>NZ_CP064688.1:0-4800000 GCF_023100925.1 Bradyrhizobium sp. 40
ATGAGCGTGATTGACGAACCGCAGCAGGAACAGACCGCCGCCGTCCCGCAGGGCCATCCGCGCATCCTGGCGCTGGCGAATCAGAAGGGCGGCGTGGGAAAAACAACCACGGCGATCAATCTCGGCACGGCGCTCGCTGCGATCGGCGAACGTGTCCTGATCGTCGATCTCGATCCGCAGGGCAACGCCTCGACCGGCCTCGGCATTGATCGCCGCAACCGCTCCTGCTCGACCTATGACGTTCTGGTAGGCGAGGCGAGCCTGCGGGAAGCGGTGGTGTCGACGGCAGTGCCGCGGCTGCATATCGCGCCCTCGACCATGGATCTCTCCGGCCTCGAGCTCGAGCTCGGCACCACGCCCGGTCGTGCGTACAAGCTGCGTGACGCGATCAGCGCGCTCAACAACAACGTCTCTCCCGACGCCGATTACACCTACGTGCTGATCGACTGTCCGCCCTCGCTCAATCTGATCACCGTGAACGCGATGGCGGCTTCCGACGCAATCCTGGTGCCGCTGCAGTGCGAGTTCTTCGCGCTCGAAGGTCTGTCGCAATTGCTGCAGACGGTGGAGCAGGTGCGCTCGACGCTCAATCCGAACCTGTCGATCCACGGCATCGTGCTGACCATGTTCGACTCGCGCAACAATCTCTCGAACCAGGTCGTGGCCGACGTCCGGCAGTTCATGGGCGAGAAGGTCTACAAGACCATGATCCCGCGCAACGTGCGCATCTCGGAGGCGCCATCCTACGGCAAGCCGGTGCTGGTCTACGATCTCAAATGCGTCGGCAGCGAAGCTTACTTGCGGCTCGCCACCGAAGTGATCCAGCGCGAGCGCGAGCTGCGGACGACGCATTAGAGGTGCTGTAGGGTGGGCAAAGGCGTCTTCGCTGTGCCCACCATCTTCCGCACATGACTAACTGGTGGGCACGCTTCGCTTTGCCCACCCTGCGACAATTCAGTTCTGGAGTGCTGCACCGTGAATCCAAGGGAGCTGGCGATGGCCGACGAAGCGCGTTCGCGACTGGGCCGGGGTCTTGCGAGTCTGATCGGTGACGTCGGCGGCGAGGCTCAGCATGTCGATCGCCCGCGCGCGCAACGCAAGGTGCCGATCGAGTTCATCAAGCCCAATCCGCGCAACCCGCGTCGCACCTTTTCGGAAGGCGAGCTCAGGGAGCTCAGCGATTCGATCAGGCAGCACGGCGTGATCCAGCCGATCGTGGTCCGCCCGGTGAAGGGGGCGCAGGACCGCTTCGAGATCATCGCCGGCGAGCGGCGCTGGCGCGCGTCGCAAATGGCCGGCCTGCACGAAGTGCCGATCGTTCCCGTCGACATCAGCGACAGCGATGCGCTGGAGTTCGCGATCGTCGAGAACGTGCAGCGCGAAGACCTCAACCCGATGGAAGAGGCGCTCGGCTATCACGCGCTCGCCAATGAGTTCAAACGCAGCCAGGACGACATTGCCAAAGTCGTCGGCAAGAGCCGCAGCCATATCGCCAACATGATGCGGCTGACGAAGCTTCCAGCCGAGGTGCAAGCGTTGATCACGAGCGGCGAGCTGACCGCAGGTCATGCCCGCGCGCTGATCGGCGTGCCTGATCCGGTCGCCGCTGCCAAGCGCATCGTCGACGAAGGCCTCAACGTCCGCCAGACCGAGGCGCTGGCGCATGAAGAGGGCGTGCCGGAGCGCAAGCCGCAGAAGGCACGCACGGGGGCGAAGGAAAAGGACCCCGATACAGTCGACCTCGAGAAGCGCGTCAGCGACGCGCTCGGGCTCAAGGTCACGGTGAGCCACCGCGACCCCGGTGGCTCCGTGCAAATCAACTACCGTAACCTCGATCAGCTCGACGAGGTGATGCGGCGGCTGGCGAAGGGCGCGCTGTAGCCGCTTGGTGTCGTCCCGGCGAAAGCCAGGACCTCATGCCGATCCATACGTCATTGCGAGCGCAGCGAAGCAATCCAGAATCTTTCCGCGGAGAGATTCTGGATTGCTTCGTCGCAAGGGCTCCTCGCAATGACGAGCGGACAGAGCGGGAAGCTCAGCCCCGCCGCTTCGCGTTTGCGGCGATCGCCATCAGCGTGCGCTGGGCGATGGCGGCGGCGAGGGTGGATTGCTTGCGGGTGTCGAGCGCGGCGGTCGCGAGCTGCTCGATGATGACGGCGAGCCGCGCCACGCTGAAATTACGCAGTGCGGTTTCGACCGCGGGCTTTCGCGAAAAATGCAGGCGCGGATAACCGCTGTCGAGCACGGCGGAAGCGGGGGTGCCGTCGGCGATCGCGAGCGCCGATTTGTGCAGCCACGCCGCCTGGCGCTGCGCCGCGGAGATGATCACGCCGGGGTAGGTGCCGGCGATCATGGCTTTGGCAAACTCGTTCTCGACGATCTCGGGCCGCCCGGCGAAGGCGCCATCGACGATCGGATCGAGTTTCAGCTCCGACGCATCGGCGACCACGGCCATCACGTCATCCAGCGTGATCTCGCCCTTGCCGTGGGCATAGAGCGTGAGCTTGCGCAGCTCGTTGCGCGAGGCCTGCCGGTCGCCGCCGAGGAACGACATCAGCGCCGCGCGGGCGTCCTGCGCGATGCGCAAATTGGCGATGCGGAGCTCGTCTTCCATCAGCTTGGCGAGGTCGCGCTCGGTATCGGGATAGCAAGCGATCGCGACGGCCGTCTTGGCGCGTTCGCAGGCCTTGCGCAGCGGCGATTCCGGGCGCAGCTCACCGGCCTCGATCACGATGCGGCAATCCCTGACGCCCATCTCCGCCAAGGTGTCGATAGCACTGGCAAAGCTGCGCGAGCCGGCGCGCACGCGGATGGCGCGGCGGCCGCCGAACAGCGGCACCGTCATGGCCTCGTCGACGAGGCGCGACGGCTCGGCGGAGAGCTCGTCGCCATCGACCTTGACCAGCGAGAAAGGATCGTTGGGATCGTCGACAGCCGAGGCGATCAGCGCATCTGCGCGTTCGCGGACCAGTCCGGCGTCAGGACCGTAGAGCAGGATGATCGGACGGCCCGCATCGGGGCGGGCGAGATAGGCGTCGATCTCTTTTCCGCGCAGCGCGACCATGGTGCCTGGGATTCGTTAGTCCGGGCGAACCGGGATGACGGGATGAATTAAGTGCCCGCGGTGAAGAACGAGGCGAGGCGAGTCGTGATGTTCTCGGCGATCTCGTTGGCGGCACGATCCTCGGCATCACGTACCGCGCGGTTGCGGCTGAAACGCTGATAGGAGCCGGGCATGTCGTAGGTCACGCGGGAGAAGGTGGTGCCGGTCATCACCGATTTGCCGCTGACGACCTCGATCAGATTGTACTGGGCGTCGAGGCCGTAGTTTTCACTGCTCGGCAGGCCGGTGTTGGGGTCGACGATCAACGACGACTTGCCGCTCGTGAAGCGGATCTCCAGGCGGTGGGTCGGCGGCATGCCGGTGGCGGTGCCATAGAGCCTGAAGGCCAGCGCGTTGCGAACCTCGACGCCGACGCGGGCTTCGCGCGAGGCATTGGACTTGGCGATCGGGGGCAGATCGACCCCCATCAGCTTCTCGCGCAGGCCGGGCGTGCCGTCGGTGTGCTCGGCATACATCGGGTGGAAGCAGCCGGCCGTCATGGCCGCCAGTGCGGCGACCGCCAGCAAGCGGGCTGCGATGCGGATCCTAGCCGACAACATTCACGATCCTCTTGGGGACGATAATCACCTTGCGGACGGGCTTGCCGTCCAAGGCCAGTTTTACCGCATCGAGGGCCAAAACGGCAGCCTCGATTTCCGGATTCTCGGCCGCTGTTGCAACTGTGACCTCGCCCCGCTTCTTGCCGTTGACCTGAACCACCAGGGTCACACTGTCTTCAACCAGCAAATCGCGTTCGATTTGGGGCCAATCGGCCTCGGAAACCAGCCCGCTGTGGCCGAGAACCTGCCAACACTCCTCGGCCAGATGCGGCATCATCGGGGAGAACAGCTGGACCAGGATCTGGCCGGCCTCCCGGATCGTCCAGGCCAAATCTGGGGCCGGCTGGCCGGGACGCTGCAAGATCTCCGCAAACGCATTGGTGAATTCACGGATATGGGCGAGGCAGACGTTGAAGTGCAGCCGCTCGATCCCGGTGGTGACCTTGTCCAGCGCGCCATGGGCGGCTTTGCGCAAGGCGATGGCGTCCGGGCCGAAGCTGGCCGGCCGGGCCGCCGGCGCACTCTTGCCGTGTTCCGCGGAATCGTTCACCAGCCGCCATAGCCGCTGCACGAAGCGCGAGGCGCCCTGGACGCGCTCATCGCTCCAGATCACGTCCCGCTCGGGCGGGGAATCCGACAGCATGAACCAGCGCGCGACGTCGGCGCCGTAGGTTTCGATGATGTCGTCGGGGTCGACCGTGTTCTTCTTCGACTTCGACATCTTCTCGATCGGGCCGATCTGGATGTCTTCGCCTGACGTCAGTAGCGTCGCGCGGCGGCCATTGGCGCCGGTCTCGACCTTCACCTCGACCGGCTGGACGAAGGTGCCGTCGGCCTTCTGGTAGGTCTCGTGCACCACCATGCCCTGCGTGAACATGCCGGCGAACGGCTCGTCCAGTGCGATGTGCCCGGTCGCCTTCATCGCGCGCGTGAAGAAGCGGCTGTAGAGCAGATGCAGGATCGCGTGCTCGACGCCGCCGATATACTGGTCGACCGGCAGCATCCGGTTGGCGACCTCTGGCGTCGTCGGCGCGTTCTCGTTCCAGGGATCGGTGAAGCGCGCAAAGTACCAGGACGAGTCCACGAAAGTGTCCATGGTGTCGGTTTCACGCTGCGCCTTGCCACCGCATTGCGGACAGGTGACGTGCTTCCAGGTCGGGTGATGATCGAGCGCGTTGCCTGGCTTGTCGAAGCTCACATCCTCCGGCAGCACCACGGGGAGGTCGGCATCCGGCACCGGCACCACGTCGCACTTCGGACAGTGGATGACGGGGATCGGACAGCCCCAATAACGCTGGCGTGAAATGCCCCAGTCGCGCAGGCGGAAATTGACCTGACGCTCGCCGACCGGCGCGTTGCCGCGCAGCTCGGTCTCGAGACGCTTCGCCACCTCGTCCTTGGCCTGATCGATGGTCATGCCGTCGAGGAAGCGCGAATTGATCATGCGGCCGTCACCGTCATAGGCGGTATCGGTGATGACAAAGCTCTTGGGATCCTGGCCTTCGGGGCACACCACCGGCGTGTTGCCGAGAGCGTACTTGTTGACGAAATCGAGATCGCGTTGGTCGTGGGCGGGGCAGCCGAAAATGGCGCCGGTGCCGTATTCCATCAGCACGAAGTTGGCGACGTAGACCGGCAGCTTCCAGCTCGGATCGAACGGGTGGACCGCGCGGATGCCGGTGTCAAAGCCCTGCTTCTCGGCCGTGTCGATGATCTCCTGCGCCGTGCCCATCCGCTTGATCTCGCCGATGAACGCGGCGAGCGCAGGGTTTTTGGCGGCGGCCGCTTGCGCCAGCGGATGATCGGCCGAGATCGCCATGAATTTCGCGCCGAACAGCGTGTCGGGGCGCGTCGTGAAAATCTTCAGCTCGCTCTCGCCGGACGGCGTCGTCGCCGCGTCGAGCGCGAAGCGGATCAACAGCCCCTCGGACCGGCCGATCCAGTTGCGCTGCATCAGCCGCACCTTGTCGGGCCAGCGATCCAGCGTATCCAGCGCCGACAGCAGCTCCTGCGAGTACTTCGTGATCTTGAAGACCCACTGGTTCATTTCCCGTTGCTCGACAACGGCACCCGAACGCCAGCCTTTGCCGTCGATCACCTGCTCGTTGGCGAGCACGGTCATGTCGACGGGGTCCCAGTTCACCTTGCGCTTTTCGCGCTCGGCGAGGCCTTCGCGCAGGAAGTCCAGAAACAGCTTCTGCTGGTGCTTGTAGTAGCTGGGATCGCAGGTCGCGATCTCGCGGCTCCAGTCCAGCGACAGCCCGATCGAGCGGAGCTGCTTCTTCATCGCGGCGATGTTGTCGTAGGTCCAGGCCTTCGGCGCGACCTTGCGCTCGATCGCGGCGTTCTCGGCCGGCAGGCCGAAAGCGTCCCAGCCCATCGGGTGCAGCACGTTGAAACCCTTGGCGCGCATGAAGCGGGCCAGTACGTCGCCAAGCGTGTAATTGCGGACATGGCCGATATGGATGCGCCCCGACGGGTAGGGGAACATCTCCAGCACATAGTATTTCGGCCGCGGATCGTCGTTCCTGGAGACGAAGATCGCCTGTTGGTCCCAGGCGGCTTGCCAGCGCGGTTCGGCGTCGCGGGCGTTGTAGCGTTCGGAGGTCATGGAATCGTTGGGTTTTGGTGGATCTGGCCGTCTAAAGACGGCGGACTAGGCCATAGAAGTCCTCAAGGGGTCAATGGGTTGCCGCAATTTGGGAACCTTCGGCGCTGCACCGCATAACTACTGAGGCCGCGTTGGGGCGTGATTAGGGGTCGATGCGAGTTTGCGGCCAACCAAAATTCTCAAGACTTGTGATGGACGCCAGCTTCGACGATCCCGATTACGACTATGCCGCGTCCGTTGCCGAACGGGCGATGCGGACCATGGCCGAACAGCGGATCCCTGCCACGCCGGCCAATTTCGCCGTCTGGTTCCAGTATTTCGCGGGAAGCCATGACGATCTGCGCAACGCGATCGATCTCCTGATCGATCACAATCGGCCCTTCGACGTCAGGACCAATCAGGATCTGTTCGAGACCTACGTCGCGCCCCAGGTGAGTGCCATCGTCGTCGACACGTCCGAGCGGCTCCACACCCTTATGGGCACGGCGAAGGATTTTCTTGCAACTGCGATTGCCGACAATCACTCCCAGATGCAGGCGATCAACGAGGTCGCGGACCAGGGCAAGGCCTGTGTCGATCCCAAAACGCTGGTCGCCCAGCTCATGAACGAGCTGGGACGCGCCGCCACCCGCGCGACGCGGCTCGAGGCAGGCTTTGCGGAAAAGACCCGCGAGCTCGACGTGATCCGCGCCTCCCTTTCCAAATCCGAGGAGCGTGCCCGGACCGATACGCTCACAGGCCTCGCCAACCGCCGGGCGCTCGATGAATTCCTGCGCAAGGCGCAGGCGACTGCGGACTGGGGCGAGCCGCTCAGCATGCTGATGCTCGACATCGACCACTTCAAGACCTTCAACGACAGTTTCGGCCACGGCGTCGGCGACCAAGTGCTGCGCCTGATGGCCAAGGTGCTGCGCGAAAAGGTCCGCGAGCAGGACCTATCGGCCCGCTATGGCGGCGAGGAGCTGATCGCGGTGTTGCCGGATGCCGATCTCGCCGCCTGCGCCGAGATCGCCGAGCGCATCAGGCGCGCGATCGCGGAATGCAGGATCACGCGCCGGTCGACCGGCGAGGTCCTGCCCCATATCAGCGTATCGATCGGTGTCGCGCAGTACCGGCCCGGCGAAGCGATCACCGATTTCATCGAGCGCTGCGATCGCGCGCTCTATCTCGCCAAGAACAGCGGCCGCAATCGCGTGGTCACCGAGAACGAACTCGATCGCACCGGGGCTGCGGGTTAGCCCTCAACCCGCCATCATCATTTCCGCCGCACCGTTGTCGATCACCGTGATGCCGTGCTCGACGACGTTGTTGCGGCCGCGGTGCTTGGCGGCGTAGAGCGCGGCATCGGCGGCTTCGATCAAATCGCCGGGACGCAAGCTTTCGTTGGGCTTGGTCGCGGCAACGCCGATCGAGACGGTGACGATCATGTGGTCGGAGGTGATGTGCGGCAGGCACAGCTTCAGCACGGCCGCGCGCGCCTGTTCGCCGATTTCGACGGCGCGCGCCACGTCGGTGTTCGGCAGCAACAAGCAGAATTCCTCGCCGCCGTAGCGGGCCGCGAAGCCCATCGTGTCGGCGGCGATGCCGGACAGCGACTCGCCGAGCCTGGTCAGGCAGGAATCGCCTTCGAGATGGCCATAGGTGTCGTTGAACAGCTTGAAATGGTCGACGTCGATCATCAGAAGCGCGAGGTCGCTGCCATATTGCTGCGCGCGCATCCATTCGAAATCGAGGCGGCTCTGGAAGCCGCGGCGGTTGGCGAGCCCCGACAACATGTCGATCGAGGCCATCACCGTGAGCCGGTCATTGCTCGCCATCAGCTCGCGTTCGCGCTGGCTGAGCTGCGCGGCCATCGCGTTGAACGCGCGGGCCAGCGGCACGAATTCGGACGGCAGGCGATTGCGCGCGGCACGCGCCGACAGATCGCCCTCGCCCAGACGCTTGGCCATGTCGGCGAGCATCCTGATCGGCTTGATCACCAGTTTCTCGGCTGCGATCAGCGCCCCGAGCAGCACGAACAGCACGACGAAAGCGAGCTGAAGATAGGCGGTGCGGATGTCGCGGCTCACGGCTGCGGACACCTTGTCCTCGTCGATGCTGGCGATCAGGCGGGCATTGGTCCCGGCGATGCGGATAAAGCTGACCGCGCGGCGGGAGCCGTCGGCTGCGAGGAAAGAGAGTGAGCCTTCGTCCTGGTCAGACCTCAGCGCCTTGTCGGCGATCGCGGACATCAGCGGCATGTTGTCGAGCGGACGTCCGATCGCGCTGTGCTGGTCGGCCGGTGCGGCCAGCACGGTACCCGCGCTGTCGACCAGCACGGCCGTGATGCCGGCGCGACCACCCAGATTGCTCATGACCTTCGACATCCAGTCGAGGTTGACGGTGGCGAGCACGACGGCATCTGCTACGCCGCTGAAGGCGGATACCGGGTAAACCGCCATGACGGTCGGTGTCGGCACGGGGCGCGACAGGATGAAGTCACTCAGCACGAAGCGGCCGGTTTCCTGCGCCTGCTGGAAGTACGGCCGGTCACTGAGGTCGAGGCCGACATACATGTTGTTGGTGGCGCACTGGATGCGTCCGTCCTGGCCGGCGATCAGAAGCGTACGGATCCAGGGGAGATTCGACGGCAGGCTCGCGCGCAGGACGTCGCAGCTCTTGCTGATGCCGCCGGCGGAGGCGCGGATGAAAGCTTCCGATTTCAGGATGGTCTCGACCGACGAGATCACCTCGCGCTGCGCATCGGCGCTGTGCCTTGCAACGGTGGTGAATTCGGTCGTGGCCTGCGCGATCTGCCGCGTGCGCGTGTCTTCGAGCGAGCGGATGCGCTCGAACATCAAAGGCGTCACCAGAATCACCGCGAGCAACGCAAGCCGCGCCCGGATTCCGAGAACCTGCTTGAGTTTCGCTCGTTTGCGGTTGAAACTGACGTTTGCCATCTTCGCTGCCCACCCCGCGGCTAAGGTAAAGCAAAGGGTTCAAAAACTCTTTCTTGAACTCGGTAAAATTAGAACTAGCTCCGCAACAATCAGCTCCGATGCGACATCATGACCGAAGCCAACGCCGCACCACTAACCGGCCATTCACCAAACGCGCTCGCCGCGGTCGAAGCCGAAATCGCGCGCGCCTGCAAGGATGCGCGGCGCGAACGTGCCTCCGTGACGCTGATCGCGGTGTCGAAAACTTTCGCCGCGGATGCAATTACCCCGGTGATCGACGCCGGACAGCGCGTATTCGGCGAGAATCGCGTGCAGGAGGCCAAAGGCAAGTGGCCCGCGTTAACTTCTGTTTACCCCGATATCGCGCTGCATCTGATCGGGCCGCTGCAATCCAACAAGGCGAAAGAGGCGGTCGCGCTGTTCGGTGCCATCCATTCGGTCGACCGCCCGAGCATTTGCCAGGCGTTAGCCAAGGAAATCGAATCCCAGAACAAGCACCCCGAATTGTTCGTCCAGATCAATATCGGTGAGGAGCCGCAGAAGGCCGGCATCGCCCCCGGCGAGGCCGATGCTTTCATCGCGAGCTGCCGCGACACCTACGGGCTAACGATCTCGGGGTTGATGTGCATCCCTCCGGTAGATGAGCCGCCGGCGGCGCATTTCGCGCTGACGGCCAAAATAGCCGCGCGAAATGGATTGAAGAAGCTCTCGATGGGCATGAGCGCGGATTATGCGACCGCGATCATGCTCGGCGCCACCCATGTGCGCGTGGGAAGTGCGATCTTCGGGCATCGGTGAGAGCATCATTGTTGGCAGGGCCCCCTACGAACTCTCGAATTCGTCATTGCGAGCGCAGCGAAGCAATCCAGAATCTTTCCGCGAAGGGACTCTGGATTGCTTCGCTGCGCTCGCAATGACGGCGGTGTCTGGACGGCTCAAGAGAAACTCACCGACACCGTCCCCAGCAAGCCGAAATCCGCCGTGAACTGATCACCGGCCTGGATCGGCAGCGGCGGATGGCACGTGCCCGTGGTCACCACCTCTCCTGCCCGCAAGGTGATGCCGAGGCCACGCAGCTCGTTGGCCAGCCAGACCAGGGCAATTCGGGGATCGCCGAGCACGTTCTTGCCGTGGCCGAGATAGCGCTGGCCACGCAACGTGATCTGCGGCCGCTCCTCGACGAGATCCATGGCGCGCCAGTTCGCATGCGTTGCTGCGCCCAGCACGAACAGATGCGCACAGGCGTTGTCGGCGATCAGCTGCGCCTCGCCGGCGCCGGCGAAATCGGCAAAGCGCGAATCGGGAATCTCGATCGCAGGATGCAAGCTGTCCACGGCGGCGAGCACCTCGTCGACGGTATACGGCGCCGCGCGCGGCGGCAGATCGCGTCCCATGCGGAAAGCGAACTCGGGTTCGCCGACGCGCATCGCGTTGCCTTTCATCGAGGCGGTGCCGCCATCGGCGATCACGGTGTCGCTCATGATCCGGCCGGCCAGCGGTCCCGCGACATTGATGTGCTTCTGTCCGGACTCGCTCGTCGCCGCGATCTTCCAGCCGAACAATGTTCCGCCGAGCGCTGCCTGCACGGCATAGCCCTCGGCGCGGCTCTGTGGCCGCAACCGTGGCTCCAGCGCGTCAAACTTGGTGCCGTCGCGCCAATGTCGGATGAGGACGCGCGATGCGGTGGCGATCTGATCCCTGTCGAGCATGTGTCCTCACTCGATGATGATTTTTGTTTTTGGTCCCAGCCGCTGCAGCAATTGTCGCATCGCCGCTTTGGTCATCGAGACGCAGCCTGCGGTCGGGCCGAAATTGTCGCGCGCCAGATGCAAGAACACCGCACTGCCCCGGCCGGCGATGCGCGGCCTCGTGTTGTGGTCGATTTCGATGACGAAGTCATAGAGATGGTCGGTCCGCTTGAGCCGGTCACCGCCCTGCCCCTCGCCGAGCCGGATTCCCTGATTGTAGTGACGGTCTTTGGGATCCTCGCACCAGGCGTCCTCGCCGGTGATGATCCGGGCCGGCAGAAAGGTCTGCGGGCGGCTGTGCCGGTCGCCCCGCCACCACAATCGCCTGGGACGGAAGCTGCCCCTCGGGGTGCCGCCATCGCCCTCGCGCTTGTTCGCCAGAATGCCGCCGCGTCCGAGCGCCACCGGAATCGTCAGCGCTCCCGCGGTCAGCCACCCCCGGCGCGGATTCCCGGCGGCAGCCTTAACGCGGATCGCCGACAGCGGCCCGGCGCTCCGGTTCATGGTGTAACTAGCTGAAGCAGCTTTATTTTTCATATGAACGTGCGATGTCGAATTCATTACAGGACATTCATCAAAACGGCCTGCTATTCTGGGTTAGAGTGGTTCTGGCTTGTGAATCGGTAACAGCCCACTACTTCAAGACGAACAATAATAATAATTGCGACCCCTAAACTTCCCTCTCGGCTGGGTGCAGCATGGATGCGCGCCGCGCCGGACCCCAAAAGGATGACCCCCTATGGCCAATGCCCGCAAGATCCTGATCGTGGATGACGATACCGATCTGCGCGATACGTTGGTGGAGCAATTGTCGCTGCACGAAGAATTTGAAGCCTCCGCGGTCGATACCGGCGCCAAGGGCGCGAGCGCCGCGAAGGCCAATGCCCCCGATCTCGTCCTGATGGATGTTGGCCTGCCCGACACGGATGGCCGCGAAGTGGTCCGTTCATTGCGCAAGGGCGGGTTCAAGGCTCCGATCATCATGCTCACCGGGCATGACACCGATTCCGACACGATTTTGGGGCTGGAATCCGGCGCCAACGATTATGTCGCAAAACCCTTCCGCTTCGCCGTGCTGCTGGCGCGCATCCGCGCCCAGCTCCGGCAGCACGAAGCCAGCGAGGACGCCGTGTTCTCGGTCGGCCCCTACTCTTTCCGGCCCGGCTCCAAGATGCTGACCGCCGCCAACGCGCGCAAAGTCCGGCTGACGGAGAAGGAAACCGCGATCCTCCGCTTCCTCTACCGGGCCGGCCAGATGCCGGTCTCGCGCGAGACCCTGCTCCAGGAGGTTTGGGGCTACAATTCCGGCGTCACCACCCACACGCTGGAAACCCACATCTACCGGCTTCGCCAGAAGATCGAGAAGGACGCCGCCAACCCGGAAATCCTGGTCACGGAAGCCGGTGGCTACAAGCTGGTGCCGTGATACGCTTCTGGGGCGTGCGAATCGTTTTAGATTGCATGCCCTTGAGCCCCGGACCTGAATGTCAATCGACGACGATGTAGCGCTTCTCGAGCGTGTCCCGACACTGCGCCTGTTGGGAGACGCTTCGTTGCGCATGCTGGCGATCGGCTCCGAGCAGCGTGACTTCGTCCGCGGCGACGTCTTGTTCAATCTCGGCGACGATGCCGATGCCGGCTTCGTGGTCCAGCGCGGCGCCTTCCGGGTCGACGACGGCGCCGGCGCGGAGATGATCGCAAGTCCCGGTGCGCTGATCGGCGAGCTCGCGCTGATCGTGCCGATGAAGCGGCCGTCGAGCGCGATTGCGATCGAGCACGCCTCCGTCATCCGCGTCGCGCGCAGCCTGTTTCAGCGCGTGCTCGAAAGCGACCCCGCCGCCGCCGTTCGTCTGCGCGATGAATTCGCGGTGCGCTCCAGCCAGATCGCCAGCGATATATTGATGGCGGGTGCGAAGCTGACGAGTTGACGTCGTCCTGGCGAAAGCCAAGACCCATTACCCCAAATGTTTCTGGCCTGGTGCGATTGCCGGCGTCCTCGCGCAACGACGACGACTGGTGGTAATGGGCCCTGGCCTTCGCCAGGGCGACGATCATAGATCCAGCGTCACCGTAACCGGCACATGGTCCGACGGCCGCTCCCAGCTGCGCGCCTCGCGCAGAATCTTGAAATCACTGACCGCATCTTTCAGCGCGCGCGAGACCCAGATGTGGTCGAGCCTGCGGCCGCGGTCGCCGACGGTCCAATCGGCGGAGCGGTAGCTCCACCACGTGTAGACCTTTTCCGACATCGGAATGCGCTCCCGCGCGACGTCGACCCACTCGCCGGCGGCGAGCGCGGCTTGCAGCTTCTCGGTTTCGATGGGCGTGTGCGATACCACCTTCAGAAGCTGCTTGTGCGACCAGACGTCGTTCTCATGCGGGGCGACGTTGAGATCGCCGACCAGGATGTGGCGGTCCTCGCCGCGCGGATGCAGCGGCTCGCACGCCTTCATCTCGTCGAGGAAGCGGAGCTTGTGGTCGAATTTCTCGTTCAGCGCGGAATCGGGAATGTCGCCGCCGGCCGGCACGTAGAAATTATGCACCACCAGCGGTTTTGCGATCCCAGCCTTCTCGCCGAACGATACCGAGATGTGGCGTGAATCCACCTTGTCGCAGAAGGTGCGGATATCCTTCGACTCGAACGGGATCTTCGAGACGATGGCGACGCCGTGATAACCCTTCTGCCCGTTCAGCGCGACATGCTCGTAACCGAGCCGCTTGAAGCGCTTCAGCGGAAAGGCGTCGTCGATGCACTTGGTCTCCTGGAGACACAGCACGTCCGGCCGCGCGCCCTTGAGAAATTTTGCGACCAGATCGATGCGCAGCCGCACCGAATTGATGTTCCAGGTTGTCAGGGAAAAACGCATGAGGGATGCGTCTTAGCATGGATTGGGCGTACGCAAATGCGTGTCCACAGGTCTCGTAAGGTGGGCAAAGCGACTTGTCCGCCGTAGCTCGAAGAGCGAAGGCGGAAGCGTGCCCACCATAGTGGCTTAGGATGAGAGATGGTGGCACGGCGCAAGTGCGCTTTTGCCCACCCTATGGCACTCAGCCCGGCGACGGGCCGTAATTGGTAAAATCGATCTTGAACATGCCGGGATCGAGCTTCTTGCTCGTGTCCAGATTGTAGACCGCGATCGTGGTGTCGTAGCCCTGCGGGTCGGTGACGGTCCACTGCTTCAACTGGCCGTCCTTGGCGCCGAACATCAGCAGGAGGCGACTGGTGCCGACCAGCGCCTGCTTCTCCTCGATGGTGACGCTGACGAAGACGTCGTCGGCCGAGACGTTGACGACGTTGGTGTCCTTCATCAGGTCGATGCGGTCGGACAGCAGGAAACGCAGCGGTGTCTGCGACAGCGGATAGACGTCCTGCGTCGCGAGCTTGCGGTCGCGCACCACCAGCGACGAGCCGTCGGCGACGATGTCGATCGGGCTCGGCGCGTCATATTCGAAGCGCACCTTGCCCGGCTTCTGGATGTAGAAGTCGCCTTGCGTCTTGCTGCCGTCGGGGCCGACCTGGACGAAATTCCCGACCAGCGTCGACAATGACGACAAATAGGCGCTGACCTTGGCCGCCTGCGCCTTCTGGTTCGCATCGAAGGTCTGGAAGATGCTGCTCGGCACGTTGCGGCGCGGATCCGGAATCACCGGATTCGGCGGCGTCTGGGTCGCGCCGGTGACCGCGGGCCCTCCACCGGCCGGACCGCCATCGCGGCCCTTCGGCGCAGGCTTCGGCACGGGAACGGTCTGCGCGAATGACGCCGTGATCACCATCGCGGCGGTGACGAGAATCACGCCGGCCATGCGCGCGCTCCGCGCGGCGACAATGGCAGCGAATCGAATGTCCGGATGTCTGATCAACGCGTCGTCCTGTGTGGCTGGGCGCCCTTTTAGCGTGATTTCGGCCAAAAGCAGATAACGTTTTTGCGTGAATGATGGCTTGAGGCGGCTCGCCTCACATATGGCTGTCTTCTTCCTCGACCAGAATCTCGCGCTTGCCGGCGTGGTTGGCGGGTCCGACGATACCCTCCAGTTCCATGCGCTCCATCAGCGATGCGGCGCGGTTATAGCCGATCTGCAGGCGACGCTGGATGTAGCTGGTCGAGGCCTTGCGGTCGCGTTTGACGATCGCAACAGCCTGCGAGAACAGATCGCCGCCGCCATCCGCGCCCATGGCGGACGCGTCGAACACCGCGCCGTCCTCGTCCTCGCTGGGTTCTTCGGCTGTGACGGCTTCGAGATATTCCGGCTGTCCCTGCGTCTTGAGGTGGCGCACCACCTTCTCGACTTCCTCGTCCGACGCGAAAGGTCCGTGCACGCGGCTGATGCGACCGCCGCCGGCCATGTAGAGCATGTCGCCCTGGCCGAGCAGCTGCTCGGCGCCCATCTCGCCGAGAATCGTACGGCTGTCGATCTTGGACGTCACCTGGAACGCGATGCGGGTCGGGAAGTTCGCCTTGATGGTGCCGGTGATGACGTCGACCGATGGACGCTGCGTTGCGAGGATCACGTGCAGGCCGGCGGCGCGCGCCATCTGCGCGAGGCGCTGCACCGCGCCTTCGATGTCCTTGCCGGCGACCATCATCAGGTCGGCCATTTCGTCCACGATGATGACGATGTAGGGCAGCGGGTCGAGCGAGAGCTTCTCTTCCTCGTAGATTGCCTTGCCGGTTTCCTTGTCGAAGCCGGTGTGCACCGTGCGCGTCGGCTCTTCGCCCTTGGCCTTCAACTCGAGCAAGCGCGTGTTGTAACCGTCGATGTTGCGCACACCGAGCTTTGCCATGTTCTTGTAGCGCTCTTCCATCTCGCGCACGGCCCATTTCAGCGCGACCACCGCCTTCTTCGGGTCGGTCACGACGGGCGTGAGCAGATGGGGAATGCCGTCATAGACGGAGAGTTCGAGCATCTTCGGATCGACCATGATCAGGCGGCACTGGTCCGGGCGCAGTCGATAGACCAGGCTGAGGATCATGGTGTTGATGGCGACCGACTTGCCGGAGCCGGTGGTACCGGCGATCAGCATGTGCGGTGTGCGTGCGAGGTCGATGATGACGGGATCACCGCCGATGGTCTTGCCGAGGCAGAGCGGCAGTTTCGCAACCGAATCGACGGTCTCCTTGGCGACCAGCAGCTCGCGCAGATAGACCTTTTCGCGATGCGCGTTCGGCAGCTCGATGCCGATGGCATTGCGTCCGGGCACGACGGCGACGCGCGCCGACAGCGCGCTCATTGAACGTGCAATGTCGTCGGAAAGGCCGATCACGCGCGACGACTTGATACCCGGCGCCGGCTCCAGCTCGTACAGCGTGACCACGGGACCCGGATGGGCCTTCACGATCTCGCCGCGAACGCCGAAATCCTGCAGCACGCCTTCGAGCGCGCGCGAATTGGTTTCCAGCTCGGCCTTGCTGAGCGGCTGGCGATCGCCGGCCTTCGGCGCGGCCAGCACCGACACGGACGGAAGCTCGAACTTGTCGGAGGATTTCTTGGAAGCGGCCTTGGGCGCAGCCTTCTTGCGCGGAGCGCGGGCGGCGGGTTCCTCCTCCTCTTCCTCGTCTTCCTCGACCTCTTCGTGCTCGTCGTCGTAGTCCTCGTCCTGGGCCTGCGGCGAGATCGAGGGCGCGGCGCGGCCGCCACCGAGCTTCGGCTCCTGGCGGCTGAATGCAACGGCCTTGGTCTTCGGTCCGCTTGAGACCAGCGAGCGGTAGGCAGCGCCAAGCAACCAGATCAGCCGCGCCTTCGTGCTCATCAATGCGTGGAACAGCCAGCCCAGCGATACCGAACCGCGATCGCTCTCATCGTCCTGGTCGAGCGGCTTGTCGTCGTCCTCGATCTCCGCGAGTTCGTCGTCATGCTCGCGTGCGCCAAGGCCGCAGGCGATCAGGAAGGTCGCCGCCATCGCGGCGAACAGGATCGTGCCGAGCACCATGCGATAGATCATGCCCGGCGGTCCGAAGATCACCGCAGGCGCGCGAACCAGCGCATCGCCGACAACGCCGCCGAGGCCGGTCGGCAGCGGCCAGGCGCCGCCATGTGGCCAGCAGCTGACGAAGCCCGCCGCGATCACCGTGCAGAGAATCCAGGAGCCGAGCCGCAGTGCCTCGCGGTCGAACGGACGATGGGTCAGCATGCGCCAGCCCCAGACCGCGACCGTCAGAACCAGCATGATCGCGCCGAGCCCGAGAATCTGCATCGCAAGGTCGGCGCCGATCGCGCCGGCATAGCCGAGAATGTTGCGGATCGGCCGCGACGTTGCGTGGCTGAGGCTGGGATCCTGCACCGACCAGGTCATCAGCGCCGCCGAGGCGACGCCCGACAATGCGATCAGGCCGAGACCGCTGAGCTCGCGCACGCGCCGCGCCAGCCCTTCGCGGATCGAGGGCGGCAGATGGCCGACCAAGGGAATGACACGTTCGATTGTCGACATGCTCACGGGCCCCGCCTAACCCAGAGTCTCGACCAGGCGGTGCAGCGCCTGCGCCGTGGTCTCGCCATCCTGCACCAGCGCAAGGCGAATGTAGCCCGCGCCGGGATTGAAGCCGTCGGGCTGGAGCCTCGCCAGATAGCTGCCGGGCACCACGCGCACGCCTGCTTCCTTGAAGAGTTTCAGGCACACGGACACATCGTCGCCGATTTCGGACGTGTTGAGCCAGACGCAGAAGCCGGCGTCGGGCCGGCGATAGCCGTAACGACCGCCGATGATCTGGTCGGCGAGATCGAACTTGATCCGGTAGAGCCTGCGGTTCTCCTCGACATGCGCCTCGTCGCCGTAAGCGACGGTCGCGACATGCTGGAGCGGCACCGGCACCTGCGGCGCCGCGATGTTGCGCAGCTCGAGGAACATGCCGATGAGTTTTTTGTCGCCGGCGGCGAAGCCGACGCGCAAGCCCGGCAGGTTGGAGCGCTTCGACAGCGACTGGAACGCAACCACGCGGGTGAAATCAGGGCCGGCGCATTCAAGCGCGCTGCCGGGAGCTTCGCGGGTGTAGATCTCCGAATAGCACTCGTCGCTGAGGATCACGAAGCCGTAGCGGTCGGCGAGCTGCTTCAGGCGCGTGAAATAACCGCGCGAGGCGACCGAGCCCTGCGGGTTGGCGGGCGAAGCCAGATAGAACGCCACCGTGCGCGCGAGCGTCGCCTCGTCGATGGCGTCGAGATCGGGCAGGAAGCCGTTCTCGGCCGTGGTCGGCAGGTAGACCGGCTCGCAAGCGGCGGCGCGGGCGCCGGCGCCATAGACCGGATAGAACGGGTTCGGCATCAGGATCGCGGGCTTGCCGGGACGCGGGCCGACATAGCGCGCGGCCGCGATCGCGGCGAGGAACAGGCCTTCGCGGCTGCCATTGAGGACGAGAATCTCGCTCTCGGGATCGAGGGTGCGCGGCAGCTTGAAGCGCGACGACAGCCAGGCGCCTGCAGCCTTGCGGAACGGGTCGGTGCCCTTGTTCGCGGGGTAACGGCCGAAATCGGCGATGTGCTTGGCCAGCACCGGGCCGACGAAATCGGGCACGGGATGCTGGGGCTCGCCGACGGCAAGCGAAATCAAAGGCTTGCCGGGCTGATGCGGCGCCAGCAGTTCGTTCAGCCGGACGAAGGGAGAGCGTTCGCTATCGGAGCTTCCGCTGTCCTGCGGCGTACGGGATGAAGCGGTCATAGCCATTCTGGACGCCAGCACTCTTGGAACAGCCGGTCGCGACCAAGGCGCCGGCGGGAAGCGGTTCAGTTCACCATAGATAGGGCGAGGTTAAGACGCGATTAACCATCGGTTCGCCGGCTCCGTCCAGAGCAGGAATAATGAGGCCGGATAACAACGGGATGCGCGGGGGGTCTTGCCTCTCCCCCTTGCGGGAGAGGTCGCGCCGGAGGCGCGGGTGAGGGTTCTCTCCAAACAGCGACTGTCCCGATGTTGAGGCGCCCTCTCCCCAGCCCTCCCCCGCATGCGGGGGAGGGAGCGCGCCGTCATCGCGGCTCTAGTGCGCCGGCAGCTTCTCGAATGTCGCCATGCCCGCGGGGATCGCGTGGAAGTCCTGCTTGTCGCAGGTGTAGATCGCCATCTGGGGATGGAACTGTTTGGGGTCGTCCAGCGTGCCGACCTTCAGGATCGCGGCTGGCAGTCCGGGAACCTTGGTCACCAGATGGGTGCCGCATTCGCCGCAGAACTCGCGCGTCACGGCGCGCTCGAGGTCCTTGCGGGTGAACTGCTTGGGCTGCCCAGTGATGTAGCTGAAGCCGGCCGCCGGCATCGCGATGAAAGTGTTGGGCGCGCCGCCCGAGATGTACTGGCACTCGCGGCAATGACACTGCGCCTGCATCATCGGGTCGCCCTCGGCGACATAGCGCACTTCGCCGCAATAGCATCCGCCTTCCAAACGCATGACGACCTCCCGATTGTTGTTTCTTGTGGTCGATATTTCTGCGCCGGCGGTGTGGAATGGCAATCTTTTTCTTTTTGCGTTTCTTCCGGCCGGCCGGACAAAAAGAAAGGGGCTCCAACTTGCGCTGGAGCCCCTCAACGGTCGGGACATTGCCGGGTATGTGCCCCAAACCGTAGTTGTGGGCGCGACCCCCGAGGAGGCCGCGCCCGGGGGAGACTTACATGTTGTAGGCGCGCTCGGTGTGCTCGGTGATGTCGAGGCCTTCACGCTCGCTCTCGACATTGGCGCGGAGGCCAACGATCACATCGACGACCTTGTAGAGGATCGCCGAACCGATACCCGACCACACCAGCGTGGTGCCGACGCCCCAGACCTGGGAGATCATCTGCGCCGCGAAGTCGTAATCGGCAACCTTCGGCGGGATCGCGGTGTAGTCGATGATGCCCGCACCACCCAGCGCCGGATTGACGAGGATGCCGGTGCCGAGGGCGCCGACAATGCCGCCGACGCAGTGCACGCCGAACACATCGAGGGAGTCGTCGTAGCCGAGCGCGTTCTTCACGACGGTGCAGAAGAACAGGCAGACCACGCCGACCACGAGGCCGAGGACGATCGCACCCATCACGCCGGAGAAGCCGGCGGCAGGCGTGACGGCCACGAGGCCCGCGACAGCGCCGGAGATGACGCCGAGCACCGACGGGTGACCCTTGATGATCCACTCCGCGAACATCCACGACAGCGCTGCGGCTGCGGTGGCGACGAAGGAGTTGGTCATGGCAAGCGCCGCGCCGCCGTTGGCTTCGAGGTTGGAGCCGGCGTTGAAGCCGAACCAGCCGACCCAGAGCAGCGAGGCGCCGATCATCGACATCGTCAGCGAGTGCGGAGCCATCAGCTCCTTGCCGTAGCCGACGCGCTTCCCGATCAGCAGGGCGCCGACGAGGCCTGCGATGCCGGCGTTGATGTGCACCACGGTGCCGCCGGCGAAGTCGATCGCGCCCTTCTTGAAGATCCAGCCTGCGTCGGCGTTGATCTCGTCGAGCTTGGCCTGCGCCGCGGTCTTCGCCGCGCCATCAGCCGCAGCAGCCAGAGCCTTGGCAGCGTCCTGGATCATGTCCGGGCCGGGCCAGTACCAGACCATGTGCGCGATCGGGAAGTAGATCAGGGTGACCCAGAGCGGGACGAACAGCGCGAGCGCCGCGAACTTCATGCGCTCGGCGAAGGCGCCGACGATGAGGGCTGGCGTGATCGCCGCGAAGGTCATCTGGAAGCACATATAGATGAGCTCCGAGATGTTGGCGTCGACCGAGAAGGTCGCGGCCTTCGAGTCGGTGGTGACGCCCATCATGAAGGCCTTGGAGAAGCCGCCGATGAAGTCCGAGCCGCCGGTGAAGGTGAGGCTGTAGCCGTACACGGCCCAGATCACGGTGACGACGCAGACGGTGTAGAACACCTGCATCAGGACCGAGAGCATGTTCTTGGAGCGGACGAGGCCGCCGTAGAACAGCGCGAGGCCGGGGATCGTCATCAACAGCACGAGCACTGTCGATGTCAGCATCCAGGCGTTGTCTCCCTTGTTGACCGTTGGCTCGGCGTAGGCTGCGGTCGCAGCGAACAGGCCGACTGCGAGAGCCGCCAATCCCGCGCCATAGGGACGCTTAAACGTCATTTCATTTACTCCTGATTGAATTTTGATTGAGCGCGAAATCAAAGGGCCGCAGCATCGGCCTCGCCGGTGCGGATACGAACCGCATGGTCGAGATTGATGACGAAGATCTTGCCGTCGCCGATCTGTCCGGTTTTCGCGGCGGTCGTGATGGCGTCGATGGTCTTGTCGACCTGGTCGGAGGCGACAGCGACCTCGATCTTGATCTTGGGCAGGAAGCTCACGGCATATTCGGCGCCGCGATAGATTTCCGTATGGCCCTTCTGGCGGCCATATCCCTTGACTTCCGTCACCGTGAGACCGTGAACGCCGATGGCGGTCAGGGCGTCGCGGACTTCTTCCAGCTTGAATGGCTTAATAATCGCCATAACAATTTTCATGGGTCCTATCCCCGCTTGGGCCCGGTCCGGACGTGGCCGGGCGTTTCTCGACTGGTTCGCCACGAGGGAGAAAGTTCACTACGCGGGCACAGCCAGGACCCATAGAATCAAATGCCGTGCCAGATCGGGCGCGTTGCCTAACGGGCTATGAAAACGGGTGTTTTCGCGTTCGACGCGTATTGCGGTGCAGTGCGCTATTACGCCGCGCTCAATACCTGACCATGGCTGATTAAAATAAAGGCACGTCAAGCTGCCGACACATTGGTGCTCATGCGTCGGGCAGCAGAAAGGTATTTCCGTAAGGCGGACGCCTATTGCAGGGTTTGTCGTGCTGCGAAATATCGGACCCCTCGCACTTGTGCTCACGGAATACGCGCAACCGGCCAACCAGCTTGGGCGAGGCGAGGCTTGCCGGACGGTCGCCGGCAGAAACCGTCAGGCGGCGCTGCGTTCCGCGAACACCCGGTCGATCAACCCCCAGTCGACCGCCTGCTGCGCGGTCATGAAGTGGTCGCGGTCCAGGGTTCGTTCCACGTCCGGCTCGGGGCGCCCGCAATGTTGGGCATAGAGCCGGATGATGCGCCGCTTGGTTTCCTGCATCTCGGTGGCATGGATCAGGATGTCGGACGCCTGGCCCTGAAAGCCGCCGAGCGGCTGATGAACGTGAAGGCTCGCATTGGGCAGGGCGGCGCGGTGACCGGCCTCGCCGGCCATCAGCAGGAACGAGCCCATCGAGCGCGCGGTGCCCATGCATAGCGTATGCACCGGCGCCTTGATGAATTGCATGGTGTCGTACATCGCAAGGCCAGCGGTGACCACGCCGCCATAGGAATTGATGTAGAGATTGATCGGCTTGTTCGGATTCTCCGCCTCCAGGAACAAGAGC
The DNA here is from genome assembly GCF_023100925.1 of Bradyrhizobium sp. 40. Taxonomy (NCBI): domain Bacteria; kingdom Pseudomonadati; phylum Pseudomonadota; class Alphaproteobacteria; order Hyphomicrobiales; family Nitrobacteraceae; genus Bradyrhizobium; species Bradyrhizobium sp. 40. The sequence goes on from NZ_CP064688.1 coordinate 22,263, forward strand.
TGCGCGCAGACCAGTCCGGACATCGCATCGTTGACCTCGCCGTTGAGGAATATGATGCGCTCGCGCAGCAGGCGCGAATAGATGTCGAAGGATCGTTCGCCGCGGGCGGATTGTTCGACGACCATAGGGACGAGCTGAAGCATGTCGCGCATCGGCGACCTCCGTTTCTGCGGGGTGATGACGTGGTGTCGGGTGTTAGGCGGCCGCGCGCATCAGGCAGCCATTGCTGTTGGCCGGCTGCGGCAGCTTCATGCCGATATCGCAGGCTTGCTGGATGATGCGAAAGCGGGTGCCGCCGTCCTCGTTCGGCTCGATCCGGAAGATGACATGGCTTTCGCGAAACGGCGGTTCGGAATCGCGAAGCCGATAGCGCACCTCTTGACCCGGGATCGATGTCTCCGGCTCGGCGCCCGCAAGATCGCAATCCGGCAGCCAGCGCTCGCGCAAAGCCGGAATGGTCACCGCGCGCCAGACCTTGGCCGGCGGCGCATCGAATTGATATTCGAGCACGAGCGCCGCGTCGGAGGGATCAGGCTTCACGGGGTCACTCATTGATCCATCTCCTTCAAGAGATCGGCGAGGGCATCCATGCGTTTCGGCCAATAGGCGCGGTAGCGCGCAAGCCAGGCCCCGATGGCAACGATTCCTTCGGGATCGACCTCGTAATTCACAAAGCGGCCCTGCCGCTGTTCGCGCACCAGGCCTGCCCCGCGCAGCACGGCGAGATGCTGCGACATCGCCGGTTGGCTGATCTCCAATCCGTCGCGCAAGGCGCTCGCATTCAGGCTTCCGCCGGCAAGCTTTTCAAAGACCTTGCGGCGGGTCGGATCGGCCAGCGCCTTGAAGATATCGGCTTCCATCATGGCAACACATAAGCATGGGCTTATGTGTTGCGCAAGCCCAATTACTGCAGCGCCTCGCCGTGCTGCGAAATATCCAGTCCTTCGAGCTCGTGCTCGCGGGAGACGCGCAATGGCACGAACAGGCCGACCAGCTTGAGCAGGACGAAGCTCACGCCGGCCGACCAGGCGAAGGTGACGGCGACCCCATACAGCTGGATCAGAAGCTGCTGCGGATGGCCCTCGAGCAGGCCGGCGGTGCCGCCGATCGCGCTGGTTGCGAACACGCCGGCCAGCAGGGTCCCGGTCATCCCGCCGATGCCGTGGACGCCGAACACGTCGAGCGAATCGTCATAGTCGAAGCGGTGCTTCAGCCAGGTGCAGGCCCAGTAGCAGACGAGGCCTGCGATCACGCCGATGACGATACCGTGCCAGGGCGCCACGAAACCCGAGGCCGGCGTGATGGTGCCGAGGCCGGCGACCGCGCCGGAGATCATGCCGAGCACGGATGGCTTGCGCCGCGTCGACCATTCGATCGCACCCCAGGTCAGCGCGCCGGAGCAGGCTGCGAGATGGGTCGCGATGATCGCCAGCACCGCGCGCGAATTGGCTGCGCCCGCCGAGCCGCCGTTGAAGCCGAACCAGCCGACCCACAACAGGCCGGTGCCCATCACCGCAAGCGACAGATCGAACGGCGAGAGATTTTCGGTGCCGTAGCCATGACGGCGTCCCATCACCTTCGCCGCGACGAGGCCGGCGGTGCCGGCCGACAGATGCACCACGAGGCCGCCGGCGAAATCCAGCACGCCCATGCTGGCGAGGAAGCCGCCGCCCCAGACCCAATGCGCCAGTGGAATGTATACGAAGATGAACCATGCCACGGAGAACAGCAGATAAGCGGAGAACCGCATCCGGTCAGCCACCGCGCCCGCGACCAGCGCCACCGTGATGATCGCAAACGTCATCTGGTACAGCATGAACAGCGCTTCCGGGATCGTCTTCGCGGCCGGGTTGACGCTGTCCATGGTCATGCCGGCGAGAAACCAGCGGTCGAGCGTGCCGATCCACGGGCCGTCGCCGACGAAGCACAGCGAATAGCCGAACGCGACCCAGAGAATGGAGATGATCGTCACCGCGGCGAGGCTCTGCGCCATGGTCGCGAGCACGTTCTTCTTGCGCACCATGCCGGAATAGAACAGCGCGAGCCCCGGGATCGTCATCATCAGCACCAGCGCGGTGGCGACGATCATCCAGGCAGTGTCGGCGGTGTTGATCTCGGAGCCCGCGGCACGCGCCGGCGAAGCCATGATCGACACAAGTCCGATCGGCGCGGCGATAGCAGCCGCGCGGCGCAACAATCCCGCCATGTCGTTTCCCCCAGCTATTGATTGCGTCGCACGCTGTGGCGCCGTTGCCCGGTGCGATCGAAGAAGAGCGTTTTCGAGCGAAGCGGATACCGGTTCGCGAAAAGAAAAGGCGTCAAAGCAAAAATCTAGAGCGCGTCGCTGTCGGTCTCGCCGGTGCGAATGCGGGTCGCGTGGTCGATTGGCGTGACGAAGATCTTGCCGTCGCCGATCTGGCCGGTGCGCGCGGTCGCGGTGATGACGGCGACGGCCTTCTCGGCGATATCGGAGGCAACCGCGATCTCGATCCGCAGCTTCGGCAGGAAATTCACGACATATTCGGCGCCGCGATAAATCTCGGTGTGGCCCTTCTGGCGGCCATAGCCCTTCACTTCGGTCACGGTCATGCCGTGGACGCCGATCGCCGTCAGCGCCTGGCGGACTTCATCGAGCTTGAAGGGTTTGATGATCGCGACGACGAGTTTCATGGTCAGGCCTATTCCCCGGGTGCGCTGCGCCGTATGTCCCCGGCGCAGCGTCAATCTGGCATCTTTCCGGGCAAATGGCATAAAAAACTTGCAGATTGAAGCGGAAAATCGTTGGGCGATGTGAACGACCGCCTCTGTACAGGGCAGCCGTTCATCCTCCACAATGCGTTTTTGGAATGGATGCGATGAACCCAAGCGTCGCGGCCGGTACAAAACTATGTTCGAGGGGGACGTTTCATGGCGAGTTGGTTCTACGCATCCGAGGGTAAGCAGCAGGGCCCCTATCCGGAAGGGCAATTCCGCGATCTCGTTGCCCAGGGTGTCGTGCGTCCGGATACGCTGGTGTGGTCGGAAGGCATGGCCGGCTGGCAGAAGGCCGCCGAAATCCCCGGCCTGATCGGCGGCGGCGGTGCGCCCCCGATGATGCCGGCTGGCGGCCCGCCGATGATGGGCTCCGGAGGCTACGGCGGCGGTGGCGGCGGAGGATCGCTGGCGGTCGATTTCGGCATCCTCGAGTTCACGTGGCGCAGCATCGTGATGCTGATCGGCATGTGCTTCATCATCCCGGTGCCGTGGGTGTTCGTCTGGTACACGAAATGGATCGTGTCCTGCGTGAAGGTCCCCGGGCGGCCCAATCTCAGCTTCACCGGGAATGCGATGGCGCTGGTGCCCTGGTATTTCGGCTTCATCGTTCTGGCGATCGTGATCGGGTTGATCGGTGTCCCCTTGCTGAGCAATTTGCTGTTCATCGCCCAGATCGCTCTCTACTGGCTCCTGATCAAATGGATGGTCGCGAACCTCGCCTCCAACGGGCAGCCGCTCGGCCTGAGCTTCACCGGCACGGTCTGGGCCTATGTCGGCTGGAGCCTGCTGTTCGCGATCTCCATCATCACCATCATCGGCTGGGCCTGGGTCGCCGCGGCTCAGATCCGCTGGTTCTGCCGCAGCATCGAAGGCACGCGGCGCGAGATCGTCTTCAACGGCAGCGGTCTCGGGATTCTCTGGCGCGGCATCGTGGCCGCATTCCTGTGCGGCTTCATCATCCCGATCCCGTGGGTGTATCGCTGGATCATGAACTGGTTCGCGTCGGAGACCGTCCTGGCTCCGCGGGGATCGCTCCGGGCCTGACCGCGAGAGGCATAAGCGCGATCGATCGTGCTTATGCCTCCTAGGCTCTCCGCTCGCGCACCGAGCCTTCCTGCGCGACGGAAGCCACCAGCGTGCCGTCGGGCTTGAAGATCGAACCACGGGTCAAGCCGCGGCCGCTTCGCGCGCTCGGCGAATCCTGTGCGTAGAGCAGCCATTCGTCGGCGCGGAACGGGCGGTGAAACCACATCGCGTGGTCGAGGCTCGCCGGCATCATGCGCTTGTCGAACAGGGTACGGCCGTAGCGCGCCATGATCGCATCGAGCAGCGAGAAGTCGGACGCGTAGGCCAGCGCGCACATGTGCAGCGCCGGATCGTCCGGCAGCGTCGCCGCGGTCTTGATCCAGACATGGATGCGGCCGTCCTCGATCCTGTCACCGAAATATCGGCCGAGCTCGACCGGGCGCAGCTCGATCGGACGGTCGGATTCATAGTAGCGGCGGATGAACTCCGGCATCTCCTTGAACATCGGCTGCTTCGCGACCTCCTCGGCCGTGAGCTTCTCCGGCGGCGGCACGTCGGGCATCTTGTCCTGGTGATCGAACGCGCTCTCTTCCTCGGCATGGAACGACACCATGATCGAGAAGATCGCGTTGCCGTGCTGGATCGCGGTGACGCGCCGCGTCGAGTAGCTCTTGCCGTCGCGCAGACGCTCGACTTGGTAGATGATCGGAATCTGCGGATCGCCCGGCAGGATGAAATAGCAATGCAGCGAATGCGGCAGCCGGCCCTCGACGGTGCGGCACGCCGCAACCATCGCCTGCCCGATCACTTGGCCGCCGAATACCCGTTGCCAGCTGGTCTTCGGACTGTTGCCACGGAACAGGTTCACCTCGAGCTGTTCGAGGTCGAGGATCGAGATGAGGTCGATCAGGCTCTTGGACATGGAATTCAGCTTTCGCCTTGCCGCCCGGCTTCGCTGCTCCGGAATGACACAATGGGGGCGTTCCGCCCTTGTTTCACCGCACTGTTTCGCCCACCTCAAGTCTGGTAGCAAGACCAAGAAAACGCGAAAGACTTAGCCGGGAATTGGGTATGTCGGTACAGGGTAGCATTGTCATTGGTGGCGGCGCGTTTGCGGGCCTGGCGCTAGCCCTGGCGCTGCGCCAGGGGCTCGGCCCCGAGATCCCCGTCATCGTCGCCGACCCGGCGCTCGGGACACGTCCGAGCCGGGACCCGCGCGCGACCGCGATCGTGGCGGCCTGCCGCCGCTTGTTCGAGGCAATCGGCGCCTGGGACGACGTCAGGGGCGAGGCGCAGCCGATCCTCGACATGGTCGTCACCGATTCCAAGCTGGAAGACGCCACCCGCCCGGCGTTCCTCAACTTTGCCGGCGATGTCGCGCCGGGCGAGCCCTTCGCGCATATGGTCGAGAACCGCCGCCTGATCGATGCGCTGGTGGTACGCGCCGAGGCCGAGGGCATCGATCTCCGCGCAACCACCGTGTCGTCTTACGACGCGCGGGCCGAAGGTATCGACGTGACGCTCGGCGACGGCAGCGTGATTGCAGCGAGCCTCCTGGTCGCGGCCGACGGTGCGAAGTCGAAACTGCGCGAGCGCGCCGGCATCGCCACCCATGGCTGGGAATACGATCAATCCGGCATCGTCGTCACCGTCGGCCATGAGCGCGATCACGAGGGCCGCGCCGAAGAGCATTTTCTGCCGGCGGGTCCGTTCGCGATCCTGCCGCTTTCGGGCAAGCGCTCCTCGCTGGTATGGACCGAGCGCCGCAGCGAAGCCGCGCGTATCGTTGCGTTGAGCGATGAGGAATTTCACGGCGAGCTCGAGCAGCGCTTCGGCCTGCATCTCGGCGAGGTGAAGGCGCTCGACAAGCCGCGCGCGTTTCCGCTGTCCTATTTCGTCGCACGCTCCTTCATTGCCCAGCGACTCGCGCTGGTCGGCGATTCCGCCCACGTCATCCATCCCATTGCGGGCCAGGGTCTCAACATGGGGCTGAAGGACGTCGCCGCGCTGGCCGAGGTCGTCGTGGATGCCGCGCGGCTCGGCATGGATCTCGGCGCCGCCGACGTGCTCGAGCGCTACCAGCGCTGGCGCCGCTTCGACACCATGGCGATGGGCGTTGCCACCAACTCGCTGAACTTCCTGTTCTCCAACCAATCGACGCTGCTGCGCACTGTGCGCGACATCGGCCTCGGCCTGGTCGATCGCGCCCCGCCGCTGAAGAACCTGTTCATCCGCCAGGCCGCGGGTTTGACCGGTGAGATACCGCGGTTGTTGAAGGGCGAGGCGTTGTAGAATTTTCGGTAGCCCGGATTTCGCTGCGCTCCATCCGGGCTACAAGTCTCTCAACGGGCCACAAGTCTCTCAATCGATCTTGCGGGCCTCTTCCGGCAGCATGATCGGGATGCCGTCGCGGATCGGATAGGCCAGCCTGGCGCTGCGCGAGATCAGCTCCTGCTTTGCAGAATCGAACTCCAGCGGACCCTTGGTCAGCGGACAGACCAGAATCTCCAGCAATTTGGGATCGACACTGGCTTCGGGGCGTTCGGTGGGCGCGTTCATGGGGGTCTCCGGCGGTCGGTTGCCTCTAGCATAAAAATTCGTGGCAGCCCATCGCGTCGCCTCAAGCGGAAACCATCCGCAGGATCTCGTCGAGCAGGCCCTCGAGCCGTGCGGCGGGCAATGGCGGGCCCGACAGGGCGAACCCGAGAAACGTCCAGTACAGGATTTGCGCGCGGGCTCGCGCCGTCGCCGCCTCGAACCCGCGCTTCCTCAGCAGCTCCTCGATATAGTCGAGCCTGCGCCGGTCGATGGCACGCACCGCCGTCTGTGCCGCCGCATCGAAGGCCGCCCAGTTCCGCACCGCGCGCTCGAGCTCGAGCCGCGCGCCAAAGGTCCTGCGCAGCAGCGCTTTCAGCGGCTCGTCGCTGTCCGTCTCGACCTCGGCGATGATCTGCTCGGCCGCGATCTCGCGCCAGCGCTTCAAGAGAGCAGCATGGAACGCGCCGAGATCGGCGAAATGCCAATAGAAGCTGCCGCGCGAGACCCCCATGGCTTTCGCCAGCGGATCGGCCTTCAGCGCGGTGAAGCCGTCTCGCGCGAGCGCCTTCAGGCCCTGTTTGATCCAGTCGTCGGCGGTCAGCTGTTCGGTCATGTCGGGTTCCGGATGCAAACCATACACTAGTGTATTGACAGCCGGCAGGCCAGCGCCTATCTCACCATACATAACTGTATGGACGAGATTTGCAGGGAGCTTTGACGATGCGTGATCTCTTGCTCCAGTGTGCCGGGGTCGTGACCATTGCCGTGGCCCTCGTTCATGGCATTCTCGGCGAGACCAAGGTCTTTGCCCGCGCTCGCATCGAGCCGGAACGGCTCCGCACCCTGATCCGCCTGGTCTGGCAGGCCTCTACCGTCGCCTGGATCGGCGGCGGTGTGCTCCTGATCGCGGCGCCTGGAATGCAATCGGAGTCGGCGCGCCACTGGATCGTCGTCACCATGGCCGGTGTGTTCGGCTTCTCCGCTCTCGCCAACGCATGGGCCACCCGCGGCCGGCATTTTGGATGGATGGCGCTCAGCGCCGTCGTCGTCATGGCGGTCGCCGGCTACTGAGCGACGCGCCGACAAGCCACGGACCCACCGGAGCAGTGTCATGGAAAATCGTGTCCGGCTGACCATCGATAACGGCGTCGCCCATGTCCGGCTCAATCGCCCCGACAAGATGAATGCGCTAGACTCGGCGATGTTCGCGGCGATCATCGAGACCGGTACGCAGCTTGGTGCGCGCGACGACATCCGCGCCGTCGTCCTGTCCGGCGAAGGGCGTGCATTCTGCGCGGGCCTCGACCTCGATCGGCTCGTCGCCACCGCGAACGGCGAAGCGCTGATTCCGTCGATCGACCTGACGCGGCGAACGCATGGCATCGCTAATTATGCCCAGCACCTGGTCTGGCTCTGGCGTGAGTTGCCGGTGCCTGTGATCGCAGCGGTTCATGGCGTCGCCTTCGGCGGCGGCTTCCAGCTCGCGCTCGGTGCAGACCTCCGCTATCTCGCACCCGCAACGAAACTCGCAATCATCGAGACGAAATGGGGCCTCGTGCCCCATATGTGCGGCACGCAATTGATGCGTCACCTTGCGCGCGACGACGTTGTTCGCGAGCTGACCTATACGGGCCGCGTCTTCTCGGCCGAACAGGCGCTTGCGTATGGCTTTGCGACGCAGCTCGCTGAAGATCCTGTCGGGGCCGCGCTGGCAACGGCGCATGAAATTGCCGGCCGCAGCCCCGCTGCGATCCGCGCGGCCAAGCGGCTGCTCAATCTTTCTGCGGCCTCCGACGTGGCGACGGGGCTTGCGGCGGAGACCGCCGAGCAGGCAGCCCTGCTCGGATCTGCCAACCATTTAGAGGCCGTGGCGAGCAATCTCGACAACCGGACTCCACGATGGAGCATGACGTGAGCGAAAGCTTCGGATTTGATCTGCCAATGCTCGGCGCTGTGAACGCATCCGCGGCGTTCAACCCCCTCGCTGGCTTTGAAGTGGTTGCGGCCGGCAACGGCGAAGCGACCATCCGCATGACATGGCGTGACGACTTCAGCCAATATTCCGGGCATCTGCACGCCGGCCTGATTGCAGCTCTGCTCGACACCGCCTGCGGCTTTGCTGCCGCGACCTTGGCGGGCTCGGTCACCGCGTCTCATTTTTCCATGAACTGCCTCAAACCGGCCATCGGTCGCCTTTTCATCGCCAAGGGAATGACCCTTCGTGCCGGGCGCCGGCAGGCGTTCGCCCGTGCCGAGCTGTTCGCAGCAGATGAGCATGGCGAACTGTCGCTCGTAGCAACGGGCGAGACCGTCCTCATTCCGACCGGCGAGCCGCCGCGCAAGATTGGCAGGGGCTGACATATGCCGGTCACGCTGGTCACCGGAGGCACGGGTCATCTCGGTCGCGATATCGTCGATCGTCTCGTTCAGGACAGGCGACGCGTCCGGGTTTTTGCGCGAACGCCGGGCGCGCGGCCGGATGTGGAATGGGCGAACGGAGACCTCGCGACAGGCGCGGGACTGCGAGAGGCGTTGAGGGAGGTCGACACGGTCATCAATGCGGCGACCTATTCGCCGATCGCGCGGCGTGGCGGCGTTCGCCCGATAGACTTCTACAGGTCGCCCTCTGCCGTGGACGTCGAGGGCACCGAGCGGCTGTTGCAGCTCTGCGGGCGGGCCGGGGTGCAGCACTTCCTTCACGTCTCGATCGTCGGCCTCGACGAGGCGACGTTGCCCTACGCCCGGGTCAAGCTGGCCGGCGAGCGGCTGGTGCGTGCGTCGGCCCTGTCATGGTCCGTGGTTCGCGCAATGCCGTTCTACTATTTGCTCGACAAGTTCCTCTCGGGCCTCGCCTGGCTTCCGCTCTGGCCGGTGCCGACCACGACGTTCGATCCCGTCGACACGTCCGATGTGGCCGCTCATGTCGTGACTTGCGCGTTCGACGGGCTGCGCGGCGAGCGCACGGAGATTGGCGGCCCCGAAGCGCTCGATCTCGTTACCTTCGCCCGCCAATATCAGGATGCGAGGAAACTGCATCGAAGGATCCTGCCGATCGGCCTTTCGGATGCGAAGGCGCGGGGCATGGGTTTTGTCGTCAGCCGCGGCGTGAGAGGACGTCTCTCTTGGTCGGATTGGCTGCGCGCAAACCGTGAGACGTAAGGCCGCAGTGTCGTCTCAAATGCGCGCTGCATACGGAGAGCGCTGATCTTTTTCGGATCGTTAGAATAACTCTAAAGCGAGCCGGCCGCGAACCGCATTGACTTCATCATGTGCTTTGCTTCCTTCGGTCCCGCTTCGCCCCAGGGCGTAGCGCCCACGACAGAAGAGGAGACGTTCGTGAAGGTTATTCGTGTTGTTGCCGTTGCATTGACGATCGGGATTGGGATGGGATCGGCCGCCTCGGCCGACGGTTTCAAGGACTGCACCAAGCTCGACAAGGCGTCGTGGAAGCCGGCGAGCGAAGCGGAAGCCAAGGCCAAGGCGCTCGGCTACGAAGTGCGGCGCTCCAAGATCGAAGGCTCGTGCTACGAGGTCTACGGCGTCAAGGAAGGCAAGCTTTACGAGCTGTTCTACAGCCCCGAAGATCTCAGCCTGAAGCACACGATTGCGAAGTAGACCGCGCCAGATGGTCTGCGCGCAAATGGTCTGCGCAAAGTCATGCCTGAGGGTGGTCCTCGCTTGATCGAAGAAACGGTGCCGCACGCACGCGGGGAGTCCAACCGGACCCCCGCGGGTCGAACCGCTTCGCGGACAGTCGCGGTCTGGGACCTGCCGCTGCGGCTCTGGCACTGGGCGCTCGCGGCTTGCGTTCTGGCCGCGTGGTTCACGCCGACCATCTATGACGGACTTCACCGCATCATCGGTTATACGGTGCTCGGGCTTGTTGCCTTCCGTCTGGTCTGGGGCCTTTGGGGAAGCCGCTATTCGCGCTTCCGCATGGTCGGCGTCAGGCTTCGGGCCGCGCCGAATTATCTCTGGAATCTGCGCCGCGGCATCACCGGCCGCTATATCGGGCTCAATCCCGCCGGCACGTTGATGCTGGTGGCGCTGCTGGTCTCGCTCGCGGTCTCGACGATATCAGGCGCGATGTCGGTGACCGTGACCTTTTTCGGCGTCTGGTGGGTCGAGGACACCCACCACTATTCATCTGACGCGGTTATCGTCCTGGTCGTGCTGCACGTCTTGGGCGTGCTGATGATGGGGCGTCTTCAGGGGGAGAACCTGATCAGCGCGATGATCACCGGACGCAAGCGCATCCGGCATCATTCCTGAGCAGGCGCGCAGGCACCTGTCACTGCAGCGGCGGATCGCCACTGGTGCGCTTCTTCGCGAGGTCCATCTCGGTCACCGCGATCAAAATTTCGGCGCGGGTCTTCAGGTCGGGCGCTTCCAGCATCGCTTGCTTCTCGGCCACGCCATAGGGCGACATCATCGCCAGCGCGTTGACGAGCGCTTCGTTGGGGGCGGTCTCGACGCCCTCCCAGTCGACCTTGAGGTTGTTGGCCTTCAAAAAATCCGCCAGCACCGTCAGCAGTGCCTCGCGATCGACCTCGTCCTCGCCCATGCGCGGCGTGAAGTCGTCGACGAAGGCAAAGAAATCCACCTTGCACTGCCGGTAGGCGGTGAGCACTTCGAGCTCCTCGACGACTTTGAAGCGCGAGACGCCGGTGAGCTCGAGGATGTAGCGGCCGTCGCCGGATTCGGCGAGCTGGGTGATGCGGCCGACACAGCCGACGCTGAACAGCGAAGGCTTGTCGGAATTCTTGGGAGAGTGCGCGATGTCGGGCTGGATCATGCCGATCAGGCGATGGCCGTCGCGGAAGGCATCGTCGATCATCGCGAGGTAGCGCGGCTCGAAGATGTTGAGCGGCATCTGCCCGCGCGGCAGCAGCAGCGCGCCCGGCAGCGGAAACACCGGAAGGATCTCCGGAAGGTCAGCGGGCCCGCGATATTCGATGTTGATCGGCATCTGGTCCCCATTGTCCGCATCAAGTCATGATGCCTAACGCTCCGCCGGCCGTGATGGATCAATCATCGTCAGGAAAACAGGATGATCGACAAGCGCTTGCGTCCCTCGACGGTTGCATCGTCGGTGCCGCCCCAGGCCTCGAAGAACTGCACCAGCTGCTTGCGGGCGCCGTCGTCGTTCCATTTGCGGTCGCGCTTGACGATCGCGAGCAGCTGCTCGGTGGCCGCGGCCCGGTTGCCTTGCGCGTTCAGCGCGATCGCGAGGTCGAATCGGGCCTGATGATCGAGCGGGTCTGCGGCGACTTTCTGTTCCAACTCGGCGACGGGCCCGAGCTGCTCCGCCTGCTCGGCGAGATCGATCGCGGTCTGCACGGCTTTCACAGCCGGGTCGTTGCGCTTGGATTCCGGCACCATGGCGAGCGTCTGCTTGGCCTGCTCCATCGCACCGGAGACCGCGTAGCATTTCGCGAGCCCGGCAAGGGCGGCGATGTTGGTCGATTCGTGCTGCAGCACTTCCGCGTAGATCTGCGCGGCCGCGGCGGCATCGCCCTCGGCGAGCACGGCCTCGGCCTCCTGGAGGATTTCCGCGACATTCGGCTCACCCGGCGCGGTCACGCCCTTGGTCAGCTTCTCGATGAAGGCGTTGAGCTGGCTCTCCGGGACCGCGCCCATGAAGCCGTCTGCCGGCTGGCCGTTGACGAAGGCGATCACCGCCGGAATCGACTGGATGCCCATCTGGCCCGGGATCGCCGGATGCTGGTCGATGTTCATCTTGACCAGCTTGACCTTGCCCTTGGCGGCCTTGACCGCTTTTTCCAGCAAGGGCGTGAGCTGCTTGCAGGGGCCGCACCACTCCGCCCAGAAGTCGATCAGCACCGGCTGGTGCTTCGATTCCTCGATGACGTCCTTCACGAAGGTCTGGGTGGTCGTGTCCTTGATCAGATCGGCGGCAGCCGGGCCCGCTGCTCCGTTACCTTGGTCGATGATCGTCACGGGATCCCCTCGTCTGATGTATGGAATTGGCGGCTCTTTAGCACGCCGCCAATTCATATGCTTCGCTGTTGGCCCTAAATTGGGCCGAGACGGCCGAATTTCAATCCATGCGCGCCGATTCGGCGGTTCCGGGACCTTTTTGGGTCATTTGGCCGCGTTCGGGTCGATATCGGGCCTCCGATCGCGAATCTATGCCGCCGGTAGCTGTTGCATTCCCCTCCCGCTTTTGGCATACGACAGCCGTTGCCGGCGCAGTCATGCGACCGACACAGGATGCGGGTGTAGCTCAGTGGTAGAGCACGACCTTGCCAAGGTCGGGGTCGAGGGTTCGAGCCCCTTCGCCCGCTCCAATTTTTCCCAAAGCATCCAGCCGGACCGGACGGGCACGTGGTTTTCCACGCCGCTGGCGGCTGTATTGGGTCACGAATGACGATTCTGGTTACCGGCAGCGCGGGCCATCTTGGCGAGGCCCTTCTCCGCACGCTCCGCGGGCGCGGTTCGCCTGCGCGGGGCATCGACCTGAAGGCGTCGCCCTTCACCGACGCCGTCGGTTCGATCGTCGATCCCGATTTCGTGCGGCACCAGATGGACGGCGTCACCGCGGTGATCCACACCGCGACGCTGCACAAGCCGCATGTGGCGACCCACAGCAAGCAAGATTTCATCGACACCAATGTCACCGGCACGCTCAACCTGCTTGAGGCGGCCGCAGCCGCCGGCGTGCGCAGTTTTGTTTTCACCAGCACCACCAGCGCGTTCGGCTCGCAACTCCGCTCCGACGCGGGCCAAGCCGCGGTGTGGGTCACCGAGGACCTGGCGCCGATCCCGAAGAACGTCTACGGCACGACCAAACTGATGGCCGAAACTCTCTGCGAGCTGTTCTGTCGCGAGCGCGGCCTGCCCGTCGTGGTCTTGAGGACCTCGCGCTTCTTCCCGGAAGACGATGACGATCCGGCGATGCGGTCGGCTTACCCGCCGGAGAACGCGCAGGCCAACGAGCTGCTCTATCGCCGGCTGGATATCGCGGACGCGGTGAACGCCCATCTCCTCGCCGCAGAGCGCGCGCCGGACATCGGGTTTGCCCGCTACATCCTGTCGGCCACGAGCCCGTTCGAGCAACGCCATCTCGCGGCGCTGGCACGTGACGCGGCCGGTGTCGTGCGCGAGCTCTATCCGGATTGTGCGGAGCTCTTTGCTGCGCGCGGCTGGCGGCTATTCCCCGCGATCGACCGCGTCTATGTCAATGAGCGTGCGCGGCGCGAACTAGGCTGGCGGCCCGAATTCGACTTCGCGCATGTCCTGAAATGCCTTCGCGATGACCGTGATTTTCGCAGCACGCTCGCGCGCGATGTCGGCTCGAAAGGCTATCATGAGACGATTTTCGACGATGGTCCCTACCCCGTCGCCCCTTAGCCGCCACCTTCGCGAATTCGCTCGACGCGTCAAATGTCTACCCGGCGCCACCGGCAGCAAGGCGGCCAGAGCATTTCTACTGTGCATGGGGTTGTTTCGCGTTTTTTTGTTCCGGACCTCCTGCTGCCTGCAAATTAGCTGCGCGTGATCTTGATTCCGCGCTGCAGCGAGAGCGGTGTCGTCGCGGCATTCGCCATCATTGACTTTACGTCTCAATTTTTACTGAGCGCTATCGCGGCGCACGCGGCGCGCTTCTCACCGCTCGCAGATGTGCTAACCTTCTGCGTCTGTCCTCTCGACAGAGTCCGAACTTCGCCTCTCGATAGCAAAATAAAATAAATGTGCAGCCCTGACGGCTGCCTTAGGGGAGTGACGCGATGAAATTCCATCGATCCGTCTTTCAATCCGCCTTTCAATCCGTCCTGGCGCTTGCAGCGGTTGCCCTTCTCGCGGGGACAAGCGCCGGTCACGCGCAGCAGCAGGACAAGAACAAGCCGCTGAAGAAATACGAATCCGGCACCAAGGAGTTCTGGACCCATCCGCCGGACGACTGGTTCCTCGGCGACGAGACCGAGGCGCAGAAGGGCCTGGCGCCGCCGTCCGGTCCGCCGACCGGCGCGTCCGATTCCGAGCTCGCCAACATCGTCAAGAAGGTCAAGCTGCCACCGGGCTTCAAGATGGAGGTCTACGCCTCCGGTGTGCTGGCCGCGCGGCAGATGGCCTGGGGTGACAAGGGCACGCTGTTCGTCGGTTCGTTCGGCCTCGGCAACGTCTACGCCATCAAGGACAACAACGGAAAGAAAGAGGTCAAGACCATCCTCAAGGGGCTGAACATGCCCACGGGTCTGGCCGTCAAGGACGGTGCGCTCTACGTCATCGCGGTCGACAAGCTGATCCGCTACGACGACATCGAAAACAAGCTCGACAATCCCGGCGAGGGCAAGGTCGTCTATGACGACATGCCGTCCTATGCCGCGCATGGCTGGAAGTACATCGCGGTCGACAAGGAAGGCTGGTTCTACATTCCGTTCGGACCGCCCTTCAACATCGGCGTTCCCCCGACCAGCGTGTCGCAGATCCGCCGCGTCGATCCCAAGACCGGCAATGCGGAAATCTATGCGCTCGGCGTTCGCAACTCGGTCGGCGGCGACGTCGATCCGCGCACCGGCAAGTTCTGGTTCACCGAGAATGCCCGCGATTGGATCAGCGACGATCTTCCCTCGGACAAGCTGAACATGATCAGCAAGATCGGCGAGCACTTCGGCTATCCCTACTGCCACCAGGGTGACCTGCCGGATACCAAGTTCGCGATGGGCCACAAATGCTCCGAGTTCACGCCGCCCGTGCTGAACCTCGGCGCTCACGTCGCTCCGCTCGGCATGAAGTTCTATACCGGCGACCAATTCCCGGCCGAGTACAAGAACAACATCCTGATCGCCGAGCACGGCTCCTGGAATCGTCACAAGTACCAGGGCGGCCGCATCATGCGCGTGATCGTCGGTCCCGACGGCAAGAACGCCAAGCAGGAGGTGTTCGCCTCCGGCTGGATCGAGGGCGACCAGGGCTATCTCGGCCGTCCCGACGATATCATCCTCGCCAAGGACGGCTCGATCCTCGTCGCCGACGATTGGGCCGGCGCGATCTACCGCATCAGCTACAGCAAGAAGTAGCCTAAGACGACACAAGGCTGCGGTGCCGAGGGGCGCCGCAGCCTTTCTCATTTCAATTTCGCACGCTGTCGTTCCTGCTTACGTAGAAGTCCGGAACCCATAGTGACGAACGGGGGTTATCGAACTCCGGGCACGCGCTTCGCCGCCCCGGAATGAGCGTTCGACAGATCGGAAATTCCAATCATGCGCCGGCAGTTCATCTCGCACGCAATCAGCGCGGTTGCGCTTCTCGCGCTCGGTTCTCTCCCGACAAGCGCCGCGGACAATGCCGCGATCAAGGAGAAGGCCGCCGTCTGCGCCGGTTGTCACGGTGAGAATGGCATCTCGCAGACCGAGAACATTCCTTCGCTCGCCGGCCAGCCCGATCAGTTCCTGCAATGGCAGCTGGTGTTTTTCCGCGCCGGCTCGCGCAAGAACGACCAGATGCAGCCCATTGCCGAGGAAATCACCAACGAGGACGTCCGCAATCTCGGCGCCTATTTCGCCGCGCTGACGCCGCCGACAGCGGCGGAGGACAAGGATCCGGACCTGTCGAAAAAGGGCGCCCAGGTCGCCGTCGGCCGCCGCTGCGCCTCATGTCATACGGATAGCTTTGCCGGCACCAAGGCCGTTGCGCGGCTCGCGGGCCAGCGCGAGGAATACCTCGTCAAGGCGCTGCACGACTACAAGAGCAGCCAGCGCGTCGGCGGTGGAGGCGCTGCGATGGCCGATGTCGCCTATCACATGAGTGATGAGGAAATCACCGCCGTCTCGCACTATCTCGCGTATTTCAAATAGCTGAAGCTGCGGTTAGCTAGCTCGCTGCTTCTCATACGCCTTCAAATGCGTGTAGGCGATGCGCAGCTTCGGGACTGGCACCTTGGCGGCGTCGGCGCGCGCGATGAGGTCGCCGATGACGTGATCGGCTTCGACCGGCAGGCCGGCCTTGACGTCACGGAACATCGAGGCCGTCATCGGCGAGCCCTCGGTGGTGAGGTTGCCCTTCACGCGCTCGAAGAACGGCCCGCCCGGCGTGTAGCCAGACGCGGCGGCGATCGCGCTGGTCTCGTCCAGCATGCCGAGCAGGAAATCCCTGCCGCCGGGAGCGGCGAGGATGTTGCCGACAGAGGTACGCATCAGGCTGGTGGACGCCGCCAGCGAGGAGAGGAACACCCACTTCTCCCACATGTCCTGCATGATGTTCTGGCTGGCCGTTGCACCATTGATGCCGCTCTTGAAGGCCTCGTCGATCGCCTTGACCCGATCCGACAGCTTGCCATCGCGCTCGCCGTAATTGATCGACTGCATCGGCTGGAGCTGCACCACCTCGCGCTTCTCGTCGAGCGTTGCGGCGATGGCGCAGAGGCCACCGAGCACGCGCTCCTTGCCGAACTTGTCGTCGAGGATGTCGAGATGCTTCATGCCGTTGAGCATCGGGATGATCGCCGTATTCGGCCCGACTGCTGCCGCGAACGACTTGATTGCGTCGTCGAGGTCGAAGGCCTTGCAGCTGAGCAGCACGACGTCGAACTTGTCCTTGAGCGCGTCGGCCTGAACGGTCGGCGGATTTTTCAAGGTCACGTCGCCGTTCGGGCTCTTGATGACGAGGCCGGCGCTCGCGAGCTCGCTGGCGCGCCGCGGCCGAACCAGGAAGGTGACGTCGCGGCCGGCCTGCAACAGCCTGCCACCAAAATAGCCGCCGATGGCGCCAGCGCCGACCACGAGGATACGCATGGGATCGTCCTTATTGTTTCTTGCCGTCGTCGTTGTTTCTTGCCGTCGTCCTGGCGAAAGCCAACCCATTACCCCGACTGCCTATTGTCGGGCAAGTTGGAGCCCCAGCTCGTCACAGCCACACCCTTCGGTGATTATGGGTCCTGGCTTCCGCCAGGACGACGTTGGAGATGATGGCTCGATCTGTCCATCATACGAAAATCACTTCCCCGACACCATCTCCTCGACCTCGCGCAACTGCTCCTTGCCGAAGAACATCTCGTCGCCGACAAAGAAGGTCGGCGAGCCGAACGCACCGCGCGCGACGGCGTCCTCGGTGTTCTTGATCAGTCTGCCCTTCACCTCGGGTTCCCCGGCGCGGGTGAACAGCTTTTGCGCGTCGAGGCCGGAGGACGCCAGCGCCTTCGCCGCGATTTCCGGATCGTCCATCTTCTTCGGCTCGCGCCACATGTGGTGGAAGGCGGCCTCGACATAGATCTCGAACACGCCTTCGAGCTGCGCCGCGATTGCCGCGCGCATCAGGTTCAGCGTGTTGACCGGGAAGAACGGATTCCAGACATAGGGCTGCACCTTGAAGCGCTTGACGAAGCGCTCGGTCTCGACCGCCTGGAATTCCCGCTTGTTCTTGACGCCGGCAAGCGTCTCGGCCGGCGACTTGTTGTTGGTCGACTTGAAGATGCCGCCGAGCAGGATCGGCACGTACTCGAACTTGACGCCGATGCGCTGCTCGATCGCCGGAATCGCGAGATGACTGAGATAGGCATTTGGACTGCCGAAATCGAACAGGAATTGCGGGGCTGTGCGGGTCAAAATCATTCTCCCTGAGGTCGCTTTTTCGCATTGTGGCGTAGCGCGGCCCGCGGGTCCACCTTTTAATGACGGTCATAATCTCTTGATGTTCGTCAGGACAGACGCCGGATCGTCCGCTTGCGCCACACCAGAAGGTAATAGCCCATCTGCAACAGGAACATGGCGCAGAACACGATCGGATAGGCGGCCCACACACCCTCAAGGCCGATCGTACGGCTCAGGATCACCGCGGACGGTAGTTCGATTGCTCCGATGGCGAAGATCGCGAGCAGCATTGGCGTCAGTGCCACGCCGGCAGCGCGCATCGCGCCGGAAAACACCGTCGCCAGGCCGAACGGCACCGAGCTCCACAGTGCGATGTTGAGCAAGCCCTTCGCCAGATCGAGCACGGTATCATCAGTGATGAACATGCCGAGCACGGCGCGCGGCGCGAGATAGATCAGCGCCACCAGCCCGCCCGTCAGGACGATGTTGAACGCCAGTCCGGTGCGCACGATGCCGTTGAGCCCCGCTCTGTCGCCGCGGCCGACCGCTTGGGCACCGAGTATCGAGACCGCGATTGAAATCGACATCGCCGTGAACTGCGTGTAGCCCATCACCTGGTTGACCGCGCCATAGGCTGCGGTTGCGTTCGAGCCGAAGCCGTTGACGAGGCCGAGCAGCACCAGCTCGGCGATCGCCATCACCACCATACCAATCGCGCTCGGCAGTCCAATGCCGAGGATCTGTCCCAGCACCACACGATTGAGCCGCAGATGGCGCAGCAGTGCAGCGTCCGGTGCCAACTCATGTTTTCTTCGCAGCAGATAGGCCGCCAGCGCGATCAGCGTCAGAACGTTGGCGATCGCCGCGGCCCAGGCCGGGCTGGTGATGCCGGCCGCCGGCAATCCGAACGACCCGCGGATCAGAATCGGCGTCAGAATCAAGCCGATCGCAGTCGACAAGGCCAGCGCCAGCAGCGGCGTCAGCGCGTCGCCGACGCCGCGGATCATCGCCGTCGTCAGCAAGAAGACGAAGCCGAGCGGCATGGTGAGCAGCATGACGCGGGCATAGGCGCTGGCCTGGTCGAGAATGTCCGGAGGCGTTGCGAGCATCGTCATCAATTGGCGGCTGAAGATCCCGCCGATCAGTGCAATTGCAATCGAGAGCAGCAGGCCGATCGCGAGCGTCGTGCCCACGATGAGCTTGATCCGGCCCTGCTCGCCCGCACCATAGGCCTGGCCGATCAGCACCGTGGCGCCGGTGCTCAGCCCCATGACGAAGGCGAACAGGAAGAACATCACCGGAAAGAACACCGAGACCGATGCGAGCGCGTCGATCCCGATCATCTGGCCGAGATAGACGTTGCTGACGGTGCCGAACAGCGATTGCAGCGCGTTGCTCAGCATCAACGGTGCGAGGAAGCGCAGAAAACTTTTCCAGAGCGGCTTGGCGGCGGACATGGATTAGCCTTTCATCAGGGCGTGCGAAACCGTCGCCACGCGAAGTGCGCGTGGCCTGGCCGTCGATGGGGTTGGGAGAAGGCGCGCGCCTAAGCGCGATCACTATAGGCGAGCTTGACGATGTGGTCGCGGATGTCGGCGGGCCAATCTGCGATCAGTCCGGTGAAACGCCGCCGGTCATCCGCAAACAACGCGCGCGATGCCTCCTCGAACTGCGGCAGATTGCCGGCCATGGTCGACATGAAGTGATAGGCCGCATCGCGCGCCTGCCGCTCGCGGTCCTTGTCGCCGCTGGCGCGCCGCGCCTCTTCGACAAGTTTCCGCAGCGCGACCGAAGCGCCGCCTGGCTGCGCGCTGAGCCACTCCCAGTGCCGCGGCAGCAGCGTCACCTCGCGCGCGACCACGCCGAGCCTCGGCCGGCCGCGGCCGCGCGGTTCGCTCGGCGATGGGGTCTCCTCGACCGGCGGCGGCACAAGCTTCGCGAGCCGCGCCAGCACCTCGCGGTCCCCACCGCGCAGATCGAAGTCGATCGACCGGCCCGTGGCGTCCTCGAAGACGACGATGGGCTCGTCCGGCCGCTCCGCCATCCGCTTGATGACCAGCGCGACCTCTCCGGCTGGCCCGGAGACCAGACGGCGATGCCCTTGGAAAGCGGTGAAAGTCTTCTGCATTGGAATCATTGCCAAATTGGTCACGGTGGCGACGTTAATACCCGGGTGAATTACAAAGGTCAATATATCCGGATAAAAATATCCGACCGGATGGCTCGACATTGTGTTCCCGGGCTGGCACGAACGCGCGGCCGATCGACCATGCCTAGCCCCGAGGACCATGCGAATGCTGACCGTTCATCACCTCAACAATTCCCGCTCGCAGCGCGTGCTGTGGCTGCTCGAGGAGTTGGGCGTGCCCTACGAGATCGTGCGCTACGAGCGCCAGCCTGACATGCGCGCGCCGAAGGAGCTTCGCGCCATCCATCCGCTCGGCAAGTCGCCCGTCATCACCGACAACGGCAACACTATCGCCGAGTCAGGCGCGATCATCGAATATCTCATCGCCACCTACGGCAACGGCCGGCTGGTCCCGCCGCCGAACACGCCGGAGCGGCTGCGTTTCACCTATTGGCTGCACTATGCGGAGGGCTCTGCGATGCAGCCGCTGCTGCTCAAGCTGCTGTTCACCCTGATGCCGAAGCGTGCGCCGGCGTTGCTCCGCCCGCTGGTGCGCAAGGTTTCGAACCAGGCGCTCACCGCATTGGTCAATCCGCAGCTCAAGCAGCACATGGACTATTGGGAAGGCGAGCTTGCGAAGAGCGAGTGGTTCGCCGGCAACGAGTTCACCGCCGCCGACATCCAGATGAGCTTTCCGCTCGAAGCAGCCCAGGCGCGCGGCGGGCTCGAACTCGGCCATCCCAAGGCGATGGCGTTCCTGGAGCGCATTCACGCGCGGCCAGCGTACAGCCGCGCCCTCGAAAAGGGCGGGCCGTATCAGGTCGGACGATAGCTGCCTGCATTAGTCCGCGTGCAGCACGCGCCCGCGCGTCTCCGGCAGCGCGAAGGCGGCGATGAAGAACAGCGCGTAAGCCACCACCGCGAACATCGCGATCGCATTCGCAAGCGACGTCGTCGCCGATAGCGCTCCGACCAGGAACGGAAACAGCGCGCCGATGCCGCGGCCGAAATTGTAGCAGAACCCCTGGCCAGAGCCGCGCAGTCGCGTTGGATAAAGCTCGGTCAGGAACGCGCCGACGCCGGAGAAATAGCCCGAGGCGAAAAAGCCGAGCGGGAAGCCGAGCACCCACAGGATTTCGTTGGTGAGCGGTAGCTGCGTGTAAAGCAGCACAACCGCGATCGCGCCGATCGAGAAGGTCAGAAAGAGATTGCGTCGTCCGATCCGGTCGGCGAGCCAGGCGCCGGTGAGATAGCCGATGAAGGAGCCGATGATCAGCGTCGACAGATAGCCGGTCGAGCCGACGATCGACAGATGCCGCTCCTTGGTCAAAAACTGCGGCACCCAGAAGGTGACGGCGTAGTAGCCGCCCTGGCAGCCCGTCGCCATCAGCGACGCCAGGATCGTGGTCTTCAGGATCGGGCCCGAGAAAATTTCCCAGAGCGCCGGACGATTGCCGCTCGCGGCCTGCTTGGCGCGGGCCTCAGCCGCGATCTCCGGCTCGGTCACGGAGCGGCGGATGTAGAACACCAGCAGCGCCGGCAGCGCGCCGATCACGAACATCCAGCGCCACGCTGTCTCCGCCGGCAAAGCCGAGAACAGGATCGCCTGCGACAGCACTGCAAGGCCCCAGCCGACGGCCCAGCCCGACTGCACCGAGCCGACCGCACGCCCGCGATATTGCGGCCGGATCGCTTCACCCATCAGCACGGCGCCCGCCGCCCACTCTCCGCCGAAGCCGAGGCCCAGCACCGCGCGCGCGATCAGGAGCTGTTCGAAATTCTGCACGACCGCGCAGACCAGCGAGAAGAACGAGAACCAGATGATGGTGATCTGGAGCGTTCTGACCCGGCCGATATGGTCGGAGAGATAGCCGCCGAGCCAGCCGCCGATGGCGGAGGCCAGCAGCGTCACGGTGCCGGCGAGCCCGGCCGATCCCGCATCGACCTTCCACAGCGCGATGATGGTGCCGATCACCAGCGGATAGATCATGAAGTCCATGCCGTCGAGCGCCCAGCCTGCGGCGCAGGCCCAGAACGTCCGCCGCTCCGGCGCGTTCATGTCGCGGTAGAAGGCAAGAAGGCTGGTGTCCTCGATCTCGGCGCGTTCGATGCGCTGGTTCGGATCAACTGTGGTCATGTGCGTTTCCCGACAGTGTTTTCTTTCGTAGTTTCTTTAGCCTCGCGGTGGTAGCACGCGCGGCGGCGCGCGCAAGCCGGCCACCGGCCTTCGCGCCATGCAAGGACAGAGTTACTGCCCCGCTGCTTCCGCACCTCGGCTACGCGGATCAGGCGCGCCGAGCGGACCATTGGCGGTCACCGCGATCGAATTCGCCGATGTCTGCCCCATCGGCGCGACGATGAGATGATCCATCGCCTTCAGCTCGAGCAGCACATGATCGGGGAAGCCGCCCTCGACCCGGACCTCGTCGGGCAACCATTGGTGATGCAGCCGCGGTGCGGCCACGGCAGCCGCGACGTCCATTTTGTAATCGAGGACGTTGACGATCACCTGGAGCACGGTCGAGATGATCCGGCTGCCGCCCGGCGAGCCCGTCACCAGAACCGGCTTGCCGTCCTTCAGGACGATGGTCGGCGACATCGAGGACAGCGGCCGCTTGCCCGGCCCGGGCAAATTGGCCTCGAAGCCGACAAGGCCATAGGCATTGGAAGCGCCGACCGCCGCTGTGAAATCGTCAAGCTCGTTGTTGAGCAGCACGCCGGTGCCGTCGGCGACGAGGCCGACGCCGTAGCTGAAGTTCAGCGTATAGGTGTTGCTGACGGCGTTGCCGCTGCAGTCGACGACGGAAAAATGCGTGGTGTTGCTGCCCTCATGCGGTGAGGTCGCGGTGGAAACGAGCTGTTTCGACGGCGTGGCGCGATCGGCGGAGATGGTTGCCCGCAGCTTCGCGGCGTAGTCTTTGGCGGTGAGCGTCCCGATCGGCGCGTTGACGAAGGCGGGATCGCCGAGATAGCGCGCCCGGTCCGCATAAGCGCGCTTCATGGCCTCGATCAGCAGATGCAGCGAGGCCGGCGATCCCTGCTTCAGATCAGCGAGCTGAAAACCTTCGAGAATATTGAGCGTCTCCACCAGCACCACGCCGCCCGACGACGGCAACGGCATCGACACGATGTCATAGCCGCGATAAGTGCCGCGCACCGGCGCGCGGATGACCGCCTGATAGGATTTCAAATCGGCCGGCGTCATGATGCCGCCCGCGTCAGCCACGGCCTTGGCGAGTTTCTCAGCGACCGGCCCCTCATAGAAACCGCGCGGGCCCTGTGCGGCGACGGCCGACAGCGTTTCGGCGAGGTCGCTCTGCACCAGCCTGTCGCCTTCGCCGAGCGGCGTGCCATCGGGCCGCGAGAAGATCCTGGCCGAGGAGGGCCAACGCACCAGCCGCTTGTGCCAGCCCGGCAGCGTGTCGGCAATGTCGTCGCCGACGAGGAAGCCATCGCGGGCGAGCGCGATCGCGGGCTCGAGCAGTTGCGCCAGCGTGAACCGGCCCGAGCCATATTTTTCCAGGGCCAGCGCAAGACCCGCGACCGTGCCGGGCACGCCGACGCCGAGCGCGGAATCCCGCGACTTCGCCGCGTCGGGCTTGCCGTCGGCGCCGAGGAAGATCTCCGGCGTGGTCGCGTCCGGCGCGGTCTCGCGATAGTCGATCGTGATGTCTTCGTTGCGCTCCGTGGAATGAATCACCATGAAGCCGCCACCGCCGATATTGCCGGCGCGCGGATAGGTCACGGCCATCGCAAAGCCGGTCGCGACCGCAGCGTCGACGGCATTGCCGCCGCGCCGCAGGATGTCGGCGCCGACCTGCGCGGAGATTTTCTCCTGCGCCACCACCATGCCGTGCTCGGCGGGAACGGCATGCACCGTGTCGAGCGCGGGCTGCACATAGGCCCGCCGCGCATCCTGCGCGGTCGCGGCCGGAAGTCCGAACGCCAGAGTGGAAAGGAAGGCGAAAAATGTCCGCCGTGTCGAGAAAGACGACATCATCAAACTTCCGCAATGGCCATGGGCAGTTCACATGCAGCGCTGCAATGCTATACGGTTTGCCCCGACAGAGGCAAAACTGTTCGTGATGAGGATTATGGAGTGACGACGATCGCCCCGGATGCGCGCATCGCCGGCGCGCAGCGGACCTATCCGCCGCGCAGCGCCGTGGTCAGCTGGATCTTCTTCGACTGGGCCGCGCAGCCATATTTCACCCTGATCACGACCTTCGTGTTCGCGCCCTATTTCGCCACCGGCATTGCGCCGAATCCCGCCACCGGGCAATCGCTGTGGGGCTTTGCGATGGCTGCCGCGGGCCTCGCGATCGCGCTGATGTCGCCGGTGTTGGGGGCTATCGCCGATGCTTCGGGCCGCAGGAAGCCATGGATCGCCGGATTCGGTGCAGTGCTGGTGCTGGCATCCTGCACGCTGTGGATCGGCAAGCCCGGCGATCCCTCGATCATTCCGCCACTGCTCACCGCGGTCGCGCTCGCCAGCGTCGGCGCGGAATTCGCCACTCTCTTCAACAATGCGATGATGCCGACGCTGGTGCCGCCGGAGCGGATCGGCCGGCTCTCCGGCACCGGCTGGGCGACGGGTTATGTCGGCGGCATCGTCAGCCTGATCATCGTGCTCGGCCTGCTCGCAGCCAATCCCGAGACCGGCCGCACGCTGCTCGGTCTCACGCCTCTGTTCGGGCTCGATCCCGTCAGCCATCAGGGCGACCGCGCCGCCGGACCGTTGACCGGGCTTTGGTTCATCATTTTCGTGACGCCGATGTTCCTGTTCACACCCGACTATCCGGCGAAGCGCCCGGTGCGCGAGGCGCTGCACGAAGGCCTGTCGGAGCTGAAGCAATCGATCAAGGGGCTGCCGCAGCAGAAATCGCTTGCCGCGTTTCTGCTCGCCAACATGATCTACACCGACGGTCTGGTGTCGCTGTTTGCCTTCGGCGGCATCTATGCGGCTGGCACGTTCGGCTGGCACACGATCCAGATCGGCACGTTCGGGATCATGCTCGCGATCGCCGGCGCGTTTGGCGCCTGGTTTGGCGGCAAGCTGGACGATCGCTTCGGGCCGAAGCGCGTGATCGCCGGCAGCATGCTGATCCTGCTGCTGGCGCTGGCGGCGATCCTGCTGGTCGACAAGGATTCGATCTTCTTCATCAAGGTCGCGCCGCCCGCGCCCGGCGGTGCATTGTTCGCCGCTGCGGCTGAGCGCGCTTATCTGGTGCTGGGCTGCTTGATCGGTGCAGCCGGCGGCCCGCTGCAAGCCGCCTCACGCACGCTCCTGGTCCGTCTCGCACCGAAGGACCGCATCGCGCAGTATTTCGGTCTGTTCGCACTGACGGGGAAAGTGACGTCCTTCATCGGCCCGCTGCTGATCGGCGTGATCACCGCGGTGACGGCGAGCCAGAAGGCCGGCATGGCCGTGCTGGTGGTGTTCTTCGTCGCGGGGCTGGCGCTGTTGATGCGGGTGCGGGAATAGCCACGCTACCGCGATTCATTCCCGTCATTGCGAGGCGCGAAGCGACGAAGCAATCCAGGTTTTCTCCGCGGAAAGGTTCTGGATTGCTTCGCTGCGCTCGCAATGACGAATTCGATCGAATGGCCCGTACGCCAATCCATCAGTGCCTGAAGTGCCGCGTGCCCGTGAACACCATGGCAATGCCGTGCTCGTCGGCGGCCTTTATGACCTCGTCGTCGCGCATGGAGCCGCCGGGCTGCACCACGGCGGTGGCGCCGGCCTCGATGCAGGCGAGCATGCCGTCGGCGAACGGGAAGAACGCATCCGACGCCACCACCGAGCCCTTGGTGAGCGGTTCGGCGAGCTTCAGCTCGGCGGCCGCATCCTGAGCCTTGCGTGCCGCGATCCGCGCTGAATCGACCCGGCTCATCTGGCCGGCGCCGATGCCGACGGTGGCGAGATCCTTGGCGTAGATGATGGTGTTGGACTTGACGTGTTTTGCGACACGGAAAGCAAACTTCAGGTCGTGCATCTCGGCATCCGTTGGCGCACGCCTGGTCACGACCTTGAAGGTCATGTCGTCGACCACGGCGTTGTCGCGGCTCTGCACGAGGAGACCGCCCGCCACCGTCTTGGCGGTGAGGCCCGGCGCGCGCGGATCGGGCAGGCTGCCGGCGAGCAGCAGGCGCAGGTTCTTGCGCGCACCGATGATGGCGACCGCTTCCTCGCTTGCGTCCGGCGCGATGATCACCTCGGTGAAGATTTTCGTGATCTCGCGCGCGGTGTCGGCATCGAGTGCCCGGTTCATCGCGATGATGCCGCCGAACGCCGAGGTGGAATCGCAGGCCAGCGCCTTGCGATAGGCACTGACCAGGTCGGAGCCCTCCGCGACGCCGCAGGGATTGGCATGCTTGACGATGACGCAGGCCGCGGTGCGCTTGGCGTCGAACTCGCCGATGCATTCATAGGCTGCATCGGTGTCGTTGATGTTGTTGTAGGAGAGCTCCTTGCCCTGGAGCTGCCGCGCGGTCGAGACGCCCGGCCGCTTGTCGGGGGTCGCATAGAACGCCGCGGTCTGGTGCGGATTCTCGCCATAGCGCAGCGACTGGATCAGCCGGCCGCCGAAGGCGCGGAAATCGGGCGCGTCGATCTCGAGCTGGCGGTTGAACCAGTTCGAGATCGCGGCGTCATAGGCGGCAGTGCGCGCGTAAGCCTTGGCGGCAAGGCGCCGCCGCAACTTCAGCGTGGTCGCACCTTTGTTGGCGGCGAGCTCGTCGAGCACGGCCTGATAGTCCTGCGCCTCGACCACGACGGCGACGTCGTCATGATTCTTCGCAGCGGCGCGGATCATCGCGGGGCCGCCGATATCGATGTTCTCGATGCAATCCTCGAAGCCCGCGCCTTTGTCGACGGTCGCCTCGAACGGATAGAGATTGACGACGAGGAGATCGATCGGCGCGATGCCATGCGCCGTCATCGCGTCCGCATGGTCCTTGTTGTCGCGGATCGCGAGCAGGCCGCCATGCACCTTCGGATGCAGCGTCTTGACCCGGCCATCCATCATTTCCGGGAAGCCGGTCAGTTCGGAGACGTCCTTCACCTTGAGGCCGGCCGCGGCGATCGCCTTCGCGGTGCCGCCGGTCGAGACCAGCTCGACGTCGTGCGCGGCAAGCGCCTTCGCGAATTCGATCAGGCCAGTCTTGTCGGAAACGGAGAGAAGGGCGCGGGTGACGCGGCGGGGATGGTCAGTCATGAGCAAGATCCTCTGTCTGAAGGAGTGTCTATGCCCAGGCGCGCGGCTTCTCAGTCCCGCGCTTCCCGATGGTGCTCCATCCAAGGTCGCCAGTCGCGCGAGCGAGGGCTCGATAGCAGTTTTCGGTCGCTTTCACAACGTTCAGATCGGGCCGAATCACATGCGTCTACAGCGGAAGTTCCGGCTCCCGCCGCGCATTTCTGCGGGCATTCGTGATCGCCGGCGAGGCGGTGGAGCGGACAAAACTCCAGCGGATCGAAGGCGCCTGCCGCGCATCCTGACGGATCACGATCTGCGCGGTGCGGCGCGGGCCGTCATTGCCGGCCAGGGATACGCTGTCCTCCAGCTCGACCTTGTCGTCGAGCGCCTCGAAGGTCCAGACGTCGCGGTTCGGCAGCACCAGCATGACGCCGCGGGCGTCGGACAGCCGGCTCGCCTTCACCGCCGGGTGCAGATGGAATCGCAGCGCGAAATCGGCATCCGGACCCTTGAAGCGTCCGCCTTGCGGCGGCGACAGCGTGTCCTCGCCGTCGATGCGTGCGCCGTCATTGGCGATCATCAGCACGCGGCGGTGGATCGCGCCGAATTTTGTGAGGTAGCCGTCATGCGACGTCGTGAGCAGCGTGCCGTTCTGCACGATTTCGCGATAGCTCTCGACCTCGACGGGGCCGCTGGTGACCGGAGCACCGTGCAACAGCCGCTTCATCGCCGACATCTCCACGAACTGGCATGACGAGGTGTCGTGATAGGTCAGCGTCGAATGCGCCGCCGTGCCGCGTGCGAACGGCCGCCAATTGTCGCGGCCCGTGGTCGGCATGCCGCAATTGGTGACGATGCGGCTGATGCCGGAGGATAGTTCGAACGACAGGCAGCCGGCATGGGCGTCGTGACTGACGCCGGCCGCCGGCGGCGGGCCGGTGTCGATGATCAAAGTGGTCTGGCCGGCATCGAGGCGCTGGAAACCGGTATGCGGCATGTTCGACATCGGCGCGCCGTGGGTGTCGTCATAGGCAAGCAGCGTCGCGAGCAGGTCCGAGGGCGTCGCGCTCATGCCGTTGAACAGCGCGAAATTGCCGTCGCCGTGGCGGAAGAAGCGGAGCATCGGCATCATGCGGTCGATCGCATTGAGCAGCGCGGGCGGCGGCGCGATGTTGCGCGCGGCAAAGGTCTGCCGCAGCGGCAACAGGTCGATCAACAGCTCGATCAGCGCGCCCGGGTTGCGCGAGACATGCCCTCCGTCGGGCAGGATCTGCCGCTGCAATTCATCCGAGAGCTTTTTCGAGGTGCTGCGGATGTGACTTGCCTGGTTGGCGAGGCACAGCGCCGCATAGCACAGCGCGATCAGCACTTGGAGCTTCGGCACACCGTCGGGAATGTTGACCATGGTGTAGCGCAGCAAGCGGATCTCGCGTGCCAGCGCGCGCAGATAGCGACGGTAGAATTTGTTATCGGTATCGTTGAGCACCAGCGGCGCCTGCGACAGCAGGGAGATCACGCGTCGCGCCAGCACGTCGGCGCGTCGCGCGACGGGACGGCGCTTGCTAGCCGGGTTGCCGATCCAGTCCTCGATCAGCGAGCGCGCATTCGCGCGCGTCAGCGCGGTGTCGGCGGCGCGCAAATGGCGCAGCCAGCCGAAGCCGAGCAGCGCAACCTCCCAATCCTCCGACGGCGGCTCGAGATCGAAGATCGAACGGCCGTGGCAGTTGACGATCTTGCCGGCGAAGACGAAGCGGCCGGCATAGATCTCGGCGGCGCGGGTCGCGTCCGCGGTGCGCAGATCATGCGGCGCGATGATCAAGCGGTCGGCGCGGCCGGGCCAGACCCGCGACAGGGCGACGGAACCGCCGCTCGCGCGCGCGAGCATGTTCCGCGCGAAGCGGTTCATCACCAGCGTCGAGATACGTCTGCGTTGAGCGACCGACACGCCTTACCTTGATGGGGGAGAGGATTCCGACGAATCCTTATTAATCCCAAAATCGGACGGCCGACACCACCTTGAACGACGCGAATCAGCGCCGTGGTTGCAAAATCCAGTGCAAAATCAGGATTTAACGAGCCGGGCCGCGAAAAATCCGTCGAGCCCGCCGAGCTTGGGATCAGCGTTTGGCAGATGGCTGGGCAGAGTGCGCAGATCGCCCTCGGCGGTGACGATCTCGCTGAGTCCCGACACCTCGGACGCATCGATCGGAACCCGGCGAAGCCCAGGCTCTGCGGCCAGCAGCGCGGCGACCGCATGCTCGCCCTCTTCGGGTTCCAGCGAGCAGGTACAGTAGACCAGCGTTCCGCCGGGCTTGAGCAGCGAGGCCGATTTTTGCAGCAGCCGCCGCTGGAGCGCGGTCATTGCGGCGATGTCGGATTCCTGCCGAAGCCAGGATACGTCGGGATGGCGGCGGATCGTCCCGGTCGATGTGCAAGGCGCATCAATGAGGATGCCGTCGAAGCCATCGGCAGGGCCGGACCATTCCGCGGCGTCGGCGACGACGGTCTCGGCCTGGAGCGACAACCGCGTCAGATTCTCGCGCAGGCGCGCCACCCGGGCGGGCGAGCGGTCGATGGCGGTGACATGGGCGCCGGCTTGCGCCAGTTGCGCGGTCTTGCCGCCGGGAGCGGCGCAGAGATCGGCGATGGATTTGCCCTTGATGTCGCCGAACAGCCGGGCCGGCAGCGCAGCGGCGGCGTCCTGCACCCACCATTGTCCTTCGGCGAAGCCGGGAAGCATGGTCACTGCGCCGTGCAGCACCGTACGAACCGATCCGGTCGGCAGGACTTCGCCATGGAGGCGGCTCGCCCATTGCGCGGCGTCCGACTTCACAGTCAGATCCAGCGAAGGATCGTGGCTGAGCGCGAGCGCCATGTCTCTTGCGACTGTTTCGCCGTAGTGCGCGCGCCAGCGCGCGACCATCCAGGGCGGCAGGTCCAGCGATTGTGCGGCAACCTCGTCCACCAGCGCTTTGCCCTCGCGGGCGCAACGGCGCAGCACGGCGTTGACGAGGCCGGCATAGCGCGCGGCGCGCCGGTCGGATTGCACGAGGCGAACGGAGAGATCGACGGCCGCGTGATCGGGCACGTCCATCCAGAGGATCTGGGCGGCGCCGATCAACAGCGCGCTCTGCGCGCGCGGCGCGTCGGAGGGAATGCCCTTGTCGAGCAGGCGGGACAGCACATGGCCGAGCGTGCCGAGCCGGCGCAGCACGGTGGCGACCAGGCGGCGCATCAGCGCGCGGTCGCGGTCGGGGAGCGTCTTCAGTCCGGGATGGGCGCCGCTGCCGTCGAGCTGCTCGTCAAGCGTGCGGTGCTTTTGCAGCACGCCGTCGACGATGTCGGCGGCAATCCGCCGCGCCGCGAGACCGGGCACTTCGGATGGAGGAGCGAAACGTTGAGAAGGCATGCGGAAACAAGGTTCTGAGCGAGCGGCAGTTCGCCGTAATGGGCGCATGCCTTGAGGAGGTGATCTCTGGCACGCGAATATGCCAAATGTAAGAATCGCTTCCGGGTTTTTCAGCCCTTTCGGAGCCATTTCAGGAATGCGTTATTGGGCGTCGCGTCGCGGGCCGCCCCGCGCTAGAAAGCCGACGATGAGTGACCAGCCTTCCGTTCCCGACCGCAAGCAGCTCACGCCGGCCGCCCAGCGCGCGCTGGCCGAGGCCGAAGCGCGCCGGCAGGCTGCGGCAGTCCGAGCCAAAAACGACGCCCAGGCGGCGCCTAAGGAGTTGCAGGGGCCAAAAGGACCCGAGCCGACCCGCTATGGCGATTGGGAGCGCAAGGGCATCGCTTCGGATTTCTGAAGCTTGCCTTTCGAGGCTCGCTTGCCGGATTGCCCGACTCAGCCCTAGCGTGCGCGAATGTCGCGTTTCGATCCAAGCCGTCCCTATCGGCCTTCATACAGCGGCTCGCCATTTGGTCGCCGGTTCTCAGGGCTGTTGCCGTGGATGTTCGTGGTCGGAATCGTGGTGGCCGTGGTGTTCACGTTCCGGCACGGGATGAACTGGCCGTTCCCTCACGCGACCGACGGTCAATCACGAGACGCCGAGATTGTACTCCAGCAAGACGGCCATCCCGATCGTCGCGAGCCGGTCGATGTCGTTCGCACCATCGACGGCGACACCTTTCTCGCACGCGTTCGTCAGCATAACGGCCGCGATCTCGTCGTGCGCGTTCGCCTGCGCGGCATCGATGCACCTGAGATGAAAGCCTCCTGCCAGGAAGAACTCGACAAGGCTGAAGCCGCCGCCGCCGCGCTCCGCGACCTGCTCGGCCAGGGTGGCGTGACGATCACCAATCTCGGACCTGACAAATACGGACGCGTTCTTGCTGACGTCGCGACCAAACGCACGGCCAATGTCTCGGCGGCGTTGCTCGCCGGCGGCTATGCGCGGAGCTACAATGGCGGCCATCGTGACGGCTGGTGCGCGCGGAGCTGGCGCTTCTGGTGACAAAAAAGCCGCGTCGAAAGACGCGGCTGTTGTTGTCTCGCCCTGATGCCGGCGATCAGCGCGTCACGACCACCGTCGTGCCGACCGAGACGCGGCTGTAGAGATCGGTGATGTCGTCGTTGAGCATGCGGATGCAGCCATAGGAGACGAAGCCGCCGATCGAGCCCGGCACGTTGGTTCCGTGGATGGCATATTCACCGCCGGACAGCGTCATCGCCGCGACGCCCATCGGATTGCGCGGCGAGCCGCCCGGGATGACGTCCGGGATGCTCGGCTTGTCGCGCTTCACTTCGGCAGGCGGCGCCCAGGCCGGATTGCGGTACTTGCCGTCGATGCGGGTGGTGCCGGCCCACTGCTTGCCGGACTTGCCGACGCCGACCGGGTAGCGCACGGCGTGGCCGTTATCGAGGACGAGATAGAGCCGACGCTCGTTGGTTTTGACCACGATGGTGCCCGGCGAATAGTCAGCCAGGTGCGTCCCCACCATTTCCGGCCGTGCCTGCGCCGCCGTCGACATCAAGACCCCAGCCCCGACGGTGGCGGCCAGCGCCACAGCAATCCTCATCGACATCGATTTTCCCCTTGCCCCGAACGGACCGTCCAAAATTACGCAAAACCGGCAATCGCCGGCCCGCCAAGTCCTTGTTGCAAGTCCTTGTTACAAGTCCTTGTCAGGGGACATTCTTAACCGCGCTTGTTAACCGGATGGTTTCCACGCACGGCAGCCAAGGGCCAGCCAGCAGGGGGAACAAAGGAAATGTTCGAAACAAAGTAAATGACCTGAAAACAACACTCAGCGGGAAAGATGCTCGGGCGCCGGGGCGCCGCCTGACAAGTGCGTGAGGATGTGAACGGCCGTTGTTCGGGGAGCGCTAACGCGGAGATGCGGTCTCGTGTCCCGGACGCGGCGCAGCGCGAAGCGGTGCGACACAGAGCCGGGACCGAGAAAGCCACAGCGTCTGCCGTTGCATGGGGCCCCGGCTCAGCAGCGCACCGCGAAATGCGCGCTGCGCTGCGTCCGGGGCACGAGACTGCCTTTACGCGGACTTCTTGTTCTGCCGGTTCTTGACGAGGTCGTCGACCACGCCGGGATCGGCCAAGGTCGAGGTGTCGCCCAGGCTGCCCGGCTCGTCCTCGGCGATCTTGCGCAGGATGCGGCGCATGATCTTGCCGGAGCGGGTCTTGGGCAGGCCGGGCGAGAATTGGATCTGGTCGGGCGCAGCGATCGGGCCGATCTCCTTGCGCACCCAGGTGACGAGCTCCTTGCGCAGATCCTCGGTCGGCTCGATGCCGGCCATCAGGGTCACATAGGCGTAGATGCCCTGACCCTTGATGTCGTGCGGGTAACCGACCACGGCGGCTTCCGAGACCTTCTCATGCGCCACCAGCGCGCTTTCGACTTCGGCGGTACCCATGCGGTGGCCGGAGACGTTGATGACGTCGTCGACGCGGCCGGTGATCCAGTAATAACCGTCGGCATCGCGCCGGCAGCCGTCGCCCGTGAAATACTTGCCCTTGTAGGTCGAGAAATAAGTCTGCTCGAAGCGGGCGTGGTCGCCATAAACCGTGCGCATCTGGCCCGGCCATGACCGCGTCAGGCACAGATTGCCTGATGTCTCGCCGTCCAGCACGTTGCCGTCGGCGTCGACGATCTCAGGCACCACGCCGAAGAACGGCTGCGTCGCCGAGCCTGGCTTGAGCTTGGTGGCGCCGGGTAGCGGCGTGATCAAAATGCCGCCGGTCTCGGTCTGCCACCAGGTGTCGACGATCGGGCAACGGTCGTCGCCGACGACGCGGTGATACCACTCCCACGCTTCCGGATTGATCGGCTCGCCGACAGAGCCGAGCAGGCGCAAGCTGGCGCGCGAGGTCTTCTTCACGGGCGCGTCGCCGCTCTGCATCAGCGCGCGGATCGCGGTCGGCGCGGTGTAGAAGATGTTGACCTTGTGCTTGTCGATGACGTTCCAGAATCGCGAATTATCCGGGTAATTCGGCACGCCTTCGAACATCAGTGTGGTCGCGCCGTTGGCTAGCGGTCCGTAGAGAATGTAGCTGTGGCCGGTGACCCAGCCGACGTCGGCGGTGCACCAGTAGATGTCGCCGTCGTGATAGTCGAAGACGTATTGATGGGTCATCGCGGCGAACACGAGATAGCCGGCGGAGGTGTGCAGCACGCCCTTGGGCTGGCCTGTCGAGCCCGAGGTGTAGAGGATGAACAGCGGATCCTCGGCGTGCATGTGCTCGACCGGGCATTCCGTCGTCACCATTTTGGCGGCGTCGTGGTACCAGAGGTCGCGCGAGGGATTCATTTCGACCGCGCCGCCGGTGCGCTTGACCACGACGACCCAGTCGACGCCGTCTGCCTTGGCGAGCGCCGCGTCGACATTGGCCTTCAGCGGCACCTTCTTGCCGCCGCGCAGGCCCTCATCCGCGGTGATGATCACCTTGGACTGGCAGTCGTTGATGCGCTGGGCGAGACTGTCGGGCGAGAAGCCGGCGAACACCACGGAGTGAATCGCGCCGATCCGCGCGCAGGCCAGCATTGCGTAGGCCGCCTCCGGAATCATCGGCAGGTAGATGGTGACACGGTCGCCCTTCTTGACGTTCCGGGTGCGCAGGATGTTGGCCATCCGGCAGACCTCGTCGTGCAGCTCCTTGTAAGTGATGTGCCGGGATTGTGAGGGATCGTCGCCTTCCCAGATGATCGCGGTCTGGTTGGCGCGGCTGTGGAGATGCCGGTCGATGCAATTATGGGCGACGTTGAGGATGCCGTCCTCGAACCATTTGATCGAGATGTTGCCGGGCGCGAAGGAGACGTTCTCGATTTTGGTCGGAGCGTGCATCCAGTCGATGCGCTTGGCCTGCTCCGCCCAGAAACCGTTCGGGTCCGAGATCGAGCGGGCGTACATGTCCTTGTACTTGGCCTGGTCGATCCAGGCGCGCTTCGCCCATTCCGCGGGGACGTCGTAGATCTTCTCGGACATGTTTCCCTCCACATACGGCAAGCCGAGCACAGACCACGGGCGAGCCGACTTGATCGTTGAACCGATTATGCGTCGGGCTAACCGGACCCGACAAGGTGCACAAGCTGGACCTTCGGCGAGCAGCCGGCCATGCGGAGGATCAAGCCGCTTCGTGCGACTGTCGCAGTTTTGAAACAGGGCGACGGGGGCTTTCGGGTCTTTACCGAGATCCTCGGAATGGGCCGGCGCAGAGCGCCATGCTCCCGGCAGCGGTATTTAGAGACCGCCCTCACTGATTCGGGACTCGCAATGCGGTTCGGAACACCCTAAATGGCCAACCCGGGCCCAACGAGACCCTTGGAACAAAAATCAGAACAGCGGCATTGACCGATAACAGACAGGGCTAAGGCATAAGGCTATGATGGATCAGCAGAATCTCGGGACTTTGCGGCCCGCTTCAGCCGATCCTGCAGCCATTGCGCTGGCCAAAGCCCTCGGACAATGGCCGAAACCGGCCGGTTCCGGCCATCCCAGCCCGAAAAAAGCGTTCGACACGGCGCCTGCGGCGACGGTCGAGGCCCTCGCCAAGGAACTGGGCCTGCGGCTCGGCGACCAGAACGAGCTGACCATTCGTCGCATCAGGCGCGGCAAGGGCTATTCCTTCGTGCGGCCCAACGGCGTTCACATCCGCGATGCCCGCACCATTCGGCGGCTGCATTCGATGGCAGTGCCGCCGGCCTATCGCGAGGTGCGCTACTCGGCCGATCCGAGCACGCATCTCCAGGCGGTGGGACGCGATGCCGCGGGCCGGCTGCAATATCGCTATCACGCCGATTGGGAGAAGGTCCGCGAGCAACGCAAGGCGCATCGCCTGGAGAAGCTCGTCGGCGCGCTGCCCAAGATCCGGCGCAAGGTCTCGGCGTTCCTGTCGGGCGACGAGCCGACCCGCGAGTTCGCGCTCTCCGCCGTCATCGAACTGATTGCGCGCACCGCGATCCGCCCCGGCAACGAATCCTATGCCCGTCTCAACGGCACCCGCGGCGCCACCACGCTGCTGAAGTCCAACGTCTCGCTGGAAGACGACAGCTTCGTGCTGACCTTCAAGGCGAAGGGCGGCAAGGCTGTGCGCAAAGAATGCGACGCGGCCAAGCTCGTGCGTGCCATTGGGATTTTGCAGGACGTTCCCGGCAAGCGCATGTTCCAGTATCGCGATCCCTATGGCATCGTGCGCGCGGTCAGCACCACCCAGGTGAACGCGTTTCTGCGCGAGATCGCCGGCATCAAGATCTCGCTGAAGGATTTCCGCACGCTGATGGCCTCTGCCGTCGTCGTGGAATCGCTGTCGCGGATCACGCCGGCGACCAGCCAGCGCGGCCGCAAGAAGCAGGTGCTGGAGGCGATCCGCGGCGCTGCCGATCAGCTCTCCAACACGCCGGCCATCTGCCGCAGGAGCTATGTTCACGATACCATCGTCACCGCGTTCGAGGACGGCATCCTCGAACGCTTCGCCGCGACCATGAAGGGCCAGCGCTCGCAGGCCAGGCGCGAGCAACTTTTGCAGCAGGTGGTGGCGACCGCGGCGGTCTGACTTGGCGTCGTTACGCCTTGGTGGGAACGCCGTTGTCGGGACCGGGATTGCTGCCCGCGGCTGCGGTCGTGAGTCGTCCCAGATAATGCGCCCATCCCGTCGCGTGTGCCGCCGCCTGTTCCTCGGTCGGCAGCCCGCTATGGGTCATGCGCAGCAATGTGCCGCCGTCGCGTTCGATCAGGTCGATCTCGATCAGGCTCGAGCCGGGCGGCACTTCCTGGCCGCCCTCCCATCCAAACGTGTAGGCGAGACGATGCACCGGCACGACTTCGCGGAACGCGCCGCGGGCAACGCCGCCGCGGGGGCCGATGCCTTTGAGCAGATACAGCCCGCCGGGATGTGGCTCCGTGGTCGCGTCGGAACCCATCCAGCTCAAAATCTTCTCGGGGTCGGTCAGGTAAGCGAAAACGGTGGCGCGTGGGGCGGCGATCTGGGTCTCGCGTCGCAGTATGAACGGTTCGGTCATCGGCGATCATCCCTGGGCTGCACTGGGACATGGCGGCGCTCGAGCGGCCCGTCAAGGATTGCCCGTGACAAAGACCGCCTGCGTTCGTCATGATCGGGCCATGCACCTCTTGCCGACGCTAACCTGGCTTGTCGATGCCGCCGCCGATAGCACCGGGGCCGACCGCCTGCTCGCGGATCTCGGCGCACATCTGGTCGCCGACGGCGTGCCGCTTGCGGCAGGCAGCCTGACACTCGAGGTGCCGCATCCGCTGATCGCGAAGCGGACATGGTTGTGGCGCGCGGAGAACGGCCGGGTGATCGAGGCGCTCGGCTTCGCACCAGGCGGCCTCGCGCCCGACCCGCCCAACGATGCCGGCCGCCGCTGGCTGCGTGACATCGCGGGCGGTGAGGTGCACGAAGATTTGGTCGGACGGCCCGACGGGCCGTTGCTCGGTTGGATTGGGCCGCGTCCGTTCACCGCGGACGAGACCGAGCAATTGCGCCAGGCCGCGCGCTTTGCCGCAACACCTCTTGCGGTGCTTGCCGCGCGTGCAACCTTGCGCGCGACGCTGGATGCCTATCTTGGCAAGCGCAGCGCGGAGCGGGTGCTGGCGGCACCCCTGCGGCGCGATCTCGGCGAGACCATTCAGGCCGCGCTGCTCTATGCCGATCTGCGCAACTTCACGCTCCTGTCGGAAACCACGCCACCTGCCGGCGTCATCGCGGCGCTCGATGCCTGGTTCGATCGCATCGCCGGCGCGGTTCATGCCTTCGGCGGCGAGGTGCTGAAATTCATCGGCGACGGTGTGCTCGCGATCTTTCCGGTGGTCGGGGCGTCAGCGCGCCAAGCGTGCGATGCGGCTCTGCGCGCCGCGAGCGCAGCCGAAGCCGGAATGACGTATCTCAACGCGGAGCGCCGTGCCCAAAATCTCCCGCCGCTCGCGTTCGGCGCGGCGCTGCATCTCGGCGAGATGCTGTGGGGTAATATCGGCGCCGCCAACCGGCTCGATTTCACGGCGATCGGTCCCGCCGTCAATCTCGCCAGCCGGCTCGAAGGATTGTGCAAGCCGCTCGGCAGAACCGTGCTGGTGTCGGGCGCGCTCGCCGCGGAGACCGACATGCCTCTTGTTGCGCTCGGATCGCATTCGCTGCGCGGCATCGCCGCGCCTTGCGAGGTGTTTGCGCTGCCGGAGAAACAAGCTCCGATATCGTAGCCCGCATGAGCGTAGCGACATGCGGGATCGCAGCAGTAGTCCCGGATATCGCTTCGCCCATCCGGGCTACAGCGCCTAAGCCTACATCCCGCCCATCTTGCAGACGAGCTTCCATTCCTCGGCCGTCACCGGTTGCACCGACAGGCGCGAATATTTCACCAGCGCCATGTCGGCGAGCTTCTTCTCGGCCTTGATCGCCGCCATCGTCACCGGACTCTTCAACGGTTTGTCGGCCTTGATGTCGACGCAGACGAATTTTTCGGTCTTGTCGGTCGGATCCGGATAGGCTTCCTTGACGATCTCCGCGATGCCGACGATTTCCTTGCCCTCGTTGGAATGATAGAAGAACGCCTTATCGCCCTTCTTCATGGCGACGAGATTCTGGCGCGCGGTGTAATTGCGCACGCCGGTCCAGGCTTCGCCCTTGGCGCCTTTCGCCACCTGCTGGTCCCAGGACCACACCGATGGCTCGGATTTCACCAGCCAGTACGCCATGTTCATTCCTCTGCCTTGAAAGGTCGCGTCATGAGCCCCGAGATCGCGGCGTCGATCGTGCTTCTGCCGGTCAGAATCGATGCGACGGCTTCCGATACCGGCATTTCGATGTTTTGCGAAGCCGCGAGCTCGATCAGTACCGGCGCGGTGAATTCGCCTTCGGCAAGCTTGCCGGCGGGCGGCTGCTCGCTGCGGCCAAGCGCCAGGCCGAGCGCGAAGTTGCGCGATTGTGGGCTCGAGCAGGTCAGGATCAGATCGCCGAGGCCAGACAAGCCCGTGAGTGTTTCGCTGCGTGCGCCGAGCGCGCGGCCGAGGCGTGTCAGCTCGGCAAAGGCGCGGGTGGTGAGTGCGGCCTGGGCGGAAGCGCCGAGCTTGCGCCCGACCGCGATGCCGACCGCGATCGCGAGCACGTTCTTGGCGGCGCCGCCGATCTCGACGCCGCGGACATCGGTGGAGTGATAGGGCCGGAACGTCGGCGAGCCCAGCGCCTGCACCAGATGGTTGGCCAGTGTTTCTTCCCTCGCCGCCAGCGTGACCGCGGTCGGCAGGCCACGCGCGACATCGTCGGCAAAGCTCGGGCCCGACAGGATCGCCGGCTGCGCGTGAGGCGCGGCCTCGGCGATCACGTCGGTCATGAATTTATGGGTGCCGTGCTCGATGCCCTTGGCGCAGGCAATGATCGGCACCGGTCTAGCCAGATGCGAGGCGAGCATGTTGACAGCACCGCGCAGATGCTGCGCGGGCACTGCGATCAGCAGCATATCCGCGCGCGCGGCGAGCGCCAGGTCGCTCGTGACGATGATCTCCGGAGCAAGCCGCACGCCGGGCAGCCGCGGATTGTCGCGGCTCGATGCGATCCGCGTCGCGTGCTCGGGATTGCGCGCCCACAGCGTCACGTTCCGTCCGGCCCGCGCCGCCACCATCGCCAGGGCCGTGCCCCAGGCGCCCGCGCCGATCACCGCGACAGATCGGAACGCTGTCATTGCTAGAATCCCGCGCGTGTCTTGCCGTATCCGGCCGGTGCCGTCGCGTTCGCATCGAGCAGCCAGCGCGCGCGAGGCTGTGCTTCCATCGTGTCGATCATGCCGAGCGCGAGACGTTCGGCGCCGGCCCAGGCGATCATCGCGCCGTTGTCGGTGCAGAGCGCCGGCGGCGGCATGATCAATTGTGTACCGGCTTTGCTCGCAACCTCATGCAAGGCGCCGCGGATCGCCTGATTGGCGGCAACGCCGCCGGCCGCCACCAGCGCACGTGGCGCACCGAACTGCTCGCGGAAGAGTTTCAGACCGACGCTCAACCGGTCGGCCGTG
This sequence comes from Bradyrhizobium sp. 40, assembly GCF_023100925.1. NCBI lineage: Bacteria > Pseudomonadati > Pseudomonadota > Alphaproteobacteria > Hyphomicrobiales > Nitrobacteraceae > Bradyrhizobium > Bradyrhizobium sp. 40. The sequence goes on from NZ_CP064688.1 coordinate 61,928, forward strand.
GAGTCGAGCACGGCGGCCTGGAAGCTCGCGCAGAGATCGCTGACGTCCTGCGGTGTGATCTCGGCCAACCGACTTACTTCGTTGCGCACCGCCGTCTTCAATCCCGATAACGAGAAGTTGGCGTCGGGGCGTCCCTGCAGCGGCCGCGGAAATGCAAATCGCGCCGGATCGCCGTTGGCTGCCGCGCGCTCGACCTGCGGCCCGCCCGGATAGGGCAGGCCCAGCATTTTCGCGACCTTGTCGAAGGCCTCGCCGATCGCATCGTCGACGGTGGTGCCGAGCCGCACATACTGGCCGACGCCGGTGACGGCAACGATCTGGGTATGGCCGCCAGAGGCGAGAAACAGGCAATAGGGAAATTCGAGTGCGTCGGTCAGGCGCGGTGTCAGCGCATGCGCTTCCAGATGGTTCACCGCGACCAGCGGCGTGTCGTGCACCATCGCGATCGCCTTCGCGGTGGTGAGCCCGACGATGACGCCGCCGATCAGTCCCGGGCCTGCGGCGGCCGCGACACCGTCGAGCTGGGCGAAGTCGATGCCGGCCTCAGTCATGGCGCGGTCGATGATGCCGTCGAGCAGATCGACATGGGCGCGGGCAGCGATCTCCGGTACCACGCCGCCGAAACGGGCATGCTCCTCGACCTGCGACCACACGATATTGGACAGGATCTTGCCGCTGCCGTCCGGCGCACGCTCAATTACCGCCGCGGCGGTCTCGTCGCAGGTGGTTTCGATGCCCAGTACCAGCATTGGCGAATTGTTATTCAATTTGCGCCCTTCTCTCGCCCCTTGCGCTCATCCGCAAAGCAGAGTTCTGGTACGTCCGGTAGCATTCCGGGGTCGGCCAACGCAATCGTCACGCGCGGCCGTTCCTCGTGAAAGCGCCACCGCCACGTGGTTCGGGAACACAAGCGATGTCCATTCTTGTCACACGGCCGCATCCCGACAATGAGGCGACGTCGGAAAATCTTCGTGCACGGGGGCATGTGGCGCTGCTCGCCCCGGTGCTCAAGTTCGAGCCGGTCGCCTTCCATGACGAGAGTGAGACAAGCTACAGCGCCGTCATTGTCACGTCGGCCAATGCGATCCGTGGCGTCGCGCCGCAATTGCGGGACCTTGGTCTCCTGGAGCTGCCGCTGTTCGCGGTCGGTGAGCACACGGCCGCCGCCGCGCGCGATGCCGGCTTTGCCGAGGTGGTCGTCGCCGGCGGTGATGCCGCGGCCTTGCGCGACAAGGTGATGCAGAGCGCGCGCGACAAGCGGCTGAAGAAAAAGAGCACGTTGCTCTATCTCGCGGGCGCGGACCTGTCGCGCGACCTCGGCGGTGAACTGGGCGCCGAAGGCTTCAACGTCGTCACGCAGACGACCTACCGCATGGCGCCGGTCAAGCTGTTGCCGCGCGATGTCTGTGAGGGCTTTGCCGCCCATGGGATCGAGGCGGTGCTGCATTACTCCCGGCGCAGCGCGCGGGCTTTCCTGGAAGCCGCGCGCGCCGAAGGTGTCGAAATCTCGGCTCTGGCGATCCCGCAATGCTGCCTTTCCGAGACGGTCGCGGGCGTGCTGCGCGAGGCCGGTGCCTCGCAGGTTCTGGTGGCGGCGACGCCGGACGAAAATGCCTTATTTGACACCTTGGAGCGTGCTTTGCGCACCCGTTTGGCGTAAGAGGTCGGGCCGAATCCGACGCAATCGGATCCGTTCGTTCAGGGCATGTAAGTGTGAGGAACCGTCACGATGGCCGACGACAAGCCTGAAGACGCAGGATTGGCTCCCGAGTCCGGCCGCGCCAAGCGCATCCCGCCCACCATCGACCTCCAGGCAACCGAGGTCTCGACCCAGCCGCAGGAGGTGGCCGGCGAGCCTGAGGCAGCGACCGAACAGGCCGCGCATGAGCAAGCCAAATCTGAAGAGGGGAAGTCTCAGGAGGAAAAGTCTCAAGAGGCAAAGTCCGAAGAAGCTCATGCCGAGCCGAAGCCCGAGCTTGCCCAGGAAGAATCTTCCGTTGCGTCCGCGTCGGTATCGCCGTCAATTTCACCCTGGGTTATCGCTCCGTTCTCCGGCGCCGTGGCAGCCGCCATCGTAATCGCAGTCGGCTGGATGCTGGGCTGGCCTGCGGTGCAGGCGCCTCCGGCTGCTCCGCAAGTGACGGGCGCAACCGTCGAGGCGCTGAGCGGGCGCGTGGCCGCGGTCGAAGCCAAGGCAGGCAAGCCTGCCGCCGATCCGGCCATGGTGGCGCGGATCGATGCGCTGGAGAAATCCGCAACGAGCCTGCGCAGCGAGATCGCCAGTCTGCGCGCACAGTCCGACAAGACCGCGATCGCCCTGAACGACGCGACATCGGCGCCGCGCGCTGCCGCGCCCGATCTTGCCGCTCTCAACGACCGCCTCGCGCAGCTCGAGCGTGCCAGCAAGACCGAACGTGCCGAACTCGCGCAGCAAAGCGAGAAGATCGCCGACGCGAAGACGATGGACGACAAGCCGCTGCGCCATGTGGTGGCGGCGGCCCTGCTCGACGTCGCCGTTCGCCACGGCGACGCCTACGAATCGCAGCTCGCCGCCGCGCGGTCGCTGGCAGCAAAGCCGGATATGCTGAAGCCGCTCGACACCTTTGCTTCGTCAGGCATTCCGACGCCGGTCGCGCTCAGTCGCGAGCTCCTCAACATCGTGCCGAAATTGTCGCCGCCGGCGGAAGCTCCGGCCAGCGGCACGGGCATCGTCGAGCGCCTTCAGGCAGGGGCGTCGAAACTCGTCCGCATCGAGCGTACCGATGGGGTCGGCAATGATCGCGGCGCCATCGTCGCGCGGGTGACGGCGGCTGCGTTGCGCAACGATTTCGTCGAGGCACGGCGCGAGTTGAAGACGCTGCCGGAGGCCGATCGTGCACCGGCGCAAGCCTGGCTCGACAAGGCCGATGCCCGTGACGCCGCGCTCGCCGCCTCACGCAAATTCGCCGACGCCGCCATGGCGGATCTCGTCAAGCCTGGTCAATAAAGGTTCGCGCAACAATCCGCGCGTATAGGGATCGTCATGCTTCGCATCGTCCTCTTCCTCGTCCTGATCGCGCTGGCGGCGGCCGGCGCGGCCTGGGTTGCCGATCAGCCCGGCGATCTCGTCCTGACCGCAGGCGCCTTCCGCGCCACGACGACGCTTCCCAGATTCGTGTTCTTGCTGGGCCTCTTTGCCGCGGCAGTCGTGCTGGTCTGGAGCCTGCTGACGATGGCCTGGCGCGCTCCGGGGCGTCTGCGCCGCCGCCGTCACGAAAAGCGTCATGCGCGCGGCCGCCACGCCATCACCCACGGCCTGCTTGCGATCGGCCACGGGGACACCGCGCTTGCCCGTCGCCACGTCGATACCGCGCGGCGGCTGGCCGCAAACGATCCGCTCGCGCTTCTCCTGCATGCGCAATCGGCGCAGCTCGAGGGCAATCGCGACGAGGCCCAGCGCGTCTTCCGCGCCATGGCCGAGCGCGAGGACACGCGCCTGCTCGGCCTGCGCGGTCTGTTCATCGAGGCGCAGCGCGCCGACGATGCGGTCGGCGCGGTGATGATCGCCGAGGAAGCGATCAAGCTGTCGCCGTCCTCGACCTGGGCCTCGCATGCGGTGCTCGGCTTCCGCTGCGCGCGCGGCGACTGGAGCGGCGCGCTCGCGATCCTCGATTCGAATCTGTCCGCGGGCCTGATCGACAAGCAGGCCTATCGCCGCCAGCGCGGCGTGCTGCTCGCCGCCCGCGCGCTGGAATTGGAAACGATGGACCGCGACGTCGCGCGCGAGAGCGTGATGCAGGCGGTCAAGCTCGCGCCGACCCTGGTCCCGGCCGCAGTGCTCGCCGCAAAATTCGAGAGCGAGGCGCACCAGGTGCGCCGCGCCATGAAGCTGGTGGAAACCGCCTGGCTCGCCAATCCGCATCCTGATCTCGCGGATGCCTATGCGCATGTGAAGCTCGGGGATTCCGCGCGGCAGCGGTTGCAGCGGGTCGAGACGCTTGCGGCCAAGATTCCTGCCGACAAGGCTGGTTATGTCGAGGGCCAGCTGGCGATCGCGCGCGCCGCGATCGATGCGTCCGAGTTCGCCCGTGCGCGCGCGGTGCTGGCGCCTTACGTCAACGATCCGACCCAGCGCGTGGCGCTGCTGATGGCCGAGATCGAGCGTACCGAGCATGGTGACGGCGGCCGGGCCCGCGCCTGGACCTTGCGCGCGGTGCGCGCCCGCCATGATCCGGCCTGGACCGCGGACGGTTATGTCAGCGACCGCTGGCGTCCGGTGTCCCCGGTCACCGGCCGGCTTGACGCGTTCCAGTGGCAGACGCCGGTCGCTAGTCTTCCTTCCGACAGGGGCGCGATGATCGAATCCTCAGCCTTCGAGGAAGCCATGCTGGCGGCTCCGCCGCCGAAGCGGGTGACGGCGGCCCCGAGCGAAGGCCCGGCGGAACCGGTTGTCACGGCGCCGGATCCGGTGCCTGCCCCGCAGGACAATTCGCCGCCCCTTGAGGACAAGGAAATCTCAAAGGAAATCGCCGGGGAAACTGTCAAGGAAACAGCCAAGGAAGAGCCGGTCGTCACGCCCGCCGAGCCGGTCCAACAGGCCCCCGAGATCGTCGAATCATTGCCGGCGGCGGCAACGCCGGTGTTCCGGACCCGCGCCGACCTCGGCAAGCCCACACCAGCACCTATTCCCGCCGTTATCCCGATCGTCCGCGCCCCTGATGATCCAGGGATCGACGACGAGGGTCCGAGCGACGAATTTACGGAACAAATCGGCACGCCCAGGGACCACGCAAAGGCCCAGGCCGGCGGCTGGCGCGGATTCTGGTCTCGCTGGGGCGGGTGAGCGGCATTTGGGAGCCGGCTCCACCTTGCCAATTCGGGCCATGCCCGATATCAGGAGCGCGCGTAACGGGACCGGCCTCGCGCGGGCCCCGGCAAGGTTCGCCGCAATAGCTCAGTTGGTAGAGCACGTCATTCGTAATGACGGGGTCGGGGGTTCGAATCCCTCTTGCGGCACCAGCGCCCCAGCGTCCGGCCCGAAGATTTTGGTGACGGAACGGACCTAAGTCGAGACGTTGCAGGGTTTTCTGCTCCAGGTCGAAATATCCCAAATCATGCATGAAGCTGACAATGCTTCGCGGCCCGCGTGCCGCGCGCTTTGGTCATTTGCCTTGGATTGACAGCGCGTCCGGACGGCCGAAACTAACGGCAATGCGGCGGCGCGAGGCAGCATGCACGATATCCTGGTGGTTGGGCTCGTCGCGCTCACGAGTGGCGCCATTGGTCTTCCGTTCTCCCTGCTTCTGCCGTCGGACCAGTTTGCTGTGCGCTGGGCGCTCGCGCCGCCGCTTGGCTTCGGCCTTCTCGCCGCAGGAACCGCGGTCCTGTATCTCTCCGGCGTCGCTCCATGGGTGACGCTGCTTGCGATGGCAATCGCCGGTCTTGTCATTGCCGCCGCAATGCGCTTTCCGGCGCTGCGTCGGCGGCCCGAGCCATCGTTCGGACGCCGGCCTGCGATGGCGATCGCGGTCGCGGCTATTGCGATGGTGTGTCTTGCTCCCGGCTGGACCGGAGGCGCGCGCTTCCGCGTTTTCCAGGCCAACGTCTACGATCACATGCTGTACGTGGGCTCCTCGGTTTCGTATCGGGTGCTCGACCACGCAGCCCTGGCAGTCCAGGGCGCCGACGAGACGAACTCCAATCCAATTTCAGTGATGGCGCTGAAGTTCGTCGACCATCGCGGCGCCGTGTCTATGATCCATGCGGCAATCGCCGCCATCAGTCGCGGCGATGTCGTCGATTGCGCCTATCCGTATATGGTCGGCATGCAGCTCAACATGCTGTTTGCGGCGCTGTTCGTCTTTGTCAACGCGCTCTCGATGCGGCGCTGGCTGGCATTTGCGTGCGCCGCGGCGCTTACGATCGGATTCTTCGAGCAGTACGTCTTCGACATCAACGCATGGTCGGAGCTTGCGACGCAGCCAATCTTCCTGCTGCTGCTCGCATTCGTGGCTTTCGCCTTCGACCACAATCGCTTTGGGCAGATGCCCGGCTCGATCATGCGGTTGGGAGCGGTCTTTGCGGCCTTGATGACAGGCGCGTTCTTTCTCTACCCGGAATCGCTGACGATCTACGGTCCCGCCGCGGCGGTTGCGGCTGCGATGGGCTGCTGGCATCGCGCCTCGCGCAAGGCCTTGCCCGTGGCTGCGTCAGGCTTGGCGGCGGGTGTGGGAATATCGCTGCTCGCGTGCATCCCGCTCTGGTCCGGCACGGTTGCCTATGTCGTCCGCCAGCTGAGTCATGCAGCGATCAACCCGCCCGACTGGTGGAAGTACTATCAGCGTTACCTATTTGGCAGCGACGCGAACTTTCTCGCTGTCATCACCAGTCCCGACAGTCGTATCGGAGAACTGGCGAACGCCTGGTTCTCATTGCCCGTCGAATCCGCGCTTGCGGGTCTCGGCCTCTATGCGGTGCTGCCGTCGGCGGGTTGGCCCGTCGCCGCGGCGGTCGCGTGGAAATTGCTGCTCTATGGCTTTCTGTTCGTGCTGTTGAGGGGGATTGCAAGAACAGCCTGGACGATCTGGCGCGCCGATCCGGACGGCAGCGCCGCTCGACTCCTGGCAGGCAGCCTTGCCGGATGCCTCGTACCCATTGCCATCCTCGCGGCCGGTCATGGTTGGGCCGCGGGCAAGGGCCTGGCCATGGCGATGCCGATGCTCTTCACTCTTGTCGTTGCTCCCTTGGCTCCCTTGGCTGCGAAGCGGTGGAATCCAGGCGCCGTTGCCGCCGTTGCCGTCGTCGTGGCTGTTCACCTCGGCCTCGGCATATTGCGGCCGCTGCTGGTGATGCAAGTGGTGGGCGCGGGTCTTCCGGGTCTTCCGACCGCCGCCGCGCAGGTCAACGCGCAAAAGGCGACGTCTCTCGACTGGGACTACAATCGCCTGTCGGCGGACATCAAGAGCTGCAACGGACTTGTCATCGATGTTGCGAATCCGATGATGCACAATTTGTTGCGCCGGCTCGCAGCGGAGCTTCGTGTGCCTTGGGCGGCGCCGCGAATCATGTACTGGCCCGACAGGGCGGGGCGGCCGTATTTTCCCGAAGGCTTTGAAAAGTTCGACTGTCTGGTGGCGTCCGGACGGCTCACGGCCAATCCGGGGCAGCGGCTGATATCCGTGGCCACAGACCGGTCTTCGCGCGAATTCATGGATGGGCAACGCAATGTGCTTGAGGTCGGCGCAGAAGCTCCGCCGGGGATCGCAACGCGCGGCCTTTTCGGCAAGGAAATGACCCCTGGCGGTGCGCTTCAATGGGCATCGCCGAACGCGCGCCTCGAGATTCCGAACAAGCCTTTGATGCCGGCGCGCACGTTGAAGCTCGAATTGTGGCCCATGCCGATCTCCGGAAACGAATTCCTGGTCAAGATCAATGGACGTGAGATCTACAAAGGCGTCGTGCCCGCAGGCCCGTTGTCATTTCCGTTGGATCGATTCGTAAGTGAGGAGACGCTCGTGATCGAATTGGACACCAATGCCGTCACGCATTTTCCGGGCGATCCCCGCGACCTCGGTTTTGCGATCCGGGAGCTGAGCGTTCGCCGGTAGCCAATGACAGATGCGAGGGATGCCGCCGGCGTGATTCGCATCACATTACCCCGAGCGCGGCTCTCCTAGTGTCCAGCTCACGCCAAACACGGGGAGATTTCATATGCGCAAGATCATTCTGGTGGCCGCCATGGTGCTGGTCTCTGCCTCTGCCCAGGCCGGAGGTCCGCGCAGCCTGTCGCTGTCCGCGGTGAGCGAGCCGGCTTCGGTTCAGCAAACGGCGCCGGCGCTTGCTGCCGCGCCGACGCAGGTGAGCGAAGCAGCGCCAGCCGCCGAAGCTCCGAAATATCTCGATCGCCCGCCGGCGGTTTCGCTCACTCCGCCTCCGGCGGCCGCCACACCAACACCGACGACCACCACGGCCTCAGCGCCCGCGACGAAGACCCAACCCGCCGCGAAGACGACGGCCAAGGCAGACAAGCCGAAGCACAAGCGCAGCTGGACCGAAGGCCGCATCATCAGCGAACTGCATCGTCACGGCATCTACTGGTAAGATGCCTGCTCTCAAAAAGCATATGGCCGGGACAAGCCCGGCCATGACGCAAGAGTTTTGGATCGGACTGACGCGTTACTGCGAAACCGTCTGCACCACGCTCCCGATCGGACGCGCGCTCGAGGTCGGCACCTTCAGGTCCTTCAGCAGCGCCTCGTCATATTCCGGCAGCGTCTGGAAGGTCGTCTTGGCCTTCATCTGCACGACCTTGTAGCCGCCGGCCTTGAGACGCGCGAGCAGCGCCGGCATGGCTTCCCCGGTGTGCTTCTGGAAGTCGTGCATCAGGATGATGCCCTTGCCGAGCTTGTCGAGCCTGGTCATCACGGTCTCGATGATCTTCTCCGGCGTCGCGCCCTTCCTGAAGTCGAAGGAGTCGATGTCGGTCGAGAACATCGCGACGTTGCGCGTGCCGAAATAGCTCACGATCGCCGGATTGTGCTGAAGCTGCGGGAAACGGAAGAACGGTGCGGGGTTGGTGCCGAGCGCGAACCTCACTGCGCTAAAGCCCTTCTCGACCTCGTCCTTGGCCATTTGCTCCGTCATCTTCTTGCCGTTCAGATTGACGTGCGACCAGGTGTGCGCGCCGACCGTGTGGCCCTGGGCCAGCACCTGACGCAGGATTTCCGGATGGTAGGTCGCATGCTTGCCGACCGAGAAGAACAGCCCCTTGGTGCATTCATCCGCGAGCGCCTTCAGCACGGCGGGCGTGTTGACCGGCCAGGGGCCGTCATCGAAGGTCAGCACGACCTCTTTGTCGGTGAGGAAGTCGAACTGCTTGAAATGATCGAAGCCGAAGCCCGGACCGCCGGTGGTGTCGATCTCGACCACCCGGGAGACGCCGAGCGCGTTGGGATTGGCGCAGGTCGATTTCTGCTGAACCGGCATCGGCGCGGGTGCGGGCGCCGGGGCGGCTGCGGCCGGCTTGGCCGCAATCGTCGCCGTGGTCGCGACGTCGTCCTTGGCGGCGAGCTTCGCCTGTGCCGACAATGGATCGGCGGCACGGGCGGCAATTGTCTTGGGAGCGGCCTGGTCGGCGCGCGAAGAATAATAAAACCAACCGCCGGCGGCAATCACGACCGCCGCAACTACACTGGCCAGCATCAGGCCCAACGCATTACGCATCGCCATTCTTTCCAATTACGCAACCAAACCGGCGGAATTTCCCGCTCGCCGAGCCATTAATGCGAAGGAACAGTTAACGTGACACCAACACGGCAGCGGATATGAAGGAATTTCAGCGAGGTGCGCCAACGTGACCATAGTCACAGAGGGTGGGCCTCCCGTGACCGTCATCACAGTGGAAACTGTTTTGCTGGAGCATGGTCGATCCCATCAACAACGGGCCCGCTTCCAGCGGTGCCAATGGGAGCTTCAAATGACCAACTCGCTGAACACCAAGTCTCTGAACACCAAGTCTCTGAACGCCAAGTCCTTGAGTAGCAAGATCCGCGACATCAGCCTGGCTCTGGGCTTTGCCGCCATCCTCTCGATCGCCTCGACCGGCTCCAGCTTCGCCTTCTCGTCCGAAGCGCAGCAGCAGTGCACGGGCGACGCCTTCCGTCTGTGCTCGTCGGAAATCCCGAACATCCCGAAGATCACGGCGTGCATGATGAAGCATCGTTCGGATCTGAGCGCCGGTTGCCGCACCGTGATGGACAAGGAACTCGCCAAGGGCGGCGCGTCACGCAAGGTCGCTGACGCCCAGGACAGTCAGTAACAGCAACGATCGCTCGTTGCGTCGGTTCGCTCCCCTCGCGATGTGCCCCGGCGTGAATGCCGGAGCCACGCGGCGGCGCAGGCCCGCCTGTCAATAAAGCCGTTGCGGCCTCGGGATCGTCGCTCTAGCTTCGCCCGCACATCTTCCGGGTAAGAGGCATTACGCGATGACCAGATTTCTTTTCATCATTCCATTGATCCTGTTTGCATCGGCTGCGTCAGCGCAGCAGCCCGGTCACGACGCCTGCGCACGCGACGTCACGCGCTTCTGCCGCCCGGTGATGAACAATGGCGATCAGGCTGTGCTCGCCTGCCTCAAGCAGAACCGTACGCGGCTCACCAAAGGCTGCGACAAGGTGCTGACGGATCACGGGCAATAAGGCGTCGTTACGGACTCGCAAAAACCCTACGTGCTGCTTCCCGCCGCGGTGGCGACCACGGGCAGCACCTCACTTGCGGCCTGGTCCGGCGTCTCCTCTTTCCAGCGCACCGAGCCGAATGGACGCTCGAGCATGCGGCGGATCCGCACCGGGTCGGGGCCGATGTGGAAATTGATCGCCTCCTGATGCAGCGCGCGTTCGGACTGGGTCGAGCGGTTGCGCTGGCGCAGATAGTCGAGCCAGGTCGGACAATGGTAGCGTTCGGTCCACAATTCGGGATCGGCGATGTCGCGCGCGATCGACCAGCCATAGGCGCCGTTGCGCTGCCGAGAGAGCTGCACGTCCTGCATCACGTTGTGAAAGGCGCGCGCGTTCTCTTGGGCGACGCGGTATTCGATCTCGACCACCAGCGGCCCGCTGCGTGCCGTTAGCGACAGCTTGACTTCAGGATCGGCCAGCACATCGGCGTCTTCGTTGCGCGCGCCGACGCGAGGCATCGTGAGCCAGATCCCGAGCACCGGCGAGATCAGCATCAGGCCGGCGGCCGTCAGCAGCGCGACCTCGACGCCGGCATAGTCGGTGAGATGGCCCCAACCCCAGGCGCCGATCGCGATGCCGCCGGAAATCGAGGCCTGGAACGCTGCGAGCGAGCGGCCCGCAACCCAGCGCGGCGCCGAAAGCTGCACGCCGATATTGAACAGCGCAATGGCAGCCATCCAGACCGCGCCGGCGAGCACCAGTGCAGCCGCGGTCAGCACCGGCTCGGTGCTCACGGCAAGAGCGGCCATCGCAAACGCCATCGAGATGGTGCAGGCGCGGATCGCAGCTTCGCCGCTCATGCGCTTGCGCAATTCGTGGATGTTGAGCGCACCGACCACGGCGCCCATCCCGAAGGCACCGAGCATGATGCCGTAGGTCTGCGCGCCGCCATGCAGCAGATCGCGCGCGACCAGCGGCATCAACGCCATGATGGCGCCGCCAATCAGGCCCATCACCAGCGTGCGCAACAGCACGATCTTGATCGGCGGCGAATTGGTGATGTAGCGGAAGCCCGACACCATGGCGCGGTTGAGCTTCTCCCGCGGCAGGCGCGAGGGTTCGGTGTTGCGCCGCCAGAGCAGCAGCACCACCAGCAACGGCAAATAGAGGATCGCATTGCACGCAAACGCCGCCACCGCACCGAGCGCGGCGACGATGACACCGCCGACCGCCGGGCCGAAGCTGCGCGCGATGTTGTAGCTGATGCCGTTCAGCGCGACGGCCGACGGCAGGGCGTCGGGCGGCACCTGCTCGCTGACCGAGGATTGCCAGGCCGGACCGAACAGTGCGTTGCCGCTGCCGACGACGAAGCAGAAGACGAGCAGCGTTTCCGGGGAAATGTAGTTGAGCCAGGCCAGGACCGTGAGCGCTGTCGCGCCAGTCAGCGCGATCACGAGTGCGATCAGGGTCACGATGCGGCGGTCATACATGTCGGCGATGGCGCCGGCCGGCATCGAGATCAGCATGATCGGCAGCATCAGCGCGGTCTGCACCAGCGCCACCTTGTCGGCCGAGGCCGCCATCTGCGTCATGGCCCAGGCGGCGCCCACGCCCTGGATCAGCAGGCCGAGATTGGAGAGCAGGCTGGCGAGCCAGATGCGCCGGAACACGGTGTACCGCAGCGGCGCCATGATGCCGTCGGCCGCAATTTTCTGGCGGTTCGTCTGCTCGGTCATATCCCCTTCCAAATGGGCTGGCAGAAGTGGTCTTGAAGTTGTCTTGAAGTTGTCTTGGAGCGGTCTCTGGGCGATTCCGGCAAGTTCAGTGATGCCTGCGAAAGTCCTTCGCTGTCCAGTGGTTAGGCCGGTATAAGCGGTGCAAATAGATGGTTTTGCCGGGGAGGAACAGATGAAGCTGTCACGACGGATGATCTTGCAGGGGGCCGGCAGCTTGCCCTTCGCAGTTGCGAGCCTGCGGACGGGCGCATTGGCTCAACCTTCACCTGCCGGGCCGGGCGAGGTGCCTCCGATCCTGTTCGTGCACGGCAATGGCGACTACGACGCGCTCTGGATGACGACCTTGTGGCGGATGGAATCCAACGGTATCGCGCGCGACCGCATGGCGGCGATCAATTTCACCGATCCAAATGCACGAAGTGACGACAAGGTCGAACAGGCGGGCCGCTCCTCGACCGAGGACCAGCGCCGCGAGCTCGCCGCCGCCATAGCCGAACTGAAGCGCCGCACCGGCGCGGCCCGCGTGGCACTGGTCGGCAGCTCGCGCGGCGGCTACGCGATCCGAAACGCGATCAAGAACGGCGGCGGCGGCGATGTCAGCCATGCCGTGCTGTGCGGCACGCCCAATCACGGCGTGTTCGCGACCGACGACCAGCCGAACAGCGAGTTCAACGGTCGCGGCGCGTTCCTGCGCAGCCTCAATGAGGGCGAGAGCGAAGTGACACCGGGTGTTGCCTTCCTCACCTTGCGCAGTGACGGCATGGACAAATACGCGCAGGCCGATGGCCGTTTCATCGGCAAGCCCGGTACGCCAACCGGCGTCAGCGTCGAAGGTCCGGAGTTGAAGGGGGCCACCAACCTCGTGCTCGGCGCACTCGATCATCGCGAGGTGGCATTTCACCCCCGGGCCTTCCGCGAGATCTATAAATTCATCGCCGCTCGCGAGCCCGCGCGGATCGCGATTGTGCCGGAGCAGAGCGTCAGGCTGAGTGGCCTCGTGACGGGCACACCGGGAGGCGCGCCGACCAATCGGCCGGTGGCCGGCGCAACCGTCGATGTCTTTCGCGTCGATCCTGAAACCGGGGAGCGCAAGGGTAGCGCCGTGTACAGCGCGAAGACCGGCGCCGACGGCCGCTGGGGACCGGCGCAGGTCGAGCCTTCCTGGTCGCTCGAATTCGCCCTCGTAGCGCCGGATGCGCCGACCACGCACATCTACCGCTCGCCCTTCCCGCGCTCGTCCGACCTGGTGCATCTGCGTGCTGCGCGTCCGCTCGGGCCCGCGGACAAGGACGCCGGGGCTGTCGTGATCATGTCGCGCCCGCGCGGTTATTTCGGCCTGCCGCGGGACGTGGTGCTGCTCGACGGCAAGGAGCCGTCGGACGTCAAATCGGGTGTGCCCACGGATTCGACAGCAACACTGCGCCTTTCGGCCGGCGAGGTCGGGCGTAACATCGTGGCCCAATTTGGCGAAGAACGAATTGTGGCACGCGCCTGGCCTGCCTCCGAGAACAGGATTGCGATTGCCGAGCTGACTTATTAGCTAATTGCCTGCGTCACCTCTGCGGGAGCGAGCCATGAACATCGCCAGCGTGCGTCGGCCCATCGTCCCTCCGACCCCGCCGCGTGCGCCCGACGACATGTCGTTCCTCGGCCGGCTTGCCGTGATCAAGCGGAACATGATCGCGACCTGGGGGCAGCGCGCCTATGAGGAAGACGTCATCGAGGGCCGCTTCTTCTTCCGCAACAGTTTCATCCTGAACCGGCCGGATGCGATCCGGCATGTCCTGCTCAGCAATTACGAGAATTATTCGCGCACCCCGGCCGGCATCCGCATGCTGCGTCCCGTGCTCGGCGACGGTCTTCTGATTGCGGAGGGCCATTCGTGGACGTTTCAGCGCCGCACCCTCGCGCCGGCGTTCACGCCGCGTGCGACCGCAAATCTCGTTCCGCACATGACGGCGGTGCTCGACGAGACCATCGCGAAGCTCGACGCGCAAACGAGCGAGCCGGTCGATCTGCGCGAGATCATGCAGCGGATGACGCTGGAGATCGCCGGACGCACCATGTTCTCGTTCGGCATGGACCGTCATGGTCCGACTTTGCGCAACTTCGTCATGGAGTATGGAGCCCGACTTGGACGGCCGTACTTGCTCGACATGGTGCTGCCGCTGTCCTGGCCAAGCCCGATGGATTTTGCCCGCGCCCGTTTCCGCAAGCGCTGGACCGAATTCGTCGCGATGCTGATCGCCGAGCGGCGTGAGATGGGCAAGAAGGAGGGCGCGCCGCCGCGCGATCTTTTCGATCTCATGGACGAGGCGCGCGATCCTGAGACCGGCAAGGGCTTTTCGGACGAGCAACTCGTCGACGAAGTCGCGACCATGATCCTCGCAGGCCACGAGACCACGGCGACCGCGCTATTCTGGGCGCTCTATCTGCTCGCGCTCGATCCCGATACGCAGGAGGAGATCGCCTCCGAGACCCGTGGCGAGCATCTCGACAGCATGGCCGACATTGATCGCCAGAAGTTCACCCGGGCCGCGATCGAGGAGACCATGCGGCTTTATCCGCCGGCCTTCCTGATCGCCCGGGCCGCGCGCGAGAAGGACAACGCGGCCGGCGTCGAGATCGGCAAGGGCGACATCATCATGATCGCGCCGTGGCTGCTGCACCGGCACGAGAAGCTGTGGGATCAGCCGAACGCGTTCATTCCAAAACGCTTCATGTCGACGGAAGCGCCCGATCGGTTTGCCTATCTGCCCTTTGGCGCGGGTCCGCGCGTCTGCATCGGTGCACCATTCGCGCAAGCCGAATCCGTGCTGGCGCTGGCCCGGCTGATCGGCGCGTTCCGTGTCGAGCTTGCCGATACCAGCCCTGTCATTCCGCTCGGCGTCGTCACGACCCAGCCGGACCGTTCACCGCTGTTCCGCATCACGCGTCGGTGACAGGCATTCGCCTGGCCGACGGCGTGATCCACACCAGATAGAGTTACGCCATGAGCGACATCCAGGCCCAGTTTTCCGTTCTGAAGCAGACCGCCGATGCGAAAGTGGTCGACGCGATCACGCGCCTCATCGAAGACGGTGAGGATCACGAGCTCAACCGCGTCAATGTCCTGGACTTCTCCAGAGAGCACAATCTCGACGAAGAGCGCGTGATCTCGGCGTTCCTGCATTCGGCGCGGCTCGGCCTGTTCGATCTCGGTTGGAACGTGTTGTGCCCGGGCTGCGGCGGCGTGCTGGGCGCGCATTCGACCCTCAAGGCGCTCAAGCCAGATGAGTATCATTGCGCGCTCTGCGCCTGCGGCTACAAGACCTCGGTCGACGATCAGGTCGAAGTCTCCTTCACCGTCAATTCACGTGTCCGGCGCATTGCGGCGCATGATCCCGATACGCTGCCGGTGTGGGAGTATTTCAAGCAGGTGTTCTGGAGCTCCGGCGTCGACTTCAACAAGGAATCGTTTGCGACGCTCGCCAACGAGGTGACGCTGGATACGATGGAGCTGCCGGCCGGCGAGAAGGCGACCATGTCGCTGCAACTGCCGAACGATTTCATCATCATCTTCGAACCGGTGACGCACGCCGCCCATTTCATCGACGTGCAGGGCGAGCCGACCAAGGACCGTCAGCAGCTCGCCATCATGTACAACAAGGTGCAGGCGCCGACGGGAACCACGACCATGCGGCCGGGCCCGCTGCGGCTGTCGCTGGAAAACCAGGCCGGCGTGCGCGTGCTGCCGTCGGTGTTCATCGCGGCCGAGGCACTCCATCACCTCATCGGCAAGCGCAAGCCGTTTCTCACCGCCAAGCGGATGCTGTCGAACCAGACGTTTCGCGACGTCTTCAAGGCGGACAATCTCAGTCTCGACCAGCGGCTCCAGATCACCTCGCTGACCTTCCTGTTCACCGATCTGAAGGGCTCGACCGCGCTCTATGAGCGCGTCGGCGATCTCGCCGCCTTCGACCTCGTGCGCGCGCATTTCCATGCGCTGCTCGAGATCATCTCCTCAGAGAAAGGCGCGGTGGTGAAGACCATCGGCGACGCCGTGATGGCGACCTTCGTCCGTCCCGAGCATGCGATCGCAGCGGGTTTGCGGATGCGCGCGGCGATGGACGAGCTCAACAAAAAGCGCGGCACTGCCGATCTGATCGTGAAGATCGGCATCCACGAGGGTCCGTGTCTCGCGGTGATGCTGAACGAGCGGCAGGATTATTTCGGCCAGACCGTCAACATCGCCGCCCGCGTGCAGAGCCTCTCGACCGCGCAGGAGATCCACATCACCGGCCCGGTGCTGGATGCACCGGCGGTCGCCGAAGTCCTCAAGCAGCGCGAGATCAGGCCGATCCAGAAGCAGGCCGCACTGCGCGGCATCGCCGACAAGATGGTGGTGTACGAGATACCGTGAGGGCGGCGATCACCATGGTCTGCGTCATTGCGAGGAGCACTTGCGACGAAGCAATCCAGACTGTCATCGCGGAAAGATCCTGGATTGCTTCGCTGCGCTCGCAATGACGTTGTGGAGGCAATTTGCGCCAAACCTCTGTCGTCAGCCCGGCAAACGCTCCAGATTGCCGAAACGTAATGCGTCGCGCGGAACTGACGCACGTTGCGCCGGTTGAGTTTCCTGCTCATATAATGCTGGTAGCGGCCGCGCTCCGCGGTTTCATCGATTCGGTAGGACCTTATGCTCGACGGCCTGCGCCAATTCATCGCCGACATTGTTGCTCCCCATGCCCAGGACCGCGCATTCGGTGACAGTGATTACCGGCTGGCGGCGACCGCGCTGCTGGTTCACGTGATCTCGCTGGACGGCCAGCCGACGGCTGCCGAGCAGCGCAAATTGCATAGCCTGATCGAAAGCCACTTCGGGCTCGATCGCGGCACTGCCGATCGTCTGATCGCGGATGCGACGGAGGTCGAGGGCGAGGCGGTCGACCTCTATCACTTCACCAGCATCATGATGCGCTCGCTCGACGAAGAGGGCCGCAAGCGGGTCGTCCAGATGATGTGGGAGCTGGTCTACGCCGACGGCCAGGTCACCGAGTTCGAGGATAATGTGGTCTGGCGCGCCTCCGACCTGCTCGGGATCGCCCAGCGCGACCGGATCGACCTGAAGCACGCGGTCGCAGATCGTGCCGGTGGTCAGGTCAAGGACAGCGCACTCGGTGGGTGATCTCGTCAGCACAACCAATTGGCGGTTGTGGCGACACATGACGAAACTTTAATGTAGCCCCCGGCCGTCTCGACTCCGGATTCGTCCGTAAAATCCCGGGGTTTTGCGCCCCCTGTCACCGGCTCAAGTGGCCATGCTGCCAGCGCCGCTTGCCTGTCGCGCTCGGCCTATGCTCTCGTTCCAGCATTGCGGGGCCAAAAAACTTCAATTGAAGAGATCTCGATCGTGACTGAGCGGGTAACTTTGATCACCGGTGCCTCGGCGGGCATCGGCACGGAGCTGGCGCGTGTGTTCGCCGCGAACGGACATCGTCTTGCGCTGACGGCGCGACGCGCGGACCGGCTCGAGGCGCTCGCGAACGAGCTCGCCGCCAAGGGCGGCAAGAAGCCGATCGTGATCGCCTGCGATCTCGAGGATGCGGATGCCGGCGAGAAGATCGCGGCCGCACTCGTCGCCGAAGGCGTCGAGCTCGACAATCTCGTCAACAATGCCGGCTTCGGCGTATTCGGTGACGCAATCGAGCGAGACCGCGTCGAGCAGCTCGGCATCGTCGATGTCAATGTCCGGGCCCTGACGGACCTGTCGCTGCGCTTTGCCGATCAGCTCATCAAGAACAAGGGCGGTCTTCTCAACGTCGGATCGGTCGCCGGCTTTCTGCCCGGACCCGGCATGGCCGTCTACTACGCGTCCAAAGCCTATGTCATTTCCTTCACCGAGGCCTTGCGGGCGGAGCTTGCACCGCACGGCGTTCGCGTCACCGTCCTTTGCCCGGGCCCAGTGCCCACCGAATTCCAGGCGCGCGCCGGCGTTGGGTCCGGCCATGATACGGCCCTTCTCAATGTTCCTGCCGCCGATGTCGCACGGCAGGCCTATCGCGGCCTGATGGCCAACAAGCGGGCAGTGCTCCCTGGTATGGGCATCAAGATCGTGCCATTTGCGCTGCGCTTCTTCCCGCGCGGCTTCATCCTGTCTGCTACCAGCCGGTTTCAGAGGCAAAGACAGTAAAGAGAGCTCTCGGTCGGTCGTGGCCCGGAGCTTGCTTTCTATCGGGCGTGTGTGTGCGCAAACTCACACGAAATTAACGATCGCTTAGTTATGCTGGCGGTCTGAACCTATAGCACTCGCAGAGACCATGTCGTTCCGGACGAACAGATTTGGTGGCGCAGAAGTGGTGCCCTTCCCCAGAAGGACGCCGAACGTTGCCGCCTCCGAAACCCGGTTGCCGGTTCTGATCATCCTGCATCAGGAATCCTCGACGCCCGGCCGCGTCGGCAATGCGCTGCGCGCGCTCGGGCATCGCCTCGACATCCGCCGTCCCCGCTTCGGCGATCCGCTGCCCGAGACCCTCGACCAGCATGCCGGCGCGGTGGTCTTCGGCGGTCCCATGAGCGCCAACGATCCCGACGACTACATCCGCCGCGAGATCGATTGGATCGAAATTCCGCTCCGCGAACAGCGGCCGTTCCTCGGCATCTGCCTCGGCGCGCAGATGCTGGCGAAGCAGTTAGGAGCTCGCGTCGCGCCGCATGCCGATGCGCTGACCCAGATCGGCTACTACCCGATCCGCCCGACAGAAGCGGGACACCGGCTCTGCCCGAATTGGCCGGCGCGGGTCTATCATTGGCATCGCGAAGGTTTCGAGTTGCCGGTCGCCACTGAACTGCTTGCCGAAGGCGACGATTTTCCGGTGCAGGCGTTCCGCACCGGCAACGCTTTCGGCGTGCAGTTTCATCCTGACGTGACCTACGCGATGATGCATCGCTGGACCACGCGCGGCTATGACGGCCTCAGCGCGCCCGGCGCGCGGCAGCGGCATCATCATTTCGCGGATCGTGCCGTCTACGATGCCGCCGAACGCGCCTGGCTCGATCACTTCATCGACGGCTGGCTGACGCGCCGACCGGTTCTGGCGCAAGCAGCCGAGTGATCGCGCCTTAGCGCAAGCTCTTCTCATCCGTTTGTATGCTAGGCTCATTGTCAACGAGCGCGCGCGCGAACGCGTGCCGGCAAGCAAAGGGAGAGCGCCATGGCCTACGAACACATTCTCTATGAGGTCAGCGACAAGGTCGCGACCATCACGCTCAACCGTCCCGACCGCATGAATGCGTGGACGCCGATCATGGAGCGCGACGTGCGCCATGCGATGGAAGCATCGAGCGCCGATGACAATGTCCGCGTCATCGTGATCACCGGCGCGGGCCGTGCCTTTTGCGCCGGTGCCGACATGGACGCATTGAAGGGGCTCGATCCCGATGATGTCAGGCGCGCGTCGAACCTGCCGCCCTTCGACATGAACCGGCGGCCCGACTGGCAGACGCGCTATGGCTTCTATCCGTCGATCGGAAAGCCCGTCATCGCCATGCTCAACGGCGCGACCGCCGGCATCGGCCTCGTCCACGCGCTCTATTGCGACCTGCGCTTTGCCGTCGACAACACGGTGTTCACGACAGCCTTCGCGCGGCGCGGATTGATCGCAGAGCACGGCATCAGCTGGATGCTGCCGCGAATCGTCGGCCACGCCAACGCGATGGATCTGTTGCTCTCGGCGCGGCGCGTTTCGAGTGACGAGGCGCTGCGGATCGGGCTGGTCAACCGGCTCTGCTCGCCGGAAAAACTCCGCGAGGAGACCTATGCCTATGCGCGCGACCTCGCCGATTTCGTCTCGCCGAGCGCGATGGCCGTGATCAAGCGGCAGCTCTACGAGGTGCCGTTCCAGACGCTGGCGGAGGCGACGATCGCGGCCAACCGGGACATGATGGTGGCGCTGAACGGCAGCGATTTCCGGGAAGGGGTCGCAAGCTTCATGGAGAAGCGGCCGCCGAGGTTTACGGGGAAGTAGGGGGCGGATGGAGCCCGGCTTCGCCCTTCGGGCTACGCCGCGGCAGCCTTCGCTCACTTCGCTGCGAGAGACCTTCCGGGCTTGCCGGGCCGAAGCTCGCGAAGCGAGCGAAGGCTGGTGGAGCCAGGCGGGATCGAACCGCCGACCTCGTCATTGCGAACGACGCGCTCTCCCAGCTGAGCTATGGCCCCTTTTGTAGGCCGCTCTGGTCAATGCGGCCGACAACCGGGCGCCATTTAAGTCCCCGCCAAGGTCAAGTCAAGGACGGCTGTAACCCGGTTTTAGCTATCCCGGCACCGACTTCCCTTGTTTGGACCGGGGGGAACCGATATCTAGAAAAAGACGTCAATCCCGACCGAAGCCAGAGTTTTTAAAAGCCATGCGTGCCGTTCTCGACATCGTCATCATCGTGCTCGACCTCTACGTCTGGCTGCTGATCGCGTCCGCGATCCTGTCCTGGCTGATCGCCTTCAACGTCGTAAATACCCGCAACCAGTTCGTGTCGGCGGTGGCGGAGTTCCTGTACCGAATCACGGAGCCGGTCCTGGCGCCGATTCGCAATTTCCTGCCCAGCCTCGGCGGCCTCGACATCTCGCCGATCATCCTGATCCTGCTCATCATGTTCATCGAGCGGGTGATCCTGTATTACATCTACCCGAACGTGATCTAATCAGGCTGGAGCGCCCCGGGTTGCCAAAGAACCTTGTCATCAAGGAGCCTTGGCGTTACGGGGCCGCAGGAATCAGCATCGCGCTGCGGGTGACGCCGCGCGGGGGCCGCGATGACATCGACGGGATCGAGCAGCTCTCCGATGGCCGCAGCGTGCTCAAGGTGCGGGTGCGCGCCATCGCCGATGGCGGCGAGGCCAACAAGGCCGTTCTGGTGCTGCTGGCGAAATCGCTGGGCGTGCCCAAGGCCAGCGTCAAACTCCTGTCGGGAGCGACCTCGCGGCTGAAGCAGATCGCGGTCGACGGCGATCCGGCGCGGCTCGGCGAAGCCCTGCGCCAGCTCGCATCAGCCAAATCGACGGACTGAGGGAACTGACATGACCGCCAAGATCATCGACGGAAAAGTCATCGCCGCGGAACTTCGCGCCCGCGTCGCGGACGAGGTCGCACGCGTCAAGCGCGAGCACAATCTGGTACCGGGCCTTGCGGTGGTCCTGGTCGGAAGCGACCCGGCGAGCGAGGTCTATGTCCGCTCGAAACACACCCAGACCCAGGTCGCCGGCATGGCCTCGTTCGAGCACAAGCTGCCGGCCGACGTCTCGCAAGCGGATCTCCTGGCGCTGGTCGCAAAACTCAACCGCGATCCCGCCGTGCACGGTATTCTGGTGCAATTGCCGCTGCCCAAGGGCCTCAACACAGAGGCCGTCGTCAATGCCATCGATCCCGCCAAGGATGTCGATGGGCTGCATCCGAACAATGCCGGCCGCCTCGCCGGCGGTTTCGAGGCGCTGTCGCCCTGCACGCCGCTCGGCTGCATCATTTTGACCAAGAGCGTGCATGCTTCGCTCGAAGGCATGAACGCCATCGTCATCGGCCGATCCAACCTCGTCGGCCGCCCGCTGGTGCAGCTGTTGCTGAACGAGAACGCCACGGTGACCATCGCGCATTCGCGCTCGCGCGACCTGCCCGGGCTCGTCAAGCGCGCAGACCTCGTCTATGCCGCGGTCGGAAAGTCCGAGATGGTGCGCGGCGACTGGCTGAAGCCGGGGGCGACTGTGATCGACGTCGGCATCAACCGGATCCCGAAGGACGACGGAAAGACGCGTCTCGTCGGCGACGTTGCCTATCAGGAAGCGCTCGCAGTTGTTGGCGCCATCACGCCGGTGCCGGGCGGCGTCGGTCAGATGACAGTCGCCTGCCTGCTCGTGAACACGTTGCGCGCGGCCTGCGCGATTGCAGGGCTGCCGAAACCGGCGGTGTAACGCCACTCTCGTGTCCCGGACGCAGCGCAGTGCGATACTGAGCCGGGGCCCAGTACGGTGGCGCCATGATCCCGGCTCAGCGTCGCGTCATTTCATGCCGCGCTGCGTCCGGAACACAAGACCTACCCGTTCTTCTTCTTCTCGCGATCTATGCCTTCGAGAATCAGCTTGTGCGCATCCTCGGGGCCGCCCCAGCGCAGGATCTTCACCCACTTGCCGGGTTCGAGATCCTTGTAGTGCTCGAAGAAGTGCTGGATCTGCTGGAGCGTGATGTCCGGCAGGTCGGAATACGATTTCACCTTGTCGTAGCGCTGGGTGAGCTTGGACGAGGGCACCGCCAAGATCTTCTCGTCGCCACCGGCTTCGTCTTCCATGAACAGCACGCCGACCGGGCGCACGCTCATGACCGCGCCTGGGATAATGGCGCGGGTGTTGATGATGAGGACGTCGCAGGGATCGCCGTCATCGGACAGCGTGTGCGGAATGAAGCCGTAGTTTCCGGGGTAACGCATCGGAGTGTAGAGGAAGCGGTCGACCACCAGCGTGCCGGCTTCCTTGTCCATCTCGTATTTGATCGGTTCGCCGCCCACGGGGACTTCGATGATGACGTTGATGTCGTGGGGGACGTTTTTCCCGATCGAGATCGCATCGATACGCATTCAAGGCTCCGTTGTTGCCGAGGTTAAATCGCACCCGGCAGCGATTTTGGCGCTGTCATACGCGGGCTTGGCCCGCTGATCCATCGCGTTTTTGTGAAATAATGAATCCGGCGATCACCGGCTCAAAAGGCAGCGGTATCGACGGAAGGGAAATGCTGCCGGCCGGACTTCAGCAGCTCAATTGGTCCAAGCGAAGGCAACCTTGTCGAGCGACTTCGGCCCGAAACGCTCCGAGGAGCGTGCCACCATGCGGCCGCCCAAGGCGCGGTAGAACTCGGTGGCCGGATCGTTGTCCGAGAGCGCCCACACCACCATGCTCTTCAGGCCGCTCTGCATCAGGTCGCGGCGAGCCGCGGTGAACAGGCGGCGGCCGAAGCCCAGCCCCTGGAATTCGGGACGCAGATAGAGCTCGTAGACCTCGCCGTCGAAATGCAGGCTGCGGGCGCGGTTGCGGCCGTAATTGGCGTAGCCCGCGATCTTGTCGCCGAACACCAGCACGCTGACGCGGCTGCCCTTGCGGATCGCGCTGTCCCACCATTGCGGACCGCGGCGGTTGATCAGCTTTTCCAGTTCGGCGCCGGGAATGATGCCCTGATAGGCGGAGCGCCAGGCTTCGTCATGGGTGGACGCCACCGCAGTTGCATCTGCGGCTTTGGCCGGCCGGACCTCGATCAGGGTTGTGCTCATGGACGTGATCAAACCAAGTCGCCGCGCCGGCGGCAAGACCTATCCTTAATTATCGGTTAACCTGTGGACTTTCTGCATCAGTATTTGAACCATGTTGTACCGAAAAAAGACAAGACGCCGATTCGAATGGCACCGGGGTGCTCTGCGTCGGTGCAAAACTGCTTTGCGGCAACGAATGAACGGCAATGGCAACGCAGAAAGTCTGCCGATATTGATTCGTTCCTACTAGTCTAACTGTCGCTGTTCTCGCCTCCGGCCATTCATGCGGCTCCTCAACATTCTCGTGCTCCTGGCTCTGTTGGCCTTGCTGACTGCGCCGCCTGTGTGCGCTCAGGTCATTTTTGGTTCGTCCGGAGCGGAGGGCGATCCGTTTCGCCGTCAGCAATGGCATGTGCCGTCGCCGGATACCGACATCGCCGCTCATGCCTTGCTGTTTCGCCCGCCGGGTGCCGGCCCGTTCCGGCTTGCGGTGATCGCGCATGCTTCGACGCAAAATGGGTTGCGGCGCGCGCAAATGTCTCAGCCGGAATACCGCGCGCTCGCTGCGTTCCTCATCGCGCGCGGCTTCGCCGTGCTGGTGCCGGAACGGCTCGGCCATGGCGTAACAGGCGGCCGTTATGTCGAGGACCAGGGTGGCTGCGACGAGGCGGACTATGTGCGCTCGGGCCGCGCAACGGCCGACGAAATCGCGCTCGCGCTGGACTATGTGCGAAAGCAGGATTTTATCCGCAAGGACGCAGCAATCGTGATCGGCCATTCCGCCGGCGGTTGGGGCGCGCTGGCGCTCGCGAATGCCGATCCGAAGGCGGTCTCTGCCATAATCGCCTTTGCGCCGGGGCGCGGCGGCCATGCCAACGACGAGCCGAACCGGATCTGCGCGCCGCATACGCTTCTCGCCGCGGCGGCTGAATTCGGCAAGGCCGCGCGCATCCCGGTCACGTGGCTCGTCGCCGCCAATGACAGCTACTTTGCACCGGCATTTTCGCTTGCGTTGGTAGATGCGTTTCGCGGCGGCGGTGGCAAGGTCGACTTCCGGACGACGCCGGCCGTCGGTAGCGAGGGCCACTGGATGATCGAAACTGAGGCCGGCGTCAAAGCCGCGAGTGCCGAGCTTGCGCGTGGGTTGAACCTGCCCAAGCCCGTGGTGACCAAGAAGCCATGACGCTGTATTTCCTCATCAAATATCTGCATGTGCTCGGAGCTATCGTCATCCTCGGCACCGGAACCGGTATTGCCTTCTTCATGCTGATGGCACATCGCACGAACGACGTGGCGTTCATCGCCCGCACCGCTTCGGTAGTCGTGATCGCCGACGCGATCTTCACGTTGTCCGCCGTGATCCTCTAGCCGGTCACGGGCGGCCTGCTGATGATGCTCTCGGCAACGTCGGTCACCGAGCGCTGGCTGCTCGCCTCCCTTGCGCTCTATGCAATTGCTGGCTTGTTCTGGATTCCCGTGATTTTCATGCAGATCGAGATGCGCGATCTCGCGCGGAAGGCCGTCGAGCAGCGTGGCGCGCTTCCGGAGCGCTATTTCGTCCTTTTTCGCCGCTGGTTCGCGTTCGGTTTCCCCGGCTTCGGCGCCACGATGCTGATCCTCTGGCTGATGATCGCAAAACCGTTTTGAGGAACGTCATGAGCCAGCCAACCATTCTCGTGCTCGGCGCCTCAGGCCTGATCGGCCGCTACGTCACCGACGATCTTCGCGCGCAGGGATTTCGCGTGATCGGGGTGGCGCGCAGCCTGTCGCCCGCCCAGAAGATGTGCGCGCTGGACATAGATCTGCCGATCCTCTCCCTCGATGCCGCGGCTCTGGCGCACCTCCTCGGCGAGTACGCGGTCGATGTCGTCGTGAACTGCCTCGGTGTGCTCCAGGACGGACCCGGCAGCGACACCAACGCGGTGCATCGGGATCTCGTCGCACGATTGCTTCAGGCGATTGGCGGCAGCGGCCGTGCGATCCGGTTGGTGCACATCTCGATTCCCGGGACCGCGGGCGAGGATCGAACCGCGTTCGCAACAACGAAGCGTGACGCCGAACGCTTGATCGCGGCTTCCGGCCTTCCCCACGCCATCCTGCGGCCCGGTTTCGTGGTCGCGCCGTCGGCCTATGGCGGCAGCGCGATGCTCCGCGCGCTTGCGGCCTCCCCGCTCGACCTGCCGGAGAAGGAGATGGCGACGCCCTTCCAGCCCGTTGCTGTCGAGGATATTTCCGCCACCATTGCCTGGCTTGCCGCGCGCGATATCGACGACGCATCGGTGAAGGCCGTGAACTGGGACCTGATGCAGCTCGAACCGATCACAATGGCTGGCGTCATCGAGCAGTTTCGTATCGCGTTCGGCACGGTCGGCTGGCTGCGCGTCGCGATGCCGTCCTTCATGCTCGATCTCGGCGCGAAAGGCGGCGACGTCGCCAGCTATCTTGGCTGGATGCCGCCGATGCGCTCCACGGCCATCGCCGAGCTGCGCCGCGGCGTGAGCGGCGATCCCTCGGCATGGATCGCCGCCACGGGCATCGTGCCGAAATCACTGGCTCAGACGGTCGGCCGCCACCCCGCCACGATCCAGGATAAGTGGTTCGCGCGGCTGTTTTTGGTGAAGACGCTGATCTTCGCGAGCCTTGTCGCGTTCTGGTGCGTCTCCGGCTGCATCGCGCTGTTCGTGTCCTATCGCGCCGCCGCCGGGATCCTGACTGCGCACAACTTTCCGTCGGCGCTGGTCGATCCCATCACCATCGGCACCAGCCTGATGGATATGAGCCTTGGCGTGCTGATTGCCGTCCGTCGCACCGCTGCGATCGGACTTGTTGGGGGCATCCTGGCTTCGCTGGGCTATATGTTTGGTGCCGCGATCCTGACGCCGGACCTTTGGATCGAGCCGCTCGGCGCATTGGTGAAGACTGGGCCGGCGATCGTGCTGATGCTTGTCGCGCTTTTGATGTTGGACAATCGCTGATGTCAAATTGGCCTGACGACGACGTGATCCTGTTCGACGGCGTCTGCATTTTTTGCTCGCGCTGGGTCCGCTTCGTCGCCGCGCGCGATACGGGGAAGAGGTTTCGCTTCACGCCGATCCAGTCGGACTATGGCGCCCGGCTCGCACGCACGTTCGGCATCGATCCGGATGATCCCGACACCAATGCCGTGGTTCATGGCGGCGCGGTGTTCATGAAATCCGACGCTGCGCTGACGGTGCTGTCGCAGCTCCCCGGCTGGGGCTGGGTGCGTGCGTTGTTCGCCGTGCCCAAAGCGTTGCGCGACCCGGTCTACAACCTCGTCGCGCGCAACCGCTACCGCATTTTTGGGAAGTATGATTCGTGTTTTGTGCCTGATGCCGACTTGCGGGCGCGGGTGATCGAGTAGGAAGTGGTCAGCGTTGGATCTTCTCTACAAGAGCCACAAACTCTTGCAGGTCCAAAAGGCTTCTTTGTTGAGTCGGCTTGTACGTTTCGTGAAGCTTCTTTGGCAAGACGAGTTGCAACGATTTGGTGCGCATTTCGGATGTTTGATTCTCCGAAATTCCAGGCTCTAACGTCAAGAGATGCTTCGTCTTGATCCGGTTAGCTTCAGCTAACACTTGACGCCATCGATCCTTGCAAGTCGATTTCGCGCCGAGCATTACAAGGCGACCTTCTGAAAACGCCGACGAATTGTATTCCTTCGCCCCCGGAAACAGGAAATCAGGTTTATTGTTATTTTCGGTTCGCGCCCCTCTCTCGAACCTTAGCTTGCGGGCAGAAAAAATTGCGGCGAGATGATGCTCAAGAGCCGATCCGGCGCGTGACTTGCGGCGGTTCTGGACGCTCAGGGAAAATTTAATGAAGCCTTCAACGTCGGCCTTCTTGCTGAGCATAAAACCGTTGGCCAGCCTTTTCGAGACAATGTGCCGCTCTAGGGTGCGAAACAACCTTTCCTCAAATTCGATCCATGTCATGAGTGCGTGATCAGGATCGTCTCTAACACTTGTCTCGGGAGCATGCTTCCTTGCAAACTCAGAGAAGATGCCGGTTGCGGGGAATTCTGCACCAAATTTCTTTAGGAGCGCTTCGAGCCACTCATCCTCAGTAACGATAGCTTCGATTTCGATGAGCTCAAGAATATAGCGAGCCGTGAAAGAAAGTTCCTGACCGCGCTCTCGGCGAAAGTCCCGCTTATTGTCATCAAAACGGTCCCCGGTTGCACGCAGGCCGAATAGCCAAAAGAGTTGCTGCTCAATCGCGCTGCCCGCGGTGCAACTCATCGCAAGCAGTGGGCCAGATTTTGGCTTGCAGAAAAACAGTGTGTCGCCAGCGCGTGCCTTCCGAACGACTTCTTCGGCGGCCGCCGGATAGTATAATCGATATTCAGGCTCCCTACGGGGTTGGTTCTTTCGACTATTGTACCATGTGCCGTCGAGTTCGAGTCGGAGCGGTAACTCGTCATCTTCAAGTCGGATATAAGTAACGTCGATCTTCTTCTTGGTCTCGGGTGAACCAAGGAATTCGCGGAAAGCGTCAACGCCCTGATACTCGTGACCCCGCGACGTGTTGGGATCGACCTCGGTTGCGGCCAGTGTCTTGGCGGCAACTCCTATGAAATACTCCGAGAGATATCCCCGTTTCATCTTTTCGGAATCCCGCGCAACTCAGTTGAGCGCCGATTTGAGCGAAGCCAACTTGAACATCTGTCAAAGAGCAAATGGATTGGAATAGCCCCACGTCCCTTCAGGCTGCATTCCCAAATAACGCAACAACGCCAGCCGGCTTCCTTGAGGGCAACGAGGGCTTTGTGATCGACCTCCCGATTGCGGTTGATCTTCTTGCGCCAGAAATCTTTACGTGTCGTCGGCCATCTAAATAAGTGACAATCATGGCCGTGCCAGAAGCAACCGTGGACGAAGATTGCGGCCCGATATTTGGGAAAGACAAGGTCTGGCTTACCTGGCAGGCGCTTGTCGTGCAAGACGTAGCGGAACGACCTTGCATGTAGCCCTCGCCGGATGATTAATTCAGGCTTCGTATTCTTCCCTCGGATGCCTGCCATCATCCGGCTTCGGACCTCAGCCGATACGACGTCAGCCATAGACAAAGGCTCGGTCAGGCTCCATGGCAAAGGGTAGTTCGGGTTGTTTTGCTGATTTCCTGGCGCCGCGGGTTTCGACAGCGGTCAGAATATGTGGCTTCATCAACTCTGCGACCGAGGCCACAACTGGAACAACGACCGCATTTCCGAACTGCCTGTAGGCCTGCGTGTCTGAGACGGGGATACGGAAATCCGATCCGTCCATATGTCGAAAACCCATAAGCCTGGCACATTCGCGAGGCGTCAGGCGTCGTGGCCTCTTGCCCGGCTGTGCGATCAGAACTTCCGATCCATCCTTGAAGTATCGAGCCGAAAGTGTGCGGGCTACGTCGTCAGGGCCAAACAGGCTGTAACCAAAGCCGTTGCCTTTGGCTGCATGCTTGTCTTTGTAGTCCTTCAGGTAATTCCAGAGGTGGGCCGTCAGCGTATATTTCGGATCGACGCTTTCGTGAGAATCCAGAATTGATCCAAGCTTCGGGCTGCTTTCCGGAACAACGAGGCGATCGAAATCGAAGCTACTTTCCTTCTTGAACCCTACGATGAAAATTCGCTCGCGCTTTTGTGGGACCCATGGCGCCGAATTGATCACGCGATGATGAATCTCGTAACCAAGCTCGTTGCGTAGAACGTTGATGATGGTAGCGAATGTCCGTCCCTTGTCATGTCGCTGGAGGTTTTTCACGTTCTCCAGCAGGAATGCAGAGGGTTGATGATGGGCGATAATTTGCGCGAGATCGAAAAACAACGTGCCTTGCGTGTCGCAGAGAAATCCGTGAGGTCGCCCGAGCGCGTTTTTCTTCGAGACGCCTGCAATCGAAAAAGGCTGGCAGGGAAAGCCTGCAAGAAGAACATCATGCGCAGGGATCATCGAAGGATCTTTCGAGTATTCCCTGATGTCCCCGGCAATCGGATGGTCGTTCCCGAAGTTCTCGCGATAGGTAGCTTGCGAATATTTATCCCACTCGGACGTGAAAACGCACTGTCCGCCGATAGCATCGAAGCCAATTCTCAGGCCCCCAATGCCAGCAAATAAATCGATAAATCGGAAGGCAGCTGGCTTGAGGCGCTTCTCGGGTATTCGGGCCAAATGCTCTTGGAGCCATTTGATAGCAATCGGAGACGGCCGTGAGTCACCGCTCTCATATCGAATGACAGTGCGCTCTGTAACGCCCAAAAGATTGGCAGCTTCGGAGCGCGACAACCCCGTTTTCAGCCGAAGGGCTTCGAATTCGACCGAGTGGGGCGAGCGGGTCATATGAGAACTTTCGCTGGGACAAGAATTGACAAGTTGTCCTTGATTCTTCCCAGGAAGCATAATTGTTCATGGTATGTTCCGTCAAGCCAAGTCGCTAAGGCGTCGCCGTCCCTAACACTTCCCTCGCCGCCCGCTCCCCTGAATCCCGTGCCCCATGCGCCGTCGAGAAAAAGTTCGGCGATGTCGCTTCTCCCGCAAAGAACAGCCGTCCGTCCACCGGTGCCGCCAGCACGGCGCGGTCGCCGGCGTGGCCCGGCAGCGCGTGCGAGTAGGAGCCTCTCGCGAACGGGTCGTGCGCCCAGCGCGACTCGCAGAGCGGCTTCAGCTTTCGCCTGATGTCGTTGCCGAGCAAGCCTGCGATCTCCTCGATGCTTTGCGCGGCAATGGCGCCGTCGCCCGCGTCTTCCAGTTCGCGTGCAAAGCTGCCGCCGAAAAAGCCTTCGATGCAGGGCTGGCCGAACGGGCGGATATGATAGGTGCCCATGTCGGTGCGCATCGTGGCGCCGCGCAAATTACCTTCCTTCGGGAAGGCTTCGGCCTCCTCGAGCGCCAACGTCACCTTGTCGTCGACCCCGAGCGGCAGGCCGGCCGCGGCATCGACCTTGGCGGGGAGAGGTGGCGAGAAGCGGATGGCCTCATTGGCGATAAGATTGGTCGGCACGGTGACGATCACCTTGTCCGCGGTCAGCGTGCCCTGCGATGTCTCGATGCGGATGCGCTTGTCCGAATGATCGATCAGCGTGACGTTGCAGTTCAGCGCAATCGGGCATGGCGCGCCATAGGCCGCGATCAGAGCGCCGTAGCCGCGGCGGACGCGCCAGTTGAGGTCACTGTCCTCATAGGCGTCCCAGTCCAGCGTCGACATGTCCTTCAGTTCGCAACCGTTGATGTAGGTCGAGATCGCGTCGATCATGGGATTCCAGCGATTGCCGGGTTCCAGGCTCAAGCTCGCGGGGACGTCCTTGCCCTTCTGGGCGGCCTTCCACAGCCGCTCATAGAAGGCGTCCATTGCGCGCATGAAATCATCGCGCTCGGCTTTCGGAAACGCATTGCCATAGGCGCGCTCGCGCCAGGGCGGGAGGTCCTTGTTGACCTCGAAATCG
This sequence comes from Bradyrhizobium sp. 40, assembly GCF_023100925.1. Classification (NCBI taxonomy): domain Bacteria; kingdom Pseudomonadati; phylum Pseudomonadota; class Alphaproteobacteria; order Hyphomicrobiales; family Nitrobacteraceae; genus Bradyrhizobium; species Bradyrhizobium sp. 40. Next base: position 92,520 of record NZ_CP064688.1, read on the forward strand.
AGCTGCTTTGCAATCGCGACAAAGGAGTTGTTGTCTGCCGAGTGCAGCCACCCGCAGCCGACGTCGAAGGTGACTTCGGGCGAGGCCTGCACCGTCCAGGCCCTGCCGCCGAGCCTGTTACGCGCCTCGAGCACGATCACGGAGAGGCCGGAGCCTGCCAGTGCATGCGCCGCGCCGAGGCCGGCGGCGCCCGCACCGATGATCGCGACGTCAACGGATGAGGGAAGGGAACTCATGCGCGGGCTCTAGCACGTTCGCGAAGAGTGCTGAAGCCGCCCCAAGCACAGCTGTCATCACCCGCGCAGGCGGGTGATCCAGTATTCCAGAGACATTTGTGGTCGAACCGATGAGCCGCGGCGTACTGGATGCCCCGGTCGAGCCGGGGCATGACAGAGTTGCGAGCGGTAGCTTAAGCCACCGCTTCCTTGGACTTTTCCGCGCGCTTGCGCTCGTTCGGGTCGAGGTGGCGCTTGCGCAGGCGGATCGACTTCGGCGTGATCTCGACCAGCTCGTCGTCCTCGATATAGGCCAGCGCCTTTTCGAGCGTCATGCGGATCGGCGGGGTCAGGCGCACCGCTTCATCCTTCGACGTGGTTCGGATGTTGGTGAGCTGCTTGCCCTTGAGCACGTTGATCTCGAGATCGTTGTCGCGGGTATGCTCGCCGACGATCATGCCCTTGTAGACCTTCCAGCCCGGCTCGATCATCATCGGGCCGCGATCTTCCAGCTTGAACATCGCGTAAGCCACCGCCTCGCCCTGATCGTTGGAGATCAGCACGCCGTTGCGGCGGCCCTGGATCTCGCCCTTGTACGGCGCGTAGCCGTGGAACAGGCGGTTCATGATCGCGGTGCCGCGGGTGTCGGTGAGCAGTTCGCCCTGATAGCCGATCAGGCCGCGGGTCGGCGCGTAGAACACCAGGCGCAAACGGTTGCCGCCGGACGGCTTCATCTCGATCAGCTCGGACTTGCGCTCGCTCATCTTCTGCACGACGACGCCGGAATGCTCCTCGTCGACGTCGATGACGACTTCCTCGATCGGCTCCAGGGTGGCGCCGGTGGCCTCGTCCTTCTGCAGCACGACGCGCGGACGCGACACCGAAAGCTCGAAGCCTTCGCGGCGCATGGTCTCGATCAGGATCGCGAGCTGCAATTCGCCGCGGCCCGAAACTTCCATCGCGTCCTTGTCGGAGGCTTCGACGACCCGCAGCGCAACGTTGCCCTCGGACTCGCGCAACAGGCGGTCGCGGATCATGCGGCTGGTCACCTTGTCGCCTTCGGTGCCGGCGAGCGGCGAGTTGTTGACGATGAAGGACATCGACACGGTCGGCGGGTCGATCGGCTGCGCCACGAGCGGGGTGTCGACCGACGGATCGCAGAAGGTGTCGGCGACGGTGCCCTTGGTCAGGCCGGCGATCGCAACGATGTCGCCTGCCTCGGCTTCGTCGAGCGGGGTGCGCTCGATGCCGCGGAAGGCGAGGATCTTGGTGATGCGGCCGGTCTCGATGGTCTTGCCGTCGGCGCCCAGCACCTTCACGGCCTGGTTCGGCTTGATCGAACCGGAAGAGATGCGGCCGGTGATGATGCGGCCGAGATAGGGGTTGGCTTCCAGAATGGTGCCGATCATGCGGAACGGGCCTTCCTCGACGGTCGGCGGCGCGACATGGCGCACGATCAGGTCGAACAGCGGCTGCATGCCGGCTTCGTGCGACCCGTCCGGGCTCTCGGCCATCCAGCCCTGCTTGGCCGACCCATAGAGGATCGGGAAGTCGAGCTGCTCCTCGCTGGCGTCGAGCGCCGCGAACAGGTCGAACACCTCGTTGATGACTTCGGTCGCCCGCGCGTCGGGACGGTCAACCTTGTTGATCACGACGATCGGCTTCAAACCGACCTTGAGCGCCTTGGAGACCACGAATTTGGTCTGCGGCAGCGGGCCTTCGGCGGCGTCGACCAGCACCAGCGCGCCGTCCACCATGTTGAGGATGCGCTCGACCTCACCGCCGAAATCGGCGTGGCCGGGGGTGTCGACGATGTTGATGCGAGTGTCCTTCCACTGCACCGAGGCCGCCTTGGCCAGGATGGTGATGCCGCGCTCGCGCTCCAGATCGTTGGAGTCCATGGCGCGCTCGGTCACCTTCTGGTTCTCGCGATAGGTGCCGGATTGCTGGAGAAGGCGGTCGACGAGCGTTGTCTTGCCGTGGTCGACGTGGGCGATGATGGCGATGTTGCGAAGGTTCATGAGTGAGCTTCTTTGCGGTCGGACAATGGGTTAAGCGCGATCTCGCCGGTCAGACCGGGACCTCTTCTCGAAACAACGCTTGAAGACTGGAAACGGGGCGCTTTCCGCCCAAAAGGGAAAGCCCGGCATATCGACCGGGCACCCTACGCGTTGCGGCGCAATATAGGCAAAAACGGCCAAAAAACAATGTGTTCTTTGGCCGTTGGTTGATTGAATTTTGTCCGGGGATTCCCGGGGGTTAGGCGAAAAGCCGGGCTCAGCCGCGCCGGCCCTTGATGGCGGCCCAGATCAGGGCGACCCCGCCCAGCCCCACGACCAGGCCCAGGAACACTAGGGGCGCGACGTCGGAATCGATCCGGCCTCTGTCGGATATGGAGATTCCGCCGAACAGGAGTGCACAGGCGCCGGGCAGCAGCAGGATGATCCCGAAGATCGCCATGAGCGCGGTCAGGCAGCCGCTGCGCTTGTTCGGCGGAGCAGGAGGCGGTCCCGGCGGGGCTGGCGGCGGCGTGTCGCTGATGCTCATGCCTGCAGGGCTCCTTCGGTTGACTGCGCCGCCAGCTCGGCGCGGATGCCGTCGATCTTTCCGTTTCGGTAGAACAGATTGTAGGTGTCGAACGGGATGATCGCGCCGTTCTCGGTGACGAAATGGATGCAGCTGCGCTTGACGTTGCCGACGCAGAAATTGAAGCGGTCGAGAAACTGCACGATGGTGACGCGGAATACGTTCTCGTAAGTGATGCCCTGCGGCACCTCGAAGCTCGGCAGGCAGCACAGCAATTCGCAGACGCGCTCGCTCGTGTTCAGCGGTCCCGAGGACAGCGAAAACAGGTCGATGAATTTCTCCCTCAGCGCCGGATGCTTCTCCGGGCTTATCGTATTGGGCAACAATGCGACGAGCTGCTCCTGTGGGATCAGCGAGGTCAGCGGCAGCACTTTCTCGCCGTTGCGCAGGCCATAACCGATCGAGATGCTTTCGGGGTTGCAGGGCAGCGGGATCATGTCCTTGTCGCCGAATACGCCGGTTTCGACCACGCGTTTCCGAATCTCCGACAGCGTGATGCGGTCGGTGTTCTTGTCGAAATTCTCGTTGCGGCCGGCATCCTGCACCGGCTGCAGCGTGACGCCGCGCACGCATTTCCAGGTCAGCGCGTGGCGAACGATGTCGCCGATCTCGGCATCGTTGACGCCGCGCTTGATGGTCGCGACCAGCGTGGTCGACACGCCGTAATGCTCGAGATTTTCCAGCGCCTGCTGGCGGATCTTGCGCAAATCCGCGCCGCGCAGATTGATCAAAGCGTCGCGTTCGAGCGAGTCGAACTGGAGATAGACCTCGAGCCCGCGCTTGTTCTCGGCGAGCCGCGCCACGAAATCCTTTTCGCGGGCGATACGCAGGCCGTTGGTGTTGATCATGACATGGCGGATCGGGCGCGCGCGCACCGCATCGAGGATCGCGAAGAAGTCCGGATGCAGCGTCGGCTCGCCGCCGGAGATCTGCACCAGGTCAGGTTCGCCTTCGCTCGCGACCAACGCGTCCAGCATTCGCTCGATCTTGGGCAGCGGCGTGAAGCTGGTCCGCGCCGGCGAGGAATCGGCAAAGCACACCGGGCAGGTCAGATTGCAATGCTCGGTGATCTCGATCAGCGCCAGGCAGGAATGCTGCTCGTGGTCGGGGCACAGGCCGCAATCATAGGGGCAGCCGAATTCGGTATGCCGTTGAAACGCCAGCGGCCGGTCGCCGGGCTTGATGAAATCCTTGCACCGGCGCCAATAGGCTGCGTCCGTCGACACAAGCGTGGACTGGACGCCATGCTCCTTGCAGCGCTTCTCGTACCAGACCTCGTTGTCGAGGATCTGGATCTTGGCCGGCACCAGCTTCAGGCAGGTCTCGCAGAGAGATTGGGTCTGGCCCCAGAAGATATAGGGGCGCGACTTACGCAACGGCGCGTTCATGCATGGGTCTCGCTTTGGGCGCCGTCGCCAGCATGACGACGGCGTAGAGCAGGATGGAGAGCGACAGCAGGTGGAACAGCGTGAAGGGGCCGATCAGCGTGCCGTAGGGCTTGAGGAATTCCCACAGGAAGCGCTGTGCACCATAGTAGACGAGGACGAGGTAGAAACCATTGGTGATCACAAACGCGCTCCGGTTCAAGACCGCCAGCACGTAGAGCAGCGCGAACACCCCCATCGCGACGCTTTCGTAGAGCTGCACGGGATGCCTAAGGATGCCGTCGCCGAAATCGTGGCCCCAGGGCCATGCCGTCGGCGTGCCGTAGGTGAAATCGTCGAGGCCCGCGAAATAGCAGCCGAGCCGGCCGATCGCGATGCCGATCGCCAGCGGCAGCGCAAAACGGGCGCCGGTTCGGACGGTGATCCCTGCGGACCATTTGTAGAGCTCGATCGCCACGATGCCCCCGGCGAGTGCACCTTCCACGGAGCGCGCGATGCCGCTCTGGCCCGACAGCCACAGATTGGCGGAGCCGAACAGATAGGCGCCGAGGCCTGCACCGAACACCAAAGCGGCGAGGTAGGACCGTTCGAAGGATTGCGTCGGAAACTGCAAGCCCTGTCGCGACAGCCAGTAGAGCGCCCCGGCCGCAGCCAGCCATGCTGCCACGTCGAAGAGAGTGTGAAGGAAAGCCCCGCTCATGCGGGGACATTAGCCCAGGTTCCCGCCCGGCGGGATAGTGCGGCCCCTTCTTATCCCCGAAGAGGAGCGAGGCGGGCGGCTAGCCGGCTTGCCGCTCCTCGGTCGGATAGACGCCGCGCAGCACTTCCTCGAAGTGCATCTTCACGGCCTCGTTGCACCGGCAGGCGCGCAGGCGCAGGCCCTCGCGGTTACGGACCAGAATCGATCCGCGCCGGGTGTCGAGCACACCTTCCGCCTTGAACGACTGGAGCACGCGGCTGGCATAGCTGCGGCCGACACCGAGCAGTGTCGCGAGCTGTTCATGGGTCAGCGGCACGCTGCTCTCGTCGCCGGTCCGCTCCATCGCCGCCAGCATCCATTTGGCAGTGCGCTGCTCGATCGAGTGAATGGCGTTGCAGGCGGTGGACTGGAAGATCTGCGCCAGCATGCAGTCGGCGTAGCGAGCGAAGACATGGCGCAACGAGGACGAGCGCTGCTTGGCGGCCTCCAGCTTGCTGACGTGAATTCGCGCAAACGGTCCGCCGAATTTCACGCAGATCCGGGTATAGGCCGGCAGATAGCCCTCGCTGACGATACCGCCCACTGCCCCTTCGCGGCCCACCAGGATGGTCTCGACGTCACGGCCGTCCTCATTGGGAACGAGGAAAGTTGCGAGCGATGGTCCGCAGGGGAAATGGACGACCTGGACGTCGTCGCCGGGATTGTAGAGCAGCTCGCTCGCCCCGGCCGTGTCGACGGTAATGTGCGGTGCGAGCAGTGCGTAGTCGGCGTGGCTCAAGCGCCGCAGCAGATTGTTGGTCGGCCGGCTATCGATCTCGGTGGCGTTGCTGGTCCGCGCGTCCATCTTAAACTCCCATCCGCCTCCACATTAGCGAGTTCCGACGAGGTCCTGTGTGCACAAGTAGACAGACCTGACAACTGTGATGTGGTGGTTTCGTTCCGGGAACCCTTCGCGCTGGGTACAGGCGTCGTGACCCGGTATCCCAGTCAGAGAAAACCTCATGCTCCAAGTTACGATGATGGCACCCGCTGTTTCCGATGGTTCAAACTGTCCCGCCGATGTCCTCATCGTCGAGGACGATCCGATCATCGCGATCGACTTCGAGGATCGCCTGCTCGGATTTGGTGTGAAGAGCGTGCGCACGGTAGGTTCAGTCGCGCAGGCGCTGACCGCAATCGCGGCGCATGCCCCCGAATTCGCCTTGCTCGACGTGGGATTAAGTCGCGAGAACAGTTTTGCGGTCGCTGAACGGCTCGCGGCCCTGAAGATTCCCTTCGTCTTCGTCACCGGCTACGGCGCTGACGCGCGCATCCCGCCGGAATTCGCCGGGCAACCGCGATTGCAGAAGCCGTGTTCGAGCGACGCGCTGGAGGCGGCGCTCCAGGTCCGCGCGGCGGACTAGCGATACGGCGTCAGGCCGGCTTCGGATCGAGCGCGGTCGACCACAGCGCGACGTCGGCGCGGTCGCGCAAGGTCACCGTCATCTGGCCGGAAGCGCCGTCGATCTTGACGTGACCGAAGAACTGCATGCCGGCGGACGGCGGCAGGTTCTGGTTGTCTTTCCCCGGCGCCTTGACGAAACGCACCTCCGGCCCAAACGTATTGTCGAGCGCGTTCGGACCGAATGTGCCTGCGTGAAGCGGGCCCGACACGAACTCCCAGAACGGCTCGAAATCCTGGAATTGGGCCTTGTTCGGATCGTAATAGTGCGCGGCGGCGTAATGCACGTCCGCCGTCAGCCATACGGTGTTGCTGACCGGCGCCATCTTGATGAAGCGCAGGATGTCGGCGATCTCGAACTCGCGGCCGCGCACCGGGCCGTCGCCCTGCGCAATGGCTTCCGATCCACCCTTTGCCGTATCTGACACGACGAGGCTGAGCGGCATGTCGGAGGCGATCACCTTCCAGGTCGCGCGCGAATTCAACAGGCCGCGCTTGAGCCAGGCGATCTGGTCGGGGCCGAGGAAATAGCTGGCCGGGTCGTAAGCGGTTTCGAGGTTGGGGCCGTTCGGGCCGCGATAGCTGCGCTCGTCGAGCACGAACACGTCGAGATGAGGACCATAGGAGATCTGGCGATAGACGCGGCCGGGCTCGACGATGCTCTCGCGCATCGGATACATCTCGTGGAAGGCACGGCCCGCGCGGGCCGCAAGCAGTGCGATGTCGCGCTCCTTGTAGGTCGCCGGCAGCTCCTTCGAAAGCGACCAGTTGTTGGTCACCTCATGGTCGTCCCACTGCACGAAGATCGGCACTTCGGCATTGAAGGCGCGAAGATTGTCGTCAGTGAAATTGTATTTGTGCGCGGCGCGGTACTCGTCCAGCGTCTCCGCGACCTTAGCCTTCTCGGGGATCGTGACGTTCTTCCAGATCTTGCCGTCGGCGAGCTTCACCTCGGACTGGATGGGACCGTCGGCATAGATGGTGTCGCCGGAGTGCAGGAAGAAATCCGGACGGTGCTTGCGCATCGCCGAGAAGGTGAACATGCCGCCGTCGTCGGGGTTGATGCCCCAGCCCTGGCCGGCGACGTCGCCGCCCCAGACGAAGCTGACGTCGCGGCGGTCGGCGGGCGCGGTGCGGAAGCGGCCGGTCACCGGTTCGCCCACCACCGCGGTGTGCGAAAGGTCGCGGAAGCGGACGCGATAAAAGATGTCCTGTCCGCCCGGCAGGTTTTCGATCAGCATCTTCGCGGTGAAATCGCTTTCGGGCAGCGCTGCGATCGGCGGCAGCGCGCGAGCATCCCTGAACGACTCCGTCGTCGCCACTTCGACCAGCATCTGCGCGGGACGGTCGGCGCGCGCCCAGACCACGCCACCGTCGACGGTGACGTCGCCCGACTGCACGCCATGGGTCACGGCCGGCCGGTCGGCCGCGCGGGAGAGATGCGGCATTGCGACCGCGCCAAGCGCGCCGGCACTGGTCGTCACGAAACGGCGACGGGAGAATTTGATGTTCATGGGACGGACTCGATATCGCGTGAGACGATCGCTCAGGCGACCGCCACGGTGAAGTCCGACGCTATATTGAGACAATGTGACGCCGCGATTACGCGCGGAAGCTTTTACGCGCTGCCGGCGGCCCTGAACTGTGCGCCGGCGCGCTGCAGGTTCTGCGGCAGGCTGAATAGCACCGCCTTGCGATCGGCGACGGCCGCGTGGAACTGGTCGAGCGCGATGTTGAAGGCGGTGAGCGCGGCTTCCTCGATCGCGCCGTGATCGAAGCAGCGCAGTGTATTGCGCAGGATGTCGTCGGCCTCGGTCTGCATCTGGTCGAGGTCTTCGGTCGTCTCGCTCTTGCGTGCCGCCGCGATCATGTCGAGCAGACGTTCACGCTGATGGTTGTTGTTGTCGCGCTCGTCCTTCTTCAAATAGCCCGCAAACCAGGCGCCGATCGAGCCCATGGCCGAGAGCGCCATCAGCGTCCACCAGATGTAATCGCTGTATCTGTCGAGGAAGGTCTTTTCCTCGCCGTCGACGAAGGCGGCCGCGCCGGGATGCACCGGGATCACCGCGTCCTTGTCGGTGTCGGGTGTTTCGATCTTCGCCGCCAGCGGGAATTCCGTCACCAATTGCTGGCGCACGGCAAAAAGCTGGCGCGTGAACGCGGCGATGTTGGTTTCGGATACGCCTTTCCGCGCCACGATGTGGTGTGAAAAGCTGATCGTCTTGACCTCGTCGTCGGGGCGAACGGGTGAGCCGCCATAGGTGCCGGCCGGAATCTCCGAGGCTTCATAAACCGGATGGTTCTGCGCGATCGCATCCGCGGAATCGATCGCGAGGAAGACCGGCGCCCCGCCCTCCTTGGCCGTGGCGGCGATCGCGTCCGACGTGATCTTGCTGTTGACAGGGCCGGCTGCGAGATAGGCATCGGCCTTCTGGGCCTTGATCGCCTCGGCGGCTTCATTGGCGGGGAACTGTATGACCTCGACCTTGGCAGGATCGACGCCGTATTGCTGGAGGATCACCTTGAGCAGATTGACGTTGGCCTGGGTGCGGCCGATCACTCCGACCCGATGGCCGGCGAGCTGCGCGATCTTGGTGATCTTCGCGCCCTTCTTCTTGCCCTTGCCGGGCACGGACCACAGCGCCACGACGTTCTTGCGCAGGGTCGCGACCGCCTGCGCGTTCTTCGGCACGTCGACGTCGCCGCGCACGATGGCGAGATCAACCTTGCCCTCCGCGAGCGCCTCGGCGCTGGCTGTGGCGCCGTCGGTCTGGATCGGCCGTAGCCGCACAAGACTTTTGTTCTGAGTGAAAGCCTGCGTCAGCGCCTGCACGACCTTGAGGTCATCGCTGTTGGCGGGACCGACCGCGATCTTCAGCGTCACCGGCCGCATCGCGAAATAATAGCCGCCGGCAAGCGTGCCCACGATCGCAAGCACGAGTGCCAGAGACACGAGCGCCGTCTTCCGCGCCGCTGATCGCGGCGAAGGCGGGGTGGGCGCTTCGGCCAGGTCCAATCCCCCGGTCATCGATCTCCCGAACAGTCGCTTGAGGCTCAGTTTCATCTTGGCCGGCGATTTACGCCCGCAAGTGTAGCAAATTTCTTGTCCGGCAGGGTTACATCTCCGTCATGGTTAGCGGATGGGGTCTAATCCCGTATGAACCCGGGGCGTCAGTGCGGTGTTAGGGTAAAGTTCCCCTGAAAGGACGGAGGCGACGATGGCAGAACGGCTCTCGGCGGAGGCGCGCAGGCAGGCGCTGGGCGGACTATCTGGCTGGACCGAGGTTCAGGGACGCGAGGCGATCGGGAAAACCTTTGTCTTCAAGGATTTCAACGAGGCGTTCGGCTTTATGGCCCGCGTCGCGCTGGTCGCCGAAAAGATGGACCACCACCCCGAATGGCGCAACGTCTACAAGACGGTGGAGGTGGTGCTGGCGACCCATGATGCCGGCGGCGTCACCGCGCTCGACATCGAGCTTGCCACGGCGATGAACGCCATCGCCAAGCTGACACCAGGCTGACGTCTTGCGAGGCGCTGCCGCCTCCCCATCTTGTGTTCAGCACGGGATGCGGCGATCTGCCACCCTTGGCTGAACGGGGAGTTTGTCGACCATGGCTGCCGAACACAGCGTTGGTTTCGAGCCGGCCGACCGGCTCGCGGAAGATCGTGAGAGCGTGCGCCGCCGCTTCTGGCGCAAGCTGAAGCGTGTCGCCGCGCAACTGCCGTTCGCGGAGGATCTGCTCGCCGCCTATTACTGCGCCTTCGACCGGCAGACGCCGCGCCATATCCAGGCGTCGCTGCTCGGGGCGATCGCCTATTTCATCCTGCCGTTCGACTTCGTTCCCGACGTGATGCCGATTCTCGGCTTCACCGATGACGCCGCCGTGCTCGCCACTGCGATCCGCATGGTCGCCAGCCACATCACGAACGAGCATCGCGAAGCCGCCCGCGCCGCGCTGAAGCGCGGGGTGGATGAGGTGGACGCCGAAGCCGCGCAGTAGCTGTTGCCTCATCCTCCACTGTCATTCCCCGCGAAGGCGGGGAATCCAGTACGCCGCGGCTTATCGATTCAACAACACTCGTGACGGAGTACTGGGTCGCCCGGTCAAGCCGGGCGACGACAGCTGAGTGTGTGGTGACGATGTCGCGACACTCTACGCGCCGACACCCTCACGGACGCAAAATCACCTTGCCCATGGCCTGACGTCCCGCGAGCACCTTGAGCGCATCCGCCGTCTGCGCCAACGGGAAGACGCGGTCGACATGCGAGGAGATCTTTCCTTCCGCTGTCCACTTCACGAGCTTCTCGAGATTGGTGCGGTTCTTTTCCGGGTTGAGCCGGGTCCAGGCGCCCCAGAACACGCCGCGGATATCGCAGCCCTTCAGCAGCGCGAGGTTCAGCGGCATCTTCGGAATGTCGCCGGCGGCAAAGCCGATCACGAGGAAGCGGCCTTCCCAGGCAATCGAGCGCAGCGCCTGCTCGGCATACGTACCACCAACCGGATCGAAGATGATGTCGACGCCCTTGCCGCCGGTAAGCTTTCGCAAGCCTTCCTTCAAATCTTCCTTGCCGTAATTGAGCGTGAGTTCTGCGCCGTGCGCCTTGGCGAATTCGAGCTTCTCGTCCGACGAGGCGCAGGCGATCACCTTCAGGCCCATCAGCTTGCCGAGCTCGCAAGCGGCAAGTCCGGTGCCGCCGGCCGCGCCGAGCACCGCGAGCGTCTCGCCCGGCTTCGGGCTCGCGCGATCTTCCAGCGCGTGCAGCGCGGTGCCGTAGATGATGATGATGCCAGCCGCGCGGTCATAATCGAGATTGTCCGGGATCTTCACGATCGATGCCGCCGGCAGCGCGATCTTTTCGCGCGCCCCGTTGTGGCCGCAGGAGGCAACGACGCGATCTCCGACCTTCAGATCGGTCACGCCGGGGCCGATGCTCTCGATCACGCCAGCCACTTCGGCGGCCGGCGAGAACGGGAACGGCGGCTTGATCTGGTACTTGCCCTGGATCATCAGGATGTCGAAAAAATTCAGCGCCGCAGCCTTGATCGCGATCACGGCTTCGCCGGGACCGGCCACCGGATCCGGCACGTCGGCCAGAACGAGATCGTCGGGCTGGCAATATTGCGAACAGAGGATGGCTTTCATGGCGGCACCTTCTTGAGAGCACTTGGCGTTTCGAGGCAGAATTATAGTTGGGCTGGTTCTGCCGGATTTAGGGACGGGCGACAATCCGGTTTCTTTGTCTATTAGACCGCACCGGCCTATCCTCTCGTCATTGCGAGCGCAGCGAAGCAATCCAGAATCCGTGCCGCGGAAATAGCCTGGATTGCTTCGCTTCGCTCGCAATGACGGAAGAAGAAAAGGGAGGATTCAAACCATGTTTGAAACAGGCCTGCTCAAGGACAAGCGCATCCTCGTTACCGGTGGCGGTTCGGGTCTCGGTGCTGCAATGGCGCGCCGCTTCCTCGCGCTCGGCGCCGAGCTCGTGATCTGCGGCCGCAAGGTCGATCGGCTCGAGGCGGCGGCGAGCGAGATGCGCGAAGAGACCGGCGGGAAGGTCACGACGATCGCCTGTGATATCCGCGACGGCACCGCCGTCGAGAGCATGATGGAGGCCATCTGGCGCGAGGAGCCGCTCGATATCCTCGTCAACAACGCGGCTGCGACTTTCATTGCGCAGAGCGAGCATCTCTCATTCCGCGCCGCGGATGCGATCCTCGCCCCGACGCTGCATGGTGCGATGTATTGCACGCTTGCCGTCGGCAAGCGCTGGATCGACGCCAAGCATGGCGGCGTCGTGCTCTCTATCCTCTCGACCTCGACCATCACCGGCCGCGCCTTCACCGTCCCGTCGGCGATGGCGAAGTCGGCCGTGCTGGCGATGACCAAAAGTCTCGCCGTGGAATGGGGCCCGAAGGGCATCCGCACCGTCGCGATCGCGCCGGGACCGTTCCCGACCGCCGGCGCCTCGGGCCAGCTCCGTCCCGAGGGTCGCGACGAAGGGTGGGCCGCGCGCAACCCGATGGGTCGCGCCGGCGAGCACGGCGAGCTTGCCGACCTCGCCAGCTTCCTGGTCTCCGACCGTGCCGGCTACATCAACGGCGAGATGGTGGTGATCGACGGTGGCGCGCATTTGCGCAGCTCCGGCGCCGAGGATTTGTTGCGCTGGACCGATGCGCAATGGGCGGAGCAGCGCGCCGCGCGATCCAGGGCCTAGTCGCCGCGAGCTTCGCTAACTGCCTTCCCAAATTGGACTTTCCCGGCTATCCCTGCCCCGGGGACAATGCGCGACCGGGCCATCTTCCAGTCACAATATTGAGGGAACCACTCCAGCATGTGGCGGGTGCTGATTTTAGCTTTGATGACGGGCGTGGCGGCCTGTGGGATCATCGATTCCGCGCGGGCGCAGACGGCGCAACCTGCGCCCAAGGCTGCACCGAAAGAGCCCGCGCCGAAACCGGCTGCGCCGGTGGCCAATACCACCGGAAAGACGGTTGCCAAGCCCGAGAGCAAACCGGCGGCCCCGCACGCGGCGGTTGCGGGCGGCGCCGAGCCAACCCTGATCGGTCAGTTCGGCACCTGGGGCGCCTATTCGGCCGCGCCCAATGGCAAAAAGGTCTGCTTCGCGCTGGCCAAGCCGTCGTCGTCGAAGACCAACCCGCCGAACCGGCCGCGCGATCCTGCCTATGCCTTCGTCTCCACCCGCCCGGCGGAGAAGGTCAACAACGAAGTCTCGGTCATGATCGGCTACGCGCTGAAGCCGGGCTCTGAATCCTCGGTCGAGGTCGGCGGCGCCGCGTTCGCCATGTACTCGCAGGGCGACGGGCTCTGGATCAAGAACGCGGCCGAGGAAGAGCGGATGGTCGAGGCCATGCGCAAATCCGCCGATCTCGTGGTCAAGGGCATCTCGTCCAAGGGGACCGAGACGACCGACACCTTCTCGCTGAAGGGCCTCGCCCAGGCGCTTGACCGGATCTCCCAGGATTGCAGGCGTTAAGCCTGCGGTCGATAAGGTCGCAATCGGCGGTTCCGGTTGCTATATAGGGCGCGTTCCAGGTTTTCTCCCGTCATTCCGGGCCGATGCGCAACATCGAACCCGGAATCTCGCGGTTCCGGGTCCGGTCCTTCGGACCATCCCGGAACGACGAACACAAATTCCAGGTCTATTCAATGCAACCGATGACCGAGCCGCACAATGCAACGCTGGTGGAGAAGACTCCGCTCGAAACCTATGTGCCGCCGGCGAGGCCGTCGCTGATCGGGCTGTCGCGCACCGAGCTTGCCGATCGTCTCGGCGAGATCGGCGTTGCACCGGCGCAGCGCAAGATGCGTGTGCAGCAGCTGTGGCACTGGATGTATTTCCGTGGCGCCCAGAATTTCGAAGAGATGACGTCGGTCTCGAAGGGCATTCGCGCCGAGCTCGCGCAACATTTCACCGTCGACCGGCCCGAAGTCGTGGCCGAGCAGATCTCCAACGACGGCACCCGCAAATGGCTGCTGCGGCTGCCGAGCGGCGACAATGTCGAGCGGGCGCATGAAGTCGAGTGCGTCTACATCCCGGAAACCGATCGCGGCACGCTGTGTGTGTCCTCGCAGGTCGGCTGCACCTTGAACTGCTCCTTCTGTCACACCGGCACGCAGCGCCTGGTGCGCAACCTCACTGCCGGCGAGATCGTGGGACAGGTGATGGTCGCGCGGGATCGTCTGAACGACTGGGCCGATCGCGAAGACGGTACGCGTCGTGTCACCAACATCGTGATGATGGGCATGGGCGAGCCGCTCTACAATTTCGACGCGGTGCGCGATGCGCTGCTGATCGTCGGCGACAACGAAGGCATCGGCATCTCCCGCCGCCGCATCACGCTGTCGACCTCGGGTGTGGTGCCGAACATCGTGCGCGCGGGCGAGGAGATTGGCGTGATGCTCGCGATCTCGCTGCATGCGGTGCGCGACGAGCTGCGTAACGAGCTCGTGCCGCTCAACCGCAAATATCCGATCAAGGAATTGCTGCAGGCCTGCCGCGATTATCCCGGCGCCTCGAACGCGCGCCGCATCACCTTCGAATACGTGATGCTCAAGGGCGTCAACGATTCGCTCGACGACGCCAAGCTGCTGGTGAAGATGCTCAAGGGCATTCACGCCAAGATCAATCTGATCCCGTTCAATCCCTGGCCCGGCACCGCCTATGAATGCTCGGACTGGGACCAGATCGAAAAGTTCTCCGAATACGTCTTCAACGCCGGCTATTCCTCGCCGGTGCGCACCCCGCGCGGCCGCGACATTCTGGCCGCCTGCGGCCAGCTCAAGTCGGAGACGGAAAAGCTTTCCGCCAGGGAACGCCAGACGCTGCGCGCCATGGGGATGACGGATTGAGTTGATGCGCGCACGTGCTCTCGCATCCTCGTCATTGCGAGCGCAGCGAAGCAATCCAGGGTTCCGCGGCGGCAGTCTGGATTGCTTCGTCGCTACGCTCCTCGCAATGACGACAACGGTGACTTTTCCGGCATGTCCCTGATCGGCCGCCTCATCGTCATCTTCATCGGCTTTCTCGCCGCCTGCTTCATCGGCGGCATGATCGTCGTCGTCGCGCTGTTGTTTCCGGAATTCGCCGATCTCGGCGCCGGTCCCGTCGATCAGGGCACGATCGATATCGTGCTCGGGTTCGGCTTCATCTTCGTCTCCGGCTTTGCGCTGGTGCCGGCGGCGGTGATCGTCGCGATCACCGAGGCGCTCTACATCCGCAGCGCGCTTGCCTATGCCGTGGGCGGCGGCGTCGTGGGACTCGCCTGCTATCTCGGCCTGGTCCCGTTTCATTCCGACACGCTGCAATTCGAAGGCATCGTGCGGCGGCATCTGGAGATCATGACCGGCGCCGGCATCGTCGCCGGTGTCGTCTACTGGCTGATCGCCGGCCGCAACGCCGGCGCCTGGCGCAATCCGCCGCTGCCGCGCCAGCCGCCTCCGCCGCTGCCGTCGAATTCAAGACCGGACGTGCGGTGAGTTTCTGACTTGCCCCGGGGTTTTCATCCCCTTCCCACTCGGCTAAACCGCGCGCCATGAACCGGACTGGACTCTTCATCGCCCTGGCGCTGTGGCTCGTGATCGGCGTCGTTTTCGGCCTCTATCCCGAGCTTGATCTCAAGCTCGCCGCGCTGTTCTTCGATCCTGATACCAAGTCGTTTCCGCTCAAGCTGAACGATTGGGCCGGCTTCGCGCGCGATGCCGCGATGTGGGTCGCCTGGGCGTTCGTGCTGCCTGCGCTGGTCGCGCTCGTGGTCAAGATGGTCCGGCCAGACCGGCCACTGATGGTATCCGGGCGCGCGATCGTCTTCCTTCTGGTGACGATCATCCTATCAGCCGGCATCCTTACCAATCTCGCCTTCAAGTCCTATTGGGGCCGGCCGCGCCCGGTGGTGGTGACGCAGTTTGCCGGCGACCAGCAATTCGTGCCGTGGTGGGATCCGCGCGGCGGCTGCGCGCGCAACTGCTCGTTCTTCTCGGGCGAGGGCGCGACCGCGTTCTGGACGCTGGCGCCGGCCGCATTGGCACCGCCGCCGTGGCGGCCGCTCGCTTATGCCGGAGCCGTGGTGTTCGGCCTCGTGACCAGCGGGCTGCGGATGGCCTTTGGCGGCCACTTCTTCACCGACGTGTCGATCGCCGGCCTCGTCACTTTCGTCGTGATCTGGTTTGCCTACGCGCTGATCTACCGCTGGCCGCGGACCCGGTTTTCGGACGAGGCGGTCGATGCCGCCCTGACCCGGCTGAACATGCCCGCCTACCGGCTGCGCCAGCGCCTGTTCGGCAGCAAGTCGAGTGCCGAGCCGTCAGTTTGAGCCATTAAAGGGGTGCCGAGCCCCGCGAAATTTGATATTCGCGCGGTCAACCCCGTGAAACGACACCCGCCCTTCGAGACCGATTGGAAGCCCCATGACCACGATCCTGAAAAGCCTGCCCAAGGGCGAGAAAGTCGGCATCGCGTTTTCGGGCGGCCTCGACACGTCGGCGGCGCTGCTCTGGATGAAGCAGAAGGGCGCGCGCTGCTACGCCTATACCGCCAATCTTGGCCAGCCGGATGAGGCCGACTACAACGAGATCCCGCGCAAGGCGATGGAGTTCGGCGCGGAGAAAGCGCTGCTGGTCGATTGCCGCACGCAGCTCGCCCATGAAGGCATCGCCGCGATCCAGTCCGGAGCCTTCCATATCTCCACCGGCGGCATCACCTATTTCAACACCACGCCATTGGGCCGCGCCGTCACCGGCACGATGCTGGTCGCCGCGATGAAGGAGGACGGCGTCAACATCTGGGGCGACGGCTCGACCTTCAAGGGCAACGACATCGAGCGCTTCTATCGCTACGGCCTGCTGACCAATCCGGGCCTGCGCATCTACAAGCCCTGGCTCGATCAGCAGTTCATCGACGAGCTCGGCGGCCGCGCCGAGATGTCGGCGTTCATGACCGCCCAGGGTTTTGCCTACAAGATGAGTGCCGAGAAGGCGTATTCGACCGACAGCAATCTGCTCGGCGCCACGCACGAGGCCAAGGATCTCGAGAGCCTCGACAGCGGCATCAAGATCGTCAACCCGATCATGGGCGTGCCGTTCTGGCGTGACGACTGCAACGTCAAGGCCGAGAAGGTCGTGGTGCGTTTCGAGGAAGGCGCGCCGGTCGCGCTGAACGGCCAGACCTTCTCCGATCCCGTCGCGCTGTTCCTCGAAGCCAACGCGATCGGCGGCCGCCACGGCCTCGGCATGAGCGACCAGATCGAGAACCGCATCATCGAAGCCAAGAGCCGCGGCATCTATGAAGCGCCCGGCATGGCGCTGCTGCACATCGCCTATGAGCGCCTCGTCACCGGCATCCACAACGAGGACACCATCGAGCAATACCGCATCAGCGGCATGCGCCTCGGACGCCTGCTCTACCAAGGCCGCTGGTTCGATTCGCAGGCCCTGATGTTGCGCGAGACCGCGCAGCGCTGGGTCGCCCGCGCCGTCACAGGCGAGGTGGCGCTGGAGCTGCGCCGCGGCAACGACTACTCGATCCTCAACACGGAAAGCCCGAACCTGACCTATGCGCCGGAGCGGCTCAGCATGGAGAAGGTCGAGGACGCGGCGTTCACGCCGGCCGATCGCATCGGTCAGCTCACCATGCGCAACCTCGACATCAACGATACCCGCGCCAAGCTGAAGCTCTACAGCGACACGGGCCTGTTGTCGGGCAGTGAAGGCTCGCAGATCTTCCGTCTGGAGAATGACAAGGGCTGACGCGCCCGGGGATTGCTGCCTCATTCGTCATTGCGAGCGAAGCGAAGCAATCCAGAGTCTTTCCGCAGCGACAGTCTGGATTGCCTCGTCGCTTCGCTCCTCGCAATGACAGAAACAAAAATGGCCGGGATTGCTCCCGGCCATTTTCATTTTGTGCTTCGCCTCAGCGCGGCGGCGCGGTGCCGGGCGGGGGCGGCGGCAGCGAGGCCTGGCCACCGTTGAGCAGCGGCGTGATGTTGCGGACGGTGACGCGCCGGTTGATCGCGCTTGGCCCTTGCGTCTGCTCCTTCAGGTACTGCTCGCCGTAGCCCTGCGACGTCAGGTTCTCAGACGGCACACCGAATTGCTGGGTCAGCAATTCGGCCGCGGACTGCGCACGACGATCCGACAATGACAAATTGTCGACGTCGTTGCCGACCGCGTCGGTGTGACCTTCGATCAGGAACACCACGCGCGGATTGGCCTGGATCGCACGGTTGAGACCGTCGGCGATCGACTGCAGCTTCGCCGCCTGGTCCGGTGGGATGGTCCACGATCCCGTCTCGAAGTTGATCGTGTTGAGGTCGATGCTCGGCATTTGCATGCGAACATTGGGGCTGTAGCGGATCTCGTCGAGCGTGTAGCGACGATCCACCCGTTGCACCGGCGGCGCCACCATCGTCTCGTAGATCACGTCCGGCGACGCTTCCTGGGCGTCGACGATATAACGATCGTAGGGCATGTTGACGACCGGAGGCGGCGCGTCGACATAGAAGCCGCCGACCGACCGCGGATCGCGGTAGCTGTTGTCTATGATGACGAGCTCGCGCCCGGCAGGGTCCCTGCGGATTCGACGCAGCAGCCGCCCATCCTGACCGACAACCGTAATGATCTGGCTGCCGTCGGGACGGATCACCACGGTGCGGGTATCGGCACCGACAGTCTCGGTGCGGATGTCGCGGGCGCCATAGCGGAAGCGATAGAGATCGTTGCCGCGGACGTATGTCTGCCCGCCCGGATCGCGGATGATGATGCGGTCCGGCTCGGTGTAGACGGTGCGACCGCCTTCGATGCTTTCGCGGCGCTGGTTGCGGTAGTCGGCGATGGTGGCGCCGATCACGGCACCGGCGACGACACCTGCACCGATCGCGATCGGCGTCAGGTCACGCTGCGGCGGACGCGGCGGTGGCGGCAGGGGCGTGGTCGTGGTCGGGGCGGCGCGGAAGGCCGGCGCAACGGTGGGCGTCGCGTATTGTGCCCTGTTGGGTGGCGGGGTCGCAGCCGCCGAGCCCGGGACGGTGCTCGGTGCCGCCGCGCCAGCGGGGGGAGCCGGCGGCCGGGGCGGGGCGCCTGCCTGCGGCTGGGTCGGCGGAGCTCCGGCAGCGGGCGCGCCGGCAGGAGGCGTTCCTCCCTGCTGGCCTGGCGTTGGCGTCGCGGCTGGAGCCGGGGTCGCGCCAGGAGCGGGCGTGGGTCCCGCACCGGGACGTCCGGGCAGGGGCGTCGGAGCGCCACCGGGGGTCGGGGTAGTCGTCGGCGCGGGCGTGGCGCCCGGAGCAGGTGTCGCTGATCCTGCAGCCGGAGGCGCGCCAGGACGTCCGCCGGGGGGCGGCGCACCGGGGCGGCCAGTCGGCGGCGTGCTGCCCGGAGCTGGCGTTGCGGTCGGTGCAGGCGTTGCGGTCGGCGCAGGTGTTGCTGTCGGAGCAGGCGTGGCGGTCGGGGCAGCAGGCGTTGCCGGGCGCGCTGCGGGAGCAGCAGATGCCGGAGGCGTTGCTGTCGGCGCAGGCGCAGGCCGTCCCGAAGGACCGGCCGCAGGAGGCGGCGGAGGTGTCGGTGCGTGCTGCTGCGGAGCGGGAGCGGGCGGTGGTGTGGGAGCCGGACGAGCCGCGGGCGGCGTCGGAGGCGGAGGTGTGGGTGCGTGCTGCTGCGGAGCCGCGGCGGGCGGCGGTGCCGGGGGCGTGGGAGCCGGGCGTGCTGCGGGCGGTGCAGCTGCGGGCGGCGGTGCGGCCGGGCGCGCGGGCGCCGCAGGCGGCGCGGCCGCTGGCGGTCCCTTCGGCGGCTGCTTCGGTTTTCCGTCAGGGCCGGTCTCTTGTGGCTGCGCCTGCGCGACGACGAGCGGCGGCGCGCCTTGCGCATGCGATGCGGAGCTTGCGAATTGCATCGCGGTCAGAGCCGTGGTGGCAAGCAGCACGAAACGAAGGTTGGTCATGTGGTGAACTTCCCCGGAAGGTTCTTTGACGAAGTGTTGGGATGAACAGCTACGCGTTAGGCCGGATTGTGGCGGACGAAGCGGACGCGGCCCGATTTATTTCTGCACGCAAATCACCTCACTATGGTGACGTTCATTGCGCATTCAGACGCAGGTTGCAATTGCCTCGGATGTGATGCGTCGCCTCATGCGCGATCCCGCGGCGGACTTGCATCCGTCGCGGGATTCGGCGTTAGCGGTCCGTTCGGTCCGCGTGATGGAATCTCTTCAGGCATGCGGCCCGGCAATTCGTCGGGCGGCGCTGGCGAGCCGGGCTCGCGCACTGGCGGTGCGATTTCAGGCTGCGGATTGCCCGGCGGAATCCCCGGCGGTGGCTCGGTGGGTGTGCCCGGCGTCGACGGCGGAATCTCGGGCGGCTCAATCGGCATTACATCGAGACCTTGCGGTTGTCGCCGAGATCGGGCCGCGTGTTGGTCACTGCCGCGGCCGCCATCTTCACATAGGAGATCACCGTGCCGGGCGAGTCCCAGAACTCGGCATCGTCGGGCGTGACCTTGAGCACGCGGATGTTGGGATCTTCCGCAGAGTCCCACCACGCCTTGGCCGGCGTCGAGAACAGCTCCTTGATCTTCGCACGGTCGTTGGAGACGACGGCGGTACCCGTCAGCGAGACGTATTTCTGGCTGCCTGCATCCGCGAACGACAGGTTGATGGACGGATTGCGCGCGATCTCCTCGTCCTTGTGACGCCGCGCGTCGGTGAGGAAATATATCGTGTCCGCGTTGCGATCGAGATAGGCGCTCATCGGCCGCGCGCGGAGCTTGTCTCCATCGCGCGTCACCAGCATCGCAAATCCGATCGTCTTCATCAGATCCCATACGCGATCGACGTCGCGGGCATTGTCGTTGGCCATGTCGTGCTCCTTCTTGCAAGGGACGACAACGGCGCGCGCGGAACGAGGTTCCGGCCGGAAGATGGAACTTATCTATTCCGGCGCGTGGCAAACCGCCTCGATGTTGTGGCCGTCAGGGTCGAGCACGAAGGCGCCGTAATAGGTCGGGTGATAATGCGCCCGAATGCCGGGCGGCCCGTTGTCGCGCCCGCCCGCCGCGATCGCCGCCTTGTAGAACGCGTCCACCGTGGCGCGGTCCTTTGCCAGGATCGCGACATGCACCGGCTTGTTCAGCGCGCCCTCGCCGCCGATCCAGAAATCCGGCTTGCCGTCGGCGCCGAAGCCGGCGGCCGGATCGTGTCCGGTCTGCTCCTGCGTGACCTCCATGATCAGGCTGTAGCCGAGCGGGGCCAATGCCTTGGCGTAGAACGCCTTGGCGCGCTCATAGTCGGAGACCGGGAAGCCCATATGGTCGATCATCGTAACCTCCGTCGTTCGTCGTCAACGCGACAGGAACGTATTGCTCCGCGTCTTGCGCGCAACCACAAAACCGCGCGCGACCATGTCAGCGATACAATCTTCCCGCCATTCCTTGTGTGACAAATGCTCGATCACCACCGCGCGCGGCCAGAGCGATTGCGGCGCGTCGCGGAAGAAGCCGATCAGCACGCGATCCTCGAACCCCTCGACGTCGATCTTCAACGCGTCCACCTTGGTGACGCCGGCTTCGTCGAGAATGCGCGTCAACCGCAGCGAGGGCACTTTGATCGCCTCCGTGCTGGCCGTGCCGGTGACGACATGCGTAGCGCCGAGATTGCCGCCCCCGCTCTCGATCATCAGCTCGCCGTCGCTGTCGCCGGCGGCCGCCTGCACCAGACGCACTTGCGTCGCTTGCGACGCGGCCTGGTTGAACGAGAGCCGTCCAAACGTCATCGGATGCGGCTCGACGGCGACCACTTTCCCCGATGGCCCGACCTGTCGCGCCATCACCAGTGCAAAGGTGCCGACATTGGCGCCGACGTCGACGAATACGCCGCCCGCGGGGGTGTGCTGGCGCAGGAAGTCGAGCTCGTCGAGATTGTAATCGGGATTGAACAGCGCACCGCGCTCGGTCGCGCTGCCCTGATGATAGAAGCGGAACGATGCGCCCTGGTACTGCACGTCGACGGGGCCACCGCCCAGCA
Source organism: Bradyrhizobium sp. 40 (assembly GCF_023100925.1). NCBI lineage: Bacteria > Pseudomonadati > Pseudomonadota > Alphaproteobacteria > Hyphomicrobiales > Nitrobacteraceae > Bradyrhizobium > Bradyrhizobium sp. 40. The sequence goes on from NZ_CP064688.1 coordinate 114,374, forward strand.
GGTTCACCAATCGCGACAGCCAAGGCCGGAACGCGCCGCGCTTCAGCCGCGATTGTGTCGCGAGGCGAATGATGGCGGCCTGCGCCGCGTTCGGCGCAAACGCGCCGAACGGCGCGGACGAAGGGGCATTGTCGGTCGCCAAGTCAAAGTCCTCGTTGCAAGCGGCGCATGCATAGCCGGTTTTGCCGAGGACTCCAACGCTCGATCCGGACAACAATCGCCGGGACAACGAAGAAAAGAGACCGCCCCTCACGCCGCCTTTTTCGGCGGCTTGCGCTGCCTCAGGAAGCGGCCGAGCAGCTTGCGCTTGCCCTTGCGCGGGATCAGCTCGATGTCGCTGACGAGCTTTGCGCCGCCCTTGCGGCGCTCCAGCACGATCTTGCGGCTGTGGAAGGCTTCCAGCTCGACGCGATGCGCGACGCTGACGATGGTGGCCTTCGGCAGCTCGTCGGTGATCATCTTCATCATCTTGTCCTGGCTCTTCTCGTCGAGCGCCGAGGTCGCCTCGTCGAGCACGACGATGTCAGGGCTGTGCAGCAACAGTCGCGCGAAGGCCAGGCGCTGCTTCTCGCCGCCGGACAGCGTCTGGTCCCACGGTGCGTCTTCCTCGATCTTCTCCTTGAGATGGTCGAGACCGACCTTGTGCAGGGCCTCGCCGATCTCCTCCACGGTCCAGTCGTCTTCCGCGCCGGGATAGGCGACCGCGCGGCGCAAGGAGCCTGACGGCACGTAAGGTCGCTGCGGCAGCATGAACAGCCGCCGGTCGGGATGGAAATTGACGCTGCCGCCGCCCCAGGGCCAGAGCCCGGCGATGGCGCGCACCAGCGTGCTCTTGCCGGTGCCGGATTCGCCGGCGACCAGCAGCCGCTCGCCAGCCTCGACCACCACCTCGGTCTCGCCGACCACGGCGGTGCCGTCGTCGAGCGTGACGGAGAGATCCTTCAGCTCCAGCATGGCGTCGTTGCTGGTCTCGCCGCGCTTGATGCGGCCGAAGCCGTCGCCCTGCTCGGCGCGCTCGAGACCGTCGAGCGACATCATCAGCGAGGCGATGCGGCGAGCGCAGGCATTCCAGTCGGCGAGCCGCGGATAGTTATCGACCAGCCAGCCGAACGCGCTCTGCACGATGGTGAAGGCGGAAGCCGCCTGCATCACCTGCCCCAGCGTCATGCTGCCGTCGAGGAATTTTGGCGCGCAGAGCAGGAGAGGGACCACGGGAGCAACAAGACTCGATCCCTGCGACACCAGCGTGGTGCGCATGTGCTGACCCGCCAGCCGCGCCCATTGCCGCAGCACGTTCGTGAAATTGCGGTCGATGCCGTCGCGCTCTTCCTCCTCGCCACCGAGCAGCGCGATGCTCTCGCCGTTCTCGCGCACGCGCGTCAGCGTGTAGCGAAAATCGGCCTCGGCCTGGTTCTTGTCCTCGGAGACCTGCACGAATTGGCGGCCGATCACCAGGATCGAGCCCGAGGCTATTCCCGCATAAAGCATCGCGGCGATCACCAGGAAGCCGGGAATGGTCACCGACGATCCCGCAAGCGTGACGGTGAGCGCACCGCCGATGGTCCAGAGCACGACGATGAAGGTCACGGCCGACAGCAGCGCGGACGTCACGCCGGCGAGAAAATCCACCGGCGAATCGGTCGCGACGCGCAGATCCTCCGCGATCCGGTATTCCGGATTCTTGTGGTCGCCGCTGACGAGATTGAGCTGGTAATAGCGGCCATTGCCGAGCCAGCGCGTCAGCACGCTTGCCGTCAGCCAGGCTCGCCAGCGCCGCTGGATGCCCATGCGCGCGAACACTTGTGCCACGCCGAGCACGATGCTGCCGATCGCGAGCGGGAAGAACACCGCGGTGAGATGGAAGACGGTGGACGCCTCGCGCTTCTCGATCGCGTCGAAGATCGCCCGATTCCAGACGTTGATGCCGTATTGGAAACCGACGGTCAGGACGATCAGCACGCCGAGGCCGATGGAGTAGAGCCATGCCAGCCGGTCGCCGTTGCGGCCCCAGAAGCCGCGCGCGCTGATCCAGAAGCGGGTGAGGAGATAGTCCTTGCGGGCCTGCTCGGCCTCTTCGGGCGACAGCGCCGGGTCGGGCTCGACCAGCTCGGGCGGCGGCGGAGCCACTTCCTCGCCGGTCTCGCCGACGATTTCGACAATGGGCGGCTTCTTGCCCGATTCGCGCTTTCCGGCCGGCTTTTGCATGACCGGATAACGCAAGCTAAATCAAAAGGTTCCCGCGAGTTCCAGGTGTCGGTTCATTCGGCGGCGCCGTTGCGGACCCGGCGGCGACGTGCGAGGCGGTGCAGCACGCGCGATAGCTGATCGATCGCGTAGGGCTTTTGCACGAGCTCGAAATCGACCTTGCCGTCCTGGGACAGCGCCTCGCTGTAGCCGGTGGTCAGCACCACCGGCACGCCGATGCCGCGGTCGCGGACGGCCTGCGCGAGATCGAGCCCGGTCATGCCGGGCATCACGATGTCCGAGAAGACGACATCGAAGCGATCGGCATCCATGACCAGCTCGGCGAGTGCGTCGGTTGCATTGTCGACCAGCGTGATGCTGTAGCCGAGCTCGGTGAGGCCGTCGGCCGCGAAATTGGCGAGCTCGATATTGTCCTCGACCAGCAGCACCGACATGCCGCTGCCGGCCACGGCCGGAGCCGTGTTCGGTGCCTGCCGCTGCGGCAGCAAATGCGGCGCCACGCGCGGCAGATAGAGCGCGAAGGTGCTGCCGTGGCCTACCTCGCTGGTGACTGTCACCTCGCCGCCGGACTGGCGGGCGAAGCCGAACACCTGCGACAGGCCGAGACCGGTGCCGTGGCCGACCTGCTTGGTGGTGAAGAACGGCTCGAAGATGCGCCCGAGCCGCGCAGCCGGAATGCCGATGCCGGTGTCACTGACGGCAATACCGACGAAGCCATGTTTGCCAGGAAGCTCATGGTGACCTGAAAGATCAGGGTTGCCCGAGACGGGAGCCCGCGTGTCCGCAATTGTCGCCGCGGCCTCGACCTCGAAAACGATCCTGCCCTTGCCGTGCATGGCATCGCGCGCATTGGTCGCCATGTTGATCACCGCCGTCTCGAACTGGCTCGCATCGGCATTGACGAGGCAGGGCTCGGCCGGCAGCCGCATCGCGATTTCGATCGCGGGTCCGAGCAGCGTCGCGAGCATGTCGTGCAGTGACTGCAGCCGCGCGCCGACGTCGACCACTTCCGGCTTCAAGGTCTGACGCCGCGCGAAGGCGAGCAGCTGCGATGTCAGCTTGGCCGCGCGCCCGACCGCGTCCGCGATGGCGGTGATGTAGCGCTGGCGCCGCTCCTCGCTCAGTTGCGGCCGGTTCAGCAGATCGACCGAGGCGCGAATCACGGTCAGGAGGTTGTTGAAGTCGTGCGCGACGCCGCCGGTGAGCTGGCCGAGCGCCTCCAGGCGCTGGCTGTGCTTGAGCGCCTCCTCGGCTTCGCGCCGCGCGGCGGCCTCGGCCTGGAGATGCTGGGTGCGCCGGAACGCGAACGCCAGCAGCAGAAACAGCAGCGCGGTGGCGGGAATGCCGAACACCAGATGCTGGCCCATGGTGGCGAACCAGCGTGCGCGGATTGCCGAGGTCTCCAACCCCGCGCTGACATAGATCGGATATTCGGCGATGCGTCGGTAGCCGATGCGCCGCTCGACCTCGTCCGATGGCCAGGCGATGGTGATGAGGCCATGCTCGGGATGAGCTGCGACGCTCCGGCCGACCGGCCCGTTAGGATCGAGCCTGAGGTCGCGGTCCAGCCGTGGAAGATGCGCCAGCACCACGCCGTCGGTGCGTCCCATGGCGAGGAAGCTGCCGGCATCGGAGCCGATCCTGGCGTAAAAGCTCTCGAAATATTCCGGCAGGACGGAGGCCTGGATCACGCCGATGAAGCTGCCGTCGTCGGAGCCGCGGCGGCGGCTGACCCCGAAGAAGCGCGCGCCCTGATAGGGCTGACGCGGCGTCAGGGGAGCGCCGATGTAGCTGCCGATGCTCTGGTCGACATGGGCCGCAAAATAGTCACGGTCCGCAAAGCTCTGTGCCGGCGGCGGCGAGGCCAGGCTGTTGACCAGCGACTTTCCGTCCGCATCGAAGATCCAAGCCGATTTCAGCTGCGGCAGCGAATCGGTCAGCTGCTTCAGGCGGCGATGCAAAGCCGGCTCGCGCGAGCGGATGATGTCGTCGGCCATGCCGCGCACCACCTCGTTGATCTCGGCAAGGCTGCGGTCGATGGTCTCGAAGACCTTCAGCGCGTGCTCATGCGCGACATCGAGGGTGCGCTCGATCTCGCGGTCTGCGATGGCTTTTGTCGAGGTGTAGGAGATCGAGGCGGCGATCGCGAACAGCGCAATCGGCAGCGCCAGGGACGCAGCCATCATCCACTTCAGCAATCTCAGCGAATTGCGTTGTGCGCCCTGCACGGTCGCTCCGGTCCCACACCGGAGAGCTTACTTGAATTTCGCGCCGGGAAGGAAGCGGCTTGTAGCGGGAACCAGAGGTTGCAACCTGCCGGCCTGCTCGTGCAGGGGCGGAGGCAAAATCTGCTCGAATACGCGCCCGCCGTAGAATGCCCCGGCCATTCCGGCCGGGGATCGCAGCATAAGTGACGCCTAGATCTGGCGCTCGACCATCTTGAGCTTGAGCTCTGCGATGGCTTCCGCCGGGTTGAGGCCCTTCGGGCAGGCTTTGGCGCAGTTCATGATGGTGTGGCAGCGATAGAGGCGGAACGGATCCTCGAGATTGTCGAGCCGCTCGCCGGTGGCTTCATCCCGCGAATCCGACACCCAGCGGTTGGCCTGCAGCAGCGCGGCGGGACCGAGATAGCGCTCGCTGTTCCACCAATAGCTCGGGCACGAGGTCGAGCAGCAGGCGCAGAGGATGCACTCGTAGAGCCCGTCGAGCTTCTCGCGGTCCTCGTGGCTCTGCTTCCATTCCTTCTGCGGCGTCGGCGAGGTCGTCTTCAGCCACGGCTCGACCGAAGCGTACTGCGCGTAGAAATTGGTGAGGTCGGGGATGAGGTCCTTCACGACAGGCTGGTGCGGCAGCGGATTGATCTTCACCGCGCCGTCCTTCACGTCGTGCATCGAGCGGGTGCAGGCCAGTGTGTTCTGGCCGTCGATGTTCATCGCGCAGGAGCCGCAGACGCCTTCGCGGCAGGAGCGGCGGAAGGTCAGCGACGGGTCGATGTTGTTCTTGATCCAGATCAGGCCGTCCAGCACCATCGGCCCGCAATCATGGGTGTCGACGTAATAGGTGTCGACGCTGGGATTCTTGCCGTCGTCCGGGTTCCAGCGATAGACGCGGAATTCACGAGTTTCAGTCGCGCCCGAGGGCTTCGGCCAGGTCTTGCCGCCTGAAATCTTGGAGTTCTTCGGAAGTGCGAATTCAACCATTTCGATAAAGCTTTCGCTGTTCGTTCAGTACACGCGCGCCGTTTAGTAAACGCGAGCTTTCGGCGGGATGTACTGGACGTCGTTGGTCATGGTGTAGTCGTGAACCGGGCGGTACTCGATCTTGACCTTGCCGGAATCTTCCAGCCAGGCGAGCGTGTGCTTCATCCAGTTCTTGTCGTCGCGCTCGGAGAAGTCCTCGCGGGCATGTGCGCCGCGGCTCTCGGTGCGGTTGGCGGCCGAGTTCATCGTCACCACCGCCTGCGCGATCAGATTGTCGAATTCGAGCGTCTCGATCAGGTCGGAATTCCACACCAGCGAGCGGTCGGACACGGCGATGTCGGTGATGCCGCTGTGGACCTTCTCGATCAGATTCTGGCCTTCGCTCAGGATGTCGCCGGTGCGGAACACCGCGCAATTGTTCTGCATCACGTGCTGCATGCCTTCACGCAGCTTCGCGGTCGGCGTGCCGCCGGAGGCGTAGCGGTAGTGGTCGAGCCGGCCGAGCGCCAGATCCGACGAGTTCGCCGGCAATTCCGGCTGGCTGGCGTTTGGCGTGAGCTTCTCGGCGAGGCGCAGCGCAGCGGCGCGGCCGAACACGACGAGGTCGATCAGCGAGTTGGAGCCGAGGCGGTTGGCGCCGTGCACGGAGACGCAGGCGGCCTCGCCGATCGCCATCAGGCCCGGGATGATGGCGTTGTCGTCGCCGTCCTTCTTGGTCAGGACCTCGCCGTGATAGTTCGTCGGGATACCGCCCATGTTGTAGTGCACGGTCGGCACGATCGGGATCGGTTCGCGCGTCACGTCGACATTGGCGAAGATCTTTGCGGATTCCGAGATGCCCGGCAGGCGTTCGGCCAGCACCGCGGGATCGAGATGGTCGAGATGAAGGAAGATGTGGTCCTTCTTCTTGCCGACGCCGCGCCCCTCCCGGATCTCGATGGTCATCGCGCGCGAGACGACGTCACGCGAAGCCAGATCCTTGGCGGAGGGCGCATAGCGCTCCATGAAGCGCTCGCCCTCGGAGTTGACGAGATAACCGCCTTCGCCGCGCGCGCCTTCGGTGACGAGACAGCCCGAGCCGTAGATCCCGGTCGGGTGAAACTGCACGAACTCCATGTCCTGCATCGGCAGGCCGGCGCGCAGCACCATGCCGCCGCCATCGCCGGTGCAGGTGTGCGCCGAGGTGCAGGACGCATAGGCGCGGCCATAGCCGCCGGTCGCCAGGATAACGGTCTGGGCGCGGAAGCGGTGCAGCGTGCCGTCGTCGAGCTTGAGCGCGATGACGCCGCGGCAGGTGCCCTGGTCGTCCATGATCAGGTCGATGGCGAAGAACTCGATGAAGAACTCGGCCGCGTGGCGCAGCGACTGGCCGTACATCGTATGCAGCATGGCATGGCCGGTGCGGTCGGCGGCGGCGCAGGTGCGCTGCGCCTGGCCCTTGCCGTAGTCCATCGTCATGCCGCCGAACGGACGCTGATAGATCTTGCCGTCTTCGGTGCGCGAGAACGGCACGCCCCAGTGCTCGAGCTCGTAGACCGCCTCGGGCGCGTTGCGCACCATGTATTCGATCGCATCCTGGTCGCCCAGCCAGTCCGACCCCTTCACGGTGTCGTACATGTGCCAGCGCCAGTCGTCCTTGTGCATGTTGCCGAGCGACGCCGAGATGCCGCCCTGCGCCGCGACGGTGTGCGAGCGGGTCGGAAACACTTTGGTGATGCAGGCGGTCCGAAGACCGGCTTCGCTGCAGCCGACCACGGCGCGCAGGCCCGCGCCGCCGGCGCCGACCACGACGACATCATAGGTGTGGTCTTCGATCGGATAGGCTTTGCCGTTGGTGGCGGGAGCGCCGTTGCCCTTGCCATTGGTCTCTGTGGCCATGGGTTAGACTCCGGAGGAAAGTTTCAGGATCGCGTAGGTCGAGGCGAGCGCCACGGCGAACGAGAAGAAGTTGTTGAGCATGATCGAGATGAGCTTGAGCTTCTCGTTATGGATGTAGTCCTCGATCACGACCTGCATGCCGATCTTCATGTGCCAGGCACTGGCGAAGATGAAGAGCAGCAGGATCACCGCGATCGGCAGCGAGCCGAGGATCTGCGCGGCGCCGGCCTGGTTGCGGCCGAGCAGCATCATCACGATCACGATCACGGGGATCATCAGCAGCGTCATCGCGACGCCGGTGATGCGCTGGCGCCAGAAATCGGACGTGCCCGAATGCGCAGCGCCAAGATTGCGCACGCGGCCGAGCGGGGTGCGCATGGAGGAGCCCTTCGGAGCGCCGTGGGATTCGTCGAAACTCATCGGCCGCCTCCGATCGCGTAGGCGATGATCCAGACGAGGACCGTGAGCACGATGCCGCCGATCAACGCGCCCCAGGTCAACGCTTCGCGCTCATTGGCCTTGAAGCCGTAGCCGAGGTCCCAGACGAAATGCCGGATGCCGCTGAGCATGTGGTGCATCAGCGCCCAGGTGTAGCCGAACACGATCAGCCGGCCGATGATGCTGCCGGTGAAGGCCTGGACGTGGCCATAGGCGGCAGGGCCGGAGGCCGCCGCAATCAGCCACCAGGCCAGCAGCAGCGTTCCGGCGTAGAGGGCAATTCCGGTGGCGCGATGGACGATGGAAAGCGCCATCGTCAGCGTCCAGCGGTAGACTTGCATGTGCGGCGAAAGCGGTCGTTCGATCCGTGCGGTCATGGGCTTCGATTGCTTTATTGCGGCCCAGCATGGGCGCGCGGGGATCGCGAAAGGTCGGCTCTATTTACGGAGTCGATTTCACCTGCGCAATCACCAAATCGCCATAGATCGAACTTGGGTTCAGCTCTAGGCCCTTGATGTAACAAGGCCAATCGGCGGCTTGGTATACCAGGGCCATGGCGCACCGGCTAAAGAACGAACACAAATTCATGCCTTGCCGCAGAGCTGCGGCGCATTGAAATTACTATTGGAACGGCTCTAAGCCGCCGCAGGCCAACCAGGGTTCGAACCAGTCATCCAAGACGTTCGAACCGGCAGGGCTGATCGGCGAGCAATCTTCAATTTCCGCGAAGCGCACCGATTTTTCGCGAGACGGGCGGATATGCGCAACCTGCATCCCACCCCAGACCGCCGATGCGGCGGTCGACCCGGCAAATCAGATCGCCTAGAGCATTGCGGGCAGCTGTCCGAGCGATGCATCGGAGAAGTTGCGACCCACCGCCGGGGCAGGTCAGGGGTGATTGCAGGACTCGATATCAAGGAGATCGTCGAGCTCGCGCTGTTGCTGATCGCAACCGGCGCGCTCTCCGGATTCCTGGCCGGCGTGTTCGGCATCGGCGGCGGCGCGATTCTGGTGCCGGTGTTCTACGAGTGCTTCCGCATCGCCGGTGTGCCGCTCGAGGTGCGCATGCCGCTCTGCATCGGCACTTCGCTCGCCGTGATCATCCCGACCTCGATCCGTTCGTTCCAGGCGCACTACAGACGCGGCGCCGTCGATCTTGCGATCCTTCGGGTCTGGTGGCTGCCGATCCTGGTCGGCGTCGTCGCCGGCAGCGTGGTCGCGCGCTACGCACCGGAGCGGCTGTTCAAGATCGTGTTCGTCACCGTCGCCTGGTCGGCCGCGGTACGGCTGATCTTCGCGCGCGAGAGCTGGAAGCTCGGCGATGATTTACCGAAGGGGCCGCTGATGCGATTCTACGGCTTCTGCGTCGGCATTTTGTCGACGCTGATGGGCATCGGCGGTGGATTGTTTTCGAATCTGCTGATGACGTTCTACGGCCGTCCGATCCATCAGGCCGTGGCGACATCGTCGGCGCTCGCGGTGCTAATCTCGATCCCCGGCGCGCTCGGCTACATCTATGCCGGCTGGCCTGCGGCCGCGCACTATCCCGACGTTGCAGCCCTGCAAGTCCCATTCGCGCTTGGCTACGTCTCCCTGATCGGCGCCGTGCTGGTGATGCCGATGAGCCTTGTGACAGCACCGCTCGGTGTGAAGGCTGCGCATGCAATGTCGAAGCGGACGCTGGAGGTCGCGTTCGGGTGCTATCTGTTCATCGTCGGCAGCCGGTTTGTGATGAGTTTGTTAGGCGGACAGTGACCGCCCCAAACTCCGTCATTGCGAGCGAAGCGAGGCAATCCAGGGGTCTTTCTGCGGCGGCACTCTGGAATGCTTCGTCGCAAGAGCTCCTCGCAATGACGACGAGAGTGCTGCGAAACACAGCCCCTATTTCTTCGCGTAAAGATCCTTGTACGTATCGCGCAGCACGTTCTTCTGCACCTTGCCCATGGTGTTGCGCGGCAGCTCGTCGACGACGAAGACGCGCTTGGGCATCTTGAACTTCGCCAGCCGGCCGTCGAGCGCCTTCAGCACCGCGGCCTCGGTCACATCCGCGCCCTTGTTGCAGACCAGCACGGCCGTGACGCCCTCGCCGAAATCGGCGTGGGGCACGCCGATCACGGCGGATTCGATCACGCCGGGCATGGCGTCGATCTCGCTCTCGATTTCCTTCGGGTAGACGTTGAACCCGCCCGAGATGACGAGATCCTTGCCGCGGCCGAGAATGTGGACGTAACCCTTGGCGTCGATCTTGCCGAGGTCGCCGGTGATGAAGAAGCCGTCGTCGCGGAATTCCGCCTTGGTCTTCTCCGGCATGCGCCAATAGCCTTTAAACACGTTGGGGCCCTTGACCTCGATCATGCCGATTTCATCACGGGGCAGCTCCTTGCCGGTCTCAGGATCGGTGACGCGCACGGAAACGCCGGGGAGCGGAAAGCCGACTGCGCCGGGCACGCGCTCGCCGTCATAGGGATTCGACGTGTTCATGTTGGTCTCGGTCATGCCGTAGCGCTCGAGCACGGCATGCCCCGTGCGCGCCGACCATTCGCGATGGGTTTCGGCGAGCAGCGGCGCCGAGCCCGAGATGAACAGCCGCATGTGCTTTGTGGTTTCGCGCGACAGCGCAGCGTTCTGGAGCAGGCGGGTATAGAACGTCGGCACGCCCATCAGCACCGTAGCGCGCGCCATCAGCTTGATGATCAGATCGGGGTCGAGCTTCGGCAGGAAGATCATCGACGCGCGCGCGAACAGCGTCACGTTGGTCGCCACGAACAGGCCGTGGGTGTGATAGATCGGCAGCGCGTGGATCAGCACGTCCTTGTCGGTGAAGCGCCAGAATCCGACGAGCGAGAGCGAGTTCGACGCCAGATTGTCGTGGGTCAGCATCGCGCCCTTGGAGCGGCCGGTGGTGCCCGACGTGTAGAGGATCGCGGCGAGATCGTCGTTTGCGCGCGACACCGTGGTGAATTCGCTGCTCGCCTTGTCGGCGGCGTCCGTCAGCGAGCCCTTGCCGTCAGGCCCGAGCGTCTCGATTTTCGCCTTCACCTTGGCGGCGATCGGGGCAAGCCCGTCCGCCTTGGAGGGATCGCAGACCACCAGCGAGGGTTCGGCATCGCCGATGAAATAGTCGAGCTCGTTCAGCGTATAGGCGGTGTTGAGCGGCAGGTAGACTGCGCCGGCCCGCACGGTGGCCAGATACAGCACGATGTTGGCCACGGATTTCTCGACCTGAACCGCAACGCGGTCGCCCGGCTTCACACCGCGCGCGACCAGCACATTGGCCATTTGCCCGGCCCGGGCGATCAGGTCGCCATAGCTGATGCGCCCTCCGTCATGCGTCTCGATCGCGAGGCGCTTCGGATCGTCCAGGCCGTCGAACAGGCGGGAAAACAAATTGGCGTTGGCAGCTTGGTTCATGCAAGATTTCCTCGACCGCAAGGCTTGACCACAAGTCTCGTCAGACAAGGCCGGTCAAAACCGAGGGCTGGATTAGCAAAAACCGCCCCGATGAAGCAACGGAGACAGTTTGCATGACCAAAAACGGGAAACGCGTGGCCTGGGTGACAGGCGGGGGCAGCGGGATCGGAGAGGCCGGCGCCGAGGCGCTGGCGGCCGACGGCTGGACGGTGGTGGTCTCGGGCCGGCGCAAGGACGCCCTGGATACCGTGGTCGCGAAAATCACTGGGGCGGGCGGAGCCGCCGAGGCCATCGCGCTGGACGTGTCGGTTGCCGCCGAAGCCCAGAAGGCGGCCGATCAAATCGTCGCGAGGCACGGCCGGATCGACCTGCTGGTGAACAATGCCGGCATCAATGTCCCCAAGCGCAGCTGGAAGGACATGGAGCTGGAGGGCTGGGACCAGCTGGTCCAGGTCAATCTCAACGGCGTGCTCTATTGCATGCGCGCGGTGCTGCCGACGATGCGCAAGCAGCAGGACGGCTCCATCATCAACGTCTCGTCCTGGGCCGGCCGCCACGTCTCGAAAATGCCGGGCCCGGCCTACACCACGACCAAGCATGCGGTGCTGGCGCTGACCCATTCCTTCAACATGGACGAATGCGTCAACGGCCTGCGCGCCTGCTGCCTGATGCCGGGCGAGGTGGCGACCCCGATCCTGAAGCTGCGCCCGGTGGTGCCAAGCGAGGAGGAGCAGGCCAGGATGCTGCAATCCGAAGATCTCGGCCGCACCATCGCGTTCATCGCGAGCATGCCGGCGCGAGTGTGCATCAACGAACTGCTGATCAGCCCGACGCATAATCGCGGGTTCATTCAGACGCCGCACACCAGGGATTGAGCGGCAGGTAGATCGTCGAGGCTCGTCATTGCGAGCGAAGCGATGCAATCCAGCGGTGCATCCGCGGTGGCGGCCTGGATTGCTTCGTCGCTTCGCTCCTCGCAATGACGCCCCCTCACGAACACACCCGCACTTAGTTTCACCCATCACAAAGAAGTTTTGTTCGAAACCGCTTCGCAAAACCTCCCGTAATTCGAGCCAACGACGTCGCTGCTGCTTCACGCTCACAGGTCGCAGCCACCGTTGTTGCCCAACTCGAACGCCGGCAATCGCCGGTCACAATCCAATCGGGAGACCCTCCATGTCGAAGCGTATTGCCTATCTCACCGCTGCAGCTTTCAGCGCGCTGGCCATCACCGCGACCGTCGTCGCGCCCGCCCGCGCCGAGGAAAAGACCGTCATGGTCGGCGGCGCCGCGATGTTCCCGTCCAAGAACATCGTCCAGAACGCCGTCAACTCGAAGGACCACACCACGCTGGTGGCGGCGGTGAAGGCAGCCGGCCTGGTGCCGACGCTGGAAGGCAAGGGCCCGTTCACGGTGTTCGCGCCGACCAACGCCGCCTTCGGCAAGCTGCCGGCCGGCACCGTCGATACCCTGGTCAAGCCTGAGAACAAGGCGACGCTGACCAAGATTCTCACCTATCATGTGGTGCCCGGCAAGCTCGAGGCTTCCGACCTCACCGACGGCAAGAAGATGAAGACCGCCGAAGGCGAGGAGCTGACGGTCAAGAAGCAGGACGGCAAGGTCTGGATCGTCGACGCCAAGGGCGGCACCTCGATGGTGACGATCTCCAACGTCAACCAGTCCAACGGCGTGATCCATGTGGTCGACACCGTGCTGATGCCGGCGACCTAACACCGCGCGGCCCGGCTTCATCCCCGAACCGGATGCGACGAAATGGCGAGCCGGGGGTCCCCGGCTCGCTTTATTGTGACCATGATAGCCCGCCGGTATCGATTCGATGCCGGGCAGGGCGTAACGAAAGCGGAAGCATCGGCGTATAATTGCTGTCAGACGATGTTCAGGACGGAACCGCCATGTCGAGCCTCACAGTCACCGACGAGCAGGTCAGCACCACCCCGGCCAAAGTGATCCAACCGGCCTGGGTCCGGGTCATGCACTGGGTCAACGCCCTCGCCATGATCCTGATGATCCTGTCGGGCTGGCAAATCTACAACGCCTCGCCGCTGTTCGGTTTCAGCTTTCCGCGCGACTACACGCTCGGCGGCTGGCTCGGTGGCGGCCTGCTCTGGCACTTTGCGGCGATGTGGCTGTTGATGATCAACGGCCTTGCCTATCTCGTCACCGGTTTTGCCACCGGCCGCTTCCGGAAAAAACTGCTGCCGATCACCCCGTCCGGCGTGCTCCACGATGTCAGGGCTGCGCTGACCTTCAAGCTCGGCCATGCCGATCTCACCGTCTACAATTACGTGCAGCGCGTGCTCTATGCCGGCATCATCCTGGTCGGCGTGATCATCGTGCTGTCGGGGCTGGGAATGTGGAAGCCGGTGCAGCTGCACTGGCTCGTGTCCCTGTTCGGCGACTATCCGACCGCGCGCTATATCCATTTCTTCTGCATGGCCGCGATCTGCGCGTTCCTCGTCATTCACGTTTTACTCGCGCTGCTGGTGCCGAAGAGCCTGCGCGCGATGATCATCGGCCGCTAGAGCGGAGTAAGAACCATGGCCAAGCGCTCATTCCTGATTCCCGGCGTCGACAAGCGGCTGCTGATCAAGGATTCCATCAAGACGATGCCCGAGGTCAGCCGCCGCCGCTTCATCGCGGGCGGCGCCAGCCTCGGCGCACTGACGCTGCTCACCGGCTGCAACGTGATCGACTCGTCCTCCGCCGAGGAGATGCTGAAGTCGGTTTCGAAATTCAACGATGCCGTGCAGGCTTTCATCTTCAATCCCGACGCGCTGGCGCCGACGTTTCCCGAGAGCGCGATCACAAAACCGTTTCCGTTCAACGCCTATTACGATCTCGACGACGCGCCTGACGTCGATGGTGCCGACTGGAAGCTCGAAGTCCGCGGCCTTGTCGACAACAAGAAGTCGTGGACGCTTCCGGAATTGTACAAGCTCCCGCAGGTCACGCAGATCACCCGTCACATCTGCGTCGAGGGCTGGAGCGCGATCGGCAGCTGGACCGGCACGCCGATGCGCGACTTCCTCAAGGTGATCGGCGCCGACACCCGTGCAAAGTACGTCTGGTTCCAGTGCGCCGACAAGGACGGCTACAATTCACCGCTCGACATGCGCACCGCGCTGCATCCGCAGACCCAGATGACGTTCAAATACGCCGGCGAAATCCTGCCGCGCGCGTATGGGTTTCCAATGAAGATCCGCGTGCCGACAAAACTCGGCTTCAAGAACCCGAAATACGTGGTGTCGATGGAAGTCACCAACGACTACAAGGGCGGCTATTGGGAAGACCAGGGGTACAATTCGTTCAGCGGGAGCTAGCTGTTGTCGCCCCGGCGAAGGCCGGGACCCATATCGCGAGGTCTATCGATTTTCGCTAGATGCCAATTCCGAACGACCAGTCTTCGCCAAATGCTCCCTGTGGTTATGGGTCCCGGCCTGCGCCGGGACGACACTTGTTATGAGGCCGGCCCCACCTTCCGCTGGCACAGCGCCGCAACCGCGCCCAGCGCCAGCAGCGCCGCCGAGACGTTCAGCGCGTAACTCAAGCTCCCCAGTGCGTCCGTGATCGCGCCGACCACGATCGGGCCGAGCGTCTGGCCGACGCCGAACGAGATCGTCATCGCCGCGATCGCGGTCGGCCACACCTCGGGCGGATAGTTGAAGCGGACGAAGGCGGTGGTCGAGCCGACCACGGCGAAGAACGCGACGCCGAACACGACGGCCGACACCGCGAGCCATGCCGGCGAATGCCCGAGCATCGGCAGGGCGGCGCCGAGCGCGTTGGTGCCGAGGATGATGGCGGTGGCCAATCCGCCGCGATCGAGCGCGAGCACGCGGCGCCAGGCCCACGGCGTGACGAAGGCGCTCAAGCCGATCAGGCTCCAGAACGCGGCCTGCGCCGCGGCCCCGCCGCCGCCGTCGCGCACATAGGCGATCATGAAAGTCATGTAGGCGATGTAGCCCGCGCCAAAGAGGAAGTAGCCGGCGAGATAGATCAGCACCGGAAAAATGGCGAAGGCGCCGTGGCTGCCTTGCGAGAAACGCACGCCGCTCTCGATGCGGACCAGGAACAGCGGCACGGTCATGACGAGGGACAGCAGTGTCATCGCCCACCACACTATCCACCACGAGCCCGGCCCGAAATATTGCAGCGTGAACGGGGCGATCAGGCCCGATGCGAGAATGCCGATGCCGGGCCCGGCATAGAACAGGCTGAGCAGGAAATTCGCCCGCTCCGGGCGCGACTGCGCGATGGATGCGGCCAGCGCGCCGCCGGCGACGAAACCGGCCGCGGCGCCAACGCCCAGCACGAGACGCGCCAGGCTCAGCGCAACGAAATTCCCGGTCAGCGCGCAAGTCGCGAGCGCGGCGACGCAGGCCAGGGTTCCGCCGCGGATCGCGGCCGACCAGCCGACGCGCTGGATCAGCCGGGACGCCACAAGGGCGCCCGCGAGGTAGCCGACGGCGTTGATGGTGTTCATGAAACCGGCCGCCGAGTAGGACCAGCCGAGGTCCTCCCGCATGTCGGGGAGCACCAGCGAATAGGCGAAGCGGCCGATACCCAGCCCAACTGTCGCAGCCAGCGACAGGGTCAGGATCAACCGTGCGGGGTGGGCATCGGGTGGAGGGCGGTCAGGTGCGTGCAAGGCGTACTCCGGCATGCGCAGTGTGGCAGGCCCTGCCCGCCTTGCACAGAACCGAAGCGGCAATGGTGTCTTGCCAAGCACGCATCGCCGCTCTAGCACTCCGGCCGAAATCGACCTCAGAGGAAACGACCATGGCGACCCACAAACTGCTGCTGCTTCCCGGCGACGGTATCGGCCCCGAGGTGATGGGCGAGGTGAAGCGGCTGATCGACTGGCTCAGTTCGGCGGAGATCGCCAAGTTCGAGACCGACACCGGCCTCGTTGGCGGTTCGGCCTATGACGCACACAAGGTGTCGATCTCGGAAGGCGACATGGCCAAGGCCAAGGATGCCGACGCGATCATCTTCGGCGCGGTCGGCGGTCCCAAATGGGACGCGGTGCCCTACGAGGTGCGCCCCGAAGCCGGCCTGCTGCGCCTGCGCAAGGATCTCGGTCTGTTCGCCAACCTCCGTCCCGCGGTCTGCTACCCGGCGCTCGCGGAGGCCTCCAGCCTGAAGCGCGAGGCGGTCGAGGGCCTCGACATCATGATCGTGCGCGAGCTCACCGGCGGCGTCTATTTCGGCGAGCCCAAGACCATCACCGATCTCGGCAACGGCCAGAAGCGCGCCATCGATACCCAGGTCTACGACACCTATGAGATCGAGCGCATCGGCCGCGTCGCCTTCGAGCTTGCGAAGAAGCGCAAGAACAAGGTGACGTCGATGGAGAAGCGCAACGTCATGAAGTCGGGCGTGCTCTGGAACGAGGTCATGACCCAGGTCCACAAGCGCGAATATCCCGACGTCACGCTCGAGCACCAGCTCGCCGATTCCGGCGGCATGATGCTGGTGAAATGGCCGAAGCAGTTCGACGTCATCGTCACCGACAATCTGTTCGGTGACATGCTGTCCGACATCGCTGCGATGCTGACGGGATCGCTCGGCATGCTGCCCTCGGCCTCGCTCGGCGAGGTCGACGTCAAGAGCAAGAAGCGCAAGGCGCTGTACGAGCCCGTGCACGGCTCGGCTCCTGATATCGCAGGCCAGGGCCTCGCCAATCCGATCGCGATGATCTCGTCGTTCGGCATGGCGCTACGCTACTCCTTCGACATGGGCGCGCTCGCCGACAAGGTCGACGCCGCGATCGCCGCGGTGCTGGCCAGCGGCCTGCGCACCGCCGACATCAAGTCGGAAGGCACCATTGCCGCCTCGACCACGCAGATGGGCGAAGCGATCCTGAAGGAATTGCAGAGGCTGCACGCCTGACGGCGAGCGCAGTGTTTGTAGGGTGGGCAAAGCGAAGCGTGCCCACCCGACAAGGTCTCTTCAAAACAAAAATGGCCGGGCGCGAGCCCGGCCATTTTGATTCGGTCGATAATTCCGCCTCAGTACAGCGGGAAATTCTGCGGATAGCCGCCAACATCCTGCGGCGTACTCAGCGGCTGGCGATCGATCGGGCGGTTGAGATTTTCGCGCGCGAAGGTCGGATAGCCCACCGCCGGCGGAAAGGCATAGTCGGAGAACTTGCGGTCGCCCGGATTGACCTCGGTGCCGCCGTCGAGCCAGGAGCGCTTGCTCACATAGATGCGAGTGCGGCCCTGCTGGTAGCTCGCATTGGGGCCGCTCGGGCCGTAATAGTGACGGCCGCTGTCATAGCGCTGCTTCTTGGTGTCGGCCGAGGCGGGTGTCGCGAAGGCTGAGGACATGGCAATCACGGCGCCGGCCGCAAGCCACATCGCCAGTTTGTTCGCGGCAGAGAAATTCGAGCTCATCACGTCCCCTTCAGGCGGCAAGCCGCCAATCAATTTCACCCTCATACTAACCCGGCCGGGGCGGCTGCAACTAGGTCTATTGGGTCACACCAGCGCTGAATAATCGTGCGCGCCGGCAAAAGTTGCATGGATACAGCCACTTGAGCTTGATGCCGGTCAGAGCGCGCCGCGCAATTGCGCATTGGCGGCGCCGAGCAGCCAGTCCGACGTGCCCGGGAGCGTGCAGGGGCGGCGCTTCAGCTCCGCATGTGCGAACAATTCGGCCAGCCTCGGCTCGTTGCCCGAGGTCAGCAGCGTCAGCCGGTTCAGCGTGCAGGCGATCGCGGCGCGCCGGGCGGGCGGGCTGTCGCCCTGGCAGGAGAATCCGGAGATCTGGAGCGCCGGCTCCTCGCTGCGCTTGAGGTAGCCGAGGCAGGCCCGCGCGCCCTCCGCCGTGCCGGTCGGCTGGAATAGCGCGACGGGGCCGAATTTCGTGTCGATCAGGCCGGCTTGCTCCAGCGGGGTCGCGGTGCCCAGTCCCATCCGGACGGCCAGATCGGCGGCGGCCGGACGGGTGACGTCGAATTCGCCGCCCTCGCGATAGATTTCGAGCTCGGCCATGGCCTTGTCCGCCTCGCCCGCCCACCGCATCACGTCCCTGCGGCCGCCTTCGGGGTGCCTCAAGATAGTGTAAGAGGCTGTTTTTTCTGACGAATCGAGCCGGCTGAGGGCGAAGGCCGGAGGCGAGCGGTCGGCCACGGCCCAACCCGGCTTCAGCGCCGGATCGTCGTCGCGCAAGTTTGGCAGCTGGCCGAGTGCCGCAAGCCCGAGGATGGCAAACAGCACCAAAGCCCCCACATAGGCGAACAGGCGCGCCAGCGTGCCGACGACCTCGTCGGCGAAGGCTGCAAGCGCCAGATGGATCTGGGTGGGGTTTGTGGCCGTGCTGGCCTCAGGTGACTGCATCCACGTCCCTAAGGCATGGTCCAACGTTGTCTTGAGGCCGGTTCTCGCATAGAAGCGCTGCTCTTCCTGTTTAAGCCTCAGCTTCAGGAAAGAGCTTTTTCGTCGGAGAGTGAACGATGGGTTACAAAGTCGCAGTCGTCGGCGCGACCGGCAATGTCGGACGGGAAATGCTCAACATTTTGGATGAGCGCAAATTCCCCGCGGACGAGGTGGTGGCCCTGGCCTCACGCCGCAGCATGGGCGTCGAGGTCTCCTACGGCGACCGCACGCTGAAGGTCAAAGCGCTCGAGCATTATGACTTCTCCGACGTCGACATCTGCCTGATGTCGGCCGGCGGCGAGGTGTCGAAGGAATGGTCGCCGAAGATCGGCGCCGCCGGCACCGTCGTGATCGACAATTCCTCGGCCTGGCGCATGGATCCGGACGTGCCGTTGATCGTGCCGGAAGTGAATGCGGACGCCACCGCGGGCTTCAAGAAGAAGTACATCATCGCCAACCCGAACTGCTCGACCGCGCAGCTCGTGGTCGCGCTCAAGCCCTTGCACGACAAGGCGACGATCAAGCGCGTCGTGGTCTCGACCTATCAATCGGTGTCGGGCGCCGGCAAGGACGCGATGGACGAATTGTTCTCGCAGACCAAGGCCGTCTACACCAACCAGGAGCTGGTCAATAAGAAGTTTCCCGCGCGCATCGCCTTCAACGTCATCCCCCAGATCGACGTCTTCATGGAGGACGGCTACACCAAGGAAGAGTGGAAGATGATGGCGGAGACCAAGAAGATTCTTGATCCCAAGATCAAGCTCTCCGCGACCTGCGTGCGCGTGCCTGTCTTCGTCGGCCATTCCGAGGCCGTCAACATCGAGTTCGAGAACCCGATCAGCGTGGACGAAGCGCGCGACATCCTGCGCAAGGCGCCGGGCTGCCTCGTCATCGACAAGCATGAGCCCGGCGGCTACGCCACGCCGTATGAAGCCGCCGGCGAGGACGCCACCTATATCAGCCGTATCCGCGAGGACGCGACGGTGGAGAATGGTCTCGTGCTGTGGTGCGTATCGGATAATCTACGCAAGGGCGCCGCGCTCAATGCCATCCAGATCGCGGAAGTCCTGATCAACCGCAAGCTGATCAGCGCGAAGAAGAAGGCGGCGTAAGCCGTGCTGCCGTAGGGTGGGCAAAGGCGCGAAGCGCCGTGCCCACCATCTCTCCACGATCGCGATAGAAGTGGTGGGCACGTTACGCTTTGCCCACCCTACAAGAGCTGCGGACCTACGCCACGCTTCGCGCGTTCCTGAATTCCTTCGCCGCCTTGTCCAGCACGAACAGCGATCCCTCCGCGACGCCGAAATAGGCGCCGTGGGTCTGCATCTGACCGCTCTCGACCGCCTTCTGCACGAACGGGAAGGTCATCAGGTTTTCCAGGCTGCGGAACACCGCGGCCTTCTCGATGCGCTCGACGAATTGCGCCATGGTCTCGTGGTCGCGCTGCTCCACCACTTCGCCAGGCTTGATGAACATCTGCATCCATTTGCCGATGAAGTCGCCGGGCGTGAGCGGCTCGATCTTGTCGACGAAAGCACGGATGCCGCCGCACTGGGCGTGCCCGAGCACCACGATGTGCTTCACCTTCAGCACCGTCACGGCATACTCCAGCGCCGCCGAGACGCCATGCGCGTTGCCGTCGGGCTGATACACCGGCACCAGATTGGCGATGTTGCGGACCACAAAGAGTTCGCCCGGCCCGACGTCGAAGATCACCTCGGGCGAGACGCGGCTGTCGCAACAGCCGATCACCATGACTTCAGGGAATTGCCCCTTCACCGACAGCTCGCGATAGCGGGTCTGCTCGGTCGGCAGCCGCTGGGTGGCGAAGGCCTTGTAGCCTTCCAGCAAATGCTCTGGGAATGTGGTCATGGCCTATGCCTAATCATATACCGCTGGGACGAACAAGCCTTTCGAATAGGCAGGCTAGGTGCTATCGGCTTCGGTCGGAAGTGAGACGAGGAAAACGGAAGGAACGCTTGCATGACCCGCCCGCGCCGCAGCCATCTGTTCATGCCCGCCTCCAACCCCCGCGCGCTGGAAAAGGCGCGTAATCTCGCTGCCGACGGCCTGATCCTCGATCTGGAAGACTCCGTCGCGCCCGACGCCAAGGCGGTGGCGCGCGACGGCATCGCGGCCGCAATCGCAGCCAAAGGTTTCGGCAAGCGCGAGATCCTGATCCGGACCAACGGCCTCGACACGCCCTGGTGGGCCGACGATGTCGCGATGGCGGCGAAGGCCTCCCCGGACGGCATTCTGGTTCCAAAGGTTTCAAGCGTCGAAGACCTCGACACGATCGGCCGCCGTCTCGCCGAGCTCGGCGCGGCGCCGACCGTAAAAGTCTGGGCCATGATCGAGACCGCACGCGCGGTGCTGCATGCGGAGGAACTGGCCGCGGCCGGGCGCGATCCAGCGCGGCGGCTGTCAGGCTTCGTGTTCGGCCCGAACGACATTTCGCGCGAGACGCGGATCAAGATGCTGCCGGGCCGCGCCGCGATGATCCCGATGATCACCCATTGCATTCTGGCAACGCGCGCCCACGGCCTCGAAATCCTCGACGGGCCCTACAGCGACATCGCCAATTCCGACGGGTTCGCCACCGAATGCGCGCAGGGCCGCGATCTCGGTTTTGACGGCAAGACGCTGATTCACCCCTCGCAGATCGAAGCCTGCAACGCGATCTTCACCCCGCCCGAAGAGGAAGTCGCGCGCGCGCGAAAGATCATCGCCGCGTTCGAGCTGCCGGAGAACGTCTCGCGCGGCGCGATCCGTCTCGATGGCGCCATGGTGGAGCGCCTGCACGCCGACATGGCGCGGCGCACGATCGAGATCGCGGATGCGATTGCGGCGATGGGCAAGGGCTGAGGGACGTCACCTGCGCGCTGCTGACTTCGACATGATGCTCGCGGCTTGCGGCCGCGCTTTGCTGTGAATCCAGGAACTGCGTCGTCGCGTCACTGTCTCCGTCTCGCATTCTTCAGCGTTTCGGATGGCAGCTCACCGACCGCTCGCCGATATTCCGATGCAAAGCGGCCAAGATTTTGAAAGCCACATTTGAACGCGACGGCAACGACGCTGGTCTGCTCATCCGGATGTCGCAAGAGCTCCGTCGCCCGCTGAAGCCGGAAGCGTCGCGCGCACTGGCCCGGTGATCCCCGCCCCGCCTCGGAGAATTCCCGATAAATCGTCCGCACGCTGACGTTGGCGATTGCGGCAATCTTCTCCAGATCGATTGGTTCGTCCCAATGAGCCTCGATGTAGGATTCGACGATGTCGATGACGGGCCGGTTGGCGCCCGGCGCCGGGCCCTGAAGCCGATCGGTGAAATTGTGCCGGTGCGCCAGAAGGATTCGAACCATCAACGCCCGCTCAAGTTCGCCGATGGCTATGGGTGAGTAGTCCTGGCCGAACCTGTCCAACTCCTCCGCAAATCTGAAGACGTCCTGACGAACATAAGTCATCACCGCCGGATCGGATTCGCCCGGGGCGAAACGCAGCTCCATGTCGCTATCATCGCCCAGGATTGTCTTTAGCAACCGCTCGAGTGCGGCGGCATCGATCCTCAGCACCAATTGGCGATAGCCCGGCGCAAACTTGAGGTCCAGCCTGGCGTCTCCGGAGATGATCGGACTGAAGGCCCCAATTGGCCCGCTGCTCCCTTTGGTGCTGAAGCTCGCAGCCCCTTGGATGGAGAAGAGCTGGCGGAGAACTTGCGATTCAGGAAAGGAGAGCGACGCCGCACCTTCGTAGCCGCAGAAGGCGAGGCCGATTGATTGCAAGCGAGCAAAATTGGCCTGGATACCGAACTCGCGGCCATGCTTGTCGAAACGGTCTGCGCCATATTCGGCGAATAGGCGGTCGCGCGCGAACTCGCTGTCGCGGGACTTAAGCAACGGATACCGGTCGAGATAGGAGACGGCGCCCAAATCAGAATCCTCTAAGGCTCAAATTACTGTATCGCCATTCGGGCGCTACCAATTGGGATTCCGTGGCATGACCCGCGGACGTCGTTGACGCTTGCCGGAGCGTGAACCTGCACGCGAAGTTCGAGCCGCTGCGACAAATTGTCTGGAGAGCCGACGCAATGCCTAAACGTTTTTCTTGCGCCAACGGATCACCCCGAGCCGAGGTGAGGGCGATCGATGCCGGCCCGTTGCCGAATACCGATAACGATCTTGGGCCGGCGTCCGCAATTCAGGCGCGATGGCCTCCTCGGCGTCTGAGCGAGGCTCGGGATGTCTCCGTCCGGCTATCGCTTTGGCAGAATCCGGCCATTGTGTCTTCGGTCGGACAAATGCCCTGATAATTCGATTCGTATACCTCCTTCATGTGCTGGGTCGCACAGCGGACACACAGTTGGTCCTCTCGAGATCCGAGCGAAACCATGAATGCTGCAATCGTTTGGAAGCGCATGCGCTGCAGGCGAAGCATCAATTTCGGAGCGATGAAATGTTCGGTCGTAAATCCCGCGTCGATGCACAAGCTCAGATTGAGGCAATCGGCCGCTCGCAAGCCATGATCGAATTCAATATTGATGGGACGATCATCACGGCCAATAAGAACTTTCTCGATGCGCTCGGCTATCGGCTCGACGAGATCCAGGGCAAGCATCACTCCATGTTCGTGCCGGCCGACCAGCGCGACAGCACCGAGTACAAGGCGTTCTGGGCTGCATTAAACAGTGGCAAGTATCAGGCGCGCGAGTTCAAGCGGATCGCGAAGGACGGCCGCGAGGTCTGGATCGAAGCATCCTACAATCCCGTGCTCGACGGCAACGGCAAGACGGTGACGGTCGCCAAGATTGCGATCGACATCACCGAGAAGAAGATCCGCAGCATGGCCGACGCTTCGAAGATCGCCGCCGTTGGCCGGGCCCAGGCCGTAGTCGAGTTCAAGCTCGACGGCACCATCGTCACTGCCAACGAGAATTTCTGCAAGGCGCTTGGCTATTCGTTGCCCGAAATCGAGGGCAAGCATCACAGCATGTTCATCGCCGAGGCCGAGCGCAACGGCACGGCCTATCGCGAGCTCTGGGCCAAGCTCAACCGCGGCGAATACCAGGCGGGCGAATTCAAGCGGATCGGCAAGGGCGGCCGCGAGGTCTGGATCCTCGCCTCCTACAATCCGCTACTCGACGAGAACGGCAAGCCGTTCGGTGTCGCCAAGTTCGCGACCGACGTCACGGCGGAGAAGCTGAAGAATGCCGACCTTGCGGGCCAGATCGCGGCCATCGAGAA
Organism: Bradyrhizobium sp. 40; assembly: GCF_023100925.1. NCBI lineage: Bacteria > Pseudomonadati > Pseudomonadota > Alphaproteobacteria > Hyphomicrobiales > Nitrobacteraceae > Bradyrhizobium > Bradyrhizobium sp. 40. The sequence continues at coordinate 138,146 of NZ_CP064688.1, forward strand.
GGCCCAGGCCGTGATCGAGTTCAACATGGACGGCACGATCGTCACCGCGAACGAGAACTTCCTCGGCGCGCTCGGCTATTCGCTGGCGGAGATCAAGGGCAAGCACCACAGCACGTTCGTCGAGCCGTCGGAGCGCGATGGCAATGGCTATCGCGAGTTCTGGGCGGCGCTCAATCGCGGCCAGTACCAGGCGGCTGAATACAAGCGCATCGGCAAGGGCGGCAGGGAGGTCTACATCCAGGCGTCCTACAACCCGATCATGGATCTCAACGGCAAGCCGTTCAAGGTCGTGAAATATGCGACCGACGTCACGAAGCAGGTGCTGGTCCGCATGGGCAACGAGCGCGTCCGCGGCATGATGGAATCGGTCGCCGCGGGTTCGGAGGAATTGAATGCCTCGGTGCGGGAGATCTCCGAGGCCATGACCAAGTCGCGCCAGACTGCCAGCAGTGCGGTCGATCAGGTCGCCGCCGCCGACGCCCAGGCGCAGCGCCTTACCGAAGCCGCGCTGGCGATGAGCGGGATCGTCGAGCTCATCAACAACATCACCGGGCAGATTAACCTCCTGGCCCTTAACGCCACCATCGAATCCGCCCGCGCCGGCGAAGCCGGTCGGGGCTTTGCGGTGGTGGCTTCAGAGGTCAAGAGCCTCGCCAACCAGGCCAAGCAGGCCACTGACAAGATCGGCGCCGAGATCGGCAGCCTCAACGGCATCTCCGGCGACGTCGTCACCGCCCTGGCCTCGATCAAGACGGCCATCAACAACGTCAGCGAATATGTGACGTCGACGGCCGCGGCCATCGAAGAGCAAAGCACCGTGACAAACGAGATGTCGACCAGCATGCAGCGCGCCGCAGCGGAAGCCGCGGCGATGGCCAGCAGTGCCTGATCTGCGCAGACCGCGTTGACGGTCTGTTACGGGATTTGGAAGGCCGGCAGTCGAGCGCCAGCCGGACGGCTGGCAGCCCTGGAGAGCGGCGCTATCCGTTCGCCCGCCGGCGCAGAAGATCTGCGTGCCTTAGCGATGCGCGTGATCCGCCCGATCGAGCGACTCCAGCGTCGACGCATTGGCGCAGAAGCCGTGGTAGTTCTGCACGGCGGTGCCGTCGGCTAGCTCGCGATCGCACTGACCCTTGTGGCTGCAAAGCGCGCAGACCCGCTCCATGTCGCGCAGCAGCAGCGGATGCGCGCGGCCGAGCCCTTCGGCGCTGATGCCGAGCTGCTCCAGCATCTTCGGCAATTCGTCGGCGGCGTGCTTGCCGTGGCGAACCAGCTCTTCGAGATCGTCAGGCGCGATCCGCAAGTCTTGCGCGATGCGATCGAAATCGGCGCGGTCGAGCTGCCGGATCTCGTTCAGCTCGCGGCGATGCTTCAGCCAACTTGCAAAGGACTCGATGAGGTCCTGGACAATGGGATAAGGCCTGGTTGCGGTGCTCATGCGAAGCTCCATTCGAACGGCGGAATTGGAGCGAGATTAGGCACAATGGTGCAGGTGCGCGTTGCGCTGGATCAAATAGCGATGAGGGAGCCCCGAGCTCCGCTGCACCTCTCCCGCTTGCGGGAGAGGTCGGCGCGCCCGGGCGATGCGAAGCATCGTTCCGCGCGCCGGGTGAGGGCTCTCTCGTCTAGGAGATTGTCCCGTTGCGTAGACACCCTCTCCCCAAACCTCTCCCGCAAGCGGGAGAGGGAGCGCACCCCTTGCGCGGCAGTCAGCCGAACCGCTCCGCCGCCCACGCATACAGGCTGCCCGGGATCGGTTTATCGCCGCCGCGGCCCTTGGGCGAGATGTGCAGGCCGATGATCTCGGGGGCGGTTACGAGGCCGAGATAGCTCGAGGGATCGAAGAACAGTTTCGGTTCGGCATGCACGGCGTAGAACGATTGCTTCGGCAAGGCGCAGTGCAGCTCGCCGGTGCGGCGCGCGAGCGCGGTGAGTGCCGCCGGCCCGAAGATCGCAACGCGGATGTCGGAGAGGCGGTTCGAGCCGCCGCGCAGGCGGCGCATCGCAAACGTGACGCGATGGCGCAGCGACAGCCAGTTCGGCGTCAGCTCCTCCTGCTCCATCAGCTCTTCGAAAGCGGCAACGATGCCGTGTTCGGGTGGAAGGTAGATCACGGAATTGCCGAGCTGGCGTGGCCGCTCCCACGCGAAATAGGGCTTTGCCGGATTGATCTCGACGGATTTGAGCAGCAGCACGTCGGCGTCGAGCCAGAGGCCGAGGCCCTTCGCCATCAGCTTCATGCGGAAGAAGTCGCTGAACTGAAGCGTGGTCCAGTCGCGCCAGCTGCCGTCCGGCCGCGGCGGCCGCAATCGTTCGGAGAACGCATGCGGCAGGATCGCCTCGGCGGCCGCATTGCCGACGCCTGCGGGCAGGCCGGGAATGGTGTCGAAACTGTAGACCGTGACCCTGTGGCCGGCAGCCAGCTGCGAGCGCAGACAGGTCTGACGCAGGGCGTCCATCGGGCCATGCCAGAAGGTGACGATGTCGGGCAGCATGGGCGGAGCTATACGGGATATCGAGGGCAAAGAAAAAGCCCCGGCGCTTGTAGCACCGGGGCTCAAACAAAAACTTGGGATCAGGCCCAGGCGCGTTCGCGCTTGAGCTTGTCCTCATAGGTGTCGATCGAGGCCTTCTTCTCCATCGTCAGGCCGATGTCGTCGAGACCGTTGATCAGGCAGTGCTTGCGGAACGGATCGATCTCGAACCTGACCTTGCCGCCGTCGGGACCGCGGATCTCCTGGTTCGGCAGGTCGATCGTCAGCGTCGCGTTGGCGCCGCGCTCGGCGTCGTCGAACAGCTTGTCGAGGTCTTCCTGGGCCACGCGGATCGGCAGAATGCCGTTCTTGAAGCAGTTGTTGTAGAAGATGTCGCCGAACGAGGTCGAGATCACGCAGCGGATGCCGAAGTCGAGCAGCGCCCAGGGCGCGTGCTCGCGGCTCGAGCCGCAGCCAAAATTGTCGCCGGCGACCAGCACCTTCGCGTTGCGATAGGCGGGCTGGTTGAGGACGAAATCCGGATTCTCGCTGCCGTCGTCCTTGTAGCGCTGCTCGGAGAAGAGCCCCTTGCCAAGGCCGGTGCGCTTGATGGTCTTGAGGTACTGCTTCGGAATGATCATGTCGGTGTCGACATTGATGATCTTCAGCGGCGCCGCGACGCCTTCCAGCGTGGTGAACTTGTCCATGGTTGCGATTTCCCGGGGTGGTCTAGGGAACCGGTATTTATCGCGATCGGCGCGGAAATCCTAGGCCGAATTCGGCAGATCTCGTCTGCCTAACCGGGCTCTTGAGCCTCGATCGCAGTCATATCGTCGTCCGACAGGCCGAAATGATGACCGATCTCGTGGATCAGGACGTGGCGGACGATATGGCCGAGGCTTTCGTCGTGCTCGGCCCAATAGTCCAGGATCGGCCGGCGGTAGAGCCAGACCATGTTGGGCAGCCGCGCCACGTCGCCAAAACTCTGCTGCGGCAGGCCGACGCCCTGGAACAGGCCGAGCAGGTCGAACTCGCTCTCGCATGCCATCTCGTCCAGGACTTCCTCGGTCGGGAAGTCGTCGACGCGGATGATCACGCCCTCGCACAGCCTTCGAAACTCCGCCGGCAGGCGTTCGAACACTTCGTGCGCCATCGCTTCCATCTCGGCCAGCGAGGGCGCTTTCAATTCCGTCCACATGGGCTTGTCATAGCGTGGGTTTCGCGGCGATGCATCCGGCTTTATAAGCGCGACGAGGTTGACGGGCGCCGTCAAAACGGGGAGCGTAGGGCCTCGAAGTGGACGTTCAAATGGGCGGAAAAATGCGAGCGAAAACAGCGCTGACGCTACTGTGCATGGGGTTGTTTTCGCAGTTTTGCGTTGGCGCGGAGGCCCAGACCGCGGCTCCCGGGATCAGGCTCGCCCAGGCGGCCTCGCGAGACGATCTCCCGCCGCCGCGCAAGCGGGCCCCGGCGCGCCTGCGCGTCACGCCCTATTACAGTCCGGATGGCGTCTATCCCCGTTACAATCCCGGTCCCGATGCGGTCCGCGAGTGCAACGCCACCTATGTGCAGGAATTTCGGCCGAGCGGCACGGTGATCGTGCCGCATATGAGCTGCTACTGGCGCCGGGGCTGATACGAGCGCGATGCCGTCGCGCGCCTGAGGCGGAGGTCTTCATGACGAGATGGTTCGCATTGGCGGTTGCCGTCGGGCTTGCCGCAGGCCTGCCTCACGCGTCCGCTGCGCACAGGGTGACGAAGCTGCCCGACGCGTCGGCCGGGCGCGCGGTGTTCGACGGGCGCCGACATGTGCGGTCCGACGTTGTGCGATACGCCCCGCGTCCTGATCCGCATTACTACGCGCGGCCTGTCTACTACCGTCCTTATCCTTACGGCGTGCCGGCACCGTTCGTGCTCGGCTTCGGGCCATGGTGACGACGTCGCGGCGCGACGCCGGGCCCGTCGTTCATTCATGAGGCATTCACGTCGCTGTCCCTAATTTAATCTTGGGAGCGACTGCCAATGAACAGGGATGACGCGCGCCGGGAGCGAGCGTCGCAACTCCGCTGTCCAGATTCAGGGAGAAGTCGATGCTGAGAATATTGGGTCTCAGGGCAAGCCCGATGCGCTTGCTCGGGATTGCGGCTGCTGCGACGCTGATGCTGTCGGCCGGGACCACGCGTCCTGCCGAGGCGATGACCCCGATCAATCCGACGGCGTTGCCTGCGGCGAAGGCCGCAAGTGGCGATGTGATCCCGGTTCGCCACGGCGGCGGCGGCGGTGGACATGGTGGTGGCGGTCATGGCGGCGGCTTCCACGGCGGCGGCTTCCACGGTGGAGGCGGCTTCCACGGTGGCGGAGGGCATATCGGTGGCTTCCGCGGCGGTGGTTTCCACGCGGGTGGCTTCCGCGCCGCGCCCGCCTTTCATGGCGGCGGCTATCGCTACGGCGGAGTTCGCCACTATGGCGGAGGCGGATTCCATCGCTACGGCATCTATCGCCCCGCCTATTACGGCCATCGCCATTTCCACCGGCGCTACTATGGCGGCTACTATCCCTATTACAGCCATCCGCGCCGCTGCCGGGTCATCTGGACCTATTACGGCCCGCGCCGCGTCTGCCGCTGGCATCGCTGGCACCATCCGTACCGCTATTGGTGATGTGAGTTGCTGCTAGCTCCGCACGCGTCATGGCCGGGCTTGTCCCGGCCATCCACGTTATTGGGCTTGTGCAGAAAGTTCGTGGATGCCCGGGACAAGCACGGGCATGACGGAGGATGTGCCTAAATCCAATCCTTCAGTTTCCAGGTCGCCGACGTCCAGCGCGTGAGGTTCTCCAGCTTCCATTGCTTGAACATCGCCGGCGGCCAGCGGCTGAGCTTTGAGGTCTCCTCGACCTCGGGCTTGGCGACCATGCGCAGCGGTGCCGCGCGCCGCCGGTGCTGGGGCGTCGCCGCGCTGATCAGATCGACATATTCAGGCTTGCCGGCCATGAGCTCCTGTCCTCGCAAAACCCTCGCGAGGACGCAGTGTCGGCGCTGCCGATTAACGGCGGTTTGCCGCGATCGCTCAAATTGCAGGGAGCGGCTTACCGCCACTCCCTGATGTCGACGAAGTGACCGGCGATCGCCGCGGCTGCGGCCATCGCCGGCGACACCAGATGGGTCCGGCCCTTGAAGCCCTGGCGGCCCTCGAAGTTGCGGTTCGAGGTCGAGGCGCAGCGCTCTTCGGGAGCCAGCTTGTCGGGGTTCATCGCGAGGCACATCGAGCAACCGGGCTCGCGCCATTCGAAGCCGGCCTTGATGAAGATCTTGTCCAGACCTTCAGCCTCGGCCTGCTCCTTCACGAGGCCGGAGCCCGGCACGACCATGGCGTTGACGCCGCCTGCGACCTGCTTGCCTTCCGCGATCTTGGCGGCGGCGCGCAGATCCTCGATCCGGCCGTTGGTGCAGGAGCCGATGAAGATGCGGTCGAGCTTGATGTCGGTGATCTTCGTCCCCGCGGTCAGGCCCATGTATTTCAGCGCGCGGTGCTTCGACAGGCGCTTGGCCTCGTCCGCGATCTTGTCGGGATCCGGCACGCTGCCGGTGACCGAGATCACGTCTTCAGGGCTCGTGCCCCAGGTCACGATCGGCGGCAGCTTCGCCGCATCGAGCCGCAGCTCGTGATCGAAATGCGCGCCCTCGTCCGAGCGCAACTTCTCCCAGTAACGCATCGCGGCGTCCCAATCCGCGCCCTTCGGTGCCTTCGGGCGGCCGCGCAAGAAGTCGAACGCCTTCTGGTCCGGCGCGACCAGGCCGGCGCGCGCACCGCCTTCGATCGACATGTTGCAGACCGTCATGCGGCCTTCCATGCTGAGCGCACGGATCGCGTCGCCGGCGTATTCGAGCACGTAGCCGGTGCCGCCCGCGGTGCCGATCTCGCCGATGATCGCGAGGATGATGTCCTTGCCCGTCACGCCGTCAGGCAATTTGCCATCGACGGTGACGCGCATGTTCTTCGCCTTCTTCTGGATCAGCGTCTGCGTCGCCAGCACATGCTCGACTTCCGACGTGCCGATGCCGTGCGCGAGCGCGCCGAACGCACCATGCGTCGAGGTGTGGCTGTCACCGCAGACGATGGTGGTGCCGGGCAGCGTGAAGCCCTGCTCGGGACCGATGACGTGGACGACGCCCTGACGCTTGTCGAACTCGTCGTAATATTCGATGCCGAATTCCTTGGCGTTGTCGGCCAGTGCCTTGATCTGCTCGATGCTTTCAGGGTCGGGGTTCGGCTTGGTGCGGTCGGTGGTCGGCACGTTGTGATCGACGACGGCCAGCGTCTTCTCGGGCGCGTGGACCTTGCGGCCGGTGGCGCGCAGGCCTTCGAACGCCTGCGGTGAAGTGACCTCGTGCACCAGATGGCGATCGATATAGAGCAGGCAGGTGCCGTCCTCGGCTTCGTGCACCAGATGGTCGTTCCAGATCTTGTCGTACAATGTGGTCGGCTTGGACATGAGCGTCAGCTCCAGGAATGTTGTGTAGAGCGGGTTGCGCGGCTGGCGCGCGGGCAACGAAATCGTCAGCGCAGCTTTTAGGCTGCGCGCGTAAGCTCTGACGTTGCCGAGGTCGCGAAGCGTCCGAAGAACCGGCCGGGCAGCCGCGAGCGATCGTCGATGACGACGCGCTTGACGGGCGAGAGGCTGGTCAAATCTGGAAACATTCCAAGAATATATAGCAGGCCGAACTGAAATCGCGAGGGCTTTGACGCGCACGGCTGACGCAACAAAAAAGCGCGGGGTTTGGCCCCGCGCTCTCGGTAACTCGCCTGTAAGCGGAGCTTACTCGTTGACGGCAGCAGCCGGGCGGTCCTGCTTCTTCTCGACGATGCGGGCCGACTTGCCGCGAAGGTTGCGGAGGTAATAGAGCTTGGCGCGACGCACCTTGCCGCGGCGCACCACCTTGATCGAGTCGATCATCGGCGACATCACCGGGAACACGCGCTCCACGCCTTCGCCGTACGAAATCTTGCGCACCGTGAAGCTCTCGTTGAGGCCGCCGCCGGAACGGCCGATGCAAACGCCTTCATAGGCCTGCACGCGGGTGCGGTCGCCTTCGACGACCTTCACGTTGACGATCACGGTATCGCCGGGACCGAATTCCGGAATCTCCTTGTTGGCGGAGAGCTTGTCGAATTGCTCTTTTTCGAGCTGTTGGATCAGGTTCATGGGTAAATCTCCATCGGCGCGCCCAGCCTTGGAAAACGGGGGCTGCGCGAAATTCGTTTATCCAGCCATTGCGGATGTGGCCGCTGCTATAAGGCAAGCCGGAGCGTTTGTCACCCGTCTGTCTTGTTTTTTGGCGTTTTTTGGCGTCCGGCCCGATTCGGGACTTTGCTCGGGATCTGGGCCCACAAATCCGGTCGGCGGGCCGCCGTCAGGGCTTCGGATTCCGCCCGCCGCCAGCTGGCGACTTTGGCATGGTCGCCGGAGGTCAGGATCTCCGGGATCGGGATTCCCTCGAACAGCTGCGGCCGGGTGTACTGGGGGTATTCGAGGAGACCGTCCGAAAAGCTTTCCTCGGTTCCCGAGGCTTCCTTGCCCATCACGCCCGGCAGCAGCCGAACACAGGCGTCGATCAGGGCCAGGGCTGCGATTTCACCACCCGAGAGCACGTAATCGCCGATCGAGACCTCCTCCAGACCCCGCCCGTTGATCACCCGCTGGTCCACTCCCTCGAACCGCCCGCAGACGATCAGGGGACCCGGACCCTTGGCGAGCTCCAGGACGCGGGCCTGGGTCAATGGCCGACCCCTCGGGCTCATCAGCAGTTTCGGCCGGCCCGGGCCAATCCCGGCGGCATCGATGGCCGCCGCCAGAACATCGGCCCGAAGCACCATGCCCGGCCCGCCGCCGGCCGGGGTGTCATCGACGCTGCGGTGGCGGTCGGTGGCCGAGGCCCGGATGTCCCGCGCCTCCAGCTCCCAGAGCCCGCCAGCCAGCGCCCGGCCGGCCAGGCTCACGCCCAGTGGCCCGGGAAACATCTCCGGAAACAGCGTCAGCACCGTCGCGCGCCAGGGTGAGGAGGTGGTCATTGGATCTCAATTATTGTCGTCCCGGACAAGCAGAGCGCAGATCCGGGACCCATAACCACCGCACTTCGTTTTGCGACGGCTGGAGCGATCAGCTTAGCCAAAAATTCTGGCCTGTGGTTATGGGTCCCGGCCTTCGCCCGGACGACTCGGGGAGGAATCCTCCTCCGTGTCCTCTGCCTCGATTTCCTGCGGCAGCGCGATCACGACGCGGCCGCCTGCGATGTCGACCTCCGGCACCACCGCGTCCGTGAACGGCAGCAGCAGCGTGGTGCCTGTGGGCGGCGCGATCTCGATGATGTCGCCGGCGCCGAAATTGTGGATCGCGAGCACGCGGCCGAGCGCATCGCCGGCCGTGGTGACGGCGGCGAGCCCGATCAGATCGGTGTGGTAATATTCGCCCTCGTCCGTCGCGGGAAGTTTTTCGCGCGCGACGTAGAGCTCGATGCCGTTGAGGCGCTCGGCCTCATCGCGGGTCGTGACGCCCTTGAACGTCGCAACCAGATGATCCTTGGCCGCGCGCGCCGTTGCAACCTCGAACTGGCGCTTGCCGTCCTTGGACGAGAGCAGACCGTAGCTCCGCACGGCAAAGGGATCTTCGGTGAAGGTCCACAGTTTGACCGCGCCGCGCACGCCATGCGCGGCGCCGATCCGCGCGACGCAGACCAGCGCCGGCATGATCTCGCCTTAACCCTTCGCGGCGGCTTCGGCCTGCGCCTTGCGCTCCTTGCGCGGCACGGCCTTCTCCGGATTGTTGCGCACTTCGCGCTTCTTGACGCCGGCGGCGTCGAGGAAGCGCGACACACGGTCCGACGGCTGCGCGCCCTTGGCGAGCCAGGCCTTCACCTTGTCCATGTCGAGTTTCAGCCGGGTCTCGTTGTCCTTCGGCAGCAGCGGGTTGAAATAGCCGAGACGCTCGATGAAGCGGCCATCGCGGGGAAAGCGCGAATCGGCGACGACGACGTGATAGACCGGGCGCTTCTTGGTGCCTGCACGGGCGAGACGGATAACGACGGACATCTAAGTTCTCCTTCAAGGTACGTTTTGTTCGGTTGATTGGTATTCCGCGTTGCGCGAGACCGTTGCGATCTCCCGCGACGAATTCCTCATTTCTTCTTGCCGGGGAAACCGCCGAGACCCGGCAGCATCGGCTTGCCGCTCAGCCCGGTCAGGCCTGGAACGTTCGGCAGACCCTGGCGCAGCCCGGCAGGTAAATCCTTCGGCAGGCTGGGCAGACCTTGTCCGCCGCCACCCTGCATCTTTTCCTGCAGCGCCTTCATCTCTTCCGGCGAAGGCGGCTTCATACCGCCGCCAAAGCCCATCGCCTGCGCGATGCCGGCGAGCGGACCGCGTTTGCCGGAGCCCATGGCCTTCATCATGTCGGCCATGTTCCGGTGCATCTTGAGCAGCTTGTTGACCTGCTCGACACTCTGGCCGGAACCTGCGGCGATGCGCTTCTTGCGGCTGGCCTTGAGCAAATCGGGATGACGTCGCTCGTCGCGTGTCATGGAATCGATCACCGCGACCTGGCGCTTCAAGATCTTGTCGTCGATGCCGGCGGCCGCGATCTGGTTTTTCATCTTGGCGATGCCGGGCATCATGCCCATCAGCCCGCTGATGCCGCCCATATTGGCCATCTGCGACAGCTGCTCGCGCATGTCGTTGAGGTCGAACTGACCCTTGCGCATCCGCTCGGCGGTGCGCGCAGCCTTTTCGGCATCGATGTTGGCGGCAGCGCGTTCGACCAGCGACACCACGTCGCCCATGCCGAGGATGCGGCCGGCGATACGGTCGGGATGGAAATCCTCCAGCGCGTCGGTCTTTTCACCGGTGCCGAGCAGCTTGATCGGCTTGCCGGTCACGGCGCGCATCGACAACGCGGCGCCGCCCCGGCCGTCGCCGTCGACTCGTGTCAGCACGATGCCGGTGAGGCCGACGCGCTCGTCGAAGGCGCGCGCGAGGTTGACGGCGTCCTGGCCGGTGAGGCTGTCCGCCACCAGCAGCACTTCATGCGGATTTGCGGCGGCTTTGATCGCGGCTGCTTCCGCCATCATCTCTTCGTCGAGCGTGGTGCGGCCGGCGGTGTCGAGCAGCACGACGTCGTAGCCGCCGAGCTTGCCGGCCTCGAGCGCGCGCTTCGCGATCTGCGCCGGCTGCTGGCCGGCGACGATCGGCAGCGTCGGAATGTCGAGGTCGCGGCCCAGGACGGCCAGCTGCTCCATCGCCGCGGGACGGTAGATGTCGAGCGATGCCATCAGCACCTTGCGCTTGTCGCGCTGGACCATGCGACGGGCGAGCTTTGCGGTGGTGGTGGTCTTGCCGGAGCCTTGCAGGCCGACCATCATGATCGGCACCGGCGGCACGGAATTGATGTCGATGGTCTGGCTTTCGGCGCCGAGCGTGTTGATCAGCTCGTCGTGGACGATCTTGACCACCATCTGGCCTGGGGTCACCGACTTGACGACGGTGGCGCCGATCGCCTGCTCGCGGACCCGCTCGGTGAAGCTGCGCACCACTTCGAGAGCCACGTCGGCTTCCAGCAGCGCGCGGCGCACCTCGCGCATGGCCGCGTCGACGTCCTTTTCGGTCAGCGCACCGCGCCCCGTCAGACGATCGAGAATGCCGCCAAGCCGTTCCGACAGATTGTCGAACAATGCCGTTGTCCTTTTTCACCTCTGCCCGCATGCGCGGAGGAGGGAGCAGAAAATCCAAACACCTTTACGCCCGAGGGCGCACAGCGCTGTCGGGCGTTGGCCTCTGGCCTCTGGGGCCAGTGGGCGGGTCGAAAAGAAAGCCTTTCCGAGAAAGTGGCCGGGTTAAACGCCGCTGCCGCCCGAAAGTCAAGGAAAGTTAGGGTGGCCGGGGCCGCTTTGGAAGGCAAGGCCTTGAAAAGATGAACTTTCCGGCGGCGGGTTCCTTTTCATCGGAGGCAGCCCATATGAAAGCTTGATGCCCTCCCCCTCAGACCATCCCTGAAGCCAGATCCGTGCCGATCACCCGCCGCCGCCTTTTCGGACTGCTCGCCGGTGCCGGCGCATTGGTCGGCGTGCCCTCCCTTTGGATGTCCCGCATGAAAACCTATGACGGCCCGGTCTCCGACCATTTCGACGGTCTGAACTTCTTCGATCCGGACGGCGTGCCGCCGAAATCGCTTCGAGAGGTCCTGCGCTGGCAATTCGGCGGCAAGCGGCAGCGCGCGAGCTGGCCGGATTGGGCGCCGAGCCCCCATGCCGACACCCCGCCGGACCGCGTCGACGGCGACAAGGTGCGGCTCTCTTTCGTCGGCCACGCCAGCTGGCTGATCCAGACCGGCGGCCTCAATATTCTCGTCGATCCCGTCTGGTCGTCGCGGGTCTCGCCCGTCAGCTTCGCCGGGCCCAAGCGGCACAACGATCCCGGCATTGCGTTCGACAAGCTGCCGAAGATCGATGTCGTGCTGGTCTCGCACGGCCATTACGATCATCTCGACATGGCGACGCTGTCGCGGCTCGCCAAGAATTTTGCCCCGCGTGTGGTGACCCCGCTCGGCAATGACGTCACGATGCGCAGCACCGATGCGACGATCAAGGTGGAAGCGTTCGACTGGCACGATCGCGTCGAGCTCGGCGGCGGCATCGCCGTGACGCTGGTGCCGACCCGGCACTGGTCGGCGCGCGGCATGTTCGATCGCAACAAGGCGCTATGGGCGAGTTTCGTGCTGGAGACGCCGGCGGGGAAAATCTACGTCGTCTGCGATTCCGGCTATGGCGATGGCGGGCATTTCCGCCGAGTCGCCGAGAAGCACGGCCCGCTACGCCTGGCGATCCTCCCGATCGGCGCCTACGAGCCGCGCTGGTTCATGCGCGACCAGCACATGAACCCGGAAGATGCGGTGAAGGCGCTCGCGGATTGCGGCGCGCAAGCCGCACTCGGGCATCATCACGGCACGTTTCAGCTGACCGATGAAGCCATCGATGCGCCGGCGAAGGCCTTGGTCGAGGCGCTCGACGCCGCAAAGGTGCCGCAGGAGCGGTTTGTCGCGATGAAGCCGGGGCAGGTGGTGGAGATTTAGCTTCGCCGGGACGACAATGAGGTCTGTCGCGGCAGCTGCGCCTACTGCTCTTTCGCCTTGATCGCCCAACTCACATTCACCGTCACCGCCAGCGTTTCCTCGCCGGGCGCAACGGCCGCGCCGCCTGCGGCCATCGGCGCTGCGGCCATGCGTCCCTTGAACAGCGGCATCGGGGCGCCGCCTTCGGACACGCTGAGCGGCGCGCCGAGCGTGACGCCGGTGGCCTTGGCGTAGATCTCCGCTTTGCGGCGGGCGTCTGCGACGGCCTTCTCGCGGGCATCGTCGAGTAGTTTCGAGGCCTGCGTCACCTCGAAGGAGATGTTGCCGATATCGTTGGCGCCGGCGCCGACCAACGTGTCGATGATGGCGGCGACCTTGGTCACGTCGCGGATCTTCACGGTGACGCGGTTTGACGCGCGGAAGCCGACCACGGGCGAGGCGCCGGTGGATTTGTTCTGGCCGTATTGCGGCTGCAGCGACAGCCGCGAGGTCTGGTAATCCTTCTCGTCAATGCCTGCGCCCTTCAGCGCCAGCAGCACCTTGCCCATCGCGGCGTTGTTGGCGTCGGACGCTTCCTTCGCAGACTTGGCGTCGTTGGCGACGCCAGCGTCGATCTGCGCCAGATCAGGCGCGCCGGAGATCGTGGCTTCGCCGCTCACCGAAATCGCGGACGGAAAATCGTCGGCAAGCGCAGGCGTTGCCAGCAGCGCGGCGGCAAAGGACGTGACAAGGGAGGTCAAAAGGATGGCAGGCTTTTTCATCGGTCTCACTTCAGCGGCACGAATACATTGATCACGAGCTTGTCCTCGGCCGTCTTCAGGGGATCGGTGAGGTATTCCTCGATGAAGGTGTCCTTGGCTTCCAGCTTCTTGTCGTCGAGGTGATTGGTGATCGCCTCGTAGGTGTTGTCCATGTTGTCGTAGGAGCCGCGATGGACGAATTTCAGCGCCTTGCCCTCCGGCGATTTGCCGACGCTCATGTCCTTGGGCAGGTTCTTCGGGTCCTGCTCGACCGGGATCTCGGCCAGGAAGGTGAAGCCGGTATCGTCGGTCGAGGTGTAGACGATCATCGAATTGCCGGCGTGCTTGATGCCCTGCTTGTCCAGCAGCGTGTTCAGCGCCTTGAAGGCGTCGATCAGCGTGTCGAAGGCCGAGTCCCAATTGGCAGTGCCCTTGACCATCACGACCTTCTTAGGCTCGAGCGTGGTCTCCTGTCCGAACGGATCGGCCGTCTGCACGGGAGCCGGCGTCGCGGCTGCAGCGGGCGGCGGGGCGGGGCTCGGTGAGGCACTGGCTGCGGGCGAGGTTGCAGGGGACGCTGCAGGCGACGTTGAAGGGCTTGGCGAGGCGCTGGCCGCCGGCGAGGGCGTGGCCACGGGTGCAGCGCTCGCGGCCGGGGAGGGCGAAGCTGACGGGACCGGCGAGGGGCTCGCCGATGCGGCCGGCGCCGGGCTCGGCGTTTGGGCCAGCGTGGCCGACAGACCAAACGACAAGGCCGCTGCCGGAATCAGCGCGGCCAAAGCGAGACGACGAAACCTGAACATTTTTATTCTCCCCAATAGCTTATCCGCCATGGCCTTACGTCCCCGAGGCCTTAACCCGGCCGCATGTCCCGGTTGCGCGAATTTCGCCGTTCTAACACGCGAGCGCCGAATTCGTCCCATGACAGATGCGTCATGGCAGCCTCCTGGCTCTTGTCGGCAAATCACTGGCCAAGAGGGCCAAGGATCGCCATATAAGGCAGGCGAAATTCGGGAATTTTCATGAGCGCGCTGGCCAACCACGCATTTGCCAAGATGAACGGCATCGGCAACGAGATCGTCGTTGTCGACATGCGCGATTCCGCCACGACGGTCACCCCGGACGACGCCCGTGCGGTGGCATCGGCGCGAGGCGGTGTGCCCTACGACCAGCTCATGGTGCTGCAGAAGCCGCGCTTCGACGGCACCGAAGCTTTCATCAGCATCTACAACTGTGACGGCTCCGAGGCCGGCGCCTGCGGCAACGGCATGCGCTGCGTGGTGCGGCGCGTCTTCGAGAAGACCGGCCAGACCAATGCGACGTTCGAGACGGCCGCGGGCCTGCTCAATGCCTGGCAGGGTCCGGCGCCGGATCTTTATACGGTGGACATGGGCGCGCCGAAATTCGGCTGGCAGGACATTCCGCTCGACCAGGAATTCCGCGACACCCGCTACATCGAATTGCAGATCGGCCCGATCGACAATCCGATCCTGCATTCGCCCTCAGTCGTCAGCATGGGCAATCCGCATGCGATCTTCTGGGTCGATGACGTCAACGCCTACGATCTCGAGCGTTTCGGTCCGCTGCTGGAGAACCATCCGATCTTTCCGGAGCGCGCCAACATCACGCTCGCCCATATCGTCGATCCCCAGCACATCACGATCCGCACCTGGGAGCGCGGCGCCGGCCTGACCAGGGCCTGCGGCTCGGCCGCATGTGCCACGGCGGTTGCGGCGGCGCGGCTGAAGCGCGCCGAGCGCAATGTCGAGATCGCGCTGCCCGGCGGCAAGCTCGGGATCGAATGGCGCGAGCGCGACGATCACGTGCTGATGACGGGCACGGCGACTTTCGAATATGAAGGCCGTTTCGATCCGGCGCTGTTCGCGCCGGTCGGGTGATGAGCGTCGACATCGTCACCTTCGGCTGCCGCCTCAACGCCTTTGAAGCCGAGGTGATCCGCCGCGAGGCCGAGGGCGCAGGCCTTTCAGATACCATCGTCATCAACAGCTGCGCCGTCACCAACGAAGCGGTGGCGCAGGCGCGCCAGTCGATCCGCAAGCTGAAACGCGAGCGGCCGGCAGCGCGCATCGTCGTCACCGGTTGCGCGGCGCAGACGCAAAGCGGCATGTTCGCCGAGATGGCCGAGGTCGATCGCGTCGTCGGCAATGACGACAAGATGCGGTCGTCCGCATGGCGCGAGGCGCGTGCGGCGTTCGATCTCGGTGCGAGCGAAAAAATCGCCGTCAGCGACATCATGGCGGTGAAGGAGATGGCGCCGCATCTCATCGACGGCTTTGCGAGCGGCCTGCCGCGCGTGTTCGTGCAGGTGCAGAACGGCTGCGACCATCGCTGCACCTTCTGTATCATTCCGTTCGGGCGCGGCAATTCGCGCTCGGTGCCGATGGGCGCGGTGGTCGATCAGGTCCGGGCATTGGCCGAGCGCGGCCATGCCGAGATCGTGCTGACCGGCGTCGATCTCACCAGCTACGGCGCCGACCTGCCGGGTACGCCGAAACTCGGCCTGCTGACGAAGCAGATTTTGCGGCACGTGCCGGAGCTGAGGCGCCTGCGCATCTCCTCGATCGATTCGATCGAGGCGGACAGCGATCTGTTGGATGCCATCGCTGAGGATTCGCGGCTGATGCCGCATCTGCACCTGTCGCTGCAGTCCGGCGACGACATGATCTTGAAGCGCATGAAGCGGCGGCATACGCGCGGCGACGCCATCGCGTTCTGCGATCAGGTCCGTCGCCTGCGCCCGGACATCGCGCTGGGCGCCGACATCATTGCGGGCTTTCCGACCGAGACCGAGGAGATGTTCTCGCGCTCGCTCGACCTGGTCGAGGAATGCGGCCTGACGTTCCTCCACGTCTTCCCCTATTCGCCGCGTCCCGGCACGCCGGCCGCGCGGATGCCGCAGGTGGCGGGCGGGGCAATCAAGCAGCGGGCGAAACGGCTACGTGCGACCGGTGAGGCCGCGCTTCTGCAGCGGCTGCAAGCCGAGATCGGCGCCACGCGCGAGGTGCTGATCGAGAGCGACGGTCAGGGACGGACGGAGCATTATCTGCCGGTGGCGATCGCGGGCGAGCGTGTGGGCCGCATCGTGCCGCTGCGGATCGCCGGTCGTGATGGCGCGCGGCTGACTGCTTAGCCTCGTTGCGGCGAGTGACGACGCGCTGTACCTCCAGCGTCGTCCCGGCGAAGGCCGGGACCCATACCGCGTGATCTATCGGTGATCCGCGGTGCTTGTCCCAACCAAGCAGAGTAACGGACCGTCGTCGCCAAACTTCTCCCTGTGGTTATGGGTCCCGGCCTTCGCCGGGACGACACCGAGGGTGGAGAAGCAGCGCGACCCAAACAGCCTACAACGCCCGCACCTGCCAGAACCGCAGCGTCCGCCGCGCATTCTCCGGGGTCATGCGCGCGTAATGGCTTTGAGCCCTTGCGATATCGGCCGGCTTCATCGCGCCGGTCGCAAAGCGGCTTTGGAGCACGGCGGCGGTGGTTTCCCAGGTGAGCTGCGCCGCCTTGCACGGCACCAGCAGGCCGTCCTCGCGCAGGCTTTGCATCAGCGGGCGAATCACTTCGACGGTCGATCCCGACAATGCGGCCAATGCGGCCACCGCTTCTTCATAACGCCGCTGCGTTGCGAAGCCGAGCAGCGTCGCTTCGCTGAGCTGGCCGGTCGCCTTCAGGCCTGCGACGGCGCGCTTGGCACCTTCGAAATCGCGGACCCCCGACATCTCGCGCTCGACACCGACGGTGACGGCTGCGATCGCGGTCTGGATCTCCTCGAACAGATGCGGCGGAGCGCGCGACAACAGCCGGGTCCGCACGGCATCCGTTGCCGAGCGCAGCAATTGACGACGCAGGTCTGAGGGCAGATCGACGCGGACGCCAACGCTGACCGCGAGCTCGGGGTCGGCCTCGGCCTGTCCGACGATGACGGCAAATCCGTTGCCGGACACGCGCGCGCCGGGATTGGCGGCGAGCCGCCGGCTGACGCTGGGATAGCGCCGCGCCAGCAATGCATCGGTGACGATCTCCTTCAGCCACCAGCGTCCGGCGACCGCGAGCAGATGCGGCTCGCCCTTGCTCGAGGCGATCTGCACCAGCGCGCCGTCGTCGAGGCGCGCGGATTCCTGCAGCACGGGACCGGCGATGCGGATTTCGTCATTGTTGGCGAGCCGGCGAATGACCGATGGCGGCGCCTGCGCGATCGGCGCGAGCTGCGCGCTGATCTCGGCGAGCGCTACGCGCGCGCCCATGTCGGCGATGGCGCGGAGCTCGATGGTGCCGATCAGCCGATCGAGCACGTCGTCGAACAGTGCGATCTGCTCGTCGTCGAAACTGCCAGCGGATGACAGGAACAGGTCGGTGACGCGGCGGGCTGTTGCCAGGCCCTTTTCCGCCGAGCCAGTCCGAAGCGCGGACTCGACCTCGTCGATGATCGATAACTCGGCCGTGGACATGACGCGCAGCTCGTCCTGAGCAGATTGACGGAAGCTTGTTCTAAGCAACCGCTATCATTAGCGACGAGCACTGAACGTTTCGTAAACTATAGGCAGCGCTGCGCGGCCTCCTCACCATGAGGGGCGAGCAGTTGGGCTACTCCCCGTTCCACCCGCAGGCGCGGAGCCGCTCGTGCATGTGGGGCGGGGCCGGCGCCACCACGCGGACCGGCTCCTTGTTGCGGGAGATCGGCACCACGATCTCGCGGGAATGCAGGTGCAGCTTCGGCTCGCCGAAGCGCGGGCCGTTGCCGTAAATGTTATCGCCGAAGATCGGCCAGCCGGTCGCGGACGCATGCACCCGCAATTGATGGGTCCGTCCGGTGACCGGTTCCATGGCGAGCCAGGTCAGGCCGTCGCCCCGGCCCATCACCTTCCAGTTGGTGATGGCCTTCTGGCCCTCGGGATCGGGCTTCTGCCACCAGCCGCGTTCGGCGTTCAGCCGGCCGAGCGGCATATCGATGGTGCCTTCGTCTTCGGTGGGGCCGCCCTCGACGATGGTCCAGTAGGTCTTGCCGATCTTCCCATGCTTGAACAGCAGACCGAGCGAGGCCGTCGCCTTGCGATGGCGGCCGAGCACGAGGCAACCCGAGGTGTCCTTGTCCAGCCGGTGGGCCAGCACCGGCGGCCGCGGCAGGCCGAAACGAAGCGCGTCGAAGGACGTTTCCAGATTGGCACCGCCCTTGGGTCCGCGATGCACCGGCAGGCCGGCCGGCTTGTCGATGACCAGCATCAATCCGTCGCGATGGAGCACGCGCGCCAGGATTTCTTCGGCGGTCAATTCGGGAACATCGAGCAATTGCAGGACTTTCGGTCAAGACTTTCGTTTGCGAGCCGGAACGGCTAACACACCGCCATCATGAACGATACCACCCCCGAGACCCCCAAGCTGAGCTGGTGGCGCCGCCTGTCCGACGGGCTGAAGCGCACCTCGTCCTCGCTCGGGACCGCGGTCGCCGATCTCGTCACCAAGCGCAAGCTCGACCGCGCCATGCTCGACGACATCGAGGACGTGCTGCTGCGCGCCGACCTCGGCACCTCGGTCGCGGTGCGGATCGCGGATGCGGTTGGCACGGGACGCTACGACAAGGCGATCTCGGCGGACGAGGTCAAGGACGTCGTCGCGACCGAGGTCGAGAAGGTGCTGGCGGCGGTGGCGAAGCCGCTCGAGATCGACGCCGGCAGGAAGCCGTTCGTCATCCTCGTGGTCGGCGTCAACGGCTCCGGCAAGACCACCACCATCGGAAAACTCTCGCAAAAATTCGCGTCCGAAGGCCGCAAGGTGATGCTGGCCGCCGGCGACACGTTTCGCGCAGCAGCGATCGAGCAGCTCAAGGTCTGGGGCGAACGCACGAAGACGCCCGTCATATCAGGTGCGCAGGGCTCGGATTCGGCGAGCCTCGCCTTCAATGCGCTGACGGCGGCGAAGGAGCAGGCCATCGACGTGCTCCTGATCGACACGGCCGGGCGGCTTCAGAACAAGGCCGAGCTGATGAACGAGCTCGAAAAGGTCGTGCGCGTCATCCGCAAGGTGGACGCGACTGCGCCGCATGCGGTGCTGCTCGTGCTGGACGCCACCGTCGGCCAGAACGCGCTATCGCAGGTCGAGGCCTTCCATCGCACCGCCGGGGTCACCGGCCTCGTGATGACCAAGCTCGACGGCACCGCCCGCGGCGGCATTCTGGTGGCGCTCGCGGAGAAATTCAAACTGCCGGTGCATTTCATCGGCGTCGGCGAAGGCGTCGACGATCTCGCGCCGTTCACCGCGCGTGATTTCGCCCGCGCGATAGCCGGAATCGAAAGCTGAAGAATGGACAAGACCCAGCCGCATCCGTTGTTCAAGCTTGCCACCGAGCTTGGCCCGCTGCTCGTGTTCTTCTTCGTGAATGCGAAGTTCAATCTGTTCGCCGCGACCGGCGCCTTCATGGTCGCGATCGTCGCGGCGATGATCGCCTCCTATGTGGTGACGCGGCACATCCCGATCATGGCGATCGTGACAGGCGTCATCGTGCTGGTGTTCGGCACGCTGACCCTGGTGCTGCACGACGAGACCTTCATCAAGCTCAAGCCGACCATCATCTACGCTTTGTTCGCCGCGATCCTCGGCGGCGGCCTGTTGTTCGGCCGCTCCTTCATCGCCGTCATGTTCGACCAGATGTTCAATTTGACGCCGCAGGGCTGGCGCATCCTCACGCTACGCTGGGCGCTGTTCTTCGCCGGCATGGCCGTGTTGAACGAGATCGTCTGGCGCACCCAGAGCACCGACTTCTGGGTGAACTTCAAGGTGTTCGGCGTCACGCCGATCACCATGATCTTCGCCATCGCTCAGATGCCGCTAACCAAGCGTTATCACCTCGAGCCGGCGTCGCTGGAGGCCAGCGAGGCCGAGGCGGGCGATGTGAGGAAGGGGTAAGGTCTCTCAAATCGTCATTGCGAGCCCAGCGCAGCTACATACTCGACTGTCATCGCCCGGCTTGACCGGGCGATCCAGTATTCCAGAGACAGTCGTGAGGTACGGAGGAGCTGCGGCGTACTGGATGCCCCGGTCAAGCCGGGGCATGACAGCGGTGTTTGGGGTTGGGTCCTTCTCACACTGACAACGGAGCTAGCTCCCGGCCGCCTTCAACGCCTTCTCCATCTGCGGCAACAGCACCGTCCGCAAATTCTCCGGCGTGATCGGCCCGACCAGCTTGTAGACGATGGTGCCTTCGCGACCAACGACGAAAGTCTCGGGCACGCCATAGACGCCCCATTCGATCGAGGCGCGGCCATTGGCATCGACGCCGACGTGGCCGAACGGGTTGCCGTAGCGCCCCAGGAAGCGCCGCGCATTGTCGGCGGCATCCTTGTAGTTGATGCCGACAAGCTGGAAGCGCTTGTCTTTTGCCAACTCGGTCAGCAGCGGCGCCTCGTCGTGGCACGGCACGCACCAGGACGCCCAGACATTGACGAGACTGACCTTGCCCTTGAACGCGGCGGGATCGAGGCCGGGGATCTGCGTGTTGTCAGCCCGCAATCCCTCGAGCGGCGGCAGCGTGGTTTGCGGCACCGGCCGTCCGATCAGGGCGGAAGGGATCCGCGAGGGATCGCCGCTGCCGAGCCGGAACCAGAACAGCAGCGCCAGGCCGATGAACGCAATCAGCGGCAGCACCATCAGGAAGGTGCGGCGCTGCGGCGGAGCGGACGTCGATTGCTCGCTCATGCTTGATCTCTCATGCCCGATCCGTCGCGCTACGGCCGGAGCGACGGGTCACGCCGCTGCGCTCGAGCTCGCGCAGGCGCTGTGTCTGGCTACGATAATCGAGCACGATCCAGCCGATCAGGATCACGACCACGAGGCCGGCCGCGGCATAGGACGTCACGATGAAAGACGCGTAGGGACCGAGCGACATGATCATGCAGCCCCAGCTTCTTTTGACGTGCTGCCTTCACGCGAGCCGGTGCCGACTTCTGAAAACGCCACACGGCCCGCTTGCATCATCTGCAGGGACCGTACGCGCCGACGCAAGATCTCGTTGCGCATCGCCGCCAGATGCAGCGTGACGAACAGCAGGGTGAACGCGACCGCCATCACCAGCAGCGGAATCAAAAAGGATTTGTCGAGCGACGAGCCGCCCATCCGCATCACCGAGGCCGGCTGGTGCAGCGTGTTCCACCAATCGACCGAGAACTTGATGATCGGCAGGTTGAGCGCGCCGACCAGCGTCAGCACGGCGGCGGCGCGCGCCGCACGGGAAGGATCGTCGACCGCGCGCCACAGCGCCATCAGGCCGAGATACATCAGGAACAGGATCAGCACCGAGGTCAGCCGCGCGTCCCATTCCCAATAGGTGCCCCACATCGGCCGGCCCCACAGCGAGCCCGTCAACAGCGCAAGGAAGGTGAAGCTGGCACCGATCGGAGCAGCCGCTTTGGCGGCGACGTCGGCGAGCGGATGCCGCCACACCAGCGTGCCCAGCGAGGCGATGCTCATCACGCCCCACACGAACATCGACAGCCAGGCATTGGGCACGTGGATGAACATGATCTTCACGGTCGCGCCCTGCTGATAGTCGTCGGGCGCGGTGGCGGACTGATAGAGCCCGATCGCGAGCAGGATGATTGTCGCAGCCGCAAGCCACGGCAGCAGCCGCGCCGTCAGCGTGAGGAACCGTGTGGGGTTGGCGAGGTCGATCAGTGTCATGGTATCCTGATAATCACAGGTAAGCGCTCACGCAATCAGCACGAAAGTCCGCAGCGAAAGTTGATCGGGGTCAAGGTCAGTCCAGTCCATCTCAATCCAGCCCATGCTTCAGGCTCGCCGCAGCTGCGAAGGGGCCGATCACGAGGCTGACCAGCGACAGCGCGCACAGGATCGAGAACGGCGCGCCGAATGTCATGGGGCCGACGATCACCGCCTGCGAGGCCGCGACGCCGAAGATCAGCACCGGGATCGACAGCGGCAGCACCAGGACCGCCATCAGCAAGCCGCCACGATGCAGCGTCACCGCCAGCGCCGCCCCGATCATTCCGGTAAACGTCAGCGCCGGGGTGCCGGCGAGCAGCGTCAGCGCCACCGCGCCGGTCGCGACCATGTCGAGGTTGAGCAGCAGGCCGAGCACGGGGGTTGCGACGATCAGCGGCAGGCCGGCGGCCAGCCAATGCGCCAGCGCCTTCGCCGCGCAGGCGAGTTCCAGCGGGGTCCGGCTCATCGTGATCAGGTCGAGCGAGCCGTCCTCGTGGTCGGCCATGAACAGCCGGTCCAGGGTCAGCAGGCTCGCCAGCAGTGCCCCCAGCCACAGGATCGCCGGCCCGAGCCGCGACAGCAGTGCCAGATCCGGCCCCACCGCAAACGGCATCAGCACCACCACGGTCAGGAAGAACAGCACGCCAATCAACGCCCCGCCGCCGACGCGGAGCGCGATCCGGATGTCCCGGCGAATGAGGGCAGACAGGGCGGTCATGGGGGGCTCCCATCGTGCCTGAGGCACGGTGCGATCCCTCCCCCGCTTGCGGGGGAGGGTTGGGGAGAGGGTGTCTCGACAACGAAGATTCCCCCAGCGGAGAGAACCCTCACCCGGCGCTGCGCGCCGACCTCTCCCGCAAGCGGGAGAGGCGAGGGAGCCCGCGGCGACGACTGCGTCCCGGGTGCGAGAGCGGCGACCGGCCGCTCGAAAAGCTGAGGGTCCACGGGAATCATGCCGTCCCCCCGATCCGCAGCTCCCGCGAATCGATCCCGAGCGGGGTGTGGGTGGCGGCGATGATCAGGCCGCCGCGGCCGAGGTGCTCGCGCATCAATCCGGAAAACATGTCCTGGCCGGCGACGTCCAGCGCCGTGGTCGGCTCGTCCAATAGCCAGACCGGTCGGCGGACGGTCAGCAGGCGGGCCAGCGAGAGCCGGCGGCGCTGGCCGGCTGACAGGAAGGCGGCGGGCAGATCGGCGGCATGGTCGAGCCCGACCGTGGCGAGGCTCTCGTCGGCATCGAAACGCTCCCCGCCGAGAAAATCGGCCCAGAATGTCAGATTCTCCGCCACGCTCAGCGCCGGCTTCAGGGCGTCGCGATGGCCGAGATAGTGGCATTGCTCCGGCAATGTCAGTTCGGAATCGCCTCCGTCCAGCGCGATCGTGCCGCCCGCCGGAATGAGCAGGCCCGCGATCAGCCGCAGCAGCGAGGTCTTGCCCGATCCGTTGCGGCCGACGACCGCCACGGCTTCGCCGGAGACGGCCCCGAAGTCGAGCCTGGCAAACACCTCGCGGCCGCCGCGCACGCATGTGACCCCGCGTCCGGAAAGCTGCATCTCGCCTCGTATCGATCCGCTCAAAGCCAGGCCTCAGGAAAACTTGGGGTAGCGTATGGGAATTTTTGGCTCGCGGATTGCCGCGGCACGTTTGTGGCTGTGGCGGCGCGGTTAGAAAGCTTCTATAAGCCCGGAACTACTTGATGCAGCAACTCAACCTGCCCCTGCAAGCGACTCAGCCTGCCTACGCTGGCGGTGTTAAAATACCCTGCCGGGTATAACTAACAATTGGGATTTCCTACATGACCTCGCTCGACAGCTTCAAATGCAAAAAGACCCTCAAGGTCGGCGCCAAGACCTATGTCTATTACAGCCTGCCCACGGCCGAGAAGAATGGTCTGAAGGGAATTTCGAAACTCCCCTATTCGATGAAGGTCCTGCTCGAGAACCTGCTCCGCAACGAGGACGGCCGCTCGGTCAAGAGGGAAGACATCGTCGCGGTGTCGAAGTGGCTGCGCAAGAAGTCGCTGGAGCATGAGATCGCCTTCCGCCCGGCGCGCGTGCTGATGCAGGACTTCACCGGCGTCCCCGCCGTGGTCGATCTCGCCGCGATGCGCAATGCGATGCAGAAGCTCGGCGGCGATGCCGAGAAGATCAATCCGCTGGTGCCGGTCGATCTCGTCATCGACCACTCCGTGATCGTGAACTTCTTCGGTGACAACAAGGCCTTCGGCAAGAACGTCACCGAGGAATACAAGCAGAACCAGGAGCGCTACGAGTTCCTGAAATGGGGCCAGAAGGCGTTCTCGAACTTCTCCGTCGTGCCGCCCGGCACCGGCATCTGCCACCAGGTCAATCTCGAATATCTCTCCCAGACGGTCTGGACCAAGAAGGAGAAGATGACGGTCGGCAAGAAGACCGGCACCTTCGAGGTCGCCTATCCCGACTCGCTGGTCGGCACCGATTCCCACACCACCATGGTCAACGGTCTCGCCGTGCTCGGCTGGGGCGTCGGCGGCATCGAGGCCGAAGCCTGCATGCTCGGCCAGCCGCTGTCGATGCTGTTGCCCAACGTCGTCGGCTTCAAGCTGAAGGGCGCGATGAAGGAAGGCGTCACCGCGACCGATCTCGTGCTGACCGTGACGCAGATGCTGCGCAAACTTGGCGTCGTCGGCAAGTTCGTCGAGTTCTTCGGCCCCGGCCTCGACCATCTCTCGGTCGCCGACAAGGCGACGATCGCCAACATGGCGCCCGAATATGGCGCGACCTGCGGCTTCTTCCCGGTCGACGCCGCCGCGCTCGATTATCTCAAGACCTCCGGCCGCGCCTCGGCGCGCGTCGCGCTGGTGCAGGCCTATGCGAAGGCGCAAGGACTGTTCCGCACCGCCAAGTCGCCCGATCCGGTGTTCACGGAGACGCTGACGCTCGACCTCGGTGACGTCGTGCCATCGATGGCCGGCCCGAAGCGCCCCGAAGGCCGCATTGCGCTGCCGTCCGTGGCCGAGGGCTTCTCGCTCGCCCTCGCCAGCGAATACAAGAAGGCCGAGGAGCCGGGGAAGCGCTTCGCCGTTGACGGCAAGAAGTTCGACATCGGCCATGGCGACGTCGTGATCGCCGCAATCACCTCCTGCACCAACACCTCGAACCCGAGCGTGCTGATCGGCGCCGGTCTGCTGGCGCGCAACGCCGCCGCGAAGGGCCTCAAGGCAAAGCCGTGGGTGAAGACCTCGCTGGCACCCGGCAGCCAGGTGGTGGCGGCCTATCTCGCCGATTCCGGTCTCCAGGCCGATCTCGACAAGGTCGGCTTCAACCTGGTCGGCTTCGGCTGCACCACCTGCATCGGCAATTCCGGTCCGCTGCCCGAGGAGATCTCGAAGTCGATCAACGACAACGGCATCGTCGCGGCTGCGGTGCTCTCCGGCAATCGCAACTTCGAAGGCCGTGTCTCGCCGGACGTGCAGGCGAACTACCTCGCCTCGCCGCCGCTCGTGGTCGCTCATGCGCTCGCGGGTACCGTCACCAAGAACCTCGCTGTCGAGCCGCTCGGTGAAGGCAAGGACGGCAAGCCGGTGTACCTCAAGGACATCTGGCCGACGACGAAGGAGATCAACGCCTTCATGAAGAAGTTCGTGACCGCGTCGATCTTCAAGAAGAAGTATGCCGACGTGTTCAAGGGCGACACCAACTGGCGCAAGATCAAGACGGTCGAGAGCGAGACCTATCGCTGGAACATGAGCTCGACCTATGTGCAGAACCCGCCCTATTTCGAAGGCATGAAGAAGGAGCCGGAGCCGGTCACCGACATCGTCGAGGCCCGCATCCTTGCCATGTTCGGCGACAAGATCACCACCGACCACATCTCGCCGGCCGGTTCGATCAAGCTCACCTCGCCCGCCGGCAAATATCTCAGCGAGCACCAGGTGCGTCCGGCCGACTTCAACCAGTACGGCACGCGCCGCGGCAACCACGAAGTCATGATGCGCGGCACCTTCGCCAATATCCGCATCAAGAACTTCATGCTCAAGGGCGCGGATGGAAATATCCCGGAGGGCGGTCTGACAAAACACTGGCCCGACGGCGAGCAGATGTCGATCTACGACGCCGCGATGAAGTACCAGCAGGAGCAGGTGCCGCTGGTGGTGTTCGCCGGCGCCGAATACGGCAACGGCTCCTCGCGCGACTGGGCCGCGAAGGGCACCCGTCTGCTCGGCGTGCGTGCCGTGATCTGCCAGAGCTTCGAGCGCATCCACCGCTCCAACCTGGTCGGCATGGGCGTGCTGCCGCTGACCTTCGAGGACGGCACCTCCTGGTCGTCGCTCGGTCTGAAGGGCGACGAGAAGGTCACGCTGCGCGGCCTCATCGGCGACCTCAAGCCACGCCAGAAGTTGACCGCGGAGATCGTCTCCGGCGACGGTTCGCTGCAGCGCGTTTCGCTGCTCTGCCGCATCGATACGCTGGACGAGCTCGAATACTACCGCAACGGCGGCATCCTGCACTACGTGCTGCGCAAGCTCGCGGCGTAAGCGCGGATTTGTGAACGGTGGCTCACTGCGAAGTGAGTAGTAGGTTACACGAAGGCGGCCTATCACAAGGCCGCCTTCACGCGTTTGCGGCAGGCTTCGGATGGCCCGCCCGGCGGAGAACCTCACGCCCTGGACGGCTGCTGTGGCGGACGAATGTGCGAGGCCCGTAAGACTACGGTGACCATCCGGGGGTAAGCTTTCCCTCTCTCGAGCAATGGTGTGCGGCGTTCGACATGACAACAATGACGGCTTCTCATCTGGTTTCACGCTGGTCCGGCGCCCTCTGGTCGGGTGCGCTTGGTCTCTGTGCGATCGTCGCCGTCATTCGTCCTGCCGAGGCTGATCCCCGCGCCGTTGTCGAATTGTTTACCTCGCAGGGCTGCTCGTCCTGCCCGCCGGCCGACAAGATCATCGGCGACCTCGCCCGCGATCCCTCGATCATCGCGCTGAGCATGCCGATCGACTATTGGGACTATCTCGGCTGGAAGGACACATTGGCCGATTCGCGCTTCTCTGCACGGCAGCGTGCCTATTCGCGCATGCGCGGGGACCGCGAAGTCTACACGCCGCAGGTCGTGGTCAACGGCTCCACGCATGTCGTCGGCAGCGATCGCACTGGCATCGAAAGCGCGATCGGCAAAACCGACGCCGGCACTGGTGTGATGAGCGTACCGGTGACGATGTCGCTCGCGGGCAAGCAGATCAACGTCTCGGTGGCCGCGAGCAAGGAGCCGACGGCGTCCCACGGCGAGGTCTGGATCTGCTCGATTGCGAAGTCGGTGCCGATCGCGATCAGCCGCGGTGAAAATCGCGGACAGCAGGTCATCTATCATAACGTGGTGCGCAACCTGCTCAAGGTCGGCGACTGGACCGGCCGTCCGGAAAGCTGGACGGTGCCGATCGAGAACCTCACGCGCGACGGCGTCGACGGTGCTGTGGTCTACGTCCAGGACGGCAGCCGGG
This sequence comes from Bradyrhizobium sp. 40, assembly GCF_023100925.1. NCBI lineage: Bacteria > Pseudomonadati > Pseudomonadota > Alphaproteobacteria > Hyphomicrobiales > Nitrobacteraceae > Bradyrhizobium > Bradyrhizobium sp. 40. The sequence continues at coordinate 165,693 of NZ_CP064688.1, forward strand.
AAAAGCCGGGCCCGATGCTGGGCGCGGCGTACACGTCGCTGCACTAACGCGCACACTTCGAATTTTCCGATTCAAGCACAGTCTCAATCCTCATGGTGAGGAGCGCGCTCTTGCGCGCGTCTCGAACCACGCAGGCCCTGCTGAGGCAGCTCGGCCTCGATCCTTCGAGACGCCGCTTCGCGGCTCCTCAGGATGAGGGGAGGGAGTGTTCTCGCTGATGAGGAAGAGATCCGTCGAGGCGGAAACATCCCGACACAAACAAAACCGGCCCAAACAAAAAAGGACCAACTCGCGTTGGCCCTCCTTGTCGTGCGAACAGACCCGATCCTGACGGCCCCGGGGGGCTGGGGGCTGAGGAATCCGGAACCGAAAGGACCGGGTCAACGCACACAGGTCTTTTCGCAATGCAGGGCGGCAGTCGCTTGGCGGAAAAGCGGCGACACTATGATTCCTGCTAACGATCCCGTGACGGTTTGCCGCGACAGAGTTCCACCGCTGCGTGTGGGCGGTTTGCTCCGGTCCAACGTCCTTACAGGGCCCCTTGCAGTGGGGAACAGTTGGCGCGATCATGCAACTGTCATGATCCGCGGTTCCGGGGACGGTCTTCGCGGACGCGGTCATGCTGATACGACAGGAGGCAGCCTATGAGTCTGTCGGAGGATGCTGATCCGAGCGAACAGCGCGCGGCGGCGCGCCCCGCCGCTTCGAATGCGCAACCGAGCCGCGTAACGTTCAACCGGCTCGAGCTGCACCGTATTCTCAATCTCTACGGCCGGATGGTCGCCGACGGCGAGTGGCGCGACTACGCCATCGACTTCCTCAAAGATCGCGCCGTGTTCTCGGTCTTTCGCCGCGCTTCGGAAGTGCCGATCTATCGCATCGAGAAGGATCCGCGCCTCGCGCGCAAGCAGGGCATGTACAGCGTGATCTCGGCGACGGGCCTGATCCTGCGCCGCGGCCACGAGCTGGAGCGCGTGCTCCTGGTGATCGATCGCAAGCTGGCGGTGGTGTAGCGGCGCGCTCGGTGCTGTAGGGTGGGCAAAGGCGCATCGCGCCGTGCCCACCATCTTTCGTCAAACGCGTTGGTGATGGTGGGCACGCTTCGCTTTGCCCACCCAACGAGACCTATTTTGTCGGCACGCTCTTCGCGCCCTCGCCAAGATCTCGCTGCATCATCACCGTGTCCAGCCAGCGGCCGAATTTGAGCCCGACGCTGGGATGCGTGCCGATCATCCTGAAGCCGCCCTTGGTGTGCACGCCGATCGAGCCGGCATTGGCGGAATCGCCGATCACGGCGATCATCTGGCGGAAGCCGCGCGCCTCGCATTCGACGATCAGCCGCTCCAGCAGGAGCGCTCCGATGCCGCGGCGGTGAAAGGACGGATCGAGATAGATCGAGTTCTCGACCGTGAAGCGGTAGGCCGGCCGTGGCCGGTAGGCGCCGGCATAGGCGTAGCCGGCGACGCGCCCGTCGAGGATGGCGACGAAATAGGGATAGCCGCCGTCGATCAGCGTGCGGCAGCGGCGCGTCATCTCGGCGAGGTCGGGCGGCTCCAGCTCGAACGTCGCGGTGCCCTCGCGGACAGCCTGCTGGTAGATGGCGGTGATGGCGGGAAGGTCGGCCTCAGTGGTGGGCCTGATATCGGGTGCGGACATGCCGCAAGATTAGAGCCTTCCCGGGACGACTGGAAGAGGCAACGGCCTCCCCACGCCGCCATTGCGAGCGGAACGAATCAATCCAGAAATGCGTCCGTGGAGGGACTCTGGATTGCTTCGTCGCAAGAGCTCCTCGCAATGACGGTGGTTGAGGGAACATCACGCCCAAACAAAAACCCCGGCCTTTCGGCCGGGGCTGGTGTCGTTCGCTCTGGTCTGACGCTTAGTCGCGCTGGCCGAGGAGCTGCAGGAGCAGCGTGAACAGGTTGATGAAGTTCAGGTACAGCGACAGCGCGCCGGTGATGGCCGCACGCTCTGCGATGTCACCGCCGGCCGAGGCGTAGCCGTAGATGTAGTCGTTCTTCAGCCGCTGGGTATCCCAGGCGGTGAGGCCCGCGAACACCAGCACGCCGACCACCGACACGACGAACTGCAGCACCGAGCTCGCCAGGAACAGGTTCACCAGGCTCGCGATGACGATGCCGATCAGGCCCATGAACAGGAACGAACCCATTCCGCTCATGTCACGTTTGGTGGTGTAGCCGTAGAGGCTGAGCGCGCCGAAGGTCGCCGCGGTGATGAAGAACACCCGCACGATCGAGGTGTGGGTGAACACCAGGAAGATCGAGGACAGCGAGACGCCCATCAGCGCCGCGAACACCCAGAACAGGATCTGGGCGGTCGAGGGAGCGAGACGGTTGATGCCCGCCGAGATCACGAACACCATGGCGAGCGGCGCGAGCATGAACAGCCACTTCAGGGGGCTGACGAACATCGCGTAGCCGAACGGCGTCAGGAACAGCTTGCCGACGCGGACGGCTTCCGGGGTCGGAACATCCGTCACGGCGGCCATGTAGACGCCGAGCGCGGCCAAGCCGGTGATGGCCAGGCCGATGCTCATGTAGTTGTAGATGCGCAGCATGTAGGCGCGCAGGCCGGCATCGACCGTCGCGGCGTCAACACGCCCGGCGGCCCTGCCGAAAGGAGAAGCGTAATTGCGGTCTAGGTCCGACATGGTCGAATTCCCGTTGGTTGGTCCGGTCCGGCATGAGGGTCGCCACGCCGCCGGTTCGTCAAATTCTATCTCGGATACCGATGTCTGCCGACTAAATTTTGGCTAACAATCGGGGCTCCGAACCCATTCGATATGTGGGAAACTAACACATCCGCTGCAACCGTCCACGCGCGGCTGAATGTCGCCCTTCCCTGCAATCCAGACGAGCGGACGTGGTTAATCGCCGGAATCGTGCGATTTCGCTCCCGTGCCGCCGCCCGCTACCATTTGTCACAAATTCCGCAACACCGTGGCGGGCTTTTTGTTCAACGCCAGCAGCGTGCCGGCGAGACCCAGGCCGACCGTGACGACCAAGGCAGCCGCGACCACGCCGGCGGCGCTGCCGCCCTGCCAGACGAAGGTGAGGGTCATCAGTCGGGTTACGATCATCCAGGCCGCGACGCTGCCCGCGAAAACGCCGAACATTGCGGTGGCAAGCCCGATCAAGAGGTATTCGAGCGCATAGGCGCCGAGCAGCCGCAGCCGGGTCGCGCCGAGGGTCTTGAGGATCACCGCATCGTAGACCCGGTGGCGGTGGCCGGCGGCGAGCGCGCCGCCCAACACCAGGATCGCCGAGATCAGGGTCACCGCGCTGGCGCCGCGGATCGCCAGCGCCAGGTTGGTCACGACCGAGCCGACCGTCTCCATCACCTCGCGCACGCGCACGCTCGTCACCATCGGATAGGCGTCAGCGACCTCCTTGATGATCTTGCCGTCGCCGGCCGCATCGCCGCCGGCTTCCGTCAGCGTCGCGATATGGGTGTGCGGCGCGCCCTTGAAGGCGTTTGGCGAGAACACCAGGACGAAATTGATGCCGAGGCCCTGCCAGTCGATGCTGCGCAGATTGCTGATCTTCGCGGGGATGTCGCGGCCGAGGATGTTGACCACGACCTCGTCGCCGAGCTTGAGGCCGAGTCCATCCGCGATCTTCTTCTCCATCGAAACCAGCGGCGGGCCGGCATAATCGGCGCTCCACCACTCGCCCTCGACCACCTTGGAGCCTTTCGGCAGCTCGGCGGTATAGGTCAGGCCACGGTCGCTCTGCAGCACCCACTCGGAATCGGTGCTGGGCTTGAGCTCTTCGGCGCGGACGCCACGGGCTCCCACGATGCGCCCGCGCAGCATCGGGACGTCATCGACCGTCGCGCCAGGAGCGATCTGGCGCAGATACGAGTCGAACTGCTCGGCCTGCGTGCTCGGAATGTCGATGAAGAAGAACGATGGCGCGTGCTCGGGCAGTGCGGCCAGGAACTGCCGGCGCAGATTGCCGTCGATCTGGGTGATGGTGACGAGCACGGCGAGCCCGAGGCCAAGCGACAGCACGACCGAGGGCGTCAACGCGCCCGGCCGGTGGATGTTGGCGATCGCAAGTCGCAGCATTGGCCAGCGCGTGCGCGGCAGCCGCCGCGCGATCGTCATCAGCAGCGCGGCAATGCCGCGCAGCAGCGCGAACACGACCACGGAGGAGGCCACGAACACGGCGGCGATGCGCTTGTCGAAGGACAGCCCGATCACGACCGCGATGAGCAGCGCGATCACGACGGCCATGAAGATGAGATAGCTCCAGCGTGGCCGATGCCATTCGGAGCTGATGGTGTCGCGGAACAGGGCGGCCACCGGCACGTCGTGCACCCGCCCGAGCGGCCACAGGCCGAAGGCAAGCGCCGTGAGCAGCCCGTAGACGAACGACAGCGCGAGCTCGTCGGCATGCACCGCCGGCACCACCGGCAGCGGCAGCAGCTTGCCGAACAGGCCGACGATCGCGAAAGGCATCGCGGCGCCGAGCGCGAGGCCGATCGCCGAGCCGATCGCGGCGAGCAGGAGCACCTGGGCGAGATAGATGCCGAACACGTCGCGCCCGGTGGCGCCGACGGCCTTGAAGGCCGCGATCACCTCGAGCTTGTGGTCGATATGGGCCTTGACGGCATTGGCGACACCGACGCCGCCGACCAGCAGCGCGGCGAGGCCGACCAGGGTCAGGAACTGCGTGAAGCGGTTGATGTTGCGCTCGAGTTGCGGCGAGGCATTGGAGCGGCTGCGGACCTCCCAGCCGGCCTGCGGCGCGGCGTTGCGGGCGTCCGCGATGAAGGCGTCGGTGGCGCGCTCGCTATTGGCGATCTCCGGCAGCTTCACACGATAGACCCAGCGCACCAGGCTGCCGGGCTGGACCAGCCCCGTGGCGCGCAGGCCCGCCTCGCTGATCAGGAAGCGCGGGCCGAAGCCGATGCCGCCGGCGAGCTTGTCGGGCTCGGCTTCGACGGCGCTGCGGATCTGGAACGTGGCAGCCCCGACGGTGACACGATCGCCGGTCTTGAGCGACAGCCGCGCCAGCAGTGTCGGATCGGCGGCCGCGCCGAACGCGCCGTCGCGCTCCGCGAGCAGGTCGGACATCGGCAGCGGCGGCGCCAGCGTCAACTGGCCGAGCATCGGATAGGTGTCGTCGACCGCCTTCATCTCGACCAGCGCCAGCTTGCCCTCGGCCGAGCGCGCCATGCCGCGCAGTGTGGCGGCGCTCGAGACGGTGCCGCGCGAACGCAGGAAGGCGACTTCCTCCGGCTTCGCCTCACGCTGAAACAGGACGAACGACACGTCGCCGCCGAGCAGCGTACGGCCCTCGCGGGCGAGGCCGTCGCTCAGGCTCGCCGAGACCGAGCCGACACCGGCGATCGCCATCACGCCGAGCGCGATGCAGGCAATGAAGACGTAGAAGCCGCGCAGGCCGCCGCGCAATTCGCGCAGCGCGTAGCGCAGCGACAGCGCGACGCCGTTGGGCTTCGCGAACGGTTCGGCAGCGGTGCTCATGCCGGCGCCGACTGCGTGTCGATGCGCCCGGAGCGCAGGCGGATCACGCGATCGCAGCGATGCGCGAGCGACGAATCATGCGTGACCAGCACCAGCGTCATGCCGCGCTCGGCATGCTTGCTGAACAGGAGGTCGACGATCTGTTGTCCCGTGGCTTCGTCGAGATTGCCGGTCGGCTCGTCGGCAACGAGGATCGCGGGATCGGGTGCCAGCGCGCGGGCCAGCGCGACGCGCTGCTGCTCGCCGCCGGAGAGCTGCGTCGGATAATGATGCAGACGGTCGCCGAGCCCGACCGATTGCAGCTCCTGCGCCGCGCGCGTTGCGGCGTCGGGATTGCCCGCAAGCTCGAGCGGCACGGCGACGTTCTCCAGCGCGGTCATCGTCGGGATCAGGTGGAAGGACTGGAAGACGATGCCGACCTGGCGGCCGCGGAAGCGGGCCAGCGCGTCCTCGTCGAGGGCATTGAAAGGCGTGCCGCTGACCACCACCTCTCCGCTATCAGGACGCTCCAGCCCCGCCATCACCATCAGCAGCGTGGATTTGCCCGAGCCTGACGGGCCGATCAGGCCGATCGTCTCGCTCCGGCCCACGCGCAAGCTGATATCCTTGAGAATGTGAACGCGTGCCGCGCCCGTACCCAATGACAGATTGACGTTGGAGATGGCGATGGTGTCCGCCGAACTGTCGGCGAGCGAAGAGGAAGAGATGCGAGTGTCCATGGTCCGGTCATATGGCAACTCCGCACGCGCGGTCGAGAGGCGTTACGGATTGTTCATGCACATAGCCGTGTTGATGTTCGCTTTGATGACGGTCGCAAATCCGGCGTGGGCTCCGGCATGGGCCGAGGCGGCGAAGCCGATCAAGCTGGTGGTTCTCGGCGATTCCCTGAGCGCCGGCCTCGGCCTCCCGGCCCAGCAAGCGTTCCCCACAAAGCTTCAAAAAGCTTTGCAAGACAAAGGCATAGAGGTCGATATGACCAATGCCGGGGTCTCCGGCGACACCTCCTCCGGGGGCCGTGACCGGCTCGACTGGTCGGTCCCCGACGGAACCGACGGTGTGATCATCGAGCTCGGCGCCAACGATGCGTTGCGCGGCATCGATCCCGATTTGACACGCGCCGCGCTGACCGAGATCGTCCAGCGCCTCAAGGCGCGCAAGATCGCGGTGATGCTGTGCGGCATGCTGGCGCCGCCGAATTACGGCGCGGACTATGCCGCGCGCTTCAATTCGATTTATCCGGATCTGGCGAAAAAATTTGGCGTGCCGCTCTATCCGTTTTTTCTCGACGGTGTCGCGGCCGATGCCAAGCTCAACCAGGCCGACGGCATTCATCCGACCGCGGCCGGCGTCGACATCATCGTCAAGAATATCTTGCCCACGGTTGAGGCATTCATTGGCACGATAGCTGAGCAGCGGCGTTGAAAAGCAGGCAGCGCCGCCCGTAATTCCCAGGGTTTTACCGGGGTGAGGCGCGCGATGCTTCGCAGAGTCACACAACTGCGATAGAAATTAAGGTACCGGTGATTCGTCGCCGGCTCTAAAATTTGGACATGGTCTTTCCCAAAGGTCATGTCCAAGCATCGGGAGTGCGAAACGATGCCGCGTTTGTTCACTGGTCTGGAAATTCCGGCCGAGATTGGCCAGTCGCTTTCCAATTTGCGCGGCGGCCTTCCCGGCGCCCGCTGGATCGATCCCGAAAATTACCACGTCACCCTGCGCTTTATCGGCAATATCGACGGCATGTCCGCCAACGAAATCGCCTCGATGCTGTTTCGCGTCGATCGCAAGCCGTTCGAGGTGAAGGTGCAGGGTTTGCAGAGTTTCGGCGGACGCAAGCCGCGCGCGGTGGTCGCCACCATCGTGCCGAGCAAGCCGCTGATGGAATTGCAGGCCGAGCTCGAGCGCCTGATGCAACGGATCGGCCTCGACCCGGAAGGCCGCAAGTTCATCCCGCATGTCACGCTGGCCCGGCTGCACGACGCCACCGACCGGGATGTCGCCGATTATCTCTCGCTGCGCGGCTATTTTCCCAGCAAGGCGTTCACGGCCGAACGTTTTGTTTTGTTCTCGTCCCGCGCCTCAACCGGGGGCGGCCCGTATGTGGTCGAGGACGCGTACGAGCTATGTGAGTAGCGAAGCTCTCGTGCCCCGGACGCTGCGCAGCGCGAAGCGGTGCGCTGCAGAGCAGAGGCCCATCGCTCCACGATCGATGTACCAAATGGTGGGTCCCGGCTCTGCGCAGTAGCGTTGCACGCTGTAGCGCGTCCGGGACACCGAACGCATAGCGCCCCGCCCCAATTCACGGCTTGCAATTTCCGCTCATCTCTGGCGGTAAAGAGCATGCTCTCGACCCCCAGTTCCTCATTTCGCGAGGCCTATCAGGCCCAGATCGCGTCCGGCGCGATCGAGCCCGATGCTGCGCAGGCCGAAATTGCCGACGCCTATGCGGCGCTCGACCAGCGGCTCGCCGACTACAAGCCGGCGCGCAAGCAGGGCCTGCTCAGCCGCCTGTTCAGCAGCGACAAGGACGAGGCGCCCCACGGACTCTACGTCCATGGCGAGGTCGGTCGCGGCAAGACCATGCTGATGGATCTGTTCTTCCAGCACTCGACCGTCGAGCACAAGCGGCGCGCGCATTTCCACGAATTCATGGCCGAGGTGCACGAGCGCATCTACGATTTTCGCCAGGGCATCGCGCGCGGCGAGATCGCTGACGGCGACGTCATCGCGCTGACCGCGCATGCGATCTTCGAGGAGAGCTGGCTGCTTTGTTTCGACGAATTCCACGTCACCGACATTGCGGACGCGATGATCCTCGGCCGCCTGTTCGCAAAGCTGCTGGAGCTCGGCACCGTGGTGGTCGCGACCTCCAACGTCGCGCCTGACGACCTCTACAAGGGTGGTCTGAACCGTTCGCTGTTCCTGCCCTTCATCAGGCAGATCACCGATCACATGGACGTGCTGCGGCTCGACGCGCGCACCGACTTCCGGTTGGAAAAGCTTCAGGGCGTGCCGATGTGGCTGACGCCGGCAGACACTGAGGCGGACGCCGCGCTCGACCGTGCCTGGTCGAAGATGTCAGGCGGCGCCAAATGCAAGTCGCGGGATATTTCGATCAAGGGCCGCACCCTGCACGTGCCGCGCTCGGCCCACGGCGTGGCGCGCTTCGCGTTCGCCGATCTCTGCGAGAAGCCGCTCGGGGCGTCGGACTATCTCAGGCTGGCGCACGATTATCACACCATCCTGGTCGACCATATTCCAGTGATGGATTTCTCCCAGCGCAACGCCGCCAAGCGCTTCATCACGCTGATCGACACGCTCTATGACAATGCCGTGAAGCTGATGGCCTCGGCCGATGCCAACCCGATCTCGCTCTATCTTGCCAACGAGGGCAACGAGGCCAACGAGTTCAAGCGCACCGCCTCGCGCCTGATCGAAATGAGCTCGGAATCCTATCTGGCGCTGCCCCACGGCCGCAAGGATTCCACCGCCAGCGGCTCGACCAAAGGTTTGGTTGAGACGTAAAGGGCTTGGGCGGGACTTAAGTCCTATTTGCCAGCGCTGTCATTCCGGGCGCGACGCTTCCCAAGCCCCGGAATGACGAGGTTGCGCTCGAATACGCGGCAAGCCCGACAATTGGGCAAGCCGTGACTTGAACGGGGGAGGCGAAAGGGATAACCACCCGTCTCAGTTTTCCCCTCCTTACGTGTCTAAAGGACAGGCTCACATGGCGCGCGACAAGATTGCTTTGATTGGCTCCGGTCAGATCGGCGGAACGCTGGCTCATCTCATCGGCCTGAAAGAGCTGGGCGACGTGGTGATGTTCGACATCGCCGAGGGCGTGCCGCAGGGCAAGGCGCTCGACATCGCGCAGTCCTCGCCGGTCGACGGCTTTGACGCGCACTACACCGGCGCCAACTCCTACGAGGCGCTCGACAACGCAAAGGTCTGCATCGTCACCGCCGGCGTGCCGCGCAAGCCCGGCATGAGCCGCGACGACCTCCTCTCGATCAACCTCAAGGTCATGGAACAGGTCGGCGCCGGCATCAAGAAATACGCCCCCGACGCTTTCGTCATCTGCATCACCAACCCGCTCGACGCGATGGTCTGGGCGCTGCAGAAGGCTAGCGGCCTGCCGCACAAGAAGGTCGTCGGCATGGCCGGCGTGCTGGATTCGTCGCGCTTCCGCTACTTCCTGGCCGACGAGTTCAACGTTTCGGTCGAAGACGTCACCGCCTTCGTGCTGGGCGGCCATGGCGACACCATGGTGCCGCTGGTAAAATACTCCACCGTCGCCGGCATCCCGCTGCCCGATCTCGTCAAGATGGGCTGGACCTCCCAGGCGCGCCTCGACGAGATCGTCGACCGCACCCGCAACGGCGGCGCCGAGATCGTCAACCTGCTCAAGACCGGCTCGGCCTTCTACGCGCCGGCGGCTTCCGCGATCGCGATGGCCGAGAGCTATCTGCGTGACAAGAAGCGCGTGCTGGCCTCGGCCGCCTACCTGAACGGCGAATACGGCGTGAAGGACATGTATGTCGGCGTGCCCGTCGTGATCGGCTCCAAGGGTGTCGAGCGCGTCGTCGAGATCGAGCTCGTCGGCAAGGACCGCGAAGCCTTCGACAAGTCGGTCGGCGCGGTGCAGGGTCTGGTTGACGCCTGCAAGAAGATCGCACCCGACCTTCTGGGCCGCTAAGGTCAAAACATTCCGCCGAAGACCGAAGCCCGGTCTTCGGCGGTTTCATTTCCGGGGTTCCGCCAAACCTTGTTTAAGGTTGCGGCGGGTCCTGGTCCGCAAGTCCAGAGATCGATGTCAGAGAATCCGGGTTGCAGTTCCTGTGGTATATGGTATGCCAGCCACAAGACTGAGGTGGGCCTACGAGGTCACCGCCCGCGGGTTCAGGGAGCGACCATATGAATATCCATGAATATCAGGCCAAAGCGCTGCTGAACGAGTTCGGCGTCGCGATCTCCAAGGGCGTTCCGGTCCTGAAGGCGGCCGACGCGGACGCGGCGGCAAAGGCACTTCCGGGCCCGGTCTGGGTCGTGAAGAGCCAGATCCACGCCGGCGGCCGCGGCAAGGGCAAGTTCAAGGAAGCCTCGGCCGGCGACAAGGGCGGCGTCCGCATCGCCAAGTCGGCCGCGGAAGTTTCCGAATTCGCCAAGCAGATGCTCGGCGCAACGCTCGTCACCATCCAGACCGGACCCGCCGGCAAGCAGGTCAACCGCCTCTACATCGAGGACGGCTCCGACATCGACAAGGAATTCTACCTCTCGATCCTGGTCGACCGCGAGACCTCCCGCGTCTCCTTCGTGGTGTCGACCGAGGGCGGCGTCAACATCGAGGACGTCGCGCACAACACGCCTGAGAAGATCGTGACCTTCTCGATCGATCCCGCGACCGGCATCATGGGCCATCACGGCCGCACCGTCGCGAACGCGCTAAAACTCTCCGGCGATCTCGCCAAGCAGGCCGAGAAGCTCACCGCGCAGCTCTACGCGGCCTTTGTCGCCAAGGACATGTCGATGCTGGAGATCAACCCGCTGGTCGTGACCAAGCAGGGTCAGCTCCGCGTGCTCGACGCCAAGGTGTCGTTCGACGACAACGCCCTGTTCCGTCACCCCGAGGTGCTCGCGCTGCGCGACGAGACCGAGGAGGACGCCAAGGAAATCGAGGCGTCGAAATACGACCTCAACTACGTCACCCTCGACGGCAATATCGGCTGCATGGTCAACGGCGCCGGCCTCGCGATGGCGACGATGGACATCATCAAGCTCTACGGCATGGCGCCGGCGAACTTCCTCGACGTCGGCGGCAGCGCCAGCAAGGAAAAGGTCGCGGCCGCCTTCAAGATCATCACCGCGGATCCCAACGTGAAGGGCATTCTGGTCAACATCTTCGGTGGCATCATGAAGTGCGACGTGATCGCCGAGGGCGTCACCGCCGCCGTGCGCGAGGTCGGCCTCAGCGTGCCTCTGGTGGTTCGCCTCGAAGGCACCAATGTCGAGCTGGGCAAGAAGATCATCCGTGAATCCGGCCTGAACGTGGTGCCGGCCGACAATCTCGACGACGCCGCGCAGAAGATCGTGAAGGCCGTCAAGGGAGGCTGAGGCCATGACCCAGGACCATCTCGCTGCATCATCCCCGCTGCCGGAGCACGCGCGTCTTGCCGCGTTCGCCGGTGAATGGAATGGCGAAGAGGTGGTCTTTCCGTCGCGGTGGACGGAGGGCGGGACGGCGACTTCTCGCGTCGTGGCCCACATGGATCTCAATGGCTTCTACCTGATCCAGGACTCGGTCCAGACCCGCGAGGGCAAGCAGAGCTTCGCCACCCACGGCATCTTCACCTTCGACCGCGAAGACCGGACCTACAAATTGTTCTGGTACGATTCGCTCGGCTACACGCCGCCCTCGCCCGCCTCCGGCGGGTGGGTCGGCAAGACCCTGACGCTGGTGCGCGGCTCGCTCCGCGGCAATGCGCGCCACGTCTATGAAATCATCGACGACGATTCCTATTCGTTGAAGATCCAGTTCTCGCCGGACGCGGAAGGCTGGGCCGACGTGCTCACCGGCGTCTACCGCCGCATCCACTGACCTCTCACTCGTTAGTTTCGCGAAAGCAGACCTCATGTCCATCCTGATCGACAAGAACACCAAGGTCATCTGCCAGGGCTTTACCGGCAAGAACGGCACCTTCCATTCGGAGGCCGCGATTGCCTATGGCACCAAGATGGTCGGCGGCACCTCGCCCGGCAAAGGCGGCGCGACGCATCTGGGCCTGCCGGTGTTCGACACCGTGCGCGAGGCGCGTGAGAAGACCGGCGCCGATGCATCGGTGATCTACGTGCCGCCGCCGGGCGCGGCCGATGCGATTTGCGAAGCCATCGACGCCGAGATCCCGCTGATCGTCTGCATCACCGAAGGTATCCCGGTCATCGACATGGTCAGGGTGAAGCGTTCGCTGGCCGGCTCCAAGTCGCGCCTGATCGGGCCGAACTGCCCAGGTGTCATGACCGCCGGCGAGTGCAAGATCGGCATCATGCCGGCCAACATTTTCAAGACCGGCAGCGTCGGCATCGTCTCGCGCTCCGGCACCCTGACCTACGAAGCCGTGTTCCAGACCACCCAGGAAGGCCTCGGCCAAACCACGGCGGTCGGCATTGGCGGCGACCCGGTCAAGGGAACCGAGTTCATCGACGTGCTGGAAATGCTGCTCGGCGATCCCAAGACCGAGTCGATCATCATGATCGGCGAGATCGGCGGTTCCGCCGAGGAGGACGCCGCCCAGTTCCTTAAGGACGAGGCCAAGCGCGGCCGCAAGAAGCCGATGGTCGGTTTCATTGCCGGTGTCACGGCCCCTCCCGGCCGCCGCATGGGCCACGCCGGCGCGATCATTTCGGGCGGCAAGGGTGACGCTGGTTCCAAGACCGACGCGATGAAATCGGCTGGAATTACAGTGTCGCCGTCTCCCGCTCGTCTTGGCCACACGCTTGCCGAAAAATTGAAGGGCTGATTCACATCTTCGTAATTTTCCGGGCGAAGTTTCGCAGCAAATAGGGTAAATGGTGCCTGTCGCGCTGGTCCTCTGCCGGGGAGCCCAGCGCCAGCGCCGTTTGTTATGCGCGAACCGAAATCGCCAGGAACTCAAGCATGTCTCGCCAAGACGCGAACGCAGCCTTTGCCCTCTCCTCCTTTTTGCAGGGCACCAACGCCACCTACATCGACGAAATCTACGCCCGCTACGAGAAGGACCCGTCCTCGGTGGATGCCGAGTGGCAGGACTTCTTCAAGAGCCTCAACGACCAGCCGGGTGACATCAGCAAGAACGCCCAAGGCCCGTCCTGGGAGCGCGCCAACTGGCCGCTGACCCCGCAGGACGATCTGACCTCCGCGCTCGACGGCAATTGGGCGGAAGTCGAGAAGACGGTCGGCGCCAAGATCGCGGCCAAGGCGCAGGCCAGGGGTGGCGACAAGGCCGGCGGCCTTTCCTCCGCCGACCTGCTCCAGGCCACCCGCGACTCGGTCCGCGCGCTGATGCTGATCCGCTCCTACCGCATGCGCGGCCACTTCCACGCCAAGCTCGATCCGCTCGGCATCGAAGCCCAGCGCAATCGCGAAGAGCTCGACCCGCGGACCTACGGCTTCAGCGAAGCCGATTTCGACCGCAAGATCTTCCTCGACCATGTGCTCGGTCTCGAATACGCCAGCTTGCGCGAAATCACCGCGATCTGCGAGCGCACCTACTGCCAGACGCTCGGCGTCGAGTTCATGCATATTACGAACGCGGCGCAGAAGGCGTGGATCCAGGAGCGCATCGAGGGGCCGGACAAGGAAATCTCCTTCACCCGCGAAGGCCGCCGCGCCATCCTGATGAAGCTGGTCGAAGCCGAAGGCTTCGAGAAGTTCTGCGACACCAAGTTCACCGGCACCAAGCGCTTCGGCTTGGACGGTGCCGAATCGCTGATCCCCGCGCTCGAGCAGATCATCAAGCGCGGCGGCAATCTCGGCGTGAAGGAGGTCGTGCTGGGCATGCCGCATCGCGGCCGCCTCAACGTGCTGACCCAGGTGATGGGCAAGCCGCATCGCGCGCTGTTCCACGAGTTCAAGGGCGGTTCGGCCAATCCTGATGCGGTCGAAGGCTCGGGCGACGTCAAATATCACCTCGGTGCGTCCTCGGACCGCGAGTTCGACGGCAACCGCATCCATCTGTCGCTGACCGCCAACCCCTCGCATCTCGAGATCGTCGATCCCGTCGTGCTCGGCAAAGTCCGCGCCAAGCAGGACCAGCACGGCGATCCGCCGGATATGCGCATCTCGGTGATGCCGCTGTTAATGCATGGCGACGCAGCGTTCGCGGGCCAAGGCGTGGTCGCGGAATGCTTCGGCCTGTCGGACCTGAAGGGCTACCGCACCGGCGGCTCCGTGCACTTCATCGTCAACAACCAGATCGGCTTCACCACCTATCCGCGTTATTCCCGTTCGTCGCCTTACCCGTCCGACGTGGCGAAGATGATCGACGCGCCGATCTTCCACGTCAACGGCGACGATCCGGAAGCCGTCGTGTTCGCGGCCAAGGTCGCGACCGAGTTCCGGCAGAAATTCCACAAGCCCGTCGTCATCGACATGTTCTGCTACCGCAGGCATGGCCATAACGAGGGCGACGAGCCGGCTTTCACCCAGCCGGTGATGTACAAGAAGATCGCAGCCCATCCCTCGACGCTCGAGCTCTACGCCCGCCGTCTCATCAGCGAAGGCGTGCTGACCGAGGGCGAGGTCGAGAAAGCCAAGGCGGACTGGCGCGCGCGGCTCGATGCCGAGCTCGAAGCCGGCTCCGGCTACAAGCCCAACAAGGCCGACTGGCTCGACGGCAAATGGGCCGGCTTCAAGATCGCCGATCAGGAAGAAGACGCGCGGCGTGGCGTCACCGGCGTCGACATCACCGCACTGAAGGACATCGGTCGCAAGATCACCAAGGTGCCGGATGGTTTCCGCGTCCACCGCACCATCCAGCGCTTCCTCGAAAACCGCGCCAAGGCGATCGACGGCGGCACGGGCATCGACTGGGCGACCGGCGAGGCGCTGGCGTTCTGCACGCTGCTCAACGAGAACCACCATGTCCGCCTGTCCGGACAGGATTCGGAGCGCGGCACCTTCTCGCAGCGCCACTCGGTCCTGATCGACCAGGAAGATGAGAGCCGCTACACGCCGTTCAACCATCTCGGACACGAGCAGGGCCATTACGAGGTCATCAACTCGCTGCTGTCGGAAGAAGCCGTGCTCGGCTTCGAATACGGCTATTCGCTCGCCGAGCCGAACACGTTGACCCTGTGGGAAGCGCAGTTCGGCGACTTCGCCAACGGCGCGCAGGTCGTGTTCGACCAGTTCATCTCCTCGGGTGAGCGCAAATGGCTGCGCATGTCCGGCCTCGTCTGCCTCCTGCCGCATGGCTATGAAGGCCAGGGGCCGGAGCACTCCTCGGCGCGTCTGGAGCGTTATCTCCAGATGTGCGCGGAAGACAACATGCAGGTGGTCTATCCGACCACGCCGGCGAACTACTTCCACGTGCTGCGCCGGCAGCTCCACCGCGAGATCCGCAAGCCGCTGATCGTGATGACGCCGAAGTCGCTGCTGCGTCACAAGCGGGCGGTGTCGCGCCTCGAGGAGCTCGCGAAGGGAACGACCTTCCACCGCATCCTCTATGACGACGCCCAGATGCTGCCGAGCGAAGCGATCAAGCTCGTCCCCGACGAGAAGATCCGCCGCATCGTGCTCTGCTCGGGCAAGGTCTATTACGACCTCTACGAGGAGCGCGAGAAGCGCGGGATGGACGACATCTATCTGATGCGCGTCGAGCAGCTCTATCCGGTGCCGCTGAAGGCGCTGGTGGCCGAGCTGTCGCGCTTCAAGAAGGCCGAAGTGGTGTGGTGCCAGGAAGAGCCCCGCAACATGGGTGCCTGGCACTTCATCGAGCCCTATCTGGAATGGGTGCTGAACCAGGTGAACGGTGCGAGCCGGCGTCCGCGTTATGTCGGCCGCGCCGCCTCCGCCGCGACCGCGACCGGTCTGATGTCGAAGCATCAGGCCCAGTTGAAGGCGTTCCTGGACGAAGCATTGAGCTGAGAAGTTTTTTAGGACGCTGTCATCGCCCGCGAAGGCGGGCGATCCAGTACGTCGTGACGGCCGTGATGACCACGAACGCCGCGGAGTACTGGATGCCCCGCCTTCGCGGGGCATGACACCTGTGAAATTCCCGACCGCATTGGCGATCTCCTTAAGGAAAAAACCATGACTGAAATTCGTGTGCCGACCCTCGGCGAATCCGTCACCGAGGCCACCATCGGCCGCTGGTTCAAGAAGGCCGGCGATCCCGTCGCCGTCGACGAGCCTCTGGTGGAGCTCGAGACCGACAAGGTGACCATCGAAGTCCCGGCGCCCTCCGCCGGCACGCTGAGCGAGATCATCGCCGCCGACGGCGCCACCGTCGCGGTCGGCGCGCTGCTTGGCCAGATTACCGAAGGTGCCGCCGGCGCTGCCAAGCCGGCGCCCGCTGCGTCTGCAAAGCCCGCGGCTGCCGCTCCTGCTGCCGCCGCTGCGGCTGCTCCCGCTGCGGCGAAGGCGCCGCCGGCGGATGCGCCGCTCGCCCCGTCCGTGCGCAAGCTCTCGGCCGAGACCGGCATCGACGCCTCGACCGTTCCCGGCTCCGGCAAGGATGGCCGCGTCACCAAGGGCGACATGCTCGCCGCGATCGAGCGTGCGGCCTCGGCGCCGACCCCGGTCAACCAGCCGGCCGCAGCGGTTCAGGTCCGCGCACCCTCGCCGGCCGATGACGCCGCCCGCGAAGAGCGCGTCAAGATGACCCGGCTGCGCCAGACCATCGCGCGCCGCCTCAAGGACGTGCAGAACACCGCCGCCATGCTCACGACCTTCAACGAGGTCGACATGACCAACGTCATGGCGCTGCGCGCCCACTACAAGGATGCGTTCGAGAAGAAGCATGGATCGAAGCTCGGCTTCATGGGCTTCTTCACCAAGGCCGTCGTGCAGGGGCTGAAGGATATTCCGGCCGTCAACGCCGAGATCGATGGCACCGATCTGATCTACAAGAACTACTATCACATCGGCGTCGCCGTCGGCACCGACAAGGGCCTCGTCGTGCCCGTGGTGCGCGACTGCGACAACAAGTCGATCGCCGACATCGAAAAGGGCATCGCCGATTTCGGTCGCCGCGCCCGTGACGGCCAGCTCAAGATCGACGAGATGCAGGGCGGCACCTTCACCATCACCAACGGCGGCATCTACGGCTCGCTGATGTCGACCCCGATCCTCAACGCGCCGCAGTCCGGCATCCTCGGCATGCACAAGATCCAGGAGCGGCCGATGGTCGTCGGCGGCAAGATCGAGGTCCGCCCGATGATGTATCTGGCGCTGTCCTACGATCACCGCGTCATCGACGGCAAGGAAGCCGTGACCTTCCTGGTTCGCGTCAAGGAGAGCCTGGAAGATCCGGCGCGTCTGGTGCTCGATCTCTGATCCCTGATGCTCTGCGAGCGCCGTCGCCTTTCGCGACGGCGCGTGTCGAACCATGGAGGCGCGCGTGACGGATAAAGTCGTTGTCATCACCGGCGGCAGCCGCGGCATTGGCCGGGCGACCGCGATTGCGGCAGCCAAGCGCGGCTTCCGAATCGTCGTCGGCTATGCCAGCAACAAGACGGCCGCCGACGAGGTGGTCGCGGAGATCGCGGCCAGCAACGGCAAGGCCATCGCGGTGAAATGCGACGTGGCCGAGGAAAGCGACATCCTTGCGTTGTTCAAGGCCGCGGACGCGTTCGGCACGCTCGGCGCGCTCGTCAACAATGGCGGTATCGTCGGAACCAGCGGCGTGCGCGTCGACGAGATGTCGGCCGAGCGCATCCAGCGCGTGATGGCGGTCAACGTCACCGGCTCCATCCTCTGCGCGCGCGAAGCGGTGAAGCGGATGTCGACCAGGCACGGCGGCCAGGGCGGCGTCATCGTCAATCTGTCATCGGTTGCCGCCAAGCTCGGCGCGCCGAACACCTATGTCGACTATGCCGCGTCCAAGGGCGCGATCGATTCCTTCACCGTCGGCCTCGGCTATGAGGTTGCCGGCGAGGGCATTCGCGTCGCGGGCATCCGGCCCGGCCTGATCGACACCGAAATCCACGCTGCAGGCGGTGAGCCCGACCGCGCCCATCGTCTGGCCCATATGGTGCCGATGAAGCGCGTCGGTACTGCCGATGAAGTCGCCAATGCCATCGTCTGGCTGATGTCGGACGAGGCCTCCTACGTCACCTCAGCGATTCTCGATGTGTCCGGCGGACGCTGACGCGCTGCGCGGACGCTGACACATCCCTCAACGCTAAACTTACGGGACTTTCTCTCATGGCATACGATCTCGTCGTCATCGGCACCGGACCGGGCGGTTATGTCTGCGCGGTGCGTGCAGCGCAGCTCGGCATGAAAGTCGCCGTGGTCGAAAAGAACGCGACGCTCGGCGGTACCTGCCTCAATGTCGGCTGCATGCCGTCCAAGGCGCTGCTGCACGCCTCCGAAATGTTCGAGGAGGCCGGGCATTCCTTCGCCAAGATGGGCGTCAGCGTCTCCGCGCCGAAGCTCGATTTGCCTGCGATGATGAACTTCAAGCAGCAGGGCATCGACGGCAACGTCAAGGGCGTCGAGTTCCTGATGAAGAAGAACAAGATCGACGTGCTCAAGGGCGCCGGCAAGATCCTCGGCACCGGCAAGGTCGAAGTCTCCGCCGACGGCAAGTCGCAGGTGATCGAAACCAAGAGCATCGTGATCGCGACCGGCTCGGACATCGCGCGCCTCAAGGGCATCGAGATCGACGAGACGCGCATCGTGTCGTCGACCGGCGCGCTGTCGCTGGACAAGGTCCCGGGCAAGCTGCTGATCGTCGGCGCCGGCGTGATCGGGCTCGAGCTCGGCTCGGTCTGGCACCGTCTCGGCGCCGAAGTCGTCGTCGTCGAATTCCTCGACCGCATCCTGCCCGGCATGGACGGCGAGATCGCCAAGCAATTCCAGCGCATCCTGGAGAAGCAGGGCTTTGCCTTCAAGCTGGGTGCCAAGGTCACGGGCGTGGACACCTCCGGCAAGACGCTGAAGGCGACGGTCGAGCCCGCCGCGGGCGGCGCTGCCGAGACGCTGGAAGCCGACGTCGTTCTCGTCTGTATCGGCCGTGTGCCGTACACGGAGGGGCTGGGCCTGAAGGAAGCCGGCGTCGCGCTCGACAATCGCGGCCGCGTGCAGATCGATCCGCACTTCGCCACCAGCGTGAAGGGCGTCTATGCCATCGGCGACGTCGTCGCGGGCCCGATGCTCGCGCACAAGGCCGAGGATGAAGGCGTCGCTGTTGCCGAGATCATCGCCGGGCAGGCCGGCCACGTGAACTACGATGTTATCCCAGGCGTCGTGTATACCACGCCGGAAGTATCCTCCGTCGGCAAGACCGAGGAGGAGCTGAAGCAGGCGGGCGTGGCCTATACCGTCGGAAAGTTTCCCTTTACCGCCAACGGCCGCTCCAAGGTCAACCAGACCACCGACGGCTTTGTGAAGATTCTCGCAGATGCGAAGACCGATCGCGTGCTCGGCGTGCACATTATCGGCCGCGAAGCCGGCGAAATGATCCATGAGGCGGCCGTTCTCATGGAGTTTGGCGGCAGCGCGGAGGATCTCGCGCGCACCTGCCACGCGCACCCGACCCGCTCGGAGGCCATCAAGGAAGCCGCGCTTGCAGTCGGCAAGCGGGCCATCCATATGTAGGTCGCGCCCAGCGCCGAATCGGGCGGGAAACACATGCTACGCCGCCTGCTTCAACCGGTCTGGGTCCTGCTTGCGATCACCTTCCTGATCGAAGCCTGGCTGTGGGACCATCTCGAACCGATCGTTGCGCGCGTTGTCGCAATTGTTCCGCTCGCGCGGTTCAAGCAATGGCTGTCGGACCGCGTCGATGCGCTGTCGCCGGCGATGACGCTGATCGTGTTCGCCGTGCCCATCATCCCGCTGTTTCCGCTCAAGCTGGTCGGCCTGTGGCTGCTCACGCACGAATACTGGACCAGCGCGGTCTTCACCATCGTGTTCGCAAAGCTGCTCGGGGTCGGCGTCACCGCCTTCGTGTTCGACGTGACGCGCGACAAGCTGATGGAGATGGCCTGGTTCGAGCGGCTCTATGATCTGGTGCTGAAGCTGCGTGCCAAGGCCGCGGAGCTGGTCGATCCTATCAAGCGGCGCATCAGGGAGCTGATCGCCGGCGACGGCGAAGGCTGGTCCTCCCGCACGCTCCGCCTGATCCAGCGTTTTCGCAAGAGCGTGCACGAAGCGCGCTGAGCGTCGCCACTTGTTCAGTGTCATTGCCCGCGAAGGCGGGCAATCCAGTATTCCAGAGACTGCGATGGGATACGGAGGAGCCGCGGCGTACTGGATGCCCCGGTCAAGCCGGGGCATGACAGCGCGCATGTCGCGCGATAGAGCGTCAACGCCTCAATGCAAATGCAGCAGATGCGGCAACCACAGGCCGAGCCCGGTCATGATGAGCCCACCGATCGTCAGCAGGCCCGCGATCCAGGCGAGCGGCAGCATGCCGGTGATGATTGTGGCTGAGGCCAGCACGATGCCGATCTGGAAGGCGGCGGACGCCAGCTCGAAGTGATGATATTTCGCAGTCGCCTCGTCGCGCTCATGCTCGGCGTGCTTGGCCTTTTCGGCCAGCTGCTCGGTGCCTTCGCCGGTCTCCGGCTCGGAGCGGTAGCGCTGCGCGGTCTTCTGCCAGTCCTCGATCTGCTTCTGAGCCGCGGCCTTGGTGGCCTCGTCGGTCGCGGCGCCGAACGTCAGCTTGCCCTGCTCGGCCGCGGTCTGCACCACCGTGCGGCGGATGCTCTTGGCCTGGAAGAAGGCCCAGAGGTTGGAAGCCTCGACGTTCTTGCTGATCGATTCGGTCTGGGCGCCCTTGCCGAGCGTCTCGGAGATCGCCAGGAAAAGCGCCAGAACGGCGATCAGGAGCGCGATCTTCTTGTTCGAGCCGGACGCGTGTTCGGCGTGCTCGGCATGCTCCATGCTTTCATGTGCGCTCATAAATCCCTCCTGCCTGTTTACCAACGATTGACCGAACCGCGCGACGGGCGCAAGTGGCAAGCCGCGATGCCCGTTGCAATTAAGGGTTTCGCGTCCGGGCTGATCTAGTCCTGTCCTATGACCACAGCGGAATTCATCGCAGCCTGCGTCTGGCCTTCCATCCTCGCCTCCGCGTTTGCGCTGCTGAAGGCCCGCAACACCGCGGCCTTTCCGTTCGTCGGCAAGATTGTCCTCGCGCTGGGCCTGATCTACATCGGCCTGTTGCGGCTTTATGACAAGAGCTCGATCATCGCAGTCAACGACGTCCATATCGGCCTCGTTGTTCTGGGCCTGATTATCGTCGGCTCGCAGCTGCGACAACCTCCGCTGTACGGCTCATGGGGCGACAAGGCGAAGGCGTTCGCCTCGATGATCCTGATCGTGCTGCTCGGCAGCGGTCTTGCATGGTATGCCGGACGAATGCTGTTTCTCGATCACCTGACGTCCCGCCTTGTGATCGAAGGCCGTGTCGATCGTGCGTGGAGGTCAGGTAGCCGTCGCAAGGCGGACTATTTCGTTCGCATCGCGGGCCAACCGGTGAAGGTCACGGCGCCGCTGTATGAGCGGCTGGAGACGTTCAGGCCGATGGTCCGCGTCGAGGTCGGGCGCGGCTCGAACTACGTCTACGATATCGAGTATCTCGCCAACTGAGCCGCTATCGTCGCGGATGCGCGCTGGCATAGACTTCCAGCAGCCGCTCGGCATCGATGCCGGTATAGATCTGCGTGGTCGAGAGCGAGGCATGGCCGAGCAATTCCTGGATCGCGCGCAAATCGCCGCCGCGTGACAGCAGATGCGTCGCGAAGGAATGGCGGAGCGCGTGCGGCGTGGCGCTGTCGGGCAGGCCGAGCGCGCCGCGCAGCCGCTCCATCGCGAGCTGGATGATGCGCGGGCTCAAGGGCCCGCCGCGTGCGCCAACGAAGATCGGGCCTTCGGCCGGCAGCGGATACGGGCACATCGCGACATATTCTTGCACCAGCTCGAGCACGTTCTGGAGCACCGGCACCATGCGGGTCTTGTTGCCTTTGCCAGTTACGATCAGCACGTCGCCCTCGCCGGGACGCGGCACCTCGCGGCGCGTCAGCCCCAGCGCTTCGGAGATGCGCAGGCCCGAGCCGTAGAGGAGAGCCATCACCGCGGCATCGCGCGCCAAAATCCAGCTCTCGCGATCCTCGCCGGCGCGCTCGTCGGCGTCCGCAAGACGTTTGGCCGACGCCATCGGCAGCGGCTTTGGCAGGCTCTTGGCGACTTTCGGCGCGCGGATCGCCGAGAGCGCCCCGACCTTGCCTTTGCCTTCGCGTTCGAGGAAGCGGCCGAACGAGCGCAGGCCCGCGAGTGCGCGCATCAGCGAGCGCCCGGCAATATCGTCGGCACGGCGCATCGCCATGAAGGCCCTTATATCGGTGGCCTCCAGCGCAGCGAACCGCTTCAGCGTCACCCGCTCGCCCCAATGGCCGCAGAGGAAATTCAGGCACTGCCGCAAATCGCGGGCATAGGCTTCCAGCGTCTTCGGCGACAGCCGCCGCTCCGCGCCGAGATGCGACAGCCAGCGCATCATCTCCTGCGCGATATCAGGATCGGCGCTGGCGAGCTCGATGTATGGGACGGCCGCTTTGCTCATGCGCTCTGGACGTGGTGATTCCACTCAGTATATCGCATCACACTCGTTTATCGTTCGCTAAGGCCGCCTCAGGGCGCTAGCCTTGAGGCCCCTGGTTCCGATTCCCCCCCATGGATCACACGTCGCGCAGCAACGCCGTCTCCGCCAACGCGACCCGCATGGTCGACGTGCTGGTGCCGGTCGCGCTCGACCAGACCTATTCCTACAAGGTGCCGCGCGGGATGGAGCTGAAGGCGGGCGACATTATCGGCGTGCCGCTCGGCCCGCGCGAGGTGCTCGCCGTGGTCTGGGCCGAAAACGCCAATCCGGATCCGCGCCTGCACAACCGCCTGAAGGAGGTCAGCGAAAAGCTCGACATCCCGCCGCTGAAGCCCGAGTTGCGTGCGGTCGTCGACTGGATCGCCAATTACACGCTGAGCCCGCGCGGCATGGTGCTGCGCATGTGCCTGCGAATGGGCGAGAACCTCGGCCCCGAGCGGGTGCGCGCCGGCGTGCGCCTGGTCGGCGATCCGCCAAAACGTCTGACGCCGGCGCGGCAGCGCCTGATCGAGGTGCTGTCGGACCGGCTGCTGCACGGCAAGTCGGAAGCCGCCAAGGAGGCCGGCGTTTCGGCCGGCGTGATCGACGGCCTCGTCGACGAAGGCACGCTCACGGTCGAGCCGATGCCGCCGGCTCCGCCGCCGCCGGCACCGAATCCGGATTTCAGCCGGCCGGATTTTTCGCCGCTCCAGCGCGCCGGGGTCGATGCCATGCGCGCGCTCGCGGCCAACGGCAGCTTTCACGTCGCGCTGCTCGATGGCGTCACCGGCTCGGGCAAGACCGAGGTTTACTTCGAAGCCGTGGCCGAGGCGATCCGACGCGGAAAGCAATCGCTGATCCTGATGCCGGAGATCGCGCTCACCGGCCAGTTCCTCGACCGCTTCGCGCAGCGTTTTGGCGTGCGGCCTCTGGAATGGCATTCCGAGCTGACGCCGCGCACTCGCGCGCGCAATTGGACGGCGATCTCCGAGGGCAGCGCGCCGGTCGTGGTCGGCGCGCGCTCGGCGCTGTTTCTGCCCTACGCCAATCTCGGCCTCATCGTGGTCGATGAAGAGCACGACCAGGCCTACAAGCAGGACGAGGGCGTGCATTATCACGCCCGCGACATGGCGGTGGTGCGCGCCCATATCGCAAAGGTTCCGATCGTGCTGGCGTCGGCGACGCCGTCGGTCGAATCCGAGGTCAATGCGCGCAAGAACCGCTATCAGCGCATCGCGCTGCCGTCGCGCTTCGGCGGCCAGCACATGCCGCATATCGAGGCCATCGACATGCGCCGCGAGCCGCCGGCGCGCGGCCGCTTCATCTCGCCGCGGCTGGCGTCCGAGATCAGGACCGCGATCGAGCGGCGCGAGCAGGCGCTCTTGTTCCTCAATCGCCGCGGCTATGCGCCGTTGACGCTGTGCCGCGCCTGTGGCCATCGCTTCGCCTGCACCATCTGCGACGCCTGGCTGGTCGATCATCGCTTCCGCCAGCGCCTCGTCTGTCACCATTGCGGTTTCTCGATGCCGCGCCCGCAAACCTGCCCGCATTGCGCGGCGGAGGAATCGCTGGTCGCGGTCGGGCCCGGTGTCGAGCGCTTGCAGGAGGAGGCGGCGGCGCTGTTCCCGGAGGCGCGCACCATGGTGCTGTCGAGCGATCTCATCACCTCGGTCGAGACGATGCGCTCCGAGCTGAATGACATTGCGGAGGGCCGCGTCGACGTCATCATCGGCACCCAGCTCGTCGCCAAGGGCCACAATTTCCCGCGGCTCAACCTGGTCGGCGTGGTCGATGCCGATCTCGGCCTGTCCAATGGCGATCCGCGCGCCTCCGAGCGCACCTGGCAATTGCTCAACCAAGTGATCGGCCGCGCCGGGCGCGAGCAGGGCCGTGGCATCGGCTATCTCCAGACCCACCAGCCCGATCATCCCGTGATGAAGGCGCTGATCGCCTGCGACCGCGAAGCCTTCTACGACAGCGAGATCGATTTGCGCGAACGCACGCTCTATCCGCCGTTCGGGCGGCTCGCGAGCCTGATCATTTCCGCCGGCGACCGGCCGAGCGCCGAAGGCTTTGGCCGCCACCTCGTCGCGCTCGCGCCGCGCGATGAGCGCGTGGTGGTGCTGGGCCCGGCGGAAGCCCCGCTCGCGGTCATCAAGGGCCGCTACCGCTTCCGCATTCTGGTGAAATCAGCACGCGGCTTCGACCTGTCGGATTATCTGCGCAACTGGCTTGCCGCATGCCCGAAGCCGAAGGGCAATCAAAAGCTCGAAGTCGACGTCGATCCGCAGAGCTTTTTGTAGGCCACCGCTCTCTCCCCGTCGCTGCGCTCCTCGCAAGGACGGCGGAGGAACAAACAAAAAGCCCGCCGTCCCCCAAGACGGCGGGCTTGTTTCACGCGTCGCGCGTCTTAGGAGACGACTTCCGCGGTGACGCGGCCGACGCCGGCGCCGGTGAGGCCGATGGCACGGGCAGCGCCCGTGGAGAGGTCGAGGACACGGCCGCGAATGAACGGGCCACGGTCGTTGATGGTGACGATGACGCTCGAGCCGCCATGGGTGACCCGCAGCTTGGTGCCGAACGGCAGCGAACGGTGCGCCGCGGTCATGGCGTTCTGGTTGAAGCGCTGGCCCGAGGCGGTCCTGCTGCCGGACTCGTTGCCGTAAAAGGAAGCCATGCCGGAGAAGGAACGTCCGGTACCCTGCGACGGTGTCATCGACGCATTGGCGTTACGCCAATCAGAGGTCGTGTTGGCATCGTTCTGGGCGTGGTGGCGGTGATGATGGTGGGAATACCGATGGTGATGGCGGGATTTGGCGGAAGCTTCGGTGGCAGTTCCACCGATGAGAAGAGTTGCGGCAACAAAGGCGATCGCCGTACGCGGCCGGGTCACAGAGCCCAGCGTCTTCAAACAAAGCATATATTGGTCCCTAAGCTAGTATTGCCACATATGTGGCAAGTGGAGCCCCCGTAAGTTTGCGAGCGGGACCGCGTTTCGATTCCTAATGAGGCGTGAATTGGGCAGTAAATCCGTTCTGTGTCTTCATGTAATATCTTGTTACCGGCGGGGATATTCGGCCGATATTCCGTAATCTTGGATTTTAACGATTCATTAACCTCTATATTACTTACAAATACTGTAAAATGAAGTCATCGCTTCCCGCATTTAGAATTGGGTAAGTATTCGGCGAGTGAAGCGGATGCGCCCGGAATCACGCCTCAGCGATCCGTGTTCATGGCCGCTATGCGCTGAGGGCAGGAACAAATCGCCGGTGTCGGCTCATGGGCTGGCTTAAGCGCTGTGGCAATTCCGCGGCGTGGCAGGTCGTCGTCGCGTCGTCGCGGACTGCGACGAACTGGCGACAGAACGTCATGCCTTTAATTTGGCGTCATGTTGCACGTGCGCGCCTGCTATGTTAGCAAAGCCGCGATTTTAACGAGCCCGGCACTTCCGTGCGGGGTCGAAAATCGAAGTCCCGCTTGAATTCCAAGGGCTTGGATCGCTAGGCGCCGCTTTGTGGCGACGGTTTTTCCCTTGCGAGTTTGACAGCAAAAAGAGCACGTCTGTGGCTGCAGAAGATACGTCCGTTTCCGGTGTGTCGGGCCGTTATGCAACGGCCTTGTTTGAACTGGCCCGCGACCAGAAAGTGGTCGACGAGGTCAAAGCCGATCTCGAGAAATTCGAGGGCATGCTCAACGAAAGCGCCGATCTGAAGCGCCTCGTTCGCAGCCCGGTTTTCGCGGCCGACGCCCAGTCCAGGGCCCTCTCGGCCGTGCTGGACAAGGCAGGCATCGCCGGCATCTCCGCCAATTTCCTAAAAGTGCTGACCGCCAATCGCCGCCTGTTCGCGGTGGCTGACGTCATCCGCGCCTATCGCGCCCTGGTCGCCAAGTTCAAGGGCGAGGCGACGGCCGACGTCACCGTGGCGGAGGCGCTCTCGGACAAGAATCTCGACGCCCTCAAGGTTGCCCTGAAGTCGGTGACCGGCAAGGACGTCGCGCTCAACGTGAAGGTCGATCCCTCGATCATCGGTGGCCTCGTGGTCAAGCTTGGCAGCCGGATGATCGATAGTTCGCTTCGCACCAAACTCAATTCGATCAAGCACGCGATGAAAGAGGCAGGCTGATGGACATCCGCGCCGCGGAAATTTCCGCGATCCTCAAGGACCAGATCAAGAATTTCGGCCAGGAAGCTGAAGTCTCCGAAGTCGGACAGGTGCTGTCCGTCGGCGACGGTATCGCCCGCGTTTACGGTCTGGATAACGTCCAGGCCGGTGAAATGGTCGAGTTCGAGAACGGCACCCGCGGCATGGCGCTGAACCTCGAAACCGACAACGTCGGTATCGTTATTTTCGGCGCCGACCGCGAGATCAAGGAAGGTCAGACCGTCAAGCGCACCCGCGCCATCGTGGACGCGCCGGTCGGCAAGGGCCTGCTCGGCCGCGTCGTCGACGCGCTCGGCAATCCCATCGACGGCAAGGGCCCGATCCAGGCCGACAAGCGCATGCGCGTCGACGTCAAGGCGCCCGGCATCATTCCGCGCAAATCGGTGAACGAGCCGATGGCGACCGGCCTCAAGGCGATCGATGCTCTGATCCCGATCGGCCGCGGCCAGCGCGAGCTGATCATCGGTGACCGTCAGACCGGCAAGACCGCGATCGCGCTCGACACCATCCTCAACCAGAAGCCGCTCAACGCGCAGCCGGACGAGAACATCAAGCTGTATTGCGTCTACGTCGCGATCGGTCAGAAGCGCTCGACCGTTGCCCAGTTCGTGAAGGTGCTGGAAGAGCAGGGCGCGCTGGAATATTCGATCATCGTCGCCGCCACCGCGTCCGATCCGGCGCCGATGCAGTACATCGCGCCGTTCACCGGCTGCACCATGGGCGAGTACTTCCGCGACAACGGCATGCACGCCGTCATCATCTATGACGATTTGTCCAAGCAGGCCGTCGCCTACCGCCAGATGTCGCTGCTGCTGCGCCGCCCGCCGGGCCGCGAAGCCTATCCGGGCGACGTGTTCTATCTGCATTCCCGCCTGCTCGAGCGCGCGGCGAAGCTGAACAAGGACCAGGGCTCGGGCTCGCTGACGGCGCTGCCGGTCATCGAAACCCAGGCCAACGACGTGTCGGCCTACATTCCGACCAACGTCATCTCGATCACCGACGGCCAGATCTTCCTCGAAACCGACCTGTTCTTCCAGGGCATCCGCCCCGCGGTGAACGTCGGTCTGTCGGTGTCGCGCGTCGGCTCCTCGGCGCAGACCAAGGCCACCAAGAAGGTCGCCGGCAAGATCAAGGGCGAGCTGGCGCAGTACCGCGAAATGGCGGCGTTCGCGCAGTTCGGCTCCGACCTCGACGCCTCGACCCAGCGCCTGCTCAACCGCGGCTCGCGTCTCACCGAGCTGCTGAAGCAGCCGCAGTTCGCGCCACTGAAGATGGAAGAGCAGGTCTGCGTGATCTGGGCCGGCACCAACGGCTATCTCGATCCGCTTCCGGTCAACAAGGTGCGTGCGTTCGAGGACGGTCTGTTGTCGCTGCTGCGCGGCAAGAATGTCGAGATCCTCAACGCGATCCGCGACAGCCGCGATCTCTCCGACGACACCGCCGCCAAGCTGAAGTCGGTGGTCGAAGGTTTCGCCAAGAGCTTCGCATAAGAGAACGGTCGCAAGGCCGGGCTTCTTGTCCCGGCCTTCCGTGCCTCACTGCATGGAAACGAAGACGTGGATGCCCGGGACACGCCCGGGCATGACGACTGGGATAGGCTAGCGGCTTGATCCAAGGGATCGAACCGCCGGGGTGAACGAAGAATGGCGTCACTTAAAGACATGCGCGTCCGCATCGCCTCCACCAAGGCGACGCAGAAGATCACCAAGGCCATGCAAATGGTCGCGGCATCCCGATTGCGCCGCGCCCAGCAAGCAGCCGAGGCGGCGCGGCCCTATGCCGACAAGATGAGCGCGGTGATCTCCAACATCGCCAGCGCTGCCGCCGGTTCGCCCGGCGCGCCGGTGCTGCTGGCCGGCACCGGCAAGGACCAGGTTCACCTGCTGCTGGTCTGCACCGGCGAGCGCGGCCTGTCCGGCGCCTTCAACTCCTCGATCGTGCGCCTCGCGCGCGAGCGCGCCCAGTCGCTGATGGCGCAGGGCAAGGAGGTCAAATTCTTCTGCGTCGGACGCAAGGGCTACGAGCAACTCCGCCGCCTGTACGACAAGCAGATCGTCGAGCATCTCGACCTGCGCGGCGTTCGTCAGCTCGGCTTCGTCAACGCCGAGGACATCGCCAAGAAGGTTCTGGCCCGCTTCGACAACGGCGAATTCGACGTCTGCACGCTGTTCTACGCGCAGTTCAAGTCGGTAATTGCCCAGGTCCCGACCGCGCAGCAGATCATTCCGCTGACCGTGGAAGAAAAGGCGGCGAACGCGCCGTCGACGTCCTACGACTACGAGCCGGAGGAAGACGAACTCCTCTCCGGCCTGTTGCCGCGGAATATCGCGGTGCAGATTTTCCGTGCGCTGCTGGAAAACAACGCCTCGTTCTACGGCGCCCAGATGAGCTCGATGGACAACGCCACCCGCAACGCGGGCGAAATGATCCGCAAGCAAACCCAGATCTACAACCGAACCCGTCAAGCCCAGATCACCAAGGAGCTGATCGAGATCATCTCCGGCGCCGAGGCGGTCTGACGCACGAACCAAACGACGGTCGTTCAAGTAAAGAATTTCGAAGGAGAGCTTCATGGCTACAGCAGCTACCCAGGTCGGTCGTGTCACCCAGGTCATGGGCGCCGTCGTCGACGTTCAGTTCGAAGGCCATCTGCCGGCCATTCTGAATTCGTTGGAAACCAGGAACGGCAACATCCGCCTCGTGCTGGAAGTTGCGCAGCATCTTGGTGAGTCCACCGTGCGCACGATCGCGATGGACGTGACCGAAGGTCTGGTCCGCGGCCAGGAAGTGACCGACACCGGTCAGCCGATCTCGGTTCCCGTCGGTGCGGGCACGCTCGGCCGCATCATGAACGTGATCGGCGAGCCGATCGACGAAGCCGGCCCGATCCAGTCCGAGGGCACGCGCGCCATCCATCAGGAAGCGCCGAGCTACACCGACCAGTCGACCGAAGCTGAAATTCTCGTCACCGGCATCAAGGTCGTCGACTTGCTCGCGCCCTATGCCAAGGGCGGCAAGATCGGCCTGTTCGGCGGCGCCGGCGTCGGCAAGACCGTGCTGATTCAGGAGCTGATCAACAACGTCGCGAAGGCGCACGGTGGTTACTCCGTGTTCGCCGGCGTGGGCGAGCGTACCCGCGAGGGCAACGACCTCTATCACGAGTTCATCGAGTCCAAGGTCAACGCCGATCCGAACAATCCGGATCCGAGCGTCAAGTCGAAGTGCGCGCTGGTGTTCGGCCAGATGAACGAGCCGCCCGGCGCCCGCGCCCGCGTCGGCCTCACCGGTCTGACCGTCGCCGAGCACTTCCGTGACCAGGGCCAGGACGTGCTGTTCTTCGTCGACAACATCTTCCGTTTCACCCAGGCCGGTTCTGAAGTGTCGGCGCTGCTCGGTCGTATCCCGAGCGCCGTGGGTTACCAGCCGACGCTCGCCACCGACATGGGCGCGCTGCAGGAGCGCATCACCACCACGCAGAAGGGTTCGATCACTTCGGTGCAGGCCATTTACGTTCCGGCCGACGACTTGACCGACCCGGCGCCCGCGACCTCGTTCGCGCATTTGGACGCCACCACGGTGTTGAACCGCGCGATCTCGGAAAAGGGCATCTATCCGGCGGTGGATCCGCTCGACTCGACCTCGCGCATGCTCTCGCCGCTCGTCGTCGGCCAGGAGCACTACGACACCGCGCGTCAGGTCCAGCAGGTGCTGCAGCGCTACAAGTCGCTGCAGGACATCATCGCCATTCTCGGCATGGACGAACTTTCGGAAGAGGACAAGCTGACGGTGGCCCGCGCCCGCAAGATCGAGCGCTTCCTGTCGCAGCCGTTCCACGTCGCCGAAATCTTCACCGGCTCGCCCGGCAAGTTCGTCGACCTCGCGGACACCATCAAGGGCTTCCGTGGCCTCTGCGAAGGCAAGTATGACCACCTGCCGGAAGCCGCCTTCTACATGGTCGGCACCATCGAAGAGGCGATCGAAAAGGGCAAGAAGCTGGCGGCCGAGGCGGCCTAAGCTGCGAAGGGCGAGCAGGGAGTAGCGAATAGTCGCGCTGCTCCCCCTCCATTCGCAATTCGCTACTCACCATTCGCAGGTTTCCAATGGCCACCTTCCACTTCGATCTCGTCTCGCCGGAAAAGCTCGCCTTCTCGGGCGAGGTCGACCAGGTCGATATCCCCGGCGTCGAAGGTGACTTCGGCGTGCTGGCGGGACATGCGCCGGTCGTGGCCGCGATCCGGCCCGGCATTCTCACCGTAACCACCGGCGGCAAGCACGAGAAGATCATCGTGCTCGGCGGTATCGCCGAAGTTTCCGACAAGGGCCTGACCGTGCTCGCCGACGTCGCGACCTCGCTGGCCGAGCTCGACCGCGCCCAGTTCGCCGCGACCGTCTCGGAGATGGAAGAGGGATTGAAGGAGCACGAAGGCAACGAGCTCGATCAAGCCATCGCGCGGCTCGACCACTTCAAGAGCATCCAGCAGCAGCTCAACAGCACGGCGATGCACTAAGCCCCGGTGCACTGCGCCGGGGCTCAAGCTACAAATTCCTGAATAAGTTCAGCGCTCGTCACGGAAGTGGCGGGCGCTGAAACTTTGTTGCACCGCGCCGCCGATAGCGCCATTCTGCGCCCGCGAACTTTGTTCCGGGGGCCGGCCGCAGATGAAACGCAAGATCGCAGCGATTTTCGCAGCCGATATTGCCGGCTATTCACGACTGGTCGCGGAAGACGAAGAGGAGACGCTGCGGCGTCTCGCCTCCTATCGCGAGGTCGTCGACGATTTCATTGCCAGGGCGGGCGGACGCATCTTCAACACCGCGGGCGACGCCGTGCTCGCGGAATTTCCAAGCGCAGTCGATGCGGTGCGCTGCGCGATTGATATCCAGGAATCCCTGCGAACCCGCAACATGGCCTATCCGCCAAGCCGGCAGATGTCGTTCCGCATCGGCATCACCATCGGCGACGTGGTCGAGCGCGACGGCGATCTGCTCGGTGACGGTGTCAATATCGCCGCCCGGCTCGAGGGCCTCGCCGAGGTCGGCGGCATCTGCGTCTCCCGCGCCGTGCACGAGCAGGTCGCCAACAAGCTGTCGGTGCAGTTCGCCGATATCGGCGCGCAGGAGGTCAAGAACATCCCGACGCCGGTGCACGCCTACATGGTGGCGATGCGGCGCGGGGACGGCAGCTACGCGACGCCGCAGATCAAGAAGGTGACGACGGCCGAGCCCGCGCCGAACTGGATGTGGCCGCTGGTGGTCGGTGTCGTCTCCATCGTCGCCATCGGCGTCGGCGGCTTCCTCTATTTCACCAAGCTCGAGACGACGAGGGCGCCGGCGATCGCAGCGATCGTGCCAAGCCCTGTATCGAGCCCTGCGCCCAGCGTGGTTGCATCAACAGCGCCAAGCCCATCAGCCATGGCGGCGAAAGCGCCGATGCCCATGCCGGCACCATCGGCTTCGCCGATGCTCGGAAAGTTTCCCGCCGACAGCGTCCCCTTCATCAACGAGCGCATCCGCAACTACCTGGCTGGCGACTATTCCGCTGCCGGCGACTACAAGGCGTTCGCGCTCAATGTCGGCGGGTTCACCGGCGCGTCGTTGAATCAGCCGAACGAGGAAGCCGCGCGCAACGCCGCACTCGATCAGTGTCAGAAGCGCGCCGATGCCGCGCAGTCGCCGCGGCGCTGCGAGCTCTATGCGGTCGGCAACAACGTCGTCTACACGCACGGCAAGCCGCCGATGCCGCCGCAACCGTTCGTCCGGCATGATGCCATGACCGAGCGCGCCTTCGCCTCGAAAGACTTTCCGATGGTGCGCGATCCCGCCAAGGTCCGGCTCGAGAACATGTACGTGCCCGCGGCAAAATCCCGCGCGGTCGCGCTCGGCCCGGGCGGTCAATATTTCATGGTGATGGGCGCGTCATCCGCCGACGATGCCGCGCGGCGTTCGCTGGAATCGTGCGGCGCGATCGCCGGCGTCGCCTGCCTGGTCGTTGCGGTCGACGAGAATTTCGTCGTGCCGATCCCGACCCTGCTCCGGATCACCGGCTTCTTCCACGCGGCGTCCAACGCCTCGATTGTCGCCGATGCGCGCGACGAGGTGGTGCGCAAGCTCGCCGATGGCATGGGCTGGAACGCCGTCGCAGTCGGCACCGCGGGCCGGCCGGGCCTCGGTGTGAGGGCCGCCGACGAGCAGTCCGCCGTCAATTCCGCGCTCGCCGACTGCTCCAAGCGCGACAGCGATTGCCACGTCATCGCGATCGGCCCGTTCACGGTGGGACCGATCAACTAGGCTTTCGCAAATTTCCGGAAAAAGTTCTCTAATGATTTCAACCCCGTTCTACTGTGCATGGGGTTGTTTTCGCGTTTTTAGTTCGCGAAAGGCGCAAACTGCTGCGCCACGGCGCTGTACACGTGGCGGCGGAACGGCACCACGACGTCGGGGACGCGGTCGAGCCGCTCCCAGCGCCAGGCGTCGAACTCGGCGGGCTGGCCGTTGCGCGGCGTCAGCGGATCGATCTCGTCATCCTTGCCGGTGAAGCGCAGCGCGAACCACTTCTGGCGCTGGCCGCGGAATTTCGCCAGCCGATGCGTCTGCGGCCCGTCATAGGGCGGGAATTCGTAAGTCAGCCAGTCGGTCTCGCCGAGATAGGTTGCGCTCTTGACGCTGGTCTCTTCCCAGAGCTCGCGCAGCGCGGCGTGGCGCAAATCCTCGCCCTCGTCGACGCCGCCCTGCGGCATCTGCCAGTCCAAGCCCGGCAGGATGATCTCGGGGCCGTCGCCCTTGAAGCGGTGCCCGATCAGCACGCGGCCATCGGCGTTGAACAGCGCGATTCCGACATTGGGACGGTAGGGTTTTTCAGTGGTCACACGTGGATCTCTCGTCGTCATTTCAGGCGATGCATTAGCATCAAGCTGGAACGGCGACTTGAACTTAATCCTGCGCCAGCGGGGAAAATTCCTTCACCACGCGCTCGTAGACCGGGCGCTTGAACGGGACGATCAGCCCAGTCAGGTTCCTCATCGGCTCCCAGCGCCAGCTCACGAACTCGGCCTTGTGGCCGCCGCCGGGCTTTTCGACGTTGATCTCGCTGTCCTTGCCGGTGAAGCGGACCGCGAACCATTTCTGGCGCTGGCCGCGGTAGCGGCCCTTCCAGGTGCGCCCGGCGACCGTGCGCGGAATGTCGTAAGTGAGCCAGTCCGGAACCTCGCCGATCCGCTCGACCGAACGCACGCTGGTCTCCTCATAGAGCTCGCGCTTGGCGGCCTCCCAATTGTCCTCGCCGGGATCGACGCCGCCCTGCGGCATCTGCCAGACGTGGGTGTCGTCGACATGCTCGATGCCGCCGGCACGCCGGCCGATGAACACCAGTCCGTCCTTGTTGAGCAACATCACGCCGACGCAGGTCCGGTAGGGCAGATCCTCGTAACGCGCCATTCCGCCAGACCTCTCGCATGCTGTCGGTAAGGCTGAAGCAGGCCCCGCGGGTCTGTGCCGTACCAATCCGTTGATTTAGCTGGATTTTGATTTCAGCATCGCGGTTGTCAATGGCACCAAAAGGATACCTCGGTCGCCCAATGTCTTGGTCCAGGCGCCAATGCGCTCGATCGAGACCGGGAGGGCGGAGGCGGTGCCCACGGCCACGCCGCGCTCGCGCGCCGCCGCTTCGAGCTTGGTCAGGGCGCGGTCGATCTCGGCCGGGGTCGGCACCGCGTCGATCGCGATATCGCCCTTGCCGAACGGCATCGCCAGGCTGCCGGCGGCCTGGGGCGCGATGCTGCGCGGCGAGGAGCCGTCGTCGAAGAAGCCGAGGCCGCGCTTGGCCGCCTCGCGGATGATCGGCTGCATCGCCGGCTCCGTTGCGATGAAGCGGGCGCCCATGAAATTGGTGAGGCCGGCATAGCCCTGCATCCGGCTCAGATGCCAGTACAGCCGGTCCATGTTCTGGTCCGCACTGAGCGACGTCAGCAGCGTCTGCGGCCCCGGATCGTTGTCGGGGAAGTCATAGGGCTCCATCGGGATCTGGAGGAAGATCTCGTGGCGCTGGGCGCGGGCGCGCTCGGCGAGTTTTCCCGGATCGGACCCATAAGGCGTGAAGGCCAGCGTCACCGCCGCTGGCAGCCGCATGATGGCATCGGTGGTCTTGGCGGCGCCGACGCCGAGGCCGCCGATCAGGATCGCGACCACCGGCATCTTGGCGGCCTTGGCGCGGTCGGCATCCGCCGCATAGACGTTGAACGGCTTGAGGTCGCCGGAAATCGCGGGGATCATGCCGTAGCGCGATTTCTCGAGAAGTTTTGGGTCGATCCCGGCCATGACGGGCGGCGGTGCGGAGGCCGAGGCCGCCTCGCTCTTGCCGGCGGGATCGCCGCCGATCACCACGTCGTGGCGCGTGCCGGTGGAACCGTCGATCATGGTGACGGTCTTCTGCTCGCCCGCCTGCTTCGGCGCCTCCTTGGTCTCGTGCTTCGTCTCCTGCTTGCTGTCCTGGCCGTGGCCGGAAGCGGCCGGCTTGTCATCGCCCGCCTTGTCTGCGGCATTGGGCTCGCGGATCGCGAGTCGTGTCATCGGCTCGCCGCCGAGCGGATCCTTGTTGAAGATGGCGAAGCCGGCAAAGCTGACCAGGAACAGGCCGAGCAGGACAGCGAGCAGTTGCATGGCCGTGAACGGCAGCCGCAGCCGGCGTTTCCGGCGCGGCTTGTCCCGTCCGAGCGGGGCGCTCAGATCATCAGCCGTTTCAGTCATGCGCGATCCCGAATCACTCGAGACGACGATACCACGCCGAGGTCAAGCGGCGGCAGGCCGGGATAGGCCGGGGATAGCAGGAATTCCAAGCAAAAAGGGCGGCTCCGGGAGCCGCCCTTTTTCGTCAGATCGTGATGCGCCGACCTAGTTCGCCGCTTTGGGCTTGTCGGTCGTGGCCTTGTCGCCGCCCGGGGTGGGCGCCGCGGAGGCGCTGTTCTTGATGCCGTGGAGCAGATCGTCGGCGAGCTTGAGCGCCTTGTCGTCCTTGGCGTCCGGCGGAACGTAGGACTGCGAGCCGGTCTTCTCGTCGCCGTCGTTCTTGAGGTGACCGCGCAGTGAAGCTTCGCCCTTGGTGTCGGTGCGCGACTTCAGCTCGTCCGGCACGTCCTGCAGCACTTCGATGTC
This sequence comes from Bradyrhizobium sp. 40, assembly GCF_023100925.1. Classification (NCBI taxonomy): domain Bacteria; kingdom Pseudomonadati; phylum Pseudomonadota; class Alphaproteobacteria; order Hyphomicrobiales; family Nitrobacteraceae; genus Bradyrhizobium; species Bradyrhizobium sp. 40. The sequence goes on from NZ_CP064688.1 coordinate 201,803, forward strand.
GGGCACGATGCCCTTGGCCTGGATCGACTTGCCCGACGGCGTGTAGTAGCGCGCCGTGGTCAGACGCAGCGCGCCGTTGCCGCTTCCGAGCGGAATGATGGTCTGCACCGAGCCCTTGCCGAACGAGCGCGTGCCGACGATGGTCGCACGCTTGTGGTCCTGCAGCGCACCGGCGACGATCTCCGACGCCGAAGCCGAGCCGCCATTGACCAGCACGATGACCGGCTTGCCCTTGGTGAGGTCGCCCGTATGCGCGGTACGGCGCTGGGTCTCCTCGGCATTGCGGCCGCGGGTCGAGACGATCTCGCCCTTCTCCAGGAAGGAGTCGGAGACGGTGACCGCTTCCTCGAGCAGCCCGCCCGGGTTGTTGCGCAGGTCGATGACGTAGCCCTTCAGCTTGTCGCCGATCTGGTTCGAGAGGTTGGCGACCTCGCGCTTCAGGCCTTCGGTGGTCTGCTCGTTGAAGGTGGTGATGCGGATATAGGCGATGTCGTCGGCCTCGACGCGGGCGCGCACCGAGCGGACGCGGATGTTGTCGCGCACCAGCGTGACGTCGATCGGATTGTCCTGGCCCTTGCGGATGATCTTGAGCTTGATCTTGGTGTTGACGGGGCCGCGCATCTTCTCGACCGCCTGGTTCAGGGTCAGGCCCTGCACCGCCTCGTCGTCGAGATTGGTGATGATGTCGTTGGCCATGACGCCGGCGCGCGAGGCCGGGGTGTCGTCGATCGGCGAGACCACCTTGATCAGGCCATCTTCCATCGTGACTTCGATGCCGAGGCCGCCGAACTCACCGCGGGTCTGCACCTGCATGTCGCGGAAGCTCTTGGCGTCCATGTAGCTCGAATGCGGATCGAGACCGGTGAGCATGCCGCTGATCGCGGATTCGATCAGCTTGGTGTCGTCGGGCTTCTCGACATAGTCCGAGCGCACGCGCTCGAAGACGTCGCCGAACAAATTGAGCTGGCGATAGGTGTCCGCGGTGGCGGCTCGCGCGCTGGAGCCCATGAAGACTGCGCGCGGTTGCGTCACGAACAGCGTCAGCGCCGCACCGGTGGCCGCGCTGAGGAGGATAACTGAAGTCTTGCGCATCATCCGCGAACCTTCTCGCCTTCATTTGCGGCCCACCATGGGCCTGGATCGATTGGAGTGCCGTCTTTGCGGAACTCGACATAGAGCACAGGTTGACTCGCGTTCGTGGCGAGAATGGAGGCGACTTGAGAAGTCGACCCCATGGTCGCGACAGGCTCCCCCGTGAGCACAAACTGACCGATGTTGACCGAAATGCGCTCCATCCCGGCGATCAGCACATGATACCCGCCCCCGGCATTGAGGATCAAGAGTTGTCCATAGCTGCGGAACGGGCCGGCATAGACCACCCAGCCGTCACACGGCGTCGTGACCTGGGAGCCGGGCCTGGTCGCCAGCGAAATGCCCTTCTGGACCCCGCCGAGCCCGTCAGAACCGCCGAAATCCCTGATCTTGTTACCGTTAACCGGAAGAGGCAGGAGACCCTTGGCCGCAGCGAAGGCCATCGCAGGGGTGGTCCGGGAACGATCCTTGAAAGCGCCGGGGCCGGTCTTGGCGCTGGCGGCCGCGTTTGCAGCCGCCTTGGCCTCGGCCTGCCTGGCGGCCTCGGCCGCCTTCTCGGCTGCCTTGGCGGCACTTTGCAGATCCTGCTCCATCTTGGCGATCAGCCCCTGGAGATCGCCGACCTGTCTCGAGAGCGCGACGGCGCGCGCATTCTCGGCGTCGAGGTCCTTTTCGCGCGACGCCTGCTGGCGCTGCCGCTCGTCGACCAGAGCCGCGAGCCGGGTCTGGTCGTTACGCACCTTGTCGCGGTCGGATGCGAGCTGGTCGCGCTCGGTCGCGATGGTCTTGCGCAAGGCCACGAGCTCGCCGAGCTCGCTTGCGATCTTCTCGGCACGACCGCGTAATTCCGGCACGACGGCACCGAGCAGCATCGCCGTGCGCAGCGATTGCAGGGCATCCTCGGGCCGTACCAATAGCGCTGGCGGCGTCCGCCTTCCGGCGCGCTGCAAGGCCGCCAGCACCTCGACGATGTCGGCGCGGCGTAAATCGAGCGAGCTGCGCATCGCCTGCTCGCGGCCGTTCAGCGATCGCAGCCGCACTTCGGCCTCGTCGATCTTGGTCTCGACGGTGCGCACATTGGCAGCGGTGTCGATCAACTGTTGATTGAGCTGGGTGCGGTCGTGGCCGAGCGAGGTGATCTCGGCCTTGAGCTTGGCCTGCGCTTCCTCCGCGCTCTTCTTGCTGGCGCGCGCGGCTTCGAGCTCCTGCTCGCGCTGCTTGATCGCATCGGGCGCGACGGCCGCAGTCTGCGGTGCAGGCGTCTGAGCTTGCGCGAGGCTTGCGCCCAAAATATTTGAGCCCAAAACGCCGGCGATCAGCAGCAGGTTGAGAATTGGCGCTCGCATCGCTTTAAGCAAAGGTGCTCGTTGTGGCGCGGATCACGCGCGGTGATAGGGGTGGCCGGCCAGAATGGTGGCGGCCCGATAAAGCTGTTCCAGAAGCATGACGCGGACCATTTGATGCGGCCAGGTCGCAGAGCCGAACGCGATCGCGAGCTTGGCCTTACGGCGCAATTCGGGCGAAAGTCCGTCCGCCCCTCCGATCATGAAGATAGTATGACCGGCACCTTCGTCGCGCCAGCGCCCGAGATGCCGTGCGAATACGGTCGAATCCAGATTCTGGCCGCGCTCGTCCAGCGCCACCAGGACCGATTTTTCGGGAACATGCGCGGAGATCGCCGCCGCCTCTTCGGCCATCCGCGTCGCGGTATCGCGCGCACGGCTTTCGGGCAATTCGTGGATGGCGAGCTCGCGGAATCCGAGCTTGCGGCCGGCCTCGTCGAACCGCTCGAAATAGCGCTCGGCAAGCTCCCGTTCGGGGCCCTGCTTCAGCCGGCCCACCGCAATGACGGCTATGCGCATGATATGTTCAGGGTCGCGTTTTCTGGACCGCGCGCGATCTGCGCGCGCACGACGCTAGCATGCGCGTCAGCCGATTCGAAATCGGCCAGCAGCCTCTCAGATCGCCTTCGCCGCCCCTGGGCCCTGCGTGTACAATCTCTCGAGACTGTAGAACTCGCGGACCTCGGGTCTGAACACGTGCACGATCACATCGCCGGAATCGATCAGCACCCAGTCGCAATTGGGCAAGCCCTCGACGTGGATGTTCTTGATGCCGTTTTCCTTGAGGCCTTTGGCGACGTTCTCCGCGATCGCGCCGACGTGCCGGTTGGCCCGGCCGGTGGTGACGATCATGTAGTCGGAGTAGGCCGATTTGCCGCGAAGGTCGATGGTGACCGTCTCTTCCGCCTTCATGTCGTCGAGGCGGGAGAGGATCAGGCTCAGCGTCTTGTCGGCGTCGGGTTGCGCCTTCAAGGCCGCAGCTTTGGTCGATGTTTTACGCGTCGGCTTGGCAACCTTGGGTAAAACAGACTTCGGTGAAGCCGTCTTGGGTGAGGCTGTCTTGGACAATACAGATGTGGTCAGGGACCATTCCTTTCACTGTATCGCGAACGCCGAATCCGGCGCTCACTGGTTACACTACATCATGTGGGGTTAAGGGTTTCAATATGCCAGAGAGCCCGAAGGCCACATGGCGTTCGCACAATCTGACTCACTTCGTACCTTTCCAGCTTCCGTCCGGGTTCCGTAAGCCGGTCGACGAGAGATTCAGCTTCATTCCGGTCAGGAACACCCAGGCCGGGGCGGCCCGATCCGCAAGCAATGGCGCCTCATTCTCCGGCATCCGATAGCGCCTGAGCGCCTGGGCGGCGGGAGAGGCGAGCGCGCGAAAACTCTGCGGCGGGCGGTCGATGACCGCGATCGGTACCTGATCGGCGATGCGCCGCCAGTGCTGCCAACGATGGAATTGAGCGAGATTGTCGGCGCCCATGATCCAGACAAAGCGCAAGCCCGAGAGGCGGCGGCGCAAGGTGTTGATCGTGTCGATGGTATAGCGCGTGCGAATGACGGACTCGAGACAGCTCACCTCGATCCTGGGATCGTCGGCCATTTCGCGTGCCGCCTGCATGCGCTCGCCGAGCTCATGCAGCGTGCCGTTCTCCTTCAGCGGATTGCCTGGCGTCACCAGCCACCACACGCGATCGAGCTGGAGACGTTTCAGCGCGAACTGGCTGATCGCGCGATGGGCCTGGTGCGGCGGATTGAACGAGCCGCCGAGCAGGCCGATGCGCATGCCAGAGGTATGGGTCGGTATGGCCTGCGCGAAGAAACGTGGCGCGACGAAATTGTTGCTCAATGCCCCGCGCCCTGCGTCGTCTACGGCCGCGTCTGCCCGGTGCCGTGAACGCGATATTTGAAGCTCGTCAGCTGCTCGGCGCCTACCGGGCCGCGGGCATGGAATCTGCCGGTGGCGATGCCGATCTCGGCACCGAAGCCGAACTCGCCGCCGTCGGCGAACTGCGTCGAGGCGTTGTGCAGCACGATCGCGGAATCGACCTCGCTCAGGAATCTTTTCGCAACGGTCTCATCCGCGCTCACGATCGCATCGGTATGATGCGAGCCGTGGTTCTGGATATGCGCGATCGCGCCGTCGACGCCGTCCACTACCTTCGCTGCGATGATCGCATCGAGATATTCGGTGTCCCAATCGTCCGCGCTCGCGGGTTTGACTCGCGGATCGGTCTTTTGCACGGCGTCGTCGCCGCGCACTTCGCAGCCGGCCTCGATCAGCATCTCGATCAGCGGCTTGAGGTTTTTACCGGCAGCGGCGCGATCGACCAGCAGCGTCTCGGCGGCGCCGCAGACGCCGGTGCGGCGCATCTTGGCGTTGAGCACGATCGATTTCGCCATGGCGAGGTCGGCGCTGCCGTCGATATAGACGTGGTTGACGCCTTCGAGATGCGCGAACACTGGCACGCGCGCTTCCTGTTCGACGCGTGCGACGAGGCTCTTGCCTCCGCGCGGCACGATCACGTCGACGGCGCCGTTCAATCCCGACAGCATCTGGCCTACCGCCGCGCGGTCGCGCGTCGGCACCAGCGTGATTGCGGCCTCGGGGAGGCCCGCTTCGCGCAGGCCCTGCACCAGGCAGTCGTGGATCGCGCGGCAGGAGCGGAAACTGTCGGAGCCGCCGCGCAGGATCACGGCATTGCCGGACTTCAGGCAGAGAACGCCGGCGTCCGCCGCAACGTTCGGCCGGCTCTCGAAGATCACGCCGACGACGCCGAGCGGCACGCGCACGCGCTCGATGGTCATGCCGTTCGGCCGTTGCCAGCTCTCGGTGACGATGCCGACCGGATCGGCAATGCCGCGCACGATGCCGATGCCCTCGGCCATGCTCTCGACCCGCGCCGGCGTCAGCGTTAGGCGGTCGATGAAGGACGAGGTGGCGTTGCCGGAGGCGCGGGCCTCTGTGACGTCCTCGGCATTGGCGGCAAGGATCGCGGCCGCGTTGTTGCGGATCGCCCGCTCCATGGCCTCGAGCGCTCGGTTCTTCTGCTCCGGCGGCGCCAGCGCCAGCACGCGCGCGGCAGCGCGGGCACGGGTACCGAGATCGGTCATCAGCGCCTGAAGATCGGCATTGCCGTCGACGGCTTTGAGGGGGGCGGCCATGGGAGTTTCAACCTTCTGCTAAGGCAGTGTCCTAGCACGGAAATCCCGCTTTTGCGAAGGGTCGGCAGGGTATGGCAGGTCTCCCGGTGTTGTGCCACCTCGGCCACTGGCCCAGCTCCGACGTCATGGCCGGGCTTGTCCCGGCCATCCACGCCTTGCCGCCAGCAAGAAGGAACGTGGATGCCCGGGACAAGCCCGGGCATGACGGTTTGGGCGCCTGCCGAGCGTTACCCGCCCATCACCAGATCATCGCGGTGGATCATCTCGGACCTCCCGCTGATGCCGAGGATGGCCATGACATCCGGTGAGGAGCGGCCCTTGATCCGCTCGGCATCGTCGGCGTCATAGGCGATTAGGCCGCGGCCGACCTCGCTGGTGTCGGGGCCGCGCACGATCACGGCGTCGCCGCGGGCGAACTGGCCCTCGACCTTGACCACTCCGGCCGGCAGCAGGCTGGCGCCCGCGCGCAGCGCCGCGACCGCGCCGGCGTCGATGGTCAGCGTGCCTTTCGGCTCCAGTGAGCCCGCGATCCAGCGTTTTCGCGAGGTGATGGGATTGGCCGGCGTCAGGAACCAGGTGCAGCGGCCGCCATCGGCGATCGCTTGCAACGGATGCTCGATCTTGCCCGAGGCGATCAGCATATGCGTGCCGCCGGTGGTCGCGATTTTTGCGGCTTCGACCTTGGTGCGCATGCCGCCGCGCGATAGCTCGGACTCGGCGTCGCCTGCCACGGCCTCGATCTCCGAGGAGATGCTGTCGACGACGGGAATGAGCTTGGCGTTCGGGTTGTTCTTCGGCGGGGCGTCGTAAAGCCCGTCGATGTCGGACAGCAGCACCAGCAGGTCGGCGCTCGCCATGGTGGCGACGCGCGCGGCGAGGCGGTCATTGTCGCCGTAGCGGATCTCGTTGGTGGCGACCGTGTCGTTCTCGTTGATCACGGGGATCGCGCGCCACTCCAGCAGCTTGCCGATGGTGGAGCGTGCGTTGAGATAGCGGCGGCGCTCCTCGGTGTCCTGCAGCGTCACCAGGATCTGGCCGGCGCCGATGCCGTGGGCGCCAAGCACCTCCGACCAGATGCGGGCGAGCGCGATCTGACCGACGGCAGCGGCCGCCTGGCTCTCCTCCAGCTTCAGCGGGCCGCGCGGCAGTTTCAGGCGGCTGCGGCCGAGCGCGATCGAGCCGGAGGACACGACGAGCACGTCACGTCCCTCGCGATGCAGCTTGGCCATGTCGTCGGCGAGCGCGGCAAGCCAGGACGCGCGCACCTCGCCCTTGTCGGAATCGACCAGCAGCGCGGAGCCGACCTTGACGACGATGCGGCGGAATTGACTGAGTTCGGGGCTGGCCATCTGTGTATGTGGTGTGTGTATGTGCTGGAGAGCGGCGCCGGTAAGGCCCGCTTTTGCAGCAGGACGATGGCCGGCGCAAGGCGGCAGGTCCGGTAAACGGCGCTTGTCCGGAGCGCTCGTCTGGCTCTAACTGTCGCCAACCAAAATGGGCTCAAAGAGGAAACCAATGGACCGCCGCAACTTCATCGCCGGATGCCTCGGGTTGCCGTTGTTGGCGCAGGCGGGCGGGTCGCAAGCTCAGGCCGGGCTGACAAAAATGATCTTCCCGTTCGCGGCGGGAGCGGGCGGCGACACGCTGTGCCGGCTGATTGCGCAGGAGATGGCGCCGGCGCTGCAGCGGACAATGGTGGTCGAGAACCGCACCGGCGGTGACGGCCTGATCGGAATAAAGGCGGTGAAGGGGGCCAGCCCCGACGGCAGCATGGTGCTGGTGACGACCGGGCCCACGATGTACCTGCTGCCGATGGTGGAGACGACCCCGAGCTTCGATACCGCAAAGGATTTCGTCCCGGTCTCGCTGCTGGCGCGGTTTGAGTTCGCCGTCGTGATCAGCCCGGCGATCGATGCCGCGGATTTCAAGGGATTCGTCGCTTGGCTGAAGGCGCATCCGGACAAGGCGTCGTTCGGCGTGCCGAGCAACGGCACCATCCCGCATTTCATGGGCTCCAAGCTCGAGAAGGACCTCGGCATTGCCATGACGCGCGTGCCCTATCGCGGCAGCGCGCCCATCCTCAACGACATCATCGGCGGTCATGTCTCGTTCGGCATCGTCACATTGGCGGATGCGCTACCGCAGCATCGTGCCAAGGGCGTGAAGATCATCGCGGTCGCGAGCGCCGAACGTTCACCCTTTGCTTCGGAGGTGCCCACCTTGAAGGAGAGCGGCATCGATCTCGTCGCCTACGCCTGGTACGGCATGTGGCTTCCTGCCGGCAGCTCGCCGGAATTCGCGAGCAAGCTCGGCGCTGCCGCAAGCGCCGCGCTCGCCAAGCCCGAGGTGAAGGAGAAGCTGACGGCGATCGGGCTGATTCCGGTCGGCAGCAGCGCGGAAGGTTTGACGAAGGAGCTCGCCGCAAACACCGCCTTTTGGCAGCCGATCGTGAAGGCGACGGGATACAAGATCGAGAATTAGTTTCTGTTTCCGCTCTACGCCGTCATGGCCGGGCTTGTCCCGGCCATCCACGTGCACCGCCACTTGACGCAAGACGTGGATGCCCGGGTCGAGCCCGGGCACGACGAGCCGAGAGAGCGTCGTTCCGCTCACCTACAGCTTCGCGCGCTGTTCAATTCCGTCCTTGATCGACGCCAGCTCGGCTTCGTCCCAGATCCCGATCAGGATCCCGCCCTTCACCTGCAGCTGGTTGTCGGCATAGGCCGCGATCTTCTCGCGCGGCGTGGTGATGTGGTCGTTCGGGTGCAGCGCCCAGTCGAACAGCTCGGCCTGCAACCGCGCGATGATGCCGGCGCACTCGGGGTCGTCGCCGCGATCCAGAAACTCTTCCGGATCGGTTTCGAGGTCATACAGCATCGGGCGGAAGCCCGAGGCGTGGATGTATTTCCAGCGGCCGTCGAACACCATGAACAGGCGGCAGCGTTCGATCGGCTGGTTCAGCTTCAGCCGCACGTCCTGCATGACATAGTCGTATTCGGAGAACGCTACCTTGCGCCAATCCGGCGGAGTCTCGCCCCGCAGCAAAGGCAGCAGCGAGCGTCCCTCGAGGATATGGCCCGGCACCTTGCCGCCGAAATAGTCGACGAAGGTCGGCGCGAGATCGATGGCTTCGACCAGAGCATCGTTGCGCGTGCCGCGCGTCGCATCCGCCTCCTTCGAGGGATCAATGACAATCAACGGAATCTTCGCCGATTGCTCGTGGAACAGATCCTTCTCGCCCATCCAGTGATCGCCGAGATAATCGCCGTGATCGGAGGTGAATACGATCATGGTGGTGTCCAGCAGATCGCGCTCCTCCAGGAACTTCATCAGCACGCCCATCTGGTCGTCGATCTGGGTGATCAGGCCCATATAGGTCGGGATCACCTTCTCGCGGGCATCGTCGCGCGCCATGTTGCGGGAGTAGCGCATGTCCATATAGGCGCCGAACACCGGATGCGGATTCTGCCGCTCGCGCTCGGAGCGAATCACCGGAATCATGTCTGATGTCGAATACATGCTGGCGTACGGTTCGGGCGCGATGTAGGGCCAGTGCGGCTTGATGTAGGACAGATGCAGGCACCATGCCCTGCCGTCGGTCTCGGCCTCGCTGATGAAGTCCATGGCGCGTCGCGTCATGTAGGGCGTCTCGGAATGCTCATCCGGCACGCGCGCGGCCTTGTCGGCATGCACGAGCAGCCAGCCGTTTTGCAGCGAGCCGTCCTCGGCCGCGCCGGAATTGGCCCAATGCTCCCAGGGATTGGGCGCATCAAAACCCTGCTGGCGCAGATATTCGTCGTATTTCGGACGCGGCCTCCCGGTGGGATGAAGGCCGTCGTCACGCTCATAGGGCTCGAACCCGCATTCGGCGACGTGCACGCCGATCATCGATTCCGGCGGGATGCCGAGCGCCTTCATGCCTTCGAGATCGGGCGCCATGTGGGTCTTGCCGACCAGCACGTTGCGCACGCCGAGCTTCTTGAGGTGATCGCCGAGCGTGGGCTCGCCGACGCGCAACGGCCAGCCGTTCCAGTGCGAGCCGTGCGAGCGCATGTAGCGCCCGGTGTAGAACGACATCCGCGAGGGACCGCAGATCGGCGACTGCACATAGGCCTTGCTGAACAGCACGCCGCGCTTCGCCATGGCGTCGATGTTCGGCGTCTTCAGCGTGGGATGGCCGGTGCAGCCGAGATAGTCATAGCGAAGCTGGTCGCACATGATCCAGAGAACGTTCTTCGCGCGCGCCATGAATCATCCCTGCCGTTTCTTGATTGCTGGATGCTGCGCTATCGGAACGCCGGTGACAACCTCTCCTAACGTCGTCCCGGCGAAGGCCGGGACCCATACTCCTCAGCAGAAGTCGTGGCGCAAGACGGCAATGACCAATCTTCGCCAAATCGCGTTCGGTGGCTATGGGTCCCGGCCTTCGCCAGGACGACGAATCAAACCGACCAAGGCTCCGCTTCGGCCGCGCTCTTCGCTTTCGCAGAGACCGGGCTCTCGCCGATCACATCCGCCAATGCGCGCAGCGCTTCCTGCACGCCGTCGCCAGTGACGGCGGAGAGCAGCAGTGGCGTCTTCTTGGCGGCGCGCTTCAGCCGCTCCTTCTGCTTCTTCAACTCGTCCGGCTCGACCGCGTCGATCTTGTTCAGCGCGACGATCTCGATCTTGTCGGTGAGCTGTCCGGCATAGGCGTCCAGCTCGGTTCGCACGGTCTTGTAGGCCTTGCCGGCGTGCTCGCAGGTCGCATCGATGAGATGCAGCAGGACGCGGCAACGCTCGACATGGGCGAGGAAGCGGTCGCCGAGACCGACCCCTTCATGCGCGCCTTCGATCAGGCCGGGAATGTCAGCCAGCACGAATTCGCGGCCGTCGGCATTCACGACGCCGAGCTGCGGATGCAGCGTGGTGAAGGGGTAGTCGGCGATCTTCGGCTTGGCCGCGCTGACCTTGGCGAGGAAGGTCGATTTGCCGGCATTGGGCAAACCGACGAGGCCGGCATCCGCGATCAGCTTCAACCGCAGCCAGATCCAGCGCTCCTCGCCGGGCTGGCCGGGATTGGCATTGCGCGGCGCGCGGTTGGTCGAGGTCTTGAAATGGGCGTTGCCGAAGCCGCCATTGCCGCCTTCGGCCAGCACGAATTTTTCGCCCACCGTGGTGAAATCGTGGATCATGGTCTCGCGATCTTCGTCGAAGATCTGCGTGCCCAAGGGGACCTTCAGCACGATCGACTTGCCGTTGGCGCCGTGGCGGTCCGAGCCCGAGCCGTTTTCGCCCTTCTGGGCCTTGAAGTGCTGCTGGTAGCGATAGTCGATCAGCGTGTTCAGCCCGTCGGCGACCTCGATGATGACATTGCCGCCGCGGCCGCCATTGCCGCCGGAGGGGCCGCCGAATTCAATGAATTTTTCGCGGCGGAACGCCACGCAGCCGTTTCCGCCGTCGCCGGAGCGGATATAGACCTTTGCTTCGTCTAGGAATTTCATGGGCCATAGGTAGGCCAGCCGGTCCCGCGCGGCAACCCGGATAGACCCGCAAATCGGCCGAAACCCGGCGATTTGTGGCCTTGCTTAACCACAGGCCGACGTCAGATGGGCCGGCGCCGGATCAGGAATTTCTGCGTGCCATCCAGCACCAGCTCCTTGCGCTGGTTGAACACGGTGCTTTTGAGCGTCACCGCGCCGGTCGAGCGTCCCGGCACCAGCTCGATGACCTCGAGCGCGGGATAGAGTGTGTCGTCGGCGAATACCGGTTTGAGGAACCGGCTGGATTGCTCGAGGAAGCCGACCAGGGAGTCCTCGACCATGAACGGAAACAGGCCTGCGCCGGGTGCGGTGTGGATCAGTGTCTGGAAACCGTGGGCGAGCAGATGCGGCATGCCGCGGCTGCGGCAATACTCCACATCGTAATGCACCGGATGGGTATCGCCGCTCGCGGTCTGGAATGCCGCGAACACGGCCGTCGTCTGCGTGCGGCTCGGCAGCACGAAGCGCTCGCCGACCACGAAATCCTCAAACCAGCGTTGCGCGGGGATCATGCGATGCCGGGCCGGGTCGAAGTCGGTCATGGCTAAGCTCTTTCCTGGCTCTTTCGTTCGGTGTCGCCCATCGCTACCGCGACGCGAAGACTGCGGCAATCCGTTCAATTCGTCTTGCCTGGGCTTGTCGCGGGCGCTCACGTCATTAAAACGACCGCAAGCGACTCTGGTCGCCGTTTCGACGCTCTCTCCGCTCGTCATTGCGAGCGAAGCGAAGCAATCCAGACTGTCTCCGCGGCAACAGTCTGGATTGCTTCGTCGCAAGAGCTCCTCGCAATGACGAGTTTCCACGAACGACAGCAATGCCCCTTTTCAAAAATCTCTCGGCCTATGACGAACGCTCGGCGCGGCTGGCCGGGATTGCACTCATGGTGCTGTCGATCTTCATGTTCTCGTTTGGCGATGCCATGGGCAAGTTCCTGGTCGGGACTTATTCGGTGGGGCAGCTGCTGTTCCTGCGCGCCTGCGCGGCGCTGCTGCTGCTGTCGCCGCTGGTCTGGCGGCAGCGTCACCAGTTCCTGCATCTGGAGCGCCCGGGCCTTCAGCTCTTTCGCGTCGTGTTGTCGACGCTGGAAGTGGCGGCGTTCTTCCTGGCTACGGTCTACCTGCCGCTCGCCGACGTCATCACCTATTATCTCGCCGGGCCCATCTTCGTCACCGCGATGTCGGCGATCTTTCTCGGCGAGAAGGTCGGCTGGCGGCGCTGGACGGCGATCCTGGTCGGCTTCTGCGGCGTCCTGATCGCGCTGCGGCCATCGGCACAGACCGTGAGCCTGCCGGCGCTGATCGCGCTTGGCGGCAGTCTTTCCTTCGCAACGCTGATGCTGATCACGCGCAGCCTGCGCAAGACGCCTGACATCGTGATGGCGTCGTCGCAATTCGTCGGCACGTTCTTGCTGGGTGCGGTGCTGTCGGCGTTCCACTGGGTGCCGCCGACACCGGGCAGCCTCGTGATCTTCGCGCTGGCGGGATGCGTCTCGGTCACGGCGCTGTTCTGCGTCAACCGCTCGCTCAAGCTCGCGCCGGCCAGCGTCGTCGTGCCCTATCAATATTCGATGATCGTCTGGGCGGTGATCTTCGGCTTCGTCGTGTTCGGCGACGTGCCCGAGATCGCCACCATCATCGGCGCCGCCATCATCATCGGCGCCGGGTTCTATATTTACTTGCGTGAGCGCGATCTCGGGCGTGGAGGCGGAGAGGTGAATCCGCCGGCGTAATATTCCGCGTCGTCCCGGCGAAGGCCGGGACCCATACCCACAGGGTGCAGTTTTGCGAAGATTCGGAGTGGGAGCCTTAGCGTCACAAACAGTTGTGGTTATGGGTCCCGGCCTTCGCCGGGACGACATGTGGTGAGCGTTGGGCCTACCTCACGCGCCTCGCACTGCTCCAGCTCTTCAGCGAAGCCCAGACGCCGCGTGACAGCCGGAAGCAGTCGACCGGCGTGGACGAGCCCAGCGCCAGGAAGCGATGCAGCTGGACGCCGCTCCACTGGAAGCCGCACTTCTCCAGCACGTTGCGCGAAGCCGGGTTGGTGACGCGCGCGCCTGCATAGAGATGATCGTCCTCGAACTCCTCGAAAAAGAAGTCGATCGCGCCGCGCGCGGCCTCGGTGGCAAAGCCGCGGCCCCAATGCTCGACGCCGAGCCAATAGCCGAGCTCGGCATTGCCGGGCGTCGAGCAGTCGATGCCGACCATGCCGATGGGGCCGCTGTCATGCTCGATCAGGAACACGGTCTCGCCGCCGGGCACGGCGGTCGTGCGGACGAAGGCGACGGCGTCGTCCTGCGAATAGGGATGCGGGAGGCGCCTTGTGTTTTCGGCAACGCGAGGATCGTTGGCGAGGAGGGCGATGGTCCTGACGTCGGCGAGGGTCGGTCGCCGCAACGTCAGCCGCTCGGTGGCGACGACGCTGGGTCTCGCCTCCCGCAAGGTCACGCTCGAAAAATCCTGCAACATGTCCGGCTCCGTCGAAGTCACTAAAGTGAAAAGTGAGCACGCAAACGAAAGGGGAGGCCGGTTTCCCGCCTCCCCTGGAGCCTTCGATCTCTTTGATCTCAAGGACTCCGCCGGTTCGGTCTGGGACCCGGCGGACTCCAAATTTGATCCACCGTCTATTCAGCCGCCTCTGCGAGCGGGAGCACCGAGATGAAGGTGCGGCCGTTGGCTTTGGCCTGGAACGTTACGCGGCCCTCGATCTTGGCGAACAAGGTGTGGTCCGTGCCCATGCCGACATTAAGGCCGGGATGCCAGGTGGTGCCGCGCTGACGCGCAATGATGTTGCCGGGAATCACAACTTCCCCGCCGAACGCCTTGATACCGAGGCGCTTGCCCTTGGAATCGCGACCGTTGCGCGATGAACCGCCTGCTTTTTTGTGAGCCATGGCTCGTCTCCGAAATCCTGAGTATTTCTAGATCAATTCCTTGACGGAATCATTTCACAATTTCTCACGCATCACTTCGTGATTGCGCGTGATCAAATTATGCGGCGGCCTCTTCGGTCGTGGTCTCTGGCTTGACGACCTTTTCCCGCTTCGGACGCGGCCCCTTGGTGGGCTTGGCGCCGTCCGTCAGGATCTCCGAGATGCGCAGCACGGTGATCTCGTCGCGATAGCCGCGCTTGCGGCGCGAGTTCTTGCGGCGGCGCTTCTTGAAAGCGATGACCTTGGGACCGCGCTTGTGGTCGAGCACCTCGACCGCGACGGAGGCGCCGGCGACCGTGGGCAGACCCAGGATCGGCGTGTCGCCGCCGACCAGGAGAACTTCATTGAGCTGCACGATCGAGCCGACTTCGCCTTCGATCTTGCCTACTTCCAGGACATCATCCGGAACGACGCGGTACTGCCGGCCGCCGGTTTTGATGACTGCGAACATCGTTGTTTTCCTTCGTGTTCATTCCCGGCCTCGCGACATGGTGTCGGGGCCGGCTTTTTGTCAGTCGTTATGGGTTTATGCGAGTCTTGCGCGGGCGGGAGTTATCCCTTTGAAAACCCACGCAAAAACAAGCGGCGCGAGAAACGCCCCGCGCCGGTTGCGGGATTTATAGCCGCTGACCGCACGGAGTCAAGGAAAAGCCCGCGAAAACGGCCCGATTTGAAGCATTTAGGCCCGATCCGGCCCCGCAGGCGAATTTCGGACCGCGCCGCAACCAACAGGTTCCCCCGCCGTTGTCTCCGCGAATTCAGTCAGACGGGCAAGGGGCTTACCATGGCGACAGACGAGCTGGTCAAGACGACGACGGGCATCGCCCATCACGGCGCCGAGCGGCTGCCCTCGGTGGATATCGACAGCTTCAACATCGAGATGAAGGACGAGGACGGCTTCATCGGCGACCGCGCCAGCAAGGGCGCGTTCCGCGAGATCCTCGAGCGCTGGCGCAAGCCGCTGCGCAAGTCCGGCGAGGACCCGTTCGGCAAGGAGGCATCGGACGAGATCAGCAAGAAGACGCTGGACGCCATCCTGGTCGGTGACGACACCGAGGCTTGGGCGGTGGTGCATAGCGCCATCGAGGACTTCGCCCAGGAACTCGCTTACGTCACCCGCCGCTTCCTCAAGTCCAAGGCCTGGGCCAAGACCGAGCGCATCGTGGTCGGCGGCGGCTTTCGCGATTCCCGGCTCGGCGAGCTCGCGATCGCGCGCACCGAGATCATCCTCATGTCCGAGGATTTCAAGATCGACATGGTGCCGATCCGTCATCATCCCGACGAAGCCGGCCTGATCGGCGCGCTGCATCTGGCGCCGTCATGGATCTTCGAGGCCCATGACAGCATCCTCGCCGTCGATATCGGCGGCACCAACATCCGCTGCGGCCTGGTGGAGACCAGCTGGAAAAAGGCAAAAGACCTGTCGAAAGCCAAGGTCGTGAAGTCCGAGCTGTGGCGTCATGCCGACGACGAGCCGACGCGCGAAGGCGCGGTGAAGCGGCTCACCAAGATGCTGAAGGGGCTGATCACCGAGGCCGAAAAGGAAGGCTACAAGCTGGCGCCGTTCATCGGCATTGCCTGTCCCGGCGTGATCAACGCGGACGGCTCCATCGAGAAAGGCGCGCAGAACCTGCCGGGCAATTGGGAGAGCAGCAAGTTCAACCTGCCGGCGAGCCTGCTCGAGGGCATTCCGCAAATCGGCGAGCACGACACCGCGATCCTGATGCACAATGACGGCGTGGTTCAGGGCCTCTCCGAGGTGCCGTTCATGCAGGACGTCGATCGCTGGGGCGTGCTCACCATCGGCACCGGCCTCGGCAATGCCCGCTTCACCAACCGCCGCAAGGACAGCGGCAACGGAAAAGACAAAGACAAAGAGCGCGATTCTACGGAGAACGGGAAGAAAAAGGCCAAGAGCGACAAGGAGTAACCTTGACTGGTTAGGTTAAGGACCGGATTGCGTTGCGGTGCACGGGCCGCACGCTACGGTCGGAACCGTCGCCTCACCTGGCCGGCGAAGCCGCCCTTCCCAGCCAGTATTTTAATGAGCGGCACCGGGACCGCCAGTGTTTACCGCGTCTGGCGGTCCCACCCCTTTTCGGGTTCGCGCTTGGGGCATCCTTGGGCTTTCCGGGAGCCCGGTGATTCGGGCCTCGATGGCGCCGCCCCGGGCTTGACGCGGGGGCATTGGCCAACGGCTCACGCCCATTCCCGCGCAAACCGCCGCCAAAATCCGAGGGTCGCCCCATCGCCACCGCGACATCGTGGGGTTCGCCCGGAAAACCGGCCCGATTTTCGCCCTGCCAGCCTTGTCTGGCCCGCCATCCTCGCCTATTAACGCCCGAACCACAGGGGCCATGCTCCTTACTTGGCGCCTTCAGGAGAGGTGGCAGAGTGGTCGAATGCACCGCACTCGAAATGCGGCATAGGTGCAAGCCTATCGGGGGTTCGAATCCCTCCCTCTCCGCCAACATCATCCGCCACAACAAAACGGCTTACAGAAAGCTCGGTAGATCAGTCTGATCTTGCCGGCTCTCGCTCCGCCAGCACCGTCCGTGCCGTCGCCACAAACGCCTGCGCGGCTGGCGACAACGTCCGCCCCTGGCGCTGCAGCAGCGACACCGGGCGGGTGATGGCAGGGCGTATCAGCGGCTTTGCGATCAGAGTCGGAAATTGATCCGCCGGCAGCATCGTCGCAGGAAGGATCGCGAGGCCGAGGCCCTGCGCCGTCATGGCGAGTGCGGTGTTGATCAGCGTCACTTCATAGGTTGGGTTGAGGTGCTTGCCCTGGGTGCCCAGCGCCTGATCGATCTGCATGCGAATCCGCGTTTCGCGTCGCATCGCGATCGTGGGCATCTGAGCCAACTCGTCCCATGTCAGCGAGCGGCGTGCCGCAAAGTCGGCGGTGCGCCGGCCGATGGCGCTCAGGCGGCCGCGGGTCAGCGTCTCGATCGTCAGCTCCGCGAATTCTCCCTCGACACTGCCGATCGCGAACTCCGCATCCGTCGCGCTCAGACGCGGAACGAGATCGTCGGCGGCGACGTCGCGCATGTCGATTTCGATGTCGGGATAGCCTGCCCGGAATTTAGCGAGCACCGAGGGCAGCAGTGCCGATGCGGTACCGGCTGAGGCGAGAAACGCGACCCGGCCGGCGCGCGCCTGCGCCAGGTCGCGCATGCGCCGCGACAGGCCCAGCGCGTCGCCCAGCATGCGTTCGGCGGCATGAACTGCCTCGTCAGCAGCCAGCGTCGGCTGCACCGAACGCGTGGAGCGATCGAACAGTTTGACGCCGAGCTGCGCTTCGAGCTGCTGGATCAATAGGCTCGCCGCCGATTGCGTGATTCCCAGCTCGCGCGCGGCCCGCGTGATGCTGCGCGTCCGGTACACGCCGGTGAAGGCCTGCAATTGCCGCAAGGTGACGTTCATAGGCAAAGCTCATGAATTGATGAGTTCTTTCCGGCTTATCACATAAGCGAGCATGCAATAAAATGCATGCCGTGGACGGTGAAGTCGCGATCGCCAACGGATCGGAAACGAACATGAGAACACAGGTGCTGGTGGTGGGCGCCGGG
This sequence comes from Bradyrhizobium sp. 40, assembly GCF_023100925.1. Classification (NCBI taxonomy): domain Bacteria; kingdom Pseudomonadati; phylum Pseudomonadota; class Alphaproteobacteria; order Hyphomicrobiales; family Nitrobacteraceae; genus Bradyrhizobium; species Bradyrhizobium sp. 40. The sequence goes on from NZ_CP064688.1 coordinate 219,435, forward strand.
CCCGTCGGATTGACCGCGGCGATGGATCTGGCTTCCCGTGGGATCGACGTCGTGGTCGCGGAGATCCGCCATGCCGGCGATCCGCCCAGCGTCAAATGCAACCACGTCTCGGCGCGTTCGATGGAGATCTTCCGCCGGCTCGGCGTCGCCGCAAAGCTGCGCGACGCGGGCCTGCCCGCGGATTTCCCGAACGACTGCTCCTACCGGACCACGGCGACCGGCATCGAGCTGTGCCGCATCGACATTCCCTCGCGCGCACGCCGCTACAACGCCACCGGCGGTCCCGACACCTGGTGGGCGACGCCCGAGCCGCCGCACCGGATCAACCAGGTCTATCTCGAGCCGATCCTGTTCAGCCATGCCGCCGCCCAGTCGCGCATCACTATTCTGCCGCGCACGGAAATCACGGACATCGAGCAGAATGACGACCATGTGGTTGCACTGGCGCGCGACCTCGACAGCGGAAGCTCGCTCCGCATCGAGGCTTCCTTTGTGATCGGTTGCGATGGCAGCCGTTCCTTGGTTCGCAAATCGATCGGTGCCAACCTGTCCGGCACGCCGGTGATCCAGCGGGTGCAATCGACCTTCATCGAAGCGCCGCAGCTCAAGGAGCTGATGGGCGCGCACAAGCCAGCCTGGATGGTGCTCTCGCTCAACCCGCGACGTTCAGGCACGACGGTGGCGATCGACGGTCATGACCGCTGGCTGATCCACAATCACCTGAAGGCAGACGAACCCGAATTTGATTCGGTCGATCGGGATTGGGCGATCCGCGCCATTCTCGGCGTCGACGAGCGCTTCGAATACCGCGTCCTCAGCAAGGAGGACTGGGTCGGCCGCCGGCTTGTCGCCGATCGCTTCCGCGACCGCAGGGTCTTCATCTGCGGCGACGCCGCGCATCTGTGGATGCCATATGCGGGCTACGGCATGAATGCGGGCATTGCGGATGCCGTCGACCTGTGCTGGCAGGTGGCGGCGCATCTGAACGGGTGGGCGCCGGCTTCGATCCTCGATGCCTACGAGGCGGAGCGTCAGCCCATCACCGAACAAGTGTCGCGCTTTGCCATGGAGCATGCGATGAAGATGATGGCGCAGCGTGGCGGAGTCTCCGCGGAGATCGAGGACGACACGCCGCGCGGCCACGCGGCGCGCGCAGCGCTGGCCAGGGCGGCCTACGATCTCAACGTGCAGCAATATTGCTGCGCCGGATTGAACTTCGGCTACTATTACGATGCCTCGCCGATCATTGCCTATGACGGCGAGACGCCGCCGGCCTACGCGATGGGCAGCTTCACGCCCTCCACCGTGCCGGGCGCTCGCGCGCCGCACCTGTTTCTGCGGGACGGGCGATCGCTCTACGATGCCTTCGGCGCCGGCTACACTTTGCTGCGGTTCGATCCGGCGATCGATGTGGCGCCACTGAAGTCTGCCGCAGAGCAGCGCGGCATTCCGCTCGCGCTGGTCGACATTGCGCCGGACGAAGCGAACGGCGCGTATGCCGAGAAGCTGGTGCTGGCGCGGCCCGATCAGCACATCGCCTGGCGCGGGCAGGCTGCGCCCCCGGACCCACAAGGCTTGCTGACGCGCATTACTGGCGCTTCGGCGTAAGGCGATTTGAAGCGGACGGTCTCGCGGCGAAGTCCGTCAGGACGTGGTTTACAAAGTCGTGGTTCACAAACAAGAACGCACCGGGGAGGGAAACGTGTTTCACGTTGTAAGCCGCCGCATTTTGGCCGTGCTGACGGCCGCGAGTTTCGCCGTGCTGCCGTTGGTAGCGAGCGAGCCGAGCGGCCTATCCCGAGCAATTGATCAAGATCATCGTGACCTTTCCGCCCGGCGGCAGCGCCGATACCGTCATCCGCGCGCTCGAACCGCTGGTCACTGCCGAGCTCAAACAGGGTCTCGTGATCGAGAACCGCGCGGGTGCTGGAGGCAACATCGGCATGGCCGCGGTCACGCAGGCCAAGCCTGATGGCTATACGCTCGGCGTCGCGCCGGCAGGTAGCCTGACGGTGAATCCGCATCTCAATTCGTCGATGCCGTTCGATCCGAAGGATCTTGCGCCGATCACCCTGCTCGCGGAAATTCCCTTCGTGCTGGTTGCGTCAGCGAACGTGCCGGCGCATACGGTCGCGGAAACGATCGCGCTTGCCAAGGCCAAGCCGGGCGCATTGTCGATCGGGCATGGCGGCAATTCGACCGCCATGCACTTGACCGCGGCACTGTTCACGCAGAAGACCGGGATCGCCATGGAGCTGGTCCCTTATCGCGGGACCGCGCCGGCGACGGTCGACGTTCTCGCAGGCCATGTCCCCTTCGCGGTGCTGGATATCCCCGCATCGAGACAACTGATCCTCGAAGGCAAGCTTAACGCCATCGGTGTGTCGTCTGCCCAGCGTCTTTCGTCCTTGCCCGATGTGCCGACACTCGCCGAGAGCGGGATTGCGGGTTTCGAATCCGTTGGCTGGTTCGGGCTGGTTGCTCCGGCCGGCACGCCAGCCGATATCGTCGGCCGGTTGAACGAAGCCTTCGGAAAAGCCCTGAAGGACCCTTCGGTGGTCGAGAAGATCCGGACGCTTGGCGCAGAGCCTGCGCCGACCTCGCCCGAGCAGTTCAGCCGCTTTATCCAAAGCGAAAGCTCGAAATGGGGAAAGCTGATCAGTGAAGCGGGCATCAAGGCGAATTAAGTGTCGCCCAGTCAGACGATTCCGCCCCGCGTAAGTCATTGATCTTGCAGCCCCGGTCTACTGTGCATGGGGTTGTTTTCGCGCTTTTTGTTGTTGGGCGTTGGAAAGCTTACAGGTAATCGTCACGCCGCCCCCGGCTGGTCTCTCCAGTTGGGATCCACCGACAAGGGCGAGACGGGCATGCAATCTTCCGGCAGCGGCTGGGGCAACGGGCTTCTTGGCGTCATCATCTTCAGCGGCTCGCTGCCGGCGACGCGCGTGGCGGTCGGCGGGTTTTCCGCGCTGTTCCTGACCTCGGCGCGCGCGGTCATCGCGGCGCTGATCGGCGTGGCCGTGCTCGGCCTGCTCCGTCAGGCGCGGCCGGCGCGTGGGGATCTCGTCTCGCTCGCCATCGTCGCCATCGGCGTCGTGGTCGGTTTTCCCTTGCTGACGGCGCTCGCGCTCCAGCACATCACCTCGGCGCATTCGATCGTCTTCATTGGCCTGCTGCCGCTGTCCACCGCGATCTTCGGCGTGCTGCGCGGCGGCGAACGGCCGCAGCCGATGTTCTGGCTGTTCGCGGTTCTGGGCAGCGCCACCGTCGCGGGCTTTGCCCTGTCCAACGACGGCACCGCATCGCTCACCGGCGATCTGCTGATGGTCGCGGCGATCGTGCTGTGCGGGCTCGGCTATGCCGAAGGCGCAGCGCTGTCGCGCCGGCTCGGCGGCTGGCAGGTGATCTCCTGGGCGCTGCTGCTGTCGCTGCCGCTGATGGTGCCGGTCGCGATTTGGACCTGGCCGTCGACATGGAGCGGCATCAGTGTGCCCGCCTGGATCGGGCTCGCCTACGTCTCGATCTTCAGCATGTTCGTCGGTTTCATCTTCTGGTATCGCGGGCTCGCGATCGGCGGCATCGCGCGTGTCGGCCAGTTGCAGCAGCTCCAGCCGTTCTTCGGCCTCGCGCTCGCAGGCTGGCTTCTGCACGAACCGGTCGCCTGGAGCATGATCGTGGCGACCGCGCTCGTGGTCGCCTGCGTGTTCTTCGCGCGGCGGTTTGCCTGAGGCCGCCTCACGCGCCTCCCATCACCGTCCGCGTCAGCGTACTCCGCGCAAACTTCTTCAGCGGCATCGGCTTGCCGAACAGAAAACCCTGCACGAGGTCGAAGCCGAGCTCGTTCGCGGTGACCAGGTCGGCCCGGCTCTCGACGCCCTCGGCGACGGCGCGCACGCCATAGCCATGCGAAAGCTCGACGATGTGGCGACACACCGTGCGCTTGAGACGATCGGTGCCGCTGCCGGTGACGAAGTGCCGGTCCGCCTTCAGCTTGATGAAGGGAATTTTGTCCTTGTCCATCAGCGACGGCCAGTTGGCGCCGAGATTGTCGATCGACAGGCCGATATTGTGCAGCCGCAGTTCGCGGGCGACCTCGACCAGGAGATCGAGGTCGCGGATCGCTTCCTCGCTGTCAATCTCGATCGTCAGCCCGCCGAACGCCGGATGCGTCGGCATGCGGCGGCAGAGATCGCGCACGGCCTGCGGCTCCTTCAGATATGACGCTGGCAGATTGATCGCGAGATCGACCGGGCTCTGCTGCTCCAGCAGATAGTGCCAGTCCTGCATGGCACGTTCGATCACGAATTCGGAGAGGTCGCGCATATTCGGGTCGTGCTCTTCGGGGATGAAATAGGCGGGCGGCACCACGCCCCAGGTCGGATGCCGCATCCGCACCAGCGCCTCGGCGCTATTGCGGACCAGCGTGCGCGCGTCGATCTTGGGCTGGTACCAGAGCTCGAGCCAGCCGGCGTGCAGGGCCTCGCCGACGTGCACGGCGGGGCTCGGCGCCGGCTCCTCGGGCAACAGCATCGCGACGCGGCCGCGCAGCGTCTCCGCGGCAAAGGGCGTGGTCAGCGGCGGCAGCATCTTGAGGCCGTATTCCTCGCCGACCTGCTGCACGGCCCTGACGATGATCGACTCGCGGGCGCCCACAGTCAGAACCCTGCCGTCGAAGGCCTCGCGCACCAGCGTCTCCAGAAATGTGCCGGGCTCGATGCCGTCGGCGGCGATGCCGAGCAGGATCAGGTCGGGCAATTCGCTCGTCAGCACGCTCTGCAGCTCCTCGGCGCTGGCGCATTCGGTGGTGACGAAGCCGAGATCCTCCAGCACTTCCGCGAGAAACGCGCGAAGATGGCGCTTGCCGTCGGCGACGCATGCGCGCGGCTTCACCTTTCGCCGTCCGAAGGTCTTCGGCCTTCGTTCGGCGAGTTCTACAATTTCGTTGTTCATCGCAAGCACTCCCGTTCCGTGCCGGTGTGTTAGCGACGTGAGCAGTTTCAAATATGGAAGGCTTCAGTCGATTGTCGAATTATCTGGGTAACGTTAAAGCACCCATCATGTCTAAAATTGTCTGGGTCTCGTTCGGGAAGTTTTTACGTCTGCCCGCGCATCGGGCGCAGGGTTGCGACAATCACGAGAGATTTCGCGACGTGCAGTAAGGCTGCATGCGCGCGCACTGTCCTGCAATTGGACCAAGCCGCGCGCGCCTCGCCCAATTGAATAATGGAGCGCCTCAATTGCGCGTCATGCGCGCATTTTTCCCGGTTCGCTCGTGACGGTTCTGCGACAATGCGTCGGTGCGCGCTGGCGCCAATGTGAAGCACATCACAAGCGGATTGCTGCACGTGCGCTATTGCTCGGGGCAGCCGGTGGTGGGCTGTCGAGGATCGCAGCAATGACGTCGCGGCGAATAATGTATTGGTGGTTCAGGTTCGTGCTGTCAGGACGATTTCTCGATCGCTTCCTGTGCCTGCCGCGCGCGCACTGAGCATGATCCGGAAAAGTGTGCAGCGGTTTTCCGACAAGATCATGCTCAACTGACAAGCTAAAGCGCGCCAGGCGCGCTTTAGTCGCGGGATCAGGTTTGGCCGATCAGCTTGCGCAACGCGGCCGCGCCGTCCTCGATCACATCGCGTCCCTTCCAGGCCAGATAGGACAGCTTTCCGCCGAGCGTGTCGTGGCTGCGTAGCCGGCGCGAGCCGAGAATGTGGCCGACATTGGAGGGGAAGCGGCTCACCTCGGCGGACACCAGCGCCGCGATCGCGTCCATCGATTGCTGGAGCCGAATGCCCCATTCGCAATGCTCGATGCCGTCGATCCGCACCTTGAGCGCATATTCGGTGTCGTAGATCTCGGCGAGCAGGTCGCGCGCAATCAGCACCCGGTTGTGCCGGAGCGCGATGCGCAAGGCAAGGCGCCTGTCGTCGAGCTGGTCGAGCACCATGTGAACGACGCAGGCATAGGGCGTGGCTGCGACATCGGCGGCGCTCTTGCTCGCGGCGGCCTTGGTGGCAAGGCGCACCAATTGCCAGAACGTCTTCAGCCGCTTGGCCACCAGCGTGAGCGCGAACGGCAGCGCCTCGGGATGGGCCTTCTTGAAGGCGTCCAATCGTGCGGTGATCTGATCAACCGTGCCGTCGTCGAATTTCGCGATCTTCTCGGGCAGCTTTTCACTGAACTTCGGCAGCGCGGCGCCGGCGCGCAGCACATGTTGCATCTTCTTCACGTCGTCGAAGGCGGTGCGCGATGCCGTATATTGCGCGAGCTTGCCGCGCGCGAACTCGGTGCTCTCCGCCGATGCGAGGGTGCTCTCGAGAACCTTGACGACCTTGGTCTGGAAGGTCGATGCGATCTTCAGCACTTCCTTCTGGTTGTTGGCGGCGACCTGGTCGCTGATCGCCTTGATGTAGTCGCGCGCCATGGTCGGCAGCAGGTCGCGGCAGATCCACTCCCAGATCGGGGTGAGGGTGTTGCGCGAGATCCGCCCCATATTGGCATGCTCGGGCGCGCCGTCGATCAGAAGCAGCTCGAGCGGCGCAAAGAAATGGCGCGAGGGACTGGTGGCGCGCGCCTGGTTCGATCCGTCCTTGCGAAACTCGGCGCGCAACCGGGACTGGAGGTCGGACGAGCCCGGCATGTCGATGCCGCAAAGCTCAAGCCGTTCGAGTTCGCTGAGCAGGCAGCTGCGCGACAGGGGCGTCAGCTTCTGCAAGAAGTTCGATAGCTGGTCGATCTCGTTCATGGCACGCAATCTTCCGCAACGATTCCAGCAGGCCTATCGGCTGCATGCATGGAGGCATTTGCGCGCTCTCAATTGCGACATAGAGAAGCAAGTCGCCGTTAATATATCGGTAAAATCCGGCGCCGGAGGTATTCGGCGCCGATGTGATCGTTAAGACGGCGTCGGTTCATCAGCCCATCATTTGCGCAGTTTCGGCAACCTGAGACTGTTGAGGGGCGTTGCCACTCAAGCATAAAGTGTGCCTGTGCCGGCGTTTCAGCACAAAACTGCCAAATTCACCGTAGTCTTACGGAGCAAAAAGTTAACTACAGACCGCGTGGGGTTCCGCTAAACGAGTGACATGGGGTCACAGAATGACACGGCCACTGATTCGCGGCCGTCGGAATGGTACGAAAGCAGCGTCGCTCCAACTGAAGAGCTCGATGTCGTCCGCCTGAACGCCGCCCGCGCCAAGGCCGCCGACGAAATGGCCGCCGCCATCGCTCGCGAGCTCAACGGTCCCCTCACGGCGCTCCTGCTCTACATGGGCGAGATCAAGCATCACAGCGATCAGCTCGCGCCGGTGACGGGTGATCGTGCCTATTTGCAGCGGGTCGTGGAGAATGCGCTGGTGCAGACCGAGCGGGTTTGTGGCCTCGTCAAACAGCTTGCCGGTTCTCACACGGGTGGCCTGCCGATCGCGTCCAGGGCCGAGGACGCCGAATCGAAGCTCGCGCGCGCACCACAGCCGCAGCGCCTGCCGAGCGCCGAAATGCTCGGCCTGTCAGGCCAGAAGCGGCTGACCAAGCGCGAGCGCGAGGTGCTGAGGCTGATCAGCGAGGGATATTCGAACAAGCAGGGTGCGCTTCGGATGCAGATCAGCCCGCGCACCTTCGAGAGCCATCGCGCCGAGGCGATGCGCAAGCTCGGCGCGCGCAACACGGCGGACCTCGTCCGTGCGGCGCTGCTGCATTCGATCGACTGAAGGCTCTTGCCTCGGCCAGCCCGCCAGCGGCGAGGGCCACGCGTGAGAGATTTCTCGAGAAAAACCCGCGGCTCCGATCGTGCTCAGAAATAATCTTCGGCGAAGGGACGCGTGCGCGACGAGGGCCGCAGCGGCTTGAGCTCTTCCTTCGGCGCGTTGGGAATGATCGTGATGGTCCAGCGGGGCGGCATGCTCGATTCCTGCTCCAGCACCGAGCGCACGAAGCCGGTCACCGTCTCCTCGCCAGCGGCCACCGTTGCCATCCGGCCGTTGAACTGTGCGATGCGGAAGCGACGAACTTCTTTCTGGTCCGCGGTCTCGTAGGTGAACATGGAAACCCTCCTGGTTTCCGGCGACTATCGCTGCCTATGATTAGCCATCTGTGAAAATCCCAAGCCGTAGAAGTACGGCGGGCATGCACGCGTGAGTGGTTACGGCGTTTTCGAGCGAGCGCGTCAGCCCTCCGGCTCCTGCGCGCGCCCGGCGGCATAGGCCGCGTCCATCAGGTCCAGGAGGTCGCGAAATCCGGCGTCGCCAAGGCTCTCCGCGGTCTTCTCCAGCCGCAGCGCCAGCGCCGCGAGCCGGACATAGCCGAACGTCCCGGCCGCGCTCTTCAGCGAATGCGCTTCGCGCGCGATCCTGCCGTGATGTTGCGCGAGCGCGAGCGTGCGGAACAATTGCAGGCGCGCGCAGGTGTCGCTCCAGAACACGTCGCGCACTTCGCAAGCACCGTCCTCGCCAATCTCGCGCACCAGCGCCTGATATGCGCCCGGCTCGCGCGCGGGCTCGGCATCAAGCGCTGTCTGCGCCGGCGCGGCGGTGACTTCGAACATGGTTTGGCCTGCCTTGAACACGGTTCGTTTGCCGCCGGCCCGGACAGGCGCGCGCGGCACGTTGCGTGTCTACGGCATCCGGATTTCAGTTCCGGTAGCAGGACAATCCGTGTTTGCGGGCCGGAATTAGCGGACGGTTTACCACGCCGCAGCACCAGTCAGCGCGGGCCGAGCAGCCGGTCATACTGCGCCTTCACGGTGGCGTAGCATTCGCACGCCGTCTGGCGCAGGCCGTCCAGGTTGAGGATCTGGATGTGTCCGCGGCTGTAGTGAATGAAATTCGCCTGCTGCAGGGTATTGGCGACCAGCGACACGCTGTTCCGCCGAGCGCCGATCATCTGCGCCATCGCCTCCTGGGTCAGCAGCAGCCGGTAATCGCCGGAGAGGTCGTGGGTGTGCAGCAGGCAGCGCGACAGCCGCGCCTCCACCGGATGAGCGGCGTTGCACCCCGCGGTCTGCTGCACCTGCGCGTAGACCGCCAGCCCGTGACGCGTGAGCAGCGTCCGCAGAGTGCCGCTCTGGTCGGCCGCGACGCGCAGCCGATCGAGATCCATCATCGAGGCGGAGCCGGGAACCAGCACGATGGCCGTGTTCAGCGCGCAGGCATCGCCCATGGTCGAGAGCGTTCCGAGCAGGCTGTCGCGGCCGATCATGGCGACTTGCACGTGCTCGCCCCTGGCGAGCTCCACCACCAGCGAGATGACGCCGCGATGGGGAAAGTAGGCGCGCTTGAGCGTTTCGCCGGTCTCGACCAGCACCGCCTCATGCGGCAGGTCGCCCGTACGCAGGTGCGGACGGATCAATTCGTAATCGTCTGCCGACAGCGCGGACAGGAAACCGTTGGAGGAACGCACCATCGTTTCCAAAGTAGCCTCCCGTCTTCCGGACCAGCGGGCCGCAGCACACGAAACTGCTTGCCGCCCGGCCAAGTTCCATCATGTTCCCGTCGGGATATGTTGGCAATTGGGACAAGTTGTCCGATCGGTGATCGCCGCCGCGACGCTGCCCTCCCCCAAGACAGATTCCCTGACCATTCCCCGGTACCGATCCGGGAACCCAGCAGATCCAGATTGTCGGCTGGCGCATCGGGTTTGGAGGATGGTCGCGGTCATGGCTGATCCGACGCATTTCGAAGTGATCCGCGCCGCGTCCGATTCGTCATTCAGTTGCGCGACAACAAAATGTATTATAATGGTTGTGTTGCTCCGCGTATACCTGTTGGGGGCAGACGGCCGGTGCATTTGCGGCGGAAATGAGAATGGCACGCTGATTCGCTCATAAGCCTGCGCGCCAGCCTGCAAGGGTTGCGCAGGTAAAAGCGGCAAGGGGCCTTCATGAGCCGGAAGCATTGCATCCGCACTGCCATCGGACGCCGGGCGATCCGTGCACCCTCGCTGGTCGGACGAGTGGCTACCGTCCTCAAACATTGCTTCGAATCTTGGTGCCGCGTGGCCGCAGATTTCGCGCCCATCGTCTTCCCCGCTCCGCCAAGCAGGTTCTCAACAGTCCATTTCTCGAGCAAAGGAGCATGGCGTGCGCCACGGTTCAATTATTGAATCGCCAAATCGGGAAGCTCAAACGGGGACAGAAGGTCTGCGCCATATTCTCGTCGTCGACGACGACCCGATGGTCTGCATGGCCATCGAGGTCTATCTCCAGCGCAACGATTTTCGGGTGACGATCGCCGAAGGAGGGGAAGCCGGACTTCGCGCGCTCGAACACGAGCAGTTCGATCTGATGATCATCGATATCTTCATGCCGCACATGCGCGGGTTCGAATCGGTCAGGATCTTTCACGAGCGGGCGCCGGCCGTTCCGCTGATTGCGATGTCCGGCTACGCGTTCGCAAATCTGAATTCGCCAGCTCCCGATTTCCTCCGGATGGCGCTGGAGCTCGGTGCGGCGCGGTGTCTGCGCAAGCCGTTCACGCCGCACGCGCTGCTCGCCGCCATCACCGATTGCCTGGCGGAGCACCGTCCTCATGGCGACCTCGCCTCGGCCGCGCGCCTGGGTTAGCGCCGACACCGGCCGCAGTGGAGGCGGGTAACGGTTCGTTTACCGCAAATGCGGGTCTTGCGTATCCCGGCAGAGCACCAAGCGAACGTGGCGGGACCGCTCCGGATTGCAGGCGGCTCGATACAATTCCGCGAAGACCGCGCATATCGTCCTTCACGAGCTGGGCTTTCCCGCGCGCCTGGTCCCGCTGTTATCGGCACGTTCACCTCACGCGTCTCGCCGTTGCGGCGTGGTGACGGTTTGCCGAAAAACGCTGTCGTATGCGATCGAACGGCAAACTTGTCTTCAATATCCGTATTAGCACGGAGGATGAAATTAACGGGACCGTGAAAGGGGATGTCTAACGATCCAAGGCGGGGACTTCCGTTCATGCCAAGCGCGGCTCGGGCGTCGAGTCCAGATCCAGGTCAGTAAGGCGTAGCTCATGGATGATCTGTTGCGGGAGTTTTTGACGGAAACCAGCGAGAGCCTGGACACCGTGGACAATCAGCTGGTGAAGTTCGAGCAGGAGCCGAACAACGCCAAGATCCTGGATAACATCTTCCGCCTGGTTCACACCATCAAGGGCACGTGCGGCTTCCTCGGATTGCCGCGACTTGAAGCGCTGGCGCATGCCGGCGAGACGTTGATGGGCAAATTCCGTGACGGCATGCCGGTGACCGGGCAGGCGGTGACGGTGATCCTGTCCTCGATCGACCGCATCAAGGAAATTCTGGCCGGGCTGGAGGCGACCGAAGCCGAGCCCGAGGGCACCGACCGCGACCTCATCGACAAGCTGGAAGCGATGGTCGAGCAGGGCATGGCGGCCATGGTCGCTGGAAGCGCTGCTCCCGTTGCCGAAGCGCCGCCGCTGGTGCCGGACGCACCAGTTGCAGTGGAAGCCGCGCCCGCCAGCCAGGATGTGCTGGCCGACCTGAGCCTGGAGCGTCCGCTGCGTCCGGGCGAAGTCTCGCTCGACGAGCTCGAGCGCGCCTTCCGCGAGACCGCGATCGAAGCGCCGATCCCCGCGCCCGTTGCCAAGGCTGAAGTCAAGGCCGAGCCGGTCGCTGAAGTGCCTGTTGCCAAGGAGGCCAAGGAGGCCAAGGCGCCCAAGGACAAGGCCGCGCCGAAGAAGTCGATCGCCGACGAGGGCGCCGGCGAGGGAGCCAGCATCGCCAACCAGTCGATCCGCGTCAACGTGGATACGCTGGAGCATCTGATGACCATGGTCTCCGAGCTGGTGCTGACCCGCAACCAGCTGTTGGAGATCTCCCGCCGCAACGAGGACACCGAGTTCAAGGTGCCGTTGCAGCGGCTGTCCAACGTCACCGCCGAGCTGCAGGAAGGCGTCATGAAGACGCGCATGCAGCCGATCGGCAATGCCTGGCAGAAGCTGCCCCGCATCGTTCGCGACCTCTCGAGCGAACTCGGCAAGCAGATCGAGCTGGAGATGCACGGCGCCGACACCGAGCTCGATCGCCAGGTGCTCGACCTGATCAAGGACCCGCTCACCCACATGGTGCGCAACTCCGCCGACCATGGCCTGGAGACCCCGGCCGAGCGTCTCGCCGGCGGCAAGGGCGAGCAGGGCACCATCCGCCTGTCCGCCTATCACGAGGGCGGCCACATCATCATCTGCATCGCCGACAACGGCCGTGGCCTGAACACCGACAGGATCAAGGCCAAGGCGATCTCCTCAGGTCTGGTCACCGAGGCCGAGCTCGAGAAGATGAGCGAAGCCCAGATCCACAAGTTCATCTTCGCGCCGGGCTTCTCGACCGCTGCCGCCATCACCTCGGTGTCGGGGCGTGGCGTCGGCATGGACGTGGTGCGCACCAATATCGACCAGATCGGCGGCACCATCGACATCAAGTCGGTCGCCGGTGAAGGCTCCTCCGTCACCATCAAGATCCCGCTGACGCTCGCCATCGTCTCCGCGCTGATCGTGGAAGCCGCCGGCGACCGCTTTGCGATCCCGCAGCTCTCCGTGGTCGAGCTGGTGCGGGCCCGCGCCAACTCGGAGCACCGCATCGAGCGCATCAAGGACACCGCGGTTCTCAGGCTGCGCAACAAGCTGCTGCCGCTGATCCATCTCAAGAAGCTGCTCAAGATCGACGACGGCGCGGTCTCCGATCCCGAGAACGGCTTCATCGTGGTGACGCAGGTCGGCAGCCAGACCTTCGGCATCGTCGTCGACGGCGTGTTCCACACCGAAGAAATCGTGGTCAAGCCGATGTCGACGAAACTGCGTCACATCGACATGTTCTCGGGCAATACCATCCTGGGCGACGGCGCGGTCATCATGATCATCGACCCCAACGGCATTGCCAAGGCGCTCGGCGCCGCCGGCTCCTCGGCCCATGACATGAACAACGAGAACGGGACGCACAGCATCGGATCGGGCGAGCAGACCACCTCGCTGCTGGTGTTCCGCGCCGGCTCGTCCCAGCCCAAGGCGGTCCCGCTCGGGCTCGTCACGCGCCTGGAAGAGCTCCCGGCCGACAAGATCGAGTTCTCGAACGGCCGCTACATGGTGCAGTACCGCGAGCAGCTGATGCCGCTCGTCGCCATGGAGAGTGTCACCATCGCGAGCCAGGGCGCCCAGCCGATCCTGGTGTTCTCCGACGACGGCCGCTCCATGGGCCTCGTCGTCGACGAGATCATCGACATCGTCGAGGAGCGGCTCAACATCGAGGTCGGCGGATCCTCCTCCGGCATTCTCGGCTCGGCCGTGATCAAGGGCCAGGCCACCGAAGTGATCGACGTCGGCCACTTCCTGCCGATGGCGTTCTCCGACTGGTTCACCCGCAAGGAGATGAAGCCGTCGCTGCACTCGCAATCGGTGCTGCTGGTCGACGATTCGGCGTTCTTCCGCAACATGCTGGCGCCGGTGCTCAAGGCCGCCGGCTACCGCGTCCGCACCGCGCCGACCGCGCAGGAGGGCCTGGCCGCGCTGCGCGCGCAGACCTTCGACGTGGTCCTGACCGACATCGAGATGCCCGACATGAACGGGTTCGAGTTTGCCGAGACCATCCGCTCCGACAGCAATCTGGGCGCGATGCCGATCATCGGGCTCTCCGCGCTGGTGTCGCCGGCGGCGATCGAGCGCGGCCGTCAGGCCGGCTTCCACGACTATGTCGCCAAGTTCGACCGTCCCGGTCTGATCGCGGCGCTGAAGGAACAGACCGCGGGCGCCGCCGGTGCCTCCGAGCTGAGCCGCGCAGCAGCGTAACCAGCGGGATCAGGAGATACGCACATGACCAAGAAGACCCAGTCCGGCGAAGGCGCCATGGTCGAATACGTCACCGCGATGATCGGCGGCCAGCTGTTCGGCCTGCCGATCTCCCGCGTCCAGGACGTGTTCATGCCCGAGCGCGTCACCCGCGTGCCGCTGTCCTCGCGCGAGATCGCGGGCGTGCTGAACCTGCGCGGCCGCATCGTCACCGTGGTCGACATGCGCGCCCGGCTCGGCCTGCCCAAGCCGGAGGACGGCAAGGTCCCGATGGCGGTCGGTGTCGACCTGCGCGGTGAATCCTATGGCCTGTTGATCGACCAAATCGGCGAAGTGCTGCGGCTCGCCGAGGACGGCATGGAAGAAAACCCCGTCAATCTCGACCCCCGCATGGCCAAGCTCGCCGGCGGTGTCCACCGTCTCGACGGCCAGCTCATGGTCGTCCTCGACGTCGATCGCGTCCTCGAGCTCAAGACCGAAGTGCAAATGGCTGCGTGAGCCCCAAAAACATCGAAGCCGGAGAACCAAAATGAAGACGTGTTTGGTGGTCGATGATTCCAGCGTCGTGCGCAAGATCGCACGCCGGATCCTGGAAGGCCTGGAATTCGAAGTCACGGAAGCCGAGGACGGCTCCAAGGCGCTTGAAGTCTGTCAGCGCAAGCTGCCCGACGCTGTGCTGCTGGACTGGAACATGCCGGTGATGGACGGCTTCGAGTTCATGGGCCACATGCGCCGACTGCCCGGCGGCGACCAGCCCAAGGTCGTGTTCTGCACCACCGAAAACAACGTGGCTCATATCGCTCAGGCGCTCAGCGGCGGCGCCAACGAGTACATCATGAAGCCTTTCGACAAAGACATCATCGCCGACAAATTCGCTGAAGTCGGCTTGATCCCGGTCGGACAAGCCATGGTCTGAGTTATCTGGCGGAGTGTTCCGGCCAGAGTGTTCCCAGTACAGCTTCCGAGAGGCCTATCAGTGACCCCGACCGAGTATGAGTATCTGCGTAAGTTCCTGAGGGATCATTCCGGGCTCGATCTGTCCGCAGACAAGCAATATCTGATTGAAAGCCGGCTGTTGCCGCTGGCGCGCAAGGCCGGGATCTCCGGCATCGGCGAGCTCGTGCAGAAGCTGCAAGGCGCTGGCTCGGGCGCGCTCGTCACCAGCGTGGTCGAGGCGATGACCACCAACGAGACCTTCTTCTTTCGCGACAAGGTCCCGTTCGACCATTTCCGCGACACCATCATGCCGGAGATCATCAAGGCTCGCGCCGGCCGCCGCAGCGTGCGCATCTGGTGCGCCGCCGGCTCGACCGGGCAGGAGCCCTATTCGCTGGCGATGAGCCTGAAAGAGATGGGGGCGGCCCTGACCGGCTGGCGCGTCGAGATCATCGCGACCGACCTGTCGCAGGAGGTGCTCGAGAAGGCCAAGGCCGGCATCTACAGCCAGTTCGAAGTGCAGCGTGGCTTGCCGATTCAGATGCTGATGAAATATTTCAAGCAGACCGGCGAGACCTGGCAGATCAATCCCGAGCTGCGGGCGATGATCCAGCACCGGCAGCTCAATCTGCTGCACGATTTCGCTCAGCTCGGCACCTTCGACGTCATCTTCTGCCGCAACGTGCTGATCTATTTCGACCAGGACACCAAGATCAACATCTTCAACCGCCTGGCTCGCCAGATCGAGGGAGACGGCTTCCTGGTGCTGGGCGCGGCCGAAACGGTGGTCGGACTGACCGATACGTTCAAGCCGATTCCGGAGAAGCGCGGTCTCTACAAGCCGAACGACCCGCGTGCCGCGACCGCCAAGCCGGCTCTTGCCGGCGCCGCGCCGCGCGTAGCGGTCATGGCAGGACGATAGGCATGGCCGAGGATGGCAAGGGCGCGGAACGCGTGACGTTCAGTCGCGGCTATGATGTCTGCATCATGGCCATCGACGGCACTTGGCGCCGCGACTGCAAGCTCAACGCGATCTCCGACACCGATGCCGTCCTGACGGTGGAAGGCTCGATTCAGGGCCTGAACCTGAAAGAGTTCTTCCTGCTGCTGTCGTCCACCGGCCTTGCCTACCGCCGCTGCGAACTGGTGCGCGTCAACGGCGTCGAAATGGACATCCAATTCCTGCGTGGCAAGAACCGGAAGAAGCGGGCCGCCGGTGGCCGTGACGAAGCGGCGTGATCTTCACCTGGTCTCGTCGCCGTTTGCCGCGAGGTTGGTTCACATTTGCTGAAACAACCGACTGAATTTGCCGTCGCGGCTTTACGTCGCCTAAGCGCGAACCGTGTATCCATTGCCGGTCTCAATCTCAGGATACCGCAATGCCCAGAAGCTCTTTCTCACCTCTCCCGTCAAACCTCCCTGACGGCGCCGAGCGGCGTGCGCTTCAGCTTCTGGTGGTCGATGACGACGCCACGCAGCGCAGCCTGATCACGGTCGCGGCCAAGCAGGCCGGCCACGAAGTCAGCGTGGCGCCGTCCGTGGCCGAAGCGATCGAAAAGCTCCGCACCGCGCGCTTCGACTGCGTGACACTCGATCTCGTGCTGGAGGATGGCGACGGCATCGACGTGCTGGGCGAGATGGCGAAGGCGAAATTTGGCGGCGCCGTGATCGTCATCAGCGGCATGGACGGCAAGCGCCGCAGCGCCGCCCGCAGCTTCGCCCGTTCCGTCGGGATCGAGCTCCAGAGCCTGCCCAAGCCGCTGGATCTCGCCGCGTTGCGCATCAGCCTCGCCAATCTTGGCAAGACCGCAATGGGCCTGCCGGCGATCCACACCTGGGGTGGTGTCGCCACCGACGCGATCGTGGAGCGGCACCGCGCCTGAGCCGCGTGCCTGCCATGCAGTGAAATGCGGTCGTCGCGCCGCAGCAACCGCGATCTATACCGTGCTGCCGGTTTCCGACAGGCAGTTAACGGCGTGGCCAAGGCCGGCCCGGCAGGCGTCGAGAGCGGCGATCGCCGTGGATACCGCGGTGTGACATCGAAGAGCACGAAGACGTCGGCGGAACCTTCCGGATCGCTCCCGTGTTCTTGATCCATGGCTGTGGCGGTCCGGCGCATGGTGGTCTCGATCTGCGAGATCAGCATGCGAAGGTCAGCCGCAATCAGCTCACGGCTCTCGACCTCGGGCATTGCCACGAGAGGCGGCATAGCGGTCAAATTAGCATGGATATTCTCCGTCCTCTGCAATTAGGCGCCTCGCCGCTACTTGTGCGTTAAGTCCGTGTCCCGTACAAATACGGTGGGCCGAATCCGCGCCGAACGCCATAACGGTTGGGGCGGACGCGAGTCCTTCATGCCAACCGGATGTGTGGCACATGGCCGAACAAAGCTCTCGCGGTGAAATCTTCGTGGTCGACGACGACGCTGCCGTTCGCGACACCTTGTCGATGGTGTTGAAGGCGGCTGGCTATGAGGTGATCTGTTTTGCGGACGGCGCAGCATTGCTCTCCGTCGCGCGAAGCCGCACACCTGCAGCGGTCCTGCTCGACGTGCACATTCCCGGCAAGTCGGGCCTCGATATTCTCAATGAGCTGCACGGGGAAGACTATCCGGCACCGATCTTCATGATCTCCGGACAGGGCGATATCGCGATGGCGGTGGGAGCCATCAAGAGCGGCGCGCTCGACTTCATCGAGAAGCCGTTCCGCGGCAGCGAGATCGTCGGCCGGCTCGACGAGGCGATCGGTGCTTATGCACGCAGGCAGTCAGAGAACGCGGCGCCGAAGTTCGGCTCGCTGCATTTCCCCGGGCGCGAGCCGTTGACGCGCAGGGAGCGGGAGGTGCTCGAGCAGTTTGCCGCCGGCGCCTCCAACAAGGAGGCCGGCCGCACGCTCGGCATCAGCCCGCGCACCATCGAGGACCATCGCGCCAACATCATGAAGAAGCTCGGTGCGCGCAATGCCGCCGATCTGATCCGCATCGTGATGACCGCGGCCCAGCGCGCGTCGTAAATTCCGTAGGTGACATTTCGTAGCCCGGATGAGCGAAGCGACATCCGGGACTTGGCTCGGAGTGTTTCCGGGTATCGCTTCGCTCAGCCGGGCTACGGGCTCTCACCCAGCCCGACGCGCTATCAACTGCTCAACGCCTTGCGGACGGCCCGCGCCAGATCCGATTTGCGATAGGGCTTCGCCAGCAGCAGAACGCCCGAATCCAGCCGGCCGTGATGGATGATCGCGTTCTCGGTATACCCGGACGTGTAGAGCACCCTGAGATCGGGGCGCGTTCTCTGCAGTTCGTCGGCGAGCTGCCGTCCGTTCATCTTGCCGGGCATAATGACGTCGGTGAACAGGAGGTCGAACGGCTTTTTGGCGGCGACGATTGCGAGCGCCTCCGCGGCGTTCGCAGCCTGCAAGGTGACATAGCCGAGCGAATGCAGCTGCGCCAGCACGTAGTCACGCACCAGCCGGTCGTCCTCGACCACCAGGATCGTCTCGTGTCCGCCTTCGATGGTCGCCGGCGTCACGCTGTCGCCGACCAACGTCGGCGTCTTGCCGGGCGGCAGATACATCTTGATCGTGGTGCCGTGGTCTTCCTCGCTGTAGATCTTGATGTGGCCCGCGGACTGCTTGATGAAGCCGTAGACCATCGAAAGCCCGAGTCCGGTGCCCTTGCCGGGTCCCTTCGAGGTGAAGAAGGGGTCGAACACCCTGGCCAGCATGTTGGCGGGAATTCCGCTGCCGGTGTCGCTCACGGCGATCATCACGTAGTGGCCCGGCGGGACGTCGTTTACGCTGGCATAGACCTCGTCGAGATAGGCCGCCCCCGTCTCCACGATCAGCTTGCCGCCGCCGGGCATGGCATCGCGGGCATTGAGCGCGAGGTTGAGGATCGCGGTGGTGAGCTGGCTGGGATCGACGATCGCGACGCAGTTCTCGTCCTCGAACACCGATTCGATATGGATCTGCTCGCCCAGCGTCGGCCGCAACAGTTTCGCGGTGTCGATGATCAGTGCGTTGACGTCGATCTCGCGCGGCTGGAGCGGCTGCTTGCGCGCAAACGCCAGCAGGTGCTGCGTCAGCTCGGCGCCACGCCCGGCGGCCTCGTCGATCATCTTCGTGATCGCGGCGAGCTCTGGCTCCTTGGCCACCGCGTCGGCCAGGATCTCGATCGTGCCGGTGATGACGGTGAGGATGTTGTTGAAGTCGTGCGCCACGCCGCCGGTGAGCTGGCCGACCGCCTCCATCTTCTCGGCCTGGCGGATGCGCTCGTCAGCCGCGATCTTGTCGGTCAGGTCGCGGTAGAACGAATTGAAAAGAACGCCTTCGCGTCGCCGGAGCGCCGTGACACTGAGTTCGGCCCTGAACTCCTTGCCGTCGCGCCGCCGTACCAAAAGTTCGCGCCGTGGATTGGCCAGCGATTGTTGCTCGGATTCGAGAAAGAGCTTCAGTCTGGCCCTGACGCTTTCGCGCTCGCTGGGGGCGACGAAAAGCTCAATCGCATTCTCGCCGATCGCCTCCTCACGCGTCCATCCGAAGAGCTTCTCGGCCTGCGAGTTCCAACTCAGGATGGCACCGGTGTGGTCTGTCTGGGTGAAAGCATCGAGCGAGGTCTCGACGATGTTGCGCGCAAGCTGTTCGCTCTCCCGCAAGGACTCCTGTGCAAGCCTCGCCTCCGTCATGTCGCGCCCGACAAAGAAGTAGCGCTGGGCCTGGTCGGACCAGCTGCCGAGCCAAGACAGCCAGACCTCGCGGCCGTCCTTGTGGAAGCAGCGGGTGTCGGCGAGCTTCAGCCGCTCGCCGCGCCTGAGCGCGCGCATCTCGTCGCGCGACTGGTCAAGATGGCCGGGATGAATGAAATCGGCGCCGCTGCGGCCGATCATCTGCTCCGGCCGGTAGCCGATAATGGCCTCGCTGCTCGGACTGATCTGCGCGATGTGCCCGCGCGCGTCCATCACCATGATCAGGTCCTGCGAGGTCTCGAAGATCTGTCGCCGTTCCTCGAGCTGCTGCTGCAGCGCCCGCTCGGCACGCCGCGCCTCGGTGAGGCTGCGCGCGGTGCCGGAGGCGCCCACGATCTCGCCTGACGGGCCCCTGATCGGCGATAGGCTGAGTGAGATTTCGACCGGCGTGCCTTCCTTGCGCAGGCGCACGGTCTCGAAGCGTTCGATCGGTTCTCCTCCGGCGATCCGCCGCAAATAGTCCTTGCCTTGCTCGCGTCGGTCGGGTGGGACGATGATCGAGGTGGATTGCCCGATCGCCTCATTCGCCGAATAGCCGTAGAGACGCTCGGCGGCGGCATTCCAGCCGGTGATGATGGCGTCGAGCGATTGCATCACGATCGCGTCGTCGGAGGATTCGACGGCGGCGCTGAACAAGCGCTCGCGCGCTTCATGATGGCTTCGCGCGGCCTCGGTGCGGCGATGCTCCTCGATCTCGCGTTCGAGAGCGGCCGTCTTCGCTCTCGTTTCTTCGACCATTTGCGCAAAGGCCCGCGCCAGCACGCCTGTCTCTCCGCTCGCATCGACGGGAATATCGGCGCGCCGTCCGCTGCCGATCGCCTCCACCGCCGCGGTCAAGCGCCCGATCGGCCGCGTTAAAGAGCGCGCCAGCAGCACCGCAAGCAAAGCTGCGGCAAGGACAGCAAGCAGGCCGACCAGCGAGGAGGTTTTTTGAATGGCCGCCGGAACGCGGCTGAACACGGATGCGGGGGCCGTCTCGATGATAGCCAACCACTCCTTGCCAGCCAGCAGCGCCGGTGCGATCGCCGCTCCACTCGGCCGGCCAGACCGGTCGCTCGTGAGCTGCGTGGATCCTTGCGGCTGGCCGGCCCGGGCTGCAAAGAAAGGAAAGTCCCGGCGCCAATCGTTGGCGTTGCCAAGCAATGCACCGCATTCCCGCGCGCGATCGGGGTGGACAAGATAGTCGCCACGCGAATTCACGACATAGATTTCTCCTCCTGCGCTCGCGGTTGAACGAACGCGGTCGAGCGCGGGACGCATGTCGATGTTGGCGATGATGATGCCGAACGGCTTGCTATCAGGCGTGAACAGCGGCGTCGCGACGCGCAACGTCGGAATGTGAGGATCCGTGGTTCCTCCCTGCCGGGTGGCGAGATCGATGGGCGAAACATAGATGTCGCCCGGCGCCAGTCGAATCGTCTCCTGGAAGTAGGTTCGTTCGCTCTTGCGTTCGAGTTCGCCGTTGGGAACAATCCGTGCTGCTCCGTTCTGGCCGGCGCGATCGACGCGGACCAGTTCGCGTTGATCGTCGTCAAGGCCGATGATTCGAAATTGCCCGTAGCTTGGTTTCGCGTCGATCTCGGCTGCGAACCGCGCTGCGATGCGCTCGCGCCAGGTTTGCTCCGAAACGCCGTCGACTGCGTCGATGCCCCCACCGACATGGGCGCGGATCAGGCCATTGATGGCAGCGGCGGAGCGATAACCGAGCAGATCGCCACGGGCGCCGGCAACGTAGGATTCAAGATGGGTGGCCAGCAGGCTCGACTGGGCTTCAATCCGTTCCAGGACACGCGGAATGACGGCCTGGGTGATGTTGCGATAGCCGAGCCAGCCGACTGCGGCCACGGTGACCGCCACCAGCAGGATCATCGCGATGGCGAGCCGCGTAGCGAGGGTCATGGGGAAATTTGCACCGCTTCCTGAATGGCCGTGCCCGGGCTCCGTTGGAATAGAATGAAGGTTCTTGTCATCGGCGGCCGGTGCTGACATCCGGATTCCTCACCGATGCCGTCCGCGCCGTGTCCAAGCAGCCAGCGACCGCAGCGAGCAGCGCGTCGGCTCGGAACGGCTTCTGCAGGCTCGCGACCGCGCCGAGCTTGGTCGCCATCTTGAGGAAGTCCGGCTCCGCATGGGCGTCCGGCGTGAACGAACGGCCGGAAATGACGACGATCGGAATCGCTGGCTGCAGCGCCCGGATGTGGCGCATCGTCTCCAGGCCGTCCATGCCGGGCATGAAGATGTCGAGAAACAGCAGGTCGAACTGGCTGGCCTCGAACAGCGCAAGTCCCTTGCGGCCGTCTCCGGCGACGGTGATGTGATGACCAGCCCTCTCCAGGAGCAGCCGAATCGTCATCTGCACGGCCGGATCGTCATCCACGATCAGGATGTTGGCCACGTCTGGTATCCTCCGGGCCGGATGGGGTTTCCCAGCGACCGCAAATCAAACCATCAACTCTGAAATTGTTGCGCGGATTGCATCCGGCCTGCAAGCACTTCGCCATCGATCCGACGATTGCTCGCGTAAGGCAAATCGGTTGCGTCAACTTATGCACGGTGACGTGCACAAGTGCTCGCGACGACCGCGCGCCATAGGCTTAGTCGGTCAAATATTCCGGATAGTGGCTCCGGATCGTATCGAGCTCGCTCAGCGTGCCCGACAGGTGCTTGCGCAGATGCTGTTGCGCAGCATCTGCGTCGCCGGCCTCGACCGCGCGCGTGATCAGCTTGTGGTGGCGGACGATGTTCTGGGCCTTGCCCGGTGAGGGCAGATGCAGCCGGCGCAGCCGGTCGATATGTCCGCTGCGGCTGCGCACCAGCGTCCAGAGTTCCTGCTTGCCGGCCGCGGCATAAAGCTGCGCGTGAAAATCATTGTCGCCGGCGATGAAGCTCTCGAAGTCTCCGGCCTTGGCGAATTGCTGCTGGAGCGCGATCGTGTGGTCGAGGCGTATGACCAAAGCGTCGTCATGTTGCTCCGCGAGCAGCCGGACGATTTCGAGTTCCAGTGCCTGGCGCAGGAAATGAGCCTGCTCGGCCCGGCCGACGTCGACTCGGCTGACGACGGTGGCGTGCTGCGGAAACACGTCGACCAGACCTTCTTCCTCCAGCCGCATCAAGGCGTCGCGGATCGGCGTCGAGCTGACGCCGAATTGTGCGGCGAGATCCGTGCGCGACAGCGGCGAGCCGGGCGGCAGTTCGAGCGCGAGAATGGCGTTGCGCAGGCGCTCGAACACTTGCGGTGCGGCCTGGCGGGCCCGGTCGAGCCGCGCGCCGGGGCGGACGGCCGCGCGCGATGCGGGTTGGGCTGTTTCCATGCGAAGGGCTCCGGCGGCCTTGCCTTTGAGGCACTAATGCATTAGTGCATCAGTGAGATCGCTCGTCAATGGCGGCCGGAGGAAACGAACAACAATGATCAAGCAATTGCAGTGTGGCCTCACGGCCGTCGCCCTGATCGCCGCCACGGCGCTGACGGTTTCGTCCGCGTCAGCGCAGCAAAAATCCGAGATCTCGCTGTCGCGCCAGCCCGGCATTTTCTACATGCCGAGCCACATCATGGAAAAGCAGAAGCTGATCGAGAAGCACGCAGCTCAGCTCGGGGTGGCCGGTGTCACCACCAAATGGGTCACCTTCTCCGGCGGCGGTGCGCAGACCGATGCGCTGCTCGCGGGCGGCGTCGATATTCTCAACACCGGCACCGGCAATCTCTTGTTGCTGTGGGATCGCACGCGCGGCGGTGTCAAGGGCATCGTCGCGACCTCGGCGCAGCCGATGACGCTGATCAGCCGCGACGCCAACATCAAGTCGATCAGGGATTTCGGCCCCAGCGACAAGATCGCCGTGCCGACGGTGAAAGTCTCGACCCAGGCGATCGTGCTCCAGATCGCCGCCGCCGAGGCTTTTGGTGCCGACCAATGGTCGAAGCTGGACGTCAACACGGTGCAGCTCGGCCACCCCGACGCCTATGCGGCACTGTCCAACGCCAAGCATGAGGTGCACACCCATTTCTCGATCCCGCCGTTCACCTTCCTCGAGCTGAAGAACGTGCCGGGCGCGCATGTCGTGCTGTCGTCGCCGGACGTAATGGGCGGCCCGCTCAGCCAGGCGCAGTTCTTCACCACCACGAAGTTCGCCGATGCCAACCCGAAAATCATCCAGGCCGTGCGTGATGCGACCAAGGAAGCGCAGGATCTGATCCGCAGCGACACCAGACAGGCGGTCGAGATCTACAAGGAGATCACAGGTGACAAGACCTCGGTGGAAGAGCTGCTCGACCTCCTGAAGGAGCCCGGCATGATGGAGTGGAATCTCGAGCCGCAGGGCACGATGAAGTTCGCCGCGCATCTGTTCAAGACCGGTACGCTAAAGACTCAACCCAAGGCCTGGACCGATTACTATCTCCCCGTCGCCCACGATCTGAAGGGCAACTGATGGCGCTGCTCGACGTCAGCTCCGTGACGCTGCGTTACAAGACCTCCAGCGCCGTCGTCACCGCCACGGAAAGGGTCAGCTTCACCGTCGACAGGTCCGATCGCTTCGTGCTGCTCGGGCCGTCCGGCTGCGGCAAATCGACCCTGCTCAAGGCCGTCGGCGGCTACATGGCGCCGAGCGAAGGTCGCATGACCATCAACGACCGCGAGATCCACGGTCCCGGCGCCGATCGCATGATGATCTTCCAGGAGTTCGACCAGCTGCTGCCCTGGAAGAGCGTGCTGGCCAACGTGATGTTTCCGCTGCTGACCGCGCGAAAATTGTCGCGCAAGGACGCCGATGCGCGGGCGCGGGCCTATATCGAGAAGGTCGGCCTGACCCGCGTCGTCGATGCTTATCCGCACACGCTCTCCGGCGGCATGAAGCAGCGCGTCGCGATCGCGCGCGGCATGGCGATGGAGCCCGACATCCTGCTGATGGACGAGCCGTTCGCCGCGCTCGACGCGCTGACGCGGCGAACCTGCCAGGACGAGCTACTCCAGCTCTGGAGCGAGACCAAATTCACCGTGCTGTTCGTAACCCACTCGATTGCGGAAGCGATCCGCATCGGCAACCGCATCCTGCTGCTGTCGCCGCATCCCGGCCGCGTCAAGGCCGAGGTGGTCGACGTCGACAAGGTCTCCAATGACGATGGCAGTGCCGGCCGGCTCGAGAAGGAGATTCACGATCTCCTGTTCGCCTCCGAAGCCACGGCGCATTGAGGGAGCCTCTCATGGGCGAAGCCAGAATCCTGCTGCGTGAGGCGCCGGTCGCCGGCAGCGCAGCCGAAGTCGAGCGCAAGCTGAGCGTGCCCGAGCTGTTGTGGAACGATGGTTTTGTCCGCAAGACCGTCATCATCCTGTTTCTCGCGGCGGTCTGGGAGGCCTACGGCCTCACGCTCGACAATCCCCTGCTGTTTCCGACGCTGCACGACACCGTCATCACGATGTTCGAGCGTGTGAAGGACGGCACCATCCCGATGCGCGCCTGGGCCTCGCTGAAGGTCCTTTTCATGGGCTATTCGGCCGGCATCGCGCTCGCCGCGATCTTCACCGTGCTCGCGATCTCGACCCGCATCGGCACCGATTTCCTCGAGACTGTCACGGCGATGTTCAATCCGCTGCCGGCGATCGCGCTGTTGCCGCTCGCTTTGATCTGGTTCGGTCTCGGCAATGGCAGTCTGGTGTTTGTGCTGATCCATTCGGTGCTCTGGCCGGTCGCGCTCAACACCCATTCCGGCTTCAAGAGCGTGTCCAACACGCTGCGCATGGTCGGTCGCAATTACGGCCTGCGCGGGCTGCCTTACGTGGCGAAAATCCTCATCCCCGCGGCGTTCGGCTCGATCCTGACCGGCCTCAAGATCGGCTGGGCCTTTGCCTGGCGCACGCTGATCGCGGCCGAGCTGGTGTTCGGCGTGTCCTCGGGGCAGGGCGGGCTCGGCTGGTTCATCTTCGAAAACCGCAACCTGCTCGACATACCTGCGGTCTTCGCCGGCCTCTTGACGGTGATCATCATCGGGCTTTTTGTCGAGAACCTGATCTTCCGCGCCATCGAGCGGAACACCGTACAGAAATGGGGCACCCAATCATGACCAAGAAGAAACTAACGCCCGACCAGCTCCGCAGCGCGCGCTGGTTCGCACCCGACGATCTCCGCTCATTCGGCCACCGCTCCCGCACCATGCAGATGGGCTACGCGCCGGAGGAGTGGAAGGACCGCCCGATGATCGCGATCCTCAACACCTGGTCGGACGCGCAGCCCTGCCACATGCACTTCAAGTCGCGCGTCGACGACGTCAAGCGCGGCATCCTGATGGCCGGCGGCCTGCCGCTGGAGCTGCCGGCGTTGTCGCTGTCGGAGTCGCTGCTCAAGCCGACCACGATGCTCTATCGCAATCTGCTGGCGATGGACGCCGAGGAGCTGCTGCGTAGCCATCCGGTCGACGGCGTGGTGCTGATGGGCGGCTGCGACAAGACCACGCCGGCGCTGCTGCTGGGCGCCACTTCGATGAACATTCCGGCGATCTATCTGCCGGCAGGTCCGATGCTGCGCGGCAATTGGAAGGGCAAGACGCTCGGCTCGGGCTCGGACGGCTGGAAATACTGGGACGAGCGCCGCGCCGGCAAGATCTCCGACAAGGACTGGCTCGACATCGAAGCCGGCATTGCGCGCAGCTACGGCACCTGCATGACCATGGGCACGGCTTCCACCATGACCGCGATTGCGGAGGCGATCGGCATGACGCTGCCGGGCGCCTCCTCGATTCCTGCCGCCGACGCCAACCATATCCGCATGGCCTCCGAATGCGGTCGCCGCATCGTCGAGATGGTCTGGGAAGATCTGACGCCGAAGACGATCCAGACCCGCAGGGCGTTCGAGAACGCGATCGCAGTGGCGATGGCGATGGGCTGTTCGACAAATGCGATCATCCATCTGATCGCGCAGGCTCGCCGCGCCGGCCTCGACATTGGCCTCGACGATTTCGAGATTGCGAGCCGCAAGGTGCCCGTCATCGCCAATGTGCGGCCGAGCGGCGATGCCTATCTGATGGAGGACTTCTTCTATGCCGGCGGCTTGCCGGCATTGATGGGCCAGATCAAGCCGCATCTGCATCTCGACTGCATCACCGTCACCGGCAAGACCGTGGGCGAGAACATCGATGGCGCCGAGGTTCACAACGACGACGTGATCCGCTCGATCGACAATCCCATCTACAAGGAAGGCGCGCTCGCCGTGCTCAAGGGCAATCTCGCGCCCGACGGCTGCGTCATAAAACCCTCCGCCTGCGCGCCGCGCTTCCTCAAGCACACCGGGCCTGCGCTGGTGTTCGACGACTATCCGTCGATGAAGAAGGCAGTCGATGATCCCGGTCTCGATGTCACCGAAGACCACATTCTCATCTTGCGCAATGCGGGTCCGCAGGGCGGACCGGGCATGCCGGAATGGGGCATGCTGCCGATCCCGACCAAGCTCGTGAAGCAGGGCGTCCGCGACATGGTGCGGATCTCCGATGCGCGCATGAGCGGCACCAGCTACGGCGCCTGCATTCTGCACGTAGCCCCGGAATCCTATGTCGGCGGACCGCTGGCGCTGGTGCGGAACGGCGACCGCATCACGCTCGATGTCGCTGCCCGCACCATCAATCTCGATGTGTCGGAGGCCGAGCTCGACAAGCGCCGCGCCGCCTGGAAGCAGCCCGAACGCCGCTTCGAGCGCGGCTATGGCTGGATGTTCACCAAGCACATCAAGCAGGCCAATGACGGCTGCGACTTCGACTTCCTCGAGACCGATTTCGGCGCGCCGATCGGCGAGCCCTCGATTTACTAGAGAGCGTGACATGACCAAACTTACCGAAGCCACCCGCAACAAGCTCAAATCCGTCTCCACCGCCACCGTCGCCACCGCGTTGTTCAAGCGCGGCCTGCGCATCCAGATGATCCAGGATGTGCACCCGCTCAGTGCCGACCAGCCGACCATGGTCGGTGAAGCCTTCACGCTGCGCTATATGCCGGCCCGCGAGGATCTCAACACCATCGAGGTCTTCAAGGACCGCTCCCATCCGCAACGCAAGGCGGTCGAGGATTGCCCGCCAGGCAGCGTGCTGGTGATGGACAGCCGCAAGGACGCGCGCGCCGCTTCCGCCGGTGCGATCCTCGTCACCCGCTTGATGAAGCGCGGTGTCGCCGGTGTCGTCACCGACGGCGGTTTTCGCGACTCGGCCGAGATCGCCAAGCTGGGTATCCCCGCCTATCACCACCGTCCGAGCGCGCCGACCAATTTGACGCTGCATCACGCCATCGAGATCAACGTTCCCATTGGCTGCGGTGATGCGCCGGTGTTTCCCGGCGACGTCATTCTCGGCGACAGCGACGGCGTGATCGTGATCCCCGCGCATCTCACTGAAGAGATCGCCAACGAGACTTTCGAGATGACCGCGTTCGAGGACTTCGTCACCGAGGAAGTCAACAAGGGCCGCGGCATCTTCGGTCTCTATCCGGCGACGGACCCGCAGACGCTCACCGACTTTGCCGCATGGCGGAAGGCGAACGGAAGGTAAGGGCCACGCGCCGGCAGCACCAAGAAAACAGGCCGGCCGCAGCAAGCGCCGGCCTTAAATCACCCGGGGAGGATTCCATGAATTTCACACGACGCAATCTCTTGGCTGGCGCTGGCGCGGCGGCGGCTTCCACGTGTCTCGCCCGCGCCGCCGGTGCCCAGTCGTTTCCGTTCACGCCGAACCAGCGCTATCCCGATCCCGCCATCCAGATCCTCGATCCGAGCTTCGGAAAATACCGGCTCTATTCCTCGACGGTCGAGCAGGTCGCGTCAGGCATGCGCTGGGCCGAAGGCCCCGCCTATTTTCCCGAGGGCGGCTATCTGCTGTTCTCGGACATTCCCAACAACCGGATCATGAAGTTCGACGAGAAGACCGGGCAGACCAGCGTGTTCCGCGCCAATGCCAACTACGCCAACGGCAATGCGCGCGACCGCCAGGGCCGCCTCGTCAGCTGCGAGCACTCGGTGACCCGCCGCATCACCCGCACCGAGAAGGACGGCAAGATCACCGTGCTGGCCGACAAGTTCGAGGGCAAGCGGCTGAATTCGCCGAACGACATCGTGGTGAAATCCGACGACAGCATCTGGTTCACCGATCCCCTGTTCGGCATCAACGGCGAGTGGGAGGGCAAGAAGGAGAAGGCCGAGCAGGCCACCACCAACGTCTACCGCATCGCCAAGGACGGCAAGATCAGCGCTGTTCTCACCGACCTCGTCAATCCGAACGGCCTCGCCTTCTCGCCGGACGAGAAGAAGCTCTACGTCGTCGAGTGGAAGGGGACGCCCAACCGCAGCATCTGGAGCTACAATGTCGGTGACGACGGTTCGCTCAGCGGCAAGACCAAGCTGATCGACGCCGCCGACCAGGCCTCGCTGGATGGTTTTCGCGTCGACCGCGACGGCAATCTCTGGTGCGGCTGGGGCTCCAACGGTGCGCTGCAATCCGAGCCGACCGACCTCGCCGGGCGCAAGGTGTTTCAGCCCAAGGGCAAGTCGGAGGATCTCGATGGCGTGATGGTGTTCAACGCGGACGCCAAGCCGCTAGCCTTTATCAAGCTGCCCGAACGCTGCGCCAATCTCTGCTTCGGCGGGCCCAAGAACAATCGCTTGTATATGGCCAGCAGCCACTCGGTGTATGCGCTGTATGTGGAAGCGCACGGGGCGGTATAGGTTTTGTGGGGCGATAGTTGGCGCCTCAATTTCGATGTCGTCCCGGCGAAGGCCGGGACCCATAACCACAGGGCGGAGTTTCGCGAAGATTCGTAATTAAGAGATTCCACGGTACGAATATCGTGCTTCATCGATCAATCACGCGGTATGGGTCCCGGCCTTCGCCGGGACGACGCTGGGCCTACACCCCGGCCTCCGCCATCCCCGCCGCCCACAGCGCGAACGCATAGACGATCGCGACTTCATCGAGCCGATTGAAGCGTCCCGAGGCGCCGCCATGGCCGGCGCCCATGTTGGTGCGGAGCAGGACCGGGCCGCCGCCGTTCATGGTCGCGCGCAGGCGCGCGATCCATTTGGCGGGCTCCCAATAAGTGACACGCGGATCGGTCAACCCGCCCATCGCCAGGATCGCCGGATAGTCTTTCGCCGCGACATTGTCGTAGGGCGAATACGACAGGATGGTGCGGAAATCCTTTTCGCTCTCGATCGGATTGCCCCATTCCGGCCATTCCGGCGGCGTCAGCGGCAGCGTGTCGTCGAGCATGGTGTTGAGTACGTCGACGAACGGCACTTCGGCGACGATGCCGGCGAACAATTCGCCGGCGCGGTTCGCCACCGCGCCCATCAGCATGCCGCCGGCCGAGCCGCCATGGCCGACGATGCGCTTTGCGCTGGTGTATTTCGTATCGATCAGTGCGCGGGCGCTGGCAGAGAAGTCGTCGAACGAATTCGTCTTCTTCTCGCGCTTGCCGTCGAGGTACCAGCCCCAGCCCTTGTCGGCGCCGCCGCGGATATGGGCGATGGCATAGACGAAGCCGCGATCGACCAGCGACAGCCGGTTGGCGCTGAACGAGGCCGGCATCGCCATGCCGTAGGAGCCGTAGCCGTAGAGCAGCAGCGGCGCCGCGCCATCGAGCGTGAGCCCGCGGCGATGGAGGATCGAGACCGGCACCTCGGCGCCGTCCTGCGCCTTCGCCATGATCCGCGTCGTGACGTAGTCGGCCGCATTATGGCCCGACGGGATCTCCTGCCGCTTGCGAAGGGTGCGCGTGCGCTTGACCATGTCGTAATCATAGACTTCCGACGGCGTCGTCATCGACGAATAGGCGAAACGCAAATTCGTCGTCTCGAACTCGTAGGAGCCCATCGTGTCGAGCGAATAGGCCGCCTCGTCGAACGCGATGGCGTGCTCGTCCTTGGTCGCGAGGTCGCGGATCACGATCGACGGCAACGCATTGGCGCGCTCCAGCCGCACCATGTGGCCGGCATAGAGATCGAGGTCGATGATGTAGATGCCGGGACGATACGGGATCAGATCGCGCCAGTTCTTGCGCTCGGGTGATGCGAGCGGCGCGGTGACGATCTTGAAGTCGATGGCGTCGTCGGCGTTGGTGAGGATGAAGAGTTCGTCGCCACGGTCGGCGAGCGAATATTGCACGCCTTCCTCGCGTGCCGCGACGAGGCGCGGCGGTGCGTCGGGATGGGCGAGGTCGATCAGCCGCTGCTCGGAGGTCTCGTGGTCGCCGCCCGCGATCACGCAGAAGCGGCCGCTGGTGCTCTCTTGCAGATGGGTGAACCAGCCTGAATCCTGTTCTTCGTAGACCAGCGTGTCGTCGGCCTGCCCAGTGCCGAGCTTATGCCGCCACACCTGCATCGGGCGGTGATTGTCGTCGAGCTTCACGTAGAAGAACGACGCGGCGTCCTTGCTCCAGACCACGCCGCCGTCGGTCTCCTCGACGACGTCGTCGAGGTCCTTGCCGGTCGCCCAGTCGCGCACGCGGATGGAGAAATATTCCGAGCCCTTGGTGTCGGCGCTCCAGGCCTGCAGCCTGTGGTCGTTCGAGTGCCGGCTGCCGCCGAATTTGAAATAGGTGTGGTCCTTGGCGAGCGCATCGCCGTCGAGCACGATGTGGCCCTCGCCGCCATCGCGCGGCATGCGGCCGAACAGCTCGTGCTGGCCGCCTTCGCGGAACTTGCGGAAATAGGCGAAGGGACCATCCGGCGACGGCACGCTGGAATCGTCTTCCTTGATCCGCCCCCGCATCTCGCGCACCAGCGTCTTCTGGAGGGCTGCGGTATGGCCGAGCAGGCTCTCGGTGTAGCTATTTTCTGCGTCGAGATATTTGCGGATGTCGGGATCGAGCACCGCGGGGTCGCGCAACACCTCCTGCCATTTCTCGTCCTTCAGCCAGGCATAGTCGTCGGTCACGGTGATCCCGTGCCGCGTGAAGGAATGCGGCCGGCGCGGGGCGACGGGGGGCTGGGAAGGTGTTTTGGCCTGTGTCACTCGATCCTCACTCAGATGCGTGTTTCACCTTATATCGCCCCGATTCCTCGAATTGCCAGCGCCACTGCGGCAAGGACTGCGCCAGCCGCCGGGTTGTTGATCGGTCCCTTCTATGCTTTAGGCTTCCTAATCCCGCCGCCGGTCCAGCCTGATGCTGTTCAATTCCTACCCGTTCATCCTGCTGTTCCTGCCGGCCGCGCTGGCTGGCTATTTCTGGCTCGGGCGGCGCAGCAATCTGGCCCCGGTGATCTGGCTGGCGGCGGCCTCGCTCGCCTTCTACGCCATCGGCAACTGGCAGTTCGTGGCCCTGTTGCTGATATCGATCGCCTTCAACTACGGCATTGGCCATCTCCTCATCGTGGCGAAGCTTGCTCCGTCGCAACGAAAGGCGGCACTTGCTCTCGGCGTCGCCGGCGATCTCCTGGTGCTTGGCATCTTCAAATATGCCGGCTTCGTCGTCGAGAACATCAATGCGCTGGCCGGCACGCATTTTGCGGTCCACATCCTGCTGCCGGTCGGCATCTCCTTCTACACCTTTACCCAGATCGCG
Source organism: Bradyrhizobium sp. 40 (assembly GCF_023100925.1). Lineage (NCBI taxonomy): Bacteria > Pseudomonadati > Pseudomonadota > Alphaproteobacteria > Hyphomicrobiales > Nitrobacteraceae > Bradyrhizobium > Bradyrhizobium sp. 40. The sequence goes on from NZ_CP064688.1 coordinate 251,406, forward strand.
TTCCTGGTCGATGCCTGGCGCGGACAGGTCGCGGCCTATGCGCTGCCGCATTACGCGCTGTTCGTGACCTACTTTCCGCATCTGATCGCGGGACCGATCCTTCACCACAAGGACATGATCCCGCAATTCGAACGGGAGGAAACCAAGCAGCCGCACGCGCATCTGATCCTGTGCGGAATCATCATCTTCGCAATCGGGCTGTTCAAGAAAACGTGCCTCGCCGACGGCATCCAGCCGCTGGTCGCGCTCGCCTTCGATGCGCGCGCGCCGAGTTTCGACCAGGCATGGCTTGGTGCACTCGCCTACACCTTCCAGCTCTATTTCGACTTCTCGGGCTATTCCGACATGGCGATCGGAATATCGCTGATGTTCGGCATCTTCCTGCCGGTTAATTTCAACTCGCCCTACAAGGCCACCAGCATCGTCGAGTTCTGGCGGCGCTGGCACATGACGCTGTCGCACTTCCTGCGCGACTATCTCTACATCCCGCTCGGCGGCAACCGTCGCGGCCGCGTGCTGCGCTACGTCAACTTGCTGCTCACGATGTTGCTCGGCGGGCTCTGGCATGGCGCGGCCTGGACGTTTGTCATTTGGGGCGCGCTGCATGGCGCCTATCTCTGCGTCAATCACGCTTTCAATGCGCTGGTGCCGAATGTTCCAAAACTGCTCGCGCGCCCAGCTCGCGCCGCCGGAGCCGTGCTGACATTTCTCGCCGTTGTTGTCGCCTGGGTATTCTTCCGCGCCGAACGGGTTGATTGGGCCATGCGGATTCTGAATGCGATGGCCGATCCCTCGAATATCGCCTTCGGGCGCGAGGAGATTGCGGCGTCGGTGATGGTTGCAATTTATGCCGCGCTGGTGTGGCTGGCGCCGAACACGCAAGGAATCATGGGGTACGACCACGCCAATCGCAGGGTCGGCGAGGGCCTCATGGCCGGACGGATGCGGCCGCTGGTCCTGTATGGTGCGTCGCTGGTGCTTGCGTTCGGGATTTTGGGCATCCAGAGCCACAGCGAATTCATCTATTTCCGGTTCTGATGCGAGGCGCGTTCACACATCCAGGGCGTCTTCTCCTCGCGAGCATCGCGTGCGTGCTAGGCGCGGCTGCGCTCACCTATGTCATCGATCCCCTGCAACTGTTTCGCCCCTCGCGCCTCGTCGCGCCGTTCTATTCCGATGACACGCGCGTGCAGAATGCCGGGCTGATCCGCAGCCAGCCGTTCGACACCGCCTTCATGGGCACCTCGCTCGCGATCCATTTCCGCCAGAGCGATATCGACCATGCGCTGGGCGTGCACTCGCTCAAGCTGGCGATGACCGGCTCCAATTCGCGCCAGCAGGGGTTTGTGCTGGAGCAGGCAATCGACCGCGGCGCAAAGCGCGTGATCTGGGCGATGGACGATTTCATCTTTGTCGATGCGGCCGACATCGAGACCGATCCTTATCTCTCCGCCGATCTCTATCGCGGGACGGCAAAAGGCATCGCGTCCTACCTGTTCAGCGCGGCGATGGCGAAGGAATCCCTGTTTGCGCTGCTGCGGTCGGTTCCGCCGCTGCGGCAGCCGCTGACTCGGGCCGCGCCTTATCTGCCGATCAAGTTCGCGCTGCCTGATGTCGATGACATCTATGCGTTGCCGCGCGATATCGACGTGGCGCGCGCCTACAATGCGAAAAGGACGCTCGCGGCTTTCGCCTATATCACCGATCCCGTACGCAGCCGCTTTCTTGGTGAAGGCTATCGTCATGACGCCATGGTGCGGCATTTCGAGCGTGACGCCGTCAGTCTGATCGCGCGCCATCCGGACGTGACCTTCGACATCTACTTCCCGCCCTATTCGATCCTGCAATTCGTCGCGATGCGCGATGCTTCGCCTGCGACGCTGAAGATCGTCACCGATCTCACGGCCGTCATTGCGCAGCGCCTGACGCAGCTCCCCAATGTGCGTCTATACGATTTCCGGGCGATCAAGGACGTGACGCACGATTTCGACAATTACGGCGACGTCATCCACCATTCGCCGGTCATCGATGCGAAGGTGCTGTCGTGGCTGGCGCGTGAGCAGTATCGGGTCGATCCGAAGGCGCCGCTTGCGTCATTGGAGGCGTTGAAGGCGCAGGTCGAGGCGTATCGCTTGCCGCGGTGAAGCGTTGGCCGCTGCCAATATGAAGCCACAGCGCAGCCAAACAGTCCGCCGTCGTCCCGGCGAAGGCCGGGACCCATAACCCCAGGGAGGAGTTTGGCGAAGATTCGCAGTTAAAGCTCTTTCCGCGGTACGGACACCGTACGTCACGGATGGATCACGCGGTATGGGTCCCGGCCTTCGCCGGGACGACAGCGGAGTTTCCGGCTTGCGCCTACACCGCCACCTCTTCGCCGAGATATGCGACCGCTGCCTCGAGCCCGCCTTTGCCGTGCGGGATCTTCAGCGCGTTCAGCCCGACCTCGATCACCCCCAACGTGCCGAGCAGCATCGGGGCGTTGACGTGGCCCATATGGGCGATGCGGAAGGCTTGCCCCGAGAGATCGCCGATGCCGGTGCCGAGCACCACGCCGCACTTCTCCTTGCAATAGCGTTGCAGGATTGCCGGATCGTGGCCATTGCTCATGGTCACCGTGGTCACGGTGTTAGAGCGTTCGCTGGCTTCCGCGACGTTGAAGCCGAGCACCTGGCCTTCGGACCACGCGCCAACCGCGCGTCGTGCGGCCTCGCCGAGCAGGCTGTGGCGGCGGAAGGCGTTCTCCAGTCCCTCCTCGTGCAGCAGGTCGATCGCCTGGCGCAGCGCGAACAGCAGATGGACCGGCGCGGTGCCGGCATATTTGCGATAATGCTCGCTGCCCTCGCGCTCGCTCCAGCTCCAATAGGGCGTGCTCATATTGGCCGTCTTCTGGACCTCGAGCGCACGCGCGTTGGCCGCGACGAAGCCGAGGCCGGGCGGCGTCATCAGGCCCTTTTGCGAGCCCGACATCGCAACGTCGATGCCCCATTTGTCCATTTCGAACGGCATGCAGCCGAGCGAGGCCACAGTGTCGACCATGTACAGCGCCGGATGGCCGCTCGCCTTGATCGCCTTGCCGATCGCCTCGATGTCGTTCTGCACGCCGGACGCCGTGTCGACCTGGACGACGACGACGGCCTTGATGGTGTGCTCCTTGTCGCGGCGCAGGCGCTCCTCGACTTCGTGCGGCCGCACCGCGCGGCGCCAGTCGCCCTTGAGCACCTCGACCTCGGCACCCATCAGCGCTGCGGCATGGCCCCAGCCGATTGCAAACCGTCCGCTTTCGAGCACCAGCACCTTGTCGCCGCGCGACAGCACGTTGCTCAATGCTGCTTCCCAGGCGCCGTGACCGTTGGCGATGTAGATGTAGGACTTGCCCTTGGTCGCAAACAGTTTCGAGATGTCGCTGAGCAGGCTCTCGGTCAGATCGGTCATCTGTTTGGAGTAGATGTCGATCGCCGGACGATGCATCGCCCGCAGCACCTCGTCGGGCATATTGGTGGGCCCGGGGATGGCCAGAAATTCCCGGCCCGCGCGAACGGTCATTGCTGTTGGTCCTTGTTGCCTGAGAACAGGATGGTGGGTCGCTGATTCACACTTTTACGCGGCGCTGCGGTGCAAGAAAAGGCCGGAAAACGCAGGTCTGACGTGGGTTATCTCTTAGTCTCGCGGCAGCCCGCATCTTCGGCTTCCTCCACCGAGCAGAACCAGCGCGTGCCCTTGCTGATCTTCATCTTGATCTGCGCATACCAGCGGCTGGTCGGCCGGTGATAGATGCACTCGCCGGCGGAGTTGACATTGCCCTTGATGGTGCAGTCCGGCGAGGGCGCGACCGGGCCCGAGGCCGAAGCGAGCAGGATCGCATGCGCGCCGTCGGGCGGCTTGGTGGCGCCGAGGATGGTGGTCTTCTTGTTGCGCTCGCGCCAGTCCCAGGGCGCGATGAAGGCGCCCTGCCACATACCGGCCTTGGCCTCCCGCGCGGCCTTCTCGTCCGCCTCATAGTCGTGCGACATGCGGGTGTAGGCCAGCGCCCAGCCTGCGCGCACCAGCCATTTCTGGATATCCTCGCCGCCGACATCGCAGCGCGCCACGGTGCGGCCGCGCCGGTCGATCGACCTCGCATGGCAGACCCAGTTCTTGCCGTCGGCGTATTTGGCGAGCTCGTCGCGGGCCGCGATGCCGCATGTCCAGCGCTCGCCCTTGTTGTTGAGGCAGAGCTGGTCGACCGCGGGCGCGTCGATGCCGCCGAGCCTGATCCGCGTGTTGCCGATCGTCACGGCGTCGCCGGCGCGAACCTTAGCGGTGCCGGTGATGTCGGCGGCCTCAGCCGGCGACGGCAAGCCGGGCAAGGAGAAGCCAAGCAATGACAGCGCAATCAGGAATTTTCGCAACATGCCGGTCCGCGTGTGATGAAAATTGCGATAGACCTCGCAATTGTGGTCGGCTTTTGTCCGCCCGGCCAGCATATGCCTGGCAGTTGGGCTTTCAACTTACTGTCATCGGGCGAAGTTTGTAGGGCGGGTTAGCCGAAGGCGTAACCCACCTCTTTCGTCTCCACGGTGGCGGAAGTGGTGGGTTACGCTTCGCTAACCCGCCCTACGAAACCTAGCCCCGCGCCATCGCCCGCTTGGCCACCGCCAGCCCCATCAGCACGAACGCCGACGTGACCTCAGGCCCGCCGACCAAAATCCGCGTCGGCGTCTTCATCTTGTTCCATTCATAAGCGCGGAACGGGCCGCGGCGACCGCCTTCGCCGAGGCTGGCGACGATCACGTTCAGCGCCGGTGCAAAGGCGCGCGGGTCGGCGCCGAGATGGCCGAGCGCGATCAGGGCGAGCGCTGCGTCGAACACGTTCATCTCGGCGGCCATCAGCTCGCTCTTGACGTAGGAGAGCACGCGGTGGCGGATGAAATCGAAATCGCCGTCGGGATCGATGATCGCCTGCGCCGCCAGCGGCAGCGCCAGGAAGGCGGCGTAGCAGCGGCCGAAATAGGCGCTGTAGAGCTCCGGCAAATAATAGATGTGCGAGCGCGGATTGGCGAAGGCGCCGCTCGCCGCCAGCCGCTTCTGGAAGCCGATGATGCGATGAACGGTGGCAAGCCGCGCCGGCGTTTCCAATACTTTCCAGCGCGCGAGATTGCGGAAGCTGACCTCGAGAATGTCGAGATTGAGCGTCGGATCGAGATCATTGCCATAGGGCCGCTCGCCCTTGAGATTGTCGATCCAGGTCGCAACCCCGCCCTCATAGTCGATATTGTCGTTGATCGGCACGGTCACGCGCGGCTCGTTGACGCCCGCCTGTACCTGATAGCCCGCGTAGAAATCCAGCAGCGGCTGGTCGAGGATCGGATCGGTGCAGCCGGCTTGCGTCGCCGCGGAGATCGAGCACGCCGTGGTGTCGCAATCCGGCACGTAGACGCCGAAACCGAGGTCCTGCTTGATCTGGGCGAAGTAGCGCGAGAAGCGCGGATGCGGAGCGGGCGCGAGCGCGGTGATGACGTTGAACCGCGCGCCGTCGATGCCCTCGACCTCTTCGCGGCTGATGTTGACGCAGAAATCGACCATGTCGGCGACGGCGCGCTCCGCCGACATCTTGTCGGCGGACGAGGCCAGACCGGTCTCGACGTAGCTCAACAGCGCCTCGATGAAGAACGCGTCGTAATAGGCCGAGCGGTGGCGGATCTGCACCGGCTCCCACATCGGTTCGGCAACCCCTCGCCAGGGCGGATTGACGACTGCGCGCGCCGGCGATCGCGCGATGAAGACGCGGGCGAGGTTGAACAGCAGCGAGGAGTTCTTGTAGCCGCGCGCGTTGAGGCCCGTGAGCGCCAAGGTCAGCTCGCGCCCGCGGAAATCGGGATCGCCGATCAGGTTGAACGCGGCGTAGGTCGGCAGAAAGCCATTCTTGCGGTACGAGCCCAGCAGATGCTGGGCGCAGTCGCGGATCACGCCGTCGATCTGCGATGGTTGCGGCATGGCGCCGGTGAACATGGCCGGCGGCGGCTTGGGATGATCAAGCGCGATGCTGTCGACGAGATCGGCGACGGGCTGGCCGACCGCCGCCCAATCGGGCTCGGCCTCGTCGCGGGCGCGCACCAGCGCGTGGCGCAGCTGGGCCAGTTTGCCTTCGTCGCGCAGCTCGGGCAGTCCGGCCCGGCGGAGCAGCACCCGCAGTGCGGGATTGCCGAGCGCGGTCTTGTAGAACTTGGCCAGATGCGGATCGCCGCTGGCCGCAACAGACAGTACGGGATCGCAGACGTCGTAAAGCGAGGGGCCGTCCTTCCGCGCCGTCAGCGCCCGGCAGGCGGCGCCGGCAAAATATTGAAAGCTCATGAAATAACCTGGTCGCGGGAATTGGCCGGGGGGCCGGCCGGCACGCTCCCAGCCGCGTGCCACCCCCTGCAAGTCGTTGAAAAAGCTACCCGGATTCGCAGGAAATACAAATGTGATAACAGTCACAGAAAAAGCCGGCACGGAGCCTGCATAATCGGGCTCCGGAAGGCTACGGGGACGCAAAAAAATCACATATTGGGCGATGAAAATTAATCCACGTTTCCAGAGACTTAGGTCAAATTTTCGGCGATCTATTGCGGGGGAGGCGATATCCGGTTAAGGCTTTGTTTGGTGCGGCGCCGCAAATTGCGCGCAATTCGGGGGCACACCCCCGGCCAATCCCTCAAACCCAAAGACGCTATCGCGCTACTCAAACAGTGTGCGCGTGCTTGGCTGGTCTTTGGCACTGACAGGAATGACGCGAGATGAATGTAACGCAGCTCGACATTTCCCGACGCACGATCGCGGTGGCCGCAGCCCTCATCGGCACGGTCTCGCTCGTGATCGGCGCCCATGCTGCCCTCAACATGCGGGCGCTCGATGCCGCCAAGGCCGTTTCGACCGACCAGGTCACCGGCTCGATCGGCCAGGCCTCGCGTCTCGCCCTCGTCATCGGCAATGGGCACTACCCCGACGCCAACGCGCCGCTGACGCAGTCGATCAACGACGCCCGCGCGCTGTCCTCGTCGCTGCGCAAGAACGGTTTTGACGTCGACATGGTGGAAGACGCGACCAAGGACGACATGGTCCGCGCCGTCAATCGCCTGAAGTCCCGGATCAAGCGCGACACCGTCGTCATGCTGTTCTTCGGTGGCTACGGCGTGCAGGCCGGCCGCGAGAGCTACATGCTGCCGGTCGATGCCGTGATCTGGAAGGAAAGCGATGTCCGCCGTCACGGCGTCTCCATCGAGGGCGTGCTCGACATGATGAAGGAGCAGGGCGCCAAGGCCAAGCTCGTCGTGGTCGACGCCTCCCGCCGCAATCCCTATGAGCGCCGCTTCCGCTCCTACAGCCACGGCCTCGCGCCGATCAGCGCGACCGACAATGCGCTGATCCTCTCCTCGGCTTCGCCCGGCAAGGTCGTCGACGACGGCAAGGGCGAGCACAGCGTGCTGGTCAGCGAGTTCCTCAACAACCTCAATGCGCAGGGCAGCGCCGAGAGCGTCTTCAACAAGACCCGCCTTGCGATCTCCCGCGCCAGCGAAGGCGACCAGGTCCCGACCGTCTCCTCCTCGCTGCTCGAGGACGTCCATTTCGGCGAAGCCGGCGGCTAGTTTTTCTTAGGTCTTGTAGGGTGGGCAAAGGCGCAACGCGCCGTGCCCACCATCTTTCCAACATTTCGATAGAAGACGCGGTCGATAGAAGACGTGGGGACGCTTCGCTTTGCCCACCCTACGATCTGCGTGTTTAACGTACATCTGCCTCTCCACCGTCATTGCGAGCGCAGCGAAGCAATCCAGAATCTTGCCGCGGAAAGATTCTGGATCGCTTCGTCGCTTTGCTCCTCGCAATGACGATCGTGGCGATTACTTCGCCGCTTCCGCGGCCATCACCGTGCGCACCGGATCGCCTTCGCGCAGCAGCGCGCCGGCGCGGGCGACGACGATATCGCCTTCGTTGAGGCCGTCGCGGATCTCGATATTGCCGCCCGACATCAGTCCGACCTCGACGCGCTTGGTCTCGACGCGGTTGCGGCGGATCACCTGCACGACGGTGCCGGCGGAGGAATACTGCACCGAGGTCAGCGGCACCGCGACGTTGCAGCTCTGGCCCGACTTGATCAGCGCACGGCCGCTCGCATTCAGCAACAGCCGCTTCTGCGCGGAAATGCCGATATAGACCATGCCCTGCTGGATGTTCGGCTCGACCGTCGGGCCGATGCGGCGCACCTTGCCGTCGATATCGCCGGCGCCGGCGATGCGCACGGTCGCCACCTGGTTGACCGCGAGCTTGCGCATATCGCTGGTCGCGACGAGGGCGACGAGATCGTACTCGCTGCGCGCCACGATCGTGAACAGCGCCTCGCCCTTGGCAGAGGCGAGGTTGCCGATCTGCGCGGTCGACGTCGCGATCACGCCAGCGACGGGGGCGGTGACCTGAAGCGTGCCGCCCTCGGGCAGTGCGAGCCGCGCCAGCACCTGGCCTGCGGTGGTGGTGTCGCCGGCTTCCGCCAGCACCTCCGTCACCTTCAGGCCGGGCCGCTCCGGCCGCACCGAGCTTGCCTCGCGCGCGATGATCGTGCCGGTGCCCTCGACGATGTCGGAGAAACAGGATTTTGCGACCTTCAGCACCGTGACCGCCGGCCCCTTGGGCGCGTCGTCATCGGCGGCGGCAGCGGGCCGGGCCGACAGCAACAGCAGTCCGGCGAGCGTAACGAGATGTCTGGAAACAGAACGCGCAGGCAATGAACGCATGGGTCATTCCGGTTGGGGCCTTGACGGCCTCATCGTTAGCAGAAGCGATCGCTGCGAGCCAATGGCACATCAGGGCCGGCCGGATGAGAATGCCGCCGCAGCACGGGCGGCGCGATGTCGCCCGTTGATTTAGTCTTCGGGACCGGCGCCAAGGTTCGCTGTCTTCTACCGTCCCGGCGGCCATCCTTCGAGACGCCCGCCTGCGGCGGGCCCTCGGGATGAGGTCGTGCTTCGCGGCGCGATGTCAGGCCCTCATGGTGAGGAGACGCGGGCGTCTCGAACCATGCAGGCCGAACTCGTCCCGCAGGGGAGCGGTCTCACGGCAGGCTCAAGAACTCCACCCAGTTCGGCTTCTTGCCGGTGGCGTAGGATTTCAGCTTGGCGAGTGCCCCGCTGCTCTGGTCGATGGCATAGACCGTCATGCTGTCGGAGAGCTCGCCCACTGCGGCAAGGTAGCGCCCGCCGGGATCGATGTGGAAGCCGCGCGGCTGCTTCTCGGTCGGCACGCTGCCGATCGTGGTCAGCTTGCCATTTGTCGCATCGACCTTGTAGGCGGTGAGCGTGCTGGTGGTACGCTCGGAGGCGTAGAGGAAACGGCCGTCGGGGGTGACGTGGATGTCGGCGGCCCAGGGCTTTCCGGTAAATCCTTCTGGCAACGCGCTGGTGCGCTGGATCTCGTCCCATGCGCCCCCCTTGGCCTCATAGGCGAACGCCGCGACGTCGCCGTTCAGCTCGTGGAGGAGATAGACGAACTTGCCGTTGGGGTGGAACACGAAATGCCGCGGCCCCGATTTCTCCGGCACCTTGTGAGCCGGCGGATCGCTCGGCGTGAGCGTGCCGGTCGTAGCATCGAACGTGAAGGCCAGGATCTGGTCGGAGCCGAGATTGGTCGCGAACGCGAAGCGGTTGTCGGGCGAGGGCAGGAAAGCGTGCGCGTTCAGCCCGGTCGGGATCACCTGCTTTGGCTCGCCTGCGACGCCGTTGGCGAGCAGCGGATTCAGCGCGACCTTGTTGCCGCCATAGGAGGCGCTGAACAGGAATTTGCCGACGCGGTCGATGGCGATATTGGCCATGCTGTCGGCGAGTGGGCCGTTGCCGATATGGCTGAGCTGGCCCGTCTTGGGATCGATCGCAAAGCTCACCGCAACGAACGGTTGCGAGCGGACACCGGCGATCAGCACGCGATGATCGGGCGTGATCGCGAGCGGCGTCGAGGAGCCGGGCTTTTCGACGCCGGTGAAAACGGCCGTCTGCACGGGCGTCATCTCGCCGCTCTCGGCCATCTTGAACACACTGATGTCGTTACTGTCGGCATTGCCGACATAGGCGAAGGTCTCGGCCATGCCGGGGCGGACTCCAGAAATGAGAGTGAGGAAAGCGAGCGTGGTGGCGATCGCGGCACGGGGTACGCCGGATCTGATGCGTCGGGTCGATCTCACCATGGGGGTCCTCCTGGATGCCGGTGCGGCATTTGTCGTTTTGCCGGCGAGGATAGCGGCAGCCGCCCCGCCGCACCAAACTCCAATTGGGATCGATCGATGCCGAAATGGTATCGGTGGGAGATCTACCGTATCGCCGCTGTGCGGGAGGGCAGATGGGGCCCGGGCGGGACGTGGGGCGGCCCGAGCACGGTCCACACGGTGACCGCGAGCAGCGCGCAGGTCAGGATCGTCCAGGCGACGAGTGGCTTCCGCATCAGGCCGTATCCGTCAGTCATATGAATGAGAATGCTCCCGGGGGCGGGTGTGGCTATCGTGCACTGCAAATCGCGGCGATCCTATGAACTCGTTCACAGCCGAACCGAACCAATGCCGCGCGAGCGCATTGAACCGGCATGCCCCGTGAAAACGATCTCGAAGGTAAGCCCGACATGGGCGGCAAGCATGGCGGTCAGGCCGGCCAGCCCAAGCTGCCGCCGCGCCCGCGTCAGGGCGAGCGCGACGAGGACGTCGTGGCAAAGCGCCACACCGGCCAAACCGATCCCAACTCCGCGCCGACCAAACCAAAATAGCACCTCGCCCGCGCCGCCCGCGCACTGGGAACGGCAGCCTCGCCTTGCCGTTACCCTGATCCCGCGGGCGGAGCAGATCGAAACGGAGGCTGGCACGTGTTTTGGATTTATTGGGACACCGCCTGGTCGCTCATCATCAGCGGCATCATGTTCGCGACCATCGTCGCGCATCCCGATGCCGAGTTCGTCGAGATCCACGCGGCCAAGCAGGTCAAGTGAGCCCGCGCCGGCCGATTCAGCGGCGCATCATCGTATGCTGGGCCGAGCCGGGACATCAGAACTCAAAATCTCAAGTCATGCTGCCCGGCATGAAGCAGCGGATCTTGGCGCGGCCGTTGACGTAATACGGCCAGACCATGGTGCGGCCGGCGCGGTTCGGCTCGGTGATCACGGTGTCGTCGGGCACCTCGATCCAGTCGCCCAGGAGTCGCACGCGATAATGTCCGTTGCTCGTGTCCCAGTCGACATCGTCCAGCGCGGTGCCGTCGGCGTCGGCGCAGCAGGGACCGCCGCCCTTGCTGTGCAGGCTCTCGAACCAGCCCTTGAGGGGAGAGTTTGCGTAGCGACCGTCGTCACGGGCCTGCACGGATGGGCCGATCATGGCAGTTACCGCTACGAGAGTGACCATCCTGAATGCCGCGATCGCCATATCGCCTCGCTCGATCTCGCGCGCGCACGAGCGCAGACGAAGAGCCGCCTGCGCGGCACGTGACGCAATGCTGGCTGTCGCCGCCGACCGGTTCCAGCCGTCTCAGCGGGGCGATAACCGCGAGGGTCGATGTTTGATCCTATTTTCAAGGGCGCGGACCTATCGAGTCCGCGCCCTGCTTCAGCTCTGACCCGGCAAGCGGTCAATAGTCCCAGAACACCGGCACCCAACGGAAGGCGTCGCCGTCGGCAGCCACCCGACCCACGGACGGGAACGGCAGGTGCGTGGCCACCAGCATTTCGCCGGTCTCGGCAAGCTGTCGCAACAGACGAACGCGAACGCGCGCGGCCTCCTCGGGGTCGTGCTCGAAACCGTTGTGCCAGTCGGGTTGCTCGAACCCGACGGCAAACACGGCGTCGCCGGCGAATGTCAGCGCGTCGTCGCCGGCCGCCATGCGAACCACGCTGTGTCCGGGGGTGTGACCGCCGGTGCGACGGGCGACGACGCCAGGCGCAATCTCTTGCTCGTCATCGAACAGCCGCAGCTGACTGCCGTACTCCTTCAGGAACCGCTTGGCGGTCGATCGCAGCGCGTCCGGGAACCCTTCCGGCATGGCAGTGCGGGAGAAATCAGGCGCTTCCCAGAACTTGACCTCTGCGGCCGCGACGTGAATCCGCAGGTCCTTGCGCAGCTGCTGCTTCACGCCGTCGACCAGCAGCCCGCCAATGTGGTCCATGTGCAGATGGGTGAGCACCAGATCGGTTACCGCCGAAAGATCGATGCCCGCGGCCGCCAGTCGCCTGATCAACTGCCCGGCGCGCGGCAAGTTCAAGTTCGGGTCCGAGCCCAGCCCGGCGTCGATGAGGATGGTCTTGCCGCCGCTGCGGACCATGACGGCGTTCAGCGCCCAGTCGAAAGCATCCTGCGGCAGGAACATGTCGTGCAGCCAGGTCGCTCGCACCGCCGGGTCGGCGTTGTGCGCGAGCATTGTGGTCGGCAGCGGCAGCACGCCGTCGCTCACCACCAGCACGTCGATCTCGCCGATCTTCAGCGCGTAGCGCGACGGAACGAGCTCTTCGGGTCCCGATGACACGGGATACGAGGTGTTGTGCAGATTCATGTTGGTCTCCTGTTTCAAAGATAGGGGCTTCCGGCTGGTGGTCGAGCAGGCAGCGCCGCCGGGGGAGTGCGCAGCCGTGATCGCTTGGTGCGCTAGAGGCTGGTCACTCGTTCCGGATCGGCCGACGCGAGCGCCAGGGCGCGCTCCGCCTTCGGCGGATAGATCCAGACGGTGTTGATCTCACGCTTGGTCTTCTTGGCGACGTCGCCGACCAGCTCGACCTTGCGCTCCCATCCGCGTGTGAACAGCGCGCCGGCTTCGCCGAGGTCCAGGCAGGTGACGTAGGCCTTCTGGTGGTAGGGCCTGGTCGGAACGCCAAGCAATTCGGCCGCGGCATTGTTGCCGGCAAAGGCGCCCATTCGCGTGGCGTGCTGGCACGACATCAGTGCGTAACTGCCCTCGTCGTCGCAGGCGGCGCGTGCTGCGTCGCCGGCCGCGAAGACACCCTGAACGCCTGGCACCTGCAAGCAGCGATCGACCAGCAACCGTCCGAAATTGTCGCGCTCGGCGGGAATCTGCCCGGTCAGCGGCGCTGCACGCATGCCCGCCGCCCAGATCACCGTCTCGGTTTCGATGTGCTCACCGCTGGACAAGGTGACGCCGGTCTCGTCGAGCGCGGCGACGCCGGCACCGAGCCGTGTCTCGACGCCAATCTTGCGCAAGGCTTCCTCGATGACGGGGCGGGCGCTTGCACCCATGTCGGGTGCGATCGCAGTGTTGCGATCGACGATGACGACGCGCGTCCTGGCGTTGGGGCCCAGGATTTCGCGCAGTCGCGCCGGTATTTCGGTGGCCGCCTCGATCCCGGTGAAGCCGCCGCCGGCGACGACGACCGTGTCGCGTCCGTTCACGGCAGGCCGCTCCGCGAGGCCATGCAGATGCTTGTCGAGCGCAACGGCATCGTTGAGCGAATCGACGCTGAAGCCGTGCTCGGCGAGGCCCGGAATGTTCGGACGGAATAGCCGGCTGCCGGTGGTCACAACCAGGCGGTCGTAGGACACCGTCCTTCGCGGGCCCTTCGCGGGCGTGATCTGCACCGTTCGGGCCTCGGTGTTGATCGTCTCGGCGCTGCCCTGAATGTAGTCGACGTCGATCGCCTCGAGGACCTCGAGCAGCGGGGCCGTCAGGGTTTCCGGCTTCGGCTCGTAGAGCCGCGGACGGACCACCAGCGTCGGCTCCGGGGAGACGATCGCGATCTGCAGATCTTGCGGCGAGACGCCCCGGATGTCGCGCAGTCGCGCTGCGGAAAGGGCGGCGTACATGCCGGCGAAGCCGGCGCCGATGATGACGAGTCGCATGGATTTTCTCCTTGGTTGCTGTTCGAAAGACCGCGCGCGACCGCGCTGCTGCGTTCAGGGCAGCGGCCGGCGTCGGCGCGTGGGTGGGTAGGGTCGCTGGCTTAGGGCCCGATGCAGCGTGCCATCACCGATCTCGGCGGCTGGCCGTAGCCCAAGACGACGGGCTGAAGCTCACCTCGACTCCAGTCCTGATAGGGAAGCCCGGGGCCATTTCGGATCATGATGGAAACGGGCGGCTGTGCCGGGTGCATGTTGTAAGCCGGAATTTCCACTTCCTCGCCCGTCGCCGACGTGAAGCGAACGGCCAGCGAGAGTCCGTACAAGGTCGCGGTTGCGAGGCTCCGGCGGCGTGATGAGATCAACCGTCGACTGACGAAGTTTTTCCAGGTCATCTTTGGTCTCCCTCGATTGGTCTGGACATGGAGATGATGTAGCCGACCCGATTTGCCGTTGCCCCAGCGCGATTGCCGTCGCTGTCGAGAGATTGCTGCTAACGCATGCGCCTGCGCCAATCGCTCGGCGTCTCGCCCGTCAGCTTCTTGAATGCCGCGGCGAAGGCGGTCTGCGAGGAATAACCAAGCGCCGCGGCGACCGAGACGATCGATTCGTCGCTCTCCCGCAGCATGTTCATGGCCTGCTCGAGCCGGTGCTGGCGAAGCCAGGCATGCGGCGACAGCCCGGTGCTCTCCTTGAAGGACCGGCAGAAATGAAAGCGCGACAAACCTGCATCGGACGCCAGCGCATCGAGCGAGACGTCCGCTTCGCTGTCGGAGCGCAATCGTTCGATCGCACGGAGCAGGACCTTCGGCGCCAGTCCGCCCATGGTCGGCTGGAACGTGGTTGGCGACCCTACATGCGCAGCCAAAAGGCGCGTGGCCAGAAGATCCGTGAGCTGATGCCGGAATAGCGTATCAAGGACGCCATGGCTCTCTAGCGAATCCGCCGCGCTCAGGAGCAGTCGGGACGTGATCGTGTCGGGATGCGCCGTTCGCTCAATCAATTCGGCGGGCCCGGCGGTCCCGGCCTCGCCGGCGATGCGCTGCAGCGTTGCGTCGGGAAGGTAAAGCTGCACGACGTCGACGGGCTTCGGAATGTCCCATCGGGAGCTCGACCCTTCCGGAACGATGTTCACGACCCCCGGACGAAACGTGCCGATCGCGATCGATCTTCCCGAGCGCCGCTCTATGCGCTGCATCACGCCTTTATGCGCCATGATCACGTGGTGGCGCATGGGCTCGACGACGTCGTGCAGCGGATCATGCTTCCAGTGCGCGATACCGGCACCGGAGGAGTCCAGCGCCATGCGAAACGGCTGGGTCCTGAGCACGCGCGCCATCTCCCCGTCGGCGGCGCGCCGCTCGGACGTCGAGCGGTCGTCAGGCTGTGCGTCGGGTGCGGGCGGCAAGCCCTTGTGCGAGGGATTGCGCATGAGTGCAGTGTTCCCGGTCATGGTGTGGCTCCTGCTGATCAGCTCGGGCTTTCGATCAGTCGTCCGTATTTGTACGGAACGGCGCGTGTTCTATGCGCCGCGGTTGCGGTGCGTATTTCCTGAACCCGCCATGCTTTGTCCGATCCTGCTCCAAGCCGGCCCGCGCTTTCGCGAACGCACGGTGAGCGGCCGGGGAGGAGAAGTGCTTGTGAGAAAAGGGCGCAGGCCGCCACACGGCCGCCACATCGATGTCGCGATCGGGCACGCTCGTGGCGTGGAACGGTTGGATTTCAAGACGGACAAGCCTTGCCCGGCGCGGCGACAAATCCTCCAAACGGAGGCGACGGCGATGACCGGGGTGCGCTAGGCCGCGGCCGCCTGTGCCGACAACAGCTGCTTCAGTTTCGCCGCCGGCACGGCCGGGCTGAACAGCCAGCCCTGCATCTGGCTGCATCCGAGCTGGAGCAGCACCGCGCGCTGCGCTTCCGTCTCGACGCCTTCGGCGGTCGTCGCCATGTGGCGGGCGGCGGCCATGTGCACCACCGCCTGCACGATCGGCGAGGAATCTTCAGACTGGCCGATGTCGCAGATGAAGCTGCGGTCGATTTTGATCTTGTCGAACGGGAAGCGATGCAAATAGCTCAGCGACGAATAGCCGGTGCCGAAATCGTCGAGCGCAATGCGCACGCCGAGCTCGCGCAGCTGCTGCAGGATCGTCAGCGCCTCCTGGTCGTCGCGGATCAGGACCGTCTCGGTGATCTCGAGCTCGAGCCGTCCGGGTGCGAGACCGGACTCGGCGAGCGCGGCTGCGACCTTCAGCGCCAGCGTCCGCGAGCGGAACTGCACCGGTGAAACATTGACCGCGATGTGGATGTCGCCGGGCCAGGAGGCGGCCTCGGTGCAGGCCTGCCTCAGCACCCATTCGCCAATCTCGCCGATCAATCCGGTCTCTTCCGCAACCGGGATGAAGTCGGCGGGCGAGACCATGCCGCGCTCCGGATGGTGCCACCGCAGCAGCGCTTCGCAGCCGGTGACCACGTTGGCCGCAAGATCGACCAGCGGCTGGTAGTGCACCTCGAACTCGCCGCGGGCCAGCGCCTGGCGCAGATCGAACTCGAGCTGGCGGCGCAGCCGCGCCTTGGCGTCGTATGCGGGCGCGAAAACGCGGAAGGTGCGGCGGCCCTCGGATTTCGCCGCATACATCGCGAGATCCGCGCGCTTGAGCAAATCGTCGAGATTGTCGCCGTGGTCGGGCGCGATCGCGATGCCGATGCTGGCATCGGTCGGGATTTCCTGGCCATTGTAGTTTACGGGCGCGCGCAGCGCCTTCAGGATCTGCTCGGCCAGCGCCGTCAGCTCGGCCACGTCGCGGGTGCCGGCCTTGACGATTGCGAATTCGTCGCCACCCAACCGTGCCACCATGTCGTTGCCGCTGATGCAGGCGCGCAGGCGGTTCGCGACCTGGCGCAGCAGCTCGTCGCCGACCTCGTGTCCCAGCGAATCGTTGACGCCCTTGAACTCGTCGACGTCGATATAGAGGATCGCGAACGGCTTGCCCTGGGCAAGCTCCGCGACACGCCGCTCCAGATGGCCGCGCATCAGCACGCGGTTGGGCAGGTCGGTCAGCGCGTCGTAATGCGCCATATGCGCGATGCGCTCGTCGGCGCGAATGCGCTCGGTGACGTCGTCATGGGTCGCGAGCCAGCCGCCGGCGGCGCCGGGCTGGTTCTTGATCTCGATCAGGCGGCCATCGGAGGTCTCGACGATCGTGCTCTGCGTCTGCCCGGCATTGCCCAAAATGCCGTCGCAATAGGAATCGACGTCGCCGTGGAACGAACCCGTGTCGTGGCGGTGCTGGATCACTTGGCGGAAATACGCGCCGGGCTTCACCACGTCGGCCGATAGGCCATACATCTCGATGTAGCGCCGGTTGCAGACGATCAGCCGCTCGTCCTGGTCAAACATCAGGAGACCCTGCGTCATCGTGTTCATCGCGGTGTCGAGCTGGTGCTTCTCCACGGCGAGCCGGCGGGTCATCTGGCGGAAGATGAAATAGAGCGTGAGCACGAGTAGGCCGATCGACAGCACGGCTACGGCCACGAAGAATTTGGTTTGCGTGTGCCATGTCGCCAGCGTCGCATCCAGCGACCTGGTCGCAACCACGACCAGCGGCTCGCCGGTCAGGAGGCGTGCGGCGACGATGCGATCCTTGCCGTCGATCGGACTTGCGAGCTGGGTCGTGACGAAGGTGCGCTCGAACACCGCCATCTGCTCGGACGTTCCATTGCGGAAATTCTGCCCGATCATCGCGTCCACATGCGGAACGCGCGCGAGCAACTGGCCGTTCTGGTGGTGCATCGCGATCGAGGATTCCTCGCCGAGCCCGCTCGAGGCGAAGAAGGATTCGAGTTGGTCCGGCGCGATCGCGCGCGACACCAGCCCAAGGAATTCGCCGTGAGGACCGGAGACGCGGCGCGCGAACACGATCGCCGGTCCGCTGCCCAACCGTCCGGGCACGACCTCGACCTCCTCCTGCGAAGCCGGGTCGTTCTTGAGGCGATTGAAATAGCCGCGGTCGGCGACCGAGACATCGGCGACCGGCCAGCGCCGCGACGAGTTGATCAGCACGCCCTTGGCGTCGAACAAATTGGCGCCGGCAACGTCCGACCAGCCGCTGGCTCTGGCGCGCAGCACTTCGTGCACGGCGAGCGTGCCCATCTCGCTGCGGAAGACATCAGCGGACTCGATGCCGTGGCTTTCGAGCTCGGCGATGATGCTCTTCTGCAGCACCGCGAAGTCCTCGAACTCGCGGTCGAAATGGCGGGCAAGCAACCGGACCGCGCTCTCAAGGCTGTCGCGGCCGCTTTCGATTGCATTCTGCCGGAAGCGGTCGACGGTAAGCGCGGTGCCGATCGCCATTGCGGCCATCAGCACGAAGCCGCCTGCGATCAGCCATGTCAGCGGCGCGCCGCGCCAACGGCGCAGCAACGCGCGCATGCGCGCGCTCCATCGGATCGATGTGCCCATGCAGCCCTCCCGTGGGATGCAAGATGCGGCAAAACCGACAAGACCGCGTTACCAGTAAGGGTTAGGAAAACATGAATCGAAGCGTAATCAGAGGGTTGGTTCCATCGCTGTCTGAAGGCGCGGTGGGCCATGGTTCCCTCAGCGTCGGATTTCCCATCTCAACGCTTCCGCATTGGTCTTGTTCAACATCGCCGGCACGTCGAAGGTCCCGGTCTTGAGATCATAGCGGCAGCGCCAGTCGGCCAACCCCTTCACGGCGACGTTCTTCGGGTGCTTGTCCATTTCACCCGACAGCGAGATGACGAGGTAACGGTTGTCCGGCCAGTGCACGCCGAGGCCGCGATAAGCCTCTTCGGTGCCTTTCACGAGATTGGCCGAAATGTGGTAGTCGAGCTTCATCTTCCCGGTGTCCGGGCGGCTGTGGAAATAGGCCCAGGCCAAGTCGCTGAACGGCGTCTTCGTCGCGCTGACGAAGGCGCCTTTCTCGACATGGTAGAGATAGAGGTCCTGCTCGCCGGAGCCGGTCTTCTGCATCCGCACCAGCCATTGCGAGTCGGGCGTGAAGCGGAAGCCGGCGCCGTAACCCTGCTCGGGCTTCAGCTCCGTCATCTGTTCGCCACGCCTCGCCCAGGCCTGCCATTTGACGTCCAAATCCCCGCTGTCCTTCATGTACTGCTCGATCCCAGTGGCGCCGTCGGGCGAGGTGAAGGCGAGATCGGCATTGTCGGTGAGGATGTAATCCGGCGGCGGGCCGGACGCGGCGAGCCCCGGAGTTGCGGCCAGCGTCGGGGCAAGCGCGAGCCCCACCACCAGCCCAAGTACCGGCAATTGTGCGGGACGGCAAAATGCGTTCACGGTGAAAATTCCTCGAGAAAAATACCGCGATGCGGCCTCGATCATTTGACGTCGGCGGGGGTGCGCCGGTTCATCCCCGGCGCCGGCTCATCATCCTATCGACCGTCTTGCTGCCGTGGCTAAAACGGCGCACCTTGCCGGCTCGATTGATTTGCAAGGTTCTTCCTGATCAAGGCTCGTTTCCGATGGTGACCGCATCCAAGGCCTTCATTGCATTCTGTCTGCTCGCGGTGGGCGGCACCGTGCTGGTGATCGGCCCCACCGAGCTGCGTCGCCTGCTGCCGATAGGGGCGAAGACCGACATCGCCGCCAAGCCGGAACCCAAGGTCGAGCCCAAGGTCGAATCCAAGCCGGAACTCAAGCCGGAAGAGCCCAAGCTCGCCGCGGTCGCGCCGCCGGCGCCAGCTGCATCTCCGGCGCCGGCCCCCGAACCGAAGGCGGGTGCATTGGCTGAAACCCAGAAGCAGGTCACGGCCGCGCTTGCCGATCTTGCACCGGTCAAGCCGCCGCCGGCGGTTGCCGATACCGGCCCCCGTTTCGACGTCGCGCGCGTCGATGACCACGGCGAGGCGGCGGTGATCGCGGGCCAGGCGACGCCGGGCGCCAAGGTCGAGCTGCTGCGCGACGGCAAGCCGATCGACACGGTGGTGGCGGATGCGTCGGGCCAATTCGTGATGATGCCGCCGCAGCTTCCCGCCGGTTCCTATGAGCTCACCCTGCGGGCGAAATCGCCTGACGGCACCGTCACGCAATCCGGCCGCAGCATGCCGGTGGTGATCGCCGAAGCCGCGCCGCCGCCCGCGCGCCCTGCACCGGCCGCGAGGCAAGAGACGAAGCAGGAAGCGAAGGCCGAGAAGCCCGACGACAAGTCGGATGTGGTGGCATCTTTATCGGACAGGCCTGCGGCCCGGCCGAGATTGATGGGCGCACCGAAACCAAAGGGCGGGTCGGGGGTCATGGCGCGGGCGCCCGCGGCCACGACCGTTGCATCGGCCTCGCCGGCGGAAATCGTCAGTGGTGCACCGGCGGAAACAGGCGGCAGCCGGGTAATCTCCCGCGGCGACAGCCTGTGGGCGCTCAGCCGGCTCGCTTACGGCGACGGCGCCCGCTTTGCCGTGATCTACAACGCCAACCGCGCCAAGATCCATAATCCGAATCTGATCTATCCCGGCCAGACCTTCGTGCTGCCGCAGAAGGCGGAGTGACGGCGCATCGGCTCTGCCCCGGTGCGCGTTGCGACGCTTTGCCCTGTGCGCTTCCGGAACATTTGGTTCCCTCGCGCGTCGTTGTGATGCGACGCGATGCGCGCTTGGCGCCGGAGGAGGGCCAAGGTGGACAGGTCAGTGGTCATGTCGAGATCACGCTTGGCGCTCAGGCCAAGGCTGGGGCCGGCGCTATCAGGCGCAACCCTCGTGATTCTGGCGGTTCTGTTGCCAGGTCGCGCCGAGGCGCAGTTCGGCTTCCGCGGCGGCCCGCTCGGTGTTGCGCGCTTTGCCGTCGGCCACATGATCGGCATGTCTCGCTTGCGCCATGCCCGCATGGCGGTGCGGGGCAGCCGATACCGCTCCGCAGCGTTGAGGTCGCAAGATCCTCGCGGCGCAGAGCGCGGCCAGCCTGCGAATCCTTACGTCCTCCGTGCCGCAATGACGGCGCAAGCTGCTTTGGCGGGATGGCACGGCGGCCGCCGTCCGCAGGGCTGGTGGCGTCATCCCGACGGCAGCTACGGCTGGGTCGGCCCGGTGTTCTGGCCGTTCGCGCATGACGATCTCACCACCGCAATCATCCTCGGCGATACGACCAGCCTCTCGCTCTATGGCTATGGCGACATCTATGCCGCGATCTTCGCGCCCTATGCGGCCACCCAGCTTGCCGCCTACACCGCGCCGCACGGCCGGCGCGGACGGCGAGTCCCGACCGCGGAGACGGTCTGCGATGCCAGCGACACCGGCGGCCTGCCGGTCGATCGCATTGCCGCTATCGTGCAGCCGAATGAATTGCAGCGCACTGCGCTCGACGAGCTCGCGACCGCGTGGGCATCCGCGCGCGACACCATCCGCGCCGCCTGTCCGGCGCAGGTCCCCGCGACGGCGATGGAGCGCCTCGGCCTGATGCGCGAGCGCATCGAGGCCATGATCAAGGCGACGGACGCGGTCGCACCTTCGCTGGCAAAATTCGTCGATCTCCTCGACGACGACCAGAGAGCCAAGCTCGACGGCCTGGCCAAGGACCGCCGCGCCGCGCTTGCAGCGATGCAGCAAAAGAATCCCCAGGCGGCATCGGCCTGCCAGGCGGACAGCGATCCCCGCTACGACGAGAAGCTGCAGCGCCAATACGAGCAGCTCATTCAGCAGCAATGGCCCGCGGCCGAGATCGCCTCCACGCTCAAGCTCGACGACACCGCCCGCGCCCGCCTCGACGTGCTCCAGGATACCACGCTGCGCACCATGGAAACGCTGAGCGCCTGTCCGTCACAGGCCGCACCGACACCACAGGCCCGCCTCACCGCCGCGAAGGCGCGGCTGGAGACTATGCTGCAGGCGGTGAATGGCGTCAGTGACGCGCTCGACGATTTCGAGGCCGACTTAAGCGACGAGCAGAAGGCGGGGTTCGAGGCGATCGGGCCGAAGCGCGGCGTGTGATCACCCGCAGGCCCACTCGAACTTCATGTCCTTGAAGTCGAGCTGCGCGTTGCCGCTGCCGAAATTGTAGCCGCCGAAATATTCCTCGAACTCGATGTAGAACGGGCTCATCTCAGGCACCGCCTGGCAGGGCCGCATGGTGCCGCCGAGATGGTTGTGGGCGTGGTCCTTGCCCCAGTCGTGCGAGCGGAAATTCTCGGTGGTCGGGACGCCGTCGATAAAGTAGTAGTAGGACTGATAGTCGCTCGGCGGATTGCGCGGGAGGTGCGGGTCCTGCGGGGCCTTGCCGGCATTGGGATCGGTCGCGCGCGGCATCAAGGCGATCGCGAGGTTCTCCGCCAGGTCACCCCGCGGAGGGCCGGCGAACATCTTCTGCGCGTAAGGCGCCGCGGATTCGAAGAAAGCGCTGGCGCCGCCGACATCGAGCCAGCGCGGCCGCTCCGCCGTCGCAAGCGGAAGCGGCGCGGGCGGCGTCGCGAACGGGCCCTCGTACTCATGCTTCGTCAGCAGCAGCGCGGCATATTCGTAATCAAGGATGTCGGTCATGCGCGAAAGCCGCGGATGCGCTGGTCGCGCCAGCACGGCCTCGCGAATCTCGGGATCGTCGGGTGCCCCGCCGTCATTGTGATCTGGTGCGGTAGCGAAGAACGACACCGCGACGATATCCTCGCCGTGTACGCGATAATCCTTCGGCAGCAGAAGTGTAAAACCATGCATCAGCGGAAACCCGGTGACTGGGTCGAGCGGCCATTGCTCGCTCGTGATGCCCGGCGGCAGGCCGTAGACCCAGCCATGATCACGCGCGCGATCGGCGGGCCGGTCCAGCATCTGCAAATCATACGCACGCGACGGCAAGGCAAGCGCCACAGGTCGGCTCCATCCGAACTTTCGCCTCGACGCGGAGGCGATCGTTAGTCGCGAGGACGAGAGATGTGGTTCGTGGGGATGATGCCATCCTGCCGGTGTTTTGCCCGACGAGTCAAACGGCTTCCGGCCAATTCCGTGCCCGCGTAACCCATTGATCTTGCGGGCCCCGGCTACTGTGCATGGGGTTGTTTTCGCAGTTTTTTGTTTGGGCTACCCGCGCCGCCTTGCCGCGGCGGCATCCACCACGTTCTCGACCTCCTCGCGCCACGACAGGATCTCCATCGCAAGCACCGGGTGGTTGAAGCCCTTGAGCACGAGATCGTCGAGTGCGCGGGCTTCGACCCAGGGCTCGACCATGCCGTAGACGCGGCGGCTGACGACGACCTGGCCGGCCTTGGCTTCGTCGCAGAGGCGGGAGGAGAGATTGGTGACGCTGCCGATCGCGGCATATTCGAGCCGCTGCTCGAAGCCGATCTGGCCGAGCGTGGCGTAGCCCATGGCGACGCCGACGCCGAAGCCGAGCGAGTGGCCGCGGTTCTTCCACTTCTCGGTCAATTGGCCAATCACATCGCGCATCTCGACCGCCATCTTCACCGCGCGATTGGTATGGTCGGCAAATTGAATCGGCGCGTTGAACAGGATCATCACGCCATCGCCGGCAAAGCGGTCGAGCGTGCCTTCATAGCGGTGGATCAGCTCGCCGAGCGCGGCGTGATATTCGCGCAGCACGTTCATCGCCTCTTCCGGCTCGGTCGCCTCCGTGAACGAGGTGAAGCCGCGCAAATCGCAGAACACGACGGTGACCTCGCGGCGGTGGCTGTCGAGCAGTGCGTCGTGGCCGTCGGACGAGGCGATCAGCTGCGCGACTTGCGGGGCGAGGAAACGTTCGAGCCGCTTGATGCGGCCGATCTCGCCGAGTTGTTTCTCGACCCGCTCTTCCAGCGAGCGATTCCAGTTGCGCAGCTGCTCGGTCTGCTCCTGGAGCTTGGCGGCCTGCTGCTGCACGGTTTCGTGCGCCGCCGCGAGCTCGCGGCCCTTGTGGTCGACCTCGGTGAACAGCCGCGCATTGCGCATCGCCAGCACGGCCTGGTTGGCGAAGGTGCGCATCAGGCCGATGATGCTTGAAGCGAACTCGCCGCCGGCGCGGCGCAGCACCACCAGCGAGCCGAGCGTGCCCTGCTGGTCCACCAGCGGCACCACCAGCACCGAATGGAAGCCGGCCGCGATCGCGACGTCGCGCAGCGGCTGCTCGGAGGCCTGGTCGAGATCTGAAATCGCGATCGGTTCGCCGCTCCCGGCCGCATCGCTCAGGATATCCTGGCCTTCGTCGATGGTGACATGGGCGCCGTCGGCGGATTTGTCGATGCCGTTGGCCTCGACCAGATTGAAGCGGCGCGCCTGCGCGTCATAGCCGTAGATCAGCACGGCGTCGGCATGGGTGATCTCGATCGCGCGCGCGGCGATCGTCGGCAGCACGGCGTTGAGATCGAGCGAGGCGGCGACCGCGCGGCCGACCTCTTCCAGCACCTTGAGCTCGTTGATCGACTGCGCGAGATCGCGGGTGCGCTCCTCGACCTTGGTCTCCAGGTCCGAATAGGTTTCCTGGATCTGGCCGGCCATGCGGTTGAACTGGCCGGCGAGATCTTCCAGCTCGTCTGAGGTGTGCACCTCGATGCGATGGCTGAAATCGCCCTCGCCGAGCTTGTGCGCGCCGTCGCGCAGCGCCGTGATCGGGATGATCATGCGGCGCGCCAGAAGCGTGCCGGCGAGGATCGCGACCAGCAGGCCCATGCCGATCAGCAGCGCGATGCGCACCAGCTGGTCGCGGATCGGCATCAGGGCCTGCGTGGTCGGCTGCTCGAACATCACGCTCCAGCCGAGCTTCGGCACGGTGCTCGCGGCGCTCATCACCGCATGGCCGTTGAAGTCGGTGCCCGAATTGTCGGGCGCGTGGCCCGGTGCGACCGCAGCCGCGACCTGCGGCAGCTTCGACAAATCCTTGCCGATTTCGGGCCCCTTCGACGACGTCGCCAGCACGCGGCCGCGCGGATCGACCACATAGGCGAAGGCAGCCTTGCCGACCTGGGCGTCGGAGAGGTACTCGGAGAGAAAGCTGAGATCGAGCTCGGCCACGGTGACGCCGGCGTTAAAACCGGAATGCGCCACCGAGATCGACATGAACGGCGTCCGGTCGGAGAACCAGGCCGGCGCGTAGCTGACGCCGCGGGCGACGGTGTCGGTGAAGCGCATGTCGCGGGAGAGGTCGGCGTTGCTGCCGGTCGTGGTCGACTGGCGCGAGACGCGCAGCACCTCGCGGCCGTCGCCGTTGAGCTGGAACAGCTGAGTGACGACCGACACCTGGTGCAGCAGCTGGGCGTAGTCGGCGCGGCGCTTCTCGAGCGTGTCCTGGCTCGCCCGCGTCACCCAGCTGATCTGGCGCTCGAGCTCGGAGATCGACTGCTCGATCCGCCGCGCGGCAGCCTGTGCCTTGTCCTCGAGACCGTCGGTCAGCTGTGTCTTGGTGGCGCGGTAGGAGATCCAGCTCTCCATCGCGCCGTTGACGGCGAGCACGAACACGACGAGGCCGACGAGAGAGACGACGTATTTGGCGAACAGACCCTCGCGCAGAAACCGTGTCTTGTCGCTCGCTCCTGCCATCCCGATCCTCTCGCGCCGCCATCGGCGCCGGCGCTACGGGCCGCACGGACCCTGCGAGCCTTCTAGCACAATTTGGTCCAACGGACTGTGAAGGGACTGGTCGGGGCCGCCTGACCGGCCGGTGTGGTTACCCGCCTGGACGCTGGGCAGGCGAAGCATGGTGAATTGTCGCAGTCTCATCCGTTTGGAGGAAGCCGCCGCCGGGCCAGCCGATGTAAGGGGATGGCTTGGCAAGGGAGGGCTGGGAGTCCAGCGCTTTGGTCCTGCAATCATCGATTAAAGAGCTGCCGCAGCACGTCGTTCATCGGCTGGCTGTCCTGCTGCGCCGCCGGCGGGTCCTCCAGGGCGGGGGACGTTGGCGAAGCTTGCGGCATCAATGTGGACGGTGCTGCAGGCAGGCTGCGGCTGCGCCCGGCGGCAGTGCCGGTGCCGGTGGCAGTCCCAGTGCCGTTTCCCGCGCCACCGGAAAGTCCCTGCTGGATCAGATTGCCGATCGCCTCGCCCAAGGGGCCGCCGAGCGGGTTGTTCTGTCCGGGCTGCTGGGTTTGCGGATTGGCATTGCCGGTCGCATTGCCGCCACCCGGCGCGGTGGCTCCCCCGAGGCCAAGGCTTCCCAGAATATTGCCGAGCCCAGCCCCATCAGCGCCGAACAGGCCCTTGCCCATCTCGCGCAGCTTGGCATAGGCGGCGTCCGGATTGTCCAGCATGCCGGCCATGTCAGGATAGATCCGCGGTTGCGACCAGGTACCCTGGATCATCACGGGAATGCCGAAGCCGACCGGCTCGGCGGCGCGGCCCTGGCCTTCGGTCGTCATCACCAGCTTCGGCTCGACGCGAAAGCCCATCATCTTGGTGTCGAGCGCGATCGTGCCGGCACCGGTCACGCGGACCAGCGGTTCGGTCAAGCTGAGATCAGTGGTCACCGCCTGGCCCTTGTCGATCCGGAACGACGCCGAGAGCTGCGACAAATCCGTGCTCTGCTCCCGACCGTTGTCCTGGTTTGCCTGCCAGCCGGACAACGTGCCCGAGGTCAGCGAGCGGATCATCTGCGCGACGTTGATGCCGCGAATGGCCCCGTCCTGGAAATTGACGAAGGCCGTGCCCTGCATGTTCGCCATCAGTGCGCGCTGGCTGGTGCCGGCGCTGCGCAGCGCGAGCTTGGCCTGCAGCTTGCCGTCGATCCGGTCGAATTCGGCGAGGCCCTGGAGCAGCGGCAGCGCGCGCACGCCGGCGAGGTCGGAATGCATCGCAAAGCTCGGCGCGCCGCTGGTCGCATCCAGGATCAATTCGCCCGAGACCTGGCCGCCATAAGCGCCGAGATTGGCGGTGCCGGCCTTCAGCACGCCGCCGGCGAGTTTTGCATCAACCGCCAGCGGCGCGAGACGCGCATCGCCGATCACCGCCTCGTGCGCGGAGATCCTGATTTGCGCATCGACATAGTTGAGCCCGGACACGTCGATCGGCGCATCGCTCCAGGGTTGCCCGGACGCGCCTTCCGGCGATTTCGCCAGCGGGATCGCGAGCCGCTGGAAGTCGAGATCGACCTTGACCAGAGGCTTGCTCGCGATATCGACCGAGGCCCAGCCGTTGAATGCGCCATCGCCGAGCGTGCCATTCAGGCCGTTGATCATCACGACATCGCCGCTCAGCCGCATCTCGGCATGGCCCGCGAGCCGAGACTTCAGCACGTCCGGCACGTCGATGGCGAAATCCACCGGAATGGTCGGGCGGTCGGCCGGCGGCGCCGGCGTGGTCGCCTTGATGTCGAACTTGGTCGGATGCTCGCCGACCCGTGCGGTGCCGGTGATGCTGATCTTGCGGTCGCGACCGACGATCGCATCGGCATTGACCGCGCCGATGCGGCTCTCGACGCGATCGCGCACGCGCGTGAATGCGATCTCGCCATCGGTGACCTTGATGCGGTCGATGGCGGCGCCGTCGGTATCAAGCGCGACCGGCTTCGATGTGCCGCCGGCATTCGGCAGGCGCTCGCGCAGCAGCGGCTGGTAGAGCACGGGATGGGTGACGACGAGCTCACTGATCTTCGGGCGGCCCGACCAGACGCTCGAGAGCGACATGTCGGCCTGCACGCTGTCGATGGTCAGGCGGGTGATGCCGCTGCGGTCCTTGGGGTCGGCAAGCGTGAGGTCGTTCAGCGTCACGTTCAGCGTCGGCCACAGGCTGATTCTGATGGTGCCGTCGATCGACAAGCGATAGCCGGTCGCGCTCTCGACCCGCGAGGCAATCGTCGACGTCAGGAAGCCCGAGGGGATCCCGACCACCAGCAGGAGTGCGATCACGATGACGATTGCGGCCACAGCCGCGCCGGCGAATTTCACGGCTCTCATGTCGACTTTCCAGCGGCGGACAACCGGCGTCGAATCCGGCAGATGACCGTCATTTGCACGCGTCCTTTACGCCTGAGTTTATCCCGGGACGGGAAGCGGCTCCAAGCACGTAAAAATAGTCTGGGGGTGCTGCAAAGTTATGTGACTTATGGCACACTTCCCCGGCGTGGTTTTACGCGATCCTGATGTTGATGGTTCCAAGCGATTTGCCAACGAAATTCACAAGGACATTGAAATGAGCAAGCAGGCCGAATTTGCGGTCATCCTCAAGATGAATGCGATGTTCGCCGATCTCGGCGTAGACGAGCTCCAGCGGCTGGCAAATCTCTGCCACACCCAGCATCTGGGGAATGGCGAGGTGCTGTTCCAGAAGGGCGACGCAGGCGATGCGCTGTTCGGCGTGCGCCGAGGCCAGGTCCGCATCGAGACCGGTGCCTCCGACGGCAGCCGCCTGACGCTGAACTTCATGGGGCCGGGCGACCTGTTCGGCGAGGTTGCGGTGCTGGACGGCCAGAGCCGCACTGCGGACGCGACCGCTGGCGAAGCCAGCGAGCTGTTCGTGCTGCGGCGCGAAGACTTTCTCGCTTTCCTCGAACGCGAGCCGAAGGTCGGGATCAAGATCATCGCGCTGCTGTGCCAGCGCATCCGCTGGCAGAGCGAGCGCATGGAAGAGTCCATGCTCCAGCCGCTGCCGGTTCGTCTCGCGCGGCGCCTCTGCGCGCTCGCCGCCGATTTCGGCTCGGAGGTGCACATCTCGCAGGAGCAACTCGGCGTGTTCGTCGGCGCCGCCCGCGAGAGCGTCAACCGCCAGCTTCAGGCCTGGCGCAAGGAAGCGATCCTCGATCTCCAGCGCGGCCGCATCCTGCTGCGGAACATGACCAAGCTGACGGCGATCGCGCGGAACGAGTAGGGGGCCGTTAGGCTGGGTCGCTACAATCGGGGCGAAGGAGTTCGTCAGAAGAGTCCCAACTCGCAACCCACGCTTTAACGGCCTCGATCGGCACAGCACGACCGGTACGTCTGAATGCTTGGTAGCGAAGACGATCCTCCGCTATGTCGGGTTCGCGGATGGCGCTCGCTGAACTGCCTTGTGTACTTGACGCTTGTGCCATAGCTACTCCGCCGCGGGGTGCACGATGCTCTTCGGCGCTGGTGCCGCTCCCGCCGGCGCAGCTCCGTGGTGACCGGCGCCCTCCGCATCTTCGCTGTGCACGACCAGCCGCTTGGCGAAGCGCCAGATCAGCGCGCCGAGATCGTCCATCACCATGAACATCGCGGGCACGAACACCAGCGACAGGATGGTCGAGAAGATCAGGCCGCCGATCACCGCGAGCGCCATCGGCGAGCGGAACTCGCCGCCGGCGCCGACCGCGAGTGCGCTTGGCATCATGCCCGCGGCCATCGCGATCGTGGTCATCACGATCGGACGAGCGCGTTTCATGCCTGCGTCGATCATGGCTTCTTCGCGCGGTGTGCCGGCGTGAATGGACTCGATGGCGAATTCCACCAGCATGATCGCATTCTTGGTGACGATGCCCATCAGCATCAGGATGCCGATCCACACCGGCGTCGTGAGCTGCTTGCCGGTGATCAGCAGCGCCGCGATCGCGCCGCCGATCGAGAGCGGCAGCGAGAACAGGATGGTGATCGGCTGCAGGAAGGTGCCGAACAGCAGCACTAGCACGGCGTAGACCATCATCAGGCCCGCCGTGATCGCGGTGGCAAAGCCTTCGGACAGTTCGTTCAGGCTTTCGGCATCGCCGGAGGGCGAGACCTTCACGCCCTTCGGCCGGCTCTTCATGACCGGCAGGTCGTAGATCTTCTTGGTGGCGTCGCCGAGCGCGGCGGAGCCGACGAGATCGGCCGCGACGGTCGCCTGTCGCTCGCGATCGTAGCGGTTGATGCTGGTCGGACCCTGGTCGAGCTTGACGTCGGCGATGACGGAGAGCGGCACGCCGCCCTTCTCGCCGTGCTCGCCGAGCGGCACGCGCAACTGTTCGAGCGTCTTCAGATTGCCGCGCGCGGCATCCTCGAGCTGCACGCGGATCGGCACCAGACGGTCGCCGACGTCGAACTTGGCGAGCGCGGGGCCGACGTCGCCGATGGTGGCCACGCGGATGGTCTGCGACAGGCTTTCGGTCGACACGCCGAGCCGTGCGGCAAGATCGGCGCGCGGTTCGACGCGCAGCTCGGGCCGCTCCAGCGTGGTTTCCGAGATCACGTTGGAGATGGTGGGAATCCGCTTCATCTGCGTCGCGAGTTCGCTGGCGACGTTGTTGACGATGTTGGCGTCTGCGCCGGTCACGACCAGCGAGATGGCGCGCAGGCCGTTCTCGTCGAGGAACCAGAAGCGGATGTCTGGAATGTTCTCCAGCTCCTGGCTGATCGAGAATTCGAGCTCGCGCTGGGTGATGTCGCGGCTGTCCTTGGGCGTGTAGTTGATGATCAAGGCGGCGCGCCGGACTTCCTGGGTCCCGGGTGGAACGCGGCCGCCGTCGACGAAGATGCTCTTCACCTCGGGCCGCTTGCGCAGGCGCGCGACGATGTCTTCGGTGACTTTTTCGGTGTAGGCGAGCTGCGTGCCCGGCGGCAGCTCGAGCGCAACCAGCGAGCGCGAGCTGTCCTGCGCCGGCAGGAAACCCTGCGGCAGCAGCGTGATGCTCCAGATCGAGGCGGCGAAGACGCCGAAGCCCGCCAGCACCGTGATGAAATAGTGCTTCACCGACCAGGCCACGAGCCTGTGATAGGACCGCAGCACGCGGCCGGGCGGCGGCTCTTGGTGATTGCCATGTTTGAGGAAGTAGGCGGCGAGCACCGGCGTGACGAAGCGCGCCGCGAGCAGCGAGAAGAACACCTGCACCGAGACGGTGATGCCGAACTGCTTGAAGAACTGTCCGGCGATGCCCGACATGAAGCTCGCGGGTGCGAAGATCGCGATGATCGTCAGCGAGATCGCGATCACCGCGAGGCCGATCTCGTCGGCGGCTTCGAGGGCGGCACGATAGGGCGACTTGCCCATGTTCATGTGCCTGACGATGTTCTCGATCTCGACGATGGCGTCGTCGACCAGAATACCCGTCGACAGCGTGATGGCGAGGAAGCTGACGAGGTTGAGCGAGAAGCCGAGCAGGTCCATCGCCCAGAATGCCGGGAAGATCGACAACGGCAGCGAGATCGCGGCGATGATGGTGGCGCGCAGGTCGCGCAGGAACAATAACACGATCACGACGGCGAGGATGGCGCCTTCGAACAGGGTCGAGATCGCCGCGTGGTAATTGCCATTGGTATATTCGACCGAGGTGTCGATCACCTTCAGGTCGACGTCGGGATAAGTAGCCTTGAGCGTGTCGATGCGCTTCTGTACCGCCTCGGCGACCTTCACGTCGCTGGCACCCTTGGAGCGCTTGATGCCGAGCGCGACGATCGGCTCGCCGTTGAAGCGGGCGAAGGTACGGCGGTCGGCGATGGTGTCGGTCACGGTGCCGAGATCGTCGAGCCGGACCTCGCCGCCGCCGAACAGCGGAATCATGGTGCCGGCGAGGTCGCTCAGCGTCTTGGCGCCCGCGAGGGTGCGGATCGCCTGGTCGTTCTTGCCGATCTCGGCGCGGCCGCCGGCGACGTCGACATTGGTGCCGCGCAGGCTCTGGCTGACATTGACGGCCGTCAGCCCCATCGACTGCAGGCGGTCGGGATCGAGCGAGACCAGGATCTCGCGCTCGACACCGCCGATGCGCTCGACCTGGGCGACGCCGCGCACGCCCTGCAGCGCGCGCTTGACCACGTCATCGACGAAATAGGAGAGCTGTTCCGGCGTCTTGCCGGGCGAGATCGCGGCGTAGGTGACGATCGGCAGGCCGATGACGTCGACGCGCTGGATCAGCGGCTCGGTGACGTTCTGCGGCAGATTGGAGCGCACGCGCGTCACCGCGTCCTTGACGTCGTTGAGCGCGCGGTCGGTGTTGGTTTCCAGCGCGAACTGGATCGTCGTCACCGACAGGCCGTCGGTGATCTGCGAGGTGATGTGCCTGACGCCTTCGACACCGGAGACGGCGTCTTCAACCGTCTTGGTGACCTGGGATTCGAGCTCGGCGGGTGCCGCGCCGAACTGCGATACCGCGACCGAGATCACGGGAATGTCGGCCGAGGGTAGCCGCGTCACCGCGAGCTTGGTGAAGGACACCCAGCCGAGGATCAGGAGGATGATGGAAAAAACGACCGACGGCAGCGGATTGCGAATCGACCATGCCGAGATATTGAGAGCCATCAGCGTACCCGCGTGCGATCGAGTTCATCAGCGAACATGGTCTTGATCTGGTCGCCATCATGCAGCGAAGAGCCGGCGTCGGCGACGACGATTTCGCCGACGTTGAGGCCTTCCAGGATTTCCGTCGCGCTGTCCGACGACAGCCCGACCCGTACCTTGCGCGTCTCGACAATGTTGCCTTTGACGACCTGCACGGTGAGATGGTCTATCGCGGTCTTGGGAACCGCGACGCCGCAGCTTCGCTTGGCGTCGATCGAGGCGCGGGCGAACACGCCGACTTTCAGCGAGGGATTGTTGGTGACGCTGATGCGCACGCGGCCGAGCTGGGTGGCGCGATCGATTTCGGGCGCCACCAGCCTGACCCGCCCGATCAGATCGGGCGCGTCGTCGCGGCTGATGCGAACGGTCGCGCCGGAGCTGAGCTTGGCCATGTGCACCGCCGGGACCTGCGCGTCCAGCTCGATCTCGTTGTTGACGGCGATTCGGAACATCGGGCCAGCCTGCGGCGAGGCCGGCGCGCCGACGATGGTGCGGACCTCGGTGACGAGGCCCGGCGCAGAGGCCTTCAGGGAGACCGGACCTTGCGGGCCGGGCCGCTGCGGCTGGCCCGGGATCTGGGGCGGTGCGGTCAGGCGCGCCAGCTCCTGATTGTCGGTGACGAGGGTGCCCTCGGTGACGAAGAGGTCGGTGACCCTGGATCCCTCCTGGTCGGCGACGACCACGGCTTCGCGGCGCGGCACGAAGAAGCCGGTCACCCGAACCAAGTCCGAGAAGCAGGCATTGGTCGACTTGGTTACGATGACCAGGGCCTCGCTCGGCGTTTCCTTGGGCTCGGCGCGATGCCGGTGCTCGAACAGATAATAGCCGACGCCGAGCGCGACGACGAAGACCACCGTTCCGGCCGGCTTGAGATATTGGGAGAGGTTCATCGCCGGATTGTCCTGGCCTGGCTCACGGCCATCCGCGCGCGGCCCATGGAGAGCGTTTCCCTGAAATGAAGCAGCGTCCCGCAAGGCTGCGGGACGCGCGCTGGAAGCAGGACTTTACACCACATCACGACTTGTCACTTCAAAGGATTACGTCGTGCTCACTTCGATGCGGTGGTCTTGTTTTCCATGTTGACGACCTGCACGCGACGATTGACCTCGGCCATCGGCTGGGCCGGGTCCTTCAGCTTGCTCTTGCCGTAGCCGACCGTGACGAGGTCGGTCGCGGAGATGCTGTACTTGTCGACCAAATAGCGCTTGATCGAATCCGCGCGGCGCTCTGACAGGTCCTGGTTGTAGCTCTCGCCGCCGGCGGCGTCAGTGTGGCCGGCGACCACGAAGGTCGAGCCCTTCAGGTCGGGGCTGGTCAGCGCGCGGCCGAGCGCCTGGACCGAGGCAAGCGATTTGGCGCTGATATTGGCCGAGTTGTAGTCGAACGTGATTTCCAGATCGATGTTCGGCTTGTCCTTGGCCGCCGAGGCGATTTCTTCACGCTCGACCGACGAAAGCGAGCGTGTCGAGCGGCCGCGCACGGACTGGATCAGCTTGGACTCAGCCGCACTCGGTGCGGGATCGGCCTGCGGAGCGACCGAGAGGCCGCGGGTCAGCGGCTTTTTCGGCGGCGGCGCCAGCGCGCGGACGATCTCGTCCTCGGTGACGTTCTTGCTGTTGCCGTCGTCGGCCGCGAAGGCAAGCGGGATCGTCAGCGACAGCGCGGCGCCGACGGTGATGATGGACAGGATTGCGGTAAGTCCTTTTGCAGCCAATCTCATAGCCAGTCCCTCCTGCGCAGCCAGCTGGCGCGGTTCGAAAATCCTGCAGTAAGCCGCCCCGAAAAGGCGGGCGGCGGCATCCGTTCAATTAGTCTTCGCCAGGCCGTCGCGGGTTCGAGGCACATCGGCCCCGCTTCAAAAAAATATCAACGCACTCCGTAGCTTGCGAATTCCTGAACAATGTTCGGGTCCATCGCCTTGGCATTGGCGATGTCGAGCGCACCTTCCTGCGCCGAGCCGTTGCGCTGCTTGGCGATCCCGCGTCCGAACAGCGAGGAGGTCAGGCGCGGATTGATCCTCAGGGCGGCCTCGAAATCGGCGATGGCGTTCTTCACCGCCCCCGATTTCAGATTGACGAGCCCCCGGCTGTCCAGCGCGTCGACGAAGTTCGGCCGCAGCCGCAGGGCCTCGTTGCAATCCTTCAGCGCGCCCTGGAGGTCGCCGACCACGGTGCGGGTCCAGCAGCGATTGTTCAGAGCCTCGACGTCCTTCGGGTTGATCCGGAGCGTCTCGTCAAAATCCTTGATGGCCAGGCTGTAGGCGCCCTTGCTGGCATAGACCTGACCGCGCCGGTAAAGCGCGTTCACGTCATCCGGATTGGCCGCGATCTTGGCGGTCAGCCCCTTGATGGTGGGGTCCTCGGCCAGGACGGCCGCACTCGGCCCGCTCTCCATGCTCGGAGCGGTCGCGGGATCGGCCGGAATCACAGGCGGAGGCGGCGGTGGTGCCGGTGGCAAGGCAGCCTCGACCTGCGGCTTCGGTGACGGAGCGGGCGCGGCCACTGTGTCGGCCGGTTTCGGCGGCGGAGGCGGTGAAGGTGCGGGCGGGGCCGGCTGCGGGTTGTTGGCGACGACCGGCGGCGGCGCGGGTGGCGGAGTCGTTGTTGGGCGCGACCCGCCGGCCCCTGGAATGAACGAGAAATCCTCGGCCAGTGAAGAGGAGATCCATGGCACCTGCTCGCCCCGGGAGGCACGGGTGACGCCCATCTTGGTGCGGTTCAGCGTCTCCTCGGCCATCAGGTCGGGGACGCGGATTTCCTTGAGAAGTTCCTGGACGAACAGGCTGTGCTCGCCGCCGGCGTCCGAGACCACCGAGGCCAGCGCCGCCGAATACATCACCAGCGTGCCGTTCGGCGCGATGACGGGGGTCAGGCCGGCCGAGAAGCTGCGGAACCGGCGCTCGAACGGGTTGCGCCTGGAGGCGTCGACCAGCGCGATCTTGACACCGGCGCCGCGGGTATTGAGCTCGCCGAGCACGGTTTCGAGGCTGATGCCGTCGCGCCGC
Organism: Bradyrhizobium sp. 40; assembly: GCF_023100925.1. Classification (NCBI taxonomy): domain Bacteria; kingdom Pseudomonadati; phylum Pseudomonadota; class Alphaproteobacteria; order Hyphomicrobiales; family Nitrobacteraceae; genus Bradyrhizobium; species Bradyrhizobium sp. 40. The sequence goes on from NZ_CP064688.1 coordinate 286,358, forward strand.
ACGTCGGATTCGGTCCAGATCTGCGCATCGATCGGCAGCAAATAGCTCTGCCGCGCGGACTGGATGCCGAAGCCGCTGAAGAACACCAGTGCCACCGACCCCGGCTTGATCTTGCCGTAGAGCTTGTCGAAAGCACGGCGCATGCCGTCACCGGTCAGGTTCTCACCGGTCTCGACGGAAAAGCCGTCGCGCTTGAGCTCGTCGGCGACGTCGCGCGCGTCGTTGAGCGGTTCCTTCAGGGGAGCGTCGGCGTCCGGGTATTTGGCGTTGCCGATGACCAGCGCAAAGCGATCGCCGGCCGCAAGTGACGGAGCGGTCGGGATGAGCGACACGAGCAAGGACAGAACGAAAAGCAGGCGAATTTTCATAATTAGCGCGATCCAGCCAAAAAGGCGCCGTTTCCAGCTTGCGCCGCGGCGACCTTAACTTACGCAATGTGCATTATCAAACCGGGGAAGGGGGGCGTCAACCGCTTGCGGATTCGGCGCGATCGCGACAATTGACCGCGACGCATGGGCATGTTGCGGGGGAATAAACGGTCGGTCACGATTGCACGCGATGCATTCTGGTTGTCATTGCGGCTGCACGTTAGGGCAGCCATGGCGACAACAATGTGATTGGTCTCACATTGCGGACGGGCCTCCTTCGCAACCTCCGGTGTTTGACCTTTGCGGCGGACGATGGCTTGGTGCGGGTCGATCGTGCCTGAAGGTCCACCCAGAAAAAGAGCAAGATCAAAACCATGGGAAACGCCTACGAAATCTACGCCCTGCGCTACGCGACGATGTCGCCGCGCACGCCCAACATGAACTTCCTCGCGCCCGACCCGCATGACAGCGCGGCGCAGGACCTCGACTATTTCGTCTGGCTGATTCGCGGCAACAGCCGCGACATCCTGGTCGATACCGGCTTCAATGCCGAGGAAGCGTCCGCGCGGGCCCGCAAGCTGACGCTCAATCCGGTCGACGCGCTGGAGCGCTTTGGTGTCGCGGCAGCGGGCATTCGCGACATCATCGTGACGCATCTGCATTACGACCACGCCGGCAATCTGGATCGCTTCCCGAACGCGCGCTTCCATATCCAGGAGCGCGAGATGGCCTACGCGACGGGGCGCTGCATGTGCAACGGACTGCTGCGACATCCGTTCTCGGTCGAGCACGTCACCCAGATGGTCCGCCATGTCTATGGCGAGCGCGTCAATTTCTATTCCGGCGACGGCGAGGTCGCGCCCGGCGTCACCGTGCACCGCGTCGGCGGCCATTCCGACGGCCTGCAGGTGGTGAGGGTCGAGACCGCCCGCGGACCGGTGGTGCTGGCGTCCGATGCGGCGCATTATTACGCCAATCTCCAGCGCAGGAGCCCATTCCCGATCGTCTACAATGTCGGCGACATGGCAGTTGGCTGGGAGACGATCGAGCGTCTCGCCGGCCATCCCGACCGGTTCATTCCCGGTCACGACCCGATCGTGACCGAGATCTATCCGCGCGCCAGCGACGATGGCGATGTCTGGGCCCTGCATTTGCCGCCGTCGCGATCGTTCGCCAAGTGATCAATACGCCTGCTTGGCGTCGGCCTCTTCGCTGGTCTGGATCAAATCGAGGCTCTGTTCGATCTTGCCGAGCAGCGTCGATAGCTGTTTGCGCTCCTGCGCGGAGAGGCAGGCGAGGATCTCGTCTTCCCGCCGCAGCAATTGCGGAAACAGCTCCTCGTAGAGCGTGCGGCCTTTCCTCGTCAGTCGCAGGCGGAATTCGCGGCGATCGGCTTCGTTCTCGACGCGCTCAATCAAACCCTGCTGCAGCAGCATGGTCACCGCGCGGCTGATGGTGGATTTGTGCGTGCGGGTGCATTGCGCGACGTACTGCGCGCTGCAGGCATCGTTGCGGAAGCCGAGCGTCGCGATCACGCGCCAGGCCGGGATGTCGAGGCCGTGACGTTCCTGATATTCGACCGAAAGCGCGGCGCTGACCTCCGCCGCGAGCCGGTTGAGGCGGAACGGTACGAACCTGAACAGGTCGAGCCGTGTTTGTGGCCGCGCTGAGGCCGCATCGGCCTCACGTGTCTTCAGCGCGATGTCGCTGGATGTCCTCGCCAAGGAGAGCGCTCCGAATTCCAGTTGACGGCCGGCCGGCTCCGGTCCAAAATAGTTGCACGTGAGACTATCTAGCAGATCAGTCCTCTTCTGACCAGAGCCGAGGTTAGCGCATGGCGCAGGCCAATACGCATCAGGCCAAAACCCAGTTCGGCTATCGCCGCCACCCCGATCAGGATCGTCCCGGGCAGGGCGCGGCCGAGCATCCCGTGGTGATCGTCGGCGCTGGCCCGGTCGGGCTGTCGCTGGCGATCGACCTTGCCCAGCGCGGCCAGCACGTCGTCCTTCTGGATGATGCCGACCGCATTGGCGAGGGCTCTCGCGCGATCTGCTTCTCGAAACGGTCGCTGGAATATTGGGACCGGCTCGGCGTCGGCGACCGCATGGTCGACAAGGGCGTGGTCTGGAGCGTCGGCCGCATCTTCCACGGCGATCAGCAGCTCTACCAGTTCAATCTGCTGCCGGAGGACGGTCACAAGCGGCCGGCCTTCATCAATCTCCAGCAATATTACGCAGAGTCCTATCTGGTCGACCGCATCAGCGAGCTGCCCGAGATCAATCTGCGCTGGCGCAACAAGGTGACGGCGCTGGAGCGCCGCAACGATTCCGTCGCGCTGACGATCGAGACGCCGGAGGGCGCCTATCGCCTGCACGCGCAATATGTCGTCGCCTGCGACGGCGCGCGCTCGTCGCTGCGGCAGATGGTGGGCGCCGACTTTGCGGGACAGGTGTTCGAGGACCAGTTCCTGATCGCCGACGTCAAGATGACCGCGGAATTCCCGACCGAGCGCTGGTTCTGGTTCGATCCGCCGTTTCATGCCGGGCGGTCGGCGTTGCTGCACAGGCAGCCTGACGATGTCTGGCGGATCGACCTTCAGCTCAATCGCTATGCCGACCCCATCGTCGAGAAGAAGCCCGAGAACGTGCGGCCGCGGATTGCGCGCATGCTCGGCCACGACAAGTTCGAGTTCGAGTGGATCTCGCTCTACAAATTCCAGTGCCGGCGGATGGACCGCTTCGTCCATGGCCGCGTGATTTTTGCAGGCGATTCCGCGCACCAGGTCTCGCCGTTCGGCGCGCGCGGCGCCAATTCGGGACTCGAGGACGCCGAAAACCTCTCCTGGAAGCTCGACCGCGTGCTGCGCGGCGCCTCACCCGCGAGCCTGCTCGAGAGTTATCATGTTGAGCGCAGTCTGGCGGCCGACGAGAACATCCGCGAATCCACCCGTTCGACCGACTTCATGGCGCCGAACTCGCATCAGGAAGCGCGGCTGCGCAAGGCAGTGCTGTCGCTGGCCAAGGAAACGGAGTTCGGCAAGCGCATGGTCAATGGCGGGCGGCTCTCGGTGCCGTGCAGCTATGACTCGCCGCTGTCATCGCCCGATGCGGATGCGTGGCGCGGTGGCCCGCTGCCGGGTTGTTCGATGCTCGATGCTCCCGTCACGCCGCGCGCGGGTGAGCAAGCCTATTTGACCGATGCGTTCCGCAAGGGTGGGACAGACTTCACCTTGCTGTCGTTCAGCAATGGCGTGGCGATTGAGGCGCCTGTTGGTGTGAAGGACATCTGCATCGGCGGTGAGGATGGGCTCGCAGATCCGGCGGGGCTCACCGCAAAGCGCTATGATGCGGAACCAGGCTCAGCCTACTTACTCAGGCCGGACGGCTACGTTGCAGCGCGCTTCCGCCACCCCACGCGCGCTGGCGTCGCGGCGGCGCTGTCGCGGGCCCAAGGCGTGAATTCAGGATTGGCTTGAATTGAGGACTCGCATGCCGCTCTCCACCAGCTCCAACTTCGCGCGACCCGACGACGCCTTTCGCGCCATCGTGGAGGCGCATCGCGGCTTCACCGACGAGCAAAGCGCCGACTTCGACGCGGCGCTGGTGCTGATCCTTGCCAACCATATCGGCGATATCGACGTGCTGCGAGAGGCGATCCTGCTCGCCAAGCGGCGCATGATCGACGGCCAGCAGCAGCAACAGCAACAACAGCAATAATGTCCAAAGGAACGAATTGATGGCGAAGAACTTCGCATCCACCGGCGACCTCTCCGAGAAGAAGATCACCTTCTCCGAGATTGGCACCGATCTCTACGCCTTCACCGCGGAGGGCGATCCGAACACCGCGATCATCGTCGGCGACGACGGCTGCCTAGTGTTCGACGCCCAGTCGACGCCGGCGATGGCCAACAAGGTGATCGAGCGCGTCCGTACCGTCACCGACAAGCCGATCAAATATGTCGTGCTGTCGCATTATCACGCCGTGCGCGTGCTCGGTGCCTCCGCCTACAAGGCGCAGGGCATCGTCGCCTCGCAGGAGACCCATCGGCTGATCGAGGAACGTGGCCAGCAGGATTGGGATTCCGAGTACGGCCGCTTCCCGCGCCTGTTTCAGGACGCATCGAGCATTCCCGGTCTGACCTGGCCGACGCTGACCTTCGAAGGCGAGATGTCGATCTATCTCGGCAAGCGCGAGGTGCGCCTGATGCAGCTTGGCGCCGGCCACACCTCCGGCGACATCGTCGCCTGGGTGCCCGATGCCGAGGTGATGTTCTCCGGTGACCTGATCGAATACCACTCGGCCTGCTATTGCGGCGACGCGCATTTGCGCGAATGGCCGCTGACGCTGAACGAGATCCGCAACTTCAATCCCAAGGCGATCGCGCCGGGCCGCGGCGATGCGCTCAAGGGTGTCGCGACGGTGCGAGAAGCCATCGCGATGACGCGTGACTTCGTCACCTCGCTCTATGGCGCCGCCGAAATCTCGGTCGCCAGGGGCCGCACGCTGAAGGAATCCATGGCCGCGACGCGCGAGGTCATGGATCCGAAATTCCAAAGCTTCGCCATCTACGAGCACTGTCTGCCGTTCAACGTGTCGCGCGCCTATGACGAGGCGTCGGGAATCGACGACCCCGTGATCTGGACCGACAAGCGCGACCAGGAGATGTGGGCCGCCCTGCAAGGAGGAGGATCATCATGAACATCAATACCTCGCCCGATCAGATCATTCGCAGCACGGCCCAGGTCACGCCGGGCTACATGTCCGGCTTCGGCAACAGCTTTGAGACCGAGGCGCTGCCGGGCGCGCTGCCGATCGGGCGCAACTCGCCGCAGCGCTGTGCCTACGGCCTCTATGCCGAGCAGCTTTCCGGCTCTCCCTTCACCGCGCCGCGCGGCAGCAACGAGCGCTCCTGGCTCTATCGTATTCGCCCGTCGGTGAAACATTCGGGTCGCTTCGAGAAGGCCGACGGCGGCCTGTGGCGCTCGGCACCGTGCCATGAAAACGATCTGCCGATCGCGCAATTGCGCTGGGATCCGGCGCCGATCCCGAAGGAGGACATGACATTCCTCCAGGGCGTGCAGACCATGACGACGGCCGGTGACGTCAACACCCAGGCCGGCATGGCCGCGCATGTTTATCTCATCACCAAGTCGATGGTGGACCAGCACTTCTACAACGCCGACGGCGAACTGATGTTCGTGCTGCAGCAGGGCAATCTTCGCATCGTCACCGAGTTCGGTCGCATCGATGCCGAGCCCGGTGAGATCGTGGTGATCCCGCGCGGCGTCAAATTTCGCGTCGAGATTCCGAACGGGCCGGCGCGCGGCTATCTCTGCGAAAATTACGGCGGCGCCTTCACGCTGCCGGAGCGCGGGCCGATCGGCGCCAACTGCCTCGCCAATGCCCGCGACTTCCTGACACCGGTCGCGCACTACGAGGACAAGGACACGCCGACTGAGCTGTTCGTGAAGTGGGGCGGTGCGCTGTTCAAGACGCAGTTGCCCCACTCGCCGATCGACGTCGTCGCCTGGCACGGCAATTACGCGCCGTACAAGTATGATCTGCGTAGCTTCTCGCCGGTCGGCGCGATCGGCTTCGATCATCCCGATCCATCGATCTTCACCGTGCTGACCTCGCCGTCGGAGACCGCGGGCACGGCGAACATCGACTTCGTGATCTTCCCCGAGCGCTGGATGGTCGCCGACAACACCTTCCGCCCGCCGTGGTATCACATGAACATCATGAGCGAGTTCATGGGCCTGATCTACGGCGTCTACGACGCCAAGCCGCAAGGTTTCGTGCCGGGCGGCATGAGCCTGCACAATTGCATGCTGCCGCACGGCCCCGATCGCGATGCCTTCGAACACGCCAGCAACGGCGAGCTGAAGCCGGTGAAGCTGACCGGCACCATGGCCTTCATGTTCGAGACCCGCTACGCGCAGCGCGTCACCGCGTACGCCGCGAATTCCGCCACGTTGCAGGACGACTACGCGGATTGCTGGAAGGGTCTGGAAAAGCGGTTCGATCCGAGTAAGCCGTAGCCTTCTTACCCTCTCCCCTTGTGGGAGAGGGTGGCTCGCCGCATAGCGGCGAGACGGGTGAGGGGTCTCTCTCCCCACGTGAGCCTCTCGCAGTATCAATTGTCGATACAACCCCTCATCCGGCGCTTCGCGCCACCTTCTCCCACAAGGGGAGAAGGAAAAAGGACTGGCGAAAAGTGACAACGCACCCCAACGACCCCAGCCTCCGCTCCTTCATCGACGTCGATCCCGCCTCCGATTTCCCGATCCAGAACCTGCCTTACGGCGTGTTCTCGACCGCGGCCAACCCGACTCCGCGGGTCGGCGTGGCGATCGGCAAATATGTGCTCGATCTCTGGGAACTCGAGCAGGATTCGCGGCTCGACGTCGGCCCGCTCGGCGTGTTCTCGACGCCGTCGCTCAATGCTTTCATGGCGTTGGGGCCAAAGGTCTGGACGAAGACGCGGGCGCGGATCAGCGAGCTGCTGCGCGCCGATCATCCAGAACTGCGCGACAACGAGGAGCTGCGCAAGCAGGCTCTGGTGCCGATGCGCGATGCGAAACTGCATCTGCCATTCGCAGTCTCCGGCTACACCGATTTCTATTCGTCGAAAGAACACGCCACCAATGTCGGCGTGATGTTCCGTGGCAAGGACAATGCGCTGCAGCCGAACTGGCTCCATATGCCGATCGCCTACAACGGCCGTGCCTCGACCGTCGTGGTCTCCGGCACCAAGGTGAAGCGGCCGCGCGGGCAGCTCAAGCCGCCGAATGTGGAGGCGCCGAGCTTCGGACCGTGCAAGCGGCTCGATTTCGAACTGGAGATGGGCGTCGTGATCGGCCAGCCCTCAGCCATGGGCGGCATGCTCACGGAGCAGCAGGCCGAGGAGATGATCTTCGGCTTCGTGCTGCTCAACGACTGGAGCGCGCGCGATATCCAGCAATGGGAATATGTGCCGCTCGGCCCGTTCCTCGCCAAGGCGTTCGCGACCTCGATCAGCCCGTGGGTGGTGACGCGCGAGGCGCTGGAGCCGTTTCGCCTGAGCGGGCCGGAGCAGGAGCCGGTGCCGCTCGACTACCTCAAGCAGGGCAAGCCGCAGAACTACGAGCTTGAGCTCGACGTCTCCTTGCGTGCCGCAGGAGCCAACGCGCCGGCCGGTGTCAGCCGTACCAATTTCAAGTACATGTACTGGTCCTCGGTGCAGCAGCTGATGCACCACGCCTCCTCCGGCTGCGCCATGAATGTCGGAGATCTCCTGGGCAGCGGCACCATTTCCGGCCCGGAGAAGAACCAGCGCGGCAGCCTGCTGGAGATCAGCTGGAACGGCACCGAGCCGGTCGAATTGCCCGGCGGCATCAAACGGACGTTCCTGGAAGACGGCGACAGCCTCGTCATGCGCGGCTGGTGTCAGGGCGAAGGCTATCGCGTCGGTTTTGGTGAGGTCGAAGGGACGATTCTGGCGGCGGAGTAGGGCGCCGCCGCTTCCACAAACTCCGTCATTGCGAGCGTAGCGAAGCAATCCAGAATCTTTCCGCGGAGGCGTCTGGATTGCTTCGTCGCAAGGGCTCCTCGCAATGACGTGGAGAGAGTTCACCGCTTCTCCGGCGGTACATCCTTGACCCGCGCGCAATGCGCCGCGACGTCCTCCAGGCTGTACTTCAGATGCACCCGCTTGTCCGACGGCGCCTGCTTGGTCGTGCACACGCCCGGTCGCCATTGCTGCGTTGGCCTGATCGGGCGCGGCGCAAAGCCGCCGCCGCAGTTCGGGCAGACGTTGGAGAGTTTCGTCTCCACGCAGTCCGCACAGAAGGTGCATTCATAGGAGCAGATCCGCGCATCGGTTGCGTTCGGCGGCAGGTCTCGGTCGCAATATTCGCAGTTCGGTCGAAGCTGGAGGGCCATGGCTCAGTCTCCACAGATTGGCCGGATCATCGCAGATAGCACGTGCAGCGCGAATGCCGGATTTCCCTCGATTTCAGCCGGGCTTGATTTCCTTCAGCGGCAGACGCGTGCTTTCCTTCAGCTTGTCGAGCACGATCGATGAGCGCACATGCGCCACGCTCTGGTGCGGCATCAGCACGTCGTTGACGAGATTGGAGAGACCCTTCAGGTCGCGCAACACGGCTTTCAGCACATAGTCGGCGTCGCCCGTGAGCGAATAGGCCTCCTGGATCTCGTCGATTCGATTGACCAGCGTTCGGAACCGTTTCGAGTTGTCTGGTGAGTGGGTCGCCAGCGTCACCTGGATGAAGGCGACCACGCCGAAGCCGAGGGCCTCGCTGGAGAGATCGGCGTGATAGCCTGATATCACCTTCTCCTCCTCCAGCCGCATCCGTCGCCGCGAGCATTGCGAGGCCGAGAGTCCCGCGAGGTCGGCCAGTTCCTGGTTGGTGAGGCGGCCGTCGTCCTGCAGCGCGCCCAGGATCTTGAGGTCGAAGGCATCCACCAAAGTCATGCGCAATTGTCCCGTTTTATGCTCAGATCGTGCGCAGGATAAGCAAATGACGTCCCATTTGCACGCTCATTGCAAGCGCCATGAAGGATAGTTCATGGCAGCAGCAATTTGGGAGAGCACCATGGGTCCGTTTCCGCACGATGCACCGCCGGCCACGATCAGCGCCGACAATCCGATGGGCACCGACGGGTTCGAATTCGTCGAATATGCGCATCCCGATCCGGAACAGCTGCACGCCCTGTTCAAGCTGATGGGCTATGCGCCCGTCGCGCGCCACAGAACGAAGAAGATCACGGTCTATCGCCAGGGCGACATCAATTATCTCGTCAACGAGGAGCCCGGCACCCACGGTCACGATTTCGTCGCTGCGCACGGCCCCTGTGCGCCGTCGATGGCGTTTCGCGTCGTCGATGCCAAGAAGGCCTATGACCGTGCGATATCGCTCGGTGCCGAACCTGCGGATGTGTCCTCCGCGCAGAAGACGCTCGACGTCCCCGCGATCAGGGGCATCGGCGGCAGCCTGCTCTATTTCGTCGATCGCTACGGCGCCAAGGGTTCGGCCTATGACAACGAGTTCGTATGGCTCGGCGCGCGCGATCCGCATCCCGCCGGTGCCGGCCTGTTCTATCTCGATCACCTCACCCACAACGTTCATCGCGGCCGCATGGACGTGTGGACCAGCTTCTACGAGAAGCTCTTCAATTTCCGCCAGATCCGCTTCTTCGACATCGAGGGCCGCGCCTCAGGCCTGTTCTCGCGCGCGCTGACGAGCCCTGACGGCAAGATCCGGATTCCGATCAACGAGGACGCCGGCGATTCCGGCCAGATCGAGGAATATCTCAATATCTATCGCGGCGAAGGCATCCAGCACATCGCCTGCGGCTGCCGCGACATCCACCGCACCATCGAGGACTTGCGCGAAGCGGGCCTGCCCTTCATGCCGGCGCCGCCCGCGACCTATTTCGAGCGGATCGACGCCCGGTTGCCGAAGCATGGCGAGGACGTCGCGCGCCTGCAGAAGAACGGCATCCTGATCGACGGCGAAGGCGTGGTCGACGGCGGTCAGACCAAGGTGCTGCTGCAGATCTTCTCGGCCAATGCGATCGGCCCCATCTTCTTCGAGTTCATCCAGCGCAAGGGCGACGACGGTTTTGGCGAGGGCAATTTCAAGGCGCTGTTCGAATCGATCGAGGAGGACCAGATCCGGCGTGGGGTGCTGAAGGTGGATGCGGCGTAAGTCGCGCACTTTACGTACACTGCCACATCAAAACAGGTGTCGTCCCGGCGAAGGCCGGGACCCATACCGCGTGATTTATCGATCTCATCGGTGAGGGTACCGAACTCCGAGTCTTCGCCAAACCACTCCCTGTGGTTATGGGTCCCGGCCTTCGCGAGACGACAGCGGAGGTTGTTGTAACGGCGGGGGTCTAACGCCCCGCCTTCCACGCCTTCGTCACTGCGCCGATCTCCGCCCCTTCCGGCTCGCGCACCGCCGATGGCGTCCGTGAAAAGCGCGGCGCCGGCGCCGGCTGCTTGACGCCGTGGCGCTCGACGAACACCTGTCGGGCGACCATATGCGGATGCTCGGTCGCTTCCGACATGGTCAGCACCGGCGCAAAGCAGATGTCGGTGCCTTCCATGATCTTGCACCAGTCCTCGCGCGTCTTGCTCTTGAACACCGTCTTCAGTTTCTCCTTCAGCGCGGGCCAGGCCTTGCGGTCCATCTGCGCGTCGAAATCGGCGTCGGTCAGACCGGCGTGCTCGCGCAGCAGCGCGTAGAATTGCGGCTCGATCGAGCCGATCGAGACGAAATGGCCGCAGGCGCATTCGTAGACGCCGTAGAAATGCGCGCCGCCGTCGAGGAAGTTCTCGTTGCGGCCTTCGGTCCAGCGGCCGAGCGTGGTCATGTCGAAGAAGAACGACATCAGCGATGCCGCGCCGTCACACATCGCGGCATCGACGACCTGACCCTTGCCTGACCGCGAGGCCTCCAAGAGCGCCGCAAGCACGCCGACGACGAGATAGAGCGCGCCGCCGCCGAAATCGCCGACCAAATTGAGCGGCGGCACCGGCGCTTCTTTCGTGCCGATCGCGGCGAGCGCGCCGGTGATGGAGATGTAGTTGATGTCGTGGCCGGCGGCATTGGCGAGCGGGCCTTGCTGGCCCCAGCCGGTCATGCGGCCGTAAACCAGCTTTGGATTGCGCGCGAGCACGACGTCAGGCCCGAGGCCGAGCCGCTCCATCACGCCGGGACGGAAACCCTCGACCAGCGCGTCGGCATTCGCAAGCAGATCGAGCACCTCCGCGATCGCCGTCTTGTCCTTGAGGTCGAGCTCGACCACCTTGCGGCCGCGGCCTGCGACGGACTTCATGCTCTTCCTGGCGCCGACACGATCGAGCGTGACGACATCGGCGCCCATGTCGGCCAGCAACATGCAGGCGAACGGGCCGGGTCCAATGCCGGCGAATTCGACGATGCGGAAACCTGCGAGCGGACCGGAGGTGCGAACGGAGGAGGTGGGGGCTGATTTGTCGAGCACGTCGTTGTTTCCTCGGGTCGCGGGCGGATGCCGATTGTTCGGCAATCGCCTCGGACATTCCTCTGCGGGCGAGTTAATTGGCTGATTAACTTTTCTCGCCTTCACGCCAGCGAGGCAAGCGCTTTTCATCCGCACGGCCAAATAAAAACGGCGCGCACCGAAGTGCGCGCCGCGGAAGATTTGTGTTGAGGCGCTAAAGCGCGATCATCAGCGTGCGGCAGCCACCGCGCGCTGCGCCATCACCTTGATGAGGTTGGCGCGGTACTCCGCCGTGCCGTGGATGTCGGCCAGCAGATTGCTCGCCGAGATGCTCACGCCATCGATCGCCGACGGTGACCAATTCGCCTTCAGCGCCGTTTCGATGGCCGCGACCCGCATCACGCCGCTTTGCGAGGCGCCGGTGGCGGCTACCCGAATCTCGCCCGACTTCGTCTGCGCGACGAACACGCCGGTCAGCGCGAAGCGAGACGCAGGGTGGCGCATCTTTTCGTAGCCTGCCTTCGCCGGAACCGGGAACGACACGGCGGTGATAAGCTCGCCGTCCTCCAGCGCCGTCGTGAACATGCCCTGGAAGAAATCATCCGCCGTGATCGACCGCTTGTTGGTCTTCACGGTGGCGCCGAGCGCGAGCAGCGCGGCGGGAAAATCCGCCGCGGGATCGTTGTTGGCGATCGAGCCGCCGATCGTGCCGCGATAGCGCACGGCGGGGTCGCCGAGCACCGAGGTGAGATAGGCGATTGCGGGGATCGCCTTCTTCACATCGGCATTCTGCATGATGTCGAAATAGGTCGTGCCGGCCTTGATGGTCAGCACGTCGCCCGAGAGCTCGACGCCCTGCAGCTCCTTGATCTTGCCGAGGTCGATGACGTCGGTCGGGCTGGCGAGCCGCTGCTTCATCACCGGCAGCAGCGTCTGGCCGCCGGCGAGGAACTTTGCTTCGCTGCTCTTGGAAAACAGGGCGACGGCTTCGTCAACCGAGGACGCGCGATGATAAACGGTCTGGTACATCTTCGTTCCTCCCTTAAGCCGCGTGGATCGTGCGCCACACCCTGTCAGGGGTTGCTGGCATTTGCAGATTGTTCTTGCCGATCGCGTCCGTGATCGCATTGATAACGGCCGCAGAGGCGCCGATCGCGCCGGCCTCACCGCAACCCTTGATGCCGAGCGGATTGCCCGGACACAGCGTCGTGGTGTGGGAGAGGTTGAACGAGGGAACGTCGTCGGCGCGCGGCATGGCGTAGTCCATGAACGAGGCCGTGACTGGCTGTCCGCTGGCGTCGTAGATCGCGTGCTCGAGCAACGCTTGTCCGATGCCTTGCACAAGACCGCCATGGACCTGGCCTTCGACGATCATCGGGTTGATCAGCCGGCCGAAATCGTCGGCCGCGACGAAGTTGACGAAGGAGGTCTTGCCCGTACCGGGATCGACCTCGAGCTCGCAGATGTATGTGCCGGCCGGGAAGGTGAAGTTGGTCGGGTCGTAGAAGGCGCTCTCCTTCAGGCCCGGCTCCATCCCGTCAGGCAGATTGTGCGCGGTGTAGGCTGCGAGCGCGACCATCGGGAAGGCGATCGCCTTGTCGGTGCCGGCCACCTTGAACTCGCCGTTCTCGATGACGATGTCGCCTTCCGAGGCTTCCAGCGCATGCGCGGCGATTTTCTTGGCTTTGGATTCCATCTTCTCCATCGCCTTCAGGATCGCGGTGAGGCCGACGGCCGCGGAGCGCGAGCCGTAGGTGCCCATGCCGAACTGCACCTTGTCGGTGTCGCCATGGACGATCGAGACCTGGCTGATGGGAACGCCGAGGCGCTCCGCAACGAGCTGGCAGAACGTGGTCTCGTGACCCTGGCCGTGGCTGTGTGATCCCGTCAGGACCTCGATGGTGCCGACCGGGTTGACGCGGACTTCGGCGGATTCCCAAAGACCGACGCCGGCGCCCAAGCTGCCGACGGCCTTCGACGGCGCGATGCCGCAGGCCTCGATGTAGCAGGACACGCCAATGCCGCGCAGCTTGCCGTCGGCCTTCGCCTTGGCCTTGCGCCCGGCAAAGCCGGCATAGTCGATCGCCTTCATCGCGGCGTCGAGCGAGGCGTTAAAGTCGCCGGTGTCATAAGCCATGATCACCGGCGTCTGGTGCGGGAACTGGGTGATGAAGTTGGTCCGGCGCAGCGCGGCCGGATCGACCTTCAACTGCCGCGCCGCCGTCTCCATCAGACGTTCGATCAGATAGCTTGCCTCGGGGCGGCCGGCACCGCGGTAGGCGTCGACAGGCGTGGTGTTGGTGTAGACCCCGACAACCTCGGCATGGATCGCCGGGATGTTGTACTGGCCCGATAGCAGCGTCGCGTAGAGATAGGTCGGCACCGAGGACGAGAACAGCGACATGTAGGCGCCGAAATTGGCGTAGGTCTTCACCTTCAATCCGGTGATCTTGTTGTTGGCGTCGAACGCCATCTCGGCATGGGTGACGTGGTCGCGGCCATGCGCATCGGTGAGGAAGGCTTCGGTGCGGTCGCCGGTCCATTTCACGGGACGGCCGACCTTTTTCGAGGCCCACAGCGCCACCATCTCTTCGGGATAGATGAAGATTTTCGAGCCGAAGCCGCCGCCGACATCGGGTGCGATCACGCGCAGCTTGTGCTCGGGGGCGATGTTGTAGAACGCCGACAGCACGAGGCGGGCGACGTGCGGATTCTGCGACGTCGTGTAGAGCGTGAAGTGCTCTTCCGCTGAATCGTAGTCGGCGATCGCGGCGCGCGGCTCCATTGCGTTCGGCGCGAGGCGGTTGTTGGTGACGTCGAGCTTCACCACGTTGGCGGCCTTGGCGAAGGCAGCATCGGTGGCGCCCTCGTCGCCGATCACCCAGTCGTAGACCTGGTTGCCGGGAGCTTCGGGATGCAGCTGTGGCGCGCCGGACTTGATCGCGGCGTGGACGTCGGCGACCGCGGGCAGCTCTTCGTATTTCACGACCACGGCTTCGGCCGCGTCGCGTGCGAGATTTTTGGTTTCGGCGATCACGACCGCGACGGCCTGACCGACGAAGCGCACCGTCTCCGGCGCCATCGCCGGCCATGCGCCCATCTTCATCGGGCTGCCGTCCTTGGAGGTGATGGCCCAGCCGCAGATGAGGTTGCCGACCTTGTCGTCGACGATCTCTTGTCCAGTCAGCACCGCGACCACGCCCGGCATCTTCAGCGCGGCGGAGGAATCGATTCCCTTCACCTTGGCATGCGCGTGCGGGCTGCGGATGAAATGGGCATGGGTCATGCCCTGCAATTTGATGTCGTCGACGTAGCGGCCCTTGCCGGTAATGAAACGCTTGTCTTCCTTGCGCACGACGCTCGCGCCAATACCTTCAACACCCATGTCTGGTCCTCCCGACCGGAATTTGTCTTGACCGCGCTTTCCCTCGAAAGCAGCGGCGATCGTTCTTATTTCGAGGCGGGCCGCTTACTCGGCCGCCTGCGAGACCTTCATGCGGCCTGCCGCGTCCAGCACGGCTTTGACGATGTTGTGGTAGCCGGTGCAGCGGCAGATATTGCCTTCGAGCTCGTGGCGGACGGTGGCCTCGTCGAGCTGGCCGCCATAGCGGTGCACGATATCGATCGCCGACATGATCATGCCCGGCGTGCAATAGCCGCACTGCAGGCCGTGATTGTCGCGGAAGGCCGCCTGCATGGGATGCAGCTCGTCGCCCTTGGCGATGCCTTCGATCGTGGTGATGCTGGCGCCGTCGGCCTGTCCCGCCAGCATGGTGCAGGATTTGACCGCCTTGCCGTCCATATGGACGACGCAGGCGCCGCACTGGCTGGTGTCGCAGCCGACGTGGGTTCCGGTGAGGTTGAGGTGGTCGCGCAGCAGCTGAACCAGCAGCGTGCGGTCCTCGACGTCAACGGCAACAGCCTTGCCGTTCACCGTCAGTTTGACTGTAGACACGGTTGAAGTCCTCCCGGGGTCGATTTTGATTGTTTCTAATTAGAGACAGCGACCCGGAACTTTGCAACTACGATTTTGATCGCCCGCGTCATGGAAAAGTCATTGATCCAGAATGCCCAACATTGGTTGGGGGGGCGAGTCGGCCAGATCGGGTGCGGCGCCGGGGCGCAGCTGGGATGCCAGCCTCTATATCCTTGCGCGGTTCGCCTTTTCAGTTCGCTGGGCTGATAGAGCCTGAACTCTGCGGGCCCACCGAATTTACCGCCCCTTATCGATTCTGCCTTAGTTTTGCGCAGCCAGGTCAGGGGGCGGGGCGCCACCGGATCTCGGCTGAATGAAAATGGGGGTGGGAATGTCCGGGCGTATCGCGTCGTCGTCGAAGCGCACAATAATGCCGACCCTCAGGTTCCGCGCCAAGATCATTCTGGGCTTTGCCGCGGTGCTGGTGATCTCCGCCGGCAGCATGGCTTTCTCCTATTTTGGCTTCGAGCGGGTCTCGTCCGGGGTCGGGTCCTACCGCAGCAGCGTCACCGAGGCCGATCTCGCCCGTAATATCGACCGGGAGCTGCTCGCCTATCGCTCGGCCGTCAAATATTTCGTCGTCACCGGCAAGGAGGACGACGCCAAGACGGCGCTGGACGCGGAGACCGGCCTGAAGGGCGCCATCGACCAGGCGGTCAAGAGCGCCAAGAAGCCGGCGCGGCAGGAAAGTCTGGGCAAGCTCTCCAAGGAGTTTTCCAACTTCTCCGCGACCTTCGCAAAAGTCCTCCAGGCCAAGCGTGACAGCACGCTGCTGGTGCAGAACCAGCTTACGCGCAACGCCAACCTCCTGAAATACAAGCTCGACGACATCGGCAACAATGCCTCCGATTCCGAGGCGCAGGCGATCGAGTTCGGAACCAAGCAGGTCAACGCCCAATTCCAGACCGCGAATGCGGCAGCGACCAATTTCGTGCTGACGTCCGACCAGACGATTGCTACCAGCGCGCTGGCGCGGCTGAAATTCGTCGAGAACTCGCTCAACGCAGTCTATTCGATGGACGACAAGATCGTCGCCGGCCTGAAGGATGCCAGAGGATTGCTCGGCGCCTATCGGGAATCGCTGGAAAAACTGATCGCCAACGCCAAGATGATCGACGATCTCGTCACCGAGATGAGCGGTTCGGCCGGCGCGATCCTTCAGGGTGCTACCGCCATGAAGGCGGACCTCGTTGCCGAACAGCAGCGGCTGGAGTCCGAATCGGAAGCGACCATCGGGAAGACCGAGCAACTGGTGCTGATGCTGGCCGTCGGCGGCACGCTGCTCGGCGCGATCCTCGCTTTCCTGCTCGGCACCGGCATTTCGCGCCCGATGATCGCGATGTGCAAGGCGATGCGCGAGCTTGCTTCGGGCAATTTCGACGTCGTGCTGCCGGGCCTGGGGCGCAAGGACGAGATCGGCGAGATGGCCGGCGCGGTCGAGGAATTCAAAGTGCAGGCCGTGGCCAAGGCCGAGCGCGATGCCGCCGCCAACGAGGCCCAGAACAAGGAAGCGAGCGCTGCTCGCCGTTCCGAGCTGATTCGTTTCGCCGACGATTTCGAGAGCGCGGTCGGCGCCATCGTCTCCAACGTCTCGGCTTCTGCCGTGCAGCTGGAATCGGCGGCCTCGACGCTGACCCGCACCGCCGAGACCACCCAGAGCCTGTCGAGCCAGGTCGCCGACGTCTCCGAGCAGGCCTCCAGCAACATGCAGTCGGTCGCGACCGCGACCGAAGAGCTCTCGGCCTCGGTCGAGGAGATCGGCCGCCAGGTGCGCGATTCCAGCCGCATTGCCGAAGCCGCCGTGGTGCAGGCAAAGGAGACCGATAACCGCATCGGCAAGCTCTCGCATGCCGCCCAGCAGATCGGCGAAGTCGTCAAGCTCATCACGGCGATCGCCGAGCAGACCAATCTTCTGGCGCTCAACGCGACCATCGAGGCGGCGCGCGCCGGTGAAGCCGGCCGCGGCTTTGCAGTGGTCGCCAGCGAAGTGAAGTCGCTTGCGAGCCAGACCGCAAAGGCCACCGACGAGATCTCCTCGCACATCACGGGCATGCAAGGCGCGACAGCCGAATCGGTTGCGGCGATCAAGGAGATCGGCGCGACCATCGGCCAGATCTCGTCGATCTCGACGTCGATTGCGAGCGCAGTGGAGCAGCAAGGCGCAGCGACGCAGGAAATCGCGCGCAGCGTCCAGACCGTCGCACAGGGTACTCAGACCGCTGCCACCGACATCGGCCAGGTCAACCGCGGCGCCGCCGAAACCGGCTCGGCCTCGGAAGAGGTGCTGCACTCGGCCAAGACGCTGTCATCCGAAAGCACCCGCCTGCGCGCCGAGCTCGACCGCTTCATGGGCAATATCCGGGCGGCGTAGGGGCATCCGCGCCAATGTCGTCCTGGCGAAAGCCAGGACGACGAGACCCTGCGTCACCTAACCGCCGGTTGCGGCGCCACAAATTTACCGCCGCTTATCCTTTGCCATTTACCGTGCTCACGCGTCAGGAAGCGGGCTGCTTCCGGGCTGCGCCTGGTTTTCCGCGAATGGAATGGGGTGGGGAATGCCCGTCAAGTCGAAGCCGACCACATCGAAGCTGCTCACCTTGCGTTTTCGCGCAAAAATCATCCTCGGCTTCGTGGCGGTGCTCGCCATCCTCGCCGTCAGCATGGCTTTCGCGTATTTCGGCTTCGAGCGGATCCAGGCCGCCGTGGCCTCCTACCGCTCCAGCGTCGCCGAAGCGGACCTCGCGCGGACGGTCGATCGCGAGCTGATCGCCTACCAGGGGTTGGCGCGGGCCTACACGCTGACCGGCGCGGCGGATGATGAGACCGCCGCCAAAGCGGCCGAAGAGAATTTGAGGGCCGCGATCGCCAAGTCTGCGGCGGCCACCACGGGCGCCGCGCGCCGCGAGCAGGTCGGCCGGCTCGAGGCCGACTTCAAGAGCTTTACCAAGGTGTTCGGCGAGATCATCACGTTGACGCGCGAGAACGGCAAGATCGCGACGGATGAGCTCAACAGCGTCGGCAACAAGATCCGCTTCAAGTTCGACGATCTTGCCGATACCGCGGCATTGGCGGGCCTGAACTCGGTTCAGGGCACGGCCAAGGACATCACATCGCAATACCTTGCGGTTTCCACCTCGGTCAGCGCCTTCGTCGCCAAGCCGGAGCCGAAGACCGCCGACGGCGTGACCGCCCGCATCAAATTCCTGGAGACCTTGCTGGTCTCGATCTATGCCAACGACCAGAAAATCACCGACCGCGTCACCGAGATCAGCAATCTCCTCAAGCAGTACCGCGCCTCCTTTTCGAAGCTGACCGAGAACGTGAAGGTCATCGTCAAGCTGAACGGCGACATGACCAAGACGGCCGCGTCCATTCTCAAGCTCTCGGGTGAGCTGCGGTCGGAGCTGACGGCGGATCAGCAGCGCATCGAGGTGAGCGCCAATGCCACCATCAGCGAGACCGAGCGGACGATGCTGATGATGGCGCTGGGCGGCCTCGCCATTGGCGCCGCGTTGGCCTGGATGCTGGGCAATGGCATTTCGCGCCCGATGATCGCGATGTGCAAGGCGATGCGCGAGCTTGCTTCGGGCAATTTCGACGTCGTGCTGCCGGGCCTGGGGCGCAAGGACGAGATCGGCGAGATGGCCGGCGCGGTCGAGGAATTCAAAGTGCAGGCCGTGGCCAAGGCCGAGCGCGATGCCGCCGCCAACGAGGCCCAGAACAAGGAAGCGAGCGCTGCTCGCCGTTCCGAGCTGATTCGTTTCGCCGACGATTTCGAGAGCGCGGTCGGCGCCATCGTCTCCAACGTCTCGGCTTCTGCCGTGCAGCTGGAATCGGCGGCCTCGACGCTGACCCGCACCGCCGAGACCACCCAGAGCCTGTCGAGCCAGGTCGCCGACGTCTCCGAGCAGGCCTCCAGCAACATGCAGTCGGTCGCGACCGCGACCGAAGAGCTCTCGGCCTCGGTCGAGGAGATCGGCCGCCAGGTGCGCGATTCCAGCCGCATTGCCGAAGCCGCCGTGGTGCAGGCAAAGGAGACCGATAACCGCATCGGCAAGCTCTCGCATGCCGCCCAGCAGATCGGCGAAGTCGTCAAGCTCATCACGGCGATCGCCGAGCAGACCAATCTTCTGGCGCTCAACGCGACCATCGAGGCGGCGCGCGCCGGTGAAGCCGGCCGCGGCTTTGCAGTGGTCGCCAGCGAAGTGAAGTCGCTTGCGAGCCAGACCGCAAAGGCCACCGACGAGATCTCCTCGCACATCACGGGCATGCAAGGCGCGACAGCCGAATCGGTTGCGGCGATCAAGGAGATCGGCGCGACCATCGGCCAGATCTCGTCGATCTCGACGTCGATTGCGAGCGCAGTGGAGCAGCAAGGCGCAGCGACGCAGGAAATCGCGCGCAGCGTCCAGACCGTCGCACAGGGTACTCAGACCGCTGCCACCGACATCGGCCAAGTCAACCGCGGCGCCGCCGAAACCGGCTCGGCCTCGGAAGAGGTGCTGCACTCGGCCAAGACGCTGTCGTCCGAAAGCACCCGCCTGCGCGCCGAGCTCGACCGCTTCATGGGCAATATCCGGGCGGCGTAGGGGCATCCGCGCCAATGTCGTCCTGGCGAAAGCCAGGACCCTTAGCTCAAGCAGCAGTTATCGGGCGAACTACTCACTCCGAGTCATCGCCAAATTGCTCCCTGGGGTAATAGGTCCTGGATCGGCGCTGCGCTTGTCCAGGACGACGTGGCACTCACTCCCTCCCGAATGCCCGCTTCAGCTCCACCTTTGCCCGCTCCAGCCGCGTGCGCTGCGTCTGCGGCAGCGTCTTGCCGGCGCGGTTGATGTAGAACGTCAGCATCGACAGGGCCGAGCGGTAGGCGCCGGTCTTGCGGCGCGCGCTGTGCTCGGCCGAGCGCTTCAACGAGGTCGCGATCTTCTTCGCGCTGGTCAGCTTGAACACGCCTTGTTTGAGGTCGAGCGCGTCGCTCTCCTTCGTCACGCGCTGCGACCAGCGCTTCGGTGCGGCGCGTTTGGTGCTCTTGCGCGCCGCTGTTTTGCGAGAATGTGTCGTCTTTCTGACATGAGCCATGCGTCAACTCCTTGCGGCTCCAGCGAAAACCAGCGGCGCGAACGGTCGTTCCTGCGGGAACCTGCCCTCGCCGCAGACGTTGTCGCAGGTGGCAGGCGGAATGCCGCACCCCCTCGATCGGATCGCCCCCGTCCACGCCACGTGAACCGGGGCCATGTCCATTGGTCAGATGCAACAACGCGATGGAATTGCAGCGAAGCCCAGCGCCGAACGATGGACCTGTGGTCTCCACCGCGACCGCGGCCGATCGCATCATCGAAACCAGCATTCCCGCGCGACTTGATGCGCTGCCGTGGAGCGGCTTTCACACCCGCGTCGTGCTCGCGCTCGGCATCACCTGGATTCTGGATGGCCTCGAGGTGACGCTGGCCGGCGCGCTCTCCGGCGCGCTGAAGCAAAGTCCCACCCTGCATTTTTCCAATCTCGATCTCGGCGTCGCCAATTCCGCCTATCTCGCGGGCGCGGTGCTCGGCGCGCTCGGTTTCGGCTGGCTCACCGACCGCATCGGCCGCAAGAAGCTGTTCTTCATCACGCTCGCGCTCTATCTCTCGGCAACGGCCGCGACCGCTCTGTCATGGAATGTCGCGAGCTACGCGCTGTTTCGCTTCCTCACCGGCGCCGGCATCGGCGGCGAATATACCGCGATCAATTCGACCATCCAGGAACTGGTGCCGGCGCGCTATCGCGGCTGGACCGATCTCGTCATCAACGGCAGCTTCTGGATCGGTGCCGCGATGGGAGCCGTAGCGGCCATCGTGCTGCTCGATCCCGCGGTGATCGGCCCCGATCTCGGCTGGCGTCTCGCTTATCTCATCGGCGCGGCTATCGGCCTCGTCGTGCTCTTGATGCGGATGTGGATTCCGGAGAGTCCGCGCTGGCTGATGATCCACGGCCGTCCCGACCAGGCCCACGCCATCGTCGACGAGATCGAGCGCTCGGTGCTCGGACACGACCAGGATACGAGCGATGGGCGCTTCGCCAAAATCCGCCTGAAAATGCGGAGTCACACGCCGATCCGCGAGGTCGTGCACACGCTGTTCTCGGTCTATCGCCAGCGGGCGATGGTCGGCCTCGTGCTGATGATCGCGCAGGCCTTCTTCTACAACGCCATCTTCTTCACCTTTGCGCTGGTGTTGACCGATTTTTACGGCATCAGCGCCGATCATGTCGGCTGGTATCTGCTTCCGTTCGCCGCCGGCAATTTCCTCGGTCCGCTGCTGCTCGGTCGCCTGTTCGATACGCTCGGCCGCCGGACCATGATCATGTTCACCTATGGGGTGTCGGGCCTGTTGCTGGCGCTGTCGGGTTATCTGTTCTCGATCGGCGCCTTGAGCGCGCAGGGGCAGACCATCGCCTGGATGGTGATCTTCTTCTTTGCCTCGCCGGCCGCGAGCGCCGCCTACCTCACCGTCAGCGAGACCTTCCCCTTGGAGGTCCGCGCGCTGGCGATCGCCGTGTTCTATGCGGTCGGCACCGGCATCGGCGGCGTGATCGGCCCCGCGTTGTTCGGTGCGCTGATCGACACGGGGTCACGCACCAGCGTGTTCGCAGGCTATCTACTGGGGGCATTCCTGATGATCGCAGCCGCGATCGTGGCGTGGCGCTATGCCGTCTCGGCGGAGCGCAAATCGCTCGAAGAAATCGCGCGGCCGCTGGCTTCCATGGAGTAGACTATGAAATCGGAACTGGCTGAATTGGATCAAAAGCGCGCCATGGTCGACGATGAAGCGCCCGATGCGGTGCCGGTGCCTCACGCACTCGTACCGCATCTCAATGAAACAGCGATCCTGCTCGACATCGACGGTACGCTGCTCGACCTGATGCCGACGCCGCGCGAGGTGTGGGTGCCGCCAGGCCTGTCGGAAACACTGAACCGGTTGACGGAGCGCACGTCGGGCGCGCTGGCGATGGTCAGCGGCCGTTCGCTCAACGACATCGACCTGATCTTCGCGCCCGATGTCTTTCGCGCCGTCGCCGGCCACGGCGCGGAAATGCGGCTTTCCATTGACAATGAAGCCGATGCCGTCAGTGCGCCGCCGCTGGACAAGGAGTTGAAGCGGCGGCTCGCGGCGGTTGCCAAGCTCAGTCCCGGCATTCTGCTCGAAGACAAGGGCTATTCGCTGGCGCTGCATTACCGCCTTGCGCCGCATGCGGAGAAGGCGATCTATGAATCCGTTTCGCTGATCCGCGCCGACCTGCCCAACGCGCCGATCGAGGTGCTGCCCGGCAAGTTCGTTTGCGAGATCAAGCATTCCGGTTTCACCAAGGCGACCGGCGTGCGCGAGTTGATGAAGCACGAGCCTTTCAAGGGGCGCCGTCCGATCTTCATCGGCGACGACGTCACCGACGAGACCGTGTTCGCGATCATGCCCGACATGAACGGGCTCGCCTTCTCGGTCGGCCGCCGCGCCATGGGTGTCAACGGGCACTTCGACGCGCCGAACGACGTGCGCGCGTTCCTCGCGCGGCTGCTCGACGACTCAAGGTTGGAATAAGGCACGGACATCTCGGAGCCACATATCGCGCGCGTAACTCCCCAGCGCGTCGGCTTCATGCTGCGCGTGCCACGGTTCCAAAGCCGACTTTGTGTAGCGAAATCGTCGGGTTGCCTTGAGGTAAACCGGTTCCAACGCGCGCGCCCGATTTTGGTTTCAATTGGTGCAAAGGATGATCAGGAACCATATTGATGAACGGCAGTTAAATGGGGTGGAATGAAACAGGAGGGGACGACCTGTGAACTTAGTCGTCGTTTCGAATCGCGTCGCGCGCGGCAAGCCCAACGAGCCCATGACGGGCGGTCTCGCGGCGGCGTTATTGCCTGTCGTGGAACATTCGGGCGCGATCTGGGTGGGTTCCTCGGGCCGTGTGCGTGACGGTCATCAAAAGGAGCCGTTCGCCGAGATCGAAGCACTGGGTTCTGGCGCGATTGCGACGCTGGATCTGCCGGCGGCGCACTATGGCGGCTATTACGAAGGCTTTGCCAATTCGGCGCTGTGGCCGGCGCTGCACTCGCGCAGCGATCTGATCCGCGTCTCGCGTGACGACTATGTCAGCTATCGCGAGGTCAACGCCTTCATGGCGCGCGCCTTGATGCGTTTCCGGAAAGCACAAACCGCGTTCTGGGTGCAGGATTACCATTTCCTCGCGCTCGGCGCGGAGCTGCGCGACCTCGGTGTCGACGACCCGATCGGCTTCTTCCTCCATACGCCGTGGCCGGTCGCGGCGGTGATGCAAGGCGTACCCAATCATCGCGAGCTGATCACGGCGATGTTGGCCTACGATCTGATCGGCTTCCAGACCCATGACGATTGCCAGAATTTTCTCGGCTATGTCGCGGGCGAACTCGGCCTCGCCGTCGAAGACGGCGTTGCGACCTCGCAGCATGGCCGAACGCGCTGCGAGGTCTTCCCGATCGGCATCGATGCCGAGAAGTTCGCGCAATACGCAGCGAAATCGGCGTCGCATCCGGATGTGTCGCGGCTGCGCCGCAGCCTCAACGGTGAGCGGCTCGCGATCGGCGTCGACCGGCTCGACTATTCCAAGGGCCTCGTCAACCGCATCAGCGCGTTCGATCGGCTCTGGACCGAACATCCGCAGTTTGCGCGCAGCATCTCGCTGCTGCAGATCGCAAATCCCTCGCGCGGTGCCATCGAAGCCTATGGCAATTTGCAGAACGAGGTCGCGCGGCTCGTGTCCGACGTCAACGGCCGCCACGGCGAGGCCGACTGGACACCGATCCGCTATCTCAACAAGGGCTTTAGCCAAGCCGTGCTCGCGGGTCTGTATCGCACCGCGCAGATCGGCGTGGTGACGCCGCTACACGACGGCATGAACCTTGTCGCCAAGGAATACGTCGCCGCGCAAAACCCGGCCGATCCCGGCGTGCTGGTGCTGTCGAAATTTGCCGGCGCGGCCAACGAACTCGACGCCGCGCTGCTGGTCAATCCGCACGACATCGACGGGATGGCGCGCGCGATCGCGGTCGCGGCCGCGATGCCGCTCACCGAGCGCAAGATGCGCTGGGATGCGATGATGAAGAAGCTGCGCGGCCACACGATCCAGCAATGGTCGGCGGATTTTGTCGCCGAGCTGGAGAAGTGCCGGACGGAGAAGGCCGCGGTCGCGCCGCTCGCCAACCAGCCGCCGCAAGCGCTGCGCTGGCTCAAGTCGGCGATCTCAGGCGTGCGGTTGATCTAGTCTCCTTCTCCCCGT
This sequence comes from Bradyrhizobium sp. 40, assembly GCF_023100925.1. NCBI lineage: Bacteria > Pseudomonadati > Pseudomonadota > Alphaproteobacteria > Hyphomicrobiales > Nitrobacteraceae > Bradyrhizobium > Bradyrhizobium sp. 40. The sequence goes on from NZ_CP064688.1 coordinate 310,991, forward strand.
TCCTTACGGGGAGGGCAGGGCCGAAGACGAGAGCCTCAATAGCAATACGACACGCCTTCCAGAATCGCGCACTGCCGCTTGTTCGGCGCGTTCGGATCGTCCAGCGGCACCATGCCCTTGCCCTGGCCGACGAACACGCCGGGCCCGACATGCACCGAGCTCTTGTTGCCGATGATGACGCTTTGATGCGGCGTCGCGCTCGAGCGCGTGCCGTCCGGCCAGAGGATGGCATCGCCCGAAAGCATCCCGCGCCGTCCGTCGTCACAGCTGACGTCGATCCCTTGTCGGGTGCAGACCTGTGCGGCGGCCGGTCCGGCAAAGGCGGCGCCAACGGCCGAAACCAGGCTCAGCGCGGCGATGGTGTTGCGGATGGTCATGGTGCCCCCGGACGTGTTTGACGGTCTTGAGTGAATCGTCGCGCCAAACCCGCCGCCGGTTCAGTCGGCGGACGGTTCCGAACGGTGTGATGGCGCCTGATATTATCCATGAAATACAACATCTTAGGGAAAAATCACCCGATTTCCCCGCGATCCCTTGCAAAATCATCGGCGCCCCTTCAAGAGAGTGCGCTCCGGAGAGATGGCCGAGTGGCTTAAGGCGCACGCTTGGAAAGCGTGTGTGCGGGAAACCGTACCGTGGGTTCGAATCCCACTCTCTCCGCCATCAAATCAGTCTAAGCTACTGGTATAAATGAATTTACTTATGATAGAGGTCGGTAGGTCCCCAGACTAGCCCCCAAGCCGTCTCATGTTTCGCGTAATTGACTCGGTAGTGGTTTCAGTCAAACTCGTCTTTGGGGGGAATTTATCATGATGAGGGCTGCTTTTGGGCTGCTGTGCAGCTTCACGTTGGCGGGTTGCGCGGCCAACTCTAGCGTTGCTCCAACGGGGCCGAATAGCTTCATGGTTTCCCGGCAAGCGGCAACGGGTTTCTCAGGTGCTGGGACTTTGAAGGAAGAAGCTCTCACCGAGGCAGGACAATTTTGCGCTGCCCGTCATCAAACAATACAGCTGACCAACCTGACCGAGGCCCAACCACCGTATGTGATGGGTAACTTCCCGAGGGCCACCGTTCAATTTAGCTGCGTTTAGTTTTTATGCGCATCCTTACTAGCTAGATCGATAGGCTGTTGGCCTGCTGCAGACTGCCCAGCAGCAAGCGGGACTGTGACGTGAGCGAAATTGTCGGCGTTGCGTTCATCGCGCTGGGTGCCGTGGTCCTGTTTGCCATGGGAATGCGTTTGCCTAAGAGACGCAGCCTTCTTCACGTAGGACCGCCGCCGATCCCAGAACCGGAGACGCCGCTCGCGGACGTACTTCAACAATTCGAGCGGCAGGCAAATGAACAAGCTCAGCTCAATGAGAGGCGTAGAAAGTGGCTGCGACCGTTTAGTATATTCGGACGCTTAGCCGTGTATGCTGTTCTCTTTCTGGTTCTCTACGCCTATTGGCCGGAGGATATTTCGCACAAGCCCTTTGCAAACCTGACGCTGTCGGACGTTACCAAAACTGTCGCCGCAGTCGTCATTGCCTTGTTGCTGATCCGTGCTGTTTTTGAGCCGAGCGACGACGATGGTATCAAAGACGCTTGGGGCTGGATCGGCATTTTGATCGTGGGCGGGGTCGGAATTGGCGCAATCCTGCTGCTCAAGCAATAGGGCGACTATCGCGTCTCTAAACCAGCGTCAGTTTGCTTTCCCTTGGACAGGGAAGCGTCGACAAGTCGATTTGTTTGCACTGCTTAGCCCGTGCGCGCGTTTGCGAAGGCAGCTCCCCAAAAGCGCGACAGTAGACGCGCGAGAAATCCCCCAGGTGCCAAAAGCCATTGGCGAGTGCCGCCGCCTTGACGCTAAACGCGCCCGTCGAAAGTTGAAGCCGCACACGTGTTAGCCTCGTTAAACGAAGGTAAGAATGCAAGCTCATGCCAACGACGGAGACCGACGCCGAGTTCAACGTTCGTACGGACGTGCCAATTTGCTCCGCTAGTTCTTTGCTGTAGAGCGGCCTTGAAGGCGACTGTGCGCGGACCATCGCGTCTAGCTCGGCAATGATGGCGGTGTGCCGTTCACGCGAAGGGAGCTTATCGAAGGGAGTGGCTGGCATCGCCCAATGAACCATCAGGAGCGATCAGCCAAATGATCTAGTGATGTGCGACAACATCACAGTCGCCGCTCGTGAATAGCGGCCGTTGTTGTATTGCTCGTCCACGAAATTGAGAGCTAGGAGAGCAACGATAACTGCGCCCGCCATTTTCATGCCGAAATCGTGCATCTTACCCTTTAAAATTCAGTTAACCCCGTCCAAGTTTGGCCATTCTCAGCCAGTGGCGGGCCGATCGAACTGCTGGCCATTCGAAGAAGCGCGGCAATGGCCTGCCGACGAAAGATTGCTTCTGTCGTATAACGACCGTGCTTCAATGCGTTTCGATTGCCCTTCGGTGCCCCGGGTGACGGTCCACCGTGCATCCTGCATCTACCGTTCGGCATTGCCGGCGACTGGCACGGCTTCCCGCTCCTTGTTCGTGCTCCACAACGTTTCGCCCGGCGCATATCCAAGAGCATGGGGTTGATTCTCCGATTTGGTCCGTACCCCACCCCCTCGACGTTGCCGACGATGGCTTGTCCGCCGCTGTGGACGTGAACGTGCTCGACCGTGACCTTCTGTTGTCCCTTCAGCAGTCGCCAACGAGACGCGATACCGGCCAGCGATCAGTAGACTCCCCTCATCCTCGGTCCGAAAGCCTGGATCAGCGAGCGCGGGATCTACTTCTCCTCCGAAGCTCAACTCAAGTATGCGTTCAGCCAGCGACCCAAGCTGCCGACGAAGGACCCACTTCCCGAACCTTGTCACTGAACGCAAGGAGGATCTGCAAGACATCAGTTTCACATTCGATCGGCCTTTTCAGTAAGTCTTAGCGCAAAACGCCGTCGCACAGAGTTTCACCGGCTCAATCTAGCATGGGCAGTCCTAGTGCCGTACACTGATCGAGGAACGCTTTACCGAGTTCTGCATCTGTCATTCGCGCAATAGCGCCAGACTGGCCGATTTCGGGTCTATGGATCAGCAGGCCCGCAATCTTCGCCGCCAGCTTCAACCCGCCTATGGCAGCATTGAGGTCGGGCTTAAAGGTTCCGGTCGCCTGGCCATCGCGGTCGTATATTGGGAGCCCGCGAAGCGACAAATCAATTACATGCTTCAGCCGGACAATGATCCACTCTTCCGTAAGAGCAGCTCGTGCTATTCCGATTTCTCGTGCCTTGGTCTCGCTGTTGGCGCGCTCGCTTATGATCTCTCGAACTCGTGCTTCGATGGATGGAGTCCTGCAGAGCCTACTCGCATTCGCTGGTTTATAGACGTAACCAGCCGCCCGGTAGGCATCCGCTTGGCTCATCCCTGACGCAAGGGAGTTGGCGATAATTTCGTGCTTCGGCTTCGATAGTGTTGGCATCGGGCGTCTCGTTGTCCTTATCCAGCCTTATCACGAAATTATCTGATCCAAGTCCTTAGTCCTCTCGATTCGAGTTAACGGCCGACGTAGTGACGTGTCGCGGGTATTTCCGTTCTACTTCCGATTTTGTTGCAAAAGCAGGACGCGACTGTGCGAGCGCGCATCCCGAGAGAGCGCCTAGCGATCCGCGGCGCTCTACCCACGCTCCGCATGTGCCCCGACTTTCGAAAACTGTGAATTAGCTGGATAAGCGAGCAGGTGCCGGCCAACGCTCGTCTAACGTGTCATTCTCGAAGCCGTACGAATCACCCGTCCTAAGGGGTAGTAACGTAGAGCACGGCTCGCGCTGCACGCGCCTAACAATGATTGAAGCTCATGCAATTTGTCGCTAACGGCCCCGACATTCCAGACGCTCTTTTGCAAGCACATGAGGAAGGCCGGGTTGTTTTCTTCTGCGGCGCAGGGATTTCCTATCCTGCTGGCTTGCCAGGTTTCAAGGGACTGGTCGACGAGATTTACAGGCGCGTTGGCACCAGCCGCTTGGCCATTGAGCAAGAGGCCTACGAGCGCAATCAATTCGACGCCACTCTCGATCTGTTGGAACGCCGACTACCTGGAAATCGAATCCCAGTTCGACAAAAGCTGGCGGAAGCCCTCAAACCTAAGTGGCGCCGCAAGGGTGCCGCGGATAGTCACGAGGCGCTGCTTGAGTTAGCGCGCTGTCGCGATGGCTCACTGCGTCTGGTGACTACCAATTTCGACCGCGTGTTCGAACGAGTAGGAAAACGTCCCGGCAAGGCATTCGACGCCTACGCCGCGCCGATGCTTCCTATACCGAAGAACAGCCGGTGGAACGGACTAGTTTATCTACATGGTTTGCTACCAGCCAAACCGGACGATACCGCGCTCAACCGGCTGGTGCTCACCAGCGGCGATTTTGGCCTAGCATATCTGACTGAGAGGTGGGCGGCGCGGTTTGTCGGCGAGTTGTTCCGAAATTATCTCGTATGTTTCGTCGGCTACAGCATCAACGATCCGGTACTTCGCTACATGATGGACGCACTAGCTGCCGACCGCATGCTGGGCGAATTCATTCCGCAAGCCTATGCCCTCGGCGATTGCGAGCGGGGGCAAGAACACGCAAAGACGATTGAATGGGCGGCGAAGGGTGTCACACCCATCCTTTACGAGGTCCGCTCGGGCAGTCACTCGGCGCTGCACGATACATTGAAGTTGTGGGCCGCCACCTATCGGGGCGGCACGCTCGGCAAGGAGGGGATCGTCGTTGCGCACGCTCTTGCGCGACCATCCGGCAGCACTCAGCAAGATGACTTTGTGGGGCGAATGCTTTGGGCAGTGTCCGACGAGTCAGGCTTGCCTGCGAAGCGATTCGCGGACTTTAATCCCGTACCGGCGCTCGAATGGCTAGAGGCGTTCTCGGATCAACGATACCTGCACATTGACTTGAATCGCTTTGGGGTCCCTCCACGTAGAGAGGCCGATGACAAGTTACGGTTTAGCCTGGTCCAACGCCCTGCGCCGTATCGACATGCGCCATGGATGACAATCGTCTCAGGTGGAGTTGGCGGCAGCCAATGGGACGACGTGATGTTCCATCTGGCCCGCTGGCTAACCCGACATTTGAACGATCCAGCATTGCTGATTTGGCTGGCGCAGCGCGGCGGCCAATTGCACGAGCGCTGGACGTGGCTGATCGAGCAACAATTGAACCGCTTTGCTCAATTACTTCGGGAAGGAAGGACGGCCGAACTGGACGAAATCCGTTCCCAATCGCCAAACGCCATTCCCAGCCCATTGATGCAAACAATCTGGCGCCTGCTGCTCACGGGCCGCGTAAAAGCACCATGGCGCGAGCTAGATTTTTACCGCTGGAAGGATCGTCTTAAACGCGAAGGACTGAATACACCGCTGCGGCTGCAACTCCGCGAGCTACTGTCGCCGAAGGTTACGTTGAAAAAGCCTTTCCGTTGGGGCTCAGAAGAGGGCACGGAAGAGGCAACGCGCATTAAGGAGTTGGTCGACTGGGAACTCGTGCTCGCCGCGGATCACGTCCGTACGTCCCTTCGTGATCTGGCGGATGACCAATGGCAAACGGCGTTGCCCGCCGTTCTGGATGACTTTCAGCAATTGCTGCGCGATGCACTGGATTTGCTGCGGGAGTTAGGCGAAGCGGATGACCGAGATGACCGTTCGTACTGGGATTTGCCATCGATCACGCCACATTGGCAGAACCGGGGTTTCCGCGACTGGGTGACGTTGATCGAGTTAGTGCGGGATGCGTGGCTTGAAACCCGCAAATCCGCGCCCGAGCGCGCCCGGCACATAGCGCTAGCATGGTTCGATGTACCCTATCCGACATTCAAGCGGTTGGCACTGTTTGCCGCCAGCCAGGATGACGTTATCAATTCAGAAAAGTGGGTCGAATGGTTGGCTTCGAACAATGGTTGGTGGCTATGGTCCGGGGGCACGAAGCGCGAGACAATGAGATTGCTAGTGCTTCAAGGATCGGAGCTGTCGCCTGCAAATAGAGCCACATTGGAGACGGTAATTTTGGCCGGCCCGCCACGTCACATGTATCGAGAGGGCCTCCCCTCGGGGGATTGGGAATCGATCGTAGGGGACGCAGTTTGGCTGCGTCTCGCCAAACTACGCGAGAGCGGCGGCTTGGGGCAAGACGCTTCTCTGCGCCTCGAAAGCTTGACGGCCGCAGAGTCTCGTCGCCGATTGGCTAAAGATGAACAGGACGAATTCTCCCACTGGATGAGTGGAACGGGCGACCCCGACTTTGAATCGAAGCGGCGTGTCGACATCGCACCTCGTAAGCGGGCGGACTTGGTTCAATGGCTCAAGCAGCCGCAGCCGAAGATGTCGTCCTTTTATGATGAAGACACATGGCTGGATACCTGTCGGACTCGGTTTTTTCATAGTCTCTTTGCTTTATGCGATCTAGCCAGCGAGGGAATTTGGCCTGCCGGGCGTTGGAGAGAGGCGCTACAGGCGTGGAGCGAGGGGATCCTAATTGCTCGGTCGTGGCGCCATGCGGCCCCCCTGCTGGCCAGGATGCCTGACGCGGTTATGCAGGCGACCGCTCACAGCCTTACTTGGTTGATGAGGGCGGCCTCTAAGAGCGCTGATCCACATGAGACGGTCCTGCTCGACCTTTGCGGACGCCTGCTCTCGGTATTTCAGGACCCGGATACTGGGATCAGTAAGGACGGAAAGCCAATCAACGAACCTGTGACGGATGCCATCAATCATCCGATCGGCCACGTCGCGGAGGCACTGCTGAATCTTTGGTTCGAACGCAAGCCCAATGACAATGAAGGGCTGCCTGCTGACATCGAGCCGTTTTTCACAGCGATGTGCGATATTGGAGTCGCGCGCTTCCGTCACGGGCGGGTGTTGTTGGCGTCACACCTGATCGCGTTGTTTCGGGTAGATCGTCCATGGACCGAGAAGAATCTGCTGCCTCTTTTTGACTGGGAGCACAGTTCGAGCGAAGCAAAGGCAGCTTGGGAGGGGTTTCTGTGGTCACCTCGGCTGTACCGCCCCCTCCTCATTGCTTTCAAGCCGCAATTCCTATCTACGGCGCATCACTACCAAAGTCTCGGCGATCATGGCCGACAGTTTGCAGCATTCCTCACCTACTCCGCCTTGGAGCCGGCGGAAGGTTACACGTCCAAGGACTTCCAAGACGCTGTTGGATCCCTGCCAGTCGAGGGCTTGCAGGAAGTGGTGCAGGCCCTCTCGCAAGCGCTTGGAGGTGCTGGTGCGCAGCGGGAGGATTACTGGACAAATCGAGTTCAACCCTTCTGGCAACAAATTTGGCCAAAGTCGCGCGACATAGCGTCGAACAGCCTTTCTGAGTCACTCGCCATCATGTGCATCGCGGGGGGAGATACGTTTCCTTCCGTGCTGGCTGCTATCGCGGATTGGTTACGTCCGATCGAGCACCCTCACTACGCTGTGCATCAGCTCCATACATCAGGACTATGCGCCCGATTCCCAGAAGCTTCACTACGCTTGCTCGCGGCGATCTTAGCGGATCAGTTTTGGGCACCGAGTGAGCTAAAGGATTGCTTGGAAGCTATAACACAAGCGAAGCCGCCTTTGCTTAATGACCATCGGTATCATCGGCTAGCTGATTACGCCCGACGGCGTGGGCATTAGTCGCGATAAGGCTCACATTGGGGTGCGCGCTGCTAACCGGCTAATCGTGGGGACGCCGGGCTGGGTTCTCGATGTAAGTGCAGCCGGTGTGCTCCGCGCCAGCAATTCCAGCAAGGCCCACGCCATGAGGTCTGCTGACCGAGGTATAGCGGACCAGATTTGCTCACCTTGAGTTTTTCGCATTCTGACCCTTTTGCGAGGTGGCTGCCGAACCGACTACGTGCGATTATCGGGGTAGACCGGAAGTGCGCGGCAAAACCAAAACCGCGCTTTGATCCGCGGCGGATTCCGCCGGCCCGTTCAGCCTTGTCGCGGCCACTGATTGCGGGCAGACTGGCAGTGGCATGAGAGGGCAAGAGCCATGCAACGCCGGCTTGCGGCCATTCTAGCGGCGGACGTGGTCGGCTACAGCCGGCTAATGGGCGCCGACGAGATGGGGACCCTCAATTCCCTCAAGTCGCACCGCCGAGAACTGGTCGACTGCGGCATTTCCGATCACCACGGCCGCATCGTCAAAACCACCGGCGATGGGATGCTGGTGGAATTCGCCAGCGTCGTGGATGCGGTCGCCTGTGCGGTCAAGATTCAGCGCAGCATGGTGGGGCGCAACGCAGGGGTCGCTGCGGAACGGCAGGTCGTGTTCCGGATTGGGATCAACGTCGGCGATATTATCATCGACGGCGACGATATCTTCGGCGACGGCGTCAACATCGCGGCGCGCTTGGAAACGCTCTGCGAGCCCGGCGGCGTATGCATATCCAGGGCGGCGAACGACCAGATCCGGGACAAGCTGTCGATGGCTTTTGCTGATTTGGGCGAGCAGGCTGTGAAGAACATCTCGCGCGCGGTCGGCGTGTTCGGGCTCACTGCCAAGGACATCGAGGCGATTCCAGACGCCGCGATTCCCTCGTCTGCGGAAGACACGGTCGCGGCGTCAACCGTCCAACACAAGCAGGAAATTCACTTCTGCCAGACCGCCGACGGCGTGCAGTTGGCCTACGCCAGGACCGGCCAAGGGCATCCGCTGGTGAAGACGGGGCACTGGATGACCCACATCGAATTCGACTTCGAAAGTCCAATCTGGCGGCATCTCTACCGGGAATTGTCCCGCGAGCACCTTTTCATCCGATATGACGCAAGGGGAAATGGGCTTTCGGATCGTGACGTCCCCGACGTAACATTCGAGCGGTTCGTCGATGACCTCGAAGCGGTGGTCGACGCCGCGGGCATCGAACGGTTCGCGCTGCTCGGCATATCCCAGGGGTGCGCAGTCTCGATTGCCTACGCGGTCCGGCATCCGGAGCGAGTGTCGCATCTGATTCTCTACGGAGGTTATGTTGTCGGCTGGAAGAAGCGCGCCAGGACCGAGGCGGAGAAGGCGGCCGGAGATGCGATGCTGACGCTGATGCGGCTGGGATGGGGACAGGAAAACCCGGCTTTCAGGCAGATGTTCACGTCGCTGTTTATTCCGGACGCTAACAAGGAGCAGGCCGACTGGTTTAACGAGCTACAGCGTATATCGAGCTCGGCCGAAGACGCAGCGCGCAATTTACTGGCAAATGGCGAAGTGGAGATCAGCTCACTACTGCCGCGGGTCAAGGTGCCGACCCTTGTCATGCATTGCCGCAACGACGCCAGAGTGCCGTTCGAGTCGGGCCGTCGGCTGGCCGCGGGGATTCCCGGCGCCCGATTTGTCCCGCTCGAAGGCCGGAATCATATCATGCTGGAGGGCGAGCCGGCTTTGGCACGCTTTCTCGACGAGCTACGATCATTTCTTGCCTCCGATACTCAACACTAAAGGTACTGGGTACGGCGGCTCCGTTTAGCCGCCAATATGCGCCACGGGTTGCCCGTTGATCTCTTTCTTGGGCCGGTTGGAGACGTGCCGGTCCGGTCTGACCACGTCCGTTTATCCGCTTCGAACGCTGGTCATCGCCTCACGGGCAAACCGACGCGATTGACCCGCAGCGGACGCGCACTTCAGTCATCAGCCACCGCCAAACTTGGATGGATCATCGTAGGCAGGAGGATCGTCGTGATCGGTCCGGAGACCTCCCGGAACGGAATCGTCGCGATAGATGCGCACGCCCCGTGGAGTGGTATAGCTCGGGATGACCGCCTGGCCAGGACGCATGATGGCTTGCCGCGAGTTGTGATGCCACCTTGGCGCGGCGTTCGCAGAAGCACACGACGCGATCCCAAGGCATAATCCGAAGATAAAACGCATTGCATTTTCTCCAAAGCAAGCCCTGTTGTATGTGGTGCGCGCGCCACTCCTTGCTTTCACATTCGAACGAGGCTTTAGGCCCGTTTACGAATTCAATCCGGCCGCTTGGATGTCCGGTCACCGAGATCATCGGTCCAGATTTGCCCAAGGGAGTTCTTCGCATTTTGACTCGAAGACGACTTTGGAGTTCGCGCAGCCCGCTTCCTGATCCGGTCTGGCTGCCGAGTTGCCCCCAAAGCCCCAGCGGATTGTGGGCTTAATTGGATAGACCGCAGGTTTGGGATGAGATTTGTCCGAGAGCATCAAACGTTAGAACTACACTGACGACGCCGTGCCTCGCGACATATGTGATTAGAGTTCCATCATCCGATGGATGCAGGTTGTCCAGCTCCGAAGCTGGAAATTGCCGAACCCGGTCCGTCCAATAAGCGTGGAGGCCCTCTCTGCCAGTGATGGGAGCTTTCATGCTACCACAGCCGCAATGGACTGTCGCATCGTCAGCATACATCTCCAGGATAGTTTCAATCTCGCCAGCGCGGTAGGCGTCGAGCCAATCAACCGCAGCGGCCATCGGGTCGAAGGACATTGTTCCTCACCTACATGCCGTGATCGACGGCAGATGTAGGATTGAGCTCATGAACGCAAGATCAAAATCCAGAGTTCCGCGTCTGTAGTTCTCCGGCTAATCAACGAATTTGGGCAGAGCAATATTGATGAGTGCCTCTCATCCCGTCGCACCAGCAACATCGCCTGTTGGCCCATCTACCGTTGGAGCGGTGCCGCGACATGTCGGCTCAGAGGGTTAGACCGGAAGTTTCCAGCCTGGCGCCAATCGCCGCTTGTGACCCTAAGCCGACCAGGGGGGACCCAAGAAAGATAAATTAGTTCGGCCGAGGATTGTCTGGAATTGCAGACACGTCAGGTACTCGGTCATATCCGACCTGGCACAGCGGTGATATGTTTATCGAGGGCGGGGCCTTTCCCGCAAATCACGCGGCCTGACGTTCGGCCCCCGAAGCAACCCTAAGGTTTCGAGGAGGTCCCGATGCATCCAAACCGTCGCGACTTGCTGTTGGCGGGATGCTGCGCCGCCTCCACTCCGCTGCTTTGGAGCACTACGACTCGGCTCAGGGCCGAAGAGCTCGATCCGCCGCCAGAAACCACGACAATTCGCCTTGCGAAGCTCCCGGGCATCTGCATCGCTCCGCAGTACGTAGTAAGCGACCTGCTGAATGCCGAGGGCTTCACGAACGTCGTGTACGTCCAATCTAGTACTGGCGGGGTCGAGGTAACCAAAGCAGTCGCGAACGGCGATATCGACTTTACAATGAATTTCTCTGGTCCGCTCCTTCTTGAGGTCGATCGGGGCTTGAGCATTACTCTTCTGGCCGGTATTCACGTCGGCTGCTTCGAGCTGTTCGCTAAGAAAGACATACGCAGCGTCGCCGATCTGAAGGGTCGAACCGCCGGCGTTCAGGCGGTTGGGACCAGCCCGCACGTCTTCATCAGCGCGATGGCGACCCTTGTCGGACTTGATCCCGCCAAGGATATCGAGTGGGTGACGAGTGCGTCGGTCAAACCGATCGAGTTGTTTGCTGAGGGTAAGATTGATGCGTTCCTTGGCTTCCCTCCGGAGCCACAACGTTTGCGCTCGCAGAACGCCGGTCATGTCATCGTCAACAGCGCGCAGGATCGACCGTGGTCGCAGTATTTTTGCTGCATGTTGGTGGGAAATCGCGAATTCGTCCGAAGGAATCCCATCGCAACTAAACGTCTGGTTCGTGCCATGCTGCGGGCGACCGATTTGTGCGTGAGCGAGCCGGCCGTTGTCGCGCAACGTATAGTAGATAGCGGTTTCGCCGTTCGCCACGATTATGCAGTTCAGACTTTTGCGGACGTGCCGTACAACCGCTGGCGCGAGTACGATCCTGAGGACACAATCCGCTTTTACGCGCTTCGTTTACGTGAAGCTGGGATGATTAAATCGAGCCCTGCCAAAATTATCGCAGATGGAGCCGACTGGCGATTCCTCAACGAGGTTCGACGTGAACTTGGAGGCTGATTGATCTAAAGCGTTTTCGAGGAGGTCCCGATGAATACGAACCGTCGCGACTTGCTGTTGGCTGGGGCCTGTGCCGCTACCACTGCCCTGTTTGCAAGCGCGGCGGCGCGCCTGGCGGCCGAAGAGTCCGCTCAGCCGCCAGAGACCACGACAATCCGCCTTGCGAAGAACGCAAGCATTTGTATCGCTCCGCAGTACGTGGTGAGCGACCTCTTGAATGCTGAGGGGTTTACAAACGTCGTTTACGTCGAGTCTGACGCCGGCGTGGAGCAAACCAGAGCAATCGCGAAGGGCGACATCGATTTCACCCTGCATTTCTCCGGTCCGCTTCTTCTTGAGATCGATCGAGGCGCGAGCATTACTGTTGTGGCTGGGGTTCATGTCGGCTGCTTCGAGCTGTTCGCCAAGGAAGGCATACGTAGCGTTGCCGATCTGAAGGGGCGAACCGTCGGCCAGCAGGGGGTTGGCAGTAGCCCGCACGTTTTCATCAGCGCGATGGCGACCCTTGTCGGACTTGATCCCGCCAAGGATATCGAGTGGGTGACGAGTGCGTCGGTCAAACCGATCGAGTTGTTTGCGGAGGGTAAGATTGACGCGTTCCTTGGCTTCCCTCCGGAGCCACAGCGTCTGCGTGCCAAGAACATCGGGCATGTCATCGTCAACAGTGCGCAGGATCGCCCATGGTCGCAGTACTTTTGCTGCATGTTGGCGGGGAATCGGGAGTTCGTCCGAAAGAATCCCATCGCGACCAAACGTGTAGTTCGCGCTATGCTTCGGGCGACGGATTTGTGCGTAAGCGCGCCGGCCCTTGTTGCGCAGCGGATGGTAGATGGATATTTCACGCCTCGCCACGACTATGCGGCTCAGACGCTTGCGGATGTGCCGTACAACCGCTGGCGCGAGTTTGATCCCGAAGACACAATCCGCTTCTACGCTCTTCGTCTGCGCGAAGCGAGGATGCTGAAATCGAATCCTGCAAAGATTATCGCGGATGCAGCCGACTGGCGGTTCCTGAACGAGGTTCGACGTGAACTTGGAAGCTGATTCGACGTCTTTTCTTGGTCAGCGCCCGCTCCCTGCAACGTCGCGAGGAAATGGCGACGAGACGTCAGCGAAGAGCGGTCTTCTCGGGTTTGAGTTGCGCCCCTCGTTGCGCACGAAATTGCTGATGGCCTTCTTCGTCATCGAAATGCTCTTGGTCTCGGTTGGGCTAATCGGCCTCCTTTCGCTCCGCGAAGCGGACCAGCGGGCGAACCAGGTCGTTGGCCTGCAGCAGAAGATCGAGGCATATCGGCAGATGCAACACAATACGCTTCGACAGCTTTATGGCGTATCCACAGCGCTCGCATTTCCGAACGAAACGACATTGGCAGTTGTATTGCGGCAGATCAACCAGTTTGGGTACGACCTTGACCGCGTCTCGTTCGTCGCAAAGGACGAGGTGGCGCTGCTCAACCAGGTGCGCGAAGAATATGCGCGCTTTATTGCCGTCGTTTCACACATCGTCGATCTCATCCGCGGCGGGCGAGGGGCTGAGGCCAAACAGAGCGAACTCGCGGCGCTCGGGCCTCTCGCGGACAAGCTCGAACGACTGACCAATCAATTGGTCAACCGGGCTGAAGCGGACATGGTGGCCGGCATAGATGCGAGCCGACAAACCTACACCAAGTCGCAGATACTTGTCGCTGCGGTCGCGCTCGCAAGTTTCGTGCTTACGCTAGTCTTGGGACAAGCGATCTCCCGGTCTGTGATCGAACCAGTGCGCATCATTCATGACGGACTGAATCGGATAGCCGCCGGCGATTTCGCCCAGCGTATTGAGCTTCCCAATCGGGACGAACTCGGGGAGCTTGCGGCGCACGTCAATTCGACCTGCGAAGAGCTGCAGGAGCTCTACCGAAGTCTTGAGGAGGCCAGCCATCACAAATCGCAATTCCTCGCAAACATGAGTCATGAGTTGCGTACGCCACTGAACGCAGTACTCGGCTTTTCAGAGCTCATGCTCGACGGTATATACGGCAATCCTCCGGAGAAAATGCGATCCGCCATCGAACGCATCCAACGAAACGGCAGACATCTGCTCGGGCTCATCAACGATGTCCTTGATCTCTCCAAGATTGAAGCCGGACAGCTTCGACTTTCTCTGACCGATTACTCAGTAGAGGAATTGATAAACGTTGTTCATACCTCCGTTGAGTCGCTTGCCGCGGAGAAGAAACTAAGTTTGAGAGTTGCTGTTCCGCCTGGCTTGCCGCCGGCGCGCGGAGACGAACGCAGGCTCGCTCAGGCCCTGTTCAATCTCGTTGGTAATGCGATCAAATTCACAGACGCGGGAGAGGTCCGGATAGAAGTGGAAACGAGGGGAGATTCCTACGTCTTTTCCGTTCAGGACACCGGACCGGGCATCGGCTCCGCCGACCAGGCCAGAATCTTCCAGGAATTCCAGCAGGTGGATAACTCGATCACCAAGACGAAAGGAGGCGCGGGATTGGGGCTCGCCATCGTAAAGCGCATTGTGGAGATGCATGGTGGTCGAATCTGGATAGAATCCCGCCTCGGCCACGGGGCGAGATTCTCTTTTCTGGTGCCGGCTCGGCTCGAGCAGCAGGCCATGCAGACATGAGTAAGCGCATACTGGTGGTCGAAGATCAGGAGGACAATCGGCAGATTCTGCGCGATCTGCTTGCAAGCGTCGGTTACGAAATGATCGAGTCGCACGACGGCGAAGGAGCGCTCGTGGCGGCGCGAACCCAAAGCCCGGACCTGATCCTTATGGATATCCAACTGCCTATTCTTGACGGATACGAGGCGACACGGCGCATAAAGGCGCAGTCAGATCTCCGCCATATTCCAATCATCGTCGTTACCTCCTATGCGCTTGGCGGCGATGAAGAAAAGGCACGCGCGGCAGGCTGCGATGCCTATGTCGCAAAGCCCTACAGCGCAAGAAAGCTACTTGAGACGATCAATCGATACCTGACATGAAGTCCAGCGCATGCTGACGTGGAGCAGAGATGCATGTCCCACCCCGAATCTTAATCGTGGATGACAACGAAACGAACCGCTGCCTTCTTACAGCTCGCCTCGATGCCGAGGGTTATCAGACCATGGAGGCTGAAAGCGGCGAGAGGGCGCTCGCGGTCGTGCACGAAGTCGCGCCGGACGTTGTCCTCCTCGACGTCATGATGCCGAAGATCGATGGCTTTGAGGTCTGCCGGCGACTGAAGGTCGATACGACGCTCGGATTTGTTCCAATCATCATGGTGACGGCGCGAACCGACTCACAGGATGTCGTCACTGGACTTAACGCGGGTGCCGACGAATATCTGACCAAGCCGGTCGACCATGCCGCTCTCGTTGCGCGTGTTCGTTCCATGTTACGCATTAAGGAGTTACATGACCGAGTTGAAGCTCAGGCGATCGAACTCGCCGCGTGGAATAGAACGCTCGAGCAGCGTGTTGCGGAGCAAGTTGTGCAAATTGAACGGGTCAGCCGTCTAAAGCGCTTTCTCTCGCCGCAGATAGCGGAATTGATTCTTTCTTCATCGACATATGAGCCGTTAGCGAGCCACCGCAGACAGGTGACAATAGTCTTCGGTGACCTTCGAGGTTTCACGGCGTTCGCAGAGATTGCCGAGCCTGAAGAGGTGATGGCGGTGATGCAGGAATATCATGCCACCTTAGGCTCCCTTGTCCACGAGTTTGAAGGCACATTGGAGAGGTTCCTGGGCGACGGAATCATGGTGATTTTCGGCGATCCGATTCCTTGTACAGATCCATGCAAGCGAGCTGTCCAAATGGCTATCGCGATGCGAAGCCGCCTGCTGGAATTATCGAATAAATGGCGGCGTGCAAGACACGAACTTGGTTTTGGAGTCGGCATTGCATTTGGATATGCGACCCTCGGACCTATCGGTTTTGAGGGACGTTCTGAGTACAGCGCGATCGGAACCGTGGTAAATCTTGCTGCCCGTCTTTGCGCGGAGGCGCGCGACAGTCAGATTCTCGTGGATAGCAAGGTACGGGAAGCGCTTGACGCGAGGGTGACCGCGGAGCCCGTGGGTGAACTGACGCTCAAGGGGTTGCATCGTCCGATAGCGGCATACAACGTCCTTGAGATGACTTAGTCCGCTCGAATCGGCCGGCTAGAGGTCCGGATCTTGTCCGGCCGACCAGAGTTGATCCCGCAAACTATCTGAAAGGGCTACGCCGCCTGAGCTTCTTTGACCCGCGCGAAAGCGATCGAACGGATCAGCTTGGTCAGCTTGTGGCCCGTTACCGACCTCCGCCAACACAGCCGCTATGTCTGCCTTCAGGAAATAAGCCGACCCCAGCTCAAGTCGGGCGGAAGTCAGCCTGTGACCCGAAGCGGTCCTTGGACGGAGCATGCGCTGACCTCTATGGAGAGCGCACCTACGATCGATAAAATCCACTCTCTAAGAGAGACGTGCCTTTGCGACCAAAAAACAATCCTACACATCGTCGCGGGCGTTTGGCGCGGCAAAATGACGCCCGAGTACCGAACGAACGTAGATTACGGTCGCCGCGCAGTGAGATCGCCCGCGGCTATGTCGAAGATGTTGGCAAACTGTGAGGTAGTTTATATCCCTGCATTCTTGGCCCACGCTAATGTGGCAGAGGCTTCTTACTTTAAAGGAGGCATCCAATGCTCGCCGCAATCAAATGGAACTCCCGATATAGCGCTCGCGAATGGGTGATGATGGCTGGGGTGCTCGTCGTCCAACTCCGCGCACTAAATGCAAACCGACAGAACGGTGAAAGCAAGCCAAAGCGACCACTCTGGAAACACTTCGACGACACTCATCATTGGGACTCAACCGCGGAGGAATGGGTCCCCGACAAGATCAGTGATAGTCTAACGTATTATGCGTCCCGCAGGCCGAGTTCCGAGACTTCCTCTCACTAGCGGGCCTATCGAGCGGTGCGGTCGCGCACAAGTAGCTGGATCGGGATGTGCGTGCCTTCGGCCGCTTGATTGCGATCAGCAATTGCTTGGGCCGTTTGCCGGCCGCTTTGGTGAACAATCTGGATAACAAGGTCGGCCATCGCGCGCGTCGAGCAAGACACTTTCATCTGTCACATGCGTCAACTTGCCTGTCTTTCCCGATCGCATTCGCCGCCCGCCCCGCCATCGATGATCAAGGTTGGCGCGTGCCAATCCGTGCAAATGGCATATACTCACAAGCCGGTAGTATTACAGCCTAACGAAAGAATGCCCCTCGGAACAAATGCAACGCGACGTCCTACGTCAGGAGGACGTCGCGATGCAATTGTGCATCACAACCAGAGGGGAAGTTGCTATGAAGCGACGTTCATTGCTCTTGGCATTGTGTTCTTCCGCCTTCATCTCTGCACCGGCACTGGCCGATGAGGTCAAGCAGGAGGCCGAAAAATTAGCCGTCGCCTACACCGACTGCGTCTCCAAGAAAGACGCGGCCTGTGTCGCTGCGCTCTATACAAAGGACGGCGTCCAGATCAACCCGGGCGGTGTGTTTTCCGATCTCAAGACCGAATACGAAAACAACTTCAAGAACGGCACCGATCATATCGAGATCAGAGTCGGCAACATGTCGGTCATCAACAACGATCTGGTCGTTGCCAACGGCGAGACCGACATCTTCGGTAAGGACCCTAAGAGCGGCGACGCCACCAAGGTCACAGTCTTCTGGGGCGCCATCGACATACGTGAAGGCGGCGCTTTAAAAATCCGCCAGTTGACCGTCGGCATGAAGCCGCCTCCAGCTAAGGAAGCCAGCGCCGAGAAGAAGTAGGACGTCATCATGTCGTAAGTCACCACGCGCCCATCCTCTTTGAGGGTGGGCGTTTGATCTTGCTGCACGTCGGTCCGAAAGCGAATAAGTTGCCTCGAAATGCACACCGCTCGCGCGATGTCTGCAAGTGGCCCATCCACGAAGTGGCAGCACGTCTCATTGAGGTCCGTTCCATGGAGCTTAGCGGACTGAATATGCTCGCGTTGAGTTTTTCGCCTTTGAACCCGCACCGCACATCGCGCGGCTGGCAGGCGTACTCGAGAATCTGTGGCAGAGATCATGGCCGGACGGCCCCAATGTGTTAGTTTGGGGCGAGTGATAGGTTGTCTCTAGGCTTTGCAGAGGCATCAGACATGAAGCGGCGCGAGTTCATAACGGCACTCGGCGGCGCTGTGGTGTGGCCGCTGGCGGCTCAGGCACAGCAATCTAAGAAGAGTTACCGAATTGGATATCTGACGGCTAATTTGAGCAGCTACCGTTGGGTAAAAGGCTTCGTTCGCGAATTAGGTGATCGCGGCTATTCGGAGGGCAACAATCTCAGCATCGAATGGCGGGAGGCGAAAGGACGTTCGGAACTTCTGCCCGAAATGGCTGCCGATCTCGTCCGGCAGAATGTGGACGTGATCGTGGCTGTGGGAAATTACCCCGGACTTTTAGTGCAGAAGATTACTGCGACAATTCCCATTGTCGTGCTTTCGAGCCGCGGCGGCGTTGAAACCAAATTATACTCGTCTCTTTCACATCCTGGAGGGAACCTTACGGGCATCGACAATCTCTCGCCTGACCGCGATGTCAAACGTGTCGAGTTCTTGAAAGAAATTGTTCCAACACTCTCGCGGTTGGCAGTTCTTTACAATCCGCTTCCCTCTTACGCCGGCAATCATCTCAACAGTATTTCCTCGGCATTTGAAAAACTGGGAATTGAAGCGCAGCCGTTTGAAGTTCGTTCACCGCCGGAATTTGAGCTCGCGTTTACTTCAATCCTGCGCGAAAGGCAGGATACGAGGATTGATGCAATGACTACTGTCACCGATCCGATGTTCGTCTTTGATCGCAAGAGGATTGTCGACTTCGGAATAGAAAACAAAATCCCGAACGCCCATGAATATCGAGAATGGGTGCAGATCGGCGGACTGCTTGCCTATGGTCCGACAATTGATGGAATATGGCGCCGGGGCGCATATTTCGTTCAGAAGATCCTCAACGGGGCAAAGCCAAGTGATTTGCCCGTCGAAGGGCCGAGCGAATTTCATCTTGCGATCAACCTCAAAGCTGCCAAGGATATGGGCCTATCTGTTCCTCAGCATTTGGTCGCGAGGGCTGACGAGTTGATTAAAGCGGACGTGCGCTAAGTGCTCAGCGATGTCCGCTAATGACCACCCATTGCAGACCTCCGGGTTGAGGACCGGGAGCATTCCGATGTTCTCGAAGGTCAAGGCGCTCGGCATCGATCTCCCTGCGACGCTGCTCGGCCGCGCCAACGAGGTGATTGAATAACGATCTTCTGCGCTGCACGAGTCTGCAGTTGGCCCATCGCGTCCTTTGCGGTGTGTCGCTGGATTGTCGGCTCGCGAGGGCGGACCGGAAATTTGCTGCCGGAACGCCAGTTGGACGACTTGTGACCCCAAAGCAGTCCTCACATTGGGATCGCATTCGCTTTTAGCAAAACAACTACGTCAAAGCTGCTGCCCGTATCGCCTTCTAAGGGCGCTGGAAAAACTGCTACCCGACTATCGTCCACGGGACTATAGTCACTTCAGCGCCCCTCCGTCACCAACGCCAAGTGACTCTAACCTTTGCTATTGGTAGCGCGTCTAATACGCTGATCAGTATACGTGGGGAGGTTACGATGACACCATTCTCCCGTCGCCGTTTGCTCGACATTGCTGGCTCCATAACAGCTGCGTCCGCTCTTAGCGCGCTGCTCCCTGTCCGAGTTGCGCAAGCCGCGGAGGAGAAGAGCACTTGGAACGTCAAAGGCCTTTTCATGGAAGCCTGCAATTGCGAAGCGATGTGTCCTTGCGTCGTGGGTAATGCCCCGACGCCCGGCACATGTGGGGTCCTTCTTGGCTACCATATCGAATCCGGTCGGAAGGGCGATGTCGCGCTCGATGGACTGAATGTGGTGAGAATGAACTTCTTGCCGGGCCATATTGCTAAAGGCAATTGGCGGGGGGCTTTCTACATCGACGAGCGCGCAAGCCCGGAGCAGCGCGAGGCACTGAGCGCGATCTTCTCCTTCAAGCTTGGTGGTGCGTTTGCGGCGCAGGCCCAATTGGTCGCCGAAGTGCTCGGCGTCAAGTTCGTACCAATCACCGTCGAGGGCCAAGGACGGCAGTGGAAGATGACCATCGCTGGAATCGGAGATGCTGACATCATTGCGATCGAGGGGTTCGGCGGCAAGGAGATCCGTGTCGAGAACTTGCAAGGAAGAGCGTTTCCACACGTGGTGGCGAAATCGACGCATACCGCGTACAAAGACTTTGATCTCCAGTGGGAGATCAGTGGCAAGAATGGATTCTATGCGCCTTTCGCCTTTAGCTCGGCCTGAGAGTCCTCGCCCACGTTTAGTGGAGGCTTGGCGCCTTCTGCCGGTGGGAACCTTGCTCGGGCTCTTTATCGGAGCGGCATGGACGTACCTTGTCTACATGGATTGGGGCATGCGCCACATGGATGTCGGCATGGACATGTGGATCATGCCTCAAATGGTAGACTGGGACGTGACAGATTTCAGCCTCGTGGTGCTGATGTGGGCGGTGATGATGGCTGCAATGATGCTGCCATCGGTTCTGCCAGTGATCGTGGTCCTTATCCGCATCGGCGGCTCCGCGCATGCCGCGGGGTTCATCGCAGGATATCTCATGGCGTGGGGCGGTTTCAGCGTCGGCGCAACTCTCTTGCACTGGGCACTGCTCAAGGCGGCTCTTGTCTCGCCGATGATGGAAAGCGTTAGCGTACCATTAAGTGCCACTGTGCTGGCCACCGCTGGCCTTTTCCAATTCACGCCATTGAAGCACACCTGTCTCACGCGCTGCCGTTCGCCATGGGGTGCGGTGCTCAATCCGTCGAGAGCTACAATCGCGATGCATGAGGGTCTGCGCCATGCCGCTTTTTGCGTCGGGTGCTGCTGGGCGTTGATGGCGCTGCTGTTCGTCGCAGGCGTCATGAATCTGATTTGGATCGCGGTCATTTCCGCCTACGTCATCGCAGAGAAATGGGCGCCGGGCGCGGAATGGTTTAGCCACGCGGTCGGTGCACTGTTGTGCCTAGCGGCGGTTGTGATGTTCGGCGTTGGCGCAAGCTAAACTAAAGACGTTTCAGGTGCTGGCGAAGAGCATCAGATCCCGGTGCTCCATTCGATCACCCTGTCTTGCGGAGATCGCTGCTCCCGGCGGGCATAAGTCTTCGGTTCGAAGCCTCGAGTTCGGCTTGTGGCCCTTTTCGGACGTCCCAGTTGCCCTGGGGGATGTCCGCTGTTGAGGCTCTATCGGACGCAGAACGGGTTTGCCCGCGACTTCCGTTTGCCCTTGGTCGGATCGATCCGAGGTGATCGGGGAATGTCTTCTTTGTTGGGGGGCTCGCCCACTGGTCTTCAGTCGCCGCCACTGACTCCGCTGTCACGCCGAGCATTGGCGGGACCGCAAAATATCGCTCCGCCGAAGACGAGCAGGGAGGCGCACCTGGGCGTTTACCGCGTCCCTGATGAGGGGTGGGGCTACCATCTAATCAAAACGTACCAGCAGGGCTAGTAGATCCATTGAGAGGGTGTTGGCAATGCGATCGTCGGTCGTCGTCGCTTTTTCAACGAACAAGTGTTCGCCATCGTCCGCCCATGTAAACACAAATACGACGCTTACGCTGCTGCCGAAGTACTTCTCAAGGGACCTGAAGAGCGCCTTCCAGATGGGCGATCCTTCAAAGACAGACAGGGCCATACGCGTCACGAGGTGCGGCTGCGCTGGTGGGACCCTCGCGCCACGACCCTTCGGAGAGCTGCACTTGGAATGGAAGGCGATGAAGCAAGTCTGCCTGACCTCGCCGTGAAAACAACGTACCAGTATTTCGAGGAAATACCGGTGTTCTTTGGCCACTACTGGCTGCGGGGAATGCCTGTTATCGCTGGCGAGTACGCAGCCTGTCTTGATTTCAGCGTTGCCAAGCAGGGATTTCTTGCGGCCTATCGATGGTCTGGTGAGCGGGTGCTCTCGCCGGGCAACATCGTCTATGTCAGTGCTGTTCAGTAGGCTAAGCGATTGATTTTGACCGCGATTGCGGGAGAAACCATGGTTATACTCCGGGGGTAAACCGCCCACGTGAGTTCCGGCCGGAGTTTTGGAGGCACAGCGGACGTCGACATTGCATAACGCGGCATACGCGAAGGCGGCCAAATCGATTTAATTGCCGTCCAGGCTTAGGTTGCACTGGCCTCGGATTTGGTGATCCGCTGGAATTCAAATAGCAATTCCTGAAAATGCGAGATAGCCGCCAACCCGGCCGTCGCGCAGCAATTTGAGACGTAGCCGCCCGCGAGCACCAGATCGAGATGGTCGGCCCCGCAGGTCTCTGGACGCGGTAGACCTTCTGCTGTCAGGTTATCGGGTCGCACGTCGGCGGTCCGATTGCCGTCGCAGCGCTTGACTGATGTTCTGCAGCGCAACGTTCGGCCCTGTTTGAGAATCACTGGTGTCCGGAGCAACCCATGTCAACGATGACCTCGTTTGGTGCCGGCCAAATTTGCAAGGTGCTTGAGCGCTGAGCGGCTGGGTAGGAAGAAATATCCTCCGGCACGTACCGTGACGAAATTCTGCATTTCGTCGAGTCGAACCGGTCCCGAAATAGTTGGGATGGTAAAGCGGCTCTCCTTCGAATGCCATGCAACGAGTGGATCGGGCTCGTTTCTCAAACCGTGGAAAGAGGAAGAGTTCACCCAGGTCTGCTGAACGAACTCGAATTGACGATCGAGGTCCGCACATAGACAGGTAAACAGCAGTCCTTTTTCGAGCTTGTCGCCGGCCGATTTCGGTTGATAGGTATAGGTTCGTCCGCGCCTCAGCAGCCGATGACGATTGGTTATCGCCTGCTGGGAAGGATCATCGGGCTGCATGCTGTCGCGGGGATTGGCGCGTCGGATATGTGCACCAAACGGACAGCTTAATCCTTGGGGATCGTCTGTCCCAAAACTGAAATCATTGTAGGACATTTCGGTGCTCTTCGGACCAAAGGGGCCCATGCTCGATTCTGGGCGTTCAACCAGAGCTGTCCCGTTCGGCCACCGTCCCATCATCTTCGCGGCGATCCATTCGGCAGTCACGGGAGTGCCCGTCGCCTCTTCGAGTTTCGGGTAGTTTGTGGTGACTTGCAGTACCTTTGCATGGAGGAACGTCGAGAACTTTTCGACATCCTGTTCGAGCTGCCGAATGACGAGAAAGCTTCCATTGCGGCCAAAATCGCGCGCGGCCGTGTTGGCTCCCTCGAACGACGGGAAGCGGCTCGGAATCTCCTGCAGAACCACTGGCAGATATTTGCTCGGATCGGATTCGGCGCGGACCGAGGCAGTCGGTGGGTAGTAGCCCTGGTTGTTGCGATAGCCAAGGATAAATTCGCCTGGCTCAAGGACGTCGCGTTCTGGCGGACGTATCAGGAACCGCTTCGTTCCCCGAATCACTGGCTGGGACACGCCATCGCGGAAACCGAAATGCTCAAACTTGAGCAGGTTCCGGTTTCTTTGTGCATCTCCAACTCCATGTTTGGTATCGCTGTGACCGCGTTCGTCATGCCTCTTGTAGACGTCATTCTCGTCGCCCCTCACCGCCGCAACGGCGGCGCTGCCCTCGCCGTAGACGATCCGCTCAGTCAATGGCTCAGCGACGATCGAATGGAGCAGGGCGTGGTCCGGACCGCCCAGCTTCCCAAGATGGTAATCCAGTATTTGGCCACATTGCTCCGGATCCTTGCCATAGATGAGTAGGACGGCATCAGCCGCCTTGATCCCGTCATCGCTTGCCCCTTGGCCATCAATCTGGGCATCTCGCCAATGCCAGTGTGCTGATGGCGAGACCTCGTCGTCGCCGAGGCTGCGCCCGCGGTTGGCCATTCCCATATTGAAGGTCGCCGGGAACGTCGCCAGGCCATCCTGCTGGTCTGGCCCACTCAAGCCCAGCTTGGCAAGGCCCTGCGCGGTGAAGGCGACGAAGACGGCGCTGCGCGCCTGCTCCGAATTGGCAGGGAAAATATGGTCGCCAAACGTGATTGCTCCGGTTTCAGGAGCAAGTTCTTCGCCAATCCGCTCCGGCACGAGACTATCGAGCCACGAGGCGCGGGCCATGCGACCAATTTCGTCGTCCGGAAGCCTAATCAGCGCATAGTTCACGCAGTAGAGGTGCCGCTGCGCGCTGAATACGAGCGACTGGACCTCGCTGCTCTCGATTGCATGGTCGGGCCGCGGGATCGAGCCAAAGCAGTCCAGCCAAGCACGCGCCTTCTCTTCGGTCATGGCCCGGGCGAGTCCATCACGGATGAGTGCGTTGTTGCGGATCTGGTCGGTCGTGAGCTTGGGAAACCGGCTGTACCAGAACGGGGCGAGCACCTGTTGTCGCCGCACCCAACGCTTGAAGCGATCACCATCTTGCGCGCCAGCATAGATCAAGAACTTCGTGCGAGGGAATCCTATCCCGTTGCTCCACGCGGCGGTCTGCCCTTTCTGAGCTCTCATGATGAAGTCTTCGAGATAGCTTTCCCAGCTGCCATCATAGTTCGCCTGAAAGATCAGTTTCTCATCACCTGGCAGGCGGAACCATTTTGCGTAATGGATAGTGCCCATGTTGAGCACGAAGCCGGGACGGAACCAGTGCACGACCATCTGCTTGATGACCCACAGTGAAAGCGCCAGGGTCAACCGCCTGAACCAGCCGCGCTTCAGCTCGGTCACAGCCATGAAATGATTTTGCACGAAGCCGGGCGGGTCTTCGACGCGCGCAACCGCGCGAATCGCCTGCAGGGATGGATCCCTGTCGTCGGGGACATCGTGGAGGTCGTGATAGTAGAGTAGTCCGACGAAGCCCGCAGCAACGAGACCGACTAGTAGGGCCGTGGCTGCGATGCCGCCGGTCATCGCGAGAAGCAGCCGGCCTGGAAGGCCGAACCAAGTTGAGCCGACCGCCTGAAATATCGCCGCCGACAGCAGCAGATCAACTACGCCGAGGGCAAGGGCAAACCACCAGAACGTCGGTGAGCCGGCGAACGCAAGCACCGCCTCGGTCTCGGTGCGCGGCGTATAGTCTGAGATCAACAACCGCTTGCGGCTCGGCACGATCAGATAATCGGCCAACTCCGTGCCCGGCGGCAATTCCAGTGGATTTTGGAAGTTGGTGGCACGCGCGATCATATACTCGGGGTACCGAACGAAATCCCGGACATAAGTCAGCGCCACCATTGCGAGGTTCCCGTATCGGGCGTGGTTTGACATCGACGAGTCTAGCGCCGCCCTTGCGAAGGCTGCCAGCTTGTCCTGCATCGCAATGTCGGCTACGGAGAATTCCGACGTGCCGGCGAAGTTCAGTCCTATCGTTCCCCATGGACGGGTTTGCAGGTCGCGCGCGTAATGATTGAGCACCGTTTCCAGCGTCTCTTCACCGCGCGGCACGTCCTTTTTGAATCTCGTGTTCCCGAAGATTGCCTTCAGAGGTCCGCCCACGGCCTCGTCAGCCTTGACAAGGGAAGAAATGACGGCCTCCCGCGATCCGTCCACGTTCATCTCCAGCAATAGCATTGGGGACGGCGATGTTGCATCGCCGGCGTCGATCAGCGAGAGCGATGCAAAATGAACGACGTTGGTGGCATCCAGCTGCAGACGCAGATCGTGACCGGCGGAAGCGTCCCCGCCGCTGCCGGCGGGATTACCAAGCGCGCTGATCCGCGCCTCGATGTCCGCCCGCGGCGCGTTGTCGGCCAACGGAGCGCAGATCGTCAGCATCGTTTGCGTGCCGGGCGACACCGCGGGATCGAAATCCATATCCAGCCACCGTGGAAATGGTCCGACCCATTTGATGCCGCCCCACCAGCCCCAGCTGGTCCTGCGGCGCCGCAGGTCCTTCTGCGACAGCAGGACCATGAAAAGCTCCGTGATCTGCTCGATCGCGAGATATTTGCCGAGGCATTCATGGATGCAGATGCCGAACAGCAGGTCGCTCGACGACGCCCGACGATCCGGATCGAACTGGCCTGGAGACGTTACCTCGCGGCCGTCGCGCAGCGCCGACATCGTCGAGACAACCACCGTCTTGCCCTGGGGGACCGAGCGGCGAAACCACCCTTTTCCCACCTCGCCTTGCTGCCTTGCGTATCGCCATTGTCCCGGCGCGAGCGCTGGGTTGAGGCGTGCCGCTTCCAGTAGAATGGACTGCAACCGCTGTCTTTCCGGATGGCTCAGCTTGCCGACCTGCTGATCATCCCCTTCATCGGCGCTGCGGGCCGCGCACGCCCTCCGCATGGCTTCGCGCATCGCGTCGGGCCGGCGCAGCAGCTCCTGCAAGATCTTACCGGCAGCCAGAGTGTTGGTCGGAATAAAGCCGGTGACCAAGCCAACTAGGATGGCGCAAATCCTCGCATCGGTAACGGTCACTGGATCCTTCTGCTGCTCGCGCAAGAGCCTGCCGAGAACGGTATTCGAGATATCGGCGCCCTTCGTTTGCCCCTTCCTGATCGCGTCAATGGAACGCTCGATGACGCGGCGGACGCGCGAGGCACCGTTGAGGGCCAGCCGGCGGGTAGCCGGAACGCCGGTCGGGTCGGCGAATAGCAGCGCCGAGATCGACATTGTCCATTCGGCGAAGGCGTCCGGATCCTCGACCTTCAGTCCGAAATATTCGATGCAGGTTTCGCTTGCTATCCTCGTGATATAGTCCTTCATCACATCGATGCGTCCGCCGGACGATCGGATCAGTGCTTTGGCAAACCGGTTGCTGAGCAAGGCGATCCGCTCGTGATCGCTTCTGTCGACAACGGATCGCAGCAGCCTCTGGTCCTCCAGGCCGAGGACGGTCTTGATGAGCGCTCGTTGTTGATCGTGGCGACACCCTTCGAGGCCGAGGACGAAATTCTCTCCACCAAGTTTTTCCATCTCCGGGCCGAACGGCACCTCGAATGTTTCAGGCTGCGCCAGTACCTTGCGGACGTCTTCGGCGCGCGTGACGATGACGTAGGGACCGATTTTGGCAACGGGCCAGAATGTGCGAAGCAGGAACAGCCCCGGTGGTAGCACGGCGCCAGTCAGCCAGACCTTGAAACGATGAGACCAGGTGTCTGCGCCGATCTCGTCGAGATTGAAGGGCGGGAACCGAACGCCTTCCTTCGGGTCATTAGCCTGGGCCTGCTCGATAGAGGCGTAATATTTCGATTTCAACATCGGTCTCCCAACCAATTTGCAGGAATGAATGAACAGATATGACGAGCTTCATGCGTTTGCGTCCTGATCATTGTTCGTCAACCAGTCCACCGGACTTCCGGAAACGCGCTTTAGGCCTTCGATAAAATGATCATTCCAGCTGCGATCCACAAACGGCAGCCAATCAACGTAGAGACGTGAAAAATTTGGCTTCACACGCAGCAGCTCTGTCAATGCATCACGGGCGTCGTTCAGCTGGCCCGCCCTCGACATCGCGTTGATCCGTATCATGTGCGCGTACCAGTAAGCCGGACGACGGGCGATCGCATAGTGCGCGTGCTCGATCGCGTCGCTCCAGCGGCCGAGCAGGGTGAAGGAAAGTGCGAGCTCCGCAAGCGTGTAGAAATCATGAAGGTCATTTGAGTTCAGGCGTAGTGCAGCGTGAAGGTGCGGCAGCGCCTTCTCCGGCTCGGCCGAAAGGTTGAAGCTTCCCCCCAGGTGCGCGCGCGCAAGGGCGAGGCTCGGGTTACGCGCGATCGCGCTATGCAGCAGTTCTCGCGCGGCGATCGGGTGCCGAAGCCACATCTCGGCGATACCGGCAAGCATGTAACTCCGGCCGTCGTCGGGGTCGGCATAGATCGCCTCCTGCGCGAGCCTTCTCATCTGCAGGATGCGATCTTCCGACTGGCGCTCGGCCCAAATCGCCCAGCCCATTGCGAATGTCGACTGAATGAGGGCTTCTGAGGAGTGCGGGTCGAGCTCACGAGCCTCGGAAAAGAGCTTCTGCGCGATTTCCGAGTCGGCACGGGTCAGCCGGTTCAAATGCCAGCGCCCGCGCCAGATCAGCTCGCTGATCGAAAGGCTATCGTGCCGCTTGCTCCGCGTGCGGACCTGTTCGGCATGATCTATGCGGGTCTCCAGATGCGCGACCAGCTCCGTCACGAATTGCGCGAAAGCATCCATTGAGGTGAGTGACTTAAGTTCAAAACGCTGGGTCCACACCGTATGCTCGGTAGAAGCGTCGACCAGGCTGGCGGCAATCAGATACCCATCGCGGTCGGGGCGGACGCGACCTTCCAGAAGGTACCGGGCACCGAGGCTTTTGCTGACGAGCTTTCGATCGACACCATCTGGAAATGAAAAGCTGGAATTGCGCGCGATGACCGGCAGCCAGCGAATGCGCGACAGACGGTCGATCAGCTCTTCGCTGATGCCCTGCGCCAGATAGTCATACTGTGCATCTCCAGTCATATTGATGAAGGGCATCACGGCCAGCACCGAACTACCCTCGAACCCGTTCGGCGGCTGCGCCGTGTCGATGATATGGGCAGGCAGTGCCGGGGTTGAGGTGGGGCCGTCAATGCGGGGATTGACTGTAGGGATAGTTCCGGGCTGGTCGCGAGCTGCGCGCGCCAGCACGGCCCTCTGTTCACGGAGCCATTCCTCGAAACTATCCTCGCCGGCGATATCGAGGCCCTCGAGGAATTCGTCGGTGAGCGCCTTTTCCGGCTCGCGCCAGACGTCGACATCGATCAGGTCGAGCCGAAGCCTGACCCGATCGCGTTCGCAAATCAGAAGCTCGGCGGAATCGCAGTTGAGCAACTTGCGCAGGTTCGACAGTTCGCGCCTCAAGCTTCCCCGGCCCTCGGTGTGCTGGCGCTTGCCCCAGAGCTTGTCTTGCAGCCAGCTGCGCGTGCGTTCGCCGTGCTTGGTCATGGCAAGCATAGCCACCACCGCAATTGCCTTCTTGCTAGGGATTTCTATGCGCTCACCTTCTGGTCTCAAGAGCCGGAAGGGTCCCAAAAGCCCTAGGGAAAACCTATTTGCCGCCGCCATCATCGTCGACTTCATCCTCGCGCCAAAGGCGAGGATAGCAGTTTTCACATCTTGATCACGCTTTTTTCACGATGTCGGAACCCTTTGTTCGCGGATCGCGAGCGGGGGAGGGCGAGAGTAGAGCAACCACGCGCGCAGTAGGTCGATCTATCTCACGCGAAGAAAAAGGGCGCTTCGACGTCGGCCGCGGCGTCCGCAACCTGCAGCATGAGACAACCACGCGGTCATATAGAGGAGAAGGATGATGCGTTACAGCGTTACAGCGCTCGCACTTGCGGCGCAAATTCTCACAACCACAGCCTATGCTATCGACCTGAATCCGCATTATGTCCCGCGGCCTCAAACGGACAGTGAGAGGCTTCAAAACTTCCAACCTCCGCCTCCGCCTCCCAAGTCAGACACGATCTTGGATAAGGCCGCACGGGCCTATGACAATGCGCCGGTGCGCCCGAGCTTTGATCCGGTCCACAAGGTGCCGACCATCGAATACAACAAGAAGTTCTGAAGGCTTGCAACGGCTGGGGCCGTCACCCTGACGGTCCCGGGCGTCGCCGCGTCGTTTCGTTTCGGCAACTTATCTTCCAGAAGGAGACAATCATGAAATTGATGTGTGCGTTGATCTTGGGTCTGTTAGCAATAACCCTGAACGAGGCAGCTGCGATTGAGCCCGACGATTTCCTGGTTGGCCCCATCGAATATCAGCAGGACGTCAACGGCGTTCCGGTGACAATCGTGGCGAAGACGTATTTCAAGATTCAAACTCTAGAGAACAAGCTGTACCTCAAGGCACAAGTGATCGGTGACTTGGGGGACTTGCAGCGTAAAATCGGCTCTATCGTAGATAGTTTCAAGCTCCCCTGGGAGAACTGTCGCAGCTACAGCCCAAACAATCCCGTGGTTGACATTCCTCGCAAGGAATTGCCGTTCCGAGAGGGCGCCGCAGTGTTTTCGATCGGGGGGAAAGTCACGATGTGGGAATGTCTGGAGAACCCGATTCCTAACACCAAAGTCGAGTGGCAGTTGCGGAATGTGGGCTTGGGCATAAAAACAAAGGTGCCGGTGGTCGTGACCTGGCCGGGAAGTCCAATCAAGACGATCTTGCTTACGCAACCATTCGAAGCGGATCTCCCAATTACTCTTGTACGCAACAACGAGTCGACCGTCTCGCTGAATGTCGGTAGCCCGGACATAGAGTTGAAGGGCTCGCTTGCCTTCATCACTAAGGGTGTGCTCAGCGTTGCCGGTATTGATATCAACCAGAAGGCGGCCGATGCCTTGAGGAAAGCCATTGATCCTGAGAAACTCAAGCTGACGATCCCTGAACAGTTCCAGGAGTTCAATCCGAAGATCGACAGTGCTCGCTTTATCGATCATGAAGGAAGGCTGGCCATAGAGATGAATCTGTCGGCGCTAATTCCGGCTGCGAAAGTCACGGATATGGTCAAAGGACTCATCGACAAGAAAGTTTAGTTGATCAGGCTCCACATCGATAGATCCGATGGCGCTGCAGACGGAATGCCATCGTTTGCAGCGTCGGATTGAATGTATTTCCCAGTCGTTCGGAGCTGTTAAAGCTGGTAATTGCAATCGCAGGCTGGGCGCTTACGGCACACCTTGGTCAATGCAGTGAGAAAGGTGCAACCCAGGAGATTGTGCTAAAACGTGCCGCTGTTTACGGTACTCAGCAGTTTCATCTAACATTTCGGTGCAGCGCGGCCTGAAGACACCGACCGGGTGTCTGCCACTTCTATCTGCTGCAAAATCTTTCGCCGCGATAGTAACCGGTTGAAACGGGAAGTAGGCCAGTTCCTGCGGTAGCGGTGTGCCGGAAGGCCGCTTTGTCGGGGATCTTGGGTCGACGTCATTCGCCGCACGCTTTGGTGCTGCTACTCCGTCGACGAGAAGCCGCTTTCGTCGCCCAAATGAGTCTGAACGTTTCGATGGAGTTTCACTGCCCATGAGATATCCCACCTGGGGACCACCAGATGGCCATGGCCGCGCGATTTTACCGGATCACGTCGCCTTCACGTCTCGCGAGGTGACACTCCCGGCCGCTCGCCAGGTGCGCCGCAGCGAGGGCGCGTCCATTTTCGGTCCGGAAGTTGGCTTGCCAAAGAGCTAACCTCGTGCCGCCCAGGGGCAGCTACGAGCGGCCCAGCCGTAGGGATCACCCACAGAGACGGCGTTTTATCGGAGCATCTGATCTGGTTCTCTCGCCAGCCGAGAGCACCTGGACGGAATGCTGTGAGGAAGTTTTATTCTAGATTCTCTCCCTCCGCCATCAGCCCCGTCCGGCCAATCTATACCTCCCGTCCCTCGGGCCCGTCCGCGACACCCTTCCATCGGTGGTCGCTGCCGGCATGGCGATGCGGCTGCAGGCAGATGCTCTAGTTTGTCGCTGTCCAAATAGCCGCGTCAAAAGCTAGTCGCGATGCGGAAGCCTCGGCGCTAGTTCGCTACGTCATTCAATCAACATGTGGGTCATGGGAAGACCCAAAGCTCATGAGCGTCTCTCCCCGCGCCTTCGGCCGCCACAACGCGCCGTGACGGGTGCGCCATGCAGAAACGCGCCTGTACACGGTCGCGTGACCTCCATAACTTCCGCGGCGCAATTGAGGAGATGCGACGTGGCGAAGAAGACGGCGACCAGGAAGAAAACTGCTGCGAAGAAAGCAGCGCAGACCTCCGGCAAGAAAAGCGCCGTGCGCAAGGGCAAGGTCGCGAAGGCTGCAACCAAGCCGGTGAAGAAGGCCACCACGCGAAAATCGTCCGCACTGCGCCGTCCCAAGGGCCCGGCCTGGCAATGGTCGGCGGTCGAGACTGCAGCCGCAATCCGCTCCGGCGCCATCTCCGCAGTCGAGACCGTGGAGGCGCATCTCGACCGGATGCGTGCGGTCAACCCGAGGCTGAACGCCGTTGTCGTCGATCTCTCGGAAGAGGCGCTGGCTGCGGCCCATGCGGCCGACAAGCGGCGCGCGAAGGGCGGCGAGCTCGGCCTTCTGCATGGCGTACCGATCACGATCAAAGAGAATGTCGACTACGAAGGCCGTCCGAATTTCAATGGCGTTCCCGCCAACAAGGACCTCGTCGCGCCGTCGGACTCGCCCGTGGTGCGCAACCTGAAGAAGGCCGGTGCGATCGTCATCGGCCTCACCAACACGCCGGAATTCTCCTTCCGCGGCTTCACCGATAATCCCCTGCACGGGCTGACGCTCAATCCCTGGGATCCCGATATCACTTGCGGCGGCTCCTCGGGCGGTGCGGGGTCGGCCGTCGCCGCCGGCATCGGCACCATCGCGCACGGCAACGACATCGGCGGCTCGCTGCGCTGGCCCGCGCATTGCAGCGGCGTTGTGACTATCAAGCCGACGCAGGGACGTATTCCCGCTTTCAACGCGAGCGCAACCGCCGAGCGGCCGATGCTGGCGCATCTGATGTCGGCGCAGGGGCCGCTTGCCCGCCACGTCGCCGACGTCAGGCTCGCGCTGGAGGTGATGAGCCAGCGCGATCCGCGCGATCCCTGGTGGGTGCCGGCGCCGCTGGTCGGGCCGAAGCCGAAGGGGCCGATCAAGGTCGCGCTCGCCAGGATTCCTGAGGACATGGACGCCGATCCGCACGTCGCGGCGGCGCTGCGCCAGGCCGCCGATCATCTGGAGCGTTCCGGCTATCGGGTCAGCGAGGTCGATGTGCCCGACATCGACGGCGTCTGGCAGACTTGGTGCGACATCATCACCAACGAGACGATGGTGATGCAGGAGGCCGGCATGCTGAAGGTGACCTCCGAAGACTTCCACAAGGCGTGGGGCGGCATGAAAGCCAAGGCCAATTTGCTCGACCTCAAGGCCTGGATGCAGGCGACCGCCGCGCGCAACGGCCACATCCGCGCCTGGCAATTGTTCTTCGAGGAGTATCCGGTGGTGCTGGCGCCGACCACGGTGAAGCCGATTCCGGGCCCGCGCGAGGACACCGTCAGCGCCGAGCGCGTGCGCGAGATCTTCTGGGGCGAGATCCGCTTCATCTCCGCGATCAACGTGCTGGGCCTGCCCGGCGCCGTGGTGCCGGTGGCGCTGCACGATGGCAAGCCGATCGGCGTGCAGCTCATCGCCGGGCGCTATCGTGAGGACCTCGCGCTCGATGCGGCGGCCGCGATCGAGAAGCGCGCCGGCGTGCTCGCCCATCGACTCTGGGAACAGATGGACTGATAGGGCGCGGAGGGTGTTTCCCTCTCCCCTTGTGGGAGAGGGTGGCTCGCCGCGCAGCGGCGAGACGGGTGAGGGGTCTCTCTCCGCTAACGCAAGCTTGGTCGTATGGATAGAGACCCCTCATCCGGCGCTTCGCGCCACCTTCTCCCACAAGGGGAGAAGGGAGTGCAGCGTGCTCGCTGCCGCCAACCGCAAAACTTCATTAATCCAATTTAACTCGAATTTTAGCCAATTCCCCAACAACCGTTAGGGTTACTTCCTCGATCTCTAGACGAATTATTGTCCGCTTTACCACCCGCCTCTAACAGAGGGACGGCGGACAACGCACATGCCTCATACAGGCCAATAAGTGCGGCCCGCTCCACGCGGAGGTGGCACGATGCGCAACGAGACGATCGCTATTCACGCCGGCTACGAGCCCGAAGCCACCACGCACGCGGTTGCCGTGCCGATCTACCAGACCGCGGCCTACGCCTTCGACAGCGCCGATCACGGCGCGGCGCTCTTCAATCTCGAGACCGAAGGCTATCGCTACAGCCGCATCGCCAATCCGACCAGCGCGGTGCTGGAGAAGCGTATCGCCGAGCTCGAGGGCGGCGTCGGCGCGCTTGCGGTCGCGACCGGACAGGCTGCGCTGCATTTCGCCTTCGTCAATGTCGCCGATCACGGCGGCAACATCGTTTCCGTGCCGCAGCTCTACGGCACCACGCATACGCTGCTCTCGCACATCCTGCCGCGGCAGGGCATCACCGGTCGCTTCGCCGAGAGCGACAAGCCCGAGGCGGTCGAAAAGCTGATCGACGAGAACACCCGCGCCGTGTTCGCCGAAACCATCGGCAATCCCGCCGGCAATGTCTGCGACATCGAAGCGCTGGCGAAGGTCGTCCACGCACATGGCGTGCCGCTGATCGTCGACAATACCGTTGCAACCCCAATCCTGCTCAAGCCGTTCGATTACGGCGCCGACATCGCCGTGCATTCGCTGACCAAGTTTCTGGGCGGTCACGGCACCACGCTCGGCGGCGCCATCGTCGATTCCGGAAATTTCCCCTGGGCCAAGCACGCCGATCGCTTCCCGGGCTACAACAAGCCGGATGCCTCCTATCACGGCCTCGTCTACGCCGAGCGCTTCGGCAAGACGGCCTATATCGAGCGCGCGCGCAGCATCTATCAGCGCACCATGGGTTCGGTGCTGTCGCCGTTCAACGCCTTCCTGCTGCTCCAGGGCATCGAAACCGTCGCGCTGCGCATGGAGCGCCACTGCGAGAACGCCCGCAAGGTCGCCGAATTCCTGCGCAAGGATCCGCGCGTGGCCTGGGTCAATTACACCGGTTTCCCGGATAGCCCCTATTACCCGCTGGTGCAGAAGTATCTCGACGGCAACGCCTCGTCGCTGTTCACCTTCGGCATCAAGGGCGGGATGGAAGCCGGCAAGTCGTTCTACGATGCGCTGAAGCTGATCACGCGCCTCGTCAATATCGGCGATGCCAAGTCGCTGGCCTGCCATCCGGCCTCGACCACGCACCGGCAGATGTCGGCGGAGCAGCAGCGGGTCGCCGGCGTGCTGCCGGAAACGATCCGCTTGTCGATCGGTATCGAGCATTGCCAGGACCTCATCGAGGACCTCGACCAGGCATTGGAAAAGGCCTGCCCGTCCGCGCGCCTCCAGGCCGCGGAGTAGGCGGCCGCACCGATGACGATCCTGATCGATAGGGATCAAGCCATATCGAGCCCGGCGCTGGTGCCGGGAGCGGGCGATCTGGCGCGCGAGCCCGGCGGCACCGAGCTCACCATCGGGTTGATCAACAACATGCCGGATCCGGCGCTGAAAGCGACCGAGCGGCAGTTCATGAAGCTGCTGCAAGCCGCGGCAGGTCCGCACCGCATCCGCTTTCACTGCTTCTCGCTGCCCTCGGTCAATCGCTCGCCTGAAGCGAGATGGCATGTCGAGAGCGAATATTCGGACGTCACCGAGCTCAGGCGCCACAAGTTCGACGGCTTGATCGTGACCGGCGCCGAACCGGTTGCGCCCGAGCTCGACCAGGAACCGTACTGGCGCGATCTCACCGAGTTGATCGATTGGGCCAAGGTCAACACGCGCTCGACGATCTGGTCGTGCCTCGCTGCGCATGCCGCGGTGCTGCATCTCGACCGCATCGAACGGCGGCCGCTCGCGGTCAAATGTCATGGTATTTTCGACTGCGAGGCCGTGACCAGCGATCCGCTGACGCGGGCCGCGCCGGCGCCGCTCAAGGTCTCGCATTCGCGCCTCAACGAAATCGCCGAGAGCGATCTCGCGCAGGCCGGCTACCAGGTGCTGACGCGTTCGGCAAAGGCCGGCGTCGACATTTTCGTCCGGCAATATGCCAGCCGCTTCTTGTTCTTCCAGGGCCATCCGGAATACGACGCGCTGTCGCTTCAGCGTGAATATCTGCGCGACATCGGTCGTTATCTTGCGCGTGAGCGCGACAATTATCCGAATTTGCCGGTGAGCTATTTTGACGCTGCGACGGAAGAGAAGCTGGTCCGCTTCGAGAAACAGGCAAGGCATCAGCGCCACCCCGCGCTCAGCAACGAACTGCCGCCGCTGACTTTGCGTGCCGATATCGCCGCCGGCAGCGCGGCGGCGGCATTGTTCCGGAACTGGCTGCAATATCTCGGCGCGGGGACCGACGCTTCGGTGCTTGCACGTTAGGTCGGGACGACGGGGTCGACGTTAGGACTAACGAAGTGTGAAGCTTGCCTCGAGCCGCGCACGAATGCTTCAGTGAGGGGCGGGGCAGACAGGAAATGCGAGTCGTGTGGTCGGCACTCCAGGGACGCGTGAGCAATCGGCTGGCCCGGCATTTCCGCGCCGCGCCGCACCGGCTGCCCGCGCATGCGCCCATGGTGAGCTTCACTTTCGACGATGCCCCCGATAGCGCCGCAGGCGAGGGCGCGGGACTTCTGGAGCAGCATGGCGGCCGCGGTACCTTCTATCTCGCGGGCAGCCTGGTCGATCGTCCCTCGGACCACTGGCACGGTCTGTCGAACGACGCGATCGTGCGGCTTCACCGGGCCGGACACGAGATTGCCTGCCATACTTTCTCGCACCTGAGTGCGGTCGGTCTCGACGAGGCCACCATGGCCCGCGAGATCGAGCGAAACCGCAGCCATTTTCGCAGCATCGATTCCTCGATCACGCTGGAAAATTTCGCTTACCCCTATGGCATCGCGTCGGTGTGGCGCAAGCCGCAGCTCGCCAAGACCTTCCGCTCGGCGCGCGGCATCCTTCCCGGCGTCAATCGCGACGTCATCGACCTCCAGTTCCTGCGCGCCTCGCCCCTGGTCGATCGCGAGATCAATACGACGGGTGTCGATCGCTATTTCGACGAGGCGGTCGAGAGCGGCGGATGGCTGATCTTCTACGGCCATGACGTCGCCGACGCGCCGAGCCCATATGGTTGCACGCCGGACCTGATGCGCCATGCGCTGCAAGCGGCCGGGAAGCGCGACATGCCGATCGTGACGGTCGCGGAAGCGCTGCGAAGGATCGGGGCGTAGCTTACTCTTCCCTTCTCCCCTTGTGGGAGAAGGTGGCGTAGGCCTTCGGCCGCCGTTCTTAAAACAAAACGCCGATGCTTCGCATCGGCTATGGCGCCGGATGGGGTATGCCTCGGTGAAGCAATCTCTATCGAATGTGGGGACAGAGATCCCTCACCCGTCTCGCCGCTACGCGACGAGCCACCCTCTCCCACAAGGGGAGAGGGGAAGACTCGCGTTCGCTCCGCAAACAGTCTTGCCACGCCTGCGCGGTCATGCGACTGGCCTTGTGACGAATCTCACGGCCTCACCCCGACATGCCCATGTCCTCTCCTTCCACCGCTCCGCTGCCTGCGCCGGCCCAGGGCCGCGATGCGCTGTCGGTGCTGCGTTCGGTGTTCGGCCTGCCCGGGTTCCGCGGCGCGCAGGGCGAGATCATCCGGCACGTCACGGACGGCGGCAATTGCCTGGTGTTGATGCCGACCGGCGGCGGCAAGTCGCTGTGCTATCAATTGCCGGCGCTGCTGCGCGAAGGCTGCGGTGTCGTGGTGTCGCCCTTGATTGCGCTGATGCGCGACCAGGTCGCCGCCATGCTCGAAGCAGGCGTCAACGCCGCCGCGCTGAACTCGTCGCTGACCCCGCAGGAAGCCTCCGACATCGAGCGGCGCCTGATCGCGGGTGATCTCGACCTGCTCTATGTCGCGCCGGAACGGCTGGTGACGCCGCGCTGCCTGGCGCTGCTGGCGCGGGCGAAGGTGGCGCTGTTCGCGATCGACGAGGCGCATTGCGTCTCGCAATGGGGCCATGATTTCCGCCCCGAATATGTCGGCCTGTCCATCATCGCCGAGCGTTTTCCCGACGTGCCGCGCATCGCGCTGACCGCGACCGCCGACGAGTTGACCCGCAAGGAAATCGTCGAGCGGCTTCAGCTTGCAGACAGTCCGCACTTCGTCTCCAGCTTCGATCGTCCCAACATCCGTTACGAGATCGTCGACAAGCGCAACGCGGTGTCGCAGCTCAAGGATTTCATCCGGGAGCGTCACGCAGGCGATGCGGGCGTCGTCTATTGCCTGTCCCGCAAACGGGTCGAGGAGGTCGCCGCCGCGCTCGACGACGCCGGCATTGCGGCGTTGCCCTATCACGCCGGGCTCGACAGCAGCGTGCGCTCGCGCAACCAGGACCGCTTCCTCAACGAGGACGGCATCGTCATCGTCGCGACCATTGCCTTCGGCATGGGCATCGACAAGCCCGACGTGCGCTTCGTCGCGCATCTCGATCTGCCCAAGAGCATCGAGGCCTATTACCAGGAGACAGGGCGCGCCGGCCGTGACGGCAAGCCGTCGGCGGCCTGGATGGCCTACGGTCTCTCGGACATCGTGCAGCAGCGCCGCATGATCGACGAGTCGAGCGGCTCCGAGGAATTCAAGCGGGTCTCGATCGGCAAGCTCGATGCGCTCGTTGGCCTTGCCGAAACGCCGCACTGCCGGCGTCGGCGGCTGCTCGCCTATTTCGGCGAGATCGTGATGGGCGAGGGCTGCGGCAATTGCGACAATTGCCTGACGCCGCCGAAAATGCGCGACGGCAAGGTGCTGGCGCAAAAGCTTCTGTCCTGCGTCTATCGCACCGGGCAGCGCTTCGGCGCGATGCACCTCATCGACGTGCTGATCGGACGCCTGACCGAGAAGGTGACGCAGTTCGGCCACGACAAGCTGACGGTGTTCGGCATCGGACGCGAGCTCAACGAGAAGCAGTGGCGCACGGTGCTGCGGCAGCTCGTGGCGATGGGACATCTGCTGAGTGACAGCGAAGCGTTCGGCGCGCTGAAGCTGACGGATTCGTCGCGCAGCGTGCTGCGGGGCGAAACGGAAGTGTGGCTGCGCGAGGAAGCGCCCGGCACCCGGATCCGTTCGAGCCGCGCCAAGTCCCGCCGCGGTGATCTGGCGCCGGCGGCCGGTGCGCCGCAGGGCGATGTCGATCCTGAATTGCGCACGCGGCTAAGAGCTTGGCGCTCCGACATTGCCCGCGAACGTGGCGTGCCGGCCTACGTGGTGCTGCACGACGCCACCATCGACGGCATCGTTCGCGCATGGCCGACCACGATGGACGAGCTGCGCAATGTGCCCGGCATCGGCGACAAGAAGCTCGAGCACTACGGCGAAGAGCTGCTGCAGATTGTCAGGACGCGGTAGGGGCTCGGTTCGTACCCCGGATTGCGCTGCGCTCCATCCGGGCTACCGACCTCAGCCGTTCCGGAACGCATACCCGTAGCCGTTCAGCGCCGGCGCGCCGCCGAGATGGGCGTAGAGGATCTTCGCGCCCTTCTCGAAATAGCCCTTCTGCGTGAGATCGATCAGGCCCTGCATCGACTTGCCCTCGTAGACGGGATCGGTGATCATGGCTTCGAGACGCGCGGTGAGGCGGATCGCCTCCTTGGTCTCTTCCGACGGCACGCCATAGGCGGGATAAGCATAATCCTCGATCAGCACGACGTCGTCGGCGACGAGATCCTGGCCGAGCTCGACGAGCTTGGCCGTGTTCTGCGCGATCGAGAGTACCTGCGCCTTGGTCTGCGCCGGGGTGAAGGACGCGTCGATGCCGATCACCTTTCGCGCGCGGCCATCGGCGGCGAAGCCGACCAGCATGCCGGCATGGGTGGAGCCGGTGACGGTGCAGACCACGATGTAGTCGAACTTGAAGCCAAGTTCGGTTTCCTGCTTGCGCACTTCCTCGGCGAAGCCGACATAGCCGAGGCCGCCGAATTTATGCACGGAGGCGCCGGCGGGAATCGCATAGGGCTTGCCGCCCGCCGCCTTCACCTCCTTGATCGCCTCCTCCCAGCTCTTGCGGATACCGATGTCGAAGCCGTCGTCGACCAGGCGCACGTCGGCACCCATGATGCGCGACAGCATGATGTTGCCGACGCGGTCATAGACGGCATCCTCGTGCGGCACCCAGGCCTCCTGCACGAGGCGGCACTTCATGCCGATCTTGGCCGCGACCGCCGCGATCATGCGGGTGTGGTTGGACTGCACGCCGCCGATCGAGACCAGCGTGTCGGCGTTCGAGGCGATCGCGTCGGGGATGATGTATTCGAGCTTGCGCAGCTTGTTGCCGCCATAAGCGAGCCCGGAATTGCAGTCCTCGCGCTTGGCATAGACCTCGACGTTGCCGCCGAGATGCTTTGACAGCCGCTCCAGCTTCTCGATGGGCGTCGGACCAAAGGTCAGCGGATAGCGCGCGAATTTTTCGAGCATCGTCAGGTCATCCCGATTGGCGTTAATGTCTCCAAAGATGGTAGCATCGCTCTTCCAGAAGGTGCTTTCATATGCTGCGCCTCTATTGCGGGTTGTCTTGCGATGATTGACAAAGTCTTTAGTATTCCTTTCGAAATCGGGACCATGTACGGAAGATCCTTCCATGTCTGCTCGTCTTGACCGTATCGACCTTAAGATATTGAGATTGCTGCAAAATAACGGCCGGCTGAGCAACGCCGAGCTGGCCGAAACCGTCGCCATCAGTCCCGCCACCTGCCATCGCCGCACCCAGCGCCTGTTCGAGCACGGCTTCATCGCCGCCGTCCGCGCCATGATCGCGCCGAAGAAGGTGGCAAAGGGCACGCTGGTGATGGTCGGGGTCGTGCTCGACCGTTCGACGCCGGAGAGCTTTGCGATCTTCGAGCAGGCGATCACCAGGCTGAAATTCGTGCTCGACTGTCACCTCGTCGCCGGCGACTTCGACTATTTCCTCAAGATCCGCGTCGGCGACATGGAGGACTTCAATCGTATCCATGGCGAGCAACTGATCGCACTGCCCGGCGTGCGCCAGACCCGCACCTTCTTCGTGATGAAGGAAGTCGTCGACAACGCGCCGCTGGAGTTTTGAGCGGAAGCTATTGATGCGCGATCCGCATCATGAGAGATTCAGGTGATGCAGCCATTTCCCTTCCGCCACCTCAATCCGGCCGGACCGGCCTATCGGCGCGGTTGGGTCGACGAGGCGGTCGCCGCGATCGAGGCCGACCAGTGCCGCACGGCCGACACGCATCTGATCCGGCTGATCGTGCCGGCGCTCGCTGGCATCGACATCTATCTGAAAGATGAGTCCACGCATCCGACCGGTAGCCTGAAGCACCGGCTCGCGCGCTCGCTCTTCCTTTACGCGCTCTGCAACGGCCACATCCGCGAAGGCACGCCTGTCGTCGAGGCGTCGTCGGGATCGACCGCGGTGTCGGAAGCCTATTTCGCGCAGATGATCGGCGTGCCCTTCTACGCCGTGATGCCGCGCACGACCTCGGCGGAGAAGATCGCCGCAATCGAGCATTACGGCGGTAACTGCCATCTGATCGACGACGGCCGCGCGCTGTATGCGAAGGCCGGCGCGCTGGCCACACGGCTGGGCGGCCACTACATGGACCAGTTCACCTTCGCGGAGCGCGCCACCGACTGGCGCGGCAACAACAACATCGCCGAATCCATCTTCACGCAATTGCAGGGCGAGCCGCGCCCGCTGCCGGACTGGATCGTGATGGGCGCGGGCACCGGCGGCACCTCGGCCACCATCGGACGCTATTTGCGTTATCGCCAATATCCGACGCGGCTGTGCGTCGCCGATGTCGAGCATTCCGCTTTCTTCGACTGCTTCAGCTCGCAGGACCGCTCCCATGTTTGCGACCGCCCCTCGCTGATCGAAGGTGTCGGGCGGCCACGCTGCGAGCCTTCCTTCGTGCCGGGCGTGGTCGACCGCATGATGAAGATCTCGGATGCGGCGACGATCGCGGCGATGAACGTGCTGTCGCGCCGGCTGCGCCGCGCGGTGGGGGGCTCGACCGGCACCAATTTCCTGGCGCTGTGCCGGCTCGCCTCGGACATGCGAAAGGCGAATCAGACGGGATCGCTGGTGACGCTGATCTGCGATTCCGGCGAGCGCTACCGGCAGACCTATTATGAGCCCGCCTGGCTGAAAGCGCGCGGACTCGATCCAGCGCCGTTCGAGGCGGCCTTGTCGTCGTTCCTCGATACAGCGCAGCCACTGGCGCTTGAGTTCGAAGACGTAATGAATCCGCAGAACTTGCGAAATCCTGAGGCCTGATAGCTGGCGCTTCCCTGCCATTGCAAGATTGCACGGCCGTCACGGCAACTTCACTTGCCTTGCGCGCGCCTGCGGGCGAGTTTCGCGGCTTCTCAACGAGGAGACCTGCCGTGCGCCTTCCCATTCTCGACCCGAAAGACCTGAGTGCCGAACAGAAGCCGCTCTATGACGACATGCGAGCGGGCATCAAGGATCACTTCAAGGGCTTTGTGAACATGCGCGACGATGGCGCGCTGCTCGGGCCCTGGAATCCCTGGATCCGTGAGCCGCGCTTCGGCAAGCCGGTGTGGGAGCTGGTCAAGGGGATCGCCGCGAACCCGCTGCTGCCGGCGCCAGTGCGTGAGGTCGCGATCCTCGTCACCGGCTCGCATTTCCGCTCCGGCTACGAGCTCTATGCGCATGTGCTGGTCGCCGAGCAGCGCGGCCTCTCCGACGAGAAGCTCGCGACCATCGTCGCCGGACAGCGGCCGGTCGATCTCACCAAGCAGGAGGCCGTCGCCTACGACGTGGCGTCCGCATTGGTCAGCGGCGGCGTGCTGCCGGAACTGACTTATCGGGCCGCGGTCAAGGAATTCGGCGAGCACGGTGCGGCCGAACTGTCCTATCTCGTCGGCGTTTACTGCATGGTGTCGGTCACGCTGAACACGTTCGACGTGCCGGTGCCGGACTAGATCTGCGGTGCGATCACTCCGCCGCCTTGTTCATGGGCGGCGGAGGCGACCAGGCAATACAGCGATTGCGACCTTCGGCCTTCGCCTGGTAGACCGCGTGATCGGCCGCGCTCATCAAGGCGTCGATGCCGGACATGCTGACACTTGCTTCCGCAATGCCGATGCTCACGGTGACGCCGAACTGAATTTGGTCGGCGGCGATCTGTGCGCTCATCACGCGTTTGCGGATCCTCTCGGCGACGATTCTTGCACGCGACAGGCTGGTTTCGGGCAGCAGAATCGCGAACTCCTCGCCGCCGAAGCGGCCGACGACGTCCGATTTGCGCTTGCCATCGAGGCATGCGGCCGCCACGGCCTTGATCGCTTCGTCTCCGACCGCGTGACCATAGCGGTCGTTGACAGACTTGAAATGGTCGATGTCGAGCATCAGGACCGAAACGGAGCGGTAGTAGCGCTGGAAGCGGCTCCATTCTGCGTCGAGCGAGCCCAGCAAATGGCGGCGATTATAGAGGCCCGTGAGCGGGTCGGTAGTGGCCAGGCGCTCCAGCATGTTGGCCTTGTTGGTGAGATCGGTAATATCGACATAGGTCAGCATGCGGCCGCCGTTCGACATCGTGGTGCAGTGGGCCCTGATCCGCCGCGCATCCGGCGTCTGGAGGTCGCGCACATGATCGCCCGCCTTGACTTCGGCGACGCGCTTGACGGGAAATTTCGCCAGTTCGTTCGCCGGCAGATCGGGCGCGCTCGCACGGTGCACCCGGCTCACCAACGATGCATAGGTCGGGCGGGCGGCGGCTTCCTGTTCGCTCACCTCCCAGAACCGCCGCATGCGCCGGTTCATGAAGCTGGCGTTCAGGTCGCGGTCGAGCAGCAGCACGCCGTCCTCGACGTTCTCGAGGGCGTCGCGCAGCAATTTCAGCTCGTCGGAGTAGCGCACGATGTCGGTGACCGGCGTATAGGTCAGCATCCGCCCGCCGTTGGGCAGAGGCGTGCATTGCATCCGAACGACGTCGCCGCTGGTACGGCGCAGGTCGCGCGGCGACGCATCGCCTACCTGTATTTGACGGACGCGCTCCGCGACATAAGCCTCCAGCTCGGCCGGCGGAATCTCGTAGGCGAGCGTATCGCGGCCATGATGCATCAGCGTCACAAATGACGGGTTGCTGTTGGCGACTTCATCCGGCAACAGCCACATCTGCCGGAACGCCCGATTGATCAATTGCGCGCGGAGATTGGCATCCAGCAGCACGATGCCCAGTGGGACGAAATCGAGTGCCGCGCGAAGCGCCAGCATCTGTCCGCGTATCAGCGAATCGGTCCCCCGCTCCTGCTCGTCCACGGCCTTCGGATCGACATGATCTTCCGCTCCGAGCGCAACCCCGACCTGACGGTCCGACCGCCAGAGCACACGGCAGGAGAGGATCTCCTGGCCTGCGAGCCGGAGCTGGAACCGATCGGGCACGCCGAGGCTGCTCTGCATCTCCAGCGTCGCGCCGTCTTCGGACATCCGGCGCACGACGCAATCGATCGTCGACTGACCGAAGTTGAAGAAGATCTGGCCGGCGAGGAACGTTCGTTCCGATACCAAGCGGGGCATTCCCAACCTCCCAAGCGGAATTGGCTCAGTTTGCCGCAAGCTTATTTGCCGAAAGGTAAGGCGGTGGGCGATTGCGCGAGAGGGCTAACAATTGGTTCACGCATCCGGCGTCGTTTACGTCAGCGGAGAACGCGAAAAGCCCTTCATCATCAACGATGAGCGGGAGCGGCCTTGCTCCGATATGCGTGAAAATGCGGACGCTCCGCTTTACGGAAAATCCACCACGGTCCGCAGTCAGCCGCGCACCGCGTAGAGCGGCGTCCGCAACGTCACGCGTTTGCCCTGACGGCGGAACTGCCTGTTGGATGGAATGTGATCGCCCGCGTGGTCAAGCGGTGTCCGCAATCGGTGGACGGTGCGAATGCACGCAGGTACGTTGCCGTGACCGCACGGACACAAT
The DNA here is from genome assembly GCF_023100925.1 of Bradyrhizobium sp. 40. Lineage (NCBI taxonomy): Bacteria > Pseudomonadati > Pseudomonadota > Alphaproteobacteria > Hyphomicrobiales > Nitrobacteraceae > Bradyrhizobium > Bradyrhizobium sp. 40. Next base: position 355,408 of record NZ_CP064688.1, read on the forward strand.
CCGCGCCAGAGTGCAGGCCGGACAATGGAGAACTATAGCCATGGACACGTCACGCCGCATCCTGCTCGCCGGACTGGCGGGATTCGCCGTTGCGCCGACCGCCGCTGGAGCCGCGCCCTCGATCGCGGCCGATGACGTGACGGTCGCCGAAGAGCGCTTTGCGCGCATGATCGCAGCTGCGCATGCGCCCGACGTCACCTGCGTGCGACAGGCCGAGCGTTATGCGGACGCGCATTGGCCAAACTACGTCGCGGCGGCGCGTTCCGTCATCGCGGCGAGAGCGTGAGGCATTCTCTTTCCTCTCCCGTTGCGGGAGACGGCAACACGAGGTGTTTCACGTCCCCACCGCCCGCCTGACCTGCTCACCGATCTGCGACAGCACGAGCTGCGCCTGCGGCAGGATGGCACCCATGGCGTGGAAATTGTGAACCATGCCCTCGTGGCAGACGTGCTCGACCGTGACGCCCGCGGCGAGCAGCTTGCGCGCATAGGCATTGCCCTCGTCGCGCATCGGGTCGTACTCGGCGGTGTGGATGATGGCGGTCGGCAGGTCCGCAAGCCGTGTCGCGCGCAAGGGCGAGATGCGCGGATCGGCGGCATCCAGGTCCTCGGGCAGATAATCGGCGAGATCGGCTTCGATCGTGACGCGGTCGATCAGGTGGCCCTCGGCGAATGCCTCGCGCGAAGGCGAGGCCTCCTCGAAATCCAGCACCGGGCAGATCAGGCATTGCGCGACGATGGAAAGGCCCGCGGCCTGCGCCGCCTCCTGGCACACGATCGCAGCGAGCGTTGCACCGGCGGAATCGCCGCCGAGCACCAGACGCCCGGGGTCGATGCCGAGCGATGCGGCCTCGCGCGCCACCCATTCGGTGGCAGCGATCGCATCGTCCACGGCAGCGGGGAATTTGTGCTCGGGTGCCAGCCGGTAATCGACCGAGACGAGACGGCAGCCGGTCGCATGTGCCAGCGCCGCCGCGATGCGGTCATGCGTGGCGATGCTGCCGGCAACGAGCCCGCCGCCGTGAAAGAACACGAAGCCGGGCGCGCGATCGTCGGCGCCTGCGGGTGAATAGAGGCGATAGGGCAGCGCGCCGCCGGGACCAGGCAGCATGCCGTCGGACGTCGTCACGTCAGGCGCATCGGCGCGCGCAAACTGCATCAGCTTTGCCAATGATTGCCGCCGTGCCTCCACGCTGGGCCGGCTCCGTGCCTGCGGCGCAGCCGCAGCCATCATGGTCAACAAACGCTTTGCGAGCGGATCGAGCGGCATGGTGCTTCCTTTCCCCTTCCGGGAGGGTAACTCACCATTTTCCCGCAGGGAATCATTTAGAAATTGCGCCCAATAGTGGCGCTATAATGCGGCGCCACGCCAAGGGAGAGGCCGGTCATGGCCGAGATCAAAAAGCCCATCGCTTATTCGCCGAGCTGGACCTTCTTTGAGGGCAAATGGCATGACGGCAATGTGCCGATCATGGGTCCGCGCACGCATGCGGCCTGGCTCGGCTCCGTCGTGTTCGACGGTGCGCGGGCGTTCGAAGGCGTCGCGCCCGATCTCGACCGTCACGTCGCCCGCGCCAATCAATCCGCGATCAGCTTTGGCCTGAAGCCGCTGGTCGATACCGGGACCTGGCTGACACTCGCAAACGAGGGCATCGCACGCTTCGCGCCGAATGCCGAGCTCTACGTCCGTCCGATGTACTGGGCGCGGAACGGCACGGGCGGCGGCGTGCTGTTCGATCCCGAGACCACCGATTGGTGCCTGTGCATCTACGAGGCGCCGATGCCAAAGCCGGTCGGCAACGCGATCACGCTGTCGCCGTTCCGCAGGCCCACAATTCGCGCGCGCTTGCCGAAGCCGCCTCGCGCGGCTTCCAGAACGCGCTGATGCTCGACATGCTCGGCAACGTCGCGGAGTTCGGCAATTCCAACGTGTTCATGGCCAAGGACGGCGTGGTCTACACGCCGGTGCCGAACGGCACCTTCCTCAACGGCATCACCCGCCAGCGCGTCATCAGCCTGCTTCGCGCCGACGGCGTCACCGTGGTCGAGAAGACGCTGCGCTATGCCGACTTCCTCGCCGCAGACGAGATCTTTTCCACGGGCAATTTCGCGAAAGTCGCGCCGGTGATCCGCATCGACGATCGCGAGCTGCAGCCGGGCCCGCTCTACACCCGCGCGCGCAAGCTCTATTGGGACTTTGCCCACGCGGTGAAGCTGGCGGCATAGCTTCCGCAGTTTCCCCGTCATTGCGAGCAAAGCGAAGCAATCCAGGCTGCCTCCGCGGAGGGATTCTGGATTGCTTCGCTGCGCTCGCAATGACGAGGTGGGGGACTGCTGAGGAAATCAGCGGGCCGCGGCGCTCGCGACGCGAGCGCGAACGAGAGGACCTACTCGTCCTTCTTCGACATCCGCTCGAGGCGTTCCTGCATGTCCTTCATCTGCTGGCGCAGATCGTCGATATTGCTGTCCTTCGGGGCTTCTGCGGTCGGCTCGGGCGCCGGCTCCGCGGAGCCGGCGGGGCGGCCTGCGCCGGGCGCGAAAGGCTTGAACATCGAGAAGGTCTGCTGGAACAGCTCCATGTTGCGGCGAACCTGTTCCTCCAGCGGCGCAAACGGGGTCCCGGACAGCGAGGTGGCGATCTGCTTGCGGAACTTCTCCTGCTCCTGCGTGAGCGACGCGATGGCCTGCTCCAGATATTTCGGCACCACCATCTGCATGCTGTCGCCGTAGAAGCGGATGAGCTGGCGCAGGAAAGTGGTCGGGAGCAGGTTCTGGCCGGCCTTGTTCTCCTGCTCGAAGATGATCTGGGCAAGTACGGAGCGGGTGATGTCGTCGCCGGTCTTGGCGTCGTAGACCAGGAAATCTTCGCCGTCCTTGACCATGGAGGCGAGGTCTTCCAGCGTCACGTAAGTGCTCGTCCCGGTGTTATAGAGCCGGCGGTTCGCGTATTTCTTGATGGTGGTGGGTTGGTCTGATTTCGCCATGGGCTCTCACTTGCAAGCGCGGAGAACGGGAACCTGACGGGCTATGCCGCAGGGCGGGAAGAGTACGCAACGCAACAAAATAAGCATTTTCAAAGGGGTCACGCTACCGTTTTGTGCGCCACGGTTAATCGGGCAGCAAAAACGTGCTTGCGAAAGCGCCAAGAACGCTATTTTGAATGCGCTGCGGGATGAATTCGGCCGTCGGCCGATTGACATGCCTCAACGACGTTAACAGGATGCCGTCCGAGACTGGCGAGCCGTTTCCCCAGCCCCGTCTGCCCCCATTCAACCCAGGAGATGCCCATGTCAGACGATGTCGTCATCGTCAGCGCCGCCCGCACCCCGGTCGGAAGCTTCAACGGAGCGTTCGCAACCCTTCCCGCCCATGATCTCGGCGCCATCGCCATCAAGGCCGCGCTGGAGCGCGGCGGCATCGAGCCCGGCCGGGTCTCCGAAGTCATCATGGGCCAGATCCTGACCGCCGCCCAGGGTCAGAACCCGGCCCGCCAGGCCTCGATCAATGCCGGCATTCCGGTCGAGAGCCCGGCCTGGGGCGTCAACCAGCTCTGCGGCTCGGGCCTGCGCACCGTTGCGCTCGGCTATCAGGCACTGCTCAACGGCGATTCCGAGATCGTGGTCGCCGGGGGCCAGGAATCCATGAGCATGGCTCCGCACGCCCAGTACCTGCGTGGCGGCGTCAAGATGGGTGCAGTCGAATTCATCGACACCATGATCAAGGACGGTCTGTGGGACGCCTTCAACGGCTATCACATGGGCAACACCGCCGAGAACGTCGCGCGGCAGTGGCAGATCACCCGCGCCCAGCAGGATGAGTTCGCGGTCGCCTCGCAGCAGAAGGCCGAAGCCGCGCAGAAGGCCGGTAGATTCAACGACGAAATCGTTCCCGTCACCATCAAGGGACGCAAGGGCGATGTCGTCGTCAGCGCCGACGAATATCCGCGCCATGGCGCAACGGTCGACGCGATGGCGAAGCTCCGTCCGGCCTTCGAGAAGGACGGCACGGTCACCGCGGGCTCTGCGTCGGGTATCAATGACGGCGCTGCGGTCGTGGTGCTGATGACCGCCAAGCAGGCTGCCAAGGAAGGCAAGAAGCCGCTCGCGCGCATCGTGTCCTGGGCGCAGGCCGGCGTCGATCCGAAGATCATGGGCTCGGGCCCGATCCCGGCCTCGCGTGCCGCGCTGAAGAAGGCCGGCTGGAATGTCGGCGATCTCGACTTGATCGAGGCCAACGAAGCCTTCGCGGCGCAGGCCTGTGCCGTCAACAAGGATCTCGGCTGGGATACCTCCAAGGTCAACGTCAACGGCGGCGCGATCGCGATCGGCCATCCGGTCGGTGCCTCCGGCGCGCGCGTTCTGGTGACGCTGCTCCACGAAATGCAGAAGCGGGATTCAAAGAAGGGTCTCGCCACGCTGTGCATCGGCGGCGGCATGGGTATCGCGATGTGTGTGGCGCGCGACTGAAGATATTTGCCGCGTCATTTGCGCGTGCGCTGCACACGTGACTGAGTGCGTTGCACGCGATTAAAAAGGCGGCGGTTGCAAATCAAATATTCTTCGCAACCGTACAAGCCTCGACTAAAGAGAAACGCCCGGCTCGACGCCGGGCGTTTTGTTCTTGATGTCCGTCAAACGTGCCCCATAATCCGCGCTTAAAAACGATCACTCAGAAACGTCCGAAGAGTCCAAGGGAAGGAAATACGATATGGCACGTGTTGCATTGGTGACGGGTGGTACGCGGGGCATCGGAGCTGCGATCAGCAAGGCGCTGAAGGCGGCCGGCTACAAGGTGGCGGCGAGCTATGCCGGCAACGACACCGCGGCGGAGAAGTTCAAGGCCGAGACCGGCATCGCCGTCTACAAATGGGACGTCAGCAGTTTCGATGCTTGCGCCGAGGGCGTGAAGAAGGTCGAGGCCGAGATCGGCCCGATCGACGTGCTCGTCAACAATGCCGGCATTACCCGCGACACCGCCTTTCACAAGATGACGCTCGAGCAGTGGAACGCCGTCATCAATACCAACCTCGGTTCGCTGTTCAACATGACGCGTCCAGTCATTGAAGGCATGCGTGCGCGCAAGTTCGGTCGCATCATCTCGATCTCGTCGATCAACGGCCAAAAGGGACAGTTCGGCCAGGTCAACTATTCCGCGGCAAAGGCCGGTGACATCGGCTTCACCAAGGCACTCGCGCTCGAGAACGCCAAGGGCGGCATCACCGTCAACGCGATCTGCCCCGGCTACATCAACACCGAAATGGTGCAGGCCGTGCCGAAGGAGGTCCTGGAAAAGAACGTGATCCCGCAGATCCCGGTCAATCGGCTCGGCGAACCGGAAGAGATCGCGCGCGCGGTCGTGTTCCTGGCGGCGGACGAGGCCGGCTTCATCACCGGCTCGACGCTGACCATCAATGGCGGCCAATATCAGGCCTGATGGCGCCAATTCTCTCCGCTGAACGTCGCTGAGCCAAATGCCTGTAGCTTCAGGCGCGACAAGGCGATAGTGAAGACGAAAATGCCCGGCCTCGTGCCGGGCATAAACGTCCTCAGAGCCTTTGATCGATGACTCCCCGCACGGCAACGCTGATCGGATTGACCGCGATCCTGATGTGGTCGCTGCTGTCGGTGATGACGGTGGCGACCGGAAAGATCCCGGCGTTCCAGCTGGCCGCGATGACGTTCGCAATCGGCGGTCTCGTCGGCCTGCTCACCTGGATCGGCCGCGGCGAGGCGGCCAAAAGCCTGCGTCAGCCGCTGGCCGTGTGGACCGTCGGTGTCGGCGGATTGTTCGGCTATCACGCGCTGTATTTCCTCGCGCTGCGCTTTGCGCCGCCGGCTGAAGCCGGCCTGCTGAATTATCTGTGGCCGCTCCTGATCGTGCTGTTCTCGTCGTTCCTGCCGGGCGAGCGGCTTGCCGTGCATCACGTCGTGGGCGCCGTGCTCGGCCTCGTCGGCACCGTGCTGCTGTTCGCTGGGAACACCTCCGGCTTCACGCAGGGTCAATTGCCGGGATTGGCCGCGGCCTTCATCGCAGCGTTCGTGTGGGCGACCTATTCGGTGTTGTCGCGGCGATTGAAGGCGGTGCCGACCGATGCGGTCGCGGGATTTTGCCTCGCCACCGCGGTGCTCGCCGCGCTGATGCATGGACTGCTCGAAACCACGGTGTGGCCGGACACGACCTTGCAATGGCTCTCCGTGATCGCGCTCGGCATCGGTCCGGTCGGTGCTGCGTTCTACGCCTGGGACATCGGCATGAAGCGCGGCGACATCCGCGTGCTCGGCGCCGCGTCCTACGCGACGCCGCTACTCTCGACCGGCTTCCTCATCGCCGCCGGATTCGCCAATGCCAGCGCCAATATCACCATCGCGGCGATCCTGATCGCCGGCGGCGGCCTGATAGCCGCGAAGGACATGGTGCTGCGAAAGCGGTAGCGTCATTGCCGGCGCAAGCCGAAGCGACGGGGCCTTAGGGCTCCCAGCCCTTGGGCGCGAGCTCGAACTTCGCGAACTCGAAGGCCGGCGCCACAGTGCAGCCGACCAGGGTCCACTCGCCGGTGGTCTCCGCCGTCTGCCAGGCATCCGCCGGCACGATCGCCTGTGGCCGCTCGCCGTTCAACAGGTCCGCGCCGAGCCGCACCTCGTGCTGGGAGCAGCCGTCATGGGCGATGCGCAGCGTCAGCGGGCTGCCGGCGTAATAGTGCCAGCTCTCGACCGCATCGATGCGGTGCCAGTGCGAACGCTCGCCGCGCGCCAGCAGGAAGTAGATCAGCGTCGAGCGCGCGCGGCCGTTGGTGTCGGTGGTCTGATCGCGAAACGTCTCGCGATAGTGCCCGCCTTCGGGATGCGGTCGGAGTTCAAGGCGCGCGATGATCTCGGCTGCGGTCGGCATCGATTCCCGTCAGGATTTGATCTTCAGGACTTGTTCCTCAAGATTTGTTCTTGCGCTCGCGCAGCTCGCCGAACACCGCGGTGGCATCCGCGCCCTTCATGTGCAGCCTGGCTGCGATCGAGGGTTCATCAGCGCGCAGGAATACGTTTGTCCGCTTTTCATCACCAAGCAGCGAGGGAATGGTCGGCTTGTTCTCGGCCCGCAGCCTCGCCACCTCGGCCGCGCGCGCCTGCAGCGCCGCATTGTCGGGGTCGACGGTCAGCGCGAACTTGACGTTGGACGCCGTGTATTCATGGCCGCAATAGACCTTGAAGTCGTCGGGCAGGGCACGCAGCTTCAGAAGCGAATCCCACATCATCGGATAGGTGCCCTCGAACACGCGGCCGCAGCCGATCGAGAATAGCGTGTCGGCGGCGAACAGCGCTTTCTCGGTGTCGAACACGTAGGAGATGTGGTCGAGCGTGTGGCCGGGCGTCTCCAGCACGCGCCCCAACAAGCTGCCGACCTTGACGATTTCGGCGTTGGCGACGCGCAGGTCGACGTCTGCGATCTCAGTGGTCTTGTCATGCGGCGCGACGACGCGGCAATTGTATTTCTGCTTGAGTTCGGCGACCCCGCCGACATGATCGCCATGATGATGGGTGATCAGGATGTCGGTGAGCTGCCAGCCCTCGCGCTCGAGCGCCTTCAGGATGGGGCCGGCCTCCGGCGCGTCGATCGACGCCGTCGCCTTGGTTTCCACATCGTGGATCAGGTAACCGAAATTGTCGTTTAAACAGGTGAAAGTACGAATTTCGGCGGCCATGTCATCTCCGATCGCGCTCAGCTCCGTCAGACAAATATGGCGTTAACGTTGCGCAGGCAATGCAATATTCCGCGCGCGGGGCCGCCTCGTGCATGTTACATTGCGATCATGACCATTGATGTCGTCGACCTCCGCGAGTTCTACTCCCGTCGCCTCGGGATTGTGGCGCGGCAAATGATCAATCGCGGCATTCGGGAGCGCTGGCCGCGCGTCGATGGCCAGCGGGTGCTCGGCTTCGGCTATCCCACGCCCTATCTCGGGTTGTTCCGCGAGGACGCGGAGCGCTGCATCGCCTTCATGCCGTCGGCCCAGGGCGTCCTGAAATGGCCGACGGGACGGCCGGCGCTCGCCTCGCTGGTGGACGAGTTCTCGCTGCCGCTTCCCGACGCCGCGGTGGATCGCATCCTGCTGGTCCACGCACTGGAAATGTCGGACGATCCGGCCGCGCTGCTGCGCGAGGCGTGGCGCGTGCTGTCCCCGTCCGGTCGCGTGATTGCGGTGATCCCGAACCGGCGCGGGGTGTGGACCCGCACCGACAGCACGCCGTTCGGTCACGGCCGGCCCTATTCGCGCTCGCAGATCACCGATCTGTTGCGCCAGACTTGGTTCACCCCGACCGCCTGGGGCGAGGCGCTGTTCATGCCGCCCTATGCTGGCGGCTGGGTGCTGAAATCCGCGCAGATGTGGGAGCGCGCCGGCGCGGCGCTGTCGCTGCCCTTTGCCGGCGTGCACATCGTTGAGGCGACCAAGCAGGTCTACCGCGCGATCCCCGCCAAGCGCGAGCGGGCGCGGCTGATTCCCTCACTGGCGAAGCCGGTGCTGGTGCCGTCATCGACGACGGCGACGCGCGGCTAAAAACAAATCGTCCCGGACATGCCGGGACGATTCAGGTCAGGGTATCTGGCGAAGGATGTCCGGCGAAAGGTTTACTCGCCGGGGGCCACTTCGTCGCTCGAGGCGGCCGGAGCGGCTTCGCGCTCGGGGCGCGGGCCATTCGGGCGGCGGCGCCGCCGCGGAAAGCGCTCGCCACCACCAGCACCTTCGAAGCCGGCCTGGCCGGGCGCGCCACTGTTCACCTGCGGCTGCGGACCGGTGATGAAGGACGGCAGACGATCGACGCTGACCGCGTCGGCGACGACGGGCTGGGGCTGGTTCAGCGGCAGCGGTTGCGGCTGGGGCTGATATTGCGGCTGCGGACGATGGTCGCGTTCGCGATGCTCGCGCGGCTGCTGATTGTCGCGCTGATAGTGGTTGTCGCGGGGCTGATGATCACGCGGCTGATGATCGCGCGGGCCGTCGCGGTCGCGCGTGAAGGGCGGCGGTGGTGGCTGTGGGACAAACCCCGGCTCCTGGCCGAAATTCGAGAAATTCTCGCCGTCGTCCTCGCCGTCGTCGCCGCTGCTGTTGATGGGCTCATCGCCGCGCGGCTGCTGGTTCTGCCGGAACTGCTCCTGAGCCGTCGCGATCAGGCGAAAATAATGCTCGGCATGCTGGTAGTAGTTCTCGGCCGCAACGGGGTCTCCGGAGGAGCGCGCGTCGCGCGCGAGCTGGAGATATTTTTCAGCAATATGCGAAGCCGTGCCGCGGATCTTGATGTCGGGTCCGTTGGACTCGTAGACCCGGGTCATCGGGTTCTGGCCGCGCCGGTTATTATTGTTGTTATTGTTATTATTATTATTGTTGCGGTTGCGCATCCGCTGCTTGTTCTGACCGTTTCTCATGTCCTGCCTTTAATTCCAGCCCTAAAGGTTGCACGCATTACTGATTGCCGAGAGTGACCTGATGACAGCGGTTCACATCGCTTGCGCGCAACCGCACGCAAGAGCGGCTTGATCCCTGCCGATGTTTGTCGACCGTCGCGTTCAACAAAAGACGCGTTCCCCACCGCCAGCATCCATCGCCAGCGAACCCATTCATATCGCCTGCCGAAACAAGCCCTGCTTTGTTGCGTAAGTCTTCAAGCGCAATATCAGGCTTTCGTTCACGTTGCGGTCGGTAAGCAGCGCAGCTCAAATGGCCATCGCGCTCAACAGGACCTGCGGCTTGGAACCTTTATCAGTAAGCTCTCGCCCGAGAGCCCGGCTTTCGCCCGTAAGTCTACGGGGCCGGCACCGATGTGTTGATCGGAAGGTAGTCGTTCCCAAGGGATATTCCAAGAGGTTTTTTGCAGCCCAATCCGGCTTTTATGGGGGCATTTTCCGGGCCGAAACCGCCCGCGGGATGCCCGCCAGATCGGCCTTGGGCGACCTGTCCACGACCAACGCGGCAGCCGTCAGCAAGGTTTCAATATTTCGGGCCTGGCCCTGTCCGGCCTCGACGATCAGTGCTCCGCCGGGGGCGAGACGTTCAGCCGCCTGCGGGATCAGGGCGCGATAGGCGTCGTAACCGTCATTGCCGCCGTCGAGCGCCAGATGCGGATCATGCTCGCGCACCTCGATGCTCAGTTTCGGAATTTCAGCCGACGGGATGTAGGGCGGATTCGACACGACGAGATCGAACGGGCCGCGGAGCGCCGTTGCGTAGGAACAGGCGACGAAGCTGGCGCGGTCGGCGAGGCCGAGAGCCGCGGCGTTGTCTCTCGCGGTCTTGAGCGCGGTCAGACTGAGATCGGTGCCGACCCCGAACGCGCCGGGAATCTCGTGCAGCAGCGCGAGCAGGATGGCGCCGGATCCGGTGCCGATATCAGCGATGCGCGGGCGCTGTCCCGATATCGTGAGCCCACGAAAGATCTCGAGCGCGAGCTCGACCACCGTCTCGGTATCGGGACGCGGCACCAGGGTCGCCTCGGACAGCTGGAACGGCAGGCCCCAGAATTCCCGAGCGCCGAGAATGCGGGCGACCGGCTCATGCGCGAGCCGGCGCTTTGCGTACGCTTCCAGCCGCGCAGCCTCTTCGGGTGCGAGTTGCCGGGCCGCCTGCGTCACCATGCCGGTCAGATCAAGCCTCAGCGCAGCCCCTACGAGCAGGCGCGCATCGAGAGCGGGCTGCTCGATGCCGGCCGATTGCAGCCGAGCCGCAAGCGCGCGCCGCGCACTCTCGATGCTGTGTCCGGGATCGAAATCTGTCGCCAATGGAACTATCCTGCCTGGCATCGTGGATAGGCCGGCTGGCTTGCTTGCGTCAACGGAAAGGAGCGCGTCAGATCGCGCCTCGCAACGAAGGAGGGTCCATGACGCCCTACGACGATCAGAACGTCTTCGCAAAAATCCTGCGCGGCGAGATCCCCTGCTTCGAGGTTTTCAGGGACGACCGTAGCCTCGCCTTCCTCGATATCATGCCGCGCTCGCCCGGGCACACGCTGGTCGTTCCCCGGGCGCGGGCACGCGGCATCCTCGACATCGCGGATGACGACCTCGCCGCGGTCGCCCGAACCGCCAAGCGGATCGCGATTGCCGCGATGAAGGCGTTCGACGCCGAGGGCATCATCCTTCAGCAGTTCAGCGAGCCGGCCAGCGGCCAGGTGGTCTTTCACCTGCACATGCACGTCATGCCGGTCAGGGCCGGGACCGAGCTGCTGCCGGCGCAGACGCGCAAGGAGGACATGACGGTGCTCGCCGCTCACGCCAGGCGAATGATCGCCGCTCTCTAGACGCCGAGATAGCGCTGGAGCAGCTCCGGCTGGGCCTTGAGCTCCCGCGCCGGCCCCTCGTGCACGATGTGCCCGTTGTTGATGATGTAGATCCGGCTCGCCAGCGCCAGCGTCGCCGCCAAATTCTGCTCGACCAGCACGATGGTCTGGCCGGCGGCGGCGAGCTCGCGGCAGGCCTTGACGAGATCGTGAACGATGACGGGCGCGAGCCCCTCGAACGGCTCGTCCAGCAGCACGATCTTGGGGTCGCGCACCAACGCCCGTGCGATCGCGAGCATCTGCTGCTCGCCGCCGGAGAGCTCGGTGCCGCGGTTGTTGCGCCGCTCCTTCAGCCGCGGAAACATTTCGTAGATCCGATCGAGCGGCCAGCGTTTCGGCGCAGTGATGCCGGCGAGGACGATGTTTTCCTCCACCGACAGGCTGCCGAAGATGCGGCGTTCCTCGTGCACGAGCTGCATGCCGGCCTGGGCGATTCTGTGGCTCTTGCGCCCGGCGATATCGATGCCGTCGAACTTCACGCTGCCGCTACGCGGCGTCACGACCCCCATCAGGCTCTTCAGCGTGGTGCTCTTGCCGGCGCCGTTGCGACCGAGCAGCGCCACCACTTCGTGACGCGCGACGTGCATGGCGACGTCGAACAGGATGTGGGAGTCACCGTAATAGCTGTTCAGGTCGTTGACCTCGATCAGGCTCATGCGGCGATCTCCCCGTGAACTCCGCCGAGATAGGCTTCCTGCACGGCGGCGTTGGCCTTGATTTCCTCCGGCGTGCCGTCGAGCAGAACCTTGCCTTCCTGGAGCACCGTTACGCGTTCGACCAGCTCGAACAGCGAATCCATGTCGTGGTCGATGATGATCATGGTGCGCCCTCGCGCGATCGATTTGAGCAGCTTGACGGTCTCGACGCGCTCGCGTGGGCTCATGCCCGCAAGCGGTTCGTCGAGCAGCAGCAGGCGCGGCGAGGTGGCGAGCGCGAGGCCGATTTCGAGCCTGCGCTTCTCGCCATAGGCGAGCTCGGATACCGGCGTATCGGCCCGGCGGCTCAAATTGACGAGGGCAAGCGTGTGCTCCACCTGCTCGGTCAGGCCCTTGACGCTGGAGAGCTTGCGGAACAGGTCGAGCCGAAATTTTCCACGGAGCTCGGCCAGCGCTGCGATCGTCAGGTTCTGCCGCACCGTCAACCCGGTGAAGAGCTGGTTGACCTGATAGCTCTTGGTGAGGCCGAGCTGGCAGACCTCGGTCACCTTCAATCCCGTGATGTCTCGCCCCTCGAATACGATCTGGCCGGAGCTCGGCGCGATCTCGCAGGTCAGCATCTTGAAGAAGGTCGATTTTCCGGCGCCGTTGGGGCCGATGATCCCGCGCAGCTCGCCCTGATTGACGCTGAAATCGATGTCGCTGTTGGCGACGAGACCGCCATAGCGTTTGGTCAGGCCGGTGGCTTTCAGGATCGGCCCGGAATATGCGGGATGCGCGACCTCCTTGGCCTGCATCGGCGCCGGTGGGGGTTGCAGTGTGGCCTCGGCGTCAGCGGCCTCCTGCTCCATCTCCGCATCCGTTCGCTTTCGCTTGCCCGAGACGAGGCGGTAGAGATCGGCAAGACCGCCGATGATGCCGCCGCGCAGGAAGCAGACCAGCAGCACGAAGACGACACCCAGCACCAGCTTCCAGGCTGCGCCGAGGCCCAGCGCGGACTGGAGGAAGTCCTGAAGGAAGAGCCAAACGGTTGCGCCGACCAGCGGTCCGAACAGCGTGCCCCTGCCGCCGATGGCCGTCTGCATCACGAGCTGGCCCGAGGTGTCGAAGGTGAAGGCGTCGGGCGGCATGAAGGCCTGGAGCACGCCGAGCAGTCCGCCGGCGAAGCCCGCGTAAGCGGCTGCGATCACGAAGGCGGTCAGCTTGTAGCCATGGATGTTGTGTCCGACGGCCGTGGCGCGCAGCGGATTGTCGCGGATCGCACTCAGAATCGCGCCGACCGGCGAGCGCACGATCCTGAGGGCGATGACGACGCCGACGAAGTAGCACAGCGCGATGAACTGATAGAGCGACCAGCCATTGGTGAAGTGGATGGAGGTGAAGCCGAGATCGAAGCTCGGCGTCGGTACCCCCGGCAGGCCGTTCTCGCCGCCGGTGAAATCGGAAAGTGGATTGAACTCGACGAAGAAGAACACCTCCGCGATCGCCACGGTGATCATCGCGAAATAGATGCCGGTGCGGCGCAATGCGATCAGGCCGATCAGGTAGCCGGTCGCGGCCGCCGCGATCATGCCGATGATCAGCGCGCCCAGCACGTTGCCGAAGCCCGCGCGGGTCAGCAGGTAGGCGGCGACGAAGCCGCCGGTGCCGTAGAAGGCGGATTGGCCGAACGAGAGCAGGCCGGTGAAGCCGAACAGGATGTCGAAGCCGAGGCCGAACAGGCCCCAGACCAGGATCCTGTTCACGGTGTTCGGCGCGAAGCCGAGATGAGGCAGCACGAAGGGGGCTGCGATCAAGCCGATCGCGGTCAGGGCTTCGATCAGGAAGGGGCGTTGCTTGAGCATCAGGAGATCGCTTACTCGCGGCCTTGGACGCCGAGCAGGCCATGCGGTCGTACCACGAGCACGAGCGTCATCGCCGCAAACAGCATCACATAGGCGTAGCCGGGGTTGAACATGGAGGTGACGCTGATGATCTCGCCGGCGATCAGGCCGCCCAGAATTGCGCCGGGGAACGAGCCGACGCCGCCGATCACCACCACCACGAAGGTCTGGACCAGGATGTCGTCACCGATGCCCGGTGTCAGCGACACCACCGGCGCGTTGACGATGCCGGCAAAGCCGGCGGCCATTGCGCCGATGCCGAACACCACCATGAAGACGCGATAGACATTGATGCCGAGCGAATCGACCATCACCGAATCCTCGATGCCGGCGCGCACAATCATGCCCAGCCGGGTCCGGTAAAGGACGATAAAAAGTGCGCCGAGGGCGACCGCGACGATGCCGACGACGGCGAGGCGGTAGGTCGGATAGAACATGAAGCCGAGATTGGTGATGCCCCGGAACAGGGCCGGCGGCGGCACCAGCTGCGACTGGCTCGAGAAGATCAGGCGCACGAGCTCGACGAAACAGATGCCTAGCCCGAAGGTCACGAGCAGCTGATCCTCGTGCGGGCGGTGATAGAAATGGCGGATGATGACGCGTTCCATGAGAACGCCGAGCAGCATCACGAACAGCGAACCCGCGATCACGGCGAGGATGAACGACTCCGTGTACTGGTAGGCGACGAAGCCGGCATAGCCGCCGATCATGAACATCGCGCCGTGCGCGAGGTTGAGCACGCCGAGCGTGCCGTAGATGATGGTCAGGCCGGAGCTGATCAGCGCGAGCAGGGCGCCGAGCGCGAGCCCGTTGAAAAGCTGCGAAACGAGGTTGGGCCAACTTATCATGCGACAATCGCTGTTGTGGCGCGCGATGGTGCGCGTCCAAAAAAGGGTGACGCCGCAGGACCGGAGTGCAGTCCGCGGCGTCACAGGGGTTAGCGAGGTCTCAGCTGTAGTCGCCGAGATGGCAGCCGAAGGCGTCCGGCTTCTGCATCAGGCTTTCCCCCGGGACGATCTCGACGACGTCGTACCAGTCTTCCTTGTTCTTCATGTCCTTTTGCTGCTTGCCCTTGACGATGATCACCGGCCGGACGCACTGATGGTCCTCGGGACGGTAATGCACTTCGCCCACCAGGGAGGGGATCGTCTCGCCCTTCTCGTAGGCCTTGATCACGTCGGGCGGGCTGAAGCTGCCGGCCTGCTCGCACATGTGCGCCCAATGCGCGAAGCTGACATAGGCGTTCTCCGCGCCCCATTCGGGCTTGTAGCCGTACTTCTTCTCGAATGCTTCGTTGAACATCTTGGCGAGCGGGAATTTGTCTTCGATGGTCCACCAATAATCGGTGGCGGCGTAGACGCCCTGCATCAGGCCGCCGGTCTCGCGCGCGATGAAAGGCACCTGGTAGGGGACGACCAGCTTCATCTTGTCGAGCACGCCGAACTGCTTGGCCTGTTGTGTCGACAGCACGGCGTCGTGTCCCCAATTGACGTTGATGAGCACATCGGCGCCTGAATTCGCGACGTTCAGCAGATAGGAGGAATAGTCGGGTGCGCCGAGGGGCGCCACCTGGTTGGTGGTCGTCGTCCAGCCCGCTGTTGCGAGGAAATCCTGCATGGATTTGGTGACGGTGTGGCCGTAGGTGTAATCAGGCGTGAGATACGCGGCCTTCTTGCCCTTACCGAACTCACGTACCATCACCGGGCCGATCGCTGCAGCCGCAGTCTGGCCGTAGAAGTTCTGGCGAAAGCCGTAGCGGACGCAATCCTTGCCAGTGGTATCGTTCGAGCCGGAAATGCCACACACGAAAATGACGTGTTCGCGCTGGGCGAGTTTGTTCAGCGCCACTGCAACGGCGCTCGACGTGCCGCCGGTGATCATGATCGCCTTGTTCTCGCTGATGAAGCGCTGCTGCGCCTGCACCGCCTCGTTTGGCTTGGCCGCGGAATCGGCGACGCCGAACTTCAGCTCCTTACCGAGCACGCCCTTGCTGGTCTTCGGCGATATCTTCTTGATCAGGTCGTGCCCGCTGTTGATGTGCTCGATCGCGAGCTGATAGCCCTTGAGCTCGTCTTCACCCTGTACGGCATAGGTGCCGGTGCGCGGCACGGAGATGCCGATGAAGGCGGTGGAGCCCGAGACCCCGGCGGGGTAGGAGCCGATCGCCAGCTTGTCCTCGGCAAACGCCGGCATCCCGGGCAGAACCGCGCCGCCGATGAGGCCCGCGGTGGTCTCAAGCAGGCCACGGCGCGAGAGGCCGCGGCGGATGAGATTGTCAGTCATGATCGTTTCCTCCGAACATCGTTCTTGTTTGCAGGCAAAGCACGTCCTGTCCGGGGGCAGCCGGCCTCAAGGGCCTGCCCGCGCCGGGCACGTCACATCCGCGTGTAGCTCTTGGACGCAAGCATTGCTTGTGAACGCCTTCTGTCAATTTCGTCTTTGGTCGAACGCCGAAAATTATCTCGTGAAAACATATCGCATCACGATATATATTAGTCTTTGTGAGTACGAGGCTGGCGGGTTCGGCGAGAGAAATGGCGCGGCAGACGACGGTGGCGGGTACCCGGAAGCGACGGTCTTGGCCGCAAGGTGCGGAGCGGCAGGAGGCGGGGTGGCCAGTGGAAGAGGCGAACGGACAGCGAGCGACACCGCAGTCCGGCGATGCCTCGCGCATGCCCGATCCGCGCAACTGGCCGGCCGGCCGGCGCGGGCCCGCCGTCGGCCCCGTTCAGGCGAAGCGCGCACCCGGTCCGATGCAGAAGCTGAGCGTGCGCGCCCAGAACGTCCTCAAGGAGCTCGCGGTCGAGCTCACTGCCGAGCAGCCGCCGAAGGGGAATTGGTCGCCCTCGCGCGAATTGCTGCTTGCTCTGACGGCTGAACGCCTCGCCACCGCGCGCAATTGCGGCCCTCACACGATGAGGGAGATCATCGACTGGGCGCAGGGCTGCGGCGTGACCATCAAGCCGGTGATCCCACCCGGCGGCTCGCTGTCGCAGATGTGGGCGGAGATGATTACCAATGCATCCGCCGGTACCTTGACCAGCTCCGAGATTGCCGGCGCGCTGCAGCGCTCGATCCGGCGGAAGAGCGTCCGCATCCCGATCGCGTTACAGGTCATCCTGGTGAAGATCCTGCTGTCCAGCTTCGAATAGGTGGCGATATTTGTGCATCCGGGGCGCCGGTCGGTTGGTTCGGCCTGACCTTCCTTGCTAGTCTCGGTGAGGCCGCCCGTTGCACCGGCTGGCTCGACGTCGCAGGCAGGGAATGGCCCCATCGAAGCGGAAGACGACACGCCCGGCGCGTGCTGTGCCCACAAAGAGTGGCGCGATGCGCGAGGCCGACTACGCGGCGCTTGCGCAGTTTCGCTATCAGCTCCGAACCTTCCTGGCCTTCAGCGAAGCCGCGGCTCAGAGCGCCGGGTTGACGCCGCAGCAGCACCAGGCGCTGCTGGCGATCAAGGGATTGGCTGCCCCTGATGGCGCCAGCGTCGGCGACATCGCGCGCTTCCTGCTGATCCGGCACCACACCGCGGTGGAGCTGGTGGATCGCATGGCGAAACTGAAGCTGATTGGCCGGGAAGCCGACCCCAATGATGCGCGGCGCGTCCTGGTCAAGCTGACAGCGAAGGGCGAGCGGAAGCTGCGATCCCTCTCGCGCATCCATCTGGACGAGCTCAGCGCCGCCGCGCCCGGTTTGGGCAAGATCCTGCGAGCGTTTCGAGCCAAGAGACGCTGAAGAAAGCGCGAAGCCGCGAGCTCTACGCCGCCGCGCCCTGGGCGGCGAGCTGCGCGGCCTGGTGCTCGGTGGTCAGCGCGTCGGTCAGTTCGCCCAGCGCTTCGCCCGCGATCACCTGCGGCAGCTTGTAGAGCGTCAAATTGATGCGGTGATCGGTGACGCGTCCTTGCGGGAAATTATAGGTGCGGATGCGCTCGCTGCGGTCGCCGGAGCCGACCTTCTCCTTGCGCTCGGCCGAGCGCGCCGCGTCGAGGCGCTGCTGCTCGGCGTCGTAGATGCGCGAGCGCAGGATGTTCATGGCGGACGCGCGATTTTTGTGCTGCGAGCGGCTGTCCTGCATCATCACCACGATGCCGGTCGGGATGTGGGTGATGCGGATCGCCGATTCGGTCTTGTTGACGTGCTGGCCGCCGGCGCCTCCGGCGCGCATCGTCTCGATACGCAGATCATCGTTCCGGATCTCGACATCGACCTCCTCGACCTCGGGCATCACGGCGACGGTGGCGGCGGATGTGTGGATGCGCCCCTGCGTCTCGGTGTCCGGCACGCGCTGCACGCGGTGCACGCCGGACTCGAA
This sequence comes from Bradyrhizobium sp. 40, assembly GCF_023100925.1. Classification (NCBI taxonomy): domain Bacteria; kingdom Pseudomonadati; phylum Pseudomonadota; class Alphaproteobacteria; order Hyphomicrobiales; family Nitrobacteraceae; genus Bradyrhizobium; species Bradyrhizobium sp. 40. The sequence continues at coordinate 373,580 of NZ_CP064688.1, forward strand.
CTTCAGCTTCGAGAACGCGCCGCGGCCCTGCACCTCCGCGATGATTTCCTTATAGCCGCCGACGCTGCCTTCGCTGGCCGAGATCACCTCGACCTTCCAGCCCTGCAGGGCCGCGAAGCGCTCGTACATCCGGAACAGGTCTCCGGCGAACAGCGAAGCCTCGTCGCCGCCGGTGCCGGCGCGGATTTCCAGCACCACGTTGCGGTCATCCATCGCGTCCTTCGGCAGCAGTGCGACGCGGATCTTCTGGACCAGCTCCTCGATCCTCGGCGTCAGCTCGCCGCGCTCGGATTCCGCCATGGCGCGCATCTCGGCATCGGTCGCGGGGTCGGCGATCAGCGCCTCAGTGTCGGCGAGCTCCTTGACGGCCGATCGATAGGTCTTGACCGCTTCGATCAATGGCGTGAGCTCGGCGAGCTCACGCGTGATCTGCACATAGCGTTCGGAAGCGAGCTGACCGAGCGATTCGGCCTCCAGCGAGGCGTGATGCGCGAGCAGGACGTCCAGTTTGGCTTCGGGGAGTGACGACATCGGTTCAGTCTCAAAATGCGGGAAAGGCGAGGCGGCGGGAAGCGGCGACAGGCCCGCTACAACGCCAGGCCTTCGGCCTCGGCAAATTCCGTCAGCTTCTGCCGGATCGAGACGCTGCCGGCGGGCGCGTCCAGCAACGGGCCGAGCATCGCTTCGGCCTTCTTGGCGTCGAGATCGATCACCATCGCCTTGACCGGGCCGAGCGCGGTGGCCGAGAGCGACAGCGAGCGATAGCCCATCGCGATCAGCGCCAGCGCGCCGATCGGCTTCGACGCCATCTCGCCGCAGAGCGACAGCGATTTCTTCGCGGCCTGCGTCTTGCGTGCGATGTCGCGAAGCGCGCGCAGGATCGGCGCCGACATGGTGTCGAAGCGCTCGGAGACCTTTGCGTTGCCGCGGTCGACCGCGAACAGGAACTGGAACAGATCATTGGAGCCGACCGAGATGAAGTCGACCTTCTTGAGGAGCTCGTCGAGCTGATAGAGCAGCGCCGGCACCTCGACCATGGTGCCGATGTCGATTCTTTCAGGCAGCGTGTGGCCGTGCTGGCGCAGATAGGTCAGCTCGCGCTCGACCAGCGCCTTCGCCGAATCGAATTCGGCGACCTCCGAGATCATCGGGAACATGATGCGCAGCGCGCGGCCACCTCCGGCGCGCAGCAGTGCGCGGATCTGGCCGCGCAACAGGCCGGGACGGTCGAGCCCGAGCCGGATCGCGCGCCATCCGAGCGCGGGATTCTCCTCGATCACTGCTTCCATATAAGGCAGCGCCTTGTCGCCGCCGATGTCGAGGGTGCGGAAGGTGACGGGCTTCGTGCCGGCGGCATCCAGCACGGTGCGATAGAGCGCGAGCTGGTCGCTGGTGCGCGGCAGGCTCTGGCCGACCATGAATTGCAGCTCGGTGCGGAACAGGCCGATGCCGGCGCTGCCGGTGTCTTCGATATGCGGCAGGTCGATCGCGAGACCCGCATTGATCATCAGCTCGACCTTCTGGCCGTCTTTGGTGACGCAGGGCAGGTCGCGCAGCGCCAGATACTGCGCCTGGCGGCGGGCGCGGAAGCGCACGCGCTCTGCGAAGGCCGCTTCGACCTCCTGCGATGGGCGCACATAGATCATGCCGGAGGTGCCGTCGACGATGACGGCGTCGCCGGGATCGGCGATGCCAGGCGCGTTCGGGACTTCGCCGACCGCGGGAATGCCGAGCGCGCGCGCCACGATCGAGACGTGGGAATTGGCGGTGCCTTCCTCCAATATGATGCCGCGCAGGCGCTTGCGGTCGTAGTCGAGCAGCGCCGCCGGACCCATCGCGCGCGCGATGACGATGGCATTGTCGGGCAATTGTTCGCGTGACGGCGCGTGATCCTGGCCGACCAGCTGCCGCATCAGGCGATAGCCGAGATCCTCGAGATCATGCAGCCGGTCGCGCAAATAGGGATCGGTCGAGCGCAGCATGCGCGCGCGGGTATCGGATTGCACACGCTCGACGGCGGCCTCCGCCGTGAGGCCGGTGGCGACCGCCTCGTGCAGCTTGTGCGACCAGCCCTGGTCGTTGGCGAACATGCGGTAGGCTTCCAGCACTTCGCGATGCTCGCCGCCTTCCGCGACGTCGCCGCGCTCCAGCATTCGGTCGAGATCGGCGCGCAGCTTGGCGAGCGCGGTGTCGAGCCGCTTGATCTCCTTCGGCAGGTCCTCGGCGATGTAGTCCTTGATGACGACGCGCGGCTCGTGCAGCACGACATGGCCGAGTGCGATGCCTTCCGACAGGATGGCGCCGACCTTCTGCGACGAATGGCGCGCCGCGGGCTCATGGCCCGGCTGGGCCAGCGCAGACAGCTCGCCGGAGGCGATCAGCTCCGCCAGCACCATCGCTGTGGTCTGAAGCGCCTCGAGCTCCTCCTCGACATAGTTGCGCTTGGCGCGGTTCTGCACCACCAGCACGCCGAGGGTGTTGCCGGCCCGCAGGATCGGCACGCCGAGGAAGGAGTGGTAGATCTCTTCGCCGGTCTCCGGGCGGAACGAGAAGGCCGGATGGCTCTGCGCATCGCTCAGGTTGAGAGGCGTTGCCTCGCTGGCGACCAGGCCGACAAGGCCCTCATGCGCGCTGAGCACGGTGTGGTGCACCGCCTCGCGGTTGAGGCCTTCGGTGGCATAGAGCTCGAGCGTGTTGTCGACGCGCAGCACATAGACCGAGCACACCTCGGCCACCATGTTGGCGGCGATCAGCACCACGATCTTGTCCAGCCGCTCCTGGGCCGAGACCTGCTCCGCCATGGTTTCGCGGAGCCGTCTCAACAAGACGCGGGGACCTCCCGACGCGCTCCGCATGAACCGTCAATCTCCTCCGTCTGCCGGGGCCGAAAGGGCCCGCGGCGGCTCGCCCAGAAATCCAGAAAAACAACAAATTTGCTCGTCCGGCACCGGCCCCGGCGGTTGCCTGGGCCGAATCAGCACCGCCTCAACTGGGGCACAGTTTCCGGCAGCCCACCCTGTTCGCCGTATAGCGAATTGGGGTTTGTTTTGCCAAGCAAAACGCCTGCCAAACGCGAAAGTGTGGACACTTCGCGTTTGCTGCGACCGCTAAGAGAAAATTAGCCTAAGCCTGATCGAGACCGTAGAGCGTGTGCAGGGTGCGCACCGCAAGCTCGGTATAGGCGGTGTCGATCAGGACCGAGAATTTGATCTCGGAGGTTGTAATGGCCCGGATGTTGATATTCCGTCCTGCGAGGGCCGAGAACGCTTGGGCGGCAACGCCGGCATGGCTGCGCATGCCGCTGCCGATCACCGAGATCTTGGCGACGTCGGTCGCGGTGTCGAGCCGGGCATAATTGATCTGGCCCTTGGCCGCGGTGATCGTCTCCTTGGCCCTGGTGTAGTCGGCGGCCGGAACCGTGAAGGTGAGGTCGGTGGTCTTGCCGTCCTCGGAGACGTTCTGCACGATCATGTCGACGTTGATGTTGGCCTCCGCGAGCGGGCCGAAGATCGACGCCGCCACGCCGGGCTTGTCCTCGATCTGGCGTACCGAGATCTGGGCCTCGTCCTTCGAAAAGGCGATGCCGGTGACGACGTGGCTTTCCATGATCTCCTCCTCGCTGCAGATCAGCGTGCCGGGCGGCTGGTTGGCATGCGGATCGATATCCTCGGGCTTGTCGAAGCTCGAGCGGACGAAAATCGGCATGTTGTGGACCATACCGAGTTCCACGGAGCGGACCTGGAGCACCTTGGCGCCCTGGGAGGCCAGCTCCAGCATGTCTTCGAACGCGATCTTGTCGAGCCTCTTGGCCTTCGGCACGATTCGCGGATCGGTGGTGTAGACACCGTCGACGTCGGTGTAGATGTCGCAGCGGTCCGCCTTGACGGCGGCGGCGATTGCCACGGCCGAGGTGTCGGAGCCGCCGCGGCCGAGCGTGGTGATGCGGTTGGTCTCCGGGTTGATGCCCTGGAAGCCGGCGATCACGGCGACTTCCTTGCGCTCCCTGAAGCGCTTGATGATCTCGCTGCCGTCGATGCCCTCGATCCGGGCCGAAGCATGGGCGTCGCTGGTCGTGATCGGGATCTGCCAGCCCTGCCAGGAGCGGGCCTGGATACCCATGCCCTGAAGCACGATGGCAAGCAGGCCGGAGGTCACCTGTTCGCCCGAGGCGACCACGGCGTCATATTCGCGCGCGTCGTGCATCGGCGAGGCCTCGGTGCACCAGGCCACCAGCTCGTTGGTTTTACCGGACATCGCCGAGACGACCACGGCCACTTCATGGCCGGCGTCGACCTCACGCTTCACATGGCGTGCGACGTTGCGGATACGTTCGATGTTGGCGACGGACGTGCCGCCGAATTTCATCACGAGGCGGCTCATGACGACGCGTGCATTCCTTCATAAGGATCAGTATGGTGGCCCGCACGGGACGGGCCTCGCGGACACCGACCGCGCGTATACATAGCGTCGGGGCCGGGGGCAAGCGGGTTCCTGCGGGGCAGGGTGCGGGGTAGTGGGTTAACCGAGATCATGGCGCGCTATATCGACGAGATCCTGCAGCCTGGCGAGAAGGTGTTGTATTCGACCAATGCGCACTGGATCTTCTATTTTCCGGCGATCCTGGCCTGGATCGTGGCGCTGGTCCTGTTCGTCCTGTCCCGGCAAACCATCGTCGAGGGGCTTGTCCTGCTCTGTCTCGTCGCGGCCGGCCTGGTGGCTCTGGCGGCGCTGTACTGGACCGTGAAGGGCTGGTTCCATCGCTTTACCACCGAGACCGACGTCACCAATTTGCGGGTCGTGCACAAGACCGGCTTCATCAAGCGCCGCACCTTCGAGATGGCGCTGGACAAGGTCGAGAGCGTCGATGTGAATCAGACCATTCTCGGACGTATTCTCAACTATGGCGACGTGACCATCAACGGCGTGGGGGAAGGTCGCGAAACCATCCGGACCATCGCCTCGCCGCTCGCCTTCCGCAGTTCGATCACCACGCGGTAGGACCGCGCGCAACCCATGAGCATGCAGCAAGATACTTCCGCAACCGCAACCACCCCGCCGGGCTCGACCGTCGACGCCGCCGAGATCGCGAAATTCTCAAAACTTTCGGCCGAGTGGTGGGACCCCAACGGCAAGATGGCGCCGCTGCACCGGATCAACCCGCTGCGGCTCGGCTACATCCGCGATGCCGCCTGCCGCAAGTTCGAGCGCAACGTGCGCAGCCTCAACTGCCTCGGCGGTCTGCGCGTGCTCGACATCGGCTGCGGCGCCGGCCTGCTCTGCGAGCCGCTGTCGCGCCTGGGCGCGCAGGTCATCGGCGTCGATCCGTCGGTCAGCAACATCGCGGCCGCGAAGCTGCATGCCGACAAGGCGCATCTCGCGATCGACTATCGCTGCACCACGGTGGAGGAGATCGACCCGCGCGAGCGCTTCGACATCGTGCTGGCGATGGAGGTGGTCGAGCACGTCGTCGACGTCGGCGTTTTCCTGAAGCGCTGCGCGGCGATGCTGAAGCCGAACGGCCTGATGGTGGTCTCGACGCTGAACAGGAACTGGAAGAGTTTTGCGCTCGCCATCGTCGGCGCCGAATACGTCCTGCGCTGGCTGCCGCGCGGCACCCACGAGTGGAACAAGTTCGTCACCCCCGACGAGCTGACGAAATACCTGCTCGACAACCGCCTGGTCATTACCGAGCAGACCGGCGTCGTCTACAGCCCCTTCGCCGACAGATGGACCGTCTCGTCAGACATGGACGTGAACTACATGGTGGTCGCGGAAGGCATGGTGTGAGGCCGCGCCGCTCGCGGCGGCCTAGCTGTCTCCGCAAATATAGGTGTCGTCCCAGCGGAGGCCGGGACCCATACCCTCAGGAAGAAGTTGCGGCGCGAAGCAGGCAACCACGAATCTTCGCCAAATCACTCCCTGTGGTTATGGGTCCCGGCCTTCGCCGGGACGACACTGAGTTTGTGGCGATAGCATCGCTCCCATGACGTTCGTGTGGTTGACCCATTGAACAGCTAGCGGCAGGTTGGCCGCGATCTCTGGCCCCCCGCACCCCATCCCCCATGTTCACCATCGCCAGCCTCTGGATTCCCTTTACCGTCATTGCCGCGCTCGGCCAGGTCGCGCGCAATGCGATGCAGCGATCGCTGACGAAGCCGCTGGGGACCTGGGGCGCAACCAATATCCGCTTCCTGTTCGGCTTTCCGTTCTCGCTGCTGTTTCTCACGGTGGTGCTGGTCGCGACCGGCGATCATCTCGGCATGCCGTCCGGCGTGTTCTGGCCGTGGCTCCTGCTCGGCGCCCTCAGCCAGATCGTCGCGACCGGCCTGATGCTGCTCGCCATGAACGACCGTTCCTTCGTGGTGACGACGGCCTATTTGAAAACCGAGGCGATCCAGACCGCCATCTTCGGCTTCGTCTTTCTCGGCGATCATCTGACATGGCTCAAGGTGCTTGCGATCGTGATCGCGACCATCGGCGTCGTCATCACCGCGCTGCGTCCCGGTGGCGAGAAGAGCTTTGCCGAATTGAAGCCGACCATCACCGGCCTCGTCGCGGCGGCAGCGTTCGCGTTGTCAGCGGTCGGTTTCCGCGGCGCCATCATCAACGTGCCTGATGTCTCGTTCGTGACGGCGGCATCGTTCACGCTGGTGCTCGGCCTGTTCGTGCAGACGCTGATCCTGACGATCTACCTGCTCTGGCGCGCGCCAAAAGTGCTTCAGGGCATCCTCTCGATGTGGCGACCCTCGATGCTGGCCGGCTTCACCGGCGCCTTCGCCTCGCAGTTCTGGTTCCTCGCCTTTGCGCTGACGGCCGCCGCCAATGTCCGCACGCTCGCCTTGATCGAGGTACTGTTTGCGCAAGGCGTGGCCTATTACTCGTTCAAGCAGCCGATCGCGCCGCGCGAGATCATTGGCATCGCGCTGATCGTGCTCGGCGTCGCAGTGCTGGTGGGAGCCTAATTCCGATCTTCCGGCAGCGTCGGCAGCGGCGACACCTCGATGCCTTCGTCGATCAGCGACTTGGCCTCGTCGGGTGAGGCCTCGCCGTAGATCGGACGGTGCTCCTTGTCGCCGTAATGCATCGCGCGCGCTTCGGTGGCGAATCGCTCACCGACATTGTCGGCGTTCTTCACGATGTGATCGCGCAGCTCTTTGAGCTTGGCACGCAGCTCGCGCTCCTGCGCCATCAACAGCGAGGTCGGTGCGGATTGCGCAGCCTCGGGCGCGGGCGTCGTGGCGGTGGGCTCAGGCGGCGGCGTGGCGCGTCCGCGGCCCTTCTTGCCGACGACGCGCGGCGCCATGATCGCCTTTTCGACCTTGGCCGAGCCGCAGATCGGGCAGGTCACGAGCTTGCGCTTCACCTGAGAATCGTACGCGGCCGAGCACTGGAACCAACTCTCGAAGTCGTGGCTCCGGTCGCAGCGGAGCGCGTAGCGGATCATGCCGATCCCCGCACCAGGTGCAGATGGTCCGGCCCCGCCTTGGGGTCGGCGACGCCGAAGCGGCGGCCGTGCTGGAGCGAGGGGATCGCGCGGCGCGCGGTCTCGACCTTGGCCGGGTCGATTTTTGCCATGATGATGCCGGGCTCGACGTCGCCTTCGGCGAGGATCTCGCCCCAGGGATCGATGATCAGCGAATGGCCATAGGTCTCGCGCTTGTTCTCATGCAGGCCTGCCTGCGCCGCGGCGAAGATGAAGCACCCGGTCTCGATCGCGCGCGCACGCAACAGCACGTGCCAATGCGCCTCGCCGGTCTTGCGGGTGAAGGCCGAGGGCACCGTGATGAAGTACGCGCCGCTTTCGGCCAGCGCGCGGTAGAGCGCGGGGAAGCGCACGTCATAACAGATCGTCAGGCCAACGCGGCCCCAGGGCAGGTCGGAGATCACGGCCGTCTCGCCCGGCTGGTAATTGGCGGATTCGCGATAGCTCTCGCCGTCCGGCAGCTCGATGTCGAACATGTGGATCTTGTCGTAGCTCGCGAGCACATTGCCCTCGGGCCCGATCAGGAAGGAGCGGTTGACCGCTTTTTCGTCCGAAAAGCGCAGCGCCAGCGAGCCGACATGGATGTGGATCTTCAGTTCGGCCGCGAGCGCCCGGTAGGTCCTCAGCGAGTTGTCGTCGTCTTGGCTCTGAAGGTGCTCGAACAGTGCCTTGCGGTTGAGCTGCATCATGTTGCTGACTTCGGGCGTCTGCACGTAGTCGGCGCCATTGGCCGCAGCCTGGCGGATCAGCCTGGTGGCCTGCGCGAGGCTCGGCTCGGGCATCAGGCCGGTGCGCATCTGCACCATCGCCGCCGTGAAGGTCCTGGTGTCGCTCATGACTCCGCCTTGACGCTTTCGAGCATGGCGTCGAGCTTGCCTTCGCGATCGAGCGCGTAGAGCTCGTCGCAGCCTCCGACATGGGTTCCGCCGATCCAGATCTGCGGGAAGGTCGAGCCCTCGCCGGCGCGATCGTACATCTCCTGGCGCCAGGACGGGTTCTTGGCGATATCGAACTCCGTGAAGGTCGCCTTCTTGCGGGTCAGCAGCGACTTGGCGGCGGAACAATAGCCGCAGCCCGGCCTCGTGTAGATCTCGACAGCAGCGGTCATCTTGTCTGGCGCTCTCATGTCATGAATTCATTGAATTATATGGGACTTCACCGGCTCTCGACAACCCGGGCAAACACCAGCACATCCACTTGCGCCGCCTTGGCCCGGAGCAGGGCCCGCGCACAGGCATCCAGTGTCGCACCGGACGTCAGGACGTCGTCGACGAGGACAATGCGCCGACCCTGGACCTCCGCCTGACGGTCGGGGGATACCTGGAATGCGCCCTGCACATTGGTGGCGCGCTGGGCCCGCGACAGGCCGATCTGCTGCTCGGTCGCGCGTACCCGGCGCAGCACCTCAGCCTTCGCTTTCACCCCGCTTTGCCGCTCGATGATCCGCGCCAGCGCCCCGGATTGGTTGTAACGGCGGCGCCAGGCCCTTCGCCAATGCAGGGGAACGGGCACCAGCATGTCGGCCTCGGCGAGCAACTCGCCGCCCGCGCGCGCCATCCAGCGGCCCATGGCAGGCGCCAGATCCGTGCGGTCCTGGTATTTCAGCGCATGCACCAGGGTGCGCGCGACGTCGTCATAACGCACCGCAGCGCGCGCACGCTGGTAGGCGGGCGGGCTCGCGATCGCCTCCATCGACAGCATGTCGGGGCCCGGATCGTACACAAAAGGAATACCGAGCCGCGGGCAGTAGGGCCGTTCGATGAACGACAGCCGCGCCCAGCACGCCGCGCACACGCCCTCGCCGTCAACCGGCTCGCGGCAGGACACGCATAGCGTCGGCAGCGCGATGTCGAGCGCAAGCCGTGCCGCACGTGACAGCACGTGCCGGCCAGCCGTCCATGCGGCACGCAAGGGGGCGGCGATGGAACGAGAAGGGGCGGCGTCGGATGCCATGGCCGAAAGCTAGCGCCCCACGCACCGGATTGCCAGAACCGTCGCGATCGGCGTAACCAGCGGCATGGCTCAAGATCCGCAAACCCCGCCCGCTTTGTTCGATCGTGCTTTGCTGCATGCGCGACAGCGCCGCGCGCAGGCGCAAGGTGCCGTGAGCTTCCTGCTGCATCGGGTCGCCGAGGACATGTCCGACCGGCTGGCCGCGGTGATGCGGGAGTTTCATACAGCGGTCGATCTCTGGACGCCCGGCGAGGGTCTGGCGGTGCTGCGCGCGCGACTGCCCTCGATCGAGCGCATTGAGCTCGATGCGTCGGGTGCGGAGAAGCTGCCCTTTGCGCCCGAAAGCCTCGACCTCGTGCTCTCGGCGCTGGCGCTGCAATTCGTCAACGATCTGCCGGGGGTACTTGCGCAAATCCGTCGCGCGCTGAGGCCGGACGGGCTGCTGCTGGCGGCGATGATCGGCGGCGACAGCCTGACCGAGCTGCGCCAGGCTTTTGCCGCCGCCGAGGCCGAATGCGAGGGCGGCGTGTCGCCGCGCGTCGCACCGTTTGCCGATCTGCGCGACGTTGGCGCGCTGTTGCAGCGGGCGGGGTTTGCGCTGCCGGTCACCGACGTCGACCGCGTCGTGGTGCGCTACGCCAACGCGTTCGCGCTGATGCAGGATATCAGGCGCATGGGCGCCGCCAATGTGCTGATCGAACGGCGGCGCACGCCGAGCCGGCGATCGACGCTGCTGCGGATGGCGGAAATTTACGCGGAACGCTTTGCCGATGCCGACGGCCGCATCCGTGCGACATTCGATATCATCTGGCTCTCCGGCTGGGCCCCGCATGCGAGCCAGCAGCAGGCGCTCAAGCCCGGCTCAGCGAAGGCGAGTCTGGCGGAGGCGGTGAAGAAGGCGGGGAAAGAGTAATCCTCATGGTGAGGAAGCGCGTCAGCGCCGTCTCGAACCATGCAGGCCCGGCTCTCATCCGCAGCCATCCTTCGAGACGACCGCTGCGCGGTCTCCTCAGGATGAGGTCTGAGCTCACATCAGCAGATCAATCAAATGCGGGATCAGCGGAATGTCCGCGGGCGGCATGGGATAGTCGCGCAGCTTGTTGGCGCGGACCCAGGCCAGGGTCTGGGCTTCGCGTGGCATGACCTGTCCCTCCCAGCGCCGGCAGATGTAGAGCGGCATCAGGAGGTGAAATGTCTCGTAGCCGTAGCTTGCGAATGTCAGCGGCGCCAGGCAGGGCTCCGCGACGGTGATGCCCAGCTCCTCGTGGAGTTCGCGGATCAGGCTCTGCTCCGGCCGCTCGCCGGGCTCACACTTGCCGCCGGGAAATTCCCAGAGGCCGGCCAGCGTCTTGCCCTCGGGGCGCTGCGCGATCAGGACGCGGCTGTCGGCGTCGACCAGCGCGCAGGCCACCACCAGCGTCAGTTTGAGATCAGCCATGCCTGGAATGTCGCTCGCTGAAGGTCATTCGCAACAGTTCGTTAACCCTGTTAAGGCCCGTATTTCCGAGGTCTCCATAAGTCATATTTAATCCACGGTTCCTAGAGTGGAAACGCCGAAATCAATCCGGGCCAGATCCATGCGCGCTGAGTGTCGTACCATCTTCCGCCGGTTCCTCCGCGACCGGCGCGGCAATGTGGCGGTGATCTTCGCAATCTGCTGCGTGCCTCTGATCACGTTCGTCGGCAGTGCGATCGACTACTCCCGCGCGACGCAGGTCCGGGCGAAACTTCAGGGCGCGGCCGACGCGGCCAGCGTCGGTGCCATCGCCAAAGCCTCGCCGGGGTTTGCCGCCGCGGGCTCGATGACCACGGACGGCTCGATCGCGGTCGGCGTCACCGACGCCCAGAAAATCTTCGATGCCAATCGCGCCAACTTGACCGGCTATACGCTCAACAGCGTCACCCAGACCGTCGTCAAGACCGGCTCGACCATCAACTCGACCGTCTCGTTCACCGCCTCCATCAACACCATGTTTCTCGGCTTGATGGGCAAGACCACGCTGACCATGAGCGGCACGTCGGCGTCGACGGTCAATATGCCGCTCTATGTCGACTTCTATCTCCTGCTGGACAATTCTCCGTCGATGGGTGTCGCAGCGACACCGACCGACATCACGAATTTGCAGGCGAAGACGGGTGGATGTGCATTTGCCTGTCACGACACCACCAAGGCGGCCGGCACAAGCAACTACGACATCGCCAAAGCAAATGGCATCACGACCCGAATTGACGTGGTGCGCCAGGCGAGCGCGAACTTGATGGACACGGCCCAGAGCACGCAGACCTACGCGAACCAGTTCAGAATGGCGATCTACGATTTCGGCGCTTCGTCGGCGACGATCGGATTGAGAAATCTGTTCGCGCTCTCGTCGAGCCTGACCTCCGCCAAGACGGCGGCGGGAAACATCGACCTGATGGCGGTTGCCGGTCAGAATGACGTGTACACTATCGACAAGGATACTCCCCTCACCACTATTTTTCCCGCAATCAATAGCGCAATCGCCTCGCCTGGAGCAGGTACGTCCGCGTCACCGCTGAAATATCTGTTTTTTGTATCCGATGGGGTCGCTGACGAAGCCAACTCCGGCACGACGATGTGTAGTGTCTCGTCTTCTTCGTATCCTCTCGCGTCATCGAACCGCTGTCAGTCGCCGATCAATCCGGCGCTCTGCACGACCATCAAGAACCGGGGCATCAAGATCGCGGTGCTGTACACGACATACCAACCGCCTACTGACGGCTGGTACAACACATGGATATCGCCCTTTAATTCCGGGCCGTGGGGGCCGTCTCCGAACAGCAAGATCGCGCAGAACATGGAGAGCTGCGCTTCGCCGGGATTCTATTTCGAGGTTAGCCCCACCCAGGGCATTTCGGCCGCGATGAACGCGCTGTTCAAGAAGGCGGTCGCCGACGCGCGGATTGCGGGGTGAGGCAGCCGTAGACTCTACGACCTGTAGTCCCCGTTGATCGCGACATACTCCTTGGTGAGGTCGCAGGTCAGCACGCGGTCACGGCCCTTGCCGAGGCCGAGCGAGACCTTGATCGCGATCTCCGGCGCCTTCATCGCTTCCGACACCTGCGCCTCGTCATAGGACGGATCGCGTGCGCCGTTCTTGGCGACGCGGATGCCGTTGAAGGAGATCGAGAGCTTGTCGCGGTCCGCCGGCTCGCCGGCCTTGCCGACCGCCATCACCACGCGGCCCCAATTGGCGTCCTCGCCGGCGATAGCGGTCTTCACCAGCGGCGAGTTCGCGATCGACATCGCGATCTTGCGCGCCGAGGCCTTGGTCTTGGCGCCCTCGACGGTGATCTCGACCAGCTTCCGCGCGCCTTCGCCGTCGCGGGCCACCTGCTCGGAAAGATTGGCGAGCACCTGGTTGAAGGCCTTGACGAAGGCTTTCAGGCGCGGGTCGCTGGCCCGGCTGATCTTCGGCGCGCCGTGTTCTGCAGCAGCGCCGGTGGCGAAGGCCAGCAGCGTGTCCGAGGTCGAGGTGTCGCCGTCGATCGTGACCGCGTTGAACGAGTCCTCGACGCCGCTCTTGAGCAGCGCCTGCAGCGCGGCAGGCGCGATCGGCGCGTCGGTGAAGATGAAGGACAGCATTGTCGCCATGTCGGGGGCGATCATGCCGGCACCCTTGGCCATGCCGTTGATCGTGACCTTGGCCTTGCCGAGCTTCACGGTCGCTGTCGCGACCTTCGGGAAGGTGTCGGTGGTCATGATCGCCTTGGCGGCGGCGAGATAATCGCCGGCCTCGGCGGTTTCAGCGAGCCGACCAAGCACGCCGTCGAACTTGGTCGCATCCAACGGCTCGCCGATCACGCCGGTCGAGGCCAGGAAGATTTCTCCCTCGGTGCAGCCGACGGCCTTGGCCGCGATCTTGGCGGTCAGTGCGGTGGAGCTGCGGCCGGTCTTGCCGGTGAAGGCATTGGCGTTGCCGGAATTGACCACCAGCGCGCGCGCCTTGCCGCCCTTGAGCTTGGCGCGGCACCATTCCACCGGCGCGGAGGGGCATTTCGACTTGGTGAAGACGCCTGCGACCGCGGTGCCCTTGTCCATCACCGCGAGCAGCACGTCGGTGCGGTTCTTGTAGCGGATGCCGGCCTCGGCCGTCGCGAGATGGACCCCCGCGATCACGGGCATGTTCGGAACATTCTTCGGGGCGAGGGGAGAGACGGAGGAGGACATCGCGGGCGCCTTGATGGGATCTGGATATGCAGATGCCCGGCGCGGGGGCCGGGCATCACAAAGGCTTAGATACTCTTCACGTCACCGAAGTGACAGCGAATTCTTACTTCTTCGCGGGCGGAGCCATCTTGCTGTCGGACGGCTTCGCATCGGCAGGCTTGGCATCGGCAGGCTTGGCCGCATCAGCCGGCTTGGCGTCCTTGGCCGCATCCGCCGGCTGGTCCAGCCGCTCGACCTTGGCTTCCGCGCGCAGCTTGGCGACGTAGTCGGCCTGGGCCTTGCGGGTGACATACTGCTCGATCTGCGCCTTGACCTGCTCGAAATCAGGTGCCTTGCGGCTGCGCTTTTCCTCGACCTTGATGACGTGCCAGCCGAACTGCGACTTCACGGGGTCGGAGATCTTGCCCGGCTCGAGCGCGAAGGCGATTGCCGAGAATTCCGGCACCATCTGCTCCTTGGTGAAGAAGCCGAGGTCGCCGCCGTCGGCCGAGCCCGGATCCTTGGACTTCTTCTTGGCGAGCTCGGCGAAGTCGGCGCCCTTGTCGAGCTCGGCCTTCACCGCCTTGGCCTCGTCCTCGGTCTCGACCAGGATGTGGCGGGCGTGCACTTCCTGCTCGCCGGTGATCTGCTTGGAGGCCTCCTCATAGACCTTCTTCATGGCATCCGGGGTGGTGGCGGCCTTGCCCTCGCCGGCGAGCAGGCTGTCCATCAGCAGGCGGTTGCGGGCGAACGCGAGCCGCTTCTTGAACTCCTCGCCGTCAGCGAGCTTCTTGTCCTCGGCGGCCTTGCCGACGATCTTCATGTCGATCAGGAAGGACAGGACGTTCTCGTCCTTGGTCGCCGGGTCCATCTGGGCGAGGCTCGGCCCGAGTTCCTCTTCGGCCATGGCGACGTCGCTCTTCTTGATTTCAGCGCCATTGACCTTCGCCAGCACCGGATCGTCGGCAGCCCGGCCGGGACCCGCGATCAGCGCCAGCGCAAGGCAGCCCACGAGGGCGGTGGCGAGGCCGAAGCGCAGGCCGGTTTTGGTTACCGGGAACGAGGTGGTCATGAAAAATCCTTTTGTTGAAGCAGGGGGCTGCTCGAGCGGGGCGGACACTCGCCCAATTCAGGGGGCCTTGGCAACGCGAAAAGTCTGTCAAAATGATGAATTAGCCGCAATGCACCCGCCGTTGACAAGGCCCTGACCGGGCCATATCTCTGCCCGGTCGCGTCCATGCGATGGCGTTTATTTTGCTGCGTTTTTGGCCGTTGAACCCAGACTTGCCCAACTCCCACCCATATGGCGGATGGACCCCCCGCAGACGGGGCTCCGGCGCCCAGCAGGCGTCACGGTGAGTTGATAGGCAGGCGGGTGACAACCTCTTGGCTGCAACGCGAACGCGGTTGAATCGCGAACACAGGAACTAAGCATGATCGGCGCGCTCGCCCGTAAGTTTTTCGGCTCCGCCAACGACCGGCGGGTGAAGGGATATCAGTCCCGCGTCAACGCGATCAACGCGCTGGAGCCCGAGGTCTCGAAACTCTCCGACGAGGCCCTCAAGGCCCGCACCGCCGAGTTCAGGAAGCAGCTCGCCGAGGGCAAGACGCTGGACGACCTCCTGGTCCCCGCTTTCGCCACGGTCCGCGAAGCCGCCAAGCGCACGCTCGGCCAGCGCCATTTCGATGTCCAGCTGATCGGCGGCATGGTGCTGCACGAGGGCGACATCGCCGAGATGAAGACCGGCGAAGGCAAGACCCTGGTTGCAACGCTCGCGGTCTATCTCAACGCGCTCGCCGGCAAGGGCGTCCACGTCGTCACCGTCAACGACTACCTCGCCCGCCGCGACTCCGACTGGATGGGCCAGATCTACGGCTTCCTCGGCTTGACCACCGGCGTGATCGTGCACGGCCTCGACGATTCCGAGCGCAAGATGGCCTATGCCTGCGACATCACCTACGGCACCAACAACGAATACGGCTTCGACTATCTGCGCGACAACATGAAGTACCGGCTCGAGGACATGGTCCAGCGGCCGCACTTCTATGCGATCGTCGACGAAGTCGACTCCATCCTGATCGACGAAGCGCGCACGCCGCTGATCATCTCCGGCCCGCTCGACGACCGCTCCGACTTCTACAACACCATCGACGGCTTCCTGCCCAAGCTCGACAAGTCCGACTACGACGTCGACGAGAAGCAGCGCACGGTGACGCTGACCGAAGCCGGCATGGAGAAGATCGAAACGCTGCTGCGCGATGCCGGACAGCTCAAGGGCGAGTCGCTCTACGACGTCGAGAACGTCTCCGTCGTGCACCACATCAACCAGGCGCTGCGCGCCCACACGCTGTTCACGCGCGACAAGGACTACATCGTCCGCGACGACGAGGTCGTCATCATCGACGAGTTCACCGGCCGCATGATGCAGGGCCGCCGCTATTCCGAAGGCCTGCATCAGGCGCTGGAAGCCAAGGAACACGTGCAGGTCCAGCCCGAAAACCAGACGCTGGCCTCGATCACCTTCCAGAACTATTTCCGGATGTACGAAAAGCTCGCCGGCATGACCGGCACGGCGCTGACCGAAGCCGACGAACTGTTCGACATCTACAAGCTCGAGGTCGTGGAGATCCCGACCAACCTGCCGGTCGCCCGTCTCGACGAGGACGACGAAGTCTATCGCACCCAGAACGAGAAATACGCCGCGATCCTGGCCGAGATCGAGCGCGCCAATGCGCGGCTGCAGCCCGTGCTGGTCGGCACCGCCTCGATCGAAAAATCGGAAGTGATCGCCGAATATCTCAAGAAGCACGGCTATCGGCAGATCGATTTCGGCAACGAAAATTCGATGCAGAAGCTGTACGCCGCGGCCCGCGCCGGCAAACCGGCAAAGCTGTTCGCGGTGCTGAACGCGCGCTTCCACGAGCAGGAAGCCTACATCGTCGCGGAAGCCGGCGTCCCCGGCGCGATCACGATCGCGACCAACATGGCCGGCCGCGGCACCGACATCAAGCTCGGCGGCTCGCTGGAAATGCGCATCCAGCAGGAGGCCGCTTCGATCGAGGACCAGGCCGAGAAGGCCTTGAAGATCGAGCAGATCAAGGCCGACATCGAGCACTTCCGCGAGATCGTGCTGAAGGCCGAGGAAGAGGTCGAGATCGAGCCGGCGAAGGGTTCGAAGCCGGCCAAGACCGTGAAGAAGCCCGGTGGCCTCTACATCATGGGCTCCGAACGCCACGAATCCCGCCGCATCGACAACCAGCTCCGCGGCCGTTCCGGCCGTCAGGGCGACCCCGGCCGCTCCAAATTCTTCCTGTCGCTGGAAGACGATCTGATGCGCATCTTCGGCTCGGATCGCCTCGACAGCATGCTGCAGCGTCTCGGCCTGCAGGAGGGCGAGGCGATCATCCATCCCTGGATCAACAAGGCGCTCGAAAAGGCGCAGCAGAAGGTCGAGGCCCGCAACTTCGACATCCGCAAGAACCTGCTCAAGTTCGACAACGTCCAGAACGACCAGCGCAAGGTGATCTTCGACCAGCGCGTCGACCTGATGAAGGACGACAGCGTCGCCGAGACCGTCGCCGACATGCGCCACGCCTTCATCGACGACCTCGTCGCCAAGCACGTGCCCGAGCATGCCTATGCCGAGCAGTGGGACGTCGCGGGCCTGAAGGAAGAGCTCAAGCGCGTGCTCGATCTCGACCTGCCGGTCGAGGACTGGGCCAAGGAAGAGGGCATCGCCGACGAGGAGCTGCTCACGCGCATCGAGACCCGGGCCGACGAGCACATGGCGGCCAAGGTCGGGCAATGGGGCCCCGACGTGATGCGTTACGTCGAGAAGACCATTCTGCTGCAGACGCTCGACCATCTCTGGCGCGAGCATCTGATCATGCTCGACCATCTGCGCCAGGTCATCGGCCTGCGCGGCTACGGCCAGCGCGATCCGTTGCAGGAGTACAAGACCGAAGCGTTCAACCTCTTCCAGGAGATGAGCGCGCATCTGCGCGAGGCCGTCACGGCGCAGCTGATGCGGGTCGAGATCGTGCCGCCGGAGCAGGAAGCCCCGGTGCTGCCGCCGATGGAAGCGCACAAGTTCGATCCGAACACCGGCGAGGACGAAATGGCGCTCGCCAGCGTCACCCTCGGAGCGCAGGCCACCGACGCCGCGTTGCGCGATCCCAAGAACCCGGCAAGCTGGGGCAAGATCGGCCGCAACGAGGATTGCCCCTGCGGCTCAGGCAAGAAGTACAAGCACTGCCACGGGCGGTATGCCTAAGGCTTGAATGTGAGGCGCCGACGTCGGTGCCTCACTCTCCGCTGTCGTCGCCCGGTTTAGCCGGGCGACCCAGTACGCCGCGGCTTCTCGGTTCAAATCACATCAGTCTCTGGAATACTGGATCGCCCGATTAAATCGGGCGATGACAGCGAGTATGTGGCGCGCAGCTCCATCTCCATCGTCGGGACGACCGTGTCGAGGGAGCTAGCTAAACGCACCACTCAGTTCGAACTATCGATCAAGCTCTCCAGCAGCCGCTTTAATTCGCTCGTCGACTTGTCGCCGTAGCTCTCCAGGATGTGCTCCTCCTGGTCGACCGCGAGCGAGTTGAGCTTCTTGCTCAGCACCTTGCCGCGATCGGAGATGAACATCAGAACCTTGCGGCGATCGTTCGGGTCCTGCACGCGGTAGACCAGCGTGTCGGAGACCATGCGGTCGATCATCTTGGTCAGTGTCGGATGGTTGAGCAGCACGGCGTCCGCGAGCTCGCCCATCGAATGGCCGTTGCCATCCGACAGGACTTTCAGGATGCGCCACTGCTCGACGGGCACGCCTTCCTTGCTCAACCGCAGTTCGAGCTGCCGGTTGATCTCCCGGTTGGCTTGCGCGAGCAGGTAGGCGAGGTGTTCGGTGATCGGGGTGTTCGGTTTTGCCACGGCTAAGACTTTGTCTTGACCCAAATGAGTGAATGTCTTGCAATCGATGCTGCATCTATATGCACTTCAATTCTTGAATATTCAATATTTTCAAAATAGGATATTGCCCAACAATAGGGCGGGGTGCCGCGGCCGCCTCTCGAATGAGCTTTCAAGTCTGGTCTCAGACAGGAGTTGGCGTGCGCGCGACGGTAAACTTCCCGGCTCACGGCGGTCCGGCGTTACCGCCGTCCTTGCTGTTCAGGAATCTGTCGTCCGCGGCAGCGGATTTCGACCTGTCGCCGACTGACGCGCATTTCATGAAGCGCCGCGGCGCACACAACAAGCTCCGCATCGGGGGCTTCATGTGCTGCACCGGCTCGCCCGGCGTTTGGGGCCCGTGCGCGACAAGCAGCGCGCAGCTCGCGGTCGCCGAGATCAACAAGCGCGGCGGCATTCTCGGGCGCGAAATCGAGCTTTCGATCTATGACGCGGGCGGCCCACTCGACGGGATTCTGAGCCGCGCCGAGCAGGCGATCGCTTCGGATGAGATCGACCTCATCGTCGGACTGCATACCAGCGCGGTGCGCGTGGCGCTGCGCAAGGTCACCACCCGTCACCGCATCCCCTACATCTACACGCCCGTTTACGAGGGCGGCGAGCAGACGCCGGGCGTCATGGCGATCGGCGAGACGCCGCGCTGGCAGAGCCGCCCCTCCATCCACTGGCTTGCCGACGTCAAGAAGGCGGCGCGCTGGTACCTGATCGGCAGCGACTATGTCTGGCCTTGGCAGTCGCACCGCGCGGTGAAGCGCTACATCAAGGAGGCCGGTGGCCATGTCGTCGGCGAAGAGTTCGTTCCCCTCGGCGAAGACAACCACGAGCCGCATCTGGAGCGCATCCGTGCCGCGAGGCCGGACGTCGTCCTGATCTCATTGATCGGCACCGACAGCATCACGTTCAATCGCGCGTTCGGCGAATGTGGTCTTGGCGCCGCGACGCTGCGGCTGGCGGGGGCGATGGACGAGACCGTGCTGCTCGGAATCGGCGCCGACAACAGCGAGAACCTGTTCTGCGCCTCCGGCTATTTCCCCGGCATCGGATCGCGGGCCAACGACGACTTCCAGAGCCGCTATCGCGCGATGTTCGGACCGAACGGCCCCCCGATCGGCTCGCTCGGCCAATCCAGCTATGAGGGACTGCGCTTCCTCGAGGCCGTGGCGAACAAGGCGGGCACGTTGGCGATGGGGCCGATGCTCGCGGCCGGCCGCAACATCGTCTATGGCGGCGCGCGCGGTCCCGTCACCGTCAGGAACGGTCACACCCGGATGCAAATGTATCTCGCCGGGGCGGATGGCCTCGATTTCAAGCTGATCAAGCCGATCTGATGCGGGTGCGGCCATCTGCAAACGCCCCAATCCAAAATAATACTTGAAAAGGAAAATATTTCCGTCTGTAATATCGAGATGAAGCCGATGGGCTCGCGCCGTGCACGCGCGCCCATGAGGCTCCAATGCCAAGGATTCCAATTCCGGGGATCAAGAAGCTTTTGAGGAGAGCGCCGTGACAGTTGTCCTTCCCACGCCAGCCCAATTGCGCAGTGTCGCCGACCAGTGCGGCCTTTCGCTGACCGACGACGACGTCGCCTCGTTCCGCGGCCTGATGCAGGGCTCGATCGAAGCCTACAATCTCGTCGGCGCCATGCCGGACGAGGTGCCAGAGGTCAAATATCCGCGCACGCCGGGCTATCGGCCCTCGCCGGAAGAGAACCCGCGCAACGCCTGGTATCGCAAGTCGACCGTGAAGGGTGCGGCGAGCGGCAAGCTCAAGGGCAAGACGGTCGCACTGAAAGACAACATCATGCTCGCCGGCGTGCCCATGATGAACGGCTCGGCGACGCTCGAAGGTTACGTCCCCGATTTCGACGCCACCATCGTCACCCGCATGCTCGATGCCGGCGCCGAGATCGCCGGAAAAGTCCATTGCGAATCCTTCTGCATGTCCGGCGGCAGCCACACCAACGCGGTCGGCGCCGTCCACAATCCGCACAAGATGGGCTATTCGGCCGGCGGCTCGTCGTCAGGCTCAGGCGTCGTCGTCGCGCTCGGCGAGGTCGACATGGCAATCGGCGGCGACCAGGGCGGTTCGATCCGCATGCCGTCCTCGTTCTGCGGCACCTATGGCATGAAGCCGACCTGGGGCCTCGTGCCCTACACCGGCATCATGCCGATCGAGGTGTTCGTCGATCACACCGGCCCGATGACGGCGACCGTCGCCGACAACGCGCTGCTGCTGGAGGTGCTGGCCGGCGACGACGGCTACGATCCCCGCATCAAGGCGCCCAAGGTCGAGGAGTACACCAAGGCGCTCGGCCAGGGCGTCAAGGGCATGAAGATCGGCATCCTCAAGGAAGGCTTTGAGCAGGCGAACGCGGAGGCCGCCGTGAACGAAAGCGTGCGGGAGGCCGCAAAGCGTTTCAGGGATCTCGGCGCCACGGTCGAGACCGTTTCGATCCCGATGCATCTCATGGGTCCCGCGATCTGGACGCCGATCGGCACCGAGGGCATGACCCAGACCATGATGTATGGCGACGGCTATGGGCTGAGCCGGTCCGATCTCTATTCGACCACGTTGATGGACTTCCATCGCGGCTGGCGGCGGCAGGCGGATTCCCTGTCCGAGACCACAAAGCTGTTCCTGCTGCTCGGCACCTACATCAACAACACTTTTGGTCCGCGCTATTACGGCAAGGCGCTCAACATCTCCCGGCGCCTGACCGCGGCCTATGACAAGGCCTTTGGGGATTACGATCTGCTGCTGCTGCCGACCACGCCCATGAAGGCGACGAAACTACCGGAGCCCAACGCCAGCCGCGAGGACTATGTCGCACGTGCGCTGGAGATGATCTCCAACACTGCGCCGTTCGACATCACCCATCATCCCGCGATGTCGCTGCCCTGCGGCATGGTCGACGGCCTGCCCGTCGGCCTGATGCTGGTCGGCCGCATGTTCGAGGAATCCATCATCTACCGCGCCGCCCACGCCTTCGAGCAGATCGGCGACTGGAAGAAGATGTGAGCGAGGCATTGATGCGGGCCAACGGAACAGGGAAGCGTTTCCGCGCGACGTGGATACCGGTTCGCGCCAGGAAAACGTGTCAAGACAACAAGCCTGAGCCCCGTTCCGATTCCATCGGAACGGGAAAGGCGCTGGCGCATGGCTAACGCGTTCGTCGCGGCGTTCGAGATCCTGAGCTTCGGCGCGATCATCGTCCTGATCGTGCTGGGGCTCGGGATCATCGCCAGCATGATGGGCATCTTCAACTTCGCGCAGGGCGAGTTCGTTCTGCTCGGGGCCTACATTACCTATCTCGCCTATGCCAAGGGCCTGCCGATCTGGGCCGGCATGGTCGCCGCGCCCTTCGTCGTCGGCGCGCTCGGCTTCGTGCTGGAGGCGCTGATCATCCGACGCTTTTACGCAGCCCCCATCGTCGCCATGCTCGGCACCTATGCGCTCGGCTTGATCATCCGCGAATCCGTGCGCGGCCTGATCGGCGGCTTCTATCTCACCGTGCCGGAGCCGATCGGCGGCTCGATCGACATCGGCGCCATGCATATCTCGGCCTGGCGCTTCACCATCATCGTCATCACGGCGCTGGTGATGGGCGGCTGCTATCTGCTGCTGGCGCGCACCAGCTTCGGCCTGCGCGTGCGCGCCACCCTGGAAAATCCGTCGCTGGCACGCGCCTCCGGAATCTCCACGCCGCTGATCTACGGCGCCACCTTTGCGTTCGGCGCGGCACTTGCCGGCCTTGCCGGCGCGCTGATCGTCCCCGTGTTCAGCCTGTTCGCCGATCTCGGCCTGCGCTTCCTGATCCAGGGCTTCGTCGCGGTCATGGTTGGCGGCGTCGGTTCCTTCATCGGGCCGGTCGCGGGCGCCGGCGTCATCGGCACGCTCAGTGCCGCGCTGCCCTGGGTGATGGCGCCCGTCGTGGCCGATGTCCTCGTCTTCGTTCTCGCCATCGTCTTCATCAAATTCCGGCCGCAGGGCCTCATTGCTGGAAAAGGGGTTTAGTCACATGTCCGATCGCACTCAGCTCTCCCGCCGCCGCTTCCTCTCGAATTTCGCCTTTGCCTCCGGGGCGGTCGCAACCGGCGTCGGCAGTTGGGTGATCCCGGCGCCCTGGGCCAATGCGGCCGAAGCCCCGATCAAGGTCGGTATCGCCACCGACCTCACGGGGCCGATCGCCTATGCCGGCAATGCCGACGCCAACGTCGCCAAGATGGTGATCAAGGAGATCAACGCCGGCGGCGGTCTGCTCGGCCGCCCGCTCGAGCTCTACATCGAGGACACCGCCTCGAACGAATCCGTCGCGGTCGGCAATGTCCGCAAGCTGATCCAGCGCGACAAGGTCGACATGGTGCTCGGCGGCATCACCTCGTCGATGCGCAACGCGATCAAGGACCCGATCGTCGCGCGCGGCAAGACGCTCTACATCTATCCGCAGCTCTACGAGGGCAAGGAGTGCACGCCCTATCTGTTCTGCACCGGGCCGACGCCCGCGCAGCAGTGCGACGAGTTCATTCCCTGGCTGATCAAGAACGGCGGCAAGAAGTTCGCGCTGCCGAGCGCCAACTACGTCTGGCCGCACACGCTCAACGTCTATGCCCGCAAGGTGATCGAGGCCAATGGCGGCGAGGTCGTGTTCGAGGAATACTATCCGCTCGACCAGGTCGACTTCTCCTCGACCGTCAACCGCATCATCTCCAACAAGGTCGACGTCGTCTTCAACACCGTCATCCCGCCGGGCGTCGGCCCGTTCTTCAAGCAGCTCTATGAAGCGGGCTTCCTGAAGAACGGCGGACGGCTGGCTTGCGTCTACTATGACGAGAACACGCTCAACATCAATCAGGCCGCCGAGATCGAGGGTCTCGCCAGCTGTCTCGACTATTTCAAGGTGCTGACCAAGGAGAACCCGTTCGACGCAAAAATCCAGGCCGCCTACGAGAAGGATTTCCCGGGCAACTTCCTGTTCGCCGCCGGCAGCGCCGCCACCGGCACCTATCGCGGGCTGAAGCTGTGGGAAGCCGCCGTCAAGGAAGCCGGCAAGATCGACCGCGAGTCGGTCGCGGCTACGCTCGACCACGCCAAGATCGCCGAGGGCCCGGGTGGACCGGCCGAGATGGTCCCGGGCAAGCGGCACTGCAAGATGAAGATGTACACCGCGGTCGCCAAGGGCGGGAATTACGAGATCGTCGGACGCAGCGACGGGCTCGTCGACCCCAAGGAGTGTTAAGCCGGAATGCTGAAGTCGATGGGCGCAGTGAAACAGGCGATCCCCGCCGAGATCGGCGGGGAGGCGGACGTCGCCATGACTGAGCACGGACCAACGAAGCAAGCCGCTTCGGGCCGAAAGGTCTTGCCGATCGTGGAGGGCGTCGTGCTCGCCGCGGCGCTGCTCGCGCCGCTGCTGCTGCAGGACTACCTCACGGTGTTCGCGACGCGGGTGATCATCCTCGCGCTGTTCGCGCTGTCGTTCGATTTGGTGTGGGGCTATGCCGGCATCATGAGCTTCGGCCAGGCGCTGTTTTTCGGCTCGGCCGGCTATGGCGTGGCGCTGCTCGCGCGCGACCTCAACATCACCAACATCTTCCTGGTGCTGCCTGCGGGCACCATCATCGGCCTCACCTTTGCGCTGCTGCTGGGCGGCTTCCTGCTGCTGGGACGGCATCCCTCCAGCGTGATCTTCGTCTCGCTGGGCACGCTGACCGGATCCTACGCCGCCGACCGGCTGGCGCGCGGCTGGTACTATCTCGGTGGCCAGAACGGCATTCCCTCGATCTCGTCGATGACGCTCGGCAGCTAC
This sequence comes from Bradyrhizobium sp. 40, assembly GCF_023100925.1. Lineage (NCBI taxonomy): Bacteria > Pseudomonadati > Pseudomonadota > Alphaproteobacteria > Hyphomicrobiales > Nitrobacteraceae > Bradyrhizobium > Bradyrhizobium sp. 40. Next base: position 397,959 of record NZ_CP064688.1, read on the forward strand.
GAGTTCTCGGAAGGGCCGCCGTTCTATTATCTCGTGCTTGGCCTTCTTGTGGTGGTCTATCTGCTTTGCCGTTTTCTGGTGCGCTCGCAATTCGGGTTGGCGCTTGCGGGATTGCGCGAGAACGAGCAGCGCATCGCCTTCTTCGGCTACAAGACGCAGCACCTGAAGGCGATCATCTTCGCGATCGGCGGCGCGGTGGCGGGTCTTGCCGGCAGTCTTTACGCCTTCCACGAAGGTTTCGTCTGGCCCAACATGGTCGGCGTCGTGGTCTCGACGCAAGTCGTGCTCTATGTGCTGTTCGGCGGTTCCGGGACGCTGATCGGCGCCGTCATCGGTGCCGTCATCGTCGAGGGCGTCAGCTTCTGGCTGTCGGACAATTATCGCGAGGTCTGGCCGATCATCCTTGGCGTGCTGCTCCTGCTCGTGATCCTGTTCCGGCCGCTCGGCCTGATCAGTTTCGTGCTCGGCGAACGCGAGCGGGTCGGCAGTTTCGGTGGCAAAGCGAAGGAGAAGCGCGATGCCGCTCCTTGAAGCCACCGGCGTCAAGAAGATCTTCGGTAAGCTCACCGCGCTCGATGGCGCCGCGCTGACCGTCGGCGAGAACGAGTTTCACGGCCTGATCGGCCCGAACGGCTCCGGCAAGAGCACGCTGATGAAGTGCATTGCCGGCGCCGAGGTGCCGACGCAGGGCAAGGTGAGTTTCATCAACACCGACATCACCGCGTTCACGCCGACCGAACGTGCCCGCGCCGGCATGAGCCTGAAATTCCAGATCACCAGTGTGCTGCCGACGCTGACGCTCTATGACAACATCCTGCTCGCGCTGCAGGCGCAGTCCTCGCTGTTCGATCTCGTGTTCTCGCGCACGCGCGGGCTCCTGCACGATCAGGTCATGACCATGCTGACGCAATTTCGCCTTGCCGGCCGCGCTTTCGACGCGGCGGCTGCGCTGTCGCATGGCCAGCAGCAATGGCTAGAGATCGCGATGGCGCTTGCCTGCAAGCCGAAGCTTCTGCTGCTGGACGAGCCCACCGGCGGCATGAGCCTGGAGGAGCGCCGCGTCACCGGCGAACTGTTGCAGCCGATCAAAAAGCATTGCTCGCTCGTCATCGTCGAGCACGACCTCGATTTCATCCGCGACATCTGCGATCGCCTCACCGTGCTCGACCAGGGCAAGGTGCTGGCATCCGGCACGGTGTCGGAGATCCAGGCCAACAAGGCCGTCCAGGAGATCTATTTGCGCCGTGCCTGAATTTTTGGACATCAAGCATCTCGACGCCGGCTATGGCCGCAGCCAGGTCCTGTTCGACGTCAACCTCGGCATTCCCTGGCGCGGCGGCGTCGCCGTGCTGGGCCGCAACGGCGCCGGCAAGACCACGCTGATGAAGACCATCGTCGGCGAGCTGCCGGCGTGGAAGGGCGAGGTCGCCTTCGACGGGCGCGACATCAGCCGCCGCGCGACCCAGGAGCGCGTGCGCGCCGGCATCGGCTACGTGCCGCAGGAGCATTCGGTGTTCGCGCGCCTGTCGGTGCGCGACAATCTTGCGGTCGGCTCGCTCGCGAGCAGGAAGGCCGACGCGGTCGACCACGTGCTGACCATCTTCCCAAAGCTCGGCCAGCGCCTCGACCAGCCCGCCGGCACGCTGTCCGGCGGCGAACGCAAGATGCTCGCCATCGGCCGCGCGATGCTGGGCGATCCAAAACTGCTTCTGCTCGACGAGCCGACCGAAGGCGTCTGGATCGGCGTGATCGAGGAAATCACCGAGCGCCTGATCGAACTCGCGAAAACCATCGCCGTCATCATCGTTGAGCAGCACCTCGACCTCGCACTGCGCGTCGCCGATTACGCCTACGTGCTCGACCGCGGCCGCGTCGCGCTGCAAGGCGAGGCAGGCGAGGTGAGGGGCAATCCGGAGCTGCTGCGGTATCTGGCGCCGTAGGAGAGCGCGCGTGAAGCGCGCCGCTCTCACACCGAACTCGGCTGTCATGCCCCGCGAAGGCGAGGCATCCAGTACGCCGCAGCTTCTCGATCGATAAGGAGTGCCTCTGGAATATTGGATTCCCCGCCTTCGCGGGGAATGACGGCGTCAGGCTGGGATGGATCGGAGAGATTAAGCGGAGCGCCCGCTTACTTCACCGCCCCGAACCGGCTGTCGAACGAGTTCGACTGCACGACCGGCGCGGCGCCCATGATCTGGGTCGCTTCACCCGCGCCATCTGATACCGACGGCTTCAGCGTCGGGCGGGTCGCGGCGAGGCGGGTGTCGGGCTTCACAGGTTCGGCGGGTTTGGCAGCGGCAACAGCCGGCTTCGGCGCATCCTTCGCTGGATCCTTGGATGTGTCGCGACCCGGCACGAACCGGGTCACCGCGGCCTTCAGCCGGGACGCTGCGGTGGGCGGCGTCGTGGTCGTCGTGGTCGGGGCGACGGATGCCGTGGCCTGCGGCGGCGGCGTGGTTGCCGTGGCGTCGGCGTTGCCCATGCCCATCTTGCGGCCGAGGTTGGAGAAGAAGCCGGATTTCTCAGGCGCAGCTGCGGTGGCGACGCGGGCGTTGGCGGCGGGCGCGCTGACGGCGACGACGGGCTCTTCCTGCGGCGAGGGCGCGGCCGCATCGAGATTCGGCTTCGGCGGATTGACGTGCCCAGGGATCGTGCCCGGCGCCTTCGCCATCGCCAGCATCTGCAAGGTGGTGCCTTCAGCGCCCTCCGACAGGCCGGTCGAGCCTTCCGGAATCTTCGCGGCGAAGATCTTGTTCATGCCGCCGTCGATACCGGTGTTCATACGCGCAACGGGCGTACCGCGCGAAACCAGCTTGTTGTACTCAGCCTGGTCGCGCGCATCCTTCTCGCGCACGGCGCTGACGATCTCCTCGGGGACCACATAGGCCGGACATTTCGCGGACGCGTCGAACACCGGATCGCGCTTGGCGTCAGGCGCCTTCGCCGCGTCGAACACGTACTTCTTCTCGCAGAAATCGACCTTCGGCTCCTGCCGCGTCACCTCGAAATGATCATAGCCTTCCTTGATCATCTTCCAGAACGGCATGTTCGGATTGTTCCGGTGCTTGGCCATGTTCACCGGGGTCATCTTGAACGGATAGGCTTGCAGCTGGAACGCCTTCTGGCCGCCGAAGAAGGATTCGCGCCCGAGCGAATAGATCTCGGCGATCTGCTCGTCCGTCATCGCGTAGCAGCCGCGCGACGAACAATCGCCATGCACCATCAGCTGCGAGCCGCTGCGGCCCAAAGCCTTGTCGAACGCGTTCGGATAGCCCGTGTTGAACGACAGATAATACGCCGACTGCGGATTCATCTGGCCCGGATTGATCGAGTAGAATCCTTCCGGCGCCTGGCGGTCGCCTTCGCGGACCTTCGGGCCGAGGTCGCCCGACCAGCGACAGATCGGATAGGTCTTGAGCAGCGCAAACTGGCCGTTGCGGGTCTGCTTCCAGACCTCGAGCTCGGCCTCCTGCTTGAACAGGCGCACCAGGATAGGTGATTGCAGATCCATGTTCTTCTCGACCATCGCGGCGAGAAGCTTTGGCGGCACCGGCTGGTTGGCCTTGGCATTGGTCGCAAGCGAAACCTGGTCAGTATCGCAGCCGGCCAGCACAAAGCTGGCGGCAAGCGCCACCGAAACCAGAAACGCGCGAGCAAGCGAACGAGAAATCAAGATGGACCCCACACCGTCCAGGGCAGCGCGCGCAAACCCCAATCTTGAAGCATGATCCGACCGGAGACCGGGACCCGTCGCGACGGGCTTTTTCGCAATCACGCTCCAGCGCTTATGCCCTGAAGCCATTGATTAAAATTCTAACCTCTGGGTCATGTGGTCGCAACCCGAACGGGGATCACGAGCCCGTTGGCCCAAAGGCGTGGTCAACGAAGACTTAAACTGGGCCGTAACTTGGGCCTCGCGGCCAAACCGGTACAGAGATCGCTGATTTGGGCAAAAAAAGGGTTAACGCGGGGTTACCGGACGCCTGCGGGGCTTGGCCGGCCTCAAATCCAGCGTCGTCCTGGCGAAAGCCTGGACGACGGCGGAGGGTAACGCGTCCAACGGGTCCCAAACCGCCCGAATCAGCCCAGTTTCCGGCCGATATCGAGGAATTTCTGCCGCCGATGCTTGCGAATGGCGTCACCGTCGAGGCCCCGGAGTTCGTCGAAGGCCTTGGCGATGGCATCGCCCGTGGTGGCGATCATGGCGGCGGGGTCGCGATGGGCGCCGCCGACCGGTTCCTTCAGGATGCTGTCGATTACGCCGAATCGGAGCATGTCCTGTGCCGTGATCTTCATGTTGTTGGCGGCTTCCTGCGCCTTGGAGCCGTCGCGCCAGAGGATCGAGGACGCCGCCTCGGGCGAGATCACGCTGTAGATCGCGTGCTCCAGCATCAGGACCTTGTTGGCGGTGGTGATGGCGATGGCGCCGCCCGACATGCCCTCGCCGGTGATGATGGCGACGTTCGGCACGGTCAGCGCCATGCAGGCATCGGTCGAACGCGCGATCGCCTCGGCCTGGCCGCGCTCTTCCGCACCGATGCCGGGATAGGCGCCGGCGGAATCGGCGAGCGACAGCACCGGCAGGCCGAACCGCTCGGCCATCTCCATCAGCCGCACGCATTTGCGATAGCCCTCGGGCCGCGCCATGCCGAAATTATGCTTGATGCGGCTCTCGGTGGAATCGCCCTTTTCCTGGCCCATCACGCAGATGGCCTCGCCGCGGAAGCGGCCGAAGCCGGCTACCAGCGCCTCGTCCTCGCCGAACTTGCGGTCGCCGGCGAGCGGGGTGAACTCGGTGATCAGGCCCTTGATGAAGTCGTTGAAATGCGGCCGCTGCGGATGCCGCGCGACCAGCGTCTTCTGCCACGGCGTCAGGTTCAGATAGAGGTCGGCCATCGCCTGCGCCGCCTTGTCCTCGATCCGCCCGATCTCCTCGGCGATGTCGCTGCCGGAGGCCGCAAGCGTCCGCAATTCATCGAGCTTGGAATCGAGCTCGGCGACGGGCTTTTCGAAATCGAGATAGCTGCGCATCTGGTCTGGCATCAACTCAATATAGGGAGGACGGGGCGAGGCGGCGAAGCGGATTCGATGTCGTGGAAAGAAATGTAGGTCCGTCAATGAGTTGGCTTGTGTGTTCGCAACCAGCGCAGGCCAATCATCGTGAGGCCCCGGCTCTTTCTGCGGAGATGTGGCCGAAGTCAAGGCGGTTTCGGCCTTGGCCTGCAGCGGGGCGACGCGCCAGACCTACTTCTCCGCCAGCGGGTGCAGGTCGCGGACCAGGCTCTTCAGCCGCTCCTCGACCACGTGGGTGTAGATCTGGGTGGTCGAGATGTCGGTATGGCCGAGCAGCGTCTGCACGATGCGCAAATCGGCCCCGTTGTGCAGCAGGTGGCTGGCGAAGGCGTGGCGCAGCACGTGGGGGGAGACCAGCCGGGCCTGCAGCCCTGAAGCGACCGCAAGCTCCTTCAAGTCGCGGGCAAAATGCTGCCGCGTCAGATGTCCGCTCTCGCCGAACGAGGGGAACAGCCATTTCGAGGCCGCCACGCTGTTCTTCTTGTCGGACTTGTTGTTGTCCTTGGCGGCCTCCGTCGCCGCGAGATAATCAGCCATCGCCTGGCGCGAGGCCTCGTTGAGCGGCACCAGCCGTTCCTTGTTACCCTTGCCGCGCACCACGATCATGCGGGCGTCGCGCTTCGCGGCCGTGCGCGGCAGCGCCACCAGCTCGGAGACGCGCAGGCCGGTGGCGTAGAGCACCTCGAGCAGGCAATAGAGTCTCAGGGCGCGCAGCCGTTTCGAGGGCGAGGCATCCTCCGCCTCGCTCAATTCCTTGGCGCGGCGGAGCATGCGGTCGACATCGGCGATCGACAGCACCTTCGGAAGGCCGCGGCCGCGCTTGGGGCCGGACAGGATCGCCGCGGGATCGTCGGTTCTGATGCGTTCGTTCAGGAGGAAGCGATAGAGATGCCGCATCGCCGACAGCCGCCGCGCGACGCTGGTGGACTTGAAGCCGCGCGTGTCGAGATCGGCGAGATAGTCGCGCAGCGTCTGTGTCTCCGCGTCCGCGAATGCATGGCCGACACGGCCGAGAAACTCGGAGAAGTCGGTGAGGTCGCGGCGATAGGCATCGAGCGTATTGGGGCCGGCGCCCTGTTCCGCCGCGAGCATGTCGAGGAACAGGCCGGTGAGTTTTGTGTCTGAGGGCTTTGCACGCATGCCCCGGAGGCTACCTCCTATTTCTTGAGAAACTTGTCCGGCGGGATCGTCACGGTCATTTCCCGCGGCTTGGGATTGACGAAGTTCGCCAGCGCGAAGACCACGCCATAGACGATGCCGGCGATCACGGCGACGACCGTCAGGAAGCGGAACAGGCTGGGCATCGGCAGGATCTCGGAGAGGGTCTCGGTCAGGCGGCTTGGCGGGCAAATTAACCAATGAAATCATCCAACACGTTCGCCGTTTCGTGGCAAGAGTCCTCTGGCGAGGCCCCGTTTGGGGTCGTATAGGTGGCCAAAGGATGCCGCCTTTGGCGGCAGATCGAGCGAGACCCATTCGAGCGAGACAAATGCCCGACGCCGCGTTGCCGATCCAAGCTTCGCCCGAGGCCGACATCCTGTCGGCGCTGGGGACGCGCTCGATCGTGCTCGTCGGCATGATGGGGGTGGGCAAATCCACCATCGGCCGCCGCATGGCTCTCAGGCTCAAGCTGCCCTTCGTCGATGCCGACACCGAAATCGAGGCCGCGGCCGGCATGACCATACCGGAAATCTTCGAGCGCCACGGCGAACCGCATTTCCGTGACGGCGAGGCCCGCGTGATCGCGCGTCTGCTCGACGGCGGCCCCATCGTGCTGGCGACCGGCGGCGGCGCCTTCATGCGCGAGGAGACGCGGAGCCGTATCGCGGCAAAGGCGATCTCGATCTGGCTCAAGGCCGATCATGACGTCATCATGCGCCGTGTGCGCCGGCGCGCCGACCGTCCGCTGCTCCAGACCGCCGATCCCGAAGGAACGGTGACGCGCCTGCTCACCGAGCGCGAGCCGGTCTACGGCCATGCCGATCTCACCATCGCCTCGCGCGACGTGCCGCACGACAAGATCGTTGAGGAGACCATCGAGACGCTACGCGCGCATCTTTGCGGCGAACGGGCGTCCCCGCCACCAGCCGACGTCGCGAGTGCCGCACGATGACCGCGCCTTTGAAACATTCCGATCCCGTCAACGTCGAGGTCGCGCTGGAGAATCGCGCCTATGACATCGTCATCGGCCGCGGCGTTCTGGCTTCGCTCGGCGAACGCGTCGCGCGCCTGCGCCCCGGCGTGCGCACCGCGATCGTGACGGATCGCACCGTCGCGAAATACTGGCTCGAACCCGCCGAGGCCTCGCTCGCAGCCAGCGGCATTGCGACATCGCGCATCGTCGTCGAGGAAGGCGAGATCTCGAAGACCTATGCCGGTCTCGAAAAGGTCAGCGAAGCCCTGATCGCCGCGAAGATCGAGCGCAACGATCTCGTCATTGCGCTGGGCGGCGGCGTGGTCGGCGATCTCGCCGGCTTTGCGGCGGCGATCCTGCGCCGCGGCGTCGATTTCGTGCAGGTGCCGACCTCGCTGCTGGCGCAGGTCGATTCCTCCGTCGGCGGCAAGACCGGGATCAACTCGCCGCAGGGCAAGAATCTGCTGGGCGCCTTCCACCAGCCGGTGCTGGTGATTGCCGACACCGCCGTGCTCGACACGCTGTCGCCCCGGCAATTCCGCGCCGGTTATGCCGAGGTCGCCAAATACGGCGTGCTCGGCGACGAGGCCTTCTTCGCCTGGCTCGAGAAGAACCATTCCGACATCTCCAAAGGCGGTTCGGCGCGCGAGCATGCGATCGCGACCTCCTGCCGCGCCAAGGCCGGCGTGGTCTCGCGCGACGAGCGCGAGACCGGGGAGCGCGCGCTGCTCAATCTCGGCCATACGTTCGGCCATGCGCTGGAAGCCGCGACCGGCTTCTCCGACCGCCTGTTTCACGGCGAGGGCGTTTCGATCGGCATGACGCTGGCGGCGCAGTTTTCGGCGAAGCTCGGCATGATCGGCGAAGCGGATGCGACGCGCGTCGAGCGTCACCTCGTTGAGGCAGGCCTGCCGACGCGCTTGCAGGACATCGCGGGCTTCGCGCAGGAGGGGCTTGCCGATGCCGACGCGCTGATGGCGCTGATGACGCAGGACAAGAAGGTCGTGCGCGGCAAGCTCACCTTCATCCTGCTGGAGGCTGTGGGACGCGCCGTCGTCGCGAAGAACGTCGAACCGGCTCCGGTGCGCGACTTCCTCAAGGACAAGCTCGCCCACAAGGCGTGACACGCGGTTGAACGGCGCTAAAGCGTTTTCGAGCGAAGTGGGTACCGGTTCGCGTCAAGAAAACGCGTCAAAACAAGAAACCAGAGTGGTTCATGGATTGGCTCGGATTCACCATCGTCATTCTCTGCCTGCTCGTCTCCGGCTTCTTCGCCGCGAGCGAGACCGCGTTGACCGGCGCCTCGCGCGCCAGCATGCTGCGGCTCTCCAAGCAGGGTAATCGCGACGCCGACGTGGTCTCGCAGCTGCTCGACATGCGCGAGCGCCTGATCGGCGCGCTGCTGCTCGGCAACAACATCGCCAATATCAGTGCATCCGCCCTGGCCACCAGCATCTTCACGGCCTGGTTCGGCGACGTCGGGGTGCTCTATGCCACCGGCTTGATGACCGCGCTGGTCGTGATCTTCGCCGAGGTGCTGCCCAAGACCATTGCGATCAACGCGCCTGATCGCATGGCGCTGGCGGTGGCACGCCCGATGCGGCTGACGATGTACGTGCTGGGGCCGCTGCTGCGGATCGTGGAAGTCATCGTGCGGCTGTTGATGCGCCTGTTTGGCCTTGCCGGCGAGCACCAGGCGATCCTGTCGCCGACCGAGCGCCTGCGGGGTGCGGTCGACCTGCTGCACCATGAGGGCAAGTTCGAGAAGCACGACCGCGACATGCTCGGCGGGCTGCTCGATCTGCGCGAGCTCCAGGTCTCCGACGTCATGATCCATCGCACCGAGATGACGATGATCAACGCCGACCTGCCGCCGGAGGATCTGGTGCGCGAGGTGCTGGCGGCCGAATACACCCGCATTCCGCTGTGGCGCGAGAAGCCGGAAAACATCATCGGCGTGCTCCACGCCAAGGATTTGCTGCGCGCGATCCGCGCGGCCGACGGCGAGACCTCGCGCATCGACGTCTCCACCATCGCGCTGCCGCCGTGGTTCGTGCCCGAGATGCGGCCCGTCTCCGAGCAACTCAAGGCGTTCCGCCGCCGCAAGACCCATTTCGCCCTGGTCGTCGACGAGTACGGCGAAGTTGAAGGTCTCGTGACGCTGGAGGACATTCTGGAAGAGATCGTCGGCGACATCTCCGACGAGCATGACGTCGTGGTCGCGGGCGTGCGCGCCCAGCCGGACGGCTCGGTCGTCGTCGACGGCTCGGTGCCGATCCGCGACCTCAACCGCGCCATGGACTGGCACCTGCCTGACGAAGAGGCAACGACGGTCGCCGGCCTCGTCATTCACGAGGCGCGCTCGATTCCCGACCGCGGCCAGAGTTTCACCTTTCACGGCTTCCGCTTCCGCGTCCTCCGCCGCGAACGCAACCGCATCACCGCACTCCGTATTTCACCGGTGCCGCGCGAGACGGAGATGGAGGAAGCCAAGCGCCGGCGGGCCGGGACGTCGTTTTGACGCGGTAGCTGTCATCGTCCGCGAAGGCGGACGATCCAGTACGCCGCAGCGGCTCGATTCTAGCCGCGTCGCCTCGGAGTACTGGATGCCCGCCTTCGCGGGCATGACAGCCGTATCGGCGAGCTAGCTCCCGCCTTCTCCCGGCGCTTGCGCGTGGATCGCCAGTGCGTGCACGCTGCCGGAGAGTTCCGCGGCGAGCGCCGAATTTATCATGCGGTGCCGATCAACCCGGCTCTTCCCTTTGAAGGCGGAAGACACAATATAAACGCGGAAGTGCGTCTCGCCGCTCGGCCGATGGCCGGCGTGGCCCTCATGCAAATGTGACTCGTCGACGACTTGCAGGCTTTCCGGCGTGAAAGCTTCCTGCAACTTGTTGCTGATAGTGTCTCTGATGGCCATCTGGGTCATTACGGTGCGAGATCGCTCTCCGTATTGCATAGGCCGCCTCTGGCGGTCGTTCAAGGACGCCTCAGCATAGTTTCGGCTATGCTTTTCAGCTAATTGCAATGTCAAGACTTGAAGGTTTTTGCATTGCGTAGTCAAAGTCAGCCATGCCGATCGATTCATCAAAGTTCTTCGACTCCATCCGGATCAAGCCGAAAGGCAAGCAGCCGGAAGTGAAGCCGCGCGACGCCGTGGTCAATTGCGAATGGACCGGGTGTCAGAACAAGGGCGCGCATCGTGCGCCCAAGGGTCGCGACAATCAGCGTGAGTACTGGCACTTCTGCCTGAATCATGTGCGCGAGTACAACCAGAACTACAATTTCTTCTCCGGCATGAATGCCGACGCTGTCGCGCGCTATCAGAAAGATGCGCTGACCGGTCATCGTCCGACCTGGAAGATGGGCGCCAATGGCGGCGTCAAGAAGGGCGCCGAGGCCGAGATCGACGGCGCCTTCGATCCGTTCAGCATGTTCCAGGAGCTCAACGGCCGCACAGGCTGGCGCGCCGGCCCGCAGGCCGCGCCCAAAGCCGAGACGCGCAAGATCATGAACGCCGAGCGCAAGGCGCTCCAGGTGATGGGCCTCGGCCCCGAGTCCACGCTCGCCGACGTCAAGTCCAAGTACAAGGCGCTGGTGAAGCAGCACCACCCCGACGCCAACGGCGGCGACCGCTCCACCGAGGACCGCCTGATCGAGATCATCAAGGCGTATAATTATCTGAAGACCGTGGTGCGCGAGGCCTGAGGCCGCGCCACTGTCTTCCCTTCTCCCCTTGTGGGAGAAGGTGGCGCGAAGCGCCGGATGAGGGGTTGCTTCCTCAAATTCCAATGCAAGGGATTGTGCGGGGAGAGAACCCCTCACCCGTCTCGCCGCTGCGCGGCGAGCCACCCTCTCCCACAAGGGGAGAGGGAAAGAACGCCGTTCCATCCAGGCTACGTTTCATCACGCCTCCGGCATCGCCCCCACATATGACGAGCTCGGCCGGATCAGCCGCCCCGTCCGCTGCTGCTCGCGCGCATGCGCCGTCCAGCCGGCGGCGCGCGCCACCGCGAAGATCGGCGTGAAGGCCTGCCTCGGGATCGCCAGCGCATCGAGCAGGATCGCGGTGAAGAACTCCACATTGGTCTCCAGCGGCCGGTCCGGATTCTTTTTGCGCAGCGCGCTGCGGATGTAGGCCTCCACCTCGCCGGCAAAGGGCAGGTCGGCGCCGTCCGAGGCCAGCGCCTCGATCGCGGTCTTGAGCACGTCGGCGCGCGGATCGCGCACGCGATAGACGCGGTGACCAAAACCCATCATCCGCTCGCCGCGGGCGAGTGCCGCATCCACCCAGGGCTGGATGCGCTCGCACGAGCCGATGGCGTCGAGCATTTCCAGCACCGGCTCCGGCGCGCCGCCATGCAGCGGACCCGTCAGCGCGCAATAGCCGGCGGTGACGGCGGCAAACAGGTCAGCCTGCGTCGAGGCCACCACGCGCGCGGTGAAGGTCGAGGCGTTCATGCCGTGGTCGCTGGCGGTGACGAGATAGGCGTCCAGCGCCGTGACCTCGCGTGGTTCGGGCGCGCGTCCGTGCAGCATGCGAAGCGTATCGGCGGCGTGGCTCGCGTTCGGATCTGGCGCCACGGGATCGAGACCCCTAGCGCGGCGGACGAGCGCGCCCGCAATTACCGGGAATGCGCCTACGATCGTCGCCTCATGGGCTAGGCCGTGCTCGGCGCGAAGTCCCGCGACCGCCGCGCGAAACCCGTCGACGACGCCCATGCCGCGCGTTGCCGGCAGCAGTTCATCCAGCCGCGCGAAGGCGCGCTCGCGTGCCGCGCCGAGGCTCGCGCGCACATTGGCTTCGCTCAGCGTGGTCGTGCTGGCGCCGTTCCAGAGCCGGGCGGTGACGCCCTCAAAGCTCGACTGACTCGCCAATCGGCCGACATGCTCGCCGGCGATGATCAACTCGCCGCGCTCGCCGTCGACATGGCTCAGCACGGTTTCGGCCGCGGGAACGCCGTCCAGCCCGATCTGGCTCTTGGTGAGGTGGATGTTCATGGCCCAAATCTCCTTTGCACCAGCCAAAGGTCGGGCCTCTCGACAGATTGATCAATCTTGATTATATAAATCAATATGAAAAATTCCGAGGGGCTTTACCTCTCCGCCCGGGAAGCTGCCGCCGAACTCGCGATCTCGCCGGCCACGCTCTACGCCTATGTCAGCCGCGGCCTGGTCCGCTCCGAGCCGACGCCGGACTCGCGCAAGAACCGCTATCGCGCCGAGGACGTCCGGGCCCTGAAGGAGCGGCGGGTGCCGTCGCCGGAGCCGCGCGGCCTGCGCAGCTTCGATGCCGATCTGCCGGTCATGGACACGGAAATCTCCACCATCACCGAGGACGGCGCGATCTATCGCGGTGTCAATTGCGTCGATCTCGCCGAGCACGACACGCTGGAGCACACGGCGACGCTTCTGTGGGACGTCTCCGGCGTCGATCCGTTCGCGCCGGATAATCAGCCCGCGGTGTCCGACGAGATGCGCGCGATCGCACAGGCCGCGCGCCGGGCGGCACCGATCGATCGCGCCATTGCCGTGCTGGCGCTCGCATCGAGCGCCGATCCCCGCGCGTTCACGCGTGCACCGGATGGCCGCGCCATGGTCGGTGCGCGCATCGTCCGGCTCCTGGTCGCGACCATGCTCAACACGGAGCCGTCCGCCGAGCCGCTACACCAGCAGATCGCGAGGGCCTGGGCGCCCGAGAACAAGCACGCGGCCGATCTGGTACGTCGCGCGCTGGTTCTGCTCGCCGAGCATGAGTTGAACGCGTCCACCTTCACCGCGCGCTGCGCGGCCTCGACCGGCCTCAATCTTTATGACTCCGTCATCGCCGGCCTCGCCGCGTTGAAGGGACCGAAGCACGGCGGTGCTGGCGTGCTCGCCTCGCAGCTTGTCAAGGCGCTGGTGGATCGTGACGTCGAGCCGTTGGTCCGCGAACGCGTCGCGCTCGGCGAACGCTTTGCCGGCTTCGGTCACGGCGTCTACAAGCGGGGCGATCGGCGCGCGCAGTCGCTCCTGAATGCCCTGGCCCGCGCCGGCGCACCCCGCAAATTCACCAAGGAGGTGCCGGAGCGGATCGCGGAGGCGACCGGCGAGCTCGTCAACATCGATTACGCGCTCGCGGTGCTCGTGCACGCGTTGCGCCTGCCCGGCGGCAGCGAGCTCGCCTTGTTCGCGATGGCCCGCAGCGTCGGCTGGATCGCACATGCGAGCGAGCAGCTACAGCACGGCAAGCTGATCAGACCGCGGGCAAGGTATGTCGGGCCTGCGCCGGGGCGGAGGGCGGGGGTTGCGGATTCCAAGGGATGATCAAAAAACCTCATGGTGAGGAGCGCGGAACGCGCGTCTCGAACCATGCAGGCCCCGCTGTCGCCCGCGGCCATCGTTCGAGCCGCCCATCGTTGGCAGGCCCGCAGGATGAGGGTGGTGTGCTTGGATAGATCACCCTCGCGGCTTCGCCACCGCGACGCCGCCGCCGTTCCGGCGGCGATAGATCCAGACCGCCAGGCCCAGAACGATCGCGACGCCGATCACGGTCAGGATCCAGATGTGCTTGCCGACATGTCCATGGTGGTGCAGCCCGGCATATTCGTGCAGCGCTGAGACCGCCAAAACACCCGGCAGCACATGCGCCGGCGCCCAGACCAGGATCGCCGGGATGTTGATGGCATAGAAGCGGGCCGGGGGCATGCCCAGCGCGCCCGCGGTGACCGGGACGAAGGCACGGATCGGCGGCACGAAGCGGGCGAAGAACACCGCCCAGGTGCCGAAGCGGTGGAAGAAATTCTCGCTCTGCTCGACCACGCGCGGATAATTGGTCAACGGCCAGGTGTTGAGGATCTCCCGTTGCTGCCGGTGGCCGATCCAGTAGGCCGAACCGTCGCCGAGCACTGCGCCGAGGGCTGCCGCCAGCAACACCCATTGCAGCCTAAGCTCGCCGCCCGGGACCAGGGCGCTCAGCGCCAGGATGATGGTCGAGCCGGGGATGACCGACCCCACCACCGGAACCGCCTCCAGCAGGGCCGCCAGGAACAGGGTCAGATAGGCCAGCCACGCATGGGCCGAGACGAATGAAATGAGGGGATCGAGAAAGGACGTCACGTCGTCTCTGTGGTGGGATTGGGCCTCGGGGTTCGGGCCCTGCATTCGGACCCTACATAAGTAACAAGCGGCGGTAAAAGTGCCACCCGCGTGGGCAGGACCGCGCCCTTGGCACGAAATTCAGGCGTGATTCGCAGGGCAGCCTTCCAAAAATCGCGTTCCTTGCCTATCTAAATGAAAAGACAACGGAACTTTGATTGGGTCGCGGGCTTCTGCCCGCACGTTGTCTCTGATAGGTTCGCGATCGCACCCAGCCGCAGCCAACGTGCAATAACTGGTCTCGGGATCGCCCGGGACCTCGGAGGATTGATGACGACCGCCGCGATGTCCAAAGTTGAGGAAGTTTCCGGTTTGCCCGACATGAAGGTGTCGGTGCGCCAGGTGTTCGGGATCGACAGCGATCTCGAAGTCCCCGCTTATTCCGAAGTCGATCCTCACGTCCCCGAAGTCGATTCCGATTACCGCTTCGATCGCGCCACCACGCTCGCCATTCTCGCCGGCTTCGCGCACAACCGCCGCGTCATGGTCACGGGCTACCACGGCACCGGCAAATCCACCCATATCGAACAGGTCGCCGCGCGACTGAACTGGCCCTGCGTGCGCGTCAACCTCGACAGCCACATCAGCCGTATCGACCTCGTCGGCAAGGACTCGATCGTGGTCCGCGACGGCAAGCAGGTCACTGAATTCCGCGACGGCATCCTGCCCTGGGCGCTCCAGCATAATGTCGCGCTGGTGTTCGACGAATACGACGCCGGCCGCCCGGACGTGATGTTCGTGATCCAGCGCGTGCTGGAAGTCTCCGGCCGACTGACGCTGCTCGACCAGAACAAGGTGATCAAGCCGCACCCGGCATTCCGCATGTTCTCGACCGCAAACACCGTCGGCCTCGGCGACACCTCAGGCCTCTATCACGGCACCCAGCAGATCAACCAGGGCCAGATGGACCGCTGGTCGATCGTCACCACGCTGAACTATCTCAGCCATGACGAGGAAGTGGAGATCGTGCTGGCCAAGGCCAAGCACTATCGCACCACGGAGGGCCGCGACATCGTCAACAAGATGGTTCGCCTCGCCGATCTCACCCGCAACGCTTTCGCCAATGGCGACCTGTCGACGGTGATGAGCCCGCGCACGGTGATCACCTGGGCCGAGAACGCCGACATCTTCAGCGACATTGGTTTTGCGTTCCGGGTCACCTTCCTCAACAAATGCGACGAGCTCGAACGTCCCCTCGTCGCCGAGTTCTACCAGCGCTGCTTCAACGCGGAGCTGCCGGAATCGGCGGTGAACGTGGCGCTCAGCTGATCTCTCTCGGTGTGTCGTCCCGGCCGAGTGCGCAATTGCGCACGGGGGCTGGGACCCATGCCGCGAGGTCTCTCGGTGAAGCGACGCTGATAGTTTTCCCTGACGCAACAACCGTCGGTGGCTATGGATCCCGGCCTTCGCCGGGACGACGGTGAGATCGAGATGAGCACCACCTCCAACTCCAAATTCCGCAACACCAAGGAAGCCCCGACCGAGCCGTTCAAGCGCTCGGTGGCCTCCTGCCTGAAGGCGATCGCCAAGGCGCCAGAGCTCGATGTCAGCTTCGCCGCCGAGCGTCCCGGGCTCGCGCCGGGCAAGGCGCGGCTGCCCGAACCCGCGCGAAAGATGACCAGGCGTGATGCCGCGATCGTGCGCGGCCACGCCGATTCCATCGCGCTCAAGCTCGCCTGTCATGATCCAAAGGTGCATCGCAAGCTGATGCCGGGCAATCCGCAGGCGCGCGGCGTGTTCGAGGCGGTGGAGCAGGCCCGTGTCGAGGCGATCGGCGCGCGGCGCATGGCGGGCGTTGCGAAAAACCTCACCGCGATGCTCGACGACCATTTCCATCGCGGCAAGTTCGACGAGATCACCGATCGCGCCGACGCGCCGCTTGCCGACGCGCTGGCGATGCTGGTGCGCGAACGCCTGACCGGCATGGCGCCGCCGACGGCCGCCAAGAAGATGGTCGATCTCTGGCGTCCCATCCTCGAAGACAAGATCGGCAGGCGGCTCGACCGGCTCGATACCGTGGTCGAGGACCAGACCAGGTTCGGCGATGCCGTGCATGATCTGCTGACGGCGCTCGAAATCGGCGACGAGCGCAGCGCCGACAGCGAAGACAATGACGAGAACGACGAGAACCAGGACGGCGACAACGATCAGTCCGGCGCCGAGGGCTCGCCCGATTCCGACGCCGCGCAGGAGATGAGCGCCGACCAGGCGCAGGCCTCGAGCGAGGAGATGAGCGAGAGCGCGATGGAAAGCGCGCAGGCCTCGACCTCCGACACCTTCGACGACGGCGAGCTCGGCGACGACGAGACGCCGGGTGAGGCGACGCGGCCGAATTCGCACGGCAAGAACGAGCCGCGCGGGCCGGAATATCATGCCTTCGCGCCGAAGTTCGACGAGGTCATCGCCGCCGAGGACCTCTGCGACCATGACGAGCTGGAGCGGCTGCGTGCCTATCTCGACAAGCAGCTCGCGCATCTGCAGGGCATCGTCGCCCGTCTCGCCAACCGCCTCCAGAGGCGCTTGATGGCGCAGCAGAACCGCGCCTGGGAGTTCGATCTCGAAGAGGGCATTCTCGATCCGGCGCGCCTGTCGCGCGTGGTGACCGATCCCTATCACCCGCTGTCCTTCATGCACGAGAAGGAGGCGACGTTCCGCGACACCGTGGTGACGCTGCTCTTAGACAATTCCGGCTCGATGCGCGGGCGCCCGATCACGGTCGCGGCGACCTGCGCCGACATCCTCGCCCGCACGCTGGAGCGCTGCGGCGTCAAGGTCGAGATTCTCGGCTTCACCACGCGCGCCTGGAAGGGCGGGCAATCGCGCGAGGCGTGGCTTGCCGCCGGCAAGCCGGCCAGTCCGGGCCGTCTCAACGATCTCCGCCACATCATCTACAAGTCGGCGGACGCCCCGTGGCGCCGTGCGCGAAAAAATCTCGGCCTGATGATGCGCGAGGGGCTGTTGAAGGAGAACATCGACGGCGAGGCGCTCGACTGGGCGCACAAGCGCCTGCTCGGCCGGCCCGAGCAGCGCAAGATCCTGATGATGATCTCGGACGGTGCGCCGGTCGACGATTCCACGCTGTCGGTCAATCCCGGCAACTACCTCGAGCGGCACCTGCGCCACATCATCGAGGAGATCGAGACCCGCTCGCCGGTCGAGCTGATCGCGATCGGCATCGGCCACGACGTGACGCGCTATTATCGCCGCGCGGTGACGATCGTGGACGCCGAAGAGCTCGGCGGCGCCATCACTGAAAAGCTCGCCGAACTGTTCAGCGAGACCAACACCGCGCCCACGCAACCGGCCGGCCGCCCGCGACGCAAACTGCATTCGTGAGCAACCATCGATCCCGCCGCAGCTTTATCGGCCACGCGGCGGCGGGATTTTCCACTTTCGCACTGTCTCGCCTGGCGCAGGCGCAGGCGCAGCCCGCGCCGAAGCCGGCGCTGATCGAGCACGCCGTCGCCGCGCCCGTTGGCATCGAGGTCAACGCGCGGCCGATCCCCAATTTCGAGCCGCGCGACCGCGCGCGCACGCGGTTCGGTTCGCTGGACTATCGCGGCGGCCTGGTGCTGACCTCGCCGCATCGCGGCTTCGGCGGCCTGTCCGGCTTCCGCTTTCTCGACAGCAAAGGCGAGCGCTTCCTCGCGATCTCCGACCAGGGCACCTGGTTCACCGGTCGCATCCGCTATTCCGGGCGGCGCATGACGGGTCTCGACGACGTCGTGGCCGCGCCGGTGCTCAATGCGGAGGGGCGGCCGATCACGGAGAAGCGGCTGTGGTACGACACCGAAGCGCTCGCGCGCGACGGCGACCTCGTCTATGTCGGGCTCGAGCGCGTCAACCAGATCATGCGGTTCGATTTTGCGAAGGGCGGCACAAGCGCCCGGGGCGAGGTGCTGCCGACGCCGCCCGCGGTGCGAAAGCTGCCCTATAACAAGGGGCTCGAGGCGCTGGTGTTTGTCCCCAGGGACATACCAAAGGGGCAGCCGCTCGCGGGGACCTTGATCGCGCTGTCGGAAGGCGGCTTCGATGCCGACGGCAATCTGATCGGCTTCTTGATCGGCGGCCCGACGCCGGGCCAGTTCAGCATTCGCCGCACCGACCAGCAGCTCATCAGCGACGCCGTGCTGCAGCCCTCGGGCGATCTCCTGATCCTCGAACGCAAATTTTCCTGGTTCACCGGCGTCGATATCCGCATCCGCGCGATCCCCTTGAAATCGATCGCGCCGGGCGCATTGGTCGACGGCCCCGTGCTGTTCAAGGCCGATCTCGGCCATGAGATCGACAACATGGAAGGCATCGACGCCCACGTCACGGCCGACGGCGAGACCGTGCTGACGCTGGTGTCCGACGACAATTTCTCGATGCTCCAGCGCACGCTGCTGCTGCAGTTCGCGCTGGTGGAGTAGGGCGGCGCGGCCGCAATGCATGACGCTACGGGCCGCCATTCCCCCCGCGCGGCTGGCAATCCGCGTTTCCCTCACTACACTCCCCTGCATCGCCCTCCCTCCCTTCCGGAACTCCCCCTGCATGAGCGCCCTGTTTTCCCCGATCAAGCTGCGCGGCCTGAATTTGAAGAACCGCGTCGTGGTGTCGCCGATGTGCCAATATTCGGCCGAGGACGGCGTTCCCACCGACTGGCACTTCACCCACATCAACAATCTCAGCCTGTCGGGCGCGGCGATGTTCTGCATCGAGGCGACCCATGTCGAGGCGATCGGCCGCATCACGCCGGGCTGCCTCGGGCTCTACAGCGATGCCGCCGAGGCCGCGCTGAAGCAGATCCTCGCCTCGGTGCGGAAGCATTCTTCCACCGCCGTCGCGATGCAGCTCGCGCATGCGGGCCGCAAAGCCTCGAGCGCGCGGCCCTGGGACGGCGGCCAGCTGATCCCGCAGGACGCGGGCGGCTGGCAGACCGTGGCGCCGTCGGCGCTGCCGCACAAGGAGGGCGAAGCCGCGCCGCTGGCGCTCGATGCCGCCGGCCTCAAGCGCATCCGCGACGCCTTCGTGGAGTCGGCGAAGCGCGCCGATCGCATCGGCATCGACGCGATCGAGCTGCACGGCGCGCACGGCTACCTCCTGCATCAGTTCCTGTCGCCGATTTCGAACAAGCGCACCGACGAATATGGCGGCTCGCTGGAGAACCGCATGCGCTTCCCGCTGGAGGTCTACGACGCGGTGCGCGCGGTGTTCCCGCACGACAAGCCGGTCGGCATGCGGGTGTCGTCGACCGACTGGGTCGAGGGCGGCTGGGATCTGGCGCAGACGATTGAGTTCGCCAAGGCGCTGAAAGCGCGCGGCATCGACTGGATCGATGCCTCCTCCGGCGGCGTCTCGCCGCTGCAGAAGATCGCGCTTGGCCCCGGCTACCAAGTGCAGTTTGCCGAGGCCATCAAGCGCGAGACGGGTTTGCCCACCATCGCAGTCGGCCTGATCACGGAGCCGAAGCAGGCCGAAGAGATCGTCGCATCCGGAAAGGCCGACATGATCGCGCTCGCCCGCGGCTTGCTCTACGACCCGCGCTGGGCCTGGCACGCCGCAGCCGAACTCGGCGGCGAGGTCGAAGCGCCGCCGCAATACTGGCGCTCGCAGCCCTCGACCCAGAAGGCGCTGTTCGGCAAGACCACGTTCGGGGCGCGGTGAGGGGGTGCCTGATTGTGGTGCGAGAGCCGAGCCACAAACTCGTCATTGCGAGGAGCCCTTGCGACGAAGCAATCCAGACTGCGTCCGCTGAAAGAGCCTGGATTGCTTCGCTGCGCTCGCAATGACGGTCGGGGAGGCATGCGCCCACGCAAAGGTCGCCGCGCTGTGCGTCCTTTGGTCCTGAACCACCCCCCGCCTCACGCATCCGTAAACCCTCTCAGCTTCCACCCCCGCCAAATCTGGCCTAACCTCGCGCGCGTCCAACTCCTCGCGGAGGCCCGCCATGCGGTTTCGTGTTCGAAAGGCTGCCCACGTCATCGAGCGCGTGGGGCTTGCGATGGCGGGCGCGGCGTGCGGGCTGTTCGTCGGCGCTTACGTGGGATCTGCGATTCCCGCGCTCACCACCGAGGGCTTCCTGCTGCTGATGATGGTGCTGGGCTTCGTCGGCTTCTATCTCGGCATCGACACGCCGCAGCTGCCGTTCGACGAGGCTCACGGCGACATCGACGCCGCGGAACTGTTGAGCGCCGCCGGCACGCTCTGCGCCACGCTCACCGCGCTCGCCTCCGTCGCCATCATCGTGCTCCGCCTCGAACCGCACATCGCCTGGAGCTGGTTCGCCCTGTTCGGCTGGATCGCCGGCGTCGCGATGCAGATCGTCGCGGGCGCAAAGGCGCGGATGCGGACGTAGGGAGACCGTCTTAAAACACCACGCCCACCTTCGTGCCGCGCTTCCACGCCACGCGGCAGCGCTTCTTGGTGTTGACGTGCAGCAGCTCGAAGCGATCGGGAATCTTCACCTGGCCGCCGAGATCGACGCAGGCCCCGCCGGGCGAATAGTCGATCAGCGTGCAGGGGATCACCGGCGCGCGCGGGTCGGTGATGATCTTGGCCTGGCGGGACACCAGGCCTGCGGGTTTGACGCGGGCATGTCGGCGCGGATGCATTGGCACTCTCCTCCAATTTCCGCGGATGGCGCGGGTGGTCAGGGCACCATGATGAACGAGAGGTGATTCGATCCGGCTAAAGCGGGGGCGATAATTTTAATGAATATTGGTGGTAGCCTGGTGGGGTGGGCGGGGCCTGCTTCGCAGGCACGAGGGATGGTCGTGCGACGCTGCCTCCACCATCGTCATTGCGAGCGCAGCGAAGCAATCCAGACTGCCTCTGCGGAAATTCTGGATTGCTTCGCTGCGTTCGCAATGACGAGTGGGCTCACCCCACCACGATCTCCCCCGCCTCCGCCGCCATGCCCACATGGGGCGGCAGCGGCATCGGCACGGTCACATAATCCTTCGGCAGATTCACCGGCCGATAGCCCGGCTCCACCGCCATCCGCTTCACCACGCTCTCATGCACATGCGCGCCTTCGGGGATGGGGCGCGGTTCGCAATCGGGGATGTAGAAACCCCATAACACCTTGCGTTCCGGCCATTCCTTGTAGGTCGCGCTCTTCGGCAGATACTCCAGCACGCGCCACAGCGCCGTCATCGAATCATGCAGCTCGCCCGTCTTGCCGGTGTAAGCCGGCGGCACGTATTGGAACGGCGAGTTCGTGCGCTGGATGCCCCAGGCGAGCTGGTTCACCGTGCGCGGGTTGAAGTTCAGCCCGGCCTTGGTCGCCTCCTCGATCATCCAGAGCAGCGGATATTTGGACTCGCCGCTCTCGGCCTCCGGATAGCCGCCGCCGACGTCGCAATGCACGCCGGCGAACCACACCTGCAGGATGTCCTGCGGCTCCTTCTTGTCGTCGGGCACGAAGCGGTTGCGCCAATAATCCTGCGGCTCGTCATACTGCTTGAGGCGGAACATGCAGCGCCGCTCGTCGATGGCGATCGCCTGGCGGAAGATGTTGACGCTGGGATTGCGCAGCGTGAAGGCGAGCTCCTCAAAGCTCGGCAAATAGAGCCGGTCGGCGCGCGGCACGATCACGCTCGCCACCGTGTCCCAGACGCCGATGAAGTGGATGGTCGGCCAGCGCGACGAAGTAATGCGTGCGAACTGTGCGGCGAGATCGAACTTGTTTTTCGGCAGCGGCCCGTTGTCGTCAAAACCCTCATCGATGAGGTCGCTGACATCGTTGCCGCGCCCGGTGCCGGAATATTGCTTGTAGGCGACGAGGCCACTGCCTGCGAGGTTGGCCTGCTCCGGCGAGATCAGGCCGACCTTGTGGATCAGCCCCGCCAGCACCCGCACCGTATAGGCGCCGCGCGAGAAGCCGAACAGATAGATCCTGTCGCCCGGCGCGTAGTGCTGGACCAGGAAGCAATAGGCCGACAGCGTGTTGTCATCGAGCCCGTAGCCGGTGGCGAGCCCCAGCACCAAATTGACGTTGGCTTTCCAGCGGTGCCACGTCGACGGCTCCGTCACGGTGCCGACCCCGGGATCGTAGAACACCAACTGCCGCGGCTTCGTCTTGTCGGTCTTGCGCAGGCAGCGATAGAGCTTCAGGACGTTGGAGATGTTTTCAGAAATCTCGTTGCCGGTGCCGTCACAGCAGATGACGAGGTTCTTCGGCTCGGATGTGTGGTCGGCGTTGCGCTCGTGATCCACAGGATGCCCCTCCCGCTGATGCTACCCGGGCGAGTATAGCGGAAAAGGGCGGGGAGAGGGAAATGTCGCTTCTTCCCCTCTCCCCTTGTGGGAGAGGGTGGATCAATCGCGCTCCGCGCGATTGAGACGGGTGAGGGGTCTCTCTCCGCGCGCGAATCTCCCGCGTCGGAGCTCCGCGGAGACAGACCCCTCATCCGGCGCCATAGCCGATGCGAAGCATCGGCGTTTTCAAGAACGGCAGCCGAAGGCCGCCTATGCCACCTTCTCCCACAAGGGGAGAAGGGAAAACAGCGCCCGCTACTTCTTCTTCTGACCGATCTCCGGCTGCCACGCCGCATCCTTTCGGCTCGGCGCTGCGGCGCTGGTCTTGATCTTGTCCTTCTTCGGCTTCTTGGTCTCGCGGTTGCTGCGTTGCTGTCCCTTGGCCATGACGTCGTCTCCTCCTGGGTTTCGAGTTCGTCCGCGTGCGAGATCGGCGCTGCAATGGTCACTGGCGGGGCTGTAAGATGCGTCCGCCGAGCCATTGAAGATCGCCGCCGCGCACACGAGGCGCGAAAGATGCAGCGCAACATCGACGCGCGGCAATTGCGTGAGCTGCGCTGACGTGGTCGAGCGTACGCCCGCGCCATGCCGATTGCGAG
This sequence comes from Bradyrhizobium sp. 40, assembly GCF_023100925.1. NCBI lineage: Bacteria > Pseudomonadati > Pseudomonadota > Alphaproteobacteria > Hyphomicrobiales > Nitrobacteraceae > Bradyrhizobium > Bradyrhizobium sp. 40. Next base: position 421,143 of record NZ_CP064688.1, read on the forward strand.
GACTAAAACGCCGCGTGCAAGCGCCGCGATTGCGCCTTAAGTCCCGGCCCGCGCTGACATAATGCTGGCTATTGCCGCGCAAGAAGCGCATGCTTCGCCACAGCTGGCGTCGGTTCGGGGCCCCTTCTTTGCGAAAGGCAGGCGCGCATGACCATCCGCTCGCGGCGAGAAACCATCACCTTCAAGCATCCATTCCACATCCGCGGCCTCGATCGCGAATTGCCGGCCGGCGCCTATGAGGTCATCACCGACGAGGAGATGATCGAGGGCCTGTCGTTCGCGTCCTATCGCCGCGTCGCCACCATGATCACGGTGCCCTCCGAAGGCGTGCGCGGTGCGACGGAGATGCTGTCGATCGGCTCGGTCGACCTGGCGGATGCCCAACGTATCGACGCGAGTGCCTGAAATGACTGACATCCCGGTCGATCTCGACAGCCACCGCGGCATGGCCGCCCAGAAGGCAACCGATCTGCGCCGCGCGCTGGCCGATGTCGAGGCCCAGGTCAGGGAGCTGCGCGAGCGAGAGGCCGATCTCGAAAACCGCATGATGTCGGTGCCGGCCGCCTCCTGGCCGGAGGCCGCCGTGAAGGCCCGCCATCTGCTCAACCTCTATGCCGCGGGCCTGCCCGCCGAGGACACCCGCCACCGCGCGCTGGTGACCGCGCTGTTCGACGATTTCGCAAGGCTCAACGGCGACGGCTGAACGCGAGCCAACTCAGGCGTCGTCCCGGCCGAGTGCGCTATTGCGCACGGAGCCGGGACCCATAACCACCGAAGCGCATTGTTGTGCACCCTTGTGCCACAGCGTGCTTCGATAACGCTGATCCTCGTCCGCCGTGCGCCATCGCGCACAAGGCCGGCACGACGCGCGGACGCAAAAGGAGTACCCCATGACACTCACCACCAGCCGCTTCATCGCCCACGACCAGGACCGCGGCATCGTCCAGTTCTCGATGCAGGACGGCAGTAAGGAGATCGCCTGCGCGATCTCGACCTCCGCCATGGACGACCTCGAGCGCGGCCCGCGTGCCCGGCCGAGCGAGCGCGAAGAGCAGTTCACGCGCCTGCGCGAACGCATCGAAGCCTGCACCGGACGCAAATATCAGGCGACGGAGTTCGAAGGCACCCCGCCGGGGATCGTGCTGCGGAGCATTGATTTTCGGGGGTAGGGGGGAAGGCTACGCCCGCGTAGTCTCGGCTTCTCTTACATTAGATCGAACGCGAAACGGCATGGCTGCGTCCTGACGGAGTTTAGATTGATTGAGGCTGGGTTCGGCGCGCATCACTGGACGCGTGGCGAAAAAGAGGTACGCTTGCCGCAGCTGTCGCGTGCAAAAGGCATTTCGGGTGGCTGATCGACCTTCGTCCGAAGTTTATAAGAGCAACGTTATTTCCGAACTCGGCTTTGAAGACTTTCAAGCGGCTGAGCGCGCTTATCGCGTTAACATGATCGTCGCGAAGCAGTCGGCGACGTCTGGTGCCGTGCTGGGGCGAGTCATGGCTCAGTTGAAGTCGATGCCTGCTCGCTATGCTCCGGGACGAGATCACCTTCTGTTTTACCCCGCACTGCTCAACGAGCTCGAGCTGCAGGTCAAACCGTTCGACAGCGTCATAGATAAACTCCATCGGTCAAATGTTCTCTACAACAGGCATTTTCCAAAGTTAGCAGAGGGGACAGTTGGGCCTGCAAAATTCTATGAGGGAGTTGAAGATCTCTTGCGGACTCGTTTGGTCTGCAAATACATGGATGGGCCGCGGTTCGTTTGTGAGGATCTCAAGCGATTCTGCGACCAGAACGATGTGGAGAGCAAGTTTAGGGAGCTGAGTACGGATGCTGGCTACTATGCTTGGCATTACTACTTTCGAGTGCCGGTCGAGTTGATGCTAAATGGCGCGGTTGTCGAGAAAAAAATGTGGGTTGAGATTCAACTCTCCACACAGCTCGCCGAAGTCATAACTACGCTGACACACGAGTTGTACGAGACGAGACGCGCGCTGGGTCCAGCAAAAAATAACAACGATTGGCGTTGGGACGCGAGCTCGCAGCAGTTCCGTTCTGCCTACCTTGGGCACGGGCTCCACTTGCTTGAAGGGATTATCCAGAACTTGAAGGACGATTTGCTACGCCGGCCCGCGATCAAGAAGGCTGGCGGAGCCCTTCATGTCGCCGCTCTGCATGAACCTAGAGGCGAAACTACAAAAGATGCTGCGGCTGAAGTTGGTGAGAAGGAAGGATAGGAATGGCCATTAGCTCACCTCAACCCTCCGTCGTGCACCTCGTAACTCTTTTCAGGCAAATAACGTCTGGGGACATTAGAATTCCAGCGTTCCAACGAGAGTTTGTTTGGAAGGAGAAGCAGATCATCGAGCTTCTCGATAGCGTGGCGGAAGGCTTTCCTATTGGCAGCCTGCTTCTGTGGGGCGTCGATAATAAGATGCTGAGGATCGCGCCGACCGACATGACTTCCTTCCCGAATGTGCCCGAGCATTATCCCACGAGTTACATACTCGATGGTATGCAGCGCCTCTCGACCCTCTATGGGGTCTTCAATTTTGGGGTCTCCACAAACGATCCTCGTTTTGATGTGTTTTACGATCTCGAAGGTAAGGCCTTCGCTCATAGAGATGGAGCGGCACCGATTCCAGAAAGTGCCATACCCCTATCTGCGCTCTTTACCCCTCGCCAGCTCTTGGAACATCAATCGCGTCTATCGAATTCGAACGACGGTGACGTGCTTATTGAGAGGCTGTTGCAGCTCCAAGCGTCTTTTCAAGAATATATGATTCCAGTCGTCGTAATCAAAAGCGGCGACGTTCATCGCATCGTTGGCATCTTTGAAAAGATAAATTCGACAGGGACTCGTCTTGATCCTGTTGATTTTATGCGGGCGATCACTTGGGCGGAGGACTTTGATTTAAATCACTACTTAGACGACGCAACTTCAGCTTTGTCTGAGATGAGAATGGAGTTGAGCGCCGAAACAATTATCAAGTGTGTGGGACTTGTTCTGGGGATTCCTCCCACGACAGACGATCTGCTCAAATTGCGGAATGAGGAGCCGAGGAAACTTGCTGAGGCCTTTGCGAAGACCATCTTGTGTATGAGGCGTGTTTCTGAATTTCTTCGCGAGTCTTTTCAAATTTGGTCGTCGGACTTGGTCCCGTACGAAGGGCAATTATTGCTCCTATTTAAGACGATCGGAATGGAAGAGGCCGACAAGGCATATTGGGCTCAAATTGCTCGTTGGTATTGGGCGACCGGGTTTAACGAGAGCTTGCGGGGGAAGCCTGACCACTACGTGGTGCGAGCACTAGAAAATTGGCCTGCGTTAATTAGAGGCGAACTGAGAGGCCTGGAGCCTCGACTCAAGCTTACGCAAATTGATCTGTTTGAGAGGCGTCTCGTTAGCCGAGGCGCGCTCTCAGCCACGTTCGCTGCAATGTTCGCTGTTACGGGCACGAAGAGCCTTGTTGACGGTAAGGCGATCGATCCCGCCACCTATATGGCCGGGTCAGAGACGAACTTTTTTGAAACGGTTTATTCTCGGGCCGAGCTCACTTCCGGTGGCTTAGCAAATGCAATATCCGCTCGCCTGTTTGGTAACGTTGTTCTTGCGGACCGAACGCTACTAAAGCAACAGGGACTGCAAGGTATGCGTCTTTGGATCAACGCCGCAGCGGAAGCTGGGGCATGGGACGTGCTCGCATCACAGTTCATTGACGCAGAGGCCGTAACAGCAATGCAGGTGAACGATCCAGTTGGGTTTATGTCGCGCCGCGTATGGTTGATGCGTCGCAGAGCGTTAGAATTGGTCGGAGCAGAATAGCATTCAGCGAATCTTGGGTTGAGCATCTGGCATAAACAAAAACGGCCGGATCTTCCGATCCGGCCGTCACGCAAACTCTTACTCGGCCAAGCCTACGCCTCGCAACGTAAGCCCTCGCCCAATCCTAAAATTCTTAGCTGGCCTTCTTCGCCGGCGCGGGCGTCGGGCCGACCTTCTTCTGGATGGCGCGCTTCAGCTCGAGGGCGCGCGGCGACAGCAGGTCGGCCTTGACCTTGAGCAAATAGGGATCGAGGCCGCCATTGTGGTCGACGCTCTTGATCGCGTTGGTGGAGACGCGCAGGCGCACGTTACGGCCCAGCGCTTCGCTGATGAAGGTCACGTTGACCAGGTTCGGCAGGAAGCGGCGCTTGGTCTTGATGTTGGAGTGGCTGACCGTGTGGCCGACCTGGGGGCCCTTGGCCGTCAATTCGCAGCGGCGAGACATGGTAAAATCCTCAATCTTTCCCAACGATGTGCGGCCGCCATTCGGGGCGCCACGGGCAAATTCTCTGTCCTTGCAGGGAGCGGGCGGACGTATAGGGGGGAAGGGGCGGGACGTCAAGGTTTTGGGGCGGCTGGGACGCCAGTTTCGCGCCCGGCACTCGGTGTCATCGCCCGCCTTGTGCGCACTCGCGCACTGGGGCGGGCGATCCAGTACTCCGCGCCGGTGCGGCTGACCAGAGGGGCCGCGGCGTACTGGATGCCCCGGTCAAGCCGGGGCATGACAGCGGTGGAGGTGGCGGGGTGAGGTGCGCGCTTCTGACCCGTCTGGATCACCAAAACGGCAATGATTATCGCGCCTTACCATCACATAAAGGGCGTATTCGCGCCCGAAGAGTCCGGTGGAGTTCCGGCGCGGATAGGCCCGGACGCATTGCTTGGCGCGGTTTTTGGCTTAAGTAACAACCGTTCGCGCCCGATTGGATTGTTTCGTGCTCACAACGCCTCATCTTGCGCCGAGCCTGCGCCCGAAGGAGCTGCGCTTAGCGGAGCGGCGCGCAAGGAATCCGCGCGCAAATCATCCGCGCTCTGCCGGTCGCTGGGTCATGGCGGCCCTTGGCGGGCTGGTTTTGGCGTGGGCGGCGGAGCCCGCGGCGGCGCAAGGCAAGCTCGAGGCGCAGTACGAGGCGACGCTGGCGGGCATTCCCGTCGGCAAGGGCGCCTGGAACATCGACATCCAGGACGACGTGTTCGCGGCCGCGGCCTCCGGCGGCACCTCGGGGCTGCTGAAATCGTTCGCGGGCGGGTCCGGCACCGGTGCCTCGCAGGGCCGCGTGGTCAACGGCGCGCTGGTCGCGACCGGCTATCAGGCCTCCACCACCACCTCGAAGAAGACCGAAGAGATCCGCATCACGCTCGACAAGGGCAATGTGAAGGATTTTGCCATCGTGCCGGAGCCTCCGGTCGATCCCGACCGCATCGTCGTCACCGACGCGCATCGCCGCGGCGTCTGGGACCCGATGACGGCCTCGCTGGTGCGCGTATCCGGCACTGGCGACGTGCTGTCGGCGGACGCCTGCCACGGCAGCGCCGCCGTGTTCGACGGCCGCATGCGCTACGAGCTCAAGCTCGATTTCAAGCGCATGGAGAACGTCAAGGCGGAGAAGGGCTATCACGGCCAGGTCGTGGTCTGCTCGCTGTATTTCGTGCCCATTGCCGGCTACATCCCCGACCGTCCCGTGATCAAATATCTCGCCGCCCAGCGCAACATCGAGGTCGCGTTCGCGCCGATCGCCGGCACGCGCATCCTGGTCCCGTTCTGGCTGAAAGTGCCGACGCCGCTCGGGCCGGCCATGCTGGAAGCCACGTCCTTCATCACCAGCGCCCAGCCGCCCAAGGTCGCGAAGACGCAGTAGGCCGGGCGTCCCGCCCTGAACCTCGCTTTCTGGCGAAAATAAACACGAATGATTTCAACGACATGCCTACTGTGCATGGGGTTGTTTTCGCACTTTTGTTTGGAGGGGGTCGAGGAGCGGGAATCCATTTGACTCCTCCCCGATTCTGATTCGACTCCGCGCCGTCCCCAGCTTTAACGAATCCGCCATCGAAACGTCGCTTGTGCGGCGGGGCAAAACTCCATCTAGTGCGAACCCATAAGCCTCCCGCGACATGTTGCGTGAACGGAACAGGACTCACGGGGGAGTCTGCGATTCGGCCGCGATTCGTTCTCAACTCGTTCCGAAGCTTAAAGCCAACGGGAAAAGCGTCGCAAAGTGAGACAGTTGCGCGAGGTTCGGGGAGAATGCTCCCACACTCTCGGTGTCATCGCCCGGCTTGACCGGGCGATCCAGTACACCGAGGCGTCTGTGATTGAGCCGAGAAGCCGCGGCGTACTGGATGCCCCGGTCAAGCCGGGGCATGACAGCGGAGAAGCCGAAGCCGGGTGACTTCCAGGCGCTTCGCGCCACCGCCCCAAAACAGCACTGACATTCGCCCCAATCGCCATTACCTAATCCCCCAGATGCCTTTTTCCTCCTCCCCCTTCGCTTCCGAGCGACTCCCCGGCGCCGGCGTCACCGCGGTGCTTGGTCCCACCAACACCGGCAAGACCCATCTCGCCATCGAGCGGATGCTCGCGCATCCCTCCGGCATGATCGGGCTGCCGCTGCGCCTGCTGGCGCGCGAGGTCTACAACAAGATCGCAGCAAGGGTCGGCCCCGATGCCGTCGCGCTCGTGACCGGCGAGGAGAAGATCAAGCCGAAAGCGCCGCGCTACTGGGTCTCCACCGTCGAGGCGATGCCGCGGGATCTCGACGTCTCGTTCCTTGCCGTCGACGAGGTGCAGATCGCATCCGATCTGGAACGTGGCCACGTCTTCACCGACCGCATCCTCAACCGCCGCGGCCGCGACGAGACGCTGCTGCTCGGCGCTGCGACCATGCGTCCGATCATCGAGCGGCTGCTGCCGGGCGTCTCCATGATCACGCGGCCGCGTTTGTCGCAGCTCGAATTCGCCGGCGACCGCAAGATCACGCGGCAGCCGCGCCGCACCGCCATCGTCGCCTTCTCGGCCGACGAGGTCTACGCCATCGCCGAGCTGATCCGTCGCCAGCATGGCGGCGCCGCCGTGGTGCTGGGCTCGCTCTCGCCGCGCACCCGCAACGCGCAGGTCGCGATGTTCCAGGACGGCGAGGTCGATTACCTCGTCGCCACCGACGCCGTCGGCATGGGCCTCAATCTCGACGTCGACCATGTCGCCTTTGCCTCCGACCGCAAGTTCGACGGCTACCAGTTCCGCCGGCTGACGCCGTCCGAATTCGCCCAAATCGCCGGCCGCGCCGGCCGCGCCACCCGCAACGGCACCTTCGGCACCACCGGCCGCTGCGCGCCGTTCGAGCCCGAGCTCGTCAATGCGCTGCAGAACCACACCTTCGACCCCGTGAAGGTTTTGCAATGGCGCAATTCGAAGCTGGATTTCGCTTCCCTCGGCGCGCTCCAGGTCTCGCTGAACCTCGCCCCCGGCCATGAGGCGCTGACGCGCGCGCCCATCGCCGAGGACATGCGCGTGCTCGATCACGCCGCCCGCGACGCCGAGGTGCGCGATGTCGCACATGGCAAGGACGCGGTGGAACGGCTGTGGGAGGCCTGCCAGGTCCCGGATTATCGAAAGCTGTCGCCGGCCGCCCATGCCGAGCTGGTCACGACGCTGTACGGCTTCCTGATGCGGAAGGGATGCATCCCCGACGCCTGGTTCAGGACCCAGATCGACCAGGCCGACCGCGTCGACGGCGATATCGACACGCTGTCGGCCCGGATCGCGCAGATTCGCACCTGGACCTTCGTCGCCAACCGTCCCGACTGGCTGAAAGACCCCGAACGCTGGCAGGGGATCGCCCGCGAGGTCGAAAATAAATTATCGGATGCGCTCCATGAACGCTTGACTGAGCGTTTCGTTGATCGCCGGACCAGTGTATTGATGCGCCGCCTGCGGGAGAACACGAGCTTGAATACGGAAATCGGCAAGACCGGCGAAGTCATCGTCGAAGGCCATGTCATCGGCCGCCTCGATGGCTTCACCTTTGCACCGGATGCGGCGGAAGCCGGCTCCGATGCGAAAGCGTTGCAGGCTGCAGCGCAGGCCGTGCTCGCCGGCGAGATCAACGCGCGCGCCGAAAAACTGGGCAATGCGCCGGACGAGCAGTTCGTGCTGACCTCGGAAGGCATCATCCGCTGGACCGGCGACGCCGTGGCGCGGCTGTCTGCCGCAGAGGACGCGCTGCATCCGCGCATCCGCATCATCTCCGACGAACGCCTCACGGGCGGCCCCCGCGACAAGGTGCAGGCCCGGCTCGAGCTCTGGCTCAAGACGCATATCGAAAAGCTGCTCGGGCCGCTGTTCGAGCTCAGCAAGGCCGAGGACGTCACCGGCATCGCCCGCGGTATCGCCTATCAGCTCGTCGAGGCGCTCGGCGTGCTGGAGCGCCCGAAGATCGCCAACGAGCTGAAGGACCTCGACCAGCCCTCGCGCGCGACCTTGCGCAAATACGGCGTCCGCTTCGGCGCCTATCACCTTTATTTCCCCGGTCTGCTCAAGCCGGCCGGGCGTGCGCTGGCCGCGCTGCTCTGGGCGCTGAAGCAGGACAATGTCGATCCCTCCGCGCTGTCGGGCGCGCAGCATCTGGCAAGCTCCGGCCGCACCTCGTTCCCGGTCGACAAGCAGCTGCCGCGCGATGCCTATCGCGTGCTCGGCTACAAGCAGGCCGGCGAGCGCGCCGTGCGCGTCGATATCCTCGAGCGCCTGGCCGACCTGATCCGTCCGGCGCTGGCCTGGCGCGAGAACGCGTCCGGCGAAAAGCCCGCCGGTGCGTTCGACGGCCGCAGCTTCGTGGTGACGCAGGCGATGACCTCGCTCACCGGTTCGGCCGGCGAAGACTTTGCGTCGGTGCTGCGTGCGCTCGGCTATCGCATGGACAAGCGCCCGCCGCTGCCGGCGAAGCCCGCTGCGGCTGTTGCCGAGACCCCTGTTGCTGAAGCCTCCAGCGAAGAGACACCCGCAACCGAAGCGCCGGTGGAGGACGCCGCCGCGCCCGCGGACACCGCGATCGAAGCCGCCGCCGAGCCTGTGACCGTCGAAGACGCGCCCGGCATGGAGCAGCACGACGAGCCCGCGCCTGAAGAGCCGGCGCTTGAGGCTTCCGTCACGCCCGAAGACGCTCCCGGCATCGCGCCACCTGCGGAAGATGCTGCGGCAGCCGTTGAAGCTGCTGAAACCGTGCCCGCTGAAACCGCGTCTGCCGAAACCGCGCCTGCAGAGACTGTTGCAACCGAAGCCGCTGCGTCGGCCGATGCGGCAGCACCCGTGGAGGCCGCGGCGACGTCCGCCGAGCCCGAGCTCATCGAGGTCTGGCGTCCCGCCGGCCGTCACGACGATCGCAAGCCGCGCCACGAGCGCCATCGCAACCCGCGTCACCAGCCGCGTCCGCAGGCAGCTGCTGAAGCCGGCGCTGCGCCTGCCGAAGGCGAAGCCCAGCCTGCCGCCGACGGCGAGAAGCGCGGTGAGCGTCATCGCCATGGCGGCGGTCATCGTCGCGATTCTGGTCGCGATGGCGGCAGGGATTTCCGCAAGCCGCGCGAAGGTGGCGCCGAAGCCGCGCCGCGTCCTGAGGACAAGAACCGCCGGTTCGAGGGCAAGAATGGCGGCAACAAGGACCGCGACAACAAGGATCGCAACAAAGGCAAGTTCGGCGGCGATCGCGACAAGGGCCGCGACAACCGTGGCCGCGACCGCGACAAGGGCCGCGACCGCCAGGGCGGGCCGTCGCTGCGTCCCTACGCATCGAGCGCCACCCCGCGCGAGCGCGATCGCCCGGTCGATCCGAACTCGCCGTTTGCAAAACTCGCTGCGCTAAAGGAGCAGCTGTCAGGGCGTAAGGAGTGAGCCCACGACCGAGCGGCAGCGCATTGACAAATGGCTATGGCACGCGCGGGTGGTGAAGGCGCGCACCTCCGCTGCCGAGCTTGTCGAGTCGGGCCATGTTCGCGTCAACGGCGCACGCGAGAAATCGCCAGGGCATGCGATCAAGATCGGCGACGTGCTCACCGTCGCGCTCGATCGCACCGTGCGCGTCTTGAAAGTCATCGCCTTCAACGAGCGCCGCGGCGATGCCGCCTCGGCCCGTGTGCTCTACGAAGAGCTCAGCGAAGGCCATCCGAATTCTCAGCGCAATTAATTGCGCTTTGAATTCATTTCTTGGTCGATCAAGCGCATAAAGCCGTCATGATCGGCCGTTCCTGAGCTTGCGGCGCCGGGCCATCCGCGCTACGCAAGCCGCGACTTTTAAAAGAGCTTTTCGGAGCGTTGGATGACTTACGTCGTCACTGAAGCGTGCATCAAGTGCAAGTACACCGACTGCGTCGAGGTCTGCCCGGTCGACTGTTTCTACGAGGGCGAGAACATGCTCGTCATCCATCCTGACGAGTGCATCGACTGCGGCGTGTGCGAGCCCGAATGCCCCGCCGATGCCATCAAGCCGGACACGGAACCGGGCCTGGAAAAGTGGCTCACGGTCAACGCCGACTACGCCAAGAGCTGGCCGAACATCACCCAGAAGAAAGAATCACCTGCCGACGCCAAGGATTTCGACGGCATGGAGGGCAAGTTCGACAAGTATTTCTCCTCGAACCCCGGCTCCGGCGACTAATTCGGGTCAAACTTAACCCTATTAGCGGCGTTATCGCTGAAAACCAGCCCTTAAGACCCCTAAATCATTGATTTTTGCGGGAAATGTGCTATATTGGGCACATTGAGCCGAACCCTGGTTAGCCCCGTCGGCCCCGTTGGGTTCCCGTGAAACCAAATGTCGAACAGGGGCGTGGCAGTTTCCGCGCGCAGGCTGTGTCACAGAAAACGCGTAAAAAGAGTACTTCAGCGAAGGCTTCCCATAAGGACGCCAAGAAAGTCGCCGCGGCCAGCCGTAGCGCATCCAAGGGTCGGACCGCGACTAAGGCGCCGGCTGCAAAGTCCTCGAAGAACAAAAGAAGCGCAATGCCTAACAAGACTGCCAAGCCGGCCGCGAAAGCGACCGTTGCCAAGCCTGTTGCCGCCAAGCCTGCCGCCAAGCCCGCTGTTGCAAAGACGCCCGCTGCCAAGGCTCCCGCTGCCAAGCCCGCCGCGCCGAAGGCTCCCGTTGCTGCTGCTCCTGCCAAGGCCCCTGTCGCTGCCGCCAAGCCGGCCGTGAAGCCCGCGGCTGTCGCGCCGAAGGTCGAAGAAAAGAAGGTCGTGACCCAGCGTCAGGGCTTCAAGGCCAACGAATTCGTCGTCTATCCTGCTCACGGTGTCGGCCAGATTCTGGCGATCGAGGAGCAGGAGATCGCCGGCGCGAAGCTCGAGCTGTTCGTCATCAACTTCATCAAGGACAAGATGACGTTGCGCGTGCCGACCGCCAAGGTCGCCAATGTGGGCATGCGCAAGCTGTCGGACCCCGCGCTGGTGAAGCGTGCGCTCGAGACCCTCAAGGGCCGTGCCCGCGTCAAGCGCACCATGTGGTCGCGCCGCGCCCAGGAATACGAAGCGAAGATCAATTCGGGCGACATCGTCGCGATCGCGGAAGTCGTGCGCGACCTCTATCGCTCCGAGTCGCAGCCGGAGCAGTCCTACAGCGAACGCCAGCTCTATGAAGCCGCGCTCGACCGTCTCTCCCGCGAGATTGCGGTGGTGCAGCACTCGACTGAGACCGAAGCGGTCAAGGAGATCGAGGCCCAGCTCGCCAAGAGCCCGCGCCGCACCGGCGCCAAGTCCGAAGCCGCCGAAGGCGAAGGCGAAGGCGATGCGGACGCCGAGGGCGATAGCGACGAGACCGATGGCGGCGCTACGGTCGCCGACGAGGCCGCGTAAACCTCTCGCGCGTTCATCGCAACAAATCAAAAGCCCGGCCGTTTGCCGGGCTTTTTGTTTCGGAGGGACGGTCAGCGGGCCGAATTGCTTCTGAGCCTAAGCGGTCCTGAACGGCATCAAACCCGCGATGCGCTTCCCGAAGCGCCGCGCCCGGTCTCGCGGCCGTCTCCGCCCGCGTCAGTCGCAACTGTCGACCACCAGGCGCCCAACGCATCGATCAACGGCACCAAGGTGTGGCCGGCGGCGGTCAGATCGTACTCGACCCTCAACGGGTATCCGCCGAATTCCGTGCGGGTCACGATACCGGCGTCCTCCAGTTTGCGAAGCTCGAGGGCGAGCATCCTGTGCGAGATGGTCGGATTGTCCCGACGCAAGTCGCTGAACCGTTTGGTGCCCTGTTTCAAATAGTAGATCAGAAGCGTAGGCCACCGGCCGCTCAGGATCTGCATCACTTCCTCGATGGGACATCTCGAAACGAGGTCTTTCATCGGCGGACTCCAGGTTACAAAAATGTTCGCAATTTACTTGATGGAGCGAGCGACTAGGGTTCGGGACCGCTGCGCAGCGTGATCATCAGAAATCACGGAGAATAGATCGATGGATCCAATCCTACTCTACGGCTTCCCGATGGGAAGCTCCATGGGACTCGTTGCAACTCTTGAATGGCTTGGCAGGCCATATCGCCTGTGTCGCGTCGACATGCTGGGCGAGATGCTGAGCCCGTCATACGCCAGGATCAATCCGCGACACGAGACGCCTGCACTCATCACGGAGCAGGGTGATGTACTGACGGAAACCATGGCGATCGCAGCTTGGCTCGAAGCCAGGGATACCGAACGGCGCATCAGCTTTGATCCGGTGTCGCCGAAAGCCGATCGCATGCATCAGCTGATGGCGTTCGTGAATACCGGCTTTACCGGCGCGTTCGCACCGCTTTGGGTCGCAATGGAAGGCGCGGCGATGGACGACGCCATGCGCTCGGCCTTGCGGGATTTCGGAAGGAGAAAGGTGATCGAACGCCACGACAAGCTCGAAGGCATGATCGAGCCGGCGAGGTTCCTGCTCGCCGACCGGCCGACCCTTGCGGACGCCCTGCTGGCAGGTGTGGCGCGCTGGCTCGACTTCCACGCCGTCGCGGAGAGGAGCCGCTGGCCAAAGCTGTCGGCGCTGCGCCAACAACTCGAGGCCGATCCCGGGGTCATCTATGCCACCGCCGTGGAGAGCGGGAGCAATGATCCGGGAGCAGGATCCTGTGCCGGCCATATCGCGCTGGCCGACGTCATCGCGCGATATGGCAAGCAATCCTAACCAGTGGAGAGGAGGAGCGGCTTCGATCCGCTCCTCCTCACTTCACCGGCCGCTTCTCGAGCTTCCTTGCCAGCGTGCGCCGGTGCATCCCGAGCCGCCTCGCCGCCTCCGAGATGTTGAAGTCGGTCTCGATCAGCGTCTGGTGGATGCGTTCCCATTCCAGCGTTTTGATCGATGTCGGCCGGGCGTCGAGTGCGACCTCGGCATTGCCTGCAGCCTTGTTGAAGGCGGCCTCGATGTCGTCGGTGTTCGACGGCTTGGCCAGATAGTGGCATGCGCCGAGCTTGATGGCCTCGACCGCGGTGGAGATGCTGGCAAAGCCCGTCAGCACCACGATCAACATCTCCGGATCGTGCGTGTGCAAAAGCTCGACGCAGGCCAGCCCCGAAGCGCCGCCGAGCTTGAGGTCGACGACGGCATAGCCGAACGATCGCTCCTCCAGGACTTTCCGCACCTCCTCGATTGAGGCGGCGAGCACGACCTCGTAGTCGCGGCGCTCGAACGAACGCTTCAGGGTGCGCGCGAAGCCGGCATCGTCCTCGACGACGATGAGCGAACGGTCAGGCGTCAAAGCTGCCTCCGATCGCCAGCGTTGCGAGCGGCAGCGTGAGGCGCACCGTGGCGCCGCGCTTCCTGTGGTTCTCGGCGGTCACGCTGCCCCCTAACTTGCGCACCACGTTCACCACCAGGAACAGGCCGAGCCCGCCGCCGGCGCGGCCCTTGCTCGACTGATAAGGTTTTCCGATTTGTGCCAGCATCTCCGGCGCAAAACCGGGGCCGCGATCGCTGATCGACAGCACGAGATTGTCGCCCTCGCGCCCGGCAACGAGCTCGACCCAGTCGCGCGAGACCTCGTAGGCGTTGTCGAGCACGTTGAAGATCACCTGCTTCAGCGCGACGTCCGAGACGATCGCGACGTCTTCGCCGAAGGTGTTGACGAAATACAGCGTGCGCGCCGAGCGCGCGTCGCGCCACTCCTCCACCAGCGCGGTGACGAAAGCCGCAACCGTCGTCGGCGACGATCCTTCGCCGCGGGCCTCGCCCGCTGAGACCAGGATGCCCGTCACGATCGACTTGCAGCGTTGCAGCGAGGTCTCCATCTCCGCCAGGTCCTCGGCCAGCTCCTGATCGGCGGCGAGGTCGGGCATGCGGCGCCAGTCGCCGAGGATGACCGAGAGCGAGGCGAGCGGCGTGCCGAGCTCGTGCGCCGCGCCGGAGGCGAGCAGGCCCATGCGCACGATATGATCCTGCTCGGCGGCATGCTGGCGCAGCGCCGCCAGATGCGCGTCGCGCTCGCGCAAATTCCTGTTGATGCGGGTGACGAACACCACCAGCAGCACGGCGTTGAGCACGAAGCCCAGCAGCATGCCGGCGACCGTGAGCGTGTAGGTCTCGCTCAGCGGGTTCGGCGGCAGCTCGAGCGGCCGATAGGCGACGGTCAGCCAGACGAAGCTCGCGCAGGTCAGCGCGACCAGCGACCAGGTCGAGCGGCCATCGAGCAGCACGGCGCCCAGCGTCACCTGAAGCAGGAACAGCGAGGTGAAGGGATTGGTGGCGCCGCCGCTGAGGTAAAGCTGCGCGGTCAGCGCGGCGACGTCCAGCATGAGGGCGACGAGCAGCTCGTTGTTGGTGATCGCGGCGCGATGGCGCACCCAGACCAGGCTGGAGATGTTGAGAAATATCAGGGCGCCGATCACCGCGCTCATCCGGGTGAGGGGCAGGGGAATGCCGAGCCAGACATGCACGCCGCCGATGGTCACGATCTGGCCGACCACTGCGGTCCAGCGCAGCTGGATCAGCAGCGCCATGTTCTTGCGGTTGGTCTCGTCGTCGGTCGGCGCAGCGCCGATCAGCTCGCTGCGCGCGTCCGCCTGCGATTGCAGCGTGACGGCGTCATGCGTCCTTTCGTCAGGTGGGCTCGACGAACGTTCCAGCATCTGATCCCGTCCTGCGGGCGACGGCATCAGAACCGCCGGCCGCTTCGTGGACGAAGCCGCTCCAGGGCTCCTTGCGGCGGAACAGCCCGCCGCCGAATGTGACGAAAAGTTTACCGGCCAGCATGAAAGCCAGGGCAAACCACGTCAGCGCGTAGATCAGGTGGTTATTGGGAAAGCTGATCACGGTCAATCCGCCGATTGGGCTGCTGCCGGATTGTGATCGAGCGTCGGCATCGATGAAAAAGGGCGCGACGTGGTCGAGGCCGCGTGCCGCCGCAATCGCGGCGACATCCCGCGAGTACCAGCGATTGTGCTCCGGCACGTTGGTCCTGAGGAATCCGCCTTTTGGCTCCGTCACGCGCAACAGGCCGGTGATCTCGACCGGGCCTTGCGGATTGCCGTCCCGGCGCGTCGAGGCGTCGCGCCGCTCGGACGGCACGAAGCCGCGGTTGACCAGGACCAGCGTGCCGTCGCTACGCTGAAGCGGCGTCAGCACCCAATAGCCCGGGCCTTCTTCGGTGATGGCCTGAACCAGCGTCTCGCGGTCATGCAGGAAATGGCCGGTGACGCTGACGTGCCTGTACTCGTCGTTCGCGGCGGAGACGGTGGGCCATGTCGCCGGCGAGGGGATCGGCTGGGCCGGAGCATGAACGCGCTGCTCGACGCGCTCGATCAGCGCCAGCTTCCAGGCGCGGCGCTCGATCTGCCAGACGCCGAGCGCGATCAGAAGCGCAAAGGCCGTGAGCGAGAGGACCGCGAGCCACAAGGGCGGGCGCGCAGCGTCGCGGTGCGCCCCGTTTGCCTTGCTCGTCACGGTCCGGGTCTTGCTCACTTCAGAGCCTCGCTCATTTCATCCCGGTCATCTGGTGGATCGGCATCATGTTGCTGTTGAGGTGGTTCATCACCCACAGCGAACCCGACAGCGCGATCACCACCATGACGATGGTGAAGATTAGCGCCATCATGCTCCAGCCGTTCTCGGACGTCGTGTTCATGTGCAGGAAGTAGATCATGTGCACGACGATCTGCACGACCGCGAAGGTCATGATCACGAGCGCGGTGATCTGCTTGCTCGGAAGCGCGCCGCTCATCACCAGCCAGAACGGGATCGCGGTGAGCACGACCGAGAGCACGAAGCCAAGCATATAAGTCGAGAACGAGCCGTGGGCGTGGGCTTGCGCGTGGCTGTCGCCGTGGTGATGATCGCCCGCATGGGCGGCGTGAGTATCGGTGTTCATCGCAGAACTCCCAGGAGATAGACGAAGGTGAAGACGCCGATCCAGACCACGTCCAGGAAGTGCCAGAACATCGACAGGCACATCAGGCGGCGGCGGTTGGCCTCGATCAGGCCGAACTTCCAGACCTGCACCATCAGGGTCACCAGCCAGATCAGGCCGCAGGTGACGTGCAGGCCGTGGGTGCCGACCAGGGTGAAGAAGGCGGACAGGAAGGCGCTGCGCTGCGGCGTCGCGCCCTCATGGATCATGTGGGCGAACTCGGACAGCTCGATGCCGATGAAGGCGGCGCCGAACAGGCCGGTGATCGCCAGCCAGATCTGGGTCTGCGCGATCTTGTTCTGCTGCATCGTCAGCATGGCGAAGCCATACGTGATCGAGGACAGCAGCAGCATCGAGGTGTTCACCGCGACCAGCGGCAGCTCGAACAAATCTTTCGGCGCGGGACCGGCGGCGTAATTGCCGCCGAGCACGCCGAAGGTGGCGAACAGGATCGCGAAGATGAGACAGTCGCTCATCAGATAGATCCAGAAGCCGAGCGAGGTGCTGTAACCTTCCGGATGCGGCTGTTCGTCGGCGAGGTAGAAGGTCGGCTCGCCGGTTTGCGTGGGATTGACAGCGACAGTCATTTACTTGGCTCCGGCGAGCAGTTTGGTGCGCGCGTCCTCGGCCCGGATGACGTCCTCGGCCGGAATGTCGAAATCGCGGTGATAGTTGAAGGTGTGACCGATGCCGACGGCGAGCATCGCGATGAAGCTCGCGGCCGCCAGCCACCAGATGTACCAGATCAGGCCGAATCCCATCGCGGTAGCGAAGCCGGCCAGGATGATGCCGGTGCCGGTGCTGCTGGGCATGTGGATCGGCTTGAACCCGGTGAGCGGGCGCTGATAACCGCGCCTCTTCATGTCCCACCACGCGTCATTGTCGTGAACGACGGGGGTGAAGGCGAAGTTGTAGGCCGGCGGCGGCGAGGAGGTCGCCCATTCCAGCGTACGCGCATCCCAGGGATCGCCGGTGACGTCCTTGAGCTGCTCGCGCCTGAGGAAGCTGACCGCGAACTGCATCAGCATCGAGAGGATCCCGAGGAAGACCAGGAAGGCGCCGATGCCGGCGACGATGAACCAGATCTGCAGGCTCGGGTCGTCGAACACACGGAGCCGGCGGGTCACGCCCATCAGACCGAGGACATAGAGTGGCATGAAGGCGAGGTAGAAGCCCGTGACCCAGAACCAGAACGACAGCTTGCCCCAGAACGGATCGAGCTTGAAGCCGAATGCCTTCGGGAACCAGTAGCCGATACCGGCGAACGCGCCGAACACGACGCCGCCGATGATCACGTTGTGGAAGTGCGCGATCAGGAACAAGCTGTTGTGCAGGACGAAGTCGGCCGGCGGCACCGCAAGCAGCACGCCGGTCATGCCGCCGAGCACGAAGGTCAGCATGAACGCGATCGTCCACATCATCGGCAGCTCGAAGCGGATGCGGCCGCGATACATCGTGAACAGCCAGTTGAACATCTTCGCGCCCGTCGGGATCGAGATGATCATCGTGGTGATGCCGAAGAAGGAGTTGACGCTGGCGCCCGACCCCATCGTGAAGAAGTGGTGCAGCCAGACCAGGTACGACAGGATGGTGATGACCACCGTGGCGTAGACCATCGAGGTGTAGCCGAACAGCCGCTTGCCCGAGAAGGTCGAGGTCACTTCCGAGAAGATGCCGAAGGCGGGGAGAACCAGGATGTAGACCTCGGGATGCCCCCAGATCCAGATCAGGTTCACGTACATCATCGGGCTGCCGCCGAAATCGTTGGTGAAGAAGTTGGTGCCGACGTAGCGGTCGAGCGAGAGCAGCGCGAGCACGACGGTCAGAACCGGGAAGGAAGCGACGATCAGTACGTTGGTGCAGAGCGCGGTCCAGGTGAACACCGGCATCCGCATCATGGTCATGCCGGGGCATCGCAGCTTGACGATGGTGCAGATCAGGTTGATGCCGGACAATGTCGTTCCGACGCCCGCGACCTGTAAGCCCCATATGTAATAGTCGACGCCGACATCCGGACTGTAGCCGATGTTCGACAGCGGCGGATAAGCCAGCCAGCCGGTGCGGGCGAATTCGCCGATGAACAGCGAGGCCATCACCAGCACCGCGCCGCCGACCGTCATCCAGAAGCTGAAATTGTTCAGGAACGGGAACGACACGTCGCGCGCGCCGATCTGGAGCGGCACGACGAAGTTCATCAGGCCGGTGACCAGCGGCATCGCCACGAAGAAGATCATGATCACGCCGTGGGCGGTGAAGACCTGGTCGTAGTGATGGGAATTGAGGTAACCCTCGGAGCCGCCGAAGGCGAGCGCCTGCTGCAATCGCATCATCAGCGCGTCGGCGAAGCCGCGCAGCAGCATCACGATGCCGAGGATCATGTACATGATGCCGATACGCTTGTGGTCGACGCTGGTGAACCATTCGCTCCAGAGATAACCCCAGACGCGGAAATAGGTCAGGCCGGCAAGCATGATGAGGCCGCCGGTCGCCACCACGGCAAAGGTGCCGACGACGATCGGCTCGTGCAGCGGCAGCGATTCGAAGGTGAGCCGGCCGAAGATGAGCTTGAGAAGATCAGGAGACATGCGGGATCTCTTTACGAATCTGACTTCGGACGTTGTCCGAGGAAGAAGGACGAGGACTTCAGCGGCGTGAAAGTTGGCCGCTTCAGGCCGGCGCCGAGCAGCGGCGCGGTGTCGACAGGTGCCGTGATGGAGGCGGTGGTCCTGCCCTGCGGCGCATCGGGCGTGCAGGTGCCGGCGACGAAGGTCGGCTCCGGGCCAAGCGCCGTGCCGCGGCGGGCGTACTTGTCGTAGGCCAGCGGCAGGGTGTTGTTCAGGCCCTCATGGCCGAGGCCGCCCTTGGCGTCGATCGCCATCATCTCGCTCTGGCACATCTTGCCGGTCTCGACGCACATGTTGAGGATCAGGCGGTAGAGATCGGAATCGACCGTGCCGTAGCGCCGCACCGGCTCGTTCTGGCTGGGCTTTTCGAGCTGGAGATACTCGGCGCGGCCGAGCGAGCCGCCGCCGGACTTGGCGCTGGCGATCCAGGCGTCAAAGCCCTTGTCATCGAGACCCTGGAAGTTGAAGTGCATGCCGGAAAAGCCGGCGCCGCTGTAGTTCGCGGAAAAGCCCCGGTAGGTGCCGGCGTGGTTCACGACGGCGTGGAGCTTGGTCTCCATGCCCGGCATCGCGTAGATCTGGCCGGCCAACGCGGGGATGTAGAACGAGTTCATCACCGAGGACGCGGTGATGCGGAAATTGATGGGGCGATCGACCGGAGCTGCCAGATCGTTGACGGTGGCGATGCCGTAGTCCGGATAGATAAAGAGCCACTTCCAGTCGAGTGCGACGACGTCGACCTCGAGCGGGGCCTTGGATTGGTCCACGGCGCGGTCGGCATGGATGCGGCCGAGCGTGCGATAGGGGTCGAGCAGATGCGTGCCCATCCAGGTCAGCGCGCCCAGGCAAACGATGATCAAGAGCGGCGCCGACCAGATCACCAGCTCGAGGCTGGTCGAGTGGTCCCATTCCGGCTCGTAGCGGGCGTCGGTGTTGGACTGGCGGTAGCGCCAGGCGAACAGCACCGTCAGCGCCATCACGGGGACGACAATCAGGAGCATCAGGACGGTGGAGATGATGACGAGGTCGCGCTGTTGCGCTGCGATATCGCCGGCCGGCGCCAGCACGACGTAGTTGCAGCCGCTGAGCGCAACCACCAGGGGTAGCAGCGCCAGGATCTTGAAACGGGACACGGGCCGAGCCTTATGAGAATGAGTTTCTTTTGCGAGGCCAAGGGGTAGCTGCGGCGCAGCAATCCGGACATTGGACAATTTGTCCAATGTTGCGGTGCGGGATGTTGCGCCAGACAGGGCTAGATTGCCTGGCGCCTCGCCGGGCGGTCGGCTTTGGTTTTCAGGACGTTAAGGGCGCACGAATGGCGACGGCACAGACCCCCGCAATGGCAGACCACTCGGGCGAGCACGGCCACGACCAGGCCAGTCCCGGCGAGATCGCTATCGGCGTCATCATCGGCCGCACCTCGGAATTCTTCGACTTCTTCGTCTTTGCGATCGCCTCGGTGATCGTCTTCCCGCGCCTGGTGTTTCCGTTCACGAGCGAACTGACCGGCACCCTCTATTCCTTCATGGTTTTCGCGCTGGCCTTCATGGCCCGGCCGATCGGCACCGTCATTTTCATGACGGTCGACCGCGGGTACGGCAAGACGGCCAAGCTGATCTCGGCGCTGTTTCTGCTCGGCACCGCCACCGTCGCGATCGCGTTCCTGCCCGGCTATCACGAGATCGGCGCTGCCGCGATCTGGCTGCTGGCGCTGGCGCGCATCGCACAGGGTCTGGCCTGGGGCGGCGCCTGGGACGGCATGGCCTCGCTGCTGGCTCTGAACGCGCCGCCTTCGCAGCGCGGCTGGTACGCGATGGTGCCGCAGCTTGGCGCGCCGCTCGGTCTGATCGTGGCGAGCGGCCTGTTCGCCTATTTCGCTGGGAATCTCTCGGCCGACGATTTCTTCGATTGGGGCTGGCGCTATCCGTTCTTCGTCGCCTTTGCCATCAACGTCGTGGCGCTGTTCGCGCGCCTGCGCATGGTGACGACGGAAGAATATGCCTCGCTGTTCGAGACCCGCGAGTTGCAGCCCTCGCGCATCTCCGAGACGGTGGCGCGCGAAGGCCAGAACATCATGCTCGGTGCGTTCGCGCCGTTGGCAAGCTTCGCGCTGTTCCACATGGTTACGGTGTTTCCGCTGTCCTGGGTGTTCCTGTTCACGCGCGAAAGCCCGGTGCGCTTCCTGATCATCGAGATCGTCGCCGCCGTGTTCGGCGTCGGCGCGATCGTGCTCTCCGGCGTCATCGCCGACCGCGTCGGCCGCAAGTCGCTGCTGATGGGATCGGCGATTGCGATTGCGATCTACAGCGGCTTTGCCCCGCAGCTGCTCGATGCCGGCGCGTTCGGCGAGACCATCTACATGGTGATCGGCTTCATCCTGCTCGGTCTGTCGTTCGGCCAGTCGTCGGGTGCGATCGCATCGAACTTCAAGCAAGCGTATCGCTACACGGCCTCGGCGCTGACCTCCGACATGGCCTGGCTGTTCGGCGCCGGCTTTGCACCGTTGGTCGCTCTGCTGCTTGCCACCAATCTCGGCGTCATCGCCTCGGGTGCGTACCTGCTGTCAGGGGCGTTCTGGACCTTGCTTGCGCTCTGGCTCAGCGGCCAGCGCGAGGCCGGCGATATGGATGCGGGGCGCTGATCGGGCGGAGCTTGAAGGGTGGGCAAAGGCGCGTAAGCGCCGTGCCCACCACCTTTCGACAATCCTGACTGGAAATGGTGGGCACGCTTCGCTTTGCCCGCCCTACGGCAGTTTAGTGTATGTCAATCCGCCACGACCTTCACACGATCGCGCACCTTCACCTGCGCGTTGCGATCGAGCCCGTTGAGGACGCGAAAACGCTCGGCGGGGTGGTCGACGCCGGCCATGCGGTGGGAGAGCGATTCCACGGTGTCGCCGGGCTGCACGGTGATGACCTTGATGCGCAGCGGGCGCGCGGCCTGGATCTCGTCGAGCGTCAGCCGGCGGAATGAACCGACGGTCTCGCGCGCATTGCGCTCGCTCTCGGTCGATTTCTGCCGGGCCGCGAAGATGAAGCGGTAGACGTCGCTGCCGAAGCGCAACGCATAGACCTTGAACTGCCACTGGTCACCTTTCGCGGTCGCGGACGCAGCCGGAAAACCGTTGATAGTGATGTCCTCGGTGGAGGCCTTCTCGACGCCCTCCATCCAGCCGGAATTCAGGTAATCGCCGAGCGACTGTTCGGCCGGCACCCGCACGACGTCGAACCGCATCGCCTGCGAGCCGCCGTCGCGCACGCCGATCACGGCCTGCGCGGTGTTGTCGAGCGTGAAATTGTCCGGCGCCTGGAAGGTGAAGCCGAGCTTCGGATGCAGGAAGCGCCGGCCGCGGACAAAACCTTCGCTGGGGTCTTCGCCGTAGACGAGATTGTCGATCGCGGCGAGATAGGTCTCGCGGTCGCGCTCGCCGCCCTCTGGCGCTGCGTATTGCCGCGCGATGGTCTGCGCGTTCTGCACGCGCTCGGGCGTTGCCGGATGCGACGAGGTGAAATCCTGCGCGCGCGGATCGAGCGAAGTCTTGCCGACCTTCAGCTCGGCATTGCGCTCCATCGCCGAGAGAAAGCGTGCGGCACCATAAGGGTCGAAATGGGCCTTGGCGGAGATGCCGACGCCGACGCCGTCGGCCTCGAACTCCTGATTGCGCGAAAAGCTCGCCATCGTCAGCTTGGTCTTGGCGAGCGCGAGCGCGGTGAGATCGGGATCGTTGCTCATGTCGGTGACGACGCGGGTGACGATCGCCGCCTGGCGGGCCTGGTCCTCACGCATCGCGGCGTGCTTGGACAGCACATGCGCCATCTCGTGGCTGAGCACGGAGGACAATTCCGACGTATCGCTCGCCAGCGCAAGAAGGCCGCGCGTGACATAGAGCTGACCGTTCGGCAGCGCGAAGGCGTTCACCGCGCCGGAATTGAGGATCGTGACCCGGTAACCCTGATCGGGGCGGTCGGACGCCGCGACCAGCCGGTCGACGGTCTTGGTGACGAGCGATTCGAGCTTGGGGTCGTCGTAGGTGCCGCCATAGCTCGCCAGGATGCGCTCGTGCTCCTTCTCGGTGGCGGGGGTCTGCGCGACGGCCGGCTTCGGCTTGGGCATCGCGACGGTCGGCGGGGCCGCCGCGGTCTGGAACCGGCCCATATCGCCGCAGCCGGCGAGGGCTGAACCCAGCACGAGGCATAGCGCAGCCGGCGCTGCCCGCAGGCGGCGGCGTTCACCTCGTCCGTGCCGTCCTAGCACCCCATTCACGTCGCTTAACCCGTGCCTGGCCCCTTTTAGGGCCTTACCCCTGTCGGCTCGTTTGCGCCCAGCAACTCGATCTGTCCCACGAGGCGTACATCGATACGCGGCCCCGTATTCCCCTCAGCCCAGCCCCGGACACGAATACGTTTATTTTCCAGAGACTTAAGGACGATCCCGGCGCCTTCGAACGCGGGTACCATGCGCTTTGAAATAGTCACGGCGAAGCCGCGTGTCCAGTTCCGTCCGAAGTTGAGGTAGGTCATTGCCCCAGCTTGCCGGACCGACAGGACTTTGCCCTCGACCACCACAAAACGCCCGATCCCCGCCAAAATATCGTCCGGACTTTCCGCGTTTTTTATGGCCGACGGGTCAGCCCAGCTGCCCTTTTTTTGGCGCCTCGCCTCGGCCTCCGACGCCATCAGGGCGGCCGCGCAGTCCTTATCGGCGATCTCGGCGGAGACGATGGCGTCGCCCTGGGCGAGGAGCGTCGCCTGCACGGAGATGTCACCCTCGCCGACAAAGACCAGCGCGCCCTGACGGCCATAGCGGTCGGGCGTGTCGTCAGCGCTGCGCAAAATAACGTCGCGACCGACGAGCAGCGTGGTCAGCGCCTGCTTCGTGGTCGCGGTCGGCTCGATGCCGGTCAAGCGGATTTCCCGGCCGTCATCGAGACGCAGACTGCGCGCATCGATCGCGGCGACGCGGCCTTCGCCCTGGGACTCGAACTGGCACGGGCTCGCGAATGCGCTCTGACCCGCGAAGAGAAGGATTGCGATCAGGTGAAGCCGTTGGGTCACGTTGCCCGGTGAGGTTGCGTTACGCACCAGTTTTAACTCAAGCGCGGCGTGTCGCGAAGAGCCTTCCTCACACGCGGTCATTGCGAGCGCAGCGAAGCAATCCAGAATCTTTCCATGGAGGGACTCTGGATTGCTTCGCTGCGCTCGCAATGACGGACAAACGTTTATCCTGACCGAGCCATTCCGTTTTGCGGAAAACGCGCGATACAAGCGCGACCTGCGTCGCAGCTCGCGCTTGCTGCGCTCTTGTGCATGCGGCATGATTGCGGCAACAGCTTTAGGCAACAGCTTTAACCAAGAGCAATAACCAAGCCGCCATCAGAGTACGGCGCGATAAGGGAGATCTTTTCCATGAAGCATGTTTTGTCGGGCATTTTCGCTGCTGCGCTGGCGCTGAGTACAAGCGCCGTGCAGGCGCAGGACAAGCCGCCACTGAAGATCGGCGGCATTCTCGACATGTCGAGCCTCTATGCCGACATCACCGGCCCCGGCAGCGAGACCGCGGCCAAGATGGCCGTGGAGGACTTTGGCGGCGAGGTGCTCGGCCGCAAGATCCAGGTTCTGGCTGCCGACCATCAGAACAAGGCCGATCTCTCCGCCAACATCGCTCGCGACATGCTCGACAATCAGGGCGTCGAGATGATCTACGACGTCGCGGCCTCCGCGACCGCGCTCGCCGCCGGCGAGATCGCGAAAGCGCGCAACAAGATCATCATGTTCAACGGCCCGGGCTCGATCCGCCTCACCAACGAGGCCTGCGGTCCCTATACCATTCACTACGTGTTCGACACCTACGGCCAGGCCAATGTGACCGGCCTTGCGGCCGTGAAGTCCGGCCTCGACACCTGGTACTTCCTCACCGCCGACTACGCCTTCGGCCAGGATCTGGAGAAGGACACCAGCGCCGTCGTGACCAAGACCGGCGGCAAGGTGCTCGGCAGCGTGCGCCATCCGCTCAATACGTCGGATTTCTCGTCGTTCCTGCTCCAGGCCCAAGCCTCGAAGGCAAAGGTGATCGGGCTTGCGAACGCCGGCGGCGACACCGTCAACGCCATCAAGCAGGCGGCCGAGTTCGGCATCACCAAGGGCGGCCAGAAGGTCTCGCCGCTGCTCGCCTTCGTGACCGACATCGACTCGATCGGGCTGGAGACCGCGCAGGGCCTGTTGCTGGCGGAAGCCTTCTACTGGGATCTCAACGACGACACCCGCGCGTTCTCGAAGCGCTTCCAGGAACGCATGAAGCGGCCGCCGACCTCGGCGCAAGCGGGCGTCTATTCCTCCGTGACTCACTATCTGAAAGCGGTGAAGGCGGCCGGGACGACCGACGCTGCGACGGTGATGAAAGTGATGAAGGAGACGCCGATCAACGACTTCTTCGCCAAGAACGGCAAGATCCGCGAGGACGGCCGCATGTTGCACGACATGTACCTGTTCGAGGTCAAGAAGCCGTCGGAATCCAAGGGCCGCTGGGACGACTACAAGCTGCTCGCCACCGTGCCCGGCAGCGAAGCGTTCCAGTCCCTGGAGCAGTCGCGCTGCCCGTTGGTGAAGAAATAAACCTCGTCATTGCGAGGAGCGAAGCGACGAAGCAATCCAGGCTGTCTTCGCGGAAACATTTCTGGATTGCTTCGCAATGACGAGCGTCGATAGACCGAAGCAAAGAACAGCAAGGGAGACGTCCCATGAGCAACGACATGGTCCTGCAGAAGCTCGAAGGCGGGCTGCTCACCATCACCATGAACCGGCCCGAGCGGAAGAACGCGCTCAACCCGGACATGGTCGCCGGGCTGGTCGTGGCGGCACGGCGCGCGGCTGATGATCCGGAGGTGCGTGCGGTCTTGTTCAAGGGCGCGGGCGGCAGCTTCTGCGTCGGCGGCGACGTCAAGTCGATGGCCGAGGGCCGGGCGCCGCTGCCGTTCGAGGTGAAGATGGCGAACCTGCGCCGCGGCATGGAGGTGTCGCGCATCCTGCACCAGATGCCAAAACCCGTGGTGGCGCAGCTCGACGGCGCTGCCGCCGGCGCGGGTCTGTCGATGGCGCTGTCGTGCGACCTCCGCGTCGCCTCCGAATCCTGCAAGATCACCACCGCGTTCGCAAAAGTCGGCTTCTCCGGCGATTACGGCGGCACCTATTTCCTCACCCAGCTGCTCGGCAGCGCGCGGGCGCGCGAGCTCTATTTGACCTCGCCGGTGCTTTCCGCGAGGGAAGCGCATGCGATCGGCATGGTGACCAAGGTCGTGCCCGACGCCGAGATCGACGCGGCCGCGCACGAGCTCGCACTGTCGCTGGCACAGGGGCCCTCGATCGCGCTCGGCTTCATCAAGCGCAACATCAACAATGCCGAGCATCTGGCGCTGGAGGATTGCTTCGACGGCGAGGCGATCCACCACACCCGCTGCAGCGACACCGAGGATCACAAGGAGGCCGCCAAGGCGTTCGTCGAGAAGCGCAAGCCGACCTTCAAGGGCGCATGACGATGGCGCCCTATATGCGGTTGCGGCAGATCTGCCTGGTCGCGCCGCAGCTCGCGCCCGTGATCACCGATATCGCTGATATCATGGGCCTCGCTGTCTGCTACCGCGACGGCAATGTCGCAAAGTACGGCCTGGAGAACGCGCTGCTGCCGGTCGACACGATCCTGCTGGAGGTGGTCGCGCCGTTCAAGGACGGCACCACGGCCGGCCGCTTCATCGAGAAGAGCGGCGGGCGCGGCGGCTACATGGCGATCTTCTGCTGCAACGATCCCGACGAGCGCGGTCGTAACGCCAACGCGCTTGGCGTGCGCACCGCCAACGTCATTGACCACGCGCCCTATCACGGCGTGCAGCTCCATCCCCGCGACTGCCGCGCCGCCTTCATCGAGTTCAACCACACCGAAGGCAGCGACGACATTTTGGGTCCGTATCCACCGGCGGGGCCCGACTGGCAAAAATTCATCCGCAAGGACGTGACGCAGGCGTTGACGAGCGTGGAAATGCAGAGCCCGGATCCGCAAGGGCTGGCCGAGCATTGGGGCAAGATCATCGGCGTTGCGCCGAGCGGCGATGCTGAACTGAAGTTGCCCAACGCGACCTTCCGTTTCGTGAAGGGCGCCAGCGAAATCATGAGCGCGCTGGAGTTTCGGGTCGCTGATGTTGCCGGTGTGTTGCACGCCGCGAGGGCGAAGGGACATGCCGTGGCGGGCAACGAGTTCTTGCTCGGCGGGGTGACGTTCCGCGTCAGTTGAGTGCTTGGTAGTGATCCGTCACCCTGAGGTGCTCGCCTCTTGGGCGAGCCTCGAAGGGCGACGGCCACCAGCGGGGCCGCTCATCCTTCGAGGCTCCCAGCGCGATGCTAGGCATCGCGCTACTCGCACCTCAGGATGACGGATTGAGAGAGGGCGTGCGGCGCGACCCTGCCGCAATCACCTGCCCTTGAAATTCGCCGTCCGCCGCTCTTCCGTGGCTTTCACGCCTTCCTTGAAGTCTTCCGTCGCGCGCAGGCGGGTCTGCTCCTCGAGCTCGTGATTGGTCGCCGCCATGACGCGGTCGGCCAACCCCGCGCGCATCGTGGCGCGGGTGGAGACGATGCCAAGCGGGGAGCATTCGGCGATTTCGCTGGCGAGCTTCAGTGCCGCCGTCTTGACCTGGTCCTGCGGCACCAACTCGTTGGCGAGGCCCCATTTGAAGGCTTCCTCGCCGGTGACGCGGCGGCTGGTGTAGAACATCAGTTCGGCGTTGTTCTTGCCGATCAGCTCGGGCAGCGTCACGGTCAGGCCGAAGCCGGGATGGAAGCCGAGCTTGGTAAAGTTCGCGGAGAAGCGCGCTTCGGGGCAGGTGACCCGGAAGTCCGCCGAGACCGCGAGGCCCAATCCGCCACCGATGGCGGCGCCCTGCACGGCCGCGACGATCGGCTTCTTGGCGCGGAAGATGCGCACGGCCTGGATATAGAGATGGTTGATCGCCCCGAGGCTGTCGGCCGGATCGCCCTTTGCCGTCTTGTCGGCTTCGCGTGCCTCTTGCGCCTGCCGTGCCGGATCCTGGAAATTCGCGCCGGCGCAAAACGCCTTGCCCTGCGCCGACAGCACCGAGGCGCGAATCTCGATGTCGCGATCGAACTCGTCGAGCGCGTCCGCGATCTGGTTGATCAGCGAAATGTCGAAGAAGTTCAGCGGCGGGCGGCGGATCTCGATGGTGCCGACGTGACCAACTTTCTCGACGCCGATATCTTTGTAAGTGCTCATGATGTCCTCGGAGAGTTAGCGCAGACCAAGCCCGCGGGCGATGATGCCGCGCAGCACCTCGGTGGTGCCGCCCTGGATGGTGAGTTTCGGCGCGGTCTTGATCGCGAAGTCGAGCTGCCGCTCCAGCGTCTCGCGGTTGGTCGCGGTCTCCTCGACGAAGGCGGCGAGATCGCGCACGCGATGCGGCAGCTGCTGCTCCCACACCGTGCCGATGTCCTTGACGATGGACGCTTCCACGACCGGCTCCTTGCCGGCCTGCAACATGCCCGCGACCGAGACCGACATGCGCCGCATGGTGTGGAGCTGCGCCACCAGCCGGCCGATGCCTTCGGCGCTGCGCGTATCCGGATTGGGGCCGACCGCGCGAACCAGCTCGGTCAGCACGTAATAGGTCTCCAGAAAGCGCTCGGGGCCCGAGCGCTCATAAGCGAGCTCGCTGGTGGCCTGCTTCCAGGCGCCGTCGACTTCGCCGAGCACATGATCGTCGGGCACGAAGAAATCGGTGAAGACGACCTCGTTGAACTCGTACTGGCCGGTGATCTGGCCGATCGGGTTCACCTGGATGCCCGGCTGCTTCATCTTGACCAGGAACTGGGTCAGGCCGTGACGCCGGTTTTCCTTGGTCGGCTGCGAGGTCCGGAAGATCGCGATCATGTAGTCGGCGATGTGCGCCGACGAGGTCCAGATCTTGGTGCCGTTGATGAGATAGCCGCCGTCGGTCTTGGTCGCGCGCGTCTTCGCGGCGAACAGGTCCGAGCCGGAGTTCGGCTCGCTCATGCCGATCGCGAAGCAGATCTCGCCGCGGCAAATGCGCGGCAGGATGTCCATCTTGATGTGCTCTGGCGCGTATTTGATCAGCACCGGCCCGCTCTGGCGGTCGGCGACGAAGAACCGCCGCGTCGGCGCGTTGGCGACGCGCATCTCCTCCGTCACCACGTAACGTTCGAGGAAGGAGCGCTCCTGGCCCCCATATTTTTTCGGCCATGTCATGCCGAGCCAACCCTTGGCGCCGACCCGGCGGGAAAATTCCGGCGCGTCGGTGTCTTCACGGTTGGGCTTGTGCGGATCGAAGGTGCCGGCGGCGATTTCCTCCGCGAGGAAGGCGCGCACTTCCTTGCGCAACTGCTCGCATTTCTCGGGCAGGCGGATCGGATCGAAACGAAGGGCAGCGGTCATTGTTGTCTCGTCCCTTATCAGCGCGAAGCCACGAGCGGCCACAATTCGTCGGCGCCGCGGTTGGCAATGAGCTTACCGAGCTCGACGGCCCAGTGGCTTTCCGAACCGAAATCGTCGCGCCAGGCCAGCGCCCGCAACGAATAACGGTGCAGGATGTGCTCCAGGGTGAAGCCGATCGCGCCATGAACCTGATGCGCGATGGCGCCGCCCTTTTCCGCGGCTTCCGCGCAGCGGATCTTTGCCGAGGCGGCTTCGAGATAGACCGCGTCGTCGAACGACTTTGCATTGGCGATGGCGTCGGCCGCGGAGGTCGCCGCGGCAAGGGCGGCAGCCGACTCGCCGGCAAGGCGGGCGAGATTGTGCTGCACGGCCTGGAATTTCGAGATCTTCTTTTCGAACGCGACGCGCTCGTTGGAATAGCGCACGGAGATGTCGAGCATCGATTCCAGCGCGCCCGCGATCTGAAGGCTGCGCGCGACGCCGCCCATCAGCATCATTGTGGTCTGGTCAAAGCCGCTCGGGGCGGGCTTGACGGTGACGGGCTGCACCTTGTCGAGCGTGACGGTGTCGCTGTGGTCGTAGCCGACATTGAGCCCGGTCTCGATCCGGCCCTTGCTCGCATCGACCAGCGCGATCGAGGCGCCGTCCTTGCCGTGGACCAGCACTGCGAAGTGCTTTGCCGCCTTTGCGAAGGGCACGCCGCGGGCGCGGCCGGAGAGCGCGCCGTCGGCGTCGCGGGTGATGCGATCCTTGGGCGACGCCGGCAGCACCGTCATCTCCCCTTCGGGGGATGCGATCTTCGCCTGCGCCAGCAGCCAGCCCGCCAGCATGGTTTCGGCCAGGGGAACCGCGACGGCGAAACGGCCGGCGGCGTTCAGGAGCGCAAAGCCGTCGGCAAGGCTCGCGCCGGAGCCGCCGAGATCGTCCGGCACCCAGGCCAACGGCAAACCGGCTTCGCTCAGCGCCTGCCACAGCGGCGCCTGCCATGAATCCTTCTTGTCGTTGTTGACGGTCTGCGGATCGGCGAGATCGGCGAAGATTTTCTCCGCGGTCTCGACGACGATATTGTCACTCTCCGCCACAGCGTTCCCCGTGTTTTGCCATTGGCGCTTCCCGCCCCGTGGGCGGACGCGCAGGTTCTTCTTGCGCCCGATGATCCAAAAAAGCCATGGCCCTGACAAGCGCTGATCGCAGGTCAACCTGCGGCGCGGGCATGGGCGATGAGCTAATTCCGCTTAGCGGAGTTTGCTCGATTTGCAGGGCGCGGCAAACTCGCTAAACAGAATGTCGATACTCAATCAAGGGGAAGGAAATCCGGATGGCAAAGGACAGTTTGTGCGCAGTCGTGACGGGGTCCGCCTCCGGCCTGGGTGCTGCGACCGCGGAAATTCTCGCACGGAGCGGAGCGCGGCTCGTCATCAACTATTCCTCGAGCCAGAAGGAAGCGGAGGCGACCGCTGAGCTGTGCCGCAAAGCGGGCTCACCGGAAGTTCTGGTCGCGCAGGGCGACGTCTCCAAGGATGACGATTGCCGCAAGATCGTTGCGGCAACTGGCGCCTGGGGCCGGCTCGACGTGCTCGTCAACAATGCCGGCACCACCAAGCATGTCGCTCATGCCGATCTCGATGGATTGTCGGCGGAAGATTTCCAGCGCCTGTACGGCGTCAACACCATCGGCCCGTTCCAGATGGTGCGCGCGGCGCGCAGCCTGCTCGAGGCGGGCGCCAAGGCCTCTGGGCGGCCGTCCGCCGTGGTCAACATCTCCTCCGTCGCCGGCATCAGCGGCGTCGGATCGTCGATCGCATACGCCGCGAGCAAGGGCGCGCTCAACACGATGACGCTGTCGCTGTCGCGCGCGCTGGCGCCGCTGATCCGTGTCAACACGGTATGCCCGGGCTATATCGATACGCCCTGGTTCACCAAAGGCCGTGGCGAGGCGGGCGCCAAGCAGGTGCGCGACAGCGTCGTGGCCAAGGTGCCGCTGAAGGTCGCATCATCGGCGGAAGACATCGCGCAGCTCGTCTGCTTCCTGGCGATGCCGGCCTCCAGCAACATGACCGGCGAGGTCGTGCGCATGGATGCGGGGATGCATTTGGTGACGTGAGGGCGCGGCTAGCGCGGCAAATACGGGCGTCGTCCCGGCGAAGGCCGGGACCCATAACCACAAGAGGTAGTGAGGCGCGAAACCGGGAATTGCTAGTCTTCGCCAAACTGAATTCGGTGGCTATGGGTCCCGGCCTTCGCCGGGACGACACCGAGTATGTTGATAGCTCCCACTGGCGCGCTACCCCTTGATCACGCCGCTCGCCACCAGCCGGTGCCAGATGAACAGCACCACCACGGCGCCGATGGTGGCCATGATGAATCCCGCGCCCTGGTCGGGACTGTAGTGCCCGATGGCCTGGCCGATGAAGGTCGCGAGAAACGCGCCGGCGATGCCGAGGATGGTGGTGAGGATGAAGCCGCTCGGATTGTTCGGTCCCGGCGCCAGCCAACGCGCGATGAGGCCGGCGACGAAGCCGACGACGATGATCCACAACAAGCCACCCATGCTCATGTCCGTGCTTCCCTCGTTTGACTAAACTAACTCAGACTCTGCCCGCGATCTCATGCTCGGTCGGCAGCCGTCCGTCCGGCGTCAGATGATCGACCACCTGCGGCAGATACTGGCTGAGACCCGAGAGCAGCTCGTCACGCGACAAGCCGCTTTGGGCGGACAGGCTCTCGATCTGGTCGGCGCCGAGCGCATTGGCGAGATCGCCTGGTGCGATCGCCTTGTTCTCGCCCTTGCCGACCCAGGTGTTGGCAGCGTCGCCATGACCGCTCTGCTGGAGCTGGTTGAGGAGATCGCCGAGCCCGCCGCTGAGCACGCTGCCGGCCGCGCCGCCCGCGAGCAGGCCGCCAAGGCCGCCCTTCAACAGGTCACCGAGGCCGCCGCCAGCACCCGCATTCACCGGCGGGGGGAGATGCGTCGGCGTCGGTGCTGGGGACGGCTGCGGCGCGCTGCCGGTCTGGTTGCCGCTCAAATGCTTGAATGCCTTCCAGGCGAGCAGGCCAAGCAGCGCCATGGTCATGGGCGACATGCCGCCGCTGGATGAGGATTGTGAACTCGGCGTGCTTGGGCCGCGCGGGCCGTTCTGCATGCCGTTGAGGACGTCGAGCAAACCCATGGCGTTCTCCTTTGGCGCTTTCTTGCCGGTAACAAGCCCCGTTCGAAAACATATGAGGCTGTCATGACGGTTACAAGGCGATTGCGCTGCAACTGCGGGAATGGGCAGCAGGCACAGCCTCTGCTATCGAGGGCAGATCGTTAAAGGGGGCAGGCCGAGGTGATGGCGGATCGACCGATCGTGGTGGCCGGCGCAGGCGCCATCGGATGTTTCGTCGGCGGCACCTTGGCGGCTGCCGGCCGCCGCGTCGCGTTCCTGGTGCGGCCGCGGGTGAAGACCGAGATCGAGCGGTTCGGCCTGGTTCTGACCGATTTCGTCGGCTCCGAGACGAAGCTCGACCCGGGCCAACTCGCGCTGTCGGAAGATCCCGCGATCTTCCACAGTGCCGGCATCGTGCTGGTCACGGTGAAGAGCGCCGACACGGCCGGTGTCGCCGACCAGATCGCGCAGCATGCGCCGCAGGACGCCGTCATCGTCTCGCTGCAAAACGGCGTCGGCAATGTCGCGGTGCTGCGCGAGCGCCTCGGCGACCGCCGCGTGCTCGCCGGCATGGTGCCTTTCAACGTGGTCGGGATGGGCGAGGGCCGCTTCCACCGCTCGACCTCCGGCGACATTCATGTCGGCGAGGATGATGCGAGCACGGCCGCAGCGCTGTCGGTGCCGGGGCTCGCCATGCGCGCGAGCCACGACATCACCGGCGTGCAATGGGGCAAGCTGATCATCAATTTGAACAACGCGCTCAGCGCCTTGTCCGACATGCCGCTCGCCGCGCAATTGGCGAACCGCGATTGGCGAAGGCTGTTCGCCGACCAGATGGCGGAGGGGCTGGCTGCGATGAGGGCCGCGGGCATTACACCGGTCTCGGCGACGCCGATCCCGTCATCCTGGACGCCCAGCTTACTGAGACTGCCTGATCCGATTTTCAAGCTGATCCTGGGACGGACCATGAAGATCGATCCCGAGGCGCGTTCCTCAATGTGGCAGGATTTGAAGCAGGGCCGCAAGACCGAGATCGACTATCTCCAGGGCGCGATCATCGCGCTCGCCGAACAAAACAATGTCGACGTGCCGCTGTCGCGCCGCATTGTTGCGCTGATCAAAGAGGCTGAGGCCGCGGGCAAGGGCTCACCGCGGCTGACGCCGCAGCGGGTTCGCGGATAACGCATGAGTGCAGGCTGCGCGACGGGAGGAGCAACGATGAAACGTCGTCTGACGATCGGATTCGCGTTGGCCGTGCTCTGCGCCGCGTCCTCGGTCGCGGAGGCCCGGCCGCCGACGGTCATGAACTCTCCCGGCTATGACAGGCGATTGCAGGAGAGCAGGTCGCAATTGGGCAGTTCTCCGACGACAACGGCGCCTGCGAATGCACCCGTTGCGTCTCCCAAGCGCAGCAAGAAGAAGCCTCCGAACTGAGGATGTAAGCGCGGTCTCCATCACACCCGTCATTGCGAGCGCAGCGAAGCAATCAGAATCCCCACGCGGAAAGACCCTGGATTGCTTCGCTGCGCTCGCAATGACGGCGGAGACTCAGCCCTTCTTCGCCGGCTTGCTCGGCGTAGGGCTGAACAGCTTCTTGATGTCGTTCAATCCATCCGACAGCCGTGGCCATTCGCAGGAGAACGAGCCCTTGGTGCAGGGCGCGCCCTTCGGCCGCGGCCGCGCGTCGCCGATGGCGGCCTGCTGGACTTTCGGCCGCTCGACCGGCACCGGCACGCGCTCGACCTCGGTTCGCAACGCGACCCGCTGGAGCTGCTGCACCTGTTGTTCCTGCTGCTCGCGCTGCTGGCGCGCGGTGGCCTGCGCGGCTTCATTGCTGCGGCGCTGATTGGCGAGATAGGCGGTGTAGGCTTCGTCGATCTTCTTCTGCTCCTCCGGCGTCGGATTGGGGCCGGCGATATCGAAGGTGCGGTCCTGGAGGAAATCGTAATAGGAATAGCCGCCGCCTGCCTTGCGCCGGCCGGCGAATTTGGCGTTGCAGTCGGCAAGCGCAGCCGTCTTCTCGGATTTGGTCGTGGCTTTTTCGGCGGCGTCGGCGCAGGCCTCGAAGTCAACAGGCGCGCGCTTCCACCATTGTGCCTGGGCATGCGACGGCGCCAGCAGGAAAAATCCTGCTGCGGCAACCACAAGCGCCGCACGACGCGATGCAACTACGTCCGACATTCTACGAGAGCATTCCTTGCAAAACTCAACCCGAACTGAGTCGGGCTGATTTTTGCCCCTTTATGGCCGGCTTGTCACCCATGGAACCCGGGAATTTCATGACTGCGATGCTGACATTTTTTGCTTGACGTGGCGCAGGAGTCACAGCGTCACTTCATCCTGCGGTCGCCTCATTGGCGACGCCAAGAAAACGAAGTGGAAACGCCTGATGCTGCTGCCCCTGTCCGATGTGCCGCGCTGGTACGCCGAGCGCAAACCGCAAGGCACGATCGCCGTCCGTCACGGGCAGGATACGCTGACATGGAACGCGCTGGAGCGCGGCGCCAATCGGCGCGCGCGGGCGTTCATGGCCAAGGGCGTCAGGCCCGGCGACTTCGTCGCGATCGGTTTGCCAAACGGCAATGCGTTCTTCGAGACCTCGTTTGCGGTGTGGAAATGCGGGGCAACGCCGACCTCGCTGTCATGGCGGCTGCCGCGCGGCGAAGCCGCCGCGGTGCTCGATATCCTGAAGCCGGCGCTGGTGGTCGGCGGCGAAGCCGACTGGAACGCGCCGAACCGTCTGCCCGCGGATTTCGTGCCGGAAGGGTTTTCGGACGAGCCGCTCACCGCACCGGTGGCGCGCTATTGGAAAGCGATGACCAGCGGCGGATCGACCGGCCGCCCGAAGGTGATCCTCGATCACCAGCCGGCGGTGACCGACACCATCGCCGCGCCGCCGCTCAACATCCCCTTCGGGGTCTCGCTGCTCAATCCCGGTCCGCTCTACCACAACGCGCCGTTCATCGTGTCGCACTACGCGTTGTTCACCGGCGGCCAGCTCACCGGGCTTACCAGGTTCGACGCCGAGGAGACGCTGCGGCAAATCGCGCAAGAGCGCGTGCAATGGGTCAATTTCGTGCCGACCATGATGCACCGGATCTGGGCGCTGCCGGAGAGCGTGCGCAACGCCTACGACGTCTCGAGCCTTCAGACCGTGTTTCATATGGCTGCACCCATGCCGCCCTGGCTGAAGGAAAACTGGATCGCCTGGCTCGGACCTGACAGGGTCTGGGAGCTCTATGGCGGCACCGAACGCCAAGGCTCCTGCGTCATATCAGGCACGGAATGGCTGACGCATAAAGGCTCGGTCGGCAAGATCGGCGAGACGGCGAAGCTGCGTGTCATCGGCGAGGACGGCAACGACGTCGCGCCGGGCGAGACGGGCGAGATCTATTTCCTCAACAATGACGGCCAGGACGCCACCTATCACTATCTCGGCGCGGAGCCGAAGCGCCGCGCGGACAGCTGGGAATCGCTCGGCGACATCGGCCGGCTGGATGCGGAAGGCTACCTCTATCTCGGTGATCGCCTTGCCGACATGGTGTTGCGCGGTGGCGCCAACATCTATCCGGCCGAGATCGAGGCGGCGGTCTCCGAGAGTCCCGGTGTGCGCTCCTGCGTGGTGGTGGGATTGCCCGATCCGGAATTGGGCCAGCGCGTGCACGCCATCATCGAGCCGGAGGGCGATACGGATGGTCAGGCCATCGCCGACGGCATGGCGGACTTTTTGAAGGACAGGCTCAGCCGCTACAAACATCCCGAGAGTTTTGAGATCGTCAGCGTCCCGCCGCGCGATGATTCCGGTAAAGTTCGCCGCACGCTGTTGCGCGACGAGCGCGCGGCGTGGATGAAGGAGGGGCGCGCCTTCCGGATTTGGCCGGCGAAGGCGCGGGCGCACGCCGAGTAAGACAATTACGGAAGGATTTCTGGACATGACCATCACCATCGCTGCGAACAGCGTGCCGAAGCCGCCGGCCGAGATCATCGAGGGTTTTCGCGGAGCGCCGACCTCGGTCATTTCGGACAACCTCGGCCGGCTGCCGGGCGCAGTGGGGCTCAAGCCCTATCACCGAGGCGCCAAGCTGGTGGGCACGGCCTTCACGGTCCGCACCCGTCCCGGCGACAATCTCGCCATCCACCGCGCGCTCGAGCTGGTGGGCCCCGGCGACGTCATCGTGATCGATGGCGGCGGCGATGAGACCCGGGCGCTGGTCGGCGAGATCATGAAGAACATCGCGCAGTGGCGCAAAGCCGAAGGCTATGTCATCGACGGCGCGATCCGCGACGTCGCTGCGTTCGCGGCCGATGATTTTCCCTGCTACGCCCGCGCGGTGATCCACCGCGGCCCCTACAAGAACGGCCCCGGCGAGATCAACGTGCCTGTTTCGATCGGTGGCAGCGTGATCTCGCCCGGCGACATCGTCGTCGGCGACGAGGACGGCGTGGTGTCGTTTGCCGCCTCCGGTGCCGCGGCGCTGCTGGATGCCGTGCGGGCCCAGGTCGCGCGCGAGGAGGAGACACTGAAGGCGATCCGCGAGGGCCGTTATCAGGGCTCGTATGGCAAATCCTGAACAGAGAAAAAGAAGGGGAGGATGGCGTGAGCCAGAAAGAGGAATTCCACAATCTCGACGACACCGGCGACGGGCTGTTTCGCGAACTCGCGGCGGGGGTGACCACGCGCATCTTCTCCGGCGAGCAGGCGATGCTGTCGGTGGTGACGCTGGCGCCGCATGCGCAAGGCACGCTGCACCATCATCCCGAGGAGCAATGGGGCGTGCTGCTCGACGGCTCCGCCATCCGTGTCCAGGGCGATGAGGAGATTGCCGTGAAGAAGGGCGATTTCTGGCGCACGCCCGGCAACGTGCCGCACACCATGCGCGCCGGCCCCGAC
This sequence comes from Bradyrhizobium sp. 40, assembly GCF_023100925.1. Classification (NCBI taxonomy): domain Bacteria; kingdom Pseudomonadati; phylum Pseudomonadota; class Alphaproteobacteria; order Hyphomicrobiales; family Nitrobacteraceae; genus Bradyrhizobium; species Bradyrhizobium sp. 40. Next base: position 458,442 of record NZ_CP064688.1, read on the forward strand.
GGCGCTCGCGTGCTGGACATCTTTAGTCCGCCGCGGCCAGAATACAGAAAAGCGGGATCCGGTTTCGGAACGACCTAAAGCGCCAAGAGCAAAAGCCGGGCGCGAGAAAACAGGGGAGGGATAACATGACCATCACACGACGGACGCTGCTCGCAGCGCCGGCTATTCTCGCGATGACGCCGGCGTTGGCGCAGGCTTCAAAAATCACGCTGGTGGTGCCGTTTCCGCCGGGCGGATCGACCGATGCGATGGCACGGCTGCTCCAGAGTCATCTGCAAACCAGGCTCAACCGCATCGTCATCGTCGAGAACAAGTCGGGCGCCGCCGGCGCGCTCGGTGCGGCGCAGGTCGCCAAGAGCCCGCCTGATGGCTCGACGTTCCTGGTCACCTTCGATTCCCACGCGGTGATCCCCTCCATCCTCGACAAGCCGCCCGTCGATGTCGAGCGCGAGCTGATGCCGGTGTTGCTGGTCGGCACCGCGCCGTATGTGATCGCGGCCGGTGCGGGCCGTCCCTACAAGAGCTTTGCCGACGTGGTGGCGGCCTGCAAGGCGACGCCCGGCGCGGTGAAATATGCCTCCGTCGGCATCGGCACGCTCGGCCATCTCGCCATGACCGTGCTCGGCAACAAGGCCGGTGTCGAAATCATGCATGTGCCCTATCGCGGCGGCGGCCCCGCGATGAACGACGTGCTCGGCGGCCATGTCGATCTGATCGCGGGATCGGCGGCGCTGGTCTCAGCCCAACTCGGCACCAACATGCTGCGTCCGATCCTGCAACTCGGCCGCGAGCGGCTGCCGGGCCTGCCGGAGACGCCGACCGCGATCGAGGCCGGCTTTCCGGATTTCGAGACGCTGGCCTGGTGGGGCATCTTCGCGCCCACGGGCACGCCGCCGGACATTGTCGCAGCCCTCGCGACGGCGTCCAAGGAGATCCTGAGCGAGCCCGCGACCGCCGCCCAGCTCAAGGAGACGCAGCAGATGACGCTGCTGCTCGAGGATGGTCCCGCCTTCAAGACCTTCTTCGACAAGCAGGTCGCCATTTGGGGCAAAGTGGTGAAGGATAACAATATCCGGGCGTGAGGCTGTCCGGCTGGCGTTTGCATTGATCGAGGTGAGGGCTTCCGATCCCGCCTCCGCTTTGATATGAAGCCCCGGTAACCCGCTCTGCGGGTTCCGCGGTCCCGTAGCTCAGCCGGATAGAGCGACGGTTTCCTAAACCGTAGGTCGCATGTTCGAGTCATGCCGGGATCGCCAATTTTTCAGTGAGCAATCGTCGCGTTTGCCACGCTTGTCGGCGCAAAAATTGCTAGAAGCGCGAAGCTTCCTTCCTGGCCCGGACTGACTGCCGGCCCGCCTCACCGCCCCATCCGGAGACCACGATGCCCTTCGACTTGATCCTGCGCGGCGGCCGTGTGGTCGACCCGTCCCAGAAGCTCGATGCCGTGACCGATGTCGCCTTTTCCGGCGGAAAGGTCGCTGCGATCGGTAGCGGGCTCAAGGCCGATCCGGGCACCGATGTGCGCGATGTGTCACGCTACATCGTGATGCCGGGGCTGATCGATCTCCACACCCATGTCTATTGGGGCGGCACTTCTCTCGGCATCGATGCCGAGGAATTCTGCCGTCTCTCCGGCGTCACCACCGCCGTCGACACCGGCAGCGCGGGGCCGGGCAATTTCGCGGGCTTCCGCAAGCATGTGATCGAGCCGAGCCAGGTCCGCATTCTCGCTTATCTGCACGTCTCGCATGCCGGCATTTTCGGCTTCTCGCACCGGATCATGGTCGGCGAGAGCGAGGAATTGCGGCTGATGAATCCGATCGAGGCCGCCAAGGTGGCCGACGCCAACCGCGATCTCATCGTCGGCATCAAGGTGCGCGTGGGGCTGCACTCTTCGGGCACGTCGGGCGTCGTGCCGCTCGACATCGCGCTCGAGGTCGCGAACGAGGTCGGCATGCCGCTGATGGCGCATATCGATCATCCGCCGCCGAGCTACGAGGAGGTGCTGGCGCGCCTGCGCCCCGGCGACGTGCTCACCCACGCGTTCCGGCCCTTCCCCAACACGCCCGCGACCGCGCAGGGCACGGTGAAACGTGCGGTGCTCGACGCCCGCGAGCGCGGCGTGCTGTTCGACATCGGCCACGGCAAGGGCTCGTTCGCGTTCAAGACCGCGCGTGCCATGCTCGCCAACGGCTTCTATCCGGACACCATCTCGTCCGACATTCATCAGCTCTGCATCGACGGCCCGGCCTTCGACCAAGTGACGACCCTGTCGAAATTCCTGTGCATGGGCATGCCGCTGTCCGACGTCGTCGCAACCTCGACCGTCAACGCCGCGATGGCGCTGCGGCGGCCCGAACTCGGCAGCCTCAAGCCGGGCAGCGTCGGCGACGCCACGCTGATCTCAATCAAGCAAGGCCAGTTCGACTATGAGGACGTCGTCGGCGAGCACCTGATCGGTGACCGCAAGATCGTCTCCGAAGGCGTCGTGATCGGCGGCCGCTGGTGGCATCCGAATTGAGCGGCGGGCCGCTCACGACCTGCTTACAGCGACCTCGCGATCAACAGCTTCATGATCTCGTTCGTGCCGCCATAGATCTTCTGGATGCGGGAATCGATGAAGATGCGCGAGATCGGATATTCCTGCATGTAGCCGTAACCGCCGAACAGCTGGAGGCATTCGTCGGCGGTCTCGACCTGCTTCTCCGAGCACCAGTATTTCGCCATCGACGCCGTGACGGTGTCGAGGTCCTTGGCGACCAGCCGCTCGATGCACCAGTCGACGAAGACGCGCGCGATCATCGCTTCGGTCTTGCGCTCGGCGAGCTTGAAGGCGGTGTTCTGGAAATCCATCAGCGGCTTGCCGAACGCCTTTCGCTCCTTGGTGTAGTCGACGGTGAGTTTTATCGCGCGCTCCATCGCGGCGACCGCGCCGACGGCGAGCGCGAGGCGCTCCTGCGGCAATTGCTGCATCAGCTGCACGAAGCCCTGGCCTTCCTCGCCGCCGAGCAAATTGTCTGGCGGGACCGCGACGTTGTCGAAGAACAGCTCGGACGTGTCGGAGGCATGCAGGCCGATCTTGTCGAGGTTGCGCCCGCGCTTGTATCCATCCGCGCCTGAGGTTTCGACCACGATCAGCGAAATGCCCTTGGCGCCGACATCGCCGGTGCGCGCGACCACGATCACGAGATCGGCGGCCTGGCCGTTGGTGATGAAAGTCTTCTGTCCGTTGATGACGTAGGAATTGCCCTGCTTCCTGGCGGTGGTCTTGACGGCCTGCAAATCCGAGCCGGTGCCGGGCTCGGTCATGGCGATGGCGCCGACCATCTCGCCCGAGGCCATCTTCGGCAGCCAACGCTTCTTCTGCTCCTCGGAGCCGTAATTGAGGATGTAGTGGGCGACGATGGCGCTGTGCACGGAGACGCCGGTCGTCAGCTCCGGTACCGTGCTTTCGAGGTCGTCGAGCACGGCGGCGTCATAGGCGAAGGTCGCGCCGAGGCCGCCATATTCCTCCGGCACGCTCGCCAGCAGCGCGCCCATCTCGCCGAGCCCGCGCCAGGCAAAGCGGTCGACCATCTTCTGCTCGCGCCATTTTTCGGCATGCGGGGCCAGATCCTTGGCAAGGTATTTCCGGAACTGGTCGCGGAAGATTTCGAGCTCTTCGGTCATCCAGGAGGAGCGGTAGGACATGGAAACCTCGGTTGATGCAGTGTTCCGGCTTGGTAGGCCAGTCGGCAGCGGCAATTATTGTGTTTTCAGGCTGCGCCGGTGACGCTACCAAGGCGGCCGGAGTAGCGTCTGTCGGAATGGTTGATCTTGGCCGTCAAAACCAAAGAGCTCAAGCTCGACATCGAGCGCATCGGCACGGTCTCGGCGATCCTGATACAGCCGGACAATGCGCGCGCCTGTTACGTGCTGGCCCATGGTGCCGGCGCAGGGATGCGGCATGCATCCATGGACAAGATTGCGGAGGGGCTCGCTGCTCGCGGTATCGCGACTTTCCGCTTCAATTTTCCCTACATGGAGAACAAGCTGGGCCGTCCCGACCAGCCGGCAGTCGCCCATGCCACGATCCGCGCGGCAGTCGAGGAAGCCGCGCGGCTCTGCCCAGGTGTGAACCTTGTCGCGGGCGGAAAATCCTTCGGCGGGCGCATGACATCGCAGGCGCAGTCCAAGACGCCGCTGCCTGATGTCAAAGGGCTCGCCTTCCTCGGCTTTCCCCTGCACGCCGACAAGAAGCCGTCGACGGAGCGCGCCGAGCACATGGCCCGTGTCGAGATCCCGATGCTGTTCCTGCAAGGCACCCGCGACGGGCTCGCCGATCTCGGCCTCCTCAAGCCCGTCATCGCCGCTCTTGCCCCGAAAGCGACGCTGCACGAGGTCGAAGGCGGCGATCACTCCTTCGCGGTGCTCAAAAGGTCCGGCCGCAGCAATGAGGAGGCGCTTGCGGAGGTGCTTGATGCGCTGGTGGTCTGGATCGACAAGCTCGCCTGAAATCTCACGACGAATAAAGCCCTTTGTCGCGCGCTTTCTGGATCGCGAGGGCGGCGATCAGGTCGAGCGTTGGCGTGGACAGGCCGGCGGTGCGCGCGAAGGCTTGGGGCGCCTTCACCAGGACGTCGATCTCCATGGCGCGGCCGAGCTCGTAATCCTGCAGCAGCGACGGCTTGTGATTGGGGGCGGGGCCGCTGCGTGATACGCGCTTGACCTCGGGGATGAAGTGCTGGGCGATCTCGTTGGCCTCGTTCAGCATCCGCGGGATAACCTCGGCGAACGCAGGATCGTCGCGCACGCCGCGCGCGGTCTGGCCGGTGAGCAGGCACAGCACCGACAACGACATGTTGGTCAGCAGCTTTGACCAGATCGCCTCGCGGATCTCGGCGACCGGCGGCGATTCCAGCCTCGCGTCTGTGAAGACACCGCGCAGCGTCGTGATGCGCTCGCAATTGCGATCGTCGCATTCGCCGATCAGCAGGCGGTTGCGGTCCGGCGTCAGGTTCTGCACCACACCGGGCGCGATCACCTCATTGGAGGAGAAGACCACGCCGCCGACGATCCGCTCCTTCGGAATGCAGGCGCGCAAGCGCCCGCCCGGGTCGAGGAACGAGATGTCGGGCGGAGTCGGGTGTCGCGGCGGCAGGCCGATCCCGTACCACCAGGGAATGCCGTTCTGCGCGAACACGATGGCGGTGTCGTCCTGCAGCAGCGGCTTGAGACTGGAGACCAGCCCGGTCAGCGCGGTTGCCTTCAAGGTGCTGATCACGACGTCCTGGGGGCCGAGCTGGGCCGGATCGCCGGAGGCGTTCACCTTGGCGGAGACCTCGGAATCGCCGACGCGCAGCTTGAGGCCGTTGGCCCGGACCGCCTCCAGGTGGGCGCCGCGCATCACGCACGAGACCTCGTGGCCGGCGCGGGCCAGTCTGACCGCGAGATGGCTGCCGACGGCGCCCGCGCCGAAAATGCAGATGCGCATGTAATGTCCGTCCCTGATCCCTTGATGCCGCCCCGCGACAGCATGACACAAGCCGCCATGCGATGGACGCGGCTGCCCTACGCTCGAAAGATATGGATCAAGGTGCGGAGCCTCGGTCATAGTGCGCGCCAAACAAACGAGCGGAGGAACACCAATGACCGACAGCCCCGTCCTGTGGACCCTGGACGCGCGTGGGGTTGCGACCGTCACGTTGAACCGGCCGGAGGTCAACAACGCCTATGACGGCGCATTGATCGCGGGCGTGCTTGCGGCCATGGACGATCTCGGCAGCAAGCCCAACCTTCGCGTCGTCGTGCTCCGGGGTAATGGCAAGCATTTCCAGGCCGGCGCCGACCTCAAATGGATCAACGGCGTCCGGCCGCAATCGACTGAGGTGAACGAGGCCGCGTCGCGTGCGACGTTCGAGGCCGTGCAGCGGCTCAACACGCTGCCGATCCCGACGGTTGCGCTAGTGCAGGGCGGCTGCTTCGGCGGCGGCACCGGCGTGATCGCAGCCTGCGACGTCGTGATCGCGGCCGACAACGCCCTGTTCTCGATCACCGAAGTGCGCTGGGGCCTGACCGCGGCCATCATCATCCCGCAGCTCTGCGATGCCATCGGCGTACGGCAAGTCCGCCGCTACGCGCTGACAGGTGAACGTTTCGGTGCCGAGGACGCCCGCCGCATCGGCCTCGTCCACGAGGTCGTGCCGCTCGCCGATCTCGAGGCCGCCGGCGCCAAGGTGGTCGAGCAGTTGCTTGCCAACGGACCGGAGGCGATGGCCGAGACCAAGCGGCTGGCGCTGGAGAGCTCGTTCGGCGGCATGGCGGTGGACGATGCGGCTTACACTCGGCTCGTGCAGCTGCATTCGCTGAAGCGCCAGAGTGCGGAAGCCGCGGAGGGGCTGGCGTCGTTCGCGGAGAAGCGCGCGGCGAATTGGAGTGGCGGCAAGGCCTGAGCGCGCCGCTCAGCAGCAATTCGATACGATCTGCATCGTGCACCATCCCAAATCTTGCCCACGGGACCGATTCGAATCCCCGTAATTCCGCGGGGCCGTCCTTAAGAGTTCAATCATTCCCGGCCATTATGGTTACGACAATTGTCACGCCATGGTGTCGAATGCACAGAGAAGTTCTGGGGTTTTGGAAGGCTGGATCGATCGTCGCGGCGGCAACGCTGCTGGTCCTGCATCCGGTTGCCGCTTCACCTCGGCTGGTCTCTCTGGCGTTCAATTCCCAGCTTGGGAGCCCCCAGCAGATCGGGGCGGATGAGTTTCGCCAGAAGCTGGTGGCATTGCCCGGCAAGCCCATCGTGATCGATCAGCGCGCCACCAATGCGCTCGGGAGCGAGAACGCCATTCTCGCAGCGACGCAGTCCGGCGCCGTCGATATGGCGGTGCTGTCGGGTTCGGTGGTCAGTGCGGTCGTCCCCGAACTCGGCGTGTTCGACATTCCCTTCCTGTTTCGCGATACGGCTCACGCCAAGGCCGTGGCGCAAGGTCCGGCCGGCGCGGCAATCGCCGCCAAATTCGGCGATAAGGGGCTGACCCTGCTGGCGATTGGCCGACAGGGCTTCCGCAACGTCACGAATTCAAAACGGCCCGTTCGTAGCCCCGACGATATCAAGGGTCTGAAGATTCGTGTCATCCCGAACCCGATCTATCAGATGACGTTCAAGGCGCTCGGTGCTGAAGTGGTCCCGATGGAATTTCCGCTGGTCTATACCGCGCTCAAGGACGGCCGGCTCGATGGGCAGGAAAATCCGGTGCCGACCATTGCCGGCTCGCGTCTCTATGAAGTCCAGAAATACCTCACATTGACCGGCCACTTCTTCGCGCCGGTCGTGTTCATCGCCAACCGGGCCATGTTCGAGCAGCTCACTCCGGCCGACCAGGCAACGTTGATCGCGCAGGCAAAGGCGGGAGCGGAGGCGACATGGCAGGCGAAGCTCGATGCCGCGTCGCTCGAGCAGGTGCGCAGCGGCGGCATGGACGTGATCGAGAAATTCGATCGCCAACCCTTCGTCGACGCGGTCAAGCCGCTCGATCAGGAATTCGAGAAGCGGTTCGGCAAGGATCTGCTCGCCACCATCCGGTCCACCCAGTAAGAATTTCGGGATCCCATGAAATTATCGCACATGATGTCCCGGGTCGGCATCCGTCCGCGCGTGTTTGGCGGTTTCGCGCTGGTTCTCAGCTTCCTGATCCTGCTGGCGGGCTTTGCCGTGGTCCAGGTCGAGCGGATCGGCGGAACGGTCAATGACCTCGTTACCAGCGCTGCTGGCGACGCGGGCATGTCACAGGCGCGTGCCGCGCTTTTGGAAGCGAACTCGGCGGTCGAGAAATTCATCCGAACCTGGAATGTCGGCGACAAGGATGCCGCAGCCAAGGCGATCGACGGCGTGGGCAAACTGGCCGATCAGGCCGATCGGCAATTCGGCAAGCTGCAAGCGATCGCGGAAGGCATCGGCCCGGTCAAGACGGCGCTCGAAACCTATCGTTCGTCGTTCACCGCGGCGGCGGATGCCGCGGATCGGCTGCGCGCCGCCACCACGAAGACCGACGCCCAGGGCGCGGCCGCCGGTCTCAATGTCAGCGGCATTCAGGTTGCGCTCGCCAATCGCTCGGATGACGCGGAACGGCTTGTCAACCCGATGCGGCTGGCCGGCGTCGTCGACGCGCTGCGCGTCACCGTGATGCGCTATGGCTCCACTTTGTCGACAGGCGATGCCGACGACGCCAGACAGGCGTTGTCCTACGCCCAGTTGGCGATCGCAGACACCGAGGCTGAGCTGGCGACGGCGGACGCCCCCAAATTGAAGACACTGGTCGCAGCACTCAAGACCGCGATCGCCGCCGACACGACGGCGCTCGAAGAGGTCATCAAGGTTGCCGCCGATCTACGCGCCAGGCAGGCCGAACTGAAGAAGGCGAGTGCGGCGATCGACGATCAGGTCAACAAGATCAATGCGAAGCTCGGCACCGTGCGCGCCGAGCAGGGTGACAAGACCTCGGCAGCGGTCGATCAAACCAAACAGACCGTCATCGCGACCGCGGCCGGCGCGCTGCTGCTGGGAGCGGTGCTCGCATGGCTGATCGGCGCCAGCGTATCCGGCCCGATTCGCGGCATGACAGACCGGATGCAATCGCTGGCGGCGGGCGAGCTCGATGATCCCATTCCGGGCGGCGAATCGCGCGACGAAATCGGCCGCATGGCGCGTGCCGTCGAGGTGTTCCGCGAAAACGCACTGGCGGTTCGTCGTATGGAAGGCGAAGCCACGGCACAGCGCGAAGCTACCGAGGCCGACCGTGCCCGCATGATGTCTGATCTTGCCGGCCGCTTCGAGCAGGGCATGCAGGGGGTGATTGCCGGTGTCGGTGGTCGCGCCGACGACATGGGGCGCAGCGCCGAGGAGTTGGCAAAGGTCGCCGAGCGTGGTCGAGGGCTCGCCGAAGCGGTCGCGACCCGCGCCGAGCAGGCATCGATGAACGTGCAGACCGTCGCCTCCGCCACCCAGCAGCTCGCGGCCTCGATCCGCGAAATCTCGAGCCAGGTGCATCGCTCCGTCGCGGTCTCGAACCGGGCCACCGACGAGACCAACCGCACCTCCGATTTGATCCATGGGCTCTCGGACGCAGCCGAAAAGATCGGCACCATCATTCAATTGATTCAGGCCATCGCCAGTCAGACCAATCTGCTGGCACTGAATGCGACCATCGAAGCGGCCCGCGCCGGTGACGCCGGCCGGGGCTTCGCGATCGTCGCCAGCGAGGTCAAGAGTCTCGCCACCCAGACAGCGCAGGCGACCGAGCAGATCGCCAGCCAGATCGCGACGATCCAGAGTGCGACCGGCCAATCGGTCCAGGCGATCAAGCAGTTCGGCACCACCGTCAAGGAAATGGCCGACATCGCCACCGCGATCGCCGCGGCGGTCGAAGAGCAGGGCGCGGCAACGGGCGAAATCGCCCGCAACGTCGAAGAGGCGGCCAACGGCACCACGGCGGTGACGCAGGAAATCGGTCAGGTGCGCGCGGTGGCGGGCGAGACCGACGCCGGTGCCGAAGCCGCTCTTACGGTCGCGGCGGCCCTCAAGCAGCAGGCGGATTCAATGAAGTCGAACGTCGACGATTTCCTCCACACCATCCGCTCGGCGGCCTGAATTCCCGGAGAAATCGGCGACGGCGCCGGTGCAAACGAAACGGGCCTTACAGCACCGGCAACAGCGAACTCTTCAATTCGCGCAATAGCGCCTGAACCGCTGCAGCCTGGACCCGTCGCTCGGGAATGGTGGCCTTGACCCATAGATCGGGGATTGGAAAATCCGGCAACACGACCTGCAACGTGCCTTGGCGTAGGGCCTCTTCCGCAAGGTAGTGCGAGATGAAGGCGATGCCGTTGCCGGCGATCGCGCTCTTCACGAGCACGTGGCCTTCGTTCGAACTCAACAGCGGGCGGACCTGAACGGTGATACGGTCGCGCGGCCCGTCGAACACCCAGTCCGGGCCGGTGGGAAGAAAACTCAGGCAACGATGATCGACCAGATCGCGCGGGTGCCGCGGCATGCCGTGTGCGCTGAGATAGGCCGGTGACGCGCACAACAAGCGCTTCAATCGGCATAGGGGTTCGTCGACCACGCCGCCGAACGAATGCGGGAACGCGCCGATGGCGATATCGAATCCTTCCGTCACCGGATCGACGGGACGGTCGATCAAGACGATTTCGAGTTTCAGCTTCGGGTTTTGGGTCTGGAACGCGCTGAACACATCGGCAAGCCGGGCGATGGTCAGCGATGTCGGTGCCTTGATACGCAAATGATCGATAAGATCATGTCCTTTCTCGCCCATGCGCGACAGGAGATCGCCGACATCGGCGACCACGCTCCGCGCCCTCTGGACATATTCCTGGCCGGCCGCGGTCAGCCGCAATTGCCGCGTCGAGCGATGAAACAGCGGCGTGCCGATCCGCGCCTCCAATTGGGTGACCCGCTTTGCGACCACCGAAGTCGCGACGTTGAGTTTTCTCGCCGCGGCGGAAAATCCGGCGGCGTCCGCGGTGGCGAGGAAGGCTTGGAGGTTCACGAGGACGTCCATTTTTCACCTTTCTCGATTCGCGAAAGCTGATCGTGTATTTTGGTGGATTGTAGCCCGGCACGCGTTAATTCATAGTCGGCTTAACAAGAGATTTCGGGAGCAGAACGCGCCATGCAGGCCATGACGATCGAAGAACCGGCGCGCCATGTGCCGATCTATGGCGAATATGAAGTGGTCGTGCTCGGCGGCGGTCCGGCCGGCATCGTGGCGGCGGCCTCAAGCGCACGCGCGGGACGGAAGACGCTGCTGATCGAGCGCTACGGCTTTCTTGGCGGCATGGGGACCGCTGCCGGCGTCACCAATTTCTGCGGCCTGCACGGCAATGTTTACGGCGAGGCCCACCGACTGGTGCAGGGCATGGCGTCCGAGCTGCTGGCGCGGATCGATCGCTTGAACGGCCTCAATGCGCCGCATCTGATTCTCGGCAAGGTCTTCGCCCAGGCCTACGACACCGCCGCCTACAAGATCGCGGCCGACCAACTGCTCGCCAGTCACAAGGTGCACATCCTCTTCCATGCGCTCGGTGCCGGCGTCGTGATGGGCAACGATCGGCGCATCGATGCGCTAATGGTCGAGACCAAGGCCGGCCGGCAGGCGGTGCGATCGGAGATCTTCATCGATTGCTCCGGCGACGGCGATCTTGCGGTCTGGGCCGGCGCGCCGTTCGAATTCGGCGACGAGCACGGTCATCCGATGTACCCGTCGATGATGCTCCGTCTCAACGGCATCGATCCCGCGAAGGCCGGCGATGCCTGGCGCACCATCCCGCAATTGATGGAGAAGGCAACCGCCGCCGGCACCCACACATTCCCGCGCAAGAGCGCGATCGTGCGGCCGCAGAAGTCCGGCATCGAATGGCGGGTGAACTTCACGCAAGTGGCGCGCGAGGACGGCCATGCCATCAACGGCATCGAGCCTGACGATCTCACCCGCGGCGAGATCGAGGGCCGCAAGCAAGCGCTCGCCGCATTCGAATTCCTGCGCACCGTGCCGGGCTTTGAAAAATCCTACATCGTCGACCTGCCGCCGCAGCTCGGCATCCGCGAAACCCGCCGCATCACCGGCGGCTATCAGCTTAGCGGCGAGGACGTGCTCGGCTGCGCCTCGTTCGAGGATTCCATCGGGGTCAATGGCTGGCCGATCGAGGCCCATGTCCCCGGCGACGTCGTCTTCACCTTCCCGCCGATCCCGGAATCGCGCGGCTATAACGAGCTGCCTTACCGCATGCTGGTGCCCGAAGGCGTCGACAATCTGCTGGTCGCCGGCCGCTGCGCCTCGATGACCCATGAGGGCCAGTCGGCGGCCCGGGTCTCCGGTGCCTGTTTCGTGATGGGGGAGACCGCCGGTTCCGCCGCCGCGCTGGCGCTCTCCGGAAACCGGATCCCGCGTGACATCCCCGTTGAAAAGCTGCAGGAAACGTTGAAACAACAGGGCGCCTTCATCGGACGGGACCAGCCCGTGCCCGAGGGCCTGTAACCGACTGCAAGATAACGACGGCGAGGAAACGAAATGACCGGAATTGTGCGGCTCGCGCTAGCTGGCTTGATGGCGATCACAGCGATGGGCACGGCCCGAGCCGAGGACGCGCTGAAAGCCAGGATCGGGGTGCTCAGGCTATCCTCCTCCGCGCCAGTCTTCATCGCGCAGGACAAGGGCTATTTCCGCGAGGCCGGCCTCGACGTCGAGCTGAAATTCTTCGATGCGGCGCAGCCGATCGCGGTGGCTACCACATCCGGCGACGTCGATTTCGGCGTCACCGCCTTCACCGCCGGTCTTTACAATCTCGCCGGCAAGGGCGTGCTCAAGGTGATCGGCGGCATGAGCCGCGAGAAGGCCGGCTATCCCCTGATCGGCTATTTCGCCAGCAACAACGCCTATGCGAGCGGCCTGAAGACGCCGAAGGATCTCGCGGGCAAGCGCGTGGCGATGACGCAGGTCGGCTCCTCCTTTCACTATTCGCTCGGCCTGCTTGCCGACAAATACGGCTTCAAGCTCGCCGACGTGAAGATCGTGCCGCTGCAATCGCTGTCGAACGCGGCGGCCGCGCTGAAGGGCGAGACCGTGGATGCCGCGCTGCTGCCGATCTCCACCGCGCGAAAGCTGATGGACGACGGCGGTGCGAAGTTTCTCGGCTGGGTCGGCGACGAGACGCCCTGGCAATTGGGCGCGGTGTTCGCTTCACCGAAGACGCTGACCAACAAGGTGCTGGTGACGAAGCTGCTCGGCGCTTTGGCAAAAGCCGACCGCGAATATCACGACGTCATCCTTGCCGCGATGAAGGACGGCGTCGCGCCGATCAATGACAAGACAAAGCCGCTGCTGGAGATCATCGCCAAGTATACGAACCTCCCGGTCGAGCAGGTGGTCGGCAATTGCGCCTATATCGATCCCGACGGCAAGCTGGATGTGAAGAACGTCGACAATCAGATCAAATGGCTCCAGGAGCAGGGTTTTGCCGACAAGGGCTTTGACGCGAATGCGATCATAGCCAAGGAATTTGTGAAGGCGGATTGAGAGTAGAACGCAGCCTATGGACCTGATCGCCAACCACATCACCCATCGTTTCGGCGAACTCGCGGTGCTCGACGACGTCTCGTTCACCGTCAGCGCGGGCGAGGTGGTGGCGATCGTAGGGCCCTCGGGCTGCGGCAAGAGCACGCTGCTGTCGATCCTCGGCGGGCTGTTGCTGCCGACCTCCGGCGCGCCTGAGCTGCGTGGATCGCCGCCGGCGGACAGTCTCAATCCGCTCACCTTCGTGTTCCAGGATTTTGCGCTGCTGCCCTGGGCCAATGTGGAAGAGAACGTCGAATTCCCACTGCTGCACACCCAGCTCTCGACCGTGCAGCGCCGCGCGCTGGTCGACGACGCCTTGCGCCGCACCGGTCTGACCGATTTTCGCAAAACCTATCCGAAGCAGCTTTCCGGCGGCATGCGCCAGCGCGTCGGCATTTCGCGCGCGCTCGCTGTGCGCCCCGCCATCCTGCTGATGGATGAGCCGTTGTCGGCGCTGGATTCGCAGACCCGCGAACTGCTGATGGAGGATTTCGTCCGGTTGCTCGCCGATGGCGGCATGGGGGCGGTCTATGTCACACATAATCTCGAAGAGGCGGCGCGGCTTGCCGATCGCATCGTGGTGCTGTCGCGGCGTCCTGGCCGTATTCGCGAAGTCGTGAGCGTGCCGATGACGCGCACCGAGCGTGGTGACATTGCAGCCCGTGAAAAGCTGCTCGTGCTGCAGAACCAGATCTGGTCGCTGATCCGCAACGAGGCGATCGATGCCGAGCGCGAGGTCCAGCATGCTTGATCGCGCTCCGGCGGGAACATCTGTGAAGGATGAATTGGTCCGGCGCGTCCGTTTTCGCGGCGCCGGCTTCGTGCCGGCGAGCAGCCGTTTCGGCGGCTGGATCGCGCTCGCGCTGGTCATTGCGATCTGGCAGGCGGCGGGCAGCGGCGGTCTCGTCAATCCGCTGTTCCTGCCACCACCATCGGCGATCGCGCGTGCGATCTACCAGCTCGCGATCTCGGGTGCGCTGTGGCAGCACCTTTCCGCGTCGCTCCTGCGCATCGGTGTCGGCTGGCTGCTCGGCACGGCGGCCGGTGTCGCGGTTGGCTTTGCCATCGGCCTGTCGCGGCTGGCGCGCAGCGTCGGCATCACTTTCATCTCGGCGCTGTTTCCGATCCCGAAAATCGCGCTGCTGCCGCTGTTGATCCTCTGGCTCGGCATCGGTGAAGAGCCCAAGATCGCGACCATTGCGCTCGGGGTGTTCTTCTCGACCGCGATCTCGGTCTATAGCGGTGTCGACGCGGTGCCGCGCAATCTGATCCGCATGGCACAAAGCTTCAACGTGCCGTTCGCCACCATCGTGCGCAAGGTGGTCTGGCCGGGCGCGCTGCCCGCGATCCTCGCCGGCTTCCGCATCACGTCGTCGGTGGCGCTGCTGCTCGTCGTCAGCGCCGAGATGATCGGCGCGCAATACGGCATCGGCGCGTTCGTGCTGCAGGCCGGCAATTTGATGCAGACGGATCAGCTGCTCGCGGGCGTGGTGATTTTGTCGGTGTTTGGATTGATGGTGGGGCGGGTGATCAACTGGCTGGAGACACGGCTGTTGCACTGGCGGTGAGGTTTACTCCGTCATTGCGAGCGCAGCGAAGCAATCCAGACTGTCGCCCCAGAAAGATTCTGGGTTGCTTCGCTGCGCTCGCAATGACGACGGGGCTGACAGCGCAGCCTAAACGTTCCCACGATCCTCGCGGAACAAGTCCAGCTTCTGCTGCACGGGTCGGTCCGAGAAGCTGAACAGGACCGCGTCCATATCCGCCTCGTGCGTGACCCATTGCCAGCTCGGCACCACGAACAGGTCGCGCGGGCCCCATTCGAAGGTCGAGTCCCCGATGCGGGTACGGCCGTGGCCTTCGATCGGACAGAACACCGTTGCGTCCGTCGCGCGATAGCGCGCGGTCTTGAAGCCCTTGGGCAGCAGCTGGATGAAGGTGCCGATGGTCGGCATCGCGAAGTCGCCGGTCTCGGGGTTGCTGAACTTCAGCTTCAGCCCGTGACATGCGTCCCACTCCTGGCTCGCGCGGGCCTTCTCCAGTGCCTCGCGCGTGTAGGCATAGGGATAGCTGAAGATCGGCGAGGTCTTCGAGCTCCGCTTCACGTCGACCGGCAGCAAATTGTGGCCGTAGCGCGCGAAGCTGTCGCCGGCGGGCCTTGTAATCTTCTGCTGATCCTCGTTGGAGCCTTCCGCGAAGGAGCAGTCGAAGAACTGCACCAGCGGAATGTCGAGACCGTCGAGCCAGAACATCGGCTGGTCGGTCTCGTTGGAATGATCGTGCCAGGTCATCGACGGCGTGATGATGAAGTCGCCGGGCTCCATCGCGGTGCGCTCGCCGTCAACCGCTGTGTGGGCGCCCTTGCCTTCGAGAACGAAGCGCAGTGCCGATTGGCTGTGCCGGTGGGCGGGCGCGACGTCGCCGGGCACCACCATCTGCACGCCGGCATAGAGGGACGTGGTGATTTTCGACTGCCCGCGCAGGCCGGGATTCTCCAGCACCAGCACACGCCGCTCGGCTTCTTTCGCCGTGATCAGCTTGCCGGCTTCAGTCATGTAGTCGCGGATGATGTCGAACTTCCACAGATGCGGCCGGCAGGCGCTCTTCGGCTCCGGCGTGATCAAATCGCTCATGACGGTCCAGAGCGCGGTGAGATTCTCGCCGTCGATCTTCTTGTAGAACGCCTCGCGTTCCGGCGTCTTGGTCACGGCTTCCATGGTGCGCTCCCGTCGTTTTGTTGATTGACAGTATACTTACGATCCAGGTAACGTCAACGTGCGAACGAGAACGAAACGGGAGGGTTCCGATGAAGCTGCACGGCTATTTCCGCTCCAGCGCCGCCTACCGGGTACGGATCGCACTGAACCTCAAGGGTCTCGGTGCCGAGCACCTGCCGCATCACCTTCGCAAGGGCGAGCAATGCGCGCCCGCCTATCTCGCCATCAATCCGCAGGGTCTGGTGCCCGCGCTGGAGAACGATGCGGGCGCAGTGCTGACCCAATCGGTTGCCATCATCGAATGGCTCGACGAGACCCATCCCAACCCGCCGCTGCTGCCGAGGGATGCGTTGCAGCGCGCCAAGGTGAGGGCGTTCGCGCTGGCGATCGCCTGCGATACTCACCCCGTGCAGAATCTGAAGGTGCTGGCGCGGCTACGCGAGCTTGGCCTTGCCGAGGAGAAGGTTCAGGATTGGGCGGCCTGGGTCAACCGCGAGGGGCTCGCAGGCTGCGAGACGCTGATCAGAAACGAGCCGGGCCTGTTCTGCTTCGGGGATGCGCCGACGCTCGCCGATCTGTGTCTGGTGCCGCAGCTCGCCAATGCGCGCCGCTTCGGCGTCGACGTCTCCGCCTATCCGCGCCTGCTTGAAGCGGAAGCTGCGGCCAAGGCGCTGCCGGCGTTCGTCAACGCCGCGCCGGAGAACCAGCCCGATGCCGAGTAAGCCGCCTCCGATCACGATAGACGCGGTCTATGCCGCGCCGGGCTATCTGTTCCGGCGCATGCAGCAGATCGCGGTCTCGATCTTCATGGAGGAGTGCAAGGCGTTCGACCTCACGCCGGTGCAATACGCGGCGCTGATCGCGATCCACACCCATCCCGGCATCGACGCGACGCGGCTGTCCGCGGTGATCGCCTTCGACCGCTCCACGCTCGGCAGCGTGATCGAGCGGCTTCAGGCCAAGGATTTCGTCGAGCGCAGGCCAGCGCCGGAAGACAAGCGGATCAAGCTGCTCTATTTGACCAAATCAGGCGCGGCGATCCTGCGCGACATCATTCCCGCCGTCGAACGCGCCCAGGCGCGGATGCTCGAACCGCTCAAGCCGGCGGACCGCAAGGCGCTGATGGGGCTCCTGGTGCAGCTCGTCGATCTCAACAACGAGGCATCGCGGGTGCCGCTCCGGGCGGAGGATGCGCTGGAGCATCTGGGGAAGGCGGGGTGAGGGTGGGGGCGTCAAATACCGCCGTCGTCCCGGCGAAGGCCGGGACCCATAACCACCTAGTTTGGTTTGGCGAAGACAGGTGGTGACCAGCTCGCGCAATAACTCTCACTCGGCGTATGGGTCCCGGCCTTCGCCGGGACGACAGCGAGAGTGTGGCCACATCCTTCCTCACATCCTCAACAGCGCCTGCCGGTCGATCTTCCCTGTCCCCGTCTTCGGCAATTCGTCGATGAAGATCACCTCACGCGGATACTTGTACGGAAGCAGCTTGCCTTTCACGTAGTCCTGCAGCCTGCGGGTCGTCTCGCTCTGATCCGCCGCGCGGCTGTTCATCACCACGACTGCCTTCAGCGTCATGCGCCGGTCCGGCAGCTCGGCCGCGAACACCGCGCATTCGCGGATGTCCGGGTGATCGGCGAGGCACAGCTCGACCTCAAGCGGGTAGACCCACTGGCCGGAGATCTTGATGAGATCGTCGGCGCGGCCGCGGAAGAAGTGAAAGCCGTCGGCATTGCGGACGAAGCGGTCGCCGGTGTAGATCCAGCCGCCTTCGCGGATGGTCTCGGCGGATTTGTCCGGCCGGTTCCAGTACAGCGGCGTGTTGGAATCGCCGCGCACCCACAAGATGCCTTCCTCGTCGTCGGCGACGTCCCGGCCGTCCTTGTCGCGCAGCGCGACCTCGTAGCCGGGCACGCGCAGGCCGGCGGCGCCGAGCTTCTTCCGCTCGGGGCGGTTGGAGAGATAGATGTGCAGCACCTCGGTCGAGCCGAGGCCTTCGACGATCTCGAGACCGGTGAGCGTCTTCCAGCCGTTGAAAACGTCGGCCGAGAGCACCTCTGCGGCTGAGAGCGCCATGCGCAGGGACGAGAAGTCGGTCCTGTCCGCACCCTCGGCCTTGGTCAGCGACGTATAAAGCGTCGGCAGGCCGAAGAAGACGGTCGGCTTGTATTGCTCGATCGCCTTGAAGATCGCCGCAGGCTTCGGCTGGCCCGGCAACAGCAGCGTGGTCGCGCCCGCCGAGAACGGGAAGGTGATCGCGTTGCCAAAGCCATAGGCGAAGAAGATTTTTGGCACCGAGAAGCAGATGTCGTCCGGCGTCAGCTTCAGCACGTTCCTGGCAAAGGCGGCCTCGCTATAGGCCATGTCGTGCTGGAGGTGCACGATGCCCTTGGGCCGGCCGGTCGATCCGGACGAGTACATCCAGAACGCCATGTCGTTGCGGTGCGTGTCGGCTTCCGCGAGCTCAGTCGGAAATTGCGGAAGCCAACCGGCGGCAGAAATGGCGTTTGGTGCGGCGTGATCGCTCACCGCGCCATTGACGACGACCAGCGTATGCAGGGCCGTGTCCTTGCAGGCCTCGGCGTTGAAACGTGCACAGAACTCGGCATCCGCCACCGCGACAGAAGCGCCGGAATCGGCGAGATAGAATTGCAGCAGATCCGGCGGCGTCAGCGTGTTGATCAGCAGCGGCACGAAGCCGGCGCGCACCGCGCCGAAGAACGCTGCCGGATAGGCCGGGGTATCGTCGAGGAACAGCAGCACGCGGTTGCCGCGCTCGAGGCCGAGCGAGGCAAAGCCGTTGCCCCAGCGCCCGGCTTCCGCGCAGAGCTCCGCGTAGGTGCGCGTGCCCGCGGGGCCAATGAGCGCGAGCTTGTCGCCGCATCCTCCCGCGAGATTGTCGAACAGCACGCGGCTGGCATTGTAGACCTGCGGAACGGAAAAGCCGATCTCGCGCGCGCCCGCGCTGTTGGCGGGCACCTGGTCGTGAATCTGCCCGCTCATGCCTCGTCCCCACCGTTCTTGGCGGCTTCGTAGCGCGCCATGAAGGCCGGCGACATCGCGCGCAGGCGGGAGTCGTCGATGCGGCCTGAGCGGGTGATGTAGCTATAGGCAAAGTCCATCAGGCCCTGCTGCATGTGCTGAGCAAAGTGCTCGTACCAGAACGCGCTGGTCCGCGCGGCGTTGACGAGCTTCTGCACCACCGGCTTTCGCGCGGCCTGGTAGCGATGCAGGGCGGTCGAGAGATGAGCATCCGATTCCAGCGCCTTGACCAGCGCAATGGCGTCCTCGATCGCGAGCCGCGTGCCCGAGCCGATCGAGAAATGCGCCGAGTGCAGGGCGTCACCGAGCAGCACCATGTTCTTGAACGACCAGTGCTCGTTCCAGACCCAGGGGAAGTTGCGCCAGACCGATTTATTGGAGACCAGCGAGCGGCCGCCGAGCGTGTCGGCGAACACCTCCTCGCAGACACCCTTGGACTGCTCCACGTCCTTGTAGGCGAAACCGTAGGCCTGCCAGGTCGCGTGATCGCATTCGACCAGGAACGTGCTCATGGTGGGCGAGTAGCGGTAGTGGTGGGCGTTGAAGGCGCCGCGGTCGGTCTTGACGAAGGTCTGCGACAGCGTGTCGAAGCGTTTCGAGGTGCCGTACCAGACGAACTTGTTGGAGGAGTAGGACAGCGAGGTGCCGAAATCGCCCTCGAAGGCGCGGCGTACCAGCGAGTTCAGCCCGTCGGCGGCGACGATCAGATCATGGCCGTTGAGCTGGTCGATGGAGTGGATCGGCGTGTCGAAGCGTGGGGTGACGCCGGCATCGAGCGCGCGCTGCTGCAGGAATCGCAAGAGTTCGAGCCGGCCGATCGAGGAGAAGCCGACACCGTCGATGGCCACGCTGTCGCCGCTCAGGTTCAGCGTGATGTTCTCCCAGCTCTCCATGTGCGGCGCGATCGCGTCGACCGTCTCGGGGTCGTCGGCACGCAAGAATTCCAGGGCCTGATCCGAGAACACGACGCCAAAGCCCCAGGTCGCGTCGGCCGGGTTCTGTTCGAACAGGTCGACCTGATCCTCGGGATGACGCTTCTTCCAGAGATAGGCGAAGTAGAGCCCACCGGGCCCCCCGCCAATCACGGCGATCCGCAACGTCTGTCCTCCCTGATTGACAGTATACTTACTATCTAGGGGTAGACTAATGTGCTCCAGCTTCCCGCGCCAGCGGAATTACCGGCGAAGCGCGCGGCACGCCGAAGCTCATGCCCGGACGCGCGTTTGGCGCGTGTCCGAAGCAGTGACGTGCGAAGCATAGCCAAACCGCGCCGGCTTGGCCATCCGCACCGTCAGACGCAGGCTGATCCAGCCGCCGTTCACCAGCGCCGTGGTGCGGCGGGCCGCCGGATGGCTTGCTTCTCTAGCGTGCAGCAAACGGCGCCAGCACGTCCTTGCAGGCGGGCGACAGCGAAGCGGCATTGTTGGCAACGCATTGGATGATCCGACCGCCACCTGGCGCCACGCTGCCGCACAGCGTGCGGACATCCTCGCGACATGCGGACTGGACGATGAACAGCTCTTCGCGTGGCCGCAGCGGGCGCAGCACGATCACGGCAGGCGCGGCTGCCGGTGCAGGAGCGGCGCCCGCAGGTGCCGCCGTTGCTGCCGCGCCACCGCCGGCCGCGGCGCTCACGGCCTTCTCGCAGGCCGGCGAAACCTTTGTCTTGTTCTTCTCCAGGCATTCGAGCGCGGGCGCGCCGCCCGGCGGGACGCTGGCGCACACCTTGGGATAATCGGAGCGGCACGCGCTCTTGACGGCGGCGACCTGCGCGCTGCTCGGCGGTTTGGCCGCAGCGGCGGCTGCAGCGGCCTTCGGCGCGGCCGCGGCAGCGGGCTTTGCGGCGGGAGCGGATTCAGCCTTCGGCGCGGCAGGCGCGGTCTCCGCCTTGGGTGCAGCCTCCTTGGGTGCAGCTTCGGCCTTCGGCGCGGCCTCGGTCTTTGGCGCCGCAGCAGGCTCGACGGCGCGAACCGCGGTTTGGCATCCCGATGACAGGCTGGACATGTTCTTCTGCAGGCATTGATAGGCTTCTACACCGCCGGGCGTGACGCTCGAACAGTGCGCCATGAAGTCCGAGCGGCATGCGGAGCGGATCGCGCTCTTCTGCGCCTCGGTCGGTGCTTGTGCGAACGCGCCTGCTGCAGTTGCGAAGAGAGCCGCCGCCAGCAACGTCCCGCGTGCCGACGCATGTTTCAACATGTTGAACATCTGAGTGAATTCCCGCCCTGTCGATAACGCCGACAATTTTTCAAATGTGATGCAAACAATCGTCGCGGGTGATGCCGCGCGCGGCATCATTGGCCGCCGCGACCTCTACCGCAAGTAGATATTGGCTTTGCAATTGCGACGTAACTACGTCGTCAGAGCTTGACCATCCGCTTGCCGCGGTTGTCGCCCGCCAGCAATCCGATCAGCGCCTTCGGCGTGTTCTCGAGGCCGTCGATGATGTCCTCCTGCACCTTCAGCTTGCCGGACGTGACCCATGCCTGGAGGTCGGCGAGCGCGCGCTGGCTTTCCTTCATGTAATCCATCACGATGAAGCCTTGCATGACGAGCCGTTTCACCACGATCAGGCCGGGCACGCCGCGCGGGCCGTGTGCCGAGGGCGCGCCGTCATATTGCGAGATCGCGCCGCAGCAGGCGATGCGGCCGTAATTGTTCATCTGCGGCAGACAGGCCTCGAGAATGTCGCCGCCGACATTGTCGAAATAGACGTCGATGCCCTTCTGAGCCGCCGCGCGCAACGCCTTGAACACCGCGCCGTCCTTGTAGTCCACGGCGGCATCGAAGCCGAGCTCGGAGGTCAGCCAGTTGCACTTGTCGGCGCCGCCGGCGATGCCGACCACGCGGCATCCCTTGATCTTCGCGATCTGCCCGACGATCGAGCCGACCGAGCCCGCGGCCGCGGAGACCACGACCGTCTCGCCCTCTTTGGGCTTGCCGATCTCCAGCAGGCCGAAATAAGCCGTGAGGCCGGCGATGCCGAACACGCTGAGCAGATGCGTCATCGGCTCGAGCTTCGGCATCTTGGTGAGGTGCTTGGCGGGCACTGCCGCCAACTCCTGCCAGCCGGTGTCGCCGAACACGATGTCGCCCGGCGCAAGCCCCGGCGCCTTCGAGCTGACGACCTCGGCGATGGCGCCGCCGGCCATCACGCTGTTGGCTTCGACTGCTGAACGATAGGTCGCGCCGTGCATCCAGGCGCGGTTGGCGGCGTCGAGCGAGATGTATCGCACGCGCAGCAAGGCCTCCCCGTCCTTCGGCTCGGGCACCGCACCTTCGACCAGCTTGAAGTGCTCGGGGCCGAGCTTGCCGCTGGGCTTTTCCACCAAAAGAATCTGACGATTGACGCTGCCGATCATGATGTTTCCCCTCGGTCGTTTGACGATTATTGATGCAGCTGCCGCAAGAAAAACGTGCAAGCCGCTTTCGTTGTGCGCTGCATGAAGGCTAGATCGCGGGCGCCAGTTTCGCAACGGGAACATCCGCCCCGACGATCGCACGCCAAGCGTGTTGCGCAGCCGTCATATCTGCGACATCATGAAGCGGTCGGTGTAGCGGGGGTGTTCAATGTCGAACAGGTTTACGCAATTCATTCTGGTGGCGATGGTGCTCGGCATCATCATGGGCGCGGCGATCTACAATTTCCTGCCCGATACGCGGGGCGATTGGGCCTCGTCCATCAACCTGATCGCCGTGATTTTCCTGCGCCTGATCAAGATGATCATCGCGCCGCTGGTGTTTGCGACCCTGGTCGGCGGCATTGCTCATATGGGTTCGGGCTCCAAGCTCGGCCGCATCTTCGCCAAGACCATGGGCTGGTTCGTCAGCGCCTCTTTCGTCTCGCTGATGCTCGGCCTCGTGATGGTCAATCTGCTCCAGCCCGGCGCGAATTTCCCGGGTACGCTGCCTGACAAGGCGCAATCGACCGGCCTGCCGGTTTCCGCCTTCTCGATCGAAAAATTCCTGACCCATCTGATCCCGACCTCGATCGCGGACGCGATGGCGCAGAACGAGATCCTGCAGATCGTGATCTTCGCCGTGTTCTTCTCGGTGGCGATGGGTTCGATGCCCGAGCGCTCCAAGCCGATCCTGGCGCTGATCGACGATATCGGCCACATCATGCTCAAGGTGACGGGCTATGTGATGCTGTTCGCGCCGTTCGCGGTCTGGGCCGCCATCACCGCGACGGTTGCCAAGAACGGCCTGCTGGTGCTCTGGAAGCTCATCGTCTTCATGGGTGGCTTCTATCTCTCGCTCGCGCTGCTGTGGGGCATCCTGGTGGTCGTGGGCTTCATCGTGATCGGGCCGCGCTACGCCCATCTGCTGAAGCTGATCCGCGAGCCGCTGATGATCGCGTTCTCCACCGCGAGCTCCGAAGCGGCCTATCCGAAAACCCTGGAGGGGCTGAACAAGTTCGGCGCCTCGTCACGGATATCGAGCTTCGTGCTGCCGCTCGGGTATTCCTTCAATCTCGACGGCACGATGATGTACTGCACCTTCGCGAGCGTCTTCATCGCGCAGAGCTACCACATCGACATGCCGCTCGGCACTCAGCTCGCGATGCTGGCGACCCTGATGATCACCTCGAAGGGCGTCGCCGGCGTGCCGCGCGCCTCCCTCGTGGTGATCGCCTCGACGCTGTCGCAGTTCGGCATCCCCGAGGCGGGGCTGTTGATGATCATGGGTATCGACACCTTCCTCGACATGGGCCGCAGCGCCACCAACGTGATCGGCAACACGCTCGCGACCTCGGTGGTGGCCAAGTGGGAAGGCGAGCTCGGGCCCGAGCACGAGCTTGAGCCGGGTGATGCCGTGCCGGGGGACATGATCCCCGGCGAAGTGCCTGCGATGGCCGGCCATTGATCGGAGTGCATCATGCGCCTTTCAATGGCGATATCGGGCGGCTTGTTGCTGGCAGCGTGCCAGCTGGCCACGGGTGCCTCCGCCCAGACCGGTGGCAGCGAAGGGCTTAGCCCGACGCTGTCAGCGATCAAGACCGCGCACACCGTGCGGCTCGGCTATCGCGAGAGCTCGCCGCCGTTCTCCTTCCTCGATCAGGCCAACCGGCCGATCGGCTACAGCCTCGAGCTTTGCGAGGCCATCGTCGAGGAGATCGGCGTCGAGGTCGACGATCCCAATCTCAAGATCGTCTACGTCAAGGTCACCTCGGATGACCGCATCGACGCCGTGCTCCAGAACAAGATCGACCTGGAATGCGGCTCGACCACGGCCAATGCCGAGCGCGGCAAGCGCGTCGCCTTCTCGCCGCTGATGTTCGTCGCCGGCACCAAACTGATGGTGCCGAAGCCGTCCAGCGTCCAGTCACTGGCTGATCTGAAGGGCAAGACCATCGTGGTGACGAAGGGCACCACCAACGAGCAGGCGATCCAGGCGGCCGACAAGAAGTCCTCGTTGGGACTGACCATCGTTGTCGGTGCTGATCACGAACAGTCATACCAGATGCTCGTCGACGGCAAAGCCGATGCGTTTGCGACCGACGACATCCTGCTGTCCAGCCTGATCGTGCGCCACAAGGCACAGGACAAGTTCCGCGTCACCGGCGATTACCTGTCCTACGATCCGTACGGCATCATGTTCCGAAAGGGCGAGCCGCAACTGACGGCCGTGGTCGATCGCACCTTCCGCAAGCTCGGCTCCAACCACGACCTCGTTCCGCTCTACAACAAATGGTTCACCGCAAGGCTTCCGACCGGCGAACGGCTGAACGTGCCGATCTCGCTGCAGCTGGAGGAAGCCTTCAAGGCGATGGACGATTCTGCGAGCGCGAATAACTAGTGCCTGTGCGACGAGCGCCGCTGCGCCCTCTCCCTTTACAAGGGAGAGGGCCTGGCAACGATCAGCGCGCCCTCACGCGCCTGCGGGCACCTGGTCCAGAAATCCCGTGATGCTCCTGATACGGCCGTCCTTCAGCACGGCGAAATCAGTCCCCTTGATCGGGCTGTCGATGCCATCGGGACCAAGGCCCCAACTGAAGCGGACATGGTCGCCGTAGCCGTTGGGCTCGCCGATCAGCTTGAACTTGAAATCGGGGAAACGCTGCTGCACGCCTGCGATCAGCGCATCGACGCCGTCATGGCCGTCGCCCTTCATCAGGGGATCGACATAGCTTGCATCCGCGGTCCAGTTCTGGCTCAGCAGTTCGCGTCGGCGGCCGGCTGCACGCTCGTTCCAGAGATCGATGTAGCGGCGGGCGATGGTGATGGGGTCGGTCATTCTCGTCTCCTTCGATGGCGCCGTGTCGTTCGGCTGACCTGACTATCGAAGGTTTGCGCGCGCTGATCGATTACCTCGGAGGTCATGCGCATGATCCGGGAAGGCGGTTTCCCGATCGGATCATGCGTCGACAAGCGCGCGCAAATGTCGTCGCGAACTTACTTCGCCGCCGTGACCATGATTTCGACGGTGTATTGGGCTGCCGCGAGCTTGGCTTCGACGGTGGCGCGTGCCGGCGTGTTGCCGGGCGAGACCCAGGCGTCCCACACCGCGTTCATCTCGCCAAACGTCTTCATGTCGGTGATGTAGATCGTGGCCGAGAGCAGCTTCGACTTGTCGGTGCCGGCCTTGGCGAGATGGCTGTCGATGGTCGCCAGGATGTCCTGGGTCTGCTTCGTCACGCTTTCGCCGGCGGCGTTGTTGGCGACGACACCGGCGAGATAGACGGTGTTGCCGTGCACGACGACCTGGCTCATGCGCGGGCCGGTTTCAAGACGCTGAATGCTCATTGGGAGTCTCCTTTGAATGGCGGCTCTGTCTAGCGCAGCGGCCTGCCTCGTGCCACCCTAGGCACGCATGCGTTGCCAGGCACGCATGCGTCGCTGGCTATGCATGCGTCGCACTTCAAGGAAACTGGCCGAAGAACGTCCAGATCGTCTCGGCGGCGTCGATGTCGCCGTTCTGCGATCCGAGCAAGCTGGCGGCGACCTTCGGGAAGCGCGCATCCGGAGAAAATCCGGGCATGCGGTGACCGCCTTGATTGATGCGATAAAGCACGACATCGTGCCCTCCAGGACAGCGCGAGGAGATCCGTGTCACCGTGGACTGGTCTGCAGGCGCCCTGTCGGGCAAATCGGTCATGTCGGAATTGTCGGTCTCGCAGCCGTTGAGCTTGCGCCAGAACGCAAGCGTCTCGTCGGTGGACCAGAACCCGTCTGCGGCATAATAGCTCGATCCGCGGCCGCCCTCGTAGGGGACCAGCGGGTCGGCGGTGCCGTTCATCAGCAGCATCGGCAGCGGCCGCGACGGATGGCACGTGACCGCGGCCTCATCGGTGAGGTTCATGCTCACGCTCGCGCCGGCAGCAAACAGATCGGCGCGGGCACAGACCAGCGTCATGGCCATGGCGCCGCCATTGGAGAAGCCGGTGACATAGACGCGGCGAGGATCGGCGGTGCCGTTCGCCACCAGCTTCTCGACGAGCTTTGCGATGAAAGCGACGTCGTCAGTGCCCGCGGGCGGGCCACGGAGCGCCGGTCCCGCCTTGGTCCTCGCATCGGCCCATGCGTGGTTGAGGCCATCAGGAAAGACCACGGCAAACCCTTCGCGCTTTGCGACCTGCGGCCACGCCGTCCGCGTCATCATGTCGGCCCCGCGCTGGGTCTTGCCATGCAACACCACGACGAGCGGCACGAGCCGCTTCGTTGGCAGTTGCACCGTGTAGGACCGCTTCACGCCGTCGATGTCGATCGTGTCGGCGGACGCAGCCGAAGTGGCGGCCAATGCCGCGACAAACGCCGCGATGCGCGTTCGCCGCCGCATCATCTAGCCCACGGCTTTCGCCGCGGCGCGGCCCGCATTGCGGCCCGAGAACAGGCAGCCGCCGAGGAACGTGCCTTCCAGCGAGCGATAGCCGTGCACGCCGCCGCCGCCGAAGCCGGCGGCTTCGCCCGCTGCATAGAGACCGGGGATGACGCTGCCCTCCTCGCCGAACACGCGCGAAGAGAGGTCAGTCTCGAAACCGCCCAGCGTCTTGCGCGTGAGGATGTTGAGCTTGACCGCGATCAGTGGCCCTTGAGCGGGATCGAGGATGCGGTGCGGGGAGGCGGTGCGGATCAGCCTGTCGCCGATATAGCGCCGCGCATTGTGGATGTTCATCACCTGCGCATCCTTGACGTAAGGATTGGCGATCTCACGGTCGCGCGCCTCGATCTGCATCCTGATGTGCTCGAGCTTGAGGAGGTCGCTGCCGGCCAGCTTGTTCATGGCCGCAACGAGGTCCTCGATCTTGTCGCGCACGATGAAGTCGACACCATGGCTTTTGAACGCTTCCACCGGCGCCGGCGCGCCCTTGTTGGTGGCGCGCTTGATGGTCATGCGCCAGCTCTTGCCGGTGAGGTCGGGATTCTGCTCCGAGCCCGACAGCGCAAACTCCTTCTTGATGATGCTCTGGGTCAGGATGAACCAGGAATAATCGTAGCCGGTGGACATGATGTATTGGAGCTGGCCGAGCGTGTCGGAGCCGGGAAACAACGGCGCCGGCAAGCGCGTGCCGGTGGCGTCGAACCACATCGAGGAGGGGCCGGGCAGGATGCGGATGCCGTGGCGCGGCCAGATCGGTGACCAGTTCTGGATCCCTTCGACATAATGCCACATGCGGTCGCGGTTGATCAGCCGCGCGCCTGATTTCTCGGTGATGCCGATCATGCGGCCGTCGACATGCTCGGGCACGCCGGAGATCATGAATTTCGGCGGCGCACCGAGCCGCTTCGGCCAGTTCTGCCGCACCAGCTCGTGATTGCCGCCGATGCCGCCGGACGCCACGATCACGGCTTGGGCCTTCAACGCAAACTCGCCGACGACGTTGCGCGATGAGCTCTTGCCGCGCTCGACATTATCCGGGGCGAGAATGGCGCCGCTGACGCCATCCACCGTGCCGTTGGTGATCGAGAGCGCATCGACGCGATGGCGGAACCGAAAGCTCAGCCGGCCGGTTCTGACGGCCTCGCGCGCGCGGCGCTCGAACGGCTCGACGATGCCGGGTCCGGTGCCCCAGGTGACATGAAAGCGCGGCACCGAATTGCCGTGGCCCATGGCGTCATAGCCGCCGCGCTCGGCCCATCCGACCACGGGGAAAATGCGATGGCCCATCGCGCGCAGCCACGCACGCTTCTCGCCGGCCGCGAACGCCACATAGGCCTCGGCCCATTGCCGCGGCCAGAAATCCTCGTCACGGTCGAAGCCGGCGGTGCCGAGCCAGTCCTGCATCGCGAGGTCGAAGGAGTCCTTGATGCCGAGCCGGCGCTGCTCCGGCGAATCGACCAGGAACAATCCGCCGAACGACCAGAACGCCTGGCCGCCCAGCGACTGCTCGCCCTCCTGGTCGACCACGATCACGCGCTTGCCGGCGTCCGCGATCTCGGTTGCGGCCACGAGGCCCGACAGTCCTGCGCCGACAACGATGACGTCAGTCTCTTCAGCCATCTGTTCGGCCATATGTTTCCCCCTTCATGTGTCTTCCCCTTCACAGGTTCCCCCCTGTAGTTGCCCGGATTGAAGCCGGCGGTTGCAACTGAGATCAAGAGTGTGCCGCGTAAGACATCGTTAACTTGTTCCACTTCGGGAAAAAGACCGGCTGAGTGCAGCGCCGGCGCAACACTGGATGTGAATTTGTTTTGAGCGAGCCGGCATGCCTAGACAAAACCGCGGTTACGACGGACCCTAGCAGGGCATCACCACCTGACACACAGATTCGAATTCGACTGGGGCGGGGGCCAATGAAGTTTCTGACGGGGTTGCTTGCGGCGGTTCTCCTGATCGCGAGCATGGGCGCTTCTCACGCGGTGGTTCGGATCGCGGATGACCGCGGTGGCCGGATCGGAACCTACGTCGACAAATATCAGGACCTGCGACAGTCGGGCGACACCGTCATCATCGACGGTCTCTGCGCCTCTGCCTGCACCATCGTCCTCGGCGCCATCCCGCCTGACCGCATCTGCGTGACGTCGCACGCGACACTGGGCTTCCACGCCGCGTGGGATTTCGGCAGCAACGGCCGCGCCGTCACCAATACCGAAGCGACCCAGATGCTCTATGCGATGTATCCTTCGCAGGTGAAACGCTGGATCAATCAGCGCGGCGGCCTCACCCCGCATATGCTCTTCCTGAAGGGCAGGCAGCTCCAGGCCATGTACAAGCCCTGCTACCTCGACGCGCAGGCCTCGGCCAACAAGCCGTCGCCGCGGTAGGCCCACTGCAGCCATTCGCCTTTCACTAATTGATCGTCATGGCCGGGCGTAGCCGTCCGAAGGACGGCGTCGCTTTCGCTCGCCTATGTCCCGGCCATCCACGTTTTTGGCCCGGCTGGAAAGTCCGTGGATGCCCGGGCCTTCGCCTCGCCGGAGCGGCTTCGGCCGCGCAGGCGGGACAAGCCCGGGCATGATGGAGATCCTCCGCCCCAATTGATCTCCGGCCCGCCGGCTGCGCTTGCCCGGTCCCATCCCAGCGCCTATTTGAAAGGCAGGGAATTCCGGCCTTCACCCCGATCGTTGTCATGGCTCAACTGCACCCCGCACATCCTGTATCGGACAATTCGCCCACTGCCGGCCGGATGCCGTTCGTGCTGTTGTTGGCGGGTGCTGGCGTCGGCGGCCTGGTCGTGCTCGGCGTGCTCGCGCTCTGGTTCCACTACGGCAGCCAGGTGTTCTTCGAAATGATCAGGACCGGTTTCGCCGCCTGCTTCTGACCCGCGACAGGAAGTTTTCCGCCCATGAGCTCCGCCGCCCGTCCGCTGGTGATCGCGACCGCCTTCGCCGCAAGCCTCATCCTCGGGCTGCTGATCGTATTCTGGGCCATGGGCGGGGTCAGCAAGGTGGCGCAGCCGGCCGCGATCGGCGGCCCGTTCCAGCTCACTGACCAGAACGGCAAGGCCGTCACCGACAAGAACCTCAAGGGCAAGCCGACCCTGATCTTCTTCGGCTACACCCATTGCCCCGACGTCTGCCCGACTTCGCTGTTCGAGATCTCGGAAGTGCTGCGCGCGTTGGGCAAGGACGCCGACAAGGTCAATGCTGTCTTCATCTCGGTCGATCCCGAGCGCGATACGCCGGCGGCGATGAAGGATTATCTGTCGAGCTTCGACCCGCACCTTGAGGGCCTCAGCGGCGATCCTGCCGAGACCGCCAAGGTGATCACCTCCTACCGGGTCTACGCCAAGAAGGTCCCGACCAAGGACGGCGACTACACCATGGACCACACCGCGCTGATCTATCTAATGGACCGCGACGGCCGCTTCGTCTCGCCATTCAACCTGAAGCGCACGCCTGAAGAGGCCGCGGTGGACTTGAAGCGGTATCTGTAGGCTTCCCTATTGGCCGCAATCCGCGCTCGCGTTCCCGGCCGGATGGGCTATAAGGCCCTCCGATCCCAACGAAATTCGTTCATTTTCAGCCGATGGCCCCATCGCAACAGGCGAAATCGTCCAAATCCGCCCGTGGCTTGCTGACCGGGCTGGTCGTCGGCGTCTGCCTGCTCGCTGCTGCGCCGCGCGCGCAGGCGCAGGCCCCGGCCAAGCAGCCGCCGCAAGCCTCACCCCAAGTCGCGCCGCAAGCCGCCCCGCAGGCCGTGCCGGGCTTCTGGGACCCCCGGCGGCGGCCGGAGCGGCCGGATTTGTCGCGCCTGACCGTGATCCGTTTCCTGACCGAGACTGATTATCCGCCGTTCAACTATACCGGCGCCGACGGCAATCCGGCCGGCTTCAACGTCGATTTCGCCCGCGCGCTGTGCGAGGAGATCAAGGTCACCTGCACGGTGCAGATGCGCCGCTTCGAGACGCTGGTCGATGCGCTCGCCTCCAACCGGGGCGACGCCATCATCGCCTCGATGGCGGTGAGCCCGCAGCTCCGCGCCCGGGTCGACTTCACCGACCCCTATTACCGCGTGCCGGCGCGCTTCGCCTCGCGCAAGGACGCGGTGATGCCGGAGATCCGTCCCGAATATCTCGAGGGCAAGAAGGTCGGCGTCATCGCCGGCTCCGCGCATGAAGCCTATCTCAAGGCGATGTTCACCGACGCCGAGCTGCACCCCTATCCCAACGACGATGCCATGCGCGGCGCCTTGCGCAAGGGCGAGGTCGATTTCATCTTCGGCGACGCCATCGCGCTCGCGTTCTGGATCAACGGCACCGATTCCGGCGATTGCTGCGCCTTCTCCGGCGGCCCCTTCGTCGAAAGCCGGTTCTTCGGCGAGGGCATCGGCATCGCCGTGCGCAAGGGCAACGACGTGCTGCGCCAGGCCCTGAACTGGGCGATGTTCCGCGTCTGGGAAAAGGGCCGCTACACGGATCTGTGGCTGCGGTACTTCTCGGTGAGCCCGTTTTAGCTTCGCTGTCTGCTCTGCCGTCATTGCGAGGAGCCCTTGCGACGAAGCAATCCAGGCTGTTTCCGCAGTGGCAGTCTGGATTGCTTCGCTTCGCTCGCAATGACGGCGCGGTGGCAGTACCCCGCAAAATTGCATTCTGCCTGGAAATCGCTATTTTCCGCGCCCCGGAGGCCCCTTAGATGTCCGTTATCGATCTTGCCGCGAACCCGAGCGATCTGCGTGCGCTCGCCGAACAATCCAACGCCTGGCCATTCGAGCAGGCGAAGGCCATTGTCGCGCGGCTGAAGAAAAGCCCGAAGGACGAGGTGCTGTTCGAGACCGGCTACGGGCCATCAGGCCTGCCGCATATCGGCACCTTCGGCGAGGTCGCGCGCACCTCGATGGTGCGGCACGCTTTTCATGTGCTGACCGAAAACAAGATCAAGACCCGCCTGCTCGCGTTCTCCGATGACATGGACGGGTTTCGGAAAGTGCCCGACAACGTCCCCAACAAGGAGATGCTGGCCGTGCATCTCGGCAAGCCGCTGACCCGCGTGCCGGATCCGTTCACCAACGAATATCCGTCGTTCGGGCACCACAACAATGCGCGGCTGCGCGCCTTCCTCGATCATTTCGGCTTCGACTACGAATTCGCGAGCTCGACCGACTATTATACGTCCGGCCGTTTCGACGCGACGCTGCTCAAGATGTTAGCTGCCTACGACAAGGTGATGGCGATCATCCTGCCGACGCTCGGACCCGACCGCCGCGCGACCTATTCGCCGTTCCTCCCCATCAGCAAGACCACGGGTGTCGTGCTGCAGGTGCCGATGATCCGCCGCGACGTTGCGGCCGGCACGGTGACCTATCTCGATCCCGATACCAACCAGGAGGTCGAGACACCGGTCACCGGCGGCAACGTCAAGTGCCAGTGGAAGGCCGACTGGGCGATGCGCTGGGTCGCGCTCGGCGTCGATTACGAGATGGCCGGCAAGGATTTGATCGACTCGGTCAAACTCTCCGGCGCGATCGCGAGGGCGCTCGGCGCCACGCCGCCGGAAGGCTTCAACTACGAGCTCTTCCTCGACGACAAGGGCCAGAAGATCTCGAAGTCGAAGGGCAACGGCCTCACCATCGACGAATGGCTGCGCTACGCCTCGCCGGAATCGCTGTCGCTGTTCATGTATCGCGAGCCGAAGGCGGCCAAGCGGCTGTATTTCGACGTCATCCCGCGCAACGTCGACGACTACCAGCAATTCATCGACGGCTTTGCCAAGCAGGACGCCAGGCAGCAGCTCGGCAATCCGGTCTGGCATGTCCACAGCGGCCATCCGCCGAAGTTCGACATGCCCGTCACGTTCCAGCTCTTGCTGACGCTGGTGTCGTCGTCGAATGCGGAGAATGCCGAGACGCTGTGGGGTTTCATTGGCCGCTACCGGCCCGGCGTGAGCCCGCAAACGCATCCCAAGCTCGATGCGATGGTCGGCTATGCCATCAACTATTATCGCGACTTCGTCGCGCCGACGAAGACGTTCCGCGAACCGACCGACACCGAGCGCGCGGCGCTGCAGGATCTGCGGGATGCATTATCGCAGCTTCCGCAGGACGCCTCGGCCGAGGACATCCAGAACGTCGTCTACGAGATCGGCCGCCGCGAGCCGTTCCTCGACCAGGTCAAGAAGGGCAAGGACGGCCGTCCCGGCGTGACACTCGACTGGTTCAACATGCTCTACCAGGTGCTGCTCGGCCAGGAAAAAGGCCCGCGCTTCGGCTCCTTTGTCGCGGTGTATGGCGTGCAGAACGCGGTGAACATGATCGACGGCGCGCTGGCGCGGAGTGCGTGAGTCCAGCACTCACCGTCATCGTCCGCGAAGGCGGACGATCCAGTATTCCAGAGACCGCCGTGCTGAACCGAGACGCCGCGGCGTACTGGATTCCCCGCTTTCGCGGGGAATGACAGCGGAGCACCCCTCACTGGCTCGCCCACACGATCCTTGCGATCCACGCAACCTCGCTCGCTGCCATCGTCCGCTCGGGCTGTGGCGGATCGAGCGGCTGCAAATCCAGAACCTTTGCTGTGCGGCGCTTCAGCGTTGCCACCGTGACCTCGCCCGCTTTGGTCTTCACCACCACGCGATCGCCTTTGCGGACCGGTGTGCCGGGTGAGACCAGGATGACGTCGCCGTCGCGATAGGCGGGCTGTAGCGCTTCGCCGGAAATCTGCAGCGCGAAGCTGTGGCTGTCTTTGGCGGTGGGAAGCGCAAACTCGGTCCAGCTCTTGCCGATGGGAAAGCCGGACTCGTCGAAGGCGCCGCTCGCGCTCGCCAGCGCGAAGCCGAGCAGCGGCACCGAGCGGCCGCCGCCCGTCTCGTCGCCGACCAGTCTGGCAAAGGTGTCGATCGAGGAATCTGCCGCCGCCAGCGCTTTCGCGATCGATTCGGTCGAGGGCCAGCGCTCGCGGCCGTCGGAGGTGACGCGCTTGGACTTGTTGAAGGTGGTGGGATCGAGCCCGGCGCGCTTGGCAAGGCCCGACGGTGACAGGCCGGCACGCTCCGCCAGCCGATCCAGCGCGCCCCAGATCTGGTCGTGAGAGAGCATCCTCTGCGCTTTGGCCTGTCTGACCATGGAAGGTCCAGCCCGTCGCAACTCAGGAAAACTATCCTCAAATCAATCGGTTTTCCGTTTTCGGTGCAAGAGGCGGCGTCTAAGTCTTGAGTTCGGCAGGGGTGGCCTTTACGGTCCCGCCCGGGATTTAACGACCCACGAGAGACGAAAATCCCCAGGAGACTCAAAGAGCTGTCTCCACGGGCAAACAGGACTGCGTAAGCGGTGGTCAAGATCTACAAAATCTGTCCGGCCTCGGCCTGGCGTGAGGCGGAACGGCAGGGTGTCTACCGCGGCAGCGCGGACGATTCGCGCGACGGATTCATCCATTTCTCGACCGCATCCCAGGTTCCCGAGACCCTGCAGAGGCATTATGTTGGGCAGCGCGCGCTGTTCCTGGTCGAGGTCGACGGCGATGCGCTCGGCAGCGCATTGCGCTGGGAGCGTTCGCGCAATGAGGAGCTGTTTCCGCATCTCTATGGCGAGCTCGATCTCGGCGCTGTGATGGCCGTGATGAACCTCAACACGCGCTCCGACGGCGGCCACGACGTTCCGGAGCTTGCCCCGTGATCCGCGCTTTCGACGCTCTCTCGCTGCCGGTGTTGCGTTGGCTCGATCCGGAGGATGCGCATCGCCTCGCGATCCAGGGCCTGCGCTTCCTGCCGCCGGGCAAGCCGCAGGCTGACGATCCCAAGCTCGCGGTGCGTGCCTTCGGGCTCAACTTCCCCAATCCGATCGGCATGGCCGCGGGCTTCGACAAGAGCGCCGAAGTGCCGGATGCGCTGCTGCGGCTCGGCTTCGGCTTCGTCGAGATCGGCTCGGTGACGCCGAAACCGCAAAGCGGCAATCCGCGGCCGCGGCTGTTTCGCCTGGAGCGCGACGAGGCCGTGATCAACCGCATGGGCTTCAACAATGACGGCGCGGAGACCGCCCTGCGCCGGCTCGCGGCGCGCGCGCAGCACGGCGGCATCGTCGGCGTCAATGTCGGCGCCAACAAGGATTCGCCCGATCGCGTCAATGACTACGTCAAGCTGATCGAGACCTTTGCGCCGGTCGCGAGCTATTTCACCGTCAACGTCTCCTCGCCGAACACGCCGGGCCTGCGCAATCTGCAGGAAGGCGCGCTGCTCGACGATCTCCTCGCCAGGGTGATCGACGCGCGCCAGCGGGTGCGCGAGAGCGCCGGCGACACGCCGGTGCTGCTCAAGATCGCGCCGGATCTGAGCCTCGCCCAGCTCGACGACGTCGTGCAGGTCGCGCGCTCGCGCCGGGTCGACGGCATGATCGTGTCGAACACCACCATCGCGCGGCCGAGCACGCTGCGCGAGGAGATGCGCGCCAAGGAGCAGGGCGGCCTGTCAGGCCGGCCGCTGTTCCGGCTGTCGACGCGGATGGTCGCCGAGACCTATGTGCGCGTCGAGGGCGCATTCCCCCTGATCGGCGTCGGCGGCGTGGATTCGGGCGGCGCCGCGCTGACGAAAATCCGCGCCGGCGCGAGCCTGATCCAGCTCTATTCGTCGCTGGTCTACAAGGGCCTCGGCCTCGTCGACGAGATCAAGCGCGACCTCACCTCAACCCTATTGCGCACCGGGCGGGATTCTCTCTCCGAGATCGTCGGCTCCGACGCCGCCACGTTGACGGCGGAAACCTGGCCGGGGATGTAGCTCTTCGCGGCGTAGCCCGGATGGAGCGAAGCGCAATCCGGGATTCGATCCGCGGACGCGAAGGCCCCGGACTACGCTTTCGCTCCATCCGGGCTACGCGTTACAGCGACTGCTTCGGAAACGTCTTCCTGTACAGCGCCGGATAGCGCGCGGCCTGCAAGCCGCCGCGCGAGACGTAGGAGGCGATCAGCGCGCTCCACAGCCCGGCATTGCCGAACGATTGCAGCGCCCACCATGTGGCGAGGAAGATCGCGAGCGAGGCCAGCATCAGATTGCGCATCTCGCGCGCCCAGGTCGCGCCGATATAGATGCCGTCGAAGCCGAAGGCGAACACGCCGGGAATGGGCGCAAGCACGACGAACGGCAGGAATTCCCGCGCACCGCGACGGACGGCCTCGCTCGCCGTCATGACATCGATCAAATTCGGCCCAAACAGCGCGAACAGCGCGGACACGACCAGCGCGAAGCCGAGCCCCCATAGCAGCACCAGCCGGGTCGAATCCGCAAATCCCCTCGCGTCGCGTGCGCCGAGCGTACGGCCGCAAAGCTGCTGGGCTGCGTTCGCTAGACCGTCGAGGAAGAAGGCGCTGACCAGCAGAAAATTGTTGAGCACGGAATTGGCGGCCAGCGTGACGTCGCCAGCCCGTGCGCCCTTGGCGGTGAAAAACAGAAACACGGCGATCAGTGCCGCGGTGCGGATCAGGATGTCGGAATTCACCGCCAGCAGCCGCATCAGCTTGGTCCGGTCGAACAGCTCTGCGTATGGCACCGCGAACCCGCCGTCCGCATAGCGGCGGCAGACCATCATGCCGAGCCCGAATCCGGCCGCTTCAGATAGCAGTGCGGCGATCGCAGCACCCGCGATGCCGGTGTCGTAGACCAGCACCAGCAGGATCGTCGCCGCCGCGTTGACGAGATTGATGACGACCTGGAGCGCGAGCGCCGGATTGGCGCGGGCCTGGCCGACCAGCCAGCCGAGGATGACATAATTGGCGAGCGCCAGTGGCGCCGACCAGATCCGGATCACGAAATAGGTTTTCGCCGCGCGCGTAACGCCTTCGCTGCCGCCCATCAGGTCGAACAGCACGGCGGCCAGCGGCAGTTGCAGCGCGATCAGGGCTATGCCGATCAGGCCCGCGACGATGAAGCCGCGCACCAGAATCGCGGTCAGCTCGCGCGTCTCGCCGGCGCCGAGCGCCTGCGCCGTGAAGGCGAGCGTGCTCATGCGAAGGAAGCCGAATAGCCAGAACAGGCAATCGAAGATGACGGACGCGATGGCGACGCCGCCGAGCAGCGCGGCATCGTCCAGCCGTCCGATCGCGGTGGTCGAGACCACGCCGATCAGCGGCGTGGTGAGGTTCGCGACCATCGCAGGTCCTGCGATGGCGAAGACCTGACGGGAACCGATCTTCACGTGAACGGGTGCGTGCATGTCAGAACACGAGCACCATGCCGTCTTCGGCGGCGAGATGGGCGATGTCGTCGAGGCGCGACAGCACGTCTTCGCTCATATGGGTGAGCACGAGCCGTTTTGCGCCGATTTCGGGAAGGTGCTGTTCCAAGGTCTTCAGGCTGAGGTGATTCTTGACCACCTTCTCGTACATATAGGCCTCGGCGATGAAAAGGTCCGCGCCATGCGCCAACGGAATGAGCGTCTCCGTCCATTCGGTATCGGCGCTGTAGGCCAGCGTGCGGCCTTCCGCTTCGACGCGATAAGCGAGGAACGGTCCGCCGGATTCACCGTGCACGACGGGGTAGGGCGTCACCGTCACCGCGCCGAAGTTTTGGCTCTGCTCGGGCGCGAGCTCGACGACCGACAGCTCGAAGCGCTGTTTCGTCTTCGAGGAGTGCTCGAACAGAGCCTCCATCACCGCACGCAGCCGCGTCTCGATGCCTTTGGGGCCGGCGATCGTGAGCGGCCGCGTCCGCCGCGAGAATTGCGCGTCGAGCAGAACAAACGGCAGCCCCGCAAAATGGTCGCCGTGGAAATGCGTGATCAGGATGAGATCGATCTCATTGCAGTCGATCTCGAGCCGCTTCAGCGCCGGCAAAGCCGACGCGCCACAATCGATCAGGAAGTTGGCTTCGCGCCCCGAGACGTGGAAGCAGGTGTTGAGCCTGCCGCCCGATCCGAAGGCGTCGCCGCAGCCGACAAAGCGCAATTGCATCGGCTGCGAGCTCCCTAAAGCATGATCCGGAAAAGTGTGAAGCGGTTTTCCGACAAGACCATGCTCAGAACTAACGACTTACCTGCGCGGCGCGCCGAAAACGCGCATCAGCAGCCAGATCGGGATCACGATGACAGCGCCGAGCAGGAAGTAGCGCCACAGCCAGTTCACGGTATCGAAGCCGAGATCCCACAACCGCTGGAACAAGAGACGAATGCTGTAGAGAATATTCCAGGGATCGAAGCCGATCGTCGCCAGCACGACGCCGACCAGGATCGAGAGCAGCACCAAGCGAAACGCGACCGCCAGCGGCGAGCCGCCGAGAAAGCGGTTCAGGCCATCACTGCGGCCGGCCGGCAAATCTCTGACGTCGTGGGCCATCTCAAACTCCTCAGGGGATTCGACCCTATCATAGGGCAAGGCGGTGGACATGGGGAACCCGTGAGGGGGCGTCAATCGGCTTACGGGATTTTAATTCGGGCAAGCACACGCCCGGGGCTTCTTAAGCCTCAATCTCCGCCGCCTCCGCTTTCAGCATCTTTTCCAGCGTTTCCAGTCGGTCGGCCTCCCGCGGCGGCTTGTCCCAGCGCAAGCGGCTGATGCGGGGAAAGCGCATCGCGACGCCGGATTTGTGCCGTGGTGAGCGCTGCAGCCCCTCGAAGGCGACCTCCAGCACCAGGCCTTTGTCCGGCTCGTGCACGACGTGGCGGACGGGACCGAATTTTTCGGTGGTATTGCGACGCACGAAGCGGTCGATCTGGAGCAACTCCTCGTCGGTGAAGCCGAAATAGGCTTTTCCGACCGGCACCAGCTCGTCACTGCCCGCGCCTGCGGTCCAGACGCCGAAGGTGTAGTCGGAATAGTAGGACGAGCGTTTGCCGTGGCCGCGCTGCGCATACATCAGCACGGCGTCGATGATGTGCGGATCGCGCTTCCACTTCCACCACTGTCCCTTCGGCCGTCCCGGCAGATAGGGGGCATCGCGCCGCTTCAGCATCACGCCTTCGACGGCGTCCGCGTCTTCGCCCGCACCAGCGCTCGCGGGATCGGCGCGTGCGGCGGTCAGCGCCTCCCAGCTTGCGAAGGGCACGGTGGGCGAGAGATCGATGCGGGAATCGTCGAGCTTTTCGATGAAGGTCTCCAGCCGTTCGCGCCGCTCCGCAAAGGGCAGCTCGCGCAGATCATTCTCGTCGTCGCCGAGCAGATCGTAGGCGCGCAGATGAACTGGAAACTCCTTGATCAGCTTCGGAGACACGACCTTGCGGTTGAGCCGCTGTTGCAGAACATTGAAACTCTGCACGCGCCCTTCGCGCAGAATCAGAAGCTCGCCGTCAATGGCGCCGGGTAGCCGCAACGCCGGCACGAGATCCGGAAAGCTTCCGGTGATGTCCTCGCCGGTGCGCGAATAGAGCCGCGCGGTGATCTGGCCGTGCTCGTCGAGGCCGGCGACCGCCTGCACGCGGATGCCGTCCCATTTCCATTCGGCGATGTAGTCGGCGGGATCGAGCGCGGCGAAATCCGTGTCCTCGATCGCATGCGCCAGCATCACCGGGCGAAACGGCGCGGGATCGCGATTGACCGGCTTGTCGCCGCGGCCTTCCAGCCAGGCGAACAGGTCGAGATAGGGCGGCGCGAGACCGGGCCAGATCAGCTCGACCTCATGCGGGTCCTTGTCGCCGAGTGCCGCGGCCGCAGTCTTGGCCAAGCGCGCGGAGATGCCGATGCGCAACGCGCCGGTTACGAGCTTCAACAGCGCCCAGCGGCCGGTCTCATCCAACTCGTCGAGCCAGCGCTCGATCTGTTTTGGCAGCTCGGTCTTGCCGAGCGTGCGCAGCGTGGTGACGACCTCGGTGAGGGTTGGGGGTGGCGGGTTGTTGTGGACACCCATGGCCTTCGGCCACATCAGCGCCACCGTCTCGGAGAGATCGCCGACATAATCGTAACTCAGCCCGAACAGCACCGGATCGGTGCGCGAGGCGATCAGGTCGCGGATCAATGCGGGCTTGGCGTGCTTGAAGCTGAGCGCACCGGTCAGCGCGGCCAGCGCGTAGCCGCGGTCGGGATCGGCGACCTCGCGAAAATAGCTGGTGATCAGGCGCAGCTTGTTGTTGCGGCCGGGCTCGTAGGCGAGGCGGTCGAGCAGTTCGGCGAAGCGGTTCATGCTTCGGCCTCGTCAGCGAGCGGGGTCTCGGTCTCCTCCTCGTCGCCGTAGCCGACGAGATCGAGCGGCCGCGCCCGCAAGCCCTTGCTTTGGCACCAATGCACCAGCGCGTCTTCCTGGCCGTGGGTGACCCAGATCTCGCCGGCACCGGTCGCCGCGATCGTGGCGGTAAGGCCGTCCCAATCGGCGTGATCCGAGATCACCAGCGGCAGCTCGATGCCGCGTTGCCGCGCGCGGGCGCGCACCCGCATCCAGCCGGAGGCGAATGCCGTGACCGGATCGGGAAACCGCCGGGTCCAGAGATCGGATGTCGCAGAGGGCGGCGCCAGCGTGATGGTGCCGGCGAGCGCCGCTTTCTTCACCCCCTTCACCGGCCGCAACTCGCCGAGCTCGATCCCGCGGCTCTGATAGTAATGCGTGATCTTCTCCATCGCGCCATGCAGATAGATCGGCGCGTCGTAGCCGGCTTGGCGCAGCAGCGCGATCACGCGCTGCGCCTTGCCGAGCGAATAGGCGCCGACGAGATGCGCGCGCTCCGGAAACAGCGCCACCGAAGCCAGCAGCTTCTTGACCTCATCGGCCGCATCGCCATGCCGAAACACCGGCAGTCCGAACGTCGCCTCGGTGATGAAGACGTCGCAGGATACCAGCTCGAACGGCGTGCAGGTCGGGTCGGGTGCATCCTTGTAGTCGCCGGAGGCGACGATGCAGGTGTCCTTGCAGGTGACCGCGACCTGCGCCGAACCGAGCACATGGCCGGCCGGGTGAAACTTCACGCTGACGTCGCCGAGCCGGATCTCCTCGCCATAGCGGATCGCCTGCGTCGAGCCGGCGAAATTCTCGCCATAGCGCAGCCGCATCATGTCCAGCGTTTCCTGCGTCGCCAGCACCGCGCCGTGGCCGGCGCGGGCATGGTCGGAATGGCCATGGGTGATCACGGCCCGCTCGACCGGCCGGACGGGGTCGATATGGAAGCCGCCCGGCTTGCAGCATAGGCCGGCAGCAACTGGCAGCAGGATGTCTTGCGGACGCACGCCTGTTATATAGGTCGCGATCCCGCATCTTCGAGTCACCCGCCCACTTCGCTTCCTGGTTCCCCAATGCCCCTGCGCCTGTTCCTGACCTCCGGCGATCTCATGGCCGACCGCCGCTTCGAGTTCGCGCGCGATCTTCAGCTCAAGGGCGATCTGGCGGCCGCTGCCGATCTGCTGGAGCAGACCATCGAGCTTGCGCCGAATTTCACCTCGGCCTGGTTCACGCTCGGCGAAATCTGCGCGCAACTCGGCGAGCGCGACAAGGCGATTGCGGCCTTTCGCAAATCGCGCGAGTCCGACCCGAGCGATCAGCACGGCGCTCATCTGCATCTGATGCGCCTCGGCGACGCGCAATTGTCCGAGATGCCAAAGGCCTATGTGCAGGCCTTGTTCGATCAATACGCGCCGCGCTTCGAGCACGTTCTGATCAACGATCTCGGCTATCGCGCGCCGTCGTTGATCTTCAAGGCGGTGGTGGCTGCCCGCGTCGCCGCGAAGAAGCCCGCCCTGTTCAAGCGCGCCATCGATCTCGGATGTGGGACGGGGCTTGCGGCCGCCGCCTTCGCAAAACAGGTCGACCAGTTCATCGGCATCGATCTGTCGCCCGGCATGGTCAAGGAGGCGCGCGCCACCGGCCTCTATGCCGAGCTCGAAGTCGCCGACATGATCGAGGGCCTGCGCAGCAGGAGCGATGCGAGCACGAACCTCGTCGTCGCGTCCGATGCGTTCGTCTATCTCCCCGATCTCGCCCCGGTGCTCAGTGAAGCCAGGCGCGTGCTCGCGCCCGGCGGCGTGCTTGCGTTCACGCTGGAGACCCATGACGGCAGCGGGATCGTGCTCGGCGACGGCCTGCGCTATGCCCATTCGGCGGAATATGTGCGCGATACGATGGCGCAGGCCGGCTTCAAGCTCCTCACATTGGAGCAGGCCTCGCCACGCACCGAGAACAACGAGCCGGTGCGCGGCCTCGTCGTGGTCGCCGAGAAAACTTGAGTCTAGGCGCTATATGCGGCGGTTTAAGCGTCATTGCGTCGCAAAGCCGTGACTTCCCACTTGCGAGCCGTGCGGCGATGCCAGCACAATGCGCGCACCAGGGAGAAACGAATAATGACGAAGAATCCATCGCGGCGCGATTTCAGCGCCGCCGCGCTTGCCACCATCGCGGCATCCACCTTGTCCGCGCCCTCCGTCTGGGCCGCGGAGAAGAAATACGATGCCGGCGCCAGCGACACCGAGATCAAGATCGGGCAGACCGTGCCGCATTCCGGCCCCGGCTCGCTCTACGGCGTGCTCGGGCGCATCGGCGAAGCCTATTTCCAGATGCTGAACGAGAAGGGCGGCATCAACGGACGCAAGGTCAAATTCCTCACCATGGACGATGCCTACAGCGCGCCGAAATGCGTCGAGGCGACGCGGCGCCTGGTCGAACAGGAAGAGGTGCTCGCGCTCTACGGCTCGCTCGGCACCGCGCCGCAAACCGCCGTGCACAAATATCTGAACTCAAAGGGCGTGCCGCAGCTTTTGCTCAACACCGGCGCCTCCAAGTGGAATAATCCGAAAGAGTTCAAATGGACGATGGCGGGCCTGCCGCTCTATCCGACCGAAGCCCGCATCCTGGCGCGGCACGTCCTCAGCGTGAAGCCGAATGCCAAGGTCGGCATCCTCTATCAGAACGACGATTTTGGCCGCGACTTCCTCGGGCCCTTCAAGAAGGTTCTGGAAGATTCCGGCGGCACCGCCAAGGTGATTATGGAGCAGACCTACGATCTGACCGATCCGACCGTCGATTCCCAACTCATCAACCTCTCGAAGTCGGGTGCGGACGTCTTCTACAACATCTCCACCGGCAAGGCCTCGTCGCAGTCGATCCGGAAAGTGGCCGAGCTCGGCTGGAAGCCGCTGCAGCTGCTGTCGGCCGGCTCGACCGGCCGCTCGATCCTCAATGCCGCGGGGCTCGAGAACGCCGCCGGCATCGTCGCCATCCGCTACAACAAGGAAGTCGGCCTGCCCAAATGGGAGAAGGACCCCGACGTGATGGCGTTCGAGGAGCTGCGCAAGAAGTACACGCCGGCGATCGATCAGGACAACACCATCGCCTTCGCCGGCTACGGCCAGGCCGTCACCATGGGCGAGATCCTGCGTCGCTGCGGCGACGAGCTCACCCGCGCCAACGTGCTGAAGCAGGCCTCCAACCTCAAAGGCTTCCACTCGCCTTATTTCCTCGACGGCGTCACCTGCGACTACACGCCTGACGATTACACGCCGATGAAGACGCTCTTCATCTCCACCTTTACCGGCAAGGACTGGGACATCTCCGACAAGCCGATGTCGGAGTAGGGGAGCTTTCTTCCTTCTCCCCTTGTGGGAGAAGGTGGCGTAGGCGGCCTCCGGCCGCCGTTCTTAAGAACGCCGAAACGTAGCTTCGGCTATAGCGCCGGATGAGGGGTCTTTCTCCGCGTACTCGCTGTATCGTGCGTGGATAGAACCCCTCCCCCGTCTCGCCGCTTCGCGGCGATCCACCCTCTCCCAGAAGGGGAGGGGGAATGGCAGGATCGCGCTCGCCGTTCACCCCACCCCTCGACGAACCCACCCCACGGCTTACCTGTGATGCGTGCCGCCCCGCATCCGCAAATCTTCGGCCGAGCCTGCCGCGCTGTTGCCCGACCGCTTCCAGGCGTGGTTCGCAGCCCGCGGCTGGTCGCCGCGCGCGCATCAATTGGCGCTGCTGGAGAAGGCGCGCGAGGACCGGTCCGCGCTGCTGATCGCACCGACGGGCGCCGGCAAGACGCTGGCGGGATTTTTGCCGACGTTGGTGGAGCTGAGCTCTGCGCCCAAAGCTTCGGCGACATCGGTGGTCTCCACCGGCCGCAGCCTGCAACGCAGCGGCGGCCTGCACACGCTCTACATCTCGCCGCTCAAGGCGCTCGCCGTCGATATCGCGCGCAACCTCGAGCGTCCGGTCGCCGAGATGGGACTGCCGATCAAGATCGAGACCCGCACCGGCGACACGCCAACATCGCGGCGGCAGCGGCAGCGGCGCTATCCGCCTGATATCCTGCTGACGACGCCCGAACAGCTCGCGCTGCTGCTGTCCTCCGACGACGCGCCGTTCCTGTTCTCCTCCTTGAAGCGCATCGTGCTCGACGAGCTGCATGCGCTGGTGACGTCCAAGCGCGGTGATCTTCTGTCTCTTGGGCTCGCGCGGCTGTGGCGATTGGCGCCGCAGATGCGCGCCATCGGCCTGTCGGCGACCGTGGCCGAGCCGGAATCGCTGGCGCGCTTCCTGGTGCCGCAGCCCGGCGGCAAGGAAGCGGCGGCCGACATCGTCATTGCCGGCGGCGCGGCGCCGCCGCTGGTCGAGATGATGGACACGCGCGAGCGCCTGCCCTGGGCCGGCCACAGCGCGCGCCATGCGCTTCCCGAGATCTACGAGCTGATCAAGGCCAACAAGACCACGCTTGTTTTCGTCAACACCCGCAGCCAGGCCGAGATGCTGTTCCAGAACCTCTGGAGCATGAACGACGACAACCTTGCCATCGCGCTGCATCACGGCTCGCTCGACGTCGCGCAACGTCGCAAGGTCGAGGATGCGATGTCGGCGGGCAAACTGCGCGGCGTGGTCTGCACCTCCTCGCTCGACCTCGGCGTCGACTGGGGCGACGTCG
Organism: Bradyrhizobium sp. 40; assembly: GCF_023100925.1. Taxonomy (NCBI): domain Bacteria; kingdom Pseudomonadati; phylum Pseudomonadota; class Alphaproteobacteria; order Hyphomicrobiales; family Nitrobacteraceae; genus Bradyrhizobium; species Bradyrhizobium sp. 40. The sequence goes on from NZ_CP064688.1 coordinate 502,927, forward strand.
ATCTGGTCGTCAATATCGGCGCGCCCAAGGGCTCCTCGCGCCTGATGCAGCGCATCGGCCGCGCCAACCACCGGCTCGACGAAGCTTCGCGCGCGGTGCTGGTGCCGGCGAACCGCTTCGAGGTGCTGGAGTGCCGCGTCGCGATCGACGCCATCGCGGAGAATGCGCAGGACACGCCGCCGCTGCGGATCGGGGCACTCGACGTGCTGGCCCAGCACGTGCTCGGCTGCGCCTGCGGCGAACCGTTTTTCACCGACGAGCTCTATGACGAGGTGCGCACCGCCGCGCCCTACGCCGATCTCACGCGGCAGGATTTCGACGACGTGGTCGATTTCGTCGCCTCCGGCGGCTACGCGCTGAAGACCTATGAGCGCTTCGCCCGCATCAAGCAGGACAAGAAGGGGCGCTGGCGCGTCGCCAATCCCAGGGTGCGGCAGAGCTACCGGATGAATGTCGGCACCATCGTCGAGGACGACATGCTGAAGGTGCGGCTGGTGCGCTCGCGCGGCGGCGGCCAAGGCAAGGCAGGCGGCTCGACGGGCGTGATCGCGCGCGGCGGCAGGCTGCTCGGCGAGATCGAGGAAGCCTTCATCGAGGGCCTCAGTCCCGGCGACACGTTCGTGTTCTCAGGCGAGGTGGTGCGCTACGAGACCCTGGTCGAGGACCAGGTCTACGTCTCGCGCGCCAACGACAAGGACCCGAAAGTGCCGTCCTACATGGGCGGCAAGTTTCCGCTCTCGACCTACCTTGCCGAACGGGTCCGCCGCCTGCTCGACGACGGGCGCGCGTGGGGCGCCTTGCCGGAGCAGGTGCGCGATTGGCTGTCGTTGCAGAAGGATGTCTCGCGCGTGCCTGAAGTGCGCGAGCTGCTGGTCGAGAGTTTTCCCCGCGCCAACAAGCATTACATCGTCTGCTACCCCTTCGAAGGCCGTCTCGCGCACCAGACGCTCGGCATGCTGTTGACGCGGCGGCTGGAGCGCGCCCGCGCCAGGCCGCTCGGCTTCGTCGCCAACGAATATGCGATCGCGGTCTGGGCGCTCGGCGACCTATCCTTCATGATCCGGGACGGCAGGATTGACCTCGACGCGCTGTTCGATCCCGACATGCTCGGCGACGACCTCGAAGCCTGGCTCGCCGAATCCGCGCTGATGAAGCGCACCTTCCGCAATTGCGCGATCATCTCCGGCCTGATCGCGCGCCGGCACACTGGCGAGGAGAAGAGCCGTCGCCAGGTGCTGTTCTCGACCGATCTCGTCTACGACGTCTTGCGAAAACACCAGGCCGATCACGTGCTGCTGCGCGCCGCGCGCGCCGATGCCGCCACCGGCCTGCTCGATCTGCGCCGTCTCAGCGACATGCTCACCCGCATCCAGGGCCGCATCACACATCGGGAACTCGATCGCGTCTCGCCGCTCGCGGTCCCCGTGATGCTGGAAATCGGCCGCGAGTCAGTTTATGGCGAAGCTGGAGACGAGCTCCTGGCCGAAGCCGCCGACGAGCTCGTCAAAGAGGCGATGGGATAAGAGCAGGTTTTGACGTGACGGCAGGCGCGCTGGTTTCAGGGGATAACGAGGACATGCGCGTTTCGAATGTCAGCATCAGCAGCGTGACGTTCGCGGCCGATCTTTCCGGCGCGCTGTTCTGGGAAGAGCAGCGCCTGCTCGTCGTCTCCGATCTGCATCTGGAAAAAGGTTCCAGCTTCGCCATGCGCGGCGTGCTGCTGCCGCCTTACGACACCATCGCGACGCTCAGTCGTCTCGCTGCTGTCATCTCCCGCCATGATCCGCGAATCGTCATTGCGCTCGGCGACAGTTTTCACGATCGCACCGCGCATGGACGGCTGTCGGCGGAGGATCGCGACGCGGTCGCCGCCATGCAGGCCGGCCGTGACTGGATCTGGATCTCAGGCAATCACGATCCGGCGCTGCCGCGTGATCTCGGCGGCACCGTCGCCGACGAAGTCGCGATCGGCGCGATCACCTTCCGCCACGAACCGACCGGCGCGAGCGGCGAGATCGCCGGCCATCTTCATCCCAAGGCTCGCGTCTCCGCGCGCGGCCGTTCGATGGAGCGCCGCTGCTTCGCCTGCGACGGGATGCGCGCCGTGATGCCCGCCTTCGGCGCCTATGCCGGCGGCCTCAGCATCCGCGACGCGGCGTTTGCAAAGATCTTTCCAAAGAACGGTTTTGTCGCGCATTTGCTCGGCGACCGCCGCGTCCACGCGATCGCCGCGTCACGGTGCAGTTAAGCCGCCTTCGCCTGCACATCGTCGCAGAACTCAGCCAGCCGATCGGCGAGCCGCAGCGTCGCGGGACTTGCGCCCGGCGCGGCCATCAACGCGACTTCCGTCCGGTTGATTGGCGCAAAGCCGTCCTTTGCGGTCAGCACGCGATGGTCGGACTGGATCGCCATCTCCGACAGGATGCTCAAGCCCATGCCGGCGGCGACCGCGGCCTGGATGCCGGCGAGGCTCGATGACGTATAGGACATGTGCCAAATGCGGCCCGCGCTTTCCAGCGCGTGGATGGCGCCGGCGCGGTAGAGGCAGCCGAGCGGAAAGCCGATCAGCGGCACCGAGGCGACATCGGCATGGATCGGATGGCTCTTGCTGGTGACCCAGTGCACCTGCTCCGGCCACACCGCTATCGCGCCCTTCGCGCCGGCCTCGCGCTTGAACAGTGCGAGGTCGAGTTCGCCGCGATCGAGGTCGCGCGCGAGATTCTTGCTCTGGTCGGCGCGCACATCGAGCCGCAGACCCGGATGCGAGCGCGAGAAGGCGCCGAGCAGCTTCGCCAGCCGATACGCCGCGAAATCCTCGGGAATGCCGAGCCGGATCGCGCCTTCGCCGTCGGGCTCGCGCAGCACGTCGCGCGCCTCTTCCGCAAGCGACAACAACCGCCGCGCATAGGACAGCAGCCGCTCGCCGGCTTCGGTCGGGCGCACGTCCTTGCCGTCGCGATGCAGCAGCACCTGGCCGACATCCTCCTCCAGCCGCTTGATCTGCTGGCTGACGGTCGATTGCGTCCGATGGACGCGCTCGCCGGCGCGGGTGAAGCCGCCGGCATCGACCACCGAGACGAAGCTGCGCAGGAGTTCCAGATCGAGCATGGACGGCCTCCATTCGAAAATCCACTGATCGGTAGTTAATCATTTAATTTCCAAATGGCAAGCGGGCTCCCTAGATCGAGGGCTAGGAGAATGTCCCTCATGTCGCTCGCCCCTTCGATCTCCGTTCCCCGCAGTCGCTTCAACACGCTGCCGCTTGCGATCGGCCTGTTCTGCCTGCTCTGGAGCTACGCCTTCGTCGCCGGCAAGATCGGCGTCACCCATTGCCCGCCGCTGATCCTGCTCGCCGCGCGCTTCTCGCTGGCCGGCATCCTGATCCTTGGCGCCACGCTCGTTCGCGGCGATGACTGGTCGCTGTCGTGGCGCGATGCCGCGATCTTCGCCGTGCTCGGCGTCGCCAACAACGCGCTCTATCTCGGGCTTGGCTACACCGGCCTGCAGTCGGTTTCGGCCGGCCTCGGCGGCCTGATCGTGTCGGCCAATCCGGTGTTCACGGCCGGCCTCGCCGCGCTTCTGCTCGGCGAAGGCATGACGTGGCGCAAGGCGAGCGGCCTCCTGCTCGGCATCATCGGCGTGACCTTGATCGTCTGGCACCGCCTGTCCGTCGGCACCGACTCACTGCACGGCATCGTGTTCACGCTGGCCTCGCTTGCCTCCCTCGTCGCCGGCACCATTTTGTTCAAGCTGCTCGCGCCAAAAGGCTCGTTGTGGATCGGCAATGGCGTGCAGAATCTCGCCGCCGGCATCGTGCTGACGCCGGTGGCGCTGACCTTCGCCGATGTTCATGCCATCGACTTCACGCCGGGCCTGATCGGCGCCTTTGCTTTCCTCGTGCTCGGTGGCTCGATCCTGGCCTACTGGCTCTGGTTTCATCTCCTGAAAGTGTGTGGCGCGACGGCTGCCAGTGCCTATCATTTCCTGATGCCGCCGCTCGGCATGCTGTTCGCGTATCTCGTCCTGGGCGAGCACGTCGAGGCGCGCGATCTGCTCGGAATCATCCCGGTCGCACTCGGCATCTACCTGGTGACGCGGCCCGCCAAATCCGTCTCGTAACAGGAGCCCATCATGCCCATTTCCATCACCCTGATCGGCGGTCCCACTGCCCTGATCGAGATCGATGGCTTTCGCCTGCTCACTGACCCGACCTTCGATGCGCCGGGCGCCTATCAACTGCCGCATGTGAAGCTGGAGAAGACGATCGGCCCTGCGCTCAAGGCCGATGCGATCGGCCCGATCGATGCCGTGCTGCTCAGCCACGACCAGCATTCGGACAATCTCGACAATTCCGGCCGCGAGTATCTCAAACATGTGAAGCGCGTGCTGACCACCGAGGCCGGCGCGCAGCGCCTCGGCGGGCATGTCGAAGGTTTGGCGCCGTGGGGCACGGCGCAGCTGAAAGATCGTGACGGCAGCACGCTGACGATCACCGCCACGCCCGCGCGTCACGGCCCGGCCGGCATCGAGCCGCTGTCAGGCGATGTCATCGGCTTCGTGGTGTCGTCGAGCCGGACCGACACCACATCGGTCTACATCAGCGGCGACACCACCTGGTTCGATGGCGTCGCCGAGGTCGCGCGCCGTTTCAAATGCGGCGTGGTGATGCCGTTCGCCGGCGCCGCGCAAACGCGCGGACCCTTCCATCTCACCATGGACACCAACGACACCATCGAGACCGCACGCGCCTTCCCCGATGCGATGATCGTGCCGGTTCATACGGAGGGTTGGGCGCATTTCCGCCAGAACAGCGAGGATCTGCGCAAGACATTTGATGTGCTGGGTTTCGGGACGCGGCTGCGGTTGCTCGAGCCCGGCGTGCCGACGGTGGTGCAGGCGCCGTAGTTAGCACCACAGCCGTCATTGCGAGCGCAGCGAAGCAATCCAGAATCCCTCCGCTGCGACAGTCTGGATTGCTTCGCTGCGCTCGCAATGACGAGCGTATGCGGCTAATCCTTCCGAAACACAATCGACGCCATCCAGCCCGTCATCAGCGCCATCGCCGCGGTGACGAGGCCGTAGATCAACCCGTTCTGCCGCGCGGTGGTGGCGACGAACTGCTCGAAGCCGACCTTGACGATCTCGAACGCGGTCTCGGTCTTGCCGATGAACGCGCCGTCGGCGAACAGCTTGATCTCGACCTCATAGGTGCCGATCGGCACCTCCGCCGGCAGTGGAATGCCGGTGCGAAACAACGTTGGCGTCAGGAACGTCACCGCGCTCGGATCCTCGCGGTAGAGACCGCGCTGGGTGCGCAGGCGGATGAAGGCGGAGCGGAACGCGTCGTTCGGCACCACGTCGGCATAGTCGCCGCTGACCCGTTGGGTCAGCAGCACGTTGTTGAGCCCGATCTGCTGGCGCCGCGCGATCTCGGGCGAGGTGATGACATCGAAGGAGCGGTTGGCGAACAGCGCAAGATAGCTCGGCACCGCCAGGAACTGACGGTAGTCGGTGTTGATCCAGATCCCGAAGGTACGCTCCTTGCGCCGCGTCACCATGTCGGCGCGCGGGCCCATCACGGTGACGACGAGATCGTAGGTCTTGCGGTCGGCGCCCGTGGAGGCGTCCTTCTCAACCGAGCCAAACAGTACCAGCTCCTCGCCGGAATAGTTTGGCGTCACCGTGACGCGATGGTTGGAGACCGACACGATCAGCCGCTCGGCGCGCGCGGCGGAGCCGAGCAGCAGAACGAGCAGGACTGCGAGAGCTGCGCGCATCATCCGTTCACCCCCAGCTCGCGGATGGTGAAGAGGTCCTCGGTCCGGATCACCAGCTCGATGGCGAAGCGAACGCCGACCGAGAGGATCAGCAGGCCGAGCAGCAGCCGCAGCTGCTCGCCGCGGATCTTCTGGCCGGCGCGTGCGCCGAACTGCGCACCGGTGACGCCGCCGACCATCAGGATCAGCGCCAGCACGGCGTCGACCAGGTGGTTGGTCACGGCATGCAGCAGGGTCGCAAACAGCATCGTGACCAGCGTCAGGACCATCGAGGTGCCGATCACCGTCGAGGTCGGCACCCGAAGCAGGTAGATCATGATCGGCACCAGGATGAAGCCGCCGCCGATGCCCATGATGGCGCCGATGAAGCCGATCAGGATGCCGACGATCACGACCGGAATGACCGAGAGGTAGATCTTGGAGCGCTTGAACCGCATCTTCAGCGGCAGGCCATGAATCCAGCTATGCGTGCGTCGTGGCGCCAGCGCGCCGCGCCGGGTCCGCATCAGGGCACGCAGGCCTTCGGAGAACATCAGGCTGCCGACGGTGGTGAGCAGCACGACGTAGGACAGTGCGATCATCAGATCGAGCTGGCCGAGCGCGCGCAGCTGCGTGAAGGTCCACACGCCGAGCGCCGTCCCGGTGACGCCGCCGCACAACAGCACGCTCGCCAGCGCGGGGTCGATCGCGCGGCGCCGCCAATAGGCAAGCGCGCCGGAAAAGGACGAGGCTGCGATGTGGCTCGCGACGGAGGCGACCGCGACCGCCGGCGTGATGCCGATGAAGATCAAAAGCGGCGTCATCAGGAAGCCGCCGCCGATTCCGAACATGCCGGAGACGAAGCCGACCGCGGCGCCCATCGCCAGCACGAGGAAGACGTTGACCGGAAGATCGGCGATCGGGAGATAGAGCTGCATCGAGAGACCACGCTTCCCGCGAGACGGATCGGTTGGGCGGAATGCTCGCAGGAGGGCAGAACGATTGCCGCGTCCCTCAATAGCGGAATTCGGCGGCGGGCGGGACCAGGAATTTCGGGCGTGGTGAATGGGGGTGAGGAGGGCGATCGAGGAAGCCGTGGCTCCTCCAATGTCGTCCTGGCGAAAGCCAGGACCCATTATCCCGACTGGTAGTTATCGCGGCAGGCTGTGGCCACACTGTCCTCCAACAACGATCGCTTGTGGTAATGGGTCCTGGCTTTCGCCAGGACGACCAGTCCAGATTTTCGTCAGAGACGGTTGAGTGACCCCTCTCAATGCACCGCCGACGCCGCGCGCTTGGCGGCAACCGGCTTCGGCGCAGGCTTCGCGTTGGCCTGCGGCGCGCTGTCCCAGCCGCCGTTCGGGGCCGCAACATTGACGGCGTCGTCGGGCTGCGGCTCGGCGCTGAAGGTCTGGATCGCGAGCTTGGCGGCGGCGAGCGATTGCGGGTCGAGCCGCTTGGCAACATCATCGCGCTTGGTTGCTGCGTCCGCATCGCCCTGGGCGGCGGCGAGGGTGAACCATTTGTAGGACTCGGCGAGGTTCTGCTCCACCCCGATGCCGCGGGCATAGAGGATGCCGAGGTTGAACTGGCTGTCGGCGACGCCGCGGTCGGCGGCCTTGCGGAACCACAGTGCCGCGCTCTTGTAGTTGGCGCCGCGTCCGCCGCCATCGGCGTCGAGCACCGCGAGATTGTGCATCGCCTTGGCGTTGCCGCGCTCGGCCGCCTGCGTGTAGTAGCGGCGGGCGATGTCGGCGTCCTTCTTCACGCCGAGACCCTTTTCGTAGAGTGTCCCGAGGCGGAAGGTCGCGGGTACGACGCCGGCCTGCGCCGCGCGGTCGTACCATTTGGCGGCTTCTTCATAGTTTGCAGCCACGCCCTTGCCCTCGGCAAAGCGCACGCCGATCTCGTAGGCCGCGGTCGCATCGCCCTTCATCGCGGCGGTACGCAAGCCGGGGCCACCGATGCCGTCAGGCAGCTTTTCGGTCGGCGGCACCTGGATCATCGCGAGTTTCGCGCGGCTCGTGCCCGACAGCGCGCCGGTGACGTCGCTGGAGGCCGGCTGCGGCGCTGCGGCAGGCACCGGCGGAATTTCGACCGAGGCCGAGTTGCCAGAATTGGCGGCAGCAGGCGCGGCATTGTTCTGGGATTGCCGGCCGATCGGGGTCGGCGAGGTCATTGACGGCGTGACCTGCTCGGGCGTGGCGGGCTTGTTCTCGACCGGCGGCGGTGCCTGCGGCGCGGGTGCGGGCGACGAATTCTCCATCGCCTGCGGCGACGGTGACGAGCTGCTGCCATCGAGCAGGTTCATCGCCATCTTGAAGGTGCCGAGCACGATCACGACCACGCTCGCGCCGACCAGCAGCGAGCGGATCTTCGAGGTGATGGTCGAACCGCCATCCTTATCGCTGGCCTTACCCTTGTCCTTTGCGCCGCCGGCAGATGCCTTGGCGGCCCGGCCTGTTTTCTCGGGTGGCTGCGCGGCGGCGGCTTGCGCTGCGCGGCGCGCGGCCGCGATGAAGCTCGACGACGACACCGGCTCCTTGGGCGCGGCCGGGATTTCGCTGATCGCGCTTTCGGACGCAGCAATGCGCTCCGACGGCGTGGCGATGCGTGCACCCGGCCTTGTGCCCGGCTCGAGCGGATGATCCGGCGGCAGTTCGGGCGCAAGCGCGGCGCGCGTGGGCGCCGTATGCGGCTCCAGGATTTCGCTGATCGCGCGTGGTGGAAGCGGCGACGCCATCGGCATCGGCGGCGGCGCTGCCGGCGCGGCGGCATGGAATTCGCGCGGCGCGGCGGCGAAGGCGGCGTGCGCCGCCTGCGCGGCGGCCGGATTGGGCAACTCGGGCTTCGGATCGTATTTCGGGTGCTGCTGTGGCTGCGGCCGTGGCTCGCGCGCCATCGGCGCAGGCTCCATGGGAGCGGCCATCGGCATCGGCATCGGCTGCGGCGCAGGGGCGGGCGGCGCGGTGTGCACATTGCGAAGATCGCCCTCGATCATCGAGAGACGATCGACGACGTGGCCAAGGGCGTTGTGGACGGCCTCCAGCGAATCCTGGGTGGTCCGGTTGGTCTCGGCCTGGCTGAAGCGGATGTCGGAGAGCTCGCGCTTGACGAGATCGACCATGCCGGAATCGGCGGTCGGCGTGGAGTTGCGGCTCTCGGCGAGCGCTGAATAGGTCGCCTGCTGCCGCTCCAGGTGGCGCAGGATGTCGTGCAGCCCGTCCTCGACGCGGCTGAAATTGCCGTTGCGCGGATCGGCGGCGGCCTCGAGCCGCTCCAGCAGATACGAGACCCGCTGTTCAAGATGAGCAAAGGTCGAAGCCGAGTCGTTGCCGACCTGCATGCGGTCGAAACGGTCGGACAGGGCGCGGATCGCGCTTTCGAGCTGCTCGCTGCTCTCGGATGGCTGAGGGCGCTCGCGCGTTTCCAGAGCGGCGGTGAGCGCCGCGATGCGCTGCTCCAGCACCGCAAAACTGTCGCCCTGGCCGGACGCACGGGTGACCTGGTCGACCTTGGACGACAGCAGCTGCACGTCGTCCGAGAGCCGTGCCAGCGCTTCGTTGGAGGCGACGTTGGAGACGATGCCGCGCAGCGCCGAGATCGCGCCTTCGAGCTGGCGGACCGTCGAGGGATCGTCATTGGCGCGCAGGATCAGATCGAGCTTGGCGCCGAGATTGCGGATCGCCTCGTCATAGCCGGTGAGCTGCTCGGCCGGGGTCAGCGTGCGGAGCACCTGCTTGATCTCGGACAGCGCGTGCTCGATGCCAGACAGGACCTGACCGTCGGTGCCGTTGGAGCGGGTCTCGTCGATGCGCCGATGCAGCGAGCGGATCTCGTTCTCGATCGATTCGATCGCGCGGCGCGGCATTGCCTCGGTGATGGCGTTGCGGATCTCCGCAAGCTCGCTGCGGAAGGTGTTGATCGCCTGTTCGGTATTGTCAGGGCGCTGCAGCGACTCGATCTGGCTCGTGATCTTGAGCAGATGGCGCTCGAGCGCAGAGAAATCCGGCCCCGGCTGCGGTGGCGGCGGAGCGTAGGCAGGCGGCGCGGGCGGTGCGTAAGGAGCTGCCGCAGGCGCGATCGAGGGTGCTGCGCGCGGCGGCATCTGCCTGGGCGTAAAGCCGTCGAGCTCGCTCTGTCGCGCCGTGATCTCGGCGACCGCGACGTCGAACGAAGCGGGGCTCAGGGGCGGTGAGCTGCGATAGACCTGCGCTGCCGCGCGCTCGACCGCATCGGCCTGGCGCTGGCGCGTTTCAACGGGGGCCTGTCGAGGTGCCGGAGCCTGCTGCGGCTTCGAAATTTGCGAAAGCCTTGCATCGAGTCGAGAGATCGCGTCGTTGAGCTGGCGCGCAACGCCCTGCTCGCGCGAAACGTCTGGTCGCGGAGTGTCTTGCCGCGAAGGATCTTGGCGCGAAGGATCTTGCCGCGGCGCCGGCTTCGAAATCCGTTCGATCTGCTGGGTGATGGCGTCGAGCCGCTGGTGGATGTCGGCGACTTCGCGGCTTTCCTGGCTCGGGACGTGACTCGGGACTTGGCTCGGCAGTTGACTCGGAACGTGCTGGGCTTGTGGACGCTGGTCGTAAAGTCCGCGGAAGTTCGGCGGGGCGGTCTCGCCGAGCGTGGAGTTCAGCCAATCGTTGAGTGACATACCGGCGCGACGCGCAGCAGCTTCGGCCCGCTCCCGGACGGATGGATCGATGCCGTCAACACTCCACGATACGCGCGAATTCATGACTCTGTCCGGTTCCGACTCCGGCGCCCCACCCGGCGCCTCCAGTCTTCCCTCGCGTGCCGGTTGCAAAGACAATCGGATTTGGCGCGGGTCGTCTGCCTCGAAAACCGACTTTTGTCTGTTACGGTAAATAACGGGTTAAGGAACCCGTTGACGCTGTCTTAAAGTTGGGCGGCGGAGTGCGGGTGGCTTGCACACAAGCCCGGCCATGACGAAGCAGAGACACCTCAGCCCTTGCCCTCGCGCTTGCCGTCCTCCAGCGCCACCACGGTGCCGCTTGCGCTCATCGCCGACAGGGCCTCGAGCGCCTCTTCGCAGAAATCGGCGACCATCTGCTCGTGCCGGGCGCCGAGCTGAAGCAGCAGCAGGTTACCGAGGTCGAGCACGCCGGAGGCCGCCCCTTCCGGAAAGCGCTTCTTCAGGATGCGCTCGTAGTTCTCGTGGCGATCGCGGTGGTGCTCGAGCCGGGCCATCAGGTCGGTGCGCATGGGCTCGAGGCCGATACTGTCCAGCGCATGCAGCCGCACCAGGAGGTCGTCCTTGATGGAGGGGGGCGTGCTTGGCCGCGCGGCCCAGTGCCGCAGCGCTGTTCGGCCCTCCGGAGTCAGCGTATAGATCAGCTTGTTGGGCTTGCCGGTCTGCACGACCTCGCGGCCCTGGATGTAGCCGCGGTCGCGCAGCTTGGAGAGCTCGCGGTAGATTTGCTGGTGGTCGGCCTTCCAGAAGAAGCCGATCGAGGAATCGAATGTCTTGGCGAGCTCGTAGCCCGTCATCGGACGTTCCGTCAGGCATGCGAGGATTGCGTCGCCTAAAGCCATGACCCGGTCCTCCTGTTCTCGACCTTAACCAATTGGCTTGACTTTATGCGCATCGGCGCATATGCGTCAATGTGCATATGAGGCAACCCAAGAACGAGGGCAAACACCGCCCCGAAAACCTCAATGGAATCAACCTTCGCGCTACTGTGCATGGGGTTGTTTTCGCGTTTTTTGCCGAAGCCTTAGTTGCTTTGCCTTTAGGGAGGCACCTGAATGACCGGCCTCGAGTCCTGGTACGGCTACATGAAGTCGCATGACCGGGCAGCGCTCTGGGATCTGCTCCATCCCGACGCCGTCTTCGAAAGCCCCGTCGTGCACGCGCCGCAGCGCGGCCGCGACATCACCTTCAAATATCTGGCCAGCGCCGAGAACGTGCTTGGCGGTCCCGGCTTCACTTATGTCGGCGAATGGAAGAGTGAGAGCGGCGCCGTGCTCGAATTCAAGACCATGATCGACGGCATCGAGATCAATGGCGTCGACATCATCCGTTTCGACGGCGAGGGCCGCATCACGCATTTCAAGGTGATGGTGCGGCCGCTCAAGGCGATCAACATGCTGCATCGCCTGATGGCGGAGCAGTTGGCCGCCGCTCAATCATAAGCCAACACCGATCACTTCAAGGCCTGCCGGGAGACCACCATGCCGATCTACAAAGCCCCCGTCGAAGACGTGAACTTCCTGCTCAACGACGTCTTCCAGATCGACCGCTACGACAATCTGGCCGGCTTCTCCGATGCGTCGAGCGACGTGCGCGAAGCCATTCTCGGCGAAGCTGCCAAGCTCGCCGAAGAGGTGCTGCAGCCGCTCAACCGCGTGGGCGATCTCGAGGGCTGCAAGCGCGCCGATGACGGCAGCGTCACCACGCCCAAGGGATTCAAGGAGGCGTTCAAGCAGGTCGCCGAGGGCGGCTGGCTCAGCCTGTCGGCACCGACCGAGTTCGGCGGCCAAGGCCTGCCGGTGACGCTCTCCCAGGCCGTCAACGAATTCCAGATATCCGCCAACATGGCGTTCTCGATGTATGGCGGCCTCACCATGGGCGCGACCGCAGCGCTGATCGTCCACGGTACGCCGGAGCAGAAGCAGACCTACGTGCCGAAGATGGTGGCGGGCGAGTGGACCGGCACCATGAACCTGACCGAGCCGCATTGCGGCACCGACCTCGGCATGCTCCGCACCAAGGCCGTGCGGCAGGCCGACGGCAGCTTCAAGATCACGGGCACCAAGATCTTCATTTCGGCCGGCGAACATGACCTCGCCCCCAATATCATCCACCTCGTGCTCGCCCGCGTCGAGGGCGCGCCCGCTGGCATCAAGGGCGTGTCGCTGTTCGTGGTGCCGAAATTCCTCGTCAATGCCGATCGGTCGGTCGGCGCACGCAATGGCGTGGTCTGCGGCTCGATCGAGCACAAGATGGGCATCCACGGCAATTCCACCTGCGTGATGAACTACGACAACGCCGTGGGCTGGCTGATCGGTGAAGAGAACAAGGGCATGCAAGGCATGTTCGTGATGATGAACGAGGCCCGCCTCGGCGTCGCCGTGCAGGGTCTCGCGCAGTCGGAAGTGGCCTATCAGAACGCGGTTGCCTATGCCCGGGATCGCATCCAGGGCCGTTCGCTCACGGGTGCCAAGGCGCCGGACAAGCCGGCCGATCCGATCATCGTCCATCCCGACGTGCGTCGCACGCTGCTGTCGATCCGCTCCTTCAACGAGGCCGCGCGCGCCTTCGTGATGTGGACCGCGCTGAAGAGCGACGTCGCCCATCGCTCCGAGGATCCCAAGGACCGCCAGGCCGCCGACGATCACATGGGCCTGATGACGCCCGTACTGAAAGGCTTTCTCACCGACTACGGCTTCGCCAACGCGGTGCAGGCGCAGCAGATCTATGGCGGCCACGGCTACATCGCCGAGCAGGGCATGGAACAGTTCGTGCGCGATGCCCGCATCGCCATGATCTACGAAGGCGCCAACGGCATCCAGGCGCTCGACCTCGTCGGCCGCAAGCTGCCGCGCGACGGCGGCCGCGCCATCATGGCGTTCTTCGGCGAGGTCATGGCCTTCGCCAAGGAGAACGGCGGCGACGAGGCGATGAAGCCCTACGTTACCCCGCTCTCGGCTTCGCTCGGCCATCTCCAGCAGGCCACGACGTGGCTGATGCAGAACGCGATGGCCAAGCCCGACAATGCCGGTGCCGCCGCGACCGATTACCTGAATCTCTTCGGCTTCGTCGCGCTCGGCTACATGTGGGCGAAGATGGCGAAGGTGACGCAAGCCAAGATTGCCGAGAGCGGGGCGACTCCCTATCTCTCGACCAAGCTCGTCACCGGCCGCTTCTTCATGGAGCGGATGCTGCCGGAGACCGCCGCCAATCTCGCGCGCATCCAGGCCGGCTGCGCGACCATCATGGAACTGCCGGCGGAAGCGTTCTGAAGCCGCTTTCGCTGCGACCCGATCAAGACCAGAAGATCATCACATCAGGAGGGCGTCATGCCTGAGGCATTCATTTACGACCACGTCCGCACCCCGCGCGGCCGCGGCAAGGCGGACGGTGCGCTGCACGAAGTCACCGCGCTCGCGCTCGCGACCGTGCCGCTCAAGGCGCTCAAGGACCGCAACAACCTGCCGGAAGATTCCGTCGATGACGTCATTCTCGGCGTGGTCGATCCGGTCGGCGAAGCCGGCTCCGACATTGCGCGCTTCGCCGCGCTGAAGGCGGGCCTCGGCGAAGCGGTACCGGGCGTGCAGATCAGCCGCTTCTGCGCCTCCGGCCTCGACGCCGTGAATTTTGCCGCAGCCCAGGTGATGAGCGGCCAGCACGAGCTCGTGATCGGCGGCGGCGCCGAATCGATGAGCCGCGTCGGCATCGGTGCTTCCGGCGGCGCCTGGCCGATGGACCCGTCGATGGCAGTGCCGGCCTATTTCATGCCGCAGGGTGTCTCGGCCGATCTGATCGCGACCAAATACGGCTTCTCGCGTGACGACGTCGACGCCTATGCGGTGCAGAGCCAGCAGCGTGCGGCGAAGTCCTGGGATGAAGGCCGCTTCGACAAGTCGGTCGTCCCGGTGAAGGACATCAACGGCCTCACCATCCTCGCCAAGGACGAGCATATGCGTCCTTCGACGACGATGCAGTCGCTGGCGCAGCTGCAGCCGGCGTTCACGATGATGGCACAGATGGGCGGCTTCGACGGCGTCGCGGTGCAGTCGCATCCGGAAATCGAGCGCGTCAATTACGTGCACCACGCCGGCAATTCGTCGGGCATCGTCGATGGTGCCGGCGCGGTTCTGCTCGGCAGCAAGGAAGCCGGCGGCAAGTACGGCCTGAAGCCGCGTGCGAGAATCCGCGCGTTCGCCAATATCGGGTCCGAGCCGGCGATGATGCTGACCGGTCCGGTCGACGTCACCGAAAAGCTGTTCGCGCGCTCCGGCATGAAGAAGTCGGACATCGACCTGTTCGAGCTCAACGAGGCCTTCGCCTCCGTCGTGCTGCGCTACATCCAGGCCTTCGACATCGACAACGCCAAGATCAACGTCAATGGCGGCGCGATCGCGCTCGGCCATCCGCTCGGCGCGACCGGTGCCATGATCCTCGGGACCGTGCTCGACGAGCTCGAGCGCACCAACAAGGCGACCGCACTGGTGACGCTGTGCATCGGCGGCGGCATGGGCACCGCGACCATCATCGAACGCGTCTAAGGGTAGGGAGCAACCAGCATGGCTTACAAGAATTTCAAGGTTGAGACCGATTCCGACGGCATCGCACTGGTCACCTGGGATATCCCGGGCCGTTCGATGAACGTGCTCGACGAGACCTCGACCAACGAGCTCGACGCGATCGTCAAGGCGACCACGGCCGACGCCGCGGTGAAGGGTGTCGTCATCACCTCCGCCAAGGAAGCGTTCTGCGCGGGTGCCGATCTTTCGATGCTCGAGGGCATGAACCAGGCCTACGCAAAGGTCTTGAAGGAGCAGGGCGAGACGGCGGCAAACCAGATGCTGTTCGAGCAGAGCCGGCGCTTCTCGCAGGTGTTGCGCTCGATCGAGACCTCCGGCAAGCCGTGGGCAGCGGCGATCAACGGCCTCGCGCTCGGCGGCGGTTTCGAGATCACGCTGTGCTGCCACTATCGCGTGGCGGCGGAGAATCCCAAGACCCGCCTCGGCCTGCCCGAGGTCAAGGTCGGACTGTTCCCGGGCGCCGGCGGCACGCAGCGCGTGCCGCGCCTGGTGCCGCCGCAGGACGCGATGACGATTCTGCTCAAGGGCGATCCGGTCACGATCGAGAAAGCCAAGGCACTGAATCTGATCCACGCCATCGTTCCCGCCGCCGATCTCATCAAGGCGGCAAAGGACTGGATCAAGGGCGGCGGCAAGGCCGTTGCGCCCTGGGACGAGAAGGGCTTCAAGCTGCCGGCCGGCCCGGTGTTCTCCAAGGCAGGCATGATGATGTTCCCCGCCGGCAACGCGATCTATCGCCGCGAGACCTACGACAATTATCCGGCCGCACGCGCGATCATGAGCTGCGTCTATGAGGGCCTGCAGCTGCCGATCGACGCCGCATTGCGCGTGGAATCGCGCTACTTCACCTCGGTGCTGCGCTCGAAGGAAGCGGCGGCGATGATCCGCAGCCTGTTCCTGTCGATGCAGGAATTGAACAAGGGCGCGCGCCGTCCGAAGGATGTGCCGCCGACCAAGGTGAAGAAGATCGCCGTGATCGGCGCCGGCTTCATGGGTGCGAGCGTCGGCTATGTCTCGGCCCGTGCCGGCCTCGACGTCGTCCTGATCGATCGCGACCAGGAGAGCGCCGACAAGGGCAAGGCGCATGCGCAAAAGGTGATCGAGGAGCAGATCAAGAAGGGCCGCGCCAAGCCCGGTGACGCAGAAGCGCTGCTCGCCCGCATCACGCCGACCGCGGACTATTCCGCGCTGAAGGACGTCGATCTCGTCATCGAGGCCGTGTTCGAGGACCGCAAGGTCAAGGCTGATACCTTTGCCAAGGCGCAGGAGCATATGAAGCCGGACGTGATCTTCGCGTCCAACACCTCGACGCTTCCGATCACCTCGCTGGCGGAATCCTTCAAGGACCAGGGCAGGTTTGTCGGCATCCACTTCTTCTCGCCCGTCGAGAAGATGATGTTGGTCGAGATCATCCAGGGCAAGAACACCGGCGATCTCGCGATCGCGACCGCGCTGGACTACGTCCGGCAGATCGGCAAGACGCCGATCGTCGTCAACGACAGCCGCGGCTTCTTCGCCAATCGCTGCGTCGGCCGCTACGTCGCCGAAGGCAACGAGATGTTCCTCGAAGGCGTGCCGCCGGCGATGATCGAGAACTGCGCCAAGATGGCCGGCATGCCGGTCGGCCCGCTCTCGCTGTCGGACGAGGTCGCGCTCGACCTCGGGCTCAAGATCATGAAGGCGACGGAAGCCGACCTCGGCCCCAACGCCATCAATCCCGATCAGAAGAAGCTGATGGTCGAGCTGGTCGAGAAGCAGGGCCGTCTGGGCCGCAAGAACAGCAAGGGGTTTTACGACTACCCCGAGAAGGGCAAGGGTCAGAAGAGCCTGTGGCCCGGCTTGTCCGCGCTGCAGCCCAAGCAGCTCGACCCAGATACCCTCGACGTCGAGGAGCTGAAGCAGCGCTTCCTGGTGGTGCAGGCGGTGGAAGCCGCGCGCACGGTGGAGGACCACGTCATCACCGATCCGCGCGAGGCGGATGTCGGCTCGATCCTCGGCTTCGGCTTCGCGCCGTTCACCGGTGGCACGCTGTCCTACATCGACTTCATGGGTCCCAAGAAGTTCGTCGAGCTTTGCCACAAGCTGGAAGCGAAATACGGCTCGCGCTTCACCCCGCCGAAGCTCCTCGAGGAGATGGCTGCGAAGGGAGAAACCTTCTACGGCCGCTTCGCGCCGAAGAAGGCGGCCGCGTGATTCTCTGAACCCCTAGCCGGGATGAAAAATACGAAAGGCCGGATCTCCATCCGGCCTTTCGCATGTGCGCTCAGGCAGCCTGAATCAGCCCTTCCTTCTTCATCGCTTCCTGCACCTGCGGCCGCGCCGCGACGCGGGTCTTGTACGCGGCAAGGTTCGGCATCGCCGAGAGGTCGAACTTCATCCGGTCGCCCCAGGTCAGCATCGTGAAGAGATAGCCGTCGGCCACCGTGAACTGCTTGCCCATGAGGTAGTCGAGGCCGGCGAGCTGGCTATCGATGTATTTCAGCTTGCCCATGACGCGGTCCTTGAAGAAGGCCTTGGCCTCGTCGTTCAGCGCCGGCGCGAACATCGGGCCGAAGCTCTTGTGGACCTCCGAGGTGAGGAAGTTCAGCCATTCGAGCAGCTTGTAGCGCTCGGCGCTGCCGTGGGCCGGCGCCAGCGCCTTGGCAGAGGCCTGATCGGCGATCATCTGGACAATCACCGGGCCTTCGGTCACGATCTCTCCGCTATCGAGGCCCAGCGCAGGGACCTGGCCCTTGGGGTTCAGCTTCAGATAATCCTCACCGTTTTCGAGCTTCTTGGCCCGGATATCGACCTTGACCAGTTCATAGGGCAGGCCGGCCTCCAGGAGCGCGATATGGGGAGACAGCGAGCAGGCACCGGGCGAATAGTACAATTTCATGGAATTTCCTCCTCTTGTTGCTTGGTTCAGGCGAAAGAACGACTACATGCATCTGCTTGAAATAGTCAAGATTGATGCAGGTGCATCGAATAGGGTAAGAGACGGGCGACTAGCTTGAGCGGGACCATGAAACGCAAACCATCGACCGAGGCGACTTCCGCCTGGATCCGCTTGATGCGGGTGCAGAGCCGCGTGCTCAATTGCGTCGAGCAGGACCTGAAGAAGGCCGGCTTCCCGCCGTTGGCATGGTATGACGCGCTGCTCGAACTGTCACGGGCGCCCTCGGGCGAGCTCCGGCCGGTCGAACTCGAACGGCAGATGCTGATCCCGCAATATTCGACATCGCGGCTGATCGACCGTCTGGTCGACGAAGGCCTCGCCTCGCGGCGTGAATGCAAGATCGACAAGCGCGGCCAATTCGTGGAGATCACGGAAGCCGGCCGCGAATTGCAGAAGCGGATGTGGGGCGCCTATTCGGCCGCGATCGAGAAATATGTCGGTTCGAAACTGTCCGATGCGGATGCCGTGAAGCTCAGCGGTCTGCTCGACCGTCTCGGCTGCTCGTGCGGCGAGATGAAACTGCCGCCTGCCCACGTCAACGAAACCACGCCGTCGCGATGAGCGCGCGGCACACCAGCTCGTCCGTGCAGCCGGTGGCTGCGCGGACCATCCCTGTCACCCACGCGCGTTCGATCGAAGCGCTTTTGATTAGAGTCTGATATGGCGCGAGACCAGATCGATATGACGCCGTTGCAATCGCGTGACGAGCTCGTCAAGTGGTTCGAGGAAGGCTGCAAGGACCCGTCAGAATTCCGCATGGGCACCGAGCATGAGAAGACGCCGTTCACGCTCGAAGGCCACCGCCCGGTGCCCTACGAAGGCCCGCGCGGTATCGGCGCGCTGCTCGAAGGCATGAAGCTCCTGCTCGGCTGGGAGCCGATCATGGAGAAGGGTAACATCATCGGCCTCTACGACGTCACCGGCGGCGGCGCGATTTCGCTGGAGCCCGGCGGGCAGTTCGAGCTTTCGGGCGCCCCGGTCGAGAACGTGCACCAGACCCAGAGTGAGCTGATGGCGCATCTGGCGCAGGTGCGCGAGATCGCGACGCCGCTCGGCATCGGCTTTCTCGGGCTCGGCATGACGCCGTCCTGGTCGCGCGCCGACATCCCGGTGATGCCCAAGGGCCGCTACAAGATCATGACCAATTACATGCCGAAGGTCGGCCAGTACGGCCTCGACATGATGTACCGGACCTGCACGGTCCAGACCAATCTCGACTTCTCCTCCGAAGCCGACATGGTCAAGAAGCTGCGTGTTTCGCTCGCGCTCCAGCCGGCCGCAACCGCCTTGTTCGCCAACTCGCCGTTTACCGAGGGCAAGCCGAATGGCTTCCTCTCCTTCCGGTCCGAGATCTGGCGCGACACCGACAACGCGCGTGCCGGCATGATGCCTTGGGCATTCGAGGATGGCATGGGCTTCGAGCGCTATGTCGACTACGCGCTCGACGTGCCCATGTATTTCGTCAAACGCGACGAGGACTACATCGACGTCTCGGGCTCCTCGTTCCGCGCCTTCTTCGATGGCCGCAACAACAATTTGCCCGGGGAACGTCCGACGTTGTCGGACTGGGCCAACCATCTTTCGACAATTTTCCCGGAGGTGCGGCTCAAGCGCTATCTCGAGATGCGCGGCTCCGATGGTGGCCCGTGGGGCCGACTGCCGGCGCTATCGGCGTTCTGGGCCGGGCTGCTCTACGACGATGTGTCGCTGGATGCCGCCTGGGACCTTGTGAAGCACTGGAACGCGCATGAGCGTCAGGCCCTGCGCGACGACGTGCCGCGCTTCGGCTTCAAGGCGCGGATCAAGGACCGCTATCTGTTCGAGATCGCCAAGGAGTGCCTCGCTTTGGCACATGCCGGCTTGCGCCGGCGCGGCCGGATCGACCAGCTCGGCCGCGACGAGACCAGGCATCTGGAGCCGCTTGACCGCATCATCGATTCCGGCCGCACGCCAGCTGAGGAGATGCTCGACAAGTTCAAGGGCCCATGGAACGGCTCGGTGGAACCGGCGTACGCGGAATACGCGTTCTAGACCAAGGTCCCAACGGTCGGGACTCGAGCCGTTCATCGCCCGTACAGGTTTGCGGCGATCAAATGGCCGGCTGAAAAACCCGAGCGTCGTCAATAACTCGAAAGCTGTTCCGATGGGGAAGGGCCGCCTGGCCGTCATGGCAAGGGTCCTGGCAAGGGTCCTGGCAAGCGTCCTGGCCTGCGCCGCGCTGCTTTCGCTCGCGTTTGCGAGCTGGCCTGCGCGCGCCCAGACGGCGTTCGATCGGCCAGGCGGAGACTATTTCAGCACCCCCGTCACGTCGGGCGATCCCGAGGATTGCGCACTGCTGTGCGAGCGCGACCGCCGTTGCCGCTCGTGGAGCTTCAGCTATCCTGACGTCGAAGGCGGCTCGGCGGTGTGCTGGCTGAAGAACACGGTGCCTGCGCGCGTGCCGGGAAGCTGCTGCATCTCCGGTGTGCGCGGTGCCGGCGTGATCGAGCCGCGTGTCGAAGGCGTGGAGACCTCGATCGACCGCCCCGGCGGCGATTTGCGCAATTTCGAGATGAAGGACGGCGAAGGCGAAGAAGCCTGCAAGGCCGCCTGCACCGCCGACAACAAATGCCGCGCCTTCACCTATGCCCGCCCCGGCTACACCGGACGCGAAGCGCGCTGCTTCCTGAAAAAGGAAATCAAGCCGCCGCGGCGGAAGGCAGGGTTCACGTCGGGCGTGGTGCGGTAGCATGCAGCTCTCACCGCCGTCATTGCGAGCGTAGCGAAGCAATCCAAAATTGCTTCCGCGGCGGCAGTCTGGGTTGCTTCGTCGCTTCGCTCCTCGCAATGACGAGGAGGGTAAAGCGACACCTCACTCGGCCGCGATCACCGTGATCTCGGGCCACAGCGTCTTCCAGCGTGCCGCCTTCGCCGCGTAATTGGCGGCGGAAAAATTCGGCGCCCGATTGGGTCGCACGATCAGCTTCGCGACGTCGTCGAACCCGTGCGGCGCGTAGACGTCGAAATCCCCGCCGGCAGGGCGGATGCCCACCTGCGTATTCTCCGTGAGGAAGCGGTCGATACCGTCGGTCGCGCGCATCAAGCGCGGATAGGGCAGACCGTGCTTGCCGGGATACCAAACGTGCACGCGCGCCTGGTTGCGGATTTCGACCTTGGCGCCGAGATGCGCGAGCGGCGCGTGCAGCTTGCGGATCACCGCGTCTTCCGCCTCCCATGCGGTGTCGGAATCGAAATAGAACACGTCATAATCGACGATGCCGTGATCGATCGGGCGGCCCGTGAGCACGTTCCACACCGTCTGCACCAGGCAGCCCGCGA
Organism: Bradyrhizobium sp. 40; assembly: GCF_023100925.1. Taxonomy (NCBI): domain Bacteria; kingdom Pseudomonadati; phylum Pseudomonadota; class Alphaproteobacteria; order Hyphomicrobiales; family Nitrobacteraceae; genus Bradyrhizobium; species Bradyrhizobium sp. 40. The sequence continues at coordinate 524,227 of NZ_CP064688.1, forward strand.
CGAGCCACGCATCCGGCACTGCGAGACGATGGATTTCATTGAGGATCGCTGCGTTGAACGGATTTCGCAGGGCGAGAGCCAGAAATTCGTCGCGGATCATTACTGTTGCGCTCCCTCTCCCGCGTGCGGGAGAGGAGTGAAGACATTCCGGCCTTCAATGCACGGCGGTGAAAAACCGTGCCATGCGAAATCCGGACAGCCAGGTCCACACCGGCTGGCCCCGGATGCCGAGATCCCAGGATCCGAGCACGGCATCCGCGCGGCCGACCAGATTGTCGATCGGCAGCATGCCGACGCCGCCGGAGCGCAAGGGCACGCGGCTGTCGGCGGAGTTGTCGCGGTTGTCGCCGAGCACGAAGAGATGGCCAGCCGGCACCGTCACTTCCTGCGTATTGTCGAGCGGACCGTTGTCGCGCATCTTGAAGATCAAATGCGAGACGCCGTTCGGCAGTGTCTCGACATAGCGATAGGCGGGTTCGCTGCCGCCATTGTCATCCTCGGCGGCGCCAACGCCGTCCGGCTTCAGCTCGGCGGGGCGGTCGTTGACGAAGAGCTGGCCCTGGCGCAGCTGGATGCGGTCGCCGGGCAGACCCACGACGCGCTTGACCCAGGCCTGCGAGCGGTCGCCGGGCCAGCGGAAGACCACGACGTCGCCCTGCTTCGGTGTCTCCGCGAACACGCGGCCGCTCTCGGGCAGGTTGATCTGGATCGGCAGCGACGAGGTGCCGTAGCCGTAGGGGAATTTCGAGGCGATCAAGGCGTCGCCGATCAACAGCGTCGGCTCCATCGAGCCCGACGGCACGTAGAACGGCTCGGCCAGCGCGCCCTTGGCGATGAACACCGCGGCGACGATGCCGGCGAGCTGCACGAGCTGGCCTGCCCAGCCGCTGCTCTTCCGCTTGGTGGTGACAGTTATCTTCTCGACACTCATCCGCCTGTTCCACCCACCGTAATGCGTTCCATCAACAGCGACGGCTGGCCGACGCCGACCGGCACGCCCTGACCGTTCTTGCCGCAGGTGCCGATGCCGGTATCGAGCGCGAGGTCGTTGCCGATCATGCGAATGCGATGCAGGTCGGTCGGCCCGTTGCCGATCAGCATGGCGCCCTTCAAGGGCGCACCGATCTTGCCGTTCTCGATCTTGTAGGCCTCGGTGCACTGAAACACGTATTTGCCCGAGGTGATGTCGACCTGGCCGCCGCCGAAATTCGCGGCGAAGACGCCGTTCTTCACCGAAGCGAGGATCTCGGCCGGATCGCGGTCGCCCGCGAGCATGTAGGTGTTGGTCATGCGCGGCATCGGCACATGGGCATAGCCCTGGCGGCGGCCGTTGCCGGTCGGCTTCATGTTCATCAGCCGCGCGTTCTGGCGGTCCTGCATGTAGCCGACCAGGACGCCGTCCTCGATCAGCACGGTGCGGTTGGTCGGCGTGCCCTCGTCGTCGATCGACAGCGAGCCGCGGCGCGAGGCAATGGTGCCGTCGTCGACCACGGTGACGCCCTTGGCCGCGACCTGCTGGCCCATCAGGCCGGCAAACGCAGACGTCTTCCTGCGGTTGAAGTCGCCTTCGAGGCCATGGCCGACCGCCTCATGCAGCATTACGCCGGGCCAGCCGGCCCCGAGCACGACGTCCATCTCGCCGGCGGGGGCGGGAACCGATTCCAGATTGACCAGGGCCTCGCGCAGCGCGCCATCGGCGGCGTCGCGCCAATTCTTGCTTTCGATGAATTCGGCGTAGCCGGCGCGGCCGCCATAGCCCTTGCTGCCGCTCTCCTGGCGGTCGCCCTGACCGGCGACGACGGAGACGTTGACGCGCACGAGCGGGCGGATGTCGCGATAGCTCTCGCCGTCGGGCCGCAGGATCTCGACCACCTGCCAGGTCGCGCCCAGGCTGACGCTGACCTGCCGCACCCGCGGATCCTTGTCGCGCAGATAGGCGTCGATCTCGGCGAGCAGCTTGACCTTGGTTTCGAAGCCGGGGGCATCGAGCGGATTGTCGTCACTATAAAGCCGCACGTTGGTATGCGCTGGAGGCGCGGCGAAGCTGCCCGAATAACCACCGCGCACCGCCGCGACCGCGTCCGCAGCGCGAATCAGCGCCGGCAGCGACACGTCGGAGGAATGCGCATAGCCGACGGCGTCGTCCTTGACGGCGCGCAGGCCAAAACCCTGCGAGGTGTCGTAGGTCGCCTGCTTCAGCCGTCCATTGTCGAACATCAGCGCTTCGGTCTGGCTGTATTCCAGGAACAATTCGCCGTCGTCGGCACCGGCAAGCCCGCGCGCGAGCTCGTTGCGAACCTGGTCGCGGTCGAGATTGGCGCGGTCGAGCAGGGAGGTTGTGGCAGGGTTGGTCATGCGTCCGTCCATTATCGGGGGATGTGAGGCAAGATAATGGTTTCCCGGCAGTTCCGCGAGGGCGCCAAGTCTCACATTACGGAAACAATAGGATTCGCGGGTCTAACCGCCCTTCACCCTACGGCAGCTTGTCGTATCCCTCGCCGAGCCCGTTCAGGCTGAGCGGGAAGCCGATGCCTTCTTCCGGGGTCTCGAAGATGATGAAGGTCGCGGTCTTGGCGGTGCGGAGCTGGCCGAGCAGCTTGTCGTCCATGACGACCTCGGCGACGCAGCCATTGGGCAGGCAGCGGACAAAGCCGGCACGGCCGACGTCCTGGTTGTCGAGCTTGAGGCCGAGGCCGGAGGGCAGGAGAACGCCGAGAGGGGCGACAACCCGCATCAGGCGGCTCTTCTGGTCGGCGGTCTTGAGAACGATCACGGTCAGGCCGGCGTTGGAGCGGTCTTCGGCCACCACACTCTGGATCAGGGCGCATTGCTCGGACTGGGCGCCCGGGGGGGTGTCGCAGCGGATCTGCCAGTCGCCATGGACGGAGCGCACCGCGCCCTGCGCATGGGCGAGGCCCGGAAGCGCCAGGACGATGGCCGCCGCCAGCAGGGCAATCAGCATCGTGAGGCTGCCAGCCTGGCTTTTAGCTCGCCTTGCCATGGATCTCGAAAACCCCATCGGGTCGGTCCCTCTGCTCGCTTGGGTCGCTCGCGCCGGGCGGACTGATACGGGAATGACGGCGTCTTGAAGGCGATTCGCAAGCAAATTCCACGCCGCCACGGCCGCCGTCGCCCGCACGAATCAGGTTCCTGTGCGGCTGTCTGCCAGTGCCTACCGCGGGCAATTCCGCTGTCAAGCCGCAGCATCCCGGGAAATGGTAATTTTGTCTGATGTTACTAGGAAATATCTTGCGGGTGATGGCTGACAGACGAGGCTCAAGACTGCATTGCGATAGATCAAGAATTATGGTTTGAGAGGCTTGATTTCGGCGTTCTAGCGATCTGGCCCCAATTCCTCTTAGAGGTATTCTTGCGCGGCGGTTTGTCAGACGGGGGGATCGAATAAAGCGTTTCCCGAAAATAGGGGAATGCACTTGGGGTGATTTCGTTAGGGGAGCGCGAACGGCATGAAGATGTCGATGGGCCCGGTGGGCCGGCACTTGCTGGGATTGGCCGTGGCGGGTCTGACGCTGGCGACGGGCGGCGCGGCATTTGCCGAGCTCGGGCAACCGGCTGCGTGGGAGTGGACGCTTCAGCAGTCCGCGTCCCCGGTGATGGACAACATCGTCTGGTTCCACAATTTCCTGTTCGTGCTGATCACGCTGATCACGCTGTTCGTTCTGGCGCTGCTCGTGATCGTGGTCGTGAAGTTCAACGCGAGAGCCAATCCGGTGCCGTCGCGGACCACGCACAACACGCTGATCGAGGTGGCGTGGACGCTCGTTCCGGTGCTGATTCTGGTCGGTATCTCGGTGCCGTCGTTCCGCCTCCTGTTCCTCGAGCTCGACGTGCCGAAAGCGGATCTGACCATCAAGGCGACCGGCAAGCAGTGGTACTGGTCCTACGCCTATCCGGATAACGGCAAGTTCGAGTTCGACTCGCTGATGGCCCAGGACAAGCAGCCCCGTCTGCTCGGCGTCGACAACGAGATGGTGGTGCCCGTCAACAAGGTGGTCCGGGTTCAGGTGACCGGCGCCGACGTGATTCATGCCTTTGCTCTGCCGGCCTTCGGCGTCAAGATCGACGCCATTCCGGGTCGGCTCAACGAGACCTGGTTCAAGGCCACCAAGACCGGCATGTTCTACGGCCAGTGCTCGGAATTGTGCGGCAAGGACCACGCCTTCATGCCGATCGCCATCCGCGTGGTGAGCGACCAGGAGTTCGCCTCCTGGGTCGAGACCGCGAAGAAGAAATACGCGAGCGGCGGCACCAGCACCTACGCCTCCACGGCCGGCCCGACGCAGTAAGCGCCGGGCGAAGGGTTCGAGGAAACTGAAAGCGACATAAGGCGGGACCTCCAGAGGTCCGATCGGGACGCAAGGCAGGATTAGAAAATGGCAACGAGCGCAGCGGCACACGGCGATCACGCGCAAGACCACGGACATGACGAGCACGCCCATCCGACCGGATGGCGGCGCTACGTCTATTCGACCAACCACAAGGACATCGGCACGATGTACCTGATCTTCGCGGTCATCGCCGGCGTCATCGGCGCCGCGATGTCGATCGCGATCCGTGCCGAGCTGATGTATCCGGGCGTGCAGATCTTCCACGAGACGCACACCTACAATGTGTTCGTGACCTCCCATGGTCTGATCATGATCTTCTTCATGGTCATGCCTGCGATGATCGGCGGCTTTGGCAACTGGTTCGTGCCGCTGATGATCGGCGCGCCCGACATGGCGTTCCCGCGCATGAACAACATCTCGTTCTGGCTGCTGCCGGCGTCGTTCGCGCTCCTGCTGATGTCGACCTTCGTCGAGGGCGAGCCGGGCGCCAACGGCGTCGGCGCCGGCTGGACCATGTACGCGCCGCTGTCGAGCTCGGGCCATCCGGGCCCGGCCGTCGACTTCGCGATCCTGTCGCTGCATCTGGCGGGCGCCTCGTCGATCCTCGGCGCCATCAACTTCATCACCACCATCTTCAACATGCGCGCGCCGGGCATGACCCTGCACAAGATGCCGCTGTTCGTGTGGTCGATCCTGGTGACGGTGTTCCTGCTGCTGTTGTCGCTGCCGGTGCTCGCCGGTGCGATCACGATGCTGCTCACCGACCGCAATTTCGGCACGACGTTCTTCAATCCCGAAGGCGGCGGCGATCCCGTGCTGTTCCAGCATCTGTTCTGGTTCTTCGGTCACCCCGAAGTGTACATCCTGATCCTGCCCGCCTTCGGCATGGTCAGTCAGATCGTCTCGACCTTCTCGCGCAAGCCCGTGTTCGGCTATCTCGGCATGGCCTACGCCATGGTCGCGATCGGCGGCATCGGCTTCGTGGTGTGGGCGCACCACATGTACACGGTCGGCATGTCCTCGGCGACGCAGGCCTATTTCGTCGCCGCCACGATGGTCATCGCGGTCCCGACCGGCGTGAAGATCTTCTCGTGGATCGCCACGATGTGGGGCGGCTCGATCGAGTTCCGCGCGCCGATGATCTGGGCGGTGGGGTTCATCTTCCTGTTCACCGTCGGCGGCGTCACCGGCGTGGTGCTGGCGAATGCCGGCGTCGACCGCGTGCTGCAGGAGACCTACTACGTCGTCGCGCACTTCCACTACGTGCTCTCACTCGGCGCGGTGTTCGGAATCTTCGCCGGCTGGTACTACTGGTTCCCGAAGATGTCGGGCTATATGTACAATGAAGGGCTCGCCAAGGCGCACTTCTGGGTCACCTTCATCGGCGTGAACCTGGTGTTCTTCCCGCAGCACTTCCTCGGTCTGTCGGGCATGCCGCGGCGCTATGTCGATTATCCCGACGCGTTCGCTGGCTGGAACCTGGTCTCGTCGGTCGGTTCCTACATCTCCGGCTTCGGCGTGCTGATCTTCCTCTATTGCGTGATCGACGCCTTCGCGAAGAAGGTGCCGGCTGGCGACAATCCGTGGGGTGCAGGTGCGACCACCCTGGAGTGGACGCTGCCCTCGCCGCCGCCCTTCCACCAGTTCGAAGTGCTGCCCCGCGTGCAGTAAGCCAACGCTCGCGGCGCCCGTGACGGGCGCTGCGGCTCGACAAAGAAGCGAGTCAATCTAGTGTCCGTCCTCGACCACAATGCCGTCGACATCAATCCCCGCATCTCCGAAGCGGAGGTTGGCGATTACATCGCGCTACTGAAGCCGCGGGTGATGTCGCTGGTGATCTTCACCGCGCTGGTCGGAATGGCGATGGCACCCGGGCATTTCCACCCGGTGCTGGCCTTCACCTCGCTGCTCTGCATCGCCGTCGGCGCCGGCGCGTCCGGGGCGCTCAACATGGCGCTCGAAGGCGACATCGACGCCAAGATGTCGCGCACGGCGAACCGGCCGATTCCGCGCGGCCGCATCACCCGTCCCGAGGCGATGACCTTCGGCATGACGCTCGCCTTCTTCTCGGTGATGACGCTCGGCATCCTCGTCAACTGGATCGCGGGCGCGCTGCTCGCCTTCACCATCTTCTTCTACGTCGTGATCTACACGATCGGCCTGAAGCGCTGGACCGCACAGAACATCGTGATCGGCGGTGCCGCCGGCGCGCTGCCGCCGGTGGTGGCCTGGGCCGCGGTCACAGGCACGGTCGACGTCGAGCCGCTGCTGCTGTTCGCCATCATCTTCTTCTGGACCCCGCCGCACTTCTGGGCGCTGGCGCTGTTCCGCTCCGACGACTACGCGCGCGCCGGCATTCCGATGCTGCCCAACGTCGCCGGTCCCGACGCGACGCGGCTTCAGATCCTGCTCTATACCATCGTGCTGATCGCAGTCGCGGCTGCGCCCTGGGCGCTCGGCTATTTCGACGCCATCTACGGCATCGTCTCGCTGATCCTCGGCGCCGGCATGCTGGCGTTCGCCATCAATGTCTATGTCCGTCGCGAGCGCAGCCAATCGCTGCGGGCGACCCGCAAGCTGTTCGCGTTCTCCATCCTTTATCTGTTTGCGCTGTTTGCGACCTTGCTGGCCGAGGTCGTGTTCCGGGCGCTTGCGCCGATGGTAGGGGGCGCATGATCGCAGGAATGGCCGACAAACCCGAGATAGATGGAATCGTCCTCACCGAGGCGCAGAAGAAGAGCCGTCGTCAGCGCTCGATCGCGATCGCGCTCGCGCTCGGCGTGCTCGTGGTGCTGTTCTTCGCCGTGACCATGGTCAAGGGGCCGGCCGTGCTCGTCCGGCCGATGTAGGAAACATGGATCAGAAGCCGATCATATCGCGGGATCAGAGCCGGACGGCCACCAAAGGCCGCAGGCCTGCCAAGGGGCTTGGCCGCGACGTGGTGGTCGCCTCGATCTGCGGCGGCGTGGTCGCGCTGATGGTCGGCGCCTCCTACGCGGCGGTGCCGTTCTACAACTGGTTCTGTCGCGCCACCGGCTTCAACGGCACGACCCAGGTCGCGACCTCGGCGCCGGCCAGCGGCCCGATCGCACGGAAGATCGCGGTGCGTTTCGATTCCAACGTTGCGCCCGGCCTGCCCTGGAAGTTCGAACCGGAGCAGAGCGAGATCGAGGTCAATATCGGCCAGGTCGTGACCGTCTTCTACACGGTGACCAACCAGGCCGCGCGGACCACCGCAGGCCAGGCCGCCTACAATGTCGCGCCGCTGACGGTCGGATCCTATTTCCAGAAGATCAACTGCTTCTGCTTCACCGAGCAGACCATGGCGCCCGGCGAGAAGCGCGAGATGCCGGTCGTGTTCTACGTCGATCCGTCGATTGCCGACGACCACGAGAACGACGGTCTCAACACGATCACGCTGTCCTACACGTTCTATCCGGTGAAAGATCCGGTGGTGAAGCCGCTCGCGGCCAGCGAAGACGACAAACGCAAGGGAAATCTCTGATCTCCGGGCTCACGCGCCGGGGTTGGAATAAGGGGATAAGTGCCTGACAGGCACGGGATTGAGGAGCGAGACCGCAAATGGCAACGGCGCACACCAAGCATCACGACTACCATCTGGTCGATCCCTCGCCATGGCCCGTCGTCGGCTCCATCTCCGCCTTCATCATGGCGGTCGGCGCGATCACCTGGATGCACCACATGTTCTCGGCTGCGCCGATCATCTTCGGTGTCGGCACCGTCGGTGTGCTCTACACCATGGCGAGCTGGTGGGGCGATGTGATCAGGGAAGCCCAGTACAAGGGCGATCACACCCGCGTGGTGCAGCTGCATCACCGCTACGGCATGATCCTGTTCATCGCCTCGGAGGTGATGTTCTTCGTCGCCTGGTTCTGGGCCTATTTCAACGCGGCGCTCTTCCCGGCCGACGCCGTCCACGCCACCCGCGATGCGGTGTTCGGCTGTGGTCTCGGGACGGCAGCCGGCGCCTGCGCCGTGCCGGGCACCTGGCCGCCGCACGGCATCGAGACCTTCGATCCCTGGCATCTTCCGCTCCTGAACACGCTGATCCTGCTCACCTCCGGCACTACGGTGACCTGGGCCCACCATGCGCTGCTCGAGAACGATCGCCAGGGCCTGAAATATGGCCTGATCCTCACTGTCGTGCTCGGCGCGCTCTTCACCTGCGTGCAGGCCTATGAGTACAGCCACGCGGCCTTCTCCTTCGGCGGCAACGTCTACGGCGCGACCTTCTTCATGGCGACCGGCTTCCACGGTTTCCATGTGCTGGTCGGCACTATCTTCCTGCTGGTGTGCCTGTTCCGCGCCTATGCCGGCCACTTCACGCCGACCCAGCATCTCGGCTTCGAGTTCGCCGCCTGGTACTGGCACTTCGTCGACGTGGTCTGGCTGTTCCTGTTCCTCTGCATCTATGTCTGGGGACACGGCGCCGAGACCATGGCCCACGGCGCGCACTAAGCGGGCTGACTTCGGATCGAGAAAGGGCGGCCTCCGGGGCCGCCCTTTTGCTTTTTTGCGCGCAGGGGTTTCGACAGAAACTGTGATAGACCCTGTCATCATGAACGAAGCCGCCGATACGTCCGAGCCGCAAGCCACCGTCCTGCAGAGCGCGCTGCGCGGGCTTGCCTGCAAATGCCCGCGCTGCGGCCAGGGCAAGCTCTATGCGGGCTTCCTGACGCTAGCGCCGTCCTGCGAGCGTTGCGGCCTCGACTATGCCTTCATCGATTCCGGTGACGGTCCGGCGATCTTCATCATCATGCTGGCCGGCGCGATCGTGGTCGGCTGCGCGCTCGTGGTCGAAGTCAAGTACCAGCCGCCGTACTGGCTGCACGCGGTGTTGTGGCTGCCGCTGATCCTCGCGACGACCCTGCTGCCGTTGCGCGCGATGAAGTCGCTGCTGATCGCGCTGCAATTCCACCATAAGGCGGCGCCGGGCCGGCTGGTCGACCGCGCGAAATGAACGAGACCGCGCGCAAGCCCCGCGTGGCCGGCTTCGCGCTGTTCACGCTATTCCTGACCGCGGTCTGTATCGTGCTCGGTGTCTGGCAATTGCAGCGCCGCATCGCCAAGCACGAGCTGATCGCCGCACTCACCGAGCGCCTCGCGGAGGCACCGGTCGCTCTGCCGCCGCCGGCACGATGGGCCGCGCTAAGTCCCGCGCGCGATGAATTCCGCCGTGTCAGCTTTACCGCGATCTATGCGCCCTTGCCCGACGCGATGGTCTATTCCCCCGGCTCCGCCGTGCGCAAGGACGCGTCGGGCCCCGGCACCTGGGCGTTCCTGCCGGCGCGGCTGCCGAGCGGCGAGACGGTTGTGATCGATGCGGGCTTCGTCGAAAACACCATGCAGGATCGCAGCGTCGAGGATCGCGCGGTCAAGAAGCTCGTCACGGGGCAGGAGGTCTCGTTCACCGGTTATCTGCGCTTCCCCGAGGCGCCCGGCTGGCTGACTCCGGCGGAGAACCGCGACAAGCGGCTGTGGTTCGTGCGCGATCACGTGGCGATCGCGAGCGCGCTGGGCTGGGGCGCGGTTGCGCCGTTCTATGTCGACCTCGAGCAGCCGGCGCCCGAGAACGGCATTCCGCGGCCGGGACCGCTCGACGTGCATCTCAAGGACGATCACCTGCAATACGCCATCACCTGGTTCACGCTTGCAGGCGCCGTGCTCATCGCCTTCGCCGTGTGGGCAAGAGGGCGGCGGCGGGGCTGAGCTCCGTAGATCCACCTAGGGAACCCGGTATCGCCCGGGGTTTACCATTCAGCGCACATTCACGAGTGTGGTCCTAAGCCGCCATCGTTTTTTCGCGGCAGACAGGATTGCAGCGTGAGCGATTTCGACCAGATGGGAATTGTCGTCGACTGGGTGGATGCCTGCAGGAAGGGCGACCTCGCGACGCTTCTCGACCTCTATGCGGACGATGCCCAGGTCGAATGCACGTGCAACGGCATGCAGCACTATCGCGGCCGGAGCGAGCTCGAAGCCTATTGGCAGCCGCGGCTCAGCGCTTTCTCGTCGGCCGGTTTCGGGCTGGAGGAAATCCATCCTGCGCCCCACGGCATCGATCTCGAATATTCCGTCGCCGGCGCGCTGCGCATCCGCGCCTCGTTTTGCTTCAGCCCGGACGGCAAGATCCGCGCCACGCTGTGCGAACCGGCGCGACAGAACGCGCAGCTTGGCTGTGCTTGCTAGAGACCCCAGATTCTTGTTTTGACGCGTTTTCTTCACGCGAACCGGTATCCGCCTCGCGAAAACGCTAGCCGGTGACCGGCGCCTCGCGCGCCGGTCCGGCGGGAAGGCGGCAGCGCACATAGGTCCGGTCGTCCACGCGTAGCAGTGACAGCGATCCGCTGAGTGCGCGCACGCGCTCATGCATGCCGGTCAGGCCGCGACCGAACACATTGCCTTCGGGGAAGCCGCCACCGTCGTCGGAAATCTCGATGACGACCGCCTCGCCGGCGAAGGTCGCCTGCACATGGGCATTGCTGGCGCCGGCATGACGCAACACGTTGGTCAGCGCCTCCTGAATCACGCGATAGACGGTTTGAGCCAGCGGCCCGTCGATCGCGTTGAGATCCGGATCAATCGTGTCCGTCAGGTCGAGTGACGGCGCCTGCTTGCGGAAATTCCGGAGCAGCGTCTGCACGGTGGTCTCCAGACCCAATTCCTCGATGTAGAGCGGTCGCAACCGGTCGAGGATGCGGCGGTTGGTCTGCTGAAGCGCCTCGACCGATTGCAACACATCCTGCGCCGAACTGCCGGGATTTCCCGCCGGGGGCGAGGCATCAACCAATGCGATCGTGCCGGCGCGGATGCTGAACAACAGCGGACCGAGTTCGTCGTGCAGTTCGCGCGCAAGATCGCGCCGCTCGTCGTCCTGGAGCGACACCAGGCGGTGCAGCAGGTCGCGATTGTCCTGGCTCAATTGCGCCAGCGTTTCGGCCAGCGCATTGGCCTCCTCGCAGCTTTGCCGGATTTCCGGCGGTCCTCCGACCGGGATCAGCGTTGCGTAGTCGCCGCGCCGTAGCCGCGTGAGGCCTGCGCCGAGATCTTGCAGCGGGCGCAGGGCCGATCCCGCGAAAACATAGGCAATGGTGCCGGTGAGCACCATCAGCACGGCAACGAGGCTGGTCAGCGCGAGAAAGCCGATCCATTTCTCGAACAGGTCGGCCGACAGGTCTGGCCGGAAGACGAGATCGCCGACACGCTTTTCGCCGATCGTCACCGGAGCTGCCGCCTCCATGTCCGGAATGGTGAGCAGGTCGACAAACCATTGCGGGACGCCATGCGGCTTGCGCGGGCCGTCCCTCGCTGAGGACGCGGGACCCATCTCCGCGGCACGGAATTGGATATCAGAGGAGTTGTCCAGAGAATGGACAAAGGCGTCGAGCGTCTGCCGCGGATTGTTCGAGGTGCGCAGGGCGTTGTTGAGCGCGGCGGCAACGGTCTGGATCGAACGCCGCCCCGGCTCGTTCTCGTCCGCCAATTGGTCGGTCGCGAAGATCTGGAGCAGCACGCCGCTCATGATCAGCGCGGCGAGGAAGCTCAGGCCGAGCGGCAGAAACAGTTGGGTTCGGAACGAGAGGCGTTGCCACATTAGGTCAATTCTAACGCGCATCGGTCGGATTTGCTCTTTCCATTTGTTCCCGTCGGTTTATGAGTCGAAAAACTAGAGAGTTACAATGCAAGATACTGCCAAGCCGGCGACCCGCGTCCTGATTGTCGACGACCATCCCGTGGTACTGTCCGGTTGCCGCACCCTGTTCGCCTCCGACCATTCGATCCGGATCGACGAGGCGACCGACGCCAAATCCGGGCATCGGGCCTATGTCAGCAAGCGGCCCGACGTCACTGTGATCGACATCAGCCTGCCCGACGTCTCCGGCTTTGAACTGATGCGGCGCATTCGCAAGGACGATCCCGACGCCAAGATCATCATGTTCAGCATGAACGACGATCCGGCCTTCGTGGTGCGGGCGGTCGAGCTGGGCGCGCAGGGCTACGTCTCCAAGGGCGACGATCCCCGGATACTGCTCAAGGCGGTGCGCAAGGTCGTTGCAGGCGACAATTTCATCTCACCGCAGCTCGCGGAAGCCGTGACGTTTTCCGGCGCGGCGATCAAGGCCAATCCCGCCTCGCAGATGACGCCGCGGGAGCTCGAGATTCTCCGCCTGCTGGGGCGAGGCGACAAGATCGTCGAGGTCGCCGAGGCGCTCGGTATCTCTTACAAGACCGTCGCCAACACCACCTCCCTGCTCAAGCAGAAGCTCGGTGCCAAGAACCATTCCGACCTGATCCGGATCGCGGTGGAAATCGGGATGAACTGACGCCCGGGGCGCCGAACCGGCTGCTCCAGGATGCTGCCGGTTCGGCGGGCGGACCGGTCTCGGCGCTCAGCCGGGCAATGCATGGATAGCGCCGATACCCTCCGCCGACACAATGAGCGCAGCCGTCGTTCGTTCCCGAACGGTCTGTCGCTCGGGATATAATGGCAATGTGCGATGCGTTGCCGCTGGCGAATGCTTGTCCGAGCCGAAACCTGTCGGGAAAAACAGGAACATTTTCTCACGCATCCCGTTTTGTCCCTTGACGATGTCGTGACAGCCGACGAAAGCTTGCGCGAACAGTTTTTGCGGGTCCGTGACCCCAAGAGGCCAAACCGGTCTGCACACAACGACAGACCTTCCAAGAGAGGGCTGCGGCATTGCTGCAGCCCTTTTTTGTTGGCAGCCTTTTTCCTTGGATGGCCCCAGCCGCGAAGCGGTTTCCTGATGCCGCAAAACACTTTATGGTGGCTCAAAGCCTCTGGCTGTTGACAAGTAATTTCGTAAAATCAAAGGCTTGCGGATCGAGCCCAGGCTCGGCCGGCCTTTGGAGGGCAGTTTGACTCGTTATATCTCGACCCGGGGCGAGGCCCCCGAACTCGGCTTCTGCGATGTGATGCTGACCGGGCTCGCCCGCGACGGTGGCCTGTATGTGCCGGCCACCTGGCCGCAACTCTCGACTGACGCCATCGCCGGCTTCTTCGGTCGTCCCTATTGGGAGGTCGCGGTCGAGGTGATCCGCCCCTTCGTCGCCGGCGAGATCTCGGACGCCGAACTCGGCCGCATGGCGAACGAGGCCTACGCCACTTTCCGCCATCCGGCGGTGGTGCCGCTGCGCCAGATGGCGCCGCACCAGTTCGTGCTGGAGCTGTTCCACGGTCCGACGCTCGCTTTCAAGGACGTGGCGATGCAGCTGATCTCGCGGCTGATGGACCACGTGCTCGCCAAGCGCGGCCAGCGCACCACCATCGTGGTCGCGACCTCGGGCGACACCGGCGGTGCTGCAGTCGACGCGTTCGCAGGGCTCGAGAATGTCGACCTCATCGTGCTGTTCCCGCATGGCCGCATATCCGAGGTGCAGCGGCGGATGATGACGACGACGGGCGCGGCCAACGTCCATGCGCTCGCCGTCGAGGGCAATTTCGACGATTGCCAGGCCCTCGTGAAGGCAATGTTCAACAACCATCGCTTCCGCGATGCGACGTCGCTGTCCGGCGTCAATTCCATCAATTGGGCGCGGATCGTCGCCCAAGTGGTCTACTATTTCACCTCCGCCGTTGCCGCCGGTGCACCCGCGCGCGCGGTGGACTTCGTCGTGCCGACCGGCAATTTTGGCGACATCTTCGCCGGCTATGTCGCCAAGCGCATGGGTCTTCCGGTGCGGACCCTGGGCATCGCCGCCAACGTCAACGACATCCTGGCGCGCACGCTGAAGACCGGGATCTACGAGGTGCGGGAGGTCCACGCGACGGCGTCGCCGTCGATGGACATCCAGATCTCCTCGAATTTCGAGCGGCTGCTGTTCGAGGCTGGCGGCCGCGATGCCGCCGGCGTGCGCCGTCTGATGGATTCGCTGAAGCAGTCCGGCCGCTTCGTGCTGCCCGATGCGACGCTGGCCGCGATCCGCGAGGGATTCGACGCGGGCCGGGCCGACGAGACCGAGACCGCGGCCGCGATCCGCGCCGCCTGGCGCGAGGCGGGCGAGCTGGTCGATCCCCATACCGCGGTCGCGCTTGCGGTCGCCGACCGCGACACCACGGACAGGACGGTTCCCAGCATCGTGCTGTCCACCGCCCATCCGGCCAAATTCCCCGACGCGGTCGAAGCGGCCTGCGGCCAGCGGCCGCAACTGCCGGCCTGGTTCGATGGCCTGATGACCAAATCCGAACACATGAAGGTGATGAAGAACGACCAGGCCGAGGTCGAGCGGTTCGTGCTGTCGGTCAGCCGCGCCGCGAAACAGGGAGTTGCCGGATGAGCGTCGAGATTTCCAAGCTTGCGTCCGGCCTGACTGTCGTCACCGACAAGATGCCCCATCTCGAGACTGCGGCGCTCGGCGTCTGGGCCGGCGTCGGCGGGCGCGACGAGAAGCCCAACGAGCACGGCATCTCGCATCTCCTGGAACATATGGCGTTCAAGGGCACGACGAAGCGCTCCTCGCGCGAGATCGTCGAGGAGATCGAGGCAGTCGGCGGCGACCTCAACGCGGGCACCTCGACCGAGACCACGTCCTATTATGCGCGGGTGCTGAAGGCCGACGTGCCGCTTGCGCTCGACGTGCTCGCCGACATCCTGGCCAACCCGGCCTTCGAGCCCGACGAGCTTGAGCGCGAGAAGAACGTTATCGTGCAGGAGATCGGCGCGGCGCAAGACACGCCTGACGACGTCGTGTTCGAGCACCTCAACGAGCTCTGCTATCCCGACCAGCCGATGGGCCGCTCGCTGCTCGGCACTGCCAAGACCTTGCGTGCCTTCAGCCGTGACTCGCTGCGCGACTATTTGTCGACGCATTACCGCGGCCCCGACATGGTGGTGGCGGCAGCCGGTGCGGTCGATCACAAGCAGGTGGTCGCCGAGGTCGAGCAGCGCTTTGCCAGTTTTGAGGGGACGGCGGGTCCCAAGCCGCAAGCCGCGCAGTTCGGCAAGGGCGGTACCAAGGTGGTGCATCGCGAACTCGAGCAGGCGCATCTGACGCTGGCGCTGGAGGGCGTGCCGCAGACCGATCTGTCGCTGTTCTCGCTCCAGGTCTTCACCAACATCCTCGGCGGCGGGATGTCGTCGCGGCTGTTCCAGGAGGTGCGTGAGAAGCGCGGCCTCTGTTACTCGATCTACTCTTTCCACGCGCCCTATACCGACACAGGCTTCTTCGGCCTCTACACCGGCACCGATCCGGCCGATGCGCCCGAGATGATGGAGGTCGTGGTCGACATCATGAATGATTCGGTCGAGACCCTGACCGAGGTCGAGATTGCGCGGGCCAAGGCGCAGATGAAGGCGGGGCTGCTGATGGCGCTGGAGAGCTGCTCCTCTCGTGCCGAGCAGCTCGCCCGGCATGTGCTGGCCTATGGCCGGCCCCAGACCGCCGAGGAGCTGGTGGCCCGGATCGACGCCGTCAGCGTCGAATCGACCCGTGATGCGGCGCGTGCACTGCTTTCGCGCAGCCGCCCTGCGGTTGTCGCATTGGGCAGTGGCAGGGGTCTGGACACGGCGGTGTCTTTTGCGGAAGGATTGACCCGGGCACGCGCCAAGGCGCGGCTGCATTAGGAGCCGCGCACGGGTTGATCCGCCCCCGGGAAGCATCACCATGGCCCTCTTTCGCCTGCCATCCAGTGGACCCGCCGCTCTCGCGCCGCGCGGCAACGGCCTGTTGCTACGCGCGCCGCTGATGTCGGACTTCCTGCAATGGGCCCATCTGCGCGAGTCCAGCCGCGATTACCTGACGCCCTGGGAGCCGATCTGGCCGTCGGACGATCTCACCCGCTCCGGCTTCCGCCGTCGCCTGCGCCGCTATTCCGAGGACATCGCCGCAGACCGGTCCTATCCCTTTCTGATCTTCCGGGAGCTCGACGGCGCCATGGTCGGCGGCATCACGCTCGCCAATGTTCGCCGCGGCATCGTCCAGGCCGGCACCATCGGCTATTGGGTTGGGAAGCCCCACGCCCAACGCGGCTACATGACGGCCGCGCTGCGGGTGCTGCTGCCGACGCTGTTCGGCGAGCTCAATCTGCACCGGGTCGAGGCCGCCTGCATCCCGACCAATGCGCCGTCGATCCGGGTGCTGGAGAAGTGCGGTTTCTCCCGCGAGGGGCTGGCGCGCCGCTATCTCTGCATCAACGGGATCTGGCAGGACCATTTGCTGTTCGGCCTGCTGCACGAGGATTTCCGCGGCTGAGCCCGCTTATCCATGTGACCAAAGTCTGCTTGTTTGCTGCCTTGGGTTCGCCGGTTTTGACGATATAACGGCGCAGCCCGGCCGGTGATCGGCCGTGATGTCGTCATGGAGTTTGGGTGTTGATGGTGCAGGAGCTTCGGTCACCGCGGAATGCGTTGCGGCGGGGGGCAGCGGTCGCGCTGGTGTTGTCAGTTGCGCTCGTCTCCGTCTCGCCAGTCGCGGCGCAGTCGCTGACCGATCGATTCAAGGGCCTGTTCGGCGGCAAGTCGGACGAGCCGGCCCAACCCAAGCCGGCGCCTGCACCGGGACAGCCGGCGGCTGATGATGATCTTGATTGCCCGCAGGTCACGGTGCGTGCCGGAGCCTCCACCTACGCGGTCGGTGCCACCGGCAAGCCGGCCGTTGGCAACGAGATCCGCTTCCAGGCCACCATCACCAAGATGGCCCGCGAATGCACCCGCAATGGCGGCGATATCACGGCCCGGATCGGCATCCAGGGCCGCGTCATTGCCGGTCCCGCCGGCGCGCCTGCGAGCGTCGAGGTGCCGCTGCGCGTCGCCGTGGTGCATGGCGGCATCGGCGAGAAGGTGATCGCTTCCAAGGCCTACCGGACCACGGTCGGAATGTCGGAAGGCGGCAGCGTCCCCTTCACCTTCGTGGCCGAGGATCTGGTCTATCCGATGCCTTCGGCCAAGGACGCCGATAGCTACATCTTCTATGTCGGCTTCGATCCGCAGGCGCTGTCACCCGAGCCGAAGGCGCGGGCGAAGAAGAAGTAGCGAATGATTTTGCAAGTGACCGTCATGGCCGGGACAAGCCCGGCCATGACGTCGAGAAAGCAAACTATCAAACAAAAAAGCCGGCGCTCATCGCGCCGGCTTTTTTTGATGAGTGAAGGCGAAGCCCCTCAGTTCAGCTTCTGCCTGACTTCGGTAATGCCCTTGGCGAGCAGATCGTCGGCGACCTGGCCCCTGACCGACTGCGACAGGATCGTGGAGGCGGCCTGGACGGCCGCTTCCGCGGCTGCGGCGCGAACATCGGCCACCGCCTGAGCCTCGGCGAGCGCGATCTTGCCCTCCGCGGTCTTGGTGCGGCGAGCGACGAAATCTTCCACCTTGGCCTTGGCCTCGATTGCGATGCGCTCGGCTTCGCTCTTCGCGTTCGCGATGATGTCGGCGGCTTCGCGTTCGGCCGAGGCGGTGCGCGCCTTGTAGTCGGCGAGCACCTTGGTGGCTTCCTGCTTGAGGCGCGTCGCGTCGTCGAGCTCGGCCTTGATGCGATCGGCGCGATGGTCGAGCGCAGTCATGGCCTTCTTGAAGACCCCGAGATAGCCGAACACGACCATCAGGATCACGAAGGCGATGGCGACCCAAGTTTCAGGATCGAAGAACATATCGATTAACCCTTCAAGGACGCATCAACGGCGGCATTGACCAATGCCGCGTCCGGAACCACGCCGGTGAGCTGCTGCACGATGGTGCCTGCCGCATCGGCCGCGATGCCGCGGACGTTGCTCATGGCGGTCGCACGGGTCGAGGCGATGGTCTTCTCCGCCTCGGCGAGCTTGGCCGCCAGTTGCTCTTCCAGCGCCTTGCGCTCGGCGTCCGCCTGCGCATTCGCCTTGTCGCGGGATTCGTTGCCGATGGCCTGCGCGCGCGAGCGTGCCGAAGCAAGCTCGCTTTCATAGGCCTTCAGCGCCGCTTCGGACTGGTCCTTCAGCTTCTGCGCTTCGGCGAGGTCGCCCTCGATCTTGTTCTGACGCGCCTCGATCGCACCGCCGACGCGCGGCAGAGCGAGCTTGGACACGATCACGTAAAGCGCGACGAAGAAGATCGCGAGCGACACCAGCTGCGAAGCATAGGTGCCGCTCTCGAACGGCGGAAAGCCGCCACCGTGACCGCCTTCGGACCCGGTGTGAGCGCCCGCCGCCGGACCTTTTGCGCCGCCATGACTCTCAGCCATGGAGTACTCCTGTTGCTGTCATGCGCGTCGCTCCGGTCGAAGCGGCGCGAAAATCGTCCTCAGAGCGGAACGAACAGCAGCAGCAGCGCGATCAGCAGCGAGAAAATGCCGAGCGCTTCGGTCACGGCGAAGCCGAAGATCAGATTGCCGAACTGGCCCTGAGCGGCCGAGGGGTTGCGAACTGCTGCGGCGAGGTAGTTGCCGAAGATCACGCCGACGCCGACGCCCGCGCCGCCCATGCCGATGCATGCGATGCCCGCGCCGATAAGTTTTGCTGCTGCCGGATCCATTTTAGACTCCTTGGAAGAAAGATTGGGTTTTGGGTGGAAATTCCCCGGACCGCTCAGTGTCCCGGATGAATAGCGTCGTTGAGGTAGATGCAGGTCAGGATCGCAAACACATAGGCTTGCAGGAACGCGACCAGAATTTCGAGAGCGTACAGCGCGACCGTGAGCGCCAGCGGCAGCACGCCGCCGACCCAGCCAAGGGCGCCGAGCGAGAAGCCGAGCATGGCGACGAAGCCCGCGAACACCTTCAGCGCGATGTGGCCGGCCAGCATGTTGGCGAACAGACGGACGCTGTGGGAGACCGGCCGCAGGAAGAACGACAGGATCTCGATGAACATCACCAAGGGCAGGATGTAGCCGGGGACGCCGTGGGGCACGAAGATCGAGAAGAATTTCAGGCCGTTCTTGGCAATGCCGTAGATCAGGACCGTGAAGAAGACCAGCAGCGCCAGAGCGGCGGTGACGATCAGATGGCTCGAGATCGTGAAGGTGTAGGGGATGATGCCGACCAGGTTCGAAACGCAGATGAACATGAACAGCGAGAAGATCAGCGGAAAGAACTTCATGCCTTCCGCGCCGGCCGTCGAGCGGATGGTCGAGGCCACGAACTCGTAGGAGATTTCGGCGACCGACTGCAGGCGCCCGGGAACCAGCTGCGTGCCGCTGGCGAGCATCAGGATCGAGATGATCGCGACCGCCACCAGCATGTAGAGCGACGAATTGGTGAAGGCGATCGTGTGGTTGCCGATATGGCCCAGGGTGAAGAGAGGCTCGATGTTGAACTGGTGGATCGGATCGATTTTCATCAGCGCGGCATCTCTTGGTCTGCCGGGCGATGCCGGCGGGTCTCGGTCTGCCGGTCGGGCCCGGCCCGTACCGGCACGAGCCGGCACGATCATTCCTCTCCTGGTGTGGATCGCTTAAGAACCACCGCGCCTGTTTTGACCCGCGCCTGCCGTTCTCACCACATTCACCACGCCGGCGACGAAGCCCAGCAGCAGGAACACGATAAATCCGAAAGGCGACGTCGACAGCAAGCGGTCGAACCCCCAGCCAATCCCCGCTCCGACAACGACCCCGGCGACCAACTCGGAGGATAACCGGAAACCAAGCGCCATCGCCGAGGCTCTGGCCGCTCTGTCCTCACCGTCACCTGCGGGTTGCTCGGTCTTGACGTGGCGGCCGCGAAATTCGGACAACCGCTGATCAAGATTTCCGAGCCGATCGGAAAGCGCAGCTTCCTCGGGCGATCTATCGCGATCTCCATTCTCGCCGTGTCCCGTGCCCTGTGTCATGCAACGAAGACCCGAAACGCCGCGGCTGAATGGAAATTACGCCCGCCACCCTCAAAAGCCGCGCGGACCATACTGATGGCCCATAATCAAGTCAAGCCAAGTCACGATTGTGTCCATTCCAGTTATGTGACTGATCTATTTGACAATATTGGCGCAAGCGGCAGCGCTGCACACAGCGTGACGCCGCACCGCAGCAGGTCTCCGCTTGATCGGCGGACGCAGTCGCCATTTCGCGCGGCTGCCGGGATCAAAGGGGGCGCCGTGATCGTTCATGTCAGAGGCGCGTTTTGAGCGGCGGATCGCCTCGCCGGGGTGTAGAATTTGCAAGAAGTGCCACCCTTATGATTGCCACCTTTATGAGCGCCATCTTTGGACGTGCTACCGGCCCGTCGTGGCGGAGAACGCGATGAGACCAGCGAATTCATCCACAGCATCATGGCTTGCGGCGGCGGCGTTCGCGGCGGTGATGGCGGTCAGCGCCGGCGGCCTCGCCGCGCAATCCGCGCCCGACGGCGAAAGCGGCCGCTACAGCATGACCCCCATCCCCGAGGGCGTGCTGCGGCTCGACAGCCGCACCGGCACGGTGTCGACCTGCACACGCAGCGGCGCCGGCTGGGCCTGCTACGCGGTGCCCGATGAACGTACCGCGCTCGACGCCGAGATCGGCAGGCTCCAGGCCGAAGTCGAGACGCTGAAGGGACGGCTCGCGGCGGGTCCGACCGTCTCGGGCAAGATCGACGAGGCGCTGCCGAAGACCGATCCGCTCAAGAAGGCGGAGCCGCAAGCACGAGAACCAAAGGCCGCCGAGGGCGAGCGCAGGATCGAGATCCCGCTGCCGAGCGACCAGGACGTCGATCGCGTGATGTCGTTCCTGGAAAGGGCCTGGCGCCGGCTGATCGACATGGCCAATCGCGTGCAGAAGGACGTGTCGGGGAAGATTTAGCGCGCGGCGAGATGCCGTAGGGTAGGCAAAGGCGCGACGCGCCGTGCCCACCATCTATCCGACTATGCAGGGTGGGCACGCTTTGCTCACCCTACGGCAGCTTTCGATCAGGCGAGACTTTCATGACATCAGCCAAATCCATCACGCGCTCGGCGCCATCGTCGGTGCAGGCCACCACCCTCACATCGTCGCTGTTGACCGTGCGGACGCCGGGCCGCGGCTTCACCGACCTCACGGGCGAAGCTGCGAAGTTCGTTGCCGAGGCAGGCGCGCGAGATGGCGCGTTGACGCTGTTCGTCCGTCACACCTCGGCATCGCTGACGATCCAGGAGAACGCCGACCCTTCCGTGCTCGTGGATCTCACCACGGCATTGTCCCGGCTCGCGCCGGAGAACGCCGGCTGGACGCATGATGCCGAGGGACCGGACGACATGCCGGCGCACGTCAAGACAATGCTGACCCAGACTTCGCTTCATGTGCCGGTCCTGAGCGGCAAGCTCGCGCTCGGCACCTGGCAGGCGATCTACCTGATCGAGCACCGCAAGCGCCCGCACCGACGCGAAATCGTGCTGCAATTCATCGGCAATCCGTAGAGCGTTTTCGAGCGAAGTGGATACCGGTTCGCGTCAAGAAAACGCGTCAAAACAAAGAATTTGGAGATCAAAACAAAACCGGCCGCGGAGACCGCGGCCGGTTGGTGGTTGATCTGGATCTGCGTCGATCAGGTCGACTTGATATCGACGTCCTTGGTCTCCGGCAGGAAGAACAAGCCGATCACGACGGTAATCGACGCGAAGATGACCGGATACCAGAGGCCCGCATAGATATCGCCCGTCGAGGCCACGATGGCGAAGGCGGTCGCCGGCAGCAGGCCGCCGAACCAGCCGTTACCGATGTGGTAGGGCAGCGACATCGAGGTGTAGCGGATGCGGGTCGGGAACAGTTCGACCAGCATCGCGGCGATCGGGCCGTACACCATGGTGACGAAGAGCACCAGGACGAACAGCAGTCCGACGACCGCGGCCACCTGCGGACGGAAGATGTCGAACGGATGCGCCATCTTCACGATGCTCGCATCGCCGGGCTTCGGATAGCCGGCTCCCTGCACGGCGGCGAGGACTGCCGGGTTGCCGTCCTTGGCGTTGGCGTAGGCAACTTCCTTGCCGTTGACCATCACCTTCACGCCGGAGCCTGCCGCACCCGGCGTGGTCGAGTACTTGACCGACGACTGCGACAGATAGGCACGTGCGGTGTCGCAAGGCGAGGTGAAGACGCGGGTGCCGACCGGGTTGAACAAGTCGCCGCAACCTGCGGGATCCGCCACCACGTCGACCTTGACCGTCTCGATCGCTTTTTCCAGCGCCGGGTTGGCGTTGGTGGTGATCATCTTGAAGATCGGGAAGAAGGTCAGCGCCGCGATCAGACAGCCGCCGAGGATGATCGGCTTGCGGCCGATCCTGTCGGAGAGCATGCCGAACACGATGAAGAAGCCGGTGCCGAGCAGGAGCGACCAGGCGATCAGCAGGTTGGCAGTGTAGCCGTCGACCTTGAGGATCGATTGCAGGAAGAACAGCGCGTAGAACTGGCCGGTGTACCAGACCACGCCCTGGCCCATCACGCCGCCAAGCAGCGCCAGCAGCACGAGCTTGCCGTTCTGCCAGTTGCCGAAGGCTTCCGTCAGCGGGGCCTTCGAGCTCTTCCCCTCGTCCTTCATCTTCTGGAAGATCGGGGATTCGTTGAGGCGAAGCCGGATCCAGACCGAAACGCCGAGCAGCAGCACCGAGACCAGGAACGGAATGCGCCAGCCCCATGCCGCGAACTCGGGTTCGCCGAGCGCGGAGCGCGTGAACAGGATCACCAGCAGCGACAGGAACAGGCCGAGCGTCGCCGTGGTCTGGATGAAGGAGGTATAGTAGCCGCGCTTGCCGTTCGGAGCATGCTCTGCGACGTAGGTGGCCGCACCGCCATACTCGCCGCCGAGCGCCAGGCCCTGGGCGAGACGCAGCGCGATCAGGATGATCGGGGCCGCGATGCCGATGGTCGCCGCGTTGGGCAGCAGGCCGACGATGAAGGTCGACAGACCCATGATCAGGATGGTGACGAGGAAGGTGTATTTGCGGCCGACGATGTCGCCGACACGGCCGAACACGATCGCGCCGAACGGGCGCACCAGGAAGCCCGCCGCGAAGGCCAGCAGCGCGAAGATGTCGCGGGTTGCCGGCGGATAGGCCGAGAAGAACTGCGCGCCGATGATGCCGGCCAGCGAACCGTAGAGATAGAAATCGTACCACTCGAAGACGGTACCGAGCGAGGAGGCGAGAATGACGAACCGTTCGTCCTTCGTCATCCCTCCCGCGCCTGCTTGAGACACAGCCATTGTCGACATATTGAGTCGCTCCCCGAAAAATCGCTTCCTCGCGTCCTGGATGTCCGGTCATGCCGGATCAACCCAAGCCTTGTCCCCAAGGTAACATTGGCGTGAAACCCGCCCCAATACGACTTTCGGCCTTTCGCACTGACGCGCACCTGACGTCGCGGGCGTTCCATTCGGCAACATAGTGCCGGCATGTGGATTAACCCCGTTGCCGCAAAGGGATAATGTCCACTTGCATGCCACGGCTGGTCGGGAAACAATTGACCGAGGCCCCGCGCCGGCCTACTGGCCCGGTGCGATTGCCAGCAAGAGAACGATGAACGCTCCCTCGACCCATCTCGTCATTGCCGATGACCATCCATTGTTCCGCGCCGCGCTGCGGCAGGCGGTGGCGGGCGTCCTGAGCTCGGCCAAGATCGACGAGGCTGGATCGTTCGAGGATTTGACCAAGCTTTTGGAACAGACCTCCGACGTCGACCTGATCCTGCTCGACCTCTCAATGCCCGGGATCTCCGGCTTTTCAGGCCTGATCTATCTGCGCGCGCAATATCCGGCGATCCCGGTGGTGATCGTCTCCGCTTCCGACGACAGCGCCACGATCCGCCGCTCGCTCGATTTCGGCGCCTCCGGTTTCATTCCGAAGCGATTTGGCGTCGAGACCTTGCGCGACGCCATCCTCAAGGTGATGGAGGGCGACGTCTGGGTTCCGGCAGACACCGATCTGTCGGCCGTCGCCGATCCCGACATGACGCGCCTGCGCGACCGGCTGGTGACGCTGACGCCGCAGCAGGTCCGGGTCCTGATGATGCTGTCGGAGGGGTTGCTCAACAAGCAGATCGCCTATGAGCTCGGCGTCTCCGAGGCCACCATCAAGGCGCATGTCTCGGCCATCCTGCAAAAGCTCGGCGTCGAAAGCCGGACCCAAGCCGTGATCGCCGCCGCGAAGATCGCCGGCGGCCAATGGAAGCAGGGCACCCAGACGGGGTGAGCATGGAGCGAGCGTCCCGTAGTCCGGATGCGCTCGCTGTGTCGCCCTCCTTTCAATCTCACCGCGCAAAAATATTCCACTTTACCAAAATTCGGTTTTGGCGCATGTGTCGCCCATCCCGGCTCATCCTTGAGGGGCGATCTTGTGGTCGTCACGTTCGCGAGCCGGGCTTGCGGTGGACGCGGCAGCGTTCGGGTACGAGAGGCCAAGGGCAGGGCGGATTGCTCTCCGTGAGCCCAAAACTTCGTGCCGACGAGCGGCGCTGCTAGGCTTCGACGGTGCGCTGCAGAGCCGGGGCCCATGTCGCTGCATTGTACCGTGTCGCTCGTGGATCCCGGCTCTGCGCAGCAGCGCAAGAGCGTTGCGGTGCGCCCGGGACACGAGCGGCACCGAGTCCGCGTCATAATGTTTGCAACAACTTGTCGGCGGCCCGGATATCCGCTGTCTCCGAGCCCGCGGCGAAGCCTTCATACGCCAATTGAAGCCACCGCCTCGCTTCCTCGCGCCGGCCGCGTTCGGCAAGGAGACCGGCGAGATCGATCGCGGCCCGCAGCTCCCAGGCTTTGGCGCCTTTGCGACGACTCAATTCCAGTGATTGGACGAAGTGGGCTTCTGCCTGATCAGCGTCGGGCTTGGGCCTCGCCAAGAGAACCCTTCCCTTTATGCGCAGCAGCTCGGGCATGTACAGATGATCGCCGCTTTGCTCGACGACGCGGATCGCATCGTCGATCAGGCACGCACTCCGCTCGATCTGCCCAAGCGCCATCAAGCCCTGAACAAGCGCGATGTTGAACGTCGTGGTGAGCAGCTCGTAGCCGGCATCGTGGAGCTCACGCAGACACGTCCCGATCGTCTCGACGCCTTCGGCGGCATGGCCGCGCCGGATCGCCAGTTCGCCTTTGACGCCGCGGCCGACCGCAAGATAGGGGCCCATGGAGCGCGATTCGGCATGGGCGATGAAGCGGTCGATGTTCTCTTCCGCGGCATCGAGGTCTCCGCTCCAGAGATCGATCGAGACCGCCCAGATCAACGCAATGCAGAGCGTGATCGGATGGTCCATCTGCGCGGCCTCGACGACCGTCTGTCGGGCCAGTTGCAGCGCATCCGCGGGGCGGCCCTGCAACCAGAACTCGCGCGCGAGCGAGATGCCGGCCCGGTTGCGGTGATCGAAGCCATAGACGGTGCTGATCCGTTCCGTGCCCGGCCCATGCCAGGCGGCCTCCAGCATCGTCAGCGCGTCGCGATGCTCGCCGGCAAGATGCAAGGAGACACCGAGGAGCGAATGGGCGAGGGCGAAGGAGGCGGCCCCGCCGAGTGTCCCGGCGACCGTAAGGCTTTGCTGCGCATAGCCGAGCGCGGCGTCGAACTGTCCCATGCGCTCGTGGAAGATATGCATGCGCCCGAGCAGCTGGAGCTGGTTCGGCGCGTCGCCGCGCGCCTCGGCGATCGCAAGGCTCCGGCTCAACGCGGCACGCGCCGCTTCGCTGCCGCCGCGCGTGAACATCAAGGTCAGTCCGAGAGCGGCCTGGATGTGCATTTCCTTGGCGCCGCCGCGCGAGGAGGGATCGATCGCAAGCAGCGCCCGTTCAGACCAGCGCCGGCACTCGACCAGCAACGACATCGCGAGAAAAATTGGTGCTGCAGCTGCGGCCAGTGCAATGCCGATGCTGGCATCGCCGTCCGTGCCAAAACACCAGTCCAGCGCCGCGCGCACGTTGTGAAGCGCGGAGAAGTGGATCGCGCGCTCGTCGGCGCTCGGCACCGTGGCCCACGTCGTGCCGGCCTGCTCCAGCCATTGCCGGTAATAGGTCGCGTGCCGGGCGGCGAGCGCCGCGTCATCAGGCTCGATCTCGAGCAGATAGGCGCGCGTCGTGTCGAGCAGACGGTAACGCATCATGGCGCCGATCGGCCGCGCCGCGACCATCGACTTGGCCACCAGGCCGTCGATGGCGTCGAACAGGCGGGAGCGGTCGACACGTTCGTCCGGCACGATCTCGAGTGCGGCGTCGATGGTGAAGTGACCGGCGAAAACCGCGAGCCTGCGTAGCACGAGGCGTTCGATGTCGGACAAGAGCCCGTAGCTCCATGCCAGCGTCGCCTGCAACGTCTTTTGTCGCGGCGGCGCCGTGCGCTGGCCCTGCCAGAGCAGATTGAGGCGCTCGTCGAGCAGTGCTGCGGTCTGCTCCAGGCCGTAGGCTTCGACGCGGCCGGCGGCGAGTTCGATCGCCAGCGCCATGCCGTCGAGCTTGCGGCAGATCCCGGCGACGATCGCGGCATTGGCATCGTCGAGCGCGATCTGCGCGCCGCCGGCCGTGGCACGTTCGAGGAAGAGTTGAAGCGCGGGATAAGTCTGCGCAGCGGCCGCCGTCAGCCCGGGATTGTCGGGCGGAACGGCGAGCGGCGCCAAGCGATAGACCTGCTCACCCTCGACCCGCAGGGCTTCGCGGCTCGTCGCCAGGATATGGACATGCGGTGCGGCGTGGAAGATGTCGATGGCCAGCGGCGCCGCCGTGGCGATGACGTGTTCGCAATTGTCGAGGATCAGCAGCATCCGCTTGTCCCTGAGATGCGCGAGCAGCGCAGGCAGGGGATCCTCGGTTTGCGCCGGCAAGCCCAGCATCAGCAGGATCGAGGTGATCACGAGATCGGGATCGCTCAGCGCGGCAAGATCGACGAAATGTGCGGCGTCGGAAAATGTCGCGAGCAGATCGTGAGCAATCGCAACCGCAACGGCGGTCTTGCCGACACCGCCCGGGCCGGTGATCGTGACGAAGCGGGAGCCGACGAGCCTGTCGGAGACGGCGGCGACCGCATCGTCGCGCCCGACCATCCGTTGCAGCCGGTTCGGCAGTTTGACGGGCGGCAATTCCGTTCGCGCGGCGGTGCGCCGCTCTGCCGGGATATTCACCTGCGAGATTGGCGCCACGAAGCAATAGCCGCGGCCGGAGAGTGTGGTGATGTAGCGGGCACCGTCCTTGCCGTCGCCAAGGGCCTTACGAAGCGCCGCGACGTGAAAGCGGAGATTGGCGTCCTCGACCGTCATGCCGGGCCACACCAGCGCCATCAGATCATACTTGCTGACGACCTGGTTCGGCCGCGACATCAGTGCGAGCAGCGTGTCGAAGGCCTTTGCGCCGAGCGGCAGCGCGACGCCATCGCGGGTCACGAGTCTTTCATTTGGCATCACGGTGAATGGCCCAAACGAGAGGGTTCCCGTTGCGGTGTCGGCCGGCTCGGTCATGGCGAAATCCTGATCCTTTCGAACGGACCGGATAGCCAGATGACCGCAATCCGGCAAGACCGTTCCCCGCGTCGCGATCAGACTGCGGTTGCAGGCCTCTGTGAGGCGCGCGAGCGGAGACCTCACAACTTCTCACAAGTCCCAACGGGTGTGTCGCGGCAGCCGCTGCTAGTCACTTGTGCGACGGCAAGGAGACCTTCATGACCCAGGCGACAAAGTTGCTTTACACGGCCCGGACCCACACCAGCGGCGGGCGACAGGACGGGATATCTCGCAGTTCCGACGGCCGCCTGGATGTCAAGCTGTCGCCGCCG
This sequence comes from Bradyrhizobium sp. 40, assembly GCF_023100925.1. Lineage (NCBI taxonomy): Bacteria > Pseudomonadati > Pseudomonadota > Alphaproteobacteria > Hyphomicrobiales > Nitrobacteraceae > Bradyrhizobium > Bradyrhizobium sp. 40. The sequence goes on from NZ_CP064688.1 coordinate 552,214, forward strand.
GGCGGCACCGGCATCGGTACCAATCCCGAGCAATTGTTCGCGGCCGGCTGGTCGGCCTGCTTCGAGGGCGCGATGGAGATCGCGGCCCGCAAGCGGAAGATCGAGCTCCCCAGGAAATGCGCGATAGATGCGGAGATCGACCTGGTGCTCGACGAGGGCGCCTATTCCCTCAGGGCACGCCTCGATGTCAGCCTGCCCGGCCTCGATCGCGAGATCGCGCGCGGGATCGTCGATGAGGCGCATCAGACCTGTCCCTATTCCAAGGCCGTCCGCGGCAACATCGACGTCACGGTCGCGCTGATCTGACGGCACCACCTCCAACCATCAACAAGGTAGCACCATCATGAAACAGATCATCGATCAGCACCGCCGCCAGTTTTTCGGCATCGCAGCGGGAACTGTCGCCGCCGGCCTCGGCGTGATCGGCCTCGCCCGCGCCGAATCGGAAGCGCCGCGCTCGGCCGCGACGAATGCGCCGTTCGGCGCGATCAAGCAGATCGATGCCGGCGTCCTCAACGTCGGCTACGCAGAGGTCGGTCCTGCGAACGGCCCCGTCGCGATCCTGCTGCACGGCTGGCCCTACGACATTCACGCCTTCGTCGACGTCGCGCCGATCCTGGCGAAGGCCGGTTATCGCGTCATCATTCCCTATCTCCGTGGTTACGGCTCGACCCACTTCCTCTCCGCCGAAACGCCGCGCAACGCCGAACCTGCAGCAATGGCCGTCGACATCATCGCACTGATGGACAAGCTCGACATCAAGAAGGCGGTTGTCGCCGGCTTCGACTGGGGCGCGCGTACCGCCGACATCATCGCCGCGCTGTGGCCGGATCGCTGTCGTGCGCTGGTGTCGGTCAGCGGCTATCTGATCTCCAGCCAGGCCGCAGGCAACGCGCCGCTGCCGCCGTCGGCCGAGCTGCAATGGTGGTACCAGTTTTATTTCGCGACCGAGCGCGGCCGCGCCGGATACGAGAAGTACACGCATGATTTCGCAAAACTGATCTGGAAGCTGGCTTCGCCGCAGTGGAAGTTCGACGACGCCACTTTCGATCGCAGCGCGGCGGCGCTGGACAACAAGGATCATGTCGCGATCACGATCCACAATTACCGCTGGCGGCTCGGGCTCGCCCAGGGTGAAGCGAAATACGAGGAGCTCGAAAAGAAGCTCGCCGCAGCTCCCGTCATCGGCGTCCCGGCGATCACGATGGAAGGCGACGCCAACGGCGCGCCGCATCCCGATCCAAGCGCCTATGCCAAGAAATTCTCGGGCCGGTACGACTATCGCCTGATCACCGGCGGCATCGGCCACAATCTGCCGCAGGAAGCACCGGAAGCCTTTGCCAAGGCCGTGATCGAGGCCGACGGCGGTGCCTGAGAATTTTGGCAGCACCTCGGTCCGGCAAGGCCGGGCCCAGGCCTGATATGCGATCGCAGCTCAGTGAGGCGTCATGACGACAATGAAATCTGAAAAGTCAAAATTTCCATCGTCTACGACGATGATCGTGCTGGCCGTGCTCCTCCTCGTCGTTGTCCTGACCTGCGTGCCATATCTGGTCACGATCGCTTTCGCGCAGGGCGAGGCCGATGCCTCGCCGATCTTCGGCGTCACTGTCCCGGAAGGCTACAAGCAGTGGGAGCTGATCGCGCCGGCCGAAGAGGCGGCTCCCCTGGACGAGCTGCGTGCCGTCGTCGGCAACAGCGCCGCGATCGATGCCTATCAAGGCGGCAAGCTTCCGTTCCCGGACGGGACAATTCTGGTCAAACGCGCCTGGAAGCGGAAGCAATCCCCCGAATTTGCGTCCGCGACGATTCCCGGTGAGGCCACCACCGTCCAGGTGATGGTCAAGGATTCCAGAAAATATGCCTCGACCGGCGGCTGGGGATTTGGTCGCTTCGTCAACGGCAAGCCGGTCGACGAGGCACAGCATCGCACCTGCTTCGCCTGCCACGAAGCTCGTGTGAAGAGTCGCGATTACGTGTTTACGAGGCTTGCGCCCTGAGAGCGGAGGCTCACTCCGCCGCCACCATCTGCTGCGTGCGCCACTGGCCGAGCAGGGCGCGGAGCGAGGCCGGCTTGACCGGCTTGTTGAGCACCGCGACCTTTTCGTCGCGGGCCGCCATTTGCACGGCGGGGCTGCGGTCGGCGGTGATGAGGATCGCGGGGATGCCGTCACCGAAGCGGCGGCGGATGTCGCGGATCGCGGCGATGCCGTTGCCGCGGTCGAGGTGATAATCGACCAGCAGCCCGGTCACGCGGCGGCCGGCGGTTTCGATCGCGGCGATCGCGCCCTCGGGATCGGCGACCGCAATCACTTCGGCGTCCCACGCCTTCAGCAGCGTGCGCATGCCGTCGAGGATCGCGGCGTCGTTCTCGATGCAGACGATCAGGGTCCCCGAGATCGAGGTGCGTGCGAGCGGCGTTGCGCTGGTCACGGCCGCGGTGTGGGTGATCGCCTTCGCCGTCGGCACCGTCACGGAAAACACCGAGCCGCCGCCGACATTGGAATCGATGGCGATGTCGTGCTTGAGCACGCGCGCCAACCGCTCGACGATCGACAGGCCAAGGCCGAGGCCGCGGGCGATCCGCGCGCCCTGCTCGAGACGGTGGAATTCCTTGAAGATCTCGCTGCGCTTGACCGTCGGAATGCCGACGCCGGTGTCGTAGACGCAGATCTTGAGCGAGGCGCCATGGCGGCGGCAGCCGACCAGGACGCGCCCGCGCGGGGTATATTTGATCGCGTTGGAGATCAGGTTCTGGAGCAGCCGTCGCAGCAGGAGACGATCCGACTCGACGGGCAGCGAGCACGGCACGAAGACGAGCGCCAGATTCTTGGCGCGTGCGATCGGAGCGAACTCGATCTCCAGCGAGCGCATCAGATCGGCCATCTTGAAGCTCGAGATCGAGGTCGTCATCGCGCCGGCGTCGAGCCGGGAGATGTCGAGCAGCGCGCCGAGGATCTCCTCGATCGCCTGGAGCGATTCGTCGATGTTCTCGACCAGCCGCGTCTCCTCGCCGCTGTGCTGACGCTCGACCAGGCTCGTGACATAGAGCCGCGCCGCGTTCAGCGGCTGGAGAATGTCGTGACTGGCGGCGGCGAGAAAGCGCGTCTTGGAGATGCTGGCGTCTTCGGCCGCGCTTTTGGCCAGCGCCAGCTCGGAATTCAGCCGGGTCAGTTCCTCGGTGCGGTCGCGCACCCGCTTTTCCAGCGTCGCATTGGCGCGCTCCAGCGCTTCGGCCGCCTCGAACGTCGGCGTGACGTCGGTGAAGGTGATCACGAAGCCGCCGCCCGGCATGCGGTTGGTCAAGATCTCGATCACCATGTGGCGGTCGGGCAGGCGCTCGAGATAAGGCTCGCCGTCGGTGGTGTAGGCCGCCAGCCGGCGCTCCAGCATGGCCTCGCGCTCGATCGGATCGGCCGGCTCGCTCACGCCCATAAATTCCAGGATTTCGCGCAACGGCGTGCCGAACTGGATGAAATGCGGGGGAACGTTGAGGAGATCGCCGAACTGCCGGTTGGAGCAGATCAGTTGCAGATCGGCATCGAATACCGCGATGCCCTGGCGCACATGGTTGAGCGCGGTCTGGAGGATCTCGCGGTTGAAATGCAGCGCCGCATGGGAATCGTCGAGCAGTTTTAGCGCAGCCTTGGCGGAGACCGTCCGCTTGCGCAGCAGCAGCGACATCACGAGACGCGAGGAGGCCGCCCCGATCGAGGAGGCGATCAGGTGCTCGGCGTGCTGCAGCAGCTCGAAATCGGCGGGCGCCCCGGATTCCAGCCGCACATTGCGCCGCGCGGAGAATGCCTCGAAGGAATGCCGCGCCCGGTCAGGCCCGAGATATTGCGCCACCGTGGTCTGGATGTCCTGCACCGTGACGGTGGTGCGCCAGCGCCGGAAGCCCGGGGAGATCGGCGCGAGCGTGTTGGGGACGAACAGATCGGCTTGCACCAGCTCGATCGAAGACGGCCGGCGCGCCAGCGACAACAGCACATAGGTGAGGATGTTGAGCGACAGCGACCAGACCACGCCGTGCATCAGCGGCGGCAAATCGGCGCCGAACAGCGCCTGCGGCCGCAGCGCCTCGATCCCGAACGGGCCGTGCTGGAGCAGCAGGATGCCCGCCGTCGAGGTATCCATGAAGCTCGGGATGAACAGCGTGTAGAGCCACACCGCGAAGCCGACCAGCATGCCGCCGATCGCGCCGCGCGCGGTCGCGCGCCGCCACAGCAATCCGCCGAAGAAGCTTGGTGCAAGCTGGGCGATGGCGGCAAAAGACAGGAGCCCGATCGCCGCGAGCTGGGTGTTGCCGAGCGCGCGGTAGTAGAAATAGGCCATCACCATGATGGCGAAGATCGCGAGCCGGCGCGAGCGCAGCAGGAAGTCGCTGAAATCGGCGCCGCCGGTGCGCCCCTCGGGCCGTCGTTGCAGCACCAGGGGCACCACGAGATCGTTCGAGACCATGATGGAGAGCGCGACGCATTCGACGATCACCATCGCGGTCGCCGCCGACAGCCCGCCGACGAAGACGGCGACGCTGAGCAGATCCGCGCCGCCCTCCATCGGCAGCGCCAGCACGTACATGTCAGGATCGGCGGCGCCGAACGGGAAGCTGACGAGGCCGGCGAACGCGATCGGGATCACGAACAGATTGATGGCGACGAGATAGAGCGGAAACAGCCAGCGCGCGCGTCCGACCTCGGCGTCCGAGGAATTCTCCACCACGCTGACGTGGAACTGGCGCGGCAGCAGCATGATCGCGCACAGCGACAGCAGCGTCATGGTCAGGAAGTTGCCGATCGACGGCGAATAGTTGATGACGCGCACCGCCTCCGGCGTCTTCATCGCGCGCTCGATCAGTTCGTGCGGCGAGAACATCCAGAACGTGACGAAGATGCCCGCGGCGAGGAAGGCGACCAGCTTGATGATGGATTCGGTCGCGACCGCGAGCATCAGGCCGTGCTGGTGCTCGGTGGCGTCCGTCTGCCGCGTGCCGAACAGCACTGCGAAGGCCGCCATCGCCAGCGTCACCATCAGCGCCACGTCGCCGACGATCGGGATGTGGGAGAAGGCCTGGTCTTCGCTCAGGATGGTTTCGAGCGAGGAGGCGACCGCCTTGAGCTGGAGCGCGATGTAGGGCACCGAGCCGATGATGGCGATCAGCGCGACGGTTGCCGCCACCGCCTGGCTCTTGCCGTAGCGCGCACCGATGAAGTCGGCGATAGAGGTGATGTTGTGGGCCTTCGCGAGCTGGATCACGCGGCGGAGGACGCCGGCCCCTAACCCGATCATCAGGATCGGGCCGACATAGATCGCGAGGAAGTCGGTGGAGGTGCGGGTGGCGAAGCCGACCGAGCCGAAGAAGGTCCAGGAGGTGCAGTAGATCGCCAGCGACAGCGGATAGATCAGCCCCGAGGCGCGGCCGCGCCCGGCCGGCGAGCGGCGGTCGCCATGGCTCGCCACCAGGAACAGAAAGCCGATATAGCCGAAGGCGGCGGCGATCACGCCCCAATCGTGCAGCATGGCGAGCGTGCTTCTCTCTGGGCGCGCTGGCCGCGCCCGATCTCATTTTCCCTGTAATCTAGCGCGTTGGACGGCCGTAGGCGACAGCGAAATGCCGTGCGGGTGCGGGAACTGGGGTTGTCGTTAAGCAGGACGACCCGGAGCTACTCCGCCGCAAGCGACTTCGCGCGAAGCGGCAGACCCAGGCGATCCCACACCTGCAGCAGGGCTTCGGCGAGCTGATCGATCAGGCCGTCATCGTGATAGGGCGAGGGCGTGATGCGCAGGCGTTCGGAGCCCTTGGCGACCGTCGGATAGTTGATCGGCTGGATGTAGATGCCGTGCTGCTCGAGCAGGAGGTCGGAGGCCTGCTTGCACTTCTCGGCATCGCCGATGAACAGCGGGACGATGTGGGTGTCGCTCGACATCACCGGCAAGCCGGCGGCGTTGAGGATCGCCTTGACCCGGGCGGCGCGATCCTGGTGACGCTCGCGCTCCCAGCTTGACGTCTTCAGATGCTTGATCGCGGCGGTCGCGGCCGAGCAGATCGCCGGCGGCAGCGCGGTGGTGAAGATGAAGCCCGGCGCATAGGAGCGCACCGCGTCGATGATCTGACCGTTGGCGGCGATGTAGCCGCCGAGGCAGCCGAACGCCTTGGCGAGCGTGCCCTCGAGAATGTCGATGCGATGCATCACGCCGTCGCGCTCGGCGATGCCGCCGCCGCGCGGGCCGTACATGCCGACGGCATGGACCTCGTCGACATAGGTCATTGCGCCGTACTTCTCGGCGAGGTCGCAAATCCTGGCGAGCGGGGCGATGTCGCCGTCCATCGAGTAAAGGCTCTCGCAGGCGATCAGCTTGGGCCGGCTCGGGCCCGCAGCCTGCAACAGCGCTTCGAGATCGGCGAGGTCGTTGTGGCGGAACACGACCCGCTCGCAGCCGGACTGGCGGATGCCCTCGATCATCGAATTGTGGTTGAGCTCGTCCGACAGGATCAGGCAGTTCGGGATCAGCTTCGCGATGGTCGCGATGCCGGTCTGGTTCGAGACGTAGCCGGACGTGAAGAGCAGCGAGGCTTCCTTGCCGTGGAGATCGGCGAGCTCGGCCTCGAGCTGCACCAGCGGATGATGCGTGCCGGCGATGTTGCGGGTGCCGCCGGCGCCGGTGCCGACGCGGGTCGCGGTCTCGACCATTGCGCCCACCACCTTCGGGTGCTGGCCCATGCCGAGATAATCGTTGGAGCACCAGATCACGACGTCGCGCTTGCCCTTCGGCGAGTGCCAGAGCGCATGCGGGAACCGGCCGGCAATGCGCTCGAGATCGGCGAACACGCGGTAGCGCCGCTCGGTGTGGAGACGATCAAGGGCGGAATTGAAGAACTGGGCGTAATCCATCGTCAAACCTGCAGCGGAACCGACCAAAGACCCGCATATCCTTAGAGCTTTTCCAGCTCCAATGTCTATGCGCTATCCCACATTTGGACCTGCGGGGCATTTGGGCAAAATGCCCTATCGTGCGATTTGAAACTTGATCCGGATCAAGTTCGCGCGAGATGCAATGTTGCTCTGCACCATCCGGTGAATTGAGCGCAGCCTTCAGGTCGTCGTCCTGAACTGCAACACGCCGTCTTTCATCTCCGCCGTCAGCCGGCCTTCCACGATCATGTAGTTGACGTGGGCGACCAGTTCGCCGGCGGCGAAGCCCATCTGGTGTTCGTCCAGCACGTGCTTGTTAAACACCACGGGCACCAGGGCGCGCGAGGTCTGCGGCACCTCGCGGCAGGCTTCCGCGATCAGGCGGCAGCGCTCCTCGTGGTGATCGGCGAGCTGCTTGATGCGGGTCTTCAGGCCGTAGAACGGCACGCCGTGGCCGGGCAGCACCAGCACGTCATAGGGGAGAGTCGTCGTAAGGCTGGCGAGCGAGGCCAGATATTCGCCCAGTGAGTTCTGATCGGGTTCGACCGCCCACACGCTGACGTTCGGCGAGATCTTGCTCAGCACCTGGTCGGCCGAGAGGAACAGCTTGTCGTCGGCGCAATACAGCATCACCTGGTCGAGCGCGTGACCGCCGCCGGTGATCACCTTGAAGCGGCGCGTGCCGATCACGACGTCCTCGCCATGCGAGATGCGGCGGTAGGACGGGGGCAGCACCGAGACGCGCTTGAGGTAGTCCTGGCCGCGGCCGAGCAGTTTTTCGGTGAGCGACTCGTCCATGCCGTGGCGGCGGAAGAACAGCCGCTGCGCTTCCTGCCGCTCCTCGGTGCCGCGGTTCTGGTGATAGACCGATTGCAGATATTCGACCTGCGACATCACCAGCGGGCAGTTGAACCGCTCGACGATCCACCCGGCCAGACCGACATGATCGGGATGGGAATGGGTCACGATCAGGCGCGTGATGTTGACGCCCCTCAGCGGCCCGTCGAACAGCTTCGTCCAGGCTTCGATCGTCTCCTCATTGCCGAAGCCGGCATCGATCATGGCATAGCCGTCACCGTCGGCGAGCAGGTAGATGTTCACATGGTTGAGCCGGAACGGCAGCTTCAGCCGCGCCCACAACACACCGGGCTTCACCTCGACGACCTGTTCGGGGCCGGGATGCTGTTCCCAGGGATAGCGCAGGGCGTCGGCGGAGGACTGCACGGTGTCGGTCTTTGCGTTCATGCTACCGACTTAAACCCGCCGCCCCCGCCGCGCCAGCCGAAAAAGGACGCTGGCCGGGTCCGCATAGCGGTCATTCCGGGTTACGGAACGGCGCCTACGCCGCCCGCATGTTGTTGAGGAACGCGTCGATCTCTCCGCGCAGCATGTCGGCCTCGCGGCGGAGCGAGTCGGAGGCGCCGAGCACTTCGTTCGCCGCTGCGCCGGCTTCCGCCGAAGCCGTGGAGACGCCGACGATGTTGCTGGAAACCTCGCTGGTGCCGCCAGCGGCATGCTGGATGTTGCGGGCGATCTCGCGGGTCGCCGCGCCCTGTTCCTCGACCGCGGCGGCGATCGTCGTGGTGACGTCGTTGATCTCGCCGATGATCCGGCCGATGCCCTGGATGGCGCCGACGGCCGAAGTCGTCACTGACTGCATGCTGGCGATCTGGCTGCGGATCTCCTCCGTCGCCTTGGCAGTCTGGCTCGCGAGGCTCTTCACCTCGGAGGCGACCACCGCGAAGCCACGACCGGCTTCGCCCGCGCGCGCCGCCTCGATGGTGGCGTTGAGCGCCAGCAGATTGGTCTGCGAGGCAATGGTCTGGATCAGGTCGACCACCACGCTGATGCGGCTCGCGCTGTCGGCGAGGCTCTGCACCGTGGCATCGGTCGCGCCGGCTTCGTCGACCGCCTTCCTGGCGATCGCGGCCGAGGTCACGACCTGCTTGCTGATCTCCTCGATCGAGGACGAGAGCTGCTCGGTGCCTGATGATACGGTCTGCACGTTGACCGAGGTCTCTTCGGCTGCGGAGGCAACCGCGTTCACCAGCGCATTGGACTGGTCTGCCGTGTTCGACATGCTCTGCGCGGTCGATTGCATCGAATTGGCTGACTGCGCGAGATTGTCGAGTGCGGTGCGGACCGCGCCCTCGAATTCTGCAATCTTCGCTTCCATCTGCGCCGCACGCTCGGCCTTGGCGACGCGATCCCTGTCTTGCTCGCTCGCAAGCGCGCGAGCTTCGATCATGCTGTCGCGGAACACCGTCAGCGTTTCCTTCATCGCGCCGATCTCGTCGTTCTGCCGGGAGCGGACGATCTCGGTGTCGAGGTCGCCGGCCGAGAGCAACTGCATGGCGCGTTGAAGCTCGCGAATGCGGCGCAGGATGTTGCGGCCGACATAGAGCCAGACGAACAGCGCCGAGCCGACCAGCGTCAGAGCGCCGAGTGCCAGCATCGCGGTGGTCGCGAGCGAGATCTCATGCCGCGCTTGGAAGGTCGACGCGTTGGTCTCCTTCTGCACGCCCTCGACGAGCTGCTGCACGCTGATGCCGAGGCCGACATTGAGCTTGCGGGTCTCGTCCAGGATGGTCTGGCCGTAGTCGATCGCGTCGAGCTCTTTCTGGCGGATCTTGAACACGCCGGACTTGCCTTCGCCGAAGGCGAACAGCTTTTGCACGGTGTCGCGCACCGCCTGCATCGAGGCCATGTTCGGCAGGTCCTCGAGGTTCGACTTGACGCGGTCGCGCGTCGCCTTGAACTCCTTCTCGATCGCCTCCAGGGTATCGCTGTTGTTGGCCGACAGCGCCGCCATCATGTCGGCAGCCATCAGATTGCCGTTGGCGGAGATGGTCGCGACCTGGGAGACGGTGCGGGCGGCTTCGGTGGCATCGTCGGCGGAAACTTCCGCCGCGCCGAGGATCGCGTTCAAGCGCGTTTGCGCATCCAGCATGGCAGGACCGGCCGCACCGACGAAGGTGAGCTGCGCCTTGCGGAGCGCTTCATATTGCTTGTCGTGCAGTGCGCCGGTATCCAGCCGTTCGCGCGCGGCCGACACCAGGCTCTGGGTCGCCTCGTCGATGCTCTTGGCGGTGTCGCGCAACGCGGTTGCGATCTGCTTGTCGGCGCCGAGCTCGATGATCTCGCCGAGCTTGGCCATGGCGAGCTGCTGGATCTCCTGCACCTTCTTGGTGCGTTCGTTCAGCGCCTCGTCGGACGGCGACGCCAGGAGGCCCGGCCCCTGTGCCGCAAGCGTTGCGCTTTGCGATGCGAGTTGAAGGCTGGCGGAAAGGCGCGGGATGTCGCGGCCGCTCAGGTCCATCATGGTGCTGCCGAGATGGTTGAAGACGAAGCCGGCGCCGGCTGCAATCACGAGGCCCATGCCCGCGATCACCGCGAAGGCCGTGAACAGGCTGCCGCGCACGCCCCACGTCGGCATTTTGAAACGAGGCCGGATACGACCAAGCAAGCGGCCAAGGCCCAGACGGATCGCCATCGAAATTCCCCCACGCGTGATCTTTATGTTTTCGCCGCGGAGTATCCTCGGGCCAGGTTAAAAAATCGCAAGTTGCTCAATCGGTTGCCTACGTTCCGCACAGCGAAAAAAGAAGGGCCGGCAATGATGCCGGCCCTTCATCATGATAAGATCTTGGTAACCGTTCAGTAGCGCGCGACCGCCGAGTTGGCCCAGTTGAAGCGGTAGTTGACGCCCGCCTTGATGGTGTGGTCGTCGGTGGTGAAGTTGCCGGTGCCCGCCAGCGGACCACCGGTGAAGTGCGCGTCGCCGAAATTGTAGTACTGGTACTCGGCCTTGGCCGACCAGTTCGGCGCGAACATGTATTCGAGGCCGGCGCCGACGGTGTAGCCGTTGCGGTGATCGCCCGTGATGACGAAGGCCGCCGGCACGCCGCCGACGGTCACCTTCTCGTTGTTGTCCGAATAAGCGTAGCCGCCCTTCACATAGAGCAGGCCCGGACCCCAAGTGTAGCCGACGCGGCCGGTGATCGAGCCGAGACCGCGCTGGTCGTTGGTGTAGGCGACGCCGCCCGGGAACACCGCGCCGACGCTGCCGGAGAGCCAGGAATACTGGCCTTCGACGCCGACAACGAAGTTCGGGTTGAACTGCCAGTCCGCGCCGGCCTGCAGACCGCCGAGGAAACGGCCGTTGCCGTTGTTGCCGGTGGAGAGGCCGCTGAAATTGTTGTCGCTGGAGAACGCGCCGCCGACATGGCCGCCGATGTAGAAGCCGGTCCAGTTGTAGATCGGCGCGGCATAGGCGGGCGCGGGCGCCTTATAGTAATTGCGGTTACCGAGATCGGCACCGACCGCCGGCGCGGCAGCGCCCACCACGAGCAGCGCAACGGTCGCAAACAGAATCTTCTTCATCGTCCAAACTCCAACACTCAGGTCCGCGGCAGGCGCGCTTTCCGCGCCGTCGTTGGTTCTGCAGATAGCTCGCTTTTGACGAAAATGCTGTCACATCCGTGGCACAGCGGCAGCCAACCTAACTTATTGGGCTGTAAATGATTTTCGTGCTTAATGGCGGCTTAAGAAGTGGTGAAGGAAGGCTTAACTCGGCGCTATCAGGGTAACTTGCGCGCGCATCTCGTTAACCAAGGCGGCGCCGCGCCTCATCGCGCATCTGTTCGCGGAATGCAGCGCGCTTTGCGGGCCGGTCTTCCTCGCGCACGTCATGACGATCGAACACGTCGAACTTCTCCAGGATCGGATAGCGCTCGCTCGCCATCGCGAGCACGCGCAGCACCTTGGTCGCCGACGGTGTCGGGCCGCTCACCTCCCAGCGCCGGATGGTGTCGGCGCCGCCCTTCTCCGGCAATCCGCAAAGCCGGGCCATGTCGGCCGCGGTGAGCTTGCGCTCGAGGACCTCCGAGAGATCGTGGCGGAGTTGCTTTAGTTCGGGACCGGTCATGTCGCCTCAATACGCGAAGTCGATGAGGTGAATGCACTAGCGCTGATTCGGGTCCATCCGAAGGCGGGCAATCCGCGCCTGACCTCATCCATGTTGCCTCGCCAGCGCGACGCAATCGACCTCGATGTCAAATGGCCCAGGCCAAGATGGAACGTGCAGGAAGATGCGCGCCGGTGAACAGTCCTGGAAGTAACGGGCATAGACCTCGTTGAACGTGGCGAAATGCGCGGGATCGGGCGTACAATAGACATTGCACTTGATCACCTCCGCCAGCGACGACCCCGCCGCTTCCAGGCAGCATTTCATCTGGTCGAGCACGATCTCGGCCTGCCGCTCGAACGGTAGTGTTCTGACCTCGCCCGTTTCGGGATCGAATGGCGGCAGGCCGGATAGATAGACGAAGCCTTCGACGACGACGACCGGATAGATCGGGCCTCTGCGGCGGCGCTCCAGATAGGTCGATATCGGCTCCACGCGGATGCGTTTCATGCTGGGCCTCCGGATTGTGTCGGAGCCACGGTAGAGCGCGCTCGGCGTCCAATGGTTCGGCCGCGGCCAAACCATCACCGTTGTCGTGCCGGGACGGTCGCGATACGCTTTCTCCATGGTCGCAGCGGCAAACATGGTCGAGGTGGCGGCACTGGTCGGCGATACCGCGCGGGCCACGATGCTGGCGGCGCTGATGGGCGGGCAGGCCCTGACCGCGAGCGAACTGGCGGCGCGCGCGCGAATATCGAGGTCGACGGCAAGCGGACATCTCGGCAAGCTGGTCGGGGCGCGGCTGCTCATCGTGACGCAGAAACGTCGCAACCGCTATTACCGCATCGCGTCTCCTTTGGTGGCCAGGATGCTGGAGAGCATCAAGGCCGTCGCCGCCATCGAGGTTCCGCCGCGTCATCAGTCACGCTCGATCGCCGACGATCAACTTCGCTTTGCGCGCACCTGCTACGACCATCTGGCCGGCTATCTCGGCGTCGCCATCGCCGACGCCCTCGTCGCCAAAGCGCACGTCGTGCTCACCGATGACGGCGGAGAGGTAACGGCCTCCGGAACGCATTTCCTCTCCGCGTTCGGCGCGGTGCTGGAGCCGAAATCCGGAAGCAGGCGAATCTTCTGCCGCCCATGCCTGGACTGGAGCGAGCGTCGCTTTCACGTCGCCGGTCACGTCGGCGCAGAGATTCAACGTTGCTGCCTGGAGCGCGGCTGGCTGAGACGGGACCGCGACACGCGGATCGTGCACGTCACGCCAGCCGGACAAATCGGCTTGCGCAAGACATTCGGCATCCATCTGAGCGGTAACGGCAACCGGTCCGCGGCATCTTCGCCCGCGCACGAAGTTATGAATGGGGTGCCCATGGAAATTCGCCGCTGAATGAACAAATGCCAAGGGGGCGGCAGAATGAAGTGATCAGCCATGACAAGCATCAAACCCGCCATCGCCGCCCTCGTCACCATCGGGCTGCTTGCCGCGCCGTTCGCGGCTGAAGCCAAAAAGCACCGGTCAATCCGATCTTACAGCACCGGCGTGGTGGCTCCGAATTATGGGAGCGCCGGATCGTTGGCAGCACAGCCCAGAGCCTACGGGTCGAGCGGACAGTCGGTCGGGACGGTCACGGCGCCATCGATCGGTACCTATAATTGGCCGTCCGTCGGCGTGACCAACGCAGTCCCGACCTGGAACAACACCAACCCGCCCATCCGATAGGCGCGCCTGTCCGGCGAGCCAATGCCGGTCACCCTGCGCCGTTCGCAAGGCCAGAGAAGATCAAGCGCGACCAGCAATGTTCATGGCGGTGGACCAGGCATTTCGGATCGTTCAGGGACAGCGCAGCCCGATCCTAAATTCCCCGACCGACCTGTTGGCCGATCACGCAGCGCCATCCGGCGAGGCGCTCGGCTGGATGCTGGTTCATCCATTCGGCGAGCTGTGGCGCACCCATCAGGCACGATTGCATCGAGACGTCGGCGAAGTCGGATGTGGTGACGGTTTGCTCATGACAGTTCGCTGGAGAGGCGAGGTTGCAGAGCACGGCAATGATCTTGATCACGCGAGGTTTCCTCCGTCGCTGCGACGCGCGGAGGCTCCGCTCGATCGTTCGCCTACCGGATCAGCCGGCGGGAAGATGCTGTCGTAGATCGCGCGCGCTTCCTGGATGAGGCGAATGCGCTCGCGCTCGGATTTCGAGACAAACTCAATAACCTGGCCCATGTCGGCTCCAATAGATCCTCAATCCATCATCACATGATGGAAATCATTTCATGCGGATGTGGGGTGCCGGCTTCGGCTTTGCAGCCGTGCGGGCGGTCACGAGGGATAAAAAGCCCGTGAGTATTCCGTTCCTGAAGTGGAACGAGATACCTTCAGAGATGCGCCGCTCTCACGACGCATCTGTTCGGCCGGATCGCTTCGCAGCTTCGTGATGACGTATTGAGCTCTGCGGTGTGAGGGCATTGCGGCACATTGTCTCGCGCGCGGAGTTGTAGATCACTCAGTGCACGTGCGCCTGACGAACGGCATTGCGATTGAGAGACCGCCCGAAAGGATCAGCCATGACAACAACGAAACGCTCCATTGCTGCACTCATTGCTCTCGGATTGGCCGCAGCGCCACTCGCTGTCAACGCACAGACGTCGGCGACAGGTACACCAGGCAGCACGAGCGGACGCACCGGAGCGCCGGTACAGCAAGGGACTATCGGAAGTTCCGGGCAGACCGTCGGGACCGTGACAGCGCCCTCGGTCGGAACGTCCAACCAGCCCTCCGTCGGCGTAACAAACTCAGTCCCCTCCTGGAACAACACGAATCCTCGACCGAAGTAGCCGCAATCGGCTGACTTACGCTGCCGGCGCGCGCTCCTTGCGCCCCGGCACCGCCGCGAGCAGTTCGCGCGTATAGGCATGTTCGGGCGCGGCGAACAGCTGCGCGGTCGGCTTCAGCTCGACTATGACGCCGCGCTGCATCACGGCGATTCGGTCGCAGATCTGGGCGGCAACGCGTAGATCGTGGGTGATGAACAGCATCGAGAGGCCGAGGCGGGCCTTGAGGTCTTCGAGCAGCCTCAGGACCTGCGCCTGCACGGAGACGTCGAGCGCCGAGACGGCCTCATCCGCGACGATGATCTCGGGCTCGAGCGCGAGCGCGCGCGCGATGCCGATGCGCTGGCGCTGGCCGCCGGAGAATTCATGCGGATAGCGCTCGAGGGCGCCGGCATCGAGGCCGACCATCTTGAGGAGATTGCGGGCGCGGTCGAACGCGACTTTCGGATCGGTACCGGCCGCGATCGGGCCGTCGGCGATGATATGACCGACCTTGCGGCGCGGATTGAGCGAAGCGAACGGATCCTGGAAGATCATCTGGATGCGATGACGCTCGGCGCGTAGCGCCTTGCCCGCGAGCTTTGTGAGATCGGTCTCGCCGATCCGCACGGTGCCGCGATCGGCCTCGATCAGCCGCATCACCAGCCGGGCCACCGACGATTTTCCGGAACCGGATTCGCCGACCAGGCCGAGCGTCTCGCCCTTGAGAATCGTGAAGTTGACTTCGCGAGCGGCATCGACGCGGCGGTCCTCGCGAAACCAGCCGCCCGAGGTGACGTAGGTCTTGTCCAGTCCGATCACCTCGACCGCCTTGGCCTGGTCGTCGAGGGCGCTGCGGGCGGGCGGGTCCATCGAGGGCACGGCGGCGAGTAGCGCCTTGGTGTAGTCGTGCTGCGGCGCGTTGAAGACGGCCGAGGCGGGGCCTTCCTCGACCACCTTGCCGTGGCGCAACACGACGATCTGGTCGGCGATGTCGGCGACCACGCCGAAATCATGGGTGATGAACATCACCGCCATGTTGCGATTGCGCTGGAGGTTGCGGATCAGTTTCAGGATCTGCGCTTGCGTGGTGACGTCGAGCGCTGTTGTCGGCTCGTCCGCGACCAGCACCGCCGGTTCGAGCGCGAGCGCCATCGCGATCATGGCGCGCTGGCGCTGGCCGCCGGAGAGCTGGTGTGGATAGGCGCGCACGATGCGCTCGGGATCGGGGAGGCCGACCTCGCGCGCCAGCGACAGCGCCTTGGCGCGCCATTCCCTCGGCGTGAGCAACCCGTGCGCCTCGAACATCTCCGCCATTTGGTCGCCGATCCGCATCAACGGATTGAGCGCGGTCATCGGCTCCTGAAAGATCATCGCGAGCCGGCGGCCGCGCAGATCGCGCCAACCGTCGTCGTCGAGCTTGAGCAGGTCGCGGCCTTCGAACTGGATCTCGCCGGAGGTGACGGTGACCGTGTCAGGCAACAGGCCCATCAGCGCATGCGCGCACATCGATTTGCCCGAGCCGGATTCGCCGACGACGCAGACGATCTTGCCCGGCCGCAGATCGAGCGAGACGCCGTCGACCGCGAACGGCCGTTCCGCGCCCTTGGGCAGCGCGATCCGCAAGTTCTTGATGGAGACGGCGGGCGGTGCGGTCATGATCAGCGGCCCTCCCGGGACAGCCGCGGATTGAGCGCGTCGTTCATGCCTTCGCCAATCAAATTGAGCCCGAGCACCGAGATCAGGATCGCGACGCCGGGAAACACGGTGATCCACCAGGCCTGGCGGATCACCGTACGGCCGGCACCGACCATGTAGCCCCAGGAGATCAGATTGGGATCGCCGAGGCCGAGGAACGCCAGCGAGGATTCCAGCAGGATCGCGGTCGCCACCATCAGCGAGGCCAGCACGATCACCGGCGACAACGTGTTCGGCAGGATTTCGCGCAGGATGATCCAGGTGTTGCTCTGGCCCGCGACCATCGCGGCCTGGACGTACTCCCGCGTGCGCAACGACAGCACCTCGCCACGGACGAGGCGCGCGACCGGCGGCCAGCTTACCAGCGCGATCGAGGCGACAATCGAATAGATCGAGGGCTGCAGGATCGCGACCAGCACGATCGCGAGCGCAAAGCTCGGAATGGTCTGGAAGAACTCGGTGAAGCGCATCAGGGCGTCGTCGACCCTGCCGCCGAAATAGCCGGCCATGGCGCCGATGGGAACGCCGACGACCAGCGCCACCAGGGTGGAGACCATGCCGACGAGCAGCGAGACGCGTGCGCCAAAGATCATTCCCGCGAACACGTCGCGGCCGAGTGCATCGGTGCCGAGCGGCACGGTCGCGAGCGTGAACGGCGGCAGGAACGGCCGCTGCACCATGCGCCAGGGCGAGTTCGGGAACAGCATCGGACCAAACAACGCGACCGAGATCGCAAGGAGCAGGATGATGAGCCCGATTACGCCGCTCGGGCTCCTCAGCATCGATTTCCAGAACTGTTTCATGTGGTGAATTCGATGCGCGGGTCGACCAGGCGATAAACCAGGTCGGTGATGAGGTTGAAGATCAGGACCATGGCGGAGCAGATCACGAAGACGCCGAGCAGCAGATTGTAGTCGCGCTGGAGCAGGGCGTCGTACATCAGGCGTCCGATGCCGGGCCAGGCGAACACGGTCTCAGTGATGACGGCGCCGCCGATCAGGGTGCCGGAGTGGACGCCGGCGAGCGTCACGACGGGAAGCAGCGCGTTGCGCAGGACGTGGCGACGCTGGATCACGGCATCGGAGAGGCCTTTGGCGCGCGCGGTCTTGACGAAGTCGAGACGCTTCACCTCCAGCATCGAGGCGCGCGTCATGCGGGTGTAGGTCGCCATGAAGAACAGGCCGAGCGTCATCGCCGGCATGATCAGGTGCTTTGCCACATCGACGGCATGAGCGAAGCCGGTGAAGTTGGCGCCGACGGTCTCGTAGCCGAAGCTCGGCAGCCAATCCATGGTGACCGAAAACAGCAGGATGCCCATCAGCGCCACCCAGAAGATCGGCATTGCGTAGAATATCAGGGCGAAGACGGTGATCGCGGTGTCGAGAAAGGTTCCGGCAAAGCGCGCGGCGAAGGTGCCGAAGAGAACGCCGAGCACGAGCGAGATCGCAAACGCCGTCAGCGTCAGCAGCAATGTCGCGGGCAGCCGCTCACCGATCAGCTTCGCGACCGGTGCCTGCTGGCGGAAGGAGAAGCCGAGGTCGAGGGTAGCAATGCCCTTGACGTAGATGAAGAGCTGCTCAGGCAGCGGCTTGTCCAGGCCGAACTTCTCCCTGAGCTGCTCGACGAAGATCTGGTCGCTCGCCCCGGCCTCGCCCGCCATCACGACGGCGGGATCGCCGGGCGCGAGCCGGATCAGGAAGAAATTGAGGACGACGATCGCAAGCAGGACGATCACGCCCTTCGCGACACGCTGAGCGACAAAGGAGAGCATCTAGAGGATCATATCGGTGACGTGACCTGGAGCGACAGAGATGGAGCGATCACCTCTCCCCGCGAGCGGGGAGAGGTGACGGAGGCAGCCCTCACTTGTCCAGCCATGCGTCCTTGAAGCCGTCATTGACGCCGATGCCGGTCGTGATCAGGTTCTTGATCTTGCAGCGCATGATGGTCGGGAATTGCAGCTCGAGCATCCAGGCCACCGGCACGTCCTCGACCAGGATCTTCTGCGCCTTCTCGTAGATCTCCTTGCGCTTGGAGTCGGGCGTCGCCACCGCGCCGTCGGCGAACAGCTTGTCGATTTCCGGGTTGGAGTAACCCTCGACGTTGTTGAACACCTGGCCCTTGGCGATGGCGCTGGAGACGTAGTTGCGACCGACGCCGAGGGCCGGATCGCCGTACTGGTAGAGATAGGTGAAGGCGATGTCGTAGTCCCAGTCGCCGATCTTCTGGTTGCCGCCGGCGACGTCAGTGGCGATGGTCTCGATGTTCATGCCGACGTCCTGGAGGTTCTGCTTCACGGCTTCACCCCAGCGCTGCCAGGTCTCGCCATAGGCGAGCGGCAGAAGACGGATCTTCTCGCCCTTGTAGCCGGCTTCCTTCAGCAGCGCCTTGGCCTTGGCCGGATCGTAAGGGTACTTCGGCACGTCGTCGGTATAGTATTTGATGGTCGAGGCCGACGGGCCGGTTGCGACCTTGCCGAGCCCGTTCCAGATCACGTCCTTGGCGAAGTCGCGGTCGATCGCAAACATCACCGCCTGCCGCACCCGCTTGTCGGCGAGCGGACCCTGGCGGTTGTTGAGCCACAGCCAGGCCAGCGGCGAGAAGAACTCCCAGCCGGCGCCGGTGACGCAGGTGTCCTTCAGCTTGGACAGCCGCGGCACGTCGAAATTCTCGACCGAGCCGCCGGGCAGCACGTCGACCTTGCCGGTCTCATACGCCACCGAGCGCGCCGCGGCATCGGGAATGATCTGCCAGTAGATCTCGTCGAGATAGGGCTTGCCCTTCTCGTAATAGTTCGGGTTCTTGACCAGGCGGATGAATGAGCCCTTCTGCCATTCCTTGAACATGAAGGGGCCGGTGCCGACGGGGGCGTTGTTGTAGGGATTGGTCTTCCAGTCGGTGCCTTCATAAAGATGCTTCGGCACCATCGGCATCGAGCCGACCTCGAAGATGCCGAGGAACGGGCCGAACGGCTGCTTCAGCGTGAACACCACCGTGTAGTCGTCGGGAGCCTCGACCTTGTCGACCTGTGCCAGATTGTTGCGGGCGCGCGCGTGGGTCTGTTTCAGCATCTCGAGCGAGAACAGCACGTCGGCGGCGGTGAAGGGGCTGCCGTCATGCCACGTCACGCCCTTCCTGAGCTTGAATGTGTAGGTTTTTGCGTCCTCGCCGACACTCCAGCTCTCGGCGAGCTCCGGCTGCGGTTCGAGCTTGGGGCTGTAGCGAAGCAGGCCTTCGAAAATGTTGCCCGACACCATCTGCACCGGGCCGTTCTGGACCATTGCCAGCATCAGGCCGGGCGGCTCGGGCTGAATCACGGCATTGATCGCTCCACCCGCTTTCGGCTCTTGCGCCAGCGCCGGGGCCGCGAGACCACAAGCCAGGAGGACACCAAGCAACACTCGTTTTGACATGTCGTATCTTTCTCAAGCGAGACCAGCCGCAAACGCTTCGCACGTCATGGCGCGCAAAGCTATGGCCGGCCCATCCCAGTCCCCATCCGGGATCGAGGCTCACACAGTCTCGTTCGGCGCCGCAAGATGAAAGTCTCGACAGTGTTCGCACAAAAAATGTACAGCGCGTCCTGTTATGGCATTTGACGGCCAAGCCGGCGCCGCCGCGCCGCCCGGCTTCAGGAGGGCCGCAGCACCCGTTGCAACTCGGCAAGCGCATCCGCGAGTTGCTCCCGGTGCGCGATGTCGTCCTTGGGGATGGCCGCGACACTGCCCGCGAGCTCGCGCAGGATTCCGGCGAGCAGGCCGAAATTGAGGTGCAGGTGCACCGATTTGCGCTCGTCCGCCGTGCCCGGATGCAGCAGCACCAGCGCAACGCCGCTGCCGTCGAGGCGAGCCTCGAACCGCGATGAATGCCCGAAGGTGCCGACATAGAACTTGTCGGGATATTCGAGCGCGATCTCTGCCTTGTCGGGAACCGGCTTGGACATGCGAGCCTCATTGATGTCAGGCTATTCTGGCCGGGAATAAACTCGGCCGCCTTGCGATAGGTCAGAGGCGGGCTCGTTCCGGATTTGATCGGGATCAAAGCCGGGCTGCCGCTTCTGCGATCTGATGGCAGGACGCGTGAAGCCCCGCGTGCCCGGTCAACTGCGAGTGCATCGGCGATGAACGTCCATTCCACCCCACCCGAAGCGGATTCAGACGATATCGCCATCTCCTTCGCGGACGAGGCGTCGGCACGTTGCGCGCAACTGCTCGGCGATGCCGGCCTCAGGCTGACGCGCCACCGTCTGGCGCTTGGTCAAATGCTGTTCCTCTGCCCCCATCGTCATGTGACAGCGGAGGGGCTTTATGAAGAAGCGACGGCCGCCAATCTGCGGCTGTCGCTTGCGACCGTCTACAACACGCTGAACCAGTTCACCGAAGCCGGCCTGTTGCGCCGGATCGCGGCCGACGGCATCAAGTCGTTCTTCGACACCGATACGTCCGTGCATCCGCATTTCTACCTCGAAGGCGAGGATGTGCTGGTCGACGTCACCGACCGCCTGACCTTCACCAGGATACCCGGGGCGCTTCCGGGCCACGAGATCGCGCGGCTCGACGTCGTCGTCCATCTGCGCCGGAAGCGCGACGCAGACCCGGCATGAGGATCGTCTAGCGCAAGCCCGCCCGCCGAAATCCTTCCAGATAGTGCTCGCGGTCGGCCTCGTTGGCCCACGGCAATTGCGTCGCGATCCAGTGCAACGAGATGTTGGGCTGGGTGCGGCGGAGCTCGCCCAGCGCCATCTCCGCAACCATGCCGTCGCCGGTCATACCGGCAGAAACCGCCAGCACGCGGTAGGCGCCGGTGAGGTCGCCGCGGTGGCGGATCGCCTCGCGCGCGAGCGCGATGGCCTCGCCATAGCGCCGCTCGGTGAAGCGGGCATAGCCGGCGATGCCATGATAGATCGCCAGGGATGGATCGCGCGGAGAGAGCCGCATTGCCCTCTGCGCTGCCTCGAATGAATCCTTCGGTCGCCCGGCATAGGACAGCGCCAGTGCGTAATAGCCCTGCGCCAGCGAGAAGTTCGGATTGAGCGCGAGCGCCTGCTCGAACTCGGACAGTGCGTCTGCAAGCCTTCGCGTCGAGAAGTAGACGCTGCCGAGCGCGGCGTGCGCCCAGGCATCCTCGTGGTCGCAGCGCACCGCGGCGAGCGCGGCGACTTCCGCCACCGGCGCCACCAGCGCAAGCTCGGCCCAGCCGAGATGCACGCCGAACATGTGGTTCGCCGCGAGCACCGACAGCGCCTGACCGTAGTTCGGGTCGATCCCGATCGCGCGTTCCAGCAGCACCCGTGCGGTCTCGTGATCCCGCCGCGTCACGCGCCAGTAATGCGATAGCGCCCGCATCAGGAGATCCCAGGCATCCAGGCTCGCGGGGGGCTTGCGATGGGCGCGAAAACTTTCCGCAGCATGAATCTGCGGCTCGATCGCCGCGGCGATCGCGTTGGTGATTTCGTCCTGCACGGCGAACACGTCGACCAGCTCGCGGTCGTAGCGTTCGGCCCAGAGATGGCTGCCGGTCGTGGCGTCGTTGAGCTGAGCGGTGATGCGCACCCGGTTGTCCGACTTGCGCACGCTGCCTTCGACGACGTAGCGGACGCCCAGTTCCTCGGCGATCTGCCGGATGTGGACCGCGCGGCCCTTGTAGGTGAAGGACGAGTTGCGGGCGATCACCATGAACCAGCGCTGCTTCGACAGCGCGGTTAGGATGTCCTCGCTGATGCCGTCGCCGAAATAGTCCTGTGCGGGATCGCCGCTCATGTTCTCGAAAGCGAGCACCGCGACCGCCGGACGGTCCGCCTGGGCGCGCGGCAGAACAGCGACGGGTTGCGCAGGCGCCGTCGCGGCTGCCACTTCTTCCCGGACTTCGCCGACGAAACGAAAGCCCTTGCGCGGAATGGTCTTGATCAGCCGCTGGCTCGCACCGTCGTCGCCGAGCGCCTTGCGCGCGGCGTTGATCCGGCTGTTCAGGGCGGAATCAGAGATGATCCGATCGCTCCAGATCTGGCTGATCAGGTCATCCTTGCTGACCACACGGGTGCGCTGCGCCACCAGATAGAGCAGGAGATCGAACACCTGCGGCTGCAACGGCACGGCGGCGCCGCTGCAGGTGAGTTCCCGCAGGTCGCCGTCGAGCACGTTGTTTTCAAAGCGAAATCGCACGTTTCTGTCGTCTCAAGCAAAAATCAAAGTCGTCTCAGGCGAAAATCAACCGTCCGCGAAAGTCTTGAGACCTCCGGTGCGGCATGGTGCAGCGACCAATGAAGTGTCGGCGTTTTGGCACAACGGAGCTGTTTATGACCCAAATTGATCATCAGGTTCATCCTATCGGCCCGGTTGCGGGCTCACGCATTTTCAAGTTCATCGCATTTCTGTACGGAATTGCGGCGTATCTCGTGTTTTTCGTCACCATTCTGTACGCCATCGGCTTCGTCATGGGGCTGGTGGTGCCGAAGACCATCGACACCGGGACCGACACGCCCGTGGCCGAGGCCGTCATCATCAATCTGCTCCTGATGGCCCTGTTTGCGGTCCAGCATAGCGTGATGGCGCGCCGGCAATTCAAGGCCTGGTGGACGCAGTACGTCCCCAAGCCGGTCGAGCGCAGCACCTATGTGCTGTTTGCGAGCCTGTCATTGCTCCTCCTGTTCTGGCAGTGGCGTCCGCTGCCCACGGTCGTATGGGACGTCGCGAACCCGGATCTTGCTGTGACGATCGTCACGCTGTCGCTGGTGGGCTGGGTCCTGGTATTCACCTCGACCTTCATCATCAATCACTTCGAGTTGTTCGGATTGCATCAGGTGACCAATCATCTCGTCGGCAAGGAGGCGTCGCCGCCGCGCTTCAAGACGCCGTTGCTATACAAGTTCGTCCGTCATCCGATCTATCTCGGCTTCATCATCGCGTTCTGGGCGGCGCCAGTCATGACCGCGGGCCATCTGCTGTTCGCCGCCGTGACCACGCTCTACATCTTCGTCGGCATCGCGCTGGAGGAGCACGACCTCATCGATCTCTTCGGCGACGAGTACCGGCAGTACAAACAACGGGTGTCGATGCTTATTCCCTGGCGCAAGTCGGTATAGCTTCCGCGTCTTCTCGTCGCGTCCCCCGAAAGGAGGACGCGCGGCGGCGCAGAGGCGCGTAACGGATCCTGCCGGACGCAACCTTCAACGTTTCTCGGGGTGAATCCCCCTCATCCCGACGCTATCAGTGCGAGCAAAGCTCGTCGCGACCCCCGCATTCGTTCTCGCCGAGTTATCGGCAAACAGGAGCGGGGAGAGGAATCTGAACAATCATCAACGGAGACGACCTAATGAAACATGTTGGAAACTGCTTCTGTGGCGCAGTCACGATCGAGGTCACGGGCGCGCCGGAGGCGATGGGCTATTGCCATTGCAGCTCGTGCCGCTCGTGGTCGGGCGGTCCGGTGAACGCCTTCAGCCTGTGGAAGCCCGAAGCCGTGCGCATCACCGAAGGTGCTCAGAATGTCGAGACCTTTGCGAAGACGCCGCTCAGCCAGCGCAAATATTGCAAGAAGTGCGGCGGCCATCTCATGACCAACCATCCGCCGCTCGGCCTGGTCGACGTCTTCACCGCCACCATCCCCACCCTCGCCTTCGCGCCCGGCGTCCACGTCAACTACGCCGAGACGGTGCTGCCAATGCGCGACGGCCTGCCCAAGCTCAAGGATTTCCCGGCCGAATTCGGCGGCAGCGGCGAGATGATGCAGGAGTGATGCGCTTTCTTCCTCTCCCCGCAAGCGGGGAGAGGAGAGATTCGCTACCTCATCCCCGCGCGCCGCAATCCCTCGAGATAATGCTCGCGATCCTCGTCCCGCAGCATCGGCAGCTCGCGCGTGATCCAGGCGAGCGAGATGCCGGGTTGGGCGCGGCGCAAGCCTTCCAGGGCGGAAGCCGCGCGCGCGGGATCGCCCGACATTCCGGCGGCGGCCGTCAGCACGCGATGCGCGCCGACGAAATCGGCGCGCTGCCGCATCGACTCGCGCGCCATCTGTGCGGCGCCTTCGTAATCGCGGCCGATGAACCGGGCATAGGCCGCGACGCCGCAATAGATCGCCGCGAGCGGGTCGCGCGGGCTCAGCCGCAGCGCGCGGCGCGCGGCGACATCGCCGTTCTGCCATCGTCCCGCGTAACACAGCGTCACGCCGTAGAAGGCGTGTGCCATCGCAAAATTCGGATTGAGGTTCAGCGCCAGCTCGAACTCCGCCAGCGCGTCGTCGAAGCGGCGACGGAATAGATAAGTATAAGCCAGACCATGATGAGCCCAGGCATCCTCGCGATCGGCCTCCACCGCCGCGAGCGCGGCGCGCTCGGCGACCGGCACGGTCGGGGCCATGTCGGACCAGCCCATATGCGCGCCGAAGATGTGGCTGGTCGCGAGCAGGCCGAGTGCCTTGCCATAGGCGGGATCGAGCGCGACGGCCTTTTCGAGCAGTCCCTGCGCGGCGGCATTGTCCTCGCGGGTGATGCGCCAGTAATGCGACAATGCGCGCATCACGAGGTCCCATGCATCCAGGCTTCCCGGCGGCTTCTGCTGGGCGCGAAAACTCTCGGCGGTATAGAGCTGCGGCTCGATCGCGGCGACGATCGCCTCGGTGATCTCGTCCTGCACCGCAAAGATGTCGGCAAGCTCGCGGTCGTAACGTTCGGCCCAGAGATGGCTGCCGGTCGAGACGTCGTTGAGCTGCGCGGAGATACGCACGCGATCGCCGCTCCGCCGCACGCTGCCTTCGAGCACGTAGCGCACGCCGAGCTCGCGCGCGACCTCGTTCATGTGCACCGCGCGGCCTTTGTAGACGAAGGAGGAGTTGCGCGCGATGACGAAGAACCAGCGCAGCTTCGACAGCGCGGTGATGATGTCCTCGCTGATTCCGTCCGAGAAATAATCCTGCTCGCGGTCGCCGCTCATGTTGGTGAAGGGCAGCACCGCGATCGCCGGCCGGTCCGGTAGCAGCAGCGGGGCCCGCAGAAGCTTCGCTCCGAAATCGGATTCCGGCGCGGTTGCCCCACGCTTGGTTTCGACGTCGCCGACGAAACGAAAACCTTTGCGTGAGATGGTGCGGATCAGCGCCTGGCTTGCGCCGCTGTCTCCGACCGCCTTGCGTGCCGCATTGATCCGGCTGGTCAGCGTGGATTCGGAGACGCTGCGCCCGTGCCAGATCTTGTCGATCAGTTCGTCCTTGCTGACCACCCGATCGCGGTTCTCCATGAGGTGGACAACGAGATCGAACACCTGCGGCTCCACGGCAACGGGAACCTGCTCGCGGCTCAGCTCGCGCAAGTCGGTATCGAGCAGGTGATCCCGGAACAGAAACTGCACGTCGAAAACTCAGACCTCAAGGCAACATCGGGCAATGATGAAAGCAAAACGGATTTCGGCTGATGTCTGTGAGTCCGCCAAGGGGCCTGTCCGGTTCACCACGATCGCGTGATGGCAGCCATGCGATTTACGGGGAGGAATGCAACCTGGATTAGAATAAAGCCGTTTCGGCCGGATTGTCGCGATTTCGTCACGGCGTTGCGAGCAATCCATCCTGCCGCCGCGGAGCTAGCGTGGATTGCTTCGTCGCAAGGGCTCCTCGCAATGACGGTGTTCAGGCAATGGTGTGCGGCAGCTTCCCATGTTGTCCTGGCCTTCGCGACAGCATCGAATACCTGACGAATAGTGAATGTCCATTGCCGAACAGTTCCGTGTGCGTAAGCTGCCCTCACACAAAACACCAACCACGAAGAAACGCCCATGCCCGCTTTTCATGCCTCAACCACCGTGCTCGATTCCATGCTGTTCCGCGATGCCTTCGGCACGCCGCAGATGCGGGAGGTGTTTTCCGATATCGCGACGGTCGCGCGCTATGCCGAGGTCGAGGTGGCGCTGGCGAAGGCGGAAGCGAGATGCGGGGTGATTCCGCAGGACGCGGCCGATCAGATCGCGGCGCGGACCGACGTTGCCGCGCTGGATTTCGACCTGTTGCGGCAGGAGACCGATGTCGTCGGCTATCCGATCCTGCCGCTGGTGCATCAGATGGTGAAGCAATGCGGCGATGCCGGCCGCTATGTGCATTGGGGAGCGACCACGCAGGACATCATGGACACCGCCGTGGTGCTGCAACTGCGCGCAGGCCTCGAGATCGTCGAACAGGATATCGCGGGCTTGCGCAAGATCCTCGCCGACCTCTCGAAGCGCTACCGCGACACGCCGATGGCGGGGCGCACCCATCTCCAGCAGGCGCTGCCAGTCACCTTCGGCTACAAGACCGCGATCTGGCTCGCGATGTTCGATCGCCACGCCGAGCGTATCAGTGAATTGAAGCCGCGCGTTCTGGTCGGCCAGTTCGCGGGTGCCGCCGGCACGCTGGCCTCGCTCGGCGACAAGGGGTTCGAGGTGCAGGAGGCGCTCTGCGCCGAACTGAGGCTCGGCGTTCCCGCCTCGACCTGGCACGTCGCACGCGACGGTTTTGCCGAGGCTGTGAATTTCCTGGCGCTCGTCACCGGCTCGCTCGGCAAGATCGCGCTCGACATCATGATCATGGCCTCGACCGAATTCGCCGAGGTCTACGAGCCCTTCGTCAAGGGACGCGGCGCGTCCTCGACCATGCCTCAGAAGCGCAACCCGATCTCCTCGGAACTGATGCTTGCGGCGTCCAAGGCGGTGCGCCAGCACGCCGGCCTCATGCTGGATGCCATGGTGCAGGATTTCGAGCGCGCCACCGGGCCCTGGCACGCCGAATGGATGGCGATCCCCGAGAGCTTCGTGCTGACCGCTGGCGCGTTGCACCAGGCGAAGTTCGCGCTCGCCGGCCTCATCGTGGACGAAAGCAAGATGAACGAGAATCTCGCCGTCAGCCGCGGTCTGATCGTGGCCGAAGCCGTCATGATGGGGCTCGCGCCGCAGATCGGGCGGCAGGAGGCCCATGACGTGGTCTATGACGCCTGCCGGCTCGCCAATGAGAAAGGTCTGACATTGGCGGACGCACTGTCGTCCGATTCCCGCGTCTCCGTCAGAATCGATCGTGCCACGATCGAGGCGCTGACATCACCGAAAAATTACCTCGGCCTTGCTCCCGCCATGGTCGACCGGGTGCTGAAATCGGCAACGCGTTGAAAACCAAAATGCGCGAAACTGCGTATCTTTGGGGTGTCGCAAGGCACTCGCGCACTTGTGTCTCGCGATGCTAGACTTAGATTGAGCGAGAGACGTTCGGCAGAGGATTCGGCATGACTGATCAACGCATCACCTCCACTCCCATCGATCCCGTGAAGCTCGACCGGCTGGCCGAGGTTGCGGTGAAGGTGGGCCTGGGCTTGCGGCCCGGCCAGGATCTGCTCTTGACGGCGCCTGCGATCGCGTTGCCGCTGGTGCGGCGGATTGCCGTGCATGCGTACAAGGCCGGCGCCGGCATCGTGACGCCCATTCTCTCCGACGAAGAGATGACGCTGGCGCGCTACCGCCACGGCCACGACGACAGCTTCGATCGCGCCGCCAACTGGCTCTACGAGGGCATGGCCAAGGCGTTCTCGAACAACACCGCGCGTCTCGCCATCGTCGGCGACAATCCGATGCTGCTCTCGGGCGAAGATGCATCCAAGGTCGCACGCGCCAGCAAGGCCAATTCCATGGCCTATCAGCCCGCGCTGGAAAAGATCGTCAATTTCGACACCAACTGGAACATCATCGCCTATCCGAGCCCGTCCTGGGCGAAGCAGGTCTTTCCGAATGATCCTGAAGAGGTCGCGATCGGCAAGCTCGCGGACGCGATCTTCGCGGCGTCCCGCGTCGATCGCGAGGACGCGCCGGCCAATTGGGCGAGCCACAACGCGGTGCTGCGGGAGCGCACCAACTGGCTCAACGGCCAGCGTTTCCGCGCGCTCCAGTATTCAGGACCGGGCACCGACCTCACGATCGGCCTCGCCGACGGCCATGAATGGGAGGGCGGTGCTTCGCTCTCCAAGAACGGCATCAGCTGCAACGCCAATATCCCGACCGAAGAGGTCTTCACCACGCCGCATTGCCGGCGCGTCTACGGCCATGTTGTGAGCTCGAAGCCGCTGTCCTACCAGGGCACGCTGATCGACAACATCGCGGTGCGCTTCGAGGACGGCAGGATCGTCGACGCCAAGGCTTCGCGCGGCGAGGAGGTACTGAACAAGGTGCTCGACACCGACGAGGGCGCGCGCCGTCTCGGCGAGGTGGCCCTGGTGCCGCACTCCTCGCCGATCTCGCAGAGCGGATTATTGTTCTACAACACGCTGTTCGACGAGAACGCGGCCTCGCACATCGCGCTCGGCCAGTGCTATTCGAAGTGCTTCGTCAACGGCGCCCAGCTCACGCCGCAGCAGATCGCGGCGCAAGGCGGCAACCAGAGCCTGATCCATATCGACTGGATGATCGGCTCGGCCGAGACCGACATCGACGGCATTCTGGCCGACGGCAGCAAAGTGCCGGTGTTTCGCAAGGGCGAATGGGCGAAGTAACGCGTCTTGCTATCCATCCTTCGAGACGCCCGCTTCGCGGGCTCCTCAGGATGAGGTTTTTTCTTGCGGTGAGATATTAGACTCTCATGGTGAGGAGCGCCGTTCACGGCGCGTCTCGAACCATGAGGGCCGAGCACGTTCCTATTCTCAAAGCCCGCCTTACGCCGCCGCGTTGCGCAGCATCGGGCTGTTGTCGATGCTGAAGCGGTTGAGCAGCGTCGTGAACGGGCTGCCGTCGGTGGCCCGCACGACGGCGTCGGAGGCCGCTACCGCGTCGTAGAGCGCACCGACCGGATCATTCGCCTCGGGCAAGTCGAGGCCCTTGCGGATTTGCTCGCGGGCCTCGTTGACGTCGTCCTCGTCGTCGAGTGTGGCCTCCAGCGCGTCGGCCGCCCGCCGCATTTCATGGAGGTCACCGCCGGCGGAAAATTTGAGGATGTCGAGCCAATAGGGGCGCGCCACGACGAGCTGGACGAAAGCCTCGAAACTTTCCGCGATGATTCCCGCGCGGCCTTCCGATGAGACGTAGAGCACGTTCTGAGACGGCAGCAGCACGAACGCGCCGCCGGAGCCGTCACTGCCGATCTGCCGGGGGCTGTCGATTCCGTCGACCGTGAACCAGGGCTCCTCTTCGGTTGCGAAGGAGACATCAAGGCTGCCGAGCCAGGCGACGACCTCGCCTTGAGTTGCGAGAACCTCCGGGGTGAGGGGCATCGGCATGGCTCCTTTCAGATAGCTTCGCGCACTTTGTCGCACCCCGGAAAAGAAGGGTTCATGTGCGCGAAATTGCAGGGAAATTGCGACGTTAACCGTTTCGCGTCTGCAACTTGCGGCTGATTGTCGGCCCCTGCGTAAGAAAGAATTAAAAACCGGCTACTAGCGTTCCCGCCATCTTTGAACAATCCGGGCCGAGACCCGGCGGATCATATTTTATCCCCTGGGGAAACAGATGTCGCGTACATTGATTGAAATCAGCAGTTGCAATGTAGACCTCGAGCTGCGGCCGATCGAACCGTCCTGGATCATCGAAGGCAATCCGGTGTCGCGCTCGCACATCCTGTCCACCAGTGCCGACGGCACCGCTTCGACCATCATCTGGGCCTGCACCGAAGGGCGCTTCAACTGGTACTACGATATCGACGAAACGATCATGATCATGGAAGGGTCGATCGTGCTCGAAAGCGACGGCATGCCGCCGAAGCGCTACGGCCCGGGCGACGTCATCTTCTTCCGCAACGGCGCGCATGCCAAATGGCATGTCGAAGGCCACGTCAAGAAGATCGCGTTCTGCCGCAAGACCAATCCCGTGATGATCGGCTTCCTGATCCGCGTCGTCAACAAGCTCAAGAAGATCTTCGTCTCCACCGGCGAGCGCCGTCCGGCCTCGCTGATGGGCGCCGGCTAGAGTTCAATCAGTTTCAAGGACGCTTCCCAGCGGTCACGACGGAACGGGGGCCGGGATCAAGATCCCGGTCCCTGTTCTCGTCATGACGGCAATCCTTTTTAAGGCAAATCGAGCCGGTAGAAGTTGCTCGCGGTCTGCGAGAACAACGCCGTCTTCTCGGTCTCGCTCAGGGGCGCCGCGATACGCTTGAAGGCGTTGAAGATCACCTGGTAGCTGCACTGGCCCTTGTCCGGCGGGAAGTTGCTCTCGAACATCGCGCGCTTGGGTCCAAACGCCTCGATGCAGGTCTCGACGTAAGGCCGCCACGCGGCGGCAAGCTCCTCGGATGACGGCGGCCTCTCGCGCAAATGGAAGTCGTAGCCGAGCAGGCACATCGCGAGCCCGCCGAGCTTCACCACCACGTTCTCGCATTTGGCGATCTCCTGGATCGACGCCCGCCATTGCGGAAACACCTCCTCGCGTCGCCCGACAAAGCGGCCGATTCCGGCCGGGCCGCCGCAATGGTCGAGCACGATCCTGGTGTCGGGAAATGCGCGGGCGAGCTCGGTCAGCTCGCCGATCTGCGGATGGAACAGCCAGGCATCGAAGCTCAGATTCAGCGGCGCGAGACAGGCGAAGCCCCTGCGGAAGGTCGGGTCCTGCAGCAATCCCTGCGGCCGGTTCGCATACATGCCGGCGACAGCAGGATCCGGGTCCCAGGCCGAGGAATGCCGGATGCCGCGGAAGCGACCGTTGCCTGCCGCGATCTCGGCCTCCAGCACCGGCTTTGCGGCATCGCCGAGCAGCAGATTGACGTGGCTGACGATGCCGGCGCAAATCGCGGCCTTGCCGTAACCGCCGCTGGCGCTCATCGCGGCGACGCCATTGGCGAACTCGACCTCGCCCACCGGCCGGAATGCTTCTGGCCCGTGCGCACGATACATCGAGCGGCAATCGACATAGACGGTGGCGATGACGTTGTGGCCGGAGGCGATATCGGCCGCCATCTCCTCGATCAGATAGCGGTGCCCGCGATTCCAGAGATGGTGATGGGGATCGACGATCGGCCGTAAGGGATCGATGATCTCCTCCTGATGCAGCGCGAGCCAGTCCTCGCGCGGCTCGACGAATAACCCGCTCGTGTTGGCGGGCAGACCGCTTGCGGCCATGGGCGTGCGCTCCCCTTATCTATGCTTCTTGTTCGGGGAGCCTAGCACCTCGTCATCGCACGCAGCAGCGCGCGTTGCGCAACCGCACCCGTCATCGCGGGCACAGCGGCGCCGTCGTCAACCCTTGCGCCGCTTCGCCCTTACATCGACCACGAGCCGCCAATCGGTTGCGGTGGCCGGCTTGACCTCGCCGAGCCAATGGAAGAACTCCTCGGTGATCTCCGTAAAGCTCCACCGCGTCAGGTCGCCGGCTTCGGTCGTGCCTTCCTGCACGATGTCGGCATCGCGTGGACGGCCGATCTGCTGGCGGAATATGCAGCGACCGGGATCGAACCAGGAAATCCGCCAGGCATCGATGGTCGGATCGTAGACCCGCAGCGTCGTGCCGTACCAATTGCCGGCGATCGGCAAGGCCGGGCTGCCAGCCGGGCGCGGAATGATCCAGACGTCCTGCACGGCGCGGCCCTCCAGCACCCAGCCGAAATGGATTTCGCCGGGCGCGGTGTGTTTCGTTCCATCGGGTCCATGGACGGTGATCTCGGCGTCCCAATCGCCGACGAAACGGCCGTAAAGCCGCAGCGCCGCCGCGTGCTCGGGGTTCGGTCCGTCCGCGTGCAATAATCTCGCTAAGTCGGTCATGTCGATCTCCTGTTGCGAGGAGATCAGCACGACCGGCCGGCAGCCGACTTGGAGAAAATTGCGCGGCGCCCGCCGTCAAGTCTTGTTGGGCGACAGATGCCCCATGCCAGGATTAGACTTTTCGTTCGTTGGTCGGCCCGTTGAACGTTCCGCGAGCCAAATGACGATCACGGAGACAATGACGAGACCCGCACCAAGCAGCATCACGCGCGAAAATGGCTCGTTCAGCACGACAGTGCCGAGCAGCACAGCGATCACCGGGTTGACGAAAGTGTAGGTCGACACCAACGAGGTCGAGACGTTTTCCAAGAGCCAGTTGTAGGCGACGAATCCGATCACGCTGCCAGCGATGATCAGCCAAAGCGCCGCTGCGAGCGAGACCAGCGAAACCTCGCTTGGCCTGAAGTTTCCGATCTCGCCTGTCAGCCAACTGATCGCGAACAACACGGTGCCGCCGATCGAAAGCTGGATGCCCGAAAGCAGGATAGCGGATGCCTGGCTCGACATGCTCCGGGACAAGACAGTCCCGGCCGACCATGACAAGGCCGCAGCCAGCAGCCAGACGACGGGAAAGATGCTGATGCCAGCCTGCTCGACGTTTTGCCACGCCACGAGTCCGACGCCGAAGAAGCCCGGCGCGAGAGCGAGCAGGGCAAGCTCGCTGATCGCCGGGGAACAAGATATCGATCAGCAGGATCCAGAACGGGATCGTGGCCAGCACGATGGCCGCGACGCCCGACG
Organism: Bradyrhizobium sp. 40; assembly: GCF_023100925.1. Taxonomy (NCBI): domain Bacteria; kingdom Pseudomonadati; phylum Pseudomonadota; class Alphaproteobacteria; order Hyphomicrobiales; family Nitrobacteraceae; genus Bradyrhizobium; species Bradyrhizobium sp. 40. The sequence goes on from NZ_CP064688.1 coordinate 584,972, forward strand.
GAACCGATTGCTGCGCGAAGGCGAGTACGCCGTGGCAACCGACAAAGAACAGGAGCCCGCACAGGCTCGCCTTATCCATGCCTGCGCGGATACGTTCGCGACCTCACCGGCACTCATGGCCAGCAACAAGATGCCGCCACAGAACGAACGTAACGCCATCAGCAGGAATGGCGGAATCGATTTCAGGCCCAAAGTGATGGCGAAGTAGGTGGAACCCCACAGCAGGTAAATGGCCGCAAATGAGCCTATGACCAGCAACCGTCTGCTCATGATTGCTCCGATCGTAACTGATCTCGAAGCAACCAAGTCGGAGGAGGCTGATGCGTTCCGACTTCGCGCCTCACACCCCGTCGAGGATGATCACCGTCGGCTTCGACGGCAGCGCATCCCGGGACATCCGGAAACTTCGTTCCATGCGGCGATCGATCTCGAACTGCTGGCCGATGCGTTGCATGAAATCATCGAGCGGGGTGGCGAAGCGGTGCATCGGCAGCACGACCGAGGCGCGCAGCCGCTTGGTGATCTCGGAGACGCCGTCGAGCGACATGGTGTAGGTGCCGTCGATCGGCACCATCACGATGTCGAGCCGCCCGATCTGGGCAAAATGGCTGTCGTCGAGCTTGTGGTGAAGATGGCCGAGATGGCCGATGCAGAGGCCCGCGACCTCGAAGATGAAAATGGAGTTGCCGTCACGGATCATGTCCGCGCCGGAATCGTCGCCGAAATAGCGGCGGATGTCGGTCGTGACGTTGCGAATGAAGGTGTCGCCGATGCGCTCCGACACGATGGCTGGCTTGCCGTCCTCGCCCCAGCCATGCAGCACACGTGGAATGCGCTTGTCGGGATATAAAGAGTAGTGCGTGCTGTGGGCCCGGTTCATGGTGACGACATCGGGCAGCCGGCCGACCTGGTAGGCCCCGCTATAGTCGGTGGCGATGCGCAAGCCGCCGGGCGTGTCGATGAAATAGGTGGAATGGCCGGCATAGGTGATCTCGACCTCGGCCGCGGCCGCCGCCTGCTTGAACGCGACCGACATGAGGCGCGGCGCAGCATTGGCCATCGCCAGGCATTCGCTGCGCTGTGGCTGTTGGGCGAGGGCATGCGACAGAGTTGCGCCGAACAGCGCCAGAGCCACCGAAACCAGTCGCCGCATGAATCCATCCCCGATGACTTCAGGGGGAAAGTCTAGCGTGCAATGCAACGCGTGGCCAACAGCGCGCGATCAACAGCGCGTCAGTGTCGCACCCTCACGCCGGCCCATTGTCACTCCCGCCGCGGGCTGAACTTCCAGGTGATGGCGACGAGGCCCGCGGTGATCAGGCTGCTGACGAGACCGACGATGGGCAGCGTGAGCACCAGGGCAGCGCTGGCAGCCCAGCCGATCGAGGAGAACGCCTCGGCGAAGGTCGCAAGCCGCGACGAGGTCTGGCGGCGGCGGAATTGGCTGCGCCGGGCCTGCACCCGGAACCAGAGCTGGATTGCGGTGGCGGAGGCCGCGCTGACGATGACCGCACCGGCGCTGACCGCGGCCTGGAACGGCGAGGCGAAAGCGAGCGCCGCGATCAACGGGCAGAAGATGACGGCGATCGCGATCAGCACCACCTCGATCTTGGCGCGGATGACGCTCGACGGCGTCAGCGGCGCGGTCGCAACCAAGTCGGGCGCGTCCTCGCCCGAGATCGTCAGCCAGGCAAGCCCGCCGGCGAGTTGTCCAGCCGCCATGACGATGACGGGCGTGATCAGCGTCAGTGCCGCGGAGCTGTCGGCAAAGTTGCGCCAGAGCAGCAGCGCCGGTGGCACCAGATAGAGCAGCTGCATCAGCGTCTGCGAGATCAGCCAGGGATCGCGCCAGAGCAGCGAAAACTCCTTGCGCCGCAGGGCATGCTGCCGCGATCCGCCGCGAAACGGGCGCTCCTTCGCGCTGCGACGGCCGGACGCGCCATAGGCGGCGGCATCGATCGCCGTGTCTGCAAAGCGGCTCGAGAAGATCGCCATGACGCTTCCGAGCAGCACGAGCCCGAGTGCCAGGAGCAGCAGCAGCGCCTCGGCGTCCCCCATCGCCGCCCGCGCCGGCCACCACCAGATGCTGTCGGCATCGGGCGCGTAAGCGGCCAGGCTACCCGAAGTCAGGATGGTGAAGCGCGATAGCGTGCCGTAGGACATGATTGCCGCGACCTGGAGCGCGATCACGAAGCCGGCGCCGATGATCGCGGCGAGGATCTGGGCGACGAACCGTGTCCGCGCCGGACCGATCAGGCGGAACAGCAGGATAGTGACGGCGATCGCGACCGCTGCGGCCGACAGGCCCATGGCGATGACGACGCCGAACGCTGCGAGCCAGCGCGCGCCGCCCCCGAACACCAGCACGTCGATAAAAGGCGTCGAGAACAGCAGCGCCATCACCGTGACGGTGAGCGCGATCGCGGCGATGCGCACCGAGAACAGATTGGCCAGCGTCGCGGGTGAGGACATGATGAGGTCGAGATCGGCGCGGGCGTAAAACACCCGGGTCACCGATTCGATCGCCTGTGACAGCATCAGCGTCCAGGCGAGAAAAATCGTCGCCGAGATCACGATCAGCGAGGATTTGTCGAGCGGCAATTGCAGGTCCGCGAAGCGGCCGATCACCGCCCAGGCCGGCACGTGCAGCAGCGCCGCGAAGAACAGCAGGCCGATTACCGCTGCACGCGTTCGTTTGCGCCGCCCGCCGGTCATCATGGCGAGCCATTCGCGCCAGGCGAGCCGGAGCTCGTGGCGGGCGAACCAGGACAGCGCGGTGGCCGAGCTCATGCGGCTTCCTGGAGCGTCACCAGTGCGATGAAGAGATCTTCCAGGCTGGTATCGGCATGCCCGTTTTGCTGTCGCAGCTCAGTCAGCGTGCCCTCCGCAACCAGCCGGCCGGCTGCGATCACGCCGATGCGGTCGGCCATACGTTCGGCGACCTCGAGGATATGCGTGGTCATGATGACGGTGCAGCCGGCGCGGACGCGCTCGCTGAGGAGTCCCTTGACATGGCGGGCGGAGACGGCGTCCAGTCCCGTCAGCGGCTCGTCGAGGATGATGAGGCGGGGATCGTGCACCAGGGCGCCGGCGAGGGCGACCTTCTGGCGCATGCCCTTGGAAAAACCCTCGCAGCGTTCGTGCCGGTGCGGCTCGAGCCCGAGCGAGTTCAGGAGCTCCGCGGCGACCGGTTCCGAGGCTGATGGTGCGATGCCCCACAGACCGGCCACGAATTCGAGATATTCGAGCGGCGTGAGCTTGTCATAGATCATGGGCTCGTCGGAGACCCACGCCATCACCTGCTTGGCGGCGACGGGGTTTTGGAGCGCATCGATGCCGAAGATGGAGACTGCGCCCGCATCGGGCCGCAAAAGGCCTGCAACCATGCGCAAAGTGGTGGTCTTGCCGGCGCCGTTGGGGCCGACCAGCGCATAGAATTCGCCGGCATGGATGGTGAGATCGAGGTTATCGACCGCCAGACGGTCAAAACGCTTCGTTAACCCCAGGACTTCGAGCGCCGAGTCGTCCCGCTTCATCACGGCCACACCTTGCGGTTTTGCATCGCTCGCGACCATGCCCCGAAGATGTTTCGGCACCGTGAATCGCGCTGCGGCAAATTCCGTCATCCGGATTGGACTAATAGCAAGTCACCGTTTGTTGACAGCGCTTGGCGGTTCAGGCTGAATTGGCGAAGGGACGAATGGCGCGAACGCAGCGAAACGACTGCGTAGCGACTGAACACAAGATGCGGCAAGGCGGTCAGGAAGAACCGCCGGTTGTATCGGGAGGATGCGCGACGATGCTGGATTTCGTTCAGCAGCTGGTCAGCGGTGTTGCGCTCGGCTGCGTCTACGGCCTGATCGCGCTCGGCTTCGTGCTCGTCTACAAGGCCACCGAGGTCGTCAATTTCGCCCAGGGCGATCTGATGATGCTGGGCGGCTTCTTTGCCTTCACCTTCATCGGTATGATGGGCCTGAACTACTGGATCGGCTTTGCCGGCGCGGTGGCGGCGATGGCGCTGTTCGGCATGCTGGCCGAGCGCGTGGTGGTGCGGCCGATCCTCGGCTATCCGCAATTCTCCATCATCATGGCCACCATTGGGCTCGGCTATTTCCTGCGCTCGGTCTCCGGCATGATCTGGGGCACCGACGATTTCAAGATCGACACGCCCTTCAGCCAGGGCGTGCTGCGGATCGGTTCGCTGGTGCTCGCCCATGACAAGCTCTCGGTGATCGCGGCGACGGTCATCCTCTGCGCGCTGCTCTGGCTGTTCTTCAACAAGACCACGCTCGGCACCGCGATGCGCGCCAGTTCCGAGAACATGCTGGCGGCCTATTACATGGGCATCCCGGTCAAGCGCGTGGTGTCGATCGTCTGGGCGATCAGCGCGGCGGTTGCGACCTGCGCCGGCGTGCTGCTGGCGCCGATCACCTTCATCCATTCCAATGTCGGTCTGGTGCTGGGCCTGAAAGCGTTTCCGGCCGCCGTGCTCGGCGGCTTCGGCTCGATCCCCGGCGCCGTCGTCGGCGGCGTTCTGATCGGCGTCATCGAGAGCATGGCCGGCTTCTATCTGGCCGAGGGCTGGAAGGACGTCGCGCCCTATATCGTGCTGCTCGCCGTGCTCTTGCTCAAGCCCGAAGGCCTGTTCGGCCTTCACGTCCGCAAGAAGGTCTGAACGCATGCGCTTCCTGTTCAAGACCGACTACGAGGACGACATCAGGCTGTTTCCGCATTCGGGCTATTACGTCTCGTACGGTCTCCTGCTGGCCGTGCTGCTGATCGCGCCTTATGTGCTCTCCAGCTATCTGATGAGCCAGCTCGTCTTCGTCTGTATCTACGCGACGGTCGGCGTGGCGTTGTTGATCTTGACGGGTTTCACCGGGCAGGCCTCACTCGGGCATGCGGCGTTTCTCGCGATCGGTGCGTATACGGCGGCTTATTTGCAAAAATATGGTGTGCCGTTCCCGGTCTACTTTCTCGCCGCCGGGCTCCTGACCGGGCTGATCGGTGCGCTGGTCGGCTTTCCCGCGCTGCGGCTGCAAGGCATCTACCTCGTCATCGCCACCATCTCCTTCGCCTTCATCGTCGAGGAGATTCTGGCGCGCTGGGAGAGCGTCACCAACGGCAACGAGGGCATGCGGATCAAGGCGGTGTCGCTGTTTGGGGTTGCAGTCTCGCGCGACAGCCCCACCTTCTATTTCCTCTGCCTCGCGGTGCTGGTGCTGACCATCGTCGGCACGCTCAATTTGCTGCGGTCGCCCACGGGGCGCGCCTTCGTCGCGATCCGCGACAGCGAGACGGCGGCGCGCAGCATGGGCGTCAATGTCGCGCTCTACAAAGTGAAGTCCTTTGCGATCTCCGCGGCGATCACCGGCTTCGCCGGCGTGTTGTTCGCGCACAAGCTCTCCTTCATCTCGCCGGAGATGTTCACGCTCCAACTCTCGATCGAGTTCATCATCGTAATCCTGATCGGCGGCACCTTCAGCCTGCACGGCGCGGTGCTGGGGGCGATCTTCATCGTGATGATCGATCCGTTCCTGACCTACCTCAAGGACGACATGCCCGGCATCATCGCCGGCATTGCCGCGACCTTCGGAGCGGGCACGCAGACCGCCGCCAATGTCCAGTCCAAGGTCGCGGCCTTTGCCTCGCTCAACGGCCTGAAAGGCGCGATCTACGGCATCATCATCGTATTGTTCGTGCTGTTCGAGCCGCTCGGGCTTTACGGCCGCTGGCTCAAGATCAAACTCTTCTTCCAGCTGTTCCCGCTCTACAAACGCGCCACTTTCAAGCGGCAGAAGATCTACGTGAAGTCGGAGCGCAACCGATGAGCTATTTTCGCGCCGAGAGCTTGTCGCTGCATTTCGGCGGGCTGAAGGCCGTCGATGCGGTGTCTTTCGCGGTCGAGAGGGGCGAGATCCTCTCGATCATCGGGCCGAACGGCGCCGGCAAGAGCTCGATTTTCAACCTGATTTCGCGGATCTACCGGCCGACCTCCGGCCGCATCTTCTTCGAGGATCAGGACATCACGGAGCAGCCGCCCCACGACATCGCAAGGCTCGGCATCGCCCGCACGTTCCAGAACATCGAGCTGTTCGAGAACGCGACGGTGTTGTCGAACCTGCTGGTCGGACGCCACCGGCATTCGACCACGCAGCTTTGGCAGGAACTGTTGTTCCTACCGGGCGTCCGCGCCGACGAGAAGGTGCATCGCCGCAGGGTCGAGCAGGTCATCGAATTCCTCGATCTCGAACCCTATCGCGACAAGCTGATCTCGGGTCTGCCTTACGGCGTGCGCAAGGTGATCGAACTGGCGCGCGCACTATGCTCGGAGCCGAAGCTGATCCTGCTCGACGAGCCGTCCTCCGGCCTCAACGTGGAGGAGACCGACGACATGTCGTTCTGGATCCGCGACCTCAGGAGCGAGCTCGGCGTCACCGTGCTCATGGTCGAGCACGACATGTCACTGGTCAACCGCGTCTCCGACCGCGTCATCGCCCTGAACTACGGCCGGGTGCTGGCGATGGGCTCGCCCGCCGAAGTGCAAGAGCACCCCGATGTCGTCGCCGCCTATCTGGGAGCCTGACGCGATGGATGCCGTGGTGACACCAGACATCATCCTGAAACTCTCCAACATCGAGAGCTATTACGGGCCGATCATGGCGATCCGCGGCATCTCGCTTGAAGTGCCGCGCGGCCGCATCGTCACGCTGCTGGGCGCCAACGGCGCCGGCAAGACCACGGTGCTCAAGACGATCTCGGGCATTCTCGATCCGCAGAAGGGCGCCATCGAGTTCATGGGCAAGTCGATCCAGCGCATGGAGGCGGACAGGATCGTGCGGCTGGGCCTCAGCCATGTGCCGGAGGGACGCGAGGTGTTCCCGTTCCTCTCCGTGCGCGAGAACCTGATGATGGGTGCCTATCCGCGCAAGGATCGTGACGGCGTTGCCGAGGATCTGGAGCGCGTCTACGGCTATTTCCCGCGGCTGAAGGAGCGCATCAACCAGCCGGCCGGACAGCTCTCCGGCGGCGAGCAGCAGATGCTCGCAATCGGCCGCGCGCTGATGAACCGGCCGACGCTGTTGCTGCTCGACGAGCCCTCGCTCGGACTGTCGCCGATCCTGGTGAAGGAGATCTTCGCTATCATACGCCGCGTCAACGAGGAGCAGGGCATGTCGATCCTGCTGGTCGAGCAGAACGCCAAGGTGGCGCTGGAGACGGCGCATTATGGCTATGTGCTGGAGATCGGCCGGATCGTGATGAACGACAGCTGCGACCGTTTGATGCATTCGAAGGACATCCAGGAATTCTACCTTGGCGCCAAGGAAGCGGGCGCACGAGGCGAGCGGCGCTGGAAAAAGAAGAAGACTTGGCGTTGAAGCAAGACTTGGCGTTGAAGGAAGAATTGGCGTTAGATCGGGAGACCCGTCCGAAACAATAGACCGCCGGCAAGGCAGGCAGCGGAGGGGAATGCGACAAGGAGGAGACGTGAATGGCCCGACCGGCGGTGCTGACGGTCGCTGACACGATCGCGAAGAGCTTTTTGCGCGCCGCGGAAACGCGGGGCGACAGGCCGGCTATACGCGAGAAGAAATTCGGGATTTGGCAGCCGACCAGCTGGCGCGAATGGTTGGAGATCTCGAAGGAGATCGCCTACGCGCTGCACGCCATCGACTTCAGACCCGGCGACGTTGCTTCCATCATCGCCAACGCAGTGCCGGAATGGGTCCATGTCGACATGGGCATTCTGTGCGCCGGCGGCGTCTCCTCCGGCATCTATCCGACCGATGCCTCATCCCAGGTCGAATATCTCGTCAACGATTCCCGGACGAAAGTGATCTTCGCCGAGGACGAGGAGCAGCTCGACAAGGTCCTGGCCTGTCGCGCACGCTGTCCCTCTCTGCGAAAGATCATCGTGTTCGACATGGAGGGCCTCAGCGGCTTCTCCGACGACATGGTGATGTCGCTCGAAGAGTTCCGCGCACTCGGGCGCAACCACATGGCCGGCCGTGACGCGCTATGGCAGGAAATGGTCGACAGTCGCAGTGCGAGCGATCTCGCGGTCCTCGTCTATACATCCGGCACCACGGGCCCGCCCAAGGGCGCCATGCACGCCAACCGCAGCGTCACGCACCAGATGCGGCACGCCAACGATTTCATTCCGGCGCGCGAGAACGAGGACCGGCTGATCTTCCTGCCGCTCTGCCACGTCGCCGAACGGATTGGCGGCTATTACATCTCGGTCGCGCTCGGCTCGGTGATGAATTTTGCCGAGAGTCCGGAGACCGTGCCGGACAATCTGCGCGAGGTGCAGCCGACCATCTTCCTCGCGGTGCCGCGGATCTGGGAGAAATTCTATTCCGCGATCACTATCGCCCTAAAGGACGCGACGCCGCTGCAGCAATGGGTCTACCGCCGCGCCATCGATATCGGTTATCGCATGGTCGATTGCAGGATCGAAGGGAAACCGCCGCCGCTGTCGTTGCGTATCGCGAACGGCATCGCTTATCGGCTCGCATTCCGCAACATTCGCCGCATGATCGGGCTCGACCGTTGCCGCATCGCCTTCACCGGCGCGGCGCCGATCGCGCCGGAGCTGATCCGCTGGTATCTCGCGCTCGGCATCGACATTCATGAGGTCTACGGCCAGACCGAGAATTGCGGGGTCGCCACCATGATGCCGGCGGAGCGGATCAAGCTCGGCTCGGTCGGCAAGGCGGTGTCGTGGGGTGAAGTGGCGCTGTCGCCCGACGGGGAGATCCTGATCAGGGGCGACTTCCTGTTCATGGGCTATCTGAACCAGCCGGAGAGGACAGCAGAGACCATCGACCGTCGCGGCTGGCTGCATACCGGCGACGTCGGCAGCATCGACAATGAGGGCTTCGTCCGCATCACCGACCGGATGAAGGACATCATCATCACCTCGGGCGGCAAGAACATCACGCCGTCCGAGATCGAGAATCAGCTGAAATTCTCGCCCTACATCTCGGATTCCGTGGTGATTGGCGACAAGCGGCCATACCTCACCTGCCTCGTGATGATCGACCAGGAGAATGTCGAGAAGTTCGCGCAGGACCACGACATCCCGTTCACCAATTATGCCAGCCTGTGCCGCGCGGCGGAGATCCAGGACCTGATCTGGCGCGAGATCGAAGCGGTCAATGCCAATTTCGCCCGCGTCGAGACCATCAAGAGATTCTATCTGATCGAACGGCAACTCACTCCGGAGGACGAGGAGCTGACGCCGACCATGAAGCTGAAGCGCGGCTTCGTAAACAAGCGCTATGCCGCCGAGATCGACGCAATGTATCCGACGCGGGCGGTGGCTTGAACAATCCTGTTTGAATAACAGCGAAGGAGTGATGGCCCCACCCTTCGCATCATAAGGGCCCCAAGGAGAGGAGACGTCAATGTCGAGATCGTTGAGAACGTTCGGCTTTGCGGCAGGCGCGGTGGTGCTCACCTGTTTGCCTGCCGCGGCGCAGACCAAGGTCACCAATGAAGGCATCTCGGCCTCCGAGATCGTCATCGGCACCCATCAGGATCTGTCGGGGCCGATCAAGGTCTGGGGCGTGCCGGTCTCCAACGGCATGAAGATGGCGGTCGAGGAAATCAACGCGGCCGGCGGCATCAATGGCCGCAAGATCAGGATGATCCTCGAGGACAACGGCTACGATCCGAAGAAGGGCGTGCTGGCGTCCCAGAAGATGGTCGAGCGCGACAAGATATTTGCAATGATCGGCTCGATGGGATCGGCGCCGACGCTCGCCGCGCAGGACATCTTGTTCGATGCCGGCGTCCTCCAGCTCTTCCCGCTGACCGCCGCCGAGTTCACCTTCAAATTCGACCCGGCCAAGCCGCAGGAGCGGCTGAAGTTCAACAACCTCTTGCCCTATGTCGAGAGCACGCGCGCCGCGCTGAAATACATGGTGGAGTGGAAGAACTTCCAGAAGCCCTGCATCATGCATCAGGATGACGAGTACGGAAAGAACGTGCTCGACGGCTTCACCCAGCAATTGACGGCCATGAAGCTGCAGCCGGCATCGGTGACGAGCTACAAGCGCGGCGCCTCCGATTTCAGCGCGCAGATCGCCAAGATGAAGTCCGACGGCTGCGACCTCGTCGTGCTCGGCACCGTAATCCGCGAGACCATCGGAGCGATGACAGAGGCGAAGAAGCTCGGTTGGGACGTTACTTTCCTGGGGGCGACGCCGACCAACGTGCTGGAAGTGCCGGCGCTCGGCAAGGACGCCGTCGAGGGCCTCTATGCGGCGAGCGGCTTCGAGATCCCCTACGAGGACACCGCCAAGGGCAAGGTCCACGACTGGCTCATCAACTACAAGAAGATGTTCAACACCGATGCCAACACCCAGGCGATCATCGGCTACAACGCGGTGACGACGTTTGCGTTCTACGCCAACAAGGCGGGCAAGGATCTGACCGGGCAGAAGATGCTGGACGCGCTGGAATCGGGCGACAAATTCCTCGACATCTTCAACTCGCCGCCGACCAAATTCTCCAAGACCGACCACCTCGCCAACACCATCACCCAGGTGCAGCAGGTCAAGGGCGGCCGCTGGGTTCTGGTGAAGGACAATCTGATGTTTTGATTTCTTCGCCTCTCCCCGCATGCGGGGAGAGGCCGGAATGTACGCAGCAAATTCCGGGTGAGGGGGCTCTCCGCGAGTCTAACGTCACCGGATTCGCTGAAGCAGCCCCTCACCCCACCCTCTCAGCGCCAGCGAAGCTCGTCGCGACCCCGTAAGAACGGGGAGAGGGAGAGCACACAGCCCTACGATCCCCCACCGGCGGTGCCTGAATTCACCGGGGCCAGTTCGTCTTCCCGGCAGCGCCAGCCGTCGGCAGCTTTCACAAACGCAAAGGTGCGCTGGATCCGCAGGCGGCGTGTGACGTTGAAGGCGTCTGCGGAGCGCTCCTTGTTGCCGACGCCAGGCTGCGGACGACCCGTTGTGGCGTTCCAGCAGGTGCCCGTGCACGTCGTGGCGATCTTGCTGCAGGTGGCGAAGGGTGCAAGCACGGCCATCTCGATTTCGCCCGTGACCTGCGCCTCCTGCTCGCCCACCTGGCTGTCGAGCGCGTAGACGCGGTTGATGCGGAGGAAGTTGCCGCAGGAATTGGCCGCGTGAATTCGCGCGGCGCAGAAATCGACGGCATCGGTGTCGGGCGCGCGGGCTGCGACCTGCCGGCCGAACACCTTCTTCGGATCGCCCTTCGCCGCGCCAATCTCGTCGGCCTTGTGCTTCAGATAGCCGGCAAGACAGTCCTCCGCGGATTCGAGCTCCCCGAGCGGCACGTTCTCCTTGCCGACCAGATTGCATTTGCGATCGCGCTCCCGCGTCCACCGGCCATATTCGGCGAAGGCAAAGCGGGCCGCGGTCGGATCGAGCTTGCCGATCAGGCCGAGAACCTGGCTGTTCAACTCGGTCTCGGCAAGCGCCAGCGACGGGTCCGCACAGATCAGCGCGCCCGCGGCGGTGTTGGCCGCGAGACAGTCGAAATCCTGATCGCGCACGATCGCGGCGCGCTCATCGGTCACCTTGAGAAGACATGCCTTCACCCGGTCGAAATCGTCGGTGCGGATCGCGGTCTGGCCGACGATGCCGCAACCGAGGTTGCGCTGGCGAACCCAGATCGCGTTCTCCTCGATCCCAGGCAGGCGATCGGGCAGGCGGGCAAGCCGCGCCTCGATTCCCGTACTCAGCTTCTCGGCGGCGGCGGCAAGCTCGGCATCACCGCAGAACAATTGATTGCCGGGATCGCGGATCTGCTGGCAGTTGTTCCTGGCGAACAGCGGCAGCCTGTCGGCGACGGAGCGGTCGGACGGGCTGGATTGCGCGAAGCCTGGAGCCGCCGGCAAGGCCAGCAGCGCAAGCACAGTCAGCACGATGAACCGCATTCCAGTCGCCCCCGCATAGCCGCGGCCATGCTAGCGTCCCGGATCGCGCTGTGGAATGGGTTTGTGGGTAAGCGTACTTTGTGCTGGTAGCCCGGATGGAGCGCAGCGCAATCCGGGATTCGTGCGACAGGCGGCATCGCGGAGCCCGTCATCGAGCGGCGCTGTGCGCCGACCCCGGCGGCTCCATCCCGGCCTATAAGAAAATCAACGCGCCTCGGCGGCGACCATCGAGAACCGCACGGGTTCGTCGACATATTTCATCACGGCCGACCGGTAGAGCACGAACAACGGCTGGTAGCTCCGCGCAGCGTCGTCCTCGACCATTGCCATGCGGCGGTTGTCGAGCATCAGCCAGTGGCCGTCGAGCCGTGCAGCGGCAACCGCATGCTCTTCGCCGGCCCTGACGTCACGCACGACGACGATGCGGAGATCTTCGGTGGCGACGCCCGCGAGCCGCAGGGCGGCGAGCTTGGCAATGGCATAGTCCTCGCAGTCCCCAGCGCCACGCGCGAAAGTCGCGAGCGGCGAGCTCCAGACGTCCTCGGAACCGTCATCGGCGGCACGGATGGCGAGGTTGATCGCGCGATTGATTTCGCCCAGCAGAGCGCGGCCGTCACGGCTGCGGGCCTGGTCGACGATGGCGAGCAGTTTCAGCGCAGCGGGCGACGCGCAATCGTCCCGGTCGCCGTCGCACAGCGCGAGCTGCACCATGTCATCGTCGAGCCTGGACCTCAGCGCGAGCCATTTCTGTTGCAGGCTGCCGGCGGAGATAGCGAAGGCGAACACGCCGAACGGCTCGGCGGATTTGCGCACGAGGACGCCGGCCCCCGGCGACAGTAGTGTTCCAGCGCGAAGCTCGGCGGCCGATCCGAGCAGGATCAATCCGCACAGCACAACGATTGCGCGCCAAGCGCGCGAGCGAGCAGCGGTCTCCATTTGACATCCCCTTCCGGCTTCGCCAGGTCCCCCTCGACCTGCACGTGCCGGGCTTTGTTGCTTTCGCGGAGATAGTGCGAGGCCGCCGGTTTTGTTCTGCTTAACGCGCCCGGCTGGGGTCCCAAAACCGGGCAACAGGCTGAAATGGGCCTGCTCAAATTGCGTAAAATTTTACGATTCGCCGGCTAGGAGGGCGGCAGTTGCCGCGAAGAAGGACCAATTGCAGGCACAAGTTGTCGTGGAACTGATTCTGCGCCTTATGGCTAACGGCTCGCTATTTCACGGCTTCTGTTAGTTGGATCACAGATTTGGCCCCGTATTTGCCGCAGGGTGGTGCGGGGATCCACGAACAAAAGATGACATAAGTATCTATTGTAGGATTTCTACAACGGAATACATGGGGTTACTGGAAATGAGCGAAAATAAGCGCTATTTTACTTATGAGTATTCCAAAAATTACTTTGGCTTCTCTGCGGGCGCCCAGCCGCCTGAGAGCATCGACCGCTTGGTGATGCCAAATCACACAAGCAATAGGTGGTTTCGCTAAGGACTTGGTAATGATATGCAAGTTTAGGCGAGCGATACTTACTTAGATTTTAACTCCTTTTTTGGTGCTCGGATTGAATTACGCTGGCAAATTTGACGCCGCGATTTCCTTGGACGGCTTGGGTTCCCTATCGCCCGCCGATAGCCATGTTGATTCCTTTACCGCGAAGGCACACGGTCACGTGCCCGAAGGCGCGGTCGTTGTTGCCGACCCGAACCTGATCTTTCACGGCGAGTACAAGCGCGCCGGCGCCGACCTCGTGGTGTCCCATGAGGGTCACGAGTTCGTCGTTCACGATTACTTCAGGGGTGACAAGCGCGCGGCGATCGCCTCGCCCGATGGTGCCCACCTCACCGGCGATATCGTCAATGCGCTCACGGGCCATGTGCAATACGCGCAGGCCGCCTCCGGCATTGCCGCGGCCCAGGTCATCGGCCACGTCACCAAGCTCTCCGGCAGCGCCACCGCGGTCCGCAACGGCGTGTCGATCGTCCTGAACAACGGCGACAATGTCGAGAAGGGCGACGTGGTCTCGACCGGCGGCGACTCGACGCTCGGCATCACCTTCATCGACGGCACCGTGTTCGGCCTGTCCTCCAACGCGCGGATGGTGCTGAACGAGATGGTCTACGACCCCAACGGGTCGAACAATTCCTCGCTGCTCAGTCTGGTCGCGGGCACCATCACCTTCGTCGCTGGCGAGACCGCCAAGCACGGCGATATGAAGATCGACACGCCGGTCGCCACGATGGGCATCCGCGGCACGGCGGTGTTGAACCAGATCAATTTCGTCGTTCCCGCCGGCGGCGGCGATCCGCAGCCGCAGGTGAGCTTCCAGGTGCTGGTCGAGCCGAACGGCACGACCGGCTCCTACATCCTGTTCGACAAGGTCACGCTGCTGCCGATCGCGACGGTCAACCAGGCCGGCCAGATGATCCAGATCAGCGGCGGCAACGTCTCGATCTCCAATGCGCTGATGTCGCCGGACATCCAGAAGCTGATCACCGACGTGTTCACGCTGAAGTTCACGGACAACAACAGCAACACCAAGCTGACCCAGAACTTCACCGACTCGATCACGCAGACCGGCAACGTTGTCTTCATCAAGACGGATACCGGTGCCACCGCGACCGCGACCTTCACGCATCTCCCTGAGCCGGGATCGCAGGGGCCCGGCCATGATCCGGCGACCAGCACCCGCATTCCCGGCCCGCCCCTTGCGCGCAGCCTCGATCTCAATGGCAATGTGCAGAAGGCGTTCCCGCTGACCGAGCGCGCGGACACGACCGGCGACACGACCCATTACGATACCATCTCCGGCCTGATCACCTTCGACGACCAGAACCTGGGCGACCGGCCGACTGTGAGCATGAGCGTCGCCGACGCGCCCAACTACGTCTACAAGGACGCCGGGCTGCACGATGTCACCGGATCGCTCACCGCGCTCCAGAAGCAGGACATTGCTGCGACGCTGATCAACATCGACGTGGTCGCCAATGGCGGCAACACCAACCACGGCTCGGCGGTCTGGACCTACACGATTCCCGACCACGTCTTCGACTTTCTCGCGGCGGGTGAGACGCTGACGCTGACCTACAAGGTCCGCGTCAACAATAATTTCTCGGTCAATCCCGAAGCGTCGACCATCGACATCACCATCACGATCACCGGCACCAACGACAAGCCGGTGATCACCACCAGCGTTCCGGTCATCATCTTCGAAGGCGGCACCAGCGTGCCGGGTGGCCCGCTCACCAGCGAGGTGCCGACTTCGGGCACGCTGACCTTCAAGGATGTCGACCTCACTGACACCCACACGGTCGCGGTCAAGCTGACCAGCGCGACCCTGCCTGACGGTAGCGTTCCGCCGGGCCCGCTCGCGGCGTTCCAGAGCGCGATGTCGGTCGCGATCGCGGCGGGCGCCGACAGCAAGGGCAGCGGCACCGGCACCATCAATTGGTCGCTGGCTGACCTGCCGGTCTATCTCGCCGACTTCATCCCCAAGGGTGAAGTGCTGACGCTGGTCTACACCGTGACGCTCAAGGACGCGCAAGGCGCCACTTCGCAGCAGACCATCACCGTCACGATCACCGGCACCGACGCTCCCGCCGTGGTGTGGATCGCCACCGACCATGCCGGCGCTCCCTCCGGCGGCTTCTGGAAGGACGCGGCCAACTGGGAAACCGGCACGGTCCCCACCATCAATGACGACGTCATCGTCATCACGGATCAATTGCACGGGCTGACGCCGTCCTATCCGGTGACGATCGACGCGGCTGCCTATGCCAAGTCGATCACGATGAACGACTACGACACCACGGTCGGCCACACGGCACCGGAGGTCATCAACAAGAGTGCGTTGACGATTGCGGGCGAGGTCAGCCTCAAGGCCGATTCGAAGCTCACCAATTTCACGGCAAGCACGATCTCGGTTGGCGGCAAGGCCGAGTTCCTGGACAGTAGCGTGCTCACCAACGCCGGCGATCTGACGCTCAAGGGCGGCGGCGATTTCGCCGAGGGCACCACGATCACCAATTCCGGCACGATCGAGCTGTTCGGCGGCACGCTGAAGACGCTCGCCGGAATTAACAATGCCGGCGGCACGCTGAAGGCGGATGCCGGCACGACGCTGATCGTCGACACCGCCACCATCAGCGGCGGCACGGTCACCATCGCCGGCACGCTGGAACTCGACGGCAGCAGCGTCCTCAAGGACGGCACGCTGAACAATTCAGGAGCCGTCAACGTCAAGGGCACCGCGGATTTCGCCCATGAGACCGTCTCCAACACCTCCGGCGGCACGATCAAGGTGCTGGCGAATGGCTGGCTGACGATCGACCAGGGCTCGACGGTTGCGAATGCCGGCAACGTCACGGTCGATGCCAACGGCAAACTGACGGTGAACGGGGCCACGATCAGCGGCACCGGTACGGCTACAGGCAACGGTGAGATCGATCTGACCGGCGCTGCGGTGCTAAGCGGCGGCATCCTGAACAACAACGCGGCCTTCAAGGTCAGCGGCTCCGGCAATGCGCTGGACCACGAGACGATCACGAATGTGACAACCGGCACGATCGAAGTGCTGGCGAACGGCGCGCTGACGATCGACCAGGGCTCGACGGTTGCGAATGCCGGCAACGTCACGGTCGATGCCAACGGCAAGCTGACGGTGAACGGGGCCACGATCAGCGGCGGTACGATCGACGGTCTCGGCACGATCGACGTCACTGGTGCCAGCAAGATCGACGGCGGCGCGACGCTGAGCACGGCCACAGTTAGCGCCAATGCCCAGTTGACGCTGGACGGCATCACGGTGTCGGGCTCGGCGATCACGGACAATGGCGGCATCGAGCTCGACAACACCGTCAAGCTCAAGGACGGCGCCAGCATCCAGGGTGGCGCGGTCGCCAATACCGGCCTGCTGGAGATCGCCGGCGCTGCGACGCTGCTCAACGACGTCGTGACCAATACCGGCACGGTGACGGTTGACGGCGGCCAGACGCTGACACTGTCCGGCACGGAGATTTCGGGCGGGGCCGTCAACGGCACCGGCACGATCGATGTCATTGGCAGCAGCAAGATCGATAAATCAGCGACGCTGAGCACCACTGCCGTGACGGTTGAGAGCGGCGTCATCCTGACGCTGGATGACGTGACAATTGCGGGCACCGCAATCGCCAATCACGGCACGGTCAAGGTCGATGCAAGCAGCAAGCTGACATTGAACGGTGCGAGCCTGACAGGTGGCGCGCTCACCGTTTCGGGCACGCTGAATTCGACCGGCACAACTGCGATTACCGACGCCAATATCTCGAACAACTATCTGATCGAGGCAACCCTGGGCGCCTTGACGCTGCTGGCGACGACCTCCGCAAGCTCGATCGCGAATGACGGCATCCTCCGGGCCAATGGCGCCGAGCTCGACATCAACGGCGAAGCCGTCGCAAACACCGGCACGTTGGCGGCGATCAATCACGGGACACTGAAGCTGATCGGGATGACGGTGACCGACACCGGCAGCGGTCATGTCTCGGTCGAGTCCGGCTCGATACTCGATCTCCAGGGCGCGACCATTGACGGCGGTACGGTGACGATTGCCGGTACGCTGGAATCGACCGGCACGAGCGCGATCAACAACGCCGACATCACCAACACCGGCACGATCACGGTCACCAGCGGCACCCTGACGATTGATCCGGCCATCCTCCACACCATCAACAATCACAATCTGATTCAGGCGAATGGCGGTGAACTCGATATTTCCGGTGACCTGATCGTCAACTCGGCCGATATCATGGCGGTCCACGGCGGCACGCTGAAGCTTGCGAGCGTCATCGTGACCAATTCCGGCGGGACGATTGCGGTCGACGGAAGTTCGAAGCTCTATCTGTCCGACGTTTCGATCAATGGCGGCAGCCTGAGCAATGCCGGCAATCTCTACAGCGTATCCGGCTCCAATACCGTTTCGGCAATGGTCACGAACACCGGCACCATCGAGGTGCAGGCCGGCACGCTCAACCTCGCCGGCGGCCTCAGCGGTGTCGGTTCGGTTATCATCGATAACGGCGCGACGCTCGAACTCGCGGGGGCGACGGCGCAGACCATTGCCTTTGCCGGTGGCACCGAT
The DNA here is from genome assembly GCF_023100925.1 of Bradyrhizobium sp. 40. NCBI lineage: Bacteria > Pseudomonadati > Pseudomonadota > Alphaproteobacteria > Hyphomicrobiales > Nitrobacteraceae > Bradyrhizobium > Bradyrhizobium sp. 40. Next base: position 602,999 of record NZ_CP064688.1, read on the forward strand.
ACGCTCCAGCTCGACAAGGTGGCGGGCCAGAGCTTCACCGGCACCATTGCCGGTCAGTCGACGAAAGCCGGCACGTTCACGATCAAGGGCGCGGCCGATATCACGACATCGAGCGGCGATGCGCTCGACTTCACCGCATCGGGCGGCACATCAGCAGCGCCCGCCGACATCGTTCTCACGCCCACCGGTGCACTGACGGGCGCGGCCAATGGCGTCGCAATCACCCAGAACGGTACCGGCGATATCTCGTTCACGGCGACCGGCGACATCAAGGGCCTCGCCGGCCACGGCATCTGGCTGCGCGACAGCGCGACCGGCGCTGGCGATATCACTGTCAACGATCTCACCGGCAAGGCGACGGGCACCGGCGCGAATTCGGTCGGCGTTCTCGTCGAGAATTTGAACAGCGCCAATGCCGGCGGCATCTCGATCATCCAGCTCGGCGGCGCTGTCGGCGGCGCATACGGCATCGACGCGACCACGCAGGGCAACGGCGACATCGCCATTGACGCCGGCGGTACCATCACCGGCAGCTCCGTCTACGGTATCCGCGCGCGGAGCTATGGCAGTGGCAGCGAGACCGTCACGACCGAGGCCGGCAGCGCCGTCACGTCGGGCAGCTCCGCCATCATCGCGGTCAATCGGGCAAACTCGATCGACGCGTCAGACGGCAGCACCATCACCGTCACGACCTACGGCACGATCAATTCCGGCAGCAGCCTGAACCAGAGCGGCAACACGCCGGCGGGCATCCAGGCCGGCTACACCGGTGCCACGACCGGGTCGACCGCCAATACCAACGTCAACGGCACCGTCACCATCAGCAATCACGCCAACATCACCGCCGCGGCGGGCTATGGCATCGACGCCTACAATTACGGCAATGGCGACGTCAGGGTGACCAGCTTCGCCGGGACCACGATTTCGGTCTCCGGTACCCAAAGCGTCGGCATCAACGCCTCGGCATTGAGCGGCGGCACTGGCGACGTGACGGTCACGCTTGGCGAAAATGTTACGATCTCGGGTGCGACGAGCTACGGCATCAGGGCTTACAGCATCGATGCGGGCGACGTCAGCGTTACCATGGCGAACGGCGACAGCATCACGTCCGGCAGCACCGGCATCGTGGCGGTCAACTACGCCGCTGCGATCGCTGACGGCCTCGGCAGCACGATCTCCGTCGAGGCCCATGGCACGATCCACTCCGGCTCGACCTCGAATAACGACGGCACCACTCCCGGCGGGATCATCGCCGGCTACAAGCCCGGCGGGACCGGCACGTTCTCGAATGCGGTCAAGGGCGACGTCACCGTCACGAGCGATGCAACGATTATCGCCGATGCGGGCTACGGCATCGAGGCGTTTACCTGGGGTGCCGGCAACCTCACGGTCACGACCGGCGCGACCTCCTCGATTACGGCCGCCGGTACCGCCATCGGCGCCTTCGATCACGGTGGCGGCGACGTCAGCGTCACCAATAATGGCTCCGCCATCGGTGCGGTCGGCGTGTCTGCCGTCGCCAACGGCAGCGGCGACGTCACCATCGTCAATCACGGCGGTATCACCAGCACGAGCCTCGCCGGCATCAGTGTGACGCAGAACGAAATGGGCGCGACCGGCTCGACCCATATCACCAATACCGGATCGATCGTGGCCCCGAGCGCCCATGCGGCGATCTTCATCCAGGAGAACGCGACCGGCATCGCGCAGATCGACAATTCCGCCACCGGAACGATCGGACCAGCCGTCGCCTCGACCGTGACCGCCGCGACTTACGCCATCGTCGAGACCGGCGGCCACATCACGATCAACAATGCCGGCCACATCAACGGCAATATCTCAGTCGCCAGCGCGACCTTCAACAACGAGCTGGGCGGCACCTGGACGGTCGCCGGCAGCGGCATCTTCGGCAACGCGTCGTCGATCGTGAACCACGGCGCCATCGATCTGCATGGCGCGTCGATCTCCGGGTCCGGGCTGAGCGTCGAGAATTACGCGACCATCGACAGCTGGGGCACGGCGTCGATCACGGGCACCGTCGCCAATACCGGCAGCATCGAGGTCCACGCTGGGACCCTGACGCTGTTCGGCTCGCTGTCGGGCGCAGGCTCGGTCACCGTCGACGTCGGCGCGTGGCTGAAGCTCGAGGGCACGGTGACGGCCACGCAGACGATCACGCTCGATGGCGACGGCGCCCATCTTCAGATCGATGCGTCGACCTTCGGCGGATCGATCGCGGCGTTGTCCGCGCACGATACGATCGATCTGTCGAGTATTGTTTATGATGACGGCACGTCGGCGACCTATAACACCGCGGCCGGCGAGCTCGTGGTGAGCGACGCCCACAACCATACGATTACGCTGAAACTCGCCGCCGGCGTCGACTATAGCAACTATCATTTCGCCGGCAGCGACGACGGCCATGGCGGCACGCTGATCACGATCAATTCGGATGACGACAAGCCGGTGTTCGATACGGCAACGGCAACGTTGACCGCGACCGTCCCCGAACGCGAGAACACCACCGGCTCTTCGGCACTCGACCCGACACCCACTGCCGCGACCGGCTCGATCGATTTCAAGGACGTCGATCTCACCGATCGGCCGACGGCGGAGATCACAGGTCAATCCGTGACCTGGCTCGATACCGACGGCACGACTCCGTTGACGCTGACGGGCCAGGAAGCCGCGCTCGAACACGCCCTGACCCTTCTGCAGCAGACCGGCAAGAACAACGGCACGGCCACCTGGAGCTATTCGATCGCCGACGGCGCGCTGGATTTCCTCGGCGAGAACCAGAGCGCCAAGGTAGTCTCCACCGTTACCCTTGATGACCACCAGGGCAAGACCGATACAGCCGAGGTCACGGTCACGATCATTGGCAAGAACGATGCGCCTGCGATCACGGCGGAAACGAACGACCATTCCGGCGCGGACCTGCTCGAGACGAATACGGAACTGGTGAAGCACGGTACGCTGACGGTTTCGGATGCCGATGCCACCGATCACGTGACGGTCGCGGTTGATCATCTCGATATCTATCTGGACGGCGTGCTCCAGACCGACTATGTCGGCGAGCCCTCGAGCGCGACGCTGCTCGACTATCTGGCGGTGCAGCCCGGGGACATTCTCAACGGCTCCGCCACCAACGCCGCGTTTACGTGGGACTTCAATTCAGGCAGCGAGGCCTTCGACTTCCTTGCCGCCGGCCACACGCTGTCGCTGCAGTACACGATCGTGCCCGACGACAGCCACACGCCGACCGGCACCGGCAACGGCGTCCTCACCTTCAACATCGCCGGCAGCAACGATGCCCCGACTCTGGGTGACGCGACGCTAGCCTCCGTCAGTGGAGATAACAGAGATCCGGCTGGCTCCAAGGTCAGCGATCTCTTCGCCGGCAAGTTCCACGACGCCGACGACGGCGCGAGCTTCCAGGCCGTCGCGGTCAGCGCAGACGACGCCAATTCGGATCAGGGAGTCTGGCAGTACGAAATCGCCGGCTCTAACCAGTGGGTCGACATCGCCGGCGTCAGCGACACGACTGCGCTTGTGCTGAGCACGGATACGCTGGTCCGGTTCGTGCCAGCCGACGGCTTTACCGGAACGCCGGCCTCACTGGGCGTGCATGCGATCGACAATACTTACACTGGCGATGTCACGACTGACGTGTTGACGCCGGCGACGATCGATCTCACGGCGACGGGCACCGGCGGCGCCACGCCGGTCTCGCACGAGCTCACCGCCATCGACACCAAAGTGACGGCGCCCCCCGCCAGCGGCCCTGTCATCAACACCGATCACTTCCAGGTCTGGCACACCAACGAGCCGAACACCGACTCCATCACCGGTCTCTCGGTCGTCGATACCGATTCCGGTGCCGCGACGGACGACTTCAAGATGACGGCCGTAACCGGGCAAGATCCGGACAGCAGCGTCGATCCGGGGACCGCTTGCGGCAACCTCGACGATATCAACTCGGTCCTCGCCGACGGCGTCACCTACAGTCCAGGAGCCACCCCGCCCGCGACTGACCAGATCACACTGACGGTGACGGACAAGACCACGGGCCTGTTCGACACCGTCCACTTCATCTTCAACGAGGCTGGTGACACGAGCCAGGGCGTCAGCCTGGAAGGCACCAGCGGCAAGGACGTCATCTTCGCGACCGAGACGGGCGACACGTTGACCGGCGGCGGCGGCAGGGATCAGTTCGTGTTCTCGCCAAACGCGTCGGGAAGCGATAGCGAGCACACCATCACCGATTTCGCGACGGGTCTCGACAAGATCGACCTGCGGCAGTTCTCGGATGTCGGCTCCATCGACGATCTCTCCTTCACCCCGCAATCTGACGACACGCTGGTGTTATGGAGCCACGAGATCGGCCAGCGTGATGGAGAGCCGGTTCTGGAGCAGGAGTCGATCCTGCTGAAGAATGTGACCGCAAGTCTCAAGGCCAGCGATTTCATCTTCCACGTCACCTGATGAACGGCCGACCGATGACCAATTGGCTTTCCTTCGGCCGGCACGCGCCTTGACCGGGGCAAAAAATCCATAATCCTCCACCGCCAGGGAATGGCCAATCGCGTTCCGGCGCTGCATGATCAGTGCGCACGGCGCGAGGCAGGGCAGGAAGTCCTACTGAAATGAAACGTCTCAAGATCCTGCGGCGGTGGTTTGCGCGGAAGTTGGGGTTTGCGCGGCTGATGTGCCTTGCGCTGCTCGTCGTGTTTGCCGGCGCTCGCCTCTGGGATCCGCCGCCGATCCAGGAACTGCGGCTGCGCACCTTCGACATGTTTCAGTTGATCGATCCGCGTCACAAGACGGTGCGGCCGGTCACCATCGTCGACATCGACGACAAGAGCCTCGCCAAGCTCGGCCAGTGGCCGTGGCCGCGGACACGGATCGCCGACCTGATCCAGAACCTCACCAATAACGGTGCGGTGGCAATCGGCTTCGACGTGGTGTTCTCGGAGGCTGATCGGCTCAATCCGGATCTGGTCGCGAGCCAGATGCGGTACCTGGACGACGCCACCCGCGCCAAGCTGCGCGAGCTGCCGAGCAACGACCAGATCCTCGCCGACGCGATCAAGCGCTCGCGCGTGATCCTGGGCGAGACTGGGCAGCGGGCGATTTCGTCCGAGGTCGACAAGTCGCTGCCCTTCACCGGCGTCGCGACGGTCGGCGAGGAGGGCGCTGAGCGCTTCCTGTTCGAATTTCCCGGGCTGTTGCGCAACGTGCCCGAGATCGAGAAGGTCGCGGCCGGCCGCGGCCTGTTCTCGATCAAGACCGAGCGCGACGGCCTGATCCGACGCGTGCCGATGATCATGCGCGCCCAGGGCATGGTCATGCCTTCGCTGAGCCTCGAGATTTTGCGCGTCGTCACGGGCACGCCGACCTTGCTGGTTCGGACCGACAAGACCGGCGTGCGGGCCGTGCGTCTCAAGGGCGTGGAGATCCCAACCGACAGGAACGGTCAGCTGTGGGTGCATTATGCGCGCCAGGATCCCTCGATCTACGTCTCGGCTGCCGACGTGCTCGACAATACCGTGCCGCCGAACAAGATCGCCGGCAAGCTCGTGCTGATCGGCACCTCCGCGGTTGGGCTCAATGACATCAAGACCACGCCGGTGTCCTCGACCATGCCGGGCGTCGAGATCCATGCGCAGGTGCTGGAGAGCGTGCTGAGCGGCGCGGTAATATCCCAGCCGAACTACGCGCTCGGCGTCGAGCTGCTCGCCGCGCTCATCATCGGCTTGCTCGTCATCATCTTCACGCCGAACCTCGGACCGGTCCGCCTCGTGCTTGCCGGCGCGACCTTCGCCGCGATCCTGATCGGAGTGTCCTGGTTCTTTTACGTGCAATACCGCTATCTGATCGATTTCACCTATCCGCTGCTCTCGACCACGGCGATCTATCTGACGCTGATCTTTGCCAGCTTCGTGCGCGAGCAGCGGCAGCGCGTGCAGATTCGCGGCATGTTCGCGCAATACATGTCGCCGGTGCTGGTCGAGCAACTCGCGCAGTCACCGGAAAAGCTCGTCCTCGGCGGCGAGGAGCGCGAAATGACGATCATGTTCTCCGACGTGCGCGGCTTCACCACCATCTCGGAAACCTACAAGCACGATCCGCAGGGCCTGATCGCGCTGATGAACCGCTTCCTGACTCCGCTGACCGACGTGATCATCGATCAGAAGGGCTATATCGACAAATATATGGGCGACGCCATCATGGCGTTCTGGAACGCGCCGCTCGACGATGCCGAGCACGAGGTCAACGCCTGTGAGGCCGCGATCCAGATGTTGGAGAGGATCGACGCCGTGAACAAGGACCGCGAGCAGGAAGCCGTCGATGGCGGCCACGTCTACATCCCGCTCAACGTCGGTATCGGTCTCAACACCGGTATCGGCGTGGTCGGCAACATGGGCTCCGACCTGAAGAAGAACTATTCGGTGCTCGGCGACAGCGTCAACCTGGCCTCGCGCCTGGAAGGCCAGTCGAAAGAATACGGCTTTCCGATCATCGTTGGCTCCCGCACCGCGCTCGCCGCCAAGGACAAGTTCGCAATTCTCGAGCTCGACTTCATCATGGTCAAGGGCAAGACCGAGCCGGAAGTGATCTACGCCATCGCCGGCCGCGCGGACGTGATGCATTCGGGCGCCTTCCAGCGCTTGCGCAACGTCACCATCGAAATGCTCGCCTGCTATCGCAGCCGCGACTGGCAGGGCGCGCTGGACGCGATCGAGCGCGGCCGCAGGAGCGAGGATGCCGACACTCTGGAAAAGCTGTTCAAGCTCTACGAAGTGCGCATCAAGGAATTCCAGGTCAATCCACCGCCGGAGGGTTGGACCGGGGCCTATGCGCTGCTGACGAAGTAGGGGGCAAATGTGTGGTTTGAAGCTAACCACACACTCGCTGTCGTCCTGGCGAACGCCAGGACCCGTTGCCCCAGGGAGAAGTTGTTACGGCGAGCGGCCAACCACCAATCTTCGCCAAACGAATTCGGTGGTTATGGGTCCTGGCTTTCGCCAGGACGACGGTGTGTTTGCGGAAGCTGAGTGCCGCCGGCCTTGAGCCTCACTCCGCCCCGATCGTGGTGAGGTCCTGGAACCAGTGCTGCGCCTGCACGAATTGCTTGACCTTGGGCGACAGCGCATGCGGGTTGGTGTCGTGCACCACCCACACCAGCGTGGCGTCGTCGACGATCAGCGCGTGCGCCTGCGCCAGCAGCTCGTCCTGCTTGGTGCTGTCGAAGGTCTGCTTGGCCTCGTCGATCAGCGCGTCGACCTTCGGATTCTTGTAGCCACCCCAGTTGACGCCGACCGGCGCGATCTGGCTCGAATGAAAGAAGCGGACGATGGCGTAGAGCGGATCGGAGGTGACATAGGCGATGTTATTGGCGGTGATGCCGGCGTTCATCTCGTCGGCCGCGCCCTTGCGCCAGTGCGTATATAGTGTCTCGAGCTCGACCACCTTGAAATCGATGTCGATGCCGATCTCCTTGAAGCTCTGCTGCAAAAATTCGTTCATCGGCAGCGACAGCATCTGGCCGGTGCCGCCCTGTGCGATGATGAAGGTGGCCTTCAGCGGCTTCGCCTTGGAGTAGCCGGCTTCCTCGACCAGCTTCTTCGCCGCGGCGACATCGTATTTCAGCTCGAAGCTCGGCTTGCCGAACCACGGGCTCGACGGATCGACCTGTCCCTTGGCGGGTTTTGCGAGGCCGTTCATCAGGCCCACCAAGGCTTCACGATCGATCGCGAGGTTCAGCGCCTTGCGCAGGCGGATGTCGGTCCAGGGCGAACCCGGCAGCACGCTCAGATGATAATTCCAGACATGCGGCGTGACGTTGTCGACGAGCTTCATGCCGGCAGCCTTGAGCTGCGGCACGGCATCCGGCGCCGGCGTCTCGATCAGATCGACTTGCCCGGCGAGCAGCGCATTGGTCCGCGTCAGCGCTTCCGGCATCGGCACCAGCACGAGCTTGTCGACCTTGGGAATACGCTTCTTGTTCCAATAATCCGGATTCTTGGTGAGCTCGGCGAGCTCGCGCGGCACCAGTTTGGTCAATTTGAACGGGCCGGTTCCCGAAGGCTGGCTCGCGAACTTATCCCAGTCCTTGCCGAGCTTTTCGTAATGCGTTGGGCTCGACACCAGGAACCACAGCATCTGATAGGGAAAGAAGGAATCGACCGTCTTGGTGGTGATCTCCACCGTGGAGTCGTCGATCTTGGCGTAGCTCGCGACCGAAGGCAGGCGGGTCTTGACCTGGGCGCTCTGGCGCTTGTCGAATTGCGGCGCCTTGTCGTTGAGCACCTTGTCCAGATTCCAGATCACGGCATCGGCGTCGAACTCGCTGCCGTCGTGAAACTTGACGCCCTTGCGAAGGGTGAAGCGCCATTTCGTCTTGTTCTCGGCATCGACTTTCCACTCGGTGGCCAGGCCGGGCATCAGCTTTCCCGGGCGGTCGGCGACGTCCATCTCCCACGCCACGAGCGGATCGTAGATGGTGTAGGCCGTGAACTGATAGGCGCCGGCGCCGCGATCGGGCTGGCCGGTCGTCAGCGGGATGTCCGCCATCGAGATGCCGTAGCGCAGCACCGTCTCGGCGCCCGCCGGAATCGCGGACAACGCCAGTGCAAGCACGGCGAAACAGGTCGATAGTCGGATACGCATGGGCCAAAGCTCCAGGAAGGCTTCAAGGACAATCGGAGCCAAACCTGCAATCTTGATGCCAGAATAGGCAGCAAGGTGCTTTCACGGAGGCGTCATCACAAGGACTTGTCGTCGCAGGGGCAATTTGCAGAATAAGTTTCCCCATTGGCATAGGCATTGCATACGATTGCATCAAAATTAGTCATCGAAGCCGGAAAAGGATTGAGTCAATGCTTATCAATAAGAACAAGACCCGCGCGGCGCTGATCGCGTTGCTGGCGCTCAGTAGCGCGGCTGCGTGGCCGCGCGCCGCAAGTGCCGAAACCGTGTTGCGCATCGCCATGACGGCTGCCGATATTCCGCGCACGCTGGGCCAGCCCGATCAGGGTTTTGAAGGCAACCGCTTCACCGGCCTCACCATGTATGACGCGCTCACCGGCTGGGACCTGTCCTCGGCCGACAAGGCGAGCGTGGTGATCCCCGGCCTTGCCACCGAGTGGAAGGTCGACGATGCCGACAAGACCAAATGGACTTTCAAGCTGCGGCCGGGCGTCACCTTCCATGACGGCTCGCCGTTCAATGCAGACGCCGTGGTGTGGAATGTCGAGAAAGTGCTGAAGCAGGACGCGCCGCAATTCGACGCCAGCCAGGTCGGCGTCACGGCCTCGCGCATGCCGACGCTGGCATCCGCGAAGAAGGTCGACGACATGACGGTCGAGCTCACCACCAAGGAGCCCGACAGCTTTTTGCCGATCAACCTCACCAACCTCTTCATGGCGAGCCCGGCGAAGTGGCAGCATTTCTACGACAAGGCGGAGGGCGCCGACGCCAAGGCCAAGTCGCAGGCGGCTTGGACCGCGTTCGCCAAGGACGCCGCGGGCACCGGCCCGTGGAAGATGGCCGCGTTCACGCCGCGCGAGCGGCTGGAGCTGGTCAAGAATGCGGGCTACTGGAACAAGGACCGCGTGCCGAAAGTCGACAAGATGGTGCTGTTGCCGATGCCGGAAGCGAATGCGCGCACTGCGGCGCTGCTTTCCGGGCAGGTCGATTGGGTCGAGGCGCCGGCGCCGGATGCGTTGCCTGAATTGAAGCAGCGCGGCTTCAAGCTCTACGCGAACGAGCAGCCGCACGTCTGGCCGTGGCAGTTCTCGCGCGTGGAGGGCTCGCCCTGGAACGATATCCGCGTGCGCAAGGCCGCGAACCTCTGCGTCGATCGCGAAGGCCTCAAGGACGGCCTGCTCGCGGGGTTGATGGTGCCCGCGACCGGCACCTTCGAGGCCGGCCATCCCTGGCGCGGCAAGCCGACCTTCGAGATCAAGTACGACAAGGTGGCTGCGCAGAAGCTGATGCAGGAGGCAGGATTCGGCCCGACCAAGAAGCTGACGGTGAAGACCCAGACCTCGGCGTCCGGCTCGGGCCAGATGCAGCCGCTGCCGATGAACGAATATCTGCAGCAGGCGCTGGCCGAATGCTATTTTGACGTGCAGCTCGACGTGATCGAGTGGAATACGCTGTTCACCAATTGGCGCCGCGGCGCCAAGGATCCCAGCGCCAACGGCTCGAACGCAACCAACGTCACCTACGCGGCGATGGATCCGTTCTTCGCGCTGGTGCGCTTCCTGCAATCGGGCATGGCTCCGCCGGTCTCGAACAATTGGGGTTTCATCAACAATCCCAAATTCGACGAGCTGGTGAAGAAGGCGCGGCAGACCTTCGATCCCGCCGCGCGTGACGCCGCGCTCGCCGAACTGCACGCGGCCTCCGTCGACGACGCAGCCTTCCTCTACGTCGCCCACGACGTTGGCCCGCGCGCCATCAGCCCGAAGGTGACAGGCGTCGTGCAGCCGAAGAGCTGGTTCATCGACTTCTCGCTGGTGTCGTTGCAGTAATTCTCTCGGCTTGCTCAGTGCACCCTCTCCCTTTGCGGGAGAGGGTGGCTTCGCGAAGCGAAGCCGGGTGAGGGGTCTCTCTCCGCGAGAGACGCTCTCTTATTCGTTAACACTGCACCCGGGGATACAACCCCTCATCCGGCGCTTCGCGCCACCTTCTCCCACAAGGGGAGAAGGGAAGAAAAGAAACAACGTGCTCGCCTATATCGCCAGACGCATCGTCTACGTCGTCCCGATCGTCATCAGCGTCGCGCTGGTGTGTTTTCTGCTCGTGCACATCACGCCGGGCGATCCGCTCGTCGCAGTGCTCCCCGCCGACGCTTCGCAGGAGCTCGCCGCGCAGCTCCGCACCGCTTACGGTTTCGACCGCCCGCTGCCGGTGCAGTTCGGGCTTTGGCTGCTCCGCGCGCTTCATGGCGATCTCGGCAATTCCATCGCCACGGGCCGCCCGGTGCTCGCCGAGGTCATGCGCGCGGTCAGCAACACCGTCACGCTGGCGATCGCGGCGGCGATCATCGGCTTCACCATGGGCATCCTGCTCGGACTGGTCGCCGGCTATTTCCGCGAGACCTGGATCGACAAGCTGGCGACGTCGTTTGCCATCGCCGGCGTTTCGGTGCCGCATTACTGGCTCGGCATGGTGCTCGTCATCATCTTCTCGGTTCAGCTGAACTGGCTGCCCGCCGTCGGCGCCGGACCCGGCGGCTCCGCCGCCTGGGCCTGGGACTGGGCGCATTTGCAATACCTCGTGCTGCCGGCGATCACGACCTCGGTGATCCCGATGGGCATCGTCACCCGCACGGTGCGCGCGCTGACCGGCGACATCCTCAGCCAGGATTTCGTCGAGGCGCTGCGTGCAAAAGGCCTGCATGAGCGCGGCGTGTTCCGCCACGTCATCAAGAACGCCGCGCCCACCGCGCTCGCGGTGATGGGACTTCAGCTCGGTTACATGCTCGGCGGCTCGATCCTGATCGAGACCGTGTTCTCCTGGCCGGGCTCGGGCTTCCTGCTCAATTCGGCGATCTTCCAGCGCGATCTGCCGCTGCTCCAGGGCACGATCCTGATCCTAGCGCTGTTCTTCGTCTTCCTCAATCTGCTGGTCGACATCGCGCAAGCCGCGATCGACCCGCGCATCAAGCGGGGCTAGCAATGAGCGAGCTTCCGTTGTCCGTCACCAGCGATGCGGCACTTCAGTCCGCGCCCGCGACCAAGGCGCGCGGCTATTGGGCGACCGTCGGACGTCGTATCCGGCGCGACAAGGTCAGCATGGTTTGCGCGCTGGTGCTGCTGCTGATCTTCCTGTCCGCGATCGTTGCGCCGTGGCTCGGTCTGGAAGATCCGTACAAGGGCTCGATGATCCGCCGCCTGCGCCACATCGGCACATCAGGCTACCCGCTCGGCACCGACGAGCTCGGCCGCGACATGCTGGCGCGCCTGATCTATGGCGGCCGCTTGTCGCTTCTCATCGGCATTTTGCCGGTGATCCTCGCCTTCTGCATCGGTACGTCGCTCGGCCTCGTTGCCGGCTATGTCGGCGGCAAGCTCAACACTGCGATCATGCGCACGATCGACGTGTTCTACGCGTTTCCGTCCGTGCTGCTGGCGATCGCGATCTCGGGCGCGCTGGGCGCGGGCATCCTCAATTCCATCGTGTCGTTGACCGTCGTGTTCGTGCCACAGATCACCCGCGTCGCCGAAAGCGTCACCACCGGCGTGCGCAACATGGACTTCGTCGATGCCGCGCGCGCCTCGGGCGCGGGACCGTTCACCATCATGCGCGTTCATATCCTCGGCAATGTGCTCGGTTCGATCTTCGTCTACGCGACCAGCCTGATCTCGGTCTCGATGATCCTCGCGGCGGGCCTGTCCTTCCTTGGCCTCGGCACCAAACCACCGGAGCCGGAATGGGGCCTGATGTTGAATACCTTGCGGACCGCGATCTATGTCAACCCCTGGGTCGCCGCACTCCCCGGTGCGATGATCTTCGCGGTCTCGATCTGCTTCAACCTGCTCTCGGACGGCCTGCGCAGCGCCATGGACATCAGGAACTAGCCATGAGCGAAGTCCGCACGTCAGTCGTAATGCTGGAGCCGATCGAAGACCTCGGCGGCGTCGCCCAACCGCTGCTCCAGGTCAACGGCCTGACCAAGCATTTTCCGGTGCGAGGCGGCCTGTTCGCCGCAAAGCGCACCGTGCGTGCCGTCGACAATGTTTCCTTCTCCGTCGCCAAGGGCGAGACCGTCGGCATCGTCGGGGAGTCCGGTTGCGGCAAGTCGACCACCGCGCGGCTGCTCATGCATCTGATGCCGCGCGACACCGGTGACATCATCTATGACGGTATGAGCGTCGGCCAGTCGCTCTCCCTGCGCGAGCTGCGCCGCGGCATGCAGATGGTGTTCCAGGATTCCTACGCCTCGCTCAATCCGCGCCTGACCATCGAGGAATCGATCGCCTTCGGCCCGAAGGTGCACGGCATGGCGGACGGCGCTGCGCGGGCGCTGGCGCGCGAGCTGCTGGGCAAAGTGGGCCTGGTTCCTGCGAATTTCGCCAACCGCTACCCCCACGAGATCTCCGGCGGCCAGCGCCAGCGCGTCAACATCGCGCGTGCGCTGGCACTCTCGCCGCGGCTGGTGATCCTCGACGAAGCCGTCTCCGCGCTCGACAAATCGGTCGAGGCGCAAGTGCTCAATTTGCTTGCCGACCTCAAGAGCGAGTTCGGCCTGACTTATCTCTTCATCAGCCACGATCTCAACGTCGTGCGCTATATCAGCGATCGCGTGCTGGTGATGTATCTCGGCGAGGTCGTCGAGCTCGGCCCGGTCGACCAGGTCTGGGACCAGCCGGCGCACCCCTATACGCGCGCACTCCTTGCCGCGATGCCGTCCTCGGATCCGGATCGCCGCACCGAGACGCCGCCGATCACGGGCGACCCGCCCAATCCGATCGATCCACCTTCGGGCTGCCGCTTCCACACCCGTTGCCCGTTTGCGGAGCCGCTCTGCGCAAATGCGACACCAAAACTCACCGCGCTCGATAGAATGGGCCACGAGGCCGCCTGCTACATGGCGATCCCGGGTTCAGGCCATAGCCGCGCGCCCAAGGAGGAAACCGTATGACGAGACCGACGACGAAAGAGATCAAGGCGACGGCACAGGTCGCCGGCGTTCCCGTCGACGACGAGATTGCGACGCGCATCTCCAATTCCATCGGACCGGCCTTCGAGGGCTTTGCGGCCATTGCCGGCACGCTGCCGTTCGATCTCGAGCCCGCGCTCTATCTGATCGCGCAGACTGCGAAGGTCTCGAAATGAGCACCGAGCCCGCATTGATGACGCTTACCGAGGTCGCGCGCGCGATTGCGATGAAGCAAGTGTCCTCACACGAGGTGACGCGCGCGCTGCTGCATCGTATCGCGCAGTGGCAGCCGCATCTCAACGCCTTCATGTCGATCGAATCGGAGGCGGCGCTGAAGGCTGCCGATGCCGCCGACGCCGAACTCGCCAAGGGGGAATTCCGCGGTCCGCTGCATGGCGTGCCGCTCGCGCACAAGGATATGTATTACGACGCAGGTCACGTCGCGACCTGCGGCTCGCTGATCCGCCGCGATTTCGTTCCGACCGTCACCTCGACTGCCTTGCAGCGGCTGAAGAACGCCGGCCAGGTTCGGCTCGGCACGTTGCATCTGGCGGAGTTCGCCTATGGCCCGACCGGTCATAACGCCCATTATGGTCCGGTTCGCAATCCCTGGAATGTCGCGCACATCACCGGCGGCTCGTCGTCAGGCTCGGGCTCTGCGGTCGCGGCGCGATTGACCTATGCCGCGCTCGGCTCCGACACCGGCGGCTCGATCCGCATGCCCGCGCATTTCTGCGGCGTCACGGGACTGAAGACCACCGTTGGCCGGGTCAGCCGCGCCGGTGCGATGCCGCTGTCGCAGTCGCTCGACACGGTCGGCCCGCTCGCCCGCACCGCCGAGGATTGCGCGCTGCTGCTGGCGCTGATGGCCGGCCCTGATCCCGAGGATTCGACCTGCAGTCAAGAGCCGCTGTCTGACTATGTCGGCGCGACCAAGGGCTCGCTGAAGGGCCTCAAAGTCGGCGTCCCCTCGTCCTTCTATGTCGACGATCTCGACGGCGAGGTCGCGCGCGTGCTGGACGAAACCATCGCGGTGCTCAAGCGCGAGGGCGCCGACATCGTCACGGTTGAGCTGCCCGACCAGCGGCAATTGTCCTCGGCAAGCCAGCTCGTGCTTGCAGCCGAAGCCGCCGCTTTCCACAAGCGCTGGATGATCGAGCGGCCGCAGGATTATGGTCCGCAGGTGTTGATGCGGCTTCAGAACGGGCTTGCGGTCCCCGCCATCACCTATCTCGAGGCGATGCGCTGGCGCGGACCGGCGCTCGCTGCGCACAACGCTGCGACATCAGGTGTCGATGCGATCATCGCGCCCGCGTCCCCGGTGCCGGCGCCGACCATCGAGGAGAGCGACGTCGGCGGCGGGCCGAACGCGCCGACGCTGTTGCAGCGGCTGACGCTGTTCACCCGTCCGGTGAATTACCTCGGCCTGCCCTCGCTCACGGTGCCCTCTGGCTTCACCAAGAGCGGTCTTCCGGTCGGTATGCAGCTGATCGGCCGCTCGTTCGATGAAGCGACGCTGCTCACCATCGGCGCCGCATTCCAGCGCGCCACCGACTACCACGACAGGCTGCCGAAACTTCCGTCATGACAAAGCTCGTCGAGATCTCAGGCCTCAACATCCGCTTCACCGGCGAGCGTACGGTCTATGCCGTGAACGATCTCAGCCTCTCGCTAGGCGACGGCGAGGTGCTGGGCCTGCTCGGAGAGTCCGGCTCGGGCAAGAGCGTGACCTTGCGTGCACTGATGCGGCTGTTGCCGAAGAAGCGCACCCAGATCACGGGCAAGGTCAACGTGATGGGTCGCGACGTGCTCGCCATGAACGACGGGCAGCTGTCGTCGTTCCGTGGGCAGACCGTGTCGATGATCTTTCAGGAGCCGGCGCTCGCGCTCGATCCGGTCTACACCATCGGCGCGCAGATCGCCGAAAGCGTGGTGCGTCACGAAGGCAAGTCTTACGCGGAGGGTAGGGCGAGGGCGCTCGAAATGCTCGAGGTCGTGCGCATTCCTTCCGCAAAGCGCCGGCTCGATGCCTATCCGCACGAGATGTCCGGCGGCATGCGTCAGCGCGCGATGATCGCGCTGGCGCTCGCGTGTCGTCCCAAGATATTGCTCGCCGACGAGCCGACCACCGCGCTCGATGCCACCGTGCAGATCCAGATCCTGCTGCTGTTGCGCGAATTGCAGCGCGAGTTCGGCATGTCCGTCATCTTCGTCACCCATGACATCGGGGTCGCCATCGAGATCTGCGACCGGGTCGCGGTGATGTATGCCGGCCAGATCGTGGAGCAGGGCACACTTCGCGACATCGTCCGCTCGCCGGTGCATCCCTACGCCAAGGGCCTGCTCGCCTCGACCGTCCACGGGGCCAAGCGGGGACAGCGACTCGAGACCATCCCCGGCACCCCGCCGTCGCTCGGCGAGAGGCCGCACAACTGCTCCTTTGCGCCCCGCTGCGCCGTAGCCCAGCCGCGCTGCCTGGAACAACTGCCAGGGACTGTGGAGGTCGGCCCGGGCCGGGCGGCACGGTGCGTGCTGGCGGAGCCGGTCACCGCACTGTCCTGATATTTGACCGCGACCGGGAAGCGGGGAACAGCATTCACACCTCGTTCATCCCGGTTCCGCTTCCATGGAACCGTTCACGGAGAGGGACCTCACTTATGTACATTTCCAACGAAGGCCTGCTTGTCATCCTGTTCGTCGGCTTGGTGGCGGGTTGGCTGGCCGCCAAGGTGGTGCGCGGAACCGGATTCGGCATGATCGGCGATATCGTGGTCGGCATCGCCGGCGCGCTGGTGGCAAGCTTCCTGTTTCCGAAGCTTGGCATTCACATCGGCACCGGACTGATATCGGAGATCATCTATTCCGCGATCGGCGCGGTCATCCTGCTGCTGGTGGTGCGGTTGGCCCGCGGCGGTGGCCGGTTCTAATGGCGCCCGAGTTCAATTGATCGAACTTTTGACCTCTCCCCGCCAGGGGAGAGGTGACATGTCTGCAAGAAAAAGCCGCAAGATCGTGAGATTCCGGACTTGCGTGCAGGGCCGGTCGGGGGTGATGTGGGCCATAGGGGTCCCGGGTATTCGACTGCGTTGGGCGATGAGCGCAAACGCGATGTTAATCCGGGTCAATTACTCCTGAATTTGCCTTTGAAATCAGGGACTTTGGCCCCTACCCGAAAGAGATCAGACTGATGGCAGCCGTTCCCGGCGTCCGCCGCTCAGAGCTCGGTGATGCGCTGCGCGCCTGTCGCACGGCGTTTGTCGGCGTCGGCTTGATGAGCTGCATGATCAACCTGCTCTATCTGACCGGGTCGATCTTCATGCTGGAGGTCTACGACCGGGTGCTGCCGAGCCGCAGCATTCCGACCCTGGTCGGCCTGATCGTCCTCGCCAGTTTCCTCTACATGGCGCAGGGCGTGCTGGACATGATCCGTAACCGGATCCTGGGCCGGGTCGGCACCGCGCTGGACGAAGCCCTGAACAAGCGGGTGTTCGACACCATCGTGCGCCTGCCGCTGCTGGTCGGCAGCCGCAACGAGGGGCTTCAGCCGCTGCGCGATCTCGACAATGTCCGCTCCTTCCTCGGGGGCATGGGACCGAGCGCGTTCTTCGACCTGCCCTGGCTGCCGCTCTATCTCGCCATCTGCTTCGCCTTCCACGTCATGATCGGCGTCACCGCGCTGGTCGGCGCCGTCATCCTGGTCGGGTTGACGCTGGTCACCGAGTTCATGTCGCGCCAGCCGGCGAAGGACGCGATGGGCCTTGCCGCCCAGCGCAACGATCTCGCCCAAGCCAGCCGCCGCAATGCCGAAGTCATGGTGTCGATGGGTATGGCCGGCCGGATGAACGCGCGCTGGAGCGAGGCCAACGAAAAATATCTCGACGGCAACCAGCGTGCTAGCGACGTCGCCGGCGGTCTCGGCGCGGTCGCAAAAGTGCTGCGCATGATGCTGCAATCGGCGGTGCTCGCGGTCGGCGCCTATCTCGTCATCCATCAGGAGGCGACCGCCGGCATCATCATCGCCGGCTCGATCCTCTCGGCCCGTGCGCTCGCGCCGGTCGACCTCGCGATCGCGCACTGGAAATCCTTTGTCGCGGCACGCCAGAGTTGGCATCGCCTGACCCGTCTACTGGAGCAGATGCCGGCGCAGACGATGCCGACCCAGCTGCAGGCGCCGACCAGCCGCCTCTCGGTCGAAGGCATCGCCATGGTGCCGCCGGGCGACCAGCGCCTCATCGTGCAGGACGTCACCTTTGCGCTCGAAGCCGGCAACGGCCTCGGCGTGATCGGACCGAGCGGCTCCGGCAAGTCGTCGCTGATCCGCGCGCTGGTCGGCGTCTGGCAACCGGTCCGCGGCAAGGTGCGGCTCGACGGCGCGGCGCTCGACCAATGGTCGTCGGACATGCTTGGCCGCCATATCGGCTATCTGCCGCAGGACGTCGAATTGTTCGGCGGCACCATCGCGCAGAACATCAGCCGCTTCGATCCCGAGGCCACGTCTGACGGCATCATCGCCGCCGCCAAGGAAGCCGGCGTGCACGAGATGATCATCAAGATGCGCGAGGGCTACAACACCCAGGTCGGCGAGCAGGGCACGGCGCTCTCCGCGGGCCAGGCGCAGCGCGTGGCACTGGCGCGCGCGCTCTATGGCAACCCGTTCCTGATCGTGCTCGACGAGCCCAATTCCAATCTCGACACCGAAGGCGACGAAGCTCTGACCCGCGCCATCCGTGCGGCGCGCGAGCGCGGCGCCATCGTCATCGTGGTGGCACATCGCCCGATCGGCGTGGAAGCGGTCGACCAGATCCTGGTGCTGCGTGACGGCCGCATGCAGGCCTTCGGGCCGAAGGAGCAGGTGCTCGCCCAGGTGCTCCAGCCGCGTGTGACGCCGCCGGCGCCGATCAAGATCGTCAGCGAAGGCGGAGCCAAGGCATGAGCACGATGGCGCTCGGCGGGGCGAAGCCCGCCGCGAAGCGGACCGTACGGCAGTCGATCCGGTTTCACCTGATGCTCGGGCTTGGGATCGTGCTGGTGCTCCTGGTCGGGCTCGGCGGCTGGGGATCGACCGTGCAGATCTCGGGCGCGCTGATCGCGCCCGGCCAGATCGTGGTCGAATCCAACGTCAAGAAGGTGCAGCATCCGACCGGCGGCGTGGTCGGCGAGCTGCGCGCTCGCGATGGCGACGTGGTCAAGGCCGGTGACATCGTGGTGCGGCTGGACGACACCGTCACCAAGGCCAACCTCGCCATCGTCACCAAGAATCTCGACGCGGCGCAGGCGCGTGCCGCGCGGCTCCAGGCCGAGCAGCGCGGGATCGACAGGATCGACTACCCGCAAGCGCTGCTCGACCGCGGCAACGATCCCGACGTCAAGGCGCTGCTCTCCGCCGAAACCAAGCTGTTCGACGTTCGCGTCAACGGACGCGCCGGCCAGAAGGCGCAGCTGCGCGAGCGCATCCAGCAGCTCAACGAGGAGATCGAGGGCCTCTCCGCGCAGGAGCGGGCCAAGGACAGGGAAATCTCGCTGGTGCAGCAGGAGCTCGTCGGTGTCCGGGATCTCTATGACAAGCACCTGGTGCAGATCTCCCGCCTGACCACGCTCGAACGCGACAGCGCCCGCCTCAACGGCGAGCGCGCGCAGTACATCGCCTCGCGCGCGCAGGCCAAAGGCAAGATCACCGAGACCGAGCTCCAGATCATCCAGGTCGACAAGGACATGGTCAGCGAGGTCTCCAAGGATCTGCGCGAGACCAACGACAAGATCGGCGAAATGATCGAGCGCAAGGTCGCCGCCGAGGACCAGCTTCGCCGCGTCGACATCCGCGCGCCGCAGGACGGCATGGTGCTGCAATCGACCGTGCATACGGTTGGTGGCGTCATCACCGCCGGCGACGCCCTCATGCTGATCGTGCCGCAGGCCGACGATCTCCAGGTCGAAGCCAAGGTCAATCCGGTCGATATCGACAAGCTCCAGATCGGCCAGAAGACGCTGCTGCGCCTCTCCGCCTTCAACCAGCGCACTACGCCCGAGCTCAACGGCGTCGTCAGCCGCGTCTCGCCCGACGTCACCACCGATCAGCGCACCGGCCAGAGCTACTACACCATCCGCGTCTCGCTGTCCGCGGAAGAGGTCGCCAAGCTCGGTGACTCCAGGCTGATCCCCGGCATGCCGGCGGAAGCCTTCGTCCAGACCGGCGACCGCACCATGCTGTCCTATCTGATGAAGCCGCTGCACGACCAGTTCATGCGCGCGTTCCGGGAGAAGTGACGCGCGAAGGCGCGTCATCGCCTCCTTTCGTCATTGCGAGCGCAGCGAAGCAATCCAGGTTGCCTCCACGGCGAGATTTCTGGATTGCTTCGCTACGCTCGCAATGACGGGCGGCTTCTTTCTTGCTTTAGTTTTCTTGCTATAGTTCGATTCGGCCCCAGCAACCCGGCGTCGAACAATGCAATCGATCCAATCTCCACCCTCCGTCGCCACCGAATCCTTCTCCGACGCTGGCCTCGCCGTCGCCCGCCTCGAAGAGATCTACGAGCGCAACACGAAGTTCCTGCGCGACCGATTCGAAGCTTACGTCAACGGCGAGGCAATCACGACGCGGGTGCGGGCCTTCTATCCCTTCGTCCGTGCCACCACCGCGACGCATGCGCGGCTGGATTCGCGTCTCGCCTACGGCTTCGTCGCCCGGCCCGGCGTGCACGAGACCAGCGTCACGCGTCCGGATCTGTTCCGGACTTATCTGACCGAGCAGATCGGATTGTTGATCCAGAACCACGGCGTTCCGGTCGAAATCGGCGAGTCCGACGAACCGATCCCCGTTCACTTTGCCTATCGCCGCGACATCAACATCGAAGCCGCCATCACCACCAGCGAGAATTCGACCGTGACGCGGTCGCTGCGCGATGCGTTCGACGTGCCTGATCTTGCGACCATGGACGATGCCATCGCCGACGGCACTTTCGAGCTCCAGCCTGGCGCGCCCGAGCCGCTGTCCCTGTTTCGGGCGGCCCGCGTCGACTACTCGCTACGCCCGCTCTACCATTACACAGGCACCGACCCCGAATATTTCCAGAACTTCGTGATCTTCACCAACTATCAGTTCTACGTCGACGCCTTCGCGCAACTCTGCCAGCAGCGGCTTCAGGCTGGCGAGGCCGGCCTCGATGCCTTCGTTGCTCCAGGCAATGTGATCACGCGCAGCGGCGGCGCGACGACGGGCGTTGCGCCCGCGCGCGGGCCGCAGATGCCAGCCTTCCATCTGGTCGCGCCCGGCTATCGCGGCATCACCCTGATCAACATCGGCACCGGTCCGTCCAACGCGCGCAACGTCACCGACCATGTTGCCGTGCTGCGGCCCCATGCCTGGCTGATGCTTGGCCATTGCGCGGGCCTGCGCAACACGCAGCGGCTCGGCGACTACGTGCTCGCCCATGGCTATGTCCGCGAGGACCATGTGCTCGATCGTGAATTGCCGCTGTGGGTGCCGATCCCGGCGCTCGCGGAGATGCAGGTCGCGCTCGAGGAGGCGGTGGAGGACGTCACCGGGCTCGAAGGGTTCGAGCTCAAGCGCCTGATGCGGACCGGCACCGTCGCGAGCGTCGACAACCGCAATTGGGAGATCAGCGGGCCCGATGTCATTCGCCGCTTGTCGCAGTCGCGCGCGGTTGCGCTCGACATGGAATCGGCCGCGATTGCGGCCAACGGCTACCGCTTTCGCGTCCCCTACGGCACGCTGCTGTGCGTCTCCGACAAGCCTCTGCACGGCGAGATCAAGCTCGCAGGCATGGCCAGCGAATTCTACCGCCGCCGCGTCGGTCAGCATCTCGAGATCGGCCTGAAGGCGCTGGAACGGCTCAAGCAGCAGGAATCCGAGCGGCTGCATTCGCGAAAGCTCCGCAGTTTCGCCGAAGTTGCGTTCCAGTAGGCGATGGATTGCCTTTGCTGCTGACAAGCAGCGGGATTTTCGGCATTTTCGGCGCAGGGGTCGACCGGGACGATTTGATGCCACTCATGCGCGACAGGATCATTGGCCATGATCTCGAACGGCTCGCCTTTCGCTTCACCATGCTGAACGATGACGAGGTCGTGCAGTGCCAGATCAGCGACGCCGCGATGGACGAGCTTGCGGGCATGCAGGGCACCGAAAGCAGCGCGCGGCAGGCCCAGTTCCTGTCGCTGCGCGAGACCATCGAGCGGCTCGCCTCAGACCTCTACGACGAGGCGCCGCGGGTCAGGGGTCATGTGGTGCGGATCTTTACGCGACATTTGCAGCGGTAGTTCCGCTCGATCCTCCGCATCATGCCCCGGAGCAGGTCATAAAGCATTCGCTAACCAAGCAACCGGTTCGCCGCAATCCTAAGACCTGCGAAACCAGACGTTATGCAACTGTGAATTGATGGCCCGTAGAGGTTAGGTCACGAAAATGGAGCCTCACGAGTGATCGCGTGACAAACGACATTGTTGGAAGCGACGCGATCCGCGGGTATGGTCATGACGTCAAGGCGGACAAGACGCCACCAAACCATTGGCCGCTTGCAATTGCCGTAGCGATCGGATGCGGACTCGTGGGCCTTGCGCTCCGCTACTTCGCCCGGAAGCACGCGACCGACGACGCCATTCAGCATCTGATCCCCTGGTATGTCTTCGCTCGCGATCACGGTGTCGCTGGACTGGCCGAAGCCTTTACCAACTATACGCCGTTCTACAGCTATCTCCTGCTGATTGCCGCCCGATTTGATTGGCTAGGCGAGCCACTTTCCCATGTGAAAGCGATCTCGGCAGTATTCGAGTTGGGCTGCGCGATCACTGTGGCCCAGATCGTCTGGCGAGCGACAAAGTTGCCATTACGCGCTTCCCTGGCCTTCTGCGCGGTTTGGCTTGCACCGACGGTGATCTTCAATGGCGCAGTGTGGGCGGAGAGTGATTCGATCTGGACCTTCTTCACGCTGGTTTCCGTGGCGCTGTTCATGCGGGACCGAAATGGCGTTGCGTCATTTGCGATGGCCTTTTCGGTGAAGGCTCAGGGCGTGTTCCTGGGACCCTTCGTGCTCGGCATGATTCTGCGCCGCAGGATCCACCTGGCATGGCTCGCCACCGTTCCCGGGATCTATGTTGTCCTCGCCATTCCGGTTCTGGTCGCGGGCAGATCCTTGGCCTCCGTGTTCGCGGTCTATTTGGACCAGGCTCACACCTTCGATCGCCTCACCATGAACGCAGCGAACATCTGGGTGCTGGCTGGCGGAATGCCGTACGCGATCGGAGTCGCCGTCGGCATGGTGCTCGCGGCCGCGAGCGGGCTCGCCTTGTCGATCTTCATCGCGCGCTCTCGACGGACGGGGCCGGAGTTTATTCTGCTGGCCGCGTGCGTATCGCTGATGCTCATGCCGTATCTGCTCCCGAAGATGCACGAGCGGTATTTCTACGCGTTCGAGCTTGCGTCGATCGCCCTGGCCTGCCTCAATCCGCGCTATGTGCCCTTCGCGGTGATTGCCCAGGTCGACGGCGTGTTATCCTATCTCGCGTTCGAAGCCGGAATCGTCCTGGGCGTGCTGCCGGCGGCACTCTGCAACACCATTCTCGTGTACTACCTCGTGCTTGATCTTTGGCGCGGCGAACGTGGATTTCGTTTTCCGAGCCTTGCCTGGCTCGGCTTCATCGTGTCGACCGCGGGACTGTTCTCTTATCTGGTCTTCGAGGGGCCCGGTTTGAACATATCGCCCGTGTACCTGCTCACCACCGGTCTCGTCACAGCTGCGGCGCTGCTGCTCCTGAAAGAGTCGCGTTGCGACTTGGCCGGCCCGGACCAGTTGCCTCAATCCTGAGCGTCCCGCCTCATCCAGCCATCAGCTGTCGAACATGATCACGCTGCGCAGCGTCTTGCCGGCTTTCATGTTTGCAAAGCCTTCGTTGATCTCGGAGAGCTTCAGCTTGGCCGAGATCCAGTCTTCCAGGTGCAGCCGGCCGCGCAGGTAGAAATCCACCAGCCGCGGCATGTCGACGCGAAAATGGTTCGAGCCCATCGAGGAGCCCTGGATCCTGCGCTCGCGCAGGAAGTCGAAGCCATGCAGCTCGATCTTCTGGCCGAACGGAATCATGCCGACGATGGTGGCCGTGCCGCCCGAGGCGAGCATGCCGAAGGCCTGCTCGGCGGTCTCCTTGCGGCCGAGCACCTCGAAGGAATGATGCACGCCGCCATTGGTGAGATCGCGCACCTGCTTCACGACGTCGCCGTCTGCCGGGTTGATGATGTCGGTGGCGCCCAGCTTGGTCGCAAGCTGGAGCTTGGCCGGATTAGTGTCGATGGCGATGATGCGGCCGGCGCCTGCGATCTGCGCGCCGTTGATCGCAGCCATGCCGACACCGCCGCAGCCGATCACGGCCACGGTCTCGCCGGCCGTCACCTTCGCCGTGTTCACGACCGCGCCGTAGCCGGTAATGACGCCGCAGCCGATCAGCGCGGCGAGATCGAGCGGCATCTCCTTGCGGATTTTGACGATCGCGTTCTCGTGCACCAGCATCTGCTCGGCGAAAGAAGAGAGGTTGAGAAACTGATGAAGCTTCTCCGAGCGGGCCCACTGCATCCGATTAGAGGCCCCCGGCAGCAATTTCACCGTGGTGTCGGTGCAGAGCACGGTGCGGCCCGTGGTGCAATTGTCGCAGGTGCCGCAGAACACCGAAAGGCAGGTCACGACATGATCACCGGGCTTCACATAAGTCACATCGGAGCCGACCTGCTCGACGACGCCGGCGGACTCGTGCCCGAGCACCGCAGGCAGCGGATGCGGATACAGGCCTTCCATGAAGTGCAGATCGGAGTGGCAGAGACCTGCGACCGACGTCCGGATCAGGACCTCGCGCGGGCCGGGCTTCGGCAGGCTGACATCCTCGATGACCAGAGGCTTGTTGACTTCATGGAGGACGGCGGCCTTCATCGAGCACTCCCTATCGCTTTTTTTGCTTTGAACGTGGGTGCAGCCTACGCCGCCAAGACCAGTTCGCCAACCTCGCTCATATCAGCTGCGCGGTCGCCGAGCAGCAGCGTGGCGATCTTCTGCTGCACGGCATTTTCTGTCAGCCGGAACGGATCGCTCGGCGACACCCGGTGATCGATCACCAGCCGCGACAACAACAGCCTTCGCGCATCGCCACGCATGCCGTGAATACGATGCGCCTCCCAGGCGAGCGCAACGGCGCTGGCGACATGATAGAGCAGGCTGGTGGCGCGGCGCGCATCGGCTTCGTTTTCGGATTTGGCCGCGACCTCGCGCGCAAAACCGACCGCGCGATCGGTGAGGCCGCGGAGCCGGTCGCGCCAGGCCTGTGGCACCGAGGGGCTGTCATCAAGGCGGGCGTGCAGATCGGCGGCGAGCGCGGATTCGGCGCCGTGGCGGCCGACCGCACGCCGGAGCGCATCGATCGCGACGATGTTGCCGGTGCCTTCCCAGACCGAGCCGAGATGCGCGTCGCGGAGCAGGCGGGCGGTCGCGAATTCCTCGATATAGCCGATGCCGCCGCGCATCTCGAGCGCGTCGCCACAGACCTTTCGCGCATCGCGGGTCGCGCGGAATTTCAAGGTCGGCGTCAGGATGCGCAGCAGTGCGGCTGCATCCTGGCTGCCGGCCTCGGCGCGGTCGAGCGCGTCCGCGGTGAGAAAGCTCATCGACAACGCCTGCTCGACCGGCAGCATGATCTTCAGCATCTGGCGCCGGCCCAGCGGCAGGTCGATGATGCGGTTGCCGAACACCACTCGGTTTTTCGCCACCGTCATCGCGTCATGGTAGGCCCGCCGCATCAGCGCGGTGGATTTGACGCCATTTGAAAGCCGCGACGAGTTCACCATCTCGGCCATCTGCACGAAGCCGCGATCGAGCTTTCCGACCGCGTAGGCGATCGCGCCCTCGAGCTTGATCTCACCCGAAGCCATCGAGCGCGTGCCGAGCTTGTCCTTCAGACGCACGATCCGGTAGTGGTTCTGCGAACCGTCGTCCAGGAAGCGCGGCATCAGGAACAGGCCGACTCCGCGCGTGCCGGGGCCGGCGCCTTCGGGGCGCGCCAGCAGCATCACGACTTTTGCGTCGGCGTTCGAGCAGAACCATTTTTCGCCGGTGAGGCGCCAATGGTCGCCTTCCTGCACCGCCGTCGTGGTCAGCGTCCCGACGTCGGAGCCGCCTTCCTTCTCGGTCATGAACTGGCCGCCCTGGGTCAGCTTGCTCATGTCGGTCTGGGTCAGACCGTCGAGATATTTCGCCTTCAGCGCGTCGCTGCCGAAGTTCGCGAGCAGCTTGGCGCAGCCGTCGGTGACGTTGATCGGGCAGCCCATGCCAAATTCGGTCTGGTTGAACAGGAACGTGAAGGCGTGCTTGGCGACGACGGGATATTTGTCCGGCCAGCCCATGATGCCCTTGCGGATCGAGAGCGCGTGGATGCCGAACTCGCCGAAGGCTGCCTTCTCCAGCTCGCGATAGGCCGGGTGGTATTCGATCCACTGCACGTCGCAGCCGAACTTGTCGCGCTGGTGCAGCACCGGCGTGTGCCGGTCGGCGAGCCGCGCGCATTCATCGAGCACGCCGCCGGCGAGTTCACCCAGGCGATCGAGATGCGGCTCGATGTGACGGAATAGCGTGTCCGGCAGATGAATGCGCAGGAGATCGGTGAGTGCCTGATCGGCGCGGTAGAAATTCATGCCGGTGGTATCGGGAGCCAGCAATCCGGATGGCGCGGCCGCGACCTGTTTTGCCTGCGCGGGAGCCGGCTTGTGCATGATCGTCCTCTTCGTTTCCGCCTTGCGGTCATTTTGCGCTGATTTGGCGCTTGCCGCTTGAGATGATGTCGATCATGCTCCAGTCGCGAAAGCGGATAAAGCCGCAAATTGTCAGGGAGGCATGATCGCCGCGTGGGAGCAATTCGCTCTGCGGAATTGTGATCGTCTTGGCTGGTTGTCCGCGCGGACCGTGCATAGATCAGCGGCTTCCCGTCTTCGAGAGATCACGTCATGGAACACCCCAAATACAAGATCGCCCTCATCGTCGGCGCCGGCGAAGGCCTGAGCGCATCGCTGGCGCGGCTGCTGTCCGCCCAGGGCATCCGCGTCGCACTGGCCGCTCGAAAAATCGAGAAGCTCGGCGCGCTCTGCAGCGAGACTGGCGCCAAGGCCTATGCCTGCAATGCCACAGACCCTGATGAGGTCGAGCGCCTGTTCGGCCTGGTCGAACGCGAGATCGGCACGCCCGACCTGGTCGTCTACAACGCCAGCGGCCGCGCGCGCGGGCCGTTCGTCGATCTCGTTCCGGCCGACGTGGCGAACGCCATTGCGGTCAGTGCCTATGGCGGCTTCCTGGTGGCGCAGCAGGCGGCCAGGCGCATGCTGCCGAACCAGCACGGTGCGATCCTGTTCACCGGCGCCTCGGCCAGCGTCAAGGGCTATGCGCAGTCCGCACCGTTCGCGATGGGCAAATTCGCACTGCGCGGGCTGGCACAGAGCATGGCGCGCGAATTGTCGCCGCAAGGCATCCATGTCGCGCATTTCGTGATCGATGGCGGCATCAGGAGCGCAGCGCGCGCGGAAGCGCCGGAGAAGCCGGATTCGATGCTCGATCCCGATGCCATCGCGGAGAGCTACTGGAACGTGTTGCAGCAGCCGCGCAGCGCTTGGAGCTGGGAGCTGGAGCTGCGGCCCTGGGTGGAGAAGTTTTGAAGGCGATAAATTCACAACGACCGTCATTGCGAGCGAAGCGAAGCAATCCAGAAATGCCTCCACTGAAAAAGGCTGGATTGCTTCGTCGCTTCGCTCCTCGCAATGACGAAAGAGAGGGAGCGGCATGACCACGGAAACCACCATCGATACCGGCACCAATGAACTCCTCTGCGTGATCCGCGATCGCGTCGCCGTCATCACGCTGAACCGGCCCGAGGCGCGAAACTCGCTGTCGGACGCACTGACTCCGGCGCTGCGCACGATGATCCGCTCCTGCGGCGAGAACCCCGATGTCGGCGCGCTGCTGCTCACCGGCGCGGGCGAAGCGTTCTGCGCGGGCGGCAACGTCAAGGGCATGGGCGCGCATCGCGACCCGAAGAAGCTGGAAATGTCCTTTGACGACAAGGTCGCCGATCTCCAGGAGCGGCAGCGCCTGCTCACCGGCGCGCTGGTGTCGGTGCGCAAGCCGACGATCGCGGCGCTGCCGGGGCCGGCGGTCGGCGCGGGGCTCGCCATCGCCATGGCCTGCGACATCCGCATTGCCGCGCAATCGGCCTTCGTGGCCACCGGCTATGCGCGCATTGCGCTCAGCGGCGACTATGGCATCGCGTGGCTGTTGACGCGCCTCGTCGGCACCGCGCGGGCGCGCGAGCTGCTGTTCACCGGCGATCGGGTCGATGCCGTTAGGTGCGAGGCCATCGGTCTCGTCAACCGCGTGGTGCCCGACGATAAATTGCAGGCAGAGGCCTTTGCGTTGGCGAAATCCCTTGCCGGAGGTCCGCGCCTCGCGTTGCGCTACATGAAGGACAATCTCGACGAGGCCCTGCTGTTCGACTTCGAGACCGCGCGCGACCACGAAGCCGAACGTCTGGTCCGCCTGACCACGACCGCCGACCACAAGGAGGCGGTGCAGGCCTTCATCGAGAAACGCAAGGCGGTGTTCACGGGGAAGTAGGGGCGAAAAAAATGCCCGGCACTGGTTTCGCCAGGCCGGGCACGAGTGGAGTCAGGCCGAGGCTGAGGGGCTATCCGCCTGACGGGAAAGGGCGACGAGACGCCAGCTCGCGCAAGGAATGCCTTTCGGTGCGACGGAGATCTCCTTGTCGAAGCGCACCAGCTTCCAGTCGTCAGGATGTTTGACGAAGGCGAAGCTCGATTTGCGTGCGAGCGAGATCATGGCCGCGTTGGAGCGCAACGTGTCGCCGAACATGTGGTCGGCGCCAAGCGCGGCGGCGCGGCATTCAAGATTCTTCATCAGCACGGTGGCGATACCGTGGCCCTGCCAGCGGTCGGCAACCGACAGGCCGAATTCAAGCGTCGCGGTTTCGGCATGCAGCGCATAGCGCGCTTCGGCGACGATGGTCTCGAAGCCGTCGACCATCATGGTCGCCACCACGGTGAAACGTTCGCGTTCGCCGATTTGAAGGAATTCGTGCAGCAGGCCCTGCGGCAGTTCGCTGATCGCGCCGAAGAAGCGGTTGTAGCGCGACCGCGTCGAGAGCGAGCGAAAATAGTGCTGGAGCTCCTCGGTGTCGCGCGGCTCGACGAAGCGAACGCGCAGCGCCTCGCCGTGTCGCGTCCGCAGCGTGTCCGAATATTGCTTCAGATCTTCCAGGCGAAGGGTGCTCATGACACGCGCCCCCAAGGGGACCAAAGGGAAAAGGGACCGCCGGCGCCCCCACAGTCAGGCGGCGCCGGCCTGGCGGCCAATCAGGCCCGCCAGAAGGGTTTGTCGGCCTCGTAGGCCACATCGCTCCAGGACAGCCCGACGTCCTGGAGGTCGCGCGCGGACCAGTTGGTGAGCTCCCGCCGGGTCCGGTAGCGCTCGTGCCAGATGTGAATGGTCTCGCCGATCTGGTGGATCAGCCCTGGCGCATGATGATTTGTCATCGAATTCTGGGTCAAAGTAGACATTGCCAGCTCCTGGAGCTAAGTTGACCGCTAATATCTGCTTGCGGGTGCACTGCGACAAACGACAATTTGTACTCTTTCGCATGAAATAACGTCATGTATCCTGCTGCCATATGACTGCCAGATTGCCCTCCCTGAACGGATTGCGGGCCTTTGAGGCCGCCGCGCGCCATCTCAGCTTCACGCTGGCGGCGTCCGAGCTGAACGTGACCCAGACCGCGATCAGCCATCAGATCCGCAGGCTCGAGGAGGAGCTCGGCATCCGCCTGTTCGTCCGGCAGAACCGCGCGCTGACGCTGACGCCGGAGGCGCGCGACTATCTGCCGGGCGTCCGCGCCGCCTTCAACGACCTACGTCTCGCCACCGACCGGCTGCTGCGCAAGGACGATGACAAGGTGCTGACGGTCTCGACGCTGGCTTCGCTGGCCGCAAAATGGCTGCTGCCGCGGCTGACCGATTTCCAGGAGCACCATCCCGGCATCGACGTCCGCATCACCACCTCCACCAGCCTCGTCGACTTCCAGCGCGACAATGTCGATGCCGCGATCCGTTACGGGCGCGGCCAGTGGGCGGGCTTGCGCGCCGACTGGCTGATGGCGGACGAGCTGTTTCCGGTGTGCAGCCCGTCTCTGCTGCGCGGTGACAAGCCGTTGCGCTGTCCCGAGGACCTCAAGAGCCACATGCTGCTGCACACCTCCAATGCCAACAGCGACGATTGGCGGCTGTGGTTGACGGCGGCGGGTCAGCCGGCCGACATCGCCAGGCAGCCCGGCATCACCTTCGACATGATCTTCATGACCATTCAGGCCGCGATCGACGGCATCGGCGTGGCGATGGGGCGGACCTCCTACGTTCAGGACGACATTGCCAAGGGGCGACTAGTGGTCCCGTTCAAGATCGCGCTGCCGGCCGATGCCGGCTTCTACCTGGTCGCGCCGGAGGGCCGCCGCGAGGCGCCGAAGCTCGCCGCATTCCGCGACTGGATGATCGCTGCAACGCAGAATAAAGCTTGAGATCGCCGGCGCAATTCCGCGCCGTCTGCTTCGCTACAGGTCCACCACGACGTAGTCGCTCTCGACTTTCACCGGTATCGTCTCGGCGACATACGGCCCCTTCACCACGCTCGCACCCGGCTCGACATGGGCCGGGTACGCCTTGACGCGGAAGCGGCGGGGGTCGCAATAGGACTGGCCGGTGCGGATGTCGAACTCCCAGCCGTGCCAGGGGCAGCGGAGGATCTCGCCGAGCTTGGTGTATTCGATCTCGCCCGGATCCGTCGATTGCGCGAGTCCGATCAAGGGTCCCTCGCACAGCGCCGCGCCCTGATGCGGGCAGCGGTTCATCAGGCCGAAATATTCACCCTTGATGTTGAAGATTGCGATCGGCCGTCCGTCGATCTCCAAAAATTTTCGCGTGCCGGGCGGAAGCTCATCGGCCGCGGCAATCACATGCCGCGCCATCAAGCGATCCCGTACAGCTTCTTCGCATTGCCCAGATAGAAGGCCTCGCGATCATCGTCGTTGACGCCTGCGGGCAGCACGCGCGAGGGCTCGTCGTAATCCCAGTGCGGATAGTCGGTGGCGAACAGCAGCCGGTCCCAGCCGATCCACTTGATGACGTCGAACAGATCCTCGCGCCGCTCCGGATCCTCCATCGGCTGCGTCGTCCACCACACCTGCTCGCGGATATATTCGGACGGCGGCCGTTTGACATGCGGCACCTCGCTGCGCAGCCGCTGCCAGACCTTGTCCAGCCGCCAGGCCAGCGACGGTGCCCAGCCGAAGCCGGCCTCGATCATCACCATCTTCAATTTCGGGAAACGCTCGAACACGCCCTCCAGCACCAGGCTCGCGAGCGCCGATTGCTGGCACTGGGAGTGGCCGACCATCTCCTCGATGTAATAGGAGGGCCAGCCCGACGGCGTGATCGGGTTGCCGCCGAAGCCGAAGGCGTGGACGCCGACGGGAAGCCCGGCCTCTTCCGCGGCCTGATAGATCGGCCAGTAGCGGCGCTGGCCGAGCGGCTCGACATTGCGGCTGAGCAGCAGCACCTGCACGAAGTTCTTGTCGCCGGCGCGCTCGCGGATTTCGGCTGCGGCCGACAGCCCGTCCTCATTGCCGACGACGATGGAGGCCTT
Source organism: Bradyrhizobium sp. 40 (assembly GCF_023100925.1). NCBI lineage: Bacteria > Pseudomonadati > Pseudomonadota > Alphaproteobacteria > Hyphomicrobiales > Nitrobacteraceae > Bradyrhizobium > Bradyrhizobium sp. 40. Next base: position 634,412 of record NZ_CP064688.1, read on the forward strand.
CAGCCGCTTGTCCTTGCTGGTCCATTTGTCGATCTGCCAATCGTTGATCGCCGAGCACAAAGCGGCCGAGAGCTCGTGATTGCGGATGCCCTGGCCGGTGTTGAGCGGATTGAGCACGCCGAGCTGCACGTTGTTGGGATCGAGCAGCTGCTTCTGCATGAAGGACAGCGAGGAGCCCTGTGGCCCGCCTTCCGGCGGATAGGCGTCGCGGCGCGAGGCGTTGGGCTGGGCCTTCGGATAGGGCGGACCTTCCATCATGCCCTGATAGGCATGGACGCCGTAGACTTCGAGATGATGCTGCCAGCGTTTGGCCAGATAGGGATAGAGCTCGGCGCGGGTCGCGCGTGCCGGATGGATGTCGCAGTCCGCGATCGCGGTTTTGACGGCCAGTGGGGAAGCGGCTTCGGAGCTTTCGCGGAACTGAATATTCATCGCCTTGCCTCCTTTGGCAGCGGCTAAGTCAGGCGGGGATAGGTCGCATGCGGATTATCGATCATGATCTTGCGCACGAGATCGGGGGTGAGACCTGCGGGCAGCGCCTCCTGGCCGTCGAACTGCCAGTGCGGATAGTCGGTGGAGAATAGGACTAATTCGTCCGACTGCATATGATCAAACAGGCGAATTAATGTCGCCTCATCCGGCGGTGCATCGAATGGCTGTAACGAGAAGCGGATGTTGCTGCGCACAATGTCCAGCGGTGCGCGATCGACCCACGGCGTCTCCATCCGCACCCCACGCCAGAACTTGTGCAGGCGCCACAGAAATGGGGAGATCCAGGACACCCCGGATTCCAGCATCACCATCTTCAGGCGTGGATATTTGGCGAACACGCCCTCGACGATCAGGCTGGTGAGCTGGGTCTGGAACGCCTGGGCCTGACCGGCATAATCCTCGATGTGGTAGGACCCCCAGCCCACGGCCGTCGGCGGATTGTGATAGGCGGAACCGGCATGAATGCCGATCGGAAGTTCCAGCCGTTCTGCCGCCTCGTAGATCGGCCAGAGCGCGCGCTTGCCGAGCGGCGTGTCGCCCATCACCAGCATCAGCACCTGCACGAAGCGGCGATCCGTCGCACAGCGCTCGATCTCGGCGACGGCCTTCTCGACGCTTTGGGTGGGAATCACGATCGAGCCGCGCAGCCGCGGATCGCGATCGAGCCATTCCTTCGCGAGCCAGTCGTTCAGTGCGCGGCAGAAGGCGGCCTGCAGATCCTCTGAAAACACCATCTGCACGCCATAAAGCGGATTGCAGATAGCATGCGAGAGCTGGAAGGGATCGAGCACATGGCGCTGCATGTCCGCTAGGCTCTCGCCCGGCTTGCCGCTTTCAGGGCGCCAGTCGGGCCGCGCCGTGATCGGCGAGTTTTGCGGGTAGGATTGCGAGATGAGATCGACCATGCCGCGCGTCGTCACCTGATCGCGCCAATAGTCGTTCAGGTAGGGCAGCAGGCTGGTCAGATGCGGCACGGCCGGATGCACATCGCAATCCACCCCGCCGGCGATCAGGGACGCCATGACGTGTCCTTCACGTTTCCTCGTCGCGTCGTCTCGCGGGCGGCGCTTGGCCGCTCCGCCTTTGGCCGCCATTCAAGCAGGCCTGCCCGTTGGCTGCAACTCGGCCAACGGCGCTGTCATATGCTAGAAAGGCCGAGCTCGGTTGCGAAGGCATAAGGGGTCAGGGAATGAAAGAGCTCGTTAGCATTGCGGAACAGGTCGCCGCAAAACTGATCGCGCGCAAACAGACCATTGCCGTGGCGGAATCCTCGACCGGCGGACTGATCTCGGCCAGCCTTCTCGCGGTCCCCGGCGCGTCCGCCTATTTCCTCGGCGGCGCCGTGGTCTATACCCGCGATGCCCGGCGCGTGCTGATGGATATTTCGGACGAAGGAATGAAGGGCTTTCGTTCCTCGTCGGAGCCCTACGCGCAACTGCTGGCCGAGCGGATGCGCATCCGCTTCAACTGCGACTGGGGCCTGTCCGAAACCGGCGCGTCCGGTCCCACCGGCAATCGCTACGGCGATGCGGCGGGCCACAGCTGCATGGCGGTCGCCGGGCCCGCAGTCGAGGTGATGACGCTGGAGACGGGCGACAATGACCGCTTCGCCAATATGCAGATATTTGCAGCGACAGCGCTGAAATTGCTGCTGAAGAATCTGGGGCGGTGACCTCGCGGCCTCCCGGAGATCTGGCTGTCCCGGAGAATGTGCAGTCTGACGCGCTCCCTACCGCGACACGTGCGCCGACACAGCCCGCCACGTCTCGTCCTTCTTCGCCCAGCAATCGGTATATCGCCCGGTGGCCTGCTGGCCGTCCGCATTGGTGTAGCTGGTTGCCGCATGGATGATGGCGAAATCGCCCATAATACGGATGATGACCTCGTGTGCCCTGAGGTCACGGATCGCAATCGGCCGCGCCGTCTGCTTCAGGAAGGCCTCGCGATCGACCAGCGTCTTGTCGGGATTGGAGCAGTAGAACTCCGGCGCCAATATTTCGTCGAAGCGCTTGACGTCGCAATTCTGCACCGAGGCGACATAGTCGCGGTTGAGCGCGGTGAGCTGTTCGAGGTCGTTGTTCATGAGATTTCTCTCAGTCATTGAACAAGGGCGGCGGCACGAACCCGCCGAACTCGCGTTCGATCAGCTCGGCGAGCTTCAGCGGTGTGCGGTCCTCGAGGAAGGGCCCGATGATTTGCACGCCGACCGGCAGGCCATCCTTCGACAGACCGAGCGGAACGGCCGTTGCCGGCAGGCCCGTCAGCGTGGCGATGCCGGGCCACGCAAGCTGGTCCGGATAGGCGTGGTCCTTGCCATCGATATTGATCCGGCGCTTTTCCTGCTCCGGCGAATGATCATGCGGATAGGCCGGGGTCGGCATGATCGGACAGATCACCGCATCGAATGTCCTGAACAATTGCCGCCATTGCGCGCGCAGGCCGGCGCGAGCGCCCTCGTCGAACACCCAGGCCTGATGTGTGCTGGTCATGCCGCGCAGCCGCTCGGCAGCAAGGCTCTTGTCTTCTGGTGAGAGCTGCGCTGCCCCGGCACGCGCGCCGGCGAGAATGTCCGGCGGAAAGAAGGCGCCGAGAAAACCCATCAGCATGCGCATGTAGAGGCGGGAGGCTTCCGTGAAGTCAGGAAACAGCGGGCTTTCACGTGTGATGCTCGCACCTGCGCCCGCCAATTGTTTCGCCAGCTTCTCGATCGCGGTGCAAATGTCGGCATTCGCAGGCAGCAGCGGGTGGCTGTCGATCACCAGCACACGGAAATCCTTCAACGCACGGTGTCGCGCCTCCGGCAGCGCGAGCTTGTATCCGATGCCCAGGTCCAACGGATCGGGGCCTGCCATCACATCCAGGAGCAGGGGCAGGTCGACGGCGCTGCGCGCCATCGGACCGATCACCGCCATATCGCGCTCCATCGGGATGGCTGGAAACGGCGGCGGCGTGTGGCCACGCGTTGGACAGAGATTGTAGGTCGGCTTGTGCGCATAAACCCCGCAATGGAAGGCGGGCACGCGCAGCGAGCCGCCGATGTCGGACCCGAGCGAGAGTGGTCCGTAGCCTGCCGCCAGCGCCGCAGACGAGCCGCCCGACGAGCCACCCGGCGTGCGGCCGAGATCGAATGGATTGTTCGTCGTGCCGTAGATCTCGTTGTAGCTCTGCCAATCCGCCAATCCCACGGGCACGTTGGTCTTGCCGAGGATGACGCCGCCGGCACCCTTCACCCTGGCGATCGACAGCGCGTCCTCCGCCGGCTTGAAATCTTTCTGCGGCGTCCAGCCCCAGGTCGTGGGCAGGCCGGCGATGTTGAAGGATTCCTTGATCGTCATCGGCAGGCCGAGCAGCGGCTTGCGCTCGCCGCGGGCCAATGCGGCGTCCGCCTCGCGTGCGGCGTCCAACGCACGGTCGAAATCCCGCACGCAGATCGCGTTGACCTTGCCGTCGTGCCGTTCGATGCGGTCGATCGCATCGCGGGTGAGCTCGACCGACGAGACCTTCTTCGCGGTCAACGCGGCCGACAGCGCGACCGCGCTCTTGAAGCTCCATTCGGATTTGGCCATGGCGCATCTCCTGTTCTTATTGTCGAACGATGATGCGCAGTTTGGCCCAGCACCGCAACCGCCGTTTGATCGCGATTGACATGTGAGCAAGACGAAACGCGGTGAGCCGCAACCACTCGCAGTCATCGCCCGGCTTGACCGGGCGATACAGTATTCCACCGGCGCAGATCGGATACGGAGAGGTCGCGGCGTACTGGATGCCCCGGTCAAGCCGGAGCATGACAACGTCCTACGCCGCTCCGATCAAAATCCCCACCGCCAGCACGATCGCGCCGCCGAGCACGATCTGGAACACGGCCTGGAGAAACGGCGTGTCCATGTAGCGCGCGCGGATGAAGGCGATCGCCCACAATTCGAAGAACACGACAATTCCGGCAATTCCGGTCGCGATCCAGAATGCGTTGGACCAGGTATCGGGCACGAGATAGGGCAGGGTGTGCCCAAGCCCGCCGAGCGTCGTCATCAAGCCGCAGGTGAGACCGCGCAGCCAGGGCGAACCACGCCCGGTCAGCGAGCCGTCGTCGGACAGCGCTTCCGCAAAACCCATGCTGATGCCGGCGCCGATCGAGGCGGCGAGGCCGACCAGAAACGTCTGCCAGTTCTGATGCGTGGCGAAGGCAGCCGCGAACAGCGGCGCCAGCGTCGAGACGGAGCCGTCCATCAGGCCGGCGAGACCTGGCTGCACATATTGCAGCACGAACATGCGCCGGTTGGTGCGGTCTTCTTCGGCGCGCACGTCTGAGCTCAGGATCTGGTCCGTCAGCTTGGCGGCCACCTCTTCGTGGCCTTTCTCGGCTTCGGCCAGATCGCCGAGCAGGCGGCGCACGCCGACATCCTGCGCCTGTTCGGCGGCCTTCACGTAAAAGCGCTCGGCCTGCAATTCCATCGTCTCGACTTCCCTGCGGACGGTGTCGAGCGGCAGGTTTTTGGTGAGCCAGACCGGACGACGGCGCAGGAAGCCTTTGACGTCCTCGCGGCGGATCGGGGGCAAATGCGGACCGAAACGCTGCTCGTACATTTCCAGCAGCATGTGACGATGGCCGCGCTCTTCCTCGGCCATCTGCTCGAAGATCTTGGCCGAGTCCGGATAGCGCTCCTTCAGGTCCTCGGCGAAGCTCATATAGATGCGGCTGTCCTCCTCCTCGGAGGAGATCGCGACAGCAAGCACTTCGCGTTCGGTCAGATCGGCAAAATTCTTCACGGCCACCCTGCCTATATAGTTTAGAATAGTTCTAAACTATATAGGACGCCGAAGTTCCCGGGTCAAACCACGCCGCGGCTCTTCGCCAGGAAATCGAGCAGCAGACGGCTCACCTCGGCCGGTTGCTCCTGCTGCACCCAGTGACCGGCGCCGTCGACGAGGTGGCAGCCGAGCAGCTTCGTGCAGGTACGCGCCTGCATGGCCTCGAACACGCCGGGACGCTGGTAGGTGCCCCAATCCTGCTTGCCCGAGATGAAGCAGGAGGGGACGTCGATGTTGCGGCCGGCCAACAATTGGAGCTGGCTGTTGAATGCACCCGATGTGCCGCAGCGATACCATTGCAGGCCGCCCTGGAATCCGGTGCGGCCATATTCGGCGCTGTAGTAAGCGAGCTCGCGGTCGGGCAGCCATTGATTGGCGGCGATTGCGGCCGGCGAGGGCATCTCCTTCGCGACCGTCTCGGCCATGGTCTCGTTCAGGTCCATCACATAATAGGTCGGCAGCTTCGCAAGCTCGTTCGCCGACCAGGATTTCAGCGGATACGGCTTGTTGTCGGTCCAGTCCGCGCTCTTGTGATGATAGTAGGCGCGCAGGAAATCATGCACGCCCTGCGGCGCGCGGTGGATGTCGGCATTGGCCGGACGTGTCGCATAGTACCATTGATAATGCTTGCGCGGACGCGGCAAGGCGGCGAGCTCGCGATGCACGGGGTCTTCGGCCGGTGGCTTTGCCGGCGTGTCGACCGTGTTGAACGGCAGCGGCGGCGCTCCGCCGAACGGCGCGCTCATCATCGCCACCGAACGAAATACGTCAGGCCGCATCAGCGCGCACCAGGCCGCGACCGGACTGCCGAAATCATGTCCGACCAAATCGACCTGCCTGTATCCGAACGCCGACACCAGCCCGAGCGCATCCCGCACCAGGTTGAAGAGCGAAAACGGCGCGAGGTCGCCGTCGTACTCCGCGCTCCATCCCGTCGTCCGGCCATAGCCGCGCTGGTCCGGCGCGATCACGTGATAGCCGGCCGAGCTAAGCGCCGGCATCACCTTGCGCCAGGAGAAAGCGAGCTCCGGAAAGCCGTGCAGCAGCAGGATGCAGGGCCGGCCCTTGGTCTCGAAGCCGGCCTCCAGCACGTGCATGCGCAGGCCGTTGATGTCGTCGACATAGCGTGAGCGGATGCCGGCGGGCAGCGGGATGTCGGGGAGGTCGGTCATTGCTTTCTCCACACGGGTGGAATCGTAGGGTGGGCAAACGCGCGCTTCGCGCGCCGTGCCCACCATCATTCTACAACGCGTTTAGCATGGTGGGCACGCTTCGCTTTGCCCACCCTACGGCATCTCGGCTAGATCACACCGCCGCGCAGACGAACCCGCTGCCCTTGCGCCGGATCTTTCCCACCGACGGCGATGGGAAATGCGCGGTGCAGCACAGCGTGTCGGTGTCGCAATAGCGTTCCAGGAAGCTGCGGCGCGTCGTTGCCGCCCTGGCCTGATCGAGGTCGAACTTGACCGACAGCTCCGGATAGAGCGCCTGCAACGGCGAGTGCATGAGGTCGCCGGAGAACACGGCCTCGTCCTTGCCGCGGCCCATCGTGATGGCAATATGGCCCGGCGTATGGCCCGGCGTCGGCAGGATGCGGACGTGATCGCCGATCTGGTGATCGTTGCCGACGAGCTCGTGGCGTTTGGCCTCGACCACCGGCAGCACGCTGTCGGCGAAGGGCGGCACCTCCGCCTTCGCGTTCTGCTCGCTCCAGTGATCGAACTCCTGCTTGGCGAAGACGTAGCGCGCTTTCGGGAAGGTCGGCACCCAGCGGCCGTTCTCCAGCCGCGTGTTCCAGCCGACGTGATCGACATGCAGATGCGTGCACATCACGAAGTCGATGTCGTCAGGCGAGAATCCGGCAGCGTTGAGTCCGCGCAGATAGGTGTCGTCGGTCTTCATGTCCCACTTCGGACGCTGCGGCCGGGGCTTGTCGTTGCCGATGCAGCTGTCGACCAGAATGGTGTGGTGAGGCGTCTTGATCACGTAGGACTGGAAGCACAGCATCAATGTGTCGCTGTCATCCAGGGCTTTCGCCTCCCTCATCCACGCGCGGTTCTCGGCCAGCAGCTCCGGTGTCAGCCCCGGCAACATCTCCAGTGCCGGCACGAACGAGGTTTCCTGCTCGATGATGCGATGGATGGTGAGATCGCCGATCGCGTATTTCAGGCTCATGCTCGCTTCCTTGCACTCAGCGTGCATCACGCACGGACGGAATGACGATGTTGGAGAGGACGTCGATCGCGGCCAGCCCTTCCTTCGGCTGGCCGTATTGGGCAGCGGTGGTCATCATGACGAGATCGAGCTCGGGCACGATGAAAATGCGTTGTCCGCCCCAGCCGAAGGCGCCAACCCATTTGATTTCCCTCCCGCTGGCCAACGAGCGGCCCATCCACCATTGATAGCCGTAGAACAGCGTGCCGCCGAAATAGCCGACCGCCTGGAAGCGCGGTGCGATCGATTGTGCAATCCAATCGGCCGAGACGATCTGTTGGCCATTCCACTGGCCGCGATCGAGCACGAGCTGGCCAAGCTTGGCGGCATCTCGCGGACGCAAGCGCAGGCCGGCGGCCGCAGCGATCTTGCCGTTCTTCGGGTAGGCCTTCCACTCGAAATCGGTGATTCCGAGCGGCTGGAACAGCACCTCGCGCGCAAACGTCTCGAGCGGCTTGCCGGAGACGCGTTCGAGGATGTTGCCGAGCAGTTCAGTCCCGCCGCCATTATAGGTCCAGAGCACATCCGGCGGCGCAGCGACGGGCCTTGCGAGCACATAGCCGATTGGATCGGCTTCAAAGCCGAGATGCGGCTCGTCGTTGTTCGGATCGGTCCAGGCCCGCGCCTCGTCCCATTTCATTCCCGAGGACATCGTCAGCAGATGGCGCAGCGTAATAGCCTCCCAGCCCGCCTGCTCCACCGCCTGATGGTCGGTGAAGAATCTGAGCACAGGCTCGTCGACGCCTTCGATCAGCTTGCGATCGATCGCGATGCCGACGAGCAGCGAAACGACGCTCTTCGATGCCGAACGCATGTCGTGCTTCGTCGTCGCGGTGAATTCGCGCTGGCCTTCCGGTTGTCCCCAGGGTTGGTCGTAGCCGGCGAAGTATTGCTCGAAGACGAGCTTGCCGTGGCGCGCGACGACAACCGAATGGACCGAAGTCGCGCGTTGCCCGAGTCGTGCAGCGATGCCACAGAGTTGCGCGCCGTCCATGCCGACGCTGTCGGGCGACGCAGCCGTCCAGCCGTCGTCGGTTGACGATGGCGGTTCGCAGGCGAGGTTTCGCTGTCCAGGCACCATGCCGTCGGCTTGCACGGAAGTGGTTGAGACGGTCAACGCGAGCATAAGGCTCGCGCCGAGAATGCTGAGGCGGGGGAAGCGATCGCGCATCATCCTTCTCCCCGCCGTCGCAATACTACGCCGCGGGCGGCACCGAGATCTTCACGGAGGGCCGCTCCAGCATCTTCTGGTGGAAGGCGTCGAGCTTCGGATAGGCCTTGCGCCAGCCGCAATCGGCGAAGCGGAAGTCGGCATAGCCGAGCACGCAGACGAGGCCGATCTGCGAGATGTCGAACGGGCCGTTCAGCACTTCGGGCATGTTCTCGAAGCGCGCCATGCCGGTCCAGGCCCGATTCCAATGGTCGTCCGACCACGCCTGCCATTGCAGGCCCTGCGGCCGCACCATCTTCTCGTAGCGGCACAGCAGCATGGAATCGAGCATGCCGTTGATCAGGGCGTGATTGGTCTTGGCCTTCCAGCGCCGCGGACCGTAGTCCGGGATCAGGCTGCCGCCGGCCATCTCGTTGAGGTATTCGACGATGACGTAGGAGTCCAGGATGACATCGCCGTCATTGGTGATCAGCACCGGCAGCTTCTTCAGCGGCGTGATGCGCGAATAGTCCTCGTTGGCCTGCCCCGGTGCCACCGCTGCCGGCGTGAACTCGATCTTGTCGATCAGCCCGAGCTCGATCGCGGCGATGCGCACCTTGCGGGCGAAGGGCGAGGCGGGGGAGAAGGTGAGCTTCATGGCGAGTATCCAAAAAATAAAAGTTTTGCTTCGTCATTGCGAGGAGCACTTGCGACGAAGCAATCCAGACTGTCTCCGCGGATGGATTACTGGATTGCTTCGCTTCGCTCGCAATGACGGTGTGGCGGCAGTGATGATCGCGGCTTACGCCGCGACGATCTCCTGGCGCTGCTCGCCGAGGCCCTCGATGCCGAGCGTGATGACGTCGCCGACATTGAGGAAGGTCGGCGGCTTCATGCCGAGGCCGACGCCGGGCGGGGTGCCCGTCGTGATGATGTCGCCCGGCAGCAGCGTCATGAACTGCGAGACGTAGGAGATGCACTTGGCCATCGAGAAGATCATGGTCTTGGTCGAGCCGGTCTGGCGGCGCTGACCGTTGACGTCCAGCCACATCGGCAGGTTCTGCACGTCCTTGATTTCGTCCTTGGTGGCGAGCCAGGGGCCGAGCGGGCCGAACGTGTCGTGCGACTTGCCCTTGGTCCACTGACCCAGGCGCTCGATCTGGAAGGCGCGCTCGGAGACGTCGTTGCAGACGCAATAACCGGCGACGTGGTTGAGCGCGTCGGCTTCCGAGACGTATTTTGCGCGCGTGCCGATGATCGCGGCGATCTCGACCTCCCAGTCGAGCTTGGTCGAGCCGCGCGGCTTCTCGACGGGATCGTTCGGGCCGGACAGCGAGGTGTTGGCCTTCATGAAAATGATCGGCTCGCTCGGGATCTCCGCGCCGGTCTCCTTGGCGTGGTCGCTGTAGTTGAGGCCGATCGCCACGAATTTCGACATGCCGGTGACGGGGGCGCCGAACCGCGGCTTGCCGGAGACGGCGGGCAGCGAGGCGGGATCGAGCGCCGCCAGCTTCTTCAGGCTGTCGGGCGAATAGGCCTCGCCGGTCAGGTCCTTCACATGCGCCGACAGGTCGCGCAACTGGCCGGATTTGTCGATCAGGCCGGGCTTTTCCGCACCCTTCTCGCCATAACGAACAAGCTTCATTCTCGTTTCTCCCTGGACTGGACCGATCGGTTGAACAGCTTCATGGAACAGGGCGGCGGGAAATTCAACCGCTCAAAGAGGGCGCATTGCAGCCCTCTCAATTCGGGAGGTTCGTCCGGGGCACGAGACCTAGGCCAGCGCCTCGAACCTGAACGCGTCCCCGTCCCGGCTGATATGCCCGGCCGAAAAATGCCCGCCGATCACCAGCGTCGGGGTCTCGGCAAACCGGCCGAACAATTCGCGCCGCGTCGCGGCAGATTGGCTCTGATCGGAATCCGCGGTCGAGGACCAGCCGGGATGCGCCATCTGGCAGGGATGATGGGCGACGTCGCCCGTCAGCAGTCCCTGCTCGCCGTCCGACTGGATCAGAATGCTCATATGTCCAGGGCTGTGGCCGGGGGTCGGGATCATGCTGATCTCGTCGCTGAGCCGGTGGTCGCTCGCGACCAACTCCGCCCGCTCTGCATCGACGATCGGCTCCACGGAATCGCCAAACACGGCCTGCTTGTCCGGCTCGGTGGAATGGTCGCGCCAATGCTCATACTCGGTCTTGCCGAAGACATAGCGCGCGTTGGGGAAGGTCGGCACCCATTTGCCGTCGACCCATTTCGTGTTCCAGCCGACATGGTCGACGTGAAGGTGCGTGCACAGCACGATATCGATACTCTCGGGCGGAAAGCCCGCCGCAATCATCGTCTCCAGGAACGGCGTGGTGCGATTGTTCCAGGTCGGGACATTGCGGCCCTGCTTGTCATTGCCGAGCCCGGTATCGACCACGATGCGGCGCGAAGGCGTCTCCACCACCAGCGAATGGATCGACATCTTCAGCCGGCCCTCTTCGGTGGCGAAATGCGGGATCAGCCAAGGCAGCTTCTGGATTTCTGTATTGCTCGCCAAGGGCAGAATGAAGCGGGTCGAGCCGACCGTCTCCAATTCCACGACTTTGGTGATTTTGACCCTGCCGACCTTCCACTGCATCCGGCGCATCCTCATGTTCTTGCTTTGGCGGGGAACATGCGCAGTTTCGCGGGCAGGCGCAATGGATCATCTGACGCGGTGCGGCGTTATCGCGGGAACCCAGGGAAAGACAAAGGGCCAGCCATGCCAGAGCTTGCGATTTCCGCGGAGAAGGTCGCCTTCATCATCGAAAAGGCGCGTGAATTCGACGTCAAGCAGGCGGATTCCGATCCGGATTCCGGCTCGAATGCGACGGATGACGATGCGGTCGACGTCCTCGAGGATGACGGCTCCGATCCGGTGGTCAACGAACTCGGAAGTTTCATCGTGGCCATGAACGAGGACGAGCAGATCGATCTCGTCGCGCTAACCTGGCTCGGCCGCGGCGACGGCACGATCGACGACTGGGACGATCTGCGCGCACGCGCGGTGGAGGCGCGCGCCGAGTATCGCAGCCCCCGGCGCGAGACGGCGCATTATCTCCTCGGTGAGCCGATGCTGGGCGATCTGCTCGCCGACGGGCTCGACGAATTCGGCGTCGACTGGACCGACGGAAACCCAGTCGCCGATTCATCCAGTCCGAGCCAGCGGGACGAAGACGAGCCCACCAAGCAACAGCGGTGATTCCGGCCGATATCAGCGCGCGCAGTCAACGACCACGGTGCCGAGCTTGTCGCCTTTCTCGACGGCGACATGGGCTTGCGCCGTCTCCGACAGCGCAAACTGCGCCGCGACATTGTGGATTCGCGGCCCCGCTGCCAGCCATTTCGAGATGTCGGCCTGCGCCGCCGCCAGCAGCGCCGGCGGCAGCGCGAACAAGACGAGCGAGCGGAGCGTGATGCACTTCTCCATCAGCTCGCGCATCGGCATGGTCGGCGTGCGGTTGCCGTTGGTGGCGTAGACCGCGATTGTCGAATTCATTGCCATCAACTTCAGGGTCGTCGCGATGTTGCCGCCGAAATCGACATCGACCAATTGGTCGACCCCGCGTCCGCCGGTGAAGGCCATCGCCTTGGCAACGACGTCTTCGTCCCTGTAATTGACCACGAGATCGGCACCAGCCTGTCGCGCCTGCTCGCCTTTCATCGCCGAGCTGACGGTCGCGATCACCTGCGCGCCGCCCCATTTCGCGAGTTGCACGGCGTAATGCCCGACTGCACCCGCGCCGCCGGTGACCAGCACGGTCTTGCCGACGATCGGTCCGTCCGCAAATAGCGAGCACCACGCCGTCATAGCGGGAATGCCCAGCGTCGCGCCTTCCGCAAAAGAGAGGTTGTCCGGCAGCGGCGTCACCAGATGCTCGGCAAGCGCGATATGTTCGGCCGCGGTGCCAAAGGCGCGGCCGTTGCGCTGGCCGTTGAACAGCCAGACCCTGTCGCCGATCTTGAACCGCGTCGCGCCATCGCCGGTCTGGTCGATAAACCCCGCGCCATCGCTGTTTGGAATGACGCGCGAAAATTCCTTCGCGCGATAGCTGCCCCCGCGCCGGCCGACATCGGCCGGATTGACGCCGGAGGCTTCCAGGCGAACACGAACTTCGCCTGGGCCTGCCACCGGCGTCGTCATCTCACCATAGGTGAGGACGTCCGCCGCCGGTCCTGTCTCTTTGTACCAGACCGCCCTCACAGGGTTCCCGGGAAGGCGCCGCCATCGAGCAGAAGGTTCTGACCGGTGATGAAGCCGGCTCTGCTGCCGCACAGGAAGGCGCATGCGTAGCCGAACTCGTCGGGATCGCCGAAGCGGCCCGCGGGATTGAGCTTGGCGCGCTCGGCCAGAACCTGGTCCGGCGTGATGCCGCGCTTCTCGGATTCCCCCTTCGCGGTGCTGCGCAGCCGATCGGTCTCGAACGGGCCCGGCAGCAGGCCGTTGATGGTGACGTTGTTGATCACGGTCTTGCGCGACAGGCCGGCGATGAAGCCGGTGAGGCCGGCGCGCGCGCCGTTGGAGAGACCGAGGATGTCGATCGGCGCCTTCACCGCGGCCGAGGTGATGTTGACGATACGGCCGAACTTGCGCGCCATCATGCCGTCCACGGTGGATTTGATCAGCTCGATCGGGGTGAGCATGTTGGCGTCGATCGCCTTGATCCAGTCGTCGCGGGTCCAGTTGCGGAAATCGCCGGGCGGCGGTCCGCCGGCATTGTTGATCAGGATATCCGGCTCGGGGCAGGCCTTCAACACCGCCTCGCGGCCCGCCGGCGTCGTGATGTCGCCGACAATCTCGGTGACGGTCACATCAGGATAGGCCTTGCGGATGTCGTCGGCCGTCTTCTTCAGGGCCTCGGCGCCGCGCGCGGTCAGCGTGACGTGAACGCCGGCCTCGGCCAGCGAGATGGCGCAGGCGCGTCCGAGGCCTTTGCTGGATGCGCAGACGATGGCGCGGCGACCTTTGATCCCAAGATCCACTGTTTCACTCCCGTAATGTCATGCAGGTTTTAGAGCCGCTATTCTAGCCAACCTTGGCGCCGCTGATAAGGGATTGGCTCGCATCAAAATGCATGCGCGCTTGCCCGGCGATGCAAATGCGCCTCATCAGATGCGCCGCTCCTGCTTGAGGCGGTCGATCGCGGAGGCTGCCTCCGGCGGCAGCGACTTGAAGCCCATCCGGCCGGCCGTCGAGAACAGCGGCCGCAGGTGCGAGCCGGCGAGAAACGGCGGCTGGCGGTTGGCCGGCACGATCTGGTCGAACACCAGCACCAGCGTCGTGGCGACGAGGCCGACCCTGATGGCGCCGAGCGCTGCGCCGCCAAGCCGGTCGCCGATGCCGGCCTGCCGTATCGTGTCGCTCAGCGCCAGCCGGCCGAGATATCCAAACAGCATGCCGACCACCACGAAGATGCCGAAGAACCAGATCCAGTTCTGCAGCAGCGGCGCGTTCGGATTGCCCGCGACCTGCGGGACGATCAGCGGCATCAGCGCGACGGCGATGGGGGCGGCGAGGAGATAGGCCAGGATCGTCATGGCGCTACCGAGCAGGCCGGTCCTGAAACCGAAACCGATCGCGATGGCGAACGCCGCATAGACGGCGAGATCGAAAGTGTTCATGCGCGGGAGCCTGCCATGGAACGAGTGAACGCAGAACCGATCATTCCGGTTTCAGATCGTTAAAATCGTCTGTATTGATGGCCAAAAGTTCAGGGATCGCCCCAAGGAAAGCGTCAAGGAAAGCGTCAAGGAAAGCGTCAAGGAAAGCGTCAAGGAAAGCGTCATGTCAGACCTATTCGACGTCAGTCAGGAAACCATCCTCGTCACAGGTGCGAGCCAGGGCTTGGGGCGGCAATTTGCCCGGGTGTTGGGGGCACATGGCGCGGCCGTCGCGCTCGCGGCGCGGCAGACCGACAAGCTGAAAAGCCTGGAAGACGAGATCCGCGGCAAAGGCGGCCGTGCCGCCGCCGTCGCACTCGACGTCACCGACACCGCATCGATCGCCAGGGCCGTCGATGCCACGGAAGCCGCGCTCGGCCCGGTCACGGTGCTGATCAACAATGCCGGCATCGCCATCGAAAAGCTCGCGACCGAGCAGACCGAGGCCGATTGGGACGCGGTGATCGGCGCCAATCTCAAGGGCGCCTATTTTCTCGCGACCGAGATCGCGCGCCGCATGATCGCGCGCAAGCAGGCAGGCAACATCGTCAACATCGCCTCCGTGCTCGGCACCGGCGTGCTGAAGGCGCTGTCGCCTTACGCGATCTCCAAGGCCGGCATCATCCAGGCGACCAAGGCGATGGCGCTGGAGCTTGCGGGGCAGAATATCCGCGTCAACGCGCTGGCGCCCGGCTACATCGACACCGAGATGAACCACGCGTTCTGGTCGACGCCGCCGGGCGAGCGCCTGACCAAACGCATCCCACAGCGCCGCATCGGCGCCGAGTCCGATCTCGACGGCGCGATCCTGCTGCTGGCCTCCAAGGCCTCGCGGTACATGACGGGCAGCGTGGTGACGGTGGACGGCGGGTTCTTGTTGAATTGAGCGCACCGCTGTCGTCCCGGCCTAGTGCGCAATTGCGCACTAGGCCGGGACGACGAGGTAGAGTTACCGCATCTCCGCCCTGATCATATCCGCCGCCTTCTCCCCGATCATGATGGTCGGCGCATTGGTGTTGCCGCCGATCAATGTCGGCATGATCGAGGCATCGACGACGCGCAGGCCTTCGACGCCGTGCACCTTCAGCGCCGGATCGACCACGGCCATGGCGTCGGTGCCCATCTTGCAGGTGCCGACGGGGTGATAGACGGTGTCGACACGCGCGCGCAGGATGGCGCGGATGTCGTCGTCCGTTCTCACATCGGATGTGAACATGTCCTTCTTCTGCAAAGCGCGCATCGCGGGCGTCTCCATCAGCCGTCGCGTGGTCTTGAAGCCCGCGACCATCGTCTCGAGATCCTCAGCCTCGCCCAAGAAATTCGGATCGATCATCGGCGCCGCCAGCGGATCGGCGCTTTTCAGCCAGACGCTGCCACGGCTCTTCGGTCGCAACAGGCAGACGTGGCACGAGAAGCCCGCCTCCTTGTGCTTCTTGCGGCCGTGGTCGTCGAGCATCGCGATGATGAAGTGCAGCTGGATGTCGGCCACATCGAGATCGGTTCGGGTTTTCAGGAAGCCGCCACACTCGGCGAAATTGGTGGTCATCAGTCCGCGCCGGTCCCGGCGATATCGCTGGATGGCGCGGAGGAGGGATGGCAGCCGGCCGAGCGATGAGTGGACGAAGTGCGGGTAGTCGGAGGCGTAGACGAACACGAAATCCGGATGATCCTGCAGATTGCGTCCGACGCCCGGCAGGTGATGCACGACGCCGATACCGTGCGCGGCAAGCGCCTCGCCGTCGCCGATGCCCGACAGCATCAGCAATTGCGGCGACTGGAAGGCGCCGGCGGCGAGGATCACCTCGCGGCGGGCGCGCAGCTGCTTTGTCTGCTTGCCCTGGACATATTCGATGCCGACCGCGCGCCCACCTTCGAACAGGATGCGCGTGGCATGCGCCTGCGTCTCGACACGCAGATTGGCGCGCTTGCCCATGTGCGGATTCACATAGGCTCGCGCCGCGCTCCAGCGCTCGCCATTATGCTGCGTCACCTGGTAGCTGCCGAGCCCTTCGTGGTCCTCCGCATTGAAGTCCTCGCGGATGCGGAACTGCGCCTCGCGGGCGGCCTGATGGAAGATTTCGTGGATCGGATTGTCCGAGCGCAGCCTGTTGACATGCAGCGGGCCGCCCTTGCCATGATACGCGCCGTCGAAATCGGCGTTGTTCTCCGAGCGCTTGAAATAGGGCAGCACGTCCGCGTACGACCAGCCGGCATTGCCGAGCGAAGCCCAGTGGTCGTAGTCCCATTTGTTGCCGCGGATGTAGACCATGGCATTGATTGCCGAGGACCCGCCGAGCCCCTTGCCGCGCGGTTGATAGCCGATACGGCCGTTCAATCCCTTCTGCGGCACGGTATCGAAGCCCCAGTTGGCGACCTTGTATGGCAAGGCGAGTCCGAACGGTGTGGTGATCCGCCAATTGTCGTTCCGTCCGCCGGCATCGAGCAGCGCCACGGATGTCCCCGCATCCTCCGACAGCCGCCCCGCCACCGCGCAGCCGCCGGAGCCCGCGCCCACGACGACGAAATCGAATATGTCAGTCACTGATGTTTCCCCCTTTATCGTCATTCCGGGGCGCGCGTAGCGGGAGCCCGGAATCTCGAGGTTCCGGGTTCGCTTCGCGCCCCGGAACGACTACCCCTACGACATGAACCGCATCATCTTCTCCAGCCGCGCGATCTTGCCGCCGTAGGGCGGATAGAGGTCGGCGAGGCGGTTGAATTTCGAACGATAGAACACCGGCTTCAGCTTGCTGAACGTGCGAAAGCCCCATTCGCCGTGATAGGCGCCGGTGCCGGACGCGCCGACGCCGCCCATCGGCTGGTTGATTTGCGCGAAATGAAAGAGGCAGTCATTGATGGTGACGCCCCCGGAGACGGTCCGCGCCAGCACCTCGTCGCGCGCAACGTGGTCCTTGCCGAACCAGTACAGCGCCAGCGGCCGGTCGCGGGCGTTGACGAAGGCGATGGCGTCGGCCGGCTCGCGATAGCTGAGCACGGGAAGCACAGGACCGAAAATCTCCTCCTGCATCACCGCCATGTCTGCGGTCGCGCCCGCGATCAGCGTCGGCGGGAATTTGCGGTGCGCCTTCCAGTTCGGATCGTCCGCCTTCGCCGGCTGCAGGATCTTTGCGCCGCGGCTTGCCGCATCAGCGACGAGATTTTCCAGCCGCGCATAATGCCGGTCGGAGATCACGGAGGTGTAGTCCTTGTTGGAGGGGTCGGTGCCGAACATGCGCCGCATCTGCGCGCGCACTTTTTCGGCGAAAGCCTGCAACGCGCGCTCGGGCACCAGCACATAGTCCGGCGCGATGCAGGTCTGCCCGGCATTGAGCAGCTTGCCGTAGGCGATGCGTTCGGCGGCCTCTTCGAGGTCGGCCGAGGCGTCGATGATAACAGGCGACTTGCCGCCGAGCTCGAGCGTGACCGGCGTCAGATTGCGCCCCGCGGCCTCCGCCACCAGCCGCCCGACCCGGGTCGAGCCGGTGAACACCAGATGATCGAACGGCAGCGATGCGAAGGCCTTCGCGATTTCGTCCTCAATGCCGGTGACGAGCAACTCCGCAGCGTCGAACCGCGCGGCGACCGTCTCCTTCAGCAGCGCTGAGAAATGCGGCACGAGCTCGCTCGGCTTGATGATGACGCGGTTGCCGGCGGCGAGTGCGCCGATGGCGGGCGCGAGCGTCAGCTGCAGCGGGTAATTCCACGGCGCGATGATGCCGACGACGCCGAGCGGCTGCGGCATCAGCCGGTTGCGCGCGGGCAGGAATTGCAGCGCCGTCGAAACGCGCTGCGGCGCCATCCAGCTCTTGAGGTGTTTCGTGGCATGACGGATCTCGGAGAACACCATCATGGTCTCGGCGATGGTGGTCTCGACCGTGCAGCGTTGGCCGAAATCGGCCGAGATCGCCTGCCGGAAGCGCTCCTCGTTGTCGGCGACGACAGTGCGCAGCCGCGCCAGCCGGTCGAGCCGCTCGGCAAGGCCGGGCGCCGGCTCGGCCCGCGACCGCGCGATCATGGCACGGAAGGTTTCCTCAACGGCCCGAAGCGGGGCGCTCGGCGGGGGGCGGTCCAAGGGGCGATCCAAGGCGTGGTCCATGGCATTCTCCCCCCTTGAAGTGGCGTTTCCGCCTGGTTTTGTGGCCGCAAGCTGGCCCCTTGTGGAACTTCTGGCAAGGGCGGGCCAAACAGGCCGCAAATTCGTCCACCGCGCTGTCATAAAGTCGAAAAAAACGTCCCCGCAGCCCTTTCCAAAGGCACCCCGGGTTGGTACATACCGCCCGCACCCAACGGGCTTTGCCCGGGGTTGCCTTCCAAGGAAGCCTTCGGGACGGACGAAGCAAGCCACGCGAACAGCGCCGGCCCTTCATTCACCGTCCCCGGCACTTTCACGAAGGCAAAGCAACGGTTAACGCGGGGTGGAGCAGCCCGGTAGCTCGTCAGGCTCATAACCTGAAGGTCATAGGTTCAAATCCTATCCCCGCAACCAAGTTCGGACCTTACCGGTCCCGATCCGAAAATGGCCCGCATAACGCGGGCCATTTTTGTTTTGGGGCGTCCTCGATCATGCATGTCCTGCTTTGGCTCAGCCGTGGTTCGTTCGGGCCAAAGCGCGTCTCGTCGCCATTGGTGGAGGTCCCGAACGTAAGCGCGATCCGTCCAGAGCATGCCGTCCGGGGAAGGAACCCAGGATGCCGCCGGGCGTCAACACGAGTCACCGGCGCGTCCGGTGCTCACTTGTTGGCTTGCCGTCGTTCGGAAGGAGAGGGCCAATGCAGCTCGAAGATTTCGAGGCCGCCGATGTTCGGGCGGATGAGACACGTATCTTCATCCGTCGCGCCGGTTCGGGGCCGGCCGTTCTCCTGTTGCACGGATTTCCGCAGACGCATCTGATGTGGCGCGACGTTGCGCCGGTGCTCGCGCAGAACTTCACGGTGGTCTGCGCCGATCTTCGCGGATATGGCCAAAGCGATTGTCCTCCCTCCAGTCCGGACCATACGCCATATGCAAAACGAGCGATGGCAAAGGACATGGTGTCCGTCATGACGAAACTCGGCTTCGACCGTTTTTCGGTCGCGGGCCATGATCGCGGTGGCCGTGTCGCCTATCGGCTCGCGCTTGATCACCGCGAACGCGTGCAGCGGCTTGCCGTCCTGGACATCGTTCCGATCGCCGATGCCTGGGAGCGCGCCGACAAGAACCTGACGGTCGGCTATTGGCCGTGATCGTTGCTTGCGCAGCCTGAACCTCTTCCCGAGCGGCTGTTGTCGGCAGCCCCCGATGCCATCATCGACAATGCGCTGCATGGCTGGGGGTCTTCAGCTGGCAGCTTCAGTCCGGCCGTGCGGGCAGCCTATATCGACGCG
The DNA here is from genome assembly GCF_023100925.1 of Bradyrhizobium sp. 40. Taxonomy (NCBI): domain Bacteria; kingdom Pseudomonadati; phylum Pseudomonadota; class Alphaproteobacteria; order Hyphomicrobiales; family Nitrobacteraceae; genus Bradyrhizobium; species Bradyrhizobium sp. 40. Next base: position 654,125 of record NZ_CP064688.1, read on the forward strand.
TTGAGCGATGAGGCGCATGTTCATGCGATCTGCGAGGAATATCGTGCGGCCGCGACACTCGATCACGCGCACGATCTGGCGGACCGTCGTTCCGGCCGCCGAATTGACTGCCCTGTGCTCGTGCTCTGGAGCGGTCGCGGCCCTCTGAACGCGTGGTATGCGAGCGAGGGCGGCCCGTTGGGGCTCTGGCGGAGCTGGGCCGATGATTTGGACGGAAAGCCGCTTGATGGCGGGCACTTCTTCCCGGAGGAGCTTCCGCAGCAGACTGGGTACGAGCTGAACCGGTTTTTCGGAAGCGGCGGATAGGACCAGCGGCTTGGCCGTGCGGCTTCCTTCGACAGCTCTTGGCGAGCGCGAGGGCTGCCCCTTGGGGCGGGCGGCGATCGGAAGCAAACATTAAGCCCGCGCTAATGCGCAGGCGTAATGCGTTCGTGCGTACTATCCGAAGCTCAGGGTCTGTGCGGACAAACCATCGTCAGATTGAGCAGCGTGGGCGTCTTGCTGTCTGCCTCGTACTCCCACTCCAGCCGAATCTCATGCCGGTCAGCGTCGCGATCGGCCGGCGCATGCGTGATGATGTTGGTCTTCATGGGAATCGGAGGCTCCGAGTTGAAGCACTTCCGGACACAGGCATCGAGCAACGCGCATCGCGTCAGGGGAATCACGTCCGGCTCGTCCTTCGACAGCGGTGTGGTATTCGGTTGGAACGTGAGATCGACGCGAGCGCGGCCCTTCTCCTTCTGCCAGTGCTTCGCGCTTCCCTGCGGCCACTTGCTCTTCGGCGTCAAAACTAGGTGATATTGGCCGTATTCCAATGTCGGGAGGTGGATATTTTCCGAGGCCTTGAGCTTCTTTACGCTCTTCTTCATGTTCTCCAATGGGTAGTAGTTACCATTCATCAGGTCCTTAAATGGCTTACCCGTATATACTCTCATGCCCATGTATTTTGCCCCTCAATGAGTACTTGGCTTCCCCGGGAAATGTGCAGCTCCGCGAAGCTTGACGACCACAACACGAGCCTGGCGGCTCGTCATACGCAGCCTGTTTTTCGCGCAGCTTTCGGCAAGCTACCACCTGGGACTGTGAATCGTCCAGATCAGCAACCGGCTCGAGGATGTTTGCCCAAGATGAGCCGCATGCCCCGTTGCTAACCAGGTTTCCATAAGCGATCTTATTGCTTCGTTCGCAGAGGCCGACCGACGATGCCGCTGCAAGGCCTTGAAAGCACGGGAATGCATTGCGCGGCATGTCAGTCGACGATCGACCCTGGCGACAGCCGGTGTCCCAATTGCGGTGCAGGCGTGCAACGTTCCGATCCCGACAGCGAACGACGGTTCGTCACGATTTTACGGGCCGATGTGATTGATTCCACCGGGCTTGTTGCCGAACTGGATCCGGAGGAGGCGGTCTCGCGCCTGGAGCCGGCCCTGGCGTCCATGAGAGGCGCGGTTCGGCAGTTCGGCGGCATCGTCAGCAAGGAGCTGGGCGATGGGCTTGCCGCGGTGTTCGGCGCCCCGATCGCGGATGACAATCATGCCCCGATGGCCTGCCACGCCGCGATCGAGCTCGTCCGCCGCGTCGCAAGCCTGGGTGACCCCGGACTTCAGGTGCGGGTCGGTCTCCACTCTGGCCATGTCGTGGCCTACATGGTCGCCAGCGAGTTCTCCAAGGTTTACGAGATCGGGGGCGCCGCCCAGCATCTGGCCGCGCGGTTGGAGGCGGCGGCAGAGGCGAATCAGATCTACGTCTCGGAGGCCTGTCAAAAGCTCGCCGAGGGACATGTCCGGTTCGAATCTTTGGGCGACAAGTCCCTGCGCGGCTTCAATCAGCCCGTGCCGGTCTACCGGATCGTGGGCGCGAGCGACCTGTCGAGCTGGCGGGTACGGCGGGCGCGTAGCGTTTCTCGCTTCGTCGATCGCACGATTGAGCGGGCTCTGCTGGAGCGCACCTCCGGAAACGCCAGGACAACCCGGCAGAGCGTCCTGCTGCTGGGCGATGCGGGTATCGGAAAATCGCGGCTCGCGCACGAGTTTGCCCAGCAGCTGAGAGCGGACGGCTGGCGGTTGATCGATGCGGAATGTAGCCCGAACCTCCAAGGCGCGCCCTTCAGCACGCTCAAGCGGCTCTTGCTCTCGATCCTGGAGGGGACAGCAAGACACCCCGGCAGTCCAAGCGATCCTCGGGACGATCTGCCGGCGATACAACAGTGCGCCCTCGACGCAGTGCTCGACCTACCGATATCGAATCCGTACTGGGACGAGCTGGAGCCTCACGCACGGGGACAAGCGATCGCAGACGCAAGCTGTGCCCTCGTTGGAAGCCTGGCCCATCGCCAGCCAACGGTAGTCTTGCTCGAGGATCTGCACTGGATTGACCGTGCGAGCGATATCGTCGTAGCCGCCGTTGCGTCGCTACAGGCGCCCGGTCTTCTCGTGCTGTTCACCTCCCGGCCGAATGGCATGCCGGCCTGGATCGCGCGCTGTCACGCCGAGATCGTCGCGATGCGGCCCCTCGACGACGATTCGGGGTTGGCCATGCTGGCAGACATGCTTGGCTCCTCGGAGACCAACGCCGATTTGAAGAGCCGGATCATTTCTCATACTGCCAACGTTCCCCTGTTCATCGAGGAGGTCTGCCGCGGGTTGAAGGATAGCGGCACGCTGCGTGGCCAATGGGGCGATCTTGCGCTCGTGCGTCCGATCGACGAACTCGGCATTCCCAGCAGCATCCAGGGCGTGATTGCAGCGCGCCTCGATCGGGTATCGAAGCAAGAACGGTCCATTCTGCAGATCGCCGCCACTTTGGGGCCGAGATCGAACGAAGCCTTGCTTGAAAAGATCGCAGCCCTGTCTCGTGACGTTCTCCAGGGGTGCCTCGCGGCGCTCGATCGCGCTGAGTTGCTTGTCAGGATCGATAGCGCATTGGAGAATTCCCTGGAATTCCGGCATGAGATGGTCCGGCAGGTCACCTATGACTCGATGGTCGAAAAGGTACGCGAAGACATCCATGCGCGCGTTCTTTCGGCCCTGGAGGACAGCGAAGGCAGTGCCGACGATCCCGACAAGCTCTGCTACCACGCCACGCGGGCGAAGGATTGGGACAAGTCGTTCAGCTATGGCAGGGCTTCGGCGAGAAGATGTCTGGCGCGGTCGGCATTTGCCGATGCGGCTGACTATTTCGAGGTAGCCATGAGGTCTTTGGACATGATGCCGGCGAATCCCTCGAGGGAGGCGAGCGCCGTGGATGTTCGTATCGAGGCGCGTGCGGCATTCATTGCGTCTGGCCAGATTGCCGAATGGCTCAACCTCGGCAAGGAGGCTGAGCGTCGCGCCGATGCGATCAACGACATCGGACGGAAGGTGGCGGCCATGACGGTCATGGCGGCTGCACAAAACTTCTACGGCACGCCCATCGAAGCGATCACCCTCGGTGAGCAAGTCGCGCACCTCGCGGAGGAGTGGGGTAATCCTGGATGGCTCAATGCCGCGCACTACGGGCTCGGACAGGTGTATTTTCTTGCCGGGCGCTACCGTGAAGCTGATCGATTCTTCGCCCGGAGCTGCGCTCAGCTGATGGGGCCGGAGCCCAGCGCGCCTTTCGGCTCGACACCGAAATACGCATTGTTGCTCTGCTGCATGATGAGCAGCATTACCCACACCGTCGTGGGCGAGCTCGATGCCGCCGAGCAGCTCCAGCAACAGGCCGCCGCGATCGCGGAGGAGACGGGCCGGCCCTACGACCGTGTCGCCGCTGCCTACAGCGGCGGCTGGCTGATGCTCGGCCGCAACGAGCCGGCGGCGGCCGCGGCCATCCTCGAAGACGGTTTTGTCCTGGCGCAGAAGCACGGCATCCGGCTGTTCGTGCCGGTGCTCGCCTGCCATCTCGGCATGGCCTATCTGGAGCAGGGGCTGTTCGACCGGGCGCGCGGCATGCTGACGGAGGCGCGCGAGGAGGCCAAGGCGGTCGGCTATACCTCGGCGGTGCTGCGCAGCTCGATCTACCTGGCGCTCGCCACCCATCGCCTCGGCGACGTCCAGGCCGCGCAGAACATGCTGCGCGAGGCGCGCAACACCGCGCGGCAACAGGGGTTCTCCGGCCTGGAGGCGGAGGCTCTGTTCGGCGAGGCGATGGTGACGCCGCCGTCGGGTCCGGAGGCCAAGGCGGCGATCCTTGGCGCCCTGCGCGCGACCATCGCGATCGCCGCCGAGAGCGGCGCGCTGCCGCTGCAGCACAAGGCCGAGGCGATGCTCAACGAGATGCAGGCGACGGGTGACGAGCTCAGCTGACGGCAGCGGCGGCCCGGCTGCCATCGCGGCCGAAATCTGCCCGACGCGTCAAATAAATTCAGCAGGCGTCGCAATGGGTTAGCCACTGTGCATGGGGTTGTTTTCGCCCTTTTATCTTGAAGGGCCCTTCATGGCGCGGCGCAGAGGACGGCACGCTGGTGCGGCCCGCTCCGATGACTATGCCCTTGCACGCGCAGCAAGGTCGGCTACCGTCGGCCCTGGCCACACGGCCAGGCGACTTTTGATTTCAATTTTTTAGCATTCGATTTTCCGGCGCCGCGACGGCGCGACGCCCACCGAACGAGGCGGGGCCATGATCACACGGGACCAGTCAGCGCTGCTCGCGCCGGTCGAGCGCGACCTGCGGCTCGATCTCTTCCGCGGCATCGGTCTGTGGATGATCTTCCTCGACCACATCCCGCACGACGTCGTGGCCTGGCTGACCTTGCGCAATTACGGCTTCAGCGACGCCGCCGAATTCTTCGTCTTCATTTCCGGTTATCTGGTCGGCTGGATCTACGGCCCGATCATCGCGGGCGGCTGGTTTGCCGCCGCGCTGAAGCGGCTGTGGCGGCGCGCGATCGAGATGTATGTCGCCCACATCATGCTGTTCCTGCTGTTCACGGCGCAGATCGCCCGCACTGCGCGCCGCTTCGACAATCCGATGTACGAGCACGAGTTCAACGTGTTCAATTTCCTGTCGCATCCGGACGAGCTGATCGGGCAGGCGATCCTCCTGAAGTACAAGCCGGTCAATCTCGACGTGCTGCCGCTCTACATCACGCTGGTGTTCGCCTCGCCTTTCATCGTGTGGTGCCTGGTGCGGCGGCCGAACCTGACGCTCGCCGCATCCGTGGTGCTCTACGTGCTGGCGCGCTGGTTCGACTGGAACGTCGCCTCCTATCCGCCCGGCACGCACTGGTACTTCAACCCGTTCTGCTGGCAGCTGATGTTCGTGTTCGCGGCCTGGTGCGGCATCGGCCAGATCGACAAGGTCGCGAGATGGGTGTGGTCGAAGGCGGCGATGGCGCTGGCCGCGACTTGGCTCGCCTTCGCGCTGCTGATCGTGATGACCTGGCACGTCCCCGTGCTCGAAGCCCTGATCCCGAAATGGATGATCAAGGCGATCTACCCGATCGACAAGACCGATCTCGACATGCTGCGCTTCACGCATTTCCTGGCGCTGGCGATCTGGGTGACTCACCTCATCTCGCGCAAATGGCGGACCCTGCACGGGGCCTGGCTGCGCCCTGTGATCCTCTGTGGCCAGCACTCGCTGCCGATCTTCTGCCTCGGCGTCTTCCTGTCGTTCTCGGCGCACTGGATCCTGACGCAATACACCAAGGGGGTCTGGGAGCAGCTCGCGGTCTCCGTCGTCGGCATCGTCATCATGATCGCAGCCGCCTGGCTGCTCGACCGGGCCGGACGGGTGCCGAACCTGTTCGTGAAGGTGACGGAGATCGAGGAGGCCGACACCGTCCTGGAAAGCGCGCCCGCGGACAGGTCTGCCGTGGCGCCCGCGGGTCATTGAGGTTCGCCGGCCTGTATTTTGGCGGAGAGATCCAACGGAGAAGTTCATGTCCAGACTTGTGTTGATGATCGCCGGCGCCCTCCTGCTCCTGATTTGTGGTGCGTCGGCGCAAGCACCGTCGCCGGAGGCGATGAGCGCGGCGCGCAAGCTCGTGGTCACCTTGAAGATCGCGGACCAGTATCGCGCGCTGTTGCCGCAGCTCCTGCTCAAGCTGAGGCCCGTGGTCGCGCAGGACAGGCCGGAGATCGAGCGCGACTATGACGCGGTGACGGCACCCGGTTCCGAGATCTACACCCCGGCCCTCAACTCGATGGTCGATCAGGTCTCAGCCCTCTATGCCCAGAGCTTCAGCATCGACGAGCTGCGTCAGATCGAGGCTTTCTATGTCCAGCCGGCCGGGAAGAAGCTTCTGGAGAAGTCGGATGCGCTGGCGCAGGCAAGCGCGCAGATCGGCCAGGACGTCGGCCAGAAGACGGCCGACGAATTGAAGCAGCGCCTCATCGAAGCGCTGCGCCAGAAGGGGCACAAGCTCTGAGCTTATACCGACAGGGCTCGCGACCCTATACCTTGTCCGTCCTGCTGGCTCACTTCACAAGAGGGCAGCCGCCGTCCTTCAGGGGCCGGAAGGCCTGGTCGGCAGCGACTTCGGCGAGCAGCTTGTAGTAGTCCCACGGGCCCTTGGACTCCTCGGGCTTCTTCACCTGGAACAGGTACATGCTGTGCACCATGCGGCCGTCTTCGCGTAAGCTGCCGTTGTCGGTGAAGGCATCCTTCACCGGCAACTCGCGCATCTTGGCCATGACGGTTTTGGTGTCCCTTGTGCCGGCGGCCTGCACCGCCTTCAGGTAGTGCAGCGTCGCGCTGTAGGTCGCCGCCTGGTTCATCGTCGGCATGCGCTTGACGCGCTCCATGAAACGCTTGCCGAAAGCGCGGGTCTTGTCGTTGAGGTCCCAGTAATAGGCCTCGGTGATGATCAGTCCCTGCGCGAGCTTCAGCCCTAAGCTGTGCACGTCGGAGATGAACATCACGATCGCAGCCAGGTTCTGGCCGCCGGCGACGATGCCGAACTCACCGGCCTGCTTGATTGCGTTGATGGTGTCGCCGCCGCCGTTCGCAAGCCCGATGATCTTGGCCTTGGAGGCCTGGGCCTGGAGCAGGAAGGAGGAGAAATCCGCGGTGTTTAGCGGATGCTTGACGCTGCCGAGCACCTTGCCGCCCGCGGCCCTCACGACGTCGCCGGTGTCGCGTTCGATCGAATGGCCGAACACATAATCCGCGGTGAGGAAAAACCAGCTGTCGCCGCCGTTCTTGACGATGGCGCTGCCAACCGTGTGCGCGTTGGAATAAGTGTCGTAGGTCCAGTGCGCGGTGTAGGGCGAGCAGGACTTTCCGGTAATGTCGGAGCTCGCCGCATCCGTCACGATCATGATCTTCTCGTACTGCTTCGACAGCTCCATCACCGCGAGCGCGGTGGCGGATGTCGGCAGGTCGATGATCATATCGACGCCTTCGGTCTCCCACCACTTTCGCGCGATGGTCGAGGCGACATCGGGCTTGTTCAGCACATCGGCGCTGACCATGTCGATAGGCTTGCCGAACATCTGCCCGCCGAAATCCTCGATCGCCATTTTGGTGGCCTCGACATTCCCCTGGCCTCCGATGTCGGAATAGACCGAGGAGAAGTCGGAGAGCACGCCGATCTTGAGCGGCGCCTGCTGGGCGAGAGACGGGCTGATCAGAAACGCAGTCAATCCGGCCGCTAGGGCGGCACGCATAATTCGGCACATGGCATTTCCCCAAACTCTATCGTTGGTGCACGAGGCTAGATTTGCCCCCCCTGAAGCGTCAACTCTTGCGTAACGGCGCCGTGCTCGCTGGCTGATTTGACGCGGCCGGTTGCCCCGACTACGCTTTTGCAGAGAACAAGAAGCGGGTGAATGCGGTGGCCTGACCTGTGCTCAGGCGGCCCTCACGAAGAGAAAAAATCCAGGGGAACGGAAATGACCGGCGATATCGCAGCCACCATCTCGAAGGCCCGCGAGCATTCCATCGGCGACCTCCTGCGCCGCGCAGCGGGTCGCGATCCGGGCAAGCTCGCGGTGAGCTGCGGCCACGTGAGCTGGACCTTTGCCGAGATGGACGCGATCTGCAATCGGCTCGGCCGCGGCCTGCTTGGCCTCGGCGTGAAAAAGGGTGACCGCCTCGCCGTGCTCTCGCGCAATTCGCACGCCTTTGCGGCGCTCCGGTTCGCATTGGCCCGGATCGGCGCGGTGCTGGTGCCGATCAACTTCATGCTCAATCCGGACGAGATCAATTTCATCCTGAAGAGTTCCGGCGCAAAGCTGCTCGCGGCCGGCCCTGATTTCGTCGAGTCCGCGCGCGCGGCCTGCGCCAGGGATTGCGCGGTCGAGAAGATGATCTGGCTGCCGGGTGAGGATCCTGCCACGGCGCCCGCGGGCCTCACCAGCTTCGACGATCTCCTCAGCCCAGACGGCTCGTACCTCGAGGCGTCGGTCGACAGCCGCGATCTCGCACAGATCGTCTACACCAGCGGCACGGAGTCGCTGCCCAAGGGCGCGATGCTGACCCATGAAGCGGTGATGTGGCAGTATGTCAGCTGCATCATCGACGGCGGCATGACCGTGGACGACAAATTCCTGCACGCGCTTCCGCTCTATCATTGCGCGCAGCTCGACGTGTTCCTGGGACCGCAAATCTATCTCGGCGCCTCCGGCGTAATCACGGGCAAGCCGACCGCCGACAACATTCTGTCATTGATCCAGACGCACAGGATCACGTCGTTCTTCGCGCCGCCGACGATCTGGATCGCGATGCTGCGCTCGCCCAATTTCGACAAGACGGATTTGTCGACCTTGCAGAAGGGTTATTACGGCGCCTCGATCATGCCGGTGGAGGTGCTACTCGAACTCCAGCGCCGCCTGCCCAGCGTGAAGTTCTGGAACTTCTACGGCCAGACTGAGATCGCGCCCCTCGCAACCGTGCTGGGTCCTGCGGACCAGCTGCGCAAGGCCGGCTCTGCCGGCAAGCCCGTGCTCAATGTCGAGACCCGCGTGGTCAATACTTCAATGGAGGATGTGAAGGTCGGCGAGGTCGGCGAGATCGTGCACCGCTCGCCGCATCTGCTCTCCGGCTATTACAACGATCCGGTCAAGACGGCGGCGGCGTTCTCCGGCGGCTGGTTTCACTCCGGCGATCTCGCCACCGTCGATGACGAGGGCCACATCACCGTGGTCGATCGAGTCAAGGACATGATTAAGACCGGTGGCGAGAACGTCGCGAGCCGCGAGGTCGAGGAGATGGTCTACCGCATCCCCGCAGTGTCCGAGGTCGCGGTGGTAGGCCTGCCCGATCCGCGCTGGATCGAGGCAGTGACTGCGATTGTCGTGGTCAAGAGCGGCGAGAAGCTCGACGAGGAATCCGTCATCAAGTATTGCGCCGGCCAGATGGCGCATTTCAAGGTGCCCAAGCGCGTCATCTTCGTCGATGCCCTGCCCAAGAACCCGAGCGGCAAGCTGCTCAAGCGCGAGCTCCGCCAGCGCTTCGTCGGCGGCGAAACGCTCGACAAGGCGATCCAGAAGAATTTTGGGACCTGACGCGGAGCGCCCGACCATGAAAGTCTGGCAAATCGCGCGGGACTGGTCGATCGAGGGAATGGAGCTCGCCGATCTACCCGAGCCCAAGCCCGGTCCGGGGCAGGTCGCGGTGCGCATGCGGGCGGCATCGCTGAATCATCGCGATCTGCTCACGGTGCAGGGCAAGGGTGGCGTCACCAGATTGCCGCTGATCCCGTTCTCCGATGGCGCCGGCGAGGTGATCGCCGCCAGCGACGGCGTTTCCCGCGTAGCAGTCGGGGACCGCGTCTGCCCGATGTTCTTCCAATCGTGGATCGACGGAGCGGTTTCAGCCGCGAGCCGGCGCTACGCGCTCGGTGGCACGCGTCCGGGTGTGTTGCAGGAAGTCATGTTGCTGGACGCGGAGGATGTCAGCCGCATTCCGTCGCATCTCTCTTTCCAGGAAGCGGCGACGCTGCCTTGCGCCGGGCTAACCGCCTGGCGCGCACTGTTCGAGGAAGCCAAGGTGAAGCCCGGCGACACCGTTCTGGTGCAGGGTACCGGCGGCGTGTCGATCTTCGCATTGCAATTTGCCAAACTTGCAGGCGGGAGCGTGATCGTAACGTCATCGAGTGACGAGAAGCTCGAACGCGCTCGTGCGCTCGGCGCCGATCACACGATCAACTATCGCTCGGTTCCTGAGTGGGGCAAGGCCGCGGCAGAGTGGACCGGCGGCGGCGTCGACCACGTCGTCGAGGTCGGCGGCAAGGATACGTTCTCGCAGTCACTCGAGGCGGCGCGGATCGGCGGTACCATTCTGGTGATTGGCGTGCTCTCCGGCTTCTCGCAGCAGATCGCGATTCCAAGCCTGTTCTCCAAGAATTTGCACGTCATCGGCCTCTCTGTCGGCAGCCGCCGTATGTTCGAGGGTATGACCGCCGCGATCGGGCGAAATGGGATCAAACCGGTGATCGACCGCGTGTTCGCCTTCGACGCCGTGCCTGATGCGTTGCGGTTGATGCAGCAGGGCGGCCACTTCGGCAAGATCGTGGTGGAGTTTGGTTGAGCGAAGTTCGGCGAGAGTTGCCGCGCAACTCGTCCTACATCGTCATTGCGAGCGCAGCGAAGCAATCCAGAATCTTTCCGCAGGACAGCCTGGATTGCTTCGTCGCTTCGCTCCTCGCAATGACGGCTGAGAAGGCTGGCCTCAATACTTCTTTACAGCCGCGCCGAACGCGAACCACAGCGCCATGGACGCGAGGCCAAAACCGCCGAGCAGCAGGAAGGTCGGGCCGTAGCCGATCCATTGCGCGATCCAGCCGCCCAGCGCGGGGCTGAGGCTCGCGCCGATGCCCTGCACGGTGATGACGGCACCCTGGCCGAGATTGATGCGGCCGGTGCCGTTGAGGGAGCGCGCGACCATGCCTGGGACGGCAACCGTCTGGAGCCCGGTGCCGATGCCGTCGAGCACCTGCATCGGCACGACGCCCCACCATCCCGTGACGAAGAAGGCGAGCACGCCGCGGATGGGCAGGAACATGAAGGAGACGAGGATGATAGGCCAGTAGTTGCGCTTGCTCGCCGCCCTCATGGCGATCAGCGACGTGATGACCATGACGCCTTGTGCGATCACGACGGTGGTCGCGACGAAGCTCGGGCCGTTGGCCTGGCCTTCGGCGACCGCCGCCAGGCCGTAGAGCGGCACGATGGCGGCATTGCCGAGATGAAACAGCGCGAGCGCCATTGCCAGCACGAGCAGCGCGCGGTGCTTGAGCAGCATCGTGAGCGCGTCCGGCGCGCTGTCCGGATCGTCCTCCTTGCTGCCGCGCGCGGCGCGATCGTCGATCGCCTTGGCCGGGATCATCATCACGCAAGCGATCGCGATGGCGCCGAAGATTGCCGCCAGCACGAACACGGAGACATAGCCGAACCTGTAACCGAGATAGCCCGACAGCGCGGCGCCGACCATGTTGCCGGCGTGGTTGAATGCCTGGTTGCGGCCGTTGAGCGCGTTAAAGCCCTTCTGCTTGGCGATGCCGAGCGTGATGCCGGTGACCGCCGGCACGATCGCGGCGCTCGCCAGCGATTGTGCGACCTGCGAGAATGTCACCGCCCAGAAATTCTGCGAGATCAGGATGATCGCGGACGCGAGCACCACGCAGATGCCGGGAATGACGACCCACATGCGCTTGTTGCGGCTCGCGTCGATGAAGCCGCCGATCGGCGTCGTGATCAGCATGCCCGCGACATTGCCGATCGTCATCGCGGTGCCGATCAATCCGCTCGCCCAGCCGCGCTCCTGGAGGAAGACGCCGACGAAAGGGCCGATGCCCGACTGCATGTCGGCCATGAAGAAGTTGAGAGCGAACAGGGGCCAGATACGAGACGAGGAGGGGGACCGCGATGTCATCGATACCAAAACGTGGTCTCAGCCGGGATGCGGCGGGTGGGACATGATCCTTTCAGCCAATCGTTCTGGCGCGGACGAGAGTTTAACGAGCGCTGATCGGGTTGGTTCCAGGTTTCGCCCGGTCGGTGGGGCTTGCGGTCACCGCCAGCAATTCCTTATTGACGTTGGATCGTCTCTGTCGGGAGTACGGCATGCCCCTCTGGACCTGCGAAACCTGCGGCGCGCAATTTCCGGGCGAAAATCCGCCAACGTCCTGTGAAATTTGCGAGGACGAACGGCAATACGTCGGGTGGAAGGGCCAGACTTTCCTCACGCGCGAGGCGCTCTCGGAACGTCACCGCATGGTCTGGCGCGACGATCTCGGCCTGACCGGCCTCGCGCTCGAGCCAAGCTTTGCCATCGGCCAGCGCGCGCTGCTGGCGCCGCTCGCGGACGGCTGGCTGATGTGGGACTGCGTCCCGCTGGCGACGCCGGAGGCGATCGCGCATGTGCGGTCACTCGGCGGCCTGAAGGCGATCGCGATCTCGCATCCGCATTACTATGGCGCGCTCGCCGATTGGAGCGAGGCGTTTGGCGGGGTGCCGGTCTATTTGCACGCCGATGATCGCCAATGGGTGACGCGTCCGCATGCTTCGATCGTGCACTGGACCGGCGACAGCCATCGCATCTCCGAGGATGTGCTGCTCCTGCGCACCGGCGGTCATTTCGCCGGCGCCACCATGCTGCATCACGCGAGCGGTGCGGACGGCAAGGGCGCGCTACTCACCGGCGATATCGCGCAGGTCACGATGGATCGCCGCTTCGTCAGCTTCATGTACTCCTATCCGAACTACATGCCACTCGATGCCGCCGCGGTGCGACGGATTGCGGCTGCCGTCGAGCCGCTGGCCTTCGATCGCATCTACGGCGCCTGGTGGGACCGCAACATCGCCGCAGGCGCCAAGGCCGCATTCGCGGCCTCTGTCGCGCGCTATCTGGCCGCCATCGCCTGAGCTGGCGCGCGACCGGATTTATCTTGCTGGTCCATAATAAATGGACTATAAGTACAGTTATTAAGCGCGACGATGCGTCTGCGGGACGGCATGATCGATGCATCGCTGTTTCCGCGGCGCTTGCCGCGTGAGCGGGAGTTAGGTCGATGACGGCAGGGCGCGACTACGAGATTTTCGAGGCCGGCGACGTCGCGCTCCGGTCCGGGGCCGTCGTCCCTTCGCTCAAGCTCGCCTACAAGACCTACGGCACGCTCAGTCCGGACAAGGACAACGTGGTTCTCTATCCGACCTCGTTCAGCGCGCAGCACGCCGACACCGAGTGGCTGATTGGCCCCGACGGGGTGCTCGACGCAACACGCTACTTCATCGTGATTCCGAATCTGTTCGGTAACGGGCTGTCGTCCTCGCCGTCGAATACCGCCGCGCCGTTCCCGATCCTGACCTATCACGATGCCATCGCGGTCCAGCACCGGCTGCTCACCGAGCGGTTCGGCATCTCGAAGCTTGCCCTGGTCTATGGCTGGTCGATGGGCGGCATGCAGGCCTATCACTGGGCGGCGCTGCATCCCGATATGGTCGAGCGGGCGGCCGTCGTCTGCGGCAGTGCCCGCTGCGCGCCCTATAATTACGTCTTCCTGGAAAGCGTGAAGGCCGCGCTGACCGCCGATCCCGCCTTCCGCGACGGCCGCTTCGTCGCGAAGCCTGTCGCGGGCTATCGCGCCATGGGGCGCGTCTACGCGGGTTGGGCGATGTCGCACGGTTTCTATCGCGACGAGATCTGGCGCGAAGCAGGCTTCACCTCGCTGGACGACTATCTCGTCCGCACCTGGGACGCGGCGTTTGCCCGGCGCGATGCTAACGATCTCCTGGCGCAGATCGGCATCTGGCAGAACGGCGATGTCAGCCGCTGCACGACCTTCGATGGCGATTTCGATCGCGCGCTCGGTGCGATCAACGCGCACATGTTGCTGATGCCCGGTAGGACCGACCGCTATTTCGACGTCCGCGACAACGAGGACGAACTCGGCCGGCTGGTCAATGCGCGCTCTGCGGTGCTGCATCCGATCCCGTCGCTGCACGGCCATCGCGCCGGCAACCCCGTCAACAATGCGCGCGATCGGGCCTTCATCAAGGCCGAGATCGCAGAGCTCCTCGGCAAGTAGGGCAGGCATCCGATCATGATCGACGCAACCGTTTCAGAGTCCGGCCATCGGCTGAAGCCGCTGGCGCCGGCGATGCTGCGTGAACTGTCGGTGCGGTCCAACCTCAGGGGTGCCGTGCAGAGCCTCGGCCATTACGGCGTGATCCTGCTGGTCGGCGGGCTGATCTGGATGGTCGCCTCACGCCATGGCGTGCTCTGGGCGCTGCCGCTGATGGCGGTGCAAGGCTATCTCGTCGCCTTCCTGTTCATGGCTGTGCACGAGACCGCACACAAGACCGCGTTCAAAAGCCGCGGTCTCAACCTCGTGGTCGGCTATCTCTCAGGCTTCATCATCGGATTGCCCTACGAATATTATTGCCTGTTTCACTGGGACCATCATCGCTACACCCAGGATCCTGACAAGGACCCCGAACTGATCGTCGGCGTGAAGCCCACATCGGACACTCAACTCGCGATCGCCTATAGCGGCCTGCTTCAGGTCGCCGGGCGCTTGCGGTTGATGCTCGACCATGCCGTCACCGGCAAGGTCGTCGTGCCCTGGATCCCCGAGAACAGACGCACCATCATCGTCACCGAGGCGCGCGCTTACGTCGCACTTTATGCGCTGCTGCTCGTGCTCTCGCTGTGGTTCTCGTCGGCGCTGCTGCTCTGGGTCTGGATCGTGCCGCTGAACATTGGGCAGTTCTTCCTGCGGCCCTATCTCTACGCCGAGCACACCGGCTGCGAGCGCACCCGCAGCGCATTCCAGAACACCCGCACCACCTACACCGGCGCAATCGTCAAATGGGTTGCGTGGAATATGCCTTACCATGTCGAGCACCACGCTTATCCCACGATCCCGTTCCACGCGCTGCCGAAGCTGAACGGGATCGTCGACGGCGAGATCGTCCACCGCGGCCGCGGCTACATCAGAACGACGCGCGAGACCTGGGCCTGGTTTCGCCGACATCGACAGGCCGGCTAGTAGAAAAAAATTGACGTGCAAAGGCCCCGATCGCGGTGCGATCGGGGCTTTGTCGTGAATGCGGGATATCAGTAGATCCCGTACGCGCAGACGTTCACGACGCGGACGCGCAGGCCGTGGCGGGTCTGGACGACGCGCTCCTGATAGCAATTGTTGACGCCGCTGTTGACGTAGACCCCGCCAAAGCCCCAGCTGGGACCCCAGTGATGGTGGAAGCCGTGGGCCGACGCGGCGGTGGGGGCGAGAGCGGCAACGCCGAGCGAGCCGGCGGCGATCAGACCAAGTGCAAGCTTACGAAACATCTTCATTCTCCAGTGTGGCGCAGGGGCCGTTGTTGTGTCCCTGCATCTCGGTCGAGCCGAAACGCGGATGCGTTCATGCAGGCAGGGGAGAATCGTGTTTCAGGAGTGTTTCGTCGGTCGCGGTGCGTTGCGCCGCCGTCCTGCTTTTTGCGCCGCGCGATAGCGCACGGCCATCGCTTCTGTCAGCTCGGCCATCTTCTCACGCAGATCGGCCGGCTCCAGTACTTCGGCCTCGGGCCCGAGCCGCAACAATTCGGCGGCGGCATGCCATGACGTCTTGCCGGTCGGCACTCTGGCAATGCGCCAGCCGTCTGCATCCGCGGTCTCTTCGAGCTGCGTGCGCGCCCTGACGTAAGGCTGGGTCAGCGCGTCGAGCAGTTTCACGCCGAAGGGCGACAGCCGAACGATCGCGACATTGGGATGCATCTCGGCCTCGAGACGCAGCGTTGCGTCCCGCCAATAGTTGGCGAGATCGAAACCGGCGGGCCGCTCACAGCGATCTTCGAGCGCCGTGCAGTCGAGCACGCGCGCGACGCGATAGGTCCGCACGCTGCCGTCGACCCGACCTGCCAGATACCAGCTGCCACCTTTCAGCACGAGACCGAGCGGCGCGACGCGACGCTGCTTCTCGGCGCGCCAGCTCTGGTAGCGGATCTTGATCAGTGTCCCGCGCAGGGTCGCGGCAGCGATGGTGCGCAGATGCTTGGGTTCTTCCGCCTCGCCGAACCAGCCCGGCGCGTCGAGGTGAAAACGCTCCTGCATCCGTCCGGCGTCTTCGCGCAAATTGGCGGGCAGTGCGGCCATCAGCTTGTTCTGCGCGGCGATCATCGCCGCATCCAGCCCGAAAGCTGCCGCCGGGCCCGGCAATCCCGCCAGGAACAGCGCTTCCGCCTCGCTTTGTGACAGACCGTTCAGCCGCACGCGATAGCCATCGAGCAGGCGGTAGCCGCCCTCCGCGCCGCGGTCGGCATAGACGGGGACGCCGGATGCCGCGAGCGCGTCGATGTCGCGGTAGATCGTGCGCACCGAGACTTCGCAGGCCTCCGCGAGCTCAGGCGCGGTGACCTGCCCCCTGGCCTGGAGGGTGGTGAGGATCGACAGCATCCGGCTCGCGCGCATGGTCCCTTAAACCATACCTGACACAGGATGTCAGGTATGGTCCGCTACAATGCCATTTGCCAGCCGGCCAGATGGAGACCGCCATGACCGATCCGAACCGCATCACGCTATATTATTCGCCGCAAAGCCGCGCCACCGGCACGCGGGTGCTGCTTGAGGAACTGGGGGCGCCCTATGATCTTCATGTCCTCAACATGAAGGCCGCCGAGCAGCGCCAGCCGGCCTATCTCGCCGTCAACCCGCTCGGCAAGGTGCCGGCGATTCACCACAGCGGGCAGCTTGTGACCGAGCAGGTCGCGATTACCGTCTATCTCGCCGATTTGTTTCCGCAGGCAGGGCTGACGCCCGCGCTGAACGATCCGCTGCGCGGCCCCTATCTGCGCTGGATCGCCTATTACGGCGCCTCGTTCGAGCCGGCTCTGATCGACAAGTTCATGCAGCGCGAGCCGGCACCGATCACGCAATCGCCTTATGCCGACTACGACGCCATGCTCGGCGCGCTCGAGGCGCAGCTGTCGAAGGGACCGTATCTGCTCGGCGAGCGCATGACGGCCGCGGATGTGCTGTGGGGCGTCGCGTTCAGCTGGACGATGATGTTCGGCATTGTGCCGAAAAAGGACGTGTTCGTCCGCTATGCCGAACGCATGACCTCGCGGCCGGCGTTCCAGCGCATCAACGCGGCCGACGCCGAGATGGCTACGCAGCATGCCGCGGCGCTTCAGGGCTGAGTGATCCAAGGTTGAAGATGACGAAGCCGATGCACACGACCAACTGCTTCAACACCTTCATCCAGGTTGCTGAAGATTGTCCTGCGCGCACAGGCGAAGAGCCGCCGCTGCGCGCGGGAAAGCCGACGGTGGCGTGCCTGCAATACGGGATGATCGCGAAGGCGCCTTACAAATACACGTCCGACGACGTGATCTTCGCGACGTCCGCGCCAGGACGCGAACTCGCCGTGAAGGCAACGGAAACGGAGAAGCAGGCGGCCCGTGAAGCGTTCTTCTCCCGAGGGCAGGCGTGCATGAGGGCGTCGAGCCTGGGCAAGCGCTTCGGCTGGGGCGTTCATGCCGATAGCAAGGGCCGGGTCGCGCTCTATCCCATCGAGAGCAAACGCTACCAGGCGCTTGCCCGCGATCCGAAGCTCACGCAGGTGCGGGCGATGCGGTCGAAGCGGGCGTGATCAGAAAATTGGCGGCCGCTTCTCCGCGAAGGCCTTGATGCCTTCCTTGATCTCGTCGCCGCGCATGCTGTCACGGTGGCGCTGGTCGGCGCCTTGCTCGTCGAGTTCGCCGCGGGCGAATTCGTTGATCGCGCGCTTCATGCCGCGCATCGCCTGCGGCGCGTTGCCGGCGAGGATGTTGGCGAGCCTGTCGACCTCCTCGTCCAGAAACTCGACCGCCACCATATCGGTGAGATAGCCGATCCGCAGCATCTCCGGCGCGCTGATCTTTTGCGCGGTCAGGAACAGCTTTTTTGCATTGTCGACGCCGAGCCGTGTCACGTAACGCTTGATGCCGCTGCTGTAGTAATGCAGCCCGAGGCGTGCCGCGGGCATGAACATCTCGGCGGTATCCACGCCGATGCGGAAGTCGCAGGCGAGCGCGAGGTCGGTCGCGCCGCCATAGACGCCGCCGTTGAGCCGGCAGATCGTGGGGACCCCGAGATCCTCCAGCCGGTTGACGACTACCTCAAAGGCGGAGCCCGCGCTCTGCTGCTCGTTCGCACTGACCGCGCGCTCGGCAACCGAGTTGAGATCATAGCCCGCGGAGAAGGCGCGCCCGGTGCCGGTCAACACCAGCACGCGGATAGCAGGATCGGCCTCGACCCGATCGAACAGTTTGACCAGCTCGCCGAGATCCTCGGCCTGGAGCCGGTTGAGATGTTTGGGTCGGTTGAGGCGGATGGTGGCGCGTGCGCCAACGAGTTCGAGCACCGGGCCGGTGGCTGCGTCGGTGATGTCCGACATTCTTGTCTCCATTTATTTGCTTGTCGCCATCTACTTGTTTTCGAGCGTGCGCCGCTTCGCCTCGGCATCGATGGTTTCGGCGAGATCGGGATGCCGCGCCATCAGCACGCGGAAGTCGACGAGGTCGAGCACGAGAAGCCGCGACACCTTGGTGGTCGAGACATTGGCGCCGCGCAAATTGTTGCCGAGCAAGGCCATCTCGCCGAAGAACGCGCCGTCGCCGAGCTGCACCTTCTTGCCGGGCAGGTCGACCTCGACCTCGCCGGCGGCGATGAAATACATGCAATCGCCCTGCGCACCCTTGCGGATGATCATGGTGCGCGCCGGCAGCTCCATGGTTCGCAGCATGTGGGTGACGTCGGCGATGGCCGCCGGTCCGAGCGCCGCGAAGAACGGCACCTTGCTGACGGATTCCCAGGTCTTGAGGAAATTGTCGCGCCGGGTCTCCGCGGCAAAGCCGGTCGCCAAAATACCGGTCCAGAGGCCGAACACACCGAGGCCGGAGATCATCACCAGCGCGGCCACCATGCGGCCCAGCGGCGTCACCGGCACGACGTCGCCATAACCCGTCGTCGTCAGGGTTGCGACGGCCCACCACAGCGCGGCGGGGACGCTGCCGAAGGTCTGCGGCTGCACGTCCCGCTCCAGGAAATATTCGGCGACCGAGGCCAGGAAGACCACCATCAGGAAGATCACGAGCACGCTGAGCAGCGGCCCCGATTCGAGCACCAGCACGCGGCGGAGCTGCCGCAGGCCGGGAATGCCCGGCACCACCTTCAGCACCCAGAGCACGCTGAGCAGCCACGCCGTCCTGGGCTCGATCCCGAGAATCAGCGCGGCCGGCACCGCCAACGCACCGACCGCGTCGACCAGCCCGGCGGAGGAGGACATGTAGAGTGCAAGGCGCCCCTGTCGCGCCATATGGCGCAGCCGGACCACCCATTCGAACACGAAGTAGACGAGGCAGGTCCAAAGCAGGGCATCGACCCAGCGATGCGCCGTCTCATAGGCCGGGCTGACCGTCAGCAGCACCATGCCGAGCACGCCGACGGCGACGGCCACATAGGCCGCCCTGGTCATGTTGCGGCCGGCCGTGGCGGCCGCGAACTGGGCCAGAGCGGAGATCAGCGGCTTGGACATGCGGGAAGGCGGCTCGGTTTTGTCTTTGCGGCCCCGACTGGAACCTCGGTGCCAAAGTGCCTGCCCTGGTCGAGGCCGTCAACGACGGGCGCGGCCGCGGGCCACGTGCCGCTACTTGAAATGCGGCGGTTCGTCGTAGCCGCGACGGCTGCTGAAGAACAGCAGCACCATCAAGCCGATGCCGACAAGAACGGAAAACCCGGCCCCCAGCGCCAGCGCCACATAGCCTTCCGTCGGAATCGGCTCGCCCTCGACCGCCATCGCGGAGTAAGCGAAATAGCCAACCGCGGCCAACATTCCCAGCAGGAAGATGATGAGGAGTGCACGCATGGCGCGGTCTCCGGTTGATCCGAGAACAAACGGTTGTGGACAGGGACGGTTCCCGGACTGGGGTCCCCCGGTCCTTCGCGGACGTGCCGGCAAGGCGTCGCCGCAGATCCTCAATCGATAGGTCAGGCACTCTGAGCTGTCTTCACCACCACGACATTGCTCTCATCGTGGTGGGGAGGGGCCGCATCCTGGGCGGCCTTCTCGCCCTCGCCCGCATGGCGCTTGAGGTAGTCGCGGCGCATGCCGATCTCGTCGCGGACGAATTCGTAGCCGAGCTTGAAGGTGTCGAGCCCGTCAGTACTGATCGTGCCGTCTCGCAAGCCGATGACCGCGCCGCGCAAGATGCCTTCCAGCTCGTCCTGGAGACATTCGAGCTGGTCGAGCGAATGCGCGTGTTCGATCCGCTCGCCGATGTCGAGGATGGCGGTGGAAAGCTCGCTGGCCTTCTCCGGCGCGATCCGGGTGATCTTGGCGTAGATCGCGGCGAAGATCGAGCCGATGACGCTGAGCGCGGCAGCGGCCAGATACATCAGGTCGCTGTACTTATCCATGAACGACTTGGTGTCGTCGTTGATGTAGTCGGCCGCCCCTTGATGCGCCATCACGAAGGCGTCCTTCTCGACGGAGGCGGGTTCGATTCTGCTGGCAAAGCCACTGTCGAGCCCGAGCGCGGACTTGTTCTCGTAGACGCTGCGCGCGAGCTCCCCGGCCGCCGTCGGCGACATCCGGGATTGGGCGACCAGCAACCATTCGAGCCCGATCGTGTCGAGATCGTCGTCGGGAATTTCCGGTGATGCAGACAGCGTGCCCGCCGTCAGCGTCTCGCTGGAAATGCCGGGGATCCTGCGCGCCAGCGCTTTCGCCTCGTCGATCGCGTTCAGCGTGAAGCCGCCGCGCCTGGCGACCTGCTCATACGCCTTGTCCCGCACCGCCCTCGAGGCGTGGACGATGGCGACGACCGCGCCAAAGCCGCTTGCCGGCGCGAACAGCTTGTCGAGCGTTGCGCCCGGCGGCGCCATCTGGATCCTCGCCGCGTCCGCGCCATCGGGAATGTCGAGGATGCCGCGGACGAAGGCGAGCGATGATTCGTTGTCGGCGAGGACGGCGACCTTCTTCTTCTTCAGCTCGGCGAGCGACTTGATCTTCTTGTTTCCCGGCCCGAGCAGCAGCACGAGATCGTGCTCGAGGATCGCGAGCGTGCGCGCCCGCAGCGGCACCTTGGCGTCGGTGCGCAGCACCGCGAGGTCAGCCTGCTTGCGATCGAACTGGGCGATCGCCTTGGCGTTGTCGGCGTTGTTGACGATCTTGATCCGGAAGCGCGAGGCGTTGTTCTTCAGGACGGCGGCGAGCTTGGCTGCGAACAGCGCCTCGTCGCTGTTAGGGGCGCCGACGGCAAAGGTCAGCGTTTCCGAACTGTGCACCAGCATGCGGCCGCCCCAGACGGTGGCAAGCGACAACAGCAGGGTCAGCACGACGTAGAGGAAGACCTGCTGCTGATTGGTCTTGATCACCTTGGGTCGCCGGGGCGGTGGCTCGATCGGCGATGAGGTCGGGCCCTCAGTACTCATGGCAGCACTCTGGCCTTATGCTTCCGGTGGCGGGCGGCATCGCGGATGCGATCGCTGCGGTCGCCCTGTAATTCGTAAACGTCTGAAAAAAGAACGATATTCTCTGCCGGCAATGATAGCGCGCAGGCCGCGGAATGCAAATTCCGAGCCGAAGGTAACCTTACTCAACCCGGCCGCGGCGATTGGTCATCCTATCACCAGTTAGCCACAGTTGGCGATTTTCCGGTTCCCCCCGGCTGCATTCCCCCGCGGGAGGTGTCATAAATCGCAGGTCCCGGCGATTTGACCGGCCCAGGAAGAGATTGCGCTGAACGCTCCAATTCTTCCTGTCACGTCAACGAGGGCGCCTTGTCGTTTCCACCCCTGTCATCGGCGGTTCCGGTCGAAGCCCTCATTGGTTGGATGTTGCTGCTGACGTTCAAGCACATCATCGCTGATTTCGTCCTCCAGACCGCCTGGATGGCGCATGGCAAGGACCAGAAGCACGGCTGGGCCCTGCCGCTCCTGGTGCACTGCCTGGTTCACCTTGCGGTTGCGCTGCCGCTCATCCTGATCGTGGCGCCGAAATTCTGGTTTGTGGCGCTGATCGACTTCGTGATCCACATCACGATCGACCGCGCCAAGGGCCTCGTCTCGGCCAATTTCGGTGTCGATCTTGCGCATCCCTGGTTCTGGACCCTGATCGGTGTCGACCAGGCCCTGCACCATCTGACCGGCTTCGGCCTCTCCATCTTCATGGCGGCGAACTGAGCGCTGGCGGCCGTCTGGAGTGGCTGGCGGGCCTGCGTGGTTCGAGACGGCGCTTCGCGCCTCCTCGCCACGAGGGCTGAGAATCTTTCAGCAGAAGCAGACCTCATCCTGAGGGCCCGCCGAAGGCGGGTGTCTCGAAGGATGGCCACAGAGAAAACCCTTTCCAGCCCATTGATTCGCGGCCCACGCGCAAGGACCCCGGGTGACTACCGGGCAGCGTGGTTAACCTTTCATTAGAGAATTGCACTGCATCTTCCCAGACGAGGGAGAACTGCAATGTTTTCAAGCCGCGATACCTTTGAAGGCGATTCGTGCCCGGTCCGCGACGAACTCCTTGGCGAGATGTACCGCGCCAGCGAGAGTGGCCTGCCGAGGCTGGTTGAAAGTGTTTCCCCTGACGCGCGCGCCAGGCTGGCGCTGTTCTGCTATCGCCGAAGCCATCTGCATTCGCTGGCGGTCGCGATCGCAGGCAGCTGCAACGAGCGCGACCTGATCGAGAACGGCGGCCGTGTCGGTTCGACGCTCTACGCGCTTGCGCGCGAAGGCGCGGCGAAATCCTCGCCGTCGCTGTCCGGTGGGCGCAAGCCGATCACGCTGTCGACCAAGCCGCTCTCGGTGCTCGCGCCGCTGGACGACGAGATCGACGACGAGATCAGCGAAGCCGTCCCGGCCTAAACGCTCGCGATCATTGGCAGCCCGAATTTCCGTCGCGCCATCGCGCATTCGGCGTCGCCCGGCATGCACGTGCGGCACACGTCCGGCCGCACTGCGTAGATGCCGCACGCGGTCGCTTGTCCGATCTCTCCCTGCAACGCCGAACAGCGATCGCCTTCGCAGCGCATGCCGGATTGACGGTCGTTGACGAGCGCTTCGGGAATCGCGGCGAGCTCCTCGTCGCTCTCGATCGAGAAGCGCGGCCAGTTCGCCGAATAGCCGCAGCAGGCGCCGCAACTCTGGCAGCAGCTCGACAGGTCGATGGGGGCGTTCTCGTCCATCGTCACGTGTCCTTCACGTATCCTTGGGCGGGCCCCAGACCAGGCTCTGCCGCCATTTTGCGCGCAGCACGTCGCGCCTTTCAGGATATCTCTCATCGGGATAGGTCGCGTCGACCACGCGGTCGGTGCGGAAGCTGCGGAAGTCTCCGCGCAGCTCGCACCAGGCCGCGAGCAGGCGCACGGCTTCGAGATAGCCGATCGAAATCGGCCAGATCATGCGCTCGCTGGCGCGGCCCTGCTCGTCGCGATAGCGCAGCATGATCTTCTTGCCTTCGTGGATCTGGGTGCGTGTGCGCGCCATGTCCAGGCGGTCGGGCTCCCTGTTCCAGCTCGGCCGGGCCCGGCTTGCCGGCTCCAGCACGAAGGGACGCAGGCGCTCCGGGACAGTGTCGGCGATCTTGGCCATCAGATCTTCAGCCGCGCGCGCCAGCGCGGGATCGGCATGGCCGGCGACCCATTGCGCGCCCAGCACCGCCGCCTCGATCTCGTCGGGTGTCAGCATCAAAGGCGGCAGGTCAAAACCCTTTTCCAGGATGTAGCCCATGCCGGCTTCACCGCGGATGGGCACGCGCTGGCCGATCAGCGTGGCGATGTCGCGATAGATCGTGCGCTTCGAGGTCTCGAGCTCGGCCGCGATGGCGTCCGCCGTCAGCGGCTTACGCGTGCGCCTCAGCACCTGGATGATTTGAAACAGCCGGTCGGCGCGTCTCATGACGGGTCTCTTGTCGGTGGTTTTTCAGATGGTGGCGCGCGGCTGCTGACAGGATGTTGGCAGCAGGGGAGTTCTATACCGGGTCAACACGTCGACTGAAGAGGATTTGTCCATGATCATTCCAACTCATTTCGGCCCGGCCGCTGCGCTGTGGCGGACCCAGCCTCTACAGGTCCAGCCTTTGCAAGTCCTGCGTTTGCAACTCCGGGCTTGGTACGCATGGGCGTTCGGCCGCCTCGTATCCCTTGATCTCATGGTCCTCGACCTCCGCCTTGCGCTCGCGACCATGGTGGCTCGCTTCCTGGTCCAGGCCGCGGACGCGCTGGTCCGTCATGTCATGGCCCGCGCCTGGCGAGGGGCCCGTTTCGCAGAAGATATCACGACTGCTGCCACCATGGTGGCAGCAGCCCGCGGTTAAGTTCCCTCAACTCTTTCGGCGGTTTCAGGAGAGCCTTCATGATCACGCTTTACGGCTTTGGCACCGGCTTCGGCCTGCCGGAAATCAGCCCCTTCGTCACCAAGACGGAGGTGCAGCTCAAGATGGCGGGATTGCCTTACCGCAAGGAGCGGGCGATGCCGCCCGCCTCTCCCAAGGGGCAGCTGCCTTTCATCGACGATGGCGGCGAGGCGGTGGCCGATTCCACCTTCATCCGCGCCCATATCGAGCGCCGCTACGGCTTCGATTTCGACGCCGGGCTGTCTCTTGCCGAGCGCGCACAGGCTTGGGCGTTCGAGCGCATGATCGAGCATCACGTTTATTTTGCGCTGGTCGGGGCGCGCTGGGTCGACCCCGTCAACTTCGCCAAGGGGCCTGCGCATTTCTTCGACGGCGCGCCGGAGCACAACCGCGAGAAGTTGCGCGAGGACGCGCAATTCCGTGTCGCCGAGAACTATTTGCTCTCCGGGCTCGGACGGCACGCGCCCGATGACGACGTCGATCTCGCCGTGCGCTCGCTGTTTGCGCTCTCGGTGCAGCTCGGTGACAAATCCTATCTGATGGGCAACAAACCCTGCGGCGTCGATGCCACCGCCTTCGGTGCACTCGCCGGGATCCTGACGCCGTTCTTCGAATCCGCCCTGCGCCGTCGCGCCGAAGGATTTTCGAATCTCACCGCTTATGTCGACCGGATGATGGGCACTTACTATCCGGAGTTCGCCTGGACCCCGCTGCGGCAGGCAGCTTGACGACAGCGCGTCCGCAGGGCGTGGCGGGTGAGGGCTATCTCCTCTGGGGGCTTTGCCGGTAGACGTCAGACAATCCCAATGCGGAGGCACCCTCACCCCAACCCTCTCCCGCAAGCGGGAGAGGGGGGCGACACCGGAGGTGCGGCTCGCTCATACAGCCAAAACAAAAAGAGCCGGCCCATCGGGCCGGCTCTGTCGTCTCTAGTTTTCGCCGCGTCTACTTCACCAGCGAGTACTTGCCGTTCTTCACCGTGAGCAGGATGCGCGAGCGCTCGTCGAGGCCGTAGCGGTCCTTCTCGGTGAAATTGTAGACACCCTGGCTCGCCGCAAGCTCCTTCTCCGACAGCAGCGCCTGGCGGATCGCTTCGCGGAATTCCGGCGTGCCGGGCTTCGCCGTCTTGAGTGCCGCCGGGATGATGCGCTTGAGAATCTCGAACGCATCGTAAGAGTGACCGGCGAACTGGCTGCGGCTGTTCGGGCCGTACTTGGCTTCATAGGCCGAGTTGAGCGCGAGGCCCGGCTTCTTGGTGGCAGCTTCGTCCGGCTGGTCCTCGGGATCCATGACGGGACCAGAGGCCATCAGCACGCCTTCCGCCGCTTTGCCGGCGATGCGGATGAAGTCCATGCTGGCGGCGCCATGGGTCTGGTAGATCAGGCCCTGATAGCCACGCTCGCGCAGCTCGGTCTGCGGCAGCGCGGCCGCGGTGCCGGAAGCGCCGACCAGAATGGCATCGGGATTCGCTGCCACGAGCTTCAGCACCTGTCCGGTCACCGACGTGTCGGGGCGAGCGAAGCGCTCCTCGTCGGCGATGGTTATGCCCATCGGCACGGCCTGCGCCTTCAAATCGTTGAACCAGAGGTCGCCATAGGAGTCGGAATAGCCGATATAGCCGACGGTCTTCACGCCCTTGGCCTTCATGTGGTCGTACAGCACCTTGCCCACGATCGGGATCGGTTGCGGCATCGCCACCGACCACTTCATGCGCTCCGGCGTGATCGGGAAGGGCGCCAGGCCGAAATGCGGAATGCCGGCTTCGTTGGCGACGTTGGACACGGCGATGGTCGGCGGCGTCAGCGCCGAGCCCATGATGATGTCGGCCTTGGATTCGGTCACGAAGCGGCGTGCGTTGGTGGTCGCGGTGGTGGGATCGCCACCGTCGTCGAGCACGATCACCTTCAGCGGCACGCCGCCGATCTCCTTCGGCACGAACTCCAGCGCATTGCGCTCGGGAATGCCCAGCGCTGCGCCCGGGCCGGTCGTGGTGGTGGTGATGCCGATGGTGACCTCGGCGGTCTGAGCCAGCGCGGGCACGGCCGGCAGCGCAAGCGCGGCCGCGGTGACGGCGGCGGTCAGGTAAAAGCGTTTCATCTATTCCTCCCTTTATGTGTTTCTTTGAAAGCAGAAATCGGGGGGTAATTCAGCCCCCTCTTTTGGTGATGTGGCGATTTAGCTCCGGGTCTCGCTCCCCGTGAATTTGGCTACCATTTCCGCAGGAAACGGTGCCGATTTCAGTTTGTCGGGGTTAACGGGGTCGCGCCCGACCAGGACACGGGTCTCGAAACCCTCGATCGCAAGCGCCTCGCCCTTGAAGACGCTGTGCTTTACCTCGAAACTCGAGCGCTTGATGCTCTCGACCTTCGTTTCGATGGTGATCCAGTCGCCATAAGTCGAGGGGATGTAGAACTTGGCGCGCGTATCGACCATGGGAATGCCGACCAGGCCGTATTTCTTGACCAGGTCCTGCTTGGAGAATCCGGCGACTTCGAACAGGGTCGACGTCGAATCGTCGAACATCGCGAAATAGCGCGGGTAATAGACGATGTTGGCGGGGTCGCAGTCACCCCACTGGATCTGGACGTCGCGCCGGTTCACGAACATATGCCGCGCCCTATTTCGGCGCCATGCGCAGCGAGCCGTCGAGGCGTACCACTTCGCCGTTGAGGTAGGAATTCTCGACCATGTGCAGGGCGAGCGCCGCGAACTCGTCGGCGTGGCCGAGCCGGCGCGGGAACGGGATTGCGGCGGCGAGTGAGTCCTGGGCTTCCTGCGGCAGGTTGGCGAGCAGCGGCGTGAGGAACAGGCCGGGCGCAATCGTCAGCACGCGGACGCCGAACTGCGCCAGCTCGCGCGCGATCGGCAGCGTCATGCCGACGATGCCGCCCTTCGAGGCCGAATAGGCCGATTGCCCAATCTGGCCGTCATAAGCGGCAACGGACGCCGTGTTGATGATGACGCCGCGCTCGCCGGTGGCCTGCGGCTCGAGCTTGGACATCTCGTTTGCGGCGAGACGCAGCATGTTGAAGGTGCCGATCAGGTTGACCTTGATCACCTTGTCGAAATCGGCGAGCGCCATCGGGCCGTCGCGGCCGACGACGCGCTTGGCAACGCCGATGCCAGCGCAATTGACCAGCACGCGCGCGGGTCCATGGGCCTTGGTCGCCTGCGCGATCGCAGCTTCCGCGGACGCGGCATCGGAGACGTCGCAAGCCACAGCCACGCCCTTGATCTCGGCGGCGACAGTCTCGGCGAGCTTGGCATTGAGATCAAACACCGCGACCTTGGCGCCCTGGCCAGCCAGCTTTCGCGCGGTCGCCGCACCAAGTCCCGACGCGCCGCCGGTGACGATGACAGCCTGATCCTTCAACAACATGGCGTTCTCCCTGGTGCGATATTTCTTAGCCGACCGATATCACACGGTCCGATGGATTGGCAGCGTAGAGCTCCTCGATCAGCAGGCTGCGATGCTCGAGCACCGCGCGCTGGTTGATCGAGCCCTTGTCGGTGACCTCGCCCTTGTCGATCGAGAGCGGCGTGTCCATGAGGATCGCGCGCGTGATCCGCGTTGAGGATCCCGTGGCCGCGCCGAGAAAGCGGGTCAGCCGTTCGCGAAATGCCTCGCGCACCAGCCGGTCGCGGGTCGCGACGACGAGATCGTCGGTCGGCAGCGTCGGGTTGATCAGCCGGCAGCCGTCGAGATCGAGCACGACGAGCGCGGAGACCTCGTCACGGTTGATGCCGGCGATGACGACGTCGCGCACCAGCGGTGCGCAGGCCGCAACGAAGCGCGCGCGCAACGGGCCGACACTGACCCAGGTGCCGCTGCCGAGCTTGAAATCCTCGCCGATGCGGCCGTCGAAATCGAAGCCGGCATTGAGATCATCGGGATCTACGGGCTTGAGTGCATCGCCGAGCTTGTAGAAGCCTTCTTCGTCGAACGAACTTGCGGTGATGTCGGGCTGGCGCCAGTAGCCGGGCATCACGTTCGGCCCCTTGCAACGAACTTCCATCTTGCCGTTGTTCGGCACCAGCTTGGCGTCGTTGCCGGATACGGGAAGCCCGACATGGCCGGAGCGGCTGGTGCGCGGGTTGACCGACATGAAGAACGGCGCGGTCTCGGTTGCACCGAGGCCGGTCAGCATCGGCACGCGGTAGCCTTTTTCCTTCACCGCGAGCTCGTCGAGGCTGTTCCAGACGAACGGCGACAGGGCCGCGCCCGAGAAGAACATTGCGTGCAGCCGGTCGAAGAATTTTGCGCGCAGGCCTTGGTCGTCGCGCAGATAAGGCAGCAGCGACTCGTAGCCCTTGGGGACGTTGAAATAGACCGTCGGCGATATCTCCTGGAGATTGCGCACGGTCTCCTCGATGCCTCCAGGCACCGGCTTGCCGGCGTCGAGATACATCGAGCCGCCATTGTAGAGCGTCAACCCGATATTGTGGTTGCCGCCAAAAGTGTGATTCCAGGGCAGCCAGTCGATGATGACGGGCGGCTCGTCCCTGAGGAAGGCGAGCGTCTCGCGCAGCATCACCTGGTTGGCGCAGATCATGCGCTGGGTGTTGACGACTGCCTTGGGGTTGCCGGTCGAGCCCGACGTCAGCAGGAATTTCGCGATGGTGTCGGGGCCGATCCTGCCGTGGACCTCGTCCAGATCGCCGCGGATCGGCGTTGCCATGAGGTCGGCGAGCAAGGTGACGTCGCGGCCCGGCACATGGCCGTAGGACGCGGCGATCTCGGTGCCGAGCGAGACGTTGGCCGCGAGCGCGTCGGCGAACTTGTCGGCGTCCTCGGCGAAGACGAGGCCGGGCGTCAGCAGCTTCATCAGGTAGGAGAGCTTGCCGTAATCCTTCGATACCAGCGAATAGGCCGGCGACACCGGGCAGAACGGAATGCCGGCATAGAACGCTCCGAACGCCAGCAATGCATGGTCGATCGAATTGCCGGAGAGGATGACGACCGGCCGCTCCGCCGACAACCCGCGCGCAATGAGTCCTGAGGCAATGTGCCGGCTCGCGGCGAGCAACTCGGCGTAGCTGATCTTGCGCCAGCCGCGGCCGCCTTCGCGCTCGGCCATGAACACGCGATCGGGGGTCGCGCTCGCCCAGTGATGCAGGCGGTCGGTGATGCGGGCCGGATAGTCTCCGAGCGGCTGTTTGGGCCGCAGGTAAATCGTGCCGTCGTCGCGCCGCTCGATATTCACGACCGGATCGCCGAACGAAATGGGCCGCAGCGGGGAAGTGCTCGCGCCGCGCTCCATGCTGGAAGAGGACGACGGCTGCGCGCTCATGATTTCGGCTTCACTTTTGCGGTCTTGTGTTCGAGGAACTCGCGGATCCTGCGCTTGGCTTCCTTGTCGCTCTGCGCCACCGTCGCCATCAGCGATTCCATCAACAGGCCGGTCTGCGGATTGGCCTCCGCGATCATCGGGAGTGCCTGGAGCACGGCGAAGTTGGTCAGCGGCGCGTTGGAGGCGACCTTGGTCGCAAGCTCCATCGCCTTGCCGAGCCCGTTGCCGGCTTCCGTGACATATTGCGCAAAGCCGTAGGAGGTGCCTTCGGTCGCGGAATAGACGCGGCCGGTCAGCATCATGTCCATCATCCTGGCGACGCCGATCAGGCGCGGCAGGCGCACCGAACCGCCGCCACCGACGAAGATGCCGCGCTGCCCCTCCGGCAGCGCGAAATAGGTCGAGGGTTCGGCGACGCGGATATGCGCCGCACATGCGAGCTCCAGCCCGCCGCCGATCACGGCCCCCCTGAGTGCCGCGATCACGGGCACCCGGCTGTACTGGATGCGGTCGAACACCCGGTGCCACATCTGGGAATGAAGAAGGCCGCCGGTGGCATCATGGTCGGTCAGTTCGGAGAGGTCGAGACCGCTGGAGAAATGGTCGCCGATGCCGTGGATGACGACCGCGCCGATATCCTCGGGCAGGGACGCAAAACACTCGCCGATTTCCAGGATGATGCCGTCGTTGAGCGCATTGCGCTTGGCCGGCCGATTCAGACCGACCGTCAAAACCCGGTCTGCCCGCTCGATCCTCAAAAGCCCGGAGGCGCCCGCGTCAGCGGTCTCGGCGTTTCCCTGTGTCATTTGCGTCCTTGTCAGAATAGTTATGTTGTATAACGAATTCAGGGGGAGTCAATACGGCTGACAGCGCGGAAGCCGATGCATAGTCCGGAAAAGGGACGACAGTCCGGGTGCAGCGCCCGTACCCGAATGCCCGATGCGCAAGATTGGGATCGATATACGGACGCCGATGCGATCCGGTCGCTACGCCGCCTTCGTTCCACTTTGGGGTTGCGCCACAAGATTGATACCCATGGCGTGGAGAACTTTTATCACAGTGCCGAATTCGGGTTTGGCCTCGCCGCCAAGCGAGCGATACAAGTTCTCACGGGATAGACCGGCCTTTTCGGCAATGGCGCCCATGCCCTGAGAACGGGCTACGGCACCGATTGCCATCGTTATTGCGGACGGATCGTCCGATTCAAAGGCTTCGGTGAGATAGGTCGCAATCATCTCGGGGCTGTCGAGGTACTCCGCAGCATCAAATGATTTCACTTTTGCCATTGCTCAGACCTCCAATTCGCTCGCGATCTTCTTTGCCAACGCTATGTCCCCCGGCTGAGAGCCTTTATCGCCACCGCAAAGAAGGATACGATGATCTCCTCGCCTCGGGCAACGTAGTAGATCCGGTATCCGGCGCCCTCATGGACTCTCATTTCGCTGATGCCGCTTCCGACCGCAGCAACGTCTCCGGGATTGCCGAGCGCCAGCCGATCGATCCGGGCGAGGATTTTTGCCTTCGCTCTCCGGTCTCGCAGGTTTCTAAGCCAGTCAGAGAATTCGTCGGTTCTCTTGATGTCGGCATCTGTAGCGTATACGCTACAGATGCCGTATTGTCAATGGACTAGCCGGCGCTTGCGGCGCGCCGCGTTCACATCACCTGATGCACGTCGATCACCACGCGATCCGCATGCCGCGCTGCTGAACCGACAAAAATGTGCTCCATCAGCCAGCGGTATTTCTCATGCCCGGTCTCGAACTTCGGCACGGTGCGGAAATAGATCTGTTTCGGGTCGACCGGCTCGCCGCGCTTGAGCTTTTGCAACAGCTCGACCGGGCCGAAGCGCATGCCCTTGTTCTCGACATAGACGATGGCGCCGTCGTCGGTTTCAAACGCATACTTCGCTTCGAGATCGATCAGCTCATTCGGGCGGATGGTCTGGAAGTCCGCGCCGAACGGCAGCACCTTGCCGGTGATCGCGCCCGTCACCTCGCCGCCGATGATCGGGATGATGCGGCGAATTCCGATGCCGGTCTCGCCGGCGGTGACGACGTCGCCGATGCGTGCGGTGACGGTGAAGACGTATCTGGTTTCCAGCGTCGGCGTGGTCATCGATTCACCCCTCAATGGGCCATCATCCGCGTCGGCAGCCACGTCGCCAGCAGCGGGAAGGCGATCAGGATCACCAGGCGCACGAGGTCTGTTGCAACGAACGGGATCACGCCCCTGAAGATCGTGGAGAAGGAGACGTCCTTCACCACGCTCTTGATGACAAAGACGTTCATGCCCACCGGCGGATGGATCAGGCCGAGCTCGACTGTCATGACGATGATGACGCCGAACCAGATCGGGTCGAAACCGAGATGCATGATCACGGGGAAGATGATCGGCACGGTGAGGATGATCATCGCCATGGCGTCCATCAGGCAACCGAGCACGAGATACATCACCATGATCAGCGCCAGCACGCCGTAGGGGCCGAGGCCGAGGCCGGTGAGGAATTCCGTCACCTTCTGCGGGGTCTGCGTCACCGTGAGGAAGTACCCGAAGATCAAGGCGCCGATCAGCACGGTGAACACGGCGGCCGCCGTGCGCGTCGCCTGCAGCAGCGAGGCCAGAATCTTCTCGCGGTCGAGCCGGCCGGTCGCCACGCCGATGATGAAGGCGCCGGCAGCGCCGACGCCGCCGGCTTCCGTCGGCGTGAAGCGCGGCAAATAGGGCAGGCCGTAGAGGCCGCCGATCACGAACACGAACAGCAGCACCGGCGCCCAGATGTCCTTCAGGCCGGCGAAGCGCTCGCGCCACGGCAGCACCTTGCCCTTGGGCAGAAAGTCCGGCCGGAAATAGCCGATCAGGAAGATCGTGATCATGTACATTGTCATCGCCAGGATGCCCGGAATGATGCCGGCGATGAAGAGCTTGCCGATGTCCTGCTCGGTGATGATGCCGTAGACGGCGAGCACGGTGGAGGGCGGCAGCATCGCGCCCAGCGTGCCGCCGGCCGCGATCACGCCGGTGGCAAACGACTGCGGATAGCCGAAGCGGCGCATCTCGGGGTACGCGACCGCGGAGAAAGTCGCGGCGGTCGCGACCGAGGAGCCGCAGATCGCGGCAAAGCCGCCGCAGGCGCCGACGGTAGCGATGCCGAGTCCGCCGCGCAAATGGCCGACAAAGCCGTTGGCGGCGCGGAACAGCTCGCGGCTCATGCCGGAATTGCTGACGAAGGAGCCCATCAGCAAAAACATCGGAATGACGCCGAAGGTGTAGTCGGTCACCGTGCGCATCGAGGTCTGGCCGACCAGCTTCAGCGCCGGCGTGGCGCCGACGAGATAGGAGAAGCCGGAGACGCCGACGAGGCCCATGGCCATGCCGACCGGCACGCGCAGCAGCATCAGGGCGAACAGGGAAACGAAGCCGATTACGGCGACGGCATCGGTGCTCATGATTACTCCGTCGCCTTCAGCTTGGGGTCGTGCATTTCTTCGGGATGGAAGATCAACCGGTAGGTGCGGATCGCGATCAGCAGCACGGCCGAGACGTCGCCGATCCAGGCGATCGCGAAGAACGGCCAGGTCGGCATGTGCATGTCGAAGGTCTGGACGTTGTCGTTGTAGGTGCCGCGGACCTTGTCGAACAGCGTAAAGGTCTGCACCGTCACGACGAACAGCAGCACCAGCGTCGCGAAAACGTCGATCCAGCGCTGGTAGCGCGGCCCGACATTGCCCCAGATCAAATCGACCGTGATGTGGGTGCCGCGATAGGAGGTCGCGGCGATGCCCCAGAAGATCAGGATGCCGAGCAGCATGCGGCCGATGTCGAAACTATCGGGGATCGCATAGTTCAGCGTGTTGCGCAGCAGCACCGACAGGAAGATGTCGAGCGCGACGATGCCGACGAAGGCCGCTGCGATCCATTCGATCGAATCGATAACGCGATCCATCCAGCTGCGCTTCATGTGAGCTTCCTAGGAGATGTCATCCTCAGGCGGGAGAGGGAGAGGACGCGCTCCTCGCGTCTCGACCCGCTTGCAGAACAACGGCGGCGAGATGCATCCCGCCGCCGCATGTGTTTCGACAAAGAGCTACTCCGCCAGCGCGTTGTACTTCTTCAGCGAGGCCTTCAGCTCGGCGAGCGCCGCGTCCGGATCCGCGCCGGTCTTCTTGGCGCCGTCGCTCCAGGTCTTCACCAGGGGCTCGGCGGCTTTCTTCCAGGCGGCGGTCTGCTCGGGTGTCAGCTTGTAGACCTCGTGACCGCTCTCCGCCTTGACCTTGTCGATCCCGGCATCCTCGAACTTGCCCCAGTGCTCGCCGACCACACCGGCCATCTCGACCGTGCAATTCTTGTCGATCGCGGCCTTCTGCTTGTCGGACATCGCATTGTACTTGTCCTTGTTCATGACGAACACGAAGGTCGTGGTGTAGAGCGGCGCCTCCATGTCGTACTTTGTCACCTTGTCGATGCCGAACAGCACGAGAGAGCCCCAGGGGAAGGTGACGCCGTCGGCGACGCCGCGCTCGATGATGTCGCGCACTTCGGGCGCGGAGGACTGCACATTGGTGCCGCCGAGCGAGGTGACGAAGTTCGCCATGGTGGCGTGGGCGGGCCGGATCTTCAGGCCCTTCACGTCCTCCGGCATCACGATCTTCTTGGTCTTGGAATGGAACGAGGAGGGTGAGTGGACGAAGGCGAGGCAGTATTTGACGTCCTTCATCTCCTTCTCGGCGTATTTGCGGTACCAGGCGTCCAACCCCATCGAGCCGCCCTTGGCGTCCGAGATCAGGAACGGCAATTCGCCAGCGCCGATGATCGGGAAGCGGCCGGGCTGGTAGCCGGGATTGACGTAAGTGACATCGGCGATGCCGTCGCGCGCCATGTCGTAATGGTCGAAGGCCTTGCCCATCTGCTGGGCCGGGAACACCTTGCCCTTGATGGTGCCGCCGGAATCCTTCTCGACCGCGGCTGCCCAGTCCTCGAGCGATTTCTGCAGCGGATGCGAGGCCGGCACCCAGTGCGAGATCTTCAAATCGAAGGTCTTGTCCTGCGCGAGCGCAGGGCTCACGCTTGCTGCCAGCAGCAACGCCAGACAGGCTTTCCTCATCACGTGTCTCTCCCTCTTTTGACGGCGGGCTTCGATGGCCCGGTCTCGTTAATTAACATGTTATCTAATTGGCCGGCGCGTTCAAGCCGGAACTGGCGCGGCGTGCCGCCGCGCACTCCCTTTTGCCCAACCGTTATATGATATAATTATCGTGCGCGGACGGCTGCGACAAGCGAGCCGCGCCGAAAGCCTACAGGATCGGGAGGAGCAAGTATTGCGGACAAAAGTCGCAATCATCGGGGCAGGGCCGGCTGGATTGTTGCTTGGGCAACTGCTGCACGGTTACGGCATCGACAATGTCATTCTGGAGCGGCAGAGCCCGGACTATGTGCTCGGCCGCATCCGTGCCGGGCTGCTGGAGGAGGGGACCGTCGCGCTGCTCGACCAGATCGGCGCCGGCGCGCGGGCGCATGCCGAAGGTCTGGTGCATGAAGGGATCGAACTCGCCTTCTCGGGGCGCCGGCACCGCATCGACATGAAGGCTTCGACCGGCAAGACGGTCATGATCTACGGCCAGACCGAGGTCACGCTCGACCTGATGAATGCACGCGCGGCCGCCGGTCTCACCTCGGTCTACGAGGCCAAGGACGTGCAGCCGCACGATTTCGACGGCAGTCACCCGCGCGTAACCTACGTGAAGGATGGCGTCACCCACACGATCGATTGTGATTTCATCGCCGGCTGCGACGGCTTTCATGGCGTCAGCCGCGCCAGCGTTCCGGCTTCGGCGATCGAGGAGTTCGAGCGCATCTACCCGTTCGGCTGGCTCGGCATCCTCTCCGAGACGCCACCGGTCAGCCACGAGCTGATCTATTCCAACCACGCCCGCGGCTTTGCGCTGTGCACCATGCGCTCGACCAGACGCAGCCGCTACTATGTGCAGTGCGCGCTCGATGACCATGTCGACCAATGGCCGGACGACCGTTTCTGGGACGAGCTCAGGCGCCGGCTCGACCAGGACGCCGCCGACAGCCTGGTCACGGGCCCCTCGATCGAGAAGAGCATTGCGCCGCTGCGCAGCTTCGTGGCCGAGCCGATGCGCTTCGGCAGGATGTTCCTGTGCGGTGATGCCGCCCATATCGTGCCGCCGACCGGCGCCAAGGGGCTGAACCTGGCGGCCAGCGACGCGCATTATCTGTCGAGCGCATTTCGCGAGTTCTACGACGAAAAATCCAGCGCCGGCATTGATGCCTATTCGGCGAAGGCACTGGCGCGGGTCTGGAAGGCCGTGCGCTTCTCCTGGTGGATGACCTCGATGCTGCACAAATTCCCCGACACCGGCACCATCGGCGCGCGCATCCAGCTCGCCGAGCTCGACTACGTCACGCAGTCGCAGGCCGCGATGACGTCGCTGTCGGAGAATTACGTGGGGCTGCCGTTTTAGGACGGTCACTGTCATGCCCCCACGAAGGCGGGGCATCCAGTACGCCGCGGCCTCTCCGTATCACGTCGCCGTCTCTGGAATACTGGATCACCCGCTTTCGCGGGTGATGACAGTCCTGGTGAGGCGACGCCGCCGTCCATTTCAAACGCCCGCGCAAATGTCGTTTAAAACTTTGTAGGTGATGCAACCGTCACGTCCCTCGCGTTCAATGGCGGCAGCCACCAACGCGAGATGGACATGACCAGCACCGACATCCCCGCCGGCTTCGAGCCGCACTTTCGCAAAGCCCCGCTCACCGATCCCTGGGAGCCGCTTTACTCCAGGAAGACCGACAACGGCGTCACCGTGGGATTGCGGCTGGCAGCACCGCACACCAACGCGCGCGGGCTGATCCATGGCGGCCTGATCGCGGCGCTGGCCGATGCCGCCATGGGCTACAGCTGCGCGCAGGCGACGGGCTGGACCACCTCGTTGGTCACGATCTCGCTGTCGGTCGACTATGTCGGCGCCGGCGAGATCGGCCAATGGCTGGCAGTCGAGGGTGAGGCGATCAAGACCGGCAGCACGATCTGTTTCGCGCAGTGCCTCGCGAAGGCCGACGGCGCCGTGATCGCGCGTGCCAGCGGCACCTTTCGCGTCGTGCCGAAGAAGGGGTGAGCGCGTCACCCGAATTTCCACTCCGCAGTCTCCACCACGAGATCGACGAAGGCGCGTACCTTGGCGGAGAGCAGGCGCGAGGTCGGGTAGACGATGTGGATCGGTAGCGCCGGCTGCTCGTAGTTCGCCAATACGATCTTGAGCCGCCCGCGCCGCAAGCCTTCGGCGGCCTGATAGGCCAGCACTCGGGTCACGCCGCCGCCGGCCTCGGCATATTGCAGGGCGGCGTCGGCGCTGTTGCTGGCGAACCGTGGATTCGGCGCCACCTCGATGTCGTGGCCGTCCTGCACGAAGCGCCAGTTCGCGGATGGACCGAACGCGATGGTCTGGTGCGTAAGCAGTGCCTCCGGCGTCTTCGGCTCGCCATGGCGCTTGAGATAGCCTGGGGTCGCCACCACGATCCGCCGCATCTCGCCGACCTGGCGTGCGACGAGCGAGGAGTCGGCGAGATGGCCGATCCGCACCGCGACGTCGACGGCATCTTCCACGAGATTGACGAGATTGTCCGACAGCCGCAATTCGCAGGCGACCTCGGGATAGCGTTTGAGGTAGGCGGTCATGACAGACCCGACATGGAGCCGGCCGAAGCCGACCGGCGCCGACACCACCAGCCGCCCGCTCGGCCGGCTGCGCTCCTCCCGTGCCGAGCCGTCGGCCTCCTCGACATCGGCGAGGATGCGGCGCGCGCGCTCCAGATAGCGCGTGCCGACGTCAGTCAGGGTCACCTGACGGGTGGTCCGCTGCAACAGCCGCGCCCCGAGATGCTCCTCCAGAGCCGCGATCAGCCGCGTCACCGCCGAGGGGGACAGCCGCAGCTTTCGTGCCGCCGGCGCGAAGCCGCGCAAATCGGCGACGGTGACGAAAACATGCATGGCTTCAAGGTGGTCCATGGCATTATTGCATATAACGCAATGATGAAGTGTCAAGCCGGCTGATTGTTTTAGCCGGCGGAAGGTCCATCTTACATGGCGAAGACGCAAGGACGCGCCGGGATTTCAGGAGATGGTCCGATGACGGCAACTCACACCTACGCCAGCGACGTGGCATTCACGCCGGCGGTGAAGTCGATCCAGACCCGAAAGGGATCACGCGAAGGCTATGCGCATGCCGAGCAGCGCGGCTGGCGCACCGAGGTCGATGAGAACCTCGCGGCGTTCCTGGCCGACGCCAACAGCTTTTATCTCGCCACGGCCTCTGCCGACGGCCAGCCCTACATTCAGCATCGCGGCGGCCCGAAGGGCTTTTTGAAGGTGCTGGACAAGCAGACGCTCGCGTTCGCGGACTACGCCGGCAATCGGCAATACATCACGCAGGGAAACCTGTCTGAAAATCCCAAGGCCTACATCTTCGTGATGGACTACGCCCATCGCCGTCGAGTGAAGATCTGGGGCGAGGCCCGCGTGGTCGAGGACGACGAGGCGCTGACGACATCGCTGATGCCGAAAGGCTATCGGGCGCGCCCGGAGCAGGTGATCCTGTTCAAGATCGAAGCGTGGGATACGAACTGCCCGCAGCACATCCCGCAGAAGTTCGACGCTGGCGATGTGGCAGCGGCGCTGGCGGCGAGGGATGCGAAGATAGCGGAGCTGGAGGCGGAGGTCGCGGCGCTGAAGGGGGAGGCGAACTCACCATCCAATGAAAGCTAGAGCGACTTGCGCGGGATGAGGGGTCCCTCTCCGCGAATGAAGCGCTTTCCGTTTGGATGGATACCTCTCATCCGGCGCTTCGCGCCACCTTCTCCCGCAAGGGGAGAAGGGAAGAGGAGTTGACGGCGCACTTACAACACACTCGCGCCTTCGTGCTGGAAGCCGAGATAGCTGGCGGCGACGCGTTCATTCGCCGCGATGTCGCTGGCCTTGCCGCTGAGGACGAACTCGCCGAGCTCCATGACATAGGCTTGATCCGCGATCTTGAGCGCGGCCTGCGCGTTCTGCTCGACCAGCAGCACGGAGACGCCGGCGGCACGCAACTCGGTGACGATGCGGAAAATGTCGGCGACGATGATCGGGGCGAGGCCGAGGCTCGGCTCGTCCAGCATCAGGAGCTTGGGCTCGCCCATCAGCGCGCGGCCCATTGCGAGCATCTGCTGCTCGCCGCCGGAGAGCGTGCCGGCGAGCTGCTTGCGCCGCTCCTTGAGCCGCGGAAACAGCGTGTAGACCCGCTCCATCGAGGCTTTCGCCTTGCTTCTCTCGATGCGGAAGGCTCCTAACTCGAGATTGTCCTCGACATTCATGGTCACGAACAATTCGCGGTGCTCGGGAACGAGGCCCAGCCCCATGGCGACGCGGTCCTCGATGTCGAGCCGCGACAAATCCTGACCTGCGAATGAAACGCGCCCCTTCAGCGGCAAAATGCCGATGATGGCGGACAGCAGCGTGGTCTTGCCGGCGCCGTTGGCGCCGACGATGGTGACGATCTGGTTCTGGCCGACTTCGAGCGAGACCGAACGCACGGCCTCGACCTTGCCATAGGCGACATGGGCGTCGGCGACGGACAACAGCGCGCTCATGCCGCCACTCCGAGATAGGCCTTGATCACTTCGGGATTGGTCTTGATCGTGGCCGGCGTTCCTTCCGCGATCTTGGTGCCGAAATCGAGCACCACGATGCGGTCGGCAAGGTTCATGACGAAGCCCATGTCGTGCTCGACCAGCAAGACGCTCATGCCGCCGTCGCGTAGCTCCCGCAGCAGCGTCGCGAGCTGCTGCTTCTCCATGTGGCGCAGGCCGGCGGCCGGCTCGTCGAGCAGCAGCAGCATCGGATCGACGCACAACGCACGGGCGATCTCGACGATCCGTTGCTGTCCCAGCGAGAGCGAGCCTGCGAGCTGATGCATCTGCTCGCCCAGTCCGACCCGCTCGA
Source organism: Bradyrhizobium sp. 40 (assembly GCF_023100925.1). Classification (NCBI taxonomy): domain Bacteria; kingdom Pseudomonadati; phylum Pseudomonadota; class Alphaproteobacteria; order Hyphomicrobiales; family Nitrobacteraceae; genus Bradyrhizobium; species Bradyrhizobium sp. 40. The sequence continues at coordinate 693,675 of NZ_CP064688.1, forward strand.
TCTGGCGGGCGGCCTCGGCGAGCAGCTTTGCCTCATCAGTGCGGTCGAGCCGCAGCATCGAGGAGATCGGCCCCGAATGGCCGCGCAGATGCGCGCCGATTGCGACGTTTTCCAGCACGGTCATGTCAGGCACCAGCTTGACGTGCTGGAAGGTGCGGGAGATGCCGAGCTTGACGATCTCCTGCGGCGGAGCCCTGTCCACCTTGTTGCCGAGCACGGAGATCGAGCCCGAGCTGGCCGACAGCACGCCGGTGATCAGGTTGAAGGTGGTGCTCTTGCCTGCGCCGTTGGGGCCGATCAGCGCGACGATCTCGCGGGCCTGAACGTCGAAGGAGACGTTGTTCACCGCGACCACGCCGCCGAATTGCTTCCGCGCCTTTTCGACCTGGAGCAGGACGCTGGATTGGCCGGGCGAGCGGGTGCGCTGCTCCAGTTTCAGCGAAGTGTCCGGCTTCTTGCCACTGGTACGCTGGGGCAGGAACGACATCAGCCAGGGCCAGACGCCGCCGGGTGCGAGCTGGAGCAGCGCCACCAGCATGATGCCGAACACGATGGTCTCGACCTGGCCGGAGCCGGGCAGGATCAGCGGCAGGTAGCTCTGCAGCACTTCCTTCAGGACCACGACGAGCGCCGCACCGAGGACGCCGCCCCAGACATAGCCGGCGCCGCCGACCACGGCGATGAAGAGATATTCGATGCCCGCCTGCGCGCCGAACGGCGTCGGATTCACCGCGCGTTGAAGATGGGCGTAGAGCCAGCCGGAGAGGCCGGCGAGCACGGCGGCATGGATGAACACCAGCATTTTCGCCCGCGGCGTGTGCACGCCGAACGCCTCGGCCGCGACATGGCCGCGCCGGAGCGCGCGGATGGCGCGGCCGGTACGGGAGTCCAGCAGGTTCATCGTGAGCAGCGCCGAGAGGATTACGGCAACCCAGATCGCGTAGTAGATCGAACCGGGCGAGAGCATTTTGAACGAGCCGATCGACAGCGGTGGGATCGCCGAGATGCCGTCGTTTCTTCCCAAAAACTCCAGCTTGCTGAAGAGATAGAACAAGCCGAGTCCCCAGGCCAACGTGCCGAGCGGCAGATAATGGCCGGACAGACGGACCGTGACGAGGCCGAGCAGCACCGCCAACAATCCGCTGACCACCAGCGACAGCGGCAGCGTCAGCCAGGGCGACATGCCGTAGGTCGTCGACAGCACCGCGGTGGTGTAGGCGCCGAAGCCGACGAAGGCCGCTTGTCCAAACGAGGTCAGGCCGCCGACGCCGGTCAGCAGCACGAGGCCCATCGCGACCAGGGCGGTGAGGCCGACATTGTCCAGCAGCACGATCCAGAACGGGGGCATGCCCGGAACGAACGGGATCGCCGCCATGATCAGCGCGAAGATGAGGATGGGAAGCCGGCTCTGCATCTTGACGTCAGTCCTTCTCTTCCTCGACCGCAGGCGCAGCGAGCGAGCGCAGCAGCAGCACGGGAATCAAGAGCATGAAAACGATCACCTCCTTGTAGTTGGAGGCATAAAAGGACGAGAACGCCTCGACGATGCCGACGACCAGCGCCGCGACCGCGGTGAGGGGATAGCTGACAAGCCCGCCGATGATGGCGGCGACAAAGCCCTTCAGGCCGATCAGGAAGCCCGAGTCGTAATAGAGCGTCGTGATCGGCACGATCATGATGCCCGACAGTGCGCCGATGACGGACGCCAGCAGGAAGGCGATCTGCCCGGACAGCGTGGTGCGGATGCCGACGAGCCGGGCACCCAGCCGGTTCACGGCGGTCGCGCGCAGCGCCTTGCCGTAAAGTGTCAGCCCGAAGAACAGCCACAGCCCGACGATGAAGGCGATGGTGATGCCGTAGACCGTGATGCTCTGGCCCGTGAAGCGCAGCGCGCCGGTGGTGAAAGATCCGGACAGCACGGCAGGTCCGCGCTGGCCTTCGGCGCCGAAGAACAAAAGGCCCAAACCCTGAAGCGCGAGGTGGACGCCCACCGAGGCGATCAGCAGCACCAGCACCGAGGTGTGCGCCAGCGGCTGGAATGCGATGCGGTAGAGAAACAGGCCGATCATCGCCACGATCACCAGCGACAGCGCGATGCAGACCGCAACCGGCGGCTTCTGGGCGGCGTAGTAGACGGTCAGCGCCAGCACGATGGTCGGCAGCACGATGTTGGTGAGGGTGCTGCGCAGCACCAGGCGTCCGTGCAGCGCCTTGCGCGCGGCGAACAGGTCGAACGCGAAGGCGCCAACGCCGAGGGCGAGCGCGAGTTTCGCCGTGCCCGGCATCTGGCCCGCGGCCAGCGAGGCGTAGGTCAGCGCGCCATAGGTGACGAATTCGCCTTGGGGAATGAGGATGACGCGGGTGACGGCGAACACCAGCACCAGCGCCAGGCCGAGCAGCGCATAGATCGCGCCATTGGTGATGCCGTCCTGCAGCAGGAACAGCATGATGGTGGTATTCAAGACCGGACGCTCCCCCTCAAAGATTCAGGACCGGTCCCCTGATTGTGGTGGACGGTCCGCTCACAGCCATTGAACAGCGCTGACGATATTTGATATGGTCCATAACAATTATCAAATATAACATCAAGGGTGGCGAACGATCCTCCCGAACTTAACGGGATTGCGAGCATGAGGCGATGACCGTTTCCAAAAGCGCTGAAAAGTCCTCTGAAAAACCCGCCGAGACCGCCAAGGGCCGCAAGGATGCGGCCGACGGGCCTGGCGAAGCCCTCCAGCTCGGCGAGCTCTCGGAGCAGCTCGGCTATGTCCTGAAGCGGGCACAGCTCAAGGTGTTCGAGAACTTCCTGCGCTGCATGGCCTCGCTCCAGCTCACGCCGGCGCAGTTTTCCGTGCTGTTGCTGGTCGAGAAAAACCCCGGCCGTAACCAGACCGAGATCGCCTCCACCCTCGGCATCCTGCGTCCGAATTTCGTGGCGATGCTCGACAATCTCGAGAGCCGCGACCTTTGCGCGCGGATCCGCTCCACCAACGACCGCCGCTCGCACATCCTGGTGCTGACCGACAAGGGCAAGGCCGTGCTGGCCCGCGCCAAGAAGCTCGTCGCGACCAAGCACGAGGCCCGGCTGAACGAGCTGCTCGGGCCGTCCAACCGCGAAGCCCTGCTCGGGATGCTCTCGAAGATCGCCAACGAGTTTTGACGGTTGATTGCCGCGGCGACCGGGCATCAAACCCGGAATCGCGGGCGGACTGGCGGCGGTTATGCCGCAGCGAACCGGTCGGGCATGGCAGGTGCTTCCGCGGACAGGAAACGGCGCTCGATTTCCCCGGCGGGCAAGGGCGGGCTGAACAGATAGCCCTGCATTTCCGTGCAGCCTTCCGCTGCGATCCGGTCCCGTTGCTCCTCGGTCTCCACGCCCTCCGCCGTCGTCGTCATGCCCATCCCGCGCGCCAGTGCCGCCACCGCCCGCACGATGCTGAGGGAGGCCGCATTGTTTTCCACGCCGCTGACGAAAGACCGGTCGATCTTGATCTTGTCGAAGGGGAAGCATTGCAGATAGGTCAGTGACGAATAGCCGGTGCCGAAATCGTCCATGGCGACCTTGATGCCCAGCGCCCGGAGCTGGTGCAGCGTCGTCAGCGTCCCATGCCTGTCCTGCAGCAGAACGCTTTCCGTGATTTCGATTTCCAGCCGCCGCGGATCGAGGCCGGAGGCCGCGAGCGCGCCGACGATCACCTCTGTCAGGCCCGGCTGGCGGAATTGCACCGCCGAGATGTTGACGGCGACGTGCAGATGGTCCGGCCATCGGCTTGCAATGGCACAGGCCTGCCGGATCACCCATTCGCCGATCGGCACGATCAGGCCGATCTCTTCCGCAAGCGGGATAAAGCTGTTCGGCGCGACCAGTCCGCGCCCTGGATGTCGCCAACGGATCAAGGCTTCGAAGCCGCTGATCTCGCCGCCGTCGGTCTTCACGACCGGCTGGTAGTGCAGTTCGAACTCGCCGGCGGCAAGGCCGTTGCGCAGGTCCTGCTCCAGTGCACGACGGCTTTGCGCCTCTTCGCCCATGGCCGGCTCGAAGAAGCAGTGCATGCCGCGGCCGTCGCTTTTCGCGCGATATAGGGCCAGATCGGCATTGTGCAGGAGTTGCTCGGGCGTCGAGCCGTCACCGGGCGCAATGGCGATCCCGATGCTCGCGCCCACAATAGCCTGATGTCCGTCGAGCCCGAACGGAGCACTCAGGGTGCTGACAACATCGCGCGCCAGCGTGTCCGCTTCGTTCGAATCGGAAATCGGCGACTGGAGGATGACGAATTCATCGCCACCCATGCGCGCGATCGTATCGCTGTCGCGCGCGAGCTGCTTGAGGCGGCGGCTGACATCCTGCAGCAGGATGTCGCCGGCCTGGTGGCCCAGGGTGTCGTTGACGGCCTTGAACTTGTCGAGATCGATGTGGTGGATCGCGAACATCCCGCCCTGCTCGAGCGCCTGCTTGAGGCGCTGACCGAGCAGGGCGCGATTGGCGAGGTCCGTCAGCGCATCGTGGTGCGCCATATGCGCGATCTGCAATTCCGCCTTGCGCTGCTCGGTGATGTCTTCGTGGGTCGCCACCCATCCGAGATCGGGCATCGGTCGGTGCCTGATCTTGAAGGTTCGCCCGTTCCGCATCTCGACGATGCTGTCCATGGCCTCGGCCGACGTGGCGACATCGGTCCGCCATGTGGCGTATTCCTCCCGCGTCATCGCCGGCACGCTGCCGGCTTCGAAGCGCAGGTCGAGGATCTCCTGGAGCGGCGTGCCCGGACGAACGTGGTCGGGCGGCAGGCCGTACATTTCGATATAGTGCGTGTTGCAGACGAGCAGCCGATGGTCGGCGCTGAAGAAGCAAAGTCCCTGCGACATGTTGTTGATCGCAATGTCGAACTGAAAATTGCGCTCCTGCAGCCGCGCACTGAGCTCTTCGCGCTCGGTAATGTCCTCGTGGGTCGCCATGCCGCCGCCGTCGGGCAGGGGATGGATGGTGTAGGCGATGATTCTTCCGTCGGCGAACTGCTGGACCGTCTCCTCGCTGACGACCGAGCCTTCCGTGCGGGCGCGGACATAGGCGCCGGCTTCTCCGCCGATGTTCAGGCCCAGTTTGAGCCGATGCTGGATCAGGTCCTTGATCGGCGTTCCCGGGCGCACCTGCTCGGGCGAGAGCGCGTACATCTCGCGGTAGCGCGGATTGCAGAAAATGACCCTGCGGTCGCTGCCAAAAAGGATGATCCCAAGCCACAGATTATTGGCGGCGCACTTGAGCAGCTCGCCGAGCACGAGCGGATCAATGCTTGCGACCTCCTGATCACTTTGCGCCATGTGCGTTGCCCCCGGGACGACGCGATTAGAGCAGGCGGTGGTGAATCAGCCCAACAATACGCCCAGTTTCGGGACATGTTCCTGAAACTGCGGCGAATGCGAGGTTAAAGGCGGCGATGCCCGCCCCCTGGAAAAGAGGACGCCGACGAGAATTCAGAGATCGTTAACCAGGCCGTCCCGCCGAACCGCGCGCGGCGCCGGCGGGATGGCGATGCCGCCGTGTCAGTCGACCAGGATCACCCTGATGTCGTTCACATTGGTCAGCGTGGGACCCGGCAGCAGCAGGTCGCCCGTCGCCTCGAAGAACGTCGTCGCATCGTTGTTGTCGAGATAGGCCTGCGGCTGCAGCCCCTGCGCCGTCATCTTCGCGAATGTCGCCGCGTCGATCAGCGCGCCGGCGGGGTCGGTGGGATGGCCGGCACCGCCATCGGCGCCGTCGGTGTCGCCGGCGAGCGCGGAGATGTCAGGCGTGTCCTTCAAGAGGGCGGCGAGCGCCAGCGCGTATTCCTGGTTCGGGCCGCCGCGGCCATTGCCCCGCACGGTGACCGTTAGCTCGCCGCCGGAGAGGATCGCGACGCGCTTGCCCTGGGCGCGGGCCTGAAGCGCCAGCCTGGCGTGATCGGCGGCAACGTCGCGGGCCTCGCCTTCGAGGTCGGCGCCGAGATCGATCGTCTCGTAACCGGCCTCATGCGCGAGTTTGACCGCAGCGTCGAGCGATTGCTTCGGACGTGCGATCAATTCGAAATGCGCGCGCGCGAACGCGGCGTCTCCCGGCTTGCAGCTTTCGTTCGCGGGGTCGTCCAGCGCGCGGCGAACGGCATCGTCGATGTCGAGCTTGTACCGGGCGACGATGGCGCGCGCATCATTGAGCGTGGTCGGATCGGGCACGGTCGGACCCGAGGCGATCGCGGAGGGATCGTCATGCGGCACGTCGGAGATCGCAAGCGTCACGATCTCGGCGGCATTTTTGCCCGCACGCGCCAGCCGCCCGCCCTTGATCCGCGACAGATGCTTGCGCACGACATTCATCTCGCCGATCGGCGCGCCGGAGCGGAGCAGCGCCTTGTTGACCGCCTGCTTCTGCGCGAAGCTGATGCCGTTGACGGGCGCGATCCAGTTCGCCGAGCCGCCGCCGGTGAGCAGCACCAGCAGCAAATCGTCCGGCCCGGCCTCGGCTGCGAGCGCGAGCGTATCGGCCGCGCCCTTCAGGCCGGCTTCGTCAGGCACGGGATGACCGGCCTCGACCACGCGGATGCGGCGGGTCGGTACGCCGTAGCCGTGACGCGTGGTGGCGATGCCGACCAGGCGCTCCGGTGCGAGCCCGAGCGTGTCGAGATAATGCCGCTCGGCGGCGGCGGCCATCGCGGCCGCGCCCTTGCCGGCGGCGAGACAGATCACGCGTCCACTCGGAACGGGCCGCAAATGCGGCGCCAGCACCGTGTTGGGATGAGCGGCGGCAACGGCGGCGTCGTAGAGCGCGCGGAGCAGGGGGCGTCGGTCGGTCATGACGAAGGGCCTTGAGCGGGCAGGAAAGACTGGCGGCAAACGCGCCGCTCACCTGCCTACCGCATCATGCGCCAAAGCGTAAGCCGGCTTTGCCATCATTCGATTGTGCAATCGCGTGATCATAATCGGCGCGCAAGCAAAAACCCCCTGCGATGGTTCGCAGGGGGTTTTCATCGTCGTGGGTATCAGGCGGTTAGCCGCCGACGTCGGCGCTGATCACGTCGCCGAACAGTTCCCACTTCTCGCCCTTGAACTTCTCGAGCTGGAGCTGGCTGATCGGCGCGAAATCGGTCGGCGAGGTGTTGATCTGCACGCCCGGCAGCAACACTTCGGTGCGGAAGTCCTTCAGGCTGGCGGCCTGTTTCATGACGTTCGCGCGGGTGAGATCGTCGCCGCACTGCTTCAGGATCTGGACCAGGGTCTGCGCCACGCCGTAGCCGACGATGGTGCCGTGATCGAGCTTGTCGCCGTCAGGAAAGTACTTGTTCATGAAGGCGACGAAGTCCTTCATGCCGGGGTCGCTGTTCCACGTCGAATCCGAAATGTCCTTCAGATAGTCGGCGGAGATGATGTCCTGCGAGTTCTCGAACCCGGCGGGCTTGAGCACGCTGCCGACGGAGGCCGAGACGTTGTTGAGGAAGTGCAGCGGCTTCCAGCCGATCTCGGCCACCTTCTTGATCGCCTGCGCCGCGAATTTCGGCGTCGTGATGTTCATGAAGACGTCGGCGCCGGTCGACTTCAGCTTGACGATGTGGTTGTCGATGGTCGGCTCGGAGGTCTCGTAGCTCTCCTCCATGACGATCATCGACGCGGCCTTGGCGCCGAGGCCGTCTTTCAGACCTTTGAGATAATCCTTGCCGTAATCGTCGTTCTGGAACAGCACGGCGATCTTGGCGTCCGGCTTGTTCTTGAGCAGCCATTTCGCGTAGATCTGCGTTTCGCTCTGGTAGTTGGGCTGCCACCCCATCGTCCAGGGGAAGTTCTGAGGATCGTTCCACTTGGTGGCGCCGGTGGCCACCAGGAGCTGCGGCACCTTCTTCGAGTTCATGTATTTGTGGATCGCCGAGTTCGGCGGCGTGCCGAGCGAGTTGAAGATGAACAGCACCTCGTCGCTCTCGACCAGCTTGCGCGCCTGCTCCACCGTCTTCGGCGGCGAATAGGCGTCGTCGTAGCTGATGAAGTTGATCTTGCGGCCGTTGATGCCGCCTTCGTCGTTGATCTTCTTGAAATAGGCGGCTTCCGTCCGCCCGATGATGCCGTAGGCGGAGGCCGGTCCGCTGTAGGGCATGATGTTGCCGACCTTGATCTCGGTATCGGTCGCGCCGGTATCGTATTTCTTCTGGGCCGATGCAGTGGAGGCCGAGGCCGCAATGAGCGCGAGCGCCAGTGACGCGGCCGCAAGTTTGCCGGTGACAGCGGGCATTCCTATCTCCCTATTTTCTTGGTGTGTGTGCGTCCCTTTTCTTGTGTTGCCTGTTCTTGGTGACGCAGCCGCAATTCAATACGATTTACCTGATGCCTACAACAGAAAGCCCCTGCGGCGGGGTCGCAGGGGCTGCTTCTTTAGTAGTCAGGGGCGCCCGCGCGCGCGTGTGCGACTGCGAGAAGGTGCATCCGTCTGAGTTGACGAACCGATCAGGAGCGAGTTTGAGTTGCGCGGCTTCAGTGGCCGAGCTCGCTCGAGATGACGTCCCCGAACAGCTCCCATTTCCGGCCCTTGAACCGCATCATCTGGAGCTGCTCGATCGGGGCGAAATTATCGGCTGCGGTGTTGATCTTGATGCCGGGCAACAGGGTGTCGGGCTCGAAATCCTTCAAGGAAGCGGCCTGCTTCATGACGTTGTCGCGGGTGAGATCGTCGCCGCACATTTGCAGCACCTTCACCATGGTCTGCGCGGCGGCATAGCCGAACACCACGCCGGCATCCAGCTTGTTGGCCTTGGGATCGTATTTGGCGAGGAAGTTGTAGAACTTCTTCATGCCGTCGTCGGCATTCCATTGCGGGTCGGAGCCGTCCTTGGTGTAGCTCGCCGACAGGATCCCTTGCGAGATCTCGAGCCCGGCCGGCTCGAGCACGCCGCCGACCGAGGCCGAGACGTTGGAGATGATGTGGACCGGATGCCAGTTGATCTCGGCCGCCTTCTTGATCGCCTGTGCGGCAAATTTCGGCGTGGTGATGCTGACGAAGATGTCGGCGCCGGAGGCCTTCAATTTCACGACGTGCTCGTCGATTGCCGGCTCCGACGTGTCGTAGCTGTCTTCCAGCACGATCATCGAGGCCTTGGGCCCAAGGCCGTCCTTCAGTCCTTTCAGATAGTCCTTGCCGAAATCGTCGTTCTGGTAGAGCACGCCGATCTTGCCGTCCGGCTTCTCCTTCATGATGTACTTGGCGTAGATGCGCGCCTCGCTGGCGTAGCTCGGCTGCCAGCCCATGGTCCAGGGATATTGCTTCGGATCGTTCCACTTCGAAGCGCCGCTCGCCACGAACAATTGCGGCACCTTCTTCTCGTTCATGTATTTGCGGATGGCGCCGTTGGTGGAGGTGCCGAGCGAGCCGAAGATCAGCAGCACCCCGTCGCTCTCGACCAGCTTGCGGGCCTGCTCCACCGTCTTCGGCGGCGAATAGCCGTCGTCGTAGGAGATAAACTTGATCTTGCGGCCGCCGATGCCGCCCTCGGCATTGATCTTGTTGAAATAGGCTTCCTCGGCCTTGCCGATCGCCGCATAGGCGGAGGCCGGGCCGCTATAGGGCATGATGTTGCCGATCTTGATCTCGGTATCGGAAGCGCCGCTGTCGTATTTCTTTTGCGCCAGGGCCGGGTTGCCCATCGCAGTGCACAACGCGAATGCGGCCAGAACGCCCGCAACCTGAAATCGAACGGCAGTCATCTTTCTCCACCCGGAACGGATCGCCGCCGCATTGAACAAGAATGATGCGGGACGTCAACAAAAAGCCCCCGCGATCGTTCGCGGGGGCTTCTCGACGTGTCGGACTATAGCGTCAGAGTGTCACTCGGTGGCGATGTCGCCGCTGATGATCTCGCCGAAGAGTTCCCACTTCTCGCCCTTGAAGCGCTGCATCTGGAGCTGGGCGATCGGGGCGAAGTCGGTGGGCCCGGTGTTGATCTTGACGCCGGGCAGCAGGGTGTCCGGTGCAAAATCCTTCAACGAGGCCGCCTGCTTCATGATGTTGGCCCGGGTCAGATCGTCGCCGCACATTTCCAGGACCTTGGTCAGCGTCGACGCCGCGCCGTAGCCATAGACCATGCTGGTGTCGGACTTGTCGGCACCCGGCATGTACTTGTCGACGAACTCGTTCCACTTCTTCATGCCGGGGTCGTTGGCCCACTGCGGGTCCGTGGAGTCCTTGGCATAGGCTGCCGACAACACGCCCTGCGAGGCCTCGAAGCCGGCCGGCTTCATCACGCTGCCGACCGAGATCGACACGTTGGTGAGGATCTGCAGCGGCTTCCAGCTCAGCTCGGCGGTCTTCTTGATGGTCTGGGCGGCGAACTTCGGCGTCGCGTAGATCAGCAGGACGTCGGGATTGGCCGCCTTGATCTTGACGATGTGACCGTCGATCGAGGGCTCCGACACCTCGTAGCTCTCTTCCATGATGATCATGGACGCGCCCTTGGCGCCCAGGCCGTCCTTGGTGCCCTTGAGGTAGTCTTTGCCGAAATCGTCGTTCTGATAAAGGATCGCGATCTTGGCGTCCGGCTTCTCCTTCAACAGCCATTTCGCGTAGATCTGCGCTTCGCTCTGGTAGGAGGGCTGCCAGCCCATGGTCCAGGGGAAGTTCTTCGGGTCGTTCCACTTGGTGGCGCCCGTGGCGACGAACAGCTGCGGGATCTTCTTGGCGTTCAAATACTTCTGGATCGCGCTGTTCGAAGGCGTGCCGAGCGGGTTGAACACGACGATCACTTCGTCGCTCTCGACCAGCTTGCGGACCTGCTCGACGGCCTTCGGCGGCGAATAGCCGTCGTCATAGGTGACGAAGTTGATCTTGCGGCCGTTGATGCCGCCCTTGTCGTTGATCATCTTGAAATAGGCTTCTTCGGTCTTGCCGATGATGCCATAGGCCGACGCCGGACCGCTATACGGCATGATGTTGCCGATCTTGATCTCGGTATCGGACGCGCCGGTGTCGTATTTCTTCTGGGCAAATGCGGCGCCGGAGCTGAGAGTGATGACCGCCGTTGCCGTCACCAGCGCAGCGGTTCGCAGTGTTCTTTCAAAAAACAATTCGGGTCTCCTTAGCTTAATCAACGGGTTGTCAGTTCTTTCTGAGCCGGCCGACGAGTTGCTGGCCCATGATCGCGATCTGCCTCGCGCCGTGCGGCACGAGGTAGATGACGGCGAACAGGAGTACGCCGAATACGGCGCCGGAGAGGCCCTTGGAGATGCCCTCCGCCATGTTCGGCACGAAGATGATGAAAGCTGCGCCGACGAACGAGCCGGGCAGCCAGCCGACGCCACCGACGACCATGCCGAGGAACAGCGAGATCGCCAGCGTGATCGTGTAGCTGTCGGGCGCGACGAACTGCACGGCGATGGCGCCAAGCGAGCCGGCAACGCCGGTGATGCCGGCGGACACGCCGAAGGCCAGCGTCTTGTACAGTGCGACGTTGACGCCCATCGAGGAGGCCGCGATCTCGTTGTCGCGGATCGCCATGAAGGCACGGCCCGAGCGGGAGCGCAGCAGGTTTACCGAGAAGATGTAGATCGCGAGCACGACGGCGAGCGAGAAGTAGTAGAGCCAGGTGTCCTGCGACATCGGCAGCCCGAACGGCGCGTCGGGCTTGGTGACGACGAGGCCCTGCACGCCGCCCGTCCAGTGCTCGAGGAAGTTCAGCTTCAGCAGCTGCGGCATCGCGGTGGCAAGCGCAAAGGTCGCGAGCGCGAGATAGACGCCCGATAGCCGCAGCGCCGGCTTGCCGAACAGGTAGCCGAATGCGAAGCAGACCGTCGCGGAAATCGGAATTGTCAGCGCATAGTTGACGTTGAAGTACTCCATCAGCACCGCCGACGTATAAGCGCCCACGGCGTAGAAGGCGCTCTGGCCGAGCGAGAACTGGCCGGAGCCGCCCGTCAGGATGTTCAAGGCCAGCACCGCGAGCCCGTAGATCAGGAGCATCGTCATCTGGAAGATGATGAAGTTCTTGACGAACACCGGCACGATCAACAGCACCGCCAGCACTAACAGGGAGGTGCCCGTGCCCAGCGTCATCGCCCGCTTCGGAACCGCCTCGACGGCCGGGGCTTCCGTGACGACGTCTTCTGCAGCGCTCATGATCAAACTCGCTTGACGATTTGCCGGCCGAACAGGCCAGCGGGTTTGACGACCAGGACGGAAATGATCAGCGCGAGCGCGATCGGGAGCTTCAACTCGTTGCCGACGCCGGGAATGTAGGTGCCGGCGAGGTTTTCGAAGACACCGACCAGGAAGCCGCCGACCACGGCGCCGAACGGGCTCGTCAGTCCGCCGAGCACCGCCGCGGCGAAGCCGTAGATCAGCACGCCGCCCATCATGTTGGGCTCGAGGAACACGACCGGTGCGATCAGCATGCCGGCGATCGCACCGATCGCGGACGCCATGCCCCAGCCCAGCGCGATCATCCAGCTCGTGTTGATGCCGACCAGCCGTGCCGATTCAGGTACGGAGGCGGCCGCGCGCATGGCGAGGCCGATCTTGGTGTACTGGAAGAAGAAGTAGAGGCCGAGCAGCAGCAGCACCGTCACGCCGATCATGCCGGCCTGGTGGGTCGAAATCAGCTGGCTGCCGAGGAACGGCGAGGAGCCGAATGGGGTCGGATACTGCTTGATGGTGAAGTCCCAGATCAGGCCGGCCGAGGAGTTGATGATCGCGAACAGCGCGATGAAGCCGGCGACGTTGGTCAGCACCGGCGCCTTGGCGAGCGGCTTGAACAGGATGCGCTCGATCGCGATGCCGCCGACAAAGGACAATGCCAGCGTGATCACGAAGGCGGCCCAATAGGGAATGCCCCATTGCATCAGCTGCCAGGAGATGAAGGTCGAGAACATCGCCATCTCGCCCTGCGCGAAGTTGAGATGGTCGATCGCCTGGTAGATCATGACCACGGCGAGCGCCATGCAGGCGTAGATCGCGCCCGTGGCGATGCCGGCCAGCACTTGGTTGGTGAACAGCTCCATCGTGCCGGCTCCTCAGTAACCCAGGTAGGATTTGCGGATTTCTTCGTTGTTCGCGATGTCCTTGGCGTTGCCCGACATCACGATGCGTCCGGTCTCGATCACATAGGCCTGGTCGGCGAGCTCGAGCGCGAGCTGGGCGTTCTGCTCGACCACCAGGATCGACACCTTGTCCTCGCGATTGATCTTGCCGAGGATGCCGAACAGGTCGCGCACCACCAGCGGCGCCAGGCCGAACGAAGGCTCGTCCAGCAGCATCAGCCGCGGCCGCAGCATCAGCGCGCGGGCGACCGCGAGCATTTGCTGCTCGCCGCCCGAGAGCGTGCCGGCCTGCTGGGTATGCCGCTGCTTGAGCACCGGGAAATGCGCATACATGCGCTCGATGTCGGAGACGATGCCGGCGCTGTCCTTGCGGGTGATTGCGCCGAGCTGGAGGTTTTCCTCCACCGTCATGGTGGTGAAGGTGCCGCGGCCCTGCGGCACATGGGCGATGCCGAACCGTACGATGCTTTCGGTGGAGCGGTTGTTCAGCGGCTTGCCGTCGAACTCGATGCCGCCGGTCGAACGCACCATGTTGCAGATCGCGCGCAGCGTGGTGGTCTTGCCGGCGCCGTTGGCCCCGAGCAGCGTGGTCAGCGATCCCTCGCTGAGCGAGAAGGAGAGGCCGTGGAGCGCCTGGACCTGGCCGTAATAGGCGCGCAGGTCCTTGACGTTGAGCAGTGTCGTCATTGGTCCTTGCTCCCGAGATAGGCCTTGATGACGTCGGGATCCGCCTGCACCTGGGCCGGCGTGCCTTCCGCGAGCTTCTTGCCGAAATTCAGAGCGACGACGTGGTCGGCGATCGACATCACGAGGCCCATGTGATGCTCGACCAGCAGCACGGTCATGTGGCGTTCGTCGCGGATGCGGCGGATGAGGTCGCCGAGCACGTAGACTTCCTCGTGGTTGAGGCCGCCGGCGGGCTCGTCGAGCAGCAGGATCTTCGGATCGGCAGCGAGCGCGCGCGCCAGTTCGACGCGCTTCTGCGTGCCGAACGGCAGGCCCGACACGACGGTGTGGGCGACGTCCTCGAGGTCGAGATAGGCGAGGATCTCATGCACCTTCTTGTTGACGTCGCTCTCGCTGCGGCGAACCCAGGCCAGCCGCAGCGAGTCGCTGATGATGTCGCTGGAGGTGCGGGCATGGGTGCCGACGCGGACATTGTCCATCACCGACAAATTCGGAAACAGCGCCACGTTCTGGAAAGTGCGGCCGATGCCGATCTCCGCGATCCGGTGCGGCGGGCGCGTCAGGATGCTTGCGCCCTCCATCAGGATGTCGCCGGACGATGGCTGGTACAGCCGCGAGAGGCAGTTGAAGAGCGTGGTCTTGCCGGCGCCGTTAGGGCCGATCAAGCCGAGGATCTGGCCCTTGTGCATGTCAAAGGACACACCGTTGAGCGCGACGATGCCGCCGAACACGACGCTGACGTCGCGAACCGCGAGCAGGGGCGATGTCCCCTGCGCGAGCTGTGCCTGCGTCATCTCGTCTCGCCCACTCTGTTCGGTGAGCGAAGGAGCGATGTGAACCGCTCTCGATGACAACAAAGGCTATCTGATCCCCTCGGCCACACGCGCAACTTTCCCTCCTGATTTCAGCTTTTTGCTGACGTCTTTTTTGGAATGCGGCATCAGACCCCCAAGTGCCGCTTCGATGTTCCTTACCATCGCAAGCAGACGCGGTCCAATGTCGTTGATCAAACGCTCTTCCGTGAAGCGGAATGCCGGCGCGCCGCAATTGAATGCGTAGGGGCCGGTTCCGTCGTTGAGCCTGAGTGCGACGCCGGCGGCGCCGATGTCGTCGTGCCAGTCGCCGACCGAAATCGCAAATCCGTATTTCGCGACCGTCTCGCCGGAACGTTCCAGCCCGTCGCGCATCTTGGGCCAGCGGCTGCCGTAATGTTCGCGCAAAACACGAGACAGTTCCGCCCGATCGTTTTCCTCGAGCGCCCAGAAATAGGCGCGGCCCATCGCGCTGGTTGCAATCGGCACGCGGGAGCCGACGTCAAGTTGAACGCCGACCGTCTCGCTGCCGCGGCTTTGCCCGAAATAGATCATGCTGTGACGGTCGCGGCCGCCGACGGCAACGGCTCCGCCGGTCGCGCGCATCATTTCCTCGCGGAACGGTTCGGACAAATGCCGAACGCCGAGATTGGACAACGCGGCGTAGCCGAGCGCCATCGCGGCCGGCGCAAGCTGATATTTCTCGAAACGGGGAACCGGCGTCAGATAGCCGAGCTTGGTCAAGGTATAGGTCAGCCGCGAAACGGTCGGCTTGGGCAAATTGGTACGGGCCGCGATTTCCTGATTGCCAAGAAGTCCGTCGCTGGGCTGGAATGCGCGCAATACGTCTAGTCCGCGGGAAAGCGCGACGACGAAATTCCGATCGGTCGCGGTCTTCTTTCCTGTACGCTTCATCCCAGATCTGCTTCTTGCGCGGAGTCGTTGACAAGCCACGTGCTTCAAAATAACCCTGCCGTCAAGATGCGGAATTAAATTCCGCAGTGCGAAATTGAACAAAAGTTACCCCACCAAGGAGGGACACCGTGAGCGAAGTGGTCAAGCTTGAGCGTCATGACGAAGTCGGGATCGTCACGGTCGACAGCCCTCCGGTCAACGCGCTGAGCGCCGCGGTTCGCGGCGGAATTCTGGGATGCATCAAGGCCGCAATCGCCGATCCCGCCATCAAGGGCATCGTGCTGACCTGTGCCGGCCGCACCTTCATCGCAGGCGCCGACATCACCGAATTCGGCAAGCCGCCGAAGGCGCCCGCCCTCAACGACGTGCTTTCCGAGATCGAGAATTCACCGAAGCCGGTCGTGGCCGCGATTCACGGCACCGCGCTCGGCGGCGGCCTCGAGGTCGCGCTCGCCTGTCATTTCCGTGTCGCGGTGAAGGAAGCCAAGCTCGGCCTGCCCGAGGTGAAGCTCGGCCTGCTGCCGGGCGCCGGCGGCACCCAGCGCCTGCCGCGCGCAGTCGGACCGGAGCTCGCGGTCAAGATGATCGTCGGCGGTGATCCGATCGGTGCGGCGGAAGCTCTGAAGAACGGCCTGATCGAGGAGATCGTCGAGGGCCCGGCCGCCGGAGGTGAAGCCTTCGTACGAAAGCTGCTGGCTGAAAAGCGTCCGCTGCGCCGTCTGCGTGACGACGACTCCAAGATCGCGGCGGCCAAGGTCGATCGCTCGATCTTCACCAACGCGGTCGCCGCCATGACCAAGAAGTCGCGCGGTCTGGAAGCTCCGTTCGCGGCGGCTGACGCCGTCGGCTACGCCATCGACCTGCCGTTCGACGAAGGCCTCAAGAAGGAGCGCGAAGGTTTCCTGAAGCTCGTCGCCAGCGATCAGTCCAAGGCGCAGCGTTATGCCTTCTTCGCCGAGCGCGAGGCCAGCAAGATCGCCGGCGTTCCTGAGGGCACCAAGCCACGGCCCGTGAACCGCGTCGCCATCCTCGGCGCCGGCACAATGGGCGGCGGCATCGCGATGTCCTTTGCCAATGCCGGCGTTCCCGTCACCCTGATCGAGACCGGCGAGGAGCAGCTCAAGCGCGGCATGGGCATCATGCAGAAGAACTGGGAAGCGACCGCTGCGCGTGGTGGCATCCCGGCGGATGCGCCCGCCAAGCGCATGGCGCTGATCAACGGCGTCGTCGGCATCGAGAACGTCGGTGATGCTGACCTGGTGATCGAGGCTGTGTTCGAGACCATGGCAGTGAAGAAGGAAGTGTTCGGCAAGCTCGACCAGTACGTCAAGCCGGGTGCTGTGCTCGCCTCCAACACCTCGTACCTGAACATCGACGAGATCGCGAAGTCGACCAAGCGTCCGCAGGACGTGCTCGGCATGCACTTCTTCTCGCCCGCCAACGTCATGAAATTGTGCGAGATCGTGCGCGCCGACAAGACCGCGCCGGATGCCCTCGTGACCGCGGTCTCGATCGCGCGCAAAATCGCAAAGGTGCCGGCCGTGGTCGGCGTCTGCGACGGCTTTGTCGGCAACCGCATGCTGGCCCAGCGCGGCAAGCAGTCCGAGAAGCTGCTGTTCGAAGGCGCGCTTCCGCAGCAGGTCGACGCCGTCGTGACGAAGTTCGGCATGCCGATGGGGCCGTTCGCGATGGGTGACCTCGCCGGCCTCGACATCGGCTGGCGCTCGCGCAAGGACCGCGGCATCAAGTCGGAGATCGCGGACGCGCTCTGCGAAGCCGGGCGCTTCGGCCAGAAGACCGGCAAGGGCTATTACAAATACGAAGCCGGCTCCCGTTCGGCGCTGCCGGATCCCGAAGTCGAGAAGCTGATCGATGAGACGCTGCTGCGCATGGGCCGCAAGAAGCGCGTCGTCAGTGACGACGAGATCCTCGAGCGCATGATGTATCCGATGATCAACGAGGGCGCAAAGATCCTGGAGGAAGGTATCGCCGCGCGCCCGTCCGACATCGACGTGGTCTGGCTCTATGGCTATGGCTGGCCGATCTACCGCGGCGGCCCGATGTTCTGGGCCGACACCGTCGGCCTCAAGCACATCGCCGATCGTCTCTCCTTCTATGCCAAGGAGACCAACGATCCGAGCCTCGAGCCCGCGCCACTGCTGAAGAAGCTCGCGGCCGAAGGCAAGACCTTCGCGTCGCTCGCGGCGGGCTCGAAAGCGGCGTGATTGGATTGGGGTGGCTGTGATGTCTCGCCCCGGGCAACGCCCTCTCCGTTCCCTCCCCCCTTGTGGGGGAGGGTCAGGGAGGGGGGTAGCCCCGGGCGCAGGCGTTTGTGGCCACCCCCTTCCCCAACCCATCCCCACAAGGGGGAAGGGAGCCCGTCTGTCCGTGCCCGCCTCACGTTTGCAAAGTAACGGCCTTCAATGACCCATCCCGGCGAACAGTTTTATCCCGAGGGCGTGCGTTGGGACGACGCCATCGTCCAGGGCACGCTCCCTGACCTGCTGTCGAAAGCCGCCGCTGACTACGGTGCGCGCACCGCGCTCGAGTTTCGCGATCGTCCGATCAGCTACACCGAGCTCGCCGCGATGGCGGAGCGTGCGGCTGCCGCGTTCCTGCGCGCCGGCTGCGGCAAGAATACTTCCATCGCGCTGTTCCTCGGCAATACGCCGGACCATCCCGTCAATTTCTTCGGCGCGCTGAAGGCCGGCGCCCGCGTCGCGCATCTGTCACCGCTCGACGGCGAGATCGCGCTGACGCACAAGGTCTCCGATTCCGGTTCGCGCCTGCTCGTCACGTCCAACCTCGCGGCGCTGCTGCCGACCGCGCTGAAATTCCTGGAGAAGGGCCTGATCGACCGCCTGGTGGTCTGCGAGGACAATAATTGGGGTAAGGTCGGCACGCCGCAGGCTGCGATCCCCAGCGATCCCCGCATCGTCACCTTCAAGGCCTTTGTCGAGGGCGCCACCGCGCCGGCAGAGTGGCCGCAAGTGAGCGCCGACGACGTCGCGCTGCTGCAATATACCGGTGGTACCACCGGCTTGCCCAAAGGCGCGATGCTGACCCACGGCAATCTCACCTCGGCCGTGTCGATCTACGACGTTTGGGGCAAGCCGTCGCGCGCGACGCGTGGCGACGTCGTCGAGCGCGTGATCTGCGTGCTGCCGCTGTTCCACATCTATGCGCTCACAGTCGTGCTGCTGTCCTCGCTCAGGCGCGGCAATCTGATCTCGCTGCATCAGCGTTTTGACGTCGAAGCGGTGATGCGCGACATCGAAATCAAGCGCGCAACCTACTTTCCCGGCGTGCCGACGATGTGGATCGCGATCGCGGCCCTTCCCGATCTCGACAAGCGCGATTTCTCCTCGCTGGCCACCATCGGCTCCGGGGGCGCGCCGCTGCCGGTGGAGATCGCGAGTTTCTTCGAGCGCAAAGTCGGCAAGAAGCTCCGCAGCGGCTGGGGCATGACCGAGACCTGCTCGCCCGGTACCGGCCATCCGCCGGTAAGTCCCGACAAGCCGGGCTCGATCGGCCTGATGCTGCCCGGCATCGAGCTCGACGTCGTCGCGCTGGACGATCCGACACGCGTATTGCCGCCGGGCGAAGTCGGCGAGATCCGCATCAAGGGCCCGAACGTCACCAGGGGCTACTGGAACAAGCCCGAGGGATCCGCGGAGGCCTTCGTCGACGGCCGCTTCGTCACCGGCGACATCGGCTATGTCGATAGCGACGGCTATTTCTTCCTGGTCGACCGCAAGAAGGACATGATCATCTCCGGCGGCTTCAACGTTTATCCGCAAATGATCGAGCAGGCGATCTACACCATACCAGGCGTGCACGAGGTGATCGTGCTCGGCATTCCCGACTCGTATCGCGGCGAGGCCGCAAAGGCCTTCATCAAGCTCAGGCCCGGCGCAAAGCCGTTTTCGCTCGACGAGCTGCGCGCGCAGCTTGCTGGCAAGCTCGGCAGGCACGAATTGCCGGCGGAGGTCGAATTCGTCGACGATCTGCCGCGCACGCCGGTCGGAAAGCTGTCGCGCCATGAGTTGCGCCAGCAGCAGAAACCATCACAATCCGCCCAACTTGCCACCCGACTTGCATCAGGAGATCGCTCTTGACCGACGCCGTCATCGTTTCCACCGCCCGCACCCCGATCGGCAAGGCTTATCGCGGCGCGCTCAACGCTACCGAGGGCGCAACCCTGCTTGGCCACGCCATCGGCGCGGCCGTCGCGCGCGCCAAGGTCGACCCCAAGGAGATCGAGGACGTTGTGATGGGCGCAGCGCTCCAGCAAGGCGCGACCGGCGGTAACATCGCGCGCAAGGCGCTGCTCCGTGCAGGTCTCCCCGTCACGGTCGCCGGCACCACCATCGACCGGCAATGCGCCTCGGGACTGCAGGCGATCGCGCTCGCCGCACGTTCGGTGATTTTTGATGGTGTGGAGATCGCGGTCGGCGGCGGCGGCGGCGAGTCCATCTCGCTGGTGCAGAACGACAAGATGAACGGCTTCCATGCGCAGGACCCGGCGCTGCTCGAGATCAAGGGCGAGGTCTACATGCCCATGATCGACACCGCCGAAATCGTGGCCAAGCGCTACGGCATCTCGCGGGAGAAGCAGGACGAATATTCGCTGGAGAGCCAGCGCCGTACGGCCGCGGCCCAGCAAGGCGGCAAGTTCAATGATGAGCTCGCGCCGATCACCACAAAGATGGCGGTGACCGACAAGGCAACCGGTGCAGTCTCGTTCAAGGACATCACGCTCTCGCAGGACGAGGGCCCGCGCCCCGAGACCACCGCAGAAGGCCTCGCCGGCCTCAAGGCCGTGCGCGGTGAAGGCTTTTCGGTCACCGCCGGCAATGCCAGCCAGCTCTCTGACGGCGCCAGCGCGAGCGTGATCATGAGCGACAAGGAAGCGGCGAAGCGCGGGCTGAACCCGCTCGGCATCTTCCGCGGCTTCGTCTCCGCCGGCTGCGAGCCGGACGAGATGGGCATCGGCCCGGTGTTCGCGGTGCCGCGCCTGCTCAAGCGTCATGGCCTCACCGTCGACGACATCGGCCTGTGGGAGCTGAACGAAGCCTTCGCGGTGCAGGTGCTGTATTGCCGCGACAAGCTCGGCATCGACCCCGACAAGATCAACGTCGACGGCGGCGCGATCGCGGTGGGGCATCCTTACGGCATGTCGGGCGCGCGTCTCACCGGCCACGCTCTGATCGAAGGTCGCCGCCGCAAGGCGAAGTACGCGGTCGTCACCATGTGCGTCGGCGGCGGCATGGGCGCGGCGGGGCTTTTTGAGGTGTTGCAGTAGTTCTGGTCCAGTAGCCGTCGTCCCGGCGAAAGCCGGGACCCATACTCCGCAGCAGGAGTTTGGCGCACGAACAACAATGGCCTTCGCATAACGAAGGCCGGTGGTAATGGGTCCCGGCCTTCGCCGGGACGACACGTTCACAGGAGGATCCGATGGATCTCGCATTCACGAAAGAAGAGCAGGCGTTTCGCGAGGAAGTGCGGTCATTCTTCCGCGACAACGTGCCGCCGGATACGCGGCGCAAGCTGGTCGAGGGCCGCCACCTCTCGAAGGACGAGATGGTGACGTGGTGGCGCATCCTCAACAAGAAGGGCTGGGGCGTCAGCCACTGGCCCAAGCAATATGGCGGCACCGGCTGGACCTCCGTGCAGCACTACATCTTCAACGAAGAGCTGCAGTCCTATCCGGCGCCGCAGCCGCTCGCCTTCGGCGTCAGCATGGTCGGTCCCGTGATCTACACCTTCGGCAATGAAGAGCAGAAGAAGCAGTATCTGCCCCGCATCGCCAATGTCGACGATTGGTGGTGCCAGGGTTTCTCCGAGCCCGGCTCCGGCTCCGACCTCGCCTCGCTGAAGACCAAGGCCGAGCGCAAGGGCGACAAGTGGATCATCAACGGCCAGAAGACCTGGACGACGCTGGCCCAGCACGCCGACATGATCTTCTGCCTCTGCCGCACCGACCCGTCCGCCAAGAAGCAGATGGGCATCTCCTTCATCGTGTTCTCAATGAAGTCGAAGGGCGTCACCGTGCGCCCGATCCAGACCATCGACGGCGGCGCCGAGGTCAACGAGGTCTTCTTCGACGACGTCGAAGTACCCTACGAGAACCTGATCGGCGAGGAGAACAAGGGCTGGGATTACGCGAAATTCCTGCTCGGCAATGAGCGCACCGGCATCGCGCGGGTCGGCGTCTCCAAGGAGCGGCTCCGCCGCATCCGCGATCTCGCCGGTAAGGTCGAATCCGGCGGCAAGCCGATCATCCAGGACGCGGCCTTCCGTGACAAGCTCGCGGCCTGCGAGATCGAGCTCAAGGCGCTCGAGCTGACGCAGCTTCGCGTCGTCGCCGACGAAGGCAAGCACGGCAAGGGCAAGCCCAATCCGGCTTCCTCGGTGCTGAAGATCAAGGGCTCCGAGATACAGCAAACCACCACCGAGCTGTTGATGGAAGTGATCGGCCCGTTCGCCGCGCCCTACGACGTGCACGGCGACGACGGCTCGAACGAAGCCATGGACTGGACCGCCCAGATCGCGCCGAGCTACTTCAACAACCGCAAGGTCTCGATCTACGGCGGCTCCAACGAGATCCAGCGCAACATCATCGCCAAGGCGGTGCTGGGGCTGTGATCGTACACTATTAACGCGCACTCACCGTCATGGCCGGGCTTGACCCGGCCATCCACGCCTAGCGCCACGAAAGAACGTGGATGCCCGGCACAAGACTGGGCATGACGACATCGATACCGGAGAGCAAAGAATATGGATTTTGATCTGAACGAGGAGCAGCGGCTTCTGAAGGAAAGCATCGACGGCCTCTTGACCGATTCCTACGATTTCGAGAGCCGCAAGAAGTACATGAAGGAGAAGGGCGGCTGGAGCCGGACCGTCTGGGGCAAGCTCGCCGAGCAGGGCCTGCTCGGTCTGCCCTTCGCGGAGGCCGATGGCGGCTTCGGCGGCGGCGGCGTCGAGACCATGATCGTGATGGAAGCGCTCGGCAAGGCGCTGATGCTCGAGCCTTATCTCGCAACCGTCGTGATCGGCGGCGGCTTCCTGCGCCATGCGGGCAGCGATGCGCAAAAGGCCGCGCATGTGCCCGGCATCGTCGACGGCAGCAAGACGCTCGCCTTTGCCCAGCTCGAGAAGAACTCGCGCTACGATCTCTTCGACGTCTCCACGACGGCGAAGAAGAAGGGCGAGGGTTGGGTCATCGACGGCGAGAAGTTCGTCGTGCTCAACGGCGAGAACGCAGATACTCTGATCGTGACCGCGCGCACCAGGGGCGAGCGCCGCGACAAGAGCGGCATCGGCGTGTTCCTGGTGCCGGCCAACGCCAAGGGCGTCGCCAGGAAATCGTACCCGACCCAGGACGGTCTGCACGCCGCCGACATCACCTTCACCGGCGTCGAGATCGGTGCCGATGCCGTGCTCGGCAATCCCGACGATTCGCTCGCGCTGATCGAGCGTGTGGTCGACGAAGCCCGCATCGCGCTCTGCGCCGAAGCGGTCGGCCTGATGGACGAGTCTCTGAAGACAACAGTCGAGTACATCAAGACGCGCAAGCAGTTCGGTGTCGCGATCGGTTCGTTCCAGAGCCTCCAGCACCGCGCCTCCGACATGTTCGTCGCCGCCGAGCAGGCGCGATCGATGTCGATGTTCGCGACCATGGCTGCTGATTTCGAGGACGCCAAGGAGCGCAGCAACGCCGTCGCCGCGGCCAAGGTGCAGATCGGCAAGTCGCTGAAGTTCGTCGGACAGCAGGCGATCCAGCTCCACGGCGGCATCGGCATGACCATGGAGGCGAAGATCGGCCACTACTTCAAGCGCCTGACCATGATCGAGAACTCGTTCGGCGACACCGACTACCACCAGCGCCGCGTGGCGGACGGTGGCGGGCTGATCTAGTCGCCACCACCGTCATTGCGAGCGAAGCGAAGCAATCCAGACGATCTCCTCGGCGGCATCTCTGGATTGCTTCGTCGCTTCGCTCCTCGCAATGACGGAGGTCGTTGAACCAGCGAGGCAACAATAATGAAAAACACCCCGTTCGATCTCACCGGCAAGGTCGCCGTGGTCACCGGCTCCAGCCGCGGCATCGGCCGCTCCTCTGCCGAACTGCTCGCAAAGCTCGGCGCCAAAGTGGTGGTCTCCTCGCGCAAGGCGGATGCCTGCCAGGAGGTCGCCGACGGCATCAAGGCGGCCGGTGGTGACGCCACCGTCATCCCCTGCAACATCGCGCGCAGGCAAGAGGTCGAGGCGCTGATCGCGGGTGCGACCAAGCACTATGGCAAGATCGACGTCCTCGTCTGCAACGCCGCGGTGAATCCGTATTACGGCCCGCTGCTCGACATCACCGACGAAGCCTTCGACAAGATCATGGGCAGCAACGTCAAGAGCAACATCTGGCTCTCCGCGCTGACGATCCCGCAGATGGCCGAACGTGGAGGCGGCTCCGTCGTCATCATCTCCTCGATCGGCGGCCTGCGCGGTTCGACCGTGATCGGCGCCTACGGCATCTCCAAGGCCGCCGACTTCGCGCTATGTCGTTCGCTCGCCGGCGAATGGGGTCCGAAAGGCGTCCGCGTCAATTGCATCGCGCCCGGCCTCGTGAAAACCGATTTCGCCCGCGCGCTGTGGGAAGACGAAGCCAATCTAAATCGCCGCACCGCCACCACGCCGCTGCGCCGCATCGGGGAACCCGATGAAATCGCAGGCGCGGTGGCCTACCTCGCCTCCGACGCGTCGAGCTTCATGACCGGACAGACCATCGTCATCGACGGCGGCGTGACCACGGCTGCGCCGTAGGTCTCTCAGCTCGTCGTCCCGGCGAAGGCCGGGACCTGTAACCACAGGGAGTGGTTTGACGAAGTCTGGTCGTGCTGGATCGGCATCGTGCGCAATCGATGGATCACGCGGTATGGGTCCCGGCCTTCGCCGGGACGACAGCTGAGCCCTTCTTGACCTTCCCGCCCTAATCCGCTCCCTTTGGCGCGACACAATGATCCCTCCCGGGACACGCCAAGAAAACGACCAGCAAACCCCAAGGGTGCTTCCATGTCTTTCGTCCTTGCCATCGACCAGGGCACCACCTCCTCGCGCGCGATCGTGTTTCGCGGCGACATTTCCATTGCGGCGAAGGCGCAGGCCGAGTTTCCGCAGCATTTCCCCGCCTCGGGCTGGGTCGAGCACGAGCCCGAGGACATCTGGACCTCGACCGTGACGGTCTGCCGCGACGCGATCGCGCAGGCCGGCATCAGCGCAAAGGACATCGCCGCGATCGGGATCACCAACCAGCGCGAGACCACCGTGGTGTGGGACCGCGCCACGGGGCAGGCCGTACACCGCGCCATCGTCTGGCAGGACCGCCGCACCGCCGACATCTGCGCGAGACTGAAAGCCGACGGCCGCGAGCCCGTGATCTCGCAGAAGACCGGCCTGATCATTGATCCCTATTTCTCCGGCACCAAGGTCGCCTGGATTCTCGACCATGTCCCCGGCGCGCGGGCGCGCGCCGCGCGCGGCGAATTGATGTTCGGCACCGTCGATTGCTATCTGCTGTGGCGCCTCACCGGCGGCAAGGTGCACGCCACCGATGCCACCAACGCCTCGCGCACGCTGCTGTTCAACATCCACACCGGCCAGTGGGACGACGAACTCCTGGAGATCATCGGCGTGCCGCGCTCGATGCTGCCCGAGGTGAAGGATTCCTCCGCCCGTTTCGGCGAGAGCACGCCGGACCTGTTCGGCGGCGCGATTGCGATCTCCGGCATTGCCGGCGACCAGCAGGCCGCCACCATCGGCCAGGCCTGCTTCCGTCCGGGCATGATGAAGTCGACCTACGGCACCGGCTGCTTCGCCCTGCTCAACACCGGCACCACGCCCGTGGCCTCGAAGAACAAGCTGCTCACCACCATCGCCTACCAGCTCGGTGGCAAACGCACCTACGCGCTCGAAGGCTCGATCTTCGTCGCGGGCAGCGCGGTACAGTGGCTGCGCGACGGCCTCGGCATCATCAAGCACGCCGCCGAGACCGGACCTCTTGCTGATCAGTCGGACTCCATGCAGAGCGTGTATCTGGTGCCGGCCTTCGTCGGCATGGGCGCGCCCTACTGGAATCCACGCGTGCGCGGCGCGCTGTTCGGCCTCACCCGCAATACCGGCCCGGCCGAGCTCGCCCACGCCGCGCTCGAAAGCGTCTGCTACCAGACGTTCGACCTTTGGGCCGCAATGCGCGCGGACTGGCCGAGCTCGGAAACCGCCAGCGTCGTGCTCCGCGTCGACGGCGGCATGACCGCATCCGACTGGACCATGCAGCGCCTCGCCGACCTGCTCGACGCCCCGGTCGACCGCCCCGTGATCCAGGAGACGACGGCGCTGGGCGCGGCCTATCTCGCCGGCCTTGAGGCCGGCGTCTATCCCGAGCCGACCAAATTCGCCGACAACTGGCGCCTCGAGCACCGCTTCAAGCCGAACATGAGCCAGGCGACAAGGGAGCGGAAGCTGGCGGGCTGGGCGAGGGCGGTGAAGGGCGTGCTCGCGAGCGACGAGGGCGAGGGCTAGGAGGATCTCGTAGCCTGGATGGAGCGCAGCGAAATCCGGGGTTCTGCATGGCACGATCCCGGATTGCGCTGCGCTCCATCCAGGCTACAAGAAACAGCAACAAAGGGAGCACCAACAATGAACACGGATTTCAACCGGGTCATCCAGAAGCTTTTTGGCGCAGCGATCTGCGCCGCGCTGCTCACCTCGACCGCCATTGCGCGTGAGAAGCCGGACCCGCTCGGAAGCGCGCGGCAGGTCAAGACCGACGTCGCCGGTCTCAATGCCCCCGCGCAGATTCTGGTCGATGTCTGGGGCATCCCCCACATCTATGCGGCCAATGAGCACGACCTGTTTTTCCTGCAAGGCTTCAACGCCGCCCGCGATCGGCTCTGGCAGATCGATCTCTGGCGCAAGCGCGGACTCGGTCTGCTGGCCAAGGATTTCGGCCCGGCCTATGCCGAACAGGACAAGGCGCTACGGCTCTTTCTTTATCGCGGCGACATGAATGCGGAATGGGCGGCTTACGGCCCCAAGGCGAAGACCTATGCGGAGGCGTTCGTCGCCGGGGTCAACGCCTATGTCGCCGATGTGCGCGCGGGCAAGCGCCCGTTACCGATCGAGTTCAGGATCGCCGGCACCATGCCGGATCCGTGGACGGCGGACGACATCGTCCGCATCCGCAGCCACGGCCTGACGCGCAATGTCGCCTCCGAGGTCAAGCGCTCGTTGGTCGCTTGCGCAGCCGGCCTCGATGCCGATCGGTTTCGCGTCAAGCTCGAGCCGGCATGGACGACGAAAATTCCAGATGGTCTCGATCCCTGCAGCGTGCCGAAGGCCGTGCTGGCGCCTTACGATCTCGCGACGCGCCCGGTCGCCTTTGCCGCGCCGAAAGATCGCCAGGGCGCGCTCGCGCACGATCCGGACAAGTACCTCACCGAGGCCGACCAGCAACGCGACACCATCGGCTCCAACAATTGGGTGATCGCGGCGTCGCGGACCGCGACGGGACGGCCGATCCTCGCCAACGATCCGCATCGCGAGCACAGCGTGCCTTCGCTGCGTTACGTCGTCGGCCTCAATGCGCCCGGCCTTTCCGTGATCGGCGCGGGCGAGCCGGCGCTGCCCGGCATCTCGATCGGCCACAATGGCACCATCGCCTTCGGCCTCACCATCTTCAACGTCGACCAGGAAGACCTCTACGTCTACGAGCTCAATCCGCAGAATCCCAACCAGTACCGCTATGGCAGCGGCTGGGAGGACATGCACATCGTACACGAGAAGGAGCAGGTGAAAGGCGAAGGCGATCGCGATCTCGAGCTGAAATTCACCCGGCATGGTCCGGTGATCTATGTCGACGACGCCAACAAGCGCGCCTTCGCCGTCCGCTCGATCTGGTTCGAGCCCGGCACCTCGGCCTATTTCGGCTCCTCCGACTACATGACCGCGAAGGATTGGAACGGATTCCTCGGCGCCATGCGGCGCTGGGGCGCGCCATCGGAGAACCAGGTCTATGCGGACACCAAGGGCAATATTGGCTGGGTTGCCGCCGGCAAGACGCCGCGGCGCGCCAATTATGATGGCCTGATGCCGGTGCCGGGCGACGGCCGCTACGAATGGCAGGGGTTTCTCTCGCTCGACGAACTGCCCAAGGCCTATCAGCCCAAGCAGGGCTTTCTCGCCACCGCCAACCAGATGAACCTGCCGGCGGATTATCCCGTCAGCGAGCGCAAGGTCGGCTTCGAATGGGCGGACAGTGCGCGCTGGCAGCGCATCACCGAGGTGCTGCAGGCCAACAGCAAGGTGACGCTGGCCGATGCCATGGATTTGCAGAACGACGACACCACGATGCTGGGGCGGCGGCTCGTCAAGCTGCTGCAGCCGCTCACTTCGGACGATGCCAACGTGAAGAAGGGCCTCGAACTGCTCAAGCCGTGGGACGCGCGTGATGCCGCCGACAGCGCCGCTGCCGCGGTGTTCGAGGTCTGGATCGCCAATCATCTTGGACCGGTGCTGTTGAAGACCACGGCGCCCAAGGCTGCCGACCTGATCGCGCCCGAGGCGTCGAGCATTTCGGCGCTTGTCGCCTTCCTGGAATCTCCAGACGCGTCGTTTGGCTCCGATCCCGCCGCCGCCCGCGACCAGATCCTGCGCGACAGCCTTGGCGCCGCGGTGGCCGATGTGACGACCAAGCTCGGGGCCGATTCCTCAACCTGGCGCTGGGGCCGCCTGCACGTCGCGAAATTCGACCATGCTCTGATGCCGCTTGCCGACAAGGCGACGGCCGCTCAGCTCTCGGTCGGTCCGCTGGCCTACGGCGGCGCCGCCAATGTGCCGCGCGCGGCCACCTATCGCCGCACCGATTATCAGCTGTTCGCCGGCGCCTCGTTCCGCATGGTGCTGGACGTCGGCAATTGGGATGCGAGCCGCACCATCAACACGCCGGGCCAGTCGGGCGATCCCTTCAGCGGCCATTATCGCGACCTCGCGCCGCTGTGGGCGACGGGCCGGTATGTGCCGCTGCTCTACAGCCGCGCTGCGGTCGAGGCGGCGACGGCGGAAGCGATCACGCTGACGCCTCGGTGAATGAGGCGATCTAAACAAGGGCGCGGCCGCAAACACCACCGTCGTCCCGGCCTAGTGCGCAATTGCGCACGGGGGGCCGGGACCCATACTCCGCAGCAGCTGTTACGAACGGGGCTCGTCGTTCCAGCGTCACAAAGCAACCTGCATCCGTGGTTATGGGTCCCGGCCTTCGCCGGGACGACGCAGAATATGTGGCTCGCGCTCGGCTCTATTGGAAACCGCCATGATCCTCCCCGACGGCTATTCCGACATTCCCGCCGGCAAGATCGCTGCCGTCGTCACGCATCTCGAGATGACGGCGCGTCCGCCGCTGCGTGGTGATCCCCTTGGCGCATGGACCCTGCGCAAGGTCGATACCCCCGCGGTTCATTGGTATCGCGATCTCCATCGCCGCGTCGGCGAGGAGTGGTTGTGGTTTTCGCGGGCGCGCATGAACGACGCCGAGCTCGCCGCAATCATCCATGCACCGGGCGTCGAGGTCTATGCGCTTGTCGTGGACGGCAACGATGAAGGCCTGCTGGAGCTGGACTTTCGCGAGGGCCGCCAGTGCGAGCTCGTGTATTTCGGCGTCACCGCAAAACTGATCGGCAGTGGTGCCGCCCGCTTTATGATGAACCGCGCGCTTGAGCTCGCGTGGTCACGCGACCTGTCCCGCGTCTGGGTGCACACCTGCACCTTGGACCATCCGTCCGCCGTCGCGTTCTATCAGCGCTCCGGCTTCCGCCCGTTCCGCCGCCAGATCGAGGTCGCCGACGACCCGCGGCTCGATGGCACGGCGCCGCGAACCGCGGCGAAGCATGTGCCGATCATCGAATAAAAGCTACTGTCAGACGTCGCCCCGGACTGAAGCCCGGTTGGAGCGCCTTGTCCGCCGAAGCTCGAAGCGCGAAGGCGGAAGCGCAATCCGCGACAGCGTCCCCGCATTCCGCTCCGCTCCATGCGGGCTACTCCTCAAAACACCTTCTGCTCCGCCCGCGCCAGCGAAAACCCGCGCTGCATCGCATTGAAGCACGTCAGTCCCGTCTGCTCGGAACGGCAGGTGAATCCCGCCCGCTGCCACACTTCGCCATAGGCGAGCACGGGCAGCGACGGGTCCATGATGGTATCGCCGGCGCAGATGCGGCCCGCGGCTCCCTTCGCGCTCATCTCGAAGGCGTTGCCCCATTCCAGCTCGCAATCGGCCGGACGGCGCGGCCGCGTCTCCAGGTTCATGACGTCGCAGCGGAGCACGCCTTGTCCGTTGTCGGTGAAGAACTGGCAGGCGATGTTTTTCGACGGCGTCTGGAAGCCGATCGGGCGGTCCTGCGCGCGGGCGCCGTGGCCGGCCAGGGCAAGCAGGATCGACGTCAGCAGGATCGACGTCAAAATGAGTCCGCGATAGGCGACCATGCGAAGCTCGCTAGCCGTTGAAATTGACTGCCGTGGTGTTGGCGCCGCAAACCAGGACCGCGACCCGCTCGCCAGGTGAGGGACGATAGCGGCCGGAGAGCAAGGCGGCAAAGGCGGCCGCGCCACCAGGCTCGGCCACTAGGCGCAGGCTCGACCACAAGGCCGCCTGCGCCTGCCTGATCGCGTCGTCGGCGACGAGGACGACTCGCTCGACATGGGCCCGCGCAATCGGAAACATCAATTGTCCGACACGTCGCGGGGCGAGACTGTCGGCGGCGATGCCGCCCGCGGGCGCATCGGTCGGCGCGCCTGCCGCGAAGGCGGCGTGAAGCGTTGGCGATTGCTCCGGCTCGACCGCGACGATGCGCGTCCTGCCGGCACTCCAGGCCGCCATACCACCAATCAGGCCGCCGCCGCCGACTGCAACCAGCACCGTGTCGATGCCCGGTGCATCCTGCTCCAGCTCCATGCCGACGCTGCCCTGACCGAGCAAGGTCTCGACCTGGTCGTAAGCATGCACGGCCATGGCGCCGGTCTGCGCGACATGGGTTTCGCTCGCGGCGAGCGCGTCGGCATAGCGGCTGCCTGCGACCACGAGCTGCGCGCCATAGCCTCTGATCCGCTCGGCCTTGGCCGGCGAGGTGATGTCGGGCACGAAAATCGTGGCGGGAACGCCGAGCCGCTGCGCCGCATAAGCCACCGCCGCGCCGTGATTGCCGCCCGATGCGGCGACGACACCGGCCTCGGGCAGCCGCCGCAACAGCAAATTGGCAAAGGCACCCCGCGCCTTGAACGATCCGGAATGCTGCAACAGCTCGAGCTTGAAAATGACGGGCGAAGCCGGCAGGCCAAAATCGGCGAGATCGGCCTCAACGAGCGGCGTGCGCCGTATGTGCGGACGGATGACGGCCTCGATCGCCGCGATCCGCTCCCGATTGATGTCCATTGTTGCTGTCATGATGCCGTCCTTGATAGCGCATCCGGCAGACGCTGTCGCGGCGCCGTTGCATCCGGCGCAATGCTCCACTTCCATGATTTTGCTTGCGCCACTGCGGCCTTGCCGTGGAAACTGATCGGCCGTGCCTCGTCCAAAAGCCAGAGAAGAGCGCAAAACCATGTTCCTGATCGGCCAATACGATTCCCCCTTTGTCCGCCGCGTCGCAATTGCGCTGCGGCTGTACGGCCTCGCCTTCGAGCACAGGCCGTGGTCGACCTTCGGCGACGCCGACAAGATCGCGCCCTATAATCCGCTGCGCCGCGTGCCGACGCTGGTGCTCGACGACGGCGAGGCGCTGATCGAGAGCACGGTCATCCTCGATTATCTCGACGAATTGGTAGGGCCGGAGAAGGCGATGCTGCCGCGCTCCGGCGCCGAGCGCCGGCATCATTTGCGCATCTGCGCGCTCGCCTCCGGTCTCGGCGACAAGGCGGTCAGCCTGCTCTACGAGCGCGTGTTGCGGAAGGAGCAGCTTGCGCTGTGGGTGCAGCGTTGCGAAGCGCAGATCGCGGACGTGCTGAAAGCGCTGGAGGCCGAGCGCGCCAAGGTGACCACGCCATACTGGCTAGGCGACCGCATCGGCCATGCCGACATCGCGGTGGCCTGCGTCGTGCGCTTCACCCGCGAGGCGCACCCGCTTCTGTTCGAGACCTCGCGCTATCCGGCGTTGTCGGCGCATGCCGACGCGTGCGAGGCGCTGGTGCCGTTCCAGGAGATCGTGCAGCCACTGTCACCGCCGAAGGGGTGAGCGCCGCTATGCGAACCCGACCTTGATCAGGATTGTCAGGAAGAGGCCGCCGACGACCGCGCAAACCGCGGCGCCGATCAGCGGCCCCAGCGCGCCTGCGCGGCTTGCAGGCTCCAGCACGGCTTGTCCGGGCTGGCCCGGATCGTAATAGACCTGGACGCTCTTCCCGGGGCGATATTTCGCCGCGGCCTCTGCGGCGACCTCGCGCAGCCCGGAGATCATGGTGCCGTTCCAATCGACTTCGGTGCCGATGAAATCGCGATTGCCGACCCTGTAGGCGTAGCGCAGGTCGACCTGATAGCGGTGGACAAGCTTTGAAGTCGTCGGTCGATTGTCGTGCTCGGTCTTCTCCTCGACGATTTCCTCAATCACCTCGCAATGGGTGACCCTGCCGGCAGCGGTCGGCCAGCGCAGGCTGGCGCTCGCCAGCCGGCGCGTCCGGACATAATCGGCGGCGAGGAACATCCCGCCCACCAGCACGATGATCGGCACCGCGAACGCGAACAGCGGGACGCCCTTGTCGGCGTAGAGCACGTGGCCTGCGAACGAATGCGCGGTCAGCGTGGCGGCGATGACGCCGAACACCATCGTGAACGCCACCAGCGCCGCGACGTTCTGCGCGGCGGCAGGCTCCAGCAGCGCCTCGGTCGGTTGCTTCGGATCGACATGGACGTCGACATGGGCGCCGACCGGATAACGTCCGGTCAGTTTTGCGGCCAGCACCCTCGTCGTGATGACGGTGCCGCCAACAAAGACCTTGTCGCCTTCCAGCTCCTGGCCGCCGGCCTGATAGCGATAGCGGATGATGGGCTTGGCGTCGTTCCGATCGTCCGAGGTGTGCGCCGTTGGCTGGTCGACCTGGGAGACTGTGATGATGCCCTCCACCTTGTCCCAGCTCCGCGCAGCCACCATCCGGCCTCGCATGCGGACCAGATTGAACAGCGTCAATCCAAACAGCAGCACGGCGATGCCAGCGGCAATCTGGGTCCACATCAATTGTTGGGCGTTCAGCATCCGATTCCCCTGCGCTTCGGCGGCGACCGCCATTGGTCGCGGCGAACGCGCTTTGCGTTC
Organism: Bradyrhizobium sp. 40; assembly: GCF_023100925.1. Lineage (NCBI taxonomy): Bacteria > Pseudomonadati > Pseudomonadota > Alphaproteobacteria > Hyphomicrobiales > Nitrobacteraceae > Bradyrhizobium > Bradyrhizobium sp. 40. Next base: position 726,475 of record NZ_CP064688.1, read on the forward strand.
ACGTCAGGGTGAAGTGCGGCCGATTCTATTTCCGTGTACAGGGCCTGATCTCGCCCGTCGCCGACGTCATTCCGACCGGACTTGGCGATAACCTGATGCCAAAGAACAACTGGGAGCCGGACACCTTGTCGTCAGCCCCATCGTGCACGTCGAGGTCGAGCTTCGCGGCGATCTCGGATGTCAACTTAGCCTTCTCCTCCATCGAGATCGAGTTGTGATATTTGATCTCGTAGACGACGTCAGCCTCCAGTACGGAGCGCGTCTGGCACACGACGCCGCCGTTCGAAACGTTCTGGGTGACCGCGTCTGCGCATTCTGCCTTCAGCAATGCGTTCCGGGTCGATATCAGCGACTCGTCGGAAATCAGCAGGATGTTGGCATTCTCGAGCTTGAGGTTGACCGCCTCGACCTGCTGCATCCCGGCGACGGCCGACAGCTTGTCCCTGACCTGGGCCGACACGTCGAGCTTCTTCTCGAGCGACTGCTTCAGGTCTCGGTCAACGGTCCGCGATCTCTGGATCTTGCCGGTCAGGAGCGTGGGGTCGACGTCGCAGGTTGGATGCAGCTCCAGCCGGCCGTTGCTGAGATATTCGATCGTGTTGATCGTGCCGGGGCCACCGAACGTGCTTGGCGGCACCACCTCGAAATATCCGGTCTCGGAGAGGATGGCCGTGATCGTTTGCTTCTTGCGCGGGAACCCGGCGTAGACGGAGACCATCACGAGGCCTATCGCGACAAAAACCCCGCTACCAAGCCAAAGCCATTTGCGGCTTGCTACTTGCCTGGGCAGCACAACTGACTTCGCTCGCCGCATGGCACGTAGCCTTTCGGACAGTCCGCCGAGGCAATCGTTGGCAGAACGACAAGAACGATCGCGGCGACGAACAGTGCAATGAACTGCTTCATATGTTCGATCCCAACTAAACCGTCGGCTTGAAGGTAGTAGACCGAGAGAGTAGTGGATCAAGGTTGAGCGGACAAGTGAACGAGTTCACAAGCGCCCGATTCTCGCGAGGCACATCCGCAGCAGCTCGATGTGCTGCGTCGTTTCGGTACAGGTTGAGCATTTGCTTCACCCATGTCGTCCTGGCGAAAGCCAGGACCTATGGCCCCAGCGGGTCATTTGGCGAAGATTGGTCGTTCGGTATTACCAGCGATCGTCACCGATGGATCGCGCGGTATGGGTCCTGGCTTTCGCCAGGACGACACAGAACGTTCGACACAGAACGTTCGACACCGAGCGTGTGGCACGCGCCCATGATCGCGGCGGACGAGGCAGCGAGTATCAAACGGGCGCGGTCGGCGATCATGCATTCATACAGGTGTTTTGCCCGACGCCGCAAGCCATTTCGGTAAGCCCGAAATTTGTCGAGCCTTTTCAACCCCATGCCTACTGTGCATGGGGTTGATTTCTCGTTTTTTGTTTGGAGGGCGCCTAGCCCGCGCCCGCGCGCTTCTTCTGCCAGACCAGATGCACCGCGCAGGTGCAGCCCGGCGGATGCGAGGCAAGCTCCTTCGACGTTTCGTCGTTGGCCGGTGTTGCCGCGAACGCCGCCTTGTCGCTCGTACCCTCTCGCGCCGGGATGTAGTTCAGGATCGGCGCGAGCCAGCGCTCGGTCTCGGCGACGCTCATGCCCTTGCGCGCAGCATAATCCTCGACCTGATCGCGCTCGATCTTGCCGACGCCGAAATAGTAGCTCTCGGGATTGGCGAGATAGAGCCCCGACACGGAGGAGCCCGGCCACATTGCAAAGCTCTCGGTCAGCTTCACGCCGGCGGTGTTTTCGGCGTCGAGCAGCTCGAACAGCGTGGCCTTCTCGGTGTGATCGGGCTGCGCGGGATAGCCGGGAGCGGGACGGATGCCCTGGTACTTTTCGAGGATCAACTCGTCGGTCGAGAGCGTCTCGTCCGGCGCATAGGCCCAGAACTCGCGGCGGACGCGGGCATGCATGCGCTCCGCGAAGGCTTCGGCGAGGCGATCGGCCAGCGCCTTGCACAGGATCGACGAGTAGTCGTCATTGGCCATCTTGAAGCGGTCGGCGACCACATCCTCGCCGATGCCGGCGGTGACGACGAAGCCGCCGACATAATCGGGCACGCCGGTGATGGCGGGCGCGACGAAGTCGGACAGCGCCGCGTTGAAACGGCCCTCGCGCTTCTCGAGCTGCTGGCGCAGCGTGTGCAGCGTCGCGATCGTCCTGGTTCGGCTCTCGTCGGCATAGAGCACGATGTCGTCGCCCTGCGCATTGGCCGGCCAGAAGCCGACGGTGGCGCGCGCGCGGAACCATTTCTCCTTGACGATCAGGTCGAGCATCTTGCGCGCATCGTCGTAGAGCGAGCGCGCGACCTCGCCGACCTTGGCATCGTCGAGGATGGCGGGGAAGCGCCCGGCGAGCTCCCAGGTCTGGAAGAACGGCGTCCAGTCGATATAGGGCACCAGCTCGGCGAGATCGTAGTCGTCGAAGCTCCTGGTGCCGAGGAAGGTCGGCTTCACCGGCTTGTTCGCGGCAAAGTCGACCGGCACGCGGTTGGCGCGGGCGGTCGCCAGCTTCAGCCGCTTCTTGTCGGCCTGGGCGCGCATATGCGCGTCCGAGATTTTTGCGTATTCAGCGCGGACTTCGGCGGCATAGGCCTCGCGCCTCTCGGGCGACAGCAGAGCAGACGCAACACCAACCGCGCGGCTGGCGTCGTTGACATGCACCACGGGGCCGGCGCGATAGCTCGGGTCGATCTTCACCGCCGTATGCACGCGGCTCGTGGTGGCGCCGCCGATCAAGAGCGGCAGCTTGAGGCCTTCGCGCTGCAATTCTGCGGCGAAGAACGCCATCTCGTCGAGCGAGGGCGTGATCAGGCCGGACAGCCCGACGATGTCGGCCTTCTCCGCCTTCACCGTCTCGACGATCTTGGCCGCGGGCACCATCACGCCGAGATCGATCACCTCGTAATTGTTGCACTGGAGCACGATGCCGACGATGTTCTTGCCGATATCGTGGACGTCGCCCTTGACGGTCGCGAGCACGATCTTGCCGGCGGACGATGAGCCTTCCGTGCCGATGCCGTTGGCGAGATTGCGCGCCTTCTCCTCTTCCATGAACGGCATCAGCCAGGCGACAGCCTGCTTCATCACGCGGGCCGACTTCACCACCTGCGGCAGGAACATTTTGCCGTCGCCGAAGAGATCGCCGACCACGTTCATGCCCGCCATCAGAGGCCCCTCGATCACGTCGAGCGGGCGCTTCGAGGCCTTGCGGGCCTCCTCGGTATCCTGCTCGATGAACTCGGTGATCCCGTGGACCAGCGAATGCGACAGCCGCTTCGCCACCGGCCATTCGCGCCAGGCGAGATCGGCTTCCTTGGTCTGGGTCTTGTTGCCGCGGAATCTTTCGGCGAGCGCCAGCAGACGCTCGGACGCACCGGGGTCGCGGTTGAGGATGACGTCCTCGCACACCTGGCGCAATTCGGGATCGATGTCGTCATAGACGATCATCTGCCCGGCATTGACGATGCCCATGTCCATGCCGGCCTTGATGGCGTGATACAGGAACACCGAGTGCATGGCCTCGCGCACCGGCTCGTTGCCGCGGAACGAGAACGACAAATTGGACACGCCGCCCGAGATGTGCGCGCCCGGCAGATACTTGCGAATCCAGCGCGTCGCCTCGATGAAGTCGACGCCGTAATTGTTGTGTTCCTCGATACCGGTTGCGATCGCGAAAATATTCGGATCGAAGATGATGTCTTCCGGCGAAAAGCCGACGCGGTTCACGAGGATGTTGTAGGCGCGCTTGCAGATCTCGGTCTTGCGGGCGAACGTATCGGCCTGGCCGACCTCGTCGAACGCCATCACCACGACGGCCGCGCCGTGGCGGCGGGCGATCCTGGCCTCGTGAATGAACTTGTCCTCGCCTTCCTTCATCGAGATCGAGTTGACGACCGGCTTGCCCTGCACGCATTTCAGGCCGGCCTCGATCACCGAGAACTTCGAGCTGTCGACCATCACGGGGACGCGGGCGATGTCGGGCTCGGCGGCGACGAGGTTGAGGAAGGTCACCATCGCGGCTTCCGAATCCAGAAGGCCCTCGTCCATGTTGACGTCGATGATCTGCGCGCCGTTCTCGACCTGGTCGCGCGCGACCTGCAACGCGGCGGTGTAGTCGCCGGCGGTGACCAGCTTGCGGAAGCGGGCGGAGCCGGTGACGTTGGTGCGCTCGCCGACGTTCACGAAAGGAATCGCGTCGGTCAGGATGAACGGCTCGAGGCCGGAGAGCCGCAAGCGAGGTTCGATCTCCGGCACGATGCGCGGCTTGTGCGGCGCGACCGCAGCCGCAATCGCCGCGATATGGTCCGGCGTGGTGCCGCAGCAGCCGCCGACGATGTTGACGAGGCCATCACGCGCGAACTCGCCAACCAGGCGGGCCATGTATTCCGGGGTCTCGTCATACTGGCCGAACTCGTTGGGCAGGCCGGCATTGGGATAGGCACAAACAAGCGTGTCGGCGACGCGGCCGATATCGGCGATATGCGCGCGCAGATCTTCCGCGCCGAGCGCGCAGTTGAAGCCGATGGTGATGGGCTTGGCGTGTTGCACCGAATGCCAGAACGCTTCCGGCAACTGGCCGGACAGCAGGCGGCCGGACTTGTCGGTGATGGTGCCCGATACCATCACCGGCATGTCGATGCCGCGTTCTTCCGTGATCTCGGCGATCGCGTACAGCGCCGCCTTTGCGTTGAGCGTGTCGAAGATGGTCTCGACCAGCAGCAGATCGACGCCGCCGTCGAGCATGCCGTTGATCTGCTCGCCATAGGATTTGCGCAAATCGTCGAACGTGACGGCGCGGTAGCCGGGATTGGACACGTCGGGCGAGATCGAGGCGGTGCGGTTGGTCGGTCCGATGGCGCCGGCGACGAAGCGCGGCTTGCCGTCCTCGGCCTCGACGCGGCGTGCGGCGTTGCCGGCGAGGCGGGCGCCTTCGCGCGCCATCTCGTAGACGATGTCGGCGAGATCGTAATCGGCCTGCGCGATCGAGGTCGTGGAGAAGGTGTTGGTGGCGACGATGTCGGCACCGGCACGCAAATAGGCGGCGTGGATGTCCTCGATCGCCTGCGGCTGGGTCAGGATCAAGAGATCGTTGTTGCCGCGCAAATCGCGATGGAAGGTCTTGAAGCGCTCGCCGCGGAAGGCGGCCTCGTCGAACTGGAGGTTCTGGATCATCGTGCCCATGGCGCCATCGAGCACGAGAATGCGCTCGCGCGCGGCGTTGAGCAGGGCGGTTCGCTTGGGAGAGGTGGATACGGTCATGCTGTCTTAAGCCGCCTTCTGCGCGCTCTTGGCGCGGATGCCGAGCAAATGGCTGATCGCGAACACGAGATCGGCGCGGTTCATGGTGTAGAAATGGAAGGTGTCGACGCCGTGCTTCGCCAGCTTCTGCACCTGGCCGGCGGCGACCGTCGCCGCCACCAGCTTGCGGGTCTCGGCGTCTTCATCGAGGCCCTCGAACTTCGCGGCGATCCAGTCCGGCACGGAGGTGCCGTTGCGGGTGACGAAATTGCGAGCCTGCTTGAAATTATGCATGGGCATGATGCCCGGCACGATCGGGATGTTGATCCCGCGCGCCTGCACGCGGTCGAGATAGCGGAAATAGAGGTCGTTATCGAAGAACACCTGCGTGATCGCGCGGGTCGCACCCGCATCGACCTTGGCCTGCAGCGTGTCGATGTCATCGTCGAAGTCGCGCGCCTCCGGGTGCTTCTCAGGGTACGCCGAGACCGATACCTCGATATCGCCGTGCCGCTTCTTGATGCCGGCGACGAGGTCGGCGGAGCTCTGGTAGCCGTCGGGATGGCTGGAATAGGCCGTGCCGATGCCGCCCGCGGGATCGCCGCGCAAGGCCACGATGTGGCGGACGCCGACCTCGTGATAGCGGTCGACGATCTCGTCGATCTCCCCGCGCGAGGCGCCGACGCAGGTCAGATGCGCGGCCGGCAGCAGCGCGGTTTCTTTCAGGATACGCGAGATGGTCGCGTGGGTGCGCTCACGGGTCGAGCCGCCGGCGCCATAGGTGACCGAGACGAATTTCGGGTCGAGCGGAGCCAGCCGGTTGATGGTGTCCCAGAGATTGCGCTCCATATCTTCCGTCTTGGGCGGAAAGAACTCGAAGGAAATCGCAGGCCGCTTCAGGTACCCGTCTTGCCCGTCGGTGTGGGCAGGCATCGTCGCGTCAGTCATGGGCACCACTCACTCCAAGGGCGCGCCGGGTCGTTGGCGGCCGACGGTCAGGTCTAGATTGCGAGAGGCCAAGATAAGCCAAAGCGGCCGCGCACGACAGCCCATCGCAGATGGGAAATGGCCCACTTTTGTTACTATCGTAGCAAATGAGGTGTCGTTTGAAGTCGAAGTGGGCTAAATGCATTCAGCTATAATGATAAATAAATCAGGCATGTAGCCAAATCCGTGGCCATTTGACGCAAAGTTCTGGGGTGGGCAATGTGAAGGAGTTGTTTTCAGATCGATTTTGTCCCAACACCGCGGTGCGGTCCGGCGCGCGAGCCCGCGGCCTGCACGTCAGACCTGCGCGGTCTCCCCATTGCCGCTGCGCCGCTCTCCATTACGTTAACGCGCCATGATCCCGCTCTCAGTCCTCGACCTCTCCGTCGTCACAACAGGCACAAAGCCGGCCGCGGCACTGCGCAACAGCATCGACCTGGCGCGCCATGCCGACGGGCTCGGCTATGTCCGCTACTGGCTTGCCGAGCATCACAACCTCGCCTCCGTCGCGAGCCCGGCGCCCGACGTGATGATCGGGCAGATCGCGGCGGTGACGAAGCACATCCGCGTCGGTTCCGGTGGCGTGATGCTGCCGAATCACGCGCCGTTGGTCGTGGCCGAGCGCTTCAAGATGCTGGAGGCGCTGTTTCCGGGTCGCATCGATCTCGGCCTCGGCCGCGCCCCCGGCACCGACGGTGCCACAGCCTATGCGCTGCGCAGTCGGCTCGATCGCCGCGAAGGCGACGATTTCCTCGAGCGGCTGCACGAATTGATCCTGTGGCAGACCCGGGAATTCCCCTCGGGCCATCCCTACCACAACGTCGTTGCGATGCCCGACGATACGCCGTTGCCGCCGATCTGGCTGCTCGGCTCCAGCGATTATTCGTCCGAGCTCGCCGCGCAGGTCGGCATGGGCTTCGCATTCGCCCATCATTTTGCATCCCACGATGCGATCGACGCGATGGTGCATTATCGCAATCGTTTTCAGCCCTCGGCCTGGAGTGCGAGCCCGCGCGCGATCCTCGCGGTCGCCGTCATCACGGCCGACACGGATGACGAAGCCGAAAAGCTCGCCGCGTCTTTCGACCTCAACCGCCTGCGCCGTGACCGCGGCCAGTATCTTCCGTTGCCGAGCGTCGAGGAGGCGCTGGCCTATCCCTATACCGACTCGGAGCGCACCTCGATCCGGCGCAACCGCTCGCGGCTGTTCGTCGGTAACCCGGCGACGGTGCAGAAGACGCTTCAGCCACTGATCGATGCAAGCAAGCCGGACGAGTTGATGGTGATCACCGCCGTCTATGATCACGAGGCGCGAAAGAAATCGTATTCGCTGCTGGCGGAGGCGTTCGGGCTTAAGGCGGTCGGATAAGGCTCTCGTGCTCCGGCTCGCGCTTCGCGCGTCCGGGACACGAGACTATTCCATCGTCGCGCGGAACGGGTGGCCTGGATACACGCCGACGATGCGGAATTCGCGCGAGAAGAATTTCAGCTCCTCGATCGCGAAAGCGAGGCCCTTGTCATCAGGGTGGCCGTCGACGTCGGCGTAAAACTGGGTGGCGAAGAAATTGCCGTCGACCATGTAGCTCTCGAGCTTGGTCATGTTGACGCCGTTGGTGGCAAAGCCACCGAGCGCCTTGTAGAGCGCGGCCGGCAAATTCCGCACCCGGAACACAAAAGTCGTGACCAGCGGACCGGAGCCCTGTGCGGCCCATTTCGGTTCGCGCGCGAGCACCACGAAGCGCGTGGTGTTGTGGGCCTCGTCCTCGATGTCCTCGGCCAAAATGTCGAGGCCGTAAATCTTTGCGGCCAGGCGCGAGGCGATCGCGGCGACGGACTTGTCGTTACGTTCGGAAATGTCGCGGGCGCTGCCGGCGGTATCGGCGTGCACGATCGGCTTGATGCCAAGCTTGCGAATGATGCGCCGGCATTGGCCGAGCGCGTGCACGTGGCTCTCGACGCTCTTGATGTCCTCGAGCCTGGTCCCCTTCACCGCCATCAGCTGATGCCGGACCGGCAGAAACCATTCGCCGATGATGAAGAGGCCGGAGGCCGGCAGCAAATGATGGATGTCGGCGACGCGGCCTGCGACCGAATTCTCGATCGGGATCATGCCGAGATCGGCTTCGCCCGACGAGATCGCCGACAAGGCGTCCTCGAAGGTGGCGCAGGGCATCGGCTCGGCGTCGGGATAGGCCTCGACGATGGCGATGTGGGAATTGGCCCCAGGCTCGCCCTGGAATGCGATTTTCAGCTTGCTCATGCTCGGCCTTGTAACAGCGGCTCAGGATTTGGAAAGGATGCTGCGGGCGGTTTCCAGGTCCGCCGGGGTGTCGACCCCGCGGGGCACGGTATCGACAATGGTGAAGTCGATGCGCATTCCGGCCTCAAGCGCCCGGAGCTGCTCGAGCTTCTCCTGCAATTCCAGCGGCGAAGGCGGCAGTGAGACGTAGCGCTCCAGCGCGGCGCGGCGATAGGCGTAGAGGCCGATATGGTGGTAGCGCGGCCCGTCGCCGGTCGGCGCGGTGGCGCGGGTGAAATAAAGTGCGCGCATGCGTCTGCCGCCGAGCGAGGTCCCGATCGCCTTCACGACGCTGGGCGCGAGGTCCTCCTCCTCGGTGTGGATCTGCGAAGCCAGCGTTGCGATGTCCACGACAGGGTCTTGCAGCGGCGGCAGCACCTCGCGGATGTTGTCGATCGTGATGGTCGGGAAATCGCCCTGGAGATTGACCACGATCTCGGCTTTGCCGTCCGGATCGAGCTTCTGCATGGCCTCGTGGATGCGGTCGGAGCCGGACGGGTGCTCCGGGCGGGTCATCACGGCCTCGCCGCCATGGGCGGTCACGACGGACGCGATCTCCGCGGTGTCGGTTGCGACCGCGACCCGGCCTATCCCGGCGGCCTCGGCGCGGCGCATCACGTGCACGATCATCGGCTGCCCCGCGATATCGGCGAGCGGCTTGCCGGGCAGGCGGGTGGCGGCCATGCGGGCTGGAATCAGCACCAGGATGCGGGGATCGATCATGGTTCAAGGGCCTGGAAACGGGGCGTTTTCCGCGCCGAGAAATGGGGTGGGGACGGGCGTGAAGCCCGCTCGCTTATACGGGTTGCCAGACCCCGGGCAAACCGATATCTCAATGGCAAAACTCGGGGAAACAATAAAGGAACGTTGATTCTCCGAGGCTCGTCCTGGCGGCCGCATTGGGCCGCTCGATCCTTCTTGCGGTGTGGGGCCTGGCCGGCAATGGACTCTTTCGAACTGAACAAGATTCTCGGTGCCGTGCTCGGCACCTGTCTCCTTCTGCTGGTGACGAGCTTCACCGCGAGTGCGCTGTTCTCGCCCAAGATGCCGGAAAAGCCGGGCTTCGAGATCGCGGTGAAGGAAGACGCCGGTCACGGTAAGGAAGGCGGCGCTGCCCCCGCGGCCGCCGAACCGATCGAAAAGCTGCTCCAGACCGCCTCGGTCGAGAAGGGCGCCTCCGCCGCCAAGAAGTGCGGCGCCTGCCACACCTTCGAGAAGGGCGGCCCGAACCGTGTCGGTCCGAACCTCTACGGCGTCGTCGGCGACCATGTTGGCGAGGGCCGCGGCGGCTTCAACTTCTCGGCTGCGATGAAGGCCAAGGGCGGCACCTGGGACTTCGATGCGCTCAACAAGTTCATCGCCAATCCCAAGGCGGCTGTCCCGGGCACCGCGATGGGCTTTGCCGGCATCCCGAAGGATAGCGAGCGCGCCGACGTGATCGCTTACCTGAACAGTCTCTCCGACAGCCCGAAGCCGCTGCCGACCGCGGCGAAGTAAGGCCTGTCGATTTCGATCTTGGTACGCGGCCGGGCTCAAAGCCCGGCCGTTTGCTTATCCGGGCCTCGCGGCGTTGTTATCGGGGCGTTTGGCCGCAGCGATCGGCCAGCCGGGCTTCCAAGATGAGGAAAAAGCAACATATTCCGTCGAAACCTCGCCTATATTCGGACCTTAAAGGAGTAGCCTCCTTCAAGACAGGAATGTTGATTTGGCCCTTACCCGACGCGATCTCCTGCTCACTGGCACCGCTGCCGCAACGCTCCCCGCCCTTGGTTCCGTAGGGGGCCTTTCCGGCGTCGGCGTGGCACACGCGCAATCCGCCAGCGAGCCGACTTGGCGGCACGCGCTGTCGCTGTTCGGACAGGTCAAATACCCTGCGGACTTCAAGCGCTTCGACTACGTCAATCCGGAAGCGCCAAAAGGCGGCGTCGCGCGCCAGATCGCCGTCGGCACATTCGACAATTTCAATATCGTCGTCTCCGGTGTGAAGGGGCAAGTCGCCGGTGCCGTGGCATTCATCTACGAATCCCTCACGACGGCCTCGCTCGACGAAGTCTCGACCGAATACGGCGCGCTGGCCGAGGCCGTCAGCCATCCGGATGATTTCTCCTTCGTGACTTACCGCTTGCGGCCGCAAGCCAAATGGCATGACGGCAAGCCGGTTACCGCGGACGACGTGATCTTCTCGCTCGATTCCTTCAAGAAGCACCACCCGCAGTACTCGGCCTATTACAGCCATGTGGTGAAAGCCGAGAAGGTCGGCGAGCGTGAGGTAAAGTTCGTGTTCGACGCGCCGGGCAACCGCGAATTGCCGCAGATCGTTGGGCAGCTCACGGTCCTGCCGAAGCATTGGTGGGAGGGCACCGACGCGCAGGGCCGCAAGCGCGATGTCTCCGCCACCACGCTCGAAGTGCCGCTGGGTTCGGGCCCCTACCGGGTTAAGGAATTCGTTGCCGGGCGGTCGATCGCGCTGGAGCGCGTCAAGGATTATTGGGGGCGCGATCTCGCCGCCAATGTGGGCCGAAATAATTTCGACGAGCTGCGCTACGAGTATTTCCGCGACGCCACCGTGGCGATCGAGGCTTTCAAGGCCGATCAGGTCGATTGGCGCACCGAGAACAGCGCAAAGAATTGGGCGACAGCCTACGACTTCCCGGCCGTCACTGAAAAGCGCGTGATCCTCGAGGAGTTCGCCAATCGCAGCTCGGGCGTCATGCAGGCCTTCGTGCCGAACCTGCGCCGCGCCAAGTTTAAGGATCCGCGCGTGCGACGCGCGCTCAATTACGCCTTCGACTTCGAGGAGATGAACAAGCAGATCTTCTACGGCCAGTACAAGCGCATCAGCAGTTATTTTGATGGCATTGATGAGCTGATGGCGACCGGGTTGCCGCAGGGCAAGGAGCTCGAGATCCTCGAGACAGTCCGCGCCGAGGTCCCGCCCGAAGTCTTCACCACGGCCTACACCAACCCGGTCAGCGGCAGTCCGGAAGCCGTTCGCGACAATCTGCGCGAGGCGCTGCGCCTGTTCAAGGAAGCCGGCTACGAGGTGCGCGAGCGCAAGCTGATCGACATCAAGACCGGCGCCCAGTTCTCGCTGGAGCTGCTGAACTCAGATCCAAGCTTCGAGCGGATCACGCTGTTCTACAAGCCGTCGCTGGAACGGCTCGGCATTGCTGTCAGCGTGCGGACGGTGGATCCCACTCAGTACGAGAACAGGACGCGCGAGTGGGATTTCGACATCGTCACCAACTCCTGGGGCGAGTCGCAGTCGCCGGGTAACGAGCAGCGCGAATTCTGGTCCTCAAAGACGGCCGACATCGCCGGTTCACGCAATATTACCGGCATCAAGAATCCGGCGGTCGACAAGCTGATCGAGCGGGTGATCTACGCCAAGGGTCGCGACGATCTCGTCGCGGCAACCAAGGCACTCGACCGCGTGCTGCTGTGGAATCACTACGTCGTGCCGCAGTGGACTTATACGAAGGTCCGCACCGCGCGCTGGGATCGGTTTGGCCGGCCAGCGGAATTGCCCAAATATGGTCAGTCCGGCTTTCCGTTCATCTGGTGGCACGACGCGGACAAGGCGGCGCGGATCGCAAAGAAGTCGTGAAGGGCATTTCTCGCATGGCGCAGCTTTCACGCCGGCATGTGCTGGCCTTGGGTGCCGGTGGCGCGTTCAGCGCCGCTTGGCTCCGGGGCGCGACAGCGTCCGAGATGCCTGCAGAAGCCCACGGCATGTCGGCCTTCGGCGACCTCAAATATCCCGCCGACTTCCATCACTTCGACTACGTCAATGTCGACGCGCCCAAGGGCGGCACCTTCTCGCTGATCCCGTCGGTGCGCGCCTACAACCAGTCCTACCAGACCTTCAACTCGCTCAATGCCTTCATCCTCAAAGGCGATGGCGCGCAGGGCATGGACATGACTTTTGCGCCGCTGATGCTGCGCGCCAATGACGAACCGGACGGGATGTACGGGCTTGCCGCCAAGTCGGTAAATATATCGGCAGACAGGCTGGTTTATCGCTTCACCATGCGGCCCGAGGCGAAATTCCACGACGGCACCAAGCTCACCGCTCACGACGCGGCGTTTTCGCTGACGTCGCTGAAGACGAAGGGCCATCCCCTGATCATCGTGCAGATGCGCGATATGGTCAGCGCGGAAGCTGTTGACGATGCGACGCTTGTTGTGACCTTCGCCAAGGGACGCGCGCGCGACGTGCCACTCTATGTCGCGAGCCTGCCGATATTCTCGAAAGCCTACTATGCCTCCCGTCCGTTCGACGAAACGTCTCTGGAGATCCCGTTGGGTTCGGGGCCGTACAAGGTCGGCAAGTTCGAGGTCAACCGCTACATCGAATACGAGCGCGTCAAGGATTGGTGGGCTGCCGATCTGCCCCCCTGTCGCGGCAGCTACAATTTCGACGTCGTGCGCTACGAATTCTACCGCGACCGCGATGTCGCCTTCGAAGGTTTCACCGGCAAGAACTATCTCTACCGCGAAGAGTTCACTGCTCGTATCTGGGCGACCCGCTATGACTTCCCCGCGGTCAAGGACGGTCGCGTCAAGATGGAGGTCGTGCCCGACGACACGCCGTCCGGCGCGCAAGGATGGTTCATCAACACGCGGCGCGAAAAATTCAGGGATCCTCGCGTGCGTGAGGCACTGATCGACGCCTTCGACTTCGAGTGGACCAACAAGACCATCATGTACGGTGCTTATGCCCGCACGGTGTCGCCATTTCAGAACTCGGACCTCATGGCGAGCGATGGGCCTCCGCCGCCGGAAGAGCTGAAGCTGCTGGAGCCGTTTCGCGGCCAGATTCCCGACGAGGTGTTCGCCGCGCCGTTCACGCCGCCGGTCTCGGACGGCTCCGGGCAGGACCGCAGCCTGTTGCGCAAGGCGCAGCAACTGCTCAGCGACGCCGGCTTGCCGATCAAGGACGGCAAGAGGATGCTGCCGAACGGCGAGATCTTCAGGATCGAATTCCTGTTGGACGAGGCTTCGTTCCAGCCGCACCATGGGCCCTACATCAAGAATCTCGCGACGCTCGGCATCGAAGCGAGCGTGCGCCTCGTCGATGCCGTACAACATAAGGCGCGCCAGGAAGATTTCGACTTCGATATGACGATCCAACGCTTCAGCATGTCCGCAACGCCGGGCGACGCCATGCGCGCGTTCTTCTCGTCGCAGGTCGCGGCAACGAAGGGCTCGTACAATCTCGCGGGCGTCGCCAGCCCGGCGATCGATGCCATGATCGAGAAGATCATGGCGGCCGACAGCCGCGAGGACTTGACCATCGCCTGCCGCGCCTTCGATCGCCTGTTTCGCGCCGGCCGTTATTGGGTGCCGCAATGGTATAACAAGACGCACCGGCTTGCTTATTGGGACCAATTCGGTCATCCGCAAAAGCCGCCGCGTTATGCCAACGGCGTCGGCGCTCCCGACATCTGGTGGTACGAGGGTGGCAAGGCCGCGAAGCTCGATCAGGCGAAACAGCCATGAGCGCCTATATCGCCCGCCGCATCCTGCTGATGATCCCGACCTTGCTCGGGATCCTCTTCGTCTCCTTCATTGTCGTACAGTTCGCGCCGGGCGGGCCGGTCGAGCGCGTGATCGCGCAGCTCTCGGGCGCCGACACCGGCGGGACCTCGCGCATTTCGGGCGGCAGCGACTTTGCGCAGCGCGCCCCGGGGCAGTTGGGGGCCGGCGGCGACGCCATCAATTCGAAATATCGCGGCGCGCAAGGCCTCGATCCCGACTTCATCAAAAAGCTGGAAGTGCAGTTCGGCTTCGACAAGCCGGCCCCTGAGCGCTTCGCGCTGATGGTCTGGAATTTCGCCCGCTTCGATTTCGGCAAGAGCTATTTTCGCGATGTCAGCGTGCTCCAGCTCGTCAAGGAGAAGTTGCCGGTCTCGATCTCGCTCGGCATCTGGCTGACGTTGCTCACTTACCTGATCTCGATTCCGCTCGGCATCCGCAAGGCGGTCAGGGATGGGACGCGCTTCGACACCTGGACGTCGAGCGTGCTCGTGCTCGGCTATGCCATTCCCGGCTTCCTGTTCGCGATCCTCCTGATCATCCTGTTTGCCGGCGGTTCGTTCTTCAACTGGTTCCCGCTGCGCGGACTGACTTCGGACGGCTGGTCGCAGTTTCCGTGGTACTGGAAGATCATCGACTATTTCTGGCATTTGACGCTGCCGCTGATCGCCATGGGGCTCGGTGCGTTCACCACCATGACGTTCCTGACCAAGAACTCGTTTCTGGACGAGATCCGCAAGCAATACGTGATGACGGCGCGCGCGAAAGGCTGCAGCGAGAATCGGGTGCTCTATGGTCACGTCTTCCGCAACGCGATGCTGATCGTCATCGCCGGCTTTCCCAGCACCTTCATTCACGCCTTCTTCTCGGGCTCGCTTCTGATCGAGACCATCTTCTCGCTGGACGGGCTGGGACTACTCAGCTTCGAGAGCGTTCTCAACCGCGACTACCCCGTGGTGTTCGGCACGCTCTTCATCTTCTCGCTCGTCGGCCTCGTGATCAACCTGATCTCTGACCTGACCTATATGTGGATCGATCCGCGGATCGATTTCGAGGCGCGGGAGGTCTGATGACACTGGCCGCCCCCACCACGCCGATCGAAACCACTGCGAAGTCGCCGCTCGGCAGTGCCGTGCCGATCACGCGCAAACCGTTCGTGCCATCGCCGCTCAACAGGCGCCGGTGGCAGAATTTCAAGGCGAACCGGCGCGGCTATTGGTCCTTCTGGATCTTCCTGATCCTGTTTGTGGTGTCGCTATTCGCCGAGCTGATCGCCAATGATCGGCCGTTCCTGATCAAATATGATGGCCACCTCTATTGGCCGTCCGTCGTCACCTATTCGGAAACCACTTTCGGCGGCGACTTCGAAACGGCGGCCGACTATCGCGATCCCTACTTGCAGAAGCTGATCAGGGAGAAGGGCGGCAGCATCGTCTGGCCGCTGATCCGCTATTCCTACGACACCCACAATCTCGATCTGCCGACGCCGGCGCCGTCGCGGCCGACCTGGATGTTGACGGAAGCGCAGTGCAAGCCCGTCGTCGAGAAGAAGGGCCTCAAGAGCTGCCGCGATCTCGAATACAACTGGCTCGGCACCGACGACCAGGGCCGCGACGTGGTGGCGCGGCTGATCTACGGCTTCCGCATCTCGGTGCTGTTCGGCCTCTGCCTGACCATCGTCTCCTCCGTCGTCGGCATCGCGGCCGGCGCGGTGCAGGGCTATTTCGGCGGCTGGATCGACCTGTTGTTCCAGCGGTTCATCGAGATATGGACCGCGATCCCTTCGCTCTATCTGCTGCTGATCCTGTCGTCGGTGCTGGTGCCCGGTTTCTTCGTGCTTCTCGGCATCCTGCTGTTGTTTTCCTGGGTATCGCTGGTCGGGCTTGTGCGCGCGGAATTCCTGCGCGGGCGCAATTTCGAGTACATCCAGGCGGCGCGGGCGCTCGGCGTGTCGAACAAGGTCATCATGTTCCGGCATCTGTTGCCGAACGCGATGGTCGCGACCATGACATTCCTGCCGTTCATCGTGTCGAGTTCGGTGATGACGCTGACGGCGCTCGACTTCCTGGGGTTCGGACTGCCGCCCGGCTCGCCGTCGCTCGGCGAGCTGCTGTCGCAGGGCAAGTCCAACGTGCAGGCGCCCTGGCTTGGTTTCTCCGGCTTCTTCTCGGTCGCGATCATGCTGTCGCTCTTGATTTTCATCGGCGAGGCCGTGCGCGACGCGTTCGATCCGCGCAAGACGTTCAGGTAAGCCAATGGACGCGATCAACCAGCCTCTGCTCAGCGTGCGCGACCTCTCGGTGGCTTTCCACCAGGGCGGCGCCACCACGCTCGCGGTCGACAAGGTCTCGTTCCAGATCAGGCGCGGCGAGTGCCTGGCGCTGGTCGGCGAGTCCGGCTCCGGCAAGTCGGTCAGCGCGCTCTCGATTCTCAAGCTGTTGCCCTATCCGAACGCCTCGCATCCTTCGGGCAGCATCCGCTTCAAGGGCCAGGAACTGATCGACCGGTCGGAGCAGGAGATGCGGGAGATCCGCGGCAGCGACATCTCGATCATCTTCCAGGAGCCGATGACCTCGCTCAACCCGCTGCACACGATCGAGGCGCAGATCGGCGAGATCATCCAGCTGCACAATCCGACCAGCAATGCCGAGGCGCGCAGGCGGACGCTGGAATTGCTGACGCAGGTTGGCATTCCCGAGCCAGAAACGCGGCTGAAGAGCTATCCACACCAGCTCTCCGGCGGCCAGCGCCAGCGCGTGATGATCGCGATGGCGCTCGCCAACGAGCCGGACCTGCTGATCGCGGACGAGCCGACCACGGCGCTCGACGTCACCGTGCAGGCGCAAATCCTGACGCTGCTCGCAGAGATCCGCGGCCGGCTCGGCATGAGTCTTCTCTTCATCACCCACGATCTCGGCATCGTGCGACGCATCGCCGACCAGGTCTGCGTCATGAAGGGCGGCGAGATCGTGGAGCAGGGGCCGGTCGAGCAGGTCTTCAAGAGCCCGAAGCATCCCTATACGCGCGACCTGCTCGCCGCGGAGCCGAAGCCGGATCCCGCGCCGCCGCAGCCAGATGCGCCGGTGGTGATGTCGGCCGACGATCTGAAAGTCTGGTTTCCGATCAAGCGCGGGTTGATGCGCAAGACGGTCGGCCACATCAAGGCGGTGGACGGCGTCAGCATCGCCGTGCGCAAAGGCGAGACGCTCGGCGTCGTCGGCGAGTCCGGCTCGGGCAAGACCACGCTGGGGCTCGCATTGCTGCGGCTGATCTCCTCGAACGGACGTATCGTGTTCCTGGGAAAAGATATCCAGGGTCTCCGCTTCAAGGAGATGCGGCCGTTCCGGCGCGACATGCAGATCGTGTTCCAGGATCCGTTCGGCTCGCTCAGCCCGCGCATGTCGGTCGCCGACATCGTCGCGGAAGGCCTCACCGTGCATCAACCGCAGCTCTCGCGCGGCGAGCGTGAGGAGCGCGTAGTCAAGGCGCTCGAGGACGTCGGATTGAAGCCGGATACCCGCAACCGTTATCCGCATGAATTCTCCGGCGGCCAGCGCCAGCGCATCAGCATCGCGCGGGCGGTGGTGCTGGAGCCGGATTTCGTCGTGCTGGACGAGCCGACCAGTGCGCTCGACATGCTGATTCAGGCGCAGATGGTCGATCTGCTGCGTGAATTGCAGCGCCGGCGCGATCTCACCTACATGTTCATCTCGCACGATCTGCGCGTCGTCGCCTCGCTCGCCAGCCATCTGATCGTGATGCGCGGCGGCAAGGTGGTCGAGGAAGGCCAGGCCGCCGAGCTCTTCAAGAACCCGAAGACGGATTACACGCGCGCGCTGTTTGCGGCGGCGTTCCGGCTGGAGACGGCCGAGAACGGTTCGGCGGCGACGTAGCGTCCGTCAGAGCCGCTTGATCGCGGTGACCTCGCTGCCGGCTTGCTTGATCCGTGCGATGGCCGGCTCGATCGGCTCGATCACCGTTGCCATGTGATGCGCATTGGCGTGAACCATGGTGCCGCGATCGCGGACGATCGCGACATGACCCTTCCAGAAGATGAGATCGCCGCGTTGTAACTTGCTCTGCTCATGCGGCTCCAGCGCGCGACCGAGGCCGGCCTGCTGCATGTCGCTGTCGCGCGGGCAGCCGATGCCCGCTGACGTCAGCGAGATCTGGACGAGTCCGGAGCAATCGACGCCAAGGCTGCTCTTGCCACCCCAGAGATAGGGCGTGTCGACGAAACGCTCGGCGACGGCGACGAAATCCGGCTCGCGATGACCGAGCGGGACGAGATGGGTCTTGGGCAGATATTGTCCGTCGCGCGTCACGGCGAAGCTGCCGTCCTCGCGCACAACCACGATCTTTGATCCCATCACCAGGGTGTCTGCGGGCGGCAGCTTGATCGAGGGACCGGGGAAGGCAAAGGTTCGTAGCGCGCTGACCATATGGGTCGGGGCGGCCGAGGGCTTCATCAGCGCTGCATCCGGCAGCCAGCCGACATAGCCGTCACCGGAAAGCTGACCCCACGCCCATCCTTCGCCGTTGCGGTCGTAGACCGTGACGCGCTCGCCGCGCAACGCTTGTGTCATCAGCATTGCGTTCGACGACGGCTGTTCGCGCACGGGCGCGATCGCCTCGACTGTCTCGAATTCCTCGCCCGTGACGAAACGATCCGCCTGCACCTTGCCTTCGAGGTATTTTGCGGCGAGGTCGCCGCGCGCGGGTGTCAGCCTTGGATCTCGCCCTGGATCACGCATAGCGCTCGCTCAACAATGTGTAGATCGCGCGCGCGGCCTGGCATTCGCCGCCCTCGGGGCGTGCAGGCTTCGCCGACGGCGTCCAGCCGTAGATGTCGACATGCAGCCAGCTCCTGGCATGCTCGACGAAGCGTTGCAGGAACAGCGCGCAGATGATCGAGCCGGCAAAGCCGCCTGATGGTGCGTTGGTGATGGTGGCGGTCTTGGAGTCCAGCCACGCATCGTAAGGCGGCCACAGCGGCATGCGCCACAGCGGATCGTTCTCCTTCACCGCGCATCGTGCGACGTCGGCGGCAAGCATCTCATCGTTGGTGTAAAACGGCGGCAAATCCGGCCCCAGCGCGACGCGTGCCGCTCCCGTCAGCGTGCCGAGATCGATCAGCAGGTCCGGCTTTTCCTCGTCCGCCAGCGCCAGCGCGTCGGCAAGCACCAGCCGTCCCTCCGCGTCCGTATTGCCGATCTCGACCGTGATGCCCTTGCGAGAGGTGAAGATGTCGAGCGGGCGGAAGGCATTGCCCGCCACCGCGTTCTCCACGGCCGGAATCAGCACGCGCAGCCGCACCTTCAGCTTCGCATCCATCACCATGCGCGCCAGCGCCAGCACGTTGGCGGCGCCCCCCATGTCCTTCTTCATGATCAGCATGCCGCTCGAAGGCTTCAGGTCGAGCCCGCCGGTGTCGAAGCAGACGCCCTTGCCGACCAGCGTCACCTTGGGATGCGCCGGGTCGCCCCAGCCGATGTCGATCAGCCGCGGCGCGCGGTCTGACGCCATGCCGACGGCGTGGATCAGCGGAAAACTCGTCTTCAACTCATCACCGATGGTGCAGGCAAAGCTTGCACCGAATTCGGCGGCGAGATCCTGCGCGGCTGCGGCAAGCTCCTCCGGCCCCATGTCGTTGGCCGGCGTGTTGATGAGGTCGCGCGCCAGCATTGCGGCGTCCGCCATGCGGTTGATCTCGGTCGCGTCGACGCCGTCGGGTGGCACGAGACGGACGTCGGGGCGATCCGCCTTGCGGTACCGGGCAAAGCGGTAGCTGCCGAGTGCGAAGGCGAGTGCGGCGAGCCGTGCATCGTGCGGTGCATTGGCGAAGCGATAGACGCCCGGCGGCAGCAGGCCGGGCAGGGCGCCCGGTCGGAACAGGTCGCGCGATCTTGCACCTTCGTCCTCGAGCCCGAACAGCACTTGCGCGATCGCGCCATCGGGCGCGGGCAGCGCGAGATAGCCGCCCGGCTTTGCGGTAAAGGCGCTCGCAGTGGCGAACTGGCGTTGCGCCGCCGGTAGCCGCTCAGCGACCTGATCCCAGCTCGCCTTGGTGACGAAGGTGATCGGAATGGCGGTAGGCGACGTCTCGAAGACAGAAGGCATTGGCGGGTCCGGATCGTCAGATCGAGCGGGTCATACGAACGGACGAGATTTCGCAGAGTTTCGCCGCCGCTGCAATCAGCTTTGCTGCCACCGTTCAGCGATCCGCTACTCGCAGCAAGGGGGCCATGCTAGGTTCCGGCAACGGCCGTCAGGTGCAGATCTCCGGCGGCCGACGACAAAGCCGCCCGGGAGGAAATGCAATGGAATTTGTGTGGAGCGTGGTCACATTCATCGGCCAGGCGGTCGAGGCGATTTTTGGCTATGTCGAGCATCATCATTGGATATTCGCGTTCCTCGCCGGTGGTTACGTCTTCTATCTCCACGACCGCTCCGTTCACGCGCGGTTCGATGCACTGGACAAGCGCATTGACGAAATCCGCAAGCGGCTCGCCATCGAATATTGATCTGGTGAACGAAACCATCATCGGGCGGGCCCCGTATCTCATGCCGAGGACCGCCGTTCACGCGAGCGGCCGCAGGGCTTTACTAGCGCTGCGGTTGTGGCATTATTGGCCAATATTTTAGATTGTGTCGTGCGGTTCTGCACGTGGCGAGCGTAACAACGAGGCATGCGGTCGCTTCTTGCCCCGGCTCATCATGGCTCGGGCTGATACCGAACGGAACCTGATCGTCGAAGGCATTTCTCTTATCGTTTGCGCGGCGCGGCATTCGCAAATAAGCGACGCAAAATGGATAGATCGTTCGTCATCGTACAGATTTCCGACCTGCATCTGGACGGGTCTGGTCGGCTGCTTGCGACGATCGAGACGCTCAATGCCGCAATTCGCGAGAGGATGGCGGACTTCGCGAATGTTCCCGATCGCATCCTGTTGATCACCGGCGATATCGTGGACGACCCGACGCCGCCTGCGCTCGACGAAGCGCTCGCCGTCATTACGTCCTTCCGGCAGACCGGGCTGTTCACCGACATTCAGGCAATTGCCGGCAATCACGACGTCAAGCGCCCGAGCCAGCGTGCAGGCCGCCACGACGTCTATGATTACCTGCATTTGCCGCGGACCTCGAAGAGCGTCTACTACCGTCAGGCCGGTCTCGATCTGGTGCTGCTGGATTCGAACCGCGCGAGCCTCACGACGCTCGCGAGCAGCAACGTCGACCAGAGCGCCTATCACGCCCTGGTCTCGGATTCCTCGCGGCTGAGCGTCGAACTCGCGGGCAGCCTCGGGTCGGGCGGCCGCGCCGATTATGCCGAGCCGGTTGAAAACCTGGTGCGCGTGCTGGCGCTGCACCATCATCCACTGCCGCAGGCGACCGGAGAAGGAAAGCGGTTTCTCGGCGTGCCCGACGAGCCGCTGATGTATCTCGCCGCGCCCGCGACCTTCCTCGAAGCGGCGACATCGCTCAACGTCGATCTCGTTCTGCACGGACACCGGCATGTCGAAGGCTTGACGCGCTATTCGATTCCCGATCCGCGCGCCACGTCGAGTGAGAGCGATGAAGCATTCTGGCGCACGATCTACGTCCTGTCCTGTCCATCATCGACCGGGCAGGCCGGTGACGATGCCGGCTTCAACGTCATCCATTTCGGCCCGATGTCCCATGGCGGCCGCACCGAGTATCGCTTCGCGATCGCCCGCTACTCACGTCCGCGCAAGGATGGTGTCTTCAGGCCGCTCGATTCCAACCTGCCGCACGGCGTCGTCAGGCTGCCGGCCGGGCGCGAGTTTTCCCGAGATCCGGCCGTCCAGTCGGGCATCGAGATCGACGCATGCACGACGCTGAAACGGGATCAGGTCGCGGCATTCGCCCGCCGGCTCCTGCTACGCCGCGCCTTCTATGCCGACGGCGAGGTGGATTGGGCCGATTTGCTCCACGTCTATCTCGTGACCTCTCACGCCTGGGCCGATCTCGACAGCAAGTTCTCGAGATCCGCACGCAAGCATGACCTCGACGCCGTAGCCGTGGTGACATCGCTGCTGCGTCGGTTGGTCGAGCAATCTGCAAATGTGCTCGGCATCGACGACGTTCAGCTCGACGAGCTCCGCGCGAGGCGTCTGCTCAATCGTGACGATCTTCGGCGCGAATTGCCGAGGGTGGCGCGGCCGGGCATCGATGTCGAGATCGAAACGCGGCAACGACTGCAATTGCTGCGAGACCTGAACGAGCAGGTGAAGGCGCTGGGCCTCGATCTGGGCCTCGGCGGCGAGGTGCCGCCGCAGGCGCCGCGGTGAGGGACGCGGCAGGGAATTAACCGGCCGTTAGGGTTAACAGTCTATTGCTGGCGTGTTCGGCTCGATCAATCGGCTCGAGAGTCAAAGCGTCATGCGTCAACGGTTCGGTCTTGAACGGTTCAGTCTTGGACGGCTCAGTCTTGAACGACTCAGTCTTGCCCGGCTTCTTGCGTCCACCTCGCTGGTTGCGGCGGTGGCCATGGGCCTCGGCGGCTGCACGGCGATGTCGAAACTCTCCGACGTCACGGGCTCGGTCGGGCCGCGGGCGGAAGCCGCTCCCACCGATCCCGCGCGCGCTGCCGAAGTCTATGGCGAGCGCTATCGCGCCAATCCCAAGGACGCCGATGCGGCGCTCGCCTACGGCCAGGCCTTGCGCGCCAACGGCCAGCACGCCCAGGCCGCCGCCGTGCTCGAGCAGGCGACCATCGCCAATCCCGGCAACAAGGCGCTGATGGCCCAATACGGCCGCGCGCTCTCCGACAACGGCAATTTCCAGCAAGCCTTCGACGTGCTGACGAAGGCGCATTCGCCCGACAACCCGGATTGGCGGCTGCTCTCGGTGCAGGGGACCGCGCTCGATCAGATGGGCCGTCACGAGGAAGCGCGTTCCTATTACGCGAGCGCGCTCAAGATTGCGCCTGGCGATCCCGGCGTGCTCTCCAATCTCGGCCTGTCCTACATGTTGTCCAGAGACCTGCCGAAGGCCGAAGACGCGCTGCGGCAAGCCTATGCCTCGCCGCGCGCAAACGCGCGGGTGCGGCAAAATCTCGGTCTGGTCGTCGGTCTCCAGGGCCGCTTCGCCGAGGCCGAGACCATCGTGAAGGCGGACCTGCCGCCGGACCAGGCTGCCGCCAACGTCGCCTATCTCAAGGAAATGCTGACCCGCAGCGACGTCAAGCGGGGTGCGCCGAAGCGGACTCCGGTCGCCTCGCTCGGCCAGCCCGACTGATCAGACGTGATCGTCCAATCCTGAAGGCAGCCGCGGACCTTGCGCGGTCCGCATCTAACGTCATTGCATCTCGGTGACCTTGATCCCCGTCGGTCCGAGGATGACGACGAACAGCACCGGCAGGAAGAACAGGATCATCGGTACCGTCAGCTTCGGCGGCAATGCTGCGGCCTTTTTCTCGGCCTCGTTCATGCGCATGTCGCGGTTTTCCTGCGCCATCACCCGCAAGGATTGGCCGAGCGGGGTGCCGTAACGCTCCGCCTGCTGGAGTGCGAGACATACCGACTTGACGCCCTCGAGCCCGGTGCGCCGCGCGAGGTTCTCGTAGGCGACCTTGCGATCCTGCAAATAGGACAGCTCGGCCGTGGTCAGGGTGAACTCCTCCGACAGCGCGATCGATTGGCCCACGATTTCGACCGCGACCTTCCGGAACGCCATCTCGATCGACATGCCGGATTCGATGCAGATCAGGAGCAGGTCGAGCGCGTCGGGAAAGGCGCGCTTGATCGAGAGTTGGCGCTTGGAGATCGCGTTCCTGAGGAACAGCATCGGCGCTTGAAGTCCGAGATAGGCCGCGCCGACGCAGATGCCGATCTTGATCGGCATCGACTGCTGCATATGCGCGATCAGGAACACGTAGACGACCGAACCGACGAACAGCACGATCGGGGCAACCAGGCGGGCAAACAGGAAGGTGATGTAGGGCGCCTGGCCCCGATAGCCCGCCATGATGAGCTTGTCCCGTGCAGCTTCCTGCGCGAGCCATTTGGTAAGGTTGAAGTCGTCGACGACCTTCGAGACGAGCTGCTTCGGCGTCTGGCGAAGCGAGACTTTTTCGCTCTTGTGGAGGCGCTCGCGCTCGCGCTGCCGGATGCGCTCACGTTCGTTCGCTACCGCCTTCATGCGCTTGGAAAGGCCTTCGCCAGCGAACAGCGGCATCACCAGCGTATAGACTGTGGCGCTGGCGGCAACGGCGGCCAGCAGCATCGTCATGAAGTGGACGTCGTGAAGTTTCGCAACGAGGAACTCTACCATAAGGCACCATCAGAAGTCGAAATTGATCATCTTCTTCATCACCATGATGCCAATCGACATCCAGACGACGCAGCCGACCAGCATGAGCTGGCCGGTGGGATGAGTCCAAAGCATCGAGATGTATCCCGGCGTTGTGAGATAGACGAGGAACATCACGATCGGCGGCAGCGAGCCGATGATGCCGGCCGAGGCCTTGGCTTCCATCGACATCGCCTGGATCTTCTCTTTCATCTTCTTGCGGTCGCGCAGCACCTTGGAGAGGTTGCCGAGTGCTTCGGAGAGGTTGCCGCCCGATTTCTGCTGGATCGAGATGACGATGCCGAAGAAATTGGCCTCGGGCAGCGGCATCCGATCGTAGAGTCGCGTGCAGGCCTCGCCGAGCGGCATGCCGATCGCCTGCGTTTCGATGATGGACAGAAACTCCGAGCGTAGCGGCTCTGGCGCGTCGGCGGCGACGACCTTGATCGATTCGAACAGCGGCAGGCCCGCCTTGATGCCGCGGACGATCACGTCGACCGCGTCGGGCAGCGCCTTCAGGAATTTGGCTTCGCGGCGCCTCTTCAGGAAGCCCAGCGCCCAGCGTGGCAGACCGAAGCCGCCGGCGAAAGCGAGTCCGGCGGCACCGAGCAGGCCGCCGCCGATGAACAAGGCGACTGCGAACAGCACGCCCGCTACGACGGCGGACACGATCCAGAATTTCTGCGGCGCCCAGTCGAGGCCCGCCTGCGACAGGCGAACACTGAGCGGTACGCTCTTCTCCTGCTGGCGCCGCGCCTCGAGATCCTTGAGCGAGGTTTCGACCTGCTCGCGGCGCGAGCGCTGCGTCTTCTCGGCCGCGCGGGCCGTGGGCGCCTCTGCCCGCGAGATCGAGGCGCGGCGGCTCTCGGCCTTCCGTTCTCCGGACAGCATTGGATAAAGGAAGACCCAGGCGAGGCCGCCGACGGCGGCGGTGGCAAGGAAGGCGAGGGCAAGGACTTGCATGTTCATGGCTGCGCTGACCTGCTCACGTCGTGGGCGCCACTTCCGCGGCGTCGAGCGCCGCGGCAAGGCGCTTCTCTTCGCCGTAATAGCGGGCGCGTTCCCAGAACTTCGGACGGCCGATTCCGGTCGACCGATGCCGGCCGATGATCTTGCCGTTGGCGTCCTCGCCGACCATGTCGTAGAGGAAGACGTCCTGGGTGATGATGGTGTCGCCTTCCATGCCCATCACCTCGGTGATGTGGGTGATGCGGCGCGAACCGTCGCGCAGGCGCGCGGCCTGGACGATGACGTCGATCGAGGCGCAGATCATCTCTCGGATGGTGCGTGAAGGCAGGGAGAAGCCGCCCATCGTGATCATGGATTCGCAGCGCGATAGCGCCTCGCGGGGATTGTTGGCGTGCAGCGTGCCCATCGAGCCGTCATGGCCGGTGTTCATGGCCTGGAGCAGGTCGAATGCCTCGGGTCCGCGGACTTCGCCGACGATGATGCGCTCGGGACGCATACGCAGGCAGTTGCGCACCAGCTCGCGCATGGTGACCTGGCCCTCGCCCTCGATGTTGGGCGGGCGGGTTTCCAGTCGGACCACGTGCGGCTGCTGGAGCTGGAGTTCGGCGGCGTCTTCGCAGGTGATGACACGCTCGTCGTGCTCGATGTAGTTGGTCAGGCAGTTGAGCAAGGTGGTTTTGCCCGAGCCGGTACCGCCGGAGATCAGCACGTTGCAGCGGACGCGGCCGATGATCTGGAGGATTTCCGCGCCCTCCGGCGAGATTGCGCCGAACTTGACGAGCTGATCGAGCGTCAGCTTGTCCTTCTTGAACTTGCGGATGGTGAGCGTGGGGCCGTCGATCGACAGCGGGGGCACGATGGCGTTGACGCGGGAGCCATCGGCCAGGCGCGCGTCGCAGATCGGCGAGGATTCATCGACGCGCCGGCCGACCTGGCTGACGATACGCTGGCAGATGTTGAGGAGCTGCTGGTTGTCGCGGAAGCGGATACCGGTGCGTTGGATCTTGCCGGCGACCTCGATGTAGACGGTGTCGGCGCCGTTGACCATGATGTCGGCGATGTCGTCGCGCGACAACAGCGGCTCCAGCGGACCGTAGCCGAGGACGTCATTGCAGATGTCGTCGAGCAGCTCTTCCTGCTCGGCGATCGACATCACGATGTTCTTGATCGCGATGATCTCGTTGACGATGTCCCGGATTTCCTCGCGCGCGGACTCCGAATCGAGCTTGGCGAGCTGGGCGAGGTCGATGGCCTCGATCAGCGCGCCGAAGATGGTCGCCTTGACCTCGTAATAATTGTCCGAGCGGCGGGCTTCCATGGTCGGCGCAGGCTTCGCCGGGGCAAGCGGCGGAGAGGTGACGGCCGGCGGCGGCGGCACGCGCGACACAGCGGGCGCCGAAGCCTGGGCAGGCTCTGACGACACGGCACCGGGCTTCGAGGCCCGAGGGTCGGTGTCTGTTCCGCTACGCTTACCGAACACTTAAAAACTCCATGCGGCCACCTATTTTCCCCGCAACTTCTCAATCAGGGGTGAAAGCAGGGACGACTTTTGCTTCTTCGTTTCGCTGCGGCCGGTCAGGCGCTGGGCGATCTGAAGGAACATCTCGATTGATTTGTGATTGGCCGAGATCTCCGCGATCATCTGGCCGTTATTGGCCGCCGAGCCGAAGATCTGCGGCTCGAAGGGGATCGAGACGACCGGCTGGCTCTCGATCGCCTTGGCGAACTCCGCCGCGGCGATTTCGGGCCGTTTCGGCACGCCGACCTGGTTCAGGCAGTAGAGCGGCGGACGGTCGTTCGGACGCGCGGCCTTCAGGAGATCGAACAGGTTTTTGGTGTTGCGCAAATTGGCGAGGTCGGGTGCCGCCACGATCAGGATGTCGTCCGCTCCGATCAGGGCGCGTTTTGTCCAGCCCGACCATTGGTGCGGAACGTCGAGCACGATGCAGGGCATGGTGGAGCGCAGCGTGTCGAACACGGCATCGAAGGCGTCGGCGCCGAAATCATAGACCCGGTCGAGCGTCGCCGGCGCCGCCAGCAGGCTGAGGTGGTCGGTGCATTTCGACAGCAGGCGGTCGATGAAGGCGGTATCGACGCGATCGGGCGAGAACACGGCGTCGGCAATACCCTGCGGCGGATCCTGGTTATAGTCGAGCCCGGCGGTGCCGAAGGCGAGGTCGAGGTCGGCGACGACCGCGTCCATCGCGAGATCGCGGGCGATCGCCCAGGCGACGTTGTGGGAGATGGTTGACGCGCCGACGCCGCCCTTGGCGCCGACCACGGCGATGATACGGCCGACGGCCTTGGCTTCCGGCGCCGAGAACAGGTTGCAGATCGAGCGCACGACGTCGATCGCGCCGACCGGCGCTAGCACGTAGTCGCTGACGCCGCGGCGCACCAGCTCGCGGTAGAGCATGACGTCGTTGATGCGGCCGATCACGACCACGCGGGTGCCGGCGTCGCAGACGGTTGCGAGATGATCGAGCCCGCCTAGGAGGTCGTTGCGGCCGTCGCTTTCGAGCACGATCACGTTCGGCGTGGGTGCCGAGCGGTAGGCTTCGACCGCAGCCGCCATACCGCCCATCTGGATCTTGAGATGGGCCTTGCCGAGACGGCGATCTTCGCCGGCCGACTGCACGGCGGCCGCCGTTTCCACGGTCTCGCAGAAAGCCTGGACGGAAACGCGGGGGGCAGGCGCAATATGCTCCTCGGCCGGCGGGAGCGATGCCTCGGACTGCTCTTCTTGGGGCTGGCGAGCGTAGCTGATCATTTGCCGGTGTCGCTGAGTTTGGCCTTGTCGGCCTCAGGATAGGCGACCGCCGTCGGCATTCCCTTGCGATACTTCTCGAACGCGGCGGTGCGCCGCGGCGTGTAGGACGGCGTTTCGGGCCGCGGCTGCTCGAGATCTGACGGATTGTCGACCATCGCCGCGAGGTTGCGCTGATAAGCGCAGCCGTAATTGTAATATTCCTTGTTCTCGAACCAGCTCTTGTTCTTCATCGAAGGGCCGATGTCTTCCGGCCACAGGCCGCAGGGACCCGCGACCGCGGCGATCTTGGAATAGGTGAGCCGGATCGGCGGCAGGAAGCGCTTGTCTTCCGGCTGGTAAGAACGGGCGTTGACGCCGCGCGGCGGAACGCCTGCCGCTGACAGGATCGCCTGGATTTCACGCATGGTGTCCGCGACCGGACGCGCGTTGGGCGTGCCGGACGGCACGTCGATCTGGATCGCGCCGGTGCCTTCGTGCATCCAGGCCGACGCGACGCCCATCACGTCGGCGCGCTGGGCGGCGGTCAAGCCGCCGCGGGCATGGCCGACGAAGACGACGATGGAGCGATTCTGCTCCTCGATGGCGATCGGATGGCGCTGCTTGTAGTTGTCGGGAATGGAGGCGGTGACCGCTTCGTCATGCTGGCAGCCGCCAAGGGCGAGCGCCATGCCGACGAGCGCGCCGCCGAGGTGGATGGCGCGCCTGCGAATCTGGGGTGGTCTAGTGATCTTCATGAAGTCCCCGTTCCGCCTCAATCGGTGATGAAGCCGTAGGTGCCGCGGTAGTTCTTGGCCGGTTCGGTCCGGCCGGGCACGCCGTAGATGCGGTTGATGTTGCCGAGCAGTTCGGCCTGCGGATCCGCAGGCGCGGAGAAGCCATCATCCGGCCGCGACAGATCCTTTTGCGCAACTGCGCGAACGATATAGGGCGTCACGATCACGACCAGCTCGGTCGCGTTGTTGACGAAGTCGCGGCTGCGGAACAGCGTGCCGAGGACCGGGAGCTGCATCAGGCCCGGCAGTCCGCTGACGGCCTGCTTGGTCTGCTGCTGGATCAGGCCGGCCATAGCCATCGCACCTCCGGAGGGAATTTCCAGGGAGGTTTCTGCGCGGCGGGTCTTGATCGAGGGCACCGTGAGCGAGTTGACCGAGGTCGAGGTCACGGCCTGGGACAGCGTGATCGCGTTTTCGTTGGAGAGCTCAGAGACCTCCGTCATCACCCGCAGGCTGATCTTGCCCTCGGTGAGAACGACGGGGGTGAAGTTGAGCGAGATGCCGAACTTCTTGAAGCTGATCTGGGTGGTACAAACGTGCGTGGTAGGGTCGCACGCGTAGCCGGCAGGCACCGGGAATTCACCGCCGGCGATGAATGTTGCCGATTCACCGGAGATCGCGGTCAGATTCGGTTCGGCCAGCGTCCGGATCACACCCGCGGTTTCCATCGCACGCAGGGTGGCCTGCACCGACGGGGCCCCGCCGAACTTGGTGGTCAGATTGTTGCCGTCGACGAGGTTCTTGCCGAGAGCCGTGAACGGATTGGAGTTGCTGAAGCTGACGACCGAGGTGCCGTAGCTGAGATTGGCGGTAAGGTCGATTCCTAGCTGCTTGATGATGCTGCGCTGCACTTCGGCAACGGTCACCTTGAGCATGACCTGGTCGCGGCCGCGGACCACGATCGAGTTCACGACCTTCTCGGGGCCGCCCGCGAGGCGCACGGCGAGGTCGTTGGCCTGCTGGGCTTCGGCGGGATTCGCGGCCGAACCGGTCAGGATGATGCCGTCGCCTAGCCCGTCGATCTGGATGTCTGAGTTCGGCAGGACCTGCTTCAGCGCGGCCCGCACGCCGTTGAGGTCGCGCTTGACCGCGATGTCATAGGCCGCAATCTGCTGGCCGGCGGAATCGAAGAACACGATGTTGGTCTGGCCGATCGCGGCGCCGATGATGTAGGCGCGCTGCGCCGAGCGGACGACCGCGTTGGCGATCTTGGGATCGGCGACAAGCACGTCCTTGATGTCACGCGGAAGGTCGATCACGATCGACTTGCCGATGCCGAGCGAGAGGAATCGCGCGTTCATCTGACCGTCGGCCGCAGCCTGCGCCACAGGGCGATAGTCGGCGGCAACCACAGGGGTCAGCACCGGGTTGAGCGCGAGCGCGACGGTGGCCGAAAACGACAGGGCGCGGACCACAGAGGTTCGCATCGTCGCCAAGTTCGCCCTGCATTTCATATCGACAGTCCTCATCGTGCCTTCGCCGTCGAGCTTGGGATACCGTACCGAATGATCGAAATGCCATCGCGCTTCTGCGCGGAATCATCGAGCGTGATCTCGCTGAGCTTGACGTCGACGATGCTGCGCAACGCCAGCGACAGCGTGCCGCTCTGGCGTGCGGAGGAGAGCGTCGCAGTCTGCGCAGGATTGAGCTCGAGGGTGACGGTCTTGCCGACCACCGCGTTCTGCCCGTCCTTCTCCTTCGGCGCCTGGTCGATGGCCAGGACGCGGATATTGGCCAGGATGATCTCGGACGTGATCACATCAGGGGCGCCGCTGCTCTGGTCCGGATTCTTGAGACGGCGCGTCAGAAGCACGTCGACGCGGTCGTTGGGGAGGATGAAGCCGCCTGCGCCGGTTTCCGGCGAGATCTCGGTCGAAATCGCCCGCATGCCGGTGGGCAGGATTGCCGCCATGAAGCCGGAGCCTTCGGCCTTGACCAGCTTCTGGTCGCGGATCGGCTCACCCTGGATGAAGGGGGATCGTGCGATCGAGCCGGTGACCTGGGTTACCCCCTCGGGGCGCTCGTTGCGGCGGATGAAGGTGGTGCTGGCGGTCGCGGACGGCCAGGTCTGCCATTGCACGTCTTCCGGCTTGACGGTCTGGCCGAGGCCGATGTCGTTCTTGGCGACCAGGACGTCGACGGTGGGAAGCTGCGCGACCGGAGCCGGAGGCGGCGCAGAATTGTCCGAGCCGCTCGCCAGATACGCGGCGACACCGCCGGCGCAGATGGCGACCGTCAGGACGACAATGCGTGCCCTATTCATACGCTTCACTTTCCAACAAACGCCGCGACGCTGACGCCGCCGTAATCGGCAGTTGACCAGCTATTCGTCAAAGCATGGTTAATGAGGCGTATCTAAATCGCCTTAACGCCGGGTTGACCCGATGCGTTCAGCGCAATGCGAGGTGAGCGAGGTCGATCGCCTTCACCCATTCGGTCTCCGGGTAGACCATCAGCGCACTCATTGCGAGCGCGATGCCGTAGGGAATGCCGCTCTCCTTGGCGTGCAGCCGCGCGAGCCAGGCCTGGCCCGCCAGCCCATAAGGCAGCGGCCACTGCCGGAACTGGAGCAGGAGCAGCGTCAGCGCCCCACCGAACAGCGAGGCGTAGAGCAGGAAGTTCATCAGCTGTGCGAACCCGAACCAGAGTGCGACGGAGGCCGCGACCTTGGCATCGCCACCGCCGACCCAACCCATCGCAAAACAGGTGAAAGCCACGACCAGGACGAGCGCACCTGAGCCGACATGGCTCAGCATCTCGTAAGGTGCCATGCCACCGGCGAGAGCGAGCGCGAAAAAGCCGGCGACCAGCGCCAGCGATACGCGGTTAGAGATCGTCATCGTGAAGAGATCGCTCGCGGCGGCAAACGCCATCAGGGCAGGGAAGAGCAGAAGGCGCGCAAGGTCGAGGATCATGGGTTGCGTCTTGAGGCCTGGGTTTGCCGCGGAGCTGGCGTCGCCGGATTCTAGCCGGCAGTGCTAAACAAACCGAAAACGGCGGCAGCCGTTTCGATGGGCGGAACCAGCCAAAGGCGTGCTCACCAGAGGGAGGCGATGCGTGCGGCGAGCGCGACGGTCGCAAGCAGCAGGGCCAGGCAGACCCAGTAAGCCGGCGAGCCGGTCTGCGCGGCCTCCGCCGCGTTTGCCGCGACCGCGGCATCGGTACTGTACTTGCTCAACGCCACTGGAACTCGCCGTCTGAAAAACAAAGGCCCCGGAGGCCCGGGGCTTTTGCCGTCGTTCGTCGATCGCTTACTTCAGCGAGCTGCTGATCGAGGTGAACTTGGCGTTCAGCGTGGTGCCGAGATTGTTGACGACGGTGATGATGGCCAGCGCGATGCCGGCGGCGATCAGGCCGTATTCGATGGCGGTGGCGCCGGATTCATCTTTCGCGAAACGCGCAATCAGGTTCTTCATGAACAAAACTCCATCTGGGGTGGGATCGCCTCGTTCGGCGTTGTGCTTGACCCAATGACCATGAGATCCGAGCTCTTTCGGGAGAGTTAATTCGATCGGGCAAACCCGCCTGCCGCTGGCCAGAGTGAATTTCGCCTTAAGGCAGCCAGCTGCAATCGTTCCAGTTCCGGATGTGCAGCAAGCGCAGTTCCGGCTTCACCGTCCCTTAAATTTGAGGGAGTACGCGTAGGCGGGACCAGCAATTCGCAAGAGAGGCGACAATGTCGAGCCTGCCCATGGAAATCGCCCTGATGCTCGGCGAGACCATCGCGAAGGTGATCCCCACGACTTTCGCGCTCGCGGTGGTCTTCACCGTGCTCGAGCACGTCTGGGCCTGCAATCCCGGCGTGCCCTGGTGGCGCAAGCGGGAGATCGTCACGGACATCTGCTACTGGTTTGTCGTTCCGGTGTTCGCACGCGTCATGCGGATCAGCCTTCTGATCGTCGGTGCGAGCTTCGTCTTCAACATCCATGATGCCGACGAACTCATCGCCTTCTACGACAATGGCCACGGCCCGCTGTCGCTATTGCCGCTCTGGGTCCAGGCCGTGCTGTTCCTGGTCCTGTCCGATTTCATGCTGTACTGGCTGCACCGGTTGTTCCACGGCGGCGGGTTCTGGAAGTACCACGCGATCCATCACTCCTCGGAGGAGATCAGCTGGATTTCCGCGGCCCGCTTCCATCCCGTCAATCTCGTGCTCGGTACGATCGCGGTCGACGTCGTGCTGCTGATGGCCGGCATTTCGCCGAACGCCATGGTCTGGCTCGCCCCGTTCACGACCTTCCATTCGGCCTTCGTGCACGCCAACCTCAACTGGACCTTCGGGCCGTTCAAATATGTGCTGGCGACGCCGGTGTTCCATCGCTGGCACCACACCTCGCTCGCAGAGGGCGGCGACACCAATTTTGCCGGCACGTTCCCGATCTGGGATGTGCTGTTCGGCACTTTCCGGATGCCCGAGGGGCAATTGCCGCAGGATTACGGCAAGGATGAAGCCACCATGCCGAAGGAGATCGGAGGGCAGCTTGCCTATCCGTTCCGCCGCTAGGTTCTCGGGGCCGCGAAATGCCAGTCCGTTCAAACAATAGTCGGCGAATTTGCGGAACGTTCACGAATTGAGGGCAGGTTAGCCGGGTCGGGCACCGGCTCGGCTGTTATCTGATTGCTTCTGCCGGTTTGTGACGTCCCGGGGGTAAGAGTATGCGTAAACAACTGCTGCGCCGTCATGCGCGCGTCTGTCTTCTGGTTGCGGCCGCGGTGCTGGCATCGCCGGCTGCTGGCCTTGCCGAGCCGACCGCAGATGCCATAGCCGTGAATGTCGACCAGGCCAAGCTGGTGCGGTTGCCTGGCAAGGTGGCGACCATCGTGGTCGGCAATCCCATGATTGCCGACGTCACGCTCCAGCCCGGTGGCATGATCGTCGTGACCGGCAAGGGCTATGGCGCCACCAATTTCATCGCGCTCGACCGAGGCGGCGAGATCCTGGTCGATCGCCAGATCCAGGTTGAAGGTCCGAGCGATCGGCTCGTCACCGTCTATCGCGGGATCGAGCGCGAGTCCTACAGCTGCATGCCGGTTTGCCAGCGTCGCGTGACGCTCGGCGACAGCGACACCTATTTCAACAACACGATGAGTCAGGCCGGTTCGTTGAGCAGCACGGCCAGCGGCAATGCTGGTGCGGGCGCCAAGACGAACTGAGTAAGACCAACTAAGTAAGACCAACCAGCGAGTTTGATTGGCGGGTTTGCCGGGGCAAGGATCGCCCCGGGCCGATGCGGTCGCATGAGTTTCTCTCTCCGTATGCTCGTCTCAATGCTCTCGTCTCCTTGGCCTGGGTCGTTCACGGTTAACGCGCCCCTAATGGCCCGGGTCGCCGGGTGCGGATCGCCTGAAACACTTAAACAATCAGTTTCCGCTATTGAACATGGCAGATGATTGCTGCTGCTGCTGGGGAATTTGATGCCTTCGCCTGCACCTACGAGGTTCACGCTCCTCGCCATGCTGCGCCGGTTTCGCGGCAGTCGCCGCGGCTCCGCAGCCGTCGAGTTCGCGCTGGTCGCACCGATGTTCTTCGCGCTGCTGTTCGCCATCATCGAGACGGCGCTGATGTTCTTGGCGACCCAGGTGCTCGAGAGCGCCAGCCAGAATTCCGCGCGGGTGTTGCTGACGGGGCAGGCGCAATCCGGTTCGGTGGCGGCCTGCGCGGTGTCCGGCGTGAGCACGCCCTGCTCGCAAACGACGTTCAAGGCTTACGTCTGCAGCCAGATCCCAGCGCTCTTTGATTGCACCAAGCTCTACATCGACGTTGTGAGTACGAACTCGTTCGGAGCACTAAGCCTCACCAGCTACGGCAATTCCTGCAGCTTCAACCCGGCCGGCGTGCAGTACAATGCCGGGGCCGCCGGCCAGGTCGTCGTGGTGCGCCTGTTCTATCAGTGGCCGCTCATCGTCACCGGCCTTGGCTTCAACATGGGCTGCAGCAACAAACGGCTGCTGGTCGCGACCGCGGCCTTCAAGAACGAACCTTTTTGAGACAGATGGATTCGAGCAAGCCGATGCAGCCGATTGCGCATATCTGGAGGAATACCGGTCAATTCGTGCGTGACTTCGTCGCCGACAAGCGCGCGCTCGCGGCGACCGAATTCGCGGTCATCGTGCCGCTGATGCTGGTGATGTTCTTCGGTACCGTCGAATTTTCATCGGCCGTGGCGATTGATCGCAAAGTCACAATGATTGCACGGACACTGTCCGATTTGACGTCGCAGTCAACGTCGCTCGACTCGAACGACTTGCAGGACACGTTCACGGCAAGCATTTCGATGATCATGCCTTACGACGCTACGCTCGTGAACGGCACGGTTCTTCAGATCTATATCGACTCGAGCAGCGTCGCCAAAATTAAATGGAGCCAGTCCGCCACCATTGCCAACGGTGCGACGCAGGCCACGCTGACGGCTCCGCCCTCGGCTCTGGCTGCTGGTACCACGGTCACCTCGATGATTCCGTCGACGCTCTTGATCCCGAAGACCTACCTCATTTACAGCGAGGCGAGTTACCTCTACACGCCTTCTGTCAAATTTGTTCTGAAGTCGGGCATCACGCTGAGCGATGTCTCCTACACGCGCCCGCGCCAGGTCACCTGCGTTCCTTACAACGGCGTACCGTCGCTGCCGTGCCCCCTGAACTAGAAAAAAGGCCGGGCATTGTGCCCGGCCTTTTCTTTTAACTTGTTCGCTCGAGCCGATCGGGGCCGTAAGCGGTAGGCTCAACCGGCGGAACGGAGGTTGTCCGCTGCCGACTTGCCGGAACGGCGGTCGGCCACGATCTCGTAGGAGATCTTCTGACCTTCGCGCAGCGTGCCCAGGCCTGCACGCTCCACAGCGCTGATGTGGACAAACACGTCCTGGCCGCCATCGTCGGGCTGGATGAAGCCGAAGCCTTTGGTCGCGTTAAACCACTTCACGGTTCCCATGCTCATGGGGGTAGTCCCTTCTCAGATAACACAATGTCAGGGCCCGCTCGCGCGGACAGGTTAGATCGAATTTTTGGAAGGGTCGTCAGCGTGTCTGAACCGGCTGTACCGGTGGATGCTAATGTCGTCCGGCCGAAAATCGATTAACTCATTTTATTGGAAACAGAACCCCAAAACAATGCTGACGTGCACGATTTTTTGATCCGCCGTGATGTTCACGGCGGATCAGCATACAGGTCGGAACTTCAGGTCCGCGCTCGCGCGCTGAGCCTCCCGACTAACGGCGGCGGAACTGGCCGCCGCGCTGTCCGGGGCGCGGAGGGCCGCCCATCCCGCTCGGACGTTCGTCCTTGTGGCGGAAAATCAGCCGGCCCTTTTCGAGGTCATAGGGCGACATCTCAACCGTCACGCGGTCGCCCGCCAGAGTCTTGATGCGGTTCTTCTTCATCTTGCCGGCGGTGTAGGCGACGATCTCGTGTCCGGCGTCGAGCTGCACGCGGTAGCGCGCGTCGGGGAGGATTTCGGTGACCAGTCCTTCGAACTGGATCAGCTCTTCCTTAGCCATGAATTTCTCCAGGTCGTGGACGGCTAGTGCGAATGGGGTTTGCGGTTCGGTTGGCCGTTCGGCCGACTCTCGCGGCGCAAAAAGGCAACGCCTTGTATCCCATCAGACGCCCCGGCGCTATGCGCGGAACGCTGTTCCGGACGGCCGTTTGGCGAAGAATGCGCCTTGCCGCCGGTGTGGTCGCGACGAGGAGCCTTCGAAGCCTTCGGGCCACTGCCGGGCCGTGCGTCAGCACGCCTGGCGTCGCCATGCCGTCCCTCGCCGGGTCTTCCGTCGCCCTGCTTGGCGGCACTGTGGTGGCGCCCGTCCGCATGCCTTTCGTCGGCACGGCGACCGTCACCGTGGCGTCCCTCACCAGACCTTGCGCCTTGCGGACGCTGGCCCGGGCGGCCCGGCCGACCCTGTCGTTGCTGCTGCGGGGGAGGGCCCGCATCCCGGCGGCCGGCGTCGGTGCGGCGATCCTCACGCGGCAGCGCCACTTTGATCAGCCGCTCGATATCGCGGAGATAGCTCAGCTCCTCGCCGCCTGCGACCAGTGAGATCGCGGTACCCTCGGCACCCGCGCGCGCGGTGCGACCGATGCGATGCACATAGGTCTCCGGCACGTTGGGCAGGTCGAAATTGATGACGTGGGTGATGCCGTCGACATCGATGCCGCGGGCGGCGATATCGGTGGCGACCAGCGTGCGGATTTCACCGGTGCGGAACTGGGCAAGCGTCCGTTCGCGATGGTTCTGCGACTTGTTACCGTGGATGGCGCTGGCGGGGATCCCCGCCTTCTCGAGTGTCTTAACGACCTTGTCGGCGCCGTGCTTGGTGCGCGTGAAGACCAGGGCTCGGTTGACCTGCTCCTGCTTCAACAGCTGGGCGAGGAACGCCGGCTTGGCGGAGAAGTCGACCTGGATGATGCGCTGCTGGATGCGCTCCACGGTCGAGGAGACCGGGGTCACCGCGACGCGGGCAGGGTCGCGCAGCATGGCGTCGGCCAGCTCGGCGATGTCCTTCGGCATGGTGGCCGAGAAGAACAGCGTCTGCCGCTTGATCGGCAGCTTGGCGACGATTTTGCGGATGTCGTTGATGAAGCCCATGTCGAGCATGCGGTCGGCTTCGTCGAGCACGAGGAATTCGACGCTTCCAAGCTTCAGTCCGTTGCTCTGCACGAGGTCGAGCAAACGGCCGGGGGTGGCGACCAGCACCTCGACGCCCTGCATCAGCGAGCGGACCTGACGGCCCATCGGCACGCCGCCGATGGCGAGGGTCGAGGACAGGCGGATGTGGCGGCCATAGGCGTTGAAGCTGTCGAGGATTTGGCCGGACAGTTCGCGGGTCGGCGACAGCACCAGGACGCGGGTCGTCTTCGGCTGCGGCTTGATGCGATTCTCGAGCAGGCGGTGCAGGATCGGCAGCGCGAAAGACGCGGTCTTGCCGGTTCCGGTCTGGGCGATGCCGACGACGTCGCGGCCGGTCAGCGCGGTCGGAATCGTCTGGGTCTGGATGGGGGTGGGGGTGACGTAGTTCTCTTCGGTGAGAGCACGAGCGATGGGTTCGGCGAGGCCGAAATCCTGAAACGAAGTCAAAAGGTGGGTTCTTTCCATGTCAAAAGCGGGCGCCCGGCGCATTCGGCGCGGCGCGCGCAAAAGGGTGTCGAGAGGGACACCTGCGTGTTTGGGGTGTCGGATGGCTTGATGGGATGGGGCAAGCCAGACGCCCGTAAGGGCTTAAGAACACGCGGCTCGCAACGGTCTCTGATTCGCAAGAGACCTCGCCCCCCATATGGAACATTGAGGCGGCGCTTTCAAGGCAGGCGCACCACAAATGGCGATCGCGGTGCAGAAATAGTTATGCCGGAAATTTAGCCAGGGTGGGAAATTTGCTTAGAAAATAGCCTGCCTGCCACATTCGCATACATTCGAATTGCTCAAGGTTTAGGCGGCGCGGCTATGGCGATGCTTGGTTTTCTGTCGATTTCCCCAGCGAAATCAATGGCCTAATATGTGTCTAATCCATGGCACGGTTCTTGCGAATCCGTTAATCGCAGGCGGCCGTTGGGGCCGTTTCGCAGCGTTTTTCACGTCTGCGTCAGGGAGATGAGACACTCATGCATAGCAAATCCACTCACGATATAGCGGCGCCATTTAGCCGCCGTGGCGTTCTCGCCGCGACCGCCGGACTGATGCTTGGTCTGGCTTCCATTTCCGGTGCGAAAGCCGCGGACGACACCATCAAGGTCGGCGTGCTTCATTCTCTCTCCGGCACCATGGCCATCAGCGAGACCACGCTGAAGGACACCATCCTCTTCCTGATCGACGAGCAGAACAAGAAGGGCGGCGTCAACGGCAAGAAGCTCGAAGCCGTCGTCGTCGATCCCGCTTCGAACTGGCCGCTGTTCGCCGAGAAGGCGCGCGAGTTGATCACCAAGGACAAGGTCTCGGTCGTGTTCGGCTGCTGGACCTCGGTGTCGCGCAAGTCGGTGCTCCCGGTGTTCAAGGAGCTGAACAGCATCCTGTTCTACCCCGTGCAGTACGAGGGCGAGGAGAGCGAGCGCAACGTGTTCTACACCGGTGCCGCGCCGAACCAGCAGGCGATCCCCGCCGTCGACTATCTGATGAAGGACGAGAAGGTGAAGCGCTGGGTGCTCGCGGGCACCGACTACGTCTATCCACGCACCACCAACAAGATCCTGGAAGCCTATCTGAAGTCCAAGGGTGTCGCCCAGGAAGACATCATGATCAACTACACGCCGTTCGGTCATTCCGACTGGCAGACGATCGTGGCCGACATCAAGAAGTTCGGCTCGGCCGGCAAGAAGACCGCCGTGGTCTCGACCATCAACGGCGACGCCAACGTTCCTTTCTACAAGGAGCTCGGCAACCAGGGCATCAAGGCGAAGGACATCCCGGTCGTCGCGTTCTCGGTGGGTGAGGAAGAACTCGCCGGCATCGACACCAAGCCGCTGCTCGGCCATCTCGCCGCCTGGAACTACTTCCAGTCGATCAAGTCGCCGGAGAACGAGAAGTTCATCAAGGCGTGGCAGACCTACACCAAGAATCCGAAGCGCGTGACCAACGATCCGATGGAAGCGCACGTGATCGGCTTCGACATGTGGGTCAAGGCGGTCGAGAAGGTGAAGTCGACCGATCCGGACAAGGTGATCGACGCGCTCCCGGGCATCGAAGCCAAGAACCTGACCGGCGGCGCCTCCAAGATGCTTCCGAACCATCACATCACCAAGCCGGTGTTCATTGGCGAAATCAAAGCCAACGGCCAGTTCGACGTGGTGTGGAAGACCCCGGGTCTTGTCGCGGGCGACGCCTGGTCGAAGGAGCTCGACGGCTCCAAGGACCTGGTCGGCGACTGGGTCGGCAAGAAGTGCGGCAACTTCAACACCAAGAGCAACAAGTGCCTCGGTTCGGGTTCCTGATCCGAATCTGACACTTCATTGCATGATCGGAGAAGGCGGCGATCCCGCCGCCTTCTCCACCCTTTTCTGCCGGGGTCTTTCACAGTGCCAGCCAATTTGTCCGCCCGCCTCTGTTCGCTCCTGCTCTCGTTGTTCCTGATCGCGTTCGCACTGCCGGCCTTGGCTGGTCCGTTCGAAGATGCGGTCGCCAAATTCGCCAACGACGATTATTCCGACACGGAAGAGGCGATCGGCGTGGTCGCGAGCAGCGGCAATACGCTGGCCTTTCCGATTATCAGCGCGCTCCAGGACGGCCGGCTGATGGCCGATCCGGACAGCAAGAAGGTTTACGTTACCGGCGCCGACGGCAAGTCGATCGATGCCGCGACCGGTCAGGCCGTGGCCAGCGTGCCCGACAGTGCAAGCGCGGTCCGCCTCAACAACCGCCTGCGCCGCAGCGTCGATGCCGCGATCGGCAGTCTGACGCTGCAGTCACCCGACATCGGAGCGCGGCTCCAGGCGGCGCAATCCGTCTTCAAGTCGCATGAGGAGACGTCGCTCGAAGCCGTCGACGGCGCGCTCGCCAAGGAAACCAACCGATCCGTCAAGGCTGCGCTGGGCGACGCCCGCGCGGCGATCCTGTTGTTCAAGCCCGATGCCACCGAGGTCGAGAAGCTCGAAGCCGTTGCCACCATCAAGGCGCGCGGCGACCAGGAGGCGATGGCGCTGCTCACCGGCATGGGCGACCAGCCGGCCTCGGTGACCAAGGCTGCCGCGAGCGCAATCGGCTCGATCCAGAGTTCGCTCGCGGTCTGGTCGATGGTGCAGAATGCCTGGTACGGCCTCTCGCTCGGTTCGGTGCTGCTGCTTGCCGCGATCGGGCTTGCCATCACGTTCGGCGTGATGGGCGTCATCAACATGGCCCATGGCGAGATGGTGATGATCGGAGCCTACACCACCTTCGTGGTGCAGGAGGTGATCCGCACCCGCTATCCCGGCCTGTTCGACTATTCGCTGCTGATCGCGGTGCCGCTCGCCTTCCTGGTGGCGGGCGCGCTCGGCGTCGTGATCGAGCGCAGCATCATCCGCTTTCTCTATGGCCGTCCGCTGGAGACGCTGTTGGCAACATGGGGTCTGTCGCTGGTGCTGCAGCAGGCGGTGCGCACCATGTTCGGTCCGACCAACCGCGAGGTCGGCAATCCCTCCTGGATGAGCGGCGCATTCGAACTCGGCCAGATCACGATTACCTATAACCGGCTCTGGATCCTTGTCTTCACGCTCGCGGTGTTCGTCATTCTGCTCGCGATGCTGCGCTACACGGCACTCGGGCTCGAGATGCGCGCGGTCACGCAGAACCGCCGCATGGCGGCTTCGATGGGCATCGCGACCTCGCGTGTCGATGCGCTGACCTTCGGCCTCGGCTCGGGCATTGCCGGCATCGCCGGCGTGGCGCTGTCTCAGATCGACAATGTCAGCCCCAATCTCGGCCAGAGCTACATCATCGACAGCTTCATGGTCGTCGTGTTCGGCGGCGTCGGCAATCTCTGGGGCACGCTGGTCGGCGCCTTCACGCTCGGCATCGCCAACAAATTCCTGGAGCCGGTCGCCGGCGCCGTGCTCGGCAAGATCGCCATCCTCGTTCTCATCATCCTGTTCATTCAAAAGCGGCCGCGCGGTCTGTTCGCGCTCAAGGGCCGTGCGGTGGAAGCATGACCCCTCACATGCTGACGCGATCGCTGGACCGCGGCGCGACGATCTTCCTTGCCGTCGTCGTGGCCTGCGGCATCCTCATCCCGCTCTCCAACCTGCTGCTGCCCGCGGGCTCGTTCCTGCAAGTGCCGACCTATCTGGTCGCGCTCTGGGGCAAATATGTCTGCTACGCCATCCTGGCGCTCTCGATTGACCTGATCTGGGGCTATTGCGGCATCCTCTCGCTCGGCCACGGCGCCTTCTTCGCGCTCGGCGGCTACGCGATGGGCATGTACCTGATGCGGCAGATCGGCAGCCGCGGCGTCTACGGCAACCCGATCCTGCCGGACTTCATGGTGTTCCTGAACTATTCGAAGCTGCCCTGGTACTGGTACGGCTTCGACATGTTCTGGTTTGCCGCGCTGATGGTGCTGATCGTACCGGGGCTGCTCGCCTTTTGCTTCGGCTGGCTCGCCTTCCGCTCCCGCGTCACGGGCGTGTATCTGTCGATCATCACGCAGGCGATGACCTATGCACTGCTGCTCGCCTTCTTCCGCAACGATTTCGGCTTCGGCGGCAACAACGGCATGACCGACTTCAAGGACATTTTGGGCTTCAACGTGCAGGCCGAGGGCACGCGTGCTGCGCTGTTCGCGCTGAGCTGCCTGGCGCTGATCGCCGGCTTCCTGATCTGCCGCGCCATCGTCTCGTCCAAGCTCGGCAAGGTGCTGATCGCCGTGCGCGATGCGGAATCGCGCGCGCGCTTCCTCGGCTACCGCGTCGAATCCTACAAGCTGTTCGTGTTCACGGTGTCGGCCTGCATGGCCGGCGTCGCCGGCGCGCTCTATGTGCCGCAGGTCGGCATCATCAACCCAAGCGAATTCGCGCCGGGCAATTCGATCGAGGCAGTGATCTGGGTCGCGGTCGGCGGCCGCGGTACGCTGGTCGGCGCTGCGCTTGGCGCCGTCGTCGTCAACTACGCAAAGACGTTCTTCACCTCCGGCATGCTCGCACCTTACTGGCTGTTCATGCTGGGCGCCATGTTCATCCTGGTGACGCTGCTGCTGCCAAAGGGTATCGTCGGCACTTTCAACGCCTGGTGGGACTCGTCGAAAGAAAGGCGCGACGCCGCGACCATTGCGAGCGCCGCGGCCGAAGACGGCGTCACCGAACCTAAAATGGCGGAGGAAGCGCAATGAACGTCATGGACACCCGCGCCACCTCCGCAATGCTTTATCTCGACGGCGTGCACGTCTCGTTCGACGGCTTCCACGCCATCAACAACCTCTCGCTGACGCTCGAGCCCGGCGAGATGCGTGCCATCATCGGCCCGAACGGCGCCGGCAAGACCACGATGATGGACATCATCACCGGCAAGACCAAGCCTGACGAAGGCACCGTGCTGTTCGACGGCGTCACCGATCTGACGCGGCTGGACGAAACCCGTATCGCCGAGCTCGGCATCGGCCGCAAATTCCAGAAGCCGACCGTGTTCGAGAGCCAGACCGTGCAGGACAACCTGCTGCTCGCGCTCAATGTCGACCACAGCGTCAAGGGTACGCTGTTCTGGCGCGGCAGCCGGGCGGAATCCGAGCAGATCGACAAGGTGCTGGAGACGATCCGCCTCACCGATGCCCGCGCCCGTCTCGCCGGCAGCCTCAGCCACGGCCAGAAGCAGTGGCTCGAGATCGGCATGCTGCTCGCACAGGATCCGAAACTGCTTCTCGTCGACGAACCCGTCGCTGGCATGACCGACGTCGAGACGCATCTCACCGCCGAGCTGCTCAAGCAAATCAACAAGACCCACACCGTGATGGTGGTCGAGCACGACATGACGTTCGTGCGCGAGCTCGGCGTCAAGGTCACCTGCCTGCATGAGGGTACCGTGCTCGCGGAAGGCACCATCGACCAGGTCTCGTCCAACGAGCGGGTCATCGAAGTCTATCTGGGGCGGTGAGCGATGCTTGAGGTCAAGGACATCAACCTGTTCTACGGCGCGGCGCAGGCGCTGCGTGGCGTCTCGATCGCGGCCGAACCCGGCAAGGTGACTTGCGTGCTCGGGCGCAACGGCGTCGGCAAGACCTCGCTCTTGCGCGCCATGGTCGGGCAGTACCCGATCTCCTCGGGCGCGATCGTGCTCGACGGCAGCGATATCACGGGCCTGAAGCCCTATGAGCGCGCGCGCAAGGGCATCGGCTTCGTGCCGCAGGGGCGCGAGATCTTTCCGCTTCTGACGGTCGAGGAAAATCTCAAGACCGGCTTCGGCCCGCTCAGGCGCGAGGACAAGCACATTCCGGACGACGTGTACTCGCTGTTCCCGGTGCTGCAATCCATGCTCGGCCGGCGCGGCGGCGATCTCTCCGGCGGCCAGCAGCAACAGCTCGCGATCGGGCGCGCGCTGGTGATGCGGCCAAAGCTGCTGCTGCTCGACGAGCCGACCGAGGGCATCCAGCCCTCGATCATCAAGGATATCGGCCGAGCCATCTCGTACCTGCGCAATCTCGGCAACATCGCCATCGTGCTGGTCGAACAATATCTCGACTTTGCCTGCGAACTCGGCGACAGTTTTGCGGTGATGGATCGCGGCGCGGTGAAGTTCACCTGCGACCGCTCCAATCTCGACGCGAGCGAAATCAGCCGCCAGATGGCGCTGTAAGCCATTCTGCCGCGACCGGCTGGGGAGGCGGATGCGCAGCGACGTTTCAGCGACATCTTCGGTGTTCGACGCCAACCGCGCCCGCGGCGCGGTGCGCTTCGACGTCCACGCGCGTGACGGTGTGACACGTCGCGGGGTCTTGCATGAGTCCGGCTCGCTGCGCGTGCGCTTCCCTTCGCCGGAGGACGAGGGTCTCTCCGGCGTGTTCGTCAACACGGCCGGCGGCGTTGCGGGCGGCGATCGCTTCGACATCGAAATCGCGGCCGCAGATAGCTCGAAGCTGACGCTGACGACGGCAGCCGCGGAAAAGGTCTACCGCGCGCCAGGGCAGGCGGCGGAGCTCAATATAACGCTGAAGGTTGCCGCGGGCGCACATGTCGGCTGGCTGCCGCAGGAGACGATCCTGTTCGACCGGGCGCGCGTTCGGCGCCGCTTCGACATTGACCTCAATGCGACTGCCTCGCTTCTGCTGTGCGAGATCGTGGTGTTCGGCCGTACCGCCATGGGCGAACGAATGGAGCAAGGCGAGTTCGTCGACCACTGGCGGCTGCGTCGCGGCGGCAAGCTAG
Organism: Bradyrhizobium sp. 40; assembly: GCF_023100925.1. Lineage (NCBI taxonomy): Bacteria > Pseudomonadati > Pseudomonadota > Alphaproteobacteria > Hyphomicrobiales > Nitrobacteraceae > Bradyrhizobium > Bradyrhizobium sp. 40. The sequence goes on from NZ_CP064688.1 coordinate 771,210, forward strand.
TGTTCGCCGAGACCGTCAGGCTCGACGGCAATATCGGCGCAAAGCTTGCGCGATCGGCGGTGGCCAAGGGCGGCGCTGCGATCGGCACGGCGCTGATCGTGCCCGGCGACGAGGCTCTGATCGAGCGTCTCCGCGAGGCCTCGGAATCCTTCGCCGGCGAGGTCGGGATATCCGCCTGGAATGGCTTTGCAATGGCACGGTTCTGTGCCCAAGATGCGGCGCGGCTGCGCGCGGACATGATGGCCGTCCTGGCGCGCACCGGTGCGACGTTGCCGCGGCTCTGGCTCAATTGATCGGCTGAAAGTGTTGAACGGAAGAGATTTCGCATGAACCTGTCTCCCCGCGAAAAGGACAAGCTTCTGATCTCGATGGCGGCGATCGTGGCCCGCCGCCGGCTGGATCGCGGCGTCAAGCTCAACCATCCGGAGGCGATCGCGCTCATCTCCGATTTCATCCTCGAGGGTGCGCGCGATGGCCGCACCGTCGCCGAGCTGATGCAGGCGGGCGCGCAGGTCCTCACCCGCGAGCAGGTGATGCCGGGAATCCCAGAGATGATCCACGACATCCAGGTCGAGGCGACCTTTCCGGACGGGACCAAGCTCGTCACTGTGCACGAGCCGATCAGGTAGGAGAGAAGCATGATTCCCGGCGAACTCTTCATCCAGGACGGCGAGATCGAGCTCAATGCCGGCCGCAAGACCGTGACGCTGACGGTCGCCAACACCGGCGACCGCCCGATCCAGGTCGGCTCGCACTATCATTTCTTCGAGACCAACCCGGCGCTGAAGTTCGATCGCAAGAAAGCCCGCGGCATGCGCCTCGACATCGCCGCCGGCACCGCCGTTCGCTTCGAGCCGGGCCAGACCCGCGACGTCCAGCTCGTCGCGGTGGCCGGTAAGAAGACCATCTACGGCTTCCGCGGCGACGTGATGGGGAAGCTGTGAAATCCACAGGAACGAGCGTGGCGCGCCACGGTTGAGGCGAAAACGGAGGACTTTGCCATGCTGTCACCTGTCCGCCTCATCTCCGAAGCCGCCGAACTCGCCGCGCGCCGCCACAACGGCATGGCGCGCAAGGGCCGCGGTCATGAGCCTTACATCAACCACCTCGCCGAGGTCGCGAACCTGCTTGCGACCGCGACCGACGGCGCCGACGCCGAACTCGTTGCCGCCGGCTGGCTGCATGATGCGATCGAGGACACCGACACCACGCGCGAGGAGCTCGCGCAAAAATTCTCCGACCGTGTCGCGTCGCTTGTCGAGGAATGCACCGACGACATGAGTCTGCCGAAGCCGGAGCGGCGGCGGCGTCAGGTGCTCGACGCGCCGAAAAAATCGGCTGGCGCCAGGCTGATCAAGATCGCCGACAAGATCAGCAATATCGGCGCGCGCGTGCATTCGGATCCGACGGCCGCGGAACGTGACGATCTCGTCGATTACACTGACTGGGCCGAGCAGGTTGTCGCCGGTTGCCGCGGCGGTAACTCCTGGCTCGATACGACATTCGACGACACGGTGCTCACAGCGAGGACCTCGCTGTGAGCACCGATCCAAAATTCAAACGCAAACGGGGCTTGTGATGTCCGTCAAAATAAAGCGTTCCGTCTATGCCGACATGTTCGGCCCGACCACCGGCGACAAGGTGCGGCTGGCCGACACCGACCTCATCATCGAGGTCGAGAAGGATTTCACCACCTACGGCGAGGAAGTGAAGTTCGGCGGCGGCAAGGTGATCCGCGACGGCATGGGCCAGTCGCAGGTCACCAACAAGCAGGGCGCGGCGGACACCGTCATCACCAATGCGCTGATCGTCGATCACTGGGGCATCGTGAAGGCCGACGTCGCGATCAAGGACGGCATGATCGCTGGCATCGGCAAGGCCGGCAATCCCGACATCCAGCCCGGTGTCACCATCATCATCGGCCCCGGCACCGACGTGATCGCGGGTGAAGGCAAGATCCTCACCGCCGGCGGCTTCGACAGCCACATCCATTTCATCTGCCCGCAGCAGATCGAGCACGCGCTGATGTCGGGCGTCACCTCGATGCTAGGGGGCGGCACCGGCCCGTCGCACGGCACGTTCGCCACCACCTGCACGCCGGGGCCGTGGCACATGGGCCGGATGATCCAGTCGTTCGACGCCTTCCCGGTCAATCTCGGCGTCTCCGGCAAGGGCAACGCCTCGCGGCCCGGCGCGCTGGTCGAGATGATCAAGGCCGGCGCCTGCGCGCTGAAGCTGCACGAGGACTGGGGCACGACGCCGGCCGCGATCGACACCTGCCTTTCGGTCGCCGACGACTACGACATCCAGGTGATGATCCACACCGACACGCTGAACGAGTCCGGCTTCGTCGAGGATACCATCAAGGCGTTCAAAGGCCGCACCATCCACGCCTTCCACACCGAGGGCGCCGGCGGCGGTCACGCCCCTGATATCATCAAGGTCGCGGGGCTGAAGAACGTGCTCCCGTCGTCGACCAACCCGACGCGGCCCTTCACGCGCAACACCATCGACGAGCATCTGGACATGCTGATGGTGTGCCACCACCTCGATCCCTCGATCGCGGAAGATCTGGCGTTTGCTGAAAGCCGCATCCGCAAGGAGACCATCGCGGCCGAGGACATCCTGCATGATCTCGGCGCGCTCTCCATGATCTCCTCGGACTCCCAGGCCATGGGCCGCCTCGGCGAGGTCATCATCCGGACCTGGCAGACCGCCGACAAGATGAAGAAGCAGCGCGGCTCGCTGCCGCAGGACAAGGGCAAGGACAACGACAATTTCCGGGTCAAACGCTACATCGCCAAATACACGATCAATCCCGCGATCGCCCACGGCGTTTCGAAGCTGATCGGCTCGGTGGAGAAGGGCAAGCTCGCCGATCTCGTGCTGTGGTCGCCGGCCTTCTTTGGCGTCAAGCCGGATTGCGTCGTCAAGGGCGGCATGATCGTCGCGGCTCCCATGGGCGATCCCAACGCCTCGATCCCGACCCCGCAGCCGGTGCATTACCAGCCGATGTTCGGCGCCTTCGGCAAGGCGCGCACTGCGTCTTCTGTGGTGTTCACCTCGAAGGCCGCGATCGCCGGTGGCCTCGCGCGCAAGCTCGGCATCGACAAGAAGCTCTATGCAGTCCAGAACACCCGCGGCAGGATCTCGAAGAAGAGCATGATTCACAACGACGCCACGCCCAATATCGAGGTCGATCCGGAGACCTATGAGGTCCGTGCCGACGGCGAGCTCTTGACCTGCGCCCCCGCTGAGGTGCTGCCGATGGCGCAGCGATATTTCATGTACTGAAATAGCGCCTCGACGCATGTCCCAGGAATATGTCTTGGTCGTAGCGGAGACAGCTTTTCCGGTTTTGCGTTCGATCCCGCCTGGTCTAAGGTCCCGCCCGGTATCTGAAGCCCAGAAGAAAAGCCGGGAGGATTTCTCGTGATCTATGTCGTCGCCACCTTGACCATCAAGCCTGAAACGCGCGCCGAATTCATTGCAGCCGCCACCGCCTGCATCAAGGAGACGCGAAAAGAGCCCGGCAATATCGCCTATGATCTGCATGAGAGCGTCACCGATCCCGCCAAGATGGTGTTCGTCGAGCAGTGGGAGAATGCCGAGGCGCTGGTGCCGCATCGCGCCATGGAGCACATGAAGACGTTCGGCCGCGTCGCGGTGAAGTGTTTTACGGCGCCGCCGAAGATCGAGGTGATCACGCCCGAGAAGGTCGAGACACGGTAACGGGGTAAAAGCGCATGATCCGGGCGACGCAGGTCAGGGGACAACACCGCTTCGCGGAAGCGCCGGCGGATACGGTCGTGCTCGATTTCGACGATCGACACCGCCGCCGCATGGCGATGACGGGGACGCGGGGGCTCGAGTTCCTGCTCGACCTGGAGAATGCCGTCGCGCTGCGCGGCGGCGATGCGCTGGTGTTGGAGGACGGCCGGCTGGTAGAGGTGGTCGCCGCGCCCGAGCCGCTGCTCGAGATCCGCGGCCACGATCCGCACCACCTTATTCGCGTCGGCTGGCATCTCGGCAATCGCCATCTGCCGACGCAGATCATGGCCAAGGGCCTGCGCATCCGCCGCGACCACGTCATCGAAGCCATGGTGAAGGGCCTCGGTGCCCGCGTGATCGAGATCGAGGCGCCGTTCGATCCCGAGGGCGGCGCCTATGCCGATGCCGGTCATGCGCATGGACATGACGACCACGCGCATCACGATCATGGCCACGATGATCATCATGGCCACCCCCATGATCATGCCGCACATGGCGACGGTCACGATCACCATCACCACGACGAGCATTGCGATCACCCCGATCATCACCACGGCCACAAGCATGCTCATGACCACAAATGAGCCGGTCGCGGCCCGCGACCTCGCGGAGCGCGAGGCGGCGGCGCTGTACCGGTTGATGACCTGGCTGTCGCCCGCGTTTCCAGTGGGGGGCTTTTCCTACTCCAGCGGCATCGAATGGGCGGTCGAGGCCGGCGACATCACCGACACCGCGACGCTGGCGGACTGGCTCGATTCGATGCTTCGCGATGGCTCGGGCTTCTGCGATGCGACGTTTCTGGTCCACGCCTATCGCGCCACTGAAGCGGGCGAGGGCGACACCTTGAGCGATATCGCCGAGCTCGCCGCGGCGTTCGTGTCCTCGCGCGAGCGGCAGCTGGAAACGACATCGCAGGGCCGTGCCTTCATCGATATCGCCCGCGCCGCGTGGGATGCCGACGGGCTGGATGCCATGGTTGCGGCATGCCGGACGCCACTGGTCTATCCCGTTGCCGTTGGCGTGGTCGCCGCGATGCACGGCGTGCCGCTGGCGCCGACGCTGCACTCCTTCCTGCATGCGCTGGTCTCGAACTGGATTTCCGCGGCCAGCCGGCTCATTCCGCTCGGCCAGACCGACAGCCAGCGCGTGCTGGTGAGGCTGGAAGCCGCGGTTGCCGCGACGGCAAATCGTGCGCTGAATGCGACGTTGGACGATGTCGGCGGCGCGACGTTTCGCGCCGACCTCGCCAGCCTGCGGCACGAGACGCAATATACGCGGCTGTTCAGATCTTGATTGCGGCCAGTACACTCCGCAGCCGCCAGGACGACGATAGGAAAGAAGCAATGGCTACATCTCACGGTCCCTTGCGTGTCGGCATCGGCGGTCCGGTCGGATCGGGCAAGACCGCGCTGATGGACCTGCTCTGCAAGACCATGCGCGAGCGCTACGACATCGCCGCGATCACCAACGACATCTATACCAAATGGGATGCGGAATTCCTCGTGCGCTCGGGCTCGCTGACGCCGGATCGCATTGCCGGGGTCGAGACCGGCGGCTGCCCGCACACCGCGATCCGCGAGGACGCCTCGATGAATCTCGCCGCGGTGGCGGATATGCGCGCCAAGTTTCCCGGGCTCGATCTCGTGCTGATCGAATCGGGCGGTGATAACCTCGCTGCCACTTTTTCCCCTGAGCTCGCCGATCTCACCATTTACGTCATCGACGTGGCGGCCGGCGACAAGATCCCGGCCAAGGGCGGCCCGGGCATCACCCGGTCCGACCTCCTTGTCATCAACAAGATCGACCTGGCGCCTTATGTCGGCGCCTCCCTGGAAAAGATGGAGACGGACGCCGGGCGCATGCGCGGCGAGCGGCCGTTCGTCATGACCAATTTGAAGAAGAGCCAGGGGCTGGACCGCATCATCGGCTTCATCGAGGCCAAAGGCGGCTTGAAACGGGCCGGCTGACCGGCGCGACCACCTGGCGCAGGCGTTTTCCCCTGATAACGGCATGGGCAGAGCCGTGTCCGCGGAACAAATTTCGGTCACGGCAATTGATTACCTCCGGTGCCCGGAGCAAATCCATCCCGGCCCGACCATCGGCCGGGCGGCTTTAAGCTTCTCAGGCGACCCAAGTTGCGTATCGATGCCTCCTCCTCCATTATCTCGGCCATTGGGGTTCTCCCTGTTTCGGCACGTGCCCGTTCGAGCGGCGTCCATATGCTCCGTGTTTATTGCCGACCTCCTGCTTTCGCCTGAGTAGTCGCGTGGTCAGGCTGGGTTTCATCATCGGCTTCATTGCTCTTCTCGGAGCCCTGCTCTCCGGGCTTGCGGCTTATCGCGTCCACGACCAGGAGCTGGCCCTGGACCGGATCGCGCTTGCGCGCGCGATCGACGTCCATGCGAGCCTGGTCCAGGACCGGCTCACCGAGCGTGAACTGCTCGCGCGGGTTGCCTCCGGCCTGTTCCGGGCACCGTCGGTGCTCAAGCCAAACATGCTCGAGCCGCTGCGCTCGGCCATCTACGCCTTCAAGACCGATTTCGTGGTGGCGGGCTGGGTGGCCCGCCTGAAGCCGAACGAGCTTGCCGCAGCGCAGGCCGCCATCGCGAGCGCCGGCTTCCCCAATCCGCGAATCCGCACCTATGACGACAAGCCGATCGATCCGGCAGGTGTCACCCAGCCGATCGACGTGCTGCTGGATCTCGAGCCGCGCAGCAACGAGACCAAGGGGCTGCCTGGCCGCAGTTACGACCAGGACCAGGTGCGCAGCGCCATGCTGACGCGCGCCAGAGTGGAGAAGAGATCGGTTGCCTCAGAACCGGTTGCCCTCCTGCGCGGCGACGGGCCCATCGGCATCATTGTGGCCGCTCCCGTCATCCCCGAGGGCGCAACGGAGCCGGCGGGCTTCATCACATTTTCCTACGAGCTCTCTTCCCTGATGCTGACCAACGACGACATGTCGTTGTTCGCGGTCGCGCTGAAGGATCCGCGCCTGGAGGGTGGCGAGCTGGTCGCCAACGATCAAGGCGTCGTCTCCGGCCGAACGACGGCGGCCGATGGGCCCGCGCCGTCGGCGACGCGCACGGTGAGCTTCGGTGGCCGCGACTGGCAGCTCGGCTATTACGCCAAGACCAATTCGGCGCGCCGCGCCGAACAGACCGCGATCATCGTGGCGGCGATCGGCTTTGCGATCACCGCGATGGTGTGCGGCCTGTTCGGCTACGTCGCCTACAACAATTTGCGGCTCAGCCGGGAAATCCAGGTCAGAATCGGCTTCGAACGCCGGCTGACCGCTGTCATCGACGAGCTCAACCACCGGGTCAAAAACATCCTGGCGGTGATCCAGTCGATCGTGACCCGCACGCTGCGCCATGGCTCCGACATCGATGTCGCGCGCGAGCTCCTGATCGGCCGCATCCACGCCATGTCCAACGTCGTCTCGCTGCTCAGCGAGAGCCAGTGGCAGGGTGTCAAGCTGAAGGGCCTGTTCGAGGCGCGCGCGATTCCGCATGCCGATCGCATCGCCGTCACCGGCCCTGATATCGCAGTCAGCGCGCGCGCGGCGCAGAGCCTGTCGCTGCTGTTCTTCGAGCTCGCCTCGCACTCGGACGAAGGCCTGTCGCTGGTCGGCAAGCATCCGCACATCACGGCCAATTGGACGGTGACGAACGAGGAGGCCGGCGAGGTCTTCTATTTCCGCTGGGAGGAGTTCAACACCAGCGAAGCGACGCGCCGCCCCGATTCCGATTTCGGCCTGATCCTGCTCGACCGCGTCGCGCCCGAGGCGCTCGGCGGCACCGCCAAGCGCTATTTCACCGACGTCTCCTATGTCTACGAGCTGACCGCGCCGATGGAGACGGTCGAGGACATGACCGAGCGCGACCGCACCGACAAGCTGTCGGCACCGATCCGGCCCGCGCGGTGATTCCAGGTTAGCTCTTCGACCGCAGCACGAGGTCAACCAGATTGCGCGCGTAGGCCGGTGTGATCGGCGCGATGCCGAAGACGTAACGGTAGAACAGGCTGCCATAGATCGCGTCGTAGAGATCCTCCGGCGGTGCTTCCGCCAGAATGCTGCCGTCGTTTTGGCCGGCGGCGATCATCTCGACCAGCGCGTCGCGGCGGAATTGCAGGTAGCGGGCGTAGAACAGCTCCGCCGAGCCGGTCTTGGAGATGCATTCGGAGATGACGGCGAGCTGGACCTTGCCGAACTCGCCCTGGAGCGCTTCGGCATAGGCGGCGGCATGGCGGCGTGCGCGCGTGGCGGGGCTGCCCGAGCTTGCAGGCGGCAGCGGCAGCATCTGCGCGGCTTGATGAAGGAAGGCATCGATCAGCAAGGCTTCGCGGGACGGCCACCATTTGTAGATCGTCATCTTGGAGACGCTGGAGTGGCGCGCGATCGCGTCGATGGTGGTGGCGGCAAGGCCGGTGGTGGCCATCAACGCATAGGCGCTTTGGAGAATGGCGTTGGTGGTCTCGATCGACCTCGGCCGGCCGCGCCGGGGCGCGCTATCGGCTCCCTCACCCCCGCCATTCGCCATCGCCACGCCCCGCCTCCTCGCGCAATCCGCTGCCGCTCCGCTTAGCCCAGCCGCGATGGCCGGCCTAGCGGAATCGGAAGGTGCCGGGCTAGGCCTGTTGCCGCAAGGCCGCCGGCAGGTCCTGCCGCTTCGACCAGGCGATGTAATATGCGACCGCGGCCATCGCCGCGAAGCCGGCCAGACTCACGGCGATCTGCATCACCATCAGATTGGCACCGGTGATCAGGATGAGATGGCCGGCTAAGGACAGGAATACGCCGACGCAGAACACCGCGAGCCATTCCTCGCCGCATCGGATGACTGCCCGTAGCGATCTCCATTGCAGGCCGGGATGATCGGCCGGCACGAGATGTGTCGCGATGAAAGCGAGTGCGAGGAAGTGGACTACGCGATAGGGTGCGAGGTTTTCCTTGTCGGTCGGCGTGATGTTGTCGAGCACGATGTCCGGCAGGTAGGCGGCAAGCGCCGGCGAGTGGCGCATCAGCGTGATCGCCATTGCGAATACGAGATAGGCGCCTGCAAGCACGCGCAGCCAGGACAGGCCGTGTAGCGCGCGGCCCGACGCACCGGTCACGGCGAACCAGCCGCCCAGCACCATCAGCATCTGCCAGCAGAACGGGTTGAAGGTCCACTCCTGGTCCGGATAGACCCGGAAATTCCAGTCGAACCAGCGCGCCGCAACGTACAGCGCGACCGATGCCACAAGCGTCAGGTTCGGCCGCCGCAACAGCCCCCACAGCGCCAAGGGAAAGAAGGCCATCAGCGGGATCATCAGCTGTAACAGATCGAGATTCAGCGGCTCCTCCTGGAGCACGAGGCCACGCACCAGGATTCGCAGCGGGTGTTCGAGGATTCCCGATATGTTGTATTCGTGGATGATTTCGGGCGCCATCGATTGCGAGGCGACATAGGCGATGGTGTCGATATAGATCACGAACAGCACGACATAGGCGGCATACAGCCGCCAGACGCGGCGAAAGATGCGCGTCGCCGCGACAACGTAGCCGCGCTCAAGCGCTATCCTGCCGTGAATGATCGCGACGCCATAGCCCACCACGAACACGAACAAGTCTGCGGCGCCGCTGAAGCCGAAGTTGCGCAGCGTCAGCAAATTGACCACGTTGTTCGGGATGTGGTCGACGAAAACCGACCAGTTGGCGATGCCGAGCGTCAAATAGAGCCGGGGGTCGTGATGGAATGCGGCGAGGTTCGCCTGGACAGACGGTTTCATCGAAAAAATGACTTTTGGAATCAGGGGCGCTGCTTTTAGCGGCAACCGCCTGCCTATCCGAGTAGCGTTTGCGTGAGTAGGGACATTCGCGTCGGGCGACGCAAATTTGGCGGGGCGCCCGCGGGTGTCGAATTCCGAAAGATGCGCTTGCGGGACCTATGACGAAATTTTCTAACGCGCGCTAGCCGCTACTCGGCAGGTTCGGCCGAGGCATCGTCGGGTACGCCGGCGCGGCTCGCCATGATCCCGAGAGCGACGCCGCCGATCGCCAGGATCGGCAACAGCCGCTTGATCCCGATGGCGCGAACGATCTGGAGTCCGGTGGCGAGCAGCATGGGGTCCGCGAGCATGCTCGAGGCCGCCGACCTCGTGGCGCGCTCGGCTGCGATATAAGCTTGCTTGCGCAGCTGCCGTTTGTAGACCCAATAGCTCACCGCTGCGGTCAGGGTCAGCAGAAAGAAAATGCCTGCACCGGCGAGGCAGGCCTGCACCGGACCATATTTGTTGAGCACAGAAATGAACGCTGCCGCGCACAGGAAGCACGTGGTGATGAAGAGTGCGAGCGCCGCGCCTGCTGCCAGCGATGTCAGCCGCACAGTAGTACCGGTGGATGCGCTGATCCCGTCGATGATGCGCTGAAACATGGCCTTGCTCCTCAGATCCCCACAAGCCGGCACCGGCGGCGCCGCTGCGCCACCGTCTTAATACCCGTTCGCGATCTCAGCGACGCCAGACTGCGCCGATCAGGAAGCCGATGCCGAGCGCGAGCCCAACGGTCGCGAGCGGCCGCTGCGTGATCGCGTCCTCCAGCGTCTCCTCGATCGAGCCATAGGCCTCCTGTGCCGCGCCCATCATCGCGCTGCCGCGTTCCGACATATCGTCGATCGCGGAATCCACGTTTTCGCGCGCCTGGCTATAGCCGCGGCGGGCTTGCTTGCTGGAGGAGTTGGCAAAAGTATTGAGCGCGTCGGTGATCTGATCGGTGAGGGCGGCGATATCGCTTTTCACGGCTGCTACATCCTTCTCGAGGCGTTCTCGGGTGGCTTTGTCGGTCCAGTCTCTCATCCCGGCTTCGGCATTGGTGGCGGACATCGGGGGCTCCGAGCTGTTGACGGTTGAGACAGCCGGGAAACGTTTCGTCGTCGGGTAAGTTCCGTTCACGGAAACCGGTCAGTCCTGCGGGAGCTGCGGCGAATCCTGCGGCAGCAGATGCTCCTTCAGAATCAGGGCGACGATCAGCAGCGGCGACGACAGGAACGCGCCCATCGGGCCCCACAGCCAGGTCCAGAACGCCAGCGCCAGCAGCACCGCGAGCGCATTGAGCGCCAGCCGCCGGCCGATGATGGTCGGCGTGACGAAATGTCCCTCCAGGAAGGTGATGCCGCCAAAGGCGAGCGCCGCCATCAGGCCGCCGCTGACGGTCGGGAAAGTGACCAGTCCCACCACGACCAGAATGGCGAACATGGCCACCGGTCCGATGATCGGAATGAAATTGAGGGCGGCCGCGAGCGCGCCGAGGCCAGCCGGATTGGGCATTCCGGTGAGCGCGCAGACAATGCCGGCGGCGACGCCGACGCCGACATTGATGAGGGTCACGGTCAAGAGGTAGTTGCCGAGATGGACCTCGATCTCGTTGAGGATGCGAAGCGTGCGCAGCCGTGCCTCATGATCGCTGAAGGTCATGATCATCGCCCGTCGCAGGTCCCGCCAGCTGGCGATGAACAGGATCAGGGTGACGAAGAACAGCAGGAATTCGGTAAAGGTCGGTGACAGGAATTCGATCGTCGGCTGCACCCAATCGAATTTCGGCATCTGGAAACTTGGCAATCCCTCCGAGCCGCCGAGCATCATCTGCAGCTCCCGCCACAGCGCCAGCGGCCGGTCGAACACGTGGACCTTGTCTTTCAACTGCGCGCCGAGTTCGGGCAGGCGCGAGCTCCATTCCATCGCTGGCGAGGCGATCAGCGCGACGATGAAGCCGACCACGGCGGTCACCGCGAACACGATCAGCGCGGCGGCGAGGCTCCGCGGCACTTTCCGTTTCTCCAGGAAGGTCGCCGCCGGTGAGAGCATCGTGCCGGTGACGAACGCCATCACGACAGGCAGAAAGAACGCTTTTCCGACATAGAGCACCGCGACGATTGCAATGAGGAGCAGTCCGGCGAGCGAGAAGGCAACGAGCTCGGTGCGGCGGATCACCGGGGGGAGCTCGCCGTGGCTCTCGGGAAGCGGGGTGCCGTCGCCGTTGCCGGAAGTCATACGTTCACTGGGAAGGACGCGCACAATACCTCTCCGGCACGGAGTCTTCGGTCCGCGCGCCCAAGGACCAGGAGAGAACGTCCAAGCGCCCTGCGGGTTCCATCGCGGCTTCGTGAAGAAATGCTCGCTTGACTGTGACGTCGCTGCTGCATCCGGCAAGGGAACTTGTATCGGCTCGACCGCGTTGATCGGACCAGAGCATCACCCTGATGCAGGTATCCAACGGGGCAGCACATGACGAAGTTCTCTGCAGTCCGACGCCGCTTATCGCCGCGCCGCATCACCGCATTCGCGTTCGCAACCGCTTTGCTGGCGGTGCCGTTCGGCGCCGCAAGCGCACAGACACTGGGCTACACCTATCCGCAGGATCAGGCCTACCCTCAGGACCAGGGCTATTCGCAGGGTTATGCAAACCAAGGCTATGCGAACCAAGGCTATGCAAGCCCGAACGCGCAGGCCTCCGACGAGGATGCCGTGCTGCCCGATCGCCTGCGCAAGCAGATTGTCAGCTTCGACCGCAGCGAGCCGGCCGGTACCATCGTCATCGATACCAATAATACTTATCTTTACTATGTGCTCGGCCAGGGCCGCGCCATCCGTTATGGCGTCGGTGTCGGGCGCGAGGGTTTCACCTGGTCGGGCGTGCAGAGCGTCAGCCGCAAGGCGGAGTGGCCTGATTGGCATCCGCCGGCTGAGATGATCGCGCGCCAACCCTATCTGCCCCGCTTCGTCGCTGGCGGCCCCGGCAATCCGCTCGGCGCGCGTGCGATGTATCTCGGGTCGAGCGAATACCGCATCCATGGCACCAACGATCCTACCACGATCGGCAAGTTCGTCTCATCCGGCTGCATCCGCATGACCAATGAGGACGTCACCGACCTGTTCGGCCGCGTCAATGTGGGTGCAAAGGTCGTTGTGCTGCCCAAGAACGCGCCGGTGATGGCCAAAGGCGGGGATCCCGTGCGCAAGCGTCCGGCCGTGACGGCGCTGCCCTCGGGCCGTCAGGCGCTGAACATTTCGAATTCGGCCGTAAACTAAGGGTCGCGTGAGGTCACATGAAGAGACGTTCGATCGGCAAACTCGCCGGTGGCGCGGCGGCATTCGTCGCCGTTGCCTCCTTCGGCCTCGCGCTGACCCCCTCGGCCCATGCGGAGGACTTTTTCTCGGCCCTGTTCGGCGGCTTCCGCGGGCGGGCGGCGCCGGAGATTCGCATGCCGTTCCAGACCGATGACATGCCGCGCTACGACACGCCGCGCCAGCGGGCCTCCTACGGCGGCGGCACGGCCTATTGCGTGCGCGGCTGCGACGGACGTTATTTCCCGGCGCAGGGAAATGATTCCGAGAGCAAGGCGCAATCCTGTAAGAGCTTCTGCCCCGCCTCGGAGACCTCGCTGGTCTATGGCGGCAACATCGAGGACGCGACGACGGACAAGGGGAAATCCTATTCCGACCTGCCCAACGCGTTCCGCTATCGCAATGAGATTGTCGCAGGCTGCACCTGCAACGGCAAAGATCCGGTCGGGCTCGCTCAGGTCAAGGTCGACGACGATCCCACCTTGCGCAAGGGCGACATCGTCGCGGGCGCCGACGGTCTGGTGGTCGCCAGCCGCAATGCCAATGACCGCCGCGGCGTCGCGATGAATTTCTCCCCATTGCCCGATTCGGTGCGCGCAAGATTCCGCCAACTGCCGGTAGTGGCGAAGGAGTAGCCCTCAACGTTGTCTTGGCGAAAGCCAGGACCCATTACCCCAAATGCCGATGTTGCCCCCACACCGCTGACCACCAGCCTGCCCCTTGCAGAGTGCGGTGGCTATGGGTCCTGGCTTTCACCAGGACGACACCGAGAGTGTGGGCGCGGCTCTCTTTTTAACGGCCTACGCTACGCCGCGCGGATCTTGCCGAGGAAGTCGCTGACCTCATGGCCGAGCTGGCGGCTCTGGCTCTCCAGCATCTCGGAGGCGTGCTTCACGTTGTCGGCGGCAGCGGCGGCAGCGTCCGCATCGGATTTGACGCCCGTGATGTTGTCCGAGACGTTCTTGGTGCCCTGCGCCGCAAACTGGGTGCTGCGGGTGATCTCTTGCGTGGCCGCCCCCTGCTCCTGCACGGCGGCGGCGATCGCGGTCGCAACCTCGTTCACTTCGCCGATGATGCCGCCGATGGTCTGGATCGCGCTGATGGCATCGCCCGCGACCTTCTGGATGTCGGCGATCTGCTCGGAGATCTCCTCGGTTGCCTTGGCCGTCTGGCTCGCCAGCGACTTCACCTCGGAGGCGACCACGGCAAAGCCGCGCCCCGCTTCGCCTGCGCGGGCCGCCTCGATCGTGGCGTTGAGCGCGAGCAAATTGGTCTGCTGCGCAATGGTGTTGATCAGGCCGACGACCTCGCCGATGCGGCTGGCCGACTTCTGTAGTCCCTGGACCGTGCCGTCGGTGTCGCGCGCCTGGGTCACGGCGCGGCTGGCGATGCCTGCGGCATGCGCGGCCTGCTGGCTGATGTCGTTGATCGAGGCGCTGAGCTCCTCCGCGGCGGCGGCGACGCTGTCGACGCTCATGGACGCGTCATTGGAGGCCTTGCCCGCGACCTGCACGCGGTCGTTGGTCTGCCGCGATACCGCGGAGAGATCGCCCGAGGTCTTGCGCATTTCACCGGAGGCTTCGCTCAATTCGCCGAGCGTTTTGCGCACCGCGCCCTCGAACTCGCCGACATAGGTCTCGACCGCGCGCTGGCGCGCCGAGGCGCCCGCATTGCGTTCGCGCTCCTGCGCCTCGATCGTGAGCTTCTCGTTGGCCTGCTGCTTGAAGGTCTCCAGCGCGCCGGCAAGCGCGCCGATCTCGTCGTTGCGGTCGAGATAGCCGCTGTCGACGGCAAGATCGCCGCCGGCGACCTTGAGCATGGCGTCGCGAATGGTGTTGAGCGGGGTGATGACGCGGCGGCTGACCAGCATGATCGCGCCGACGGCAAGGCCGATAGCGAGCGCCAGCAGCGTAAGCTGTACGATCAGCGCGCGCTGTGCGGCGCCGCGCTGCTCCTGCGTGTGGATCTTGGCAGCATCGAGTGCACCTTCTGCCACTGCGACCGCGCTCGCCATGCGGCCGACCGTAAGAGGGCTCCATTGGTTCGCCGTCATCTCGGGCTTCTCACCCTTGACCAGCGCGTCCGCGAGACGGTCGCGCAAGGCCAGATATTGCGGCTCGAAATAAGAGGACTTTGCAGAGGCCATCGCGGAGGCGAGCCCCGCCGGCAACTGCATGCCGGACGTCGACAACTCCAGCGCCTTCCACATCGCGCTCGTGCCGCCGACATGTTGGGTATAAGCGTAGCGGCCTTCCGGCGTGATCTTGCCGGCGGCAAGCCCGGTCGAGACGATCAGCGACGCCTCGCCCGCGGTGTTGCGGAGCAGCCAGGCGCTCTGCTTGATCGACAGGAGCTGGTCGATCGCGGCGTCCAGGTGATTGACGGTGGCGGCCAACGTGTTCGAAAGCTTGTCGAGCGTGTCGAGCAGGCCCTGTGTCGTCTCCATGTATTCCTTGGGCAGGCCGGCGCGGCGCTGCTCCTTCGGCTTGGCCACATCCTCCCAGAACTGCTTCTGCTCCTCGATCAGCAGCTTGTAGAGGCGCGCGAGCTCCGGTACCAGCGTACCCGATTGCGGAAAGTCGATGGTCGGCAGCAGCTCGATCGCGCGCGCCATCGCGGGCATTTGGGCATCGCGCAGGGCGCGCAGATATTTCTCGATCTCGCCGTCCATCGGCTCGGTCGCGTTCAGGAGGCGGACCGTGGTCGAGCGGTCGGTGCGCAGATTGTGCATCGCCTTGAACAGATCGGCGGACGTGTCGGCGATCTGGGAGATGCGGTTGGCGGTCTTCAGGCGATCCCAGGACTCGTAGGCGGTGAGCGAGAGTGCGATCACCACGCAGACCGACGTGATCGCGATCACCGCCTTCAGCAGCGCGGATACGGTCAGACGATTCAGCATCGAAGTCCCCCAATTCCCATTACAAAGTGCGTGAAGTCGCCCCGGCAACATCGGGCGCACGCAAGACCAGGCAATCGCATGCCGTTTGTGGCTCAGGGCCCAAACGGTGACTGCATCTGAAAGGAAAAGGGTAAAGTTTTAGGCAGGCCGGCCGACGGTAGAAGTACGTATTTACTAGAAGTTGCAGAGGGTTGCGTCGATGGAACCAAGCCGGGAGTTGCGCGTTAGGAGACTGTCAGCAATTTTGCCTAAAGGGGGTCCTAGCGATGCTGGTCGGCGTACTCGTCACCTTTCTCGTCGTCATTCTCGTACTTTACCTCATCAACATGCTGCCGATGGACGGCCGCGCCAAGCAGATCGCGCGCGTCGTCGTCATCATCATCGGCATCGTGTCGCTGCTGAAATATCTGGCCGTGTTCTAGCCGGGCTTTCGTAGCCCGGACGGATGGCAGCGCAATCCGGTCTTGCCCCAAACCATAGCGGCCCCGGATTACACTTCGCTCCATCCGGGCTACGGCTCCAACAAAAAAGCCCCGGCGTGAGCCGGGGCTTTGGTGCTCGGTTATTCGGGCCTACCCCGCCGCTTTGGCCTCGCGGCGGCGGGCGGTGAGGATGTATTCGGTGTAGCCGTTCGGCTGCTCGCGCCCCTTGAAGATGAGGTCGCTAGCCGCCTTGAAGGCCGTGCCGTCGAAGGCGGGCGCCATCGGCTTGTAGGTGGGATCGCCCGCATTCTGCTTATCGACGACGACCGCCATGCGCTTGAGCGATTCCATCACCTGCGCCTCGGTGATGACGCCCTGGTGCAGCCAGTTGGCGAGGTGCTGGCTGGAAATGCGCAAGGTGGCACGGTCTTCCATCAGGCCGACGTCGTGGATGTCAGGCACCTTGGAGCAGCCGACGCCCTGGTCGATCCAGCGCACGACATAGCCCAAAATGCCCTGGCAGTTGTTGTCGATCTCCTGCTTGACGTCGTCGGGTGCCCAGTTCGATTTCGACACCGGGATGGTGAGGATGTCTTCGAGCTTCGCGCGTGGGCCGCCCTTGGCGAGCTCCTGCTGGCGCGCGGTGACGTTGACCTGGTGGTAGTGCAGCGCGTGCAGCGTCGCGGCCGTCGGCGAGGGCACCCAGGCGGTGGTGGCGCCGGCCTGCGGATGGGCGAGCTTCTGGGCCAGCATGTCCGCCATCTTGTCTGGCGCGGCCCACATGCCCTTGCCGATCTGGGCATGGCCGGGCAGGCCACAGGTCAGGCCCATGTCGACGTTCCAATCCTCATAGGACTTGATCCAGGGCTGCGCCTTCATCTCGTTCTTGCGGATCATCGGACCCGCCTCCATCGAGGTGTGGATCTCGTCGCCGGTACGGTCGAGGAAGCCGGTGTTGATGAACATGATGCGCTTGGAGGCGCGCTGGATGCAGGCCTTGAGGTTGACGGTGGTGCGCCGCTCCTCGTCCATGAGGCCGACCTTGAGCGTGTTCTCGGGCAGCGACAGTATCTTCTCGACGCGGTCGAAGATCTCGCAGGTCAGCGACACCTCGTCGGGGCCGTGCATCTTCGGCTTGACGATATAGGCAGATCCCGTGCGGCTGTTCTTGACCTTGGAGCTGCCTTTCAGATCATGCACGGCAAGAAGCCCGGAGACGGCGGCGTCGAGCAGGCCTTCCGGAATTTCCTCGCCCTTGTCGTCCAGCACCGCGTCG
Source organism: Bradyrhizobium sp. 40 (assembly GCF_023100925.1). Taxonomy (NCBI): domain Bacteria; kingdom Pseudomonadati; phylum Pseudomonadota; class Alphaproteobacteria; order Hyphomicrobiales; family Nitrobacteraceae; genus Bradyrhizobium; species Bradyrhizobium sp. 40. The sequence continues at coordinate 788,683 of NZ_CP064688.1, forward strand.
GTGAACATGTGGTGACCGCAATTGCGCATCAGCAGCAGGCTGCGGCCGTGCAGCTTGATCTCGCCCTTGCCGTCAGGCGTCTTGTAGCTGCGGTCGGCATTGAGCGAGCGCGTCAGCGTCTTGCCGCCCTTCTCGAAATCGGCCGACAGCGTGCCGTTCATCAGGCCGAGCGTGTTGCGATAGACCAGCACCTTGTCCTCGGCATCGACGGCCGCGACCGAGTCTTCCATGTCGAGAATCGTGGAGACCGCGGACTCCATGACCATGTCCGCAACGCCGGCCGGATCGTCCTTGCCGATCGCGCTGCTGCGGTCGATCTTCACCTCGACATGCAGGCCGTTGTTGGCGAGCAGCACCGCGCTCGGTGCTGCTGCATCGCCCTGGAAGCCGGCGAACTGCGCGGCGTTCTTCAGCGCGGTGGCGTTGCCGCTCTTCAGCTTCACCGCGAGCTGGCCTGCGACCACGCTATAGGCGGTGACGTCGGTGTGACTGCCGGTCGCCAACGGCACGGCGGCGTCGAGGAAGGCTTTCGCTTTTGCGATCACCTTGTCGCCGCGCGCCTTGTTGTAGCCCTTGCCGCTCTCGGACGGATCGTGCGGGATCGCGTCGGTGCCGTAGAAGGCGTCATAGAGCGAGCCCCAGCGCGCATTAGCCGCATTCAGCGCGTAGCGTGCGTTGGTCAGGGGCACGACCAGCTGCGGGCCGCAGATCTTGCCGATCTCCTCGTCCACATTTTCGGTCTCGACCTTCTGCGTCGCCGGCTCCGGGACGAGATAGCCGATCTCCTTCAGGAAGGCGGTATAGGCGTTGAGGTCGAACGCCTTGCCCTTGTTGGCGCGGTGCCAGTCGTCGATCTTGGCCTGCAGCGTGTCGCGCACCGCCAGTAGCGCGCGGTTCTTCGGGCCCAGCTCCTTGATGATGGCGGCAAGCCCGGCCCAGAACGCATCCGGCGCGATTCCCGTCTTCGGGGCCGCTTCCTTGGCGATGAAATCGAACAGGACGGGAGCAATCTTCAATCCGTGGGCGTCGACGCGTTTCATGATGGGCTTTCTCGTTGGAAATGGCTGTTTTTGGCTGCTTTTGACCCGACAGCAGCAAAATGCGCTCCAAGAGCGGCTTTCGGGGTCTTATTAGCCCCAAAATCGGGGCCGTGAGAAGGCCCCCAAAAGTTGTCAAAATGTCAAGGCGAGGTGGGGGACGCACGGTGTCATTCCCCCCGAAGGCGGGGAATCCAGTCGCCGAGGCCTCTGGGCTGAATCACTGCAGTCGGTGGAATACTGGGTCGCCCGGTCAAGCCGGGCGACGACAGCGGGGCAGCAGCCCGGCTCAAATATTCGCGGCGAGGTCCACGAGTTCGTCGAACAGCACGCCGGTCGTCTTGAGCATCCGTTCGATCTCGTCCGCCGCCTCGGCGACCGTCCGCATCGAGGTGTCGATCACGAGCTCAGCGGCTTGCGGCGTCTCGTAGTCGTTGAGGATGCCGGTGAACGACGCGAGCGTGCCGGCGCGGGCCTTCTTGTAGTGGCCCTTGGGGTCGCGCTCCTCGCAAATTTCCGCAGGCGTCGCGACGTGGATCTCGCGGAACGAAGTGTCGGCGATGCGGCGCGCGGTGGCGCGGTCCTCGCGGGCGGGCGAGACGGCGGCGACAATGGCGATGTGGCCGTTGCGGGCGAGATGCGTCGCGACTTCAGCGAGACGCCGGATGTTCTCGCTGCGATCGGCGGTCGAGAAGCCGAGATCGCTGTTGAGCCCGGCGCGTAGCGTATCGCCGTCGAGCAGGATCGGCGAGCCGCCATTGCTGAACAGCCGCCGCTCCAGCGCTTTTGCGAGAGTCGACTTGCCGGAAGCGGGGAGGCCGGTGAGCCAGACCACGGCGCCGTTGTGACGATAGCGCGCGGAGCGTTCGTCGGGCCGCAGCGCGGATTCCACCGGCACGATGTCGACGGGCACGGCGCGCTGGCCGGCATCGACCGACAGCACGAGACCGCCGCCGGCGATGCGCCCGGACACCTCGATCACGAGACGGCCGGTGCGCGGATTCTCCGTGTAGGGATCGGTGGCAATCGGATTCGAAAGGGAAATGTCGATCTCGCCGACATGGTTGCGCCCGATCGCCTTGTTCTCGACGCTCGACAGCTCGCCCGGATCGACCGCCTTCTCGATTGCGACGACGGTGGCGCGGCTTTCCTTCGGTCCGCAGCGAACCAGGAGCTGGTCGCCCTTGGCCAGCGGCTTGTCGTGCAGCCAGAAGATCCGCGCGCGCAGCCGCCGCGTCTCGCGCGGCGCGCTGTTCGTATGCGCGATGATATCGCCGCGTTCGAGGAACAGCTCGCGGTCGAGCGTGATGCCGACCGAGCGGCCCGCACCCTGTCGGCCCGCGACCGGCGTCACCGGCCAGCTCTCGACCGTCTTGATCCTGGCGATCTTGCCGGCGGGCATGATCACGATTTCGTCGCCGGCGACCAGGTTGCCGGATTCGATCCGGCCCGCAACGATGCGGCGATCGTCGAATTTGTAGATCGCCTGCACCGGCAGGCGCAGCGCCAGCGCTTCGAGCGGCCGCGCCGGCTCGAGTCCATCAAGCGCTTCGACCACGGTCGGACCCTTGTACCAGCCGATGCGGTCGGTGCGCTCGGCGACGCCGTCGCCGTCGCGGGCGGAAATCGGGATCACGACCGTGGGCTTCACACCGAGGCCTTGCAGATGCGCCGAGATCTCGTCGCTGATGTCCTTGAAGCGCTCGGCGGAGAAGTCGACGCGGTCCATCTTGTTGACGACGACCGCGACCTGCTTCACGCCGAGCAGATGCAGGAGATAGCCGTGCCGCCTTGTCTGATCGCGCACGCCTTCGAGCGCGTCGATGATCAGCACCGCGCCGTCGGCCTGCGAGGCGCCGGTGATCATGTTGCGCAGGAATTCGGCGTGGCCGGGTGCGTCGATCAGCACGATGTCGCGCGAATTGGTGCGGAAGCGGATCTGCGTCGTGTCGATAGTAATGCCCTGGTCGCGCTCGGTCTGCAGCGCGTCGAGCAGGAACGACCATTCGAACGGCATGCCGCGCCGCGCGCTGACGGCCTTGAGCATGTCGAGCTTGCCGTCGGGCAGGCTGCCGGTCTCGTGCAAGAGGCGGCCGACCAGCGTCGACTTGCCGTGGTCGACATGGCCGACGATGACGATGCGGACCTGCGGACGCGTGGTGCCGTTCGGGGTCGCAGGCGATGCGGGGGTGACGATCATGTTCATACGACGCTCGCGTCCTTGATCAGAGATAGCCGGCGACGCGCAGGCGCTCGAAAGCGTCCTCGGTCTCGTGGTCGAGCGCACGGCCGGACCGTTCCGGCACCTTGGTCTGTTCGAGCTCGATCAGGATCTCGTCGATGTTCGACGCGTTTGAGGCGACCGGATTGGTGATGTCCTGATCGCCCAGCGAGCGATAGCGCTTGCCGTTTTGCGACAGATACAGCGGGATGATCGGGATGTTCTCGCGCTTGGTGTAGGCCCAGATATCGGACTCGGTCCAATGCAGGATCGGATGGATGCGCAAATGCGCGCCTTGCGGCGGCGACGCATTGAAATGATCCCAGAACTCCGGCGGCTGGTCGCGCACGTCCCAATTGCCCTCCAGGCCGCGCGGAGAGAACACGCGCTCCTTGGCGCGCGTCGCCTCCTCATCGCGGCGAATGCCGGCAATCAGGCCGTCAAAACCGTATTTGGCGAGCGCCAGCTTGAGGCCCTCGGTCTTGCGCGCGGCGGAACGGGCGGCGGGCGGCAGCGTTGGGTCGACGGCATCAATCGGCGGGCAGGGCTCGACGCGCAGATCGAGATCCCATTCCTTGCCGTAGTGATCGCGAAAGCGATACATCTCCGGAAACTTCTTGCCGGTGTCGACATGGAGGGCCGGGAACGGCAGACGGCCGAAGAACGCCTTGCGCGCCAGCCAGATCATGACGTTGGAGTCCTTGCCGAGCGACCACAGCAGGGCGATCTTCTTCAAACGGGCAAAAGCCTCGCGGAAGATGTAGATGCTCTGGGCCTCGAGCTGGTCGAGATGGTCCATGCTCGGTGCCAGGTCGGCAGAAAATTCTTGCGCGGGCACGCGCTCGGCGAGAGCGGGGCTGCTCAGCCCGCCAGCAGTGGAATTGTCCTTGAGAAGATGCATCTCTGCCACTTTGCGTTTGGAGGCGAAAATTCTATAGTTGCGGTGCAAGGGAGAAGAAAAAATTTTCTCTTTGCGCGCTCGAAACGACACATATATAGAAAATAATTCCAGTCAACCCCGGATGTGGGGGAAGCGAGTATCGTATGCGGTTCTTGCCCGTGTTCCTCGATCTCAAGGCCGGTCCGGTGGTCCTCATCGGTGCGGGTGAGCTTTTGCGCGCCAAGCTGCGCGTGCTCACTGCGGCCGGTGCGCGCATTCGCGTGCATGCGATCGACGGCAATCAGGACCTGGGTCTGAGCTCCGAGGACGCCGCGCGTATCGACATTGCGGCGGCCGATCCGCTGACCGCCGATCTCTCGGGAATCATCGCCGTCGTTTGCGCCGGCGCAGGCGATGTCGGCGTGGCGATGTCGGCCCGCGCCAAGGCGCTCGGCCTGCCCGTCAACGTCATGGACGATCTCGAGCATTCCAGCTTCATCTTTCCGGCGATCGTCGATCGCGGCGATGTCGTGGTCGCTATCGGCACCGGCGGCACGTCGCCGGTGGTGGCGCGGCGCGTGCGCGAGAAGATCGAGGCGCTGCTGCCGGCGCGCATCGGCGAACTCGCCGAGTTCATCGGCGGCTTCCGCAAATCCGTCAACGAACGTATTGCCGAGTTTCCGCTGCGCCGCCGCTTCTGGGAGCGCGTCATCGACGGCCCGATTGGCGCCGCCATTCTGGCCGGCCGCAAAGGCGAGGCGGACGCAGCGCTCAAGGCGATTTCCGATCCATCCGCGTTTGCGCGGGCCGACAAGCCGGAAGGCTCGGTCGCTCTGGTCGGCGCCGGCCCCGGTGATCCGGATTTGCTCACCATCAAGGCGTTGCGCGCGCTCCAGGATGCGGACATCGTCTTCCACGACGAACTGGTCTCGCCTGAAATTCTCGACCGCATCCGCCGTGACACCACGCGTGTGCCGGTCGGCCGCCGCGTCGGCAAGCCCGGCATCGGGCAGGACGCCATCAACAAGCGTATGATCGAGGCCGCGCAATCCGGCCAGCGTGTGGTGCGGCTGAAGGGCGGCGATCCCTTCGTGTTCGGCCGTGGCGGCGAAGAAGTCGAAGCGCTGCGTGCTGCCGGCGTTGCTTATTCGATCATTCCCGGCATTACCGCAGGCCTTGGTGGCGCCGCCGATTTCGAGGTGCCGCTCACCTACCGTCACGAAGCAACCCGCATCACCTTCCTCACCGCGCACAAGGCGCGCGACGCGGAAGTCGTGGACTGGTCGACGCTGACCGACGCCAGGATGACCGTCGTGGTCTACATGGGCATGACGGCTGCGCCCGCTATACGCGCTGGCCTGTTTGCCGCCGGCCGTTCGCCGGAGACGCCGGTCGGCGTGTTCGCCCGCGTCACGCGCCCCGATGCGCAAGGCGCGATCGGCACGCTGCGCGACCTGCCTGAGCTGGTGCGACGGACCAATGGCGGGCCTGCCATTCTCATCATCGGCGATGTGGTCCGGCATGCCGGATCGCTTCGCCGCCAAACCCCAAAGCAAATCATCTCTGACCTATTGGATGCAGCCGAATGACCTCCCCGCTTGAACAGAAAAAGATCAAAATCGCCGGCCCCTCGGTCGTGACCGCCAATCGCACCTGGGACGGCATCGTGGTGTACCGCACCGCCGCCAACGGCTGGTCTGCCGACCTCTCGGAAGCCGCGATCGTGCGCAACTCCGACGAGGCGAAAGCGTTGCTTGCGGAGTCCGTGGCCGATGACGTGGGCGCGATCGGTCCCTATATCGCCCCGGTACAGGTCGGCGCCGACGGCAAGGTCGAACCCGGCAATCTGCGCGAACAGATCCGCCGCACCGGCGTGACCATCGGACAGCCGGTCCAGGTTTAAGGCATTCTCTCATGTACGCTTACGACGAAATCGACCGCACGCTCGTCAACGAGCGCGTCTCGGAATTCCGCGACCAGGTGAAGCGCCGCCTGTCCGGCGAGCTCACCGAGGACGAGTTCAAGATCCTGCGGCTGCAGAACGGCGTCTATCTGCAACTGCACGCCTACATGTTCCGCGTCGCGATCCCCTACGGGACGCTGGCGTCCAACCAGTTGCGGGCGCTCGCCCACGTCGCGCGCAAATACGACCGCGGCTACGGCCATTTCACGACGCGGCAGAACATCCAGTTCAACTGGATCAAGCTCGCCGAGCTGCCGGATGCGCTGGCCGATCTCGCCGAGGTCGGCATCCATGCGATGCAGACCTCCGGCAACAACATGCGCAACGTCACCTCGGACCAGTGGGCCGGCGTCGCGCCCGGCGAGATCGAGGATCCCCGAATCTGGTCGGAGCTGATTCGCCAGCACACCACGCTGCATCCGGAATTCTCGTTCCTGCCGCGCAAGTTCAAGATCGCGATCACCGCGTCGGACCACGACCGCGCCGCGATCAAGATCCACGACATCGGGCTGAAGCTGATCAAGAACGAGAAGGGCGAGACCGGCTTCGAGGTTCTGGTCGGCGGCGGGCTTGGGCGCACGCCGTTCATCGGCAAGACCATCAAGCACTTCGTGCATGGCCGCGACATTCTCAGCTATATCGAAGCGATCCTGCGCGTCTACAACCAGTACGGCCGCCGCGACAATATCTACAAGGCGCGCATCAAGATCCTGGTGCACGAGCTCGGCATCGAGAAGTTCTCGCGTGAGGTCGAGGAGGAGTGGCAGCACATCCGCAACTCCTCGCTCCAGATCGACGACGAGGTGGTCGAGGACATCCGCTCGCGCTTCACCTATCCCGCCTACGAGAAGCTGCCGCACATGCCGGACGAGCTGCGCCAGGCCGCGGCCGATCCGGATTTCGAGGCGTGGCGCAAGAACTCGGTGGCCCCGCACAGGGTCCAGGGCTATTCCATTGTCACGATCTCGCTGAAGCCGATCGGCGCGCCTCCGGGCGATGCCACCGCCGAGCAAATGGATGCGCTCGCCGATCTCGCCGACAGATATTCCTTCGGGGAGATCCGCGTCGGCCACGAGCAGAACCTCGCTTTGCCGCACGTTGCCAAGCGCGACCTGCCGGCGTTGTGGAAGGCGCTCGACAAGCTCGGTCTCGCGACGCCGAACGTCAATCTGATCACCGACATCATCGCCTGCCCGGGGCTCGACTACTGCTCGCTGGCCAATGCGCGCTCGATCCCGATCGCGCAGGAACTGACGCGGCGCTTCGCCAATCACGAGCTGGCCAATCTGATCGGCCGGTTGCACATCAACATCTCTGGCTGCATCAACGCCTGCGGCCATCACCATGTCGGCCACATCGGCATTCTCGGCGTCGAGAAGAACGGCGAGGAGGTTTACCAGATCACCATCGGCGGGCGCGCCGACGAGAGCGCAGCGCTCGGCAATCTGATCGGCCCCGGCGTCAAGTTCGACGAGGTCGCCGACGTAGTCGAGGACATCGTGGAAGCCTATCTAGCGCTGCGCGAGCGGCCCGAAGAGCTGTTCATGGACACCGTAAAGCGCCTCGGCGTCGAACCCTTCAAGGAGCGCGTTTATGCCACTCGTTAACGGCGGAAAGATCGCCGACGACAGCTTCGTCAAGCTCGCCGTCGACACGCCGCTGCCCGAGGGCGGCGACATCCTGGTGCCGGCCGAACGCTTCGTGGGCGAGGCGGATGCGTTGCTCAAGCGGAACGGCAAGGTCGGCGTGATCTGGCCGAACAATCGTGACATCGCCGAGCTGGTGCCCTATCTCGGCAAGATCGCCGTCGTCGCGCTGGTGTTCCCGACCTTCCGCGACGGACGCGCCTACAGCCAGGCGCGGCTGCTGCGCGAGCGCTACAATTACCGCGGCGAATTGCGTGCGACGGGCCAGATCCTGCGGGACCAGTTCGTGTTCATGCTGCGCGCGGGCTTCGATTCCTTCGACGTCAAGAAGCAGGCCGACGCGGAAGCCTTCATGCAGACCGCGAAGCGCTACTCGGTATTCTACCAGCCCACCGGTGACGGCCGGATCACGGCGCTGCACCGGCGCATGCAACTGCGTCATTCCGAGGGTGTCGGCACGTGAACGCAATCGCCTCTCCGGTGTCGTCAATCTCCGTCTCGGCGCTGCCCTCGGCGGAGGAGCTCGATCGCGCCTTGCGCGATGCCTCGCCCGCCGAAATCATCGCCGCTGCGTTGAAGACGGTCGGTCGCGACAAGCTCGCGCTGGTGTCGTCCTTCGGCACGGAATCGGCGACGCTGCTGAAGGTCATGGCCGATGTCGATGCGGCGATCCCGGTGATCTTCCTCGACACCGGCTGGCTGTTCGAGGAGACGCTGGCCTATCGCGACACGCTGATCGCGACGCTGGGCCTGACGGACGTCCGCTCGATCAAGCCCGCCGAGGAGACGCTGTCGCGCGAGGATCCCGACCGCGATCTCTGGTTCTCCGATCCCGACGCCTGCTGCCGTATTCGCAAGGTCGAGCCGTTGGCGCGGGCGCTGAAGCCGTTCGATGCGTGGCTCAACGGCCGCAAGCGCTTCCAGGGCAGCGCGCGCGCCGGCATCCCGGTGGTCGAGGACGACGGTGCACGGTTGAAGTTCAATCCCTTCGCCAATGTTTCGCGCGAGGAACTCGAAGCGATCTTCGCCCGTGCCAAATTGCCGCGTCATCCTCTGGTTGCGTCCGGATTCCTGTCGGTTGGGTGTATGCCTTGCACGAGCAGAACGGCCGAAGGCGAGGATGAGCGTGCCGGTCGCTGGCGCGGCCGGGCCAAGACGGAATGCGGCATCCACACGATGAAGACTTCGTAGCATGGTCACGCTGCCCTGCTACGAACAAGAAAATCCGGTTCCGTTGACTTAAGCGCGTTTCGACCCGAGTTATGCCTGCCATCGATGACGCCGACGTCATTGATGTGAATGGAGATGGACATGATGCGCCGTATCGTTCCGCTCGCTGCAGGACTGCTCGTGACAGGCTTGTTGGCAAGCTCGGCTCTCGCCGCTGACATCAATCTGCTGAATGTGTCGTACGATCCGACGCGTGAGCTCTATGTCGAGTTCAACAAGGCGTTCGCGAATGCGTATCAGAAGGAAACCGGCAAGAGCGTCGAGATCAAGCAGTCGCATGGCGGCAGCGGTTCGCAGGCGCGCGCCGTGATCGACGGATTGCAGGCCGACGTGGTGACGCTTGCGCTCGCCTACGACATCGATGCCATCGCGGGCAAAGGCCTCACGACGGCTGACTGGCAGAAGCGGTTGCCGCAGAATTCGTCACCCTACACCTCGACCATTGTGTTTCTGGTCCGCAAGGGCAATCCGAAGGGCATCAAGGACTGGGACGATCTGCTCAAGCCGGGCGTCGCCGTGATCACGCCGAACCCGAAGACATCAGGCGGCGCGCGCTGGAATTATCTGGCGGCCTGGGGCTTTGCGCAGAAGAAATACGGCTCGGCGGACAAAGCCAAGGATTTCATCGGAAAGCTCTATCAGCAGGTGCCGGTGCTCGACACCGGCGCGCGCGGCGCGACCGTGACCTTCGTCGAGCGCGGCGTCGGCGACGTGCTGCTCGCCTGGGAGAACGAGGCGTACCTGGCGCTCAAGGAATTCGGTCCGGAAAAATTCGAGATCGTGGCGCCGCCGCTCTCGATCCTGGCGGAACCGCCCGTGACGATCGTCGACAAGGTTGCCGATAAAAAAGGCACCCGTAACGCCGCCGACGCCTACCTGCAATATTGGTATACCAAGGAAGGTCAGGAAATCGCGGCGCGCAACTTCTATCGTCCGCGTGATCCCGAGATCGCCAAAAAACACGAAAACTCCTTCGCGAAGGTCGAGCTGTTCACGATCGACGAACTTTTCGGCGGCTGGACCAAGGCGCAGAAGGAACATTTTGCCGACGGCGGCGTCTTCGATCAGATCTACAAGAACTGATCGGGCGCTGTCGGCGGGGCTTAAACAGGGGGCCTGGTGAGCGCAATCGCAGCACGACGCCGGACATTGCCGGGCTTCGGTCTCACCATGGGGCTGACGCTGTCCTGGCTGTCGATCATCATCCTGATTCCGCTCGCGGGCCTGTTTCTGAAATCGCTTGAGCTGAGCCCCGAGCAGTTCTGGAACATCCTCTCCAGCCGCCGCACCCTGAATGCGTTGCGCGTGTCCTTTGGACTCGCCTTTGCGGCCGCCTGCGTCAATCTCGTGATGGGCAGCATCATCGTCTGGGCGCTGGTGCGTTACCGCTTCCCGGGAAGGCGGCTGTTCGACGCCATCGTCGACGTGCCCTTTGCGCTGCCGACGGCGGTCGCCGGCGTCGCGCTGACCGCGTTGTTCGCCGAGAAGGGCTGGCTCGGCGCGCCGCTTGCGGCGGCCGGCATCAAGGTGGCGTTCACACCGGTCGGCATCTTCGTCGCCATGATCTTCATCGGCATCCCCTTCGTGGTGCGCACCGTGCAGCCGGTGCTCCAGGACCTCGACCCTGAGATCGAGGAGGCCGCCGGAAGTCTTGGCGCGAGCCGCTGGCAGACCATCATCCGCGTGATCCTGCCCTCGCTCGGCCCGGCGCTGCTCACGGGGCTGGCGCTCGCCTTCGCACGCGCCGTCGGCGAATACGGGTCGGTGATCTTCATCGCCGGCAATCTGCCCAACGTCTCCGAGATCGCGCCGCTGCTGATCGTGATCCGGCTCTCCGAATTCCGCTATGCCGACGCGACCGCCATCGCGGTGGTCATGCTGGTCGTGTCTTTCGTCATCATCTTCGCCGTCAACCGGCTCCAGCGCTGGGCGCAGAGCCGGATCCCGGCACGCTGAGGGCGGATCATGACGATGCAGATCGCAGATTCGGTTTCGCTCTCGGCTCCCGACGCCAAGGCACGCGCGCATGCGGCGGCCGCGCGGAACAACCTGCGCACCGAACCGCGCGCGGTCCGCATCGTCATCATCGCGCTGGCGATGACCTTTCTCTCTGTCTTCGTCGTGCTGCCGCTGGTCGTGGTGTTCGCGCAGGCTTTCTCGAAGGGAGTCCTCGCCTATTTCGCCGCGCTGGCCGACCCGGAAGCGCTGTCCGCAATCAAGTTGACGCTGTTGGTTGCGGCAATTTCCGTCGGCCTCAATCTTGTCTTCGGCCTGGTCGCGGCCTGGGCGATTGCAAAATTCGAATTCTCGGGCAAGACCTTCCTGATCACGCTAATCGATTTGCCATTCTCGGTCAGCCCCGTCATCTCGGGCCTCGTCTTCGTGCTGCTGTTCGGCGCGCAGGGCTATTTCGGCGGCTGGCTGCGCGATCATGATATCCAGATCCTGTTCGCGGTGCCCGGCATCGCGCTTGCGACCACCTTCGTGACCTTCCCCTTCGTGGCGCGTGCGTTGATCCCGCTGATGCAGGAGCAGGGCACGCAAGAGGAGGAGGCCGCGATCTCGCTCGGCGCCTCGGGCCTGCAGACCTTCTTCCGCGTCACGCTGCCCAACATCAAATGGGGCGTGCTCTACGGTGTCCTGCTCTGCAACGCGCGCGCGATGGGCGAGTTTGGCGCGGTCTCTGTGGTCTCCGGCCATATCCGCGGCGAGACCAACACGATGCCGCTGCTGGTCGAGATTCTCTACAACGAATACCAGTTCGTCGCGGCGTTCGCGATCGCCTCGCTGCTGGCGATGCTGGCGCTGATCACGCTGATCGCGAAAACCGTTCTGGAAAATCACCTCGACGAAGGACACGACGCAAGTGAGCATTGAAGTCAGGAATCTCGTCAAGAAGTTCGGCAGCTTCAAAGCCCTCGACGGCGTCGACCTCAAGGTCAATGACGGCGAGCTGCTGGCGCTGCTCGGTCCGTCCGGCTCGGGCAAAACAACGCTGCTGCGCATCATCGCCGGCCTCGACTGGCCCGATTCCGGTGAGGTGTCTTTCAACGGCGAGGATGCGCTGGCGCAGGGGGCGCGCGAGCGGCACGTCGGATTCGTGTTCCAGCACTACGCGCTGTTCCGCCACATGACGGTGTTCGAGAACGTCGCCTTCGGGCTGCGCGTGCAGCCGCGCGCGATCCGCAAGGACGAAGCGACCATCCGCGCGCGCGTCAAGGAGCTGCTCGATCTCGTGCAGCTCGACTGGCTCGCCGACCGTTATCCGAGCCAGCTCTCCGGCGGCCAGCGCCAGCGCATCGCGCTGGCCCGCGCGCTCGCGATCGAGCCGCGCATCCTGCTGCTCGACGAACCCTTCGGCGCGCTCGACGCCAAGGTGCGCAAGGAGCTGCGCAAATGGTTGCGTTCGCTGCACCATGAGATCAACGTCACCTCAATCTTCGTCACCCATGACCAGGAGGAGGCACTCGAAGTCGCCAACCGCGTGGTGGTGATGGACAAGGGCAAGATCGAGCAGATCGGCTCGCCCGATGACGTCTATGAGAGCCCCGCGACCGCCTTCGTCCACAGCTTCATCGGCGAATCCATCGAGCTTCCGGTGCTGATCGCCGACGGTCTCATCACGCTCGGCGACCGGCCGCTTCAGCTCGCGGCAGATGGGCTTGCGCCTGGCGCGTCAAGACTGTTCGTGCGGCGACACGACATGCTGGTCGGCCCGCCCGGCAGCGGGGCCTTCGAGGGCGCCGTGCGGCATGTCCGGAATTTCGGTCCCGTACAGCGGGCCGAGGTGGCACTCGCTGGCGGCGAGACCATCGAGATCGACGCTCCCCGCGACAGGGAACTGCGCGCCGGCGACACGATCGGCCTGGAGCCCCGCCGCTACCGGATATTTGCGGGCACCTGAGCGGGATCAAAGGGTCAATTTTTCCTCAATATTCACCTTTCAGCCACGGTTGGTATGCAACAACGGCCCCCTGATTTGGGGGCTCCTGTTCATGCGCGCCGCGGCCGCAATACTCATCACTTTGCTGCTCGCCGGCTGCGCCGGCAACGAAGCACCGGTCCAGCAACCCTCGATGTATGCCGATATGGCTGTCCCGGGCGCAAAGCTCGATGCGCAGGCGGCAGCGATCATGATTTCGCAATACCGCCAGAACAACGGGCTCGGGACCGTCGTGATCGACCCCGAATTGATGCGGCTCGCCGAATCCCAGTCCCAAGCCATGGCAGCGGCCAACAAGATGGACCATGACGTCCGCGCGCCGCTGGCCAAGCGCCTCAGCGCCGGCGGCTATCCGGCGACCGTTGCAGTAGAGAACGTCTCGGCTGGCTATCACACGCTGGCGGAAGCGTTTTCGGGTTGGCGCGACTCGCCCCCCCACCGCGCCAACATGCTCAAGAGCGGTGTCACAAAATTAGGCATCGCGGCGGGCTATGCTCCCGGCACCAAATACAAGGTGTTCTGGACCATGATCCTGGCCTCGACGGACTCCCGATAAGCCAGACTTGATCCCGGGATGCATTGACGCCGCGGCAGACTGTCGCCACGGTCGCTCGCCATCTGCTACTGTTCCCGCATGACCGATCATAGTCCAGAAGTCGCAACAATCCCCGCGAACGCGCAACGTGTCCTGGTCCTCCAGGGCGGCGGCGCGCTCGGCTCCTATCAGGCCGGCGCCTATCAGTCGCTCTGCCATGCCGGCTTCGAGCCGGACTGGGTCGCCGGCATCTCGATCGGCGCGGTCAACGCCGCGATCATCGCCGGCAACGAAGGGCAGACGCGCGTCAAGCGGCTCAAGGAATTCTGGGAGATGGTCTCCGCGCCGGTGCCGTGGAAGCCGATCGGCAAGAGCGATCACAGCCGCGAACTGTTCAACTCGACCAGCGCCGCATTGATCGCGACCTTCGGCGTGCCAGGCTTCTTCACGCCGCGCATCCCGCCCGCGCCGCTCTGGCCGCCCGGCAGCCCGCAGGCCGAGAGCTATTACGACACCGCACCGCTGAAGAAGACGCTGGAGCGACTGGTCGATTTCGACCGCATCAACGATCTGAAGACGCGGCTGTCGGTCGGCGCGGTCGGCGTCACCTCGGGCAACTTCAAATATTTCGACAATTTCGAGTTCAGGAAGCTCGGCAAGAAAATCGGCCCCGAGCACATCATGGCCTCCGGCGCGCTACCGCCCGGGTTTCCGTCCATCGTCATCGAGGGCGAGCATTATTGGGACGGCGGCATCGCCTCCAATACGCCGCTCGACTACGTGCTGGACGCCGAGACCGACCGCGATCTCCTGATCTTCCAGATCGACCTGTTCAGCGCGCGCGGCGATCTGCCGACCTCGCTGCTCGAGGCGACCGAGCGCGAGAAGGACATCCGCTTCTCCAGCCGCACGCGGATGAACACTGACAAGAACAAGCAGGTGCACAACGCCCGCAGGGCCGTGCGCGACCTGATTTCCAAATTGCCCGATTATCTCAAGAACGACCCTTCCGTGGAATTCCTTGCCAAGGTATCGCGCGAAAGCACTGTGACTGTGGTGCACCTGATCTACCGCAGCAAGAATTACGAATCCTCGTCCAAGGATTACGATTTCTCGCATGTCGCGATGGTCGAGCATTGGGAAGCCGGCGTGCGTGACGTGCATCTGTCGATGCGCCACAAGGACTGGCTCGAGCGGCCGCAATCCGGCGAGACCATGGTGACCTACGATCTCACGGGGGACGTCACTGCGCCCCCGCCAAAAAGGAGCGAGTAATATGGGAAGTCTGTCAGGCAAGAATGCCGTCGTGACCGGTTCGACCAGCGGCATCGGGCTTGCCTATGCGCGCGCCTTCGCCGCCGCCGGCGCCAATGTCGTCATCAACGGGTTCGGCTCGCCGGAGGACATCGAGAAGGAGCGCGCCAAGATCGAGTCCGATTTCGGCGTGAAGGCGGTCTATTCGCCGGCCGACATGACCAAGCCGACCGAGATCGCCGGGATGATCGCGCTCGGCGAGAAGAGCTTTGGTTCGGTCGACATCCTCGTCAACAATGCCGGCATCCAGTTCGTCTCGCCCATCGAGGAATTCCCGCCGGAGAAATGGGATCAGATCATCGCGATCAACCTGTCCTCGGCGTTCCATGCCATTCGCGCAGCCGTCCCCGGCATGAAGAAGAAGGGCTGGGGCCGCATCATCAATACCGCTTCCGCGCACTCGCTGGTCGCTTCGCCCTTCAAGTCGGCCTATGTGTCGGCCAAGCACGGCATCGCCGGCCTGACCAAGACCGTGGCGCTCGAGGTCGCGACCAGCAAGATCACCTGCAACTGCATCAGCCCCGGCTATGTCTGGACGCCGCTGGTGGAGAAGCAGATCCCCGACACCATGAAGGCCCGCAATCTCACGCGCGACCAGGTCATCAACGACGTGCTGCTCGATGCGCAGCCGACCAAGGAGTTCGTCACCTCCGAGCAGGTCGCAGCCCTCGCGCTGTTCCTGTGCGGCGACGATGCCGCGCAGATCACCGGCAGCAACCTGTCGATCGACGGCGGCTGGACCGCGGAGTAGAGCGCGACGGCTGGCAAATGGCGGAGCCGAGCTCCGCCGTTTTCGTTCAGTGCGTCCAGGCCAGCGCCGTCTCGAATGCCGAGGACAGGTGCAGCTCCGCGAACATGATCTTGCCGGCGACCACGAACAGCACGCAGGCAAGGGTCAGGCGCAGCACCGTCTCGGGGACGCGCGTCGCGCTGAAGCTGCCGACGATGATGCCGGGCAGCGAGCCCAACAGCAGCACGCCCATCAGCGCCCAATCCACGTCGCCAAGAGCCCAATGCCCCATTCCGGCGATCAGCGTCAGCGGGACGGCATGGGCGATGTCGGAGCCGACGATGGTCGCCACCGGCAGGCGCGGATAGAGCAGCAGCAGAACGGTGACGCCGACCG
The DNA here is from genome assembly GCF_023100925.1 of Bradyrhizobium sp. 40. Lineage (NCBI taxonomy): Bacteria > Pseudomonadati > Pseudomonadota > Alphaproteobacteria > Hyphomicrobiales > Nitrobacteraceae > Bradyrhizobium > Bradyrhizobium sp. 40. The sequence goes on from NZ_CP064688.1 coordinate 804,578, forward strand.
CGCCGGCGCCGACCGATGAAATCGAGACCAGCACGCCGAGGACGATTCCGGTGACGACGGTTGCGATCGCGGTGGTGCGGTCATCGACCTGCTCCAGGCGCCGGCGATAGCGCTCCATGATCGATCTGCGGAAGATCAGCGAGGTCGCGGTCAGCAGCAACGCGAAGCAGAGCACGAGGTTGACGAGATTGCGCTCGGAATCGCTCTTGAGATCGAGCTTCCAGAGCACGAGCAGCGTCAGCGCGCTCGCCGGAAGACTGCCGCAGGCGAGCCGCAGCACCGCCGGCCAGTGCACGCTGCGCGACCAGCCATGCACCAAGCTGCCGCCGGTCTTGGTGGCGGCGGCATAGAGCAGGTCGGTGCCGACCGCGGTCGATGGATGAATCCCGAACAGCAGGATCAGCAGCGGCGTCATCAACGAACCGCCGCCGACGCCGGTCATCCCGACCAGCAGGCCGACGCCGAATCCGGAGGCGACGTAGAGTGGATCGATCATGTCCAGGGAATCTTAGGTTTATCTCGTCAGTTGGGCAATATGACGTAGAATAAACATTCCCTGCAGCGCAACAGATTGGAGCGAATAAGAAAAATCCTCCTGCAGGGGGCCGAAGTGGAGGTGTTTTCTCCAATTCATCGCTCTCTTGCAAAACAGACATTCGGTTAGACGTCAAACAAGAATCCAGAGCTTCGGTTCTGATCAATCAGAACCGATAACGCTCTAGGCATATTGCCTACCGGGCTCATTCAGCCCCGCGACCGGTCGCCGGGACGTGTGGCGGATGTGGACGATATGGATTACGTCGCCACGGACACGGTAAATATCCGGAATGGGTAGCGGACGACCGCTGCGACACGAACCTCGGAACGGTGCGCAACGCGTGGCCGAGAAAGGCGCGCGACGGACGCGCTCCACGACGTCAACAAATCTCCGGCCGACAGCTTCGGCGACCACAGGGCTGGCGTTGCTGGCATAATAGGTCGCGATGTCCGCGAGATCAGCAAGCGCCTCTCGCGTCCAGACGACCTTCATCCCCGCGCAAATTTCGCGAAGGCCTCCGCAACCTCGGCATCCGTAGCGACCTCGCCGCGATCTATGGACGCCAAGGCCGAATCGATGCTCCGCAATTCCTCTTGCGTCGCAAGATACTCGCCGCCGAGCAGCTCACTCTCGATTTCGCTGGCAATGGCGACCAGCTCGTTCTGGGCCTCTTCAGGCCAGGTCTGGGCACGTTCCAGAACGTTTCGTAGATCGCTTGCGACCATGGATCCGACTATATCAGGCGGCGGATGGCTATCCAATCGCCTTGAGCCGACGGCTATTTCCCAAATGCCAGCACGTGCAACCCCAGCCGCTGTCGCACGATCCAGAACAGCAGCACCGTCTCGAAACTGAGCGAGATCGAGGTCGCGGCCGCAGCGCCGTGGCCGCCGAAGCGCGGCACCAGCGCGATGCAGAGCATCAGGTTCATCGCAAAGGCCAGCGCATAGGCCAGCGCGCAGATCTTCTGCTGGCCGAGCATGTTGAGGAGCCGTTCGACCGGGCCGATCGCGGATCGGACCACGAGGCCAATGGCGGCGACGAACATGATGTCGTAGCCGACCACGAATTGAGGCCCGAACAGCCAGAGCAGCGGCTTGCCGAGCGCGAGCAGCACGATGGTCGCCGCCAGCGACGGCCAGAACGTCCAGTTGATGGCATGCGCCACGTAAGCCGACAGCCGCGCCTTGTCGCCGCTTGCATTGTATTCGGCGAAGCGATGCGCGGTCGTCGCCGACATCGCGTAGTGGATGAAGGAGACCAGCGCGAGCGTCTTCACCACGGCGAAATAGACGCCGACCTCGTCGGAGGGGCGGAACTGCTGAAGCACCAGCACGTCGGTGTAGGACAGCAGCAGGTAGAAGCTTTCGACCAGCAGGATCGGCAGCGAGACGGCGAGCCAGCCGCTGACGTCGTAGGCCTTGGGACCGGGCTCGATGTGACCAGCGAGCTTGCGGTTCAGCACCACCATCTGCCCGGTCATCGCGATCCACACCGCGCCGGCACTCGCGATCATCGCGGCGACCGCGCCGAGATGATAGCCGAGCAGGAAGGCGCAGGCCGTGATGCCGATGATCAGCGCCTGGCGGATGATGAATTGCGGCATCAGGCCGAGCTGCATCCAGTCATGCGAGCGCGCGATGCCGTCCTGGGTGTTGGCGACGACGAAAGCGGGCAGCGTCATGCAGCCGATATAGAGCGGCAGCTCTTCGGCCGGCTCGATCCAGGGTGACAGCAATTTGACGAGACCGGCGAGGCCGAGCGAGACCAGCGCGGAAACGGCAAAGGTCAGCCAACGGCTGCCCGAGAGAAAGCCGCGCAGCAGCGCATGCTCGCCACGGGCGCGGTATTCCGGAATGATCTTTTGCGCGGAGGCCGAGATGCCGAAGTCCATCATGCTGCCGAGCAGCAGCACCCAGGTCCAGACATAGACATAGACGCCGTAGTCCGACGTCCCCATCCAGCGCGCGAGCAGGACCTGAGAGAAATATGCAAGGCCCGCGCTGATCACGCGGATGACGAAGATGGTGCCGGCCAGCCGCCGCGTCAGCGATGCCTCGCTCGACCCGCCCGTTAATTTCTCGCGCAGCCGCGCGATGAGGCCGGCAGGTCCGGTCGTTGCGGGTTCTGCATCCATCACGGCCAATTCGAAGGGTCCCCGAGGCGCGCACGAGTGCTGCGGCAGACTTGCCGCAGGAGCCCTGGGGCTTAGCAACCATTCGTTAAGATTCGGTTGGATCAAGGATGTCGTCCTAGCGAATGCCAGGACCCATACCGCGTGATCTGTCAGGAGGAATTGGGTAGCAGTTCCAAAGAAGGAGTCTTCGCCAAACTAATCCCTGGGGTAATGGGTCCCGGCCTGCGCCGGGACGACCACTCACTCCAAGTTGGTATTGAACTCGTACGACTTCTCCGGTCCGACCAGCGTGAACTTCAGCGCTGCGCCGTCGGGCTTGGCGCCCGGCGGCAGTCCGTCGAGTTCGAAAGAAAATCGCTTCACGCCCGGTGGGCTGGGCTCGACCGGCGCCGGGATCGGCAACGCCCAATCGGGCGTCGGGCCTTCCACATAGAGATTGACGGTGCGCGCATCGGGCACGACGACGTCCACCACCACATTCTTGGGCCCGTCGCGCTTGACGTCGCGGATGGTGAGCGGGTTGGGATCGCCGATGGTGGCAGGCTTGGGCACGGTGTCGAGCGCTGCACGCAAATTGGCGTCCTCGGTCGAGGCGACGCTATTGAAGCCAAGCTCGGCGCGAGCCTCGACGGGAATGCAAAGCTTTTCGCACACCGCATAATTGATCTCGGCGCGCAACGTCACCGGCTTGTCGGCCGCCTTGGCGATGATGCGCAGGGGCAGCACGATCTGGTCGTGATAGCCGATCGAATGGCCGCCCGCGCCGTCGTCGAATTTCTGCGGGGCCGGCCACATCACCGTCACCGCCTCGACATTGTCGGATTTCGAGAAATCGAAGCGCGGCGGAACGCCGGAATCGCCCGGCATGCGCCAATAGGTTTTCCAGCCGGGCTGGATCTGGAAGGCGATACCGCCGAGCAGGACGGCGCCGCTGCGCGATCCCGCGAGCAACCGCACCGCGGAATGTCCATCGCGCTGCCACGGCGATGAATCGTCGGCATGGGCCGCAAGCGCCAGCGACGACGCGAGCAGGGTTGTCGCGACGCCAATCGCCGCACGCCGGGGAACTCTTGTCAGCATGGTACGTCTTTACAGGGTCACCCCGCGGCAAACCATTGAATTGCTTGTGATGGATGCACTTGAATCAAGGCCCTCCAAGCCTTGATTTGACAGCGGCCCGGCCCGACATCAGGATAGGAATTGAAACCGGAGTGCTTCACCGATGGCTCCCACAGGCAAGAGGACGGGCGAAAGCACCCGCAAGTCAGCCCCCGCGCTCCCGAGTTCGGCGGGCTACCTCGACGGCCAGCTGTTGATCGCCATGCCCGTGATGGGCGACGAGCGCTTCGAGCGCTCGGTGATTTATCTCTGCGCCCACTCCGCCGAAGGCGCGATGGGCATCATCGTCAACCACCCGGCCGGCAGCATCGACTTCCCCGAGCTGTTGCAGCAACTCGGCATCATCAACAAGGGCGAGCACATCAAGCTGCCTGAGAACGCCGAAAGCATGAAGGTGCTGCGCGGCGGTCCGGTCGATACCGGCCGCGGCTTCGTGCTGCACTCCAGCGATTTCTACATCGAAAACGCGACGCTCCGGATCGACGACGGCGTCTGCCTCACCGCGACCGTCGACATCCTGCGCGCCATCGCCAACGGCTCCGGCCCCAAGCACGCCATCCTCGCGCTCGGTTATGCCGGCTGGGCGCCCGGCCAGCTCGAGACCGAAATCCAGAGCAATGGCTGGCTGCATTGCGACGCGGATTCGGATTTGATCTTCGGCGACGACGTCGACGAAAAATACGGACGCGCGCTGCGCAAGATCGGCATCGATCCCGGCATGCTCTCGAACGAGGCCGGGCACGCGTAGCGCCTCGCTGTCATGCCCCGCGAAGGCGGGGCATCCAGTACGCCGCGGCGCATCGGTTCTATCACAACTGTCTCGGAGTGCTGGATCGCCCGGTCAAGCCGGGCGATGACACCGATTGCTGAGTAACGCCTACTCCGCCGCCTGCTGCTGGACCGTCGGCTCCGTGCCTGCGACCGTCGCGCGGCGCATGTCGCGGGGCTGCGACTGGTCGTAGCGGCGGACGCGGTGCATGGTCTGGCGGTTGTCCCACATCACGAGGTCATGCAGCGTCCATTTGTGGACGTAGACGAACTCGCTCTGGGTCGCGTGCTCGTTGAGATCGCGCAGCAGCAGCCGACCCTCGGGGACGCTCATGCCGACGATCTTGCCGGCATGCGATGAGAGATAGAGCGACCTCCGGCGATGAACGGGATGGGTGCGCACGAGACGTTGCAGCACCGGCTTGAACATCTGCTTCTCGTCGTCGGTGTATTCGGTGAAGCCGAGCGATCCCCGCGAATACATCAGCGAGTGCTCGCAGACGAGATCTTCGATCTCCGCCTTGGTCTCGTCGTCGAGCGGGTCATAGGCCGCCCGCATGTCGGCGAATTCTGTGTTGCCGCCCTTCGGGTTGAGCACGCGGGCCGACAGCAGCGAGAATTTTGCCGGGATGGGGCGGAACGAGCTGTCGGAATGCCACAGGCAGTTGCCGAGGTTGAACAGATGCGCGCGGCTGTCCTTTGCCAGCGGCTTGCCGTCCTTGCCGAGATTGGAGACGTCGTTCAGGCCCGATTGGAGGCGGTAGTCTTTTTCCTTCGTGACGGTGCCGCCGCGCGCGTCCTCGCGCTGGCCGAAATTCAACGCGAAAGCCATCTGCTGTTCGTCGGTGATGTCCTGGTCGTGGAACACCAGCACCGCATATTTGTCCATGGCGGCTTCGATCTCGCGCGCCTCGGCCTCGGTGAGAGGTTGCCGCAGGTCGAGGCCGGAAACCTCGCCGACAAAATGTTTGTGAAGCTGCCGGATGGCGATCGTCATGACGTTTCTCCCGCGAACCGCGAGCGGTTGGTCCGCTCTGTCGGTGAAAAAGTTACTCCCGTAACAAGCGATGTCAACGCTAGGCGCGCATAGCTGCCCGTAGCCCGGATGGAGCGCAGCGTAAATCGGGAAGTCTTCCCGCGAGGTGAGAACCCCGGAGTGCGCTGGGCTCCATCCAGGCTACGCACCTTTGGTGCCGCTCACGCGTTGCGCGCCATCAGGCCGCCGTCGACGGGGATCACCGCGCCGGTGAGGAAGGACGCTGCCGGCAGGCACAGGCTCAGCGTCATGTGCGCGACCTCTTCGGGGTCGCCGTAGCGGCCCAGTGCAGTGCGGCGCTTGGCGTAGATGGTCTTGTGCTCTTCCGAGATCCTGTCTGTGATGGCGGTGCGGACCGGCCCCGGGCAGATGCAGTTGACGGTGATGCCTTCGCGGCCGAGCTCCACCGCGAGCGAGCGGGTGAGGCTGGCGACGCCGCCCTTCGCCGCCGAATAGGGGCTGTGCAAAGCGGTGGCGCCGAGCGCCTCGGTCGAGGCGATGTTGACGATGCGCGGGCTCTTCGACTTGCGCAAGTGAGGCAGCGCGGCGCGGATGATGCGCGGATGAGCCGTCAGCATCACCGCGATACCCCTAGCCCAGGCGTCCTCATAGGCCTCGTCGTCGATCGCGACGCGCACGGAGATGCCGGCATTGTTGACGATGATGTCGAGCCCGCCGAAATGCGTCGCGACGTCACCGACCACGCGCCTGATCTCATCGCCGTCGGCCACGTCGAGCTTCCAGGCTTTCGCGGCTCCGCCGCTTGCCGCGATCTCCTTCGCCACGGCCAGCGCGCCCTGCTCGTCATAATCGGTGACGGCGACGTTGGCGCCCTCGGTGGCGAACACGCGGGCCGTTGCGCGTCCCATGCCGCTGGCCGCGCCGGTGACGAGAACGGTCAGGCCCTTCACGGAGCGGCTGAGCTGTTTGAAATCGGACATGGTGTTTCCTCGTGCTCTGCTTGTTCTTGTTGGTGATTGACAAGGCTGTCATCGATCCGCAGACAGGTCAAACAAGCAAGACGATCGGGGAGGCCAGCGATGACGAACGAGCTCGATTTCTCAGGCAAGCAGGTGCTGGTCGTCGGCGGATCCAGCGGCATCGGCAACGGTATCGCGCAAGCCTTTCGCGTCAGGGGCGCGCAAGTCGCGGTCTGCGGCACGCGTGCTCACGCGAAGGAATATTCAGCTGAGGAGGGCTCGGATCTCACCGGTCTCTCCTACGCGCAACTCGACGTCGGCAATGCCGGAGCGGTCGAAGCGTTCAAGCCGTCGTTCGATCGGCTCGATATCCTGGTGCTCGCGCAGGGCGCGGTGCTCTATCGCCGCGGCGAGTTCGAGATGGCTGGCTTTCGCAAGGTCGTCGAGGTCAACCTGATGAGCCTGATGGCCTGCGCCACGCGATTTCATTCCATGCTGCGGGACTCGCGGGGATCGCTGATCATGGTGTCCTCGACCGCGGCCTATCATTCCACCATGGGCAATCCTGCTTACAACGCGTCGAAGACCGGGGCTGTCGGATTGACACGGACGCTCGGCGAGGCCTGGGCCGAAGACGGCATCCGCGTCAACGGCATCGCGCCTGGTCTGGTCGACACCAAGATGACGAAGGTGACGACCGAGAATCCCAAGCGGCTCGAAGGTGCACTTTCACGCATTCCGCTGCGGCGATTGGGCACGCCTGCTGACATGGCGGGCGCGGCGCTGTTCCTGGCATCTCCGCTGTCGTCCTACATTATCGGCCAGACGTTGGTCGTCGACGGCGGGCTGATTCTCTGAGTCCAATTTCAAGTCAGATGGAACTGCGCCGCTCCTGATCGGTTACTTGGGCTGACCCCCCGAGGAGGAGCATCATGGATAAAGATCGGATTGTCGGATCGGCCAAGGAATTCGCCGGACGCGCGGAAGGCGCTGTCGGTGATCTCGCAGGCGATGCGCAGACACAGGCGTCGGGCAAGGCACGCGAAGCGGCCGGCACGGTGCAGAATCTCTACGGCCAGGCCAAGGATGCCGTACTTGACGCGACCGATACCGCGGCCAGCTATGCCAAGGACGCCTACGACAAGCCGGCCGAAACCTTGCGCGACGGTTCGCAGGCGATTGCCCAGAAGGTGCAGGACAACCCGCTCGGCGCGCTGCTGGTCGCCGGCGGCATAGGCTTCGCGCTCGCGTTGCTGATGGCACGGCCTTCCCGCCGCCCGCCGCCGCGCTGGCGGTATTAAGGCTGAAGCCAACGCGCGATATTCATCGGGCCCCGGACGCAGCGCGGCGTGTAACGCCGCGTTGCCGAGCCGGGGCCTTTTTTTATGGATGTTGTAAGGCTGTGTCCGTTCTGCGGCTGCGCCGCGTCCGGGACATGAGATCAACTATCGGAACACTTCCGCCGATCGCCCGACATTGCCAGGCGGCCGCGGGATCGCGGGGTTGGGATTCGGATTGCGCGGCGCGGGCGCCAATTGACGCGGCGGGGGCGGCGGCGAGCCAAAGCCGAAGAAATCTCGCATCGATGGCGCTGCCTGTGCCGGTTGCTGCGGCACCGATGGCTTCTTTGGCGCAAGCTTTGGCGGGGCGATCGCTGCGGCCGCACCCGGCGTACCGCCATCAGGCGTCGTCGCGGCGACCGGCGTATCGCCCTTGGCCTGCTCGCGGCCGACTTCGCGGCGCGGCCAGGCATAATCGTCAGCGCGGCCGGCCGGCGCAGCCAGTGGCTCGCCCTTCACCATCGTCTTCGCAGCGAGCGCATCGACGGCGGCAGGACGTGAGCCCGGCCCACCCAGCAATTGATCGGTCGAGATCGAGGCCGCAACCAGCGGCACGATCGGGCCGGCCAGCGGCCGCGGCGCGGGCTTGCCGGGTTCGGCACTGGTGTCGGGGGTCGCCGGTTCGCTCGGCAGCGCGATCGGGCCGGAGCGCCCGGCGAGCAGGCGGGTGATCTCGCGTTCGACATAGTGGGCGAGCTTGCGCGCGCCGGGTTTTGTGAAATAGACGCCGTCACCGCTGCGGAGTTGACGGATCTGGCCTTCGAAGTCCGGGCCCTTCTGCAAGAAGCGGCCGGCCTCGTCGACAAAGCCGTCCCAGACGTCGACGTAAGTGATGCCGGCCTTGGCCGCGCCTTCGCGATAGAGCGAATCCAGGAACAGCATGTCCGCGGTGCCCTTGGGACCGCGGATCGCGGGCAGGCCGACCCAGAGCACCGGCACGCCCTTGGACTTGAGGACGTTGGCGAGCTCCTCGATCTTCTTGCCGTAGAGCTCGACCCAGCGTTCGTCGCGGAATTCGTAGAGGCCGTTCGGGTTACGCGCGGTCTTCTCGGGCGCAGCGACCGCGGGTGCGTCAGCGTTGTCGGCATCATCCTGCGGCAGGTCGGCATCGGCCGGCTTGTCGTCCGGCTTCGCGGCGGTGTCGCCTGGCTTGGCATCGCCGGGCTTGGCCGGTGGTTTGCCGCGCGCGCCCTTGTCGTTCTTCTTGTCCGTCGCCTTGTCCGATTTATCGGGCGCCGCCGCCTCGCGGATCGCGATGCGGTCGTTGAGGCCGAGCATCACCACGATCACGTCGGGCTTCTCGGTCTCGAGAATGCCCTTTGCAGCAGCCGTCCAGTCCGAGGGCTCACCCTTGGGCTGATACTTGATCAGGCCGGACGTGGTCTTGTGCTTGCGGATCACGCCCATGTCGGGCTGCTCGGTGTAGGCATCCTCCAGGCCGTAGGCGAGCCAATCGGCCATGGCGTCGCCAATCACCAGCACGTTCCTGTCGGGAATGGTCTCGCGCTTGGCCGGCGCCGGCGCGCGCGAAAAGTCCTGACGCGGTGCTTGCGGCTGTTGCTGCTGGAACGGCGCGAAGAAGTCGCCGCCGAACCATCCGCCACCGCCACCTCCACCGTTCCGCGGCGGCGGCGGAGCCGCGCGCTGCGGTGGGCCGCCGAAGCCGGGGAAGTTGAAGAACTGCGCCGAGGCGGGTCCCGCGACCGACACCAGAATCGCAAGCGCCGTCCCCAGCGCGATCAGCGGGCCGGTCTCGGTCAGCACCTTGAACAGGGACTTCTTCGACATGCGATCTCGGCACGTGCAATGGGGATCAGGACAGGCTCGATATAATAACGGAATCGGGCGCCAAACGGGCAGATTCTCTTTCAGATTCTCTTCAGATCCTTGAGATCCTTGGCCCAAGATTATTGGCCCATACACGGCGAACCGCCGCCCCGGTCAAGACTGCCGGCCAAAATCCCTGTTCAGGGTTACTTTCGGCGCGATTTTACCGCCCGCGCAGCCGGTTCAGCGCGTCGGAGGAGGCAAATCCGTCCGCGGGGACCCCGATCGAGGCCTGGAAGTTGCGCAGGGCTTCCCGGGTCTGGCCGCCGAACTGGCCGTCGGGGGTGCCCTTGTAGAAGCCGCGCTGGGCCAGCAGCTGCTGGAGTTCCAGCCGTTCGGTCCGGGACAGCTCCCGTTCCTGCCGCGGCCAAGGCTGCACGAACGGCTGGCCGCCGCGCAGGCGGTCGGCGAAATGGCCGATCGCCAGCGCATAAGCCTCGGCCGGATTGTACTTCATGATGACCCGGAAGTTCTGCAGCATCAGGAAGCCCGGCCCCTGCGCGCCGGCCGGCGCCAGCAGGTAGGCCTTCTCGGCCGGATGCGGGAAGGGCTGGTTGGCCGGGCGCTTGAGGCCGAGCTTTTCCCATTGCGCCACCGTCATCGCCTTGGCGCGATCGGCCAGCATGTAGTTGAAGCCCTGGGGCACCACGACCTCGTAGCCCCAGGTCTGGCCGGGCTGCCAGCCGTCCTTCTTCAAATTGTTGGCGGTCGACGCAATCAGGTCGGAGGGATTGTCGACGACGTCACGCCGGCCGTCGCCGTCGCCGTCCACGGCAAAGCGCTTGAACGCGGTCGGCATGAACTGGGTCGGGCCGAAGGCGCCGGCCCAGGAGCCGCGCAATTGTTCGGGCCTGAGATCGCCGCGGTTGAGGATCTCCAGCGCGGAGAGGAATTCGTCCTTGAAGTAAGCCTGACGGCGGCCGATGCAGGCGAGCGTCGCGGTCGATTGCAGCACGCTGCGGTCGCCCATCTGAGTCGAGTAGTTGGACTCGATGCCCCAGATCGAGGCGATGATATAGCGATCGACGCCGGTGGCTTTTTCGGTGGCGTCGAACTGCGCCTTGTATTTGGCCAGGACCTCGCGGCCCTTGGCGAGGCGGTTGTCGTTCACGAGGATGTCGAGATAGTCCCAGATCGACTTGGTGAACTCCGGCTGCGAGTCCATCAGGTCCATGATGCGCAGATCGGGCGCGAGGCCTGCCGTGAAGCGCTGGAAATTTTCCTGCGTGATGTTGCGCCGTGCGGCATCGGGCCACATGCCCGCGACGCAATTGTTGAAATTGCCCGCGGCCTCGCGGATCGCGGCGGCTGTCATCAGCGGATGCCCGGAGGCGCCGTCCTCGCCGGTCCAGGGTTGAACTCCCGTTTGAGCCCCGCTGGGCCCGGGCGCTGCTGGCGAAGGCGCCGCGTTGGGGCCGGAGAAGATACCGCCGAACAGATTTGACAGACCGTTCTGAGCCTGCGCGCCGGCGGGAAGCGGGAACAGCAGGGCGGCCGCAATCATCGTCGCACCGGTCACGGACCCGCCCCGTTTTGCCAGCCCTGCCATTGATTGCATCATGTCCACACCTGTCCGGCCAAAATCCGCCCTCAGGAGGCCTGGTTACGGTTGCCAACAGCTTAACAAAGGTGAAATTTTGATGGTGGCCTTTTTCTTAACTCTGTGAGGATGAGGCCCCACATCCGCCTTTGTTGGCGGCTGCAAACAAGCTAGCAAGATGCCATTGCTCCCTTCACGTGTTCCTCAGGTATTCGATCAATCCCATGAAAATCCGCAAAGCCGTATTTCCCGTTGCCGGCCTCGGCACCCGCGTCCTGCCCGCCACCAAGGCGATGCCGAAGGAAATGCTGACGATCGTCGACAAGCCGCTGATCCAGTACGTCTATGACGAGGCCCGGGAAGCCGGCATCGAGCACTTCATCTTCGTCACGGGCCGCAACAAAAGTGTCATCGAAGACCATTTCGACCGGATGTTCGAGCTCGATGCGACGCTGGCCGCGCGCGGCAAGAAGACCGAGCAGGACGTTCTGGCGCAGAACCAGCCGGAGGCCGGCGCCGTCAGCTTCACCCGCCAGCAGGCGCCGCTCGGCCTCGGTCACGCGGTCTGGTGCGCGCGCGACATCGTCGGCAACGAACCGTTCGCGGTCGTGCTGCCCGACGAACTCGTGCTCAATTCGCCCGGCTGCCTGAAGCAGATGATCGACACCGCCAGCAAGCTCGGCGAAAAATCCAACGTCATCGCGGTCGAGCCGGTGCCTGACCATCTGACCCATCAATACGGCATCTGCGGCGTCGGCAAACGCACCGGCAAGATGTTCGAAGTCGACGGCATGGTCGAGAAGCCGGCCAAGGGCACCGCGCCCTCCAATCTTTCGATCACCGGCCGCTACATCCTGCAGCCGGAGATCTTCAAGATCCTGGAGACCCAGGAGCGCGGCGCCGGCGGCGAGATCCAGCTCACCGACGCCATGATCGGCCTCGCCAGATCGCAAAAATTCTACGGCGTCGAGTTCGAGGGCGAGCGCCACGATTGCGGCTCCAAACCCGGCTTCCTCCGCGCCAACATCGCCTACGGCCTGAAGCGGCCGGAGCTGCGTGACGGGCTCATTGCGGAGATGAAGAAATATCTGGGGCAGTAGCGCTCCGCTCGTCATTGCGAGGAGCGAAGCGACGAAAGCAATCCAGGCTGCCTCCGCGGCGACAGTCTGGATTGCTTCGCTTCGCTCGCGATGACGGAACGAACCCCTCACGCCACCAGCGACAGCTTCGGCAAGCTCGCGACCACCGACTGGTTGCGGCCGCCGGCTTTTGCGGCGTAGAGGGCCTTGTCGGCGGCGGCGACCAGCAGCGGCCAGTCCATGCCCGTGGTCGGAACGAGGCTCGCGATGCCGCAGGACACTGTCGAGCTCGTGTGGTCGTCGGACCAGCCCTGCACCTTGGCGCGGATCTTCTCGGCCACCGTGAGGGCGTCGGTGACCGAGGTGCCCGGCAGCAGCACGGCGAATTCCTCGCCGCCATAGCGCGCCGCGCAATCGCCGGCGCGGCTCACCGAATCGGAAATGCAGATGGCGATGCCGACCAGCACCTGGTCGCCGGCCTGGTGGCCGAACGTGTCGTTGTAGGCCTTGAAGTGATCGGCATCGATCATCAAGAGCGCGATCGGCGTCTGCTGCCGCATCGCGCGCCGCCATTCGACGTCGATCACCTGGTCGAACTTGCGGCGGTTCTTCAGGCCGGTGAGCGCGTCGGTCGTCGCCATCTCCTCGAGCTTGCGCTCGGCCTCGGCGCGCCGGCCGATCTCGCGCGCGAGCACCAGCGTCGATGCGAGCATGAACAGGCTGAGCGCCAGCACCACGGCGCCGATGCGGTAGGCTTCCCTCTGCCAGAGCTCGAACACCGCGGCCAGCGGTTTGCCCGCCACCACGAACAGCGGACCGCTGTCGCTGCTGCGCACATAAAGTCGCGGAGTCGGATCGACCGGGCCCTGGCCCGCATAGGAGGCGCCGACCCGGAGATTTTCGGCCTTCCATGTCCGCCGATCGTTCAGGTTGGTGCCGATCACGTCGAGGTCGAACGGGCGCCGCATCATGATGGTGCGGTCGCGCTTGAGCACGGTGATGGTGTCATGGGGATCGAGGTTCAGCCGCTCGAACAACTCGTGGAAATAGCTGAAGCGGATCGAGCCGGCGACGACCCCGAGGAAGCCTCCGTCGGTGTCACTGATGCGCCGGCTCAGCACGATTGCATAGGCGCCGCGGAACAGCATCGGGCGGCTGATGAAGAGGCCCGTTTCGGGACTGTCCCGATGGGCCTTGAAGTAATCCTCGTCGCCCCGGTTCACGGCAACGGGATCGAGCGTCGAGGCGTCGATGGTCAACCGGCCGTCGGCGTCGAACACCTGGATCGCGCCGAAATGCCTCGCCGTGGTCGAATGGTCGAACAGGATGAGGTGACGGATCGGCTTCGAGACCGTGGCGATTTCCGGCAGCAGCATGTTGCTGGCGACCGCCTTGAGGGCCAGATCGTAGATCTCGATGTTGCGGCTGACGTCGGACTCGATGGTCGTCGCCAGGTTTTCCAGCGTCTGGCGGGCGAGCGCCTCCTCGCCGCGGCGCATGTCCAGCATGACGTTGACGCAAATGGCGGAAAAGCCGATCACCGTCACCACGGACGAGATGATCAGCAGCTTCGCCGAAAGCCGCCATGGCCGTCGGGCCGTGACGTCGCGCCATCGAGACAACATCGTTTGCTCCCGGCACCAGTGAATGCGCCCGAAAGCTTGAGTAGTGTTTAAGCCGGGACGGCGCTGCCGGAATGAGTTAAAAATTGGTTTCCGCGGCTCACGTTTTTGGGCAAAGCGGGCCTTCGACCAGCGAAGAGGACAGCGGTGAACGACTACGACGCGTTGCGCGATTATCTGATGCGGCAGAAGCAGACGGAATTCGTGCTGACCTATGAACAGATCGAAGAGATCATCGGCGCGGCCCTGCCGCGCGCGGCGAATCGTGCCTCATGGTGGGACAGCCTGCGCAGCCCGGATATCCAAATGCCGCAACGCGAAGCCTGCCTCGCCGCGGGTTTCAAGGCGATGCGGATGCCGGACGGCGAGAGCGTGCGGTTCACCAAGCTGAAGAGTGACCGGCGCAGGCCTGGGTGAGGCGAGGGGAAGCTAGCTCGCCGCTTCCAGGCGCACTTCCGTGAGCAGGCGCATCGCGGCGTCGGCATCCATGGGTTCGCCGAAGGCAAACCCTTGCGCGTATTCGCAGCCCATCTGGTAGAGCTCGACCGCGTCGGAATCGGTCTCGGCACCTTCGGCGACCACGTCCATGCCGAGGTCGTGCGCGAGCGCGATGATGGACTTCAGGATCACCGGGCGGGTGCCGCGGTTGGTGGTGCGAACGAAGGACTGGTCGATCTTGATGGTGTCGAACGGGAAGCGCTGCAGATAGGCCAGCGACGAATGCCCGGTGCCGAAATCGTCGAGCGACAGCCCGGTGCCGAGCTCGCGGATCCGCGTCAGCATCTGTGCCGCGTGCTCCGGATTCTCCATCACCAACGATTCCGTCAGTTCCAGCTTCAGCGTGCCGCGCGCGACCGAGGAGCGCGACAGCACGGTGCGGATATCGTGGATCAGATCGTGGCGCAGCAATTGCCGCGAGGAGACGTTGACCGATGCGAAGATCGGCTCGCGCGAGCGCATCGCGCGCTGCCAGATCGAGAGCTGCTTGGCGGTCTGGTCGAGCACGAACATGCCGAGGTCGATGATCAGGCCGGTCTCTTCCGCGATGGTGATGAATTCCGACGGCGCCATGCGTCCGAGCTTGGGATGATCCCAGCGCACCAGCGCCTCGAAGCCGGCGACGGAGCGGTCTTCAAGCCGCACGATCGGCTGGTACAGGATCGTGAGCTCCTGCCGCTCGATGGCGCGGCGCAGTTCGCTCTCCAGCGTCAGCCGGTCGGTCTTTCGCGCGCGCATCGCGGACTTGTAGACGTCGATGCGGTCGCCGCCGATGCGCTTGGAGTGATACATCGCAAGCTCGGCGTCCTTGATGATCTCGTCCGTGAGCTGAACTTGCGGATCGGACAAGGCAAGGCCGATCGAGGCCGTGAGAAATATCTCGCGTTCGTTGAAGGCGATCGGCGCGCGGATGGTCTTGCGGATGGTCTCGGCGAAGGCGGTGATGCGGGCGGGGTCCTGCTCCGACAGCAGGATCAGGCCGAACTGGTCGCCGGCGAGCCGCGCCAGCGTATCCTGCGGCTTCAGGATGCGGGTGAGGCGGCGGGCCAGCGTCAGCAGGATGGAATCGCCGACCGCGATGCCGACGGAATCGTTGACCTGCTTGAAGCGGTCGAGGTCGATCACCATCAGCGTCGGCCGCAGCGTCGGCATGGTCTTGGCAAAATGCGCGACGGCGCCGAGGCGGTCCATGAACAGCTTGCGGTTGGGCAGGCCGGTCAGATTGTCATGCACGGAATCGTGGAGCAGGCGCTCCTCGGCGTTGCGGAGCTCGGTGACGTCGGTGAGGGTGCCGACCACGCGCGAGACCTCGCCGTCGGAGCCGACCACCGGGCGCGCCTTCAGCGCGAACCACATGAAGTGACCGTCCGGCGTGCGCAGGCGGAAATCCTGCACCAGGCGGCCGCGGCGCTGGTCGAGCACGCTGTCGAGCGCTGCGCGAAAACGGTCCTGGTCGAGCGGGTGCAACACTTCGAGCCAGGAGGCGGCCGGACCTTCCAGCGTGCCGCGCTTGAGGCCGAGCAGGGCCTCGGTCTCGGGGCTGGTGAAGACCTTGTCGGCGGAAACGTCCCAGTCCCAGATCAGATCGCCGGAACCGGCCAGCGCCAGCGCGCGGCGCTCGATGTCGGAGACGACGCCGGTGGTGGCGCCGCCGCCGGCGAACGCATGCTGCATCACCGTGAAGCCGATCAGCATCACGATCAGCACGAGGCCGCCGAGCAGGGCAGGGCCGACGATGTCGTTGGTGACGGAGCCCGCGACCGTCATGCCGGCCGCGACCACCCAGACCACCAGCAGGAACCAGGTCGGGATCAGCAGCACCGCGCGGTCGAAGCCGTGGGTGGAGAGATAGACGATCAGCGCGAAGCCGGCGAAGGCAATCAACACCAGCGATATGCGCGCGATGCCGGACGCCACCGCAGGGTCGAACAGGGCTAGCGCCACCAGGGAGCCCAGGAACGCGAGCCAGCCCACCGTGATGTGGGAATATCGCACGTGCCATCGACTGAGATTGAGATAGGCGAACAGGAACACCAGCAGCGTCGCCGCCAGGATCGCCTCACCCGCCGCGCGCCAGATGCGCTCGGCGTTGTTCGACATGTCGAGCACCTTGCCCCAGAAGCCGAAATCGACGCCGATATAGACCAGCACCGCCCAGGCCAGCGCCGCGGCGGCCGGGAACATGATGCTGCCCTTGACCACGAACAGGATGGTCAGCACCAGCGCCAGCAGGCCGGAGATGCCGATCACGATGCCCTGGTACAGCGTGAACGAGTTGACCTTGTCCTTGTAGGATTCCGGCTCCCACAGATAGAGCTGCGGCAGCTTGTCGGTGCGCAGCTCCGCGACGAAGGTGACGACGGCGCCGGGATCGAGGGTGACGCGGAAGACGTCGGCGGTCGGACTCTCCTGCCGCTCCGGCCGGTCGCCGGTCGAGGGCGTGATGGTCGCGATGCGCGACAGCCCGAGATCGGGCCAGAGCAGCCCCGAAGAGACGATGCGGTAATGCGGGGCGACGATCAGGCGGTCGAGCTGGTCGTCGGTGTTGTTGGCGAGCGCGAACACCACCCAGTTCTGGCCCCCTTCGCGGGCGCGCACCTCGATGCGGCGGACGATGCCGTCGGTGCCGGGCGCGGTGGAGACCTGGATCCGGTCGGCGTCGCTGCGCTGATGCTCGAGCACGCCGGTGAGGTCGATCGCGGGCGCGTCACCGCGGACGCTGACAGCGTCGAGCGCGCGCGCCGGGAACGCGCAGACGAGAATCATGAGGCCCAGCGCTATGGGCGCGAGGCACCTGATCAGACGCAAGGTCAGTTCTCCGCGTTCGACGCAAACTGTTCGGTGCAGGCTCTTCGGTGCACGGCGTTTTCCGAACGGAACAAGGTGGTTCGGTGCGTCGCGATAGATGCCACGAAAGCAAGGAAAATCAAAGGGTTTCCGGCTTGCCCTGTGGGCCGCTGGCCTAGACCTCCAACACAATTTTGCCAATATGTGCCGAGGTTTCCATCCGCCGGTGCGCGTCGGATGCCTTTTCCAGCGGGAAAGTGCTGTCCATCAGCGGCTTGACCCGGCCTTCGCGCAAAAGCGGCATCACTTTCGCCTCGATCGCGGCCACCATCGCCGCCTTGTCCGCATTACTACGGGGGCGCAGCGTCGAGCCGGTATGGGTCAGGCGCTTCACCATCACCTTGGCGATGTTGACGGTGACCTTGGGCCCGTTGAGGGTCGCGATCTGCACGATGCGGCCGTCGAGCGCGGCGGCGTCATAGTTGCGGTCGACATAGTCGCCGGCGACCATGTCGAGGATCAGATTGGCGCCGGCATTGTTCGTCTCCGCCTTGACCACGGCGACGAAGTCTTCCGTCTTGTAGTTGATGGCACGATCCGCGCCGAGCTTGAGGCAGGCATCGATCTTGTCCTGCGATCCTACGGTGACGATCACCTTGGCGCCGAACGCTTTGGCGAGCTGGATCGCCATGGTGCCGATCCCCGACGAGCCGCCATGGATCAGCAGCGTCTCGCCGGCCTTTAGGGCGCCGCGCTCGAACACGTTGTGCCAGACCGTCATCAGCGTTTCCGGCAGTGCGCCGGCTTCCTTGATCGACAGCGACGGCGGCACGCTCATCGCCTGGCCGTCCTGCGCGATGCAGTACTGCGCATAGCCGCCACCGGCGACCAGCGACATCACCTTGTCGCCGATCTTGTGCCGCTTGGCGTTGCTGCCGACGGCCACCACTTCGCCGGCGATCTCGAGGCCGGGCAGGTCACTGGCGCCGGGCGGCGGCGGATAGGCGCCGGAGCGCTGCGCCACGTCGGGCCGGTTGACGCCGGCGGCCTGCACCTTGACCAGGATCTCGTCGGGACCGGGCTGCGGCAGCGCCCGTTGTTCCGGCACCAGCACTTCCGGTCCGCCGGGTTTCGAGATGGCGACCACGGTCATTTGCGCGGGCAGCTTGTCCATGATGTGTCCTTGAGCAAAGGTGCGGGATGGAACGAGGCCATTGCTTAGCCAGCGCGGTGCAGGCTGGCAACCGCCTCAGCCGCTTGTGAAGCGAACGCAGGAGGAACCACGATGGCGATGGAAGACGACGACCGCCCGCGCAAGAAGATCAGCCATGACATCGGACAGGATCTCTCGCTCTTGTCAGTGGAGGAACTGACCGAGCGCCTCGCGCTGCTCAAGGGCGAGATCACAAGGCTGGAAGAAGCCGCAACGAAGAAGCGCGCCTCGCGCGATGCGGCGAACAGCGTCTTCAAGAAGTAGGCTCGAAACAATAGCTGTCGTCCCGGCGGAGGCCGGGACCCATACGCCGTGCGAGCAGTTTTCCGAAGACTCGGAGTTGCCGGCTCGCGCGACGACTTTTCCCTGTGGCTATGGGCCCGGCCCCCGTGCGCAATTGCGCACTAGGCCGGGGCGACGGAGAGAGTTTGTTCCGCGGGCGCACTCGGCCACTGACCGACATGGCTAACGAACCCTCAAAATGTTCGCTCGTTTACTCCACATTAAGCTTTCGAGTTTATGACTGGGAACTGTCCTTGTTTGGACACCGAGTGGCTCCTGTCCACTCTGTTTGACGCCTCCCTGTTATCAACTTTCAAAGCCGCCGGTTTTCCGGCGGCTCTTTTTTGCGCCCAGCTCCGCCTTTTTGCGTCTCGCACCGGTTGAATTCCGAGCAAAGACCCGCGGAAACCATATCCATGCTTGTCACTGGACTCGGCGTCCCGCCCGCGCAATGATTTGTTCATCATAAGCCGGCGCCAAAGCCGGGCAGTCAGACAGTTGCGTAAGGGGCGTTAACCATGGAACGTTTGCAAGCCGAAGGCGCTCTCGTTCAACTCAGCGAGCGGTTCACCAATTCTGCGGCGTTCGGCGTCCTGTTCCGCGAGGGCATGGACCTGGTCGAGGAGACCGCCGCCTATCTCGATGGCGCCGGCCGCACCGAGGCCAAGGCGCTCGATCGCGCCGTCAGCCTCACCTATGCGACCGAGAGCATGCGTCTGACCACCCGCCTGATGCAGCTCGCCTCATGGCTGCTGCTGCACCGCGCCGTCAAGGAAGGCGAGATGACGTTGGGCCAGGCCAACCGCGAAAAAACCAAGGTCAAGCTCTCCGCCGCCGATCCCGGCTCCACCGACAGCATCGAGAAGCTGCCGTCGCAGCTCCAGGATCTGATCCATCGCTCGATGAGCCTCCAGACCCGCGTGCGCCGCCTGGACACCACCATCCACACCCCGCCGGTCGATCATTCCTCGATCGGCAACCCGCTGGTGCCGCATCTCAACGCGCTGAAGGCCGCGTTCGAGCGGTAAGCCCCCGTCATTGCGAGCGTAGCGAAGCAATCCAGAAATCCCTCCGCGGAGACAGTCTGGATTGCTTCGTCGCAAGAGCTCCTCGCAATGACGAGCGTCACCCAAAACGAAAAACGCCCCCGGCTCTCCGGGGGCGTTTTTCGTCTCCGGCCTTGCGGCCGGATCAATCCTTTTTGAGAAAGCCCGAAAACTTCTTCTGGAAGCGCGAGACGCGGCCGCCGCGATCCATCAGCTGCGCGTTGCCGCCGGTCCAGGCCGGGTGCGACTTGGGGTCGATGTCGAGGTTCAGCGTGTCGCCTTCCTTGCCCCAGGTGGAGCGGGTCAGGTACTCGGTTCCGTCGGTCATCACGACCTTAATCGTATGATAGTTCGGGTGAATTTCGGCTTTCATGGCAATTCCTCGGCGCCCCGGCGCCTCACTTGAGTGGCTATCGAATGACGGATTTGGCGGGGTCTATACCCCACGGGCCCCTGTAAAACAAGCCATTGCAGAGCCTTTGGGGCCTTAGGGGACCGGGCGGCCCCCTAAGGGACATCCCGGATTTGCCACGCCTGCTCGCGCGGCCTATCTGGAGCAGACTACCTCTCTTTGTCTTTTGGTCGGATCTCATGAGCGCAGTAGAACGGCTTGAAACCGGGCCCGCGGAGGCCCCGTCGATCGAGGCCGACCTGGTCGAGGCGCCGGCGAAGAGCCGCGCGAAGCTGCGGCCGCTGCTGGCGCTTGCGCCCTATGTCGCGCGCTATCGCGGCCGGGCTGCGCTGGCCTTCGTGGCGCTGACGATCGCGGCGCTGACCACCCTGCTGGTGCCAGTCGCGGTGCGCAGGATGATCGACTTCGGCCTGACGCCTGAAGGCATCGAGCTGATCAACAGCTATTTCTCGGTGATGATCGCCGTCGTCGCCGTGCTCGCACTCGCGAGCGCCGCGCGCTACTACCTCGTGATGACGATCGGCGAGCGCATCGTTGCCGATCTCAGGCGCGACGTCTTCGCCCATCTGTTGTCGCTGTCGCCGGCCTTCTTCGATTCGGCGCGCAGCGGCGAGCTGGTGTCGCGCCTGACCGCCGACACCACCCAGATCAAATCCTCCGTCGGCGCCTCGGTCTCGATCGCACTGCGCAACCTGATGATGTTCTTCGGTGCCGCGGCGATGATGGTGATCACCAGCCCGCGGCTATCAGGCTTCGTGCTGCTGGCCATTCCCCTGATCGTGCTGCCGCTGGTCGCCTTCGGGCGCTGGGTGCGGCGGCTGTCGCGCAATGCGCAGGACACGCTGGCCGAGGCCTCCGCCTATGCGAGCGAACTCGTCGGTGCGATCCGTACCGTGCAGGCCTATACCAGCGAGAGCCTCGCCGAGAGGCGCTTCGGCGGCGAGGTCGAGCAGGCCTATGAGGCCGCGCGCACCTCTACGCAGGCGCGCGCCGTGCTCACCGCCATCATCATCTTCATCGTGTTCGCAAGCGTGGTCGCGATCCTCTGGATCGGCTCGCACGACGTGCTGACCGGCACCATCACGCCGGGCCGGCTCGGCCAATTCGTGCTCTATGCGGCCTTCGCGGCTGCTGGCCTCGGCCAGCTCAGCGAGGTCTGGGGCGAGATCTCGGCGGCGTCAGGCGCTTCCGAGCGCCTGTTCGAGATCCTGCATGTGCAGCCCGATATCACCGCGCCCGCGTCGCCGCGCGCGCTGCCGGTGCCGGCGCGCGGCGAAGTCGGCTTCGACCATGTCAGCTTCGCCTATCCGGCACGGCGCGACGTCAATGTGCTCGATGCCGTCTCGTTCACCGTGCGCCCCGGCGAGAAGGTCGCGATCGTCGGTCCGTCCGGCGCCGGCAAGAGCACGATCTTTCATCTGCTGTTGCGCTTCTACGATCCGCGCAGCGGCGCGATCTCGCTCGACGGCGTGCCGGTCAAATCCGCCGATCCGCGTGAATTCCGTTCGCGCATCGCGCTGGTGCCGCAGGAATCGAATGTGTTCGCGGCAAGTGCCCGCGACAACATCCGCTTCGGTCGGCCCGATGCCACCGACGCCGAGGTCGAGCGTGCCGCCGAGCTCGCGCACGCCGCCGAGTTCATTCGCCGCCTGCCCGAAGGTTTCGACACCCCGCTCGGCGAGCGCGGCGTGACGCTGTCCGGCGGCCAGCGCCAGCGCATCGCGATCGCGCGTGCGATCCTGCGTGATGCGCCGCTGCTGCTGCTGGATGAGGCCACCTCCGCGCTCGATGCCGAAAGCGAGACGCTGGTGCAGACCGCGCTTGAAGAGCTGATGCGTCACCGCACCACGCTCGTCATCGCGCACCGCCTCGCCACCGTCTTGTCGTGCGACCGCATCCTGGTGATGGACCAGGGCCGGATCGTCGAGCAGGGCACGCATGCGGAGCTGGTGGCCGCGAACGGGCTTTATGCCAGGCTCGCGAGGTTGCAGTTCGAGGGGGCGTGAGGCGTCGCCTCACGCACAGTGTCATCGCCCGCGAAGGCGGGCGATCCAGTACTCCGAGACGGTCGTGATCAATCGAGAAGCCGCGGCGTACTGGATTCCCCGCCTTCGCGGGGAATGACGGCGGAGATTTTGGCAGGCGCGTCGCGCGACAAGGTCTTCCTTCATAGCAAGCGGATGATGGATGTTTGTCGATCTCGCGAAGAGCACGATCCGGATCGGCCGCCCTGCGCCCCTGGTGATTGGGAATACTTGAATGATTGTTCTGATCGGTCCGGTACTCTTCATCCTCCTCATCCTGTTCGCTATTCGGCAGCAAAAGCGCGGCCTTGCGGGATGGAAGGCGGCCCTGCTTGTTATCGTGGGCACAGGCGCGATCGCTGTGTTGAGTTTCGGATTGCTCATCGTGGGCTTCCGGAATTTCGGATAGGGCGCCCGCGCGCCCTGAGCCGAGTGGATGGACCTTGCGGTTCCCCCGGATGTGGCGCCTAATCAGGTATCGCCGGCCAAAGGCTCGTCCATAGGCGTCGGTGCCTGAGAGATGATTTGCGCTCCCGCCTCAACGGGAGTGCGCATCATGGCCCAGCCATACAGCGAAGAGACCCGCGAACTCCTGGAGCGGGCGCAGCGAACGATCAACGAGTCGATCGAGCTTCGCGAAGAAAGCCGCCACGCGATCCTCAAAGCCAAGAGCTGGCAATTCGAGCTCGAACTCCGCCTGAGCCGAGAGCGCGTCACGGCGAGTTACGCGACAGCGCCGATCATCGACACTTCGGCGACAGCGCCGGCACATTCGGCCACGGCCAGTTCTTCCAGCTCCCGTCCTCATCGACGCAGGCCGATGGCCCAAGGCCGTTCGTCGGAGCACTCGTCGTCTTGACCGGCGTGGCGAGGCGCTGGTCGACATAGCTCGTGGAGACATATCCGGCGACGATGACGCCGAGCAGGACCGAAGATCCCTTGGCCAGATCGCTCAGTTTCATCGGTCATCTCCATCCGCTTGCCGGAGCGATTTCTCCGGGCACAACGACTAGCTGACGTCCTGGGATCCCGACGTGACGGGCGTCACGCCGCCAGAATCAGGGTCGCCAGAATCAAGATCGCCATTGCATCTTCAGCACCGGACGTCCCGAGGTCGGATTCACCTCGTCGCCGGCATGCGCGAAGCCGTTGCGCTCATAGAAGCGGATGGCGCGGCTGTTGTCCTTGTTGACGAGCAGTGTCACGCCGGTCGGTGACAGACGCTTGGCCTCGTCCACCAGCAGCCGCGCCGCATCCGAGCCCCAATGCGCGGGATCGACAACGAGCTGGTCGAGATAGCCGTCGCCGTCGATGGTGACGAAGCCCGTGAGTGCGCCGTCCTGCTCCGCCACCACGATCGAAGCCTTCGGCACCAGCTCCTTGCGCCAGCGTTCGCGCCACCAGTCCAGCCGTGCCGCGAAGTCGATCTGCGGATAGGCCTGCTGCCAGGTGCGATGCCAGAGATCGATTGAGGCGGCCTCGTCCGCGGGAAGGTAAGGACGAAGATGGAGGGCGCTCACTACCGCTCCGTCAGCTTCAGCTCGATGCGGCGGTTGCGCTTGTAGGCTTCCTCGGTGTTGGCGGTGTCGAGCGGCTGGAATTCGCCGAAGCCGGCGGCGACAAGGCGCTGGGCGGGCACGCCGAGCGAGATCAGGTACTGCACCACCGAGATCGAACGGGCGGCCGAGAGGTCCCAATTCGACTTGAAATTCGCACCGTTGACCGGACGCACGTCGGTGTGGCCGTCGACGCGCAGCACCCAGGGGATCTCGTTCGGGATCTTCTTGTCGAGATCGATCAGTGCGGTCGCGAGCGTGTCGAGCTCGGCGCGGCCTTCGGGCAGCAGCACCGCCTGTCCGGTGTCGAAGAACACTTCGGACTGGAACACGAAGCGGTCGCCGACGATGCGGATGTCGGGGCGGTTACCGAGGATGGCGCGCAGGCGGCCGAAGAATTCCGAGCGGTAGCGCGACAATTCCTGCACCCGCTGCGCCAGGGCGACATTCAGGCGAGAGCCCAGATCGGCGATTCGATTTTGCGATTCCTTGTCGCGCTTCTCGGAGACGTCGAGCGCTTCCTCCAGCGCCGCTAGCTGCCGCCGCAGCGCGCTGATCTGCTGGTTCAGTACCTCGATCTGCGCCAGCGCGCGGGCGGAAACCGCCTTCTCGGAGTCCAGCGCCTTGCCGAGCTCGGAGGATTTGCCCTGCGCATCGTTGCCGGCGGCGGCGAGCCCGTCATAGAGGCCCTTGATGCGATCGCGTTCGCTCTCGGCCGAGGCGAGGCCGGCTTTCAGCGACGAGACCTGGTCGTCAAGCGTGAGCTTGCCGAGCTTCTCCAGCGACAGCAGCTCGTTGAGCTGAGCAATCTTGGCGTTGAGTTGCTCCAGCGCCTTGTCCTTGCCGGTGACCTCCTGCGACAGGAAGAACTGCACGACCAGGAACACCGACAGCAGGAACACGATCGACAGCACCAGCGTCGACAGCGCGTCGACGAAGCCGGGCCAGTAGTTGAAGGAGGTATCGCCGCGGCGGCCGCGCGCCAGTGCCATGTCGTTAACCCTTCTCGGGCTGACGCGCGATGCGCTCCAGCAGGCGCCGGATCTCGCGGTTCTGCTCGCCCTGGCCGTCGGCCCATTCGCGGATCATCTGCTGCTCGGTCCGCATATGCGAGACCAGCGCCTGGATGGCTTCGGCGAGGCTCGCCATCGCCGCGGTGGTGCCGCGGCTGCCGCTGCCTTCCTCGAGCACGGAGCGCAAGCGCTCGACGACGGCCTGAAGCTCGCCGCTGGCAATGCCACCGCCGCCACCGGAGGCGACCGCCGCTTCGCCGCTGCCATATTCGCGCACGGTGGTGGCAAGCCAGTCTTCGAGATCGGTGTAGAAACGGTTCTGCGCCTGGCTCGATTGCAGGTCGAGGAAGCCGAGGATCAGCGAGCCGGCGAGGCCGAACAGCGAGCTCGAGAACGAGATGCCCATGCCGCCGAGCGGGGCGGCCAGCCCCTCCTTCAGCGTGTCGAACAGGGCGCCGGAATCGCCCCCGACCTTGAGCCCGTCGATCACCTTGCCGACCGAGCCGACCGTCTCGATCAGGCCCCAGAAGGTGCCGAGCAGGCCGAGGAAGACCAGCAGCCCGGTCATGTAGCGGGAGATGTCGCGGGCCTCGTCGAGGCGGGTCGCGATCGAATCGAGCAGGTGCCGCATGGTGGTCTGGGTGATCGACATCCGCCCGGTGCGCTCGCCGCCGAGGATCATCGCCATCGGCGCCAGCAGCTTGGGGTGGCGGGCGGGCGCAAGGCCGGGATCGGCGATGCGGAAATTGTTGACCCAGGAGACTTCGGGATAGAGCCGGATCACCTGGCGGAAGGCCAGGATGATGCCGATGAACAGCACGCCGCCGATCAAGGCATTGAGCCCGGGATTGGCGAAGAAGGCCTGGATGATCTGCTTGTAGAGCACCACCCCGACCAGGGCGCAGAGCACCAGGAAGACCAGCATCCGCACCAGGAAGACGCTGGGCGAGGATAGCTTCGTATATTCGATGTCGATGGAGGAGCGGGGCGAGGCGCCTGGCGGCATGGCCGGTATCATCCGTTAACTTGCTTGCGGGGCGCACTATGGCACAGCGCCAGCCCAAAAAAAGCGCCGGATGCGCCGATTTCGGGGAGAGCTGGGGAACCCAACGCTGAAACCGGGCTTTGGTAAGGACGTACTTTGCAAATCGTCGGCATTCCACAGGTTCAAATCGCACTTTTCCCCCTGCCCAAGACGGAGTCGTCGCATGAGCGTCGTGTCCGCGATCATCGGGACTGCCGAACGGGTGCCGCTGCCTGATGTCGTGATCCGCGCGGCGATCCAGCGGCTGTGCTCGCGCACGGTGACGCGGCTGTCCGCGCTGGGCGGGGCGGACGATGCCGCCTTCGCCGGGCGGATGATGCTGCGGCCGATCGCCGAGGACGCGGATGCCGGGCATGACAAGGTGCCCGCTTCGGTCTTTGCGAAGGTGCTCGGTCCAAACCGCAAATACTCCTGCTGCTTCTACAAGACGGACGCGACCACCTTGCAAGAGGCCGAGGAGGAGGCGTTGCGCCAGACCGCCGAGCATGCCGCTCTCGCCGACGGCCAGACCATCCTCGAGCTCGGCTGCGGCTGGGGCTCGCTGTCGCTGTGGATGGCGCGACAGTTTCCGCACGCCAAGGTGACGGCGGTGTCGAGCTCGCAGGCGCAGCGCGCCCATATCGAGGAAGAGGCACGGCTGCGCGGTCTCCTCAACCTGCGGGTGGTCACGGCGGACATCAACGTGTTCGCGCCTGACGGCCAATTCGACCGCATCGTCTCGGTCGAGATGTTCGAGCACGTGATGAACTGGCGCAAGCTGATGACGCGCCTGCGGTCATGGCTCGCGCCCGAGGGGCGCTTCTTCATGCACATCGTCGCCCATCGCTCCGGCTCTCACCTGTTCGACCGGGCCGATCGCGACGACTGGATCGCGCAGCGCGTCTCAACGGGCGGGCTGATGCCGAGCCATCACCTCGTCAGGCAATTCGACGATATCATCACGGTCGAGAAGGAATGGTGCTGGAGCGGCACGCATTATCAGCGCACCGCCAACGACTGGCTCGCCAATTTCGACACGCATCGCTGTTACATCGAGGCGGCCTTGCGCAACATCCATGGCGAGGAGACCGCCCTGCAGATGCGACGCTGGCGCTGGTTCTTTCTCGCTACCTCGGGCCTGTTCGGCTATGCCGATGGAACCGAGTGGGGCGTCAGCCACTATCGAATGAAGGCGGCGGGATAAGGCGCGGACACTCGAAAGAATTTGTTAAGCGTCTTTCGTTGCGCAAACGGCACACGCTGCGCATTTTCTTTGCAGGAACATGTTGCGATTGTTGTCTGATCATTTCCTCTCGCCTATCGTCGTGGTTGTCCTTCGTGGACGACATAAATCCGCATCCCCGAACGGTGCGGACGCAATTGGAATGACGTATGCGCGAATGCATCGGTGCTGCCTCGATCCGACGACACCACGATGATCCGCTGCGGAGGAGTCTGAAACGGACGCAGCGCTCTCGATCCAGCGACACCCGGACGCGAATGCTTCGCTTGCTTCTGGCAAGCGCCTCGGCAGCGGCACTGATAGCCCTGTCCACAGCATCCGCCTCCGCCCAAAGCTGGACCGGTACGACCAGCAATGACTGGACGGTCGGCAGCAACTGGTCGGGCGGAGTGGTCCCAATCGCGGGCAACGGCGTCAACATCAATACGACCTCGCCAAACCCGACCGTGCTCGGCATCGGCGGCGCGGCAGTCGGAGCGACCGGAAGCCTCTTCCTTGGCGGATCTTCCAGCAGTCTGACGATTCAGAACGGCAGCACGCTGACGAGCAACGGCGCGTCTCTCGCAATTGGAGTCGCAGGCGGGAACAACGGCACCGTGACTGTCAGCGGCGCCGGTTCGCAATGGATTACATCCGGCGACCAGATCGAAATCGGCGCCAGTGGCAATGGCACACTCAACATCCAGAACGGCGCCAGAGTCGTCGCCCAATCAGGGGTTGCGCTCGGAACCTTCGCTGGCGGCGCGGGCACGCTCAATATCAATAGTGGCGGCACACTCGAGACGAACACTCTCGCACGCGTCGCTGTCGGAACCGGACAGGTCAATTTCGATAACGCCATCCTGCGCGCCCGGATAAATACCGCCTTCTTCATCGGTGGATTTTCGGCGGGAACACTCAACATCGCCACAGGCGGGCTGACCGTCGACACCCAGGCTTTCACCGTGAGCGCGAGCTCCGGTTTTTCCGGCGTCGGCGGATTGACCAAGACCGGCACAGGTACCTTCAATCTCCGCGCAGCCAATACCTATACCGGTGCGACGGTGATCCAGGCCGGCACGCTTGCCCTCGCCGTTACTGGCTCGGTAGCCGCGTCAAGCCGGGTCGTCGCAAACGGAATCTTCAACGTCTCGGGCATCACTGCCGCCGGCACCAGCATTCAAAGCCTGGCGGGAACCGGCACCGTCGCGCTCGGCGCGAAGAACCTCACCATCACCAACGCGAACGATCAGTTCGCCGGCGTGATCGGTGGCACCGGCGGCCTGACGCTCACCGGCGGCACCCAGACGCTCGCGGGCGCCAATACCTACAACGGCGCAACGACCGTGAACGGCGGCACCCTCCGCGCCGGGGCGGCCAACACCTTCAGCGCGGCCTCGGCCGTTACGGTCGCCTCCGGCGGCACGCTCGACCTTGCCGGCTTCAATCAAAGGCTCACTTCGCTGGCCAACGCCGGCATGGTTAGCCTCGGCGGCGCGCCGGGCACCACGCTGACCGTGGTCGGCAATTACATCGGCAGTGGCGGCACCGTGCAGCTCAACACGCGGCTCGGCGGCGACAGCTCGCCGACCGACCTGCTGCGGGTGCAAGGCAGCACGTCGGGCACTTCGTCGCTGCGCGTCACCAATGTCGGCGGCACCGGCGCACCGACCGTCGAGGGCATCAAGGTGGTCGACGTAGCAGGCGCCTCCAACGGCAGCTTTTCGCTTTTGGGCAGCTATGTTTTTCACGGCGAGCAGGCGGTGGTCGGCGGCGCTTATGCCTATACGTTGCAGAAGAACGGCATTGCCAGCCCGGGCGACGGCGATTGGTATCTGCGCTCAAGCCTGCTCAACCCGCCGCCCGCGACACCTGCCGGTCCACTCTATCAGCCGGGCGTTCCGCTGTACGAAAACTATGCGCAGGTGCTGCTCGGCATGAACGATCTGCCGACGCTGCAGCAGCGCGTCGGCAACCGCTATTGGGGTGGCAGCGATGCGATGGCGCGCGCCGGTGGCGCGGCGACGGTGCCAGGCGCGGCGTCATCGGCGCCGACGGCGTTCTGGGGCCGCATCGAAGGCGGGCATTCGGATTTGCAGCCCTCCAACACTGCGGGTTCGACCTACAAGGCCGACCATCTGAAAGTGCAGACCGGGCTCGATGGCCTTGCGTTTGAGAACGAGCGGGGCCGGTTGTTCGTCGGGCTCACGGCACAATACGGCCTGACGACCGCCGATGTCGCGTCGTTCTTCGGCAACGGGCGCATCCGCGTCGAGGGGACGGGCGTCGGCAGCACGCTGACCTGGTATGGCGACAACGGCTTCTATGTCGACGGTCAGGCGCAGTCGATGTTCTATCGCAGCGATCTCAGTTCCGTGCTGGCCGGCAGCCTGATCCATGGCAATGAAGGGCTCGGTTATGCCTTCAGCGCCGAAACCGGCAAGCGGATCGGTTTGGGCAATGGCTGGCTGCTGACGCCGCAGGCGCAGCTTTCCTATGCGAAGGTCGCTTTCGACGGCTTTGCCGATCGGTTCGGCGCGCCGGTCGCGTTGCGCGATGGTGACAGCCTGCTCGGCCGCACCGGTCTTGCACTCAACCACCAGAGGACCTGGAACGACGGCACGGGTATCGTGCGATCCGATGTCTACGGGATTGCCAATCTGCGTTACGAGTTCCTCAACGGCACCACCGTCGATGTCGCGGGCACCAGCTTCGCCAATGCGCAAGATCGGCTGTGGGGCAGCATCGGCGGCGGCGGCACCTATAGCTGGGCCAACGGGCGCTACGCTGTCTTCGGCGAAGTCTCCTACAATGCGAGCCTCAACAACAGCGCGGACAACCGCAATTACAAGGGGACCGGGGGCTTCCGTCTCACCTGGTGAGTCACGCCGCCGGCAGCAGGGTGGGAACACCGCTCGTTGCGATCTTCTGTCGCAGCACGCGGCGGTGGAACCGGACTCACAATCGAGTGAGGCGTAAAAAGCGCCCTGAACTCAGCAGCATAGACCGTGTGACATTGGGCCGCCCGCAAGGTGCGTTGCGTCGCAGCACGTCCCCTCTATTTTGACGGCATCAGCCGCGTGCCATGGCCCAGAACGGGCGCCGCGGCGCGTGATCAGTTTCAACAATATCGGGGCACTTAACTTCATGTCAGGACTTCGCGCGCGATCGGCATGCGTTGCAATGATGCTCGCGGCCTTTACGCCGCTGTTGGCAGGCTGCGACGAATCCAGCTCCGCCATTTCAGCCGCCCAGCCCAACGACCCCGATGTCAGCATCGTCATCGTCAAGCCGCAGCCGCGCGCCGTGGTGCGCGAACTGCCGGGCCGCATCGCGCCGACGCGGGTCTCGGACGTGCGGCCGCGCGTCTCCGGCATCGTGGTCGAGCGCCTGTTCCGACAGGGCAGCGAGGTGAAGGCCGGCGATCCGCTGTACCGGATCGATCCGCGTCCGTTCGAGGTCGAGGTGATGGCCAACGACGCCGCGGTCGCCAAGGCCGAGGCCGCGCTGATGCAGTCCCAGCAGCAGGCCCGCCGCATCGCCACGCTCACCGCCCAGCGCGCCGCGCCCGAAGCCGAGAACGAGAAGGCGATCGCGGCCGAGCGCCAGGCCCATGCCGAGGTCGAGGGCCGCAAGGCCGACCTCGCACGCGCCAAGCTCAATCTCGATTATGCCACCGTGCGCGCGCCGATCGACGGCGTCGTCGGTGCCGCCCTGGTCAGCGAGGGCGCGCTCGCGGTCCAGAACGAGACCAATCTGGCCACCATTCAGCAGCTCGATCCGATCTATGCGGATTTCACCCAGTCCGTGAACGAGCTCAACCAGCTCCGCCGCGCCTTCGAGAGCGGTGACCTCGAGCGCATCGCGCCAGATGCCGCGAAGGTGCATCTCGTGCTCGACGACAACACCCTCTACTCGCTCGACGGCAAACTATTATTCTCCGACGCCAAGGTCGACGCCAATACCGGTCAGGTGACCTTGCGCGGCGAGTTCCGCAATCCCAAGCGCGAGCTGCTGCCGGGCATGTATGTCCGCGTCCGCATCGACCAGGGCCTCGATAGCGACGCGATCGCGGTGCCGCAGCAGGCGATCCAGCGCAACGGCGGCGGCGGCAGCGAGGTGTTCGTCGTCAAGGACGACAACCACATCGCGGTGCAGCCGGTGCGCACCGGTTCGGTGCAGGACGGAATCTGGTTCGTCACCGAGGGACTGAAGGCCGGCGACAAGGTCGTGGTCGAAGGCTTCCAGAAGTTCGCCGCCGGCGACAGGGTCAAGCCGCAATCCTGGTCGGAAGCGGATGCGACCGCCGACAATCGGCACGCCCAGAAGCTGACGCGGTAACGCGCCATGGCGAGCTTCTTCATCGACAGGCCGATCTTCGCCTGGGTTGTCGCGCTGTTCATCTGTCTGGTCGGCGCAATTTCGATTCCGCTGTTGCCGATCGCGCAATATCCGATCATCGCGCCGCCCTCGATCTCGATCTCGACCAGCTATCCCGGCGCCTCGCCCGAAAACCTCTACAACAGCGTCACGCGGCTGATCGAGGAGGAGCTCAACGGCGCCTCCGGCATCCTCAATTTCGAATCGACCAGCGACTCGCTCGGCCAGGTCGAGATCATCGCCAATTTCGTGCCGGGCACCGACACCAGCGCCGCCTCGGTCGAGGTGCAGAACCGCATCAAGCGCGTCGAGGCGCGGCTGCCGCGCGCTGTGATCCAGCAGGGCATCCTGATCGAGGAAGCCTCCAGCGCGGTGCTCCAGATCATCACGCTGAATTCGACCGACGGCAGCCTCGACGAGGTCGGCCTCGGCGATTTCATGATCCGCAACGTACTCGGCGAAATCCGCCGCATCCCCGGCGTCGGCCGCGCCACGCTGTATTCGACGGAACGCAGCCTGCGCGTCTGGGTCGATCCGGCAAAGCTGGTCGGCTATGGCCTGACCGCCGACGACGTCAACAAGGCCATTGCCGCGCAGAACGCGCAGGTCGCTTCGGGCAGCATCGGCGCCGAGCCGTCGACCGCGACCCAGCGCACCTCCGCGCTGGTGCTGGTCAAGGGCCAGCTCTCGTCCCCGGACGAATTCGGCACCATCATCCTGCGCGCCAATGCCGACGGCTCGACCGTGCGGCTGCGCGACGTCGCGCGCATCGAGGTCGGCGGCCTCAGCTACCAGTTCAACACCCGGCTCGACGGCAAGCCGACCGCCGGCCTCTCCGTGCTGATGTCGCCGACCGGCAACGCGCTGGCGACCGCGAGTGCCGTCGAAGAGAAGATGAAGGAGCTGTCTCGCTTCTTCCCGGCCAATATCGGCTACGAGATTCCCTACAACATCACGCCCGTGGTCGAGGCCTCGATCAAGAAGGTGCTGACAACGCTGGTCGAAGCCATCGTGCTGGTGTTCGTGGTGATGTTCGTGTTCCTGCAGAACATCCGCTACACCATCATTCCGACCATCGTGGTGCCGGTAGCGCTGCTGGGCGCCTGTACCACGCTGCTGCTCGCCGGCTACTCCATCAACATGCTCTCGATGTTCGGCATGGTGCTCGCGGTCGGCATCCTCGTCGACGATGCCATCGTCGTGGTCGAGAACGTCGAGCGCATCATGGCGGAGGAGGGGCTGCCGCCGAAGGAAGCGACGCGGAAAGCTATGTCGCAGATCACCGGCGCCATTATCGGCATCACGCTGGTCTTGATGGCCGTGTTCGTGCCGATGGCGTTCTTCCCGGGCTCGGTCGGCATCATCTACCGCCAGTTCTCCGTGACCATGGTCGCCGCGATCGGCTTCTCCGCCTTCCTCGCACTGTCGCTGACGCCGGCGCTGTGTGCGACCTTGCTCAAGCCCGTCGCTGCCGGCCACGGTCATGCCAAGAAGGGCGTGTTCGGCTGGTTCAACCGTATGCTCGACAGCAGCAAGGAGGGCTATTCCCGCACCGTCGGCTTCTCGCTGAAGCGCACCGGCCGCTTGATGCTGGTCTATGTCGCGCTGCTCGCCGGCCTGTCCTGGGCCTTCGTCAACCTGCCCGGCGGCTTCCTGCCCGTCGACGACCAGGGCTTCGTCACCACCGACGTGCAGACGCCGTCGGATTCGTCCTATGGCCGGACCGAGGCGGTGATCGAGAAAGTGGAAAAATATTTGGCGCAGCGCCCGGGCGTCGACAACGTCACCTTCCTCACCGGCTTCAGCTTCTCCGGCCAGGGCATGAACACCGCGCAGGCCTTCATCACCCTGAAGGACTGGTCGGAGCGCGGGCCGAAGGATTCTGCAGCGGCGATCGTCACCGACATCAACCGCGATCTGTCGTCGTCGATCCGCGACGCCAAGATCTCCGCGCTGCAGCCGCCGCCGATCGACAATCTCGGCAACTCCTCGGGCTTCTCGTTCCGCCTCCAGGATCGCGGCCAGAAGGGTTATCCGGCCTTGATGCGCGCCGCCGATCAGTTGATCGCGGAGGCCAATGCAAGCGCTGTGCTTCAGAAGGTCTATGTCGAAGGCCTGCCCGAGGCCGGCGTGGTCAATCTCGTGATCGACCGCGAAAAGGCCGGCGCCTTCGGCGTCACCTTTGAGGACATCAACAATACGATCTCGACCAATCTCGGCTCGAACTACATCAACGACTTCCCGAACCGCGGCCGCATGCAGCGCGTCGTGGTGCAGGCCGATGCCCGCGACCGCATGCGGACCGAGGACATCCTCAACTACAACGTCAAGAACAGCCGCGGCCAGCTCGTGCCGTTCTCGTCCTTTGCCACCGTGGAATGGGCGCGCGGACCGACGCAGATTACCGGCTTCAACTACTATCCGGCGGTGCGCATCTCGGGCGAGGCGAAACCCGGCTTCACCTCGGGCGATGCCATCGCCGAGATGGAACGGCTCGCCGGCAGGCTGCCGCGCGGGTTCGGCTATGAATGGACCGGACAGTCGCTCCAGGAGAAACTGTCGGGTTCGCAGGCGCCGTTCCTGCTTGGACTCTCGGTGTTCGTGGTGTTCCTGTGCCTGGCCGCGCTTTACGAGAGCTGGACCATTCCGCTCGCGGTGCTGCTCACCGTGCCGCTCGGCATCGTCGGCGCGGTGGTGGCCGCCATGCTGCGCGGCCTGCCCAATGACGTCTATTTCACCGTCGGCCTGATCACTATCATCGGGTTGGCGGCCAAGGACGCGATCCTGATCATCGAGTTCGCCAAGGATCTGCGGAAAGAAGGCAAGCCGCTGGTGGATGCCACCATCGAGGCCTGCCGCCTGCGCTTCCGTCCGATCCTGATGACGGGCCTCGCCTTCATCTGCGGTGTGCTGCCGATGGCCATCGCCCATGGCGCCGGCGGCGCCAGCCAGCAGGCGCTCGGCAGCATCGTGATGGGCGGCATGATCGCGGTGGTGATTTTGGCGCTGCTGATGGTGCCGGTGTTCTTCGTCTCGGTGCAACGCGTGCTGGGTGGGGATCGGGAGAAGGTGGCGAAAGAGGCCGAGATGTACGGGCCGCCCGCGCCGGCCAAGCTGTAAGGTGAGGTGTCATGCCCCGCCTAGTGCGCAATTGCGCACGGGGGGGCGGGGCATCCAGTACGCCGCGGCCTTTCCGTACCGAACAGACGCTCTGGAATACTGGATCATCCGCCCTCGCGGATGATGACCGTTCGGGTTTGCGCTGGTGAGAGTCGGCCACTGAACGCCGGATTGGTCGGCTTGATTTCTCGGAGGCCTCAATCCAGACTGCATCCCTGGATTGAAACAACGTATTCGCACCGTGCCCGCGAATGCCCAGGCACCCGCCGATTGAGAGCATGTGATGCGTCCGTCCGACATTGCGATCTCGAATTATCGCTCCATTCGGCGGCTCTCCGTACCCATCCATCCCTTGTCGGTGTTTGTCGGCGAAAATGGTGTCGGCAAATCCAATCTCTACAAGTCCTTGTCGCTGTTGCGCGACGCGGCGACCGGTCAGATCACCCGCACGATCGCCGATGAAGGCGGATTGAATTCGGTCTGCTGGTCCGGCACACGCAAGCGAGGCGAAGACCGTCGGCTGCGGCTCTCGGTCACATTCGACAGCATGAGCTATTCCATCGAGCTGGGGTTTCCGAGCCCGCTTCAGGCCGCGTTTTCCGGCGAGCCGATGATCAAGACCGAAATTATCGAGGCGACGAACGGCAGACGAAGGGTTAAGCTGATGGAGCGCATCAATTCGCTCATCAGCGTCCGCGGCGAGAGCGGCGCCTGGAACGCTCACAAGGATGCAGTGCTGCCGTCAGAGACCGCGCTTGCGGCTTTTTCCGACGGCAAGCAATGCCCGGAAATCGACCTTATCAGAAATGCAATGCTGGGCTGGCGATTCTATCATGACTTTCGCACCGATCCTGCGTCGCCGATACGAAAGCCGTGTCTCGCGATCGCAACGCCCTCGCTCAGCGCCGATGGAATCGATTTAGCTGCCACCCTGGCGACCCTCTATGTCATTCGGGAAGACGCCAGCGACCTGCAGGACGCAATCCAGGATGCATTCCCGGGCGCCGAACTCCGCGCATGGGAAGAAAATGGCAGGTGCGAATTCGCTCTGCAATTGCCGGATATGCCGCGGCCGTTCAGGGCTCATGAACTGTCCGACGGGACGCTGAAATACATCTGCCTGCTCGCGGTGTTCATGGGTTACCGGCTGCCGCCCTTCATCGCCCTGAACGAACCCGAGACCAGCCTGCATCCGTCGCTGCTGGCGCCGCTGGCCCGGCTCATCGCCAAGGCGTCGCGCCGCGCCGACATCTGGATCGTCACCCATTCGGAACAGCTGATGGACGCACTGCGAAGCGAGAGTTCGGTCCCGCTTCGCCGCGTCATCAAGTCGAAAGGCGCCACGGCGATCGAGGGCCTGACCATGGGCGGTGAATATCGCGAGGACGAGGACGATTCCGACGAGGACGACGATTCTTGAGCGTCGTAGATCGAGCCGTCGAGCTGTTACGCCGGCTTCCGCAAAATCTTCACCAGCTCGCCGTGCACGAACTCGTTCCCGCACACGACATTGCCCGTCACCAGGGCATCGCCCGGCGTGTCGATGTCGGTGATCGTTCCGCCGGCCTCACGCAGCATGATCATGCCCGCCGCGATGTCCCAGGATTGCAGATTGCGCTCCCAGTAGCCGTCGAGGCGGCCGGCGGCGACGAAGGCGAGGTCGAGCGAGGCGGCGCCGAAGCGGCGCAGGCCGGCAACGCGCTCCTGCATCGCGGTCATCTCGCGGCGGAATTCCTCGTGGTCGCCGCGGCCGATATGGGGCAGGCCGCAGGCCACCACGCATTCGTTGAGCTGGCGGCGGCCGGCCACGCGCAGGCGCTGGTCGTTGAGGAAGGCGCCCTTGCCGCGCTCGGCGATGTAGAGCTCGTCATTGGCGGGGTTGTAGATCACGCCGGCGATTATCGTGCCTTCGCGCGAAAGCCCGATCGAGATCGCGAATTGCGGGATGCCGTGCAGGAAGTTGGTGGTGCCGTCGAGCGGATCGACGATCCAGGTGTGGCTCTTGTCGGATCCCTCGCGCGTGCCGCCTTCCTCGCCGATGAAGCCGTAGCCGGGACGGGCCTTGGCGAGGTCCTGGTAGAGGATCTCCTCGGCGCGCTTGTCGGCCAGCGAAACGAAATTCGCCGGTCCCTTCAGCGAGACCTGGAGATGCTCGATCTCGCCGAGATCGCGCTTGAGGCTGCGGCCGGCGCGGCGCGCGGCCTTGACCATGACGTTGATAGTTGCGGAATACAGCATGAGCTTCCGGTCTGATCGGGGGAAATGGCGCGAAATCGCGCCTGTTTAAGGGATGGGGTGCCCTGCGGGGGCCTCAACGTCAAGTCATTTGGCCCCGAGCCATTTCCTGGCGGCGGCCTCGGCCTTGGCCCGGTCCTCGGCCGGCAAATCGGACAATTGCTTGTCCAGCTCCGGATCGCCCTTGCCGGCGGTCTTGGCCACCAGATGCCATTTGAAGCCCTCGACCTTGTCCACGGCCGTGCCCATGCCGTTGATCAGCACCCAGGCCAGCCGGTTCTGCGCGATCGCGCTGCCCTGGCGGGACGCCTTGCGGAGCAGGGCGACGGCCGCCGGCTGGTTCTTCGGCGTGCCGGTACCGTTGAACAGCGCGATGGCGTATTCGACCTCGGCATCGACATTGTCGGTCAGCGTGGCGACCTGGAGCAGACGCACTGCCCGTTCCAAATCCTTCGGCACGCCAGTGCCTTCCTTGTAGAAGGTCGCGAGCGCGTATTGCGCCTCGGGCAGACCGGCATCGGCCGCCTGGCGCAGCAGCTCGGCGGAGCGCTTGACGTCCTGCGGCAGGGTCTGTCCGTCGAGATAGAGCAGCGCGAGGTTATAGGCCGCCTTGGGCTCGCCGAGCTTGGCGGCGGACGCCATCAGCTTGACCGCCTCGTTTTTGTCGACCGGGCCGCCACGGCCGGACATCCTGAGCATGGCGAGCGCGAACATCGCCTCGCGGTCGCCGGCGTCGGAGGCGCGCTTGTACCATTGCAGTGCCTTGGCGTAGTCGCGCCGGATGCCCATGGCATTGGAATAGAGCTCACCCAGCATGGTCATCGCCTTGGCATCGCCGGTCTCGGCACGAGCGGTGGCGAGTTCGAAGGCGGTCTTGTACTGGCCGCGCTGATAGGCGCCGAACACCAGATCGACGTTGGGATTGTCGGCCGGAGGCGCCGGGATCACGGTCGCGGCCGGAGCAGGCTTTGGAGAGGCTGAAGGCTTGGGGGAAGCTGAAGGCTTTGGTGCCGGCGCTGCTTCCTTCTTCTTGGTGATGGTGTGCGGCGTGGCCTTCGGCTTGTCCTTGCTTTTCTCGGCTGAAGGGTTCGGCGTTGCCACGGGCGGCGTGATCTGGAGCTGCGCGGCCGCGGGCACTGTGAGCAGCAGCGTGGCCAGGATGGTGATGCGCGGGAGCTTCATGACGGGCGCTAGCCGTGCTCCTGTTCTGCAAGCGCAGTCGCATGAGCCTTCTTGATCGCAGCGTCGGCCTCGATCAGCGCCGCCTTGGGTCCGCGCGGATCGGCCCAGATGAAGTCGCCCACCAGCACGAAATCGGCACCGCTGGCGGCGAATTCGTGGGCCTCCTCCAGCGAGATGGCAAAGCCGACGCAGGGCGGTTCGAACAGCTCGGCCCACCAGTCCAGCCGCTCGGCGATCGCTTGCGACGACGGCCGCTGGCCCTTTGCGTCGGGCTCGCCGAACAGCACGTAATCCGCGCCGATCTCGCCCGCATCCATGGAATGGTGCCGCGTCGTCAGCCCGCCGACGCCGGCGATGCGGTCGGGCTTGAGCGATGGCAGCGCCTCTTTCAGCGCGGCGATGCCGGGCAGGTGCGCGCCGTCGGCGCCGCCGCGTGCGACGAGCTCAGGATGGCCGTCGACGAGCAGGGCTGCCCCCGCTTTCTGAACCGGCGGCGCCAAAACCTTGATCCGCGAGATCATGGTGCGCTGATCGGTCACCTTCAGACGCAACAGCACGGCCGCGACGTCGGCGGCGGCGAGCAGGCCGGGCAGCTCGGCCAGAAGCGAAGCGGGATCGTCGACAACGGGCGTCGCGAGATAAAGGCGCGGCGCCGGGCGCGGCGGAGGAGATTTGTTCGACAAGATCTAGGCTGCTTTCTGTTCCAGGCCGCTTTGCCATTCGCCTTTGGAGGCGAGGCCATTCATGCGCGCGCGGTGACTGAATGCGCTTTGTCCCGCCGCGACGTTCTCGGCCTTGCCGGACCAGGCCTTCTGCGGCGCGGCCTGGAGAGCGCGACCGTAGGAGAAGGTCAGGCCCCAGGGCAGCGGGCCGAGCTTGTGCATGGCGTTGAGGTGCGCCGTTGCCTCTTCGTCCGACTGGCCGCCGGAGAGGAAGGCGATGCCGGGCACCGCCGCGGGCACGCACGCTCTGAGCAGCCGTATCGTCTTCTCCGCGACCTCCTCGGCGGCAGCCTGCTTCGCAGACTTCTTGCCGGGGACTACCATATTCGGCTTCAGCACCATGCCCTCGAGCGCGACGCGCTGCAGGCGCAATTCCTGAAACGTCTTGTTGAGCACACGGCTCGTCACCTCATAGCAGCGATCGATGTCGTGATCGCCGTCCATCAGCACTTCGGGCTCGACGATCGGCACGATCTGCGCGGCCTGGCATAGCGCGGCATAACGCGCCAGCGCGTGGGCGTTGACGCTGATCGCGGTCATCGAGGGGATGCCACTGCCGATGTCGATCACCGCGCGCCATTTGGCGAAGCGCGCGCCGCGCTCGTAATATTTCTTCAAGCGCTCGGCGAGCTTGTCGAGCCCGACGGTGACGAGCTCTCCCGGGCACATCGGCAGGGCTTGCGTGCCCTCGTCGACCTTGATGCCGGGAATGGCGCCGCTCTGCTCGATCAGCTTGACCAGCGGCGTGCCATCCTTTGCGTTCTGCCAGATCGTCTCGTCATAGAGGATGACGCCGGAGATGTGCTGGTTCATCGCGTCCTTCGAGCGGAACAGCATCTCGCGATAGTCGCGGCGGTTCTCCTCGGTCGATTCCACGCCGATCGCGTCGAAGCGCTTCTTGATGGTGCCGGAGGATTCGTCGGCGGCAAGGATGCCCTTGCCGGGCGCGACCAGAGCGGTCGCGATCCTGTTCAGCTCAGTCAGATTCATCGAGATGTCCTCCCAAAACGATTCTGCCCTTGCCGGTGAAAATAGACCGTTCTCGGGCAAATGCCGAGTTAACGTTCGTCGCAGGGTAAGGGGGGAGGGGCTTTGGCGCCGGCAACAAGGCGTCATCCCGGGCTTACCGCCCGGAATGACGGAGAAAGTGGGGCTGGCCTACGCCACCTTCGGGGCGAGCTCGCCCTTGGCGTAGCGCTTGGCCATCTCGGCCGTGGTCAGCACCTTCTTGATCTTGGAGGCTTGGCCAGCGGTATTGAATTCCTGGAGCCGCTGCTTGCACAGCTTGGTCATCGCTTCCATCGCGGGCTTCAGGTATTTGCGCGGGTCGAACTCTTCCGGATTGTCCTTGAGCACTTTCCGGATCTGGCCGGTCATCGCCATGCGGTTGTCGGTGTCAATGTTGATCTTGCGCACGCCGTTCTTAATGCCGCGCTGGATCTCGGCCACCGGCACGCCCCAGGTCGGCTTCATCTTGCCGCCATAGGCGTTGATGATGTCCTGGAGGTCCTGGGGCACCGACGAGGAGCCGTGCATGACGAGATGCATGTTCGGCAGCTTGCGGTGGATCTCCTCGATCACGTTCATGGCGAGGATGTCGCCGTCGGGCTTGCGGGTGAATTTGTAGGCGCCGTGGGACGTCCCCATCGCGATCGCGAGCGCGTCGACCTGGGTCTCCTGGACGAACTTCACGGCTTCATCCGGATTGGTCAGGAGCTGGTCGTGGCTGAGCTTGCCCTCGGCGCCGTGGCCGTCTTCCTTGTCGCCCATGCCGGTCTCGAGCGAGCCGAGTACGCCGAGCTCGCCCTCGACCGAGATGCCCCCGAGATGCGCCATCTCGGTCACGGTCTTGGTGACGCCGACATTGTAGCCCCAGTCGCCAGGGGTCTTGCCGTCCGCCTTGAGCGAGCCGTCCATCATGACCGAGGTGAAGCCGGCCTGGATCGCGGTCATGCAGGTTGCCGGCTCGTTGCCGTGGTCGAGATGCACGCAGACCGGAATGTGCGGGTAGATCTCGGTCACCGCGTCCATCATGTGCTTGAGCATGACGTCGTTGGCGTAGGAGCGCGCACCGCGCGAGGCCTGGATGATGACGGGCGCGTCGACCTGGTTGGCCGCGTCCATGATCGCCAGCGCCTGCTCCATGTTGTTGATGTTGAAGGCCGGGACGCCGTAATCGTTCTCCGCCGCATGGTCGAGCAATTGACGCAACGTGATCCGAGCCATCTGTGTTTTTCTCCCGTTTGGGCCTGCAAGGCCACTGCTTGAAGGCGGCTACGACTTGCCGACCGATTACTTGGTGCGCAGAACTTCGACGCCGGGCAGGGGCTTGCCTTCCATCCATTCAAGAAATGCGCCACCGGCGGTCGAGACATAGGTGAACTGACCGGCCACATGGGCCTGGTTGAGGGCCGCAACGGTGTCGCCGCCGCCCGCGATCGAGACCAGCTTCTTGGCCTTGGTGCGCTCGGCGGCATGCTTGGCGGCGGACATCGTGCCGCGGTCGAACGGCTGCATCTCGAAGGCACCGAGCGGTCCGTTCCAGACCAGCGTCGCCGCATCGTCGATCGCGGCATGAACACGCGCGATCGACTGCGGACCGACGTCGAGGATCATGCCGTCGGCCGGGATCGCGTCGAGGCCATAGGCGTGCGACGGCGCGTTGGCCGCGAAATGATAGGCGACGGTGGCGTCGACCGGCAGGATGATGGCGCAGTTGGCGGCTTCCGCCTTTTCCATGATGCGCAACGCGGTCGCGGCGAGATCCTTCTCGGCCAGCGACTTGCCGATGCCGACGCCCTGGGCGTGCAGGAAGGTGTTGGCCATGCCGCCGCCGATCACGAGTGCGTCGACCTTGGTTACGAGATTTTCGAGCAGGTCGATCTTGGTCGAGACCTTGGCGCCGCCGATGATCGCGATGACGGGCTTGGTCGGTGAGCCCAGCGCCTTCTCCAGCGCGACCAATTCGGCCTGCATGGTGCGGCCGGCATAGGCGGGCAGCTTGTGGCCGAGGCCTTCGGTCGAGGCATGGGCGCGGTGCGCGGCCGAGAACGCGTCATTGACCCAGATGTCGCCGAGTTTTGCGAGCTCCGCGACAAAGGCCGAATCGTTCTTCTCTTCCTCTTTGTGGAAGCGGGTGTTTTCCAGACAGAGGATGTCGCCGTCCTTCAGCGCCGCCACGGCCTTGGCTGCGGGCTCGCCGATACAGTCGTCGGCGAAGCCTACGGGCTTCTTCACGACTTTCGACAGCGCCTCGGCGACGGGCTTGAGCGAGTCCTTGGCATCGCGTCCTTTCGGCCGACCGAAATGCGCGAGCAGGATGACCTTGCCGCCCTTGTCGGAGATTTCGGTGATGGTCGGCGCGACGCGCTCGAGCCGGGTCGCGTCGCTGACGCGCCCGTTCTCCATGGGCACGTTGAGATCGACGCGCAGCAGCACGCGCTTGCCCTTCACGTCGACGTCGTCGAGGGTGCGGAATTTGTTGGTCACGAGGTATCCCCTGAACCGCCTTGGGTAATGTTGGGCCAGTCCTCGATCTTCCGATCCGGATCGGGCTTGATCTTCGAGCCCGATCGCAAGAACAGGAACAACAGGCCGCCCATCAACGCCAAGAGGAGCGCGAGGGCGACGAGTTGCGAGGTCATGGCGTTCTCCGGCTGTGCCGTGACGCGTGTTGGTTAGATCACCTTCGCCATCGCCACGGCAGTGTCCGCCATGCGATTGGAGAAGCCCCACTCATTGTCGTACCAGGACATCACGCGCACCAGCGTGCCGTTCTGCACCTTGGTCTGGTCCTCGTGGAACGTCGAGGAGTGCGGGTCGTGGTTGAAGTCGATCGAGACGTTCGGCGCGCTGGTGTAGCCGAGGATGCCCTTGAGCTGCTGCTCGGAGGCGCGCTTCATCGCCGCGTTGATTTCCTTGACGTCGGTGGCGCGCTTGGCGACGATCTTGAGGTCGACGACCGAGACGTTCGGGGTCGGCACGCGGATCGCGACGCCGTCGAGCTTGCCCTTCAGCTCCGGCAGCACGAGGCCGATCGCCTTGGCGGCGCCGGTCGAGGTCGGGATCATCGACATCGCAGCCGCGCGGCCGCGGTAGAGATCCTTGTGCATGGTGTCGAGCGTCGGCTGGTCGCCG
Organism: Bradyrhizobium sp. 40; assembly: GCF_023100925.1. Classification (NCBI taxonomy): domain Bacteria; kingdom Pseudomonadati; phylum Pseudomonadota; class Alphaproteobacteria; order Hyphomicrobiales; family Nitrobacteraceae; genus Bradyrhizobium; species Bradyrhizobium sp. 40. The sequence goes on from NZ_CP064688.1 coordinate 847,357, forward strand.
GTATAGGCGTGGATCGTGGTCATGAAGCCGGTCTCGATGCCGACGAGGTCGTTCAGCACCTTGGCGATCGGCGCGAGACAGTTGGTGGTGCAGGAGCCGTTGGAGACGACCAGATGTTCCCGGGTCAGCGTGTCGTGGTTGACGCCGTAGACGATGGTGGCGTCGGCGCCGTCGGCGGGCGCAGAAACGAGAACGCGCTTGGCGCCAGCGGTCAGATGCGCGGAGGCCTTGTCCTTCGAGGTGAAGATGCCGGTGCATTCCATCGCGATGTCGATCCCGAGATCCTTCCACGGCAGCTTCGAGGGATCGCGCTCGGCGGTCACCTTGATCTTGTTGCCGCCGAGGCTGATCGTGTCGCCATCGACGGTCACGGTGCCGGGGAAACGGCCATGGACGCTGTCGAAGCGAAGCAGATGCGCGTTGGTCTCGACCGGGCCGAGGTCGTTGATGCCGACGACCTCGATGTCCTTGCGGCCGGACTCGGCAATGGCCCGCAGGATGTTACGGCCGATGCGGCCAAAACCGTTGATTCCGACGCGGACTGCCATGTTTCGTCTCCTTCAATGACCGTTGTCATCCCGCACAACGCGCTAGCGCGCCTGCGAGGGTTTTTTTAGGGCGGACGCCCGGTTCGGCCGGGCGGGGCTTGATCATATGAGAGTTAGGTAGTCCTTTTTTTCGGCAATCTCAACTCTCAGGAAACGCGTTTCAGAACGGCGTTAACCGCGGCCTCGGCGGTAATGCCAAAGTGCTGGAATACCTTGTTGAGAGGGGCGCTGGCGCCGAAGGAGTGCATGCCGATAAACTCGCCATCCTGGCCGATCACGGCGTCCCAGCCCCAGCGCACGGCGGCCTCGATCGCGACCTTGACCGGGGCGTTGCCGATGATCTCGTCGCGGCGCTCCTTTGGTTGCGCTAACAGGAGCTCGAGCGAGGGAACCGAAACCACCCGGGTCGGAATGCCGCGCTCGGCGAGCTGCTTCTGGGCGGCCACGGCCATCTCCACTTCGGAGCCGGAAGCGAACAGCGTCGCCTTGGCTTCGCCCTGGGCGGCCACCAGCTCGTAGGCACCGAACCGGCACGGGCTCTCGTTCGGCGCGGCGGTGCGCAGTTGCGGCAGGTTCTGCCGGGTCAGCGCCAGGACTGTCGGGCCGTCGATGCGGTTGAGCGCGAGCTCCCAGCACTCGGCAACCTCGATGGAATCGCACGGGCGGAACACGCGCATGTTGGGAATGGCGCGAAGTGCTGAGAGATGCTCGACCGGCTGGTGGGTCGGGCCGTCTTCGCCGAGGCCAATGGAATCATGCGTCATGACATAAACGACCCCGGTCCCCATCAACGCGGCGAGCCGCATCGCGGGCCGGGCATAATCCGTGAACACCAGGAAGGTCGCGCCGTTCGGCGCAAAGCCGCCGTGCAGGAAGATGCCGTTCATCGCCGCGCACATGCCGTGCTCGCGGATGCCGTAATGGATGAAGCGGCCCTTCGGCGTCTTGGCCGAGAACGCAGTCGCCGACTTCGCCTTGTTGTTGTTGGAGCCGGTGAGATCGGCCGAGCCCGCCAGAAACTCCATCGGCATCGCGCCGGCAATCACTTCGATCACGGCTTCGGAAGATTTGCGGGTCGCCGCATTCATCGGCTTTTCCAAGAGCTCCTTCTTGTAGCCCTTGAACGCCTTTGCCAGCGCGGCCGGGCGCTCGTGGCGCAGCCGACGCTCGAACTCGGCGCGCTTGCGGCTGCCGAGTTCACCGAGCCTTGCTTCCCATTCCTGTCGTGCCGCCGCGCCACGGCTGCCGGCCGCGCGCCAGGCCTTGAGCACGTCGTCGGGCACCGAGAACGGCTCCAGCGAAATGCCGAGATTTTCCTTGGCGGCCTTGAGTTCGTCGGCACCGAGCGCTTCGCCGTGCACTTTGTTGGTGCCGGCCTTGTGCGGCGCGCCGAAGCCGATGGTGGTGCGGCACGCAATCAGCGTCGGCTTGTTTGATTTCTGCGCGCGCGTGATCGCGGCCGATATCGCGGCCTGGTCGTGGCCGTCGATCTTTTCGGCTGCCCAACCCGCCGACTTGAACCGCTTCACCTGGTCCACGGAATCGGAGATCGAGGTCGGGCCATCGATCGAGATGCCGTTGTCGTCATACAGCACGATCAGCTTGTTGAGCTTCCAGTGCCCGGCCATCGCGATCGCTTCCTGCGACACGCCTTCCATCAAATCGCCGTCGGAAGCGATCACATAGGTGTGGTGATCGACGATCTTCTTGCCGAACTCGGCCGCGAGCATCTTCTCGGCGAGCGCCATGCCGACGGCGGTGGAAATGCCCTGGCCGAGCGGACCGGTGGTGGTCTCGATGCCCTTGGTGTGGCCGTGCTCGGGATGTCCTGGCGTCAGCGACCCCAACTGACGAAAGTCCTTGAGCTGGGCGATCGTCATCTCGGGACTGCCGATCAGATACAGCAGCGAATAGATCAGCATCGAGCCGTGCCCGGCCGAGAGCACGAAGCGGTCCCGGTCCGGCCAGTCCAGCGCGGCGACGTCGAATTTCAGGAATTGCGTGAACAGCACGGTCGCCATGTCGGCGGCGCCCATCGGCAGGCCGGGATGACCCGATTTCGCCTTCTCGACGCCGTCCATGGCAAGGCCGCGGATCGCATTGGCCATACGGTTGTGATCGACCTGCGTCATGTCTGAAAATCCGTCTGAAATGAGGCGCTTGTGGCTGGATTTGGCCGCGCCGGAAGGAGCCTTTCGGCCGCTGGGGTCGCGGCTGGGATAGCATCTCGGTTCCGGCAGGCCAAGGCAATCAAACGCCGGTTTGGCCGTAAAAGTTGCTTACGGCATGATCCGGACCCGCAGGGCCGCGTTAGCGCAAAGTGGAGGCCGGTTTTCCGGCCAGGTCATGCCCGGCAGGAACTGATAGATCGGGATGAATCCCATCCCGATCTATCAGTGCATAGTTTCGTGGCGGCGTTGCGCTCCGCTAGCTTGCCACGTAAATTTCTGCTTCTAACCGCTTGCCGAACCGAGTCTTTTGCCGGACGGCAAGCTCCAAGGTAAATGCCCAAAGGAAAAGCCCAAGGGCAAGGCCACAGGTTCCGCCGCTGACTGCATGAACGATCGCGTATCCAACAGCTCTGCCATGACCGAGTCCTCGGCCGTCGAGATCGAGATCGCGACCCGCAGGCTCATGGCGGCGCTCGACTCGCTCGAAAGCGCCGTGGAGCGGCGGCGCGATGCCGATCGCGACGAGAACGAGCTCGCGGCGCGGATTCAGGCGCTGGGCGCGGACCGCTCGCGGCTTGCCGACGAACTCGACGGCGCGTTGGTGAAGGCGCGCAAGCTCGAGCGCTCCAGCCGCGAGATCTCCGATCGGCTGGATTCCGCGATCGTCACGATTCGCTCGGTGCTCGATACCGGAGAGGATGGATGAGCCACATCAACGTCACCATCAACGGCCGGCAATATCGCATGGCCTGCGAGGAGGGCCAGGAGGTGCGGCTGCTCAAGCTCGCCGAAAGCCTGGAGACGCGGATTCAGTCGCTGCGCGGAAAGTTCGGCGAGATCGGTGATGCCAGGCTTACCGTGATGGCGGCGCTGACCGTCTGCGACGAATTGGTAGACGCCGGCAATCGCATCCGCACCATGGAGCAGGAGCTGACCGAACTGCGGGATTTCCGCAACGCCGCCGTCGAGCGCGCCCGGCTGACCCAGACCGCGGTCGTGAACGCACTGAACTCTGCGGCGGAGCGCATCGAAAAGTCGACCCAGGTCCTGAACCGCACCGTCGGCAACGGGATCGCCATCGGCTGATCGTTCACCGGGCTGGCGATTCGTCAGCATCGTTGTTACATTGCCCGAGCGGGGCTGCGACGCGCGTCAGGAGCCATTATCCCCGGGGCCTTATCGATCCTTTAGGGAACTGTCCCTGGCCGGGCCCGTGGGCTCGGACATATGGTGCCCACCTACTTTCGTAGGGAACTCCGGGATCGAGTGCTTCAACGGCGTTCGCGGCTTCGCACTTTTGTTTTTCTGGCCATACGTTCCTTCGAATTGCGTCCTCGACAAACCAGCGGTGTCATGCCCCGCGTAGGCGGGGCATCCAGTACGCCGCGGCGTCGATGTTTGATCACTGGCGTCTCTGGAATACTGGATCACCCGCCTTCGCAGGTGATGACGGCGGAGCAAGGCTCAGCCTTCGGAGCAAGCGCGCATGACCAACACCAAAGCCGAACTCCGCGCCAAAGCCCTCGCGGCGCGCGATGCGCTGAGCGAAAAGAAGCGCACCGCCGCCGCCGCCAAGCTCGCCAAGCGCGGGCTGCCGTTCCAGCTTCTGCCCGGCAGCATCGTGTCAGGCTATTCGCCGATCCGCAGCGAGATCGATCCGATGCCGCTGCTGAAGAAGCTGGCCGAGCAGGGCGCCAGGCTCGCGCTGCCTTGCGTCACCGCGCGCGGCCAGGCGCTGATCTTCCGCATCTTCCATCCCAACGATCGTCTGATGCTCGGCCCGCTCGGTATTCCCGAGCCGTCGCCAGGGGCCGCTGAAGTCATTCCCGACATCATGCTGACGCCGCTCGCTGCCTTCGATCGTCTCGGCCATCGCATCGGCTATGGCGCGGGGCACTACGACCACACCTTCGCGCATCTGCGAAAAGCCAAGACCATCGTCGGCATCGGGCTCGCTTTTGCAGCGCAGGAGATCAAGGCGGTTCCGGCACTAGCCCACGACGTGGCGCTGGATTATGTGCTAACGGAATCCGACGTATTCGATTTCCGGAGTTCTGAAGTTGCGCATTCTCTTCGTGGGTGATGTCGTCGGCCGTGCCGGGCGCAATGCCATCGCCGAATATCTGCCCGGCATGGTCAAGGACTGGTCGCTCGATTTCGTCGTCGTCAACGGCGAAAATTCCGCCGGCGGCTTCGGCATCACGGAAGCGATCTATCAGGAGTTTCTCGATGCCGGCGCCGACGCGGTGACGCTCGGCAATCACTCCTGGGACCAGCGCGAAGCTCTCGTGTTCATCGAGCGCGCGGATCGTTTGGTGCGGCCCGCGAATTATCCACGCGGTACGCCCGGCCGCGGCGCCGCGCTGGTCGAGACCAAGAACGGCAAGCACGCGCTCGTCGTCAACGCTTTGGGCCGCGTCTTCATGACCCCGTTCGACGATCCCTTCGCAGCACTGGAGCGCGAGCTCGGCGCTTGCCCGCTCGGCGTTGCCGCGGACGCCATCGTCGTCGACTTTCATTGCGAGGCGACCAGCGAGAAGCAGGGCATCGGCTTCTTCTGCGACGGCCGCGCCAGCCTCGTCGTCGGCACCCACACCCATGTGCCGACCGCCGACCACCAGATCCTGTCGGGCGGCACCGCCTACATGACCGATGCCGGCATGACCGGCGACTACGATTCCATCATCGGCATGCAGAAGGAAGAGCCGCTGCGACGGTTCACCTCCGGCATCCCCTCAGGCCGCTTCGAGCCGGCAGCGGGCGCCGCGACGCTGAGTGGCGTGGCCGTGGAGACGGATGATGCGACGGGCTTGGCACTGCGCATCGCGCCGGTGCGCGCCGGCGGCCGGCTGGAGCCGGCGACGCCGAAATTCTGGTTGAGCTGAACGGCGCCACATATTCAGTGTCGTCCCGGCGAAGGCCGGGACCCATACCGCGTGATCTATCCATTGCACGCAGCCGGAGTACCGAACGACGAATCTTTGCCAAACAAATCGCAGTGGCTATGGGTCCCGGCCTTCGCCGGGACGACGCCGAGAGTGATGCGCTCACCGCACCTACTCCGCCGTCTGCTCCCTCAACTCCGCCACATCCTTTGCCGTCAGCTTCGACCCCTTCGTGCCAAACCGCGCCGTGACGTAATTCGCGACCGCCGCGATCTCGTCGTCGCTATAGGCGTTGCCGAACGCCGGCATCGACAGCGCCCCGTCGGGCGTATTCCGCTTGGTGCCTGAGATCACGATCTGCGCGACGTTGGTGGCGGCGGGGTCGTTGACGGCCCAGGTGCCGGTCAGCGTTGCCATCGGCGAGACCGGGCTCTCGCCGCTCCAGCCATGGCAGGTGGCGCAGGCGCTGGCGAACATTTTCTTGCCGCGCGCGTCCGCCGTGACGCCGTCCTTGTGCGAGGCAGGCGCGACGGGTGCGGTGGTTGCGGGCAGGTCGGGCGAGGGCTGTGGTGGCACGCTGCGCAGATAAGCGACGATGCTGCTTATGTCCTCAGGCGCGAACTGGCTGAAACTGTGGTCGACCGCTTCACCCATCGGACCCGACGCCGAGCCGTGGCCCGGCGCATGGCCGAACGACAGATAGGAAATCAGGTCCTCGTCACGCCAGCTGCCGAGGCCGGTGGCCTTGTCGGAGGAGATGTTGAAGGCGCGCCACCCCGCCGTGATCGCGCCTGCGAACTTCTTGCGGTTGTCCAGCGCAAAGCCGAGATTGCGCGGCGTGTGGCATTCGCCGCAATGCGCCAACGCTTCAACAAGATACGCGCCGCGATTCCACTCCGGGCTCTTCGACGTATCAGGCGCAAAGCGTGTGTCGGGATTGAACACGGCCGACCAGACAATCATCGCCCAGCGCTGGTTGAACGGGAAGGACAGCGTGTTCTCCGGCGGCTTCGCGCGCACCGCAGGAAGGCTGAACAGATACGCCTTCACCGCCAGCACGTCGTCATCCGTCATATAGGTATAGGACGTGTACGGCATCGCCGGATAGAGCCGGGCGCCGTCATGGCGTTTGCCGCGCTGGACCGCGTTGAGAAAATCCTGGTCGCTGTAATTGCCGATGCCGGTGTCCTTGTCCGGCGTGATGTTGGTGGAATAGAGCGTGCCGAACGGCAGCTTGAAGCCGAGCCCGCCGGAATAGTCCGTCTCGCCGGGCTTGGTGTGGCAGACCATGCAGTCGGCCGCCTTCGCGAGGTATTCGCCGCGTTCGACCAGGCTCGCCTTCTCGAGCTTCGCCGGCACGCCGGTCGGCTTGCCGGCACGGTAATCCGCCAGCACCACCTTGGGGCCGCCGGCGAAGTCGAGCGGGCCGGGCCCGCGGATGATCCAGACGCCGAGCGCCACCACGACAATGGCGATCACGACGATGCCGGTGAAGATACGCATCTTGCCGCTCATGCCTTTTTCCCCGCAGCCAGCAGTTTCCGATCGATCGGCAGGCGCCGCAGCGCGACGCCGGTTGCCGCGTAAATGGCGTTGCGCAGCGCCGGCGGTCCAGCATTGACGCCGGCCTCACCGATGCCGCCGGGCGCCTCGCCGCTCTTGACGACGACGACCTCGATCTTCGGCATCTCGTTGATGCGTATCATGCGGTAGTCGTGGAAATTCGACTGCTGCACGCGGCCCTTCTCGATGGTGATCTCGCCATAGAGCGCGGCGGTGAGGCCGAACACCAGGCCACCCTCGATCTGCGCCTTCACTGTATCGGGGTTGACCGCGATGCCGGTGTCCACCACCGATGTGATGCGGCGGAGCGTGATCTCGCCGATATCGTCGATCTCCGCTTCCACCACGGTGGCGAGGAAGCTCGCGAACGACGGCTGCACGCAGACGCCGCGACCGACGCGCGGTGGCAGCGGTTGGCCCCAGCCGGATTTCTCGGCGGCGAGATTGAGCACCGCGAGCATGCGCGGATTCTTGGTCAGCATGGAGCGGCGGAATTCGACGGGGTCCTTGCCGGCCTTGCGCGCCAGCTCGTCCATCGCGCATTCGACCGCGAACACGTTGTTGTTCGGACCGACGCCGCGCCAGAAGCCGGTCGGCACCGCCGGCGGTTCGGCGCGGACATATTCGACATGGAAATTGGCGAAGTCGTAGGGCGCATCCACCGCGGCATCGACCGCGTCGATATCGATACCCTTCTGGAACGCCGGTGGCAGCCAGCGCGCCAGCACGGCGGAGCCGGCGACCTTGTACTTCCAGGCCGCGACCTTGCCGTCGACCAGCGATGCCGTGACCTGGTCGCGATAGACCGGGCGGTAGACGTCGTGCTGGATGTCCTCCTCGCGGGTCCATATCACCTTGACGGGATAATCGACCTGCTTTGCGATCTTCACGGCGGCCACCACCATGTCCGGCTCGAGCTTGCGGCCGAAGCCGCCGCCGAGCAGATGCTGGTTGACGATCACCTTGTCGACCGGGAGACCCGCGGCCTTCGCCGCCTCCGACTGCACGCGTGTCATGATCTGCGTGCCGGTCCAGATTTCGCAGGCATCAGGCCTGACGTGAACGGTGGCGTTGATCGGTTCCATCGAGGCATGCGCGAGGAACGGCAGTTCGAAGCTCGCCTCGAACCTGTCGCCGCTTGCGAGCCCCTTGGCGATGTCGCCGACCGATTTCGCGACCACGCCGTCTTTCTCGCTGGCGGCGCGCAGATGCCGCCATATATCCTCCGTGCTGAGCTTGGCGTTCGGTCCCTCGTCCCACTCGATCTTGAGCGCATCGAGGCCTTTCTTGGCGGCCCACATGTGGTCGCCGATCACGGCGACTATATCCTCGAGCACCACGATTTTGCGCACGCCCGGGATTTTCACCGCCGCGCTGTCGTCGACCTTGCCGACCTTGCCGCCAAAGACCGGGCAATTGGCGATCGCTGCGATCTTCATGCCGGGCAGGATCGCGTCGATGCCGTAGACGACCTTGCCATTGACCTTGTCCGGCGTGTCGAGCCGCTTCAGCGGCTGGCCGATGATGACGAAGTCCTTGGGGTCCTTGACCGAAACATCCTTCGGCGGCGTCTGGCCCTGTGCGGCCAGTGCCAGTTCGCCATAGCCGAGCCTGCGGCCGCTTGCGGCGTGCACGACCTCGCCTTTCGACGCGGTGCAGCTTGCAGGTTCGACCTGCCATTGCACTGCTGCGGCCCGCACCAGCATCGCCCGCGCGCTGGCGCCGGCTGCCCGCAACGGTTTCCACCAGGCACGGATCGAGGTCGAACCACCCGTGGCCTGCAAGCCGAAGGCGGGATTGGCGTAGAGCTTGTCGTTGGGCGGCGCATGCAGCACGGCGACCTTTGCCCAATCGGCGTCCAGCTCTTCGGCCAGGATCATCGCAATCGAAGTATAGACCCCCTGGCCCATCTCGACCTGCGGCATCATCAGGACGGTGCGGCCGGTCTCGTCGATGCGGATGAAGGCGTTGGGCGCGAACTTGCCGTCGGTCGTGTCCTTCGGCTGCTCCGGCTCGTTGACGGCGGCGCGCAGCGGCAGGTGGAAGGCGAGCAGGAAGCCGGTGGCGAGACCGCCGGTCAGAAGCGCACGGCGGGAGACGTCAGGAAGAGTCTTGTCGGTGATCATGGCGGACCTCACGACTGACGACCGGAGGCGGCCTGCTTGATGGCCTCGCGGATGCGCACATAGGTGCCGCAGCGGCAGATGTTGCCAGCCATCGCGGCGTCGATGTCGGAATCGTCAGGGCTGGGCGTTGCCGCCAGCAGTGCCGCGGCCGCCATGATCTGGCCGGATTGGCAATAGCCGCACTGGACCACTTCGGCATCGAGCCAGGCCTTCTGCACCTTCGTGCCCGCAGGCGTGCTGCCGACATGCTCGATCGTGGTGACGGCGCGGTTCGCGACCGCGCTGACCGGCAAGACACAGGAGCGGACTGCCTTGCCATCGACGTGCACCGTGCAGGCGCCGCACTGCGCGATGCCGCAGCCGAACTTGGTGCCGGTCATCCCAAGGACGTCGCGCAGCACCCACAGCAGCGGCATTTCAGGTGGCGCCTCGAACGATTTCGTTTCGCCATTGATGGTGAGAACAGTTGCCATATGCATCCCCTTGCTCGCTCGATCGCTTACGGCGATCTAGTCAGCGAATTTGCGCGCACAATAATCATATCGATGCGAAACGATGAAGCGTCGACATTTCCGGCAATGCATATTTGCGTAGCGAGCGCGTCAGGCCATGACGTTCACGAATTTGTGCGGCGATCGCTGCGGTGATTTTGGGCTAATTGATATGATAATCGTCATTTTCTGACGCTTTTTCTTCACATGCGCCGTTGCTCGCCGCAGGTGATCGTGCGAATGCGCAAAATCATGCGATGACGAAACTCGTGCGATTATGGAAGTCGATCGACGGCGCGGGCTTCTGACGCGATCAATTGCGGCGACTCATTGATGTGCCCTCTCACCTTGTGGGAGAGGGCAGCGACGCCCGTAGACGCAGGCTCACTCGGGTGAGGGTCCGTCTCCGCGTACGGGCACAGTTGTGCATCAACCGGCAAAGGGAAGCCTGATCGTGAACGAGGCACCGCCGTGCTCCCGATTACTCGCTGATATGAACCCGTTGTGCGCTTCGATAATGGTGCGCGCAATGGACAGGCCCATGCCCATGCCTTCCGCTTTGCTGGTGTAAACGGCTCGAACGGTCACCGCCGGCGCTTGCTTGTGCGCACAGAAGGCCAAGCCGCGCTATCGGGCGTCGCCATGGATCAATAGGCGCAAATGTAGTTTCCGTAAGCATCGTAGCAACTGCGGCGGTACGCAGCAGTGCCAACGGCAGCCGCGCCGACCGCTGCCGCTCCTACACCGTAGCCCCGATAGCCGTAGCCGCGATAGCCGCCTCGATAGCCCGCGCCGCGCACCGCAACAGCGCCGCCGCCCCGCGGTCCTCGAACTGCGACCGCACCGCCGCGGTAAGCGCCGCCACCCCGATAGGCACCTCCGCCGCGCCGGGCCTCGGCATCATCGGGGATCAAGCAGGCGGTGAGCAAAACGAAAGCGGCAAGAGAAGCAAGAATGAAGCGGAGCATGACAGAAACCCTTCCATGAATTCCTTAAGCCCCGCTCGCGAGATTGCGGCTCACTCCGCGCGTGAGCTTGATGTAGATCAATCGAACCCGCGCATTTGCGACGCCTACGCTATGTTCAGCCGCACCTGAGGCGCTTCCGTCACCTTTCGGTGACGCAAGTGCGAAGAGGGAGGTCCGCCATGCATCCGAGGAAGCTTCTTTCGATCAAGTCAGCGACGGTCGCGGGCATCGCCGCCAGCGGCCTGCTTGGGCTTGCAACCCTGTCGCTCAGTCCAACCCCAGCCAAGGCGGTGATTTACTGCCAGTACGTAGAATATCCGGCGGGTTGCGTTGCTCGGGCAGGCGTCGTGCTCAGGCCGCGCCCGGTGGCGCGCGCCGCAGTCCGTCATAACGCCGGTGGCAATGCGAATGGTGGCGTCAATCGCGTTGGAGCCGGGCGGTAAAGGCCGGTTTCGCAAGCCAGCAAGAAGCCGTCATCGTTTCGTCCCGGTGGCGGCTTTTCTTTGTCTGGCGGGGATAGGCCACTGGCTCGCATCGCGTGGCTCCGACAAGGAGAGAAGGGAGGAATGGAAATTTCGGAATAATAGCATTCTACGCCTGTTTTGCCCGACGCCGCAAGCGCTTCAGAGGCGCCTGGATCGACGGATTCATCGGGCGCTTAAGCCATTGAGTCTGCTCGCCCCGGCTACTGTGCATGGGGTTGTTTTCGAGGTTTTTGATTCAGGGACGCCATCGCGTCGCCGCCGCAACCGCGTCGCGACGACCCTCAGCTCTGCCGAAAGCCCATCCGGAAGGCGCCCCAGTGCTTGCCGCGGATCATGATCGGCGAGGACAGGTCCTTCATCAGCACGAACTGCCCGCCGCCCATGTCGCGGCGATAGGTCTGGAGCAGGAACGGCTTGGTGTTGGCCGCGACCTTCTGCACCGCGCGATCGGTGAACAGGCGGCGGTTGCGGCAATTGGCGTTATTCCAGACCGGGTCCTTGCCCTGCGGCAGGCGGTAGTTCGGGTTGTGCGTCGGCAGATAGCCGCCCTTGGCCCAGGCGACGCAGAACACGATGCGGGGATCGGACTTCTGGATCGGATCCTGAATTGCGGGCAGCACGCGGTCGGTGAAGTCGACATAGTTAGTGTTGTACTGCTTGGGATCGGTGCCGGGGATTTCCCGATAGTTCTCGTCCATGAACTGGTCGAGCGTGATCTCGCCGCGGCCGATGGCGGCTTCGAACTCGTCCGAGATCCGCTTGGCGGTCTCGACGACGATTCGGATCAGCGGCGCATCCGACGTCTCGACGCCGCTGTCTGCGATCAGCGCGATCAGGCCTTCGGACGTGTCGAGCAGTTTGGTCACGCGCTGATCCGCGTTTTTGAGATCGCGCGAAGAGAGGTCGACGCCCTTGGCGAGCTCGTTGAGCTCGCTGATGACGCTGTCGCAATGTCCGAGATTGGAAGTCGCCGCGCGCGTGACGCTGCCGATCTCCGCTTCCACCGAGGCGAAGCCCTGCTGGACCCGCGAGATGATGCCGGAGATCCGCTGGGCGCCTTCGCCGGCCGTCTTCGCGCGCTGCGAAGCATCGCTGCTCTCGCCGATCAGGCCTTCGATCTGGCCGTCGAGATCGCGCACGGTGTCGGAGATCTGGTGTGTGGCCTGGCGGGTGGCTTCCGCGAGGTTCTTGACCTCGCTTGCGACCACCGCGAAGCCGCGGCCGGCATTGCCGGCGCGTGCTGCCTCGATGGTGGCGTTGAGCGCGAGCAGGTTGGTCTGCTTCGCGATCGCCTCGATCGAGCCGGACACTTTTGCCACCTGCGCCAGCGCGGAGCCGACGGCGCTGAGCCGCGCCTCGATGCGTTCGACGGCTGCGACGAGTTCGGAGATGTGGCTCACCGCGGCATCGACTGCGCCGCGCGACTGCGCGATCTCGCCGACCGCCGCTGACGTGGTCGTTTGCACCGCCTGAGACGCATTGGCGATGTCGTGGTTGGCCGACACCATCGTCTCGGCGGTTTCCTGGAGGTGATGAAACCGTTCCGACTGGTTCGCGACGCGGCTTGCGACTTCCTGGACGTTGCCGGCGATGTCAGCGAGTTCCACGCCGAGGCCGCCGATGCGGTCGGCGAGCTGATCGATCAGCCGTTCGGCAAGCGTTCGGTTGGAGCCGGTGTCCAGTACTGCAAGTTGTACGACGGACATGTCTTGAGAGTCCTCCAGTCAGAGCCGTTCGCCGGCTCTCCGCGGCATTCCCATTCCAATTCCGGTCTTAAGAGGTGATTCGCGCCTTGGCGTCTTGCCTGAGCGCGCACTAGAGCTTGTAGGCCGTCCGAAATCCGCCCCAGTGCCGGCCCTGCACGCGGATCGGAACATCGATCTCGCGCATCATCACCGTATTTCCGTTGCCCATGTCGCGCGCATAGCTCTGCACCAGATACGAGCGCAGGTTGCGCGCGGCGGCCAACCCCGCCGGATCGTTGAACATCCGCCGGTTGCGGCTGTTGGCTGTGTTCCAGGCGGCATCGCCCGGCCGCTGCGGATGCGAATAGATCTTGTTGTGCACCGGCAGGAAGCCGTTGCGATCGACCATGGCGCAGAACGCCAAGCGCGGGTCCTTTGCCAGAGACGCTTCCTGGAACGACGGCAGCGCGCGGTCGGCCCAGTCCAGATATCGGGTGCGGTACTGCTGCGGATTGGTTCCGGCGATTTCGGCATAATCGGTGTCGAAGAGGTCCTCGATCTTCACCTCGCCGCGAGCAACCGCCTGCTCGAAGATTCCGGTCAGCGCGTTGCCCGCTTCCATGGCGCGGGTCACGAACTCCGTGTTCTCTTCGTGGATCGACCAGAGCCTGTCCTCGATCTTCTCGCGGAGCGCGGCATCGGGATTGACGAATTGCGCGCGCGCGCCGGCCTTGGACTGCTCGACCACGCGCAGGCGGCAGGCGCCGACGCCTTCGAGGGTGCCTTCGATCATGGCTTGCGATGCAAGGCGGCCCGCGTCGGCGCCGCCGATCAGCACGCCGTCCATCGCTATCTCGTAGACCGGCAGCACGCCGCGGGCGGTTTCGAGCTTGAGATGGCAGGGCAGCCGTTCGGTCTTGCGGCGGTCGTCGTGCTCGCTTTGGCGCAGCAGCACGGCACAGCGCGATTTCAGTTTCTGTGCGAAGGCGGTCACGGCCTTGCCGGCGCTCGCGACGTTCTCGCCGTGGCTCTCGGCCGCCTTGGTCGCAGCATCGATCTCGGCTGCGCTTTCGCCGACCGAGATGATGAACTGCGACGCGCTTGTCGCATTGCCGGAGACTTCGCTGGTGGCGGCGTTCTGTTCGGCGACCGCGCCGTTGACGGTCTCGAAGACCGGGCGGATGGCCTCGATCGCCTGCGAGATGCGGTGCACCGCATCCGCGGAGCCGGCGGCGTCGCGCTGCAGCGCGTCGATCTTTTTGGTGATCTCCTCTGTCGCGCCCTGGGTCTGCACCGCGAGTGCCTTGACCTCGGTGGCGACGACCGCAAAGCCTCTTCCCGCGGCGCCCGCACGCGCGGCCTCGATGGTCGAGTTGAGCGCGAGCAGCGTCGTCTGCCGCGCGATCTGCGCGATCAGATTGACGACGTTGCCGATGGCGGCCGAGGATTCGCGCAGGCGATCGACGTTGGCGCGGGCTTCCTGCGCCGCGGCGCTGGCCTCGTCCGCGAGCTTGCCGGCCTCGCGAACCTGCGCCCCGATGCCCAGCGCCGACTGGGTGAATTTGTCGGCGGCATGGGCGAAGGTGGAGGCGTTCGATTGCGCGGCATTGGTCCGGCCGGTGAGGGCGTCGGTGCGGTCGCGAATGGCGGCAAGCGTCGTCGCAGTCGCCTCGGCGCCGCCGGCCACCGAATTAGCGGCGCGCTCGAGCTGGCGAATCATGGCGCCCAGCTCGAGTTCCAGCAGTTCCAGGATTTCCTTGGCCGAATCGCTTTCGACGGCCGCGGCAGGCTCGGAATTGGCCACCGGCTGCGCAGCCTGCGGGACCGCCGCAGTTGCAGCCATGTCCGGCAGACGCTTCCGAAATAGTCCGAATGCCATCAGGTCTCTCTTGTCGGGGGACGGTCGGACGCTATTTTCGCAGGCTGGAATGAAATCAGGGTTAACGATGCCTGACATCTAGGCACGGGCCCGTACGGTGTTACCTTAAAGTCGTAGAGCCTCTTTCTTTCCGGGGGGGTGGCGGCCTATAAGGCCGCGCTTCCCACGCTCACCTTGGCGCACGATTCCCCTAGAGAAGATCACGCATGGCCGGACATTCCCAATTCAAGAACATCATGCACCGCAAGGGGCGGCAGGATGCCCAGAAGTCGAAACTGTTCGGCAAGCTGGCGCGGGAAATCACCGTCGCGGCCAAGCTGGGGACGCCCGACCCCAACATGAACCCGCGCCTGCGTGCGGCCATCACGGCGGCGCGCCAGGAGAACATGCCGAAGGACAATATCGAGCGCGCCGTCAAGAAGGCGCTCGGTAATGACGGCGAGAACTATGACGAGATCCGCTACGAGGGTTACGGACCCGGCGGCGTTGCCGTCATCGTCGAGGCGCTGACCGACAACCGCAACCGCGCGGCTTCCGACATCCGCTCCTTCTTCACCAAGTCCGGCGGCAATCTCGGCGAAACCGGCTCGGTGTCCTTCATGTTCGACCGCACCGGCATCGTCGAATACGACCGCAGCGTCGCCTCCGACGATGCGGTGCTGGATGCCGCGATCGAGGCCGGCGCCGACGACGTGATATCGAGCGAAGGCGGC
The DNA here is from genome assembly GCF_023100925.1 of Bradyrhizobium sp. 40. NCBI lineage: Bacteria > Pseudomonadati > Pseudomonadota > Alphaproteobacteria > Hyphomicrobiales > Nitrobacteraceae > Bradyrhizobium > Bradyrhizobium sp. 40. The sequence continues at coordinate 862,871 of NZ_CP064688.1, forward strand.
CACGAGATCTACGCCTCGACCGAAGGCTATCGCGACGTCGCCAAGGCGTTGGAAGCCAAGTTCGGCGAGCCGCGCAAGGCCGCGCTGATCTGGAAGCCGCAGAACACGGTCGCGGTCGACGACGAGACCGGCGAGAAGCTGCTCAAGCTGATGGACCTGCTCAACGAGCACGACGACGTCCAGCACGTCTACGCCAATTTCGAGGTGTCGGACGCGCTGCTGGCGAAGATGGGCGGGTAGGGGCCACTTCCCCTGTTACTTCCGTTCTGTTTCTGTTTCCCCCACGGCGGCCAGCCGCTATCACTGGCCCATGACGACGCTCCCGATTCGTGGCCCCGTTCGCATCATCGGCATCGACCCTGGCCTGCGCCGTACCGGCTGGGGCGTGATCGAGGCCGAGGGCAACCGCCTGATCTACGTCGCCTGCGGCTCGGTGGAGCCGCCGGACGATTTGCCGCTGGCGAGCCGGCTGCTCGCGATCCATGAGGGGCTGGCCGCTGTCCTGTCCGGTCACAAGCCGATGGAAGCCGCGGTCGAGCAGACTTTCGTCAACAAGGACGGCGTCGCGACGCTGAAGCTCGGCCAGGCCCGCGGCGTCGCCATGCTCGCGCCCGCGATGTTCGGCATCAGCGTTGCCGAATACGCGCCGAACCAGGTGAAGAAGACGGTGGTCGGCGCCGGCCACGCCGACAAGCAGCAGATCGCGATGATGCTCAAGATCTTGCTGCCCAAGGCCGATCCGCCGTCCGCGGACGCCACCGACGCGCTCGCCATCGCCATCACCCATGCCCATCATCGCCAGAGCACCGCGCTGCGGCTGAAGGTGGCAGGCTTATGATCGGCAAGCTCAAGGGCCTGATCGATTCCTACGGCGAGGATTTCGTCATCCTCGACGTCGGCGGTGTCGGTTATCAGGTGCATTGCTCGACGCGCACGCTGCAGCATCTGCCCTCGCCGGGCGAGGCCGCCGTGCTGTCGATCGAGACCTATGTTCGTGAGGATCAGATCAAACTGTTCGGCTTCCGCAGCGACCAGGAACGCGAATGGTTTCGCCTGCTCCAGACCGTGCAGGGCGTCGGCGCCAAGGTCGCGCTCGCCGTGCTCGGTACGCTGCAGCCGTCCGACCTCGCCAACGCGATCACGTTGCGCGACAAGGCCGCGGTGGCGCGCACGCCCGGTGTCGGCCCCAAGGTCGCGGAGCGCATCGTCACCGAACTGAAGGACAAGGCGCCGGCCTTCGCCAATGTCGATCCGGCGGTCGTGCACCTCGCCGGTGCCGTCGACGACCAGCGCGCGCCGCGACCCGTGGCGGATGCGATCTCAGCGCTGGTCAATCTCGGCTACGGCCAGCCGCAGGCGGCGGCGGCGATCGCATCGGCCGCGCGCAGCGCGGGCGAGAGCGCCGGGACCGCGCAGCTCATCCGGCTGGGCCTGAAGGAGCTGTCGAAGTGAGCGCGGAAATGGTCAATCTCGTAGGGTGGGCAAAGCGAAGCGTGCCCACCATCTATAGAGCGATCAGCGACATGGTGGGCACGGCGCGAAGAGCGCCTTTGCCCACCCTACGATTTTCGGGAGTCCGCTGAGTGAGCGATCCCAAGGCCAACCGCATGGTCACGCCCGAGCGCCGCAGCGACGATGTCGGCGACACCGCGCTGCGCCCGCAATCGCTGTCCGATTTCGTCGGCCAGCAGCAGGCGCGCAAGAATCTGTCCATCTTCATCGAGGCGGCGCGCAAGCGCGGCGAGGCGCTGGATCACGTGTTGTTCGTCGGTCCCCCCGGCCTCGGCAAGACCACGCTGGCGCAGATCGTGGCCAAGGAGCTCGGCGTCGGCTTTCGTGCCACGTCGGGCCCGGTGATCGCCAAGGCCGGCGATCTCGCAGCACTCCTCACCAATCTCGAAGAGCGCGATGTGCTCTTCATCGACGAGATCCATCGCCTCAGCCCTGCGGTGGAAGAAGTGCTCTATCCCGCGATGGAGGATTTCCAGCTCGACCTCATCATCGGCGAGGGCCCGGCGGCGCGCTCGGTGAAGATCGAGCTGTCGAAATTCACCCTCGTCGGCGCCACCACGCGCGCCGGCCTGCTCACCAATCCCTTGCGCGACCGCTTCGGCATTCCGATCCGGTTGAATTTCTACACGATCGAAGAGCTTGAGAGCATCGTCACCCGTGGCGCACGCGTGCTCAACGTCGGCATGAGCGCGGATGGCGCCAACGAGATCGCGCGACGCGCGCGCGGCACGCCACGCATCGCCGGCCGGCTGCTCCGCCGCGTGCGCGATTTTGCCTCGGCGGCCGATGCCGACAGGATCGATCGCAAGATTGCCGATCACGCGCTGAGCGCGCTCGAGGTCGATGCCGCCGGCCTTGATGCGATGGACCGCCGTTACCTCACGACCATCGCACAGAACTATGGCGGCGGCCCGGTCGGCGTCGAGACGATGGCCGCCGCCTTGTCCGAGCCGCGCGACGCGATCGAGGACATCATCGAGCCCTATCTGATCCAGTGTGGCTATCTGCAGCGGACCCCGCGCGGCCGCCTGCTCACCTCGCACGCCTTCCGCCATCTCGGGATAGCCGAGCCCTCGCGCGATGCGGCGGCACAGTTCGGCCTGTTCGGGACCGACGAGAGCGACGACTGATCTACGCAAGTGCAGCCTGCTCGGGCCGTCATGAATTTCCGGTCATCTCGTGCAGAGGGTCTGCACAAACGCACCCCATTTCCGCTCCAATAGGATCGCATCAAGAAGCCGCATCACGATCGGGCTGCCATGATCACGCGCCGTCATTTCTTCCGTTCCATCGGCGGCCTGTCCGCCCTCGGTGTCTCGACCGCGGCCTATGGCGTCGGCGTCGAGCCGATGCTGCGGCTTCGGGTCACCCGCTATCATCCAACCCCGCGGCAATGGCCGGCGGGTTTCCCGCTGAAGATCGCCGTGATCGCCGACGTCCATGCCTGCGATCCCTGGATGTCGCTGGAGCGGATCGAGGCCATCGTCGATCGCACCAATGCGCTCAACGCGGATATCATCGTTCTGCTCGGCGACTATGTCGCGGGCCTGCACCAGGTCACGCGCATCATTCCAGCGAGCGAATGGGCCAAGGTGCTGGCCGGCCTGAAAGCGCCGCTCGGCGTGCATGCCGTCATGGGCAATCATGATTATTGGGCGGACAGGACCGTACAGCAGGCCGGCCACGGGCAGACGGTTGCGCATCGCGCGCTGGAGGCGGCCGGCATTCCCGTCTACGAGAACGACGTCGTGCGGCTCGCCAAGGACGGCCGCGCGTTCTGGCTCGCCGGCCTCGGCGATCAGCTCGCCTTTCTGCCGGCGCGGCGCTTCCGGAGCACGGGGCGCTTCGGCGCCGACGATCTCGACGCGACGCTCGCCAAGGTCACCGACGATGCGCCGATCATCCTGCTCGCGCATGAGCCCAATATCGCGCCGCGCGTGCCCACCCGCGTCGCGTTGCAACTGTCCGGCCACACCCATGGCGGCCAGGTCCGCCTGCTCGGCTGGTCGCCGGCGGTTCCGCCGCAGCACGGCCTCCGGCTCGCCTACGGTCATGTCCGGCTGAAATGCGACGTCATCATCTCCGGCGGCCTCGGTTGCAGCATCATGCCGCTCCGCGTCGGCGTGCCGCCGGAGATCGTCGAGGTGACGCTGGGTCGGGGGCCTTTGATCGTCTAGCCGCGCTTGCGCAGCCGGCCGTTTTTGCGCAAAACGGACTGGTTACCGAAAGCGAAGAGGCTCGTGACGTGACAGCTCATCTCGACGGCGAGATCCGCGACGGCCGCCACCACATGCAGGTCCGCGTCTACTACGAGGACACGGATTTTTCCGGCATCGTCTATCACGCCAACTATTTGCGCTTCATGGAGCGCGGACGGACCAATCATCTGCGGCTGATGGGCGCCGAGCAGCAGGCATTGTTCGAGCAGGCCGAGGCGGAAGACGCAAGCTTCGCCTTCGTGGTGCGTTCGATGCATCTCGATTTCCTCAAGCCTGCCCGGATGGACGATGTGCTCGATGTCGTGACCTGGCCGGTCGCGGTGAAGGGCGCCTCCATCATGCTGGCGCAGGAGGTGCGCCGCGGCGAGGAGGTGTTGGTGAAGGCCGAGGTGCGCGTCGCCTTCATCAGCGGCGGCCGCGCCCAGCCGATCCCGAAATCGATCCGCGCCTTGATGAAGGCTGATCTGATTTCGTGATCGGGCGATAGCGGACGGCCTCTCGACTCCCCCGCGCGCGGCGATAGATTGCACTCCCGCCAACCGATGAGGCCCTCATGTCGCGCCCGCCGCTTCCGCCCTTCACCCGTGAGACCGCCGCGCAGAAGGCGCGTATGGCCGAGGATGCCTGGAATTCGCGCGACCCGGTGCGCGTCTCGCTCGCCTATACCGAGGACAGCCGCTGGCGCAACCGCTCCGAGGTTTTTCAGGGTCGCGAAGCCATCGTCGCGTTCCTCACCCGCAAATGGGAGAAGGAGCACGACTACCGCCTGATCAAGGACCTCTGGGCGTTCGACGATAACCGCATCGCCGTGCGCTTCCAGTACGAATGGCACGATGCGAGCGGCCAGTGGTACCGCTCCTACGGCAACGAGCAGTGGGAGTTCGACGAGCACGGCCTGATGCGGCGGCGCGAGGCTTCGATCAACGACGTGGTGATCGCGGATAAGGACCGGCGGTTTCACTGGCCGGCACCGGGGCCGAGGCCGGCGGATGTGGCGGGGCTGGGAACGGACCCTTTCTGAGCCGAGAAACAACTGTCACCCCTCATTGGTGAGGAGCCGCGAAGCGGCGTCTCAAACCATGCAGGCCCCGTTGCTGCAGCGGGGCCTCTATCCTTCGAGACGCGCGCAAATGGCGCGCTCCTCAGGATGTGGGGATGGATTTGCGTGCCAGAAATCTCGTAATCGCCCCCCCGAGCTTCGCGTGGTCCATCGGCTCCGCCAGTGACTCCCTCGCGGTGGCGACGACCGCGTCCGGCGCCTTGCCGTCGCGCAGCTCGCAGCACACTTGCGCAAACCCCAAGTCGAACTCCGGGTGCGGCTGCAGGGTGAGCGTCGCGCCGTTGGCGTAGAGCAGGCCGGCATGCGGGGTGAAGTCGGACGAGAGGATGGTCAGCGCATCGTTCGGCGGCTCGATCACCTGGTCCTGATGCGAGCAGGCGATGGCGACCGCTTCGCCGTCGACGACGCCGTTGTCCGGCAGCACCTGATAGACGTGCCGGCCGATGCCCCAGCCCTTCTCCGATTTGCGCACGGTGCCGCCGAGCGCCTGCGCGATCAGCTGATGGCCGAAGCAGATGCCGACCATCGGTGTCCTGCTGGCGTAGGCCGTGCGCACGAATTCTTCCAGCGGCGCGATCCAGTCGAGCCCGTCATAGACGCCGGCAGCCGCGCCGGTGATCAGCACCGCCTCCAAATTGCGCGGATCCGGAAGCGCATCGCCGTTCGGGATGCTGACGATCTCGACCGTGGCTGTCGGATCCTCGGCGCGGACCATGCGCTCGAACATGTCCGGGAATGAACCGTGGCGCTCGCGATATTTTTGTGGGACCTGCCCGGTCTCGATGATGGTGATGCGTGCCATGTGCCCTCCGGTAAAGGTCAAGCTCAGTCGCTTCCTGCCCCATGTTGCTGGTGTGGCGCTGTGGGCTCCAGCAGCGCACTCTCTTTCCGGACCTCGTTGATAAACGCCTTGGCCAGGCGCGACAGCGGCTCTGCTTCCGACCATAGCATATAGGCCACCGCGTGCGTCGTCGGCGCGAACGGCCGCACGACGAGGCCGGTCCCGCCGTTCTGCCGCGGCGAGAAGGGATCGACCACCGCGGCGCCGACGCCGGCGGCGGCGAGCACGCAGGCCGTGTTGCAGTAGCGCACCTCGACGGTCGGCCGGAACGGCGCGCCGGCACGGGCGAAACTGTCACGCACGGCCTCGCCGAGCCGTGTGCCGCGCTCGAGCCCGATGAAGGGCAGGCCGGACAAGTCGGCGGCCGAGATCACCGGCCGGTCGGCGAGCGGGTGCTGCGGCGGCAGCACGCACACCATCTCGCCGGTGTGCACCACCTCATGGGCGATGCCTGGATGATGTGTCAGCCCGAGCGCGAAGCCGAGCTCGGCGACGCGGTTGAGCACGCCTTCGATGATCCCCTCATAGCGCCGCACGTCGAAGAACACCCGTGTCTCTGGGCGGCGGCGCAGGAAACCTGACAGCGCCGAGGGGATGATGCTGTAGGCGAGCGGCGGCGTCGCGACCAGCGCGAGATGCCCGGAGCGGTTCTCGCGCAGATCGCGCACGCGGCTCTCGAGCTTTGCGTGCAGCGCGAAGATCGCCTCGCTCTCCTTGTAGAGCGCCATCGCTTCCGTGGTCGGAAACAGCCGGTTGTTGACGCGTTCGAACAGTGCAAAACCTGCCTGCGCCTCCATCGTCTTCAGCGCGTTGCTCACGGCAGGCTGCGACAACGCCAGTTCGTCGGCGGCCGCAACCGTGGTGCGGTGGCGGATGACGGCGCGGAGAATCTCGAGCTGGCGCAGGTTCATATCACTGCCGATTATACTCTGGGCCAAAACATCATAGCAGAACGAATTGATTTTGCAGCCCCGCTTCCGCGTAATGGCAGCGGATTTGCACGTCGCATCAAAGGGTTCATTCGCCCATTGAGGCGCCACTGCGCACAGATTGGAGGCAATCTTGGTTCGTGTCCTTCGCGCCGCCGCCGCACAGATGGGGCCGACGCAAAAAGCCGATACGCGCGAGCACACGCTGTCGCGGATGCTTGCGCTGCTGGAGGAGGCGGCCGGCCGCGGCGCCAGCCTCGTGGTGTTTCCCGAGCTTGCCTTCACCACGTTCTTTCCGCGCTGGTTGCTCGAAGGCGAGGCGCTCGACCATTATTTCGAACGCGGCATGCCGAACCCGAACGTCGCCGCCTTGTTCGACCGTGCGCGTGCGCTGCGCGTCGGCTTCTATGTCGGCTATGCCGAACTGACGCCGGATGGGCGCCGCTACAATTGCGCCGTCCTGGTCGATCGCGACGGCGAGCTGCTCGGCCGTTATCGCAAGGTGCACCTGCCGGGCTCGGTCGAGCCGCGGCAAGGTGCGCGCTACCAGCAGCTCGAGAAACGCTATTTCGACTATGGCGATCTCGGCTTTCCGGCCTTCCGCGCCGGCTCGGCCTGGGCCCACGCCATCATGGGCATGATGATCTGCAACGATCGCCGCTGGCCGGAATCCTGGCGCGTGCTTGGCCTGCAGGGCGTCGAGCTCGTCTGCATCGGCTACAATTCGGCGGCCTATGATCCCAATGGCGGCAGCACGGAAGATGCCTCCTTGCGCACCTTCCACTCCACGCTGGTGACGCAGGCCAACGCCTACATGAACGCGACCTGGGCGATCTCGGTGGCGAAGGCGGGCGAGGAGGACGGCTCCGGGCTGATCGGCGGCTCCTGCATCGTCGATCCCAATGGCCGCATCGTCGCGCAGGCCGCAACGCTGACTGACGAGGTGATCGTCGCCGACATCGATCTCGACCTCTGCCGCCAGGGCAAGGACAAGATGTTCAACTTCGCCGCGCACCGGCGGCCGGAGCAATACAGGGTGATCACCGAACGCGCCGGCGTCATCGAGCCCGCGGTTCTCGACGCAGACTGACAGGACGTTCCAACAACGTTGGCAAAGGAGCCGATATGACGCGCCTCTCGTATTTCCTCGGCATCGCAGCGCTGGCGGCCGCGACGTCCGCGCAGGCGGCGGAGCTTCCGGCCGAGATCAAGCAAGCGGGCGCGTTGAAGCTCACGGTCAACTCCACTTACGCGCCGATGGAATACCGCGATCCCGCGACCAATGAGCTCGTCGGGCTCGACGTCGATCTGGCAAACGAACTGGCCAAGCGCCTCGGCGTGAAGATCGTCTGGAGCGAGACGCCGTTCGCGGAATTGATCCCGTCGCTTCAGACCAAGCGCGCCGATTTCATCATCTCCGGCATCTCCGATCGCGCCTCGCGGCGCGAGACCGCGGATTTCGTCGATTATCTCGGGACCGGCCCGCAGTTCTTCGTCATGGCGGAGAACGAAGCCAAGGCTGCGACCGATCTCTGCGGCAAGAAGGTTGGGACCACCCGCAGCACCAGCTTCCCGGTCGAGATCGAGAAGTGGAGCAAGCAGAATTGCGAGCCGGCCGGCAGGCCAGCGATCCAGTACGTGCCGGGCGAGAACTCGATCGACGTCCGCAACCAGCTCAAGCAGGGCCGCATCGACGCCGCCGTACAGGGCAGCGAGACGCTGCCTTATGCGCAGACGCAGGAACCCGGCAAATACCGTGTGATCGGCGAGCCCTTTGCCAAAGGATATCAGGGCATCATGTTCCGCAAGGACGATGCGGTGCTTCGCGAGGTGGTGACCGAGAAGCTCGCGGCGATGATCGCCGACGGTTCCTACAAGGCTGTCCTCGACAAATGGGGTCTCGGCGCCAATGCGGTCGTGCAGCCCATGCTGAACGCGGCGTCGCAATGAAGACGGCACCGGCACTCGCGGAGGGTTTTCCCGACCTGTCGGGGATGCGGATCGCGCGCGAGCCGCACTGGTTTCGCTGGCTCAGCGCCGCGCTGATCGTTCTTGTACTTGCATTGATCGTGCGCGCGTTTGCGGCCGGCCAGATCGAATGGTCCTATGTCAGCCGCTTCCTTACGGCAAAGGTCATTCTCGAAGGCATCGTCAACACCATGGTGATGGCGGTGCTGGCGATGGCGCTCGGCATCTTCCTCGGCGTCGTCATCGCGATCATGCGGCTTTCGCCCAACCCGGTGCTGAAGACCGTTGCCGCAGGCTACACCTGGTTGTTCCGCGGCACGCCGCTGATCCTGCAGCTGCTGCTGTGGTTTAATCTCGCGCTGGTGTTTCCGACCATCGGCATTCCCGGCCTGTGGAGCGCGCGCGCCGTCGACGTCATGACGCCGTTCCTCGCCGCGCTGCTCGGGCTCGGCATCAACCAGGGCGCCTATACGTCGGAAGTGATGCGCGCCGGCATGCTGTCGGTCGATATCGGGCAATATGAGGCCGCGCAGGCGATCGGCATGGGACGCTTGCGTGCGCTGCGGCGGATCGTCCTGCCGCAGGCGATGCGGGTCGTGATCCCGCCGCTTGGCAATGAGTTCATCGGCATGGTGAAGGCGACCTCGCTCGCCAGCGTCATCCAGTATCCGGAACTGCTGCACAACGCGGAAAACATCTACTACGCCAATTCGCGCGTGATCGAGCTCCTGATCGTGGCCGGGCTCTGGTACCTGCTCGTCGTCTCGGTCCTGACGCCGCTCCAAATGCTGCTCGAACACCGTTTTGCGCGCGGCACATTGCGGCTCGCGCGATGACAAAACCCCTCGTCGCGATCCGCTCCGTCAGCAAGAGTTTTGGAGAGTTTCAGGCTCTCAAGAATGTCTCGCTCGACATCCGGCCCCGCGAGGTGATGTGCCTGATCGGCGCCTCCGGCTCCGGCAAGACCACGCTGCTCCGCTGCATCAACCAGCTCGCCGCGATCGACAGCGGCGGCATCTGGCTCGACGGCGAGCTCCTGGGCGTGCGCGAGCAGGGCGAATGGCTCCATCGGCTCAGCGAGCGCGAAATCGGGCGGCAGCGGTTGAAGACCGGCATGGTGTTCCAGCGCTTCAATTTGTTTCCGCACAAGACCGCGCTCGAAAACATCACCGAAGGTCCGCTCCAGGTTCAGGGTCGAAAATCCGACGAGGTGCGTGCGGAGGCGATCGAGCTGCTGCGGCGTGTCGGATTGTCGGCCAAAGCGGACTGGTATCCCGCCCAGCTCTCCGGCGGCCAGCAGCAGCGCGTCGCGATTGCCCGCGCGCTTGCCATGAAGCCGATGCTGATGCTGTTCGACGAGCCGACCAGCGCGCTCGATCCCGAGCTCGTCGGCGAGGTCTTGGCGGTCATGAAGGAGCTGGCGCGGAGCGGCATGACCATGATGGTCGTGACGCACGAACTCGGCTTCGCGCGCGAGGTCGCCGACCGCGTCGTCTACATGGACCAGGGCGCGATCATCGAACAGGGGCGCGCATCCGATGTCTTGGGCGCGCCCCGCGAGGAGCGTACCAGGGCATTTTTGTCGGCAGTGATCTGAATGGGGGCGTATCGATGAAGAGAATTCTGGTTACGGCGGCACTCGTTGGCGCCATGAGCGCTCGGGTCATGGCAGTCGAGCTGCCGGCGGAGATCGCCAAGCGCGGCAGCATCAAGGTCGCGCTGGTGCCGAACTATCCGCCGATGGAGTTCCGAGATCCCGCCACCAACGCGTTGTCCGGCTTCGACATCGATCTCGGCGAGGCCATCGGCCGCAAGCTCGGCGTCAAGATCGAATGGCAGGAGACCAGCTTTGCCGAGTTCATGCCGTCGATCTCGACCGGGCGGGTGGACGCCATCCTGTCCGGCTTCACCGACTATGCCAGCCGGCACGAGATCGCGTCCTTCGTCGATTATCTGCGCAGCGGCCCGCAGTTCTTCGTGCAGCAGTCGCGCAAGGCGGAGTTCAAGGACGCAGCCGCGCTCTGTGGCAAGAAGGTCGGCGCCAGCCGCCGCACCATGTTCCCGGCGCAGATCGCGGCTTGGAGCGAGAAGAATTGCGGCACCAATCCGGTCCAGTTCGTCGGGACCGACGGCTCGGCCGATGCCCGCACCCAGCTCAGGCAGGGCCGCATCGATGCCGCCGCCCAAGGCAACGAGACGCTGCCCTACATCATGGACCTCGAGCCCGGCACCTATGCGACTGTGGGCGAGCCCATCGCGCAGCAATTCACCGGCATCGCTCTGCCGGTCAAGGAAAAGGCGCTGCAGCAAACCATGCTGGAGGCAGTCGACGCGCTGATCGCGGACGGCACTTATCGTACGCTGCTTGCCAAGTGGAAACTGACCGACAACGCACTCGAAAAGGCGACCCTCAATGCTGGACAGTAAGGCACTCCAGAGCATCCCGCTCACCCCAGCCAACACCGCGGATCCTGCGCCGGAATACCCCTGGCCGAGGCCGTACAATTCGGCGATGTTCCTGTCGTTCGACGTGGACGCGGAGAGCGCCTGGACCAGCAAGGACGCGGTGCACGCGCAGCGGCTCATCACCATGAGCTATGGCGGCTATGAGGCGCGCGTCGGCACGCCGAAACTGCTGGAGCTGCTCGATCAGCTCGATCTCAAGGCGACCTTCTTCGTCACGGGATGGTCGGTCGACGCGCATCCGGCGATGGCCGAGTCCATTCTCAAGGCCGGTCACGAGATCGGCCACCATGGTTATCACCATCTCCTTCCCGATCCCGGCGATCCCTGGATCGAGGAGGAGCTCGAGCGCGGTTTCGAGGCACTCAAGCGCCGGCTTGGCGTCAGGCCGACCGGCTACCGCGCGCCCTACGGCGAATTCACCGAGGAGCTGCGGGTGGCGTTGGTGCGCCACGGCATCGTCTACACCTCCTCGTTTCGCGACGACGTGCGGCCCTATCGGCATCGTCTCGCAGACGGCAAGCCGGGCACGATCGAGCTGCCGGTGACCGCAAGCTATGACGACTGGATGCACGGTCTGTCCGCGCGCTTCAGTCCGCGCTCGATTTTTCCCAAGGAGCATGTGCTTTCGATCTGGAGGGACGAGCTCGACGAAACCAGAGACTGGGGCGCGATGGTGACGACCGTGCTGCATCCGCAATGCAGCGGCCGCCCGATGCGGCTGCGCCTGCTGCGTGAGTTTCTCACTTACGCAAAGTCGTGCCCGGATGTCTGGATCACGACCGGCGAGAAGATCGCGGCCAACTTCCTGCGCCACGAGGCCGGAAAAAGTTGAGCCACGCCATGACCCGCATCCTCGTCATCAATCCCAACTCCTCCGCATCGGTGACCGCGGCGATCGATGAGGCCGTCGCGCCGCTGCGCATCGCCGGCGGCCCCGCAATCGAGGTCTTCGGCCTTGCCGAGGGGCCGCCGGGCATCAGCTCGCAACGCGACGCCGACAGCGTTGTGATGCCGCTGGTCAACCGTGTGTCGCGCGACGATGCGGATGCCTTCGTGCTCGCCTGCTTCAGTGATCCCGGCCTGCATGCGGTGCGCGAGGCGGCCGGCGGGCGCCCGGTGATGGGTATCGCCGAGTGCGGTATCTTTCGCGCACTGATGCTGGGCGAGCGCTTCGGAATCATCGCGCTGTCGCCCTCGAGCATCCGCCGCCAGCAGCGGATGGTGCGGCTGATGGGCGTCGACAGCCGCTACGCCGGAAGCTGGTCGGTCGGCGCGAGCGCGGCGGAGACGGCAGGCGCGGACATCCGGGGACGGTTGATTGAAGCCGGCCGCGCGCTGGTCTCGCAATGCCGCGCCGATGTCGTGGTGATGGGCTGCGCCGGCATGGCCTCGCATCGGGCGGCGATCGCGGATGCCATCGGCGTTCCCGTGGTCGAGCCGGCGCAGCAGGCGGTGGCCGCTGCGATCGGCGCGGTCTTGCTGAACACGTAAGATCCTTCAGGAGCCTCTTGCAATGCCCGTCTCCCGCCGTTCGCTCCTCAAGGCCGCAGCCGCTGTACCGGCGCTGTCATTCCCGGGCATCCTGCGCGCGGAATCCCAGACCACGCTGCGCTTCATTCCTGTCATCGACCTCGCCTTCGTCGACCCCATCTATTCCACGGCGCAGGTGTCGCGAAACCATGGCTTCATGGTCTACGACACGCTCTACGGCATGAGCTCTTCGCTCCAGGTCTCGCCGCAGATGCTGTCGGGCCATGTCGTCTCCGGCGACGGGCTGCAATGGGACCTCAGCTTGCGCGATGGCCTGTTCTGGCACGACGGCGAGCGCGTGCTTGCCCGCGACTGCGTCGCGAGCATCCGCCGCTGGGCCGCGCGCGACGGCTTTGGCGGTGAGCTGATGGAGGCGACGGGCGAACTGTGGGCCACTGACGACCGCACCATCCGCTTCCGCCTCAAGCGTCCGTTTCCGCTGTTGCCGCAGGCGCTGGGCAAGGCCGCGATCAACGCGTGCTTCATGATGCCGGAGCGGCTGGCGAGCCAGGATCCGTTCAAGCCGCTGACCGAAGTGATCGGCAGCGGCCCGTTTCGCTATCTCGCCGACGAGCGCGTGCAGGGCGCGCGCAACGCGTATGCCAGGTTCGAGCGCTATCAGCCGCGCAGCGACGGCAAGCCGGATTGGACCGCGGGTCCGAAGATCGTGCATTACGATCGGGTGGTCTGGACCACCACGCCCGATGCCGGCACCGGCGTCGCCGCGCTGCAGACCGGCGAGCAGGACTGGCAGGAGACCACGCCGCACGACCTGCTGCCGATCATCAAGGCGGCCGGCGACATCGAGACGCGCATCCTCGATCCCCGCGGCTATGCCTGCATGCTGCGCCTCAATCACCTACAGCCGCCGTTCGACAACCCTGCCGTTCGCCGCGCGCTCCTGGGGGCGATCGATCAATCCGCCTTCATGACAGCGGTCGCCGGTACCGATCCGAACTTCCAGGTCTCCCCGATCGGCTATTTCGCGCCGAATACGCCGATGGCCAGCGAGGTCGGCCTCGATGTCTTCCGCGGCCCGCGTGACTACGCCAAGGTGAAGGCCGATCTCAAGGCCGCGGGGTATAATGGCGAGAAGATCGTGGTGCTCGTGCCCACCAACTCACTGGCGCAGAAGCCGCTTGGCGAGATCGCCGTCGACTCCTTGCGCAAGGCCGGCATGAACGTCGAATATGCCGGGCTCGATTTCGCCGTGGTGCTGCAACGCCAGCTCAAGAAGGATCCGCTTCCGCAGGGCGGCTGGAGCGCGGCGGTCGGCAACTGGCAGGGCATCGATTGGCTCAATCCGGCCGGCAACACCAACATCCGTGGCGAGGGCAAGGTCGCCGGCTGGTATGCGAGCGAGAAGATGGGAGCCTTGCGCAGCCAGTGGCTCGCGGCCTCCGAGCTCGCGGAACAGCAGCGCATCTGCCGCGAGATCCAGGCGGTGGCGTTTCAGGAAATCCCCTATATTCCGATCGGCCGGTACAAGCAGCCGACCGCCTATCGCAAAGCTATCACCGGCATTCTCGACGGCACCGCCGTCTTCTGGAACGTACGCCCCGCATGAGCACCTCAGCAATTTTCGGCAGCTATGTGCTGTCTCGCAAGAACGGCGCGCAGGACGTGTTGCGCGACCATTGGGTTCTGGTTGAGGGCAAGACGATCGCCGCGGTCACGCGCGACAAGCCGCACGCGGACGAGGTGCATGACCGTCCCGGCCGTTTCGTTCTGCCGGGCCTGTTGAACCTGCACAATCACTGCTTCTCGGAAGCGGTGGCGCGCAGCCACACCGAGGACGGCAATGGCCGCAAGAACAACCAGAGCATCGTCTACACGGTGCTCTTGCCGCTGACCAAGCGCGGTGCAGATATCTTGTCGGCGGAAGAGCGCATGGCGGTCGCGCGGCTCGGCATCCTCCAACTCCTGAAGGGCGGCGCCACCACGGTGATGGAGCCGTTCCGGAACTCGATCCCGGAGATGTTCGACGCCGCCGAAGAGATGGGCATCCGCTTCTATGGCGCGCCCTATCTGTTCTCGACGTCGGACGCCAAGGCCGGCCCCGACGGCGTGGTGCACTATTCCGGCGATGACGGCACAGCCGACATGGCGACCTGGGATGCACTCTACCAGCGCTGGAACAATCGCGGCGACGGTCGCATCGGCCTTGCGATGAGTCCGCATGCCACCGACACCTGCGGGCCCGATCTCTTGAAGGCCTGTGCCGCGCGGGCGCGCGAGCTTGGCGTGCCCATCACGACGCATATGGCGCAGAGCCGTGCCGAGGTCGAAACCATTGGTAAGCGCTATGGCGGCCGCACGCCGGCGCAATATCTCGACTGGCTCGGCCTGCTGGCGCCCGATCTGATGGCGGCGCACTGCATGTTTAGCACCGACGACGATCTCAAGCTGATGGCCGCGCGCGGCATGACGGTTCTCAACTGCCCGCGCGTATTCGCCCGCGCCGGCGTCACCGCCGCGTTCAGCCGGTTTGCGGAACACGGCGTTCGCACCGTGGTCGGCACCGACGGCTACAACATGGACCTGCTCGGCGAGCTCAATGCGGCGTCGCTGATCTCCAAGATCACTTCGGCGCGGGCTGACGTCGCGAACGCGCCCGAATTGATCGAGGCGAACACGGCAATCGCCGCCGATGTCATCAAGCGGCCCGATCTCGGCCGGATCGAGCCGGGCGCGACCGCCGACCTCACCATCGTCGATCTCACCCATCCGCATCTTCAGCCGCTGTTCGACCCGCGACGCGCACTGATCGCGCTCGCGAATCGCGCCAATATCGATCAGGTCATGGTCGACGGCCGCATGCTGGTCGATGCCGGCCGCTATCTCGGCGCTGACGAGGCGGCGATCACGGCGGCGGGGACTGCTGCGATCGGCAAGATCTGGGACCTGCCGGAGGCGCAGGCGGCGTTCAACGGCTGAGAGCTCCCTCGTCGAATTCGGCGAGCGACTTGCGCATGGTCTCGACCAGATCCAGCGCCACCGGCGAGGGGCTGCGCTGCGCCGGAAACACGGCGGAGAATTCGAAGTCGATGCGCGGCAGGAAGCGGCGGACGACGACGCCGCGCGTGGAAAATTCCTGCGCGGTGAAGGGATCGCAGATCGCGACCCCGAGCCCCGACGACACCATGCCGCACATGATCTCCGAGAGCGTGGTCTCGACCCTGAGCACGCGGCGGACATCGTGGCGATGGAAGACCTGATCGACGAGGTGGCGGCTCGACGAGCCCGCCGACAGCGAAATGAAAGTCTCGCCCTCGAAATCGCGGGGCTCCAGCACTTCCTTTTCCGCGAGGCGGTGACCGGTGGGCAGTACAGCCACACGCGCCGGCGCCGGCAGCTTCTGGCTCGGCAAGCCCGAATGCGCGATCGGCACCTCGGCAAAGCCGACGTCGCATTGGTTGTTCAGCACCCAGTCAACCACGATCGGCGAGATCACGCCGAAGAAAGCGAGGTTGAGGTTGGGCCGCTCCTTCAGGAAGTGCCCGGTGAGCCGCGGCAAATAGCCATTCGACAGTGCTGGAAGTGCCGCGATCCGCAGCGAGCCGGTGCGGCGGCCCCGGATTTCCTCGGCTGCCGCCGTGATCCGTTCAAGGCCGACGAAGGAGCGCTCGACTTCGGTGTAGAGCGCCATGGCCGCAGCGGTCGGCACGAGGCCGGTGCCGCGCCGTTCGAACAGCTCCATCTTCAGCAACGCCTGGAGGTCGCGCAGCAACCGGGAGACCGCCGGCTGCGTCACTTTCATCAGCGCCGCCGCCTCAGTCACGCTGCCGGTCAGCATCGTGGCCCGGAAGGCTTCCACCTGCCGCGAATTGATGCGCGCCATCTTGAATTCCATTCATAACATTTAGGCATACAGAGGGTGCCATTATTCATTGGACGACGGAAGCCGGAGTTTGCGATCTTTTTCATCAGAGCTGGAGACGGCCCGCTTTTTCGGCAGATCGGAGGGGTTCGAACCTCCGGATCGCGCCAAAACCAGCCGCGCAGGGGCCGGAGCCCTGTCGGGGAGGGATTTGCGCGGAAGGAAATGCGGAAGGTTCAGCCAACGAGACTCGTCGGCACGTCACCTCATCCCGGTATGGAGATCGGACCACATGAAGACTTTTCGCCTTCTGACAGCGGTCAGCATCGCGGCGCTCGTCGCCGCCTCGTCGGTCGCCACGGCCCAGCAGAAAACGCTCTACGTCGCCGGTTATGGTGGCTCGTTTGAGAAGACTATTCGTGACGAGGTGATCCCGACCTTCGAGAAGGAGAACGGCGTCAAGGTAGAGTACGTCGCCGGCAACTCCACCGACACGCTGGCAAAGCTCCAGGCGCAGAAGGGCAATCAGCAGATCGACGTCGCCATCGTCGACGACGGCCCAATGTACCAGGCGATCCAGCTCGGCTTCTGCGGCAAGCTCGAGGGACTGCCGGCCGATCTCTACGACACCGCGCGCTTCAAGGATGATCGTGCGGTCGCGATCGGCATCGTCGCCACCGGTCTGATGTACAACACCAAGGTGTTTGCCGAAAAAGGCTGGGCGCCGCCGACATCGTGGAACGATCTCAAGGACACGAAATACGCCAAGCAGCTCGTGATCCCGCCGATCAACAACACTTATGGCCTCGAAGCGCTGGTGATGCTGTCGAAGATGAATGGCGGCGGCGAGACCAATGTCGATTCCGGCTTCAAGATCTTCAAGGAGCAGATCAATCCGAACGTGCTCGCCTACGAGCCGTCGCCGGGCAAGATGACCGAGCTGTTTCAGTCCGGCCAGGCTGTAATCGCGGTGTGGGGCACCGGCCGCGTGCAGAGCTTTGCCAATACCGGCTTCCCCGTCGACTTCGTCTACCCGAAGGAAGGCGCCGCGACGCTGCTGACCACCGCCTGTCCGATCACCAAGCCGAACGCCTCGCCGCTTGCGTCCAGCTTCGTCAAGATGCTGCTCGAACCCAAGATCCAGCTCGTGATGCTGAAGGACTACGGCTACGGCCCGGTGCTGAAATCGCTGGTGATCCCGCCCGAGCTCGGCAAGATGGCGCCGATCGGCGAACGTGCGGCAAAGCTCTATAATCCGGACTGGACTGTCATCAACGAGAAGCGTGAGGAATGGACCAAGCGCTGGAATCGCGAGGTCGAACGCTGATCGTTCGCGGCGGAGACAGCGTCATGGCTTATCTCGAGCTCGATCGGGTCGCAAAACAGTTCGGCGCGCAGACTGTCGTCGACGACTTCAGTCTCGCGGTGGGGAAGGGGGAGTTTGTCTCCTTCCTCGGTCCCTCCGGCTGCGGCAAGACAACGACCCTGCAAATGATTGCGGGCTTCCTCGATCCCAGCCGCGGCGCGATCCGGCTGGAAGGCAAGGACCTGACCGCGATCCATCCGGCCAAACGCGGGCTTGGCATCGTGTTCCAGAGCTACGCGCTGTTTCCGCACATGACCGCGGCCGAGAATGTCGCGTTTGGCCTCGAGATGCGCAATGTGCCGCGCGGCGAACGGACCGAGCGCGTCCGCGCCGCGCTCGCGATGGTCGGGCTTGCCGGCTACGAGGATCGCCATCCGCGCCGCATGTCCGGCGGCCAGCAGCAGCGCGTGGCGCTGGCGCGCGCGCTGGTGATCAAGCCGAGCGTATTGCTGCTCGACGAGCCGCTATCCAATCTCGACGCCAAGCTGCGCGAGGAGATGCAGATCGAGCTGCGCCAGATCCAGCGCACCATCGGCACCACCACGATCCTCGTCACCCACGACCAGAACGAGGCGATGTCGCTGTCCGACCGCATCGTGGTGATGAGCCAGGGCCGGATCGAGCAGATCGGCACGCCGCAGGAGACCTATGAGAAGCCGGCCTCGGCCTTCGTCTCGCAGTTTTTGGGCAAGACTAACGACTTTGCCGCGACGATCGATCGGACCAGTGCGCCTGCGCGACTGATCGCCGGCTCGTGGAGCGCGCCTGCGCCTGCCGGGCGCAGCGGTCCCGTCACCATCAGCATTCGCCCCGAGCGGATCGACTTTGGCGACGCAGGCCTCAGCGCAAAGATCGTCACGCGCATCTTCCAAGGCAATCACTGGCTGTTCCAGTGCGACAGCGAATGTGGCCCGGCGACCGTAATCCGCCAGAATGACGGCCGGTCGCAACCGGTCGAAGGCGAGGCAGTTCACCTCACTTGGCGGCCGGAGGACATGGGCCTGAGAGGCGTCGCATGAGCGCTTCCGCCGAGGAACGAAACGCACGCATGCCCTGGGCGCTGACCGCGCCCGCTTTGATGCTGTTCTTCGGCGTGCTCCTGATTCCGCTGGCAATGACCGTGATGCTGTCGTTCCATGATTGGGGCCAGTACAAGGGCATCGAGCCGGTCTTCATCCTCAAGAACTGGCACGAGATCGTTACCGATCCCTATTACGCCGAGATGTTCGGGCGGACGTTTCGCATCGCGATCCTGACCACGCTGCTCACCGCGCTGCTCGGTGCGCCCGAAGCCTACATCCTCAACCGCATGGGCGGACGCTGGAAGAGCGTTTTCCTGCTGGTCATCCTGGGGCCGCTGTTGATTTCCGTGGTGGCGCGCACGCTCGGCTGGGCGCTGCTGTTCGGCGGCAATAACGGCCTCGTCAACAAGCTCTTGATGTCGGTCGGGTTGATCCGCGCGCCTATCCCCTTCATGTTCACCGAGACCGGAATGGTTATCGCGCTTGCGCATGTGATGATGCCATTCATGGTGCTGTCGGTGTGGGCGGCGCTGCAGCGTCTCGATCCGCAGATCGAGAATGCCGCGATGTCGCTCGGCGCCGGCCCTGTGACCATCATCCGCCGCATCATCATGCCGCAGATCATGCCGGGCGTGCTGTCGGGGGCGATCATCGTGTTTTCGCTCTCGGCCAGTGCGTTTGCGACGCCCGCCATCATTGGCGGCCGCCGACTCAAGGTCGCGGCGACGCTCGCCTATGACGAATTCCTCAACACGCTGAACTGGCCGCTGGGTGCGGCGGTCGCCACGCTGCTGCTGGCCGCGCTGGTCTTGATCGTCGTCGGCAGCAACGCACTGATCGAGCGCCGTTACGCGGAGGTGTTCCGATGAGCCGGAATGGCCCGCTGGCGCTGATCTTCCACACCATCTTCGTCATCGTCATGGTGGCGCCGATCCTCGTCGTCTGCCTCGTCGCGTTCACGCCTGAAGGCTTCTTGTCGCTGCCGACAAACGGTTTTTCGCTGCGCTGGTTCAGGGCGATCGCCAACTATCCCGAATTCGTCCATGCTTTCTGGGTCAGTCTTGGCCTCGGCGCACTGTCCTCCTTCGTGGCGCTGCTGTTCGCAGTGCCTGCGGCGCTCGCGATCGCGCGCTATCGGTTCCGCGGCCGAGACGCATTGGCGGCACTGTTCCTGTCGCCGCTCATGATCCCGCATGTCGTGCTCGGCATCGCATTCCTGCGCTTCTTCACCTCGGCTGGCCTCGGCGGCAGCTTTGCCGCGCTGATCATCGCGCATGTCATCATCGTGTTTCCGTTCGCGCTGCGGCTGACGTTGGCGGCGGCGACCGGCATGGACCTTTCGGTCGAGATGGCGGCGATCTCGCTCGGCGCCGACGGCTGGACGCTGTTCCGCCGCGTGACCTTGCCGCTGATCCTGCCCGGCGTCATCAGCGGCTGGGCGCTCGCCTTCATCCAGTCCTTCGACGATCTCACCATGACCGTCTTCCTCGCGGCACCCGGCACCGAAACACTGCCGGTGCGCATGTTTCTGTACATCCAGGACAACATCGATCCGCTGGTGACGTCGGTTTCGGCCTGCGTGATCGCGATCACCATGACCGCCCTCATTCTGCTCGACCGCTTCTACGGGCTCGACCGCGTGCTCGCCGGCAAGGGCGATACAGGGCGATAGGAGAATCCATGCGAACAGATTATGACGTCGCCGTCGTCGGCGGCGGATTGCTCGGCTCCGCCATCGCCTGGGGCCTCGGGAGGCTCGGCAGACGCGTCGCCGTGCTCGACGAAGGCGACATCACCAAGCGCGCCTCGCGTGCCAACTTTGCGCTGGTCTGGGTGCAGAGCAAGGGCCTCGGCATGCCGGCCTATACGGTGTGGACTGTGCAGGCGTCGCAGGCGTGGGGCCGGCTCGCATCCGAGTTGAAGCAGCAGACTGGCCTCGATGTCTCTCTTCAGCAGAATGGCGGCTTTCATCTCACGCTCGGCGAGGACGAATTCGGCCAGCGCACCGAGCTGGTCAAGCGCATGCACAACCAGACAGGCGCCGCCGACTACAAGATGGAGATGCTGCCGGCGTCCGAGGTGAAGAAGGCGCTGCCGCTGATTGGGCCTGAAGTTTCGGGCGGCAGTTATTGTCCGCTCGACGGTCACGTCAATTCGCTGCGCACGTTTCGTGCGTTCCACACCGGCTTCAAGGCCTTCGGCATCGATTATCTTCCGGAGCGTCCGGTCTCGGCGATCAGCCAGAGCGGCGGTGAATTCCGCCTGACGACGCCGCAGGGCGAGCTCCGTGCCGCCAAGATCGTGCTCGCCGCCGGCAATGCCAACCAGACGCTGGCGCCGATGGTTGGTCTCTACGCCCCGATGGGCCCGACCCGTGGCCAGATCGTGGTGACCGAGCGCACCATGCCGTTCCTGCCGCATCCGCTGACCACGATCCGCCAGACCGACGAAGGCACGGTGATGATCGGTGACAGCAAGGAAGACGAGCTCGACGATCGTACGATGAAGCATTCGATCAGCGCCGTGATGACCGATCGCGCCCAGCGCATGTTTCCGCATCTCGCGCGGCTCAACGTGGTCAGGAGCTGGGCCGGCATCCGCGTCATGCCGCAGGACGGCTTTCCGATCTACGACCAGTCGGAGACGCATCCCGGCGCCTTCGTCGCCTGCTGCCATTCCGGCGTGACGCTCGCCTCCAACCACGCTTTCGAGATCGCGCGGATGGTCGAGCAGGGCGCGCTCGAGCCGGAGCTGGTCGGCGCGTTCTCGGCCAGCCGTTTTGGCGCCGCCGGTGCCGCGAACAACAGCGGCTACTAGGGATATTGAAGGAGCCAGGATGTTCAAACGATCCGAGCAGGACAAGCGGCCACCGGTGCAAATCTTCGTCGATGGCGTTGCCGTCGCCGCGCGGCAGGGCGACACCGTCTCTGCGGCGCTGCTGGCCTCGAGCTGCGATGCACGCCGTTCGACCGCGGTGAGCGGCGCGTTGCGTTTGCCCTATTGCATGATGGGCGTGTGCTTCGACTGCCTCGTCACCATCGACGGCGTCGGCAACCGACAGGGTTGCCTGGTGCCGGTCACCGAGGGCATGCAGATCGAGATTCAGAAGGGCAAGCGGGAGATCGGGAAATGACTGTGGCTCCCAAGCGCGAAGAATACGACGTCGTGGTGATAGGGGCCGGGCCTGCCGGCCTCGCCGCTGCTGCGACGTCCGCCGAAGCCGGCCTGTCGACGTTGCTGCTAGACGAGAATATCGGGCCCGGCGGCCAGGTGTTCCGCGCCATCGCCTCGACACCGGTGACCGAGCGCGATCAGCTCGGCGCTGACTATTGGGTGGGCGCAGATCTCGTGCGGGCGCTACGCGCAGGCAACGCCGAGGTCATCCACCGCGCCACCGTCTGGAGCCTCGACCGCAACCTCGACATCGCCGTCTCGGTCGGCGGCGCGTCCGCGTTCGTAAAGGCCAAGCGCGTGATCCTCGCGACTGGCGCACTGGAGCGGCCGTTCCCCATTCCCGGCTGGACGCTGCCGGGCGTGATGACCGCGGGCGCCGCGCAAACGATGTTGAAATCATCGGCCCTGGTGCCGGATGGCCGTACCGTGATTGCAGGGCAGGGGCCGCTGCTCTGGCTGCTCGCCGCGCAGATCTTGCGTCTCGGCGGTCGCATCGATCGCATTCTCGACACCACCGCGCGCGGCAATTATTTCGCGGCTCTCCCCCACGCCTTTGCCTTCCTGACCTCGCCTTATTTCGCCAAGGGCCTGTCGATGATGCGCGAGGTGAAGGCGAAGGTGCAGGTCGTGTCCGGCGTCACCGAGCTTGCGGCATCTGGCGACGGCCAGCTCGCGAGCGTAAACTATGTCGCCGGCGGCAAGCGCGAGACCGTCCTTGCGGATCTCTTGTTGCTGCACCAGGGCGTTGTGCCCAACGTCAATCTGGCGATGGCTGCCGGAATCGAGCATCGCTGGGATGATTTGCAATTGTGCTGGTCTCCGGTGCTCGATGTCAGCGGGAATTCGTCGGTCGCCGGTATTGCGATTGCCGGCGACGGCGCCGGCATCGGCGGCGCGAACGCAGCCGTGGTGCGCGGCCGCATCGCGGCGCGCTCGGCAGTGGAGGCGTTGGCGTCTACGGCTGCCACAAAGCTTGCGCCGATGGCAAGCCTCTGCGCCGATCTCGCCAAGGCCGAACGTGGCCGCGTTTTTCTCGACACGCTGTTCCGGCCGGTGCCGCAATTTCGCATTCCCGCGGGCGACACCATCGTCTGTCGCTGCGAGGAGGTTACGGCAAAGGATATTCTCGATGCCGTCGCGATCGGCGCGACCGGGCCGAACCAGCTCAAGGCCTATCGCCGCACCGGCATGGGTCCGTGCCAGGGCCGGCTCTGTGGCCTCACCGTCACCGAGCTGATGGCGCGGGCGCGGGGCAAGAGCCCGCAGGAGATTGGCTATTACCGGCTGCGCGCGCCGGTCAAGCCGATCACGCTCGCCGAGCTTGCCGCCGTTCCGAAGAGCGAAGACGACATCAAGGCGGTGGTGCGCGGATGACGAAAAACGTGGATGCGATCGTCGTCGGCGGCGGCATCCACGGGTGCTCGACTGCGCTGCATCTGTGTCTCGCCGGCCTGAAGCCGGTGCTGATTGAGAAGGACTATGCCGGCCGCCACGCCTCCGGCGTCAACGCAGGCGGCGTGCGCCAGCTTGCGCGGCACATCCCGGAAATCCCGCTTTCGATCCGCTCGATGGGAATCTGGGAGAAGATCACCGAGCTGCTCGACGACGATTGCAGCTTTGAGAGCTATGGTCAGGTCCTCGTCGCAGAGGACGAGGAGGAGCTCGCGGTCTGCCGTGCACGTGTGGCCGAGCTCAACGTGCTCGGCTTCACCCACGAGGAGCTGATCGATGCGGCCGAGCTGCGGCGCCTCGTGCCTGCGGTGGCCGAGACCTGTCCCGGCGGCGTGGTCTCGCGCCGCGACGGTGCGGCCAATCCCGCGCAGGCGACGACGGCGTTCCGTCGCAAGGCCGGGCAACTCGGTGCGACCGTTCGCGAGGGCATTGCCGCCACGAACATCCGGCACACCGATGGTCTCTGGCATGTCGATGTCGGCGCCGAGAGCTTTGCCGCGCCGGTGCTCGTCAATGCCGCCGGCGCCTGGGCCGGGACCATTGCAGCCGCGCTCGGTGAGCCCGTTCCGGTCGAGACCGTGGCGCCGATGCTGATGATCACCTCGCGCGTGCCGCATTTCATCGATCCAGTCGTGATCCTGCGCGGCCGCAAGCTCTCCTTCAAGCAATTGAAGAACGGCACGGTGCTGATCGGCGGTGGCCATCTGGCAACGCCGTACCGGGACCGCAACGAGACGGTGCTCGACTGGAAGAGCCTCGCGACCAGCGCCCGCACCGTGTTCGAGCTGTTCCCGGTCATGCGGAGCGCGACGATCGTCCGCGCCTGGGCCGGCATCGAGGCCAAGACCAAGGACGATCTGCCCGTGTTTGGACCGAGCAGCCGGCACAAGGGCCTCTATCACCAGTTCGGTTTCTCGCTGCACGGTTTCCAGCTCGGCCCCGGCGCGGGCGCCGTCATGGCGGAGCTGATCGTCAACGGCGGCACCCAGACTCGCATCGGCGATCTCGGCATCGACCGTTTCTATTCCCCCACGCTCTAGCAAAAGAGGACATCATGAGCATTACCCGCAGCATCCGCACGCCCATCATGCACCGCGCCGTCGAAGCCAACGGCTTCGTCTTCATTGGCGGCACCATCGCCGACGACACCTCGGTGTCGATGGGCGAGCAGACCCGCAACATCCTCGGCAAGATCGCCGGCTATCTGAAGGAAGCGGGTACCGACAAGTCGCGCGTCGTGAGCACCTCGATCTTCGTCACGGACCTTTCCAAGAAGAAGGAGATGGACGCGGTCTGGACTGAGTTCTTCGGCGACAATCTGCCGACCCGCGCCACCGTCGGTGTCGCCGATCTCGGCGGCAGCGCGCTGATCGAGGTCGTGGTCACCGCGCTCAAGGGCTGATCGCGCAGGCCAGCGGGGCACGTCAACGCTCCGCGCGCCGCCCTCCCTGCGAGCCTCGCCTTGATCTCGCCCTTCGATGAGATTAGTTAGAGAGCTCCTCAAAATAGGATATTCGAGAGCCATGGATTTTACCCCGACCGCAAAGCCGACCTGCCTTGCTCACGGGGAATTCCATGCCTGCTTCCATCATCCTGTCCAACCTGTCGCTGTCCACACCTGACGGCCGCTGTCTTTTCTCCAATATCGATCTGACGTTCCGAGCCGAGCGGACCGGCCTCGTCGGTCGCAACGGCGTCGGGAAGACGACGCTGCTTGCGTCGATTTCGCGAGAGCACATTCCTCCGTCGGGGCGCGTTGCCATCAACGGAACAGTTGGTCTGCTACGCCAGAACGTCCAGCCGCTTGCGGGCGCGAAGGTGATCGACCTGTTCGGTGCGCGAGCCGCGCTCGATCTTCTTCGCCGTGCCGAGCGCGGAGACGCCTCGGCCGAGGAGGTTTCCGAGGTCGATTGGACCCTCGAAACACGGCTTACGTCCGCCCTTGCGCGTGTCGGGTTCGACGTCGCTCCGGAGATCGAGCTCGACCGCCTGTCGGGCGGGCAGGTCACGCGGGTTCGTCTCGCCGCGCTGATCTTTGCGGAGCCGGACTTCCTGCTGCTCGACGAGCCCACCAACAATCTCGATCGGGAGGGACGCAAGGCGGTGATCGATTTCCTTGCCTCCTGGCGCGGTGGGGCGATTGTCGTCAGCCACGATCGGAGCCTGCTCGAAACCATGGATGCGATCGTCGAGCTGACGTCGCTCGGAGCTACGAGATACGGCGGCAATTGGAGCAGTTATTGCGAGCAGAAAGCCCTTGCGCTTGCGGCTGTCAGGCACGACCTCGCGCATGCCCAGAGGCGCCTGTCCGAGATCGACGGGAAAGCGCAGGAGGCCGCGGAGAGGAAAGCGCGCAAAGACAGCGGGGGCAAGAAGAAGCGCGCCAAGGGCGACATGCCGCGCATCCTGGCCGGCGCGCGCAAGGACCGTAGTGAAGACACCGGCGGCAAGAACGCGCAGATCGCCGAGCGGCGGCGCGCGGATGCGCTCGAGGCCGTCGATACGGCGCGCCGACGCATCGAGATTCTTCAGCCGCTGTCGGTGAAATTGCCCTCGACCCGGCTGCCGACGGGCAGGGAGGTGGTTTGGCTCGATCGCGTCAGCGCCGGCTATGGGCCGGATAGGGAAGTCTTGCGCGATCTATCGCTCGCGATCGTCGGTCCGGAGCGCGTGGCAATCGTCGGGCCCAACGGCTCAGGCAAGACGACGCTGCTGAAACTCGTCGCCGGCGAGTTGCATCAGCTCTCCGGCACCGTGCGGGTCAGGCCGGATCTTGCGCTGTTCGATCAGAAGGTCAGTCTGCTCGATCCCGCGATCTCCATCCTGGACAATTTTGGGCGCTTCCATCCGAAGGCGGGTGCAAATGAATGCCATGCCGCGCTGGCCCGGTTCATGTTTCGCGCCGATGCCGCCTTGCAGATCGTTGGACATTTGAGTGGCGGGCAGATGTTTCGCGCCGGCCTTGCCTGCGTGCTGGGCGGTGCGACGCCGCCGTCCCTGCTGATCCTCGACGAGCCGACCAATCATCTCGACATTGAATCCATCGAAGCCGTGGAAGCAGGTCTGAGGGCCTATGACGGCGCGCTGCTCGTCGTAAGTCATGACGAGGCGTTCTTGCAGGCGATCGGGATCACGCGCAGGGTCGAACTGGCCGGCTAAATCGGCTGCCCATCGTTGATTAACAAAAACCCGACGCCCTGCCCCCAGCGCGTCGGGTGGAAAAATATGAGTATCAATCCGTGATCCCAACGCAGCAGTTGTGACTCGCGTTGCGCCAATTTACCACTCCGGGAAACTACCGCGTTGGAACCGGACGCCGCCAAACCTGCCTCCAGCCTAGGAGGCGGCGCTGCCGCCGGGTTCAAGCGCCTCACCCATCTCCAGCGGATGGGCCATGGCCTCGTGCAGCGCGTCGCGGTCGAGCTCGCCTTCGGAGATGCTGATGACGACGCAGGCGACGCCGTTACCGATCAGATTGGTCAGCGCGCGGCACTCGCTCATGAACTTGTCGATGCCGACCAGAATCGCGATCGACTGGATCGGGATGTCGGGCACGATCGAGAGTGTTGCCGCGAGCGTGATGAAGCCCGCCCCGGTCACGCCCGAGGCGCCCTTCGAGGTGATCATGGCGATGCCGAGAATGCCGAGCTCCTGCCAGATGGTCAGATGGGTATTGGTCGCCTGCGCCAGGAACAGCGTCGCCAGCGTCATGTAGATGTTGGTGCCGTCGAGGTTGAAGCTGTAACCGGTCGGAATGACGAGGCCGACCACCGAGCGCGAGGCGCCGAGATGCTCCATCTTCTGGATCATCTGCGGCAGCACAGTCTCCGACGACGAGGTGCCGAGCACGATCAGGAGCTCGTCCTTGATGTAGGCGATGAAGCGCAGGATCGAGAAGCCGGCGAGCCTTGCGATCGCCCCCAGCACGACCAGCACGAACAGCATGCTGGTGAGATAG
Organism: Bradyrhizobium sp. 40; assembly: GCF_023100925.1. Classification (NCBI taxonomy): domain Bacteria; kingdom Pseudomonadati; phylum Pseudomonadota; class Alphaproteobacteria; order Hyphomicrobiales; family Nitrobacteraceae; genus Bradyrhizobium; species Bradyrhizobium sp. 40. The sequence goes on from NZ_CP064688.1 coordinate 890,188, forward strand.
AACGTGCCGATCAGGGCGGCGAGGTTGAGCAGCGAACCAAGGCCGTAGGCGCCGACGGTGAACGCCATCGCGCCGAACGCCCCGATCGGAGCGACGCGCACGATGATGCGGATGATGCCGAAGAACATCTTTGCGGCCTTGTCGATCGCCTCGGCGATGGGCTCGCCGGCCTTGCCGAGAAAGGCGATGGCGAAGCCCGACAGGATTGAGATCAGCAGCACCTGCAACAGATCGCCACGTGCGATGGCGCCCAGATAGCTGTCGGGGATGATCGCCAGCAGATGGGCGACGATGCCTTCTTCCTTGGCCTTGGTGACGTAGGTCGCCACCGATTTCGGGTCGATCGTGGCGGGATCGATGTTGAAGCCGTGTCCGGGCTGGAGCACCTCGCCGACCAGCAGGCCGATCGCGAGCGCGACGGTCGAGACGGTCTCGAAATAGATCAGCGACTTCAGCCCGACCCGGCCAACGCGCTTGAGGTCGCCCATCGAGGAGATGCCGTGCACCACCGTGCAGAAGATCACCGGCGCGATCATCATCTTGATCAGCGCGATGAAACCGTCGCCGAGCGGTTTCAGGGCCTTGCCGAGATCAGGATAGAAATAGCCGATGAGCACCCCGAGCGCGATCGCGATCAGCACCTGGATGTAGAGGATCTTGTACCAGGGCTGGTGCCGGCGGTGGATGGCTGGCTGGATCGCAATCTGTGTCATAGAATAGGCCCCGGAACGTATTGATCTTGTTTGATTTGCATCATGTGATGGCCGCCGCAGAAGCGACAATCACATTTTTGTCTGTTCGCACGAAGATCGGTCGCTGCACCGCAACTGGGGGGAACATGCCGATTGCAACGGGCTCCGAACAGCGAGCGCAAGGCTATTTTCCGCGTTGGACTCTGAAGTCCTCCGGCGTGATCATGCCCGAGGAGCGGCTGCCGCTTGGCCAGACCGTCGTCTCCGGTCTCCAGCATTGCGTCGCAATGTCGGGCTCGACGATCATCGCGCCGCTGCTGATGGGGTTCGATCCCAATGTTGCGGTGCTGTTTTCCGGCATCGGCACGCTGATCTTCTTTGTCATGGTCGCGGGACGCGTGCCGAGCTATCTCGGATCGAGCTTCGCGTTCATCGCGGTGGTCATCGCCGCCACCGGCTACGCCGGGCAAGGGCCGAACCCGAACCTGTCAGTTGCGCTTGGCGGCATCGTCGGGGCCGGCGTCCTCTACGGCGTGATCGCGCTGATCGTGATGTGGTCGGGGGTTGGCTGGGTCGAGTGGCTGTTGCCGCCGGCCGTCACCGGCGCTGTGGTCGCCGCGATCGGCCTCAACCTCGCGCCCGTGGCGGTCAAGGCGGTGAGCGCCAATGCGTTCGACACAGGAATCGGGCTCGCGACCGTTCTGATCATTGGCGTGGTTGCCGTTGCGGCACCTGGCCTGTGGCGCCGCCTGCCGATCATCCTCGGCGCGATCGGCGGATATCTCTTGTACCTGCTGTTCGCGAACGGCCTCGGCTTCGGCAAGCCGATTGACTTCACCCCGCCTGCGGCTGCGCCGTGGATCGGCCTGCCGAGTTTTACCACGCCGACCTTCCAGACCGATGCGATGGTCCTAATTGCGCCGGTTGCGATCATTCTCGTCGCCGAGAACCTCGGTCACATCAAGGCCGTCGGCGCCATGACGGGCCGGAGCCTCGATGACTATCTCGGCCGCGCCTTGCTCGCCGACAGCCTCGCGACCATCGTGGCGGCCTGCGGCGGCGGCACCGGCGTTACCACCTATGCCGAAAACATCGGCGTCATGGCGGCCACGAAGGTCTATTCGACCTTGCTGTTTGCCTTCGCGGCGGTGGTGTCGATCGTGCTCGGCTTCTCGCCGAAATTCGGCGCGCTGATCTTGTCGATCCCGGGTCCCGTCATCGGTGGGCTCTCGATCGTGCTGTTCGGATTGATCGCCGCGATGGCCGGCCGGATCTGGGTCGAGAACGAGGTCGACTTCTCAAGTCCGGCAAACCTGATCACCGTGGCGGTCGCGCTCACCGCAGGCGCCGGCGACCTCACGCTCAAATTCGGCGCCTTCACGATCGGCGGGATCGGCACCGCAACCTTTGGCGCCATCATCCTGTACCAGATACTGACTTCGCCATTCGCGCGCCGCGTCGAATGAATCGCAGTGATGCGCTGAGGGATGGAACAAAAAGCCGGTTCCGTCGCTGATCAGGGCATCCCGGAGAGAACCCATGCCACAAACCGATCGCTCGACCTCGTTTCACTCACGTCTTGTCGGCCAGTACGCGCTGGTGACCGGCGCCTCCCAAGGCATCGGCCGCGCCGTCGCCATCCGGCTTGCCCAGGAAGGCGCGACCGTCGCCATCAACTATTTCGGTCACCCTGAAGGGGCTGAGGAGACACTCGCGCTCGCGCGGACGGCATCGGGTGATCGCGGCCACGGCAGGCTCGATCACATCATCGTCAAGGCCAATGTCGGCAATGAACAAGACGTCGCCGCGATGTTCGAGACGATTCTGGCGCGCTGGAAGCGCCTCGACTGCCTCGTCAACAATGCCGGCTTCCAGCGGGAATCGCCGAGCGAAGCGCTCGACATCGAGACCTACCGCCGCATCATCGACGTCAATCTCAACGGCGCCGTGTTCTGCGCCCAGAAGGCGCTCGCGCATTTCGTCGCGCGCGGCGCAGGCGGCAGCATCATCAACTGCTCGAGTGTGCACCAGATCATTCCAAAACCTGGCTATCTGGCTTATTCGATCAGCAAGGGCGGCATGGCCAATCTGACGCGCACGCTGGCACTGGAATTCGCCGGCCGTGGCATTCGCGTCAATGCGGTCGGCCCCGGTGCGATCGACACCCCGATCAATGCGGCCTGGATCGGCGATCCGGAAAAGCGCGGCGTGGTCAGCAGCCACATTCCGCTGGGCCGCGTCGGCACTCCGGAAGAGATCGCCGCCGTGTTCGCCTTCCTCGCGTCGGACGATGCCAGTTACATCACCGGGCAGACCGTCTATGCCTGCGGAGGCCTGACGCTGTTTCCTGAGTTCCGGGACAACTGGGCGAGCTAGCAAAGATCACGAGCGTCCTTGCAGTTCTCGCGGTCTGCCTGCGGCGCCGACGCTCATCGTCGAGACTTTTCGCGATGCAATCCAGCAACAGTCGGAAAAAAGCGGGCTGTCGGCGCCGCACGCGCGGACGAACTCAACCGAACGGTTGATGTCCTGTCCTGTCCGTGGCCCTGTCCCACGATTGTGGCAGCTTGGACCAGTGGAGAGCGACAAGATGCCGATCAGTTGTCCGCAATCGGAAGCGACCGATGGGGGCAGCTTGCACCGCTCTTCGCCCCGCATTGACCGCGACGCTTCCGGCGTAATCGCTGCGCTGGTCAACTTGGCGGCTCTCACGGCCATGGCTCTGCTCCTCGGAATGTCTCCGGCCGCCGCCCAGTGCTATTCCAGTGGAAACTCTTTCCAAGGCACCTGCTCGGCCCAAGGGACTCCCGGCTCCAACGGGATCGCAGTCGGCGATAATACCCGAGCCGACCAGCTATCCACCGCCTTTGGCGACCACGCAATTGCGCTTAACGACAGCGCGACCGCGGTGGGCCATGACGCGGTGGCCAACTCCTTCGGCGTGTCGATGGGCACAAATGCCGGTCTATCGACGGTTAACCAGGGCGGCACCAGCATCGGTACCAACTCCAATAGCACGGCGGCCGGTGCCGGCAGGTGGAGTACGGCAATTGGCTCGGGTGGCACCGGCAACGGTCCCAGTTCGCTCGGAAACTACAGCGTCGCGATCGGGGGCGGCGACGGTAGTTTTTTCGGAACGGGCGCAACGTCGGGTGGATTTGGGTCGGTTGCGATCGGCCTCAGCAGTTCCTCGGGTGGCGCTTCATCAACAGCCATCGGGAACGCCGCTAACGCCAGCAACACCAACTCGACCGCGGTGGGCAACGCGGTGACCGCAAGCGGCGGCAATTCCTTCGCGGCCGGCAACAACTCCCACGCCACCGGGACGAGCGCTGTCGCGATCGGCGACGGCGCAACCGCCGGCACGGGCGCAAATGCGATTGCCATCGGCACCGGTGCAGTTTCGACCGGATCGATTGCCGTCGGCGCTGATTCGGCGGCGGCGCTCGGCAACACCGCCGTTGGCGATGGGGCAAAGGCAAGTGCCGCCGCCGGCAGTTCCGCATTCGGCAACGGTGCTGTTGCGTCGGCATCCAATGCCACCGCAATCGGCGCTGGCAGCAACGCTACCGCTGCCGGCGCGGCGGCCTATGGACAGGGCAGCACTGCGTCTGCCGCGAGCGCAACGGCAATCGGTTCTGGCGCCACCGCGGGATTCTCGAACTCCACCGCCATCGGCTCCGGTGCGACAGTAACTGCTGCCAACCAGGTCGCGATCGGGACCGCCAGCAACACCTATCGCATGGCCGGCGTCGCCTCGGCGGCGAGCCTGGCGGCACAGAGTGGACCGGTGTCTTTCGTGACGACCGACGCGGCCGGCAATCTGGCAACGTCGAGCTTCAATCCGGCGAACATCGCCTCACTGCAGTCGCAGGTGACCTCCTTGCAGTCGCAAGTGATGGACAACCGGCTCGAAGCCCGCAGCGGAACCGCGGTCGCGCTCGCGGCCGGCTCGATGCCGGCGCTGCAACAGGGGCGCAAGTTCGCGCTCTCGGCCGGCTACGGCAATTTCGAGGGCGCCAACGCGTTTGCGGTCGGTGCAACGGCACTGCTCTATGACGGCAAGAGCTATGCTATTATCGCCAATGCCGGCGGCGGCATTGGACTCGAGCGCAGCGTTGCAGGTGGACGTGGTGCTGTCTCGATCCAGTGGTAGGAAGGACCCGTTCGTCATGACGCTGCGTTGGTTGAGCGCGGGCCTTGGTCTTCCGATTGCCGGTCTTTTGATCCTGGGGGCGGTGACGACCTCTGCGCAGCAGACGCCGCCGCAGCCTCACCAGACGCCGCTGTCGCAGCAGCAGGCGGCCAAACCCGCCAATATCGACCGCAACGGCGTGCTGATGCTGATCCGTTCGACGCTGCTTGCGCTCGACCATGCCAACAAGACCGGGAACTACACCGTGCTGCGCGATCTCGGTGCGCCCGGCTTCCAGATCAACACCGCCGCAAAACTTGCGGAGATCTTCGCCAAGCAGCGCGGCGACAAGCTCGATCTCTCCGGCCTTGCCGTGATCGATCCGCAATTGTCGCTGCTGCCGCAGATCGAGCCGAACGGGCTCCTGCACATGGCAGGATTTTTTCCGTCGGTGCCATCCCAGATGAATTTCGAACTGATGTTCGCGCCGGTCGAAGGACAATGGCGTGTGTTCGGCGTGTCATTGTCGGTGGGGCAGTCCGCACCGGTGGCGCCCGCCGCTCCTGAAGCTGGGCCTGGCAAGGCGCTCGTCTCACAGAAGCAATCCGCCCCGCCTAAGCCGGGCGCGCCTGCGAAACAGCCTCTGGTCTCGACTCAATGAGGGACGAGGTGCGGATGCCGAATCTGTTGTTCGACATGTCGGAGAGCCGGCCGTGATATCCGAAGCCGCTCTGCTTTCAGAGCTGATCGGCCTGATTTACGACGCCGCGCTCGATCCCGCCTTGTGGCCGCGCGCCCTCGAACAGGCCTGCCTGTTTGTCGGCGGGTCCTCCGGCGCCCTGTTCTGGCATGACGCGGCCACCGAACAAACCGCAGTGCTGCACCTCTTCAATGAGGAGCCGGACTACACAAAGCTCTATCTCGAGAAATATCTCGCCTTGAACCCATGCTTTCCAGCGGCCACTTTCTGCGAGGCTGGTCTCGTCTATGCATCAACAGACTTCGTCCCCTTCGAGGAGATGGTGGCGACGCGCTTCTACGAAGAGTGGATGAAGCCGCAGGGCATGATCGATGCGCTAGGGCATGATCGATGCGCTCGGGTCGAATCTGGAGAAGGGCGCAACCTATTCATCGATCGTCAGTGTCCGGATGCATGAGAAAGACGGTCTCGCCGACGCTGATGCCCGCAGCCGGTTTGCGCTGATCGTGCCGCACTTCCAGCGCGCGGTCTCGATTGGCCGGCTGTTCGATCAGAACAGGGCGACACAGGCGGTGTTGACCCAGACGCTTGACAGCGTCACGGCCGCCGTCTTTCTGGTTGGTCCCAACGGACGTCTCGCCTTCACCAACGCGCCCGGACGCGCGATGCTGGACGAGGCTGCGCTGCTCACGGAAAGAAACGGAACGTTGTTCGCTGTTGCCCTCGACGCTCAGCGCGCGTTGCGCGAAGCGCTTGTCGCCGCGGAGAACGGCAACATGCCGACAGACAGCGGCGGCTCGATTCCGCTCGGGACCTCGCAAGGCCGCTGGTTTGCCAACGTGCTGCCGTTGACCTCGGGGGACCGGCGGCGTACCGGCGCGCTGCATTCCGCGGTTGCCGCGGTGTTCGTGCGCAAGGCCTCGCCGGCAAGCCCGCCGCCGCTGGAGGCGCTTGCAAAACTCTACAGGCTCACCGCAAGCGAGGTCCGCCTGATCGACGCCGTCATGAGGGTGAGCGGGATCAAGGCGCTGGCCGAGTTGCTCGGGCTGACGCAGGCGACCGTCAAGACACACCTCCACAACGTCTTCCGCAAGACCGGTACGGCGCGGCAGAGCGAGCTCGTGAAGCTGATTGCGGGATTCGACCGGTCCGAACGGCCGTGATCTGGCAAAACCCGCCTGCGCGGACTACATCTGCGTCATGGCAAATGATCCACTGGCAAATCATCCGCTCCAGGATTTCGTCGGCCGGCACGAACGTCTGTTCGTGCTGACCGGCGCCGGCTGCAGCACCAATTCTGGCATTCCCGATTATCGCGACAGTCACGGCAACTGGAAGCGGACCCAGCCGGTGAACTTCCAGGCTTTCATGTCGGAAGAGCATACGCGTCGGCGCTATTGGGCGCGCAGCCTGATCGGCTGGCGGCGGTTCGGCCAGGCGAGGCCGAACGATGCGCATCACGCGCTCGCCCGGCTCGAGGCGAGCGGGCGTTGCGGAATGCTGCTGACCCAGAACGTCGACCGGCTGCATCAATCCGCCGGCCACCGCGAGGTAATCGACCTGCACGGCCGGCTCGATCTGGTCCGCTGCATGGGTTGCGGCCAAAAGACGCCGCGGAGCGAATTCCAGGAGATGCTCGGCCGCGCCAATGCGGAATGGTTGACGCTCGATGCCGCCGATGCCCCCGACGGCGATGCGGACCTGGAGCATGCGGATTTTTCGTCGTTCAAGGTGCCTCCTTGCGAAGCTTGCGGCGGCATCCTCAAGCCCGATGTCGTGTTCTTCGGCGAGAACGTCCCGCGCGACGTGGTCGCTACCGCGCAGGATCATCTGGCGCAGGCCGACGCCATGCTCATCGTCGGCTCGTCACTGATGGTGTATTCCGGCTTCCGCTTCGTGCAGGCTGCCGCGCAACGGCAAATCCCGATCGCTGCGGTCAATCTCGGACGCACCCGCGCCGATGATCTCCTCACGCTCAAGGTCGAGGAGCGCTGCGAAGCGGCGCTTGCATTCCTGCTCTGATCGCGCGGGCTGCGAACACGCCTTGCCTATTGCATGGGTGCCAAGCAGAATAGCTGGACACAGCATGTTCCTGTCGCCCATGGCATGGAAATTGCTGCGCTTTTGTCCTCAGTCTTGACGATCAGCACGGAGAATTTGGAATGCTTGAGGGAGCCGAGGTGCGGCTTGCCGTTGATATCGGTGGCACGTTCACCGACATCGTGCTGGACGTGGGGCAGGATCGCAAGACGCGCAAATTGCTGACGACGCCGCAGCGGCCCGAACAGGCGGTGCTCGATGGCATGCGGCTCATTCTCGCCGATGCGCGCGCCCATATCAGCGACATCGACGTCTTCATTCACGGCACAACGCTCGCGACCAACGCCATCATCGAGCGTCGCGGCGCGAAGACGGCGCTGATCGCGACCGAGGGCTTTCGCGACGTGCTCGATATCGGCACCGAGAGCCGCTACGACCAGTATGACCTCTCCATCGACAAGCCGAAGCCGTTGGCGCCGCGGTCCCTGCGCTTCACGGTGCCGGAGCGTATCGACGCCCACGGTGCCGTCCGCCTCCCGCTGGACGAAGCGGCGGTGCGTGCGCTCGCGCCAAGATTGCGCGCGCTGAACGTCGAGAGCGTCGCGGTCGCCTTCCTGCACTCTTACGCCAATCCCGAGCACGAGCGCCGCACGGCCGCGATCATCAGTGAGGAGATGCCCGGCATTTCCGTGACCGTATCGTCCGCGGTGTGCCCGGAGATCCGCGAATATGAGCGGACATCGACGGCGGTAGCCAACGCCTATGTGCAGCCGCTGATCGATGGTTATCTCGCCCGCATGTCCGACGCCTTGCAGGTCGAGCAGTACCGCGGCGCGATCTATCTCGTCACCTCCGGCGGCGGTGTCACCTCGATCGAGACGGCGCGGCGCTTTCCGGTGCGCCTCGTCGAATCCGGTCCCGCCGGCGGCGCCATTTTCGCGGCGCAGATCGCGGCGCGTCTCGGCGAGAGCAAGGTGCTGTCTTTCGACATGGGCGGCACCACGGCAAAGATCTGCCTGATCGAAAAATACCAGCCCGAGACCTCGCGCGTGTTCGAGGTCGATCGCGCAGCGCGCTTCCTGAAAGGTTCGGGTCTGCCGGTGCGGATTCCCGTGATCGAGATGGTCGAGATCGGCGCCGGCGGCGGCTCGATCGCTCATGTCGACGCGATGAAGCGCGTCACGGTCGGTCCCGAAAGTGCCTCGTCGGAGCCAGGGCCCGCCTGCTACGGCCGCGGCGGCCTGCGCCCGGCCGTGACGGATGCCGACGTTGCGCTCGGCATGATCGATCCCGACGATTTCGCGGGTGGAACGATCAAGCTCGACCCTGAACTCTCGAAGCAGGCGCTGCTGCGCAGCGTCGGCGAGCCGCTCGGCCTGTCGGCGGAAACCGCGGCCTATGCCGTGCACGAGGTCGTCTGCGAGAATATGGCGAGCGCGGCGCGCGTGCATGCGGTGGAGCGCGGTGAGATTGTCGGGCAGCACACGCTGATCGCCTTCGGGGGCGCGGCGCCACTGCATGCGGCGCGGGTCGCCGAGAAGATCGGTGTCTCCCGCGTGATCGTCCCTTCCAATGCCGGCGTGGGTTCGGCCGTGGGCTTCCTTGCGGCTCCGATCGCCTATGAGCTGGTGCGCAGCCGTCATGTGCGGCTCGACGATTTCGACACCGAGGGGGTCTCCGACCTGCTCCAGGAGATGGTGACCGAAGCGCGTGCGCTGGTCGAGTCGGGCGCGGCCGGTGCGCCAGTGCGCGAGCGCCGCGCGGCCTTCATGCGCTATGTCGGTCAGGGCCATGAGATCACGGTCGAGCTGCCGAACCGGCGGCTGACGACGGCCGATCTGGCCGGCCTGCGCCAGAAGTTCGAAGCGGATTATGCGGCGATGTTCGAGCGGTCCATCCCGGGTGCGGCGATCGAGGTGTTGAGCTGGTCCGTGCTCGCGACGACCGAGGCGCGCAATCCGGCCACGGTCGCGGCCGTTACGCGCAAGCCGGCCGGGAAGGCGACCGGCAGCCGCAAGTTCTTCGACGGTCGTGCAGGGGAGGTGATCGAGATCCCGCTCTACCGCCGCGAGGACATGGCGCCGGGCGCGACGATTGCGGGTCCCGCGGTGATCGCCGAGGACGAGACCTCGACGTTCGTCTCCAACAGTTTTGATGCCCATATCGACGGTGCCGGCAGCATCGTCATGGAACGGAAGGCGGCCTGATCATGAGCAAGGCAAGCGGCGCGAGCCTGATCGACCTCCAGATCATGTGGCACCGGCTGATCGCCGTGGTCGAGGAGCAGGCGCAGGTGCTGCTCCGTACCGCCTTCAGCCCGATCGTGCGCGAATGCGGCGATCTCTCGGCCGGCGTGTTCGACCTCAAGGGACGGATGCTGGCGCAGGCGGTGACGGGCACCCCCGGCCACGTCAATTCGATGGCTGAATCGGTCAAGCACTTCATCGCCCACTTTCCGATCGAGACGATGAAGGAGGGCGACGCCTACATCACCAACGATCCCTGGATGGGCACCGGGCATCTCAACGATTTCGTCGTCACCACACCCTGCTTCAAGGACGGCAAGCCGGTCGCGCTGTTTTCCTGCACCAGCCATCTCATGGACATCGGCGGCATCGGCTTCGGGCCCGACGCCACCGACGTGTTCATGGAAGGGCTCTATATCCCCATGCTGAAGCTGATCGACCAGGGTGTCGTCAACGAGACACTGATGGCGATGATCCGCACTAACACGCGGCTGCCGATCGACACCGAGGGCGACACCTACTCGCTCGCCGGCTGCAACGACGTCGGCTGCGAGCGTCTGGTCGAGATGATGACCGAGTTCGGCATCGACACCCTCGATACGCTCGGCGACTATATCTGCGACCGCTCGCGCGAGGCCGTGCTGGCCGAGATCGCCAAGCTGCCGAAGGGCACCTGGCGCAACACCATGGTGGTCGACGGCTATGATGCGCCGGTCTCGCTCGAGGCGACGCTGACGATCTCGGACGAAGGCATTCACGTCGATTTCGACGGCACCTCGGCCGCATCGAGGTTCGGCATCAACGTGCCTCTGTCCTACACCATCGCCTACACCGTGTTCGGTCTCGGCTGCGTCGTCGCCTCGCAGATCCCGAACAATGCCGGCTCGCTCTCGCCGCTGACGGTGTCGGCTCCCCCGGGCGCGATCCTCAATGCGCCGAAGCCGGCGCCGGTCGCCTCGCGTCACATCATCGGCCAGATGCTGCCCGACGTCGTGTTCGGCTGCCTGCGCCAGATCATTCCCGAGCGCGTGCCCGCCGAAGGCACATCGTGCCTGTGGAATCTCAACGTGCGCGGACAGACCCGCTCGGGCGCCGGCGGCAATTACGGATTCTCGATGGCGGTGACCTCCAATGGCGGCACCGGCGCGCGCTTCGCGAAGGACGGGCTGTCGGCGACCGCCTATCCCAGCGGCGTGCGCGGCACGCCGGTCGAAATCGCCGAGACGCAGACGCCGCTGATCTTCTGGCGCAAGGAATTGCGTCCGGATTCCGGCGGGGCAGGGCGCACCCGCGGCGGCCTCGGCCAGATCATCGAGGTCGGCAGCGGCGTCGATGCGCCGTTCGACATCCTGGCGGCATTCGACCGCATCGATCATCCGCCACGTGGTCGCGATGGCGGCAAGAACGGCGAGGCCGGCTATGTCGGCCTGAAGTCCGGCAAGAAGCTGCGTGGAAAAGGCTTTCAGCAGGTGCCGCCAGACGACCGGCTGGTGGTGCTGACACCAGGCGGCGCCGGCATCGGCGATCCCCGGGAGCGCGCGCCGACAGCCGTCAACGACGACATCGAAAGCGGCCTCGTGTCTGCCGACAACGCGCTTGCAGTTTATGGGCATACGCGATGACGCCGCAGGCGTCGTGCGCGTAGCAAACGGAGGGGCTCAATGATCACGCGACGGAATTTTACGGCGGGCGCAGCGACGCTGCTCGCAGCCGGCCACATCTCGCCCCCCGCGCGAGCTGCGACGGTGAGCTGGGACATGTCGACGGTATGGCCCGACGGCAATTTCCACACCCAGAACGCGTTTGCCTTCGCGGAGGAGGTGAAGAAGCAGAGCGGCGGCTCGGTCGCAATCACCGTGAAGGCCGGTGGACAGCTCGGCTTCAAGGGCCCCGAGCATCTGCGCGCCGTGCGCGACGGCCTGGTGCCGCTCGCCGACGTCCTCAACATCCAGCAGGTCGGCGACGAGCCCTTCATGGGCGTCGAAAGCATTCCCTTTCTCTGCGGCTCGATGGACGAATTGAAGGTGCTGCACAAATATGTGCGGCCCGAATACGAGAAGGTCGCCGCGCGCAACAACCAGAAAATCCTCTACATCGTGCCCTGGCCGACGCAATATCTGCATCTCAAGGTCAAGGTCGCCGATGTCGACGGCTTGAAGAACATCAAGATCCGCGTACCCGACAAGAACGCCGTCGACATGCTGGCCGTGGTCGGCATGGCGCCGGTGATGATTCCCTGGGGCGAGACCATCCCCGCGCTGGCCTCCGGCGCGGTCTCCGGTGTCTCCACCTCGGCGGTGTCGGGCGTCGACGGTAAATTCTGGGAATTCCTGAAATACATCTACCCGACCAACCACGTCTGGTCGTCGCAGATGCTCACCGTCAATCTCGATTCCTGGAAGGCACTGAGCGCCGATCAGCAACAGCTCGTCGCCGGCATTGCCGCCAAGATGGAGCCGGGCTTCTGGGCGAACTCCCTCAAGGCGGACGTCGACAGCCTCAACCGGCTCAAGGAAGGCGGCATGGAGGTGGTGCCGATCTCGGAGGCCATGATCACGGACATTCGCGCCAAGACCGCGCCGCAGCTCGACGCTTTCGTCAAGCGCGTACCGGCGGCCGACAAGCCGGTGCGGGCCTATCTCGCCGAAATGAAGCGCTGAGGACTTGCAGTGGCGGATGTTTTGCCTGCGTCGTTTAAAAGTCTCAACGCGCCGGCGCCAGCGCCGCTGCGCATCCTGCTTGACGGCATCGACCGTCTCGGCCGGCTGGACGGGTGGATCGGAGGCGGTTGCCTCTTGATGCTGACGCTGCTGATGCTGTGCGAGGTCGCAACGCGCTTCCTCTCGAACTTCCTGCCGTTCTTTCCGCCCACGATCTCGATCGCGTGGGAGTATTCCTCCTATCTGATGGCGGCGTCCTTCACCTTCGGCGCCGCCATGACCCTGCGCGTCGGCGGCCATATCCGTGTCGTGCTGCTGCTGAAGAACGTCCCCGCTCCGTTTCAGCGCGCGATCGAAATCCTGTCGGCCGCCGCGGGCTTCGCCTTCATGGCCTTCCTGACATCGTCGATGGCGAAGTTCGCCTTCGGCGCCTATGTGCGCGGCCAGGTTTCGACCTCGAGCGACACCCCGCTGTGGTTTCCGCAGGCCGTCGTCACCTTTGGCATGCTGCTGCTGACGCTCCAGTTCCTGGCGCGCGCGATCCAGGCCGTGCTCGGCCTGCCGCTGGAGGATCACCGCATGAAGGCCTCGCCCGTCGAATGATCGCCCACGCGCCAGCCAGCGGACACCGGATTCCATGACCATCGAAGTCGTTGCACTCTTTGCGATCCTGTTTGCGCTTCTGGCCTGCGGCGTCTGGATCGGCCTGACGCTTGCGCTCACTGCGACGCTGCTGCTGGCGATATTCCGCTCGATCCCGCTCGACAAGCTGCTGCCGCAATACGCCTGGAACATCCTGACCACGCAGGAGCTGCTGGCGTTGCCGCTGTTCATCCTGATGGGCGAGCTGCTGTTTCGCACCCGTCTGTCGCGTTCGCTGTTCCAAGGGCTCGCGCCCTGGGCGGGGCTTCTGCCGGGTCGTCTTCTGCATGTGAACGTGATCGGCTGCACCATCTTCGCGGCGATCTCCGGCTCGTCGGCGGCGACGACGCAGGTGATCGGCCGTATGTCGGTCAACGAACTGCTGCGCCGTGGCTATTCCCGCGACATCGCGATCGGCTCGCTCGCCGGCGCCGGCACGCTCGGCTTCTTGATCCCGCCGTCCAACATCATGATCATCTACGGCGTGCTCGGCGACGTCTCGATCCTGAAACTGTTCACCGCCGGCGTGCTGCCCGGACTGTTGCTGGCGGCCACCTTCATGGGGTGGGTGATGCTGCACACGTCCCTCAACCCCAGCATGGTGCCTGAGACGGAAGCCAAGCTCTCGCAGGTGCCATGGCGCGAACGTTTTGCGGCGCTGAAGGATCTCGCGCCTGCGCTGTTCCTGATCGCCTGCGTGCTCGGCTCGATGTATGGCGGGCTGGCGACGCCGTCGGAGGCCGCCGCGGTCGGCGTGCTCGGCGCGGCGCTGGTCGCCTGGGCGCAGGGCTCGATGTCGCAGCAGGTGATCCGCGACGTGCTGATCGGCTCGGTCGTGACCTGCTCGATGATCGCACTGATCGTGCTCGGCGCCTCGATCCTCGGCAACGCCGCGGCCTTCCTTGGCATCCCGCAGGCCGTCGCCGCCTTCGTGAAGGGCTTGGGGTTATCGCCCTTCATGCTGATCGTGGTGCTGATTATCTTCTATCTGATCCTCGGCTGTTTCCTCGACGGCTTCTCGATGATCGTGATGACGTTGCCGATCGTGCTGCCGATCGTGAAGGGCGCGGGCTTCGACGAGATCTGGTTCGGCATCTTCCTCGTGCTGGCGGTCGAGATGGCGCAGATCACGCCGCCGGTCGGCTTCAACCTGTTCGTCATCCAGGGCCTGACCGACGATGGCCTCGGCTACATCGCGCGCGTCACGATGCCGTACCTGCTCATCATGGTGGGCTTCGTGCTGTTGCTGACGCTCTGGCCCGGCATCGTCACGATCCTTCCGCGCGTGCTGTACGGGTAAATCCTTCCTCGGGCCTTGCCGCTATCGCCGCCCGCAGCAGTCTGAGACTGTGAGGCCAAACGAACCGGTCAGCGCAACTGACGTTTGCAATCCGCGCCGCGCGTCAAATTCGCGCCGTGCGCGTGTTCCATCTTTGCGCTCCTCGTCATCCGGCGTACGCTGCTGGAGCGAGGATAAGCGCAACTGCAACCAGTCCAGAGACGTAGCACCTTTTGGCGATGTCCGCCGAGAGAGATCGAGAGCCGTCGGCGGCTCGTATGCGATGGAGAAGGCCGACAGAGAGCGGACTGCAGCATCCCTCGCGGTGGCGTCTGTGAGACGCAAGTTAAACAGCCATAAAAGCGGGAGGAACGGATGAGGAAGCGTTGGTGTAAGTCTGGTCTACCTCTTATTGCCGGCGCGACGCTGATGGTGTCGTCGGCCTTGGCCCAGTCCGTGGATACTGCGCGGATCGAGAACGGCGGTCAGAACGATTGGCTGACCTATCACGGTTCATACAAATCCTATCACTACAGCCCGTTGGCGCAGATCAACGCAAACAACGTCGGCAATCTGAACGTTGCCTGGACCCATATTCCAGGACGCTCGACCCGCGGCCTGCAATCGATGCCCCTCGCGGCGGATGGCGTGCTCTATTACTCGGGTTCTTACAGCCGGGTTTTTGCGCTCAACGGCGCGACAGGCGAGGTGATCTGGTCCCATTTTCCGGAGCTGGACGAGGCCCTGATCTCCCGTCAGACCCATTCCCCCTACAATCGCGGCGTAGCGCTCGGCGAGGGCAAGGTTTTCGTCGGCACCATGGATGGCAGGGTTCTTGGCCTGGATATGAAGTCGGGGAAGGTCCTCTGGGAAACCAGGTTGATCGACTCGCAGAAGCTCACGGTCGGTTTCACCGGTGCACCGCTTTACGCGAAGGGTACGGTGATCATCGGAGCGCAAGGCGGTGAATGGCCGGGCCGCGGCCCGATCTTCGGCCTGGATGCCACCACCGGGAAGAAGAAGTGGGAGTTCTTGACCGTCGCCGGCACCGACGAGGCCATGAAGACGTGGGGAAACGATTCCTGGCGCACCGGCGGGGGTGGCGGCTGGATGCCGGGCACTTACGATTCCGAGACCAACACAATCCTGTGGGGCACCGCAAACCCGGCGCCGCTCTACGATTGGTCGGGCGCCGATTACAAGACGCAAGGCGCGCGTCCCGGCGACAATCTCTACACGAGTTCGGTGATCGGTCTCGACGTCGATACCGGCAGGCTGAAATTCCATCATCAGGAATTGCCGCACGACGCCTGGGACTTCGACAGCGCGGTCGGCGAGTTTGTGATGCTCGAACGCGACGGTCAGAAGTTCGTGGTTCACCCGAACAAGGGCGGTTTCGTCTTCGTCTATGACCGCAATCTCGCCGTGAAGAACGTCTGGCGGCTCGTTGAGAACATCAATTTCGTCAAGGATATCGATCCCAAGACGGGTGCCTTGATCGGCCGTCGCGACTTCAGCGCCGGGAAGGTCACCGAACCGCCGCTGTGCCCCTTCATTGGCGGCGGCGTCAGCTGGAACGCCGGCTCCTACAACCCGAAGACCGGCCTGTACTACAAAATCGGCCAGGAATGGTGCATGACGCTCGACGTCCAGAAGACGACGCCGGTTACAGCGCCCCAAGTCCAGCTCAACATTGGCGCCGATTTCAAGATGGTACCCCCTCCGGGCGGAGAGATTTATGGACATCTCGACGCGCGCGACCCCATCACCGGTGCGAAGAAGTGGGAGGTTCGCTATCCCGAGCCGCCGCTCGGAAGCGTGCTGTCAACTGCGGGCAATCTCGTATTCGTGCCCGACTCCCGCGGCATCCTTCATGCCTACGATGCCGAAACCGGGGCTGAGCTGTGGAGTCACAACAACGGCACCGGCCACCAGGGCGGCATCGTCAGCTATTCCGTCAATGGCAAGCAATACATTGCCGTAGTCGCTGGCTTTGGCGGCATGCTGGCGGACGAATACGCGCCAAACTTCGGCGGCGCCTACAAGAGCATGCCGCGTGATGACGGGGCGCTTGTCGTCTTCAGCTTGAAATAGATCATCGCAGATTGCCGGGGAGCAGGCGCAAGCTTGCTTCCCGTGCATTGGAATTTCCGGGTGTGCTTCAGGACTCGTGCTTCAGGACTCGTGCTTCGGGACGTGGCGCTTCAGGATATGGAGCTGGATACCTTGAACTTGCATTTCAAGAAGATCACCGCGCTGCTATCGGCGGTGCTGGGCGCCTCGTCGCTGTATGCCGCACCGGTTCAGGCGCAGTCTGCCACTCCCGTACCCGACAACGGGACGCTCGACGTCGAGCAGTTATTCGCAGGGACTTGCGGCTTTTGTCACTCTGCTGGCGGTCGGGCCGCCGGCAAGGGACCGCAACTGATGAATTCGCCGCGCGACGACGACTATCTGCACAGCCGCATCAAGAACGGCAAGTCTGGTGCGATGCCGGCATTCGGCGGGGCCTTCACCGACGCGCAGATCGACCAGATCGTCAAATATATCCGCGCCCTGAAGCCGCGCGAGGGCTGAATGACCAGCCGATGTCGATACGAGAACGCGGAATGAAGGCAGTTCTCCCGCTTGTGGTCAGCGCCGCGATCGGATTGCTGAATCCTGCGCAGGGGCGGACCCTGGACGCGATCCGCGCGTCCGGTGTGCTCGGATTATGCGCCCATCCGAACTCGCTTCCGTTCGCAAGCAAGGCGGCCGATCCACCCGGCTTTCAGATCGAATTGGGCGAGGCGCTGGCACACGAGCTCGGCGTCTCGCTGCGTCTCGACTGGATCATCACCCAGTACCAGATGCGGAGCGCCGGATGCGACATCGTTCTGGACGTCATCGCCAACCGCGAAGCGCAGGGTGAAACCCGCTTGAGACTCTCAAAACCGTATTACCGCACGGGCGTCGCGCTCGCCGTCCCCTCATCCAGCGCGCTGGCCTCGTTCCAGAGCCTCAACGAGCATACCAAGGTCGGGGTGCAGGTCGGATCCGTCGCGGCCATGATCATCAGTCAACGGCACGTCCCGACGTCGACTTTCGGCTTCGAGAGCGACAGCCTCGATGCCTTGTCAAACCATGAGATCGATGCCGCGGCGGTCACCCCCACCGCGGCGAGTTATTTCAATCTGACGCATCCGGACAAGGCATTTCGCATCCTGGATCGCGACGAGTCCATAGCCGATCTCAACTGGAACGTCGCAATCGGCATGGTCCGTCCGGATGATGCATTGCGCGACACCATCGATGGAGCGGTTGAACGGCTGCGAAGCGACGGCGCGATCGATCGGATATACGGCCGCTACGGGGTCGTACTGCAGACACCGAAATAGCCAATTGTTCCGGACGCGGTCAGTCGCGCTTTAACCCGTCGTCCCGGCCGCATTGGCCGGAACGACTGTCGTTTCGAATGTCGCTTACGCCGCGGCCTTCTTCCGCGCCTGCTCGGCCTTGTACAGCTCGAACTCTTCCGCGATCGCGCGTGCGACCGACGGCCGTTGACGCAGGCGTTCGTAATAGGCCTTCACGTTCGGCCATTTGGCGAGCTCGATCGGCGGCGTCGCCATGGTCCAGTTGATGACCGTGACGAGATAGGCGTCGGCGACGCTGAAATGGTCGAGCAGGAAGTCGCGCCCCTTCAGGTAATTGTCGAGATAGTCCAGCCGAGACAGGTTCTTCTCCAGTGCGTAGGCTTTCGTCTCCTGCGGCGCCTTGCGGTCGAGCACCGGGATGAACAGGCCCTTGTGCAGTTCGGTGCCGATGAAGCAGAGCCATTGATGCAGCCGCGTGCGATCGATGCCCGCTGCGGCGCCGAGGCCCGATTGCGGGAAGCGGTCGGCGATATATTGCAGGATCGCGGCGTTCTCGGTCAGCACCACGCCTTCATCGGTGCGCAGTGTCGGCACCAAGCCGATCGGATTCACGGTTCGAAAATCAGTGCCGTCGCTCAGCACTGTCTTGGTCGGCGGATCGACTTCGAGATAATTCGCTTCGGCGCCCGCTTCATACAGCGCGACGCGGCTCGCCATCGAACAGGCGAGGGGCGAGAAATAAAGATCCATCTTGAGCCTCCTTGGGCAATTCTTCGATGTGACTTTTGGAGTGTCGCTCAACCCGGCCAAATTGATTTTTGTACTGTCTTGCATATTATGGGAACGGTCAAGGATTAAATTGCGAAATGGTACAAAAATCGAAGCCGCCAACTGCTGCCACGGAGCCCAAACGCCGCGGCCGTCCGCGCGCCTATGAACCCGACGTCGCGCTTGGCAAGGCGCTCGACCTGTTCCGCACGCAGGGCTTCGCGGCGACCTCGCTCGACGATCTCAGCGAAGCCACCGGCATGAATCGCCCTAGCCTCTATGGCGCCTTCGGCGACAAGCGCGAGCTCTACATCAAGAGCTATCAGCGCTACCGCGAGGAAGCGCGCGCATCGATGGTGGAGATCTTTCGCCAGGAGATGCCCGTGCGCCGGAGGCTGGAGCGCATCTTCGCGTCCGCGCTGAACATCTATCTTTCCGGCGAGACCGGCCCGCGCGGCTGCTTCACCGTGGTCACGGCAGCCTCCGAGGCGGTCGGCGATCCCGACATCCGGGCCATGGTGCTCGATGGCCTTAACGAGCTGGACAAGGCGTTCGCGAGTTGCTTCCGCCGCGCCAAGGAGAAAGGCGAGTTGCCCGAGAGCGCCGATCCCGCCGTGCTGGCGCAGCTCGCATCCGCAACCGTGCACTCAATCGCCATCCGCTCCCGCGCGCGCGTGTCGCGGAAGGAGCTCGAGGCGATCGTGAAGGGGGCGATCGACGTGATGGTAGGAGGAAAGAGCTAGGCGGTTGCGTGGCGCGAGCTATCTCCCAAACGTCCTGGCGAAAGCCAGGACCCATAACCACCGAATTTGGTTTGGCGAAGGTTCGGAGTTGCCGCCGTCGCGCCGCAGCTCCTCCCTGGGGTAATGGATCCTGGCTTTCGCCAGGACGACACTGAGTTGTAGCCTTCGCTACGCCGCGCGAATGTGCGCGAGGAAGCGATCCACCTCGTCGCGCAGCCGCTGCGATTGCTTTGACAGCTCGATCGCCGAGCCCAGGACTTCCTCGGCCGCTGTCCCCGTCGCGGCGATGCCGGCGGTGACGCCCGCGATGTTTTGCGAGACCTCGCCTGTGCGGGCGGCTGCCTGCTGGACGTTCTGCGCAATCTCCTGCGTCGCGGTGCCCTGCTGGCCGACGGCGGCGGCAATCGCGGCGGAGATCTCGTCGACCTCCTGGATCGTCGCGCAGATCGACTGGATGCCGTCCACTGCGCCGGTGGTTTCGCCTTGTACTGCCGTCACCTGCGCGCCGATCTCCTCGGTCGCCTTGGCGGTCTGGGTTGCCAGCGCCTTCACCTCGGAGGCGACCACCGCAAAGCCGCGGCCGGCTTCCCCCGCGCGGGCCGCCTCGATCGTCGCGTTGAGGGCCAGCAGATTGGTTTGCTCGGCAATGCCGCTGATGAAGGAGACGACGTCGCCGATTTTCTGCGCGGCGTCGGCCAGACTCTGCACGCGCTCATTCGATCGTCGCCCGTCGCTGGCAGCTTTGCCGACCACCGCCGTCGCGTGCGCAAGGCGCCGGCTGATCTCGGTCATCGACGACGACAGCTCTTCCGCGGCGGCAGCAACCGTCTGCACATTCTCGGAGGCGAGCGCCGAGGCCGATGATACCGTGCCGGTCTGCTGCCGTGATCGCTCGACGATATCGGACATCGAGCGCGCCGTGTTCTCCATCTCGACCGCGGCCGAGGAGACCGTGGTGACGACATCGCGGATGCTGGCTTCGAAATTGTCGGCGAGCGCGGCGAAGGCGCGCCGTTTCTCCGCTTCGGATTGCGCCTTGGTGTCGGCCTGTTCGGCCTGGAGCCGGTTGAAGTTGACGGCGTTGTCGCGGAACACTGCGACAGCCTTGACCATCGCGCCGACCTCGTCATTCGCCTTGCTGGCGGGGACGGTGACATCGAGGTGTCCGTCGGCCAGCTCGCGCATCACGCTCGTGATGGAGATGATCGGACGCGAGATGCTGCGGGCGATGAGATAGCCGACAATGGCGGCGAGCACGAGCCCGAGCGCGGCGATGCCGAATGCCAGCAGCCAGGCACGGTCGGCAGAGGCCACATAGTCGGCATTGTCCATCACCAGTTCGACCGCGCCGAGCGGCTTGCCGGAAAAATCCCTGATCGGCCCGAGCAGCGCGGCCACCGGCGTGGTGTCGAGCTTGGCCTGCCGTACCGTGAAGTCGCCGCCGGCGGCGCGGCCGTAATCGGCCGCATCGAAGAAGCTCTTGCCCTTCAGTGTGCCGCCGAACAGCTTGAAGCCGCCGCCGTCCGCGAGATGGAAGGCGATGTCGACATGGCGGTTGGTCTTGAAATCGTCGAGGAAGGACTGGCCGAAGGTCAGGCCAAACTCCACTGAGCCGAGATGCTTGCCGCCTTGCGCGATCGGCACCACGCCGCGGATGCCGAGCCCGGCCAGGCCGCCCTCGAGCCCGACCACGACCTTGTGCTCCTGGTTGGCGATGATCACGGTTTTGCGAAAGCCCGAGAGGTCGTCGCCAAATTTGGCAGGCTGGTGCACGCGCAAGAACGATGTCGCGGGCGCCACGTGGAATTGGAACTGTTCGACGCCGTACTCCGATTTGGTCGCGGCAAACACCGGCCCGAACAGGCCGATTAAAGCGTTGCGATCCTGTTTGGCCATCGCGTCCTGCGTCGCGGGCATCGCGGCCACGACGGCGCTCATGGCGGCGGCACGCTGGGATTCCTCGGCAATTCGCGACTGGAGCGCGTCGTAATGACTGCGAAGCTCGCGCTGGTCGGCCCGGTCGATGATGCCGGAAATGATCCACATCGCCCCGAGCACGGCGAACAGGGCGGTCGCCGCCGCCGTCACCGCCAGCGCAACCGTGATCCGCATCCTGAGGCCGAGCGTGAAGCGCATGTCCGACTCGTTCGTTGAGCGTTGATTAACAACGCCTATCAACTTCTCGCTAAGAGAGGGTGAACGGGATACCGGCCGGCGATCAGTGATTTTACGGGCCCGGGTGGCACGTGAGGTCTCAGTACCCCCGCGTCCGGTCCACCACGTTCGCCAGCACACCACCCGCCTCGAACTGCGCGATTTGCTGGGCGACATAGGTCGAGATCGCATCGGCGTCGGTATCGGCGGCGTTGTGTGGCGTCAGCAACACCTTGGGATGGGTCCAGAACCGGCTATCCGCCGGCTGCGGTTCCTGCACGAAGACGTCGAGCGAGGCGGCGCCCAGCGTGCCGTCGTCGAGGCAAGAAAGGATGTCGGCTTCGTTCTGCAGGCCGCCGCGGCCGGCGTTGATCAGCACGGGCGCACCGAGTGGGCTTTTGCGGTTGAGCTTGGTGAAGACGTCGCGGTTGAGGATGCCGTGTGTATCGGGCGTCAGCGGCAACAGGCTGACGAGAATATCGGTCGTGCGCAGGAACGCGTCGATCTGCGCCGCGCCGTGGAAGCATTCGACACCCGCGATCGTGCGCGGGCTGCGGCTCCAGCCGGCGACGCGGAAACCAAGCCGCCGCAGCACATCGGCCGCGTCAGTGCCGAGCGTGCCCAGTCCCATGATACCGACCGTGACGGCGCTCGCCGGCCATTGATAGGTCGGCTCCCAGCGCTTTTCGCGCTGCGACTGGCGCAGATAAAGCTCCTGGCGATGGTGCATCAGCACGTGCTGCACGACGTATTCGGTCATGCGGCCGGTCAGATCGGGCACGGCGACACGCACCAGCGGCACGTTCGGAAGGCTCTTGTCCGCCATCAGCGCATCGACGCCGGCGCCCAGATTGAAGATCGCACGCAGATTGGGGAAAGAGCCGAGGTCGCCCGGCACCGGTTTCCACACCGCGGCATAGTGCACCTCGGCCGGATCGAGCCTGGGATCGGGCAGCAGCGCCACGCGGCGGCCGCCGCTGACCGCGTCGAACCGGGCCTTCCAGCGCTCCGGCAGCCAGTTCTGCTGCGTGCTGTTGATCAGGACGGCCAGTGTGCCCACGGTCATTCGAAGTGCCTCTTGAGGTTCCGCTTTTGAAGGCTCTCCTTGGCACGATCTGCCGGATTTTTCTTGCAATTTTTTTCCGCAGCCATGTCGGGGCAAGGCATACTGGATCGTCTTCAAAACAAGCGCTCAGAGAAGGTACTGCCCATGCTTTATGCGATCCTTTGCTATCACGACGAGGACTTCGTCGGCTCCTGGAGCAAGGACCAGGACGAGGCCGTGATGAAGAAGCTCGCCGTGGTGCAGGAAGGTCTCGCGAAGCAGGGCAGGCTCGGCCCCGTGGCGCGGCTGCTGCCGACCACTGCGGCAGCGACGCTGCGCAAGGAGGACCCGCCGCTGGTGCTCGACGGCCCCTATGCGGAGACCAAGGAGCAGTTGCTCGGCTTCTATATCGTCGATTGCAAGAACCTCGACGAGGCGCTCGACGTTGCGCGCGACCTCGGATCGGCCAATCCCGGCGGCGCCTATGAAGTGCGCCCGGTGGGCGTGTTCAGGCCCGGAGGGAATCTGACGTGAGCGAGGCCGATACCGCCTGGATCGAGACCGCGCTGACCTCGGCGCGCCCCCAGGCGGTCGGCGCGCTGCTGCGCTATTTCCGCGATCTCGACACCGCCGAGGAGGCCTTCCAGAACGCCTGCCTGCGCGCGCTGAAGACCTGGCCGCAGAACGGACCGCCGCGCGATCCCGCGGCCTGGCTGATCATGGTCGGTCGCAACGTTGCCATCGACGAGGTGCGCCGCACCCGCAAGCAGCAGCCGCTGCCCGAGGACGATCAGGCGATCTCCGATCTCGACGACGCCGAGGGCGCGCTCGCCGAGCGGCTCGACGGCTCGCACTACCGCGACGACATTTTGCGGCTGATGTTCATCTGCTGCCATCCGGGCCTGCCGGCGACGCAGCAGATCGCGCTGGCGCTCCGCATCGTCTGCGGCCTGACCGTGAAGCAGATCGCACGCGCCTTCCTGGTGTCGGATGCGGCGATGGAGCAGCGCATCACGCGCGCCAAGGCCAAGGTCGCCGAGGCCGGGACACCGTTCGAAACGCCGGGCGCGGTCGAGCGCTCGGAGCGGCTCGCCGTTGTCGCGGCGATGATCTATTTGATCTTCAACGAGGGCTATTCGGCGAGCGGCGACACCGCCGCAATCAGAAAGCCGCTGTGCGAGGAAGCAATCCGGCTGGCGCGGCTGCTTTTGCGGCTGTTCCAGAGCGAGCCGGAGATCATGGGGCTCACGGCGCTCATCTTGTTGCAGCATGCGCGCAGTGCCTCGCGCTTTGCCGCGGATGGCTCGCTGATCCTGCTGGACGACCAGGATCGTTCGCTGTGGAACGGCACCATGATCGCGGAAGGTCTCGCGCTGATCGACAAGGCGATACGCCATCGCCGCAGCGGGCCCTACCAGATCCAGGCCGCGATTGCCGCGCTGCATGCCCGCGCGGCGACGCCCGAGGAGACCGACTGGGCGCAGATCGACCTGCTCTATGGTGCGCTGGAGGTGGTGCAGCCCTCGCCAGTGGTGACGCTCAACCGCGCGGTTGCGGTGTCCAAGGTGCGCGGACCGCAAGCCGCGCTCGACCTGATCGAGCCGCTGGCGCCAAAGCTTGCCAATTACTTCCATTTCTACGGCGTGCGCGGCGCTTTCCTGATGCAGCTCGGCCGCAATGACGAAGCCCGCATCGCCTTCGACCGCGCCATCGCCCTCGCCAACACGTCCGCAGAAGCCGCCCACATCCGCATGCATCTCGATCGCCTGATCCGGGACAGCCAGCCCAAGGGCGCCCATGGCGGCGCCAGGCAAGACGCCAAGGTCAAAGACGCCAAGGTGAAGTAGGGAGCGCCTGCTTCGGGCGTTGCAAAATTTTCGCTTCGCCTTGTCGGACCCAGCCCTCTCCCTTCGTCCTAGGACCGTATCGAGGGAGCCATTCATGCTGAAAGCCGTTGCCATCATCGCCGTCGTGCTCGCTGTCGGAATCGTGGGCGTGCTCGGCTTCGCCCTGACGAAGCCCGACACATTCCGGGTCGAACGCAGCCTCGCCGTCAAAGCGCCGGCCAATGCGGTCTATCCCTTGGTCGCCGATTTCCATCGCTGGACGGCCTGGTCACCCTACGAGAACCGCGATCCCGCCATGAAGCGCAGCTTCGGCGGAACTGCGGAAGGAAGGGGCGCGACCTATGCCTGGGACGGCAACAACAATGTGGGCGCCGGCCATATGGAGATCCTCGAGGCGAGTGCGCCGTCAAAACTCCGCATCAAGCTCGACTTCGAGCGGCCTTTCGAAGGCCACAACACCGCCGAGTTCACCTTTGTGCCGCAAGGCGATGCCACACTGGTCACGTGGGCGATGTCCGGTCCGGCCCCGTTCCTGTCCAAGGTCATGCAGGTGTTCATCAACATGGACAACATGATCGGCAAGGATTTCGAGGCGGGCTTGGCCAGCCTGAAGAAGCTCACCGAGAAGTAGCGCCGTCACCCCGAACGAAAGCAAAACGGAGAGAAGCGATGCTCAATCCCTATCTGTTCTATCAGGACACCTGCGAAGCGGCATTCAATTATTACGCCAAGGTGCTCGGCGGCAAGATCGACGCTATGATGCGTTCGTCGGACGCGCCGCCGGACATGGCGGCCGCGCCCGGCCGCGAGAAGACGATCATGCATGCGCGGATGTCGCTGCCCGACGGCAGCGTGCTGATGGCCTCCGACGCACCCAGCGAGCATTTTCACAAGCCGCAGGGCTTTTCGATCTCGCTCACGGTCGCGGACCCCGCGGAGGGCGAGCGCAAGTTCAACGCGCTCGCCGACGGCGGCAGCGTTACCATGCCCTTCAGCAAAACCTTCTGGGCCAAGGGCTTTGGCATGTGCGTCGACAAGTTCGGCATTCCCTGGATGGTGAACTGCCCGGCCGAGGGAATGTGACAGGCGCGATCGTTTGACGCGCTGGGCGGCGATCCCCTCTCCCCGACGATGCGGAGAGGGGCGCGCATGAGATGTTGCGTCATGTGCCGATCGACCGCGTGCCGCTCTCAGCGGATCGATCCGGTCACGTCATTGCTCGGTGGTTGGGAGGAGGGAACGCAGCGCGGACAGATCACGAGCTTTGTCCCGAGCTGCCTGTCATTCTCCGCTTCGATTTCGTCATGGATTGCCCACCACGCCGCGGAGTACGGGCGCAAGGTGCCGAGGACTCTCTCCCGCTCCTGATTCGGATCACTCGCCGCGGGAGCTTGGGTCGCCACGCGACGCTTCATGACGGAGGGACGGTTCGGATCCTGACCGAGGCCGTCCCATGCGATCGGACGGCGTTCCTGCGCAGGCGCGACCATGCATCCCATGAGCGTTGCGCAAAAAGTGAGCAAGACAAAGCCGTGTCGTATCATGCCGGACCCTTGGGTGTTGTATGCGACGCGCCAAGTTCGCTGGCCGAAGCTTGCGTCGCACCGCTCAAATGGAACCTAAGGGAAACGCCTGGCCGACAAGGCCGAATATGGATGTTGCTGTCGCATCACATTGCGAGAGCAGTGAGGCCGCTTCGTGAAATGAAGCGGACCGCATCGCACAACAACTGGCGCAATATTAGGCTGTGAACTCCGGGACAGAATCGTTATTTATTTCGTCATAAAATTCTAAAAACTGGGGCGGGCGTACTTGGAAGGGGAGCGACCGATGGCGGCGGCGCTGCAGATCAACTTTGCACTTTGGGGTATGCTCATCTGCGCGAGCATGGAATTGACCGAGCTGATCCAGAGTTTCTATTAGACCTCAGGAAGCTTGTGACGGGCGGAATTGGCGGGCGCCTGCGTCCGCCTGATCATCACCGGCAGCGCGGATAGATCGCGGCGAGGTCGCGTCCCTTCAGCAGAAGCAACCGCGACGAGAGGCCGCCGCGGCGGCTGATCCAGTCGCGCACCGGGCCGGGATAGGCCGCAAGCACCGCATCGGATGCTTCCGGCTCGGCGTAGAAGCGTCCGCGCCGATCGACCGATCGTGCCGCATGGAAGCCGAGCACGGCACGCTTTGTCACACAAATCCGCTCGCCCGGCACGATGCTCAGCACCAGCGTGCAGGCGGACAGGCAGGGACCGTCGATCACCACGCGCTCGCCGCTCTCGCGCACCTTCTCGAACAGATCGAGGAACGGCCCGACCTGTCCACCGGGCGACTGGATGATGCGGATTTCGGCCGCGGCAGGTGTGGCGGCGAGCAGCGCGGATGCGAACATCATGGCCTTGAGGAAGGTGACGCGCCGCATGAAGCCTCCGCGAATTCGAGTCCGTAGGATAGGCCAATGAGAAGAGCAGGGTGGCGCTTCGCTAGGCCAACCTACGCCGTGTCTATCCGTTCCGCCGTTCGCCGCGCAGCGTCGGCAGGCCGATGCCCGCCGCATCGAAGCCGCCATCGACGGCCAAAATTTGGCCGGTGATGTAGCTCGATCGTTCCGAGCACAGGAAGTAGATGGCTTCGGCGAGTTCCTCTTCCAGGCCGTAGCGGTTGAGCGGGATGGCGTCGTGATAGTCGGCGCGGATCTCCCTGGTGTGCACCTGCTTCGCCATCGCGGTGTCGACCGGTCCCGGCGCGACCGCGTTGACGCGGATGTTGAGGGACGCGAGCTCGACCGCGAGCTGCTTGGTAAGGTGCGCGAGGCCGGCCTTGCTGGTGCCGTAGGCCGAGCGCAGCGTCGAGGCGCGCACCGCCGAGATCGAGGTGATGTTGACGATGGCGCCGCCATTGCCGTCGCGCATCAGCGGCACCGCCGCCTTGGTGCAGAGGAACGGGCCGGTGAGGTTGACTTCGAGCACGCGCCGCCAATCGGTCTCCGACGTCTCCATCAGCGGCGCGAACACGGCAATGCCGGCATTATTGACGAGCGCGTCGAGCCGGCCAAACCGCTGTTCGACCGTCGTCATCGCGGCGGCAACCGCGGCTGCGTCCGAGACGTCGCAGGTCAACGCCAGGGTGGCCTCGTCCCGGCCGATCTCGGCGACCGCGCGGCCGAGTAGCTCGCCCTCGATGTCGAGCAATGCCACCCGCCAGCCCTCGGTCAAAAACTTCTTCGCGGTCGCAAGCCCGATGCCGCGCGCGGCTCCGGTGACGAGGGCGATTTTCTGCGGGGAGGCGGTCATAGCTTATCCGTGGTTCGGGAATTGAAGCGGTCTCCCTACCACGAAAGCCACGAGCAGAGGCGACAAACTATCGCGCCTTTAGCTCTTCGAGGCTCTCCTTTTGCAGCCGCGCAAGGCGGCCTAAGCCAGCTCCGCCGTGGCGCGCTGCATGTTGGCCGACATGTCGGCCGTCACGATGCTCTGCTCCTCGACCGCGGCGGCGGTGTAGGCGATGAACTCGTTGACGCCGGCGATCGCGACCTTGATTGCGATGAGCGAGCTTGCAACGTCGCCGGAGATGGTGTTCAGCGCGTCGATTTCGGACGTGATGGTGTCGGTCGCCTGCTTGGCCTGGTTGGCGAGGCTCTTCACCTCGGAGGCGACCACCGCGAAGCCGCGGCCGGCTTCGCCCGCGCGCGCCGATTCGATCGTGGCGTTGAGCGCGAGCAGGTTGATCTGGCCGGTGATGCCCGAGATCATCTCGACGATGCCGCTCATCGCCTGCGCCGCCGCGTTCAACCGCTGCGCCTGGCCGTCGGCGGCCTCGACGCGGGTGGTCGCGACCTTCGAATTCTCGCGCGACTTCGCCATGGTGGCGGAGATCTCGCGGATCGATGCACTCATCTGTTCGCTACCGGCCGCGACCGCCTCGATCAGACCGCGCGCGTTGTCGGCTTTCTTGCGGCCGATCGCCTGCGCGGTGATGTCGGTGGCATATTTCACCACCTTGTAGGGTTTGCCGTTGAGGTCGAGGATCGGATTGTAGGACGCCTGGATCCAGATTTCGCGGCCGCCCTTGGCGATCCGCTTGTATTCGGCGGCTTGGTATTCACCGCGGTTGAGCGTCTCCCAGAACTGGCGGTAGGCTCCCGAATTCTTCTCGTTCGGCTCGACGAACATGGAGTGGTGCTGACCCTTGATCTCGGTCAACGAATAGCCCATCGCCTTCAAGAAATTCTCGTTGGCGGTGCGGATGGTGCCGTCCATGTTGAACTCGATCACCGCCTGCGATTTCTGGATGGCGGCGAGCTGTCCGTCATTGTCGGCAGCCTTCATCTTCTGCGCGGTGACGTCGGTCGCGAACTTCACCACCTTGAACGGCCTGCCCATCTCGTCGAGGATCGGGTTGTAGGTTGCGAGAATCCAGATTTCGCGTCCGCCCTTGCCGATCCGCTTGTATTCGGCGGCTTCGAACTGGCCGCGGTTCAGCCGCGCCCAGAAGTCGGCATAGGCCGAGCTCGCGCGATCCTCCGGCGTCACGAACATGCTGTGGTGCTTGCCCTGGATCTCGTCGAGCGAGTAGCCCACCGCGCCGAGGAAATTCTCGTTGGCGGTGACAATGGTGCCGTCCATGTTGAATTCGATCACAGCTTGGGCACGGCCGATCGCGGCGATCTTGCCCGCGTCCTCCATGGTCCTCATCTTGTAAGCCGTGATGTCGGTTGCGAACTTGATGAAGCTCACCACCTTGCCGTTCTCGTCGCGCAGCGGCGCGTACGACGCATGGACCCAGACTTCCTTGCCGTTCTTGCCGAAGCGCCTGTATTGCGTGGTCTGGAACTCGCCGCGGTTCAGGCTGGCCCAGAAGTCGCGATAACGGGCGCTTTCGCGTTCAGTCGCGCTGACGAAGATGCTGTGATGCTTGCCCTTGATCTCCGAGAGCGTATAGCCGCTCATCTTGAGGAGATTTTCGTTGGCATCGAGAATGGTGCCGTCGAGGCCGAATTCGATCACGGCCTGGGACCGGTCGAGCGCCTCGACCTCCGCGACCGCGTGCCTGACTTTCTTGCTTTGGAAATTGAACACGTAAGCTCCGCCTAATGCTGAGGGGCGAAGCAGCCGGATCGTCATACCGTTTCGCTCAAGCTAAAAAGTTGCATGGGCTTCTTTAGCAACTGTAAACTCCTGCACGAGGCGGCGCCCGTTCTGTCTTTCGCACGCCTCGGCCATGTTGCTCAGGTTGCAAGTATTCTCGACTCATATGCACGGCGGAGTTCATAGAACGCGCCGTATTTGTACGGGCCCCCGCGTGCATTATTTTTCGCGTGGTTGCCGCCGGACGTGATGTCGGCGCAGGTGCGCCTCAATCGTCTTCAAGACGATGCTGATCACGGAACCGTTCGATGACTGACCCCGAGCGCCTAATTCGAGACCTTTTCGCGGCCTATCTCGGAAACGACCGGCAACGGGTCGCCGACGCGTTGGCCGACGATTTCCGCTTCACCAGCCCGTTCGACGACGACCTCGACAAGGCGACCTATTTCGAGCGTTGCTGGAGGGACACCGGCTGGATTGCGCGGCACGACATCGAGCGGATTTTCATCCAAGGCGATGAGGCCTTCGTCACCTATTTCTGCCTGGCGACAGATGGCAGGAGCTTTCGCAACACCGAGTTCTTCACCTTCGCCGGCGGCAAGGTTCGCCGCATCGAGGTCTATTTCGGCGCTGCCCGGCACGACGGTCGTTTCCTGCCGCAGGCGCGCTAGCGCCAGCCAATAACCTCCAGAATAATTTTCGTCACCTGTCGGTTTCGTCAAGGTTCCTTCGTCTTGGAGGTGAGGGCGGGCGGCCCGGGCTGTCGCTCCCGTCCGGAGTGGCGCCGCCGCGCAACCCGAACGACAAAAGCACGCAAGGAATGCTCATGCGATTCATGATGCTGATGATCCCGCTCGGCTACGAGACCGCGGCGCCCGACGTTCAACTCGATCCCGAGCGGGTCACTGCGATGATGCGCTACAACGAGGCGCTGAAGGACGCCGGTGTGCTATCACGCTCGACGGCCTGCACCCGCCCTCGATGGGCGCGCGCGTCTCGTTTGCGGCCGGCAAGCCCATCGTGACCGATGGTCCGTTCGCCGAGGCCAAGGAGGTCCTGGGCGGCTACTGGATGATCGAGGTTGCCTCGCGTGCCGAGGCGATCGCCTGGGCCAAGCGGTGTCCGGCCGCACCGAACGAAATCATCGAGATCCGTCAGGTGCAGGAGATGAGCGACTTTCCGCCTGACGTGCAGGAGGCCGCCGCCGGTTTCGGCGACCTCAAGAAATAGCCGCAGCTTCGGCTATCCATCACCAAGGGAGAGAACCAATGAGCACCGACACCTATCTCGCCGTTTTCCTCGGCAGCAAGACCAGCTCCAAATGGGCCGCATGGGATGCGATGCCCGAGGCCGAGCGCAAGGCGAAGGAGCAGGAGGGCATGGCGGCCTGGAAGGGGTGGGTCGAAAAGCACCAGGGCGCGATCGAGGCCATGGGCGGCCCGCTCGGCAAGACCAAGAAGGTCGACGGCAAGGGCCTCGCCGACATCGCCAACGAGATGGGCGCCTTCACCGTCGTGCGCGCGGCGTCCCATGAAGCCGCGGCGAAGATGTTCGAGAACCACCCGCACTTCACGATCTTCCCCGGCGAACGCGTCGAGATCATGCCGGTGCTGCCGATCCCCGGCGGCTAGGGCTTCGGCCCGCGGCGCCGGACCGGGAAGAATACGGTCGATCAACCCCGTCGCCGCTAGTGACCTTCCTGCCCAGCTCATGTAAAGGTCGTTCACATGAGCTGGCGCAAGGAGACGCGCCGCGCCGAGCGCGGCTATCACCACGGCAATCTGAAGGAAGCCCTGTTGCAGGCCGCCCTCGGGCTGATCGCCGAGAAGGGCGCGGCCGGCTTCACCTTTGCCGATGCCGCGCGCATGGCTGGCGTCAGTGCCGCGGCACCGTACCGGCATTTTCGCGACCGTGAAGAACTGCTGTCCTCGATCGCGCAGCGCGGCTTCGAGCAGTTCGAAGCGCGCCTGACCGCAGCTTGGGACGACGGACGGCCCGACACCGTCACGGCGTTCGAGCGAGTCGGCAGGGCCTATCTCGCCTTCGCCCGCGAGGAGCCCGCGTTCTACAATGCGATGTTCGAATCGGGCGTGCCGGTGGATTCCAATCCAGCGCTCCAGGCGGCCAGCGAGCGTGCTTTCAGCATCATTCGTGCCGCGGCGGAGCGGCTTGCCGCGCTGGCACCGCCGGGCACCCCGCGGCCGCCGGCGATGATGATGGCGCTGCACATCTGGTCGATGGCGCATGGCGTGGCCTCGCTGTTCTCCCGCGGCGATGCTGCGCGTCGAAAGCTGCCCATGTCCCCGGACGAGCTGCTCGAAGCCGAGGTGCTGATCTATCTGCGCGGTCTCGGCTTCCCGACCGATCGCCGTCCCCCGGCGAAAAGCGCCGAGCCGCCGCCGGTACCACCGGAGGCATCCTCCGGTTCGGGCGTGCCGCCCGGTGGTCCCTGGGGCAAGCCGAAATAAAGTTACCCAAATAATTCCCCCGCCCTGTCAGGCGGTCGGCTTGACAAAATCGCGGGATGATCTACCTATGTAAATGTTATTTACATTCACAACGGCGCTGATGCCGTCATGGAGAGGGAAATGGCCTACACCGCTGATGTCAATCGATGGCGCGGCCCTTCGGACCAACACTACGAGCGCCCCCACATGCTCAACACGCCCTGGCATCCCGGCTGGATCGCCGTGACCATCCTCGGTTTCATCATGTGGTGGCCGATCGGACTTGCCCTTCTCTTTTTCACACTCGGGAGCAGAAGAATGTCGTGCTGGAGCAACCAGGATCGCTGGCAGAACAAGATGGAGCGGATGCAGTACAAGATGGACCGTATGCGCGGCCGCATGGAGCGCCACGGTTTCGGCTTTGGCTTCGGCCCGCCCTCGAGCGGCAACCGCGCCTTTGACGAGTACCGCACCGAGACACTGCAGCGGCTCGAGGAGGAGCAGGTCGAGTTCAAGAACTTCCTCGACCGTCTGCGTCACGCCAAGGACAAGGAAGAGTTCGACCAGTTCATGGCGCAACACAAGACACGCCCGACCCCGCCGCCGACCGACCAGCAGCAAGGTTGATCTCAAGGTTGATCTCGGGACTGACGCCTCTCAAAGCCGTCAGGCGCATGCCCCCAAAGTCCTGATGGCCCCGAGCCGCCCGCCTGCGCAACCCGCAGGCGGGCGGTTTGATTTTGGCAATGCGCGTCAGGCTGCCGCGACCGTCCGGATTGCCTTGGTCTGGAAAAGCCTTGGGTCTGGAAGTCTGGTCCAGAGAGAGCTTGGTCAGCGCGCCGTGGCGAGCTGCGCGCGAACCGACTCCAGGAAGTGTTCGTAGGCGTAGTCCACGATCTCGTTGAGTGATCGCGTTCGCGCGAACATCGCCTTGGCCTCGGCGAGAAACTCCTCGCGGGTCGGAATCTTCGGCAAATGCAGATGCGTCAGTGCATCGACGCCTTCGTGCGCGCGACTGAGGATGTCCTGCAGCGTCGGCAGTTGCAGCTGGGCCAGATCGGCTCGGCGGAGCGCCGACGAGATCGCATGCGCCAGTGTCTGCGCATCGAACCGTCCGGCAAGCTCACGGGCCGCCCGGTTGATGACGCGTGCGCCAAGCGGCTGCTCGTTGCGCAGCACCTGCTCGGGCGGCGACTTCATGTTCCAGACGATGCCGAACCAGGACAGCACCTTCAGAATGTAAAAGGTGACGTCGATTTCCCACCAGCGAAAACCTTGCCGCACGCTGCTCTGGTAGGCGTGGTGATTATTGTGCCAGCCCTCACCGAGGGTGAACAAGGCCAGCAGCCAATTGTTGCGAGAATCATCGCCGGTCACGTACCGCTTGCGTCCATGCACATGGGCGAGGGAGTTGATGCAGAAGGTCGCGTGATAAACCAGCACGGTGCTCCACAGGAAGCCGACGACGAGACCGGACCACCCGCCAACCAGGAAGCAGAGCGCAGCCAGCGTAACGGCCGGCAGCAGTTCCAGGCGATGCAGCCACATCAACTCCGGATAGGCCGCGAAATCGCCAACCTTCACCAGATCGGTGCCATCGTGCTCCCGGTAAAAAATCCAGCCGAGATGGCTATAGAGGAAGCCTCGATGACGCGGTGAATGCACGTCGTCTTCGGTGTCGGAATGCAGATGATGATGTCGATGCTTGGCCGCCCACCACAAAACGCTTTTCTGCGCGGTGCTCTGCGCAAGCCAGGCCAGGATGAACTGAAATACCCGGCCGGTCGCAAAAGCCCGATGGGAGAAATAGCGGTGGTAGCCCGCTCCGATTGCAAACATGCGGACGACATACAGCGAGGCGCAGATCGCGATGGCCTGCCAGGTCACGCCGGTCCAGATGGCTGCAACGCAGCCGAGATGGACCAGCAGGAACGGCAGTGCGGAGGGATACATGATGTCGTCGTGTTGGTCGTCGGCGGAGGCATTGGGCGACATGGATTGGCGTGACCTTGGATGATGGAGATCCGGAGTCGCTTCGGCAGCACTGAGGGCCGCTGTGTACGACAAACCCGGGGGTGGCGGACCGCTGCGGGGCTTCGAACGAGATACTTTGCCTGAACAACCCGGGCCAGCGCGGCAGTACGATCCTGAGACCATAGCTTCGGCCGGGAACTCGACTTCCTCCATATATATGATCCCGGCCGCCTGGCATGCAAGCTCGTAGCCTCACGGGGAGCGTGGCGCGCGCGCTGCCGACGCTCTATATCTGACGGTGAAAAGGAAGCGTCAAAACATCGCAGGCGGCAACGATGACGGAAGCTGCGATCATGCCGAGCGAGACCCTCTGGCAGAAGATCCGCGACGAGGCGCAGCGCGCAGCGGCAGCCGACCCCATATTCGGCCGGGCTCTCGGCGGCCTCATCTTCGCCCATGACGATTTTACCGGCGCATTGTCCGACCTGATCGGACGGCGGCTTGGCGACAGCGCGGCCGAACGCGCGCGCTCCACGACATTTTCCCGCGACGCCTTCAATGGCCAGCCGAATCTGATCGAGGCGGCCGGCCGCGACTTGCAGGCCATCGTGCTCCGCGATCCCGCCATCACCGGACTGTTGGCGCCGCTGCTGCATTTCAAGGGCTATGTCGCCTTGCAGGCCTGGCGCGTCTCGAACTGGCTCTGGCATCACGACCAGCGCGACGCGGCGCTGCTGTTTCAGAACGAGGCGTCGAACGTCCTGCAGGTCAGCATTCATCCGGCGGCGAGCTTGGGATCGTCGGTGTATCTCGACCACGCCACCGGCATCGTGATCGGTGCCGATGTGGCGATCGGCGACGAGGCCACCATCCTTCAGAACGTCAGCATCGGTCGCGGCACGGAACTGCCGGCGCGCTCGCCTCGCATTGGTCGCGGCGTGTTCATCGGCTCCGGCGCGACGATTCTCGGCAACGTCAGCATCGGCGATTTTGCAAAGATCGGCGCCGACACCGTCGTGACGAGCGACGTGCCCCGGGGTTGCACCGCAGTCGGCAATCCGGCGCGGCTGACGAATTGCCCCGAACCGGCCTCGGCGGCCTGACTCGCCCTCAAGTCATCAGCCGACGTGCTCCTCGTTCAGGCGGCGCGGCGGTGGCGCTCGCCGCCATGATGCGGCGTGACCGGCTCCGAACTGGTCTGGCCCGGTGCGTCCAGCACCGCGACATGATGCCGGTAGACCATTTCCCAGCCCTTCCATCCCGTGAACAGGAGGATGCCCACCACGATCAGCGAGAGCGCCACGCCCCACGGCTTGACCGCAGCCTCCGCGCCTTGCGCGTAGCGGAGGTAGAAATTGATCAGGGCAAGCACGACCGCCGCCAGATTGCCGACCATGTGATACCAGGCATCGTTGAGGCTGCGGATACGGGCGTCGCTGAAGAAGTCGGTGAAGCCGGCCACGGCGGCAACGAGCGCCATGACGATGCCGGCGCCGATCAGCCATATGGCGGCTCTGGCCCAGAAGCCGTCGCCGGTTCCGATGAAGGCGAGATCGGCGATGGGCGCGCCGACCAGGAAGGCGACGGGGAACGGGATGATCATGGGGTGGAGCGGATGATCGCCGATGGCGGCGGTCGAGTTGGGGTTGATGCTCATGGCAAAACCTCGCGAGTAGTGATTTTCTGGACAATTTTTCGGGTGAGGGCTGGTTCCTCCGCCGGATATTGGGCTCCGCTCCTGATGCGCACAGGGAAGCGGAACGCTGGTGTTCCGGGCGCCAGCGCAACGTCCCGTCGAGGACGTGACGCAGAGCCGAGGCTCTGCGCAGGCGTTGCGGCGCGTGGGGGGAACGCGGACCCGCCCGCCGCGTCTCCCATCCCCCTGCGGGACCTCGCTTTCCCGCAGCCAAATTCGCCTGCGGTAACTCAGCATTAACCATCGCCGGGCTCTGGTAATTGCGGACAATCGCGCCCAGAGCCCGAAGTCTGAGCCTTGGGGTCGAGCCCATAGTTTTGACATCTTGGCAGGGAATGCAGGCGGCTGGCTTTGGACGAGCCCTGCACCCCAGACAGACAAGGCTTTGAGCGGGCTTGCCGGCCGCGCCGGTTCTAGCGCGGCTATTGGGGAACCGGCGGCCATTTGCTGGCCGGGACATTAGGTCGGGACATCAGGTAACGATCGCCTTGAGAGGATACTGCTTATGAATCCGGCCGACGTGGCTCAGTCAGCCCTTCCGGTTGCCGCTTCCGCGGACGTGTCGCTGATCGCGCTGTTCTGGCAGGCTCACTGGATCGTGAAAGCCGTGATGCTGGGGCTTCTCGCCTGCTCGGTCTGGGTCTGGGCGATCGCCATCGACAAGATCTTCCTGTTTGCCCGCACCCGCCGCTCGATGGATCGTTTCGAGCAAGCTTTCTGGTCCGGCGAGTCGATCGAAGACCTCTATCGCACGCTCTCGGCCAAGCCGACGCATTCCATGGCGGCCTGCTTCGTCGCGGCGATGCGCGAGTGGAAGCGTTCGTTCGAGAGCCAGGCCCGCTCGGTCGCAGGCCTTCAGATGCGCATCGACAAGGTCATGAATGTGTCGATCGCCCGCGAGGTCGAGCGGCTGGAACGCCGGCTGCTGGTGCTCGCCACCGTCGGCTCCGCAGGCCCGTTCGTCGGCCTGTTCGGCACGGTCTGGGGCATCATGTCGAGCTTCCAGTCGATCGCGGCGTCTAAAAATACCTCTCTGGCGGTGGTGGCCCCCGGCATCGCCGAGGCGCTGTTTGCGACCGCCGTCGGCCTTATCGCCGCCATTCCTGCCACTATTTTCTACAATAAGTTCACCTCCGAGGTGAACCGGCAGGCCCAGCGGCTCGAAGGCTTTGCCGATGAATTTTCAGCCATCCTGTCGCGCCAGATCGACGAGCGGGGCTGACGGACGGCATGTATAGTGTGAAGGGCAATTT
This sequence comes from Bradyrhizobium sp. 40, assembly GCF_023100925.1. Classification (NCBI taxonomy): domain Bacteria; kingdom Pseudomonadati; phylum Pseudomonadota; class Alphaproteobacteria; order Hyphomicrobiales; family Nitrobacteraceae; genus Bradyrhizobium; species Bradyrhizobium sp. 40. Next base: position 926,946 of record NZ_CP064688.1, read on the forward strand.
GGGCACCAGACCATGGGCATGAACGTTGCGAGTTCGTCCGGAGGCGGTGGACGCCGTGGCCGGCGCAAGCCGGTCGTGGCCGAAATCAATGTCACGCCGATGGTGGACGTGATGCTGGTGCTGCTCATCATCTTCATGGTTTCGGCGCCGATGCTGACGGTTGGCGTGCCGCTCGACCTGCCGCAGACCCAGGCCAAGAGCCTCGAGAACAACGACCAGAAGCCGATCCAGATGTCGGTCGACATCAAGGGCAAGGTGTTCATCAACGACGCCGAGATCGCGATCAACGAACTGATCCCGAAGCTGAAGGCGATCACGGACGCGCGCGGCGGGCTCGAGGAACGGATCTATCTGCGTGCCGACAAGAAGGCGGATTACGGGACGGTGGCCAAGGTCATGGGCCAGTTGTCCGGCGCAGGCTTCAAGAAGCTGGCGCTCGTCACGGAAGCGGATCAGGGGTAGACCGTGAAGGTGAAGGTCGACAAGACACTCGTTGCGTCGATTGCCCTCCACGTCCTCGTGCTGGGATGGGGGCTCGTCACCTTTAGCAGCAGGGCTTTCGTGCCGGCGGAAGAGTCGCTGCCGATCGACATCATCTCCACCGACCAGCTCGCGCAGATGATGTCGGGGCAGAAGACCGGCGACAAGAAAGAGCCGAAGCCGAAGGTCGAGAAGATTGCGGAAGCCAAGCCCGAGGAAGACGCCGTCGGCAAGGTCACCGAGAAGAAAGAGCTGATCAAGACCAACTCGACGCCCGAACCGCCGCCAAAACCCGTCGAAAAGCCGGTCGAGAAAAAGCCCGAGCCGCCCAAGCCCGTCGCCGAGGCGAAGCCGAAGGAAGAGCCGAAGCCACAGGAAAAGAAGCCTGATCCGGCCAAGGAAGATCCGATCGCCGAACTGCAGAAAAAGCTGGACACCAAGAAGCCGCCACCCAAGCCGCCCGAGCAAAAGGTCGCGGCGGTGCAGCCGCCGCAGCAGCCGAAGCCCAAGGAGCGCAGCTTCGATCCCGCGCAGATTGCCCGAGATCTCGACAAGCGCGCCGCGACCCGGCACGAGCTCACGGGATCGACTCTGAATGCGTCCGCCGCGCTGGGATCGACGACCGGGACGGCCGCTAACAACGTTGCGACCTGGCAAGGCGCGTTCATGGCAGCGGTCAAGCGCTGCTTCACGCCCACCTATAACGGGCAGGACGCCGATCAATACGAAGCCGACATTGATATTTTCATGAAGATCGATGGATCGCTGGCATCCGAGCCGGTCGTCGTTGCGGCGAGAGGACCGTCCCGGTCGATCGCTCAGGCAGTGGCGGAGAGTGGCAAGCGAGCCATCGTACAATGTCAGGTCTATTCGTTCCTGCCAAAGCAGCAGTATGACACTTGGAAAACCATTCCGATGCGCTTCGGCCTGAAAGATATGTTGTGACATCCGAACAAAAGAATTTTGCGATGAATGACGCTCGATCGATCACCCGCCGCCGCTTTATGACCGTCAGTGGATCGGCGCTGGCGATGCTTGGGGGCGGACATGCCCTGGCACAGGCCCAAAAGCGGCTTGAAATCAATCCCACGGAATTTCGGCCGATCCCGATTGCGATCACCAATTTCGTGCCGGGCTCGCCCGCCGACGGCGACGTCGGCAACGGCGTCACCCAGGTCATCACCAACAATCTGAAGCGCTCGGGCCTGTTCGCGCCGGTCGACCAGGCCGCCTTCATCGAGCGCATCAGCAACATCGACGTCGCGCCGCAATTCGAGAACTGGAAAACCCTAAACGCGCAGGCCCTCGTCACCGGCCGCATGACGCGGCAGCCGGACGGACGCCTCAAGGCCGAATTCCGCTTGTGGGACGTGGTCACCGGCCAGCAGCTCGCCGGCCAGCAATATTTCACCTCGCCGGAATATTGGCGCCGCATCGCCCACATCATCTCCGACCAGATCTATGAGAAGCTGACCGGCGAGAAGGGCTATTTCGACAGCCGCGTGGTGTTCGTCGACGAGACCGGGCCGAAGGAGCGCCGCGTCAAGCGCCTCGCGATGATGGACCAGGACGGCGCCAATGTGCGCTATCTGACCCGCGGCTCCGACCTCGTGCTGACCCCGCGCTTCTCGCCGAACTCGCAAGAGATCACCTACATGGAGTTTGGCCAAGGCGATCCGAAGGTCTACCTGTTCAACATCGAGACCGGCCAGCGCGAGATCGTCGGCAACTTCCCGGGCATGACCTTTGCGCCGAGGTTCTCGCCGGACGGCCAGCGCGTCATTATGAGCCTGCAGCAGGGCGGCAATTCCAACCTGTTCGTGATGGATCTGCGCTCGCGCTCGACCACGCGCCTCACCGACACGCCCGCGATCGACACCTCACCTTCCTACTCTCCGGACGGCACCCGCATCTGCTTCGAGTCCGATCGCGGCGGCAGATCGCAGATCTATGTCATGGCCGCGGGCGGCGGAGCGGCGCAGCGCATCTCCTTCTCCAAGGACGACAACAACGCCACCTATTCGACGCCGGTGTGGTCGCCGCGGGGCGATTACATCGCCTTCACCAGGCAAGGCGGCGGGCAGTTCTCGATCGGCGTGATGAAGCCGGACGGCTCCGGCGAACGGCTTCTCACCTCCGGCTACCACAACGAAGGTCCAACCTTCTCGCCGAACGGCCGCGTGCTGATGTTCTTCCGCGATCCCGGCGGCAGCGGCGGGCCGTCGCTGTTCTCCGTCGACATCTCGGGACGCAACGAGCTGAAGGTGCCGACGCCGGGCTTCGCTTCCGACCCGGCATGGTCGCCGCTATTGTCCTCGACGTCGGGCTAGCCGCCGCTCGCGGTGCGCGATGATTTGACCGCGCGCCTTTTCCGAAAACTTTGCCAGATGTTTCCCCGCGATAATTGTTCTTTAAGGTTGCACTCGGCAAACTTTTCCCATCGGTTTGTTTCTATTGATGTATTTCGACTATTGGTCACTCAAAACAACTCGACTTTAACGATGTTCCCTCAGAAAGACTTCATACCGGATCGGTAAAACTGCGCTCCAGACAGGACGCGCGTAAACACCAGATGCAGTTTGCAAGTCAGAGCGGAGAGCCGGAACAGCGGCCGCCGAAAACTTCGGCGGCGCAAATCGATTCGCTGTTCGAAGCGCCTGGCCCGTTGCTGGCCGGACTCATTTTCGTGTCGATTGGTGCGGCCCTGACCGCGCTGAGGACGGGCGAGCCGCTGATCTGGGCTTGCGTCGCACTTCTGATCCTGGCCGGGTCCGCGCGGGCGATCGACCTGCGGCTCTATCAGGCACGTCAGGCGGTCATGACCGTCGAGGCGGCCGCACGCTGGCAGAAGCGCTATCAGATCGGGGCAAAGATCCAGGCGGCTGCGATCGGCATCTGGTGCGCCACCGCCCTGTTGGCCACGGACGACGCCGTGGCTCACATGATAGCCTTGTCGGTCACCACCGGAATCGCGGCGGGCGGCGCGGGCAGGGCATATGGCCGGCCTGCGATCTTCCACCTCCAGGCCGTGCTGATTTTCGGCCCGGCCGTGCTTGCCCTGGCGCTGCGTGGAACGCCCTACTACATCGCGATGGCGCTGGTCAGCGGCGCGTTCCTGATGGCGATCATGCAGCTTTCGGTGAATCTGCACCGAATCTTCATGGGAGCGGTCGTGGCACGGGAACGTGAAGCCGCGCTCGCCGGCCAGTTCGATACGGCGCTGAACAACATGCCGCACGGCCTCTGCATGTTCCGCGTCGACGGACAGCTGGCGGTCATGAATCACCGCTTCGGCGCAATGATGAACCTGCCGGAAGGTCTCGCGCAGCGCGGCATCAACGCGCGTGACATCGTCGCGGCGTGCGTCAGCGCCGGATCCATCTCGGCTGGGAGCGGCGAGCGGATCGTCGCGGACATCGAGAGTTCGCAAGCCAAGGAGATCATCACCGCCGATCCCGACACGCAGCGAAACCGGTCGTTGTCCTGGACTGTCCAGCCGATGGCTGACGGCGGCGCGGTGGTGCTACTCGAGGACATTACCGACCGTCGCAGCGCCGAGGCCAAGATTACGCATCTGGCGCGCTACGACGACCTCACCGCGCTCCCCAACCGCGTTCATTTCCGCGATGAGATCGAAAGGCTGCTGGCGATCTCGCACGACGCCGAGCGCCTGTCCGCGCTGCTGTTCGTCGATCTCGACCAGTTCAAGCAGGTCAACGACACGCTCGGCCATCCCTGCGGCGACCAGCTGCTGTGCGCGGTCGCCAACCGTCTGCGCGAGATGTTGCGCCCCGAGGATTTCGTCGCCCGCTTCGGCGGTGACGAATTCGTCGTATTCCAGGAGAACATCTCCTCGCCCGAGGACGCCGCCGCGCTGGCGCGCCGGATCGTCGAACGGCTGAGCGAGCGCTACCGCATCGACAATCATCTGGTCGAGATCGGGGCCAGCGTCGGCATCGCGTTGACCTCTCCGGAGGGCGTCAGCGCGGACACGCTGCTCAAGAACGCCGACATGGCGCTGTACCGGGCCAAGGCCGACGGCCGCGGCACCTTCTGCTTCTTCCGCGACGAGATGGCGGCGACCGTGGAGGCGCGCCGCATCCTCGAGCTCGACCTGCGCAAGGCGCTCGCCAACGAGGAATTCGAGCTGTTCTACCAGCCGCTGGTGAATTTGAAGTCCGGCAAGATCACGACGTGCGAGGCGCTGCTGCGCTGGAATCATCCGGTGCGCGGCACGGTCTCGCCGGTGGACATCATCCCGGTCGCCGAGGACATGGGGCTGATCGTCGATCTCGGCCGCTGGATCCTGCGCCGCGCCTGCATGGAATGCATGAAATGGCCGGAGGGCGTCAACGTCGCCGTCAACTTCTCGCCGCAGCAATTCCACCAGCGCGACGTCTTGAGCGAAATCCGCTACGCACTCGAGGTTTCGGGGCTCCCGGCGCATCGGCTGGAGATCGAGATCACCGAATCCTCGCTGTTGCGCAACACCCAGCTCACGCACGACATCCTGTCGCAATTGCATGCGATCGGCGTGCGCATTTCGCTGGATGATTTCGGCACCGGCTATTCGAGCCTCAGCTACCTGCACAATTTCCCGATGCAGAAGGTGAAGATCGACCGCTCCTTCCTCGAAGGCATCGACGCCGACCGGCCGCTGACGCTGCTGCGCGGCGTGGCGCGGCTATCGGCCGATCTCGGCATGGCGGTCGTGGTCGAGGGCATCGAGACCAATGATCAGCTCGAGCTGATCAGCGCCGACGGCACCGTGACCGAAGGGCAGGGCTATCTGTTCAGCCGGCCGGTGCCGGCAGTCCGGATTCGCCAATTGCTCAATGCCTCGCATGGCCGTCGCGGGGCTGAGGACCAGATCGTCATGGTGTCCTCGCGATCGATCGCCTGATCTTTCTCTGCCTCACTCCTCAACGTATTTAGCTCTCGTTCGTCCGTGTTTTTGCGGGCTGCAAAGGTTAACCCTAACGTTTCTAAGCCTTTGCAATTCCGTTAATGAACCATTAATCTCCCCGCACTCGCAGAAGTTGCTTTGGAGTGTAGGGGTACTGGATGACGTCTGGAGCTGAACCGCAAACGGTGCTCCTTCCGCGGGGAGCCGCTCTGTTTGACCGCATCGATTACCGCCTGATCGAAACTCCTGAGGACCGAGACAACCTCTATCTGATGCGGTACCGGGCCTATCTGCATGCCGGACTGATCGAGCCGTCGGAGTCGCGGCGCGTGACTGATCGCTTCGACGATGCGCCCAACACCTGGAATTTCGGGGTCTATGTCGATGGAGAGCTCTGCAGCTCCGTTCGCATTCACGTCCTGACGTCTGACTGGCGAATGTCCTACACGACCGAAGTGTTTGGCGACGTCTTGCATCCCCGCCTCGACCGCGGCGAAGTTCTCATCGATCCATGCCGGTTTGTTGCTGATCCCGAAAAGCACCAGCGTTTTCCGGAGCTGCCCTATCTGACGGTGCGGCTGGCTTTTGTGGCTTGCGATCATTTCAACGCCGACACCGGGCTGGCCATGATCCGGACCGATCATCAGGCGTTTTATCGTCGCATCTTCCTGCACGAGACTATTTCACCGGAGCCCCGCGGGTTTCCGGGCTGGCCCACCAAGAAGGCCGTGCTGATGGCGTCCGATTTCCGGAACCTGCGGGAAAAGGTTCTGACGCGCTTTCCGATCATGCGCTCCAGCGCTTTTGAGCGGCGCATGTTGTTTCAACGCAGCAGCCCGCGCCAGGCGGCCCCGCGGCCGGTGTCGCTGGCCACGCAGCGGACCCCGGACGTAGCCGCCTCGGCAACGGGTTCTGCCCGCTAGGTCCCAGGATCTGACCCAAGGATCTGGCCCCGGCGTCTCCACGCGAGAGCCTAAAATTCCAGCAAGGGCCGCGGTTTTTGCCGGTCGGCGCGGCTTGCCTTCACCATCGCGCCACATTTACAACCCATTAACCATGACGGTTGCTTTTCGCTGGTTGGGGGCATTTGACCGGCTGTGGCAAGGTTCCATCAAGGTTGACGGAACGTTCGCTTAACCAACCCCCTGTAGACCGGACAGCAGTGGACGAAACGTGAGCGTGGAGGCTCCGGAATGAAACATCCTATGCGCATCCTCCAGGGATTGAAGCTGGCCGCGGTGCTTGCCGTCGCGTTGTCGATGGGTGCCTGCGCCAACAAGAATGCTGCCACGGATGCGATGGCCAACGCGGCGACGCCGGGCAGTCAGCAAGACTTCGTCGTCAATGTCGGCGACCGCGTGTTCTTCGAAAGCGACCAGACCGATCTGACCCCGCAGGCGATCGTGACCCTGGAGAAGCAGGCGCAGTGGCTCCAGAGCTATCCGCGCTACAGCTTCACCGTCGAAGGTCATGCCGACGAACGCGGCACCCGCGAATACAACATCGCGCTCGGTGCCCGCCGCGCCCAGTCGGTGCGTTCGTTCCTCGCCTCGCGCGGCATCGATCCGAATCGCATGCGCACGATCTCGTACGGCAAGGAGCGGCCGGTCGCCGTTTGCAACGACATCTCCTGCTGGTCGCAGAACCGCCGCGCCGTCACCGTGCTGAACGCGAGCTCCTGACCATTGGTCAGGCGCCGTTCATCTTCAGAAACCGATTATGCCGGCGCCCTCTCGGGCGCCGGTTTCGTTTCAGCGATCTGTGACGGAAACCCCTTTGTTTCAGTCACAGTTTTGGCGTACTCCGCTTCAATGTGTGGCGCGTCGAATGTTCGGTCGCAGGCCATTTCGCTTTCGTCGTCAGGGCAAGATGTCATCCAGATTTAAGGTCTTCACCGGCACCGTGGCGATCGCCGCGCTGCTCTCTTTGTGCTCGCCCGCCCTCGCACAGTCGGACGATGCAGATCCCGAGATGCGGATCGAGCGGCTGGAGAACCAGTTGCGCCAGCTCACCGGCCAGAACGAAGAGCTGCAATATCGAAACCGCCAGCTCGAAGAGCGGCTGCGAGCGCTCGAGGGCGGCGCGCAAGCTGCGCCCGGTCAGACGCCGGTCCAGCCCAATGTCGCGGCCATGCCGCCCGCGCAAGCCGCGCCGGCCTATCGCCAGCAGCCGCCGCACCAGCAAGCGGCCCAGCCGAATTACGAGCAGCCGCAGATCGCCTCTCCGGCGCCGATCGTTCAGGAGCAGCCTGCGCCCGGCGCCCCGGGCACGCGCCGCCGCGGCGATGCCTTCGACCCGAACCAGAGCCCGAATGCGCCGGGTGCGCCGCGCGCGCTCGGCGGCGGGCAGCAACCGATGCCTGCAGGTGCCCCGAGCGGCGCGCCCGGCGGCCGTGGCGCCGGCGAACCGCTTGATCTCGCCAACAACGGGACCCGCTATCCGCAGGCGACCGCACCCCAGGCTGCGCAGCCCGGCTATCCGCCGGCTCCATCCGGCTCTCCCGCGCCGGGCGGCACGGGCCTTGCGACCCTGCCGCCCTCGGCAACGCCGCGCGACGAATTCGACCTCGGCATCGGCTACATGCAGCGCAAGGACTATGCGCTGGCCGAGCAGACCATGAAGAACTTCTCGCAGAAATATCCGAGCGACCCGCTGCTCGGCGACGCGCAATACTGGCTCGGCGAGAGCTATTTCCAGCGCCAGCAATATCGCGACTCCGCGGAAGCCTTCCTCGCCGTCACCACCAAATACGACAAATCCGCCAAGGCGCCGGATGCCCTGCTGCGGCTCGGCCAGTCGCTGGCGGCGCTGAAGGAAAAGGAGGCAGCGTGCGCCGCCTTCGGCGAAGTCGGCCGCAAATATCCGCGCGCTTCCGCCGGCGTCAAAGCCGCGGTCGACCGCGAGCAGAAGCGGGTGAAGTGCTGACGCGCGGCGATTGATCCTGACAAGATTGATGGCGCTGCGCTAAACAGTCGGTCCATCCGCGGACGATTGCAGCGTCATGCCAGAGGACAATTCACCGATCTCGGCGCGTGAGGCCAAGCGCCTCTTCGCAGGCCTGAAAGGCGCGCAGGGACTGCTGCTCGCGGTCTCCGGCGGGCCCGACTCGGTGGCGCTGATGTGGCTTGCGGCGCGCTGGCATCGCAGCCTGGCGTGCGGCCCGCGTCTCACCGTCGTCACGATCGACCACGGCTTGCGGCCGGAGGCGGCGCGCGAGGCGCGCGAGGTCAAGCGTCTGGCGACCGGGCTTGGCTTGCCGCACCGGACCCTGCGCTGGCGCGGCGCCAAGCCGAAAACGGGACTGCCGGCCGCCGCGCGCGAGGCACGCTACCGCCTGCTCGTGCAGGCCGCACGCAAGGCTGGTGCGAGCCACGTGCTGACCGCCCACACCCGCGACGACCAGGCCGAGACCCTGTTGATGCGTCTTGTCCGCGGCAGCGGATTGGCCGGGCTGTCGGCGATGGCCCGTCTCACCGAGCGCGACGGCGTCGTTCTTGCGCGTCCACTGCTCGATGTTCCGAAATCGCAGCTGATCGCGACCTTGAAGCGGGCGAAGATCGGCTTTGCCGACGATCCCACCAACCACGACGCTGCCTTTACCCGGCCGCGGCTGCGTGCGCTGCTGCCGCAGCTCGCGGCGGAGGGCGGTGATGCCCGCAGCCTGGCTCGGCTCGCGGCAAGGTTGGCGCGCGCCAATGTGGCCGTCGAGGTGCTGACCAATGGAGCCGAGCGCTTCCTCCGTTTGCGGGATCGCGGCGATGCGCCGCAGGCCGGCGTTCGAAGCTTCGAGGCCCCCGTGTTTGCCGCCCTGCCGGAGGAGGTCCGGCTGCGGATCCTGCTGCGGGCCATCAACGCGTTCGGGCATGAGGGACCGGCGGAACTCGGCAAGGTCGAATCCCTTCTGGCCGTGCTCGATCAGGCCATTGCCGCAAGTCCCCGCGGACCCGCAAATGGCCGGCCGGCCCTGAAGCAGACGCTTGCGGGAGCCTTGATCAGCCTTGTCGGGGGACGTATCCGCATCGGGCCGGCGCCGGCCCGGCGCAAGGGTGGATCAAGGGTGGATAGGGGCGGATCATCGCACCGGCCGTTTCGAGACCGCGCCGTGAGGACACCTTAACCAGGCAGGAAAAAGCGGGATCTGGGTGCCATTATTTCAGCGGGAATCGGACTAAGATGGGCTAAATAGTCCCATCTCGTTCCCTTGGCAGCGACCGGAGCGACACCTAGATTGTATCCGTCTAACCGAGAGGATTCCTTGGGGATTTCCTCGCGCTGCCCAAATAACTGCCCAAGGCTCAGGCCGCGATCCGCGCGACCACGAAGGAAGATCGATGAACGCCAATCTGCGCAATTTCGCCCTCTGGGTCATCATTGTCCTGCTGCTGTTGGCGTTGTTCACGCTCTTCCAGAATCCGGGTCAGCGCGCCTCCTCGCAGGACATCGCCTTCTCCCAGCTCCTGAGCGAGGTTGATCGCGGCAATGTGCGCGACGTCGTGATCCAGGGGCCGGACATCCACGGCACCTTCACCAACGGCTCGAGCTTCCAGACCTATGCGCCGAGCGATCCGACGCTCGTGAAGCGCCTCTATGACAGCAAGGTGCAGATCACCGCGAAGCCGCCCGGCGACAACGTGCCGTGGTTCGTCTCGCTGCTGGTCTCCTGGCTGCCCTTCATCGCGCTGATCGGCGTGTGGATCTTCCTGTCGCGGCAGATGCAGGGCGGCGCCGGCAAGGCGATGGGCTTCGGCAAGTCGCGCGCAAAAATGCTGACTGAAGCGCATGGCCGCGTCACCTTCGAGGACGTCGCGGGCGTCGACGAGGCCAAGCAGGACCTGCAGGAGATCGTCGAATTCCTGCGCGACCCCGGCAAATTCCAGCGTCTCGGCGGCCGCATTCCGCGCGGCGTGCTGCTGGTCGGCCCTCCCGGCACCGGCAAGACCCTGATCGCGCGTGCGGTCGCGGGCGAAGCCAACGTGCCGTTCTTCACCATTTCGGGTTCTGACTTCGTCGAGATGTTCGTCGGCGTCGGCGCCAGCCGCGTCCGCGACATGTTCGAGCAGGCCAAGAAGAACGCGCCCTGCATCATCTTCATCGACGAAATCGATGCCGTCGGTCGGCACCGTGGCGCTGGCCTCGGCGGCGGCAATGACGAGCGCGAGCAGACGCTGAACCAGTTGCTGGTCGAGATGGACGGCTTCGAGGCCAATGAGGGCGTGATCCTGATCGCCGCGACCAACCGTCCCGACGTGCTCGATCCCGCGCTGCTGCGTCCCGGCCGCTTCGACCGTCAGGTCGTGGTGCCGAACCCCGACGTCGTCGGCCGCGAGCAGATCCTCAAGGTCCACGTCCGCAAGGTGCCGCTGGCGCCGGACATCAACCTCAAGACCATCGCGCGCGGCACCCCGGGCTTCTCCGGCGCCGACCTGATGAACCTCGTCAATGAAGCCGCGCTCACCGCCGCCCGTCGCAACAAGCGGATGGTGACCCAGGCCGAGTTCGAGGAAGCCAAGGACAAGGTGATGATGGGCGCCGAGCGCAAGTCGCTCGTCATGACCGAGGAAGAGAAGCTGCTGACGGCCTATCACGAGGGCGGCCACGCCATCGTCGGCCTCAATGTCGTCGCGACCGACCCGATCCACAAGGCGACCATCATTCCGCGCGGTCGTGCGCTGGGTATGGTCATGCAGCTGCCCGAGCGTGACAAGCTGTCGATGTCGCTGGAGCAGATGACCTCGCGCCTTGCCATCATGATGGGTGGCCGCGTCGCCGAAGAGCTGATCTTCGGCCGCGAGAAGGTGACTTCGGGTGCGTCGTCGGACATCGAGCAGGCGACGCGTCTGGCACGCATGATGGTGACGCGCTGGGGCCTGTCCGAGGCGCTCGGCACGGTGTCCTATGGCGAGAACCAGGACGAGGTTTTCCTGGGCATGTCGGTGTCGCGCACCCAGAACGCATCGGAAGCGACGGTTCAGAAGATCGATACCGAGATCCGGCGTTTCGTCGAAGAAGGCTACAACGAAGCAACCCGTATTCTCACCGAGAAGCGCGCCGATCTCGAAGCTCTCGCCAAGGGCCTGCTCGAGTTCGAGACGCTCTCTGGCGACGAGATCATCGACCTGCTCAAGGGCAAGAAGCCGAACCGCGAGTCCGTGCTCGAGCCGACCACGCCGCGTGCCTCGGCCGTGCCGCCGGCCGGCAAGTCGCGCCCGCGGCCCGATCCGGATCCCGGCCTGGAGCCGCAGCCGCAGGCGTAATCGCGAACGGCAGATCGAATTGAAAAACGCGGCGGAAACGCCGCGTTTTTTGTTGGGTGGTGGTGCGTCGGCGAACGACTCATCGTTGCGAGGAGCTCTTGCGACGAAGCTTCGCTACGCTCGCAGTGACGACGTTGACGCAGGGCAGGGTTGCCTCGCAATCACCTAGGCGCTAGGGCTTCGCGCTCGTCGCCGACCCACCTACCGTGTTGTCCCGCACGTGGATCACTGCGATGTCGTCCGTATAGATCCGCTTCCAGCCCTTCAGCATGTCCAGGATCTGCGGTCCGGGCGCGTCGGCGGCCAATAGCGTTGCGTCGATCTTGTGCTCGTCGAGCAGCCGCGGAAGCAGCTCGGGCTTCTTGCCCTCGGTCGCCTTGAAGAAGTCCATGACGAACCTCTCACCGTAGAGCTCGGCGCGACCGTCGACGTAAACGGGGATGTCGCGCGAGATCAGATAGCCGCCGAACTGATAGGCGTTGAAGACGCGCTGGACCTTGCGTTGTTCGAGCAAGTCGACTGCCGCGACCGGCGTCTGCGTCATGGTGAAGCTGAAGCTGTGGTGGCCCATATAGAGCGAGGTCGAGGCCCAGCTTGCGGCGACGATCATGAGTGCGCCAAGCGCGGTGACATAGCGGGCCGGCCAGCGGTCGGCACCGGGTGCGTCCGGCTGCGGGCGCGAGGCCAGCTGGCCGAGCGGCTTCGCCAGCACCAGCGGCACCAGGAACGCGAACGCCTCGATGCTCCTGACGTGGGTCAGCGCGCTCCAGGTCAGGAACAGGATCAGGAAGATCCTGGGCGCGGAGAGCACGAGGCCGCGATAATAGCCGAACGCGATCAGGCCGAGCAGGGCGCCTTCGAACGAGGAGAAGGTGGCAAAGTTCGCCGGCATCCATTCGAAGATCAGCGAGAGCAACTCGCCCAGGCTCAAGATGTTGGTGGCGCCCAGCAGCGTTCCCCAGCCGTACGGCGTACAGCAGCTCGCGACCAGTGCACCGATGCCGAACAGCACCCAGCGCAGGAACAGCTGAAGCCGCCGCCCCTTCTCGGCGTGCTCGACGGCCTCGAGCGCGATCGGACCGATCAGCGCCAGACCGAGCACGAAGCCGCCATGCAAGTTCGCCCACAGCGCCATCAGCGGCAGCCAGTACCAGGACGGCGTGCTCCTGCGGTCGGCGGTCGCCATCAATAGACCGACCCATGCCACCATGACAGGCAGCGCCAGGACGTGCGGACGCGCCAGGACGTGATGCAGCGACAGCAGCAGGGCCAGCATCGCAAGCAGCACTGCGCGCGGTGCCTCGATCTGCACGTCGAGCAGATAGACGAAGATCGCGGCCGTGAGCGCGACTCCCATCGCGGTGAGGATGACGGGACCTGCCCAGCCCAATTGCGCATAGGAGAGAGCGAACAGCACCTGCGACAGCCACGACGTTGAAATCCACGGCGCGCCCGTCCGCGTGAAGGAATAGATGTCCGTGTACGGCATAGCGCCGTGATCGATGATCCATTGTCCGATCTTGATCTGCCAAAACGAGTCGGAGTCCTGAAGCAGCGTATCGCCGACATACATGAAGAAGAGATAGGCGCCCGCACCGACGCACAGCGGCACCAGGGCTCGCGCACGACCCTGCACCGTGATGCTGTTGGCAAAGGAAAGGGACATGCCGCGTCGTCGTCCTGTTGTTTTGTCGGGGTGCCGAGCGATCAACATTGGACCACGGCGGTCATAATTCCGGGTAAACCGGTGATACCGGGCCGGCTTGATGTCTCGACAATTTAACGGATCGTTTTAGATTTCGGTTTACCATCGGCGAATACACGCAAACCGCTCTGTATTTCCGCAGTCGAATTAACTGCGGCGCAATTCTTTGCCACTACGTTCGCATCCATGGTCGAGCGGCGCTGGGAAGCCAAAAAGACCAGATCAGTTGTAGCCTCGTGTACTCATTTGGAGCTCTTTATGAAGAACCTCGTTGCGAATTTCGCGAAAGATGAATCCGGCGCCACCGCCATTGAATACGGTCTGATCGCCGCCGGCATCGCGCTGGCGATCATCACTGTCGTCAATAACCTGGGCACCACGTTGAACGCCAAGTTCACCTCGATCTCGTCCAGCCTCAAGTAAGACTGAACGGACCAAGAGTAGAAAGAGCCTTGTCCCGGACAAGGCTCTTTTCTTTTGTGCCAAGCCTTTCGTGCCAAGTTTTGTTCTAGCGAGGTCTCGTTATAGCGAAGTCTTTTCTTCGCCGAAGCCGTCGCGTCCATGCGAGTCCGCGACGGTTAAACGCCTGATCCGTGGCTCACGGTGCTGAGGGTAGCTTCGCCGGTGCGTCATCGCGGACGTGGATGACGGCAAGGTCATCCGAGTAGAGCCGCTTCCAGCCCGGCACGTGGTCCATGATCCTTGCGGCGGGAGTCGATCCGTTCAGCAGTGTGGCGTCGATCTGGTAGGTATCGAGCAAACGCAGCAGAGTCTCAGCGTTCTTGCCTTCGATGGCGTCGAAATAGTCAAGCACGAACTGCTCTCCATACAGCTCGGCGCGGCCATCGATGAAGGTCTTGAGGTTGCGGAAGATCAGATAGCTCCCGATCGGCGCGGTGCTGAAGATGCGTTGCGCGTGCCTCCGCTCGAGCAGGTCGACTGCAGCCCGAGGGGTGGGATTGCGGATAAAGGCATACCGCGTCGGCGTGGCATAGGACCGCGTGATACTCCAGCTGGTCGCAACGATCACGAGCGCCGCGATCGCGGTCACTGCAAAGGAGGGCCGTGCTTCAGCCCGTGCGAGCGCGACCGCTCTGGCCGCGCCCAATTGTTCGGCCAACGGTTTCGCCAGCACGAGCGGTGTCAACAATGCAAAGACCTCGATGTTTCTGACGTGGTTGAGTGCCGCCCAGACCAGGCCGAGCAGCAGAAGAATGCGGGTCCACGGCAGCACCAATCCTTTGTAGTAGCCGAGGGCGATCAATCCGAGCAGGCTGGCACCGAACAAGTCGAACGAGCTGAAATCGGCGGGCATCCACTCCGAGATTTGCGAGAGCACCTTGCCGAGGCTGAGGATTTTCGCCGATGCGAGCGGCGTATTCCAGCCATAGGGTGTGCAGCAGCTTGCGGCAAGCGCAGCGAGCCCGAACAAGGCCCAGCGCGACGCCAGTGCAAAGCGGCCCTTGCGATCGGTGGACGCGATCGCATCGAGGCCGATGGGCCCAATCAGCGCCAGCCCCATGACGAAGCCGCCGTGAAGATTGGCCCATAGCGCCATCAAGGGAAGCAATAGCCACGACGGCGCGGTGCACCGATCGGCGGCCGCCAGCAGCCCGCCGACAAAGGCCAGCATGACAGGCAGTGCCAGCATGTGCGGGCGGGCGAGAAAGTGGCCCATCGACATGAAGAGGAGCGGGGTGACGAGCAGAAAGGCGCGCGCAGGCTCCAGATAGGGCTCAAGCAGGTAGACGAAAATCGCTGCGGTCGCTCCGATCGCGAGCGACGTCAGGATAACTGCCCCCGACCAGTTGGACGGCTCGTAAGCCAGCGCGAACAGGACTTGCGATAGCCAGGAGCTCGAGATCCAGGGCTCGCCGGCTCGCGTGAAGGAATAGATGTCGGTATAGGGCAGGGCGCGGTGTTCGAGAATCCACTGCCCGATCTTGATCTGCCACAGCGTATCGGTATCGCGCAGCATGATGTCGCCGATGCCCAGGAAAAACAGGTAGACGCCGGCGGCAATGCAGAACGGCAGAAGCCAGCGCGCAACACCGCGGACGGGCACGCTGCTTGTCATGGAAATCGACATCGGACTCTCGGGGCTGAAACGACAGCACGCAGCAGCGCGCAAGCATCGGCAAGCTGAGCATGATCGCTTTTAAGTTGAGGTAAACCGGATCGTCATACCGCGGCCGCGCCGAGCAAGAATGCGTTTACCTGCTCTTGTCGCGCCGAAGTTTGCGCCGCGCGCATATGCTCATTTGTGTCTTGTCATCTGCCCTGAATAGTTGTTCAGTTCTTGAGGGTGATTTGGGCGAAGATTAGCGAATAAGCATGCGGTCGGGCTTTGCGCCGGACCGGATGCTGGGGACAGGAAGCGCGCCATGGTTTATCGGCGGACGCATCAAGTGGTGAAGCGCCTTGCGGCCCGGCGCAGTGCGATACTGGCGGCGGCGCGGGAGGCGGCGGCGGAAGGCGGGATGGCGGCGGTGCAGATTGCGCCGGTCGCGCTTCGCGCCAGCGTCGCTGCGGGTACGGTCTACCGCTACTTCCCATCCAAGGCCGATTTGATCTCGGAATTGATCGCCGAAGTCTCCCGCGACGAGCTCACGGCGATCCGGCGAGCAGCCGATGCCGCGCCGGGGCCGTCTTCGGCGCTGGCGGCGGCGGTGACCACCGTGGCGGTGCATACCCTGTCACAGCGCAGGCTCGCCTGGGGCATCCTCGCCGAGCCGGTCGATGTCGATGTCAGCGCTTCACGCCTCGCCAGCCGGCGCGAGATCGCGGGCGAAATGGCCTCGCGGATCGACGCCGCCGTGCGCGCCGGCCACCTGCCGGCGCAGGACACCGCACTCGCCGCCACCGCGCTGCTCGGCGCCCTGCACGAGGCCCTGGTCGGACCGCTCGCGCCGGACAATCTCGACGATCCCGCCAGGATGCGTGATGCCGTGCAGACCGTGACGCTGCTGGCGCTCCGCGCGGTCGGCGTCATGGACGCCCGCGCCAGGGGTCTGGTCGTGCAGCAGACGCTGCTGCCGGCGGCGAAAGCGCTGGTTGGGGCCTAAAACGTCAGCCTAATCGACCGGCGGACCTGATCGCGCCCAGGCCATTGCCAGAGCTCGCCTTTGCGAAAAACCTCAGCACATGCACCGGACCCGCCGGCTACTGTGCATGGGGTTGTTTTCGACATTTTTGTTTGCCGCGTGTTGGGCGGGCCTAGATATTCGCTTCGCCCTCGGGGCCGACCGAGGCGATGCGCACCATGTTGGTGGTGCCGGGGATGCCGAGCGGCACGCCGGCGACGATGATCACGCGCTGGCCGGCCCGGACGAAGCCGTCGCGGAACGCGATCTGGCCGGCGCGGCTCACCATGTCGTCCTGGTCGCGCGCATCTTCCGCCACCACGCAATGTATGCCCCAGACGACCGACAGCCGGCGTCCCGCCGCGACGTTCGGCGTGATCGCCACGATCGGCGGCTTCGGCCGCTCGCGCGCCACGCGCACAGCGGTCGATCCCGAACTGGTCCAGCAGATCAGGGCCGGCAGGTCGAGCGTCTCGGCGATCTGCCGCGCGGCGTCAGCGATGGCATCGCCGGCGGTGGCTTCCGGGGCGGGGCGCTGTGCGGTGATGACGGAGCGATAGATCGGGTCGCGCTCGACCTCCTCGCCGATGCGATTCATGGTCGAGACGGCCTCGACCGGAAATTTGCCGGCCGCCGATTCCGCCGACAGCATGATGGCGTCGGCACCTTCATAGACGGCTGTGGCGACGTCGGAGACTTCGGCGCGGGTCGGCACCGGCGACTGGATCATCGATTCCAGCATCTGGGTCGCGATCACCACCGGCTTGCCGGCGCGCCGCGCCATGCGCGTCATCTGCTTCTGCAGGCTCGGCACGCGTTCCAGCGGCAGTTCGACGCCGAGGTCCCCGCGCGCCACCATCAGGGCGTCGGAGGCGTCGATGATGTCGGCGAGGCGATCGATCGCTTGCGGCTTCTCGATCTTGGCCATCACCGCCGCACGGCCGCGGATCATCTTCTTGGCCTCGAGCACGTCGTCGGCGCGCTGCACGAAGGACAGCGCGATCCAGTCGACGCCGGTGACCAGCGCCGCCTCGAGGTCGGCGCGGTCCTTCGGCGTCATCGCCGAGACCGGCAAGTCGGTGTCGGGCAGGCTGACACCCTTGCGGTCGGACATCCGGCCGCCGACCACGACGCGCGTCACCGCGTGCTCCTTCGACGTCTCCTCGGCGATCAGCCTCACCTTGCCGTCGTCGAGCAGCAGCGAATGGCCCGGCCGCAGCGCGGCCAGGATCTCCGGATGCGGAAGCTGGACGCGGGTGGTGTCGCCCGGCGCTTTGTCGGAATCCAGCGTGAAGGTCTGGCCGTTCTGGAGCTGGACCGCGCCTTCGGCGAAGGCACCGAGCCGGAGCTTTGGGCCCTGGAGGTCGACCAGAATGCCGATCGGCCTGCCATAGCTGCTCTCGACGTTGCGGATCGTCGCCACCAGCTCGCGCATCTTGTCATGCGGGGTGTGGCTCATGTTGATGCGGAACAGGTCGGCACCGGCCTCGAACAGGCGGCGGATCATCGCGAGGTCCGAAGAGGCGGGTCCCAGGGTCGCGAGAATCTTGATACGGCGAAGACGCCTCATGGCTTATTTCCAGACGGGGGCGAGGGAGCTGGCGGGAGGCCAGGCGCGGCGGGGGGCGTACCACCGGGCGGGCCATTGGGCAAACCCGGAACCCCCGGACCAACCGGGCCGGGGAGACCAGGCACGCGCTGCTGTTTTGACGGCTGCTCGTTGGCATCGGTGAGCTGCACGGTCCAGGCCCGCTGCTCGCCGGTATCGACCTCGAAATAGCCGGTCCGGTCATAGCCACGTGCGAGGCAATCCTCGGTGCCGCGGATAGTGAACTCCTTGTCTCGCGAGCACATGAAGGCTTGGCCCGACCATTCGCCGCCGCGGTCATAGTCGATGGCGTAGATGTAATAGAAGCGGGCCACCAACGTTCCGCGCAGCAGGGTCTCGCAGGAGCGGGACGAGATGTTCCACCAGCCCTCGGTGGTCCAGCCCTCGGCATCCTTGTAGCCGAGGGCGATGCCGACCCGGCTCGACGTGTTGTTGCAGAGCCGGAAATCGGCGGAGGCCGGGCTGGCCCAAAAGCATAGCAAGCCAACCACCAGCACCGGGACCAACCGGGCGAGCAGGCGAAGGGGGGAGCGGGGAGATTCGGCGATCATTGTCGCGGAAGCTATATCAGATCATTGACGATTTGGCGTAGGGCCCGGGAACTGCCCGAAGCCGGCTTCCCGCCCGTTTGCGCCGCGATATGGCAAAATCTGTGACAGGCCCCACCTGATCTCGTAAGGGTGACCCCATCCAGGTCACTGCCAATTTCGCAAAGCCGAGGGATCCAGCCATGGCAATCGACGACAAAACCAGAACGGAACTCGAGGCTGCCGCTTTCCGGCGCCTGGTCGATCATTTGAAGACGCGGACAGACGTCCAGAACATCGACCTGATGAATCTCGCAGGCTTCTGCCGCAACTGCCTGTCCAACTGGCTCAAGGACGCCGCCGACGCCCAAGGCGTCGCCTTGAGCAAGGACGAGAGCCGGGAAGCCGTCTATGGCATGCCTTACGAGGCCTGGAAATCGAAATACCAGGGCGCGGCCACGCCTGAGCAGCTCGACGCCATGAAGAAGGTTCATCCCGGGCACTGAACGGCCGCGCCGGCAGCCTGATGTGCGGTGCCCTTGAGTCGCATCACACAACAGCTTTCTTCGACGCGCCGCAGGAAGGTGTGGGCGCGCTGTGGACGAGCGCGATGCCGCCTTGAACGCGAGAGGTCCGAACCCTAAGGGTCTAACCAGCACGCGCGGTGATGATGCCGGCGTCACCTCGTTTTGCCAGTTCCATTGGGAGTACCAAGATGGCCACCTCCGCCGCCGTCCGCGACGACGAGCCCGCGACGAAATTTGCCAAGGACCAGCTCAAGTCCATCATCGAGCGCATCGAGCGGCTGGAGGAAGAGAAGAAGGCGATCTCCGACGACATCCGCGACGTCTTCGCCGAGGCCAAGGGCAACGGCTACGACGTCAAGGCGCTGCGCACCATCGTGCGCATGCGCAAGCAGGACCCGAACGAGCGCGCCGAGGCCGAGACGATCCTCGAGACCTACATGCAGGCACTGGGAATGATCTGAGGTATCGGTGTCGTCCCGGCTTTGGCCTGGGCGACACCATGTCGATCGAAGGAGACCGCGGTGACTGCGCCGCCGCTGCCGCGCGAGGTAAGCCGTGCCTACGACGCTTTTCCGGCGTCGATCGGCAAGCGGCTGCTTTGGGTACGCGAGCTGATCTTCGCGACCGCCGCGGCGAATGAAGGCATCGGCCGTCTCACCGAAACGTTGAAATGGGGCGAGCCTGCTTATCTGACCGAAGAGACCGGCAGTGGCAGCACGATCCGGCTCGGCCGCCTGAAGGACTCCGCGCACGCCGCGATTCTGTTCAACTGCAAGACGACGCTGGTCGATACCTTTCGCGAACGCTTTCCCGATCGGTTCGAATATCGGCAGACCAGGGCGCTGCTGTTGCCGGTGTCGGGCAAGCTGCCGAAGCAGGACCTATCGGTCTGCCTGTCGCTGGCGTTGACGTATCATCTGGATCGACGAAGGAAGAAGCGTTAGCGGCGCGCGAAGACCTCAGCGCAACGCGGCGGTCCGCATGACGAACGACGTCGTCTCGAGCTTGGCGGTGGCGGTGCCCGAGAAGCTGTCGCACGACAAGCCCTGCATCGGATCGTCGGCAAAACCCATGGCGATCACGGACTGCGGCTTGACGAAGTAGGCGCGCATCGCGGCCGTGTCGAGCTCGCCCATCAGCGTGACCGACATCGCGCGGCTGGCGCTCGGCGACAGCATCACGATCTTGAGCCAGATACTTTCACCCTTGGCTGCGGAGAGCCGGGTCGCGGTTGCGACCATGCCGTCGACACGCTTGCCGACCACCGTGTTGATCTCGGTCGCGGGCGCAAGGTTGCGCGACGCGGCGGTGGGACGGGCGGAGCGCGGGATCGGCGCGGAGGCGGCGACGACATTGGCGCGGTCGACCGGGGAGGCGGACGCCGGCGCGTAGGCCAGCGCCTGATAGGCGGCGCTGGACACGCTCGCGGTCGGCTGCGGATCGGTGGCGGCGGCAAGCGCCTGGCGGGCCTTCAGCGCAGCCACTTGGGCCGGCGTCGCCTGCTGCGGCGTAGCCGGGGCATCCCAGAAGCCACGGGCATTGATGATGTCGGCGGGCGTCTCGGGCTTGGCGTCAGCAGATTTGCCGGCGGCCGGCTTGTCAGCCACGGGCGCCGGCTTCGACTTGGGCAGCGCGACGAGCTGCGCATCGGCCGAGGCGAGCTGAATCGTCGCCGCGATTGACGGCTTGGCGCGCGGCGTCGGCACCGGATCGGCCGGCTTGGTCGCGGCGGCGACCACGGTCGGCGCGACAGGCTTCGCAGCCGGAGCGGGCGCGCCCTCGTCATCCTCGTCGTTGCTCGTGGCGGCCGGAGCCGGCTTGCCCTTGAACAGGGCGGCAAAGAAATTCGACTTGCTGCCGGAATCCTCGCCGCTGCCGCGCCGCTCGATCTCGGCCTTGGCGAGTTCATAGCCCTTCAGCGGCGTGCCGTCGGTCGGGACATGGACGGTGCGTCCGTCCGGGAAGACCCGGGCGAGCTGGTCATGCGTCATGCGCGGCCAATGCCGGATGCTGCCGGTGTCCAGATGTACGAACGGCGAGCCTGAGGTCGGATAGAAGCCGACGCCGCCGCGCTGGAGGCGCAGGCCGGCGAAGCGGATCTGCTCCAGCGGCACGTTCGGGATGTAGAAGTCCATCGCATGCCCCAGCATGTGCTGGCTGAAGCGCGCCACGCCGGAGGAGCGGCGGCGGAGCATGGAGTTGGTGGCGGGCGAGCGGTAGGCGGAGATGATCTGGATCGGCTGCTTGCCGTCGACGTCGCGGTAGACTTCCCAGAGGATGTCAAAGAGGTGACGGTCCATGACCGTCTCGTCCTGGCTGCGCCAGTCGCGCAGGAAGTGGTTGAGCTGTTTCAGCGCCGCTTCGTCGTAGCGCCCGTCGCGCTTGAAGGTGACGGTAAGGTCTTCGCCGGAATGGGTGTGGTGGAAGGAGAGCGTCTTGGTCTCGTTGAGCGCGGCGGCGTTATGAACTGAACCCGCGGCAGCAAGCAGCAATACGGCAGCGAGGCCGATCCGTGATCCGGCCTTCACTCCCGCATGGGACAACGACAGCACAGCAAATTGGCGTGCGATACCAGTCAACACGTTAGAGCCCACCCAGTCGACGAGCGTTCAAAATGGACTCTCCCGCTAACCCCGTAGCGCACGAAAGAGGATGAACGCTTTGTTAAAGCGAGAAGGTTAATTCGAGGTTGACCTTCCCGCCCCCAAACCAAGTCAGATCGCGAACCTAACCGGGTGAGTGTGGCGAAAAAAGGCCCGCTGCCCGAGGTCAGGTGGAGAATGGTTAACGTTAAGCGACCCCATCCAGAGGATGAGGTCGCTGATTTTATTGCTGAATTTCAGGAAATCAGACCCGGGGCGGGCCTGGCTCAGCGGGTGAACACCCGCTGCTGCTGCGGACGGCGGCCGACCGGAGCCGGCGGCGGGGTCGGCGCTCCGAACAGGCGCTCGAAGAAATTCGGGCCGGACGAGCCGCCATTGGCCGCCAGGACGCCGTTCGGCAGCGTCGTTGCCGGGCGTGAATAGCTCGGCTGGGAGTGCGCGACCACGTTCTCGAGATCCTTGCCGCGACCGTTCTTCAGGATGTTGATCATGGTCGCGTCGCGGCCATAGACGTCCTTGCGGAATTGCAGCTTGCCGCCATCGTCCACGAATGCGGTCTGATAGGTGATGTTGACCGGGATCGGGGTCGGGAATTTCAAGTCGATCTCGCTCTTGCCGTACATGCTGCGGATGCGTTCCGGCGTGTACTTCTCGTTCGGCATCGCGATGTTGAGCAGGACCGACGCGTACTGATCCGGGTTCTGCACGCGCATGCAGCCGTGGCTGAAGGCGCGTTCGTCCCGGGCGAACAGGTTCTTGTCCGGCGTGTCGTGCTGATAGACCAGGAACTTGTTGGGGAAATTGAAGCGGATGCGGCCGAGCGCGTTGGCTTCACCGGGCGGCTGCGAGATGTGCACTGAACCGTCGCGGTTCTGCTCGAGCTTGAGGCCCATGCGCTGGAGTACGGTCGGGTCCTGCTGAAGTGCCGGCAGATATTCGTTGTAGACGATCGACGGCGGCACGTTCCAGGTGGGATTGACCGTGATGTACTTCATCGTCTCGGTGAGCAGCGGGGTCGCATGCGTGCCGGGCTTGCCGGTGACGACGCGGGTGGTCCAGACCTGCTGGCCGCGCTGCATCACCTTCAGCGTGTAGTCGGGAATGTTGAGGATGACGTAGGCATCGCCGAGCGAGGGCACGCCCAGGTCGCGCGGCAGCCAGCGCCAGCGCTCCATGTTCACCAGCACCACGTCGATCTGCTTGTCGCGCTTCGGGGTGTTGATCGCCTTGACCGTCTTGTCGTCGAGGACGCCGGTCGCCTTGAGCTCGGCGCCGTTCTGGAATTTGCGCACGGCCTCTGCGACCGCCGCGTCATAGCGGCTGTCGTTGGCGTTCTCGGTGATGCCGAGCTTGGCGCGCAGCTGCGGCACGCGCGGATCTTCAACGACGATTTCAGCCTGCTTCTTGCCGGCCGGGGTGTATTTCAGCGTCGGACCATCGGCGATCTCGATCACCGGGCCGTTGCCCTGGCCGCGGAGCTCTGCGAGCTTCGCCTTCAGCTCCTTATAGAGCTTCTGCGGCGGATTGTAGCTGTCGAGCGCCGCGGAGGCGTCCGCCGCCGTCGTGACCTTGGCGAGCACCTCGTTCGGATCGATCGGATGCTCGGGATAGAGGATGTCGCCGCTGACCTGCGACCAGTGCATGCGGCCGCTCTGAGCCTGGCGCGCATAGTCGAACATGCTGGCGGTGAGCTTGAGCTCGGCATCGGCGAGCGTATCGGGTGTCGTGGCGGCTGCGAAGTCCGGCAGCGGGTAATCGGCGGGATTGAGACCGTCGGACGCCGCGTCCTTCAGCCGTGCGATCACGCCCGTGGCCGCAGCGGTCAGGCTGCCGGCCTGGGTCCAGACCGGCGCGAAGTCGCGTGCACCGTAAAACTTCTCGATCGTCGCGCGCTCGTTCTTGCGGTCGAAATAGCGTGAAGCCTTGGCGCCGATGGCGTCCTTGAGCTTGTCGGCGACCGGCTGGTCGGCGGCGGGAACGTTGCTCGCGGCCTTCACCGGCTCCGAGGCCGGAGCCGCAGCGGTGGCGGGCGCGGCCGGCGTTGTCGCCGTGTCGGCCTTGGCAGGTTCCGTCTTCGCCGTCTCGCTCTTCGGCGCCTCGGTCGCCGGCGTGGTGGCGACGTCGGAAGGCTTGGTCTCGACCTTGTCCGGCGCGGGAGCGGCTTCGGCCTTCACGGGTTCCTTGACCGGCTCCTTTGCCGAGTCCTGAACCGTGGCGGTGGTGTCGAGCTTGATGTCGGATGCGGTCGGGGGCGGGACGTTTGCGGGTTCGGGGCGCGGGATCGCGGCTTCGATCGCGAGCTCGGCAGCGCTGCTGCGCGCCTGATCCTGCGCCAGGGCCGAGCTGGCCGATACCGTGAGGAAGGTCGCCGCGACCGTCATCAAGACACGGTCAAAGCCTGCACGGTGGTTCAAACAGTCACGCATTGTGTCGCACCCCTCGGGTGAACTGTCCCCCGTGGAACAGCTTCGTTATCGCCTATTGAGCTTCGGCTAAACCGCGCCGGCCTCTCGAAAGTTGCACGCCTGCACGCAACGAATCCTACGCAGACGATATACAGACCCCGATTTCGCAGCCAGCGCTACCCGGGACAACTCACGACAAACTGACTTCAAGCAAGCCTCTTGGCAACGGATTGTGCGCTTCTGCCACGCGCTTTTCCCTGTGTCTGTCACTTCCAAGTCACGGTTCAAATCGCAGTCGAATTCCGTCGTCGTACGAACGGCTTACAGTCCTATCGCTCCGCCCGGACGAACCTCCGTTCGCGTCAGGCTCAGTGCGTCTCCTCACCGCTTTTGCCGCCATGGCCGGGAACCCCAGCCTCATCGAGTTTGCGGTAGAGGGTGGACCGGCCGATTTTGAGGCGGCGGGCGACCTCGGACATCTGCCCGCGGTAATGCGAGATGGCGAAACGGATGATCTCGTTCTCGATATCCTCCAGCGGCCGGACATCGCCGGTCGCGGTCAGCATGGAGAGAGCACCCGCTTGCGGCAGCGGTGCGATCGGTATGTCATTACCCGACACGACGGAGGGGGCCGCGATCGGCTCGAGCATCAGCGGCGCGGTCGGAATGTCTGTTCCGGGATGTGGCTGCGAGGCGATCAGGGGGAAGTCGTCGAGGCCAAGCTGGTCGCCCTCGCTCATCACCACGGCCCGGTAGACCGCGTTTTCGAGCTGGCGGATGTTGCCGGGCCAATCGAGCTGGGCGAGGTGCGCGACGGCCTCGCCGCTGATGCCGGTGATAGGGCGGTTCTCCTCGGCGGCAAAGCGCGCCAGGAAATGCCTGAGCAGATGCGGAATGTCCTCGCGCCGGGCGCGCAGCGACGGGATCGTGAGCGGCAGCACATGCAGGCGATAGAATAAGTCTTCCCGGAAGTGGCCCTGCTTGACCCGCTCCAGCAGCCTGCGATTGGTCGCCGAGATGATGCGGACGTCGACCTTCACGGGTCTGCGGCCGCCGACCGCCTCGACCGCGCCTTCCTGGAGCGCGCGAAGCAGCTTGACCTGCGCGCTCAGCGGCAGCTCGCTGACCTCGTCCAGGAATAGCGTGCCGCCATGGGCTTCGACGAACTTGCCGGTGTGGCGTTCGGTGGCGCCGGTGAAGGCGCCCTTCTCGTGACCGAACAGGATGGACTCGACGAGGTTGTCGGGGATCGCGCCGCAATTGACCGCGACGAACGGCTTTGCCTTGCGCTCGCCGCTGCCATGGATGGCACGCGCGAACATCTCCTTGCCGACGCCGGACTCGCCCTCGATCAGCACGGGGATCGAGGAGTTTGTTGCTTTCTGCGCCGCGCGCATCACGCTCGCCATCGCCTCGGCGCGGGTGATGATGTCGGAGAAGGTCAGCCGGCCCTCGCGGCTGTGACGGATGCGCTGCAATTCGCCCTTGAGCGCCGAGGAGTTGAGCGCGTTGCGAAGAGAGACCTGGAGCCGCTCCAGGCCGACCGGCTTGACCACGAAATCGGCCGCGCCCGCGCGCATCGCCGAGATTACATTGTCGATGCCGCCATGGGCCGTCTGCACGATGACGGGGATGCTGAGACCCGCTTCGCGGATTTTCGCCAGCACGCCCATGCCGTCGAGGCCGGGCATCACGAGATCGAGGATGACGCCGTCGATGGCCGCGTCAGGGGCGGTGAGGGCGGCAATCGCCGCGTCGCCGGAGTCCACCACGAGCGTCTCATAGCCGCATTTCTGCACCATGTTTTCGACCAGCCGGCGGGCTACAGCGTCGTCGTCGGCGATCAAAATACTGGCAGCCATGGTGTTCCCCGCACGCTACTACTATCTGTCTCGAATCGGGGCACTCTGGCCGAAGCCGATTAACGCACTGTTAAATCCTGATGCCCCCGCCCGCCGTCGTGATTGTTGAACACAGGTTTCCCACACAATGAATTCGCGCTCCAAGCCTGCAGTTAAGAAGTCCGCCATCAGCAAGCCCGCTCTTCGCAAGCCGAACACCAAGACAGCCAAGGCAAAACCCTCCAAGCATTCACCCGCCAAGTCTTCGCTTGCCAAGCCTTCACCCGCAAAGCCTGCGAGCAAGACCGGCAAGCTTCCGGTGTGGAATCTCGCCGACCTCTATTCCGGGATCGATGCACCGGAAGTGGCGCGCGATCTCGCAAAGATGGATGCCGATTGCGTCGCGTTCGAGACGGACTACAAGGGCAAGCTCGCAACAGGAACAGCAAAGGAAGATGGCGGAAAATGGCTCGCTGAAGCCGTGCGACGCTATGAGGCGATCGACGACCTCGCCGGCCGGCTCGGCTCGTACGCTGGCCTCGTTCATGCCGGCGACAGCGTGGACCCCAAGATTTCAAAGTTTTACGGCGACGTTTCCGAGCGCCTGACGGCGGCATCGACACATCTGCTGTTCTTCGCGCTCGAGCTCAATCGCATCGATGACGATATTTTGAACCGCGCGATGCAGGCCACCGAGCTCGCGCACTACCGTCCCTGGATCGAGGATCTGCGCAAGGAGAAGCCGTACCAGCTCGACGACAAGCTCGAGCAGCTCTTCCTGGAGAAGGCGCAGACCGGCTATTCCGCCTTCAACCGGCTGTTCGACCAGACCATCTCGGGCTTGCGCTTCAAGGTCGGGCCCAAGGATCTCGCGATCGAGCCAACGCTCAATCTGTTGCAGGACCGCGACGGCGCCAAGCGCAAGACCGCGGCAGAGGCGCTCGCAAAGACTTTCAAGGCCAATGAGCGCACCTTTGCGCTGATCACGAACA
Source organism: Bradyrhizobium sp. 40 (assembly GCF_023100925.1). Taxonomy (NCBI): domain Bacteria; kingdom Pseudomonadati; phylum Pseudomonadota; class Alphaproteobacteria; order Hyphomicrobiales; family Nitrobacteraceae; genus Bradyrhizobium; species Bradyrhizobium sp. 40. Next base: position 953,878 of record NZ_CP064688.1, read on the forward strand.
CCCTGGCCAAGGACAAGGACATCTCCGACAGCTGGCGCGGCTTCAAGGACGTCGCGGATTCCCGGCATCTGAATAACCGGGTCGAGCGCGAGGTGGTGGATGCGCTGGTCGCCTCGGTCCGCGCGGCCTATCCAAAATTGTCGCATCGCTACTACGCGCTGAAGGCACGCTGGTTCGGCAGGAAGCGCCTGGCCTATTGGGACCGCAACGCGCCGCTGCCCTTTGCTGCGACCGACGTGATCGGCTGGGGCGACGCGCGAAACATGGTGCTCACCGCCTATCGCGGCTTCTCGCCAAAGATGGCTGACATCGCCGAGCGCTTCTTCACCGACCGCTGGATCGACGCGCCGGTGCGCCCGGGCAAGGCGCCGGGGGCCTTCTCGCATCCGACCACGCCGTCCGCGCACCCCTACGTGCTGATGAACTACCAGGGCAAGCCACGCGACGTGATGACGCTCGCCCATGAGCTCGGCCACGGCGTGCACCAGGTGCTGGCGGCCAGGAACGGCGCATTGATGGCGCCGACGCCGCTGACGCTGGCGGAGACCGCGAGCGTGTTCGGCGAGATGCTGACCTTCCGGCGGCTGCTGGCGCAGACCAGGAGCGCAAAGCAGCGCCAGGCGCTGCTCGCCGGCAAGGTCGAGGACATGATCAACACCGTGGTGCGGCAGATCGCGTTCTATTCCTTCGAGCGCGCGGTCCACACCGAGCGCAAGAACGGCGAGCTCACCGCGACGCGGCTCGGCGAGATCTGGCTCTCTGTGCAGGGCGAGAGCCTGGGGCCGGCAATCGAAATCAAAGCGGGCTACGAGAACTACTGGATGTACATCCCGCACTTCATCCATTCGCCGTTCTACGTCTACGCCTATGCGTTTGGCGATTGTCTCGTGAACTCGCTCTACGCCGTCTACGAGAATGCGGCCGAGGGATTCGCTGAACGGTATCTCGACATGCTCGCCGCCGGCGGCACCAAGCATTATTCCGAACTGCTGCGGCCGTTCGGGCTCGATGCCAAGGATCCAAAGTTCTGGGACGGCGGCCTGAGCGTCATCGCCGGCATGATCGACGAGCTGGAAGCGATGGGCTGAGGCAGGCGCGAGTTGCCTGAAGCGCGGCTCGAGACCTTCCGCAGGATGCAGCGCCGGCGAGTTCCAGCCGGCGCCGCGCAGCCTTTGGCGACGCAGCGTTTGGCCACATAGCCTTCGCAACCGGGCGCCGGCGATGTGGCATTGAACGTTTGCATCCCCGGCGAGACTAAAATTTCATAAGGCTATTTTCATTCGCTTTACAACCATTGATTGCCGGTGCTCCGCCGCCCAGGGGAGGCACGCATGCTCGATCAGGTCCAGCCGACGCAGCCCGTTGAAGCCCGGGCGCCGCGGTCTACTGAGGAAATGCCGTGGTGCGAAAAGCACCATCAGATCGTTCGCGACGAGATCGAAGCCATCAACACCCGCCGCGAGGCGACGCGCCAGATCGGCACGGATGGTCTGCAATCCTGCCAGATGCTCGACGTCACCGGGCTCGCATTGTCCGGCGGCGGCATTCGGTCCTCGGCGCTCTGCCTCGGCGTCCTCCAGGCGTTGAACCACCACAATCTGTTCCGGCGGATCGACTACCTCTCGACTGTCTCGGGCGGCGGCTACATCGGCGCCTCGCTCAGCGCGACCATGACGGTCACGCGGCGTTTCGTGTTCGGGGAGAGGCCTTCGGGCGGCACCGCGACCGCGAGCGAGATCAGCGATACCGCCTCCGTCGGGCACATCCGGAATTACTCCAACTATCTGATCCCCGCCGGCGTGCGCGATCTCCTCACCGGCTTTGCCATCGTGGTGCGCGGATTGATCGCCAATATCGGGATCATCCTTCCGATCATCCTGATGCTGGCGGCGGTCACCATCTGGTCGACGCCGACCCGGACGTGCCTGACGGTCGCCAATCTGTTCGGCGTCAGCTTTGTCGATTCCAAGAGATGCGAGCTATACGATTTCGGCTTCGTGAATCAGCACGGCTTCACCAAGGTCGGTGCCATCGCCTGTGTGATCCTGCTCGCCTGCGCAGTGCTGGCATATATCTGCTCGCGATCCGAACGGGGGAGCGGTCCGGCGATCGTATGGGTCTATGCCGCGGCCATCGTCCTTGTCGTCGGCGGCGCCTGCGATTTCGCGCGCGTGCTCAAGGTGACCAATTTCGCGCTCACCCTGGCAACTGCGATCATCGTGGTCGGACTCTTTTTCCTGTGGGCGATCGTGCGGTCCTTTGCCCGCCCGAGCCATCGCCAGGAATTTCGTTCGCATTTGCCGACCGTGGGGGCGACCTTCCTGGTCCTGCTGTCGGCCATCGCCTTCTTCGAGTTTCAGCCGTTCATGCTGCGGCAGATGTTCGATGTTGCCGACAGCAGCGTGATCGGCGGGCCGGTCGGCGGCGTCGCGGTGACCTGGATACAGTCGCTTGCCGCCGTCGCGGCGCCGATCGCGGCGCTCGTCGCCGCGTTCCGGCAGCAATTTCTCGAGCTGCTGACGGGCAACAGCGCTTCCTCGCAGCGAGGATCGATGGTTCTTGCAGTCGTTGCCAAGGCCGCGCTCTGGTTCGCCGGCCTCGCCTTGCCGCTGATCATCTGGGTCGCTTATCTCAATTTGTCTTATTGGGGGATCTCCAACGACATCTTCAGGGATTGCTCGGCCCAGACCGAGCAGAGGGACTGCATCGCCAAGGCAAAATTGTCCGCGACCCTCCCGGCGGCGCTCGCAGGCAAGGTGCAGCTGGACCGAAACGCCGCCATCGAATTCACTGAGCCAAAGGCTGCGCCGTCCCCCGAGCCGCGCGTCGAGACGGACTCGGATCGGTTGGCGACTTGGCACGCGCCGGCGTGGCTTCAGCCTGCGGCACAATGGGTCAAGCTCAGGGTTCAGCCGTACTTTCCCCAACTGTTCCAGGGATCGGGATCCGACGCGGCCTACGGCTACACCCTGCCGGTGATCGTCCTGTATGCGCTGACGGGTCTGTTGTTGTTCCTGGTCTCCTGGCTTCTGACCCCGAATGCGAACTCGCTGCACCGGCTTTACCGCGACAGGCTGAGCAAGGCCTTCCTGTTCAACCCGATCCGGCCGGTCGAGCACGATCTTGCGCGTGCCGAGGCCAGTCTAGACCAGGGGCGCGACTTCAAGTCGCTCGATCGCATGAAGCTGAGCGACCTTTATGGCGTCGCAGACGCTCAGGAGGACCGCCAACAGGGCGGGCCCAAATTGCTGGCGCCTTATCACCTTATCAACACGGCGCTGAACATCCAGGGATCGGACTTCGCCAACCGGCGCGGCCGCAACGCCGACTTCTTCGTATTCTCACCGCGCAATGTCGGGAGCGAGGCCACCGGCTACGCGGCGACCCTGGCTGTCGAGAAGGCCGAGCAAAGTCTCGACCTCGCCACGGCCATGGCGATCTCCGGGGCGGCTGCGTCGTCGAACATGGGATCGAACTCGATCCGGTCGCTGACGCCGACGCTTGCGCTTCTCAACGTGCGGCTCGGCTTTTGGCTGCGAAATCCGCGCTACGTGAATGCGCGCTGGTTCCGCCGCTTCTCGCCGCTCTATTTCTGGTCGGAGATTTCCGGCCGTCTCTACGAGAACAGCGACGGTGTCTATCTCACCGACGGCGGCCATATCGAGAATCTCGGCATCTACGAGCTGCTGCGCCGGCGTTGCCGGGTCATCATCGCCGTGGATGCGGAAGCGGACACGCCGATGAACTTCGCGTCGCTGATGACGTTGCAGCGTTATGCCCGCATCGATCTCGGTGTCCGGATCGATCTGCCCTGGATACCGATCCGCGAGCGCACGCGGGCCGTCATGGCGTGCAATGCGGACCCCTCGACGTCCTCAGGCCGGCGCCACGACGAGCCGATCGATCACGTCCACGTCGCCATCGGCACCATCGACTACGGCGCCGGCGACATTGGCTATCTCGTCTACCTTAAATCGTCCCTGACCGGAGACGAGAACGACTACATCCGCGACTATGCGCGGCGGCACGCCACGTTCCCGCACGAGACCACGGGCGACCAGTTCTTCTCGGAGGAGCAGTTCGAGGTCTACCGCGCGCTGGGCTTCCACATGGCCCACGGTTTCCTGTCCGGCGACAACCCGGTGGCGGTCGGGTGCGGCGTCAATCCGCATACGGCCCGATTCACCGAAGCGGGCGAGCCGGCGATCGACGCGGTCCGCGAGGCGCTCGGCCTTCCAGTATCCCAGCGCCCCGCCGCAAGCGTCACCGCCACGATGATCGATCAGGGCTGACCGGCGCTCGCGCCGAGCTGTCCCGCCAATCGGAATTCCAAATGACCTGATTTGCCGGGAAACCGCGCCTGCCTGCCGTTGCCCTGCCCGAAAGTTTGCGGTATCCCAGCCATGAAATTCGACTTTCGACTGGGGACAATTCATGGCCGACCATAGCGAAGTGGCGTACAGCACCGCCGACGGCAACGACTACGTTGCCCACGAGCAGACCTACGAGGGCTTCATCAAGCTGGTGAAGTACGGCACGGTCTCGGTCGCGCTTATCGTGATCCTGATGGCGATCTTCCTGACCTGATCCACCGCCTGCAGCACCGCCAGCGTCGTCGGTGCCCATAAAATTTGCAATCAAGCCGGATTGAAAACCGGTATCCAACGTTGCGGGAGTAACGCTAAGTTCGCGTGCGCGCTCTTTCCCGCGTCGCCGGAGGGCCTATGAAGATCGCCGTTGCCAAGGAAATCGATCCGTCGGAGCCGCGGGTCGCCGCTTCGCCGGATACGGTGAAGAAGTTCAAGGCGTTAGGCGCCGAGATCGCCATCGAGCCGGGCGCCGGCCTCAAGTCGGGTCTGCCGGATTCCGAATTCGCCGCCGTGGGCGCCACCGTCAGCGCCGACGCGCTGAAGGACGCCGACATCATCATCAAGGTGAAGCGCCCCGAAGCCTCCGAGTTGGCCCAGTACAAGCGCGGCGCGCTCGTCATCGCCATCATGGACCCCTATGGCAACGAGGCCGCGCTGAAGACGATCGCCGATGCCGGCGTCTCCGCCTTCGCGATGGAATTGATGCCGCGCATCACGCGCGCGCAGGTGATGGACGTGCTGTCCTCGCAGGCCAACCTCGCCGGCTACCGCGCCGTGATCGAGGGCGCCGAGGCCTTCGGACGCGCCTTCCCGATGATGATGACCGCGGCCGGCACGGTGCCCGCCGCCAAAGTGTTCGTGATGGGCGTCGGCGTCGCCGGCCTCCAGGCGATCGCGACCGCGCGCCGTCTCGGCGCCGTCGTCACCGCGACCGACGTCCGGCCCGCCACCAAGGAGCAGGTCGAATCGCTCGGTGCAAAATTCCTCGCCGTCGAGGACGAGGAATTCAAGAACGCGCAGACCGCCGGCGGCTACGCCAAGGAAATGTCCAAGGAGTACCAGGCCAAGCAGGCCGCGCTCACCGCCGAGCACATCAAGAAGCAGGACATCGTGATCACCACCGCGCTGATTCCGGGCCGGCCTGCGCCGAGGCTCGTTACGGCCGACATGGTCAAGTCGATGAAGCCGGGATCGGTGCTGGTCGATCTCGCTGTCGAGCGCGGCGGCAATGTCGAAGGCGTCAAGGCGGGCGAGGTCGCCGAGGTCGATGGCATCAAGATCGTCGGCTACACCAACGTCGCCGGCCGCGTCGCGGCGTCGGCCTCCAGCCTCTACGCGCGCAATTTGTTCAACTTCATCGAAACGATGGTCGACAAGACCAGCAAGGCGCTGGCCGTGAACTGGGACGACGAACTCGTCAAGGCGACCGCGCTGACCAGGGACGGCGCCGTCATCCACCCGAATTTCCAGCCGAAAGCGTAAGGAGAGCCGTCATGGAGCATATCGCACAAGTCGTCGATCCCTTCGTCTTCCGGCTGTCGATCTTCGTTCTCGCCGTCTTCGTCGGGTATTTCGTGGTGTGGTCGGTGACCCCGGCGCTGCATACGCCGCTGATGAGCGTGACCAATGCGATCTCCTCGGTGATCGTGGTCGGAGCGCTGCTCGCTGTCGGCGTCGGCATGATCTCGAGCGGCTCAGGCTGGGCGCGCGGCTTCGGCTTCATCGCGCTCATTTTCGCCTGCGTGAATATCTTCGGCGGCTTCCTTGTCACCCAGCGCATGCTGGCGATGTACAAGAAGAAAGTGAAGTGAGCGGCGTGCACCTCGGGGTGACAAAGGCAAAGGGGACCTGAGATGAACGCCAATCTGGCTGCAGTTCTGTATCTCGTGGCGGGTGTGCTGTTCATCCTGTCACTGCGCGGGCTGTCCAGCCCCGCCTCATCGCGGCAGGGCAATTTCTTCGGCATGATCGGCATGGCGATCGCGGTCGCCACCACGCTGGCCAGCCATCCGCCGGCGGACGGCCTCGCCTGGATCCTCGTGATCCTTGGCATCGCGATCGGCGGCAGCGTCGGCGCGGTGATCGCGCGCCGCGTGCCGATGACCTCGATGCCGGAACTGGTCGCCGCGTTCCATTCGTTGGTCGGCATGGCCGCGGTGCTGGTCGCCGCCGGTGCGTTCTACGCGCCGGAGGCCTTCGACATCGGCAGCCCCGGCAACATCCATCCGCAGAGCCTGGTCGAGATGTCGCTCGGCGTCGCCATCGGCGCGCTGACCTTCACCGGTTCGGTGATCGCGTTCCTGAAGCTGTCCGCGCGCATGAGCGGCGCGCCGATCATCCTGCCGTTCCGCCACATCATCAACATCGCGCTCGCGATCGCCCTTGTCGTCTTCATCGTCGGGCTGGTGATGTCGGGCAGCGCGCTCGACTTCTGGCTGATCGTCATCATCGCGCTGGCCCTCGGCGTGCTCATGATCATCCCGATCGGCGGCGCCGACATGCCGGTCGTCATTTCGATGCTGAACTCGTACTCGGGCTGGGCCGCGGCCGGCATCGGCTTCACCCTCGGCAATTCCGCGCTGATCATTACCGGCGCGCTGGTGGGATCAAGCGGCGCGATCCTGTCCTACATCATGTGCCACGCGATGAACCGCTCTTTCATCTCGGTCATCCTCGGCGGCTTCGGCGGCGAGACCGCGGCGGCGGGCGGTGGCGGCGGCGAGCAGAAGCCGGCCAAGCTCGGCTCGGCCGACGACGCCGCCTTCATCATGAAGAACGCGCAGAAGGTCATCATCGTGCCCGGCTACGGCATGGCGGTGGCGCAGGCCCAGCATGCGCTACGCGAAATGGGCGACATCCTGAAGAAGGAAGGCGTCGAGGTGAAATACGCCATTCACCCGGTCGCCGGCCGCATGCCCGGCCACATGAACGTGCTGCTGGCCGAAGCCAACGTGCCCTATGACGAGGTGTTCGAGCTCGAGGACATCAACTCCGAATTCGCGCAGGCCGACATTGCTTTCGTGATCGGCGCCAACGACGTCACCAATCCGGCGGCCGAAGAGGACAAGACCTCGCCGATCTACGGCATGCCCGTGCTCCAGGTCTGGAAGGCCGGAACCGTGATGTTCATCAAGCGCTCGCTCGCCTCGGGCTATGCCGGCATCGACAATCCGCTGTTCTATCGCGACAACACCATGATGCTGCTCGGCGACGCCAAGAAGGTCACCGAGAACATCGTCAAGGCGATGTAACGCGGAGACAAACCGACCATTGCGAATGCGACGCGCGAGCAGCGCGTCGCATGGTACGCCGCTCAGCAGGTGGCGTGCGGGCGCCTCAACGTTCCGGGGGCCTCGGGCGGTGTCATGAAATTGCTGCGGAGCTGCTGCAAAGCCCTGAACGGGGGCCGGGCCGCGTCATCATGACCATCGTCAAGTGGATCGCCATCCTGCTCGTGACCGTCTATTTCGCCGGTCTCCTCGTGCTGTATGTCAGGCAGCGCGAGATGCTGTTTCCGATCCCGCCCGTCGGCCGCACCGCGCCGGACGCCGCAGGCCTCCCTGAGGCCGAAGAGCACGTCCTGACCGCCACCGACGGCGAGAAGGTCATCGTCTGGCACGTGCCGGCGAAGCAAGGCCGTCCCGTGATCCTGTATTTTCCGGGCAATGGCGATTATCTCGCCGGTCGCGTCAGCCGCCTCAAGGCCATGACGGCGGACGGCACCGGCCTCGTCGCGCTGTCCTATCGCGGCTATGCCGGCTCGAGCGGGGCGCCGAGTGAGGCCGGCCTGCTGCGCGATACCGCGGCCGCCTACGCCTTCACCACTGCGCGCTACGCGGCGGAGCGAATCGTCGCCTGGGGCTTTTCACTCGGGACCGGCGTGGCGGTCGCGCTCGCCTCGGAGCATCGTGTTGGAAAACTCATCCTGGAAGCGCCCTATACATCGACGGCCGATATTGCAGCTTCATCGTTCTGGTACGTTCCGGTGCGTCTGCTGATGCGCGATCCATTTCATTCCGACGAGCGCATCCCGCGCGTCACTGTGCCGCTATTGGTGATGCATGGCACCGATGACCTTGCCATTTCCATCGTGTTCGGAGAGCGTCTGTTCGTGCTCGCGCATGAACCGAAACAGTTCGTTCGCTTTGCGGGCGGCGGACACGATAATCTCGATGCGTTCGGTGCGATTGAAACGGCGAGGCGCTTCATTGCTTTCTAGACGACTTTTCGTTCGGCGCGGGAGCGGGTTCATCGCCGCGATCCTCGTCGTGTTGTTGCCACAGCACGCATGGGCGGCGACCGGACTCGACGGCGCGGTGATGGGCTGGCCCTATGCGCTGCCCTTTGCCGGCCTGCTGCTGTCGATCGCGCTCGGGCCACTGCTGTTTGCAAAGGTCTGGCACCACCATTACGGCAAGATCGCCGCGGCCTGGTCGCTGCTGGCACTCGCCTCGCTCGTCATCCTTGCCGGGAGCATGGCGACGTTGGCCGCGCTCGTTCACGCCATGCTCGCCGAATATCTCGGCTTCATCGTGCTGCTGTTCTCGCTCTATGTCGTGGCTGGCGGCATTCTCGTGACGGGCGACATCAAGGCGACGCCGGCATCAAATGCCGGCATCCTCGCGCTCGGCACGGTGATGGCGAGCGTCGTCGGCACCACGGGGGCGGCCATGATCCTGATCCGCCCTCTGATCCGCGCCAACCGGCCGCGGCGCTACAACGCCCATGTCGTCATCTTCTTCATCATCCTGGTCGCCAATGTCGGCGGCGCGCTGAGCCCGCTCGGCGATCCCCCGCTGTTCGTCGGCTTCCTGCATGGCGTCGACTTCTTCTGGACCACGCGGACCATCTGGCTGCAGACGGCGATCGTTGCCGGACTGCTGCTCGCGATCTTCGTCGTCATCGACGTCTGGCGCTTCCGCAGCGAACCCTTGCCCGGCGCTGTCGGCGCCGCGAAGCCGGTCCGCATCCGCGGCCTCGTCAACCTGGTGCTGATCGCGGCCGTCGTCGCAAGCCTGCTGGCCTCGGCGATGTGGAAGCCCGGCATCGCCTTCGACGTTCTCGGAACCAGGCTGGAGCTGGAAGACATCGTCCGCAACGCGGCGCTGCTGGCCATAGCGGCCCTGTCGGTGTGGTTGACGCCGGACGAGCACAGGCAGGCCAACGGCTTCACCTGGGAGCCGATCCGCGAAGTCGCGAAGCTGTTCGCCGGCATTTTTATCGCGATCATCCCGGTCATTGCCATGCTGGATGCCGGCCATCACGGCGCGTTCGCCTGGCTGTTGTCGGCCGTGACAGGGCCGGACGGCACGCCGCGCGAGGTTGCCTATTTCTGGTTCACCGGTCTGATGTCGGCGTTTCTCGACAATGCGCCGACCTATCTGTTGTTCTTCGAGCTCGCCGGCGGCGACCCGCAGGTGCTGATGCATGAGCTCTCGGGCACGCTCGCTTCCATCTCCATGGGCGCAGTCTACATGGGCGCGCTCACCTATATCGGCAATGCGCCGAATTTCATGGTGAGCAGCATCGCAAGCGAGAACGGCATCGAGATGCCGAGCTTCTTCGGTTATTTCGTGCGCGCCAGCGCGGTGCTGATCCCGCTGTTCGTGCTGCTGACGCTGCTGCCGTTCGCTCCGATCCTGCGCTGGCATTGAATCTGCCGCCCGATTTGCTACTGCTTGACTGAGACAATTGGAGCCGATGGATAAGCGCGCACAATCCGATGCCTCGGTCGGCCTGGATCTTTCCGGCGCTGGCCGTGCGAGGCGCATCTGTCGGGCCGGACCTTGGTGCTCAGTGTCGTGCTGCTGCTGATTGCGCTGCTGGCGGTCGTGTTGCTGTCCAAGAAATTCTCGCTGGTAGTCGATGCCGTCGCGGCCAGGATCGGTGCGCCGCCTGCCTTTGCCGGACTTCTGGTCGCGCGCCTGATCCTGCTGCCGGAAGGCGTCGCGGCCGCCTCGGCGGTCCGCAAGAACGACCTCCAGAAGAGCATCAACCTCGCGCTCGGCTCGTCGCTGGCCACCATCGGGCTGACTATCCCGGCGGTCGGTGTCGCCACCTATGCGCTCGACAAGGAACTCACGCGCGGCCTCAGCGGCCAGGGCAGCGTGCTTTTGCTCCTGACCTTCTTCCTGAGCATGCTGACCTTCGGTACGAGCAGGACCAATGTCCTGTTCGGGTTGGTCCATATGGTGGTATTTGCCGTCTATGTGTTCATGGTTTTCGTGCCTGAACCGGTTTTCCGGATGATGCCCCAGGAGAGTTCCGATGATTGCCGCCGAGTCCGAGGTTCAGATCGACAATGACCAGGTTCGGGTGACCGAGTGGCGGCTCGCGCCAAACAGCGCCACCGGCCATCACACCCACGGCATGGACTACGTCATTGTTCCCGTGGTCGCAGGGGAAATGACCATCGTGGCACCCAATGGCGAGCGGTCCAAAGCACAGCTTGCGGCCGGGAAATCCTATTTTCGCAAGGCCGGCGTTCAGCACGACGTGCTTAACGAAACCGCAACCGAGATCGTGTTCCTTGAGGTCGAGCTGAAGCCGTAATTCCGGCGTACCCCTTTGCCATTGATCTGTCGCAGTTGATCCCTCACTATGCCTCAAAGTTCCCGCATCAGATCGCGCGGGGAGTGGCCGGAATGCTGAAATACATTGCTAAAATCTCGATGGACATCTTCCCCTCGGTGCTCGCAACGATCATCGGGGCGTACATCGTTAATCATTACATCAACGCCAAGCCCGCGGCGGATGCACCCGCGGCCGTGATGGCTCCCGCCGAGGCTGGCAAGAACGGAAAGCCCGCCGATCTGGCCAACTTGCCCGCGCCCGGCGTCAAGGCCAAAGTCATTTCCGAGAAGAAGGTGACGGACAAGCCGGCGGCCGAGAAGACTGCCGATCAGCCGGGTGCTGAGCCCAAGACCACTGAGAAGTCGATGGCGGACGTGGCGCCGCCCGAGGCCGCGCCGCGCGGCAAGCCGTCAGCGCGCGAGAAGGCAGTCGCCAAGTCCACCCCGGCCGTCAGTGCACCCGCTCCCGCCACCCCGGTGGTGGAGGCCAATTCGGCGCCGGCTGCTGCCGCGCCGGCCGCAACCCCCGACGCCAACGATCTCGTGCGCGCCGCGATCGAGCGCCTGCGCAAGTCGCCTGAGAGCAAAGCGGCTGAGGCCAAAGCTTCCGACACAAAGGCTTCCGACAACAAGTCTTCCGAGACCAAGTCTTCCGAGACCAAGTCGCCCGAGAAGATTCAGGAGTCTGCGGTGCGTGAAGCCGCCCGCACCCCGGAGGCCCCGCGTGTCATTCCCGTGGATACGTCATCGGTGCGTCCGTTGCCGCCGCCGATCACGGTCTCGACACCAGCAGCCGAGGCCTATGGCAATGGCGGCTCGTCGCAGGCGGGCCCGCCCTATACGGCCTCGGTCGGCAACGAGAACCCGAATCGGCTGACGCCCCCGGCTGATATTCCGGTCCCGATGATCGCGCCCCCGCTCGATCTGCGCGCCGATGCCGGAGCGTCCATGCCGCGGCCGAAGACCAATGTCGCCGACGACATGCTGTCGGGCGTCAAGTCCATGTTCCATTCCGTTCTGCCGAAGAGCGTCACCCCGGATTAAGACGGCGCCTGCGCTGCGCCAGAATTGTCAACCGCCGACGCGGGCGAGGCCGCTGCGGGCGACGTCGTCGCGTGGACGAAGCGAGACCGCCTTGGCGTAGGACGCTGCCGCCTTGGTCCTGTCGCCCAGCCGTTCATAGGCTTGCCCGCGTATGGTCCAGACTTGGGCATTGTGGGGATCGGCCTCGGAAGCCTCATCCAGGTCGGCCGCGGCCTCCTTGACCTTGCCGAGGGCGAGATAGCTGATGGCGCGGCCGAGCAGCGGCTCGACCTTTTGCGGGTTTAGGCCGCTCGCGGCGCTGAAATCGGCGATCGCGAAATCGTGCTGGTTCTTGCCCTGGTAGATCAGGGCGCGGCCATAGAGCGCCTGCGCATTGTAGGGATCGAGTCCGACCGCGTGATTGAACTCCTCGAGCGCGGCCGCCGTCTCGCCGGACTTTGCCAGGGCTTGGGCCTTTGCCGTATGGGCCTGGGCCTCACTGACATTGCCGGCGCTGACCACGTTTTCGGCGGTCGCAGCTGTCTTGGGTGCCTCCTGCGGCTTCTCCTTCTCCGGCGTCAGCGATCCCAGGTCGAAGGAGCAGCCGCACAGCGAAATCCCCATCAAGGCCAGCGCAAACGGCTGTAGCAAGATCTGGCGTAACCGCGCCAAGCCGCGCTTGGGGAAAGGGGAGGCCATCTACGGTTCGCTCGCGCTGGTGCCGCATCGGTAGTGCCCCATCCCAGGAAGGCACCGTTCACAAACAATAACGCGGGCCAGGGGCCCGCGTTATCGAAAACTGAAGTCTCTCAAGTTTGGTAAATCAGCGCGGTCCGCGCGGACCAGCACTTGCACCAGCACCAGCACCAGCACCACCGCGACCGCCACGATCACCGCCGGGGCCGGCGCCGAACACCGGCTTCGGCTTCATCGGCAGCAGGCCTTCGCGCTGCAGCTTCTTACGGGCCAGCTTGCGTGCGCGACGCACGGCTTCGGCCTTTTCGCGGGCCTTCTTCTCGGAGGGCTTTTCGTAGTGACCGCGGAGCTTCATCTCGCGGAAAATACCCTCGCGCTGCATCTTCTTCTTGAGCGCCTTGAGGGCTTGATCGACATTGTTATCGCGAACGAGAACCTGCACGCGGCATCCTCTTCAGTGGATCGGATTTGAATTCTGGTAAGTCAAAGGGGATGGCGAAACGCACACGCCCTTAACCTTGAGGGCGCGGATGTATCAGACAAAACTTGGGATGTCCACCGGCCAAGCGGGTTTTCGGGCCAAGTTCAGCCATTAAATGAGGCAAAATACCTCTGCGCGGCCCTGATTTGGGAGATTTGACGCCAAGGGTGGGGCCGTTTCCGGAGCTTTGTTCCGGTATCTTTGAAAGCAGGGGACGACACATGGATATGAAGAAATACGCGGCCGAGGCTATCGGCACCTTTTGGCTCACATTCGCAGGTTGCGGAAGTGCTGTGATCGCAGCCGGCTTTCCGCAGGTCGGCATCGGCCTGGTCGGTGTCTCCCTCGCATTCGGGCTGAGCGTGGTCACCATGGCCTACGCGATCGGCCACATCTCAGGCTGCCATCTCAATCCGGCCGTCACCGTCGGTCTTGCCGCCGGCGGACGTTTTCCGGCCGGACAGATCCTGCCTTATGTGATCGCGCAGGTCGCCGGCGCGATCGTGGCCGCGTGGCTTCTCTACGTCATTGCAAGCGGAGCTCCCGGCTTCGACGTCAGCAAAGGATTCGCGTCCAACGGCTACGACGCCCATTCTCCCGGCCAGTACAGCATGATCGTGTGCTTCCTCACCGAGGTGGTGATGACCATGATGTTCCTGTTCATCATCATGGGCGCCACCCACGGCCGCGCGCCCGCGGGCTTTGCGCCGCTGGCGATCGGGCTCGCGCTGGTGATGATCCATCTCGTCAGCATCCCCGTCACCAACACCTCGGTGAACCCGGCGCGCAGCACGGGACCGGCGCTGTTCGTCGGCGGCTGGGCGACAGCACAGCTCTGGTTGTTCTGGGTTGCGCCACTGATCGGGGGCGCGCTGGGCGGGGTGATCTATCGCTGGCTCAGCGACGAACCCACCGGCGTCGTCGCTGGCGCAAAGACGGCGTAATCGCAAAGCGGGATCGCGGCATGCGCCGCGGTCCCGTCAATCGCCGGTCGTGGGTCGCACTTCGGTGACATGCCCCATCTTGCGGCCGGGGCGCGGTGCGCCCTTGCCGTAGATGTGCACGGTCGCGCCCGGCACGCTCAGCCATTTGTCATATTCGTTGATCTCGTCGCCGATCAGATTGGTCATGGTGACGACCTCGCCGTGGCGCACGGGCTTGCCGAGGGGCCAGCCGGCAATGGCGCGGATGTGCTGCTCGAACTGCGAGACGGATGCGCCGTCGAGCGTCCAGTGTCCGGAATTGTGCACGCGCGGAGCGATCTCGTTGACCAGCACCTTGGGTCCGGTGCCGTTGGCGAGCACGAACATCTCGACGGCAAGCACGCCGACATAATCGAGCGCGCCCGCGATCTTGCCGGCAATGCTGCGCGCTTCCTCGGCGAGCACGTCCGGGATCCGGGCGGGCGCTCGGGAGATCTTCAGGATGTGGTCGCGGTGCTCGTTTTCGGTGACGTCGAAACACTCGACCTGGCCTGTCGCGGAGCGGGCGGCGATCACGGAAATCTCACGTTCGTACGGCACGAAGGCTTCCAGGATGGCCGATTTGGTGGCGAGACTGGTCCACACTTTCGCGACGTCGTCGCCCTCGCGGATGATGGCCTGGCCCTTGCCGTCATAGCCGAAGCGGCGGGTCTTCAGCACCGCCGGAAGGCCGATCCTGGCGATAGCCTCGCGCAACGACGGGACCGAGGTGACGTCGGCATAGGCTGCGGTGCCGATGCCCAGCCGCGTCACGAAATCCTTCTCGGCGAGCCGGTCCTGGGTGGTCTCAAGGATCTTGCGGTTGGGCAGCACGGGACGGCGCGCATCCAGCACCATCGCGGCCGCGGACGGCACGTTCTCGAATTCGTAGGTGATGACGTCGACGTCGTTGGCGAACAGCTCGAGTGCTTCGACATCGGCATATTCGGCGCAGGTCGCATTCAGGACGACGTCGAAGGCCGGTGAATCCGGATCGGGCGAGAACACCTGGCAGCGCAGGCCGAGCCGTGCCGCCGCCATAGCCAGCATCCGCCCCAATTGTCCGCCGCCGAGGATGCCAATGGTGTCGCCGGGCTTCAGCTTCACCTGCTTTGCGTCAGTCACGCCTTGTCCTCCGGGCGCTCGGCCACGGCCTCGGTCTGCGCCTTGCGCCAGGCGGCGAGGCGATCGGACAAGGCCGGGTCGGATAAGGCTAGCACGGCGGCCGCCAACAGCGCCGCATTGATGGCGCCGGCCTTGCCGATGGCGAGGGTGCCGACCGGGATGCCTGCGGGCATCTGGACGATCGAATAGAGCGAATCGATGCCCTTCAGCGTCCTGGATTCGACTGGGACGCCGAACACGGGCAGTTCCGTCAGCGCTGCCGCCATGCCGGGCAGGTGCGCAGCGCCGCCCGCGCCGGCGATGATGACCTTGTAACCGGCCCCCTTGGCGCCCTTGGCGAACGCAAACAGCCGGTCGGGGGTGCGGTGTGCCGAAACGATGCGAGTGTCGGCGACAACGCCGAGCGCTGCAAGCGTGTCGGCGGTATGCCGCATCGTGTCCCAGTCCGACTGGCTTCCCATGATGATGGCGATTGGCGCGGTCATGACGTCAATTGTGCTCGAAAAACAGGAAGATAGGCCAGATTAGCGGTTCCGGCCGGTTGCTCGCAAGGCGGTGGCAAGGAGAAGGGAATGCACTATCCTGTCTTGGTGAATCCCCGCAAGCCTTCATTGAGCAGGATGCCCATGAAGAAACCAAAAAGGGCGAGCGCTGCGAAGGCCAAAAAGGGCCCGAAAACCAGCGCCGGTCGCTCCAAAGTTGCTCCCAAGCGTCTGGCCGAGAGTCGGGCCAAGGGCCCGGCCAAAGGTCCGGCCAAGCTTCCGGCGCGGCGTGGAGCGTCGGCCGCTGGCGGCGCCAAAGGGGCTATGAAGCCGGCCGTCAACGCGACCATCCGCGACCTCCGGAGCAAGCTCAAGGGGGCGCTGCGGCGGGTCGCGGAGCTCGAGGCAGCCGCCGACACTGACTTCCTGCTGGAAATTCCGAACCGGCGCGGCTTCGAACGCGAGCTCGCTCGCGCCGTCGCCTACATGAAGCGCTACCGCGCCAGCGGCGCGCTGATCGTCCTCGACGTCGATCGGCTGAAGCCGATCAACGATTCCTTCGGCCATGCGGCCGGCGACGAGGTGCTGAAGGCGATTGCCGCCACGCTGACGCGGCAGATCCGCGCCTCGGACGTGGTGGGCCGCCTCGGCGGCGACGAGTTCGCGCTGCTGCTCTGGAATCTCAGCGAGACCGACGCCAAGGCGAAGGCCGCGGCTTTCGAGCAGGCCGTCGACGAATTGTCCTTTGTCTTTCGCGGCCAGCACGTGAGCGCGGGCGCTTCCGCCGGCGTCGCCCCGCTTGGAGTGCAGTCCGACGCCACGCGGGCCCTGGAGGAGGCCGATGCCGCCATGTATGTGCGCAAGGCGCACCGGCGGCACGAGCCGCGCATCAGGCTCGTCAGCAGCTAGTTAAAGTGTGCCGAGGTCTTTCGGTACGTTGCCGAAGCTGCGGAGCAGTTTGGCGTCGCCGAATTCGCCGGTCATGGGATCGCCGCTGCGGCTGAACGCGACCGCGCCGGTGTGGCCGGCGCCGTGCGACATGATCTCGGCGCGCCGTAGCGCGGCCGCCGCGCTCTGGCATTCCTCGGCCGCACCTGCGACCGGCGAGCCGTCCTCGTCGGTCAGGAAAGGTAATGCAACGTAATAGGTGACATCGGACATGGTCGGCTCCGATAGCTGACACTCAGGCGGCGCTGCTCTTGCTGCGCGAGGTCTCCGGAATGCAGCCTGCGGAAACCGCCGCCTGCAATTCCTCCAGCTCGGCCTCCAGATATTCATTGGCCATGATCAGCGCCTTGATGGTGCTGCGCAGATTGCCGTCGCACATCGCGATCGCCTGATCACAGGCTTGTTCATAATGGCTGTTGTCGAGAAGGGCGGCTGCCGACATCTGCGTTTTCCTTGGACGGTTTTCCGGGGGCGTTGGTGTCCAAATGTTCTTATTTTGTTCCTTTTGAGTCAAGCGGATTCACATGCGGCGGGTCGCCGTGAGCTGTCCTCCTGTGGATCAGGCGATGATATCGGGCGTGATCTGGTCTTCGATGAACGCGATACGGTCACGCAACAACAGCTTGCGTTTCTTCAACCGCTGTAACCGCAACAGGTCGGGGGCGGGCGATTGATGCAGTGCATCGATCGCTGCATCAAGATCTCGGTGTTCCTGGTGCAACCGGGCGAGCTCGGATTCGAGTTCGCGCGCATCTTCATTGGTCATGTCTGCGGTGGCCGAAAAACCGATAGGCGTGAGATTAAGGCTGTGGATGCCCTGTGGAAACTATCGTCCTTGCGCGCCGTGATCGCAAGCGATCTCGGGCTGTCCCGCGTCGATCTCCCGCGGGATATTTCTGCGGTCGCTCCGACGTTGCGCAAGCGCATTGATATCACGGATTTTTCCCGCGTGGTTCCCTTACTCACGCTTCGTTACATATGAATTTTCAAAAATGACAGTGCGACGACGGTTACCCATCGACAGAACGAATCGGTGATGTACACTTCGTCGTCCGGTCGAATCCAAGGTTCACCCCTACCGAGGAGGTTTCGAATGACAATTCAGGCACATCTGGTTGAATTGGAACGGAAGCACAAAACTCTCGAAAACGAATTGCACGAAGCTCTCGTGCACCTTTCAACAGACGACCTGCAAATTGTTGAGTTGAAGCGCCGGAAGTTGATGGTCAAGGACCAGATCGAGCGTCTCAGGCACGGCGACACGCTCCACTAGTAACCCCGTAACAGCGTAGAGTTGATCGCACCCTTTCAGGCAGGGATGGGAGCCTTTGCGCTCATCCCTGCTGCAAGGCGCGCAGCGTGCAAGGATTTCGCGGCTCTAGCTTCTTGTCTGGACGCGCTTCTTTACGCGCAACCGGAATCCCCTTCGCTTTAAACCACTAGATGTTTGCGAGCTCGGCAACGTGATCCGCGATCGCGAGCGATGACGTCAATCCGGGCGACTCGATGCCGAACAGATTGATCAGGCCTTCGACGCCGTGATCGCGCGGGCCCTGCATCAAGAAATCCTGCGTGGCCACCGCCGGCGGCACGATCTTCGGGCGGATGCCCGAATAGCTCGGCATGAGCGCGCCGTCAGGCAACGTCGGCCAGTATCTGCGGATCGCCGGGTAGAAGCGCTCGGCGCGTGACGGGTCGACCTCATAGTCGATCGTCTCGATCCACTCGACGTCGGGGCCGAAACGCGCTTGTCCTGCCATGTCCAGCGTCAGATGCACCCCTAGCCCACCGGGCTCGGGCACCGGATAGATCAGGCGCGAGAACGGTGCCCTGGCATTGCAGCTGAAGTAGTTTCCCTTGGCGAGGTAGGCCGTCGGGATCCGTTCCAGCGGCATGCCCTCGATGTTGCGCGCCACGGTGGTCGCCGAGAGCCCGGCGGCGTTGACGAGGAGGCTGCATTGCAGCGTCATCGGCGCTTCGCCGCCCGCCTCGATCTCGATCACGCCGGCGGTCGCCTTGGCACGGATCAGCGGGGTGTGGAACGCGAAGGCCGTGCCCGCGTCCTCGGCTTCGCCGCGCAGCGAGAGCATGTAGGCGTGGCTGTCGATGATGCCGGTCGACGGCGACAGCAGCGCGGCGTCGCAGGCGAGCGCCGGCTCCAGCGCACGTGCCGCATCGCCCGTGAGCAACTGCATGTCGAGCACGCCGTTGGCCTCGGCATGCGCCTTGATCGATTGCAGCTTCTCGGTCTCTTTCGGATTGGTCGCGACGATCAGCTTGCCGCAATTCCTGTGCGGGATGCCGCGCTCGGAACAGTAACGATAGAGCGCGTGCTTGCCGTCGACGCACATGCGCGCCATCCAGCTTCCGGCGCGGTAGTAGATGCCGGCATGGATCACCTCGCTGTTGCGCGAGGAGGTGATGGTGCCGATGGCCTCGGCTTGCTCGAGCACGATCACCTCGCGCCCGGCTTGCGCCAGCTTTCGAGCCACCGCGAGCCCGATCACGCCGGCTCCGATGACGACGCAGTCCACCCTATCCATGGTTGTGCAGGACGTCCGCTCGAAGCGACGAAGGCCTCACGCCTGGGAACGGCGGCGCGGGGGCGTTTTCCGTTAAGGAAGCATTTATCATGTCAGGGCAATTGCCGTATTTGATGCCACATTTTTCCGTTGCTCGTACAGGCGTTTACCCGATCCAAACCCGCCAGGCCAGACAATCCGACGTTGAAATCGCGGGTGGCTGATGGCTGAGAAGAACTGGCACGCGGGCAGCGCGCTTCCGATTGCGATGCAGGCCGTCGTGTGCCTGGCCGCAGCGGTCGCGCCTGCGCGCGCCTTTGCCCTCTCCGACAGCTTCAGCCCTCCGAGCTACCTCGGCCATCTCGATCCCAACGTGATCTGGGAAGCCCTGATCGCGGGAATTGTGATCTGTTCGTTCTTCGCCGCGATCGCGCTATGGATCCATTCCTCACTGCGCCGGACTAGGCGTTTGCAGCTGCGGCGCAATGCCTTTGTCTCCTCCGCCATGAACAACCTCAACCAGGGCGTGGTGATGACGGATGCGCAGCGGCGCATCATCTTCTGCAACGACCGCTATCTCGATATCTACGGCTTGATGCGGTCGGACATCTGGGCCGGAATGACCGGCCACGACATCCTTGAGCTGCGGCGCCAGCGTGGCGTGCTCGGCGGCGCTTCCGACGACGAGTTCTATGAAAAGGCGGCAAGCCCGAACGGCCTGATAACCGAACTGCCGGACGGGCGGGCCATCCTGGTGAAGTATTTCGTGCTGCCCAACGGCGGCTCGGTGGCGACCCATCTGGACGTCAGCGAGCAGCGCAGGCTGTCCCGACAGCTCGCCTCCACCAAGCAGTTCCTGGAAACATTGCTGGACCACGTACCGGCCTGCGTGGCGGCGAAGAACATCGAGGATGGTCGCTACATTTTCGCCAATAGCGCCTATGAACGCTTCTGGGGTTTCTCACGCGATCATGCCGTCGGCAAGAACGCCCGCGAGCTGTTTGCGCCCATCTCGGCGGACAGCATCGAGGCGACCGACCGGGCGGCACTCGATTCGCCGGAGGGCCAGTTTCGCAACGAATTCGAGGTCGATCGCGCCGGTGAGCGGCGCATGGTTGCCTCGATCCGGATCGTGGTCCGCAACGAGAGCAACAAGCCCGAATTCCTGATGCTCGTGTTCGAGGACATCACCGATCGCCGCTCGCTGTCGAAGGAGCTGGAGAGCACGAAGAAGTTCCTGGAGCTCGTGGTCGACAACATCCCGGTGGCCCTGATCGTCGAGCAGGTCAAGGACGGCCGCTACCTGCTCGCCAACCGCAGCGCGGAGACGATCCTCAACCGCAGGCGCGAGGAAGCCACGGGCCTGACCGCGTCCGACATCTTCAATCCCAAGGAAGCCAAGCTGATCATCGCGCGCGACGAAGCCGCGATCAAGAAGCGTGGGATGATCACCGAAGAGCACCCGATCTCCACCAAGGACGGACTGCGGCTGTTCCTCACCCGCCGCGCCACCGTGCTGGGCGACACCGGCGAGCCGCAATATCTGATCAAGACCCACGAGGACGTCACCGATCGCCGGCAGACCGAGTCGCGCATGGCGCACATGGCCTATCACGACGGCCTCACCGATTTGCCGAACCGTGCCGCTTTCCTGCAGGCGTTGACCCAGATGATCGAGGCCTGCGAGGGCACCGGCGAGGAGTTCGCGGTTCTGTGCGTCGATCTCGACGGCCTCAAGGAGGTCAACGACGTCTTCGGCCATGCGCACGGCGACAAGCTTCTGGTCGAGGTGGCCCAGCGGCTCCAGGATTCCGCGCGCGGCGGCGTGGTGGCGCGCCTGTCCGGCGATGAGTTCGGCCTGATCATCGACGGCAAGCAGCCGGAGGCAGGCCTCGCGCTGGCGCAGCAGATCGGTGATGCCGTCGCCAAGGAATTCCAGATCGACGGCCGCCCGGTCCGCGCCGGCGTCACCACCGGCATGTCGATCTTCCCGCACAACGGCGCCGACGCCGCCTCGCTGCTCGCCAATGCCGGCGCGGCGCTGTTCCGCGCCAAGCAGAAATCGCGCGGCACGATCAGCCTGTTCCAGCCGGAGATGGACCAGCAGATCCGCGATCGCCGCGTCCTGCACCAGGACCTCTCGATGGCGATCAAGAATGGCGAGCTCTCGCTCGCCTTCCAGCCGCAGGGGACTGCGGGCCACAGCGTCGCCGAGAGCGATATCATCGGCTTCGAGGCGCTGGCGCGCTGGCAGCACCCGGTGCGCGGCCAGGTTTCCCCGGCCGAATTCATTCCGATCGCGGAGGAAAGCGGCCTGATCGTCGAGATGGGCGAGTGGATCCTGCGCGAGGCCTGCCGCGAGGCCGCCTCCTGGCCGACGCCGCTTCAGGTCGCGGTCAACCTGTCGCCGGCGCAGTTCATGCACGGCGACGTGGTCGGGCTCGTCCATTCCATTCTGATCGAGACGGGTCTCGCACCCGGCCGGTTAGAGCTTGAGATCACCGAGGGCGTGCTGATCGAGGACTTCGATCGCGGTCTTGCGCTGCTGCGCCGGCTCAAGGCGCTCGGCGTGCGCATCTCCATGGACGATTTCGGCAGCGGTTATTCCTCGCTGAGCTATCTCCAGGCGTTCCCGTTCGACAAAATCAAGATCGACCGCGCCTTCATCATCAATCTCGGCCGCAACCCGCAATCGGCGGCGATCGTGCGCGCGGTGATCGATCTCGGCCATGGCCTGGAAATGTCGATCGTCGCCGAGGGCGTCGAGACGTTGGAACAACTTGCCTTCCTCGCCGCGGAAGGCTGCGACGGCGTGCAGGGCTATCTGCTCGGCAAGCCCCTGCCGATCGGGAAATATGCCGGCCTCGTCGGTCGCGCCGAAGTCATGGAGCTTGCGCTCAAGACCGGTTAGTGATGGTGGGCGCTTCGTTCGCTTCCATTCGACGGCTTCATGGCGGATTACGACCTTGCGATCATCGGGGGCGGCCTGAACGGTGTCAGCCTCGCGCGCGATGCCGCCGGCCGCGGCCTGCGGGCCATCCTGTTGGAGCAGGGCGATCTGGGCGGCGCGGCGTCCTCGGCAACACCGCGGCTGATCCACGGCGATCTCTCGGTCCTGGAACGGCGCGGCTTCCGACGGGTGCGCCGGGCGCTCGCCGAGCGCCGGACCTGGCTCCGTATCGCGCCGCATCTGGTTCGGCCGATGCGCTTCGTGATCCCGGCGCATTCCGACGAGCGCCCGCCATGGCTGCTGCGCCTCGGCCTGCTCCTCTACGACAGCCTCACCAGCCGGAGCGGCCTGCCTGCAACGGCGACCCTCGACATCACGCATCATCCGGTCGGCAACGCGCTGAAACGACCATTCGGCACGGCCTTCGAATATTCGGATTGCGTCGTAGACGATTCCCGACTGGTGGTGCTCACGGCACTGGATGCGGCCGAGCGCGGCGCCGTGATTCGGACTGGAGCGCGCTGTGTGCGTGCCGATCGAACCGACACATGGCGGCTCGCGGTGGTCGACCGCGGCCATCGCCACGCGATCACGGCCCGGGCACTGGCCAACGCCACCGGCGGATGGACGTCGATGGTCGCCGAGACCGTGCTGCGGCAGCCGCAACCCGCCATGGCGGCGATGCAGATGAGCCAGATCATCGTCCCGCGGCTGTTCGATTCCGATAACGTCTACGTCTTCCAGAACAGCGATGGCCGGCTGATCTTCGCGAGTCCCCTCGATCGCGACTTTACGCTGATCGGCACAATCACGCACGATTTCACCGGCGATCCCGCGATCGTCGCGATGCGGGGGGCCGACGTCGGCTATCTCTGTGAGGCGGCCAGTCGCTATTTCCGCGAGCGCGTCGCCCCGACCGACGTGGTGCGGGCGGTCTCCGGCGTCAACCTGACGCTTGCGTCCGCGCGCCGGCGTGACGGCACCACGCTGTTCCACACGCGGCGGCGCAAGGCGCCGCTGATCACGATGTTCGGCGGTGACGTCACCACATCGCGCCTGCGGGCGGAGCGCGCGGTGACGAAGTTGACGCCGTTCTATCCGATGTCGCCGCCCTGGACCGCAGGCGCGGCGCTGCCGGGCGGAGATTTCGCCTGGGACCGTTTCGACACCGAGGTCGATCTTGCGCGTGACCGCTGGCGCTTTCTCTCGGAGACGCAGGCCCAACGCTTCGTCGCGGCCTATGGCTCGCGGCTGACGGCTGTGCTCGGTGAGGCGAAGACCCGCGACGATCTCGGCCCGGCCTTCGGTCCCGAGTTGACGGGCGCCGAGGTGCGCTATCTCATGACCCACGAATGGGCGCGTTTTCCCGAGGACATCCTGTGGCGCCGCTCCAAGCTCGGCCTGACAATGTCGGCGGAGGGATGCGATGCGCTGGCTGCGTTCATGGCGAATCCGATGTGAACGAACCGCCTCTAACCGGTTGAGTAAGGGACGATCGGCCGCTAGCGTGCGGCGCGATTGAGGTTGGCAGGGACCATGACTGACGAGTTGGCCAGAACAGACGCCGCTGCGGATCCGGTCGGAGAGACGCAGTTCGCGGCCAGCGAGCCGCTGCTGCGCATCGAGGGCGTCGCCAAGACCTTCGGGACGTTCCGGGCCGTCGACGGCGTGTCGCTCGACATCAAGACCGGCGAGTTCTTTGCGCTGCTCGGCCCCAGCGGCTGCGGCAAGACCACACTTCTGCGCATGCTCGCCGGTTTCGAAGCGCCGGATGAAGGGCGCATCCTGCTCGGCGGCAAGGACATCGCGCAGGCGCTGCCGCATGAGCGGCCGATCAACATGATGTTCCAGAACTATGCGCTGTTTCCGCATCTGTCGGTGCGCGACAACATCGCCTTCGGCCTGAAGCGCGCCGGCATGGCGCGCGCCGACATTGCCACGCGTGTGGCGGAGATGGTCGCGCTGGTGAAGCTCGACGGGCTCGAGAAGCGCAAGCCCGACCAGCTCTCCGGGGGGCAGCGCCAACGTGTGGCGTTGGCGCGTGCGCTGGCGCGGCGGCCGCAATTGCTGTTGCTCGACGAGCCGCTCGCGGCTCTCGACAAGAAGCTGCGCGAAAGCACCCAGGGCGAGCTGATGGAGCTTCAGCGTCGGCTCGGCATGACCTTCATCATTGTCACCCACGATCAGGAAGAGGCGATGACAATGGCGAGCCGGATCGGCGTGATGAGAGACGGCAAGCTCGCGCAGGTCGCGAGTCCCCGCGAGCTCTACGAGGCGCCACGCTCGCGCTGGATCGCGGAGTTTGTCGGCGACGTCAACCTGTTCGACGCCGAGTCCAAATTGCGCGACGGTCATCGCCTGGTGATAGGCACGCGCGATGCGGGACCGCTGGTGGTGGCGGAGCCGCGCGAGCCGTTCGGCGAGGTCAGATTATCGGTTGCGATCCGCCCCGAAAAGGTCAAGCTCTCGCGCCGTGGTCCGGTGAGGGAAGCCGGTCGTGAAACGGCGATCAACCAGCTCGACGGCGTGATTGCCGACATCTGCTATCTCGGCGGCACCACCACCTACAAGGTGAAGCTCGACGCCGGCGGGATGGTGCAGGCTTCGGTCGCCAACAGCGCGCGCCTCGACGTCGACGCCTACAGCCTGAACCAGCCTGTCGTCGCCTGGTTCACGCCCGACGACTGCGTGGTGCTGCCGTGGTGAGCGCGCGCCGCATCTTCGCGCGACCGGCTCGCCTTGCCGCGATCGCGCCCTATGTCTGGATGGTGCTGTTCTTCCTAGTGCCGTTCGGCTTCGTGCTGAAGATCAGCCTGTCGCAGACGGCGATCGCGCAGCCGCCTTACGAGCCGGTGTTCGACCTGATGGCGGGATGGGGAGCGCTAAAGGCCGCCTTTGCCGCGCTGTCGATCGACAATTTCAGGCTGCTCGTCTCCGACGACATCTACGTGTTTGCCTATGTGCGTAGCCTCACCGTCGCCGTCACCGCGACCGCGCTGTTGCTCCTGATCGGTTATCCCATCGCCTACGCCATGGCGCGGCTGCCGGCGCGCTGGCAGGCCGTGGCGATGGTGCTGGTGATCGTGCCATTCTGGACCTCGTTCCTGATCCGCATCTATGCCTGGATCAACATCCTCCAGCACGACGGCCTGCTCAACCAGATCCTGCTCGCGCTGTATCTGGTCAGTCAGCCGGTGGTGTGGCTCTCCACCGACAGCGCGATGTATATCGGCATCGTCTATTCCTACCTGCCGTTCATGATCCTGCCGCTCTACGCCACGCTGGCCAAAATGGAGCCCGCGCTGGAGGAGGCCGCCTCCGATCTCGGCGCGCCGCGCTGGCAGGTGTTCTGGCTGGTCACCTTCCCGCTGTCGCTGCCCGGCGTCGGCGCCGGCGTGCTGCTGTGCTTCATCCCCATCGTCGGCGAGTTCGTCATTCCGGATCTCCTGGCCGGCTCCAATGCGCTGATGATCGGCCAGACGCTGTGGCTCGAATTCTTCACCAACAAGGATTGGCCGGTCGCCTCCGCCGCGGCCATCGTGCTGCTGCTGGTGCTGCTGGTCCCGCTGCTGCTATATGAACGGCTGCAGAAGCGGCAGCTGGAACAGGGGCGGTGAGGCGATGCGCAAAGTCTCCCGCCTGTCCCGCTTCAACGTCGCCTCGCTCGCGCTGGGTCTGGCCTTCCTCTACCTGCCGATCCTGATCCTCGTCGTCTATTCCTTCAACGCCTCGCGGCTGGTGACGGTGTGGGGCGGCTGGTCGCTGCGCTGGTATCACGAGTTCTTCAACGACCGTGCCATGATCGAGGCGGCCTGGATGAGCCTGCGCGTCGCGGTTTCGTCGGCGACCATTGCGACCCTGATCGGCACGCTTGCCGCCGTGGCGCTGTCGCGCGGCGAGCGGTTCCGCGGCCGCACCCTATTCTCCGGCATGCTCTATGCGCCGCTGGTGATGCCGGAGGTGATCACCGGATTGTCGCTGCTGCTGCTGTTCGTGGCGCTGAACGCCGAGCGCGGCTTCTGGACGGTGACGATCGCCCATACCACGCTGACGATGTGCTTCGTCGCCGTCGTCGTGCAGTCCCGCCTCGGCTCGCTCGACCGCTCCCTGGAAGAGGCCGCGATGGACCTCGGCTGCGACCCGGTGCGCGCGTTCGTCGCCGTGACGCTGCCGCTGATCGCGCCCGCGATCGTCGCGGGCTGGATGCTCGCCTTCACGCTGTCGCTGGACGATCTCGTGATCGCGAGCTTCACCACCGGCCCGGGCTCGGCGACGCTGCCGATCCGGATCTATTCAGAGGTGCGGCTGGGCGTGAAGCCCGAGATCAACGCGATCTGCACGCTGGTGATCGCCTTGATCGCGGCCGTCATCGTGATCGCCTCGCTCGCCTCGAAACTGTCGAGCTCGCAGGGCGAGAGCGCGGCGCCGCTTTGAGAGCGGAGGCGATGATGATTTTCGCCTATCAGGTCCTGGTGCATACGCCGGTCTGGGTCTTCGCACTGCTTGCCTATCTCATCTGGCAAGGTGTGCAGGCGATGCAGCCGCGCACGACGCCGATCTGGCGTGCGCTGATCGTGCCAGTCGTGTTCATCGTCTGGGGGATATCCCGGATCGGCTTCGGGCATCAGGACAGCGCATGGCCGCTGGTCGCATGGTTTCTGGCTGCCGCTAGGCGTGCGGACGCCGCGCCCTTTCGAACTGGATCGCGCGACCGGGCAGATCATCCGGCCGGGCAGTCCAATTGGTCTGGTCCGCAACCTGATTGTCTTCGCCTTGCAGTATACGGTTGGCGTGATCTCGGCGATCGATGCCGGCGATCGTGCGCTGGCCGTCATCGTCGGTCGCGCCATCCCGGGCGCGACCGCCGGCTACTTCATGGGTTCGACGATCGCGCTGCTGATCGCGTATCGCTGGAAGAGCGCGGCCGATGTTTAGGACTTCACCGCACCGGCCGTGAGCCCGCCCACCATGTAGCGCTTGAAGGCGTAATAGACCGCGGCCGGCGGCAGCGCGTAGATGAAGCCGGTGGTCATCAACAGCTCCCACGGCGAGTCGTCGGCGGCGAGGAAGTTGCCGAGCGCGACCGGCAACGTGATGTCGGTGTCCTTGGACAAGAGCAGGAACGCGTAGAGGTATTCGTTCCAGGCCAGCAGCACGGCATAGGTGCCGATCGCGACCAGCGAGGGCATCATCAGCGGCACATAGACCAAGCGGAACAGCTGCAGCGTGGTCGCGCCGTCCATCACGGCGGCCTCGTCGAGCTCGACCGGCAGCTTGTCGGACGCCTGCTTCAGCACCCAGATCGCATAAGGCGAGGCGATCGTCACCATGGCCAGGATCAGCGACCAGTGATTGTTGAGCAGGCCGTAAGTGCCCATGGTGCGGTACATCGGCACGGCGAGGAACGCCGCCGGGATGAAGTAGGTGAACAGCGCGAGATTCATCACCCAGCGGCCGCCCGGCACCTTAAGCCGCGAGATCGAGAATGCGGCGGCGGTCGCGATGAACAAGGTCAGCGCGCCGGCGGCCAGTGCGATCACAGTCGAGTTCCAGAACTGGATCCAGAAGTCGCGCAGGAAATAGTGCTCCTGGTAGAACACGATGTGGAAGTTGTGCAGCGTCGGATGATCCGGCCACAGCTTGCCCGAGAACGCGTCCTCCTTCGGCGAGATCGCGAAGAGGAACATGTGGTAGATCGGAATCATGGTCCAGATGAAGACCGGGATACCGATCAGCAGGAGCTTGGCTTCGGTACCAACTTCGCGGAGGGTGGGAAGCTTCATCGCGACAACCGTTTCATCATGAAGTACATCAGCGGCAGCACGAACGGTATCGCGCAGACGATGGAGGCCATCGCAAGCGAGAGCTGGTCGAGCCGGAGATAGCGGATGCCGAGCGTCGACAGCACATGCGTGAGGTCGGCCGGCCCGCCGCCGGTGAGCAGATAGACGCTGTTGAAGTCGCCGAGCGTCCAGATCATCGAGAGCAGCGTGCAGGTGACGTAGAGCATCTGCATCGACGGCCAGGTGATGAAGCGGAATTTCTGCCACGGACTGGCGCCGTCGACTTCGGACGCCTCGTACAGATCCTGCGGGATCGCGAGCCGCCCGGTCAGCAGGATCAGCGTCCAAAACGGCAGCGACTTCCAGATATGCACGGCGATCGCCATGGTCAGCGCGACCGTCGGGTCGTTCAGCCAGTTCGGGCCGTCATCGCCGGTGAGGGAGAAGATGAAATGGTTGACCATGCCCCATTCCGGATTGAGCATGAAGCGGACCGACAGGATGGTCGGGATCGACGGCACCGCCCAAGGCAGGATGAAGATCACCGACAGCCATTTGATCCAGGGGCGCTGCTGCGCGAAGAAGCCGGACAGGAACAGCGCGATCAGCATCTTCACGTTGATGCCGATGACCAGGAAGATCAGCGTGTTGACCGCGGCGCGCGCGAAGATCGGGTCGTTGTACAGAGCGACATAGTTCGCCGGATTGCGCGCCAGCCACAGGCCGTAGCCGACGGGATAGACGACGAAGGCCAGGAAGACGAGTAGATAGGGCACAAGCAGCAAGATGCCCCAGACCTGCTGCGTGGTCAGGCGCGCCGACAGGGGAGGGGCCGGAATTGTGTCTGAGCCGGAAAGTGTGATCGCCATATCGCATACCCACCGAAAGCAACCGGTCGCGGAGAGCCGCGACCGGTATTAGCATATACCTTATTGCAGTCCGGGATCAGCCCGCGACCGCCTTGATGCGAGCGATCAGCTCGTCGACCGCCTTGTCCACCGGCACCTTCTCGCTGACGACGCGGTTCATCGCCTTGGCCCAGACGTTCTCGTTGTTCAGGATGGTGAACTTCCAGTTCTTGGTGAAGTCGAACGGGGCGGTGCCGCCCTTGAACTGCGCGTAGACCGCCTTGCGATGCCGGTCGGCCTGCCAGAACGGGCTCTCCTGGCTTTCCTTCGTCACCGGGAACCAGCGGCCGAGCGCACCCTCGATATAGGGCCGGACGTTCTCTTCCTGGAGCAGGAAGGCGATGAACTGCTTGGCCTCGGCCTTGTTCTTGGCCACGGAGAAGACCAGTCCGGTCTTGACGTCCGAGCGGTAGCGGATCGTCGAACCGTCCGGAGCCTTCGGGAAGGACGCGGTGATAATGTCCTCGCCATAGGCCTTCTTGCCGGCTTCGCGCTGCTCGGGCGTGAGCGCCTGGTTCTGGGAGTCCTCGAACCACTTCGCCGCGATCGAGATCGTGAAGTTGTGGGTCATCACGATGGTCTTGTTGTGGAACGCGACGTTGTTGTCGGGATCCTTCCAGGTCGTCGAGGACGGCGGGGTGCAGCCCTTGATGTAGGTGTCGGTGTAGTCCTTCATCGCCTTGATCAGGTTCTCGCGGACCTTGGGATCGTCGACCGTGAGCTTGCCGTCGTCGTCGACCAGCTTGACGTGATAGGCATCCATGAAGGTGTAGAACGACTGGAAGGCGTCGGTGGATTCCACGCCCATCGGCTGGCCGACGCCGTAGACGCGCTGGCCCGTCGCCTTGCGGATCCCCGGTTGCACCTTGTCGCACCAGAACGTCCAGTAGCCTTCCCAGTCGGTCGGGATGTCGGCGAGCTTGAAGCCGGCCTTCTCCAGCATGTCGTTCCAGATCTCGACATGCATGCTCTGCTGCTTCAGCGGGAAGCCGTAATAGGCCTTCTTCTTGGTGACGTCGTTATAGAGGATCGACGCATCCAGCGTGTTCTGCACGAACCGATCCTTGATCGGCTCCATGATGTCGGAGAGGTCCTCGAGCCTGCCTTCGTAGGCCCACTTGCCCTGCACCTGCACGTCGTAGGTGTCGGAATAGGCAACATCGGGCACGGTGCCTGAATCGAGTGCGGCGACCGTCTTCGGAATCATGTCCTGGATCGCGTACTGCGACAATTCGACCTTGATGCCGGTCTTGGCTTCGAACTTCTTGATCGTATCGAGCAGCGCGTCGTCTTCGGAGCGGTAGAAGCCCTTGCCCCACCAGACCGTAATCGTCTTCTGCTGCGCAAATGCGGGTGCAGCGGCTGCAAACAGCCCGGCCGCAGCGACCGCCAGTGATACTGCGCCAATAACCTTGGATTTCACGTTTTTCTCCCTCAAACGGCCGGTGTTTTTAACCGGTCGTATAAAACACTAGCGCATGGCCGTGGTACGATCTAGCGGCTTCTTGTCAGACATAGGTCGTGGGGTGTCGGGCGAGAGGAGATGCTTAATGCGCGCATCGATCCAATCGCTGCATCAATTCGCCCTGATCAATTCTGCGTCGATCGGCTGGTGCCGCTTGATCGCCGTCCTCAGTTGGACTTCGCGCCCTTGGCGTTCTCCGCTGTCGGCGCTTCGGCCGGTGCGGGACGTTTTCCGGTCCCGGTGATACGCTCGATCGCGGAGCGTACCGCGTCGCCCGGCTTGCGGTCTTTCAGCATGTCGAGCAGGGGCGCTGAGGCCGGCGAGCGGCGGATCAGGCTTTCCGGGTCGGGGAACACCAGGGGATCGTCCCAGGGGCCCTGCACGACGAAGGGCAATTCGAACCCCGACGCGCTGTTGAGGCTGGCCACGCCCTTCATGTCGTATTCGCGCGTCGGCACCGATGCGGTGCCGGTCATCGTGATCTTCGCCGCCGGTCCCTCGACGCGGATGTCCTCGGCGGTGGCCACGCCATCGGAGAACTTCACCGCGATAGTGAGATTGTCGTAAGGGGTGGAGCCGTTGCGGAAATTGCCGCCGCCGGACAGCGGCCGCCGCTCGAGCCGCTTCAGGAGCTGCTCGGCATTGAAGCCCGCGATCGCACCGTCGTGCCCGGTCACGGTGGCGCTGCCGTCGAGCGACTGCACGAGGCCGAACGGGCTCGAGCCGGACGCGAGGAGCGAGACGTTGATGTTGCCGCGCCCGGACAGCTTGTTGATACCGAACAGCTCGGAGGCGCAGGCCTGAAGGTCGACGTCGGTGAACTGGAACTGCGCCTTGATGTCGGCGACGGTGTCGGAGCGCGCGATGCCGAACGAGCCCTTGGCGATGCCGCCATAGACCTGGGCCTCGCCGACCGAGAGCGCCAGCGTGCCGTTGCGCAGATTCGCGCCGATCGCGGTGCGGCCGAGTTTCGACGCCCCGACCGTCAGCTTGGCTGCCGACAGGCGCATGTCGAGGTCGGTGGTCGAGAGGGCGTTGAGGTCGAACAGCTGCCTGTTCCAGTCGCGCGCGCCGCTGGCGAGCAGGCGGAAGGTCGAGATGTACGGTGTGAAGTCGAGCGCGTCGGCTGCGAGCGTCGCCTGCAGCGTCTGCCGGCCGTTATTGGCGTAGGTCATCACGCCCTCGGCGGTGTTGCCGTCGAGCTCGACATTGACGTTGGTGAGCGCGATTGACGCGCCGACGACGTTGGCGCGCGCCTTCAGCGCGAAGCGGCCGAAGCCGCCGCTGGCGGGCTGCGGTTGGCCGGTCCAGCGCAGCGCGTTGCGCAAGGACGGGCTGTCGATGGTGAGCGTGCCCTCCAT
The DNA here is from genome assembly GCF_023100925.1 of Bradyrhizobium sp. 40. Taxonomy (NCBI): domain Bacteria; kingdom Pseudomonadati; phylum Pseudomonadota; class Alphaproteobacteria; order Hyphomicrobiales; family Nitrobacteraceae; genus Bradyrhizobium; species Bradyrhizobium sp. 40. Next base: position 985,526 of record NZ_CP064688.1, read on the forward strand.
CATCGGGCTGGTGCGGTTGGCGACGCTGCCGTCGAAGGCGAGCTTGAGCGGTGCGCTCGCGATCCGCGCCTTCAACCCCGAGCGCTCGCCGGAGAGCGCGGCGACGAAATCGGAAAAGCTGATCGAGCCGTCGACCCGTTCGCCGCGCCAGTCGAACTGTCCGGTCGCGGCGAAGGAGCGCGAGATCGAGGGCCAGGCCAGCGACAGGTCGATGTCCTCGAATTTCTCGGTGCCATGCGTGGCAGCGTCCTCGTAATCGAGCACGCCGTCCTGGATCCGGATCTCGGAGAACGACACCTGATTCTCGGCGCCGGGCTTCATGGTGCGCGCGATGGTCTGGATGAACGGCGTCCAGTTGCTCTCGCCGTCCGGCTTCAGGCTGACATGGATGCGCGGCCGCAGCAGCGTCAGGTCGGCGATCTCGAACCGTTGCAGCAGCAGCGGCAGCAGCCGCAGGTTCGCGGTGAGCACGTCGACATGGAGCGCGGGATCGCTGGTACCGCCGCCCTTCAGGCCGACGTCATGGAAGGAGATGTAGCTTGCCGGCAGCACCGAAATGTCGATCGCGCCTGCGACATTGACCTCGAGTCCGGTGACGTCGCGGATCTGCGTTTCCACCGCCTTGCGCAGTGCGTCGCGATTGATGAGCCATGAGGTCGCGATCAGGGCGATCAGCGCCACGCCGAGCAGCGCCGCGATCGGCGTCCCGAGGCGCTTCATTCCTTGGGCCATGGTCAATGGCATGTCCTGATCGGGTTGGTCGCTGGAGCCAGAAGGCGGGCCGGGAAACCTGCGCGCCCCCACGCCCAAGACCTATTGTGTTAAGTGCCGCAACTTGATGGGTTTTCTTGTCGCTTTCAAGGCCACGGGAACGGTTGCGCCCACGGCTTGGGCAGCTTCTATCACCCAGGGGCGGAGCGGAGAACCCCGTATCATTGACGGCTTCGGACGATTTCGCCTAATAATCGCCGCCAATAAGGCGCGACGCCTGCAAGCCGAAGGTTCACTCGAAGGTTATTTGCATGAATAAGGTCTATCCCGACGCCAAGTCGGCTCTCGAGGGCGTTCTGAAAGACGGCATGATGATCATGTCGGGCGGCTTCGGCCTCTGCGGCATCGCCGAGACGCTGTCGGACGCGATCCGCGACTCCGGCGTCAAGGACCTGACGGTGGTTTCGAACAATGCCGGCGTCGACGGCATTGGCCTCAGCCGCCTGCTCGAAACCCGCCAGATCAAGAAGATGATCTCGTCCTATGTCGGCGAGAACAAGCTGTTTGCCCAGCAATTCCTCGCCGGCGAGCTGGAACTCGAATTCAATCCGCAGGGCACGCTGGCCGAGCGCATTCGCGCGGGCGGCGCCGGCATTCCGGCCTTCTACACCAAGACCGGCGTCGGCACGCTGATCGCCGACGGCAAGGAAGTGAAGGAATTCGACGGGCAGAAATACCTGATGGAGCGCGGCCTGTTCGCCGACCTCGCCATCGTGCACGCCTGGAAGGGCGACACCGCAGGTAACCTCATCTACCGCAAGACCGCGCGCAACTTTAACCCAATGATGGCGACCGCCGCTAAAGTCACTGTGGCCGAGGTCGAGCATTTGGTTCCGGCCGGCGAACTCGATCCCGACCACATCCACACGCCCGGTCTTTTCGTCAAGCGCATCGTCGAGGTCGGAACGGCCAAGAAGCGCATCGAATTCCGCAACACCCGCCCGCGCACCGCCGCTTAAGCGTATCAGGAGAACCACATGGCCTGGACCCGTGAACAGATGGCTGCGCGCGCCGCGAAGGAATTGCGTGACGGCTACTACGTCAACCTCGGCATCGGCATCCCGACGCTGGTCTCGAACTACATCCCGGACGGCATGGACGTCAGCCTCCAGAGCGAGAACGGCATGCTCGGCATGGGCCCGTTCCCCTATGAGGGTGAAGAAGACGCCGATCTCATCAACGCCGGCAAGCAGACCGTGAGCGAGCTGCCGTCGACCTCGTATTTCTCGAGCGCGGATTCCTTCGGTATGATCCGTGGCGGCCACATGGATCTGTCGATCCTCGGTGCGATGCAGGTGGCCCAGAACGGCGATCTCGCAAACTGGATGATCCCCGGCAAGATGGTCAAGGGCATGGGCGGCGCGATGGATCTCGTCGCCGGCGTCAAGCGCGTGGTCGTTGTGATGGAGCATTCGGCAAAGGACGGTCCAAAGCTCCTGAAGCAGTGCAATTTGCCGCTGACCGGCGAGCGCGTGGTCGACATGGTCGTGACCGATCTGGCCGTCTTCACCATCGACAAGCACGGCAACGGCGGTATGGCGCTGATCGAGCTCGCCGACGGCGTCTCGCTCGACGAGGTCAAGGCCAAGACCGAAGCCGAATTCCGCGTCGCACTGAAGAACACGTAAGGTTTTCGCGAAGGGGGCGCGCATGACGATACGGTCTGCGCGTCCCGAAGACGCCGATTTCATCGCGCAAACCATCCTGTCATCGCAACGCGGCTACCGGCCGCGCGGCTGGTTCGACGTTGCGCTCGGTTTGCCGGAGGCGCAGTGCCGCGAGTTCGTTGCGCGCATCGTGGTCGCGCGCGCGGTGTCGATGTGGCACGTCTCGGAATTTCTGGTCGCCGAGATCGATGACAAGCCTGCGGCTGCCTTGTGTGCGCTACCGGCGGCCGGCACGGGACCAGCAGCTTGGCGTGCCATCGAAGAGATCGCTGCCGCGACCGGGCTCGCCGCGCCTGAGCTTGCCGCCATCCGCCAACGTGGCGGCTACACGCGCGCCTGCTGGGTTCAGGGCGGTGAGGGCGATTGGATGATCGAGTATGTCGCGACTGATCCCGCCTATCGTGGTCGCGGTCTCGCGCAGTCGCTGATCGCGCATGCGCTGGAGAAGGGGCGGGCGGCTGGATTTGCCCGGGCGACAATATCGTTCCTGATCGGCAACGAGCCCGCCGAGCGCGCTTATGCCAAGGCCGGCTTTGTCCTTGCCGAGGAGAAGCGCGATCCTGCCTTCGAGGCGATCATCGGCGCGCCGGGCTTTCGCATGTTCGCGCGGGCGATGTGAATTCCCGGCGTCGTGCTGGCGAAGGCCATGACGCTACGATCACTCACGACCTCGCCGCCCACGTCTTGCTCCACCGCGCCGATACGCTGGCGACCCAGGACGTTTCCTCTCGCACTAGGCGGAAGCCGAGATTGGCAGGCGGTACGCCTTGCGCGCAGCCGCCGGCGCGGGCGTCGCGGATGAAATCCGTGACATAGGCGCGGTGGGCACCTTCGGCGACGCGCACGCCGCAGTTCACGGTCGGTTTGCCGGTATTGCCGGCCGCGTCGGTGCGCGAGCGCACGAAGCAGGTCGAGGTCCACTCCCAGACATTGCCGGCGAGATCTTCGACGCTGTGCTCGTTTGAACCGAACTTGCCGAAGGGATAGGCGGTCGTGTCGAAGAGGTCGCGCTCGGATTCACGCTCGTAGCGACCGATCCAGCGCTTCGATGGATCTGCTGCGTCCACCGGAAGACCGTCATCTCTGAATCTGGAGCCGGCCGCAAAAGCCCATTCCGCGTCGCTCGGCAGGCGATAGCTGTGACCGGTCTTGCGCGAGAGCCAACCCGCATAGGCTTCGGCGTCGTGCCAGCTCACCTGCACCGCGGGTCGATCGGAGGCGATTGCCACGCCGCGATCAAGCGCGCGACAAGAGCCCTCCTGCACGCAAATCTGATAGTCGGATGACGAGACCTGATGCCGCATGATGTGCAGCGGCCTCTCGAAGCGCATCGCGCGCAGCGGCGCTTCCGCTTGCTGTCCGGCACGCGTGAAATCGCCGGCCTCGCGATAGGACAGGCTGCCTGGCGCGACCCTGACGATGGCGGGCTCCGCCGCCGTGCCGTGGGTCCCAATGTCCGATACCAGCGGCGCCACCGCGATCGGCCCCGCAAGCCCGGCGGCGCAGGCGAGTAGCAGCTTCAGCTTGAATGCGATCAGCATGGTCGTTCCCCATGAAAAAGGGGCCGGTCATCACCGGCCCCTCGTCGCGTCTAGTTGGTGTTGGGGGGCGGGATATCGGCAGGAGCCTTCACCTGCGTCATCAGATCGTCGTTCCATTTGCCTTCGACCTTGAAGTGCGCGGTGGCGCCGAGGTCGGCGGCCTCGATCAGATTGTGCGTGACATAGGCGTAGATGCCGGGCTGCATGAACTTGTACAGCGCAGCGCCCGCCGAGCCGCCGCGGATGAACCAGGTCTCGAGCCCCGTCTCCGGCGCGTTGGAGAACTTGCCGGTCTCCCAGACATAATCGCCATGGCCGCCGATCAGATGCGGACGGCTGTCGCGATTGGCCTGCGAATGCACGATCAGCACGTTCTCGCCGACATTGGCGGTGAGCGCATTCTTGCCGGTGAGCGCGCCGACCTTGCCGTTGAACACCACATGGGAGGGGATCAGCTTCTTCATCACCTCTTCGGTGTCGGTGAAGGCTTCGCCCGGCGATTCATAGGATTTGAAGTTGCCCTTGTCGTCGCGTGGCACGTACATGTCCTGCTCGCCGACATAATAGACCTTGTCGTATTTCAGTGCGTGGCCCTTGCCGTCGTTGAGGCCGTCGCGCGGCAGCACCATCACGGCGCCGTTCATGCCGGAGACGACGTGCCAGGGGATCATCGGGCCGCCCGGTGCGCAATGGTAGACGAACACGCCGGTCTTGGTCGCCTTCCAGCGCAAGACGACCTGCTCGCCGGGATTGACCAGCGTGAGCGCACCGCCGCCGAGCGCACCGGTCGCGGAATGGAAGTCGATGTTGTGCGGCATGGAGTTGGATGCGGGATTGACCAGCGTCGTTTCGACGTAGTCGCCCTCGTGCACGACCATCATCGGACCCGGCATCGAGCCGTTGAAGGTCATCGCCTGGAAGGTGGTGCCCTTCTCGTCGATGACGACCTTCTTCTCCTCGATCGTGAGTGTGAACTCCACGATCTTGGGGCCCTGCTTGGTCGCTTGCTCATGCGCGTGCACGAACGGCGGAGCGACCAGTTCGACCTTCTGGCGCGGCAGTTTGAGATCGTCGGCAGCCAAGGCGGGTGTCGCCAGCATCAAGGCGGTGGCGGCGGCGCTGATCAATGCGGCTCGGCGGGTGAACATCGGAAGCATCCTTCATCTGAAATGGTCTTGATGACGGAATGCAGTGTGCGCCGATCGCGGCAACCGTGTTTGCGCTGCGACAAGCTTTTGCCGAATTCGCCTCCGGTAAAATCCTCGGGAGTTTTTCGAAGACCGCATCGGCGATACGAAAGACGCGGTGGTGCGCGACGTCAGCCGCATCGAGCGCAAATCGCTCGCACGTTCAGTTCCGTGTATTGCGGATGGATTGTTCTCGGCTAGAGCAACTGGATCGCAATCCAGACCGTGCCCCAGACCGCGAGCGACAGCGCGGCGAAGACGGCGGCCGTGATGACCATCACGCGTACCAGGTGGCTGGCGCCAACGGTGGGCGTCGTGGGAACGGGACGAAAATCGTCAAAGCGCGGGATATGGCCGCGAACGCCGGTGAGCCACAGAACGAGATCGAGCGCGAACGACGCCATAACCTATCTCCAGAGGGCAATAATCAAATGTCACCATGGCGCCGATCCCGTGCTCGGACTTTGAGCGAGCGCAAGGTAGCGCACCGGAAAATGGGTAATTTCGTGCCATCCTGGGATGCGCCGCCCCGCTGCGCAGCATTGATTGACGAATGGGTAAGATATGAGGGCCGATCTTGCGGCGAGCTACGGCGAAGAACGACTGCCGCGCTACACGAGCTACCCGACCGCACCGCATTTCTCGCCGGCGATCGGCGAGGGCGCCTACGCCCAGTGGCTGGCGGAGCTCCCGGCGGCGGCCAGCGCGTCGCTTTATCTGCACGTGCCGTTCTGCCGCGAGATGTGCTGGTATTGCGGCTGCCATACCCAGATCGTTCGTCGAGACGGTCTCGTCGCGGCCTATCTGCGTACGCTGCGCAGCGAGATCGCGCAGGTGTCCGAGACGATCGGCCGGCGCATCAAGGTCGAGCACATCCATTTCGGTGGCGGCACCCCGACGATCATGGCGCCGGAGGCTTTTGCCGAGTTGATGGCGGCGATGCGCCAAGCCTTCTTCGTGCTGCCGTCGGCCGAGATTGCGGTTGAGATCGATCCCCGCACGCTGACGGCCGCCATGGTCGAGGCCATGCGGCTCTCCGGGGTCAATCGCGCGAGCCTGGGCGTGCAGAGCTTCGACCCTGTCGTGCAGCGCGCGATCAACCGTGTGCAGAGTCTTGAACAGACGGCTTCCGTCGTCGACATGCTCCAGCGCGCCGGCATCAACGGGATCAACTTCGATTTGATCTACGGACTGCCGCACCAGACCGTTGCCTCGTGCCTGGATACGGTGCGACGTTCGCTCGAGCTTGGGCCCGACCGCTTCTCGGTGTTCGGCTACGCGCATGTGCCTGCTTTCAAGAGGCACCAGCGCATGATCAACGAGGCCGTGCTGCCCGACGGCCTTGCGCGCCACGACCAGGCCTGCGCGATCGCCAATGCGTTGAAGGAGGCCGGTTATGTGCAGATCGGGCTCGATCATTTCGCGCGGCCCGGCGATTCCATGGCTGTGGCCTTCGAGCAACGCACGCTGCGGCGCAATTTTCAGGGCTACACCACCGACAAGGGCGAAGTCCTGCTCGGCTTCGGCGCGAGCGCGATCGGACATTTGCCGCAGGGCTATGTCCAGAACGAGGTCCAGATCGGCGCCTATGCGCAGAGCATCGCCGCGGGTCATTTGGCCACCGCTAAAGGCTATGGGCTCACCGGCGACGACCGGCTGCGCGCCGACATCATCGAACGCATCATGTGCGAGTTCAGCGCCGATCTCGGCGATATCTGCGCGCGTCATGGCGCAGAGGCCGGGGCAATGCTGAAATCGGCATCGCGTCTGAAGCCGCTGATCTCCGACGGCGTCGTGAGACTGGACGGCGACCGCATCGCAGTCGCAAAGGACTCGCGCTTTCTCGTGCGCAGCGTCGCAGCCGCGTTCGACGCGCATCTGGATCCCGCGAAGCAGTTGCACAGCCGGGCGGTGTGAGATCACCTTACCGTCATGCCGGAATGACGGGCCAGCTTGCGCTTCGACAAAGAGACTCGCGCCCGCTCCGCTATCGTGGCTTCGGAACGGAGTTGTTGTCCATGCCTTTTGGATCCGACGATCTGGTCGATGACATCATGCGCACGGCGCCGCACACGATCCGCGTGTTTCTCGCCTTCAGGATGGCTTGCGTTGGCTGTCCGATCGCAACCTTCCACACGGTCGATGACGCCTGCCGCGAGCATGGCATCGATCGCGACAAATTCCTCGCCGCGCTGTGCGACCGCGTGCCGGCGTGAACCGGTCTGGAATTCGCGCGGGCCGCGTGCGGATTCCCGGGTGAGGGGCGCTTTCGCCGTAAGCGGAAGCACCCTTCACCCCTGGCTTCACGCCGCGCCGCTGTCGGGGCTCCGCTCCGCGAGCACGACGATCCCATGCGGATCGCGCAGGATGATGCGCTGACGGCCGCTCTCGACCAGTCCCTGCTGTTCCCAGCCGCTCAGGATGCGGCTCACGGTGTGCAGCGTGGTGCCGGTCATCTGCGCGATGTCCTGGCGGCTGATCGGGAAATCGATCTCGATGCCGTGGTCGAGCTTCTTGCCGGATTGTTTGGCGAGGCGCAGCAGCGCATGAGCGACACGCTGCTCGACCTGCTGGGTCGACATTTCCAGGATCCGGGTGTGGCTCTCCTGGAGCCGCGTGCCGACGGTCTGGAGCGTGTTGGCGGCAAGCGAGGGAAATCGCTCGACCAGTCGTGGCCATGCCGAGGTCGGCCAGATCAGTGCGACGCTGTCGTCGACCGCGATCGCCGTGGCCGGATAGCGCGCGGCACCGATCGCCATCGCGAGACCGAACGTTTCGCCCGGCGCGACATAGCGCACCACGATCTGCTCGCCGGTCGGTGTGGTCTTGGCCGCGCGAACATGGCCGTGCAGCAGCAGGAAGAAGGATTGCGCGTCCGCGCCCTGCTCAAAAATGGCGCTGTTCTTGGGATAGCGCACTGAGCGGGCTTCGCGCAGGATCTCCTCGAGGTCCTCCGGTTTGACACCCCCAAACAGCGGCAAATGCGCAACCAGCGATGTGTCGACCTTGGCCATTCTGCCTCCTTGGCGCTGGAAGTGTGATGACACCTGCAATCGTCAGGGTGTTTGCGATAGCTCAAAAACGACCCGGCCGGACGGCAGTATTTTTCCAAGCGACGATTTGAATCGACTGGAGTTGACCCATGGCTGGCGTCCGATCCCGCAACTTTGAGGGCTGGCCGCTGTTTGCGAACAGCTTTCGGCCCTTTTTCCTGCTCGCCGCCATCCAGGCAGGGCTTTCGATCCTGGCATGGCTGCCGATGTTCTATGGCGAATTGTCGGTGAGCTCCGCTTTCGCGCCGCGCGACTGGCACGTCCATGAGATGCTCTACGGCTTCCTGCCGGCGGTGATCACGGGATTCCTGTTCACGGCGATCCCGAACTGGACCGGGCGGCTGCCGATCCAGGGGACGTCCCTGGGCGCGCTGCTGGCGGTCTGGATCGCCGGCCGGGTCGCGGTGACGCTGTCTGCCGATATCGGCTGGGCGTTTGCGCTTGCCGTCGATGCCGCCTTCCTGACGCTGGTCGTCGCTGCTGCAACGCGCGAGATCATCGCCGGCGGCAACTGGCGCAACCTGCCCGTCGTGGTGCTGGTGCTCGTGCTGCTCGCCGGCAATGTCGCCTTCCATCTCGAAGCGCATTACGCGGGTGCGGCCGATGTCGGCATCCGCGTCGGCATCGGCGTGGTCGTTATGATGATCTCGCTGATCGGCGGCCGCATCATCCCGAGTTTCACCCGAAACTGGCTGGTCAAGTTCAACCCCGGCCGCCTGCCGGTGCCGTTCGGGCGTTTTGACGGTGTGGTGATCGGGTGCAGCGCAATTGCGATCATCGCGTGGATCGTCGCGCCCTTGAGTACGGTTACCGGGGCGGTGATGGCGCTGGTGGGTGTGCTGCACCTGGTGCGGCTTGCGCGCTGGGCCGGTGATCGCACCTTCCGCGAGCGGTTGCTCCTGATTCTCCATGTCGGCTATGTCTTCGTGCCGCTTGGCTTCCTCCTGCATGCTTTTGCCGTCTTCGGCGCGTTGCCGCCGAGCGCGGGCATCCACGCCTGGATGGCGGGAGCGGCCGGAACCATGACGCTCGCGGTGATGACCCGTGCGAGTCTCGGCCATACCGGACAGGCGCTGACGGCGTCGCCGGCGACACAAGCCATCTATGCCGCGATCATCGTCGCGGCGCTGGCGCGGGTCGCGGCGGTGGTTTGGCCGGCGCACAGCGATGCGTTGCTGCACCTTGCCGCGTGCGGCTGGATCGTTGCGTTCCTCGGCTTTGCCATCGCGTTCGGTCCGCTGCTCGCCGGCAGCCGTCGCCGCGCCCTCGCCATCATGGGCGTGCCCGTCCCGGCACGCTGAATTCAAGCCGCGGTCGCCGCGGTCAGGGATTCCAGCGGCCGGACGCCTTTGCGCCATGCGGTGATTGTGCAGCCGAAATGGCCGCGGAACCAGCGGGCCATGGCGCTCTGTGCGGAGAAGCCGAGCTGCACGGCGATGTCGGCCAGCGGTCGGCCGGGGTCGTCGATCAGCTGGACCGCGAGATCGGCGCGCTGCGCGTCGAGGATGGCCGAGAAGCTGGTGCCGGCTTCGGCGAGATGGCGGTGGATGGTGCGGCGGGTGCAGGCGAGGTGCTCGGCCACGCGCTCGACCGTGCAGTCGCCGCCGGCGAGCAGGAGACGCACGACCTCGTCGACCTTCTCCTCCCAGCTTGCCGGCCGCGTCTCGATCGCCTCGATCCGCTTGCGCAGATAGCTCGCGATCAGCGGATGCGCGCTCGGGATCCGGCGCTCCATGTCGTGTGCCGACAACAGGATCGAATCGTCCTCCGCATTGAAGGTCACACGGCAGCCGTAGAACTCGCGGTAGCGCTTGCGGTCGAGCGGCGGTGGGTAGTGCAGGTGAACTTCCTGCGGCCGCCAATCGCTGCCGAACAGCGACTGGATGATGCGGTGGACGCTGCCGAGCGCCATGTCGATCGACTGGCGCGGCGCGGTCGGCTGTCGGCCGCGCAGGTGCAGCGTGACGGTGACGGTCTGCTTGTCGCGGGTGACATCCAGCTTCATGCCGTCGTGATGGATCGGGATGAAGCGCGAGAAGGCTTCGATGGCTTCACCAACGGTCGCCTGTTCGCGCACGATCAGGCCGACTGCGCCGAAATTGGTCAGCCCGCCGCGCTCGGCAAGCCGCAAGCCGAAATCTTCGGCTCCGGACGCCTCTGCCGACATTTCGAGCAGGCGGCGCAGGCCGGTGACGGCAATGGGCGTATCGGGCTTGTCGAGGCAGGCCAGCGGCAGCCTGACCTTGCGCATCATTTGTTTGGGGTCGAGCCCGACCGACCGGGCGACCTCCGGGTAATAGCTCAAGCCTGCGCTACGAATGAGGTCGGTCATGCGACCCGTTCCTGTCAGCAATCCCGCAGATGTCCCGAAATGTAAAGTTTATGTCCCGATCCGTCAAATCCGGGAACCGGGTGGAACATACATAAGTGAAACCGAAGCACGGGCGTGAATGCCGTGCATATGACGGCGCGGCGCGACGAGGCCCCGCTGCTGTCTCGGACCATTTGACCAAAGACATTGCTGGATCGGAATTATGCCGGGGAACATGCTTTCCAAGGGTGAGGTATTCGTCATCGACACCGATGCCGCCTCCCGCGAACAATTGTCCACCGCGCTCCAACAGAGCGCATACAACGTGATCTGCTTCGCCGACGGCGCGTCTCTGCTCTCGGAGGCCAAGGCGCGGATGCCGGCCTGCGTGCTGCTGGAGATGCCGCCCGATCGCTCCGGTCTCGACGTGCTCAAGCGCCTGCGCGAGGAAAACTGCATGGCGCCGGTGCTGGTGACCGCGACAAACGGCAGCATCGCCATGGCGGTTGATGCCATCAGGAGTGGCGCGGCCGACTTCATCGAGAAGCCGTTCCGCACCCGCGACATCGTCGACCGGATCGATGCCGCCATCGACGAGTTCGCACAGCCCGGCTCCAGCCGGCAGCGCTGGCTGCCCGGCTGCGAACCCCTGACCGCGCGAGAGGGCGACGTGCTCGAGCATCTCGCCGCCGGCCTGACCAACAAGGAGATCGCCCGGCGCATGCATCTGAGCGCACGCACGGTCGAAGGCTATCGCGCCGGCATTCTGAGGAAGGCGGGCGCCAAGAACGTCACCGATCTGCTCCGCCGCATCTTCGGGCAGGGTTCGTCCGCTCCGGATTAAGGGCTCCGTCGCGGGCTGACGACACGTTCCGGGCCTTGCTGCCGCCGCGGCGGCGCCCCACGGAAACCCTAATCGAACCAGTTCCTTCCCTGCCGCGTCCAACCATGTTGGCGAGGCATTGGATCGCGCGTCCGGCTGGCGGCGGCGATGACTTGGAGGAGGGACTTGATGCGCATCACCGCAAGATGTTTGGCGACGACGAGCCTGGTTCTGGTGACCACGGCATTCGCGTCGTCGTCATGGGCCGCCGAATTGGGCGCCACGTCGGCCATCGATACCGTCACCGTTTACCCCGACGGCGCGACCGTAACCCGCGTCATCGCGGTGGACCTGCCGTCTGGCGATTCGACGCTCGTTGCCAAGGACTTCCCGCTTGGTCTCGATACCTCCTCGATCCGGGTGGAGGGTGAGGGGGGAGCGAAGCTCACTATCGGCACGATCGATGCGCGAACGCCGCGTGCGGCGCCGGTCAATTTGCCGGAGCTGGACAAGCGCATCGAGGCACTGAACGACCAGCGCGCCGACCTGCAAGGCGCGATCGACTCGGCCAATGCGCGGCGCAAATTCGCGGAGCATTTTGCGGAAGCCTCTCCTGCCGGCATCGGCGACAAGGGCGAGGCGCGGCCGATTGCCGAATGGCGCACGGCCTTTGCCACCGTCGGCGAGGAAATTGCCAGCGCCGATACCGCCGTTCGCGACGCCACGCGCAAGATGCGCGAGATCGATCGGCAGATCGCCCAGCTCGAAGTCGAGCGCAAGGCCAAGCCGCCGAGCAAGCTCGAAGTCCGCATGGATATCGCCGCGCCGACAGCAACCAAGGCGACGTTGAGGGTCACCTACGATGTGCGCAATGCGCGCTGGCTGCCGCTCTACGACGCCCGCCTCGACACCGGCGCGAAGGATCGCAAACCGCAGCTCGAATTGGTTCGGCGCGCCGAGGTCACGCAATCAACCGGCGAGGACTGGTCCAACGTCACGCTCGGCGTCTCCACGGTCCGCATCGGCCGCGGCGGCAGCGCGCCGGAGCTGAATTCGCTGGTTGCGCAATATCCGCAGGTGCCGAGGCCGCGGGCGCTGGGTTCGCTTTCGGATTCGGCAATGCCGGCGGCGGCGCCAATGCAGCAGCGAAAGATGGAAACTTCTGCGGCCAAGGCCGCCGACGATATCCGCGAACGCGCCGAAGAACAGCAGGCGGTCGCCGAGATCGGCGACTTCCAGGCCACCTACAAAATCCCCGGCCGCATCAGCCTCGGCGCCGCCGAGGGCGCCAAGAGCCTGCGCATCGCCTCGATGACCGTGGCCGCCGATCTCATGGTGCGCGCGGCACCGGTGATGGACCCCACCGCGTTCCTCGAAGCCAGCTTCAAGCAGACCGACGACACGAGCCTGCTGCCGGGCAAGGTCGCAATCTATCGCGACGGGACTTTCGTCGGCCGCGGCAAGCTCTCGGCTTCGGCCAAGGACGATATCGTGCGACTCGGCTTCGGCGCCGACGACAAGGTCAGGATCGAGCGCGCGGTGCTCAAGCGCAACGAAGGTTCGGCAGGCCTCCTGGTCACGACGTCGAAGACCGACGAGCGATCGTTCAAGACGACGATCCGCAACGGTCACGACTTCCCGATCAAGGTCGCGATCGAGGATCAGTTGCCGGTCAGCGAGAACGAGGACATCCTCGTCGAGATGCTGCCTGCGACCACGCCGCCGACCGCAAGCAACATTCGCGACCGGCGCGGTGTGCTGGAATGGTCGTTCGACTCCAAGCCCGGCGAGGTCAAGGACATCAACTTCGCCTGGCGCGTTCGCTGGCCGAAGGACAAGAGCATGGTGATCGTGCCGGCGGGCTGATGGGCGGCGCCGAAGTGCGATGCCGTCTTAGCTCGCGCTCGCTCACTCCCTGTCATGCCCCGCCTAGTGCGCAGTTGCGCACGGGGGCGGGGCATCCGGTACGCCGCGGCGTCACGATCTAATCGCTGGCGCCGCGGATTACTGGATCGCCTTGGTCGAGCCGGGCGATGACCGTGTTGAAAGAGCATAGCTCACTTCGCCTTCAGGAAATCCGCGACATCGAGCAGCATGAACTCGTCGTCGTCGGCCTTGTTGGGATCGCGGCTGGACGAGAACGGCAGATTGTTGTCGTTGCCGACGATGATGTGGGTTTCGTCGACACGATCGACGTTCTCGATGGTGAAGAACGGGAAGGTGTAGACGCCGTCATTGAGCGGCTTCTTCGCCTTCTTGTCGGGATCCCTGATCTTCAGGAGGTCGATGTAGCCGATCTTGCGCACGGGCTTGCCGACATTGCCGTCGCTGAGCTCGATCTTGTAGACACGCTTGAACTTCGCCACGTCTGGGAAGCAGTTCTCGCCGCGGCTGCCTTGCGGGCAGGCCTTGTCGGGCGTGCCTTCACCGTTGTCGCGCTCGATGATTAGGCCGCTCGCCGGGTCGATCATGTTGAAGTCGCCGATGGCGTTGCCGTTCTGCTCGAACACATACTGCCAGTAGCGGCCGGTGAATTTTTCCGCGGCGACGTCGAATTCGAGGATGCGCGAGGCTTCCTTGCCGTCGACCTTCTCCCAGTCCTTCTTCTCGGCATCCCAGAGCGGCCCCTCGAGCAGGCCGTAGAGAAACCTGCCGTCTTTCGAGGAAGCGAAGCCCTCATAACCCTTGGAGCGTCGGAGGTTGACGTTGCTGTAGGTCGCACCCGGCGCGCCCGGGGTCGCCACCGCCCAATGATCCGGCGAGCGCACCGGCTTGCCGTCGGCGACTGTCTCGAACAGCCCGAGAATCTTGCCGGTCTTGTCGGCCTTCAGGATGTAGGGCCGAACTCGTCGCCGATCCAGAAGGTGTCGCCGATGATCTGAAAACCTTCGGTGTCGAAGTCGGAGCCGGTGAGGTAACGCTTCTCGGTGTCTTCATGCACGATGCGGAACGGCACGCGTCTGTCGGGATCGTGCAGGAACACGGTCTCCAGCCGCTCGATCTTGCCGCCGGCCCAATCCATCCTGTAGCGGTTGAGGTACAGCATCGAATCCGGCGAATTGGCGCGCGCGCCCATGCCGTTGTCGGTGATGACCCAGAAAGTGCCGTCCCCAATCGACTTGATACCGGAATGGCCCTGCAGCGGCTGGCCCTTGAACGGCAGCGACACGCCGGTCGCCCGCTCATAGGACTTGCCCATCACCGTGCCGAGCGCGTCGACCCGCTTCCCGGTGGAGTATTTGCCGGATGTCTTGAGATCGGCCGGGGCATCAGCCGGCGCGTCGATGAACGTGGCGGCCGGCATCACCAAATGGCCGGCGAGCTTGGCCGGGAATTCGTCTTGGCTCTGCGCGAGCGCGGAGCTCGCGGTAAGAATGATCGTTGCGACGGTGCCAAGAAAAGTCGCACGCATGTGCGTCTCCTGTTAACGGAGGACGTCTTATGCGGACCGCGCATTGCAGTTTTGTGAAACCAGGCCAGGCGCCGCGGCCGACAGTTATTTTTTTAGGGGTGTTGGGATCTCGAAACTGACGCTCTTGCTGTCGATCACGTGATGCGTGGGATCGGCCAGCTCCAGCAGGACCTTGTGGGGGCCGGGCTTCAGTCCGACCACGATCACGGTCTCGCCGCTGGCATCGACAAAATGCCACGGCGCATCGTCGACCGTGATATGGACGTGGCCGAGGCGCGGCGATACGTCGAGCGCGCCTTTGCCAAACACCGGCACGACGCGGAGATTCTCCGTGGTGTACTGGATGAAGACGAGACCCTGCGCCAACTGTTCGGCGAGCGGCGGATCGACGATCAGCCGCGCAGGCACCTCGTTTTCGATCGCGACCAGCGGCGATGGGCCGCGCACGTCTCTGGCGGTTTGGGCGGCGGCGGCTGCTGCGAACAAGGTGGAGGCTGCCAGAACGGCCACGCAGTCGAGAGCGGCATACATGTCCGTTTCCTTCCGGGATGATCAGGCGATCTTGCGGGAGAGGAAGTTGCGAATTAACGGGACCATTTCGTCGAACTTGTCCTCGAGCGCGAAATGGCCGGTGTTGATGAGGTGAAATTCTACCTGGGGCAGGTCGCGTTTGTAGGGATGGGCGCCATCGGCCGGGAAGATGAAATCGTTCTTGCCCCAGACGATCAGGGTCGGCGGCTTGTGCTTGCGGAAGTAGGCCTGCACCGCGGGATACAGCGGCAAATTGGTCCGATAGTCGTAGAACAGGTCCATCTGGATTTCGCTGTTGCCGGGACGGTCGAGCAGCGCCTGATCCTGCACCCAGTTGTCGGGTGAAATCCGGCTGACGTCGGACATGCCGTCGGTGTACTGGAATTTCGTCGTTTCCAGCGTTACCAGCTTCATCAACGCCTGCCGACTGGCATCGGATCCGTCGGCCCAGTATTGCTTGATCGGATTCCAGAACTCCTTCAGCCCTTCGTCATAGGCGTTGCCGTTCTGCACGATCAGGCCGCTGATGCGCTCTGGATTTTTGAGCGCCAGGCGCCAGCCGACGGGAGCGCCGTAGTCCATGACGTACATCGCGTAGCGGGTGACGCCGAGCTGGTCGAGCAGGCCGCCGACAAGCTCGCCGAAACGGTCGAACGTGTACTTGAATGTCGCGCGCGGTGGCATCTCGCTCTGGCCATATCCGGGATAGTCGGGAGCGATCACGTGGTACTTGTCGGCCAGTGCCGGGATCAGGTTGCGGAACATGTGCGAGGAGGTCGGGAAGCCGTGCAGCAACAGCACAACCGGCGCGTCCTTCGGACCCGCCTCGCGATAGAAGATCTTGATCCCGTCGACGGTCTTGGTTCGATGATAGGTGACCGGATAGGCATCGGCGGTGTGTTCGTCGCGCTCCGGCTTCGCGGACGCTGCCGTCGAAGCAACTGCGACAGCCGCTCCGGACAACCCAAGAACGAGACTCCGACGATCGAGGAGCGATGGCTTGCGTGTGGTCTCTGCGGTTTTCATATTAATTTCCTTTCAAAACGATGAGTTCGCCGACGGCCGCGAGGGTTTTTCAAACGCCCTGGTAGACCAGTCTGGTGAAGAAGCCGGGATCGATCACGAATTGCCCCCATATCGCGTCGAACGCCGCTGTCGGCTTCGCCGCAACGGTTTCATCGCGCGTTCGTCCCTGCTTCTTGAGGCGGGCGACGTTGTCGCGGATCCCGACGAGCATGTCGCGAAAGGCCTGGAACTCGACTTTGTTTCCGACCGGCTTGCCATGCCCGGCGATGACGATCGTGTCCTTGTCCATCGCCGCGAGATTGGCGTCGCATGCAGCGATCATCCCGTCGATGCTGCCCCCGGTCGAATAGTCGATGAACGGATAGATGCCGTTCCAGAACATGTCGGCGACGTGAACGATGTTGGCTTCTGCGAAAGTGACGGAGATGTCGCTGTCGGTGTGCGCGGGCCCGTAATACTTCAGGCCGATCGAGGTTCCGTTGAGCTTAAGCTCGCGGCTGTCGGCAAAGACTTCACTGGGGATACCGCCCGCGCCGAGCGGAAGGAAATTGTAGTCCCAGTCCTCGACCCGCTGCACTTCGGCAAGGTGTTTGCGGGTGTTTTCCTGCGCAATGATCTTCGCGCCGGCTGCATGCAGCCATTCGTTGCCATCGGCATGATCGAAATGCCAGTGGGTGTTGACGAGATGGGTGACGGGATCGGCGCCGAGATCAGCCAGCGCTTTGGTGAGTTGCGGACGTGAGACGCGGATCCCCGCATCGATCAGCACTTTGCCGTCGGGCCCGGTCAGCACGGCAATGTTGCCGCCGGAGCCTTCCAGCACGGTGATGTTGTTTCGGAGCTTGTGCGTGACAATCGGCGATACTGCAGCGCTGTCCTTGATCAGGCTGACGATGCCTCGCGCCTCTGCGTAGGCCTGCCTGGGGCTAAGCCATCCCGAAGCGGCGGCGGTCGCGGCGCCGACGCAACACAGGCAGAAACCGCGTCGAGATAATGATGGGAGCTTTGGCGAACGCATGCAATTTTCGCTTTCTCGAGCGACAATCGACGGCGCCAATGATCGACCCCGCTGTCAGGATGGAGCGTGGGACCAAGGCAGCATGCGGTCTATCACGATAGCACGATCGGCTGCGCTTGCGCGCAGCCACGAATTACTCCTTTACCGCGCCCGTCAGCGACGACACGTAGTAATCCACGAACAGCGAGTAGAAGATCGCAACCGGCAGCGAGCCGAGCAGAGATCCCGCCATCAGCGCCCCCCATTGGTAGACGTCGCCGGTGACGAGCTCGGTCAGGATCGCGACCGGCACCGTCTTGTTGGCGCCGCTCTGGATGAAGGCGAGCGCGTAGATGAACTCGTTCCAGGACAGCGTGAAGGAGAAGATGCCGGCCGAGATCAGGCCGGGCACCGCCAGTGGCAGCGTGATCCGGCGTAGGATCTGGAGCCTGGTGGCGCCGTCCACCAGCGCGCATTCCTCTAGCTCGTAGGGGATCGACTTGAAATAGCCGATCAGGAGCCAGGTGCAGAACGGCACCAGGAAGGTCGGGTAGACCAGGATCAGTGCCAGCGGTGAATCGAACAGGCCGAACTGGACGACCACGGTTGCGAGCGGAATGAACAGGATCGAGGGCGGCACGAGATAGGCAAGATAGATGCCGAGGCCGACATAGGGACTGCCGCGGAAGCGCAGGCGCTCGATCGCGTAGGCGGCCAGCGTGCTCGCGATCAGCGACAGCGTGGTCGCGCCGACCGCAACCAGCATCGTCGTCCATAGCCAGCGCGGATAGGCGGTATTGAACAAGAGGTGCTTGATGTGCGCCAACGTCGGCGAGGAGATCCAGAACGGGTTGTGCTCCTTGTAGTTCATCAGCTCTGCGTTCGGCTTGAACGACGTGATCGCCATCCAGTAGAACGGAAACAGGAGGATCAGCACGAAGCACCCGAGCGGCAGGTAGATCATCATCAGCCGCCGCAGCCCGGAATCCCAGGCCATGGTGTCCGGCGGTGTGGTGGCGACGGCGGCCGGCTGGGCGGTGGTATCAGTCATTGCTCTCTCCCTGCTGCCATTTGCGGCGCGCCAGGCCGAAATAAGAGAACAGCGTTGCGAACACGAGGAACGGGATCATCGACACCGCGATCGCCGCGCCCTCGCCGAGCTCGCCACCGGCAATGCCGCGCTGGAAGGCCAGCGTTGCCAGCAAATGGGTCGAGTTGCCGGGGCCGCCACGGGTGATGGCGTAGACCAGCTGGAAGTCGGTGAAAGTGAAGATGATCGAGAAGGTCATGACGATGGCGAGGATCGGCATCATCATCGGGAAGGTGATGTAGCGGAAGCGCTGCCAGGCGCTGGCGCCATCCAGCATCGCCGCCTCGTAGAGCGAGGGAGAGATGGTCTGCAGGCCCGCCAGCAGCGAGATCGCGACGAAGGGAATGCCGCGCCAGATGTTGGCGGCGATCAGCGAGAAGCGCGCCGGCCAGGGCGAGCCGAGGAAGTCGATATTGGTGGTGCGCCAGTGCAGCACGTCGACCAGAAGGTAGGAGATGATCGAGAATTGCGGATCGTAGATCCACCAGAACGCCAGCGCCGAGAGCACCGTCGGCACGATCCATGGCATCAGGATGATCGCACGCAACAGGCTCTTGAACGGAAAATGGTTGTTGAGCAGCAGTGCCAGCCAGAAGCCGAGCGCGAACTTTCCGAAGGTCGCGATCCCCGTGTAGACCACGCTGTAGAACACCGCGTTCCACCACAGGGAATCGGTGAGCAGATACTGGAAATTCTCGAAACCGACGAAGACGCCTTTTCTGCCGATCGTCGTATCGGTGAAGGCGAGCCAGATGCCAAGACCCAGCGGATAGGTCAGGAACACCGTAAGCAGCCCGATCGCGGGTGCGAGGCACATCACGATCAGGAACGGCTTGTAGTCGAACAGGCGCACCAGCCAGGAGGGCTGCCGTCGTGCGAGGGCGAGAGTGGGAAGTGTGGTCACGGACATCGGGTCGTTGTCCTGTCTGTGAAAGTCTCCATGCCCGTCATTGCGAGGAGCGAAGCGACGAAGCAATCCAGGCCGTAACCGCGGAGACAGGCTGGATTGCTTCGCTTCGCTCGCAATGACGCGCTTCTGTCCAACGTTACTTCTGCCGTCGGAAGTACCGCTTGCAGCGCTGCTCGGCTTCCGCGGCCGCAGCTTCCGGTGTGGCAGCGCCGGTCGCGACGGATGCGAACATCTGGATCAGCACGTAGTCGGCGCTGACGGCACCGGTCGCGGTCGAGATCGGACCCGCATAGCCGTCGTAATAGGTGCTGTTCATCGTGTCCTTGAACAGCTTCACCTTGGGGTCCTGCGACCACACGGCGGCCTCGGCATAGGCGGCCAGCGGCTGGGACCAGTAGCCGGAATTGGCGTTGAGCCAAGGCTCGTATTGGTCCTTTTCCAGCATGTATTGCAGGAAGGCCTTTGCGGCGTTGGGGTACTGGCTGTGCTTGAACACCATGGCGTTCAGCGTCAGGCCCGCCATCGGCGACACCTTGGCCAAGCCCTTCGGCAGCAACTGATGCTCGCTGTCGTCGGCAATCGCCTTGGTCGCCGGATCGTTCTTCAGCGAGAAATACAGCGAGACGCCGTTGGCGGTCAGCGCGATCTCCTGCGCGGCGTAGGCGCGATTGTTGCTGACGTCATTCCAGGACGTCGTGCCGGCGATGAAGGTCGGGTAGAGCTGCTTGACCCAGTTCAGCGCGGCGATCGTCTCCTTGCTGTTGATGATGACGTTGCCCTCTTCGTCGAGCAGGGCCGCGTTGTGCGACCATAGCGCCCAGCTTGCGAACCCGTTGCCGTCCCCCTTGGCATTGCCGAGGGCGAAGCCCGCCGGCTTGCCGGCCTTCTGGAGCTTCTGGCACAGGTCGAGGATGCCGGCATGGTCTTCCGGCACCTTGTCGAAGCCGACCGATTGCAGGATCGACTTGCGGTAGATCACGGGACCCGCGGTGGCTCCGAACGGCAGCCCGATCCAAATGGGGCTCTTGTTCTTCTTGCCGTAGCGCTGCGCCAGCGGCAGCCAGCCGCCGTACCGCTTGCCGAGATAATCGGCGACGTCGGTCAGCTCGACCAGCTTGTCGACATAGATGTGCGGTGCGTCGGAGAATCCGATGATGATGTCCGGACCGGCGCCGGAATTCGAGGTCACCGCGGTCTGCTGATTGATGTCCTCCCAGCCGACGAAGTCGACCTTGACCTCGACGCCCGTTTCCTTGGTGAATTTTGCTGCATTGGCGCGGAACACATCCTCGTCGGCCTGGACGAAACGTACCGGTCGCAGCATGCGCAGGGATGCGCCTTTCTCGATTGGCAGTTTCGGTGTGGGGACGTCCGCGGCCTTGATCGCGGATTGGGCATTCGCCGGAGCACCGGTTGCCGCGATTGCCGCAGCAGACAGGCCCAGCGCCAAGGCATCACGACGTGTGATGTCGTTCCTCATCGGTTCCTCCCTATGTGTTTCCCTTCCCGGCGTTGATCGCCGGTGAAGGGTCTTTCCGGTTGCCGGCGCGTCTTCGCGGCCGTCCCGCCTAGCTGTTCGGGCCGCGGTCCATGCTGACAGGCTGCCAGCGGCGGAGCGCGGTGTCTTGCAGCACCGACGGATTGACGCAGCTTACCGGCCACATGCCCTGAAGCACCAGTGACAATTCGTAGCCCACCCGGCGCTTGCGCGCCTCGTCAAACCGTGCCGAGGCGGAGGCGACATGGGCGGTCAGGGTCACATTCTCCATGCTGAGGATGGGGTTGTTGTGCGAGGGCGGCTCCTTCTCCAGCACGTCGAGGGCCGCATGGGCGATCCAGCCCTCCTGAAGCGCCTTGATCAGGCTTTCCTCGTCCACGGTGGCGCCGCGGCCGGTGTTGATGAAGACCGAGCCCTTCTTCATCTGCCGGAAGTGCTTCTCGGTGAGCATGTGATGCACCTCGGGCCGGGCGGGGGCGTGCATCGAGAGGAAGTCGGATTGTGACAACACCTCGTTCAGCGTCGCCGGAATCACGCCGTGGTCGGACATCAGCGTTTCCTGGATGAAGGGATCGTAGGCCATCATCCGCAGGCCGAACGGAGCTGCGCGTTTCGCAACTGCACGCGCGACGCGGCCGAACGAGATGAAGCCGAGCGTCTGGCCCATCAGCCGCGGAATCTTCGACAACGCCGGCCGGCCCTCCGCCCAGCGGCCGCTGCGCACCATCCGGTCCTGCTCGACCAGCCGGCGGAAGCCCGCGAGCAGCAGCATCATAGCGTGGTCGGCGACCTCCTCGATGAAGGTGTCGGGGATGTTGGTGACGGGAATGCCGCGCGCGGTTGCGGCCTTGATGTCGACGCTGTCGACGCCGACCGAGCCGAGCGTAATGACCTTGCAGCTCTCCAGCGCGTCGATGATGGTCTTGGTGATCGGGATCCCCTTCGCGTAGATGGCGTCCGCTGTCTTCGCGGCGGCGATGAACCCGGCCTCATCGGCCGGCGCCTCGACGATCTCGGCGTCGATCGGATCGAGCGCCTCGCGCTCGTAGGAATAATCGCTGCTCGCGACCGTGAAGCTCGCGCCCTTCGGCGTCACGATCCTGTATTTCGGCATGTCCTGCTCCCGATTTGGTTTCTTGTTGTGACCCGGCCTTCGCGCGGGCCTTTGCGTCTTTTACGCGAAATCGGGGACGTCGCGTACAATTCCAGGTTGTCGTTGAGGCAATTTATACGACTGGTCCGACGTCTTCTCCGGGCTTTTACGGGGCGCCCCGTAACAGCTTGCTAAGGGGTCACCCCCTAAAAGTTAATTTGATTTCGATCGATTCACTCGCGCGTCCTTATCCCTTTGTTGCCGGAGCATCCCGTGAAATTGAGCAATATGAAGATCGCCCCCAAGCTCGGCATCCTTGTCGGCGTCACCTTGTTCGGCTTGTGCATTTCCGGGGTCCTCTCCGGGTACCTGATGAAGCAGGAGATGGTGAACGCGCGCATCGAGCAGGCCAAGGCCATCGTCGACATGGGCCGCAACTATGCGGTGGCGCTGAAGAAGCGGGTGGATGCGGGCGAGATGACGAAGGACGCCGCGATGGCTGATCTTCGTCGCTACGGCAACGCGATGACCTATGACAAAGGCGCCGGTTATCTCTTCGGAACGTCCTATGACGGTATCACGCAGCTGGCGCCAGATCCGAAGCAGGTCGGCAGCAACCGCATGGAAGTTCTGACCAATGGCCGCAAACTGTCTTGGGAGCTGATGAACGGCGCGAAGGCCAACGGTTCGATCCTTTTGACCTATGAATACGCGAAACCGGGCCAGGAAGGCTTGATCCGGAAGATGGGCT
Source organism: Bradyrhizobium sp. 40 (assembly GCF_023100925.1). Classification (NCBI taxonomy): domain Bacteria; kingdom Pseudomonadati; phylum Pseudomonadota; class Alphaproteobacteria; order Hyphomicrobiales; family Nitrobacteraceae; genus Bradyrhizobium; species Bradyrhizobium sp. 40. Next base: position 1,008,187 of record NZ_CP064688.1, read on the forward strand.
ACGCGGTGGCCGTCCCCGAACTCGAGATGTATCTCGGCACCGGCGCCTATCTCGACGACATCGACGCCAAGATGGGCCCGGTCTACTGGCTGCTCGGTCTCGCCATGTTCGGCATCGTCATCGTCGCCGGCAGCGTCGCCTGGCTGCTCGGCCGCAGCATCAGCGGTCCGCTGGTTCTGCTCGGCGCCCGCATGAAGGATCTCGCCGAGGGCAAGCTCGAGGGTGACATTCCCGGCGTCGGCCGTGGCGACGAGGTCGGCGCGATGGCGTCGACCGTCCAGATCTTCAAGGACAACGCACTGCGCATTCGCGACCTCGAGAAGACCGAAGCCGATGCGAAGGATCGTGTCGCGGCGGAACGTCGCAGCGCGATGGAGGGCATCGCCAGCGACTTCGAACGCAGCGTCAACGGCATCGTCCGCTCGGTCTCCTCGGCCGCGACGGGCATGCAAGCCACGGCGCAATCGATGACCGCGACCGCCAGCGACGCCTCTTCGCGTGCGGCGACCGTCGGCGCGGCCTCGCAGAGAGCGTCGGGCAATGTCGGCACGGTTGCCGCGGCCGCCGAAGAGCTGTCGAGCTCGGTTGCGGAAATCTCGCGCCAGGTCACCCGCTCGACCGAAGTGGCGAGCCGCGCCGTCAACGACGCCGAGCGTACCAACGCCACGGTGCAGGAACTCTCCACCGGCGCCGAGAAGATCGGCGAGGTGGTCAAGCTGATCCACTCGATCGCGGCACAGACCAACCTGCTGGCGCTGAACGCCACCATCGAGGCGGCGCGCGCCGGTGAATCCGGCCGCGGCTTCGCCGTCGTCGCTTCCGAAGTCAAGGCGCTCGCCAACCAGACCGCCAAGGCCACCGAGGAAATCTCCGCCCAGGTCGCGGCGATGCAGACCTCGACCAGCGATGCGGTCGCCGCGATCGGCGGTATCACCCAGACCATCGCGGAGATGAGCCAGATCACGGCGGGCATTTCCGCGTCGATCGAGCAGCAGGGCGAAGCGACCCGCGAGATCGCCCGCAACATTCAGTCGGTCGCGGCCGGATCGAACGAGATCAACGCCAATATCGGCAGCGTCACCTCGGCCGCGGAAGCGACCGGCACGGCGGCAAGCGACGTGCTCACCAACGCCCGCGAGCTCGACAGCCAGTCCGGCGCGCTGCGAAGCGCAGTCGACGGCTTCCTCGCCAAGGTGCGCGCGGCGTAAGGCGTCACACCAGAGCGACGCCACCTATTCCATAGTCATGCCCGGGCTTGTCCCGGGCATCCACGTTCTTGGATACCGGACGCTTTGATAGACGTGGATGGCCGGGACAAGCCCGGCCATGACGGAGAATGCGGAGGGCGCGGCTTTCGCGCGCCTCTACTGCTTCTCGATCCCAGCCTCTCGGATCAGCTTTTCCCACAACACGAGCTGTTCGTTCACGAACGTGCCGAGCTGCTCCGGCGTGCCTGAAAACGCGTCCATGCCGAGAGTGGCGAGCTGCGCCTTGATCTCCGGCTTCTCGACGATCTTCCGGATCTCGGCATTGAGCCGCGTCACGATCTCCTTGGGCATGCCGGCGGGGCCGAAATAGCCCTGCCACGACGAGATGTCGAAGTCCGGCACGCCGGCCTCCTGCATCGAGGGCAGGTTCGGCACCAGTGACGAGCGGTCCTTTGTCGTGACGGCGAGCGCGCGTAGCGCATTGCCCTGGACATGCGGCAGGCCGGTCAGGATGTCCACGAACATCATCGAGACGCGGCCGCCCATGACGTCGTTGAGCGCCGGCGGCGAGCTCTTGTAGGGCACGTGCAGGAGGTCGAGCCCGGCATTGTGCGCGAACGTCGCGCCAGAGACGATCGCCGAGGACGAGCCCGAGGCATAGCTCAGCTTGCCCGGATTGGCCTTGCCGTAGGCGATGAGCTCGCCGACGGTCTTGGCCGGCACCTCCGGGTGGATCACCAGCATGAAGGGCAGGTCGCCGGTGCGCGCGATCGGGGTGAAGTCCTTGACCGGATCATAGGTCAGGCTCTTGAGCAGATAGGGATTGGCCGAATGCGTCGTGTTGGTGGTCACCAGCAGCGTGTAGCCGTCGGGCGCGGCGCGCGCGACATAGGTCGCGGCAATCATGCCATTGGCGCCCGCCTTGTTCTCGATGACGATGCCGACGCCGAGTGCCTGCGACAAATGCTGGGAGATCAGCCGTGTCGTGGTGTCGGTGCCGCTGCCGGCCGCGAACGGCAGCACCAACGTGATGTTGCGGCTCGGATAATTGTCGGCCTGCGCAGCGGACGCAGCGGCGAGACAAAGGACGGCCGTGCCGATGGCACGCAGGTTTCGGATCAACGCTGAAAGCATGTCGGTTCGTTCCCTCTTTTTTCGTTGGCGCGGAACCTAGCGTCTCCTCGTTGAAATCGGAAGGCGCGAGTTTGTCGCCTCGTCTCGCGGTGCGGAATTACTTCACCGCAGAGCCCTGGCGCGAGGCGATCACGACGCCGGCGAGCACCAGCAGGTAGCCGATCAGGTGGAATGGCTGGATCTTTTCGCCGAGCAGCAGGATCGCCATCGCCGAGCCGAACACCGGCACCAGATGGAAGAACGGCGCGGCGCGGTTCGGGCCGATCAGCGCCACGCCCCGGTTGAAGAACAGATAGGCCAACGTCGAGGGAAAGATCAGGATGTAGCCCAGCGTCGCCAGCGTCACCCCGTCGAGTTGCAGGACGCGGCCACTCCAGGCCTCCCAGATCGCGGTCGGCAGCAGCATCGTCGCGCCGCAGCAGGTGGTGAAGGAGAGAAAGGAGAGTTGGTGGATCTTCGGTCGCCGCGGGATGAAGGCAGAGTAGATCCCGAACGCCACCAGCGAGGAGGCGAACATGATGTCGCCCCTGTTGAAGCTGATGCTCGCGAGCGCGGCGAGATCGCCGCGCAGAATGATGATCAGCACCCCGAGAAGCGAGATCCCGATGCCGGCGAGCTGCGCACCGGTCAGCCGCACGCCGAACAGCACCAGCGACCACAGCGCCACGAACAGCGGTCCGGCTGACTGGATCAGCAGCGCGTTCAGCGCTTCCGTGTACTGCATCGCCCAGTATGAGATCGCGTTGTTGAAGGCAAAGCCCACCAGCGACAGGAACAGCATCAGCGGCAGGCTCTTGCGCAGATTCGGCCAGTCGCGCTTCAGGTGCGGCCAGGCGAACGGCAGCAGGATCAGGAACACGCCGAACCAGCGGATCGTGGTCACCGTCAGCGGCGGCACATGCGCGCCAACGTGGCGCGCGAGCACGATGTTGCCGGCCCAGAACAGCGAGCTCAGGCTGAGCAGCAGATAAGGCTGGTTGTTGAGCCAACTGGCCGGATTGGAGGCCGGTGGCGCGGGCGAGGCGATCGTCATTGGCGTTGGTACAAGCTTGCGCCGGATTTACGTCGTGACACAAGTCACGCGGCCGCAATGCTACAATGCAGGCGTGACCAGAGGAGGCGGCATTGGCGGTTAATATGTTGAACATCGACGGCCTGAAGCGGCTCGATCGGCATGCACCGGTGGTGATGCTGAACCTGATGCGCTTCCACGCGCGCTCGGGCGACGGCGACGGTTCCGGCTGGGACGCCTATCTGCGCTACAGTGCGGTCACAGTGCCGATGATCAAGGCGCGCGGCGGCACGCTGCTCTGGACCGGCGACGCCAAGGCGGTCGCGCTCGGCCCGCAGCAGGGTAACAACTGGGATTTCGCGGCGCTGGTCTATTATCCCACCGTCACGGCCTTCATCGACATGATGACATCGGAGGCCTACGAGACGGAGGCTGATCCGCATCGCGTCAACGCCTGCGCCGAGCACGTCATCATTGCGATGAACGAAGCGTACAGCAAGTTTGAAGTGAAGTAGGCGCATGCTCTTTCCCTCTCCCGCGAGGGGAGAAGGAAGAAGGCGTCGCGATGCTCTTACTTCTTCCGCTCCCGCTTGTCGCCCTCATCCAGTGCGTCTACAGCCGCGTGACACGCCGTCTGCAGCAAGCGACAGACCTCCTCCGTCGATCGCTGCCGACTCAGCGCTGCAAAAGCCGGGTAACTCGTCAGCACGAAGATCAGATCGACGGTGTCCCGCATGGCGCGCTTTGCTGCGTGCTTGCCGACGATCCGCGACAGCAGCGCGGTCAGCAGTTCCCGGCGGCGCTCGTTACGCTCGATCAGCGCCTCGCCGAATTCCGGATCGGTCGCGATGGCCTGGTTGAGCCCGCCGATGGCGGGATCGCGCCCCCAGAAGGTACAGAAGATTTCGATGACGCGGTCGAGCGCGGCGCGCGGATCCGCCATTGTCATGACCTCGGCCAGTTCGAACAGTCCGCCCTGGTGCGCGATGTCGTCGAACACGGCCTCCAGCAATCCCCGCCGCGATCCGAACTGGTTGTAGACGGTCAACCGCGTGACGCCGGCCGCCTTCGCGACGACGTCGAGCGAGAAGCTCGAAATGCTCGCGTCCTTGCGCAATAGCCGTGCGCCGGCGGCGATGATGCGCTCGCGCGTCGCCGCGGCCGCGGAAGCCCGCGCGGAGCTCACATAATTGCGCTTCGGCATTGCCTTGCCATTCTGTTGACGTATTGACTATACATATAGTATATTCAATTTAGAAGTCGGTTCGGAGCTTGCCATGCAAATTGCCCTCGTGATTGCCCTGTCGCTTCATGTGTTGTCGTCCGTGTTCTGGGCGGGATCAAGCTTTGCGCTGGCCCGCATCGGCGGAGTTGGCGGTGAGCAACTGGTCTTTCCACAACTCGGCGCGGCGACGATTGCCATCCTGACCGGCGGCTATCTCGGGCATCTCGTTCATTCCCACAGCTTCGGCAAGACCGAGCAGGTGCTCGCGGTCGGTGCTGTCTGCGCACTGCTCGCGGCCGGTATTCAGGCTGTCATCGGTCCCCGCGCGCTCGTGGCCCTGCGTCGTGGCACCGGCAAGCCGGAGGACCTCCGTGCACGTATCGCCGCCGTCCAACGTGCGGCGGCGGGCCTGCTGGGTATCGCCGCGCTCTGCATGGGCGCCGCGCGCTACATTTGAATGCAGTTCAGGAGGAGTATCGAGAGCTCTCTGTTTCCAATGTCAGACCCTGGCGCGGCTTCCAGCCGCTTTCGAAGGAAAAGCAATGTCCAAGATGATTCTGATCAACCTGCCTGTGCGCGACCTCGCCGCATCGACAGCATTCTACGTAGCGCTGGGTGGCGTGGTGAATCCTCAATTCTCTGGAGCAATTTCGACCTCGCTCATGTTCACGGACGCGATCGGCGTGATGCTGCTGACCCACGACCAGTATCGTGAATTCACCCAACGCGAGATCGGTGACGCGCGGCGCCACAGCCAGGCCATGTTCGCTCTGACGCTCGACGAGCGCGATGCCGTCGATGCAACGCTGGCCCGCGCGGTGGCTGCGGGCGGTCGCGCCGATCCCAATCCGGCGCAGGATCTCGGCTTCATGTACAACCGACACATTGAAGACCCGGATGGCTATGTTTGGGAGATGGTGTGGATGAACCCGTCGGCAAACGCTTGATCGCAGCCGATCGAACCGGGCCCCAAGCCTAGCTCGCCTGCTTCCGTGACGCCACGAACACGCCGGCCAGCACCAACGCGAAGCCGATGAAGTGGAACGGCTGCGGGTGCTCGCCCAGAAACGCCATTGCCATGATCGAGCCGAACACCGGCACGACATGGAAGAAGGGCGCGGCGCGGTTGGCGCCGATCAGGCGGACGCCACGGTTGAAGCAGAGATAGGCGAGCGTCGAGGGGAACACCGCGACATAGAACAGGGTCAGGAGGTTCGGCCCGTCGAGCTTCATCACGGGACGCGCGGACAACTCCCAGATCTCCAGCGGAATGAGACAGGCAGCACCGCAGCCGAAAGTGAAGGCGAGGAACGACAGGCCGTGCATCGGCGGCCGCTTCAAGGTCAGCACCGAATAGAGCGCGAAGATGATCAGCGCGACGACGAAGATGAGGTCGCCCTTGTTGAAATCGATGTTCGACAGCGTGGTGAAATCGCCATGCAGCAGGATGATCAGCACGCCGCACATCGACAGCAGCACGCCGAAGGCCTGCGCTGCGGTGAGGCGCACGCCGAGGATGGCGAGCGACCACAGCGCCACGACGAGCGGCGCGGCGGATTGCAACAGGAGAGTGTTGAGCGCCTGCGTATGCTCCAGCGCCCAATATTGCAGCGTGTTGAAAGCGCCGATGCCGGTGATCGAGAGCGTGACCATCAGGCCGAGCTTGCTGCGGATCGCGGGCCAGTCCTGCGCAAGGTGTTTCCAGGCGAACGGCAGCACCAGCAGGAAGGCGAAGAACCAGCGCAGGAACGACAGCGTCACCGGCGGGATGTGACCGGCGGCCAGCCGCCCGACGATGGCATTGCCGGCCCAGCACAGCGCGGTGATGCTGAGCAGCAGATAAGGCTGGTTGGCGATCCAGTTCTGGCCGGACCTGGCGGCGCCGGTGGTCTCGTCGGTGGCGGACATTGGATTGTTGTGGCCCCGCGTCATGCGCCAAGCCTCCAGCCCGGCGGCACCCGGGCCGGTTCGGACCCGGCCCGTTCAAAGACACGGAAATCGAGGTTGCATCAACGGGGGCCGGATGCATCGCGACCATGCAGCGGCGGAAGCAGCCTCTCACGCTTTGGTCGAAGCATTGCACCGGTCGCGAAGGTTTCTGGATTTTCAGGGGATATCAAAGGCTTGGAGTACGCTCGCGGCCTCGAAAAAGTCCCGTTCTTGCTTGCCTAGAGGGGCTGCATCCTTTATCCGGTTGGCTGCCTCGCGTTCGAGCGGCCCCGGCCGTGAATGGGCTGGGCGCATCTAACAGATTGCATAGGGATTACCCGCGAATGGCCAATGTTGTCGTCGTCGGCGCCCAGTGGGGCGACGAAGGAAAGGGCAAGATCGTCGACTGGTTGTCGGAGCAGGCGGACATCGTCGTCCGTTTCCAGGGCGGCCATAACGCCGGCCACACGCTGGTGATCAACGGCAAGACCTACAAGCTGGCGCTGCTGCCCTCGGGCGTGCTGCGCGAGCAGAAGCTGTCGGTGATCGGCAACGGCGTGGTGTTCGATCCCGCCGCCTTCCTCGACGAGGTCACCAAGCTGCGGTCGCAGGGCGTCGCGGTCAGCCCGGACAATCTGCGGGTTGCCGAGAACGTCACGCTGATCCTGCCGCTGCACCGCGAGCTCGACGCGCATCGCGAATCCGCCAATGCAGCGACCGCGATCGGCACCACGCGCCGCGGCATCGGCCCGGCCTACGAGGACAAGGTCGGCCGCCGCGCCATCCGCCTGATGGACCTCGCCGATCTCGACACGCTGCCGCACAAGATCGACCGGCTGCTGGCGCATCACAATGCGTTGCGCCGCGGACTCGGCCTGCCGGAGTTCGACGGCAAGGAGATCCTGAAGGAATTGACCGCGCTGGCGCCGCAGCTCTTGCCCTATGCCGAGACGGTGTGGCGGCTGCTCGACATCAAGCGGCGCGAGGGCAAGCGCATGCTGTTCGAGGGCGCGCAAGGCGCGCTGCTCGACGTCGATCACGGCACGTATCCTTACGTCACCTCGTCCAACACGGTGGCGGCGCAGGCGGCGACCGGCTCGGGCCTCGGCCCCGCCGCGGTCGGCTATGTGCTCGGCCTCTGCAAAGCCTATACGACCCGCGTCGGCCAGGGCCCGTTCCCGACCGAGCAGGACAACGAGACCGGCCGCAAGATCGGCGAGCGCGGCCGCGAGTTCGGCACCAATACCGGGCGTCCGCGCCGCTGCGGCTGGTTCGATGCGGTTCTGGTCCGCCAGGCGGTCCGGACCTGCGGCATCAACGGTCTGGCGCTGACCAAGCTCGACATTCTCGACGGCTTCGACACGATCGAGGTCTGCACCGGCTACAAGCTCGACGGCAAGGAGATCGATCATTTCCCGGCGGGCGAGGGCGCCCAGGCCCGGGTCGAGCCGATCTACGAGACCATCGAAGGCTGGAAGGAGCCGACCGCCAATGCGCGGTCCTGGGCCCAGCTGCCGGCCCAGGCGATCAAATATGTCCGCCGGATCGAGGAATTGGTGGGGTGCCCGGTCGCACTGCTTTCCACCAGCCCCGAACGCGAGGATACTATCCTGGTACAAAATCCGTTTGAGGCTTAACGATCTCTTACCGGGACGCGCGTATAATTGAGTAGAAATGGCTGATTACTATCCGCTGATCGCCCGCGCTATTGCCGCCCTGGACCCCAACGCTCCCGGCGAGAGCCGTCGCGCGCTCTACGAGCGGGCGCGCACGGCGCTGATCGCGCAGCTCCGCAGCGTGCAGCCACCGCTCTCCGAATCCGAGATCACCCGCGAGCGGCTCTCGCTGGAAGAGGCCGTCCGCAAGGTCGAATCAGAGGCCGCCCAGCGTGCCCGCGAGGCCTCGCGCCCCGCTGGCGGCGCCCGCAGCAGCGGCAGCGGCGATGCCTTCCGCCGCGCCAGCACCCGCGCCACCGAGGGCAACGCGCCTGCGCCCCAAACTTCTGCCCCGCCGCGCGCCCGTCCGGCACCGCCGCCGCCGCGCGCCGACCGGCCCTCCTTCAACGTCGATGACCAGGGCGACGCCCCACGTGCGCCGCGGGCTCCGCGTTTCGACGCGCCGCGGCCGCAGGGTCCGTCGGCACCGCCGTCGATGCCGGAGCCTCCGCCGGCCGGACGTGATCGCGCCGGTGGGCGCCGTCCGCCGGACATGGGGCCTCCGCCGCCGCTGCCGCCGGCACCGGGCGTGCGCGGCTTCCGCGACATCACGGCCGACGCCAACGATCTCGGCGGCGCCGCCGCGCAGGCCAACCGCGCCGCGCGCCGCACCTACGCCAACGTGCCTTCGCCCTCGCCGGAATTCGACCGGCTCGAGCCGAGCCTGGAAAATCGCGCCGCCGGGACGGACGCGCCCTACTCCTACGACGAATCGATCGAAGAGGCCGAGCGCTACGCGCCGCAGTCGCAGCCGCCGTCGCAACGTCCGCACATCCCCGTTCTCGACCGCGACACGAAGAAGAAGCGCGCCCGCACTGGCCGCGCCTTTCCGTTCAAGAGCGCAATCGCCGTCGGCATCGTGCTGATCCTGGTCGGTGCCGGCATCCTCTGGGGCAAGCAGCTGGTTCAGACCGCGACCAACCTGTTGAAGTCTTCGCCGACGCAGGTGGTGGAGGCGCCCAGGGATTCGTCGTCGCCCCAGAGCAAGCCCAAGATTCCGGATCGCGTCGGCCAGCCCTCGGCCAGTGACCAGCCGGTCGCGCCGGTGGCGCAGAAGGTCGTGCTCTATGACGAGGATCCATCCGATCCGAAGGGCAAGCAATATGTCGGCTCGGTGGTGTGGCGGCTCGAGCCGATCAAGGCGTCGGGCAACCAGAAGGCCGACGTCGCCGTGCGCGCCGACATCGAGATCCCCGACCGCAAGTTCAAGATGACGATGTCGTTCCGCCGCAACACCGACTCCTCGCTGCCGGCGAGCCACACCGCGGAGCTGACCTTCGTCCTGCCGGCGGACTTTTCGGGCGGCGGCGTCGCCAACGTGCCGGGCATCCTGATGAAGTCGAACGAGCAGGCACGCGGCACGCCGCTGGCAGGCCTCGCGGTCAAGGTCACCGACGGCTTCTTCCTGGTCGGCCTCTCCAACGTCGACGCCGACCGCAGCCGCAACGTCCAGCTGCTGAAGGAGCGCTCCTGGTTCGACGTGCCCCTGGTGTACGCCAATCAGCGCCGCGCCATCATCGCCATCGAGAAGGGCGCTCCCGGCGAGCGCGCCTTCAACGACGCCTTCGCGCAGTGGGGCGACTAGATCTCTGCTCCGTGAGACCTCGGCCCGCATGGTTCGAGACGCCCGCCTTGGCGGGCTCCTCACCATGTGGGTTTGATATCTCTCCGCGAAACGAGACCTCATCCTGAGGGCCCGCCCCTTGGGCGGGCGTCTCGAAGGATGGCCGCAGCTACGCTCTCTTCTACTGCGCCGTCGCTTCCCGCTTGCGCGATGTCGCGGCGGCGTGCTCGCGGTCCATCACGGCACGACAGCCCGGGCTGACCTGAGCTTTCTTCTGCACCATGCAGGCCCTGATCCTGGGGATGTCGGGGATCTCACTGGAGCACAGCCGCATGGCATCGCCGGAGCACATCTGCTGCGCTTCGGACGAGAAGGAAAGGCCGGGCGATGTCTGGAATGCGATGGCTGCGGTTGTGACGGCGAAGAGAGTTGCGATGGTCTGGTAGCGTGTCATGCGGAATGCGTCCCCGAGTTCCGTGGGTTGAGCCACTTGGTTTTGGGGCGCCGCACGCGGCTTGACCTGCCGCATGTCACAGCCTTCACGCCGGGACCTCAATCCCGCATGTGGTCGCTCGATCTCTCGTGATGTTCGAATCGAAAAGTGCTGCGCCGCCCGAATCAAGTATGCGCCATTGTCACGCGGCCGCAATGGCAGGCGAAAAGGAATTCGCAATTGTTGCGCGCACGTCACGCACAATGCGACTCGCGTGCGATCAGATCAATCGATCGGAGGATACGCTCGCTTGTTCCGCATCGCTTGCGCCAAGCGCCGCGTGCTCCTCGACCGCCGTAACGCCCTTTGCCGTGAGCTCGAACAGATCGCCGTCCTTCATCACGTAACCGTCGGCGATCAGCTCGCCTATCTTGCCGTGCCGGTCGTCGGCAAAGGCGATGGATTGGCTGATGTCCCTCAGGATCGAGAGCTGTTCGTCGCGCAACATGGCTTCACTCTCCGTTCGCCGGGGATGGTTCCGGTCCTCACATGCCGTGGCTCTGAAACACCTTGCTGCAAGACCGCGACAGCTTGGCCCTGTTGGCTTGCAAGCAGCCTTGCACCGCCATGTCGTTGCCGAGGTCCTTGCGGCAGAAGCGCGAGGCGTCCCGTGAACAGGCCTTCTGCTCCTGCGGTGAACCCATATGGCCTTGTGCGAGGGCGGGCGCGTTCGACAGGCCGCTCACGGCCGTCAGTGCGATCGTCGCCAGGAAGAACAGTTTGCGGGACATCGGCGGCTCCAAATCTGACAGGTGAGTTTCAAGTCCTGTCTGAACTCGTCGCTATGCCGCTTGTTCCCAGCGCAGAGCCCGTCCCCCCGCTATTCAAGGTTCCCGCGGCGCTGCTATAACGGGGCGAAGGATGAGGGTGCCTGATGAAACGCTATCTCGTGTTTGCGCTGGTCGGCCCGTTCGTGGGCGGGTTCCTGCTGCTGCTGACGACGACCTATCAGTCCGGCTATTGGACCCAGACCAGTCTCGCTGAAGTCGGCAAGCTGTTCGCGGTGTTCTTCAAATCCCTGCAATACAGTTATCTGTTCGGCTTCCTGCCCTCGCTGATGATCGGTGCAGTCGACGATATCCTGGTCCACATCCGCCGGATCGGCCCGGTGCTGCGGATGCTGCTGGTCGGCGTGTTCGCCTTCATCCTGGCCTCGCTGACCTACAGCTCGCGCGGTCCGGACTCGGGCGCGGTGCAGTTCATCCTGTACGGCCTCGTCGGGTTCGTGCCGGCGGTGATTTCATCCTGGCTCGTGCATAGATATGTCGCGGAGCCGCAGCCGGCGGCAGCACAGACTTGAGGGCGCGACCTTCGATCACGCCGCAGCAACCTCCGCCGCGCTGGCGCGTTCCCTACAGGCCATGACCATGTCCGATGACGATATTCTTGCTCCGCGTCGCTCCCGTTCGGGAAGCCGCCCGGGTCCGGCCTCTTCGGGCACCGAGGGGCGTGGGCCGATCATCGATCAGGATGGTCACGAGATCCGGCCCGAAACGCTCGAGCAGGGCTTTCGCGAGTTTCGCTTCGAGTTCGGGAAGGACAGTCCCTTCGCCGGCAACCCGTTCGGCAATCTGACGCGCGAGCAGCGGATCGCGCGGATCGAGGCGATCGCAAAGCTGCTCGACGTCGCCTTCGTACTGCCCGGAACCAATATCCGCTATGGCATCGACGGCTTGATCGGACTGATCCCCGTCGTCGGCGACATCATCACCACCGCGATCTCGCTCTGGCTGGTGCGAGAGGCGAGGGCGCTCGGGGCGCCCTGGTACATCACCGCGCGCATGCTCGGCAATGTCGCCCTCGACGGCGTCGTCGGCATCGTGCCGTTCGCGGGCGACGCCTTTGACGTCATGTTCCGTGCCAACATGCGCAACGTGCGTCTGCTCCGCCGCTGGCTCGACAAGCAGCCGCGCATCTGACGCGCCCCAAAACGCAAAAAGCGCGACAGCCTTTCGGCCGTCGCGCTCTCAGCGCACATCGGAGCGAAAACTTACGCCGCGTCGGCAGCGTCGGTGCTGGCTTCCACCGGCTTGCGGTGACGGGGCAGCGGGAAGGCTTCGCTCTCATAAAGCGAGCGGATACCGTTCTGATCGAAGCGCGCTTCCTCGACCTGGAGATAGGCGCCGTTCAGCGAATCCGTCGGCAACTGCTCCATCGCGAACTGCACGGCTTCGGCCGCGGTGCCGAACCGGCGATAGGTGAAGCCTGCACGCTTCTTCTTGCGGATCGCAGCGGGGAAGAGTTCGGCGGAAGTGTTGAAGTTGAACGGACGCAGTGGACGCATGGTCAAAGACCTCGTGATCTCTCTGGGGCTTTAAGCGCGTGGGGTTGGGACGGGCAGAGGCCACGATTGAGTGGGCGCCGCACATGTCATTTTCGTCCTCTAATATAGCCCGTTTTGACAAAATTGCGACCCCCGCGATGCGAGATGATGAATCCGCGCATGGCAGCTCCGCAGGGCCGAAAATGACAACAATGTCAGTGGCTTGAATGGTTTACAGCTTGCCAAGGAGCAGCAGCACGAGCAGCACCACCAGGACAAGGCCGCCGATCCCCATGCCGGAATGACCCATTCCGTAGCCGTAGCCACCGACGCGGCCCGACAGGCCGCCGACGAGATAAATGATCACCAGGATGATCAGGATGGTCCCAAGCGTCATGGCATCCTCCTTGGCGGCCGCGGCAACGCCAGCCGGCCGCACCACGAGGTAAGAAAAGCACATCGCGCCGCCGGGTTCCATGACGGAACCCGGCGGCGCGCAAGGTTTATTTAGGTTCGAGCTTCAGCGCCGCGGAATTGATGCAGTAACGCAAGCCCGTCGGCCCCGGGCCGTCGGGGAAGACATGGCCGAGATGGCCGCTGCACTTGGCGCACAGCACCTCGGTGCGGACCATGCCGTGGCTGACGTCCCGCTCCTCGTCGATATGGCCCTCGACGGCGGGCTGGGTGAAGCTGGGCCAGCCGCAGCCGGAATCGAACTTCGCGTCGGACTCGAACAGCACATTGCCGCAGCCGGCGCAGGTATAGGTGCCGGCGCGGTGGTCCTGCTCATATTCGCCGGAGAAGGGACGCTCGGTCGCCTTCTCGCGCAGCACTGCGTATTGCATCGGCGACAACTCGCTGCGCCATTGCTGTTCGCTCTTGATGACCTTGTCGTCCGTGGTTTTCGTCTTGGTGTCGGGCATGGGTCTCCCGTTTTTTCGATGATCTTGTTCAGTGATCTTGCGATCAGTTGGTTGCCTTGCTGGCGCTCACCAGCGTCGGCTTCTCGATATAGTTATCCGCGAACAGCTTTTTCAGGTTCTCGACCTTCGGAAGGTCGTTGTAGGCGATGTAGGGCTGGTTCGGGTGCAGCGTCAGATAATCCTGGTGATAGGCCTCCGCCGGATAGAACGCCTCCAGCGCGCCGACCTTGGTCGCGATCGGCTTATTGAAGACCTTGGCGCCGTTGAGCTGGGTGATATAGGCCTCGGCCACCTTCTTCTGCTCGTCGGAGGTGGTGAAGATCGCCGAGCGATATTGCGTGCCGGAGTCGGGGCCCTGCCGGTTGAGCTGGGTCGGGTCGTGCGCCACCGAGAAGTAGATCTGCAGGATCTTGCCGTAGGAGATCTTCTTCGGGTCGTATTTGATCTCGACCGATTCCGCGTGGCCGGTCCGGCCGCTCGAGACGGTCTGGTAGTCGGCCGTCGCCTTGGTGCCGCCGGCATAGCCGGAGACCGCGTTGACGACGCCTGCGGTGTGCTGGAACACGCCCTGCACGCCCCAGAAGCAGCCGCCGGCGATCACGGCGGTCTGGATCCCGCTGGCGGGCGCCGCGTCAACGGCGGGAGCGGGGATCACGACCGCATCCTCTGCGGCCCGGGTCGGCGCGGCAAAGGCCAGCGTCAGGGCGGTGGTTGCGGCGAGCAGGGACAGGATGGCAGGTCGGCGCATGGCGGTCCTCTTTCGGAAGGTCTGACAGTCTAGGGCGGTTGGGGCCGGGCGAACAGCCTGCCCGGCATTTTCGGACATTCGAGATACGGGCCGGCCGGGCGATTGTTACGGCCGGACGGACACGAGTCTGTGAAACGCGCCGCCTGGAGCGGCCCGGCTTGGCGAGGACAGGAACTCCGCGCTAGATGAACCGGCGCGATCGGTGATCGACCTAAAGAATGATGGCTGGAGCTGACCTGACAACATGCTGCGCGTCGTATCCCTGACCCTCGTCGCCGTGCTCGCCATCCTGGCCGGCTGGAGCTCGATCGCGGCGGCCGAACCAAAACCCGGCGACGACCTCGCCATTTGCCGCGACCGCCAGGCGGATGCGCAGGCGAGGGCGCAGGCCTGCGACAATTTGCTCAACGCCGACCGGCTCAGCGGCAAGGACAAGGCCGTCGCGCTTTCCGTGCGCGGCAATACGCTGATCAACAAGCGCGACTACGTCCATGCCATCGAGACCTTGTCCATGGCCGTCGACCTCGATCCCGACAACGTCGTCACGCTCAATTTGCGCGGCCTCGCCTATGAGCGGACGGGCCAGGACGACCATGCGATGACGGACTACAACCTCGCGCTCCAGAAGCGCCCGACCTACGGTGTCCCCTACAACAACCGCGGCATCATCCAGTTGCGCCGGGGGGCGCTGCAAAGCGCGCTCGACGATTTTAACCTGTCGATCAAATACGCGCCAAAATTCCTGCTCGGCTACACCAACCGCGCCCGCGTGCGCACGCTGATGCAGGATTTTGACGGCGCGATCGCCGATTTCGCGGAGGCCGAGAAGATCGAACCGGGCGCGCAGCAGATCACCGCCAACCGCTGCATCACCTACGGCATGATGGGCGAGTACGGCCAGGCCTTCGCCGACTGCAACGGCCTGATCGAGAAGCAGCCGAAGAACGTGTACGCGATCAACAATCGCGCCGACGTCAACATGCTGAAGGGCGATTTCGACGCCGCGTTGAAGGACTACAACATTGCGATCCAGATCAACCCGAACAATGTCCGGGCACATTCGGGTCGCGGCCAGATCTACGAGCGCAAGAAGGACCTCGCCCAAGCCCGTGCCGACTATCGTGCGGCGGCTTATTCGCTGACGAAGTTCGACGAGCTCGACGTCGCGCGTGCCCGCGCGATCGCGCAGGAGCGATTGGCGGCGCTGACCCCGCAGGCGCCGGCCGGATCAACGGGGCGCCGTGTGGCGCTGGTGATCGGGAACGGCGCCTACAAGAACGTCCACGCCTTGCCCAATCCGCCACGCGACTCGAAAATGATCGCAGCCGCGCTGCGCGATGTCGGCTTCCAGACCGTGATATCCGTCAGCGACCTCACCCGCGACAAGTTCTTCGAAGCGTTGCAGACGTTTGCGGCCGAGGCAGAGAAGGCCGATTGGGCGGTGGTCTATTACGCCGGCCACGGTTTCGAGATCGGCGGCGTCAATTATCTCGTTCCCGTCGATGCCAAGCTCGCCGCCGACAAGGACGCCGAGACCCAGGCGGTTGCGCTGGAGCAGGTGATCGCGGCGGTGGGCGCTGCGCGAAAAGTGCGTCTGGTCATGCTGGATGCCTGCCGCGACAATCCGTTCGCGCCGACCATGCAGCGCACGCTGTCGCTCAAGCTGGTGGACAAGGGCTTTTCCAACATCGAGCCCGGCGCCGGCTTCATGGTGGTCTACGCCGCCAAGCACGGCGAGACCGCGATGGACGGCGACGGCGGCGCCGACAGTCCGTTCGCCACTGCGCTCGCCCGCGAGATCAAGATGCCGCGCGTCGAGATCCGAAAGCTGTTCGACATCGTCCGCGACGATGTCTGGCTTGTGACCAAGCACGTGCAGCAGCCGTTTTCCTACGGCTCGCCGCCGGGAAGAGAGGATTTTTATTTCGTTGTGGGGAAGTGAAAGCTGCTTATGGGGCGCACCTTCGTCCCCTCACATTAGGTGTCGTCCCGGCGGAGGCCGGGATCCATAGCCACAGGGCGTGGTTTGGCGAAGACTGACAGTGATCGAACCCTCCCTCGGTACCAAGACCGCCGAATACGGATAGATGACGCGGTATGGGTCCCGGCCTTCGCCGGGACGACGGCTACACCACAATGCTCAGCCGCTTCGCCGCCCGCGTGATGCCCGTGTACAGCCACCGCGCGCGGCTCTCCTGAAACGCAAAGCTCTCGTCGAACAGCACGACGTCGTCCCATTGCGAGCCCTGCGACTTGTGCACGGTCAGCACGTAGCCGTAGTCGAACTCGTCATAGGGCTTGCGCTGCTCCCAGGCGATCGCCTCGACGCCGCCCTCGAAGCAATCGGCACGCACCGAGACCTTCGTCACCTTGTGGCCGAGATCCTCGTCCGGCGACAGCCTCATGCTGAGAATGCGGGATTTCGAGCGCGAGGTGTTGCGCGACTTCACGCGCCACAGCCCGCCGTTGAACAGGCCCTTCTTGCGATTGTTGCGCAGGCAGACCAGCTTGTCGCCGGCGACGGGGAAGACGTCCTCGATGTTCTGGCGCTGACGCACCCGCATATTGTACGCGCGCCGCGTGTTGTTGCGTCCGACCAGGACCTGGTCGGCGGCCATGACGCGATCAGGATCGAGCTCCTTGCGCGACACCACCTCGCTCTCGCCGTAGCGGCCGATGTCGAGCTCGCGTCCCTCGCGGACGTCCATCGACATCCGCACGATCGGATCGTCCTGGGCCTGGCGGTGCACCTCGGTCAGCATCGCGTCGGGCTCGGTATTGGTGAAGAAGCCGCCGCCCTGGATCGGCGGCAGCTGCGCGGGATCGCCCAGCACCAGCAGCGGGCAGTCGAACGACATCAGGTCGCGGCCCAATTCGGCATCGACCATCGAGCATTCGTCGATCACGATCAGCTTGGCCTTGGACGCCGGGGCGTCGTCCCACAGCTCGAAGCTGGGTTGTTCCTCGCCGGATTCGCGGGTGCGGTAGATCAGCGAATGGATGGTGGAGGCTTCGTCGCAGCCCTTGTTGCGCATGACCAGCGCCGCCTTGCCGGTGAAGGCGGCGAATTTCACCTCGCCATCGACGCCGTCGGCGATGTGCCGCGCCAGCGTGGTCTTGCCGGTGCCGGCATAGCCGAACAGGCGGAACACCGGCGGCGTGCCGTTGCGACCTGGTTTGGCCTTGAGCCAGTCGCCAACGGCCTTGAGCGCGGCATCCTGATGCGGGGTGAATGTGGCCATGTCTGTCTTGAGGAGGGGGCGAAACGGAGCGATTCGCCAGCCCCAAAACTAACCATTCGCACCGCCGGTTCAAGCCGGGCGGGGCGCCCTACTGCCAGCCGGGAACGCCGCGCATGTCGGGCAGATGGTGAGCGATGCCCTTGTGGCAGTCGATGCAGGTCTTTTCCTTGGTGAAGAGGAAGCGCTGGTGCGCGACCGAGGCCCGCGGCGACTGCTTGGTGATGTCCATGGAATCGGCGCTGTGGCAGTTGCGGCATTCCAGCGAATCGTTGGACTTGAAGCGCGCCCATTCATGCGCCGCCAGCTCGAGCCGGTGATCCTGGAATTTCTCGCGGGTATCGATCGTACCGAAGATCTTGCCCCAGACCTCCTTGGAGGCCTGCATCTTGCGGGCGATCTTGTCGGTCCAGTTGTGCGGCACGTGGCAGTCCGGACAGGTCGCGCGCACGCCGGAGCGATTGGCGAAGTGGATGGTCGACTTCAGCTCGGCATAGACGTTGTCCTTCATCTCGTGGCAGCCGGTGCAAAATTTTTCGGTGTTGGTCAATTCCAGCGCGGTGTTGAAGCCGCCCCAGAAGATCACGCCGGCCATGAAGCCCGCCAGCACCAGCACGCCGAGGCCGAACACCGAGCTCGGACGGATCAGCACCTGCCAGAGCTCGCGCGCAAAGTCCAAGCTTCGCGCGACGAAGCCGCGTTTGGCCTTCATTCCCTCGTCGGGCTCATCAGCGGTCGTCGTCATCGGCGGCCACCCGGGCTTGCGCGCGACAGCAGCGTGTCGATGTCGGTGAAGTCGTTGCTGACGGGCGGCGTGGCGGTGTTCTGCGGCACGTGGCATTCCGTGCAGAAGAAGCGGCGCGGCGAGATCGAAGCCAGGAACTGGCCGTCGCGATCCATGAAGTGGGTGATCGAGACCATCGGCGCCTGCGATTCCGCGATGCGCGCCCGCGCATGGCAGGACAGGCACTTGTTGCCGTTGAGATCGACCTGATAGCCGTCGATCGCATGCGGGATCACCGGCGGCTGCTCCGGATAGTTGCGCACTTCCCTTTCGGAGGTGTTGCGGTTCGGCAGCATCGGCGGCGCCGGACCTTCGTCGTTGAGCGGCGTCGGGCCGCGCAGGCCTGACGTCACCGTCTGCGCGGTCAGCGAGCTCGCGCCAGCCGCGATCGCGACCGCGAGCAGCGCTACTCCAAATCGTTTCATCATGACACGTTCACCCGCTCGATGCGCACGGCGCACTTCTTGTAATCGGTTTGCAGCGAGATCGGATCGGTGGCGTCCAGCGTCACCTTGTTGATCAGCTTGGATTCGTCGAACCACGGCACGAATACGAGGCCACGCGGCGGCCGGTCGCGGCCGCGGGTCTCGACGCGGACACGGATGAAGCCGCGGCGGGAGACCACCTTCACCTCGTCGCCGCGGCGGATCTTCGCCTCCTGCGCGTCGTCAGGATGCATGAAGCACACGGCCTCGGGGAAGGCCTTGTAGAGCTCGGGGACCCGGCGCGTCATGGTGCCGGAATGCCAGTGCTCCAGCACGCGGCCGGTGGAGAGCCAGTAGGGATATTCGTTGTCGGGCGATTCCGCCGGCGGCTCGTAAGGAAGGGCGAAGATGCGCGCCTTGCCGTCCGGATAGCCGTAGAACTGCACGTCGGTGCCCTGCTTGACATAGGGGTCGCTGCCCTCGCGGAAACGCCATTTCGTCTCCTGGCCGTTGACAACGGGCCAGCGCAGGCCGCGCTCGCGGTGATAGGCGTCGAACGGCGCGAGGTCGTGGCCGTGGCCGCGGCCGAACGCGGCGTATTCCTCGAACAGGCCCTTCTGCACGTAGAAGCCGAACGCCTTGGACTCCTCGTTGGCGTAGCCCTCCTCGATCTCCGACGTCGGGAATTTATCGACCTGGCCGTTCTTGTAGAGCACGTCGAACAGCGTCTTGCCGCGTACGTCCGGCTTCTTGGCGATCAGCTCCTCCGGCCACACTTCCTCGATCTTGAAGCGCTTGGAGAACTCCATGAGCTGCCAGAGATCGGACTTGGACTCGCCGGGCGCGGGGACGAGCTGGTACCAGAACTGCGTGCGCCGCTCGGCGTTGCCGTAGGCGCCTTCCTTCTCCACCCACATCGCGGTCGGCAGGATCAAATCGGCGGCGAGCGCCGTCACCGATGGATAGGCGTCCGAGACTACGATGAAATTGTCGGGGTTGCGGAAGCCCGGATAGGTCTCCTCGTTGGCGTTGGGACCAGCCTGGAGGTTGTTGTTGACCTGCACCCAATAGGCGTTGATCAGGCCGTCCTTCAGCATCCGGCTTTGCAGCACGGCGTGCGCGCCGGGCTTGTCGGGAATGGTGCCCTCGGGCAGCAGCCAGATGTGCTCGGCCTTGGTGCGGTGCTCCTTGTTGGTGACGACCATGTCGGCCGGCAGGCGGTGCGAGAAGGTGCCGACCTCGCGCGCGGTGCCGCAGGCCGAGGGCTGGCCGGTCAGCGAGAACGGGCTGTTGCCGGGCGAGGAGATCTTCCCGGTTAGAAGGTGGATGTTGTAGACGAGGTTGTTGCACCAGACGCCGCGGGTGTGCTGGTTGAAGCCCATGGTCCAGAACGAGACCACCTTGGTCTTGGGGTCGGCGTAGAGCTCGGCCAGCGCCTCCAGGCGATTGAGCGGCACGCCCGACATCTCGGCCGCCTTCTCCAGCGTGTACTCCGAGACGAACTTGACGTACTCGTCATAGCTCATCTCGGTAGAATCATTGGCCTTCGCCGCGCCCGTCGCCTTCTTCTGCAGCGGATGCTCGGGCCGCAAGCCATAGCCAATGTCGGTCTGGCCGCGCCTGAAGATGGTATGCGCGGCAACGAAGTCCTTGTTGACCCGGCCCGTCTTGATGATGTGGTTGGCGATGGCGTTGAGGATGTAGAGGTCGGTCTGCGGCTTGAACACCATGCCGATGTCGGCGAGGTCGAACGAGCGGTGCTCGAAGGTCGAGAGCACGGCGACGCGAACATGCGGCGCGGAGAGCCGGCGGTCGGCAAGGCGCGTCCACAGGATCGGATGCATCTCCGCCATGTTGGAGCCCCACAGCACGAAGGCATCGGTGGCCTCGATGTCGTCATAGCAGCCGGCCGGCTCGTCGATGCCGAAGGTGCGCATCATGCCGGCCACGGCGGAGGCCATGCAGTGGCGCGCATTGGGATCGATATTGTTGGTGCGGAAGCCGGCCTTGAACAGCTTCACGGCCGCATAGCCCTCCCAGATCGTCCACTGGCCGGAGCCGAACATCGCGACGCCGTTCGGCCCGCGCTTCTTGATCGCCTCCTTCCACTTCACCTCCATGATGTCGAAGGCTTCGGTCCAGGAGATGGGCGTGAATTCGCCGTTCTTGTCGTATTTGCCGGCCGTCTTGCGCAGCATCGGCTGGGTCAGGCGGTCGTGGCCGTACATGATCTTGGAGAGGAAGTAGCCCTTGACGCAGTTGAGGCCGCGGTTGACCTCGGCCTTGATGTCGCCGTGGGTGGCGACGACGCGATTGTTCTTGGTCGCAACCATCACGGAGCAGCCGGTACCGCAGAAGCGGCAGGCGGCCTTGTCCCATTTCAGTTCGGCGACGTCGCGCTCGGCGACGAGATTCGCGGCGAGCGCCGGTGCCGGCATGCCCGCAGCGGCGGCCGCGATGGCGGCGGCCTCGAGCTTCAGCATCTGGCGGCGGTCGAGCTTTGGCGATGTCATGACGACTCTCCCGGCCTTAAGCCGTTTCGATGGCGTGAAAGACCAGCGCCGCGGAATAGACGTCGGGCAGCGACTGGATGGTGTTGAGCAGGGTGCCGAGGCTGCCGGAATCAGGCGCCTCGGTCACGACGATGAGCTTGCCGCGCGGGTCGCGGCCGTGAATCTCGCAGCCGGCAAGGGCGGTGATCGCGGCCTCGAGTGCGGCGAGCCGCTCGGGGCGCGCCTGCACGATGATGCTGGCGATTTCGCAACCGGGCGGCGAGATGACGCGCTCGGCGCTGAGTACCCGGCCGGTGATCAGTGCGCGGCGGTTGAGTTTGGATTCGGCCATGATGCCTGTCTTTCGCTTTTCGGGGGATCAATGCGGGGAGGGCGGCGGGCCGGGAGGGCCGGCGAACATCTGGTAGATCCAGACGCCGAGCCCGTAGGAGCCGACCGTTCCGACCGCGAGGACAGGCATCACGATCGCGGTCAGGAACAGGAAAGCGAAAATCTCCATGCGCTTACGGCGCACGCGCGAAGTCGCGTCGTCAGGGGCCGACATATTCGGTCTCGTCTGAAATGTGGGGATTGGGACGGCATCCGGGCCGTTGCCTTGCCGCACTTTAGATGCATCAGGGCTGCTGACGCCTTGATCTGGATCAATCCGTCCAGTCGCGGTGCTGACTGCCGCCAGACCCACAAGCACAAGTTTGGGTTGTACCCGTGCGAAGGCGATGCGACAATTTGGCATCGAACGGGGATACGAGCTGTGACTGCGACAGGGCTGTCGGCGATCGATCTCGGACTTCGCGGCGCAGCGAGCGGCGTGTTCCTGTTGATCGTTCTCGTGGCCTTGCTGCGTCGTGCGATCGGCCAACAGGCTTTGCTGGGCATCGCGATGTGCGCAGGCGGCATGTTCTATGCGATCGCGACGGCGCCCAACCTCCCCAAAACGGCTTGGTGGTGGGTATTACCGATCCTGTCCGCGCAGCCTGCGGTCTTCTGGCTGTGGGCGCGCGCGGCGTTCGACGACGATTTCGTGCTGAGGCGTTGGCACGGCGCCCTGTGGCTGAGCATCGTGGCTTTCGGGTTTGCGATCACGCTGGGCTGGGCGAACTGGCCCGCTTTAGCCGGCGCAGGCGGGCGAGTCCTGGCTTTGGCCACCCTGGTGTTGGCCCTCGCTGCCGCGGTTCAGACGGTCAAGACCTGGCGCGCCGATCTGGTCGCGCGGCGACGCCGACTGCGGCTGGCGATGCTTGCGATCAATGTCGTGCTCATCGCGACCGTCGGCGTCGCCGGCTTCGCCGCAATTCCCGTCGCGGTTCCCGGTGCGCCCGGCAGTCTCCCGACCGCGCTCGGGCTGTTCGTGGTGGCCATGCTTGCCGGCCTCGGCCTGTTCAGCGCGCCGGCGATGGCCGTCGATGACGCCACGGCCGCGATCGCATCCGGCGAGGCGGGGAGGCAAGCCCCGGCCGCCGACCGCGCCGCCGCGGGGCGGGTCGTCGTCGACCCGATCCTGCTGCGGCGCCTCGACCATCTGATGACGGTGGAGCGAAGCTACCGCCAGGAAGGCCTCGCGATCGGAGCGCTTGCGGCGCGGCTCGATGTTCCCGAGCATCGGCTGCGCCAGGCGATCAACGAAGGGCTGGGCCATCGCAACTTCAATGCGTTCCTCAACCGCTACCGTATCGAGGACGCCAGGCTGGCGCTGTCCGACGTGACGCAGCGGGATGTCCCGGTGCTGACCATCGCCATGGATGCGGGCTTTCAGTCGATCGGACCTTTCAATCGCGCGTTCAAGGCCGAAACCGGCATGACCCCGACCGAATTCCGGCGCGAGGCGCTGAGCCGGCCCGAGAGCGCTGAACTCAGCCAACCGCGCCGCGAAATCGGCTAGCCGATTTTTGGATCAGGCGAGAACACCCTGCGCCGATTGGTTAGACGGTCCAAGCATAAACTCCCATCCAGCGGAATGAGCCTGTCCATGTCCCACTCGACCGCCGCCGCCCCTGTGTCGGAGAGGCTCCATGCTCTCGACGCAGTCAGGGGTGGCGCGCTGCTGCTCGGCATCGTCCTGCACGCGACATTGTCGTTTGTGCCGGCCTCGCCCCGGTTCTGGATCATCCAAGACACCCATCCAAGCGTTACTCTGGGCCTGCTGTCCTTTACCATCCACGTCTTCCGGATGACGACCTTCTTCCTGATGGCCGGCTTCTTTGCCCGCATGAGCTTTCACCGCCGGGGGAGCTGGGGCTTCGTCAGGGACAGGCTGCAGCGGATCGGCCTGCCGTTGGTGATCGGCTGGCCGCTCGTGTTCATGCCGATAGCTCTGATCGTGATCTGGGCATCTCACTTTCCAAATGGCGGTCCGATCCACCCCACGTCCGGCTGGCTGCCGGCATTGCCTAAGTTCCCCCTGACCCACCTCTGGTTTCTGTATGTGCTGCTGGAGCTTTATGTCGCGACGCTGCTGCTGCGCGGTGCAATGGTCTGGCTTGATGTATCAGGGACGCTGCGCATGGTGTTTGACCGTGTCTTCGCGCGGATCATGCGAAATCCGCTGGCTCCCCTAGTTCTGGCAATACCGATCGGCATCGCCTTCTGCCTCGATCCACGATGGATCAACGTGATGGGCGTGAGGACGCCGGATCAATCGTTCGTCACCAATGCGCAGGCCTGGATCGGCTTCGGCACCGCATTCGGCATCGGCTGGCTCCTGCATCGGCAGGTCGATCTGCTGCGGCTCATCGAGCGACGCTGGCTGACACATGTCCTGCTCGCGCTCTTCCTGATCCTGGTCAGCTTCGCGGTGTCAGGCGTGATGCTGTCGTTGCCTGTCGCGCCGAAACTGCCGGTCAGCTTCGCCACGCTCAGGCTGATCTCCGCCATCCTCTATGCACCGGCGATTTGGGTTTCCACATTCGCGGTCCTCGGCCTCGCCCTCCGCTTCATGTCAGGCTTCAGTCGGACGTGGCGCTACCTCGCCGATGCATCCTACTGGCTCTATCTGATCCACCTGCCGATCGTGATGGCGCTGCAGGTCGCGCTGTCGCAGCTCGACTGGCCCGGGCTGACCAAGTTCGCGATCATTCTCCTTGTCGCGCTTCCTCCGATGCTTGCGAGCTATCATCTGCTGGTGCGCTTCACCTTTATCGGTGTGGTCCTGAATGGCCGCCGCGCCGAAAAGCGCCTTCTCCCGCAAGGCGGAATTGCGACTGCGTAGACAGCGCCGCCCCACCCATTAAGATGCCCGCAACAAAAATATGAGCGGCAAGAATACTCAAGAAAACTTGGGAGAGGCGTCATGAAGTTCGGCATCTTCTATGAGCTGCAACTGCCACGTCCGTGGGTCGCCGGCGACGAGCTCAGCCTCTACCAGAACGCGCTCTCGCAGATGGAACTGGCCGACCAGCTCGGCTACGACCACGCCTGGGTCGTCGAGCATCACTTCCTCGAAGAATACTCGCACTCGCCCTCGCCGGAATCGTTTCTCGCAGCCGCAAGCCAGCGCACCAGGAACATCCGGCTCGGCCACGGCATCCTCCAGCTCACCACCAACCATCCGGCGCGAGTCGCCGAGCGCGTCGCGGTGCTCGACCTGCTCTCCAACGGCCGCTGCGAATTCGGCATGGGCGAGAGCGCATCCATCACCGAGCTCACGCCGTTCGGCCGCGACATGGAGACCAAGAAAGAGGTGTTCGAGGAAGCCGTCGCCGCGATCTTCCCGATGTTCAAGGACGCGGGCAGCGAGCATCACGGCAAATATTTCGACATCCCCTTGCGCAACGTCGTGCCGAAACCGGTACAGAAGCCGCATCCGCCATTGTGGATGGCCTGCTCGCAATTACAGACCATCGAGCGCGCCGGACGCCATGGGTTTGGCGCGCTCGGCTTCCAGTTCGTCAGCGCGGATGCCGCGCACGCCTGGGTGCACGCCTATTACAACGCCATGACCAAGCGTCTCGCCAAGCTCGCCGACTACGAGATCAACCCGAACATGGCGCTGGTGTCGTTCTTCATGTGCGCGAAGACGGATGAGGAGGCCCGCGCCCGCGCCGACGGCGCCACCTTCTTCCAGTTCGCGTTGCGCTTCTACGGCGCCTCGCAGAACCGCCAGCGTCCGGCGCCCTACACCGTCAACATGTGGGACGAGTACAACAAGTGGAAGCGCGACAATCCGGAGGCGCAGGAGGCCGCGCTGCGCGGCGGCCTGATCGGCTCGCCCGAGACGATCCGTAGGAAGCTGAAGCGCTTCCAGGGCTCGCACATCGACCAGGTCATCCTGCTGAACCAGGCGGGTAAGAACAGCCACGAGCACATCTGCGAATCGCTGGAGCTGTTCGGCCGCGAGGTGATGCCGGAATTCCAGAATGATCCGGCGCAGGCGGCCTGGAAGCAGGGCGTCATGAGCGGCGAGATCAAGCTGGAGGAAATCGACACCGAGGCCTTCACCGACCGCTACGGCAAGCTCGCGGTCAACGTGGGGCCGGCGAAGGCGGCGGCGGGGTAGGCAGCGTGTTGCGGCACCGCGGTAGGGACGACCACGAAGTCGAGTGCGCCCCCGCACCATCAACCTGCCGGCGCACGAGTTCGGCGGCGATTTTCTCAAGACGCTGTCCGCATCCTTCTACAGCCATGGTGTCTTAAACATAAAGCCGTGTTGGTGTTCGCCTAGTCGTCGATCACCATCTCAACCAGCTTCGCTATTTTGTCCCGCGTCAGATCACCCGAGTTTGAAATGTAAGGCTCGACATCCGGGGCATAGACAAAAGGAGCGCCCTTCCTGGTTCCGCTGCCGACGATGCGGGTCACAACGATGTTGCCAAGTGCAGTTGAGATGCTCGTCGCAGCACCGTTGCCCACGGTAAAAGTAACCCCGACGGGACGGTGATCATTCCGCTCGATCTGCGGAGAAAAGGAGAACAGGTCTTCGCCGAGATGATGCTTCAGCTCCTCCAGGAAAGGTATTACCTCGCGCTCCATCGCCTGCTTGCAGTACTCGATGTCGGCGGTTCGCTTGTCCTTGTTCTCCGCGGCGATAGTCGTCTGCCTCTCCTTTTCGACGACGGCTGCGGATAATTTCTGTCGGAACTTCTCGGCGAGCTGCTCGGCGTCCATTTTCGTTCCAATCAAACCTGGCCCCAATGATGTTGGAGCTCATAAGACATTGTTAAGGCTTATCGTCAGCCTTTTGTTTCAATGGATTCATCAGAGCGAATGGCGATGCTTCTTTCGCTGCGGGTTGGCAACGTGTGCCACCAGACACTCCCGCGTATTCTGTGAGCGGAAAGCGAAGCTTTGAGACGGCTTGCGTGGTGGCGGTTGACACGGCCGCTGGGGCTCCTTCCAAAGCCTCGAAACCGCCATCGAGTCATTTCGAGCTCGATTGATTGCTCCGGGGGAACAAAGAACCGCTTGCGGCGTTGTAGAAATTGGTCGGCGCTTCTTCAAGCCACCGCGTATCGCCGCGCTTCTGCGAAAGACGCAATCCAGATTGGCGATTTAATGCCCTCCGAACCGAGGCTGGTTTCAGGAATGGCCTCCGATGCCTCCCTCGATCGCCAGGATGAGCTTCCATACCGTCGCCGCCAACAGGCTCTCCTCAGGGAGTTCGGTACGGCTGCACTGCAAACCCGTGACTTCAGGCAAATTCTTCAGCATGCGGCAGAACTCAGTGCTCGCGGTCTGGGATGCTCATACGCCAAGGTTCTGGAATATCTTCCGGACGAGAAGCGTTTGATCGTGCGTGCCGGGATCGGCTGGCCCGCGGGGACAGTAGATCACGTAACGCTCGGTGCTGATATCGAATCGCCCGCGGGCTTTGCCTACCAGACCGGCCAATCGGTCATCTCCAATCACTTGCAGGAAGAGACACGTTTCCGGACGCCGGCGCTTCTGGCCAAGCATGGCATCAAACGTGCGATCAACGTGCTTATCAGGCGAGGTGGCGAGGGCGACGTGCCGTTCGGTGTTCTCGAGGCCGATAGTCACGATCCCGGACAATTCGACGACGCTGATGCGGATTTCCTGGCTGGTTTCGCAGGCCTGCTCGGCATCGCGATTGAGCGCCAACACGCCGACGCCAAGCTTCAGGAAGCTCTTGAGCACGAAGCATTGCTCACGCGTGAGATGAGTCATCGCGTCAAGAACAGCCTCACCTCAGTCGTTGGCCTGCTACGTGTGCAAGCACGTGGGTCGGATTCCGTCGATGTGAAGCACGCATTGGAAAACGCCGCCATGCGCGTCGCTTCGATCGCGGAAGTGCATGATCATCTCTGGCGCGGCGGCAAGGTCGGATTCGTCGATCTTGCCGATTTCGTCGAGCATCTTTGCAGAAATCTTCAGAGTTCGGCGCCGGAACACAGGCTTCAATATCGTTCGGATCCCATCGTCATATCCGCGGACAAGGCCATTCCTCTGGGCTTGCTGGTGAACGAGCTCGTCACAAACGCGATTAAATATGCCTATGTCGATGGGCCGGGTGTCATCGCTGTAGACGCCCGCGAGATCGACGGACATCTGCTGGTCGAAATCTCCGATCAGGGCGCAGGGCTACCCGACGGGTTTGACATCAACCAGCCGCGGAAGAGTCTCGGATTCCGGGTCGTCAGCGGCCTGGTCAGGCAGTTGATGGGCGAGCTTACGATCTCAACAAATATACCGAGGGGAGCGCTATTCACAATCCGGCTTCCTCTTGATCACCCTCAACAATCGCTCGATGCGAACTGAAGGCTATTCCGGGTTTCTGCATTGAAGTCTTGAGGGTTCTCTTACATGGCCTTGGCCACTCCACCCATCCGAGTCCTTGTTGTCGAAGACGAAGCGTTCATTCGCATGGACGTAGTTGACGTGCTCCGCGCGGCCGGATTCGAAGTGCTAGAGGCAACCAACGCCGAGGAGGCCATTCAGATGCTCGAATGCAACTCTGATGTCCGCCTTGTATTCACCGACATCGATATGCCCGGTTCAATGAACGGTTTGAAATTGGCGGCGGCTGTCAGGAACCGCTGGCCGCCAGTCAGGATCGTTGCAACCTCGGGCCACGTCAAAATACGAGCCGGTGATCTTCCGGCGGACGCCCGGTTTATCCCCAAGCCCTACCAGCCGGTGCAAATCATCGACGCGATCCGTGAGCTGACCAGCGCGGCGTAATGAACTACCCCAGTTGCCAAGAAGGTAAGTTGCAATGAAGACCATACGGACCTTGTTCATGGCTGCGCTGATCGTTGCCGGGGGTGTCACCCAGGCGCTGGCTGAGTGCCAAATTGCTGACGCAAGGCTGGAGGAGGCCATTCAGCAAAATCCCCGGTTTCGAGGACCAGCCAACAGTCAGGCCGTGCGCGACCTTCGGAGTCTAAGAGATGCCGCTTTCACGCTTCGATCTTATGGACGGCATGACGACTGTGAGCGTCTCCTCGCCAACATTCGCGAACTCATCGCGGGGCCGCCGATGGGGTCGTTGGGGGACAACGATGAGGAAGAGGCCGATAAGCAAATTGCTGCTCGTGAACCGAAAATCAGACGCGGAGCGACTTTGGGCAGCCGTGACAAGAAAGACGCCAAGCCGTTAATAAAGATCGACCAACTTACGCCCGGTTTGAGGACCGACGAGATGATTGGGGCGGAGGTCCGCAGTTCCGATGACAAGATCGTCGGCGAGGTGCGTAACATCGTCTTTGGCACAAAAGATGGAAGGGACTACGCGATCGTCGCCTCGGGCGGATTTTTCACCACTGGAAAGGACAGCATCGTGGTGCCGATCCGATCTCTGAAGGTTACGCAGGATCGATCAAGCTTCTTTCTTCCCATTGGGAAGGAAGTCATGAAAACGGTGCCTGTGATGCCTGACCAGGAATACAAGTGGCTCTCCGACCCGGCTTGGCGCGCCAATAACGATGCCTTGTTTGAAAAGCCGTAGCCGACCGGCGGCGCGTTTTTACGCAACGGCGCATCACTGGCTAGCCCAGAGCTTCGTTCACTTCCACATGCAGAGCGTTGCGTCGGTGAGGGCGAAAGCGGACAGGTTGAGACCACCGCCCTCCCCGTAGAGAACCATGTGACCTGAACTGGCGGCGTCGACAGCGATCGTGGCACGGGGAAGTTTTGCAGCATTTTCCTTCCACGGACTTTCCAGTCAGAACTTCTACAGGCAAACTCCATCGATGGCAGGTCTCTGTCGGCCACCGTCGGCGGATGTGGTGGCGAAGGATACGGTATAGTCTCAAGCCTCTACGTTCCTGACGAGTGATCCCCTGGAGTGGTCATGGCAAAACACCGCGTCTACACCACCAGCTTCGCAAGCGTTTACCCGCTTTACGTTGCGAAGGCGGAAAAGAAAGGACGCACCAAAGCAGAGGTCGATCAGGTCATCTCCTGGTTGACAGGTTATGGTCAGAAGGAGCTGGAAGCTCAACTGGAACAGCGGACGGACTTCGAAACCTTCTTTGCGAAAGCCCCCAAGATCAATCCTTCGCGAGCCCTCATCAAAGGCGTGGTTTGCGGCGTCCGGGTCGAGGATGTCAAAGAACCAACGATGCGAGAGATCCGCTACCTGGACAAGCTGATCGATGAGCTGGCCAACGGAAAAGCGATGGACAAGATTTTGCGCAAAAGTGCTGACTAAGGGGGCATCCTTCGTCCGCCTGGCTTGGCGACGTTACGGCAGATATCCGGCGACACCCGCCTTTCGCTGCGCGGCCATTGCTGATAAATTTCGTCAAAAGGCGATGGGGAGAAAACGATGCGCCCTCGCGGGACGCCCGCAAATCCGACAGTTGGGGATGTCACGCCCGCGGTGCTTGCCATCGGTCGTCCGGATTTCCCTGATATCCTGATCGATACACTGCGCCGGCAGGCCGGGGTCGGGCATTGCATGGTGTTCGCGCTGAGCCGCGCGGGCGCCGCACACTGCCTGCTCGATGCCGGCAACATCCCGATCGGCGGCGATCTCGGCGCGGCCTATACCGGGCAGTTCCACCAATCCGATCCCAACCGCGATGCGCTGTTCGAAGGCGAGGGCCGTGCGACGCTCGTGCTGCCCGCCTTCGCGCCGCGGATGTACGGCGCGCGCTACCGAAAAATGTTCTTTGTGGATTCCGGCATCGTCGACAAATGCGCGACCGCGATCTGGGTCGACGATACCTGTTTCTACGTCAATTTCTATCGCATCGCTGTCCAGGGCCGCTTCAGCGACGCCCAGCGTTCGCGGCTTGAGGCCATCGCACCGGCCATCAGTGCGAGTGTGGCACGCCATTTCCAGCACAGCTCGGCGGCGACGACCGAGCAGTCTCTCGCCGCGCTCTTCGCGACGCGCGCGCCGCTCGCCAGCCTCACCCCGCGCGAGCAGGACGTTTGCCGGCGCATCCTCTCGGGCTTCAGCTCCGACGCGATCTCGCAGGCGCTCGGAATCAGCCTGCATTCGACCCTGACCTATCGCAAACGCGCCTATGAGCGGCTCGGCATCTCGTCACAAAGCGAGCTGTTTGCGATCGTGCTGCGCCTGCTCGCCGGCCCGCGCGGCCTGAACTGAAGCTGTCCCAATCGCTGGGGACAGACGGCGCCTCCTGAAGCCGCTAACGTTGGCGGTGATCAGCAATGGAGCGAAGCTTGAGCACCGCGCCGCGCATCGACATCGACCCTGTCGCGTTCTGGGCCGACCCGTACCCGATGCTCGCGACAATGCGCAAGGAGGCGCCGATCGCCTTCGTGCCGCAGCTCGGCTCGACGCTGCTGACGAGCCGCGACGATATCTCGATCTCCGAGAAGCAGATCGACGTGTTCTCCTCGCACCAGCCCGCGGGCCTGATGAACCGGCTGATGGGCCACAACATGATGCGCAAGGACGGCGAGGCGCATCAGGTCGAGCGCCGCGCGATGTTTCCGACGGTGTCGCCGAAGACGGTGAAGGCGCACTGGGCCGCGCTGTTCCAGGCCCATGCCGATCGCATCATCGACGCGATCGAACCCGGGCGGATCGATTTCATGCGCGACTTCGCGTTGCCGTTCTCCGGCGAATGCCTGAAGTCGATTACCGGCCTCACCAATATCGGCTTTGCGGATATGGATGCCTGGTCACAGGGCATGATCGAGGGCATCGCCAATTACAGCGGCGACGCAGCCGTCGAGGCGCGTTGCCATGCGGCGACGTCGGGCATCGATGCCGCCATCGACGACATCCTGCCTGTGATGCGCAAGCATCCCGACCAGAGCATCCTCGGCGTGCTGCTCGCGTCGGGCATGGCGATGGAGAGCGTGCGCGCCAACGTCAAACTCGCGATCTCAGGCGGCCAGAACGAGCCGCGCAAGGCGATCGCCGGCACGGTATGGGCGCTGCTGAGCCATCCAGACCAGCTCGATCTCGTGCGCAAGGGCGAGGTGACGTGGCTCCAGGCCTTCGAGGAATATGCCCGCTGGATCTCGCCGATCGGCATGTCGCCGCGGCGCATCGCAAAGCCGTGGACGATCCGCGACGTCGCGTTCGAAACCGATGAACGCGTATTCCTCATGTTCGGCTCCGCCAACCGCGACGAGAAGCATTTTGAGCGCGCCGACCAGTTCGACGTGCGGCGTGATACGGCCAAGAGCGTCGCGTTCGGCGCCGGTCCGCATTTCTGCGCCGGTGCCTGGGCCTCGCGCGCCATGATTGCCGACGTCGCACTGCCGACCTTGTTCGCCCGTGCCGGCCGGCTCGAGATCGCCGACGACGAACCGGTGCGGATCGGCGGCTGGGCCTTTCGCGGGCTGCAAAATCTGCCCGTGAGATGGCTGCATTAGTCCGGCAGGGACCGGTCCATCCGCAACGCCGCCATGATGCCATCCTGCTCCTGTTTTGCCCGACGAGTCAAAGAAATTTCGGATAAGGCGTAAGTCATTGTTTTCGCACGTCCCGGCTACTGTGCATGGGGTTGTTTTCGCGATTTTTTGAATCTTGGCCGGGCGCGTGCGTTTTTCACATTCGCGTGCGGAAAAATATCCCCTGCATTCGCTCCGCCGATTGAAAGATTAATCATGCGCTCCGCCATGCGCGCAGTGCTTGCATCGCTATTTTTCCGCGCGTCTCGACACCTTCGATCAGCCGCACCATCATTCCCGAGCACGAATGAAGGACGGCCGCACGCGGCCGGGAGTGTCGGATGCAACGTCGGGACTTTCTCAAACTATCCGTTGGAACTGCGGCAGTCGCCGCATTCGCTTCGAGTGCCAAAGCACAAGGAACGTCACAAGGCGCGGTAAAGGAAATTCGTGTCGGCTACCAGAAGACCGGCGTGCTGGTTATCACGCGTCAGCAGGCCACCCTGGAAAAACATTTCGCGCCCTTGGGCGTCGACGTGAAGTGGGTCGAGTTCTCGTCGGGGCCTCCGATGATGGAGGCGATGAATGTCGGCAGCGTCGATTTCGGCGCGGTCGGCGATTCCCCGCCGGTGTTCGCCCAGGCGGCGGGCGCCGCGATCGTCTATGCCGCCGGCCAGCCCATCACCAACGGGCAGGGCATCCTGGTGCCGAAGGACTCGCCGATCCGCAGCATCGCCGACCTGAAGGGCAAGCGCGTCGGCTTCACCAAGGGCTCCAGCGCCCACAACATCGTGGTGCAGACGCTGGAGAAAGCCAGCCTCACCTATGCCGATATCACGCCGGTCTATCTGACGCCGCCGGATGCCGGGCCCGCCTTTGCCAATGGCAGCATCGAAGCTTGGGCGATCTGGGATCCGTATTTCGCGATCGGCGAGACCAAGCAGGGCGGCCGCATCCTGATCAATGCGCGCGACGTCACCAAGACAAATTCCTTCTTCATCGCCAATCGCGATTTCGCCAGGAATCACGGCGCCGTCCTGCAACAGATCATCGATATGACGACCGCGGCCGGTCGATGGGCCGAGCAGCACCGCGACGAGGTCGCCAAATCGCTCGCCGCGATCACCGGCGTCCCGCTGGACATTCAGACCCTCGCCGCCAATCGCGCGAATTTCGTGGTCGGCCCGGTCACGGACGACGTCGTCACGACCCAGCAGGGTGTCGCCGACCGCTTCCACAAGCTCGGCCTGATCCCGAAGCCGATCGTGATCCGCGACATCGTCTGGCGCAACCCGGCAGCCTGATCGTGCCAACCAGCCTTCCCATTCAAAAGGGTTTGAACATGAGGCGTATCATCCAGCGTCTGATCGCGGCCATCGTGCTGTCGATCGGCATCGTCGCCGCCGCGGTCGGCACCTCCTACGGACAGGACAAGGTGGTCCGCATCGGCTACCAGAAATACGGCAAGCTGGTGCTGCTCAAGAGCAAGGGCACGCTGGAGCCGAAGTTAGCTGCCGACGGCTACAAGGTGGTGTGGACCGAATTCCCCTCCGGCCCGCCGCTGCTCGAGGCGCTCAATGTCGGCGCGATCGATTTCGGCAACACCGGCGAAGCCCCGCCGATCTTCGCGCAAGCCGCCGGCGCGCCGATCCAGTATGTCGCCTACGAGCCGCCGGCGCCGAAGGGCGAGGCGATCCTGGTGCCGAAGGAGAGCCCGCTGAAATCGGTCGCCGACCTCAAGGGCAAGAAGGTCGCGCTCAACAAGGGCTCCAATGTCCATTACCTCCTGGTCAAGGCGCTGGAGAAAGCCGGCGTCAAATATTCCGAGATCGAGCCGGTGTTTCTCGCGCCAGCCGATGCGCGCGCCGCCTTCGAGCGCGGCGCGGTCGTTGCCTGGGTGATCTGGGATCCGTTCCTGGCCGCCGCGGAAGCCGCCACCAGCGCGCGCACGCTTACCGACGGCACCGATATTGTCGCCAACTACCAGTTCTATTTTTCCTCGAGGAAATTCCTCGAAGCCCATCCTGAGATCGTCGACGCCGTGCTGGCCGAGCTGAGCGCGGTCGACGATTGGGCCAAGGGTGATATCCACGCGGTTGCCGAGCAGCTGGCGCCGTCGATCGGCTTGTCAGTCCCGGTGGTCGAGGTCGCGCTGAAGCGGCAATCCTACGGCATCAAGCCGCTGACCGATGCCGTCATCGTCGATCAGCAGCAGGTTGCGGACGCGTTCTTCGCACTCAACCTGATCCCCAAATCCATCAAGATTTCCGACGTGGCGCGGAGGCCAGGATCATGAGCACGCACAGCAAGCAAGCGAACGCCAACATCCTCTGGTTCCTACCGACCCACGGCGACGGCCGCTATCTCGGCACCGGCATCGGCGGCCGCGAGGTCAATTTCAACTATCTGCGCCAGATCGCGCAGGCTGCCGACCAGCTCGGCTATTTCGGCGTGCTGCTGCCGACCGGGCGGTCTTGCGAGGATTCATGGATCGTCGCCTCCTCGGTCGCGCCGTTCACCGAGCGGCTGCGCTATCTCGTGGCGGTCAGGCCCGGCCTGCAATCGCCGAGCGTGGCCGCGCGCATGACCGCGACGCTCGACCGCATCACCAACGGCCGGCTCCTGGTCAACGTCGTCACCGGCGGCGATCCCGTCGAGAACAAGGGCGACGGCATCTTCCTCGCCCATGACGAGCGCTACGAGGTCACCCGCGAGTTCCTCAGCGTCTATAGCGAGCTGCTCGCTGGCAAGACCGTCAATGTCGAGGGCAAGCACATCCACGTCGAAGGCGGCAAGCTGCTGTTTCCTCCGGTGCAGTCGCCGCGTCCGCCGCTCTATTTCGGCGGCTCGTCGGATGCCGGCATCGACGTCGCCGTCGATACCGTCGACAAATATCTGACCTGGGGCGAGCCGCCGGCCTTGGTCGCGGAGAAGATCGCGAAGGTCAGGGAGGTCGCAGCGGCTCGCGGTCGAAAACTATCCTTCGGCATCCGGCTTCACGTGATTGTCCGCGAGACCAGCGATGCGGCTTGGCGTGCGGCGAATGAGCTGATCAAGCATGTCAGCGACGAGACCATCGCGACCGCGCAGAAGAACTTTGAGCGCATGGATTCGGTCGGCCAGCAGCGCATGGCGCAGCTCCATGGCGGCAAGCGCGACAAGCTCGAGATCGCCCCGAACCTGTGGGCCGGCGTCGGTCTCGTGCGTGGCGGCGCCGGCACGGCGCTGGTCGGCGACGCCCAGACGGTCGCGGCCCGCATCAAGGAGTATCAGGACATCGGCATCGATACCTTCATCATGTCGGGCTACCCGCATCTGGAGGAAGCCTATCGTTTCGCCGAGCTGGTGTTCCCGCTGCTCTCGATGGAGCAGCCCAGCAACGTGACCAGGCTGCACTTCAACGGTGGCCCTTTTGGTGAAACGGTCGGCAGCGACTATCGTCCGCAGCAGCAGGTGTCGCAATCATGAGCCTGATCGACAGCGTTTCGCTTCCCCGCGGTTTGCGCCTGCCGCGCGTCGACGGCCTGATTCAGTGGATCGTGCCGCTCGCCATCATCGCGATCTGGCAGGTCGCCAGCGTCACCGGCTTCGTGCCGACGCGGGTGCTGCCGGCGCCGAGCGACGTGTTGCTTGCGGGCTGGAAGCTGCTGCTCTCCGGCGAGCTCGTTCGCAACATCTGGGTCTCGTTCTGGCGCGCCTCGATCGGCTTCCTGATCGGCGGCAGCATCGGCTTTGCCTTCGGCCTCGCCAACGGCCTGTCGCAACTGTCGTCAAAGCTCACCGATACCACGCTGCAGATGGTGCGCAACGTGCCGCATCTGGCGCTGATCCCTCTTGTCATTTTGTGGTTCGGCATCGACGAGAGCGCGAAGCTGTTTTTGG
Source organism: Bradyrhizobium sp. 40 (assembly GCF_023100925.1). Taxonomy (NCBI): domain Bacteria; kingdom Pseudomonadati; phylum Pseudomonadota; class Alphaproteobacteria; order Hyphomicrobiales; family Nitrobacteraceae; genus Bradyrhizobium; species Bradyrhizobium sp. 40. Next base: position 1,044,017 of record NZ_CP064688.1, read on the forward strand.
TCGCGCTCGGCGTGTTCTTCCCGATCTACCTCAACACGCTGCACGGCATCCGCACCGTCGACCCGCAGCTGATCGAGATGGGCCGCATCTACGGCATGACCGACGGCGAGCTGTTCCGCCGGGTGATCTTTCCGGGCGCGCTGCCCTCGATCTTCGTCGGCATCCGTTTTGCGCTCGGCATCATGTGGCTGACCTTGATCGTCGCCGAGACCATCGCGGCGTCCTCGGGCCTCGGCTACATGGCGATGCAGGCGCGCGAGTTCATGCTGATCGACGTCGTGGTGCTCTCGATCCTGATCTACGCGCTGCTCGGCAAGCTCGCCGACAGCGCCTCCCGCGTGCTGGAGCGCCTGACGCTCTCCTGGCACCCCGCTTATTGGAAACGCTGAGCAGACATACTGGGAATCACATGCAGACAGCCCTTCGTACCTCCCTTCCGGACACCGAACTCGCCAGCCGCGCCCATTTCGCGCCTCACGCCCGCGTCGTGCGCGAGGAGCGCCCGGTGCAGACATCTGGCCTGCCGCTCAGCATCCGCGGCTTGCGCAAATCCTACGGCGACAACGAGGTGCTGCGCGGCATCGACCTGCACATCCCCGCCGGCCAGTTCGTCGCGATTGTGGGCAAGAGCGGCTGCGGCAAGAGCACGCTGCTGCGCCTCATCGCGGGCCTGGAGAAGTTCGACGCCGGTAGCATCTCGCTCGGCGACGCCGTGAAGCCCGAGGATATTCGCGTGATGTTCCAGGAGCCGCGGCTGTTGCCTTGGGCCCGCGTTCTCTCCAATGTCGAGGTCGGCCTCGGTCGCGATCGTTCATCCAGTGATGCGCATACACGCGCCGATAAGGCGTTGACCGAAGTCGGACTGACCGACAAGCGCGACCAGTGGCCCTCGGTACTGTCGGGCGGCCAGAAGCAGCGCGTAGCTCTTGCCCGCGCGCTGGTCTCGCGTCCCCGTGTGCTCGCCTTCGACGAGCCGCTTGGCGCGCTGGACGCGTTGACCCGCATCTCGATGCAGCGGTTGCTGGAGCGCGTCTGGCGCGACCAGGGCTTTACCGCGATCCTGGTAACCCACGATGTCGCCGAGGCGGTCGCGCTTGCCGACCGGGTGCTGGTGATCGAGGAAGGGCGCATCGCCCATGACGTTGTGGTTAACACGGCCCGGCCCCGCGAACGCGGCTCGGCCGAACTCGCGGGTCTCGAAGGCTCGATCCTGAGCCACCTTTTGTCGGCGGACGATCGTACCTAGATAGACAGGGACCCCCGCTTGGGGACGATGCCATGAATGTAGTGCCCCGCGATCTCATGACCGAAAATGTCGTCTCCTCCGCCGATTTCCGCGGCGCCATGCGCCATCTCACCGGCGGCGTCAGCGTCATCACCGCCGGACGGGGCAAGGACATCACCGGCATGACCGTCACCTCGGTCAGCTCGTTCTCGGTCGATCCGCCGACGCTGATCGTCAGCATCAACCGCGACGCCTCCTCCTTCCCGCTGATCCGCCGCCACGGCGCTTTCGGCGTGAACATCCTCGCGGCCGATCAGCTCGACATCGCCGAGCGCTTTGCCGGCAAGGGCGGGCTCAAGGGCGCCGATCGTTTCGCGGGTGCCAGATGGATGACGGCGGTCTCGGGTGTTCCGCTGCTGGTCGGTGCATTGTCCGCCGTCGATTGCGAAGTCGAGGAGATCTTCGAGCGCCATTCGCACGGCATCGTCATCGGGCGGGTGCGAGACGTCAGGAATTCGACCCGCAATGCTGCGCTGGCCTATTGGCACGGCCAGTACGTGGCGGTGGATCAGGACGAAGACGCGGTCAGGCTTGCGGACGTCAGCGTTCCCACCCAGGTCCGGCGCGGCGTTTGATCGCCGCCGGCCACAGGCCGTGCAGGCTGGCCTTTTCCCCGTCATCGCTCTAGAAGCGCTGCCTGAGCCTCCCGCCGGGACAGCAATGGAGCGCAATGATGAAACGCGTCGCGACCTGGGCTTTCTATGCGGTCGGCGCGCTCGCGATCGCCTATCTCGCGCTCTATGCCTATGCGATGTTCAGCGGCCATCCGATCGTGCCGGGCGACCCCATCCAGATCTTCCGCAGGCCGGATGCGCCGAGCTATTCGTGAGGTTCTCTCCTCGTCATGGCCGGGCTTGGCCCGGCCATCCACGCGCCGCCGCGCTTCCCGGAGAGACGTGGATGGGACAAGCCCGGGCGTGACGGCGGAGTGCGTGGCGACTACCCCCGCGAGATCGCCAGCGCCAGCGCCTGCGCGCGCGGCACGATGCTGTCGAGCTCGAGATATTCCTCCGGCGTGTGCGCGAGCCCGCCGACCGGGCCTAGTCCGCAGATGGTCGGCGTTCCGACCGCGGCGGTGAAGCCGGAATCGGCGCAGCCGCCGGAGAACTCGCCCTGAAGCGTGGTGAGGCCGGCCTGCTTTGCGGCGGCCTGATAATTCTCGAACAGTGCCTTTGAATCGGCGCTCTGCACCACCGGCACGAACTCGCCCTTGACCGTCAGCGTCGCGCTGGTGCCGGGCACGTAAGGTGTCGCGATGATGGTCTCGATCGCGGCCATCACCCTCGCGCGGTCCGCCGGATCGACGTAGCGCAGGTCGATCTGCCCTTCAGCGTAAGGCGCGGTCGTGTTGACGGATTGCCCGCCCGAGACGAGGCCGACATTGAGCGTGATGCCCTTGTCGAGATCAGTCAGCGCGTGGATATGCACGATCTTGTGCGCGAGCTCGCCGATTGCGCTGACGCCGGCGGCGAAATTGGCGCCGGAATGCGCGGCTTTGCCGATGATGGCGAAATGCATGAAGATGCCGCCCTTGCGGCCGGTGACGATATTGCCGGTCGGGCGGCCTGGCTCGGAATTGAACACGGCGCGCGCGGCGCGTCCTTCGCGCTCGATCACCGGCCGTGAGGAGGGCGAGCCGATCTCCTCGTCCGAGGTGATCAGCAGCTTGATCGGGTGCGGATTGCCGCCGAATTTGTGGAAGGCGGTTGCCACGAATATGTTCATGACGACACCGGACTTCATGTCCGCAACACCAGGACCATAGGCGCGCTTGTCTTGAATCGTGAACGGACGCCGCGCGGCCTCGCCTTTGCCGAACACGGTGTCGCGATGTCCCATCAACAGCACCGGCTTCTCGTTGCTGCCGGGCTTTGCCACCTCGGCGTGGATCGCATCGCCGAAAGTGCCGTGGCTTTCGCGCCGGAACGGAATGCCATGCTCGGCAAAATGCCGCTCGAACCGCGCCCCGACCGCATCGACGCCTTCCTTGTCATAGGATCCGGAATCGATGTTCACGACATCGCGCAGCAGGTCGATCATCGCCTGCCGCTGCGTCGCCAGCCAGTCCGTGATTTGATCTTGAGACATGTTGATCCTCCCGTGGTTCTCACGCGGGTTTATAGGGCCTTGCGGGGGCCTGACCTAGTCGCCGGATGCGGTGCGGCCATGCCGCGGTTCAAGGCGGGATATCTCTCCACCTTCGCCGGGACGACACTGGGGCGTGGCGCGCGGCGACGTTCTATCTCAAACAAAAATGCCCGGGATTGATCCCGGGCATTCGCATTCTCAATCGGCGTGGATCTTACGCCCCCATCATCGGCATGCGCGGATACTCGCCCGGCGTACCGGCGGGGGTGATCGGAATGCCGCCGTCGGAATATTCGTTGAGCTTGTTGCGCAGCGTACGGATCGAGATGCCGAGGATGTTGGCGGCATGGGTCCGGTTGCCCAGGCAGTGCTTCAACGTCTCCAGGATCAGGTCGCGCTCGACATCCGCGACGGTGCGACCGACCAGGGCCCGCGTCACCTGCTCGGCGGCCATGGTGGCATGCGCCACGGCCGGCACGGTCTTGGCGAGGTCGAGGCGGTCGCCGTCGGGCGTGAGGATCGCATCGGCGCCGATCTCGTCGCCCTGCGCCATCAGGACCGAGCGGTGCATGGTGTTTTCGAGCTCGCGGACGTTGCCCTGCCAGCGGTTGGTGGAGAGCACGCGGCGCGCTTCCGCCGAGATCGGGCGCATCGGCACGCCGTTCGCTTCGGCGTATTTCTTCACGAAGTGCTGGGCGAGCTCGAGAATGTCGAGGGGACGCTCGCGCAGCGGCGGGATCTTCAGATTCACGACGTTGAGCCGGAACAAGAGGTCCTCGCGGAACGTGCCCTCGCGCACGGCCTCGACCAGGTTGCGGTTCGAGGTCGCGATGATGCGGATGTCCACCGGGACCGGCTTGGTGCCGCCGACGCGGTCGATCACGCGCTCCTGGATGGCGCGGAGCAGTTTCGATTGCAGGCGGACGTCCATCTCCGAGATTTCGTCGAGCAGCAGCGTGCCGCCGGTCGCCTCCTCGAACTTGCCGATGCGGCGGGCGATCGCCCCGGTGAAGGCGCCCTTCTCGTGGCCGAACAGCTCGGACTCCAGCAGATGCTCGGGGATCGCGGCGCAGTTGATCGAGATGAACGGGCGCTTGGCGCGTCCCGAGCGGGTGTGGACGTAGCGAGCCAGCACTTCCTTGCCTGTCCCGGATTCGCCGGTGATCATCACCGAAGCGTCCGAGCCGGCGATCTGCTGGGCGAGCTTGATCACCTTGGCCATCGCCTCGTCGCGATAGACCAGCTCGCGGGAATCGTTGGCGACTGCGGCCAGCACCGCAGCGATCAGTTCCGGGTCCGGCGGCAGCGGGATGTATTCCTTGGCGCCGGCATGGATCGCGGCAACCGCGGCGCGGGCGTCGTTGGTGATGCCGCAGGCGACGATCGGGGCGTGGATGTGCTCGGCCTCCAGACGCATCACGAGGTCGCGGATGTCGAGGGCGACGTCGACCAGCAGGAGGTCGGCGCCCTTGCCGCCGCGCAGCACGCGCATCGCCTGATCGTGATCCTCGGCATGGGTCACGGTAGCGCCGTTCGCCATCGCGATCTTGGTGGCGGTGGTGAGCTGGCCCTTCAATGTGCCAACGATGAGAAGCCGCATGTCAGTCTCCTGTCCGTCTGGTCGCGCTGCCGCGCGTCGTCGCTTTAGGCGCGTTCAGTCTTGATGATTTCAGTCATGGTCACGCCGAGCTTGTCCTCCACCAGGACGACTTCGCCGCGGGCGACCAGCTTGTTATTGACGTAGATGTCGATGGCTTCGCCGACGCGCCGGTCGAGCTCGAGCACGGTCCCAGGTCCGAGCTTCAACAGCTCGCTGACGTCCATCTTGGAGCGGCCGAGCACGGCCGAGACCTGCACCGGCACGTCGAATACGGCCTCGAGGTCGGCGGCGGCGCGCGTCGCGTATTCGTCCTCGTTGTAGCCGACGTCGGTGCCGGTAGGCGGCATCGGGCCGTTGAGATCGGGCAGCGGGACCTGTCCGTCATTGTCGCTCATGATTTAACTCCCCCTGCGGGACGCAACGTAGCGCCCCACCATTTCGTCGATTTTGGCCGCGATGGCGGCGCGCTCCAGCACGACGCCGCCATCGGCCCATTCGATTCGGCAGTCGCCGGTGGCAATCTCGGGCTCGGCCAGAATCACCAGCCGGCCTTCAAAGCCGTTCTGCCTGGCCAGCCGCTCGATGTTCTCGCGCGCGGCGTCGTAGAGTGCGTCGTTGATGCGGACGACGAGATGCGGCGTCGCGACCAGATGCGAGAAGCAGTCCTTGACCAGCGCGACGATCTCGCCGAGCGGCTCGGCGGCGACCAGATCGGCGCACAGCTTGCGCGCCACCGCGACCGCGACGTCGACCGCCTCGGTCTCCATCTTGGATTCGATGTTGCCGATGCCCGAGGCGATGCCCCGGATGGCGATGTTGATCTCTTCCATGGCAAGCGCGACACGGCGGTCGCTCTCGGCTTTGGCCTCGCGCTGGCCAGCGGCGAAGCCGTCCTGATAGGCGCGCGCCTCGGCTTCCGCGACCTTCTGGGCGATCTCGGCCGCGGTTGCGGCCTTCTCGCGCGTCCGGTCGGGCGCTGCGAAGTCGTTGTCGAACAGGAATTTTGCCGGAGCGGCCATCAGTACACCAGCTCGTCGTCGGCGCGGTTCTTGGTCAGCATGATCTCGCCCTTGGCGGCGAGGTCCTTGGCGAGGTTGACCAGCAACGCCTGGGCCTCGTCGACGTCGCGCAGGCGGACCGGACCCATCGCCGCCATGTCGTCCTGGAGCATTTTGGCCGCACGAGAAGACATGTTGCCGAAGAAGAAGTTGCGGACGTCCTCGTTGGCGCTCTTGAGCGCGACGCCGAGCTTGTCCTTGTCGACGTTGCGCATGAGGGTCTGGGCGGAGCCGGAATCCAGCTTCACGAGGTCGTCGAAGGTGAACATCAGCGCCTTGATGCGCTCGGCCGATTCGCGGTTGTCTTCTTCCAGCGAGGTGATGAAGCGGGTTTCGGTCTGGCGGTCGAAATTGTTGAAGATTTCCGCCATCACCTCGTGCGCGTCGCGTCGGCGGGTCTGGGACAGATTGGACATGAATTCGGTCCGCAGCGTCTTCTCCACGCTCTCGATCACCTCCTTCTGCACCGCCTCCATCTTCAGCATGCGGTTGACGACGTCGAGCGCCAGATCCTCGGGGAAGATGCCGAGCACGCGGGCGGCGTGTTCCGGCTTCAGCTTCGACAGCACCACCGCGATGGTCTGCGGATATTCGTTCTTGAGATAGTTGGCGAGCACCTCTTCCTGCACGTTGGAGAGCTTCTCCCACATGTTACGGCCGGCGGGGCCGCGGATTTCGTCCATGATGCCGTTGACGCGCTCGGGGGCCAGGTATTGCTGGAGCAGCCGCTCGGTGGCATCGAAATTGCCCATCAGCGCGCCGGAGGCCGACATCCGCGAGACGAACTCGAGCAGCATGTCCTCCACCGTGTCGACCTCGACGGTGCCGAGCGTCGACATCTCCAGGGAGAGCTGGCGCACCTCGTCGTCGTCGAGCAAGCCCCAGATCTTGCCGCCATATTGCTCGCCGAGCGCCAGCATCAGGATCGCGGCGCGCTTCGGCCCCGGTACTGCTTCGGTCTTGGCACCCGCGCGGCCGACGGCACGCTGACCGAGCGTGGAGATCACGCTGGTGATGTCGTTGGAATTGGCGTTTTGCAGGGCAGCGGCCATGTCAGATCACTTCTCGATTATTTCGCGGGTTCGGTCAGCCATTGGCGGATGATGGCGACCGTCTCGTTGGGATTGCGCTCGGCGAGTTCGCCGACGCGATGGACGGATTGGGCATGGACCTGGCCCTGGACGGTGGCGACGTCGATCGCGCTCGCAGCGCCGCTCGGCAGGAGCGGCTGGCTGGCGGGCGCGGCCTCGTCGCTCGCGGGACCGGTGAGGACGCCGGAGATGGCGGCTGCGACTTCGTCCGATGCCAGGATGCGCTTGACCAGCGGCCGGATCACCAGGAACAGCACGACCAAGCCGAGCAGCATCATCACGCCAAGCTCGACGAAGTACATGACGTCGTCCTTGGTAAACTGGAGCATGCCGAGCAAGCCGCTCGGCTCCGCGATCGGGGTGGTGGAGGGGGCGTCGGCAAAGCGCAGATTGACGACCTCGACCTGGTCGCCGCGCTTCTGGTCGAAGCCGATCGCCGAGCGCACCAGCGTGGCGATGCGATCGAGCTGCTCCTTGGTGCGGTCCTGGTAGGCCAGATCGCCCTTCTCGTTCTTGGAGTAGATGCCGTCGACCAGCACCGCCACCGAGATGCGGTTGACCCGGCCGGCCTCGGTCACCTCGGTCTTGGTGGTGCGGGAGATCTCGTAATTGTTGGTCTCTTCGCTCTTCTTGCTCTGGTCCTTGGCCGCGACGCCGCCGTTCTGCTGGTTGCCCGGCAACTCGTTGTTGACGGTGACCTGGCCGTTGTTGTCGGCCGTCATGCTCTGCTCTTCGCGGGTCTGGCTCGAGCGCAGCACGCGGCCTTCGGGGTCGTACTTGTCCGAGGTCTGGGTGATCTTGTTGAAGTCGAAATCGGCGGAGAGTTGGACCCGGGCGCGTCCCGTCCCCACCACGGACGAGACGATGTCCTCGACCTGCTTGCGCATCCGCTTCTCGAAGGCGGTGCGACGCTCGTCGCCGATCTGCTGGTCCGGATCGGTTTGCGCGCCGTCGGCGAGCAGCTGTCCAGTCTCGTCGACGATCGAGACCCGCTGCGGCTTCAGCCCGTTCACGGCCGAGGCCACGAGGTGGCGGATGGCGCGGATCTGCTGGGCTTCCAGCGCACCGCGGACCCGAACCACGATCGAGGCCGACGGCTCCGGCGCCTCGCGCGAGAACAGCGGGCGCTCGGGCAGCACCAAATGGACGCGGGCGGCCTGGATGCGGTCGATGGCGCGGATGGTGCGGGCGAGCTCGCCTTCCAGCGCGCGGAGATGGTTGATGTTCTGGACGAAAGAGGTGGTGCCGAGCGCATCCGACTTGTCGAACACCTCGTAGCCGACGCCGCCGCCCTTGGGCAGGCCGCCCTCGGCGAGCTTCATCCGCAGGCGGGTGACCTTGTCCTTGGGCACCATGATGATGGTGCCCTCGTTGCGCAGCTCGAACTGGATACCCTGGCGCTCCAGGTCCTTGATGATGCCCGAGGAGTCCTCGACGCTGAGGTCGGTGAACAGCGTCGTCATCTGCGGCGTGGTGACGCGCATGATGACGAACGCAAAGAAGCCGACGAGCGCGGCGGTGACCGCGATCATCGCCCCGAACCGGGCGGCTCCAATACCCTTCAGAAAGTCCGCAAGACCTTGCAAGCAACCGCCCCGACAGATTCGGCTGCTTTCACAGGAAAGGCCGACTGGGCAATTATTGCCTAGGTGATGGTTTCGATATGGTTAACGAAGGTTAAGAGCTGCGACAAAAGTCGCGCCAAAACGAAACATGAAAAAAATCGGCCTCGCAACGCGAGGCCGATTTTCGTCAAAGGCCGCAGATTTCCGGATTGCCTACTGGCGATATTGTTGGATACGGGTGGTGCGAAGTCCCGCCAGACCATGCTGGTCGATCGAAAACTGCCAGGAGAGGAATTCGTCAACCGTCAGGGTATAACGGCTGCAGGCCTCCTCGAGGGAGAGAAGACCGCCACGGACTGCGGCGACGACCTCGGCCTTGCGGCGGATGACCCAGCGTTTGGTGCCGGGTGCAGGCAGATCCGCAATCGTCAACGGACTACCGTCCGGCCCGATGACGTATTTTACCCTCGGGCGATGGGGTTCTGTCATGGCGTACTCACAAACTCTCAACCACTGAACTCACTCAGGAACCCTACGCGCGCCGGCTTAAAAATCCGCTAAGCCTAAGGCTTCAATACAATTCTCGTTGAAAATGGCTGGAACGCAGCCGTCTCGACCGGCGGGACGGTGCGTCCAGGCGGGCCGAGGGGGGTGTTCGTAAATACTTTACTAACGAACGAGGCCTGCGCGCGACGCTGCAAGGCCCCAATTGTCGTCCTGGCGAACGCCAGGACCCATTACCCAGGGAGGAGTTGCTACGACGACCCGGGGTCAGGTCCTCGCGCCAAAACGACTTGCGGTGGTTATGCGTCCTGGCTTTCGCCAGGACGACACCGAATATTCAGTCGCGACATTCCGCCTTTAATTGCTGGCCGTCGCGATGATGCTCTTGACCTGGCTCAAGGTGTAGCTGGAGCCGTCGATGGTCAGCAGCGGCGGCGACTGGGTCAGGTCGACGGATGACACCGTGCCCTGCACCTGCGCGGCGATGCCGACATTGTTGTTGGCGACATCCTTGCCCGTGGCCGAGATCGTGTACTTGCCGTCGGGCCATTGCGTGCCGTCATTGCCCATTCCGTTCCAGGTGAACGGAACGTCGGTGCCCGCGCCGGCGGTGTATTTGCCGGTGAACACGGTCTGGCCGCTGGCATTGGCGATGGTGATGTCGACAGTGGCGTCGCTCGGCACGTTGAGATGCCAGGTCGCCGACGAATTCGTCATGGTCCCGGTGGTGCCGTCGACCAGGGCGGTCTTGCCGACGAAGCCGAGCGCCTGGGTCGCCTGCGTGGTCTGTTGCAGGGTGACGAGCTGGGACAGCGAGTCGTTGGTCTTGAGCTGCTGCTCGACGCCGGCGAACTGCACCAGCTGCTGCGTGAACTGGTTGGTGTCGAGTGGATCGAGCGGGTTCTGGTTCTGCAGCTGCGTCGTCAGCAGCGTCAGGAAGGTCTGGAAGTTGCCGGCCAGCGTTGCGCCGGTGGTCGAGCCCAGGCCGGGGTTCGACGAGGATTTCGGCAGGTCCGTCGTGCCCGAGACGACGGATGGGGCAGTGGCGGCATTCGTGGTGGTCATGATCGAATACTCCTCACACTCTGATGTCGACGCCGCTGCTCGATCCGAGCATGCGGCCGTAGCTGCGCCCGACCGGGGCCGCGGGAACTGCGTCCTCGTCGCTGACGATCAGCCGGCGGGCATTGCCGCCATTGTCGTTGTTCTGGTCGGAGTTCTGGCCCGATGAATTCTGATCGCGCAGGCTGAAGGACAGCCCGTTGCTGCCGGTCTTGAGGCCGGCATCGTCGAGCGCGCGCTGCAATTGCGGCGCGTCCTGCCGCAGCATCTGCAGCGTCTCCGGCTTCTCGACGGTGAGATGCGAGGTGACCTGGCCGTTGCGGTCGACATTGATGCGGACGTCGATGCGGCCGAGGTCGAGCGGATCGAGGCTGATGTCGAACCGGGTCTTGCCCGCGCGCGCGGCGGCGACAATTTCGATCGGCACGCCGCTGATCGGTATGGCATTGGCATTCGCCGCGGTCGCCGTGAGCGTCGCGGTCGAAGCGGTCGCGGCCGAAGTGGTATTGGTCAGCGGCGCTTGGATGGCGGAGGCCGCCTGCGCGCTGGCGTCGGTGGTGGGGATAGCGGCCTGCATGCCCGCGTGGGCATGCGGTGTTGCCGTCGCCGGTGCGGCATCGGCGGTGCGGTCGGAACTCCCTGCCTTGGTGTCGGCCGCGTTCGCGTCGATCGGCGGCTTGTCGGCTTGCGGATGCGCCGTGGTGGCGGAGGCTGCCGTCGCCGAGGTCTGCGCGGCGTTCGCCTTGCCGGTGTCCTGACCGATATTGGAGACGTCGCTCGCGCCTTGCGCAGTGGCTGCGGCCTTGAACGAGGTTTTTGGCGTGCCCTGGTCGACGGCGGCGATCAGGCCGCCATTGGTCTTGGCATCGGTCGCGGTCGAATCGGTCGTGCCGGTCGCGGCATCGGCCAGCGTCGCCGAGGTGTCGGCATCGACCTTGGCGCTCGCGGTCTTGGCGCTCTTGTCGCCCGGCGTCGCGGTATCGGTCTTGGTGCCGGCGATCTGCGCCGTGATGGATGCGCTGGCGGCGATGCCGGCGGCGGCAATCGTCAGCGGCGAGGAGGCGGGGCCGGCGGCCTGGTTCGCGGTCGCGTTGGGATCGACCGGCACGGCCACCACGAGTGCATTCGGATCGGGCACGGCGGCCTGCGTCGCGTCAATCTGCGCGGCGGCCGCGGTATCGACGGCGGCGGCGAGGCCATCGGTGCCGTCGGCCTTGTCCGCTTTGGTCTCGTCGGACTTGTCCGCAGACTTGTCGGCCGATTTGGCGTCGGACGCCTTCGGCTTGTCCTTGGTCTTGCTATCAGCCTTGGCCGCATCGGCGGTCGAGTCGTTCTTGGCGTCGCTCTTGGCATCGTTCCTGGCGTCGTTCCTGGCGTCGTTTTTGGCGGACGCGGAATTGTCGGCGTCGTCGCTGGCCTTGCTCTGCGAGAACTGGTCGCTCGCCGCGCGATCGCGCGGGCTCTTGTCCGAGGCGGAGGACGATGAATCCGGCCGCCGCGGGGTGTCCTGTGCGGAGGACGCCGCGCTGTCGTTGATCGCCTGGGTGTTGCTGTCCACCAGCGAGCCGAAGGAATCGTTGGCGGAGCTGTCTTTCGGGGCTTGCGACCGGGCAGGCTTTTGCTGCGCGCTCTGCACTTGCACGCTTGCCGCTACATCTGACGTACGACCGACCACAGGCAACCCCTTGGAAACATCTTCGCCATGAAAGGTAGCAAGGAGCGGGCCACCCTTGCGCGATGAAGTTTTGTCGAGACAAATCAATATCTTGGCGAATTGGCGCCTCCGCCGCGAGGCCTCTCGAAGCCCCACCATTTCTGCCTCCCCGGCAAGAATTGCCGTAAACCATGCGGGGTCCGTGATTGCTTCACCGGAAGGCCGCCTATATTAAAGAGACAGCTCTCAGCCGCTTTCGACCGGGCAGGCCGCGCCATTCGGGAACTCTCAGTTCCCGCGGGTCGCCGTTGTCCCGCCGGAAGCACCCAGCGGATCGCCCAACGCCGCCGTCCACAACGCTTTAAGGCCCATGCTCAACAGTCTGGATCTCGAAGGCCGTCCTGAGGATACCAGGGTCGTCGTTGCCATGTCGGGCGGCGTCGATTCCTCGACGACGGCTGCGCTTTTGAAGGCGGAAGGCTACGACGTCGTCGGCATCACGCTGCAGCTCTACGACCACGGCGCGGCCACCCATCGCAAGGGCGCCTGCTGCGCCGGCCAGGACATCCACGACGCCCGCGACGTCGCGGCCAAGCTCGGCATTCCCCATTACGTGCTCGACTACGAGGACCGCTTTCGCGAGTCCGTCATCGACAATTTCGCCGACAGCTACGCGCTCGGCGAGACGCCGGTGCCGTGCATCGAGTGCAACCGCTCGGTCAAGTTCCGCGACCTCTTGAAGACCGCGCGCGAACTCGGCGCCACCGCGCTCGCCACCGGCCATTACGTCGCCTCGCGCCGCCGCGCCGACGGCTCGCGCGCGCTGGTGTGTGCCGCCGACGCCGATCGCGACCAGAGCTACTTCCTGTTCGCGACCACGCAGGAGCAGCTCGATTATCTGCGCTTTCCGCTCGGCGACATGACCAAGCCCGAGACGCGCGAGCTGGCGCGGCGCTTCGGTCTCGCGGTTGCCGACAAGCACGACAGCCAGGACATCTGCTTCGTGCCCACCGGCCGCTACACCGACATCATCACCCGCCTGCGGCCGAACGCGATGGACCCCGGCGACATCGTCGATCTCGACGGCCGCGTGCTCGGCCGGCACAACGGCATCGCCAATTTCACCATCGGCCAGCGCCGCGGCCTCGGCATCGCAGCCGCCGCGCCGCTGTTCGTGGTGCGGCTGGAGGCCGCCAACCGCCGCGTCGTCGTCGGCCCGCGCGAGGCGCTGAAGATGCACCGCATCGTGTTGCGCGACGTCAACTGGATCGGCGATGGCGACATCGACCGCGCGATCGGGAATGGCCTCGAAATGTTCGTGCGCGTGCGCTCGACCCGCGCGCCGCAGCCTGCGTGGCTGCGCGGCGCGAACGGCCATTACGAGGTCGAGCTCGTCGCCGGCGAAGAGGGCGTTTCGCCGGGACAGGCCTGCGTGTTCTACGACGCACCTGGCGGCCAGGCCCGCGTGCTCGGCGGCGGCTTCATTCAAAGCGCCGCCGCGAAAGCCGCAAGCAGCACGACGAGGCCGCTCGCAGAAGCGGTCCGCGGCTAAAAAATATATTGGGTAGGGGCATGGCAGCAGACATCTCGCGGGCCGGGGTCGAGAAGGCCTATGGCCGCTGGGCGCCGGTCTACGATCTCGTGTTCGGCAAGGTGTTCGACGCCGGAAGGCAGTCGACCATCGCCGAGGCCGACCGCATCGGCGGCCGCATCCTCGACGTCGGCGTCGGCACCGGGCTTTCGCTCTCCGACTATGCGCGCACCACGAAGATCTGCGGCGTCGACATCTCCGAGCCGATGCTGCGCAAGGCGCAATCGCGCGTGCGGAGCTTGCGGCTCTCCAATGTCGAAGTGCTCTCGGTGATGGACGCCAAAAACCTCGCCTTCCCCGAAAACTTCTTCGACGCGGTGGTCGCACAATACGTCATCACCGCGGTGCCCGATCCCGAAGGCACGCTCGACGAGTTCGTGCGCGTCTTGAAGCCCGGCGGCGAGCTGATCCTGGTCAACCACATCGGCGCGGAAAAGGGTTTTCGCAAACTCTCCGAGCTGGCGTTTGCGCCCCTGGCTCGCCGTCTCGGCTGGCGTCCGGAGTTTCCGTGGGCCCGCCTGGTCGACTGGGCCGCAAAACACGGAGGCGTCACGCTGGCTGAGCGCCGCCCGATGCCGCCGATGGGGCATTTTTCGCTGATCCGCTACCTCAAATCGTGATCGGGGACGCGGAACACGCGGGCTGACCCGCGCGTTTCCCTCCCATGCGCACCACATCAAACATCATTCTGGCCAGCCTCCTGATCGCCGCCTCCGGCAGCGCGATCGCACAGGCCCCGCCCGCCCCGGCGACGCCACCGCAACAAACCGCGCCGCCATCCCCGCAGCACGCGACCGGTTGTACGCCGCAGGACCGCCCGAACCGCTCAGCCGACGGCACCACCACCGGCCAGTCCCGGGAACCGCTCGGTGACAAATTGGCAAAATCGGACGGCGTGCTCTGCCCGCCCTCCGGCGTCGATCCCGAGATGCACGCCCCGGCGCCCAGCACGAACGGCGCCATGCCCGTCATCCCGCCCCCCGGCAGCCCCGGCGGCGACCCGACGGTACGGCCGAAATAGCTGTCGCGCCGAAGCCTTGGCGTAGGCGGAGCCTGTTCCGCATCCCATGCCCGGGCTCGTCCCGGGCATCCACGTTCTTGTGGCCGCGCGACGGCCGTGGATGGCCGGGACAAGCCCGGCCATGACGGATTCAGCGCCAAAAGGCCCAAAATCCCCGCCGACATGTCCCGCCGAAGCTTTAGCGAAGGCGGAAGCCTTGGCGAAGGCGGAAGCTTTAGCCAAAGCGGAAGCAAACTCGGATTGACAGCCCGTCGCCCCCTTCCTTATATGCCGCGCGCTCGCGAGATGGCCTTGTTCGGCCCTCGCGACCCTGTGGCGGGGTAGCTCAGCTGGTTAGAGCACGGGAATCATAATCCTGGGGTCGGGGGTTCGAGTCCCTCTCCCGCTACCAAAAAATCAACGCGATATCCAAGGCTCGGGAGCCGTCGTGTCCGGCCTGCCACCTTGAGAGAGCTCTAGGCTCCATTCGCGACCCTGCAGAAGCACTGGGCGCGCCTCATGCCGGCGCCGGCAGTCGGCTTGTGCACAGAGCCGCGGAACAAGGGGACGAACCTCAGCTCTGCCGACTACGAATCCCTGCAGCGTGCTAACCGCCGGAACGATAAGACGGGCGAAGGATTCGTCCCGGCAGGAGCAAGCTCGATGCTGATGACGAAGGAAAGACGACCGGCGATCCGAACGCTGCGCGGATGGGCGCTCAGCGTGCTGCAGGAAGCGGGCGCCATCCACGAATGCGAGGAGCACGGCTGGGCGAAGGACCGGGCCGACCCGCATGCGCGCGAGCACGCATTGGATATAGCCAGGCAGGAGCCACCCGAGGGCTTGTCTCCGGATCAGGCCGTCGGGCAAGTGCGCGAGGTTTTGCATTCGATCGGCGATACGTGCCCGGAGTGCCCGCCACGTCCCGATTAGGTCCCCTGCGCTGTCGCGCAGCTCGGATCGCGCGCGAGCCTCAAAGGCCTTCGACAAAGGTGGAGGACGTGAGGGATATGAGCGGACTTGCTAAAAGGCCCTTCAAGCGAGCAAGTCTAGTGCGTTCTCGATCGCTGCGCCGGCGGCGGTGTTGTCGAAGATGCACCAGGTCTCACTAGATGACGACGCAGCACCGAGCCGCACCTTCAGCGATCGCAGGAACGCCCCGTCGTAAGCGGAGTAGTAAATGCGCGGCGCTCCATGCAGTCGAAAATAGCGCAAGCCCGGCCACCCGCCCGGCAGGTCGGCATCGGGCACCCGCGCCGGATCCGCGGCGACGCGGACAATCCGACGTTCCCTGAGCCAGGCGCCGACCTCGGACGTAAACCAGCTGACGTGACGCGGCTCGCAAGCGAGAGCGGCTGAGGTCCTTTCCTGCAGCGCGCGGAACAGGAACTCCGCATCGGACTCAACGAACATTTTGCGAGGCGCAAACTGAACGAGCAAAACCCCGAGCTTCGCACCAAGTCCGGCGCTCTCTTCGATGAACCGATCGAGTTCACCCTGCGCAAGCTGCGACGAGTGAGTAACAGACTTCGGGACCTTTACCGAAAAGCGGAAATCATCTGGCGTCGCGTTCGCCCACTTCTCATAGGTCGAACGCCGGTGCGGCTTGTGAAATGATGAGTTGATCTCGGTGGCGTTCAACACCCGCGCGTAGCGTTCAAGCTGGCTACCTACCCCGCCAACTCTTTCCTTCCAGA
Source organism: Bradyrhizobium sp. 40 (assembly GCF_023100925.1). Classification (NCBI taxonomy): domain Bacteria; kingdom Pseudomonadati; phylum Pseudomonadota; class Alphaproteobacteria; order Hyphomicrobiales; family Nitrobacteraceae; genus Bradyrhizobium; species Bradyrhizobium sp. 40. The sequence goes on from NZ_CP064688.1 coordinate 1,060,212, forward strand.
CTCGCGGAACATTCCATCCCGCCGTGCCGAGCCGCAGCTCAGCCTTGACATGCGCGGCCTCTTCCATGTCAGTCCGTAACTGCCATCGGACATCACCGGATGTTTCACAATCTCACGCCGACTTCCGCCGCGTCCCTGCTGTCGGCTTCTTCGCCGCCGCTTCCTTAGCCAGCTTCTTACCGGCGATCGGCATCAGCATTTCCTTCTGAGCCGCGGCAGCCTTCTTCGTCTTCTTGGCAGGCTTTTTCGGAGCCTCGGTCCTTGCTGCTGCCCCGCCGACGCTCTTGCGTAGCGCGTCCATCAGATCGACGACGTTCTCGCCTTTCGGCCGATCCTTCGGCACGATCGGCTTGCCGGCGCGCTTCTGGTTGATGAGCTCGATCAGCGCGCTTTCATAATGGTCCTCGAACTTCTCCGGCTCGAATGATCCAGCCTTCTGGTTCACGATGTGCCTGGCCAGATCGAGCATGTCCTTCGTCACTTTGACGTCCTGGATCTCGTCGAAGTATTCCTGCTCGCTACGAACCTCGTAGGGATACCGCAGCAAGGTGCCGACCAGACCCTTGTCCATCGGCTCGAGCGCAATGATGTGCTCTCGGTTGGTGAGCACCACGCGCCCGATCGCAACCTTGTTCATCTCGCGGATGGTCTCGCGGATGACCGCGAAGGCGTCGTGGCCGACTTTTCCGTCCGGACGGATGTAGTAGGGGCGAATTAGGTAGCGCGGATCGATGTCGGCCTTGTCTACGAACTCGTCGATCTCGATGGTCCGCGTGGATTCCAGCGCGATCTCCTCGAGCTCCTCCTTGGTCACCTCGATGAACTGGTCCTTCTCGAGCTGGTAGCCCCTGACAATGTCCTCGTTGGGCACCTCGTCGCCGGTCTCGGCGTCGACTTTCAGGTACTTGATCCGATGACCGGTCTGACGGTTGAGCTGGTTGAAGGAGATCTTCTCGCTCTCCGACGTAGCTGGGTAGAGCGCCACGGGACAGGTGACCAACGAGAGACGCAAAAAGCCTTTCCAGTTCGCGCGGGGGGCCATGGTACGCAACACTCCATTGCGGGGACTTGGACTCAAGACGAACGGCGGGCCGCAGTTCCGACATCACCCGCAGGTGTCCACTGCAAATTGATGCCACGTCCCGGTCAAGCGGCCTGAATATATGGCGGGCGGTCATGACTCATACGGACAAAATAAGAACATACAGCGGTGACCCAACCCATGGCAGATCCTCGGTCATTAGACCTTTGTGGATCAGCCAATCCGTTGCTCTAAGGGGAGCGGCAACCCAGCCCGTCGTGCAAAACACCCACCATCCCGTCAACCCCTACCCGCAAAAATATTCCACTTCGCCGAAATTCGGAAATAGCGTATGTGTCGGCCATCCCGGCTCATCCTTGAGGGGCGATCTCGTTGTCGTCTTGATTGCGAGCCGGGCTTGCGATGGACGCGGCAGCGTCGGCACGAGATGGTGCGGGCAGGGCGGGTAGTCCCTGTGAGCCCGCAACCGCGTGCGGACGAGCGGCGCTGCTAGGCTTCGTCTCGTCTGTAAGTTTCCGGCTCCGTCGACTGGGCCGGGAAAACTGCGGTGAAATGGCGGGCCGTGCGACGGCAAAACCGTGTGGTCCTGGCCGTCGTTGCTACGGTCAAGCTGTCGCGGAGGTGTGTGCGAGCCCAACCGGGCGGACAGCATCATCCAAATTCGCGAGGCGAGGGAGGCCAAAAGGAAAGTTCGGCTCCCGGGAGAGCACGGCATAAGCCGTCCAACCATCGCGCAGGGAAGGCCGAGTGATTGGCTACACCTGTATGCTGCTGTGCGGTTCTTTTGCGCTACATCTTCGCGCAGCGGACCGCGGGTGCCAGCCGGCACCCGGCCTTCCCTGCGCCCTCTTGGACAAGAGGGTGGAATGACCAGGCAAAGCTCGGGCGAAACGCGCTGCGAGAACGAGAACTCATGTCCGCTGTTGAAAGATCACTCGCATCATTTCCCGGGATACGTCGAACGGCGCTCGCGCTACGCGGCCATCTCAGGCGGCCCTGCGGCGGGCCTTCGCCTTCGTCTTTGCCTCTGTTTTGCCGTCGGCTTCTCCGGCGCCGCCGATGGCGAATTGCGTCGAGCTCCGGGACCGGGGTGGGTATGAACCTGAGATTGAAAAGAAGTTCGCCTCCGAGGGCTTTACGGTGTTCGCGGGACGCCGCGACGGCGCCAAGCTCGAACCGCTGGTCAAGGAGATCGAGCAGGCCGGCGGCGAAATTCACGCGCGCGCGCTCGATGCGCGCAAGGAAGACCAGATCATCTCGTTTCTCGGCGATTCCGACAAGCACGCGCCGCTCGAGGTTTGCATCTTCAACGTCGGCGCCAACGTCAACTTTCCCCTTCTCGACACGACCGAACGGGTGTTCCGCAAGGTCTGGGAAATGGCTTGCTATTCCGGCTTTCTCGCCGGCCGCGAGGCCGCGCGCCTGATGCTGCCCCGTGGCCAGGGCAACTTCACCGGTGCGACGGCGAGCTTGCGCGGCGGAAGCGGCTATGCGGCCTTCGCCAGCGCCAAGTTCGGTCTGCGGGCGGTCGCGCAAGCGGCGGCGCGCGAATTGGGCCCGAAGAACATTCACGTGGCGCATCTGATCATCGATTCCGGCGTCGACACGGAATGGGTCCGGCAGCGGCGGATCGAGGCGCTCGGTCCGAACGCGCTGGATAATCCCGACCTCCTGATGCCGCCGTCGTCGGTCGCCGGATCCTACTGGATGCTCTGTCAGCAACCCAAGAGCGCCTGGACCTTCGAGCTGGAGATTCGTCCCTTCGGCGAGAGATGGTAGCGGAGCCGGTTCACGATGGCCCGTGCACGGGTTCAGAATGAAGGTTCAGGATGAATTGCCGAAGCGGTGTTCTGGAAGTCCCTGTGCGATGCCATCAATGGCCAGAACATGACCTGCCTGGGGTTCGCGGCTCAGTTGCTCGCGATCCAGAAACTTTCTGGCCGTCGTCACGAACAAGGTCTTCAGATCGGTTCCGCCGAAGCACACGCAGGTCGGATTGATCGCCGGCACCGGAATGATGGTGTCGATCCGGCCGTCCGGCCGATAGCGTATCACCCGACCGCCGGAGAAGAATGCGGTCCACAGTCCGCCCGCGACGTCGATACACGCGCCGTCGGGCCTCTCCCCGGAGGTGCTGTAATCCGCGAACAGCCGTCTGTTGCCAATCACGCCGTCATCGAGATCGAAGTCGAACTGCCAGGTTCGGTATCGCCTCGTATCGGTGAAATAGAGCGTGCGATTGTCGGGTGAGAACGCGATGCCGTTCGTCACGATGACATCGCCGAACATGCGCGCTGTCCGGCCGTCCGCGTCCACGCGATACAGCGCCCCGTTCGGTCGATGCAGCTGGTTGTCCATGGTGCCGATCCATAGCCGGCCCCGCGCATCGACGCGCCCGTCGTTCAGGCGGTTGTCGGGGCCGCTCTCGACCTCGCAGAGCTGAGCTGGAGGACCGTCATCGGACGCGCGGCGATAAAGTCCCAGATCCTGCGCGAGCAGGTGGGAGCCATCCGCCGTCAGAGCCTGACTGCCGAGGAAGTTGCATGCGTACGGAACAACCTGATGAGCGCCTGTCGCCGGATCGAACGATTGATGCAGCCGCCGGTCGACGTCGACCCACCACAGCTTGCGGGATCGGTCGCACCACAACGGCGTCTCGCCGAGGACATCGCCGGCGGCGACCGCGGTCTCGACCCGATGTGCGGGGATCTTGTCGGTGGTCATCCCGATATCCGATTCCAGCCGCGAGCCGGGCGATCAGTCCTCGTTCCAGGAGGCGAGGGCGTGCGCGACGCAACCGTTGATGTGCTCGGTGAGCACGGCTTTGGCGCTCTTGATGTCGCGCTTGAGCGCACATTCCAGCAGCGCCTTGTGCTGGTTGATCGTCTCCGCGCCACGGTAGCGCAGCGCATAGCGGAAATATTTGTCGAACACGATCGCGTGGGTCTGCATCAACTCGCGCGAACCGCAGCTCGAGATCAGCGCCCGGTGGAATTCGCCGTCGTAGCGTTTGCGCAGCTCGGGATCGTCGCCCTCCTTGAGGACGGTCCGTTCGGTCGCCGCCAGCTTGTGATGCGCCGACACCACGCGGCCTTCCCACTCCACGTCGCCGGCGCGGAACGACTCGGCCATCGCATGATGCTCCAGCAGGATGCGCAGACCGGCGAGCTCACGCAGGTTCTGGATGGAGATCGGCGCCACCTCGAAGCCGCGCTGGCCCTCGGCGACCACAAAACCCTCGGAGGTCAGACGATTGAGGATCTCGCGCAGTGTGCTGACGCTGAGGCCGTAATCTTCCTTCATGGCGTCGAGCTTGAGGCGTCCGGATGGCGTGAGCACTCCGAAAATGATGTCGGCCCGGATGCGCTGATAGCCACTGTCGCCCGCCGACAGGGGCCGTTCATCGAGTGACGTCATGCCTTCTGATCCCACCTGTCGCGATCGGTCAGCCACTTCGGAGGCGGCTCAGTGTTGCCAGCAATATAGCAGATTTCAAATGTCGGACGTACAGTAAATCATCATATGAAATAGATATCATCATTTGACATAGAAATATATGTGTGATGTCTAAATGGACTGAGGGTGCGAAAAATGATGGCTTAAGCCGCCGTTCGCGCCCGTTCGAACAGGGAGGAAAACGATGAGCTTGCTGGTACGGGCGCTGTCTGCGACGGCGATCTGCGTGGCGCTGACGGTCGGCGCATCCGCTCAGGGCGTTCAGGAGCGCACGATCAGGTGGGGACACCTGAACAACACCGATCACCCCGTCAGCTTTGGCGTGCAGAAATTCGCCGAGATCCTGCTGGCGAAGAGCGGGGGCAAGATGAAGGTCCGCGAGTTCGCGGCCTCACAGCTCGGCAACGAGTTGCAGCAGCAATCCGCGCTGCGCGGCGGCACCCAGGAGATGCTCTCGGCCTCGACGACATCACTTGCCACCGTCGTTCCGGAATTCGGTCTGATCGATTTCCCGTTCCTGTTCAACACGACCGAGCAGGCCGATGCTCTCGCGACCGGAAAATTCGGCAAGGCGATGATGGATACGCTGCCGTCGAAGGGGCTTATTGGTCTCGGATATTGGGGCCTGGGCTTCCGCAACGTCACGAACAGCACCCGTCCGATCACCAAGCTCGAGGACTTCAGCGGCCTCAAGCTTCGTGTGATTCCGAATCCGGTCTATCTCGAAAGCTTCAGTGCCTTTAAGGCAAATCCGGTCCCGATGGCTTTCGGTGAGCTGTATTCGGCGCTCGAGACCCGCACCGTCGACGGCCAGGAGAATCCCTACACGGTCATTCTCTCGAACAAGTTCTATGAAGTACAGAAGTACGTTTCCGCCACCAATCACACTTTCACCCTGAACATCATCCTGGTGAGTAAGATCTTCTGGGACAAGCTGTCGCCAACCGAGCAGGGCCTGATGCGCGAAGCCTATGAAGAAAGCCGCGGTTATCAGAAGGAGCAGACCCGCCTCCAGACCGACAAGGCCCTGGCGGAGCTGCAGGCCAAGGGCATGCAGTACAACGCGATCGCTCCTGAAGAAACGGAGCGCATGCGGAAGGCAGCGCAGCCGGTCGCGGACAAGACGTCGGCCAGCCTTCGTCCCGAGACGGTGAAGCTCTTCAACGAAGAGGTCGAGCGCATCCGCAAGGACGTGAAGTAGTCGACTTCTGCTGTCACGCAGGCGTCGGAGTCGGCCAGTGGTCGGCTCCGCCCCTCATTTGTCCGGACGTCACGCATGGCGCGAGTTCTCGACCTCTATTGCACGTTCCTGAAGGCCGTCATTGCCGCGTGCCTCGCGGTGATGGTGGTCCTGGTCTTCGGCAATGTCGTCCTGCGCTACGGCTTCAACTCCGGAATCACGATTTCCGAAGAGTTGTCGCGCTGGCTGCTGGTCTGGTTGACCTTCCTGGGCGCAATCGTCGCGCTTCGCGAGCACGCCCATCTCGGCGTCGACAGCCTCGTCCGGATGCTGCCGGCTTCTGGCAAGCGCATATGCTTCGTTATCAACTATTGCCTGATGCTGTTTGCCGACTGGCTGCTGCTGTCGGGAAGCTGGCGCCAGACCATCATCAACATTGACGATCGCGCGCCGGCGACCGGTCTCTCGATGGCCATCTTTTACGCGGTCGGCGTGATTTTCGGCGCGTCGGCCGCAGTCATCCTTCTCTACGACCTCGTCCGCGTGCTCACTGGACAGGCGAGCGAATCCGACATGGTGGCCGTCAAGGAATCGGAAGAGCACTGATGTCTCATCGAACCGTGCTAGGCGGCGTCCACATCCAGCAGTCCACCGGGATCGCGTCATGACGATCGCCGTCTTCACCTTCTCGCTGCTGGGCGCCATGGCGCTGGGCATGCCGATCGCCTTTGCGTTGATCGTCTGCGGCGTGGCCCTGATGAGCACGATCGACATGTTCGACGCCCAGATCGTGGCGCAGAATGTCATCAACGGCGCCGACAGCTTTCCGCTGATGGCGATTCCCTTCTTCATGCTCGCGGGCGAGATCATGAACAAGGGAGGGCTGGCCAAGCGTATCGTGAATGTCGCGCTGGTCGCGGTCGGGCATTTCCGTGGCGGGCTCGGCTATGTCACGATCCTTGCCTCCTGCATCCTCGCGTCGCTGTCCGGCTCGGCGGCTGCCGATGCAGCGGCGCTCGCGTCCCTTCTGGTGCCCATGATGGTGGCGGCGGGGCACAAGAAGTCCTATGCAGCGGGCCTCGTGGCGGCGGGCGGCATCATTGCTCCCGTCATCCCGCCCAGCATCGGCTTCGTCATCTTCGGCGTCGCCGCGGGCGTCTCGATCTCGAAACTGTTTTTGGCTGGCATCGTGCCCGGACTGCTGCTCGGCGCAGGGCTCTGTCTGGCCTGGGCGTGGGTGGTGCGGAAAGAGAACCTGACGCCGCCGCCACGGGCCTCGTGGTCGGAGATCGTCAAGGCCGTCGTCGACGGCTTCTGGGCGTTGATGCTGCCGGTCATCATCGTGGTCGGCCTGCGCTTCGGCATCTTCACGCCGACGGAAGCCGCAGTGGTCGTCGCCGTCTATTCGCTGTTCGTCGCGACCTGCGTCTACCGCGAGCTGAAGCTGTCGCAGCTCTACGCGATCTTCGTCTCCTCTGCCGTGACGACGAGCATCGTCATGTTCCTGGTCGCTGCGGCGCTGGTATCGTCCTGGCTCATCACCGTGTCCGAGATATCCGCGCAGGTCGTAACCCTGCTGAAGCCCTTCATGGGCAACAACACGCTGCTGATGCTCGCGATCATGGTTGTGGTTGTCATTGTGGGGACGGCGCTCGACATGACACCGACGATCCTCATTCTCACGCCGATCCTGATGCCGATCGTCAAGGCGGCGGGCATCGACCCCGTCTATTTCGGCGTGCTCTTCATCATCAACAATGCGATCGGCCTGATCACGCCACCGGTGGGCATCGTGCTCAATGTCGTCTGCGGCGTCTCCAGGATCAGCATGGAGGATATCATCAAGGGCGTCTGGCCCTTCATGATCGCGCAACTGATCGTCCTGTTCGCGATGGTGCTATTCCCGGGACTGGTGACGATCCCGGCCAAATGGTTTGCCGGCTAGACGCGTCGGCACAAAAGAAGGACAAACGAAAATGGCCGCAAGGATCATGATCCTCAACGGACCCAATCTCAATTTCCTCGGTATCCGCGAGCCTCACATCTACGGCTCGACGACGCTCGATGAGATCGAGGCGAGCTGCAAGGCGCTGGCCGATCAGCTCGGAGTCTCGATGTCGTTCCATCAAACGAACATGGAGGGCGAGCTCGTCAGCCTGATCCAGTCCGCCCATGGTAACGCGGACGCCATCATCATGAATCCCGCGGCCTATTCATTCACCTCGATCGCGCTGATCGATGCGCTGAAGATTTTCGAGGGTGTGAAGATCGAGGTGCATATCTCGAACATCCACGCGCGGGACGAGCTGCACCGCCATTCGATCACGTCGAGTGCCTGCACGGCGGTCATTTGCGGTCTCGGTCCATATGGCTATCTCGCCGCGATGCTCGCGGTCGTCCAACGGTTGGGGCAATTGCCTCAGACCATCGCACCGGCTCTGCACGGGCTTGCGGCCGGCGGCAAGGCGTAAGCATGGAGGGCGCAATGCGCGGCACGGGATTTCTTGCCATCTGGAGCGACGTCGAGGCTCACGACCTGACCGACTACCGGCACTGGCTGACGCGTGAGCACACGACCGAGCGCGTGACGACGAAGGGCTTCCTGGCATCGCGTGTCTTCCGCGCGGCAAGGGACGACTTCGACCGCTTCTTTATTCTGTATGAGCTGGAGACGCCGGAGGTCCTCGACGGCGAGGCCTATCTGGCGCGCCTCAACGCACCGACGCCGTGGTCCCAGCGCATCATGCCGAAGCTCGGCAATTTCATGCGGGGGGGCGGTGCCATGATCGTGCGGGGAGGGCGGGGCGAGGGCGCCTCGGTCGTGGCGCTCCGGATAGAGATGTTGCCGAAAGATCTCCAGGGTCTGGCTCAGGCGCTCGTTGCGTGCGACGGGGTTGCCGCCGTGCAGATCGGCGCGACTGATGAGGCGCGGACGTCGGTGCGGACGACCGAAAAGGGCATGCGGAAGAACGAGGGCTTCTTCGCGGGGCTTTTGCTGATCGAGGCGCTCGACGTCGCCTCGTTGCAGGCTGCCTTGCAGCGGGCAAGCGAGCTTGCGCCCGACGTCATGGCCGGGGCGAGCGAGCCGGAAGTTTATCAAAGCATGTTTGCGCTCGACGCGCGCATCGCGGATTTCGGTTGACGACAACGTTCTCGCTCGCCGCGCTGACCTGCTCGAGCTTGCGCTGCCTGCTGCTCGACGCCAGATTGGTTTGAATTGCTGGCTGACGTGGCATCCCGATACCCGCGGAACGCGCCGCGTCGGGAGTGCACCGCTTCATCGCGGGGTCCGCAAAAGGCGGCGACGGCGGCTTCGTTCGAGCTCGCTTGATCGCCGCTCCGAACTAGGAACTCTTGCGCACCATCGAGGCTTGACTCAGCGGGCCAGCGTCGCCGCCGATTTGCTGGCCTGCACGGCCCCGCCTCCAAGCCCCCATACCCCCCAGGGTGGGGCCGTGTCTCTTCGCAGGAGATGCAATGCCTGAGCCGACCGATCACGACATCAGAGAACGCGCGCACCGGCTATGGGAGCGAGCCGGCAAGCCGGAAGGCCGCGAGGAAGAGTTCTGGCACGCGGCCGAGCAGGAGTTGCGCAACGAGGACAAGTCGAACCCAATGCGGACGCCGGATACGCTGTGACCGACAAGAGATGCCCATTCTGCCACGGTCTGGGATGGGTCTGCGAAAACCATCCGCTCCGCGCCTGGTGCGAGGAATTGGGCGGCTGCCGCTGCGGTGAGGGCATGCCCTGCACCTGCAACGTGACCGAAGATCCCGAAACAAGAGCAGTGATCGTCGAAGCGGACACGACGTGGCACTAGCAAGACCTGGCATTGAAGGCGGAACAGAGCCTTCCAGCAGGAATTGAGGTTGTGAGCAGCACGGGCTGCGACGCAGGCCCGTGGCTACGGCGGGGTTTGCGGTGGACGAGCGGCAAAAGATAGAGCACCAGATCGAACTCGCAACGCGAGCGGCTGCGCTCGTCAAAGACGAAACCACCGTCCAGCGATTCAAGAACTTCGCCGAGGAGCTGAAGCAAAAGCTGCTTCGCATGATGCGGCGCGGCAAGGTACGAGCGCGCGCGTACGAACTCTGGGAGCAGGCCGGTCGCCCGGTCGATCGGGACGTGGAGTTTTGGCTCGTGGCCGAACGGCAGATCGAAGAAGAGCGCGATCAGCGGAGGCTCTCGGATCCCTCAGACAAACGATAGAAGTTCCGGTAGCCACATCGGCAGCACACAAGCTTCGGCCGCGCGTTCCGCGGACAGAGAAAAAGCCGCCGAGTTCTTCACCCTGGCGGCCTCAAAAGTTCGTAGCTGTTGGTCGCCTCTCCAGCCTGGTGCGTACCGCCGTTACCTTGTTTGCGGCCATGCAAGATCATTCTAGGCCGAGGCGCTCGATTCTGCTGTGACCTGAAGCACACATTGAAAGGGTGATGTCGGGAAGCTTGCGAGGGCACCGACTTTGATGGGACTGCTCCGTCATGCTTTACGCGCCGGCCGCGACACCCAGGCGGCCGATGCCCGGAAGCTTCAGCGCGGGGCGGCGGATGTCGAGGCCGAGCACCGCGCCGAGGAAATTGATCTCGACCCCTTCGACCCAGCCGATGGTCATGCCGAGATAGCCCGACAGCGAGGCGTTGAGCCCGGTGCCGGACGCCGTGATGCCGGCCCAGCGTCCGCTGTAGGGAAAGTCCTTGCCGATGGCGGTCGGCGGCAGCACCGCGCGCAGCTCGGGAACGGCGTCCAGCGCGGCCTGCACGAAGGTGTTGGAATTCGGTCCCGGCCAGGCGCTGTAGTCGCCATAGGCGCGGAACTTGTAATTCTCGATGACGGAACGGATCTTGGGAATTAGCGCTTCGGCCCGCGCGCCGTCGACGGCGACGACGGTTTCCGGGAGGGCGCCGAACCAGCGGCCGTCGGGGGCAAAGCCGTTGCTACGAATCGGGTCGCCCCAAGCCGTGTAATCGTATCGGCTGTAAGTGGCGGCGCCCTTCTCCTTGACGACGATCCAGGTGTGGACGGCAAAAATACTGCGCCAGCGCACCGTGCGCGCGGCGAACACGCGGATCAGCGCGTCGGGATTGGCGGATGCGGGCGGCAGCAGGCCGGCGCTGGAGCGATCCGCCGTCTGCCAATTGCCGCGGCCGTCGCCGCGCAAATAATAGCGGCCGGCCGACACGCCGATCGGCAGGAAGATCAGCAGCAGGAACAGAATCAAGGATTTCCTCAAAGGCCAACGGCGGTCAGGCGGGACGATGTCACCAATATAGTTCGCAAGGCACGCGGCGCCAGCGCTCTCCTGCTCTTGCATTCGGGTGGTGCGGCCATATGTTGCGTCCATGAGGAAGTTGTCGCTCGTCGAGGACCAGGCCATCCAGGCGCGAATCGCGTACATCGCGGGCGCCGAGATTTTCGATCGCCTCTTCGCCGGCATCCGGTTCGACGAAATCGACGGCAATCTGCTGTTTGCCATTGCCAGCGACGAAGACTGCGCAGCCGAGATCGAGGACGAGTTCTCGCACCAGCTCGCTGTGGTCGCAACGCATATCCTCGCGCAGAGCGTGGACGTGGTCGTGGTGCTGCCGAAGGTCCTGCAATAGCTGCCTGCCGGTTAGCCTTATGCCCGTTCAGGCCGCTTGCCTTTACCCCCTGTCTCTGCTTTTCAACGCAATTGCAAAATTGTAATGACGTCATTGGGCGCTCAGGCCCGAGGCGCGTTATCGACGGAGCTCGACGGGAGGGCTCGTCCTCGCTCGCCTCTATTTGCGAAACAAAGTTGGATACACATTGGCGCCCACCAGGAAAGCCCGGGCCACGACCGGCGCGATAAAGACAAAAAGCAAGAGTTCGAAAAGCAAAGGCTCGACAAGCAAGAGCGCGAAAAGCAAGAGTTCGAAGAGCACGAGTTCGAAAAGCACGAGCTCGACAAGCAAGCGCCCGGACAAGAGCGCCTCGCATTCCGCGGTCGCCTCCTCATCGCCGCTCGGCATGCTGGCGCTGCATCTGCTCGATCACTGGGAGAAGTCCGGCCGCGACGGCCTCGTCTTCCTCTGCGATGACGAGAGCAGGGCAGAGCGGCTGGGCGGCGTAATCCACGCCCTCGATCCCTCGGTCGACGTGCTGGTGTTTCCGCGCCTGAACACGCTGCCCTTCGACGGCCTCGAGCCCTCCCGCGAGATCGCGGGCCGGCGCAGCTCGGTGCTGCGGGGTCTCGCCAAGGCAAAGAAACCCGTCTTCCTGGTGTCGACCGCAGAAGCGATCATGGAACGGCTGCCGCTGCCGGCGAGCTGGTCGCGGTCGAGCCTCACGCTGAAGGTGGGCGCACCCTATTCCGGGCCCGAGCTGGAGACGCGGCTGGAAGCTCTCGGCTACGATCTCGACGAAGAGGCGGAGTATCCGGGCGGCGTCCTGTTCCATGGCAAGACGTTCGAAGTGTTTCCCGCCGGCGCGCTCGCTCCCTTCCGGATCGAGCATTCCGGAGACACGATCCGCAAGATCGTCGCGGTCGATCCCATCGAGCACGAGGTCGTCTACGAGACCGCCGAATTGATCATCGATCCCATGTCCGAACGGATCGCGCTGGGAGCTACGCGCGGACAACGGGCGACGCTACCTGATTATTGCAGCCGCGCGCGATGGATCGCGGATGCCGGGGTATCGGTCCACGCCGAGAGCTGGCTGGGCACGATCGAGGACGCCGCCGGCCGCAGGGACGCGGAGCGCGAGTATCTGGGGCAGGCGGACTGGAAGCAGCTGAAGAAGCGCATCAGCGTGCTACCGCGCAAGGCCGCCTTCATCTCGACGCCGGAGTTCTCGAAGCTGGCTTCGCCGCGCAAGGCGCTTCGCGCCTTTGTCGCCGATATGCAGCGCGGCGGATCGCGGCTGCTGTTCGTCGCCGCCGTCGAGGATGACCTTCGCGCGATGGAGCGCATGAGCGGCATCAAAGCGGAGCGCCTGGCCGATTGGAGCGAGGTGACGAAGGCACGGAGCCGCGAAGGCGCGCTGCTGGCCGATTTCGACGCGGGGTTCATTGGCGCCGGCCGCAAGCCGCTTGTCGTCGTGACCGCGGCCGACGTGCTCGGCAGCCGGGCCCATCATCCCCAGCCGATGGCGCGCGCCTGGAACCCGGCGTTCGATCATCCCGACGTGCCCGAAAAGGGCGCCGCAATTGTCCATCTGCAACGCGGGCTCGCCGTGCTCGACGGCTTGCAGACCCTGGACATGGGCAAGGGATCGCGACGCGAGATGATCAGGCTCAAATTCGCGGGCGACAATGCCGTGCTCGTACCGCCGTCCGATCTCGCGGTGATCTGGCCTTATGCCGGCGAGCCCGGCAAGCTGACGCTGGACAAGGCGGACGGCAGCAGCTGGTGGGCGCGGCGCACCGAGGCGGAAGCGGAAATCCAGGTCGCCGCCAAGGCGCTCGCCAAACACATCAGCCAGCGCCTCCGCCGTCGCGCACCCAAACTGGTGCCGCCGGGGCCGGCTTACGAAAAATTCGTCGCACGGTTCCCCTATTTCACAACAGTGGACCAGGGCCAAGCGATTCAAGACGTCCTCGACGATCTTGCGGCGGGCCATCCCATGGACAGGGTGATCTGCGGTGACGTCGGCTTCGGCAAGACCGAGGTCGCGCTGCGGGCGGCGGCCGCCGTGGCGCTGTCGGGCAAGCAGGTGGCGATCGCGGCGCCGACCACAGTGCTGGCGCGGCAGCATGTCGAAACCTTCCGCAAACGGTTCGGCCCTCTCGGCATCGAGGTGGGAAGCCTCTCGCGGGCCAGTTCAGGCCCGGAGACGCGAGAGACCAAGGAGGGGCTGCGGCGCGGCACGTTGAAAGTCGTGGTCGGTACGCAGGCGCTTGCGGCAAAGGACGTGAAGTTCGCCGATCTTGGCCTCGTCATCATCGACGAAGAGCAGCATTTCGGGGCGGCGGAGAAGGCGAAGCTTTCAGGGCTCGCCAAGGGGGCTCATTCGCTGTGGATGAGCGCCACGCCGATTCCGCGCACGCTCGCGGCGGGACTTGCCGGCTTCAGGGATCTTAGCGTGATTGCCTCGCCGCCGGTTCATCGCCTTCCCATCGTGACCAGGATCGCGCCGCTGTCGGACGCTGCCATTGCCGCCGCGCTGCTCCGCGAGCGCAGGCGGCATGGTCAGAGCTTCCTGATCTGCCCGCGCATCCAGGATCTGGAGCCGATGCTGGCCCGTGTGCAATCGGTGGCGCCGGAGCTGCGCATCGTCTGTCTTCACGGCAGACTGCCCGTGGACGAGATCGACGACCGCATGATGAGTTTCGTCGATGGCGAGGCGGATGTGCTGCTGGCGACCAATATCGTGGAAAGCGGTCTCGATATTCCACGCGCGAACACCATCGTGGTGTGCTGGCCCGAAAAGTTCGGGCTTGCACAGCTGCATCAGCTCAGGGGACGGGTGGGACGCGGCGGCACGCGCGCGTTTGCTCATTTGCTGACGGAATCGACCTCGGAGCAGTCCGAGAAACGTCTGGCGGTGCTGGAGGAGTTCAGCAAGCCGGGTGCCGGCTTTGCGATCAGCGAGCGCGACCTCGACCTCAGGGGCGCCGGCGATCTGTTTTCGGAACAGCAGTCCGGCCACGTCCAGGTGTTCGGACCCGTGCTCTACAGTCATCTGCTGAAGCGGGCGTCCGAGCGAGGCAGCGATACCGGCGCCGATCTGTGGGTCCCCGATCTCAATATGCCGTTGGCCGACATGCTGCCTGAAGGCTACGTGCAATCGGAAGCGGTCCGGCTCGAGATCTATGGCCGCGCTGCCAGGTGCCGAAGCGACGACGATCTGGAAGACCTGGAGGAGGAGATCTCGCGTCGTTTCGGCAGGCTGCCGCCGGAGGCCCGCGACTTCTTCGCATCCGCCAGGCTCCGGATCGATTGCAAGCGGCGCGGCATCGTCAGGCTCGATGTCGGTCCCGAGGCCGTCGCGGCGACGTTCCTGCCGGGGCGGCTGCCGAAATCGAGGGCGAAGTCGGATGGCCGATTACTGCAGCGCGACGGCGACCGCGTCGTCTACGCCGGTCGCCGTGATCAGGACCCGTTCAGGCGCGTCGAGGAATTCCTCGAACTCCTCGACGCCTGAGGATTATTCCGTCTGCTCGACCGCCGCCGGCATCTTGGCCACCGACATCAGCGAGCGGGCCACCTGGTTGAGGAGCTGATCGGCGTTCTCCTCCTCCGCGAGCGATTTCGACAGCAGGGCGACGATCGCACTGTGGCGCAGCTGCTGGGCGAGGTTGCGCGCAGTAGTGTAGCCTGCGATCTCGTAATGCTCGACGCGTTGCGCTGCGCCGATCAGGGCGAGGTCGGCCGCCGCGTCCTCCTTGTCCTCGCCCTCGGCCATGACTTCCTGGCCCTCCTCGACCAAGCCCATCATGCCCTTGCAGGGCTTGGCGCGGGCGGATTTACCGAGCATTTCGAAGCATTCGTTGATGCGCTCGACCTGCGCTTCGGTCTCGGCGAGGTGCTGCTCGAACAGCTCGCGCAACTGGTCGAAGCGGGCGGCCTCCGCCATCTTGGGAAGCGCCTTGGTCAATTGCTTCTCGGCATGCAGGATATCGCGCAGCTCGTTGATGAGCAGATCGCCCAGACCGGCTTCGTCAGCGGGTGGCGAACTCTCGGTGACGATGGCCGAGGCCGGACCCGGTTCGCCCGCCTGAATCGCCGGCGACTCCGTGAAGACCCAGTCGCCGCCCTCGTTCCACGGCCCGCGCGTGTCGATCTCGCCATGATCACCGGCGCCGGTAGAATCGTTGAAGAACTGATCCACGAGGCCGGGCGTCGGGGCGATGCGGCCGATGCTGAACGCCGGCTTGCCCATGCTCTCGAGCGCGAGCGCGAACGCCTTCATGTGCGTGATCTCGCGGGTCATCAGGAACTGCAGCGCGTCCTTGCTGCCGGCGTCGTCGCAGAAATTGATCAGCCGCTCGTAGACGATCTTGGCCCGCGCCTCTGCGGCGATGTTGCTGCGCAGATCGACGTCGAGCTCGCCGGTGATCTTCAGGTAGTCGGCGGTCCAGGCATTGCCCTGGGAGTTGAAGAGATTGACCCCGCCGCCGCCGGCGATGGCGATGAGGGGATCGGCTTCGGCAGCCTGGCGGTCGAATTTCGACGGCTTGAGATGCATCCGCGCCAGCGTGCCGACCACTTCCAGATGGCTGAGCTCTTCGGTGCCGATGTCCATCAGCAGGTCCTTGCGATCGGGATCCTCGCAGTTCAATCCCTGGATAGAGTACTGCATCGCGGCAGCGAGCTCGCCATTGGCGCCGCCGAACTGCTCCAGCAGCATGTTGCCGAAGCGGGGATCCGGCTCGTCGACACGCACGGTGAACATCAGCTTCTTGACATGGTGATACATGGAAGGACTCTCGGATTGGAAGGACAGGAAAGAAGATGTCTTCCGAACGGGCGGCTTCAGCGTTCGTTCCTCGCGAAACGACCTGCGCCGATGATGTCAGGCGCAGGTCGTTCGAAGTCGATCGGCAGGATTTCGGGCGGGTTCGTTCAGCGTTGATCCGGACGCTTGGCAGGCGGCCCGCTCTTGTTGCCCGGTGCGCCCTGAATATGCGCCGGATCCTGCGATTGCACGGCGGTGTTGCCAGTGGAGCTCGTCGAGCTCGATCCGACGGTCTCACCAGGCTTGGCGGTCGGCCCGTTCTTGTTGCCGGGCTGTCCGGCAATGCCGGCTCCCGAATTCTGTGCGCTCGGCGCGGACGAAACGTCAGGCTTGCTGGCCTGCGCCCAGGCTGCTGCAGGCAGCGCGAAAGCGGCGAGGATAACGGCACCTGTGAACTTCATCTCGGTGTTCTCCGACTGATGCCCCATCTACTCGAACGCCGGTGACCTGCGGGCGTTCCCTGTCTCATCAAGTCGAAAACGTCTTCTCGCACTATCATGGCGAACTATCCCGGCAGCGGCGCCTCCACGACGTCCAGCAGCGCGCCGAGGCCTTGGCGCAGGCGCCGCGTGGCGATGCTCTCGGTCGCGAGGCCGAATACCACGAGGGATCGCCCGGTCACCGCATAAACATGCCCGAATTCGAATGCGGGCATCTGCCCCTCCGGTTGATTGGTGTCGATCAATCCGATCCAGCTGCGTCCCTCGGCGACCGCGGGCAAGGTGAAATTGACGACGTCGTGATGAGCATTGTAGATCAGCAGCATGGTTGCGTCCGAACCGCGGCGCTTGATCCCGGTCTCCTGGGCGCGGCCGTCGAGCAGCAAAGCGAAACATTTGGCGTTGCCGTCCTGCCACTGCTCCGTCGTCATTTCCTCTCCGGACGGCGCGAGCCACGTCACGTCCTTGACGTCCAGCTCTTCGTTGTGGGAGCCGACCAGGAAGCGGCTGCGGTAGAGAATCGGAAAGGCCTTGCGCGTCGCGATCAGCTTGCGGGTGAATTCGCGAAGGCTGCGACCGTTCGCGGTGATGCCCATCCAGTCGAGCCATGTGGTCTCGTTGTCCTGGGCGTACGCGTTGTTGTTGCCGTGCTGGGTGTGTCCGAATTCGTCGCCGGCTAGCAGCATGGGCGTGCCGTGGGACAACAGCATGGTTGCCAGCAGATTGCGCTTCTGGCGCTCGCGCAGCGCAATGATCTCCGGATCGTCCGTTGGTCCCTCGGCGCCGCAGTTCCAGGAGTGATTGTTGCTGTGGCCGTCGCGATTGTCCTCGCCATTGGCCTCGTTGTGCTTGTCGTTGAACGAAACGAGGTCGTTGAGATTGAATCCGTCATGGGCGGTGACGAAGTTGACGCTGGCCCATGGCCGACGGCCGCGCTTGTTGAAGAGATCGCCGGATCCAGACACGCGCTTGGCGAAGTCCGCGATCGAACCCTCGTCGCCTTTCCAGAAAGCGCGCACGGTGTCCCTGAATTTGTCGTTCCACTCCGCCCATCCCGGCGGAAACTGACCGACCTGATAGCCGCCCGGACCGATGTCCCAAGGCTCGGCGATCAGCTTGACGCTGGAGAGCACGGGGTCCTGGCGGCACGCATCGAGAAAGCCGCCGCCTTCGTCAAACCCGTAGGGCTCCCGTGCCAGGATGGTGGCGAGGTCGAAACGGAAGCCGTCGACTCGCATCTCGGTCGCCCAGTAGCGCAGGGAATCCGCGACCAGTTGCAGCACGCGCGGGTGCGACAGGTTCACCGTATTCCCGGTACCGGTGTCGTTGATGTAATAGCGCCGCTGGTCCGGCAGCAGGCGGTAATAGCTGGCGTTGTCGATGCCCTTGAATGACAGCGTCGGACCGAGTTCGTTTCCTTCCGCGGTGTGATTGTAGACGACGTCGAGGATGACCTCGATGCCATGGGCGTGGAACTGGTTGACCATGGTCTTGAATTCGTTCGCGAACGGCGTCTTGAGGTAACGCGGCTCCGGCGCGAAGAAGGCAAGGGAGTTGTAGCCCCAGTAGTTGCGCAGGCCTTTCTCGACCAGATAGCTGTCGTCGACGAAGGCATGGATCGGCAGCAATTCTGCGCTGGTGATGCCGAGTGATCGCAAATAAGCCGGGACTTCCGAATGCGCGAGACCGGAGAACGTGCCGCGGTCCGCGTCTGGCACCAGCGGATGCAGCTGGGTAAAGCCCTTGACGTGCGTCTCGTAGACGATCGTCCGCTCCCACGGCACTTCCGGTTTGCGCGCGGCGCCCCAGGTGAACGCCGGGTCGATGACGCGGCATTTCTGCATCAAGGGCGCGCTGTCGCGTTCGTCGTAGGAGAGATCCTTGTCGGCATGGTCGAGCTGGTAGCCGAACAGCTCCGGTCCCCAGCGCAACCGGCCGACCAGCTGCTTGGCGTAGGGATCGAGCACGAGCTTGTTGGGATTGAAGCGGTGTCCCGCGTCGGGTTCGTAGGGGCCATGGACGCGGTAGCCGTAGACGGTGCCGGGACGGGCCGCGGGCAAATAGCCGTGCCAGACTTCGTCGGTATATTCCGGGAGTTCGATCCGCTCCAGTTCGGTCTCGCCGTCGTCGTCAAACAGGCAAAGCTCGACCTTGGTGGCATGGGCCGAAAATAGCGCGAAATTGACGCCGAGCCCATCCCAGGTGGCGCCGAGCGGAAACGGCTTGCCCTCGCTGATGCGGGAGCGGCGCAGGCTCGAGGCCGCCCGCGTCAGGGCGTCGTCTGAATGTACTGTTTGATCCATCGTTCCCCGTACAGCCCTTCAACAATTTGGTGCACTTGCTCTCACTTGCGCGTCGCCCGTTCGCCGGCAGTCGCAGAAGTAATCACGGCGACAGGAGGCACATCGTCTGGCTTGGGCAGCGTGGTTGCCCTTTGCAGCGCCGCCTCCTTGCTGATCGCCGCAATCGAGTTGCCGATCCGCTCCACGATGCTGGTCAGCTCCGCATCGGATAGCCCGAGACGCTTTCTGACGAGGCGCACCTGAGTAGGGTCGGCCAAGTCGAGTTTGTTGCGGATCGGCTGCGGCTTCGAGTGGCGCATGTCGAAAACTCCTGTGTAGAGTTGCAACCACCCCTCAGGCGATTCCGTTCCTTGCTCGTCTGCAGTTACCCGTCTAGATCGAGGATTTGTAGATTTCTGCGTAAGACTTGGCCGACTGTGTCCAGGTAAAGGCCTGTGCCATGGCCGCGCGGCGCATGTGATCGAGCCGGTCCTTCATGCCGAAGGTGGAAAAGGCCCGGCAAAGGCTTCCAAGGAAGCCGGGCGCCGACGCGCGGTCAAACAGGAAGCCGGTCTCGCCGTCCACGATCGTCTCGGCGAGCCCGCCGGTGCGATGGCCGATCGGCAGCGAGCCGAAGCGCTGGGCGTACATCTGGCTCAGCCCGCAGGGTTCGAAGCGCGACGGCATCAGGGTAAAGTCGCTGCCGGCGAATATCTTTCGTGCCTCGGCGTCGTCGAAGCCAATCTTCACGCCGATCGAGCGCGGCGCGCGCACCTGCGCCTGCAGCAGCGCCTCCTCGAATTGCGGTTCGCCCTTGCCTGTCACGACAATCTGGCCGCCGGCGTCGATGATCGCTTGCGCACTCTCGATGACGAGGTCGACGCCCTTCTGGTGCACCAGACGCGCCACGAGCGCGAACAGGGGACCTCTCGAGACCGCCAGCCCGAACTGTTCCCTGACATCGTCGGCGTTCAATGATCGTTCGGCCCAGTCACCGGCGCCGAACGGCTGGAACAGCGAGGAGCAGGTGCGCGGATCCCAGCTCTCGTCGATTCCGTTTAAAATGCCCGAAAGCTGGTTGCGATCGGCCCGTTGCCGCAACAGCCCTTCGAGACCGCAGCCGAACTCGGCCGTGGTGATCTCGCGGGCATAGGTCTGACTGACGGTCGTCAGGTGGGAAGCGTAGACCAGGCCGGCCTTGATGAAGGACAGGCGATTGTAGAATTCCACGCCGTCGATATTGAAGCTCGCCTCGGGAATCCCCAGCGGCGCGAGCGAGCTGCGGTCGAAGACGCCTTGATAGGCCAGATTGTGGATCGTGAACACAGTTGGAATGTGCGCGTAGTGCCATTCCAGATAGCCGGGGATCAGTGCACATTGCCAGTCATTGGCATGGACGAGATCGGCGGCCCAATCCTTGTCGACCAATCCTCTCGCGACCTGCGCTGCGGCATAAGAGAAGGTTGCGAACCGGACATTGTTGTCGCCCCAATCAGCTCCGCGGCCATCGGCATAGGGCGTGCCGTCGCGTTCGTACAGCGCCGGGCACCGGACCACGTAATAGGTCATGCCGTCGGCGGTATGCCCAAGATCGATGGCAAAGGCCGGAAGGGCCGCGAAAGGTTGGCATCGTCCGACGGTCGTAAGGTCTTGTAATCCGCGCAGGACGGCCGGGTAGCCGGGGATGATGACGCGGACGTCGGCAAAGTCGCGCAAGGCGCGCGGGAGAGCCGCCGAGACGGCGGCAAGTCCACCCACTTGAATGAAGTCTGATACTTCGGGCGTCGCGAAAAGGATCCGCATGTGTCACGCCGCCCGGCCCGAGGGACACCACTGGCCTCTGCCAACCATCTCTAGAATTCCAATTGCGCTTCCCCAACGGAGCGCAATTCCTGAATTCCGCGCCGCAACAAACGTTCCTAACTTTCGCCACCGAACAGACGTTTTTCGTCCTTGGTTCAAAAGTGCACACAGAGCGTGTGCGCGGGGTGCGGCGCTCGCCTGAGGAACGAATGCCTGCATCTCGGCTTCTCACGTCCTGAGCATGCTTAAGCGATCGTAAAATCGAGCTTCGCGAAGCGTGTCGTAACTTCCAGCCATGCACGCAAAGGCGGCCAGTTTTGAGTCACAGATTGGGAATGGCAGGGCAAGCGCGACACCACGGTCCTCGATGCCTCCAGCAAGGGGTCTGCTTCAATCTCTGGGCACCGACGGCGCAATCGGTCGAATTGCTCGAAGCCGGCCGGCCGGCACTTCGAACGACGCGCGACGAGGATGGCTGGTACCAATGGTTGAGCCCCACCGCGCGTGTCGGCACGCGCTATCAGTTCAGGATTAACGAAGATCTGGTCGTTCCCGACCCTGCCGCGTTCTTCCAGCCGGACGACGTCGGGGCGCCGAGCGAGGTGGTGGACACTGCGGCGTTCCGGGACTCGGTGCTCTATCCCGGCCGCCCCTGGGCGGAGGCCGTGGTCTACGAGTTGCATGTCGGCACCTTCAGCGAGGAAGGCACCTATGCCGGTATCGAGAAGAAGCTGCCCTATCTGCGCGATCTCGGCATCACCGCGATCGAGCTGATGCCGCTCAATGACGTCCCCGGCCGGCACAATTGGGGCTATGACGGCGTGCTGCTGAACGCGCCGAATGCACGCTACGGCAGGCCGGAAGACCTCAAGCGGCTGTTACGCGCGGCGCATGCCCTCGACATCATGGTCTATCTCGACGTCGTCTATAACCATTTCGGGCCGCAGCTGAACTATCTGCACCTCTATGCAGAAAGCTTCTTCACCCCGCGCCATAGCACCGGCTGGGGGCCTGCGGTCAACCTCGAGGGACACGACGGCGCGTTCGTGCGCGAGTTCCTGATCGAGAACGCGCTGATGTGGCTGCGCGACTACGGGTTCGACGGCTTGCGGCTCGACGCCGTTCACGCGCTGAAGGACGATTCCGACCGCCATTTCCTGATCGAGCTTGCCGAGACGGTTCGCAGTCAGCTGCCGGGCCGGCGCGTGCATCTGATGCTGGAGAACGAGGCCAATCAGGCCCGCCTGCTCGACCGCGCTCAAGGGCGAACCCGGCTCTATGACGCGCAATGGGGCGATGATTTTCACAACGCGCTCCACGTCCTGTTGACGGGCGAGGACGAAGGCTATTATCGCGCCTTCGCAGACAGGCCGCTTGAACATCTCGCGCGAGCGCTCACCGAGGGCTTTGCCTACCAGGGCGAAGTCTTTCCGCTGCATGACGAACCGCGCGGCGAGCCGAGCGCGCATCTGCCGCCTGAGGCCACCATCTTCTTCGCCCAGAACCACGACCAGATCGGCAACCGCGCGCTCGGGGAGCGGCTTTCCGCGCTGGTCGGTCCGGAGAAGCTGGATCAGGCCATGGCAATGGTTCTCTTGAACCCGCATATTCCGATGTTGTTCATGGGTGAGGAAGCCGCGGCCGAGACGCCATTCCTGTTCTTCGCGGACTGGTCCGGCGAAGCTGCCGAGCTGACGCGGGAAGGGCGGCGCAAGGAGTTCGCGCACTTCAAGGCATTCTCGACGCCCGACATGCGCGCCAGAATTCCGGATCCGTGCGATGAAAAAACCTTCGAGGCATCGAAGCTCGATTGGACGGACATCGATCGCTCTCCCGCCAGCGCCAGGTTTCGCGGTCTGACGACCCAATTGCTGAAGATACGGCGCGAGAAGATCGTGCCGCTGATCAAACGGGGTTTCGTGTCGGCTCATTGCAAGTTGCTGGGGGAGGACCAGCGCAAGGGCGGCCTGGATGCCCGTTGGCGGACGGAGGAGGGGGACATCTTGCAGATTGTCGCCAATTTCGCCGACCGCGAACTGCCCATGCCGGCGCTGGTCGCGGGCGAGAGCCTGTGGCGATTGGGCGCGGCCGACGCGCCAGCCCTGTTGCCGAACGACATCATCGTGCGGCTTGGCCAGGAAGCGTGATGGAACGGCGAGGAACGCTTCCGAAAGCTTTCCGTTAGCGGAGCAAATCCCTGGAGCCGCTCCATGACCGAATATCCAAAACCGCCTTATCCTCCGCAACAGCAACCGATGCCCGGTTCGACCCGCGCGATGAATCCGCGACCGGATCACGGCGAGGAGAGTTACAAGGGCGCCGGGCGCCTGGCCGGAAAGAAGGCAATCATCACCGGAGGCGACAGTGGCATCGGCCGCGCCGTCGCGATCGCCTATGCCCGGGAAGGCGCCGACATCGTCATCGCCTATTTGAACGAGGACGAGGATGCCGCCGAGGTGAAGGCGCTGGTGGAGCATGAGGGGCGCAAGGTCGTCCTGATCCCGGGCGACATCCGCAATCCCGATCATTGCCGCGCGATCATCGCCCGCACCGTCGAGGCGTTCGGCGCAATAGACATCCTCGTCAACAACGCGGCCCATCAGGACACGTTCAAGGAGATCGGTGATATCAGCGACGAGGAGTGGCAGCAGACGTTCGAGACCAACATCCATGCCATGTTCTATCTCACCAAGGCTGCGGTGCCCCACATGCGCCCGGGAGCGGCGATCATCAACACCGCGTCGGTGAACTCCGACATGCCGAATCCGACCCTGCTGGCCTATGCCACGACCAAGGGCGCCATTCAGAACTTTACCGGTGGGCTTGCCCAGATGCTGGCGGCGAAGGGCATTCGGGTCAATGCGGTCGCCCCGGGTCCGATCTGGACGCCGCTGATTCCGTCGACGATGGCGGAGGACACCGTGAAGAATTTCGGTAAGCAGGTGCCGATGCAACGGGCCGGCCAGCCGGCCGAGCTCGCGACCGCCTATGTCATGCTCGCCGATCCGCTCTCGAGCTACACATCGGGAGCGACCCTTGCGGTCACCGGCGGCAAGCCGTTCATCTGACCGAACGTGCGACGAGAAAGTGGCAGCCCTGCGAGCAGGGCCGCCACGCCCAGTACGTCTCGATCAAGCGGCGCTGGACGCCTTGGTATTGACGCCCTTGCGAAGCGCCACCGTGTTCAGCTTGGTGTTGGCGGCCTTCTCTTCGTTCAGGTTCGTCGTGAGGAAGCGCACGATGTCGTCGTGCCCGAGTTCCTCTGCCCATGCGATCAGCGTGCCGTAGCGGCACATTTCATAATGCTCGACGGCCTGTGCGTTGGCCACGATCGCGGCGTCGAGCACGGCCTTGTCCTCGATCTCGCCCGCGGTCTCATCGGCCTCCTTGATGATGCCGTCGATGGCGGGACAGTGTGTCCCGCTCGGCTCCTTGCCGAGCTTCGCGAACACCTTGCCGAGCCTGTCGACCTGCTTGTTGGTCTCTTCCAGATGAGCTTTCAGTCCGGTGACGAGGTCCCTGTTGGTCGCCTTGTCGATCATCTTCGGCAGCGACTTCAGGATCTGCTGTTCCGCGTAATAGATGTCCTGCAGCCCGTGCAGCAGCAGGTCTTCCATCGATTTGATGTCCTTGGTGAAGAATCCCATAAACGACGTCTCCTTTCACAATGATGGAACTGGAACGCCGCACAGCCGCAGCTGTTCCATTCCTGTGACCAGATCAGGAGAGCCGAATGAGCGATGGTGCGGATCATCTTGCGAGCCTGCTCGGACGGGCGGCGATGGACGTGTGGGGCGACATGCCGCGCGATATCCAGGAAGCGCTGTTCGAGACCGCCATGAAGGGACGGCCTGCGGAGCGGGAAGAGCTCGCGCGGCTGCTGCACGAGCGGCATCCCCGTACGCTTCATCCGGCACGGCCGGGCTGAGCCGCGGCAGGAACGATCCGGCAAGGAGCCGATTTGTAAAATGGGTGAGGCGCGGTGAATGGGATTCGACGAAGCCCGTGAGCCGTGGCTCCGCCCAGGATCATATCGGTGAGTCGAGCGGCGTGACTGAAACCACTATCGGAAAATGGTACGATCCGATCTCCCAGAGATGGATTGTGCCGCGCGAAGCGCCCCCGGTGGCGGGCTACTCGCAGTCCAACCCGGAGAAGGGGTTAGAGACCCGCGCATCGGGCGAGGCGCAGCGGATCTGGGACCTGCTGGTGGATTGCTGCGCGTGCGGGTGATTTCCGAGCCGCACTATCATTGGCTTCGGCAATTCACAGAGTGATGACATAGACCGCGAAGGCAATGATGAGCGCCAGGCTCACGACGGCGGTGCTGATCAATATCTTGCCCATGGCGCGTCCGTGCTGTCTCGCAGCGTCAATGAAACAGCCGTCCTGTTCGTTCCGGACCATCAGCGGAAGGCAGCTCCGACTGTTCACATGTGAACAAAGGGCGTCGGCACCAAATGGCTTGAACTATATCATTTGATACAGACATGGCTGCGCCCGCTCTTATCATTGCCAATCCAGAAGGGCACCGCATGGTGCCATGACATGGAGACCCGATCGTGCTCAGGCGGCGTCGCGTTCAGCAAACCACCACTCTTCAAGAGCGGCTTGCGGAGTTCACCAGGACCATCCGCGAAAGGGCCCAGTCGTTGCCCGACGGTAAGGAGAGGGATGAGCTGATGAAACGGCTGAGAAGCGCCGACACGGCGTCAAACCTCGACCGTCAATTCGCCGGCAGGGATTGAGCTTACAAGGATTGAGCTGGAAGGCGTCAGCTGCGGTACCAGCTCGCCAGATTCCAAGTCGTGACGTCCCATCCCGACATGTCGACCATGAGGTTGTTGACCCCTGCGTTGACGATGTTGCGGGATAGAAGCGGCAGGAACACGTTGGCCTCGCAAAAAGTTTCGTCGACCTTGATCAGCAACGCGGCGCGCTTGACGGGATCGAGCTCGTTCTGTGCAGCCTTGTAGGCCTTGTCGGCCTCGGGATCGGACCAGCGCGAGACGTTGCGGCCGAGCCATTTGTTGTCCTTGTTGGAAATTTCCCAAGAGACGCACTGGTTCAGGAAGCGCTCCGGGTCGGGCTGCGGTTGCGTGGTGTTGTACATCTCCATGTCGGCATAGAACTTCGAGTAGGTGTCGGGATTGCCGACGTCGGATGAGAAGAACACCGATGCCGTGACCGCCTTGATCTCGATCTCGATGCCGGCCTTCTGGCAGGCCTGCTTGATGATGGCCTGTGTCTTCTGACGCGGCGCATTGGTCGAGGTCTGAAAAACGAATTTGAGCTTCTTGCCGTCCTTCTCACGGAGGCCGTCCGCGCCCTTGGCCCATCCGGCTTCATCGAGGATCTTGTTGGCCTTGTCGACGTCGAACTCGTATTTCAGCTTGGGCGACTTGAACTGTTTGGGTGCGTTGACGAAGCTCGCGGTGGCGATGCCGCCGCGCCCGTAAATGAACTTCTGGATCGAGTCGCGGTCGATCAGCAGGTTGATCGCGCGGCGAACGGCAGGATCGGACAGCGTCGGGTGCTTGGTCTTGGGGCTGGAGCGCTCGCCGTCCACCTCGGTCCACGGGTCCGTCGTGTTGAGGATGATGAACTCGACGTTGCCGGAGGGCGTGACGTCGAGCTTGCCCTTGCCGCTGGCCTCCATGCGCTTGAGGACCTCCTCCTCCACCTGCATGTTCCAGGCATAATCGTATTCGCCGGTCTGCAGCACGGCGCGCGCCGCGGACACCGCATCGCCGCCGCCCTTGATTTCGAGTGTATCGAAATGCGGCTGGTTCTTGACGTGATAGTCGGGATTGCGTTCTGCCCGGATCAGGTCACCGGGCTTGAACTCGACGAATTTGTAGGGACCGGTGCCGACCGGCTTCAGATTACCGGGCGCTTCGCGCGACTTCGCGCCGACATAGTCGCCGAAATGATGTTTCGGCAGGATCGGACCGACCGAGCCGACGAAGGGATCGGCCCAGAACGGCGTCGGGGCCTTGAAGAGCACCTTGACGGTGTAGTCGTCGATCTTCTCGACCGTGATGTCCTTGTAAGAACCCGTGGTGTACGCCGCCGTGGCGAGATCCGAGGCGTATTGCCAGGTGAAAACGACGTCGTCGGCGGTGAAGGGCTTGCCGTCATGCCATCTCACGCCCTGCTTCAGTTTCCAGGTCACGCTCAGGCCGTCCGGCGAAAGGCCGCCGTTCTGCTTGGATGGGGCCTCGGCCGCGAGGCAGGGGACGAGGTTGCCCTCCTTGTCCCAGCCGGCGAGGGGCTCGAAGAAGACGCGCGAGGCGATCTGGTCCTTGGTGCCGAGCGCGAAATGCGGATTGAGCAGCGTCGGGGCCTGCCAGAGCAGGATCTTGAGCGGGCCGCCGCCGCCGGCCTTGGTCGGCTTGTAAGGCAGCGTGGCGTCCGCCATCGCCACGTCGTTCCAGACCAGGATCTGGCTGGCGACCGGCGCTGCGATCCCGATCGCAGCCATCGTCTGCATGAACGAGCGTCGCGACAGCTTGCCCTGCTTCACCTCAGCGATGGACTTGCGGATTTCGTTCTCGTTCATCGGATGATCCCCACTTCACGGACAAGTCGTCACCGGCCAAGGCCCATCATGTTTCATCAAGGGCGAGGCGGCAATGCCGACAGGGTGAGAAAACCATGCGGCGAAATGACGAACGTGCGGGGAGAGGTCTGAAGCCCGGATGGGGCCGAGCGCAAACCAGGATAAGTCCAGCCGCGGCAGGCGGCGCTCCGGATTGCGCTTCGCTCCAGCGGCCTGGGCCCAACGATCCGTGCCGTTTTGCCGTGATGCGCCTCATACTTGCGCAGGTGCATTCGTTCCCCCCATGCGCACGAACGGAGAAGCGTCGTCCGCTCCGGCAGGCCAATATGGATTTCAATTTCATTGATTTCGCGCTGCGGAGAAGCGAATACGGTTCCAATCATTGCCAAGCCATGGAGACCAAGATGTCGTTTCGCCTCCCCCTGATCCTTGCGACCGTGCTCGCCGCCTGGTCGGCCGCCGCTTCAGGCGAGACCATCAAGATCGGCGTGACGCCGGGGCCGCACGCCCAGATCTTCGAGGCCGTGAAGCCGATCGCCGCCAAGCAGGGTCTCGACATCCAGCTCATCGAATTCTCCGATTACGTCGTGCCGAACGCCGCGCTCGATGCCGGCGAGATCCAGGCCAATTCGTTCCAGAACCAGCCTTATCTGGACAACCAGAAGGCCGACCGTGGCTACAAGATCGAAGCCGCCGGCCTGACCGTGAATTTTCCGATCGGCGTCTATTCCAAGAAGCACAAGGCCTTCGCCGACATCCCCGAGGGCGGCAAGGTCTCGATCCCGAACGATCCGACCAATGGCGGCCGCGTGCTGCTGCTGCTGCGCGACAAGGGCGCGATCAAGCTGAAGGACGGCACGGGCTTCAAGCCGACGGTGCTTGATATCACCGAGAATCCCAAGAAGCTGAAGTTCATCGAAGTCGACGCAGCGCAGGCGCCGCGCGCGCTCGACGATGTCGACGCCGCGGCGATCAACACCAATTATGCAACCCAGGCGGGCTTCGATCCCGTCAAGGATCCGATCCTGCGCGAGGACCCGAAGGGTCCCTACGTCAATCTCATCGCCGTTCGCACGGTCGACAAGGACAAGCCCTGGGTCAAGATCCTGGTGGACAGCTACCACACCGCAGAGGTCAAGGAGTTCGTCCTGACCAAGTTCAAGGGCGCGGTACTGCCGAGCTGGTAGGCAGTCTGCCCAGCCAAAGTTCAGCTCAGGGCGATCCCGGCGGGCAGGCTTGCGTACGAGCCCTGCGCAATGCCCGCTTGTCTGGAGCTGCGGCAACCGACATCATCGGGGCCCATCCTCGTCCGACAGGGGTCGTATGAAACGCTTAGCAAACCTGAAACGCCTGGGGTTTTTCACGCGGCTTCTCGACGAGGCCCCGCCGGCCGACCGATATCGCTTCGCGGCCGAACAGATCGTGCGCGCCGAGAAGGCGGGCCTCGATTCCGCGTGGATCGCGCAGCACCATTTCCACGAGCGCGAGGGCGGTCTGCCGTCGCCCTTTACTTTCCTCGGTTACGTCGCTGCCCAAACCTCGCGCATCCGGCTCGGTACCGGCATCGTCACCTTGCCGCTGGAGAATGCGGTGAGGGTGGCGGAAGACGCCGCGGTGCTCGATCTGCTCTGCAACGGTCGCTTCGAGCTCGGTGTTGGCACCGGCGGCAATCCCTCGGCCTTTGCCGCGTTCGGCCTCGACAGCGCCCAGCGCAACGAGATCTTTGCGCGCAATCTCGAGGTCGTCCGCACCGCGCTGGTGGGCAAGCCGCTCGACGGTGGTGACACGCTCTATCCACAGCGGCCGCAACTGGACAACCGGATCTGGCAGGCGACGTTCTCCGTGGCGGGCGGCGCGCGTGCCGGCAAGGCAGGCGATGGCCTGTTGCTGTCGCGTACCCAGCCCCGGACCAAGGAGGCGCCGAAGGCAACGCTGGCCGAGATTCAGAATCCGGTGATCGATGCCTATCTCGAAGCGCTACCGCCGGGACGCGAGCCCCGCATCATGGCTTCGCGCACCATCTTCGTCGCCGACGACCGGACCGAGGCGATGCGCCTTGCCGATATCGGCCTGCGGCGCGCTCTGCCGCAATTCCTCAAGGGCGGCCACGCCAAGCCGGGCGAGACGCTGGAGGAGATGATCGCGGCGTTCGACACCCATGTCGGCGCGGCCGACGACGTCATCGCCTCGCTGCGCGCCGACGCCACCCTGGAGCGGGTGACCGATCTCGTCTTCCAGGCACATTCGGTCGATGCCCCGCATCCCCACATCCTGCGCTCGATCGAGCTGGTCGCGGAGAAGGTCGCGCCAGCGCTGGGCTGGGCGCGGACGGCGCCCGACGTGGCGCTGGCGGGTTAGTCGGAATGAACGCAATCGCGTTGCAAGAGGCTGCAAGAGGCTGAATGATGGCTACGAAAGATATCATCGACACGCTCGCCAGGATCGAACCGGGTTCGGCTCTGGACGGCATTCGCGCCAAGCGCGTGCAGGCGCGCGACAATGCGCAGAAGAGCTATCTCTCTCTGTTCGAGCCGCTCGACGCCGGCGATGTCTCGCTCGTCGAGCGTGCCGCAGTCGCGTTCTTCGTGATTGGCCTTCACCGCGAGCCGACTGTAGCTGCCTTCTATCGCGCGAAGTTAGCTGCGACCGCCGATGGCGCGCGCCTGGTCGAAGCGGTCGATGTCGAAATCGCGCGGGGCGAGACCTCGGGCCCCTACGGCGCCTTTCCGGCCGGACCGCTTTCGGTCGAGAACAAGGCCGGCCTGATCTACCGCGTCAGCGCGGAGCGCAAGGCCAGTCTCGGGGACCGGCTCGTTGCGGCGTTCGAGCATGCGCATCTGCTGGTGTTCCGCCCGCGCGATGCGGCCGCGGCCGACATGAGGGCGTTGCTCGCCGCTGGCTGGTCGAACACCGGCATCGTCACGTTCTCTCAGCTCGTTGCGTTCCTGTCGTTCCAGGTGCGCGTCGTCACCGGACTGCGCGTGCTGGGTGCCTCGCTCGGGCGCGCCGCGAACGCCGCGGCCGGCGCGTAAGGAGGCTGCATCATGAACGTTGCAAACGATGTCAATCCGCCCGTCGTCTTCACCCAGGATGAACTGGGCTGGGTGTCGTGGATCGATCCGCTGCCCGAGACTGAGCTGACCGAGCGGCATTTCGCCGGCCTCGTCGATCGCTCCCGTTCCAAGTCCGAGTATTTCCGCCTGCTGGTGCGCGATCCCGAGGTGCTGGAAGCCCGCACCAAGACCGACAAGGACATCTTCTACAACGTTGCCGACGGCCTGCCGCGCGCCGAGCGCGAACTCGCGGCGGCTGCGACCTCGCGCTATAACGGCTGCATCTACTGCGCCTCCGTACATGCGCGTTTCGCCAGCACCTATTCCAAGCGCCGCGACGATGTGCAGCGGCTGCTCGACGAGGGCGTTGGCGCCGATCTCGGCGAGCGCTGGAATGCAGTCGTCAAGGCCTCGGTGGCGCTGGCCGCAACGCCGATCGCGTTCGGCCCCGACAATGTCGATGAGCTGCGCCGCGCCGGTCTCGACGATGCCGAGATCGTCGACGTCATCAATGGCGCGTCGTTCTTCAACTGGGCGAACCGGCTGATGCTGTCGCTCGGCGAGCCCTCGAAATAGCCAATCTCACCGGCATGGAAATTGCTGGTTGTTTCACCACCTGACAGGATGGAGCCGTCCATGAGCAACATCGATCGTCGTACCCTGGTCAAGGGCTCGCTGGCCGCCATGATGGCGGGAGCGGCCCTCTCGCACGCCGCGCTTGCGCAATCGTCCGAACCGATTTTGCTGGGCGTCAGCGGCCCCCTCACAGGGCCGAACGCGCAATATGGCACGCAGTGGAAGCAGGGCTTTGATCTCGCGCTCGACGAGATTCAGGCGGCGGGCGGCATCAACGGCCGCAAGCTCGCCTACAGCTTCGAGGACAGCCAGAGCGACCCGCGCCAGTCGGTGGCGATCGCCCAGAAGTTCGTCTCCGATCCCAGGATCGTCATGGAGCTCGGCGACTTCTCCAGTCCCGCCTCGATGGCGGCCTCGCCAATCTATCAGCGCGGCGGGTTGGTGCAGTTCGGCTTCACCAATTCGCATCCCGATTTCACCAAGGGCGGCGACTTCATGTGGAGCACCTCGGTCAGTCAGGCCGACGAGCAGCCGCTGCTGGCGGCCTATGCCGTCAAACGTCTCGGCCTGAAGAAGCTCGCTGTGCTGCACCTCAACACCGATTGGGGCCGTACCAGCCGCGACTATTTCGTCAAGGCCGCCAAAGAGCACGGCGCCGAAATCGCCGTCACCGAAGGCTACATCGCGGAGGAGCGCGACTTCCGCTCCACGCTGGTGCGGGTCCGCGACGCCAATCCGGACGGGTTGATCCTGATCTCCTATTATTCCGACGGTGCGCTGATCGCGCGCCAGGCGCGCCAGGTCGGGCTGAAGCAGGTCATCTGCGCCGCTAGCTCGGTCTACTCACCGAAATTCCTGGAGCTCGGCGGCGATGCGGTCGAGGACGTCCATGTCGGAACGCGCTACTTCCCGGAAGACCCGCGCCCCGAGGTGCAGACGTTCATCGCGGGCTTCAAGAAGAAGTACAACGGGGTGGAGCCCGACGCGTTCAACGCCTACGCCTATGACGCGATGAACATGGCGGCCGCCGTCGTGAGGATCGGCGGCGCCGACCGGCGCGCGATCCGCGACGCCTTCACGAAAGTGAAGGACGTCTCGAGCGTGATCTTCGGCAAGGCGACGTTCGACGTCGAGAGCCGGCGCGTCAAGGGCGCCATGAACGCCGAGCTCGTCGTGCGCAAGGGCCAGTTCGCCCTCTGGGACGGCAAGCCGACCTGAGGGGATTTTCTGCGTGTCTTCCTGGCTCGACTACACGATCAACGGGCTGATCGTCGGTAACGTCTACGCCCTCGTTGCTGTCGGGCTCGCGCTGATCTTCGGCGTCAGCCGGCTGATCAACTTTGCGCAAGGCTCGATCTATCTCGTTGGCGCCTATATCGGCTGGGTCGCGGTGGTGCAGCTGCATACGCCGCTCCCGCTCACCATCATCGTGGTCGCGGTGGCGGCGGCGCTGGTGGGCTTGATCATCCAGCGGTTTGGGCTGCGTCCGCTGCAAAACTCGGTGCCCATCGCGCCGTTGCTGGCGACCATAGGCATCAGCTTCGTGCTCGATCAGCTCGTGATGCTGACCTTCTCGCCCAATCCGCGCGCGCTGCCGAGCCAGTTGCCGGATGTCCGTTTCCAGATCGGCGGCGGCACGATCGGACCGCTCGATCTCCTCATCGCCGGCGTCGGCCTCACCAGCGCGTTGCTGCTGTTCGTGTTCCTGCGCTACAGCAAGCTCGGATGGGCCGTGCGTGCCACCGCGCAGGACCGCGACGCCGCGATGCAAATGGGCGTCGACGTCAATCGCGTCAATCAGGCCGTGTTCGGCATTGCGGCTGCGCTCGGCGGCGTTTCCGGCCTGCTGGTCGGCATGTACTACAACCAGATCGACACCGCGATGAGCCTGCAGGCGACGCTCAAGGGCGTCGTCGCCGAGGTCGTCGGCGGCGCCGGCAATGTGCCGGGCGCGGTGATCGGAAGCCTGCTGCTCGGATTGGTCGAGAGCTATGGCGTCGCCGTGTTCGGCACCAGCTACCGCAATCTGTTCGCGTTCCTGCTGCTGGTCGTCGTGCTCGTGCTGCGGCCAAACGGCCTGTTCGCCAGCGCCCGGCAGGCGCCGCCCGAGCCGCTCACCGGCACTTTCATTGCGCCGAGCCGCCCGGTGCGCATTCCGCGCTGGGCTCTGCTGATCGCTGCCGCCGTCTTTGCGATCCTGCCGCTGTTGCCGGTGTCGTTCTATGTGCTCCAGACCCTGATCAACGCCTGGCTGCTCGGCATGCTCGCGCTGAGCCTCACCCTGGTTGCAGGCACGATCGGTCAGGTCTCGCTGGGACACGCCGCGCTGCTCGCGATCGGGGCCTACACCTCCGCGCTGCTATCGCTCACGTTCGCCATCCCGGTCGTCCTTGCCATCATCGGCGGCGGCCTGATGAGTGCTGCGCTGGGCACGGCGCTGATCTCGCCGTCGTTCCGGCTGCGCGGACATTATGTGTCGATCGCGACGCTCGCGATCGGCGAGATCGTCTCGCTGGTGATCCTGAACTGGGAGAGCGTCACGCGCGGGCCGATCGGCATCTCCGGCATCCCGCCGCTGTCGCTGTTTGGCTATGAGCTGGTCAGCCCGATTTCGATTTACTGGTTCAGCTTCATCGTGATGGTGGTGCTGGCGCTGCTGCAGGGACGCCTGCTCGGCTCCCATCTCGGCCGCAGCTTTCGCGCCATCCGCGACGACGACATCGCCTCGCGCGCCTATGGGCTCAGCCTGAATCGCTACAAATCGCTGGCCTTCATCTTCGGCGGCTTTGCCGCCGGAGTCAGCGGCGGCATCGCCGCGCATCTCTATTCTTACATCAACCACGAGACCTTCAACACGCAGCAATCCATTTTGGCGCTGACCGTGGTGATCCTCGGCGGCCTCGGCAATGTCGTCGGGGCCATCGTCGGAGCGGTTGCGCTGGTCGGGCTGCCGGAAGTGTTCCGGATCGCGGCGGAGTATCGCATCCTGATCTACGGCATCGTGCTGCTGCTGCTGGTGCGGTTCAGACCGCAAGGCTTGTTGGGGACGATGTGATGAGCACGACCATGCTGTCCCTGCGCGGGCTGACGCGGCGTTTCGGCGGCCTCACCGCCGTCGATGCCATCGATCTCGATCTCGCCAAAGGCGAGCTGATCAGCATCATCGGCCCGAACGGGGCCGGCAAGACGACGTTGTTCAATCTCGTGACCGGGCTTGA
Organism: Bradyrhizobium sp. 40; assembly: GCF_023100925.1. Classification (NCBI taxonomy): domain Bacteria; kingdom Pseudomonadati; phylum Pseudomonadota; class Alphaproteobacteria; order Hyphomicrobiales; family Nitrobacteraceae; genus Bradyrhizobium; species Bradyrhizobium sp. 40. The sequence goes on from NZ_CP064688.1 coordinate 1,094,244, forward strand.
CCGGCCGGACGCCGGGACGGTTCGCTTCGAGGGACTGGACATCACGGGTCTCTCGCCGGAGCGGCTCGCCGCCGCAGGCATCGCGCGCACGTTCCAGCTCGGCCGCGTCTTCGGCAATCTCAGCGTGATGGATAACGTGTTGATCGGTGCCCACACGCGGCTGCGTGCGGTCAAGCCGGCCGTGCCGGTGATCGGGCCATTGCTGGAATTGGGGTTGGCGTTGCTGCGCCCCGCCAGCGTCAAGGCCGAGGAGGAGCGCTTGCGCGAAGAGGTGAAGGTCATTCTCGCGCGCTTCGGCGAACGGCTGCTGCCGCGCATCGACCAGCCGGCCTACAGCCTCTCCTACGCCAATCGCCGCCGCGTCGAGATCGCGCGGGCGCTCGCGCTGAAGCCGCGTCTGCTGCTGCTGGACGAGCCGACCGCCGGCATGAACCCGACCGAGACCACGGAGATGCAGGGGCTCGTCGCCGAGTTGAAGGCCGAAGGCCTGACGATCTTGCTGATCGAGCACAAGCTCGAAATGGTGATGCGCCTCTCCGACCGCGTCATCGTCATGGACGAGGGCAAGAAGATCGCGGAAGGCCCGGGTGAACAGGTGCGCGGCGATCCCAAGGTGATCGAGGCCTATCTCGGCCACGGCCTGACGACGAAGCAGGAGAGCGCGGCATGACGAACTCGCCTCGCGATGCGCTGCTCGCGCTCACCGACGTCAATACCTTCTACGGCCAGGCCCAAGTGCATTTCGACCTGTCGATATCAGTGCCGCGCGGCCACATCGTCTGCCTGCTCGGCGGCAACGCCAGCGGTAAGTCGACGACGATGAAGATCATTTTGGGCCTGGTGAAGCCACGCTCGGGCGAGGTGACTTTCGACGGCGCCTCGCTGCTCGGACTGACCACGCCGCAGATCGTCCGCCGCGGCATCGCCTCGGTGCCGGAGGCGCGGCGGCTGTTCGCCGACATGAGCGTGCGCGAGAACATCCTGATGGGCGCCTTCGTGCGCGACGACCGCGAGGCGATCGCGCAGGATCTCGACAAGATGCTCACGCTGTTCCCGAAGCTCGGCCAGCGGCTGTCGCAGCGCGCCGGCTCGCTCTCGGGCGGCGAGCAGCAGATGGTCGCGATGGCGCGCGCGCTGATGAGCCGTCCCAGGATGATCGTGATGGACGAGCCGACCATGGGCCTGTCGCCGCTTTACGTTAACCGCGTGCTGGAGCTGATCCGCACCATCAACCAGGAGGGCGTCTCGGTTTTCATGGTCGAGCAGAACGCCAGCCTCGCGCTCGAGATCGCGCACGAGGCCTATGTGCTCCAGACCGGCAAGATCGTTCTCTCCGGCTCCGCCCGCGCGCTGAAGGACGATCCGCGCATCCGCGACGCTTATCTCGGCGGCTCCGAGGCGGCATAGCGCCATCATGGCCTGCATGGTTCGAGACGCCCGCTTGCGCGGGCTCCTCACCATGAGGATTGGGCATCTCGCCGCGAAACAAGACCTCATGGTGAGGAGCCCGCGCAGCGGGCGTCTCGAAGGATGGCCGCAAGCACTGCTGCAGAACCGTGCCGCCCCCTCCGGGATTGCACTGGTCAGTATGACCATCTTATGAAAAGATCATACCGCTCGTGCGATGTGGCGTGCAGCAGACGGAATGATTGTCGTGACGAAATTATCTTTGCGGGCGGTCGAGCCCGGAATGGTGCTGCTGTTCGGCGGGCTGATCGCGGCCAACATCGGGGCCTGGGCGTGGGCCTTCGCGGCGTTCGGTGATCGGCCGACGGTGATGGCGACCGCGCTGCTCGCCTGGGTGTTCGGCCTGCGCCACGCCGTCGATGCCGACCACATCGCCGCCATCGACAATGTCGTGCGCAAACAGATGCAGGCCGGCGGCGCGCCGCGCAGCGTCGGCCTCTATTTCGCGCTCGGCCATTCCACAATCGTCGTGGTCGCGACCATGCTGCTCGCGCTCGGCGTCGTGAGCCTCGGTGGCGACAGCCTGCTCAAGGAGATCGGCGGCTTCATCGGCACCTCGGTGTCGGCGCTGTTCCTGCTGGTGATCGCGGCCATCAATCTCGTCATCTTCGCCGGCCTGTGGCGGACGTTTCGCGCAGCACGGGAGCAGGGGATTCACGACGCCGAGGGCCTCGATGCCCTGCTTGCCAATCGCGGCCTTCTGGCGCGGCTGCTCGGCCCGATGTTCCGCCTGGTGACAAAACCCTGGCACATGTATCCGCTCGGCTTTTTGTTCGGGCTTGGCTTCGACACCGCGACCGAAATCGGCCTGCTCAGCATCTCCGCCGGCGAAGCCGCGCGCGGCGCTTCGTTTGCCGATGTCCTGGTCTTCCCCGCGCTGTTCGCGTCGGGCATGGCGCTGGTCGATACCGCCGACTCGGCACTGATGGTGAGCGCCTATCGCTGGGCCTTTGTCGATCCGCTGCGAAAGCTCTGGTACAACCTCACGATCACAGGGGCTTCCGTGGCAGTGGCGCTGTTGATCGGCGGCATCGAGGCGCTCGGGCTGATCGCGGACCGGCTCGGCCTGACCGGCGGCGTGTGGGCATTGGTTGACGCGCTCAACGACTCGCTCGCCAATGTCGGCTTCGCCGTGGTCGCGTTGTTCGTGATCGCCTGGCTCGTGTCGGTCGTGCTCTATCGGCGCATGTTTGCACTTGAGCGGCGGCGCGCGGCGGATGCGCTTATCGGCGCCGAGGCCACCGAAGCGGCCTGATCGACAATCCGCTGGCTCAAGCCGACGCCGCGCTCGCGACCTGCTCCGCCGGTAGATCGTCGGCATTGGGATCGCCCGGCGCGGTGGCCCAGGCCAGTTCCACCAGCGTCACGAACCTGCGGCCGGCGCCGTCGAGCTGGCAGACGATCAGGCCCTGCTCTTCCATGTAGCCGAGCAGGCGCTGCGCCCGGCGCAGCGAATGCGAGCCGTAGGCGCGGGCGATCGCGGCGTCACCTGGACACGGCCAGCCTTCTTTCGCCGCGCGCGCGATCATCATGAACACGCCCTGCATGTCCTCGGGCAGGATCGAGGCGCGAAGCGACACATCCTGCCAAGCGTCGTCCTCGGCATGCTCGGCGCCGAGCCCAGCGCGTGCGCGTGTCAGCATGCGGCGGAATTCGGTGAGGTCGGGCACCGCCGAGCCGAGGCCCTCGATGCGGCAGCGGACCACGAACTCCTGGTAGAGCACGCCGACCGCGCGGAAACCGGCATCGGGTGCGGCGAGCACGGCACGAAGGGTCCGATCCACGCGCTCGCGCCGCTCGGCGAGCTCCTCGGCACTGACCGGGACCTCGATCATGTCGGGGCCGATCTCCGGTGCCGCAGCCTTCGCGGCGCGGAGCTGCTCGAGCAGATCGGGCGCGGGCCGGCGCTGCGGTCGGCTGGCATCGGGGGGCGGCGCAGCCAGGATCACGGCGCGCATATTCTCGAGTGCGGCTTCGGGCATCGGCATCAGCCGCGGCGTGGAATTGCGCGGCTGGGTTTCGGTCGCGCCGATGTTCAAACGCAGGGGGCGTCGCGACAGCGCGGGGCCGAGCGCCATGAATTGTCCGCGTTCGAGATCGCGAAAGGATTCGGCCTGCCGCCGCTCCATGCCGAGCAGGTCGGCGGCGCGCGCCATGTCGATGTCGAGGAAGGTGCGGCCCATCAGGAAGTTCGACGCTTCGGCCGCGACGTTCTTGGCGAGCTTTGCCAGCCGCTGGGTCGCGATGATCCCGGCAAGCCCGCGCTTGCGGCCGCGGCACATCAGATTGGTCATCGCGCCGAGCGAAAGCTTTCGCGCTTCGTCAGAGACTTCGCCCGCGACCGCAGGCGCAAACAGCTGCGCCTCGTCGACGACCACCAGCATCGGGTACCAATGGTCGCGCTCGACGTCGAAGAGTCCGCCAAGGAAGGCCGCGGCGCGGCGCATCTGGTTCTCGGCGTCGAGCCCTTCGAGATTGAGCACGGTGGAGACGCGATGCAGCCGCGCGCGCTCGCCGGCGACCTGAAGGCCGCGTTCGGTGTGATCCTCGGCGTCGATCACGAGATGGCCGAAATGTTCCGCCAGCGAGACGAAATCGCCTTCGGGATCGATGATGGCCTGCTGCACCCAGGGCGCGCTCTGCTCCAGCAACCGCCGCAGCAGATGTGATTTTCCGGAGCCCGAATTGCCCTGCACCAGGAGGCGGGTCGCCAGCAGTTCCTCGAGGTCCATGGCCGCCGCGGCGCCCGCCGTGGTCTGCCCCATCTCGATCGCAACCGTCATGCCCGACTCAAGTCCCATCATTCGCGGACAGGGGCTTATCAACCCGGCCGCGGCGCGTCGAGCGCCACGGCGGAAATCATGGTCCGTTGCCCACGGCGGAGTTCAGGCGTGACGCGACAAACGTAGAAGTGCGGGCCGATAGGGGGCTTGTGGATCGTCGTCCTCATTCGAGGGAATGGCGCAGGAGCCGAATTCCTGCCTGATCCGCTCGATTTCGGCGATGCGCTCGTGCAGCCGCTGCAAATGCTCCGGGGATTTCGCCCGCCAGAATCGGAAGGTGTCGGCGGTGAGCGGCAGGAACGCGGTGCCGAACAGCGTCGGCTCGGGAACGACGGTGCGCCCGAGCAGCAGGAACCGGTCGGCGCCGGAGACGACGAGCGTCGCGTAGCCGCGATTTCCGATTCGCTTGATGCCGTTCAGCGACCATTCGGCGAGCTTGCTGAAATAGGGCTCCTCGCGCCAGCGGTCGGGGCAATGGTCATCGACCGTCACGTTCACGGCGTCCTGGCTGAAATGCACGATGATGCCCGACTTCGCCGGAAACCAGTCCTCGTCGAGATGGCCTTGCAGCCAGGCGCAGACGAATGAACGGCACATCTGGGGACGGCGCTCGTAGATGGTGCACCCGGTGCCTGTCTGCCAATGCTTGCACAGCTGGTTTACCGGCTTGTCGACGCCGGCCACTTCGAGGATGTCGCAGCAGGCATTGCACGAGCCGCATTGCCGGGTGGGCGGCGGCGCAGTTCGACCGGCTGCCCTGAACCCCTGGCTATCGCGAACGAGCAGCCGCTGTTTCTCGAGTGCGTTCAATGCGCGCTCGATCTTGAGGCGGGACAAGCCGGTCGCGTCAATGACGCCCTTTATCGTCGTTGCGCCGGCTTCCACGGCGCGAACGACCTGCAACGTCGCCTGATCCATCTTCGACTACTTGTTCTTCTGCCTTCCATCTGACGATTGCGCGCCGGTCGGGAACCTGCGGAACCGCCTGCCGGCCCGTCGCGCGGCGGATAATTCGGCAACTCGCATGGCTAGAACTCGCATGGATGCGATGTTTGCGCAAATCGGTGGCGTCCCGGGGACAGTCCGAATTGCGCCTGATCGCGATCGATGTGGCAATTCCGGGCAGCAAGGCCTGCCGCGCCGATGGTGTTACAGCGCGCCCGATCCGCCCTGCACGATCTTCTCGTTGAGCTTCAGGTCCACGGTCTCGACCGTGCGGTCGATCTCTGCATTGGGCGCGCCGAGCTGATGCGAGATCAGCTTGACCAGCAGATCGACGCGCTCGATGAAGGGCGCGCCGCCGGCCACCGCGCGTGCGGCCGATGACGGCTTCAGCAGGCTCTCGGCGGCCTTGGCATATTTCGCGAACGGCACCTGATCCTGCGGATCGGCGCCCAGACGCCGGGCGATGGCGTCGACATGCTCGTAGATCGTCTGCGAGCGCGCGAGATCACCGTGCACGGCGTCGCGGATCGACTGCGGCTCGTGTGGCGTGATGCAGCGGTAGTTGCCCGTCAGCAGCATCGACCATTTCGCCAGCGGCACGAACAGAGAATCGAACACTTTCAGCTTCACCGGCACGTCGTGGCCGTCGAGGGTCACCGCATCGATGTCGGCTTCGAGCTCGCGCAGCACCTTGTTGTGCTTCTCGTCGGCGAACACGGATGCTTTGAAATTTGTGGGCAGACCGACGTGAAGCACGTTCGCAGCCTCTTCCGGCGGACGGAACGCCTGCGGGTCGGGCGAGCACAGGGTTACGAGCCCCGGCTCGAAGCGCTCCCACACCTGCGCGTTGGTGTAGGCCTCCTCGAGATCCATGTCTGCGAGCGAGGAAATCCGTTTCAGATAGGGCAGCGGCGGCATGTTCATGATCGACAGGCACGGCAGCTTCGCCGCGGCGATCCTGACCATGAGAACGCGCACCGTGTGGTTGGTGTATTGCGGCTCCTGCATCGCAAGGCCGACCATGTCGTAGCGCGACAAGTCCACATTGGCGGGTGTCACGGCGTCGAGCTTGCCGGGCAGGTCGCGCGAGAAGATGGCGCGGTGAACCGCCTCGTCACGCAACTTGATGCGCACCTCGGTCCCCTCGCGGTTGATCAGCTCCGCGGTCTTGGCGCGGCAGACCAAGGTCACGTTGTGTCCCGCCATCAGCAGCTTCGTGCCCAGCAGGGAGCCGTAGGAAGCCCCGAGAATCAGGATATTACGCGCCATGCCTCGTCCCTTTGCCAATTTGTGATTTTTGAGCCCCGGCCGTCATCCGCGGCCGGGTTTGGCGGGCATGTAAGGCAAAGTGCGTGAGGATGGCAACTGGGATAATGGATACAAGGGCCGGGCGAATATGACATGGCGGGATCGGGCGGAGTGCATCCGGGGCTGCTCGGCCCAGCGTTCGGTACCTTCCCGGATTACGCTTGCACTCCATCCGGGCTACGGGACCTCCTCTGTGTCGCCCTCTGTCAATCTATCTTCGCGAAAATATTCCAATTTATCGAAATTCGGAAATGGCGTATGTGTCGCGCATCCCGGCTCATCCTTGAGGGGCGATCTTGTGGTCGTCACGTTCGCGAGCCGGGCTTGCGGTGGACGCGGCAGCGTTCGGGTGCGAGAGGCCAAGGGCAGGGCGGATTGCTCTCCGTGAGCCCAAGGCTTCGTTCCGACGAGCGGCGCTGCTAGGCTTCGTCTCGTCTGTAAGTTTCCGGCTCCGTCGACAGGGCTGGAAAAACTGCGGCGAAATGGCGAGCCGTGCGTACGGCAAAACCGTGTGGTCCTGGCCGTCGTTGCTACGGTCAAGCTCTTGCGGATGCGGCATTCGCGTCAACCGGCGCGGTGTCGGCGACTTCTGTGAGGGCGAGGGAGGCCAAAGAGAACTCGGCTCTCGGGAGAGCACGGCATAAGCCGTCCAACCATCGCGCAGGGAAGGCCGAGTGATTGGCTACACCTGTATGCTGCTGTGCGGTTTCCTTGCGCTACATCTTCGCGCAGCGGACCGCGGGTGCCAGCCGGCACCCGGCCTTCCCTGCGCCCTCTTGGACAAGAGGGTGGAGTGACGAAGCAAAACTCGGGCGAAACGCGCCGCGAGGATGCGAAGGCGTGTCTGCAATCTGAATGCGAGCTGGAAGAGTGCCGCTGCCGCCTCATACTCCGTCATTGCGAGCGCAGCGGAGCAATCCAGTCTGTCGCCGCATTACGCCATGTCGCCGCTGGGTCGCAGCTCTGCGCAGCAACGCTCGCGTGTCTCACCCCTGGTTCGCCATGCGCGCGCGGTCGAGATGCTCCTCGATCTTGGGGCGGTCGCGGGTGCGCTCGAAACTGGTGCAGAGCAGTTCGGTCTCCTCGAGCGAGACCGGGGCGCGATACAAACGGCACATGAATTCCGCCGTTGCGCGTCCCTTGCCGGTACCCGGCCCGCGTTCGGCAAGAAACATGCAGTCCCGGCACACGCTGGCATCGAGCCGCTGATGTGCTGCGTCGAGGTGATTGAGGATGTCGCGCAGCGAATCGCGCAGCCTGACGCACTCGTCGGGTCCGAGCGCCGTGACCGCGTTCAGCACGTGATTGATCGGATCGTGCTGGCTCAGGCACTTCTCGCCCTGTGCGGTGACGTGCAGCACGACAGAACGCTTGTCTTCGTGCGACGGTTTTCGCACCAGGAAGCTCTTGCTCTCCAGCGTCTTCACGATCTGCGATGCAGTTGCCCTGGTTGCGCCGATGAAGCCGGCGAGCGCGGACGGCGTGCGCGAAAACCTGTTGGCGCGGCCGAGAAAGCGCAGCGCCATCCATTCCCGATCGCGCAACCCATGCTGATCGCCTTCGAAATACCAAGCCCTCGCTGCCTGAACCAGCAGCTCCACGGCTTCTCTTGCCAATGGCATGAATTCCTACCTTGCCCCGGGAGTCACGTTTGCGGCGCCCCCGAGCCGCCTTCCGCCGTCGCGAATGAGCCGTTTGCGAGAAGCCGTACTACCGGCAATGTTCGACACATGCACCGTGCTCTTCTCTCGCGTGAAAGCACGGACTGCCCGGCCCCCGACCTGGACCAATGGGCACTGCAAGCTATGGCACGGTAAGCGGTGTTGCTGATGGTATGCCATTCGCGGCGTTGTCGTACGGGAGCCCGAATAGCCGTCGCCAGCAGACGATGGATCGGAGTAGTTCAACCGAAGCCCCTAAGGTTCAAGTCACACGCAGACGTTTCTTATCTTCCGACGAAACGATGAATGACCTTCTCAACAAAATCAAGTAGAGACCATCTCGCAGACAGGATGTCGTCGCAGGCGAATGTAACGTTCAAGACAATCTCGCTCTTCGGGACACATGATGGTGAACGCAATACGCTGTCCCACGAGCAACATGCACGCAACTATGCGACGGTTTTATTGCACGGCACGTTGTTGGCTGTCGTTGATGCAAGTTGACCGAAGCTTGTGCATGACGACGATGTGCGTCGGCATGTCATCCACAACTTGTGCGTTCTGCCAAGAACTGTCCGGGGGAACTCACAGGAATTACACGCGGCGGTTGTCCGGGTCGGATCGAGAAGTCGCCGGTTCAGTCGCATTCGGCGCGGCTGCGCGATTTCCCTCACCCGAACGGTGGAGGCGATCACGGCTGAAACCGGAGACGGGCGTGCATGTGCATGCGCTGGAAGCGTGGCGGCATGCGCAATTGCCTGTCGAAAACAACGAGCAAGGTGCGATCGCGGGGCGCCTCGCGCCCCGACCCAAGCTGAGACTTGCTAGTCGCCCTTGAGCATGTCCCGCAGCTCGCGGAACGGATCGGCGCTTGGCGGAGCCGAAGCGTCCTGCCGCATCGCGCCATAGATTCTCGGGACCATGTCGACCGCCTGGTCGAGCCCCGAATCACGTCCCGCCTGGTATCCGCCCATCAGGCGAAGGTCGCGCGTGTCCTCGTATTTGGCGATCATGGCGCGCAGCTTGCTCACCAATTCGCGCTCTTCGGGGTCCCAGACGTTATGGGCGAGACGGGAGACCGAACCCAGAACGTCCACCGCCGGGTAACGTGCCTGGTCGGCGATGTGCCTGGAGAGCACGATGTGCCCATCGAGTGTGCTGCGGATGGTATCGGCGATCGGCTCGTTGTGATCGTCGCCGTCCACCAGCACGGAGAAAATCCCGGTGATCGTCCCGGACCCCTCCTCGCCGGGTCCGGCGCGCTCCAGAAGGCGCGGCAGATCGGTGAAGACGGTGGGTGCGTAGCCGCGCGCGACTGCGGGCTCACCTGCGGCGAGCGCGACTTCACGGGCGGCGTGGGCGAACCGGGTGATCGAATCGACCATGAGCAGGACCGATTCGCCCCGGTCTCGGAAATATTCGGCGACCGCCATGGCCGTCTTCGGCGCCAGTCGCCGCATCATCGGGCTCTCGTCGCCCGTCGACACGATCGTGACGGCGCGGTGACGGTCGGCGCCCAGCACGTCCTCGATGAACTCGCGCACCTCGCGGCCGCGCTCGCCCACCAGGGCCAGCACGACGGTGTCAAAACCCTGGCTGCGGGCGAGCATCGCAAGCAGCGTCGATTTACCGACACCGGAGCCGGCAAAGATGCCGACGCGCTGGCCGGCGCAGATCGGGGCGAACAAATCGATGACGCGTACGCCGGTGCGCAGCGGCTTGTGGACCCGCGCGCGCTTCATGGCCGAAGGCGCCTCCGCCTCGGCCGAGACCGGACGCGACCCGGGGGTGAGAGGGCCCTGTCCGTCCAGCGGCGCCCCCAGCGCGTTGATGACGCGGCCCTTCCAGCTCGGATCTGGCGCGAAGGACAGGGGCGGCATCCGGTAGGCGACCGAGCCGAGGCCGCCGGCGAACTGCCGGTCGAACGGCTTGGCGATGATGCCCTCGCTGTCGATCCGCACCACCTCGCCGATCTGGGGCTTGCCGCCGGAGTTGACACCGATCAGTTCGCCGAGCCTGACGAAGCGCGACAGGCCGGAGACACGGAAATGCGTCGACGCGATCTCGGAGATCGCGCCGCTGACGCTTGCCAGGGGAGTGCTCTGCTGAAGCTCCAGCAGCGCCCACTCAAGTTGCCGAAGAGCGTTCAAGGAAACCGTCCAACCTCATTGCGCGCGGGGCGCAGCTATTTGCCGGGTTCGCCCAGCGTCCGGATTGCGTTCTGGAGCGAGCTCTCAGTGCCCTCGATCATTGAATTGGTGCCGTCGAAGGCGCGCGAGGCCGCGATCAGCTTCGTCAATTCCATCATCGGATTGGCGCCCGAGCCCTCGACATAGCCCTGCTTGAAGCCGTCGCGGGAGAAGTCGGCGATGGCGGTCGCAGGCCGGTTGGGCGTGACGCCCGAATTGCCGTAGCGGTCGAGATTGGCGTCGGCGGGAATGTTGAACAGGCCGATGGTGCCGATCTCGTTGTTGTCCTGGGTGATCGCGCCGCTGCGCGCGATCGAGATCGGTCCGCCGTTCGGATCGAGGGTGATTTGCGCGCCACCGGAATCGATGACGGGGAAGCCGGAGACGGTCTGAAGGTCGCCGTTGGCGGCGATCTGGAGTCGACCGTCGCGCGTATAGACCGTGCCGTTCGGACCGGCGAAGGCGATCCAGCCCTGTCCGACCACGGCGACATCGAGCGGGTTGCCGCTCTCGGTGATGCTGCCCATCTCGCGCGAGATGATGTTGTCGCCGGGCGAGGAGAAGGCGACCGGGTTCGCGCCCGCCTTGGACAACACCGTCTCGAACTTCACCACGTCGGTGCGGAACGCCGCCGTGTTGACGTTGGCGACGTTGTTGGCGATCGTCTGGAGGCGCTTTTCGAGGGCGACCTGCGCCGACAATCCTACATAGAGGGCCGATTGCATGACTTACCTGTTGAACTTGATGTTCTGAAGTGTCGTGAGCACGTTGGTATCCATGCCAATCGACGTTGTGGCGCCGCCGATCAGGACCAGCGCCGGGTTGGTCGAGGTGTCGCTCTGGGCCCGGGTCGCATCCCACATCGCCGCGAAGCGCTGCACGAATTTGGTGACCTTGGCCGGATCCTGGAGATCGGTGAGCTTGATCTTGCTCGTGATCATCTTGGCCTGGGCATCGATATCAGCCGAGCTGATCGTCGACGGCAGGCCGAGCGCCGTCTGGACCACTTGCGTCATCGCCTTGTCCGCGAGGATCTGGTAGGAATTGGTGATCGTGGAAGCCTTGCGCGTGAAATAGAGCGCCAGCCGCAGGCCCTCGTTCTGGTCGCCGGCCTTCTCCTCCATCGTCTGCGTGACGTATTGGGTCGCCGTGCCGGTCGTGGCCGCGGCGGTTTGGGTCGCCTTGTCGCCGAGGGCGGCGAAATTGAAAGCGGCGGCGAATTGCCGGTAGCGGATGTCGGTCAGCTTGTTGGCGAAGGTCTTGTTGTCGGCGATACCCTCGGTCAGCACCTTGCGCATGAACGCCTTGGCGTAGGTCATGTCGCTGAGGCCATATGCCTTCATCGCGTAGGAATAGAGGCGATAGTCCTTCAGGAAGTCGTCGATGGTCTTCACGTTGCCGATGTGGCTGAGGAAGTAATCGGTGTCGCGGCTGACGTCCGGCTGCGTCGCGACCTGTGTCAGCGACTTGCCCATGTCCTTGGTCAGTCTGGTGTAGTCCGCGATGGTGGATAGCATGACCCGCGCCCCTCTGGCCGCTTTCGCGACGTCGTCGCAAGCTGCCGTGAATCGCTTGCGCGAGGCTGGCGAGGGGGGAAGCCAGCCTCGCGCAAGGCTCGCCGACTAGATATTCCCGATGGGATCGGTGATGGAGCGGCGCGTTGGGCAGTTTCGTGGGGATCGTCATCACGGTAGCGGCACTGCTGGGCGGATTTGCCGCCATGGGCGGGCATCTGGGCGTGCTGATGCAGCCTTGGGAGTTCGTGATCATCATGGGCACCGCGGCCGGCACCTTCATCATGGCCAATCCCTGGAAGACGGTCGCGGATACCGGGCTTGCCTGCGTGCAGGCAGTGACAGGGGCGGTGCCCGGTCAACGCTACTATCTCGATCTGCTCGGCGCGCTGCACGCGCTGATGCGGGAGCTGCGCGGCAAGGGCCGCAACGAGGTCGAGGCGCATATCGACGATCCCGCGTCCTCCGAGATCTTCAAGGCGTTCCCGAGCGTGCTCGGAGATCCGTCGCTGCTCCAGTTCATCTGCGACTACGTCCGTCTCATCATCATGGGTAACGCGCGAACGCACGAGATCGAAGCGCTGATGGACGAGGAGATCCACACCATCGTGAAGAGCAAGCTGGCGCCCTACCACGCGCTCGTGGTGGTCTCGGAAGCGCTGCCTGCGCTCGGCATCGTCGCCGCGGTGCTCGGCGTCATCAAGGCCATGGGCGCGCTCGACCAGTCGCCGAAGCTGCTGGGCGGCTTCATCGGCGCCGCCCTCGTCGGCACCTTCGCCGGCATTTTCCTGTCCTACGGCATCATTTCGCCCTTCGCGATGAAGGTGAAGATGACGCGCGAAAAGCGTTGCCGGCCCTACATCATCGTCAAGCAGACGCTGCTGGCGTTCATGAACGGCGCCATGCCGCAGATCGCCGTCGAGCACGGCCGCAAGATGATCGCGAGCCCCGAGCGACCCTCGATCGACGTCGTCGAGAACGAGACGATCGCGGGACCCAAGGCGGTCGTGACCGAGGTTGAACCGAAGGCTGCGCGCGCATCATGATGGAAGCCCTCGACGTCGATCAGCGCAAGCCGCTGCCGAACTATCTGCTGGACGCCGCCGGCATCTCGATCGAGCGCATGCCGATGCTCAATGTGATCTTCGATCGCATGGCGGCGTCGTGCACGGACAGCCTGCAGCCGATGGCTGGAACGCCATGCTATTTCTCGGTCAACGGCATCACCAACGACCGTGTCGGCGACATCATCAAGGACTACGAGGCCAATGCGGTTGCGGCCGTGCTCTATGCCGAGCAGTGGGACTCCCGCATCATCATCATGCTCGACCGCGACTTCGTGTTCACGATGGTCGAGGCGATGTTCGGCTCCGACGGCGCCGAACCGCCGCTCGACGTCGAGCGCAGCTTCTCGAACATCGAGATCCGCCTGGTCCAGGCGCTGTTCGAGCGGTTCGCCAAGGCGCTGCAATCCGCCTTCGCCGGCACCTCCAACGTCACTTTCCGCGTCGAGCGGGTCGAAACCGCCATGGCGTCGCTGGCGATCGGGCGGAGCGGCAACATGTCGATCTGCGCAAACATCATGCTGCAGGCACTCTACCGCGGCGGCCAGATGTTCCTCATCATTCCGCACTCCGCGCTCAACCCGCTCAGGCAGAAGCTCGCGACCGTGGTCGTGAGCGACGGCCGCGCGGCCGATCCGCGCTGGCGCGAGCAGATGGAGACGGAGGTTCACCGCACCGAGGTGACGCTGAGCGCCGTGCTGGACGAAAAGATGATTTCGCTCGGCGACGTCGTGAAGTTCCAGGTCGGCCAGGTGCTCGAGCTCGAAGCCACGCCACGCACGCTGGCTCGACTCGAGAGCAACAACCAGGTGCTGTTCTGGTGTCAGATCGGCCAGCTTGACGGCTATTACGCCATGCAGGTGGCAGATCCCGTCGATCAGAAACGGGAGTTCGTCGATGATATCCTATCTCGTTGATGCCGTGCTGCTGATCGCGCTCGCCTTCACCAGCATGCGGGTGACACGGATGCATCGCGAGCTGGCGCGGTTGCGCAGCTACCAGGGCGAGTTCTCGACCATCGTCCAGGAGACGGCGGGCGCCTTCGACACGGTCATCACCGCGGCGCATGATTCCACCGCAAATCTCGGACGGCTCGCCAACGTGCTGAGCACGAAGATCGATCAGGCCAACGAGGCGATCGCGGCGCTCGATGCGAGGAACGGGCTCGCATCCGCGGCGACCGCGGGCGGCGCCGACGTGAACAAGCATTGAAGCCGAAGCCGGCGGAATAAATACGATCGGAACGTCACGGCGCTCCGGGAGCGGAAATACCAAGAGGCGATACCAGATGGCGCAATCCTTCGACTATGAGTCAGCATCGGCGGCCGACGAGGGGCATACCGAAACATCTCCGCTGGAGCGGTTGGCGGAGATTGCCGCGCGCACCGCGGAGGAGACCGGCAAGTTCGCCAATGTCGATGCCATCCTGCGCATTCCCGTGACCATGCAGGTGGTGCTGGGATCGGCGACCATTCCGGTGGCAAATTTGATGAAGCTCGGCCGCGGCGCGGTGGTTCCGCTCGACCACAGGGTCGGCGAACCCGTCGACGTCGTCGTCAACGGCCGCGTCGTCGCCCGCGGCGAGGTGGTCGTGGTCGAAGAAGACAATTCCCGCTTCGGCGTCTCGCTCACCGAGATTGTCGGCCCGTTGGGGCAGGGTGATACCTGACCATGGCGGCACAGGTCGGCATGGCTCCCATCAAGCAGCGAGGCGTTGCCACGCTGGGCGGGACAGAGAAGGTCGCGGCACTCCTGCTCGCCATGGGCCGGCAGGCGGCCGCGAGCGTACTCGCGCAGTTCGAGCCGCAGGATATCCGCACCGTTACAAAGGCCGCGGCCGAGCTGCGGCCGATTACGGCGCAGGAACTCGAAGCGATCGTCGAGGAGTTCGCCCAGCAATTCTCGATGGGTGCCAACATTCTCGGCACCCTCGGTGGCCTGGAAGCCGTGCTCGGCGACGTGCTTCCGGCCGACCAGGTCTCGGCCATCATGTCGGACCTGCTGGGCAATTCGAGCCGGTCCGTATGGGATCGCGTCTCGTCGGTGTCGGAGAACTCGCTGGCAAGCTACCTGTCCAAGGAGCATCCGCAGACCGCGGCGCTCATCCTGTCCAAGGTCAAGCCGTCCTGCGCCGCCAAGGTCATGAGCCAGCTGCCGTCGAGCCTGCGCAACGAGCTGATGCGGCGCGTGCTCAGCCTCAAGCCGATCGTCGACGACGCCATGAGGGTCCTCGAGAAGACGCTGCATGAGGATCTGACGCTGAACTTCGCCCGCAACCTCGGCGCGGACACCTATGCCCGCGTCGCCGACATCATCAACAAGATGGAGCGCGGACACATCGAGGACATGCTCAAGAGCCTGTCGGAGAAGCGGCCGAAGTCGGCCGAAGTGCTGAAGGAGCTGCTCTTCACCTTCGACGACGTCACCAACCTGACGCCGAAGGCGCGCACCATGATCTTCGACCAGGTGCCGACCGATCGCATCGTCATCGCGCTGAAGGGCACCGACAAGCACTTCCGCGAGATGATCCTGTCCTCGGTCGCCTCGCGCGTCCGCCGGGTCGTCGAGCACGAGCTCGCCATCGGCGAGCCGTCGAACCAGCGCGACGTGCTGGAGGCGCGGCGCGTGATCACCGACCTCGCGCTCGACCTCGCGGAAAAGGGCGAAATCGAGCTCAACCCCGAGCAGGAGGATGAGCTGGTCTTCCGCTGACCGCTGAACGGGCATGGCAGAAACAACCGATCAGGAGAGCAAGACAGAAGAGCCGACCGAGAAAAAAGTCCGCGATGCGCTCGAACAGGGCAAAATCCCGGTCTCTCGGGAGGCTTCCATCTTCGCCTCGATGGCTGCGCTGATGGTGATCCAGGCGTTCCTGATCGGCCAGGGCGTTCAGCAATTGACGCCGATGCTGACGGGCTTTCTCGACGATCCCGATGGCTTCCCTCTCAGCACCGGGGCCGACGCCCAGAATCTGCTCATCGTGGTCGGGCTTCAGGCGCTGCGCTTCCTGACGCCGCTGGTCGTCACCCTGGCGGCCTTCGGGCTGGCCGCCTCGCTGTTGCAAAATGCTCCCAGCCTGGTGCTCCAGCGCATCACGCCGGACCTGTCGCGAATCTCTCCGCTCAGCGGCTGGAGCCGGCTGTTTGGATCGCAGGGCCTCGTCGAGTTCGCCAAGTCGCTGTTTAAGCTCGCCGCGGTCACCGTCGTCGTCGCGTTCGTGCTGCGCTCGTCGGAAGCGAAGGCGTTCGAGGCGATGTACACCGACCCGGTCGCGCTGCCGGAGATGATTCTCAACATCGCCATGCGAATCGTCTCGGCGATCTGCATCGCGACCATCGTCCTGGTAGCGGTCGATCTCGCATGGGCGCGCTTCCACTGGCGGCGCGAGCTGCGCATGACGCGGCAGGAGATCAAGGACGAGCACAAGCAGGCCGAAGGCGATCCGCTGATCAAAGCCCGCCTGCGCTCGCTGGCGCGCGACCGCTCGCGCCAGCGCATGATCGCCTCCGCATCGCGGGCGACGCTGGTGATTGCGAACCCGACGCACTTCGCGATCGCGCTACGCTACAATCGCGAGGAAAATCCCGCGCCGATCGTCGTGGCGAAGGGCATGGACGTGATTGCGCTGAAGATCCGCGAAGTCGCCGAGCAGAACCGGATTCCGGTGATCGAGAACAAGGCGCTGGCGCGCGCGCTCTACGAGGCGGTTCAGGTCGACCAGGTGATTCCGGCGGAGTTCTTCCGGCCGGTCGCCGAGATCATCTACTTCCTGCAGTCCAAGCAGACGCCGCGATCCGAGAAGGTCCAGTAGAATTCTGAGGACGGCGTCTATTCCATCAGCCTGACGAAAGCTTGCGACCCTAAGGTTACACCGTCTGAACCAGAATGGTGCTGCCGTGGGACCGCTCTATCTCTTCGAACTCGCATCGTCGCAGGCGCGATACCTCGAGCTCCGCCAATCGACGATCGCCACGAATGTCGCCAACGCCAACACGCCGGGCTTCAAGGCGCGCGACGTCGAGCCCTTCAACAAGGTGCTCGACAGCACGCCGGTGAGATTGGCGACCACGTCGCCGTCGCACATGCAACTCTCCGCTGCCGAGAGCGACACGCGGGCAACCGCGAAAAAGGACAGCTGGGACGTGGTTCACTCCGGCAACTCCGTCAGTCTCGAGCAGGAAATGATCAAGGGCAGCGACGTCAGTCGCGACTACTCGATGAACTCGGCGGTCGTGCGGTCGTTTCACCGCATGCTGCTGTCGAGCGCGAAGACCTGAGGTGAACTGACATGCTGGACTCACTGCAATCCTCGTTGACGGTCGCGAGCTCCGGGCTCGAAGCGCAGTCGACGCGCATGCGCATCGTCTCGGAGAATCTCGCCAACGCGACGTCGACGGGGCGCGCCGCCGGCGCCGATCCCTATCAACGCAAGACAATCACCTTCGATGCGGCGATGGACCGCGCCTCGGGCGCTCAGCTGGCGAAGGTCAAGGAAATCGGCGTCGACACCACGCCGTACCGCGTGGAGTACGAGCCGGGGCATCCCGCCGCCGACAAGGCCGGCTACGTCAAGCTGCCGAACGTCAACATGATGATCGAGATGGCGGACATGCGGGAAGTCAACCGGTCCTATGAAGCCAATCTGCAGGTCGTGAAACAGGTGAGGTCGATGCTGGGCATGACCATCGACCTGCTGAGGAGCTGACAATGCTTGAAGCAATTTCATCCACAGCGATTTCGGCCGGGCAAGCGGCGAGCCGCGCGACCGAGGCGCAGGCCATCTCGTCGACGGCGATACCCGCGATCCAGTCCGGCGCCGACGTCGGATTCGAATCTATCATGAAGCAGGTGACGACGGACGCGATCGGGACACTGAAGGCGGGCGAGGCGGCCTCGATCTCGGCGATGCAGGGCAAGGAATCGACGCGGCGCGTTGTGGAGGCGCTGATGTCAGCCGAACAGGCCTTGCAGACGGCGGTAGCAGTTCGCGACAAGGTCGTGCAGGCCTACCAAGAAGTCGTTCGGATGTCGATCTGATCAAGGAGTGACGCTGTGAAATCGCTTGCCATCGCGGCCACGGGCATGAACGCCCAGCAGACCAACATCGAAGTCATCGCGAACAACATCGCCAACATCAACTCGACCTCGTACAAGCGGGCGCGTGCCGAGTTCACCGATCTGTTCTACCAGATGGACCGCATGCAGGGCGTTGCCAACACCAGCGGCTCGTCGCCGATCCCGGAAGGCGCCAATCTCGGCCTCGGCGTCAAGTCGGCGGCGATCCGCAAGCTGCACATCCAGGGCGCGCTCACGCAGACCGGCAATCCCTACGACATGGCGATCAACGGCCGCGGCTGGTTTCA
This sequence comes from Bradyrhizobium sp. 40, assembly GCF_023100925.1. Classification (NCBI taxonomy): domain Bacteria; kingdom Pseudomonadati; phylum Pseudomonadota; class Alphaproteobacteria; order Hyphomicrobiales; family Nitrobacteraceae; genus Bradyrhizobium; species Bradyrhizobium sp. 40. Next base: position 1,112,538 of record NZ_CP064688.1, read on the forward strand.
GGTGCTCGGCCCGAATAACGAGGTGCAGTATACCCGCGCGGGCTCGTTCAACACCAACGCCAACAGCCAGCTCGTCACGATCGACGGCTATCTGCTGGATCCCGCAATCACGGTGCCGCAGGGAACGGTTCAGGTCACGGTCAACCAGACCGGACAGGTGTTTGCCAAGTTGGATACGGAAGTGAACCCGAGGCAAATCGGCCAGCTCAATCTCGCCAATTTCGCCAACGAGGCCGGCCTCGAACCGCTGGGCAGCAATCTCTACCGCGAGACCACGGCGTCCGGCACGCCGGTCGTCGGGTTGCCCGGCGATTCCGGCTACGGCAAGATCAACCAGCAATATCTCGAAGCCTCGAACGTCGACCCGGTCAAGGAAATCACCGAGTTGATCTCCGCCCAGCGCGCCTACGAAATGAATGCCAAGGTCATCCAGGCCTCGGATGAAATGGCCCAGACGGTCTCGAAGGGCATGCGCTAGTTCCGGTGTATCCATGTTGAACAGGATGGGCTCGATCATGCGCGGGTTGGCCGCCGTGCTGCTGGTTCTCGTCTTCGCGCGAGTCGCGGCGGCCGAGGAGAAGCGGCTTCCCGTGCCGGCCGTCTCGATCCGCGCCGGCGAGCTGATCCGGGACGAGATGATCACCGAGCGCGCCTTCGCGCCGAACGTGCTCGGCGTCGCCGTTTTCATCGAAGGACGCCAGGTCCTGGTCGGCCGCATGGCGCGCCGCGCGCTGCTGCCCGGCCAGCCGATCCCGACCAACTCGGTGGAGGATCCCTGGACGGTGGCCCGCGGCGCGATGGTCAAGGTCGTGGTCGAAGACAGCGGCCTGTCGATCGTGACCTACGGCGCCGCGATGCAGTCGGGCGCGCCCGGCGCGCTCATCCCGATACGAAACACCGATACGGGTGTGATCATCAGGGGTGTCGTCCAGCCCGACGGCACCGTCAAGGTCGTGGACGGGTCATGACCAGAGTCCTGCTTGCGCTCGTCCTGCTCGTTTTCGCCGCCAGCGCCCACGCCGCCGTCCGCATCAAGGACATCGCGGACATCAAGGGATTGCGCGAAAACCAGATCGTCGGCTACGGCCTCGTCATCGGCCTGAACGGCACCGGCGACACGCTCCGCAATGCTCCGTTCACGGAGCAGTCCCTGCAATCGATGCTCGAGAACATGGGCATCAATGTCAGGAACGAGACCACCAGCACCAACAATCCCCCGCGTCCGACGACGCTGCGCACGCGCAACGTCGCGGCCGTGATGGTGACCGCGGACCTGCAGCCCTCGATCGGTGCCGGCGAGCGCATGGACGTGACCGTGTCGTCGCTCGGCGATGCGACCTCCCTGCTCGGCGGCACCCTGGTGATGACGTCGCTGCGCGCGGCGGACGGCGCGGTCTATGCAGTGGCGCAAGGCGCGGTCACGGTCGCCGGCTACAGCGTCGGAGGCCAGGCCCAGAACGTCAGCCAGGGCACGCCGACCGCGGGCCGAATCCCGAACGGCGCGCTGGTCGAGCGCGAGGTGCAGGGTAGTCTCCATGAAATGGAGTATCTTGTGTTGGAGCTCAAGAACCCCGACTTCGTCACCGCAACGCGAATCCTCGACGCCATCAATCGCTACGCGGGCGGACGCTACCGCGCGCAGATCGCCTTCGAGCGCGACTACCGCACCATCGTGCTGTCGAAGCCGCGCCACATCGGCCCGGTCCGCTTTCTCGCCGAAATCGGCGAGCTGACGGTCGAGCCGGACACGCCGGCGCGGGTGGTGATCAACGAGCGTACCGGCACGGTGGTGATCGGACGCGACGTACGGATATCGACCGTTGCCGTGACGCACGGCAATCTGACGGTCCGCGTCACCGAGCTTCCCGTGGTGTCGCAACCGGCACCCTTCTCGAAAGGGCAGACGGTGGTCGTGCCCCAGACCGTGGTCGAGGCCAACGAGGCCGGATCGCAGGTGGCGATCCTGAGCGGCGTCGATCTCCAGCGCCTGGTGCGCGGCCTGAACCAGATCGGCCTGAAACCATCCGGCATCATCGCGATCCTCCAGGCGATCAAGACGGCCGGCGCCCTCCAGGCGGATGTCATCGTGCAATGACGCGTAAGCGCCGTGCAAGCTTGGTCGCTCAATGCTCTCTCGACCGAGAATCGCACGCGGACCGATGTTGAAGCTGGATCATAAAGCCAAACTCCTCCTCCTGGTCGCGGCCTCCGCGCTCGCGAGCGCTTCGCCCGTTCTGGCGCTGGATGAGGCCAAGCCGTCGAAGCCGCTCAATCTGCTGTCCTTCGCGCGCGCCCGCGCGCCTGGCCCGCAGAAGCCGATCTCATCGATCCCGAGCGACAATGCGTCGATGCGGGCGACGGCGTGGGCAGCCGAAGATTCGGGACCCGCGACCACGGGTGCCGTGCCGGCCTCCGAGAAGCCCGCGCCGGCGCCCACAGCCGCGCCGCGACCCGCCAAGCCCGGTAGCGTCACGGCGCCGCCGAAGCCGGTGCCGCCCCAGGCCGCTGCAACCGCGGACAACGAAGTCGCTCTGTTCTGCAGCAATGTCGCCGACCCCGCGGTCGATGCAAGGCTGGCCTGGCAGCTCAAGGAGCTGGAGAAGGCCGAGAACCAGCTCCGCGAGCGGATCGCCGAGGTCGAGGCCAAACGCGCTGAATATGAGAAGTGGATGGCGTTGCGCGACGACTTCCTGAAGAAGGCCGAAGCGAGCGTCGTCGAGATCTACTCGCGCATGAAGCCGGACGCCGCCGCAACCCAGATCGCCGGAATGGCGGACGAGACGGCTGCGGCCGTGCTCGCAAAGCTCAGCCCGAGGAGCTCGAGCGCAATCTTCAACGAGATGGAGACGGGGCGCGCGGCGCACCTCGCCGATCTGCTCGGCGGGATGCGTCGCGTGGATGACGGAAAGACCAAATAGATGAAGAATCTGATCCTCATCCTGTCGCTGTTGTCGCTTGCGGGATGCGTCACTGATCCGGCCGAGGTCCTGACTGGCCCGCGATTGTCGCCGGTCGGGAGCGGCCTGAGGACGCAGGCCGATCCGATTCCCGTGACGCCCCGCATGCACTCGCCCGTCAGCTATCGCTCGACCTGGGACGACGGCACCGACCTCTACCGCGATCCTCGCGCCCGGCGCGTCGGCGACGTAGTGACGGTGATCATCTCGATGCAGGACAAGGCCAAGCTCGACAACAAGACTGGTCGCTCGCGCGATTCGCAGATCAAGTTCGGCCTCGACTGGCTGATGGACGTCGCGGGATGGCAGGACAAGGGCTCGACGAGCGCCAACCTCAACACCAACACCCAGATCAAGGGCAATGGCCAGATCGACCGCGCAGAGGATATCAAACTGTCGATCGCAGCCATCGTAACCGACGTGTTGCCGAACGGAAATATGATGATCAGCGGCTCGCAGGAGTTCAAGGTCAACACGGAAATGCGTGTGCTCAACGTCGGCGGCATCGTGCGTCCACGCGATATCTCGCGAACCAACACGATCTCCTACGAGAAGATCGCCGAGGCGCGCGTGGCCTACGGCGGCCGGGGAAATCTCTCGGACGTGCAGCAGCCTGGATGGGGACATCGGATCTATGACGCCGTGGCACCGTTCTGAGATGCGCGACCGTCGGGCCGCGTCACGAGGGCAGGGGACATCATGCGCCTGATTGCGGCCATCGTGGTGCTGACCCTGATCGCGATCGGCGCGGGCGGGCTTGCCGGCCTGCATCTGTTTGCGGCCGCCGAGCGCGTCGCCGATGCGAAGAAAACCGCCACGCCGCCGCCTCTTGCCTCGAGCTACGCCGGCAGTGCGCGGCTCAGGAAGCTGTCGCCGATCGTGACCAATCTCGGCGCGCCGGCCAACAACTGGGCCCGCATCGAAGCCTCCATGGTGACCGACAGCATGAGCGACGAGGATGCCGGCATCCTGGCGGCCCATATCAGCGAGGACATCGTCACCTATCTGCGGTCGGCGACGGTGGCGCAGTTCGAGGGATCGCGCGGGCTTCAGCACCTGCGCGACGACCTGACCGAACGCGCCAATATCCGCTCCTCGGGCAAGATCCGCGAATTGATCATTGAGACGTTGGTGATTCAGTGAAACTGAGAGTCCTGCTGCTTGCGTTGCTCCTGGTCGTGCTGCCCGAAGTGGCACTGGCCCAAATTCCGGACCTCAATTCGCTGCTGCCGCCGGGTAACGGCTCGACCAGCGGCCGGATCATCCAGTTGATGGCGGTGATCACGGTACTGTCCGTGGCGCCGGGACTGCTCATCATGGTAACGAGCTTCACGCGGTTTGCGGTGGCGCTGTCGTTCCTGCGCGCCGGTCTCGGACTTCAGACCACGCCGGCCAATCTGGTGCTGATCAGCCTCGCGCTGTTCATGACCTTCTACGTGATGGCGCCGACCTTCGACCGCGCCTGGGAAACCGGGATCCAGCCGCTGATGAAGAACGAGATCTCGGAGGAAGAGGCCTATCTGAAGATCACCGATCCGTTCCGCGAATTCATGCTGGCCCATGTTCGCGACAAGGATCTGCAGACCTTCGAATCGCTGGCCGCGGAGAGCTTCCGCAGGAAGTTCGACGACAAGCGCGTCGACATGCGCGTCATCATTCCGGCCTTCATGATTTCCGAGCTCAGGCGTTCGTTCGAGATCGGATTTCTCATCATCCTGCCGTTCCTCGTCATCGACATGATCGTGGCGACGCTGACCATGTCGATGGGCATGATGATGATGCCGCCGACAATCCTCGCATTGCCGTTCAAGATGCTGTTCTTCGTGCTGATCGACGGCTGGAATCTGCTTGCCTCCGGGCTGGTGCGCTCATTCTCGTAACGGCAATGAGCGCCAGGCGGACGGTTATGGTTAGCGATAAGTACCGGACTATGGTTAGCAATAGGTACTGTTAACCATCTGATTTTACAGCGCAATTCAAGCCGATCTTAATCCGCGCGCAAGATTCGGCGTGCTAGCAATGCGTCACGGCGGGTTGGACCCCACCCACATCAGTCCAAAGGCATGATGCCGCCCCTCCGTACCGGTGAAAGCCCGGTATGTCCCCTCGTGAAAATGTAACGCGTACATAAAGGGACATTCGCAATGTCAAGCCTGCTTACGAACTCGACCGCCATGACCGCACTCCAGACCTTGCGGTCTGTGAGCTCGCAGCTCTCCACCACGCAAACCCGCATCTCCACCGGCCAGCGCGTCTCGACCGCTTCGGACAACGCTGCCTACTGGTCGATCGCGACCTCGATGCGCGCGGACAACGCCGCGCTCTCGGCGGTCTCCGACTCGCTCGGTTTGTCGGCTGCGACCGTCGACACCGAATATACCGCTCTGACCACGGTCATCGGCGACAAGGACTCCGGCCTGACCAAGCTCCAGTCCCTGCTGGTCGAAGCCAAGACCGCCGGTATCGACCGCAGCAAGATCCAGGCAGACGTCACCCAGATCCAGCAGCAGATGAAGGCGACAGCCAGTGCGGCGACCTTCAACGGCATCAACTGGCTGAGCACGTCCGCCACGACGCCGACGACCTTCAGCCTGGTGTCGTCGTACTCGCGTGTCGGCGGTACGCCCACCATCGGCTCCATCACCGTGACGACCGCCAACTACTCGCTCTATACCTCGACGCAGACCGGCATTCTCGACACGGCCGGTTCGACCGCTCCGTCGATCAACACGATGAGCATCTCCGCGTTGACCGACTCGGCAGCTGACCAGACCACGCTCGATGGCTACATCGCGCAGGTCACCGCTGGCATCAACTCGGTGGCCTCGGCCGCCGCCAATCTCGGTGCCGTCAAGAACCGGCTCTCGACCAACACGGACTTCGTGAAGTCGCTGATGGACTCCGTGGACCGCGGTATCGGTCAGCTCGTCGACGCCGACATGAACCAGGAGTCCACCCGCCTGTCGGCCCTCCAGGTCCAGCAGCAGCTCGGCGTGCAGGCGCTCTCGATCGCCAACAACAGCAGCCAGAGCATCCTGTCGCTGTTCCGCTAAGCCTCAAACGATTTTGGGGAGGGCCGCGCTTCTCACGAGGCGCGGCCCTTTCATTTGGCGTGACATCGCGCGCCGCAATTTCAGCCGCCTTGTTGCGGCAAAGACACAGAGCCACAAGCCCCGCACAAGCTTCGCGGGCTATCGTCGCCGTTACGACAGGTTGGGCCTTGACGCTTTTGCGCAGCCCAAAGGCATGACGCCGCCCTGCCGTACCGGTGTAAGTCCGGTATGTCCCCAAATTTAATTCAATCTCCAAAGGGACATCAAAATGGGTTCTAGCCTCCTCACCAACTCGTCTGCAATGACCGCGCTGCAGACCCTTCGCAACGTCAGCTCGCAGCTCGCGACCACGCAGAACCGGATCTCGACCGGTATGCGCGTCTCGACCGCCTCGGACAACGCTGCCTATTGGTCGATCGCGACGTCGATGCGCTCCGACAACGCCGCGCTTTCCGCGGTCTCCGACTCGCTCGGCCTGTCGGCCGCGACCGTCGACACCGAATATACCGCTCTGACCTCGGTGATCGGCGACAAGGACTCCGGCCTGACCAAGCTCCAGGCGCTGCTGGTCGAAGCCAAGACCGCTGGTATCGACCGCACCAAGATCCAGGCTGACATCACCCAGATCCAGCAGGATATGAAGCTCAAGGCCAACTCGGCGACCTTCAACGGCATCAACTGGCTGAGCACGACCGCCACCACGCCGACGACTTTCAACCTGGTGTCGTCGTACTCGCGTGTCGGCGGTACGCCCACCATCGGCTCGATCACCGTGACGACCGCGAACTACTCGCTCTACACCTCGACCCAGACTGGCATTCTGGACACGGCCGGTTCGACCTCTCCGTCGATCAACACGATGAGCATCTCCGTGCTGACCGACTCGGCGGCTGACCAGACCACGCTCGATGGCTACATCGCGCAGGTCACCGCCGGGATCAACTCGGTGGCGTCGGCCGCCGCCAATCTCGGTGCCGTCAAGAACCGACTCGCGACCAACACGGAATTCGTCAAGACCCTGATGGACTCCGTGGACCGCGGTATAGGCCAGCTCGTCGATGCCGACATGAATGCGGAATCGACCCGCCTTCAGGCGCTCCAGACCCAGCAGCAGCTCGGTGTTCAGGCGCTCTCGATCGCCAACCAGAACAGCCAGAGCATCCTGTCGCTGTTCCGCTAAGCCGCGGCTTCGAAAACGACCGTGCTCCTCACGGAGCACGGTCTCCGCCGTGAGCGGCGGATCCGACGGCACACGACGTGCCCACATCGATTTCCTGACGCCACATTCCAGGCAACACGCCGTCGGCGATCGCACCGCGATGCGACCGGCCGTCCGCTTGTCGCCGCCGAGCGCAATTGCGTCACTCAGTCTCTTGTAAAATTGCAACGCCTCGCCGGCGAACCGACACATTCGTGGTCTCGCGCAACCTTCAGACAAGGTTGGCAGCAGAGTGTCCTCTACGTTCGCATTGGTATGAGGTCACATGCTGTTCAGTCGTGCGCAGATACAGCAACTGCTCAATAATCTGCTGGAGCTTGGGCCGCGACGCCTGATGGCCTTGGGATTGATCGGTTTCGCCGTTCTCGTCACCGTCGTGGGCGGCGCCTATTATCTGAGCCGGCCTGAATTCGAAACGCTCTATACCGGCCTTTCCCGCGAAGACGTGACGCGCATGGGTGCCGCGCTGCGCGAGCAAAACATCACCTTCGACGTCAACACCGCCGGCGACGCGGTCTCGGTGCGTCCGAGCCAGACCATGCAGGCGCGGATGCTGCTCGCCGAGAAGGGGCTGCCGACCAGCGCCAATTCCGGCTACGAGCTGTTCGACAAGATCGGCTCGCTCGGTTTGACCTCGTTCATGCAGGAGGTCACCAAGCTCCGGGCACTCGAAGGCGAAATCGCCCGCACGGTGCAGTTGATGAAGGGCGTGAAGGCGGCGCGGGTGCATATCGTGATGCCGGTGCGGGGGTCGTTCCGCGCGACGCAGCAGCCACCTTCGGCATCGGTCGTGCTGCGCACCGACGGCGCAATCGAGGCGCGCACGGCGCAGTCGATCCGTCATCTCGTCGCGGCTGCCATTCCGGGCATGAGCCGCGACAAGGTCACGGTGCTGGACGCTGACGGTTCGATGCTGCTTGCCGAAGAGGATGAGGCGACTGCTGCTCCGACCAAGATGGCGAGTCTGCAGAAGACGGTCGGCGGGATGGTGCAGGAGAACATCCGCAAGGCGCTGACCCCGTATCTGGGGCTCGACAATTTCGAAGTGAGCGTTGCGTCGCAGCTCTCCACCGACAAGCGGCAGACCAATGAGACCGTCTACGATCCCGAAAGCCGCGCCGAGCGCTCGGTCCGGAACGTGCGCGAGAACGAGAAGTCACAGAACGCAGACCGTTCGCAGCCGACCACGGTGCAGCAAAATCTTCCCGACCAGCAGGTGAACGCCGGCGGCACCAAGAATTCCAGCGAAGACAAGACTCGCCGCGAGGACGTCACCAATTTCGAGGTCTCGTCCAAGACCACGACGACGGTGAGCGACGGCTATTCGGTGAAGAAGCTGTTCATTGCCGTGCTGGTCAACCGCGGGCGGCTCATTGCCGACCTGGGCGACAAGAGCAACCAGGCCATCGTCGACAGCAAGCTCGCCGAGATCAGCCAACTCGCGGCCACGGCCGGCGGGCTGGACAAGGCGCGCGGCGACCAGATCCAGGTGACGGCCGTCGATTTCATCGAAGGCTCGCGCGAACTGGCGCCGGTGCCGCCGATCAGCTTCGTCGAGATGATCAACAAGCAGCTCGGCAGCGTCATCAACGCGGTCACGATCCTGGCCGTAGCTTCGATGCTGGTGTGGTTCGGACTTCGTCCTGCGGTCAATGGCATTCTGACCCATCGCGCGGCGCAGGAGCAGACCGAGGCGGCGGAAGCCGCCCAGCTCGAGTCGGCCGCAGGCGCCCTCGCATTGGCGGACAGCGAAGAGGCCGAGCTCAACCTGGTCGAAGACCTCGAAGGCAAGATGCAGCGAACGCCGCAGAAGCGGCTGGAGCAGATCGTTCGTCTCGATCAGATGCAGGCGGCAGCGATCCTTAAAGACTGGATGCGACGCGAGGAGGCGGCATGAACGCGGCAATCGGAAAGCTCCTGACTCAGTTCGACGTGAACGGGCGGGTCAAATCGCCTCCGCCTCCACCGCCGCCCAAAATCCAGGATGTGCTGACGAGGCCGAAGGAAGCCCGGCGCGAGCCTCAGCCGCAGCCTCAGACCCATTCGCAACCGCAATCGCAGCCGCAGCTTCAGTCGCCGCCTCCGGCGCCGAAGGCGGAAGCCCCGGCGGTCAATCTCCTGGACGATGCCTTTCGGCGCGGCCATGCGGCCGGCGTTGCGGAGGGCGAGTCCAGGATCGCCGAGGAACGCGTGCGGAGCGCGATCCGGCTCGGCGAAGAGCGGGCCAAGTGGTCCGACCAGCAGGCGGTGGCGGTCGTCAGCGGCTTCGACACGGCTTGCCGCGAAATCGAGACCAACATCGCGAGCTCCGTTGCGCGGATATTGCTGCCGTTCCTCGCCGATGCGGTCCGCGACAAGGCGATCGGATCGCTCGTCGAGCAGATTGCGGCGCTGACCGGCAATTCGCCGGTGCCGGTGTTCAAGGTCACCGGCCCGAGCGAACTGCTCGACCTGGTGAAGACGCAGCTCGGGACGGCGCGGCGAACCGGCATCGAGTATGAGGCCGCCGATACATTCGAGGTTCGCGTCGTGGCCGACCAGACCGTGATCGAGACCCAGATCACGGCCTGGAGCGAGCGCCTGAAAGAGGCGCGCCGGTAGTCTGTCATGAATGAGGTCAAGTCAGAACTCGTCATCATCCGCCGGCGGAGCGCCTTCGACGACGAGAAGCCGCACGGCGGCGTCTGGAAGATCGCCTATGCGGACTTCATGACCGCGATGATGGCGTTCTTCCTGGTGATGTGGCTGATCAATGCCCTCAACCAGGATCAGAAGCAGGTGGTCGCGAGCTATTTCAATCCGATCAAGCTCGCGGAGAACGCACCTGCCCCGAAGGGGCTCAAGGATCTCTCCAAGAAGGAGCCGTCGTCGTTCGACGGCCAGGACGGCAGGCGCCAGCCGGGAGGACCGAGCGAGGAACGTCGCGGTGACTCTCCGACGGCCGAGAAGCCGCCCTTCTACGAGGAGAAGGTCCTGTTCCGCGATCCCTATACGACACTCGCCGAGATCGCCAGCAGCGCGAACCAGGCCTCGGGCCAGCGGCGCGCCGGCGCTTTGACGTCCGCCGAAGAGGATGGCCTCAAGGGCGGCGACGCCTACCGCGATCCGTTCGATCCCGGCTATTGGAAGCTTGCGCCGCAGGCACCCAAGGATGCCGATCGCATCATCGAGCCCAAGCCCGAGCTGAAGCCGAATGCGTCCGCGCGCGACACTGCGTCCGGCACAGGCGAGGGCGAGCCACAGGCACGCCGAGCCAGGCAGGACGATGCCGGCGGAAGCGTGGCTCCGAACGCCGATGCGTCGTCCGCAAGCCTGTCGGCTCTGCTGCCGCCGGGGCCCGCGCCATCGCAGGCCTCACGCGAAGGGAGCGCGCAGCCCGGCGCCCAGGCTGGTAATCAAGCCAATGCCGCCGCGCAGCCGCGTCCCAACGACACGACGAAGGAATCCGAGCCGCGCGACGCGGCTCAGGCCCAGCAACTGACGGTCAAACAGCTTCAGTCGGCGATCGCCGACGCGCTGTCGGACGTCAAGGCTGGCGCCGGACCGGTGGCCGAGGTGCGTCAGGTCGAGGAAGGCCTGCTGATCAGCCTGACCGACGATGCCAACTTCGGCATGTTCGCGGTCGGCTCGGCTGAGCCGCGGCCCGAACTCATCCGGGTAATCGACAAGATCGGCCCGCTGCTGATAAAGCGTCCCGGCGTGATCATCGTCCGCGGCCACACCGACAATCGGCCGTACCGTTCGGAGGCCTATGACAACTGGCGGCTGTCGACGGCCCGTGCGCAGATGGCCTATTACATGCTGGTCCGCTCCGGCGTCGATGCGCAGCGCATCGAGCATGTCGAGGGTTATGCCGATCGGCGGCCTAAACTTCAGAACGATCCGGCGGCCGCGCAGAATCGCCGGATCGAGATCATGGTCCGGGAGAAGCGTCCTTGATCAGGCCTCTTCTCCGCGCCGCGCTCCTGATGCTGCTGCCGTTCACGGCGGCAGGCGCATTCGCCGAGCCCGCACCGATGCCGCCCCCGCTGGTATCGGCATCGGGCGAGCCATACGAGCTCGTTCGGGCGTTGCAGGCCGTGCAGGACGGCATCGCCAACGGCGATAGCGCGGCGCACGGCAGCCACGGCGCATTGATCCGGCAGATCGGCGAAAAATTTCTCGCCGCCGATCCGGGCGTATGGAGTAATTCGCAGAACGGCCAAGCGGCCGTCATTTACCTACTTAGCGGCGGCGCGCCGCAAATCATTCGCAAGCTGCCGCGCGACAAGCTGAACGTCGATGGACGGCTGTTCGATGGCGCGCTTGCCTATGTCGAGGGTCGTCAGGACGAAGCGCGCGAACTGCTCAAGGACGTCAAGCCGCGGACGGTTCCGTCGGGCCTGGGCGGACAGCTCGCGCTGGTCCAGGGCGCGCTGTTCGCACGCGCCGAGGCATCGCTCGCAATCGAGCGTCTGGATGACGCGCGCTTGCTCTTGCCGGGCACATTGGTGGAGGAGGCCGCGCTGCGGCGCGAGATCCTGCTGGTCGGGCAAGCCGAGGATTTCGACAAGTTCGAGTTCCTGACGCTGGCCTATATCAGGCACTACCACAACTCGGTCTATGCCGGGGACTTCTGGCAGCGCTTTGCGACCGGCCTGACGCAGTCGAGCCTCGCGCTCGACGAGCGTCGGTTTGCGCGGATCACCACCCTGCTGGAGCAGATCGACCGCGCGAGCCGCCTCAAGCTCTATCTCGTGATCGCGCGGACCGCGATGGTGCGCGGAGGGCTGGCCGTGACCCGGCTTGCCGGCGAGCGTGCCCTGACTCTCAGCGCCGATGCCTCGGCGGAGCGCGAGCGGGCGCATTTGTTCCGCGGCGTGTCGCGGGCGCTCGCCGACGAATATGACGGCGGTCTCGCCGAGTTGAAGGCGCTCGACCGGTCGAAGCTGCCCGAGCGCGACATTCCCTTTCTCAATGCAACGGTGCAGCTCGCACTCGACGTTCGCAAGCCGTTCGCTGGCGGATCCGCCGCCGCAGCCGACAAGTCTCCGGTCACGCCGGCGCGTCTCGACCTCGCGTCGTCGACCGCAACGCTTGCGCGCGCGCAGAAGCAGCTCGGCGAGCTCGAACTCCTCACCAGGGATCGCCGTCCATGACGAAGCTCAGTGGAACCTCCGGCCAGATCTTTTCGAGTCTCGCCGAAAGCCTCAACATGCGGGGCACATCGCGCTCCGGGAAGAGCGCCGGGGCGAAAGCGCAGGCGGACTCGTCCTTCAACGATCTGCTGCACACCGTCTCGAGTCTCGCGAAGCGGGCGCTCAACGACGAGGGCGGCGACACGGCGGTGAAAGCCGGAACGCTGCGAACGCGCCTGGCGCATCAGAGCGGGAAGGACGACGCTAGCGACGAGACGGTGCACGAGCGTGCCGCGGCAGCCGAAGAGCCCGGATCCAGGGAGAAACCCACCGAGAAATCGTCCGGGAAACATGGATTCCTCGATCCTACCGAGCAGGCCGACGTCCAGAGCCGATCGAGCATTGCCGGGATCATGGGGCAGGAGATCGTCGCCGGGCCGCCGGTCGTGATGCCGCAGATGCAAGCACCGACCGGCGACAAGAAGGATTCGTCCGGGCGCGACGAGCGATCTTCCACGACGAAGCGCGACGTTCAGGCCATAGGCACGGCGAAGGCGACGACAGCCGAGCCCGCGCCTCCCGCGGCTCCAACCACCCCGCATTCGCAGACCGCGGCGTCGCACGCGACGGCTGCCGACCAGGCGACACCGCAAAGCAGTGAGCCATCGCTGAAGGCAACGGCACGCGGCTTCGAGGCCGTCGCGGCCAATGTCGAGCGTGCCGCCAGGGCTTCGGCGCGGGACGCATTGCCCGGGACGACCAAGGTCACCGTAGTCCAGCAAGAGACCCATCTGCCGCCGGCGCAGTTCAACGCTCCGCAGCAGGTTGCCAACGCCGTTATCGCCGAGCTGAAAGAAGCTCCGGCACCGACGGCGTCCGCAGCTGCAGATGTTGCCGCGTCCCAAGCCAATGCGCCGGATCAGCCGCTCAGGATCCTGACCATCAATCTCGAGCCGCCCGCGCTCGGCAATGTCACCGTGCGCCTTCGGCTCGTCGGCAACGAAGTGTCTGTCCACCTTGCCGCCGCGCGCAAGGACACGAGCCAGATGCTGGATCAGCAGCGCGATTCGATCCGCGACCTGATGCAATCGGCGGGCTACGTCGCCGACATAGCACCCGTCCAGCACGGCTCGCTGGATGGTTTCCAGAGCGGCTCCGACCAGTCGCAGCCGCAGCTTTCGGGCCAGCAACAGCCGTCGTCCCAGTCGCAAGGCACGTTCGACGGTACGAGTAATTCGTCGGGACAAGCGGACGGCGGCGCCAAGCAGGCCCGACAGGAGCGCCCGTCCAACCAGGAGACGCGTCATGAGCAGGACGTGGCGCCGCAGATTCGTCGCGGCCCTGTTTATCTGTAACGCCGGCGCCGCGACTGCTGCGACCGACAATTCGCGCCCGTGCGAGCGCGAGATGACGCGTGCGTCCCAGCAGCACGGAATTCCGCTCGGCATTCTCTACGCGGTCGGCCTGACCGAGACCGGCCGGCGCGGCGCGCTTCATCCTTACGCGCTCGGCGCCGATGGACAGACCGTATTCGCCAAGGACATGAACGACGCGATCGCCAACTTCGAAGCCATGCGAGCTAGGGGGATCAAGCTGATCGACCTCGGCTGCATGCAGATCAACCACTACTATCACGGCGACAAATTCGTCTCGGTCCGGGCGATGTTCGATCCCGCAGGGAATGTCGACTACGCCGCGCGCTTCCTGAAGGAGCTGAAGCAGCGCGAGGGCAGCTGGACCATGGCGGTCGCCCGCTACAATGCAGGCCCCAACAACCAGCCGGCGCAGAAGCGCTACGTCTGCCACATCGTCGCGCATCTCGTCTCGAGCGGCTTCGGCGCGTGGACCGACAAGGCGCGCTCGTTCTGTCAGCCCAAGACGAGCTGACGACACGAAGTTGTGCATGGTTCCTTACCATCAGCCCCGCGCAAGCAAAACCCATCATTGTAATTGCAACCTACTTAAGGAGCCCAATCCATGAGCCTCTATGGCATTATGCGTACCGGCGTTTCCGGGATGGCCGCGCAGTCCAACAAGCTGTCGACGGTTTCGGACAACATCGCGAACGTCAACACCACCGGCTACAAGCGGGCTTCGACCGAATTCTCCTCGCTGATCCTGAAGAGCGGTTCGGGCAACTACGATTCCGGCGCGGTCGAGACCACCGTCCGCTACGCCATCAGCGACGCCGGACATACGCAATTCACCACATCGAGCACGGATCTTGCCGTTCAAGGCAACGGCTTCTTCGTGGTGTCCGACGCCACCAACACGCAGCAGTTCCTGACGCGGGCCGGCTCGTTCGTCCCGGACAGCCAAGGCAATCTGGTCAATGCGGCCGGCTACTACCTCCTCGGCCAGCCGGGGAAGGTGACTAATTTCTCACAGAACAGCCTGTCGGGAATGCAGATCGTGAACATCGCCCAGGTCTCGCAGGTGCCCGTGCCATCGACGGCGGGAACGCTCACCACCGGCAATCTTGATCCGACGGCAGCACTCATTGCCGGTCCGCCCGGCCCGGGCGCGTACTCGTCGAAAAGCTCGATCGTGGCCTACGACAATATCGGCCAGCCCGTTAAGGTTGATCTCTATATGTCACATACCGCGACAGCGGCGGGCTTGGACACCTGGCAAATCCAAGCCTACAACTCGACGACGGGCGCCACGCTCGGCGCGACTGGCACTTATACCTTCGACACGACGACGGCCGGAAAGGGCGCGCTGGCCGCAGCGAGCGCCACGACGCTTGCATTTCCGGTCACCGGCGGCGCGACCGTGACCCTCGACTTGTCGAACATGACGCAGGTCGGCACCAACTTCAGCTTCAAGGCCACTGTCAACGGTAGCGTTCCGTCGGCCATCGATAAGGTCGACGTTGACCAGAACGGGTACGTGACCGCCGTGCTCAAGAACGGTCAGCAGCTGACGCTCTACACGCTCATGCTCGCCGACGTGGCGAGCCCCGATAATCTGACGCCCGAGCCGGGCAACGTCTATTCGACCAACCAGAATTCGGGCAACGCCCAGGCCGCGAATGCCGGCACCGGTGGGCTTGGCACGATCCAGTCTGAAGCGCTGGAAGACTCCAACGTCGATCTCGCGGACGAGCTCACCGGGATGATCGAGGCACAGCGTGGCTTCACCGCGAACTCGAAATCGTTCCAGACCGGCGCCGACCTGCTCGACGTCGTCGTCAACCTGAAGCGCTGAATCCTTCTGCACTCGTCCCGGCCAAGAGTAGACCATGTCCCTTACCGCTGCTCTCGACTCCGCTCGCGCATCGCTCATGGCGTCGGGCATCCAGTCGTCGACGATCTCGCGCAACATCGCCGGTGCCAGTGCCGCCGGCTATTCGCGCAAGATCGCCGTATTGGACAATCTCCCCGGGGCCGGCGTTTACGTGGCGGCGATCCAGCGCGCCGCCAGCTCGGGGCTCTACGACAATGTCTTGACCGCAACCTCGACGTCGGCCAAGCAGAGCGCGATCCTTGACGGTCTCCAGAAGATCGCATCTGCCACGGTGGACGATCCGGAACTCGACCAGTCGCCGACGGCGCAGCTCAACGCGCTGAAGAAGGCGCTCCAGCAATATGCCAACGCCCCGGACAACACCACGCTGGCGCAGGCAGCGGTGACGTCCGCCAAGGACATGGCGATCGCGCTCAACCAGGCGACCCAAACCGTGCAGACGGTCCGTGAGGGCGCGGATGCCGACATGCAAACGTCGGTTCAAAACATCAATCGGTTGCTCTCCCAGTTCCAGACCGTCAACACCGCGATCGTGAAGGGGACGATCTCCGGCGACGACATCACCGACTACCTCGACCAGCGCGACAGCATCGTCTCGCAGATGTCACAGGAGGTCGGAGTGTCGATGTCGCTCCGTCCTAACGGGGACGCGGCGCTCTATACCGACAGCGGCGTCGTGCTGTTCGACAAGATAGCGCGAACGGTGAGCTTTGCGCCGAGGAACGCCTATACGGCCGGCACCACCGGCAATGCCGTCTATATCGACGGCGTTCCGGTAACCGGCGCCAATTCCGTGATGCCGCTCAAGTCCGGCAAGCTTGCTGGCCTCGCGCAGCTGCGCGACAATGATACCGTTACTTACCAGAGCCAGCTCGACGAAATCGCGCGCGGCCTGGTCGATGCCTTCAAGGAAAGTGACCAGTCGCCTGTTCCGACGCTGCCCAACGTCCCCGGTCTCTTCACCTATCCCGGCGCGCCGGCGATGCCGGCGAGCGCCACCGTCTTGGTGGGCCTCGCTGGTACGATTTCCGTTGCTGCATCGGTCGATCCGGCCCAGGGCGGCAATCCCAATCTGCTGCGCGACGGTGCGATCAGCGGCAACGTCGCATACCAATACAATACCGTCGGCAATGGCGGTTACTCGGCCCGGCTGCAGCAGCTCATTGGCGCCATGGATGCGTCGCAGCCGTTCGATGCAACCACGCAAGGCAAGCCGAACGGCAGCTTGATCGACTTCGCGTCGTCCTCGACGAGCTGGATCGAAAACCAGCGCAAGACCGCCGACTCTAACGTCACCTACCAGAAAACGTTGCTCGACCGCAGCACCGCGGCGCTGTCGAACGTCAGCGGCGTCAACATGGACGACGAGATGTCGTTGATGCTCCAGGTCGAACGCACCTATTCGGCCTCGTCGAAGATCATCTCGACCGTCGACGAAATGTTGCAGAGCCTGCTGGCTGCCGTGGGAAATTAAGTCATGATGAGCGCGAACTACATCTCGACCTTGATGCTGTCTTCGTCGTTGAGGTCCTCGATCACCAACAATCAGGCCGCGCTGGCCAAGGCCTCGAAGGAAGCCACCACCGGCCGCTTCGCCGATGTCGGCCTCGAGCTTGGCGCCACGACGGGAGGCGACGTCACCCTGCGGGCGGACCTAAGCTTTGCCGATCAGCTCGTCGATACCAACGGGCTGGTCTCGGGACGCCTGGACATCACGCAGAGCCGGATCACCCAGCTTGGTTCGACCGCAACGGATTTCCTCAAGGACCTGATCGCGGCTCGCAGTACCGACGGCGGCGGGCGGATCATCCTGCCGCCTGCGTCCTCCAACCTCCAGGATCTGATTGGCGCGCTGAACGTCTCCTATAACGGCTCGTCTCTCTTCGCGGGCATCAACACGCAGAACACGCCGATCACGGCCTACACCGCGGGCTCGGCCAGCAAGAACCAGGTCGATGCCGACTTCCTTGCGACCTTCGGCTTCTCGCAATCATCGCCCAGCGTGAACACCATCACCCCGGCCCAGATGCAGACCTTCCTCGACACTACCTTCGATGCCGAGTTCGCGAGCCCGGCCTGGAACACCAATTGGTCATCGGCGACCGATCAGGTGATGCAGAGCCGTATCTCGACGACCGAGATCGCCGATACCTCCGTCAGCGCCAATCAGACAGGGTTCCGCAAGCTCGCCGAGGCCTACACCATGATGGCGGATCTCGGGAACGCGAACCTGGACCAAGCGACGTTCCAAGTCGTCGTGGACAAGGCCATCGGCCTTGTCGGGAACGCCATCACTGACCTTGCGACCCTCGGCGGCGACATCGGCACGGTCCAGCAGCGGATCACCTCTGCAACCGACAAGCTGAAGACGCAGCAGGACATTCTGAACAATCAGATCGTCGGTATAGAGAAGGTGGACCCGACGGAAGCCTCCGTCAGGGTCAACACCTTGCAGACGCAGATCCAGACGGCGCTTGCGCTCACCTCGCAACTCCAGAAGATCAGCCTCATCAACTATCTCTGAGTCCAGCTCCTTCGTAAGGCGCGTAACCCTTGTCTTGTTGTTCGGTCTCCTGCGCAGAGTTGTCCTGATGACGTTTGAAGCCTATGAATCGGTCGTCGACGAGAGCGGCTATGAGGCGCGGGGCCGCGAGCGGCAGGCGCTCAGCCTCGGCATCGACCGGCTCGAGCGGATCCAGGAGGACCGCTTCAGCCTCGAGGATCTGGTCGAGAGCCTGCTCTATGTGCGGCGGCTGTGGACGATCTTCATCGAGGATCTCGCGCATCCGGAAAACGGGCTTCCGGAAAAGCTGCGCGCGGACATCATCTCGATCGGGCTTTGGGTGGTCAAGGAAGCCGATCGCCTTCGCGAAGAAAAGTCGAACGACGTGATCCAGCTCATCGAAATCAACCGCCTGATCCGAGACGCACTTTGATGAAGATATCCTTGCGTGCGGGCGAACGGGTCTACATCAACGGCGCCGTGCTGCGCGTGGACCGTAAGGTCTCCGTCGAACTCGTCAATGACGTGATGTTCCTGCTCGAAGGGCAGATCATGCAGGCCTCCGACGCCACAACGGCGCTGCGGCAGCTCTATTTCATCGTCCAGCTCATGCTGATGAATCCGACCGACGTTCGGGACGCTTCGGCTCTCTATGGGCAGCATCACGCGGCCCTGCTCGCCGTGTGCGAGAGCCAGGAGATGCTGGTCGGGCTTGGTGCGGTCGACGACCTGGTCGGGGCGAGCCGTTACTTCGAGGCGCTCAAGCGGATCCGAGCACTGTTTCCGGTGGAGCAGGCCATCCTGGCCGGCGCCAAGATCGATTCCCCATTCGAGGCTGCCTGACAGCGGAGAGCGACATGAACGTCACCAGCGCGACCGATAGCACCAGCAAGTCGTCCAGTTCGACCAGCTCGACGACGTCGAGCACCGGCGTCGACTACAACACGTTTCTTCAGCTCCTCGTCGCGGAGATGAAGAATCAGGATCCGACCAATCCGATGGACACCTCGCAATATATGAGCCAGTTTGCGCAGCTCTCGTCGGTCGAGCAGGCGATGCAGACCAATACCAAGCTCGACGCTCTGCTGTCTTCGCAGTCGCTGTCGCAGGCCAATGGACTGATCGGAAAGACCGTCAGCTTCACGGACTCGACCGGAGCAAGCTTCAGCGGCAAGGTCGCTTCGGTCTCCATCAACAGCGACGGCTCCATCGCGACACTCGAGAACGGTACGAAAGTCGCGATCGGCCCCGGTCTCACGATCAGCCAGTCATGAACGAACGGGATGCCCTCGACATCGTCCAGGCGGCGATCTGGACCATCATCGTCGCCTCCGGGCCTGCCGTCGGTGCCGCGATGCTGGTCGGCACCATCATCGCGCTGATCCAGGCGCTGACCCAGATCCAGGAGGTGACGCTGACCTTCGTTCCGAAGATCATCGTCATTCTCGTGGTCGTTGCCATGTCCGGCTCCTTCATCGGAGCCCATCTCTCCACCTTCACCGAGATGGTCTATTCGCACATCGAGCGCGGCTTCTGATCCGGGCGGTCCCGGCCGCCTCTGCCCCTGCCACCACCCCCGCGTAAGCTTTGCACGGCAGATTACGGGCCGGATCCTCTGCCGGTGACCCATGACGGATACGTTAGCTGCTAGCCTGCCGACCCCGCGACGATTGGGCGCCGACGCCTTTTTCGCAGGCGGCATCGTGGCCATGCTCACGATCCTGTTCCTGCCCATACCGCCGATCCTGATCGATCTCGGCCTCGCATTCTCGATCGCGCTGTCGGCGCTGATCCTGATGGTCGCGCTGTGGATCCAGCGGCCGCTCGATTTCTCGGCCTTCCCGACCGTGCTCCTGATCGCGACGATCCTGCGGCTTGCGCTCAACGTCGCAACGACCCGTCTCATCCTGTCGCGCGGCGGGGAGGGGGAAAACGCCGCGGGCCATGTCGTTGCCGGTTTCTCGAAGTTCGTCATGGGCGGCGACTTCGTCATCGGCCTGATCATCTTCGCGATTCTGGTCACGGTGAACTTCGTCGTGATCACGAAGGGCGCAACGCGTATCGCCGAAGTCGGCGCCCGTTTCACTCTGGATGCGATCCCCGGCAAGCAGATGGCGATCGACGCGGATCTGTCCGCGGGCCTGATCGACGATAAGGAAGCCCAGCGCCGGCGCCGCGAGCTGGAAGAGGAGAGCGCGTTCTTCGGCGCCATGGACGGTGCCTCGAAATTCGTCCGCGGCGACGCCGTCGCCGGCCTGATCATCACCGCGATCAACATTTTCGGCGGTATCATCATCGGCGTTACGCATCACGGATTGACGCTGGCACGCGCCGCCGACGTTTACACCAAGCTCTCCGTGGGCGACGGTCTGGTAACGCAGATGCCCGCGCTGATCGTGTCGCTGTCGGCGGGCCTGCTCGTCTCGAAGGGCGGCACCAGAGGTTCGGCCGAGCAGGCGGTGTTGCGGCAGCTCGGCGGCTATCCGCGCGCGGTGTCGGCCGCCGCGCTGATGATGTTCGTGCTCGCCTTGATGCCGGGGCTGCCGACGGCGCCCTTCCTGCTGCTCGGCGGCGTCATGGCTTTCGTCGGATACTCGCTGCCGAGGCGGCAGGCAGCCCTGAAGCAGAAGGAAGATGCTCGCAAGGCCGACGAACGCGCCCAGGTCGATGCCAAGGAGTCCGTCAAGGAATCGCTCAAGACCGCGGAGATCGAGCTGGCGCTCGGGGGCCACCTCTCGGTCCATCTACTGGGCTCGCGCAACGAGCTGGCGCACCGCGTGGCCAAGATACGCAAGAAGTTCGCCAAGCAGTACGGCTTCGTGGTTCCCGAGATCAAGCTCACCGACAATTTGTCGATCGATCCCAAGGGATACCAGATCCGGATCCACGACACCCGCGTCGCCCAGGGCGAGCTCAGGCTTGGCGAAGTGCTGGTGCTCGTCGACAAGGATGGCAAGCCCGACGTTCCCGGCGAAGAGGTGATCGAGCCGGCCTTCGGCATGAAGGCGCTGTGGGTGACGGACGCGTTCACCGACGAGGTCAAGCGCCAGGGCTGCAAGCCGGTCGACAATCTCTCGGTGCTGCTCACGCATCTGAGCGAAGTGATCAGGGCCAACCTCGCCCAGCTCCTGTCCTACAAGGACATGCGCGGCCTGCTCGACCGGCTCGATCCCGAATACAAGCGCCTGGTCGAGGATCTCTGCCCGTCGCAGATATCGTATTCGGGGCTGCTGGCGATCCTGAAGATCCTGCTGGCCGAGCGCGTGTCGATCCGCAACCTTCATCTGATCCTCGAAGCCATCGCCGAGATCGCGCCCCATGTGCGGCGCTCCGAGCAGGTGGCAGAGCATGTGCGTACACGTCTTGCCCAGCAGATTTGCGGCGATCTCTCCGACAACGGCGTGCTCAACGTGGTCCGTCTCGGCAACCGTTGGGATCTCGCGTTCCACCAGAGCCTGAAGCGCGACGCCAAGGGCGACGTCGTCGAATTCGACGCCGATCCGCGCCTGATCGAGCAGTTTGCGACCGAAGCCAGCGCCGCGATCCGCAAGTTCACCGAGAACGGCACCAGCGTGGTGCTGGCGGTGACCCCCGAAGCGCGTCCCTACGTCCGGATGATCCTGGAGCGGGTCTTTCCGACACTGCCGATCCTGTCGCATGTCGAAGTCGCGCGCAGCACCGAGATCAGGGCCCTCGGAGCCATATCGTGATCAGCGGCCTCACCGATAGTGTGCTGGTGACGTTCATCGTGTTCTGCCGCATCGGTGCCTGCCTGATGCTGGTGCCCGGCTATTCCAGCGTCAACGTTCCGGCCCAGGTCCGCTTGTTCGTCGCGCTCGTCACGACGTTTGCGCTGACGCCGATCCTGATCGCCGTCCTGAAACCTCTCACGGACAATGCGGCGCCGCTGACCCTCGTGCTGCTGATCTGTTCCGAGCTCGTGGTCGGCAGCGTCATCGGGCTCGGCGGTCGCGTGTTCTTTCTCGCACTCCAGACCATGGCCACCGTGATGGCCAGCGCAATCGGGCTGAGCAACATCCCGGGGACGCCGGTCGGCGACACCGATCCGGCGCCGGCCCTGGTGCCGCTGATCATGACGTCCGTCACCACGCTGTTCTTCATGACCGACCAGCACTGGCAGGTCCTGCGCGGCCTGATGAACTCCTACGACGTCTGGCGTCCCGGCGACCGGCTCGGCGGCAGCATGCCGCTCGACCAGCTCGTCGGAAGGCTGTCGGAGGCATTCGTGCTGACGCTGCGGATCGCCAGCCCTTTCATCGTCTATTCGGTCGTCGTCAACCTGGCGGTCGGCCTGATCAACAAGCTGACGCCGGCGATTCCGGTCTATTTCATCTCGGTACCGTTCGTGCTGTTCGGTGGCTTCCTGCTGCTCTACCTCACCAGCGACGAGCTCTTGACGCAATTCATGCTTGGCGTCTCCTCGTGGCTGGCGGAGTGATCGGCCATGACGTCGCGCGCGGACAAGCTCGGCCGGATGGTCTCGCTCGTGAAGCTCCAGCTCCGGCTGTCAGAGTGGCAGCTCGCGCATCTGCGGCAGCAGGAGCGCAGCTTGCAGGATGAACAGGAATGGCTGGTCGGAACTCTCAACGAGGGCAAGCCGCCAGCGGGATCATCGAGCGAATCGGTCGCGCGGCGTCTGACCAGAACCAGCGTCGGCGCGCGCGCGGTTCAGGCGCAGGCCTCGCAGCAGCTCGACCAGGTTCGCGCGGAGAGCCGCCGTGTGAAGCAGTTCGAGCAGGTCGCGAAGGCGGCGCTCGCGGACAAGCTTCGCGACGCCGAGAAGCGATCGCTCGAGGAAATGACGGGAACAAGCCTCACCGTGCGCGAGTGGACGCCACGGCAAGCCAATCGGACCAAGACATGATCGTGACAGCGACACCCGACCTCGTTCTCGACGTCCTCGATGCTGCCGATCCCGTGACGCAGCGCGCGGCCACCGCGAAGCTCGACGCGTTGAAATCATCGGACGCGGATTTCGCCGCCACGATGGACGCGGAGGTCGGCAAGGCGAAGGCCAAGACGGCTGCTGCCGATCAATCCGCGACGAAGGTTTCGGAACCGCAGTCGGGCGCGGTGAACGGGGCGCCGGTGCAGGTGATCAAGGCGCCGGCATCCGGCGAGGTGTACCGCAAGTTCGAGGCCTTCATCCTCCAGACCTTCGTCGAGACGATGCTGCCGAAGGAGTCCGAGGAGGTCTTCGGGAAGGGCACGGCGGGCGGCGTCTGGAAGTCGATGCTGGCGGAGCAACTTGGTGCGCAGTTGGCAAAGGGCAAGGGCATCGGCATTGCCAAGCAGCTTGCTGCCGCGCATCCGGCGGGACCGGACGCTACGGGCAAGGCCGGATGATGATTCAGGAATGGGTGACAGAAGTTGAAGGGTGAATTTCCTATGCAGGCACAAGAAGGCGCGGCGGCCATGGTGATGGAGCAGCCGGCCGTGGACACCGAGGCGATGACGACGGCGGCCATGTCGGGGGATGCCCTGTTGCCCGTGCTGCTGCCGAATGTCGGTGGCGAGGTGGCGAACGACGGTGCGGAGGCGGCGAGATCGGACGAGGTGCGTGGCCTGTTGGCTGCGATCCGCCGGCTCGAAGGCATCGTCGAAGAGGAGACGGCTGCGCTCGCGACGGGCAAGAAGATCGACTTCGACGAGTTCAGCGCCCGGAAGAGCCGGAGCATGCTGGAATTCGTCCGCCTGATGCGGGCACGAATGCACCTCGGCGGCGAGGTCGAGATCACCGAGGAGGTCCAGCGGCTGCGCGAGAAGCTCGAGCGAAACCGTTCCATCCTCGAAATGCATTACGATGCGGTGCGCGAGGTTGCGACCATCATCGTCAAGGCCATCAAGGACGCCGAGTCGGACGGCACCTATACCGGTCGCGCAGCACAGGACGCAAAATGATCAGACTCGTGCTGGCCGGGCTCTGGGTATGCATCCTCACCGCGGGAACGAGCTATGCCGTGGCCTATTGGAAGGAAAATGGCAGCCTGCTGCCGGCAAAGGACGAATATCTTGACGGGCTGCAGTACCAGAAGACGCGGGCGCTGAGCGTGCCGATGGTCGAGAGTGGCAACGTGCAGGGCTACATCGTCGCGCGCTTCGTCTATACCGTAGAGGCGCGGACCATGCACCAGCTCAACGTTCCGCCCGAGCCGTTCGTCGTCGATGAAGCCTTCCGCAGGATCTATGCCGACGACCGCCTCGATTTCAGAAAACTCGCCCGTTACGACCTCTCCATCCTCACGACGGCCATCAAGCAGCGTGTCAACGAGCGAATGCAGGCCGAAGTCGTCCAGGACGTCCTTGTCGAGGACTTCAATTACGTGTCGAAGGAAGAATTCCAGCAGAAGCCCTAGGGCATTACCGGTTCTGATTGAATCAGAAGCGAGCCTCTAGAATATACTTACACGCGAGCCGCAGCGCCGGTACTGCCGCGCTCTATTCGCCGTTGACGTCAGAAACTACAACGGCTTCTGCGAAGGTGGTTCGCAGAGGCCGTTGTCGGTTTCGTGGCAGCGCCCTGCCGATCAGTTTCCGGCCGGATACGCCACTGGGGCGGTATGCGCCCTGTTCAGCAGAATGCCGACTTCGTCGAGCTCCTGCATCGGCACGTCGATGGTCTCGCCGGCCGGGATGTCGAGGCGGTATCCGAC
Organism: Bradyrhizobium sp. 40; assembly: GCF_023100925.1. NCBI lineage: Bacteria > Pseudomonadati > Pseudomonadota > Alphaproteobacteria > Hyphomicrobiales > Nitrobacteraceae > Bradyrhizobium > Bradyrhizobium sp. 40. The sequence continues at coordinate 1,137,310 of NZ_CP064688.1, forward strand.
GTAACGTCGGGCCACGATCGCATCGAAGCCGAGGCGGTCGCGGAGCTTCTTGCGCAGTTTGCTGACGTGGCTCTCGATCACGCTCTCGTCGAATGTCGCTTCGAAGATGCCATAGACCGCGTTGAAGATCTGCGTCTTGGTGACCCACTTGCCGTGGTTGCTGACCATATATTCGAGAATGCGCAGTTCGCGGCGGGGCAGGGTGAGGGCGTGGCCAGCGATCTCGGGGTCACGTCCGTTGAAGAAGACCTGGATCCTGGTCTCGCAGGGCCTCGGCAGTTCCCCGACCCGGCGGCGCGCAATCGCGGCCGTTCGGGCGAGGATCTCGCGGAGGTGAATCGGCACGTGGACGACGTCATCGACGCCCGACTCGAAGAGCTCCAGCGTGTTCTTGAGCATCTTCTGGCCGCTCATGGCGATGATAGGGGCCGAGGAGCGCTTGCGCATCGCCCGCGGCAGGCTTCCGCGGGTGTCGCAATCCCCGAGGAGGAAGGCGTCCACCGCGGCCAGATCCGATTCACTCGCAGATTGCAGCCAGTCCCAGAATTCTCCGGAGGAGAAGCCGATCGACGATACACCTTCGCGAACGAGCCCTCCGACATAGCTGTTCGTGACGCTCTCGCGATCATCAACGATAATATACATCAGTTTTTCGCCCCTGTTTCGCACTTGTTTCGGCCGGTTGTTTGTTGTGATGCCCGGCTCGGCAACTGTGCTGTTTGACGATATTCCATCCCGCGAACCGTTATTATGGTTTCGATATTCGCGGGCAGCCCTACGCATTCAGTGCCTGCGTCTCGCAGGCCTGCTACTTCGACTCGATACTGAACGCTTACTGCGTGAGGCTCGGCGGGTGTCTTGCGGATCACCTCGCGGAGCGGATTGAGAAAGCGACCTAGAACAGTTGCGCCAAGTTGCTCATTGCATCCGAACGCTACTGTACTGTGTCAATCCCCTCGCCAACTGGCGAGAATCACTTGAGTAGGACCGTAACAATTGCCGATTTCCGATCAAGCGTGCGCAACTAAGCGTTTGCTACACGTGCTTGATGCTGTTGGTTTGGTTCGAGTTGTTTCTTTGTATATTCAATCGCATCAGTTGATTTGGAATTCGAACTAGTTTTGCACCCTGGCGGTTCTAAAGTTCCGCATCCCCGTATGATTACAGACATTTTGGGTGGTGCTGCGCTTAACGCACATCGGTGGGTTTTCAACCCGGGATTGACTCTCGTCATCGTCTGCCCACATGCGACAATTCGACTCATGTATGGCGAGGCGACTCCAGCTTGGCGAAATCTTGGCGAGGGTGTGTCTTTCGAGTCGCACTCTCGCCACGTGCGTGACGCGTTTGACTCATGTGACGTCGCATCGCGCGTGATGAAAAGTTTTCGATGCGTACGTTTCAGGCAAGCTTCGGCAAATAATGTCACCGTTCGACAGATCGAACCGAACGGAGCATTCTCGCATGTTGTCCGATGGACAAGCTCGTCCCAACGCGACCGCCGATGTTTCCGCAGCGGCGAAACCGGCTGCGGAGACGCGTGATGCCAGAGACAATGCGGCGCCGACGGCCAAGCCTTTTGCAAATACCCAGTCTTTTGCAAATACCAAGCCCACTGCAAATACCAAGCCCACTGCAAATACCAAGCCTGCCGCGAATACCAAGCCCGCTGCGAGCACCAAGCCTGCGTCGGCAGCAGCGAGCGATGAAACTCTGGCGAAAGAGGCGCTCGAGGGTCTGAAGCGTATTCGCGCCAAGGCGCGCCTCGACAAGATGGCAATCTCCAAGCCTACGCCCATCGTGATCAAGCCGGCCGTGATCGTGGCCAAACCGCCGCCGCCGCGCCCGACATGGGTCGTGCCGCTCGCGACATTGGCGGTCGCTGCGATCCTGGTCGTCTGTGCCTGCACCGGCGTGATCGCCTATCTCACCATGCAGCCTGCCCAGAGCAACGTCGCGGCCAACACTGAGATCAGGAACCTGCGCGAGACGGTGGCGCAACTGCGCAGGCAGGTGTCGGGCGTGTCCGACAATCTCGACGGCCTGCGCACCGCGGTCGATCAATCGAGCAAGGCGACCAATGACCGTTTTGGCCGGTTTGGCGAAAATCTGGATCGCATCGAACGGGTGAGCTCGTCCTCTACGGTGAAGCTCGACAAGCTTGCCCAGGTGCAGGCCCAGGCTCCGGCGCCCGTCGCCACACAGCCAATGCCAATGATGGCCTCGGCCGCTACGCCCGAGATCACGGGATCGGTAGCACCGTCCGAGCGCATCTCGGCGCCGCGCATGACGGTCAAGGGCTGGTCGGTCCGCCAGGCCTATGAGGGGATTGCGATCCTGCAAGGCCCGAACGGCGTCGTCGAGGCGGTGTTGGGACAGCAGGTGCCCGGCCTTGGCCGTATCGAGGAGATCAAAAACGAGAACGGACGTCTGGTGGTCGAGTCCAGCGGGGGCGTCATCTATTCGTCACGCAAGGCCACGCCCTGATCGAGGGCCACTTCTATTTGCGGTGATGCTCGAAGCTGGTGCATAGCAGATCGACCTCCGCCTCCGCGATCGGCGCCCGAAACAGGCGGCAGCTGAACTCGGCCGTCGCCCTGCTGTCCGTGGTGGTGCGATCTTCGCGGAGGAAGATGCATCGCTTGCAGACGTCGGTATGGTGCCGCTGTTCGGCCGCGTCCGACTGATCCAGCACGTGGCGGAGCGCGTCGCGGAAGTTGACCTTCGCCTCGCCCTCGAGCACGGCGATGGCCTCGACGAGGACGTTGACGGGGTCGCGCACCAGGAACTTCTTGCCCTGTTGTGTCACGCTCAGCATCACCGACCGCTTGTCCTGGGCCGAGCGCTTTCGCTCGAGATATCCGAGCCGCTCCAGCTCGCCGATGATGAACGAGGCGGTACCACGCGTGGTGCCGACGTAACTCGCGAGCGCCGACGGCGTCCTGGAAAACCGGTTGGCGCGGGAAAGGAAACGCAGTGCCATCCACTCGCGGTCACGCAAGCCGTGCTTGGTGCCTTCGAACCACAGGATCCGGGCGACCTGTTCCAGCAGTTCAATCGATTCGCGAGCCAAGTTCATTTCAATTCCAGGTCGGTAAATCTTAATTCAATTGAGCTTTTGGTAGCGCAATCCGGGCCGCGGATAAGGAGGATCCCCAAAGAGGTGGAACCTTCCGGTCGTGGAACTAGAGCGTCGCGAACAAAGTTCGAGTAAATCGCCCGGCTCAACTCTTCTGAAAATTTCAGTCAAATGACCGCGGAGTATGCGCAAATTCCGATAGCGTGGGATGTGCGTGCAACATGATGTGTCGTTGCGACCACCGCAAAGCTCATTTATTGCGTGATGCGCTTCGAATCGCGCGAGCAGGCGGATCGGCCGCAACTCGGGCCGGCGGAAAGGGGCGCGAGGGAACCACCGTTTGCGGTTAATGGATGTTGCGTTGCAATGCGGCCAGGCGGTTAAATCGAAATAGGATCGAGCCCGGGAATGCCAGAGTGTCGTCCGTGATCGAGCAAGTGAAGCCGTTCAGCGTCAAGCGCGCAGCATTGGCCGCCACCGTCGGCAACATGCTCGAATTCTACGACTTCATCACCTACAGCTTCTTCGCCATCCAGATCGGCCATACCTTCTTCCCGACGGGAAGCGAGTACGGCAGCCTGATGCTGTCGCTGGCGACTTTCGGCGCCGGCTTCGTGACGCGGCCGATCGGCGGAATCGTGCTTGGGATCTATTCCGACCGGATCGGCCGGCGGCCTGCCATGCTGCTAAGCTTTGCGCTCATGGGGCTATCGATCCTGACTATCGCGCTCACGCCGTCCTATCAAACGATCGGCCTTGCAGCGCCCGTCATCGTGATCGCGGCGCGTATGGCGCAAGGCTTTGCTCTGGGCGGGGAGGTTGGACCGACCACCGCCTATCTGATCGAGATCGCTCCGCCCGAGCATCGCGCGCTGGTGGTGGCCTGGCAGCCGGCCAGCCAGGAGATCGCCGCGACCGCGGGCGCGCTCGTCGGCGTCATCCTGAGCAGGACGATGGCGCCGGAGATGCTCGACGCCTATGGCTGGCGGGTGGCGTTTCTGATCGGGGCGGTGTGCCTGCCGTTCGGCTTCTGGATGCGCCGGACGCTGCCCGAGACGATCCCGCAGGCCGAAGCCGGTGCCGGCACCGTCGAGCACACCAGTCATCTTTCGCAGGCGAGACGGCACCTTGGCATCATCGGACTTGCGCTGATGATCCTGGCAAGCGGCACGATCTCGACCTACGTCACCCAATATATGACGACCTATGCGCAGAATACGCTGCATGTGTCGTCGACCCTGGCTTTCACCGTGTCGCTGGTCAGCAACGGCATCCAGTTCGTTGGCGCGCTGGTCGGGGGCTGGCTGGCGGATCGTCTCGGTCGCAAGCCGGTGATGATCTGGCCGCAGCTCGCAACGCTGCTGCTGACCTACCCGACCTTCCTGTGGATCGTCCATGCGCCCGGCGCGTTGTCGCTCCTGGTTGGTTTCGGTGTCCTGTCCGTCATCGGCTCGCTGCCGTTCACCGCGTTCTACGCGACGTTCACCGAGGCGCTGCCCCAGAACATCCGCGGCGGCGTATTCGCGACCGTCTATGCGGTCGCGATCGCGAGCTTTGGCGGGACGGCGCAGCTCGTGGTCACCTGGCTCCTCCACGTCACCGGCAATCCGCTGGCGCCTGCCTGGTACCTGCTGCTTGCGGCGATCGTCGGACTTGGCGCAATGAGCCTCATGCCCGAGACTGCGCCGGTGAAACAGCGTCAGAACAAGATCTGAAATCAAGCCCCGAAAGTGGCGCGCTCGCAGGGTGGTGATTTGCGTTTCACCGGCAATTAATGGCGAATGCGCGCCTGAAGGATCAAGGCCGCGCATCAGGAAGGATTAACCGATGAGTATCGAAACCACCATGACATCCGACGTCGTCGGGCTGACCAAGGTCGCCCCGGTCTCGCGCCGCGGATTCATGAGCGCCACCGCGGCGGTCGCGGCCGGCTACACGCTTGCGGCCGGGCCCGTGCGCGCCGAGGCGATCACGACTGATGTCAGCGGCCTCCAGACCGGCGACGTCAAGATCAAGGTCGGTTCCGAGGAGATGCCTGCGTATTTCGCCCGCCCCGCCGGCAACACCAAGGCGCCGGTGATCATCGTGGCGATGGAGATTTTCGGCCTGCACGAATACATCAAGGACGTGACGCGGCGCCTTGGCAAGCTCGGCGCGTTCGCGATCGCGCCCGACTATTACTTTCGCAAGGGTGCCGATTTGACCAAGATCACCGAGATCAAGGACCTGCTGCCGATCGTCAATGCCAAGCCGGACCCCGAGCTGCTGTCCGATCTCGATGCGACGGTGACGTGGGCGGGATCGCAAGGCGGCGACACCGGTAAGCTCGGCATCATCGGCTTCTGCCGCGGCGGACGCACCGTCTGGGAATATGCCGCTCACAGCGGCAGCCTCAAGGCCGGCGTCGCCTTCTACGGTCCGCCGGTCGATCCAGCCAATCCGCTATGGCCGAAGAGCCCGATGCAGCTCGCGCCCGAGATGAAGGCACCGGTGCTCGGCCTCTATGGCGGCGCCGATACCGGCATTCCCGTCGCCCAGGTCGAGCAGCTCAAGACAGCCTTGGAGCAGAACAAGAAGACGGCCGAATTCAAGATCTATCCGGAAGCGCCGCACGGCTTCCATGCCGACTACCGCGGCAGCTACCGCAAGGACGCCGCAGAAGATGCCTGGAAACAGGCGCAGGCCTGGTTCAAGAAGTATGGCGTCCTGAGCTGACGCTGATTTTAGAAGGGCGGCCCGAGCGGCCGCCCTTCTATTTCAAGGCGTCGATCTCACTCCACCATCGCGCCATAAACGATGTCCTGAACCTGTTCGCGATAATATTTCCGCAGCTCGCCCGGCGCCGCCGTTCCCACCACGACCACGAGACGCTCCTTGGGGTCGCAGAAGAACTGCGTTCCGTACGCGCCGTTCCAGGTGAACTCGCCGGGATTGCCGGGGACCGACGACAATCCCTCGCTGGTGCGGACCGCGACCGAGAGGCCGAAGCCGAACCCGGCGCGATGCGGCTCGATGTTCGCCACGTTGTTCTTGATCTCCGGGCCGAGATGATTGGTCGTCATGTGATGCACGGTCCTGGGACCGAGGATGCGCTGGCCGTCAAGGTCGCCGCCGTTGAGCAGCATCTGTCCGAAGCGGATGTAGTCGCCGACGGTCGCGAACGAGCAGGCGCCGCCACAGTCGAATTTTGTCGGCGTGTCCAAAAGCTTGATGGCTTGCGGCTTGCCGGTCAGCGGATCGTTGGCGAACGGGCGGGCGAGGCGAGGGCGCTGTGCGTCGGTCGGGTGGAAGGTCGCGTCCTTCATGCCGAGCGGCTGCCAGACGTTGGCGGCGAGATAGTCGCCGAGCTTCTGCTCGCTCACCTTCTCGACGACGGCGCCGAGCACGTCGATCGAGAAACCGTATTCGAACTCGGTCGAGGGCTGATGCGCCAGCGGTAGCTTGGTGATGCGATCGATGAAGGCCTGGGTGTCACCTTCGATCGCTGGCGCGGTGCCTTCCGGATATTGCCGTGCCACCGGGCTCGCGCTGTCCGGGCGGCCGCCGTACATCAGGCCGGACGTGTGTCGGTACAGGTCATGAATGAAGATCGGTGATGCCTGCGGTTCGAGCTTCAATGAACCGTCGGCCTGCTGAACGCCGACCTTCATGTCGGCAAAGCCGGGATAATAGTCGGACAGCTTGGCCTGGAGCGGCAGCTTGCCCTGCTCCATCAATGTCAGGCCCGCGACTGCGGCCATCGGCTTGGTCATCGAAGCCAGCGCGAAGATCGCGTCGATAGGCATCGGCGTGCCCTTGTCCGGATCCAGCATGCCGTAGGCCTTGTAGTGCACGAGCTTGCCGTCACGGGCGATCGCGACGACCGCGCCGGGGACGCGCTTGGCGGCGATCTCACGTGCGAAGAAATTGTCGAGCCGTGCAAGGCCTTGTTTCGAGAAGCCGGCGTCGTCTGGACTAGCTTCGGGCAGCGGTGCGGCGCGCGCTGCGCCGAACGTGATGGCGGCAGCGGCCGCGGCGATCATGGCGATGTTCTTCATGGAATCCTCCCAAGCTCGGGCTCGTTATGCATTGGCCCGCTCAGCGATTAGATCACGACCGCACCGGCGCGAAGTCAAGCGCGGGCAGGGCATGTCTAGGACGCCGGGAATGCCGGAGCCCTATCCTCGTTCCCCCGCTTGCCACAACGCCTCGAGGGCGTGGCGGTAGGTCGGATAAGCAAGCGTGACGCCGAGCTCGCGCTTCATTTTCGCGTTGGAGACGCGGGCGCTGCTCGCATAGAAGCTGCGGGCCATCGCCGACATCTCGGCGGTCTCGAACGGCTCTTCCAGCGGCGGTGCAACATTCATCAGCTTCGCCGCGTAAGCGATCACGTCCTGCGGCGGCGCCGGCTCGTCGTCGCAGACGTTCCACGTGCCGCCGCTCGGGTGATGAATCGCGGCCATGATCGCGCTCGCGATGTCGTCGACGTGGATGCGGTTGAACACCTGTCCCGGCTTGATGATGCGCCGGGCTGTTCCAGCGCGCAGCGTCACCAGCGCGTTACGGCCGGGGCCATAGATACCCGCAAGCCGCAGGATCGCGGCGTCGCCACCGGTCGTGTCGGTCCACGCCTGTTCCGCTGCGACCCGCATGCGCGTGCGGTCGAGGTCCGCCTTCGGCGGCGTGCTCTCATCGACCCAGCCGCCGGCGTGACCACCATACACGCCAATCGTGGACAAATAGACGATCTTGCGGTCGCCGCCCGCCGCCAGCAGGCCGGAGAAGGCCGCGATTGCGGGATCGCCGACGCTGCCGGGCGGGATCGAAACGAGCAGGACATCCGCGTCTCTCATGCGTTCGATCGTCTCGCGTGCCGGACTGCTGCCGGAGAAAGCATGCACCTCGATGTTGGCGAGATCGCCCCGCTGCGCGGGATCGCGCACCGTGCCGGCGATATGCGAGAAGCGGCCACCGAACAGGCGGACGAAGTGCTGCGCACTGTAGCCGAGGCCAAGGATAAAGAGACGCATACATCTTCCTTGCAGGTCGGAGTTCCCGTTCGCGCCGCAGCGCGCCTCCGCTCATAAGAGATTTTTGGGTCCGGCAAAAGATATTGCAATTTGTCTCGCCCGCCTGTGCAGGCGATGGTCGCTCGTCGGGAGGGACGTATAGATCATGCAGGCAGAAGCGCCCGCCATAAGGCCATGTGACGCCGCCGAGCTGATCCGCCGCGCCGCCGCGCTGATCTTCGACGTCGACGGTACCTTGGCTGAGACCGAAGAGCTGCATCGGCAGGCCTTCAACCATGCCTTCGCCCGCCACGGTCTCGACTGGCAATGGGACCGGGGCGTCTACAAGGACCTGCTGCGGGTCACGGGCGGCAAGGAACGGATCCGCGCCCACCACGAAAGGCTGAGGATTGCCGCGCCATTGTCAGATGTGGAGATCGCGGAACTCCACCGCATCAAGACCGCGCATTATGCCGAACTGGTCGAGACCGGCTGGTGCCCCTTGCGGCCCGGGGTGACGGATCTGCTCGCTGCTGCCAAGGCGCGCGGCCAGCGGCTCGCGATCGCGACGACCACGTCGCACGCCAACATCGACGCGCTGCTGTCGCGGGCGCTGGGAACGGGCTGGGCCGCGGATTTTGATGCGATCGTCGCCGGGGATGACGTGCGGCACAAAAAGCCTGCGCCGGATGTCTATGTCGAGACCCTGGCGCGGCTGAAGCTCAACGCGTCCGACTGCGTCGCGATCGAGGATTCCGCCAACGGGCTGATCGCAGCCGCGCGGGCGAACATTCCCGTGCTCATCACCAGAAGCATGTTCTTCCGGGACGACAATTTTAGCCAGGCGCGGGTCGTGCTGGATGACCTGTCTGGGCTCGGGGTGAGGCGCCAAAACAAAAAAACTGAAAAACAACCCCATGCACAGTAGAATGTGCCTGCGGGCCGGCGCCCTCAATGGACGCGGTGGCTCGCTCTATCGTCCTCAGCTTGCTCGACAATCTGCGCGATCGGGCTCGACTGATGGTGCACCAGGCGCCAGTCGTCGCCGACACGCCGAAAATGGTTGGCCGCAGCCAATGCCGTGCCGTCGACGATCTCGATGCAGAGCACGCGCGCGCTGTCGCCATCGACGATAGCCTGCGGTTCCGCGCAAACGATCTGCGGCCGTTCCGGACTCTGCAGGATGTCGCGCCAGCTTCCGATCACCGTGGCCCGGCCGATGATGGCCGGCCAGCCGGGATGAATGCAGGAAATGGCGTCATCGTCCGCCCACATCCGCTCCATTTCGTCGAAATCGCCAGTCGAGAAGGCGGCGTAGAACGCTGCGTTCGCGGCGATCACCTTGGTGTCCTTTGCCATGCCTCTCGGGTGGGGCAATGACAGGCAAAAATCAAGCAAGACTTCCGTCGACTTTCCGCTCGCTCTGGACCGCAATGCAGCATTGCTGCCGGTTTTGTGGTCACACCGAGACCAGGGTCTCCACCGCACGCCGCGCGCCATCCTTGTAGAGTCGGCCGAGCGCCGCGGTCACGGCCTCGCGCAGGCGCGGCTCCGCGCCCAGCGGCCCGAACACTTTTGTGACGCCGAGCAGCGCGGGCGCCAATCGTTCGGCGATGGGACCTGCCTCGCGCGCCAAATCGGCGAACTCGGCGGCGAGCGGATCGCGCACGTCGATGGTGCGGCCCTTCTCGTCGAGGCCGCTGACGTAGCGCATCCAGCCGGCCACCGCGAGCGCATGCGTTGCGATCGGCAGGTTCCTGGCGAGACGATCCTGGATCGCGCCGAGCAGCCGCTGCGGCAGCTTTTGCGAGCCGTCCATCGCGATCTGCCAAGTGCGGTGATGCAGTGCCGGATTGGCGAAGCGCTTGAGCAGCGAGGCGCGATAGGCGGCCAGGTCTGCGCCTGATGGCATCGTCAGCGTCACCGCGGCCTCTTCCATCACCTGCGCGGCGAGGCGCGCGAAATGCGGATCCTGCATGGTGTCGGCGATGGTCTCGTAGCCGGCGAGATAGCCGAGATAGGCCAGCGCCGAATGGCTGGCGTTGAGCAGCCGCAGCTTCATCAACTCGAACGGCTTGACGTCGTTCACCAGTTCGACGCCGGCGGCGGCAAGGTCGGGCCGGCCTGCCGTAAAGCGATCCTCGACCACCCATTGCGTGAACGGCTCGGTCATGACCGGCCATGCGTCGTGCAAACCGAGTGCTGATGAAACCGCATCGCGGTCACCATCCGTCGTCTCCGGCACGATGCGGTCGACCATGGTCGAGGGGAAGGCCGCCGTATCCGCGATCCACTTGCCGAGATCCTTCGAGCGTAGCGCGGCGAATTGCGTCACGATCCGCTGTACGGTGTGGCCGTTGGCGGCGAGGTTGTCGCAGCTCAGCACGGTGAAGGGCGGGGCGCCCAGGGCCCGCCGGCGCGCCAGCGCGGCCACGATGAAGCCGGGAGCCGAGCGCGGCGCGTCGAAATTGTTGAGGTCGTGCACGATATCAGGATGCCGCTCGTCGAGATCGCCGGTCTGCGGCGTGTGGCAGTAGCCCTTCTCGGTGACGGTGAGGGAGACGATGCGAATGGCGGGATCGGCCATTCGCTCGACCAGTCGTGCCGGGCTCTCGCGCGCGACCACGCTGTCGAGCAGCGCACCGATGATGCGGTGTTCGGTGCCTTCGGCTGCACGGACGGCGACCGTATAGAGATGATCCTGCGGGGCGAGGGCGTCGCGTGTGTCAGCGCTGCGCAGGCTGGCCCCGACGATGCCCCACGAGGTGGCGCCGGCCGCAAGGCAATCATCGATGACGACGGCCTGGTGGGCGCGATGAAACGCGCCAAGGCCGAGATGCACGATGCCGGAGGTGACGCGCGAACTGTCGTAGGCCGGGCGGCGGATACCTGGTGGCAGCCGATCGAGATTGGCGCGGCCAAGGCGCGTTGGATCAAGGCGCATGGTCGTCTCTCCCCTTGTTTGGCCGCTGCTTGACATGGCGCCTGTCCTCGGTCAATGCTGCGGTCAATTGGTAAGACCAATTTTCCAAAATTGGCGGGCCGCGGGCAGCGAGAGCTGCCGGCATGACCCTTTCGGGAGGACCAGCGTGCCGCTGGAAGCTGTGGAGGCGAGACGGCTTTATCGCCAGGTCGCCGATCAATTGCGAAGCCTGATCGACAGCGGCGAGTACGCGGTCGGCAGTCGCTTGCCGACCGAACGCGAACTCGCCGAGCAGCTCAGGATTTCCAGGCCGACGGTGCGCGAAGCCCTGATCGCGCTCGAAGTCGAGGGCCGCCTCCGCATCCGCGTCGGTTCCGGCATCTATGTGATCGAGCCCGCGGCGGTTGCGGCGACCGCGCCTGCTTCCGTCATCGAGGGCCCGTTCGAGCTGCTGCGCGCCCGCGAGTTCCTGGAAAGTGCCATCGCCGAAGAAGCCGCGCGCGTGGCGACGAAGGACGACGTTGCCCGCATCGATGCGTCCCTTGTCGCGATGGAGAATGTAGAACACCCCGGCGAAGCCTCGATGGTCCACGACCGCGCCTTCCACGTCGCGATCGCCGGAAGCCTCGGCAATGCCGTTCTGGTCCGTGTCGTCGGCGAGTTGTTCGACCAGCGCCTCAATCCCTATTTCGCGCAGCTTGCGCATTATTTCGAGAGCCCGGGCACGTGGCGCACTGCGCTCGACGAGCATCGCGCGGTGCGCGACGCCATCGCCGCACACGATCCTGAAGCGGCTCGCGACGCGATGCGCGATCATCTCGCGCGATCCCAGGAGCGCTTTGCGCAGAACTTCGGCGCCGAGAAAGCGGCAGGACCGTCTTCCGGGCGCACCGCGCGATCGACGGCAAAGCCGTCAAAACCGGAACGTGCGCCGAAGAAGAAGCGAGCTGAGAGCAGCAGCGCGCGACAGCGATGACATTGTGCGGCCCGCACCCGCCTTGGGGACGGGCTGACAAGAAGCAGATTTAAAAGAAGCAGACTTGAAAGATGGAGGAAAGTCAGTGTTGAAAAAGATGACAATGGTGCTGGCGGTCTCGGCCGCGGCGATGATTGCTACGACTGGCGCCGGCATGGCGCAGACCAAGCTCAAATGGGCCCATGTCTACGAGACCTCGGAGCCGTTCCACACCGCGTCGGTCTGGGCCGCGCAGGAGATCGGGAAGCGCACCAACGGGCGCTATGCGATCGACGTCTATCCGGCCTCGCAGCTCGGCAAGGAGGCCGACATCAACCAGGGCCTCTCGCTTGGCTCGGTCGACATTATCATCTCCGGCTCGAGTTTTGCCGCGAAGAGCTTTCCGCCGATCGGCGTGACCTATTATCCCTACACCTTCCGCGATGCCGATCATCTGCTCGCCTACACCAAGAGCGACATCTTCAAGGAGCTCACCAAGGGTTATGAGGACAAGAGCGGCCACCACATCGTCGCGGTGACCTATTACGGGGTACGCCAGACTTCGTCGAACAAGCCAATCAAGACCTGTGCCGACCTCAAGGGCCTGAAGATGCGCGTGCCCGACGTTCCTGCCTATCTGGCGATGCCGCGCGCCTGTGGCGCCAACACCGCGCCGATCGCGTTCGCCGAAGTCTATCTGGCGCTCCAGAACGGCACCGTCGAGGCGCAGGAGAACCCGCTGACCACGATCGAGGCCAAGAAGTTCTACGAGGTGCAGAAGCACATCGTGCTGACCGGCCACATCGTCGACCATCTCAACACGGTGGTGGCCGGCGCGCTCTGGAAGAAGCTCAGCGATGAGGACAAGAAGATTTTCACCGACGTCGCGCAGGAGGCAGCCGCCAAGGCGACCGCGGAGATCAAGCAGAACGAGGCCAAGCTGGTCGCCTTCTTCAAGGAGAAGGGCCTGACCGTCACGGAGGTCGACAAGAACGAGTTCCGCGACACCGTGCTGAAGAACGTCGCGTTCGAGACGTTTGGCTATCGCAAGGCCGACTGGGAACGCATTCAGGCGGTGAAGTGACGACGTAGTCGTCATCCCGGAGCGGTCCGCAGGACCGAACCTCAGGTGCGCAATTGCGCACCTGGGAATCTCGAGGTTCCGGGTCTGGTGCTGACGCACCATCCCGGAACGACGTGATCAGTTTGAGGAGCAACCCATGTCCACCGCCGAAACGCACCGGCAGATCACCGCGGACGAGATCGCCCACACCTTCGAGGAAGAGGCGGCGCCAAAGGTCGATCTCGGCATCTACGCTTTCGAGGACTGGGTTGCGCTGGCGATTTTCTGGGTGATGGCGCTTGCCGTCTTCCTCCAGTTCTTTACCCGCTATGTGCTCAACGACAGCTACGCCTGGACCGAGGAGATCGCGACCTACTGCCTGATCGGCGTGGTCTTCATCGGCTCATCGATGTGCGTGCGGCTGTCGCGGCACATCCAGGTCGATCTGATCTATCGCTATCTGCCGCACCTCGTGGCCCGGGCGTTGTCGACGGTGATCGACCTGATCCGGATCGCCTTCTTCGGCTACGCAATCAAGCTGGTCTGGGTCTACATTCAGATCATCGGCGATGAATCCATGACCACGATCAATCTTCCCAAGGACTACGTCTACTATGCGGTGCTGCTCGGCTTCGTGCTGATGTTCGTGCGCTCCGTGCAGGTGGCAGTGCAACATTTGCGACAGGGCTATTCGATCCTCGAACGTCCCGGCGCCTACGACGGCTTTGAAGGGTAATTCCATGTTGCTGTTGCTTGGAGGCTTCCTCATCCTCATGCTGCTCGGCGTTCCCGTGGCCATCGCCATGGCGGCGTCGTCGCTGCTCTACATCCTGGTCAGCGGCGTGACTCCCGACGTCACGCTGGCACAGCGCATGATCGCCGGCGTCGAGAGCTTTCCGCTGCTCGCGGTGCCGTTCTTCATCCTGGCCGGCAATCTCATGAACATCGCGGGCGTCACCGGCCGCATCTACAAGTTCGCCGTCGCGCTGGTCGGCTGGATGCGCGGCGGCCTCGGCCACGTCAATATCATCGGCTCGGTGATCTTCTCCGGAATGTCCGGCACCGCAATCGCGGATGCCGCCGGTCTCGGCACCATCGAGATCAAGGCGATGAAGGACCACGGCTACTCCACGGAATTCTCCGTGGGCGTCACCGCGGCCTCCGCCACGCTCGGGCCCATCATTCCGCCCTCGTTGCCTTTCGTGATCTACGGCATGATGGCCAACGTCTCGATCGGCGCGCTGTTTCTGGGCGGCGTCATTCCAGGCGTTGTCCTGACGCTGCTCATGATGGCCACCGTCACCTACTTCGCGCACAAGAACAAATGGGGCAGCGATACGCCGTTCTCCTGGCCGCAATTGGGATCGGCGGGGCTCGAGATCGTCGTCGTATTGAGCTTCCCGATGGCCGTCTGGCTTCTGACGGTCGCCGGTCTCTCCACCAATTGGGCAGTTGGTCTCGGCCTGTTCGCGCTGCTCGCGATCGACTGGTACTTCGATTTCTCCGCGGTGATGGCGCTGATGGCGCCGGTGATCCTGATCGGCGGCATGACGCTCGGCTGGTTCACCCCGACGGAAGCCGCGGTCGCCGCCGTGATCTGGTCGCTGTTCCTCGGCCTCGTGCGCTACCGCACCATGACGATGAAAACGGTCGCGAAGGCGACGTTCGACACCATCGAGACCACGGCGTCGGTTCTGTTCATCGTCACCGCAGCCTCGATCTTCGCCTGGCTGCTGACGGTGTCGCAGGCAGCCCAGATGCTGTCGGACTGGATGCTCAGCATCACCCACAACAAATGGGTGTTCCTGGCGCTCGCCAACGTCCTGATCCTGTTCGTCGGCTGCTTCATCGACACCACGGCGGCGATCACCATTCTAGTGCCGATCCTGTTGCCGATCGTGCTCAAGCTCGGCATCGACCCGATCCATTTCGGTCTGATCATGACGCTGAACCTGATGATCGGCCTGCTGCATCCGCCGCTCGGCATGGTGCTGTTCGTGCTCGCGCGCGTCGCAAAGCTCTCGGTCGAGCGCACGACGGTGGCAATCCTGCCCTGGTTGGTGCCGCTGATGCTCGCGCTGATCGCGATCACCTACATCCCCGAATTGACCCTCTGGCTGCCGAAATACATGGGACTTTCCAAATGACCTCAACTGCTCTCGCCGCAACCCTGTTTGGCCCCGAAGATCTGCGCATGGTCGAGCATCCGCTCGACAAGCTCGCTGAAGGCATGGTGCGCCTCCGTTTCGGCGCCGGCGGCATCTGCGGCTCGGACATGCATTATTTCCGTCATGCCCGGACCGGCGATTTCGTGGTGAAATCGCCGCTGGTGCTCGGCCACGAGATCTCCGGCGAGGTCGTGGAGATCGCGGGCTCCGCGGCGAACCTGAAGGTCGGCGACCGCGTTGCCGTCAACCCGTCGCGCTGGTGCGGCCATTGCGGCGCCTGCCGCCAAGGCCGGCAAAACCTCTGCGAAAATATCTACTTCATGGGCTCGGCCTCGAAGACTCCGCACATGCAGGGCGGCTTCGCCAATTATTTCGACGCGATTCCGGCGCAGTGCGTGAAGATCCCCGATCATGTGTCCTATCAGGCTGCGGCGCTGGCCGAGCCGCTCGCGGTCTGCCTGCACGCGGTGGCACGTGCCGGCAACATCGAAGGCAAGCGCGGCATCATCTTCGGCGCCGGTCCGATCGGGCTTCTGACCATGCTCGCCGCGCGCCGCGCCGGCATGACCGACATCACGGTGGCCGACATCGCACCGGCGCCGCTGGCCTTTGCGACCCGGCTCGGCGCATCTCACGTCGAGAATGTTGCCGCCGGCGAGGAAGGCCTGAAGGCGCAGGCCGCGTCGCGCCCCTACGATGTCGCTTTCGAAGTCTCGGGCACGGCTGCAGGCCTTGCCAGTGCGATCGGTATCGTCAGGCGCGGCGGTGTTGTCGTACAGATCGGCAATTTGCCGGGTGGCCAGATTCCGGTGCCCGCCAATGCGGTGATGGCCAAGGAGATCGAGTTGCGCGGCTCGTTCCGGTTCGGGCTCGAGTTCATGACGGCGGTAGAACTGATCGCGGACGGCAGTGTCGACGTGCTGTCGCTGGTGACCGCCGAGCGGCCGCTGTCCACCGCGCCGGAAGCGCTGCGGCTGGCGCTCGACCGCTCGCAGAGCGTCAAGGTCGTGCTGACCGCGAACTGATCGGAGAAAATGGGCATGATGCTAGAGGGATGGCGCTGGTACGGGCCGGATGATCCGGTCTCGCTCGACGATGTCAGGCAGGCCGGGGCGAGCGACATCGTCTCGGCGCTGCATCAGGTGCCGATCGGCGAAGCCTGGACACGCAAGGCGGTCGAGGAGCGCAAGAACTTTATCGAGAACGGCCAACCCGGCCGTTCGCAGCTGACCTGGTCGGTGGTGGAATCGATTCCGATCCCCGACGACGTCAAGCGTCTCGGGGCCAAGGCGACGCGCTCGATCGAGACGTGGATCGCCAGCCTGGAGGCGGTTGCCGCCGCCGGCATCAAGATCATCTGCTACAACTTCATGCCTGTCGTGGATTGGTGCCGCACCGATCTGGAATGGGAGCTGCCGAACGGCGCCCGCGCCATGCGCTTCGACCAGGATCGCTTTGCTGCGTTCGAGCTGCACATCCTGAAGCGTCCCGCCGCTATCCAGGAATACTCATCCGAGCAGCAGGCCCGCGCGAAAAAGCTGTTCGACCAGATGAGCCAGGCCGACATCGACTATCTCGTCATGGTCATCGCCAGCGCGCTGCCGGGCTCGACCACCGAGCCGATGACCATTCCGCAATTCCGCGACCGGCTCGAAACATATCGCGACGTCACGCCAAAAATTCTGCGGCAGCATCTCGCCGAGTTTTTGGGCCGCGTCACGCCCATCGCCGAGCAGCTCGGCGTTTCGCTGACGCTGCATCCGGACGACCCGCCGCGCCCGCTGTTCGGCCTGCCGCGCGTCGCGTCCAGCGCCGACGACTATCAGGCGTTGTTCGATGCCGTGCCGTCGAAGGCGAATGGTATCTGCCTGTGCACGGGGTCGCTCGGCGTGCGCGCCGAGAACAATCTTCCCGCGATGGCCGAACGCTTCGGTCCGCGCATCGCCTTTGCGCATCTGCGCGCGACCAAGCGTGAAGCGGGTTTGTCCTTCTACGAGTCCGATCATCTCGACGGTGACGTCGACATGGTCGCGGTGCTGAAGGCGCTGCTGAAGGAGAACGCGCGGCGTTCGCGCGACCGGCAAATCGTATTCCGGCCCGATCATGGCCATCGCATGCTCGACGATCTCGCGGCGACCAAGCGCACCAATCCGGGCTACACCGCGATCGGCCGCCTCCGCGGCCTCGCCGAGCTCCGCGGTGCGATCCGCGCGATCGAGCATCGATAGAGGCCAAGACTCTATCCACACCGTCATAGCGAGCGCGGCGAAGCAATCCAGAATTCCTCCGCGGAGAGACTCTGGATTGCTTCGCTACGCTCGCAATGACGCGGAGGGAGAGGTGCCTCGTCTCAACCTTGTCCTCTTAAGCGGGAAGGCAGAATACGTCCCGGGCACGCGCACAGATTGTCAAAGTTCCAGCCATATGCGAAGGTAGCGCCATTCCGTTTTCGATCGACGGATTGCAGCAATAAGCCATTTAGGAGCTTGATGTGAGCATTCTGGTCGAACTCCCTCCCGATCAATATGACCGGCGGGCATTTGCAAAATTCAACGAGACATCAACCGGCTTTGATCTCGACATCGCTCGCGCGATGATGTGGATGTCGCAACTCGCCTACGAGACCCATGTGCCGGACACCATCAATAGGATCTCTCCGTTCTGGGATCTGTCCGGTGTCAAGCTGCTGAGCCAACCGGCGCATTCGACGCTGCCGCTGACCGACACGCGCGGGATCATCGCGAGCAAGGGCGACGCAACCATTGTCGCCTTCGCCGGCACCGACCCGCTTCATCTCCTGAACTGGGTCAGCGATTTCACGCTTGGCCGACCGAAGGCGCCCGTGCACCAGGGGTTCGTCGATGCGGCGGCGGCCGTATGGGACGGCGTGAAGAGCGCACTGGCGGCAGCGCTGGCGCGCAAATCACCGATCTTCATCACTGGGCACAGCCTCGGCGCCGCGATCGCGGTGGCAACGGCGGACTTCGCGCGAGAGCAGCTCCAGCTCGCGGCTGCGCAGATCTATCTTTACGGTTGTCCGCGCGTGGGCCGCGACGATTTCGTCGCCCTCTACAACGGTACGTTCGGCAGGACGACCTATCGTCTCGTGCACGGCACCGACATCGTCCCGACCGTGCCTCCGCCTGGGCTTGGCTTTCATCACGTCGGCCGTTATCTCGCCTGTGCACGCGGCGCCAAATTCAGCGCCAGCCAGCTCACGACGAATGTTGGTTCGGATGAGCCAATGGCGAATGCTGGAATTGGTGAGCAGGTCCGCAATCTCCTCAGCGGCGTATCCGAGAACACGCGGTCGGATGTCGTCGGCAGGCTCACGGTGCTGCTGCCGGCGGGGATCGGCGATCACCTGCCCGATCGTTACTGTGCCGCGCTGACACCCGCCTAGACTTCGGTTTTGATGCGTTTTCTTCACGTGAACCGGTCCACTTCGCCCGAAAACGCGCTAGTAGCAAGCCGCCATCGCGCCGAGCTTCGGATAGAGCCGGTCGATCGCGGCGATCTCGCTTTTCATCTGCGCGGTGATCCAGTCGCGGATCTCGGCGGCGATGGGACGCATCGGCCGGTTGCGCGGCGGCAGGAATTCGCAGATGCGGCGTGTGGTGGTGAGCGTGTCGGAGGCCGGCACCAGCGCGCCGGTCAACAGCCAGTGCGAGGCGACCGTCAGCCAACCGAGCGCGATGCCCTGGCCGAGCAGGGCGGCCTGCATCACGACGGCATAGTCCGTGAAGCTCAGCGCCTTGGCCGCACCGCGGCGCCCCGTGAGAAGCGATGCGTAATCCGCGGCCCAGTCGCCCGGCGTCTCGGCGAGCCGAATGATGGTGTTGCCCTCGGCGGGATCGGTTTCGCCGAGATAGGCAGGACTGCACATCGGCAGCATGACCTCCTTCATCACCAGCGTGCCGCCGGATGACGGCTCCTCGCGATCGCGGAAGCGCATGCCAAGATCGACATTTTCCACCGGACCGCGGAGCGCGCCGGAGATCAGTTGAAAGCGCAAATCGACCTGAGGGAATTGCCGCTGCAGCTTGTCGATGCGCGGCATCAGCCAATGCGTGGTGAAGGCGGAGGAGACCGACAGCGTCACCGTCTCGGTGCCCTTGCGGCGCCGCTCGATCTCGACCAGCCCGCTCTCGATGCTGCGAAAGCCTTCGAGCACGCGGCGATACAAGAGTTCGCCTTCCTCGGTGAGCACGGCGCGTCCCGCCTTGCGGTCGAACAGGCGGACGCCGAGATGGTCCTCGAACTGACCCAGCATCCGGCTCACCGCAGGCTGGGTGACGTTCAATTCGGCGGCCGCAGCCGTGAAGCTGCCATTGCGCGCCGCTGCATCGAAGACGAACAGGGCGTTACTTGAGGGCAGCATCCGGCGCAGCTCGGGCATAACACCATGTTATGAGCCGGGTGAGAATTTGGCAATTGCCGAGTTTTGCCAAGTCTGGTGTCATCGACATGACAGCCTAAAGACAGGGCTCGCGAGCGAAGAAGTTGGTGCGGTGCACGCTTCGACCGTAAGTGCTCAAATGTCCTGTCTATAAAGCAGGCTTATGGCGCGCAGTGAGGCACGCCATGTAGGGACATGGCGAGGTCGATCGTTGGACAAACGAGCGGAAAGCGTCGAGATCAGATCCGCGAGCAAGGCCTATGGCGCCGTTCGCGCCCTCGACGACGTGTCCCTCAATGTCGCGGCCGGCGAGTTCGTCTCGCTGCTCGGCCCCTCCGGTTCCGGCAAGACCACGTTGCTCGGCATCCTTGGCGGCTTCATCCTGCCATCGAGCGGAACGATCCTGTTCGGCGGCCGCGACGTCACCTGGATGCCGCCGCACAAGCGCGACATCGGCGTCGTGTTCCAGAACTACGCGCTGTTCCCGCATATGAGCGTCGGCGAGAATGTCGCCTTTCCCTTGCGCGCGCGACGGCTGCCGAAGGCGGCCTGGCCGGATAAGGTGCGCGCGGCGCTTTCGATGGTCGGCCTTGCCGGCTACGAAGAGCGCGGTATCGCGCAACTCTCCGGCGGCCAGCGCCAGCGCGTGGCGCTCGCACGCGCCATGATCTTCGAGCCGCGGCTGATCCTGATGGATGAACCGCTGTCCGCGCTCGACAAGCAGCTGCGCGAATCCATGCAGATCGAGCTGCGCACGCTGCACAAGCGCATCGGCGCCACCATCATCTACGTCACCCACGATCAACGCGAAGCGCTGACCATGAGCGACCGCGTCGCCGTGATGAAAGACGGCAGGCTGATCCAGATCGACGCGCCCGAGCGCCTACACGATCATCCCGCGGATTCCTTCGTCGCGAGTTTCATTGGCGAGGCCACGATGCTTCCCGTGCGTCGCGTCGACGCCTCCAGCGTTGCGCTCGGCAATGTCCTTCTGCGCAGCGCCCGGGCCATTCCCGACGGGGACGCGCTGATGCTCGCGGTGCACAGCGAAAAATTACTGATCGACGACGGCGCTCAGGACACCGCCTGCAATCGGCTCACCGGCACGGTCACGGACATCGTCTATCAGGGCGAGAGCCTCCGCATCTTCCTGGCGCTCGCCGATGGCATCGGGCTCAGCCTGCGCCAGGCGAGCTATCACCAGGCCTACAGCCGCATCCCGCCGCTCGGCGGCAGTCTCACCGTGACCCTTCATCCCGAGGACACCATCGTCGTGCCCAGGGTGAGGGACTGAACCCAAGCCTTGTCCAACCGAGAGAAGAAGCCAAAAAATGTCGTCAACAGCCTCGTTCAGCAATTTCAAGGTTCTCACCTTCGACGTCGTCGGCACCTTGATCGACTTCGAGACCGGCGTGCTCTCCGCGGTGCGCCGGATCTCGGGCAAGTCGCCGGCCGAGCTCAGCGATGACAAGATCTTCGAATCCTACAAGCGCGGTCGCGACAAGCACCACGAGCGTTCGAGCGAGGTGATGTTTCATGTCTATCGCTATCTTGCCAAGGAGCTCGGGCTACAGGCCGATGACGCCTCCTGCGACGTCTTCCAACTCGCGGTGCTGCGCTGGGGACCGTTCCCGGACTCGGTCGAGGCACTCAAACGCCTGCGCACGAAATTCCGCCTGGTCGCGATGACCAATGCCGACCGGGTCGCGCTCTCCTGTTACGCGCATGCGCTCGGCAATCCCTTCGACGATACCGTGTGCGCCGACGAGACTGGCGTTGCGAAACCCGATCCGGAGTTTTTCGCGTACAACAAGGGGCGCCAGTCTGCTTTCGGTTACAAGCAGTCCGATATCCTTCACGTCGCGCAGAGCCAGTATCACGACATCGGGATCGCGCGGAAACTCGGCTACAAGGTGTGCTGGATCGAGCGTCGTCAGGGCATGGCCGGCTTCGGAGGCACACCGGCCGTGGAGACGCTGACCAAGCCGGACTTCCATTTTCCGACCTTGAAAGCGCTTGCCGATGCGGCCATCGGGCCGGCGGCGTAGGCATGAGCGGTGGCATGACACGGGACCGGAACGCGCTGCCATCGGCCAACTCGCTGTGGGCCGCCACGGCCGAGCCCGCGCGCGAGTTTCCGGCTCTGTCAGGCGAGCAGCAGGCGGATGTTGTGATCATCGGGGCGGGCTATACCGGCCTGTCCGCTGCGCACCACATCGCCAAGAGCGGCCTTTCGCCGGTCGTGCTCGAGGCCAATCGCCCGGGCTGGGGCGCGAGTGGCCGCAATGGCGGCGTGATCACCGCAAAGTTCCGCCTCTCGTTCCGCGAGATCGACGCCGTGCACGGCCGCGCCATGGCGCAGCGCATGTACGGGGTCGCGCATGAATCCACCGATATCGTCGAGGAGATGGTCTCCGAATTTGGCATCACCAGTGCCGCGTTGACGCGCACCGGCCAGGTCAAGGCCGCCCACAACGAGACGACCCTGAAGGCCGCGATCGACGAAGCCAACTGGATGAAGCGTGAGATGGGCGATGCGGAGGTCCGCATCCTCGACAAGCGGCAAGTGCGCGACGAGACCGGCTCCGACATCTTCGTCGGCGGCGTGCTCAATCCCGGCTCCGGCGGCATCCATCCGCTGAATTATCTGCGCGGCCTTGCTGATGGCGTGGCGCGCCGCGGCGTGAATATTTTCCAGGAGTCACCGGTCGTCAGACTGCGGCGGGAGAACGGCGGCATCGTCGCCGAAACGCCGCAGGGCGCGGTGCGGGCAAAGCAGGCGATCCTCGCCACCAACAGCTATTCCGACCTCACCGGCGCGACCGCGAACATGCAGCGCACGCTGATCCCGTTCCGCAGCGCCATCATCGCAACCGACAAGCTGCCGCGCAACCTCGCGGGAAGCCTGATGCCGACCGGGCGCACCTACACCGAGACCAAGCGCATGATGCGCTGGTTCCGCATGGTCGACAACCGCGTGATTTTTGGCGGCCGCGGCGCGTTCGGCAAGCAGGATTCGGAAGCCGCCTTCGACGCTTTGCGCAAGGCGATGGTCGGCATCTTCCCGGATCTCGCTGACCTCCCGCTCGCCTACAAATGGTCGGGCCTGGTCGGGATGACGCTGGACTCGGTGCCGCATATCGGCCGGCTCGACGACCGCACGCTGTTCTCGATGGGCTACAACGGCGCGGGCGTGGCGATGTCGAGCCTGATGGGCCGCTATCTCGCCGCCTTCGTGCGCGGCGAGACGCCAGAGGTCGGGCTGCTCGACGCGCGGCGATTGAGAGCCATCCCGTTCTATCCGCTGCGCGAGCCCGCCGTCCGCATGGTCGCCGGCTGGTACCAGTTTCTCGATGCGATCGGTCAATGACGTTTAATTGGTGACAGAGGAGGCGAGGATGACGACGAAACGAGATATTCGATTTGGCTACGCGCTGTTGGGCGGATCGCTCGGATTGTTCGCAACAACCGGCATCGCCGCCGCTGCCGAACAGATCACCTTCGTCTCGCAGGGCGGCGCCTATCAGCAGGCGCAGACGGTGGCAATTCTCGATCCCTCCGCCAAGAAGCTCGGCATCACCATCAACCAGGACTCCATTCCCGATGCCTGGCCCGCGATCAAGACGCAAGTCGGTAGCGGCAAGCCGATCTGGGACGTCGTGGATACTCCAACCGGCTATTGCCTGCGCGGCGGCGAGCAGGGGCTGATCGAGAAGCTCGATTTCTCGAAGATCCCGAACGCGGCGGCGATGCCGGAGGCTTATCGCAATCCCTATTCGGTGTCGTACGAGTTCTATTCCAGCGTGCTGGCCTACAGCCAGAAGACGTTCCCGAAGGATGCGCCGAACAGCTGGATCGATTTCTGGGACGTCAAGAAATTCCCCGGCCGCCGTGCGCTGCGCAACCATCCGATCGCCACGCTCGAGGCGGCGCTGATGGCCGATGGCGTCGCGCCCGACAAGCTCTATCCGCTCGACGTCGACCGGGCCTTCAAGAAGCTCGAAGAGATCAAGCCGCACATCACGGTGTGGTGGACCTCCGGCGCACAGTCGGCGCAGCTTCTCAATGACGGCGAGGTCGATATGGAGATGGCCTGGAACGGCCGCGTCAGCGCAGTCGCGAAGGAAGGCGCCAAGGTCGCGTTCACCTACAACCAGGGCGTTTTGCAAAGCACCTCGCTCTGCATCCTCAAGGGCGCGCCGAATCTCGAGACGGCAGTCAAATTTCTCAACGAGGCCGTCGATCCCGTGCACCAGGCCAATCTGCCGCTCAATATCGATTACGGCCCGGGCAATCCCAAGGCGTTCGATACCGGCGTGATCAAGCCCGAGCGCGCCGCGCAATTGCCGAGCGAGCCCGCCAATGCGGCCAAGCAGGCGCTGATGTCCTACGCCTGGTGGTCCTCGCCGGCCGGCGAAGCCGCCGAGAAGCGTTGGGCGTCGTTCATGCAGAAGTAAGCCAAGCGAGACCGCATTGACGAGATCCATGCCAGATCCATCGCAAAAGCATCAGCGCCGCGAGCATGCGCTGATGCTGGCATTGGTATCGCCGGCGCTGCTGGTGATCTTGGCCCTGATCGTGTTGCCGGTCGGCTGGCTCGCCTGGCAGTCGATCTATCATGACGGCTTCACGCTGGAGAATTATCGCCGCGTCTTCACCGAAGACATCTACTGGCGCAGCTTTGCGCTGACCTTCGAGATCAGCCTCGCGGTCACGGGAATCGCGCTGCTGCTTGGCTATCCCGTGGCCTACCTCGCCAACTCGGTGCCGAAAGGATGGAGCATTCTCATCCTGTCGCTGGTCGTGCTGCCGTTCTGGACCAGTGTGCTGGTGCGCGCCTATGCCTGGCTGGCGCTGCTCCAGCGCACCGGTGTGATCAACCAGCTTTTGCGTTATCTCGATGTGACGAGCGAACCGCTCGCGCTGGTGCACAACACCTTCGGCACCGTGGTTGCGACGGTACACATCCTGTTGCCGTTCATGGTGCTGCCGCTCTATGCCACCATGCAGAAGATTCCGAGCGATCTCATGCAGGCCGGCGCCAGCCTGGGGGCGAGCCCGTCGCTCACCTTCGTCCGCGTCTTCCTGCCGCTGTCGCTGCCGGGCGTGCTCGCAGGCTGCACCATGGTGTTCGTGCTCTGCCTCGGCTTCTACATCACGCCGGAACTGCTCGGCGGCGGCCGCACGGTGATGGTGTCGATGCTGGTGAGCCGCAATGTCGAGCTCTACAACCAGTTCGGCGCCGCGAGCGCGGTCGCCGTCGTGCTGCTCTTGAGCGTGCTCGCGATCTTCTTCGCCGTCAGCCGCTTCATCTCGCTCGAACGCATATTGGGGCAGAAATGACACGATTGTCGCCCGCCCGGATCGCCCTCTATGTGATCAGCGCGCTGGTGCTGGTCTACCTGATCCTGCCGGTGCTGATTATCGCGCCGATCTCCTTCTCCAGCGCGCGCTTCCTGACCTTCCCGCCGCCGTCGTTCTCGCTGCGCTGGTATCAGCAGTATTTCTCCAACGCCGCCTGGATGCAGGCGACGCGGGTGACGCTGACGGTCGCGCTCCTGACCGTGGTGATCGCGACGCCGCTCGGCGTTGCCGCCGCCTACGCCATCAGCCAGTCGAAGCTGCGCATCATGCGCGTCATCCACGTGGCGCTGCTGTTGCCGCTGGTGGTGCCGATCATCATCACTGCGGTGGGCATCTTCTTCCTCTATGCCAAAGTCGGCCTGGTCGCGACGCTGCCGGGCCTGGTGCTGGCGAACGTGATGCTGGGCCTGCCATACGTCATCATCTCGGTGCTGGCGGGTTTGCAGAGCTTCGACCCGGCGCAGGAGATGGTCGCACGCAGCCTCGGCATGAACCGCCTGCGCAGCTTCTTCGCGGTGACCCTGCCGCAGATCAAGTCCAGCGTGGTCGCAGGCGGCATCTTCGCCTTCATCTCGGCGATGGACGAGACCATCGTCGCGCTCTTCATCTCCGGCGGCCAGTATCAGCCCCTGACCAAGCGCATGTTCACCGCGCTCCGCGACGAGATCGAGCCGACCATCGCCGCCATCTCGACGCTGATGACCGCGGCCTCGTTCATGCTGGTGCTGCTGGCAAGCGCGCGGCAGCGCAAAGGGGCATGACGGCAAGGGGGCCCGCTCCCAGGTCGACGTCCGAGAGAGGCATGGCTGCCGCCGCTATTTGCCGAAGAGGCATGACGAGGCCGTAATGCCGGGCAGCGGTTTCGGCCTTGCACCTTGTTTCCGGCTGTCCTACGCCAGCCCGGAACAAAATTTTCGCGAAGCTGCGAAACGCATTGCCAAAGCCTTGAGGGAGCCGTCATGACCATTCGCAACACCCGCACCGGGGGCCAGATCCTGATTGATCAGCTGGTCGCGCAAGGCGTCGAGCGCGTCACCTGCGTGCCGGGCGAGAGCTACCTTGCGGCGCTCGACGCGCTGCATGACAGCCCGATCGACGTCATGATCTGCCGCGCCGAGGGCGGTGCGGCGATGATGGCGGAGGCCTATGGCAAGCTCACCGGCCGCCCCGGAATCTGCTTCGTCACCCGCGGCCCCGGCGCCACCAATGCCAGCCACGGCGTCCACATCGCGATGCAGGATTCCACGCCGATGATCCTGTTCGTCGGTCAGGTCGACACCGGCATGCGCGAGCGCGAGGCGTTCCAGGAGCTCGACTACAAGGCGGTGTTCGGCACCATGGCGAAATGGGCGGTCGAGATCGATCGTCCCGACCGCATTCCGGAGCTGGTCGCGCGCGCCTTCCGCGTCGCCATGCAGGGGCGGCCCGGTCCCGTCGTGATCTCGCTGCCCGAAAATATACTGACCGAGACTGCTGCCGTTGCGGACGCCATGCGGATCGAGCCGGCGGTTAGCTGGCCGGCGCCCGCCGATATCGAGCGCGTTGGCGCCATGCTTGCGAGCGCCAAGGCACCGCTCGTCATTCTCGGCGGCTCGCGCTGGACCGATGAGGCGACCAGGAGCATCGCGCGCTTTGCCGAGCGCTTCGACTTGCCGGTCGCGACCTCGTTCCGCCGGGCCTCGCTGATCGACGCCGATCACTCGCACTATGCCGGCGATCTCGGCATCGGCCCGAGCCCGGGCCTGAAGGCGCGCATCGACAACGCCGATGTCGTTCTGCTCATCGGCGGCCGCATGTCGGAGATGCCGTCCTCATCCTACACGCTGCTCGACATTCCGACCCCGCGGCAGAAGTTGATCCACGTTCATCCGGGCTCCGAAGAGCTCGGCCGCATCTATCAGCCTGAGCTCGCGATCCAGGCCACGCCCGCCGCGTTCGCGGCCGCGGTCGAGACGCTGAAGCCTGCCGGCGCCGTCGCCTGGAAGGGCGAAGCCGCCAAGGCGCATGCCGATTACCTCGCCTGGACCGAGAAGGCGCGCGAGCTGCCGGGCACGTTCCAGTACGGACAAGTCATGACCTGGCTGCGCGATCGCCTGCCCAAGGACGCGATTGTCTGCAACGGCGCCGGTAATTATGCCGGCTGGATCCATCGCCATCACCGCTTCCACAGTTTTGCGGCGCAGCTCGCTCCGACGTCTGGCTCGATGGGCTATGGCGTGCCGGCCGCGGTGCTCGCGAAGCGGCAATATCCGGACCGCACCGTCATAGCTTTCGCCGGCGACGGCTGCTTCTTGATGAACGGGCAGGAATTCGCGACTGCCGTGCAGTACGACGCAGCCCTCGTCGTCATCGTCGTCGACAATGCGCAATACGGTACCATCCGCATGCACCAGGAGCGCGACTATCCCGGTCGCGTGGTCGGCACCCAGCTCAAGAACCCTGATTTCGCGATGTACGCAAAAGCGTTCGGCGGCCACGGCGAGCGCGTCGAGCGCACCGAAGAGTTCGCGCCGGCCTTCGAGCGTGCGCTCGCCTCGGGCAAGCCGTCGATCCTCCACTGCATCATCGATCCGCGGGCGATGTCGGTCGGCAAGGACTTTGCCCCTGCGGTGAAGGCTTAAGCGATGTCGGAGGGCCGCCACGTCGCCATCATCGGTGCCGGCGCGGTCGGCGTGATCAGCGCCATTGAGGCGCTGCGCGAGGGACATCGCGTCACATTGATCGATCCGGGCGAGCCCGGTGGCGAACAGGCGGCGAGTTACGGCAATGCCGGCTGGCTCTCCTCGCATTCGGTGATCCCACCGGCCGAGCCCGGCGTCTGGAAAAAGGTGCCGGGTTATCTGATGGATCCGCTCGGACCGCTCGCGATCCGCTGGTCTTATCTGCCGAAGGTGCTGCCCTGGTTGATCAAGTATCTGCTCTCGGGCTGGACCGAAGCGCGGGTCGAAAGGACGGCCTTTGCACTGCGCGACCTCCTGAAGGACGCACCGCTGTTGCACAGGAAGCTCGCGGAGGAGGCGGGCGTTCCTGAATTGATCGAGCGCAATGGTGTGATGCATGTCTTCCCGTCGCGCGGCAATTTCGACAACGATCTCGGCTGGCGCGTGCGCAAGCGCGTCGGCATCGAATGGCTGGAGCTTTCGGCCGACGAGATGCGTCAGCGCGAGCCTGATTTACATCCGCGCTACACGTTTGGCGTGGTGGTGGAAGAGGCCGGGCGCTGCCGCGACCCCGGAGCCTATGTCGCGGCCCTCGCGCAACATGCGCTGGCAAGCGGCGCCAAGCTTGTGCGCGCCAAGGCAATCGGGCTGAAGCTATCTGACAACAAGCTCGTGGCTGTCCTGACCGAGACCGGCGAGATTGCGTGCGATGCCGCGGTGATTGCCGCCGGTGCGCATTCGAAGCGGCTCACCGCATCCGTCGGCGATCCGCTGCCGCTGGAGACCGAGCGCGGCTATCACGTCATGATCGAGAATCCGGAAACGGGCCCGCGCAGCTCGTTGATGGCCTCGGATGCGAAGATGGTGGTGAACTGGACCGACAAGGGTTTGCGCGCCGCCGGGACGGTCGAGATCGCAGGCCTCGAGGCCGAGCCCAACTGGAAGCGCGCCGAGATTTTGCGCAACAACCTCTTCAGCATGTTCCCGAAACTGCCGACGGATATTCCGGCTTCGCGTATCAAGACCTGGTTTGGCCATCGGCCCAGCATGCCGGACGGACGTCCCTGCATCGGCTACGCGCGGGCATCGCGCGACATCGTCTATGCCTTCGGTCACGGCCATATCGGCCTGGTCGGTTCGGCCCGCACCGGCCGTCTCGTCGCCCAGCTTCTGAGCGGCAAGCCGCCGGAAATTCCGCTCGCACCGTTTTCGCCCGATCGTTTTCTCTGAGATCGCATCATGACCGCTCCAGCCAACTCGTCCCTCCGAATCGCCCGCGGCGGCAAAGCCATTTATGGGGCGCCGCTTGGCATCCTGATGCTGGAGGCGCGCTTTCCCCGCATTCCCGGCGACATGGGCAACGGCGCCACCTGGCCTTTCCCCGTGCTCTATCGCGTGGTGAGCGGCGCCTCGCCGGAGAAGGTGGTGCTGAAGGGGGCGGCCGGTCTGCTGCCGGATTTCATCGACGCGGCGAAGGATCTGGTGCGGCTCGGAGCCGAAGCCATCACCACCAATTGCGGCTTCCTCTCACTGTTCCAGAAGGAGATCGCAGCCGCGGTCGGCGTTCCCGTCGCGACCTCGTCACTGATGCAGGTGCCGTGGGTGCAGGCGACCTTGCCGCCGGGCAAGCGCGTCGGCGTCGTCACGGTGTCCGGTTCGTCCTTGACGCCGGCCCACCTCGCGGGTGCCGGCGTTCCTCTCGATACGCCGCTGGTCGGCACCGAGCACGGCAAGGAATTCTTCCGCGTCCTGATCAAGGCCGAGAAGGACGACATGGATATCGCGCAGGCGGAACGTGACGTGGTCGAGGCCGGCAAGGAGCTGGTCGCCAGGAACCCGGATGTCCGCGCGATCGTGCTGGAATGCACCAACATGCCGCCTTATGCGGCAGCTTTGCAGGCCGAAGTTGGATTGCCCGTGTATGACATCTATTCCATGATCACCTGGTTTCATGCCGGACTGCGCCCGCGTCAGTTTGGCTAGAGGTCGAGAAGCTGCCATGGCGCAGCAATGCGCATCGTTCTCGCTGAACTCATGCGAACGGCAGCAGCTATACAATCCCTCGATACCTGATCGCGCCAGACGGTCAGAGCTTTCGCGGCTGAACATCGCTAGAGTAAGGCTCGAAATCCACGGAGACCAGCGGTGCACAGCCTTCAATCCAATCCCGACACGCGCGCAGACGCTTGGCCGTCCGAGCTCTACCGCATCCTGAAGGCCGCCGACGTGCGACAGATGTCCTACGTCCCCGATGCCGGCCACAGCCAGCTCATCAGCCTGTTCTCGGCCGACCGCGACGTCACCACCAACGTGCTGACGACGGAAGAGGAGGGCGTCGCCATCGCCGCAGGCGCCTGGCTCGGCGGCCAACGTAGCGTGCTCTTGATGCAGTCGAGCGGGGTCGGCAATTGCATCAACATGCTGTCGCTGTCGGCGATCGGACGATTTCCACTGCTGATGCTGGTGACGATGCGCGGCGAATGGGCCGAGTTCAATCCCTGGCAGGTGCCGATGAGCCGAGCGACCCAGCCGTCGCTGGAAGCGATCGGCCTGAAGGTAATGCGCGCGGAGACGGCGGAAGATCTGGTCGAGACCGTGGAATCGGCCGCAGCGCTCGCCTACGATTCCGATCAGCAGATTGCGGTCCTGATCGGGCAGCGCCTGATCGGCAAGAAGAAGTGGTGATGCCAATGCAAGCCCAGCTCGACCGCCGCGCCGCCGTCGCCGCGCTCTTGAAAAATCGCAAGGACACGCTGGTCGTGTCCGGCCTCGGCTCGCCGACCTATGACCTTCATTCGGTCGGCGACCATGACGGCAATTTCTATCTCTGGGGCGCCATGGGCGGCGCCGCGCTGATCGGGCTTGGCCTCGCCCAAGCCCAGCCGGGAAAGCGCGTCCTCGCTTTGACCGGGGATGGCGAGCAGTTGATGGGCCTCGGCGGCATCGCCACCATCGGTGTCGCGCGCCCGCGCAATCTCGACATCGTCGTGATCGACAACCAGCATTTTGGCGAGACCGGAATGCAGGCCAGCCACACCGGGCGCGGCGTCGATCTGACCGTCATCGCCGCCGCCTGCGGCTTCGTTGCGACCGGGACCGTGCGGACGCTTGAGGAGGTGGAGCGCCTCACGCGGCAGATCGCTGAGCCGGCCGATGGCCCGCGGCTTTTTGTCATCAAGGTTCTGGCCGAAAATCCGCCGCGCTCGCTGCCCTCGCGCGATGCTGTCTTTATCAAGAACCGGTTCCGTGCTCATCTCGGCTTCGCGGCGGCCTGAGCCGGGTTTCTCACCCTGCAACAGTCTGCCCCGAAGCAGCTATCCTGGAGTGAGACCATGAAACTAACCGGCAAGGTCGCCGCCATCACCGGCGCGGCGCGCGGTATCGGCAAGGCTTGCGCGAAGAGATTCCTGGCCGACGGCGTCAAGGTGGTCATCTCGGATGTCGATTCCGATGGCTTGGCCGCGACGGCTGCCGAACTCGCGCGACCGGATGCCTTGCGTACCGTCGTCGGCAACGTCGCCAAGCGTGCCGATGTCGACCAACTGGTCGCAACGGCCGTGAAGGAGTTCGGCCGGCTCGACATCATGGTCAACAACGCCGGCGTCGCTCGTAACCGGGACCTCCTGGAGATCTCCGAAGAGGAATTCGACGAGATCATTGGCATCAACCTGAAGGGCGCATTCTTCGGTGTGCAGGCGGCGGCCAAGCAGATGATTGCGCAAGGCGGCGGCGGGGTCATCATCAACATGTCCTCGGTCAATGCACTGCTGGCAATCCCGGCGCTTGCCACCTACGCCATGTCCAAGGGCGGCATGAAGCAGCTCACCTCGGTCGCAGCCGTCGCACTCGCTCCGCACAATATTCGCGTTGTCGCGGTCGGGCCGGGAACGATTCTGACCGACATGGTGGCATCGTCCATCTACACCTCGGAGGATGCCCGCAAGACCGTGATGTCACGCACGCCGGCCGGCCGCGGCGGCGAGCCGGGCGAGGTGGCCTCCGTCGTGGCGTTTCTTGCGAGCGACGATGCCTCCTACATCACTGGGCAGACCATCTACCCAGACGGCGGTCGGCTCATTCTGAATTACACGGTGCCGGTGAAGGAGAAGTAGGGCGGACCCATTCGTGTCATCGCCCGGCTTGACCGGGCGATCCAGTACGCCGAGACAGCAGTGATGGAGGCGATGGGCTGCGGCGTACTGGATGCCCAGCCTTCGCGGGGCATGACAGCCGTTGTGAGGCGAACAGTTTGCCGCTCACTCCGCTGCAGCCGTCATCCCGTGACCAAGCCGTTTCGAAATGCCGCCCGCGCAATCGCGCAAAGCATGGGCGATCGGGCTGTCCCACCGCGCGTCAAATGTGCCTTTCGGCCCCATCGCGGTGATCACCAGCGCGACATGGCCGGAATGGTCGAACACCGGTGCAGCGAATGCGTTGACGCCGGGCAGGGGGTCGCCGAGCGCGCGGGCGAGGCCGTGCTTGCGGACCTCGGTGAGCATGTCCGCGACCTTCGCGCCTTTCACAGTGCGCTTCGGATTGTAACCGACACCGTGACGGTCGAGGCCGCTTTCGAGTGCGGCGTTGATCGTCTTCTCCGGCAGGAAGGTCGCAAAGGCCCGGCCGGTCGCCGTCTCCAGCAGCGCCATCACCGAGCCGGCGCGCATCACGATGTGGACGGGCTGGCCGGGTTCTTCGAGCTGCACCACGGTCGGGCCGTGCGTCCCCCAGACCGCGAGCGAGACCGCATGCCCGATCTGGCTTGCGAGCGCCGCGATCTTCGGTCCTGCGATGCGTACGCCGGACAGGCGGCGCAGGCTGATCAGGCCGAGCTCCAGCGCCAGCGCGCCGATCTCGTAACGGCCGGTGGTCTCGTCCTGCTCGATCAGGCCGATGCGGGAGAAGCTGGCGAGATAGGGATGCGCCTTGGCCGGCGTCATGCCGGCCTCGCGCGCGAGATCGCGCAGCATCATTGGCTCGCCGCACCTCGCAAGTGCGCGGAGCAATTCTCCGCCGACCTCGATCGACTGGATGCCGCGGCTCTCTCTTTTCATGCGCCTCCTGGCGTGCGGCTCGCTTACGCCGCGTTGCGCTTGGCGGCACTGTCGGCGAGATGACGGCCGGCAATGTAGCCGAACGTCAGCGCCGGCCCAAGCGTGATGCCGGCGCCGGGATAGTTGCCGCCCATGATACTCGCCATGTCGTTGCCGGCGGCATAGAGCCCCGGAATGACCCGTCCTTCCGCATCGAGCGCCCGCCCGTTCTCGTCGGTGACGATGCCTGCATAGGTGCCGAGATCGCCGACCACCATCTTGATGGCGTAGAACGGGCCGTTCTCGATCGGCGCGACGCAAGGGTTCGGGCCGTGCAGCGCATCGCCCTGATAGCGGTTATAGGCCTTCGAGCCCTTGCCGAAGGCGGCGTCGTGTCCCTGCGGTGCGGTCGCATTGAACTGCTTGACGGTCTCGACGAACGCCATGCTGTCGATGCCCGCCTTTGCCGCGAGCGACTCCAGCGTCTCGCCGCGCATGAGATAGCCGGTCTTGAGGTGATGACCCAGCGGCATCGGGAAGGGCGGCACGCAGCCGAGGCCGTATTTGCGCAGGGTCGGGTGATCGCACACCAGGTACGCCGCGATCTCCTCGCCCGGTTTCGCCGCCTTGACCATGGCCTGGACGAAGTCGTGATAGGAATTGCCCTCATTGGCAAAGCGCTTGCCGTCACGCATCACCGCGATCACGCCGGGTTTGGCGCGGTCGATGAAATGCGGCATCACACCGTTTGAGCCGTCCTTGCGCTTGGTGACCGAGACCGGGACCCAGGCTGCCGCGTTCGGCAGCCGGTCCTCGACATGCCCGCCGGCGCTTTCCGCAAGCCGCAGGCCGTCGCCGGTGTTGCCGGTCGGTCCCGGCGAAAAATGCTCGTTCCCAGTCGGCGCGTGTGGAAACATCTTCTTGCGCCGTTCGACATCATGCGGGAAACCGCCGCAGGCGAGCACGACGCCTTGTCTGGCACGAATGCGGACGTCGCGTCCCTCGCGGGCGACAATGGCGCCGGTGACAGTGCCGTTCTCGACCGTCAGCTCGTGCACCGGCGCGGACAGCCACATCGGAATCTTCAGATCCTGCGCGGATTTTGCCAGTCGCCCGGCGAGCGCATTGCCGTTGGTCAGCGTCATGCCGCGGCCGTAACGCAGCACGTCCATCAGATGCCGCGACAGGCGCTTTGCGACATAGACCGCCGAGGTCAGCGACTTCGTCGCGCGCATGAAATGGACGATGTCCTTGCCGGATCCGAGCATCATGCCGAATACGGTCAGCTCGGGCAGGGGCGAGCCGAGGGTCTTGATCTGGTCGCCGAGCTCGCGGCCGTCGAACGGGCGTGCCACCATCGAACGACCACCCTGAGTGCCGCCGGGCACCTCGGCGTGGTAGTCCGGGAACACCAGCGGCATGTCGAAACGGAGCGCGGTCTTGCTGGTGAAGAAATCGACCGCCTCGGGCCCGGCGCTCAGGAATGCGTCGACACGTGCGGCGTCGTAATTGTTGCCGGCTTCGTGCCGCAGGTAGGTGCGAGCCTGCTCCGGCGTCTCGGAGATGCCGTAGGCGCGCGCCAGCGAGGTGCCGGGAATCCACAACCAACCGCCGGAGCGGGCGGTGGTGCCGCCGAAGCGTGGCTCCTTCTCGACGATCAGGACGTCGAGGCCGCGATAGCGCGCGGTGATCGCGGCCGACATCCCGGAGGCGCCCGATCCGGCCACGAGCACATCGCACTCATAGGTCTCAATTGCGTTGCGCTCGTTGCCGGTCATGCAGGCCTCACTTCTTGAGCAGCGGACATTTGGACTCGGAGACCGGGCGGAAGGCGTCCTCGCCCTTCACCGTCTTGATGATGTCGAGGTAATCCCAGGGTTCCTTGGACTGCTCCGGCGTTTTCACCTTGGCGAGATACATGTCGCGAATGACGCGGCCGTCCTCGCGCAATTTGCCGCCATGAACGAATGTATCCTCGATCGGCAGCTCGCGCATCTTGGCCATCGCCTTGGCGGGATCGTCGGTGCCGGCGGCCTTGATGGCCTTGAGATAATGCAGCACCGAGCCGTAGACGCCGGTGTGGATCATGGTCGGCATCACCTTGGTGCGCTCGTAGAATTTCTTCGACCATGCGCGGGTCGCCTCGTCCATGTTCCAGTACGATGCCGTGGTCATGTAGGTGCCTTGCGCGGATTTAAGGCCGACCGCGTGCACGTCGGTGTCGAACATCAGCAGGCCGACCAGCTTCTGGCCGCCCTGCACCAGGCCGAACTCGCCGGATTGCTTGATGGCGTTGTCGGTGTCCTGGCCGGCATTGGCGAACGCCACCACATCGGCCTTCGAGCTCTGCGCCTGCAGCGCGAAGGAGGAGAAGTCGGCGGTGTTGGTCGGATGCTTCACGCCGCCAAGCACCTTGCCGCCCATCTCGGTGATGAAGCGGGTTGCGTCCTTCTCGAGCTGCTGGCCGAAGGCATAGTCCGCGGTGATGAAGTACCACGACTTTCCGCCTTCCTTGATCACAGCGGAGGCAGTCACCTTGGACAGCGCATAGGTGTCGTAGGTGAAGTGCACGGTGTTGGGGCTGCACAGCTCGTCGGTCAGCGAGCTCGCGCCGGGGCCGGACAGCAGCGCGATCTTGTTGCGCTCGCGCACCATGTTGTGGACGGCAATCGCGATACCGGAATTGGGGATGTCGACGACGGCGTCGACCTTGCCGTTGTCGAACCAGCCGCGCACGATCTGCACGCTGACGTCGGTCTTCATCTGATGGTCGGCGCTGATAATCTCGATCGGCTTGCCGAGCACGGTCGGCCCGAATTCCTCCACCGCCATTTTTGCGGCCTCCACGGAGCCCGGCCCGCTGTTGTCGCGGCCCCAGCTCGACAGATCCGTCAGCACGCCGATCCGCACGGCGTCGTCGGAGATTTGCGCGTTCGCAACGGTGGTCATCGCAGCCGAAGTCATGGCCGCGAGCATGGCGCAGGCCAAAAACCCTCTCATTGTCGTTCCCTCTCTTTTATGGGCCGCTTGGCACGGCTGGTTATTGTGACAGCAAGTTAGATAATGGTGAATAAGTTTGTCAATGGCGAATAAAGGGGATGCAGGTTCGGTGAAGGCCGCGAAGCGGTTGCGGAGCGACGCACGCGACTGTTCAACAACGTCATTGGGAGCGAAGCGAAGCAATCCAGGTTCTTTCCGCTGCGGGATGCTGGATTGCTTCGTCGCAAG
The DNA here is from genome assembly GCF_023100925.1 of Bradyrhizobium sp. 40. Lineage (NCBI taxonomy): Bacteria > Pseudomonadati > Pseudomonadota > Alphaproteobacteria > Hyphomicrobiales > Nitrobacteraceae > Bradyrhizobium > Bradyrhizobium sp. 40. The sequence continues at coordinate 1,173,167 of NZ_CP064688.1, forward strand.
GGCTCCTCGCAATGACGGTGCTGAAGCAGTCGTGCGCAATTGTCACCCACTGTGATCCTCGTCGACGACTATGCCCGGACAAGTTGCAACCGCCATCGTGATTGGCCATGATGCCGCGCAGGAATCTTGGGGCGCATGGCATGACGGCAGCAATGGGGGTCTCCGCTTCGGCGGAGAAATCGACGACGGCGCATGTGGTGTGGGCGAGCGCGCTCGGCACCGCGATCGAGTGGTACGACTTCCTGATCTACGGCACGGCCGCCGCACTCGTATTCAACAAGCTGTTCTTCCCGAGCTTTGATCCCTTCGTCGGCACGCTGGCGGCATTCTCGACCTATGCGGTCGGCTTCGTGGCGCGGCCGATCGGCGGCGCGATCATCGGGCATTATGGAGACCGTCTCGGCCGCAAGAAGATGCTGGTCGCGACCATGATCGCGATGGGGCTCGGCACCTTCATGATCGGCTGCCTGCCGACCTACAGCGAGATCGGCGTCTGGGCGCCGATCTTCCTCGTCATCCTGCGCTTCATCCAGGGCATTGGGCTCGGTGGCGAATGGAGCGGCGCGGTGGTCATGGTGGCCGAGCACGCCGGCAATCGCCGCGGCTTCTATGGCAGCCTGGTGCAGATCGGCTTTCCCGTCGGCGTGGCTGCATCGACTGGTATTTTCGGCTTGATGACGAAATTGCCCGAAGCAGATTTCCTCAGCTGGGGCTGGCGCGTGCCGTTCCTGATCAGCATTTTGCTCGTCGGCGTCGGCTTCATCGTGCGGCTGAAACTCGCGGAGACGCCGCACTTCAAGGAAGTGGTCGAGCGCAAGGAGGTGCTGGCGCAGCCGGTGATGGAAGTCCTGCGCCGCGATTGGCGCAGTTTTCTGCTCGCGATCGGCATCACGGTCTCGGAAGTCGGGCTGGCTTATCTCCTCACCGTTTTCACCGTGGTCTATGCCACGACAAAACTCGGCCTGCCGCGGCAGGTGATCCTGGATGCGGTGGTCTATGCTGCGCTTGTCGAACTCGCGACTCTGCCGCTCGCCGGCTGGCTGTCCGACATCTTCGGTCGCAAAGCGCTGTATCTCGCCGGCGGCGTTTTCTCGGTTGCGCTGGCGTTTCCGTTGTTCTGGTTCCTCGACACCAGGGACCCGGCGCTGATCACGCTTGCGCTTGTCGTCACGATGACGCTGACGCATGCGTTGCTGTTCGGGCCGAAGGCGGCATTCATGCCGGAGCTGTTCCGCACCCAGGTGCGCTACAGCGGCGCATCGCTGGGAGCCAACGTTGCCGCCGCGCTGAGCGGCGGCTTCTCGCCGCTGATTGCGACGGCACTGCTGGCATGGGCCGGTTCTTATTGGGCCGTGTCGGTCTATATCATTGCACTGTCGATCGTCACCATCATCGCGACGCTGATGGCGCCAGAGACGGCGCGGGACCAGCTCAGGTCCTGAGGATCGCCTTCATCACGTCTGCCGCGCCAGCGGGCCCGCACGTTCGAAGCTATCGTTTTTGTGTGCACGTCCTGACGTCTTCTTATGCGCGCTGCCAAAAGCCGATGCAGCGGGGCGAACCATTAGCCGCGTTTATGCGGCGAATTTTTACTTCCAATTTTACTTCACGACATCCCGCCCATAGCCTCCCTCGCAATTGATCACATCCGCAGCCGGTCAATGGCGACCGGTGCGCAGCGTTCATCGTAGCCAACGAGGGTTGCCATGCTTGACAGGGACAAGGGGACATCCACTGCCAATCCGGCGGGGACGAGCGACAAGCCTGCGAAAAAGCTGAGCCGGCGCACGCTGTTGAAGGGCGCTGCGGCGGTGGCCGGCGCGGCCGCAGGATCGGACGCGATCCGCGGATTCCCGACGATCTGGGCGCAGGAGATCAAGGACATCGAGCTGCGCCATGTCGGCGTGTCCTATTCGGTGGTGAAGGCGATCGGCGACCAGGCGGCCAAGGATCTCGGCTTCAAGGTGACGATGCAGAACCTCGACACCTCCGCCGCCATCAACCGCTTCATAAGCCAGCCTAATACGGTCGACATCGCCGATCTCGAGGGGTGGCAGGCCAAGCTCGCTGCCAAGCGCGGCGTGATCCAGGGCATCGAGGTCAAGAAGGTCAAGGAGTTCGACAACATCCTGCCGATCTTCACCAAGGGCGAGATCGACGGTCACAAGATCCCGCGCCAGGGCATCTCGCCCTACGAGGCCATGTATATCGCCAAGCCCGATTCGACTGATCTGAACGACGGTGTGACCGAATGGGCCACCTTCCTGCCGCAGGTCTACAACGCCGACTCCATCGGCTACCGCCCCGATCTCGTCGGCCATGAAGTCACCGAATGGAAGGATCTGATCGATCCCAAGTTCAAGGGCAAGGCCGCGATCCTCGACGTGCCCGCGATCGGCATCATGGACGCCGCGCTCTGCTTCGAAAGCGCCGGACTGATCAAGTACGGCAACAAGGGCAACATGACCAAGGAGGAGATCGACTTCACCTGCAACAAGCTGATCGAGCTCAAGAAGCAGGGCCAGTTCCGCGCGACCTGGACAACCTTCGACCAGTCAGTGCAGCTGATGGCGGCGGGCGAAGTGGTCATCCAGTCGATGTGGTCGCCGGCGGTTGCCGCGGTGCGCGTGAAGGAAATCCCGTGCGTCTACGCGCCGGTCAACATCAAGAACGGCAAGGAAGGCTATCGCGGCTGGTGCAACGGCATGGGCCTGATGAAGCATCTCTCCGGCAAGAAGCTGGACGCGGCCTACGAATATCTCAACTGGTATCTGTCGGGATGGCAGGGCGGCTTCGTCGCGCGCTACGGCTATTACAGCCCGGTCCCCTCGACTGCGAAGAAATCCCTCACGCCGGCCGAATGGGCATTCTGGTACGAGGGCCAGCCCGCGCCTGAGGTGGTCAACGACCCCTATGGCGTGCCGATGGAGAAGAGCGGCACCAAGCGTGACGGCGGCTCGTTCCTCGACCGCGTCAAGAACATCTCCTGCTGGAACACGCTGATGGACGAAGCCGCCTACATGAACAAGCGCTGGAACGACTTCAAGGTGGCCTGAAACCTGCTTCACGTGACGTGAACGAAGCGCCGGCGCGGCAATGCGCCGGTGCCAAATGACCGAGTTCGAGGCGTTTGCCGACATGCAGCCAAGCCTTAGTCCAGCTCTTAGTCCAGCCCAAACCCCACCACGCGCAAATCTCGCTGGCTGGCTCTACGTGTCGCCGCTCGTGCTGGTGCTCGTGCCGTTCTTCGTGGCGCCGATCCTGGTCGTGCTGGCCGCGAGCTTTTTCGCCACCGACGGCTTCGGCGGGCTGACGCCGGGCTTCACGCTCGCAAGCTATGTCGAGGTACTGCATTCGGCGCTGACGCTGAAGCTGTACCTGGCGACGATCAAGTTCACGGTGCTGACCTGGGTCTTCACGCTAATCATTGGCTTCTTCGTCGCATACTTCCTGGTCTTCCACGTCCGCAATCAGCTGCTGGCGATTGGCCTGTTCCTGCTCTGCACGGTGCCGTTCTGGACCTCGAACATCATCCGGATGATTTCCTGGATCCCGCTGCTCGGCAAGGAAGGCCTGATCAACCAGGCGCTGCTGGGGCTCGGTCTAATCCGCCAGCCGCTGGAAGTGCTGCTGTTCTCGGACCTCGCGGTGGTCATCGCCTATGTCCACCAGCTCACCATTTTCATGATCGTGCCGATCTTCAATTCCATGGCGCGGATCGACAAGAAGCTGATCGAGGCCGCGATCGATGCAGGCGCCAGCCGTTTCGACATCATGCGCCTGATCGTGGTGCCGATGTCCAAGAGCGGCATCGCGCTCGGCACCATCTTCGTCGTCTCGATCGTGATGGGCGATTTCTTCGTGGTCAAGGTGATGTCCGGCGGCGGCTCGGCCTCGGTGGTCAGCGCGTTCTACGAGGACGTCGGTGTATTGCAATATCCGACCGCAGCCGCAAGCGCGGTGCTGCTGACGCTGGTGCTGGTCGCCATCGTCTCGCTGATCCTGCGCACCGTCGATATCAGGCAGGAGATCACGCGATGAGCGCGGTTCTCGCCGACATGCCCAAAACCGACATGTCAAAGACGGTCGCGCCTGCGACGACCAAGGCGATTGCCCCGAGCAAGGGCGGCCGGCCGTGGACGTTTTATGTTCTGGCGACACTGTTCGCGTTCTATGTGATCGCGCTGTACGGCCCGATGTTCTGTATCTACGTCCTGTCGTTCCAGGATATCCGTGGCGGCCTCGTGTTCCCGATGAAGGGCACTTCGCTGCACTGGTTCGTCGATCTCTTCACCCAGGTGCGAACCGGCGACGTCAAGGGCTCGTTCGATCGCTCGATCAAGCTCGCCGTCATTGTCACTGTCATCACGGTGGTGGTCTCGTTCCTCGCCGGGCTCGGCTTTCGCAAGCGCTTTCGCGGCGACACCGTCGTGTTCTACATGATGATCGGCAGCCTGGTCGCACCAGGTCTCGTGCTCGGCCTCGGCACCGGTCTGTTGTTCCAGGCGCTCGGGCTCAATGCGAGCTGGTACACCTCGGCGCTCGGCGCGCAACTGTCCTGGACGCTGCCGTTTGGTGTGCTCGTGATGTTCGCGGTGATGTCGCGCTTCAACCACGTCTGGGAGGAGGCGGCCTACGACCTCGGCGCCAGCCGCTGGCAGTCGATCCGGCTGGTGATGATCCCGGTGCTGGCGCCCGGCCTGGTCGCGGTCGCGCTGTTCGGCTTCACGCTCTCCTACGACGAGTTTGCGCGCAGCCTCCAGACCGCGGGCTCACTGAACACGCTGCCGCTGGAGATCTGGAGCATGACCTTGAACGTCACGTCGCCCTCGCTTTACGCGCTCGGCACGGTGACGACGATCGTGTCCTTCATCGTCATCGGCGCGAGCCTGGGCAGCATCGTGCTGATCCAGAAGAAACGCGGCAGCAGCAAAAAGGGTTGAGCTGGGAAATGAAGAGCGATCGCGGCGATATCGAACTGGCGGGCGTCTGCAAGAGCTTTGACGGCGTCAGCAATGTGGTCGACGGCGTCAACCTCAAGATCGCCGATGGCGCCTATTGCTGCTTCATCGGTCCGTCCGGCTGCGGAAAGACCACGATTCTGCGCATGATCGCCGGCCACGAGGACCCGACCGCCGGCGAGATCGTCATCGGCGGCCAGAACGTCGTCGGGCTCGCGCCGGTGCAGCGACGCACCGCGATGATGTTTCAGTCCTACGCGCTGTTCCCGCACCTGACAGTGCGCGACAATATCGCGTTCGCCTTGCGCGTACGCGGCATGTCGAAGGGCGATCGCCTGCGCGCTGCGGATGCCATGATCGAGAAGGTTCGGCTGACGCAGTTCGCCGACCGCCTGCCGGCGCAGCTCTCCGGCGGCCAGCAGCAGCGCGTGGCGCTCGCGCGCGCGGCGATCACCGAGCCGAGGGTACTTTTGCTCGACGAGCCGCTGTCCGCGCTCGACGAGCAGCTTCGCGTGCAGATGCGCCAGGAGCTCAGGCGGATGCAGCAGGAGCTCGGCATCACTTTCATCCACGTCACCCACACCCAGCTCGAGGCGATCGCGCTCGCCGATCTGGTGGTGGTGATGGAGCAGGGCAGAATCAAGCAGGCGGGCGCGGCGCGCGGCGTCTATGCCCATCCGCACGATCGTTACGTCGCCGAGTTCATGGGCGGGCAGAACGTCCTGTCGGGGCGAGTCGAGAAGGTCAACGGTTCGACCTTTACGCTCGCGCAGGCCGCGCCTGATGGCATCGAGGTCCCGCTTCTGGCGCGGCCTACGGTCAGCGTCGGCGACAAGATGGATATCGCCGTGCGCCGCGACGATGTCGCGCTGGTCCGGCCGGGCAGGGAGCTGCCGCCGGGCTGCTCTACTTCGCTGCCGAGTCGCGTGCTCGCGATCGAATACCAGGGCTATTTCGTCAAGGTCATGCTGGACACCGTGCCGGACGACGCGTTCGTCGCCTATGTGCCGGAAAAGACCTTCTTCGCGGATCCGTTCACCGTCGGCGACGTCGTGATGGCCACATGGGCCACCGGCAGCGCGCTTCCACTTTCCTAAAGACCCGTCGCGCACAGGAGTATGATCGTGCAGATATCCTTCACACTCAACGGACGGCCAACCACTGTCGATGTCGAACCGGCGATGCTCGTCGCCGAACTGCTGCGCGAGCGGCTCAACCTCACCGGCACCCATATCGGCTGCGACACCAGCCAGTGCGGCGCCTGCGTGGTGCATCTCGATGGCCTGCCGGTGAAGAGCTGCACGCTGCTGGCGCCTGCGCTCGACGGTGCGACGCTGCTCACCATCGAAGGGCTTCACGGCGCCCCCGGTTCGAACCAGATGCATCCGATGCAGGAAGCGTTTCGCGAGCATCACGGTCTGCAATGCGGCTTTTGCACGCCCGGCATGCTGATGACGGCGGTGGCGCTCGCGGCCGAAAAGCCGGACCTCACGGAAGCCGACGTCCGCCACGGCCTTGAAGGCAACATCTGCCGTTGCACCGGCTATCAGAACATCGTCGTCTCGGTCATGGCTGGCGCTGCCGCCATGAACGCCGCCAGGGGAGAGTGACCATGGGCAACGTGATCGGGATCGGCGCTTCACCCAAACGGAAAGAGGACCAGCGCTTCCTCACCGGCCGCGGCAATTACGTCTCCGACATCAAGCGTCCCGGCATGACGGCCGGTGTGTTCGTGCGCTCGCCGCATGGACACGCGATCCTGCACGGCATCGACAAGAGTGCGGCCCTCGCATCGCCCGGCGTCATCGCGGTCCTGACCGGCGAGGATGCCGCCGCGGATAAGTTAGGCTCGCTGCCCTGCGGCTGGGGTATCACGGACGCCAAGGGCGTTCCGATGAAGGAGCCGCCGTTCCCGATGCTGGCGCAGGGCAAGGTGCGCTTTGTCGGCGACATGGTGGCCTTCGTCGTCGCGGAGACGCCGGCGCAGGCCAGCGCTGCAGCCGAGCTGCTGACGGTCGAGTACGAGGTGCTGCCCTCGGTGGTCGGCGTGCTCGAAGCCGTGCGACCCGGCGCGCCGCAACTGTTCGACGACGTGCCGAACAACATCTGTTGCGACTGGGAGCTCGGCGACAAGGCCGCGGTCGAGACCGCGTTCCGGAAAGCGGCACACGTCGCAAAGCTCAGCCTCGTCAACAACAGGCTGATCGGCAACCCGATGGAGCCGCGCGCGGCGATCGCCGAATACGAGCCCGGCACCGATCGCTTCACGCTGTGGACCACCAGCCAGTTCCCGCATGTCGTGCGCTTCCTGATGGGTGCGCTGGTGCTGAACATTCCGCAGCACAAGCTGCGCGTGGTCGCGCCCGATGTCGGAGGCGGCTTTGGCGTCAAGCAGTTCCACTACGGCGAAGAGGCCGTGATCACCTGGGCCGCCAAGCGCGTGATGCGGCCGATCAAATGGGTCGCGAGCCGGTCGGAAGGCTACGTCTCCGATCGCCACGGCCGCGATCACGTCACCGAGGCCGAACTCGCACTGGACGAGACCGGAAAGTTTCTGGCCTTCCGCGTCAACACGCTCGCCAATATGGGCGGCTATCTCTCGACCTTCGGGCCGAACATACCGACCAATCTCTACGGACCGCTGCTCGGCGGCGTCTACACCACGCCGGCAATCTACTGCAACGTGAAGGTAGTGTTCACCAACACGGTTCCGGTCGACGCCTATCGCGGCGCCGGCCGTCCCGAGGCGACCTTCGTGCTGGAGCGCATCGTCGACGTCGCAGCTAGCGAGATGGGGATCGACCGGGTCGAGATCCGCCGACGCAACATGATCCCGAAGGAGGCCTATCCGTATCAGACGCCGGTGCTGGTGCAGTACGATTCCGGCGATCCGATGGGGTGTCTCGACGGCGCGCTTGTCGCGGCCGACGTCAAGAACTTTGGTATCCGCAAGGCGGAGTCGGCGCGCAGGGGCAAATTCCGCGGGCTCGGCTATTCGACCTATGTCGAGGCCTGCGGCCTCGCGCCGTCGCGCTTCGCGGGACGATTGGGGGCGCGCGGCGGGCTCTATGAGAGCGCCACGGTGCGGGTGCATCCGACCGGCCAGGTCACGGTCATGATCGGCACGCACAATCACGGCCAGGGCCACGAGACGACGTTCGCGCAGATCGTCTCGGAAAAGCTCGGCGTCGCGTTTGACAATGTCGACATCGTGTTCGGCGATACCGATCGCGTGCAGTTCGGCATGGGCACCTATGGCTCGCGTTCGCTGGTGGTCGGCGGCGCGGCGCTGTCGAAGGCGACGGACAAGGTGGTCGCGAAGGGCAAGAAGATCGCGGCGCATCTGCTTGAGGCGGCCGAAGTGGACATCCAGTTCGAGGCCGGAAAATTCTCGGTCGCAGGCACCGACCGCATGAAGACGTTCGAGGAGATCGCGGGCGCCGCCTACGTGCCGCACGACTATCCGCTCGAAGTGCTGGAGCCGGGACTGGAAGAGCAGGCTTATTATGATCCCGTCAACTTTACCTATCCCGGCGGCTGCCACATTGCCGAGGTCGAGATCGACCCGGAAACCGGCACGGTGACACTGGTCAATTACACCGCGGTGGACGACGTAGGCACCGTCATCAACCCGATGATAGTCGAGGGCCAGTTGCATGGCGGCATCGTGCAGGGCGTCGGCCAGGCGCTGTACGAGAACGCGGTCTATGACGAGGGCTCGGGCCAGCTGCTGTCGGGTTCGCTGATGGACTACTGCATGCCGCGCGCCGACCACATGCCGATGATGAACATCGCGACCCATTCGACGCTGTGTACGCATACGCCGATGGGCGTGAAGGGCTGCGGCGAGGTCGGCACCATCGGTTCGCCGGCCGCGGTCATCAACGCGGTGGTCGATGCGCTGTCGCATCTCGGCGTCACCCATGTCGACATGCCGGCGACGCCGAACCGGATCTGGCGCCTGCTGCAAAATGCATCGCTGCCGGTCGCTGCGGAATAGGGAGGATGACAATGAAGCCGTTTGCCTATCACCAACCGGACCGGATTCCCGACGCTGCTAAACTGCTGACCTCGATCGGGGACAGCAAGCTCGTCGCCGGCGGCATGACGCTGATCCCGACGCTGAAGCAGCGGCTCGCCAGTCCGCCAGCCTTGATCGATCTGTCGAAGCTCGGACATCTGAAGGGCATCAGCGACGACGGCGCCACCCTCACCATCGGTGCGATGACGCCACATGCCATCGTGGCCGCCTCGAAGCTGGTGCAGGCGAAGATCCCCGGTCTCGCCGCGCTGGCCTCGATGATCGGCGATCCCGCCGTCCGCATCCGCGGCACTATCGGCGGCTCGGTCGCGAACAACGATCCGGCGGCCGATTATCCCGCAGGTGTGCTCGGATTGGGCGCGACCGTCGTCACCAGCACGCGCGAGATCGCGGCCGACGGATTCTTCCGCGGCCTGTTCGAGACCGCGCTTGAACCTGGCGAGATCATCACGGCGATTCGCTTTCCGGTGCCGCTCAAGGCAGGCTACGCCAAGTTCAAGGCGCCGGCCTCGCGCTATGCGCTGGTCGGCGTGTTCGTGGCGAAATTCGCCGATGGCGTTCGCGTGGCCGTGACCGGAGCGGGCTCCGGCGTATTCCGCGTTCCCCCGATGGAAGAAGCGCTGTCTCGAAGTTTCGATCCGTCCGCGATCGCGGCAATCAGGATCGATACCGAGGGTCTCACCTCCGACATCCATGCCGAAGCCGACTACCGTGCGCATCTCGTCACGGTCATGGCCAAGCGCGCCGTCGACGCGGCGCTCAGCTAGCACTTTAGGGTTGATGATGACTGATGGTTCCGGCCGAACGGCCTTCCCGCCGGCGCCGACTGGCCTTGGCTCGCTTTCCGCAACCGAGATCCTGGCCGGCTACCGGCGCAAGGCGTTCACTCCGCGCGATGTCGTCGACGACACCATTGCCGCGCTGGAGGTCACCAATGAGGCCTGCAACGCGGTGGTGACGCCGATGTACGAGCAGGCGAGGGCGGATGCCGATCGTCTCACCAGGGAGATGCGCGCTGGCGAGGTCAAGGGACCGCTCGCCGGTATACCTGTGACGATCAAGGACCTGGTCTTTGTCGCGGGCGTGCCGGCCTATGGCGGCTCGCCGATGAACCAGGCATTCGTGCCCGATGTCGACGCGGCGGTTGTCTCGGCGCTGAAGGAGGCGGGTGCAATCGTCACCTGCAAAACTACGACCTGCGAGTCCGGCTACAAGTTGACGGCGGACAGCCCGGTCACCGGCACCACGCGCAATCCGTGGAACCCTGGTCGCACCAGTGGCGGATCGAGCGGCGGCGCGGCGGCGGGCGTTGCCGCCGGCTGCGGTCCGGTCGCGATCGGAACCGATGGCGTCGGCTCGATCCGGGTGCCCTCGTCCTTCTGCGGGGTGTTCGGCCTGAAGCCGACGTTTGGGCTGGTGCCGCGTTCGCCCGGCTTCTCGCCACCGTCTTGGGGGTCGCTCGCGCATACCGGGCCGATCACGCGCACGGTCGCGGATGCTGCGCTGACGCTGGAGATCATCGCCGGCTACGATCTGCGCGATCCCGCGAGCCTGTCGGTGGCCGCGCGGCGGTTCGACACGAACGCCGCGCCGTTGAACGGTATTCGTATCGGCGCCAGCGTCGATTTCGGCTACGCCGCCGTCAGTCCCGATGTGCGCGCGGCGTTCGGCAAGGCGCTGGCCATTCTCGATGCCTGCGGCGCGCAGGTCACCATGGATGGTCCCGGCCTCGATCCCGGCATCCTCGAACACACGCTGAAGCCGATCGCCTTCACCGAACAGGCGGCCGCGGTCGCGACCAGGACCACGGCCGATCTCGCCAGCTCCGAAGCAGATTATCTTGACGTCATCAGTGCAGGCCGACGCTACAGCGGCACGGACTATATCGAAGCGGGGTATCGCCGCGGCCAGGCTCGCAGCGGCTTCCTGAAGCTTTTCGAGCGCGTCGATGCGCTGGTGACGCCGACTGTCGCGGTGACCGCGTTCGAGGCCGGCCGCATCGGCGTCGACACGATCGACGGCGGCAAGGTCGATCCGCATCTCGGCTGGTCGCCCTTCACCTGGCCGATCAACCTCGCCGGTCTTCCGGCGGCGACGCTGCCCTGCGGCTTCGATCGCGACGGAATGCCGATCGGCTTGCAGATCGTCGCTCCCTGGCTCGACGAGCCCACGATCTTCCGCATCGCCGCTGCGTTCGAGGCGGCGCAGCCCTGGGCAAACTTCTGGCCGTCACTGGCGCTCCGCGAAAGTCCCACGCGCGCGAAGGTATGAAGCTCAGGACAGCTCGATCGGGTCGCCGCGGCCGCTGAGCTCTTCGTCGAGGCGCAGATAGTGCGCGAGATAGTCGTGCAAGGCGGTCGCCGCCTTCGAGGTTGCGCCGCTCGACTTGTAGAGCAGCAGCTCGATCTTCGGCAGTGGCGGCAGGCCCTCGTTCGGGCCGATCTCGCGCATCGCCGGCACCAGGGCGCTGCGGCCGAGTACGGTCACGGCCATGCCGGCGAAGGCCGCCGCCTGAAGGCCGCCGACGCTTTCGCTGACGCAGGCGATGCGCCAGCGCAAATTCGCGCGTTCCAGCGTGTCGATCGCGTAGTCGCGATAGATGTTGCCGGGCGGCAGCAACGCCAGCGGAATGGGCCGTTCCTGGTGCGCGGCGGACTGCTCGCCGGTCATCCAGACCAGTTGCTCGCGCCGTACCACCTGGCCGCCCGTAAAATCGTTCATGCGGGTCACGAGCGCGATGTCGACATCGCCGCGCTTGACCAGGCCCACCAGCGGCGTCGAGAGCGCGCAATTGAGCTCGACCTGGACGCGGGGGAAGGATTTTCGGAACACGCTGAGGATCTGCGGCAGCATGAAGGCGGCATAGAGGTCCGGCGTGCCGAGTACGACCTGACCCTCGATCTCCTGTGACGCCAATTGCGAAATCAATTCGTCATGCAATCGCAGGATGGACTTGGCGTAGGTGAGAACCGTGGTGCCGTCCTCGCTCAGCGTCAGCCGGCGCCCGGCATGCTCGAACAATTGTTTCCCGGTGAGCTCCTCCAGCCGCTGCAATTGCAGGGTGATCGCCGGCTGGGTGCGGCCCAGCCGCCGCGCGGTCTCGGTAATGCTGCCGGTCTCGACCACGGAGATCAGCGACCGGAGCATACGGATATCGAGGCTGATGAGGTTCATGCGGCATCCATGTCGCCCAGAATTTATGCAAGTTCCATGCTAGGGCGAATGGGAGCCGGGGTGGGAAGGCTCGGTCGCAGACGGCCTGTTCTCGTCAATTAAACGACGTGCCGGTCCAGCATTGCTGGCATACTGAATATTGATTATCAGGCGGCTCGGCGCGCATGATGCGCCCAACGAACACAAAAAGGGAGCACAAAACATGAAAGAGAGATCAGCAACGCGACGAGAGCTGCTTGCAATTGCCGCGGCGGCAAGTGCTGCGTCAATCGCGGAAGTTGCGCCGGCTGCTGCGCAGGCCGTGCCGAAGCCGATCTTTCCGGTGCCGATGGTCACCATTCCGATCGTCGGCGAAACCCAGGTGTTCCAGGTCCGCCGCATCTACTGCATCGGGCGCAACTATGCGGCGCACGCGATCGAGCGCGGCTCGGACCCGAACCGCGAGCCGCCGTTCTTCTTCCAGAAGCCGACCGACGCAATCCAGAACGTCGCTGTGGGCGAGGTCGCCGACCATCCCTATCCGTCGCTGACCAAGAACTATCACCACGAAGTCGAGCTGGTCGCCGCGCTGAAGTCCGGCGGCTCCAACATTCCGGCCGAGAAGGCGCTCGACCATGTCTATGGCTACGCGCTCGGCCTCGACATGACCCGGCGCGATCTCCAGAACGGGATGGCCGCGGAGAAGAAGCCGTGGGAGATCGGCAAGAGCTTTGACCACGCCGCGGTGATCGGACCGATCCACCCGGCCAGCAAGACCGGCCATTTCGACAAGGGCGCTATTTCGCTGGCGATCAACGGGACGGTGAAGCAGAGCTCGGATCTCAGCAAGATGATCTGGAGCGTGGCCGAGCAGATCGCAAAACTGTCGGAAGCCTTCGAGCTGAAGGCCGGCGACATCATCTATTCCGGCACGCCGGAGAATGTCGGCCCGGTCGTGAAGGGCGACGTGCTGTTGTGCAAGCTCGACGGCTTGCCGGACATGTCGATCAAGATCGTCTAACGCTCCCCTCTCCCCGCCTGCGGAAAGTGAGGGGCGGGACGTTTTCGCTTCGTCATTCCCGGGCTTGTCCCGGGCATCCACGTTCTTGGGTGCCGGTTGCGTGGAAGCCCGTGGATGGCCGGGACAAGCCCCGCCACGACGACGACGCTGAGAGTGGCTTGTATCCCATCTGTCGCAGGGCGGCGTCCTGCTCTAGCTCCGGCCGAGGATCTTCTTCGCGGCGCGAAGATGCGGCTTGTCGATCATCTGACCGTCGAGGCGCAGCGTGCCGGAGTTCGGATTGTTCGCGAACGCCGCGATCACCTTCTCCGCCCAATTACGCTCGGCCTCGGTCGGCTCGAACGCCGCGTTGACCACGTCGACGTGCTTGGGATGGATCAGCGCTTTCGCCGAAAAACCGTCACGCCGCGCCGCGCGCGTTTCCTGTTCGAGCCCCGCCAGATTGTCGATGTCGGTATAGACGGTGTCGATCGGCGCGACTTCGGCCGCGGCTGCCGCCATCAGGCAGAGATCGCGCGCCAGACGATAAGGGCTGTGGAACACGCCGCCTGACGCCTTTTCAGTAGCGCCGAGCGAGGCCGAGAGATCTTCCGCGCCCCACATCAGGCCCGCGAGGCGAGGAGAGCAGCCCTTGTAGCTGCCGAGCCCGAAGATCGATCCTGCGGTTTCGGTCGCGACGCAGACGATGCGTGTTGAGCCGATGGCGATACCAGCCGCAGCTTCCAAAGCTTCGAGCCAGGTCGCGACCTGCCGCACGTCGTCGCCGCCCTGTGATTTCGGCAGCACGATGCCGTCAGGCTTGCCTGGAATCACCGCGGCAAGGTCAGCGAGCGTCATGCCGGTGTCGAGCGCGTTGACGCGGACATAGAGCTGGTGCGGGCCACGAGAGCCTTTCAGCATCGCCAGCGTCAACCCGCGCGCCTCCGGCTTCTTGTCGGCGACGACGGAATCTTCGAGATCGATGATCAGCGCGTCGGCCTTGCCTTCGCTCGCCTTCTCGAATTTGCGCGGGGAGTCGCCCGGCACGAACAGCATCGAACGCATCAGACCGGCCTCTTGTGCATCATCGCCATGCGGCGGCATTTTCCGACGATCTCGTCGTTCTGGTTGAGAGCGTGGTGCTCGAACTCGACGATTCCCGCTTTGGGGCGCGATTTGGATTCCCGCAACGAAAGCACCTTGGTCGTCGCCCGCAAAGTGTCGCCATGGAAGACCGGTTTCGGAAAAGTGACGTCGGTCATGCCGAGATTGGCAACGGTGGTGCCCATGGTCGTATCATAGACCGTCATGCCGATCATGATGCCGAGGGTGTAAAGGCTGTTGAAAATGCGCTGGCCGAACTCGGTCTGGGCCGCAAAATGCGCGTCGATGTGCAGCGGCTGCGGATTGAGCGTCAGCAGGCTGAACATGGTGTTGTCCATCTCCGTGACGGTCCGCGTCAGGGGATGCCTGAACTCCTGGCCCACGGAAAACTCCTCGAAATAAAGTCCGGCCATCGCGGTCTTCCTCCCTGCGAAATAACAGCGCGCTCACACCATCGCGCCGCATGATCCCATGCATGGTACACACAGTTGGCAGGCAAATTCACGTATCTGTACCCGGTTTTTCGAGCTAAAGAACGCAAGCGAGGGCACGTCCGGGCACAGCAATCGGCCGCGGCCTTCGCGTGGGAAACGCGAAGAGGGGAGATGGCGCGGGCGCGGCTCCCAACAAGGAGACCATCATGGATTTCGCGCTCACCGATCAGCAGGAGGCTATTCGCGACGCCATCGCTAAGATCTGCGAAGGCTTTCCTGACGCCTATTGGCTGAAGAAGGACCACGAGGGCGGCTTCCCGCACGACTTCCACAAGGCGCTCGCCGACGCGGGCTGGCTCGGCATCTGCGTGCCGGAGGCCTACGGCGGTTCCGGGCTCGGCATCACCGAAGCCGCGATCATGATGCGCGCCATCGCGGAATCCGGCGCCGGCATGTCGGGCGCATCCGCGGTGCACATCAACGTGTTCGGTCTCAATCCCGTGGTCGTGTTCGGCACCGAGGAACAGCGCAAGCGCATGCTGCCGCCGATGGTCGAGGGCCGCGAGAAGGCGTGCTTTGCCGTGACCGAGCCCAACACCGGCCTCAATACCACCCAGCTCAAGACCCGCGCGGTGGCCAAGAACGACCGTTACATCGTCAACGGCCAGAAGGTGTGGATCTCGACCGCGCAGGTCGCGCACAAGATCCTGCTGCTGGCGCGCACCACGCCGCTGGAGGAGGTGCGCTCGCCGACGCATGGGCTGAGCCTGTTCTATACGGACTTCGATCGCAACAGGATCAAGGTCCACGAGATCGAGAAGATGGGCCGCAAGGTCGTCGATTCCAACGAGCTGTTCTTCGAGGACTTTGAAATCCCGATGGAGGATCGCATCGGCGAAGAGGGCAAAGGCTTCCAGTACATTCTCGAAGGCATGAACCCGGAGCGCATCCTGATCGCAGCGGAAGCCGTCGGCCTCGGCAAGCTCGCGTTGTCGCGCGCGACCGAATACGCCAAGACCCGCGTTGTGTTCAACCGGCCCATCGGCAAGAACCAGGGCATTCAGCATCCGCTGGCCGTCAACTGGGTCGAGCTCGAGGCGGCCTGGTTGATGGTGATGTCGGCGGCCTGGCAATACGACAAGGGCATGCCTTGCGGCGGCGCCGCCAATGCCGCGAAATACATTGCGGGTGAGGCCGGATATCACGCCTGCGAGCAGGCGGTGATGACCCATGGCGGCTTCGGCTATGCCAAGGAGTTCCATGTCGAGCGTTACTTGCGCGAAGTTCTGATCCCGCGCATCGCGCCGGTCAGCCCGCAGCTTGCGCTCAGCTTCATTGCGGAAAAGGTGCTGGGGCTGGCGAAGTCGTACTAGCTGATGCGCGACCTTTTAGCCGAGACGAATTCGCGCCCTATCCCAGTGGCCGTGCTTATTCCGCGGCGATCCGGTCCATCGCCATGGCCCGAAGCCGGGCGCGCTGAATCTTGACGCCATTCGCGCTGTCGGTGACGGGGAAGGCCTCCACGACATAGATCCGCGCCGGGACCTTGTAGCCGGCGAGCCGCTCGCGTAGACGCGTGATCAACGCGTCCTGCCGCGGCGGTTCGTGGTGGGGGTCCTGGGTGGCAATCACGAAGGCAACGCAGCGTGCGTTTCCCTTCAGATCGACCGCGACGACCTGGGCGTCGGCCACGCCAGCGCACGATTTGAGCTCGTCCTCGATCTCGCCGGGTGCGACAAGAAACCCGCCGAGCCGCATGGCGTCGCCCGCGCGGGTTTCGTAGACGAAGGAGCCGTCGCCGCGCAGCCGGCCGATATCGCCGGTGCGGAAGAAGCCGTCCGCGGTGATGGCGTCGCGCGTCGCGTCGGGATTGTTGTAGTAGCCGAGGAAGCGTGACGGCGCATGGATCTCGATCTCACCGGAGACGCCGCGAGCCGCGAGTTCGCCGGTCTCGGTGTCGCGCACACGGACCTTGGCCTCCGGGGACATTGGCCAGCCGCCGCCCTCGATGCGATCGGCGAAGCCATCACTCGAGCGTGCGATCGAGAACAGCGCCTGCACCTCGCTCGAACCGTAAAGGCCGTGCAACGGCATGCCGCGCGCCTCGGCCTCCGCGGCAAGCTCGCGCCAGCCGGGCTGGAACGCGGCAAAGCCGCAGACTTCGAGATGCGGAAACGGATGCGGCGCCTCGGTGACGGCGAGGATGCGGCGGAACATCTCGTCCGAGCCAAAGGCATGCGTGATCCCGCACTCGCGGAGAATCTTCAGCGCCGGCGCGGCCTCGAAGGCTTCGAGCGCGTGGACGGTCGCGCCCGCTGCGACGAAGCCGAGCAGGCTCGTCATGCCGAAGGTGCCGCAGAACGGCAGCATGGCCAGCAGCGCATGGCGCTGCGGCGAGAGTTTTAGCGCCTCGGCGACGGAGACGGCGTGCGTGGCCAGCGTTCGCTGCGAATGCGCGACAAGCTTCGGTCCTTTGGTGGTGCCTGACGTCGTGTAGAGCAGAACCGGCAGATCGAAATCGTCCTGAGCCGGCGGGGCCGGCGGATAGGGCTTGTCGAAGACGTCGAAGCGCACGCATGGCCATTGGGCGGGAATCTCATCCGCGCCGACCACCGCGATCTCTCGCAGCGCAGGCACCTCGTCCTTCGCGACGTCGGCGAGAATAGCGGCAAAGTCGATCGAGCGAAACGCGGCTTCGATCACCATCAGCCTGGCGCCGGAGAGCTTCAGGAGATGCGCGACCTCCGCGCTGCGGTAGCGCGTATTGACGGCGGCAATGATGGCACCGAGGCGGCCGGCGGCGAACAGCAGCGCGATCCATTCGATCCGGTTGACCAGCCAGACCGCGACGACGTCGCCCGTGCCGATACCCTGCGCGGCAAGCCAGGCGGCGGTCTGCTCGATCTTTTCCGAGAATTCCGCGCGCGAGACCGGCGTGCCGTCGAACACGAAGGCCGGATCGGCGGCGGCTTCGGTCCGGATCAGCGCTTGCAGCGAAAAAACGTTGGCGCTCATGGCAACCGCACTAATCCGATCGCGCGAACCTGTCTACTTGGTGCCGAACATCCGGTCGCCGGCGTCGCCCAGCCCCGGCACGATGTAGCCGTGGTCGTTGAGCCGCTCGTCGATCGCGGCGGTCCAGACCGGCACGTCCGGATGCTCGCTCTGGAACTGCGTGATCCCTTCAGGCGCGGCCAGAAGGCAGACGAAGCGGATGTCGCGGGCGCCGCGCGCCTTCAGCAGCGAGGCGCCGGCGCAGGCCGAGTTGCCGGTCGCCAGCATGGGATCCATCAGGATCACGGTGCGGTCCGACAGGTCCTGCGGCGCCTTGAAGTAATATTCCACGGCCTGCAATGTCTCAGGATCGCGGTAGAGCCCGATATGGGCGATGCGCGCCGACGGCATCAGCGCCAGCATGCCGTCGAGGAAGCCGACGCCGGCGCGCAGGATCGGCGCCAGCGTGAGCTTCTTGCCGGCGATCTTGGGCGCCCGCATCGGCGCAATCGGCGTCTCGATCTCGACAAGCTCCAGCGGCAGGTCGCGCGTCACCTCGTAGCCGAGCAGCATCCCGATCTCGTTCAGGATCTCGCGAAAGCTCTTGGTCGAGCGGTCCTTCTCCCGCATCAGGGAGAGCTTGTGCTGGACCAGGGGATGGGCGACGACGTTGACGTTGCTGGTGCTCATGAAACCGATCTACACGGTTCCGGGAAACTGCGCCAGATCGGCCGAGTGTTTTTGGTGCGGGAGACGTGCCTTCAGCCGGGCGTCGCGACCGCGCTGCGGAGCCGGTTGCTCGCCCGGTAGGCAGCCATGGTCAATTCGCGGTCGATGGGCGTGACGGTTTATGCTCCGAGCCCGCGCGCCACGAGTGTGATGACGAGCGTCAGGACCGCGCCCACTAGCCGAAATTTTCGCAGCCGACCGGCTCGTAGAGCGGGTCACGCGCGGGACGAATAGTGGGAACGCTCGGACGCGAAACTTGCAGGGCCAATGCCTCGACCTCTATGAAAGCCGACAGCAGCGCGAGCGCGAGATCGGCGTGGCGCGCCTCGACCGCGGGGTCGAGCCAGTCCGGCAACTCGCGCTCGCGCGAGAGAGCGCAGTGCCATTCACCCTCGTCGTAGGCGATGCGGCGGACTTGCCACAGCGGCAGCTCCAGCTCCATCAGTGCCAGCGCGGCATCGGCCCAGGCTTCTGCTTCGATCAGGCGCGTGACGCGCGCAGTGCGCTCGCTCTGCCCGAGCGAAGGGAAGTGCCGGCAGGCGTGATCGATGATCTCGAGCATCAGCGGTCGCGTCATCGTGTGCGCGTGGCGCAGGCGTTCGCTGAGTGAGGGCGGATCGTAGTGCCGGAGAGCGGCGGTCATGTCAGGCCTCCTGGAATTGGCGTCGGTCAGTCGGCCGGCCTCTCCAAAATGGCCAAAACGGCATTTGAAAACGAGATGGGGGCGGGGCGGGAGATATAGGGATTTCATAAGTGCGGGATGGGGGCGGTGGCGCGCCATTCTCCGCCGTCGCCGGGACGACGATGTCATGTGCCTCGTCAGCGTTGTCCGACCACGCCGTCAGCCCCGGCCTTTTATGAGATTCCTATAACTTCGCCACGGCCCTCGTCTCGAAAACCTATGCCTGGGGTGGCACTTCAGCACGGTCAAAGTCCCGGTGGGCGCCGTGGAAATGCACTGGCATTTCCTTTCACGCGCCGACCGGGTCTCCCGAGAAACGGTTGCACCGAAATCAAGGGCGCAACGAGGAGTATCTCCATGATGGACATTCTGATGCTGGCGCTGGGCTTCGGCTTCTTCGCCGTTGCGATTGGCTACACCTATGCCTGCGAACGGCTGTGAGGGAGCGGACCATGATCTTCGATTATTCGCTCGCCGGCGCCGTTTCGCTCGGCCTCCTGTTCTACCTCACTTACGCGCTGCTGCGGCCCGAGCGGTTCTGACCGTGCTCACGAAGCCTGAAGGGTTGATGTCATGACTGTGATCGGTTGGCTCCAGATCATTCTCTTTTGCGTCATTATCGTCGCGCTCACAAAACCGCTCGGCTGGTACATGACGCGCGTGTTCAACGGCGAGCGGACCTTCCTCTCGCCGGTGCTGCGTCCCATCGAGGCCGGCATCTACTGGTTCTCCGGCGTCGACGAGAAGCGCGAGCAGCATTGGCTGACCTATACGGTCGCCATGCTGTTGTTCCATGTCGGCGGCTTCCTCATCATCTACGGCGTGATGCGGTTGCAGGCCGTACTGCCGTTCAATCCGGCCGGCCAAGGCGCGGTCGCCGCGGATCTCTCCTTCAATACGGCGATCTCCTTCATCACCAACACCAACTGGCAGAACTACGGCGGCGAGAGCACGATCTCCTATCTCGTGCAGATGCTCGGCTTGACGCACCAGAACTTCCTGTCGGCGGCGACCGGTATCGCACTCGCGGTCGCCCTGATCCGCGGCTTCTCGCGTGCGTCGGCACGCACCGTCGGAAATTTCTGGGTCGACGTCACCCGCTGCACGCTCTATGTGCTGTTGCCAATCTGTATCGTCTATACGCTGTTCCTGGTCTCGCAAGGCATACCGCAGACGCTCGGTGACTATGTCGAGGCCACCACGCTCGAGGGTGCCAAGCAAACCATTGCGGTCGGCCCGGTCGCCTCCCAGGTCGCGATCAAGATGCTCGGCACCAATGGCGGCGGCTTCTTCAACGCCAATGCGGCGCATCCGTTCGAAAATCCAACCGCGCTGTCCAACTTCATTCAGATGCTGTCGATCTTCGTTCTGGGTGCGGCGCTGACCAACGTGTTCGGCCGCATGGTCGGCAACCAGCGCCAGGGCTGGGCGATCCTGTCCGTGATGGGCGTGCTGTTCGTCGCCGGTGTCGCCATCACCTATTGGGCGGAGGCCAACGGTACTTCGACCCTGCACGCACTCGGCCTGACCGGCGGCAACATGGAAGGCAAGGAGGTTCGCTTCGGCATCGTCGCGTCCTCCCTGTTCGCCGTGATCACGACGGCCGCCTCCTGCGGCGCGGTCAACGCCATGCATGACAGCTTCACGGCGCTCGGCGGCATGATTCCCCTGATCAATATGCAGCTCGGCGAAATCATCGTCGGCGGCGTCGGCGCCGGCCTCTATGGCATGCTGCTGTTCGTCGTGCTCGCGATCTTCGTGGCAGGCCTGATGGTCGGCCGCACGCCGGAGTATGTCGGCAAGAAGATCGAGGCGCGCGAAGTGAAGATGGCGATGCTCGCGATCCTGGTGCTGCCGCTGATGTATCTGGGCTGGACCGCCGTCGGCGTGGTCTATCCGGCGGCTGTCGCCTCGATGGCGAATGCCGGGCCGCATGGCTTCACCGAGGTGCTCTACGCCTTCACCTCGGCGACCGGCAACAACGGCTCGGCCTTCGCGGGCCTCACCGGCAACACCTTCTTCTACAACCTGACGCTCGCAAGCGCGATGTTCGTCGGCCGCTTCTTCATGATCATCCCGGCGATGGCGATCGCGGGTTCGCTGGCCGCCAAGAAATCGATCCCGCCGTCCGCGGGCACCCTCCCGACCACGGGCGGGCTGTTCGTCGGCCTCGTCGTCGGCGTGATCCTGATCATCGGCGGCCTCACCTTCTTCCCGGCCCTCGCCCTCGGCCCCATCGTCGAGCATCTCGCGATGAACGCCGGCCAAGTGTTTTGAACAACAAGTGTTCTGAACAGCAAGTGTTCTGATCGACAGCCTTCTGATTGTTTGGGGTGACCTCCATGGATACCATGAAACTGCAAAAACGCGCGTCCGTCTCGGCGATGCTCGATCCCAAGATCGTCGTGCCTGCGATCCGCGCGTCCTTCATCAAGCTCGATCCGCGCTTGATGATCAAGAATCCGGTGATGTTCGTGGTCGAGATCGTGGCCGCGCTCACCACGGTGATCTTCCTGCGCGACCTCGTCACGGGCGGCGAGAATCTCGGCTTCACCTTCCAAATCATCGTTTGGCTCTGGTTCACGGTGCTGTTTGCCAACTTCGCCGAAGCGGTGGCCGAAGGCCGCGGCAAGGCGCAAGCGGAATCGCTGCGCAAGACCCGCACCGAGAGCCAGGCAAAGCTGCTGACCGGCGCCGGCCTGGCCTTCAATCTCGTGCCGGGCACCAGCCTCAAGGTCGGCGACATCGTGCTGGTCGAGGCCGGCGATACCATTCCCTCCGATGGCGAGGTGATCGAGGGCGTTGCGTCCGTCAACGAGGCCGCCATCACCGGCGAGTCCGCACCCGTGATCCGCGAATCTGGCGGCGACCGTTCGGCGGTGACCGGCGGCACCCAGGTGCTGTCCGACTGGATCCGCGTGCGGATCACGGCAGCGCAGGGCTCGACCTTCATCGACCGCATGATCAAGCTGGTCGAGGGCGCGGAACGTGCGAAGACCCCGAGCGAGATCGCGCTCAACATCCTGCTGGCCGGCCTCACCATCATCTTCGTGTTCGCCACCGTCACCATCCCGAGTTACGCGGCCTATGCCGGCGGCTCGATCTCGGTGGTTGTGCTGGTCGCGCTATTCGTGACGCTGATCCCGACTACGATTGGCGCGCTGCTGTCGGCGATCGGCATCGCCGGCATGGACCGTCTGGTCCGTTTCAACGTGCTGGCGATGTCCGGCCGTGCGGTCGAGGCCGCCGGAGACGTCGACACGCTGCTGCTCGACAAGACCGGAACGATCACGCTCGGCAACCGCCAAGCGACCTCCTTCCGCCCGGTGCGTGGCGTCACCGAGCAGGAGCTCGCGGACGCGGCCCAGCTCGCATCGCTCGCCGACGAGACCCCGGAGGGCCGTTCGATCGTGGTGCTGGCCAAGGAAAAATACGGCATCCGTGGCCGCGAGATGGCCGAGTTGGGAGCCACCTTCATCCCCTTCACGGCGCAGACCCGCATGAGCGGTGTCGACGCCGGCGGCTCGTCGGTGCGCAAGGGCGCGGTCGATGCGATGCTCAACTATGTCGGTGGCGGTGCACCGCTGGTGGTTGCCTCTGGCAACACGGCTCGTTCCATCCAGCTCGCCGGGCTCTCGGACATCGGTCGCGAGATCCAGACCATTGCCGACGAGATATCGAAGGCCGGCGGCACGCCGCTGGCGGTCGCCAGGGACGGTAGGCTGCTCGGCGTCATCCAGCTCAAGGACATCGTCAAGGGCGGCATCCGCGAGCGCTTTGCCGAGCTGCGGCGCATGGGCATCCGCACCGTCATGATCACCGGCGACAATCCCATGACGGCCGCCGCGATTGCAGCGGAGGCCGGCGTCGACGACTTCCTGGCGCAGGCAACTCCCGAGGACAAGCTCAAGCTGATCCGCGACGAGCAGGCCAAAGGTAAGCTGGTGGCGATGTGCGGCGACGGCACCAACGACGCGCCGGCGCTCGCACAGGCAGACGTCGGTGTCGCCATGAACACCGGCACGCAGGCGGCCCGCGAGGCCGGCAACATGGTCGATCTCGATTCCAACCCGACCAAGCTGATCGAGGTGGTCGAGATCGGCAAGCAGCTCTTGATGACGCGCGGCGCGCTGACCACGTTCTCGATCGCCAACGACGTCGCGAAGTATTTCGCGATCATCCCGGCGATGTTCCTGGCGTTCTACCCCCAGCTCAACGTGCTCAATGTCATGAACCTGTCGAGCCCGCAGAGCGCCATCCTGTCGGCGATCATCTTCAACGCACTTGTTATCATCGCACTGATCCCGCTGGCGCTGAAGGGCGTCGCCTATCGCGCGGTCGGGGCCGGCGCACTGCTCCGGCGCAACCTGCTGATCTACGGCCTCGGCGGTATCGTCATTCCCTTCATCGGCATCAAGGCGATCGACCTCGTCGTCGTTGCCTTGCACCTGGCTTAACCCCGTCATTGCGAGCGAAGCGAAGCAATCCAGAATTCTTGCCGCGGCTGAGAGACTGGATTGCTTCGTCGCTTCGCTCCTCGCCACGACGAAAGAAATAGGAGAAACGCATGCTCAGAGAAATCCGCCCCGCCATCGTCCTGCTGCTGGTGCTCACCGCCATCACCGGCCTGGCCTACCCGCTCGCGATGACCGCTATTGCCGGTGCGATCTTCCCCGCGCAGGCGCAGGGCAGCTTGATCGAGAAGGACGGCAAGGTGGTCGGCTCCGCCCTGATCGGGCAGGAGTTCAAGGACGACAAATATTTCCACGGCCGTCCCTCGGCGACGGTGGCGCCGGATCCGAACGATTCGACCAAGACGGTACCGGCGCCCTACAACGCCGCGAATTCGGGTGGCTCAAATCTCGGCCCGACCAGCAAGGCGCTGGCCGACCGGCTGAAGGAAGACGTGGACAAGCTCAGGGGCGAGAATCCGAATGCCGCCGTGCCGGTCGACCTCGTGACGACCTCAGCCAGTGGCCTCGATCCGGATATCTCGCCGGAAGCGGCGCAATTCCAGGTGCCGCGCGTCGCGAAGGCGCGAAACGTGCCGGAGGATCAGGTCAAGCAACTGGTGGCTTCCAACACCCAGGGCCGCCTGCTCGGCTTGATCGGCGAGCCCCGGATCAACGTGCTGACTCTGAATCTCGCGCTCGATCGTGCCACGAAGTAGTCTAGGCTAGGTCCGCGCGGACGATTATATTGATCTGATGGTCCGAGAGCGCCGCGATCCCGAACAACGTCCTTCGCCCGAGGCGCTGCTGGAGGCCGCGCGCCGGGAGGAGGGCGTGAGCGGCAAGCTGAAAATCTTCGTCGGCGCCGCTCCCGGCGTCGGCAAGACCTACGAGATGCTGCAAAGCGCCCACGCCAAGCGCAAGGCCGGCATCGACGTCGTGGTCGGCTTCGTCGAGACCCATGGCCGCGCCGAGACCGAGGCGCTGGTGCGCGGGCTGGAAGTGATCCCGCGCAAGAAGCTCGACTACCGCGGCCAGATTGTCGAGGAAATGGACCTCGACGCCGTGATCGCGCGCCGGCCGAAAATCGCGCTGGTCGACGAGCTCGCCCACACCAATGCTCCTCTTTGCCGTCATCCGAAACGCTATCTCGATGTCGAGGAGCTGCTGTCCCACGGCATCGACGTCTACACCGCCGTCAATATCCAGCACATCGAGAGCCTGAACGACGTCGTCGCGCAGATCACCCATGTGCGGGTGCGGGAGACCGTGCCGGATTCGGTGTTCGACCGCGCAGACGCCATCGAGCTGATCGACCTCACGCCCGACGACCTGATCCAGCGCCTGAAGGAAGGCAAGGTCTATGTCCCCAGGCAGGCCAAGCGGGCGCTGGAGCATTATTTCTCGCCGGGTAACCTGACTGCGTTGCGCGAACTCGCGCTGCGGCGCACGGCCGAACGGGTCGACGAGCAGCTGCTCACCCACATGCAGGCGAACGCGATCGCCGGTCCCTGGGCCGCAGGCGAGCGCATCCTCGTCTGCATCAGCGAAGATCCGCGCGCGGCCAGCCTCGTGCGTTACACCAAGCGGCTAGCCGACCGGCTGCACGCGCCGTTTATCGCGGTGTCGATCGAGACGCGGCGGTCCCTGCAAATGTCCGATGAGGAGCGCGACCGGCTGGCCGATACGCTGCGGCTCGCGGAATCGCTCGGCGGCGAGGCGCTGACGACCCCGGGCGTCGGCCGCCGCCTCGCCGACGACGTGGTCAATTTCGCGCAGGGCAACAACGTCACCCAGATCGTGATCGGAAAGTCGACGCGCTCGCTCTGGTTCGAGATGACGCGCGGCTCCGTCGTGCACGATCTGGTGCGCCGCGCCGGCAATATCAGCGTGCATGTCATCCCTGGCGACGAGCTCACGAGCGAGCCGGCGCCGAAGACGGCGGTGCAGACCGCAACGCGATCGGACCCGTTCGATGCGCGGCCCTATCTGAAGGCACTCGGGATCACCGCGCTTGGTCTCGCTGCCGCCGTGGCCATCAAGCCTTATTTCGGCATTGAGAACGTCGACCTGATGTTTCTGACCGCCGTGGTGACGGTTGCCGTGCGCTACGGATTATGGCCGTCGCTGCTTGCGAGCGTCGCGGCGTCGCTCGCCTACAATTTCTTCTTTCTGCCGCCGGTCTATACCTTCACCATCACCGATCCGACCAATGTCGCGGCGTTCTTTTTCTTCATGCTGATAGCGTTCGTGGTGTCGAACGTGGCGGGGAGGGTCCGCACCCAGGCCGATGCTGCGATCGGCCGCATCCGGACCACCGAGCAGCTCTATGCATTCAGCCGCAAGCTCGCCGGCACCGGCACGCTCGACGACGTGCTGTGGGCGACCGCCTATCAGATCGCGCTGATGCTGAAAGTCCGCGTGGTGCTGCTGTTGCCGGAGGACGGCCTGCTCACGGTGAAGTCGGGGTATCCTCCCGAGGACGATCTCGATCAGCCCGACCTTGCGGCCGCCAACTGGGCTTGGAGCAATGACCGGCCTGCAGGCCGCGGCTCGGACACACTACCGGGTGCAAAACGGCTGTTCCTGCCGATGCGCACCGGGCGCGGGCCGATCGGAGTCATCGGCATCGACGACGATCGCACCGGCCCGCTGCTGACACCGGATCAGCGCCGGCTGCTCGACGCGCTGGTCGATCAGGGCGCGCTGGCGATCGAGCGCGTGCTGCTGGTCGAGGACGTCGATCGCATCAAGCGCTCCGTCGAATCCGAGCGGCTGCGTTCCGCATTGCTGACCTCGATTTCACACGACCTGAAGACGCCGCTCGCATCCGTGCTGGGTGCGGCCTCGACTATGCGCGATCTCGCCAGCGCGCTCTCCGACACCGAGAAGCGCGACCTGCTGGCGACGGTCATCGACGAATCCGAACGGCTCAACCGCTTCATTGCCAATCTGCTCGACATGACCAAGCTCGAATCCGGCGCCATCGTGCCCAACGCTGCGTTGCACGATCTCGGAGAGATCGTCGGCAGTGCGCTCCGGCGTGCAGCCAAGATCCTCACCGCCCACAAGGTGGAGCTGGAGTTGGCCGCAGATCTTCCCATGCTCCAGCTCGATGCGGTGCTGTTCGAGCAGGTGCTGTTCAACCTGCTCGACAACGCCGCCAAATATTCGCCGCCCCACGCCACGGTCTCGATCCGCAGCCGGCGCGACAGCGATCATGTGGTGCTCCAGATTGCCGACGAGGGCGACGGCATTCCGTCCGAGGAGCTCGAGAGTGTGTTCGACAAGTTTTATCGCGCGCAGAAGGGTGACCATGTCCGGCCCGGTACCGGGCTCGGGCTCGCCATCTCCCGCGGCTTTGTCGAGGCGATGCATGGCACGATCTCGGCTGCGAATCGCAGCGACCGGAGCGGCGCGGTTCTGACCATCCGTCTGCCCATTCCGGCCCGGACCCACGCATTGGATACCGCCGCATGAGCGCAGCCCCGATCAAAGTGCTTGTCATCGACGACGAGCCGCCGATCCGCAAATTGCTGCGGATGGGGCTCTCGACGCAAGGCTATGAGATCCTGGAGGCGTCGAACGGCAAAACCGCGCTGGAGAAGCTCAGCGAGGATCCTGCGCTGATCATCCTCGATCTCGGCCTGCCCGATATCCAGGGCCATGAGCTGTTACGTACCATCCGCGCCCGCAATGAAGCTGTGCCGATCGTGGTGTTGTCGAGCCGTGGCGATGAGGCCGGCAAGGTGGAGGCGCTCGATCTCGGGGCCGACGATTACCTGACAAAGCCGTTCGGCATGGACGAGCTGCTGGCGCGCCTGCGCGCCGCGCTGCGGCACCAGCTTCAGATTCAGGGCGAACGGCCGGTGTTTCGTGCCGGCGATCTTTCGGTCGATCTGGTGCGCCGGATCGTCAGGGTCGGAGAGCGCGATGTCAAACTGTCGCCGAAGGAATATGACCTCCTGCGTGTGCTGGTGCAGCACGCCGGCAAGGTGCTCACTCACCGCTTTCTGCTGAGGGAGCTATGGGACGAACTGACGGATGCCCAATATCTGCGCGTCTATGTCCGCCAGCTCCGGCAGAAGATCGAAGCCGATCCGGAGCGGCCGCATTATGTGCTGACGGAGACGGGGATCGGGTACCGGCTGAAGGCGGGGGATTAGCTCTCGATCCTCATCCTGAGGAGCGCGGAACGCGCGTCTCGAAGGATGAAGGCCCACCTGCTGCAGCGGGGCCTGCATGGTTTGAGACGGCGCTTCGCGCCTCCTCACCATGAGGGAAGAGAGCGATGTGCGCGGTGGAGAGCTAACCCGCCTTCCTCTGCCGCGCCGTCGACCGATGCGTCTTCTTCGCGGCCCGCGTTCGCCCCGATGCCCGGCGCGCATGGGACTTCGCCGCCGTCTTCTTCCCGCCGCGTCCCTTCAAGCTCTGCTTCAGCGCATCCATCAGGCTGACGACATTGCTCGGCCGCTCCTGGGGCTCCGGCAGCTCGATCTTTTTGCCGCTGGCCTTGCGCTTCACCAGCGCCTTCAGCGCGTTCTCGTAGTCGTCCTTGAACTTGCTGGGATCGAAATGGGAGGCCTTGGTCTGGAGGATATGGCCGGCGAGCTCAACCATGTCCTTGGTGATCTTCGGGCTCTTGATGTCGTCGAAGAACTGGTCCTCGTCGCGCAGTTCGTAAGGGAAGCGCAGCGTGGTGCCGAGCAGGCCCTTGCCGAGCGGCTCGATCGCGATGATGTGCTCGCGATTGGTGAGTACGATCTTGGCGAGCGCGACGCGATCCTGGTCCTTCATGGCGTCGCGGATCACGGCGAAAGCATCGACCGCGGCCTTGCCGTCGGGCGCGATATAGTAGGGATGGTTGAGATAGCGCTGGTCGATCTCGTCGCTCGGCACGAAACTCTCGATGGCGATGGTGTGGTTGCTCTCGATCTGGACCGCTTCGAGCTCCTCCGGCTCGATCTCGACATATTTGCCCTTACGCAGCTCGTAGCCGCGTCCCTTCTGGTCGCTCTCGACGACGTCGCCGGTCTCGGCGTCGATCATCTGCTGCTTCAACCGGTTGCCGGTCTCGCGGTTGATCATGTGAAACCGCGTCTTCTCGGCCGCGGTGGTCGCCGGATAAAGCACGACGGGGCAACTGACCAGCGAGAGCTTCAACGTTCCCTTCCAATAGGCGCGCGGTGCCATTCCGTTCTCCAGCGTCTGCGAGTCATTTTGGAACCCCAACCGTCCCGCGGGGTTTTGGTTCCGGGTGGGATGCGGGCCGTGATAGGCTTCCACGCCGAAAGAGAATCCGGGACCAGTCGTGCTGCAAAAGCTCTCCAAGTACCGACAGAAACGTGATTTCGAGAAGACGCCGGAGCCGTCGGGCAAAACCGCGGTGGCGCCATCGAAGCAGCGGCGCTACGTGATCCAGAAGCACGACGCTTCGCGGCTGCACTACGATCTGCGGCTCGAGTTCGACGGCGTCTTCAAGTCCTGGGCGGTGACGAAAGGGCCCTCGCTCGATCCGCACGACAAGCGGCTGGCCGTCGAGGTCGAAGACCACCCGCTCGACTATGGTGATTTCGAGGGCACGATTCCGGAGGGCCAGTACGGCGGCGGCACGGTCATGCTGTGGGACCGCGGCACTTGGGAATCCGAAGATCCCGAACGCGGTTTCAAGAAGGGCGATCTGAAGTTCACCCTGCATGGCGAGAAGCTGCACGGCAGTTGGGTCCTGGTGCGCATGCGCAACGACCGTACCGGCGGCAAACGGACCAATTGGCTCCTGATCAAGCATCGCGACGAACATGTTCGCGAGGGCGCAGACAACGACATTCTCGAGGAGGACAAATCGGTCGCCTCCGGCCGTGCGATGGAGCAGATCGCCGGAGGCAAGGGGCGCGCGCCAAAACCGTTCATGCTGGCGAAGGGCACCAAGGCCAAGGCCGACGCGGTCTGGCAGTCCAACCGGGCGGACGAGGCGAAAGAGCGCACGGTGAAGCCGGCGCCCCGCGCGGCGCTGAAAACCGGCAAAACGGCAAAGAAGAAAGCCACGACCGCCACGAGCGCGAAGAAGGCCGCGGAGATGCCGGACTTCGTCGCGCCGCAGCTCTGCACCTCGGTCGAGCGCCCGCCGGGTGGCGACGGCTGGTGCCACGAGATCAAGTTCGACGGCTACCGCGTGCAGCTGCGGGTCGAGGGCGGCAAGGCGACGTTGAAGACGCGCAAAGGCCTCGACTGGACCGAAAAATTCGCAAGCATCGCGAAGGAAGCGGGCGCGTTGCTGGATATGATGGTCGACGGCGAGATCGTCGCGCTCGATCACAACGGAGCACCCAATTTTTCGTCACTCCAGGCCGCTCTGTCGGACGGCAAGACCGACGAGCTCATCTTCTTCGCCTTCGACCTCCTGTTCGTCGAAGGCCTCGATTTGCGGCGGCTACCGCTCGGGGAGCGCAAGGGCCGCCTCAAGGAGCTCCTGGAGGCACGTAAGAAGAAATCGAGCCAGATTCGCTATGTCGAGCATTTCGAAAGCGGCGGCGACGCCGTGCTGCAATCGGCCTGCAAGCTCGAGCTCGAGGGGGTGGTGTCGAAGAAGCTTGACGCGCCTTATCGTTCGGGGCGGACGGAAAGCTGGACCAAGGCCAAATGCCGCGCCGGCCATGAGGTCGTGATCGGCGGTTACAAGACCACCAACGGCAAATTCCGTTCGCTGATGGCCGGCGTGCACCGCGGTGATCATCTCGCCTTCGTCGGCATGGTCGGCACCGGCTTCGGCGCCGACAAGGTCAAGCGCATCATGCCGTCCCTGAAGGCCATGGAGGCGAAGCAAAGCCCGTTCGGCGGCAAGAACGCACCGAAAAAGACGCGCGAGGTGCACTGGCTGAAGCCGGAGCTCGTGGCGGAGATCGAGTTCGCCGGCTTCACCGCCGACGGCAATATCCGCCAGGCCGCCTTCAAGGGGCTGCGGCAGGACAAGCCGGCGGTGGAGGTCGAGGCCGAGACACCGGTGGATACCGAGCTTGCCGAGCCCACGACGAAGCGGCGCGCCAAGCCGCGCGCGCAAGCGAAGACTGGCGCACGAACGGCCCAGGCTGGCGGCAGTGCCGAAGTGATGGGAGTCGTCATCTCCAAGCCGGACAAGCAGCTCTGGCCGGACGACGGCAATGGCGATCCCGTCACCAAGCTGGATCTCGCGCGCTATCTCGAAGCCGTCGGCGAATGGATGATCCTGCACCTGAAGGGCCGGCCGTGCTCGCTGATCCGCGCGCCCGACGGCATCAAGGGCGAATGCTTCTTCCAGCGCCATGCCATGCAGGGCACCTCGAACCTTCTTGAGCTCGCGCGGGTCTCCGGCGACCGCAAGCCTTACCTGCAGATCGATCGGGTCGAGGGGCTCGCGGCCGTAGCACAGATTGGTGGCGTCGAGCTGCATCCCTGGAATTGCGCGCCCTACGCCTACGATACCCCGGGCCGGCTGGTGTTCGATCTCGACCCGGCGCCCGACGTCGTCTTCGCCGAGGTCGTCGAGGCCGCCAAGGAGATGCGGCAGCGGCTGACCGACATCGGCATGGAAAGCTTCTGCAAGACCACCGGCGGCAAGGGCCTGCACGTCGTGGTGCCCTTGCGTCACGGCGCGCGCGACCAGGTGAGCTGGAAGGAGGCGAAGGCCTTCGCACAAGGCGTCTGCCAGTGGATGGCGGACGACGCTCCCGAGCGCTACCTGCTCAACATGTCGAAGAAGTTGCGAGAGGGAAAGATCTTCCTGGACTATTTACGCAACGACCGCATGTCGACGGCGGTGGCCCCTCTGTCGCCGCGTGCGCGCGCCGGCGCCACCGTGTCGATGCCGCTCACCTGGGCGCAGGTGAAGACCGATCTCGATCCGAAGCGCTACACGCTGCGCAGCGTGCCGGGGCTGCTGCCGCGGTCGAAGGCGTGGGACGGTTATGACGATGCCGCCGCGTCGATCAAGGCCGCGATCAAGAAGCTCGCCGGGAAAACGAAGTAGGGTGGGCAAAGCGAAGCGTGCCCACCATCCTCTCTCGGCCGAGCAAAAAGGTGGGCACGGCGCGTTGCGCCTTTGCCCACCCTACTAGATATTCGCTCGGTCGCTAGATCCGTCCCAGCAGCAACAGGATCAGCAAGATCACGATGACTAGCCCGAGGCCGCCGCCGCCGTAATAGCCGGTGCCGTAGAACGGGCCGCCGCCGATGCCGCTGAAGCCGCCGAGCAGCGCGATGACCAAAATGATCAGAATGATCGTACCGATAGACATGCGGAAATCTCCTCCAGCCCTTCGTTGAAGGGTCGTTTGCAACCTGTCCCGTGGTGCGAGGGCAACTTGCCGCAGGTTCTAAAGTTCCGCCAATGAAACACCGGGTGCACGCGCAACTTGCATGGAACCTTTGTGGTACCGGCGTGCATGACTATGTGAGGTTCAATCACTAACCGGGCAGAGCCATGTCAGCACCGCTTGTCGTCTCCATTCCCCACCGCCTCGGCCGCGAGGAGGCGGTGCGCCGGCTCAAGACTGGGCTCGGCCGTGCTGCGGCGAGCATTCCCGTGATGCAGGTCGAAGAGGAGCGCTGGAACGGCGACAGCATGAATTTTCGCATCCGCGCGCTCGGGCAGATCGCAACGGGGCAGGTCGACGTCGCCGACGATCACGTCAAGGTGCAGGTCGTGCTGCCCTGGCTATTGCAGCGCTTTGCCGAGATGGCGCAGGCCACGATCCGCAAGCGTGGCCAGCTGCTGTTGGGCAAAGACGCGAAAAGTTAGCGTTCAAGCGCGGGCGCGCTGCCGCACCGGCTTCGCCGCACCCGCGGGGCGCGCCGGGATCACAGAAGCGGGAAAACCGCGAAGCGCCTGCGCGAGCGGCAGATCGTTGCCGGCCAAACCCGGCACGTTGTAGCCCGTGACGTCGATGGTGGCGTCGGCCCCATCGAGCGCCGGCCATTCGCGTCCGGCTTGCGTGAAAGGTGCGAAGTGGCGCCCGACCGCGACGATCACTGCAGCGCGGCCGTGGCGGCGGGCAAAGGCCACGACATGGTCGGCATGTGCGCCCCGCACCTGAAGCGGCTGGTAGTCACCTCGCGCGAAGACGTCGGGCAGCTCGTTGCGCAGCTTGAGCAGGTGCCGCGTCCAGGCCAGCTTGAGCTGGCCGTCCGGCCAGCTCTTGATCAGATGATTCCAATCCGGATTGTCCAGCGTGCCCAGCGACGCGTGTCGCGCGGAGAAATCCACCGGACGCCGGTTGTCGGGATCGACCAGCGACAGGTCCCAGAATTCGGTGCCCTGATAGAAATCGGGCACGCCCGGCAGCGTCGCCTTGAGCGTGAGCTGGCTCAGCGCATTCAGCGCGCCGAGCAGCGCGACGCGGCGTGCAAGGGTTTGCAGCGCCTCCAGGAATTCGCCTGACAGCGCGGGATCGAGGATCTTCGCGATGAAGCTCTTGACGCCGTTCTCATAGGCCTCGTGCGGGTTGAGCCAGCTCGTCTCCTCCTTGCCCTCGCGCGCGGCCTTGAGCGCATAGGCCTGGATACGCGCGACGAAACCGGCATCTGCCGTCTCCACAAGCGGCCAGGCGCCGAGCAGGGTCTGGTAGAGCATGTATTCGAACGTGGCCGACGGAGCGCGCAGATTGCCGTCGAGCGCGAGGTGCGGTGCGTTCAGGACTTTCCAGCGCGCGACCGCGCTGGTCCATTCGCCGGGAGTTTCACTTAAGGCGGCGATCCGCGCCCGGGCGTCCTCGCCACGTTTGGTGTCGTGCGTGGCGGTCGCCGTCATCCCTTGCGGCCATTCCCTGGCGCGGGCCTGCATGGTGTCGTGGAAAGCGGAAATGGTCAGGCCCTTGCTCGCGGGATCGCCGCCGACTTCGTTCAGGGCGAGCAGCCGGTGGAATTGATAGAAGGCGGTGTCCTCCAGCGATTTCGCCATCATCGGCCCGGTGAATTGCTGCACCTTCAGCGCAAAGCGGCGCACCCGCGGCGGGCTGTGAGGGGGACGGCCAGGCTTGAGCAGGTCCATGGTGAGCGCGTCGCGCAGGAAGTCGAAAATGCCTTCGTCTGCGGCAAACCATTCCCGGCGCGCTTGCTCGATGGTGTCGTCGATCAGCTTGCGATCGTTCGCGGTTGGCGCGCCTGTCGTCAAATAGGTGCGGTACACCGGGAAATGCAGCACGTAGAGCTCGAGCGCCTGCCGCAGGCTGTCGGCGGAAAAGTCGCGGGTCGAGTAGTGCCCGTTGGCGATGCGCGCAAGCAGGCGCGTCAGAACGGTGAATTCGCTGGTCAGCAGCGTCTCCAGCACGCGCCTTTTGGCGTCCTTGACGTAAGGCGCCAGCCGTGGCGGCCGGTTGCTGATCTGCCGCCAGGTCTCGTCGAGGGCCTGCAGCCCCTTGGCGTCGACCAGAACGTGGGTGATGGCATTCATCCACTCATAGCCGGTGGTGCCCTGGACGCCGGCGAAATGCGGCAGGCGCTCGTGCTCGCACAGGATCTTCTCGATCACCGTATAGAACGGTTTTGTGGTGCCCTGCGCGTCACGCACCAGCCGGCGCAGCCGCTGGCAATATTGCGCGGGATCGCGCAGCCCGTCGATATGATCAAGCCGGATGCCTTGCAGTTTGCCTTCGGCAATGAGTTGCTTCACCAGCCGGTGCGTGGCGGCGAACGTGCCGGGATCCTCGACGCGCATGCCGGCGAGCCCGTTGACGTCGAAGAAGCGGCGATAGTTGATGTCGCTGGAGGCAAGCCGCCAGTGCCCGAGCTTGTAGTGCTGGCGCTCCAGCAAATGATGCAGCGCCAGCGTCTGCGCGGGGCGGTCCTTGGCGGCGCGATACGCGCCGAGGCCGCGCGCGATGATGTCGGCGCTGCCTGCGATCTCCCTGAGCTCCGCCTTGAAGCCGGGCGCTTCCTTGCGGTTGGGACGGCGCAGTCCCGTGTAGCGCGCCGCGAGCGACAGCATGCGCTTGCCGGCCTCGATCTCGGCGGCGTCGGCTTCCTTCACGATCATCCGCAGCATCTCGCCATAACGCTCCGGCGCGATCGGCAATCGATGCTCGAAATACCAGGCGGAGAAACTACCTTCATTGGCATCGTAGCGCAGCTCGATATCGCCACTCTCGAGCGCTTCGCCATAGGACGCTCCGAGGATCGGCAGCAGCACGCCGCCACGGGCGCGGAAAGCCAGTTGATCCCAGTCGATATCGAAGGAGACGGCGTGCGGCGAGGCCTGGCCCCATTCCAGCACGTCCAGCCACCAGGGATTGTCGGCAAAGTGGACGCCGACATGGTTCGGTACGAAATCAATGATGAGGCCGAGGTCGTGTCGCGTCAGCGCTTCGCTCAGCCGGGCGAAGCCGGCCTCGCCGCCGAGCTCCGGATTGAACTGGCTGTGGTCGACGGTGTCATAGCCGTGCGTCGAGCCCTTGCGGGCCTTCATCACCGGCGAGGTGTAGAGATGCGTGATTCCCAGCGCCTTCAGATAGGGCACCACCGCGGCGGCCTTGTCGAAGTCGAAATCCGCGGTGAGCTGAAGCCGGTAGGTTGCGAGAGGAACGGCTGAAGGCATGTCAAACTCCGAGGCGCCAGACCACCGACCAGGGCGCAAGCCGGTCGCCGGTCGCGCCGCCCCAGATCAGGGTCCCCACACCGCCGGAATATGCGGCGTCCTTGTCGGCGAGATTGGCTACGAGGCGCAACGTCGCGCCATCTCCCATGTGCCAATGTGCGGTGAGCAGGCCGCTATCGGCTACGGCGGCATCACCGAAGCGCGCACCTTTCAGTCGTGGCGCGATCTCTTTGTGACGGAGTGCGAGCAGCTCCCGCACCAGCGCGAGACGTGCATCCTGCTCCGGCGTGTGGCCGGTCCAGTCGAGCACGGCCGATTGCAGCGTTGCCGGATCGAGCGGGTCGGGCACCTCGTCGCCATACCTCTCATAGGTCCAGGCATACTCCTGCTTGCGCCCCTTGCGGACGGCATCAGCCAGTCCGCCCTGGAAGTCGCAGAAGAACGGGAAGGGCACGGTGGAGCCCCACTCCTCGCCCTGAAACAGCATCGGCACCATCGGCGCGAGCAGGGTCACCGCGAGTGCTGCTTCGATCTGCTTGGGCGATGCCAGGCTTTCGAGCCGGTCGCCGAGCGGCCGGTTGCCGATCTGGTCGTGGTTTTGCAGGAAGTTGACGAAGGTTGCCGGCGGCAGCTCATCGCTTTTCTCGCCGCGCGGCTGCTTGCCCCAGAATTCCGAGATCTCGCCCTGATAGACGAAGCCGGAGGCGAGCGCGCGTGCGAGATCGAGCCGCGGCGTTTGATAGTCCGCGTAATAGCCGGCGAGCTCTCCCGTCAGCATCACGTGCCAGACGTGGTGGTAGTCGTCGTTCCACTGGGCGCGATATTTGCCGTTCGGTGGCTCCTGCGCCGCGTCGAGCAGGCTCGCGCGGTTGTCGCCGTTCTCCAGCACGAGATGGATGTGCCGCCCCGTCGCCTTGGCAAGCTCGCCCGCGGCGACGCTGAGGTC
Source organism: Bradyrhizobium sp. 40 (assembly GCF_023100925.1). Lineage (NCBI taxonomy): Bacteria > Pseudomonadati > Pseudomonadota > Alphaproteobacteria > Hyphomicrobiales > Nitrobacteraceae > Bradyrhizobium > Bradyrhizobium sp. 40. The sequence goes on from NZ_CP064688.1 coordinate 1,209,226, forward strand.
CTGCAGCATCGATTGCTCGCCGGGGATCGCCATGATGTGGTTGGCGGCATCCAGCCTCAGGCCGTCGAAGCGATAGTCGCTGAGCCACGACAGCGCGTTCTCGACGGCAAAAGCGCGAACCTGCGGCACGCGATAATCGATCGCACTGCCCCACGGCGTATGCGCGTCGGTGAAGAAGGTCGGCGCGTAGCGGCCGAGGTAATTTCCCTCGGGCCCGAAATGATTATAGACGACGTCGAGGAACATCATCAGCCCGCGCAGATGGGCTTCGTCGATCAGCCTCTTCAAATCATCGGGAGGACCATAGGCGCTGTCGGGCGCGTACCACAGCACGCCATCATAACCCCAGCCGCGGCGACCCGCGAAGTCGGCCAGCGGCATCAGCTCGACCACGGTGATGCCGGTCGCGACGAGATGATCGAGCTTGTCGATCATGGCGCGATAGGTGCCTTCCGCAGTGAAGGTGCCGACATGCGTCTCGATCAGCACCGTCTCCTCCCAGGGACGGCCGCGCCAATCGGATGCGCGCCAGGCAAAGGCGTCGTGATCGATCACCTCGCTCGGGCCGAACACGTCGTCGGGCTGGAATGCAGACGCCGGATCGGGCACGTCGATCTCGTCGTCGATCCTGAATTTGTAGGTGCTGCCGACGGGCAGATTGGCAATCTCGGCGACATACCAGCCATCCTGCCGGCGCTGCATCGCGTGTCGTCTGTCGAGCAGCAGATCGACACGGCGCGCCGCAGGCGCCCACAGCCGGAACGACACGCCGTCCTTCGTCGGCCTCGCCCCGAAGGATGGCCTCATAGCGCCCCCGCGAAAGCGAGCACGGAGCGCGGCGGCGCCTTGCTGTCGCTTCCGGGCTGGAAGTCGACCGTGTTCAGCTTGGCGTCGGTCGTGTTCAGGATTTGCTGCCAACTCTTGTATTCGGTCATTTTTGGCAATTTGAATGCGATCTCTTCGGGGGCTGCGTTGAGTACGATAAAGATCGCGGCGCTGCCGGGTTCCATAGGCCCCATCACATAGGAGAGGAACCGCCCTTCCGGGAATTTCCAGTCGCTTTCCGTCATTTCGTCGCCGGCCGGCGTCAGCCACAGCGCGCCGTAGGAGATGCCGTCCTTGGGGCGGCCGTCGAGCCAGCGATGGCTGCGAAGCTGCGAGAACCGACGGCGGATATCGGCGAGCTCGGCGACGAAATCGACCATGTCGTCGCCGTCGTTGCCGAGATTGTCCCAGCCGACCCAGCCAACCTCGTTGTCCTGGCAATAGGCGTTGTTGTTGCCTGATTGCGAATTCCCGACCTCGTCGCCGGCGAGGATCAGCGGAATGCCCTGCGCCAGCATGAGGCAGGCCAGCACGTTCTTGCGAAGCTGCCGGCGCAAGCTGACGATTTGGGGATCGTCGGTCGGGCCCTCGACACCGCAATTGTTGCTGTGGTTGTCGTTGGAGCCGTCGCGATTGTCCTCGCCATTGGCCTCGTTGTGCTTCTCGTTGTAGCTGAAGAGATCGGCGAGGGTGAAACCGTCATGCACGGTGATGTGGTTGACGCTGGCGCGCGGCCGCCGTCCGTCGTGGTTGAACAGGTCGGAGGACGCCGTCATGCGGCTGGAGATGTCGCCGATCAGGCTGCCTTCGCCGCTCCAGTAGCGGCGCATGGCGCTGCGGTAGCGGTCGTTCCACTCCGACCATTGCGAGGGAAATGCGCCGACCTGGTAGCCGCCGAGGCCGAGGTCCCAGGGTTCGGCGACGAGCTTGACGCTCGCCAGCACCGGGTCCTGGCGGATCGCGGTCAGGAACGAGCTGCCGCGATCATAACCGTTCGGCCCGCGCGCCAGCGTGGTGGCGAGGTCGAAACGGAAGCCGTCGACGTGGCAGACCTCGACCCAGTAGCGCAGGGAATCCATCACCATCTGCAGCACGCGCGGGTGGGTGAGGTTCACCGACGAGCCGCAGCCGGTGAAGTCGTCGTAGTAGCGCGGGTTCTCGCGGTTCAGCCAGTAATAGGAGGCGTTGTCGATGCCGCGATAGCACAGCGTCGGACCGAGGTGATTGCCCTCGGCGGTGTGGTTGTAGACGACGTCGAGCATCACCTCGATACCGGCATCGTGCAGGCGCGCGACGGTGGTGCGGAAGGAATCGAGGGCGTTGTCCTGGGCGTAGCGCTGCTCGGGCGCAAAGAAGGACAAGGTGTTGTAGCCCCAGTAATTGACGAGCTTCTTCTCCACCAGGATGCGGTCGTCGACGAAGCTGTGCACCGGCAGAAGCTCCACGGTGGTGACGCCGAGCTTCTTCAGGTGCTCGATCATCGCCGGCGAGGACAGGCCGCCATAGGTGCCGCGCAAATTCGGCGGCACGTCGTCGCGCTTCTGTGTCAGTCCCTTGACGTGGGCCTCGTAGATGATGGTGTCTTCCCAGGGAATGTTGGGCCGGATCTCGCGGCGGCCCCAGTTGAAGGTCTCGTCGACGACGACGGCCTTCGGCATGCCGCGCGCGTTGTCGCGCCGGTCGAACGACAGGTCCTCGCGCGGGCTTCCGGTGCGATAGGCGAAATGCGCGTCGCTCCAGACCAGCCGCCCGGAAAGCCGCTTGGCATAGGGGTCGAGCAGCAGCTTGTTGGCGTTGAAGCGGTGGCCGTGCTCGGGCTCGTAGGGGCCATGCACGCGGTAGCCGTAGAGCTGGCCGGGCGAGACGTCATTGAGATAGCCGTGCCAGACATCCTCGGTGCGCTCCGGCAGCTCGACGCGCTCGAGCTCGCGGCGGCCCTGCATGTCGAAGAGGCACAGCTCGACCTTCTGCGCGTTGGCGGAGAACAGCGCGAAATTGGTACCGCGTCCGTCCCAGCTTGCGCCGAGGCGTGCAGGCGATCCAGCAGTCAGGCGCATCGTTCAGCTTTCCGGAACGAGGAAGATCGCGGCGAGCGGCGGAATGGTGAGGCGGAGCTCGCCATTGACGGCGTGGACTTCGCCGATGTTGCCGACATTGCTGCCGCCGTAATGGGCGGAGTCCGAGTTGAACACTTCCTTCCACTTGCCGCCGAGCGGCGCACGAACCCGGTAGTTGCGATAGACGTTGGGTGAGAAGTTGACGATCACCATGCACCGGGCGTGCTCGTCAAATCCCTTGCGCAGCCATGCAAACACGTTGCGGTTGGCATCGTCGGTGATCAGCCATTCGAAGCCGGCCTGCTCGCAGTCCATCTGGTGCAGCGCGGGCACCGCGCGATAGAGCCGGTTGAGATCGCGGATCAGCGCCTGGATGCCTGAATGAGGCTTGTACTCGAGCAAGTGCCAATCGAGCGACTGGTCGTGATTCCATTCGCGGCTTTGCGCGATCTCGGCGCCCATGAACAGCAGCTTCTTGCCGGGATGGCCGAACATGAAGCTGTAATAAGCGCGCAAATTCGCGAAGCGCTGCCATTCGTCGCCGGGCATGCGTCCGAGGATCGAGCGCTTGCCGTGCACCACCTCGTCATGCGACAGCGGCAGGACGAAGTTCTCCGAGAAGGCGTAGTGCAGGCCGAACAGGATGTCGCCGTGATGATGCTTGCGGTGGATCGGGTCCTTGCTGATGTAGTTCAGCGTGTCGTGCATCCAGCCCATGTTCCACTTATAGCCGAAGCCGAGCCCGCCGAATTCGACCGGACGCGAGACCTGCGGCCAGGCGGTGGACTCCTCGGCGGCCGTGGTCGCCTGCGGGAAGCGCGCGAACAATTCGGTGTTGAAGCGGCGCAGGAACGCGATCGCCTCGATGTTCTCCCGGCCGCCATGCTGGTTCGGAATCCACGCGCCGGGCGGACGGCTGTAGTCGAGGTAGAGCATGGACGCGACCGCATCGACGCGCAGTCCGTCGATCGCGTAGCGCTCGAGCCAGAACAGCGCGTTCGACACCAGGAAGTTCGTTACTTCGGTGCGGCCGTAATTGTAGATCAGCGTGCCCCAATCGAGGTGACGGCCCTGGAGCGGATTAGCGTGTTCGTACAGCGCTGTGCCGTCAAAGCTGCCGAGCCCGTGCGAATCGTCCGGGAAGTGGCCGGGCACCCAGTCGAGCAGCGCGCCGACGCCCTCGCGGTGGCAGGCATCGACCAGCGCGGCAAAATCCTCCGGCGTGCCGAAGCGGCTGGTCGGCGCATACAGCCCGGTCGGCTGATAGCCCCACGAGCCGTCGAAAGGATGCTCGCTCACGGGGAGGAATTCGAGATGGGTGAAGCCCATGTCGCGGGCGTAGGCCGGCAGCTGCTCGGCCAGCTCGCGATAGGTCAGCCATTCATTGCCGTTCTTGCGCCGCCATGAGCCGAGATGGACCTCGTAGATCGACATCGGCGCAGATAATGCGTTGATGCCGTCGGGCGCCGGTCGCGGCCGGGGCAGATGCGCCTCGTCGAACACGATGGAGGCGGTCTTCGGCCGCACCTCGCTTGCAAAGGCCATCGGATCGGACTTCAGCGGGAGCAGATGGCCATGCGGTCCGATAATTTCGAACTTGTAGTGGTCGCCGGCCTTGGCGTGCGGGATGAACAATTCCCAATAGCCAGCGCCGCGCACCCGCATCGGATGGCGCCGCCCGTCCCAGAAGTTGAAGTCGCCGACCACGGAGACGCGCCGGGCGTTGGGCGCCAGCACCACGAAGCCGATGCCATCGATGCCTTCGAGCCGCATGGGATGCGCGCCGAGCTTGTCGTAAAGGCGCTGGTGGGTGCCTTCGCCGAGCAGATAGAGGTCGAAATCGGTCAGGATCGGTGGAAAGCGATAGGTGTCCTCGAATTCGATGACGTTGTCGCCGAACTTCGCGCGAAGCTGGTAGTGCTTCGCGCCGTTCGGCAGAGCCCCGATGAACAGGCCGGAATCATGAACGCGATCTAGCTTCGCCACCTCGCCGTGCTCGCCCACCGCCTCGACGTTGGAGGCATCAGGAAGAAACGCGCGCACCACGCTCTTGTCGCCCTCGGGATGCAGCCCGAGATAGTGGAACGGATCGGAGTGGCGACCCTCGATGATCGCATAGGCCTCGGCAGGGAGTTTAGGCATGGGCTTCGCTCTCGATAGTGGACAGAATGCGAAGCAGTCCTGACAGCGGCGCATGGAGCCCCTCAGGCCGGTGGGACAGCTCGTACTCTACTTCCTCAAACGCTTGATCAAGCAGGAAAAACCTTAACAGGCCTGCCGCGGATTGCGGATCTTCCGGCCAGAGCCGTCGATCGGTCATGGCTTCGCGGTAGGCGGTGAGGAACGTCGCGGTGGTGCGCTCGCGCCATTCGTCCAGCGCAGCCGTAAGCCGGCCCTGTTCGTCGGAAGCACCGGTGAGCGCGCGGTGGAGCGCCGCGTTAACCGAAAGATCAATCGAGCGGATCAGGCCGGCAACGTCGCGCGCCGCAGGCAGCTTGCGCCGCTTGTCGGCCAGCGGCAAACGCGGATCTCCATCGAAGTCGATGATGAAGATATCGTCCTTCACGATCAGAGTTTGCCCGAGGCGGAAGTCGCCATGATGACGGATGTTCAACCCGCCGATCTCGGAAGGCAACAGCGCGTCGAGCCGGCCGGACAGGGACGCGCGCACGGCGGCGAGCTGATTGATCAGCGGCCGATCTGCCTCCCGCAGGCCGTTGGTGCTGGCGGCCAGCCGCTCGAAAACCCGCTCGGCCCGTGCCTTGAGCTCCGATGACCAGCGCTTGATTTGTGCGGAGCCAATCGGCTCCGGCGCGAGATCGCCTGGCTTTGCGGCGGCCAGAGCCACATGCAGCTCGGCGAGCCGCCGGCCGATCTGCGTAATGAAGTGCAGATAGGGCGCCTGCTCCTGGGTCTCGCGGGGCATCTCGCCCGGTGGCAGCACCCGCTGCTCGTCGATATAGCGGTCGAGATAGCCCGCGGTGACGCCCCAGCCGTCGCCCTGGTTCTCGACATAGGCGTGCAGCACGCCGACTGCGCTGCGACGGTCGTCTTCAACCAGCTCGACGCTGCCGAGCAGTGCCGGCGTATTGGCAAAGCGGGCGATTTCGGTGAGGTAGGAGCCGATCTCGATCTCGGGATTGATGCCGGCTTCGAGCTGGCGATAGATCTTGGCGACATACTGGTTGTCGACCAGCGCGGTGCTGTTCGACTGCTCGATCGCGCGGATGCGTTCGGGCTCCTTGATGGTGTACTCGGCAAACCGGCTGGTCGCCTTGAACTCCAGCCGCAGATTGTTTTCTTCCACCACCAGGTTCTGCGACAGGTTGCGCAGGAACAGCCCGATGAAGATCTGCTCCGTTGCCACATCCAGCAGCGTCCCTTCGCGGGCGCCCTGACGCACGGCGGCGAGCGCTCTGGGATTGAAGCGTTCGCGGTCGAAGCGCACCCATTCGATCTGCATCGGCAGCACGTAGCGCGTGGTGACGTCGCCCTGCGCCACCTCGAAGAACGCGATCCAGGGCCTGTTGTCGCCGATGTCGCAGAACGGCACCGCCGAGGTCAGCGTCGGCTTGATCTGCTTGGGATTGTGCTCTGGATACCAGCGCGTGCGCGACAGGAATCCCGGCAGCACCTCATGCTCGAACACGCCGCGCTCGCGCGCCAGCGACACCCAGGTCGAGTTCACCGGCACCACCAGCGTCTCGAATTCCGGCACAGCGCGCGGCGTCACCGGCTCGGACTTGTCGCGCTCGGTGAGCTGGAACCAGTAGAAGCCATAGGGTCCCAGCGTGACCATGTAGGGCAGTTCGCCGATCGCCGGAAAACGCGTGCGGCCGAGCATCTCCTGCGGGATGCGGTCTTTCCAGGGCGACAGATCGAGCTCGGTCGCCTGGGCCGCGCGCGACAGATTGGCGACGCAGAGGATCACCTCGTCGCGGTACTGCCGGACATAGGCCAGCACGGCCCGGTTGGCCGGGCGGATGAAGGTCATGGTGCCGCGGCCGAAGGCGAGCGTCGATTTACGCACCGAGATCAGGCGCTTGGTCGCGCTGAGCAGCGAGGATAGGCTGCGCGACTGTGCCTCCACGTTCACCGATTCGTAGCCGTAGACCGGATCCATGATCAGCGGCGCGTAGAGGCGGGCTGGGTCACAGCGCGAGAAGCCGCCATTGCGGTCCGGGCTCCACTGCATCGGCGTGCGCACGCCGTTGCGGTCGCCGAGATAGATGTTGTCGCCCATCCCGATCTCGTCGCCGTAATAGATGATCGGCGTTCCCGGGAAGGACAGCAGCAGCGAGTTCATCAGCTCGATCTTGCGCCGGTCGTTGTCCATCAGCGGCGCGAGGCGCCGGCGGATGCCGACATTGATGCGGGCGCGCGGATCGTTGGCGTAGGTGGTCCACAGGTAGTCGCGCTCGACGTCGGTCACCATCTCCAGCGTCAGCTCGTCATGGTTGCGCAGGAACAGCGCCCATTGGCAGCTCGCCGGAATGTCCGGCGTCTGGCGCAGGATGTCGGTGATGGGGAAGCGGTCCTCCTGCGCGATCGCCATGTAGATGCGCGGCATCAGCGGGAAGTGATAGGCCATGTGGCACTCGTCGCCGCGGCCGAAATATTCCTGCACGTCCTCCGGCCATTGATTGGCTTCGGCCAGCAGCAGCTTGCCCTTGGAGTAGGAATCCAGCTCATGGCGCAGCCGCTTGATGATGGCATGCGTCTCGGGGAGGTTCTCGTTCGAGGTACCTTCGCGCTCGCAGAGATAGGGAATGGCGTCCAGACGGAAGCCGTCGACGCCGGCATCGAGCCAGCGCTTCATCACCTGGATCAGGGCGCTGACGACGCGCGGATTGTCGAAATTGAGATCCGGCTGGTGCGAGAAGAAGCGGTGCCAATAGAACGCGCCGGCCTCGTGATCCCAGGTCCAGTTCGACTTCTCGGTGTCGGTGAAGATGATGCGGGTGCCCTGGTATTTCTGGTCGGTGTCGCTCCAGACATACCAGTTGCGGGCGCTCGAGCCCGGAGGGCTGCGGCGCGCGCGCTTGAACCAATTGTGCTGGTCCGAGGTGTGGTTGACGACGAGCTCGGTGATGACGCGCAGCCCGCGTTTCTGCGCTTCCTGGATGAAGCGCTTGAAATCCTTCATCGTCCCGAAATCGGGATTGACCGCGCCGTAGTCGGCGATGTCGTAGCCGTCGTCACGGCCGGGCGAAGGATAGAACGGCAGCAGCCACAGCGCGGTGACGCCGAGCTCCTGGAGATAAGGCAGCTTCTCGGTCAGCCCTGCGAAATCGCCGATGCCGTCATGATTGCTATCGGCAAACGCCTTGACGTGAAGCTGATAGATGATGGCGTCCTTGTACCAGAGTTCATCCACGATCTCGGCAGCCTCGGCTTTCTTGGTGTCGACGGAAGACAATACGTTCATGGCGTGCGCCCTTACGCCAGGCAGCGGAACAGCAGCGCCGGATCGCGGTCGGGATCGATACGCAACCTGATCCCGCCCCATTCGATGCGGGCCTGTTCGCCGGTGAGGAGGTTTTCGAGTGCCGACACGTGGTGTCGCTGCCCGCCGGCGTCAACCGTGATGTCGCCGAGCGGCAACCAGAATTCGCGTACGTGGCGCGAGAGCGCAACCACGGCCACGACGATGTTGGCCGGGTCGGTCGCTTCCTTGACGAAGGCGATCGTCTCGTCGTCTTCGATGCCGAGGAAGCGCAGGTTCGCCGCCTGCTGAAGCGCAGCATTTTCGTTGCGGATGCGATTGAGCTCCGTGATGTACGTCTTGATATTGCCGGGCTTGTCCCAGTCGCGCTGCTTGATCTGGTATTTCTCGGAGTCGAGATACTCCTCGCGGCCGGGGATCGCGTCGTGCTCTAGCAACTCGAACCCGCTGTAGACGCCGTAATTGCCGGACAACGTCGCGGCCAGCGCGACGCGCGATTTGAACGCCCAGGTCTCGCCGCCCTGCAGATGATAGGGCAGCAGGTCGGGCGTGCTCACGAACAGGTTCGGCCGATAGAAGTCACGTTCGGGATAGCGCGTCAGCTCGCCGAGATATTGCTCCAGCTCCCACTTCGCCGTTCGCCAAGGGAAATAGCTGAAGGATTGTGCAAAGCCGAGCTTGGCGAGGCCCTTCATCAGCTTCGGGCGGGCATACGTCTTGGAGAACAGGATTACCTCGGGATGCCGGCGGCGGATGTCACGGATGAGCCATTCCCAGAAGGCGAGCGGCGCGGTGTCGTGATTGTCGATGGCGAAGATGGTGACGCCGTGGTCGATCCAGAACAGCATGGCGTCGCGAAATGCGTTCCACAGTCCAGCCCGGTCGACGGACGTGAAATCGGGGATGACGATGTCGGAATAGGGGCCCTCAGCCGTCCGCACCGAGCGGTCCGGGCGCCATTTGAACCATTCCGGATGCTGTGTCAGCCACGGGTGGTCCGGCGAGCATTGCACGGCGAAGTCGAGCGCGAGCTCGAGCCCGTATTCCAGGCAGGTCGCGACCAGCGCGCGAAAATCCTCGATCGTGCCGAGTTCGGGATGCAGCGCGTCGTGCCCGCCTTCGATGGCGCCGATCGCATAAGGCGAGCCGGGATCGCCTTCAGTCGCCACCGGCGTGTTGTTGCGGCCCTTGCGCCGGGTGCGGCCAATGGGATGAATGGGCGTGAAGTAGAGCACGTCAAAGCCCATCGCGGCGATGTCGGGCACGCGCGCGATGCAGTCGCGGAGCGTGCCATGCTGTCCTGACACCACGCTCTGACTGCGCGGCATCATCTGATACCAGGCGCCGAAGCGTGCCTTGTCGCGGTCGACGAACAGTGGGAATAGAGCCGAGCGCGTCAGGTCAGGCCGCGACTGGCTCTCGGCCATGGCTGCGCCGAGCTCGGTTGCCAGCAGCGGGGCAACGTCGCCGGTCTGAAGATAGTCCTCGCATTGCCTGACGATGACGGCGGCGGCGTCCTGCTGCGCGCCATGCGCCTTGGTCAGAAGGCCGGCGCCCTCGATCGCATCGAGCGTGACGTCGGCACCGGAGCGTTGCTTGCGCGCGACCCCGTGCGACCAAGTGGCGAATTCGTCGGTCCAGGCTTCGATCGCATAGACATATTTGCCGGGCTCGACGGGTGTGAACGCGCCGGACCACCGGTCATTGCCGTGATGGATCATCGGCTCGCTCTGCCATTCGCGGTCCTGTTCTTGTCGCCAGATCAGCGCTGCGCCGATCACGGCGTCGCCGTCGCGGTAGATGTCGGCCCAGACCTCGACCGGTTCGCGCGCGATCCGCTTCACGGCGAAGCGCCCGCCGTCGATCAGGGGATAGACGTCTTCGATGAGGAAAGTGCTGCCGGCTGCGGCACTCTCGACAGTTTGAATTGTCTTGTTCACGGTGATGCCATTGACAAGAAAGCAGGAGCCCGTTTCCCTTGCCGGGAACCTACGCTTGATACCTATATAGAAAGCCGCTTGTGTGTCATTGGTTCCCTGGGGAACGGCAGGCGCGGTTTGCGAGTTAACCCAGACTAACCTCTTCCGTGACCTCGTTAAAATCAATTCCCCCGGCCAGAGAATGGCTTGCAAGCTGCGTGCCGAATGGATCTTTTAGCTCAAGCCCGGATCAAGGGCGTTCAATCCGAATTCGTCGATGCCCTCGGAAAGCTGCGGGTCACCGATCCCGTGGCCCTCAAATCCATCCTCGACGCCCTACCCGAGAAGCGGGTTTACCGCTTCGTCAGCGGGCCAGTGGTGGTGCGCGCCTTGGGACAACCGCGCACCGAATTGGTGACGATCGGTGCGCCGCCGCTCAAATGGAAGATGACCGGCAACGGCAATTTGATCGCGCAAGGTGAGACGCGCGAGCCCGTGATTGCCTGGCCCGCCGGCCTGCCGCTCGGCTATCACCGCCTGACGCTGACCGATGCCGAAGGCGTGATCGAAGAGGTGCCGATGATCGTGGCGCCGGAGCGGGCCTTCGGCGGCGATTTCGACCGCGGCTGGCTGCTTGCCGTGCAGCTCTACAGCGTCCGCTCGGAGCGCAATTGGGGCATCGGTGATTTCACCGACCTCGCCGGTCTCGTCCGGCTCGCCAAGCAGTTGGGAGCCGACGGCGTCGGGCTTAATCCCCTGCACGTGCTGTTCGACGACCATCCGGCCGATTGCAGCCCCTATTCGCCGAACAGCCGGCTGTTTCTCAATCCGCTCTATATCGACGTCGAGGCGATCCCGGAATTTTCCCCCGACCTCGTCCCCGACGCCGCCGCGACCGCCGCGCGGCTCCGCCAAGGTGATCGTGTGCCCTATCCGGACATGGCGGCCTTGAAATGGTTGGCCTTGCGTGCCGCCTTCGACAGCTTCGTGAAAACCGCGAGCGGCGTCCGCCGCAATCAGTTCGACGCTTTCCGCGCGGCTCGCGCGCCGCTGTTGTCCCGTTTTGCCTGCTTCGAGGTGCTCCGTCATCGCTTCGCGGCGCCGTGGTGGGAATGGCCGATGGAATGGCAGCAGCCGGACGAGACAAAATGCGCCGAGCTGCGCAGCGGGCCCGACAAGCACGAGGTCGAGTTCGTCGAATTCGTGCAATGGACCGCCGATAGCCAATTGCATGCCGCCAAGGAGCTGGCCGGCCAGCTCGGCATGCGGGTCGGGCTTTATCTCGACGTTGCTGTCGGCGTGCAGTCGAACGGCTTCGATGCCTGGAATGAGCAGGGTGCGATCTCCCGTCATCTGGCGGTCGGCGCGCCGCCGGACGTGCTCAACACCATCGGCCAGGATTGGGGCCTCGCCGGCTTCAACGCCGGCGGCCTGGAGGCGCAGTCGTTCGTGCCGTTCGCCGATATGCTCGCGGCTTCGATGCGCCATTCTGGGGCCATCCGTCTCGATCACGTGCTGGGCCTGAAGCGGCTGTATCTGGTGCCGCGCGGCTTCAAGCCCGACAATGGCGCCTATGTGCAGATGCCGTTCGAGGCGCTGCTGGCGACCGTGGCGCGCGAGAGCGCGGCCCATAAGTGCATCGTCATCGGCGAGGACCTCGGCACGGTGCCGGAAGGTTTTCGCGAGACCATGCAGGATTTCGGCATCTGGTCCTACCTCGTCATGATGTTCGAGCGCGACGATGCCGGTCACTTCCGGCCCGTCGATCACTACCGGCCCAACGCGCTGGTGACGCTGAACACCCATGATTTGTCGACCTATGCCGGCTGGCGCTCATTCAGCGATCTCAAGATGAAGCGCTCGCTCGGGCTCGATCCCGGCGAGAACGATCAGGCCCGCTGGGATGCGCTCGGCCTGCTCGACGAGATCCTGCGTGCCAACGGCATCCGTGCCAATGATGTCTATTCGGTGCTCGCCTTCCTGTCGCGCACGCCCTCGCGGCTGCTTGCGGTGTCGCTGGAGGATCTGCTCGGCGTGATCGACCAGCCCAACATTCCCGGCACGATCGACGAGCATCCGAACTGGCGCCAGCGCCTGCCCGTGACGCTCGACAAGATCCCCTCGAAAGTCGATCTCGCAGCTTTGAAGGCCGCGACGCGGGAACGCTCGTTGCCCGGCGGGCGTTGATCGCCGGGGTCTCCGGACGTCGTTTTCGAGGCTCGCACGACATTGTCTCAGAAAATCGAGGACTATGCGCTGATCGGCGACTGCGAGACCGCGGCGCTGGTCGGCCGCAACGGCTCGATCGACTGGCTGTGCTGGCCGGCCTTCGATTCCGATGCCTGCTTTGCCGCGCTCCTCGGCACGCACAAGAACGGCCGCTGGCTGATCGCGCCGGGCGAGGACGCCACCGCGACGTCGCGCCGCTATCTCGGCGACACCCTCATCCTCGAAACGCGCTTCGAGACGAAGAGCGGCACCGTTGCGCTGATCGACTTCATGCCGCCGCGCGGCAAGGCCTCCGACATCGTGCGGCTGGTCCGCGGAGTCAGCGGCACGGTCAAGATGCGGATGGAGCTCGTCATCCGCTTCGGCTTCGGAGTCGACATCCCGTGGGTGCGGCGGATCGACCATTCCCTGCTGGCGGTCGCCGGGCAGGACATGACCGTGCTGCGGACGCCGGCGCAGACCCGCGGCGAGGATCTGACCACGGTTTCCGATTTCGAAGTGAAGGCCGGCGAGACCGTGCCGTTCGTGCTGACCTACGGCCCCTCGCATCTCGAGCCACCCCCGCCGATCGACCCGGAGCTCGCGCTTCAGGAGACGGAAAAATTCTGGCAGGACTGGTGCAGCCACTGCAATCGCGATGGCGACTATCGCGACCTGATCGTGCGCTCGCTGATCACACTCAAGGCGCTGACCTTCGGTCCGACCGGCGGCATCGTCGCGGCGCCGACCACCTCGTTGCCGGAGAAGCTTGGCGGCGCCAGGAATTGGGACTACCGCTTCTGCTGGCTGCGTGACGCCACCTTCACGCTGCTGGCGCTGATGAACTCGGGTTACACCGAGGAAGCCTCGGCTTGGCACAATTGGCTGTTGCGTGCGGCGGCAGGCTCACCGTCGAACATGCAGATCATGTACGGCATCTGGGGGCAGCGGCGGCTGCTGGAATGGGAAGCCGGTTGGCTCGACGGCTACGAGGGCGCGCAGCCGGTGCGCGTCGGCAATGCCGCGCATGCGCAGCTCCAGCTCGACGTCTACGGCGAACTGATCGACGCCTTCCACCAATCGCGGATGGCCAAGCTCAAGCTCGATGACGAGAGCTGGGCGCTGGAATGCGCCGTGCTCAAGCACCTCGCCGAAGTCTGGGACCAGCCTGATCATGGCATCTGGGAGCGGCGCGGAGAGCCGAAGCACTACGTCTTCTCCAAGGTGATGACCTGGGTCGCCTTCGACCGCGGCATCAAGAGCGCCGAGACCTTCGACTTCAAGGCGCCCCTGCTGCACTGGCGCACCTTGCGCGACGCCATTCATCGCGACGTCTGCAACAGGGGCTTCGACGTGGAGGAGAATGCCTTCGTGGAGTCCTACGGCTCGAAGCTGCTCGATGCCAGCGTGCTGCTGCTGCCGGCCGTCGGCTTCCTGGAAGCGTCGGATCCGCGCATTCGCGGCACCCTCGCGGCGGTCGAAAACCACATGCTGCGCGATGGCTTCGTGCTGCGGCACGATCCCCGCGAGCTGCCTGCGGGGCAACCGCCGCTCGAAGGCGCCTTCCTCGCCTGCAGCCTGTGGCTGGCCGATGCCCATGTGCTGGCGGGCGATCTCGACAAGGCGCAGATCCTGTTCGATCGCGTGGTCGGTATCGCGAATGATGTCGGGCTGCTGGCCGAGGAATATGATTCAGGCGCCAAGCGTCAGACCGGCAATTTCCCGCAGGCGCTGACGCATATCGCGCTGGTCAACACCGCGCATAATCTGTCGGCGGCAAGGCAGGGCAGCGAGAAGCCCGCGATGCAGCGGTCGAAGTAGTGACCTAGGCGACCCCGTTCCGCTTCAAGATCATCTCCATCGCCTCCGCAAAACCGTCCTGCTCGTTGGTCGCGGTGACGTGGGTCGCCTGCTCCTTGACGTTGTCGGCGGCGTTGCCCATGGCGATCGAGGTGCCGCTGACGCGGAACATGGCGAGATCGTTCTGCATGTCGCCGATGGTGGCGACCGCGTCGGTTGAAATGCCGAGGCGCTTGGCCATGGCTTGCACGAATGTGCCCTTGTCGAAGCCGGGTGGGGTGATGTCGAGGTAGTAGGTTTGCGAACGCACTGCCGTCGCCTCGCTGCCGAGCGCCTTCTGCATCGCCTTCTCGCAACGCTCGAGGCCCGCCGCATCGGCGCTGGCGCCGACGATCTTGCAGGCGCTGGCGAGATACGGCGAGAAATCCGTGACGATGGTCGGATCGGAGCGGATCGTATGCTGCTCGTGAGCGACGTATTGGCCATCAGGCCTGTCGATCAGCCATTTGTCGGTGGTGAACAGCCAGATGTCGGCGCCGAAGTCCCGGAGAATTTGCAAGCTTCGCTCGGCCGCGCCGGCGGGGATGAGATGCTGCTCGACCGGATTCATCTCGGGGTCGACGATCGAGGAGCCGTTGAACGGGCCGACCGGCAGCCAGAGCGCCAGCGGCTCGATCAGGAAGCGCATGCCGATCGCGGGGCGGCTCGACGTAATCGTGAAACCGATGCCGGCCTGGTGCAGACGCTGCACCGCTGACCTCGCGCGGTCGGTCAGCGTCTTGTCCTTGGTCAGCAGCGTACCGTCGACGTCGGAGACGACGAGCGAGATTTTTGTCATGACGGTCCCTTGGGTGTTTCTTGGGTGTTTGGCCTCAGCGTTTCGCGCCGCCCAGTTTCAACTGCCGCACCGCGCCGTCCACGATCGCTTCCACGGATTCGTCGATCGAGACGGTGATCACGTGCTCGCCAGCCTCCGGCGGCTCCAGCGTGTTGAATTGGCTCGTCAGCAGGCCGGGCGGCATGAAGTGCCCCTTGCGTTGCGCGAGGCGGGCGGCGATCAGCTCCTTCGTGCCCCTTAGGAAGACGAAGCGGACGTCGTCGCGTCCGCGCAGCAGCACATCCCGATAAGTATGCTTTAGCGCCGAGCAGGCGATGATCACGTGCTCGCCCTTGTCACAGACCCGCGCGATCTCGTCGGCGATGGCGTTGAGCCAGGGCCAGCGATCCTCGTCGGTGAGGGGATGGCCGGCCCGCATCTTCTCGACATTGCTGGCGGGATGAAAGCTGTCTCCGTCCTCGAATCGCCAGCCGAGGCGCTCGCCCAACGCTTTTGCAACCGTGCTCTTGCCCGAGCCCGACACGCCCATCACGATCAATGCACAAGGTGCTTCAACGCCCGTCACGAATTCCCCCCGGAAGCGCGGCCTGGTCGACCAGCCAGACGGTCTCGCCATTCGAGCGCGCGCGTACGGCCGGCAGAGTCTCGCCATTGAGCAGGCGCGTCAAGATCGGCTGCTTGTCGTGCCCCGCTATCTCGAACAGCATTTCGCGGCAGGACGCCAGCGTGGGCAGGGTGAGCGAGACCCGCGGCACGAAGGGGGCAACATTGGCCTTGGGGACGCCGACCACCCAGCGCTCGGTCTCCTCGATCGCAGGATAGCCCGGGAACAGCGAAGCAGTGTGGCCGTCGGGACCTGCGCCCATCAAGACCATGTCGAACATCGGCCGTGCCGGGTCCGGGCTTTCCGCGCCGTAGAAAGCCTGCAGCTCGCGCGCATAGGCCTCGGCGCTCTGATCGGGGGTGTCAGCCGTCGTCGGGATCGGGTGAACATGGCCGGAGGGCGCGTTGCGATCGAGAAAGGTCGCGCGCGCGACCGCCATGTTGTTGAGGGGATCGCTTTCGGGCACGAAGCGCTCGTCACCGATGAACCAGTGCACGCGCTCCCACGGGATTTTTTCGCGCCAGACCTCGCTGCCCAAAAGCTGGTAGAGCTTCTTCGGGCTGGAGCCGCCGGTCAGGCATATCGCGATGCGCCCTGGATTGGCCGCGATTCGCGCCATCACCCGCTCGGCCGCGGCCCGCGCGAGAGCCTCGGCGTCGGCCTCGACGATCAGCTTCGGCTGTCCCGCAGCCGTCACGAAAACTTACGCCAGCTTCGGCCGTCGCGGCGGAGCAATTCATCGGCGCAGGCGGGGCCGTCGCTGCCGGCTTGATAGGTCTCGATGCCGTTGCTGCCCGCGTTCTTCCAGGCGTCCAGGAACGGCTGCACCGCCTGCCATCCGGCCTCGATGCCGTCGGCGCGCTGGAACAGGATGTTGTCGCCGATCATGCAGTCGTAGATCAGCGTCTCGTAGCCGGTCGAGGGATCGGCCCGGAAATAGTCGCCATAGCGGAACTTCATCTCGACGCCGTCGATGGTGACGCTCGGCCCCGGGATCTTGGCGTTGAACTGGAGCTCGATGGTCTCGGTCGGCGCGATGCCGATCGTGAGGAAGTTCTGGGAGAGGCGATCGACAGCCGTGCCTGAGAACATCGACAACGGTGCCTGCTTGAACTTGATCGCGACCTCGGTGCGCTTGTGGCCGAGCGCCTTGCCGGTGCGCAAATAGAACGGCACGCCGGCCCAGCGCCAATTGTCGATCATCAGCTTCAGCGCGACATAGGTCTCGGTGGTGCTGCCGGGTTTGACGTCCTCGGTCTTGCGATAGTCCGGGATCTCATCGTCGCCGATTCGCCCCGAGAGATATTGGGCGCGCACCGAGCTCTTCAGCGCTTCCTCTTCGCTCGGGCGCTGAATCGAGGTCAGAATCTCGGCCTTCTCGGAGCGCACGGAATGGGCGTCGAAACGCGCCGGCGGCTCCATCGCGACCAGCGACATCAGCTGAAACAGATGGTTCGGCACCATGTCGCGCAGCGCGCCGGTGGCGTCGTAAAAGCCGCCGCGATGGCCGACGCCGAGCTTTTCCTCCACCGTGATCTGGATGTGGTCGATATGGTTGCGATTCCAGATCGGCTCGAACATGCCGTTGGCAAAGCGCAGCACCAGGATGTTCTGCACCGTCTCCTTGCCGAGATAGTGATCGATCCGGTAGATCTGGTGCTCGTCCATGATCTTCAGGAGTTCGGTGTTCAGCGCGCGCGCCGACGCAAGATCGGTGCCGAACGGCTTTTCGATCACCAGCCGCCGCCACGCGCCGTTCTCCTTCATCATGCCGGTGCGGCCGAGCTCGCGCGCCGTCGGCGCGAATGCGGCCGGCGGGGTCGCAAGGTAGAACAGCCGGTTGCCGCCGGTACCTTCCGAACATTCCAGCTGATCGAGATGCGCGCGCAGGCGATCGAATGACGGCGGGTCCTTGGCGTCGGCCTCGACGAAGGTGACGCATTGCAGGAGCTGCCGGGCGACGACGTCGTCCACGGGGCGCGTCGCGAACTCGCGGAGGCCTTTCATCAGGCTGTCGCGCAATTCGTCGTCCGACTGGCCCTTGCGGGCCACGCCGACGACGCAGAATTTCTCCGGCAGCATTTTCTCGGCCGCCAGATTGTACAGCGAGGGCATCACCAGTCGATGGGTGAGGTCTCCGGTCACGCCAAAGATGACGAAGGCGCAATTTTCCGGCTTGCGCTTTGGCTGCGGGTCTTTTGTCACGAACTATTGGCCTTCGCTTGTTACGTTTTACTTCCGCTTCGAGCTATTTGGGCTTCGAAGCAGCCGGCTGCTTCGGCTCCTTGTGGCCGCCGAAGCCGGCTCGCATCGCTGAGAGTATTTTCTCGGCGAAGGTGTGTTCCTTGCGGGAACGGAAACGTGCGAACAGCGCCGCGGTCAGGACTTCGGCCGGCACGGCCTCGTCGATGGCGGCATTCACGGTCCAGCGTCCTTCGCCGGAATCCTCGACGAAACCGGAATACTCCGCCAGCGCAGGGCTATCCGCGAGCGCGGTCGAGGTAAGGTCGAGCAGCCAGGACGGGATCACGCTGCCGCGCCGCCACACTTCGGCGATGTCGGCGAGATCGAAATCGTAACGATGATCCGCCGGCAAGGCCTCGATGTTGGCGTTCTTGAGGATATCAAAACCTTCGGCATAGGCCTGCATCAAGCCGTATTCGATGCCGTTGTGGATCATCTTGACGAAATGCCCGGCGCCAACCGGACCGGCATGGATGTAGCCCTGCTCGATGCGGGGATCGCGCCCCTCACGTCCCTCCGTGCGTGGAATGTCGCCGGCGCCGGGCGCGAGCGCGGCGAAGATCGGATCGAGCCGATCGACCACCTGTTTCTCGCCGCCGATCATCATGCAATAGCCGCGGTCGAGGCCCCAGACGCCGCCGGAGGTGCCGACGTCGACATAGTGGATGCCGCGCTCCTTCAGCGCCTTGCCGCGGCGGACGTCGTCCTGCCAGAACGTGTTGCCGCCGTCGATGATCACGTCGCCTTCCTGCATCACGCCCGCGATGGTATCGATCGTGGTCTCGGTGATGTGGCCGGCCGGCAGCATCACCCAGGCCGTGCGCGGCCGCTCCAGTTTCGCAATGAACTCTTCGAGCGTCGCCGAGCCTGTCGCGCCGTCTGCGGCAAGGCCCGCGACGGCCTTGGCGTCCTTGTCGTAGACCACGGTCGAATGTCCCTGGCGCATCAGGCGGCGAACGATGTTGCCGCCCATCCGGCCGAGGCCGATCATGCCGAGTTGCATTTGAGAAATTCCCTTAGTTCAGTGCGTCATTGAGCGCCGCATTGAGCGCCGCGAGACCCTTCTTGAGCCCGCCCTTCAGGTGGACCCGCAGCGCGCGCCGGCCGCGCTCGGTAAGCACGTCGAAGTCGCCGCGCGCCTGCGCGGCCTTGATGACGCCGAAGCTGGCCTTCTGGCCCGGCACCGGCAAGTCCCTGGCATCGTCGGCGGTGATCTGGAGGAACACGCCGCTGTCGGGCCCGCCCTTGTAGGCCTGCCCGGTGGAGTGCAGGAAACGCGGGCCGAACTCGGCGCAGGTTGCGACATGTCGCTTCTCGCGCACTTCGAGCCGCATGGTCTGGAGTGCGTCGATCGTCGTCTTGTCGCGGGCGATGTAGCCGAGCAGGGCGACATAGTCGCCATGTTTGGAGCGGGACAGATGCGCCTTCAGCCATGAGGTGAGGTCGCCGTTGGCGCCGGCGGCCCGCAGGGCCGCGGCATTGGTCTCGTCGGTGTAGAGATCGGCCTCATTGGTGCTGACAACCGGCCGTTCGGCCGGCAGCGTGCCGGTCTTTTCGAACGAGGCGGTGAGCTCTCGGGTCTTGATCTTGGCCGCTTCCACGTCCGGCTGGTCGAACGGGTTGATGCCAAGGATGCTGCCCGCGACCGCCGTTGCCATCTCGAAGCGGAAGAACTCCTGGCCGAGATGGTCGATCGACTTCATCACGATACGCACGACGGGATGGCCGGCCGCTTCGATCGCAGCAAGCTGCGAGTCATGGGCGGGGTCCGCCTCACCCTCGATACGGATGTCGATGAAGAGCCGGTCATTGCCATAGACCGCGGGCTCGCCCAGCGGCTCGCCATCGATCGGGATCAGGCCCTTGCCGTCCTTGCCGGTCGATTCCGCGATGAGCTGCTCGGCCCAGGCGCCGAAATCGGCGATCTTCTTCGACGACAGGATCGTCACCTTGTCGCGACCTTCGAGCGCTGCATGGCCCATGGCAAGACCGAGCTGCACGCCGGGGTTCTCACTTGGCGGCACGTCCGGTCCGCAGGAGCGGGCCATCGCAAGCGCGTGCTTGACGAAGGTCTTGATATCGATGCCTGCGGTTGCCGCCGGCACCAGCCCGAACGGCGAGAGCACCGAGTAGCGTCCTCCGATGGAGGGCTCGCCGTGGAAGATGCGCGCGTAGTTCAGCGTCTTCGCCGCCTTCTCCAGCGACGACCCGGGATCGGTGACCGCAATGAAGCGATGGCCGGTCTTGACCTTCGGCCCGACCATCTGCGCGACGCGCTCGTGGAAATAATCCTTCATCGCATTCGGTTCGGTGGTGCCGCCGGATTTGCTGGAGACGATGAACACAGTGTTGGCGATGTCGATCCTGGCCTCCATCGCCCGCACCTGTGCCGGGTCGGTGGAATCCAGCACGTGCAGCTTCGGGAACCCGGGCTTCTTGCCGAAGGTCTCGGCCAGCACCTCCGGCCCGAGGCTTGATCCGCCCATGCCGAGCACGACGGCGTCGGAGAATTTCTGGCCTTTCACACGGCCGGCATAATCCTCATAGTCGGCCACGTCGGCCTTGGCGGCGCTGTCGAGCCAGCCGAGCCATTTATCCTCGTCGGTGCCGGTCCAGACCGACTTGTCGCGCTGCCAAAGCCGGCGGATCTTGGCGGATGCGCGCCATTCCTCGGTGCTCTTGGCCACGGCCTTGCCGAGACCGTCGCCGAGCGAGAGAAGCTGGCGGTCGATCGCGGGCCCGAGCACGGTGGCGCGCTTGTGGGCGACCGCGCCATAGAGCTTGTCGGCGGCGTCGGCAAACTGCTTGACGCCGTCCTTTACGAGTTCCTCGGTGATGGCGTCGAGCGAGACGCCGGAGCGCTCCAGCTCTTCCAGCACGCGCCTGGCGTCGTCGACATTCTCTTCCAGGCTGTCGCGCGGCGTGCCGTGGTCGCGGAACGCATCCAGTGTCGCCGGCGGCACGGTGTTGATGGTGTCGGGACCGATCAATTCCTCGACATAGAGGACGTCGCTATAGTCCTTGTTCTTGGTACCGGTCGAGGCCCACAGCATGCGCTGCGGTTTGGCGCCCTTGGCCGCGAGCTTCTCCCAGCGCGGCCCCGAGAACAGGCGCTTGTAATCCTGGTAGGCGACCTTCGCATTGGCGATCGCGACCTTGCCCTTCAGCGCGGCGAGCCGTTCCTTCTCGCTCGGATCGTTGGCGCGGGCGATCTTCTCGTCGAGCTGCTTGTCGACCACCGAGTCGATGCGACTGACGAAGAAGCTCGCGACGCTCGCCACGTGGGAGGGGTCGCCGCCACCTGCGACGTATTGCTCCAGACCGGCGAGATAGGCCTCGGCGACTTGCAGATAGACGTCCCTGGAGAACAGCAGCGTGATGTTGATGCTGATTCCGTCGCCGATGAGCTGTTCGATCGCCGGCAGGCCGTCCGGCGTCGCCGGCACCTTCACCATCAGGTTCTTGCGGTTGACGTCCTTCCAGAGCCGCCGTGCCTCGGTGACCGTTTCACCGGTGTCCATCGCCAGATAGGGCGAGACTTCCAGGCTGACATAGCCGTCGCCGCCCTTGAGGCGGTCGTAGACTGGGCGCAGCACGTCGGCGGCGTTCTGGATGTCCTCGACCGCGACGGCCTCGAACAGGTCGGCGACCGACCGATCGCCGCGCTTCAATGCCTTGCCGATCGGCGCGTCGTATTCGTCCGAGCTGCCGATCGCTTTCTCGAAGATCGAGGGGTTGGAGGTGACGCCCTTGACGCCGTCGGTGTCGATCAGCCGCTTCAGGTCGCCTTTGGCGATGAAGCCGCGGGCCAGGAAGTCCAGCCAGACGGCTTGTCCGTGCTTTTCCAGTTCTTTGACGGGATTCATGATGCTAATTTATCTCCAAGCCTGCGGGCGAGGGGTTTCCGCGCCGGTCCTGACGCGCTATCCTCTAGCTTACATGCTTCCTTGAGGGAACCAATCAAGGGTATGGGCGTCATATCCTCCAGTGTAACTCCGTCGCGATCATGGCGATCCGCGTAGAGGGAGCCGAGTTGCGTAAAAGGTCGTTGGCCGTGAGAAATCGGCCTGGCCGCGTTGCGTAACGTCAGCTGCCTCGGCTCGTCGCTCGTGGCTGCGCGGAGTACTCATCAGCGGATTCCGGTCCGCCTGATGCATCGTGGCTCGGTCGCGAATGGCCATGCTGGGGGAAAGCATGCAAGCACATCATGACCGTCTGGCGCTCGCTGTCACAGACAGTCCCCAATCGGTCACGTCGACCGGAAGCGTCGATGCGTCCCACGATCTCGAAATCGGTCCATGTACGACCCAAACGCGGCTGCTGGTCGTAGCAGGCTTCGCCATGACGCTGCTCAGCGCGACACTCGCGTTGGGCTGGTGGGATGCTTTTGGCGATTACGACACGACGGTCGGCTCTGCTGGCGTGGTGGTGTTCGCCCTGATGACCGGTCGGCTGATCTGGATGCTCCCCGCCGAACGGGGATCGGTGGTGATCGTCACCCCCTATGGCATCCGCGATCTCCGCATCGGCAATGAATTTTTGCTGTGGGACTCGATCGCGGAGATTTCGGCTGAAGAACGCCGCGGGCGCAAGGTGATCGTGCTGACGCCGACGCCGGCCTTGCAGCGGCAGCTCTGCACCATCCGCGGCTTGGCCCGTTGTGCGCAGGGCGATCGGCAGAACGACCGCATCGTCATCCAGTCGGAGGGCCTGGCGACCGATTTTGATACACTGCTGCGCGCTTGCCGCGACTGTCACGCCGCCGGCGGTCCACGCACCGCATTGCAGCAGGAAGATGAACGCGGCACCCAAGGCTTCGCCGTACAAGCGTCATAAGATCGCCGTTCGCAGATCGCTATGATGGGGCGCCGGATGAACGCATCCCCGGTAACGCCCGGATGTTGCGAGCGAGTGACATTTTCTGGAAATGAGCCAATATAGACAAAGATTCGCTCAAATATCAGGCAGGTGCCTGTTCGTAACTCACCCTGTGCCTACGTTGTGCGTTGCGCCGAGAAGGCGCCCGGGTGTCGAATGATCGTCATGTGCTCACGCTGATTCGAGAGTGGCGCTAAGGAACGGTCCGGTCGCTGCTTTCGTTCAATTGTGTAGCGGAACTCACGCGGAGAGGGATCATGTACAACGATTCTCTATTCAACGCTTTCGCTAAGTCGTTCGAGGCGAGAAGCCAACACGACATGTCGATGGCGGAATATCTGGAATCGTGTCGAAGCGATCCCATGAAATACGCGAACGCGGCCGAACGACTGCTAGCAGCGATCGGTGAGCCCCAGACGATTGACACGGCCAAGGACCCACGCCTTGGCCGTATTTTTTTGAACCGCACGATCCGCACCTATCCCGCCTTCGCCGGCTTCTACGGCATGGAAGAAACCATCGAGCGCATCGTCGGTTTCTTCCGTCATGCGGCTCAGGGCCTCGAAGAGCGCAAGCAGATCCTGTATCTGCTCGGTCCGGTCGGCGGCGGCAAGTCCTCGCTCGCCGAGCGGCTCAAGTCGCTGATGGAAGTGCACCCGATCTACGTGCTCAAGGCCGGCGACGAGCTCTCGCCCGTGTTCGAAAGCCCGCTCAGCCTGTTCGATCCGGATCAGCTCGGCCCGATGCTGGAGGAGAAATACGGCATTCCGCGCCGCCGTCTCACCGGCCTGATGAGCCCGTGGTGCTACAAGCGGCTGGAAGCCTTTGGCGGCGACATTTCCCAGTTTCGGGTCGCAAAGATCCAGCCGTCGCGGCTGCGCCAGATCGGCATCGCCAAGACCGAGCCGGGTGACGAGAACAACCAGGACATCTCCTCGCTGGTCGGCAAGGTCGACATCCGCAAGCTCGAAACCTACGCGCAGAACGATCCCGACGCCTACAGCTATTCCGGCGGCCTCAACCGCGCCAACCAGGGCGTGCTCGAGTTCGTCGAGATGTTCAAGGCGCCGATCAAGATGCTGCACCCGCTGCTCACCGCGACGCAGGAAGGCAACTACATCGGCACCGAGAACATCGGCGCTATTCCGTTCACCGGCGTCATCCTCGCGCACTCCAATGAAGCCGAGTGGTCGAGCTTCAAGGCCAACAAGAACAACGAGGCCTTCATCGACCGCATCTGCGTGATCAAGGTGCCTTATTGCCTGCGGATCACGGAAGAGCAGAAGATCTACGAGAAGCTGATCCAGGGCTCCGAGCTCGCGGCCGCGCCTTGCGCGCCCGCAACGCTGGAGACGCTGGCGCGGTTCTCGGTGATGTCTCGGCTGCGGAAGCACGAAAATTCCACGACCTACGCCAAGATGAGGGTTTACGACGGCGAGAGCCTGAAGGAGACCGATCCGAAGGCGCGCAGTGTCCAGGAATATCGCGATGCCGCCGGCGTCGACGAGGGCATGGACGGTGTCTCCACCCGCTTTGCCTTCAAGATCCTGGCTGCGACCTTCAACCACGATCCGCAGGAAGTCGCCGCCGACGCCGTGCATCTGATGTACGCGCTGGAGCAATCGATCAAGCGCGAGCAGCTGCCCGAGGAAGTCGAGAAGCGCTACCTCGAATTCATCAAGGCGGACCTTGCACCGCGTTATGCCGAGTTCATCGGAAACGAGATCCAGAAGGCTTATCTCGAATCCTACTCGGATTACGGCCAGAACCTGTTCGACCGCTATGTCGACTACGCCGATGCCTGGATCGAGGACCAGGATTTCAAGGATGCCGACACCGGCCAGCTGCTTGATCGCGAACTATTGAACCAGGAATTGACCAAGATCGAGAAGCCGGCGGGCATCGCCAACCCGAAGGATTTCCGCAACGAGGTGGTCAAATTCTCGTTACGGTCGCGCGCCCAGAACGGTGGCAAGAATCCGACCTGGATCTCCTACGAGAAGATTCGCGATGTGATCGAAAAGCGGATATTCTCCCAGGTCGAGGACCTGCTTCCGGTCATCTCCTTCGGGTCGAAGAAGGACGGCGAGACGGAGAAGAAGCACGGCGAGTTCGTCGCACGCATGGTGGAGCGCGGCTACACCGAGCGTCAGGTTCGCCGGCTCGTCGAATGGTACATGCGCGTGAAGCAGGCCGGTTGAGGCGGATGGTAAAGTGCCGATTCACATTATTGACAGGCGCCTGAATCCAGGCGGCAAGAGTCTCGAGAACCGGCAGCGGTTCTTGCGTCGGGCCAAATCCCTGGTGCAGGGCGCCGTCAAGAAGACCTCGCAGGAACGCGACATCAAGGACGTCCTGGAGGGTGGCGAGGTCACGATTCCGCTCGACGGCATGCACGAGCCGCGTTTCCGCCGCGACGGCGGAACGCGCGACATGGTGTTGCCGGGCAACAAGAAGTTCATCGAGGGCGACTATCTCCAGCGCTCCGGCCAGGGCAGCGCCAAGGATTCCGGTCCGGGCGAAGGCGACAGCGAGGACGCCTTCCGCTTCGTGCTCAGCCGCGACGAATTCGTCGATCTCTTCCTCGATGATCTCGAACTTCCCGATCTGGCCAAGCGCAAGATCGCGCAGACCGAGAGCGAGGGCATCCAGCGCGCCGGCTACACCACGTCGGGCTCGCCATCCAACATCTCGGTGAGCCGGACGGTTCGGCGCGCAATGGCGCGCCGTATCGCGCTCAAGCGTCCCAGCAAGGAGGAGATCGAAGAGCTGGAATCCGCCATCGCCGCTTGCGCGGATGAGGACGAGCGTCTGGTGCTGATGGCCCAGCTCGAAAAACTGAAGGCGAAGTCCAAGCGCATTCCCTTCATCGATCCGCTCGACATCCGCTATCGCCGCTTCGAGACGGTGCCCAAGCCCGTTGCCCAGGCCGTGATGTTCTGCCTGATGGACGTGTCGGGCTCGATGTCCGAGCACATGAAGGATCTCGCCAAGCGCTTCTACATGCTGCTCTACGTCTTCCTGAAGCGTCGCTACAAGCATGTCGACATCGTCTTCATCCGCCACACCGATCGTGCCGAGGAGGTGGACGAGCAGACCTTCTTCTACGGCCCGGCTTCCGGCGGCACGCTGGTCTCCAGCGCGCTGCAGGCGATGCACGAGATCGTGCGCGAACGCTTCAGCCCGTCGGACTGGAATATCTACGCCGCGCAAGCCTCCGACGGCGACAATTCCTATTCCGACGGCGAGCTCGCGGGCATGCTGCTGACCGACAAGATCCTGCCGGTCTGCCAGTTCTTCGCCTATCTCGAGGTCGGCGAGTCTGGCGGCAGCGCCTTCGATCTGTCCGACTCCTCGCTCTGGACCCTCTACGAGCGCCTGCGCAACAGCGGCGCGCCGCTCTCGATGCGCAAGGTCAGCGAGCGCAGCGAGATTTTTCCGGTGTTCCACGATCTGTTCCAGCGCCGCGACACTGCCCAGGAGAAAGCCGCTCCATGACGGAACGCTTGTTCGAAGGCGCCGATTGGGATTTTCACACCTTGCAGCGCATCACGGATGCCTGCGAGGAGGTGGCGACGAAAGATCTCGGGCTCGACGTCTATCCGAACCAGATCGAGGTCATCACCGCCGAACAGATGCTGGATGCCTATTCGTCCGTCGGCATGCCGCTGTTCTACAAGCATTGGTCGTTCGGAAAGCAGTTCGCCTATCACGAGGCCTCATACCGCAAGGGCCTGATGGGACTTGCCTATGAGATCGTGATCAACTCCTCGCCCTGCATCTCCTATCTGATGGAGGAGAACACGGCGACGATGCAGACCCTGGTGATCGCGCACGCCGCCTTCGGGCACAACCACTTCTTCAAGAACAACTATCTGTTCAAGCAGTGGACCGACGCCGACGGCATCCTGGACTATCTGGATTTCGCCAAGAAGTATGTGATGAGCTGCGAGGATCGCTACGGCCGCACCGAAGTCGAGCGCACGCTGGACGCCGCACATGCGCTGATGTCGCATGGGATCGACCGCTATCCCGGCAAGAAGAAGCTCGATCTCCGCGCCGAAGAGAAGCGGGCAGGGCGCCGCCGCCAGCACGAGGAGGAGGTCTTCAACGACCTCTGGCGCACCGTGCCGGCGGGAAAGAGCAAGACCCGGTCCGCGCTCAGCATCGAACGCCGCCGCAAGCTGCTCGGCCTGCCGCAGGAGAACCTGCTGTATTTCCTCGAGAAGAGCGCGCCGCGGCTGGCGCCCTGGCAGCGCGAGCTGTTGCGCATCGTCCGCCACATCGCGCAATATTTCTATCCGCAGAGCCAGACCAAGGTGATGAACGAGGGGACGGCGACCTACGTCCACTATCGCATCATGACCAAGCTGCATCAGCAGGGCCGCATCAGCGACGGCAATTTCCTCGAATTCCTGCAGTCGCACACCAACGTCGTGTTCCAGCCCGAATTCGACGACCAGCGCTTTTCCGGCTTCAACCCCTATGCGCTCGGCTTCGCCATGATGCAGGACATCGAGCGCATCGTCACCCGGCCGGAAGACGAGGACCGCGAGTGGTTCCCGGACATCGCCGGAAAGAACGACGTGATGGGCGTGCTGCGCGACGTCTGGGCCAACTACCGCGACGAGAGTTTTATCGCCCAGTTCCTGAGCCCGAAGCTGATGCGCCACCTTCGCATGTTCCACCTGCATGACGATCCCGAGGAACGCGCCGGCATCCGGGTCGACGCCATTCACGACGAGCGCGGCTTCCGCCGCGTCCGGCGCGAGCTGGCACGGCAGCACGATGTCGGCTACATCGACGCCAATATCGAGGTGGTCGACGTCGATCTCTCCGGCGACCGGCGGCTGATCCTGCATCACCATGTCATCAAGGGCGCGCAGCTCAACGAGACCGACGCCAAGCGCGTGCTCCAGCATCTGGCCGATCTCTGGACCTACGACGTCGCGCTGATCGAGGTCGACGCCAACGACAAGGTGCTGCGCGAATATGTCGTAAGCCCGCGCCCGATCTCGGCGGTGGCCTGACGCTGCTGATTATGCGGAGCAATACGGCGAGATGCGCGTTGATGTGCCCTCGCCTATTGTGGGAGAGGGCGGCGATGCCGGGAGACACAAGCTCACTGGGGTGAGGGGTATCTCTCCACACTTCCCGTGTCGATAGAGACCCCTCATCCGGCGCTTCGCGCCACCTTCTCCCACAAGGGGAGAAGGAAAGCGTTCGTGGCTCCACAACAACGGTTCTATGCGGAACGTTTCGCCGGCTTTTTCCTGGCTTTCGACGCATTCAGCTCCACCGCCGCGCGGATCAGCGCCTTCAACGCCCTCTCGTTGATCTTTTCGCCTTCGCGAATATCGATCGCGCGGCGCACGTTGCCGTCGAGGCTCGAGTTGAACAGGCCCGCGGGATCCTCCAGCGCCGCGCCCTTGGCAAACGTCATCTTCACCACGGCCTTGTAGGTCTCGCCGGTGCAGATGATGCCGTCGTGCTCCCACACGGGAACGCCGCGCCATTTCCATTCCTCGACGACATCAGGGTCGGCGTCCTTGATCAGGCCGCGGATTCGCCCGAGCATCTCGCCGCGCCAGTCGCCGAGCTCCTTGATCCTGCCGTCGATCATCCTGGATGGCGAGGCGCCATCCGTCTTCGTCGTGCTGCTGTTTTTCGAGGTCACGGCCTTCTTCATGTTCACGCCTCTTGTCGGGCGCCGCGGCGGCGGCCGAGATATGGCAGCGCGAACATATAGAGCCCGGTCGCAAGCAATGGGATCAATGGGACGAAGGCGAGTAAGCCGATCCACGTCGCCTGGACTTGCAGCGTCAGGGCGACGATGTTGGCGATGACGGCAAGCGTGAAAGCGATCGACAGCCAGCGATGGATCTGCCGAATCCACATATTTCCGGTCAATGAAACCTCCTCTTGAGATGATCGAATGAAGGCCGGCGGCCGAGCTAATCTGCCCGCGCCAGCAGCTCGTCCAGCTTGGCGAAAAACTGCTTCCAGCCGGCGTGCGCGCCGCCGAAAGCCTGCTTCTGCGTTGGGCTGAAGCCCGCTTGCTCGACGCGCAGATGCGTGCCTGCGCCGGTCGGGGTCAGCGTGAAGGTCACGACGCTCTTGAGATCGAACGCCGCGTCGTCATGCGAGAAATTCCAGGTGTAGGCGAGCGTCTTCTGCGGCTCGATGGTGAGGACCTCGCAGTCCAAAACGCCGCCCCACTCGCCGCGAAGGTTGAAGCGGTGGCCCACGTTCGGCTTGAAGTCGTTCTTCATCAGCCATTCTTCGATCAGATGTGGCTGCGTCAGCGCGCGCCAGATCCGCTCTGCCGGAAAGGCAAATTCGCGCTCGATGACGACAGATCGGGTTTCGGCCGCGGATTCGTTCATTGGTCCATCCTCTTCAGGAGATCGTCGAGCGCGTCGAGCCGGTTCTGCCAGAACCCGGCCATCTGGCTGGTCCAGTCGATCAGCGGATTGAGCGCGCCGGGCTGGGCGCTGTAATGGGTCTGCCGCCCTTGATGCCGGTCGCGCACGAGGCCGGCCTGCTTCAGCGCACCGAGATGTTTTGAGACCGCCGGCTGGGACACGCCCGACAGTGCCGTCAGGGCCCCGACCGTCTGTTCGCCCTCGCGGCACAGTCGCTCGAAGATCGCCCGACGGGTGGGGTCGGCGAGCGTTCTGAACAGAAGATCGTGGGCGGCGGCGGGCATATAATCCATAACCTGTAAGTTATGGATGTATTCATAACCGCGGAGTTATGGATAAGTCAAGAGCGTTGCGAGCGTGTGGTCCTCACTCGCGCAACCCGCTCCGCCGTCATTGCGAGGAGCCCTTGCGACGAAGCAATCCAGTCTGCCTCAGTGGAGGGACTGGATTGTTTCGCTGCGCTCGCAATGACGGACAATGTAGCGGCGCCTCCCGCGCCCTACGGCCGCAGATAAAGATAGCCCTGCGACTGGAGCTCGGCCAAACGGACCACGCCGCCCTTCTCCGCGCTGACGAAGCCCGGCAAGAGATCCGTGAGCGTGACGTTCTGCGCCTTCATCGTGTTGCCGCAGGCGGCAAGCTCGACGCCATCCTTGGAGAAATCGCCGACGCGCTTGCTGATGTCAGGGTTGGCCTGCGCCCAGTGAAACGCCTTCAGCGCCGGTCCGTGGATCACCAGCGCGATCGTCACATGCTCGGGGCCGCCCACGCCGTCGATGTGGTTCTGGATGTTGCCGAGCACGAAATTGACTTTCTCGGCATCGCTCAAATGATAGACCACCTTCAGCTTGTTGCCCGTGCCGGCTTCGGTCGCGGCCTTCGCGCTGGAGGCGCCAAGCGCCGCGCCCAGGCCTGAGATGGCGCTCCACAAGATGTTCCGGCGGTTCATGACGATCTCCCTCGATTGCGCCGGACACATATCATTTGTGGCGGAGCGCGGCGAGTTCCTTACGGTCGGTCACGAGCGAGGCGCATTCCTTATTGTCCGTTCGATCTAGGCGGAAAATCCCGTCATCGGCCCCGGCGACCAGCGATTGCTCGGCATCCTCATCCGGCTTGTTGTTCTGCCAGACCCTGACCCGCGCCAGCCGCACGATCGCCGATTTGTCGTCCTTCGAGAGCGCGACGCCGATGCCGCCGCCCTCGCAGTCGACGCCGCAACCGAGGCGGATCTCGGTGCCGTCCTTGGTGAACACGGCGTGATGACAGGAGCCGCTGGAGTCGAAATCGCCGGAGCGGTGACGATATCTGAATCCGAGGCGGAAGGAGTTGTGGAGCTGCTTGTCCTCCGTGTCCAATTCCGCCGAGATCAGCAGCTTCATCGAGGCGACCTTCTGCTTCGGATGGTGCGCCAGATGCTCGGCATCGTAGCGCCGCACGAAGCAGGCATAGGCCTTGTTGCCGGGTGCACCGACATACATGCGCGCGTTGAAGGTCTCGACTTCGGCCTTGCTGGCCTCACGGATATCGTCGGCCTCCTCGGCGTGGGCCGCGCCGGCAAACGCGGCGAGGAAGACGGCAGCAACGAGAAAAAACTTCATGATGGCCTCGCGTGCAGCAACTGAGCTGTACGCTGTAGACGCCGCCCAGGTACGACGCGTTCAACGTTCGCAATCTGACGTGATCTTCGCAGGAGGGAGCGAGGTGAAGTTCCACGCCGGGCATTAGTCTTCGGTGGGGTCACGAAGGTTCATTCGGGCTGACGCCTTCGCCTTTCGGAACTCGACGCCGACGATTGCTCCGACGTTGCCCGATTTCATCGATGTGATAGCCTTCACAGACGATCGCCTCTCGCAGTCGTAGGCTGGGGTCTGCCTTGTAGATTGTGGAGTCCCCCCGCAATGGGCGAAATTCGCAACTTCAGATCCGGGAATGACGAGCCGCCCACACACGGCCCTATGCCTCGTCGTCTCGCGGCCATCATTGTCGGTGACATCGCTTCCTACAGCCGCCTGATGCAGGCCGACGAGGAGGGCACGCACGTCCGCGTCAAGCGGATCGAGCGGGATCTCATCCAGCCCAGCATCGTCGAGCACCATGGGAGTCTGGTGAAGACGACGGGCGATGGCTTCATCGCGATCTTCGACAGTCCGGTCGAGGCCGTGCGATGCAGCATCGTCATCCAGCAAAATCTCATCGGCCGCAACGCTTCGCTTCCGAAGGAGACCCGGATCGAGTACCGGATTGGCGTCAATCTCGGTGACGTCATCGTGGAGCCTGATGACGTCTACGGCGATGGCGTCAACATCGCGACGCGCATCGAGGGCATCGCAGAGCCAGGCCAGGTCTTTATCTCCGGCGCGATCTACGAGCAGATAAAGCACAAGGTCGTGTGCGGTTACGAGTCGCTCGGGGACCGCAAAGTCAAGAACATCACCGATCCCGTGCGCGTCTATAAAGTGCTGCCGGATGCCGACGCGGTCGGCAGGACGCGCGGGCGGCGCGAGAATGCTCTGATCTTTCTCCTGGGAATCACGCTGTCGGTGATGGCCGCCGGCGTGCTGTGGTATCTGCTGGCTCAGACGCCGGGCAGGGTGGGCGAGCAGGCCGCCGTCACTACCGTTTCTCCTGCCACTTCTCCGGCCGCATCGCCGAGCCCGCAGCCTCCGCCGCGCGAAGCGGCGCCGCAGACGCAGCAGCCGTCTCCCTCCGCGGCTTCGTCATCTCCATCGCCCGCTCCGGCGCCAATTCAATCGACGAGTCAATCGGCAAGTCAATCGCCAATTCCCGTCCGCGAACCCGAGATGGTCGCCATTCGCGGCGGCAGCTTTGCGATGGGAAGCAATGACGACCCGACCGAGCGTCCTGTCCACCAGGTTGCGGTCAAGCCGTTCTCGATCGCCAAATATCCGGTGACCGTGCAGGAATGGAACGAGTGCGCCGCTGCAAAGGCGTGCAGCTTCACCGCCATCGGTAAGGACGATGCGCCGGTCAGCAATGTGAGCTGGACCGACGCGCAGCAATATGCGGCCTATCTCGCTCAGGCGACGAAGAAGACTTATCGGCTTCCGAGCGAAGCCGAATGGGAATATGCCGCGCGGAGCGGAACGCAGACCAAATATTGGTGGGGCGACAAGCTGCAGCCGGGCATGGCCGGTTGCAAGGATTGCGGTGATCTCGCGGCCGAGCAGCCGGCGAAGGTCGGCAGCTTCAGGCCGAATCCGTTCGGTCTCCATGACATGGGCGGCGGCGTCGATCAGTGGGTCGAGGACTGCTGGCACAAGACCTATCAGGGCGCGCCCGGCGACGGCTCGGCATGGAGCAGCGGGGACTGCAGTGCTCATGTCCTGCGCTCGGGCTCCTGGAAGAACGATTCGAGATATGTGCGGCCGTCCAACCGCGATGGCTACGACACCAATGTTCGTTATCCGACGCACGGATTCCGCGTGGCGCTCAGTCCTTGAGTGGAGGAGTTGGTTTGATGCAGGTCCTTCGTTGCGTCGCGCTGGCGGCGGCGCTCGCATTGCTCCCGGCGGCAGCCTTCTCGCAAGGCAAGGCAGCGCCCAAGGACGCAAAGCTGTATTTCATCACCCCGCACGACGGGCAGAAGGTCCGCGGCGGATTCTGGATCCGGTTCGGCTTGCGCAACATGGGAGTGACCCATGCCGGCGACGAGTATCAGAACGCCGGTCACCATCATCTGCTGATCGACGTCAACGACCCCATCGATCCCAAGGAGCCGATCCTGCAGGACAAGTCGCATCTGCATTTCGGGGCAGGGCAGACCGAAACGCTGCTCGAGCTTCCGCCCGGGACGCACACGCTTCAACTCGTGCTGGGCGACGCCCGGCACTATCCGTTCGAGCCGCCCATCGTGTCGGAGAAGATCACCATACGGGTCAGGCAGCCGGCCGCGGCGCGGTAGTCGGTCACCGCAGGCTGGCGTTGAACTTGTCCAGCGCCGCCGAGCCCGGGCAGAGCGTGTCCGCTTCCAGCGTGTTGAGCGGCGTCTCGACCGTGTTGAGATGCTCGTGCAAATCTTCCGCATCAGGGTCGACGTAGAGCAGGCCGGTGACGATCTGTCCCTTGGCGGCGTGCTTTTGCAGAAAGGTCTGGGCGCCGAGCCGGTCATGCGGATCGTAGTCGGCGTCGATCTTGCGCAGCGCGATCCTGCTGCCGTCATGCTGCTCGACCATCTGCACCGTGCCTGGTGCGTAATCTACCGCGATCGGATCGCGGCCAACCAGCACGTCGAGCCGGTTCACCGCGTCATTGTGCTCGCGGACATAGTCGAAGCTCTTGGTCGAGCCGGCGTGGTTGTTGAAGGCGATGCAGGGGCTGATGACGTCGATGAACGAAGCGCCCTTGTGGCGGATCGCGGCCGCGATCAGCGGCACGAGCTGGGTCTTGTCGCCGGAGAACGAGCGCGCGACGAAAGTCGCGCCCAACTGCAGCGCGATCGCGACGAGGTCGATGGCGTTGTCGGTGTTGGTGACGCCCTTCTTGCTCTTCGAGCCGCGGTCGGCGGTCGCCGAGAACTGGCCCTTGGTCAGGCCGTAGACGCCGTTGTTCTCGACGATATAGGTCATGTTGACGCCGCGCCGGATCGAATGCGCGAACTGGCCGAAGCCGATCGAGGCGGAATCGCCGTCGCCGGAGACGCCGAGATAGATCAAATCGCGATTGGCGAGGTTGGCGCCGGTCAGGACCGAGGGCATGCGGCCGTGCACGGAGTTGAAGCCGTGCGAATTGCCGAGGAAATAGTCGGGCGTCTTCGACGAGCAGCCGATGCCCGAGATTTTTGCCACCCGGTGCGGCTCGATCGAGAGCTCATAGCAGGCCTCGATGATCGAGGCCGTGATCGAATCATGGCCGCAGCCGGCACAGAGGGTCGAGATCTTGCCTTCGTAGTCGCGATGGGTGTAGCCGAG
Source organism: Bradyrhizobium sp. 40 (assembly GCF_023100925.1). Lineage (NCBI taxonomy): Bacteria > Pseudomonadati > Pseudomonadota > Alphaproteobacteria > Hyphomicrobiales > Nitrobacteraceae > Bradyrhizobium > Bradyrhizobium sp. 40. The sequence goes on from NZ_CP064688.1 coordinate 1,243,401, forward strand.
CTCGTTCTTCTTCAGCCCGGGATGGTGGAATTTCGGCTTTGCAATGTAGGTCATGACACGGCCTTGCGGAGCGGGGTCACCTTGAGGTGATCCTGGTGGTCGCCAATGGCTTTTGCGATGAAGCGGGCGGTGATCGGTGAGCCGTCGTAATGCACGATCGGCACCAGCCGCACCGGGTCGATGCCGTTCTCGTTGACGATCAACTGGCGCAGCTGGCTGTCGCGATTCTGCTCGACGACGTAGACGAAATCGTGCTCGGCGAGGAAGCTCGCCACGCTGGAGTGAAACGGGAAGGCTCGGATGCGCAGGCGGTCGAGCTGGTGCCCGCGCGTTTCCAGCAGGCCGATCGCCTCGTCCATCGCCGGCGAGGTCGAGCCGAAATAGATCACGCCGTATTTGGTCGGCCGTTCCGCATTGGCCTGGAGCGGCCGCGGCACCATGTCCTGCGCGGACTCGAACTTGCGCATGAGCCGCTGCATGTTGTCGGCGTAGACCGAGCCTTCCTCGGAGTAACGCGCATAGCGGTCACGCGACGTGCCGCGGGTGAAATAGGACCCCTTGGTCGGATGCGTGCCGGGATAGGTGCGGTAGGGGATGCCGTCGCCGTCGACGTCGAGATAGCGGCCGAAGTCGCGGCCTTCGTCCAGCATCTCCGCGGTCATCACCTTGCCGCGGTCATATTGCTTGGAATCGTCCCACTTCAGCGGACGGCAGAGCCGGTGGTTCATGCCGATGTCGAGGTCCAGCATCAGGAAGATGGTGGTTTGGAGCCGCTCGGCGAGATCGAAGGCCGCGGCCGCGAACTCGAAAGCTTCAGCGGGATCTTCGGGGAACAGCAGCACATGCTTGGTGTCGCCATGCGAAGCATAGGCGCAGGCGATGATGTCGCATTGCTGGGTGCGGGTCGGCATGCCGGTCGAGGGACCGGCGCGCTGGATGTTCATGATCACGGCCGGGATTTCGGCGAAGTACGAAAGTCCAATGAACTCGGTCATCAACGAGATGCCGGGGCCTGAGGTCGCGGTGAAGGCGCGGGCGCCGTTCCAGGAGGCGCCGATCACGATGCCGATCGAAGCCAGCTCGTCCTCGCCCTGCACGATCGCGTACTTCGCCTTGCCGGTCTCCGGATCGTGTCGGTACTTCTTGCAGTGGGCGGTGAAAGCCTCCGCTACCGACGAGGATGGCGTGATCGGATACCAGGCGCATACCGTGGCGCCGCCATAGACGGCGCCGAGCGCGGCCGCGCTGTTGCCCTCGATGAAGATGCGGTCGCCGACCTTGTCGGACTTCTTCACCCGCAGCCCGGTCGGGCATTTCAGGTTCTGCAGCGCCCAGTCGCGGCCGAGATGCAACGCGTGGACGTTGGAGGACAAGAGCTTCTCCTTGCCCTTGTACTGTTCGCCGATGAGCTGCTCGATCAGCTTCGGATCCATGTCGAGCAGCGCCGAGAGTGCCCCGAGATAGATGATGTTCTTGAACAGCTGGCGCTGGCGCGGATCGGTGTAGGTCGAGTTGGTGATCGCAGTCAGGGGAACGCCGATCACGGTGATGTCGTCGCGGAATTTCGTCGACGGCATCGGCTTGGTGGAATCGTAGAACAGATAGCCGCCGGGCTCGATGCCAGCCACGTCCTTGTCCCAGGTCTGCGGGTTCATTGCGACCATCATGTCGACGCCGCCGCGGGCGCCGAGATGGCCGTCTTCGGTCACCCGCACCTCGTACCAGGTCGGCAGGCCCTGGATGTTGGAGGGGAAGATGTTACGGGGGCTCACCGGAACGCCATGGCGCAGGATCGCGCGCGCAAACATCTCGTTGGCGCTGGCCGAGCCCGATCCGTTGACGTTGGCGAAGCGGACGACGAAGTCGTTTACGCTGCTGATCGGCTTTTTGTCGGACATGTCGAACCCGCTTGAGTCATTTCGATCAAATATTTCTGCATGTCCCAGGCGCCGGTGGGACAACGCTCGGCGCACAGCCCACAATGCAGGCAGACGTCCTCGTCCTTCACCATCACGCGCCCGGTCTTGAGATCAGAGGACACGTAGAGGTCCTGGTCGGGATGCAGTGACGGCGCCTTCAGGCGCTGGCGCAGATCGGTTTCCTCGCCATTCTCCGTGAAGGTGATGCAATCCATCGGACAGATGTCGACGCAGGCATCGCACTCGATGCAGAGCGATGTCGAGAACACGGTCTGGACGTCGCAGTTCAGGCAGCGATGGGCTTCGCCGAGCGCGAGCTTGACGTCGTAGCCGAGTTCGACCTCGGTGCGGATGTCCTTCAGCGCGATCACCTTGTCGCGATGCGGCACCTTGTAGCGCTTGTCGTTGGAGATGTCGTTATCATAGCTCCATTCGTGGATGCCCATCTTCTGCGAGGAGATGTGCACCTCCGGCAATGGCCGCTCGGTGACGTCCTCGCCCGAGAGCATTTTGTGGATCGACAGCGCGGCGTCATGGCCCTGCGCCACCGCCCAGATGATGTTCTTCGGCCCGAACGCGGCGTCGCCGCCGAAGAACACTTTTGGATTGGTGGATACGAACGTCTTCGGATCGACCTTGGGCATGTGCCATTTGTCGAACTCGATGCCGCAATCCTGCTCGATCCAGGGGAAAGCGTTCTCCTGGCCGACCGCGACCAGCACGTCGTCGCATTCGATGGTCTGGTCCGGCTCGCCCGAGGGCACGAGATTGCGGCGGCCCTTGGCGTCGTATTCGGCCTTCACCTTCTGGAAGGTGATGCCCGTGAGCTTGCCGTTATCGTGGACGAAAGCCGTGGGCACGAGGAAGTTGAGGATCGGGATGTCCTCGTGGAGCGCGTCTTCCTTTTCCCAGGGCGAGGCCTTCATTTCCTCGAAGCCGGAGCGCACGACGACCTTCACCTCTTCGCCGCCGAGGCGGCGCGCGGTGCGGCAGCAATCCATCGCGGTGTTGCCGCCGCCGAGCACGATGACGCGCTTGCCGATCTTGTCGGTATGGCCGAACGAGACCGAGGACAGCCAATCGATGCCGATATGGACGTTGGCGGCGGCTTCCTTGCGTCCGGGAATGTCGAGCTCGCGGCCGCGCGGTGCGCCGGAGCCGACGAAGATCGCGTCGTACTTCTCCGCGAGCAGCGCCTTCATGCTCTCGATGCGGTGGCCGCCCTTGAAGTCGACCCCGAGACCCAGGATGTAGCCGGTCTCCTCGTCGATGACCGAGTCGGGCAGGCGGAATTTCGGGATTTGCGAGCGCATCATGCCGCCGGCTCGGGGATCGGCGTCGAACACCGTGCAATGATAGCCGAGCGGCGCGAGATCGCGCGCCACCGTCAGCGAAGCGGGACCGCCGCCGACGAATGCAACGCGCTTGCCGTTCTTGGCCGAGGGCCGCGGCAGGCGTTGGGTGATGTCGTCCTTGAAGTCGGCGGCGACGCGCTTGAGGCGGCAGATCGCGACCGGCGTCTCCTCGACCCGTCCGCGGCGGCACGCCGGCTCGCATGGGCGATCGCAGGTGCGTCCCAGAATTCCGGGAAACACGTTCGATTTCCAATTGATCATATAGGCGTCGCTGTAGCGGCCTTGGGCGATCAGTCGGATGTATTCGGGAACGGGAGTGTGCGCAGGACAGGCCCATTGGCAATCGACTACTTTGTGAAAGTAGTCGGCGGCCGCAATATCGGTCGGTTTCATTCCTACCCTGTCCGCGCAGGCTCGAAGACCCGGCGGCCTTTTCTTGAGCTTGGCGAACGCTAACGCGCGGCGATCTGGTTTCTGAATGACGTCATTGGGTTAGCTTATTAGAACCGTTCCGAAGTACAACGGCAAATTTCGCGCTTCCCCTCTTTCATGGGAGCCACGCGCACACAGCATTAACGGCCGCGCGCAGTATGTGGCGGTGCAACATGTTGCAATGCGTGCGACGGCTTAGTTGCGCGCGATGTCGCTCTTGGCGAGGTCCCACATCAGGCTGTAGGTGCCGACCGACACGGGAAGCGGGAATGGCGACGCGGCAGGGCCGGTGAAGCGCGCGGCGATCACGGCCGAGACCGCGCCGACATGCGTGCCGTCGATCAGCACGAACCAGTCGCGCGCGCCTTCATTGCGTACTGCCGGAACATCCGCCGTTGCGCCCGACAATTCCGGCTCGCTCTCGAGCAGATGCATCGAGATGATACCGTCGTGCTTGTCCGGCGCCAGCCGTTCTTGCAGTGCGTCACGCCACGCGGCTGCATTGTCCGGCGTCGGCCGCAGCCGCACGAGGCCGAGCGCCGCGCCGCGTCCGGTACCATTGCTGATCATGATGCGGGCGACCACGCGCAGCATGTCCTTGAAATGCGCCATGCTCCGCCGCGACCATTCAGTGTGGTTGGCGAGCCGCGCCCGGTAGGCGGGACTGTCGAGCACTTCGAGTGTCGCGGTCGAATACAGCGAGAGGTATTTGGGATTGGCGGCGTGCGCGACATAGCGCCGCGCCTCCAGAAAACCCTCGATCGCGACGCGCTCTTCCAGATGCTCGCGATCGTACCAGCGATTGAAATCGGCTTCATCTGAAACGTCGATATTCATCGACGTCAGCAGCATGCCTTTACCTGCGAGTGGCATTTCCTTGTCCCGCTATCGCGAAATCTTCGAGGCGATATCCGCGATCGACTTCATGACCGCGTCCCGCACGCCGGCATCATAGAGCGAATGGCCGGCTTCTTCCACGACGCGAATCTCGGAACCTGGCCACGCTTTCGCGAGCGCCTGCGATGTCTCGGGAGGGCACAACAGATCGTAGCGGCCCTGGACGATAAAGCCGGGGATGCCGTCGAGCTTGCCGGCGTTCCGCAACAACTGGTTCTCCGTCATGAAGCTGTCCTGGACGAAATAATGCGCCTCCATGAACGGCGTCGCCGGCAATGTGCGCCACACGTTCAGCGACGCCAGGTCGATCCGCGTCTTTGCCGCCTTGTGCTCCGAAAGGGCGCGCTCGGTGTCGTGCCAGGCGCGCGAGGCGGGGCCATGCACGGCCGGATCGGGATCGAGGATGCGGTGATAATAGGCTTCCACCGGCCGCGCGCGCTCCTCGACCGGCAGCACGCTGAGGAAATCCTCGTAGAGGGCGGGGTAGAATTGCGACAGGCGCGAGGTGAAGGCGATCTCGACTTCAGCACGCGTGCCGAGAAACGTCGCGCGGAGCGCAATCCCGGAGACGCGCGTAGGATGGGCCTGCGCATAAGCCAGCGCCAGCGTCGCGCCCCAGGAGCCGCCGACCACCATCCAGCGCGCGACCCCGAATTTCTCGCGGATCTGTTCCATGTCCGCGATCAGATGCTGCGTGGTGTTGTGTGCGCGCGATCCCTTCGGCCGGCTGCGGCCGCAGCCGCGCTGGTCGAACAGCACGGCATGGAAACGGTCGGGATCAAAGAGGCGGCGATGATCGGGTTGGCAGCCGCTGCCGGGGCCGCCATGCAGATAGACCGCGGGGATTCCGTCGGCGCGGCCGACGCTCTCGACATAGAGCTCATGGCCGTCGCCGACGTCGAGCATTTCGGAGGTCAGCGGCGCAAAGGGATCGGCGCGCTTGACTGAGCTGGCCGCGTCGGCGTCAGGCATCATTCCCGGATTCCAGAGTGCCCCCGGCGAAATTGCGATAGACGAAGCGGTTGGTTTCGCCCTCGGCCTCGCGCTCGGCCTGCTTGAAGATGGTCTCGTGCAGCGGCGACAGCGCACAGGCAGGATCGGTGTTGGCGGCGTCACCGGTCAGCGCAAAGGCCTGGCAGCGGCAGCCGCCGAAATCGATCTCGCGGAATTCGCAACTCTTGCACGGCTCCTTCATCCAGCCGGTGCCGCGATAGCGGTTGAAGGCCTCCGAGTTCTGCCAGATCCAGGCGATCGAATGGTTGGAGCGCACCGATTCGAAGTCGAGCCCGGTGATGCTCTCGGCGGCGTGGCAGGGCAGCACCTTGCCGGCCGGCGAGATGTTGAAGAATTGGCGGCCCCAGCCGCCCATGCACTTCTTCGGCCGCAGCGCGTAATAATCGGGCACGACATAGTCGATCGTCAGCCGGCCCTTCAGCCGCTCGCGCGCCTCCTCGACGTTGCGGGTGCACTCGTCGAGCTGCGCCACCGTCGGCATCAAGGCGGCGCGGTTCTTCAGCGCCCAGCCGTAATATTGGACGTTGGCGACCTCGAGCCGGTCGGCGTCGAGATCGACCGACATCTGGATGATATCAGGCAGCTGATGCAGGTTCTGCCGGTGCATCACCGCATTCACGGTGAGCGGCAAATCGAGCTCGCGCGTCCATTTTGCGACTTCGAGCTTCTTGCGGTGCCCGTTTTTGTAGCCGCCGACGCGATCGGCGAGGGCTTCTTCAACGCCCTGGAAGCTGATCTGGACGTGGCAGAGCCCGGCATCGGCAAGCTCGCTCAGCCGCTCGCGCGTCAGCAGCACGGCCGAGGTGATGAGGTTGGTGTAGAGGCCGACGTCGCTGGCATGCTTGACCAGCTCGACCAGGTCCTTGCGCGCGGTCGGCTCGCCGCCGGAGAAATGCACCTGGAGCACGCCGATCTCGGCGAGTTCGCTCAATACCTTCTTCCATTCCCCGGTGGTCAGCTCCATGCCCGAGCGGTCGAGCTCGACCGGGTTGGAGCAATAGGGACATTGCAGCGGGCAGCGATGGGTGATCTCGAGCAGCACGGCGAGCGGAATGCCGAACGTCTCTGCCGTCGAGCGGCTCTTCTCCAGCACCGCGAGGCTGTCGCTGGCGTCGGGCGGGATGGTGGGATTGCCGAGCACATCGCTCATGACGTCTTCTCCCGGGCCTCCGTGAGAAAGCCCTTGTCGGCGAGATCCTGCAGCATGACAATGACGTCGGCCAGGATCGCTTCGCGCGGCGCGGCGTATTTTGCCGCGAGCTGGTCGGCCATTTCGCCGACATTGCGCTCGCCGTCGCAGAGCTGCAAGACCTCGACCGCGATCTCGTCCGGCGCCAGCACGCGTTCGGGCGCCAGGATCACCCAGACCTTTCGCGTCTCGTCATATTTCAGCTTGGCGTGCCGCGGCAGCACCGGCCGGCTGGTCTCGCTGACGCTGATGTGACGCGGCCCGGCCATCGCTTGTTCCTCAGCTCGCTTTTTGGTGTTCTTGGGGCACGAACGCGCCCGGCGGAATGTTGCCCTCGACATAGGCGTGCTGGAGCGCGTCGAGCTGCACCCATAACACGTTGGTTTTGAAGATCAGCGCGTTGCAGACCGACGCGCGTTGCTCGGGCGTAGTGGCATGCGCCTTGACATAGTCGAGCGCAAAGCCGGCGTCGCGCGGCGCCTGTGCCAGCCGGCGTTTGAAGTAGCTCATGATATCAGGATTGACGAAGTCGTAGTGCTCCAGCATTCCGGCAATGCGCTCTTCGTGCAGGTTCGGCGCGAACAATTCGGTGAGCGAGGAGGCGATCGCCTCCAGCGGCGACTTCTCGCGGCAATAGTGCACATAGGCTTCCACCGCAAAGCGCGTCGCGGGCAGGATGCCTTCAGTCGATTCCACGTAAGCCGTGTCCAGCCCGAGGCCGTCGGTCAGCTTCAGCCAGCGCTCGATACCGCCTTCGGAGCCGATATCGCCGTCATGATCCTCGATGCGGTGGCGCCATTCCACGCGCGTGGCGCGGTCGCGGAAGCGCGAGATCACCACCGCGTCCTTGATCGGGATGGTGCTCTGGTAATAGTAGCGGTTCAGCGCCCAGGCCTGGACCTGGCCCTTGTTCAGCTTGCCGCCGTGCAGCATCTTATGGAACGGATGCAGGCTGTGATAGCGCGTCGCACCGATATGGCGCAGCGCCGCCTCCAGCTCCTCGGCGCTAGTGAGCCTGATGTCCTTGCCGACCGAGAGCGCGGTCATTCCACTCAGTGAGGCGGCATTCACAGCACGATCTCCGTTCCGTCAGCGGGTATCTGCCAGCCCGCCGCTTCAGCGGCCTTGCGCTCGGGGGAAGCGGGCAGCAGCGCCGGGTTCGAGTTATTGATATGCAGAAATATCTTCCTGTCGAGTGCGAGGTCGGCGAGCCGCGCGATGGCGCCGTGGTCGCCGGACATCGCGACGTGGCCCATGCTCTTGCCGGTCTTGTGGCTAAGCCCAGCCTTGATCATCTCATCGTCCTGCCACACCGTGCCGTCGAAGAACACCAGCGCAGCGCCGTCGATCTCGGCCTTGAGCGCGTCAGTGACCTCGGCGCAGGCGGCGATGAAGTAGAAGCATTTGCCAGTCGATTTATCGGTGATCTTCAGCCCCAGCGTATCGCCCTCGCCGGCGTCGCCGCCCGGATGCGCCTTGCCTTCCAGGTACCAGGCCGATTTGCCCGAAACCGCGAAGGGCAGCACCTCGATGCCTGAGCGCGCCCCGTCCGGCAGCCGCGGCTCGAACGGCTCGTTGATGTCGACTGGCTGGCGCTGCACGTTCTTCTCGTTCAGCACGTTGAAGATGCTATTGGCCTTCAGGATCGCCAGCACCTTCTCATGCGCATAGACCGTGAAGGGCGAGCCCTCGCGCATCGACAGCAGGCCTGTCACCGCGTCCACTTCGCTGTTGGTTAGGATCACGCCTGCGATCGGCGTATGGCGCAGCGCGCCTGCCTTCGGATGCAGCCGTGGCGTGGCATTCAGTTGCTGGCGGAGGTCGGGGGAGGCGTTGATCAAGAACCAGTGCTCGCCGTCGCCACTGAAGGCGACCGAGGCTTGGGTCCGTTGCAGCTCTTGGCCGTTTTCACGGGCCGTCCGGCAGCCCTCGCAGCCGCAATTCCATTGCGGCACTCCGCCGCCGGCTGCGGCGCCCAGGACGACGACGCGAAGCATGATCCGTCTCCTGGAAGCAATGTCGCGAGGTGGACCTCACGCAAACACAAATCCTGTCTTCCGGACATGCATCGTGACCGAAAGATCCACCTGCGCAGAACGCGAATTCACCAACCGCTTACTTGCGGGTGGCGCTCACATACATGTTGATTTCCATGCCACAGGGCACTTCGACGATCTTCGGGGCTTTCCAGGCCATTTCGGCTCTCCATTTTCGAGATTTCGGACGTGTCCGCCCGGGGCTAAGTTACTGCGAGCACAAAAGTTCGCCAGTGAAATTTTCCCGAACAAGGGCATATTGCGCCGCGAGAAAAGCGCGGGGAACGGTACTTTCTGGTGATGCGGCCCTGCGCTTGGCGCATTCGGTCGCGAACCCTGTCCTGATAAAGCAGTTGTGAGTGCAGTGCAGCTTTCAATCCGGTACAGGCGACCCAACTGGAACTTCGTGATGCCCAGATATTTCTTCAACACCCGTATCGGCGACGAACTGATCGTGGATCCTGAGGGAGAGGATTTGCGCAATCCCGATCGCGCCTGGGAGGTTGCCCGCCAGATGATTCTGGAGGTGCTGAGATCGGAAGGCACCCAGCCGGCCCTACTTGAGGCCGTCATCGAGGTCACCGACCGCGAAGGCGAGATCGTGCTCGAATTCCCCTTCACCGAGGCATTGCTGGACACCCCGGACCGGTCCGCGACGCGGCACTAGCCCCCGACTCTCTCCCCGTCATTGCGAGGAGCCCTTGCGACGAAGCAATCCAGACTGCTTCGGCGGAGGCAGTCTGGATTGCTTCGCTTCGCTCGCAATGACGGAGAATGAGCCTCACCCGGCACCCGCCCTTCGCCTTCGCCCCTGCGAAATCCGCATGGCTTTGCCGCGTTCCCGGGGCTAAAAGACGCCGGTTAAACGGAGCAAGCCATGCAAGATCTCTGGCGCCTGTCGGCGGCCGACCTCGCCAACCTCGTCAAAACCAAAAAGGTCTCCGCCAGGGAGGCCGCGCAGGCCGGCTTGGCCCGGCTCGACGCCGTCAATCCCAGCCTCAACGCCGTGATCGACCACCGCCCGGAGGACGTGCTCAAGCAGGCCGACGCCGTCGATGCCGCCATCGCCAGGGGTGAGGACCCCGGTGTGCTGGCCGGCGTGCCCGTCACCATCAAAGCCAATGTCGACCAGGCGGGCTTTGCCACCACCAACGGCCTGAAACTGCAGCGCGACCTGATCGCGCGCGAGGACAATCCGGTGGTCGCCAATTTCCGCAAAGCCGGCGCCGTTCTGCTTGGGCGCACCAATTGCCCGGCCTTCTCCTATCGCTGGTTCACCACCAATCTGGTCCACGGCGACACCAAGAACCCCCGCGATGCCTCGCTGACGCCGGGCGGCTCGTCCGGCGGCGCCGGCTCGGCGGTCGCGGCCGGCATTGGCCATATCGCCCATGGCACCGATATTGCCGGCTCGATCCGCTATCCCGCCTATGCCTGCGGCGTGCATGGTCTGCGCCCGACGCTCGGCCGCATCCCGGCCTTCAATCCGGCCCTGCCGGAGCGCCCGATCGGCCCGCAGATCATGGCGGTGTCGGGCCCACTGGCGCGCACCGTCAACGACATCAGGATTTCGCTCGCGGCGATGTCGGCCCGCGACATCCGCGATCCCTGGTTCGTGCCGGCACCGCTGGAAGGCCCGGCGCGGCCGAAGCGCGCCGCGCTGTGTCTTAATCCGGACGGCCTGGCCACCGCGCCCGAGGTGAAGGCTGCCGTCATCGACGCCGGCAAGCGGCTCGAGCGTGCCGGCTGGACCGTCGAGACAATCGAGAACACCCCGCCGATGCGCGAGGCCGTCGAGTGGCAGATCAAGCTCTGGCTGGGCGACGGCTACGAGGCGCAGCTGGAGATGGCCGAGCGTGAGGGCGATCCGGGCGCTCTGGCGTGCCTGCGCGGCAATCGCGCCAGGCTTACGCCGATGGACCAGGCAAATTACGCCAAGGCTTTGACCCGCCGCGCCACGCTGACCCGCGACTGGATGTTGTTCTTCGAGACCTATGCCGTGCTGCTGACGCCGGTCTCCGGCGAATTGCCGTTCCCCGATCATCTCGACCGCAAGGACGACGAGTCCTTCAAACGCGTCTGGGAAGCACAGCTGCCGCAGATCGCCATTCCCTTCATGGGCCTGCCGGGCCTCGTGGTCTCCACCGGCCTCGTCGGCAAGGCGCCCGTTGGCGTGCACATCGTGTCCGGCCGCTATCGCGAGGATCTCTGTCTCCTTGCCGGCGAAGCGATCGAGGCGGGCGGCGTGCCGCCGTCGCCGATCGATCCCGTGGGTTAGCGATGTCGGTGATCTACGACTTCAAGGCCAACTCGCTTCTCGGCGAAGAAGTGCCCATGCGCAGCTTCGAGGGGCAGGTGCTGCTGATCGTCAACACCGCGAGCAAATGCGGCTTCACGCCGCAATATCGCGGGCTGGAGGATCTGCATCGCGATCTCAATCCGCGCGGCTTCTCGGTGCTCGGCTTTCCCTGTAACCAGTTCGGTGCGCAGGAGCCTGGACCGGCGAGCGAGATCCAGGCGTTCTGCTCGACCAATTACGACGTCACCTTCCCCCTGTTCGAGAAGATCGACGTCAACGGCAGCAATGCGCATCCGTTGTATGAGTACCTGAAACGCCAGCAATCCGGCCTGCTGGGCGCCTCCATCAAATGGAATTTCACCAAATTCCTGGTGGATCGCGCCGGCAAGGTAGTTTCGCGCTATGCGCCGACCGCGCGGCCCGAAGGATTGCGGCAGCAAATCGAGACCCTGTTATGAGCGAGACAATCATGAGCGACGAATTTCCGGACCGCCTCTCGGTCGATCCGAACAGCCCCTTTTACAATGCAGACATCCTGGCGCGCGACGTCGGCATCCGCTTCAAGGGTGTCGAGAAGACCAATGTCGAAGAATATTGCATCAGCGAAGGCTGGGTTCGCGTCACCGCAGGCAACGCCAAGGACCGCCACGGCAACCCGCTGACCATCAAGGTGCACGGCCCGGTCGAGCCGTATTTCAGGGATAAGAAGTAGGAGCGCGCGCTCTCCACCCGTCATCGAGCGCGCTCTCTCCTTGTCATTGCGAGCGTAGCGAAGCAATCCAGGATCTTTCCGCGAAGGCAGTCTGGATTGCTTCGTCGCAAGAGCTCCTCGCAATGACGAAAGTGAAAGGCCAACCCCATGTCCGTCCGCATCGTCGACGTCCGCGAGATCACGAAACCGATCTCTTCGCCGATCCGCAACGCCTATATCGATTTCACCAAGATGACGACGAGCCTGGTTGCGGTCGTCACCGATGTCGTTCGCGATGGCAAGCGCGTCGTCGGCTACGGCTTCAACTCCAACGGCCGCTACGGGCAGGGCGGCCTGATCCGCGAGCGTTTTGCCGCGCGCATCCTGGCGGCCGACCCGAAATCGCTGCTGAACGCGGCCGGCAACAATCTCGATCCCGACAAGGTCTGGGGCGCGATGATGACCAACGAGAAGCCGGGCGGCCATGGCGAGCGCTCCGTCGCGGTGGGCACCATCGACATGGCGGTGTGGGATGCGGTGGCGAAGATCGCGGGCCAACCGCTGTTCCGCCTGCTCGCCGAGCGTCATGGCGTCAAAGCCAATCCACGCGTGTTCGTCTACGCCGCCGGCGGCTATTACTATCCGGGCAAGGACCTTTCAATGCTGCGCGGCGAGATGCGCGGCTATCTCGATCGCGGCTACAACGTCGTGAAGATGAAGATCGGCGGCGCCGATATCGAGGACGATCGCGCCCGCATCGAAGCGGTGCTGAAGGAGATCGGCAAGGACGCGCAACTCGCCGTGGACGCCAACGGCCGCTTCGATCTCGAGACCGGCATCGCCTATGCCAAGATGCTGCGGGACTATCCCTTGTTCTGGTACGAGGAGGTCGGCGACCCCCTCGACTACGCGCTGCAGGCAGCGCTCGCCGAATTCTATCCGGGACCGATGGCAACGGGCGAAAACCTGTTCAGCCACCAGGACGCCCGCAATCTGATCCGCTACGGCGGCATGCGCCCCGACCGCGACTGGCTGCAATTCGACTGCGCGTTGTCCTACGGCCTGTGCGAATACCAGCGCACGCTGGAGGTGCTGAAAACGTATGGCTGGTCGCCGAGCCGCTGCATCCCGCACGGCGGCCACCAGATGTCGCTCAACATCGCAGCCGGCTTGGGCCTCGGCGGCAACGAGAGCTACCCCGATCTGTTCCAGCCCTATGGCGGCTTCCCCGACGGCGTCCGCGTCGAGAACGGCCACATCACCATGCCCGACCTGCCGGGCATCGGCTTCGAGGGGAAATCGGATCTCTACAAGGAAATGAAGGCGCTGGCGGAGTAGCCCGACGCGAGGGGCCGCACACTCCGTCATTGCGAGCGCAGTGAAGCAATCCAGAGTCTTTCCGCGGGCGCAGTCTGGATTGCTTCGTCGCATCAGCGCAAATTGCTTTGCAATTTTGTCGCGAACTCCTCGCAATGACGATGTGGCGAAAGTCTCGCAATCATCTCTTGGTTGTGATATCATGAAAGCTCTCCTCTGCTGAGCACGATCATGAAGCAGTTGCGTGTACATGTTCGCCAATCGTCGCAACGGGACGATCTATACAGGCGTCACGTCCAATCCACCGCGCCGCGCGTTCGAGCACCGCGAGGGCTTGGTGAAGGGGTTCTCGTCAAAGTATGGCTGCAAGCTTCTCGTCTGGTACGAGCTGCATGCGACGATGACCGACGCGATCACACGCGAGAAGCAGATCAAGGCCGGCAGCCGGGAAAAGAAGCTTGCGCTGATCGAGAGCGTCAATCCGGATTGGATGGATTTGTACGAGACGCTGATCTGATTGCACCAGGTGTCACCACACACTCCGTCGTTGCGAGCGTAGCGAAGCAATCTCAGGTGTCGCCACATACTCCGTCATTGCGAGCGTAGCGAAGCAATCCAGAGTGTCTCCAAGGAGGCAGTCTGGATTGGCTTCGTCGCGAGAGCTCCTTGCAACGACGGTGGCGAGGGTGATGTCTCTCCTGTCAGCGCCTAGACCGGGGACGGTGGTCTTGATGCCTCAGGTGTCACCACACACTCCGTCATTGCGAGCGCAGCGAAGCAATCCAGAATCTTTCCGCGGCGCGGTCTGGATTGCTTCGTCGCAAAAGCTCCTCGCAATGACGGCGGAGAGTGCGTCGTCGGCTGCGTTCGCATTGACGATGTGGCGCGAGCCGGACGTCCCTTACGACAGCCGCATATCCAGCAGCCGCCGTCCTTCGCCCTTCAAGAGCTTCTTCACCGCGCTCGAGGCCACGACCTCGCCGTCATTGGCGTAGGCTTCGTGGTTCTTCTCGATGTCGTCGAGGCGGTAGAGGTAGTTGACCATCACGCCGGCGGACTCGCGCACGCCCTTGGGCGAGAGATCGCCTAGCCAGTTGATGCGCTCGAGGCGGGCGCCGTTGCCGAGATGGAAGCGGGCGACGGAGTCGATCAGCTTGCCTTTCGGCGTGCGCGCCTTAAGGAAGTAGTGCGCCGCGAGCGGTTCGATCACGCCACGCAGCAGCGTGGTCGTCTCGGGGTTCTCGAACCATTTGGGATCGTCGAGGCGCTTCAGCACTTCGCGGTCCTCATCCGACAGCGGCAAATCCTTGTCCTGCTTCACCCATGGCATGAAGCCCGGCACCGGCGACAGCGTCACGAAATTGTCGAGCTTGGGCAATTCGCGGCGCAGCTCCTCCACCACCTGCTTGATCAGGAAGCTGCCGAACGAGATGCCGCCGAGACCGCGCTGGGTGTTGGAGATCGAGTAGAACACGGCGGTGCGGGCGCGCTCGATCGGGACGGAGGGGCGATCGACGGCGAGCAGCGGCGCGATCGCGCCGGGGATCGTCTCCGTCAGCGCGACCTCGACGAAGATCAGGGGCTCGTCCACCATTGCGGGATGGAAGAAGGCGTAGCAGCGGCGGTCGACCGGATCGATGCGGCGGCGCAGATCGTCCCAGTCGCTGATCTCGTGCACGGCCTCGTAACGGATGATCTTTTCGAGGATGTTGGCCGGGGTCGACCAGTCGATCCTGCGCAGCACGAGAAACCCCCTGTTGAACCATGACGAGAGAAGATGCGAAACGTCGCGATCGAGCGCGGCGAGATCGGTGTGCCCGTTCCTCATGTCGAGCAGGTCGGCGCGCATCTTGACGAGATCGCCGGTGCCGCCGGGTGCGCGGTTGAGGCGGCGGATCAGCTCCTGCCGGCGCGGCTCGGAGGCGAAATGAAGCGCGCTGGCATCCTCGTCTGCCGGCTTGGCACGCCATGTCTCGATCGCCTTGGACAGGCGTTCCCGATCCGGGCCGAAATCGCGCACCAGGGCTTCGAAAAAGGCGCGACGTCCCGCCGCATCCAGCTCCTGGTAAATGTCGAGCACCTCACGCGCCATCGCCGTGCCCGAAGCTTCGCCCCGGCCCGACAGCAGCGCGCCACAGAGCTCGATGAGCCCGTCGGCGTCCGGCTTGGTGTCGGCAGAATCCCCGCGGCGAAGCAGCGTGCGGCCGCGCTCGGAGATGGTAGTGAGCAAGTCGGAGAAGAAGGCGTTGGCCATCGGGGCTTTCGTGTCGGGTTTGTGCGGTGCGGGAATCTTACACGGGATTTGGGCGGAAGCCGATCACAATCAAGCGGGGGAATTTGGCAAGTTTAGCGGCGGCGTGCGTTTCGAAAACCCAGAGAAAGCTGTCATGCCCCGGCTTGACCGGGGCATCCAGTATGCCGCAGCTTTTCGGTTCTAGCCGCGCCGTCCCCGAGTACTGGATCGCCCGGTCAAACCGGGCGATGACACCGAGTGTGTAGCAAACTCCGTCGGGGTCCGCCCCGTTACCTGACGGAACGCTGCGGAAAACGCAGGCACGCTGGCATAGCCGAGCTGGGTCGCGAGCTGCTTCACCGACACATTGGCATCGGTCGACAGCCGCTGGATCGCCGCCGCAATTCTTGCGCGCTGGCACCAGCTCTTGAAGCTCAGCTGCGTCTCTGTCGAAAACAGCCGCGACAGCGTGCGCGCGGAGGTTCCGACCTCGCGCGCCAGCGCGTCGATGTCGTGCAGGCCGGTGGGATCGTCGAGCACGATCATGGCCGCGCGCCGGCAGCGCGGCTCGTGTGGCAGCGGCACGAAGGTCGCGGAATCCTCGGCCTGGACCAGTTCCAGCATCACCAGCCGAACCAGCAGATCGGTCCGCTCCTCGGTATTGCGCGCATCGAACAGCGCGAGGATCGCCTGGTTCAGCAGCGGCGACACCCGCACCACGAATTCCCTGGTTAGTCCCTCATGGCGCTGCTCGCGCTTCAGCCAGGCGAGGTCGAAATAGAGCGTCCGCATCTCGATGTCGGCCAGCAGATCGATGGCGTGCCGGAGCCCGGCCGGCACCCACACCGCGCGGTCCGGCGGCACCAGCCAGCGGCCCCCGGGCGTCGTCACCTGCATGGTGCCCCTGGCGGCATAGATCAGCTGCGCCTCGCGGTGCAAATGCGGATCAATCCGCATGCCCTTGGGATAGTCGCGCGCGACCAGATGCACGCCCGCGGGCGAGCGATGATTGCTCCGGACCGCCCGGAGGATTGGCGTCTCGACGACAGTCATTGGCAGCATCCCGTCATGCCCAAGACATATAACTCATTTCGGAGCAGGAGAGGATTCCCATGAACAGCCCCAGCCGGGTGATCAGTTTCGTCAACGCGGGCCATTTCATCGACCATTACGCGATGCTGATTTTCGCCGCCGCGGTGATCATCATGGGACCGGCGCTCGGCATGGCCTATTCGGAGCTCTTGCCTTATGCGACGCCGGGCTTCGTCGCCTTCGGCGCGGGCTCGCTGCTCACCGGCTGGCTCGGCGACCGCTGGAGCCGCCGCCACATGATGCTGATCTTCTTCGTCGGCATCGGCGCCTCCATGATCTCGGTCGGCTTCGTGCAGACCCCGGCACAGCTTGGCGCGGCGCTGTTCGCGATCGGCATTTTTGCCTCGATCTATCATCCCGTCGGCACCGCCATGATCGTCTCCTACGCTGACAGGCTCGGCCGCGAGATGGGCATCAACGGCGTCTGGGGCAATCTCGGCGTCGCATCGTCGGCGCTGGTCACCGGCGTGATCGGCCAGTATCTCGGCTGGCGCTTCGCCTTCATCGTCCCGGGCATCGTCACCATCCTGATCGGCATCGCGTTTGCGATGATGGTCGTGCACGAGGACCGCAAGGGTTCGAAACAGGCGGCGGCGCAGGCGCGCGTCGCCAAGCAGGACATGTGGCGCGTGATCCTGTCGCTGCTGATCGTGGTGATCGCGATCTCGACGACCTTCAATGCCGTCACCGTCGCGCTGCCAAAGCTGTTCGCCGAGCGGCTCGCCGATCTCACCAAAAGCCCGGCGCTGCTCGGCGTCATCGCGGCCTGCGTCTACGTGTTCGGCGCAATGACGCAGTACACGATCGGCCGGCTGCTCGACCGCTATTCGCTGAAGACGGTGGCGCTGCCGCTGTCCTTCATGCTGGCGCCGTTTTTGTATCTGGCCGCGAGCCTGTCCAATTTGCCGCTGATCCTGGTCTCGATCGGCATCGTCATGGGCGCGTTCGGGCAGGTCACGGTCAACGACGCCATGGTCGGCAAATACACCAGCGAGGAATGGCGCTCGCGCGCCTATGCCGTGCGCTATTTCATCGGCTTCACCGCCGCTGGCGCCTCGGTCGGCCTGGTCGCCTGGCTCTACGAGCAGGGCGGCTTCGTCACCATGCTGCATGCCTTCGCCGCACTCTGCCTGCTCGCGATCGCAGCGGCGATCATTCTCCCGCGCGAGATCAGGACACCGCAGGCCGTGTGAGGGATCGGCGTGAGGCGCGCGCCCGTTTCAATCCCGTCATTGCGAGGAGCGTAGCGACGAAGCAATCCAGAATCTTTCCGGGGGAGGATTCTGGATTGCTTCTGCCTTCGCTAAAGCTTCGGCTGACAAATCGCTTCGCTCGCAATGACGGGGGGGGTCGGGGCATGTCACGCATGCCATTCGATGATGCCATCATGCCAGTGTTTTGCCCGACGGAGCAAGCGGTTTTCGGCAAATACGAAATATGATTTCGGCGCACACAAAATTTTCTCCAGCCTTTTCAACCTCATCTCTACTGTGCATGGGGTTGTTTTCGCGTTTTGTTGTTGTTGTCCCGTAACCCCCCCCCTGCAAGCGACAGGAACCCGCTGCGCCCACCGCGGGTTCTATCCCCGTCATCCCGGCACCTCGCCGGGGCAGATGAAGGGGGAAAATTCCTGCATGCAGTGGAGCCTGCTCCGACCGGTCGGCCTTGTCGCCGCGGCTCTCGTCCTCACCACTGTTGCGGCCAGTGCCGAGGGCGGCAAATCGGCCGGTCCGTCCGAATTCCTGCTGGTGGCCCAGATCGTGCTGTTGATCGCGGTCGGCCGCGGTCTCGGCGAGATCATGCAGCGCCTCGGCCAGCCCTCGGTGATCGGCGAATTGCTCGCCGGCATCCTGCTGGGCCCGTCGCTGTTCGGTTGGGTCTGGCCTGACGCACAGCACGCGATCTTCCCCAGAACGCCCGAACAGAAAGCGATGATCGACGGCATCGCGCAGTTCGGCATCCTGCTTCTGCTGCTGCTGACCGGCATGGAGACCGACCTCAAGCTGGTCAGGAAGGTGGGCAAGGCCGCGATCGCGATCTCGATCGCGGGCATCCTCGTGCCCTTCGCCTGCGGCTTCGCGCTCGGTGAATTCCTGCCGGACGCGCTGTTGCCGAATCCGCAAGCCCGCCTGGTTGCGTCGCTGTTCATGGGCACGGCGCTGTCGATCTCCTCGGTGAAGATCGTCGCGGTGGTGGTGCGCGAGATGAATTTCATGCGCCGCAATGTCGGCCAGATCATCGTCGCCACCGCCGTCATCGACGACACCATCGGCTGGATCATCATCGCCGTCATCTTCAGCCTGGCCTCGCACGGCACGCTGGATATCGCCTCGGTGGCGAAAGCCGTGCTGGGCACGCTGGCCTTCCTCGCCATCAGCTTCACCATCGGTCGCCGCCTCGTGTTCCAGCTCATTCGATGGGCCAACGACAATCTCGTCAGCACCGCCCCGGTCATCACGGTGATCCTGCTGCTGATGTGCGCCATGGCGCTGATCACCCATCTGATCGGCGTCCACACCGTGCTCGGTGCCTTCGTCGCCGGCATTCTGGTCGGGGAGTCCCCGATCCTGACGCGGCAGATCGACGAGCGCCTGCGCGGGTTGATCTCGAGCTTCTTCATGCCGGTGTTCTTCGGTCTGGCCGGCTTGAGCGCCGACCTCACGGTGCTCCGCGACCCCCATCTACTGATGCTCACCGGACTGCTGGTCGTGATCGCCAGCGTCGGCAAGTTCGGTGGCGCCTTCGTCGGCGGAACCGTGGGCGGGCTGAACACGCGGGAGTCGCTGGCGCTCGCGAGCGGGATGAACGCGCGCGGCTCGACCGAGGTGATCATCGCTACCATCGGTCTTTCGATCGGCGTGCTCAGCCAGAACCTTTTCACGATGATCGTCACCATGGCGATCGTGACCACGATGGCAATGCCACCGATGCTGCGCGCCGCGTTGGCGAAGCTGCCGATGAACAAGGAGGAGCAAGAGCGCCTGGAACGCGAAGAGTTCGAGAGGCGCGGCTTCGTCGCCAACCTCGAACGTCCGTTGCTCGCAGTGGACGAAAGCGTCAACGCCACCTTCGCCGCCCACATCGCCGGCCTGATCGCCGGCATGCGCGGCTTGCCGATCACCGTGCTGCACATCGGCAAGCGCGCCAAGGATCAGGAGAAGGGTCGCGACGAAGAGGAAAGCCCCGAAACCGTGGTGAAGAAAGCCGCTGAGGCGGTATCGGCCCATGGCGATGGCGATGCCGGCAGCGTCGACGTCGTCACCCGGGCAAGGCGTGCGGAGCTCGGCGAGTCCATTGCCGACGAAGCGCGCAAGGGCTTCGATCTCCTGGTCATCGGCGTCGACAAGGTTGCTGCCGCGAAGGATCGCTTCGATCGGAGGATCGAGGGCATTGCAGCGAAGTTCGAAGGACCGCTCGCGATCGTGGCGGCCAAGGGCAAGCACCTGAAGCAGCCGACGCCCGAGGCGCTCAACATCCTCGTTCCGGTCTCCGGCAGCGGCGTCTCCAAGCGCGGCGCCGAGGTCGCGGTCGCGCTGGCGCAGGCGGGATCAGGCTCGCTCCGGGTGATCTATGTCGCGACCACGCGCGACAAGGGCGCGCAACGCGGCGCCTCTCCTGGTCTGAGCCACGAGGCCGGCATCCTGAAGGACGCCAGCGATCTCGCCGCCCGCTACGAGGTCGACATCACCACGACCTTGCGCGCGAACCGGGCGCCGGAAGCGGCGATCCTGCGCGAGATCGAGACCACCGACGTCGATCTCGTGGTGATGGGCGTCGATCGCATCCAGGCCGATCATCTCTCCTTCGGCGGCGTCGCCGACGCCGTCCTCAGGCAGGCGAAGGTCTCGGTGCTGCTGGTCTCGAGCGGTGAGGCGCGGCAGGTCCCTGCGGAGAAGGCCTAGGACTTCACCTCGGCCACCGACACCGCCTTCGGCGTCTTCTTCGAGGCACGCCAGTTCTCGAAGCGCTGCACCACCACGAAGAACGCCGGCACGAACAGCACCGCGAGGCAGGTCGAGGCCAGCATGCCCGAGAACACGGTGATGCCGATCGACTTCCGCGCGCTGGCGCCGGCGCCGGTCGCGATCACCAGCGGCACCACGCCGAGGATGAAGGCGAACGACGTCATCAGGATCGGGCGGAAGCGGGCGCGCGCGGCTTCAATCGCGGATTCCAGCACCGGCTTGCCGTCGCGGCCGTGCAGCTCGAGCCCGACCTCGACGATCAGGATGGCGTTCTTGGCCGACAGCGCGATCAAGAGGATCAGGCCGATCTGGCAATAGAGATTGTTGTCGATCTTCAGGGCATTGAGGATCAGCATTGGTCCGAGCAACGACAGCGGCACCGCCAGGATCACCGAGATCGGTGCGTACCAGCTCTCGTACTGGCCGGCGAGCACGAGATAGACCAGCAGCATGGCGAGCCCGAACACCCAGTAGATCTGGTTGGAGACGGCCTTCTCCTGATAGGACATCGCGGTCCATTCGAAGCCGGTGCCCGGCGGCAGCGTCTTGTCCGCGATTTCCTCCATCAGCTTCAGCGACTGGCCCGAGGAGTAGCCCTGCGCGGGCAGGCCGATCACGGTCGACGACGGATAGAGATTGTAAAGGCTGATCAGCGAGGGGCCCGTGGCCGGCGTGATCGTGGCGACGGTGCCGATCGGGATCATGTCGCCGTTCGAGTTGCGCACCATCATGTTGGCGATGTCGCGCTCGGTGACGCGGAAGGCGGGATCGGCTTGGGTGTAGACCTGGAACACGCGGCCGAACTTGTTGAACTGGTTGACATAGGACGAGCCGAGGTAGGTCGACAGCGCGGCGAACACCTGGTCGGTCGTGACGTGCAGGGTCTGGGTCTTGATGCGGTCGATCTCGACGTTGAACTGCGGCACCGACGAGCGGAACGAGGATTGCACGCGCTGGAGCGCGCTCTGGCTCTGGCCATTGCTGACCATCGCGCCTGTGATGGCCTGGAGCTTGGCGAAATCGCTGTTGCCGTCGCGCAGCTCGACCTGCATCGAGAAACCGGCGGCGTTGCCGATGCCCTGGATCGGCGGCGGCGGCAGCACCAGCGTGCGCGCCTCCATGATGACCGCGAGCTTGTCGTTCAGCCCGTAGACCAGCGAGCGCAGATCTTCGCCCGGTCCTTTGCGCGCGTCCCAGTCCTTCAGGATGATGTAGGCGACGCCGGCATTGGCAAGGCTGGCGCTGTTGTCGAGCGCGGAGATGCCGGCGATGGTGATGACCTGCTGGACTCCCGGCGTGTCCTTGATCAGCTCGCTCGCTCTGTCGAGCACCTTCTGAGTCCGCTCCAGCGCGGCACCGTCGGGCAGTTGCACGGCGGCGATCAGGTAGCCCTGGTCCTCGATCGGCAGGAATCCGGTCGGCACCCGGGACAGGCCATAGCCGCCGATCCCGATCAGCACCAGCGCGAACGCGACCGAGATCGTGGCATGCCTGCACAGGAAGCCGATCAGGCTCGTGTAGCCGCGCTCGACGCGGTTGTAGACCGCGTTGAAGCCGCGATAGAAGAAGTTGCGCTGCTCCGGCGGCACCGTCGGCCGCAGCCACAGTGCGCATTGCGTCGGCTTCAGCGTCGCCGCGTTGATGGCGGACAGAAGCGCGGTCGCGGCGATCACCAGTGCGAATTGCGAATAGATGCGGCCGGTGAGCCCGGCGAGGAACGAGGCCGGCAGGAACACCGAGATCAGCACGAGCGTGATGCCGACGATCGGCGCGAACAGCTGGTCCATCGCCTTGATCGCGGCGTCGTGGCCGTTCATGCCCTGCTCGATGTTGTGAGCCGCGCCTTCGACCACGACGATGGCGTCGTCGACGACGATGCCGATCGCCAGCACGATCGCGAACAAAGTCGACATGTTGATGGTGAAGCCGAGCGCCGCCATGGCGGCGAAGGCGCCGATGATGGTCACCGGCACCGTGGTCGCCGGCACCAGCATCGCGCGCCAGTCCTGCAGGAAAACCAGGATGACGACCAGCACCAGCAGGCCGGCCTCGATCAGCGTCATGTAGACCTCGTGCACCGAGGCCTGCACGAATTTGGTGGTGTCGAACGGCGTGTCGTATTTCATCCCTTGCGGGAAGGCCTTTGCAAGCTCCGCCATCTTCTTCTCGACGGCCTGCTCGACCTGGAGTGCATTGGCGCCTGGCGACTGGAACACGCCGATGCCGGTGGCCGGCTGCTTGTTCAGGGAGAAGATCTGGCTGTAGGTCTGCGCGCCCAATTCGACCCAACCGACGTCGCGCACCCGCGTGACGTCGCCGCTGGTGCCCGATTTGACGATGATGTTCTCGAACTCGGTGGTGTCGTCGAGCCTGCCGTTGACGTTGAGTGTATACTGAAACGCCTGTCCCGGCGGCGTCGGCGGCGCGCCGACCTGGCCGGCGGAGACTTGCTGGCTCTGCTGCTGGATCGCCTGGATGACGTCCTGCGGCACCAAACCACGGACCTGCAGCTTGTTCGGATCGAGCCACACCCGCATCGAATACTGACCGGCGCCGAACACGGTGACGTTGCCGACGCCGGGCAGGCGCGAGAGTTCGTCGCGGAGGTTGATGGTGGCATAGTTGCTCAGATAAAGGCTGTCGAACGTCTTGTCGGGCGAGGTCAGCGTCACGAACAGCAGGATGGACGTCGACCGCTTCTGCACGGTGACGCCCTGGTTCTGCACCGACTGGGGCAGTTGCGACAGCGCGCTGGAGACGCGGTTTTGCACCAGCACCTGCGCGAAGTTGAGGTCGGTGCCGATCTTGAAGGTCACGGTCAGCGTATAGGTGCCGTCGGAGCCGCTGTAGGACTGCATGTAGAGCATATCCTCGACGCCGTTGACCTGTTGTTCGATCGGCAAGGCAACCGTGTCGATCACGGTCTTGGCGCTGGCGCCGGGATAGCGGGTCGTGACCTGCACCGTCGGCGGCACCACGTCGGGATATTGCGCGATCGCGAGGTTGAACAGCGCGACGCCGCCGATCAGGATCATCAGGAGCGCGATGACGTTCGAGAGGACCGGCCGCTCGATGAAGAACTTTGAGATCATGGCAGGCGCTCCTACTTACTTGGCAGACGCCTGCGGCTGCTCGATCTTCGTCACCTGCGGGTCGATCTTCTGGCCGGGAATGACCCGTAGCAGCCCTGCGATGACGATTCGATCCTCCGGCTTCAAGCCGCTTTCGATCACGCGCAAGCCGTTGTCGACGGGACCGATCTGCACCTTGCGCTGCTCGACAACGTTGTCGCCGTTGACGACGAGGAGATAGCGGCCGCCCTGGTCGCTGCCGAGCGCGGTGTCGGGCACGAGCAGGGCGTCCTTCTCCTGGGTGAAGGGCACGCGAACGCGGACGAAATAGCCGGGCAGCAGCACCCGCTTGTCGTTGGGCACGAGACCGCGCACCGCGAGCGTGCCCGTCGACTGGGTGAGGGTCGGGGCGACATAGTCGAGCCTGCCCTCATGCGGATAGCCGGCCTCGGTCTGCAGGCCGACTTGAATCGGAAATTGCTTCATGTCGGCGGCGGTGAGCCCCCGGCGAGCGGCCTCGGCACGGATGCGCAGCACGTCCTGCTCGTTGACTGTGAAGTTCACATAGATCGGATCCATCGCGACGATGGAGGCGAGTTGAGTCGGGGAGGAGACCCCGACGAGTTCGCCGATCGAGACCATATGGGCGCTGACGACGCCGTCGAATGGTGCGCTCACCTTGGTGTAGCCGTAGTTGACTTCGGCGAGGCGGGTGTTGGCCTGGGCCTGCTGGAGGTTGGCCTGTGCGTTGTCGCGGTTCGAGGTCGAGCTGTCCAAAGTCGCTTGCGAGACCGCTTGCCGCTGCACGAGATCGCTCTGCCGCTTGAAGTCGGCTTCCGCCTGCCGGAGCGAGGCCTGCGCGCCGGCCTCGGCTGCCTGCGCCTGATCGAGCTTGAGCTTGTAGGTCTCGGGCTCGATCGTGAACAGCTGGGTGCCTTGCTTGACGAACGCGCCGTCCTGGTAATCGATCGATTGAAGGAATCCTTGCACGCGCGCGACGAGATCGACATTCTTGACCGGCGCGGTGTTGCCGGTGGCCTCGACATACCGCGTCACCGGGCGCTGCACCGGCGCGGCGACGTCCACCTTGGGCGGCGGCGGGGCGACGAACGTATTCTTGTCCTCACAGCCGGCGAGGATGGCAACGGCCGCGACGGCGGCCACAGCCGGCCCGACATGCCTCCAGGCCCCAATGCGCTGTGCTGGTGATGCGAGATTCGCGCGCGTCATTCGGTGGCCCCGGTTGCTATCTGTCGGTGCGGCAGGCTACCAACAAACACCCGGCCATGGAACACCATAGCCATGGCAGTCAGCGGCCTTGAACTGCAAGCGGCGGTGTGGCCTTTGACGGGGTTTGTCATGACAAACCGCTTTTCATCGCGCGCACGATCGACCACAATTATCTCAAAGGCCGAGCGACGACGCGCGAAGCGTTCGGGACGAACAAGAGAAGAATAAAGGAAGAAAAGGTCGGGAGATCATGACATGCCCACGTCTCTCCAGTCGGTCCTTAAGTCGGTCCTTGCCGGCCTCGTTCTCGCCGCGGCCGTTGCCATGCCCGCGCTAGCCGATGGTCTGAAGGACGAGATCGCACCGACCGGCAAGCTGCGGGTTGCGATCGCAATCAGCCCGGCGGGCGGTGCATTCTGGTCTACCAAGACCGAAGCCGGTTATGCCGGCGTGCCCGTCGATCTCGGCAGGGAAATGGCCGCCCAGCTCGGCGTCCCCGTCGAATATGTCGTGCACCAGAATTCCGGCCAGATCACCGATGCGGCATCGAAAGGCGCTCTTGAGAAAGGTGCTTGGGACGTCACCTGGCTCCCCAAGGATCCCGAGCGCGAGACCAGGATGATGTTCGGCCCGATCTACGAGGTCGCGGACGCCACCTACATCGTTAAGGCCGGTTCGAACATCACCAGTTTTGCCACGCTCGACCAGTCCGGCATCAAGGTCGCGGCCGTCAACGCCACGACCACGATGCGCGGCGCGGTCGCGCATCTGAAGAACGCGAAGGTCACGGGCTATCAGACCTACGACGAGATCTTCGGCCTCCTCAGCAGCGGCGAGATCGACGCCTTCGCGCTGTCGCGCGACCAGCTCAACAAGATGGCGCAGAAGATCCCCGGCACGCGCGTGCTCGACGAGACCTTCAAGAAGACCGTCACGGCCGTCGCTGTCCCGCTCGGCCGCAGCCAGGCTTTGGCGTTCGTGAGCAAGTTCATGAACGAGGCGGTGACGAACGGCACCTTGCGCAAGGCCTATGACAACAACGGCCTGAAGGACACGCCGATCCGCACCGAATAAGACGGCGGCGCAGGATGGCTGCGCCGCGCTCCGGCCCTACGGCTCCGCGGTGCGGATGCCCGCGGGGCTCACTTGCATCTTGAGCGTGGATGTCTTGTTCAGCGCCTTGCCGTCGAACGAGAAGGCGATCAGCTCGTTTTCGACCATGCACTGGGCCACGACATATTTGGAGTCCTTGGACCACACCATGCCCTGGCACCAATGGCCGATCTTGGCTTCCGTCACCGGCGTAAGGTCAGTGCCCGAAATCTTGTAGACCTTGAGCAGGCCGAAATCGTTGAAGAACGGCGAGGCCGACGGCTTGTTCGAACCGTTCATGACGGTCACCGCCACGTAGTTGCCGTCCGGGGACATCTTCACGGCTTCCGGCGTCTGGCCGACGCTCACCGTCGTGACGACGCGGACCGGTTTCGCCGTCATGTCGATCAGGCTGATCGTGTCGTTGTCGCCGCTGCTGGCGCCGACATTGCCGACGATGGCGGCGGCGCTGCCGGTGAGGTCGATGTCGTAGGGGCGGATGCCCGTGGAGAGATCGCGCTTGGCGTACTCGACCTTGCTCCCGTCCACAGTCAGAAGCGAGATCTTGCTGTCTCCGTCGCGCGTGACCAGCGCGGTCGCGCCGTCATGGGAAAAGACGGCGTGGCTGGGTCCTGATTTGGCGTCGCCGAGCTGGATCTTGCCTGCCGCCGCAAGCGTGCTCCCGCTGATCGTGAAGACCGAGACCGTGCCTTCGCTGCGGTTCGCAACCAGTGCCAGTGTGCCCGCACGGTTGATCGAAACGCCGGCAGCGCCGGCGCCTGCTTGCAAGGTCGCCAGCACTTTGGGGGGCGCGGATTTCAGGTCGATGACCGAGAGCTTGTCGTCAGGCACCGTCTTGGCCGGATCCGCAGGATCGAGCTTCATCGCGCCGGTGACGAGGGCGAACGCGCCATCCGGCGCAATGGCCACGCTCGGAGGCGGGCCGACGACGCTGGCCGGGGCGGGCACTTCGCCGAGAAGTTTCAAGCCACCGTCGGTGAAGTCGATGACGCTCACCGTGTCCGGCAGCGGCTGCTTGCGCACCACGGCGCTGCCGTTCTCGAGCACCATCTTGCCGTCATTGGCCGTGACGACGATCTCGGCATGCGCGGCGAAATTGGCCAGGCCGGCCAGCGATGTTGAGATCAAGGCCCATGCGGCACGGTGCGTGCGCTTGCGAAGAGCGGCTGTCATGTGTCCCCCGAGATTTGTTCTTGTCCGGAGAAGCTAAATGCACCGGGCGCAGGACGCAATGACCAGGCGGCGACCGTTTGCCTTTGAAGACGCCGACGGACGGCTACACGGCGGGAGCTAGCTCTCACCCGCGTGCCACGCGGCGACGCCCCTCAACGCGGCTTGATCTCCGCATATTTCGCCATCGCCTTCTCGAACTTCCGCTTGAACAGCCACATCGCGCCAAGGATTTCCCGGAAGCTTGCCGAGGTGCGCGCCCGGTCGGCCTGTCCGAATGCGAAGATGCTGTTGTTGCGCAGGTGCTTCATGATCGTCGGACTGGACACCCTGTGGTTCAGGAGATCGCCGGACTTGAGCGCCGACCGCGTCGGCGTAGGAACGATCTGGATCAGCTCGAACAGCTTCATCTGGTCGATCGGGTCGGGCAGCGTCTTCACGATTCCCGGGATCTCCCGGAAAACATCCGCATGCGCGTTCATCAGGCCGTCGCGCACGTTGGTCCAGTGATTGAAGCGATGATCGGTGCCGCGGGCGCGCGCCTCCTCCTTGTCGTTGCGCGCGCTCAACCCGGGATCGGCGGCCGCGATCTCGGCCTTGATGGTCTCCCATTTCCTGCGGCCGTTGCGGTCCTCGGATGGGCCGGTCTGGAAGCTGCCCATATAGGTGTTCGAGCGCCCGTTGCGGACGTTCTGCTTGCCGTTGGTCTCGGCGAAGAACAGCCCGAGGCTGATCCGGCCCGCGGCTTCGGCGTGGTCAGGCGCCAGCCCCTTGGCGCGCGCGATCGCGACCGCGAGATCGACCACGTCCTTGAACGGCGTCGCCGAGTTCTGCGCCCCGGCCGGCGGCGCCTCCATGATCTCGAACAGCTTTGAGTATTCGTCGACCAGCGGCTCGATGTCGGCATCGAAATAGGCCGGAGGTATCTCGAACTTGTTGGGCCTGCCGATCCGCGACGGCATGGCGTCGGTGAGATCCTTGTAAGCACTGATCACGGCGACGCGTGCCAGATACAGCGCCTGGCCCGGCAGGTTCGGCAGCGGCTGCTTGGCGTCGATCTGGCGGCGCCGCTCGGCCAGAATCGCCTTGAAGTCGCCGAGCGCACGGTCGTAGTTCGCAACCGCCTCCGATTGCCTGGCAGTGAGCGTTTGCGCCCGGCACGGGACCAGCGTTGTAAGGAGCAGCCCAAGCGCCGCGATGATTGCGAGGAGTTGACGTCGTGCAGGCATGGCCGGTTCCCCCAACGATTCGTCGGTCGGGGGATCGTAGCCTAGTCGTTGGCTTCGGGCGGCAGGAAGTCGACCTCGTGCAGCGCCGAGATGCGCACGACCTCGGCCGGGTCGGTCAGGTCATGGAGCTGATTGAACAACGCCTCCAGCTTCTGCATCGGCGAGACCCAGAACAACGCACGGGCCGGCTTGTCGGATTTGTTGAAATAGCCATGCGGGATGCCGCGCGGCAGGCGCACGAGGTCGCCGGCGTGGGCCTTGACCCATTGGCCGTCGAGCTTGAGGTCGAGCGTGCCTTCCTGCATCAGGATGAATTCGTCCTGGGTCGGATGGATGTGCACCGGCACGAATTGGCCGGGATCGCTGTTGGTCTCGAACGCGAAAGTGGACTCGGTGACGGCCTTGGGGAAGTAGACCTGGCCGAGGATGTTCCAGGTCTTGCCGCCATAGCCCGTACCGTTCGCGGTGATACCTTTTTCGAGTGACGTCATGGCTCGCCTCCAATGGGATTGTAACTGACACGGAGTGTTGCGCAGCAGCCATGCGCTGTCCATGCGCAAGACGCGCCCTAACGCCTGTCGCGTTCAGCGGCCTGCCTGCGCAGAAAGCCTTCGAGATCGGCCTGCACCGAATAGGGCGTCGGGATCGGATCGCCAACCGCGTCGACGGCGGTGTCGAGAGAGCGGCGCAGCATGCGCGCGAGCTCGGCCTTCCGATAGGGCTTTGTCAGAAGCGGCGCGCCCTTGGTGGCGCGTCCCTGCGCATGCGGAGCGTCGTAGGCATAGCCCGACGTGAACAGCACCCGCAGCGAGGGGCGCGCTGCCACCATCTCGTCGGCGAGCTCTCGTCCATTCAAGCTGCCGGCCATCACGATGTCGGTGAAGAGCAGGTCGAAGGGCGTGCCTTCGGCCGCGATGGCGAGTGCCTCGGCCGCATTGGCGGCCGGGATGACCTTGTAGCCGAGGCTTTCGAGCTGGACCGTAACGTACTGGCGGACGTCGCGGTCGTCCTCGACACAAAGGATGGTTTCCGTCCCGCCCACGACCTTGCGCTCGTCATAGCCGGTCGGGCGAAGCGTGCTCGCCTCCGCCTTCGGCAGGTAGATCGTGAAAATCGTGCCGCGTCCTTCTTCGGAAGCGACCTTGATGCCGCCGCCGGACTGCTTGATGAATCCGAACACCATGCTGAGCCCAAGCCCCGTGCCCTTGCCGACGTCCTTGGTCGAGAAGAAGGGATCGAAGATCCGCTCGAGAATGGCCGGCGGAATGCCGGTGCCGGTGTCGGCTATCTCGATCTCGACATAGTCGCCGGCATATCCGGCCCCGACCGCCACGGCCTCGCGGACGCCGAACACGACGTTGCGCGTCGTCAACGTCAGTCTGCCGCTGTCCAGCATCGCGTCGCGGGCGTTGATCGCGAGGTTGAGAAGTGCCGAGCTCAATTGGCCGCGATCGACGAGGGCGAGCCAGATGTTGCCGTCGAGCCGGGTCACGATCTCGATCTTCTTGTCGAAGGTTGCCCGAAGCAGCTTTGCGAGCTCTTCGAGCAGTTCGTTGACATCGCTCTCGGCCGGCTTGAGCGCCTGCTTGCGGGCAAAGGACAACAGGCTCGACGTCAGCGCGGCGCCGCGGTCGGCGGCGTCGCTGATCAGCTTGGTGATGGTCGCAAGCGGCGGATTGTCCTTCACGGCGTCGGCGAGGATCTCGATCGTGCCGGTGATCACGGTGAGCATGTTGTTGAATTCGTGCGCGATGCCGCCGGTGAGCTGGCCGATCGCCTCCATCTTCTGGGCCTGGATCAGCTGCTCCGCGGCGGCGCGCTTCTGGGTGACGTCCTTGACGAAATTGTTGATGAGGGTGCGCCCCCCGATGCGGAGCGCCGTGCTGGAGGCCTCGATCAGGATCTCGTCGCCCTCCCGGTGCAGCAGGGTCGCTTCGAACCGGATGCCGATCGGCGTATCCGACAATTCCGGCAGCAGCCGCATCATGCGTTGCCTGAAGCCGTCGCGCAGCGGCTCGGCGATGAGGAGGTTGACGACGTCGGTGCCGAGCGCCTCCTTGCGCGTCCATCCAGTCAGGGCCTCGGCCTGAAGACTCCATTCCAGCACGATGCCGCTCTGGTCGGTCTGAATGAAGGCGTCGAGCGCGGTCTTGATGACGGCTTGCGTCATCTGCGCGCTGGCCTGCGCCTGCTCGGTCAGTAGCGCGGCGGCGCGTTTTTCCTGCGCGGTTTCGATCGCGCGCGTGCACAGACGAGCGAGCAGGACCGCAATGGCGCCGCTTGCGAGCAGGGCGACGATCTGGGCAATGCCGAACCCGGTTCCGGTCGCGGCATAGGAGACGAGGAGAGCCGCCGCGGTCACGATGACCTGCGCGGCCATCGCGAGTGTCAGAAGCCCCCTGAGTTTCATGGTCTCACACCAACGCGTCAGTCGCGGCCCCGTGGCCGCCCTGTCAATGTCCGGCTCCACGTCAGCTACAGATGTGAGCTACAGATTCCGCGCGGCGGCGTCGAGGGGCAATTTGCGGTGGTGCCGGGTTGGCGGCGCTTCAACCTGCCGGCGAATCGGTCTGGCGCAGCGTGGTCACCCAGATCACGCGGGCCGTCTGCTGGGTCGGGTTGTCGAACATGTGCGGAACGATGCTCGGAAAGCGAAAGCTGTCGCCGGCCTCGAGCAGATGGGCCTGGTTGTCGAGCCACAGCCGCAGGCTTCCCGAGAGGATATAGCCCGCCTTCTCGCCGGTGTGCTGCAGGAAATCAGTGCCGGACGAGGCGCCGGGATTGAGCGTGAGCTCGTAGAGTTCGAGCTGGCCTTTGTCTGCCGGCGTCAAGGCCTCCTTGACGACACCGCTGGCGGTGAGCCGCAGCAGACGCCGGCTGTTCTTGCGCACGATGTAGCGCTGCACATCGGCGGGATCGGTGGTCTCGAAGAAATAGGAGATAGGAACGTCGAGCGCGATGCTGAGCAGGCGCAACGTCCGTATCGACGGCATGGCACGCGCGCGTTCGAGCTGGCTGATCATGCCGTTGGAGAGGCCGGTCTTGTTAGCAACGTCCTGGATCGAAAGGCCCGCACGCTGCCGCAGCAGCCGCACGGTCTCGCCCAGGCGCTGGTCGACGGCATCGTCGGCCTCGGTCGCCGGGGCATCCTTCGGATCGCTGATCTCGCCGCGACCATCCATGTCGCTCTCCCGTGCATCATCTCAGCCCCGGACAACGACGGTCTGGCGCTTCAGTCGAAGTGAAAAGGTCGCGCATCCTAGCAATGCGATTGACAGCTGTATTTAGTCGTGATGAACTTTTGATAGAAAAATTTAGAAGCACTAAAGCCCACTCCTGTCCCTTTGCCGGGGATCTCGGGGTGCGGGAGACGGTGCCGCGTGCGACAACGGAGAGTGGTCATGGCGGACGACACCGGGAAGTTCGGCGTTGGGGCACTGTATCTCGGCAATCCGAACCGCCGTCAGATATTCCAGCTCGGCGCGGGCGCCGCGGCGGGCTGGACGCTTTCAGGCCACGCATTCGCGCAGACCGAACGCCCGACCAATCCGTCGGACAAGCCGCGCGGACAGGTGATCGCGGCGCTGTCGCAGGAGCCGACGGTCTTTCATCCCCTGATGCCGGGCATCGAAGTCGATCAGGGCATCTGGTGGCAGGTGTTCTCGCCGCTCTGGTTCATCGATCCCGACGGCAAGTTCGTTCCCGACCTCGCCCGCGAAGTCCCGACCCTCGAGAATGGCGGCCTGTCGGCCGACGGCCTGACCTGGAAGATCAAGCTCCGCAGCGACGTGAAATGGCACGACGGCACGCCGTTCACGGCCGACGACGTCAAGTTCTCGCTCGAGCTGATCAACAATCCCGATTTCCGCGCGCGCAGCCGCGTCGGCCATAGCCTCGTGAAGGACATCAAGGTCGTGGCGCCCGACGAGATTCACTGGCGCATGGAAGCTCCCTATTCGCCCTACATGTCAATCCTGGGATCGCTGACGTTCATCGTGCCCAAGCACATCCTGGAGAAGGTGACCGATCCGAACGCCTCGCCGTTCCACAACGCGCCTGTCGGCACCGGACCGTTCCGCTGGGGCGAGCGCGTGCCGGGTGACCACATTCAGTTGAATGCTCACACCGGCTATCACGGCAAGGGGCCGTACGTCGAACGCGTGGTGTTCAAATACATTCCCGATCTCACCGTCCTCTACACCCAGTTCCGCACCGGCCAGGTCGACTACACCGGCCTGCAAGGCATTCTGCCAAACTTCGTGCAGGAGGCGAAGACGCTGAAGGGGCGCAAGATCTTCGTCTCCTCGACGTCGTCGGTGGAGCACATCGCGCCCAATCTGGAGTTCGGCGCGTTGGCCGACCGCACCGTGCGCGAGGCGCTGTATCTCGCGATCAACAAGCAGGCGATCATCGATGCGCTGAACTACGGTTTGCCGACGCAGACCGAAAGCTTCGTGCCGCAACAGGCGTGGTCGTTCCAGCAGGGGCTGCCGCAGCACAAATACGATCCGGCCAAGGCCAACACGCTGCTCGATGCGGCCGGTTGGGTCCGCGGCGCTGGCGGCGTACGCGAGAAGGGCGGCGTCAAGCTCGAATTCACCAACTCGACGACGTCGGGCAATGCGGTGCGCGAGCAGACCCAGCAGTTGCTGATCCAGGACTGGCGCGCAATCGGTGCTGCGATGCGCGTCAACAACATGCCGGCCGCGGTGATCTGGGGCGACTTCTGGCAGCAATCGAAATTCAACTCGGTGATCGTGGGGGTGAATTTCATGCTCGGCAGCGACCCCGACGTGACGCCCCGCTTCGGCTCCGGCGCCATTCCTGCCAAGGGTGGCCGCGGCTACAACACCTATCAGTATCGCAACCCGGAGGCGGATCGGCTTCTCGCCGAAGGTGCCAAGCAGTTCGATCTGGCGCAGCGCAAGACGACCTATGGCAATCTGCAGAAGCTCATCCGCGACGACCTCGCGATCCTGCCGCTGTTCCAGGGCTTCATCGCCGAAGGCGTGAAGGAAGGACTCCAGGGTTTCCGCCCCAACATCAACATGTCGATCAACTGCTGGAACATCCGCGAATGGTATTGGGCCTGATGGTTCAGGTGCGCGAGATCGCCTGAGATGGCCCGTTACGTCGCCAATCGCCTGGCGCAGGCGATCATGTTGCTGGTGATCGTGTCCGCGATCGGCTTCGCCATCCTGCATCTGGCGCCGGGCGGCCCGCTCTCGCAATTCGCGGCGTCCGCGCAGATGACGCAGGAGGATCTCGATCGCGTCACCAGGCAGCTTGGCCTCGATCGTTCGCTGCCGATCCAGTATCTCGACTGGTTCGGCCGGATGCTGAGGGGCGATTGGGGCCGCTCGTATCGCGACGGCGAGCCGGTGCTGGCGGTGATCTCCTCGCATCTTGGCGCCACGCTGGAACTGATGGCGACTGCGACCATCATCGCGGTCCTGCTCGGCTGCTGGATCGGTGTGCTCGGTGCGCTGCGCCGCTATTCGCTGTTCGATTCGCTGGCGACCGTCGGCGCCATGATCGCATTGTCGATCCCGACCTTCTGGTTCGGCCTCGTTACCATCTACGTCTTCTCGGTGAAGCTCGGCTGGCTGCCGGCGGGCAACCGGCAGACCGTCGGCGACGGCTCGCCGCTCGATCTGCTTCATCATCTCATTGCGCCGGCGCTGGTGCTGGCGCTGGTCGAGACCGCGATGTGGGGCCGCTTCATGCGCTCCTCGATGCTCGAAGTCATCAACCAGGACTACATCCGCACCGCGCGCGCCAAGGGCATGCCGGAATGGCGAATCCTTACGGTTCACGCCTTGCGCAACGCGCTGCTGCCGATGATCACGGTGGGCGGCCTTCAGTTTCCGACGCTGCTCGGTGGTGCGCTGGTCGCCGAGACCGTGTTCACCTGGCCCGGCATGGGCCGGCTGTTCCTCGATTCTATCGGCTATCGCGACTATCCCGTGGTGATGGGCATCCTGATGTTCTCGGCGGTCATGGTGCTGATCGGATCGCTGCTCGCTGACATCCTCTATGCCGTCGTCGATCCGCGCATCCGGGTGGGCTAGGGATGACGACTGCCGCCCGCTCCACCGATCAAATTGCGCCCGGCCAGGCCGCGTGGCGGCGATTTCGTCGGCACCGGCTTGCGCTTGCAGGCGCGGTGATCATTCTCGTCCTTGTTCTCGGTTCGGCATTCGGCCCGTACCTCCTGCCGTTCGACGACACCTATATCGACATCATGAAGCGGTTCGCACCGCCGCTGTCGGGCGCGCACATCCTCGGCACCGACGAGCTCGGCCGCGACGTGCTGGCGCGGCTGATGATGGGCGCGCGTGTCTCGCTGTCGATCGGCTTCGTCGCGATGGTGATGGCGATGGCGGTGGGCATCGTCGTCGGCGCCTTCGCCGGCTTCTATGGCGGCGTGGTCGGCGCGGTGCTGATGCGGCTGGTCGATGCCATGCTGTGCTTTCCGACCATCTTCCTGCTGCTTGCGCTCGCGGCGCTCATCGAGCCCGGCTTCGTCACCACCACCGTGCTGATCGCGGCAACCGCCTGGATGTGGGTGGCCCGCGTCGTCGAGGCCCAAGTGCGCTCGCTGCGGGAACGCGAGTTTGCTGTTGCTGCACTCGCGTTCGGCTCGTCGAACCTGCGGATCATGTTCCGCGAGCTCGTGCCCAACGCGGTCGCGCCGATCGTGGTGGCGGCGACGCTGAACGTCGCCAAGGCAATTCTGCTGGAATCCTATCTCAGCTATCTCGGTTACGGCATCCAGCCGCCGGCCGCGAGCCTCGGCAACATGCTCAACAACGCGCAGATCTATCTCACCAGCGCGCCCTGGCTCGCGATTGCGCCGGGCCTTGCCATCACGCTGGCGGTGACGAGCTTCAACTTCCTCGGCGACGGCTTGCGCGACGCGCTCGACCCGCGGATGAACATCCCATGATCTGCAAACTGGCGACGAGCCGAGCTGTCTCGATCGAACTGAATATCTGGAGTGTCCCATGTCCCCGCCGCTCACCCGTATAAACAGTGACGAGCGCCTGCCGGCGCAGGTGGATGTCGTCGTCATCGGCGGCGGCGTCATCGGCGTTTCCGCGGCCTATCATCTCGCGAAGAAGGGCCTCTCCGTCGCCCTGATCGAGAAGGGCCATGTCGGCGGCGAGCAGTCGAGCCGCAATTGGGGCTGGTGCCGCCAGCAGGGTCGCGCGCGTGAGGAGATCCCGCTGGCCCGCGAGGCGCTGCGCCTGTGGGAGGACATGCAGAACGATGCCGGCGTCGATGCCGGCTTCCGCCGCACCGGCGTGCTGTTCCTGACCAAGAGCAAGGATGAGCTCGCGAGTTGGGAGCGATGGGCCGCAACGGCGGGCGAGATGCAGGTGCACTCGACCGTCCTGACGCCGGCCGAGGTCGCCGAGCGTCTGCCCGGCAATTCCGAGACATGGGTCGGCGGCCTGCACACGCCGAGCGACGGGCGCGCCGAGCCGTCGATGGCTGTGCCGGCGCTTGCGACCGCCGCGCGAAAACACGGCGTCACCATTCACCAGGGCTGCGCCGCGCGTGGGTTGGAGACGCAAGGCGGACGGGTGAGCGCCGTCGTCACCGAGAAGGGTACCATTCGCACGCAATCGGTGCTGCTGTCCGGCGGAGCGTGGTCGTCGCTGTTCTGCCGACGCCACGGCATCGAGCTGCCGATCGGCCTTGTCAACGCCACCGCGTGCCGGACCACGCCGGGGCCGGAGATCACCTCCGGCGCGCTCGGCACCGACTTCTATTGCATCCGCCGCCGCCTCGACGGCGGCTTTACGCTGGCGCTACGCAACCGCGGCACGGTCGAACTGTCGCCCGATCTGTTCCGCTACGCGCGCACCTTCTGGCCGACCTATCTGCATCGCAAGAACGGGTTGAAACTGTCGTTCGGCAAATCCTTCTTCGACCAGCTCATGCGCGGCACGAGCTGGAGCTTGGACAAGCCGTCGCCATTCGAGACCGAGCGCGTGCGCGATCCCGCGCCTGACATGTCGCTGGTCAATGCCGCGCTGGCTTCGCTGATCAAGTCGAACCCTGAATTGAAGGACATCGAGATC
The DNA here is from genome assembly GCF_023100925.1 of Bradyrhizobium sp. 40. NCBI lineage: Bacteria > Pseudomonadati > Pseudomonadota > Alphaproteobacteria > Hyphomicrobiales > Nitrobacteraceae > Bradyrhizobium > Bradyrhizobium sp. 40. The sequence continues at coordinate 1,279,743 of NZ_CP064688.1, forward strand.
GCGGAAGCCTGGGGCGGGACGATCGACTGCACGCCGGATACCATTCCGGTCATCTCGCCGGTCGACGCCATGCCCGGCTTCTTCCTGGCCACCGGCTTCTCCGGCCACGGCTTTGGCATCGGTCCAGCGGCCGGCAAGCTCGCCGCCGACATCGTGACGGGCGCGACGCCGCTGGTCGATCCCGCGGCCTACAGCCACAGGCGCCTGATCGACGGCCGCCGGCTCGCGCCGGTCAGCCCGTTCTGAGGGTTTGGCGGCATGACGCTTCTCTACAAGGCCAACATGGTTCGCGGCGCGGAATGGGCGGGCTTCTTCGCCGATCGCGCGCCCGATGTGCCGTTCCGGCTCTGGCCCGACATCGGCGATCCCGCCGACGTCCGCTATCTCGTGGCGTGGGTGCCGCCGGACGACATCGCGACGACGTTCCCCAATCTCGAGCTCGTCTTCTCGGTCGGTGCGGGTGTCGATCAGTTCGACGCGTCAAAAGTTCCGCCGCACATTCCGCTGGTGCGCATGCTGGAGCCGGGCATCGCCGAAACTATGGTGGAATACGTCACCATGGCGGTGCTCGCCCTGCATCGTGATCTCCTGCACTTCATCTGCCAGCAGAAGGCGCAGGTCTGGCGCGAGATCCGGATCACGCCGGCCAAACGTCGTCGCGTCGGCGTGATGGGTCTTGGCCTGCTCGGCCAGGCCGTGCTCGAACGCCTCACGGCGTTCGGCTTTCCGCTTCTCGGCTGGAACCGTTCGCTCCGCGAGATCGACGGCGTCACCTGTTACGCGGGCATGGAGACGTTGCCGGATTTTCTTGCGCAGACCGACATTCTCGTCTGCCTGCTGCCTCTGACCGATCAGACCCGGGGCATCCTGAATGCGGATCTGTTCGCGCGCCTGCCGCGCGGCGCGTCGCTCGTCAACGTCGGGCGTGGCCCGCATCTGGTCGAAGCCGACTTTCTCGCGGCGCTCGACAGCGGCGCGTTGTCGGGTGCCGTCCTCGACGTCGCCGAGCCGGAGCCGCTGCCTGCGGGGCATCCTTTCTGGAGCCACCCGCGCATCCTGGTCACACCGCACAATGCCAGCATGACCACGCCGGATACGGCGGTCGATTTCGTGCTGGACGTGATCGCGCGCCACCGCCGCGGCGAGGAGCTGCCTGGGCGTGTCGATCGTAGTCGTGGCTATTAGGACACCGGCATGAGCATGGGCGCAAGCGGAGCTGATCAAGTCGCTGCCAACGCGCCGTCGCCGGTGCTGTCGGTTTCCGGCCTGACGACGTCCTTCCTACGTGAGCGGGAATGGAGTCCCGTCGTCCGCGACGTGTCGTTCGATATTGCCTCGGGGGAAACCGTGGCGATCGTCGGCGAGTCCGGTTCGGGCAAGAGCGTCACCGCGCTCTCGATCATGCGGCTCATTCCGAAGGAGAACGGCCGAGTCGAAGGCAGCGTCCGGCTTGCCGGTCGCGAGCTGCTGACGCTGCCCGAAGCGAGCATGAAGGATGTTCGTGGCAACGACATCGCCATGATCTTCCAGGAGCCGATGACGAGCCTCAATCCGGTGCTGACCATCGGCTTCCAGATCGCGGAAGCACTGATCCAGCACCGCGGCCTGTCGCGCGCGGCGGCGGAGGTCGAGACCATCCGCCTGCTCGACCGCGTGCGGATACCTGCGGCGAAATCGCGCTTCCACGAGCATCCGCATCGTTTCTCCGGCGGCATGCGCCAGCGCGTGATGATCGCGATGGCGCTGGCCTGCAAGCCGAGGCTGCTGATCGCGGACGAGCCGACCACCGCGCTCGACGTCACCATTCAGGCCCAGATCCTGGAGCTCCTGAAGGAGCTTCAGCAGGAAGAGGGGATGTCGATCCTCTTCATCACCCACGACATGGGCGTGGTGGCCGAGATCGCGGACCGCACCGTGGTGATGTATGGCGGCCAAGCGGTGGAGACCGACCATACCTCGCGCATCTTCGCCGCCCCTTCGCATGCCTATACAAGGGCACTGCTCGCGGCCGTGCCACGCCTCGGCTCGATGGATGGGCGGATGCGGCCGATGCGTTTTCCGGTCGTGGACAAACTAACGGGGACCTCGGACGAGCCGGCAGAGACGCCCGATACGGTTTCGATTGCCGAGCGACCGCTGCTCGAAGTCTCCAACCTCACGACGCGCTTTCCAATTCGCTCGGGCCTGTTCGGCAAGGTCTCGGGCCGCGTCCATGCGGTCGAGAACGTCTCCTTCTCCTTGCGCGCCGGGGAGACGCTGGCGCTGGTCGGCGAATCCGGCTGCGGCAAATCGACGACGGGCCGCTCCATTCTCAAGCTGACGGAGCCGGACAGCGGCACCGTTCTGATCGACGGGCAGGATGTGCTGGCCATGAATGCCCGCACCTTGCGTGATTTTCGCAAGCAGATGCAGATCGTGTTCCAGGATCCGTTCGCGAGCCTCAACCCCCGCATGTCGGTGGGAACGGCGATTGCGGCCCCATTGCTCGCCAACGGGCTCGCCACGGCGTCGCAGGCACGGGAGAAGGTCGCCGACCTGCTAGTTCGCGTTGGTCTCACCGCTGACATGGCCGCGCGCTTTCCGCACGAATTCTCCGGTGGCCAGCGCCAGCGCATCTGCATTGCCCGCGCGCTCGCGCTCGGACCGAAGCTGATCGTCGCGGACGAAGCGGTCTCGGCGCTCGACGTCTCGGTCAAGGCGCAGGTCGTCAATCTGATGCTGGACCTTCAGGCCAGCATGGGACTTGCCTACCTCTTCATTTCCCATGATATCGCGGTGGTCGAGCGGATGAGCCATCGCGTCGCGGTGATGTATCTCGGCGAGATCGTCGAGACCGGTCCGCGCGCGGCCCTGTTCGGCAATCCGCAGCATCCCTATACGAAGAAGCTGATGGCAGCCGTGCCGGTGCCCGATCCAGCGCGCCGCGGCACCAGGCGCGAGGTAGCGAACGACGAGATCAGAAGCCCGGTGCGCGCGCCCGACTACCAGCCGCCTGTTCGGCAATATCGCGAAGTGTCGCCGGGCCATGTCGTCCAGGCCTGGGGCGAGGAATGGTCCAACTGACGTGCGCAGACTGTGAGCGCAAGGCTCTGTCTATCCATCATTTCCAAAATGCACGATGGAATCGCGCAGCAATCTGTCGGGCAGGTCAACGGTGTTGTCCTTCGCGACGCCGGGCCGGTGACATCACGCTGAAATCACAATGAAATCATCGCGGCGCAATCTGGTGCGAGGGCCGACCGCGCCAGCTTCGTGCTATGCGCTGCAGCTGGACCGTCGGCCGGCGATCTCCGATAATGCGCGGATCTCGGGAAGGCTGGCGAAGACGTGCCTTTACGGATGGATTTACTAAAATGACCCAAGCAGGCGTCTACGGGCAGAGGCTCGGGCAGGGCCTTCGCTCGAAGCAAGCACCGGTTCTGATCACGCGTTCGCTGCACAGCGCCGAGCTCGCGGTCACCGAAGTCCGCAACGACGATCCGACACCGGATATTTCCGGCTCGCTGGCTGCGGAAGATGCCTATCTCCTCAGCCTGAAACTCCGCGACTATCCGGATTGCGAATGCTGGGAGGAGGGCCGCTGTGTCACCAAGGCGGATGTTCGCGCAGGTGCGACCTATCTGTACGACCTCAAGCGCGACCCGCGCTATGTGATCGACAAGCCATTTCACTCGCTCTTCTTCTATTTGCCGCGCTCGGCGCTCAACGGCATTGCCAGGCAACCGGGCGGACCGCGCGTTGGCGAACTCAGCTACGAGCCCGGTGTCGGTCATGACGACGAGGTCGTTCGACATGTCGGTGCCTCGTTGCGGCAAGGACTGTGTCGGCCCGACGAGACCAACCAGCTTTTCGTCGATCACATGATGCTCGCGCTCACCGCCCATGTCGCCCAGACCTATGGCGGGCTGAAGCCAGCCGCAGAACCAACGCGCGGCGGTCTCGCGCCATGGCAGGTGAAGCGTGCGTGTGACCGGCTCGATTCCGACCTCTCGGGCAAGATCGCGCTACAGCTGATCGCGACCGAGCTTGGCCTGTCAGTCAGCCACTTCTCACGCGCATTCCGGATCTCCACGGGCCTGCCGCCGCATCAATGGCTGCTCCAGCAGCGCGTCAAGGCGGCCAAGCAACTGATGTCGGTCCGCGACCTGCCGTTGTCCGAGATTGCCATCTCGGCCGGATTTGCCAATCAGAGCCATTTCACCCGGGTGTTCTCGTCCATGGTCGGCGTCAGTCCGGGCGCGTGGCGCCGCGAAACGGATGGCGGACGGGAAAAGATCTAGTCAGCGCCGCGTTTCTAGCGAATAGGTGTAGGCCGTGCGGCGCGCCGCAAAGATCTCGTCCGGCGGATGGCCGATGCCGTCGGCAAGATTGTCCGGATTGAAGATGGAGCCGTCGCAGGCCTCATTGGCCTCGAGGCTGGTGATGACGATGGTCCCGAGCCGCACCTGTTCACGGTTGTCCTCGTCCGGCCATCGCAGGGTCACGTCCATGGTGGGATCCTCGGGGCGGTCGAGCAAGGCCATCACGTTGAAGCGGACGTCGCCGGCTGCGATCCTCCGCGCGAGATCGTCATGGAGGAAATCGACCGATTTTGTCCTGGCTTCGTCTTCGCTCAAGGCGACGTCGCCGCCGACAGGCGCGACCTTGAACTTGATAAAGCGAGTCTCGCCCTTCGCGTTCGTCGCGGGAAAGGCGTGCACGCCCCAATAGGTCGTGCCGGAAAAACTGCCGGGCAGCCGGCGCGCCGCGATGTACTTCGCCTGGTTCAGCGTTTCAGGATTGGCCGCGGAAAAAGCCCGGACCTTCTCGATGTCAGGCTCGCCGTCCGCGCCCGGAATTCGCGCCTCGAGGAAGGCGAGCATCTGGTCGAGCGTCCGTGCAAAATGCACCGGAGCGGTTTCGGTCACCATGTCGGAGCGATGGGCGTCGTCGCCAAGCCTGAAGCTGAAGCCGCGCAGCACGAGGTTGTTGGTGTCGGTCACCCCGGGATTGCCGCCGCCAACGGAGAAGCGCGCCAGCACGCGCGAGGTCTTGGTGAAGCTCAGCGATCGCGTGATCTCTGCGGCGCGGTCGGACGGGGCATAGGTCCCGCGCACGCATCGGCCCTTGGCGAAGCTCGCACGCACCTTCGGCGGATTGCCTGCGACCGTTTTGAGCGCGTCGACGATCGCGGCCGGGGTGGCGGCAGGGGGTGGCAATTCGGACATGGCTTGGCCTCCGGCGGGAGCGGCATGTCCGTGTTTTAGGTTTGGTGCAGCGCCGGTGTCTTTCCCAAAGCCGCGCCGCCTTGTCCGATCCTGCTGAAGAAATGTGGCGCGGCTTCAGGAGTTCACGTGCACGAAATCCCGCAGCAGCGGGTAGATCTCGTTGTTCCAGCGCTTGCCCGAGAACACGCCGTAATGGCCGACGCCGGCCTGCATGTGGTGGACGCGGCGGTAGGCGCGCACGCCGGTGCAGAGGTCTTGCGCGGCCAGCGTCTGGCCGATCGAGCAGATGTCGTCCTTCTCGCCCTCGACCGTCATCAGCCCCATGCGGCTGACGGCCTTGGTGTTTACCGGACGTCCCCAATGCATCAGCTTGCCCTGGGGCAGAAGATGCTCCTGGAAAACGTCGCGCACGGTCTCGATGTAGAATTCCGCGGGCAGGTCCATCACGGCGAAATATTCGTCGTAAAAGGTCTTGATGCTGGCCGCCTTCTCCTTCTCGCCCTTGGCGATGTGATCGGCGAGATCGATGTGCTGCTTGATGTGGCGCTCGAGATTCATCGAGACGAAGGCGGTGAGCTGCACGAAGCCGGGATAGACTTTCCGCAAGGCACCGCGGCACTGCATCGGCACGTAGTTGATCAGGTTCTGCTCGAACCAGTCGATCGGCCTGCTCTTGGCGAATTCGTTGACCCTGGTCGGCAGGATGCGCGTGTCGATCGGCCCGGCCATCAGCGTCAGCGTCGCGGGCCGCGAAGGATGGTTGCCCTCGCACATGATTGCGGCGGCCGCGAGCGCCGAGACCGAGGGCTGGCAGATCGCGACCATATGCGGGCGCGGGCCCAATTGGCCGAGGAAGTCGATGAGATGCTCGGTGTAGTCGTCGAGCCCGAAGCGGCCCTCGCTCCGGGGAATGTCGCGCGGATTGTGCCAGTCGGTGATGTAGACATCGTGATCCTGCAGCAGCGTCTTCACGGTGCCGCGCAGCAGCGTCGCGAAATGGCCGGACATCGGCGCCACCAGCAGCATGCGCGGCTGCTCGCCCACGCCCTCCTTCTTGAAACGCAGCAGCGAGCCGAACGGGGTCGCGTAGGCGATCTCCTCGGTCACGGCGACCTCGCGATTGCCGACCATGACGCTGTCGATACCGTAGGCGGGGCGGTGGTAGGTGAGGGTGGAGCGGGAGATCAGCTCCAGCGCGGCCGACAGCCGGCCGACGACCTGATCCGACAAGCCCTGCGGCACCAGATTGAGGAATTTGACTGCGGAGGAGGCCCCCGACCGCCACGGCGCCGTCAGGTCCATATGGTTCTGAAAGGCCTGATAATACATCGACATCATACTGAAACGCCCACCTATCCCCGTGCTGTTATGCAATATCGAAGCCAAACCCGGGATGGGCCGCTCTCAAGATTGGCACGTCGCTTGCTGCTCTTTTCGCGGGAAGCACAGGCGGTGCGCACTCCCGCAGAGTCCGGGCAGGGTGCGAGTCACAGGCGTGAGGGAAGGCCACATGGCGAAGGCGATACTGACCATCAGCAGCAAGAACTATTCGTCCTGGTCGCTGCGTGGCTGGCTGCTCACGAAATTTTCCGGGCTCGGTTTCGAGGAGATCGTCACCGCACCGGACGACGCGTCGGCGCGCGCCGAAATCCTGCTGTTGTCGTCTTCGATCCTGGTGCCGTGCCTGCGGCACGACGGCGCGATCGTCTGGGATACGCTGGCGATCGCCGAATATCTCAACGAGGCGATGCCGGATGCCGGGCTGTTGCCCGCGGATCGCGTTCAGCGCGCGCATTGCCGCTCGATCTGTGGCGAAATCCATTCAGGCTTCACCACCTTGCGCGCGTCGCTGCCGGTCAACCTGAAGGGGCACTTCCCGGACTTCAAGATCTGGTCGCGCGCGCAGGCCGACATCGATCGCGTCTGGGCGATCTGGCGCGACTGCCTGGACAAATCGGGCGGGCCCTTCCTGTTCGGCGAGACCCGCACCATGGCTGATGCGATGTACGCCCCGGTGGTGACGCGCTTCGTGACCTATAACGTCAAGCTTGAGCCGCAGCTGCAGGCCTATGCCGATACCATCATGGCCATGCCGGAGATGAAGGAATGGATCGCGGCGGCCAGGGACGAGCCGGCCGAGATCGAGGAGCTCGAGGTCGAATATTAGGCAGGCCGGGTGCCATCTGCCTGTTTTGGGAGCGAGCATCCAACCGCCGCACCCCCGCAGTCATGTCATCGAAGCCGTTAACGTTCGACGCCCAGTGCCGGCTGGGCTGGCTCACGCGCTGTGCAGATATTGTGTGCGCGCGCTGGCTGCTTGCGACATCTAGCCGTGAACAGACGCGTACGGGGGCCTACGGCTGATTCGGACGTGATTCGTTCGGGCCGCGTTCCGAAGGTTAAGCCGGGACGCGGCCCCGTTGCATTTTGAGACAGAAATCAGGGCTCAGGCCACGCCCGAATGCTTCATGCGCGGGACGCGCCAGCCGATGACGGTTGCTTCGACTGCGACGCCGGCCGCGTGGTTCTGCCAGCGTCCCTCGACATAGCGGCAGGCGAACGGCAGCTGATAAGTCCCGCTGTGGTCCTCGCACAGCACTTCGACTGCAAGGCCAGGCGGCGGTTCTCCGGCGCCGTCGAATTCCGCCAGTCGTCTGTCGCGCGTTGCCATCAAAAACTCCCCTAAACAAAGCCGCGGAAGGAGCGCCCCATTTCCTCCGCGTGCAGATCATCGCTCCCCGTCCGAGGGAACAGCGCAAGCTCAACGCGAGAATGCGGTGCGAGTGTGGTAGCCTCGACAGGCTGCGTGCAAAAAGCGCACATTGCCGTGATTGATTTGACGAGGAACCTGCATGCTGCTTCGAAGCGCCGGCGTCTGTTTCGCGATGTCACTGCTCGCCACGCTGGCGATTGCGCCGGTCCGCGCGCAGGACGTGCCCGGCATCGAGATCTGCACCGTCGAGAAGACCATGGAGCGCCGCACCAGCTGCCTCCAGAGCAACATCGACTTCCTGCAGAAGACGATCACCAAGCTGAACCTCGATCACCAGCAAAAGCTGGATGCCGCGGCTCGTCAGATCGATGCGTTGAAGACGACCGTGGCCGGCTTGCAGAAGATGCTCGGCGATCTCCAGGCCGCGCAGGCGAAGACCGCGGAGGATGTGAAGAAGAAACAGGATGCGCCGCCGCCGAAGGATGCGGCGAAATAGGCGCCGCACTCAGGCGACGCGATATCGCTCCATCACGCTGCGGTCGGGCTCATAACCGAGCCCAGGCCCGGTCGGCACCGCGACATGGCCGCTGGCATCGACATCGGCGCGGCCGCCCCACAGGCAGGCCTCGCGCTTCAGGTAAAACATCTCGACGAAGCCGTCGTCGCGCCCCGCCAGCAGATGCAAGGTCGCCAGCAGGCCGGGGCCGAAATACGGGGAGTGCGGAACGATCTTGACGCCGACCCGATCTGCGAGCGCCCCAACCTTCAGGAATTCCGTGATGCCGCCGACCTTGGTCACCGACGGCTGGGCGTGGCTGACCGCGCCCGCATCCATCATCTGGCGGAATTGATATTCCGTGCAGGCGTTCTCGCCGGCGGCGACGCCGAGCCCGCCCTTGCTGCGGACCTCGGCGAGCGCCGCAAAATCCTCCGGCGGCCAGACCGGCTCCTCCAGGAACATCGGCTGCGCGTCCCGGCATGTCCTGGCGAACGCGATCGCCTCTTCGCCTGACAGCGGGCAGTTCATGTCGACCATCAGCGGAATGCCGGGCCCGATCGCCGCGCGCGCGGCAAACACCGCCGGCGCCGTGGTCTCGTGCAGCTTGATGGCGCCGTAGCCGAGCGCCAGCGCCTTCTTGCATTCGGCGGCGATGTTGTCGGGCGAGCCGATCCGCAACAGGCTCGCATAGGCCGGAATGGCCGGGCGCCTGGTGCCGCCGAGCAGGCGATGCACCGGCACGCTCTTGATCTTGGCGGCGAGGTCCCACAGCGCGATGTCGAGTCCGGAGATCGCGAACATGGTGATGCCGTATCGGCCGAACAGATGCAGGTTACGCTGGATCTGCTCCGTCACCGCCGGAATGCCGGCAGCATCGGGAACCTCCAGCCCCCGCGCCTGCGGTGCGATCATTTCCTCGACGGCACTGCGCGTGGTGCGGGGGCAGACATAGGCGAAGGCATCGCCCCAGCCGGTCAACCCGGCGTCGGTGGTGACCTCGACCATCACCATGTCGAGGGCGGTGATGGCGGAGGCGCCCTGACGGAAGCTCGCGACACCGGCGTCATAGGGGATGCGGATATGGTGCGCCCGCACATCGGTGATCTTCATGACGCAGTTCCTCCTGCTTTCTCGTGAGCGGTTGCCAGGACGTCCCGAGTGTAGCCATGAACGCCCGGACGTTGCCAGTGGCTGTTCCGGCGTTATCATCTTGCGGGACCGCAACGCCGATCAAGCGAAGCCTGCGGACTTCCGTGCATCATGATCGCGCTTCGAACGAGAAACGCCATGAACCCAGCCCAGCGCGCGCTCTGGTATGTCGAGAGCCATCTGGCCGAGCCGATGACGCTCGATGAGATCGCGGCGATATCCAGCGTGTCGCGGTTCCACATCGTGCGCGCGTTTGCTGCCGCGACCGGCCTGCCGGTGATGCGGTACGTGCGCGCGCGGCGGCTGAGCGAAGCGGCGCGCAGTCTTGCGAACGGCGCGCCGGACATCCTGTCGCTGGCGCTGGAGGCCGATTACGGCTCGCACGAAGCATTCACCCGCGCGTTCCGCGACCAGTTTGGCACCACGCCCGAAGCGGTGCGGGCCGCGCAATGCACCGGCCATCTCAAGCTTCAGGAGCCGATCCTCATGGACTCGACCATCTCCGACAAACTCGCCGCCCCGCGCTTCGAAACCACAAAGGCCTCCCTCGTCGCAGGCATCAACGAGCGCATCTCCTGCGACAACGGCGCGGTCATTCCTGGACTGTGGCAGCGCTTCCACCAGGAGGTCGCCGACATTCCCGCGCGCGTTGGACCGGTCGCCTATGGCGTCTGCTGCAACGGCGACGATGCCGGCAATTTCGACTACATCGCCGGCGTCGAGGTCGCCGATTTCTCCGAGCTGCCGCGCCGCTTCGGCCGTATCCGTATCCCCGAGCAGCGCTATGCGGTGTTCACCCACGCCGACCACGTCGCCTCGATCAGACGCACCGTCAACGCGATCTGGAATCAGTGGTTGCCGGCCTCCGGCCTGAAGGCGGCCGATGCGCCGAACTTCGAACGCTATGACGAGAAATTTGATCCCGCCACCGGCAATGGCGGCCTGGAGATTTGGATACCCGTGCGAGATTAGCGCGCAACGCTGGCATACCATCCCGCTTGCTTGGCAAGCCCCCGCGACTTTGTCATAACCGCAGGCAATCTTGCGTGTGGGGCCGTGCCGGACATCCCGTGCAAGTCATAACAAGCAGCCGGGAGGGTCCACATGTCCAACGTCCGCGTTCTCGCCACCGACCTCGAATTTCCCGAAGGGCCGGTCGTGATGCCGGACGGCTCGGTTGTGCTGGTGGAAATCCGCGGCCAGCGCCTGACCCGAATCCATCCCGACGGGCGCAAGGAGATCGTCGCGAAGATTCCGGGCGGCCCGAACGGCGCAGCCCTCGGCCCCGACGGCAAGATCTACATCTGCAACAATGGCGGCTTCTCCTGGATCCCGACCCGCAACATGATCATGCCGGGTCCGCAGCCCGACGATTATCTCGGCGGCTCGATCCAGCGCGTCGATCTCCAATCCGGCAAGATCGAGACCGTCGTGACGAAATGCGGCGAGCACGATCTGCGCGGGCCGAACGATCTGGTGTTCGACAAGCAGGGCGGCCTCTGGTTCTCCGATCTCGGCAAGCGCCGCGCGCGCGAGATGGACGTCGGCGGCATGTATTATCTCAAGCCCGGCATGAAGGAGATCGTCGAAATCGTTCATGGCGTATTGCCGGCCAACGGCATCGGCCTGTCGCCGGACGAGGCCACCGTCTATATCGCGGAGACGCCGACGGGCCGGCTCTGGGCCTACGAGCTCTCCGCGCCCGGCACGCTGAAGCCGCGCGACGTGATCTATCGCGGCGAGCGCGGCAAACCGATCTGCGGCCTCGGCGGCTACCAGATGTTCGACTCCCTGGCGGTCGAAGCGAACGGCAATGTCTGCGTCGCCACCCTCGTCTCCGGCTGCATCTCGGTGATCGCGCCCGATGGCACCCTGGTCGAGCAGGTCCCGACCGGCGACCGCGTCACCACCAACATCGCCTTCGGCGGCCCCGAGCTGAAGACCGCCTACATCACGCTCTCAGGCAAGGGCGAACTGATCGCCATGGACTGGCCGCGTGGCGGTTTGCCGCTCAATTTCCTAAACAAGTAAACGGTGCTAGTGACCGTCATTGCGAGCGAAGCGAAGCAATCCAGGAATGCGTCCGCGGTGACAGTCTGGATTGCTTCGTCGCTTCGCTCCTCGCAATGACTAAAGAGAGAGTTTCAAATGCCCTGGCCTGATCCCATTACCCTGCGCGGACAGCATGCCGGTCTGGAGCCGTTGTCGCATCAGCATCGCGAGGGGCTGATCGAGGCCGTGAAGGACGGCGAGCTCTCCACCATCTGGTACACCGCGATTCCGACGCCGGACAACATGGGCAAGGAAATCGACCGCCGGCTCGGACTTCAGGCCGCGGGCTCGATGCTCCCCTTCACCGTGTTCGATGGCAGCGGCAAGATCGTGGGCATGACGACCTACATGAACATCGATGCCGCCAACCGCCGCGTCGAGATCGGCTCGACCTGGTATGGCAAGAGCGCGCAGCGCGGCCCGCTCAACACGCAGTGCAAGCTGCTGCTGCTCACCCACGCCTTCGAAACCCTGGACTGCATCGCGGTGGAATTCCGCACCCACTTCTTCAATCACCAGAGCCGCCGCGCCATCGAGCGCCTGGGCGCCAAGCAGGACGGCATCCTGCGCAGCCATCAGGTCGCGCCCAACGGCACGCTCCGCGACACCGTGGTCTACAGCATCACCGCGGCCGAATGGCCGACCGTGCGAATGCATTTGAATTATCAACTCAATGACAAGCCGCGCTAGAGGCGGCCGAGGCACCATGGACAGATTTGATTATGTGATCGTCGGCGCGGGCTCCGCCGGTTGCGTGCTCACCAGCCGGCTGAGCGAAGACCCTGCTACCAGCGTCTGCGTACTCGAGGCGGGCCCGAGCGACTGGCATCCCTACATCCATCTGCCGGCCGGCTTCATCAAGACCTTCCACATGAAGAGCATCAACTGGGCCTACCAGCAGGAGGTCGGGCCCTGGACCGGCGGGCGCAGCATCTACGCGCCGCGCGGCAAGACGCTCGGCGGCTCGTCCTCGATCAATGGCCATATCTACAATCGCGGCCAGCGCATGGATTTCGACACCTGGGCGCAGATGGGCAATCGCGGCTGGGGCTATGCCGACGTGCTGCCTTACTTCCGGCGGCTGGAGAAGCGCGTCGGCGAGGGCGAGGATGTTTATCGCGGCCGCGACGGCAATCTCACCGTCACCACCATGAACTGGCGCGATCCACTTTGCGAAGCCTTCATGGAAGGCGCGGTGAGCCTCGGGATTCCGCGCAATCCCGACTACAACGGCAAGACCCAGGAAGGCGTCTCCTACTGCCAGCGCACCATCGATAGGGGCTTGCGCGTCTCCGGCGCCACCGCGTTTCTCAAGCCCGCGATGAAGCGTCCGAACGTGCATGTCCACACCCACGCGCACGCGACCGAGATCATCTTCGAGGGCAAGCGCGCCGTCGGCGTGCGCTACATGAAGGGCGGTAGTGGCGGCACGCCGGTCGAAGTGCGCGCCAACAAGGAAGTGATTCTCTCCGGCGGCACTTATAATTCGCCGCAGCTGTTGCAGCTCTCCGGCATCGGCTCGCCAGATTTGTTGAGCGCCCACGGCATCGCCGTGCGTCACGCGCTTCCGGTCGGCGAAGGCCTGCAGGACCATTACGCCCCGCGAACTGTCGCGCGCGTCAAAGACATCAGGACCATCAACGAGCTTCGCCGCGGCTGGCGTCTCTGGGTCGAGGCGATGAAATGGGCGACCGCGCGCAAAGGCCTGCTGTCGCTGTCGCCGACCATGGTCTATTGCTTCTGGCATTCCGGCGAGAGCGCCGACAGCTCCGACTTGCAGCTCACCTTCACGCCGGCGAGCTACAAGGAAGGCGTGCAGGGCCAGCTCGAGGACGAGCCCGGCATGACCGTCGCCTCCTGGCAGCAGCGCCCCGAGAGCCGCGGCTATGTCCGCATCCGCTCGGCAGATCCGTTCGCGCCGCCGATCATCCAGACCAACTATCTCGACGCCGAGCTCGACCGCCGCGTCATCGTCGGCGGCATGAAGCTGGCGCGGCGCCTGCTGAAGAGCGCGCCGCTGTCGCCTTACTACGCCTACGAGGATTTCCCGGGCCCGAACATCAACACCGACGACGAGTTCTTGGCCGCCGCCACCGAACGCGGCACCACCACCTTTCACCCCGGCTGCACGTGCCGCATGGGCCCGGCGGACTCCACCTGGGCGGTGGTCGACGACCAGCTCCGCGTTCACGGGTTGCAAGGTCTCCGCGTCATCGACGCCTCAGTGATGCCGCGCATGATCTCGGCGAACCTCAATGCCTCAACCATGATGATCGCCGACCGCGCCTCGGACCTGATCCGCGGCAAGCAGCCGATGGAAGCCGCGCGCGTGCCGGATGCGGCGGTGGCGTAGCAGGTCTCGTTCCCCGCGCGCAGCGCAACGCTTCCCCGGCGATGCGAAGCGTCATTCGGTGCCGCGGTGCGCTGCAGAGCCGAAGGCCCATCTCACGCGACCTTGGTCCGCCCCTCGCGATTTGAAACGCGAGTTCGAGAGGGCGATGCTCGCCCTTGCTCCGTCATTGCGAGCGCAGCGATGCAATCCAGGATCTTTCCGCGGAGGCAGCCTGGATTGCTTCGCTGCGCTCGCAATGACGAGGTGGAGAGAGTGCGCCACACTCTCGGTGTCATCGCCCGGCTTGACCGGGCGATCCAGTATTCCAGAGGCGGTTATGATTGAGTCGAGAAGCCGCGGCGTACTGGATTCCCCGCCTTCGCGGGGAATGACACCGGAAGGTGGGGCGGCAGCGGGGTGCGCTCGAACCTATACTTCCCTCCGACTCAGGAACGCCAGTCGCTCGAACAGATGCACGTCCTGCTCGTTCTTGAGCAGCGCACCGTGCAGCGGCGGGATCAGTTTTCGCGGGTCGCGTTCGCGCAGCTGCTCGACGCTCATGTCTTCGTTGAGCAGCAGCTTGAGCCAGTCGAGCAGCTCCGAGGTCGACGGCTTCTTCTTCAGACCGGGCACCTCGCGGACCTCGAAGAAAATGCGCAGGGCTTCCTCGACCAGCCGCTTCTTGATGCCGGGGAAGTGGACGTCGACGATCCGGGTCATGGTGTCGGCATCGGGGAACTTGATGTAGTGGAAGAAGCAACGGCGCAGGAACGCGTCCGGCAGCTCCTTCTCGTTGTTGGAGGTGATCATCATGATCGGGCGCTGCTTGGCCTTGATCGTCTCACCGGTCTCGTAGACATGGAATTCCATGCGGTCGAGCTCGAGCAAAAGATCGTTCGGGAATTCGATGTCGGCCTTGTCGATCTCGTCGATCAGGAGGACCGGGCGCTGCTCGGCGGTGAAGGCATCCCACAGCTTGCCGCGCTTGATGTAGTTCTTGATGTCGGACACGCGGGCATCGCCGAGCTGGCTGTCGCGCAGGCGCGACACCGCGTCGTATTCGTAAAGGCCCTGCTGCGCCTTGGTAGTGGACTTGATGTGCCAGGTCAGGAGCGGGGCGTTCAGCGCCTTCGCCACCTCCTCCGCCAGCACCGTCTTGCCGGTGCCGGGCTCGCCCTTGATGAGCAGCGGGCGCTCCAGCACGATCGAGGCATTGACCGCGACCTTGAGATCGTCGGTCGCGACATAGTCCTTGGTGCCGGTAAATTTCATCGTGCGTCCTTGTTGGTCGTCGTCCCAGGAATTGCCAGTTTCATGGCCCTGGTCCAACAAACGGAACGGCCGCGCGTGGCGGCCGTTCCTGGTTCGGTCAGGCTTTCAGACCCGTTTTATCAGCGAAAGGATGACGAGCACAATCACCGCGCCGATCGTGGCATCCACGATGGCCCCGACCGTGCCGGTTGCGAGCTGGATATGCAGCTGAGGCAGAATCCAGCTGGCCACGAGCGCACCGATGATGCCGACGACGATGTTGCCGATCAGCCCAAATCCCGCCCCATGGACAATCTTGCCGGCAAGCCAGCCTGCGATCGCGCCAATGATGAGCGCTGCGAGAATTCCCATTGCAAACGTCCCCAAAACAACCCCGTGAGACCGCCAATTCTAGAGCAAAAAGCCTCCCGGTCCAGCGCAGAGCAGTGGCCTCCGCCCCTTGACGTTCGCCCCCCGACGGGCAATCTGTCACCCATGTTCCTGCAATTCTTCACTTCTCTGCGCGATGCGCAGGTCCCCGTGACGCTGCGCGAATACCTCACGCTGATGGAGGCGCTCGACGCTGACCTCGCGGACTACTCGGTCGAGAATTTCTACTATCTCTCGCGCACCTCGCTGGTGAAGGACGAGCGCAACCTCGACAAGTTCGACCGCGTCTTCGGCACCGTCTTCAAGGGGCTGGAAAGCCTGCTCGACGCCATGGAGGGGGCCGAGATCCCCGAGGAGTGGCTGAAGAAGCTCGCCGAGAAATACCTGACCGAAGACGAGAAGAAGCAGATCGAGGCCATGGGCTGGGACAAGCTCATGGAGACCCTGAAGAAGCGCCTCGAGGAGCAGAAGGGCCGGCACCAGGGCGGATCGAAGTGGATCGGCACCGCCGGTACCTCGCCGTTCGGCGCCCATGGCTACAATCCGGAAGGCATCCGCATCGGCCAGGACAAGAACCGCAACAACCGCGCCGTGAAGGTGTGGGACAAGCGCGAGTTCAAGGATCTCGACGGCAATGTCGAGCTCGGCATCCGCAACATCAAAGTGGCATTGCGTCGCCTGCGCAAATTCGCGCGCACCGGCGCGCCTGACGAACTCGATCTCGATACCACCATCCGCGAGACCGCCAATCACGGCTATCTCGATGTGCACATGCGGCCCGAGCGGCGCAACGCGGTGAAGCTGCTGGTGTTCTTCGACATCGGCGGCTCCATGGACGCGCATATCGAGCAGGTCGAGGAGCTGTTCTCGGCCGCGAAGAGCGAGTTCAAGCACATGGAGTATTTCTACTTCCACAACTGCCTCTATGAAGGCGTGTGGAAGCAGAACAAGCGCCGCTTCACCGACCGCACCCCGACCTGGGACGTGCTGCACAAATACCCGCACGACTACAAGATCGTGTTCGTCGGCGACGCCTCGATGTCGCCCTACGAGATCATGGTGCCCGGCGGCTCGGTCGAGCACGTCAACGAAGAGCCAGGCTCGGTCTGGCTCGACCGCATCATCCGCACCTATCCGCATTCGGTGTGGCTCAATCCCGTGCAACAGAAGCACTGGGACTATTCGGAATCCACCACCATCATCAAACGCATCTTCGCCAACCGCATGTACCCGATCACGATCGAGGGGCTTGAGGGTGCGATGAAGGAATTGACGCACTAGCTCGCGCTCCGCGCGCCCCGGAATGACAACAAGAGGGAGAACCACGTGCCCCAGACCATCACCCGCGGCATCAAGGCGCTGATCGACGAGGCCAATGCCGAGATCGAGACGCTCACCGCCAAGGACGCCATCGAGATCTCCAAGAACGGCGACGTCGTCATCGTCGATATCCGCGATCCCCGCGAGATCGAGCGCGACGGCCGCATCCCGGGCGCGTTCGCCTGCACCCGCGGCATGCTCGAGTTCTGGATCGATCCGCAGAGCCCTTATGCGAAGCCGGTGTTCCAGGAGGACAAGAAGTTCGTGTTCCATTGCGCCGGCGGCTTGCGCTCCGCGCTCGCCGCCAAGACCGCGCAGGACATGGGCCTCAAACCCGTCGCCCACATCGCCGGCGGCTACGCCGCCTGGCGCGACGCCGGCGGGCCAACCCAACAGTGGGAGCCGAAGAAGAAGGGGTGAGGGTGCTGCGCTGCCGCTCCAATCTCCGGCGTCATTCCCCGCGAAAACGGGGAATCCAGTACGCGGCGGCCTTTCGGCCCAATCGCAATCGCGTCTGGAATATTGGATCGCCCGTTCCTAGTGCGTAATTGCGCACTGGCCGGGCGATGACAGCGGAGTTGGATGCACACTGCTTCAACCTCGCTCACGTTGCGCTAGCCCGGAATGACAAGAAAGACCTCGCATGACCACCGATCCCCTCGTCTCCACCGAATGGCTCGCCGCCCACATCAACGATGCCAACGTCAAGGTGCTCGACGCCAGCTTTAAGCTGCCCGGCGTGCTGCCATTGCCGAAGGATGATTACCTCGCCGCGCATCTGCCAGGCGCAGTGTTCTTCGACGTCGACGCGGTCTCGGACCATTCCAACCCGCTGCCGCACATGTATCCGAGCGCCGAGCAGTTCGGCCACGACGTCGGTCATCTCGGCATCTCCAATGCCGACACCGTCGTGATCTACGATGCCGGCGGCTGGGTCGCTGCTCCCCGCGCTTGGTGGATGTTCCTGGCTTTCGGCCATAGCAATGTGAGCATCCTCAATGGCGGCCTGAAGAAGTGGCGCGCCGAGGGGCGTCCCGTCGAGAGCGGCGAGGCGAAGCCGAAGCCAGCGACATTCAAGGCGAGCTACGATTCCAAGCGCGTGCGCAGCATGCAGCAATTGATCGCCAACGTCGAAAGCCGTGCCGAGCAGGTGATCGACGCGCGCGCCGCCGACCGGTTCGAGGGACGGGCGCCGGAGCCGCGCGCGGGCATTCGCTCCGGCCATATCCCGGGCGCGCGCAACGTGCCCTACAATCTTCTGTTCGACGCCGCTACCGGCACGATGAAGCCGCTCGATGATCTCCGCGCCGCCTTCACGGGCGCCGGCGTCAAGCTCGATGCCCCGATTGTGACGAGCTGCGGCTCCGGGGTCTCTGCCGGCGTGCTGACGCTCGCGCTCTATCGCCTCGGCATCACCGACACCGCGCTCTATGACGGCTCGTGGTCGGAATGGGGGCAGGAAAAGGGACCGCCGATCGCGACGGGGCCAGCGTAACCCTACTGACGTGCGCGCGCGGTCGTCGTCGCGGCGAGCGTGGGTTGCGGCTGCCCGAACGGATCGAGTTGCTGAACCGGCGGCGGCGGACGCCGGACAATGCGGCGGCGCTTCTTCACCCGATGCGCCCGCGGCTTGGTCGCCTTGCTCTCCGGCGAACCGCTGTCGGCCTTAGAGTCGGCCTTGGCTTTCGCCGGCGGATCCTTCCAGGCCGTGGTCGCCGGGTCGTTCAATGCGGCGAACTTCGCGCTCGCCATGTCGAACGTGGACGAAGCCGGGGCTCCGCTGGGGGCGGCAGGTGCTGGTTTGCTCGTGAGAGCGATCGAAACAGCCTTGGTCTCGGCGATGGATGCGCTGGCGTCGGCCGGAGTCAGCGTGTTGCTTGAGGCCGGCGCCGCGGCGTCCATCGTCCTCTCGGCCTTGGTCTCGGCCTCGACATTGGCCGGCTCGGCCGGGACGTCGGCCGGAGGTGCAGCGACCTGCGGCTGACCGTCGGTCTCGGTTGTCAGCGCGACGACCGGCTCGGGCTCGCTCATCGGCAGCGCGATGGTCGGGACTTGATCGCGCAGCGACGGTGTCGGATCGGTGGCTGCTTCCGGCTCGGCGCGCAGGACCGCGAGCACCGGCAGGGCCGGCTCGGGAGCCTGTGCAAACACCTGCTCCTGCGGACCATTCCGCCAAGAGGGGTTGCTGACATACTGCTCGTGGCTCGCCCGCAGCAGCGCGGCGGCGCCCAGGCCGAACACCAGGATGGAGGCTGACAGCAGGATCGCGGCAAACAGGAAGCGAAAGCCGGGAAGCATCGAGGGATTGCGAATTTCCGCCCCGGCGGCGAAGTGGCCAGGGCCCATGAGCCATCTGAACGCGGTGACGGTACTGCTTGCCGCGTTCGCCACGCGGGGATCGAAGCTCAAAGCGGAGGCGAATCAGGCTGATTCGAACATACCGCAACGATTCCGCGCCGTTCCGTAAAAAACGGAGCCGGCGACTCCTGCGATCTCGGGCGTGGGCTGATTTTCGTCCCCTGATGCAAGCAGGCAACGGTAGTCTTGCGGATCACAAATCGGCAAATCAGGCACAAATCCGCCTGTCATGTCTTGAATGTGCCGCTATCTTCCGTCATCTGGCCGTTAACGGTCCGGACGGGGCCCGGGGACTATACAAGAGCGATGATGATCAAACATTTTCTGACGATATGCGCTGCCGCAACAGTCGCTGCGGCGGGAACCTCGCTCGCGCAGGCCCAGAGCTATCCGGTCCAGCAGGCGCCGAGCTATGGCGCGCCGGCCGAATATCGGCCCGGCGACCGCGCGCCGAGTTTCGACGCGCTGGACGATGAAGACGATTCGATGCCGCAGGCAGCGCTGCCGCCGCCCGGCCCGGATCCGCGCTACGGCCGTCCGCCCGGCGCTCCCCCGGTGTATTCCGCCGCGCCGCCACAGGGGCCGGTGATGTCGCCCGATGATCCCCGTTATGGCCGTCCCGCCGGCGCCCCCGTCTACTCGGCCGCGCCGCCGCAGGGGCCCGTGACATCCCCCGACGATCCGCGCTACGGCCGCCCTGCCGGCCCGCCCGCGGTGATCTACGCCGATCGTCCGGCTCAGGCGCCCGGCAGTGACGGCCTGCGTCCGCCCGAGGCTGTCGGTGGTCCCGGCGCGACCGGAACGGTCCAGGCCGGGCAGCCGCCCGTGGGTGCCGACGGCCGGCCGATGGCGATCGCCTCGCTCCCGCCCGAGGAGCAGCCTGACGCTGCCCCGGCGCAGCTGCCGCAGAACCTGCGCCGCCAGGAAGTCTCGCTGGCGACCAAGGAGCCGGCCGGAACGCTCATCGTCGATACCCCGAATACCTACCTTTATTACGTGCTCGGCAACGGCCGTGCGATCCGCTACGGCGTCCGCGTCGGCCGCGACGGCTTCACCTGGACCGGCGTGCAGAAGATCACTCGCAAGGCCGAGTGGCCGGATTGGCATCCGCCGACGGAAATGATCGAGCGCCAGCCTTATCTGCCGCGCTTCATGGCCGGCGGTCCCGGCAATCCGCTCGGCGCCCGCGCGATGTATCTCGGCTCGACCGTCTACCGCATCCACGGCACCAACCAGCCCTCGACCATCGGCAAGTTCGTGTCCTCCGGCTGCATCGGCATGCTGAACGAGGACGTCTCCGATCTGTTCGATCGCGTCAAGGTCGGCACCCGCGTGGTCGTGATGCCGGGTGGTCCGCCGCCGGGAACTGCGACCGCATCCGCCGCGCCCGTGCCCGGCGCTGCCGGCCCCGCTCCGATGGCCGCACAGGCCGGCCCGGTCGGAGGCACCCAGCCGACAGTGGTGCCGCCGCTGCCCGCGCCCGTCACCGTGCGCTGAACTGGCCTCGCAAGAATTGATCTAGCAAGAATTGATCTGATGACGGCGCGTGGCCTTCGGTCACGCGCCGTCATCATTTGGCGCATGCGCGCATGTCTCGCTTGCGTATGCGCGTGCCTTGCTTGAACCGCTCCGCACCTCGATTACGTCCGGGAGGATTGCAACGAATTGAGGAGCACAGGATGCGCATCTTTGTTGCGGGCGCGACCGGCGCGGTCGGCCAGTATCTTGTTCCGGCGCTGGTCGCCGCGGGTTATTCGGTGATCGGCACGACACGGAGTGCGGCAAAAACAGATCTTGTGCGGCGATTGGGTGCGGAGCCGATCGTCGCCGACGGCCTCGATGCCGACAGCATGCGCGCTGCGGTGATTGCGGCAAAGCCCGACGCCGTCATCCACCAGATCACAGATCTCGCGGCCGCCACGGACCTCCGGCATTTCGATCGGGCTTTCGCGCGAACCAACGAGCTCCGCACCCGCGGAACCGACATTCTGCTGAATGCCGCACGCGAGGCCGGCGCCAGGCGCTTCATCGCGCAAAGCTTCTGCGGCTGGACCTTCAGTCGCGCCGGGGGAACGGTGAAGACCGAGACCGATGAACTTGACCCGCATCCGCCGCGAGAGCTGCGACGCACGCTTGAGGCGATCCGGTATCTGGAGCGAAGCGTCACCGCTTCGACGAAGCCGGAGGGCATCGTGCTGCGCTATGGATTCTTCTATGGACCAGGTACGGGCACGCTCTCGCCGGCGATGATCGACCAGCTGCGCCACCGGCGTGTTCCTGTGATCGGCGATGGCGGCGGCACGTGGTCGTTCATTCACACCGAAGATGCCGCCTCTGCCACGCTCGCCGCGCTTGAATGCGGACGCGCCGGCAGCATCTACAATATCGTCGACAACCATCCGGCGCCGGTGAAGGACTGGTTGCCCGCGCTGGCCGAATTGCTTGGTGTCAAGCCGCCGCGTCACATTCCCGCCTGGCTCGGGCGCCTGCTTGCGGGCGAGCATATGGTTGCGATGATGACGGAGGTGCGCGGAGCATCCAACGCCAAGGCCAAGCGCGAGCTCGGCTGGCTGCCGGCGCATGCCTCCTGGCGCCACGCCTTTGCCGATGCAGCGCGGCAGCCCGCCGGCCACCGCACGGCGGCCTGAGGCTTAGGCCAGCTTCCGCGGCAGCCCGCTGCCCTTGGTGAAGGCGTCGATCGCCTCGACCATCTGGCCGTAATGGATGCGCAAGCCGTCCTCGGTGGAATAGCCGAGATGCGGCGTCAGCACGAGGTTGTCGAGCTTGCGGAAGGGATGGTCCGTCGGCAGCGGCTCGACCGAGAACACGTCGATGCCGGCGCCTGCAATCCTCTTCTGCTGCAACGCCTCGAGCAGCGCCTGCTCGTCAACGATCGGCCCGCGCGCGGTGTTGACGAGGAAGGCCGTCGGCTTCATCCGCGCGAGATCGGCAGCCCCGACCAGCCCGCGCGAGCGCTCGCTCAACACCACATGGATGCTGACGATATCGGCCTTGGAGAACAGCTCCTCCTTGGTGGCGTAGCCGATGCCGGCGTCCTTGCACTTCTCCGGGGTCAGGTTCGGGCTCCAGGCGATCACGTTCATGCCGAACGCCTTCGCGATATCAGCCATCTTGCTGCCGAGCTTGCCGAGCCCGACGACGCCGAGCGTCAATCCCTCGATCTCGACGCCGGCAAAGGCCTGCCAAGGCTCGCCCGCATGCATGCGTGCGTTCTCGCGGCCGATGCCGCGGGTCAGTTCCAGGATCAAGCCCATGGTGAGGGGCGCAGTCGGATCGCGCGAATATTGCGTGCCGCCGATCGTGATCCCGCGCGCCTTGGCGGCCTCCATGTCGATGGAGGCGTTGCGCATGCCTGATGTCAGCAGCAGCTTCAGCTTCGGCAGGCTTTCGAACAGGCTCTTCGGGAACGCGGTGCGCTCGCGCATCGCACAGACGATCTCGAAATCGGCCAGCGCGCTCGCCGCGGCCTGCTCGGAGGCGAAGGGGTGGCTGAACACGGTGACGTCGATCCGGTCGGACAGGCTTTGCCAATCGGCGACGTCGAGGGCGAGGTTGAAATAGTCGTCCAGAATTGCACAGCGCAGCCGCATCAACAGCGTTCTTCCATGGCGAGAGGTGGAACCAGGCCATGGTTGCGCGCAATCAGGACCGTGCGCAAGCCGTTCGCGTCTTCAAAAATCCGACAGCTGATAAAGGCTCAGAGGTCGCGGGGCTTGAGCCGGAACGGCGCATTCATGCCGTGCTTGGCACGCCAGGCGGGGCCGGGGCCGCGCATGTAGTGCAGTTCGGGCCGGTAGGGATTGAAAGCGGTGGCGAAGAAGCGCTTCCAGAAGCCCTTGATCTCCGAGGCAAATGCGGAGGCGCTGCCGGCTTCCGCCGGAACGGGAAGGGAATGGGTCTCGATCATGGCCATGACGCTGTCTCGCTATGCTCCCCGTTCATTCTGAGCGGGTGGCGCTGTTTCCGCGCAAAACCGAGCTTTGGCCTGATTTATTAAAAGATGGTTTCAATTGTCCGGATCGGCGGCGGGATGGTGTCCGTCCCGTATTCGTCCGTGGTGAACGGAGGGAAAACATTGCCCTTTGGGGGCGGGATCGCTACATCGGCGGCAAGCAAATTTCCTCAAATCGAAGGTTTTCGGGACCGATGGCGCGCCAGTTCATCTATTTCATGCAGGGCCTGACCAAGAGCTACCCGACCCGGAAGGTGCTCGATAACATCCATCTGAGCTTCTACCCGGACGCCAAGATCGGCGTGCTCGGTGTCAACGGCTCGGGCAAGTCGACGCTGCTCAAGATCATGGCCGGCCTCGACAAGGAGTACAACGGCGAGGCCTGGGTCGCCCAGGGCGCCCGCGTCGGCTATCTCGAGCAGGAGCCGCATCTCGATCCGGCACTCAGCGTGCGCGAGAACGTCATGCTGGGCGTTGCCAAGCAGAAGGCTATCCTCGATCGCTACAACGAGCTGGCGATGAACTACTCCGAGGAGACCGCCGACGAGATGACCAAGCTGCAGGACGAGATCGAGGCCCAGGGCCTCTGGGATCTCGACAGCAAGGTCGACCAGGCCATGGATGCGCTGCGCTGTCCGCCCGACGATGCCGACGTGTCGAAACTCTCCGGCGGTGAGCGCCGTCGCGTCGCACTGTGCAAGCTGCTGCTCGACCAGCCTGAGTTGTTGCTGCTGGACGAACCGACCAACCATCTCGACGCGGAATCGGTGTCGTGGCTGGAAGGCCATCTGCGCAACTATCCCGGCGCGATCCTGATCGTCACCCATGACCGCTACTTCCTCGACAACGTCACGAGCTGGATTCTCGAGCTCGATCGCGGCAAGGGCATTCCCTACGAGGGCAATTACTCGTCCTGGCTGCAGCAGAAACAGAAGCGGCTCGAGCAGGAGGGCCGCGAGGACGCTGCGCATCAGAAGACGCTCGCCCGCGAGCAGGAATGGATCGCGTCCTCGCCGAAAGCCCGCCAGGCCAAATCCAAGGCGCGTTATCAGCGCTATGACGAGCTCCTGAAGCAGGCGAGCGAAAAGCAGACACAGACCGCGCAGATCACGATTCCGGTGGCCGAGCGCCTAGGTCAGAACGTGGTCGACTTCGAAGGGCTCAGCAAAGGTTTCGGCGATCGCATGCTGATCGACGATCTCACTTTCAAGCTGCCGCCCGGCGGTATCGTCGGCGTGATCGGCGCCAACGGCGCCGGCAAGACCACGCTGTTCAGGATGATCACCAAGCAGGAACAGCCGGACAAGGGCACCATCACGGTCGGCGAGAGCGTTCATCTCGGTTACGTCGACCAGTCGCGCGACGCGCTCGATGGCAGCAAGAACGTGTGGGAGGAGATCTCCGGCGGCAACGAGCTGATCCTGCTCGGCAAGAGGGAAGTCAATTCACGCGGCTATTGTTCGTCGTTCAACTTCAAGGGCGCCGACCAACAGAAGAAAGTCGGCGCGCTCTCCGGCGGTGAACGCAACCGCGTGCACCTTGCGAAAATGCTGAAATCCGGCGCCAACGTGCTGCTGCTCGACGAGCCGACCAACGACCTCGACGTTGACACGCTGCGTGCGCTCGAAGAGGCGCTGGAGGATTTTGCCGGCTGCGCCGTCATCATCAGCCATGATCGCTGGTTCCTCGACCGTATCGCGACCCACATCTTGGCCTTCGAAGGCGACAGCCATGTCGAATGGTTCGAGGGCAACTTCCAGGACTACGAGAAGGACAAGATGCGCCGGCTCGGCCAGGACAGCATCATCCCGCACCGCGTGAAGTACAAGAAGCTGACGCGGTGATCTCGGCATGATGCGGCGGGTGCTCATAGCTGCGGTGATCGCTATCACCTGCGGCCTGTCGCCCGCCCGCGCCGCTGATGCCGCCTTCACGCAGTTCATCGCCTCGCTGTGGCCGGAGGCGGAGACCGCCGGCGTGTCGCGCGCGACGTTCGAGCGAGAGACGCGCGGGCTCGAGCCGGATTACAGGCTGCCGGATCTGATCCTGCCGGGGCGGCCCGCGACCGGGGCGCCGTCCCAGGCCGAGTTCGTGCAGGTGCCGGCGGACTATGTCAGGGAAGCCTCGATCGCGCGGCTTGCGGGCGAGGGGCAGCGGCTGCTGCAAAAATATCGTCAGGCGCTGACCGAGATCGAGAAAAGCTCCGGCGTGCCGGCCACCGTCATGCTGGCGATCTGGGGCCGCGAGACCGACTATGGCCGCTACACACTGCCCTACGATCTCGTCCGTGTGCTGGCGACGCAGGCCTATGTCGGTCGCCGCAAGGACACCTATCGCAACGAGTTCATCCTCTCGCTGAAAATTCTCGGCGACGGCGTGGTGACCCGCAAGGACATGCGCTCGTCGTGGGCCGGGGCGACCGGACTCACGCAGTTCTTGCCGTCCGAATATTACAAGCACGGCGTCGATTTCGACCGCGACGGCCGCATCGACATCTGGCATTCGGTGCCGGATGCGCTGACTTCCGCCGCGCAGCAGCTCGTCAACAAGGGCTGGCAGAGCGGTGTGCGCTGGGCTTACGAGGTACAGGCACCGGCCAAGGCCGATTGCACCGCCGGCGTGCCCGAGGTGACGAAGCCGATCGGCCAGTGGCTGCGCGAAGGCTTTGTGCCGGTGCGTGGACAAAAGCTCACTGCCGCCGAGCAGGCCCAGCCGGCCTCGCTGCTGCAACCCGAAGGCATCTACGGCCCGTCCTTCCTGACCACGAAGAACTACTTCGTCATCAAGGAATACAATTTCTCCGATCTCTACGTGCTGTTCGTCGGCCATCTCGCCGACCGCATGACGAGCCCGCAACCGTTCGCGACGCCGTGGTCTGCCTCGAAGCAATTGCGAACCAGGGATGTCGAGGCGATGCAGCGCGGGCTCACGCGCGCGGGGCTCTACAAGGACAAGATCGACGGCAAGGCGGGCATGCAGACGCGCGCTGCGCTCGGCGCCTACCAGAAGTCCGCAGGCCTCAAGGTCGATTGCTGGCCGAGCGAAGAGGTGCTGCGCTCGATCCAGGCGGCGCCGTAGGCACAGGGCCAGCTAAAAGAAAAAAAGCCCGGCCGAGGTGCTCGGCTGGGCTTCGATCGCGGCGCTCATGTGCGCCATGCGATCAGATCAGTAGCAAACGCGAACCGGGCGGACGGTCCAGCCGTAGCCGTCCCAGTAGCGCTGGCGCTGCCAGTAGCAGGGCGGCGGCGGCGGGCCGGGCTCGGCCACGTAAACCGGTCCACCATAGGCGGGACGGCTCGATGCGATTGCGCCGCCGACGATCGCGCCGCCGATCAGGCCGGCTGCGATGCCGACGCCGACGCCGTCATGGGCCTGGGCGGATGGCGTAGCGGTCACCAGCGAACCGGCGATCGTCGCAACCGTGAGGGCGGCAACTAAAGTCTTCTTCATACTCTTGGCTCTCCTGAGAGATGGATGCTCCTTGTTAGGAGCGCCCGGGGTTCAAAGGTTCACGCAGACTCTGATGGAATTGGCCTTGCAGCTAGGAAGCGCGCAAATGGTCAATCCGCGGTAAACGCGCACGGAGCTGTGACGAGAAAAAGCGGTCTTTTTCAGGCCCCTAGATGAACGGCGCATCTGGAATGAACCGGCTTGGGGCGACTTCAGCCACAGACTCTGGCGCGGCGGACGCGCCAGGCATAACCGTCCCAGAAGCGCTGCTTCTGCCAGACGCAGCCGTTGCCGTAATAGTCGTCGGCGACGTAGCCCGGGCCCGGCGCGTAGTAGCGCGGCGGATAGTAGCCCGGGCTATATCCCGGACCATATGCGTAGCCGGGGCCAGGGCCGGGCCCGTAATAGTACGGAGAGGCCAGCGCCCCACCGACAATGGCGCCCCCGATGATTCCGGCTGCCACGCCCGCGGCAACGCCGCGTTGCGCCTGGGCTGGTGTAGCGGCGCTAAGGGCCACAGCGGCGACGGCAGCGATTGCCAGGAGCGACTTCTTCATTGACTGACCTTTCGAGCAAAACACGCGGGAACTCTTTGGGGTAAAGTTCCATACTTCGATTGAATGATCAATGAACGGCACCTTTGCCCGGGGCGACCAATTAACATGGACCGCAGCTCTGCCAGGGGAGGGCGATGATGGGCAACGCGATGATAAATGCATTGATCGCTGCCGGGATCGTCGTCGCGATCGGCTACGGCTGGATCACCCATCTCCAGAACCGCGGCCAGCGGCGCTCCCGCGCCGGGGCCAGCGGCAATAGCGGTGGCGACACCTCCGCGGGCACGAGCGACGGCTTCTCCTTGGGGAGCTGGTTTTCCAGCGACAGTTCCGGCAGTTCGACCGACGGCGGCAGCTGTTCCAGCAGCGATGGCGGCAGTAGTGGCGGAGATTGCGGGGGCGGCGGCGATGGTGGAGGCGGCGGAGGCGACTAGATCCGCCGCAATCTTGATACAGCGCAAGGACCTGTTTTAGAGCCGTTCTAGGCTGTTTCCGGGCTAGTTTGGAATAGCTTCAAATTCCGCTTTTTCCTTTTGCATCCGGCCGGCCCCTTAAATATCGATGATGGCGCATCACCAAAGGGCCTGCCGCTTCCATGATCGTTTGTTCCTGTAACGTGCTGAGCGATGACGACATCCGCGCCGCCGTCGCCGAGTCCGACGACGCCGTGCGCCATGCCAAGCAGGTCTATGGATGTCTCGGCTGTAGCGCCGAATGCGGCCGCTGCGCCCGGACCATCAAGACCATCATCGATGAAGCGCTCGGCCCCTGTGCCTCGTCCTGCTGCTCCGGCTGTCCGCACAATCACACTGTGGCCGCCAATGACGAGACGGCCCAGCCGGCCGAGTTCGCCCTCGCGGCCTGCTGAAATCTTCCGCAACCCTGACTGAGCTTTTCCCCGGCTGCGTCCCCGTAGCCGGTTGCCCCAGTCTTCAAACTCATTTAGAAGCGTTCTAAATTCGGTTTTACGGCCGATTTGGACTGCAAGAGCTGGAGTGAACCATGCAGGGCGACGCAAAAGTTATCGACTATCTCAACAAGGCACTGCGTCACGAGCTGACTGCGATCAACCAGTACTGGCTGCACTACCGCTTCCTCGACAATTGGGGCCTGCGGGACATGTCCAAGGTCTGGCGCAAGGAGTCCATCGAGGAGATGGAGCACGCCGACAAGCTCACCGAGCGGATCCTGTTCTTCGACGGCTTCCCGAACATGCAGGTGCTCGATCCCTTGCGTATCGGCCAGAACGTCAAGGAGATCATCGAATGCGATCTCGCCGCCGAGATGAGCGCGCGGGCGCTCTACCAGGAAGCGGCGACCTACTGCCACAGCGTCAAGGACTACGTGACACGCGACCTGTTCGAGAAACTGATGAGCGACGAGGAGCACCACATCGACTTCCTCGAGACCCAGCTCGACCTGATCGGCCGCATCGGCCTCGAACTCTATACCCAGAAGCACGTTGGCGGGCTCGAGGGCGAGGGGCACTAGTTCGGCGCGTAATCGCTGCCACAAACTCCGTGCCGGTCTGATGCACAATTGCGCGCCAGGCCGGGACGGCAGTCCAGGACGCCAGCTACAACTGCGTCTTGTAGAGCTCTTCCACGATCTCCTGGCTCTGCGGCTCACCAAGGCCGGTCTGCTCGTGGACCACCTCGACGATGCTCGGCATCACCGAGCGCGGCACCTTCTCGGATGACCACAGCTTTGAGCGCATCAGTGCCTTGCCGCAGTGGAAATAGACTTCGCTGACGGCGACGTTCAGCACCGCGCGCGGCGCCTTGCCAAACTCCACCATCGAGGCGAGCAGGTCCGGATCGGCCGACAGCGTGCCGCGGCCCCCGACGCGCAGCGTCTCGTCGATGCCGGGGACGAAGAACAACAGATGCACGAAGCCCGAGCCCTCCACCACATTCCGAAAACTGTCGATCCGGTTGTTGCCGGAGCGATCAGGCATCAGCAGCTGGTTGGGGCCGGCGACGTGGACGAAGCCAACGCCGCCGCCGCGTGGTGAGGCATCCACGCTGCCATCGGCTCCCGACGTCGCGAGCACGCAAAACGGCGACATCTCGATGAATTTCTTCGCGTGCGCATCGATCGCGGGGCGCGCTTTCGCGATTACGCGCGGGCTCGGCTGGGCATAGATGGTAGCGAGGTCTTCGGCGCAAAGATCAGTCACGAAGGTCTCCTTGGTGGAATGTCTGAGAATATCATCTCCCGGCGCGATCGCTATCCCCCTTGTCACGCCGCCACGGCCAGTCGATCACGCCAGCGCAGTACAAAGCCCACCAGATCAGCACCGGCTGCAGCGCCAGCCGCGGCCCGTGATAGAGCCAGCTGTTGGGGATGGGTGGAAGGTCGATGCCCTCCAGGGCATGCTTGATGTTGGCCGGCCACACGCAAAGCGCATAGAGCGCGAGCGCAACGCCTGCCCACCAGCGCAGCGGCTTCGTCACCAGCGCAACCGCTCCTGCGATCTCGCAAACGCCAGTGATGAGGATCAACTGTGTTGCAAACGGAACCCAGGCCGGCGTGATCGCAAGCAGCTTGTCGGGGACCCGCAGATGCGCGATGCCGGCCACGATGTAAAACGCTGCCAGCACAAAGCGCATGACCGCGCGCGTTCTGTCGTTCGCAGGAGCCATCGGCCGAACTAGCACGCGCGGCGCCGAGGCGCTATCGCGCGCTACACCGCATCGGCCGGCACGAAGCAACTAATGATGACGGCGCCGCGGTGACGGACGTACCACACAACGGCCTGACCGACCGGATTGCCGCGGTCGCGGATGATGGCGCGCTCGGGCACCTCCATCCATTGTCCCTCGATCGGCACCCAATAGGCACCGCTGCGCACGTCGTACTCCGTGCGATGGCCGTCGGAGACGTCACAGCAGGGCACGCCGTTCGGTGCGATCACGCTCTTGAACCAGGCGCGGATGTCGGGCGGGACGTGATCATATTGCCCGTTGTCGAACGCGAACGCGGCGCCCGTCAGTGCCGCGAGCCAAACGCACAGTGCGAGCCTGTGCATGCGATCCTCCTCATCGCGTGTCGTGCCGTTGGCGCGCGATTTTCCCACGCGTCGATTCGGACATCGACGCAATTAAGCCCGAGCCGTCAGCGTAATGCATGCTCAAATAATATGCGGGCTAGACGACCGTTGATGCGATGCAAAATCAGCGGCGCGCAGATTCGATCGTTTGCTGCGGCGCGGCTTGCAGAAATTGCTGGATCTGCTCGCTGTAGAATTTGGCGTTTCCGGTGGTGCCGTGGCCGCGCGTCTCGGTGCTTGCCGGGATGAGATACAGTTTGCTGTTCTTGACCCGCGTCATCGCAGCGTCCGTGATGCCGGTCTCAGGCGGATTGCGTTCGTCGTCGGCTGAATTGATCAGCAGCAGCGGCGCTTCGATGGCCCCCAGCTTCTCGCCGGCATTGTAGTCATGCGAGGACTCCCACTGGTAGACGAAGTCGTTGGCATCTGCCGTGATCGGCATGGCCAGCCGCTCGTCGACGATCTTGTCGGCCTTCGCCGCCGTCGGCGCCTGCGATTGATAGGCCAGCGTTCCACCGATGCTCGCAATGCCGTAGGCGGTGATGGCGTATTTCATCATGCGCGGCTGGCTGGTGTAATTGCCGCCGTTGTAGTCGGGGTCGCTGCGGATGGTGTCGAGCATGATCCGCCGCAGCATCCAGTTGCGCGACGCCATCTCGGTCGGCTGCGAGGCCATCGGGATCAGCGCGTCCATCGCCTTCGGATATTTCTCGCCCCACAGCCAGGTGTGCATGCCGCCCATCGAATTGCCGATGACCAGCCGCAGATGCTTGACCCCGAGCCCTTCCGTCACCAGGCGATACTGAGCTTCGACCATGTCGTCGTAATCGTATTTCGGGAAGCTCGTCTTCATCCCGTCGGACGGTTTTGACGATTTGCCATGGCCAATATTGTCGGGGATGATGATGTAGTATTTGGAGGCATCCAGTGGCTGCCCCGCGCCGAACAGCTCGCCGCCGAAGGCGGGTGACAGCATGCTCGCGCCCGAGCCGCCGGTGCCGTGCAGCACCAGGACGGGCTGGCCGCTCGGCTCACCGACCGTGATGTAGTGCAGCTTCAGCTCCGGCATGGTCTCGCCGGTGTGGAACTTGAAATCCCTGGCGACCCAGTCGCCCTGTTTCGGCGCCGGATAATCGGCCGCCCATGCGGATGTCGAGATGGCCGACAAAGAGACGGACAACAGAATGGCTGACAGCGCCGCGCAGGAAGCTTTCATGTCTATTTCCCCCGTGCGGCTCTGGTCGGCGGCCGCGTTGCGGCGGAACTTAGCAGAACTGTGCGGAAGGATGTAGGATTTCGTTTTCGCCGGTCGTCCTTGAGGGAAAGGTCAGGAGAGACTGCATGTGCCGCAACATAAAGACGCTGTTCAACTTCGAGCCGGAGGCGACGGAGGATGAGATCCACGCCAGCGCGCTCCAGTTCGTCCGAAAACTGTCCGGCTTCAACAAGCCGTCGCAGGCCAACGAGGCGGCCTTCGACCGTGCGGTGGCGGAGGTCTCGGAGGCTGCGCGAAAACTCCTGACGTCGCTGCACACCCATGTCCCGGCGCGCGACCGCGAGGTCGAGGCGGAAAAGGCCAAGGAACGCTCGCGGCTGCGGTTCGGTTAGGCGGCTCGCGCGTCCGTTCCGTGACCTGGCTCACGGTGAAAACGGTCTCAACGCGCGATGATGTTCGCCGGGCCTTTGACACCCGGGAGCACGACCATGAGCCGCCCTCTTCTTCCGCTGAAAGCAGGTGCCATCGTCTTCACGCTGCTGTGGACCGCGTGGATGACGTGGTGGAGCGGCTCGTTCTCGAGCGCGAACGTCGTGATCCTGGCCTTGTGCGGCGCAGCGGTCGGCTATCTCTGGTACCGCGCCATGCGCTGGCAATTCGAGCGCATGGGCATGCTGCCACGACGCGAGAATGGGACGAAATAGATTCGTCTGTCACTCCTTGTGGCCGTGTTTCTTCTTTTTCTTCTTTTTCCTGTGATCGCCTTCGCTGTCCTCGTCTTCGTCACCGAGGGGCGCGTCGTCGGTCTCCTGCACGGCGGCTTCCAGCGCCTCGCGCTCGGCAGCTTCATGCTCGCGCTGGCGGCGCCGCTCGTCCCAGGCGTCGAACAGCTGATCGAGCCACGGCAGCACCTGCTCGATCGACGGCAATGGGCCGGGCGGCCCGGCCTCGCCGCGCGGGCCTTGCGGCCCCGCCGGCCCTTGCGGTCCGACAGGTCCCGATGCACCGGCCGCCCCGCGCGGTCCGGCTTCGCCCTGCTTGCCTTGCGGACCGGGCTTGCCCAGAGGTCCGGGCTTCCCGATCGGCCCCGGCTTGCCCTGAGGTCCTGGCTTGCCGCGCGCGCCATCCGGCCCGCGCTTGCCCGGATGACCCTGCGGTCCCGGCCGCCCCGGTTCGCCCTGCCGTCCGCGCGGTCCCTGAGGTCCCTGCCGTTTTTGTTCGTCTGCCACGCCGCTGCTCCCTCAACCGGAAGCAAGCTAATTAGCGGCGTTTGACGACAGCGGCAATTCCGCCCGGGCCCGCGCCTGCGCATGATCAACACCAATCGGCCGCACGTCGCGCGCTAGTCGTGATAGGCCGGCACCTCGATGCCGGACGCGGCATAGAGCCTGATCTTGTTGCGCAGCGTGCGCACCGAGAGGCCGAGCACGCGCGAGGCGCGCGTGCGATTGCCGTCGCAGCGCGCGAGCGTCTGCAGCACGAGCTCACGCTCGACCTCGTCGACGGTCGCGCCGATCAGCAGCGGAACGATCTGGTTCGGTGAAAGGAAATATGCGCCCGGTTCGGACGCAGCGACGTGAACAGTGGTCATCGACACACTCCCCGATCAACGCCCGCTTCCGTCTTTGGAAGCGGATCGAGAACAAACGACCCCCAAGCCGTAGATCTACGGTGGGCGGGTTTGGTTAACGAAACGTTAACCGCAGGCGATCGCACGAATTGACCTTGGGAATGCCGCCGCACCGCCGCGATTGGCACGGATTGCATATTCCTGCGAGCATACCCTGCGTTACGGAGCGGGCATCACCCCGCTCACACCGTCCGGTATCCGCCGTCCACCATCACGATCGTTCCCGTGACGTAGGCCGACATTTCCGACGCAAGGAAGATCGCGGGACCCACGATGTCCTCGGGCTTGCCGGTGCGCGCCAGCGGGGTGTGATCGACGAAGGCCTGCACCAGCACCGGATTCGTCGCGCGCACATTGGCGTTGATATTGGTCTCGATGAAGCCCGGCCCGATCGCATTGACGCGCACGCCCTCCTTGCCGAGCTCGACCGCGAGCGCCTTGGTGAAGCCGAGCACGCCGTGCTTCGAGGTGGTGTAGGCCGCCGAGCTCGGCGTGCGCAGATGCACGAACGACTGAATCGAGCCGATATTGACGATGCGGCCCTTGGCTGCGCGCAAGGGGCTGAGGAACGCCTGCGTCATGTTGAAGACGCCGTTGAGGTTGAGCGAGATGATGTCGTTCCAGTCCTTCGCCACTGTCTCCGGCTCCGCGGTGAAGGCGTTGCGGCGGGTGATGCCGGCATTGTTGACGAGGATCGAGACCTGCCCGACCTTGTCGGCGACTTGCTTGGCGAGCGCAAAGCAGTCGTCGCGCTTGGTCACGTCGAGCGCAAAGCTCTCGGCCTTGCCGCCGGACTTGCGGATCTCCACGGCGGCTTCCGCGACCGTGTCGGCATTGACGTCGAGCAACACCACATGCGCGCCCTCGCGGGCGTAGCCGGAAGCGATGGCCCGGCCGATACCGGATCCGGCGCCCGTGATGACGGCGACGTGGTTTTGGAGGAGAGGCATGGGCGTTTCCTTGGCTGGGTTTTCAACGTTGCCGGCAAGACTAGTTGAAAACGGAAGCGGCAGAAACGCCATGCCGCGCTGACGCCTTATGCAATCGGGCGTCGCGGTGACTTCCGATGGACGTGGCAAAGATGCCACGGCACGGCACGAACATCGCCAGTTCGTTCTTGTCTGATCCGCCGTCGCTTGGGTCCAAGAAGTTTGGCGCCGTCAGCGTCACATCTGTCTCGAATATTTGGGGCGGCGGCGATTCCGCGCGGACGGGGTATTGGGCATGAAGAAATTGAGGGGCGGAAGCGCGGCTCTGGTCGCGTTCGTAGCGACGGTGCCTGCCTTGGCGGCGGATATCGGGGCCGCGCCCACCTACAAGGTCCCATCGGCGGTCACGTCGACCTGGGGCGGATTTTATGCCGGTCTTGGGCTTGGTTTCCGTGGTTCGCGCACCGACGCCACGACGACATCGGAGACGGTCGCCGGCGCCCCGCAGAATCTGGCGGACGGCCGGCCGACAAGCGCGTCCTTCGACGGGCTGGGCTTCCGCACCAGTGCCTTTAGCGGCTTCAACTGGCAATTGGCGCCGCAATGGATTGCGGGCCTCGAAGGCGATGTCGGCTTCGCCGACCAGTCCACCACGCGCCAATCGCTGGCCTTCTCCCCCGGCTTCGTCCGCTTCGCCTTGCCGCCCGACAGCCTGACCGTAAAGACCGAGTGGGACGCCAGCCTGCGTGCCCGTCTCGGCTTCCTGCTCACACCTGCCACGCTGGCCTATGCGACCGGTGGCATCGCCTGGCAGCGTAGCTACATCAATTCGAACTGCGCCAACTGTCCCGGCTTTACGTTTTCGCCCGCCGTGATTTCCGCATCGTCTATCCAGGTTGGTTGGACCGTCGGTGGCGGCATCGAGACCGCGCTGGGCGGCAATTGGTTTGCACGCGCCGAATATCGCTACGCTGATTTTGGCGCTACACCGTTCACCATTGCTCGGACCGCCGTGCCCGCTTCGGGCTTCAATTCGACCGCGGACAAATTCGATCTCAAGATCCAGACTCACGCCGCCTCGTTCGGCCTGGCCTACAAGTTCGGGGACCCGATCGTGGCAGGAGCGCAGGCAGCGATGATCACCAAGGCAGCGCCGATCGCGATGTCGTGGACCGGCCCCTATCTCGGTCTTGGACTCGGCGTCCGCGCGCAGCAGGTGGATACGGCGGCAACGTCGGAACTGTTTGGCGTTGCACTGATCCCGCTCGAGAAGAACACCGTGCCGTTCAACGGCACCGCCTTCCGCGCCAGTCCCTATGCCGGCGTCAACTGGCAATTCGCGCCCAAATGGGTCGCCGGCATCGAGGGCGACGCCGGCTTTGCCGACCGGACCGTCACGCTGAGCGGATATCCGGTGTCGCCGGCGTTCGGCACCTTCCACGAGAGCGCCGATTCCCTAGTGGTGAAGTCAACATGGGACGCGAGCCTGCGCGCGCGTCTCGGCTTCCTGGTGACGCCGGCGACGCTGCTATTCGCGAGCGGCGGTGCGGCGTGGCAGCATGACGAGGTGATCTCGACCTGCGGGAGCGCGCCCTGCCGGACCTTGTTTAATTTATCGCCGTCGGTGATAACGAACTCCACGACGAAACTGGGCTGGACCCTCGGCGGTGGCCTGGAGACGGCGCTGGGCCATCACTGGCTGGCGCGCGCCGAATACCGCTTCGCCGATTTCGGCACGTCGACTTACGCAATCAGCCGAACGTCGCACTTCGCGCCCAGCAACACCGTCGATACTTTCGATGTCACACTGCGCACCCACGTTGCGACTTTCGGTCTCGCATATCAGTTCAACTGATCCGTGCCGGGTCTGGCGGCCCATCCGGCGGAGGCGTAACGACCGCGATGGGTCTGCGCGCAGCTGCGACAATTTCCTTCAGGATTCGTTTCTAAGTTTCATGAAAGGCTAACTCGAAATTAAGGGGTCGGAAACGGCGGCCTTGGCATACTGGTCTTGATTGCTAAACGTTGCGCGCATGATGGAACGGCTTGAATCCTGGAAACTCGCACTCGAACGCCTGCGGTCGGCGGACGGCGCCGATTGGGCCGAGGCCGGACGGCTCGTGGCCGAGATCGCGCGGATGAGCACCGATACCATGCTGCGTCAGGCCGCCGAGCAGGCGCTTCCGGTGCTGCGCCAGGCCGTGGACAATGACGATCACAGCGTCACGCTGGCGGCACGGCGCCGTCTCGGCGTGGTGCTCGATGTCGTTCACGACCTGACCGCGCCGCGCTTCGGCCGCCGCAATGCTGCGCCGAAAAAATTGTCCAGCGAGGATCGCGCCCGCAAGGTGCTCGGCCTGCCGCTTGCGGTGCAGCTCACCTGCGAGGACATCAACCAGGCCTATCGCCGCGCCGCCAAGGGCATGCACCCCGACCAAGGCGGCAGCGCGCAGGCGTTCATCGACCTCGCCGCCGCGCGCGATATCCTGATCCATCCCCGCGCGTACAAGGACGCGTGAGGGCTCAGCTCTTGTTCACGCAGCTCGGATAGGGCGCGGCTTCGCCTGCTACGATCGCGCAGAGCTCGATCGGGCTGAGTGCGCGCAAACGCGCCTGCCAGCGGTCGTCGTTCACCGGCGGCTCGTCGCTTTCGGGGCCGCGCTCGGCCCACTGGATCGTGTAGTAGTCGGTCGTACCCTTCAGCGTGACCAGGAGCGCGGTCTCGCTGTGCCAGGTCGGGCCGCTGTCGACGCGGCCGCAGCCGATCACGGCGACGAAACCTTCGAAGCGGCCGAACGCGGTGGCGCCAAGCGACCTTGCCGCAAAGCTGTCGGGGCAGGCGGATTTGAAACCGCCTGCGATCGAGCCCGCGAATTTTTCCGGCGATGAACCGGGAGTGGTCGTCATGCCCTTCTCGCCGGTCACGGTGATCATCTCGGTCCAGCGTTCGGGCGTCTCGCCCTTCAGCACGGCCTCGCGGATGTAGTGGCCGCCCTTGGTGTTCTCGAACACCGCGGAAAAATTCGAAGGCATCGCGAAGCTGACAAGCTGGCCGAACAGCGGCGAGATTACGCGGAAGGATTGCGGGGCCTGTGCGTTCGCCGTTGCGGCGAGAAGCAGCGATGCGGCCAGAACCGTGGCTGTCGTCGGCGCGCGCATCGATTGGCTCCAAAGCCAGGAGGTGAAAAAACAAGCGGGCAAAAACAAGCGGGCAAGGATGCTGGTTGGCGCGGGGCGCTGGGGGGCGCCCCCGACAAGATGTGAGTAGGTCCGCCAACGGGCCAGGTTCAAAGCGCGTGCGCGGAAAATGCGCGATGTCGGCCGAAAAACCAATGGCGCGTCCAAAAAGAAAAGGACGGACCGCTCGCGCGATCCGCCCCTTGAAATCCGGTCTGTCGCCTCACGCCTAGAGCGTGCAGCGGCGCTCCGCGCGCAGCTTGATCTGGAGCTCCGAGGCGGCCGTGAAGGTCGGGAGCGGCTTGCTGACGACCTTGTAGGTCGACACGCCCCATTGGAACGGCTTGTACTTCAGGTCCTCGTTCCAGACCTGGCAGATGCCGGTGTTGTCCCAGCGGATCACGTAATAGCCGACCGCCGCGGAGGCCGGCACGGCGAACACGGAGGTGGCGATGCCGGCAACGGCACAGAGGGCGAGAACGCGACGCATGAAATATCTCCTGATGGGAACGTGAGACGGAAACTGGTGCGGCAAAATGGTGCGGCTGGCAAGCGGGGCGGCGACCGTTCACGGATATGTCAGCCGTTCGTCGGCTGTTCGGACGACCCTTATCCCTTGACTATCGCCTGACGAGCACACGTCTACCCCTTGGCCAGCGACGCCACGGCCTCGATCTCGATCAGCATCTTCGGATCGGGCAGCGCGTGGACCACGCAGGTGGTGCGGGCGGGGTAGGGCGGCGGGCCGAAGGCGCCGGCATAGAGCGCGTTCATGGCGGCCACGTCGGAGGCGCGGGTCAGCAGCACGTTGACCTTGACGAGATCGCGGATCTCGGCGCCGGCCTCTGCCAGCACGCGCTTTATGTTGACGGCGACGTTGGCGAACTGCGCCTCGAAGCCGTCCGGCAGCGCGCCGCTCGCGTCGAAGCCGGGAATGCCGGAGACGAACAGGAGATCGCCGGCGCGCGTGGCGAAGGACAGCGGCGGCGCCTTGACGTGCGGCGGGGGTGCGAAATGCTGGATCGGCATGGATCACCTCGGGTGAACAGCTGGAAGCGCAAGCGTAGCGGCAGGTCGGGGCGCCTCCAACAAAAAACGCGAAAACAACCCCATGCACGGTAGGCATCCGGCGGAAATCATTGATGTTCCTTTTGACTTCGGGAAAAGCAAAATATCATTTGCTCCGTCGGGCAAACAGGGGCAGAATGGCATGGTGGCGAGTGAGCGTCTCGTTGCGCCAATCTCCGTCGTCATGCCCCGGCTCGACCGGGGCATCCAGTACGCCGCGGCGTCTCGGTATCCCACCGCGATCTCTGGAATACTGGATCGCCCGGTTAGACCGGGCGATGAGAGTTGAGTGCGTTGCTACAGACCGCGACTCACGCCCAGCCCATCATGTTGCCGCCCCGATCCATCGGATACATTCGCGGCGTCTGATTCGTTTTCCTCCTTGAAGAATAGCCCCCCGGAGACCCCCATGAAGTTCGCATCAATCTTCCGCGCCGCGCTGGTCGGCATCGCCGCGCTGGCCGGCCTCTCGACCTCGGCGCTGGCCGACGGCGGCACCGTGGTGCTGACGATCTACAAGGCAGGCTGGATCATCGGCGGCTCCGGCGGCTCGGGCGTGATGAACTTCCGCGGCCGCGCCTATTCGCTCTCGACCGGCGGTCTCGACTACGGCCTCGTCTTCGGCGGCTCCAAGACGGTGCTGCGCGGCCGCGTCTCCAACATCAACCGGCCCTCCGACATCGCCGGCGTCTACGGCGCCGCCGGTGCCGGCATCGCAGTGGGCAGCGGCGCCCGCGCCATCGTGCTGACCAACCAGAAGGGCGCCGTGCTCGAGCTGTCCGGCACGCAGGTCGGCCTGATGGCGAATGCGGATCTGAGCGGGCTCGCGATCACGATGCGGTAGCACGGCGATCACCGCAATTCGTAACCCGCATGAGCGTAAGCAACATGCGCGACTGCTCTCAAGCCCGGATGTCGCTGTCGCTCATCCGGGCTAAGCTCCCGTTACCGCTGCATGAATCCGCTCGCAATGCGCGACGAGATTCTTCTGCGCATCGACGAACGACTTGAGCGGCGTCGGGATCGGAAAGTAATAGATGTTGGCGATGAAGCCGTAGATGCCGGCATCGATGCTGGTCGGCGCCTGGCCGTGGACGAAGCCGCTCGCCGGCACGATCTCCGCCAGCACTTGCAGATCGGCGAGCCCCCGCGCGTAGGCCTGCTCGGGCGTGTAGCGGCCGATGCCCTGGTAGTGATAGCGCTGCGCGTTGTAGGCCTTGGCCTTCTCGAACCCTGCCGCGTCGATCTGCGGATGTTGCGCGATGAAGGCGTCGCGGAACGCGGGATAGAAGCGCTCGTCCTTCCAGCGCGAATACGACATCACCCAGTAGAGATCGTCGAGCATGCGCGTGACGAAATGATCGGTGCGGCGCTGCTCCGGTGAAAGCCCCGCATCGATGGTGAGGCGGTATTTCGCGGTCGCGTGCGCGATGATGGTCTCGCTGTCGCCGATGGTCTCGCCGTCATCCACGATATAGGGCAGCTGCCCGCGCGGCGCGGTGGAGGCATCGAACACGTGCTCATGCACAAACGGCACGCACGCGAGCTTCAGGAAAGCATAGACCTTGAGGCCGTAACCGTTGTTGTCGGCTACGCCGAACAGTTCTGGATAGGAATAGAGGGTCAGCATGGGCGGGCTCCTCAAGCTGAAGTCGTATCGCCGCAGTGACGCCCTTGCAACAGTCTCGCGCCTTGTGCGCCGCCTCCTTCGATCGGAGGACGATTGGCGTCGCCCGTTCGCAGTATGGAATCGCTCGACATTCCTGCAGCGACCCAAGGCCCGACATGCGACGTTCATCGACCCGCCGAATGATTGCCGCCCTGCGGTGTGGCACGGCAATTTTGGCCGGACTGGCTCTCGTAGCACCCGCGAAGGCCGCAGACATCGCGCCAAAACCATACACGAAGGCGCCGCCGCTGGCGGCCTCGTCCTGGACCGGCTTCTACGCCGGGCTCGGCCTCGGCTTTCGATCGATCAGCGCCGATCTCACCACCACATCAGTGCTGCAAGACGGCGTTCCCCGCGACTTGACCGGCGCTGTGCTGACCCAGCCGTTCGACGGTGCCGGCTTTCGCGTCAATCCCTATGCCGGCTTCAACTGGCAGGTGGCACCCAGCTGGGTCGTCGGCATCGAAGGCGATGTCGGCTTCGGGGACAAGACCACGGCACTTCCCGGGTTTCGCGCCTCGCCCTGGGCCGGCTCGTCCACCTTCGGGATCGACAGCGTTTCAGTCAAAGCCGGTTGGGACGCGAGCCTACGCGGCCGCGCCGGTTATCTGCTGACGCCGGCGACGCTGGTCTATGCCACCGGCGGCCTCGCCTGGCAGCACTATGACGTCACCTTGATCTGCGTCAGCGCCAGCTGTGCCAGCAACGGCCTGGCACCCAATTTGATCTCGAATTCCACGACCAGGACCGGCTGGACTTTAGGTGCCGGCATCGAGACCGCGCTGTGGGGCAACTGGCTCGTGCGCGCCGACTATCGCTACGCGGATTTCGGCGCTGCGCCGTTCAATTTCACGCGCACGGCGACTGCAGGGCCGGCGCTCACGGTCGACAATTTCGACGCGAGCTTGCGGACGCACACCGCAAGCGTCGGCCTCGCCTGGAAGTTCGGCGAGCCCGTCACCGGCGGCCGTTCGCATCCGCTGGCTGCGCAGGCCGCGATCCTGCCGTCCTGGACCGCCGCGTATGTGGGCTTGGGTCTAGGTGCGCGCGCCACGCGCACCGATCTCATCACGACGTCCGAATCGCGTGCCGGCTTCCCCGAGGATCTGACGCGTCGCGCCAACATTCGCCCGATGGACAACACCGCGTTCCGCGTCAACCCCTATGCCGGCTATCTCTGGCAGTTCGCCCCGCAATGGACCGCGGGGGTCGAAGTCGATTTTGGCTTTGCCGACAGCACCACCACGCGCGAAGGCTTCACCAACATATCGCTCGCCGATTTCCAGTCGCGCGGCGGGAGCACGGCGGTCCGCGCCAAATGGGACGCCAGCCTGCGGGGCCGGCTTGGCTATCTCGTGACACCGCGGACGCTGCTCTACGCGACCGGCGGCGTGGCCTGGCAGAATGTTCAGCTGACCTCGACCTGCGTCAGCGTCACCTGCAGCGTTTTCGGGTTGACGCCGGCGATCATCACGGG
This sequence comes from Bradyrhizobium sp. 40, assembly GCF_023100925.1. Lineage (NCBI taxonomy): Bacteria > Pseudomonadati > Pseudomonadota > Alphaproteobacteria > Hyphomicrobiales > Nitrobacteraceae > Bradyrhizobium > Bradyrhizobium sp. 40. The sequence goes on from NZ_CP064688.1 coordinate 1,321,212, forward strand.
ATCGACCACAAAAGCAGGGTGGACAGCCGGCGCCGGCATCGAAACCGCGCTCTTCGGCCATTGGCTGGCGCGTGCCGAATACCGCTATGCCGACTACGGCAGTTCGTCCTTCACGGTCGCGAGATCCGCCACCGACGCCAGCCGCAATCCCACCGTCAACACCTATGACGTGACGATGCGAACGCATCTGGCGACGTTCGGGGTGACGTATCGGTTTGATTGAGAAGAGCGACAGCCGCTTGCTGTGATCCCGCGGCGCTGGTTTGTCCCCGACAACGCCGCCTGAAATCGCTACACTCTGCATCCTGGTGACGTCAGCAGGATGGGATCCCATGGCGAAAGAGTTGGAAGGCAAGGTTGCAGCCGTGACCGGGGCTGCGTCGGGCATCGGATTGGCCAGCACCGAGGCGATGCTGGCCGCGGGCGCGCGCGTGGTGATGGTCGACCGCGACGAGGCCGCGCTCAAGGCGCTCTGCGACAAGCACGGCGACGCAGTGATGCCGCTGCTGGTCGACCTGCTCGACCCAAAAGACTGCGCAACGCTGCTGCCGCGCGTTCTGGAGCAGGCCGGCCAGCTCGACATCCTGCATGCGAATGCCGGCACGTATGTCGGTGGCGATCTGGTCGATGCCGACACCATGGCGATCGACCGGATGCTGAATTTGAATGTCAACGTCGTGATGAAGAACGTGCACGACGTGCTGCCGCACATGATCGCGCGCGGGACCGGCGACATCATCGTCACGAGCTCGCTGGCGGCGCATTTTCCGACGCCATGGGAGCCGGTCTACGCGTCGTCCAAATGGGCGGTCAACTGCTTCGTCCAGACGGTGCGGCGCCAGGTCTTCAAGCACGGCATCCGCGTCGGCTCGATCTCGCCCGGTCCGGTCATCAGCGCCCTGCTTGCGGACTGGCCGCCGGAGAAGCTGAAGGAAGCCAGGGACTCCGGAAGCCTGCTGGAGGCCAGCGACGTGGCCGAGGTCGTGATGTTCATGTTGACGCGGCCGCGCGGCATGACAATTCGTGACGTGGTGATGCTGCCGACCAATTTCGATCTTTAGAGCGCTGCGGGTTACGCTTCGCTAACTGCCCTGCGAACCCTTCGATGCGGCGGTGAAAACCGCCAATTGCGCGTCGAACGCGCGCCTGAAAGCGGGCCGTGCTTCGCCGCGGGCGACGTAGGCGGCGATTTCTGGATATTCGTCCAGCAGGCCTGACGCGTTCAACCGGCGCAGCACCGTCACCATCATGAGATCGCCGGCGCTGAACGCACCGTCGAGCCAGTCGGCATCGCCGAGGCGGCGGGACAATTCGCCGAGCCTGACACGGACGCGATCCTGCAGCATGGGCAGCCGCTCCGCGTACCAGCTCTTGTCGCGCTCGAACAGCATGGCCATCCCGAGCTCGACGGTCGGCGGCTCCAGCGTGCTCAGCGCGGCAAACATCCACGCGATCGCGCGGACCCGGGCGTTGGCGTCGTCAGGCAGCAGCCCGGCATGGCGCTCGGCGATATGGAGCACGATGGCGCCGGACTCGAACAAGGCGAGATCGCCGTCCTCATAGGTCGGAATCTGCCCGAACGGATGCAGGGAGAGATGCGCGGGCGCCTTCATGTCCTCGAACGAAACCAGACGCACGTCGTAAGGCTGGCCGACCTCCTCGAGCGCCCAGCGCACCCGCATGTCGCGGGCCTGTCCGCGGCCGCGGTCGGGCGAGTTGGCGAAGCCGGTGATGGTGGGGGGCATGGGAGGTCTCCATTCGTCGTCATTGCGAGCGCAGCGAAGCAATCCAGACTACAACCGAGGAGACAGTCTGGATTGCTCGTCGCAAGGGCTCCTCACAATGACGAGGTTTGTGGCAGCGCGCCCCTCACAGATCACGATGCCAGCGAGGTGTTCGGTTCAGCGCTTTGCGTCCAGAGGACGAACGACCGGCGCGGATTCCGACAGATTATCTCGTTTTTTGCTCGCGCACTGTCGGGGTTGAAAAATTCCACGTCTCATGTCGGAACGTCCCGCGCAGCCTCGTCCTTGGAACATCGGCGCGCCGCCGCGCGCCCGCCCGAGGCAAAAGGATATCCGTTCATGACCTCCATCACGCCGTTTCTCTGGTTCGACAACAACGTGCCGGAGGCCGTCGCCTTCTACAAATCGGTGTTCCCCAACGCCAAGGTTGAGACCGTCAGCGACTTCATGGCGGTGTTCGAGCTCGAAGGCCAGCGCTTCAACGCGCTCAATGGCGGGCCGCAATACAAGTTCAACGAAGCGGTGTCGTTCTTCGTCAGCGTGGAGACGCAGGCGGAAGTCGACTATTTCTGGGACAGGCTCACCGCCGACGGCGGCGAGGAATCCCGCTGCGGCTGGCTCAAGGACAAGTTCGGCCTGTCCTGGCAGGTGATCCCATCAGCGCTCGGCCGCTACCTCGGCGATCCCGACCGCAGCAAGGCGAACCGTGTCATGCAGGCGATGATGCAGATGAGGAAGATCGTGATTGTGGATCTGGATAGGGCGTATGCGGGGTGAGGGGCTGAAGGATGTAGTTTGCAGACGCGAGGTGGTGGGTTACGCTGCGCTCACCCACCCCGCGAACCCCAGATCCGAGACCTGCCCATGCTGGATAGTTTCGTATGGCCCGAGCCGGACGGGGCTCCCGACGAGATACTGTTCCGCAATGTTCGGGAACACGGCTGCCATCTGATGGGCATCGCCGCTGCGGCGCAGACCCCCGCTTATGTTTTCTCGATTGGCCTCTACCTCAACTACGCGCACGCCGAACTCGTCTTGTTCGGGCTCGACTCCAAGGACGCTTGCGCCGTCATCAACGCCGTTCGCGACCGAGCCGCAGCGGGACGGCGCTACGTCGCGGGCGACGTTTGCGACGACCTTCCGCTCGAGCGTAAGGTCTGCTTCGTCGAGGTGCCGCTCAGGGCCTATGAAGCCTATCTCGGCACGGCGATCTGGTTCTATGCAAGATTGCTGTGGCCGTTTCCCTGCCTTCAGATCGTATGGCCGGATCGCGAGGGACGGTTTCCTTGGGAAGCGGGGTACGATGTGAGTCTCAAAACGTATCAACCGGTGTTGAGATCGTTTTCCTGAAGCTTGCCGATCCACTCGGCCAAATCGTGCCACGGCTCCAATGTCCAATGCCCGGACGCCGCGCCCGACGGCGAGGGCAGCACGAACACCTCAGGCAAAATCTCATCGCGCTTCTGCCGCCCCAGCGCAATCACGCTCGACGGCCTGCCATAAAACAAGCTCGCGGCCTTCTTGCTCGTGAACGCAATAGTCCTCGGGCGATACTTCTCGATCTTGGCCCTGAATCCCGGCACGTCGATCGTCTCAGCCGCGATCTGGTGATCCATCCCGGCGCCCGACTTGGACAGATCGGTGAAGCCGATCCCGAGCTCGAGCAAGCTTGCGAACTCGCCCGGCTGATAGCGCCGCGGCGTGATCCCGGCCTCATCGATCGCACGCCAGAAGCGGTTGCCGGGATGGGCGTAGTAGTGCCCGAGCTCGGCCGAGCGCGTGCTGGCGGCGGTGCCGACGAAGACGAGGCGGAGATTGGGGCGGAGTTGATCCGGGAGGCGGTGGGGGAATGTATCGGGCACGTCAATTATCCGCGGCTGTAGCCCGCATGAGCGGAGCGATATGCGGGATGGCAAAGACCCGGATGTCGCTGCGCTCATCCGGGCTACGCTTGCTGGCGTTAGTCCGATTTGCGCGTCACACGCAACGCCCGAGCCGCTTCTAGTTCATAAATTCCGTTGGTGCAGTGTCCTGTCAAAAGATCGAGGCTGAATGATATCCAAGAGTCTCCAATGGGAGACCATGCCTCGCCGGTGAGCATGGTTTCTTGAACATTTATCTTGCGGAAGCCATCCCACGAAATCTGCGGACTATTCCATCGCAAATTATCTGACCGAATTGCGCTGAAATCGACCGACCCTTGGAAAACGACTAATCCAAGAGCCGGTACGGCAATTGCACGCGCAGTGTCACTTGCAATGCGATCTCGAACGGCGTGGTGTTCCGGATCGATAATGCAAGTATCGCCGCGAGCGACAACGATCACGTCTCTTCCGTTGGGATGATCGAGCACAGTCGTGTAATCGAAGATGCCTCCCACGAAATTGCCGATCCATGGATCGGAATCGTTGGGATAGAAGCGGACTACCAAACCTTCCCGAAATTCGCGCTCACCGCGCCCGGTTAAAGAGATGGCCGGAGGTCCGTACGGTGGTAGTCCTGGTAGTATTTCAAACCGCATGGGCTGTTCGTATTGCGTTTCCAACTTTGGGGGCGACGACCGTCGCCCCCAGAATTCGCACGGGCGCCCCTCACAACACCCGATTGCTCTCCTTCACCTTCTCCGCATCGAGATACAAGCTCTCGCCCATCTCCTTGAACTTCGCGCTCATCTGCTTCATGCCGTCTTCGGCCGTCCCGCTCATCGACATCCCCACGCCGTTGGGATCGTTCAGCGTCGCCGCATAGTCCCGCACGTCCTGCGTGATCTTCATCGAGCAGAATTTTGGACCGCACATCGAGCAGAAATGCGCGACCTTGTGGGCTTCCTTCGGCAGGGTCTCGTCGTGGAAGTTCTTTGCGGTCTCGGGATCGAGGCCGAGGTTGAACTGGTCGCTCCAGCGGAAGTCGAAACGGGCGCGGGACAGCGCGTCGTCGCGCAGCTGGGCGGCCGGGTGACCCTTGGCCAGATCGGAGGCGTGGGCGGCGATCTTGTAGGTGATGACGCCGACCTTGACGTCATTGCGGTCGGGTAGCCCAAGATGCTCCTTTGGCGTGACGTAGCAGAGCATGGCGCAGCCGAACCAGCCGATCATGGCCGCGCCGATGCCTGAGGTGATGTGGTCGTAGCCCGGCGCGATGTCGGTGGTCAGGGGCCCGAGGGTGTAGAACGGCGCCTCGCCGCACTCCTTGAGCTGCTTGTCCATGTTGATCTTGATCTTGTGCATCGGCACGTGGCCGGGACCCTCGATCATGACCTGGCAGCCCTTGTCCCACGCGATCTTCGTGAGTTCTCCGAGCGTCTCCAACTCGGCGAACTGCGCGCGGTCGTTGGCGTCGGCGATCGAGCCCGGACGCAGGCCGTCGCCGAGCGAGAACGAGACGTCATACTTGCGCATGAGATCGCAGATCTCGTCGAAATGGGTGTAGAGGAAGCTTTCCTTGTGATGCGCCAGGCACCACTTCGCCATGATCGAGCCACCGCGGCTGACGATGCCGGTGACGCGGTTGGCGGTGAGGTGGATGTATTGCAGGCGCACGCCGGCGTGGATGGTGAAATAGTCGACGCCCTGCTCGCACTGCTCGATCAGCGTGTCCTTGTAGAGCTCCCAGGTCAGCTTGACCGGATCGCCGTCGCACTTCTCCAGCGCCTGATAAATCGGAACGGTCCCGATCGGCACCGGCGCGTTGCGCAAAATCCATTCGCGGGTGGTGTGGATGTTGCGGCCCGTCGAGAGGTCCATCACGGTGTCGGCGCCCCAGCGGATCGCCCACACCATCTTCTCGACCTCTTCCTCGACCGACGACGTCACCGCCGAATTGCCGATATTGGCGTTGATCTTGGTGAGGAAGTTGCGGCCGATGATCATCGGCTCGAGTTCGCTGTGATTGATGTTGCAGGGGATGATGGCGCGGCCGCGCGCGATCTCGCTGCGGACGAACTCCGGGGTGATGAACGCGGGGACTTCCGCGCCAAAGCTTTCGCCGTCGGCAAGGGCTGCTTCCGCACGCTCGAGCTGCTCTTTGCGGCCGAGGTTTTCGCGCGCGGCGACGTAGATCATCTCCTTGGTGATGATGCCGGCGCGGGCGAATTCGAGCTGCGTGATCTTGTGGCCGTCGAGGCCGCGCAGCGGCTGGTGATAGGCCGAGAAGGCGCGCGCGGCCTTGTCGGTGGAGACGCTGCCATTGTCCTCCGGCTTGATCTGCCGGCCCTGATATTCCTCGACGCCGCCGCGCTCCAGCACCCAGGCCTTGCGGCCGCGCGCGAGACCGGCGTTGACGTCGATGGTCACGCTCGGGTCGGTGTAGGGGCCGGAGGTGTCGTAGACCGGCAGGTTCGGCTCGCCGGCGCCTTCGGACAGGATGATCTCGCGCAGCGGCACGCGCAGGTCGGGCGCGGCATCGGGCGAGGCGAAGATTTTTCGCGACGAGGGCAGCGGGCCGGTGGTGACGGCGGGGACAGTCTTGTCGGGGTTGGAGCGGATGTTCATGGGATCCTCCTTGAGTTCGTTGATGTCGTTGCGCGTGCGTCAATTGCGACTGTCATCCCCGCGAAGGCGGGGATCCAGTACTCCGAGACGGTGCGGCTCAAGCCGAGAAGCCGCGGCGTACTGGATCGCCCGGTCAAGCCGGGCGATGACGACGGAGTGTGTGGATGGCCTGGGAGGTGAAGCATCATGCGGCCTCCTTGGACAGGCCGAGCCATTGCCGCACCCGCGCATCCGGGTCGGCATTCTGGGTGACGTCGGAAACGACGGCGATGGAATCTGCGCCCGCGGCAAAGATCTCCGCGGCGTGCTCGAACTTGATGCCGCCGATCGCGACCAGCGGGATATTGCCGATGCGCTTCTTCCATTCCGTTATCTTCGGAATGCCCTGCGGCTCGAAGCGCATCGATTTGAGCGTGGTGAAGAAGATCGGACCCAGCGCGACATAATCGGGCTCGGCCGCGAGCGCGGTGTCCAGCTCGTCCTCGTCATGAGTGGAGACGCCGAGCGACAGGCCGGCCTCACGGATGGCAGCGAGGTCGGCGTCCGCCAGGTCCTCTTGGCCGAGATGCAGATATTTCGCGCCGGCGACGATCGCCGCGCGCCAATAGTCATTGACGACGAGCTTGGCCTGCGTGCCCGCGGTGATCGCGAGCGCATCGGTGACGATCTGGAGCGACTGGGAGTCGTCGAGGTCCTTTGCGCGCAGCTGGATGGTGCCGACGCCGAGCTTGGTCAGGCGCTCGACCCAGGCGAGGCTGTCGACGACGGGATAAAAGCGATCAGGATACGGCATGCCAGAACGGTGTCCCAACGACAGGGGTGGAGGGGGAGGCGAAATCGCGGGCGTTCATCAGCCCGGCTTCGTAAGCGGTGCGGCCGGCCTCGATACCGAGGCGGAAGGCGTTGGCCATGGCGACGGGATCGGCGGCTTTGGCGATGGCGGTGTTGAGCAGCACGGCGTCGTAGCCGAGCTCGAGCGCTTCGGCCGCATGCGACGGCGCGCCGATGCCGGCGTCGACCACCAGCGTGATATCGGGCAGCCGCTCGCGCATCAGCTTGAGCGCGTCACGGTTGGTGATGCCTTTTGCGCTGCCGATCGGCGCCGCCCACGGCATCACCACCTTGCAGCCGGCATCGACCAAGCGGTTCGCAACCGAAAGATCCTCGGTGCAATAGGGGAACACCTCAAAGCCGTCCTTGATCAGGATGGTGGCGGCTTCGACCAAGCCGACAACGTCGGGCTGCAGCGTGTCGTTGTCGGCGATGACTTCGAGCTTGATCCAGCTCGTGCCAAACAATTCGCGTGCGAGCTTGGCGGTGGTCACCGCCTCGCGCACGCTGCGGCAGCCGGCGGTGTTCGGCAGCACGGTGACGTCGAGCTCGCGGATCAGATTCCAGAACGCATCGCCGGTCTTGCCGCCGGCGGATTCGCGCCGCAGCGACACCGTGACGATGTTCGAGCCGGAGGCGCGGATCGCCGACTGCATGATCGCAGGCGAGGGATAGAGCGCGCTGCCGATCAGGAGGCGGGAGGGGAAGGTCTTGCCGTAGAAGGTCACCATGTCGGTGTCTCCTCGATTGACGCAGTCATCCCCGCGAAGGCTGGGATCCAGTACGCCGCGGCCGTGCGGCTGGAGCCGAGACGCCGCGGCGTACTGGATCGCCCGGTCAAGCCGGGCGATGACGGCGGAGTGTTTGGCGAGCGCACCATCTTCACCCTCCCTGCCGCGGCGTGATGATCTCGATCTCGTCGCCGGCCTTCAGCGCCGTCTCGGCCCAGCGGCTCTTCGGCACGACGTCGTAGTTGAGCGCGATCGCGAAATGGGTGCCTTCGTAGTCGAGCTCGCTGAGCAGCGCGTCGACGCTGGCCGAATTCACCTCGCGTTGCTCGCCGTTCACGATCACGCGCATTGCATCACCTCATTGTCGATCTGGCCGCGCTCGACAAAGCTCAGCGTCAGCTCGGCCAGAACAGGCGCGATCAGGAAGCCGTGGCGGTAGAGGCCGTTCACGCTGATCGTGCCGTCACGGATGCCGATGCGCGGCAGATTGTCGGGAAAGGCGGGGCGCAGGCCGGAGCCGAATTCGACGATACGGGCCTCGCCGAAGGCGGGATGAACGGCATAGGCCGCGCCCAACAGCTCCAGTGCCGAGCGCACGCTGACGCCGGTGTCCTCGGCCTCGATCGAGGTCGCGCCCAACATGAACAGATTGTCCTCGCGCGGGATCACATAGAGCGGCCAGCGCGGATGGATCAGCCGCACCGGGCGCGCGAGCTGCACCTCGGCGGTCTCGATCAGGATCATCTCGCCCTTGACGCCGCGAAGCTCCGGCTGCTCGTCGCGCGCAGAAAGGCCGCGGCAGTCGATCACGATGCCTTCAGGATCAAGTTTTGCGAGTTCGGCCGCGGCGACATCACTTTCGAATTTGATGGTGCCGCCGGCGGCGCGGATGCGCTCGTGCAGTTTCGGCAGCACGCGGCGCGGCTCGACATGACCCTCGGTCGGAAAGAACAGCGCGTCGCGGAAGCGGCCTTCGAGCGACGGCTCGAGCTCGGCAAGGCCGGCGGCATCGAGCCGGCGATGGCCTTCGGTCATCCGGGCGAAACGCTCGAAGTCGCTGCGCTCGCGCGGGTGGGCGACGACCAGCGAGCCGTTGAAAGGCGTGTCGGGCAGCTCGCGCCGCCAGATGTCGAGCGAGCGCAGGCCGAGGCGGCTGATGACGGGTTCGGAGACTTCCGCCTCGCAATAGGGCGCGAGCATGCCGCCAGCCCAATGGCTGGTGGCATCGGTCATGTCGGCGTCACCGCGCTCGTGCAGGGTGACGGCGTGGCCGGCCTGCGCGAACAGCAAGGCCTGCCAGGCGCCCGCAATGCCTGCGCCGATGATGGATACCGGGGAATCCGGTCGCTTGGTCGTCTGCAACATCCCTGTCCCTTCGCCGGCATGACCCGGATCAGGTTCAAAGGGTCACCGCGGTCCTGGGCGGATTTGCCCATTTAGCGGTATCTCAGCTCCTCCTCGGAGCACCCCTCGGAACGGCTCTAATGTATGCCAGCAGGGCTGGGTGGTCAACGCGCTTGGTGCGAACCGCGCTTACCTGGGCGCCTGCGCCCGGGCGTTGCGGACGCGCTGGGCGAGCTTGCGGTGCGGGACGCTGCCGAACATCGGCTGCGGATTGCCGTTTGGCTCGAGCCAAGGGGCGCCCATATTGGCCTCGCCCATATTGGCGACCTGCACGGCCTCCTGCCGCTGGCGCTTTGCGGCGTAGTAATAGCCGCCGGCGAAATAACGAACGGCCCGGGCGTGATCGCCACTGGCGGCGTGATAGGCGCCGGCGAGATATTTCACGGCATAGGTGAGGTTGGTATTGGGATCGCGCAGGCCGGCGGCGTCGCCGGTGTAGCCGACCCCGCGGGCGGTCGCGAGCTTGATCTGCATCAGCCCGATGGTGCCGCCATGGCCGACCAGGCCGGGCTGGTAGCGGCTTTCGCGCATGATGACGCGATGCACCAGCGCCTCCGGCACACCGTTGGCGCGCGCATGGGCCGCGACCATCTCGGCGTACTCCGCTTGGCCCGCGAATGCGGCCTGCGGCGCCGTCAGTCCGGCCGCGAGCAGCGCGGCAACATGTAAAATTTTCATCAGATTTCCCGGAGGTCCCTGAGACTGATTGAAGGCCTGCGCCCGGCTGCCGTTTAGGCCTCCCGAACGCGGCGATGATGTGACCAAACGCCGCCGCTAATTTTTTCGCGGCGTCGAGCCGCAGTGACGACTCAATGCTGGCGCCAGAGTTCCCTCAGGCGGACAAACTCGCGACAGCAGGCCTGTCTATTCGCATGTGCGGACGAAAGCGAGTATGTCACGGCCAGCGAATCGGGAGAGGTGCCATGACAAAATCAACCATGGTCAAAGCCCACAGTGGCGACATGTCGGAACACGATTTGCCCAGAAACAACCCCTGTGCCCAATGCGGCACGCTGATCCCGAGGCCCGACTGGATCGAGCCGGGCGAAGGGCGTGTCTCCTATCTCTGGACGTGCCACGCCTGCAATTATCGCTTCGAGGCGATTGCGATCTTCGACGAGGCCGCCCTCGAGCACCCGCCGCTCGCTGCCTGAGTTTAGGCCGCAAGCCGCGGCTGCTGCCATGCCTGCAATTGCATCCGCACGATCAGCCCACGCGGCTCTCGGCCGTGCAGCGACAGCTCGCCGCCATATGCGATCGCGCGCGCCGCGTGATCATCGAGGGGATCGTGCGCTGCAAAATGTTCCTGAGTGACTTAGGAACAATCGCACGCGGCTTCGATACTCGCGCAGCACGCGACGAAATTGCAGCACGCGCGGAACTGGGACTGATCCGAGCTGTTTTCTCCGCACGAGTTTTCTGCTGAAGGAGAGGACAATATGTTGATGAAATCGATCGCGGCCGGTCTCGCCGGTACCGCACTGCTCGCAACCGTTGCGTTCGCGCAAAATCCGACCGCCACCACCGACAAGGCGCCGGCTGCCGCCGCCTCGACGACCACCACGACCGCGTCGGGACAGTGGCGTACGTCCAAGATGGACGGCATCAAGGTCTATAACGACGCCAACGAGAACATCGGCTCGATCAACGATCTGCTGATGGACAAGAGCGGCAACATCAAGATCGCCGTGATCGGCGTCGGCGGCTTCCTCGGCCTGGGCGAGCATCTGGTTGCCGTGCCCTATGAGAAGCTGAAGTTCGTCAACGAGGCCGTCGCCTACACCGGCGCTGCCGGGAACAACCCGAACAGCGCAGCCAACCGGCCCGCGGCGACCACCACGACGGGTGCCGCGACCGGCACCGACAACAAGCCCGCGACGACAACGACGGCCACGTCCTCGTCGAAATGGTATCCGGACCACGCCGTGTTCAATGCGAGCAAGGATGAGCTGAAGAACATGCCCGAGTTCAAGTACTCGGAGTAACGCGGCTCTGAACGGCTAAACGAAGCGCGCCCGGTTTTTGCCGGGCGCGCTGTCGCGTGTTTTTTCGCCTCCGGTCATTGCGAGGAGCTGTCATTGCGAGGAGCTTGCGACGAAGCAATCCAGGCTGCCACCGCGGAAGCATTTCTGGATTGCTTCGCTTCGCTCGCAATGACGGAGAATGCCCCTAGTTTCCCTTCACCAGCGGGCAGCCGCCCTTGTCCAGCGGACGGAAGGCTTCGTCGCCAGGCACGGTGGCGATCAGCTTGTAGAGGTCCCACTCGCCCTTGGAGTCCTCGGGCTTCTTGACCTCGAACAGATACATGTCGTGGACCATGCGGCCGTCGATGCGGATCTTGCCGTTCTTGGCGAAGAAGTCGTTGACCGGCGTTTTGCGCATCTGCTCCATCACCTTCGGTGCCTCGTCGGTCTTGATGGCGTCGATCGCCTTCAAATAATGCATGGTCGCCGAATAGAGCCCCGCCTGGATCATGGTCGGCATGTGGCCGACCTTCTCGTTGAAACGCTTGGAGAACGCGCGCGTCTCCTCGTTGGTGTCCCAGTAGAACGCGTCGGTGATGATCAGGCCTTGCGTCGACTTGATGCCGAGCGAATGAACGTCGGTGATCTCCATAAGCAAGGCGATCATCTTCTGGCCGCCCTGTACCAGGCCGAACTCGGCCGCCTGTTTCAGCGCATTGGTGGTGTCGCCGCCGGCATTGGCCAGCGCGACCACCTTGGCTTTGGAGGCCTGGGCCTGGAGCAGGAACGAGGAGAAGTCCGACGAGTTGAGCGGATGGCGGACCTCGCCGAGCACCTTGCCGCCGCTCTCCTTGACGACGTTGGCGGCGTCGCGCTGCAGCGCCATGCCGAAGGCGTAGTCGGCGGTGACGAAGAACCAGGTGTCCTCGCCGCGCTTGACCATGGCCTTGCCGGCGACGTTCGACAGCGCATAGGTGTCGTAGGTCCAGTGCACCGTGTTGGGCGAGCAGGCGACGCCCGTGATATCGGATGAGCCGCCGCCGGAATTGATGTGGATCTTGTTCTTCTCGCGCGTCAGCGCCGAGATCGGCAGCGCCACCGACGAGGTCGGCACGTCGAAGATCGCGTCGACCTTGTCGTTGTCGTACCAGTTGCGGGCGATGTTGACGCCGACGTCGGGCTTGTTCTGGTGATCGGCGGAGACCACTGCGACAGGCTTGCCCGCGACCTTGGCGCCGTAATCGGCGACCGCCATCTCGACGGCAGCGAGCGAGCCTTTGCCGGTCGCGTCCGCATAGAGGCTCGACATGTCCGTGAGCACGCCGATCTTGACGACGTCGTCGGAAATCTGCGCCTGGGCCGTGCCTGACGTGGCGGCGAGAGCGAGCCCGGCCGCGATCGCGGCGATGAGTTTTTGCATTTTGTTTTTCTCCCTCAGCGTTGTTGTTTGGGCTTTGTTGCGGGAGCCGTTCTAACGACAATCGGTCGCGGGAGCAAAGCCCGGAATGCGCGAGGAGGGTTGAGAAATAAGCAGGGCGCTGCGGTGTTTTTGCCCTCTCCCCGCAAGCAGGGAGGGGGAGAAGTCTCACGCGCTGCTGCCCTTGAGCCGTTCGTTGCGTCGGCGCAGGCCTTCCAGGGTGGCGAGCAGGATGACCGAGACCGTCGTCAGGATCACCGCCGCGGCCGTGATGGTCGGGCTGATGTTCTCGCGGATGCCGCTGAACATCTCGCGTGGCAGGGTCCGCTGTTCCGGACCTGCCATGAACAGCACGATCACCACCTCATCGAAGCTGGTCGCGAAGGCGAACAGCGCCCCCGATGCCACGCCGGGCAGGATCAGCGGCAGGATCACGCGGCGGAACGCGTCGAGCGGCGAGGCACCGAGCGAGGCGGCGGCGCGCGCCAGATTGGTGTCGAAGCTCTGCAGCGTCGCGCCGACCGTGATCACGACGAAGGGCGTCGCCAGCGCGGTGTGGGCCAGGATCAAGCCGAGATAGCTGCCGGTCAGTCCGATCGGCGCGAAGAAGAAATACAGGCCAACCGCGGTGATGACCCCGGGCAGGACGACCGGCGATAGCACGAAGGCCAGCACGAGCGGCTTGAACCGGCTCTTCCACTGCGCCAGCCCCAGCGCCGCCAGCGTGCCAAGCACCATCGACAGCAGGGTCGAGGCCACACCAATGATCATGCTGTTCTTCAGCGAATTCATCCAGCGCGGCGAATTGATGAAGTCGTCATACCAGCGCAGGGAGAGGCCCGGCAGCGGATAGGTGAGGTACGAGCCCGAGCTGAAGGACAGCGGCATGATCGCAAGGATCGGCGCGATCAGGAAGATGAACACCAGCGTGGAGATCACGATGGTCGCGGTCCACGCGATACGCTGGCTCGGCGTGTGGATTGAGGAATTGTCGCTCAATTCTTCATCCCTCCCGTGACCTGCTGTCCCTGCACCAGCTTTCCGTAGACGAGCGCAAGCAGAACAGTGGCGAGCAGCAGCACCGCACCCAGTGCCGAAGCAAGGCCCCAATTGGCCGTCTCGGTGGTGTAGAGCGCGATGAAGTAGCTGATCATCTGGTCGGCGGCGCCGCCGACGAGTGCCGGCGTGATGTAATAGCCGAGCGCCAGGATGAAGACGAGCAGGCTTCCCGCGCCGATGCCGGGCAGGGTTTGAGGCAGGTAGATCCGCAGGAAGGCGGTGAGGGGTGGTGCACCGAGCGAGGCGGCGGCACGCATGTAAGCAGGCGAGATTGCCTTCATGCTGCTGTACAGCGGCAGGATCATGAACGGCAGCAGGACGTGGGTCATGGCCACGCAGACACCGAAGCGGTTGTAGATCAGGCGCAACGGCGCGTCGATGATGCCAAGCCAGAGCAGACTGTCGTTCACCACGCCTTTGCCCTGCAACAGAACGATCCAGGCGCAGGTGCGGACCAGCAGCGACGTCCAGAACGGCAGCAGGACGAAGATCATCAGCAGGTTCGACCGGCCGGGCGGCAGCGCCGCCAGCAGGTAGGCGACCGGGAAGCCGAGGATCAGGCAAAGTGCCGTGACGCTGAGGCTGATGAGGAAGGTGCGGGCGAACACGTCGCGGTAGATGGCCTGATCCGGCGGGGCTGCGATAATCGCGCCGTCCGCGTTCCGCGTCAGATCGAGCGCCGACAAAAGGTAGAAGCCAGTCATGGGACCACGGGCATCCTTGATCGTGGTCCAGGTGGCGCGTTCGCGCCAGGCCGGGTTGATCTTGCCGAGCGTCTCCCTCGCCGTGCCGGGCTCGGGCGCAGTCTTCAGATTGCGCGCGGTGGTGGCCAGGATGGTGCGGAAGCCGTTCAGTACGTAATTGAGCCGCTTGGCCGCAATCGCAATGGTGCCGGAAGCGCGCGCCGCCATGATGTCGCCCGCCAGCGCCGCGTAGGCCTTTTCATCCGGCAGATCCCTGCCGTCCCAACTGGCGAGAGCCGCGATGGTCTGAGGCAGAACCAGACGCACCTCCCGGTCATCGACGGCACGCCACAGCATGCCGGCGATGGGCCCAGCGAAGGTGAAGAGCAGGAAGACGAGAAGCGGCAGAATGAGTGCCAGCGCCTTGACCTGGCGTGCGCGCTCCGCTCGCCGCAATCGGCGCTTGAGCGGCACCTCGGTCGACGCATCGGCGCCGGTCAGGAGCGCATCCGTCATTCGTGTTACCTTCGGTCGAGCCCTGCGGGCGCGCTATTTCGCGGCCCATTTATTGAAGCGCTCGGTCAGGCGGTCGATGTTCTCGAGCCAGAAGGCAACGTTGATCTCGACCGCATTCTTGATGTTGTCAGGCGCTGTCGGCAGGTCCTTGAGAACGGCAGGCGCGAGCAGGGCGGCTGCGTCCTTGTTCGAGGTGCCATAGGCAATGTTCTCCGACAGTTTCGACTGGTTCTCCGCTTTGCCGACGAAGTCCAGGAACTTGTAGGCCGCGTCCTTGTTCGGGCTGCCTTTCAGGATCACCCACGTGTCAATGGTGAAGAGCGCTCCGTCCCAGACCATGCCGAAATTCTTCTTCTCGTTCTTGTTCGCGGTGTCGATGCGGCCATTGTAGACCGAGGTCATCGCCACCTCGCCCGAGGCGAGCAATTGCGGCGGCTGGGCGCCGGCCTTCCACCAGACGATGTCGCCCTTGATGGTGTCCAGCTTCTTGAACGCGCGCTCGATGCCCTCGTCGGTCGCCAGCACCTTGTAGACGTCCTTTGGCGCGACGCCGTCGGCCATGAGGGCGATCTCCAGCGTCGTCTTCGGACCCTGACGCAGGGCACGCTTGCCCGGGATCTTCTTGGTGTCGAAGAAGTCGGTCCAGCCCTTCGGGGCCTCCTTGAGCTTGTCCTTGTCGTAGCCGAGAACGAAATCGTAGAGGATGGCGCCGACGCCGCAAGCGTTGACTGACGGCGGGATATAGGCGGCCTCGCCGCCGATCTTCGAATAGTCGAGCTTTTCGAACAGGCCTTCCTCGCAGCCAACCGCCAGTTCGTCGCTCTCGACCTGGACGACGTCCCAGGTGGCGGCACCACCCTGCACCTTGGCGCGCAACACGCCGACGCCGCCGTCCCAGGATTCGTCGTTCATGGGCACACCGGCCGCTTTCTTGAACGGCTCGAAATAGACCTTCTTCTGGGCATCCTGATACGCGCCGCCCCACGACACGACGGTGAGGTCACGCGCCTGCGCGACCGTGGCCAGCGCCGCGCTGGCGGTGAGTGCGGCGGCGAAACTCAGGACAATCTTGCGCTTCAGCATGGTCTTGTTCCTTCTTCTTCACGTGAATTGCTTTGAGCTTGGTCGGTGCAGGTCTGCCCGCGCTGGAGCGATGCTGCATGGTTGGATCAGACGGGGTCGAGGGCCAGGCAGTCCTCCGCGCGGAAGGTGATGAATACGTCATCGCCGGGTGTAAGGCTGCCAGCTCTCAGGCTGCCATGCGTCCCCGGCTGAAGCTTGACCATGAACTCCTTGTTGTCGGCGACGTCGAGCACGGCCAGCGCGTGGTCGCCGAGATAGATGGTGTTCTGCACCTTGGCTGGCAGTCGGTTGGGTTCGTCGCTGGAGGTGCCATCCAGAATAATGGCGATCCGCTCCGGCCGCACCGACAGCGAGGTCGATGCGCCCGTGCCCGATACGTTGACCGCGCGTGCGGTCACGGCGCCGCCGCCCGCCAGCGCAACGCGGCAATATTGTTTCTCGACCGTCTCGACGGTGCCGGACAGCACATTGTTCTCGCCGATGAAATGGGCGACGAAGCTGTTCACCGGATGCTCATACAGCGCGTCGGGCCTGTCGATCTGCTGCACGATGCCGTCGTTGAACACGGCGATGCGGTCCGACATGGTGAGCGCTTCACTCTGATCGTGGGTGACATAGACGACGGTGATGCCCATCGTCTCGTGCAGCTGCTTGATCTCCAGTTGCATCTGCTCCCGCAGGCGCTTGTCCAGGGCGCCCAGCGGCTCGTCCATCAGCACGAGTTGCGGATTGAAAACCAGAGCGCGGGCCAGCGCCACGCGCTGCTGCTGGCCGCCGGACAGCTGCCCGGGCCGCCGCTGCGCCAGGGTTTCCATCTTGATCATGCGCAATGCCGCTTTGACACGATCCTGCGCTTCGGCCTTGTTCGTGTTGCGAACCGAGAGCGGGAAGGCGATATTTTCCGCAATCGTCAGGTGCGGAAACAGGGCATAGTTCTGGAACACCATGCCGATGTCGCGCTTGTGTGGCGGCACGTTCTTGATCGGCCGGTCCGCGAGGTAGATCTCGCCCTGTGTCGGAACCTCGAAGCCGGCCAGCATCATCAGCGTGGTCGTCTTGCCCGATCCGGACGGGCCGAGCAGGGTGACGAACTCGCCCTTCCTGATGTCGAGATCGAGGTTCTTCACCACGAGGTGCTCGCCATCGTAGGTTTTCTGAATGCCGGAAAAGCGCACCAGCGCCGGCGCAGGCGTGACCATGCCGGCTTCCATGTCGTCCTCGCGTTATCAGCTACGATGCTGTCAGGACCTCGTCTGAGGTTGTGAAGAGCAGCTTAGCATCCTCCGACCAGAATGCCAGCGGCGCAAGCGACGGCGCGAACGGATCCGTTGAGGAAAGGCGCGCGCTACATTCCCGACAGCTTGGTGACGTACACATTGAGCGAGCCGCCGGCTTCGGCGACGATGCGCAGCGTCTTGGAATCGAAGGCGATGTCGGCGAGAGTGAGGCTGTCGATCTTGGCATCGACCTTGAGGCCGTCCTCGTTCTTCTGGTAGTCGGCGATCGCGGCCGCGATCTTCTCACGGGCGTTGGCGGCGATCGGCTTCAGGTCGAGAGACGCCTTCTGCACCAGCGCCTGCTGCATCTGCGGCACGACCGCGCGCGCCGCCGCGCCGAGCAGGCCGAAGGCCGCCTCGGATTCCACCGCGAGCTGGATATCGGCGAGTCGCAGCGTCTGCTGCGCCTGGTCGAGCATCGGCCGGCCCCAGATGTGCACGGTCGCTTCGGCGCCGAGACCGAGCCAGCTCTTCTTCTCCTTGGCGCGCACCAGCAGCGAGATCAGGAGGCGCTCGCCAGACGGGACCACGTTCACGCTTTTCACCGTGACGTCCACGGGACCGGAGCCGTCCTCGGGATAGGTGTGGCCGACCATCTGCGCCGCGATCAGCTTGTTGATCTCGGTGAAGGGCACGTCGATAGGCACGCCGATGTTCAAGCCGGTGCCGGTCGGCGGCACGATCGAGATCTTGTCGGGGAACGGACACTCCGGCTTGGACGGTGTCGAGATCACGCGCGTCTCGAGCTCGAGGCCAAGCAGCAGCGTCACGTTCTGTGCGTCGACGCGCGGCTGCGCCGCGATGGCGCGGGTCGGCTTCATCTCGAGCCAGAGCGGCGGCAGCGCGGCGGAAGACCCCGAGCCTTGCAGCGGAATCGAGCGGCAGGCCTTGGCCCATTGTAGCTTCGCATTCTCCCGCAGCGACGGATCGTTGCGGATGCGCTCGGAGACGATGTTGATCTGCTCGCCGACGTTCTTGTCGATCAGCGGCTTCACCTGCGCCGGCACGTTGACCTTGGCGCCGGCGACGTTGAGGTTGGTGTCGCCGAGATTGACCTGGGCGCCGAGATTGGGCTCGAGATGCCAGTTCGCGGCGAGCTTCGGGCGCGAGGTGATGACCACGTTACCCTTGATCTCGGCGCTGGCATTCAGGTTCTTGATGTTGACCGCGCCGATTCGTTTCGCCGCGTCACCGCCGAGCACGCCGCTGAGCGCGTCGCCGAGCGCGCCGGTGGCCTTCGAGGACAGCGATCCCGTCACGTTCAGCTTGCCGCTGAGTGGCGTCGAGATCGTCAGCACGTCCTTGTCGCCGGCAGCCGCCATCGGCCCGCGTACGGCGGACCAGCCGATGTCGGCGTTCTCCAGGATCTGCGAGATCGGGTTCTCGGCCTTCCCCGCGAAATTACGCGGCGCGGCCTTCTCGGCCTGCTCGCGGATCGCCGACACCGCGATGGCGACCGGTGCGATCACGATCGAGCTCTTGGAGGCCGGCGGCAGCGGCGGCAGTTGCGCGACCGGAGGCGCGGAATTGGTCGCGCGCGGCGACAGCCAGTCCATCGCCTTCAGGCTGATGAAGAACGACGCCGCGAGCACCGCGATGGCGATCAGGATAGTCTTCAAGTTCAGCGTTAGTCGCATCAATCCCCCAGGCCGCCCGGAGCGGAAGTCTACAGGGCAGGCGAGGAGGGCGCTAGCCTAGCGCGTGGGCGCCGGGGCGCTACGATCAACGAAAAGCAACACTGCAATGGCCAGCATGACAGCGCCAAGGATGCCTTCTTGTAGCTTGGCAAACCAGGCATTGCGGGAAAGCCAGCCGCCAACGTTGGAAGCGCCAGCGGCGATGCCGACATAGACGACGCAGCCAAGGGTCTTCGAGACTACTGCAAGAATCAACAGTTGTTCCCAGACCGGACCAACAGTGTGATCAGTGAATTGGGGCAGGAACGCCGTCATAAACAGGAAGACCTTCGGGTTGAGCAGGTTCGTAGTGAAGCCCTGTATGAAAGCAGCTCGGTGTGCGCCTGCCGGCGCCGCGCGTGCTGTATTCTTATCGAGGCGAATACTCCGCCAAAAAGCGCGAACACCAAGGTATGCTAGGTAAGCCGCACCGAGCAATCTCACGGCGGAGAACAGTTCCGGTGAATGCTGGAAGATTTCGGCGAGACCTAGAACAACAAGCGGTATTTGGATGAATCCGGCAAAGAATGTCCCCAAGACGCTCATGAAGGCAGCTCTAAAGCCTTGCGTCATGCCGCGCGTGAGCGTCAACATCATGTCCGGACCTGGAGTAATGTTCAGCACCAGCGATGCAAGGGTGAACGCGAGCAGAACGTGAGCGTTGAACATAGAAAGGGATACCGTGAAAAGGAATGAGCAGTATGAGATAAGTAGTGCGGAGGCCGACTGTCAATCCATTCATCGGTTCAACCCGCATTGGGGCGAGCGTCTTTCGTACGCCCCTTAGGAATGTGGCTAGGCACTCACGTCCGCATGATCGCAGCGAGCGCAACAGCCAAGTGTCGGCAAGCCATCTTGAATAAAGCTGTGGGGCCCATCCTGAGATTAGCCGCGCCGGGGACGGCGGACGGCTCTCACATTGCCGCGATTTCCCCCGCCGCAGAACAAGTGATCGCCGCCGTCGGACTCGAGCCCTGAGACCATGGCACCTGAAGGCAGGTCGAGCTGCTCCAGCACCTTGCCCGTCTCGGGGTCGATCCGCCTGATGTCGCTGTCCTCGCCTTCCCAGGTGCCGTGCCAGAGCTCCCCGTCGACCCACGTCACCCCGGTGACGAAGCGCTTGCTTTCGATGGTGCGGAGAATCGTTCCCGTCTGGGGATCGACCTGATGGATCTTGCGCTCCCGATACTGTCCGACCCAGAGCGAGCCCTCGGCCCAGGCCAATCCGGAATCGCCGCCGCCGCCGGGGGCAGGGATGGTGGCGAGCACCTTGCCGGTCGCAGCGTCAATCTTCTGGATGCGGTCCTCGGCGATCTGGAACAGGTGGCGGCCGTCGAACGCCGTTCCCGCATGCGCGGCGACATCGATGGAGCGGGTGATCTTGCCATCGGCCGGGTCGACCGCGTTCAATCTGTCGCCGGATGCGAACCACATATGGCTGCCGTCATAGGTGACGCCGTGCACGGCTTCGACCCCCGCAAAGGGTCCGTATTCCCTGACGATCTCGGCGGCTGAACGTTTCATCTGCTCGGTCCCTGTGGTGTGAATCCCACTTTACGTCTTCATGAGCGGTCCGGGGAGTAACAAGCCTGTCGGGAAACCCGGGACGGGCGGCGTCATCCAGCGCCGCGCCCGTCCGTGGCCGAAGGACTGCACCTTGTTCGATCGCGCCAGCTCTTCGAGAGCGCGTTGCACGGTGCGCGCGCTCGTTCCCAGCGCCAGCGCGAGCGCCGAGCTCGACCAGGGCTCGCCGTCGGAAAGGAAGGCGAGCACATTGGCGTGCTTCTCCTCGACGGGCCGTGCGAGGACGAGAACCTGCCACGTGTTGTGCGGCGTCAGCGCAAAACCTTGGCTGGTCGCGCTGACATCGGCGAGGGGCTTGAGCTTGGTGCGGAGCCGCCCGATTTCGACGCGCAGCCGGGCGCGATGCGATTCATCGACGTGCCTTGCCTGAAACGCTCCCGTGATCAACGCTTCCCGCGAGACGTCCGCGGGCCAGGCCTGCGCCAGGATGCGGGCGAGCGCGAACAGCACCGGCCGCCTTCCGAGCGGCACGAGGATGCCTCGTCTGCGAACCGCGTGATGGAACGTGTCCACCACGAGCGCCTCCGATGTCGCGAGGTCCTCGACCTCCTCGAGCCGCAACGGCCGTTCGTGCCCGCGCGTGATCAGGCGCGCTGCGGGCGTGTCGAGCACGTGGCTCGCGCTTTCGACCTCGGCTGCAAGCGCTGGAATGCCGGCCTGCCGTGCTGCGCTCGCCGCGCGCCCGAGCGCCGCGCGCGCGTCTTTGGTTCGGAGCCGCCTGATGGCGATGCCGGCGATCACGAGCTCACGGGCGACCTGCGAAGCCGGGGACAGCGGCGTGGAGTTGATCTCGGCCAGCGTGCGTTCGGCCTCGTCGAGGCGCCCGAGAAGGAGAAGTCGGCGCGCCTCGATGTGACCCGCATGGGCGGCGTTGGCGAGGTCGCCGTGGCTTGCAAGCGTCGCTCGCGCCGCCGCGAGCGTGTTGGCCGGCCAATTCAGGTCGCGCGAGACGAGTGCGATCTCGGTTTCCGCGACCACGCACCTGGCGCGCGCGACCGCCTCTCTCGGGCCGAAGGCGCGCGCGGCGCTGCGCAGCAATGTCTTTGCCTTTGCGAGATCGCCGAGCTGCGCCATCGCGATACCGCGCAGCGCCAGCGAAGGTGCATCGTTGCGCAGTGCGACGCGGTTCAGCGCGCCGAGCGGATCGCCGGCTTGGAGCGCGCGGGCCGCCGCCGTGATCAGCGACTCCATTCAAATCCCGCCACACTTGTTACTCCCACCACGCAACCGTCCGGTGCGAGAGATCGTTGACGGCCGACGATGTGCGGCGAGGGACGAGCGGTTCCGGATCTCGCATCGCGAGATACGGAACGGCCGCCCGGGAAAGTTGGAGAGCCATGATGACATCAGCTGACAACGCAGGAAACAACGGACAGGCCGCCATGCAAATACCGCCGGTGGTGTCGCCGCAGGACTGGGAGGCCGCCCGTCAGCAACTGCTCGTAAAGGAAAAGGCGCATACCCGTGTCCGCGACGCCCTGGCCGCCGAGCGCCGGCGCATGCCGTGGATGGAAGTGACGAAAACCTATGCCTTCGAGGGGCCCGGCGGCAAGGTCAGTCTGCACGACCTGTTTCAGGGCCGGCGGCAACTGATCGTCTACCGCGCCTTCTTCGAGCCGGGCGTGTTCGGCTGGCCGGATCATGCCTGCCGCGGCTGCTCCATGGTGGCCGACCAGGTCGCCCATGTCGCGCATCTGAATGCCCGCGACACCACGCTGGTGTTCGCCTCGCGCGCACCGCAGGCCGATATCATCAGGCTGAAGCAGCGGATGGGCTGGACCATACCATGGGTCACCGTCACCGACAGTTTCGATGCCGATTTCGGCGTCGACGAATGGCACGGGACCAACGTGTTCTTCCGCGATGGCGACCGCATCTTCCGCACCTACTTCGTCAAGAGCCGCGGCGACGAGCAGATGGGCGGCACCTGGAATTACCTCGACATCACGCCGCTGGGACGGCAGGAGGTCTGGGAAGATTCGCCGAAGGGCTATCCGCAAACGCCGACCTACAAATGGTGGAACTGGCACGACAGCTACACCGAAGGTGCGGCACCCGACAAGAAATGGGTCGAGATCTCGACCGCCGGCGAGAAGGCTTTTCGCGAGGAGGCCGCGGAAGGACGTGACTAGTCCCGTCAGCGCAACTGTCGGCGCGAGCCGCAACGGCGTGGTGGCCGCGCGCCACCTCGCCAGATGGCTGCGGCTGGTGGCGACCCCGACCTTCGCCATCATGGCCGTGCTGACGGCCATGCTCGATGGCCCGGCGGACATGCTGTGCGGCTCCGGACATGGGGCGATGCTCGGAGGGATGGTGCCGATGTATCTTTTGATGAGCGCGTTTCATTCGGCGGCGTGGCTGAGGCTGATTGCAGAGCGGTGGGGCCGGTGGCTCTACCGCGAAGCCGCCTGCAAATAGGCAACGACCTTCGCCGCTTCCTCCGCCGAGACGCCGCCATAGGGCTGCATCTTGTTGCCGGACACGACCTCGTCCGGCTTGACCATGAAGCGGGTCAGTTTGTCCTGGTCCCAGACGAAGCCGGCTTCCTCCATCGACGAGGAATAGTTGTAGTTCGGCAGCGAGCCGGCCTTGCGTCCAACGATCTTATTGAGGTTGGGGCCCAGACGATTGTCGCCCTCCTTCACCGAGTGGCAGGTGCGGCAGGAATTGTTGAAGGCCTGCTGGGCTGCGTCGTCGCTCGCCGGCTGCTGTGCGAGCGAGGGCGCGGACAGCAGCAGCGTCAGTGCGCCGGCGATCGCGCGGAGCCAAGTGCCTTGCGGCGATTGCGGACGTGATTGCATTCGCGCCTCCATTGGGGATCGCGCCGCAGCACGCGCGCGCATCGGGATGCCGAGGGCAAACGAAAACGGCCCCGGTGGGTTCCGGGGCCGTTTGCGTCACAATGTCCTGTCGCTTACCGCGTTGCGGCTCCGAGATCCGCGCGGCGTTCCGTCATCGGCAGCACGATCACCTTGGTGCCCACGTTGACGCGGGAGTAGAGATCCGCGACGTCGTCATTGGTCAGGCGGATGCAGCCGGAGGAGACGTGCTTGCCGATGGTGTCGGGCGCGTTGGTGCCGTGGATGCGGTAGATGGTGCCGCCGAGATACATGGCGCGGGCGCCGAGCGGATTGCCGGGGCCGCCGGCCATATGGCGCGGCAGATAGGGCTGGCGGGCGATCATTTCCGGCGGCGGGGTCCAATCCGGCCACTCGGCCTTCTTGGTCACCGACTGGGTGCCGGACCAGGTGAAGCCGTCGCGGCCGACGCCGATGCCGTAGCGCATCGCCTGGCCGTTGCCGAGTACGAGATAGAGGTAGGTGTTGGGTGTATCGATGATGATGGTGCCCGGCGCCTCACGCGTCGCGTAGGAGACGGTCTGGCGGCGGAAGCGGGCCGGCGTTTCGACGGCGTCCTGATCTTCGGACGGCGCGGCCTGATAGGGCGTGGCTTGATAAGGCTGATACGGCTGCGGCGCCGCGATCGGCGGCAGCGGCTGGAAGAACGGGAAGAGCTGCACGGGCGCGGCCTTCACCGGGCCGGCGAACGCGATCGCGGTGACAGCCACTGCGCCAAACGCAACGGCGCGCGAATAAGTCTTCAACGTCTCCAGATTGATCATTGGTCGCCCCTGTTTGCGCGGTGTTTCTTGGTCACCCCGGCACCGTTTCGGTGCTCTGTTGCCTAGATCACTAACGAAAAGAAGTTTCGGGACGTTTGCGCGGAAAACCGAAAACGGCTTCATGCCGGCAAGGATTGTTTCATGACGGTTTCGTGGCTGCGCGGACCCGTTAACGAACAAAACAGCGGGCCGACACTTCCATGACGTCACACGCCTGAAATATCCGTGGTTGATGGTCCAAAGCCGAGAATCATAAAAATCTCGGGATTTCCCCATGCGGGTATTAATCGCGACTGACGCCTGGCATCCGCAGGTCAACGGTGTGGTGCGGACGCTGACCTCGCTGGCTGGCGCGGCCAAGGCATTGGATGTCGAGATCGACTTCCTGACGCCGGACGGCTTTCGGTCGTGGCCGCTACCGACCTATCCGGGGCTGCGCGTTGCGCTGCCGAGCGGCAAGGAGATTGCGCGGCGGATCGAGCAGGCGGCGCCCGAGGCGCTGCACATCGCGACCGAAGGGCCGATCGGCTGGGCGGCGCGGGCTTATTGCCGCCGCAACCGGCTCGCCTTCACCACCTCCTACACCACGCGGTTTCCCGAATATGTCTCGGTGCGAACCGGCATTCCCGCGAGCGTCGGCTACGCCGTGCTGCGCCACTTCCACGATGCCGCCGCGATGACGATGGTCGCGACGCCCTCGCTGCGGCAGGAACTCTCCGAGCGCGGCTTCAAGCGGCTCGGCTTCTGGACCCGCGGCGTCAACACCGAACTGTTCCATCCTGAGTCTTCGGCCAGGCTCGATCTGCCCGGGCCGATCTTCATGACGATGGGCCGCGTGGCGGTGGAGAAGAACCTCGAGGCGTTCCTCTCGCTCGACCTGCCCGGCACCAGGGTCGTCGTCGGTGACGGCCCGCAGAAGGCCGCGCTCGAAAAGAAATATCCCGATGTGGTCTTCCTCGGCGAGAAGAAGGGCGCCGATCTGACCGCGCATCTCGCCGCCGCCGACGTGTTCGTGTTTCCGAGCCTGACCGACACCTTTGGTGTCGTGCAGTTGGAGGCGCTCGCCTGCGGCACGCCCGTGGCGGCGTTCCCGGTGACTGGTCCCAAGGACGTCATCGCCGATCATCCGATCGGCGCGATCGACCACGATTTGCGCGCCGCGTGCCTGCGCGCGCTCACCATGTCGCGCGAGACTTGCCGCAATTTCGCGCTGGAGCGCTCCTGGGAAAATAGCGCGCGCCAATTCGTCGGCAACCTCACTTCACTTCAGCCCAGCCGCGCCTTGCGCGCCTCGCCCGTCATGGCGCGGCGGCCGGTGCGCGGTTGACCCAAACGTTTTGAACCACAGCGAGAACCTCATCGATGGCTAAGATCATGAACCTTGACGGCACCCAGCAGCTCGACCTCACCCGTGGCACGGTCGAGCAGGCCTATGATCGCTGGGCACCGGTCTACGACCTCGTGTTCGGAGGCGTGTTCGCCAAAGGCCGGCAGGCCGCGATCGCGGCCACCAACAAGATCGGCGGCCGGGTGCTCGAGGTCGGCGTCGGCACCGGCATCTCGCTGCCGCTCTACGCGCCGCATCTGCGCATCTTCGGCACCGACATCTCGGAGGCGATGCTCGACAAGGCGCGCCAGCGCGTCGCCGAGGGCGGCCTAGAGCACGTCGAGGGCCTCGCGGTGATGGATGCCGAGAAGCTCGAATTCCCCGACAATTCCTTCGACGTCGTGATGGCGCAATACGTCGTCACCGCCGTGCCGAATCCGGAAGTCGCGCTGGACGAATTCGCCCGCGTGCTGCGTCCGGGCGGCGAGTTGATCATCCTCACCCGCGTCAGCGCCGATACCGGCATGCGCCGCTTCATCGAGCAGAAGTTGCAGCCGGTGGTGCGTCCGCTCGGCTTCCGCACCGCCGAGTTCGCCTGGTCGCGTTATGCCAAATGGCTCGCCGGCGCCGACGGCATCGAGCTCGCCGAGCGCCGCCTGATTCCGCCGCTCGGTCACTTCTCGCTGGTGCGCTTCCGCAAGATCGACGTCGCAAAAGCGGCGTAACCCAAGCTCACGCGTGCGTCACCGCGTCGCTGCACATCGTCACATGACAAAATGATGATGTCACACGGCCTACATCGAATCTCTGTAAATCTTGAACCCGAAAGCATTTGGGGGAGAGCATGATCAAGAACTATCTCGAGCAGCTGCGGATCCAGCGCTGGGACGACCATCGCTACTATCACCACAGCCGCATCAATCAGAGCCTGCACTTCGTCAGCGCGCTGAGCTTCCTGTTCGCCTATGTCTGGCTGTTCATCGATCCCATGGTCTCCGCGCTGGTCGGCTGGCTGGTCTCGATGACCTCGCGCCAGGCGGGTCACTTCTTCTTCGAGCCGCACGGCTACGACCAGATCAACCAGGCGACGCACGAGCACAAGGAAGAGATCAAGGTCGGCTACAATCTTCGGCGCAAGGTGGTGCTGATGTCGATCTGGGCGCTGTCGCCGCTGGTGCTGCTGGTCGATCCCACGCTGTTCGGACTGTTCACGCCCTGGGCGGGCGCGACCGATTTCATGCGGCAGGTCGCCAAGGTCTGGCTCGTCGTCGGCGGCGGCGGTCTGATGTTCCGCACGGTGCACCTGTTCTTCATTCGCGACGTCGAGACCGGCCTCGTCTGGATGACGAAGATCCTGACCGATCCCTTCCACGATTTGATGCTCTATCGCAACGCGCCGCTGGCGCTGATGCGCGGCGAGTTGATGGACCCCGGCCTGCACCTCAACCCCGAGCATACGCTGGGCCTCATCGGCGAGCCCCCGCTCGAAGAGCGGCACGCCTGAGCGCCGCGATCTCACCAAGGCTTCCGATGTCTGGTGGTTGCGTCATGCCCGGGCTCGTCCCGGGCATCCACGTCTTGCGGCTTTCGCGCGGAAGTGCGTGGATGGCCGGGACGGGCTCGGCAATGACGGCATTGGCGGACTTGGCCTCAGCGCGCGAAACGCCTGGCCAGCATCTCTTTCAGGATCTGCCGCTTGATGGCCTTGTTGGTGAGGACGCCATCGTGCCACCAGAAGCCGTCGGCCTTCATCTTCTCGGCCGCGCGGACGAAACGCTCGGCGACCTCGGTGAAATCGGCATCGGTGTAGTTCAGGCTGAAGATCAGCCGGCCGGTGCCGACCCAGCTCAAGGACAGGCCTTCGGCGCGAAGGTAGTATTGCAGCATCCAGTTGTAGCGGGATGGCGTGGTGTATTTCACCGTCCAGATCGAGGAGAAGTTGGCGAACCGCACCGGCAGGTCCGCGCCCTCCATCATCCGGTTGAGCTTTTGCGCGCGCTCGTTCCAGGTCTCGTCCAACCCGTCATAGACGGCGCGGAAGTTCGGGCTGGCGAGCCGGCTCAGAAATTCGTCCATCGCCGTCATGACGTAGGGGTGCGAGTTGAAGGTGCCGCGGGCGAAGCAAACGTCGGCGGGGCGATCGTCGCGGAAGCGGCGCATCAGCTCGCGTCGGCCGCAGACCACGCCGACCGGCAGGCCGCCGGCGAGGCTCTTGCCGTAGGTCACCATGTCGGCCTTGATACCAAAGTATTCCTGGGCGCCGCCTGCGGCGAGGCGGAAGCCGACGAAGACCTCGTCGAAGATCAGCACGATGCCGCGTTGGTCGCAGACCTCGCGCAGCTTCTTGAGCCATTCCGTATAAGCCGCGCGATCGAAATTGCCGCCGCGGGAGGAATCAACCAGCGAGGAGTCGCCGGGCGCGTTGCCATTCGGATGCAGCCCCTGCAGCGGGTTGACCAGCACGCAGGCGATGTCCTTGCGCGTCCGCAGCACGTGCAGCGTCTTCTCCGACATCTCGGCGAGGGTGTAGGTCTCGTGCGCGGGAATCGGATTGCCGACTCCGGGCTGCACGTCGCCCCACCAGCCGTGATAGGCGCCGGCGAAGCGGACGAGATGGGTGCGCCTGGTGTGATAGCGCGCGAGCCGCACCGCCTGCATCACGGCTTCGGTGCCGGACATATGGAAGGAGACTTCGTCGAGGCCCGAGATCTGGCACAGCCGCGCCACGTTCTCGAGGATGACGGGATGGTAGGGGCCGAGCACCGGTCCGAGCGCGTGCGCGCGCTTCTCGGAGCCCTCGATGCATTCCTTGTAGAAGTCGTTGCCGAAGATGTTGACGCCGTAGGACCCCGTGAGGTCGTAGGAGGTGTTGCCGTCGACATCCGTGACGGTGACGCCGCGCGACGACTCCACGAAGGTCGAGGTGCCCAGATGCTCGCGAACGAGGCGCGAGAACTGGAACGGCACGCGGTAGCTCTCGGTGAAGTGCAGGTCGGAGATCTTCTCCGCCGCCTCCCTCGTCATCGCGCGGCCCTTGGGGTAGCGCTCGGCGTAGAGACACGCGAGACGGAAGAAGCCGTCCTTGCGCTGCGTTGCGACGTTCGCCGGCGCGCCGTCGCAGGCGAAGTACGCATCGCCTTCGAATTCGTAGAACGGGAGCAGCCTCGCCACCCGGCGGGACATCTTGGAATGTCCCGCGAGCGAGCGGTGCTTGGCGCGGGACAATTCGAGCCGCGCCTTGATTTTCGGGAAGGCGGCGGCAGCGGACGCTGCGGCGGCCACGGACAAAGAAAGAATCGGAAGTGTCGTTTCCATGACAACAAGCGCTAATACTGCGAGCTGACAGATTCATGACAGTCAAAGCCCTCATCGCCTCTTTCACCCAGCAGGAAGACCTCAACTTCCTGTTGACCAACCGCATCCCCCGCGCGGCCCTGACCCGCTTCATGGGCTGGTTCTCCAAGATCGAGAACCCGCTGGTGCGGGACGGCTCCATCGCGCTGTGGAAGCTGTTCTCCGACCTCGATCTGTCTGAGGCGCGCAAGACCCATTTCAGGAGTCTGCACGACTGCTTCACCCGGGAGCTCAAGCCCGGCTTGCGGCCCTTTGATCCGGACCCCTCCATTGTCGCCAGTCCGTCCGACGGCATCGTCGGCGCCCATGGCCGGATCGCCGACACCGAGCTGTTCCAGGTCAAGGGCGCGCCGTACTCGCTGCTCGATTTGCTCGGAGACTCCGTGCTGGTCGACCAGCACCGCAACGGCTCCTTCGTCACGCTGCGGCTGACCTCGAGCATGTATCACCGCTTCCACGCGCCCTTTGACGCGCATATCGAACGCGTCACGCTGATCCATGGCGATGTCTGGAACGTCAACCCGATCGCGCTGAAGCGGGTCGAGCGTCTGTTTTGCAAGAACGAGCGCGCGGTGATCCGCACGCGTTTGCCGACGGGCGAAGCCGTGACGCTGGTACCGGTCGCCGCGATCCTGGTCGCAAGCATCCGTCTGCACTTCCTCGACATGGTGCTGAATGCGCAGACCAGGGGGCCGGTCAATTTCCCCTGCGACGTCAACGTGAGCAAAGGCGAGGAGCTCGGCTGGTTCGAGCATGGCTCGACCATCATCATCCTCGCGCCCGGCGATTTCACCTTCTGCGACGGCATCGCCGAAGGCACGCGTATTCGCGCAGGTCAAGCGCTGCTGAGAAAAAACTAGCCTTCAATCTGCCGCGTCGGCTGCCTATATCGTTCGTGGGGACGTTTCTGCGACGACGGATTGGGTGATGGCACGGGCGCCGGTCATGGCGGCGGGTGGTATTGTGCTGCGGCGAGGTGCGCCGCCGCTGATTGCCGTCGTGCGCCAGCGCAAGCGCAACGAATGGGTCTTGCCCAAGGGCAAGCTCGACGACGGCGAAACGCCGAGAGAAGCCGCGCATCGCGAAGTGCTGGAAGAGACCGGTCACGACGTCACCATCCACGAATTTTTGGGCACACTCGTCTACCAGTCGGGCGGACGTTCAAAGGTCGCGCATTTCTGGCGCATGGAGGCCGGGGACGGTCCGGTCCGCAAGCTGATGAACGACATCAAGGCCGTCGACTGGCTGACGCTGGAAGACGCGCTCGGGCGCCTGTCGCGCGAGGACGAGCGCGTGTTCCTGACCCAGGTTGGCCCGATCGCGCTCGCGGCCGCTGGGCTTGCGCCGGGGGATGCCGACGTCAGATCGCCGCTCGCGACCGAGGATGTCGATGCAGCCTTGCAGACGCTGACGCCAGCCGAAGCGGCTTCGGTCGGCGAGTTGCGGCACGGTCTGTTGCAGAAGGTGAAGGCCTGGCTGCGCGGTGAGGCGTGAGTTTTCTTCACCTCGCCCCGCGTTGACGGTGCACCCTCTCCCACAAGGGGGCGAGGGGTGTCTCTCCACGCGCGAAGCTGTCGCAATGGATTCGCGGTGAGAACCCCTCATCCGGCGCTTCGCGCCACCTTCTCCCGCAAGGGGAGAAGGAAGAAAGTCATCGCCGCTCCTTCTCCTTCGGAACTGGCGCTGGCCTTCGCGGCGCTACGGGACGTTGCGCGGCGGGGAGGCGCTGCTGGAATCCGCCCGGGCGCTGCATGCCCGGAGGTTGAGCGGCGGGCGGCTGCCCCGGCTGCATGCCGGTGCGCGGAAGTTGCGGCTGCACGTGGGGCTGCTGCTGCGTTCCGGCCGGCTGCTGCGGCGCGACTCCGCCGGGCTGCGTCGGAATCTGTCCACCGCGCTGCGGCTGGTTTTGTGGCCTGCCGTCAGGCTGCGTGCCTTGACCGGCGCGCGGTAGGCCTGCCGGACGTCCCGCGCCTTGCTTCTGGCCCTGTTGCTGCTGACCCTGACCCACGCGCGGCGTACCGGGCTGCACGGCGCCGCCTTGGCCCGGCGCTTGGCCCTGCCGCTGCGGCGGCTGGCTGCCTTGACGGCCTGGCGTGCCTGGCTGTTGCTGCCCCGGACGGTTGTTCTGACCGGGCTGACCGTTCGGCCGCTGGGGCTGTTGCGGCTGTTGTCCTGGCGCCGTGCTCGGCCGCAATTGTTGCTGTTGCGGCGGCTGGAACGGCCGCGGAATGCGCGGGCTCGCGGTCGGATTGGCGCGGCGGAAGTCGCGCTGCTCGGTGACGATCTGCCGGCCCGTGGTCTGCGCCAGATGCACCTGGCTGACGAAGCCGCGGTCGCGCGCGATCTGCTGTGGTGCGATCGTGATCGGCACCGCGGCAAAGTGCATGACGCCGGCCGCGGCTGCGCCCGGCCGGATCGCAAAACCGCTCGCGCCTTGCGTCAGCGCGCCGAGCCGCGTCCCGCTCGTGCGGTCGTCGACGTCGATGTGTCCGACCCGGCCGTCGGCGTCGGGATAGAGCTTGATGTTGACGTTGTTGGTCTTGTTCGAGGCCGCGCCTTCCGGCACGTCGACGACGCCCGTGGTGCCGCGGATGCCCAGCGTCGCCGTCGGCGTCGTGATTTTCATGTTGCCGGTCTTTGCCACCGCCGCCGCGACGAAGGCGACCGTGCCCTTGCCGATGTCGAAGATGCCTGCGTTCTGCTTGCCGCCGTCCTCATAGACGTAAGTGTCGATGGTGATTTTTGCGCTGGCCGAGAGGTTGAACGTGGTCGCGTCGTTGAAGGTGATGCCGAGCGAGGAGTTCGACGAAGTCTGCACGACGTCGTTGAGATAGATGTCGTCGCGCACGCGCAGCGGATAGGAATTTTTGTCGCGGATCACGGTCGCGATGCCCGTCACCGTCGCGACGTTGCCGATCGGCTCGACGGCGGCGGGCTGCGCCTCGGTCGGGGGAGCGGGTGAAGCCGATGGCGTCGGCGAGGGGGCGGGCGACGGTTGCGCTTCTGGCTGCGCCTGCGCAAGCTCGATCGCATCGGATGCGAACGCAACGCTTGCCCCGGCCGGCGGCAACGCCAGCAGCGCAAGCGCGAACATGAAGCGGCGCCAGGCCACGATAAATGTCACGAAGAGTCCCGGTGAGAAACGCGAGGCGAGATCGACCGATATCAGCCGGATACAGCTGAACGGCGGATGAATGTCTATCGCACGTGGGCGGTGAACGTTCAAATGGTACGCGACGTTAGCTTGTGGCCAAGCCTCTCCACCGTCATGGCCGGGCTTGTCCCGGCCATCCACGCCTTAAGCGCAGGACTAAAAACGTGGATGCCCGGGACAAGCCCGGGCATGACGAAGAATGTGCATGTGTTGGAGACGACACCTGCGGCGTCAGCTCACGCGCTTCCAGGTCTGGCCGCCGCAGAACATGCCGCCGAAGGCGCAGCCCTGCACGCGCATTGCATTCGGGCCCTTCATCGCGATCGTCGAGTCGTAGTTGCGGCCGGAGTCGGGATCGTGGATGCGGCCGCTCCACTTCGCGCCGTCGGGCTTCATGTTGATCAGGATGCGCTCATTGGTCTTCGCGGCGTAGCCGCAGAGATTGACGCCGCACTGTTCGACGCGGACATTGCCCTTGTTCTCTTCGGTGGCCCAGACGCCGATCGGCGTGTTGGCAACCGCAACAGGCGCGGCGGCGACCGGAGCGGGGGCCGGAGCAACCGCGACGGGCGCGGGCGCAGCAGCGGGCGCGGTCTGCGTCGTGGCGTCGTAGCCGGTGGACGGAGCAGCGGCAACCGTCGTGCTCGGTGCCGCGATAGCGGGCGCTGCCGGCGCGGTCGCCTGCACCGGGGCCTGCTGCACGGGCTGCTGCACCGGAGCCGGCGCCGGCTGCGCGGTCGTGGCCGGAGCCGGCGTGGTGTCGACGTCGTCGTCCTTGGAGCTGGAGCCAAGGCCCTTGAGGTTGATGTTGTTCAGCTTGATCGGCTTGTCCGACAGGCCCGGCGCCACGATGGTCACGCAATTGAGCGAGGCGCAGTTGCGCGGCGTCTCGATGCGGATGTTCTGGCCTTCGATCTGGAACGAGATCGCATTGCCGGCATGCGCGGCGGCGGTGGACGCGAGGAAGAGAGCGGTGGCGGCGATGGTGAGCTTGTTCATGACAACCTCCGAAGAATGTGTGGGTCCCGATGGGACTGAAGTCGCGGGTGGATGAAGCGTGGTTCGACCCTACGCCGGGCTGGTCGGGCGTTCTGTGATAGACGTCACAACGGCTCTCCTCTGCTGGGTGAGGCAGCGCACATTCAGCCGCGATTCCATCTGTGTAACGTCGTCGCCACACAGAGGGAGGCGCCGATGATGCGGCTTGTGACTTCGCTTGGCACCTTGATCGCGCTGATGGCGATTGCGCCCGCAGCCGAGGCCGGATCCTACGCGTTCTCGATCGGCGGTCATCGATTCCAGGTCGAGTCGCCCAGGAATTGCCGATCGGCTTCCTGTGTCGCGGTTTCCTCCCATCGCAGCTTTCGGCCGGACGTCGATACGACACCGGCGCCGACGCCGGTGCTACCGCCGCCGCAACCGCTCTATCCCGTGGCTCCGGTCAGGCCGGCGCCAGCCATTGCGGTCGCGCCTTCACTGGCGCCGGCGGCTCCTGTCCTTGCCTCGACGACGTCGCAGCCAATTGTCCTGCCGCAGGCGGCAAGCTCCAATCCCCCACGGGTGGTGCTATCGCCGATAGATCCGCCGAAGACCGTCGCGCTCGATCCGCCGCGCATGGAGGCGCCGGTCGTTGCGCCGAGGCCGGTGCTCGAGCAGGCGGTGACGAGCCCTGAGCGCAGCGACGACGAACTCGCCTATTTGCCGCTCGGCGAATGGGAGAGCGCAGGCGCCAAGGGCACGGTTCGCATCGAACGCTGCGGACCGGCACTGTGCGGCTTCGCGCTGACGGAAGCATCGACCAGGGGCGAGAGCGTGCTCGTCAACATGAAACCGAAAACGCACGACGTCTGGACCGGCAACATCTACAGCCGCTCCAGCGGCAGCACCTATTATGCGACGATGACGCTGAAGGGCTCCGGCAAGCTTCACGTCGAAGCCTGCGCAGTCGGCCATTTCTGGTGTTCCGGCAACGACTGGACGCGAGCCGAAGAGCGGCCGGAGAAGCTGATCACGACGTCGCGGCAGTGGAGCGCGCGGTCGTAAGGGACGCGTTCGATACCTCCGGCTGAAGCCGCTAGATCATGCCGAGCACGATGGCACCGACAAAAGCCATGGCGAGGTACGCGGTGATAACGCTCAGTCTCCCGGCGAACGTCATGAGGTCGCTCCCGCTGTCGCGCCGCCCTGCGCGAGAGGATCATGGTTAACAGAGAGTCTCTTTTCGAAAAAGTCAGCCTTGCTGTCGCTCGTCACCGGCAGGCGCTCCTGCTGGCGCGGGCTGACATGGTTAAAGAACACTGAAATCAACACGTTGAAGAGTCTTTAAGTAAATTCATCGAACGTGCGTGCATGACGCGCGGAGTTCGTTTGTATCTCGTCGGCTCCATCGTCCTTGTTTCGTTAGCGGGTTGCGGACGCGGCGTCTTCCAGGCCGAACGTGAACCGTGGCGGGCCGAGGCCGAAGCCGCATGCCTGAAATCAGGCGCGGTGAAAGAAGGGCCGGATCTCGTCCGCATCGACCCGATCTCCGGGCCGGGCATGTGCGGCGCGGAGTTTCCGCTCAAGGTCGCCGCCCTCGGCGAAGGCTCGAGCAGCTACGGCTTTGCCGATGAGGAATTGCGACCGCCCGGGAGCATCGGCAACCAGCCGCGCTGGCCGGTGACGCAGCCGCGATCGAATTACCCGCAGAGCCAGAACTATCCGCAACGCTCAAACTATCCCGAGAGCGCGGTGCGTCAGCCCTCCGGCTATGGCGCTTCGCCAGGCCCGATGCCGTTGAACGCGCCGGGCGTGGCTCAGCAGGAGGACGAGATCGACCTGCCGCCCGAGGGCACCGATGCCGCGGGCGCGTCGCGCTACATGAATGCGCCGAGCTATCCGGCGCGGCCGGCGCCTTACTCGCAGGGGCCCGCGCAGCAACCGCCGCCGCGTCTTGGTCCGGCACAGGGCAATCCCGTCACCGCCGTCGGCCCTGTTGCGATCAAGCCGGTTGCGACGCTGGCCTGTCCGATCGTGTCCGAGCTCGACCGCTGGCTTGCCGACACCGTGCAGCCCTCGGCGATGCGCTGGTTCGGCACCCGCGTCGCGGAGATCAAGCAGATCTCCGCCTATTCCTGCCGCGGCATGAACGGCAATTCGCATGCCCATATTTCCGAGCACGCCTTCGGCAATGCGCTCGACATCGCCGCCTTCGTGCTCGCCGACGGCCGCCGCGTCACCGTGAAGGATGGCTGGCGCGGCATGCCGGAAGAGCAGGGATTCCTGCGCGACGTGCAGTCGGGCGCCTGCGTGCATTTCACCACGGTGCTGGCGCCGGGCTCGAACGTCTATCATTACGATCACATCCACGTCGATCTGATGCGCCGCGCCAGCCGCCGCCTGATCTGCCAGCCCGCCGCCGTCTCCGGCGAAGAGGTTGCCGCGCGAGCGGGCGGGCGCAATCCCTATGCGAATGCGCGCGATCCCTCCGTGACCGGCTCGCTGGGGACGCGCAAGAGCATGGCGCGAAAGCACGAAGAGGACGAGTACGCCGACGACTGAGGATTGCGCGTGGCCCGTAGCCTGGATTACGGGCAGCGCAATAGGGAAGGTGTTCCCGCATTCCGCTTCGCTGGATGCGGGCTACGATCCCACGCCGGCCGGCTTCGCGCTGACCCCAGCCTGTTCAGCCGGCGTCGCGTCTTCGGCAGAGCGCATCTCGGGCGCAAAAATTTGCGCACGCGCAAATCTCGCCTAAGCCATTGAAGTCAGAAAGACAATTGTGCTGCCGCGGGCTTTTTCGGCAGTTGGCACGGTCGCTGCAATGAGGAAGCTGCCACGAAGCGGCGCTGCCGGCGCCGTGAGCCAGCGGATCCCGTCATGCAGATGCCTGTCACCCCTCCTTATTCGGATCTCGAACAGCGCGTGCTGTCGCGCATCACGGAGGAGCGCTGGCTTGAGCTCGCGTCCGAGCTGATCCGCACCGGCCAGCCCCGTTCCGGCAATCCGCTGGATCCCGATTTGCCGCCTGCCGAGGAAGAGGCGATCTCGATGCTGGTCGCGGGCAAGCTCGAAGCGCTCGGTATGGAGGTCACCAAGCACAGCGCGCAGCCGCACCGGCCGAACGTGCTGGGCGTGCTCAAGGGACGCGACGGCGCGCCTTCGCTCATTCTCAACGACCATCTCGACACCTATCCGGCCGTCGAGCCGGAGAAATGGCACATGACGGATTTCGATCCGTTCAAGGCGACACGCCACGGCGATCTGCTCTATGCGCGCGGCACGTCCGACACGCGCGGCAACCTCGCTGCATCGTTGCTCGCAGTGCAGGCCTTGACCGAAGCGGGTGTGAAGTTCGATGGCACCCTGATGTGCTGCTACACCGTCGATGAAGAGCGGAACGGCACCGAAGGCTCCATCTACATGCTGAACAAGGTCGGCCTGACCGCCGACTACGAGATCACCGCCGAGCCGACCGCCTGGGGCGACGTCAACAAGGACTGGGGCATGAACCTGTCGGTGGCCAATTCCGGCCACTGCCTGATCGAGCTTACCGTTCACGGGATCAAGTCGCACATCTGGCGACCGGACATCAGCGTCAACGCCATCATGGAAGCGGCAAAGCTGTTGCCGAAACTGAAGGACATGGCGTTCACGCATATCCCCAGCAAGTTCATGGGACATACGCCACCCTGCTGCGCCGTGGTGCGCATTCGGTCCGGCCTGCCTGGCGAGATGCAGTTTTCGCCGGATGCCTGCACCATCACACTCGCCGTGGTCGGCATCGTGCCCGGCATGACGCTGTCGAGCGTGATTGCGGACATCGAGCGTCTCGGACGGGACACTTTTGCCGGCGTGAACGACGTCAAGGTGGAGGTGCGCCAGGTGCCCGGCTCGCTGTTCGTCAACGCGACCGAACCGGTGCCGGTCGAGGAGGAGCCCTGCCGCTCCCTGCGCGCGGTTTACCGGCGTCTGATGGGCCGCGAGCCCGGGGTCAACCGCAAGAACGCCTTCAATGACACGATCCGCTTCCGCGAAGCCGGCATCAATGCGGTGACGTTCGGTCCCGGAGAAGACGGCTGGGCCGTCGACAACGAGAACATCTCGATCACCAAGTCGGTGATGGCGACGCGGATCTACGCGCTGACCATCATGCAGATCCTGGGAGTGCGGACATGAGCGTCGAGGCGACCCACATGACGATTCCAATCTCGCCGGATCGCACGCGACGCGGCAGCTTGCGGCTGCGGCTTCCGAAGGTCTCGCGATCGGTGCTGCTCTCGACGTTGACCGTCGCCGTGCTGCTGGCCGGCTGGGCCATTGTCACGGAGAGAGGCTGGGCCAACGAGCTGTTCCTGCCGAAGCCGCAGGCGGTTTGGGCCGCGTTCGTCAAGACGATGACGAAGGGATATCAGGGCGCGACCCTGCTTCAGCATCTCGGCGCAAGCCTCTATCGCATCCTCACCGCCTTCACGCTGGCCTGCTTGATCGGCGTTCCGCTCGGTGTCCTCATGGGCGTGTCGCGCAACGCACGCGCGCTGCTCAATCCGTTGATCGAGTTCTACCGGCCATTGCCGCCGCTCGGACTTTATACGCTGCTGGTGATGTGGCTCGGCATCGGTGAGAGCTCGAAGCTGTCGCTGCTGTTTCTTGCCGGTCTTCCGGGCATCGTCATCTCGACGATCCAGGCCGTCACCAGCGTGGACCCGGTCTACGTGCGCGCCGCCCAGTCGCTCGGCGCGACCCGGCGACACCTGCTGTTTCACGTCTATTTGCCGGCGGCGGGACCGCTGATTCTGGCCGGCATGCGCATCTCGCTCGGATTCACCTACACCGTTCTCGTCGCCGCCGAAATCGTCGCGGCATCCGCCGGCATCGGCTGGATGATCTGGGACGCCGCAAAATTCCTGCTGTCCGACGTCGTGATCATGGGGCTGATCGTGCTCGGTCTCACCGGCGTCGTGCTCGACCTCATGATGCGCGGCATCGCGAAACTGTTGATGCCGTGGGCCTGAATCCAATTCTGATCGTAGGGGAGACCTCCATGAAGAGACTGATTGCGACGCTCGCGGTTACCACGTTGGCGCTCACGGGTGCAGTCCGCGCCGAGGACAAGCCGGCGAAGGTGACCGTCGGCTATCTGAACCTCGTCAACGCGCAGCTGGTCACCAAGCATCTTGGCCTGCTCGCCAAGGAGATGCCGGGCGTCGACATCAAATACGTCAAGATCGGCGGCGGTGGCGACATGCTGCGCGCGATCGCTGGCAACGACGTCGATTTCGGCGGCCTCGGCAACCCGCCGACCGCGATCGGCGCGACGCGCGCCCTGCCGATCAAGGGCATCCTGGTGATCAACATGCTCGACTACGTCGAGTCGATGGTGGTTCGCGCCGACAAGAACATCACCTCGCTCAAGGACCTCAAGGGCAAGACCGTGGCGGCGCCGTTCGGCTCAACGACGCACTACCTCCTGCTCCAGGCGCTCAAGGACGAGGGTGTCGATCCCGCCTCGATGAAGATCCTGGACCTGGCGCCGTCGGACATCGCGGCGGCCTGGCTTCGCGGCGACATCGACGCGGCCTGGTTCTGGGAGCCGAATCTCGGCAAGGCTGTGAAGAACGGCGGCAAGATCCTCGTCACCTCGGGCGAGATGGCCAAGCGCGGCTACCCGACCTGGGACATCGGCGTCGTCATGAACGCGTTCGCGGAGAAGTATCCGTCCTACGTCGACAAGTTCATCAAGGCCGAATGCGAAGGCATCGACTTCTGGCTGAAGAACCCGGAGAAGACCGCCGAGATCATCGCGGAGGAGCTTTCGCTGCCCATCGAGGACGCGCAGCGAATGATGAAGGGAACCGGGATGATCCCCTGCAACAAGCAGCTCACGGAGGAGTATCTCGGCACATCCGCGAAAAAGGGGAAGTTCGTCGACACGCTGATCTCGACCGCCGATTTCCTGGTGAAGCAGGAGCGCCTGCCGAAGCTGCTGCCGCGCGCCGACTTCGAAGCCTTCATCCAGCCCGCCTATCTCGAGAAGGTGATCGGCCGCTAGGATCGGTGCCGGCGGGTCTGCCTCGCCGGCACATTGCCAATTCCCGCAAGCACGTGACCGACATGAATCTCGCACCTCGCCATCTCCGTGCCGCCTATCGCAGCGGTGAGCTCAAGCCGTCCGATGTCGCCGCGCATGTGTTGTCGCGCCTTGACGACGCCGACCAGAGCGGCGTCTGGATCTCGAGGGCAAATCCAGACGGCGTCATGGCGAAGGCCCGCGCGCTCGATGCGCGCATTGGCGAGATCGGCGAGCTGCCGCTCTACGGCCTCGTGTTCTCGGTCAAGGATTGTATCGACGTCGCCGGCGAGCAGACCACCTCGGCCTGCCCGGAATTCGCCTACACCGCGAAAGACACCAGCCCGGTTGTCGCCGACGCCATCGCCGCCGGCGCGATCTATCTCGGCAAAACCAATATGGATCAGTTCGCGACCGGCCTCGTCGGCGTGCGCTCGCCCTATGGCATCGCCCGCAACCCGCACAACCCCGACTACATCCCCGGCGGCTCCAGCTCGGGCGCAGCGGTGTCGGTCGCGACGGGCACCTCGTCCTTTGCGTTCGGCACCGATACTGGCGGATCGGGCAGGGTGCCGGCGTCCTATTGTGGCGTGACCGGCTTCAAGCCGGCGCCCGGCGCCTTCAGTCAGCGCGGCATGGTCTACGCGTGCCGTAGTTTTGATACCATCTCGCTCTATACGCGCGACCCCCGCGATGGCCACGACATCTATCGCGTGTTGGCGCGGTGCGATGCCGGGGACTGCTTTTCACCGGAAGCTTTCGCCGGATGGACGGAGCAGGTTCCTCCAGCGCGGCCGCTCAACATCGCAACGCCGCGTCCGGATCAGCTCAGGTTCTTCGGCAATGCGGAGACGGAGGCGCTGTTCGGCGATGGGCTGCGCAAGCTGCGGCAACTCGATCTGTCGGTCGCATCGGTCGATTTCGCGCCGTTCATCTCGGTCAACGATTTGATGTTTTTCGGACCGTTCCTCGCCGAGCGGGACGTCTCGGTCGGCGCATTCCTTGACGCCAACCCGGACGCGGGCGTGAAGATCGTGCGCGACCTCGTCATCGGCAGCCGGAAGTTCACGGCGGCCGACGCCTATCGCGCGCTCTACAAGGTCAAGGAGGTCCAGCGGTCGCTGCGCGATTTCTGGCAAGTTCACGACGCGCTGGTCGTGCCGACGGTCGGCACCGTGCTGAGCATCGACGACGTCGCGCGCGATCCGCTGACGGCCAACTTCAACAACGGCTATTACACCAACTACGCAAACCCGCTGGGCCTTGCCGCCATCGCCGTTCCGAACGCCGTCACCGCAGCCGGCGTGCCCTATGGCGTCACGTTCCTGGCGCCGGCTGGCCGGGAGCGTCTGCTCACCGATCTGGCCTGCGCTTTCGTGGAGGCTTCAGTCGGGCCCGACCATCTGCGCCGCGTTGCAATCTGAGCGGAGACCTCCTAGCCTTCGAGCCGTCACTCGAAGGGAGACCGATCGTGGAGCGCAGCGATGCGCATGAGGTGGCCGATCCCGCTGAGCCGCGCGCCGAACTGTCACGGCCCGGGACCGGACGTTATGTGCTGAAGGCGTTGGACAAGCCCGATCTGGAGCTGGTGATGCGAACCGGCCGGCTCGCGACCTACCAGAACCGCGAATATCTGCTGCGGGAGGGCGAGCCCGCAAACGGCGTCCACATCATCCTGAACGGAATCGTCGAAAGCACCCATGCCGGCACGCAGGGGCGCGAATTGATGCTGTCGACCTGGGAGGCAGGCGACTTCGTCGGGGCGCCCTATATCCTCGGCGATCACCGCCACAGCTGGTCGGCCCGCGCGCTTGGGCGCGTCGAGGCACTGCATCTCGACCAGGACGCGGTCCGCCGGTTGATCGCGCAGTCGCCGTCGTTCGCAGTCGCGCTGATCGAGTGTCTCGGCTTCAAGGGCGAGACCTATTCGATGCTGGCGCAGACGCTGGCGGGACAGAAGGCGGCGGAACGGCTGGTGCTGCTGCTGGTGAAGCTGTGCGAGAACGCGGCCCAGGACGAGAGCGGCCCGATCTCGCTCGGCCGCATCACGCAGGCCAATCTCGCGCGCATGATCGGTGCGACGCGCCAGTCGATCAGCCTGATCCTCAGCCGCCTCCAGGACGACGGCATCATCTGGACCGGCCCGACCAAGATGGTCGTCAACGATCTCGCTGCGCTCAGGAAGCAGGTGGCGGACTAGGTGTGGTCTTATAAGGTCAGCCCACCGTTGCAAACGGAAGTCTTCCGCGTTGAGCATGATGGACGGCTTGTGACCCGTTGCGGACGATCGCAGCAATGCACATCGACTACGATACCAGGCCGAGGCAATCGGCTAGATCGGCCCAAGGTTTTTACTCGGCACTTGCGCCAGTGCGGCATCGATGGCGGTTTGCAACTCTGCTAGCAAGCAAGGCTTTCTCACGACCGGGGTGCCCCTGAAGGCATCAGGCACACCCGACGATCCGTAGCCGCTCACGAAGAAAAAGGGCTTGCCGCGTCCCGCAACTGCTGTGGCGATTGGCTCGATGGTGTCGCCGCCGAGATTGATGTCCAGGATCGCGAGATCGAACTCGGCATCCGTCGCAAGAACGGCACCCTTGGTGACGTTTCCCGCTTCTGCAACAACTGAATGACCCGCTTCCTCGATCATCTCGACCAGCATCATTCGGATGAGCGCTTCATCTTCAATGAGGAGGACTGATGCAGACACGGATCTCGCCGTTTCTCAGGCGGGACCCGTCTGCTGCGAGGCCGCGTTCAGGAGCTGGGAAACAGCCGAAACGACTTGCGCGGGCGCAAATGGTTTCTGAAGCAGAATGCTGTTCGGTACACCGAAGATGGGCCATTTATCGGCCGCGCCGCCGGTCATGTAAACCACGGGAAAATGCGGGTCGATCTCACGGGCGGCCCTTGCGACCTCCCAGCCGTCGAGGCGCCCCAGCAGATTGACGTCAGTGACGAGCGCCCGGTAGGGCTGACCACCCTTCAGGAGCGTGACGGCTTCTTCGCCCGTCTTCACGGTCGCGATCTGAAAGCCTCCCTCCGAGAGAGCGTCTTCGACGATGAGCTGGAGCGCATCCTCGTCTTCGATCAACAGAATGGTTGGAAGTTCCGCCGTATTCACATGTTCCCCCTGCTTCGCCCAACGTTACAAAGTGCACATAAGGTTCTTTGTTCCATCGGTGGAACGAACAAAGCGAAGCAGTTCAAGCTACGCCGGGCACTTAGAGACCAGTACGTGCCATTCCTCCCGCGGCGCCAATTCCTCTTCAAAATTAATGGAGGAACATTCCTGCCATTGCCAAGTTTTCCCGATACCCTTCCCCAAGGGTGACCCCAATGGCCCCAGCTCAATGCCCCCCCGCGAGCTGGGGCCTCTTTTTCCCTGACGATTGAGCTGACATCGGGAAGCACAACCGCTTCTTGTCAAAGGAGTGCACGCCCGAGCGCCGGGCGCCGTAGCAAATCATTTTCGGGCCGACTTCGACGGTGCTGGGACCAGCCCCATACACAGCTGCACCTCGGCCGGGACATTGTAGGTCCGCATGATGTGGCGGCTGTCGCGCAAGCCGGATGCCTCACGCTGCACCACGAACATCCAGAGCGCGTGACCGGCTTCCATCACCAGCTTGCGCCTTGCCGGTTGCATCGAGTCCGGCACCTCGGGGAGGGCATGGGCGGCGTCGAACTCGCGCAAGCGCGCGAGCGCCTGCTCGAGCGTGCGGCCCATCCGTCCAAGCGCGGAGGCCTGTTCCTGAACGATCTCATAATGGAGGATATCGACCGGCGGCCGAAGATCACGGGACATGAGGCCCAATATAGGAGCGCCGGAATGGCCTGCAACGCATGCCCGCCTGGCGCTACTTCGCCCGATAAGCCGCCAGGAACATCCGCGTCGCGCTGTCGACGACCTCGCTCATGCGTTCTTCCGACGGTGCGGGCGCGGCCTGGAAGACGAAGGGCAGGAAGAGCGAGGCCTTGCACAGTTCCATGAACTGCGACGCCGCCAGATCGCAATCGTCGATCTCGAGATCGCCGGAGGCGACATGGGTGTTGAGATAGTCGGAGAGGCGGTTGATGGATTTGTCCAGCACGCGCGCATAATAGCGGCGGCCGAGATCGGGCATGCGCTCGGCGATCGCCATCACGGTGCGGATCGCGGACCCGCCGCCGGGCCGGCACAGCAGACGATTGTAGGCCCGGCCGAAATCCTTCAGCGTGGTTTCAACATCGCGTGCCGGATCGAAATTGAACGCGACCTGCCCGTGCTGGAGCGCCTCCTGCTCGAGGATGGCTTCGAACAGCGCGCATTTGTCAGCGAAGTAGACGTAAAGCGTGCCTTTGGAGACCTGCGCCGCGCGGGCGATTTCGCCCATGCTGGCACCGTCAAACCCGAGATCCATGAACACCTTGCGGGCCCCGTCCAGGATCTGGCGGCGTTTGGAGCTGTCCTCCTCTTGGATGACGTGCAGATGTTCGCGGCCGGCTACAACCATTGGTTCAGGGTCTCGGAAAGTTTTTGCTTCGGTCGAGGGTCATGAAACCGAAATAAAGGATTCGGGCCAGTAGGGTCTGCCCGGGAATATTATCTATATTGACCGAACCGTTCGGTCAATGATATTTGGGATCGGCGAGAGGGACCCGGCCGCACGGCGGCCGTCCCTCATTGCGCTTTTTTGGGGGAGGCCTCCATGGCCGTAGTGAGAGACCAGGCTGCGCGCGTCCTTCGCCCGGACGCCGTGGAGACGCCGACGCCCGCGGGTGGTGACGCTGCCACCGAGACGTCTGTAGCTCTCGCCGAGCAGTTGCGCTCTCATGTGGCCGAGGAAACCAAGCGCCGCCCCAGCGAGGCGCCGGAGACGCCCGTGACCGACAAGCCGGCCGCAGCCCCCGCCGCCGCCGGCGCGCCGAAGTCCGGCAAGCGCAAGTTCGTGATGATGGGAGTAGGGCTGGTGCTGGCGCTCGCCGCCGCGAGCTATGCCGGCTATTACACGCTGGTCGGCCGCTTCTACGTCGCGACCGACGACGCCTATGTCCGCGCCAATAACACCATGCTGGGCGCGCGCGTTGCCGGCCACGTCTCCTCGATCCTCGCCGGCGACAACACGACGGTGCGCGCCGGTGACATCGTCTTCCGCATCGACGACGGCGACTACAAGATCGCGGTCGACGCCGCCGCGACCAGGATCGCGACCCAGCAGGCCACCATCGATCGCATCGGCCGCCAGGTCGCGGCACTCGACAGCCAGGTCGCGCAGGCCAAGGCGCAGCTCGTCTCCGCCGAAGCCGGCCTCAAGCGCGCCGACCTCGATTATGAGCGCCAGCAGGCGCTGAGCAACAAGGGGTTTGCCTCGCGCGCCACCTTCGAGAGCTCCGAAGCCGGACGCGACCAGGGCGCCGCCGCGGTCAAGGCTGCGCAGGCCGCCTACGACGTCGCGCTCAGCAATGTCGACGTCGCCAAGGCGCAGCAGGCCGAAGCGCAGGCGCAGCTCGCCGAGCTCAAGACCACGCTGGCCAAGGCCGAGCGCGATCTCGCCTTCACCGCGGTGCGCGCGCCGGTCGACGGCACGTTCTCGAACCGCCTCGTCAGCGCCGGCGACTTCGTCGCGGTGGGCCAGCGGC
This sequence comes from Bradyrhizobium sp. 40, assembly GCF_023100925.1. Lineage (NCBI taxonomy): Bacteria > Pseudomonadati > Pseudomonadota > Alphaproteobacteria > Hyphomicrobiales > Nitrobacteraceae > Bradyrhizobium > Bradyrhizobium sp. 40. The sequence continues at coordinate 1,365,799 of NZ_CP064688.1, forward strand.
TCGGCAACGTCGTGCCGCTCGACAACGTCTATATCGACGCCAATTTCAAGGAGACCCAGCTCAAGCGCATCCGCCCCGGCCAGCCGGTGACGATCAAGGTCGACGCCTACGGCATGCGCAAGTTCTCCGGTGTCGTCGACAGCATCGCGGCGGGGTCGGGCTCGGTGTTCACGCTGCTGCCGCCTGACAACGCCACCGGCAACTTCACCAAGATCGTGCAGCGCGTGCCGGTCCGCATCCGCGTGCCGAAGTCGGTCGCAAAGCAAAACCTGCTCCGCGCCGGCATGTCGGTCACTGCGACGGTCGACACCAACAAGGGCGCGGCCGACGCCGACAGCGAGGTCGATCTCGACGACGCCACCATGATCCATCCGCAGTAGCGCGCCTGCGCCGCGAGGTCAGACCATGGCGAACGCCACGATCGCTTCACCTGCCATGATGGCGGACCCCGCTTCGGAGCGCATCGCGCCGAAGCGGCTGTTCGCTTTCATCATCATGGTGTTCGGGATGTTCATGTCGATCCTGGACATCCAGATCGTCTCGGCGTCCCTGAGTGAAATCCAGGCCGGCCTGTCGGCAAGCTCCAGTGAAGTCTCCTGGGTCCAGACCGCCTATCTGATCGCCGAAGTGATCGCGATTCCACTGTCGGGATTTCTGTCGCGCGCTTTCGGCACGCGGCTGTTGTTCGCGATCTCGGCGGCCGGCTTTACCGCATCGAGCCTGCTCTGCGGCTTCGCCACCACCATCGAGGAGATGATCCTCTGGCGCGCGCTGCAAGGTTTTCTCGGCGCCGGCATGATCCCGACGGTGTTCGCTTCGGCCTACACCGTCTTCCCGCGCACCAAATTCCACATCGTCGGTCCCATCATCGGGCTCGTCGCGACGCTGGCGCCGACCATCGGGCCGACCGTCGGCGGCTACATCACCGACCTGATGTCCTGGAACTGGCTGTTCTTCATCAACATCGTGCCCGGCATCGGTATCACCATCGGTGTGCTGGCGCTGGTCGATTTCGACGAGCCGCATTTCGAATTGCTCGATCGTTTCGACTGGTGGGGGCTGCTGTTCATGGCCGGGTTCCTCGGCACGCTGGAATACGTGCTGGAGGAAGGGCCGCAATATGAATGGATGCAGGACCCCTCGGTCGCGATCTGCGCCTGGATCTGCGGCATCTCCGCGATTGCCTTCTTCTGGCGCGTCTTCACGGCGGCCGAGCCGATCGTCAATCTACGCACCTTTTCCAACCGCAATTTTGCGATCGGCTGCGTCCTTCAGTTCTGCATCGGCATCGGCCTCTACGGCCTCACCTACATCTATCCGCGCTATCTCGCCGAAGTGCGCGGCTATAGCGCGCTGATGATCGGCGAGACCATGTTCGTCTCGGGCATCACCATGTTCCTGGTCGCGCCGGTGGTCGGCCGTCTCATGGCGAAGTACGACATGCGCTACATGATCGCCTTCGGGCTCGTCGTGTTCGCGCTCGGCTCCTACCAGATGACCTGGATCACGCGCGACTACGATTTCTACGAGCTGTTGATTCCGCAGATCCTGCGCGGCATCGGCATGATGTTCGCGATGGTGCCGACCAACAACATCGCGCTCGGCACGCTCGCGCCCGACCGGGTGAAGAACGCCTCGGGCCTCTTCAACCTGATGCGCAATCTCGGCGGCGCGGTCGGTCTTGCCGTCATCAACACCGTGCTCAACGACCGCACGGACCTGCACATCACGCGCCTGCAGGAGCGCGTCACCTGGGGCAACGCGACCGCGACCGAAACCCTGACCATGTTCATGCAGAAGTTCCAGGGGCTCGGCGATTCCACGCTGATGGCGATGAAGCAGCTGTCGCAGCTCGTGCATCGCCAGGCCGTGGTGATGGGCTTCGGCGATGCCTTCTTCATCCTGACGCTGTTCTATCTCGGCCTCACCCTGCTCGTCACACTGTTGAAGAGGCCGGCCTCGCCGTTCGGCGCCAGCGGCGACGCGCACTAAGCCAGCCACTCATTCGGTGTCATCGCCCGGCTTGGCCGGGCGATCCTGTATTCCGAAAAGCCTGTAATAGAGCCGAGGCGCCGCGGCGTACTGGATGCCCCGCCTTCGCGGGGCATGACGGAGGAGAGCGCGGCGATGCGTACTAATTTGCAACACTCGTGCGTGATCTCGCGCGAGCCCCGTTGCAAATCACCAATGACACATCTATAAAGCGCACCTCATTCCATCGAACCGGGAGGATTTGCATGATTTCGTCGCATTCGCAGATCGCACGCCCGCGCTCGATGATGTTCTGGCTCGGTATCTGCTCGGCCTCCTAGAGGCCTCTTCCGCCAGCTTCGATTGGGCTTCCAGTCCCGATCGCTCCGCTCCCCAAGTCCAAAGCCAACTTCAAGTGACGCCGTCTCGGCCCTCGCGGCCGGCCTGTGTCCATCAATGGAGCCGGCCCGCGGCATAAGCGGCCGGATGATGCCATGACCGCTCTGTCAAAAAGGCCCGCGGCGATACGCGTGGTGCTGCCCTTCGTGTTCCGGCACTGGCTGAAGCAGCCGGGGCGTACGCTCGTCGTGGCCGGCGGCTTGTTGGGTGCGACCATCGCCGACCTGTTCATGCCGGTCTTCTCCGGACATCTGGTCGACGCCCTGACGCGCGGCCCATCCGATCCCGCCGCGCGTCACGCGGCGCTGATGGCATTGGGCGGTATCGTGGCGCTGGGCGCAGCGTCCATGGTGCTGCGGCTGACCGGCCTCCAGGCCATCGTGCCGTTCTCGCTGAAGATCATGTCCGAGGTCGCGCAGGAAGCCTTCATGCGCGTGCAACGGTTCTCGACCGACTGGCACGCCAACTCCTTCGTGGGATCCACGGTGCGCAAGGTCACCCGCGGCATGTGGGCGCTCGACCTGTTGAACGACACCATCTTGATGGCGCTGGCGCCGTCGCTGCTGGTGCTGATCGGGTCGATGATCCTGCTCGGCGTGCACTGGGCCTCGCTTGGCGCGGTGATCGCGCTCGGCGCGCTGGCCTATGTCACGATGACGGTGCTGTTCTCGACGCGCTACATCGCGCCGGCCGCGCGCGTCTCCAATGCCTGGGACACCAAGGTCGGCGGCACACTGGCGGATGCGCTGACCTGCAACGCCGTGGTGAAGTCGTTCGGCGCGGAGGCGCGCGAGGATGCGCGGCTTGCCCGTGTCGTCAACCGCTGGCGCGTGCGCGTGCGGCGGACCTGGCTGCGCTACAACTACACCAATCTGGCGCAGCTCTCGGTGTTGCTGGCCCTGCGCGCCTCCGTGATCGGCGGTGCCGTGCTGCTGTGGATGTCGGGGCAGGCCTCGCCCGGCGACGTCACCTATGTGCTGACGAGCTACTACGTCATCCATGCCTATTTGCGCGACGTCGGAATGCACATCAACAACCTGCAGCGCTCGGTCAATGACATGGAAGAGCTGGTGGCGATCCACGACGAGCCGATAGGGATTGCGGATGCGACGGACGCGCGGCCGATCACGATCGAGCGCGGCGAGCTCGTGTTCGACGATGTCACGTTCCATTACGGCGGCCACCACGCGCCGCTCTATGACGGACTGTCGGTCACGATCCACGCCGGCGAACGCGTCGGTCTCGTCGGCCGCTCCGGCTCCGGCAAGACCACCTTCGTCAAGCTGGTGCAGCGGCTCTACGACGTCACCGGCGGCCGCGTTCTGATCGATGGGCAAGACATCGCCAAGGCCACGCAGCACTCGCTGCGCAGCCAGATCGCGATCGTGCAGCAGGACCCGATCCTGTTTCACCGCTCGCTCGCCGAGAACATCGCCTATGGCCGGCCCGGCGCCAGCCTGGACGCGATCGAGCAGGCGGCACGGCTGGCCAACGCGCACGACTTCATCGTGCGCCTGCCCAAGGGCTACGGCACGCTGGTTGGCGAGCGCGGCGTCAAGCTCTCCGGCGGCGAGCGGCAGCGCGTGGCGCTGGCGCGCGCCTTCCTCGCCGATGCGCCGGTGCTGATCCTGGACGAAGCGACCTCGAGCCTCGATTCGGAATCCGAGGCGCTGATCCAGCAGGCGATGGAGCGGCTGATGAGAGGCCGGACCTCGATCGTGATCGCGCACCGGCTGTCGACGGTGAAGAGCCTCGATCGCATCCTGGTGTTCGACCGCGGCGAGATCGTCGAGCAAGGCACGCATGCCAAGCTCGCGGCCAAGCCCGGCGGCATCTATCGGGGGCTGTTCGAGCGCCAGGTGGTGGAGCTCGGACAGATCGCAGCGGCGGAATGAGTGACGCGCGGCCGGTGGACCAATGTCGGCCGCGTCGCCGAAGAATCGGTCAAGGATGGGTGACATGAAAGACCTGACCAACGGCTCCATCGCGAAGCACATTATGGGCATGGCGCCGCCGATCATGGTCGGTATGGTCACGATCATGCTTTGCCAGCTGGTCGATCTGTACTTCGTCTCGGGCTTGGGCGATGCCGCGGTCGCGGGCGTGGCGGCGGCCGGCAATGCCGGCTTTCTCATCAACGCGCTGATGCAGGTGCTCGGCGTCGGCGCGGTGTCGTTGATCGCGCATGCCGTGGGACGCAAGGATCGGCCGGATGCCAATTTGATCTTCAATCAGGCGATCGTGCTGTCGGTGCTGTTCGGACTGTTGACCCTGGTCGCAGGCGCGGCGCTGTCGCGCGCCTACATGCATGCGATCGCCGCGGACGAAGCCACGATCGAGGCGGGGACCACGTATCTGCTGTGGTTCATGCCGGCGCTCGCGTTGCAATTCGCGAGCCAGGTGATGGGATCCGCGCTGCGCGCCACCGGCATCGTGCGTCCCACGATGCTGGTGCAGGCGCTTGCGGTGGCCATCAACATCGCGCTGGCGCCGGTTCTGATCGCGGGCTTGGGCACGGGCCATGCGCTCGGCGTTGCCGGTGCGGGGCTGGCGAGCTCGATCGCGGTGCTGATCGGCGTCGTGATGCTGCTTGCGTATTTTCGTAAGGTCGAGCGCTATGTCGCCTTCAATCCGGCGCAGTGGCGTCCGCAGGCGCAGCATCTGAAGCGCATCCTCAATGTCGGTCTGCCTGCCGGCGGCGAGTTCGCGATGATGTTCATCTTGATGGCGGTGGTCTATTTCGTGCTGCGCGATTTCGGTGCGGCGGCGCAGGCGGGTTTCGGGATCGGACAACGGGTCCTGGGCCTGATCCAGATGCCGGCGCTTGCAGTTGCGCTCGCCGCCGGGCCGATCGCCGGCCAGAACATGGGCGCCGGAAAAGGCGAGCGCGTGCGCGAAACCTTCGTCAAGGCGGCGCTGATCACCAGTGTCGTGATGATCGGCTTCATGTGCCTCGCGCAGTTGAAGCCGCAGCTCCTGCTCGCGGGGTTCTCGAACGACCGGGAAACCATGGAGATCGCGTTCCTGTTCCTGCGGATCATCTCGCTCAACATGGTGGCGCAGGGCGTGATCTTCACCTGCTCGAGCATGTTCCAGGGCCTTGGCAATACCAAGCCGGTGCTGTGGAGTTCGGCAACGCGCGTGCTCACCTATTCGCTGCCGGCGATCTGGCTGTCGACGCGGCCGGGTTTCCGGATCGAGCACGTCTGGTACCTGTCGATCGCGGCAACCACGCTGCAGGGGGCCCTGAGCTTGTGGCTGCTACGGCGTGAATTCAGGAAGCGCCTTGTCATGCTCCGACACGAGGAATCCCCGGAGCAGGCTGCGCCGGAGCCCGTGGCGTCTCCTGTACGCGCGCCGGCGTAGCGATCGCTTGTCCCCGCCCCACGGCTCCGGCAAACTTGCCGCGCCGTGGGGATCGCCTGCAGGGGCCAAATGACCGGAGTGTTGTACGAGCAGCGGCCCAATTCCTGGCTCTCCGCGATCTGGGCGGCACGCTATCGCACGCCAGCCCGCTTCGTCGCGCTGATCGCGTTGCTGTTGCCATGGACCACGACCGGGCTCGTTTTCGCGCTCATTCCCTGGCTGATCGCGTTCGCGTTCCTCGACCTTCGCGAATTTCCGCGTTCGCTGCTTCGGCCGATCTGCCTGCTGCCGATCGCGCTGGTCGCACTCGCCGCCATCGGCACGCTCTGGTCGGATGCGCCGTGGCCGGACCGAATCCATGCGATCGGCCCGGCAGCGAAGCTGCTGGTGATTCCGCTCCTGATCTACCAGTTCGAGCGCTGGCCCTATGGCAACTGGGTGTTTTCCGCGTTCCTGGTGTCGTGCACGGCGCTGATGCTCTATTCCTTTGCCGTTGCCGCCGATCCCGCACTGTCGCTGAAACTCTATCTGTCGCGCGGGCCTTACAAGGTCGAAAGCGGGATCGCGGTACGCAATTATATCGACCAGAGCCAGGAATTCGCGCTCTGTGCGATCGCGCTGGTTTATCCCACCGTGTCGCTGCTACGACGAGGCCGCTACCGTAGCGCGGCGCTGTTCGTGGCGCTCGCGATTGGATTCCTCGCCAACATGATGTTCGTCGTGGTCTCGCGCACGGCGCTGGTGACGCTGCCGATCCTGATCGTGGTCTTCGCGCTCTTGCATTTGCGCCGCCGCACCGCGCTGCTCGCCGTCGGTGCGATGGGGCTGTTGGCCTTGACGTTGTGGACCGCCTCGCCGCATCTGCGCACGACCGTCGCCAAATTCAGCGGAGACTACGAGGTCAGCATCGTCGGCAACGACGTCAGCGGTATGGGATCGCGACTGGAGTTCTGGCGCAAATCGCTGGCCTTCACCGCGGACGCGCCGCTGCTCGGTCACGGCACCGGCGCGATCCGCGGCCTGTTCGCGCGCGCGGCTGTCGGCGAGAGCGGGGTTCGGGCTGAAATCGTCGGTGATCCCCACAACCAGACGCTCAATGTCGCCGTGCAATGGGGCGCGTTGGGCGTCGTGATCCTCTACGCGCTCTGGTTCGCGCACCTCTCGCTGTTTCGCGGCGAGGGGCTGGCCTGCTGGGTGGGGCCTTCTGGTCATGGTGCAGAACTTGCTCTCCTCGCTGCTCAACTCGCATCTGTTCGATTTCGCCGAGGGCTGGATCTACGTGCTTGGAGTCGGCGTTGCCGGCGGCATGGCGCTCGCCGCGAAGACAATACGGAGCTAGTGCGTGCCCAAACTGTTCCAGACCAGGCCGAGGCCCGACAGGAACAAGAGACCGAGCACGACATCGCCAAAATGCTTGTCGCTCAGCGCGTGGTAGACGCGCGCGCCGGCCCATGCGCCGATCAGCGTGCCCGGAAATGCGATCACCGCGAGCCAGATCACCTTGAACGCGACGAGGCCCGAGGCCGTCTGCAACACCAAAGCGGCGGCCAGCACGGTGAAATTGAAGAGCTGGAAGATGCCGCGCCGCTCGTGCTTGTTCCAGCCGCGGATGTTGGCCCACAGGATCGGAAGCGGCCCCGACAGTCCGGCAAGGCCACCTAATATGCCGCCGGCAAAGCCGATCGCGCCGTCGGCAATGCGGCCGCCGAAGGTGACGGCGAGCGGCTGCTTGTTCAGATAGAGAGCGGTTGAAAACACCAGGATCAGCACGCCGACGCTCAGCTTGAACACTTTTGGATCGGCGGAGGCGACCAGCATGGTGCCCAGCGGCACGCCGATCAGTCCTCCAATCAGGAACGGCCAGACCAGCGAGAGATCAAAACTTTTCCACATCGAGGGCAGCGTCGAGCTCTGCGCGATCACCGAGCAGATCAGCACCAGCGGCACCGCGAGCGAGGGCGGCAGCACGTAGAGCCAGATGCCGAGCGCCATCAGCGCCGTGCCGAATCCGGCAAGGCCCGAGACGAAGCCCCCGGCCAGTGCGCCGAGCAGCAGCAGCGCGTAGGTGAGTATTTCCAACAGATAGTCCCTGTCGCCTGGGCGATCCCGAACTGTTGATCGCCATTGCTCGCATAGCACAGCTGCGGCCGTGCAGGTCAATTTCAAAGCCGCACGCAAGCGTGATCCCCAGCGGCGGGCGTTCGCGAAAGACAGGCCCTAGATGATGCTCGTACTTAAACCGGGGGGTCCGTTCGACGCCATCATGCGGTTCGATCGGTGATTTCCCGAATGAGCGTATGGAGAAGGACGATGACCCGCACGAAGATTGCCGTCGCGGCCGCGCTAGTGGCGGCGGCGGCCTTGATGCCGACAATGGCGCAGGCCCAGTTTTCCGAGCCTGCGGCCTATCAGGCTGCTCATCCGGACCGCGACGTTCTGAATGGCGGCCAGCTCACGCCCGCCGCGCGCGGGGCTCGCGGCCAGTCGTTCGCGCCGAGCGAAGCCTATGCGGCCTATCCGTCTCCCGTCGCGCCGGTCGTGCGCTCGCGGCATCGCCGCCAGCATCAATAGGCTATTGCTAGACGATCTGTCTGGTGTCGGCGGGCCTGTGCAGCGCGCCGACCAGGATGCGCAGCGCCTCCGTCAATTCCGCCCTGTTGCGCGCCGCGCCTAGCGAAACGCGTGCCGCGTGTGGCGCGGTCCCGTCGACGGTGAAGGCCTCGCCGGCGACGACTGCCAGTCCATTCCGCAGCAGATGTGCCGCGACGTCGGGACGGTCCTTGGGCAGCCGCAGCCAAAGATGGTGAGCGGCGGACTTGGCCTGGAACTCGAAGCCTTTGAGCGCGCGTTGCGCGAGCTGCTGCCGGCCGACGGCCTCGCTCCTGATGGCGGTGATGATGCGGTCGGCGATGCCGGTCTCGATCCAATGCGTCACCAGCGCGACCATCAGCGGTGCCGGCATCTGCACCGTCGCCTGCAAAGAGTTGCGCATCTCCCGCTGCGAGCTGCTATCTGGCGTCACCAGATAGGCGACCCGCAGCGCGGGCGCGATGCATTTCGACAGCGTGGTTGCGAGATATGTCCGTTCCGGAATGAGATTGGCGATCGGCGATGCCGACCGATCGAGCAGCCCGTAGGCGTCGTCCTCGATCAGAATCGTATCGGCATCTTTGATGATCTTTGCGAGAGCGCTGCGGCGCTCGGGGAGAAGCGTCGCAGTGGTCGGATTGTGCAGCGTCGGAATGAGATAGACCGCTTTCGGTCTATGCGTGCGGCAGGCCTTCGCCAGCGCGTCGGCCAGGATGCCGCCGTCGTCCATGGCGACTCCGACGAGCTTGATGCCGAGCCGCGCCGCGGCGGCCTTGATGCCGGGAAAGGTGAGCGCCTCCGTCAGCACCACGTCGCCGGGCCGGGCGAGGTGGGCGAGCAGGCTGAACAGGATCGTCTGCGCGCCGGGAAAGATCACGAGCCTGTCGGCATGCGCATGCGGCACGCGTGCGCGCATCCATCGCGCGGCGACCTCGCGCTCGTGTGCGCTGCCGCCGGGCGGCTGGTAGTTGAGATGCGCCGTCAGGCCCGATTGCGCGCGGATGGCTTCCATCCCGGCGATGATGCGCTCGTCGAGTTGCGCTTCGAGAGGTTGCGGCGGCACGTTCATCGAGAGGTCGATCGCGACGGGATGCGGCAGATCGACCGCGCGGCGCGCGCTGGTCTCCGACACGAACGAGCCCTGGCCGACCCGGGCCTCCATGATGCCGCGGCGCCGCGCCTCGGTGTAGGCGCGCGTCACCGTGGTGAGGTCGATGCCGAGCGCCTTTGCCAGCGCCCGCTGCGTCGGCAGTTGCTGCCCACGCACCAGCCGGCCCGCCACGATATCGGCCTCCATGGCCTCGACGATGCGCTGATAGCGCGGCCCGCTCAGCTCCGAGATTGTAGGGGTCCAATCCATGCAATTAAGGCCTATATCCTTTGAATGTATGGATGCAAGATCTTATTGTATGGATCGTAGAAAAGGAAGAGGTGGGGTCATGGCGACCGGTTCAGTCTCTCTCACGAAAGCGATGTGGCGCGGTTTCTTGGGCAAATGCCCCAATTGCGGCGAGGGGCACGCGTTCGGCCGTTTCCTGAAGGTGGCGGATACCTGCGACCATTGCGGCGAGGAGCTGTTTCACCAGCGCGCCGACGATTTCCCGGCCTATCTCGTGATGGTCGTCGTCGGCCATCTCGTGGTGCCGGCAATCCTCGCGGTCGAGACCGCCTATGCGCCGGCCGTCTGGCTGCAACTGGCGGTGTGGCTGCCGGTGACCCTGTTCGCTTCGCTTGCGCTGCTGCAGCCGACCAAGGGCGCCATCGTCGGGCTGCAATGGCAGATCGGCATGCACGGTTTTGAGGCGGGCAAGCTGCGGCGCGAAGCTGCTCAGGGTGCACCCGTTTTCGTCAAGGTGAACACGCGCGCGGCTTAAGGGGCCTTAGCGTTTACATCGCGAGACCGGCCGCTACACTCCATCGTACAAACAAGAACGATGGAAACGCCGATGGCCGCACCCTCAAAAACCTTCCTGCTTTGTCACGGCGCGTGGTCCGGCGGGTGGGCCTGGAAGAAGATGCATCCGCTGATGGCGCAGGCCGGGCATCGCCTGATTGCGCCGACCTATACCGGCCTCGGCGAGCGCGCGCATCTGGCTAGTCCCGCGATCGATCTCGATACGCATATCCAGGACATTCTCAATGTCATCAGGTTCGAGGACCTCGAGGACATCGTGCTGCTCGGCCACAGCTATGGCGGCATGGTCGCCACCGGCGTCGCCGATCGCGCGCGCGAGCGGGTGACGCAATTGATCTACCTCGACGCCTTCGTGCCGCGTGACGGCCAATCGCTGTTCGATCTCCATGAGGGCGGGCGCGAGCCGATGCGCAAGGCTGCAAGCTCAGGCGACGGCTACCGCATCCCGCCGAACCCGCCGCCGCCGGACACGCCGCAGGCCGATCTCGACTGGCTCAACGCGCGCCGGATCAACATGCCGATGAAATGTTTCGAGACGAAGCTGAAGCTCGAACATGGCGAGCCGGTGATGCCGCGCAACTACATCTATTGCACGCGCATTCCGCCGGGCGACGTGTTCGGGCAGTTTGCGAAGCGCACCAAGAGCGAGGATGGCTGGCGCACTTTCGAACTCGACGCGAGCCATGCACCGAATGTCACGGCGCCGGAGGCGTTGATGGCGGTCCTGGAGAAGATCGTCGGATAGAGAGCCAAAATGGTGAGGGGCCCGATGCATTAACACCGAGCCCCTCGTCACTTCTTGGTAAGACACGTTTTCTTCACGCGAACCGGAAAACCACTTCGCTCGAAAACGCTTTAGAATATCAGCCGGCCTGTAAGCCGGGTTCTGTAAGGCACCGTCCGCTTGCGCGAACGATACGTGACGGCCATTCCTCTGGGACCATGTTTGCACAGGGCCTCGAGCAACCTACCCGGACGGCGGGCCTGACATCGCCCCGCGGCGTTATCGCTTTCGCGAACAGCCCGCTACGCCGTCCCTATTCGGTTTTGCTCCCGGTGGGGTTTACCATGCCGGCTCCGTTGCCGCAGCCGCGGTGCGCTCTTACCGCACCTTTTCACCCTTACCTGCCTACGCAGCTTGCGCTGCTACGGCGGGCGGTTCGTTCTCTGTGGCACTTTCCCTGGGGTCGCCCCCGCCGGACGTTATCCGGCACCGTATGTCAAGGGAGCCCGGACTTTCCTCCCCGGCGGCCTTTCGGCACTTGCCGGAGCGGCCGTCCGGCCGACTGACGGCTTACGCATGAAGCATTTGTGTCGGTTCCGCAAGCCGATAACGCCATGCACGGTTCGCCCGAAATAATTTATCCTGAAGATGTCGTTGGGTGCGTGTCCCGTTCGACTGGATGTCGGCGATCCAGCCGTGCAACAGGAGTTAAGCGATGCAGTATTTGCTGATGATCTACCAGAACGAAGCCGAGTACGCGAATATGCGTCCGGCGGCCGGCCAGCAGATGACGGCGGAATATCAGACCTTCACGCAAGGCATCATCCAGAGCGGCAATTTCAAGGCCGGCGACCGGCTGCAGCCGACCACGACCGCGACGACCGTGCGCGTGCGCGATGGCAAGACGCTGACGACCGACGGCCCGTTTGCCGAAACGCGCGAGCAGCTCGGCGGCTATTACCTCGTGGAGGCCAAGGATCTCGATACCGCGATCGAGATCGCGTCGCGGATTCCGTCGGCGCGCATCGGCTCGATCGAGGTGCGGCCGATCTGGGTCTACGACAAGTGAAGGCGCAGTCGCGCATCGACATATGACATTGTCCGAGATCGACAAGATCTTCCGCGACGAGGCGGGGCGGGCGCTGGCCACGCTGATCCGCCTCGTCGGCGATTTCGATCTTGCCGAGGACGCGCTCCAGGACGCGTTTGCGGTGGCACTGGAGCGCTGGCCGGCGTGCGAGGTCCCCGACAATGCGCGTGCCTGGCTGGTCAATGTCGCCAGGCACAAGGCGATCGACCGTATCAGGCGCCAGGCCGTTTTCCGTGGCAAGGAGCAGGCGCTCGTGCACGAGCTCGAGCTGAACGCGCAGGCGCCCGTCGAGCCGCCGGCGATGGTCGACGACGACATGCTGCGGCTGATCTTCACCTGCTGTCATCCCGCATTTGCGCCCGAAGTCCAGGTCGCGCTGACGCTGCGCACCGTCTGCGGGCTCTCCACGGCGCAGGTCGCGCGCGCCTTCCTCGTCACTGAGGAGGCGATGGGGCAGCGTCTCGTCCGCGCCAAGCAGAAGATCCGGCTCGCCGGCATTCCTTATGAGGTCCCCGAGCGCGACACGCTGGTGCCGCGGCTCGAGGGTGTGCTTGCCGTGATCTATCTGGTCTTCACCGAAGGCTATGTGGCGACGTCAGGTGCGGATTTGATGCGGCCCGATCTTGCGGCCGAGGCGATCCGGCTTGGCCGCTTGCTCGACCGGCTGTTACCCGATCGCGCGGGGATCAAGGGCCTGCTGGCGCTGATGCTGCTGCACGATGCGCGCCGCGCAGGGCGCCAGACCGCCGCCGGCGACATCGTGCTGCTGGAAGAGCAGGATCGTTCGCGGTGGGGCCATGCACAGATCGAGGAGGGTCTCCGTCTGGTGGACGACGCACTGCGCGTGCCCGGCCGGCCGCAGCCCTATGCAGTCCAAGCCGCGATCGCCGCGCTGCATGCGCGCGCGCCGAGCTATGAGCAGACAGACTGGCCGCAGATTGCCGGGCTCTACGAAGTACTATTGCGCATCAACCCGTCGCCGGTGATCGAGCTCAACCATGCGGCGGCGGTGTCGATGGTCGATGGGCCGGCACGTGCGCTCGATCTCGTGGATGCGACTACTGCGCGCGGCGGGCTTCGTGGCTACGAGCTGTTGCCGGCGGTGCGGGCCGATCTATTGCGGCGGCTCGGCCGGAATGAGGAGGCGCGCGAGGCCTATCGCGCTGCGACGGAGGCGACGCAGTTGGAGCCGCTGCGACGACTTTATGCGCGAAGGATGAGGGAGATGGAGTAGTTGCCCAATACTCCTGGATTGCTTCGCTTCGCTCGCAATGACGGGGTGTGTGGCAGTCGTCGTCACTTCGTCGCGACGGCCGTTGTCTCCTGAGGGAGACTCCCCAACAGCGCCTGCAAGGTCGACAGCGTCGAGTGATCCGCGACCCCATCCAGTCGCGCCGGGCGGAAATGGCGCTGGAACGCGGTGACGACTTCCATGGTCGCGGCGTCGTATTTGCCGGTGAGGGGAACGCCGTAGCCGTATCTGGCGAGCGCCTGCTGCAGGCTCAGCACCTCGTCGCTGATGGTGCCGAGCATCAGGCTCTCGCCGCGCACCACCGGCGCGGGCGTGACCCAATGGCCGACGCCGGAATTGGCCAGCGAATGCCACGGAAATTTTTCGCCGGGATCCTTCTTGCGCGCGGGCGCCACGTCGGAGTGGCCGAGCACCCGGTGCGCGGGCACCTTGCGGCGAAGCATGATGCCGCGGCACAGCGCGATCACGGCGGCGATCTGGCGCAGCGGAAACTCCGGATAACCCCAGTCGTGGCCGCGATTGACGATCTCGATCCCGATCGAGCAGGAATTGATGTCGTCCTCGCCGGCCCAGGCGGACACGCCGGCATGCCAGGCGCGCCTGGCCTCGGGCACGCATTGCACGATGCGGCCGTCTTCCAGCACGACATAATGTGCCGACACCTCGGTGCCCGCCGAGCAGAGCCGCGCCAGCGCACCTTCGACGTCGGGCATGCCGGTGTAATGCAGCACGATCATGTCGGGCTGCCGGCCCTTGTTACGGTCGCCATGGTTCGGTGAGGGGATGATGTCGGAGACGATCGAGGAATCCGGTTCGAACGTCCGCATGTTCGCGGCGGCCTTGGGAACCGGGAGAACGCGTTGACGCTTCGAATCAGATCCAGACGGCGTGGACGAACCGGACGACATAAACAGCTCGAGACAAACAGAGAGTGGGCCAAGCCCTTCTCTTTACTATTCCTTTACCCTCCACCGTGCGCAACCGCGCGACGAGGTTAACGGATGCATTTTGGCGCATGTGTGTGGATGAAGCATCACCGCCGCGTCAGCTTTTCGACTTGTCGCGAGCCGATCAACGCTTTCTTAACGCTAAGGGCCGTTACTGAGGGATGAAGAGCCGACCCGCGTCCGGAGGCGGCCAAAGCGTATTTTGGCTCGAAATCCCATGGCTGCCCGACAAATTCCAAGGGGAATACTGGGTTGGTGGCCCGGGACGACCGGGCTCGGTAACTATGTTGGACGGGGGTTGGGTCGTGGAACCGCCGCGACGCGGAATCATTCGAGGCGTTATGAGCTTGTTCGTCCCCGATCTCACTTGGGAGTCCGGCGGGGCGATCGGCAGGCTTGGCGCATGAGCTCGGTTCCGCACATCCCCGTTCTTGGCCGCGAGGCCATCGACCACCTCGCCCCACGCGAAGGCGGCCTTTATATCGACGCGACCTTTGGTGCCGGCGGCTACAGCCGCGCGATTCTCGACGTGCCGGGAACCCGAGTGATCGCCATGGATCGCGACCGTACTGCGATCGAGGGCGGCGCCGACCTGGTCGAACGCTCCGCAGGCAGGCTGACCCTCGTTGAAGATCGTTTCTCCAACCTCGCCGATGTCTGTGCGGCGCAAGGCCTCGCAGGCGTCAACGGCGTCGTGATGGACGTCGGGGTGTCCTCGATGCAACTCGACCAGGGCGGCCGTGGCTTCTCGTTCCGCCTCGATGGTCCGCTCGACATGCGGATGGGGCAGGCGGGCCCGACTGCGGCCGATGTCGTGGCGCGCGCGTCGGAAGGCGATCTCGCCGACATCATTTATCTCCTCGGCGAAGAGCGGCAGTCGCGCCGGATTGCCCGCGCCATCGTCGCGGACCGTCAGGAGACGCCGTTCACGACCACGCGCGCGCTCGCCGATCTCGTCGGCAGGGTGGTTCGTTCCAAGCCTGGCGATATTCACCCGGCGACGCGGACGTTCCAGGCCCTGCGCATCTTCGTCAACGAAGAGCTCGAGGAACTCCAGAGCGCGCTCATCGCTGCCGAGCGTGTGCTCAAGCCCGGTGGTCGCCTCGTGGTCGTCTCGTTCCATTCGCTGGAAGACCGCATCGTCAAGAACTTCCTCGCCGAGCGCAGCAAGACAGGTGGCGGCTCACGCCATTTGCCGGAAGTGTCTCAGGCGGTGCCGAGCTTCCAGCTGCTGACGCGGCGGCCGGTGATCGCGGGCGAGGACGAAGTCGCGCATAACCCGCGCGCGCGGTCGGCAAAACTGCGCGCCGCCGAGCGCACCTCGGCTCCCGCGCATGACGATCGCGAGCAATCGTCCTGGCCAAAACTCTCCGACGTCATGAGAGGTGGCTAGCGCATGCGCTTCATCCACCTCCTCGTCATCGGCGCGCTGATCTTCGCGGCGGCTCATGTCTACCGGATCAAGATGGACTCCACGGCGCGCACCGAAAAGGTATTGCGTCTGCATGCGGAGATCCGCGAGCAGCGCGATGCGATCGCGGCGCTGCGCTCCGAATGGGCCAAGCTCGATGCGCCCCTGCGCCTGCAAGGCCTGTCCGACCGGCATCTGCAGCTCAAGCCGGTCAACGGCACGCAGTATGACTCACTGAAGAATTTGCCCGAGCGTCCGCCGCGGATGTTCAGGCCGGGCGAGCCGGATCCAATCGGCGCCATGCTCAACACCATCGAAGCCGCGAGCGATCCCGATAATGTGACGGGCTCCGTGCCTCAGCCCGAGGACAAGCCATGAGTGCTGTGACCCCGGCCAAACCCACAGAAAAGCCGACCGAACCTTGGCGCCAACGGCTGATCCGCAGCCTGCTGTACGGGCGCAATGTCGATCGCGCGGCCAAGGCGCGGGCGCGCGTCGGCCTGGCGATGCTCGCCTTTGGCGCGGTCTACGCCCTGATCGGCGGCCGGCTCGTGATGTTCGCGATCGGCGCCGACGCCCACGGCGCGCGTCGCGCCGCGGCGCAGGAGGTGGTCGCGACCGCGCGGCCCGACATCGTCGATCGCAACGGCGCGATCCTCGCGACCGACGTCAAGGCGTCGAGCCTGTTCGGCGAGCCGCGCCGCATCATCGACAAGGACGAGGCGATCGAGCTTCTGACCGCCACCGTGCCCGACCTCGACGAGGCCGAGGTGCGCGAGCGCCTGAAGACGCGCAAGGGCTTCGTCTGGCTCAAGCGCGAGATTACGGCGAAGCAGCAGCAGGACATCCACAAGCTCGGCATTCCCGGCATCGGCTTCCTGCGCGAGAACAAGCGCGTCTACCCCACCGGCAACGAGGTCGCCCACCTCATCGGTCTCGTCAACATCGACAACCAGGGCATCGCCGGCATGGAGAAGTGGCTCGACAATCAGGGGCTCGCCGATCTCCACCGCGCGGGCTTTGCCACCGACCGGCTGCAAAAGCCGATCGAGCTCTCGGTCGATCTGCGCGTCGAGCACGCACTGCGGGACGAACTTCTGAAGGCCAAGGAGAAATACCACACCAAGGCCGCCTCCGGCATCGTCTCCAACGTCAAGACCGGCGAGATCGTGGCGATGGTCTCCCTGCCGGACTTCGATCCCAACAATCCGAAGGAAGCGCACGACCCCGACCGCATCAATCGCCTGACTACCGGCGTCTACGAGATGGGCTCGACGTTCAAGGCGTTCACGCTGGCGATGGCGCTCGATTCCGGCAAGATCAACCTGAACTCGATGTGGGATGCACGGGGAAACCTGCACTACGGCAAGTTCACCATCCATGACAGCCACGCGCTCGGACGTTTCATCAATACCAAGGAAGTGTTCACCTTCTCGTCCAACATCGGCGCCGCGCGGATCGCGCTCGGCCAGGGCGTCGAGGCCCACAAGGCGTTCCTCGCCAAAATGGGCCAGTTGACGCGGCTGCGCACCGAACTGCCGGAAAGCGCGGCTCCGCTGATACCGCGCCGCTGGGGCGAGCTGAATACGGTGACCATCGCGTTCGGCCAGGGCATGTCGGTGGCGCCGCTGCAGGCGGTGATGGGCATCAACGCGCTGGTGAACGGCGGCTATCTGATTCCGCCGACCTTCATGAAGCGCACCGAGTCCGAAGCGGCGTCCATGGCCAAGCGCGTCATCAAGACGGAGACCAGCGACAAGATGCGGTTCCTGATGCGGCTCAATGCCGAAATCGGCACCGCCAAGACCGCCGACGTCAAGGGTTACTATGTCGGCGGCAAGACCGGCACGTCCGAGAAGGTCATCAACGGCCGCTATGCCAAGAAGCGGGTGCTCAACTCCTTCACCGCAATCATGCCCTGCGACGATCCGAAATATCAGATCCTGATCATGCTGGACGAGCCCCAGGCGATTCCTGAAACGAAGGGTTTCATCACCTCGGGCTGGAACGCGGTGCCGACCGGCGGCAAGGTGATCGAGCGGATCGCGCCGCTTTTAGGCGTCGAGCCGCGGTTCGACCTGCCGCCGTCCGAGCGCCTTATTCTTGCAGCATCCAGGACAACCCAGTAATCAACCGGATGGGCCGTTGCCGCTGCTGAGTCGGGATTTCCCTGGAAATTCGGCGATCCGGTCCGGCATGTCGACTGGAAGACCATGAAGCTGCGCGACCTCCTCGGTCAGGACGTTCAGGGCAATGATGCCGCAATCGAGCCCGCCGTCGCGGCGCTCGACGTGAACGGTGTTGCCCTCGACAGCCGCGCGGTCAAGCCGGGCGATCTCTTCTTCGCGCTTGCGGGCAGCAAGACCGACGGTGCGCGCTTCATCGATGCCGCGATTGCCGCAGGCGCGGTCGCGGTCGTCGGCGACCACGCGCCTGATGGCTGCAAGGTGCCGTTCATTGCGGTTGCCAATCCGCGCCGCGCGCTGGCGCTGGCCGCGGCAAGATTTTTTTCCGCGCAACCCGCGACAATTGCGGCGGTGACCGGCACCAGCGGTAAGACCTCGGTCGCAGCATTCACCCGGCAGATCTGGGAGCGGCTCGGGCATGCCTCCGCCAGCATCGGAACCATCGGGCTCGTTTCGCCGAAGCGCACCGTCTATGGCTCGCTGACGACGCCCGATCCGATCGCGCTGCACCGGCAACTCGACGAGATCGCGCGCGAGGGCGTCACGCATCTCGCCTTCGAGGCCTCCTCGCACGGGCTCGACCAGTATCGCCTCGATGGCGTGCGGGTTTCCGCCGGCGGCTTCACCAATCTCTCGCGCGACCACATGGATTACCATCCGACCGTCGCGCATTACCTCGCGGCCAAGCTCAGGCTGTTCCGAGAACTTGTCCCGCCCGGGGGCGCGGCCGTGATCTCCGCCGATCATGATTGCTCGGCGGAGGCGATCAGTGCTGCGAATTCGCGCGGCTTGCGCGTCATGGCGGTCGGTCGCAACGGCGACGGGGCGGGCGAGGACATTCGTCTCGCCGGTGCGGAGGTCGAAGGATTTTCGCAAGTGCTCGCGCTCGACCATCGCGGCAAGCGATATGCGGTCCGGCTGCCGCTGGTCGGCGAATTCCAGATCGAGAATGCGCTGGTGTCGGCCGGTCTCGCCATCGGCACCGGCAGCGACGCCGCAGACGTGTTTGCGAGTCTCGAACATCTCGAGGGCGCCAAGGGCCGGTTGGAGCGTGTCGGCGAGCGCAACGGTGCGCCGATCTTCGTCGATTACGCGCACAAGCCCGATGCGCTGGCCAAGGCGCTGCAGGCGCTGCGTCCCTACGCCAGGCGCAGGCTGGTCGTCGTGTTCGGCGCCGGTGGCGACCGCGATGCCGGCAAGCGTCCGATCATGGGCGAGATCGCGGCTGGCAATGCCGACGGCATCATCGTCACCGACGACAATCCGCGAAGCGAGAAGCCGGAATCCATTCGCGCCGAAATCCTCGCTGCCGCCAAGGGTGCCCGCGAAATCGGCGACCGCGCCGTTGCGATCCGCACCGCGATCGCGGAATTGGAAGATGGCGATGCGCTGCTCATCGCCGGCAAGGGCCACGAGACCGGGCAGATCGTCGGCGGAGAGGTTTTGCCCTTCAGTGATCACGAGGCGGTCGCCGCCGCATTATCGTCGAGGATTGCATGAGCGCGCCCATATGGACAGTGGCCGAAGTGGCGCGCGCGCTGGGCGCCGCGGGGGCGTTCCCGGACACGCCAATCGACTTCGTCACCCAGGACAGCCGGCTGGTGAAACCGGGTAGCCTGTTCGTGGCACTGAGCGGCACCCCGAGCGGCGGCTTCATCTCGGCCTTCGCCAGCGCGCGTGACGGCTGGGAGTTCGCGGTCAAGGCGGAAGCCTCGGGCGCGGTCGCGATGATCGTGCCGCACGAGATCGCGGGCATCCGCATTCCCCAGATCGTCGTCAAGGACACGCTGATCGACGGTCTCTGGGGTCTAGCGCGCGCGGCACGCGCGCGCTTCAACGGGCCGGTGATCGGGCTCACCGGCAGCGCGGGCAAGACCAGCACCAAGGAATTCCTCGCGGCCTACCCCAATGCCTATGCCAGCCCGTCGAGCTTCAACAATTTCTGGGGCGTGCCGCTGACGCTGTGCAATGCGCGGCCCGATGCCAGTCTCTGGGTCGTCGAGATGGGCATGAACCAGGCCGGCGAGATCGCGCGGCTCAGCGAGCTGACGCGGCCGACGGTCGCGCTCGTCGTCAACGTCCAACCGGTGCACCTGGAGAAACTCGGTTCGCTCGAAGCCATCCGCCGCGAGAAGGTGTCGATTGCCCTCGGCCTGCCTTCGGAAGGCGTGCTGGTGCTGCCCGCGGGGATCAAGGCGCCGGACTGGAAGGGCAAGGTCATACGTTTCGGCGACAAAGCCGAGGTGCACGAGGTCGCGCACGCCCCGCACGGCGACAGCTGGCAGGTCGTGGCCGCGCTCGGCAAGAAGGAGATCGCGTTCAGCCTGACGCCGGGCGCGCCGCACCGCGTTCAGAATGCGCTCGCCGCGCTCGCATCGATCCGTGCGGCCAACCTCGATGCGGCGACGCTTGCGATCAAGCTCGACCGGGTCGGCATCATGACCGGCCGTGGCGTCGAGCAGGCGGTCGGCGGCGTCACCGTGATCGACGACAGCTTCAACGGCAATCCGGCCAGCGTGGCTGCCGCGCTGCAAAGCCTGCAGGCGCGCAACACGACCGGCGGCCGCCGCATTGCCGTGCTGGGCGACATGCTGGAGTTGGGCGATGGTGCGCCCGGCTATCACACCGACCTCGCCAGGCATCTCGACGGCATCGACGGCGTCTATTGCGTCGGGCCCCTGATGCGTCACCTGTTCGAAGTGCTTCCAGCCGGCAAGGGTCTCGGCTGGCACGACGACCCCGTCACGCTGAAGCCGGGCGAGGTCGCAAATCTGCTGAGGGCAGGCGATGTCGTGGTTGTCAAGGGCAGCAAGAAGATGTTCTGGGTCAACAAGTTTGTGCCGGGCCTAGTGGCCGCCTTGCAGGCAAGGGCGTAAACTGCTTGGAAGGCGCTGTTCCCGAATCCCACCCTTTCCGGCGCGAAGCCGTTCGTTTTCTTAGAGGTCGCCCGACCCCAGGATGAAGACCAGCGAATGCGCGTGAGACAGGTTGATAAGGCCAAGATCAAGGCGCGTGCAAAGGCGCCATAGGACCGTCTGAATGTTTTACTGGCTGATCGAGCTCTCCAACACATTTCCGGGCTTCGGTGCCGTTCGCACCTTCCTGAACGTCTTCCGCTACATCACCTTCCGCACCGGCGGCGCCGTCGTCACCGGCGCGCTGTTCGTGTTCCTGTTCGGCCCCTGGATCATCGACCATCTGCGCATCCGGCAAGGCAAGGGCCAGCCGATCCGGGCCGATGGTCCGCAATCGCATCTCGCCAAGAAAGGCACGCCCACCATGGGCGGGCTGATGATCCTGTCCGGGCTCACGGTGGGCACGGTGCTGTGGGCCAATCCGCTCAACCCTTACGTCTGGATCGTGCTGGCGGTGACGCTCGGTTTCGGCTTCGTCGGCTTCTATGACGACTATCTCAAGGTGACCAAGCAGACCACGACCGGCTTCGGCAGCAAGCTTCGCCTGCTGATCGAGGCGGCGATCGCGCTGGTTGCCTGCTACGCGCTGGTGCGGCTGAACCGCGATCCCGCGTCGACCGCGCTGACGATTCCTTTCCTGAAGGACACCGTGCTGCATTTCGGCTGGTTCTTCGTCGGGTTCGGCGCCTTCGTCATCGTCGGCGCCGGCAATGCGGTGAACCTGACCGACGGTCTCGACGGTCTTGCCATCGTGCCCGTAATGATCGCGACTGCGAGCTTTGCGATGATCGCCTATCTCGCCGGCAACGCGGTGTTCGCCGATTATCTCCAGATCAAATATGTCGCCGGAACCGGCGAGCTCGCCGTGCTCTGCGGCGCGCTGCTGGGCGCGGGCCTCGGCTTCCTCTGGTTCAACGCGCCGCCGGCCTCGATCTTCATGGGCGACACCGGCTCGCTAGCGCTCGGCGGCATGCTGGGTGCGATCGCGGTCGCGGTGAAGCACGAGATCGTGCTCGCGGTGATCGGCGGCCTGTTCGTGCTGGAGGCGGTCTCCGTCATCGTGCAGGTGGTGTCGTTCAAGATGACGGGAAAGCGCATCTTCCGGATGGCGCCGATCCATCACCATTTCGAGCAGCTCGGCTGGACCGAGCCCCAGATCGTGATCCGCTTCTGGATCATCTCGGTGATGCTGGCGCTCGCCGGCCTGTCGACGCTGAAGCTGCGGTGAGCGCTCGATGATCCCGGTCACGTCCTTTGCCGGCAAGACGGTCGCGGTGTTCGGCCTCGGCGGTTCGGGGCTCGCCTCCTGTCACGCGTTGAAGGCTGGCGGCGCCGAGGTGATCGCCGCCGACGACAATGCCGAGAACGTCGCCAAGGCGGCGCAAGCCGGCTTCATCACGGCTGATTTGCGCAACGTCTCCTGGGCCAATTTCGCCGCGCTGGTGCTCGCGCCCGGCGTTCCCCTGACCCACCCGGTGCCGCATTGGAGCGTGCTGAAGGCGCGCGAGGCCGCTATCGAGGTGATCGGCGACATCGAGCTGTTCTGCCGCGAGCGGCGCCGGCACGCGCCGGATGCGCCGTTCGTCGCCATCACCGGCACCAATGGCAAGTCGACAACGACGGCTTTGATCGCGCATCTGACCAAAGTCGCCGGCTACGACACCCAGATGGGCGGCAATATCGGCACTGCGATCCTGTCGCTGGAGCCGCCGCGCATGGGCCGTGTCCACGTCATCGAGATGTCGTCCTACCAGATCGACCTCACGCCCTCGCTCGATCCCTCCGTCGGCATTCTGCTCAATGTCAGCGAGGACCACATCGATCGTCACGGCACCATCGCGCATTACGCCGCGGTGAAGGAACGCCTCGTTGCCGGCGTGCAGGCCGGCGGCACCGCGATCGTCGGCGTCGACGATGGTTTTTGCCGCGATATCGCCGATCGGCTCGATCGTGCCGGCAAAAATGTGGTGCGCATCTCGGTCAGGAATCCGCTGGCCAGCGGCATCCATGTCGAGCATGGCAATATCGTGCGCAATTCCGGCGGCGCACGCAGTGAAATCGCGGCGCTCGGCGGCATCGGTTCTCTGCGTGGCCTGCACAATGCGCAGAACGCGGCGTGCGCCGCCGCCGCCGCGCTCGCGATGGGCATCGGCCTCGATATGCTTCAGAACGGCCTGCGCAGCTTTCCCGGCCTTGCGCATCGCATGGAGCAGGTCGGCCGCCGCGGCAACGTGCTGTTCGTCAACGATTCCAAGGGCACCAATGCGGACGCCACGGCGCACGCACTGTCGTCCTTTTCGGACATCTTCTGGATCGCGGGCGGCAAGCCGAAGGCCGGCGGAATCACTGGCCTCACCGGCTACTTCCCGCGCATCCGAAAAGCCTATCTGATCGGCGAGGCCGCGCAGGAATTTTCCGGCACGCTCGGCACGCAGGTGCCGCACGAGATCAGCCAGACCCTCGACGTCGCGGTCGAGCAAGCCGCACGCGATGCGGAGGCGTCGGGCATCACCGACGCGGTGGTCTTGCTGTCACCCGCCTGCGCCTCCTTCGACCAGTACCGCAATTTCGAAATTCGCGGCACCAGGTTCCGCGAGCTGGTGCAGGCGCTGCCGGGTGTGAAGCCGGTGGTGTGAGGCAATTCCAATCATCCGCGATTTCTTAACCTCCCGGTAACCAACCTCGGCGACCAATGGACCGACCTCTGTCCGAAAGCGGCCGCCATGCTCTCCCGTGAAGAACGCACCCCCTTTTCCGAGTGGTGGTGGACCGTCGACAAGCCGCTGATGGGAGCCATCCTGGCCCTGATGCTGACCGGCGTGATCCTGTCGCTGGCAGCGAGCCCGCCGGTTGCGACTCGCATCGGGCTCGATCCCTTCCATTTCTTCAGCCGCCACGTGATGTTCCTGGCGCCGTCCGGCCTGGTGCTGCTCGGGGTGTCCTTTCTGTCGCCGCGGGCGATCCGTCGCTCGGCGCTGATCATCTTCGCGGCCAGCATCGTCCTGATCGTGCTGACGCTCGCGATCGGTCCTGAGGTGAAGGGCTCGCGGCGCTGGATCACGCTACTCGGCGTCAACATCCAGGCCTCCGAAATCGCAAAGCCGTCGTTCGTCGTCATCGCCGCCTGGCTGTTCGCGGAATCGACCAAGCGGCCGGAGATGCCGGCGACCTCGATGGCGCTCGCGCTGCTCTTGATGCTGGTCTCGCTTCTCGTCATGGAGCCGGATTTCGGCCAGACCATGCTGATCCTGATGGTGTGGGGCTCGTTGTTCTTCATCGCGGGCATGCGGATGATCTGGGTGTTCGGGCTCGCCGGCCTCGGCGCCGCCGGACTGTTCAGCGCCTATCTTTTTGTTCCGCACGTCGCCGGCCGCATCAAGCGCTTCATGAATCCGGCCTCTGGTGACACCTTCCAGGTCGATACCGCCATGGAGGCCTTCTACAATGGCGGCTGGTTCGGGCTCGGACCGGGCGAAGGCATTGCCAAGCGCAGCCTGCCGGACAGCCACACCGACTTCGTGTTCGCGGTTGCCGCCGAAGAGTTCGGCATTATCCTGTGCCTCGCGATGCTGGCCCTGTTTGCCTTCGTCGTCATCCGCACGCTGTCGCGCGCTTATGCCAACGAGGACATGTTCTCGCGCTTTGCGGCCTCGGGTCTTGCGATCCTGTTCGGCGTGCAGGCCGCGATCAACATGTCGGTCAATCTCCAGCTCATCCCCGCCAAGGGCATGACGCTGCCCTTCATCTCCTATGGCGGCTCCTCGATCGTGTCGCTGGCCTATGGTGTCGGCATGATGCTGGCGCTGACGCGGCTGCGTCCGCGCACCGAAGTCGAGGCGAGCGGCCACGCCGAGGCGATGCGCAGCTACGCGTAGTTTTTCGTCATTGCGGGCGAAGCGAAGCAATCCAGAATCCCTCCGCGGTGGCAGTCTGGATTGCTTCGCTTCGCTCGCAATGACGGGGGAGACACTGTAAAACTCCCCACCATGGACACCTCCCCCTTGATTCTTCTCGCCGCGGGCGGCACCGGCGGCCATCTGTTTCCGGCCGAGGCGCTCGGCGTCGAGCTGATCCGGCGCGGAATCCGCGTCCGCCTCGTCACGGACGAGCGCGCGCTGCGCTACAGCGGCCTGTTCACGAAGGACATGATCGACGTCGTCTCGAGCGAGACTGCGCGTGGACGCAATCCGCTGCAGCTCGCCTATGCCGGCCTGACGCTGGCGGCCGGCACGCTGTCCGCCTACAGCCTGATCAAGCGATTGAAGCCGGTCGCCGTCGTCGGCTTCGGCGGCTATCCGACGCTGCCGCCGCTGGTCGCGGCGAAATTCGCCGGCGTGCCCGACATCATCCACGATGCCAATGCCGTGCTCGGCCGCGCCAACCGGTTCCTGTCGAGCCGCGTCCGCGCCATTGCGACGTCGTTACCCGGCGTGCTCGACCGCGATCCGGCGCTATCGGGCAAGACCACGACAGTGGGCACGCCGATGCGCCCGGCGATCCTCGCGGCGGCTGGCGTGCCATATGCTGTGCCTGAAATGAACGGCCCGCTGCGCCTGCTCGTCGTCGGCGGCAGCCAGGGCGCGCGCATCATGGCCGACATCGTGCCGGGCGCGATCGAGCGCCTCGAGCCCGCGCTGTGGAGCCGGCTCGTCCTTACCCAGCAGGTGCGCGACGAGGACATGGCGCGCGTGCGTGCGGTCTACGACAGGCTGAAGATCAAGGCCGAGCTTGCGCCGTTTTTCACCGATCTGCCGGCGCGGCTCGCCTCCAACCATCTGGTGGTGTCGCGCTCAGGCGCCGGCACCGTGGCCGAACTCGCCGCGATCGGACGGCCTTCGATCCTGGTGCCGCTGCCGGGCGCGATCGACCAGGACCAGTTCGCCAATGCCGGCGTGCTGGCCAAGATCGACGGTGCGATCCGCATTCCGCAAACCGAGTTTTCCCCCGATCGCCTCGCCGCCGAGATCTCCGCCTTCGCCGCCGAGCCCGCGCGCCTTGCCGCCATGGCGCAGGCCGCCCGTGGCGCCGGCCGGCTCGACGCAGCGGAGCGGCTGGCCGATCTGGTGGCCAAAATCGCAGGAATCTGACGCGAAATCAGCCAGAGTTCCTACTTTTGCCGTCATGGCCGGGCTTGTCCCGGCCATCCACGTCTTGCAAGAAGTGGTAAGGATTCGTGGATGCCCGGGACAAGCCCGGGCATGACGAGGGAACTGCGGGATACGCCATGAGACTGCCGCGCGAGATCGGACCCATCCACTTCGTCGGGATCGGCGGGATCGGCATGAGCGGCATCGCCGAGGTGCTGCTCAATCTCGGCTATTCCGTGCAGGGCTCGGACGCCTCCGACAATTACAATCTCGACCGTCTGCGCAAGAACGGCGCGAAGGTCTCGGTCGGCCACAAGGCGGAGAACGTCGACGGTGCCGAGGTCGTCGTGGTCTCCACCGCGATCAAGCGTGACAATCCGGAACTGACGGCGGCGCGCGAACGGCGTATCCCGGTGGTGCGCCGCGCCGAGATGCTGGCCGAACTGATGCGGCTGAAGAGCTGCGTCGCCATCGCCGGCACGCACGGCAAGACCACCACAACCACGATGGTCGCGACGCTGCTCGACGCCGGCGGCCTCGATCCCACCGTCATCAACGGGGGCATCATCAACGCCTATGGCTCGAACGCGCGTCTCGGTGCGGGTGACTGGATGGTGGTCGAAGCCGACGAGAGCGACGGCACGTTCCTGAAGCTGCCGACCGAGGTCGCGATCGTCACCAATGTCGATCCCGAGCATCTCGATCACTTCAAGACCTTCGAAGCGGTGCAGGACGCGTTCCGCCATTTCGTCGAGAACCTGCCGTTCTATGGCTTCGCCGTGATGTGCATCGATCATCCCGTGGTGCAGACTCTTGTCGGCAAGATCGAGGATCGGCGCATCATCACCTATGGCGAGAATCCGCAGGCCGATGTGCGCTTCGTCGACCTGGCCCCGACGGGCGGCGGATCGAAGTTCAAGGTTGCGTTCCGCGATCGCAAGACGGGCGCCGTGCACGAGATTGCCGATCTCATGCTGCCGATGCCGGGGCGCCACAATGCCTCCAACGCGACGGCCGCGATTGCGGTCGCGCGCGAGCTCGGCGTCTCGGACGAGGCGATCCGCAAGGGGATCGCCGGCTTCGGCGGCGTCAAGCGCCGCTTCACCAAGACCGGCGAGTGGAACGGCGTTACCGTCATCGACGATTACGGCCATCATCCGGTCGAGATCGCGGCGGTGCTGAAGGCGGCGCGGGAATCCACCAACGGCAAGATCGTCGCCGTCGTGCAGCCGCATCGCTATACCCGCCTGCAGTCGCTGTTCGAGGAATTCTGCACCTGTTTCAACGACGCCGATGCGGTGATCGTCGCCGAGGTCTATGCCGCAGGCGAGACGCCGATCGAGGGCATCGACCGCGACCATTTCGCCGCCGGCCTGCGCGCCCACGGCCACCGCGAAGTGATCCCGCTGCCGGCGGCGTCCGATCTCGCCGGCATCGTCAAGGGCGTGGCGAAGTCGGGCGATCTCGTCGTGTGCCTGGGCGCCGGCAACATCACGCAATGGGCGTATGCCTTGCCGGATGAGTTGAAGGCGCTGGGGTAGGGCAGTGAGCTTCCCCGACATCACACCCGACCTCAAAGCCGCGATGCCGGATCTTCGCGGCCGGCTGCTGGCGAACCAATCGCTCGCCGAGCTCACCTGGTTTCGTGTCGGTGGTCCCGCGCAGGTGTTGTTCACGCCGGCGGACGAGGACGATCTCGCTTATTTCCTCGCGCATCTCGCAAGCGACATTCCCGTCTATGTCGTCGGTGTCGGCTCCAACCTGATCGTGCGCGACGGCGGCATTGCGGGCGTGGTGGTTCGTCTGGCGCCGCGCGCTTTTGGCGAGGCGAGCGCGAGCGGCGATGCCGTCACCGCAGGCGCAGCAGCGCTCGACAAGCGCGTGGCGGAAGTCGCCGCGGGCGCGAACATCGGGGGGCTCGAATTCTACTTCGGCATTCCCGGCACGATCGGCGGCGCGCTGCGCATGAACGCGGGCGCCAACGGCGGCGAGACCAGGGACGTGTTGATCGAGGCGCGAGGCGTCGGGCGCGACGGCAAGAAGCA
Organism: Bradyrhizobium sp. 40; assembly: GCF_023100925.1. NCBI lineage: Bacteria > Pseudomonadati > Pseudomonadota > Alphaproteobacteria > Hyphomicrobiales > Nitrobacteraceae > Bradyrhizobium > Bradyrhizobium sp. 40. The sequence goes on from NZ_CP064688.1 coordinate 1,393,696, forward strand.
CGTCTTCTCCAATGCCGACATGAAGTTCGTCTACCGCAACAGCGGCGTCGATCCCTCCATCATCTTCACCTCCGCGCGTTTCCGTGGCGAGATCAGGGATGCCGACGCAATCCGCGCGCGCATGGCGGAAGTGCAGAGCCATCGCGAGACCGCGCAGCCGATCCGCGAAAAGACCGGCGGCTCGACCTTCAAGAACCCGCCCGGCCATTCCGCCTGGAAGCTGGTCGATGCCGCCGGCTGCCGCGGCCTGCGCGTCGGCGGTGCAGAAGTCTCTGAGATGCACTGCAATTTCCTGATCAACACGGGCAATGCCACCGCGCACGATATCGAGGCGCTGGGCGAGACCGTTCGTGAACGGGTGAAGACGAATTCCGGAATTGAGCTACACTGGGAAATCAAGCGGATCGGAATTCCCGGCTAATCTGGACAAGCGACGAGAGAACATGCGCATCACCATCCTCTTCGGCGGCTCCAACCGCGAACGTCTGGTTTCGGTCGCCTCAGCCCAGGCGCTGCATCAGGCGCTGCCCGAGGCCGATCTCTGGTGGTGGGACGTTGAGGACAAGGTGCATGTCGTGCAGTCCAGACAGCTGCTCGAACATGCCCGCCCGTTCGAGGACGAGTTCAAGCCGGGCACGTCAGGCATTCCGTTGGAGCAGGCGCTCGACCAGGCTAGGGCGGAGAACCGGGTGCTGGTGCTCGGCCTGCACGGCGGGCGCGCCGAGAACGGCGAATTGCAGGTGATGTGCGAGGCGCGCGGCGTGCCGTTCACCGGATCGGGCTCGGCCTCCTCGCACCTCGCGTTCGACAAGTTCGCGGCCAAGCATTTCGCCGCGCTCGGCGGCGTGACGCCGCCGGCCAACATTGCGCTGGACCAGATCGACGAGGCCTTCGCGGAATACGGCCGGCTGATCGCAAAGCCCGCCAGGGATGGCTCGAGCTACGGCCTGATCTTCGTCAACGCCAGGCAGGATCTGGTCGCCGTCCGCAATGCCGCCAAGCACGAAGAGTACGTGATCGAGCCCTACATCGCCGGCGTCGAGGCGACCTGCGGCGTGCTGGAGCGGCCGGATGGCTCGATCATCTCGCTGCCGCCGATCGAGATCATCCCGGGCGAGGGCAGTTTCGACTACGCGGCGAAATATCTTTTGAAGTCGACCCAGGAGATCTGTCCAGGCCGCTTCACGGCGGAGATCACCGCCGCACTGAAGCAGCAGGCGATGCTGGCGCACCGGGCGATGTCCTGTACCGGCTATTCGCGTTCGGACTTCATCGTCTCGGACAAGGGGCTGGTCTATCTCGAAACCAACACGCTACCCGGCCTGACCAAGTCCTCGCTCTACCCCAAGGCGCTGAAGGCCGAGGGCATCGCGTTCGTCGAGTTCCTGCGCGGCCTGGTCGAGCTCGCCGTGGCCGGTGTGCGAAAATAATTAGGACTGGTTAACGGCCGAACTGGCGAAACGGCCGGTTTTGGAACCCAAAACCGGTAAAATGCCGGATATTGCGGCATAAATGCCTCACAGGCCTGGGCAAAACGCTCACGTCGTTAACGAACTTTACCTTTTGTTTACCAGGACGTCCGAAGGTTAACGCTGGCGGCGCATATGACGCTTTGGCTGCCGGCGCGTGGACCGTTGCGGGTGTTGTCACTCCCAGCGAACGCTCTGAAGGGGAGAGGTTTTCTTCTGCTGAAGACCAGCACCCGGCCCGGCAAGTCCGAGACGTCATGTTCGCCAGGACCCGCGCGATGTCGCGGGCAAACTGTTGACGAGCTCGTGCAATGGATGGAGCAGGAAGCCTCACTCGGTCGCTTTTCAGATCGCTGAGGCCCCAAGCTGACCTGAAGGCGGCCGCTATCGGAGCGGTCGTGCTTCTGCGCGAGTGGGTGCAGGACAAGCGTCTGGAACGAGTTCACGGCGCGCGTGCTGCGGCCAACGAAAAGATTAAAACCAAAGCCCGGGCCAAAGCCATCATCGAGCGCGAGCCGACGCCGCGGTTGGTCGCGCTGGTCGAGCGCTATCTGCCGCGCCGGGTCGGGATCAGCATGACGGTGCTGCTCCTGATCGGAAGCTGCGGCTTCGGTATCGTCAAGGGCGGCCATCTCCAGGATTTCATCACGGCGGTCAACGACACCCGCAACGCGCTGGCCAATTCCGCCGGCTTCCGCATCACCTCCGTCGTGATCAACGGCCGCAAGCAGCTCAGCCAGGACGAGATCCTCGCGATCGGCGGCGTCAGCGGCCGATCCTCGCTGCTGTTCCTCGACGCCGACGCCGTGCGCGACAAGCTCAAGGCCAATCCCTGGATCGCGGACGCGACCGTGCTGAAGCTCTATCCGGGCCAGCTCATGATCGAGCTCACCGAGCGCAAGGCTTTCGCGCTGTGGCAGGAGGCCGGCCGGCTCTCCGTCATCGCCGACGACGGCGCCGTGCTCGAACCCTATGTCTCTCGCCGGTTCCTGTCGCTGCCGCTCGTGGTCGGCAAGGGCGCCGATACGCAGGCCCGCGATTTCCTCGCTTTGCTGGCGCGCTATCCGCAGGTCAATTCGATCACAAAGGCCGCGATCTTCGTCGGGGAGCGGCGCTGGAACCTCAGGCTCAAGGACGGCCTCGACATCCGCCTGCCCGAGCAGGACGTCGGCAACGCGCTTGCGATGCTGTCCAGGCTCGACAAGGAGGACAGGCTGTTCTCCCGCGACATCGTCGCGGTCGACCTGCGCCTGCCCGATCGGTTGGTGGTGCAGCTGTCCGAGGACGCCGCCAAGGCGCGCGACGATTTGTTCAAGGACAAGAAGAAGAAAAAGGCCGGGGACGCTGCATGACCGGTCTTGATCGCACCCAGACACCGAAGACACGCCCGATGCCGCACAAGCGCGGCGGCCTCGTCGCCTGCCTCGACATCGGCACCAGCAAGATCGCCTGCATGATCGCGCGGCTGAAGCCGTCGGCGCCGAGCGAAGCCCTGCGCGACCGGACCCATGCGGTGGAGCTGATCGGCTACAGCCAGATCCAGTCCCGCGGCATGAAGGCCGGCGCCGTGATTGATCTCGGCGAATGCGAGCAGGCGGTACGACAGGCCGTCGGGCTTGCGGAGAAAATGGCCAAGGTGCGGGTCGAGTCCGTGCTGCTGTCGGTCTCCGGCGGTCGGCTCTCCGGTCAGCTGGTCGAAGCTGCGGCCGACATCCGCGGCGGCGCCGTGACGCCGGCCGATGTCAGCCGCGTCACCTCCACCGGCATGCGCCACGCCACCGGCGAAGGCCGCACCGTGCTGCACGCGCTGCCGGTCGGCTACACGCTCGACGGCGTCAAGGGCATCCGCGATCCCCGCGGCATGGTCGCGCATCAGTTCGGCATCGACATGAACGTCGTCACCTGCGACGCCACGGTGGCGCGGAACCTGATGCTGGCGGTCGAACGCTGCCACATCAACGTCGAAGCCATGGCGGCAAGCCCCTATGTGGCCGGCCTGTCGGTGCTGACCGACGACGAGGCCGATCTCGGCGCTGCCGTGGTCGAGATGGGCGCGGGCACCACCACGATCGCGGTCTTTTCCGGCGGTCGCTTCGTGCATGCCGCCGGTTTTGCGGTCGGCGGGCAACACATCACGATGGATCTGGCGCGCGGGCTCTCCGCGACCATTGCCGATGCCGAGCGAATCAAGACGTTATACGGGACCGTCATCACCGGCGGATCGGACTCGCGTGAGCTGATGTCTGTACCGACAGCCGGTGACGAGCAGGATCTGCCGCAGATCGTCTCCCGCGCTACCATCGCCAACATCGTCAAGCATCGTGCCGAGGAAGTCTTCGAAATGGTTCGGGACAAGCTGAAGGATTCGCCCTTCGCCTCGGAGCCCAACGGCCGCGTCGTGCTCTCGGGCGGGGCTTCGCAGCTCACCGGTCTGGTCGAGCTCGGAACGCAGATTCTCGGCCGGCCCGTGCGGGTCGGACGTCCGCTCGGTTTCGGCCGGCTGCCCAACGAGGCGAAGAACGCCGCCTTTGCGGTGCCGGCCGGACTGCTCGTCTACCCGCAATATGTTCACCACGAACATGTCGAACCGCGGCATACGCGGCAGCAGGTCAGGACGGGGACCGGCGGGTATTTCGGAAAGGTCGGACGATGGCTACGCGAGGGCTTCTGATGACTCCTTCCCGCAATATTCGATTTTCACCAACTCCCGCGGCCGCCGGCCGGGGCGAACCCACGCGCGCGTGATCGAGAGGCAAACATGACCATCAGCATCAATGTTCCTGATATTCACGAACTGAAGCCCCGCATCACCGTGTTCGGCGTCGGCGGCGCCGGTGGTAACGCCGTCAACAACATGATCACGGCGGGCCTCCAGGGCGTCGACTTCGTGGTCGCCAACACCGACGCGCAGGCGCTGACGATGTCGAAGGCGCAGCGCATCGTGCAGATGGGCACGGCCGCCACGCAAGGGTTGGGCGCAGGTTCGCAGCCGGTCGTCGGCGCGGCCGCAGCCGAAGAAGTGATGGACGAACTCCGCGACCATCTCTCGGGCGCCAACATGGTGTTCGTCACCGCCGGCATGGGCGGCGGCACCGGCACCGGTGCGGCTCCCGTGATCGCCAAGATCGCGCGCGAGATGGGCATTCTCACCGTGGGCGTCGTGACCAAGCCCTTCCACTTCGAAGGCGGCCGCCGCATGCGCACCGCGGAAGCGGGCATCAACGAGCTGCACAAGGTCGTCGATACGCTGCTGATCATCCCGAACCAGAACCTGTTCCGGGTCGCGAACGAGAAGACCACCTTCGCCGACGCTTTCGCGATGGCCGACCAGGTGCTCTATTCGGGCGTTGCCTGCATCACCGACCTGATGGTCAAGGAAGGCCTGATCAATCTCGACTTCGCCGACGTTCGCGCCGTCATGCGCGAGATGGGCAAGGCGATGATGGGCACGGGCGAAGCCTCCGGCGACAAGCGCGCGCTGACCGCCGCCGAAGCCGCGATCGCCAACCCGCTGATCGACGATAGCTCGATGAAGGGCGCCAAGGGCCTCCTGATCTCCATCACCGGCGGCAAGGATCTCACGCTGTTCGAGGTCGACGAAGCTGCGACCCGCATCCGCGAGGAAGTCGACCAGGACGCCAACATCATCGTCGGCGCCACCTTCGACGAAGCCCTCGACGGCCTGATCCGCGTCTCGGTCGTCGCCACCGGCATCGAGCAGGCCGCGATCGCGCGTAACAGCCAGGCCACCAGCGCTCCCGTGGCGAATCCTGCTCCGCAGGCGCAGCAGGCTCCCGCTGCTCCGGCCGCGGCTGCCGAGAGCCGTCTTGCCGATTTGACCGCACGGCTGCGCGCCGACAATCAGCGCATGGCCGAGCGCGCCCAGAAGTTCGAAGGGCAGACCCCGGCCGCAGGAACGGGCCAGTTTGCCGCCGCTCCCACGGCTCCGCGTCCGAACGTGGAGCGCGCTGCGCTTGCCGCCATCGCCGCCGCCGTTGCGGACGTCCCGCAGGCTCCCGCGCCGATGCAGACCTATGGCGACGTCACAGTGCGGCCGATCGCGCAGAAGCCCACGCTGTTCCCCGAGCCCGAGCAGGCGCCGATGGCCATGCATGAGCCGATGACGCCGGAAACCTTCATCCCGCCGCAGGCCGAGCGTGCGCCGGTCCGCACACCGCGGATGCCGCGGATCGAGGAACTTCCGATGCCCGCCCAGGCCGAGCTTCGCCAGGCCCGCGGCGAGGTCGAGGAGGAGACCCCGCAGAAGACCCGGCTGTCGCTGCTGCAGCGCCTCGCCAATGTCGGCCTCGGCCGTCGTGACGAGGAGAGCGAGGCGCCGATCGCGGCCCGCACCGCCGGTCCCGCGATGCCGCCGCTGCCCGATCGCCGGCCTCAGAAGACCGTGGCGCAGCAAATCGCTTCCACCGAGCCGGTGTCGGAGTATGCCCGTCGTCCCGCGCCGCAGGGCTTGGACATGCACGGCCGTCCCGCGCCTGTTGCCCCGGCGCCACAGGGAGACGACCATCTTGATATCCCGGCCTTCCTGCGGCGGCAGGCGACCTGAGGATTGTTACAATAAGGCAGACAAAAAGGGGTCCCGGCGGGAAGCTTGCCGGGACCTTTTCTTTTGCCCCGTGCGTATCCGGATTGCGTCGCCAAGCAACTGATTTTAAATAATTAATTACATATTCGATGGTTCAGTAAAACTACCGAAAACGGTCCCGAACTCCGGTCCAATTTGGTTAAGCCTTGGCACGAATACGGCGGGTTTGGGGTAACAATCGGTAAAAAAGCGTGAGTTGGCGCTGTTTGAGGCAGTGACTATGGTTTGCCGTGACTTGGGGATACGGATTCGGAAGCGAGCGGTCTGGGCCGCTCAGTCGGGTTCAGTATAAGTCGCAGTGGTCGTAGTGGGGCGGTTCCTGATGAAATTTAGCCGGCAAACAACGCTTCGTGCGCAAGCCAGTGTGGCAGGCGTCGGCGTTCATTCCGGTCTTCCCGTCACGCTCACGCTTGGACCCGCGCCTGTCGACGCGGGCTTTGTTTTTATCCGCACCGGGCTTGAGGGAAGTGACCGCGAAGTTCAGGCCACCGCCGAGCAGGTGATCGCGACCGATTTCGCCACCGTCCTCGGAGATCGCAACGGCCCGCTGGTTTCCACCGCCGAGCATGTGCTTGCTGCGCTGCGGGGCATGGGCGTCGACAACGCCATCATCGAGATCGACGGGCCGGAAGTGCCGATCATGGACGGCAGCGCGGCAGCCTTCGTTGCGGCGATCGACCAGGCCGGCATCGTGACCCAGCCGGCACAGCGCCGCTTCATCCAGGTTTTGAAGCCGATCTCGGTCAAGATCGGCGACTCCTTCGGCGAAATCAGGCCCTATGCTGACGGGTTCCGCGCCGAGGTCGAGATCGACTTCACCAATCCTGTCATCGGCCAGCAGAGCTACGCCTTCGACCTCAACCCGGAGCGTTTCCGCCGCGAAGTCGGTCGGGCCCGGACTTTCGGTCTGATGTGCGACGTCGCACGGCTCTGGAGCGCGGGGTATGCGCTCGGCGCCTCGTTCGACAACACCGTCGTGTTCGACGAGGAGCGGCTGCTCAACACCGAAGGCCTGCGCTACGCCGACGAATGCGCCCGCCACAAGGTGCTGGACGTGATTGGCGACCTCGCGCTGGCTGGTCTGCCGCTGCTTGGCGCCTACCGCTCGGTGCGTGGCGGCCACAAGCTCAACCACGCCGTCCTGACCGCGCTGCTCGCCGACCGTACAGCGTGGCGGGTGGTCGAGGGCGAGGCAGCCCGCCGTACCACGCGTCCGGTGGCTGAAACCGGTCGCGGCATCGTCGGCGGCCGGATCGCCGCGGTCTACGGGCCGGACGTTTCCTGAAGCGAGACGTTTCCTGAAGCGGACATTTCCTAAAGGAGAGACGGGCCTGAAGAGACCCGTCGCCGCAGGCGTTTGGCGGCGGCTTTCCCCGGGAAACTCCTGGTAACGATGATCGGCTAGGATTGCGGCGCGTTCGCCTTAATCCGGGCGGAATGCCTGCCTATCCGGTTGGTTGAAGATCGTTTTTCGGTTACACCGGCGTGGTCGCACGGCAGGCGCCACGGCTATATTTCGCGCCCAGGACGGGGTTCATGGGCTGGCGGACACCGCACCACAGGGCGTCAGGGCAATATTCATGTCGGCACAGCGTATGACGCGCGGATATCTCCAAGTCCCGTCTCGAGAAGTCTCGTCCCGAGAAGTCTCGTCTCGTGCCCGTGGGCTGATTCAGGTTGTCGCCCTCTTCGTGCTCGCGCTGCCGCTGGCCGGCTGCGGCACCGGCGCGCTGTGGGACAAGTTCACCGCCAAGGACGACACCTTCGTCGAGGAGCCCGCCGACAAGATCTACAATGAGGGCCTGTACCTCATGAACGAGAAGAAGGACATGAAGGCGGCGAACAAGAAGTTCGAAGAGGTCGACCGCCAGCATCCTTATTCCGACTGGGCCCGCAAATCATTGCTGATGTCGGCCTACGCGTCCTACCAGGGCGGCGACTATGACAATTGCATCGGCGCGGCCACCCGCTACGTCACGCTGCATCCCGGCAGCCCGGATGCGGCCTACGCGCAATATCTGATTGCCGCCTCGCATTACGACCAGATTCCGGACATCAGCCGCGACCAGACCCGCACCGAGAAGGCGATCGCCTCGCTGGAGGAGGTGGTTCGCAAATATCCGACCTCCGAATATGCGACCTCAGCCAAGGCCAAGATCGAAGGTGCGCGCGACCAGCTCGCCGGCAAGGAAATGAACGTCGGCCGCTATTACGCGCAGAAGCGCGACTACACGGCGGCGATCAACCGCTACAAGGCCGTGGTGACGCAGTACCAGACCACCCGCCATGTCGAAGAGGCGCTGTACCGCCTGACCGAGGCCTATATGGCGATCGGGATCGTCGGCGAGGCTCAGACCGCCGCCGCCGTGCTCGGGCATAATTTTCCTGACAGTCGCTGGTACAAGGACGCCTATAATCTTGTAAAATCGGGCGGTCTCGAACCGAGCGAGAATCAGGGGTCCTGGATTAGCAAGACCTTCAAGAAAATGGGTCTCGGCTAGGAAATAGAGTTCCATGCTGGCGCGTCTGTCGATCCGTGACATCGTCCTGATCGAACGGCTCGATATCGAATTCGCACCGGGCCTCGCGGTTTTGACCGGCGAGACCGGTGCGGGCAAATCCATCCTGCTCGATGCCTTTGCGTTGGCGCTCGGCGGCCGCGGCGATGCCGGCCTCGTGCGCCATGGGGCGGAGCAGGGGCAGGTCACTGCCGTATTCGATATCCCAAAAAACCATCCCGCGGCCAAAATCCTCGCGGAGAACGGGCTGGACGATACCGGCGAGATGATTCTCCGCCGGGTTCAACTCGCCGACGGCCGCACCCGCGCCTTCATCAACGACCAGGCGATCAGCGTGCAGACGCTGAAGGCGGTCGGGGCTGCCCTGGTCGAGATCCACGGCCAGCACGACGAGCGCGCGCTGGTCGATGCCGCCACCCACCGCCGCCTGCTCGACGCCTTCGCCGGTCTCGAAAAGGACGTCTCGGCGGTCGAGGCGCTCTGGGACGCCCGCCGCACCGCCAGCGCCGCGCTGGAGGAGCATCGTGCCGGCATGGAGCGCGCCGCACGCGAAGCCGATTACCTTCGCCACGCCTCCGACGAATTGAAGCAGCTCGCGCCCAAGGACGGCGAGGAGACCTCGCTGGCATCGAGGCGCACGACCATGATGCAGGGCGAGAAGATCGCCTCCGACCTGCGCGAGGCGCAGGAGGCGGTCGGTGGCCACCATTCGCCGGTCGCCTCGCTGTCGGCGGCCGTGCGCCGGCTGGAGCGTCGCGGCGTCAACTCGCCGGCGCTGGTCGAACCCGCGGTGAGGGCGATCGACATCGCGATCAACGCGCTGGAGGAGGCCGACCAGCATCTCCAGGCGGCGCTTGCGGCAACCGATTTTGATCCCTCGGAGCTCGAACGCATCGAGGAGCGCTTGTTCGCGTTGCGCGCCGCGTCGCGCAAATATTCGACGCCGGTCGACGGGCTCGCCGCGCTTGCTGCAAAATACGCCGCCGACGTCGTCCTGATCGATGCCGGCGCCTCCCGGCTGAAGAAGCTGGAGCAGGCTGCGATCGAGGCCGATGCGCGCTATGCGGCGGCCGCCAAGAAGCTGTCGATGGCGCGGCAGAAATCGGCGGAGAAGCTCAACAAGGCCGTCAATGCCGAGCTCGCGCCGCTCAAGCTCGAACGCGCCAAGTTCATGACCCAGGTCCAGACCGACGAGGCCGCTCCAGGCCCGCAAGGCTTCGACCGCGTCGAGTTCTGGGTGCAGACCAACCCGGGCACCAAGCCGGGGCCGATGATGAAGGTCGCCTCCGGCGGCGAGCTGTCGCGTTTCCTGCTGGCGCTGAAGGTGGTGCTGTCCGACCGCGGCTCGGCGCCGACCTTGGTGTTCGACGAGATCGACACCGGTGTCGGCGGCGCGGTCGCGGACGCGATCGGCGGACGGCTGGCGCGACTCGCCGGCAAGGTTCAGGTGATGGCCGTAACCCACGCCCCCCAGGTCGCCGCCCGTGCCGACCAGCATCTGCTGATCTCCAAGGACGCACTGGACAAGGGCAAGCGCGTCGCCACCCGCGTCAATGCACTCGCCGCCGACCACCGCCGCGAGGAGATCGCGCGGATGCTCGCCGGCGCCGAGATCACCGCCGAGGCGAGGGCTGCCGCGGACCGTCTGCTCAAGGCGGCGACGGCTTGATTTCGTGTCCCGGACGCGCGCAAGCGCCGGGGCCCTAAACGTTATGTCCGGGGTACGAAACTGTAACCGCCTTTACCCTCCCGCCCGCTCCATCGTATCCAAGCACCATGGCCAGAGCAGCAAAATCGAAACCAGCACCGCTTCGCGACGTCGCCGACCTCACCAAAGCGCAGGCCAAGGTCGAGCACATGCGGCTCGCGCTCGAGATCGAGGGGCACAACGAGCGCTACTACCAGGACGACGCGCCCACCGTCACCGATGCCGAGTATGACGCGCTGCGCCAGCGCTTCAACGCGATCGAGAAGCGCTTTCCGGAATTCGTCAGCGCGGACTCGCCGTCGCAGAAAGTCGGTGCTGCACCATCAGGCCGCTTCAAGAAGGTGCGGCATGCCGTCCCCATGCTGTCGCTCGACAATGCCTTTGCGGAAGAGGGTCTGCGCGACTTCGTCGGCCGCATCGTGCGGTTCCTGAAGCTCGACGACGACAGAATCGATTTCTCGGCCGAGCCGAAGATCGACGGCCTCTCGATGTCGCTGCGCTATGAGGGCGGTGAGCTCGTCACCGCCGCGACCCGCGGCGACGGCGCGGTCGGCGAGGACGTCACCGCCAATATCCGCACCCTCGAAGACGTGCCGCAAAAGCTGAAGGGCCGCAACGTCCCCGATATCTGCGAGGTGCGCGGCGAGGTCTACATGACCAAGAAGGCCTTCCTCGCGCTCAACGAGCGGCAGAAGGCCGAAGGCAGCACCATCTTCGCCAATCCGCGCAACTCGGCCGCGGGTTCGCTCCGGCAGAAGGACCCGACCATCACCGCCTCGCGTCCCCTCGGCTTCTTCGCCTATGCCTGGGGCGAGATGAGCGCGATGCCGGAGGGCACGCAGAGCGGCATGATCCATTGGTTCGAGCGCTGCGGCTTCAGGACCAACCCGCTGACCAAGCTCTGTCACTCCGTCGAGGAACTGCTGGCGTTTCATCGTGCGATCGAGGAACAGCGCGCAAAACTCGACTACGACATCGACGGCGTCGTCTACAAGGTCGACCGCATCGACTGGCAGGAACGGCTCGGCTTCGTCTCGCGCACGCCGCGCTGGGGCATCGCCCATAAATTCCCCGCCGAGCGCGCCACGACGGTGTTGCGCGACATCGAGATCCAGGTCGGCCGCACCGGCTCGTTCACGCCGGTGGGCAAGCTCGAACCGGTCGGCGTCGGCGGCGTGATCGTGCAGAACGTCACGCTGCACAACGAGGATTACATCAAGGGTATCGGCAACAAGGGCGAGGTGTTGCGCGAGGGCCGCGACATCAGGATCGGCGACACCGTCGTGATCCAGCGTGCCGGCGATGTCATCCCGCAGGTGGTCGACGTCGTCCTCGACAAGCGGCCGAAGGCTGCCAGGGAATTCCAGTTTCCGAAGAAGTGCCCGTGCCCGTTGCACACCGATGTCACGCGCGAGGAGACGGCGGCGGGCGAAGAGGGCTCACGCGCTCGCTGCACCGGTGAGTTCGCCTGCCCCTACCAGAAGATCGAGCATTTGAAGCTGTTCGTGTCGCGGCGCGCCTTCGACATCGACGGCCTTGGCGAGAAGCAGCTCCAGTACTTCTTCGACGAGGGTTTTGTGAAGGAGCCAGCCGACATCTTCACGCTGGAAAAGCGCAACGCAAAACTCAAATTGGAGGACATCGAGGGTTACGGCGCAACCTCGGTGCGCAATTTGTTCGGCGCGATCGAGAGCCGTCGCAAGATTGCACTGGAGCGCTTCATCTACGCGCTTGGCATGCGCCATGTCGGCGAGACCACGGCGCTGGCGCTGGCACGCGGCTACGGCTCCTGGGACGCCTTCCACGACGCCAGCCTCAAGGTTGCCAAGGGCGACGAGGAGGCAATGGCCGAGATGGATGCGCTCGACCAGATCGGCGAGACCGTGATCAAGAGCATCGCCGATTATTTCGGCGAGAGCCACAATCGCGGCATCGTCGAGCGGCTGACGAAGGAGGTCGAGATCATCGACGCCGAGAAGCCGAAGAGCAACTCCGCCGTCGCCGGCAAGACCGTGGTGTTCACGGGCTCGCTGGAGAAGATGACGCGCGACGAGGCCAAGGCCACCGCTGAGCGGCTAGGCGCAAAAGTGTCCGGCTCGGTGTCCAAGAAAACCGATCTCGTCGTCGCCGGCCCCGGCGCGGGTTCGAAGCTCGCGGAAGCCAACAAGCATGGCGTCAAGGTGCTGACCGAGGACGAGTGGCTGACGCTGATCGGGGAGTGAGGGCTTCTTTCGTCATTGCGAGCGAAGCGAAGCAATCCAGAATCTTTCCGCGGGTCGCAGTCTGGATTGCTTCGCTTCGCTCGCAATGACGGAGGACGCGGCGTGCCATCCCTCACATCATCCCGCTCTCTTCCTCTTCCGCCTGCTCGATCAGCGTCTCGTTCACCATGACCTCGCGGCGGGGGACGACGAAGATCATCGTGCAGGCGCACAGCAGGGAGATCGCCAGCACTGCGGCGGTGAGCGGCAGCGTGGTCGCGGAATGGCCGCCGAGATAGGCGCCGAATTGCGACATCAGCGCGCCGATGCCCTGCTGGAGAAAGCCCATCGCACCTGATGCGGTGCCGGCGGCCTCGGGACGGACGCTGATGGCGCCGGCGGCCGAGTTCGCCATCACGAAGGCATTGCCGACCATCACGATCATCTGCGTGCCGAACAGCCAGGCGGGTGCCTCGTTCCAGCCGGTGAAACTCCACAGCAGGTTCAACAGGCTGCCGCAAAGCTGGAGCGCGAGGCCGAACCAGATCAACTTCTCCAGCGAGTGCCGCGGCGCAAAGCGCACGCAGAGCAGATTGCCGACGAGATAGGCAAAACCCGTCGTCGCGAACCACGCGCCGTATTCGGCGCTGGTCCTGCCCATCTGCGTCACCACGATATAGGGGCCGCCGCCGGCGAAGGTGAAGATGATCTGCGACGCCAGCACCTGGCACATCACGTAGCCGACGAAGGCGCGGTTGCGGATCAGGATGCCGACATCGCCGCGAAAGCCGCTGCCGGCGGCGCGGTCTCGGCGCGTCTCGGGCAGCGCGAATGCGATGCCGACGGCGACGATGATCGCGGCGACGGTGATGGCGTAGAAGATCGCGCGCCAGCCGAATGCTGTCTCGATCAGGCCGCCGGTGAGCGGGGAGACCATCTGCCCGATCATCAGCGCCGCGACCACGAGGCTGATCATCGAGGCGACGCGATCGCGCTGGTAGATGTCGCGGATGATGGCGCGGCTCACCACCATGCCGGCGGCGCCGCCCAGCGCCTGGAAGAAGCGCGCGGCGATCAGCTGCGGCAGGGTTTCCGCGAAGATACAGGCGACGCTGGCGACGACCATCAGCGCCAGGCCTCCAAGCAGCACCGGGCGCCGCCCGAAACGGTCCGACAGCGGGCCCATGATGAGTTGCGACAGCGCGATGCCGACCATGTACAGCGACACCGTCATCTGCGCGACCGAGATGTCGCTGCCAAAGGTCGTCGCCAGCACCGGTAGCGCCGGAACCAGCATGTAAAGCGAGATCGGCGCGATGCCAGTCATGACGACGAGCAGCAGCAACACCACGCGCGAGGTCGCGATGTTTTTCGCCGTTTCCGGCGGCTTGCTTATCATGCCGTGCATGCCTGACCGTCTCATAGAAATTCGAATCTGACTGTAGCGCTCTCGCGCAAGACGGATATCGGCGTTTCGGAATGCGGCTATACGGATTCCGGGACGGTGATAATGGCGGCGCGATGATGATGAATTGGGCGCGTTGCTCGTGCCGCGTGACAGGTGTCATTCCCCGCGGAGGCGGGGAATCCAGTATTCCAGAGGCTGCAGTGATTGAATCGAGAGGCCGCGGCGTACTGGATGCCCTGCCTTCGCGGAGCATGACAGCTGTGGTGGAGAGACAGCCTTGCACAAAACACGTAGTGCCATGCGACGTCGCGACGACGCGCTTACGCCTTCAGCTCCGCCGTGGCCTGGTCCAGCCACGCCTTCGTCGTCTCATCCAGGACCGGCCGCACCTCGGCCCTGACGCGCGCGTGGTAGGCGTTGAGCCAGTCGAGCTCGTCTTTGCTGAGCATGCCGACATCGATCAGCCGGCGGTCGATCGGTGCCAGGGTCAGCGTCTCGAAGGCGTTCATCGATTTTTCCGCGCCCTTGATGTCGGCAGCGACCACCAGTTCCAGGTTCTCGATGCGGATGCCGAAACCCTCGGTCTTGTAGTAGCCGGGCTCGTTGGACAGGATCATGCCTCGCTTCAGCGGCGTGGTGCCGAGCTTCGATATCCGTGCCGGTCCTTCGTGCACCGAGAGATAGCTGCCGACGCCGTGGCCGGTGCCATGCTCGAAATCGACGCCGGCGGCCCAGAGATATTGCCGTGCCAGTGTGTCGAGTTGCGCGCCGGTCGCGCCGTCGGGAAAGATCGCGCGGGCGATTGCGATGTGGCCGCGCAGCACACGCGTGAAGCGGTCGCGCATCTCATCGGTCGGCTCGCCCACGGCCATGGTGCGGGTGACGTCGGTGGTGCCGTCTTCGTATTGTGCACCTGAATCGATCAGCAGCAGATCGCCGGGCACGATCCGCCGGTTGCTCTTGCGGGTGACGCGGTAGTGCACGATGGCGCCATTCGGGCCGGTGCCCGATATGGTCGGGAACGACACATCCTTGAGCGCGCCGGTATCGCGGCGGAACGTCTCCAGCGCCTCGACCGCGTCGATCTCGGTGAGCTTGCCGCTTGCCGCCTCGCGGTCGATGAAGGCGAGGAAGCGCGCCAACGCCACGGCGTCGCGCCGGTGCGCGGTTTGCGTGCCCTTGATCTCGGTCGTGTTCTTGACCGCCTTGAGCAGCGCGATCGGATCGCTGCCGCGCACCGGCTTGCCACCGGCACCCGTGATCAGCCGGCTGAGGGCATCGGCCGCGGTCGCATTGTCGAGCGCGATCGATCCACCGCTCTTGGCGAGCGCCATCAGCGTCGGCGCCATCGCATCGGGCTCGCGCACGTCGGCGGACTGCTCGAGATGGTCGCGGGTCAGATTGGAGAGCTTGCGGTGATCGATGAAGATGGTGGGACGGCCGTCCTTCGGCACCAGCGCGTAGGACAGCGGCAGCGGCGTATGCGCGACGTCGGCGCCGCGGATGTTGAAGGTCCAGGCCACAGCATGGCTGTCGGACAGCACCAACGCATCGACGCCGAGCTTGCCGATCTCGCTCCTGATCTGTGTCAGCTTCTCGGCTTCAGTCACGCCGGCATGTTGCGTCCCGTGCACCGTGACCGGCGCAATCGGCGGCTGTGGCCGGTCTTGCCAGATCGCATCGACCGGATTGCTGTCGACGGCGACCAGCTCGGCACCGGCCTTGGTGCAGGCGGCGGACAAACGCTCGGCTGCCGCAAAAGTGTGCAGCCACGGATCAAATCCTAGGCGGTCGCCGGCCTTCAGGTGTGCCGACATCCAGCTTTCCGGCGGGGGATCGATCAGAGATTCCACGGCCCAGGCCCTTGAATCGACCTGCTTGGCCGCCTGGATCGTGTAGCGGCCATCGACGAACACCGCGGCCTCGTGCGTCAGCACCACCGCCAGTCCCGCCGAGCCGGTAAAACCGGTCAGCCAGGCCAGACGCTCTTCCGACGGCGGCACATACTCATTCTGCTGCTGGTCGGCGCGTGGAATCACGAAACCGGTCAGCTTGCGGCGGGCGAGTTCTTCACGGAGTGCGGCCAACCGGGCCGTCAATGCGACGCCCGCCTCGGGCTCCTCGAATGTCTGGAAGTGCGCTTCGAACATGGTGGATCACTTTATGATCATGCGGATCAGTCCGCAATGTAGACGCATTTGAGGTCGTATCTGGCATGGACTGTGCTTGAACAAGTTCCATTCGAATTGAGTGGAGTACAGGATGCGGCAGTTGCGCTTCGTCCGGATAACAGGGAAATTCGAGCAAGTTGTTCATCTCAATGACGAGGGGACACTCGATGCCAGCGTTCACGTTTGAGAAGATTACGCCGCCGGTGCGCCGCGCCCCGGCTGCGGCAACACCGAAGAAACCGCGCGGCCTCATCAACCAGATGATCGACCGTTTCGCCGAACGCCGCGCGAGGCGCGCCTCGCGGGCCGAGCGCGCGATGCGCCCGGACGAGAAGGCGGCAAAGTAGCGGCATCTACAGCAGCACCCGTACTCACCCCATCTTCCGCAGCAACAAGCTGCTCCACCCCTCCATCCGCAAGTGCTTCAGAGGCACGAGGCCGCGCGCGCGGTAGGCGGCGATCACGGCGGGGACTTGGGGCGTCAACAGGCCGGAGAGGATGACGCGCCCTCCGGTCGCGAGGTGCCGCGTCAACGGGCCCGCCAATTGCCGTAACGGATTGGCCAGGATGTTGGCCAGCACCAGGTCGAACGGGCCGCATCTGCCGAAGTCGGCCGCCGCGAATCCGGTGGCGCGGATCACTCGCACATGGTGACCGACTTCGTTCAACAAGGCGTTCTCGGCTGCCACCTTGACCGAGGCCGGGTCGATGTCGGAGGCCAGCACCGCGCGATGCAGCGCCTTCGCCGCCGCGATCCCCAGCACGCCGGTCCCGGTGCCGAGGTCGAGCACGCGGCCGGGCCGGGTGCTTTTCAGGACATGGTCAAGCAGGAGTAAACAGCCGCGTGTGGTGCCGTGATGGCCGGTGCCGAAGGCGAGAGCCGCCTCGATCTCGATGGCGAGCTTGTTTGGCGCCACGCGGTCGCGGTCATGGCTGCCGTGGACGACGAAGCGCCCGGCCGGCACCGGGACGAGATCTTCCAGGCTCGACTTGACCCAGTCCCTGGCTTCGACGGTGTCGAAGGCCAGCGTGTCCGCGATCTCATTTCCTGCTGAGGTTGCAACGAGTTCGCGCAGCCAGGCCCGGTCCGGCGCGTTCGCGAAATGCAGCGCGACATCCCACTGTCCGTTCGGCTGCTCGAAGGCGGCGACCGCCGCATCGTCCTCGAAGAACATTTCGGTGAGGACGTCGACAATGCGCCTGGCGGCGATCTCGCTGCCGATCGAAAAACTGGCGCGATGGGTGGGGGAAGGCTGCATTCTCAGGGTTCCGTCCGGTTCAATTTTTGGAACTTTTGTTCCAATTTTTTCCAATAACTTGCATTCACGAGGTTAACCCGACCGCAGGTTGTACCACGTAGATTTGCGGGTGTTGGGCAACCCACACAGCTTGAAATGGAATAGGAGGCGAGACTTGAAGCGCATGATTTTGAAGTTCTGGACCGACGATTCAGGTGCAACCGCAATCGAGTACGGCCTGATCGCAGCCGGCATCGCGCTGGCGATCATTACCGTGGTGAACGGCCTGGGCACCACCATGAACGACAAGTTCACTTCGATTAGCAGCTCCTTGAAGTAATTTCCGCCTCCCATTTCCCGGCGGGGCCAATTCTCTATACGACTGCTTTCGAGCCGCGCCCGTCGGGGGAATTGCCCCCTGGCGGGCGCAGTCGTGTTTGGGAATTGGCTTGCACAGAATGCCCACTGGCTTACCCGCTGGTTTTTCCGGGCTTTGTCCACGGATTATCCCGCCGTTCATCCCCGGATTTTCCACCGACTTGTACTGGCTTCGGAGGAGCGTAACCCACCGCGCCTTCACAGCTTTGCCAACAGTCTGTCCACAGCCCCTCCACAGGCTTATCCACGGCTTCCGAACAACGACCGGTGATCCCTCAAAATCACCTGCGCGGCGTTGTGGCCGGGGGCGCCCGTGACGCCGCCGCCGGGATGGGCGCCGGAGCCGCAATGATAGAGGCCCCTCACGGGTCCGCGATAATCGGCATGGCCCAGCATCGGCCGGGCCGAGAACAGCTGGTTCAGCGTCAGCGCGCCGTGGAAGATGTCGCCGCCGAGCAGGCCGAACTGCCGTTCGAGGTCGAGCGGTGACAGGATCTGGCGGCCGAGCACGCTTGTCGCAAAACCCGGCGCGTATTTGTCCACCGTCGCGATCATGAGGTCGGCAACTTCTTCACGATGGTCGTCCCACGACTTTCCATCGGGAAGCTCCGGCGCCACGTGCTGGCAGAACAGGCTCGCGACATGCTGTCCTGCGGGCGCGAGCGTGTCGTCGAGCGTCGAGGGGATCAGCATTTCCACGACCGGCTCTCGGCTCCAGCCGTGCGCCCGGGCATCGAGAAAGGCGCGGTCCATGTAGCCGAGATCAGGCGCCAGGATGATGCCCGAGGTGAGATGATCGCCGTCGCCCGGCAGCGCCGTGAAGGAGGGCAGGCGGTCCAGCGCCACGTTCATGCGGAAGGTGCCGGAGCCGTTCTTCCAGTGCCGGATGCGATCGAGGAAAGTTTGGGGAAGCGCATCGGCGGCGACCAGCCGCGTATAGAGCAGCTTCGGATTGACGTTGGCCGCGACATATTTCGCGCGGACGGTCGTGCCGTTCTCCAGCGCCACGCCGACCGCGCGGTCGCGCTCGACGATGACCTCGCGCACGCCTGCATCGGTGTCGATCACGACGCCGCGGTCGCGTGCGGCGCGCGCCATGGCTTGCGTGATCGCGCCCATGCCGCCGATGGCGTGACCCCAGACGCCCTTCTTGCCGTTCACCTCGCCGAAGGCGTGATGCAGCATCACATAGGCCGAGCCCGCGGCGTAGGGGCTGGCATAATTGCCGACGATGGCATCGAAGCCGAACAGCGCCTTGACCAGATCATGCTCGAAACGTTCATCCAGCATCTCGCCGGCCGAGCGGGTGAAGAGATCGAGCAGGCTGCGGCTCTGCTCCAGAGACAACCCGCGCAGGATGTTGGCACTCTGGAATGCGTTCACGGCCTCGCGGATCGAGGCCGTGCCGAAGCCATCGAGCAGGTTTGGCGGCGCGCGCAGCACGAATTGCCGGAGCACGTCGGCGATATCTTCCAGCTCGCGCGAAAACCCGTCGAGCGCGTTTGCGTCGCGCGCGCTCAGCCGTGCGACGGATGCCTGCGTCCGCCCCTCGCCAGTGAGGAGATAGCTGCCGTCGGGAGCAGGCAGAAAATTCTGCGCGCGTCGTTCAACGATGCGCAGGCCCTGTTCGGCCAGCTTCAAGTCGCGGACCACTTGCGGATTAAGCAGGCTCACGGTGTAGGCCGCGACCGAATTGCGGAAGCCCGGATGAAACTCCTCCGTGACCGCGGCCCCGCCGACCACCTTGCGGCGCTCGACCACGCGCACGCGCAAGCCGGCCATCGCGAGATAGGCCGCGCAGGTGAGGCCGTTATGGCCAGCGCCGATGATGATGACGTCGGTTTCGATCATGAAGGTGCAAGCTGTTCCACGGTCAGTCCGGGACGGTCTGAGCGCCCCGGTTCGGAATGACATCTGTATATGAAGCATTCCCCGCTGCAACATCACGAGAGCCTTTATTGCTCGTTCAGGCGCCTTGTGCTCCATTGCGCGCGCCCGGCGCCCGCCGGGATATGCTGGAGCTTCCATGGATTCGATCGTGCAACCCGCCGCCACGGAGCAGCCGTCCTCGTCACGCAACCGGCTGCTGCTGACGGTCTACACCGCCGCGATCTTCGTCAGCGCGCTGTTGCTGTTCTCGGTGCAGCCGCTGTTCACCAAGATGGTCCTGCCGCGGCTCGGCGGCTCGCCGGCGGTGTGGTCGGTGGCGATGGTGTTCTTCCAGTCGCTGCTGCTGGCGGGCTACGCCTATGCGCATTTGTTGATGCAGGTGAGGAACCGCATCGTTCCCGTGCTGGTGCATCTCCTGCTGCTGATCGCGGCGTTTGCCACGCTGCCGCTCGGCATCGCCTCCGCCTATGGCGATCCGCCCGCTTCGGGCTACGCGATCTGGCTGCTCGGCCTGTTCGTGATCTCGATCGGGCTGCCGTTCTTCGCGCTTGCTGCCAACAATCCGTTGCTGCAGGCTTGGTTCGTCCGCACCGGGCATCCTGCCGGACATGATCCCTATTTCCTCTATGCGTCCTCCAACATCGGCAGCTTCCTCGCCCTGTTGTCCTATCCGTTCCTGCTGGAGCCGATGTTCACGCTGCACACGCAGAACCGGCTCTGGACCGGCGGTTACGGCATTCTGATCCTCCTAATCGCAGCATGCGGCGTGCTGCTGTTGCGCTCGCCGAAGCTGGCCCTGGTCGATGCACGAACCGAGGATTTGAATGCGCCTGCGCCCGGTTTCATGACGCGGCTGCGCTGGATATTCCTCGCCGGAGTGCCGTCCGGCCTGCTCATCGCCGTCACCGCGCACATCTCGACCGACGTCGCGGCCGCGCCGCTGCTGTGGGTGCTGCCGTTGTCGCTGTACCTCTTGACCTGGGTGGTGGTGTTCCAGTCGCGGCCGCTGCTGCCGCACAAATGGATGCTGATGCTGCAGCCGGTCGCGATCGCGGGCGTCGTCTTCCTGCTGGCCTTCGGCGGCGAACAGAACCTGCTGCTGACGCTCGGCGGCCATCAATTGTGCTTCTTCGTCATCGCCATGGCCTGCCACGGCGAATTGGCGCGGACCCGGCCGGCCGCGAAATATCTCACCGGATTCTATGTCGCGCTGTCGTTCGGCGGCATGGTCGGCGGCCTGTTCGCAGGGCTCGTCGCGCCGTTCACATTCTCCTGGATCGCGGAATATCCGATCCTGGTTGCGCTTGCCGCGCTCTGCCGGCCGCCGGCGAACGAGCGGCTGGCGGGCATCGTCAAATGGTATTGGCTGGCGCTTGCCGCGCTGGTCGTCGTGCTCGTTGCGCCCTTTGCCACGACGGGCGCCCTGTCGAGCTGGTTCGAGGATCACCGCGTCTGGCTGGCCAGCGGCGTCGGCGTGCTCGCCGCGCTGCTGGCGCTGGCGGTCAACGCCGGCCGCTGGAAGATATTCGCCACCTTCGCGCTGGCGCTGGCGTTGATCCGGGTTTATCCGGCGGACGAAGGCCGCGTCACCACGGTGCGCAGCTTCTTCGGCGTGCACAAGATCGTGGTGACGCCCGGCGGCTATTTCCATGTGCTGATGCACGGCACCACGATCCACGGCGCCGAGCGTTTCCTCAACAATGACGGCACGCCGGTCACCGGCCGGCCCGAGCCGATCACCTACTATCACAGGGATGGCGGCATCGGTCAGGCCGTCAGCGCGATCCGGGAACGCAAGGGCGCTCCGTTGAAGGTCGCGGCGATCGGCGTCGGATCGGGCACGCTCGCCTGCGCCGCGGAGCCGGGCGAAAGCTGGACCTTCTTCGAGATCGATCAGTCCATGGTCGACGCGGCAAGCGATCCGAAGAATTTCCGCTACATCTCGAGCTGCATGCCGGGCCTGAAGCCGGTGATCGGCGATGCCCGCCTCACCTTCGCGAAGGAGCCGGACGGCGCCTATGATCTCATCATCGTCGACGCCTATTCGTCCGATGCGATCCCGATCCATCTTGCGACCGAAGAGGCGATGAAGATCTACAAGGACAAGCTCGCTCCGCACGGCGCCGTGGTGATGCACGTCTCCAACCGCCACCTCGATCTCGAGACCGTCGTGGTCGGCATCGCCGATGCCAACGATCTCAAGAGCTGGGTCTACAACGAGGATTCGGGGCGCGATGGCGACTACATCTTCTCGACCGACGTCGTCATCTCCGCCCGCGAGGATGCCGACGTCGGCAGGCTCGCATCGTCGAAATCATGGGAGCAGACCGAGGCCGACGACAGGGTGCGGGTCTGGACCGACGATTACTCCAACATTTTGGGCGCGCTGTACCGGCGCTTGCGGGACGGGGAGTAAGGCCCGCTTCTACGGCTCCACCGGCGTCGCCGCGGGCAACGCAATTGCTTTCTCGCCCGCGACCTGTCGCAACAAATCGGGCCTGTCGGAGATGATCCCGTCGACGCCGATCTCGATCATGCGCGTCATGTCTTCAGGCTTGTTGACCGTCCAGACCACGACACGCAGCCCGAGCGCATGGGCCTCGGCGATCAGCGCCGCGGTCACATCGCCGAAATAGGGCGACCAGACCGTGCCGCCCGCAGCCTTGATGGTCCGGGGCAGCGACCCGCCATGATCGGCCGGGCTGAATCCTGCTGTCCAATTGGTCGCCTTGTCCAGCGCCACCGTCTGGCTCGAGCCGCGCTGGAGCGTCAGGTACACCGTCGGCATCTTCGGTGCCCGCTGCTGGACGAGCAACAGAGTCCGCCAGTCGAACGACTGGATCATGACGCGGTCGGAGAACTTTTCGGCTTCGATCAGGGCGAGCAGCTTGGTGACGAAAGCTTGCGGATCGAGCGTCTCGTCCGGATGGTTCGGATCGATCTTGGTCTCGATGTTGAAGCGCACGCGCGTATTGCCGGATTTGCGCACCAGCGCGAACAGCTCGCTCATGGTCGGAATGCGGGTCCCGGGCATGGCGCGCTGGTCGGGGAATTGCTTCGCGTAAGGGCTGTCTGGCCGGATCTCGCCGACGTCATAGGTTCTGATATCGGCGAGCCGCAGTTTCACGAAGGGCGTGCCGGGGGGCCGCGACATAGGCGCCGCTCGCATCCCGCGTGATATCAGGGTTGAGCCCGCGCTCATGCGACACGACCACTTCGCCATCGGCGGTGGTGCCGACGTCGAGCTCCAGCGTGTCCACGCCCATCGACAACGCATTGGCGAAGGCCGGAAGCGTGTTTTCCGGCAGCAGCGCCCGCCCGCCGCGATGGGCCTCAAGGTCGAAAGCCGAATCAAATGCCATGGCCGGTCCCGCAATGAGAAGTGTCAGTACGGTCAAGATCGTCGCAGCACGTGACGGCATGGCGGCTCGTGGGGCAAGGGGAAAGGGGCGATATTTCAACGCGTTTTGGCGCGTCCGGACGATTGTATAGGTTTTCGTGGCTGTTGAAACCTTGGGCGGTGGCTTGGGTTGCGGCCAGCGCGGGGGTATGTACTCATAGTCGGTGCCCTGGAATCCCGCCCGTGCAGCAGCAACGCGATCATCGAATTATCCGCAGCCGGCATTTTCGCCGGATGCAGCGCCGGCATTTCATCATCTTCGACGTTTTGCCCTTCGTCGGCACGCTGCTGGCGCTGCTCCTTCTGTTCTACCGCTCGATCGGCGCGATGGAGCTTGGCCTGTTCGTCGGCTTCTGGCTGGTTACCGGCCTCGGCCTTACCGTTGGCTATCACCGGCTCTTCACCCACCGCGCCTTCGCGACCTCCACAGCGATGAGTGCGATCCTGGTCGTGATGGGATCGATGGCCGGCCGCGGTCCCATGCTGTCCTGGGCGGCAATGCACCGCCGGCACCACGAATTGTCCGATCACGACGGCGATCTGCATTCACCGCGGCTGCACGGCGAGGGCGCGTTCGGCCGCCTGCGCGGCTTCCTGCACGCGCATTTGACCTGGATGATTGAGCACGATTATCCTAATATTGCGCACTATGTCCCGGATCTGATGGCGGATCGCAGGCTGGTTGCCGTCAACAGCTACTATTACAGTTGGGTCGGTCTCGGCCTGGTGCTGCCGGCCGCGATCGGCGGCCTCGCCACCATGAGCCTGTGGGGCGCACTCACCGGCTTGCTCTGGGGCGGCGTGGTGCGCATGTTCGTGGTCGAGCAGACCATGTCCGCCATCAACTCCGTGATGCACAGCTTTGGCGCGCGGCCTTTCGTCACCCGCGACGACAACAGCCGCAATCTCGGCGTGATGGCTTGGCTCGCCTGGGGCGAGGGCTGGCACAACAACCACCACGCCTTTCCCTATTCCGCGGCCTTCGGCCTGCGCTGGTTCGAGTTCGATCCCGGCTTCATCTTTATCCGGGCGCTGGAAGCGCTGGGACTGGCCTGGGACGTCAAGGTGCCGAGCGAGGAGAAGATTGCGCGACGCATGCTGCGGCAGCCGGGTGACGTTGCGCCCGATCTCGAAACGGGCTGAGCATCATCCGCCGGCTCACGCCGGCGATGGCGCGGCTTTGAACCGATGCTGTTCAACGACTATCCCTTTCTCCTGGTCTTCCTGCCCACGGCGCTGCTGATCTATCGCGTGGCCGATCCCTATCCGCATCTGCGCATCGGCGTGCAGGTCGCGCTGTCGCTCGCCTTCTATGCCTGGGGCAGCCCGTCCTTCATCCTGCTCCTGATCGGCTTGATCGTGATCAACTGGCTTGCCTCGGTCGCCTATGGGCGCTTGAAGTGGCCGGCGGTGCTGACGCTGGTGATCGGGCTCGATCTCGCGGTGCTGGCGTTGTTCAAATACGCCAACTTTCTTCTCGCCAATCTCGGTCTCGCGCTGGGTACGACGTTGCCGGTGCTCGACGTCGGGCTACCGCTCGGCATATCCTTCTTCACCTTCCACCACATCATGTATCTGGTCGATCTGAAGCGCGGCAGGGCGCCGCTCTATGCGCTCGACCGCTACGCGCTCTACATCGCCTTCTTCCCGCAGGCGATCGCCGGCCCCCTGGCGCGCTGGTCGGAGGTGATGCATCAGTTCGGCAGGCAGAACTACGTTCCGGGCTGGCAGCGCCAGTTCTGTGTGGCGACCTGCTTCATTGCGATCGGCCTGTTCGAAAAAATCGTGATCGCCGACGGCCTCGCGCATCTGCTCGATCCCATCTACGCGCAGGCAGCGAACGGGCCCTTGCCCAGCGGCGATGCCTGGCTTGCCTTCTGCTTCTCCTTCCAGATCCTGTTCGATTTCTCCGGCTATTCCGACATCGCGATCGGCCTTGGTCTGCTGTTCGGCGTGCAGCTGCCGTACAATTTCAATGCGCCGCTGCGCTCGACCAATATCCAGGATTTCTGGCAGCGCTGGCACATCACCTTGATGCTGTTCCTGCGCGACTACGTGTTTTATCCGCTGGTCAACCTGCGTCTTTTGCCGCGGCACTGGCTACCGATCCAGTTCTTCGGCGCGATGATGATCACGATGGCGCTGTGCGGCCTGTGGCACGGCGCGAGCTGGACCTTCGTGTTGTGGGGCGTGCTGCACGGGCTTGCGCTGGTTGCCTGCACGCTGTGGCGTCGCTATGGCCCGGAGTTCCCGTCATGGCTCGGCTGGACGCTCACCGTGCTCTTCGTGCTCGCGACCGGCGTGATTTTTCGCGCGGGCTCCGTGGAGGCGGCATGGCATGTCTTCTGTGGGCTGGTTTCGCCGCTGCCGCTCGAGCGCGGAAAGCATTTGTGGCCGCTGATTGTAGCGCCGCTGTTCGCATTCCTGCTGCCGGCGAGCCAGGACATCGTGGCGGTGCTCACGCGTCGCCCCAATCCGTGGCTCGCGGGTCTGCTCGGTCTTGGGCTATTCGCATTGCTGCTTCACATGGGTGGTCGGGATCTCCATGACTTCGTCTACTTCAAGTTCTGAGACCGACCCCGGCTGGGGTCGGAGCTTGCTCGCGTGTCTGGGCACGCTGATCGGGGCTGCGCTGCTGGTGCTCGTACTGATGGTGGTGGTCGATCCCTATGACAGCGGCAAGCTCGGCCTGCTTGGCATCGACGGCGTCGATAATCGTCGGACTCAGATCACGGCGGCGAGCCGCGCGCGAAATCCGGATTTCAATGCCGCGATCCTGGGCAATTCGACGGCGCAGATGATCGAGCCGATGGAACTGTCGCGCGCGACCGGCCTGCGATTCGTGCAGCTCTACATGACCGGTGCGTTTCCCCGCCAGGAGCTCGCGGTGCTGGACTTCTTCCTGCGGAATCACCGCGAGGTCGGTGCCCTGGTGGTCGTGACTGATCCCGGCTGGTGCGTGCATGCACGGCTCAAGGAGGAGGGCGGCGTCCCGTTTCCCGACTGGCTCTATGACAGAAGCGTCGTCACCTACGCTGCGCGTCTGATCTCATGGCAGGCCATCGAGCACGCTTTTCAACGCATCAGCATCGGCCTTGGCCGGCGACCACGGATGAACCCTGACGGCTTTGTCAGCTACGAGGACATCTGGCCGCCGGGCCAATTCAAGGAAGTCGGCTGGCCCAGGGATCCGGCGCCATCCTTGTCCGCCGAGATGCGGGCGACATTTCCCGAGATCGCTGCGCTGGCAGATATCGTCAGGACATTGCCGGCCGGTGCGCCCGTCGTCATCATCGTGCCGCCGACCTTCGCGACCACCGTGCCGAAGCCCGGCACGGAAGCCGCCCTGGAGCGCAGCGCCTGCGACGCGGCGCTGAAGAAAGTGGTCGCGGGCCGACCGCGCAGCAATTTCATCAACTATCGCGTTGATAACGATCTTACGCGCGACCGCGCCAATTTTGCCGACTTCATCCACTATCGCGCCATCCTGGCGCGCAAGATCGAGCAGGGGATCGTTGCGAGCCTGCGCGATGGGGAGAACGCGAAGATCGATTTCTGAGCGGTCCTCAGCCGAGCTGCTCGAAACCGCCATCGAGCCAGAGTTTGCGCGCCAGCTTGCGCTGGATCTTGCCGCTGGTGGTCTTCGGCAGGGTGCCGGGCCGGATCAGCGCGATGTGGCGCGCCGAGAGTTCGTGGTTGTCGGCGATGGCCTCCCGAATCCGGCCCCTGATCGCTTCGGTGTCGATCGAGTGACGCGCGGTGCGCTCGATTTCCTGGACGATGACGAGTGCCTCTTCGCCGGTCTCGTCGGGCACCGAGAACGCCGCGCCGCAATTTTCGCGCAAAGCTCCATCGAGCGATTGCACGGTGCGCTCGACGTCTTGGGGATAATGGTTGATGCCGCGGACGATGATGAGGTCCTTGATCCGCCCGGTGACGAACAGTTCGCCGGTGACGTCGAGCAAGCCGAGGTCGCCGGTGCGCAGCCACGCCCCGTTTTCGCCGGTAATCTGCGCATTGAGCCCCTCGTGCGTCGCCTCGTCGTTGCGCCAATAGGCGCGGGCTATATTGGGCCCATTCACCCAGATCTCACCGACGCGGTCCGCGGGCAGGCGCGTGCGGTTGTCCGCGTCCACGATGGCGATCCGCTCGTCGGTGAGCGCACGGCCGCAGCCGACGACGATCTGCGTGTCTTCGGCGCTGGAAGGCGCTTCCGCCGCATGCGCCTGAAGCGCCGTGCGGCTCAGGCTGCGTGTGACATGACCGCCGTCGCGACGTCCGCCGGAAATCAGGAGCGTCGCTTCCGCCATTCCATAGGCCGGATACATCGCGGACGGATCGAAGCCGTGCGGCGTAAATGTCTGGATGAACCGTTCGATGGTTTCCGCATGCACCGGCTCTGCGCCGTTCAGCGCGATCCTAAGCGAGGACAGGTCGACGCCCTCCATCTGGTCGGCGCGATAGCGGCTGACGCAGAGGTCGAAGCCGAAATTCGGGCTGCACGCCACTTCCGCGCGGTAATGAGAGATCGCGCGCAGCCAGCCGAGCGGCCGCTGCATGAACGCATTCGGTGCCATCAGCACGCAAGTCGCCCCAACATAGAGCGCCTGCAGTGCGTTCAGGATCAGCCCCATGTCGTGATAGAGCGGCACCCAATTGACGTAAGTCGATTGCCGGGTGTTGCCGAGCGCGAGCCGGATCATCTCGAGATTAGCGAGCAGATTGGCGTGGCTCACCATCACGCATTTGGGCGCGGACGTCGAGCCGGAGGTGTATTGCAGGAAGGCGATGTCGTCCGGCGCCGGCTCGGGCAGTTCGATTGTCTCATCATCGGCCGCGCCGAGATCGACCTCGATCCAGCGAATGTGCTCGTGCGCGAAGCGTGCCCGCAGATCACCACGGAGCGCGACGGCCGAATTGGTCAGCGCCACCGCCGGCGTGCAATTGGCGAGTATCGCGGCGCTCGCATCGCGCGCGCTGTTTCGCCGTGGCGTCATCATCGGCACGGCGATGATGCCGGCGATCAGACAGCCGAAGAACGCCACCATGAATTCGATGCCGGGCGGAAACACCAGGATGGCGCGGTCGCCGGGACGCGCGGCCAAGGTCAATCGCAGAGCGAGGGCGGATGCGGAGTGATGCAGTTGGCGGAAGGTGAGGACAGCTTCCTCCGTCCCGCGATCGGATACGAAGATGTAGGCCCTATCGTCGGCCTGCTCCGCCGCACGTCGGGCCAGCAGTGCCACGAGCGAGCGGAAGGTTTCCATGGGTTGCGCCGGCTTCTGTCGCCCTCAGGCGGCGGGACGGATTGCGCCCTTGTCGGCGAGAAATCGCGACAGCGCCTCAACGGTCGGATGGTCGTAGAAGTCGTCCGTCGATAGTTCGAGGTCGAGCTTCTCCTCGAGTTCCATCATCAGGTAGACCAGCATCGCCGAATCGAGCCCAAGGCGGCTGAATTTCGTGCCGATGTCGACCCGGTCCTTCGAAATTCGCAGGATATTTGCCAGGGCGGCAACGCAGAAATCCGAAATCTGCTCGCGTGTCATGTCATGTCCCAAAAACAATGGGACGACAATACGGGTGACCCCCTGGTTGTCAATTTGGCCGGAACGCCGCTGCGTTGAAGGTTGTGGACTGTTGCTTCCTTGCGTCGGCCGGTGCCCAATCCGTGCACAGGCTGGCGCTGTTTCCTGCGGTCGACTGCGGCAACGCGCCCGTCGCAGCAGCGGCTTTTTGATTCGCTGGCGCGGCAACGCCGCGTTCAGATAGGTCAGTTCTGGTAGTAATAGCCACGGGGTTGGTAAACCTGCCGGGGCTGCGGCTGATAGTAGGTGCCGTTGCCCTGATTGTAATATTGCTGCGGCTGCTGCTGATAGACCTGTGCGTCATAGAGCGGGCGGCTGCCACGCGGCGCCGGGTAGCGCGCGCCGGTGTCGGTGCCGTCGGCCGGATAGATGTAGTTGTCATCCTGCGGCATGTAGCGGCGGGCAGGTGCGGCCTGAGGCGTCAGGTTCACGGGATCGCCTGATGTGGCGTACTGCTCTTCGGCGGGCTGCGGCGCGCGGGCCACTGCCGTGGGGTTGCGGCCACGCGGATTGCGCGCCAGCGCCACCTGCGCCGAGCCGGTCAGCGTCACCGTGGTGTTGAGCACGCCCTGCTGCTGCACTAGCGCGTAGAGCGTCGTGGCATTCTGGCGCGACAGCCGCACGCAGCCATGCGAGGCGGGCGTGCCGAGCCGACCGACCGAGTCGGTGCCGTGGATGGCGTGCCCGACCTTGGTGAAGAAGATCGCGTGCGGCATCGGCGCGTCGTCGAATTCCTTGGAGTAGTGATCCTCTTCCATGCGGAAGGTGCGGAACGCGCCGTTCGGCGTCTCCCGCGAGGGGATGCCTGTCGACACCGGCCAGTGGTAGCGCGCGACGCCGTCGACAGCGACGGTCATCTGCTGATTGTCCTTGTCGACGGTGATCTCGACCTTGGCCTGCGCGGTGCCCGCGCTCAAAAGCATCAGGGAGGTGAAAGCAATAAAAAACGAACGCATCTGACTTGTGGCCTCCGGCCTGTTCACACTAGGCGCCGCGGCTCTCCGTCCCCCGGCGTGCACTATGCCTGCAATCCGGCTTTCGTTCCAGCGGCCTGCCCGCCCATCGTTAACGGGACGCCCGGCGTAAGCAAGGCCGCTTTGTGCCGCAAAGCCAGCGGTAGCGCTGACATTTTCGCGAGCGGGAGATGCGTTCATAATGCCGACAATTCATCAGAATGGCGCAACCATCCGGGGCGCAACCATTTGGCCGCATCGGCGTTGATGATCGCTGCCTCGACCGGCGGCTTCCGCCGCCGGTTTTACCTTTGGGAATGAAGATGAACAAAGTTTGCGTCGCCGCCGCTTCTCGGCCGGCCGGTCTGCCTTTCCGTCTGCTCTTTGCTGGCGCCGCCGTTCTGGCCGCGCTGTCCTGCATCCCACAGCCTGGCCATGCCCAAGGCATCGTTCGGGGCGCCCAGGAAGGTTCTTATGAAGGCAACCGGATAGCCGGCCCCGTGGGTGGCGTGGTTGGAGGCGCGGTCGGCGCGGGTGTCGGCGGTGCCGTCGGCGCGGTCGAGGGGGTGTTCGGCATTCCTCATCGCGGCCACCGTCGCTGCCGCGGCTATTACGACGGATACAACCGCTTCCACTGCTATCGGTGATGTCCCCGTAGCCCGGATGGAGCGAAGCGCAATCCGGGCTACGCCTCTCGATCAGTTCTTCAACCGATACCCCGTGCGGAAAATCCACCAGATCACGACCAGACAGATCACCAGGAAGGCCGTCGTCATGCCGATGCTGACGGCCATGCTGACGTCCGCGATCTCGTAGAAGCTCCAGCGGAAGCCAGAGATCAGATAGACGACCGGATTGAGCAGCGCCACCGTGCGCCAGGCGGGTGGCAGCATGTCGATGGAATAGAAGCTGCCGCCGAGGAAGGTCAGCGGCGTCACCACAAGCATCGGGATCATCTGCAGCTTTTCGAACCCGTCGGCCCAGATGCCGATGATGAAGCCGAACAGGCTGAACGTCACCGCCGTCAGCACCAGGAAGGCCAGCATCCAGGCCGGATGGTGGATGTGCAGCGGCACGAACAGGCCAGCTGTGGCGAGGATGATCAGGCCGAGGATGATCGATTTGGTCGCGGCCGCGCCGACATAGCCGAGCACGATCTCGAAATAGGAGATCGGCGCCGACAGGATCTCGTAGATCGTGCCGGTGAATTTCGGGAAGTAGATGCCGAACGAGGCGTTGGCGATGCTCTGCGTCAGCACCGAGAGCATGATCAGGCCCGGCACGATGAAGGTGCCGTAGCTGACGCCCTCGACCTGGCTGATGCGCGAGCCGATCGCGGCGCCGAACACCACGAAATACAGCGAGGTCGAGACCACCGGCGACACGATGCTTTGCAGCAGCGTGCGCCAGGTGCGCGCCATTTCGAACAGATAGATGGCGCGGACAGCGCGGTAGTTCATGACGCCCTCACGAGATCGACGAAGATGTCCTCGAGCGACGATTGCGTCGTGTCGAGATCGTTGAAACGGATACCGGCGGTGCGGAGGTCGCCGAGCAGGCTGGTGATGCCGGTGCGCTCGCCCTTGGTGTCGTAGTCGTAGACCAGCGTCGCGCCGCCGTCGCAGAGGTCGAGCTCGTAATGCCTGAGGCTCTCCGGCAGCGCATCGAGCTTGCCTTGCAGATGCAGCGTCAGCCGCTTCTTGCCGAGCTTCTGCATCAAGGTAGCCTTGTCCTCGACCAGCACGATCTCGCCCTTGTTGATGACGCCGATGCGGTCGGCCATCTCCTCGGCTTCCTCGATGTAATGCGTGGTCAGGATGATGGTGACGCCGGATTGCTGGAGCGTGCGCACCACCTCCCACATGCCCTTGCGCAGCTCGACGTCGACGCCGGCGGTCGGCTCGTCGAGGAACAGGATCTGCGGCTCGTGCGACAGCGCCTTCGCGATCATCACGCGACGCTTCATGCCGCCGGAGAGCGTGATGATCTTGCTGTCCTTCTTGTCCCACAGCGAGAGGTCCTTCAGCACCTTCTCGATATGATCGGGGTTCTTCGGCTTGCCGAACAGCCCGCGGGAGAAGCTCACGGTCGCCCACACGCTCTCGAAGGCATCGGTGTGCAATTCCTGCGGCACCAGCCCGATCAGCGAGCGCGCCTTGCGAAAGGAGGTCTGGATGTTCTCGCCGCCGACGAGGACCTTGCCTTCGCTCGGATTGGCAATGCCGCAGATGATCGAGATCAGCGTGGTCTTGCCGGCGCCGTTAGGGCCGAGCAACGCGAAGATCTCTCCGCGCTTGATGTCGAGATTGACGTTCTTGAGCGCCTTGAAGCCGGACCCATAGGTCTTCGACAAATTGGCGACGGAAATGATGGAGGACATGATGGCCGCAAGTCTGAGGGGGCGAAGGCTGGGGAGGGAGGCTGGAACCTGCCGGGAGGGGCGGGTCAGCGGAGCCCTGAGATAGGAATGCCCTTGCGCGGCTGCAATTAGCCGGAGAAAAATGGCCTCGAAACAGGCCCTTCCGAGGCAGGTTTCAGGCAAGTGTTGCGCGATGGTCACGACTTGCTGCTAAGATCGTCGTTCACGCGGCTCTTTGTTGCGTCTGCGAGCAGGCCATGGCTACGATTCCGGCCGAAGCATATTCCCAAGGAAAAGATCGATGAGACCGAACGGCCGTCACACCGCTGGCGCCAGCCAGTTGTCCGCCCTCCGTGCCTGGGCGATGGGCCTGCTCCTGCTGTCAGCTGTTGCCATGAGCCCGACCACCGCCAAGGCGGCGCCGAGCCAGGCTGCGGTCGCGACCACGCATGTCTACCTGCTCCGCGGCGTGCTCAACATCTTCTCGCTCGGGCTCGACACCATCGGCGCCCGGCTCCAGGCGCAGGGCATCCCGGTGACCGTCTCGAATTTCGTGTCCTGGTCCTCGCTCGCCGATGAGGCCGCCACCGCCTACAAGGCCGGCCGGCTCAAGACCATCGTGCTGGTCGGGCATTCCTCCGGCGCGACGGCGCTGCCGGACATGATCGCCAAGCTCAACCGTCTCGGCGTGCCCGTGAAACTCGCGATCGGGCTCGACTCCGTGTTCAAGACCAAGCTGTCGACCGGCGCGGAGCGCTACATCAACATCTATATCGGTGACGGCCCCGGCGAGCCGGTGAAGCGCGCGGACGGTTTTCGCGGCAAGCTCGACAATGTCGACGTCCGCGGGTCCGGCGTCGGCCACATCTCGATCGACAAGAACGAGGCGATCCAGCGCCGCGTGATTGCCGAGATCGACGCTGCAATCATGCGCTCGCGCGCACCTGCTCCGGTTGCCGAACCCGGCACGCCCAGGCCGGCGCGGTCGGCGGCGGCAACGGCTCCCCGGAATTAAGCCTTTCGCCGCAAGCCGCTGAATTGACAATGCCGCCGTCATGCCGACGGCGGCATTGTCGTATCTGCACAAGCCAAGCTCGATCACCCGCCGGTCGAGTGAAGGGAACTCTGCACACGATCTGGTGTTGTCACACCATGACAAGGAAACGAAACGTCGGTCCCATGGCGGTTCAGCCCGAGCGGGCGTGGGCCGGTCGGCCTGTTTCCGAAAACGTCCTTGAGAAAAAGCCGCAGCCTCAATCGAGCCAGTTGAGCACAACGCGAGCCGGCCTGTTGAGGCAGCACGCGCTGCGAACGCAGCGGGCGTTGCTCGCCGGCAACCGCGACGGTCGCAAGAGTTAAGAGTTCCTCGAATTGACAGGCCGGCCTTCCGTGTGCCGTCTGTCTGGGGCCAGTACACGTGAAGATTTTTCAGTGCCCGTCATGCCGCCATCCTGTCTCGTTCGAGCACGTCGCGTGCGCGAATTGCAGCACCGAGCTGGCGTTCGATTCCTCGCGCATCGAGATGACGAAACTTGCATCCCATCAATCTTGCCGTAACCGGGAGATCATCGGTTGCAACTGGTGTGTCGAGGGCGCCGACTGGTATTGCGACTCGTGCCGCCTCACGCGCACGATTCCGAATCTCGGCAGCACCAGAAACATCATGCTCTGGCGCCGGATGGAGGAAGCCAAGCGCCGTCTTCTCTATGATCTCAGTCGCCTCAGGCTTCCGCTTGCATCGCGCACCGGCGCACCATTGGCGTTCGACATTCTCTCGGACGAGGTCAGTCCGATACTGACGGGGCATCTCTCGGGTCTGATCACGCTCAACCTTGCGGAGGCCGATGATGTCGAGCGAGAAGCTCGCCGCGTGGCGTTCCGGGAGCCGTATCGCACGCTGCTCGGGCATTTCCGGCACGAGATCGGTCACTTCTATTGGGACCTGCTCGTTGACGGCACGACATTCCAGGCCCCGTTCAAGCTGATCTTCGGTGACCAGGCGCAGGACTATCAGGCCGCGATCAACACCTATTACAGCCGCGCCGATCGTTCATACGACCGAAGCGGCTTCATCAGCGAGTACGCCACGTCCCACCCCTGGGAGGATTGGGCGGAAACGTTCGCGCATTTCCTGCATATCGTCTCGACGCTCGATTCGCTGGCAGGTTTGCCGTTGTCGCTGGACGAGCGCGCCCGCCAGACCCTGACGGATCCCTATCTCGAGAGCGACTTCGAGGCACTCCTGGCCCTGTGGATGCCGCTTGCCCGCAGCATCAACGAGCTCAACCGCTCGCTCGGGATGAGCGACGCATATCCGTTCGACATATCGCCGGCGGTCAAAGGCAAGCTGCATCTCGTCCACATGGCGATCAGCGCATTCCGCGATCAGCAGAGCCTGGCGGCGTAAATTTCGCGGGGGATAGCCCCGTTTGAAGCAAGAATCTAGGGCTTCGGTTCTGATTCGATCAGAACCAATCATGCTCTAGGCAGCCGTCACCCGCACGGGCATGCTCTTCAGCCCACGCAGGGAATTGTTGAGCCTGCGCCTCGGCTCTGCCGTGAGCTCGATGGTCTTCACTCGCCTTGCGAGCTCGCCGAAGATCAATTCGCCTTCCAGGCGTGCGATCATCTGGCCGACGCAGGCGTGGATGCCGGCGCCGAAACCGACATGCCCGGTCGCGAGCCGTTCGACGTCGAAACGGTCGGCTCGGTCCCAGCGCGCGGGATCGCGGTTGGCGGAGGCCATGAACAGCAGGACCTTGCGGTGTGCGGGGATCACGCCGCCGCCGATCTCGACATCGCGCGTGGTGGTGCGGAAGAACGTCTGTACCGGTGAATCATAACGCAGCCCTTCCTCGAAGGCATTGCGCGCCAGCTCCGGCTTGTGGTGCAGCTTGCGATATTCATCCGGGTGAGCGGCGAGCGCGAGCAGCGTATTGCCGATACCGTTGACGGTGGTGTCGATCCCGGCGGTGAGGAACGGTCGCACCAGATGGGTTGCTTCATGCTCGCTGATCTCGCCGTCGTCAGCCGCCTGGTAGATCATCATGCCGAGCCCGTCCGGTTGCAACGCATCTCGCGCACAGCATTCCATGATCCAGCTCTGCGCCGCGAGGCCGGCTTGTCGTGACGCCGCCAACGTTTCGTTCTCCGGGCCAAAGCTGTCGAACACGAACGTGCTCCAGGCCAGCAGCCTGTCGCGGCCGTCCGGCCGGATGCCAATCGCATCCGGAAACACCTTCATCGGGTAGGCCTCGGCGAGATCGGTGACGGCGTCGAACGTGCCCTTGTCGATCAGCTCCGAAACCTTCTTCTCCGCTTCCTTCTGAAACGTCTCGCGCAGTCGCCGCGCGACACCCGGGGACAGGGTGCGACCGAGCACGCGGCGGCCCTTGTCGTGGTCGGGAGGATCGATCTGGAGCGTCAGCGGCTTTGGCAGGGCCGGGTTCATCCCGTGCAGCCCGACACCCTCGCCGCTGATGAACGTCTTCCAGTCCTTCAGGGCCGGCTCGACTTCGGCATAGCCTGCCATGGCCCACACGCCGTAGCGCTCCAACGCGAACGCGGGACCGAGCGCGCGCAACGCCTCATAGGCGGGATAGGGGTCCATCAGGAAATCTGGCGCAAACGGGTCGGCCGGACTGGATGCAATGCCGTTCATGGTCAGCTCCCGTCCACTATTGCCTGGTTAGCGGACACTGGCCTTCGCTCTCGGGGCGGAACGCGTCCTCACCCTTGATCGTGGCGACCACCTTCAGCAGGTCCCAAGTCGATGTCGACTCTTCCGGCGCCTTGACCTGGAGCAGATAGAGCGGGTGGATCTTGCGGCCGTCCTTGCGGATGTAACCCTTGCCGAACAGCGGATCGTCGGTCGGCATCTCCTTCATCGCCGCCACCACCGCCTTGCCGTCCTTGGCACTGCCGACCTTGTCGACCGCTTTGAGGTAGTGAATCACCGAGGCGTAGACGCCGGCCTGCATGTCGTTCGGATAGGCTTTCGACGGAATGCGTTCGGCGAACCGCTTGGCGAAAGCCCGCGTGCCGTCGTTCAGATCCCAGTAGAACGGGTTCATGATCTGCGCGCCTTGCGCAAACTTCAACCCGAGCGCGGGGAGGCCGTTCATGCCCAGGATCAACCCGACCAGCTTATGGTCCTTGGTCAGACCGAACTCGGCGGCCTGCTTCATCGACGTGATGGTGTCGTCACCGGCATTGGCGAAGCCGACGACGTTCGCGCCCGACGCCTGGGCCTGGAGCAGGAAAGAGGCGTAGTCGGCCGTTCCCAACGGATGCCGGACGCTGCCGAGCACCTCGCCGCCGGACGCCTTGACGGCCTCCGCCGCCTGTTTTTCCAGATCGTGACCGAAGGCGTAGTCAGCGGTGATGAAGAACCATTTCTTGCCACCCTGCTGGACGATCGCCTTGCCGAGGCCGCGCCCGTAGGCATAGGTGTCGTAGGTCCAGTGCACGGTGTTCGGCGTGCATTTTTCGCCGGTCAGCAGCACCGTACCGGCGCCCGATCCGACGAAGACCTTGTTCTTCTCGGCGCTCATGCCGGCGACGGCGAGCGCGATCGACGAGTTCGGAATGTCGAAGATCGCGTCGACGCCGTCGTTCTCGTACCAGCGCCGCGCGATGCCGATCCCGATGTCCGTCTTGTTCTGGTGGTCCGCGGCGACGACCTCGACCGGCTTGCCGCCGGCCTTTCCGCCAAAATCCTCCACCGCCATCTTGGCGGCGACGACGGAGCCTATGCCTTGATAGCTCGCGAACGGCCCCGACTGGTCGTTCAGGATGCCGATCTTCACCACGTCCTGAGCGAGGGCCGGCCCCGCCGCAGCCAGCATCAAGGCCGAAATGCACAATTTATGCAGAAATTTGCTGTTCATTGTCTCCCTCCCGTGGGCGGTCTTGGTGCCGCTAAATAATAGTTATATTTTATATCTATTTCCGGGAGAGTCAATTCGGCGGATTCTTGGGCCGCCGCGGTTCGAGGATCATGAGTTCGTGAAACCCGCAGGGAAGTCCGGCCAGCAGCCGGAGAAATCGTTGGATTTGCAGGCGCTCCAGCGCACGCCGGGCTTCATGCTTCGGCTCGCACAGCTGAAATTCTTCGAGGGCTTCTACGAAGCGTTCGCCGCATTGGGCGTGACCCCCGCGACCTATGCGATCTTCGTCGTCATTCGCGACAATCCCGGCGTTCCGCCAAGCAGCCTCGCAAGCCTGCTGCGGCTGCGCCTGCCCAATCTGATCAAGATCCTGAATGAGCTGGAGTCGTCGGGCTTCATCAAGCGCAACCGCTCCAAGGCGGATCGCCGCGCCGTCGAGCTCGTGCTGACGCCAAAGGGCGCCAAGCTCATCCACGAGGCGACGAGCCTAACGGAGCCGTACAACAAGAAGATGCTCGTGCCGCTCAGCGAAGCCGAGCAGCGCACCCTGCTCGAACTATTAAATCGGATCCTGCCGCTCTAGGTGGCCCGCATCGGCGGGCGTGCCGCCCGACAAGGACCATGGCCGTTGCTCCTGCTAGGTCAAGAACGCGCGAATGCTGTCCGCGATCTCCTTCGCGTGCGTCTCCAGCGCGAAATGGCCGGTGTCAAAGAACTGCACCACGGCGTTCGGATTGTCGCGCTTGAATGCTTCGGCGCCGGGCGGAATGAAGAACGGATCGTTCTTGCCCCAGACCGCGAGGAACGGCGGCTGGTGCGTGCGGAAATACTCCTGGAAGACGGGATAAAGCGCGACGTTGCTCTTGTAGTCGCCGAACAGGTCGAGCTGCACGTCGTGCGAGCCCGGGCGCGCGAGGTAGAAATTGTCGAGGCTCTGGCCGTCCGGTGACACGGTCATCGGATCGGGGACACCATGCGTGTACTGCCAGCGCGTGGCTTCCGGCGTGAGGAGCGCGCGGAGCGCCTCGCGATTGGCCGGCGAGGGATCCTGCCAATAGGCCTTGAGCGGAGTCCAGTTGTCGCTAAGGCCATCCTCATAGGCGTTGCCGTTCTGCGAGATGATCGCCGTGATCCGCTCGGGGTGGCTGAGCGCAAGCCGGAAACCAGTCGGCGCGCCGTAGTCGAAGACGTAGGCCGCGAACCGGTCGAAACCGATCACTTCGGTGAAGCGTTCGATCACACGTGCGACGCTATCGAACGTGTAACGGAAGCTTTCGCGCGAAGGCATGTCGGATTGGCCGAAGCCGGGAAGGTCGGGCGCCACGATATGAAACCTGTCCGCAAGCAGCGGAATGAGGTCGCGAAACATGTGGCCTGCGCTGGGGAAGCCGTGAAGCAGCAGGAGTTTTGGCGCTCCGACGAGGCCCGTCTCGCGATAGGCCACCTTGAATCCGTCGACATCCGCGCTGCGGTAGGTGATTGAGGCCATGACATTCTCCATTGGAGGTAACCTTATAAAAGCTATTTAAGAGGTTACTGTCAGGCGCTGTAACTTGTCAATGACGTTTTAACTGGTTATCTATGTCCATGTTCTCCCGACCGTCCGAGGACCGCTCATGGACCGCCCGCCCGCCATGTTCATCGCCGACTCACTCGGCCTCGACTTCCTCAACTCGGTGGCGACGCCGGTCGATACGCCCGTGGACTGGATCGACGACGGCGATGGCCTGATCGACTGGCTGGCGCAAGCGAAGCTGGTGCCGGCGGATGATCTCCACGCGCTGACAGCACGTGCCACGCCGGACGAGCTGGACAAGGTCGCGGATCAGGCGCGCGCCTTGCGCGAATGGTTCAGGGGGTTCGTGCGCAAGCATGCGGGCCGGCCGCTCACGACAGATGCCTTGCGCGAGCTCGGTCCATTGAACAGCCTGCTGGAGCGCGACGAAGCCTTCAGCCGGATCGAGCCCGGGCCTCACGATGGCGGCGCTCTGGCATTGCGAATCAAGCGGCGCTGGCGATCGCCGGAAGCGCTATTGCTGCCGGTTGGCGAAGCCATGGCGAAGTTCGTCTGCGACGAGGACTTTTCGAACGTCAAGGCGTGCGAGGGGCATAACTGCACCATGCTGTTCGCCGACCACACGCGCCGGCGCGCGCGGCGATGGTGCATCATGGCGGTCTGCGGCAACCGCGCGAAACAGGCCGCCCACCGCAGCAGGCTCAAGAGCATGCAGTGATTGGGTGTCGAGATGCTGGAATGAGCGTGGCTCGAGCCCCGGTTCCGTGCCCCAAATTCCACCCAATCGACCGTCACTAAGCGCCTTTGGGGGAGGCTGCAGCCTCCCGGAGTGGGACTGCTGGACTGATGATCGATTTGAGGCGACTTCTCGCGCTGGCAGCCGTTGCGCTGCTCGCCTTCAGCACCGGGACGGCCGTTGCCTCACCTGCCAAGACGAAGCCTGCCGCGGCCGCACCCGCCGCGCCACCGCCCCCACCGTTCGAGCCGTTGCCGCCGCCGAAAATCTACCTGTTCCGTGGCGCCATGGGGCCGTTCTTCTCCACCGGCATGGACCGGCTCGAAGAGAAGCTGACGCAAGCCGGCTTTTCCGCCAACGTCTATGAATTCACCATCTGCCGATGGATCGGCGATCGTGCCATCTCGAGCTACAAGGAAACGCCGGCGCCGATCGTGCTGATCGGGCATTCGATGGGCGGGCTTTGCTCGATCGTCATCTCAGAGATGGCGGCCAAGGAGAACGTCCCGATCAGCCTCGTCATCACCATCGATCCCGCGCATGCGACCGGCGACGTGCCGCTCAATGTCGAGCGCTTCATCAACATCTACCTCTCCGACAGCGTGCTTGGCGGCGGCAACGTGGTCGCGGTGCCGGGTTATCGCGGTCACTATGCGAGCTATGACCTGAAGGAGAACGCGCGGGTCAGCCACATCAACATCGAGAAGTCCGACGACATCCACCGTCAGATCGTCGACATGGTCACGCAGTTGCCGCGCATCCCGCCCCAGACGCAGGTCGATGCCGTGCCGCTGCGCTATCTCGTGCCGGCGAATACGCTGGTCGAATTGTGGGACAGTGGCGTACGGCTACCGGTACGCCGCGGCGACACCATGGAGAGCATCGCGGCAGCCAATCGCGTGCCGCTGTGGTCGCTGGCGCAGAGCAATTCGCTGCCGGAGAACGCAACCCTCACCCCCGGTCAGTCCATCATCGTTCCGCGCCACCTGACGCCGCCGGAGCCGACAGCCGCCATGGCGACCCCGCCGCCCGCACGGCGGTAAGCGGTCAGCAGCGGAGATGGCGGAGATGGGGCTTGGCTGATGCCAGGCACCATCCCCGCGGCACCTGTCATTCACGCATCTTGTGCCGCGGCAGCCATCTTGAGGCGGGTGTCGCCAAGGAGGAGCGAGCCGTGGCGGAAGCCCGGCCCGCCGGGCGATAGGGCGCGGTGAGAAGCATCAGAAACAACGCCCGCTCGGCCGTGTATTTGGCGGCGGGTCGGCCGTTTTCGCAGCCGTGCATGACCAGGCGTCCTTCCGTCGTGCAGACACGCCACCGCCATGTCCTTCGACCGCATTTCTTCAGGAACACTTCGAAGGTCGGGAGGTGATCGGGCATGTCGATTACCCGTGGCTGCTCGCCGTCAGGCGCGTGGCTGCGTTCCCCATCGCGCGGTTCGGAGCCTGAAAGGTGAGCGGAAAGGCGGAGACGGCGAGCTTCTCGATCGCCGAGCGCTCCTCGGACACGCGTCGCTCGATGAACCGCCGTTCGAACTCGGTCAGCTCGGTCTTGAGCAACCGCTGATAGCGGCTGATGTTGCTGCGGTGGCCGCGCAATAGGGCTAGCTCTTCATCGACCATCATCGCAATCCCCGTTGAGCTGTCGTTGCCTAGGCTGCGAGGCCGGTTCGCTCGACGGATCGCGTGCGGACCGGCTTGCCGCCCGGAGGTCCCTTCGGATGGTGGTCGAGGCTCGCGAGCGCTTCCAGGATTTCGTCGATGGTGACGGCTTTGCCCGAGCCGGGCAGCTCCCGCAATGTCGGACTCGAGGCGACACTGGCTGCGTCCGAAGCCCAGGACGCAAGGATCGCGCGCTTCTCGCCGATCGACAGCGTTGGGTCGGCTATGACGTCGCGGGGATGATCATAGACAGAGCCAGGGTGCAATATCGCGTTCAGATCGATGATGTTGTCGACATGATCGAGCATGAGAGGTCCTCCTCCTTTCTCTAAACCTCTGACTTGCATCCGGTACGCGGTCGAAGGCCATGGCCGATCCCGCCCGACCATCGGGCGGGATCACCGTCTCCGACAGACCGAATTCAGGCGGCTTTGCCTTCGAGTTGATGCACGTTGCCGGACGGCGCGGCATTGATGGCAATTCGCCGCGGCTTCATGGCTTCAGGGATTTCCCGGACCAGTTCGATCTTGAGCAGGCCGTTCTCGAACGAGGCGCTGTGCACCTGAACATAATCGGCCAGGTTAAACTGCCGCTTGAACGGCCGCGCGGAAATGCCCCGGTAGAGATATTCGCGTTCGGTTCTGTCCGGCTTGTTTCCCTCGACGGTCACCGCGTTCTGCTCGGCCGTCACCGTGACTTCGTTGGGTGAGAATCCCGCAATCGCAAGCGAAATCTGGTAGCGATCCTCGCTGAGGCGTTCAATGTTGTAGGGGGGATAGTTGTCCTCGCCGGCACGCTGTGCCGTTTCAACGAGGTCGAAAAGGCGGTCGAAGCCAACCGTCGAACGCCACAAGGGAGAAAAGTCGCAAGTGCGCATAGCCAGATCCTCCAAGGAGCAAAATGGATACGAACGACACCGGAGACGACCGGTGCCCGTCTCAATTTCCCGACCCACCAGGCGTCGGGAACGCCACCTCTCGGCGGCAGCGGAAAAATAAAAAAAGCCCGTTTTGGTTTCAAGAGGGGGTCCAAAATTTTTTGGAATCCCTGGCGGCTCCCGCTCCTACACTCTCTCCGTAAGAACGGGGAGGGCGAGACGTAGTTCGGACTACACGTTCGATCCCTGGATCGCCTCGATCACGGCATCAGTCACGTCCTTCGTCGTCGCCGTGCCACCGACATCCGGTGTCAGCACGCCGGCTGCGCATACTTTCTCCACCGCCGCCATCAACCGCACCGCCGCGTCTTTTTCGCCGAGATGCTCCAGCATCTGCGCGCCGGTCCAGAATGTCGCAACCGGGTTGGCGATGCCCTTGCCGGTGATGTCGAAGGCCGAGCCGTGGATCGGCTCGAACATCGAGGGGAAGCGGCGCTGCGGATCGATATTGCCGGTCGGCGCGACGCCGAGGCTTCCTGCCAGCGCGCCGGCGAGGTCGGAGAGGATGTCGGCGTGCAAATTGGTCGCGACGATGGTGTCGAGGCTCTTCGGATGCAGCGTCATGCGCACCGTCATGGCGTCGACCAGCATCTTGTCCCAGGTCACATCAGGGAATTCGGCCGCGACCTCGGCCGCGATCTCGTCCCACATCACCATGCCATGGCGCTGCGCGTTCGACTTGGTCACAACGGTCAGGAACTTGCGTGGGCGCGACCGCGCGAGTTCGAACGCATAGCGCATGATCCGCGTGACGCCGACGCGGGTGAACACCGCGACCTCGGTGCCGACCTCTTCCGGGAGACCCCGGTGGGCGCGGCCGCCCATGCCGGCATACTCGCCCTCCGAATTCTCGCGCACGATCACCCAGTCGAGGTCGCCGACGCCGACATTGCGCAGCGGCGAGGCGACGCCCGGCAAGATCTTGGTCGGCCGCACATTGGCGTATTGGTCAAAGCCCTGGCAGATCGGCAGCCGCAGCCCCCACAGCGTGATGTGATCGGGCACGTCGGGCGCACCGACCGCGCCGAAATAGATCGCGTCGAACTTCTTCAACTCGTCGAGGCCGTCGGCCGGCATCATGACGCCGTGCTTCTTGTAATAGTCCGAGCCCCAGTCGAACGTCTTGATGTTGAAGGCGAGGTCGCCGCTGCGTTTGGCCAGCGCCTCCAGCACGCGAACGCCGGCGGAGATGACCTCGGGGCCGATGCCGTCGGCGGGGATCGCTGCAATCGAATGGGTACGCATGAGGATGCTCCGTTGGGTGTCAGTGGGATTGCGTGACGGGTTCGACGCGGGCGGTCTGCGCCCGCGACAATAGCAGGGTCAGGACCGCGGAGAGAACCAGCAGGCCTGCAACGCAGTAGAGCCCGCCGACAAAGCTGCCGGTCTGGTCCTTGATCCAGCCGATCATGGCGGGCCCCACGAAGCCGCCGAGGTTGCCGATCGAGTTGATGGTGGCGATGCCCGCCGCGGCCGCGGGGCCGGAGAGGAATAACGTCGGCATGCTCCACAGCGGTGGCTTCGCCGAGGAGATGCCGATGTTGACGAGCGCCAGCGCGATCAGCACGGTCACGACGCCGCTCGCAAGTCCGGCAAAGGCGAGCCCCGCCGCCGCGAGCAGGCAGGCCAGAACGACGTGCCAGGTGCGCTCGCCGGTGCGATCCGAATGGCGCGCCCACAGCACCATGGCGACGACGGCGGCGCTCGCCGGCAGCGCGTTGAGGAATCCGACCTGGAGCGAGGACAAGCCGAACTGCTTGATGATCTGCGGCGCCCAGACGCCGAGCGTGTAGAGGCCGGCCGAGGTGCCGAAATAGATCAGTGCCAGCGCCAGCACCCGCGGATCGGCGAGCCCTCGCCAGATGCTATGCTTCGCGGTCGCAGCTTTGCTGGTGGTCTCTACGTTCATGGTCTCGACCAGCCAGCGCCGCTCGTCATCCGCGAGCCATTTTGCTTTCTCCGGGCGGTCTGTGAGGAATGCCAGCACCACGAACCCCAGCAGCACCGCCGGCAGCGCCTCCAGCACGAACAGCCATTGCCAGCCCTTGAAGCCGAGCATTCCATCCATCTCCAG
Organism: Bradyrhizobium sp. 40; assembly: GCF_023100925.1. Classification (NCBI taxonomy): domain Bacteria; kingdom Pseudomonadati; phylum Pseudomonadota; class Alphaproteobacteria; order Hyphomicrobiales; family Nitrobacteraceae; genus Bradyrhizobium; species Bradyrhizobium sp. 40. The sequence continues at coordinate 1,437,391 of NZ_CP064688.1, forward strand.
CAGCGCGCCCGAAACGGGCGATCCCAGCACGGTCGAGAGCGGCGCCGCCGCCATGAACAGCGCAGTCACGGCCGCACGCTGGCGTGCCGGGAACCAGTAGGAGAGGTAGAGAATGATACCGGGAAAGAACCCGGCCTCGGCGACGCCGAGCAGGAAGCGCAGCGCGTAGAAGCTGGTCGGGCCCTGCACGAAGGCCATCGCGGCCGACACAATGCCCCAGGTGATCATCACCCGCGCGATCCAGATCCGTGCGCCGACCTTGTGCAGGATGATGTTGGAGGGTACCTCGAACAGGAAGTAGCCCCAGAAGAAGATGCCGGCGCCGAAGCCGTAGACGGTCGGCGACAGGCCGATGTCCTTGTTCATCGTCAGCGAGGCGAAGCCGATATTGACGCGGTCGATGAAGGCCACGAAGTAGAGCAGCATGATGAAGGGAACGATGCGCCATGTGATCTTGCGCAGCACGCGCGTCTGAATCTCGGTCGCCATCTCAGCCTCCCTGATTCCGTTGTGACGGCGGACCCTGAAGGTCCACTTCGGAGCCAAGCTAGGCGGGAGTGGCTGGGGGACTCAATTGGCGCTGGTTTATACAAAAAAATGATATAATCCTCGCCGGGAAGGCCAAGAGGACTGCGAATGGAATTGCATCAGTTGCGATGCTTCGTGGCCGCGGCCGAGCAGCTGCATTTCGGCCGCGCGGCACAGCATCTCCAGATGCTGCCCTCCGCGCTGGGCCGCCAGATCAAGCTGCTGGAGCATGATCTGGATACGCGGCTGTTCGCGCGGACGACGCGGGCGGTGTCGCTGACGGAAGATGGCGCGACGCTGCTGCGCGATGCCCGTGCCATCCTTGCCCGCGTCGAGGCGGTCGAGAGCAATCTGCGCAATCGCTCGCGCGCGGGGGCTGCTCGAAAACTCCGGGTCGGCGCGATCGACAGTGCCGCGGCGGGGCTGTTACCGGCATTGCTCCGCGACTTCCGCGCAAAGCACCCGGAGGTCGGGGTGCAGCTTCTGGAGGAGAAGACCGTCCGGCTGCTGCCGAAGATCCTGACCGGCGCGCTCGATCTCGCCTTCGTGCGTCCGCCGGCTCAGCGGGACAAGCGGCTCGAATTCCGCGATCTGCTGCAGGAGACAGCCATCGTGGCCTTCCCGCAGCGCCACGCGTTGGCCAAACGCAAGTCGATCACGCTGGTGGAGATCGCCGACGAAGCGATGCTGGTGCCGGACCGCCGCTCGCGGCCGCACAGCCACGACCTCACGATAAGACTGTTCGAGCAGGCAGGCCTCACGCCACGCATCGTGCAGGTCGCCGACGAGAAGCAGACCATCATCAATCTCGTCGCAACCCGGCTCGGGGTCGCGATCGTGCCACGCTGGAGCACGCGGATGGCGGTGTCAGGCGTGCGCTTCGTGCCGCTGCGGCCAAAGCAGATCGGACCCGTCGGCCGGCTGCCGCTCGCTGCCGCATGGCTGCGCGGCTCGCGTGACCCGACCCGCGACGCGATGCTGTCCGTGCTCGAGACGCGTCTGCGCAGCTATGCGCGCGACGCCTGAGGCGCTATGACATCGGCTGTGCGAGAGGGGTAATGCGATGACTGAACGGCAAGCTTCGAACGAATTGCGGGTTGCCATTGCAGGGCTCGGCTCGATCGGCACCAGGATCGCGACCGCGCTCGATCAGGGCATCGAGGGATTGACGCTCTCCGCCGTGGCGGTGCGCGAGCCCACAAAGCATCAGAAATTGCTCGGCGGCCTGCGCCGTCCGCCATCCGTATTGCCGCTCGACCAGCTCGGCGACGCCGCCGACATCGTGGTCGAATGCGCGCCGAGCAGCCAACTGCGTGCGATCGTCCAGCCCGCAGTGAAACGCGGCAGGGCCGCGGTCGTGGTCAGCGTCGGCGGGCTGCTCGACAATTTCGATCTTGTCGATCTCGCCCGCGCCAATGGCGGCCGCATCCTGGTGCCGACCGGCGCACTGATCGGGCTCGACGCCGTCAACGCGGCTGCGATCGGCACCATTCATTCGGTGAAGATGGTCACGCGCAAGCCGATCGACGGCTTGAAGGGCGCGCCGTTCATCGTCCAGAACAATATCGATATCGATAATCTGCGCGAGCCGTCGAAGCTGTTCGAGGGCACGGCGCGCGAGGCCGCGAAAGGCTTTCCGGCCAATCTCAACGTCGCGGTCGCGCTGTCGCTCGCGGGGGTTGGGCCGGATCGCACCCAGGTGCAGATCTGGGCGGACCCGACCGTGACCCGCAACGTTCACCGCATCGAGGTCGAGGCGGATTCCGCGCGCTTCTCGATGTCTATCGAGAACATCCCGTCCGAGAATCCCAAGACCGGGTTGATCACGGCGCTGTCCGTGATCGCGCTGCTCCGCAAGCAGCGCGCCACGCTCAGTGTTGGAACATAAACCTTCAAGCGCCGGTGACACGCCAGATCACGTTGCCGACGTCGTCGGCCATCAGCAGCGACTTCTTGTCGGGACCGATCACGACGCCGACCGGGCGGCCGTAGGATTCTTTCTCGTCGGGCGCGAGGAAGCCGGACAGGATGTCGCGTGCGGGACCCGAAGGCTTGCCGTTCTCGAACGGGATGAAGACCAGCTTGTAGCCTGACAGCTTGCTGCGATTCCACGAACCGTGCTGGCCGATCGCCATGCCGTTCGGGAAGCCGGGCAGCGTGCCCGCCGGCATCCAGCACAGGCCGAGCGAAGCGGTATGGCCGCCGAGCGCGTAGTCCGGCGTGAGCGCCTTGGCGATCATCGCCGGATCCTGCGGCACGCGATCGTCCACCGTCTTGCCCCAGTAGCAATAAGGCCAGCCGTAAAAGCCGCCATCGTGCACCGAGGTCAGATAGTCCGGCGGCGTTTCGTCGCCGAGGCCGTCGCGCTCGTTGACGACGGTCCAGAGCACACCGGTCGTTGGCTCCCAGGCGAGACCAACCGGGTTGCGCAGGCCGGCGCCGAAGATGCGGTGCGTGCCGGCGACGAGGTCGAGCTCGTAGACCGCGGCGCGGCCTTCCTCGACCTCCATGCCCATCTCGGCGATGTTGCTGAGCGAGCCGACGCCGGCATAGAGTTTTTTGCCGTCGGGGCTCGCGAGCAGGCTGCGGGTCCAGTGGCCGCTAGGCTTGAAAGTGGTGAGGCGCTTGCCCGGCGCGGTGATGCGATCGGCATTCGCCACGTAGGGGAAGGCCATCACGCCGTCGGTATTGCCGACATAGAAGGTGTCGCCGACCAGCGCCATGCCGAACGGCTGGCTGAGATTTTCCATGAACGCGCCGCGATACTCCGCGACGCCGTCGCCGTCCTTGTCGCGCAGCAGCGTTATGCGGTTGGCGCTGACGCCGAGCGCGGCGGCGCGTCGCATCGTGGCCTGCATTGCGTAGTGAAACACGGACCGCGGCGCCCCGGCGATCTGCGTCGCCTCCGCGATCAGCACGTCGCCATTGGGCAGCACCTCGATCCAGCGCGGATGGTCGAGACCGGTCGCGAACGCATTGACCTTGAGCCCGGGTGCGACCGTCGGCTTCTGTCCCTCGCCCCAGCCCCGCGCCGTCGGCATCTTCAGTGTCGGGATGGCGCCTTGCGGCTTTGCTTCGGGAATGGCGGGCGACTGGCCCCAGGCCGGCGCAGGCACGGTGCCCGACAGCTTTCGCCATTGCAGCGCGATGCCGCCGAGAAGCGCAACGAACTGCGCAAAGATGCTGGAAAAAGTCATGAGAGGCCCCTGTTTGCGCGCGCATCCAACGGGCTGACGGGGCAGACGTCAACCTGTGTGGAGCGCCGCGGGGCTCTATTCCCGTGGAATGGCAGCCGCTCGAATTTGCATGGGACGAATGCCGACAGGATGGGCCCGGAGATCAGCGGCCGATCTGCCGCTCTGCCCGGCGCGCCGCGCGAAAATCATCCAGATGATGGATGTTCGGCGCGAGCGCCGCCTCCCTGGAGAGGAGATGATAAACGCGCGCCACCGTGCGCTGCTTCTGCTTCGGCCGCCCGGGCGGCAGCGCCCGCGCCTTGCGGACGGCGGCGATCGCGTGCTCGCGAAAATAATCGTAGGCGTCGGACATGGCTCGATGCTCTGCGGTCATTGCAGGTGTCGAGGGGCTAACGGCCGCAGGCAGCAGGGGTTCCTGACAGCAGGTGTGTTGCGCACACAGCTTCCTCGGCGTCGTCCTGGCGAAAGCCAGGACCCATACCGCGGAATCCATCGACTGTATGCGGCCTCAGTTCCGGCAATCCCCGCCAAACCGCTCCCTGGGGTAATGGGTCCTGGCTTTCGCCAGGACGACTCAGGAGGTGCAGCCGCGCTACGCTTGTGATGACAGCGTTGAAGCGATACTCGCCTCAGCGCGGCGACAGGAACGGGATGATCATCGGGACGCGGCGGCAATAGGCGCCGTAGGCGTCTTCGCCGAGCTCCTTGGACAGGAACACCTCTTCCATCCGGCCCTTCTGCCACATGCCGAGCGAGATCAGGATGGCGCCGAGCATCGCGGTCACCGTGCCGACCGCGATGCCGGTCACCAGCATGCCGAGGATCAGCCCGGTGTAGATCGGATGGCGCACGATGCCGTACGGACCCGTGTCGATGACGCGGTGGTCTTGCTTGTGAGTGATGGTGTTGGACCAGAACTGTCCAAGATGCAGCCGTCCCCACCAGGTGAAGGAGATGCCGGCCAGCACGATCAGCGCCACGACGTAGACAGCATTATTGCTGAAGACCCAAAGCGGCTTCTCACCGAGCACCTCGGCGGTCCAGGGCGTAAACAGGATGCCGCCGACCAGGATCGGAATGCGATAGCGGCCGGACTCCAGCGTCATCACCTGCTTCTGGGTACGGCCTTGCCAGAACGAGGCGCCGACCCAGCTTGCGAGCCAGGCGAGCCAAATCAGGGCGAGCAGTTGCGTCGGCCAGGTCGTGGTCCAACCACCCCAGGCGACAGAGAGAAGCTTGCTGAAATCGAAGGACATGCGGAAAGGTTCTTTGGGTTGGGCGGCAGCTCAGCTGGCGCGCGAGGAGAGCGCGTGATGCTCGATGGCGCCGGAGGCAAGCGCGCCGCCGCGGGCGAGAAGATGGGTGATGGTTTCGCGCAGGACCGGCTCGATCGGGCGCGGCGCGTAGCCGAGTTCGGTGCGCGCCTTGCCGATCGAGAGGTCGCTCGCGGCGAGCGCGATGCGCACGCCCTCGGCGGTGCCGTTGGGCGGCCGGCGCGTGATACGATCGGAGAGATATTCGAGCATGATGCCCGACAGCTCGGCCACCTTGCCGGGAACGACGACCGGGAATTGCCGGCGGCCGCTCATCGCAGACATCATCCGCAGAATCTGGCCGAGCCTGACGCAGTCGCCGCCGAGGATGTAGCGCTGGCCGTGACGCCCGCGTTCCATGGTCAGCACGAGGCCCATGGCAACGTCGCGGACGTCGACGAGATTGACCGGGAAGTCGAGATGCGGCTGCACTTTCTTCTGCAGGAAGTACCACAGCATCGCGGTTGGCGGCGTCAGATTATGGTCGGCGGCACCGATCGGCATGGTCGGGGTGCCGATCACCAGCGGAAAACCTTCAGCTGCGGCCTTCGCGGCGCAATGCTCGGCCAGCGATTTCGACCGCGTGTAGGCGCCCGGCATCGCATCGGCCGGCTGCAGCGCCTCTTCGGCGGGAACACCGTTGAGGTCGGAATAGGGGAACAGGATCGATTCCGTCGAGCAGTGCAGGAAGCGCGAGACGCCGCGCTTCATCGCGGCCGCGAGCACGATCTCGGTGCCGCGACAATTGACGTCGTGAAAGGCCTGCTTGTCGGCGACCCACATGCCGGGCAGGCCGGCGAGGTGATAGACCTGATCGACACCCGCAATTGCGGCATCGACCGCGGCGCCGTCCAGCACCGAGCCACGGGCATATTCGACGTCGGCATACGGCGTGGCCGGCGCACGAACATCGAGGACACGCACCCGCTGCCCACGGGCGCGGAGCGCTTCTACGAGATGATGTCCGATGAAGCCGCTGCCACCGGTAACCAGTACGAGAGCCATGCAGAAGGTTTGCTGTTTCGCGTCTAGAACTATCGGGTTGAAAGGGAATTGGTCGGAACAGGCGCCACAATCGCGGCAAGGTCGCGACGGAAGCCCAATGCGATGAATAATTTTGCCATGACAAACATCGGTCCAAGCAGAAAATGCGTGGGGTGGTCGACCATCGACGGCTGCCGCTCCTCGAAAACCTTGTGCCCGACGATTTGCGACGCGACGCCGAGCCCGATCAGCACCGCAAAAATCGACCACATCATGACGATCGAGACCTGATTGCCGATCACGGTTGCGACCGAAAGCAGCACGATCATCGCGGCGAGGATGCCGAGCCCGATCCCGGCGTCCAGCATCAGCCAGTAGACCAGCACCGGCAGGGCCAGAATCACGGCCAGACTGACCTCGATCCCGAACACCGGGAAATGCACCAGCGTCAGCGGCAGCACGGCGCCGGTGAAGAGCAGGAGGATGCCGACCACGTGCATCGCGCAGTTCCAGGGATCGCGATGATATTCGACGTAGTCGGCCAGCTGGTGTCGAAAAGAACTGGCCATCTCGGTCTCGTGCAGCATGGGGTCGGGAAGGACGAAAAAAGCCTATAGCACCTGATAGGGCGGTGCACAAACCGGCGCTATTGTCGCGCAAGGCCACGCTGTCGCGCTGTGAGACAGGTCACAAAATGATCAAGACTTCAAAGGGTTCCGCCAGCCACCGTGGCGCGTCCGCTCAGTGTTTCTTGGCGGGCTTTTTCGCCGCAGGCGCAGGTGTCGCAACCGGATGCGCAGGCGCTTCCTCGGGTACCTTGGCGTAGGTCAGGATTTGCAACTGGGCGTTGGCGGCCGCGGTCGGCCTGGCCCGGTCGAGAAACTGCTCCTCACCGAGGCCGATCGGATGCAGCCGCTTGGTCGAGATCTTGAACGTGTTCACCAGCACGTCGCGAATCGCGTCCGCCCGGCGCTGGCTCAGGATCGCGTTGGCCTCGCGCGTCTTCGCGTTGGATTCGACGTGGCCGACGATCAGGAACGTGTAGGGCAGCAGCGAGGCATGGACCAGCGCGTCGGCGAGGCGCCCGACGGTCTGGTAGGACGCCGGCTGGATGATCGGCGTGTCGGCGTCGAACTGGATCTGCGCGGTGAAGGTCGGCAAATTGACCAGATCGGGCGCGATCAGCGGCCGGTTCACCGGACCGGGATCGTTCTTGATCCTGGCCTTGGCCCGCTCCATCACCTGCAGCTTCAGCGCGGGAAGATCGATCTCGGCGGCTTGTTCGAAATGGTTGAGCTTGCCGACGATGTCGTCGCGGGTCGGCGGCGCCGTCTGCGCTTCGGCTGTGCCCGCGAGCAAAGCGAGGCCGAGCGCGATGCATATTCCGGCGGTGGTAAGCCTGGTCGTTGGCATCACCGATACCCCGCGTCGTCGACGGCCTTCAGGCAATTGTTGCTGATGCCCTTGGGCGTCGAGACCAGGCAGGGGACCGCCTTGCTGGTCTCCTTGGTCGAGCCGCCGCAGACCTTGACGATCTCGCGCTGGCAGACGTTCGCCACGGTGACACGGGCTGCGACGCGCTTCTGGATCGCGTCGAAGGCGCCGAGATAATCGCTCTGGCACTGCTGCGAGAGCACGTCGCGGTTGCGCGAGAGGCACTCCTTCAGGCGGGTCGAATCCGGGTTGACGCCGCGGCAATTGGCAACGATTTCCGCACCGCAACTTTTCGCAAGCATCCCGATCGCATCGCCAAAGCTCATGGTCTCCGCCGCCGCAAGCGACGGCATACCCAATGCCAGCAAGATCAGTGTGATGGAGCCCCGGACCATGGCCGCATCTGATACGGGGAAGTTCGCGGTGGTCAAGGGGCGTTCGGGCGAGAAGTGTCGAGAGTCCGACCAGTGCGGCGAACAGTCCTCACTCCGTGGCCTCAGTGAGGGGTGGCCATTCGATCAGGGCGACCGTGTGCTTCCCGAGCTCGTCGGCCACATCAGGGTCGGCCTTGAGCTCGTCCAATGTCCGCGGCGGGGGAAGCTGGCGGCCGTCCGCGATCAGTTCCTGTGCATAGAACGCGAGTGCCTCGGGCGCATTCTCCAGGGCCTCATCGACGTCGTCGCCGCCGGAAATGCAGCCGGGCAGGTCGGGAAACCACACGCCGACGGCTTCGTCCGGGCCGGCGTCCTCGATGATGGCGATGTAGTGCGGCATGCAGGCCTCACGCCCGCTGCACAAAACTGTCCACGACCTTCTTTTCCCCCGCCTTGTCGAAGGCGATGGTGAGCTTGTTGCCGTCGATCTTGGTGACGCGGCCATAGCCGAATTTCTGGTGGAAGACGCGGTCGGAGAGGGAGAATTCCGAGGTCGTGCCGGTGGATTTGGCCACCAGCTCGCCCTCGATCGTCAGCGGCCCGCGGCGACGCGAGGAGAAGCTGCCGAAATCGGGCGAGGACGACTGGGACGAAAACGACGAGGCTTGTTCCTCGAAGCTGCCGCGGCCGCCATTGCCGCCCCCGCCGCCGCCACGATTGCGATTGGCCTGGGCGCGCTGCCAGCCGGGGGTCGAATAGGTGGAGCCGAACGCTTCCATGTCGTCGAAGCGGGAGGCGCCGTAGCCGCCGGTGCCGCCCCAGGCCGAGCCGCCCTTGGATTCCGTGATCTCGACATTGGCGGCCGGCAATTCGTCGAGGAAGCGCGACGGGATCGTGGTCGACCAGGTGCCGTGGATCCGGCGGTTGGTCGCAAAGTAGATTTTGGCGCGGCGGCGGGCCCGGGTCAGGCCGACATGGCCGAGCCGGCGCTCTTCCTCGAGGCCGGCGCGGCCCTGTTCGTCCAGCGTGCGCTGGCTCGGAAACAGGCCTTCCTCCCAGCCGGGCAGGAATACGTTGTCGAATTCCAGCCCCTTGGCCGAATGCAGCGTCATCAGCGACACCGCGTCCTCATCGGCGCCGCTGTCGCGGTCCATCACCAGCGAGATGTGCTCGAGGAAGCCTTGTAGATTCTCGAACTCCTCCATCGAGCGCACCAGCTCCTTGAGGTTTTCGAGCCGGCCCGCGGCGTCCGCCGAACGGTCCTTCTGCCACATCTCGGTGTAGCCGCTCTCGTCGAGCACGATCTCGGCGAGCTCGGTGTGCGAAGTGACCTCGCGCTGGGCGCGCCAGCGGTCGAACTGCGCGACGACGTCGCGTAACGAGCCGCGCGCCTTCGGCTTCAGCTCGTCGGTCTCGACCACCGCGCGCGCCGCCTCGAACAGCGGAATGCGGCGCTTGCGGGCGTGGTCGTGCAGCATCTGCACGGTGGCATCGCCCAGGCCGCGCTTGGGCGTGTTGACGATGCGCTCGAAGGCGAGATCATCGGCCGGTGAATTGATGACGCGCAGATAGGCCAGCGCGTCGCGGATTTCGGCGCGCTCGTAGAAGCGCGGGCCGCCGATGACGCGATAGGGCAGGCCGAGCGTGACGAAGCGGTCTTCGAACTCGCGCATCTGGTAGGAGGCGCGAACGAGAATCGCGATCTCGTTGAGCTTGTCGCCCTGGCGCTGGATCTGCTCGATCTCCTCGCCGATGCCGCGGGCTTCCTCTTCCGAATCCCACGAGCCTGTCACCGTGACCTTCTCGCCGTCATGGTCTTCGGTGCGCAGCGTCTTGCCGAGCCGGCCCTCGTTGTGGGCGATCAAATGCGAGGCGGCGGCGAGGATGTGGCCGGTCGAGCGGTAGTTGCGCTCGAGGCGGATGACCTTGGCGCCGGGAAAATCATGGTCGAAACGAAGAATGTTGTCGACCTCCGCGCCACGCCAGCCATAGATCGACTGGTCGTCGTCGCCGACGCAGCAGATGTTTTTGACGTGGGTTTTTTCGTTCGCCGGAGGCGGCGCCACATCGTCATTCTCGGCATCACCGGGCCGATGCGAAGCGTCGAGACCCGGTGATCCATCTGGCGAAGAATCGATGGCTTGCCGGGGCAAGCCGGGCAATGACGGATTGGACGATGGCGCCTGTGACAACAACCGCAGCCATAGATATTGCGCGACGTTGGTGTCTTGATACTCGTCGACCAGGATGAATTTGAAGCGCTGCTGGTACTGCCGCAGGATATCCGGATGCTCGCGGAAGATGCGGATGTCCTCGAGCAGCAGATCGCCGAAATCGGCGGCGTTCAAAATCTTCAGCCGCTCCTGGTAGCTCGCATAGAGCTTGCCGCCCTTGCCGTTGGCGAACACGGCGGCTTCGCCCGACGGCACCTGCGACGGCGTCAGGCCGCGATTCTTCCAGCCGTCGATGAGGCCGGCGAGCATGCGCGCGGGCCAGCGCTTGTCGTCGATATTGTCGGCTTGCAGAAGCTGCTTGAGCAGTCGGACCTGATCGTCGACGTCGAGCACGGTGAAGTTCGACTTGAGCTGCGCCAGCTCGGCGTGGGTCCGCAGGATGCGCCCGCCGATGGAGTGGAAAGTGCCGAGCCACGGCATCCCTTCCACCGCATGACCGAGCATCTGACCCAGCCGGTGCTTCATCTCGCGCGCGGCCTTGTTGGTGAAGGTCACCGACAGGATTTCGGATGGGCGGGCGCGGCCCTGGCTCAGGATATGGGCGATGCGCGTGGTCAGCACGCGGGTCTTGCCGGTGCCGGCGCCGGCCAGCACCAGAACCGGGCCGTCCAGCGTTTCCACAGCCTCGCGCTGCTCCGGATTGAGCCCGGACAGGTATTGCGGGCCCACCGAGGCCCGCGCACGCGCGGCGATGCCGCCGGCTGCGGGCTGGTGGTCGGGGACGCTCTGGGACGTGATCTTGCTCGGCTCGGTCATGCGAATCATTTGCCCCACGTTGGCACCGCGGGGTGGTGAAAGGGGAGCCTTCTTAACAGGGATTGGTCCCTATATGGGGCCGCGGGCGGAGGTTTTCCACGTGCGCGGAAAGCCAATTTGTTCCTGCGGGTCAGGCGAATTTCCGGCCCTAGCGGCTCGGAACCATTGTTCCGAGTTGGCGATTGGTTCTGCAAGTGAGGCGCGTCAGGCGCGCCGATCGCAGACAGACATCGAAACAGAGGTTCGGATCATGCTTAGCTGGGTAGTGACGTTTCTGGTTATCGCCCTGATCGCCGGTATCCTGGGCTTTGGCGGCCTCGCCGGCGCGTCGATCGAAATCGCCAAGATCATCTTCTTCATCGCGGTCGTGTTGTTCCTGGTCTCGGCCGTTGTCGGTCTGGCCCGCGGCCGCACCAGGGTATAGCGCGCTTACCGCTTCGAGGGCATCGCCACGTTCCGGCCGATGCCCTCGGGCCGTGGCACCGCGCTGTGGGTCTTGACCACCGCTGCGATGCGCTCGCTTATGTCTGGCGGAAAAGCCGCCACCTTTCGTGAGCCCATGTCGATGTGAAGCGACATGTTCTCCGACGTGGCGGATACCCAGCCTTCGGTGGCGTGTCGCAGCTCCTGGAAGGTGTGAAGCCGCTTTTCGTCGGCTTCCAGCAACCAGACCGAGACCTGCACGGGATCGCCGAGGTGGATTTCGCGCAGATACCGCACGTGGCACTCGGCAGTGAAGGTCGAGCCGCCGCGCTCCTTCATGTAGCCCGGCCCGATCCCGAGCGTCAGCCACATCTGATCGATCGCGCGGTCGAACATCACGTTGTAATAGGCCATGTTGAGGTGGCCGTTGTAGTCGATCCATTGCGGCTCGATCTGCATGATCGAGGCGCGGAACGGCGCGCCCTCGATCGTTGTCGCAGCAGTCTCCGGCATGTGTCCTTCCCCAGCTATGCGTCCGGTCGCTTGACTTGACCGGTGAGATGTCCTTTGCCACGGTTCGTCTCGTCGGGAGGAACGTCCGTGGGTACGACCATCACCAATAATCCGCCGCGGCCGGCGCCGAAAGCCCTTGCGAGCGCGCTGGAGCAGCTTGCCGCGCGGTTCGGCAACCGCCTCATCACCTCGCAGGCCGTCCGCGAGCAGCACGGCCATACCACCACATGGATCGTGAACCAGCCGCCGGACGGCGTGGTGATGGCGCAGGAGACCGCCGACATCCAGGACGTGGTGCGGATCTGCGCGAAAAACGGCGTGCCCGTCATCGCCTTCGGCACCGGCACCTCGCTCGAGGGCCAGGTCAACGCACCCGCCGGCGGAATCTGCATCGACCTGCGCGACATGAACAAGGTGCTCGCGGTGCATGCCGAGGACCTCGACTGCGTGATCCAGCCCGGGGTCACCCGCAAGGCGCTGAACGAGCATCTGCGCGATCAAGGCCTGTTCTTCCCGATCGACCCCGGCGCGGACGCCTCTCTCGGCGGCATGGCCTCGACCCGCGCCTCCGGCACCAACGCGGTGCGCTACGGCACCATGCGCGATAGTGTGCTGGCGCTGAAAGTGGTCCGCGGCGACGGCGAGATCATCACGACCGGCACGCGCGCGAAGAAATCATCCGCCGGCTATGACCTGACGCATCTGTTCGTCGGCGCCGAGGGCACGCTCGGCATCATCTCGGAATTGACCATCCGTCTGCGCGGCATCCCCGATACCATCGCGGCCGGCGCGGTGTCGTTCGAGACCGTGCACGGGGCGTGTCAGGCCGTGATCCTGGCGATCCAGACCGGCATCCCCGTGGCGCGCATCGAGCTGCTCAACGCCGCGCAGGTACGGGCCTGCAACGCCTATTCGAAGCTGACGCTGCCGGAAACGCCGCTGCTGCTGATGGAATTCCACGGCAGCGAGATCGAGGTCGGCGAACAGTCCAAGGCCTTCGGCGAGATCGCAAAGGACTGCGGCGGCGGCGATTTCTCCTGGACCACCAAGCCGGAGGATCGCACAAAACTGTGGCAGGCGCGGCACGACGCCTACTGGTCGGTGAAGGCGCTGCGGCCCGGCGATAGCATCGGCGTGGTCGCGACCGACGTCTGCGTACCGATCTCGCGGCTTGCCGAATGTGTCGGCGAGACCGAGGAAGATCTCAAGCGGCTCAACCTGTTGTCGCCGATCGTGGGCCATGTCGGCGACGGCAATTTCCACTGCTCGCTGGTCTGCGACACCAACGATGCCGACGAGATGGCCCGCGGCGAGGAGTTCATGCATCGGCTGGTCGAGCGCGCGCAGGCGATGGACGGCACCTGCACGGGCGAGCACGGCATAGGCCAGGGCAAGCAGAAATACCTCAAGGCGGAGCTCGGCCCCGAGGCGATCGATGCGATGCGGGCGCTAAAAAAGGCGCTCGATCCGCAGAACATCTTCAATCCCGGCAAGATCGTACCGGAGGCGTAGCGCGCAGGCTCACCGCCGTTTATGCTCGCTCCCTCACCACGGAGCAGGCAATGCAGTGGTTCGCGCGCAAGACGCGTCAGGACATCTGGGACGAGGCGATCGAACGGCCGCTCGGCGATATCGAGGCCGCCGAGCGCATCCGTGCGATCTGTGACGCCGCCGCGGCGAGCGCGGCAGGGTCCGCGCGCAGCGACAAGCGCGACAGCGAGCGCTACGAGCGCGCGGCGAAGGTCGCGATGGAAATCGCGATGAAGATCGCGGACGGACTGATGCGCGACGACGCAGTCCGTCGCATCGTCGATCTCTGCATGACAGCGAACGACCTCAAGACGGCGCAAATCCTGTTTCGCGCGATCCATGCCAGCTGGATCCGCGAAACTGTGCAGCGGGATCATCCGACATTGGCGCAGTGAGCGCAGTTATTTCGCCAGCTTGCGCACGGCCTCGTCGACACTGTGGAAGACGTTCTCCCGGGGCAGGGCCTCGAACAATTTGAACCGCTCGAACGCGTCCTGCGCGCGCACCGATTCCAGCCGGGCCAGCGCGACCGTGACACCCTGTTCGCTGCACACCCTGAACACATCGAGCAGGATCTGTGCGGCGGTGAAGTCGATCTCGACCATGCCGCTCGCCTCCAGCACCAGCAGCTGCGGCGGCGTCGCGCCGAGCACCTTGGTCACGTCGCTGCGAAAGCCGGGCGCGTTGAGGAACGACAGCGGCGCCTGCAGCCCGATCACGGCGACTCCGGCGATGCGCTCGCCGGCGATGTGCGGATGCGCCGGCCACCAGATCGTGGTGCCCGGCACGCGCTCGAACTCGACGAGCCGCGCGCGCGTCGTGCTCCAGATGCCGTGCAGCAGCGACAGCACGATGCCGAGGAACGCACCCTGCTGGATCGGCAGCACGATGATCAGCGCGGCGGTGGCGGCGATCAGCAGGAATTCGCTCGGGGATTGGCGATAGATCGTGACGATCTGCTTCACGCGGATGATGCGTAGCGCGACGAACAGCAGGATGCCGCCGAGGGCTGCGTCCGGAACGTGCTGCAGCAATCCCGTTCCAAACGCGAGCAGCGCCAGCACGATCGCAGCGGCGGCGAGACCCGCGAGCTGCGACTGTCCGCCGGTCTCGGCGACAATGCCCGTCCGCGGCGGGCTGGCATTGACCGGAAACGCGCCGAACAGGCCCGACAGCGCGCTGCCGGCACCCACGCCGAGAAAATCGCGATCGACATCGGCCGGCTTGTCGGGATCGGACGGGAACGAGCGCGTCGTCGCCGCGGTCTGCACCATCACCACGACCGTGATGACAAACGCGAGCGGCACGAGGCGGACCCATTGCTCCGGTGCAAGCTCGGGGAAGGTCGGCCGCGGCAGCGTGCCCGGCACGAGGCCTACGACGTTGACGCCCTTGTTCTCGAGGCCGAGCGCGATCGTGGCCAGGGTCGCGGCGACGAGCCCGATCAGTGCGCCCGGAATTTTTGCGCTGATCTTCTCAGCGACGAAGACCACGGCAAGCACGCCGAAGCCGATGGACAACGTGAAGGGATTAGTGCGGCCGAGCTCGCTTGCGAGCACACCGATGCGATCGATCGTCGGTCCGCCCGGCGAGTCCAGGCCCAGCACGCCCGGCAATTGCGACACGATGATGTGGACGGAGATGCCGGCGAGGAAGCCGACCATGACGGGCACGGACAAGAGATTGGCGATGCCGCCAAGGCGGAAGGCGCCGCCCGCCAGCATCATCGCACCGACCATCAACGCCAGCGCGATTGCGAGGCCCTGATACTCAGGCGAGCCGGCGGCAGCCAGCGCCGCCAGTCCGCCGGCGAAGATCGGCGTGATCGTGGAATCGGCGCCGCAGGACAGGAAGCGGTTGCGGCCGAGCATCGCAAAGCCGAGCGATCCCGCCATGAAGGCGAAGAAGCCGATCTGCGGCGCGAAACCGCCGAGCCGCGCCGTGGCCATCTGCTCGGGAATCGCGATCGCCGCGAGCGTCAGGCCGGCCATCAAATCGCCCGGCAGCGAATAGGACGCGAGTGAGCGAAACAGCGGCCAAGCTGGCTTGGCGCGAGCGTCGTGCGGCATCGATGTGGAGTCCCCGGAAAGCCTGGCGTCAGTCGGTTAGACTACAGCATTTCCGTATCGGGAAGCAGCAGACGCAGTTTATCTCCATCCGTCGACGGAGGACAGATCTGTCCTCCGTATCTCGCGAGTGGGGTCTCAGTACCGGCCGCGGTCGTTGTGATAATCGCCGCCGCGGCCGCCGCCCATTCCCATGCCGATCCCGACACCGATGCCAATGCCCTGCATGATGGCGCCTGGCGGCGGGCCGCGATCCGGTGGCGGCGCGCGCTCGTAGATCACCTCATCAGGCGGCGGCCGGCGTTGCCTGGGCGGCGTGTCGACCACCTTGCGCTTCGGCGGGGTGTCGTCGACGCGCTTCTTGATCACGGGCGCGACCGCCGGGTTGACCGGCGAAGCCGGCGGTGTGGGCGTCGAGCACGGGCAGGTCGGGGCCATTGCGACGGCGACCGGGGCAGGAGCGGCCGCGACCACAGCAGGCAAGACGTAGTTGCGGTTCTGCACGCGGAGCAGCAGCCGGCGTGCGGTCGCAGCCAGATCGCTGTTGTCCCAGTTCGTCAGATAAGCCTCGAACGAGGCGCGGGTGTTGATCGCGGTGGCGCGCTCCCACGCCAGCATCTGGCGCCGGCGCTCCACGATCGTGCGCAGGCGCGGGGTACGGGTATCCTGGGCGTACAACTCGATATAGGCCTGATACGCCGGCACGGTGTCGTCGGTGATCACCATCTCATAGGCGACCATGGCCGGCTTGCCCTGCAAATCCTTGCGCCAGTCCTCGAGGCTGCGCGTGCCGCTCGCAAGTGCCATGGAAGATGCGCCAGGAAGCGCAGCCTGACTGCCGCTGCCGTCGCCGCCGAAGAACTTGAAGTCGGTCGTCAGCGACGAGCTTTCCCAGGGGATCTGGCGTCCGTCGGTCGATTGCGCCACGGCGACGCGAATGCGCTTGAACACTTCCTCGATCGGCAGATTGGGCTGCTTGGCGACGGTCAGCGCCGCGGTGGTGTAGGGGCTGTCGATGCCGGAGCCATCCTCGGCTTCGGAGCCCGGCGAGGTCGAATAGGAAATGAAGGAGCCCGGCGCGCCGGCCTTGGTGTCGACGATTGCAAGCCCGTGGCCGGCGCCGCTGAGCGCCGGGAACGGGTTGTTGCGGCAGGCATCGAGCATGAAGATGCGGGCTCGTGTCGGCAGCGCGCCGAGCGTGTTGAGCAAATCGTTGAGCCGCACACCCTGCAGCGGAATGTCGGCTTCGCGCTTGGGGTCGAGATCGACGGGAACGAGATAGTTCTCGCCGTCGATCTGGAGGCCGTGGCCGGCATAGAACACCAGCGCGACGGTGTCGGCGCCGCTGGCGCTGACCTTGCCGGCGAAATCCGAGATCGCCTGACGCATGTCGTTCTGCGCCAGATTGGATGCCGTGGTGACGGTGAAGCCGGCATTGCCGAGCAGCTCCGTCATGCCCTTGGCGTCGTTGGCTGCGTTGGGCAGTTCCGGCACGGTGCGATAGGCCGATTGACCGATCACGAGTGCGAGCCGCGCTTCGGCCGCCGCATCCGTGGGCGTCGTCAATTGCGTGAGCGCGAGAAGAGCGGATCCAAGAAACAAATTGCGAAGAACTGGACGGCGCATGGTGTCACCTCCATCGGCAATGCGCGCGATGATGTCACCTTTTCTAGATGGCCGCCATGCGTCTGTCTGTGCAGTGGATCACGTTGAGCTGCGGCAAAATGGGGCAGGAGGTCTGCCAGAGCCAGTGCGGCATCGTTCTGGCGCCATCCATGTGAATTGCGCATTGATCCATGCGCCAATTAGATTGATTGCCGATGCCGCGCGAAAGCATCCTCGCGCACAATGGACCCGATGCCGGTCTAAGCGAGAATCCCGCAAAAAACACGGTTGTTTCGCCGCGCGCGGATGCCGTCGATCTTCGCGACGCGCGCTTTGCGACCACCGGCCGCAAGCCTTGCCTGCGCCGTCGCTTTGGCCATACAGTCCGCGCAACGGGCTGCGGCACCGACCGTCGCTCGAAAAATAATAATTGGGGAGAAACCGCATTATGTCCATCGTGCCCGTGAACCGTCGCGCGTTCATCAAGTCGTCGACGGGACTTGCCGCCGGCCTCGTGTTCTCCCCCGCACTCATCGGCCGCGCCGAAGCCGCGACCTTGAAGCTGAAATGCTCCTCCTCGCTGCCGAACGATCCCAAATTCGCCAACGGCCGCGTCTATTACGACAATCTCGTGAAAAACCTGAAGGCGAACGGCCTCGGTGAACAGGTCGAGGTCGCGTTCTTTCCCGACAACCAATTGGGTCAGGAAATCGACGTCATCAACTCGGTGAAGCTCGGCGTCATCGATCTCATGGTCTCGGGCTCGTCGATCTCGGCCAATCTGGTGCCGCTGGTCGGGACCTTCGATCTCGGCTTCCTGTTCTCGAGCTTCCCGCAGCAGACCAAAGCGTTCGATTCGGGCGCCGCCAAGCCGATCGAGGAGGCGCTGCTCAAGGGCAGCAACATCCGCATCATCGCCTGGGCGTATAATTTCGGCTCGCGCAGCGTGCTGGCGCGGAAGCCCGTAAAGACGCCGGAAGATCTCGCCGGACTCAAGATCCGCACCCTGCCGAATCCCGTCATCACGGAATGCCTGCGCCTGATGGGCGCCGCCGCAACGCCGCTGGCCTTTGGCGAAATCTACACGGCGTTGCAGGCCGGCGTGCTGGACGGGCTCGAGCACGATCCGCCGACCATCCTGGCCAGCAAGTTCTTCGAAACGGCGAAATTCTATTCACTAACGCAGCACAATTTCTCGCCGCTCGCGATCTATTTCAGCGACGCGACCTACAATCGCATGGATCCGAAGCTGCGCGAGGGTTTCCTCGACGCCGCGAAGAAGGCTGCGGCCGACACGCGCACCCACGGGCTCGCGGTCGAGAAGGAGGCGCTGTCGGCTTTGACCGAGAAGGGCGTGACGGTGGCCGAATGCGACCGCGAGGCGTTCAAGAAGCGCGTCGCGCCGCAGATCGAGAACTTCATGAAGGCGCGGCCGGACTCCAAGGCCGTCATCGACATCATCCGCGCCACGCAGGCCTGACGTGGCAATGACAGCTGCCGTACCTCTCTCGGGCGGCCGCCACGGGAGCATCGCCCTGCTGCTTCGCGTCAGCGACGCGATCGCGGCCATTCTGCTGGCCGCGGATCTCGTCGTCGTCTGCGGTTCCGTGCTGCTGCGCTTCTGCTTCAACGCGCCGGTGGAGTGGTCCGACGACGTCGCGCGCGGCCTGATGGTCGGCTCGGCCTTCTTCGGCGCGGCGAGTGCGCTCGCGCGCGGCGAGAATGTCGGCGTCTCCTTCTTCCGCGACCTGGCTCCGGTACGGCTGCGCGCGCTGGTCGATGCCGCGAGTGCGCTGCTGGTGGTGCTGATCTCGGGCTACGTCGCCTACAACGCCATCAAGCTCGGCTCGCTGACGGCGGGCCAGACCACCGGATCCGGCTTGCCGCTGGAGCTGACCTTCTACCCGATGGGCGCCGGCGCGCTGTTCATGACGGTGTTCGCGATCGACCAGCTCGGCGCCGGGCCGCTCCCTGATATCGTCAGAGGCCTCGTCGCGATTGCCGTCGTGACCGGCCTCTATCTCGCCTGGGATTATCTGTCGCCGGCCACGGTGCCGTCAGCGGGCACGCTGATGCTGATCGGTTTCTTCGCGACGTTGGTCGGCGGCTTGCCGATCGGCTTTGCGCTGGCGCTGGCCGCGCTGATCTTCATCTGGGTGGAGGGCGCGCTGCCCGGCGTGATCTTCGCCCAGCAAATGGCGCGCGGCATCGACAATTTCGTGCTGCTCGCGATTCCGTTCTTTATTCTCGTCGGCTACCTCATGGAAGCCAACGGCATGTCGGTGCGGCTGATCGAGCTGTTGCAGCGCGGGGTCGGGCGCATGCGCGGCGGCCTCAACGTCGTGATGGTAGCCTCGATGGTGCTGTTCTCCGGCATCTCGGGTTCGAAGATGGCCGACGTCGCGGCGGTCGGCTCCGTGCTGATTCCGGCCGCGCGCCGCTCCAAGCAGAACCCGGGCGGTGCCGTGGCGCTGCTCGCGGCCTCCGCGGTGATGGCGGAGACCATTCCGCCCTGCATCAACCTGATCATCCTGGGTTTCGTCGCGAATTTGTCGATCGGTGGCCTGTTCGTCGCAGGGCTGCTACCGGCGGCGCTGATGGCGCTGGCCTTGATCGCGGTCTCCATCATCTTCGGCAAGACTCCAACTGAGACGCCAACTGATGCCGAGGACATCGCGCCGCAGATGCCGGTGTCGGGCCTGTGGAGCGGCGCGATCGCCTCGTTCGGCCTGATCTTCATGATCTTCTTCGGCTTTAAGAGCGGCTTTGCAACCGCCACGGAAATCTCGGCCTTTGCCGTGGCTTATGCACTCGTCGTCGGCAGTGTGGTGTTCCGCGAGCTCAGCTTCACATCGGCCGCGCACAGCTTCGTCCAGGGCGCGACGCGCGCGGGGCTCGTGCTGTTCATCGTTGCCGCAGCGCAATCGCTGGCGTTCACGCTGACCCTCCAGCAGGTGCCGCATGCGGTCGGCGATTTCATGCTGGGATTGTCCAAGACCAGCGGCACCTGGCTGTTCATCCTGCTCGCAATCGGCGTGTTGATCGTGATGGGCTCGGTGCTGGAGGGCGCGGCCGCGCTGATCATCTTCGGGCCGTTGCTGCTGCCGGTGGCCGTCCAGCTCGGCATTGATCCCCTGCATTTCGGCGTGGTGCTCGTGATCGCGATGGGCATCGGCCTGTTCGCGCCGCCGCTCGGGCTCGGGCTCTACGGCGCCTGCCTGATCGGCAACGTGCCGATCGAGCAGACGGTGAAGCCGATCATGGGCTATCTTGGCCTGTTATTCCTTTGCCTGCTTGTGATCGCGTTCGTGCCATGGCTCAGCACGGCATTGCCGCGCGCGTTCGGCTACTGAAGGAGTCTTGCCGTGAAAGTCCTGCTGGCCCACACGCCGGAGATGCGCCGCAATTACTATGGCGATCGCAGCCTGGACGGTTTGCGCGCGACCGCCGAGGTGGTCCTGCACGAGAGCGATGAGACGCTGGTCTCAACCAGCCTCGTGCGCGCTGCGCAAGATGTCGACATCATCGTGGCCGATCGCATGACCGAGGGACGCGGCGAGATCTTTGCGCAACTGCCGCGCCTGCGCGCCTTCGTCCGCTGCGCCGTCGACATCCGCAACGTCGATGTCGAGGCCGCCTCGAACGCCGGCGTGCTCGTGACCCGCGCCGGGCCTAGCTTCGTGCAAGCCGTTGCCGAGCTCGCGCTCGGCTTCATGGTCGATCTCTCCCGCGGCGTATCCCCGGCGACGGCCGACTACCAGGCAGGCCGCAAGCCGGAAGCGCGGATGGGACGGCAGCTCGCCGGCAGCAAGATCGGCATCATCGGCTATGGCAGCATCGGGCGCTATCTCGCCGACATTGCCAAGGTGATGCGCATGGAGGTGCTGGTCGCAGATCCCTTTGCGACCGTGAGCGACAGCGCCATCCGGCAGGTCAGCCTCGATGAGCTCCTCGCCGCGTCCGACTATGTCGTCTGCCTTGCCATCGCCAACGAGCAGACCGAAAATCTGATCGGCGAGGCGGCGCTGGCGCGGATGCAGAAACATGCCGTTTTCATCAATCTCTCGCGCGGCAATCTCGTCGACGAGGCGGCGCTGGCGAAGGCGCTGCTCGAGAATCGTATCGCGGGTGCCGCGATGGATGTCGGCCGCGCGCCCGACCAGATGCCAAGCCCGGAGCTTGCGAAGCTTCCCAACGTCATCGCGACACCGCATGTCGGCGGCCTGACGCCGCAGGCGATCGAATATCAGTCGCTGGAAACGGTGCGCCAGGTCGAGGCGATCGTCAAAGGCGAGATCCCGCAAGGCGCCGTCAACGCCGACCGCTGGACGCGTCGGCCCTGATCCGGCTCTACAGCCGGTCCACTGCTTTGAACGTCCCGTCCTTCTGGATCACCGTCAAAAACACCTTCGGCGGCGCGTCGAGCATGCGCATGCCGACGGTGACGGTGCTGCCGCTGATGTCGAAGCGGCCGACATCGTTGATGGCGCGCAGCAGGTTCGCGCGCGTCGGTTGCGGCCCGGCTTGTTCCAGCGCCGCGGCGGCGAGGCGGCCGGTGAGATAGCCTTCGAGCGACACGAAGTCCGGTGTCAGCGCCGGGTCGAACGCCGTCTGCGCCGCCTGGTAGTCGGCGACCAGCTTGAGCGAGCGGTCCCAGGGAAACGGCACGACCTGGGTGACGACGACGCCTTCGCCCTCGGGGCCGAGCTCCCGGGCGAGCGCCACGGCGCCGACGAAGGAGATGTTGACGAAGGTCGGACGAGCACCGCTGCGGTGCGCGAGCTTGATGAACTCCGCGCAGGGACCGTAGGTCCCGACCATGACGATCGCCTCGGGTTCGACGCGCTTGATCGTGCGCCAGGCCGACGCGACGGCGCGGGTGTTGCGCTCGAAGGTCCCTTCGGCGGCGAGCTCGAGACCGCGTTTGGCAAGCGCGCGCTTCACGCCGGAAAGACCGTCGCGCCCGAAGGAATCGTCCTGGTAGAAAATGGCGATGCGGGTGAAATGGCGATCCTCCGTGAGGTGCTTGACCCACGCCTCGGCCTCGGCGGCATAGCTCGCACGGATGTTGACCACGTTCGCAAGCTCGAGGTCGCGCAAAATTCGGCGCCGCTGAACGGACCGATGAAGGGCACGTTCCTGGCGCTGGTGATCGGTATCGTCGCCATCGCGGTCGGCGTGCCCACCGCGCCGATCAGCGCGAACACCTTGTCGTCCTCGATCAGCCGCAGCGTCTGCGCCACCGAGCGGTCGGGATCGTAGCCGTCGTCGCGGCTGATGAGCTGGAGCTTGCGGCCATGGACGCCGCCTTTGGCGTTGATTTCGGTGAAAGCTGCGACGATGCCCTGCCGCATCCGCTGTCCGAGTGTGGAGGAGGGACCCTCGAGGGCGGCGGCCTGGCCGAACAGGATCGCATCCTCGCTGACGCCGATCTCGTCGGCTTTTGCCGGCAGCATGGTTGCTGCCAGGAGCGCGACGGTGATCACGATGGATGTCGCAGATCGAGATCGATACATCAAAAAGTCTACGGGTGCGGGGAGTGGTTTCGGGTAAAGCTATCGCCGCAGGATGAATCGCCGATGTATCGGCGGCTCCGTACTACTCCGGGGAAAACCGGCAACTTATTTCGACAAAGCCCGCATCATCCTGCACTTCATTAACTAAGCCGGCTGATGCAGAAAAGCCGCGTTCCGAAATTGTGCAGTTCTTAACCGGGGTCCTGTTCCGATAGTGGCTCCGGCGGCTCAACCAGAGGTTCGGTTGGCCGGGAGAGGGGACGGCGGTTTTTGGAATGGGCGGTCGGGATCAGAACGATCAGGATCGGGGACGTATGACCGGATGGTGGCGTGCCGCGCCGCTGCTCGGGCTCTATCGCCCTGCACTCGTCGCAGTC
Organism: Bradyrhizobium sp. 40; assembly: GCF_023100925.1. Lineage (NCBI taxonomy): Bacteria > Pseudomonadati > Pseudomonadota > Alphaproteobacteria > Hyphomicrobiales > Nitrobacteraceae > Bradyrhizobium > Bradyrhizobium sp. 40. The sequence continues at coordinate 1,460,241 of NZ_CP064688.1, forward strand.
GGCGTTGGTCTTCTGTTCTCGGTCGCGGGTGCGGCCGCTGTGGCGCGATGGGAAGGCCGCGTCAACAAGATCGAGTTCGAAAACGCGGCCGAGACCGAAGTGATCGTCATGCAGAACGGCATGGGCGAGTACATCTCCAGGCTCGTCGCGTTGCGCACGCTGTTCGAATCGACCAACCAGGAGATCACCCGCAGCGAATTCGAGACCTTCAGCGCCCGCCTGTTCGAGCGCCATCCCGGCATGCTGCGCATCTCCTGGGTGCCGCGCGTGAACCGCAAGGAGCGCGCCGAATACGAGGCCGCGGCGATCACTGACGGCGTGTCCGGCTATCGCATCAAGTCGCTCCAGGGCGATGCGTTCGCGACCGCGCCGCAGAGCGACGAATATTTTCCGGTGCTCTACTCGACCCAGCCGAAGACGTCTCCGGTCTACGGCATGGACTACGCGACCATTCCGGAGCGCCGCGCGATCCTCGAGCGCGCACGCGACACCGACCGCGTCTCGGCCATTCGCACCCGCCTCTACGAGCCGAAGGCGGGCGGCCGCTTGCCCGACGTACTCGTCGCCATTCCCGTCTACGCCAAGGGAACATCGCGCGACACCGTCGTGGACCGGCGCCGCAATCTCGCCGGCTTCGTCGTCGGCGTCTTCGACCTGCCGCTGCTGATCCAGTCCATTCGCGCGACCACCGGGGCAAGCCCCGCGGTCAGCGTGAACGTCTATCCGCCGTTTACGGCGCAGATCGTCGGCCTGGAGGCCATGCTGCCGGATTATTCGTCGGCCGCGACGGCGCCGCAGTCGATGCGGGACGTCGCGCAGACCCTGCACTGGTCGGGCAATCTCAAGATCGGCGGCATGGATTGGCAGGTGCGGGCGGTTCCGGCTGCCGGGGGTCCGCTGGAGACGACTTACGATCGCGCGGGCGCGGTGCTGATCGTCGGCATGCTGCTGACGCTGTCGCTTTCGACCTATCTCATGCTCGCGAGCCGCAATTCGCAGCGGCTGTCGCTGGCGAACCGGCGGGTGCTCGAACTCGCCCAGACCGACGCTCTGACCGGATTGCCGAACCGCGCCTTCTTCCTCGCCCGGCTCGACGAGCTCAATGGCCGTTTGATGGACGCCGGTCCGACCTTCTCTATCCTGATGCTCGACCTCGACCGCTTCAAGAACGTCAACGACTCGCTCGGTCACGGTGCGGGCGATGCGCTGCTGCGTCAGGTCGCACAGCGGCTGAAATCCGCGCTGCGCGCCAGCGACGTGCTGGCCCGGCTCGGCGGTGACGAATTCGCCATCATTCAGGAAGCGTGCGAGGATCAGCGCGTCTGCTCGACCGAACTGGCGGGGCGGATCGCCAAGCTCGTCGCCGAGCCGTTCCTTCTTCCCGGACATCGCGTCGAGATCGGCACCAGCATCGGCATTGCGATCGCGCCCGATCACGGCACCGATCAGGAGCAGCTGCTGAAGAAGGCCGACCTTGCGCTGTACCGCTCGAAATCATCGGGCCGCAACTGCTTCACCATCTACGACAAGGCGATGTCGGCCGAGCTCGAGGCGCGCAGCACGCTGGAAGGCGATTTGCGCGACGCCATCGCGCGGTGCCAGCTCGAGGTGCACTACCAGCCCTTCGTCGACGCCCTCAGTGGCGCGCGGCGCGGCTTCGAGGCGTTGGTGCGCTGGCGGCATCCGACGCGCGGCTTGATTCCGCCGGACCAGTTCATCCCGCTTGCGGAGGAGACCGGGCTGATCGTGCCGCTCGGCGAGTTCGTGCTGCGACGGGCCTGCGCGGACGCTGTCGGCTGGCCGTCCGAGCTCGCGGTCGCCGTCAACCTGTCGCCGATCCAGTTCAAGGAGGCCGAGCTGTTCGAGATGATCAGCGCGGCGCTCGCCGATTCCGGGCTGCCGCCGCAGCGGCTGGAGATCGAGATCACGGAATCCGTTCTGCTGGAACGCGGCGTCGAGAACCACGCCTTCATGGAACGGCTGAAGAGCATCGGCATCGCGCTCGCACTCGACGATTTCGGCACCGGCTATTCGTCGCTCAGCTATCTGACCGCGTTCCCGTTCGACAAGATCAAGATCGACAAGTCGTTCATCCGCAACCTCACGCATCAGCCGCGCAGCTCCGCCATCATCTCCTCGATCGTGACGCTGGCGCGCGGGCTGGACATGTCGGTCACCGCCGAAGGCGTAGAGACCCGCGAGGAATACGAACGGCTGAAGGCGCTCGGCGTCAATTTCGCGCAAGGCTATCTGTTCGGCCGCCCGCACCCAATCGAACGGATTCTGTTCGACGCGGCCGCCAAACCGCCCCAACGCGACGCCGCCTGAGGGCGGCCGCCCAAGGATCGCTCAATGGGGCATGCGCGAAAAGCGCTTGACCCGGGCAGCCCCGGATGGTCGGAAGGACCGTCCAGGGATGAAACACACAATGCGGCTTCCGTTCTTCTACGGCTGGGTCGTGGTCGCGGTGACCTTCGTCACCATGGCCATCGGCGTCAACGCGCGCACCGCCTTCTCGCTGTTCTTTCCTCCCATCATCTCTGAATTCGGCTGGGAGCGCGGCGTCACCGCGGGCGCATTTTCCTTCGGCTTCGTGGTGTCGGGCATGGTCAGCCCGCTGATCGGCCGGCTGATGGATCGCGCCGGCCCGCGCGCGGTGATGGAGCTCGGCGTGGTTCTGATGGGTGGCGGGCTGCTGCTCGCGCCGCTCACGAGTCAGCCATGGCATCTCTACGTCACCATCGGCGTCATGGTTGGCGCCGGCTCGGTGTGTCTCGGTTATTCCGGGCAGTCGCTGTTCCTGCCGAACTGGTTCATCCGCACCCGCGGCCTCGCCATCGGCATCGCCTTCGCCGGGGTCGGCATCGGCTCGGTGACGCTGCTGCCGTGGGTGCAGCACATGATCGAAGGGACCGGCTGGCGCACCGCCTGCACGGCGATGGGCCTGATGATCCTGATCGTGCTGGCGCCGATCAATCTGTTCCTGCACAGGCGCCCCGAGGATATTGGCCTGCGGCCTGACGGCGATGCCGCGCCGGTCGCGGGTGCCGCAAAACCCGTCTCCAACATCGTCGATCCCGTCTGGGCCCAGACCGAATGGACACTCCGGAAAGCGGTCGCCACGACGCGGTTCTGGTGGATCGCGCTCGGCTATTTCTGCGGCCTCTACATCTGGTACGCGGTGCAGGTGCACCAGACCAAATTCCTGCTCGACATCGGCTTCAGCCCGGGTGTCGCGGTGTGGGCACTCGGCATCGTCAGCCTGCTCGGCATTCCCGGCCAGATCCTGCTCGGCCATGTCTCCGACCGGATCGGGCGGGAATGGGTGTGGGCGATCAGCTGCGCGGGTTTTGCGATCTCTTTCGCGGCGCTGATGGCCCTGAAATTCCAACCGTCATTGTGGCTGGTCTATCTCATGGTGTTCACGCAAGGCGCGCTCGGCTACGGCCTGACCTCGATCATGGGCGCAGTGGTGTTCGAGATTTTTCAGGGCAAGCACCAGGGCAGCATTTTCGGCACGATCATGCTGGCGGCATTGGCCGGCGGCGCCGCCGGTCCCTGGGTCACCGGCTTGCTTTACGATCAGGTCGGCGACTACACGCTCGCTTTTGGCGTTGCCATCATCGTAAGCGGGCTGTCGGCGCTTTCGATCTGGCAAGCTGCGCCGCGCAAGGTGCGTGCCGTCGCCGGGAAGCTTCAGGTGGACGCCGGCGCCGAATAGGTTCCGTACGCAGCGGATTACCCTCGCTTCTTTTGCGGAACATTAAGCATGTCGCGTCTTGGCGCGGCGCGACCGGGCTGCAAAAACGTCTTGGACACCATCGCGGCACTAGCCTCGGTTGCTGTATCTTCCCGATGCCTCCGGGTCTAGCGATGTCCGCCTCCGATTGTGCCATGACAGAAACTCCGGAAGTGCTGTTGGCCGCGCTCGAACGCGCCGACGAGGGCATCGTCGTCGTCGACAGCGCGCGTCGCATCACGCATTTCAATGCCGGTGCAGAGCGGATCTGGAATCTCGCACGCGCTGATGTGCTCGGCCGCGACGCCGAAATTCTCACCCTCAAATGCCTTCAGGCCGAACCGTTTGCGGAGTTCCGGGACGAGATCAGCCTGGTGCGCCGTGACGGCAGCCGGATCCGCGCGGCCATCTCGCTTTCATCCATTGCAAGTGGCGGCATTGCCTATCGCATCGTGTTCGCGCGCGACGTCACAGCGGACGCCGAGCGCCGCATCAGGATCGGGCTTCTCCACGCCGTCTCCGACCAGACCAACCGTGCGGTGCTCATCACCGATACCGACCAGAACATTGTCTACGTCAATGCCGCCTTCACGACGCTGTTCGGTTACACCAGCGAGGAAGCCGAGGGCCGCCGCGCCAGGGGCCTGCTCGCGGGCCGCCACACCGATCGCAAGGCCGTTGCGAAGCTCGTCAAGCGCCTGATGGATGGCGGCCACCGCGGCGAGGTCGAGATGCTCGCCTATGACAAGGACGGCGAGGAGATCTGGGTCTGCGCCCGCATCGATGCCTTCCGCGACAAGAAGGGCCAGGTCAAGCACTTCTTCGCGCTGCTCGAGGACATCACCGAGACCAAGCAGCTGCGCTCGCTGCAGCAGCTCATCATGGGCGCGCTCGCCGACGAGGTCCCGATCGGCGAGATCGCCGACCGGCTGTGCCGCCGTGTCGAGCAGATGGCGCCCGACGTCGTCTGTTCGCTGCTGCACATCGATGCCGCGGGCCTGATCCATCCGCTCGGCGGCCCAAGCCTGCCCGAGGACTATTCCCGCGCGCTGGACGGCGTGGCCATCGGCCCCAATGTCGGCTCGTGCGGAACCGCGGCCTTCTACGGCGAGCCGGTGCTGGCGACCGATCTGGAGACCGACCCGCGCTGGCAGCCCTACAAGGCGATGCCGCTCGCGATTGGCCTGCGCGCATGCTGGTCGACGCCGGTCAAGGCCAAGGACGGACGGGTTATCGCCACCTTCGCCTTCTACTACCGGGAGCCGCGCGCGCCGAGCAATTGGCATCGGCGCATCGTCGAGGCCTGCGTCAATCTCGGCGCCTTCGCGATCGAGCGCAAGGAAGCGCGCGCCGAGATCGCACGGCTCGCCTATCACGACATCCTCACCGGCCTGCCGAACCGCGCGCAATTGCGGCGCCTGATCACCACCGCCATCGATGCCTGCCCGACCGGCAGCCACGTCGCGCTGGCCTTCCTCGACGTCGATCATTTCAAGGACGTCAACGACACGCTCGGTCATGCCGCCGGCGATGAGCTCCTGATCCAGCTGGCGCAGCGCCTGCGCGAGCAGATCGGACCCGAGGACATGCTGGGGCGACTCGGCGGCGACGAGTTCGTGATCCTGCTGCCGCGTCGCAACGCCGAGGGTGCCGAGCGCGTCGCGGCCGGAATCACCGAAGCGCTGGCGGCGCCGCTGCGGCTCGGCTCCAGGCAGCTGCAGATGTCGGCGAGCATCGGCGTCAGCCTCTATCCCGATCATGCGACCGACATCGACACTCTGATGCAGCAGGCGGACGCGGCCATGTACATGGCCAAGCAGGCGGGACGTTCGACCCATCGCCTGTTCAGCGCGGAGATGAACGGGCTCACCGAGCAGCGGCTGGCCTTGATTGCGGCGCTGCGGCGCGCCATCGCCGAGGGCGAGCTGACCCTCAGCTATCAGCCGCAGATTCGCAGCTGCGACGGCGCGATCCATGGCGTCGAGGCGCTGGCGCGCTGGCATGATGCCGAGCTCGGCGACGTCTCGCCGGCAAAATTCATCCCGCTCGCCGAAGAGTGCGGCCTGATCGAGCAGATCGGTCTGTGGTCGGTGCGCGAGGCCTGCCGGCAGATGGCGAGCTGGCGCCGCGCCGGGCTCGAGATTCCATCCGTGTCCGTGAACCTGTCGCCGATCAATTTTCGCAACGTCACGCTGGCCGCGCGGCTCAAGGACATCCTCGCCGAATACGATCTGCCGGCGGACGCGCTCATGCTCGAGATCACCGAGGGCGCGTTCATGCAGGACAGCGTCGCCGCGCTCGAGACGATGAACGCGATCCGGGAGCTCGGCGTCGGGCTTTCCGTGGACGATTTCGGCACCGGCTATTCCAGCCTGAGCCGGCTCGCCCATCTGCCGATCCGCGAGCTGAAGATCGACCGCAGCTTCATGCGCGACATCGAGCGTGACGCTGGCGCGCTCGCGATCGCCACCGCCGTGGTGCGCGTCGGCCAGGGCCTCGGCATGACCGTCGTCGGCGAAGGGGTCGAGACTGAGGCGCAGCGCAAGGTGCTGGCCGAACTCGGCTGCGACGTCGTGCAAGGATTCCTCTACGCACCCGCACTCGCGCCTGTTGCCTTCGAGCGCTGGTTGATCGAGCACTGCGCCGAGCAGGCGCAGGCGATGCTGGCTCGTCTCGACATTGCACCGGCCGGCGCGACCGCAGTGAAGCGGTCAGCGTAGGGCGTCTACTCTCAGTAGCCGCCACAGCAGCAACGACTGGCTAGCCATCGAAACCAACAAACCGCGCTACTTCGATCGTGCCTGGGTTGATTTTGCTCGGCATTGACGGGGCAATGCATAGTGAACGGTCAGCAGGCTTTCGTTCCTGTCATCGAAAATCAAATGATCGGTCAAGGCCATTTCCGCGCGCATAGCATTGCAGCAGAAGATCATCCATCGATTGAAAGTGGGCAGCTGGCTCATGGACCGGTAAAGCTCGCCACACTCGATGGTCAGGTTCTTAAGGCCTTGCGCATTCGCCAATTCGAGCCGGGATCGAATCTCTTGCCGGAAGCGATCCGTTGAAACCATGCGACATCCGATAGCCGAACACCCTTCTGGAAGAGGGATCAGCCGGCCAGGATTGAAATCGAGCGATGGCCCCGTCAACTCAGACGCCAAGCCGTGTGACCATAGAGCAATGCCAACACAAAGATACAGCTAATAAAGCCGATCTGATCGATGCGCTCGTCTCGCTATTGGGTGACGGCGTTCCTATATGCTTGAGATCGCCGCCCGCCCTTGGCAGTTATCGGTGACTGAGAGCATTGCGCTCCCGCCTCAACCACGCAGGCGGTCGGATGTCCGATATCCCAAAATACAAATCTCCTGGACTAATTGGTATCTCCGGCGCCGGTGCGGGACGCTGCGTCGGCCTTCATGCAGCGAAATCCATTTTCAATTGATCTGCAGCAGCGATCTCGCACGCAGATCGTCAGGAGGTTTACGTGGCAAACACAGCAACGATCCGAAATTCGAACGGGCTTCCGGCCACATTCACGGGATCGAAGACCGGCCAGGACGACGCGCCGTTTGTCTTCGTCAAGGTCGGCGATGAAGAACGCCGCATGCGAAGGGCTGAATGGGATGCGCTTCCGCCCTGGACCGGCCCGCGCCCGGCACGAACAGTCAACGACTGATCGCACAGCCTTTCGGAGGCCCGCTTGACGGTCGAACATGCCATCGTGCGAACCAAGCCGAAGCCCTGGGGCAGCCTCGATCTGCGGCCCTGGAGCCTGGCGTCGACGAGCGACGGCCCGATCGGGGAATTGTGGTTCGAGCGTCCGGGTCTTGCTGCGCCGAAGACCACGTTGCTGCTCAAAATGCTCTTCACCACCGAGCCGCTATCAATTCAAGTTCATCCGGATGATGCGTTCGCGCGCTCGATCGGCCTTGCCAACGGCAAGACCGAAGCCTGGCATATCGTCTCCGCGATCCCCGGTGCCGGGGTCGCGGTGGGGCTGAACCATCCGCGCTCCGCCGCAGAGTTACGAGCCGCGATCACTGATGGCTCGATCGCCGATATCGTGGCTTGGCAGCCGGTTCATGCAGGCGACGTCATTTTCATTCCTGCCGGAACCATCCATGCGATCGGCGCCGGCATCGTGCTCGTCGAGATCCAGCAGCACAGCGACGCCACCTTCCGGCTGTTCGACTATGGACGAGCGCGCCAACTGCACATCGACAATGCCGTCGCGGTGGCAACGGCAGGCCCACGCCAGATCCAATCGCCGTCCGAACGCCTGAGCGGCGCGCGAACGGTCCTCACGGTCAATTCCTATTTTGCGCTGGAGCAAACTGACCTTGCTCCAGGCTCCGTTTGGATGCTCGACGCACCGAAAGAGACTTGGCTGCTCGCGATCGAAGGGCACGCCCAACTCGGCTCGACGAGGCTGGCGCCGGGGGACGCGATCTTCCTGGAAGCCGACCATGCGGAAATCGAGGTCGGTGCGAGCGGCTTGAAAGCGCTGCTGGCCTATCCCGGCCCGAAGATAAACCCTGCCGCGCTAATAGAGCGCAGCGCCGCGAGCGCCAGTCGCGCACCGCACGCCTATCCCGGCGCCCTGGTCACGTCTCCCTTCGAGACCGCCGCGCTCAAACAATCGGAGACCCCCAATTGGCTGCCGTAAGTCGTATCGCATTCATCGGAAACTCGCTTCCCCGCCGCTGCGGTATTGCGACCTTCACCACCGACTTGCAGAGCGCAATTGCGGCGTCCCGGAGTGATCTGGAGACCGTCATCGTCGCGATGACCGATCACGGCCAGGTCTACGATTATCCTCCGACCGTGGGCCTGGAGATCAACGACGACAGGCAAGATGATTATGTCCGTGCGGCCGCCTATCTGAACAGCGGCGGCTTCGAGGCCGTTTCGCTGCAACACGAGTTCGGCATTTTCGGTGGCGAAGCCGGAGCTCAGATCATGGCGCTTCTGTCGCACCTGACCATACCGATCGTGACCACCCTGCATACGGTCTTGTCCGAGCCGACGGAGGCCCAGCGCGACGTCATCGCGCGCATCGTCGAGTGCTCGTCCAAGATCGTCGTGATGGCGGAAAAAGGTCGGGAGTTGTTGCGTTCCGTCTATCACGTGGCTGACGAGAAGATCGAGATCATCCCGCACGGCATCCCGGAATTTGCGTTCGTCGAACCCGACGCGGCCAAGGCTGCGCTCGGATTCAGCAACAAGTCGGTCATCCTGACCTTCGGATTGCTGTCGCCTAACAAGGGCATCGAAGTCATGATCGATGCGATGCCTTCTATTCTGAAGACCCGCCCCGACGCCGTTTACGTGGTGCTCGGTGCGACGCATCCCAACCTCGTGCGCGATCGGGGCGAAGCCTATCGTGAGTCCCTGATGGCGCACGCGCGGCAGGCTGGCGTCGAGGATCACGTCGTGTTCCTCGATCAGTTCGTCGACAAGAAGACGCTACTCGATTTCATCTCGATGTCCGACGTCTACGTGACGCCGTACCTCAGTGAGGCCCAGATGACCTCGGGCACGCTAGCCTATAGTTTCGGCCTCGGCAAAGCCGTGGTGTCCACCCCGTATTGGCATGCCCGCGAACTATTGGCTGATGGCCGCGGCATCCTGGTTCCGTTTGGCGACGCGGCCGCGCTCGGCATCGAGATCGCCAAGCTGCTCACCAACGACGTGCTTCGGCAGGCGATGCGCAAGCGCGCCTATTCGAGCAGCCGCGCGATGACGTGGGAAAGAACCGCCGAACGCTATATGTCGGTCTTCGAGAACGCCGGCCGCCGGCATCGGCTCAAGACCATTGCGCGCACGGATACTGGTACGCTGCTGCGCGACAGCCGCGCCCCGCCGGAAATGCAGCTCGGTCATTTCCTGTCGATGTGTGACGACACGGGGCTGTTTCAGCATGCCGTTCATAGCGTGCCGGATCGTGCCCACGGCTATTGCGTCGACGATAACGCCCGGGCGCTACTCGTGGCCTGTGCGCTCAACAATCCGGGCGAAGAGCGGCTGCCGGAAGCGCTGACGGCGCGATTTGCCGCCTTCGTCCAGCATGCCTGGAATCCGGATACACGACGATTTCGCAATTTCATGGGCTTCAACCGCTGCTGGTTGGAGGACAGGGGGTCGGAGGATAGTCACGGACGCACGCTCTGGGCCTTGGGTGTGTGTGCGCTTACGGATGCCAGCACGTCGCGACGCTCATGGGCCGCGGCGCTGTTTACCGAAGCGATGGCGACGGTGGAAGATTTTCGTTCGCCCCGTGCGTGGGCGTTCGTATTGCTGGGCCTCGATGCTTACTGCTCGGCTGTCCCGGGCGATGTCCAGGCGACCCGCCTGCGTGCCGTGCTTGCCGATCGGCTGATCTTGATCTTCGACACCGTGGCAACCGGCGATTGGGTCTGGTTCGAGGATGGGTTGGCCTACGATAACGCCCGCTTGCCCCAGGCGCTGATCATGACCGGCATGGCCAGCAAGACACCGCGCTATGTCAATATCGGTCTGGAGTCGCTGCGCTGGCTTGTGAAGCGGCAAACCTCAGCGAAGGGCCAATTCCGCCCGATCGGCACGGCGGGATTTGGTGAGCGACGCCAACCCTCGCAAGCCTTCGACCAGCAGCCGCTGGAGGCCGCGGCGACCATCGCGGCATGCCTCGCCGCATGGCGGGCCGATCACGATGTCGAGTGGAAAGCCGAAGCCGCGCGGGTATTCGCGTGGTTTCTGGGCAGCAACGATCTGTCGGCCTCGCTGGTCGATCTGGAAACCGGAAGCTGCCGGGATGGCCTGCACCCCGATCGTCCCAATGAGAATCGGGGAGGGGAATCCGTGGTGTCATATTTGCTTGGGCTTTCCGAGATTCGGCAAATTGCCCGCCTGAGCGAAAGCCGGGCCAAGCCTGCTCCTCTCGTCGCCTGACGGAGCCAATTACGATTTCCTCCTTCAACCCATCGAGGCCGTTTTGTCGCAATCTCCCTTCCTCAAACGCCAAGCCCTCCAGCTGCGACCTGATCCGACCCGTGTCATCGTTCGGCCTTTCAAGCCAGCAACAGAGCCGCGCGACCTCAATCCGACGGACAAGACCCGCGCCAACCATATCGTCGAACGGGTCCTCGCGCTCGATGCCGAGACGGCTGACCGGCAATTGGCCGACGTTCTGGAGAATTTCCTCGGCCGTCACCGCAACCTGTTGCAGATCTTCGAGGCACGCGCCGCGGAAATGGAAGAGGCGCTGGCCGACCATGCTGTCTTCACACAGGTCCAACGCCAACTCGCGGGCGCCTATTTTCTCAACGAATATTCGTTCGAGGCCTCGGCATTGTTCAATCCGAGTATCGTGCCACATCCCGATCAATCCGGAACGCCGGAAGGCAGCCTCCGCTTCGTCCTGAGTCTGCGTGCCGTCGGCGAGGGGCATGTGTCTTCGCTGACATTCCGCTCGGGGCTTATTGCGGAAGACGGGACTGTGACCATCGACCCGACGGCGCGTCTGGCATCCAGCCCCGATCTCGTCAGGCTGACATCGGGCGCCGGCGGCGACGAGATTGCTGTTACGTTCGCGGCCGGCCAGGATCTGAGCGAGCGGGTAATTTTTCCAGTCACCGAAGCGCAGTCGAACGGGATCGAGGATGCCCGCTTTGTGCATTTCAGCAACGCCGGACGGAAGATCTACTACGCGACCTACACCGCCTATAGCGGACGGGCGATCCGGTCGGAGCTGATTGAGACCTCCGATTTCGTATCGTTCCGGCTGTCGACTTTGAAAGGCAATGCCGCGCGCAACAAGGGCATGGCGTTATTCCCGCGCAAGATCGGGGGCAGATATGCGATGATCGCGCGCCAGGACAACGAAAACCTCTATCTGATCTTTTCCGACGATCTCCAGACGTGGGATGGCGGCCAGCCGATTCTGAAGCCGCGATACCCTTGGGAGTTCGTGCAGATCGGCAATTGCGGATCTCCGATCGAGCTCGATCAGGGGTGGCTGCTGCTGACGCACGGTGTCGGCCCTGTGCGGAAGTATTCGATCGGGGCCGCGCTGCTGGACAAGAACGACCCTTCGAAGGTGCTCGGCCGCCTGCGCGAGCCGCTATTGCGCCCAGACCCTTCCGAACGCGAAGGATATGTTCCGAACGTCGTCTACACCTGCGGCGCGATGCGCCACCGCGACAAGATCATCTTCCCCTATGCGGTCTCCGACAGCTTCTGCAATTTCGCGACCATCGAGATTGCATCCTTGATTGCGGCCATGGACACTAGTGCATAGGAACTGCGCTGACCGTTCTCGATGTCCATCCGGTGGATTGGAAAAGCGTGAAGCGGTCGGCGCAGAACATTGCTTCGAACGGGTGATGTCCGGGCTCAGGCATCCGGTTGCAGGAACGTGCCGTATTGCTTGGTCGCGACGACCGCGGCTGCGGCCTGTCCGATCATCCGCATTGCTGCCATCATAGGCCACGGTCCAAGACTCACCCGCCGAACGCCGACGCGAGCCAGATCCGGAAGTGCGGGAACGCCTTGTGTCACCATGATGTTGACCGGCAGAGGCGTGAGCTGAACGAACCTTTCAATGAGCGCGAGGTCGGTGAGGCCGGGGACGAAAATCCCGTCGGCGCCGGCCTCGGCATAGACCTTCGCTCGCCCCGCCGCTTCGTTCATGCACTCGTCCGGCGATCCGAATTTCAGCAAGAACGGATCCGTTCTCGCATTGATGAACAGCTGAACTCCCAGATTTTTCGCGGCATCCCGCACGGCCTTGATCTTGGCGGCATGGCGTTCGGGATTGACCAGTTGCCGCTTTCCTCCCGATAGCCCGTCCTCGATATTGATGCCGACGGCGCCGGCTTTCAAAATCTCGGTCGCCGATCTGGCGGCAGCCTCCGGGGTGTCGCCATATCCGGCCTCCAGATCGATTGAGACTGGAACAGACACGGCCGCAGTCATCCGCGACACCAGGCCGGTCACCATGTCGAGCGGGACATTTTCTCCGTCGGCGTATCCAAGTGCGGAGGCGACCGCCCCGCTGCTGGTCGCGATGGCCGGAGAGGTCTTCGCGATGGCTTTGGCGGTGGCGGCGTCCCAGGCGTTGAACAGGATGAGCGGATCGCCCTTCCTGTGAAGGGCATGAAAGGTCTCGGCATATTGCTGTTGTGTCTTGGCGTCCATTGCGCGTATTCCGGATTAGAGAACTCAAAGGATGTTGTGGGCGACCGCCCTCTGCGTTCAGTCAGGCGCGTGCGTCTTGAACCAGTCCATGATCAGGCCGGTGACTTCTTCCTCACGCTCGAGGTGCGGGAAGTGCCCGACATCGGGCAGGACAATCCGCCTGTGCGGCCCCTTGAACAGCGGCTCCTCCTTGACCGAGTACCTCGCTGTCGGATCGTTGCTGCCATAGATCGTCAGCGTCGGCGTGTGCATGTCATTGATCGGCAGCCGGCGCGCGAGCGCCGCATCGGTCAGGCCTCCGTAATATTTAAGCGCTGCGGCCATCGTGCCGGGCGAGCTGAGCGTCTCCTTGATTGAACGGATGTGCTCGGCATTGTTGAATGTCGGCGACCACAGCTTCCAGAGATAGTCGACGAAGGGAAGTCCCTCGGTACTGACCGCGGATTCGGCGCCGGGAAGCTGGAAGAAATAGACATGGAAGATGGCTCGAACGAGCTCCGGATCCCGTCTGATGCTCGAAATTGTAATTGGATGTGCGGTGTTCATGACCACGGCGGCCTTGAATGCCGATGGCGCCGTGGCCAGCGCCTGAAATGTCGAGGTGCCGCCCCAATCCATGCCGACGACGCGTGCCTGTCCGTCGTCGCTCAGCGCCGCGATGAGGGCTTCGAGATCGTTGCCCAGTGCGATCGGATCGAAAACTCCGTCCGCCGGAATCTCGGTCGGTGCATAGCCGCGCAGGAACGGCGCGACCGCACGATACCCTGCATCCGCGAAGACCTGCAGCTGCTTTCGATACGACCAGGCATTATCGGGAAAGCCGTGCAGGAACATGACAAGGGGGCCGTCGCCCTGCTCGAGATAGGCGAAGCGCACGCCGTTGGCCTGCACGTATTTCAAGGCGGGTTCAATGCCTCTGGTATTCGCTTGGGCATTCGCTTGTCGTGCCGCGCTCCCAGTATTCATCGTCATTCTCCATGTCATCGTGCCCCGCGATCGAAATATGTGCGGAGCGCACATATTCGTCAAGTTGTTTTTTGTGCGCTCCGCACATATTGTCCGGCTCATGGAAAACGGAATCGCAAATTTGCTGGGGGCGCTTTCGCTCGCCGTCATGGATCGGATCGAGCAGGGCGCGCGCGAGGTCATCGGCCGCGGAGGCGAGACGCCTGCGGCACTGGTCGTCATCGGCTATGGCCAGGGCATGACCAACGACAAGCTGCGGCGGATTCTTGGCCTGTCGCATTCGGGAACGGTCCGGCTGGTGGACCGTCTGGTGTCGGATCGGCTGGTCGAACGTCGGCCCGGACAGGACGGCCGCGAGGTTGCTCTGCACCTGACCGCGAAGGGCGCCGCAACCCGCAACGACTTGATGACCTCGCGAATATCGGCGGTCGCGTCGCTTCTGGATGTGCTGTCGCCGGCTGAAACGAAACGACTCGAAACGCTGCTCCATGAGTTGTTGGCACGGCAGGATACGTCCGAGATGGATCGCTTCACGATCTGCCGCATGTGCGACGACAGCGTTTGCACGAATTGCCCCTTGCCCACGGACAAGGGCAAACGCGCTCGCTAGCGGGCGCGCTCGACACAATCATCCGGCTTGGGCCCAACGCGCGTTCACGTCGCGGAAAGGAACGTCCGGCGTTTCTCCACGTTATCGGCCGTCGAGCGCAAACCGGGCCACACGATGAAGAAGATCGCCACCATGCTTGTCATGCTCTGTAGCTTGCCGGTTGCCGCCGGTGCGGAGAGCTGGAGTGGCTATCGCATTCCCGAGACCGGGACCAACGTCGACATCCCTTCGTCGATCTTCACCGAGCAAGCCGGTCGACCCGACGGGTATGGCATGCAGTACCGGACCAGCGACGGCCGCGCGGATTTGACGGTGCAGGCCGTTCCGAACGACGGCAGCTCACCGGCCGCTTTCCTGGCGCGAAAGAATCCGCCGCCCGGCATCACCTACAAGCGCATCACGCCGCGCTTTTTCGTGGTGTCCAGCACCCGGGGCGGCAAGATCTGGTACGACCGCTGCAACTTTGGCCGTCGCTACGTGCATTGCGTGTTGATCAACTACCCCGCTTCCGAGAAGCGGCAGTGGGATGCGCTCGTGACCCGCGTCAGCCGTACGCTGAGCGGCGGTTGATCCGCTCACAAAGAAGAAGCCTGCTCACAAAGAAAAAACTGCCCGCAAGTCGCGGGCAGCAGTCTCGTGAGGATGGTTCAGCGCACGTTCGTCGATGTTGTCGACATGGTCGGCTTGGAGCCTGGCACGTGCGACATGGTCTTGGTGGTGGACCCGACCTCCTCGCCCGCCTTCACTTTGGTGCGGGTGTGGGAGCGGCTGAACGTGCCACCCTCATGCGCCTGCGCGCGCGCATTGGAATTGAGCACCGGACCGTTGCCCTTGTTCATGCTGGTGCCGGACTGCGCCTTGCCGTTGGCAGACGCGGCGCTGCCGCCCGCTGCAATCGACGAGCCGGTCTGTCCGGAGCCCGAGGTCGACGTACCGCCGGTGCCGAGCGTGCTGGCCGAGGTGCCGCCGACGGCAGCCGAACCGCCGGTGCCACCGGTCATGCTGGTTTGTGCCGCCAACGGCGCGGCGGCGGCGAGCAGGAGTGCGACCGACGAGGTCGCAATCAACATTCTCATCTGTCAAATCCTTTTGCTATGGCGACGATGTCGAGATGGTGCAGCCGTTGACTGTGACGGTGCTCGCGCTGGTCGAACCGGGGCCGCCGGCCGTCGAGGACGAACTCGACACGTTGCCGCCACCGGCCTGGACGTGCACCGACGATCCGCCGGCCGAACTCGAGCTCGAGAGCGAGCCGCTCGACGAGGTCGAGCCGGTTGTGCCCGAACCCGATGACCCCAGCGCGGTGATGCTGCCGTCGGGATGTTTTTCCACCGTGACCCGGCAGGTCTCGCCGGATGCGGTCTTGCCGGTTTTCTGCATGGTTTCCCCCACAGCAGCGCTGCTTATCAAAGTCAAAACTGCGATCGCAACGATTGGTCTGTTCATGCCAGTCCTCCTCAGGAAGGACGAAGGAGCGGCATTGCTGCCGCTCCGCCGGCCGGGATGTCAGTCCTTGTCCTTCTTCATCTCATCCTTGTGGTGGCCTTTGCCCTTTTCCATGCCCATGTCGCTGGAATGTCCCGCGGAGGAGCCGGCCGCTCCCACGGTCGAGCCGCTCTTGCCGCCGCCGGCCGAGGAGCCGCCGGTGCCGACTGTCGATGCCGAGTTGGAGCCGGAGCCTGCCGCAGAGCCGCCCGTGCCGACGCTGGACGAGCTCTTGCCGCCGCCGGCCGACGAACCGCCGGTGCCGAGCGTCGAGGCCGAGCCTGAGCCGCTGCCGGAGCCCGCGGCGGAGCCGCCGGTGCCGATCGACGAACTGCTGGTGCCGCCGCCCGCCGACGAGCCGCCGGTGCCAAGCGTCGACGCCGAACCCGAGCCGCTGCCCGAACCCGCCGATGAACCGCCGGTGCCGACGGTCGAGTTGCTGGTGCCACCGCCGGCTGACGAGCCACCCGTGCCGACCGTCGAGCTGGACTGCGCCATCGCGAGCGCCGTACCGGCCAGCAGCGCGGCTGCGGCCACAGACAATTTCAGAATCCTCATCGCTGTCTCCTCCAATGATCAAATTGCCAAAACAGGCTCGGGATAAAGTGGCAAGGTGAGGAAACGTTCCTTGGATGGGGTACGGTGATGTGGAAAATGCGCGCGTATAATCGCTTCCAGGTTCCAGCGGCGCAGCGCGGCGCGCCGATGTCGAGCGGGAACAGCGAAGCTCGACGATCTGAAGACAACAAACGCTAGTCCGACGACAATCCCGTCCTGCGCCGCAGGTCCGTGATCGCGCGCAGAAAGCTGTCGGCCGGCGTCGTCTCCGGATCGATCAGGCGGTGCAGGCGAAAGCCGTCTTCCAGCGCCAGCACGACGGAGGCCATCCATGGCGGATTGAGCGTGTCGCCCTTCGCGTTGCTCTTCAGCGTGGCCTCGACGATGTCGGCGACCAGCTTGCGCCGCGCGCGCAGGCGCTTTGCAAGCTCCGGTCGGCGCTTCTCCGCGCGCGCGACAAACAGGATCATCTCCATGTGGAGCAGCGGCGAGCGGCCGAGCGGGTCCTGCCTTGTGCGGTCCATCGCCTTCAGCGCCGCGATGAAGTCGTCGAGATTGTCGTGCTGCGCGAGGATGTCCATGTTGCGCCGGATCGACTGTGCGACGTGGTCCTCGAGCATGGCGATGATCAGCTCGTCCTTGCTCTTGAAGTTGGAATAGAACGCTCCCCGGCTGAATCCGGCCGCCGCCGCGATCGCCTCGATGCTGGCGCCGCCGATGCCGTCCTCCTCGAACACGCGCGCGGCCGCCTCGAACAGCCTGTCGCGCGTGTCGTCCCTGGTCGGCCTGGTTCTCACCCTTGACATCGGAGCAGGTTAGGGCAGAATGCAACTCGATACAACAATGTATCGAGTTGATAATTCAGGGATGGTTACGCTGCGCAAGAGGGGCTGCCCGGCGTATGCGTTCATGCGGCAACCGACATGAGGTCACCATGAACGAGCACGTGCAGGGCGCCGGCGGTCCGCTGTTCAATCCGCTGTCGCCGGACTTCATCCGCGATCCCTATCCGCATTATGACCGGCTCCGCGCGATCTATCCGATTCACGTGACGCTGTTCGGCCAGTTCGTCACCAGCCGCCATGCCGATGTCAGCCTCGTGATGCGCGACAAGCGTTTCGGCAAGGATTTCGTCGAGCGCTCCAAGCGTCGCTATAGCGAGAAGATCATGGAGGAGCCGGTCTTCCGCAGCATGAGTCATTGGATGCTGCAGGCCGATCCGCCCGACCACAGCCGCCTGCGCGGCCTCGTCGTGAAGGCCTTCACCGCCCGCCGCGTCGAGGACATGCGGCCGCGGATCCAGGAGATCGTCGACCAGACCATCGATGCCGTGATCGACCGCGGCCATATGGACCTGATCGAGGATTTCGCCTTCCGCCTGCCTGTGACCATCATCTGCGACATGCTCGGCATCCCCGAGGACCATCGCGAGACTTTCTATAACAGCTCGCGCGACGGCGGACGGCTGCTCGACCCCGTACCGCTCTCGCCGGAGGAGATCGCCAAGGGCAACGCCGGCAACATGATGGCGCAGATGTATTTCCAGCAGCTGTTCGAGCTGCGTCGCAAAAATCCCGGCGACGATCTCATCACTCAGCTGGTGCAGGCCGAGGAAGACGGCAACAAGCTCACCAACGAGGAGCTGACCGCCAACATCATCCTGTTGTTCGGCGCCGGCCACGAGACCACGGTCAATCTGATCGGCAATGGCCTGCTGGCGCTGCATCGCAATCCGGACCAGCTCGCGCTGTTGAAGGCGCGGCCGGAGCTGATGGTGGGCGCGATCGAGGAATTCTTGCGCTACGATTCCTCGGTGCAGATGACCGGGCGGGTCGCGCTGGAGGATATCGACGATCTCGGCGGCGCGAAGATCCCCAAGGGCGAGACCGTGCTCTGCCTGCTTGGGTCGGCCAACCGCGACCCGGCGGTCTATCCTGACCGGCCCGACCGGCTCGACGTCACCCGCCAGAATGTGAGGCCGCTGTCGTTCGGCGGCGGCATCCATTTCTGCCTGGGAGCCCAATTGGCCCGCCTCGAGGCCGAGATCGCCATCGCCACGCTGTTGCGGCGTCTGCCCGACCTGCGCATCGACGACGTCGAAAACCCCGAATGGCGGCCGACCTTCGTGCTGCGCGGCCTGAAGCGGCTGCCCGCGAGCTGGTGATAGCCGCCCGCGTTAACCTCCGCGCGCAACAGTCGCTGTGACTTCGCCACACTTCCCCCTATATAAGGGGCTGTTCCGGTACGTCTGAGGCCCTGCGGCTCAGGCAAGGCCCGCATCCGGTTTGGCCGAGGGGAGACCCGTGCAGACGACGCTGCTCGGATTGGCGATTGCCTTTATCTTAGCGCTGCTGGCCGCTCTGATCGGGCCTTACTTCGTCGACTGGAACCAGTTCAGGCCCCAGTTCGAAGCGGAGGCCGGCAGGATCATCGGCGTGCCGGTGCGGGTGGCGGGCGAGCTCGACGCGCGGCTGTTGCCGGCGCCGACGCTGCGGCTGCGCGGGGTCACCTTCGGCGGCAACAACGATCTCGGCCGCCTGCGCGCCGACAAGCTCGACGTCGAATTCAGCCTGAGCTCGCTGATGCGCGGCGAATGGCGCGCCACCGAGCTTTCGGTCAACGGCATGGCGGTCGATCTCGGCCTCGACGCGCGCGGGCGGGTCGATTTGCCGTCCACCGCGAGCGGCAGTTTCAATCTGGCATCGCTGGCGATCGAGCGGCTGAACCTCACCGGCCGCATCGCCCTGCATGATGCCGCCAGCCGTTCGACACTGGAGCTCAACGACATCGCCTTCTCCGGCGACGTGCGGTCGCTGGCCGGCTCGGTCCGGGGCGACGGCAGTTTCACGGCCAGCGGCGTCCGCTATCCGTTCCGCGTCTCCTCCGGCCCGAGCGCCGACGGCAACGCCACCCGCCTCCACGTCAACATCGATCCCGGCGAGCGCGCCATCCTGGCCGATCTCGAAGGTGTGCTTGCCTTCGACAACCGCCTGCCGAAATTCGAGGGCGCGCTGACGCTCGCCGTGCCGGCGCCGAAGAAGCCGGCCGAAGCGGGGCCGATGCCCTGGAAGCTCACCACGAAACTCAAGGCCGATCCGGCCGGCGCCAAGTTCGAGCAGGTCGATGCCAGCTTCGGGCCCGAAGACACCGCGCTGAAGCTCGGCGGCGTCGGCGATATCAGGTTCGGGGCGTCGCCGCTGCTGCGCGCGGTGCTGTCGGCGCGCCAGGTCGATGCCGACAAGCTGACGGCCAAGAACGATGCCGAGCCGCAGCGCATCCTTCCGGCGCTCCGCGCGGGGCTCGCCGCAATTCCGCAGGCGCCGATCCCGGCGCAGATCGAGTTCAACTCCGACCAGATCATGCTCGGCGGCCGGCCGCTCCAGAACATCACGGCCGAGCTTGCGACCGACGGACGATCCTGGACCTTCCAGCGGCTGGAGCTGCGCGCGCCGGGCCAGACGCAGCTCTCGCTCAACGGCGCGACGCCCGGCGCCGACAGCTTCAGCGGCCGTCTCAGCGTCGATTCCTCCGATCCCGATACGCTGGTGGCCTGGCTTCAGGGCCGCAGCGAGGTCAACCGCCGCAGCACGCGGCCGCTGCGCCTTGCCGGCGACGTGACCATCGCCGCCAACCATTTCGCCATCGACAGGCTGAAGGCCGAAATCGAGGGCGGCGCGGTCGAAGGCCGCATCGCTTTCGTCCAGACCGGCGCCAGCAAGGGCTCGCGGATCGACGCGGAGCTCAAGGCCGACCGCCTCGACCTCGATGCCGCCGCGAGTTTTGTGCGCGCGCTTTCGGGGCCTCAGGGCGAATGGCCGGAGGAAGCGAAGCTTTCGCTCGATATCGGCCGCGCGATCTCGGCGGGCCAGGAGCTGCGGCCGTTCACCACAAAACTCGGCTACGGCCCGGCATCGCTCTCGCTGGAGCAATTGCGGTTCGGCCAGGCCAGCGGCGTGACCACG
Source organism: Bradyrhizobium sp. 40 (assembly GCF_023100925.1). Taxonomy (NCBI): domain Bacteria; kingdom Pseudomonadati; phylum Pseudomonadota; class Alphaproteobacteria; order Hyphomicrobiales; family Nitrobacteraceae; genus Bradyrhizobium; species Bradyrhizobium sp. 40. The sequence continues at coordinate 1,480,741 of NZ_CP064688.1, forward strand.
GAAGCGAGCGGCAGCTTCGACCGCGCCAAGGCAACGGGCAAGCTCGCGCTGAAATCCTCCGCCAATTCGCTGCGCGATCTCACCGCGCTGCTCGAGCCGTTTGCGCCGTCGGTGCGCGCGCGCTTCGACGCCATCCCGTCGCTGCCAGGTGCGACTCGCCTCAAGCTCGACCTCAGCCTCGACAAGAACGCCGAGCATGCCGATCGCAACGACGCGCGTGCCGTGCTCGAGCTCGACGCGCCGCAGCTCAAGGCCAGCGCGACGCTGGCCGCGCAGACGCCGGTGGCCGCCGTCAACGGCATCGACATCGAGCGGTTGCGCAACAGCGACTTCACGCTGGATTCGAAAGTCTCGACACCGCAGGCCAGTTCACTGCTGGCGTTGCTCGGGCTCGATCGCGTGGTCGCCGCAGGCGAGGGCGCTTCGCAGTTCGAAGGCCGCTTGAGCGGCGCGTGGCGTCATCAGCTGCAATTGAATGCAAAGCTCAGCGGCGGCGGGTTGGACGCGGACGCACAAGGCAACGTCGAATTGTCGGAGCCGAAAGGCAGCGTGAATTTGCGCGTGCGCAACGCCAATCTGGCCCCGCTGTTCGGGACCAGCCCGGCCGATAAATCCGTGCAGAGCGTCAATCTGTCCTCGCGCGTCAGCCTTTCCGGCAACCGCCTGACCTTCAACGATCTCGACAGCACCTTGGCGGGCTCGCATCTGCGCGGTCATCTGGCGGTGACGCTCGATCAGGAGAAGACCGTCGACGGCGAAGTCGGCCTCGATTCGCTCGACCTCGTGCCGGCGCTTGCGATGGCCATCGGCGCGGCCGGACACGATGCCAATGCGCCGTTGAGTGCCGGGCTTCTCGGCGGCTGGCGCGGCCGCGTCGCCTTCCAGGCCTTGCACGGCACGTTGCCCGGCGGCATCGAGCTGCGCCCCTTCGGCGGTACGGTCCGGAGCGACGGTCAGTCGCTCGCGCTCGACGCAATGAAGGGCGGCGTCGGCGGCGGCGAGATGTCGGCGAGCCTTGATGCGCGCAATGGCGCCAATGGTCTGACGCTCAACGCGCGTATCGAGCTCGGCAATGTCGACGCGGCGGCGCTGCGCTATCGCGACCTCGCGCTGCCGAAGGGACGTGCCTCGGCGCAGATGGCGCTGACCAGCCAGGGCCGCAGCGTCGCGGCCCTCACCGGCGCGCTCGCCGGCAACGGCACGGTTACGCTTGATTCCGCTGAAATCTCCGGCCTCAATCCGCGCGCCTTCGAGATCGCCATCCGCGCCAGCGACGGCGGCCAGGTCGCCGACGACAACCGGCTGCGCCAGCTGGTCGAGCCCGCGCTGTCGGCGGGGCCGATTGCAGTGGCCTCGGCGCAGATCCCGTTCACGATCCGCGACGGGCGGCTGCGCGTCGGCGCAACGTCGTTGGAGGCGAAGAACGCGCGCGCCATCGTCTCCGGCGGCTACGACATCCCCGCCGACCAGGCCGACATCCGCGCCAGCCTGACGCCGATCATGACCGGGCTCTCCGGCGCGCCGCCGGAAATCCAGCTGTTCGCGGCCGGTCCCCCCGACAGGCTCAATCGCACCGTCGATCTCGGGCCGCTGTCGTCCTGGCTGGCGGTGCGCACGATCGATCGCGAGACGCGCCGGCTGGACGCCATCGAGCGCGGCGAGCCGCCGCCGGCGACCGCCGCGCTGCCGACCCTGGTGTCGCCCGAACCGACGCCGGAGCCGTCGCTGCTGGATGTGCCGATGCCCGGCCGCGATCCGCGCCGCGCGCCGCCGCCGAAGCCCAAGGCCGATATCAGGGTTGCGCCGACGCCGAAGGCGCCGCAGGCCGCTCCCGCAGCGCCAAGCCCGCCACTTACAAGCCCTCAACTCACAAGCCCGCCGCTTGCGAGCCACCAGATCGCGCCGCTGCCTCCGCCGATCGACGTGAGGCCGGCCCCCGGCCCACCGCCCGCAAAGCCCAAGCCAAAGCCGCCGCTGGTGCTGACGCCACAGAATCCGTAGGCGACAGTCCGTCATGCCCGGGGCTTGTCCCGGCCATGACGCCGCAGAGGCATCAGTGCCCCAAGCCTTTTCAGCTAGCGGGAGAGGGGCGCAGCTTCCTCGCGACGCACCGGTAAACCCATTCCCTCGCTTTTTAACGAATTTTGCTCGGCAAAACTGATCTGCCGACTTTACCGGATTCTCGCGTTTGTTCCCTAGTCTCTGTTCCCAGAGGAACTCGGCGTCCTGCGGCACAAGCAGGATGGCTAGCCAAGAACTGGGGTCATCGGGATGAACGGCGCGACAACACTTCTGCAGGATCTGGACGACGCGATCGCACGTGGCACCGACGAAAGCCGGACCAAGGCGTTGTGGCACGCGACCGACATTCTGATCACCGGCCGCTACAGCGACGACGAGATCAGCACGTTCGGCGAGGTCATCGGCCGGCTCGCCGACGAGATCGAGGTCGCCGCACGGGTGCAGCTCTCCGAGGTCATGGCAGCCTGCGATCACGCACCGCTCAATGTCATTGCGCAACTCGCGACCGCCGACGAAATCGAGGTCGCCGGTCCCGTGCTGCGCGACTCCAATCGTATCGACGAGAAGCTGCTGGTCGAGAGCGCCATGACCAAAAGCCAGTCGCATCTGCTCGCGATCGCCCAGCGCAAGTCGATCGGCGAGGCCGTCACCGACGTGCTGGTCAAGCGCGGCGACCAGGAGGTCGTGACGTCGGTTGCCCGGAACGAGGGCGCGCGCTTCTCCGGCTCGGGCCTTCTGCACATGGTCCGCCGCGCCGAGGGAGACTCGATTCTCGCCGAGCAGCTTGGCCTGCGCAAGGACGTGCCGCGTCACATCTTCCAGCAGCTGATCTCGAAGGCATCGGAGGACGTCCGCCGCCGGCTCGAGCACGAGCGCCCGGAAATGATGGCACAGATCCAGAGCTCGGTAAGCGACGTCACCGGCGATCTGCACTCCAAGTTCGGCCCGTCCTCGCGCAGCTATTTCGTCGCCAAGCGCGTGGTGACGACGCAGTACCGGCAGGGCAATCTCAACCAGGACTCGATCTCGAACTATGCGCGCCAGCACCGTTTCGACGAGGTGCAGATCGGCCTGTCGCTGTTGTCGTCGCTGCCGGTCGACGTGATCGAGCGTGCGATGATGGACCGCAATCGCGAGATGATCCTGGTGCTGTGCAAGGCGCTCGATTTCTCCTGGGACACCACCATGTCGCTGCTGTTCCTCGGCGCCAAGGATCACCTGATCACGGCGCGCGAGCTCCACGACAACGAGCGCGATTTCGGCAAGCTCAAGATCGAGACCTCGCGCAGCGTCTTGAAGTTCTACCAGTCGCGCAAGACCGGCTCCGATCCCGTCACGGGTCGTCAGCCCGAGCTGCAGGTGCACTGAGCGGTACACCGAACAGGTACACCGAGCATCATCCGGGAATTGACAGGGAGTATTTTTAATGTTGCCTCAATTCGGCACCGCAGTTCGCAAGACCAAAAGCCTCACCGCCGATGTCGGCGGAGCCGCGGACCAGGCCTCGGTCGATGCCGCCTGGCTCGTGCTGGAAGCCGCCAACGACCTCGGCGACCATGCCGCTATCGAAGCCTGCCGCCGCGTCATCGACGCCGAGCTGAACGGCACGGCCGCCGGCAGCGCGGATGTCGATCTCGTGCTGGGGTATTTCAGGTAGCAGTCGTGCCCGGCCGAGGATTGTCGGGCACCGCGAGCGGCTGTGAGTTCTACTTGCCGCGATATCGAAGGGTCTCGACGAGCAGCGAGAATGCCGGTGAAGGTTGGCGCCGACTGGGATAATAAAGGTGGTAACCCGAGAACGGCGGACACCAATCCGACAGCACCCTGATCAGCCGGCCCTGCGAGATGTATGGCTGCACGTGCCCTTCGGTGAGGTAGGCAAGTCCGAAGCCTTTGAGCGCGCCCTCCAGCAGAAGCCCTGCGCTGTTGAACACGAGCTGTCCTTCCACGCGCACGTTGAGCTCCCGACCGTTCTTCTCGAACTCCCAGGCGTAGAGGCTGCCGCCGTGAGTCGGTAGGCGCAGATTCAGGCAATTGTGCCCAGTTAGATCCTGAGGCGTCCTGGGTCGCTTGCGTTCAGCGAAGTAGGACGGCGATCCAACGACGGCCATTCGAAGATCGGGGCTTATTCGCACAGCGATCATGTCCTTGGCGACGAGCTCGCCCGGACGAATTCCCGCGTCGACCTGCTGCGCCACGATGTTGGTGAGCCCGTAGTCGATGATCACTTCGGCGTGGATGTCTGGATACTGGGGAAGAATCTTCCCCAGCGCCGGCAGCAGGATCTCGGCGGCGGCGTACTCCGTCGCGGTCAGCCGTACGGTTCCCGCGGGCTTTTCCCGGAGTTCGCTCAAGGCGGCGAGATCAGCATCCATCTCCGTGAATTTGGGCCCGAGGCTCAGGAACAGCCGTTCTCCGGCTTGGGTTGGCGTGACACTCCGGGTCGTTCGGTTGAGAAGACGGACGCCCAGGCGTTCCTCCAACTTTCGGACGATCTGGCTCAGCGCCGATTGCGTCATACCAAGCTTGGTTGCGGCACGCGTGAAGTTGCGCTCCCTCGCCACGGCGAGGAAGGCCAGGATATCGCTGGCGTCATCCCGGTTCATTGATAAGCCTGTCTTATGACTGCATTCGAATTTTATCACCTAATCGGACCGGGGCGGAAGCCTTACTTTATCATCAACATGAGGGGCCACTTGATCTCGTCATCGCCCCAGGGCTCGCCAGCCCGCGATCGGATTGGTCGCAGCCGGGCGCGATCGACGTCCGAACTCTGCCCAGCACTCGTCGCCTTGTGGCTGATGACGCACCGGCAAATCTGGAAGGATCCACGCGATGAGAATGCTCGCAGCGGCCTTGTTTTCATTCTGCCTGTTTGCTGACGGCCCGGTCGCGGCCAAAGACGCATCCAGCGACGGAGCAAAGACCATATCAAAGCCGGAAGACATCCGTGCGGTCGCGCCAGCCCTCGAAGGCTACGCGAAAAAATTTGTCGATGGCGATCTGTGGAAGCGACCGGGTCTCTCGCCTCGGGACCGCAGCATCGTCACCGTCGCAGCTCTCATCGCCCGTGGTCAGACGGTGGAGCTGCCATACTATCTGGGTCTCTCGCTGGAGAATGGCGTGAAGCCGTCGGAAATATCGGAGATCATCACGCATCTGGCCTTCTACACCGGCTGGGCCAACGCGATTGATGCGATCCCGGCTGCGAAGCAAGTCTTCGAGAGCCGCAACATCGGCGCCGATCAGCTCCCGCCCGCGATGGGACCGCAGCTGCCGCTCGACGTAGCGGCGGAGAAGCAGCGGGCAACGCGCGTCGGAGAGCAGTTCGGGCAGATCACGCCGAGCCTTGTCCAGTATACGACCGACGTGCTGTTCCGCGATCTCTGGCTCAGGCCGGCGCTGGCTCCGCGCGACCGCAGCCTGGTGACCGTGAGCGCGCTGATTGCCACGGGTCAGGTTGCGCAGATCACCTATCATCTGAACCGCGCAATGGACAACGGGCTGACGCGGGACGAAGCCGGCGAGGTGCTCGGCCATCTCGCCTTCTACGCCGGATGGCCCAATGCTTTCTCCGCGGCACCTGTCGTCAAGGACGTCATCGAGAAGCGACCGCGCTGAAAGAACGAAAATGCCTCGGTCGACAATCCCGCTCGCGATCCTCCACGAGCGGAGACATGCCATGGTGACACGCAGAGACATACTCGTTGGCGGAAGCGCCTCCGCCCTCGTCGGAATTCGACTGGCCTCGGCGCGCGCGTCCGAAGCACTGAAGGAGACTGCAATGGACATCGACATCAAGAGAAACGGATCTCGCCCTTCCCAGAAGGGCCCTGAAGACTGGTTCACCGGGACGGTGCGCATTGACCCGTTGTTCGCGGCTCCCGAGCCTGCACGCGTGAGCGGCGCCCAGGTCACTTTCGAACCTGGCGCACGCACCGCCTGGCACACGCATCCGCTTGGGCAGACGCTGATCGTGACAGCAGGGCTCGGCTGGGTGCAGCGGGAAGGCGGTCCTGTCCAGGAGATCAGGCCCGGCGACGTCATCTGGTTTCCTCCAGGGTTGAAGCACTGGCACGGCGCGTCGGCCACCACAGCCATGACGCACATTGCCATCCAGGAATCGCAGGACGGCCGAGCGGTCGACTGGATGGAGAAGGTCGGCGACGAGCAGTACCGAATGTGAAGACACTTCATCGGGCGCATCATCTGACCCGGGCGAGCGCGCCCAGTCGATCGGAAGAGGTTTCATGAGCGTACAACTCGCCCCAAAAAACGAGACGCTGTCGCCCGGTCCGGCATGGAGCGCGGTCTTTGCGCTGACCCTCTGCGTCGGGACATTGATTGCGTCCGAGTTCATGCCAGTCAGCCTGCTGACCCCCATCGGGACCGGTCTCCACATGACCGAGGGGCAGGCGGGCCAGGCCATCGCAGTCTCCGGACTGTTCGCCGTCTTCGCCAGCCTTGCGATCTCCTCGGTGACGCGGGGCATTGATCGGCGCAGTCTTCTGCTGGGCCTCACCTCGCTGATGATCGTTTCGGGGCTGATGGTGGCGCTGGCGCCGAACGCGCTGGTGTTCATGGTAGGGCGCGCGCTGATCGGGGTCGTCATCGGTGGGTTCTGGTCGATGTCGGCGGCCACCGTGATGCGCCTTGTGCCGGAGCAGCAGGTCGCGGCCGCCCTTAGCCTCCTCAATGGTGGCAACGCGCTGGCGACAACGATCGCCGCGCCGGTCGGGAGCTTTCTAGGTCAGTTCATCGGCTGGCGAGGCGCCTTCTTCTGCGTCGTCCCGCTCGCGATCATCACCCTGGTCTGGCAATACGCGACATTGCCCTCGATGCCTTCGGAGCGCGACGCCGCAGGGAACGTATTCGGGTTGCTCCGCCGGCGGTCTGTCGGCATTGGGATGCTCTCGGTCGCTCTCCTGTTCATGGGCCAGTTCGCGCTTTTCACCTATTTGCGGCCATTTCTGGAGACCGTGACGTGCGTAGACGTCTCCACGCTCTCGGCCATCCTGCTCGTGCTCGGAGTCGCGGGCCTGCTGGGGACCTACCTCATCAGCTTCCTTCTGAGGCGGAGCCTGCAAGCACTTCTGATCGGGATGCCGCTTGCGATGGCGGCCCTTGCCCTCGGCTTGATCGCCTTCGGAAGTTCAACCATCGTTGTCACCGTGCTGCTGGCCGGTTGGGGCCTCATCGGCACGGCCGCACCGGTCGCCTGGTGGACCTGGATGAGCAGGGCGCTGCCTGAGGATGCGGAGGCGGGCGGCGGGCTGATGGTCGCGGTGATCCAACTCGCCATCACGGCGGGCGCCTCCCTCGGAGGATTCTTGTACGACAGCAGTGGATACCGGAGCGCCTTCATTGCCGCCGCCATCCTGCTCTGCGGCTCCGGACTTCTAGCTTTTGGGGTCAGCACGGTGCGAGATCGGGAGAAGGAACGACGGGCCGCCTGAAAGCATCGCACGCATCCGTGATCTCCGAAACCTGCCGACGCGGGTAACGACGGAAGCTCCGCTTCGTACAGCCTTCAGCGAGCGTATTCTCGCAGAGCTGATGGATGTGAAACCGGGGAGACATGGTCGGATGAAAGAGTTCAACGTCGCTGAAGTCGGGGGCGGTTCCTATCGTCCTCTCGCCATTCTCCGCTGGGTCATGGTGATCATATTCGTATCGTTTGGCATGCAGAAATTCACGCCGCAGTCCGCGCAGGGCATCGCCCAGTTCATCAGCAACAGCCCGTTCATCTCCTGGCTGTCGGTGTTCGGCCTGAGGGGAGAGGCCTATGTCCTCGGTGTCGTTGAATTCGTGATTGCGGCGCTGCTCGCGGCAGGCAGCTTCAGCCCGGTTTCGTCCGCGCTCGGTTCATTGATGGGCATGGTGACCTTTGCGATCACCTGGTCATTCTTCTTCACGACGCCCGGCGTCGTTAAATGGAGCCTTTCATCCGATCCGATGGCGTGGAATCTGACCGGCGAATTTCTGTTCAAGGACATCGTCCTGCTGTGCGTGTGCGCGGTGTTGTTTCTGGCCTCGCTGCCACGATCGGTTGTCCGGCTGCGCACGGAGTGATCGTCAGGCCGTCTCTCAGCTACGGATCCGGTAGAGAACGCCGTTCTCGCCGTGACGGAATGTGCTTCGCTCGAGGAGATAGTTGGCCTTCTCCAGAACGCGGCGCGATGCGCCATTGCCGACATAGACCAGGCCGATGAGGGACGGCAGCTCGTGGTGTAGCAGTCCGATATCCGTCAGCGCGGCCGCGGTCTCGCTTGCAAGGCCACGGCCCCAAAATTCGCGCTTGAACGCGTAGGCAATCTCGACCTCGTCGATATCGTCCACCAGGATGTGCCGGATGCCCGCTCGCCCGGCGAATGCCCCGTCTTTCGTTCGCAGCACCCACAGCCCGAAGCCATACTGGTCCCAATGGGAGATATTTGCGTCCAGATAGGTCTTCGTCCTCTCCGCCGGGCGGACGCCGCCGAGATAGCGCGAAACGTCCGCATCGAGATGCAATGCGACGAGATCGGCGAGATGATTTTCATTCAGCCTCTCGGCGGTCAGGTTCTCGGTGCTGAAATGATCCATGGACCCGGATAGCCGCTTTCGGAGCAGGGCAGGATGACGCGCCTTCGCCGCCCCTCATGATTTCTAACACATCCTAACGGGCAATTTCGGCGGCATCCGGTCAATGTCTCCATGGAAAAGCGGTGGAATTTCCAAACAAGCACGAAGGTCGACGGAGATTGCATGACGTCCAAAACGCAAATCGAATCACTGCAACGGCCCGCGAGCGTCTCGCGCCGCGGTTTCGTGGGAGGCCTGTCGGCGGGCGTTCTGGGGGCGGTTGCGACCGAAGCGGCGGCGGCGCAAACCCTGGCCGAAATCCCTGATCGCGGGCCCGGCGCCGATCTCGGTGCGCACAGCGAACGATCGCGCTTCGTCAAGATCGATCGCATTCCCGAGGCAACACCAGGCAAGCGCAACGTCGACCCCAGCGATGCCATCAACTCCAAGACGCCGCATCAGAAGCTGGTGGGCAACATCACGCCAACCGATCTGCATTACGAGCGCAGCCATTCCGGGGTGCCGGACATCGATCCCGCGCAGCACCGTCTGCTCATCCATGGCCTGGTTCAGAAGCCGCTGGTGTTCAGCGTCGACGATCTCAAGCGGATGCCGTCCGTCACGCGCGTGGTCTTCATCGAATGCACCGGAAACGGATGGGAAAACTGGAAGAAGGCAGACCCTGACCTGACGGTGCAGAACACGCACGGCCTCGTCAGCACCAATGAGTGGACTGGCGTTCCGCTGAAGTTCCTCATTGGTCTCGCGGGCAAGGAGAAGAACTCGAACTGGATGCTCGCGGAGGGAGGCGACGGCGCGGGCGTCGACCGCAGCATTCCGTTGACCGACGAAATCGTGAACGAGGCCTTTGTCGCCTACGGTCAGAACGGCGAACCACTGCGCCCCGCGCACGGGTTTCCAATGCGACTGGTGATGCCGGGTTTCGAGGGCAACCTCAACATCAAATGGCTGCGCCGTCTCAAGTTCGGCACTGAGCCCTGGATGACCCGCTGGGAGACGGCGCGCTACACGCAACTGCTCGCCAACGGCAAGGCCCGCCAGTTCCAGCTGAGGATGGAAACCAACTCCGTCATCACACAGCCCTCGGGCACGATGCAGATCCAGCCCGGCTACAACATTATCTCCGGTCTCGCCTGGAGCGGCCATGGCAAGATCGCCAAGGTCGAGATATCGACCGACGGCGCGAAAAGTTGGAAACAGGCGCAGTTGAATCAGCCGGTGCTGTCCAAGGCACAAGTTCGATTCCAGATGGACTGGGTCTGGGACGGCAAGCCGACAAGGATCGTGAGCCGCGCGACCGACGAGCAAGGCAACGTTCAGCCGGACCGGCAGTCTTTCATCGCCACGATGGGGAGCAATGCGCTGTTCCACTACAACGCCCAGCAGACCTGGAGCATCGACGAGGCCGGGAGGGTCCGCAATGTCCTCGCATGACAATCGGCTTGTCGCAGCGGCTCTCGCGCTCGGCCTGCTCGCGGCGCCCGCATTTGCATTCGATTTAGGCCGTCCCGCGACTCCGGATGAGATCAAGCTATGGGACATCGACGTCACACCCGATGGCAAGGGGCTGCCTGTCGGCAGCGGCACGGTTGCGCAGGGTAAGCAGGTCTTCGCCGACAATTGCGCGGCCTGTCATGGCGACAACGGCCAGGGCGGGATCAAGGATCGTCTGGCCGGTGGGCAGGGCACACTCGCCTCCAGCGCGCCGGTCAAGACCGTCGGCAGCTTCTGGCCCTATGCGACGACCTTGTACGACTACATTCACCGCGCGATGCCATATCCCACACCGGGTTCGCTCAGCACCGACGACACCTATGCCGTCACCGCCTACATCCTGAGTCTGAATGGCATCGTTCCCCCCGACGGCAAAGTTGATAAGGACAGCTTGCCGAAGATCAAGATGCCCAACCGCGACGGCTTCATTCCGGACCCGGAATTCGATCCGGCAAAACTATTCCGCAAGAAATGAGCGTGTGATCATGAGGGTTTCGGCGCTGCTCAAGATCCTCGCTTTGGTTGCTGCGACATGTTTATGGGAGACCCAAGCAATGGCCGTCGATGGACTGATCACGATCAGGAGCAGTTTCGGGCCTGAAGAGACGATGAAGCGGCTGGAAGCCGAGGTGATGGCCAAGGGCCTCACAATATTCGCCCATGTCGATCATGCCGCGGGCGCCGCCGCTGCCGGCCTGCCGTTGCGCCCGACCAATCTCATCATCTTCGGGAACGCCAGGGGTGGCACGCCCTTGATGCAGCAGTCGCAGACCAGCGGCATCGATCTGCCGCTGAAGGCGCTGGTCTGGCAGGACGAACAAGGCGCGACCTGGTTGTCCTACAATGATCCGGCGTATATCGCCGGGCGTCACGGCATCGGCGAGCCGGCCAAGGCTGCAATTGTCGCCATGACGGCGGCCCTGCACGCGATCGCGACCAAGGCCACCGCCCCCTAGCGCAATGGGACGGCCGCGCGACGCGTGCGCCAGGAGGAGAGATCCATGAACAGCACAGACGGGCAACCGGAATCACCCGCTCCCGGGGACGGCAAGATCGCCAGATGGCTGGTCATAGCGGTGCTATGCGCCTTCCTCGTCGGTGCCGGCGCGCTCGGCTATCTCGGCTGGTTCAGCACGACAACGGAGGTGCCAGCGTCGGGTTATGTCGCACTGGTGCTCGGTGTCGTGTTCTCGCTGGTCGTGGGCATCGGCTTGATGGCGCTGGTGTTCTACAGCAGCCGCAAGGGTTACGACGAACCGGCGGTGCTGATCCGGGAGCCGGAGAATGATTCGGACGAAGACAGCGTCAGCGCAGGCTCCGGTCCACCGACCGAGCCCACTGAGCGAGCCCACTGAGCCGGATGCTCGCATCGAGATGCAGTGTGACGAGGTCGGCGAGGTGATCTTCGCGAAGCCTCGGTGCGCTTAGCCTCGCAAGACCGGGCTCAGCTTCCTGAATCTTTCAACCAGGAGGCAATCGTCTGATTAAGGTAATCAGGCACTTCATGCTGAATGAAGTGGCCAACGCCAGGCACGATCTTGACCGTAAGATTGTCGGGATTTTCAATCCATGACTTTTCCAGATCAATCGTGCTTAGCAAAGCGTGGCTCTCCTCGATTCCGTGCAGATGCAAGACCGGGCATTTGATCACGGCACCGGTGAGCTTCTTCATGGTTGGGCCGAAAAGATTGAGCGCAAGCTGGGAAAACGCGTAGTTGGCCTTGTAATAATTCATCATGGACGAGATGGAAGATTCCGCGAAAGCCTCGACGTATCGACTCCTCACCTGTGGATCGACAACCCAGTATGCCAAATCCCGCGCAGTCAAATTGTCGCCTTTGCCTCGAGCGAAGAAGCGTGTGGCGTAGGCGCTGGCCTTGGCCTGCGCGATAGGGTGGTTCCAAGGGAGCAATTCCCGCGTGATGGCGCCAGGATGAGGAACGCTGAGAACGACAAGTCTTTCGATCAGGTCCGGGTTTTGCCCGGCGAATAGCCACGACAAAGCGGCGCCCCAGTCGTGCCCGATCAGGATGGCCTTGCGACCGTTTCTCTCTGCATTGATCACGGCACGGATGTCATCAAGGAGAACCGGAAACTTATAGTTCTCGACGCCTTCCGGCCGATCGCTCAAATCGTATCCGCGCAGATCGAGAGCGACCACCTGATAATCTGCTGAAGATGCCTGGATCTGATTTCGCCAGGAGTACCAGAAGTCAGGAAATCCGTGCACGAACACCATCAGCGGTTTTTGATGGGATCCCATGGTGACGTAGTGGATTTTCGTTCCCGCATTGTCCGCATATCTGTGCAGAAGGTTCAGATCCTTATCGATATCAACGGCAGGCTCGCTCAAAGCGACAGGGATTTTATTGTGCCAGATGGCATCGCTTGAAGTTTCTCCGGAAACGACGCGGCTGGACATCGCAGTGAACATGGCAGCTCCTAAAAGCATCATCGCGCAGGATCTAGAGGCCATCTCGGTGGTCCCGTTCGCTAGAACAATTGCCGAAATCGAAGTTGCTTGAGCTCATTGGGTATGTCCTGCGCAGCAATCTGTGAGAGTGAAATCTCCCAGACTGCAACTTCTGGAAGTGAATCTGATAGCGGTGATACGGCGGGCACATTTACTATGGTAGTCGCCATATTATGGCGATCACCATAGCGATGTCAAGCCGGGCGTGTTATGCTGACGGGATGCCCCGTAAGACTGACGCCCGCGATCGCGCGATTGCCACTGCCGAGCGACTGTTTCGCATCCAAGGCTACACTGCGACGGGATTGAGCCAGATCATCGAAGAAAGCGGCTCGCCTAAAGGATCGTTCTATTTTCATTTTCCGCGCGGTAAGGCACAGCTCGCAGAAGAAGCAATCGATCATTACGTTGCGACTAGAATGGCTGTGTTGCGGGCTATCTCGGCGAATACGACGGGCGATGCCCTGAGTTTTGTTCGCCAGATTTTCGGCGCGTTCGCGGCCGAGATGGTCGCCTCTGATTTCCAGTATGGATGTCTCATGCAGAATCTGGCGAATGAGCTTCCTGCACTCGATGCTGAACTGACCAAACGGGTCGCGCGCGGATTTGCTGATTCAACCGAGATCGTCGCGGAGCATTTCAGGGGGTGCGGTTTCACGTCCGCGCGCGCATCTTCGACCGCTTCCGCATTGGTCGCTGCCGTCGAAGGCGCACGTACGATCGCCCGCCTGCAACGCACAGCGGCTATATTCGACGCGCTGGCGGATGTGAGTGTCCAGGGGTGGGCGGCCCCCGAGGGGAGACCCGAGGTCAGCTCCCGGCGGCGCGGACGGTAGCTGCAACGGCGGACTTCCTTGCCGTTGCAATTGGCATGAAACGATGTTCACCGCGTCGTTCCAGGCGAGCGGTATCGAATGACATTGACGCGGAATAACGGGCAGTGCTTCCTACCATTGCAAGGACGCGCTTTCGTGGGGTGACGGTCGTCCGGCGAAGTTCCGACGCGGAGTGGCAATGGATTTCGAGCGCGACATAGCCAAGGTCAGCGGGATCGCTGCGGTCTCGACCATCCTGGACGTGGTCAGCCGGACCACCGGCATGGGGTTTACCGCCGTTGCCCGCGTCACCGGGGACAGGTGGATCACCTGTGCCTCGCGTGATGAACTTGCGTTCGGGCTGAAACCCGGTGACGAGCTCAAGGTCGAAACCACGATCTGCCACGAGATCCGGCAGAGCCGTGAGGCGGTCGTCATCGACAATGTCAGCGAAGATGCGGCGTACTGCACGCATCACACGCCCACGCAATATGGCTTCCAAAGCTACATCTCCGTGCCGATCATTCTTCCCGACGGTTCATTCTTCGGAACGCTTTGCGCCATCGATCCGAAGCCGCGCAAGCTTCGGACCCCGGAAGTCATCGGCATGTTCAAGCTGTTTGCCGAGCTGATCGCGTCTCACCTCGACGCGGCCGACCGTGTCGAACTGATCGAGAACAGGCTCGCGCTGGAACAACGCAATGCCGAACTGCGCGAGCAGTTCATCGCCGTGCTCGGTCACGACCTCAGAAACCCTCTCGCCTCGATTCAGGGCGGCCTGCGGCTTCTGAACAAGAAGGTCGATGACGAGGGCAAGAACTGGATCAATCTTTTGCAGGGAAGCGTGGCCCGGATGGCGGGCCTGATCGACAATGTCATGGACTTCGCCCGCGCACGGCTCGGCGCCGGGATGCAGCTCAAGTTGAGAGAACAGCCACTCGAGCCTGTCATCAGGCAGATTGTCGCGGAGTTCGAGAACGTGCATCCGGATCGCGTCATCGAAACGGTCGTCGACGTTCCGGGATCTGTGAAAATCGACGCCGACCGCATAGGTCAGATGCTGTCCAATCTTCTCGGCAACGCGATTTCCTATGGCGCCGCCGACAAGCCGATCAGGGTGCTGGCGCAGACGACCGGCGCTGGCTTCGACATCAGCGTTGTCAACAAAGGTGCGCCAATTCCGGCGGAAGCGATGCCGCGCCTTTTCACTGCGTTCGATCGTGGCGACGTTCTGCCAAACCAGAAGGGGCTTGGGCTCGGACTGTACATCGCCCAGGAGATCGCGCGCGCCCATGGCGGGTTGATCGTCGCGTCGTCGATGCGGGATGAAACGGTGTTCACGGTGTCGATCCCGGCAACACAGGCCAGCGGCTGAGGAGGCGCGCCACGCTCTGGTATCTTGCCGTCACCGCGCGTCTCACCAATTCTCCGACAATGCCATCATGCGCCTGTTTTGCCCGACGGTGCAACCGGCCTTGTGCGCCAGGCATTGGTTCTGGCCAGCTGCGGTCAGCTGATCTTAGCACACGCGTAAGCCATTGATTTCACAACCCCCGTCTACTGTGCATGGGGTTGTTTTCGCGCTTTTTGGTTTCGAGACGTGGCTAGCCCGCTCCGAACGCGACCGCGACGTTGTAAGTCAGGAGGCTCGCGGCATAGGCCAGCACCAGCATGTAGAAGAAGGTGACGGCCATCCAGGTCCAGCTTCCGGTCTCGCGCCGGATCACGGCGAGCGTGGATGCGCATTGCGGGGCGAAGATGTACCACGCCAGCATCGACAGCGCGGTCGCGAGCGACCATTTCGTCGCCAGCACCTGGCCGATCTGCTCGGCCGCTTCCTTGCCGCCTTCGATTGCATAGACGGTGCCGAGCGCCGCGACCGCGACCTCGCGCGCCGCCATGCCCGGGATCAGCGCGACCGCGATTTGCCAGTTGAAGCCGACCGGCGCCAGCAGCGGCTCGAGCGCCTTGCCGATGATCGCGGCCAGGCTGAAGTCGATCGCCGGTTCGGTTGCGCCCGCGGGCGGCTGCGGGAACGAGGCCAGAAACCAGATCAGCACCATCATCGAGAAGATCGTGGTGCCGGCGCGGTGCAGGAACATCTTGGCCCGCGTATAGACGCCGATCGCGATCGATTTCAGCCGCGGCATCTTGTAGTCCGGAAGCTCCAGCATGAAAGGCGCCGGCGCATAGTCGCGCAGCATGAAGAATTTGATGAGGAACGAGACGGCAAGCGCGCTGGCGATGCCGACAGCATAGAGACCGAACATCACCAGGCCCTGAAGATTGATGAAGCCCCAGACCTCTTTTGCCGGAATGAAGGCGGAGATGATCAGCGTGTAGACGGGAATGCGTGCCGAGCAGGTCATCAGCGGCGCGATCAGGATCGTGGTCAGCCGGTCGCGCTTGTTGTCGATCACGCGCGTGGCCATGATCCCGGGGATCGCGCAGGCAAAGCTCGACAGCAGCGGGATGAAGGCGCGGCCGTGCAGGCCGGCGCCGCCCATGATGCGGTCCATCAGGAACGCGGCGCGCGCCATGTAGCCGAAATCTTCCAGCAGCAGGATGAACAGGAAGATGATGATGATCTGCGGCAGGAACACGATGACGCTGCCGACGCCTGATATCACGCCGTTCTGCAGGAAGCTCTGCAGCAGGCCGGCGGGCAGGGTGGCGTGCACGAACTCGCCGAGGGAGTCGAAGCCCGAGTTGAGCAGCTCCATCAGCGGCTGCGCCCAGGCGAACACCGCCTGGAACATCACGAACAGGATAGCCGCGAGCACGATCAGCCCGCCGACGGGATGCAGCACGATCGCGTCGATCCGCGCGGTCCAGGTGTCGGGCCGGCTGGGTAGGCTGACGCAGTCGGCGATGATGCGGTCGGCTTCGCGCTGGGTGGCGCGCAGATCGGCCACGCTGAGCGCCCGCCAATTGTTCTCGCCCGGCTCGGCGGCGAGCTTCGCCGAAATCTCGTCGGTCAGCGACAGCAGGTCGGCCGTGCCGCCCTTGCGCACCGCGATCGAGGTGACCACGGGCACGCCGAGCTCCTTGGCGAGCCGCTCGACGTCGACAGTGATGCCGCGGCGGGTCGCGATGTCGAACATGTTGAGCACGAGGATCATCGGACGGCCGGTGCGCTTGAGCTCCAGCAGCAGGCGGATGGTCAGGCGCAGATTGGTGGAATCGGCCACGCACAGCACGAGGTCGGGCAGGATCTCGCCGGAAGCCTTGCCGAGCACGAAGTCGCGGGTGATCTCCTCGTCCGGGCTGCGACCGCGCAGGGAATAGGTGCCGGGCAGGTCGACCACGGAGACCTGGCGGCCCATGGGCGTGACGAAGAAGCCTTCCTTGCGCTCGACGGTGACGCCGGGATAGTTCGCGACCTTCTGCCGGCTGCCGGTCAGCGCATTGAACAGCGAGGTTTTGCCGCTGTTTGGTGTGCCCACCAGGGCGAGATGAAGTAGGGGCAATTCCATGAAGTTGGGGTCCGGTCGCTTCAGGCGACGATGATGGCCATGGCTTCGCGACGGCGGACCGCGATGGTGATGCTGTCGACCCGCACGGCAATCGGGTCGCGCCCGACCAGCCCCTCGTGCAAGACCTCGACCCGGGCGCCCTCGACGAAGCCGAGCTCGATCAGCCGGCTCTCGAGCTCGATGTCCGAGAGCGCCGAGCCTGCGTCCTTGGGGGAAAGGTGCTGGATGACGCCGGTATAGCCGCGCTGGGCCAGGCCCAGCGGCATCTGCGGACGCGTATCATGGATGTCGGTCATGCCCTGTATTTTCAACGCAGGGCATCGAGGTCAAGCGCGCTCGGTCGCTGAAACTGCACCTTAGAGTGATTTTAAAGTACCAGCTTCGTGACGGAGGCGATTGGCGCCGGGATCGGCGCCAAGATCAGCGTCAAGACGGCTACTGGGCCGGGACCTTTTCCGCCTGGATGGCGGCCATGGCGCGGCTCTTGAAGTAGTCGAGCACGAACAGGCGGATCGCCGAGGACAGATTGCCCTGCTGGCGGTTGCCGTCGATCTCGCCGACCAGCTCGGACAGCGTCATGTTGCGCAGGCCCGAGATCTCCTTCATGCCGTTCCAGAACGCCTCTTCCAGGCTGACGCTGGTCTTGTGGCCGGCGACGACGATCGACCGTTTCACGACGGGCGACTTCATGGCTGCTCCTCGCGATCGATCTGGTGCTGGTCCAGGTGCGCCTTCGCCTGGTCCGCGCGCGTCTCCTCCGCCGACCGCTCCGCCTTCGTGCGGCCGAACTTCGTTCGGTTGGCGTCCGCCTGCTTCGCCGTGGCTTGCCGCTCGGCGCGCTTCCGGAAACGATTCAGGTTGATGACGTTCCCCATGTCGCGTCTCCATCATCCGATCCTCCGTGGGCAGGATGAAACATTCAGAAACTGTGCGCCGCACTGCGCCCAATGAGACTTGATCGCCATTCGCTTGTCCTCGTCAATCGACCCTTGGGCCATCAAACGATGAATTCCGCCCCGTGGGGGCGGAGGGGCTGCGTAACACGCAATCCCGCCGCGACATTGACGGTAATCAAATCCCGTCCTTTAAGCCCTACATTTAATGGAGCTTGGGGCTCCGTATCATTACGGATGGCTATCGGAATTCGGAATTTATCCCGGGCTGGTCATCTTCTCGGGGCGCACCAGGCGGTCGAACTCGTCCGCCGAGACGAAGCCGAGCCGCAGCGCCTCCTCCTTCAGGGTGGTGCCGTTGGCATGCGCCGTCTTGGCCACCTTGGCCGCGTTGTCATAGCCGATCTTGGGAGCGAGCGCCGTCACCAGCATCAGTGAACGCTGCATCAGCTCCTTGATGCGCTTCTCGTCGGCGCGGATGCCGCTGACGCAATGCTCGGTGAAGGAGCGCGCGGCGTCCGCCATCAGCCGGATCGAGTGCAGCATGTTGTAGGCCAGCACCGGCTTGTAGACGTTGAGCTCGAAATGGCCCTGGCTGCCGGCGACCGTGATCGCGGTGTGATTGCCGAACACCTGGCAGCACACCATCGTCATCGCCTCGCACTGCGTCGGATTGACCTTGCCCGGCATGATCGAGGAGCCCGGCTCGTTCTCCGGCAGCATCAGTTCGCCGAGGCCCGAACGCGGACCCGATCCGAGCAGGCGGATGTCGTTGGCGATCTTGAACAGGCCTGTCGCGACCGAATTGATGGCACCGTGCGCCAGCACATAGGCGTCGTTCGAGGCCAGCGCCTCGAATTTATTGGCCGCGCTGGTGAAGGGCAGCTTCGTGATCCCGGCAACGTGCCTTGCGAACAGTTTTGCAAAGCGCGGCTTCGAATTGAGGCCGGTGCCGACGGCGGTGCCGCCCTGCGCCAGCGGATAGAGCTCCTTCACCGCGACCTTGAGCCGGGCGATGCCGCTCTCGACCTGGGCGGCATAGCCTGAAAATTCCTGGCCGAGCGTCAGCGGCGTCGCATCCTGGGTGTGGGTGCGGCCGATCTTGACGATCTTTGTGAACTCTTTCTCCTTCTTGCGCAGCGCGCGCAGCAATTCGCCGAGGGCAGGGACGAGATCGGCGGTGATGCGGCTTGCCGCCGCGATATGCATCGCGGTCGGGAACGAGTCGTTCGACGACTGGCTCATGTTGACGTGATCGTTGGGATGCACCGGCTTCTTGGCGCCGAGCTCGCCGCCGAGCATCTCATTAGCGCGATTGGCGATGACCTCGTTGAGATTCATGTTGCTCTGCGTGCCTGAGCCGGTCTGCCACACCACCAGCGGAAAATGGTCGTCCAGCTTGCCCTCGATCACCTCGCGCGCGGCGCGGATGATGGCCTTGGCGCGGCGCTGGTCGAGCAGGCCGAGCTCCTGGTTGGTCTGCGCCGCGGCGAGCTTGACGATGCCGAGCGCATGCACGAGCGAGATCGGCATGCGATCGGTGCCGATGCGAAAATTCTGGCGCGAGCGTTCGGTCTGCGCGCCCCAATAGCGATCGGCGAGGACCTCGATCGGACCGAAGCTGTCGGTCTCGGTGCGGGTCGCCGGGCGCGAGGAGCGGTCGGTCTTCGCGCGAGAAGTCTTCGAGCGGGAGGTCTTCGAGCTGGAGGTCTTGGCCATGAGCACATCCATTCCGCCGCACGAAATGCCGCGCGGCCTCTTCATGTGCCTCTATATAGGGAGTTTGGCCGCCCGCGACGGGCTCCGGCCCGATCTAGATCATTTCTTGCGGAAACGATCTAATCGCACGACTTCGGCGCCGCCCTGGTTCGGAGCCGCCGGCTCTTCGGTGCCTTCCGCAGGTTCAGTGGCAGGCGTCGGCACCGCCACCGCGGACGGGGCGGGAGCGGCCGGCAATGTCTCGGGCGAGACGTCGGCGACATCGGAGGTGTCGAACTGGAGGCCGAATTTCACGGACGGATCGAGGAAGCTCTTGATGGCGCTGTACGGCACGATCAGCCGCTCCGGAATGCCCCCGAAGGACAGGCCGACCTCGAAGCGGTCCTCGAGCACGGTCAGATCCCAGAACTGGTGCTGCAGGATGATCGTCATCTCTTCCGGATATTGCGCCAGCAGCCGCGACGACAGCTTCACGCCCTCGGCCTTCGACACGAAGGTGATGAAGAAATGGTGCTCGCCCGGCAGGCCATGAGCCGCGGCATCGGTCAGCACCTTGCGCAGCACGCCGCGTAGCGCGTCGCGGGCCAGCACATCGTATCGGATATGATCGGTCGCCATGGTGGTCCTGTTGCATTCCAGGAGCTGGGCCCTGCCGGCCCGACTCGCCAAGCCGCAATAGTACCGCGCCTGACGGGCCAACAGGAGTCCCCGCGGGGTAGGAAATAAGAGGTAAGTGGAGGCTTCTGTTGCCAGGTGCCTCCGAACCCCGCCTAACGGAGCTTAACCCGTTAGGACTTCAGAATGGTCTTTCAAACTGCGTTACGCAGCCTGAGCAACCGGAGCAAAGTTGTCGTTGGCAACTATTGCATAGCCCGATAACGGCGGAACAATACCGAGAAAAAGAACGCCCTTTACGCCCTCGTCGATCCTATTTCGCCCCCGCCAAAACCCGCTTTCAGGGCTAGCCCGCTGGTGGGCTTTGGTGGAGGCGCCGGGTACCGCCCCCGGGTCCGAATGGTTTATTGCGACGACCGTTTATTTCCATAGCCGGCGAACCGGCACCCCCAATATAGGGGGCAAAGGTTTCAAATAACAGGTGTTTCGAGCGGCCATCCCGAGGTTCCCTTTGGATAGGTTCCCGACAGGCTTGGCCGCGCGCCGGCCGGCGTTCTAAGCTCCTGACATGTCCGAGGATTCCGCACCGGCTGCCCAACACCGAGATCACGAACTGGACCGTCCAGCCACCAGCGCCGTTCCGCCGGGCTTGCTCGCGCTGTTCCTGGCCTTCGCCCGGATGTCGCTGGCGGGCTTCGGCGGGGTTTTGGTCTTCGCCCGGCAGGCCATCGTCGAGCAGCACCGCTGGATGACGGCGGACGAGTTCAACGAGACGTTTGCGCTCTGCCATTTCCTGCCTGGGCCCAACATCGTCAATCTGTCGATGGTGTTCGGCGCGCGGCTGCGCGGGATCGCCGGCGGCATTGCCGCCTTCGCGGGGCTGTTGCTGCCGCCCACGCTGATCATGACGGTGCTCGCGATCGTCTACGCCCGGTTCGGCGATGTGGAGGTGCTGCGCCGCATTCTCGCGGGCATCTCCTGTGCGGCCGTCGGTCTCTTGATCGCGGTGGTCTTCCGGATGATGACGCCGCTGCTCAAGCGGCTGGACGCCGTCGCGCTCATCCTGATGCTGAGCGTCTTCCTCGCCATCGGCGTCCTTCGCCTGCCGCTCCAGGCCGTGCTTTTGGTCGCGATCCCCGTCAGCGTCAGCGCCATTTTCCTGATGCGGCGGAAGGTAGCAGCATGAACGCGGAGAACCCGATCTGGGCGCTGATCTCGACCTTCGGTCTGATGTCGCTGTTCGCAGTCGGCGGCGCCGCGGCGGCCGTGCCCGAGATGCACCGCATCGCTGTCGACGTGCATCACTGGATGACCGACAAGCAGTTCGCCGACGCCTATGCGATCGCGCAGCTCTCACCAGGTCCGAACGTACTTATCGTCACGTTGATCGGCTATGCCGTCGCCGGCATCCCCGGCGCCCTGGCGGCGACCTTGGCCATGTGCCTGCCCACCGCGCTGCTTGCCTATTATGTCAGCCGGCTCCTCAATCGCCCGAGCCAATCGCGCTGGCCCGGGCTGATCCAGGCTGCACTGGTTCCGCTCTCGATCGGCCTGATGGCGGCGAGCGCCCTGATCCTCGCCGAGTCGACCGATCGCACGCTTGCTGCGCTGCTCCTGACCGCGACGGTTGCAGTGGTCGCATCCGTCTCGCGCATCAATCCACTATGGATTTTGCTGGTCGGGGGCTTGTTGGGTTTTGCTGGCATTGTGTAATGAAAATGGCTAGGCAGGGATCCGGGCGGGGGCATCGATTTCCAGCCGATTAGAACAACATTGCTCGTGGCTTACGGGTCGCGGAGGAGACATGCATGGCCGATACGATGGGCCACTCGGCGACAGCCAACCGAAACACCTCGGTGGTGATCAGCTTTTGTCTGCTGGCCATAGCGCCGCAGATTTTCGAGTTCATCTGGTCGTTCGGGACGATCTTTGGCTGGGGCGCCGGACGCGGCCCGGCCGCTGTCGTGATCAGCCACGCTACGGCGCTGCTCGCGGGGGCGCCCGGCGCGTTGCTCGGGGCGGTCGGCGGTGACACTAAGAAGGCGTCATCCGACGTGCTGCTGGCGCTGATCTATTCCTATCCGATCTTTGCGGTGGCTATTCTCACGTTCTTCATGACGATCAGGTCGGCGCAGGATTATGTCGGCGGGATCGTGCTGCTGGCGCTCGCCTTGTTCGCGCTGTGGGCTTCCAGCGATTTGCAGGGGATGCGCGGCTTCTCCTTCGGCGCCGGCACCGCGCCGCGAATGTTTGGCGGGCTGCTCGTCGCACTTGGCGCGGGCATTGCGTTGACGGGACTGCTGACCGACGGGCCGAGCATGGCGCACTATGCCTGGCGCGGGCCGCTCTTCGTGATGATCTCGATCGTCTTCTTCGCGCTGGCGATTCGTCCGCTTGGGGTGGTGGTTACGGCATTCTCGAGCTTCCTGATCGCGGCGATGGGCACGCATGAGACGCGCTGGGTCGAAGCGGTCATCGTCGGCGCCTGCCTGACGCTCGGCTGCGCGCTGCTCTTCCCCTACGTGCTCGGACTGCCGATGCCGATGTTCCCGCGCTTCCTGGTTCAGTGAGGGTGTGATGTTCGATCTCTTCCACAATCTGGGGCTCGGTTTCGGTGTGGTGTTTCAGATCTCCTGGTGGTCACCCTGGTGGCTCTACGGTCTGTCGCTGCCGATCTCGATCAACATTCTCATGTGCCTGATTGGCGCATTGGTTGGCACGCTGGTCGGCGTGCTGCCCGGTATCGGCACCGTCGCAACCGTGGCGATGCTCCTGCCCATCACGTTCGGATTGCCGCCGGTCGGCGCGCTGATCATGCTCGCCGGCATCTATTACGGCGCCCAGTACGGCGGCTCCACCACCTCGATCCTGGTCAATATTCCCGGTGAGGCGACGTCGGTCGTCACCGCCATCGACGGCCACCAGATGGCAAAGCAGGGCCGTGCCGGCCCGGCGCTGGCGATCGCGGCGATCGGCTCGTTCTTCGCCGGCTGCGTCGCGACAGTGCTCATCGCCGTGCTCGGCGCGCCTCTGACCAAGCTCGCGCTGGCGTTCGGTCCGGCCGAATATTTCTCGCTGATGGTGCTCGGCCTGATCTTCGCGGTGGTGCTGGCCAAGGGCTCGGTGCTGAAGGCGATCGCTATGATCGTGTTCGGCCTGATGCTGTCGATGGTCGGCTCCGACATCGAGACCGGCGCCTCGCGCATGGCGTTCAACATTCCGGAACTCGCCGATGGTCTCGGCTTTGCGACGGTGGCGATGGGCGTGTTTGGCTTCGCCGAGATCATCCGCAATCTCGATGCCGGCGCCGAGATGAACCGCGACCTAGTGCAGCAGAAGATCACCGGCCTGATGCCGACCAGGAAGGATTTGATCGACTCGGCGCCTGCGATCCTGCGCGGCACCGTGCTCGGCTCGATCCTCGGCATCCTGCCGGGTGGTGGCGCTGTCATCGCGTCCTTTGCGTCCTATACGCTCGAGAAGAAGATCGCCAAGAACCCGTCGCGGTTCGGCCGTGGCGCGATCGAGGGCGTGGCGGCACCGGAAAGCGCCAACAACGCCGCGGCGCAGACCTCCTTCATCCCGCTGCTGACACTCGGCATCCCGCCCAACGCCGTGATGGCGCTGATGGTGGGCGCGATGACCATCCACGGCATCGTGCCGGGTCCGCAGGTGATGCAGAAGCAGCCGGAACTGGTCTGGGGCATGATTGCCTCGATGTGGATCGGCAATCTGATGCTGATCATCATCAACCTGCCGCTGGTCGGAATTTGGGTGCGGCTGTTGCGCGTCCCTTACCGGCTGATGTTCCCCTCGATCGTGATCTTCTGCGCGATCGGCATCTACTCGGTGAACAACGCGCCGGTCGACGTCATCCTCGCAGGCGTGTTCGGTCTGGTCGGCTACTGGCTGATCAAGCACGATTTCGAGCCGGCGCCGCTGTTGCTCGGCATGGTGCTCGGACCGCTGATGGAAGAGAATCTGCGCCGCGCGCTGCTGATCTCGCGCGGCGATTGGAGCGTGTTCCTGACGCGTCCGCTGTCGGCCGTGCTGCTGGCGATCGCGGCCTTCCTCCTGGTGCTCACGGTGCTGCCCGCGTTGCGTGCCAAGCGCGACGAGGTGTTCACAGAATCCGAGAACTGAGGGCGACGCGCCTGCCGGCGCGCCGTGGCTCGAACCCAAGCCGGCAAGTTGGCCAGCAGGATCAATCTGATAGACGAGGGGCGGGACGCTAAGTTCCGCCCCTTGTCGTTTGCACCGGGAACGCTCACTTTTCCGGGTATAATGCCCAGGGATGGCGAATCGCCGCTGTCGCAGCGTGGGGGCGGCCGCTAAATTCGCCGCCTCCCCAAAGGCTCACGCACATGCACCAGTATCAGGACCTGCTCGAGCGGATTCTTTCAGACGGCGCCGAAAAAACCGACCGGACCGGCACCGGCACGCTGTCGGTGTTCGGCCATCAGATGCGCTTCAACCTGTCTGCCGGCTTTCCGATGCTGACCACCAAGCGCCTGCCGCTGAAGGCGATCGTGCATGAGCTGTTGTGGTTCCTGAAGGGCGATACCAACATCAAATATCTGCGCGACAACGGCGTCACCATCTGGGACGAGTGGGCCGACGCCAATGGCGATCTTGGCCCCGTCTACGGCCATCAGTGGCGCTCCTGGCCCGCGCCGGACGGACGCAGTATCGATCAGATCGCGAACGTCATCGACATGATCAAGCGCAATCCGGACTCGCGCCGCCTGATCGTCTCGGCCTGGAATCCGGCCGAGGTCGACAAGATGGCGCTGCCGCCGTGCCACTGCCTGTTCCAGTTCTACGTCGCAAACGGCAAGCTGTCGTGCCAGCTCTATCAGCGCTCGGCTGACGTGTTCCTCGGCGTGCCCTTCAACATCGCCTCCTACGCGCTGCTCACCATGATGGTGGCGCAGGTCACGGGCTTGAAGCCCGGCGACTTCGTGCATTCATTCGGTGACACCCATCTCTATTCCAACCATCTGGAGCAGGCGAAGCTCCAGCTCACGCGCGCGCCGCGCGCGCTGCCGGTGATGCGGATCAACCCCGACGTGAAGGACATCTTCTCCTTCCGTTACGAGGACTTTGAGCTCGTCGGCTACGATCCGCATCCGCACATCAAGGCCGCGGTCGCGGTCTGAAGTCGATGTCGCTCAATATCCGCCGTGTGCGTCCCGGCGAAGCCGGGCTGGTTCTCGCTTTCATCCGCGAGCTCGCCGAGTACGAAAAGCTTTCGCACGAGGTCGAGGCGACCGAGGCTGACATCGCCGACGCCCTGTTCGGCGAGCGACCGCAACTCCATTGCGCCCTCGCCGAGTGGAACGGCGAGCCGGTCGGCTTCGCGGTGTGGTTTGCGAATTTCTCGACGTTCAGCGGCCGCCACGGCATCTATCTCGAGGATTTGTATGTGCGGCCGTCGCATCGGGGTAGGGGCCTCGGCAAGGCTCTGCTCGTGCACCTTGCCAGGGAATGCGTCGAAAACGGCTGGTCCCGGCTGCAATGGGCGGTGCTCGACTGGAACGCGCCGTCGATCGCCTTCTATAAATCCCTCGGTGCCGTCATGCTGGACGACTGGACGCTGTGCCGCGTCACCGGGCCTGCGTTGACGCGGCTTACCGGGAGCGCGTCCTGATGGAGATCGTCTTCGTCGTCGCGATCGCGGAGAACGGCGTCATCGGCGCCGGCAACGCCATGCCGTGGCGAATGAAATCCGACATGGCGCGCTTCAAGGCGCTCACGATCGGCAAGCCCGTGATCATGGGCCGCAGGACCTTCGAATCCCTGCCCCGGCCGCTTCCCGGCCGCACCAACATCGTCGTCACGCGCGATGCGGATTATCGCGCCGCCGGCGCCATCGTGACGACCTCGACTGATGAGGCAGACGCCATCGCGCGCGGCGATGCCCTGCGGCGTTCGGTCACCGAGATCGCCGTGATTGGCGGCGCCGAAATCTTCCGGCGATGGCTCGATCGCGCCGATCGCCTCGAAATCACGGAAGTGCATGCCCGCCCCGAGGGCGACACGCATTTCGGCATCGACAGGGCCGAGTGGGATGAGGTGGAGCGCATCCGTCATCCTGCCGGACCCCACGACAGCGCCGACTACTCCTATGTGACATATCGTCGGCGGGCGGGCCATTAACCGCATTTGCCAATGTTAACATTGACTTTTCTGCCCCCAAGCTTAGCTCGGAGGGCGGCGATGGCTGCGTTGTAAGGGACCTGCCTGTCCCCTATAAAGCCGGACCGGACAAAGCGGGCGGGGGGCAATTTCACCCTGCCGAGGAGAGATTCGAATGCCGTGGAAGAATCAGGGCGGTGGCCCATGGGGCTCGGGTCCGAAGGGACCATGGGGCAACGGCCCGCAACCGGTCGGGCCAAGGCCGCCGGATCTGGAAGACCTTCTGCGGCGCGGCCAGGATCGGCTCCAGCAGATCATGCCGGGTGGCTATTTCTCCGGCATCGGCATCACGCTGATCGTGCTGCTCATCGTCGCGTTCTGGCTGCTGTCGGGCTTCTTCCGGGTGCAGTCCGAAGAGCTCGGCGTCGTGCTGCGCTTCGGCAAGCATGTCCGCACCGTAGAGCCCGGCCTGAACTACCATCTGCCCTATCCGATCGAGACCGTGCTGCTGCCAAAGGCCTTGCGCGTTTCCACCATCTCGATCGGCATGACGCTGATCGACGATCCGGCGCGGCGCGGCCGCTCCATTCGTGACGTGCCGGAAGAGAGCCTGATGTTGACCGGGGACGAGAACATCGTCGATGTCGACTTCACCGTGCTCTGGCGCATCAAGCCCAACGGCGTCGGCGATTTCCTCTTCAACATTCAGAATCCCGAAGGCACCGTGAAGGCGGTCGCCGAGAGCGCGATGCGCGAGGTGATCGGCCGCTCGCAGATCCAGCCGATCCTGACCGGTGCGCGCAACGTCACCGAACAGGGCGTGCAGGAACTGATCCAGAAGACCCTGGACAGCTACGGCGCCGGCATTCAGATCAGCCAGGTGCAGATGCAGAAGGTCGACCCGCCGGCGCAGGTGATCGACGCCTTCCGCGACGTCCAGGCGGCGCGCGCCAATCTCGAGCAGCTGCAGAACGAGGCGCAGACCTATGCCAACCAGGTCGTGCCGCAGGCACGCGGACGCGCGGCGCAGATCATGCAGGCCGCCGAAGGCTACAGGGAGCAGACGGTCGCCGAGGCCAAGGGCCAGAGCTCGCGCTTCCTGAAGGTTTACGAGGAATACAAGAAGGCGCCCGACGTGACGCGTGAACGGATTTATCTGGAGACGATGGAGCGCGTGCTCGGCGGCTCGGAAAAGCTCATCTATGACGGCGGCCAGTCGGGCCAGGGCGTCGTGCCTTATCTGCCGCTCAGCGAACTGACGACCAAGCGGCCACCTGCAACCGGCCAGCAGACGACCGGAGGCAACCGATGAGATCTCCGGTCACAGGCATCGTCACGCTGCTCGGCCTCCTGCTCGTCGTGATCGTGGGCTACATGTCCCTGTTCACGGTGGCGCAGACCGAGCAGACCATCGTGCTGCAGTTCGGCAAGCCCGTCGACGTCGTCACCGCTCCCGGCCTGCACTTCAAGGCGCCGTGGAATTCGGTGATCAACATCGACAAGCGCATCCTCGATCTGGAGAACCCGTCGCAGGAAGCGATCGCGTCCGACCAAAAGCGGCTCGTGGTCGACGCCTTCGCGCGTTACCGCATCAAGGACGCGCTTCGCTTCTATCAGAGCATCGGCTCGATCCAGGCCGCCAACATCCAGCTCACCACGCTCTTGAACGCGGCGCTACGCCGCGTGCTCGGCGAGGTCACCTTCATCAACGTGGTCCGCGACGACCGCGAGAAGCTGATGCAGCGCATCCGCGATCAGCTCGACCACGAGGCCGACGGCTACGGCATCCAGGTCGTCGACGTCCGGATCCGCCGCGCCGATTTGCCGGAGCAGAACAGCCAGGCGGTCTATCAGCGCATGAAGACGGAACGCGAGCGCGAAGCCGCCGAGTTCCGCGCGCAGGGCGGCCAGAAAGCACAGGAGATCCGCTCCAAGGCCGACCGCGAGGCGACCGTGATCGAGGCGGATGCAAGGTCGCTGGCCGAGCAGACGCGCGGCGTCGGCGATGCCGAGCGCAACCGTCTGTTCGCCGAAGCCTACGGCCAGGACGCGGATTTCTTCGCCTTCTACCGCTCGATGGCGGCCTATGAAACCGGGCTGCGCGCGAACGACACCCGCTTCCTGCTGCGCCCGGACTCGGATTTCTTCCGGTTCTTTGGTAACCCGTCCGGCAAGACGGCGACCACGACGCCAGCGAAGCCGTAAGTGAGACAAGGGCGGCAGGTCTGGCCGCCCTTCGTTCAGACAAGAACAGCACAACGGGAGGTTCCAATCCGATGAGGTCCATTGCGTTCACCGACTTCCTCATCGGTTTGGGCATCCTGTTCGTGCTGGAAGGCTTGATGTTCGCGGCAAGCCCGGCCTGGATGCGCAAGGCCATGAAAAGCGCGATGGCCACGCCGGACAATGTCCTGCGGGCGGTTGGCATCGGTTCGGCCGTGGCCGGCCTGGTCCTGATCTGGGTTATGCGACGTCCAATTTAGCCGTCGCACCAACGCCAAAGTGAAGGCGAGGGACCGGTTTTCGCCTTATTGTCCGGGTCTTGAGGCCCGTTAAGGTCCGCGCTTGCGCCGTCCCCCCGTTCGAGCGCAGTCTTGACGCCGAATCCTTGTTTCCTGGAGATCACAATGACCGCTGCCACCATTGCCCCGACCCGTTTGCGCTTAGGGCTGGCCGCGCTCGCCGTTGGCGTTTTCAGCGCATTCGGCACACCGGCCTATGCGCGCGGACCGGATGGCATCGCCGACGTCGCCGAAAAGGTGATCGACGCGGTCGTCAACATCTCGACCTCGCAGACCGTCGAAGCCAAGGGCGGGGGCGGTGGGAATGCCATGCCGCAACTGCCGCCCGGTTCGCCCTTCGAGGAGTTCTTCGACGACTTCTTCAAGAATCGCAAGGGTCCCGGCGGCGGCAGCAAGGGCGGCGAGAATAGCCCGGCGCCGCGCAAGACCAACTCGCTCGGAAGTGGCTTCATCATCGACACGTCAGGCGTCGTCGTCACCAACAACCACGTCATTGCGGACGCCGACGAGATCAACGTCATCCTCAACGACGGGACCAAGATCAAGGCCGAGCTGGTCGGAGTCGACAAGAAGACCGATCTTGCCGTGCTCAAGTTCAAGCCGTCGAAACCGCTGGTGTCGGTAAAGTTCGGCGATTCCGACAAGCTGCGCCTCGGCGATTGGGTCGTCGCGATCGGCAATCCTTTCAGCCTCGGCGGCACCGTGACGGCCGGTATCGTCTCGGCGAAGAACCGTGACATCTCCTCAGGTCCCTACGACAGCTACATTCAGACCGACGCCTCCATCAACCGCGGCAATTCCGGCGGTCCGCTGTTCAACCTCGATGGCGACGTCATCGGCGTCAACACGCTGATCATCTCGCCTTCCGGGGGCTCGATCGGCATCGGCTTCGCCGTACCGTCGAAGACGGTGGCGGGTGTCGTCGACCAGCTCCGCCAGTTCGGCGAATTGCGCCGCGGCTGGCTGGGCGTGCGCATCCAGAGCGTCACCGACGAGATCGCCGAGAGCCTCAACATCAAGCCGCCGCGGGGCGCGCTGGTTGCCGGCGTCGACGACAAGGGCCCTGCCAAACCGGCCGGCATCGAGCCCGGCGACGTCGTCGTCAAGTTCGACGGCAAGGACGTCAAGGACCCCAAGGATCTCTCTCGCGTGGTCGCCGACACCGCGGTCGGCAAGGAGGTCGATGTCGTCATCATCCGCAAGGGTCAGGAGGAGACCAAGAAGGTCATGCTCGGCCGGCTGCAGGATCCCGACAAGGTGCAGGCCGCAGTGAAGACCGACGAGCCCGCACCTGAAAAGACCGTGACACAGAAGGCGCTCGGCCTCGATCTCGCGGCGCTGAGCAAGGATCTGCGTACGCGCTACAAGATCAAGGACAGCGTCAAGGGCGTGGTCGTCACCAATGTCGACGCTAATTCGGATGCCGCCGAGAAGCGCCTCTCCGCCGGCGACGTCATCGTCGAGGTGGCGCAGGAGAGCGTCTCCAGCGGCGCCGACATCCAGAAGCGGGTCGACCAGCTCAAGAAGGACGGCAAGAAGTCGGTGCTGCTGCTGGTCTCGAACGCCGACGGCGAGCTGCGGTTTGTCGCGCTGAGCGTGCAGTAGGTGGGCAAAGCGAAAGCGTGCCCACCACTTTTCCACCACTGCTGCAAGAGTGGTGGGCACGGCGCCAATGCGCCTTTGCCCACCCTACAGCAGTTGGGCGTGCGGTAAGACTTACGCCTCCACGAACTCCTCGCGTCGATACCCCTGCGCGTACAGCAGCGCGGTGAGATCGCCATGATCGATCCGCGCCGCTGCGGCAGCAGCCACCGCCGGCTTGGCGTGATACGCCACGCCCAGGCCCGCCGCCTGGATCATCGCGAGATCATTGGCGCCGTCGCCGACCGCCAGCGAGTCGATGTCGTCGAGATCGAACGACTCCATCAGATCCACCAGCGTCGCGAGCTTTGCCGCGCGCCCCAAAATCGGCTCCTTCACCTCGCCGGTGAACTTGCCGTCGCGGACGACGAGCTCATTGGCCCGGTTCTCCTGGAAACCGATCCTGGTGGCGACCGCGCTGGTGAACAGCGTGAAGCCGCCGGAGACGAGACAGGCGTAAGCGCCGTGGGCGCGCATGGTGGCGACCAGTTCGCGGCCACCCGGCGTCAGCGTAATGCGCTTGGCCAGCACCTCGTCGACGGCACTGGCGGGGAGGTCCTTGAGCAGAGCAACGCGCTCGCGCAGCGCCGGCTCGAACTCGACTTCGCCGCGCATCGCGCGTTCGGTAATGGCTGCCACATGGGCCTTCACCCCGACGAAATCGGCGAGCTCGTCGATGCATTCCTGGCCGATCATGGTAGAATCCATGTCGGCGAGAAAAAGCTTCTTGCGCCGGAAGCCGACTGGCTGCACCACGATGTCGATGGGCAGGTCGCCGCGAAGCTCGCGGAGCCGCTGTTCGATGGCGTGACGGTCGCCTTCGAGGTTACTGTCGGCGCCGAAGGGGATATCGACTGCAACCCCGTCGAACAGCCAGTGCGCGGGAGCTGCCTGAGGCAGCACGGCGCGGGTGCCGTCGACGATGGTCGAGTCGAGCGCGGGGTTATTCGGGTTACAGATCAGCGTGGCAACGAGGGACATTTGAGGTTTTCGTGAGCGAGGGGCAAGTCGGCAGAAGGCATGTTGGCAAGGCGGTGCTTATCGCAGGCCCGACCGCCAGCGGCAAGTCGGCGCTGGCGCTCGAGCTTGCGCTCGCTGCGGGCGGGGTCGTGATCAATGCCGATTCCATGCAGGTCTATCGCGACCTCCGCATCATCACCGCGCGCCCCACAGATGGCGACGAGGCGCAGGCGCCTCATCGCCTGTACGGCCATGTCGATGCGGCCGTGAATTTTTCGGCTGGCGCCTGGGTGGGCGACGCGGCCAAGGCGCTCGAAGTGGCGAAAGCCGAAGGCCGCCTGCCGATCTTCATCGGCGGCACCGGGCTGTACTTCAAGGCGCTGACGGCGGGCCTTTCCGTGGTGCCGCCGATCCCCGCCGAGGTGCGCGAGGACGTTCGAGCGCGGCTGGAGCGGAACGGCGTCGAGGCGCTGCATGCGGAACTCGCAGCCTCCGATCCGCGAGCCGCCGAGCGATTGAACCTGCGTGATCGCACGCGCATTGCGCGCGCGCTCGAAGTGGTCAAAGCCACCGGCCGTTCGCTGCTGGACTGGCACCATGAGGGCCAGCCGCCGCTGCTGCCGAAGGACAGTTTTCGCGCCGTGTTCCTCGCGCCCGAACGCGACGAGCTCTATGCGCGCATCGACGCCCGCTTCGATGCCATGTTGGGTGCTGGCGCGCTGGAGGAGGTCGAGCGTCTCGCCGCCCGAAACCTCGATCCGCTGCTGCCGGCGATGAAAGCTCATGGCGTGCCGGCCCTGGTCCGGCATCTGCGTGGTGAGCTCAGCCTGGAGCAAGCGGCTACCATCGGCCGCGCCGACACCCGCCACTACGCCAAGCGGCAGTTCACCTGGTTCCGGCACCAATTGCCCGAATTCGAGTGGGTGAAGCCGGAGGAGATTCGAGGCTGGCTGCCCGCGATCGTGAACGCGGCACGGGACCAAGGCTGACACGCTTTTGTGCCTCGGCTCCCGAATTTACCTCTCGCCCAACCCCGGGAACACCGCTACACTGCCAAAATCGCGCGGGAACGGCCACATTGCCTTGACATCGGGGCTCCGGCCGCTATGTTTCGCGCAACCTTTGGGAAGCTGGACACCTGCCATGCGTAACATTATTACCAAACTCCTTATCGCCGTCGTACCCAGGCACACCGCCGGGGGTGGCTAGCTGCCATCCACATGACAGGCGGTGTGCATGGGCCCTCTTCGGGGCCTTTTTTATTTTCGAAAACCCGACACGAACGAAGCCGCTGACAACAGCGCATCCGGAGCAAGCCAATGAGCGACAAGAGCCACGATCCGAACCAGATGACCGGCGCCGCGATGATCGTCCGCGCGCTCATCGATCATGGCGTGACCGACATTTTCGGCTACCCCGGCGGCGCGGTGCTCCCGATCTACGACGAGATTTTCCAGCAGAGCGAAGTCCAGCACATCCTGGTCCGCCACGAGCAGGGTGCGGGTCACGCCGCCGAGGGCTATGCGCGTTCGACCGGCCGGCCCGGCGTTGCACTGGTGACCTCCGGTCCCGGCGCCACCAACATGGTGACGCCGCTCACCGACGCGCTGATGGATTCGATCCCGCTGGTCTGCATCTCCGGCCAGGTGCCGACGCATCTGATCGGCAACGACGCGTTCCAGGAATGCGACACCGTCGGCATCACGCGCCCCTGCACCAAACACAATTGGCTGGTGCGCGACGTCAACGATCTCGCAAAGGTGCTGCACGAGGCCTTCTACGTTGCGACCACGGGGCGACCGGGCCCGGTGCTCGTCGACGTGCCCAAGGACGTGCAGTTCGCGACCGGCACCTATCATCCGCCGCGCAAATCCGACGTGCATCGCTCCTACGCGCCGCGGGTGAAGGGCGATGCGACGCAGATCCGCAAGGCCGTGGCGCTGCTCGCAGGCGCCAAGCGCCCCGTGATCTACAGCGGCGGCGGCGTGATCAATTCCGGCCCTGAAGCCACCAGGCTGCTGCGCGAGCTGGTCGAGGTCACCGGCTTTCCGATCACCTCCACGCTGATGGGCCTCGGCGCATATCCCGCGTCGGGCAAGAGCTGGCTCGGCATGCTCGGCATGCACGGCACCTACGAAGCCAACATGACCATGCATGATTGCGACGTCATGCTGTGCGTCGGCGCGCGCTTCGACGACCGCATCACCGGCCGCGTTGACGCGTTCTCGCCGGGCTCGAAGAAGATCCACATCGACATCGATCCGTCCTCGATCAACAAGAACATCCGCGTTGACGTGCCGATCATCGGCGACTGCGGCAACATCCTCGGCGACATTCTCCAGGTGTTCAAGGCGGAGGCGAAGAAGCCCGACATCAAGGCGTGGTGGCAGCAGATCGCGCAGTGGCGGGCCCGCAACTCGCTGTATTACAGGAAGAGCAACGACGTCATCCTGCCGCAGCACGCGATCCAGAGCCTGTTCGAGGCGACGCGCGGCAGGGACACCTACATCACCACCGAGGTCGGCCAGCATCAGATGTGGGCGGCGCAGTTCTACGGCTTCGAGGAGCCGCATCGCTGGATGACCTCGGGCGGTCTCGGCACCATGGGCTACGGCTTGCCGGCCGCGGTCGGCGTGCAGGTTGCCCATCCCGACAGCCTCGTCATCGACATCGCGGGCGATGCCTCGGTGCAGATGACGATGCAGGAGATGTCGACGGCGGTGCAGTACGAGCTGCCGATCAAGATCTTCATCCTGAACAACCAGTACATGGGCATGGTGCGGCAGTGGCAGCAGCTGCTCCATGGCAACCGCCTGTCGCATTCCTACTCGGAGGCGATGCCGGACTTCGTCAAGCTCGCGGAAGCCTATGGCGGCGTCGGCATCCAGGTGCACAAGCCCGGCGATCTCGACGGCGCCATCCAGGAGATGATCTCGGTCAAGCGCCCGGTGCTGTTCGACTGCCGCGTCGCGTCGCTGGAAAATTGTTTCCCGATGATCCCCTCCGGCAAGGCGCACAACGAGATGCTGTTGCCGGAGCAGGCGAACGACGAAGCCACCGCAAAGGCGTTCGCCGGCGGCAAGGCGCTGGTGTGATGTGATGTTCGACCTGAACGAGCTCGAACGCGCGCATGCGATCGTGGGGCAGGCGGTGCCGCCGACGCCGGCGCACGCTTGGCCGCTGCTCAGCCAGCGGCTCGGCACGCAGATCGTGGTCAAGCACGAGAATCATACGCCGACGGGCGCCTTCAAGGTGCGCGGCGGGTTAGTCTATCTTGATCGGTTGAAGCGCGAACGGCCGAACATTCCGGGCATCATCTCGGCGACGCGCGGCAATCATGGTCAGAGCCTCGCCTTTGCGGCGAGCCGCCATGGTGTGCCTGCCGTGATCTATGTGCCGCGCGGCAATTCGGTCGAGAAGAACCGCGCGATGAAGGCGTTCGGCGCCGAGCTCGTTGAGCATGGCGAGGACTTTCAGGCCGCACGCGAGGAAGCCGGGCGCCACGCGCAGTTCGCCGGGCTGCACATGGTGCCGTCGTTCCATACGGACCTGGTGCTGGGCGTGGCGACCTATGCGCTTGAATTGCTCCGGGCCGCGCCCGATCTCGACATCCTCTATGTGCCGATCGGGCAGGGCTCGGGGATCTGCGGCTGTATCATGGCGCGCGATCTGCTCGGCCTGAAGACCGAGGTTGTCGGCGTGCAATCGACCGAGGCGCCGTCCTACGCGCTGTCGTTCGCGGCCGGTCATGTCGTGACGACCGAGACCAGCAATACGCTCGCGGACGGCATGGCGACGCGGATTCCCGATCCTGAAGCGCTCGCGGTCATCCTCAAGGGCGCCTCGCGTATCGTCCAGGTGACGGACGATGAGATCGCGCTCGCGATCCGTGCGCTCTGGACCGACACGCACAATCTCGCCGAAGGCGCCGGCGCCGCCGCGCTCGCCGCAGCGCTTCAGGAAAAGACCAAGCTACA
The DNA here is from genome assembly GCF_023100925.1 of Bradyrhizobium sp. 40. Classification (NCBI taxonomy): domain Bacteria; kingdom Pseudomonadati; phylum Pseudomonadota; class Alphaproteobacteria; order Hyphomicrobiales; family Nitrobacteraceae; genus Bradyrhizobium; species Bradyrhizobium sp. 40. The sequence continues at coordinate 1,516,071 of NZ_CP064688.1, forward strand.
GGGCAAGCGCGTCGGTCTCGTGCTGTCCGGCGGCAATATCGATTTCGATCTGTTCCGCGGTTGGGTCGGCACGGAAGCGCCGGTCGCTCGTCGGGCGACGGCGTAACGACGAGAATGAAGGGAACGACAATGAACCAGCCCGCATCCGCCTATTTCATTGAGGAGCGCCACGACCCGAACGAGACGCACACGCTTTCGGTGCTCGTGCAGAACGAGCCCGGCGTGCTCGCGCGCGTCATCGGCCTGTTCTCGGGGCGCGGCTACAACATCGAGAGCCTCACGGTCTCGGAGACCGAGAGCCAGAAGCATCTCTCGCGCATCACCATCGTCACCACGGGTACGCCGATGGTGATCGAGCAGATCAAGCATCAGCTTGACCGCATGATCCCTGTGTATCGCGTCGTCGACATGACGCTGACGAAACGCTCGATCGAGCGCGAGCTTGCAATGGTCAAGGTGCGCGGAGAGGGCGAGCATCGCGTCGAGGCGCTGCGGCTGGCGGACGCGTTCCGCGCCCGCGTGATCGACGCCACCACCGAGAGCTTTGTGTTCGAGATCACAGGCAACACCGACAAGATCAACCAGTTTATCGACCTGATGCGTCCGCTTGGCCTCGTCGAAGTGTCGCGCACCGGTGTTGCCGCGATTGGTCGCGGGCCTGAAGGAATGTGAGCGATGCTGGCGCGCGACTGGTATTACAACGAGCGGAACCGGATGGGGATCGGGCCTGCAGTGGCCTCGATCTACGACAGTCACGACGATGCCGATCTACGGGCGCGCGCGGCGCTGAAAATGCTTGGGGTCCAACGCGGCTGGCGCATCGCCGACATCGGTTGCGGCAACGGCGTGCTCGCGACCGAGGCCGCGCTGATGGGCGCCGAGGTCGACGCCATCGACATCTCGCCCGCGATGCTGGCCCTCGCCGAGATCTACGCGCGCGACCGCAAGGCGCCCGTGCGCACGCAGTCCGCCGGCCTGCTCAGCTTCGCCTACCGGCCGGAATCCTATGACCTGATCGTCAGCGAGTTCACGCTGCACCATCTGCCGGATTTCTGGAAAGCGGTGGCGATGTCGCGGATCTATCGCGCGCTCAAGCCCGGTGCCACTTTCTATTTGCGCGACATCGTCTACGCGTCGATGCCCGATGCGCTCGAGCGCGACGTCGATCAATGGGCCGACTTCGAGATCAAGAACCACGATGTCCCGCGTGAAAGCGTCGTCACTCACATGCGCGACGAATATTCCACTTTTGGCTGGGTCATGGAACGGATGCTGACCGACGTCGGCTTCACGCTGGTCTCGGCCGATTACCACGCCCCGATGCACGGCACTTATCTGCTGCGGAAACCCAATTCTTCCATTTAAAGGCCGGCGAGCAAGGCTCGACCAGAACAACAAACAGGGCTGCACGACAGGGCAGAACCGGGAACGACAATGAAGCCGGCCGACATCCTCATCGCCATCCTGGTGGCGGTCATCTGGGGGCTTGCCTTCGTGGCGAGCCGGATCGCGCTCGACGAATTTTCGCCGGAGTTGATGACGGCGATGCGCTTCACCATTGCCGCGGTCCCGTGCCTGTTCATTCGCAAGCCGAAGGTCGCCTGGTCGCTCCTGATCGCGATCAGCTTCACGCTCTTTCTCGGCCAGTTTCTAAGCCAGGCCTATGGCATCGCCCATGGCGTGCCGGTGGGGCTGACCAGCGTCGTCGTCCAGAGCCAGGCGCTGTTCACGATCGGCTTTGCCGCGATCGCATTCGGCGAGCGGCCGACGCCAGTGCAGACGCTGGGCATCGTCATCGCAGCAATCGGTCTTTTGATGATCTGCGGCACGGTCGGCTATGATTTCAGCATCGGTGCCTTCGCCGTGCTGATGATCGCGCCGGTCAGCTTTGCGGTCGGCAATATCCTGCTGCGCGGCGCCCGCGGCGTGCCGATGTTCGATCTGTTCGCCTGGTTGTGCCTTGCCACCGCGGTCCCGCTGTTCGCGCTCACGCTGATCGTCAACGGACCGACGCCGACCTGGCAGTCGCTGATCCACATGTCGCTCACCGGCCTCATTTGCCTGCTGTTGATCGGCGCCATCTCCACCAGCATCGCCTATTGGCTGTGGGGCCGGCTGCTGCGTGACTATCCCCCTGCGCAGGTGGTGCCGTTCGCGCTGCTGGTGCCGTTCGTCGGCTCGGCCGCGTCCAGCATCGTGTTCGGTGAGCGGTTCGGCCCGCTGCGCCTCGCCGGCATGCTCACCGTGATCGGCGGTATCGCGGTGATGGTGCTGGCGAAACGCCCCGAGGCGTTACCAAGAACCGCAGCCGAAGGCCGCGTGAGGTGAGCATGTCCCAGTCGCTGCTGTATGCCTTCCTCGCCTTCATGGCCGTGATGTATTTCACGCCTGGGCCGAACAACATCATGTTGCTGTCCTCGGGGCTGACTTATGGCTTCCGGCGCACGATTCCCCACATCGCTGGCGTCGTCATCGGCTTCGCCTTCATGATTGCAGCGGTCGGCCTCGGGCTCGGCACCGTGTTCCTGGCCTATCCGATCCTGCAGACCATTTTGAAATATGCCGGCGCAGCCTACTTGCTCTACCTGGCCGCCGTGATCGCTTTCTCGGGCCCGGCCAAGCCGGGCGAGGGGGATGGCCGCGGCCCGATGACTTTCCTGGGCGCCGCCATGTTCCAATGGATCAACGCCAAAGGCTGGGTGATCGTGATCGGCACCATCACCGCCTATGCGGCGATCGCCCAATTCCCGCTCAACATCGCGATCCAGACCTTGATCAGCCTGCTCGTGGGTACGGTCTCTACGGTGGTCTGGGCCTTCTTCGGCACCGCACTGCGGCCCGTCCTGACCTCCGTGCGGCTGGTCCGCGCCTTCAACATCCTGATGGCGATCCTGCTGCTGGCGTCGCTCTATCCCGTCGTCATGGATGCATGATGCCCCGGCTTTCCATGCAGAAACGGGTTTCCCAGGGGGCCGAAAATGCTCTAGACAGCCCCCGAAATCCGCAAATTTCACCGTCCGAGACCTGACTGACAAGACCTGACCAACGGCCGATTCCGGCCCCTGAACGAGGAAACGACCATGCGTGTTTATTATGATCGCGACGCCGACCTGAACCTGATCAAGGGCAAGAAGGTCGTCATCGTCGGCTATGGCAGCCAGGGCCACGCCCATGCGCTGAACCTGAAGGATTCCGGCGTCAAGGACGTGGCGATTGCGCTTCGCAAAGGTTCGGCCTCGGCCAAGAAGGCGGAAGCTGCCGGCTTCAAGGTGATGGAAGTCGCCGAGGCCGCCAAATGGGCCGACCTCGTCATGATGCTGACCCCGGACGAGCTCCAGGGCGACATCTACCGCGAGCACCTGCATGACAACATGAAGAAGGGCGCAGCGCTCGTCTTCGCGCACGGTCTCAACGTCCACTTCAACCTGCTCGATCCGCGCGCCGATCTCGACGTTCTCATGATCGCGCCGAAGGGCCCCGGCCACACCGTTCGTTCCGAATACCAGCGCGGCGGCGGCGTGCCCTGCCTGATCGCGATCGCCAAGGATGTCTCGGGCAACGCCCACGACCTCGGCCTGTCCTATGCCTCCGCTGTCGGCGGCGGCCGTGCCGGCATCATCGAGACCACCTTCAAGGAAGAGTGCGAGACCGACCTGTTCGGCGAGCAGGTGGTGCTCTGCGGCGGTCTGGTCGAGCTCATCAAGGGCGGCTACGAGACCCTGGTCGAAGCCGGCTACGCCCCGGAGATGGCCTATTTCGAGTGCCTGCATGAGGTGAAGCTGATCGTCGACCTGATCTATGAAGGCGGCATCGCCAACATGAACTACTCGATCTCCAACACCGCCGAGTACGGCGAGTACGTCACCGGTCCGCGCATCGTCACCGACGAGACCAAGAAGGAGATGAAGCGGGTTCTGAACGACATCCAGTCCGGCAAGTTCGCCCGCGACTGGATGCTCGAGAACAAGGTCAACCAGACCTCGTTCAAGGCGACCCGCGCCAAGCTCGCCGAGCACCCGATCGAGGAAGTCGGCGCCAAGCTGCGCGACATGATGCCCTGGATCAAGAAGGGCGCGCTGGTCGATAAGTCGAAGAACTAAGTCGCGGCCGTTCGGATGCGGCGTATCGGTTACGCCGCATCCGGACACGCGAGCGAAAACACAAGCTTCGCTCGCCAAACCAATTCTTAAATCTTTCGCGGCTATATTCGAGCGAGATCGCAACCAGCGGTCTCGCTCTTTTCGTCTCGCGCGAAGCATTGCTGCTTCATTCAAATTCTTCGCGCGCTGAAGTGCTCCGTGAGCACGAAGAACTGACGCTTAAACCACATTCTTGGTCTCGCGTTGTTTTTCGGAATTCCTCGGAAGCTTCCGATCCTCAAAAGGCCGAGCGTCTTCAGAGTCAAAGATTCGGCTCTTCATCCATATCTTCAGGCTGCAATCGATCTCACGTCGCGACGTTCCCGCCTCGCTTCAACTTAAGAATTGACATCGGCGGCGTTTCCTTGAGCGGTGGACGGCATTGCGCCGCGGCACCTTTCCACTGCATGATCGCGGGAGCTCTTCGGGGGGAAAAGACCATGCGATCCGTCGTCGTCACCGGCGCGTCCACCGGGATTGGCTGGGCCATTGCTAAATTTCTGATCGGGCGCGGCTATCGTGTTTTCGGTAGTGTCCGCAAGCAGGCCGATGCGGACCGGCTCACGGGTGATTTCGGTGCGAACTTCACGCCGCTGCTGTTCGATGTCACCGACGAGGCGGCGGTCCTCGCGACTGCGCGAAAAGTCCGCGAGGCGCTGGGCGGCGAGACGCTGGCCGGTCTCGTCAACAACGCCGGCGTCGCGGTCGCCGGTCCCGTGCTCGAATTGTCGATCGACGACTTCCGCCGGCAGATGGAGATCAACGTCATTGGCCCGGTCATCGCGACGCAGGCCTTCGGGCCGCTGCTCGGCGCCGATCCGTCACTGAAGGGGCCGAAGGGCCGGATCGTGATGATCAGCTCGGTCGCGGGCAAGAACGGCAATCCCTTGTCGGCGCCTTACAGCACCTCCAAGCACGCCATCGAAGGCCTGTCGGAGAGCTTGCGCCGCGAGTTGATGCTGTTCGGCATCGACGTCATCATCGTCGCCCCCGGCGCGGTGAAGACGCCGATCTGGAGCAAGGCCGAGCAGATCGATCTCTCGGTCTACCAGAACTCGCCTTATCTGCCGGCGCTGAACAAGGTCATGGCGTTCATGATGAAGCTCGGCGAGACCGGGCTGCCGGCCGAGCGGATCGCCGAGGTCGTTTTCGAGGCGCTCACCGCCGGGAGGCCCAAGGTTCGCTACCAGATCACGCCGGACCGGATGCGACATTTGATGACGGCCGCGCTGCCCAAGCGTGTGGTCGACCGTATCATCGCCAAGCGGCTCGGGCTGCTGCCGCAGGGCTGAGCCTCCGAGGCGAGACCATTGCCAGACAGGTGATCGATTTCCGATCGTGGGAGCGTCTTGAGATGCCGGCTTATGTGATTTTCGACGTCGAGATCAGGGATTTGCAGCAGTACCAAAGCTTCATGTTGGGCGTGAAGCCCGCGCTGGAGGCCGCTGGAGCCAGATATCTGGCGCGAGGGGGCGCCCACAAGGTCTACGAGGGAGACTGGCAGCCCCGCAGGATCGTTCTGCTGGAATTCCCATCCGTCGCAGCCTGGGAGGCGTTCTACGCAGGCGCGAGCTACCAGGGACTCAAAGCGGTCCGGGACGCTTGCAGTTCTGCCCGCCTGGTCAGCGTCGAGGGCCTCGACTAGCCGCCAAGTCGGTTCTGCACTGTGGGATCGCTCTGGCTGGACGAATTGGGCGGGAAGACCGATCGGCTTCCGCTAACATTAAGCGAAGGTCGGATCGCGCCACGCGTTGCTTGTCCGTGACCGTTCAATTACAGTTTTATGACACGGTGCAGGCCTTCCGGCTGCGCCGAACGCCGCAGGCCCGGTCAGCCGGCTCGGCATCACCGTGCCGGACCAGCAGTTGCGTGTCGTCGATGGCGTCCGCGCCCAATCCAGGTCCTTCTGCCACGACCGCCGTACTGGCGAGCGTCGCCGCGCTCGGTATCTGGCGGCTGCTCGCGGTTGCGGCGCCGCATCTCGCGGCGCTCGTCCTGATGTACGAGACCGAGACGGATTTCGGCGCACGGCTCTCCTTCGTGCTGGCATGGGGCATCCTCAATTTCTTCTGGATCGCGCTGCTGCGGCGGCCGGCGCTCTCGGGTGCGCTGTCGCTGACCATGGTCGTGGTGCTGGTGCTGCTGTCGCGGCTGAAGCACGACGTCGTGCAGATGACGGTCAACTTCATCGACCTGATGATGATCGACCGCGACACGGTCGCGTTCCTGTTCACGATCTTCCCGAATCTGCGCTGGTCGGTGATCGGGGCCGGCCTCGTCACGCTGCCGCTGATGTATGCGCTGTGGTGGCTCGACCCGTTCCGCATCCGTAGGCTACCGGCACTCGCCTGCAAGCTCGCCTGCCTCGCCGCGCTGGTCGGCTATTCGCTCTATCATCCGGACGAGGCCTGGCGCGGCTATTACGACGACGGCTATCTCTCGAAGTTCTTCCGCTCCGGCGTCAGCGCGGTCTCCGACTTCGCGCAATACGGCTTCATGGAGTCGGCCGCTTCGACCAACGAACGGCTCAACATGCCGCTGGTCGATGCCTGCCATCCCGCCGGCCGGCGGCCGAACATCATCATGGTCCATGATGAATCGAGCTTCGACATCCGCGCCGCGCAGGGCATCAAGGTGCCGACCGGCTACGGTAGCCATTTCAAATCCTGGGACGGCAAGGAGCGCGCGTTTCTGGCCGAGAGCAATGGCGGGCCGAGCTGGTTCACCGAATACAATGTGCTCGCGGGGTTGTCGTCGCGCTCGTTCGGCCGCTTCGCCTATTTCGTGACGCGCATTGCAACAGGCCGTGTCGAGCGCGGCCTGCCGCTGGCGCTGCGCCGCTGCGGCTACGACACGATGTCGCTCTACCCCGCCAATGGCGGCTTCATGGCCGCGCGCAGCTTTCAGGTGACGACCGGCATCGACCGCTTCCTCGACTCCAAGGATCTCGGCGCCAAGGATGTCGAGCCGGATAGCTTCTTCTACGACAAGGCGCTCCGGCTGATGGGTGAGCGATCGCCGAACAAGCCGCTGTTCACCTTCATCTATCTCGGCGCCAATCATTTCCCCTGGGAGACGCGCTTCCGCCCGGATCTGCTGCCGAACTGGCGCGCACCGGGCAATGTGCCGTCCATCGACGAATATCTGCGTCGGCAGGCGATGAGCGCCGAGCAGTACAAGGCTTTCCTCGCGGGCTTGAAGAAGAATTTTCCCGGCGAGCCTTTCCTGATCGTGCGCTATGGCGACCATCAGCCCGAGTTCGCGCCCGGTATCCTCGAGCCCGGGCTCGACGAGGGTGCAATCGGCAAGAAGCTCGACGCCTACGACCCACGTCTCTACGCGACCTATTACGCGATCGACGCCGTCAATTTCGAGCCGGTGAAGAGCGAGGCCGTGATGGACACGGTCGATGGTCCGTATCTGCCACTGGTCATCCAGGAAGCCGCCGGCATCCCGCTCGATCCGTCCTTCGCCGAGCAGAAGGAGATCATGCTGCGCTGCAAGGGCATCTTCTACGGCTGCAAGGACGGCGCCGAGGCGCGCCGGCTGAATCGGCTGCTGATCGATGCGGGGTTGATCCGGGGGCTGTAGCCGGCCTACCGCCCACCCACCTTCTCCCACAGCCATTTCGCCACGGCATCCGGCGACGAATTCGCATCATTGCCGGCGGCGCGTAAATTGGCTTCGCGCATGGTCGCGATGTCGATCTTGCCGAGCAGCGGTTTCAGCGCGGCCTGCAACCGCTCGTCGCCGGCCCGTTTCGGGGCCAGCAGCAGGATGGCGTCGTAGGGCGGGATCGCGTGCCTGGGATCGTCGAGCGCAACGAGATCGTATTTTGCGATCAGCCCGTCGCTGGTGTAGCCCGCGATGACATCGACCTCGCCGCTGGCGACCGCCGCATACATGAAGTCCGGCTGCATCTGGCGCTGGGCGCGGAACGAGAGCCCATACGCCTTTTGCAGCGCCGCCCATTCGGGTCGCGAGAAGAACTCATAGTCGCCCGCGATCGACAGGGTCGAAGCATGCGCGGCGAGATCGGCGATGGTGCGGATGCCAAGCGCCTCGGCGCGCTTATTCGGGATCACCAGCGCATAGGCATTCTCGAAACCGAGCTCGCCGAGCAGGGTGATGTTCTCCCTTGCAAGTGTCGTCTGCAGCTCTGCCAACAGCTCCGCGCGCGGCTTGATGTCCGTGCGGTGAAGCTGATTGGCCCAGAGTGTGCCGGAATAATCGACATAGAGATCGATATCGCCGGCCTTCAATGCCTCGAAGATTACGCTCGAGCCGAGACCGGATCGTGCGACGGCGGAAAGGCCGGAGGCCTGCAGCCGGTCGCGCATCAGCGCCGACAGCACATACTGCTCGGCAAACGTCTTTGCGCCGACGACATAGCTGTTCGGTGAGCGCTCCATCGTCGGCACCAATGTTGCGGCGACCAGTGCCGCGATCCCGGCCGCGCCAAGCGCTGTACGCGCGCGGCTGCGCCGGCGCAGGCCGCTCTCGATCAGGCCGAGCAGTTGATCGACCGCGAGCGCAAGCAGGGCCGAGGCAAAGCAGCCGAACAGCACGAACACCCAATTCTGGGTCTGGAGCCCGGCAAAGATGTAATTGCCGAGGCTGGTCTGCCCGATCGGGGTCGACAGCGTCGCGGTGCCGATCACCCACACGGCGGCGGTACGGATGCCAGCCATCATCACCGGGAGAGCCAGCGGCAGTTCGACCATGACCAGCGACTGCCGTGCGGTCATTCCGACGCCTTTGGCAGCCTCGATCAGCGCGGGATCGATGCCGTTGAGGCCGGTGATGCCATTGCGCAGCACCGGCAGCATCGAATAGAGCGCCAGCGCCAGCACCGCCGGCAGGAAGCCGAAAGCGGAGAAGGAGACGCCGAACCAGGCCAGCGCCACGGAGGCCGCGAGCAGCAGGAGCGGATAGAACAGCGCGAGCAGCGCCAGCCCGGGCACCGTCTGCACGATGCTGGCGAGCGCGAGCAGGACGGCGCGCGGCGTTGGGCGGTTGCGCGTCAGGATCGCCAGCGGCAGGCTGACGATCAGGCCGAGCGCAAGTGCGGCGAGACTGACCCGTACATGGTTGCCGAGATAGTCGGGCAAATGCCCCAGCGCCTCGCCCCAGCGCGGATCGGTGAAAAGGCTCATGCCGCCCCGCTCTGTGGCAGCAACGCGTTCAATCGCTCGACCTGGCGTAGTGGCGTCCGCAACAGCTCCAGCACGTAGGCGTCACTGCTTTTCGAGAGCTCCACTGGCGTGCCCTGCGCCAGCAGCTTCCCGCTGCGCATCACCGCGATGCGGTCGGCGAGCAAAATCGCTTCCGTCATGTCGTGGGTGATCATCACGGTGGTCAGGCCGAGCTTGCGGTGCAGCTCGCGAAAATCGTCGCCGAGCGCATCGCGGGTGAGCGGATCGAGCGCGCCGAAGGGCTCGTCCATCAGCACGATGCGGGGCCGTGCCGCAAGCGCCCGCGCCACGCCGACGCGCTGGCGCTGGCCGCCCGAGAGCGCATCCGGCAACCGCTCGCGATGCGCGGCCCGGTCGAGCTGCACGAGCTCGAGTAACTCATCGACCCGCGTTGCGATATTCGCCGCCGGGACGCCGAGCAGTTTTGGCGTGATTCCGATGTTGTCCGCGACGCTTAGATGCGGGAACAGCCCGCCGCTCTGGAAGACGTAGCCGATGCGGCGCCGCAGCGCGACCGGATCGACGGATTGCACCTCGTCGCCCTCGACCGTGATCGTGCCGCCGTCCGCCTCAATCAGGCGGTTGGCGAGTCGCAGCAGCGTCGTCTTGCCCGAACCCGAGCCGCCGACGACGGCCACAAACTCGCCTTCGGCGATGTCGAGTGACACATCGTCCACGGCCTTGAGTGCGCCGAAGCTCTTGGTGACGTGGGCATAGCCAATCATCGGCCTGGATGGCATCGGGCGGGGCTCACTACGCTAACCCGCCCGTGGGGCAGGGGATGACGAGGCCCATGCGTACCACGCTTGGCGGCTTGATTGAACTTGGCCGCGCGAGCGGCTAAGGCATCGGGCCAAGTTCGGAGGGAACACATGATAACGCCTACGGCAGTGGCGCTGGAAGATGCCAAGGTCGCGTTCCAGCTGGGGGACGGGCGGGTCTATACGGCGGTGGAGAAGGCGCATCTGACGGTGGCGCAGGGCGAGTTCGTCGCCATCGTCGGCCCGACCGGCTGCGGGAAATCGACGCTGCTCAACGTCGCGGCCGGGCTGCTGAAGCCGGCTGCCGGGAGCGTCAAAATATTCGACCAGCCGCTCGCCGGGCTGAATCGGGATGCCGGCTATCTGTTCCAGGCCGATGCGCTGTTCCCCTGGAAGACCGCGCTCGACAACGTCGCGATCGGGCTCGAAGTCAGCGGCACGCCGCGCGGCGAGGCGCTGCCGCGGGCGCAGACATGGCTGACCTCGGTCGGCCTGGGCGCCTTCGCCAACCGCTACCCGCACATGCTCTCGGGCGGCCAGCGCAAGCGCGTGGCGCTGGCGCAGGTGCTGATCCGCGATCCGAAGATCCTGCTCATGGACGAGCCGTTCGGGCCGCTGGATGCACAGACCCGGCAGGTGATGGGCAACCTGCTGCTCGACCTCTGGAACGCCGATCGCAAGGCCGTGCTGTTCGTCACCCATGATCTGGAGGAGGCGATCGCGCTCGCCGACCGCGTTGTGATCATGTCGGCGGGGCCGTCCTCGCGCATCATCGGCGACTGGCGCGTGAGCCTGCCGCGCCCGCGCGACATTTTTGAAGTGCGGCTGGACAAGGAATTCCATGCGCTTCATCGCGAGATCTGGAGCGTGCTCAAGGACGAGGTCATGAAGGGCTACGCGCAATCCACGCAAGCGGCGGAGGCGGTGTGATGTCGCGCGTGACGCTGCTCCTGCTGCAAGTGCTGGTCGCGGTGGTCTGCCTCGCGCTGTGGCAATTGCTGTCGACCGTGCCCGTGTTCGGCAAGATCCTGCTGCCGCCGTTCTTCTTCTCCAATCCGGTCGATGTCTTCGCCCAGATCGTCAAATGGTTCTCGTCCGGCGTGATCTGGAAGCATCTCGGCATCACGCTGACGGAATCGATCCTGGCCTTCGTCATCGGATCGGCCGGCGGCGTGCTGATCGGCTTCTGGTTCGCGCGCCAGCCGTTGGTCGCCGCGGTGTTCGATCCCTACGTGAAGATGGTCAACGCACTGCCGCGTGTGGTGCTGGCGCCGATCTTCGCGCTGTGGCTGGGGCTGGGCATCTGGTCCAAGGTCGCGCTCGGCGTGACGCTGGTGTTCTTCATCGTGTTCTTCAACGTCTATCAGGGCGTCAAGGAGGTCAGCCGCACCGTGCTCGACAATGGCCGCATGCTCGGCATGAGCGAGCGGCAGCTGATGCAGCACGTCTATTGGCCCTCCGCGCTGTCGTGGATGTTCTCCTCGCTGCACACGTCAGTGGGCTTTGCCGTGGTCGGTGCGGTCGTCGGCGAATATCTGGGATCGGCGGCGGGGCTCGGCTATCTCATCCAGCAGGCCGAAGGCATATTCGACGTCGCCGGCGTGTTCGCCGGCATGTTCGTGCTGTCGGCCTTCGTCATCCTGATCGACTTTGGCGTGACGTTGGTGGAGCGGAGACTGCTGGTCTGGCGCCCGACCGTGGACGGACGGGGCTAGGCCGCGAGGGGCCCGCGCATCGCGCGAGCCCCGGATCGATCAGTCCAGCAGTTTGGTGTCGTCGGGGGCCTGCGGCGGCGTCTTGATCGCGATCGCCTTGACCTGTCCGCTGATCGGCTTGGTGCCGCCATGCGGCGTCCCCTTCGGGATGATGACGAGGTCGCCCGGCTTCACCGTGACTTCCTTGTCGCCGAACCAGATCGTGCCGGTGCCCTCTAAAATGTACTGGATCTCGTTGGTGTTGGGATGCATGTGCTTGGGCACATTGCCGACCTGGATCGAGATGGTGGCGCCGTCGGCGCTCGCGAACATCTTGGAACGGAAGCCGACGGCGTTCGCGTTCCCGAGCGCGTCACCCTCCATCTCGCCGGTGTGGATGATCTGCGGCGTGATGTTCTCCGCGGCCAGCGCCGGCCGAAGCAGGTGGGTTGCGCCGCATCCGGCGGCAAAAGCGGTGGCGATCGACAGCCCGATTGCTAGGCGATTCATGGATGATCCTCCCCATCAAGAATTGTTCTTGTGGGCGCATGCTATTGCGCCGAAAGGCCGATGGCCAGCGCCTTCGGTCCTGCTTCTCAAGCCAGTCCGGCTGCTCTATGGTGCCGCCAGCCGAACGGAGGAAACCAATGAAGAACACGATAGCCAGGCTCGCGGGCGCGTTGATCGCGCTGACGCTCACCACCGGTCTTGCCGCGGCGCAAAGCAAGGTCACCATCGCGATCGGTGGCGGCTCCTGCCTGTGCTATTTGCCGACGGTGCTGGCAAAGCAGCTCGGCGAATACGACAAGGCCGGTCTCAATGTCGAGCTCGTGGACCTCAAGGGCGGCTCGGACGCGCTCAAGGCCGTGCTCGGCGGCAGCGCCGACGTGGTCTCCGGCTATTTCGACCATTGCGTCAACCTCGCGGCCAAGAAGCAGGAGCTTCAGGCGTTCGTCGTCTATGACCGCTATCCCGGCCTCGTGCTGGTGGTTTCGCCCTCGCACACCAACGAGATCAAGTCGATCAAGGATCTCGCCGGCAAGAAGGTCGGCGTCAGCGCGCCCGGCTCTTCCACGGACTTCTTCCTCAAGTATATGCTCAAGAAGAATGGCGTCGATCCCGCCAGCACCGCCGTGATCGGCGTCGGCCTCGGCGCCACTGCGGTCGCCGCGATGGAGCAGGGCCAGATCGACGCGGCCGTAATGCTCGATCCCTCCGTGACCGTGCTCCAGGGCAGCCACAAGGATCTGCGCATCCTCTCGGACACCCGTACGCAAAAGGATACGCTCGAGACGTTCGGGGGCGAATATCCGGGCGGCGCGCTGTACTCGACCGCAGCCTGGGTGGCCGGCCACGAGAAGGAGACGCAGGGGCTCACCAACGCGATCCTGGGCACGCTCGCTTGGATCCACTCGCACTCGCCCGAGGAGATCATGGCGAAGATGCCAGAGGAGACGGTCGGCAAGAACAAGGACCTCTACCTCGCGGCGCTCAAGAACACGATTCCGATGTTCTCCGAGACCGGCAAGATGGACCCGAAGGGTGCGGACGCCGTGCTCGCGGTGTTCAGCGTCGGCTCCCCCGACGTGGCCAACGCCAAGATCGACGTCAGCAAGACCTTTACCAACAAGTACGTCGAGCAGGCCAAGAAGACTACGGGGAGCGCCAAATAACTGACGCGAAGGCGTGGTCATGAGGCGTCATGACGTCACCCATCATTCATCGCGTCACCACCCTTGATCTCGCCGTGCGACCGATCGTCTGGCCGTTCGCGGAGGAGCGGCGCGCCGAGATCACCGCGCATTTCGCCGAGAAGCAGCGTGAGCGACCAAAACTCTGGAACGGTCGCGTCCTGATCGGGCGGGATGCCCTGTTTACCGACGGCCATCTCGCCGCCACCTATTTCGAGACCGATTTCGCCAGCTTCCTCGCCTGGCGCGACTGGGGCTTTCCCGACAAGGCCGTGTTCAACGGCTTTGGCATGGGTGCGCTGCGCGCCTCCGACAGCGCATTCGTGATGGGCGAGATGGCGCAGCATACCGCCAATGCAGGCCGGATCTATTTCCCATCGGGCACGCCCGATCTCGACGACGTCAGGGGCGACACGCTGGACATTCCCGGCAGCGTGATCCGCGAACTCGAGGAAGAGACCGGCCTCACCGCGGCCGACTATCGGGTCGAACCGGACTGGCACTGCGTCGTCACCGGCCCCACGATTGCGATGTTGCAAATTATCAACCTGGACATGCCGGGTGATGTGGCGCGTGCGCGGATCGAAGCCAATCTGGCGCGCGAGGCCGAGCCGGAGCTGTCGGCTATCCATCTCGTGCGCGGAATGAGCGATCTCACGCCGTCCATGCCGCGATTTGTCACGGCCTTCGTCGAGCAGCAGTTCGCGTTGCGCTGACGCGCGAGGCTTGACATCGCTGCGCCCAGCCCATGTGATGGGCAAAAATACAAAAGCAAAAAGAATGCAATGCACAATCGGCCAGGGAGGTTTTGATGCGCGTGCGCATGGCTGCCCGTTTGGTACGTGGGCTGTTGGTCGCGATATCAGCGACGGGCTTGGCGCTGTCCGCCCAGGCCCAGGATCAAGGCAAAGATAAGAAGATCAAGATCGGCGTCGTTTTCGATTTGACCGGGCCTCTCGCCGGCGGCGGCTCTGAACTCGGCTATATTGGAGCAAAGATCGTCCTCGACCATTTCGCCAGGACCGGCGTCGAGGGTTACAAGATCGAAGCGGTCTATGCCGATGCGCAGAGCAAGCCCGACATCGCGATCAACGAATCCGTTCGCCTGCTCGAGCAGGAAAAGGTCGACATGGTGCTCGGCTTCTTCTCCTCGGCGCAATGCGTGCCGGTCGCGGCCCGTGTCGAGCAGCTCAAGAAGTTCATGTGGATGACGACCTGCATCTCGTCGGCCGTGTTCAACGAGAAGGGTTACAAATACGTCTTCCGCCCGCAAGCGAGCGGCGACCAGTTCGGCATGATGACGATGGATTTCATCGCGCAGAACGCCAAGGCGAAGTTCGACAAGGAGCCGAAGGATCTGCGCGTCGCGATCATTCACGAGGACGGCGCCTATGGCGTCGACGTGTCCAGGGGCAACGAGGCCGGCGCGAAAAAGGCGGGCTTCAACGTCGTGATGAAGGAAGGCTATTCGGCCACCGCGCCTGACCTCTCCGCGCTGGTGACCAAGTTGAAGCGCGCCAAGCCCGACGTCATTTTCCACACCGGCTACAACCCCGATATCACGCTGTTGCTGCGTCAGGCGCGCGAGCAGGGGCTGAAATTCGGCGCGCTGATGGGGCATGGTGCGGGTTACGGGGTCTATGAAAAACTGAAGGAAGGCATGGGCGCCGATGCCACCTACATCTTCAACACCGACCCGATCTCGATCTGGCTTGCCAACCAGAAGACCATGGATCCCAAGCTCCCGCCTGTGATCAAGATAGTCGGCGAGGAATTCGACAAGATCCGGCCCGGAGTCGCCATCCGCTCGGCGCATGTCGGCATCGGCGCGTCCAACACTTATGTGTTCATGAATGACGTGCTGCCGCGCGCAATCAAGAAATATGGCGGGGTCGATCCAGATGCGCTGCGCAAGGCTGCGCTCGACACTGATATTCCCGAGGGCGGCACCATGCTCGGCTTCGGCGTCAAGTTTTACGGCGAGGGCACGCCGATGGCCGGGCAGAACGAGCGCTCGTTCCCGGTCGTGATCCAGTACATCGACGACAAGTCCTCCGTGGTGTGGCCCAAGAGCCAGGCGCAGCGCGAGGCCGTGCTGCCGTTGCCGAAGGGCACCACCTACAGCAACCAGTAGCGCAAATGCGCGCAGAGAGGAGAGCGGGACGGTGCTGGAAGTCAGCGGGCTGGTGAAGCGGTTTGGCGGCTTCACCGCCGTCAACAATGTGTCGTTCAAGGTCGGCCAGGGCGAGATCCTCGGCCTGATCGGCCCCAACGGCTCGGGCAAGAGTACGATCTTCAATATGCTCTCGGGTACGCTGGCGCCGACGTCCGGTTCGATCCTGTTCGACGGCTCCGAGATCGCAGGCCTTCCGCCGCACCGGATCATCAACAGCGGCATCGGCCGCACCTTCCAGATCCCGCGGCCATTCCGTCGCCTGACGATCTTCGAGAACGTCGCGCTCGCCGGATTTTACGGCCAGGGCCGCCATAGCCGCGTCAAGGCGGAGGAGGCGGCCGAAAGATCGCTGGCGATGGTCGGCCTGCCGACCGATCGCCATGCCAGCGTGGATGGCCTCGGCGCAGCCGGCCTGAAGAAGCTCGAGCTGGCGAAAGCGCTCGCCACCGCGCCAAAACTCCTGCTGGCCGACGAGAGCCTCGGCGGCCTCGACGAGGCCGAGATGGGGCAGGCGGCCAACATGCTGCGCAACATCCGCGACGAACTCGGCATCACCATCATCTGGGTCGAGCACATCATGGGCGTGCTGATGCGCGTCGTCGATCGCGTCATGGTGCTCGATCACGGCGAGAAGATCTCGGAAGGATTGCCAAGTGCCGTTGCCGGCGATCCCCGTGTCATCGAGGTCTATCTCGGCACCGATGCCGAGACCACGCAGGCCGCGGCCGCCGCAGCGCGCCGCCGCGCGGGGGTGCAGTGATGCTTGAGCTCCGCGGCGTCAATGCCGGCTATGGCACCTTCCAGGCACTGTTCGACGTCGATCTCGACGTGAAGGCGGGCGAGGCCGTCGGCGTCATCGGGCCGAATGGGGCCGGCAAGACCACCCTGATGCGCGTCATCTCCGGGCTGATCCGTCCCTCGCGTGGCTCGATCAGAATGGAAGCCGTCGACGTCGTGGCCACGCCGCCGCACAAAATCGTCAGCCTCGGGATCGCGCATGTGCCGGAGAACCGGCGGCTGTTTCCGCAGCTCTCGGTCGACGACAATCTCAAGATGGGTGCCTTCATGCAGGAGGCGCGCGGCCACTATGCCGAGCGGCTGGACGTGGTGTTCGAGCTGTTTCCGCGCCTGAAGGAGCGCCGCCACCAGATGGCCGGCACCATGTCCGGCGGCGAGCAGCAGATGTGTGCGATCGGCCGCGCGCTGATGTCGAATCCAAAGCTGCTGCTGCTCGACGAGCCGTCGGCGGGGCTCGCGCCGGTCGTGGTGCAGCAGGTGTTCGAGCTGGTGAAGCGGATCCGCGCCAGCGGGCTGACCGTGCTGATCGTCGAGCAGAATGTGCAGCAGGTGCTGAAAGTGGTCGATCGCGCCTATCTGATCGAGGCGGGCACGATCAGGTCCTCAGGCACCTCGGCCGAGATGCTGGCGAGCGACACGGTCAAGGAAGCGTATCTCGGGGTGTGAGGTTCATCCAGGCATGCAAGCATTTTTGGACATTTTCGACATCTACCTGCTGGAGGCCGTGATCAACGGCATCCTGCTCGGCGGCGTGCTGGCGTTGCTCGCGCTCGGGCTCAATTTGATCTTCGGCGTCATCGACGTGACCTGGATCTGCTATGCCGAGCTGGTGATGATCGGCATGTACGCCATGTACTTCCTGGTGCAGTATTACGGCATCAGCTATTTCCTCGCCGCCCCGCTGACCATCCTTCTGGTCGCCTTGCTCGGCGCGGCGCTGCACTACCTCGTGATCGCGCCGCTGCTCACCGCGCCGCCGATCAACCAGTTGCTGGCGACCGGCGGGGTGCTGTTCGTGCTGCAGAGCTTTGCCACCGTCGCCTTCGGCATCGACTTCCGCAACCTCGGCATTCGCCTGCCGGTGCTCGCCTTCGGCGACATGCATTTCAGCTACGCACGACTTCTGTCCTTCCTGGCCGCGCTGGTCGGCATGGTCGCGGTCTATCTGTTCATGACGCGGACCTTCACCGGCACCGCGATCCGCGCGATCTCGCAGGACCGGCAGATCATGGCGCTGATGGGCGTTGATACCAAGCGGATCTATCTCATCACCTCCGCGATCGGCGGGGGGCTGGCCGGGCTCGCCGCCTGCCTCCTTGTGCTGCAATATGACGTGCATCCCTTCGTCGGCCTGTCGTTCGGACCGATCACGTTCCTGATCTGCGTGCTCGGGGGCCTCGGCAATTTCATCGGCGGCTTCATCGCCGCCTTCGTGTTCGCCGAGATCATCTCGCTCGGCGGCCTGTTCTCCGATCTCGAATGGGGCTATGTGCTCGCCTTCGCCTTCTTCATCGTCATGATGTTCATCCGGCCCGCGGGCCTGCTCGCGAGGCGCCGATGATGGGGCGGGGAGGGCTTGCTGCCTGGGCGGTGGGATTGGCGGCGCTGGTCGCGCTGCCTTTCGTCTATCGCGATCCCTATCATCTGCACATCCTGGTGCTGATCCTGATCTGGTCGTTCGCCTATACGTCCTGGTCGATGATGGGGCGGTTCGGCCTCGTCTCGCTCGGCCATGGCGGGTTCATGGGAATAGGCGCCTATGTCACCGCGCTACTCTGGAATCACCTGGGATGGTCGCCCTGGATCGGTATCCCCATCGGCATGGTCGCGGCCGGCGCGCTGGCGCTGATCGTCGGCTATCCCTGTTTCCGCTTCCGCATCACTGGGCACTATTTCGTGCTGGTGACGCTCGCGCTCTCCGGCATCGTGCTCCAGGTCATCACGGCGACGCGCGACTACACCGGCGGCTCGCTCGGCTACACGCCGAACCGGGCTGCGGGCAACAAGCTCTGGTCGCTGCAATTCGACGACAAGATCACCTGGTACCTGATCGCGCTCGGGGTCTGGCTGTTCGGCATCGTGGTCTGGCACTGGGTCGACCGCAGCATGGCCCGCTATGCGCTGGAGGCGATCTCGGAGGACGAGGACGCCGCGGCTGCTGCCGGCGTCGACGTCACCGCGGAGAAGCTGAAGATCACGCTGCTCAGCGCGCTGATGACGGCGCTCGCCGGCGCGATCTACTGCCAGTACCAGATGTTCATCACGCCCGACACCGTCAGCGGCATCGCGGTGTCGCTCCAGATGGTGTTCGCGGCCATCGTCGGCGGCCTGTTCGTCTCGCTCGGCCCGACCTTCGGCGCCGTCATCACGATTATGCTGGCCGAGACCCTGCGCATCGGCTTCGGTACCAAGGCGGTCGGGTGGGATAATCTCGTCTACGGCGTGCTGCTCGTGCTTTTCATCATATTCCTTCCGAAGGGCATCCTTGGTAGCTTGCTCGATCGATTGAAGCCGCAACGCAAGGTGCCCCGCGCTCATGAGCAAGAAGTCGTCCAAATCGCTCGCCCAGGAGCTTGACCGCTACATCACGCCATTCCGCTACGATGGTTCGGGCAAGTTTCATCTCAAGGACCACAAGACCGACGAGAAGGGCGACCTCGACAAGGAGAAGGCGCAGGACATTCTCGACGCCAACAAGAAGCGGCTGATCGCGTTTCAGGAGAAGCTCTACGCCCAGGACCGCTGGTCGGTGCTGATCGTGTTCCAGGCGATGGACGCCGGCGGCAAGGATTCTGCGATCAAGGCGATCTTCGAGGGCATCAATCCGCAGGGCTGCGCAGTCAGTGCCTTCAAGGCGCCGAGCAGCAAGGAGCTCGATCACGATTTCCTCTGGCGCCACGCGATCGCGCTGCCGGAGCGGGGCCATATCGGCATCTTCAACCGCTCCCACTACGAGGAATGCCTGGTGACGCGCGTGCACCCGGAGATCCTCGCCAAGGAGAAGCTGCCGCAAAAGCTCCTCACCAAGAACATCTGGAAAGAGCGATTCGAGGACATCTCTGCGTGGGAGCGCTATCTCTCGCGCAACGGCACCGTGGTGCTGAAATTCTTCCTCAACCTGTCCAAGGACGAGCAGCGCGAGCGCTTCCTCGATCGGCTGGAGGATCCGTCCAAGCAGTGGAAGTTCTCCATGGACGACATCAAGGAACGCGCGCTGTGGCCGCGCTACCAGGCGGTCTATCAGGACATCGTCCGGCACACGGCAACGTCTCATGCGCCGTGGTATGTCGTGCCGGCCGACCACAAATGGTTCGCCCGCGTCGTGATCGGGTCGGCCATCGTCGCGGCGCTCGAAAAGCTCGATCTGCGCTTCCCCCGCGCCGACAAGGCCTCGCTGGGCGAGTTCGACGAGGTGCGCAAGGCGCTGGAGAAAGAGGAGAAGGCGGACAAGAAACAAAAACGCGAAAACAACCCCATGCACAGTAGACGGGGATAACGAAATCAATGACTTGAAGGTCTGCGCGAGCGCTTGCGGATTCATTGCGGATTTAACGAAATCGTTGACCCGTCGGGCAAAACAGGGGCATGATGTCATCATCCCAAATTCCTCGGGACCGGCGCCCCACCCGTAGCAGAAGCGGTTCACGTTTGCAGGAAGGGCAGTCTCGTAATTCATCTACTTCCCGTATTTCGCTGCAGTCGCAGTGAGATGGAACGCGTCCTCAAATGTGATACCGCGGCCGTTGATCTTGCTTGACAGTCCTGTGTCACGGGAGGACCATCGTAATGGTCGCAAACAAGCGACGCGCAACGTCCACATCAAGAGCAAGGGGAGGTCTATGACACCACCTCCGCAGATCCAGCCGCGGTAAGTGCGATGGAGCTCGTTCGGACTATCGCATAGCGGCAGAAAACCGCGAACGGCACGCCGGGCCAAGGTTTAGAGGGCTGCATCAGTGTGGCATAGCCCCTACCTGCCCGGCGCTGTATTCTGCAGCACATCGATTGCATCACACCGAATTATGTCGGATGGCCGTGACGCGGCCGCCGCGCTTTTGACATCCTGATTCTCTCCTCCTCATCGCCGTCATTCCGGGCCGACTCCCGGAGTGACGGTGGAGGTTTTGTGCGTCCTCATTCCAGTGGCGCACGTCCCAGCTTGAGACCGCGGTTCCCGTTTCCTGCACCGCGGCAAATGCCAAGAGAATGTCGCCTCATTGGCCAACTTCCGACACAGCGCCCGGGCGAATAGCGTCGATCCGACATGATGCATGTGCTTCGGCGGTGACGGTCCCGACGTCGCCGTCGCATTCATTTTTCCCAGGGAATCCCTCGTGTCGCATAAGCTTGCCTCCGCGCTTCCCGCCGCGCTCTTGATCGCGATCTCATCTCTCTCCAGCACCCGCGCCGCGCCGCCTGCACCGGCGGCCAATAGCGCTGCCGCGTTGTCGCCCGATGAGGCCAGGCGCGCGCTGGACACGCTGCAGGACGACAAGAAGCGCGCGCAAATGATCGACACGCTGCGTGCGATCGCGAATGCGTCAGGTCCACAGCAGCCCGCGCCCGAGCCAAAATCGCCGATCCCGCTCGCGGCCGACGGCCTTGGTGCGCAGCTCATGCTCACCGTGTCCGAGGAGATCGGCGAAATTTCGCGAGACGTCGCCGATATGGCCAGGACGCTCACGCACTTCCCGGCGTTCTACTACTGGATCGTGCGGACCGCGAACGATCCCGCGGCCTACAATCTCCTGATCGAGATTGGTTGGAAGCTCGCGCTGGTGTTCGGCTGCGCCTTCTGCGCCGAATGGGTGATCTTCCGTCTGATCCGCCGCCCCGTCGTGTTCCTGGAAGGGCGCATGCCGCAAACGGCGCGCCTGCCGGTGCAGGTGTTGCCCATTGCCGATCCGCCGTCATCGGTCGCCGATGTCACCCCGGCGCCCGAACTGCAAATGCGCCGCCACAGCCTGGCGCGGGCCTGGCAAATCATGCTGCGGCTGCCGCTCGTGCTGGGACGCTTCCTGCTCGAGCTGCTACCCGTGTTGGTCTTTGTCGGAGTCGCCACGGCGCTGCTCGGCACCGAGATCGGCGAGCCCACCACCGTCCGCCTCGTGATCCTCGCCGTCGTCAACGCCTATGCGTTCTCGCGCGGGCTCATCTGTGTGGTCTGTGTGCTGGCGGGACCGTTCGGCTTGTTTCCGGTCAAGGCCGAAACCGCCGCTTATATCGAGATCTGGGCGCGCCGTATCGTCGGCGTCGGCGTCTCCGGCATCGCCTTTGCCAATGTGGCGCTGCTGCTCGGCCTGCATCGCGCCGGCTATGCCGCGCTCTTGCGCATGGTGATGCTGGTCGTGCATCTCTTCATTGTCGTCATCATCCTGCAATGCCGCCGCCAGGTCGCCGAAGCCATCCGCGCGCCGGCCGACCGGCAGGGGATCGCGGCGCGACTGCGCAACCGTATCGCGGGCGGCTGGCACTATCTTGCCATCGCCCTCGACCTCGCGCTGTGGGCGGTGTGGGCGCTGAACATCCGCAGCGGCTATTCGTTGCTGCTGCAATATTTCGTCGGCACCATCGCGGTGGCGCTGATCACGCGTGTCGCCATCATGCTGACGCTGGGCCTGATCGACCGCGGCTTCCGCATCAAGCCGGAAATCCTCCAGCGGTTTCCGGGCCTCGAGATCCGCGCCAACCGCTACCTGCCGCTGCTGCGCAAGATCGTATCCGGCGTGATCGCCTTCATCGGCCTGGTGGCCGTGCTCGAAGTCTGGGGCGTCGACGCCATCGTCTGGTTCTATGGCGGCCAGATCGGCAGCCGGCTGATCTCGGCGGTGGTGACGATCGGACTTGCCGTGTTCATCGCAGCTGCGATCTGGGAAGCCAGCAACGCGCTGCTGGACCGCCAGATCAATACGCTGTCGCGCGATGGGCACTATGCCCGCGCCGCGCGGCTGCGGACCTTTCAGCCGATGCTGCGCACGGCCTTGCTGTGCGTGATCGCGACCGTCGTCGGCCTCACGGCGCTCAGCGAGATCGGCGTCAACGTCGCGCCGCTGCTGGCGGGCGCCGGCATCGTCGGCATCGCCATCGGCTTCGGCTCGCAGAAGCTGGTGCAGGATCTCATCACCGGGCTGTTCCTGCTGCTGGAGAACACCGTCCAGGTCGGCGACAGCGTCAGCGTGTCCGGGCTATCGGGCGTGGTCGAGAACGTCTCGATCCGCACGATCAGGCTGCGGGCCGGCGACGGTGCCGTGCACATCGTGCCGTTCAGCGCCGTCACGACCATCACCAATGCCAGCCGTGGCGCCGGCAACGCGTCCGTCAGCGTCAACGTCGCCTACAAGGAGGATACCGACCGCGCCGGCCAGATCCTGAAGGACATCGTCGACGAGATGCGCCGCGAGGTGGAATTCCGCAGCCTGATCCGCGGCGATCTCGAGCTCTGGGGCATCGACAAGGTCGACGGCGCCATGGTGTCGATCGTCGGCCAGATCCGCTGCACCGAGGCCGGCCGCTGGCCGGTGCAACGCGAATTCAACCGCCGCATGAAGCAGCGCTTCCAGCACAACGGCATCGAGGTCGCATCGGCCACCCAGACCATCCTGATGCACATCGCGCCGCCGGCTGACAACGCCGCTCATCTGACGCCGCGTCGAGCCGCAGGATAGTGGCGCGGTAAACTTACCGCTTGCCTTGGTCGAACCGGCAGCGTTCACTTCGCCCCAGCCCGCTGACGACATGCGGGCGGCAAAAAAGGGTGGATGGAATGCAGGGGCGGTGGGCTGGACTGCGCGGTCATGTGATCGTCGTTTGTGCGTTGTTCGGATGTGCGGCGTGGACCGCTCCTGCGAGCGCGCAGCCGTTTCCGTCGCGGCCGATCACCCTCGTGGTGCCGTTCGCGGCGGGCGGTCCGACCGACACGCTGGCACGCATCCTGTCCGAACGCATCGCCGCCGAATTGCACGCGACGATCGTGGTCGAAAACGTAGCGGGCGCCTCCGGCAGCATCGCCGGCGCCCGCGTCGCGCGCGCAACGCCTGATGGCACCACGATCACGATCGGCCATTGGGGCACGCATGTGCTCAACGGCGCGATTTTCAAGCTGCCCTATGACGTGATCGCCGATTTCGAACCGGTCGCGACGATCGCGATGGGCACGCAGCTCATCGTCGGCCGGAAGTCGCTCGAGGCCAACACCCTGAAAGAGATGATCGCGTGGCTGAAGGCCAACCCCGGCAAGGTGACTGCCGGCACGGCCGGTGCGGGCACAGGTGCTCACGTCGCCGGTGTCTTCTTCAAGGAGAGAACCGGCACCGACTTCCAGTTCGTGCCCTATCGCGGCGCGGGGCCCGCCATGATCGACCTCGTGGCCGGGCAGATCGACATCATGTTCGATCAGGCCTCGAACTCGCTGCCGCATTACAAGAACGGTGCGATCAAGGCGTTCGCGGTGACGTCGCCGACGCGGCTCGCCTCCGCGCCCGATATCCCGACGGTCGACGAGGCGGGGCTGCCCGGTCTCTACATCTCCTACTGGCACGGCATCTGGGCGCCGAGAAATACGCCGAAGGAGATCGTCACGAAGCTCAACGCGGCCATCGTCACCGTGCTTGCCGACGCTTCCGTCAAGCAGCGGTTTGGCGAATTGGGACAGGAGACTCCTCCGCCCGATCAGCAAACACCCGCAGCGCTCGGAGCCTTCCAGAAGGCCGAGACCGAGAAATGGTGGCCGATCGTGAAGGCCGCCGACATCAAGGCGGAGTAACGCTGTCGCCCATACCACTGACTCATCCTGAGGAGCCCGCGGAGCGGGCGTCTCGAAGGATGCGCCGCGGAGAGCAGGGCCTGCATGATTCGCCCGGCGATGCAAAGCATCGTCCGGAGACGCGCGTTCCGCGCTCCTCACCATGAGGGGCGAGAGCCTCGCGGCGTTAACCTTTTTCGTGCGCACGACGACCGGTCTGTCACCAAAACCTCGCTGCGGTGCGGGATCACAATGCTTGCCGCAGTTTTCTGCGTCCTTGATCTCAGGTGAGTGCTGGCCGACAATGCTCGCCCTTCAATAAGAAACTCCCTGGGGGAATTCGTGAATAGACCTGCTCGGGTCAGCGCCCATTCGACATCGTCCGATTCCGTGCACGGCATGGCGCTGCTGCGCGATCCCCTGCTCAACAGGGGCACCGCCTTCACCGCGCAGGAGCGCGATGCGCTCGGCCTGCGCGGACTGCTGCCGCCGTGCGTGCTGACGATGGAGACCCAGGTCGAGCGCGTGCTCGTCAACCTGCGCACGCTGCCGACCGATCTCGAAAAATATGTTGCGCTGAATGCGTTGCATGACCGCAACGAGGCGCTGTTCTTCCGCGTCGTCGTCGACAATATCGACGAGATCCAGCCGATCATCTACACGCCGACGGTCGGGCTCGCCTGCCAGAAATACGGCCTGATTTTCCAGCGGCCACGCGGCATGTTCATCTCCTCGCGCGATCGCGGCCAGATCGCCGAGATCCTGAAGAACTGGCCCTATCCGGCCAAGCTGATCGTCGTCACCGATGGCGAGCGCATCCTGGGCCTCGGCGATCTCGGCGCCAACGGCATGGGCATTCCCGTCGGTAAACTCTCGCTCTATTCGGCCTGCGCCGGCGTGCATCCCGAAACGTGTCTGCCGATCGTGCTCGACGTCGGCACCAACAACGAAGAGCTCCTGAAAGACCCGTATTATCTCGGCTTGCGCGAGCGGCGGCTCACGGGCGAGGCCTATGACAGCTTCGTCGACGAGTTCATGGTCGCCGCGCGGAAGACCTTTCCGGGAGTGCTGATCCAGTTCGAGGATTTCGCCAACCACTCGGCGTTCAAGCTGCTGCACAAATACCGCGATGAGGCCTGCGTCTTCAACGACGACATCCAGGGCACGGCCGCGGTTGCGCTCGCCGGCCTGTTCTCGGCCTTGCGCGTCAACGGCGGCAAGCTGAAGGATCAGCGCATCCTGTTCCTCGGCGCGGGCGAGGCCGCGACCGGCATCGCCGATCTCGTGACGTCCGCCATGATGGCGGAGGGCGCCTCCGAGGCCGAAGCGCTCCGCCGCAACTGGCTGGTGGATTCCCGCGGCCTGGTCGTTGGCGGCCGTGAAGGCCTGTCCGGTCACAAGCTCCGTTATGCCCATGCCGACCAGGCGCCGATCGCCGACTTCCTCACCGCGATCAGGACGCTGAAGCCGACGGCGATCATCGGCGTTGCCGCGGTCGGCGGCGCCTTCACGCCCGAGGTGCTCAAGGCGATGGCCGAGCTCAACGAACAGCCGATCGTGTTCGCGCTCTCCAACCCGACCTCGAAGGCCGAATGTTCGGCGGAGGACGCCTACCGCTACACCGGGGGCCGCGCGCTGTTTGCCTGCGGCAGCCCGTATGATCCTGTGAAGCTGAACGGCCGCACCTTCGTGCCGCGCCAGGGCAACAACTCCTACATCTTCCCGGGCGTCGGCCTCGGCGTCATCGCCAGCCGCTCGCGGCTGGTGACGGACGAGATGTTCATGGCGGCCGCCCATACGCTGGCCGATTGCGTCGGCAAGGACGATCTTGCGCAAGGCAGCCTCTACCCGGCGCTGCCGCGCATCCGCGAGGTCTCGGTCCGCATCGCTGCCGCCGTCGCCGATGTCGCCTATCAGCGCGGACTCGCGGACGGACCCGCGCCCAACGACGTGAAGGGATTGGTTCAGTCCCAGATGTACGAGCCGAAGTACTGAAGCCTCCGCATCGTCATGCCCGGGACAAGCCCGGGCATGACGACCGCCCAAAGCAAGCCCCGTTCGGTCAGCATCCGATACCATTTCAGGTAGAAACCCCGTTGCGCGGCGCGGCCGTATATGCGACGTTCTGTAGCGCTACAAGAAAATTCGAAACCAAGGTAAGCCGCCATGGACGATCGTTTGCCCGACCTGGGCGACCTCGAGCACGAGGTCATGCAACTGGTTTGGGCCCATGGTCCTGTGACGGCCGAAATTGTGCGCGAAAAGCTGTCGCGTCGGCTGAAGGAATCCACCGTGCGCACGGTGCTGCGCCGGCTGGAAGAAAAGGGCTATGCTCGGCACACGGTGGACGGACGCACCTATGTCTACCACGCAGCCGAAGCGCGCGCGCGGGTTGCGGCCAAGGCGGTGCAGCGCATCGTCGACTGGTTCTGCAACGGCTCGATGGAGGAGGTCCTCGTCGGCATGGTCGACAATGCAATGCTCGACCAGCAGCAGTTGCGCGCACTGGCCGACCAGGTCGCCAAGGCGAAGAAGGCGAGGGGAGTGAAGAAAGAATGATCGCAACTCTGGCGGAGGCGGCGCTGCGCTCCCTTGTGCTGGGAGGCGTCGTCTGGTTCGGCCTCAACCTGTTTCGCGTGCGCAATCCGCACGCTCACATGACCGCGTGGGTCGTCGTGCTGCTGGCATCGCTGGCGATGCCCGTGGTGATGCATTGGCCGAGGGTCACGATCACCCGGCTGCCATTGCCGGTATCGGTGCCGGCTGATGTCCTGCCGGCTGACATCTCGATGTTCGAGATGCCGCAGCCCATGCAGCCGATCGCGCCCGGCGCGGCGATTGCTTCCCCGGCGCAGAGCGGCGTCTCGATCAATTGGTGGCTTGTCGCCACAATCGTCCATGTCGCCGTCGCCAGCCTGTTGCTGCTGCGGCTGGCCATCGGCCTCTATCTGACCTGGCGCCTCGCGCGCGCGGCAAGGCCGATCAACGGTCCGCACCTGGTCGACGCCGATGTGCGCGTCAGCCGCGACATCGGCGGTCCCGTCACGTTTGGCTCGACCATTCTGGTGCCGCCGCAATTTGCCGGCTGGGACGCCAAGAAGCGGCTCGCGGTGCTCGCGCATGAGGGCGCGCATGTCGCCAACCGCGATTTCCATATCCTCCTGCTCGCCTCTCTCAATCGCGCGGTGTTCTGGTTCAGCCCGTTCGCCTGGTGGCAGCTCGCGCGTCTTGCCGAACTTGCCGAGATCATCAGCGACGCCGAGGCAATCGAGGTGATCGACGACCGGCTATCCTATGCGGAAATCCTGCTTGATTTCGCAAGCACGGTAAACCCGCGGCCGCTCGAGCTCGCGATGGCGCGGGCCTCGACCGTGCGCGCCCGCGTCGAGCGCATCATCGCGACCGCCGCGATGCCGGTCGCGGTCGGCTGGCGCAAGCGGGCGTGGATCGCGGCCGCGATCGTCCCGGCCGTGATCGTGTCCGCCGGCATGATCGCCTATCGTACCCCGGAGCCTGCGCCGCTCGCCGCGGATAGCGGCGAGGTGCCGGCCCAGCATTACCGCCCCTTCGTCAATTTCTACGTCATGGGCCCGGCCTCGGTGTTCGCCATCTTCCGCGAAGGTGACGATCTCTTCGGCCAGCTCACCGGGCAGCGCCGGCTGCGCCTGACGGTCGACAGCGACGGCACCGCGTCCTACATGGCTTCGTCGAGCGAGATCACGTTCCCGCTCGATGCGGAACGTCGCTCCTCCGAACTGATGCTGCGGATCAACGGCCGCGACGTGCGCGCGGTGCGTGTCGCCGAGATGCCGGCGCCGACGACTGAACCTGCCTCGCTCGATCAATATGTCGGCTGGTACAGGATTGCGCCGAACCGCGTGCTCACCGTGCGCCGCGATGGCGACCGTCTCTGGTTGCAGGAAACCGGGCAGGGCACGACGCAAATCCTTGCCGAGGGCACTGATGCCTTCTCCTTCCGCGGCGACCATCTCGTCATCTTCCTGCGCGACGAGCAGTCGAGGGTCTCGCGCGTGTTGCTACAAGGTGCGGTTTTCGGCGCCCGTCTTGCGGCCCGCGTCGATGCGGCGGTGGCTCAGGCGGTCGAAGCGGATTTCGCGCGCCGCCTTGCCGAAGTCCCCGATCGCTTCAGGGAGCAGGTCCCGGCCGTCGGCGGCAAGGAGATGATCGTGCGCGGGATCGAGGATCTGCGCGCCGGCACGCCGAACTACGACCGCATGAGCGCGCCGCTCGCCGCCAAGCTCCACCGCCAGCTCAATGAAATGCACGCGACGTTCGTTGCGCTCGGCGGGCTGGAATCGATCTTCTTCCGCGGCGTCGGACCCGGCGGCTACGACATCTACGGCGCGAAGTTCGAGAACGGTACGGCCGAATTCCGCCTGCTGCTCGAGCCCGACGGCAAGGCCGGCGATGTCATCTTCAGAGCCGACGGCAACGACGAGCTCGGTGGCATCGTGCCTTGCTCTGAGGAGGCGAACGTGCGCGGTCGCGCCGGCACCTCGCCGATCAGGATCATGGTCTATAACGAGATGGGCGACGACATCCAGGTCTTCAATCTCGATGCCGACGGCAATCGGAGGACGCAGAGCGCCGTCAGGCCCAACATGACCTGGGCCTCCACCACCACCGTGAACAATCCGTGGGTGATTGCCGACAAGTCGGGACGGTGCATGGAGATCCTGGTGCCGGGCCGGCAAACGCGCTTCCACAATGTCGAGGCTTCGAACCTCGGCGCGCGTCCGAGTCGCGCGGCACGGCGCGCCGTTCCGATCGCCAATGGTGAGGAGATGCTGCGTCGCTACATCGAGGGAGTCGGCAAGGGACAGCCGGACTACGAGCGCATGACGTCGGAAGTGGCCGACATCACGCGCGCGCAGCTTCCGTTCGATCAGGCGATTCTAACGCGGCTGGGTGCGCTGCGTGCGGTCTCCTTCCGCGGCGTCACCGCGCTCGACAGCGACATCTATGTCGCCCAGTTCGCCAACGGTTCGGCGGAATGGCGCATCGGCGTCAGAAACGGCACGATCACGAAGATCGCGCTCGGGCCCAATTTCTAGAAGGATCGCCGCCGCTGATCTGCAGGACCGGCGGCTCCCGAGTTGTTGACGGCGCTCTCTCAATCTCCACTTGCCGGTCTTTGTCGTGAATGCTACAATACGTAGCATTACGCTTCGTAACTTCCCGCCGACACCGTCGGCAGGCTCGCAAGAATTGGGCATTCGCCATGAGCAGTTCTGCAAAGGCCGAGGCCGTGCTGGCACTTCATCGCTTCGGGATGGGGCCGCGTCCGGGATCGATTGCGGCTCTCGGAACCGACCCGCGCGGCGCGCTGATAGCCGAGCTCGACCGCCCGCTCGTCCTGAACGCCGCCGCGAGCCTTCCCTCCAGCGCAAAGGCCTATCGCACCGTGGCCGATGCCAATGCGCGGCGCGCCGCGCGCGCCAAGCAAGCCCAGCAGCAAGCTAAAAAGCAGCAGGTGGCGGCGACGCCGACCATGTCGGAAGACCAGACGCAAGGCCAGGGAGCGGACAAGGATGCCGCCGAGATGGCGGCCAAGCAGGCGGCCGAGGCCGTGCCCGATCCGGGGCGTCCGATCTATTTGCAGGAAGCCAAGGTGCGCACGGAAGCCGCGCTTTCTGCCGACATCGGTTTCGCCGAGCGGCTGGTGTGGTTCTGGTCCAACCATTTCTGCATCTCAGCCAACAAGATCCAGAGCATGTCCGGCGCCTATGAGCGCGAAGCCGTTCGCGCCAATACGCTCGGCCGCTTCGTCGATCTCCTGTTGGCCGTCGAGGGCCATCCGGCGATGCTGTTCTATCTCGACAATCTCGGCTCGATGGGCGCGAACTCGATCGCCGGCATCAACCGCAGCCGCGGCCTCAACGAGAACATCGCGCGCGAGATTATGGAGCTGCATACGCTCGGCGTGCGCGCCGGCTACACCCAGGACGACGTCATCAGCTTCGCCAATGTGTTGACGGGATGGACGCTGGTGCCGCCCGGCGACAATCCCGAGCACGGCGGCGAATTCACCTTCAATCCGCGGCTGCACGAGCCCGGCGGACAGACTGTGCTCGGCAAGCGCTACGAGCAGGAGGACGTTGAGCAGGGCCGCGCGGTGCTGCGCGATCTCGCCGTGCATCCGGCGACCGCGACCCATGTCGCGACCAAGCTCGCACGACATTTCGTGGCCGACGAGCCGCCGCCTGTGCTGATCGAGCAGATGGCGAAGATTTTTCGCGACGCCGAGGGCGATCTCAAGCAGGTCGCGATCGCGATGGTGTCGTCGGACGAGGCGTGGCGCGGGCCGCCGTCGAAACTCAAGCGTCCGAGCGAGTGGGGCGTCGGCATGGTGCGCGCGACCGGCATCACGACCGTCGATCCCGTCCGCTTCACCGGCGGCCAGGAGCTGCTCGGTGAAGGGCTGTGGCGGCCATCGGCGCCCAAGGGTTATCCGGATGACGAGGCAAGCTGGATCGACGGCATTGGCCGGCGGCTCGACATCGCCAACAATTTCGCCGAACGCATCGCGACCACTGCCGATCCGCAAGTGATCATCGAGGACGTCTTCGCCTCCGAGATATCACCCGAGGTGAAGCAGGCGGTCGGCCGTGCCGAGAGCCGGCAGCAAGCGTTGGCGCTCTTGTTCATGTCGGCGGATTTTCAGAGGAGGTGAGCATGGGCGTCGTCAATCATTTGCCCACGCGGCGCGAGCTTCTGGTCGGGTCCGGCGCGCTGTTCGCATGGAGCCAGATGCCGCGGGTCGCGCGCGCCGAAGGGCGCGATCCGCGCCTGCTGGTCATCGTGCTGCGCGGCGCGCTCGACGGCCTTGGCGCGGTTGCGCCGGTGGGCGATCCCGACTGGATCTCCCTGCGCGGCGATCGCGCGCTGGCGCTGGACGGCAAGCCGCCCGCGCTGCCGCTCGATGCCTTCTTCGCGCTCAATCCGGCGATGCCGAACCTGCATCGGCTCTACAAAAGCGGCAAGGCTGCGATCGTCCATGCCACCGCGACGCCCTATCGCGAGCGTTCGCATTTCGACGGCCAGGACGTGCTGGAGAGCGGGCTCGTCAAGCCGGGTATGACGAGTTCGGGATGGCTCAACCGCGCACTGCTCGCGCTGGAATCCGGCGGGCGTGTCGACCCGCGCGGCAGCCGCGCGCTCGGCATTGGCTCTGTGACGCCGCTGGTGGTGCGCGGTTCGGCGCCTGTGATGACATGGGTGCCGCAGAGATTGTTGCCGGCGAGCGAGGACACGCAGAACCGCCTGCTCGATCTCTACCAGCACACCGATCCGAAGCTTGCGACCGTGCTCCAGGCCCGCATGAGGCTCGCGTCGCTCGGCGGCGCATCGGGCGCGGGCGATCCGATGTCCGACGATCCAACCTTGGCGCCGCCCGGCATCGCGCGCGTCCGCGCCTATTTCGCCGAAGCAGCCCGCACCGCCGCGCGCTATCTCGCAAAGCCCGACGGTCCGCGTGTCGGCGCGATGGGCTTCGTCGGCTGGGACACCCACATCGCCGAGGGCGCGGCCTCGGGCCAGCTCTATAATCTGCTCGGCGCGCTCGACGGCGCCTTTGCCGCGATCGAGAGCAACATGGGCGAGGCGTGGCGCGAGACCGTCGTCGCGGTTGTCACCGAGTTCGGGCGAACCGCGCGCATCAATGGGACGCAGGGCACGGACCACGGCACGGGCACGGTCGCCTTCCTGATCGGCGGCGGGCTCACCGGTGGCCGCGTGATCGCGGACTGGCCGGGTCTGAAGCCGGCGCAACTTTTCGAGGATCGCGATCTCAAGCCGACTACGGATTTGCGGGCCGTGTTGAAGGGCCTGCTGAGGGATCATCTGCGGGTCGAGGAGAGGGTGCTGGCCGATACGATCTTCCCGGGCAGCGCCGACGTCAAACCGATGGGAGGCCTCGTCGGCTGACGACGCGGCTCTCGCAACCGGATCGGGTTCATGATGTGCACGCTGACACAACGGGAGCTCGACTTTCTCGCCGGCCTGAGGACCGGCTGGCGGCGGCTCTATCGGCGCGAACTCGCACGGCTCTTGAAGGGCGACGCCGAGCCTGGCGAGGTTCCTCCGGAGACGCGCCCGATCTGGCGCGTCGTATCGGGCTTATCCCAGGAGTCTGTCTCGATTCAGGACAAGCCAGTGTGGTGGAATCGCCACAGCTAAACCTGAAACGGCTGCGGCCGCAGGCGCGCTTTCGTTCCGACAAGGTTCTGCCCTCATTGCCCACCGAAACTCGGGGTCGTTCGGAGGGCGCATCATGTCTCGATTTGCACGTGCCGAAACTGCCCGGATTTCGCCGGCAAGCCTGTGCCGGTTGCTGCTCGCCATCATCGGCGCGGCGTCGCTTGCGGCGTGTGCGCAATCGCCCGTCGGCCGCCAGAAGGCCGATCTCGGCACCCACCGCCAAGCCGCTGTCGAACGACCGCACAGGGTGGCGGCGCTGCATCCACGTCCGATCAGCCGGGCGCGCGTCCCCGACGGTGATGCAAAGCAAAGCGTCTCGCATGGCGTCGCCAGCTTCTATTCGGACACGGAGACGGCGAGCGGCGAGAGGTTCGACAAGAACGAATTGACAGCGGCCCATCCCAGCCTGCCGTTCGGCACCAAGCTGCGCGTCACCGATGTCTCGTCCGGCCGCTTCGTGACCGTCAGGATCAACGATCGCGGTCCGTATGTTCGCGGACGCGTGGTCGACATCTCGCCCTCCGCGGCGGAGGCGCTCGGCATGGTCGACAAGGGTGTCACCAATGTCAGGCTCGACGTTGTGCAATAATTTGCGGCTGCATCGATCCGAAGCGCTGTGCTTAACCGGCTGTTAGCCCCCTCCAGCCACCATGGATACCCAATCATTCGGGACTCCAGATTGAAGCTCTTGGGAGGCGGCGTTTGACCACGATCCAGTATCTCGAAGATCAGGCGGCACGCGCCGAGCGGCTGGCCAAACGGATCACGGATACATTGACGATCGAAAAGCTCCTAACCTTCGCGGACGAACGCCGCCGCGAGATCGAGATCATTGCCGGCAAGTACCGGCGCGCCTGATTTTCATCGTCCAACGCGCGCTCAGCTGTGGCTCTCGACGAAGTCGCTGAGATAGTCGGGCAGCGTCACGCCATCAATGTCGCAGCGCGCCCGGATCTCACCGGCGACGTCGGTCGAGATGTCCTTCATCCAGTGCTCGAGCGTGTTGAACGAGATGACCTTGACGGGGTCGTTGAAGCAGCCGGCGACGAGCTCGCCAATCGTGGCGTCGAGATCGCTTCGCTCGACACGGATTTCGGTCGCCTTGTCGAGGCGATCGATCACCACGAACAGGGTCTGGTCTGCGCCATAGGGCACGACAGGGGCTGGCACGCCGGCTTCAAGCATCTGAGGCACTCACGCCTTCGCTTCCGATCACCATCAACGGGAAAAACCGGTAGAAGGTTCCCGCGCTCAGCCGGTGCTTCTGCGAGGATCAGAGAAATTCGCGCAGCCGCGCGAGCTCGGTGATGTGCTCAGGCGAGAGGATGTCCGTGACCAGCGGTGGTTGCGCGATGGTACGGATCTCATAGAGATGCCTGGTCGCCGCCGGCTTCGCCATGAACGCCGAGATGCATTCGTCGAGCGTGCCCTCGATCACCTGGTAGGACGATCTGTCCGTCCGTCGCTGGTTCGCAAGCGATGGCCATTTATGCAGCACCGCAAGGACACCAAAATCGACCTTTGAATCCCCAACCACGTCCCCCATCGTTCCGCCTCACGCAAAAAGAACCCCGGCACACTAGCCTGCGTGCCGGGGCCCACACCCATTACTGCATCTCAATGCCACAGCACCAAACGCGATGACCGGGAAATTGTTCCCGGCCGATATTCGCTTTCAGCTCGCGGCCGCCGCGATCTTATGCCCCGGGCTGGTATGAACCTGACTGCGATCGTCGCCGCGGCTGACCTCCGGCGGCAACCCTGCGAAGCGCCGCAAGGCCTCGGCCATCTGCACCCGGCCCGGCGCGCCGGTGATGATCACGTCCACCATCGTGAAGGACGAGTGGAAATGACCGCGCGCCTTGAGTTGCTCGACCGGGACGCCGGCAGCGGCCATTGCCTCGGCATAGGCGATGCCTTCGTCACGCAGTGGATCGAACTCGCAGGTGACGACGAAGGCCGGCGGGAGGCCTGCGACCTTGCCGCGGAGCGGCGAGGCGCGCGGATCGGTGCGGTCGGCCGGCGAGCAATAGAGGTCCCAGAACCAGTACATCAGCGAACGTGTCAGGAAATAGCCGGTCGCATTGTCGTTGTAGGAGGGGCGGTCGAAGGTGCAGTCGGTGACCGGGCAGATCAGGAGCTGGCCCGCGATCTCCGGCCCGCCGCGATCGCGTGCAAGCTGGCAGGTGACGGCGGCGATGTTGCCGCCGGCACTCCAGCCCGCGACCAGCACCGGGCCCGGCCTGCCGCCGAGCTCGGCGGCGTGCTCGGCGATCCAGCGCGTCGCCGCATAGCCATCTTCGGCCGCGGTCGGGAAACGGTGCTCGGGCGCATGACGATAGCCGACGCTGACGAGCATCATGCCGGTCCGCCGCACCATGTCGCGGCAGAACGGCTCGTCCGACTGCTCGTCGCCGAGCACCCAGCCGCCGCCGTGGAAATAGACCACGACCGGATGCGGCCCTGATGTTGCCGGCTTGTAGACCCGATAAGGCAAGGGACCGTCGGCGCCGGGCAGCGTGCCGTCGACGATCTCGCCGATCGGCCGTCCAGCGGGACGGCCCTTGTTGAACTCATTGACGAAGGCGCAGGCGCCTTGCGCGCCCATCGACTCGATCGGGGGCAGGTTGAGCGACGCCAGCAGGTTCAGCACCAGCCGTACATCGGGCTGGAGGCGCACCACCTCGCCGTCATTGCATTGCGCGGCAACGTTGGGACCGGTCAGCTTGAAGCCGAGCATACCGCGGCTGACGACCTCGTCGCAGATGCTGCGATAGGGACCGACGCCGCCGGTATAGGGCATCAGGCCCTGCACCTTGCCGGGAACGTTGGCGCCCGTGTACCAGGTGTTGGCGAGCCGGTGCAGCGTCACCATCGAGCAGTCCGCCATGTGCCTGTTCCAGCCGGCCTGCGCCGTTTCGGTCGGCTCGATCGTGGTGAAGCCGGCGTCGCGCAATGCCGCGAGACGATCGACAACCCAGTCGACATGCTGCTCGATCGACACCGCCATGTTCGACAGCACCGACGGGCTGCCGGGCCCGGTGATCATGAAGAAGTTCGGAAAGCCTTCGACGGTGAGCCCGAGATAGGTCTGCGGCCCCTGCGCCCAGACATCGGTGAGCGATTTGCCGCCACGGCCG
Source organism: Bradyrhizobium sp. 40 (assembly GCF_023100925.1). Classification (NCBI taxonomy): domain Bacteria; kingdom Pseudomonadati; phylum Pseudomonadota; class Alphaproteobacteria; order Hyphomicrobiales; family Nitrobacteraceae; genus Bradyrhizobium; species Bradyrhizobium sp. 40. The sequence goes on from NZ_CP064688.1 coordinate 1,551,626, forward strand.
GTGATCGGATGCACGGCGCGGATCGCGCCGGTCATGGCGTCGAAGCCGGTCGCGAACACGATCACGTCGACATCAACGCTGCGCCTTGCGGTCGTGATGCCGCTTGCGGTGATCGCCTTGATCGGCTCCTGACGCAGATTGACCAGCGTGACGTTCGGCCGGTTGTAGGTCGCGTAATAGTTGGTATCGAGGCAGGGCCGCTTGGCGCCGAACGGATGATCGTCCGGCATCAGCGCCGCGGCGGTCTCGGGGTCTTTGACGGCAGCGCGGATCTTCTCGCGGATCAGGTCCTGGACGATCTTGTTGCCGTCGATGTCCACCGCCTGGTCGGCCCAGAGCTGGGTCAGGATGTGGACGAGGTCGCCGGCCGCCCACGCGCGTTCGAACCGCTCTCGACGCTCGACATCGCTTAATTGCCAGCTCACGACCGTCTGCTGCGGATAGGGTACGCCGGCCATCGACTGGCGCGCCTGCTCGCGATAGGCCGCGCGATCGCCTTGCAGCAGGCTCATGCGATCGGAAGGCGCTGGGCCGTTATGCGCCGGCAGCGCGAAGTTCGGCGTACGCTGGAACACGGTCAGATGTGCGGCCTGTTGTGCGATCAGCGGGATCGACTGAATGGCCGACGATCCCGTGCCGATCACCGCGACGCGTTTTCCGGCGAGATTGACGCCGTCATGCGGCCAGCGTCCGGTGAAATAAACCTCGCCCTTGAAGTCCTTGACGCCGTCGATCTCCGGCGGCTTCGGCGCCGAGAGGCAGCCGGTGGCCATGATGTAATGGCGGCAGGAGACCGGCGCGCCATTGTCGGTGGTGAGCTGCCAGCGTCCGGTGGCCTCGTCCCATTTCGCTTCCGTGACCTTGGTCTTGAAGCGAATGTCACGCCTGAGATCGTAACGGTCGGCGACGAAGCCCAGATAGCGCAGGATCTCGGGCTGGGTCGCGTATTTTTCCGACCAGGTCCAGGCGGTCTCGAGGTCCGGATCGAAGGTGTAGCTGTAATCGATGGTCTGGATATCGCAGCGCGCACCGGGATATCGGTTCCAGTACCAGGTGCCGCCGACGTCGCCGGCTTCTTCGAGGCCGACCGCCGTGAGGCCGGCCTTGCGCAGCCGATGGAGAAGATAGAGGCCGGCAAATCCGGCACCGACCACGGCAACATCGACCTGCTGGCTGGTTCCGCGCCCCGCGTCAGAGGCACGCGCAGCAACCATTGCATCAGGCATGGCATTTCCTCCCGTGTGTTTTATTTTGCCGGCAGGCTATCGCTGCAGGTTCGGCTTGTCATCACGGCATGTGCAATCTTCGGTAGCCATTTGCGGCGTCATCATGGCCGCGTGAATGTTGCGGCAGCACACGCATCGCGATGCACAATGGCCGTGATTTCCCGGGCTAATCAGGGTCGATCCACCTGTGTATGCTCTTGTTTTGCCACGCGTGCCGACGGGCGTCATGACAGAGTTGAGTGAGCGGACCAAAGCGAACATGGACGTCGTCCTGGAGGAGACGTGCCGCCAACTGCCGCACGGCGGCGATCACGACAGCCGCAGGTTCATCGCCGAGCGGCTGATCGAGGCGGCGCGGTCCGGTCACACCACACTCGGTGAGCTCGGCATCATCGCACGCCACGCACTGGCGGAGCTTGCCGCCAAGCGGAGCTAGGCGCGGCCGCGGCGCTTGCCTCGCAGCGGGCCACGGACATAACCTGCTCAAATCCTTCCGCGCATCGAGATGCTCCGAAGATGCGGTCCGTGTTCGCGCTTTTTGCGACGTCTCTGGTCTTCTGCTGCGCCGTGTCGGTCGTGGCCCAGCCGGTCGGCCAGTTTCCATTTGCGCTGACGCGCGAAGGACAGATGCTTGGCGCCGTCGAAGGCGAAGTAGCCTCGTTCAAGGGGCTGGCCTATGCGGCCGCGCCTATCGGGCCGCTACGCTGGCGTCCGCCGCAGGCCGCGCCCGAGAGTTCGGAGATGCGCACCGCCTATGCGTATGGCGCGCCGTGTCTTCAGCCGTCGCTGCCGGGATCAAGCGAGGATTGCCTGACGCTGAACGTGTTCCGTCCGTTCGGCGTCGATGGCCCGCTGCCGGTGATGCTGTTCATCCACGATGGTGCTTTCGTCAGCGGCACCGCGAACGATCCGCTGTTCGATGGTGCCAGGCTCGCGCAAGCCGGTCTCATCGTGGTGACCGTGAATTTTCGCCTCGGCGTGCTCGGCTGGCTCACCGATCCCGCGCTGTCGGAAGACGGTTCCGGCAATTACGGCCTGATGGACCAGATCGCGGCGCTGCATTGGGTGCATGATAACATCGCGGCCTTCGGCGGCGATCCCACCAACGTCACCTTGTTCGGCAGTGGCGCAGGCGCGACCTCGATCGCGCTGCTGATGCTGTCTGAGCAATCGCGTGATCTCTTCCAGAAAGCCATTCTGCAATCGATTCCCGGCCGTGCGCGCCTGCGTTCGGCACAAGAGGCCGAGATTGTGGGGCGGCAATTCATGGCGGCGCTGGGGCGACAGGCCGATTTGCGCACCGCCGACCCGCGACGCCTGCTTGCCGTCGAAAAGCATCTGCTGGAAAAATCGCCGCGCAGCTTCGGGCCGACGATCGATGGACGTCTGGTGAGCGAGGAGGTCGCCGCGGGCTTCGCGGCCAGACATGAGAGCCGCATTCCCCTGATCATCGGCTCGAACGACGACGAGACCGGTTTCGACGGCGAGCTGGGTATCCGGGAAGAGCTGGCGTCGTCAGGCGCCACCAGCGATGAGCTGCGCGGGCTCTATCCCGATCTCGCCAGACCCTCCGGCCGCGCGGCAAGGTTCTACACCGACAAGGTCTTCTCCGAGCCAGGGAGACTATTGGCGCGCCTGCATGCCGCCAGCGGTGCGCCGACCTTTCGCTATCGCTTCGCCTATGTGCCGGAGGCACGGCGCGCAAACCCCGAGGGCGGTCACGGACGGGAATTGCAGTTCATCTTCGGCGTGGAAGGCATGCCCGGTGCGGGCATCCTGTCACGAACCGATCGCGAGGTCGCAAATCGCATGCGCGCCTACTGGATCAATTTCGCCAAGAGCGGCGATCCCAACGGTGCGGACCTGCCGCATTGGGATGCGGCCGCAGGCAGCGATCGCCTGCTGCTGATCACGAACGATCGCATCGCGAGCGGAGACGACTCCTGGTCGGAGCGCCTGGACCGGTTCGGGCGTTAGGGCATGTTGAGTTGGACTTAAGCCGCGAGCTCGACACGCGGCGCCGGGCTCAGCCGGTCTTCCTCCAGATAATCCATCGCGCCGTCTTTCTCGACGGCGTAGAACTGCTGGCCTTCCTTCGACTTGTAGGCGGCGCGAACGACGCCGCGGCGGCCCTTGTCACTGTTGACGACGTCCCCCAACGCAAACTTCTTCATTTCACGTCCCTGGCTGCTGGCCGACCCCTTCGGCTACGCCGGATTCTGGGCGGAAAATCGTTAACGTCTTGCTAACCATACGGGTTTGCCTATGCTCGCGGCCGATCGCGCGGGCAGCTCGCACGCGCATGTTGGCAATGAAACGAGCCTTCGCCCATGGTGCGACTTCCGACTTTCTTCCTGTCACATGGCGGCGGTCCCTGGCCGTTCATGGAAGACAGGCGGGTGCAATATGCGAAGACCGCCGAGGCGTTCGGCCGGCTGCCGCAGCTCTTGCCGGGGAAGCCCAAGGCCGTGCTCGTCATCACAGGACATTGGGAGGCTGACGCCTTCACCGTGTCGACCTCGGCGCATCCGCCGATGGTGTACGATTATCACGGTTTCCCCGAGCACACCTATCACCTCAAATATCCGGCGCCGGGGCGGCCCGAGCTCGCCGCGGAGGTGAAGGCGCTGCTCATTCGCGCGGGCGTCGATTGCCGGGAGGATCCCAACCAGGGCTTCGATCACGGCACCTTCGTGCCGCTCGGGCTGATGTATCCGAACGCCGACATGCCCATCGTGCTGCTGTCGCTGAGATCGAGTTACGATCCGGCCGAGCACATCAAGGTCGGGCAGGCGATTGCCTCGCTGCGGGACGAAGGCATTCTGATCGTCGGCAGCGGGCTCACCTATCACAACATGCGCGGGTTCGGCCGCGCGGAGTCGAAGCCGGTCTCGTATGATTTCGAGGCGTATCTGAACGAGGTGATTAGCCACAAGGACGCAGCGCGCCGCAACGCGATGCTGGTTGACTGGGAGAACGCACCGAGCGCGCGCCTGGCCCATCCGCGCGAAGATCATCTGCTGCCGCTGATGGTGGCCGCCGGCGCCGCCGGCAGCGACGCGGGCCAGCGCGTATTCGTCGACGAGGTCGCGAATGTCGCGATGGCCTCGTATGTGTTCGGGCGGTGATCTTCTCCTCTTCTCGCAAGCGAGGAGAGGTGAAGAAGAGTGGCTCACCCGTATTTCAGCTTCATGAACAGGATGCCGCCGGCGAGCACCATGGTGATGGCGTTGGCGGCGACGAGGGGCGCATCGCCCGACAGCAGGCCGTAGACGAGCCAGAGCGCCAGGCCCAGCACCATGACCAGAAACATGCCGAGCGAAATATCGCCGGTGGAGCGGGTCTTCCACACTTTGATGGCTTGCGGCGCATAGGCCACGGTGGTGCAGGTCGCGGCGGCAAAGCCGATCAGCTTGATCAAGAACGGGTCCATGGCGGCTCTATAGCATTGATTCGACGATGTCGGGCCTCAGGCGCGCGCGGTGATGAGGCCGCGATAGAGCGCGGCATAGTCACCGGCGCGGTTGCGCCAGGACACGTCGGTCGCAAGGCCGCTCAGTTGCAGTCGGCGCCAGGTCAGCTTGTCGTGAAAGGCGATGTTGGCCTTGCGCAGCGTGCCGGCGAGGGCATCCGCGGTGACGGGTGCGAACTTGAAGCCGGTGGCATCGTGGCCCGATTTGTCGGCCTCGCCGATATCGACGATGGTATCCTCGAGGCCGCCGACCCGCGAGACGATGGGCACGGCGCCGTAGCGCAGCGCGCAGAGCTGGGTCAGGCCGCACGGCTCGAACCGTGATGGCACGATGAGCGCGTCCGAGCCGGCCTGGATCAGATGCGCCATGATCTCGTCATAGCCGATCACGACGCCGATGCGGCCGGGGTTTGCGCGCGCAACGGCCTGATAGCGATCCTGCAGATCGCGGTCGCCGCTGCCGAGCAGCGCGAGCTGCATGCCTTCGCGCAAAATGGTCGGAACGGCTTCGAGCAGGAGATCGAGCCCCTTCTGCCAGGACAGGCGGCTGATGACGCCGAGCAATGGCGCTTCGTCCGAGGAATCCAGATTGAACTGTTGCTGCAGCACCGCCTTGTTCGCGGCCCGGAACGTGAGGTCCTCCGCGCCGAAGCGGTAGGCGATGTGCGGATCTTCTTGCGGATTCCAAACGGAGACATCGATGCCGTTGAGGATTCCGCTCAGCACGTGCGCGCGGGCGCGCAGCAAGCCGCCGAACCCCATGCCGCCCTCGTCGCTCTGGATCTCCTGCGCATAGGTCGGCGAGACCGTGGTGATGCGATCGGCGAATTGCAGGCCGGCCTTCAAAAAACTGATGCCGCCGAAATATTCGAGGTCGTTGACGCCGTAAGCGCGCCACGGCAGGCCGATCGAACTGATCAGCTCGGGCGCGAACTTGCCCTGATAGGCCATGTTGTGGATGGTCATCACGGTGGCGGGCCGCGGCCGGTTATCGTAGTGCAGATAGGCCGGCGCGAGCCCGGCCTGCCAGTCATGGGCATGCACCACGTCGGGCACGAAGGCGGGAACGAGGCCGTGGCCGATGTCGGCCGCGATGCGCGAGAGCGCGGCGAACCGCATGCCATTGTCCGCCCAGTCGACACCTTCGGCCGTCACGTAGGGGTTGCCAGGCCGTGCGTAGAGATGCGGCACGTCGAGCACGAACAGATCGAGGCCGTCATGCGAGCCGGCGAGCAAACGGCCGGGTCCGCCGAAATAATCCGGCCAGCGCCGGATTTCGTCGGCTCCCCCCAGCATCCGCATCACGTCGGGATAGCCCGGCATCAACGTGCGCATCTCGACGCCATGCGCCTTCAGCGCGATCGGCAGCGCGCCCGCGACATCGGCGAGGCCGCCGGTCTTGACGATGGGATAGACCTCAGAGGCGACCGCGAGGACGCGAACAGGCGTCATGTATTGAGCCTGTCGAGCATCGGCTGGGTGATGAGCGAAATGCCCTGCTCGGTGGTGCGGAAGCGCTTTGCGTCCAACTCGGGATCCTCGCCGACGACGAGCCCTTCCGGGATCTCGACGCCGCGATCGATCACGACGTTCTTCAAACGCGCGCCGCGGCCGATGTTCACGTACGGCATGATCACGGCGTTCTCGACCTGAGCATAGGAGTTGACGCGCACGCCGGTGAACAGCAGCGAGCGCCGCAGCGAGGCGCCGGAAATGATGCAGCCGCCCGAGACCAGCGAGCTCACGGCCTGGCCGCGTCGGCTCTCCTCGTCGTGGACGAATTTTGCCGGTGGCGTGATTTCCGAATAGGACCAGATCGGCCAGGCGCTGTCGAACAAATCGAGCTCGGGGACCACGTCGGTGAGGTCGATATTGGCGGCCCAATAGGCGTCGACCGTGCCGACATCGCGCCAATAGGCGCGCGGGTCGCTGCCGGAGCGGACGCAGGAGGTCGAGTACTGGTGCGCCATGGCGCGGCCGTTCTTGACGAGGTAGGGGATGATGTCCTTGCCGAAATCGTGGTTGGAATTCGGATCCTCGGCGTCGCGCTTGAGCTCCTCGAACAGGAATTTCGCGTCGAACACGTAGATGCCCATGCTGGCGAGCGAGACGTCCGGCTTGCCGGGCATCGGCGGCGGATCTTTCGGCTTTTCAAGGAACTCTTTGATCCAGCCGTTCTCGTCGATATGCATGATGCCGAAGCCCGAGGATTCTGTCCGCGGCATCTCCAGGCAGCCGACGGTGACGTCGGCGCCGCTCTCGACATGCTGCCGCAGCATCACCTCGTAATCCATTTTATAGATGTGGTCGCCGGCGAGAACCACGATGAAGCGGCAGGCGTGGGATTCGATGATGTCGATGTTCTGGTAGACTGCATCGGCCGTGCCGACATACCACATGTTTTCGGAGACGCGCTGGCTTGCCGGGAGGATGTCGAAGCTCTCGTTGCGCTCGGGACGGAAGAAGTTCCAGCCCATCTGAAGGTGCCGGATCAGGCTGTGCGCCTTGTACTGGGTGGCGACCGCGATGCGACGGATGCCCGAGTTCACCGCGTTCGACAGCGCGAAATCGATGATGCGGGATTTTCCGCCGAAATAGACCGCAGGCTTGGCGCGCCGGTCGGTCAGCTCCAGCAGCCGGCTGCCGCGTCCGCCGGCCAGGACGAACGCCAGCGCCTGACGGGCAAGCGGCTCGGGTCTCGCGGCACTCATGTCATTCTCCCACAACTCTGGCGCTCGCGAGAAGCCTCCCGGCCGCGCACATTGGAACCGATAGTAACGGCACGAATAGTCAATCGGGAAGGTGGTTGTTGGTTGCGAATGCGCCGGAAGCTTAATGCTTTGCCGCGGTGATCGGGCCCCAGGCACCGTCCTGCCGGTGTCACACGCGGCGAGGTCGTCGAGCCCGTCGGGTACCGGTTGATCAGAATGGAGGCATGCGTCTTGTGCGGTGCACGCAAACTCGAGGCCGAATTTCTGGCTTTGACCTTGCGCCAGGATGCCCGATCATGGGCTGCGTCCATGTCCAAGCGAAACGTCAGACAGGGAGTAAGACGATGAGGATCTGGAAAACGGCAATTGCCTGTTCGCTGGCCGGCGCGGTCATGGCCGGCCAAATCGAGCCGGCCGCTGCGGGCCCGATGCCCACGAATGTCGCGACCATGAAGGCCGCGACCGGCGATGATGTCACGCAGGTGTATTGGCGCGGCCGAGGTTTTGGATGGGGCATTGGCGGCCTCGCAGCCGGTGCGATCATCGGTAGCGCCATCGCCAGCAGCTCGCCTTACGGCTACGGCTACTATGGCGGCGGGCCTTATTATGGCGGCTACGGATACCCGGGGCCGGCTTACGGCTATGCTCCTGCCTATTATGGTGGCTATGGACCGGGTTACGGTTATGGCGGCTACTACGCGCGTCCCCGCTATTACGGCTATCGCGCCTATCGTCCATATTACGGTCCGCGCTACGGCTACTACCGGCCGTACCGGGCCTATCACCGCGGATATTGGTGATCGATCAAACGGGCGGACCGCCTCGCCGCAGCGCCACGATGCCGAAGAGGTTTGTGGGCCGCTGCAGGCAAGCGGCCCGATCGGCTTGCGCGCGTTGAACCCGGTGATGCGGCACGACGAGCCGGCCATGCCCGCCCGCGACAATCCCGATGCAGATCGCGACGATGATCGCGATCTCAATGCACCATTCCAGCGGTCCCGAGCTCATGGCAGCGCGATGGTGTTGGCGAGATCGAACTCGGACAGGCCCGGGCCGCCGCACGCAAGGTAGATTGCGAGGAGGAAGACGCGGCTGAGGACGGTGATGCCCAATATGACCCTGAGGTCGTAATGGCGAATGGCAAAAGCGAGAGGCGGGATCGCCAAATGTCTTAAAATGCTCATGGCCAACTCCTTGCCAAAATTCAGGCATCGACTGCCTGTCGACTGAAATGACAGCGTGATGAAAAGGCCGTCCGACGCCTCGCCGGCGTCTCTGAAATGGACAGGCCAATGCTAGTGCCGGCGCAGGGCGCAGGTCTTTATCGTGTCCTTACATTTGGCTGAGCTTTCCCTTAAGGTGGGGGAGCATCCGGGGGTCGGAGCCGTGCGTACAGACGCGCTTGCCTTTGGTGAATTCCACCTCGACCGTGCCAACGCACTATTGTGGCGAGGCGGGGAGCGGATCGCGCTGGCGCCGAAGCCGTTCGAGGTTCTTTGCCATCTTGTCGGTCGGCCCGGTGAGCTCGTCACCAAGGAAGAGTTGCTCGACGCGGTCTGGTCCGATCTGCACGTCAGCGAGTCGAGCCTCGCCGTTGCCGTGAACGCGCTACGCTCGGTGCTCGGCGACGACAGGCAGTCCCCCAATTACATCGAGACGGTCACGCGGCGCGGCTATCGCTTCATTGCGGCGGTCGCGACCGTCGAATTGCCTGCGATCGAGCGAGCGCGCGAACAGGAGGCGGCGTCCGCCACGGAGCAGGCCGTCGATCGACGCCGGCACTGGAGGGTCGGGCGCACCGGGGCACTCGATACGCTGGACAAGGCGTTGCAACTCGCCCGTACCGGACAGCGTCAGGTCGTCTTCATCACCGGCGAGGCCGGGATCGGCAAGACCACCCTCTTGCAAATGACGCTGGACAGGATGAACCAGCAGGGACTGGGCGTGCTGCATTGTAGCTGCAACGAGTTGTTCGGCACCCATGAGGCCTTTCTTCCGCTGATCGGAGCGCTGAACGAGTGCTGCCGTCGAACCGATGGAGCATCGCTGCTGACTTCGATCCGCGAGCACGCCCCGACCTGGCTCGCGCAAATGCCCGGTTTCCTCGGCGAAGCAGACCGGGCCGCATTCCAGCACGAGGTCTTCGGCGCAACCCGGGAGCGCATGCTGCGCGAATTTGCCGATCTCATGGAACATCTCGCCGTTACGCGACCATGGGTGATCATCCTGGAAGATCTGCATTGGAGCGACTTTGCCACCGTGGATGTGCTCTCTCGGCTTGCGCGCCGGGATCGGAGGGCTTCTATCCTCGTGCTCGCCACGTATCGGCCGATGGAAGTCGCCGTCGGCGGACATCCCATCCGTGCGGTTCACCAGGACTTGCGGATTCACGGACACGCCACCGAGCTCGCGCTCGATCGATTGACCGGCACCGACGTCGAACGCTATCTTTCCCTGCGCTTCAACTCGGCCGATTTTGCCAGAGAGCTGGTCGAGCGCATCTTCGCGCGAACCGGCGGGCATCCTCTATTCGTGTCGTCTCTGCTCGATCATCTCGTGGCCCAAGGCGCGCTGGTCGAGCACGAATTGGGCTGGCGGCTGGTCAGTGAAGACGCGGCCTCGCAGGACAGTATGCCGCGCGATTTGGAAGGAATGATCAAGCAGCAGATCGATCACCTCACCGCGGACGAGCGCTGCCTGCTCGAGGTCGCCAGTGCGGCGGGAGCGGAGTTTTCCGCGCTCCATATCGCCGGTGTGCTGGACCGTCCCGTGCTGGATGTCGAGCAGATGTGCGAGGACCTGGCGCGGACCGATCGCGTCATCGTCGTTGCCGGCATGACCGAGTGGCCGAACGGAGGCGTCTCCGGTCGCTATGCGTTCCAGCACGCGCTTTACCAGGAGATCCTCTACCAGCGGCTCGCGCCGGCGCGCCGCACGAAAACCCATGCGCTGCTTGGGGCGGGGATCGAGCAGGGATACGGGCCGCAGGCTGTGGAGCTCGCCGCCGTCGTCGCGCGCCATTTCGAGCTGGGCCGCGATTTCCCGAAAGCGATGCATTATCTGGGCGCGGCGGCCGAGGGCTCGGCGCGAAGGTTCAGCACGCGCGAGGCCGCCAATTACCTGTCCCGCGCTTTGGACCTGGTGCCGCATCTGCCGCCGGAGTTTCGAGTGACGACACGTCTGAAGTTGTTGCTTCAGCGCGCCTGGGCCTGGCGGGCCAGTGGAGATTTCCTGAATTCGCTGCAGGATCTCAGCGCAGTCGTCGCGCACGCGGCGGAGAACGGGCACGTGCGCGAAGAGGTGAACGCGCTGGTCGATCTCAGCAGATTTTGTCTCTACGTCGATCGCCGCCAGAGCCTGCCTGTTGCGGAACAGGCGCTTGTCAAGAGCCGGGCGATCGACGACGCGGCGTTCAGCGCTCTGGTCCAGGGCAACGTTGCCAATTTGAAGCTGATGCTCCGCGGCTGGGATCGCGAGAATGCCGACCTTGCCGAGCGTGCGTCAGCACTGATCACAGGGGAGCAGGATCTGAGCATGCGGCTGCGGCGCTGCTCGATGGAGATGGTGCTGGAGTTCCTGCGCGCGAATTATCCGGCCTGCTGCGATGCGACGACCAGGGGAAAGGAGCTCGCTCGCCTGGTTGGTGACGTCTATCTGTTCGTGCTCTATGAATCGGTCGAGGCCTTTGCCCAGATTTATCTCGGTGAATGGGGACGGGCGCAACGAAACGTCGTCTCCGCGTTGGCTATCTCGGAGCGGAATGCAAATCCGCAGGCCGTCGCGCTGTGTCATCTCACGATCGGATGGCTGTATTCCGAGGCGGAGGAATATGGCAGCGCGTCACGGCGTGCGGAGGATGCGCTCGGCCCGATGATCGAGGCCAATCCGTTCACCTTCTTCGTCGGCAGGAACCTGCTGGCGCGAGCTTATGTCCGGATGGGCGACCTGCCTCGGGCGCGGCAGCATCTCGATGCGATGGAGCGGCGGATGGAGGTCGACCGGGTGCCGATGGAGTCGCTGGTCATCCCGCATTATCTGCTGACCTGCTGCGACTATTGGATCGCGACCGGCGATCTGGACCGCGCGCAAACATGGGCCAGCCAGTTTCACGAGGTGACGAGCGCGGCACCCGACCGGCCGTTTCTCGCGCTGTGCTACGAGGCCATGGCGAGAATTGCGATCCTGAAGCAGGATACGCAAGTCGCCGGCGAGCATTTGTCGACGGCCATTTCGATCCTCCGCCATGCCAGGCTGCCGCATGCCAGCTGGCGGGTTTATCGCACGACCGCGGTGCTCTATGAGAGCCTCGGACAAGCGCAAAGGGCTGCCAAGTGGCGGGACCGCTCCAGCCAGGTGATCGCATCGCTGGCAGAGACGCTCGATCCCGGCGATCCGCTGCGATCGGCGTCATTTTTCGACGCAGGCCGGGACAACGGGTCCAATCATGAGGGACGGTGACCAGTTTAATCCGGCAGGTCCGCGATCTCCCGTGGTTCGCCGGGCCGTTGCTTGACCTTGAATTGATTTTGCTGCTGCCGCCGCGTGCGGGAGGCACGGTAGGCATCCCTGCGCAACCGCATGATCGAGCCGAGCGGCTGATGCGCGGCGAGACATCGCCATGGGTCGAACGAAAGCACCTCGTCGGAATAGACGCGACGCGTGGGGCTGTCGGCGGTCTGGCGCGGAAGCGTGATCTTGCCGAGTGCTTGCGGCGGCGCGACGTCTTCGGGCCAGTCGATCGAGGCATCTTCGATCGGTGTTCGCTCCAGGTCGGTGCAGAGCTGGGCAAACAGTTCGTACTCGGCCGCATTGTCCTTGAAGAACGCAACGACGCTGTTCAGCACGGCATCATCGGCATCGTGGCAGGGTTGGCCGGTGAGTTGGCGAACCGACGCCGAGATCGGTACCAGGCGAAGCCTTGCGATATAATCGCCAAACCGCAATGCTCCCTCCGTATGAAAGGTTTCTCCGAGGATATTGCTGCCGGCATCACCGAGCGCTTTCAAGACGATCGGGATCGGAATGCCTGTTCTGTCCGATGCGGCGACCAGGACGCGCGCCAAAAAGCCTATGGGTCCGTACGCCAGATCAGGCAGGAACAGGGTGTGCTCGACCTTTTGCTGTGCGCGCATATAGGCCATCGCATCTGCAAAATAGCTGGGGTGATTGACGAGCAGGAGATCCTGGTTCGTCGTATCGTCGTCGCCGAGCGCCTTAGCCCCAGTCACGCCCAGGACCTTGATGGCAAATCCCCGTGGCGAGCGTACGCGATCGCTCCTGTTGAATGCGGTGGAGAGGCGGACGATGATCGGGAAGTGGCCAGCCTGCTTGAACAGGCCCTGACGCAGATGATCCCGCAAATCGTCGTAGACGATCAGCTCGCCCCGGAGATAGCCGGCGCCCTTGGCGTGCTGCTGTCGGGTCCCGTGCTTGTCTTTGTGAAAAGTGCGATCGCTCGTTCGCGAAATCGAAGCAACGATCGCCTCGACGGCCGCCGCTTCCTCCGGCCGGATGTGTTCGACGGACGGGTCGTAACGAAGATACTGATCGGCTGACATGGCGCTGATCTCCAGCCCGAAGGTCGCCTTCCCATTGCAAGCGTCGACGGCCGCAGGGCGGATCACTGTAAGCCCGTCCAGTCGGGATCGGCAACCCGAGAGCGAGTTGTGATTGCCTGGACAAGCCGTGGGATGAGGCATCCTGTTACCGACGCGATCACACGGTCGATGCTAGGCCAGCGGCGTCTCGTAAGTCCTTATGGGCTCCTTATGTTGTCCTGATCTTTTCCTTAAGGCCGGGCCGGCGAACGGCGGCCCTGGCTGGCGTCTAACGCGATAGCCACACGATCAGGCCCATGCAGGCAAAATGCGCCAGTAAGATCGCGGCGAGATGCAGCGGGCCCGCCTTGAGACGAAGCGCGCGCATCCCGCCGACTCTGCTCTAGTTCGATCCCGCGGCCGCAGCGGTGAAGCTGCGGTCGACGGCTTTGCTCACGTCGAGCTTCTTCGGCAGGATGCCGTAGCGCGTCGAGCGGTCGGAGGCTTCCTGCACCTCCTTCACGACGTTCTCATCGATCGGAATCGGGCTGGTGCGCTGCGCGGTATAGGCCGAGAGCAGCACGTCCTCCGGTAGCTTCGTCAGTTCGGCCGTGCTCTTGGCATATTCGCCGAGATGATCCAGCGACCACAGTCGCGCCTTGTTCAGCCGCTGCACGAGGTCCTGCACCGCCGCACGCTTGCCAGCGATGGCGCTGTCGGAGGCGACGATAAAGGTGATGGTCGGCGTCAGGCCCTCACCATCGGCGATCACGCGGGCTTTGTCCTTGAGCGTCGCGAACGAGACGTAGGGCTCCCACACCGCCCAGGCGTCGATCGAGCCCGCGACCAGCGCGATCTTGGCGTCGACCGGGCCGAGCGGCGCGAAGGTCGCGTCCTCCAGCCTGATCTGCGCCTTCTCCAGCGTGGCGTCGATCAGGAATTGGCCCCAGCCGCCGCGCGTGCCGGCGAGGCGTTTTCCCTTGAGGTCGGCCGCCGATTTGATCGGCGAATCCTGGCGCACGAGAATGGCTTGCGTCTTCGCATCCGACCTGGTGCCGCCGATCGCCTTGATGGGCGCGCCGGCCGCGTAGACCGAAAGGAATGAAAGGTCGCCGGTGTAGCCGACGTCGAGCGCGCCGGCGTTGAGCGCCTCCAGGATTGGAGCTGCCGCGGGGAATTCCGACCACTCGATCTTGTAGGGCAGATCCTTGGCGTAGCCCGAGATCTCGAGCAGCGAACGGTTGCCGCCCTTCTGGTCGCCGACGCGCAGCACGATTGCGTCGGCCGCGAACGAGGCGGCGGCCGTCGACAGGGTGATGGCGGCGGCAAGCAGCGATGCTGCGAGCCGGCGCGTGATGGAATGATCGAGGGAGTTGATGCTCATGTGGCCTGTCTTGTTGCTTTGCCCACGACGCGTGAGCGAACGATGCAGCGAGACGATCAAGTCTATGATCGCGCGATGCGCGGTCAATGAAATGGCTAACCGTATTGCGCGCGCGATCAGCAAGGACGTTTCAACGAAGCTCTGATTTCGAGAACGTGCGGGATGTACGGCCGAAGCTGCGCAAAAATGAAGCAGCAGAGGGAGTCGCGCCGGTCTCCGCCAACCGATGCATCGGCGGAAATCCTTTCATCGTCCTCGCACGCACAGATGGAGAGAATGACTTCGCTTCGTGCCACATTCGAAATTCCATTTCATTGACGATACGGCGAACGCGCCGCATGATTTGCGCATCGCATCAAGGCACCGAGCAGGCGCGGGCGAAAAGAATTTCTCTCGACGCAGCTCCGCACGGAACAGTTGCAACGCAAGCCGTTGTGCCGATGGCGGAGCCGTGCCAGCGCAGGAGTGGAGACGGATGAACGACGACGACAAGCGCGACGGATCGAGGCTCGACCGGCGCCATTTGCTCCAGGCGGGATTAGCTGCGGCATTCGCTGCGCCGCTCGGTGCCTTCGGTGCGGCACAGGCCTTTGCGCCGCGGGCCATCGCGCCCGGCGTCGATCTCTCGGAGTTTCCGCTGTGCCGGACGGCGTCGGATGTGCCCGCGCTCACCGGCGCGCCGCGCAAGCTCAAGCTGTCCTGGAACGCCGGCGCGGTCTGTCTCGCCCCGGTGCCGGTCGCCATCGAGCACGGCTTCTTCCAGAAACACAATCTCGACATCGAACTCATCAATTATTCCGGTTCGACCGACCAGCTGCTCGAGGCCATCGCGACCGGCAAGAGCGATGCCGGGCTAGGCATGGCGCTCCGCTGGCTGAAGCCGCTGGAGCAGGGCTTTGACGTCAAGATTGCCGCCGGCACCCATGGTGGCTGCATGCGGGTGCTGACGCGCGCCGATTCCAGCGTGAGCAAGCTTGCCGATCTCAAGGGCAAGATCGTCGCGGTCGGCGATCTCGGCGGCCCCGACAAGAATTTCTTCTCCATTCAGCTCGCCAAGCTCGGTATCGATCCGAACAAGGATGTCGACTGGCGCGCCTATCCCGGCAACCTTCTCAACGTCGCCGTGGAGAAGGGCGAGGTGCAGGCCTTCCTGTCGTCCGACCCGCTGGGTTATCTCTGGCTCAAGGACAGCCAGTACAAGGAGGTCGCCTCCAATCTCGATGGCGAATATCGCGACAAGAGCTGCTGTATCCTTGGCCTGCGCGGCAGCCTGGTGCGCGAGGAGCCGCTGGTCGCGCGCGCCCTGACGCAGGCGCTGCTCGATGCCGCGATGTTCACTGCGCAAAATCCGTCAGTGACGGCGAAATCGTTCCAGCCTTACGCGCCGAAGACGGCGTCGCTCACGGATATCGAGGGTATGGTGCGCTACCACACCCATCACCATCACCCCGTCGGCGAAGTCCTGAAGCGCGAGCTCAAGGCTTATGCCGACGATCTCAAGAGCGTGCAGGTGTTCAAGCAGAGCACGGATACGGCCAGATTTGCGGAGCGCATCTATGTCGACGTATTCGCTGTCTGACGGCCTTGCCTCCGGCGCGCCGCGCCTCTCGCGCGCACCATGGCTGACGAGCTGGGTCCGGGACTCCGGTGTCGGCATTCTCGCCAGCGTGGCGTGGATTGCCTTCGGGCTGTCCTGCCTGTGGTGGGAGGACGTCGGCGACTGGTCGCGGACCCATTCGCTCGGCATTGCCGCACTTGTCATCGCAGCGATCGCGCTGTTCGGGACGGTCGGCGCCGATTACCTCGGTTCGACGGGCCGGGCCTTGCGCCAGCGCGCGCCGTGGCTCGTCGTGCTCGGCGTCGTTCTGACCCTGTGGGAAGTCGCGACGGCGAAATTCGCCTGGCTGCCATTGCCGTTCTTCCCGCCGCCGCAGTCGATCATCGAGGTCTACACCGACGATCTGCCGAAACTGCTCGACAGCGTGTTCGCCTCGGTCAAGCTCCAGCTGGGCGGTTATCTGATCGGCGCGACGGTCGGCTTCCTGACCGGCGTCTCGATCGGCTGGTCGCGCGCGGTCGGCTATTGGGTGCACCCGGTGCTGCGCTTCATCGGCCCGCTGCCGGCGACCGCGTGGCTGCCGATCGCCTTCTTCACGTTCCCGTCAAGCTGGAGCGCGTCGACCTTTCTGATCGCGCTGGCAACGGGGTTCCCGATCACCGTGTTGACCTGGTCGGGTGTCGCGAGCGTGAGCAACGCCTACTATGACGTCGCGCGGACGCTGGGGGCAAAGCCGTCCTTCCTGGTGTTGAAGGTCGCAATCCCCGCGGCCTTGCCGCACGTTTTCGTCGGCCTGTTCATGGGGCTCGGCTCGTCCTTTGCCGTGCTCGTCGTCGCCGAGATGATCGGTGTCAAGGCCGGCCTCGGCTGGTACCTGCAATGGGCGCAGGGCTGGGCCGCCTACGCCAATATGTATGCGGCGCTGATCGTGATGTCATTGCTCTGCTCCGGCGCGATCACGCTGCTGTTTGCGATCCGCGATCGCCTGCTGGTCTGGCAGAAGGGGACCGTGAAATGGTAGCCGCAACTGCACTGGCTGAAATCGACGCTCACTCGGCCGCGGGCGCCGCGCTCGACATCGAGCAGGTCAGCCACGCCTTCGACATCGACGGCGCCGAGCTGCCGGTGCTCAGCGACGTCAGCATCTCCGTCGAGCCGGGCGAGTTCGTTGCGCTGCTCGGTCCCTCCGGCTGCGGCAAGTCCACGCTGCTGCGCCTCGTCGCAGGCCTCGACAAGCCCCGGTCCGGAACGCTGCGCGAGGACGAGGCGCGCATCACGAGACCGCACCCGTCGCGCGTTGTCGTGTTCCAGGATCCGACCTTGTTTCCCTGGCGCACAGTCTGGGACAATGTCGCGCTCGGGCTGGAGGCGCAGGGCATCTTGAAGAGCCAGCGTCACCGCGTCGATGCCGCCCTCGATCTCGTGGGGCTATCGTCCTTCCGCAATGCCTATCCGCACCAGCTCTCGGGCGGCATGGCGCAACGCGTCGCACTGGCCCGCGCGCTGGTCAACGATCCGAAAATCCTCATCCTCGACGAGCCGCTGGGCAAGCTCGATTCGTTGACCCGCATCACCATGCAAGCCGAGCTGGTCTCGCTGTGGCAGCGCAAGGGCTTTACCACGCTGCTGGTGACGCATGACGCCGAGGAGGCGCTGGTGCTCGCCAACCGCGTCATCGTGTTCAGCGACCGCCCGGCGCGCGTGAAGGCCGATATCCGTGTCGACCGGCCCTATCCGCGCCATCGCGGTGATCCGTATCTGGCCGATTTGCGCCGCCAGATTCTTGGCCTGCTCGGATTGGACGCCACATGGTAACTCCGATCGCCAAGGGGCGCGCGGCGCATCACGAGCCCGACTACATCGCACGTGCCGAAGCGCTGGCCGAGGCCTTCGCTGCCCGTGCGGCCGAGTACGATCGCACCGGAAGCTTCCCGTTCGAGAATTTTCGCGAGCTGTCCGAGGCAGGCCTGCTGTCGCTGACGGTGCCTGCCGCCCATGGCGGCGCCGGGGCGGGCGCACGATACGCCGCACGCGTCCTCGGCATCATCGGCAAGGCCGATGCGTCGACCGCGCTGGTGCTGTCGATGCACTACATCAACCATCTGGTGATGGCACGGAGCCCGACCTGGCCGGCGCGGCTGTCGCGCAAGCTCGCGCGCGAGAGTGTCGAAGACCTTGCGCTCGTCAACGCACTCCGCGTCGAGCCCGAACTGGGTTCGCCTGCGCGCGGCGGCCTGCCCGCGACCATTGCACGCCGGACCGAGACCGGCTGGCGGCTCTCGGGGCACAAGATCTATTCGACGGGATCGCCGATCCTGAAATGGTATCTGGTCTGGGCGCGCACGGACGAAGCCGAGCCGCGTGTCGGACAGTTCCTGGTGCCAGCGGGCCTGCCGGGCACGCGTATCGTCGAGACCTGGGATCACCACGGCCTGCGGGCCAGCGGCAGCCACGACGTCATCTTCGACGACGTCGTGATTCCTCTCGATGCCGAGATCGACGTGCGTAAGCCGGCCGACTGGCGCGCCCCTGATGTCGCGCAGGCGACCGTCCACACGATCTTTGTCGCCGCGATCTATGACGGCGTTGCACGGGCTGCACGCGACTGGCTGGTCGGGTTCCTGAAGCAGCGCGTGCCGGCCAGCCTGGGAGCGCCGCTCGCGACCCTGCCGCGCGCGCAGGAGATTCTTGGCGCGATCGAGGCGCGGCTCGCCGTCAATGCACGGCTGATCGCATCCTTCGCCGGTGATTTCGACGACGGTGTCGCGCTTTCGGCGGCCGAGTCCAACGTCATCAAGCTGACCGTGACCAACAACGTCGTCGCCGCGGTCGAGGAGGCCTTGTCGCTGACCGGCAATCACGGCCTGTCCCGCGCCAATCCGCTGGAGCGGCACTATCGCGACGTCCTGTGCGGTCGCGTGCACACGCCGCAGGACGATTCCACGCGCACCGGCCTCGGCCGTGCCGCATTGGGCCTCTAGCCTGCCGCCAAACATTCAGGGAGAACATCATGTCGATCGAGTTCATCGGCTTTATCGCCAACAGTAATGCGTCCGAGACCATCGTGCGTCAGGGTCCGGTGCTCGATCCGGTTTATATCGAGACCGTCGCGAAGGCGCATGAGCTCGCGGGTTTCGACCGCGCGCTGCTGGCGTTCCATTCGACCACGCCGGATGCGCTCCAGGTCGCCCAGCATGTGCTGACCATCACCAAGTCGTTAAAAGTGATGATCGCGCAGCGGCCGGGCTTTACCGCGCCGACGCTGCTCGCGCGGCAGCTGGCGACGCTTGACCAGCTCTATGGAGGCCGCGTCTCGCTGCACGTCATCACGGGCGGCAATGCAGCCGAGCTCAGACAGGACGGCAACACGCTCGACGACAAGGACGAGCGTTACGCCCGCACCAGCGAGTTTCTCGACGTGGTGAAGCTGGAATGGACCAGCGAGAAGCCGTTCAACTACAGCGGCAAGTACTACAACGTCGAGAATGGTTTTTCGCAGGTGAAGCCGCTGCAGAAGGCCGGCATCTACACCTTCGTCGGCGGTGGCTCCGACGCTGCGATCGACGTCGCGGGCAAGCATGCCGACACCTTTGCGCTGTGGGGCGAATCCTACGCGCAGGTGCGCGACGTCACCGCGCGCGTTCACAATGCGGCCGTCAGGCAGGGCCGTCCGACGCCGCGATTCAGCCTCTCGGTGCGGCCGATCATCGCCCCGACCGAGAAGCAGGCCTGGGACAAGGCGGAAGAGATTCTTGCGCGCGCCACCGCGCTCCAGGACAAGACCGGCTATCGCAAGCCCGCTGACGGCCATGCCACCGCCGGCGCGCGGCGCCTGCTCTCGCTCGCCGACCAGGGCAGCCGCATCGACAAGCGGCTGTGGACCGAGATCGCAAAGCTCACCGGCGCCAACAGCAACACCACCGCGCTGGTCGGCACGCCCGAGCAGGTCGCCGAGGTCTTCGGCGACTATTACGACCTCGGCGTCAGCCATTTTCTGATCCGCGGCTTCGACCCCCTGATCGACGCCATCGAATACGGCCGCGAGCTGATCCCGCTGACGCGCGAGGTGATCGCCAAGCGCCAGGCCGTTCGCGGCGAGGCGGCGGAATGATCCGCCTCATGCTGGCCGGCGCGCTGCTGTTCGGCTCGTTCGAGCTGGCAGCGGCGCAAACCACCTTGCGCGTCGGCGACCAGAAGGGCAATTCGCAGGCCGTCATGGAAGCGGCGGGCGTGCTCAAGGACGTGCCGTACAAGATCGAGTGGAAGGAGTTTCCGGCGGCTGCGCCGCTGCTCGAAGCGCTCAGCGCCGGCGCGATCGAGACCGGGCTCGTTGGCGACGCACCCTTCACCTTCGCCGCCGCCTCAGGCGCGCCGGTGAAGGCGATCGCCGCGATCCGGCAGACGCGCGAGGGGCTTGCCATCCTCGTGCCCGAGAATTCGCCGATCAAGAGCTTTGCGGACTTGCGCGGCAAGAAGATCGCGACTGGCCGTGGCTCGATCGGGCATCAGCTGATCCTTGCCGCGCTCGAGAAGAACGGTTGGGCTGCGGCTGACGTGCAGATTGCGTTCCTGGCGCCGTCCGATGCCAAGATCGCCTACACGCAAGGCTCCGTCGACGCGTGGTCGACCTGGGAGCCTTATGTCAGCCAGGAGGAGGTGTTGTTCAAGTCGCGCCGCGTCATCACCTCGGAGGGCCTGACGCCGGGGCTGAGCTTTCAGGTGGCGCGGCCCGATGCGATCCGCGACAAGCGCGCGGAGCTGACCGACTTCATCCGGCGCCTCACCGCGGCGCGGGCGTGGTCGCTGAACAATATCGACAGCTATGCGGCAACCTGGGGCAGGCTGATGAACATCCCGACCGCCGTGCCGCAGAACTGGCTGTCGCGCGCAAAAATCCGGATCGCGCCGATCGATGACGATGTGGTCGCGGACGAGCAGAGCACGATCGATCTTTATTTCCGCTGGGGCCTTATCAAGCAGAAGCTCGATGCGGCCGAGGTCGTAGATCGCTCGTTCTCGGATGCGATTGCGAAGGCAGGGCTGTAGGGCACCCGGGTGTCCCGGACGCGACGCTTACCCCTCTCCCCTTGCGGGAGAGGGCGGCTCGCCGCGTAGCGGCGAGACGGGTGAGGGGTTCTCTCCGCGAGTAGTCTCTCACATTGAAGTGAGCCGATAGAACCCCTCATCCGGCGCTTCGCGCCACCTTCTCCCGCAAGGGGAGAAGGAGTGCGGCGAGCGTTGGTCTTTCCTCGAAACGATCCTTCTGCATTCCGCGCTCATGACAACACCCGCGTTGCTATTTGCACGACCTCCCTTGCGCCGCGCTCCATCCCGGCAAAAATCATAACGACGACCACATCGGGAGACCGGCCATGGGCCTGCAAGAAACAAAAATCGAATCGCTTCCCTTCGTCACCGCCGAACTCAACTATCTCGCGCCGGTTTCCGGCAAGCCGCGTACCTATGCCTTCGATCCGCCGCCTGGCGAGCCCAAGAGCACGTCGTTGCCGGAGCCGCATCAGGTCCCGATCTTCGATGCGCGACTGATCGCGCAGAATTTCTCGCTCGACCGCGAAGGTTTTGCGCTGGTGCGGCATCCAACCCAGGTCAAGGACTTCAGCAACGACGACGAGGTGAGGGCGGTCTACTATCCCGCCGTCGAGGCCTTCCTGCGCGCAACGCTGAAAGCCGACCGCGTCGTTATCTTCGACCATACCGTGCGCAGGCGGGTCGAGGGCGCCGCGGATATTCGCGACGGTGGCCCGCGTCAGCCGGCAACACGCGTCCACGTCGACCAGACCGCCGGCTCGGGCGCCAACCGCGTGCGCGAGCATCTGCCCGATGAGGCCGAGGAGCTGCTGAAAGGCCGCGTCCAGGTGATCAATCTGTGGCGGCCGATCCGTGGTCCATTGCGCGACTCACCGCTCGCGATGGCCGACGGCACGACGGTGGCGCCCGACGATCTCGTCGCCTCCGATCTGATCTATCCCAACCGCCGCGGCGAGACTTATTCGGTGAAATACAATCCGAACCATCGCTGGTTCTATTTCCCGGAGATGACGGCGGACGAAGCGCTGCTGCTCAAGTGCTACGATTCCGCGACGGACGGCCGCACCCGCTTCGGGCCGCACACCGCGTTCGTCGATCCCACAACGCCGCCCGATGCGGCACCGCGCGAAAGTATCGAGGTTCGGACGCTCGTGTTTCACAAACAGTAACAATGTGTGATGGCACCGCCGGGCGCGACCCGGCGGCGCCTGAGGAACCCACGGGAACCAACAAACGTTGCTGCGCGGGGCAGGGCCAACCGGGAGCGGTGCCGTGCGAGCGCAGACCACGCTATTTTCTTGCCTTGCCACTTTTTCGCTTTCTGCAGTTTCCTTTGCCCAGGCCGAGAGCGGGCTTGCCTCCTATTACGGATACGGAAAAGCCGGAAAAGGCGAGCTGACCTGCGCGCACCGGACGCGCCCCTTCGGAAGCGTGCTGAGGGTGTCGTACGGGAGCCGCTCGATTCAATGCCGGGTCAACGATCGCGGCCCCTTCATCCGCGGCCGGATCGTCGATCTCTCGGTGCCGGCCGCCAAGGCGTTGGGCATGATGAGCGCCGGCGTGGTGCGGGTCTCGGTGGAATAGGTCCGCCGGCGCGCTATAGTGCCGCCCAAAGCATGGGTCAGGGGGCGCTATGGCCAGGATCAGGGTGGGACTCGTCGGCTGCGGCTTCGTGTCGGAGCTGCATATGTATGCGTTCCGGCGCGTCTACGGCGTGGATGTCGAGGTCGCGGCGGTCGCTGCGCGCGGCGACCATGTCGTCGAGTTTGCACATCGCCACCAGATCCCGCGGGTCTATCGCGGCTTCGCCGAGCTGATCGCAGACCGCGAGCTCGACGTCATCGACATCTGCACGCCGCCCAATCTGCATGCCGAAATGGTCGTCGCCGCCATGCAGGCCGGCAAGCACGTGATCTGCGAAAAGCCGTTCGCCGGCTATTTCGGCCGCGACGGCGACCGGCAGCCGATCGGCAAGCATGTGCCGAAGGCGCTGATGTATGAGCGCGTGCTGGAGGAGATGGACGCCACGCGCGCCGCGATCGAGCGCACCGGAAAGCTCTTCATGTATGCCGAGGACTGGATCTACGCGCCCGCGGTGACCAAGACCGCGGAGATCATCAAGGCGACGAAAGACAAAATCCTGTTCATGAAGGGCGAGGAGAGCCATTCCGGCTCGCACGCGGCCCACGCCGCACAATGGGCGATGACCGGCGGCGGCTCGCTGATCCGGATGGGCTGCCATCCGCTCTCCGCCGTGCTGTATCTCAAACAGGTCGAGGCCAAGGCGCGCGGCGAGACCATCCGCGTCGCCAGCGTCAGCGGCGATGTCGGCAACGTCACGGCTGTCCTGAAGCCGGAGGAGCGTACCTACATCAAGGCAAATCCTGTTGACGTTGAGGATTGGGGTACGCTGACCGCGACGTTTTCGGACGGCACCAAGGCCACCGTGTTCTCCGGCGACATGATCATGGGCGGCGTCCGTAATCTGATCGAGACCTACACGTCAGGCGGCTCGCTGTTCGCCAACATCACGCCGAACAATCATTTGATGAGCTACCAGACCTCCGAGGAGAAGCTCGCCTCCGTCTACATCACCGAGAAGATCGACCGCAAAACGGGCTGGCAATATGTCTGCCTCGAAGAGGAGTGGACGCGCGGCTATCTCCAGGAGATCCAGGACTTCATGGAATGCGCCGCGACGGGACGGCAGCCGCTGTCGGACCTCGCGCTGGCGTATGAGACGATCAAGGTGAACTATGCGGGATACTGGGCGGCGGAGGAGGGACGGCGGGTGGTGTTGTAGGGCGTGACAACGCCGATCTAGCTGAACCTGGTGCGTCCGTATTCAACGCCTCCCGAGTGTCGTCAATGAGAAGCGCTGTGCGTCGCCTGGTCTCGCCAGCGACCTTGCCGCGACAAGGGCGCGAGCCTCATCGAGCGAATAGGCGCAGACTGTGAACAGCGGCTTCGGGCTCTGGCCGGGGATCGGCTGAAGGACTGTGAAGGGCTTCGGATTTCGCATGGCTTGCTCCGGGCTTGCGGACGACGATGCAGTCCTGTCCCGGTTCGGCCACCAGTGGGCGATGCAGTAAAACCAAGCTTTCGCCCCGAAATTCATTATCCGACACTGATTGCGGGGCCTGATAGCCGCCGCCGAGGTCGCGGCTAAAGTCGCTCCGTTGTGCCAAGGACCCGTCCCAGCCCATCGTAGCGCTTGACGAGGGGGCATGACTGGCAAATCTTTGTCGCGTTATTGGCACGGTCTGTTTGGATATGGATTAAATCATTGTGGAAAGTTCAGCTCAAACTACGCTTGGAAATACACTCGTCTCGCTCCTGATCTGGGCCTGCATGGCGAGCGCTGCGTTGGCTCAATCTGGCAGTGCAGGCGGGAGTATCTCGAATGATGAGAAATCCCTTTCCGGCTTGCGGCAGGCACCGCGCACGGTGGAGCCTGAGAAGCCCGCACGACGCAGCAAGCCCGAAGCCGCCCGGAAAAGCGGTGGTGGTGGTAGCGGTGTTAGCAAGTTCGACGGCGTGTGGCTCGTTACTGCAGTGGGCTGCGGTACCACCACCACGTCGACAGTCGTCGTCTCCGGCGGAAGCGTCAGTGGCGGGGGTGCCACCGGAACGATCAACGCCAACGGGGTCGGCCACTCCGTCGGCATCTACGATGGGGTCACCGTCACCGGTACCAGCTTTACTTCGGGCAATCGAGGCACCGGAACGTTCAGAGCATCGACTGGCTGTACAGGCACAGTCACCTCAATCAAACAGTAAAACGATTGCCTATTTGGGGAGGTGCGACCTACTCACCCGTCTCACCGCTTCGCGGCGAGCCACCCTCTCCCGCAAGGGGAGAGGGTGCACCGTCGTCGCGGCGCGTAGCCTCACGTCCCGTAGGTCGATCCCTTCGGCAGCGGAAACACCGGGTCTTGCGTCCTGATGTTCGTCGGCCACACCACCGAGATGTGCTCGCCGGCATTCTGCATCACGACGGGGGTCGAGCGTTCGTTCTGGCCGGAGAGCGGCGTGCCCGGTGGGAAGAACTTTACACCATAGCCCTGGATGGTGCCGCCGGCGGGAATGTCTACGTCGAGCGCGGCCTTGCGAATGGCCTCGGGCTCGAAGCTGCCGTACTTTTCCTTGGCGACCGGCAGCACGCTGTTGAGCAGAATCCAGGTCTGGTTGAAACCCATCGAGCAGTGCGGCGGCACGTCGGTCGCGCCGGTCTTGGCCTGGTAGCGCGTGACCATGGTCTTGGTCAGATCGCCGATTCCAGGCGCAAGCTTGGCGGAATCGAGCAGTTGCGCCGGCACCGGATCGATGTTGCAGAAATTGTCGATGTCGGGGCCGAAGGTCGCGCGCAACTTGTCGAGCTGGCTGTAGCCGGCGCCCGCGCCGAACAGCATCTTGAAGCGCAGGCCGCTCTCGCGGGCCTGACGCAGGAACAGGGTGATGTCGGGGTTGTAGCCGGCATGCGAGATCACATCGACCTTGGCGCGCTTGAGCTTGGTCACAAGCACCGAGAGATCGGGCGCGGACGCCGAATAGCCTTCGCGCATCACCACCTGGATGCCCGCCTGCTTGGCATAGGCCTCGTCGGCCGCCGCGACGCCGACGCCGTAAGGCCCGTCCTCGTGGATCAGCGCAACCTTGACGTCCTTCGGGTCCATGCCGAGCTTGCCTTGCGCGTGCTCGGCGACGAAGCCCGCGAAGGCCTGGCCGTACTGGTCGGAATGGATCTGCGCGCGAAACACGTATTGCAGGTTCTTGTCCTTGAACACGGCGGTCGAGACCGCTGTCGTGATCCAGAGGATCTTCTTCTGCTGCTCGACCTTCGCGGCCATCGGCACCGCATGCGCGCTGGAATAGACCCCGTTGATGATGTCGATCTTTTCCTGGCTGATCAGCCGCTCGGCCTCGTTGATCGCCACGTCCGCCTTGCTCTGCGAGTCCGCCGCGACCGGCACGATCTTGGTCTTGCCGCCGATGCCGCCCTTTTCGTTGACGAGGTCGATCGCGATCTGCGCGCCGACCGAGGAGGCGACCGAGCCGCCAGCGGCGAACGGACCGGTGAGGTCGTAGATCAGGCCGATGCGTAAATTTTCGGCTTGCGCCTGGGCCCGTGTCCAATCGAGGCTGAGTGCGGCGGCGGCAGCCGCCGAGCTCTTCAGCAGCTGCCTGCGTGAAGTCGGCATCCTATCCTCCCTCAAGAACCGTTTTATGATTTGGTCTTGTTATTCTTTTTCGAAGTATGGGGAGGGGGGCGGTGGAAAGTCAACATGGCGAAAGTCGGGGTCCCGCCTCCGCGGCGCAGAACGCAATTGCGAAATGGGCGGCGACGAGACCCGCGCTATTGTTTCAAGCGACGGGCGAGATAGCCGGCGGTCTTCCCGCCGGCCTTGGCCACCTCGCGCGGTGTCCCTGACGCAACAATGCGGCCGCCTTCATCGCCGGCGCCGGGGCCGAGGTCGATAATCCAGTCGCTGTGAGAGACGACATCCATGTCATGCTCGACCACGACCACGCTGTTGCCGGCGTCCACGATGCGCTCGAGCTGGGCGATCAGTCGCTCGACATCCTTGGGATGCAGACCGGTGGTCGGCTCGTCCAGGACATAGAGCGTGTGACCGCGTTGCGGCCGCATGAGCTCGGTCGCGAGCTTGATGCGCTGGGCTTCGCCACCCGACAGTTCGGTCGCGGACTGACCGAGACGAATATAGCCGAGCCCGACTTCGCGGACGACCGATAGCGACCGGTTGAGAGTTGGATCTTCGCGGAAGAATTCGAAGGCCTCGTCGACGCGCATCATCAGCACATCCGCGATGGATTTTCCGCGGACCTTCACCTCCAGCGTCTTGTCGTTGTAACGCGCGCCCTTGCAGGTCGGGCAGGGTGCGTAGACGCTGGGCAGGAACAGAAGCTCGACGCAGACAAATCCTTCGCCTTCGCAGGTGCTGCATCGGCCTTTCGCGACATTGAAAGAGAAGCGCCCGGCATCGTAGCGGCGGGACTTTGCCTGCGGCGTCGCGGCGAACAGCCGCCGGACGTGGTCGAACAGGCCGGTATAGGTCGCAAGGTTCGATCGTGGCGTGCGGCCGATCGGCCTCTGGTCCACCACCACGAGGCGATCGATCTGGTCGAGGCCGGCGACAATCTTGCCGCCCAATGTCTCGATCGTGGGTGCTGCCAGGCTGTCGTCGTCCGCGTCCGCGGCCTGTGTATGGCCGAGATGCTCCGCCACGGCATCGACGAGGAATTGGCCGATCAGGCTCGATTTGCCCGAGCCCGACACGCCGGTCACGCTGGCGAGAACCCTGAGCGGGACATCGACGTCGAGACCGCGCAGATTGTTGCGGGTCACCCCCCGGATCTTCAGGTGGCCCTTCGACTCGCGGCGGACCGTCGGCAGTGGCTTTCGTGGATGCGCGAGATAATGGGCGGTTCGCGATTGTGCGACCTGCCCGAGCCCTGCGGGGGGCCCGCTATAGAGGATTTTCCCGCCGCCCTCGCCAGCATCCGGCCCGACGTCGACCAGCCAGTCGGCATGCCTGATCACCTCGATCTCGTGTTCGACCACAAAGATCGAATTGCCTGCATGCTTCAACCGGTCCAGCGCCCGCAGCAGCGCCTCGGTGTCGGCGGGATGCAGACCTGCCGACGGTTCGTCGAGCACGTAGACGACGCCGAACAGGTTGGAGCGGACCTGTGTCGCAAGCCGCAGCCGCTGCAACTCGCCCGGCGACAGCGTCGGCGTACTGCGCTCGCAAGCGAGATAGCCAAGCCCGAGATCGAGCAGGACCGCCAGTCGCGCCGACAGATCCTCGCAGATGCGCCTGGCGACGATGGTCTTCTCCGATGCCCCATCCGTCGAAGCCTTCGCGAATGGCTTCATCACCTCCTGCAGCTTCTTGAGCGGCAGATGCGACATCTCGGCGATATCAAGGCCGGCGAATTTGACCTTGAGCGCCTCGGGCTTCAATCGCGTGCCGTGGCAGGTCGGGCAGTCCTGGGTGATCATGAATTGCGCGACGCGGCGCTTCATCATCGCACTCTCGGACTTGGCATAGGTCTGCATCACGTAGTGCTTGGCGCCGGTGAACGTGCCTTGGTAGCTCGGCTCCTCCTTGCGGCGGAGGGCTCGTTTGACTTCGGCCAAGTCGTAACCGGCATAGACGGGAACGGTCGGCTGCTCCTCCGTGAACAGGATCCAGTCGCGGTCCTTCCGGGGCAGCTCACGCCAGGGCTTGTCAACGTCGTAGCCTAGCGTCGTCAGGATGTCCCGGAGGTTCTGTCCCTGCCAGGCACTCGGCCAGGCCGCGACGGCGCGCTCGCGAATGGTGAGGGTGTCGTCGGGCACCATGGATTTTTCGGTGACGTCGAGCATCCGGCCGATACCGTGGCAGGTCGGGCAGGCGCCTTCCGGCGTGTTCGGCGAGAACGACTCCGCATAGAGCATCGGCTGTCCGCGCGGGTAATCGCCGGCACGGGAATAGAGCATCCTGAGCAAGTTCGAGATGGTGGTCACGCTGCCGACGGACGACCTCGTCGTCGGTGCGCCGCGCTGCTGCTGGAGCGCGACGGCGGGCGGCAGGCCTTCGATGTCGTCGACCTCAGGGATCTGCATCTGGTGGAAGAGGCGGCGCGCGTAAGGCGACACCGATTCCAGATATCGCCGTTGCGCCTCGGCGTAGATCGTCCCGAAGGCGAGCGAGGATTTTCCGGAGCCCGACACGCCCGTGAACACGACGAGGGCGTTGCGCGGAATACTGACGTCGACGTTCCTGAGATTGTGCTCACGCGCGCCGCGCACGCGAACGAAGCCGTCGTCCTGCATCAGGCCATCGGGTCGTCTTGGTCGGTCGTCCATCTGGCTGCTCCGGCCCACGCATGGGAGGTTAACGGCAGGATCGCAGGATGGGTCCACCGATGACAGCGTACCGGTGGCGTTCTGCACAAAACAAAGGCCCGTCGCGGCTGTAGCGACGGGCCTTGCAAAGGCGATGGGGCGCTCGGGACCGAGCCCGGTGCCCAGTCCGGCGTATTACTGCGACAGCTTCACGAAGCTCGGAAACTTCAGCTTGCCTTCCGCGATCTTCTCGGGCCAGACCACGACCTGCTTGGAGTCCTGCCACTGGAAGACCAGACCGGATACGGTCGTCGGACCCGATTTGATGCCGTGGGTGAACTCGTCGTCCTTGCCGTAGAATTGGATGCGGCCGATCGTGCCCTCGTAGTCGGTCTTTTCGAGTTCGGCGACCATCTTGTCGGGATCGGTCGAGCCCGCGCGCGTGATCGCCTCCGTGATGAAGTAGACCTCGTCATACGCGGTGTAGCCGGTATAAGCCGGCGGCGAGCCGAACTTGGCCTTGAACGCGGCCGCGAACGGTTTCGTCTTGGAGGTCACGGCAACGTCAGGCGTTGCGACCGCCAGCGACGGGACGCCGTCGGCGGCGCCATTGGTGTCCTTCCAGAAGGTCGGGCTCAGCGCCTGCGCGCTGATGCCGAACATCGGGATCGGCACTTGCTGGTTCTTCCACTGCACCGTCGGCTGCACGCCGACATGCGAGATGCCGGTGACGATCACGTCCGGCTTCTTGCCCTCGATATTGTTGAAGATCGGCGTGAAGTCGGTGGTGTCAGGCGAGAACCGCACGTGCTCGACCACCTTGAGGCCTGCTTTCGGAAGACAGGCCTCGTAGCCGACGTCGAGCGGCTTGGTCCAGGCGGCGTCCTCGCTCATGATCGCGACCGTCTTGAACTTGAGCTTGTCGACCAGGAGATCCTTGGCGGCGTCGCAGACGAGCTGCGCTTGCGCGGCCGAAGTCAGATAACCGTGGAAAGTGTACTTGTTCTTCTCGTAGTCGTTATGGATCGCCTTGGTGATCTCGTTCGAGGCGGCGCCGGGGGTGATCAGCGGCATCTTCAGCCGCGCCGCCCAGGGTTCGAGCGCGAGGACGACCTCGCTGATATAGCTTGCGATCACGGCGGAGACCTTGTCCTCGCTCACCGCGCGCTGGAACGCACGCACCGAGTCCGCCGAGGAGCTTTTGTTGTCGTAGGTCACGATCTCGATCTTGCGGCCGAGAATGCCGCCCTTGGCGTTGATTTCGTCGGCGGCGATCTGCGCGCCGCCAGGCGTCGCGGCACCCGCGATCGACTGCACTTCGGCGATGACGCCGATCTTGATGGGTTCGTTCGACTGCGCGTAGGCGGGAGCAGCGAGGCACAGCGCCAGCGCGGAGGCGAGGAGAAAGCTGCCGCTCAAATTCGTCGATGGTCGCATGGTCGTTTCCCTTTTGCTTGTTTGTTGTTGATATGCGCGAACTAGAGAAAATCGGCGCCAGCCTCCGCGGCGAAGCGGCCAGGATCGCCCTCCCAGACGATCCTTGCATGTTCGAGCACATAGACGCGGTCGGCATGCGGAAGCGCGAAGGTCACGTTCTGCTCGCCGAGCAGCACCGTGATCGACGTCGTCTGCCGCAGCCTCGTTAGGGCCTTGGACAGGAGTTCGAGAATGACGGGGGCGAGGCCCAGCGTCGGCTCGTCCAGGATCAGGATCTGCGGCTGCATCATCAGCGCGCGGCCGATCGCAAGCATCTGCTGCTCGCCACCGGAGAGCGTTTGCGCCATCTGGCCTTGGCGCTCTTTCAGGATCGGGAATAGCTCGAACAGCCAGGCAAGCTGTGCCGCGCGCTTGTCGTCGGCGAGGTGTTGCCCGCCGAGATCGAGGTTTTCGCGCACGCTCATCTCGCCGAACAGCTCGCGCGATTCCGGGCACTGCACGAGGCCGCTGCGGGCGATTTTCGCTGGGCTCGTGCCGCGCAGCTTCTCGCCGTTGCGTACGATCTCGCCGGTATAAGGCAGGAAGCCGGAGATGGTGTTGAACAGTGTGGTCTTGCCGGCGCCGTTGAGGCCGACAATGGAGACGAACTCGCCCTCGTGGACGTGGATCGAGACGTTCTCCAGCGCCTGCGCCTTGCCGTAGAACACGCTGACGTTCTCGACCTGGAGCAGCGGCACCTTGTCCTTGAAGCTGGTCTCGGGCCGCGCATGGGTCTCGATGGCGCCGCCGAGATAGACCCGCCGCACCGTCTCGTTCTTCATGACATCCTCGGCTTTGCCGGTGACGATCTCCTCGCCGAGATACATCGCGAGCACGCGGTCGACCAGCGCCGCGACGCTCTTGACGTTGTGGTCGACCAGCATCACCGCGCGGCCCTCGTCGCGAAAACTGCGGATCAGGTCGGAGAAGATTTCGACCTCCGCCCGCGTCAGCCCGGCAAAGGGCTCGTCCACCAGCACGACTTTGGGGTCGCGCGCGATCGCCTTGGCCAGCTCGAGCCGGCGCAGGTCGGCGAAGGGCAGCGTCGGCGGGCGGCGGTTCATCACGTTGCCGAGGCCGACGCGGTCGGCAATCCATTTGGCGCGCTCGACCAGCGCCTTGTCGGGAAACAGCATGAACAGGCTGTCCGGCAGCAGCGCGACCATGATGTTCTCCAGCACGGTCTGCCGGTTCAGCGGCCGCGAATGCTGGAACACCATGCCAAAGCCTTTGCGCGCGATCTTGTGCGCGGGAAGGCCGGCGACGTCCTCGCCCTCGAAGATCACTTCGCCGGCGGTCGGGCGCTCGATGCCCATCACGCTCTTCATCGCGGTCGACTTGCCCGAGCCGTTCGGCCCGATCAGGCCAAAGATCTCGCCGCTATTGACCTCGAAGCCGAGGTTCTTCACCGCCGTCAATCCGCCGAAGCGCTTGGTCAGGCCACGGACTTCGAGCACGGCCCTGTTTGAAGTTCGCATATCCATCACGAGCGCGCCTCACGCGAGAGGGCCGCTCCGAGGAAGCCGCCGGGGAAGAACAGCACGACGAGCAGCGCGACGGCCGAAACGATGAAGGTCGCTAGCTCGCCGGTCGGGCGCAGGAACTCGCCGGCGACGATCAGGAAGATCGCGCCCAGCGCCGCGCCAAGCACGGTGCGCCGGCCGCCGAGCACGGCTGAGACGATCACGTTGACGCCGACTGCGACGTCGACGACGGTGCCGACCGAAGCGGTGCCGAAATAGAACACCAGCAGCGCGCCTGATAACCCCGAGAAGAACGCGCTGACGATGAAGGCGGCGAGCTTGTGCTTGACGATGTTGAAGCCGAGCGCGCCGGCCTGCACCGGATCCTGGCCGCTGGCTTGCAGCACCAGGCCGATCGGCGACTGCGACAGGCCATAAAGAATAGCCGCCGAGATCGTCATGAAGCCGAGCGCGATCCAGTAATTGACCCCGGCGTTGATGGAGATGACGTCGGGAATGGTCAGGCCGATCTCTCCGCCGGTGAGGTCGGCAAACACCACGATGAAATTCTGCAGCATCAGTACCGCGACCAGCGTGGTCAGGCCGAAATACGGTCCGCGCACCCGAAGCGCCGGCAGCGCCAGCACGAGGCCCGCGATGACGGAGGCGAGCGCGCCGAGCACGATGCAAGCGTAAACCGACCAGCCGAACTGGGCATTCAGGATGCCGGCGGTGTAGGCACCGACGCCGATCAGGAAGGTCGGCCCGAAATTGACCTCGCCGGCGAAGCCGAACAGCAGGTCCCAGGCCATCGCGAACACGCCGAAATAGAAAGCGACGGTGAGGAGCCCGAGCACGTAGCCGGAGACGTAGAGCGGCAGCGTCGCCGCGATGACGACCAGCGCAAGCGAGATGAAGAACAGGCGGGTCGTAAAGAAGCTGGCCATCTCAGCGCCTCCCCAGAAGGCCCTGGGGCCGGATGTACATCACGAACACGAGCAGCAGCAGCGCCGGAATGGTGCGGTAGGCCGGCGAGATCAGGTAGGCCGTGAGCGTTTCGAGATAGCCGACCACGAAGGCCGCGATCAGCGAGCCGGAGACGCTGCCGAGGCCGCCGAGCACGACGATCGAGAACGCGCTCGCGGTCAGCGGTCCGACGCTGTAGGAGCTGACGCCGAGGAACATCCCGAGCAGCACGCCGGCGATGCCGGCGAGGATGCCGTAGATCGCCCATACCACGACGTAGATGTTGGTGAGCTCGAGGCCGAGCAGGGTGACGCCACGTGGGTTCATCGAGGCGGCCAGCACCGCCTTGCCGGTGCGGGTGCGGTTCACCAGGAGCCACAACAGCGCGATGACGAAGCAGCACACGATCGCGGTAAAGATCTCGTTCCTGGGCGTGCGTACGCCGAGGATCTCGACGACGCCCTCGACGATCGGCAGCACGGTCTTGGCGTTGTTGGTGAAGAAATAAGCGATCACCTCCTGGATCATGATCCCCCACAGCAGCGTGCCGGTGAGGACGAAGATCTCCTTCTCTTCATTCGGGATGCGCCGGGAGTCCTGGATCGGCTTCACCACCGCGAAATAGGTCGCAAAGGATGTGAGGAGGGCGACACCGACGCCGATCAGCGCGCCGGCATAGGTGCCGACATTCAGGATGCTGGCGGCGGCCCAGGCCGCCACCGCTGCCGCCACCATGATGGCCCCGTGGGAGAGGTTGAGGACGCCGGAGACGCCGAAGATCAGCGTGAAGCCGGTGGCACCGAGAGCATAGAGAGCGCTGATGGCAAAGCCATCGATCAGAATCTGGAAAGCACGCATCTAGGGTTGGCAATCTGATTTATGAGAGACGATGTTGCTGGCGCAACGTGCTGCGGGGCCGCATGTGGAAGCTCCCGGGAGCTGGTCCCGGGAGCGTGTCCTGCTAGTTCGAGAGCTTGATGAAGCTCGGGAACTTGATGTCGACCTTGGCGACTTCCTTGGGCCAGACCGCGCTCTGCTTGCCGCCCTGCCATTGCAGCATCAGCCCGGTGATCAGGCCCTTGCCGTATTTGATCGAGTGCGTGAACGGATCGTCCTTGCCGTAGAACTGGACGCGGCCGATCGTGCCTTCCCAGTCCGTCGTCTCAAGCGCGGCGACCAGCTTGTCGGCGTCGGTCGAGCCCGCGCGCTTCACGGCGTCGGCGATGTAGTAGACCTCGTCATAGGCGGTGTAGCCGGCATAGGACGGATAGTTGCCGAACTTCTTCTTGAAGGCTTCAGCGAACGGCACCGATTTCGGCGTCACCGCGACGCCTGGCCCGGAGACGCCCTGATAGAGCACGCCTTCCGCCGCCTGATTGGTGTCCTTGCCAAAAGTCTCGTTGGTAGCCTGCGAGGCGATGCCGAACATCGGGATCGGCACCTGCTGGTTCTTCCACTGCACCGTCGGCTGCACGCCGACGTGCGAGATGCCGGTGATGATCACGTCGGGCTTGGAGCCCTCGATCTTGTTGAAGATCGGTGTGAAGTCGGTGGTATCAGGCGAGAAGCGGATGTGGTCGAGCACCTTCAGCCCGATCTTTGGCAGGCATTCCTCGTAGCCGATGTCGAGCGGCTTGGTCCAGGCGGCGTCCTCGCTCATGATGACGGCGGTCTTCATGTGCATCTTGTCGACCAGCAGGTCCTTGGCGCCGTCGCAGACAGAAAGCGCCAGCGCGGCGGAGGTTAGATAGCCGTGGAAGGTGTATTTGTTCTTCTCGTAGTCGGCATGCACGCTCTTGCTGATCTCGTTGGACGCGGCACCGGGCGTGACGAACGGCGTCTTCAGCCGCGAGGCCCAGGGCTCCAGCGCCAGCACGACTTCGCTGATGTAGCTGGCGATGACCGCATTGACCTTGTCCTCGTTTACCGCGCGCTGGAATGCGCGCACCGAATCTGCCGAGGACGAGTGATTGTCGTAAGAGACGATCTCGATCTTGCGGCCGTCGACGCCACCATTGGCGTTGATCTCGTCGGCGGCGAGCTGTGCCGCCTGAGGGATGGAGGCGCCGGCAATCGCCTGCGCTTCTGCGATCACACCGATCTTGATCGGGTCGGCCGCAAGTGCCGCGCCTGACGTCATCAACACAGCGGCCGCGGCGGTACCGAGTGCTATTCGCAACGCAACAGAGAGCGGTTTCTTCATCTTGTTCTCTCCCTTAACAGGCCTCTTATGAGCCATTATGCCGCGACTATACCGGCGGAGACATTCTCGGCAAGTGAAACCGCGTCCAGGATCGTGAGGCACGGACTAAAGTCTAGCGCTGCGCAAATAGCGGGCAGGAAAGCTGTCGGACCCGTTTCACGCGTAGGCATGCAGATTTCGTTGGTAGGCATGCGCAGCTATCGCGGGCGCACAGCAACGCGATCGATGAATGCGATGCCGTCGCGTCGGCTCAGCGCGCTCGCAGCAGCGATGGATCGAGCGGCGCGAGCCGGGCCGGATCAAATGGCGAGATGTCGAGGTTGCGCGTCGCACCCTCCGCGATCAGTTGCGCCATGGCCTCGCCTGTAGCGGGCGCATTCAGGATGCCCCATACATTGTGCCCGGTCGCAACATAGAGACCTTCACTTTGCGGCACCTTGCCGATCAGCGGCAGGCCGTCCTCTGTCACCGGCCGGAAGCAGGCTTGCTGCGCAATGATCCTCTCGGAGCGGAACAGGGGCGACAGCCGCTCGGACATGGTTTGCAGGCGCGCGATCGCGTCGTGGTCCGGCGTCACGGCAGCCGGATCGAGCGGAAGCGGCGCGATGTCGGAGAGAGCGGTGATATGCGTGCTGCCGTCGGCGCGAGGAAAGACCTCGATCGACACGGCACTGCCATTCTCTTCAGACTCCAGGAACAGCGCATCGGCCGGCGCATCCGTGCCGGTGTCGTACACGATGCTTGGGCTGCGCTGGCCGTAGACGGCGGGCAGGCTCATCCATTGCGCGGCGAGCAGTGACCATGGTCCCATCGCGATCACGACGGCGTCCGCCTCGACGATGCGGCCGTCGACCTCGACGCCCGTCGCGGTCGTGCCGTCCGCATCGCGCATGATACCGGTCACGTGGCCGATGCGAAGTTCGGCGTCTTGCGCGAGCGCCGCGTTCATCACGGCCGAGGTGAATTTTTTGGGGTGAACGATCGCGGTGGTCTCCGTCGTGCCGATGCGCTGCGTGATGATGACGCCGTTGCTGAGCCAGCCAAGCGCGGACGGTGTATCCCGGCGTGGATGGCCGTCGGCAGCAACGGAGCCGCTATAAGCGGTCATCGGGCGATAGCCCCAATCGCCTGCGATCTCATCCGGCAGTTGCGCATGGAGAGCAAAGCTCCGTCGTGCCAGCGCATCGAGCGGCGAGCCCTCGCACCAGTCGCGCGCGAGGAAGCCGCCCGCCTTACCTGACGCTGCGGCCGCGACGTCCGTCCGCTCCACGACGATGACATCGATGCCGTTCCGGCGGAGAAACCAGGCGGTGCAGGCGCCGATGACGCCGCCGCCGCAGATCACAACGCGCACGAATGCTCTCTCATACAATGAAATCCTTTGCATGGAGATCCGCGGTATGGACCCCCTCCAGCGTAATCGTATCGGTC
Organism: Bradyrhizobium sp. 40; assembly: GCF_023100925.1. Taxonomy (NCBI): domain Bacteria; kingdom Pseudomonadati; phylum Pseudomonadota; class Alphaproteobacteria; order Hyphomicrobiales; family Nitrobacteraceae; genus Bradyrhizobium; species Bradyrhizobium sp. 40. The sequence goes on from NZ_CP064688.1 coordinate 1,587,954, forward strand.
GCCGTCAGATGGATCACCGCGTTTCCTGTGCTGTCATCGCTGATCAGGCTTTTCAGCGCCGCCCAGTCTGCGAAGCCGTAATCGTGCAAATTGATCAAATCATGATCTCGCGCCGTGCTGCCGACAGCCTTGTTGCCCTGGTCGAAATCGTTGATCACGTCCAGGCCCGAGCCCTTGTCGAAGACGAATCTGTCGTCGTTCGGTCCGCCCCAGAGTTGGTCATTTCCGCCACCGCCGTTCAGCATGTCCTTGCCGCCCGTGATCGAGCCGGCCGTGAACGGGGCGTAGGTCTGTGCGTCGCCATACAGCAAATCGTCGCGGCTGCTGCCGAGAAGAATATCATCTCCGCCATGCGCGTTGCCTGACATGTTCGAGGCATCTCCGACGAGCACGATGGACGTGGAGTCCGGGTTGCCGTTGACAGCCGCGATCAGGATATCGTTGCCGCCGCGGCTATCGTCGCTCATGTAGCCGGCGTCTCCAACCAGAGACGCGCCTCCCGATCGGGCGGTGGCGCCGACGGTGTAGCTGAGGATATCGTTGCCGCCGCGCGCATCGCCGCTCATGGACACGAGGGCGTCGCCCGATATCGAAGCGCCGCCGTAACTGCCGACCTGGGTCACGCTGAGGATATCGTTGCCGCCATGTGCATGATCGCTCATGGAACTGCCGGAGTCTCCGCTGAACGCGCCGGACGATCTGTTTCCCATCGATGCAATGACGACGTCATTGCCGCCGCTCGTGTCGGCCGACATGGCGGTTTCGGCATCGCCAAAAACACCGAGGGTCGCGTAGATCGATGTCGATGCATCGACATGAAGCACATCGTTGCCGCCACGGGCGTGGCCGGACATCGCCTGCGCATCGCCGTCGACGAACACGTAATCGCCGAAGCCGGTGACGGTCGCAGCGAGATGGTCGTTTCCGCCGTGAGAATATTCTTGCAGGGTCTGGTCGTCGCCAACGAATATCAGGACCGCGTTGCCCCCGTCGACGGTCGCGATCATCTTGTCGCTGCCGCCGCGGCCGTCGTTCGGCAGGCCCGGGTCCCCGAACTCGGTCACGAATTGCTGGGACCCAACGCTGACGATGATGGTGTCGTTTGGCATACGGCGCATCGCGCAACTCCCCGTTCAAGTCGGGCGCGGGAACGAAGGGCATCATGCCTTCGCACCGCGCTGCGGCCCTGCCGCGCGATACAATCTTCGTTGGATTGATGGCGGAGATTTGCCCGGGGCGTAGCTTGATTGCGATCAGGGAACCGAAGGCGCCGGCGGTCCATGCCGACGCCCGTGCTTGTGGTCTCTCGCGCGGGCTTAGCCCGGGCCTGCGCCTTGCGTGGCCGTGTACACCGCATAGAGCGACTGGCTCGCGGCCATGAACAGGCGGTTGCGCTTGGGGCCGCCGAAGCAGATGTTGCCGCACACTTCGGGCAGCCGGATGCGGCCGAGGAGCTTGCCGTCCGGCGACCACGTCGTCACGCCGCTATAGCCGACGGCGCGGCCCGCATTGCTGGAGGCCCAGACATTGCCGTTGACGTCGCAGCGCACACCGTCCGGCCCGCACTTCACACCGTCGATCACGCACTCGCTGAACCGCTTCTGGTTGGTGAGCTTGTTGTCGCCGCCGACGTCGAACACGAAAATCTCGCCCTTGCCGCCGGGCCCGGTGTCGCCGGGTCCCTTGCCGGTTGAGACGACGTAGAGCTTCTTGAAGTCCGGCGAGAAGCACAACCCGTTTGGATCTGGCACCTGCTCCTCGGTGACGACGAGGTCGACACGGCCGCTAGGATCGATGCGATAGCAATTGGTCGGCAGCTCGCGCCTGCCCGGTGCGAAGCCGGCCGGCTGTCCAATCCGTGGATTGAGCTTGCCGCTGGAATTGCTCGGACCGCCCGCGGCGTCGGGCTCACCTTCGTAGAGCTGGCCGCCATAGGGCGGATCGGTGAACCAGTAGCTGCCGTCAGGATGCGCGACGACGTCGTTCGGCGAGTTCAGCTTCTTGCCGTTGTAATTGTCGCAAAGCACGGTCGCGGTGCCGTCATGTTCATAACGCGTCACCCGCCGGGTCAAATGTTCGCAGGAGAGTTGACGGCCCTGGAAATCGAACGAGTTGCCGTTGGAATTGTTGGACGGCGAGCGGAACACGCTGACGCGACCGTCGTCTTCGCTCCAGCGCATCTGCCTGTTGTTGGGAATGTCGCTCCATAGCAGATAGCGGCCCTGTGCACTCCACGCCGGGCCTTCAGCCCACAGCACGCCCGTATAGAGACGCTTGATCGCCGTGTTGGGCTGCGCGAGATCGTTGAAGGACGGATCGACCGCGATGACGTCGGGGTCCCAGAAATAAGTGGTCGGCGCGCCGCTGGGACCGAAATCGCGTGGTGGGGTGGTAATCGTCGTCGGCGGCGCGGCAGGTCCGGTCTGGGCCAGCGCGGAGCCGGCGCCAGCAAAAGTGGCGGCGCCGAGCGCAAGCCCCTGAACGAGCGTTCGTCGTGAAAGCGCAGCATCATGGTCACGCTGCTTTTGGCGTATCATCGCGTCCTCCCGGTCATGTTCGGCTAGCCGGTTGATCCGGCCGAGCAGGGCGAGGTTAGTCCGGTCCGATGACGGTTGCGAGGGGGAGGTACGCATCCTCAGCGAGATATCGGGGCGGCAAAAGCGCTGCAACATCGAACACGGAAACGACAAATTCGTCCGGCGCGACGGAGTTTACCGGAACTGCGTTCGGGACATTGCCAAGCTGTGGAGCATGTCAAGCCTTGACCTCCTGCGCGAGGCTGGCAGAACGTCATTGGGGGCGTAAGTCGGAGTTTACTGTGGTCGCTGTCGTCGTACTGGTTTTGCTGCTCGGGATTGCATTTGCGGCCGGCTATTTCACCCGCGACTACGTGTCCCGCAAAAGGCGGGCCGAGGCGCGCCGCTGGCGTGAGTACAGCGAGCCGGATTGGCTGAGTGCCAACGCACCGGCCAATACCAACGAGATCGCGATCGCCGGCAAGGCTGCGCCGGTTGCCACCGGCGAGCTCGGTCAGATGCTGAACCGCTGGGAGAGCAGGGCTCGCGCTCGCCGCGTTGGGTAGCGGCCAGATTGCCTGATTGCTGATCGTCTGTACCCTCGGTCCCGAGTGACTCGGAGCGTAGAGGCGTGTCTGCCCATTGAGTCCGCCTCCCTGAAAGCAAAAGACGAACGCGTGGGGTGTTACTGCCGCGCTCGCTCTTGTGCCGGTCCTACGCTCGTTGCGAGCGAGATTACCGAGTCGGCGGCAGCAGACCGGGGGCGGCGCGGGTCATCATGTCGCCAAGCGGGCCGCCGGCGAAAGCGCGTGTGCACTGCCATCTTGCCCGACATGCGGCGATCTGCTCGTGCAATTCTCCCAGGTTGTGTGAACAACTTAACACACCTGATGCGGCAATGCGCCTAATCGTGGTCCGACTGGATTCACCGGCAGGCGCAAAGGAGCCCGTCATGAGAGCGGCAGGGGTTGTCGTCGTTCTGGCAATGATTGCGGGCTCGTCGTGCCAGGCCGATGAGTGTCACAGCTTTTCGGCGAGTACAATGAAGGCGAATGGCACGGTTGCCGCGGCCAAGTGGCGAGTTGACTATCCGCCGGTGCGCCCCAATCCCAATGATCCGCAGCCTTGGGAATCGGTCGATTTTCGCACCAAGCCGGCTGACTACATGAATGCCGTGCTCAGTACCGCGAAGACGTCCTTCAAAATCGCGGACCGCAAGCTCGTCGGCACCGGTCAGGAGCAGTGGTGGATCTCGCAATGGCTCGACTACGGAAACTCCGGGCGCGAGCCGTTGATGGGGCTGACCAAGGAACGCGGCCCCGATCCCGGCGATCTGTCCAAGACCAACACACGAGGTTCCCAGGTCTGGGCGGTCGGCTTTTACAACAGGCCGGGAGCAGCAGTCTTCGGGGAGGTCTTCGCAGAGCCCTGCAATCCGTCTTTCCCGGTCGCGATGAAATTTCCGAATGACACTGTCTCCGTCAAATTTCTGTTCACCGATGCCTCACCCGACGAAGTTGCCTACCTCCAGGGCGCACCCGAATACGACGCCTTTATCGACAATTTGGGCGCTGGCTCCGGCGGTCAGGATCCCAGCACCCGCACGATCCGGTCGGTGCGCCTGCTTCAGGTCGATATTTCAGTGAAGGATTCAGCGAAGACCGGCCGGTCGCTGGACACCGGATGGGTGTTCGGGACGTTTGTCTGGCGCGGCCCGGCAAAGGGCGACGCCCTGTTCGACAATCTCGTGCCGGTATCGCTGCAATGGGGCAACGACCCCGGTGTGTACGACGGCGCGATCCGTGAGAGCTGGATCAATCCCGATTTGCGGAACGTCACCTATGGCTGGGACCAGCGTCTCACCATGGGCTTCATGGGGCGCGCCAACGGACCTGCCGACAATATCCGCTCGTCCTGCCTGTCGTGTCACTCAGCGGCGCGCACGCCGCGCGCCTCGATCGGGCTGCTCGACAGTCGCTTCAACATGGACGACCTCGCCAATCCTGAGAAGGTGAAGGGCCACATCGACACCTGGTTCCAGAACATCAAGGGCAGCCAGCTCTTCCAACCGTCCGAGCCGGCTGCATCGACGCTCGACTATTCGCTCCAGCTCGAGGCGGCGGCGTTCCGAATTTGCCTTGCCTGCCAGGCCGGCGACCTTCGCGGTCCGACGCCCGCCTTGTGTCGCAGCAGCGGCTTCTACAATCGGCCGGTCTGCAACGCGCCTCTGGAAGTGAGCGTCCGCAAGCGGTTGCTCGACCTCGTGCCGCCGCCCCGGCAATAGCCGGGGAAACCAGGTCAATCGTTCTGTCCATCTTTTGGCGTTGCGGTTGCTGCCATTTCTCGTCTAGAAACGGTAGATCGAGCCTCCCGGCAACCAACCGTCAACGGTTTTGACCGAGGATTGAGGGCTCAAAGGGTCTGGCAATGCTGATTCGCGGCCAAATCGATGGGATTTCGGGGGAGGTGGCTCTGGCCGCCGCCACGATCCCGGCCGCGCTGCTGCCCACCCTCCTGATTGGCGGGCTTCTTCTTACTTGCCCCTGAGGGCCGGCTGGGCGCCATGCGCCTGGGCGCTCAGGGGTTGGTCGAGATCACCGGACACCTCAAGCGCCTAGAAGACTGACGGCGCAAAAGCTCAAAAGGAAATTCAAATGGCCCCCGTGAACAAGTCCGACAAGGACCGCGTCATCATTTTCGACACCACCCTGCGCGACGGCGAGCAGTGCCCCGGCGCCACCATGACCTTCGAGGAGAAGCTCGAGGTCGCCGAGATGCTGGACGATATGGGCGTCGACGTCATCGAGGCCGGCTTCCCCATCACCTCGGAAGGCGACTTCCAGGCGGTCAGCGAGATCGCTCGCCGCGCCAAGAACGCCGTCATCGCCGGTCTGTCGCGCGCCCATCCGGCCGACATCGACCGCTGTGCCGAAGCGGTGAAATTTGCCAAGCGCGGCCGCGTCCACACCGTGATCGCGACGTCGCCGCTGCATATGCGGGTGAAGCTGAACAAGACCCCGGAACAGGTGCTCGAGACCTCGGTTGCCATGGTCGCGCGCGCCCGCAACCAGATCGACGACGTCGAATGGTCGGCCGAAGACGGCACCCGCAGCGAGATGGACTATCTGTGCCGCATCGTCGAAGCCGTCATCAAGGCCGGCGCCACCACGGTGAACATTCCTGATACCGTCGGTTACACCACGCCCGACGAATACACCCACTTCATGAAGACGCTGATCGAGCGCGTGCCGAACTCGGACAAGGCGGTGTTCTCCGTGCACTGCCATAACGATCTCGGCATGGCGGTGGCGAATTCGCTGGCCGGCGTCGTCGGCGGCGCGCGCCAGGTCGAGTGCACCATCAACGGCATCGGCGAGCGCGCCGGCAACGCCGCGCTGGAAGAGATCGTGATGGCGATCAACGTGCGCAACGACAAATTCCCCTACTGGAACAAGATCGACACCACGCAGCTGACCCGCGCCTCGAAGGTGGTGTCGGCGGCGACCTCGTTCCCGGTGCAGTACAACAAGGCCATCGTCGGCCGCAACGCGTTCGCGCATGAGAGCGGCATCCATCAGGACGGCGTGCTGAAGGACGCTTCCACCTACGAGATCATGCGGCCCGAGATGGTCGGCCTGAAGCAGTCCTCGCTGGTGCTGGGCAAGCATTCCGGACGCCATGCCTTCGTGCACAAGCTGGAGGAGATGGGCTACAAGCTCGGCCCGAACCAGCTGGAAGATGCGTTCACGCGGATGAAGGCGCTGGCCGACCGCAAGAAGGACATCTACGACGAGGACATCGAGGCGCTGGTCGACGAGGAGATGGCGGCTTCGCACGACCGCATCAAGCTGACCTCGCTGACCGTGATCGCCGGCACCCATGGCCCGCAGCGCGCGACCATGAAGCTCGATGTCGACGGCCAGATCAAGATCGAGGAGGCCGAGGGCAACGGTCCGGTCGACGCGGTTTTCAACTGCATCAAGCGCCTGGTGCCGCACGAAGCCAAGCTCGAGCTGTACCAGGTCCACGCAGTGACTCAGGGCACCGATGCGCAGGCCGAAGTCTCGGTGCGGCTGTCGCATGAGGGACGTGCGATGACCGCGCGCGCGGCGGATCCGGATACGCTGGTGGCCTCGGCAAAGGCCTATCTCGGCGCGCTCAACAAAATCGTCATGAAGCGCCAGCGCGACACCGTGACGACCGCCGCCGCGAGCTGAGGTTGCTACCACCGCCTCTTCCGGAAGCGGAGAGGCGGTGATTGCGGCGTTCACCATGAATGGCTGCCCTGCTAACGGCCAATAGCAGCTTGTGATGTCGACCTGTATTGATGCTAACGGCATAGGCCACCCGTGCGCCGGGTGGCCCAAATAACAACAGGGAGAGATTATGCGCACCTTCGCGATCGCTGCGTCCATCGCGGTCTTGGCTCTTGGCTTGACCGGGCCGGCATCGGCCCAAGCGCCCATCATCATCAAGTTCAGCCACGTTGTGGCCACCGACACGCCGAAGGGCAAGGCGTCGGAGAAATTCAAGGAGCTCGCCGAGAAGTACACCGGCGGCAAGGTCAAGGTCGAGATCTATCCGAACTCGACGCTCTACAAGGACAAGGAAGAGCTTGAGGCGCTCCAGCTCGGCAGCGTGCAGATGCTGGCGCCGTCCAACTCCAAGTTCGGCCCGCTCGGCATCCGCGAGTTCGAGGTGTTTGATCTGCCCTACATCCTCCCCGATCTGAAGACGCTGCGGAAGGTGACGGAAGGTCCGCTCGGCGCCAGGCTGCTCAAGCTGCTCGAACCGAAGGGTATCACCGGCCTTGCCTATTGGGACAACGGCTTCAAGGAGATGAGCGCCAACAAGAAGCTGGTGACACCGGCCGACTATCAGGGCGTCAAGTTCCGCATCCAGTCCTCGCGCGTGCTCCAGGCGCAATTCAAGTCGCTCAGCTCGCTGCCGCAGGTGATGGCGTTCTCGGAAGTCTACCAGGCGCTGCAGACCGGCGTGGTCGACGGGCAGGAGAACACATGGTCGAACATCTATACCCAGAAGATGCATGAGGTGCAGAAGTACATCACCGAGACCAACCACGGCTATATCGGCTACGTCGTGATCGTGAACAAGAAGTTCTGGGACGATCTGCCGGCCGACATTCGCGACCAGCTGACCAAAGCGATGAAGGAAGCGACCGACTTCAACAATACGCAGTCGCAGAAAGAAAATGAGGACGCGCTCGCCGAGATCAGGAAGAGCGGCAAGAGCGAGATCATCAAGCTCACTCCGGAGCAGGATGAGGCGATGCGCAAGGCCATGGAGCCGGTCTACAAGGACGCGGCAAGCCGTATCGGGCAACCGTTGATCGACGAATTCCAGAAGGAAGCGAAGAGCACGACGAACTGATTTGAACGGATGATGAATGGGGGCTTCCGTGCCGGGCGCGGAAGCCCCTTTTTGTTGCGAATGATTTCCGATTGCGACTGAATAAAGGTTCAGGAGCGTTACATCTTCGAAAGAACCCGCTCCCTGTCCAAGTTGTAAGTTGCGCGTAAGCCGCGCTGCGCCCATCCTCACGACATCCTTCCAGAGGAGAGTTCGCATGAGGAAGTTCACCATCGCCGCCATCGCCGTGCTCAGCATCGCCGGCTCGGGCGCGGTCTATGCCCACTATCATCGCCCGTGGATGCACGAGCACATGCGCCACATCCGCATGAACCCGGAAGACCGCGCCGCCATGGTCGACGCGCGGATCGCCGCCGTCCATGCCGGGCTGAAGCTCAACGCCGACCAGGAAAAGCTGTGGCCGCCGGTCGAGGCTGCCGTACGTGACTTCGCCAAGCTGCGCATCGACCGCGCCAATGCGCGGATGAATGCCGGTCCCGGCGATGCCGGCAAGGACGCGAATAAGGACGCCAACAAGGATGCCGACAGGCCGGAGGATCCGGTCGCCCGCCTGCGTCAGCGCGCCGAGGACATGGGGGCGACGTCGGCGGTCCTGAAGAAGATCGCCGATGCCGCCGATCCGCTCTACAAGACCCTGGACGAGGGCCAGAAGCGGCGCCTCGCTGTGCTGACCCGCCACCGCGGCCCGTTCGGCGGCGGCGAAGACGGCCCGCGCCGCCACTTCATGGAGCGTGGCATGGACCGCATGATGGAGCGCGGTATGGACCACTTCCACCGTGACCGTTTCGACCGCGACGGCGGCCCGGACCGGGACCGCGAGGGCCGGCTCTGAGCTGCAAGGGTTGCCGCGATCAACCTTGGCGAAGCCGCTGGAATCCAGCGGCTTTTCGCTTTTTTGGGGGATGTGGGCATACCCTTGGAAAACTTACGTACCATCGCTTGCCAGACCCGGATCGCTTTGCTAAACGACCGGCCTCGCAAGGCATTGACCGCCTTTCGGGCGCATAGCTCAGTTGGTAGAGCAGCTGACTCTTAATCAGCGGGTCCCAGGTTCGAGCCCTGGTGCGCCCACCATAAAATCCCAAACATCATCAGTCGTTTAGTTGGGCCTCGGTTCGTTCTTTTGAGGCCCGTGCGACACGTTGTGCGACAAATTCTGTCGCACGGCGTGCGACATTTCGAGCTAATCGGCCTTGTGCCATGGCCTGCTGCGATCGTTCTCGATCGCGCGCGCCTCCCGGATCTGCTCGTGACTGATCTGCGACTTCAGATCGTCCCACGCCTTGCGGAATTGCTGCTTGGCCTGGTCGAGCGTGTGGGTGCTGCCGCGATGGTGCGAGCGCTGCGGCACGTTGGGCAGAAAGCATGTCCATGACCATTCCTGCATGCCGCCGGCGCCGGGCGCCTTGTGGATGCGGCCGATCGGCAGCTCGTCCCAGATCACCAGATAGTCGTCGCGGGCGTTCTGCCCGCCGATGACGGTGCGGCGGAGGAAGAGATCGTTACTCATCGGTGGAAACCGCCAAATTTGCACTCGCCTTTGACGAGTGTCAGGGGATAGCTTGCTTCATGGGATGGTGGGCATCTTACTTCGCTAGCTGGGTTTCGCAGCTCTCCGGTCTGACAAGTCCGGTAGGAGCTGTGTTGGCGGCCACCTTGGCCATCGCGCTGTGGGCCTACGGTTGGGATCACAAGCGCCGGAGCAATGGGAGGGCGGGTGTGGAGAACTGGCATCTGCTGATCGCCGGAATTCTTGGCACGTGGTTATTCATGTCGTTGACGTTAGGTGCTGCTGCATGGGCGATCTACACGAAGCAAAGCCTTGCGGCTAACCCTTCCCAAGACGCCGATGTTGGTCCGCTCCGCTGGTATTTCAATCTCGAGATGGAGGGTGGGCCTCCGAGCGGTCAGCCCGTTTTCTCCTTGACGTTCTTCGGTTCGAACAGGTCCCAAAAAGAAGTGCAGCTTAAGAGTGCTGCAGTCGTCTCTGCTCTCAACGGAAGAAAGATCGAACTCGAAGTGATCGCGCGGGGTGATGACGGGAAAAATGCGTTAACGTCAATTAGTGACATCAACCTCGTCCCGCCCGGGGCCTCCGTCAAGTTGGTAGCAAAGTTCGGTGATCCAGATCCGGCTCATTTAGGCATGATACAGGGGCTCGACGCCAAAACCTTTCTTGAAACTTGGAGTCGGTTTTTTCTGAATGTCGAAGACGACACGCGTTCGTATCGGCTCCCATTCAACGAGGGCAATCTCATGGCATTTTTCCCCGGCATGGTGGGCCCCCACATCACCAAAAGATAACACTAGGTCAGGCCTTCCTTGCCGAGAAACGCCACCAGCTTGTCGATCGCCGCATCGGCCCTCGCGGCGTTGCGTGCGCGGTAGTGTTTCATGATCAGCTGTGCCGACTGGTAGCTGTGGCCGGTGACGTCGCAGATCGATAGCAGGTCGTTGCCGGCGCGATCGAGCAGCATGACGCAGGTGTCGCGCAGATCCTGATCGTGCTTCTGGTCGAGCGCGCCCGATGTCGGGTTGATAAATTGCAGCGAGGGGCAGGCAGGGACGCTCGGAACTTCGCTGCCGCGGATTGCGAGATCACGAACCTCGGCAAAGACGTGGCGATAGGTGTGCTCGTTGTAAGCGCGTCCGGTGACCTCATCGATGATGATCTCGTCGGGTACCGTGTTCAGTCGATGTTTCTTGGCGAGCTCGCCGACGCGAACGCGCGCTTCGAACAGCCGCTTCGCCAGCTGAGGGGTTTGCTTGATCGACACGAGCGCTCCGGTCTTGCTCTGCCGGAAGTGGCGGCGGCCATTGACCAAGCCCTCGTCTTTCAGCCGCAGACGGTCGGTCTGACGCTGACCGGTGTACAAGCCGAGATAGATCGCATCACCGATCGATGGGCGGCCGACCGCGTCCGCGGCCGCGACGAGTGCGTTGAACTCTTCAAGGGTGATCAGCACCACGCGACCCTCGGGCCGATCGAATTCCATATCGAGACGCGGGTTGTTGCCCAGCCGCCATTTGCTGCTCTCGCGGCCCCAGGTCAGGGCGGCGGAGAGGGCGGCGATGGCGGCTAGCGCCATGTGATGGCCACGGGCGCCCTTGAGATAGTTGTAGAAGTCGCGCAGCTCCGGCGCGCCGATCGCGCCGGGTGTGACGGAGGCGATCGGCTCCCTGGTCCGCTCTGGTGCGGCCTGGCCAAGCACCGCTGCGGCCTTTTCGCGCTCTCGGCGCTGCTTGGCGTCCTCTCGGCTCTCCGGCTTGAACAGGACGGCGCGCATCGCCTTGCGATACGAGCTGATCGAAGCTGGCTTCAGCTTCTGCACCTCTTTCGAGTTGATCCAGTCAGTGAGAAGGTCCTCCACCAGGCCGATGCGGACAGCGGCCGCGGGCGCGACCTTCTTGCGCGACGTTCGCGCCTTGTGGATCTCCCCGACATGCGTCTGGGCGAATGCCTTGGCTTCCTCGTAGCTGAACCATGCGCCGGTATCGTCGTGGCGCAGGTCGCGGTCGACGAAGCCCTTGGCGCGCTCGCGCGGGCCGTGAACGAGGCGCGGGCGACCCTCGCGCCATTTGATGAAGGGCAGTTTTACGGTCATGGGCCGGCTCCGGTGCGGGCGGAACGGGAAGGGGGCGATCAGCCTCGGGCGTGCTGCGGCCTCGTGTCAAGGCCTGGGGTGGCGCTTTGTGGTGCGTAAGCGGCGCGTAGCCGCGCCCGGTGCTCGTCGTCGACGATCGGCGCGGGCGGCGCCACAACATCATTCGCCGGCGCCGGCGGCCGCGCGGGGTGGTGCCGCGTCAGCCAGGCGTCGAAGCCCGAGCGCTCCCAGCGCAGCGGGTGCTCGGTGATGGGGCGCGGCAGCTGGTCGCGCGCATGGCGGGTCTCGCGCGTGCGGTACAGCGTGTCGAGCGTGATGCCGATCGCCTCGCAGATCTCGCGCGCGTTGTAGGGCCGCAGGAACGTCATCGCAGCACCAGGACCGCGCAGGCGGCCAGGAACAGGATGAAGGTGCCGACGGCGAACAGGCCGAAGCAGCCCCAGAGTGCGCCTTCGTGCGTGCTTTGATCGTGCGGCATCACAGGCCTCCGTCGAGACGATAGGGGCGAACGCGGCGGTAACAGCCTGCGCCGCGCGATGCATCGGCGATGAAGGGGTCGCCGTTGAACATGACCACTTCCGGGAAGTCGTCGCCGTTGACGATGATGCCTGCGCTCACGGCGAGCATGCCGTCTTCGTCCATGAGAATGACCTTGGCCGCGCGCAGCGCCGGGGCTGGCAGGTCGCTGCGCGCGGCGCTGGTCATCGGCCTACTCCGCGTGAGCGGTCGAGCAGGACGATGCAATCCCCGGTCTGGCCGGGGAACAAACGCGTGGCCTTGCGGCTGGCGAGCAGCGCGTCGACGACGCTGTCGCCGACGCTGGTGGCACCAAAGCGCCACTCATCGCCGAGCCGCACCAGGACGCCACGGCGCAGCAGCGCCATGGCGCGGTAGTGCTGGGTGTTGAACGCGATCGCGCTCACGAGAGGACCGCTTGCTTGTTGGCAAGCTGGCGCGCGGCGGCGACGTGGGTGTCGATCTGCGCGCTGGAATAGCCGAGCAGCTCGAGGCCCTCGCGGGTGAGCCCGCCTTCGCGATAGGCGGCCTCGCGCATGTCGGAGGCCATCTGCTCGATGGTCTCCAACGGGCTGAGCCTCGCCCTAGCCGGTACCAGCGAGGTCTTGATGTAGTCGGGAATGGCGGGCTGAGGGATTAGTCGGCTGCCGCGGGCGGGCAGGCGATTGCAGTTCGATCGACGCATAGAGAGCACCTCCTGTTGCAAACAGGTGTGCAAACTATGGGATCAATCCGACATTTGCAAGTTTGCAAATATCAAGGGGCGAAATATGCAACTAAGCCTTTGCAATGTTTCACGTGAAATCTTGCATTCAGGCCGCTAGCTTCCCGCTTAACCGGTGCGGAAGCAGCACGCCGCGAATCACTACCCGGTCTCGATCGACGACCAGCGCTGGCGGCGCCTTCGGGTCCATCGTGCGCGCGACGAGCACGTTGACCGGTCCGGCGTGCTGGAATAGCCGCATGATCGGCTCCGATCGGCCGCGGTGCTCCTCCACGGTAGCGTAAACGGCGTCGCCGGGCCGCGGCGAGGCGTTCTGATCGACCAGAACGATATCCCCCGGCATGAAGCCCTCGAGCTCCAGTGCCCGCGTGTGAAGCTGCCACGGCTCGATGCCGATGCGGTCGCCGATTAACGCAGCGAGCACGCGGGCCAGCTGCTCCCCCGACTTTCCTTCAAGGATCACGCGCACGGCTTCTTCGTGCACTGCTCCCCAGGCCGCTTGTGCCGTCGTCGGCATCGAGCTGTCTGAGTTGACCTGCCTGAGCTGCTCGACCTGGGTCATGGTCCGGGTTGAGAGCATCTTTTCGCTAGCATCTGGCAGCTTCAGAAAGCGGGTGAAGGTCGAGGCCGACAGACCGAGGGCCGAAGCCGCCCCGCTGGCAGTTATCCCCAGCTCTTTGAAGGTGTCGCGGAGATACGCGCGCTGTTTCGCGGCGATCTCGGCTCGCGCCGACCGCTCCGTTTTCACGGACTTTTTAGCCATTTGCAAATCCAACCGAGCAAGGATGCTAGGTCTAGTATGCAAAACGCCGGCACTATCTACATTATGCAACATTGCACTTGACGTTGGTTTGCAAATCACAGCTTACATTTGCAACTATGCAAATTATCGTTGCAATCGAAGAGATCAAGCGGAGATCTGAGGCGATCGGGCTCACCTTGAGCGAAATCGCCCTGAAAGCCGGCATGTCGCCCTCGACCGCGCTGCGGATCGCCAAGGGCAAGACGCGGGAGGGGTGGCCCTCCACCAACGCCAAATTGGTCGCGGCCCTGGAGGCCGAGGAAGAGCGGATGCGCAAGCATCTCGCCGATCTGCCGCGACCTGAAAAGGGGGAAGCCGCATGAAAACACGTCACTTCACCAATCCCACGCCGGAGGGGACGCGAGATCTTCGCCTCGCGCTGGCGTGGGTCGCCGCGGCGCTGATCGCCGGCGCCGCGGCGAACGTCTGGTTCTGCCTGCTGCAGGTGAGCCGATGAGCGAGAGCTGCGCCATGCCGCGAACGGCATCCACCTCCGACACGCCGTTCGGCCAGGTCGCCGACATGCAGCGCAAGGAGATCGAGCGCACCGTCGGGCTCGAGCTTGCCGGCTGCAACGTCTGCTCAATCGTTACGGCGCTCGACGAGTTCGACCTCGGGCGGATCGGCAAGATGGGTCACCGGATGGAGACCTGGCCGGAAGCCGTGCGCGCGATCATGGAGAAGGAGCTGACCGGCTTTGCTGCGCGCAACGGCGGCGCCCGGATCGAGGCGATCACGACCGCGATCGGCGGCGCGCCGAAGTGCTTCATCCTCTGTGTGCACTGGCGGGGCAAGCAATGATCCCGCAGCGCACGGCGTCCGTTGGCGGGCATGTCACCCGCGCCCAGCTGAAGAAATATCCCGACGTCGTCACGATGTGGCAGCGCCGGTTCGACACGGCGGCGATCGCGGCGGAGCTGAAGCTGCCCGAGAGCCTGGTGCACGCGTGGATCGTCAATTTCCGCGAGCTGGGCAGGGTGGCGGCATGAGCGAGGTCGAGCACCCCAAGCATTACAATTCGCACCCGAGCGGGGTCGAGTGCATCACGGTGACCGAGCACATGGGCTTCAACCTCGGCAACGCTGTCAAATATATCTGGCGAGCCGGGCTGAAGTCTGAGGCGCCCGTCACTGATCTGAAAAAGGCCGTCTGGTATCTGCAGCGCGAGATCGGCCGCATCGAAAAAGGTGCGGCATGATCGAGCGGGAGCAAATCCTGATGCGCCTGATCGCCGCCGGCGAGGCCGCAATCCAGATGCGCTTCGGCCCTGATGCCGATGAGATCAGCCGTCTGGAGGCTGATGTCGAGCGCGCCGATCGCCAGCCCGCCGAAGGCGAACGGGTGATCGACGACGTCGCCCGGCTCTATGCCCGGGCGCTGTACCTCGCTGATCACGCGCTGCGTCGACATAACCGGCCTCGCGCGCTGAGCGTCGGCCGTGTCGTTGCAGTGCTGCTGCCGGACATGCGCGACGCACTGTCAGCAGCTGTCGAGCAGCGCATCAAGTCGAGGCCCACCCCATGAGGCAGCTAGCAACCTGTCACCGGCCGGAGGGGAAGTGATGCCTATCCTTGAATGCTACGTCGACGAAGCAACGATGGAGCAGCTAGAGGCGGCCTCTGTCGAGCTCGGCCGCAAGGTCGATGAGCTCGCCGAGGCTGCGATCGCCGAGGCGGCCATTCAATTCAAAGTGTCGAGGCAGCTAAACACGTCTCACCGGCCCGCCGCACCGGACCATGCGGCTCAACAGGAGAAGTAAATGGAAGCCGAAGCACCATCGGCCGGCGCGCCGGCCAACGCAGGGGTCGGCGCCGCCGGCCTCTCGCAGCACAAGTCGCATGTCTACGAAGGCAAGCCCGACGGTCGCCAGGCTGGCGGCCTGATCCCTGTCAGCCGCTTCCGGCCGCAGTATCGCGCGCTGACAGACGAAGAGAAGTCGTTGCACGACCAGCTGAAGAGCAAGGCGGTTGAGCTCGAGGAGCTCTACGCCAAGGTGAAGCCGGGGCGCTACAACGCGCTCGCGATCACCTCGCTCGAACAGTCCGTCATGTGGATCGTCAAGGAACTGACGTCATGATGAAGAGTGACGCCGCGCAGGCAGAGCCGGAAGGCTTCCAAGGCAAAAAGAACATCTACGTCTGCGAAAAGTGCAAGGGGCACATCGTGACCGTGGATCTCGAGCGCGGCGTCACGCCCTTCATGGTCGACTGCCGCGCGACGCACGGCTGCAAAGGAATGATGAAGTCGAGCATGTACCGCGTGTTCGACCAGGAGATCCGAGCCGACCACGAATGGTACCGGCCGACGGCCATCCAGACGCTCAGCCCGTGGGAGCGCGACCACGTCTCACGGGGTGGCCTGCTGCTTCGAAAGGCCAAACACCTGAGCGTCGTGAAGTGAAGCCGCTAACCGCATATCACCGGCCGGAGGGCGAGCGTTGAGAAAGAGCCTGAAATTCATCGGCTGGAAGGTGGCGGAGCTGACGATCTATGTCGCTGGCTTCCCCTTCTTTTTTGTCGGCGCGTGGGCGCTCGATTTGTCGGATTGGTGCCACGACCGGGCGCTTCGCCACACGCCGCTATCTGACACTCACCAGCCGGAGCCGAAGTGACGCCACAGGAGCGCAACGCG
The DNA here is from genome assembly GCF_023100925.1 of Bradyrhizobium sp. 40. Taxonomy (NCBI): domain Bacteria; kingdom Pseudomonadati; phylum Pseudomonadota; class Alphaproteobacteria; order Hyphomicrobiales; family Nitrobacteraceae; genus Bradyrhizobium; species Bradyrhizobium sp. 40. The sequence continues at coordinate 1,604,139 of NZ_CP064688.1, forward strand.
CTGATCGAGGAGTGCGCCCGGGCCGCCGAAGCGCAGGATCGCACCGGCTATGAATGGGTGCGCGACAGTCTGTGGGCCAAGATCCTGCAGCGCGCCGGCGCCAACGTGCGCGGCCTCATGACCATCGAGCCGACGGCGAAGATCGATCCCGAGCTCGACCATACCTTGTCCGTGTTGAGTACTGCGTTGAACGACGAATAAACGGGGCACGCATCACCATGACCAGCTATCTCGCGCCGGCGCCGGCGCCGCGACAACTCGACATCATCGCCGACACCGCGCTGAACCTGACGTTCGCGCCGAGATCGACAAACCGCAGTGGTTCGTCAACCAAGGCGCTGAATTCAAACCGCAGTGGTTCGTCAACCGTCTCCAGCAAGCCCAACCACAGTGGTTCGTCAACCATCGCGGCGATCGACCGGCGCCGGAAGGCAGCGGGCGTCAGCCATGAAAAGCTGTGCCGCGCCGCCGACGTGCATCTCGGCAATTGGTTCTGCCTGCTGAGAGGCCAGCATGCGCCGAAACAGGCAACGATCGACAAGCTCAACGACGCGCTCGACGCGCTCGCCAGCGGAGAAGCCCCCGCGCAGAAGCTTTCGCTCTGCCAGGCTTACCTGCGATCGGTGACGGTGCAGCTCGCGATCCAGCGAGGCTGGGATCCTGAGCTGATGTTGAGCCAGGACTTCACCAGCGAGAACACGAACGATCCGGTCTGGCTGCAGGCCTCGCGCCTGCGCCGCTGCGCCGTCTACCTGCTGGTCGAAGGCCTGCAGTTTGGCAAGGCCAATATCGGTCGCGCGATCGGCGTCTCGCGGCAGGCCGTGCACAAGTCTGTCGCGGCCATCGAGGCCGAGCGCGACAAGGATGCGGGCTTCGACGTGCTGATGAGCTCCATGATGTTGCAGGTGAAGGGCAAGCGGCTGTGATCGACCTTCGCACGCGCCGGGGTTTTGACGACATCAAGCGGATCCTCGACGATCGGCCTGATGACGTGCTGTCGATGTGCAAGATCAAGATCGCCAAAAAGACAGGCGCAACGATTGTGATCGACGATCCACGCGGGCAGGGGCGCGGCAATTTCGCGATCTGGCTGAAAAGTGACGGACTGTCGTGGAAGAACTACACGACAGACGAGAAGGGCCGATCGCTCGAGCTGATCGCCTACTGCAACGGCTGGTATCACCTCGATCGCCGCGGCGCCAAGGAAGCAGCGCGCTTTGCGGTCGACCAGCTCGGCCTCGATCGTGTGTCTGCTGAAGACCTTGCGCGCGATCGCGCCCAGGCGGCCGCAAAGCAGGCCGCGCAGCGCACGCAAGCCGCGCAGGACCTCGAGCGCAAGCGCAAGGCTGCCTTCATGACGTTCACGGGCGCTCAGCCGGTGATGGGCACGCCGGCCGAGGTCTATCTGCGCGAGATCCGCGGTCTCGACCTGCGCGAAGCCCCGTTCATCGGCCCGCGCGGCGGCAACATCGCGCCGAAATGTCTGCGCTTCCTGCCGCGCCACAAATACATCCGCCGAGCTAAGGACGGCGCAAAACTGTCCGAGAGCTACCACCCTTGCCTGATCGCCTGCTGCGTCGACAAGGACATGCGGATCGTTGCGATCCACCAGACGTTCCTGCGCGATGACGGCATGGGCAAGGCCGATCTTGAGCCCGCGCCCGACGGCACGGAGCAGCCCGGCCGCAAGGTGTGGCCTGACAGCGCCGGCGCCGTCATTCCGCTCTGGAACGGCGGCGAGCATCTCACGGTGCGCCAGGCGCGGGAGAATTTCGAGCAGAACGGCGTCGTCGAGACATTGGTGCTGACCGAAGGCATCGAGGACGGGCTCTCCGCCGTCTACGCGGCGTCTCAGTATCGCGTCTGGGCGATGATCTCGCTGTCGAACATGTCGAACGTGGCCCAGCGCATTCCGTCGTTCATCGACAGCATCATCGTCCATCGTCAGAACGACTGGGACAAGCCGCAGGCCGTTGCGCAGTTCGATCGCGGCTTTCGGGACCTGCAGCGCGGCGGCCGTATCGTCGTCGAGCTCGCTGCCATCCGGGGTAAGGATTTGAACGACACTCATCGCGGCGTTGGCGACTACAGGACGGCGGTACACCGATGACAAAGCCGCCATCCAACGTCGTGCAGATGGACAAGAAGGCGCGCGAGATCGAGCGGCTGCGCAAGCAGCGCGCCGATCCCCCGCCCATGGAGCCGCGCGGCGGCGACAAGAACGTGTTCGCCGGCCAATGGAGCCCGGATCTGTACGGCATGCCGTCCGACAAGGGCTGCGAATGCCCGGTCGAGCCGATCGGCTATGAGGGCGATCTGTTTTATTTCATCGACAGCCGCGGTCAGTTTCGCGCGATCAAGGCGGAGAAGCTCAACCAGGTCGGCATCCAGGACCTGTTCTCGGCAGCGCCGAACTATCCGAAATGGATGTGCCCGCGCTGGTCGAAGCCCGTTGTCGACAAGAAGGGCGTCATCACCAAGCCGAGCGAGATCGTCTCGTTCGAAGCCGACGACATCAAGGAGATCCTGTTCCTCGCCTGCTCGCGCAAGGGCTTCTTCTCGCCTAACGACAAGATGCGCGGCCGCGGCGCGTGGACCTATCGCGGAGGCAATGTGATCTACCACGCCGGCGACGAGCTCTGGACCTGCGACAAGGGACGTTTCCGCTCGCTGCCGACCGGCGTCTATGAGGGCAAGCTCTACCCGCATTTGTCAGCCTTGCACGGGCCATGGACCGAAGAGATTACGGTTGAGGAAAATCCCTGCCGCGAGCTCCTGGCCGGCTTCCGTCGCAGCAAATGGGCGCGCCCCGACGTTGACCCGGTGCTGCTGCTCGGATGGATCGGCTGCGGCTATCTCGGTGGCGCGCTCGACTGGCGGCCGTCGGTGCTGCTGCTCGGCGACAAGGGCACGGGCAAATCAACGCTGCAGGACACGCTCAAGGCCCTGTTCGGCGATGCCATCTTCCATTCGTCGGACAGCACCGCGGCCGGCATCTACCAGGCCATGGGCCACGACAGCCGCGCGGTCGCGCTCGACGAAATGGAGCCGGGCATCGACGAGCGCAAGGCGGAGAACATCGCTGACCTGATGCGCACCTCGGCGTCGGGCGCGATCGGCCGGCGTGGATCCGCAGGCGGCACCGCCTCGGAATTCCAGATGCGCTCGGCATTCCTGTTTTCAGCGATCAACAATCCGCTGCATCGCGCCAGCGACATGTCGCGCGTCGCGGTGCTGCGCATGCTGCCGTTCGACAAGGGCAGCGAGAAGCCGCAACCGATCAACGCGGAGACGGTCGGGCCGAAGATCCTCTCGATGATGATGCGGGCCTGGGGCGAGAACGGGCAGGGCTTCCGGATGCAATATGCCCGGTTTGCCGAGGCCCTCGCCCAGGGCGGCCACGACAAGCGAGGCCAGGACACCTACGCGACGCTGCTGGCGTGCGCGGCGATGCTGCTCGGTGACGAGCTCGCGGCGGAGCTCGGCGTGCCCGTGGGGCCCGAGGAGGAACGCTTCTGGACCGAGAACATGGCGGCCGAGAGCTTGCCGGAGGTGGAGGGCGGCGCGCCGAACTACCGGCAATGCGTCGATCGCATCCTCACCTCGGTCGTGAAGGCCTGGCGCAACTCTCATCGCAACACGATCGGCCAGGTGCTGCACGATCTGCACGAGAAGGATACGGATGGCCAGCCGATGCTCGACCGGGGCACGGCCAAGCGCGATCTCAACGTTGCCGGCCTTGGGCTTTACAACACGCACGAGCTCGTGGCCGGCGTGATGCGGAGCCAGGGCCTGACGCTCGAGGCGGCCCTGACCAAATACGGACTGCCGAACTCCGGATGGGTGCTGGCGGTGCCTCACCGCTCCAGCAAGGTGGCCGAGCTGCTCGAGGGCAGTGATTGGCAGCGCGGCGCATGGCGCGATGCTCTGCAGCAGTGCCCCGTGCCAGGCGTGATGATCAAGACGGATCCGATCAACAAGATCACGATCGACGGCACGCAGCAGCGCTGCACCCTCATCGTGATTGAGCGCTACCACGCGGCGCCGGAAAAATGAGCGACCGGCTCAAGATCCCGCGCGAGCGCCGGCGGCAGCCGCAAACGCTCGAGGAGCTGCTTGCGCCCGATCGCGTCTGGGTGACGCCGTGCGGCTGCTGGCTGTGGCTTGGCGGCGATGATGGCTCCGGTGAATGGCACGGCCTCGGCGCCTATGGGCGCATCCTACGGCCCGGCACCAGGCGCGCGATGCCGGTGCACCGCTACGTCTACGAGACCTTTGTCGGCCCGATCCCGTTTGGCTACGACGTCGACCACATGTGCGCGCGCTGGGCGCCGGACCCGCGCCCGTGCCGCAAATGCGTCAACCCGGACCATCTGCAGGCGATCCCGCCAAAGCTGAACCAGCAGCTCAAGCTGCTGCGCCGGCGCGGCTACGGGATGGAAGAGATGGACTTCGATGAGCCGCCGATCGCGCGGCCGGCGGCGCCGGTGTGCGAGGCGATCCTCGCGCCAGGCGAGCGCGACGAAGATCTCTGGATTTGATTTAGCAGTCAGTCCTCGAGCCACCAGCCACGCAACGCGCGGCCTCCGCGACCAAGCTTCGTCGTGATTGGGCGAGCTACCCACCTCGCAACACCCGCGCCCATTGCCCGCCAATAGCGGACGCAAACTACATAGGCTGCAAATAGCAAGACGATCCCAGCCATCGCATAGGTGAGACCGATAAAGGGCGACGCCGGCGGATCCAAATCCTTTGCAGGGTGCTGCGTGGCGTACTCAATTTCCGCGCGATGGTCGAATACATCGAGTGCGCCCATCAGCGTGTCTCCCGCTCCCTCGCCCCGTGGCGGTTTAAAAAGGTCCGCGCGGCTTGTCCCGCGCTCGCCTTGGATAGACCTTGAACGACGATAGCAGGCGCGAGCGCGCGCCGCGCGGCCTCTATTTCCCTGCAAACAGCGATTGACGGCGATCTGTTCGGCTCATTTTAGCCGATGCGCGTGCCGTGAGCCTTGCGGGCGCGGGGAGTAGGCAGTCGATCTTGATGCTGTCTACGCGGGTGTCTAGCGACAACCTGATGAAAAGGCACAGCAATCGGCAATCTTGGACAGTGTAGACAGTTAGACAGTGCCTCCGCTCGTGTGCACGTGCACGCGCGCGCGCGCGTATAGGGATGTTGCTGTCTAACTGTCTACACTGTCTAATAATTTAAAAAGGATAGGTGTTTCATGGGTTTACAGTCAGACAGTTGATTAGACAGTCCAGACAGTGCGGCGCGGGAGCAAGCGGTTGCCGCTCGCATCGCTGAATTAAAAATGGCCGGAAATTCAGCGAGGTAGCGTCAGCGATGGCGAAGAAGGACCAGAAGGCCGCGATCGTGGGAGTGATTGCGGCGGCGGCGGCAGCGGCGCCGGCGGCCGAGCAGCTCGACCTGATGCCGGCGATGCGGCCGAGCCTCACCGACAGCCAGGTCGAGCGCGTCGAGGCCGCGATCAAGGCCGATCGCCGCGGCCGTCCGCCTGGCGCGCAGAACAAGGCGACGCGCGAGATGCTCGAATTCGTGCGGAAACTCTGCGGAGATCCGCTGGAGCGGCGTTTTCGCTATGCGATGCACACGCCGGAGACGCTGGCGATCGAGCTCGGCTGCAGCAAGCTCGAGGCATTCGATCGGCTCGACCGCATGTGGAGCGAGCTCGCGCGGTACTTCTACGCGCAGATGGCGCAGGTCGACGGCTTGGGCAATGCGGTGACGCCTCGGTTGACGATGGTGTTCCCGGGCCAGAGTGCGCCCGCGATCGGGCCGGACGGCTCGGTCAGGGCACCATGGCTGTACATTGAACAAACGCAGGAAAATCAACCACTTGCCGAACCGGCGCTCGACGTGTCGCACAGCGACGTGTCGCACGGTGAGGACAAGTGAAGCGATCTCAAGGGCTTGTGGCTGTAGGGCAGCTACTCCCAAATCACCGGCCGAGAGGCCCTCAGAGCCGGTGACGTCGGCCTCGATCGTGCGGATCGAGCGTCGACCTGGCCGCAGGCGCCGCAGCAATGCGGAGGCCTGCGGCCGAGTTTTCAAGGGTGCACCCCCCCGGCCTGGCCGGGGGGCGGTACCCCCAAAACCTAACATCGCCACCCCTTGCCCCCCTAGCGCGCGATTTTTTCCGCGCGCGTTTTCAACCTCCTGCCTTGTCGGCAGGCCGGTCTCCGCCAAGGTGCGCGATCTTTGGAAAGGCGAAACGGGGCGGGGGGAATTCGCGTGACGATCGACGCAGGCTCAAGCCCGCAGGCGCTGCTCGAGCAGACTTCGCTCGCCGATGTTCTGGGATCGGCGAACCCTTACAAAAATCAGATGAGCCACCTCGAGGCCGACGACGAATTCCGAAAGCAGTTTCCGGACGTCGTCGACGATCTGCACAAGCAGGACAAGACGGGGACGGTAAACCTGATGCGGAGCGCGGGGCCGATCAGCGATCGCTATATCCTGTCGCACAATCCGGCAGATCTCATCATCGGGCCTGGTGGCTCCGGCAAGACGATCGCGAGTGGCAAGAAAGCGCTGGTCGAGGCCCAAAGGATTTTTCCCGGTGCGGACGGGGTGCGCCGATACGTGCTCGGCACATGGCGACAGAAGTACGTGAATATCTGGAAGGCGACAATCCCCTCCTGGTGGAAACTTTTCCCCAAGGACATGCCCGGATCGAAGTGGACCGGTGCGAGCCCGCGCGAAGCCGAGCACACGCTCTCCTTCGAAGACGAGTTCGGCAGGGTCATGCTGACGAACCGCTTCCGCGCCTTCGGCGAGACCATGGATCCGGACGACATCCTCGGTAACGAGTTCACCGATTGCTATTTCAACGAATGGCCGACGCTGCCGGAGGAGCTATGCTCGGCGCTGGTCGATCGTGTCGGCCGCGAACCGCCGCGCGAGATCATCAAGCGTGCCGGCCGCTTCTACGGCGACGGCAACGCTCCCGACGTGCTGCATTTCATCTATCGCGATTTTTATGAGAACAAAAAGCCAGGCCACGTGTTGCACGCGCAACCCTCTGGTCTCGCCGACAACGCTGAGAACATCGAGGCGATGGGTCGGGGGTATTATGAAAATTCGGCGATGATGAACTCGCACCGGCCTTGGTGGATCAAACGAATGATCCACGCGCGGCCGGGCTTCACGCGCGCCAACAATCCGGTCTGGCCCGAATGGGACGAGGATCGGAACATGGCCAAGTATACCATCCCGGTCATCAAGGAGCTGCCTGTCATCACCGGCACGGATGGAGGGCTGACGCCGACGACCGTCTACATGCAGGAAAAATCCAACGGGCAGCTGCGGATCCTGGCGGAGTGTCCGCTCGATCGCGGCGGCATGAGCGAGCTTGCCACCGCAATGCTGCAGCTCGAGGCGACGCGGTTCGAGGGTTGCGAGTTTCTTTCGCTATGCGACCCGGCGATGTGCGCGGGTGAGGATCTCGAGGCGGGCTCGGATCGGCAGAACCTCGCGAAATTTCTGGGGAGAAGGGTCCATCCGGCGCCGACGAACAATCCGACGACGCGGCATGAGGCAATGAAATCCAAGCTACGCCACACCTGCGAGGCCGGCGAGCCGGGTTTGGTCGTGGATCCCAGCTGCAAGACGATCCGTCGTGGTGCAGCACAGACTTACCACTTCAAGCACATCGCCGGTACCGACGACCTCGGCTCGGTCGCCAAGACCAAAGACGGTCATACCTGCGAGGCCGCCGAGTATGGCGCGCTGGCGTGCGGCAGCTCAGAAGCCAAGCGTCGCGTCGGGGCAGCGGCGGCGCAGCGAGCGCAGCGCAAGGAAGAGGCCCGGAACGCCGGCCGCTACAACCCGATGAAGCGGAAACGAGGTTGAAAACGGCGGTTGACGGGCTAGACGCGCCCGTAGGGTCGGCAACCTCAACATAACCCCGCGGGCGCCTCATGGGCTGGTTCGGCAAAATCATGGATGACTGGTTCGGCATGGATCCGCCGGATACCAGCAAGGCCGACGCGGCACAGGCCGCCGCGACTGCGACGCAGCAGCAGGCGCTGAAGGCACAGCAGGATGCGGCCGTGCTGGCGGCCGCTGCGGCGGCGCCGGCAAGCGACAGCGAAAGTGCGGTGGTCGCGACCGAGAACCAGAAGCGAAAGCTGCAGCAGGGATCCTCGTTCGGCATTGGGATGCAGACGCAGCTTGGCGCTCCGCCCGTCGGCTTCCGCCTGCTGTCGGGCCAGTAATGTCAGCCTGGTCGGAGATCGAGGGGCGTCACGCCGAGCTGAAGAAGAAACGCGCGCTCGAGGAGCCGCGCTGGCGCGAGATCGCGCGGCTGATGCAGAGCGACGAGGATCTCTCCGGCGGCAACCGCAACGACCAGCGCCAGCCGAATGGCGATGATCCCTTCGACAGCACGCCGCTCTATGCCAACGACGACTATGTCGGCGGCATGTTCTCCAAGGCGACCAACCCGGCCGAGCGCTGGTTCTCCTGGGGCGTCCCAGCCGATCCGGAGCTCGCAAAGTGGAAGCCGGCCAAGGATTATCTGTGGAATTACACCACGCTGATCCTGGCCTCGATCGACCCGACCATCGACAATTTCTATCTCAACGTCCCCGGCTGGTTCGGCGACATGGGTATGCTCGGCTCCGGCTTCATGTGGCAGGAGGAGATGGTGGGGCAGGGGCGCATCGTTACCCCAAACCTGGCGATCTCCGGCTGCTACAAGGACGTTGACGCCAACGGCGACCTCGACACGTTCCATCGGGAATTCCGGCTCACGGGGCGCCAGGCCAAAGGCAAGTTCGGCGATCGCGCCCCGACCGCGCGAGACGATGAAGAGATCGTGTTCGTGCACGCGCTTTCGCCAAATCCTGAGTTTCGGCCAGGCAGTCCGTTCTCGAGACACATGCCGTTCAAGTCGTGCTACGCGTCGCCTGACAAGACGAATTTTTACACAGAGAGCGGCTATCTCGATCTGCCGGTGCATCAGATCGAATGGTCGATGCGCTCGGGCCGCGTCTGGGCGCGTGGTCCCGGGCACAACGCGCTGCCCGACATGTCGTCGCTCGACGAGGTCGCGCGCGCCACCATGGTCGGCATCCAGTTCGATGCAGAGCCGATGTGGTGGGCGTCCGACGAGGACGTGATGACCACGGCCGACATCGTGCCGGGCAATGTGCTGTTCGGCGACAGCGCCGGCAACGGCAAGCCGCCGGCGCAGCTGCTGGAGCGCACGAAGCAGCTCGCGCTGCCGCTGCAGCTGCAGAACGATTTGCGCAACCAGGTGCGGCGCGCGTTCCGCTTCGCGTTAGCCTCGACGCTCGGCGCGCGGCCGCAGATGACGGCAGAGGAAGTGCAGGCCTTCAGCCAGGACGAATTAAAGTCGCTGGCGCCGAACCTGATCCGCGTGCAGCGCGGCCTCGCCGGCTTCATCCGTCGCCGCGCCCTGCTGCTCGATCGCCTCGGCGTGGTGACCCGCACCATCGGACCGCCGCCGCCGGAGTTGCTGCGTGCGGCCGTGACGCCGACCTTCGTGTCGCCGTTCGTCAAGGCGCAAAAGGCCGATACGGCGAACGGCGCCACCAGCTGGGTGTCGACCAAGATCAAGCTGTTCGAAGCGACGCAGGATCCGCGCTGGGTCGACGACATCGACGTCGACGGCTATTCCGGCGTGCTGCATGACGCGCTCTCCGGCGTTCCCTCGATCAAGCTGGATCCGCGGCAGGTCGAACAGATACGGCAGGCCCGCGCACAGGCGCAGCAGCAGGCGATCGCTTTGCAGCAGCAAGAGCAGCAGGCGGCGATCTATGCAGATGTCTCGCACGCCGACCAAGCCAAGATGCTCGCGAAGGGCCGCGCCGGCAGATGAAGATCAAATTCGAGAACTGGCCCAACTGGTTTCGCACCGTCTGGGGCGACGATCAGCGCCGCATGGAAGTTATCCGCGGCTACATCGCCTTCGGCGGCCAGTTCAAGGCAACACTGGCGGACATAGCGCTCCGCAATCACGTGTTTGCGCCAATCAACGAGCCAAATGCCCATCTTGCCGCGATCGCCGAAGGGCGCCGGCAATGCGCGCTGGAGATCTTCAAGCTGGCGAACGTCGACCATCTCGCCCTGTTCGAACTGACCAAAATTGACCGCACGCAAGGAGGCACCAAGTGAGGGTTTTTGATTTCTATCGTCGGCCGTATCTTTTCGATGAAAACGCGAGCGGCACGGGCGGCGCTGGTGGCGGAGCTGGCGCAGGTGCTGGTACGGGTGCTGGTGCTGGGGCTGGTGCTGGCGCCGGTGCTGGCGCCGGTGCTGGTGCTGGCGCAGGTGCAGGTGCTGGTGCTGGCGCAGGTGCCGGAGCAGGCGCCGGATCGAATGACCAAGGCTGGTGGCGGTCCCCTGATCATGGCTTCGATGCGGACACCGTCAAATATCTCGACGGCAAGAACTTCCCCGACCTGAAAACGGCGCTGTCATCGGCGCGCCAGGCCGACGAGATGGCGCGCAACCGCAATGTCGTGGGTAAGCCCGACCCGAATAATCTGAAGGGCTGGGGTGGCTACACTGAGCTCGGCTGGAGCCCGGACCGGCAGGCCTACACGATCGAGGCGCCAAAGCTTGCCGATGGGGAGGTGCACGACGAGAAGGCGTTCGGCAAGTTCGCGGATCTCGCCCATGACGCGCGGCTGGCGCCGTGGCAGGCCAAAGCGGTCTATGACGGCATGCATGCGCATGAGAACGCGCAGCTGAAGGCGTTCCGTGATGCCGGTGCCGTCGCCAACCGCGAGCTCGACAACAAGCTCCGCGCCAACTGGGGCGACAAGTACGACGAGCGCACCACGATCGCCAAGCGCGCTTTCGCGTTCTTCAAGCCCGACAGCGTCACCGGCGCCCAGATGGATCAGGCCATGGGCTCGCCGGCGATGGTCGAGCTGTTCGAGCGGATCGGCGCCGCGATGGGCGAGGATAAGCTCGTCGGCCAGGCCGGCGGCAGCTTCGGTGCCAAGACGCCGGCGCAAGCGCGCGCCGAGCGGCTGCAGCTTGAGAACGACAAGGAATGGTTCGCTGTCTTCAACAATCCGCGCCATCCGCAGAATGCTGCCTTCATCAAGCAGCGCAATGATCTGATGGAGATCGAGGCGCGCAAATAGTCGCGCCGCAACCGAGTGTGGCAGGAGCAACAGGAGCAAACGATGGAAGCTGAACTCACGGCGGGCGAGAAGGCCCAGATCAAGCAGAACGTAGACGGCCTCGAGGCCGAGCTGAAGAAGATGGACGATGCTGCCGTCAAGGCGCTGGCGCAGCGCATCGATGTGCCGATCGAGAAATATCCCGAGCGCAAGGATCTCGAGGCGGCGATCTTGCTCAAGGCGGAAGCCGATGCCACCGAGGGTGTGCGTCGGATCCGCGCCATGGATGAGGAGGAGGCCGCGATGGTCGCCACCTCGGATGACAAGCGGACCGAAGCTGCAAGGGCGGTGCGCCGCGTCCACGCGGAATATTCCCGCGACATCCCCCAGGAGGGGCGCGCCGGCAGCTTCGAGCCCAGCGAGGACGACGAGCGTTTCGGCGGCGAGCACCCGGTGCCGGATGGAAAGTACCGTCCGGCGGGCTCCGACCATGTCTACGAGTTCAAGAAGAAGCGCCTGGTCGGTGTCATCCGCGCGACCGCCGGCAACGATTACGGCGGCAAGAACGTCAAATCGGTCGACTGATGCGGTTGACGGCCTCGGCCGTAACCTAGCTTCACGACCGTGCGGTAGCGCTCTTGCGTTACCGCTGCCCTCCTTGGGCGTTTCCTCCCTGACTTGGCGCACGGCCTTCGGGCCGGCGCCCTTTCAGGATGGCCGCACCCTCCCGCGCTCTTGCGTGCGAGAGGCCCGCCTGACCTGAGCGAAAGCCGCTCCGCCGAATGCAGGCGTTAAACGATAGGCGGGCCCGTTCGTGCGCAAGCATGAGCCGCACCCCGGCCGAAGCAACCGAACCCTTCAACGCTTCGTCCGGAGATCCCAATGGGACCGATTACCGACGCACATAAACTCACTTACCAGAACAACATCATGCTGGCCGTGCAGCAAAAGCGCTCGCGGCTCGACATGGGCTTTTCGTATCAGACTGGTCTGTCCGGCCGGCAGTCGACGATGGTTGAGCTGATTGGCTCGGCGTCGGCCGTGGTCGACCTCGGGCGCAAGGCCGACACCCCCGACATCGACAACTCGATCGAGCCGGTCTGGATCACGCCGCGCCAGCTCGCCTGGGGCAAGCTGATCGAGAAGGAAGACGCGATCAAGGCGCTGACCGATTATCAGGGCCCGTTCACCCAGGCCGGCGCCGCCGCGATGGTGCGCGGCAAGGACACCATCCTGTCGCAAGCCATGTTCGGCTCGCGCAAGATCGGCGCCGACGGCACCACCGTCTCGGCCTGGGCCGGCCAGACCGTCACCGTCGGCATCGGCGCGTCATCGACCGACGACACCACGGCGACGGGCATGAACGTGCGCAAGCTGCTCCGCGGCCGCCGGCTGATGCAGTCGGGCCAGGTCATCACGGGGGATGAGGAGCTGTTCTACTCCGGCAATGCGCAGCAGATCGAGGAGCTGTTCCGCGATCTCACCTTCATCAGCCACGACTACCGCAACGGCAAGCCGCTCGAGACCCCCGACGAGCCGCAGCGGATCCTCAACATCACCATCCTGCCGCCGAATGATGGTTCGGCAGCGTTCGCAGACTACGACGGTTCGACCTACACCTCCGCTCTGTTCTGCAAGTCCGGCGTGTATTGGGGCGAATTCGATCCGCTGACGGTCAACGTGCCGTTGCGGCCCGACAAGATGATGCGCCCGCATCCGCAGATGGAGCAGTGGCTCGGTGCGGCGCGGTCGGAAGACATCAAGGTCGTCAAGATCCTGACCAAGAAGTAACGCGCGCTGGCGTCGGCCTCGGCCGGCGCCTTCACCTTTTTCCAATTCACCAGGAGACGAAGATGTCAAAGAACTATCAGCGAGGACTGGCGATCGCCGGGTTGCTCGCAGTTGTGGCGCTTGTCGGCGGCATCGTGCAGATGGACGCTGTGCACCATGCGGCGGGCGGCGCCGGTTTCGTCGCGATGGCCGTCGTTATCGGTTACGGAAGCGGTGCGCGCGATCCGTCGTCTCTCAAGGCAATCGACGGCATCAACGCCGCGGCAGAGGTGCGGCGCATCAACTCGCTCATTGCGATCGCGAACGGCGACAGCATCGGTTCGAAGTACATGATCGGCGAGGTGCCGGCCGATGCCATTATCGATCCGCTGTCGAGCATCGTCACCACCGCAATCACCAGCGCCACCGACAACGATATCGGCCTGGCCTATCCCAACGGCGGCGCGATGATCGTGGCGGACTGTATCGTCAACGGACAGACGCTGGCCGCGGCGGCGACGGTTTCGCTGGCGGCGGCAACCGGCTCCGGCGTTGCGACGCCGGCGAACATGAAGAAGCGCGCCTGGGAGCTCGCCGGCCTGTCGGCCAACCCCGGCGGCAACCTTGCGCTTTGGCTGACGCTCAATGTGGCAGCGACGGCAGCCGGCAGCGTCTGGAGCAACATCTCGTACAGCAAGGGCGCCTGACGCCTCCACGCCGCGCGGGTGACCGCGCGGTGTTTCCTCTCGTCTTGGGGCGACGATGACCGCAACCGTCGGTACTGAAGAATTCGCGGCAAATCTCGGGCTCGGCCATCTCGGCCAGCCCGAGATCGCGTCCATGTCGGACACCACGACCCGGGCGCGCAAGGTGCGGCAGTTTTTCCCCGTGGCGCGCCAGGCCACGCTCCGGCTCAAGCCATGGAATTTCGCCACCGGCTGGGTGCAGCCAGCGCAGGATCCGGTGCAGTCGCTTGGTCACCTGAAGCTCCGCTTTCCGATGCCGGCCGAGTGCCTGCGCGTCCGCTTCATCAAGGGCGATAATCAGCGCGAGTGGGACGTCGAGAGCGGCGCGGCCTCGGTTGGTGGTGTGGACGTCGAGGTGATTATCCTCGTCACCAACATCACTGACCCGACCGTCTGCTACACCAAGGACGTCAGGACACCGCGGCTGTGGGACAGCCTGTTCCTCGACGCCTTTGGTTTCATGCTGGCCAGTTATCTCGCGGAAAGCCTCGGCCGCTCGCGCGAGCTCGGCGAGCAGATGCGCCAACGCGCCGAGGGCGCTGTCTCAGGCGCCGCAACGATCGATGCCAAGGAGCGCCGCCAGCAATGCCGTCCCGAGACCTCCTGGGAGGCGGCGCGCCGCGGCCGCGGCTTTTCCGGCCGTCGGCTCTGGTGAGGCGGCATGACCGTCCGCTCCTCCATTGACCGCGTCACGTTTGCCGGCGGCGAGATCGGCCCGCAAATCGCCGCGCGCGCGGATCTCGCGAAATACCAGATCGCCGTCGAGGCGATGGAAAACTTCATCGTCATGAAGGGCGGCGGCGCCACGCGCGCGCCAGGCACGCGCTTCGTGCTCGAGCTCAAGGATCAGTCGCAACGCGGCAAGCTGGTTCCGTTCCGGCGCACCTCGAACGACTATTACGCGCTGGTGATCAATGCCGGCGTCAGCCGCTTCGTGCGCCAGGGTGGCTTTCTGCAGAACCCGGACACGACGCCCTATGAGGCGTCGGTGCCGTGGGCGGAGGCAGATCTTGCGAATTTGCGCGCGGCGCAAGCCGGCAACCAGATCTTCGTTGCCTCGGGTACCGCAAAGCCGCAGACGATCACGCGTGTCGCAAACCTGAACTGGACCTGCGCGGACTACGCGCCCACCAGCGGCCCGCTCGACAGCCAAAATCTCGACACGACGATCACGGTTCAGGCGAACGGCGTGACTTCGACCATCACCCTGACGGGGGTGAATAGCCCGTTCACGGCCGACATGGTCGGCGGTGTCATGCGATTGGACGATCGGGATCTGTCGACGACGCCGGAGTGGTCGGCAGTTGAAACGGCTATTGCCCTGCTCGCCGAGCGGCGCTGGAACGGCAACGTCTACCAGGCGCGCATCGATGCGGTCGACGCCGGCCCGAATGCGCCAGTGCACACTGAAGGCGATGTCTCCGCGGGGCAGGGCAAACAGACGTGGCGCTTCCTGCATCCCGGCTACGGGTTCGTGCGTATTACCTCGTTCGTCAGCGCGAACCAGGTGCTGGCGACGGTTCTGACGCGGCTGCCCGCGAACGTCGTTTCCGGCGCGACCTACCGATGGTCGGCGCCGGCATGGACTTCGAGCAAGGGGTATCCCGAGGTCGTCGCCTACAATTATCCGCGGCTCGGCTGGTACCGCGGCAATATCGGCTGGCTGACAGGTGAAGACGACGTTCAGAACTTCGACCTCGCCAAGGCCGACGACACCGATGCGATCGCGTTCCGGGTGATCGCGCCTGATGGCAGTCTGGTCGAGATCAAGTGGGCGCTGCCGTCGTCGGGCATCCTGATGCTCGGCACCTCCGATATCGAGTGGGTGCTGCGCGGGCCGTCCGCTTTCGATGCACTGACGCCCAAGACGACCAGACCGTTTGCGATGGGCTCGGACGGCTCGGCCGCGCAGATCGCCAACGCGATCGACGGCGGCGTGATGTTCCTCGGCCGCACCCAGAAACGGCTACACTACACCAAGGTCGATCCGGCAAGCCAGTCGCAGCAGCTGGCGAGCCAGGAGCTCTCGGTGGTCGCCGAGCACATCTTCGCGCCTGGCGTTGTCGGCGCCTGCTGGCAGCGCGATCCGAACCGCGTGCTCTGGCTCTGGTTCTCCGACGGCAGCCTGGCGTCGCTGACCTTCATGCCGGAGCAGCAGGTGGCGGCGTTCTGCCGGCATCCGCGCACCAATGCCTTTATCGAGGACATGTGCAGCATTCCCTCGGTCTCGTCGGGGACCGATGAGGTCTATCTGATCGTGCGACGCACGATCGCCGGCCAAACCAAGCGCTATGTCGAGCAGATGGCCGACTATTTCCAGCCGCAGGACGTCAGGGCGCCGACGGCGGCCGGCGCCTGGTTCCTCGATTGCGCGCTGCGGATCACGGGCTCGGGCCTGACGCAGATCACCCAGCTGGCGCATCTGGAGGGACAAACGGTCGGGGTGTTCGCCGACGGCGCGATGCAGAAGCGCAAGGTCGTGGTCGGCGGAACGATCGCGCTCGACCGGCCGTCCGATGACATCCTGGTCGGCATTCCGGTGCGAGGCTACATCCGCGATCTGCCGCGCAATTTCAACACGCAAACCGGATCGACGACCGGCGAGCAAAAGACGGTGCATGAGGCGCTGGTACAGCTGCTCTATGCCGGCGGCGGGCGGCTGCGCGTCTACAATTCGGAAGAAGACAATCCGGAGCTTTGGGAGCCGGCGATCGAGACCGGCGCCTATGACTATTCCACGATGCCGCCGCTGGTCTCGAAAAAGCTGAAGATGACGGTCGAGGGCGCCTGGGCCGAAGAAGCCCAGCTCGAATTCGAATGCGACGACGCGCTGCCCTGCACGGTACTGGCGCTGTCACCCAAGATCGAAGTGGCGGAGGACTGAGATGGATCCGTTCACGATTGCGCTCGTGGCCTCTGCCGGCGTCAACGCGATTGGCAAGTTGATGGGCGGCGCATCGTCCTCCGCCATGGATGCGCTGCAGGGCAAGGCGTACGACAACAAGGCCTCGCTTGACGGTGTGAACGCCGAGATTGCCGGCATGGGCGTCGACTTCGCAGCGTCCAAAGAGAAGACCGAGCTCGGCAAGATTGCGGAGATGGGCCGCTCGACACTGGCGGCGCAGCGGTCGTATTTCGCCGGCGGCAACCTCGACCCGTCGTTCGGCTCGCCCTTGTTGGTGCAAGGGCAGACGGCAGGGCGCATCCAAACCGACATGAACATTGCGGCCGCGTCGTTCGACATCGACAAGGCCAACGCGCTGACGAGCAAAGCGAGCTACCAGGCGCAAGGCGCGTCCGACATGCTGAGTGCGACGATGGCTCGCTACAAGGGCGATGCGGACATGACTGCCGGCATCATCGGCGCCGGCAGCGCGCTGCTGTCAGGCGTCGGTGCGATGGGAGGCGGCGCGGGCGGCAGCTTTCCAAAGCTCAACCTGACAAGCTTCGGCTTCAATCCGATCAAGGGCATGGCGGGGGCGTGATGGCAGGCCTTCCGGAATATCACCAGCAGGAGCAGGTCGGCGCGTCGAACTCGCCGCTGCGCGCGTTTCAGCCGGCCTCGATGCCGGCAACGCCGGATGTCTCCGGTGTCGGCAAGGCCGTCAGCGGCCTCGGCCAGGAGATGCAGCAAGTTGCGACCAAGCTGCAGGAAGGCGAGCAGCACACGCTGGCCTCGCAGGGCATGGAGCAGTTCCTGACGAAGAACGCCGAGCTTCGTCAGCAGCACGTCGAAAGCCAGGATTTCCAGAACGCCGAGAAGGACTATCGCGACCAGGCTGCGGAAAACCAGCGCGACGCGCTCGCCAATATTTCCGACCCGAAGCTGCGCGCCGCAACCTCGCTGCAGATGACGCGGGTGGCGTTGTCGTCGGAAAATGAGGTCCGTACCGCCCAGCTCGGCCGCCAGCGCGACGTCAACATCGCCGGCAACGACACGCTGACGCAGACCTCGCTGAACGATGCGGCCACCGCCAAGTCGCCGCAGGAGCGACAGGCCGCGATCGACCGGGTGCAGACGGATCTGGAGCGGCTGCATGGCGCCGGCTGGATTGACGGACAGACGGCGGTTGCGCGGTTCAAGTCGTTTTCGGGCCAGCTCGATCAGGCCGACGCCATGGGGCTGGTGCAGAGCAACCCGGCGGCTGCGATCAAGGCGCTGAATGACCCGGCGGTATTTGCCTCGCTCGACCCGGTCCGGCGCGAAAGCCTGAAGATCGCAGCGCAGGGGCGGCTCGACGGCAACAGTCAACAGAGCGTAGTGCAGTCTGCAGCCTTTCATCCGGAGGCGGCCTCGCTCGCGATCGGGCGGGTTGTTCAGCCGGACCACGCTCAGAAGATCTTCGACAACGGTATCGTCGCGATTGAGAGCAATGGCGATAATTCGGCGGTGTCGCCGAAGGGTGCGTTAGGTGCGTCGCAGATCATGCCGGCCACCGCGCGCGAGGTTGCGACGGCGCTTGGCCGCAAAGATATTGCGGCGCTGTCGGATGCAGATCTGAAGCAGCGGCTGACGACCGACCAGGCGTTAAACCTGCAGCTCGGTCGGGCCTACTGGCAGCAGATGGTGACGCGCTATGACGGCAACGTGGCGCTGGCTGCTGCGGCCTACAATGCCGGGCCCGGGCGCGCCGATGCGTGGAAGGCCAAAGCGGAAGAAAAATTCGGTATCGGCTTTTCGCCCGGTCAGCTGGCCTCGATCGTCGACATCAAGGAAACCAAGGACTACATCGGCAAGCTCTACGGCCGTTTCAATGCGCCGATGGACGTGCAGTTCTCCTCGCCGTCGGCGACGCTGCAGGCAACGGCGGCCGTCGGCGCGGTGCTGCAGCAGCAGAACGCGCGCGAGACCCATCTGCTGACGACGCAGGCTGCCGCGGCAGAAACGAACGATCCAATTCCGAGCCTGGTGCGCGCGGGTTTCGAGGTCGCACCGCAGCGGATCGCCGATTACCGCGCGAGCCAGACCGCCGCGGCCGCGCGTGGCGATGCGGCGGCTGCGGGCCGTTTGCGCGATCTCGATTTTGCAGAGAAAACCGAGCCCTTGATCCGCCAGGCCAAGTCGACGCCGCCGGCCCTGCTCGATGCAGGGATCAAGCAGATGGAGGCGGAGCTGTCGACGCCGGGGGCGAACGCGACCCAGACCGGCGTCAACATGCTCAAGGCCTTCAAGGCGGTGCGCGATGACCAGGTCAAGCGGCGCGAGAGCGAGCCGGTGACACTCGGCGGCCAGGACGGCGGTCGGTTCTATGCGCTGCAGCCGATCGACCCCGGCGGTGCGATGGGGGACGATTTCATTTCGACGCTGAGGAACCGTGACGCCCAGGCCCAGATCGCGCATCGGGTCTATGGCGGATCCGGCTCGCCGTTCACGGCGCAGGAGGCCGAAGGGTTTCACCAGCGCTATGCCGACGCAACGCCGGCCGATCGCGCCGCCCTTATCGGCCAGCTCGCCAAAGGGCTCTCGCCTCAGACGTTTGCGGCCGCGTTGCCGCAGGTGGTTTCCGGCAGCACCGCCAAGAGCGACCGGCCGGCGGTGACAATGGCGGCCGGCCTCTACGGCCTGGCGCCGGAAGTGGCCGGCTCGATCCTGCAGGGGATCGATGCGCAAAAGACCGACGAGAAGTACGTACCGACCGGTACCAACCGCCAGACCTATGACAGCTCGCGGGCGAGCTACCTGCCGGCCGCCGCCTTCAACGTGGCCTCGCGCACGGATCCGCGCGGCTCCTATGCTTCGATGCAGGATGCGATCGACGCGCGGTATGCGTTCCTGTCGGCGCAGGCCAAGGACAGCAGCGGCAATCTGAGCACCTCGCGCCTCAAGCAGGCGACCGATGACGTCACCGGTGGCGTGCTGTCGCACAACGGCTCGGCCGTGATCGCGCCGGCGCGCGGCATGACGCAGGCTGCCTTTGATGGCGTGCTGCTCGGCTTGACGGATGCCGACGTCGCGGGCGCACAGACGACATCGGGCAAGCCGATCACGGCAGAGTTTCTGCGCGGCAGCACTAGGCTGCAGGCTGTCGCCGACGGCCGCTATCTCGTGCAGGTCAACCGCGACGACGGCAACCCACAATACGCGGCGAGCGGTGATGGAAAGCCGTTCGTGCTGGATCTGCGCGGCCGCAAGCCCGCTGCCCTGCCTGTCAATGATCCTCTCGCCCTATCGGGGGCTTTGCCGTGAGCCTTGATCTCTTCAATCCGCTTCCAGCGCTGCAGAATGCGCAGTCCAATCTGGCGCCCGATCTGCCGGCCGAGTTTTCCGAGGCCTTCGACGTCTCGACGCGGTCGATGACCGAATGGAATTCCTCGGTCAACTATCAGAATGCGCGCGAGCGGGCGCTTGCGACCTATTACGATGACATCAAGGCGCAAACGGGTGTGCAGCTGCCGCTGTATGGTATGGGCGGCGGGGTAAGTCTCGAGGAGCTCAACGACGGCATCGCCAAGCTGCCCAGGCCGTTGGAAGGGGCCGGGCAGAGCTGGCGGCCATTGAGCGAGAGCGACATCGACGCCATGGCGCTGTTGCGCATGCGCAAGGCGCACGAGGATGCTGCCGCGTTCGGTCACCGCGAAACCACATGGGGCGGCACGCTCGGCACCATTACCGGCACGCTGGCCGCCGGCGTGTCCGATCCGGTCGCGATTGCGAGCCTGCCGCTCGGCGGCGCCGGCCAGGCCGGCATCGCTTTCCGCGCCCTCGAATTCGCGCTGATCGGCGGCGGGACCGAGGCCGCGATCGCCGGCGCCGGCGCGAGCGCGCGGGCGGCGGCCGTCCCCGGCTCGCTGCGCGAGATCCCCGGCGAGATCGCTTCGGCTGCGCTGTTCGGCGGCATCTTCGGCGCCGGTATCGGCGGCCTGCAAAAGCTGGCCGGTACCGGCGCCAGGACGCTGCCGGTGACCGTGCGCGACGAGGTGCATGCGGCGACCAGCGAAGCGCAGCTGAACCTCTCCAACCCGTTCCCGACGGCGGCAGGCGAAGCGGCCGCGCGGGATGCGGCGGTCGATGCGACCAGGTCGGCGGTGCGTGGCGAGCCGGTGCGCGCCGGGGAAGGGTTTGATGCAACCCATGTGGCTGATTATGCGGCCTCCTTATCGCCGGATTATAAGCTGGCGACGTCTGCAGTGCCGCTCAATCCCGAAAATTCGATCGTCTTCGTCGATGCTGACAAGCTCGACGCGATGCTCGGTCCGATGAACAGAACGTACAGCGCGGACAAGCGCACAGGCGCAAAGGAATTTCTCGCATCCGAACCTGAGAATTGGAACCCGCCGGAGATCAGTGCTCGCGTCAACAAGCGACACGGCGGCGACATCGTTGATATTGTAGACGGCCAACATCGATGGGCCGCGATGCGCGACAGGGAGATGCCGGTTGTTCCCGTCGAGATGGATGCCGCGTCGGCAAGGAAGGCAAAAGACCTTGGGCTGGTTGTCGATCGTCCGCAGCCCGCTGATTATGCGTTAGCTGCCAAGTCGCAGACGCCGGAGGAGCTCGCCATTGCCGGCGAGAAGCACCTGCGGCCGGAGACCTATGGGCTTGAGCCGGAGGTCGAGCGGTTCGATCGCATGCCGAGCGAAGCCGACGACGTTGCCAGCTATTGGGACAAGCGCCTCGAGGCGGCGACGCCGGAGGAGCGGGCGGCGCTGGGCGCGACCGACGAAGACGTCGTTGCGTTACCTCGTGACGTATCTGCCCGCGATCTCACGCCGGAAGAAATGTCGACCCTCGATGCCGATCCGAAAACCTTCGACGCGGCCGTGCATGATCTCGATCACGTCCTGGCCGCCAACCCCGACGCCGAGTTCACGACGCAGACCCGGTTGCCGGACGGCACCTATCAGTTCACGACGCAAAAGCTCTCTGATGTGCTCGGGGAGCTGAATGAGTTCGAGCGTGCGGCGAAAGAGCTGGAGGCCTGCGTGATCGGTCTGGAGGCTGCGGAATGAGCGTCAAGGATTGCCTGACCAAGCTGCAGAAGATGGGCAAGATCACCCGTGCCCAGGCGGATGCTGCTGACGCGCTGTGGCGGCGGTACCAGAACAAGTTCTCGCTCGACATGCCCGCCGCCAAGGCCGACGCCGCGGCCGCGCTGCAGGCGGCGCGCGAGATGCTGACGACGTCGCGGCAGAAGAAGAACGCGGTCGCGCTGCAGGTGCAGCGCCAGACCGCAGCCGAGCAGGTGGCACAGGCGCACCCGTGGGGGCCGGCCGCCGGCGGCATGGCGGTGCTGACGCGCGACATCTACCGGACCGGCACGCAAAACGTCGACACTCGCGCGCAGACGCTGCGCGAGATCCTGTTCTCGAAATTCAATGCCGGTTTCGAGGCCTATAAGTCGCAGCTCGCAGGGCTAAAGCAGAACACGGCAGGCGCCCGCAACCTGGTATCCGAACTGTTCAACGTCGACAGCGGCGATGCCGTCGCGAAGGCCGCCGCCGCGGGCTGGAAGGACGCGACCGCATATGGCGTCAAGTTCGTGCAGTCCGCCGGCAAAATCTTCGAGGAGAACGAAAACTGGCGGCTGCCGCAGTTCTGGTCGGCCGACCGGGTCCGCCGCTTCGGCACCGGCGACGAGTTCAGGCGCGACATCGCCAACGCGATCCAGTCCGGCGGGCTGAAGGTGTTCGACAAGGAGCGGCTGGAGATCGCAACCAACCCGGCGCGCATTCAGCAGCTGGTCGACAAGGCCGCGCGCGACATCATCACGGAAGCGGGCGCCGCGCCCGCCTTCTCCAAGGAGATGCGCATGTTCCAGTTTCAGGATGGCCGCGACGGGCTCAACGCCTTCCTGCAGCTGCAGGAGAAGTACGGCTCGGGCGCGGATATCTTCTCCACCCTGATCGGCCACCTCGGCGCCATGGCGCGCGAGGGCGCCCTGGTCGACGTACTGGGCCCGCAGCATGCCGTGACCGCGTCGATGCTGGCGAAGAACGCGCGCGCTTGGGAAAAGCTGGGGCGGCCAGGCTCGGCCCGGGTCCGCCCTGCGCGCACGCTGGGGATGGAAAGCGGCAACGCAATCGACCGCACCTATGCCGTGCTGTCGGGCCGCGCCAATGGCGTCGATAACGCGATGTGGGGCGGCGTGCTCGGCTCGGCGCGCTCGCTGATGGCGGCCTCCTCGCTTGGCTCGGCCACGGTCTCGGCCTCGATCGGCGACAGCGTTACCGCGCTGCTGGCGGCCCGCTACAACGGCATGGACGGCGGCAAGGTGCTGGCGCGCGCGATCGAGACCATCTTCGCCGAAAATCCCAAGATGCAGGAGGACGCCGCGCGGCTGCTGGTGACCGGGCACGCGATGAGCGACCACGCGGTCTCGACCTTCCGCTATGCCGACCAGATGTTCACGCCGGAGCTGATCAAGAAGACGTCGGACTTTGTGATCCGTGCCTCCGGCCTCAATGCGTGGACCGAGGGCATCAAGAAGGCCTTCACGATGGAGATGCTGGGCTATGTCGCCCGCCACTCCGATCGCGCCATGGGCGACCTCGATGCGCCGCTGCAGGGCTTTCTCAAGCGCTACGGCATTACGCCGGCCGAATGGGACAAGCTGCGCGCGCTGCCGCAGTTCGATTTCAAGGGCGCCAAGTTCTTCGACAGCTCGCTGGCGGCCTCTGACGACACGGTGCGCAAGCTCTATGAGGGCGTGCTGCAGGAGCGGGCGCTGGCCGTGCTCGAGCCGGACGCGCGGATCCGCAACGTCACCACGCAGGGCGCCCAGGCCGGCACCTTCATGGGCGAGGTCGCGCGCACGGCGACCATGTTCCAGTCGTTCTCAATGACGATGATCGCCACCCACATGACGGCGCTGGCGATCAAGGACGGCGTCGCCGGCAACAAGGCCATGAACAACGCGTTGTTCTATGGGCTGCATCTGCTCGCCGGCGCGGGCATCATCCAGGCGCGGCAGATGCTGTCGGGGCGCGATCCGATCGACATGCACCAAGTCAAGTTCTGGGGGCAGGCGGCGATCCAGGGCGGCGGCGCCGGCTATTTCGGCGACCTCGTCGGCGGCGTCTCGCAGGCGGCCGACCGCAGCGTCATCGGCAAGTTTTCCGGGCCGATCGGCGGCTTCATCGATGACGCCGGCCGGTTTGGCGCGGCCGCCGTCAAGGGCCGGCCTGGCGCGATCGGGCAGGGCATCGAGCTCGTCAAGCACATCACCCCGGGATCCAATCTCTGGTTCTCGCGGCTCGCGACCGACCGGCTGATCTTCGATCAGATCCATCGCGCGGTCGACCCAACCTATTCGCAGAGCTTCGCGCGGCGCGAGCAGCGCGCCCGGAAGGAGTACGGGCAGGGCTATTGGTGGCGCCAGGGCGAGACGGCGCCGGAGCGGGCGCCGAACATCGGGGCGGCCTTCGGAGGCGGTTGACGGGCGGCTGCGGCCCGTAGGGTCGCACCACTTCATCAGGAGGTGGTCATGGGCGTCGAAAGTGCGATCGGTGGATTGGGCCCGGCAACGGGCATCGTGACGGTCGACGTTTCGGCGGCAGACCAGACGCTGTCCAAGCCGTCGCGCGGCATCATGGTCGGCGTTTCCGGCGACGTGGCCGTGACGATGATCGACGGCACGAGCGGCACGCTGCCTGCGCTCAATCCCGGCACGATCTATGCGGTGGCGGCGACCGTAATCAAGAAGACCGGCACCACGGCGACCAGCGTCAAGGCACTGCTCTGATGTCGCCTGCGATCGGCCTCGGCCTGGGGATGGCGTTCACTGACCTTGGGACAGTGGGGATAGCACCGCTGCCGCCGCCTGTCCCGGTGGGGACTACACTTGATCCTGCCGGCGCGACCGCCAACAACGTTCTCAGCAATGGAAATCTGACGGTTTCAGGAGCTTCCAATCCTCAAGCGTTCGTTCGATCCATCAAGAGTATAACATCAGGCAAGTATGAATGTGCCTTCACGATCGGCGCGGTAGGCTCTGGCATGTCGGTCGGGTGCGCCGACACCACATTGTCGCTCTCGGTGCCAGGAGGCTCCGGACTTGCTAACTCGACGTTGGCTGTCGGCTATTTCAACACGGGCGTTGTTTACTGTGGGTCTGGCTTTACCAATATCGACACGCTGGCGAGCTACACGACCGGCGACGTGATCAGGCTGCGCATCGACCGGTCGACTTCACCCGGCACGGTCTGCTTTAGCAAAAATGGAGGAGCTTTCAGCACGCCGCGCACGATGAACGCGGCAATGACACATGCCTTGCATGTTGGTGTGGGCCATCAGGGCGGTGGCGCTTCAGCGACTGTTGACTTTGACCCGACAGGGAAGGGCTCTGGCTATAGTGGCTGGACTGACGGCACTCCGATTGACGTGATCGTGACCGCTGGACAGAGCAACGCCGTTGCTCAACAACTGGATCAATCGTGGCCATATCCGGTCAACCCCAACATCATCACATGGAACGGATCTGCTTGGGTCACCATGCGACCGGGCACGATCACGGGATACGACTTCGGTGCGACGACCGGAAAATGGGCTGCGGACGTTGAGCTTTCGCGGCAATTGTTCGCTGTCACCCCTACCAAGCGAATTGCGCATATACGTTACCCGGCGTCGGGATCGCAGCTTGCGCCGACTGGGGACGGAACGTTTGACTGGTCAGAGGCAAATGAGCTTTTTGCGAACGGCGGTTTCTTTGTCCGCGATGCCATGGCTGCCCTCCGCGCGGCTGGCTACAACCCGACGATCATTCTACTCTGGTGGCAGCAGGGAGAGACCGACGCGACAGCCTCAACGCCTGCCACGAACTACGGAACCAACTTCGCAACTCTGGTGGCTGGCTTTAGGAACCAAAGCGGAGACTGGAAAATCCCGGCCGCTTGCCCGATCGCTGTCGGGCGACTCTCATCGCAATTCGGAAGCGCGACGAACCGCAATTTAGTGCGAGCTGGTCAAAAGTCTGTTTGCGATGCTGATGTTGGCGGGCCGCAGTGGCTGGTGGAATGTGATGATCTTGCCCTTGAGAACGATCAGACGCACTTCGTTAGGGTCAGCCACATTACATTGGCCGGCCGCTTAAAGCAGGTCATCGCGGGCACCTATACGCAGCCGACGAATACACCCTAATTCAGTCCTGTAACCGTTGCTCGGACTGCCTAAATCTGCGTGTCGAGCCAATCCTCGAACGTCTCTTCAGGGGGCTTGACCCCCTGATATTCCCACTTGCCGTCCTTGCGCTGCCGGCACCACACCTTCTCAAGCGGAGCAGTCCAGGCGTCATTAACCGTTCGATGAGGGAAGACGGCAAAGCGCTGGTGCCAGATCATCTCATCCGAAGAGGACGTATAAGGCACGAAGGCCTCCAATGGTCATCCCAAGCAATAGCATCAAGATCATTATCGCGGTTACGGGGTCGATATTGCGGGAAAGCATGGCAATGGATGCTGCTAAACAAAAACTACTAGCCGCAGTGTATCTCAACAACAGATCGGCCGTCCAGTCCCTTCAAGGGTGTGGCGTCATCTCGGGCCGTGGGCGCTGCGTTTCAGGCATCATCCGGAGGCAGCTTGGCTACAAGATGCGGCCAGTTACGCTCGATGATGCCGCGCATCTCGGGGTCGACTTCCTCGATGGTGTCGAACGCCTCGAGCTGCACGCGGAGTTCTTCCAGTTGATGCGGTTCGAGCACGTGGCCCTGGTAGACCTCGATCGGCATTGGCCTCTACTCCGCCTTCGTACGCTCAAGCTCCTGCACGGCCGCGACGACCTCTTCGTCATCGAGCACGGTAAGCAGGGCGTCGATGGTTGCCTTGTTGTCCGGGCCGCCCGGTTCAATGTGATGTGCCAGTATGTTCTGGGCGCTCCGGATGGCAAGCAATACGCGCTTCTCTGGGGTCATGATAGATCTCCGCCCTGAACAACGCGGGAGGGCGTTTATTGCTCCAATCCTGCCGTTTGACCACCGCCTCAAGGGCTGTGAACGGCGTCGGCTACCGGAGCAGGCTTACAAGGATCGCGACCAGCACGAGGGCACCCATGCAAATGGCGGTGCGGCGGCCGATGCGGTTCACTTTGTGCCTCCCGAGTTAGTGGTCGAGCGGGCGGTTGACGTCCCCGCGCAAGCCCTACCTTGCCGGCATGACGGTCGCAACCGAAGCCTGTTACGCCGAGCGCAGCTATACCGGGGTCGAGACCGTGTTCTCCCCCGGTTTTTCGGCTTTGTCGGCCACCGATGTCCTGGTCGGCTATTTCGACAGTACCGGCGTCTCGATCCAGCTGACCAAGGATCTGCACTTCTCGGTCGCCCTCGACGGCTCCGGCGCCGTCACCGTCACCAAGATCGCGTTCCCGTCGGCCTCGCCCGCCACCCCGGTCACGCTGTGGTTCTTCCGGCATACGCCGGCGACGCAGGGCGTCGATTT
Source organism: Bradyrhizobium sp. 40 (assembly GCF_023100925.1). Classification (NCBI taxonomy): domain Bacteria; kingdom Pseudomonadati; phylum Pseudomonadota; class Alphaproteobacteria; order Hyphomicrobiales; family Nitrobacteraceae; genus Bradyrhizobium; species Bradyrhizobium sp. 40. The sequence continues at coordinate 1,631,149 of NZ_CP064688.1, forward strand.
CGACAATCTCGGCCGCTTCGATCCCAGCGTGCATGAGCGTCTGGCCGACGCCGCCGCCATGCGCGACGCCGAACTGCGTTCGCAGTTCGATCGCGACATTCAGCCATTCACGACGTCGAGCGACGGGGTCGATTTTCGGCCGCGCGTGGTCAGGGCGGCCGATCCGGTCGCCTCGTACGACCTTGCCACCAAAGCCTATGCCGATCTGGTCTCCGGCTCCGATGCCGCGGGCCAGGCGGCCGCGTCTGCGCTCGCCGCTGCGGGCTCGGCAACGGCTGCCGCCGGCTCCGCCTCGGCGGCCGCCGGATCCGCCGCGAGTGCGGCGACCAATGCGGCGCTGCTCGCAAGCCCCGACTACGGATTTTTCTCTGACGCGCCGAGTGCGACGCGCGACTACGGGAGCACTTGGACATGAGCGTGCAGGTTCAACACCGCCGCGACACCAACACAAACATCGAGGGCGTGACGCCAGCCGTGGCCGAGCTCGGCTACGACACCACCAAGAAGGAAGCGCTGATCGGCGACGGTGCCACCGCCGGCGGCGTCCGCATCGCCAAGAAAAACATTCGCGACATCCTGATCCCGGCACAGATCACGGCGAACCAGAACGACTACAATCCGGCCGGCCTCAAGCATGCCGGCACCTTGATCATTTCAACCGATGCGTCGCGCAACATTACCGGCCTGGTGCCGACCACGGTTACGGATGCAACCGACGGCCGCGAGATCACGATCTACAATTCGGGTTCGTTCAATACCGTCCTGCAGGATCAGAACGCGTCATCTAGCGCGGCCAATCGCTTCGACTTCGGCGGTAGCGATGTCACGCTCGGACCGAAGCAGTCCGCGACGCTGCGCTACCGCACCCAAGGGGCGCTCAATCGCTGGGAGCTGATCTCGTCCACGGCCGGCCAGGCTGTCGCCGATGGCGCGATCAGCGCCCGCAAGCTCGCGACGTCCGCGCTGGGCGGCCGTGCCGGAATGGTCAACGGCGCCATCGCGGAAAGTCGCGCCGGCGGCGCCGCGACCTTTGCCCTGAAAACACTGGCTGGCACCGACCCCAGCACCAGCGATCCGGTTTATTTCGTGTTCCAGAACGGCGCCGGCGGCTATGCCGTTCGGACCGTCACCGCGGCGCTGTCGCTGGTGATCTCGTCGGGCTCATCGATGGGCGCCACCAGCGCGGTGCCGTTCAAACTGCATATCATCGCCATCGACAATGCGGGCACTGTAGCGCTCGGCGCGGTCAACTGTGTCAGCGGCGCCGACGTGCTGCCGTTGCTCGAAGGCCTGCCCGTCAGTACCACAGCCGAGGGCGGCGCCGGTGCTGCCGACAGTGCGCAGGTGATCTATAGCGCGGCCACGCTGGCCTCCAAATATATCTGCCTGCTTGCCTATGCAGCCTATGAGACAGGGCTCGCTACCGCCGGCACATGGGCCGCGGCGCCGACTTCGATGGGGCTGCATGGCCCGGGCGTGTCGCGGCCGGGCGATCTCGTCAGGGTGTTCTCCAGCGAAACCGGCGCGTTCGCCAACGGCACCACGCAGATCCCGTTCGACGACACGATCCCGCAGATCACGGAGGGCGATCAGTATCTGCTGCTCGCCTGCGCGCCACGGTTCGCCAGCCACATTCTCGACGTTGCCGTCGACATGGCGATCGGCAATTCCGCCAACGCAAACATTACCGGCGCGCTGTTTCAGGACAGCGGCGCCAACGCGCTTGCAGCCAAGAACACGGTGGTGGTAGCGGCCGACTTGGTGCAGCTCTCTTTTTCGAAAAGGATCGCGGCGGGGTCCACCTCGACGGCCCTGAAGGTGCGCGCCGGGGCGGCCGGCGCCGGCACCACACAGCTCAACGGCGGCAACGCCGGTCGTAGATATGGCGGCGTCGCATCCTCATCGATCCGTGCGCTTGAGATTGCGACGTGAGCGACGATGACCGTGCGATTATGGCCGCCGTTGCATCCTTGCGTCCCGGCGCTGGGTGGAATTTCAACTACGGCCACGGCCTGGCCGGCCTCTCCTGGATCGACAGCAGGATCGCAAGGCCGAGCGATGCCGAGATTGAAGCCGAGATCGTGCGCCTGGCGGCGCTGCCGCTCGCGGCCGCCAAGCTCGAACAGCACCTGACGTCGACGATCGCCGAGCTCGCAGCACCAAAGGAACACGTCATGCGCGGCATGAAACGTCTCGCCTTCCTGACGCAGGATCTCGTGAAGAACATGGACGCCGAGGCCGACAAGGTCGCCGACGAGATCCAGCTGGCGCATGATCGCGCCCAGGCCGCGATCGACAAGTTCCGGCAGCATGGCGCCGATATCCGTAAAGTTGCGGACGATATCGAGGCGGCGCTGGGGCAAATCACCAACAGCCCTACCGAGGCGTCGACCGGCTCGTCGGGCACAACGAGCGGTTGACGTAAGCGCTGCTGCCGCATGTTCGCGGCATGATGCGCATGCTGATCCTCCTTTGCCTGCTCACGGCTTCCCCGGTGTGTGCCCACGCCGGGGAAAGCGTTTTGGCGTCCTGGTACGGCTTCGAGAGCGGGTCGCGGACGGCGAACGGCGAGCGTTTCGATCCGCATGCGATGACCTGCGCGCACCGCTCGTTGCGGTTCGGCACGCGCCTGCTGGTCGCCTATCGCGGCCACAGCGTGATCTGCCGCGTCAACGATCGGGGCCCTGCCGCTTGGACCGGCCGCAGCGTCGATCTCTCCCTCGGCGCGGCGCGCACCATCGGCATGGTCGATGCCGGCGTCGGCCGCGTCACCATCGAAAGGGTTGACTGATGTCGCGCTGGCCTCACGACGATCCCGCTTCGCTGGCAGCCTTCTATGGCGATCCCGCCAAGGACGAGCCCGGCAAGCAGCTGGTGCCCGTCATCCCGCCGTTCCAGATGTACTACGACGGCAAGCCGGTGAAGCAGATCCTGTTTCACCGCAAGGCTGCCGGCGCGCTGCGGGCCGCGCTCGAGGACATCTGGACGTCCTGCGGCCGCAACCAGGCCCGGGTCGACGCCTTGCGGATCTCGCACTATTCCGGCGCCTACAATCATCGCCTGATCCGCGGCTCCGCCGATCGCTGGTCGAACCATGCCTATGGTGCGGCGATCGACTTCGACGCCGAGCACAACGGCTTCAACACCGGTCACGGCACCATGTCGCAGATCGTGATCGACGCGTTCAAGCGCCAGGGCGCGTTGTGGGGCGGCGATTACCATGGCCGCACCGATCCGATGCACTTTGAATTTTGCTCGCGCGAGGCAGCCGTGGCGCGGCCTGTGGCGCTTGTCGGTGAGGGGCAGGCCGATGGCGACAGCGATGCCCCGGAAGGGGCTGATGAGGATCAGGGGCCGCCCGGCAGCCCGCCGGGGCCCGCGCCGTCGGCAAACGGCTTCTTCAGCCGCGCCCGCAACTGGGTGGTGGCTGCCGGATCCAGCATCGGTTTTGGCGGCCTCGGCGCATTGACGGACTGGCAGATCGCCGCGGCGCTGTTCGCCTTCATCTTCCTCTCCGCGGTTTGCCTGGTCACGTTCATCATCTGCTTCTTCGGCGCCGAGCCCGTCCGGGTCTGGGTTCGAAGGCACGTCGCATGACGAGCGGGCTGTTCTGGGATCTGGCGACATCCGATGTGGCGCTGGCGATCGTTGCAGTCATCCTGATTGCATCGTTCGTGGTGTCGCGCGTGCCATTCGTCAGCATGATCCCGGCGATTGCGCCTTACGTGGTGCTCGCCGGCTTCGTGACCTATCTCGCGCTCGCCGGCCTCATGCTGTGCGTCGGCTATCGCCTGAGCGACGAGCGCGCGGCGCTGCGTCAGCTCAAGATCGACCTCGATTGGTCCGAAAGCCAGCTCGAGCAGCAGAAGGCGACGGCCGAGGACAAGGCGCAGCTGGCGAAAGAGAAGGCGGCAGAGGCCGAGGATCTGAAGGGGAAGGTCGATGGATACGAACAGCGCCTGGCGGCTCAGCCGGTCGGCGATTGCGGTCTCGATGACGGCGATCTTGATGGGCTGCGCGCACTCCGTGGTCGCGCCAAGCAGCCCGACGGTCGCCATCCCTCGCGACTGCGAGGACTTGGCGGAGCCAGTCGCACTGCCAGACCTTAAGAAGGGGCAGAGCGCCAAGTCGGCGCTGGCCCAGCACCGGGCCGCGCTGGTCAACGCCGACAACAACCTAGACGCCACGCGAACCTGCCAGGCGCGGCAGCGCGAGCGGTTCGCAAAGGGAACCTGAAATGCTTGGTGAGAATTTTGCCGCGATCTGCGCTCTGGTGAACCTCGGCGTCACGGTTTTCGGCGGCTTCGCCTTCCTGATGACCGTCAAGTCACACCAGGCAGTGCAGGATGTGCTGCTAGAAAACCTATCGAAGTCGGTCAGCCGTCTCGATGCCACGGTCGAGGCCTTGCGACGCGGCGATGGCTGGATCCAGGCGCCCCTGCATCGCTCGGTCGACCGGGAATATCCCAGCAGCTGAGCGCGGCCTGAAGCGCGACCTCGCCCAGTTTCTGATAGGCGTTTCAAAGCGATCAAATGAAAACTTCGAAACTGCCACGGTGAGCAGGAACGAGAAGCCGCACACGATCAGGTGCTGTCGCGGGAAGGTCTCGCCCTTGAAGAAGATCATGCAGACCAACAGCACGAGGCAGATGCAGTACACGTGGTACATGTACATGCCGTAGGAAATCTCGCCGAGGAAGCGGGTGATCCTGTTTTCGATCTGGATGATCGAATTCTTGTTCAGCGACACGTTGAGAACGACGATCGAGAAGGCAATGGCGTCCCACCTGAAGTCAAAATATTGCTCCTTGCCCGACAGGATGGCGGCTGTAATCACCACGCCAACGGCGGCCGCGGCCGCGCACTGAAGCATCGGCGAGAACAGCACCCTGTTGAGGGTCTCGATCTTCAGGCTGTAGATCAGGTAAGTCAGGCAGCCGATCGCAATGGTGCCGTAGAAACCCGGTGCCCAGTAGTAATCGTGAGCGAGTTTTTCGCAGGGCGCGAGGTGGCACGTCAGTGGAGCGGTGAGGCTAAGGATCTCTGGAGAAAAAGCGACGGCGAGCAGCGTGACGATCAAGGCAGGTTTGCCGAGCCCGCGCACCATGAGCGGATATAGCAGGTAGAAGCTCTCCTCGATTGCGATGCTCCATGTCTGTCCGATGAACAATGGACGGTCAGCGTAGCCAGGAAGGACGAGCAGGATCAGAACATAGTCTGTGAGGGTCATCGGCTGATAGAAGCTCGCGCTTCTGACGAGCTGGTTCAGTATCAGGGCTGGGATCACGACGAGAAAGTAAATCGGCCAAATTCTGGCAATGCGCTTGACGTAGAACTGCCTGACGTCGACGGCGCCGGTCGCCTGCACCTCGCGGTCGAGCAGGTAGGTGATCAGAAATCCGCTGATGCAGAAGAACATCACGACGCCGAATTTGCCGGAGATCCACAGCCATTCGGGATTGTAATAGCCTGCGAACTCGTACTGCAGAGCGGTCGCGTGCTGCATAATGACGACGAGCACGCTGACGGCGCGAAGGCCGTTCAAGTTCGGCAGGTAGTTGGGCAGCACCATGAGTTCCCCGGGAATTTCGGGGCGGACCTTAACGGTGCGCCCCGGTCGGGTAAATCGGCGTGCGACATGGGCCCACAGGGAGCCCACTGTTCCCGACGTGTTCACCCCAGCATGCGACACGTAAGTCATTGAGAACAGGTGACAACTAGTAGCTCTTAATCAGCGGGTCCCAGGTTCGAGCCCTGGTGCGCCCACCATATAAATCAAGACCTTAGCGAGACGAACCGTTTGAGGCGGCCGAACTAAAACGGTTTTTCAAACGGTGTTTTTGCGTGCAAGTCAAAGGGTTCGCTCTCCGCATTGTGATCGCCGTAGGAGCGCATGGCCACCGCAACACAAGGTCGATCCTTCCGGGGTCTGACGACCAAGTGAAAGTGCCCTCCGTCGCCGAACTCCTTCGATTAGCATCGAGCGGATCGACTTGGCCCTCTCAAGGCTGAAACAGGGGTTCGATTCCCCTAGGGAGCGCCAGCTTAATCAAACACTTACGCGAGATATGAATTGCAGGCCCGGTGTCAGGTAAGCACTGGGTAAGCACTAGCATCCGACTGGTCCACAGTGACGACCCCTCCGACAATCAGGCGCTGGTTAAACCGCGGCTACACTGCCGATGAGGTAAATGCGATTCTGATCTATTTGCGAGCTGAGCGGCGGCGGCTGATGAGGAGGACGCCTCCACAATCTCGCGGTCAGACGGCGGCACCAGATTGAATGGCAAGCGCTTCGTGCGACAGCAGATCCGGGCGAAGACGAAGAAGTTTTACCGATACCGCCCCCTCAACCTTCCAACGCTTCTGATGTTGGCGCGGCTCCAGAAGAATGACTTTTTGAGCGGCCTTTTTCCCGGACGCGATGATGCATGAATACCTATCCTGGAGCGGAGACCAACGGGAGCTTCGCCCGAGATCGATCTCAAAGACTTTTCTTTCGTTCGCAATCCGAGAGAGACGATGGAGAAGCTTTCCCTCGTCCTGCAGATCGAAGCAACGCAGCTACGGGCGCGACTAAACTTCGACGACGAACGCTGCACCGACATCGGCGCATTTCTGGTCCTTCAGGCAATCCGGCAGAACATCGCTCCAGTTTTTGAGGGCGGTCGGATGAACTTGCCGATGCAGAAGGTTATAGACGCCGTGGGCTTGCGAGCAGCTTTGAACATGGCCCCGTTCCATATCGAAGATAATCGCAACATTTGGCCCTTTCACTTACAGCAGAGAAGGGCAGGTAGGTCACGGTCAGCCGGCCGCCACATTGAGCCCCAAAAAAAGGAACAGGTCGCCGGTCGATTTGTCGATACCGTGAACAAGTGGCTGGCACTAGTCGCCAATCCGACACGCCGTCGACGCCGAGCACCACGGCCTCGCCGTCGATTACGAATTGCTGCTCGCGGTTCTTCAGCGCGGCCTGCACAATCCACGAGAAGCGGGCGGTCCAGTTGTGGCCGTTCTTCGTGATCAGACGCACGGACTTGCCCTGGCGCTCGACGCGCAGCCGATAGCCGTCATATTTGATTTCGTGGATCCAGTCGGGGCCGACAGGCACGGCTTTCGCTGCTGTGGGCAAGCAGAACTCGAACGCTTTCAGCATGGCAGATAGATGGGCTGGGGCGCGGCTTTTTGAAGTCTTTGTAGGGACGGCCGAATGGTGGTCCGGTTATCGCCAACAGCGTCCGAGTTCACGTCCCTGTCGGCTTCTCGGCTTGAATATGTAGAATGTAGAGGGTGTTCTGCTTCTCGTCGGTGACTTCCATGCGCCATTCGCGGCCAGGAGTGAGCTTCCCGTCCAATCCTTGGAGTATCTGCCCGGCGGTGCGCGTTGCTTCCTCCCATGCGGCATGCTTGTCCGGCAAATCTTCGCCCACCTCGTCGACTTCCCTGCGCTCGTGCGTAGTATGAAAAAAGTACCTCGGCATGGTAGTGCAATGCCGAGATTCGAAGTCCGTTCCCAATGTTCAATTGTGCACAGAAAGGCACCTCGATTTGGGAAAAGCTAATCGTGGGTAGAGGAGATCACCGTGAGCGAGTTCAGCCGCCGCGTGCAAGCGAACATGGATGTCGTTCTGGAGGAAGTGTGTGCCTCCTTGCCGCACGGCGGCGATCATGAGACCCGCAAGTTCATCGCGGAGCAAGTGAGGGAGGCCGCGAGCGCTGGGCAAACCAATCTAGGCGACCTCAAAGCAGTCGGGCTACGAGCCCTTCGCGCAATTAAGAAAGGCGCTCCGAAGTCCGCAGATGGTTAGGGAAGGACGACCTTGGCATAGTGCTTCTTCAGCCAAAGATTGCAGGCGCAGGAGCGGCGGTTGAGAGCTGCCCGGTCGCGGATTCGAATCTCTCCTCGAGCGGTCTCGAGAATGCCTTCGGCCTTAAGACCTTGAATGACTCGGCTTAGATAGCTGCGGCCTATTCCGAGCAGCCCAGCCAGCCGTTCGTGCGTAAGCGTGATATGTTCGGCGCCGGTGTGTTCGATAATGTGCAAGATCCACTTTGCGGCTCGTTGCTCGATAGAATGTGCTGCGTTGCAAGCGGCTGACTGGCTCTGCTGAGCGAAGAAATACTCAGAATATCGCTCAAGAAGGAGCCGCAGTTTATCTGATTGATGCTTCACATCGCTGAGCTTGCGAACGGGCAATTTTGCGACAGGACCTCCAGCTCTGATAAGGACGCTGGAATAGGATGGTAGAACGCCACTGCCAACCCCGCCGATCGCTCCCTCGCGACCTATCAGAACCGCGTCTACATCGCGGTCCTCTTCGGTCGCGATGGTGACAGAAATTAGAGTGGGCCCGCAGGGAAAGTAGACGGTGTCGACGACGTCGCCGGGATGATAGAGTGTTTCGCCCTGAGCGCATTCAACAAGGGACAACGAGGAGCTGAATAACTTGTACTCCCTGTCCTCGATCTGCCGAAGAAGGGCATTCAACGGCCGCATATACAAATCAACCATCGTGGTCCCGCGCTTGTTGGACCACAGCATTAACGTTCCTTAGCGGGAACCGACTGTATGATTGTGTACGTTCTTGAAGCCAGTGAGGGCTTATTTTAAAAAAGCTATTCGAGCAATCTCAGGGTTCTTCGTCCGCCCCAACGAGCGGTGACCGGTCAATACCTCTCGGTCGCTGACGCGCTGTAGGCCGCAACCTGCAAGGTCGTGCTTTCTTGCAGCTCACCCTTTCGATTGCGCATGTGAGCAGGCGGCTTATTTGCCGTCGCCAGGAAATGTCGGACCGGCCCCACGTTGTGAGGAGGGGGGCAACAATGGAGGAAGCTCATGAAGAGATTGTCGGCTGCGCTCGTCGTCTCCGCCTTGTCCGTAGGACCGGTCATGGCACAGCAAGCCACACCCAGCCAAAACCTGCAGAACGAGGCCGATAAGGGCGTCAAGACACATAACTCTGGCGCTTCCGGTAACGTCGGAAGTCAAGAGTCGCCTGGCTCCGCAGCGCACCCTCCTGGCCAGCCTGCCGCTGGTGCTGCTGCAACTGCCACTAGCGGGCAAAACTCCGGCGCCGGCATCAGCGGTGCGCCCGGCGGTAAGAGCGGACCGCCCCCCGGGCAAGGCACTGTCGGCTCAGCGGGCGATTCTACAGTGCAACAGCAGGATCCGAGCGGGGTTAAGGGACTCCCGGGCAACAAGAGTGGCCCGCCTGCGAAACGTTGAACCAGTCGCTTTAGCAACTCAGGGCTTGGTCGAGCAGCATCACCTAGCCCTGAGTGAAGCGCGTGCTATACGCCGGGCGCTTGCTGACGCAAACGGGATACGGGGCGCGGTAAGCTGTAAGGGCCGCAATCACCGCCGATTACGGTCCTTCTCAGATCCTTTCGCAACGTAGGTTAACTCGCCGTCGAGACGTCTGATTTCGGCCTTGGATGAACGCGGGAGTCGACCAGGACCTCCGTGATCGCGTCGCGAAGGCTGTCACGATCAAGGATGCGCATAAGGCGGGCCACCGTCGCTGCTGCATCCCGCTCGTCCGTGAGGTAGTCGGCCAACGCCATCATTGCGAGGTCGTAGCTCTGCTCGATCTGCTCCGCCGGCGTCAAGCGGGCCATGGTCACAGATCCTCCCGCAGGCCTTTGAAGAACGGATGTCGCACCTTCCCCTCCGCCGACTTGGCGCGATACTCGATCTCGGCGAGCAGCTTCGGTTCGACCCAGATGCCCTTGTGCGCGATGCGGCTGGTGTAGGGCTGGGTCTTTCGCTTGAGCGGCTCTAGGCGGTTGCGAAGCTCGGCTGCCGACGTCTTGTCGAAGCCGTGGTCGACTTTGCCGGCGTAGATCAGCTCGTTGCCCTTGCGCCTGCCAAGGTACATTCCATCCCACTTGCCGTCATCCAGCGCGAAGCCGGCAATGGTCAGGGTTTCGCGTTGCGCGCAGGTCTTCTTGACCCAGTTGTTGCCGCGGCCGCTCGCATAGACGCTGTCCCGCACCTTCGAGACCACACCTTCCAGCCCGATCTTGCAGGCGTGCGCGAACATCTCGCCGCCATCGATTTCGAAGCTCTCGCTGAATTGGATGTTGCTGCCCGCGAGGATCTTTTTCAACGCCGCCTTGCGCTGATCCAGCGGGAGCTTCCGCAGATCCCTGCCGTTGAGATAGAGCAGATCGAAGGCAACCAGGACGATTTTGGTCGAGGTCCCTTTGAGCTCGTTTTGCAGCACTAAAAAATCCGTGGTGCCATCTACGGCAGGAACGACGATTTCTCCATCAACAATCGCAGAGTTAGCCTTGATGTGCCAAGCATCTGCGGCGACTTTCTTGAAGCGATTGCTCCAGTCGTGGCCACGGCGGGTGAACACGGTGACTGCTTCATTGGCGAGATGCACCTGGACGCGATAGCCATCGAACTTGATCTCATGGACCCAACGCTCGCCGGAGGGCGCACGGTCGGTCGAGGTCGCAAGGGCGGGCTCGATGAATCCGGGGAACGGCGCCTTTACGCCAATCGCTTCCGTCTTCTTTCGCTGAAACGCCACCGCTAAACCAAGCGTAGGCTGAACTGCCGCAGATCCTGAGCGGCGTAGCGGTCGACGAACTCCTGAAGGTGCGAGGGAACGTCGCTCAGTTGCAGGTCGCAGCGATGCTGGATTTCACGCGCAATGTCCTCGGAAACGTCCTGGGACCAGCGCTCCGCGGTGTTGAACGCGACCACCCTGATCGGCCGGCGGTATTCTCCCGCCATCAGATCTTGGATGACCGTCTCCAGATCCGCCGTCTCGAGGTCGGCTTCGCGCCAGGCGCGGCCGGCCCGCCCGAAATCATCGGCCACCAGATACACGGTGGGCTCGTCATCGGGGACGATAGACGGAATCCAACGGGACTGACGCATACACAACTCCACGCCACAGAACCGGGATTCAATTTGACGCGAGCTGATTCGTTCCCGAAACTGGCAGATAACCCGCCGAGCGCGGGGGCAAATCGGGAGGATGATAATGGCAGTGAACAAGCCGACGGGCGACAATGCTCGGAAAGGTGCCGTGAAGAAGCGTTCCCAAACAAAGACAACGCTGGGCGGGGCTTTCGCTTATACTAAGCGAGACAAGACCTCCGGCGAGTTTATGGCTGTGAAGAAGCCCAAGAAGGGCAAGAAGGCCGCCAAGAAGTTCAAAGGCGTTCGCGTGGAGAAGAAGGCTGCCAAGAAAGCTAGCAAGAGAAAGACCGCCACAAAGCGCTGACTGGTGATGTTCTGAAAATTGGCAGACCATGCCCACGTGGTCCTAATAGCGACGCTGCTGTTCATTCACGGAGTTAGACGGGATCTTCCTTCACCCCGCGCGCGACAATCCGCAGAGAGCCATCCGGCAGCGGCCGCTGCAGCTTAAGGGCCTCCTCCGGCGGTGCCCTCATCCAAGTCTCGACCTCCTCCGGGGTGGTCAGGATCACGGGCATGGCCTTCGGGTGGATGGCGCCGACCTCGGCATTTGGCTCGGTGGTCAGGAACGCGTAGAGGTCGTTCGTGGTCTCGCCTTCCTTCACCTTCCGCACTGAGGTCCAGTTTGTCCAGATGCCGGCGAAGCAGGTGAGGGGGCGGGTCTCATCGAGCGCGAACCAGATGTCGCCGCCCTCGGCCTTGTTGAACTCGCTGAATGAGTTGAATGGCACCACGCAACGGTTCTCGAAGCCGAGCCATCTAGCCCAATGCTTGCTCTTCACGTTGCGGATGTTGGTTGTGCCGCCGTCCGGCTCCATCCGAAGCAGCTCCTTGAAATCGACCGTCTTGCCTTTGGCTTGCAGCTTCTCCGCACGCTTCTTGGTGGCGTCCATCAGCGCTTTGGACGAGGACGGCATGCCCCATCGCGCCGTAACAAGTTCGCGGCCGTCAGCGCCGTTCCTGACGATAGGGGCCTTGTAATCGGGGAATACGCCCGGCATTGGCGCGAGGTTGCCGACGTAGCGATTGACAACGCGGAACAGCGCGCTGATCGCGGCCTGGTTTGTGGTGACGCTATAGAGATTGCACATCGTCAGCAGGCCTTCTTCGTGCGCCGTGATGGTGCAGCGGGTGGGGGGTCGCCGGCCGGGCGCAGACCGATCAGGTCGGGCCGGCGCTTTTTGCCCAGGGTGCGCTGGCAGCGGCCGCAATAAAGAAAATCACGCATCAGCGCTACGTTACGATCACGGGGCTGCACGACCAAGGAAAGGTCAATAATCTCGGTGTGCTTGCAATGCTCGCAGCGCACTTCGAGGAGCGGGAAGCCTCCTGCGATGGCCGCCTTGATCGTTGGCGAGGCGTGATCGAGCTCCCCAATGAATACGGCCGTGTTCCAAGCCGCGCAATCGAGGGCATAGGCGGTGGCGCGCGCTGCGTCCGCAGCCGCATGGGCCGTGGCCGCCTGCTCAAGGAGATTGGCGAAGGTAACTTCGGCCTTATGGATCTCGCGGGCGAAGTATTTGCGGTCGCCGCCTGACATGAGTGGTGGCTTGATGATGCGGGCGGCGGACATGGCGCAATATCGGCTCGAATCGCGAACCAGAGAAGCCCCTAGTGCTAGAAGGGGGAGCTCGGTTCCGCGCAAGGTATTTGTCAAGTCCGCAATTCGGGCCAGCAAAATGCTGATGGCCCCCGTCGCCAGCGCCGAGCTGAGCTCGATCGCACTCGCCATTGAACTGTGGGACTTGCCCGTCAAGTAGCACACCCTGTACCAACTAAGGCAGCCTCAGTGGGCGGCCCGGATGTCCTCCCGGACGCGAACGAAGTTCTCTGTGTGGAGAGGTGGCCTCTTGGCCGGTCCTAGTCGATCGAGGCTAGCCCGAATGCAAAAAGTGCGGCGCCAACAACAATTAGCACGCTCAGCGGCCCCCAAAGAAGCCAAGCGCCCAAAAGTGCGAGCGACAAACCCGACAGTAAGATCAAGACCGAGATTGAGTTTTGCATTTGCGGGGAGACGGCCGAGAGTACCATATTAATCACCGAGATGAAGTGGCGTTCCATGGGTTAGGTGGCGGGCACTCCCGCCTGAAGACCGTAGTCATCCGGGCGAGAACACAGGTGCAACTTGGCTTAGGAATCCAGACTAATTCCAGCAAATGGTTTTGGCATGCCGCGGTATTACTTCGATTTTTACGATGACACGGGCGTAACGATTGACGACGATGGGCACGAACTGCCCGGCCTGGATGCTGCGCGCAGTGAGGCCCGCCGCACCATCGGCGAAGCTGCGCGTGACTTAACGGCGAAAGGCCAAGATGGTCTTATAAAGGTTGAGGTTCGCGATAAGGGCAGTGCCCTGGTGAGGGTTGCCCTCACTATCCTAACGACCGACCTCGTCGGTTAAGGCCGGCTCAGTCGGCGGACTCTCTGCCAGACATTCTCAGCGGATTCGTGATGTTACCGCTCTGGATGAACCCACTTATAGGGCCTGATTCCATGGCTTTCGGTCACCTTTATCATATGGGCTATGGGCCCGTTGCGACCCTTGCGGCGAGACCGGCATTTGAGTGAGCCTCCAGCTTCTCCGTCGCCAGCAACCTCATCGTCGCTGTCGTCCAGTTCGAGGTCATCTCCGAACGGGCTCGACCGCTTATCCGACAGCCAGCCCGGAGACGGCTCTTCGTCCTGCTGCTCCTCGAGCTCGGTCATGACGTAGGGGTCGGAGGCGTCCAGGAAGGCGATCAGCCTAGTGATCTCGGCGGATGCCTCTTTCCTCAGTCTGGCGAGGTCACCGAGAGCCCGTTCACGCTCACGCTGTTGGATGCCTAGGCCGTGCAGGATCGCACGGGTGGAGTCCGCCGGCGGTTGCGTTTCGGTCATGCCGACACCGCCATCGCTTCCACCGTCCGGCAGAGCATCAGGAAAAGCCAAGAGCCTTCCTCAAAGTCCGGCCAAGAATCTCCACGGTCCTCTCGATCGCGCGCGTAAGCCAGAAGCGCGACGGCGCCAGCCGGGCTTAAGTCATCGGTTGAAAGGAGTTCCGAGGCAGCTTCCTGCTCCTCTAGCGAGGCCCTGCAGCTCTCCTCAATATGGGCAATCCAGTCCGGGTGATCGGTCGGCACGCGCCGGTCAGGATCGCCTCTTTGGGCATCAAAGAAACTCGACTGCCGGAGCTCAAAAGGAATGCGCTCCTCCAACTCATCTTCGCCCAAAGTGGCGTCATACGCAGCATAAGCCGCCCGGTGCCGTTCGATGGCCGCGAAGATTGGATCGGGCTTGCTTTCAACGGCCAAGCCATCGCCGGCAGAAAGTGTCGCGCTTGCTGCCGCAAAAATTGCCGTCTCAAGAAAGGCGCGCCGGCTCGGCTTCGTTGTATGGCTATCAATCAAATTTTGGGCGAGCGTCTCTGTCGCGCTCGAAGTTACCCCCCCCAAAAAAATTCTAAAATCGATTAACCCAGGTTAGTGGACAGCCGGATGCGCAGGGGGAGAAACCGCGCGGCCTGTTCGTGTCACGCTGGCTGGTTAACGAGCGCTCGATCTCGCAAATTGAGGCGGCTTACCGCTGCTCAAATCCGGCCTGACGTCGGCCGCTCGGTTGCCGCATCCGGATTCAGCCAAGCGAACATTCGTCCGGCCAACGACGTATTGAAGGCAACGACCCGGGCTGGATGACGTAAGGCCGAGGAGATCAAGGCAGCCGCAGTCGCGGGAGCTACGTTTCAATAGATGTGTAATGGTATTCCAGCTGGTGGCGGCAAGCGGGACCGTTCGTTGATCATCACGACGTCGAAAAAATTGCAACGACAGCGGAAGCTCGATCCTGAGTTCGATGCGTTCGTGTCGAAGCACTTCGCGGCCAACAACTTCGTCGGTCAGCTCTTGCGCCACAACAAGGATGTGTCCGAAGAGATGAAGACGACGCTGCGTCTGATCGGAAAGATCAGGCACAAGGTCAAGGCGTCCCTCCAGTTCGTCAACGAACAACGCCCGCCGCATCGGTCTTGCTGGGGAGCACCCAATCGACCGCGAGCAGGCAAGCTTCGACGATAACAAAGGCCACCGACCCGCCGAGCCAACCGAAGAAGACGATGGAGAAGGTAGCGAGCAAGAGCGCGCAGAAGATGTCGGCGAGCACCTTGCCGTTGCGCTCGTCTCGGGTCTGGTCGGCTGTCAAGTAGGGCATTCGCGTCTCCTGCAGAGGCGCAAAGCCTAGCTTCAAGCGCGCCGGGAGTCGACCGCCGTCGGCCTCCGTCAGTGCGCTGCCGGCTCTTCTTCGATCTCCTGCCCGTGCAGATGCTTAAGCACGTCGCCGAGGTCGCGCATGTCCAGCATCTTGCCGCAGATCGTGCAGCGGATGAAGTGCTCGCGCTCGCTTTGCGGCGGAGGGCCTTCCGGCTTGCCCTCTCGGAACGTCATGCGGTGCCCTTTAGAGGCGGCGCGAGCCGCACATCAAAGCGCCTCGTCGCATTGGCGCTGATGAAGCCTTGCAGGGCGGCTGAGACATCGTCATCGCTGTCGATCGCGCGCTGCGCCAGTGCGTCCGCGACGTCGGAGGTGGCGTCGCGCGACCATCCTTCGCCCACATTGAAGCACACCACGATCCGGACCGGATAGACGTACTGGCTGGAGAGGAGGCCTTGCACCACGGCTTCGAGATCGGTGTCCGCTTCGTCCGTCTCGCGCCATGCGCAGCCCGCCCGCGCGCCGAAGTCTTCCAGGACAAGGTCGATGTCGCGGTCGAGACGATCCGCCGGGACGATCGAGGGCGAGGTACGCATACGCTCACTCCATTACAATCGACCGGCCGGAGATCACGAGTTGGCTACCCTATTGAAATGCAAGGGTACGACGGTCCCCCTTGCAGCTGAATCACGAGAAACCTCCCTGCGATGTCCTTCCGGATCTGTGCCGAGGAATGTCTAGGCAGCGTGAGATTGCCTGCACTGTGAATTAGGAGGCCACCGACAATCCGCTTGAGAAGAACTGTGATGTTCACTCTTGTCGCATAGCGTCGTTCCTGATCGGAAGAGAGGCCTTTGATTTCTTCAACAAGTTCGAGCAGCCGTGCTTTTAGCTCGTAGCTTGCTTGGTCGAGCAATGCCGGGTGAGCCAGAAAAGCAAGAACGGTGATCTCAAAGTCTTTGTATGTCCAGGCGGAGCGGCTGCAGGCGCTCTCATTCAAGACCTGTTCGCATAGGAGGACCTGCACATTCGAAATCCGATGGAAGATGACTTCGCCGCCGCAATAGGCACACGAGCATAGGTCACCGAAAATGTTAGCCAGATCATTTCCTTTGCGTCCGCGATGCGCCAGATTCTGTTGGCGCGCCGCCTGCGCAGCATCGAAAGTGGCCTTGTCAATGACTGCAGGGTAATAGCCGGAAATGGGAGGGCCGCTCGGGATTCCCTTCTTATGACCTGCGGCGAAGGACTTGGGCTGGTGCTCACCGTAGGTCGCCCGGTTCCTGAGCATCGAGTCTATGGTCGTGTTGTCCCAGTTGAGCGCACGGCTGAAGGTCGGCACCTTTAGTTCGTCAAGGTAATTCGCAATGGCGTAGCTGCCCATCCCGCCGATCGCGAGTTCGAAAATCTTTCGCACGGTTTCGGCCCGGTCCGGCAGAAACACGAACGACATCCTGTCTTCGGTCAGGCCGAGCCAACTCGGCGCCGCCGAGATCTTTTTGCTGTTCTCTTTAGACATGGTGATCCTGGGTTCCGAAGGGTGCCTTCGCCGTCTGCGGACACTCGATTCGTACGTTAGAGCATGCGTTTTTTCAGCTTCCACGGTTAGGGAGCTTGCATGTTCCCGCCGGGAAGGCCGTTCGTGGGCGACCACTCACGCGGTCGTGAGCGCCAAAATGGTCATATTCTACAATGGCTTAAATGAAATCTTTCCCCACAATGCTGCGTGATTTTTGTGCAACACCTGTCTGAAAACAAGCTTCGTCGGCCCGTTTCGAAGCGTTCTGTTGTTGTGTGTGCAGGGACCATCGATCATGGTGACTGGGCGACGGAGGGGGGCATCCCGAGGTCGTCCTGTCTTAGGTGGTTCGCTTAAGTCCCTCGCGTTAGCGGGTGTGTCCGAAGGCGCGAAGCGGCTAAGCGGTGAATTTAAGGGACAAGGGAACCAACCTTAGGGTGTCTTCACCCAGCGGATCCGGAACCTTCCCTATGGCAAACTTGGAGGTTTAACATGAAGTTGGTTAAGAGCCTTTTGCTCGGTTCCGCGGCGGGTCTGATCGCGGTTGGCGGAGCGCAGGCAGCCGATCTCCCCGTGAAGGCCAAAGCGGTCGAATACGTGAAGATCTGCTCCCTTTACGGCGCGGGTTTCTACTACATCCCGGGCACCGACACCTGCATCAAGCTGGGTGGTTATCTGCGCGCTGAAGTCGCGCTGAACACCAACTCGGATTACGGTGGGCAGTTCGTAACGAACAACGGTTCCCGCAACCGTCTGACGAACTACTACACCATGCGCGCTCGTGAAGATCTCAACATCGACACGCGCACCGCGACCGAATACGGCGTTGTCCGTACCTTCTTCGACGGCGTGTTCTCCTGGACCACCGGCAACTACAACGGCACCGGCAGCGCCTTCGGCGGCACCGCCTACAGCAACACGCTGGCCCTCAACACCGCGGGTGCGACCCCGTCGCTCGTTGGTTCCTCGGTCAACCCGACTGACGGCGGCACCTCGGGCGGTTCGCTCGGCGTGTACTACGCCTTCATCCAGTTCGCTGGCTTCACCATGGGTAAGGCCGTGTCGCAGTTCGACGCGCCCTGGACCAACTATCCCGGCAACAACTACGACAGCCTCGTCGGCGGTTCCGGCACTGTCACTGGTGTCAACCAGTTCTCCTACACCGCTGACTTCGGTCAGGGCGTCACTGCGGCGTTCTCGGCTGAAGATCGGGCGGCCTACTATGATGCCGGTAACCTGAACCTGTCGGGCGGAAGCGTCGCTGGCATCGTTGGTGGCTCATACGGCTCCAACGGCATCGGCGGTACACGTTCGCCGAACCTCGTTGCTATGGTTCGTGTCGACCAGGCCTGGGGTCTGTTCCAGGCGTCGGTCGCTGCGCATGACAACCACGTTGCCTACTACGGCGCCACCGAGCCGACTGGCCACCCCGACGACAAGTGGGGTTGGGCTGCTCAGCTTGCTCTGTCGATCAAGAACATCCCGACTGGTGCGGGTGACGTGATCAACATCCAGGGCGTCTACACCGACGGTGCGACCCGCTACAACTTCCAGAATCTCGCGGGCAGCGCCTACTCGATGTTCGGCTCTTCCGGCACTGCCTACCAGAGCGTTGGCTTCGCCAATGCTCCGGACACCGTGTATGTCACGGGTAGCCAGCAGGAGACGATCAAGACCTGGGGCTTCCGCGGTGCTTACACCCATAACTGGGATGCCTACTGGAACACGGCGATCTACGGTGCTTACGCTCAGGCGCAGTACGGCTCGCTCGGCAAGGCCGCTATCTGCGGTGTTGGTGGCACGTTCGCCACTGGCGCGGCTGTGGCTGGCGTTACCTCGTGTAACCCTGACTTCGCCATCGGCCAGGTCGGTTTGATCACCCGCTGGACCCCGGTCAAGAACCTGACGTTCTCGGCTGATTTGGCCTGGACGCATCTCGACCAGAAGTACTCCGGCGTGGTTGCCGTGGCCCCCTCGGGTGTCACAGCTAAGCCGGCTGCAGTCTACGAGCTCAAGGACCAGGACACGCTCACCCTGCTCCTCCGCGCTCAGCGCAACTGGTAAGTTCGGTCTAACGACTGCGCATTGGAGCTCTTGGCGGGTAACTGCCGAGAGCTCCTCAAAGCCCTCGGCGGGCAACTGCCGAGGGCTTTGCTGTCTTCAGGAGCAAGTTTACGAGTTCGAGTCCTTCAAGGAAGATTCGTTCCGGCCTTTGTCACGGCCGGCGGCGGCCTTTGATCTCGCATGCCTTGCTGTGGTCATAGCCGATCCGGCCGTGCAGATCGACGCGGAATTTTTTCGCACGCGGAAAGGGTGTTAAGCGCGATTCGAGCTTTAAGAGCTCGGCGCGGGATGCGTCGGGCTTCCTCGAGGCCGTCGTCGCGCGTCAACACCTCGGGCGCATCCTACCGCAACTTGCCCCTGTCATTCCGCGAGGCTGGGCTGCCAGACCGAGGTTCGCGACTTGACTTGAGCATGACGCCACTTCGCTGACTTCCAATATTCGCGCAACGCTGTCGTTCACCAGGGAAGACTCGACGAGGGCGTTAATCTACTGGAAAAGCCGATATCTCAGGCAAAGCTCGCGTTACGCGTGCGAGAAATTCTCGACCAGAACAGTGGAATTTAGCCTCTGGCACCTGGCAGACTCCAACCCCGAACTGAAGCACTACCTCTCTCTCGTTAGCGGTCGGTGAATTCATCGAGGCGACCGCCTGCGACGATGATGTCGAGCACGGCCAACCCGATCCCCGCCTTGTCGGGCTGGCGCTTAGAAAGCTGAGCCTTACCGGCTCCGGGGCTGTGATGATCGGAGAGAGGCTGCGTCGGGTGCCGGCGCCGCGGCGGCCGAGGTTTTGAGCGGCGGGTTCTCAGCCGAAGCTGCGTGAAGCGGGTTGCTTCGCGGTTGCTGATGACGCGTCCCCCTACTTGACGCGCTTGACGAGCCAAAGCCTTCGAAGGCAGGAGCGTAACCAGGAACATACGCTGCGCTGAGGAATTGGTGATCGAACTTTCCGGGACTTAGCCTCAGAGGTCATCATGTATCATCACGTGAAGAAGCTCATGTACACTGTTCGCGTGGACGAGCCGGATCCGCGTTTCGGCAACATGCTTCTTGAGCAGTTCGGCGGGGCCAATGGGGAGCTCGCGGCCGCGATGCAATATTCGATCCAGGGCCTGAACTGCGAGGATCCCGACCGTAAAGACCTTCTGATGGATATCGGTACTGAAGAACTCAGCCATCTTGAAGTCGTCGGCTCCCTCGCACGTCTTCATCTAAAGCCGACGAAATTCGACCGTGAGAAAGCGGAAGCCGATCCGCTCATCGCCATCGCCGGAGGCGGCGGCGTCAATCTCTTCAACTCGCAGGGCAATCCCTGGACGGCGGACTACCTGAAAATCACCGGGGAGCTGGACGTTGATCTGCGCAGCAACATCGCTGCCGAAGCGCGGGCCAAGATCGTCTACGAGCGACTTATCAACTTCTGCGACGATGCGGGCACGAAGGATGCGCTTCAATTTCTCATGACGCGCGAGATTACGCACATGAAAGCTTTCGCCGCCGCACTCGAAAGCATGAAGAAGCCGGCGTTCTCGATTGGGAAGATCGCCCCCACGCCTGGTCTCGTTGATCAGTTCTTCAACGATTCAACCGGCACCGGCGATGAGGGCGAGATAGATACAAGGGGACCTTGGAATGAGGGAGGCGATTGGGAATTCTTATCTTCTCCAGCCCTGTCCATCAGCGACCCCGACGGGGAAGCACTGATCAAGGCGGAAAGTTCACCTCCCACGGCGCCCGGGGGCATAAGTGAGCTGCTGGTCGACGAGTTGAGAGATATCCTGCACGCCGAGAAGCAGCTCACCAAGGCGCTTCCCAAAATGGCGGAAGCTGCGCGCTTCGTTCGGTTGCGCGAGTGCTTTGAGGAGCATCTTGTAGAGACCGAAGCCCAAATCGAGCGGCTGAACGAGTGTTTTTCGCTTCTGGGGGAGACGGCGCGGGCCAAGCCCTGCAAGGGCATGATGGGCCTTGTCGAAGAAGGTCAGGAGGTCATGGCTGAGGGAGAAAAGAAGGAAGACGCCATCGCGGACCTTGCGCTGATTGGCGCGGCCCAGCGGGTGGAGCACTATGAGGCGTCCGCTTACACGACTGCCAAAAATCTGGCCCAGCAATTGCGCCACAGCGCGATCGTGGCGCTCTTGTCGAAGTCGCTGGCGGAGGAGGAAAATGCGGATCAGCTTCTCAATCAAATCGCACGCACGCTAATGTCGGTCGCGAGGATGCCCCAGGCTATCGAACAGACCGCCGAGGAAGAATAGCAGCGAACAACGGGCCGTCTGTCGGAGCGGCCCTTATTCTTGTTTCGGAGTGCGCGCAGTGTTCTATTGGTGTCCGATGCTGTCGCTTCCGGTAGAAGCTCTGCAGGTTATCGAGCTGCGCCTTCGCCTGCTAGCTGCCGGAAAGGGTACGCCCGACGAGATATTCTTAGTGGTAAATGAGAAAATTGACGCGCTGGCGGAAGCCCGCAACATTCTAATTCGTAGCGGTGCCCCCGCCGAAATCCTGGATAACCACCGCAAGATCATCGCAGCAAGCGCGCTTCGTTTGAGCGAGACCGGTCCTAACACCCAGATGATGGGGTTATGGCGGACGAATGGGACTTCCAAAGGCGTGTCGTTTGCGCCAGCTTAATTCGTACAGGCATCTCCAGTGCAAGCGTGGTGGAGGCCCAACCCTTCCACCGATTCAACGCCGGATAGATAGCCTCAGTATGCGGTCCAAAGCTTTTCGGAAAGCAGGCTGTTCCGTAAATGGAACGAGTCGCCCGTTGCGCCGTTGAGGTGCTTTCAGGGTGCTTAAGATGCAAGTGATTGACCGCCTAATGCAGACCTACGGAATACTGTCCCCTTGGCGCATGAGGACGAAAATGCGGTCCGCCTGCAGAAAGACAAGGCGGGTCGTGATTGCATGCTGATCGTCGCGGCTTTGAGGTTTCTCCGGGGCGAAAAGCGGTTGCGCGCCACCGGATTGCAGAAACAATCGCGGAGTGAGGAATGTCAGAGCCTACGGAAAAAGAAATTAAAGTCCGCGCCTATCAAATATGGGAGCGGCTAGGCTGCCCAAAGGACAAGGAAGAAGAGTGCTGGCAGGCCGCTGTGGAAGAGCTGCGTGACCAAGACTCGTCATCACCACGAAAGACTCCTGATACCTTGTAGTCTTGCATCAGGAACTTAGGAATCTTCCATCAGGAACTTAGGACTCTTCGCAGCGTTTCGCTCTGCATAAGGAGGAATTGAATGGCCAAGAAAGCAAAGACGACTCGCGGCAGGAAACAGGATCGCGCGCGCGTCGCGAGCAAGCAGAACTACGAGGTTAGGCACGAGTCGAAGAAAACGGGAAAGTCCGCGAGCGCAGTGAAGAAGGCTGTGAAGAAGGTCGGCAGCAGCCGAAAGCGCGTTGAGAAGACGCTTAAAGGCAGTAAGCGGTAGCCGCGCAAGCGCAGTTTCATCAAATCCACACGGAGGGCGGATGTACCCCTCGTGGATTGTGAGGCCCTCCAGTCCGAACCTGGGGGCCTCTTGCATTTCGCGGCCGTCTCTATCGGGTTCGCGATTCCGCCATGCAAAGAATTCGCATGCTATCGACGCACGCCGGGGGGGGTGCCGCTTGGCCCGAGGGCAGTGGCCGCGATGGGAAGCGAACCGCTTCTAAGTGTCGATCAGTGCAGCCAATGACGTTGAGCACCTAATTGAGACTGGCCGAAGAGACCCGCTGCTACTATCAACTGATCCGGGGGCGGCGCAATAAGCCGCAAATATATCTTCGTCTGAACGTGGGAAGGACGGGCTCGTTCTGCAAGGGTATATCTGAACGGCAGAGTGGATGATCAAAGCGTTAGGTCGAATGCATCTCCTCTGGCCAAGCGCGGGGTGTGTCTGACACCATCAGGCGCTGTGGAAGTCTCGATTGCGCGGACGTTTGCATTGAAGGGCCGCTCTGACTTCTTCGTCGTCAAAGCTCTCCTCCCCATCTCGGCGCGGCCGTCCTCCCTTGCCGAGCTGCGGGGCTTCCGTGTAGGCGATGATCTCAGCAAACTGAAGCTGCACGCCATCGGCAAAGGCAACGCAACGGCATGAGGGCAACCGCTTTGGTGTTCGCCGATCATGCCGGTATTGCCGCGCAGTTGCGGAACCCTCTCTCGATCGCGCTGACTATGGCTCCTAGGGGACAATCTATTGATTTGGCTCGATGGGCAAAGCCGTTGATTTATAGACATAGTTCAGAACCGCGACAGGGGCTCCGAATGCCCCTTGTCCCCGATAGATCCGGCGAGTTGATTATGGCAGAATATGAAGCTGGGTAGTTTCGCGATGTTCGATAACGGGGACCGAGTCGTCTGCAGCGTCGATTGGGCCGCCTTGCGCTCATGCCATCGCGGACGGAATCGATCCAAACGACTGAGCAGCACGCCGCGCCGAATTGTGCGCTCCAAGTCCGCCGCGATATCCTGATCAGCGCGGTTTCGTGATCTGCTCTGGGCTTTCCCAGGTGTTCTTACCCGCTGCCGGCGCTGTCGTATTTGACCCTCCAATTCGTCGTTGGAATTGGCGAGCATCCTTTGTGCATTATCCAATCGTAGGCAGGGCAAGCCGCTCGGCGGCCCCTGGCCCGGCCGAACTCAGGCGCTCAGCACCCTTATTTCTTGACGCGTGATGATCGACCGGTTGTGGCGTTCTTGTCATCGTCGTCGTGCAGATCCGCCAGCAATTGCAGATGTTCCTTGATCTGCCCACGCGCCAGCTTCGCGACGTTGATGTGGGCTGGATCCTTGCCGCTCGCGAGATAGTCCTCCTGAATGCGCAGCAGCTTCTGGTGACCTTCGGTCTGCGCGCGGACATAGGCCGTCTCGAACTCCTTGGCCTCCATCTGCTCCATCTTCTGTAGCGTGGCTTGCTCGTCCTGCGGGACGTGCTGGCGAGCCTCGGATTCGGACGGAGGATTCGATTTACCTGTCGCCTTGCTCGGATCCATCATCGACATCAGCACGTCGCCCATGGTCTCCTGCTCGGCGACCTCGAATTCGGCAAACTCCTTGATGTCGTCGTCGCGGACCTTCTTGACCGCGACACGCGAGGCGAGCAGCGACATCGAACCCACGGCCTTCGTGTCTGTCATGTGCTTCTGCTCGGCATCCCCCATCGTGCCGGTACCTGCACCAGTGGTTTGAGACATCGACGAGTCCTTGGAGGCGTCATTCGTCCTTTCTTTGCCGGCGGTTTGAGCGAGAGCCGGCGCGGCCATGGTCGCAGCGATGCCGGCGAGAAGAATGCGTCGTTCCAGCATTTGAAAGTCTCCTTGCGCGTGGGGCGGGACAGCAGCCTTCAAACGTCTCGATTAGCGGAAGTTTCCTAGGAAACGACGCCGCTCCTGATCGCGGCGCGGGCGCAAGAGCGGCCGCGTCTTTGAGGCCTCCCGCTCATTTCGATGAAATTTGGCGGAGTTCCGCGCAATTGCTCCCGGCGCCAAGGAGGCGCAAGATGGATCGCTGGCAGAAACCATCGGCGGCAAAACATGCCCGATCGCAGCCTCAGAATTGGATTCAGGACGTCGATCACCGCGATCTTTGTCGGAACCGTCCTGTTCGTCGGGCTGTCGTTGGTCTACCTCAGCTTCGAGCGGGTCGGCGCGATCACCAGGACGGCGGCAGCGTCTTTCCTCGACACTGTCGCTCAGCTGTCGGCCGACCGGATCGACGCGCAGTTCATGGCGGTCCGCGACGGACTGGACGTCCTGCAGGATCTGCCGTCGGTGCGATCGGCCGCTGTGCGTGACAATCCCAGGCTCTACGCACTGTTGGCGTCGATGCTCCGCAACAACCGCCAACTCTACAGCCTCTACGCCGGCTACGACGACGGCAGATTTGTGCAGATGGACTACCTGGAACGTGGCGGCGAAATCGCGCGCTTGAGGACCGAAGCTCCCGATGGGGCACAATTCCGCCTGCTCGTCATCCCGGATTCCGGCGGGGCTTCGACCATCGACTTCCTGCGGGACGATCTGAGCTCGATCGAGCGGCGGCCGGGACCCTCCGATTACGACCCCCGCCAGCGGCCCTGGTACGATGGGGCGTTCGAGAAGGAGCTGCGGCCGCTGACGGAGCCCTATATCTTTTTTGCCATCGGGCAGCCCGGCTACACGCTTCGGATGCCCATAGCCGGCTCGCCCCGCGGGGTCGTCGCCGGCGACATCCTGACCGGCGAGGCCGAAGCGCTGCTCCGCAGGCAGCAGCTCGGCAACTCGGGCATGGTCGTCCTGTTCGACGACGAGAACCGCGTTCTCGCCCATCCGCAGATGTCCGAACTGATGGCAGGCAGCGGCGGGACGGCCGCAGCGGCGGGGCTGCCGAAGCTCGCGGAGGTCGATCGGATCGGGATCGCGAAGGCTGTCGATGCCTGGAAAAAGACCGGCGTGTCTCAGCAGATCTTCGAGGATGCCGACGGGCGGGTCCATGCGGCGGCATTCCGCACCATCGCGTCCGCTGGGGCGGCCAACCTCCGGCTCGGCGTCTCCGCGCCCATCGACGAGTTCTACTCGCAGATCGAAGGAGAACGCCGGCGGCTGTTCCTGACGGCGCTCGGGTTCGTGCTGGCCGTGCTGCCCATCGTGCTGTGGGTGGGCGCGATGATGTCGAAGCGGATGAGGGCGCTTGCGATCGAGACCGACGGCATCCGGCACTTCGACCTGGCCAGACCCCGCGCATCCGGTCGGTGGTGCGGGAGATCGACGATCTCGGCCGGTCGATCGCCGCCATGAAGAATCTCGTCCGGACGTTCTCGAACTTCATTCCGAAGCGGCTGGTGCGGCAGTTGGTCGAAAGCGAAGTGCCCATTGAGCTCGGCGGCGAGCGCCGGGAACTGACCGTGCTGTTCACGGACGTGGAGAACTTCACCTCGCTGACCGAAGCCGCCGAGCCCACCGGCGTGATGCGGATGACCTCGCGCTACTTCTCGGCGCTTTCCGAAGAGATCATGGCGCGACAAGGCACGGTCGACAAGTTCATCGGCGACGCGGTGATGGCGTTCTGGAATGCACCGACCGAGGACGCGCGGCACGTCTCGAACGCCTGCCATGCTGTGCTGGCCTGCGTCGAAGCCAATCGTCGGCTGAATGCCGAATTCGCTGCCGAAGGTCTGCCGCCGTTCCGGACCAGGTTCGGCCTGCACGTCGGAGACGTCGTGGTCGGCAACATCGGCTCCAAGGACCGCATGAACTACACGGCGCTGGGCGCTTCGGTGAACCTCGCCGCCCGCCTGGAGGGGCTCAATAAGAGGTACGGGACCACGGTGCTGGTGAGCGAGGCCGTCAAGGCGCGCGTCGCGGACGAATTTCTCTTTCGCAGCATCGGTCGCATCAGCCCGAAGGGATTTGCCGCGAAGTTTCAGGTGTTCGAGTTGATATGCGCAGCAGCGGACGCCAGCGACCAGCAACTAGCCCTGGTGGCGGAGTGGGAGCGCGCATACGCCTCGTTGTCGAGCACGGGCAAGCGGAATGGCAACGAAAGGCTCGAAGCCTTCTCGGTGGCTCACCCGGACGACGCCGTCGCTCGGCATCATGCCAGTGAATGACGGAAGGACGCTTGTCGACGGCGCAAAAGATACAAGCGAGCTCAAATCTCAGGCGATGCCGACACTCGCCCTGCGCGAAAAAACGTTTGCCAACATTGCGGATCGCTCTTAACATATGATGCAACCAAGAGATGATCTAAGTTCAAGAACAAGAACAAAGCTTCCTTCCTGGCGATCGAAGATCGCAGAAACGAAGGTGATCATGCGGGCACCCATCTGACCTGTTGATGTCGTTATCCGGCCGCGCTCGTCCGCGGTCCGGCTTTAGAATGCGCGAAATCAACGGGCGGCCGTGTGGCCAACCATCTCTTCTGAGATCCGCATATCACGCGGAAAACATACGTTCGCTCCTCTGCCGCATCCGTGCGGGGGGAACGTTGGCGCTTGATCAAAAGAACAATGCTCACCGCCGAGCAAAAGGGAGAAGGCCATGCGAAACGACGCTTCGAATCCGCTGCGGCAAATCGTCCTGACCGCCGCTTTCGCGATCACCGCAATCTGCTGCGCGCCTTTGCAGTCTGACGCCGCACCGCTCGCGCCGGTTTCCATCAATGCCGGCCATTTGGCCGATCAATCGGCGGATGCTCCCATCCTGCAGGTACGAGCACGCGCGGTTGCCAGGCATACGGCTGTCGGTCCGCGCGGCGGCGTCTATCAAAGCAGAACGGTGGTGCGACGCGGGCCGGTTGCCCGCCCCGGCTATCATGGCGGCGGCGTCCGCTGGGCGCGTCCAGCTAACTATCGCTGGCCGCGGGGAGGCGCGATCGCCGCGGGCGCCGCGATCGGCATGGTGACCGCAGCAACCGCCGCAGCCTGGGCGGGTGCGGCTCCCGCGCCCGGCATGTGCTGGTACTACACCGATCCGTCGCGCACCCAGGGCTTCTGGGACTACTGTCGGTAGTCGCGGCGGTAACGGCGATGTCGGAACTTGGAATCAGAAAGCGCGAGCCGCTGCGGGACGATCTGCCGTCCGCAGACATGGTGGTCATTCCCGGCGGCACGTTCCGGATGGGATCGAACGACCACTATCCGGAGGAAGCTCCGGTTCATCGCGTCACCGTCGGTGCCTTCCGGATCGACCGCACCCCAGTCACCAATCGGCAGTTCAAGGAATTCGTCCGCGCCACCGGCCACGTGACGACTGCACAGGCCCCTCCGGATCCAGCCGACTATCCGGGCGCACTTCCGCACATGCTGTACGCGGGCTCGCTGGTGTTCGCGCCGCCGCAGCGCCCCGTCGATCTCCGCGACTGGAGCCAGTGGTGGAGCTTCATGAAGGGTGCCGACTGGCGGCATCCCTATGGGCCCAAGACCAACATCAATGTGCTCGACAATCATCCTGTCGTTCACGTCTCCTACGCCGACGCGCTGGCCTATGCGAAATGGGCCGGCAAGGACCTGCCGACCGAGGCCGAATGGGAGTTCGCCGCCCGCGGTGGGCTTGAGGACGTCGAGTTCGCCTGGGGCGACGAGTTCGCGCCTGGCGGACGTCACATGGCTAACACCTGGCAGGGCAATTTCCCGCGGCAGAATCTCGGCGAGGACGGGTACGAGAGAACCTCGCCGGTGACCGCGTTCCCGCCGAACGGCTATGGCCTGCACGACATGATCGGCAACGTCTGGGAGTGGACCTCCGACTGGTACTCGCCGGGCACGAAGCCGATGCGCCCAAGGCCTGCTGCATCCCGGAAAATCCGCGCGGCGGACGCGAGGAGGGCAGCTACGACAGCCGCCAGCCGAACATCAAGATTCCGCGCAGGGTCCTGAAGGGCGGCTCGCATCTGTGCGCGCCGAACTACTGCCGGCGCTATCGGCCCGCAGCAAGACACGCCCAGCCGGTCGACACGTCGTCGAGCCACATCGGATTCCGCTGCGTCGTCAGGGAGGGGGCCTCATGAGCGCCGGCGCCCCATCGCATGCGGCGGTCGCCATGACATGGCTCGCCCTCGTTCTCGCGGCGGCGTTGCTCACGATAGGCGCCTACACCTATGGCTTTTCGCTGCAGGTGCACCAGCGGTTCTGGACGGACATCGCCGACCGCATTCACGGGCCGATGACGTTCCGCTTCTTTCTGCAACCGACGATGGCGCTCATCGCGGCCATTCCGGACGGGATCTCGAACGCGCGCGGCGACGGCGGCACTCGTGGCGGCGTGCGGCAGGCATTGCTGGCGACGGCCCGCACCGTCCTGCTGGGGCTGAGCATGGATGTGATCTACCAGTACAAGGTGCTCGACCGGTTCTACCCCGCCGAGGCGGTCATGATGGCAGTCCTGCTGGCGCTGATCCCGTATTTCGTCTTCCGCTGGATCACGCAGGTCCTTGCCCGATGGTGGCTCGCGCGCCGGGAGCATCGCACGCCATGACAGCTCCCCACATCACCCGCCAGTCCGGCTCCGACGATATCTCGGTCGAGCTCTCGTCGCGGCGGACCGGGATGTCGTTTCAGCGCACCCGGATGAGCGCCGACCGGACTCTGATGTCGGTGATCCGCACCTCGCTCTCCCTGATCTCGTTCGGCTTCACGATCGCCCAAGTATTCGAAAAGCTGCGCGAGCACGATGTGATCGCTCACGCCGGCTCGGGCCGTAACTTCGGTGTGACGCTGGTGGCGCTCGGCATTCTGATGCTCGTCGGCGGCATCATCTACCACGTTCAGTTCATGTATCACCTCCGCGAGGAGCGGAAGGCGATGGCCGCCGACGGACTCATCCATGCGCAGAGCACCTTTCCGGTCTCCCTGACGCTGCTGACCGCGATCGTCCTGCTGCTGTTCGCCGTCTGCGTGATCGTGAGCATGATGTTCAGCGCGGGACCGTTCGGCTGAGAAGGTTCTGGCGACAAGGGAGCGAACTCGAGAGAGCGAAGTAGGCGACAAGCATCGAGCAATGGAGCGAGAGAATGGCCAAGACCAAAAAGCCCAATATCCTCGTCATCTGGGGCGATGACATCGGCATCACCAACCTGAGTTGTTACTCGATGGGGGTGATGGGATACAAGACGCCCAACATCGACCGACTGGCGAAGGAAGGAATGCTCTTCACCGATTCCTACGGTGAGCAGTCCTGCACGGCCGGACGGTCGTCGTTCATCACGGGCCAGAGCGTGATGCGCACCGGTCTGTCCAAGGTGGGGATCCCGGGCGCGCCGGTCGGCATGAACGAAAAAATCGTGACGATTCCGGCGCTCTTGAAGAACGAGGGCTACACCACCGGCCAATTCGGCAAGAACCACCTCGGCGACCTGAACCACATGCTGCCCACCAATCACGGTTTCGACGAGTTCTACGGCAACCTCTACCATCTCAATGCCGAGGAAGAGCCGGAGATGTATGACTACTTTCCCAAGGAGGAGTTCGGCGACTTCATCGAGACCGTCAAGCCGCGCGGCGTGATCCACAGCTTCGCGACGGACACCGACGATGCGACGATCCATCCGCGCTGGGGAAAGGTCGGCAAGCAGAAGATCGAGGATACCGGCCCGCTCAACAAGGAACGCATGCTGACGTGCGATGACGATTTCGCCGACAGAGCGAAGAGCTTCATCAAAAAGGCCGTGGACGACGACAAGCCGTTCTTCGTCTGGGTCAATTTCACCCACATGCACCTGTTCACGCACACCAAGAAGGAAAGCCTTGGGCAGGCAGGGCGCTGGCAGTCGCCGTACCATGACACGATGATCGATCACGACAAGAACGTCGGCTCGCTGCTGGACTACCTCGACGAGTTGGGCATCGCGGATGACACGCTCGTCATGTACTCGACCGACAACGGTCCCCACCGCAATTCCTGGCCCGACGGCGGCATGACCCCGTTCCGCAGCGAGAAGAACACGAACTGGGAAGGGGCGTTTCGCATTCCGCTGGTGGTGCGCTACCCCGGCAAGATCAAGCCTGGCTCCATCTCGAACGAGATCGTCCAGCATCACGACTGGCTGCCGACCTTCCTGGAATTGGCCGGCAACAAGACCGTCGTCGACGACCTGAAGGAGGGCGTGAAGGCGCTCGGCCGCACCTACAAGAACCACATCGATGGCGTCAGCCTGCTGAGCTATCTCACCGGGGCAACGGAAAAGTCGCCGCGCAAGATGTTCATGTACATCTCGGATGACGGCGACACGCTGGGTATCCGGTACGACAATTGGAAGATCGTCTTCATGGAGCAGCGCATGAAGGGCACCATGGGCGTCTGGGCGGAACCGTTCACGCCGTTGCGGGTGGCCAAGCTGTTCAATCTCCGGACCGATCCTTTCGAGTTCGCGGATGTCACCTCCAACTCCTACTACGACTGGTTCCTCCACCACGACTACATCATCTACGGAGCGATCGCGCTGATGATGAAGTTCAACGAGACCTTCGTCGACTTTCCGAAGATTCAGAAGCCGAACACCTTCACTGCGGACCAGGCCGTCGAGAAGCTGCACGCGACGGTCGCGGGAAGCTGACAAGTTTCCGGTACGCCGGAGCGAGTGGCGTTCACGATTAATGAAGGGCGGTGGTCGCGCCGCCCTTCGCAACCGAGCATCTGGACTGGGGTCGCCCGTGAAGCAGTGGCTGATCATCGCAACGGAGAACGCCATCGTCGTGATCGACGCGATGGCGTTCGTCATCGTGGTGATCGGGACGATCGAGGCCTTCTTCAGCGGGCTGCGCGCGATGCTTTCGGCGCCGGACGGACATGAGCGCCGCGAAGTCTGGCTCCGCTACGCCCGCTGGCTGGTGGCGGCTCTGACCTTCCAACTCGCCGCCGACATCATCGAGACCTCCATCACGACCAATTGGGAGGCGATCGGACGGATCGGGGCGGTCGCGGTGATCCGAACCTTCCTGAACCACTTCCTCGATCGCGATCTCGACGACGTGCGCCGGCGCCAAAGCGAAGGCGTGAAGGGAGCGGCACCGGGATGATGCGGATGGCGATCAGCAGACGCGGATTGGCGCTGGGCTTCCTCGCCGCATGGGCTTGGGCCGGCGCCTTGGCGCAGCCGGCCGACCCGCTTCCCTCCTGGAACGAAGGTCCGGCCAAGACCGCCATCACAGCTTTCGTGGCGAGGGTGACGACGGATGGCAATCCGGATTTCGTGGCTCCGGCGGAGCGGATCGCCACGTTCGACAACGATGGCACCTTGTGGACGGAACAGCCGCTGTACTTCCAGCTCGCGTTCGCGCTCGACAGCGTCAAGGCCATGGCGCCGAAGCATCCGGAGTGGAAGACGAAGCAGCCCTTCAAGGGCCTCTTCGAGCACGACGGGCGCGCGCTGAAGGCTGCCGGCGAGAAGGGACTGCTGGAGATCATGGCTGCCACGCACGCAGGCATGACCACGGAAGAATTCTCGAGATCCGTCGTCGCCTGGACCGGTAGTGCCCGGCATCCGCGGTTCAACAGGCCCTACACCGAACTGGTCTACCAGCCGATGCTGGAACTGCTGGCCTACCTGCGGGCGAACGGGTTCAAGACGTTCGTGGTCTCCGGCGGAGGCGTCGAATTCATGCGGCCGTGGATGGAGAAGGTCTACGGCATCCCGCCGGAGCAGGTGGTCGGCTCCTCGGGCCTGGTGAAGCTGGCGAACGGTCCCCGCGGCGGTCCCGTTCTGATGAAGCTTCCGAAGGTCGAGTTCATCGACGACGGACCCGGCAAGCCGGCCGGCATCAACCGCTTCATCGGCCGACGCCCGATTTTCGCGTTCGGCAACTCCGACGGCGACCTGCAGATGCTGCAGTGGACCGCGGCAGGATCCGGCGCCCGCTTCATGGGCATCGTCCATCACACCGATGCAGACCGCGAATACGCCTACGACCGCCAGTCGAAGATAGGCAAGCTCGACAAGGCCCTGGATGCGGCCGCAGCCGGCGCGTGGACCGTGGTGGACATGAAGCGCGACTGGGCGACCGTGTTCCCATCGGGGGCGAACCGGGTGGGGACGAGCAGGGCGGGGACGATCCAATGACGGGCTACGATGTTTTCGCGTGGATCGTCCTGATCATCCTGGTCGCCAGCGCGATCGGCGTGTTCTGCATCGCGGGCTGGCTGCCGGGGCACATCGCCAAGACCCGGGGGCATCCGCAGGCGGAGGCGGTGACCGTCGCGGGCTGGATCACCCTGCTGTGCGGTTTCGCGCTGTGGCCGATTGCCCTGATCTGGGCCTACGTCGACGTGCCCCGCCGCAGGCCGGAGCAGGTCTGATGGGCGCCGCGATCATCAATACCTACCTGGTGCTGCTGTTCGTGCTGGTGCACTTCAAGATCGTTCGCTTCAACCTGTTCTGGAAGCTGTCGCCCTTCATCGTCATGGCCCTGGTGCTGTTCGGGCTGCTGATCCCGATGAACTGGGGCGCGCCGCAGGGGTCCGCTATCGTGGTGCGCAACGCGGTCGCCATCGTGCCCGACGTCGCCGGCGAGGTGACCGACGTGCCCGTCCTCGCCAACGCCCCCCTGAAGGCGGGCGACGTCCTGTTCCGGATCGACCCGACGCCGTTCGATGCCCAGGTCAAGGCGATCGAGGCGCAGTTGAAGCTCTCCGACATGCGGCTGTTGCAGATGACGACGCTGTTCGAACGCGACGCCGGGCGGGGCTTCGACGTGCAGCAGCGCCAGTCCGAGGTGGACCAGCTGAAAGCCCAGCTCGAGGGCGCCAGGTGGAATCTGGACAAGACCACGGTCCGTGCTCCGGCCGACGGCTACGTCACCAACGTCGCGTTGCGCAAGGGCGCCCGGGTCGCGAACCTGCCGCTGACGCCCGTCATGGCCTTCATCGACACGTCCGGCACCATCATCGGCGTCGAGATCAACCAGATCGACGCGCGCTACGTCGAGCCGGGCCAGGAAGTGGAGATCACCTTCAAGTTCGCGCCCGGACGGGTGTTCGGCGGCAAGGTCGAAAGCGTGCTGCAGGCGGTCGCCACCGGGCAGGCGCAGACCTCGGGCACCGCGGTCCTGCCGAAGTCGATCGAGGCGATCCCGTTCGTCGCGCGCGTGAAGCTCGACGACGGACAGTTCGCACGAAACCTGCCGGCCGGCAGCACGGGAACCGCGGCCATCTACACCGACCATCTGCAGGCCACTCACATGGTCCGCCGCGTGCTGCTGCGCCAGGTCGCGATCACCAACTACGTCAATCCGTTCTGAGGGCCTAAGCGGAAAGGAGGTCATAGTGTCGAAGGATCGAAATCTCTTAGCCGCCGAAAGCAAGCCGGTCATGTTTCCGCTGACCGAGCAGCCGACGCTGAAGGTGATCTACGACACAGCACCCATCGGGCTCGCGTTTCTCTCTCCCGATTGCCGCTATCTCCAGATTAACCAGCGTCTCACGGACATCTGCGGGATTTCCGTTGAAGGTCATCTGGGCAACACCGTCAGGGATTGCGTGCCCGCTCTCGCCGATTCGGTCGAAAGCATCGTTGCCTCGATCGTGAAGACCGGCGAGCCCGTGCTCGGGATCGAGGTTGCAGGCCAGCGCGCCGACCAGACCGAAGCGCGCTTTTGGGTCACCTACTGGCACCCGGTGCGGGGTTCGGCGGGCGAGGTCGTCGGTGTCAACGTTGCCGCGGAGGAGATTACGGACCGCAAGCGCGCCGAGGCAGCGCTCGCCACGCAAGACGCGGCGCTGCGCGAAAGCGAATCCCGTTTCCGGGAGCTTGCCGACAACATCAGCCAGTTCGCCTGGACGGCGGACGCCGCCGGTTCGATCTACTGGTACAACAAGCGCTGGCACGACTACGCGGGGACCACCCTCGAGGACATGCAGGGTTGGGGCTGGCGGAAGGTCCACCATCCCGATCACGTGGACCGCGTCGTCGAGCGCATTCAGCAAAGCTTCGACACCGGCACGCCGTGGGAGGATACCTTTCCTCTCCGGAGCAGAGACGGGAGCTACCGCTGGTTCCTCTCGCGCGCGCTACCGATCCGAAACGAGGCGGGCGAAGTCGTCCGCTGGTTCGGCACCAATACCGACGTGACGGAACAGATGGCGGCCGAGAACGCGTTGCGGATCAGTGTGGAGCGGCAGACCGCGACGGCCGACATTCTGAGCGTGATCGCCAGTTCACCCTCCGACATCCATCCGGTATTGGACGCGATCGCCGAGCGATCGAATAGACTGGTCGGAGGCCATACGACGACGGTCGTCCGGGTCGTCGGCGATGTCGTCGACCTGGCAGCGTTCACCTCACTCGGTCCGGAGGCGGATGCGGCTTTGCGCGCCTGGTTCCCGCAGAGTGTCGCAACCTCTCCGCTGCTGGATCTCGTTCGGGAGGGGCAGACGGAAATCAGCGACACCGACTCCGAGCTGGCGGATAGAGCCGGCGTCAGAGACATCGGGCGCGCGCGGGGGTTTCGCAGCCTTTTGCTGACGCCGATGCGCAACGAGAAGGGCCTGGTGGGCCTGATCAGCGTCACCCGGAAGGAGCCCGGACCCTTCGCCCGGCATCACGTCGACCTGCTGCGAACGTTCGCCGACCAGGCCGTGATCGCAATGGAGAATGTGCGACTGTTCGAGGAACTGCAGGCGCGAACCAGGGATCTGTCGATCTCGCTGGAGGATTTGCGCGCCGCCCAGGGCCGCCTGATACAGACCGAGAAGCTGGCCTCGCTCGGTCAGCTCACAGCGGGCATTGCCCACGAAATCAAGAACCCGTTGAACTTCGTCACCAATTTCTCGGCATTATCTACGGAGCTGATCGACGACTTGGACGACACGCTCGGGCAGGCCGCGCTGGACGGCACGACGCGGAAAGAGGTCGACGAGCTCACGCTCATGCTGAAGGGAAATCTCGAAAGAGTCGTGCAGCACTGTGCGCGCGCCGATTCGATCGTCAAGAACATGCTGCTGCATTCGCGCGAAGGCGCCGGCGAACTTCGTCCGGCCGACATCAACGCCATCGTCGAAGAAAGCCTCGCTTTGGCCTACCACGGCGCCCGTGCCGAGAGACCAGGGTACAACGTCACCCTCGAGTGCGACCTCGATCCCGACGCTGGCATGATCGACATCTATCCGCAGGAGATCACGCGGGTATTCCTCAACGTGATTTCCAACGGCTTCTACGCCGCGGCCAAGCGCAAGGAAAGCGCCGGGAACGGGTTCGAACCTGTGCTGAGCGCGGCCACGAAAAGCTTCAGCGACAGGGTGGAAGTAACGATCCATGACAACGGCGCCGGTATCCCGCCGGAAGTGAAGGACAAGATGTTCAACCCGTTCTTCACGACCAAACCCGCGGGCGAAGGCACCGGACTGGGTTTGTCGTTGAGCCACGACATCGTGGTGAAGCAGCACGGCGGCCGGATCGACGTCGTCACCGAGCCGGGCGCCTTCACCGAATTCATCGTCACGTTGCCGCGCACGGCGGCGCGTGCCAAGGCCGGAGGCACGGAATGACCGCATGCATACTGGTCGTCGACGACGAACCCGACGTGGAAGTCCTGTTCCGTCAGCAATTCCGGCGCGACCTTCGTGCTGGTCGCTTCCTGATGGAGTTCGCCCCCTCGGCGCCGGCGGCGTTGGCCCGCACCGCCGACGCCGCCGAACCGGCCCTCGTTCTCATCTTGTCGGACATCAACATGCCCGGCATGAGCGGACTCGAAATGCTGCCGAAGGTGCGCGCGGAGCGTCCGGACGTTCCGGTGATCATGATCACGGCCTACGGCGATGCCGAAACCCGCCGCAAGGCGATCGAACGCGGCGCGGCGGATCTTTTGACCAAGCCGATCGACTTCGCGCAATTGCGCCATGAGATCGACGCCAGGCTCGGGGAGGCCGCATGACCGCAACCGTCCTCGTCGTCGACGACGAGCCCGATCTCGAGGCTCTGGTGCTGCAGAAGTTCCGCAGGCAAATCCGCGAGGGCGCGGTGCAGTTCGTCTTCGCCCACGACGGCATCGAGGCGCTGGAATCGATCGAGCGGCATCCGCACGTCGATCTGGTGGTGTCCGACATCAACATGCCACGGATGGACGGGCTGTCGCTGCTCGCCAAGCTGCAGGAAGCCGACGAGAAGAAGTCGACCGTCATCGTGTCCGCCTACGGCGACATGAGCAACATCCGCACCGCGATGAACCGCGGCGCCTTCGATTTCCTGACCAAGCCGATCGACTTCGGCGACCTCGAAACCACCATCGAGAAGACCGTTCGCCATGTCGAGACGATGCGCGAGGCGCGCCGCCGGCTGGCCGAGGCGGAGCGCGCTCACGCCTCCCTCCTGCGATATTTCTCACCGCAGATCGCCTCCCGGCTCGCCTCCCGCGGGGAAAGCAACGGCATGGAGGTGCACCGCCGGGACGTCGCGGCCATCTTCACCGACATCACCAGTTTCACGTCCTTGGTGGAGACCGCGGCGCCGGAAACACTGAGTGCGCTGCTGAATGAATACGTGGAGGGCATGACCGAGGTCGTCTTCGCGCATGAAGGCACGGTCGCGAAGATCATCGGGGACGCGGTCCAGGTTCTCTTCAACGCGCCGGGACACCAGCCGGATTATGCCGCGCGCGCGATCGCCTGCGCGCACGATCTCGACGCCTGGGCGGAAGCTTTTCGGGAACGCTGGAAATCAAGGGGCGTGAACTTCGGGGCTACCCGCATCGGCGTACACGCGGGCCC
This sequence comes from Bradyrhizobium sp. 40, assembly GCF_023100925.1. Classification (NCBI taxonomy): domain Bacteria; kingdom Pseudomonadati; phylum Pseudomonadota; class Alphaproteobacteria; order Hyphomicrobiales; family Nitrobacteraceae; genus Bradyrhizobium; species Bradyrhizobium sp. 40. Next base: position 1,668,006 of record NZ_CP064688.1, read on the forward strand.
CGCGCTGGTCGGCAATTTCGGCGGCAGCCGCTTCTTCGACTACACCGCGTACGGCGACACCATCAACATCGCGGCGCGTCTCGAAGCCGCCAACAAGTTTCTCGGCACCCGGATCTGCGTCAGTGCCGCGGCCGCCGAAGCCACCAAAAACTTCGAAAGACGGCCGGTCGGCGACCTCGTCCTGCGCGGACGCAGCGAGCCGCTTCGGGCCTACGAGCCGCTGACCACCTCGGCGTTCGATGCCCCCCCGACCAGGACCTATGCCGAGGCCTTCGCCAGGCTGGAAGCGGGCGACGTCTCGGCGATGCCGGCGTTCGCCGCGCTGGTCGGCCAGCATGCCGGCGACGCGCTGGCGGGCTTTCACCTGAGACGATTGCTGAACGGCGCCAAAGGCGTCCGCATGCAGATGGAATAAGCACGAAACAACTAGGCCACTGACCTGAATGGACCAACCTGGAGTGAGTCATGGGAAATGTCGGACACCGCTGGATCGCAGCGTTCGGAGCCTCGTTCGCGCTCGCGACATTCGCGCCGGCGCCCGCCTTGGCCGACAACGGCGGCCTCAGCTTCTGGCTGCCGGGTACCTTCGGCAGCCTCGTGGCGGCGCCCGTCATGCCGGGCTGGGCCTATTCGACCATCTACCTGCATCTGCAGCAGTCCGCCGGCGGCGGGCGGGAATTCCAGAGGGGCGGATCCATCGTCGCCGGGCTCAACGCGCACGCCGACGTCCTCGTCCAAGGCCTGACCTACACCTTCGCGACACCGGTGCTGGGAGGCCAGGCCGCGATCACCGTTCTCGGAGCGCCCGGCAACATCGGCGTCGGAATCGACGCGACGCTGACCGGGCCACGGGGCAACACCATCTCCGGAGGCGCCAGCGACAACCGCACCACCTTCGCCGACGTCTTCTACCAGGGCACGCTGAAATGGAACCAGGGCGTCCACAACGAGATGGTCTACGTCACCGGCAACATCCCGAGCGGCACCTACGATCCGAACCGTTTGGCCAATCTGAGCTTCGGCTTCACCGCGGTGGATATCGGCGCCGGCTACACCTACCTCGATCCGAAGACGGGCCACGAATTCTCCGTCGCAGGAGGCCTCACCTACAGCGGGATGAACAATGCCCTGCAGTATCAGAACGGCATCGACTTCCACGTCGACTGGGGAGCCTCGCAGTTCATCAGCAAGACCGTCCATGTCGGCCTGGCCGGCTATTACTTTCAGCAGCTTACGGGAGATACGGGGGCCGGCGCCAAGTTAGGGGAGTTCAAGGGGCGCGTTGCCGGCATCGGACCGCAGATCGGGTTCATATTGCCGATCTCGAAGGACTATCAGGGATACCTCAACCTCAAGGGCTACAAGGATTTCGCCGCCGAGAACCGGCCCGAGGGCTGGACCACATGGGTGACGTTCCAGATCTCGCCGGCGGCGCCGGAGCCCGCAGCGTCGAAACCCATGTACCGGAAGTAGGCGGACGGATCCGACCTGCGGTTCAATGCGATAGGCACGGTAAGCTGCTCAATGACGCTGATCCGAAGACGAGATGTCGTGGTGGCAATCGGGATGGCAGTGGCCACCCGGTCGCCTGCCGCTGCGGCGGAGCACCGGAATCCGGTGGTAGGTTTTCTTTCCGGCGGGGCAAAACCCGGTGACGCGACGCGTTTGGCGGCGCTCTGGCGGGGCCTCAACGAAGGCGGCTACGTCGAAGGCCGGAACGTGACGACCGAATATCGCGGCGCGGATGGCCAGAACGATCGCCTGCCGGCATTGGTCGCCGAGTTGATCCGCGCCCAGGCGGCCGTCATCGTGGCACTTGGCGGACCGAGTGTGGCAGCGGCTGCCAAACGCGGCACGGAAATCGTGCCCGTCGTGTTCACCATCGGGAGCGATCCGGTGCAACTCGGCCTAGTGGCCAGCCTCAACCGGCCGGGAGCCAACGTGACCGGCACGAGCTCGCAAGCCAGCGCAATCGTCGTGAAGCAGCTGGAGGCCGTACGCGAGTTGAAGCCGAGCCTTGCCGTGGTGGGCTGCCTGGTCAATCCTCACAATCCGAATGCCGACAACGATGTGGCCGAAGTACGTCAGGTCGCGCTCACCTTGGGACTGCAGGTTCGCATCGCGAATGCGAGCGCCGAGGCCGACATCCCCTCCGCCTTCGCGACGCTTGCCGCGGCGAAGGTCGACGCGGTCGTCGTCGTGTCGGACGGTTTTCTCAACGGCCGGACCGGTCAGATCGCCGAGCTGGCGGCCCGCTCCTCGCTGCCGTCAATCTCCACAATTCGCGAGTTCGCGTTGGCCGGAGGGCTCATGAGCTACGGCTCTAGCCTCGCGTCCGCGTATCGCCAGTCGGGTATCTATGCCGGCCGGATCCTCAAGGGTGAGAAGGCGGCCGACCTCCCGGTTCAGCGATCCGACAAGGTCGAACTGGTCATCAATCTCAAGACCGCCAAAGCCCTCCGACTGGATATGCCGCTCAACCTTCTCGGGAGGGCCGACGAAATCATCGAATAGACCTCGGCTTATCTCTCGGTTGCGCTTGGATCCAAAGCTGTCTCGCCATGTGAAGCGCAGAGGCCGCCGGACGGCACCGCGCTAGGGTCGCTGGGACCGCGACATCAGGAGGTCTGCCTAGGCCGTCCAGAGGCTGGCCTGCTGCAGCGTCCCGATCTCCGACGCTTGGGCGATGCGACGCGCCATCACTTGGAACTCGTAGGCCGAGCGCTCTGCAGGCGGGCGCGACGGCGATGTACGGTGACCGAGCTAGGATTCGTCAGCAGAATCTTGGGCGAGACTGATCTTCCAAATCCGGATCTCTCCATCCGTGCGATCAAAGTGATGCGGGTGGCCCCGCGGGATGAACAGCAAATCGCCGGCCGTGCATTCCATCTTTTTGCTGTCCAAGCGCAACATCCCGTAGCCAGAAACGACAACATAGATGGTGTCAGAGGAGCCGTCGTCAGGTGCTCCACTTTCAGGGCCGTCGAGTGGTCGGATTCTGATAGAAGCCGTTCCGGGCCTGTGGCAAATCCGCAAGGTTTCGCAGGCCTGCCTCCAGCTCATACCTGACGCGATCTCCGTCAGGTTGACCGGAGTGCCCTCAGTGGGAGACGGCCGCGCATCGAGAAAAGTAGACATCAGATTAGCCCACGCATTCGCCTGGCGGGTTCGCTGTCAGGCTCCCGTTTTGCCCGATCGAGGTGCAGATAATTGCTTTCGAAACGTGCCGCATTGCGCAGCCCGGCAGGATCACACACCGTCCAGGTATTTCCCTCAATGCTGATCAGATTCTCCTGACGGAGGCGTCCCAGCATTCGGTTGACATACACTGGTGTGAGACCGGTCGCGTCGGCCAGATCCGTCTGAGTCACGGGAAATTCGAACTTTTGGTCGTCCACCACTCCGAAGGCGCGCATCCGAAGGAATATTTCGTAGGTCAGAAACGCGATTCGCGCATATGCGTCGCGACGGCCCACATCGATGATGCGCTCACGCAGGACGCCTTCGTCCTGCAAGGTGTTCCACCAGAACGCCAGCGCGATGCTTGGTCGATTTAGAAGGAGATCCTTCATGATTTCGCCGGAGATGGATGCGACGAGGCTGGGCGCTAATGTCCCGATACTATGATCCATCTCATCGAGGATGAAGATTTCCGAATCGCAGGGGTCGCCGGGCACCAGGAACGCCATGATCTGACGGGCGCCATCTTCAAGGTGTTTGTAGCGGCATGCCAGGCCGCTGATGACGAGGTGGATATCAGAAGAATGCTCCCCCTCCCTTATGATGTCCTGTCCCGGACCATACTGTCGCTGCCGCTCACAACTAATACGGTTCAGCAATTGACGGTCTTCGTCACTGAACGGCGCGAACTGCTCCAGTTTCCTGATTAGCGGGCTGTCCATGGGTTTCCTCCACGGGAAGAACGCCGGACGACACTTTTGGTCCCTCCTGTACCTCAATTGCACGGTCGTGATCTTGATCTAGTTTAGTGTCGTGCTCGCGCCCTAGTCCCACACTGTGTTGCATGGCGCGATTCACCCCAGATCAAATGAATCCCTCCATTCACGGTCAAGGCGGCCTGCTTCAGGCAGAGTTCATCGCAGAATCGGATCAAACTTGCCAAAATAGCGCTTTCTACGCGCGCATGGATCGCTGCAGGCGGGAAATTGTGCGCTGCATGACGAGTACATCCGAACGTATTCAACACACGAAGGAGATGCTTTCAACAACGACCGAACTCGTCGCGTATAGCCAGGAAGCAATCGCACGGTCGTTTCATCTCCTTAAAGTGAATAAGAGGGCTTGAGGACCGCTCGGACCTATTACTTGTTCCTTACTCCGGAAAGATTCGGCCTTTCGTCGTAGCGCCCGATTTGCACCTGGCCATGCAACTTGGATCACGTGTTCCTGGCATCTGTGAACCGACCTCGACGGATGGTCTTGCCTTCGGCCATCAGGAGAATCATCATGCATCCCACAGAAATCCTGATCCGACGATTGCGTGCGAACACTCGGCTGTCCGACGAGGACGCCGCCGCAATCAAGACGCTGCCCGTCGATGTAAAGCAGCTTACAGCGGACACTTACGTCGTTCGTGAAGGTGATTGCCCCAAACGTAGCTGTTTGGTCCTGAGTGGCTTCCTCTGCCGTTCGAAGATTGCCGAGAACGGCAAGCGTCAGATCCTGTCCTTCCACATCCCGGGAGACATTCCGGACTTACAGAGTCTTTTTCTCAGGGCGATGGATCATGATCTGGCGACAATATCCGCTGCGACACTGGGCTTCATCGACCATTCCGCTCTTTCAGCACTGATCGAGCAGCGGCCCGCCGTCGCGCGCGCTTTCTGGTGCGAGACGCTGATCGACGCCGCCATCTTCCGTGAGTGGATCGTCAACGTGGCAGTGCGCCAAGCACCGGCCCGTATGGCGCATCTTCTCGCCGAAATGCGCGAACGCCTAGCGACGGTCGGACTTGTCGGCGATGACGAGTTTGAGTTTCCTGTTACCCAATCCGATTTGGCGGAGGCGCTTGGGCTAAGTGTCGTGCACGTCAATCGCGTTCTTCAGGGCTTCCGCGCGCATGGCGTTCTCGATCTGCAGAAGAAGATGGTCAAGCTGATCGACGTCGAGAGAGTCCTCATTGAGGGCGGATTTGATTCAGCGTATCTGCACCAGAATGGCAACGCCTCCCCGTCCTGACGGCGTGCAAGGCTTGCCGGGTTTACCGGTCGGCCTTGTTTATATGCCGATTGACGTCGGTTCAGTATGGGCTGGGAACGATGTCCGTGGCAGCTCACGTGCGGTGACGGTCTGAATTTTGCACATTTCAGATCGGCCCTCAGAAGCGGACATCCACGACATGAGTACACGTCCCGCGCGCACGGTGCCGATGTCATCGCGGGCAAGATGGCCGAACCACTACGGTTGAGGACTTCTATAGCGTGGCGCTCTTCACGGATGTCTTCTTCGGCATCGCGCTGCGCAGTACAATTCCTGAATAGCTGATGAATCCTACTCCCGCTCCCATCATTACAGCGAGAGGGATGAAGCTGATGCGTTGCGAGCTGGCAATGTGCCGCGACCGAATAGTTCGGCTCTGCTGCTGATGGAGAGTCTTCAAGTACGTCGTCTTGCGTGCTCTCTGGCTCGCTTACGTCAAGGATGCTGTTCACCCCTGTCGACTTCGTTCAATGCATCACCATGCCACCTTGACGGGCGCACCGTCATTTCCGTAATGGAAAGAACGTCGGCCATCAGGTACACCGATTGCCGTTGGCCGTTCCTAGCTCTTCTTGGCTCCCGGAAAAATGCCGAGGACCTCGCCATCTGCATCGCGAACGGTGACAGTTCGCCCAGTCATTTCAGCCAGCCGCTTCGCAAGCGCGCACGCCTCACCCGCATTTTCTAGATCCAGAGCGACCACCGACAGCTTTGTTGCGTCAGCTCCAATGACGGCGATATCGAAAGGTTTGTTATAGGCCATGGCGCAACTCCTGCTGTTGGCGGGTAGCGCGATCCTTGGTACAGCAACCGTGATTTAAGGATTAGACACTTTGTGCACAAGTGAACACGGAACATGGTGCGCCACGATTTCGCGGTAAGCAGGCGAACGGACTGTCTCAGATCGCCTGCCTCACCATCCGTAGAAGTTCTTGGCGATGGCCAGGGTCTCAAGTTCGCTCGTCTCCAAGGCTATCTTTTGCACCAGCATCACGTCTCCTTCGACGAGCTCGCCAACCGGGACAAAGCACCATCCCGTTCCCAATCGGCCGGATGCATCGACCTCGCGGATGTTGGCTGACGTTCTCTGATAGATGCGATAGCGCATGCCGGTTTCGCACCCGACGACGTCGAAATAGCCCTTGGCGTCGAACTGGGCACGCTGCTGCGCAGTCAGCCAGCCGCGGAGCAGGCACAAGCCCTTTGTCCGCCTCTCCTCCTGATAGCTTCTGTAGAAAGCCCCACACGCCCGCCGCCGAAAGATCCTGAGGTAATGAGAACCAGCCACGACAATCACTCGTTTGCTTGAAAGGCCGCATCAACGCAATTCCAGTGAAAGATGCCGAGATGCCCGCGCGTGTTCCTAATGCTTGATGCACGCCGATTGCTGCCTTAGGATACGCCGCCCTGCCTCGATCACATTTTGTGAACGATGCCCGCCGAAGAGCGCTCGCTTACGGCGCGGAATGCGGCCGGAGCGAGCCATCGCCTTCAAGGGGCATTCGCAAAATGAACTTGGTTTCTGCCTCAGACGAATCCAACTCGATCGAGCCACCGTGGGCTTTGGCGATTTCGGCCGCGATATAAAGGCCAAGCCCAAGTCCCTGCGACGGCCCGTGCGCCTCTCCCCGGTAGAACGGCTGAAACAGGCGCTTGCGAGCCTCCTCCGGAATAGCCGCGCCTCCATTGGCCACCGAGAGCTCGAACATCTCTGCTTTAGCGGTAGCTTCGACCCGAACTGGCAGGTCCGGCGCGCCGTGGCTGATTGCGTTGCCGAGCAGGTTGGAGAACAACTGGGCGATGCGGGCCGGATCGCAGAAGACCGGCCTCTCGACCTCGAAACTGGTCTCAATGCGACGCTCCGGATGGGCCGCGACCAACTCGGCCACAACCTGGTCCAGCACGGGTTCGACGGCGGTAATGGCCTTAGAGAGCGAGATACCCCCTCCAAGGCGGCCGCGCGCCAGGTCCATGACGCTCTCGATCATCTTGGCCATTCGGCTCACGCTGCTCTGCATCATGGCCTCGAGCCGTAGCGCCTCTTCAGGCATCTTGACCTTGAGCATCAGCCGTGCGCCGGCCGCGATCGATGCAAGGGGATTGCGCAGGTCGTGACCGAGCACGGCGATGAACTGCTCACGCAGCTCCGCGACCTTGCCGGGCCGCCTTCCGAAGATCCTGACTTGTACAGCGTGATGCAGCAGACCTAATACTCTGGAGCTAATCGGCGTTAGAGCCTTGGTCTAGCAGCGTCCCCATGCAGCGATCGAGAGCGTCCAAAGGGAATGGTTTCTGTAAAAGTGGCCGACCGTTGAATTGTTCTGGTACGCCATCGGCGCCATAGCCGCTCGCGAAGACGAAGGGAATGCTGCGGAGCTGCAAAGCCTGTGCGAGGGCTTCAGAGCTATCCCGGCCAAGCTGCAGGTCGAGAATAGCAGCGTCGCATTCAGCGCTCATGGCCATGGCTAACCCAGAGCCCAGATCGCTCGCCTCTCCAGGAACTTCGGGACCAAGCTCCATCAGCATATCCGAATCATCATGCGAATGAGCGTTTCGTCTTCGATCAGAAGTACTGCAGCCATGCTTCTCCTTACGCCGGCAGGCTTGTGAACGGGAGTCTTTTTCCCGGGCCCTTCGTTCGCGAGCTCGCCCACGTTCCTTCTCTCTCGAAAAACACGGGCGGAAACTAAGCCCCCTTTACACTGGGTACAGCGCAGCCTCGCGACGAGGTTAACATGAGCTGTTTTGTGCAAAAGTGAAGTTAAGCGCGTGAAGGAATTGGCGCTCCTCGCATTTTACAGCCAGGGCTGAACAATTGAGCCGAGCCGGAGTCAATTAGAACGAGGAGGGATGCGATCCGATGGATGAAAGGAAAAAGCTCGAGCATCAGATAGCACTGGCTACTCGGACAGCTGCATACACCTCAGACGAGAACACCGCCAGGAGGCTGCGGCAGTTTGCTGACCAGCTGGGGCGCAAGCTTTCCCCCTCTTCTTCGCGGCGCGCTCAAATCACGGCACGCGCCTATCAGCTTTGGGAACGGGCCGGACGTCCCTCGGGGCGAGATTTGGATTTCTGGACCCAGGCGGAGCGGGAGTTCAGCCCCGGCGATACTGCGGGCCAAGATTAGGGGACTGGCGCTCCGCGCGATCTACTCGCAAAAAATTATCCAGCGCCAGTTGTGTGCACTATCAGACCGTCAGCAAAAACGGACCATCGATCTTCATTGAGCGCACTGAAACCGACCAGTGCTGCTCACCCATGAAGAATTTGCAGCAATGCTAGGCTTGGACGAGCAAGGCAAGCCGGTCTTTCAACGCTCCATCCTGATCACTAGCAATCCTTTGCCGCCAGGATGACCACGGGCCGATTCTCATGCTCCATGCGGAGTGGCAATTTTGACCGAGGCCAAATCCGTGCTCGACGTGGCGCGCGAGGTGAAGGGCGCCCAAGGACCCCCCCAATCGCCGCCTCGAGACCGAGTGTCCGAGGCGGCGTAGTGGGCCTCAGTATTTGAACTGCGGCATAGCCTTCAATTGGTCCTTGGTCGCGTTGTAGACGACGTGGTCCGGATACCAATTTTCGTTGGCTGCACGCACGGGCCGGTTAGAGCGGTTCACTTCTCCAGTCGCGGCACCGGCATTGTTGACGCCAACCGTCGGTTTGTCGGCAGGCGGCGTGGTCGTCGACGTGCGAACGGGCTCGTTGACCCACTTCAGCTTGTCATAGGGCACAGCAACATAATGCTCGCCCATACCGAGGAATCCACCAACACCCAGGATGACGTTCGCAGTCTTGCCCGACTTATCGAGAATGACCTCGTTAATGTCGCCGATCTTCTCGTTGGCTTCGTTGTAGACGTTGACACCGACGAGCTTGGAAGCCCGCCATTCGCCTTCCTTGTGCGACGAGGCGGCACTATCAGCGGCGGTCTTGGTCGATGCAGTTTGCGCCGATGCCGAGCACGTGAACAACGCCGTGGTGAGCAAGGCGGCGACGAGATACTTGGACATGCGTCCTTCTCCGTTTGTGAATAGTGGGCGTACTTAGCGCAGCAGCATAATGAGAATGATCAGCGGGATCGGAATTCCGACGAGCCAAAGCAAAATCGGCATGACATCTCTCCTTTCGTTTTCGATGGGTTAGCGATTGGTTGCAGGCGCATACGCCTTCTTGCCCCAAGTGCCGTCGCGAAGCCCGCCGCCTTCAGTGGCAGCCAGCGATGCGCAGAAGGCGCCGATAAACAGGGAAAGCGTTAGCCAGATCGCAATCTGCATGGCGGCCTTCCTTGCCGCGTCGAGATCAGTTTTCACCTGAGTGACGACGTCGTTGACGCGCTTCTCGGCGTCCGCCTGGCTTAATCCGGTTCGCGCAGACACGACCTTAGCAACGTAGGTGCGGTCGGCGGGACTGACATCGTTGTCTTTGTGGAAGCTGTTGGTGAACAGGCGGACCATCTCACCACGCGAGTCGCCAGTCTGCTGGCCCTGGGAGGACGGGTTATCCGAGCGCAGGAGCGTGTCGACGTAGCCGCTCATCGGCGAATTCTGTGCAGCGTTCGCGGCGCCCTGCGTCGCGCCAGCAAGCGTTCCGCCTAGCAACGTGGTTGCCGGAGCAGCCAGCAACACAGCGCCGAGAACCGAGGCGGCCGCCCAAGCTAAAAAGCCATGCGCCGTATCCCGGAAGTGCACCTCGGTGGTCTGCACGCCGACCCACTTCGTGCGGAGACGGCCGGCAAGATAACCACCTACGGCGGACGAGATCATCGCCATGACGATGAAATATAGACCAGTTCCGATCTTGAAAGTCGTCGCGGACACACCCGAATTGCCCCAGGGCGACACCACAGAGAAACCCATGCCTGCGCCAAAGGATAGAAGCACGAGCGTAAGGGCGAGAGACGCCACGGCCCCGGCCAGGACGGCAGCCCAGGAAACCCCGGCCACCGACGGTTCAACCACCCCGACCTGTGCGTCTTCTCGAAAAGCTTGTGCCATTTGTTTCTCCCAGCAGCTGTTACCCTGCTTAGAAGATGCCCAAATGGAACAAAGGTTCCATGCATTCATGCGCCCACAACGACGTTTTGAGTCTTAGAGGAGGCCCACCCGGAGCCTTAACGATTGCTATCCAGCGACGGGGACTTGGCAGCCGAGAACATTTGAGAACACGCCGAGCCGTATCGGTTGCGTCCCTCGGTACGTCGGTGATCTTGGTCGAGACCTCATGCGCGCGCTGCGCCGCCTGCTGCGCGCTCGGAAGAATTCCTGCGTAGCGGCACCTTGCTCTCTACGGCCGCCGGTAATGGCGGACGAGATTTCCAAAGCCGCTCGCTCGTGCCGCTCATCTACGGGATCGCGGCGACCGACTCATCTATCGCTCCGCTTTGACCTCCGATGCCACGACGGCAAAGCCGTTCCGGCATCGCCTAGCTGTGCCGGCTCTTTCCGCCCCCTGGATCGTCATCTGAGCAGTTGAAGCTAAGGTCCGCTGTGGGGTCACAAGCGGTCCTCCGCCGGCTACGCGCGGCAGGTCAGCTACGGGCCGATTTTGTTGCAAAAGTTGGCTGCAATGGATTTGGCCGCTGGGCCTTTTGTTGAGCCGCGCTTTGAAGCGCTGGCCCTGACGCATTTTACGCAACTTTGACGCTACGCTACGCGATGCGCAGAACCTGAGCCGGCGGCGGTCGTGCGACCAGCGATGCAAACCGCCTCAGATTCTGAGCGATGGCGGCTAGAACAAACTCATCCTGGGCACCTTGCGGGCCTCGCAATCGGAGCCCACCAAGCTTCAGGATGCGCTTCAAGTGTGCGAACCTCATCTCGATCTTCTTGCGCTGACGCCGAGAGAGCTCGAAGCCCTCGGTGCCAGCGAACGACCGGGCAACGTCTCGGGCATGCTCATGGATATCGCGCGGGATCTTGCGTGATGGTTCCTTTGGGCAGCACTGCGGTTTGAGCGGGCATACATCGCAGTCGAGCTTGCTGGCACGATACAGAAGGGTCTTGCCCTCGTGCACGGTACCGCTCGTCCCAAGCCGCTTACCACCCGGGCAGTGGTAAACGTCCCCGGTTGGGTCATATCGAAAGTCGCTCCGCGAGAAGGTGCCATCATCCCGCTTCGACTTATCGAACACAGGGATATGCGGCGCGATGCCCTTCTCCTCGACCAGCCAATTCAGCATCGGAGCCGCTCCGTAAGCGGTATCCCCGACAAGTCGCTCTGGCTTGAGACCAAAGCGCTCCTCGGTTCGTTCGATCATGGTTTTTGCTGCACCGACCTCGGCCTGGCGAATGGCGCGGGAGGCCTCGACATCCACGATGACGCCGAACTTCACGTCGATGAGATAGTTGTCGGAGTACGCGAAGAATGCCGGCCCCTTGTGAGCGCCGGTCCACTGCGCTGCCGGATCGGATGGCGAGACAAACTTCGGGATGACATCGCTGGCGGGCCCCACGCCGGATCGTCGAGGGTTGCCAAATACTCCTTCACCGCGCGGCTGGACCTGGCCGGATCGCGATCCCTGCGCCAGTCCTGACCTGCGATCGAGCGCTGCTTGTTCGCGTCGGCCGCAATCAGGCTCGCATCGACTGCAAATCCTTCGCCACCAACCAGACCGGCGGCAATGCATGCCTCGACAATCCGTTCGAACACGCGGCGGAGAACATCTCCATCACGGAAGCGCTCGTTGCGGGCGCGCGAAAATGCCGAATGATCCGGGACAGCGTCCTCGATACCAAGCTTGCAGAACCAGCGATAGGCGAGGTTCACCTGCACTTCACGGCAGATCAGCCGTTCTGAGCGGATCGCAAAGACATACCCCACGACCAGCATCCGGATCATCAGTTCCGGATCAATCGACGGGCGCCCCATCGACGAATAGTGAGATGCTAGTTCACCGCGAAGCCAGGACAGATCGAGAGCAGCATCGATCTTCCGCATCAGATGATCTTCGGGTATCGCGTCGCCAAGACGAAACTCGTAGAACAGTTGACCTTGGTCACTCTTCAGACGGCCCATCATGGATCGACCTCGCCGAGATTCGCGTCAACACAACGGAATCACGGTTCGTGACTTGTCTCAACCGACTTTTGCAACAAAATCGGCCAACCGCAGACATCCCTCAAACCGGCAGCGTAATTTCGCAGACGAGCCCGTCTTTGCGCCAATCAAAGCGAACTTTTCCCTTTTGCTGGGTAATCATTTGTTCGACGATACGGGTACCGAACCCCGTTCGCGTTGGTTCCAGCGCAACTGGACCACCGGTTTCCATCCAGAGTAGCCGGATTGTACCGGTAGCGCCGTGTGACCATTCCAAGCGGACGTGGCCTTCAGGCGTGGACAAGGCGCCGTATTTCGCGGCATTCGTCGCTAGCTCATGCAACGCTACCGCAACTGCCTGGGCGGCGTCTGGCGCTAATAGAGTTTGTGGACCATCTGTGAACGTTCGCTTCCCATCGGAATAGGGAGCTAGTTCCTGTATCGCAATCGCCGAAATTTCCGCACCAATCCAACGCGTTTCCACGAAAAGCGAGCAAACATTTGCGAGTGCCTGGATGCGTCCACCGATTACCTCTTTGAGGCCTTCAGGCGAGCTCGACTGAGATAGATTGACCGTTGCCATCGCGTTCGCGAGCAAGTTCTTGCTGCGGTGTTCGGCCTCCCGGGCCAAGGTCGCGATCAGCTCCTGATTTTTCTTCTGCTCGGTAGTATCTCTCGCAATCTTTGATGCGCCGACGATTTTGCCGTTTGCATCCTTAACAGGAGAAACGGTCAGCCACACGACGATCAAGCTGCCGTTCTTGCGTTGTCGAACGGTCTCAAAATGGTCGATGCGCTCACCACGTCGGACGCGAGTCAAAATCTCACGTTCTTCGCTTTGCCGATCCTGAGGGATCACAAGCGTAATCGGCTGACCAATGGCCTCGCTGAGAGAGTAGCCGAAGACGCGCTCGGCACCGCTATTCCAGCTTGTAATGATGCCATCGAGATTTTTGCTAATAATCGCATCATCACTAGACTCGATTATGGAAGCCAGCCAGCGCAACCTCTGTTCGCTTTCGCGAAGGGCCGCTTCGATCTCCCCAGGCGTGAGCGCAATTTCTAGATTGGCTTTCTGCGTCATTAGCACCCCTAGACACGGCCCCTTAAAGGCAAGGCTATAGCACGTTGTTCTCGGCTAGGGAGGGTTTTGGATGGCCGCTTCGGGTCCGTCAGCCATCTCGCGGAGAACTCTCCGGGCCTCCAGAGTGCCGCTAAGGGCAGCTCGCTCTGCGCAAATCCTTTGAAGCTTTCGAAAGTCGCTCATGGCTGGCCAGAACCACGGGGGGAGACTATGTTCAAAATAGCACACTAGGACACTGCCGGATCTAACTTAGGACACTCGTGGTCAAATACCGACCGAGAACGCTGCGAACCGCGGCTGCGCCACGTCAACTTCCTCTTTGGGTCCGTCGTCGAGAGCTTTTACCGCTGGACGGTCTGTACGAGCAGAAGTTGCTAGCGGGCCAAAAGAGGCCGATTAGTCGAGCTGGACGCCTCGCCAGATGCGGCCAGTTCGTGAGCACATGTGAAGCGAAGCAAAACGCTCGTGGCGCGGTCGGTCGTCCGATGCTGATGAAAGTGAGTGTGAATGACTGTTTTCTCGGGCTCGGTATTCGCGATGGAAGTTGACGGCAAAGCTACGTTCGCGTTCGAGGCGAAGAATTTCCGGGAAGCCTGCGAGTTGTGCAAAGAGGACTGGGTTCGTGACGACTTGACCGCGATTACATCGAACGGCCTCCCGCTTTGCTCCTCGACGGCCAAGTTGACAGTTCGCAGAGCTGACGAAGGCGAGATTGTCATCTATCGAGACGCAGCTATCCAAGCTCAGACCGAAGACTTGGTCCTGGCATATCTTGTCGATTTGGATCGAGCGTAGCGACCTTCCCTGTGGCGCTCCCTTCTAAGAAGAGAGGGACATCCATCTACTACTTCTGCTCTGGGTCAAAAAGCGAAGACTGTTCCTCGATGTCGTCTTGACCATCTGGCGCAAATCATCCTCGCACTTATTGTGGGCGGCGGGGCCCCCGGACTGGTTCTTTGTCAGCCATGGGTGGCATCCTAAAACACTGGCGGCCGGCGCCCACTGAGGTGCCTTAGTCTCTGTCCATTGAGAAACTTACGGATGGCCATGCTTCTTGTTCGGGGGGAAAGAGGCCACCTTACGAGCGCCGTCCCATAGCTCAACGCCGCAGCCATCCACAAAGCGTTGCGCCTCAACCACAGCGGCGTCGTCATCGTCGCACTCGATAATGTCCGGCATACTTTGGATGTGGCCGGAGTCGTCAACTCGGTAAACGCGGTATCCCGCCATAGCCCCCACCGTGCATTGCGGGGGGGGAACTCTAGTGCTCAGAACGGAAGTAGGCCACTCACAAAACCACGGAAGTGGAAAACTGACTCCGACAACTGGGACGGGCTTACTCTTTGTCGTTCCGATAAGCTCTGAGTTCCACGCGCATGGTGGCGCTTTCGAGTTGGCTAGCCGACAAGCCCTGCGGACTTCCTCGGAAACACGCGCGAGGACTTCCCTCTGCGCCCTGAGCTGGCGGGCTTCGTCGATAGCAAGTTCGGCGCGGGTGAGTACGGAATCGGGCATCCGCCGAAAATGCTCCGGCGCAAACTAAGTTGCTATTTCATATGTTTAGTTCGCAGATCACGCCGCCGCGAAAATCAAACTAGGCCACTGCGGATGGAAACAGGCCAGTACCAGGTTGAGGATAAGAACAATTTAGCAACCTAAAACCTTTCCTGAACCGAGCGGATGCCGGGCCGACGTCCGTTGAGGGTCACAAGCGGTCCCGGACCCGTTGCTCGCGGCAGGTCAGCTATGGGCCACAAACCGGAATTGGCGATGCCGCGCGGGGGGCCACCAACCTAGTGGCGCTTTAAGGGACATCTTCCTCTGGCCGTGTCCGGTCTCAAAAACGAACTGGACGACGAGGCTCTGCCTCCGTGCTGCGGGCTGATCGGGATTTTGAGTACAAGCACTAGTCCAGCTGCGTCTGCAAACAGGCGAGGCGCCGACCATCGCACCATAATTCCACGGGGTGTTCGTCCACTATCGCAGCGGCCCGTTTCCTTTGTTTCGACCTCGGCCGCGCAGCCTGTCCAGGTCCAAACTCAATGCATTGCCGAGTTCGTCGAGCACGTAACTTGATAGATCATCATGATACTTGGCTGGCCAAACGGCTCGGTGCGTTCGTCACTTAAGCTAACATAGGCTTGAGATTGCCAAAATTTCCCGGCAGTCGTCAGATTCTTGTTGGCAGAAGCGAAGCAACTTGGCATGCTCCTGTAACCGGGCCGGCGCGTTCATCTCTCATCTATTTACACCCGGGTTCTGAAGCAACGGCAACGCTGCGGCAGGCGTTTTAGTACGTGTTATTTAGATCGACTGATAAACTCTTGAGGCCGCCTTTAGGTGGCCTCTTCGTTTCGCGTTCAATTCCTGCGGGGACATTGCAATGGCAAAACCAGCCGTTTCCCGTGATGCTTTTCGTGGACTATTCGCTTTCTACTGGGCGAAAGCTCATCACGATCACAAAGCCGAAGCCGAGGAATGCCTTTTGACGTTGTTCGGATCTGCGGAATACATTCCCGATCGCCTGCTGCAGCAATGGTCTGAGAAAGCTGATCTACTCGGTCCAGAAGCCGTCGGTAGTGTAGTGGAGCCGCGGGCCCGTGAAATCGCGAGCGGCGGCGCGCGGTACGACCATGCGAGTGATTTTCTCCACTCCCTCCTGAGAGACCTCGGGCGCAAAATGCAGTGATCAGATGCGCCGTTTCCGCTGCTCTTACCGCGCCTCTGATCAACTTCGACCTTGTAGGCAATCTTCTGCCGGCACGCAGCTCGTTAGACCGGCGCGTCGCCTTTTAGCCCCTCGATCTCAACCCGCGCCTTCTCCCTGAGTCTAGGGAGGTGCGTGGCGCCTCAATCTTCGAGGCGAGCGAGCAGGCTGCTGGAGAGATTTGAGTTCGATACGGAGCCGTCAATAACATTTGGAAGATTGCCCTGGTGGCCTTGTAACGAGCTGCAGTCCTGCTGCACTCGCTCCCAGTCAACAAAGGGTTGCCTGACCGGTCAATGACCACCCATCGCCAGCCACGACCCCGTCTCTGTATGGACAGATCAAAGAGAGCAAAATCGCCGGCGTTCATCAGGCAAACCTTCAATACGCACTTGGAAATCGAGGATACATTACAATTTTGACAGGGAGAACTTTCGGGCAATGGTAGAGTTCCACGCCCGCACAGGCCTGATATTATTTGAAAGCTTAATGTTTGCGGCTACTCGACGATCTCCGGTAGCCCTCCATATAGAATGCGACCAAACCTACGCGTCGCAAATTTCCGGGATGCTTTAAGCCCGAGTTGCTCCACCGAAAGCCTGGACAGATGTCCCACTCACCTACCGACAAGATCGCGCTCTTCATCGATGGAGCCAATCTTTACGCGACGGCAAAAACTCTGGGCTTCGACATCGATTATAAGCGACTGCTGAAGGAGTTTCAGAACCGCGGTACGCTGCTCCGGGCGTTCTACTACACGGCCATCATCGAGGACCAGGAATACTCCTCGATCCGGCCGCTGATCGACTGGCTCGATTACAACGGCTACACCGTCGTCACCAAGGCGACTAAGGAATTCATCGATGCGTCCGGCCGCCGCAAGGTCAAGGGCAACATGGACATCGAGCTCGCCGTGGACGCCATGGAGCTCGCCGGGCACATCGACCAGATGGTGCTGTTCTCCGGTGACGGAGACTTCCGCTCCCTGGTGGAGGCCGTGCAGCGCCGCGGTGTGCGGGTCACGGTGGTCTCTACCATCGCCAGCCAGCCGCCGATGATCGCCGACGAGCTGCGCCGCCAGGCCGATGTTTTCACCGACCTCGTCGAGCTGCAATCCAAGCTCGGCCGTGACCCATCCGAACGCCCCGCCCCGCGCGACCGGTTGCCTAAATTCTTGCAGGAGCCGAAGGGAAATGATTCCCTCGACTAAACGACCGGCGAATGCGACTGGAGAGGTCGGCGAGGAACGCTTTCGCGCTACACGTGGCACCTACGGGTTCCTACCGCCCGTCCGTAAGCGGACTTTAACGAGGTGCGTTGGCTGAAGGGCTGGATCCGGTCGTGCCAATTTGGCATCGCGCAAAGAAGACGCCGTAAGGCGGCTCTCAGATGCAACCTGAGCGATTCAGCTACCCATAAAAGCTGGCGCAGAGCTACATCCAGGTCCAGGTAACGCGCTGATTTGTTCGTTGGTGTTGACGTGTGCGGTTCGCTGTAAACGCGATTTTTTACGCTGTTCATTTGGACATTTTCCCTGTTATCAGCTTAGGGAATTGGGAGTGGATACGCTATTTTTGCGGCCTTTTCGGAGCCGCGCCCGTTAGACAGACCCCCAAGGCCGTTATTTCCCTGCAAAATTCCCTGTTTCCAGGGAATTTAGAACGGAGACCGGTGCGAACTGCACTGCGTCGCCAGCCACCAAAACATCCCGAAACATCTGATTTCGTGCGAATTTCTACGAGAAATTCCTGCGGATTTTGCTACGCGCGAACTCCCAGAACTTTCCGTTTAATTTCAAGGACTAC
The DNA here is from genome assembly GCF_023100925.1 of Bradyrhizobium sp. 40. NCBI lineage: Bacteria > Pseudomonadati > Pseudomonadota > Alphaproteobacteria > Hyphomicrobiales > Nitrobacteraceae > Bradyrhizobium > Bradyrhizobium sp. 40. The sequence goes on from NZ_CP064688.1 coordinate 1,685,860, forward strand.
TAAGCGCTCTCGGCGGCTCCACGCAGCATGGACGGCGCGACCAGATCTCTGTTGAGTTCTCAATTGCTGAGCGACGATTTGCCGGCCGTCAGCGTCTCCCATGTCGTTGGGCGCCATGCAGAACTTGCATTGTCGCGCCGTCCACTCGCTGAAAATTTACATCGCGCCACTCGATGCCGTTTAGATGAGCTGAGTCCGGTACCAGCAGGCCCTGGTAGTAGCGGTGTCCCTCGTAGGTGATCCCATACGATTTTCCCATCTCGGTGCGATACAGCCCAATTAGCTGCGGCGCACCTCCACTCAAAGGGTCAGCTTTGTTCTTGAGGGCGTCACAAAAGGCCCAGAATATTGCCCTGCTTGTTCTCCCTTGAGGATCATATTGTAGGTCTTCATTCTGCTTCTTGACTGCGCGCCCACCAGATCCGAGCGCAGTATGAAGTGCAGATTGTGTTTTATCGATAGATAACTCCTCATCTGTCCAAACCGCAGCTCTGGTCCAGGTCGACGCTACATAGGTCAGCGTCCAAAGACGGAAGCGTGCATTCATTCCGCTACCATCTCGCGCTCCGTGTAGAATCGCAAAGCTGCGATCGGGAGCGTTGAAACGGCTGCCTAGCGACACCTTGACTGTCTCAGCAACGATCGCGTGCCTCGCTTCCGCGCTCGCCCCCGTAGGAAAAAGCGCCCCATCGTCGGCCGCGGCTATGATCTGTCCCAGCATGAGGCTAGGAAAAAGAACATCTCCGACATATCCAAAAACGTCGGGGGTACTCTTGCAGGCAAAAAGTTTTCGTCCAGCATCCCAACGATTGAGATACGATCCCCAGCTGATCCGGCTGTCGCTGACCAAATAAAGTGATGAAGGACCACGTGGATCGACTCCACTCCAAGCGGCAAGCGTTGTCACTATTCCTGGCCCCCCTTTTTGCGTTATGATGATGGCCGGTTGGGCCGTTGCGAGGCAACTCCCAGGCGATCCACCATACTACTAACATTTCTATGGGTCGCGAGGTCGGAGGACCTACCCTGATACGGCTTTGCCGTGTCAGGGTGGCTGGGTCACGCTATTGCTTACGTCGATGCGCGTGTTGTGCGTTCTCACCCGACTTCGCGAAATGCTTCTGGACCTACTGCCGCCGCCTGGCATCAACAATACGAAGCAAATGGGTGGCGAGCATCACTTGCTCACGTGCTTCAGCCGGATCGCTGAGGTTTACGGTGCGATGCGAATGGGGATTTTTGTATGAGCCAATCGCGCCAGCAAATAGGTGTGCAAGAGCTTCACGCTCTCCGGGCGAGTGAGCCAGGTTGGTTAACCTTCCGCGATTGTCTTTCGGATTGTCGCTCGGATCAAATGCCTTGCGCATGAGGTCCGCGCCTAGGTCGGTCGCTTCGTAACCTCCGGCCTGACGTACGGCAACTTCGACAGCCTTAAAAGCGGCGAAGACAGCCTCGTCTAACTCGCCTCTTGCAAGAGCTGCCCACACCTTATCGCGTATCGCGACATGCAGGAGCTCCTTGGGGAAAAGCATCGCCGCTCGCGTTGCTTCCCAGTCCTGTCCATTGACAATAGCCAGACCAGCTTCGGTAAAGGTCTTCCATCCATGGGTACCATTGATGCCCGGCGAAGCTTCCACAAATCCTTCGCGTTCTAACTGTCGCCATGCTCTGTTTAGGTGGTCGTCTATCTGTTGTTTCTTGTGGAATGGATAACTGCTCCCCCGTTCGGTCGCCATCCCGGTGCCGAATGGCTCGGTAGTGATTGCTTCGTAAGTAAAGCCCGCGCCCTGCCGGACATCCGTGGCATCGGATGCTAGTAAGAAATCCGGGGCCTGCGGCCCCCAGGCCGTCAAGGCCAGGCCCCCACGCAAGTGTGGGGGCGCAAAACGGCGCGCCGTGTAGTCGGCTCAAGGCACTGAAGAACGACGAGCGGGCCATTTTCACCCCCGCATCGCATGCGCAGCGCTCGGCAGATTACCTCAATGGCTTCCGGTTACCGAAGCAGACGCGCGAGCCGCCTGAGCATCGAAGGCAGTCTTCTGCCTGTCCAAAAACCGGCGAGCCTGACCGCTCACCGGCTTTTTGATTTGATTCGGGCCTATGCGCGCTTGCTCAAATGAGCCCGGGAAATCGACAATGCGCCTACGCAGTTACCGGGCAAGATCGCAATTATCGACCGTGTTCCCGTTCTTAGCTTTTGCCTTTACTTTGCCCAGTCCTGAGTTGACCTCACGGATGATCTTGCACTGATCACACGAGTTCTTTTGAAAGGATTCTATGAATCCCGTCATTCCAAACGGGACTGCGTTCGGCCCTTCGATCAGTCCCGAATCCCGGAAAGCTCCCTCTCCAGCAGCATTGCAGATACCCGCGCTCGCTATGTTGGCTGCAACTAGCCGTCTTGTGAGGGATGAGAGCTGCCAGCCGAGGGGGAATTTGAAGAAGCGATGATTGAGATTTATCTGGGCGAGCCGCCACCGCTCCTCACCGAGATTTGGGGGCTGATCAAGCAGCGTTGATACGCGGTCTACAGCTTGATCTCCTCTCACCTCCCGCGTCTGCATGAAGGCATCAACTGGCGTCAGGAGTTCGGAGAAGCCATTGGCTTCGATCTGAGCTCCCTCGTAGAGACGGCTATAGTAAGCGCTGTGACCAAGTACGATCATCTTGAAAACGTATTCCGGAAACTTCTTGGCCTTGATGCCTTTGCCGCCAGGCTTGGCCACCTTCTCTGCCGGATTTTCACCCTCAATCCACTGAATGACGTTCAGCGCCGTATCAGCACCGGAATTCTCAAAGTAACCGCCATCAACGTAGCGCGTCGCAATTGCAGGCCACAGCAGGAGATGCCGTGTTTCCAAGGCAACCGAGGCTGGGGGAAGTATCAACGGAAATCGTGAGCTGAGGGTCGCTGCTGTACTTAGCGCAATATCTTGTCCCATCGAAGCAAGGTTTGCGGAGTTGACGGCCGACCTGCGCCATTGAATGTCATCGTTTGTCGGTGCAACCACGTGCTGTTCACCGGTCTCGGCCTGCGTGACGTTCATGAACATGATCGGGCCGTCTCCCAGCTTCCGGCCCTGAAGAATTCCCTGGCTCAGACCATCTGACTTGCCCGAGGTCGTATCAAGCCACCCCACTTCCAGCGCCCGCTCGAACGCCCGCGCCCGATCGAAAAGCGGAATTGGATAGGGCAAGAATCGCTGGGCAAAATCCGGGAACAGCGCGGACGCTGCCAGAGGGGACAAGAAGTCGTTCCTGAAGAACTGGTCGACCAACTTCTCGATCGTTCCTGATCCGTCGAGGCCATCCTCCGCGCATTTGGTCTTGTCCGCCGCCGGCTCGTATTGGACGGCCGCCATGAATGCCACTGCACCAACACTCCCGCCCGACACGCTGCTTATGAGAAAGATATGGTCGAGGATCGCGGGACACCGGTCGTACAGCCGCGCCAAGGTGATTGCAGTTTGATAGGCAGCATAGATGCCACCACCTCTTGCGGCCACGACATAGACTGGAAACGGGCGCCCTTGGTCTTTGAACGCCTTCACGCGCTCCGCAGGGCGATTGTGCCACCAGGCATAGAACTCGTCCTGTATGAGTCCGCCGGTTTCTGCATCGGTCTTGTTCTCGACTCTGCGGACCGTGTGATTGTCGTTGAGCCCCGCCCAATCTGCGACCAAAGCCACAGCAACGAGGCATCCAGCCATCGAGAGACCAACCCTGGCCGAAACATTTTGCAGGCGAAGCAGAAAGAACAGCAAAACCACAAGAAACAGGGAGAGCCACGTCAATGTGCCAATCAGGGCTGTTGCGGCGATCAGGAGAGCTGATGCACTTTTCACGATCCAAACGGCTTGCAGGGAAAAGGCGCCAACAAGTACGGTCGTGATGAGAAAAATGTTCGCCTCGATCCTGCGAAACCAGCTCGGGTTGCTCAGTCTTCGTCGGCAGACGGCTTCAAACACCACCACAGCGACGGCCATTATCAGGCACCCAATTGCCGCCCATTGGAGAAGGGAGATGGCAAACAATGCGTCCCGATGCAGAGCCTGAAACCCACCCGTGAGGTTGTCAAAGTACGTCTTTCCATCGGGAGAGAGCGGCTTTTCGGCGAGTTTTGCTACCACCTGCTGAAGGTCGGGAAGGTCAAAGTAACCGGTGGTTCGATAGAGACCCACGGCAATCCCAGCCAGCGGGGCCATCCCAATCCCGGCTGAGATCGCAGCACGGAGCCATGTCAGGCGGGCGCCAGTCTGACTGGCCCAGAGTTGCCGCACGCATTCGTTGATCGAGGCACAGAGCACGGCTGTCGTGACAACAAAAGCGCCGATCCTGATGAGATTGTGCGGCAGGTCACTTGCGAGAATAAAGTAGATCTCCTGAATCTGGTCAGGCTTCGAGAACATGAAATACCCAGCCGACGCGACAATCAGCGGCACTCGCAAGGTCAGGAGATTAGACACAAACGCAGCACCGACGCCGGCCATCCACAGCAGCGCTGCCCGAATGTTAGGCAGCAGCGTACTCAACCTCTTCGTCAACATCGAACGCCCCATCCATCATCAGCTAAGAATTTCGCTTGAAAGCAGACACACAATAAAAGGTTGAAAACACCCCGGAAGCACGCTGACGGTAGGATCAGTCAAAAAGGGGGTTCTGTCGAGAGCCGGCATGTACACGGCTCGCCGCGTTATCGAGACGCATCTGCCACCCTTTCCCACCGAGAAAAATGGGTTCGATTCGGCAGATCCGTAACCGAAATGTCGAAACGCACGCTGTGATGGGCACAAACAGAACTTCATTGACCCACCCAGCCGCCGTGTGGATGATCTTACGCTGGCGGCCCGGGGGAGCTGCCTGGTCGTCATCGTCCTCGATGGTCACGTCGCTAGCCCGGCCGTGTCTTCCTTGACGCCGCGGGCGACGATCCGGAGTGCCTCGTCCGGCAGCGGCCGCTGCAGCTTCAGGGCCTCGTCCGGAGGGGCCGTCATCCAGGTCTCGACTTCGTCCGGCGTTGTCAGGATCACCGGCATCGCCTTGGGGTGGATGGCGCCGACCTCGGCATTCGGCTCTGTCGTGAGGAACGCGTAGAGGTCGTTGGTCGTCTCACCTTCCTTGACCTTCCGGACAGACGTCCAGTTGGTCCAGATACCGGCGAAGCAGGCGAGGGGACGGGTCTCATCGAGCGCGAACCAGATATCGCCGCCGTCGGCCTTGTTGAACTCGCTGAAGGAGTTGAACGGCACCACGCAGCGATTTTCGGTGCCCAGCCATCGCGTCCAGTGCTTGCTTTTCACGTTGCGGATGTTCGTAGTGCCGCCGTCCGGCTCCATCCGCAGCAGTTCCTTGAAATCGACGGTCTTGCCCTTGGCCTGCAGCTTTTCAGCTCGTTTCTTGGTGGCGTCCACCAGCGCTTTTGACGACGATGGCATTCCCCAGCGCGCTGTGGCGAGTTCGCGGCCCTCGGCCCCGTTGCGCACGATCGGTGCCTTGTAATCGGGAAAAACTCCGGGCATCGGCTCCAGATTGCCGACGTATCGGTTCACGACGCGGAACAACGCGCTGATCGCGGCTTGGTTGGTCGTGATCGAGTAGAGATTGCACATCGGTCAGGCTTCGGTCCGAGAGTGGCGCGGCTGCCAGGCTAGTTGTAGCAGAGTCGCGGAGGGACGACGGCCCGCCTTGGCGCATTTGCGGCAGCGCAGCCGGCTCGCGAGATCGTGCACGAAGGTGGTCGGCGGATGCTTCATCGCAGCGAGGTCAACGTCGCTCGGCGTCTTGCAGCGCGCGCACTGAATCTCCAGCCAGGGGAAGCCGCCATTCACCGCTTGGTCGATCGTTGGGGACGGATCAATCGGTTCGCCGTCTGACCACATGCGTTCGTTCCAACTCTCGCATAGCAGCTTGTCTGCCCGCTGGATGAGCGCTTCCCCCTTCGCCCGCGTCTCCGCCGATTGGGTAGCCAGGATGTTGGCCATTGCCCGCGCCTTGCCGAGCTCCTTCTCCAGAGCCTTGCGGTCGCCGCCCGACAGCGGCGTAGGGTGATACTTCGGGGCCATCCGGACATCCAGGCGCAAAGAGATCGGACCGGCAATCCAGAGCGGGCTACGGCGTCTCGAACGCCGGCCAGCACCCGTCTTCTTCATGCCTGCCGGTGCGCTGCTGGCAGGTGTTGTCGAGCAGTCGCTGCGCGACGTCCTTCCAGACCGCGTTGCCGCCATACAATCCGACTGCATCGGCGGTCTGGATTTCCACGGTTCGCTCGCAGCGGCGGCAGGAGATGCGCAGGACGTGGCGTTGAATTTCCGAAAGACGCCGCTGCCGCATCTGGGCCCCGGTCGCGCCGGCGCGAGGATCTTTGAGGACTGATTCCCAGTATTCGGCCGGAAGCGGTGCATCTGGAGCCGCAGCGGGGGGAGTTGGCCTCCGGGCAGCTTCGCCGGCCAGTTTTTCCATCTGCTTCGGGGTCGGCATGCGCCAGCTCGCGGGTCGGTCGGTCATTCCGAATTAGAACATAAAGTGAACAAAAGTCGAGTCCGCTCAAGTGGCCGCTGAGAAAAAATCATCCTGTTGGACGGGGCGCGGCGTCGGAACCAAGCCCGGCCGTTCGTCTTGAATCCGGCACCAGTATGGAGTTCCCCGCAATGGCCCCCCGCGCTAACTGGAAAGGCTTCCTGCGTCTTTCCCTCGTCACCTGTCCGGTAGCGCTCTATCCGGCCACGTCGGAATCCGAAAAATGTCTCGTTCAACCAGCTCAACCGAAAGACCGGCCACCGCATCAAATACGCCAAAGTGGACGCTGATACCGGCGAGGAGGTCGACAACGAGGACATCGTCAAGGGCTACAAGGTCGACACCGACACATTCATCGAGGTGACGAAGGAGGAGCTCGAGAACGTCGCGCTGGAATCGACGCGAACGATCGAGATCGACGAGTTCGTCGACCGCAGCGAGATTGATCCACGCTACCTGATCCGCCCTTACTACCTGACTCCAGATGGCAAAGTCGGGCACGATGCCTTCGCCGTTATCCGCGAAACCATCCGCGAAATGAACAAGGTCGCGATCGGTCGCGTGGTGCTGACCAATCGCGAGCACATCATCGCGCTGGAGCCGCTGGACAAGGGGCTGATGGGGACCTTGCTGCGCTATCCCTACGAAGTCCGTTCTGCGGAGGAGTATTTCGACGACATCCAGGACGTCAAAGTCACCAAAGACATGCTCGATCTCGCCAAACACATCGTCAATCAGAAGGCGGGTCACTTCGAGCCGGAGAGGTTCGAAGACCAGTACGAAACCGCCCTCATCGATCTCATCAATCAGAAGCGCGCCGGCAAACCCATCACCGCGAAGTCGCGTCCTCGTGGTGAGAATGTCGTCGACCTGATGGACGCACTGCGCAAGAGCATTGGAGCCGACGCGGATTCAGCGACAGAGTCGCAAAAGAAGCCAGCCAGGAAGGCGCGCAAGGCGTCGCCCGGGCAGAAGGAAATGCTGATGCCGATTGCCGGCAAGAAACCGGCCAAGGAGACCGCGGCGAAGAAGCCGGCGGCCAAACCGCAGCGGAAGTCGGCATAGCGAGACGCTAAGCATCCAGTGGCGCCAGACGGCCGTTACTTCGTCGCCCGCGGCAGGGAGCGATATGGCTGCGCTGAAAAAGACTTCCAGGAGATTGATGTTGAGCGCGGGCATTCTCGCCTACCGCAAGGGTGCTCGCGGGCTCGAGGTTCTGCTCGTTCATCCTGGCGGTCCGTTCTGGCGCAGGAAGGATAATGGCGCGTGTTCCATTCCCAAGGGCGAAATCGATGCCGCGGATGCGCCGGACGAGGTCGCGCGGCGCGAGTTTGCCGAAGAACTCGGCCCGAGCGCTTCAATCGGTCCTCTCCCGGCGCTGGGGGAAGTCCGACAGCGAGGAGGGAAGCGCGTCATCGCATTCGCCGGCGAGGGCCAATTTGACCCGGCGGCGCTGACCAGCAATACCTTCGATATCGAATGGCCGCTCCGAAGCGGTCAACGGCAGAGCTTTCCCGAAGTCGACCGCGCGGAATGGTTTGATATCGAGCTCGCGCGGACGAAGATGCTGTCCGCTCAGGTTGAGTTTCTCGATCGTCTTTTGGCGATCGCGATTGAGAGCGCCGGGAAATGAAGTTCAGGTTTGGAATCATTTCGGACACGCACGGTCTGTTGAGGCCTGAGGCCGAACGAGGCCTGACGGGCGTCGATCACATCATCCACGCCGGCGACATCGGGCGCCCCGAGATCGTAGACGCGCTTCGCCGGATCGCGCCTGTCTCGGCCATTCGTGGAAACGTGGACAATGGCGCGTGGACCCGCGACTACCCCGACACGAAGCTTGTGCGCTTGGCGGGAAAGTCGATCTACATTCTGCACGACTTGAAGACGCTGAAGGCCGATGCCGGCGTTGGCATCGATGTCATCGTCTCCGGGCAGGCATTCCCACGTGCCGAAGATCCACACGGTCGGTGGCGTTCTCTACCTGAATCCCGGGAGCGCGGGACCGCGGCGCTTCAGGCTACCGATTACGCTGGCGACGCTCGAAGTCACGCCCGACGGCATGCGACCGGAGATCCACGACCTTGGAGGCGACTGAGTGCCAGCGCGGAGGGGGGAGGCGGTTGCATCAATTCCTTTTGCCGAGTTACGCCCTGAGGGAGCGCTACTAGCGCGGCCGTTCTCGCTCACGCACGACGTCTTTCGCCCGCTTGTCGGATCTGAGCCCGAGGTAGACGGGCTGGCGCAGTTCGCCCTTACTGGTCCATTCCGCGAATTTGCGCTCGGCAACCAATGAGGGCCTGACCCAGGTCGTGGCGGCCTCGTCTTCACTTGGCAGGAATTTGTGCCGTTCGCTTTGCGGTGAGGGCTGAAGGCGATCAGCCTGTCGCGCGGCAGGATCGCCTTCAGCCGCTTCTTGCGCTCGAGAAGAGGCTGTTTGCGCAAGTCAACTGCGTTCTGAAACATGAGATTGAAGGCACAATACAGGAGCTTCGCGTCGTGACGCAGCGCGCTTTGAAGTAGCTGGAAATGCGAGACGCCGTCCTTTCCGATCGCGACGAGCTCGCCGTCGATCACGGCGTCGCCCAACCGCGATTGGAAGCCTGCGATGCGCCGTGCGCGGGCTAGTTAGCGGTTCTTCGGTCGGCGGCACGAGCCATCAGCCATGAACTCCCGGTAGCTTATGGCCGGGCGGCTTGTACTTTATTTCCGCTTTCGGCAGATATAATTGACGCGGCGGACTTACCACTCCTAGCGACGGACCCTTAGCCGCCAGCGCTACTTAACCGAGCCCCTTGTAGGAGCGTATTGGTCCTCGATCGGAATGCGGCTTCATGTCGGCTAACGCGATCTCTCCGCAAGTTTGGCACACGGCTATCCACACCTGGAGTGCCCCAGTTGGTAATGGCTTCGGTACAACGACAAATTGTGTGGGTGTTGCGCTCTAGTTACAGACTCGATGCCGGCCCAGCGATAACGTCGAGTTAAATTAGAAGCGCATCTGTAAGTTGATTTTTTGTTTGTACGTTTGCGCCACTTCTTTGTTCGATCAATTGGCAGTCAGAGATTTGCGATGAAGCCATTGCGTTTGCTCGTCGTGTCGTTCTGCGTCCTGGTGACAGGCTGCGGCACTTACATTCCCAGTCAGCGGGACTGGCCAAACGACGGAACCGGCGATGTCGCCAATATGAATTCGGTTCTTGTTCGCAGCATCGTTTGCGAGCTGAGCTACGCTGTCACGACCGTGATCGAAACAGATGTGGAGCAGTCCAAGCTTCGACCGAATCGCAGGAAATACGCCGACTTTTTGTATGGTTGGGGCGTCGAAGTAGCGGCCGACCTGACCGTTACCGCAAATACGGCTCTAGCCTCATCGGGACTCTGGGCGCCAGTGTCTCCGGCATCCGCGATCTTCACGCTCGGCGGCGGCATCGGAGGCGGTTTCACGGCAACGAACGAGAATAAGTTCAACATTTTTTACACAGTCGCCGATCTGTACAAACCAGCCGCCTTCAGGCTCGGCTCGACTGAGCGACCATGCCGGTATCCGGAAGGCGGAAAAGAAGGCTCGCTTCTCGTCGATATCGACCTACGAGTTGTGGAATTGCTGTGGTCGCGTAGTCAAATCGTCCAGCTTCGTCTGGCGGACGCGCCGGGGACTGTTCCCGTAGCGGGAGATAAAAACGTTCTCACGCAGACCGTGTCGATCAAGGAGAGCGTTGCCGGGGACATCACACCAGCGTGGAAATTCACAACGGGTTCGGTCAATCAATCCAGCAAACTGTTCGGTGCGGGTCGCGACCGCACGCATCAGCTCGTTATTACCTTTGGACCGTTAGGACCCGGCCACAAGTCATTGAACCCACTCGCCGAGCAGTTTCATCTGAACGAACAGCTGAAAGCTGGTTTGCGCGGTAATCCGATAGGCCAGTAACGGGAGAAAGCCTTGGCAAAAACAAAGAAAGCTCCATCTAAGCCCACTCGTCTTAAGCCCAAGAAGTTCAAGGAACTGCTTGAGAACTTGGACGTTGCTGCTCTCCACGATGACGACATCGCCGATATCATGTTGCGTTGCGCGTCTACGCTGAACTTCAGAAAGACCCTGGCTAGCGATGCCAAAACCCTTGCAGGCTATTGCTATACGCAGGCTCCCGGAGAGAGCTGGGTGACCGTGTGGCAGAACGGCCATCCTGTCGAGTATCGCGTACCGTTGGCGGTTGCGCAGCAACGCCACATTCCCGTTTGTGGCGGATGATCATCCTCCGCTGAAGTGATAGGATTTCCAGCGCGGTCCGCCAAGTCATGCCCTCGTAATGGCCCGGCGGTACGCGGAAATGCGAAATCATAGTACTGGCAGGCCGAGAAATCCCCTGCGCGGTGCTGGTGGCGGCTCCGGCACCGTATAGTCAAGTTCGCCTGGTATTTCGCCTTTAGTATCGAACGCGCCCTCCTTGAGACCATAGGGCCCGAGCCCAAGCGTCACGGAAGGAAGCTCGGACACGCTGATTTTCCCAGCGTAGAGCGGAATGGTATCGGCTTCGACGACCTCTCCTTCACTGTTGAAGATTTCGTAGCTAACGACGACACCGCCCCCGTAGGAGAGCTCACTGCTGCCGGTCGAGACCTTGGAGTGCGACATGCCGCCAGCCGCAACGGGCTTGACCCACAGGATGTAGGCGCCTCTGTCCAGCCAGGCCCTCAAGTTCTCCGCGGAAAGTATCCGCGATAGCCTGCTGCTTGCCGACTTGTCGTCGACCTTGGTTAGTCCTTCTTTGAAGGCGTCGAATGCTTCCAGAGCCTTCGTCATGCGAGCGATCAATTGAGTGCGCGCAGTGGCCGGATCAATTTTGCCGCCGTCAGTGGCGCCGTCTTGCTCCGCTTCATCCGAAGGGGGCTTGTCGTTTTGAGAATGCTGTTGCGCCCGAAGTATAATTTCCAGGCTTGCCGCGGTCTCGAGTTGGGCTTTTAGGTCATTCGGGTCTGTCGACGGCTACGATGTAATATTCTTGCTGCTGAGCTTCCCGAGGGCCTCAGCCACGTCTCTTCGCGTTTTGTCCAGACCTCGAAGACTATCTAATACTTGCGACTGTTTCGCCAAGCTGGGTACGGTCGCCGAATGAAAGACCTTAAATTGTCTCTTGGATAGCAGCCTTAGTTGTCCCGCGACCGTGACGGCAAAAACCTGATCCTCAATTTCGATCTTGAAGTTCTTGATATCCTGATCCGTCCGAAAAAGTGAAAATAACTGCAGTCCGGTATTCAGCAGACCGCTAAAGACCGCGAAGGCCGGCACGAGAGTTTCGATTAGGTTTCGTTGATCCGGCGCCTCTTCCTGCGGCAGAAGCTTTGCCGCTTCGATGAGCGCGTCGAATAACGCCTTGAAGTCGTCCCTTATGGCGAGGAAGTCGCGAAGTTCGCCTAGAGACGCGAATTCTGCAGCGTTGTGAAGCAGGACCGCTTCTTTCGGCGCTATGTCGTTTATCCTCACCACGCGCTTGGCGATGTGATGAGCAAGATTGCGCGCAGCCCTGTACGCGAGGATGATGCTTTCTATGGGGGCATTGTCATTGACGGTGATAGTGCCCTTGTGGCCTGCGCTATCGGGAATTTCCGCGTTAAAAGTTTTCGCGTCTATGGCAGGCTTGTCCGGTTTGCCTTTTGGATCATTCGCAGCGTCAGTGCTTTTCGCCGCATCGCTGCCCTTCGCTGGTGCTGCTGCTTCGGTCATTTTTTTTGCCCATGCAATGTGGTATCGCAATGAAGTGCAGCTTAAAGTAGCAGAATGATCGCGAATTGTCATCCGCACAAATGGGCCGGAAGCGTGTCCCCTCTCACACCGACGCCAGTACGAACCGCCGGAATTTAGGTAGCAAATTGGTTGGATACAGTTTTCCAGCGGCTAGAGCGTTTCATTTTTTGATGGAAGCGTATCCTGCATTAGCGAAGTAGTTGCTGCATTCGCCGGGCAGAACGTTTCTGACGAGGTGGCCGATGTGGTCGCAGGCGTCGTCCATCGTGCGTTTCTGTGCGATGCGCATCCAGTGCTTGATCTTGGCGAAGACTTGCTCGATCGGGTTGAGGTCGGGTGAGTACGGTGGAAGGTACCACAGCCTTGCGCCGGCCTTCCGGATCATCTGCCGGACGGTCGGCGACTTGTGGCTACCGAGATTATCCATGACGACGATGTCGCCCGGTTTGAGCACTTTGACGAGTTGCTGTTCGACATAGGCGCGGAAGCTTTCGCCGTTGATCGGTCCATCGAACACACAAGGCGCAGTGAGCTGGTCAGAGCGTAGGGCACCGAGGAAGGTCAGGGTTCGCCAGTGACCGTGCGGCGCAAAGCCGCGCAACCGCTCACCCTTGGATCCCCAGCCGCGCAGCGGGGCCATGTTGGTCTTGATCCAGGTCTCGTCGATGAACACCAGGCGGTTTGGATCGAGGCGATCCTGCAAGCTGCGCCAGCGCTGCCGCCGCCGCGCGACGTCGGCGCGGCCCTGCACAAGGGCGAACAGTGTTTTTTTTGAAGCGGAGACCTTCGCGTCGCAGGAAGGTCCATACCGCGTGGTGCGAGACTTTCAAGCCTCGCGCGGCAAGTTCGTCCTTCAGCCCGTGCAGCGTTAGATGTGGCGTCTGCCTGATCCGCTCCACGATGAACGCACGATGCGGCTCCAGAACCGGCTTACGGTGACCGCCCATCTTGCCCGGCGCAACCGAACCCGTCGCGCGATAGCGCTGCCGCCACTTCACGACGGACGACACTGCAACATCGAACCGGGCCGCCACAGCATGGCAACTCTCCCCGGATTCCACCGCCTTCACGGCTCGTTCACGAAGATCATTCGAAAGAGGTCGGACCATCCGATACTGGCCTCCGATCCAGCCAGCATCTTGAATCACAAACCGCCGCCCGACGGAATCCCTCCCGATTCAATCAATCGATGAACCGCTCTAGTCGGCGCCTCTGATGCGATTCAGAAAGCCAACCATCTGGGAATTACGGATTTGCATCATTTAGCTGACAGCGACAAATGGCACGATTTCGTCCACTAACGGTCCCCTTAGGTTCAGGTTGTTGCGAGGAGAATTTGGTCTTCTGTTGGGATAGCGGATGTTAGGACGAGCTATCCGCTTGATAGACCACGGTCACGGCCTAGTACGTGCTGCGGTTGGTTCACCGCGGGGCGGTCTCGTCGTTTCTCTGGAGCGAGTTCCAAAACGGCCCGATGTAGCTCGGCCGGAAACGTCAGCGAATTTCCGGCGGCTTGTGGCCCATGGCCAGAAGCGATCGAACGCATCCATCACAAATCCTCACGCAGACCCCGGAAGAACGGGTGCCTGACCTTTCCCTCGGCCGACTTCGCGCGATACTCGATCTCGGCCAGAAGCTTAGGTTCAACTCAGATGCCCTTTTGGCCGATGCGCTTGGAATAGGGCTGGGTTCTTCGGACAAGGGGTTTAAGCCGCTTCTGCAGTTCGGCGGCCGAGATCTTGTCAAAGCCGTGGTCGACTTTACCGGCGTAGACGAGATCGTCGCCCTTGCGACGGCCGACATCGAGGCCATCCCATTTCGTGCCAATCGAGAGCGAAGCCGGCAATGGTCAACGTCTCCCGCTGCACGCAGGTCTTCTTGACCCAGTCGTTCGTGCGGCCCTTCGGATAGGCACTGTCCCGTACCTTTGAGACCACGCCTTCGAGGCCGAGCTTGCAGGCGTGCGCGAACATCTCGCGGCCTTCTATCTCGAAGCTTTCGCTGAACTGGATGTCAGTGCCGTTCAGGATCTTCATGAGCTCGGCCTTGCGCTGAAGGAGCGGTAGCTTCCAGAGATCGCGGCCGTTTAGATAGAGCGGATTGAACGCCACCAGCACGGTGCTCGTCGACTTGCCCTTGAGCTCGTTCTGCAGGGCCGAGAAGTCGGTCGTGCCGTCGGCGGCCGGTACCACGATCTCGCCGTCTACCACGGCCGAGTTCGCCTTGATCCGCCAGGCGTCATGGGCGATCTTCTTGAAGCGATGCGTCCAATTGTGGCCGCGCCGGCTAAAGATCGTCGCCGCCTCGTTGGCGAGGTGGACCTGAACACGGTAGCCGTCGAATTTGATTTCGTGAATCCAGCGAGCCCCTGACGGCACCTTGTCGATCGAGGATGCCAAGGCCGGCTCGACGAAGCCGGGCAGGGGCGCCTTGAGGCCGATCGGCTCGGGCTTTTTACGCTGAAACGCCACTGAAGAACTCCACGCTACAGCCGATTCAAATTGGCACAGTTCGAATCGTTCCGGAACCTCAGAATCCCATTCGCGTTGCTTGGATGTCATAACAGGAGGCACCCATGGCGGTAGCGAAGAAGACGAAGACGGCGCGTGGCCGAAAACAAGACCGTGCGCGGGTGGCCGGCGGGCAGGACTATGAAGTGCAGTACGAGGAGCTGGGCCGTTGAAGTGGGAAGGCCGGGCTGGCTTGAGGCTCGGCACGGCCTTCTAGTCCGGTAGGCATTCCGGGCAGGTATCACCAATCGAGTTCAGCACGTCACGAACCTCGGCCGCCGCTGCATCGGGGGAGACGCCTGCTGGCGGGTCGCCTCGGGCGATATCAAAGGCCCGCTCCCGTGCATGCGGATCGGCGCGATCTTGCATCCAACCGTGTTCTTCGCACTCGCGGATGGCGCCAGCTTCCTGAAGCACGTGGATTGCCCATCCGCGCAGCGTCCGTATCGCTGGCCTTCGTTCACGCGTCATTAGCATTGAAATAGCTCCTGATACGACGAATCGCTATGTGCGTCATTCGTTCCCTAGCCAGCACGGGCTGGGATTCGTAATGACGAGAGGGCAAGGTTTGGCGTGCACTGCGCGACCGAGCCACGGCATTCGAAGAGCTACAAATCTCTTCCCTATGATTCAGGTCCGAGCCTTTGACGCGCAGACCGGAGCACGAGAGGAGGTCGCAGATTCCATCGTCGTGGCTTTCCTGGCTGCCGTTAGGGCGCGTGCGGCTTCGCCGCACCGGGCTCTCGTGAACCGAGCCGCTTTGCGTCTCGGCCATCCGGCTTCGATCCCTCGCGCAGAGACGGCGGAGCTCCTCGCCGGGGGCACTCGGGAAAGGGGCTCGCCTTCGGCGATCGCTATCACTGCCCCGTTCCCGGGTGCCGCTTTTAACCGGTCTCGTCGCTGCACTCGGACCCGCGTGCCCCTTCGGGTCGCTATGCTCACGCTCTCCGGGTGCCATTTCAGTGGGGCGATGCGCCATTGGCGCACGCCTGATCAGGGCCTGCGGCCCTAAGCAGTCAAGGCCACATTCCATGAAAAAATGGGACGCAAGGTGGTCGATCCGCAGATTGCGGCGGGGCGTCATGCGTCGTCGTTTCCGCGCAAGCGGCTGAGAGTACGAGAGCTGAATGGGTTTTGCCGTGACGGGTCACAGGCTGCGAGAGAGGCTCGCCCCGCCCGTCGCGGAGACCCGCGATGTCCAGACATTATCCTAGGGCGCGCACCGGTGAGAATCGGGCAAACCTTTATGACGAAATCACCAACAAGATCATCGGCGAACTTGAGGCGGGCCGAGTGCCATGGGTGCAGCCTTGGGGCACCACCGCGAAGGCGTCTTTGGCCATGCCGAAGAGCGCGGCGACCGGCCGCCAATATAGCGGCATCAACATTCTGATACTTTGGGCCGCCGCCACCGAACACGCATTCACATGTCAGAGCTGGCTCACCTTCCGTCAGGCGCTGTCGCTCGGTGGTCACGTCCGCAAGGGCGAGCGCGGGACGACCGTGGTCTATGCCGATCGCTTTGTCCCGATCGACGAAAAGCGGCGCGCGAGCGAAACCGGCGACGAAGCGCAAGCCATCCCGTTTCTCAAGCGGTTCACGGTCTTTAATACGGATCAATGCGACGACCTGCCTTCGGAGACCGCGACGACGGCGCCGCCTCCGCCGCCAGGCCTGATCGAGCCGCGTGTCGAAGAGCTCATCAAGGCGAGTGGGATCGATTTTCGCATTGGCGGCAACCGCGCATTTTATGCGCCGGCAGAAGACTATGTACAGGTGCCTCCGCCACAAACCTATTTTGAGCCAATCAATTGGCATCGAACCGCCTTGCATGAGCTGGCGCATGCCAGCGGCCATCAGTCACGTCTCAACCGCGACTTGTCCGGCGGCTACGGCACCAAGAAGTATGCTTTTGAAGAGTTGATCGCGGAAATATCGGCTGCGTTCAGTTGCGCGTCGCTCGGTATCGTACCGACGGTGCGGCACGCCGACTATATCGGCTCCTGGCTCGAGGTACTGCGCGAGGACAATCGCGCGATCGTGCGAGCTGCCTCACAAGCCAGCAAGGTCGCGGATTATCTGCTTGGCTTTCTGCCCGAACCCTTTGTCGAGTTGACGACCGACAGAGCGGAGCAGGAGGCAGCGTGAAGGTCTCGCCAGTCGCTTCGGAAACGAGAGTGAGAGGGGAGATGCGGTTTTCGCGACGGGTTGGAGGCCGAGAGAGAGGCTCCCGGCCGCCCGTCGTGGAGATCAGACATGACGAAGGCTGTCCAAAAGATCACGCTGTCGCCCTCGCGGGACATTCCGTTCAACAAGCTGGTGCTCAGCCAATCCAACGTCCGGCGTGTGAAGGCAGGCGTTTCGATCGAGCAGCTCGCCGAAAGCATCGCGCAGCGGACGCTCCTGCAAAGTCTCAACGTGCGGGCGGTCGTGGACGCGGAAGGCAATGAGACCGGCATGTTCGAGGTGCCGGCCGGAGGCCGGCGCTATCGTGCGCTGGAACTTCTCGTGAAGCAGAAGCGCATGGCCAAGACTCAGGCCGTTCCTTGCGTCGTGCGCGAGGGCGGCATCGCTGAAGACGACTCGCTTGCTGAGAATGACGAGCGGGTAGGGCTTCATCCGCTCGATCAGTTCCGAGCCTTTCAGACCTTGCGTGGCTCCGGCTTGTCCGAAGAGGAGATCGCGGCTCGGCACTTCGTGACACCGGCCGTCGTGAAGCAGCGGCTGCGGCTGGCGTCCGTATCGCCAAAGCTGCATGAAGTCTATGCCGAAGACGGCATGACACTCGAACAGCTCATGGCCTTTTCGGTCACCGCGGATCAGACGCGGCAGGAACAGGTCTGGGAGAATGTCAGCCGCTCCGGTTACGAC
This sequence comes from Bradyrhizobium sp. 40, assembly GCF_023100925.1. NCBI lineage: Bacteria > Pseudomonadati > Pseudomonadota > Alphaproteobacteria > Hyphomicrobiales > Nitrobacteraceae > Bradyrhizobium > Bradyrhizobium sp. 40. Next base: position 1,703,506 of record NZ_CP064688.1, read on the forward strand.
GAGCCCTATCAGATCCGGCGGATGCTGACCGAAAATACCGTGCGCGCCACAGATCGCCGCGTGCAGTTCATTGGGCTCGATGTTTACCAGCAGGCAGGTGGCAGCGTTTTGCGCGACCTGTTCGAGCACGATGATGGCGGTTGGCTTCAAGACGTCGCTCTGCTCGACCGTCTTGTCACGGAGAAGCTCAAAGCCGAGGCGGAAGCAATTGGTGCGGAGGGTTGGAAATGGATCTCAGTCGCCGTTGACTTCCCCTACGGCCACACGACAGGCCTGCGCGAGCTGGAAGGCCAACCTGTCGATCTCACTTCCGAGGAACAGGCCACCATCGACGCTCTCAACGCCGAGCAGGCGAAGCTCGAAACCGAATATCAGGATGCGGACGAGCTGCCCGAAGAGATCGATCAGCGTCTCGGCGCGATCGAAGCGGCGCTGCTGGCGTTCGAAGACCGGCCTGAGACTTACGATCCGGCCGAGATTGCCCGGGCCGGCGTCTTTGTCAGCATCGATTCCGAAGGACGGCTTTCCGTCGATCGCGGCTATGTACGGCCCGAGGATGAGGCGCCTGCGGCCGATTTCGATATCGAGCGGGGCACCGATGCGCCGTCGGCTGAAGGGCAGGATACCGGAGCTTCCACAACGCGCACAGCGATCTCGGTCGCAGGCGTATCGACCGAACCCGAGGAGGATGATGAAGACCCGGCAAGGCCGTTGCCGGATCGGCTCATCATCGAACTGACGGCGTACCGTACGCTGGCCTTGCGGGATGCGCTGGCCGAAAATCCTGCGATCGCGTTCCAGGCGGTGCTGCACAACTTCGTGCTGACGGCCTTTTACCGGTTTGCTTCGTCCGGGAGCTGCCTTGAGATCGGGTTGCGGACGCCAACCTTTCCCGCTCAGGCTCCTGGCTTAAGGGAAAGCGTCTCGGCGAAAGCCGTCGAGGCGCGGCATGAGGGCTGGAAGGCACGGTTGCCGCAGAGCGAGAACGACGTCTGGGATGCGCTCACAGCCCTCGACGGCACGGCGCAGGCGTCCCTGTTCGCTCATTGTGCGTCGTTTGCCGTCAACGCTCTCTACGAGCCGGCCAACCGCTATAATCAGGGTCGCGTCTCAGCCCACGGCGTCCGAACTCGACTCGACCAGGCCGACGTACTGGCGCGCGCTGCCGGACTCGACATGGTGCAGGCTGGCTGGAGACCGACCGTCGACAACTATCTTGGGCGAGTCACTAAGCCTCGCATTCTGGAGGCGGTGCGGGAAGCCAAGGGCGAGTCGTCGGCGCAACTGATCGACCACCTGAAGAAGACCGACATGGCCAAGGAAGCCGAGCGTCTCCTGGATGGCTTGGGCTGGTTGCCGGAGCCGCTGCGTCTCGTCGATTCCAGCCCGTGTTCGGCGGAGCCGGGAGGTGACGCAGGCCCACTGCCGGAATTCCTCGCCGGCGAGGAGGATCCGGAGAACGGCAGCGACGAGGATCCGGAACAGCTCGACGCGGCTGAGTGACAGCAGAAGGACTGTCTCCGGCTGTCCTGCGCTTGCTCGGGGACCGATGCACAGCGTCGGTCCCCATTTTTATTGCGAGACGGTTGAGAGGGAGAGTGCGGCCGGGAAGGGTTTGAATCGCCGTGGTCGTGAGAGCGCCGGGCGGTTCGACCCGTTCCTGCTCTCCGAAAGAAATCCCCATGACTGAATCTCTCGGCGGCGGCGCTGCCGCTGCGCCGCTCTCGATGCGTGCCGCTGCCACTATCACCTCCGCTGCGGTCAGGGCTGCGCGACAGCTCTTGACCAATCTCGAACGCGGCCAGCGCATCGATGCCGCAGTCCTCCGTGGCGCCATGGAGGCTGCTTTCGGCGCCTCGGACGCGGCCGGTGCCTGGAATTGGAAGACCGCCTATGACACCTGCGAGGCGGCCACCGTTCTATTCCTTCGCAAGTTCGGTCCGGCCATCCGGACCAAGGCTGGCTCAACGGCCGCGATGCTACCGATGCTCGCGAGAGTCGCCAGCCTCCTGCCCACCCATACGCGGCGTTCCGAGGACAGCCAGGCGCTTCAACAATTCTCGACGCCGATCCCGCTGGGCCTGGCCGCATGTACCGCAGCGGCCATCACACCTGCCGACCGCGTTTTGGAGCCTTCCGCAGGGACTGGCTTGCTCGCCATCTTCGCCGAGCTCGCCGGCGGCGCGCTGGTATTGAACGAGTTGGCTGAGGCTCGTGCAGCCGTGCTCGACCAACTGTTCGTCAACGCCGGGGTCACGCGGCTCGACGCCGCGCAGATCAACGACCACCTCGATGCAAGTGTCGCACCTAGTGTCGTCTTGATGAACCCGCCGTTCTCGGCGCTGGCGAACGTCGATCGACGAATGGCGGACGCGGCGCTTCGGCACATTGCGTCGGCCTTGGCGCGTCTATGCGACGGCGGTCGTCTGGTCGCCATTACCGGCGCGGGTTTTGCGCCGGACAATCCAGCGTGCACCGACGCCTTCGTTCGCCTTCAGGAGCGCGGGCGTGTTGTGTTTTCCGCCGCGATCGACGGCGCCGTCTACGCGAAGCACGGGACTCAGATCGACACAAGGCTGATTGTGATCGACAAGCAGCCCGCGGCCGACCCGAATGTTTTGCCGGCCTCGCTCGGCATCGCGGGCGATGTCGCTACCTTGCTCGACTGGGTGACCCAGCACGTGCCTCCGAGGTTGCCTGTTGCCGCTCCGGTCATGATCGACGTCGCCAGGCGCCCTGCGATGTCACGATCCTGTGGCGCCTCTGCACCATGCCAGACCTCTACTTTGAGCGGCGCCGCGCCAGAAGGCGTCGAACTTTCATACGAGACGGTCGAGTGGTCGCCGCCGGAGGGCGCCCGGCTCACCGATGCGCTCTATGAGGAATATGGCTTGCAGTCGATCCGTATTGCCGGCGCGCACGCGCATCCGACAAAGCTCGTGCAGTCGGCTGCAATGGCATCCGTCGCACCGCCAAGGCCTTCCTATCGGCCACACGTGCCGGGCAATCTCGTGGCTGATGGCACCTTGTCGGACGCCCAGCTTGAGAGTGTCATCTACGCTGGCGAAGCGCATTCCGAATTTCTCGCGGGCTCCTGGACGGTCGACGCGACCTTTGACGTTGTCGCGGCCGCGCGCGACGATGCAGAAAATGCCGTCCGCTTTCGCCGGGGCTGGTTTTTGGGTGACGGCACCGGCGCGGGCAAGGGACGCCAAGTCGCCGGTATCCTGCTCGACAACTGGCTCAAGGGCCGCCGCCGCGCGGTCTGGATCAGCAAATCCGACAAGCTGATCGAGGACGCGCAGCGCGACTGGGCCGCGCTCGGCCTGGAGCGGTTGCTCGTCACGCCGCTCTCACGTTTTCGCCAAGGTACGCCGATCAGGCTTTCGGAAGGCGTCCTATTCACCACCTACGCTACGCTGCGAACCGACGAGCGGGGCGACAAGCTTTCGCGCGTTCGGCAGATCGTCGAATGGTTGGGCTCCGAATTCGACGGAGTGATCGTCTTCGACGAGAGCCACGCGATGCAGAACGCGGCAGGCCAGAAGGGCGAGCGCGGCGACCAGGCAGCCTCTCAGCAGGGGCGTGCCGGCCTGAGGCTCCAGCACGCCTTGCCGAATGCCCGCGTCGTCTATGTCTCCGCAACCGGTGCCACGACGGTCCACAATCTCGCATATGCTCAGCGGCTGGGATTGTGGGGCGGCACCGACTTCCCGTTCGCCACCCGCGCCGACTTCGTCGAGGCGATCGAGGAGGGTGGCGTCGCGGCCATGGAAGTGCTGGCGCGCGACCTCAAGGCGCTTGGTCTCTACGCCGCCCGCTCGCTCTCTTACGAGGGCGTCGAGTATGATCTCGTCGAGCACCAGCTTACGCCAGAGCAGGTTCGCATTTACGACTCCTACGCCGGCGCGTTCAGCGTCATCCATAACAATCTCGATGCGGCCATGCGGGCGGCGAACATCACCGGCGAGGCCTGCACGCTGAACGGCCAGGCCAAATCGGCCGCGCGATCCGCTTTTGAGAGCGCCAAGCAGCGCTTCTTTGGTCACCTCCTGACCTCGATGAAGACGCCGTCGCTGATCCGCTCGATCGAACGCGATCTTGACGCCGGCCATGCCGCCGTCATCCAGATCGTTTCGACCTGCGCGGCATTGATGGAGCGTCGGCTCGCCGAGATTCCGACCGAGGAGTGGGGCGACGTTCAGGTCGACATCACACCGCGCGAGTATGTGCTCGACTATCTCGCCCATTCCTTTCCGGTCCAGCTCTACGAGCCCTTCACCGACCAGGAGGGCAATCTCTGCTCCCGGCCCGTCTATCGCGACGGCCAACCGGTCGAGAGCCGGGAGGCCGTTGCGCGCCGCGACCGCCTCGTCGAGAAGCTCGCTTCGCTGCCGCCGGTCCCAGGCGCGCTGGACCAAGTGATCCAGCGCTTCGGCACCGACATGGTCGCCGAGGTTACAGGTCGCTCACGCCGCATCGTTCGCAAGGACGACCGGCTGGTGGTCGATAACCGCGCCGGTTCGGCCAACCTCGCCGAGACTTCGGCCTTCATGGATGACGCCAAGCGGATCCTCGTGTTCTCCGACGCGGGCGGCACTGGCAGGAGCTACCATGCCGAGCTGTCGGCGCGGAATCGCCGCCTGCGGGTCCACTATTTGCTCGAACCCGGCTGGAAGGCCGACGCTGCGATCCAAGGGCTCGGCCGGACCAACCGGACCAACCAGGCGCAGCCGCCGCTGTTTCGCCCCATCGCAACCGACGTGAAGGCCGAAAAGCGCTTCTTGAGCACCATCGCGCGGCGGCTCGACACGTTGGGCGCCATCACGCGCGGCCAGCGCCAGACCGGAGGGCAGGGCCTGTTCCGGCCGGAGGACAATCTCGAAAGCCAGTACGGGCGTGATGCGTTGCGTCAGCTCTACACCCTGCTGGCGCGCGGCAAGGTCGAGGGCTGCTCGCTCGAGAGGTTCGAGGATGCGACCGGCCTGAAGCTGACGGACACCAATGGGCTCAGGGATGACTTGCCGCCGATCACGACGTTCCTGAACAGGTTGCTGGCGCTCCCGATCGATCTTCAGAACATCCTGTTCGCCGTCTTCGAACAGCTATTGACGGCTCGAATCGAAGGCGCCGTTGCCTCGGGCACCTATGACATCGGACTGGAAACGCTCCGCGCCGAGAGCTTTGCCGTCACCGACCGGCGGACGATCTACGTCCATCCCGGCACTGGCGCCGAGACCCGGCTTCTCACGATCACCCAGCGCCAGCGCAATCATCCAGTGAGCCTGAATGACGCCCTTGGTCGTCTTTCCGATCCACGCGCCATCCCGTTGATCAATTTGCGCTCCGGACGATCCGCGGTGCAGGTCCCAGCTCCGAGCTTCATGCTTGATGACGGCGAGATCGAGCAGCGCGTCCGCCTGATCCGGCCTATGGAGCATCATACCGCTCCCCTGAAGATGATGACGGAAAGCCATTGGGTCGAGGCGGACCGCAAACGCTTCACCGCGGCCTGGCTGGCGGCGCTTGCCGAGATCCCCGAGTTTACAGAAAGCACGATCCACGTCGTGGCCGGCTTGCTGCTTCCCATCTGGAAGCGGCTGCCGAACGAGTCGACCCGCGTCTATCGGCTGCAGACGGACGCGGGCGAGCGGATCATCGGCCGCAAGGTCTCGGCGATCTGGATCGCGAACGTCCTGGCGGCCGATGCGCCCGCGCTGACGCCGGACGCCGCCTTCGCCGCGTTGATGGAAGGACGGACCGTCCTCGAGCTTGCGGAGGGGCTCCAGCTTCGCCGTGTCCGGGTGATGGGCGCACACCGCATCGAACTCTCGGGCTTCAACGACACGATGCGCGATCGCTTGCGGGCTTACGGCCTCTTTGGAGAGATCATCTCCTGGAAACTGCGCATGTTTGTGCCCACGGATGCGAGCGGTGTCGAGATCCTGTCGAAGGTGCTCGACCGCTATCCGGTCGAGCGTGCCAGTGAGCGGGATGCAGCCTGATGCCCCGCGATGTTTCCGAACTGGCACGCCGCCTCGCGCGCGAGGCCGAGGCGGTGTGCCGACACTATCTCTCCAATGGGAAGCGGGAGGGGCGGTACTGGCTGGTTGGCGACGTCCACAACACCCCGGGCCGCTCGTTGTTTGTGCGGCTCAAGGATTCGCCGAAGGGGCCCGCCGGAAAATGGACCGATGCCGCAACTGGCGAACACGGTGATCTCCTCGACATCATTCGCGAAAGCCTAGGTTTGCGCGACTTCCGCGAAGTCGCCCAGGAGGCAGAGCGCTTTCTGAAGTTGCCTCGTATCGAGCCTGAATTGGTCTCGAAAGCCGATCGTCCAGCGATGCCAGCCGGATCCCAAGAGGCCGCCCGCCGGCTCTTTGCGATATCCAGCCCGATCCACGGGACCGTGGTTGAGACATATCTGCAGCGTCGCGGGATCGCCCGCGTACATCATGGTGGCAGCCTTCGCTTCCACCCACGCTGCTACTATCGTCCCGACGACAATTTGCCGACCGAAACCTGGCCGGCGATGATCGCTTGCGTCACGGATCTCGAAGGCAGGATCACCGGCGCACACCGCACCTGGCTCGATCCAGACGGCTTTGATCGCATTCGGCTCGGCAAGGCCCCGGTCGACACGCCACGACGCGCCATGGGCGACCTGCTCGGTAATGCGGTCCGCTTCGGCGCGGTAGCCGACGTGCTCGCTGCCGGCGAAGGTATCGAAACCATGCTGTCGCTTCGATGCGTGCTCCCGACTATGCCGATGGCCGCTGCGCTTTCGGCCAATCACCTCTCCGCCATGTTGCTGCCGTCTGGCCTGCGTCGTCTCTATATCGCCTGCGACGCCGACGCCGCCGGGGATATGATGCAGGCTATTCTGACCCATCGTGCAGCAGACGCCGGCATTGAAGCGATCACGCTATCGCCCCGGTTGGGCGACTTCAACGAGGATCTGCACATCTTCGGTCCGGATGCCCTCCGAACAGCCTTGCGGCTTCAGCTCGTGCCAGAGGACGTCGTTCGCTTTCTGGATTCCTCGATGGCGCTCGCACAATAGCTTCCCGCGTCCGATTCATGCTGCCAGGTCGGTCATAGCCGAGGCCAATACCGGAAAAGGACGCGACCTCGGCCTTCCAGAGGGCGATCGGACGGCAAGCGGCCCCGGCCGGCAATGTCTGCGTCCGGCTATTTTCCGCCGCGCGCCGGCGATGTGAGGGCACATCATACGTTTGGCCAACGCGCTTTGCATCGCGAAGCAAAATAGCCGGCCTCCGCCATCCTCCGCTGTCGCTTCGGCCCTGTCGGGTTCTGGCCGTTCCGCCTGCCGTCAGAGGATCGCCACGAAGGCCGCGATGGTCGCGGTCGATCCCGCAAAGGACCTTTTCACATGACCGACCATGACGACATCGAACCGCCGCATGCCTCGTCTCCGACCGACCATGTCCTCACGGAACTACAGCTCTTCGGCTACCGTCCCTTCGACGACCAGCCCGATCCACGGCCGCTTCCGGAGGGCAAGATGATCGTCGGCGCCGTGGTCGATATCTTCGACGCCCTTGTTGCGACCCTGAACGACACGCGGCTTGAACCGGACCTTGACGATCTGCTCTGGTCGACAGTCAACCTGTTCCATCGTGCCGTCGACCGCATCGAACGCCAGCTCGACGAAAACGAGCAGGCGCAACACAAGAGCCAGCGCGAGCAGAACGGCTCGGAAGTGCGATCGGTCGAACTCGAGCGCCTGACGGCCGAAGGCATCACGCTGATCGAGCGCCGCAACTGCCTGGAACTGTTCCGGGATCAGGCCATCGAGCGATTTGAGGTCCATACCGGTTCGTCCTGGCGTCCGCGGTCGGGATCACTGGTCAACCACCGCACGCTCACCGCGGCAATGATCGACTCCCGCGACTTCATCGCAGCGAAACGCCGCGCTGAGACTGAGGTCATGTTGCCGGCAGGGCCGAAGATCGCGCTCACCGGTGGGCTCGACTTCAACGACCACAACCTCGTTTGGGATCGACTCGACAAGGTGCACGCCAAGCATCCCGACATGGTCCTGCTCCATGGCGGATCTCCGAAAGGCGCCGAACTGATCGCCTCGAAGTGGGCGACCAGTCGCAAGGTGCCACAGATCGCCTTCAAGCCCGACTGGACCAAGCACGCCAAGGCGGCACCGTTCAAGCGCAACGATGCGCTGCTCGAGCTTCTGCCGATCGGCGTCATGCACTTCCCAGGCACGGGAATTCAGGACAACCTTGCCGACAAGGCAAAGCGGCTCGGCATTCCCGTCTGGAAGTTCGGCGGCGCGTAAGCGCCGTCACCTCGAAGACGCCAAGGCGGAGTTGCACGCCGCAACTTCGCCTCGTTTCGATTTTACGTCCGAAGCCGCGCCGCGGTGGTGGTGGAGGGCGCGACCAGTACGTTATGCATTGGAGCCACCGCCATGCTTGCCCTTGGGCTTGTCCTCAACACACTTGGTATTGGGTTGTTCTGCTGGCTGATCTTTGCGCTGGCGATCTATGCGCTGCCGTTTTTCGTCGCACTCAGTGTCGGGATGTTGGCATTTCGCGATGGCGTGGGCGTCGTCGGTGCACTGCTTAGTGGAATTGTTTCTGGCGCGCTGACGCTTGCCGTCGGTCAGGTCGCCGTCGCGGTCAGTCGGTCCCGGACTTTGCGTATCGCGATCGCAACCGCGTTCGCCGTCCCTGCGGCAATCGCTGGCTATCATGTGGTGTTTGCCCTGTCGCAGATAGGTGTTCCTTCGCTGGCTTGGCGCGAGGCCCTCGCTTGCCTCGGTGCAGTTTGCATCGGCGGCACGGCATGGACGCGCTCGACCGTTTTCGCGGAGACGCGTCCGTTGGAGTCGGCCGGGATGGCGGAGAATATGCCTCAGCCAGCTCTCACAGCCGCCACGCACGAGTGATGACGCTTCGTCGCCATCATCGGTCGAGCAAGGTCGCACAGGGCGCCACGTTGAACGAGGGGTCATCGAGCTTGAGCAAGAAGTAACCGCGCTTCTCCTCGGAGCACTTTAAGCAAGCCTTAGCAATCTCTGTCTGACCCGATAGCTGCTGTGGGTCGCCGCGCCGCGCTCGATCATTCCTTCCGGGACGATATCGCCCTTTGTGGCAGATTGTTTCTCTTTCTGCGCCGAACCGTTTCGACCTCTTGTGCAGTTCAACCGAGCTTCGCCAAGTCTTCTCCTTAAGATTGCGGTTCAGCACGCGGACGCACGTGGCCTCTTTGATGGCTTGATCTGGCCGAAGACCGGCTGCGCCTCGATCGTCTGAGCCGCAACGCCGTTGATGCGACTTTCTTCCCCTGGGCTTACGCCCATTCCTCGCGAGGCAAGAAAGTCGCAACAACGGCGTCCTCCGCTGCGCTCCGGCCCGCAAGCGGGTGCGTCGCCAATCGTCCTCGGCCTCTAGATCGCCATCGAGGCCGCGGTGGTCGCGAGCTCGAAACACAACAGGAGAAGTGACATGGCTAACATCGGTTCTTTCAAGAAAGTCGGCAACGATTTCCAGGGCGAGATTGTCACCCTGAGCCTGCAAGCCAAGGGCGTCCGTATCGTCGCCGAGACCAACCGCTCCAACGACAACGCTCCCAGCCATCGAATCTACGTGGGCCGCGCGGAGATCGGGGCGGCCTGGTCAAAGCGCTCCGAGGAGGGCCGCGATTACCTCTCGCTCAAGCTCGACGATCCCTCGTTCAACGCGCCGATCTACGCCAACCTGTTCGACGACGAAGGCGGGGAGGGCTACACGCTCCTCTGGTCGCGGCCGCGGAAGAGCGGCGAGTAGATGCTCCGTCAAGCCCCGTCCGGTCCGCCGGGCGGGGCTTCTCACAATGCCTGCTCCGGTCCGTCGAGATCAGCTTTCCGTGCTCGCCCCCCTGATGCGCCACGGCAGAAGCTGTGGATCGGATCGGCCGAGGTGATGCATGTCAGTATGCGGCGCTCGCTGGGCCTAAGGCGAACACGGAGGCGCCATCGACGCGACGCTTCGTCGAAGTCCAAATCGAAGTGGATCGCTCTGACCTAACTGCCACGGAAAGTGATATGCTGGCGCTTGCTTGAACGAACAGGAATTGTCTTAGTTGATTGTCCGAAGACCATGTGTAGATGAGCTGGGAGGCCTCTCGGATCTTTGCCTCAGATCCAAGGCTGTGTGGGGCTATGATCAAGCGTTTCTTGAAGCGTGTCGGAGGGAGCTGTCTCTCGGCCGGCGCGACCTTGAAGAGACCCTAGTCGCTGTTGCCGAACAGAATGGAGAAATTGTTGGAGTCGTGCAGGTCAAAGTGAGTTCCGGAGAAGCTGAATTGCTGAAGCTTTTCATCGAGCCGCACGCACTCCGAAACGGCACAGGGAGGATGCTCTTTGCTTGGGCGGCGGAGGTCTCCAGGAACGAGGGCGCAACCCGAATGGTTATTGAGGCCGATCCCGACGCGGCGCCGTTCTATAGTAAATTGGGAGCACGTGCCACTGGCGAGGTTCCGTCCGGCTCCATACCTGGCAGACTGCTGCCTAGGCTGACGTTCGATCTCTAGCCACATACGTGCGCGGCGGGCGCAGTTCACCTCTTATTGCGCTCTGAATAGATCAGAGCCGAGTCAGCGTGCAGCAACTACTTGCTCTTAGGGCTGGGACGAATCCGTTTCCGGCCCTTGGCTAACGGCTTTGGCGTGGCGGCTCCCTTGGGCGGCTCAAGAAAGAATTCTGACAGCCGAACATCCAGTGTTTCCGCCAGTCGCTCCAGTAGATCAATAGTTGGATTCTCGGTTTGTCGCTCCAAGCCGCTCATATATGAGCGATCGATCTCAGCATCATATGCCAATTGCTCTTGCGGAATACCGCGAGCGACGCGGATTCGGCGGACGTTCCAGGCCACGAGCGCACGAGCTTTCATGCGCAAAAGCAGCCATCGTGTAGACCATCAAACCACTGGCTATAACCAATCTATTCAGATAGTTTGGTCCTTGTTTCAATGGAATGCCGCCAATAGATATGAATGGGCCGCCATTAGATCCTGACGTTGCGGATGTCGCGCCGAACGAGCCGGCGCTGACAGCCTATGACGAACAGCATGTCGTCACGTACATTCGCCTTCTGCAGGCGGAAGGCGAGGGAGCGGATTGGCGAGAAGTGGCTCGAGTGGTCTTGCACATCGACCCTGAGCGAGAGCCCGACCGCGCGCAGACTGCATATCAGAGTCATCTTGTACGCGCTAAATGGCTGACCGAGCAGGGGCGTCTCTTACGCAGCGCCGGCTCAACATAGAAGAAAATCGCCGACCGCGACTTGCCGGCAGAACTATTTTCTTCCGCTAACTGGTGGTCATTCCAGTGCACCACGTGGTGCCAAAGTAGGGGCTTCCTACAACCGCCTCGTTCATACCTATTGCGCCGCAATCCTTGTTAGCTGTGTGCAATGGGGCGGAAGCAATGCCTGAATTCGACTGGCGGTCGCCGGAATCCTACAAGAGCCTGCAAGACGCCGAAATCACCGACATCGCCTGGGAATGTCTTCGTCGTAATGCGGACTACCGACGCGATTATGAAGCGATGATCGCTAGCAGCCCAGATGGCAAAGCGACTGCCGAGTTCAGGAGGAGGTGGGGCATCTGCTTTCGCCCATGACCCGCAGCGGTCCTTCGACGAGCAGATCATCTTTTGGGCGCCTGAGGTTCTAACGACCGTCGTTGCAGTCACGGTCGCGTCGACCACCGATCGCAATTCGGCCGCTGGGCCACTGCTCGACCTTACAGCGGGGCAGGTGCGGCGCGCCGCCGACGGCTGGCATATCGTGCTGCGCATCGGGGCCACGGATCACCGTGTCTGGTCCAAAGAACCTCCCGTGGTCGGCGCGTCATACGCAGCCGAATTGCCGTTTAACGGCGATTTGGAAGCGCGCGCCTATGCAGCCCGGCGGCTGTGGCGCGCGATGAATGGACGCGCGCCGGGTCCTGCCTTTCATAAGTTATCCAAGCAGCGGCGCGAGCGCCTGAGCGCCGCTATCCGCGCGCTTGATGCGCATAGTGCTGGCGGCAGCTATCGCATGACCGCCGAAGCCCTGTTCGGCAAAAAGCGCATCCCTGATCGCGCCTGGAAGACGCACGATTTGCGCAATCGAACGGTGCGCCTGGTGCAGGGCGGCCTCGCGTTGGTGCGCGGAGGCTACCGCAAACTTCTGCGGCCTGGCCGCAGGGACAAGTAGCCCCTCGGCCGAGGGGTATCAAAAATCGTACCCCCGATATTCGGCATCCCCCTCCGAGATCCTGCTCCTCCATGATGACCGCACACACGCCGGCCTAGCCAAGCGTAGTGCGCTGTCCTCCTGGAGTTCTCAAATGCCCGATCCGATGGCCGGTCTTCCCCCGCGATTCCTGCGCACACCTGAGGCCGCGCGCTATCTTGGCCTCTCGGGTCGAACGCTTGAGAAGCACCGGACGTACGGCACCGGGCCGACGTATCGGAAGATTGGCGGACGTGTCGTCTACGCCCTGGATGACCTGAAAGCGTGGGCCGACCGGGGCGCCAAGACGTCGACGTCCGACCCCGGCAAGGGAACGGTGTTGCCGGCCAAGAAGCATCCCGCGCTGCGCCCTTATGCCGGCCAGGAACGTCGCTGATTGCCGCGTGAGAGCAGTGACCATGCGGCGCAAACACCATTCCGAGCGCGATCAGCTTGAGCTTTTTCGGGCGCTGCCCGGCGATCTCGCACCGCGAGACGCGCAGGATCTGATGGCTTACCCGTTCTTCTCGCTTGCAAAAACGAAGCGGATTGTACCGATCGATTTCCGCGCTGGTGCGATCGCAATTCGCGTTGAAGCCGTGCCGGAACATGGCATGGCAACCATCTGGGATGCAGACGTTTTGATCTGGGCCGCGTCCCAGATCATCGAAGCACGTGACGCTGGCCTGAAGACGTCGCGCCTGATGGCTGCAACGCCTTACGAAATACTGACGTTTGTCGGCCGCGGCACCAGCGCGCGCGACTATGACCGGCTGAAGGCGGGTCTCGACAGGTTGCAGTCAACGACCGTGCTGACGTCGATCCGTCAGCCGGCAGAACGACGGCGGCATCGCTTCTCCTGGATCAACGAGTGGAAGGAGACTGCCGACGCAAATGGTCGCCCATTTGGGCTCGAGCTGATTTTGCCGGATTGGTTCTATTCGGGCGTCATCGATGATGCACTCGTGCTGACGATTGATCGCGCGTATTTTGATCTGATGGGCGGACTTGAGCGTTGGCTCTACCGGCTCGTGCGCAAGCATGGCGGGCGTCAGGATGGCGGCTGGAGCTTTGATCTTGTGCACCTCCATGCCAAGTCCGGCATCCTCTCGCCGCTCAAGCATTTTGCTTACGACGTACGGCAGATCGTCCAGCGTCAGACATTGCCAGGTTATCAGCTCGTGCTCTCGCGCGATCCGAACGGCATCGAGCGGCTGAACTTCGCACCAACGCCTGTTGATCCCTTAACGGCACGCCTGCGCCGCCGCCGTCTTATTCCAAAATCGGAGGACAACCTGTGAATCAGCTCGTGCTATCGGGGACCGCAATCCTCGTGCTATCGGGGACCCGATCCTCGTGCTATCGGGGACCGGAATCGAGCTTAAGAGCTTGTTTCTGCGCGCTTTCCAGCCGCTCTAACTTTACTAACCAGAAATCCTTCGGATTTCTTCTAACGGACCAGGCCAGGAACTGCATCGCAGGCGACTGGCAACCGCGGGCCGTCAATCCTCCTTATCGGCGGAAGCCGTGCAGGTGCTTCACTGCCGCCAATGCTTACGGATCCCCATTCCCGTCTTCGGGAGCGGCGGCATGAGCGATCTTACCGAAGTGGAAGTGCTTTGGCTCGAGAAGCGGATCGAAAACCGCATTCGATTCGGCCGCATCGTCGAGGAACGGAAGCTTGATCGTCAGCGGCGTGTCCTGTCATTTGCGCCCGGCAGCATCTTTGCCTTCGTCCGTTGGACCTCCAACGACTTTGGCACGATCATTTCGCGGATCGACATCCTGCGCGCGGTTGCGCCGGGACAGCGCTGCTCGACCGTGCCGTATGTGACACCCGGTGGAGAGATTTTGCTGCGGCTCTCCGGCTGGCCGAAGGTCGAACGGGTTCTGCAGATGGTCGATGCCGTTGAGGCGCTCGGCATCGATCCCGCTGACGTCGCGCCTGATCATTGGCATCACGTTCACAACCGTTTGTCCGTCAACGAGAACCCGCGTCAATATACGAAAGCGCGTCACCAGGCCTGGCTTCACCGTCAGAGGGTGATGCGATGACGGGTCGACTGAGGACACTGGCCGCAACGTTTGGGGCCGCTGCTGCGCTCGTCGCGACGATCGCCATCGAGCCACTCCCGCTCTACATCTGGAATGCATCCGCGAGTGTGCCGATCGGTCTTTATCGCCTGCGGACAGCCGAACGCTACCATGTCACCGAATTGGTCGCGGTGCAGCCGCCGGAGCCGCTTGCGACCTTCCTCGACCTTAACGGCTATCTGCCCATTGGCGTCCCCATGCTGAAGCGCGTGCTCGCCCTGCCGGGGCAGAGTGTTTGCAGAACTGGCCTCACGATTTCGGTCGACGACATTGCAATGGGCGAGGCGCGGGACCGCGACGGACGCGGGCGGCCACTGCCGAAATGGCAGGGCTGCCGCGTCGTCGACGATGGCGAGCTCTTTCTCATGAACTGGCAGTCTCAAGACTCTCTTGATGGCCGATATTTTGGATTCTTGCCGGCGTCGGCAGTGATCGGCCGTGCGCTGCCCGTGTGGACGTGGGAGGAGTGATCGTGCGTCTTCCACGCTCTTATCCCGCCATTTCTCTGTTCGATCGCTCGCGGGACCATTCCTCCGTCCGGACCAACGCTTGCAGGGCCGACGCGCGCCGCGGCAGTCCTGGGCGGCCGCATAGTCGGCGCGAAGCGGTTTTGCCCTGGACGGGCGGGCGCACGACGGCATGCTTGGCTCGGTCGGGCGTACGTGTTTGGGCTGTCGTGTCGCTGCTGCTCATTTTCGCTGCGTCGGACAGTGCTGCTCTGGCCGAGAGCGGGTCGGCGTCGGTTCAAGCGGTCGCTCGGGCAAGCAACCCGTTTGCGGCTTTCGTCGACGAAGCCTCGAAGCGTTTTGCAATTCCGGTGACCTGGATCGGTTCGGTCATTAACGTCGAAAGCGCTAGAGACGTGCACGCCAAGTCGCCAAAAAGCGCAATGGGCCTGATGCAGATCATGCCGGCGACTTGGGCGGAATTTCGCGAGCGCTACAATCTCGGGAACGACCCCTACGACCCGCACGACAACATTCTGGCCGGGACGGCGTACTTGCGCGAACTGCTCGACCGGTATGGCTCGCCAGGCGTGTTTGCCGCGTACAACGCGGGACCATCTCGCTATGAAGAGCATCTCGCAGGCGGCTCTCTGCCAGAGGAGACGCGAGTATATGTCGCAAAGCTTGCAAATCTGCTTGCCAGCGAACTGCCGCCGGGATGGACGTCCAGCGGACAGTCATCAGCAGCTTCAACGCTATTCGTCACGCGACCCGATCTCATGAAAACGCGCCATCGGTTGCTGGCGCTCATGCCGTCGAGCGGTGTCACGACCGCAATTTCGGCGCCTGACGTCTTGCCCATGGTCCCCCGGCCTATTGGCGTGTTCGTCCCTCGATTGGATTCAGGAGCATCGCAATGATCAAGTGTGCGGCTTCGCAACCTGGTTGCGTATGGGCGATGCCTTCGGCCCGCGCTCTACTCGTCGCTTCGCTCCTCACCGAGCCACCCTTCGGGTGTCTCGGCCCTTCGGGTAACGATCGCTATCGCAAGCGCTCAGAAGCAGTGAGGGCTACGCGAGCACCGAGTTGGCTCGGAGGTTGGGCCGCGGGAATCTGCGGCCGGGAAACCACGACGGCAGGACGGCGAGATAAAAGGGGCTCGCCGGGCGAACCGCAAGCCATTGGCATGGCTTGGGTTCTACCGTGCCGGTCGGTCGGGGCGCGTGCCGCGCCTTGCATTTTGAACAATGCAATCAAGGACAATTTCGGCACTGTAGGTGCTTTCGCTCGCTTGGAGGTCCGGCCATGACCATGGGCGACAGCGACCTACGTATTCGGCCCGGGCGCATCCGCAGCACCCGCGCGCCGAAGCCGAAGAGCTTCATCAACCAGGTGCTACGTGCCGCGAAGAAAGCCGGTCACACCTCTGGACAGGCCGCGGCTGGCAGGCGTTCTGTTGCCTATGGGCGCTCCACGTTTGGCCGCGGGCGCCTCGCCTTTAGCCGCGCCAGATTGTTCAGCCCGACACGGCGCGTTGTGGTGAAGGCGCGTGTTGTTCGGCATAAAGGGCGAGCCTTCCGTTCCGCACCAATGACCGCCCATCTCTCGTACCTGAAGCGTGACGGCGTGACTCGAAGCGGCGAGAAAGCCGAGATGTTCGATGAGGGCTGCGACCGTGCCGATAGCGCGGCCTTTGCAGAACGGTGCAAGGACGATCGCCATCATTTCAGGTTCATCGTCTCGCCAGAGGACGCCGGCGAGATGACCGACCTGAAGGCGTTCACCCGGGATCTCGCCAGGCAGATGGAAACCGACCTCGGCACGCGGCTCGACTGGGTGGCTGTCGATCATTGGAATACCGACAACCCTCACGTCCATCTGCTCGTTCGGGGAGTAGATCAGGAAGGCGGAGATCTCGTGATTTCCCGTGACTACATCAGCCAGGGCCTGCGCTCCCGCGCCGAGGAACTGGTCGCCATCGAACTGGGTCCAAAGCCTGAGCACGAGATCCGCAATTCGCTGGAGAGGGAGTGTTCGGCTGAACGATGGACGCGGCTCGATCGGGAGATCCGGCTGGCGGCAGATGACACCGGCTACATCGATCTTCGCCCCGAGAATCCCGGCAAGTCTGATCCCGAGATCCGGCGCCTGATGGTCGGTCGCCTTCAACATCTGGAGAAGATGGGTCTTGCCGCATCCAGCGCACCAGGGGAATGGATGGTCGGGCTCGAGGCCGAGCGCAGATTGCGCGACCTCGGCATGCGGGGCGACATCATCAAGACCATGCACCGTGCCTTCACCGAGCGAGGGGAAGCGCGCGGCGTTGCCGACTTCGTCATCGAAGGTGGACAGCTTTCGTCCCAGATCATCGGGCGGCTGGTCGACCGGGGATTGCACGATGAGCTGACGGGTGAGGCTTATGCCCTGATCGACGGAACAGATGGACGCGCGCACCACGTTCGCTTCCGTGGGGTCGAGGCCTTCGAACATGCACCGCCGATCGGCGGAATCGTCGAAGTCCGACGCTTCAGTCAAACCCGCGATCCGCGGCCGACCGTGGTGCTCGCGACCCGTTCGGATCTCGATCTCGGTGGGCAGGTCACGGCTAAAGGAGCGACCTGGCTCGACCATAGATTGGTTGAACGCGACCCCATGCCGCTCGCCATGGGCGGATTCGGCCGCGAGACCCGCGACGCCATGGAAGCCCGCACCGAGCATCTGATCCAGGAGCGCCTGGCGCGGCGGCAGGGCCAACGCATCATCTTGCAGCGCGACCTGCTGGACACGTTGCGCCGACGTGAACTGGACGAGGTAGCCGAAAAAGTCTCGGCCGTCACCGGCTTGCCTTACGTGAAGGGGGCCTCCGGGGAGCATGTGGCAGGTGCGTATCGCGAGCGCCTGACGCTCTCCTCGGGGCGCTTCGCCATGATCGATAACGGGCTGGGTTTCCAACTCGTGCCCTGGTCGCGCGAGCTCGAGAAGAGGCTTGGTCAACACGTCACCGGCGTGATGAAGGACGGCGGCGGTATCGAATGGGGCTTTGGTCGAAAGCGCGACCTCGGCCTCTAGCTATCTCACCAGTATGGAAGGTTGGTCGATGTCCGGAACCAAGATTCTCTGGGGTCAGGTGATCGTTGTCGGGCTGATCGTTTTGCTGGCCATCTGGGGCGCGACCGAGTGGACGGCGTGGCGGCTCGCCTGGCAGCCGGAGCTTGGGCGGCCCTGGTTCGAACTGGCCGGCTTCAAGATCTATTACCCGCCGGTCTTCTTCTGGTGGTGGTTCGTCTTTGATGCCTATGCGCCCCAGGTCTTTGTCGAGGGCGCCTTCATCGCGGCGTCGGGGACATTCATTTCGATCGCGGCGGCGATCGGCATGTCCGTCTGGCGGGCGCGGGAGGCCAACAACGTTGAGACCTATGGCTCGGCGCGCTGGGCCGATGCGGAGGAGGTTCGAGCAGCCGG
Source organism: Bradyrhizobium sp. 40 (assembly GCF_023100925.1). NCBI lineage: Bacteria > Pseudomonadati > Pseudomonadota > Alphaproteobacteria > Hyphomicrobiales > Nitrobacteraceae > Bradyrhizobium > Bradyrhizobium sp. 40. Next base: position 1,721,749 of record NZ_CP064688.1, read on the forward strand.
ACTTCTCGGTCTGGATGGGGTGGTGCTGGGTAAGCTCGACCAGGACTACCTTCGGCACAACGGACCGGAGCATGTGCTGTGCTTTGCGCCCACGCGGTCCGGCAAGGGTGTTGGCCTTGTTGTCCCTTCGTTGCTGGCCTGGCCGGGATCGGCCATCGTTCACGACATCAAGGGCGAGAACTGGCAGCTGACCGCGGGCTTTCGCGCGCGACACGGCCGCGTTCTCTTGTTCGATCCGACCAACCCGAAGTCTTCAGCCTATAATCCGTTGCTCGAGGTTCGGCGCGGGGAATGGGAGGTTCGCGACGTCCAGAACGTCGCCGACGTCCTGGTCGACCCCGAGGGCTCCCTCGATAAGCGCAACCATTGGGAGAAGACCAGTCATTCGCTCTTGGTCGGAGCCATACTCCATGTCCTCTATGCCGAGGCCGACAAGACCCTGGCCGGTGTCGCCGCCTTTCTTTCCGACCCGAAGCGGCCGATCGAAGCGACGCTGAAGGCGATGATGACCACCGCGCATCTTGGCGAGCAGGGTGCTCATCCCGTGGTCGCCTCGACCGCGCGCGAGCTCCTCAACAAATCCGAGAACGAACGCTCTGGAGTCCTGTCCACTGCGATGTCGTTCCTCGGGCTGTACCGTGATCCCGTCGTGGCCCAGGTGACTCGCCGCTGCGACTGGCGGATTGTGGATCTGATCGCAGATAGCCGTCCGACGACGCTCTATCTGGTGGTGCCGCCTTCCGATATCTCGCGGACCAAACCACTTATCCGTCTGGTGCTGAACCAGATTGGCCGCCGCCTGACCGAGGAGTTGCACGCCCCCGATCGCCGGCATCGCGTTCTGATGATGCTTGACGAATTCCCGGCACTTGGGCGGCTTGATTTCTTCGAGTCCGCCCTCGCTTTCATGGCGGGGTACGGCATCAAGAGTTTCCTGATCGCGCAGTCGCTCAACCAGATCGAAAAGGCCTATGGGGCTAACAACGCGATCCTCGACAACTGCCACGTCCGAGTCAGCTTCGCGACCAATGACGAGCGGACCGCGAAGCGCGTGTCCGATGCGCTGGGTACAGCGACCGAGATGAGGGCTATGAAGAACTATGCCGGTCACAGATTGAATCCCTGGCTGGGGCATCTCATGGTCTCACGGCAGGAGACGGCGAGGCCGCTGCTGACCCCCGGCGAGGTCATGCAGCTTCCGCCGGTGGATGAGATCGTCATGGTGGCGGGCACGCCGCCGATCCGGGCGAAGAAGGTTCGCTACTACGAAGATCGGCGTTTTACCGAGCGGGTGCTGCCGCCGCCCGATCCTGCGGCCGCCGGCCGGTCATCGCGAACGGACGGATGGTCAGCGCTCGGGATGCCAAAGCGGACCGGGAAGCCAACTGACAATGCCGTCGAGGCCGAGGAAGACACCGCGAACAGCGGGCTCCGTCGTGAGCCCGAACTCCCCGATCACGTCGCGATTGCCAACGAGACGACCGAGCCGACGCCGGCAGAAGAGTTTGCCGTCGTGCTTGACGACGACGAGGACGCGGTCCGCCAGTCTCGGCTTATACGTCAGCAGATGCGCGGCGTCGCTCGTCAGGTCGTCATGGATCCGAGCGACGGTATCGACCTGTGAGGCAATTATGCGCGACCGGATGAACGTGTATTTCCCGCCGGACCTTTTGAAGCAGATCTCGGATCTCGCCGATCGCAAGAAGCTTTCCCGATCTGCGATCGTGGAAGCGGCTGTTGCTTCATTTTTATCGCCCGACGGAGAGGACAGGCGGGAAGCCGCATTTGCCCGTCGCCTGGACCGGCTATCTCGTCAAATGCAGCGGCTGGAGCGTGACGTTGGTTTGACGGCTGAGACCCTGGCACTGTTCATCCGCTTCTGGCTGACGATTACGCCCCCGTTGCCCAATGATGCGCAGGCGGCCGCGCAGGCAAAGGGCAGGGAGCGCTTTGAAGGATTCGTCGAGGCACTCGGACGCCGGCTGCAGAAAGGGCAGAGCTTTCTGCGTGAGATTCCAGAGGACATCGTTCGTCAGGAGCCGACAGGCAAAGTTGATTGAAAACCGGCGGCAGCGATTTCCCCGGTCTTTCTTTTTCCACGCCAGCCTGCGAGTTCACCAATTTAGCCGACGTGACGAGAAGCTGGACGCGCTATCGGCTCGCATGAGCTGAGGAGCAAAAGGGCCAGCATGCAAAATTCGGAGGCATGGCGTCTCATCGTGCGCGTTTTTCTCCCATTTGCTGCTGGATACTATCTTTCGTATCTCTTCCGAACCATCAACGCTCTGATCTCCAGTCATCTTGTCGCGGAGATCGGGCTCGGCACCGCCGATCTCGGGCTCCTCACGTCCGTCTACTTCCTGGTGTTCGCGGCGGCGCAGATCCCGGTCGGTATTTTGCTGGATCGCTTTGGTCCTCGCCGGGTTCATAGTTGCCTGCTTTTGGTCGCCGCCGCAGGTGCCGGCCTGTTCGCGATGTCCGGGGGGTTGCCATTGCTCCTGATCTCGCGAGCAATGATCGGCCTTGGCGTGGCGGCGGCATTGACAGCGGGATTGAAGTCCATCGTTCTCTGGTTTCCGAGCGAACGAGTGGCCTTGCTGAATGGCTACATGGTCATGCTGGGCTCGCTCGGAGCGGTGACCGCCACGATCCCGGCCGAACACCTCCTCGGTTGGATCAGCTGGCGCCAGCTCTTTGAGATCCTGGCGGTCGCGACTAGTGCCACGGCCGCGCTCGTCTACATCGTGTTCCCGAACGAGCCGTTCGCCTACCAACAGGATCAATGCCCGGCACCTTGAGCTCTGTTTTCGGCGATCGGCGTTTCTGGCGAATTGCCCCGTTGTCAGCCACTTGCGTGGGATCGGCGTGGTCTCTGCAAGGATTGTGGGCGGCGCCGTGGCTGACCGACGTCGAGGGATCTGATCGTACGGGCCTTGTCGGGCAGCTATTCACAATGTCGCTCGTCCTTTGCGGCGGTGCCTGGATATTCGGGACATTAGTCCATTGCATCAGGCGAAGAGGGGGTGGAGTCGAGATCATTTTGGCCGTGATCGCAGGCCTGTTCATCGCGGCCGAGCTATCCTTGATCCTTCGCGTGCCCTTGCCGTCAATCTTGCCGTGGTCAGTTGTCGCAATTGTTGGAACGGCGACTGTGGTCAGCTTTGCGGTGATAGCTAATTACTTTCCGCCAGAGCTCACCGGTCGTGCCAACGGTGTGTTGAATGTGCTGCACTTCGGTTGGGGATTTCTTTCCCAGTTCGGGACCGGCTTCATCTTGCAGCAATGGCAACTCGTGGATGGCCACAGGACCGTCCTCGCTTATCAGGTCGCGTTCGGTGTCAATGTGGCGGTGCAGATCACCGCCTTCGTCTGGTTCGCTCTACCATGGCTTGGATCCTTAGGGCGGCGCATGCGTTCAATTCCACTCCTCTTGCCTGCTGGCGTTTCCGACAAGGCCGAAACGTTCATGCCGTACGAACAATTGCTCGTGGTCATGCCGGCGAATACCGATGCGGAGTGGTGAGCCGCGTCCGCAGTAAGCTTGCCGACGAATAGCATCATTCAGCAGCGCTCCAGTTCGCTTCGCGGTGCGAATATGAGTTTTCGGTCTTTCTTTTTCTACGCCAATCTACGCTTCCCGCAAGCGCTTGTTGCGCCAAATCCATTGATGCTTTTTCTAATCAATCCATCTGAGGACGCGCCCGACGTTCTCATTCGGTGGGGACGGCAGTGGCAATCCATTCCATTCAGTCAAAAGCGAATTCGCGCGGTGCGCGAATGCTGCGGAGCGCGCTTGGCGCGGCTATCGCAGGCTACCTGGAAGACGACGCTATCGTTGAGGTCATGCTCAATCCCGATGGGCGGCTTTGGATTGACCGACTGTCGAGTGGGCTGATCGATACCGGGGAAACTCTATCCGCGGCGGACGGCGAGCGCATCGTTCGCCTGGTGGCTCACCACGTTGGCGCCGAGGTGCACGCCAGTTCACCACGCGTGTCGGCCGAACTTCCCGGGACCGGCGAGCGCTTCGAAGGCCTGTTGCCTCCGGTCGTCGCTGCCCCTGCTTTCGCCATCCGCAAGCCAGCTGTCGCTGTCTTCACGCTCGACGATTACGTGGCCGCCGGGACCATGACCTTCGGGCAAGCCGAGGCCCTGAGGAGTGCGGTCGCCACTCGCAAGAATATCCTGGTGGCCGGTGGTACCTCGACCGGCAAGACCACCTTGACCAACGCGCTTCTGGCAGAGGTAGCGAAGACGGCTGACCGCGTCGTCCTGATCGAAGATACGCGCGAACTCCAATGCAAGGCGCCCAATCTCGTCGCGCTAAGGACCAAGGACGGCGTAGCCACGTTATCCGACCTTGTCCGCTCCTCGCTTCGACTGCGTCCTGACCGCATCCCGATCGGCGAGGTCCGCGGGGCTGAAGCTCTCGACCTTCTCAAGGCGTGGGGCACAGGTCACCCCGGCGGCATCGGCACCATTCATTCGGGCAGCGCACTCGGCGCGCTGCGGCGTCTCGAGCAACTGATCCAGGAGGCCGTCCTCACGGTGCCGCGCGCCCTGATCGCCGAGACCATCAATCTCGTCGCCGTGCTCGCAGGTCGCGGCGCTGACCGTCGCCTCACCGAACTCGCTGTCGTGACGGGGCTCGGGTCCGCCGGCGACTACAGCCTTTCACCAGCAGGAGACTGACATGCGTCCACTATTTCGTATTCTTCGAGAAGCTGCTCTGCTGGCGATCGCCAGCCCGGTGGCTCTGACGACAGCGCCCGCATGGGCGGCCGGCTCGAACATGCCCTGGGAGCAGCCGCTCAATCAGATCCTGCAATCGGTCGAAGGCCCCGTCGCCAAGATCATCGCCGTCATCATCATCATCGTGACCGGGCTCACGCTCGCGTTCGGGGATTCGTCAGGCGGTTTCCGCAGACTGATCCAGATCGTGTTTGGTCTGTCGATTGCGTTTGCGGCTTCGAGCTTCTTCCTGTCGTTCTTCTCCTTCGGCGGCGGCGTGGTGATCTGATGGACGATGTGGTCGCAGGTTTTGTCGTGCCCGTTCACCGCGCACTCACCGAGCCGATCCTGATGGGTGGCGCGCCGCGTTCGGTCGCGATCGTCAACGGCACGTTGGCGGCTGCCCTTGGACTCGGACTGCGGCTCTGGATCGCAGGTCTTATCCTCTGGTTCATCGGCCACATGGCCGCCGTCTGGGCCACCAGGCGCGATCCCGCCTTCGTCGATGTGGTGCGCCGCCATCTGCGCATTCCCGGTCATCTCAACATCTGAGCCCTCGATCATGATGAACCTTGCGGAATATCGTCATTCCAATACGCGCCTCGCCGACTTCCTGCCATGGGCAGCACTGGTCGACGTGGGAATCATCCTGAACAAGGATGGCTCGTTCCAACGAACTGCAAAGTTCCGGGGACCCGACCTTGAGAGTGCGGTGCCGGCTGAACTTGTCGGTATCGCAGGTCGTCTGAACAACGCCCTTCGCCGCCTGGGTTCTGGCTGGGCCGTATTCGTCGAGGCGCAGCGTCAGTTTGCCGGCAGCTATCCCCCGAGCACCTTCCCAGATGTCGCATCTGCATTGGTCGACGCCGAGCGCAGAGCTCAGTTCGAGGAGGCCGGCGCGCACTATGAGTCCAGCTATTTCCTGACCTTCCTCTATCTGCCGCCGGAGGAGGGCGCAGCCAAGGCAGAGCGACTGCTCTATGAAGGGCGCGATCGCACCGTTGGCGCAGACGCTCGCGAGCTGCTGCGCGGTTTCGTCGACCAAACCAGCCGCGTGCTCGGGCTTCTTAACGGCTTCATGCCGGAATGCGCATGGCTCGATGATCAGGCCACGCTGACCTATCTGCACTCGACGATTTCGACCAAGCGTCATCGCGTGCGTGTGCCCGAGATTCCGATGTACATCGATGCGCTGCTCGCCGACCAGCCGCTGACCGGCGGGCTCGAGCCGATGTTGGGCCCAGCCAATCTGCGAGTTCTCACGATCGTCGGCTTCCCGGGAGCGACCACTCCGGGGATCCTGGATGATCTCAATCGCCTGCCGTTCTCGTACCGCTGGTCGACGCGCGCGATCATGCTCGACAAGACCGATGCCACCAAGCTCTTGACCAAGATCCGCAGGCAGTGGTTCGCCAAGCGAAAATCCATTGGCGCCATCCTCAAGGAGGTCATGACCAACGAGGCGTCGACGTTGCTCGATACCGACGCCCACAACAAGGCACTTGATGCCGACGCTGCCCTGCAGGAACTGGGTTCGGACCAGATCGGACAGGCCTTTGTCACGGCAACCATTACGGTGTGGGACCGCGATCCCAATGCTGCCGACGAAAAGCTCCGCCTGGTCGAGAAGGTCGTTCAGGGCCGCGATTTCACCTGCATGATCGAGACGGTGAACGCCGTGGAAGCCTGGCTCGGCAGTTTGCCCGGGCATGTCTATGCCAATGTGCGGCAGCCGCCGGTTTCTACCCTCAACCTCGCCCATCTGATTCCGATGTCGGCGGTTTGGGCGGGCGAGGCGCGAGATGTGCATTTTGGCGCTCCGCCGCTCCTGTTCGGCAAGACCGAGGGATCAACCCCGTTCCGGTTTTCGCTCCACGTTGGTGATGTCGGCCATACTCTGGTGGTGGGGCCGACAGGTGCTGGCAAGTCGGTCCTGCTTGCGTTGATGGCGCTGCAATTCCGCCGCTACTCCAACTCTCAGGTCTTTGCGTTCGATTTTGGTGGTTCGATCCGAGCGGCCGCCCTCGCCATGGGCGGCGATTGGCATGATCTCGGCGGTGCCTTGTCCGACGGAGGCGACCGGCCCGTCGCGTTGCAGCCGCTGGCCTGGATCGACGATGCTTCCGAGCGCGGATGGGCCACCGAATGGGTCGGTGCGATCCTGGCACGCGAAAAGGTTGAAATCACCCCGGAGGTCAAGGACCATCTGTGGTCGGCACTGACGTCTCTCGCGTCAGCGCCGAGGGAGGAACGGACGCTCACGGGCCTGTCAGTCCTTCTGCAATCGAATGCCCTGAAACGGGCCCTGCAACCCTATTGCCTTGGCGGCTCGTCAGGACGCCTGCTTGATGCCGAATTCGAGCGCCTTGGCGAGTCCTCGGTCCAGGCGTTCGAGACCGAAGGGTTGATCGGGACGAGCGCGGCGCCAGCCGTCCTCGCGTACCTCTTCCATCGTATTGGAGACCGTCTCGACGGGCGGCCCACGCTTCTTATTGTCGATGAAGGCTGGCTCGCCCTCGACGACGAGGATTTTGCCGGCCAGCTTCGCGAGTGGCTGAAGACGCTTCGCAAGAAGAATGCGTCCGTTATCTTTGCCACCCAGTCGCTTTCTGACATCGACGGCTCGGCAATCGCGCCGGCGATCATCGAAAGCTGCCCAACACGCTTGTTGCTGCCGAACGAACGGGCCATCGAACCGCAGATCACTGCGATCTACCGCCGCTTCGGACTCAATGACCGCCAGATCGAGCTTCTGAGCCGGGCAACGCCCAAGCGTGACTACTACTGCCAATCTCGCCGCGGCAACCGGATGTTCGAACTTGGCCTTGGCGAGGTGGCACTCGCCTTCACCGCAGCGTCTTCCAAGACAGACCAAGCTGCGATCGCACAGCTCCTCGCCGAACATGGAGCTGACGGCTTCGTCCCCGCCTGGCTTCAGCATCGCGGCGCCGCCTGGGCCGTGGACCTGATTCCAAGTCTTGTCAATCTGGAGAAGTCGCAATGAGGCGCCTTGGACTATCTCTCGCCGCTGGCACCATCGCCCTGACGCTTTGCGTCACGGCGCCGGCACGAGCGCAGTGGATCGTCTTCGATCCCAACAATTACGTCCAGAACGTGCTGACCGCCGCGCGCGAGCTACAGCAGATCAGCAATCAGATCACCTCGTTGCAGAACGAGGCGCAGATGCTGATCAATCAGGCCAGGAATCTGGCAAGCCTGCCGTATTCCTCGCTCCAGCAACTGCAATCCTCGATCGAGCGGACCCAGCAATTGCTGGCCCAGGCTCAGAGGATTGCCTACGACATCCAGCAGATCGACCGCGCGTTCTCGACCAGCTATGCGCCAACGAGCGGCAGCCAATCCAGCCAACTGCTGGTCAGCAATGCCCAATCGCGCTGGCAGAATTCTGTTGCGGCTTTGCAGGACGCGCTCCGGGTCCAGGCCGGTGTCGTCAGCAACCTCGACACCAATCGCGTCCAGACATCGGCGCTCGTGACGTCGAGCCAGGATGCCAGCGGCGCCCTGCAGGCGACCCAGGCTGGCAATCAGATCCTTGCGCTTCAGGCGCAGCAGCTTGCCGATCTCACTGCCACAGTCGCGGCGCAGGGGAGGGCGCAAAGCCTTGAAGCGGCGCAGCGTGCGGCAGCACAAGACCAGGGGCGAGAACAGCTCCGGCGGTTTCTGACGCCGGGGCAGGGCTATCAATCCCAGGACGTGCGGATGTTCCACTGATGACCGATACAGGCCCATTCAAAGCGGTATCGCTACTCATGTCAGTCGGGGTGCTGATCGTCGCAGGCTGCGCGTTCCAGCTTCGTGGCGGAGGAGATACATCTCCGCCCCGGACCGAGCAGACCAAAGACGTTGACCATTCCGAGCTTGCGCGCTGCCGCAGCCTCTCTTCCGAAGATGCAGCCGACTATCAGCACTGCCAGAAGGTCTGGGCCGAAAACCGCCGCCGCTTCTTTGTCAGGCGGGACGGTGCTGCCGCTGCAGAAACCGGCGTGACAGCCGCGCCAAAGGATCAGAGCCGGATGCCACAAGGATATCCGGCCGCCGGGGTGCCGGAGGAAGCTAAGCCATGACCGGCACCGGCATCATCGACCAATTCCTTGAGACATTCACCCGCTACATCGACAACGGCTTCGGGCTTTTGAGTGGCGAGGTCGGGTATCTCGCGACAACGCTTGCCGCCATCGACATCACGCTTGCCGCGTTATTCTGGAGTTGGGGCACGGACGAGGACATTATCGCGCGTCTCGTCAAGAAAACGCTGTTCGTTAGCGTGTTTGCGTACCTGATCGGCAATTGGAACAATCTCGCTCGGATCGTCTTCGAAAGCTTTGCCGGTCTCGGACTGAAGGCGTCTGGATCAAGTATTTCAGCCTCAGACTTCCTGCGGCCGGGAAAGATCGCCCAAGTCGGGCTCGATGCCGGAAGGCCAATGCTCGACTCGATTTCGAACCTGATGGGTTACATCAGCTTCTTCGAGAATTTTGTCCAGATCGTCGTCCTTCTGTTCGCGTGGGTCGTGGTGCTGCTCGCCTTCTTCATTCTGGCGATCCAGCTCTTCGTCACATTGATCGAGTTCAAGCTGACGACGCTGGCGGGCTTCGTGCTGATACCCTTTGGCCTCTTTGGCAAGACGGCGTTCGCGGCGGAGAGGGTTCTCGGCAACGTCATATCCTCCGGGATCAAGATTTTGGTCCTGGCCGTCATTGTCGGCATTGGCTCAACCCTGTTTTCACAGTTCACGGCCGGTTTTGGCGGCGCGCATCCTACGATCGAAGATGCGATGACCCTGGTGCTCGCGGCGCTCTCCTTGCTCGGTCTCGGTATCTTCGGTCCCGGAATCGCAAACGGCCTGGTATCGGGCGGACCCCAGCTCGGCGCCGGCGCCGCGATTGGGACGGGCCTTGCAGCCGGCGGCATTGTTGCGGCGGGTGCCGGCCTTGCCGCCGGTGGCACTGGTCTCGCTGCTGGTGCGCTCGCCGGTGTGGGGCGTGGTGGGGCTGCCATGGTGAGTGGCGTATCCGCGGCGTATCGAAGTGGCGGCCTTGCTGGCATCGCGGAGGCGGGTGGCTCGGCTGCCGTGAGTCCGTTACGTCGAGCCGCGGCCGCATTGGCCGCCAGCGGGCAGGCGAGTGAGCCGGCTGCGAGTACGTCCACACAGGGGCAACCCGATTGGGCGCGGCGCATGAAGCGGGCCCAGACCGTTCGGCACGGCGCGTCGGCGGCCAGCCACGCGGTGCGCTCCGGCGATCATGGCGGCAGCGGCTCTTCTGTCGATCTCTCGGAAGGAGAGCGCTGACAGGCAGCCAACCTGCCGGTTCGGCGGGCGCCAGCAGCGGCGTCAAACCGGACACCGTGACACTCGAAACCAATCACTCGATCTCAGGGGCAAGTATCGATGTTCAGACGACCTTCCGTTCACTACGGGCGCATGCCCGAGCCGGCCACGCCCTACCAAAAGGCAGCGCAAGTTTGGGACGAACGCATTGGATCTGCGCGCGTGCAGGCCAAGAATTGGCGCTTGATGGCATTCGGCTGCCTCATGCTATCAGCCGGTCTCGCTGGCGGCCTTGTTCGGCAGTCAGCACAGGGATCAATCACGCCGTGGGTGGTCGAGGTCGATCGCCTTGGCCAAGCCCAGCGGGTTGCGCCAGCCAACATCGATTATCAGCCTACAGATGCTCAGGTCGCCTATCACTTGGCGCGCTTTATCGAGGACGTCAGAGGCTTGCCGGCCGACGGCATCGTTCTGCGCCAGAACTGGCTCAGGGCCTATGACTTTACGACCGATCGTGGCGCCGCCGCGCTCAACGACTTTGCGCGCAACAACGATCCCTTCGCCAAGTTGGGCAAGGCACAGATCTCCGTCGACGTATCGAGCGTCATCCGTGCGTCGTCGGAAAGCTTCCGGGTGGCGTGGACCCAACGTGTTTACGAGAACGGCTCATTGAGCGCGAACGAGCGCTGGACCGCAATTCTCACTGTCGCAATCGAAACGCCGCGAGATGCCGAACGGCTGCGCAAGAATCCGCTTGGCGTCTACGTCCGCGCCATCAACTGGTCAAAGGAGCTGGGTCAGTGATCAAGACGATGCGTGACATGTGTTCGAAAGGTCCGATCCAATACCGCAAGTTCAGCTCGAGCAGGTGCAAGCTCGCCGCTTTGAGGCGAGCCCTTTTACCAGCTCTGCTGCTTGGTACATCTGCCCTCGCTGGATGCGCGACCTACCTTCCGCCGGAAATCAGCTATGACGCGGAGGTCCCGCCGTTGCCAGCGCCGCCAGCGGCGCTCGATGACCGGCCTCAGGCGCTTCACGTTCCGCCGCTCTGGAAACCAGTTCTCGGCGGCAAGTCGGGGGCGAACGAAGAGGTTGAACCCGTAAGCCGGGTTGAGACCGCGAACAGCGCGGCGCGAGTGGAGCCGCGCAAAAGGGGATACTTCAACGCGGCGCAGATCTACGCCTTCAGCCCCGGTGCGCTGTACCAGGTCTACGCTGCTCCCGGACAGATCACGGATATTGCGCTGGAAGAAGGAGAGCAATTGACGGGATCTGGACCGATCGCGGCCGGAGATACCGTGCGCTGGGTCGTGGGAGATACCGAGAGCGGGAGCGGGGATACGCGTCGCGTCCACATCCTGGTGAAGCCAACCCGGGCTTCGATCGAGACCAATCTTGTCGTCAATACCGACCGGCGCACCTACCTGATCGAACTCCGCTCCCGCGAGCGGCCGTACATGCCGTCCGTTGCCTGGTACTATCCGGAAGCCGTCCGCGAACGATCGCGCTCTGTCGCCCTCAGACCCGTCATTCCCGATCCAGCCCAGCGCGTCTTTCGTTACGCGATCGAGGGCGACAGTCCACCGTGGCGCCCGCTCGCGGCCTATGATGACGGCCGAAAGGTTTATATCGAATTCCAGCAAGGGATCGTCCAGGGGGAGATGCCACCGCTGTTCGTCATCGGTCCCGACGGCAAGACCGAGCTCGTCAACTATCGCGCCCACGGCAGCGTGTTGATCGTGGACCGGCTGTTTGCAGCCGCGGAACTGCGGCTGGGTGGTGAGCACCAGCAGAAGGTCAGAATAGTCCGTACCGACGGGAGGCCGTCGTCATGACCACGCAGAACGAACATCATCCGGACGCGATTCCGCCGCAAACACCGGAGGAGCAATCCAGGAGCTTCCGCCTCCGAGCCGAACCTCCGCGGGTCACCAGATTGTCTCGCAAGGTACTGGCGGGAGGGAGCGCGGTTGCCCTGCTGGTTATCGGCGGAGCCGTATTGTGGTCACTGCAAAGCAATCGCCCTCGCAACCAGACGACCGACGAGCTCTATAGCACCGGTCATCACAATCTCGCCGATAGCATCGAGGCGCTACCGAAGGATTACGGTGGGGTCTCACGCCAAGCCGTGCCGCAGCTTGGTCCGCCGCTCCCAGGCGACCTCGGTCGACCGATCCTGGCCGCTCAAGGCCACTCGCCGACGACCGGCGGAGATCCGGAACAGCAACGCCGGGATCAAGAGAGCGAGGCGGCCCGTATCAGCCATCTGTTCGCTTCGACCAACGGCCGAGAATTGCGTCCGCCTGCCGCTACGGCAGCTGGAGGCGAGCGCGTCATGCCGCCGAACGCAATGAGCGCCAGCGACTATGGATCTGCGCAGAACGCGCAGGACCGAAAGCTTGCCTTTGTGAACGCTCCTGTGGATCGCCGCACGGTGAGCTCTGACCGAGTCACTAGGCCTGCTTCACCGTATATCGTGCAGGCTGGGACGGTGATTCCGGGAGCACTGATCACCGGGATCAGGTCAGACCTTCCCGGCCAAGTCACGGCGCAGGTGACAGAGAACTTATACGACACTCCGACCGGTCGGTTTTTGCTCGTGCCCCAGGGAGCGAAGCTGATCGGCAGCTATGACAGCCAGGTTTCGTTCGGCCAGTCTCGAGTGCTGCTGGTCTGGACGCGGCTTATCATGCCGAACGGCCGCTCGATCGTTCTGGAGCGGCAGCCCGGTGCTGACAGCGCAGGCTACGCAGGGCTCGAAGACCAGGTCGACAATCATTGGGGTGAGCTGTTCAAGGCGGCAGTGCTGTCGACGTTCTTGGCTGTCGGGACAGAACTAGGTGCAGGGTCCGACACCGATAGCAACAACAGCGCCATCATCCAGGCGTTGCGGCATGGCGCCTCCGACTCATTAAACCAAACTGGACAGCAGGTGGTTCGGCGCAGCCTCAATATTCAACCGACCTTAACGATCCGACCAGGCTTTCCCGTCCGCGTCATAGTCAATCGCGATCTCATTCTAACGCCATACGAAAGGTAACAATTTGCCCAAGCTCAAAATCGGCGCTCTTCCAGACGACAAACCGGTCAAAATCACTGTTGAGCTTCCAGCGGCTGTGCATCGGGATCTCGTTGCTTATGCCGAGGCAGTGGCACTTGAATCTGAGCAGCGGATCGATGCCGCCAAGCTAGTTGGGCCGATGTTGGCTCGCTTTATGGCCACGGACAGAGGCTTCTCTCAGGTGAGGCGCGGGCGCCGACCTTCACCCAAGGGGGCTGACGCATAGCGCCCACTTAGAAGCTCTAGAAATTGCTGAAGCGCGGGATTCACGTTGCCCTCTCGCCAATGAGCATGAAAGCTTATACGGCTTGAGCCGGCACCGTCCTGTATCTCGCGATAGATCAAGCTGGCAAAGCTAGCGTCGACGTCGGACTCAATCGAAAGGCTAACTCCGAGTCCTATACTGATTAGGCTCTTTATGACTGCGCGGCTCACATCGTGTCTTGCGACTTTTGGGCGATGTTCGTCAGTCAAGAGCTTGGAGACCAAAAGATCCTCGAGTTCGCCATCCGGATCATGCTCGCTTAGGAGCACCGTTTGGTTGCGGAGATCTGTCCAGTAGATTATCTCACGCGCGGCCAAAGGATGGTCCTGAGGGAGCAGAACGAGAACGCGCTCACTCCAGACCGGAAGCATCACGCCATCCGACAATGGCTTTTGTCGGGGAACGATCGCAATATCGATCGTACCATTCCTCAGCGCGTTCATGAGAAGGATGCGTGACCGCTCGACAGTCGCAATTTCGATATCGGGCGCGCTGCTTTTGAATTCGACTATGGTCGCTCTCAGATTACCCGCGGCAATTGATGTGCAAAAGCCTATCGACAGACGTCCGGCCTCGCCGCGGCCGCTGGATCGCGCGATAGCCGCGAGGCCGCCGACCTGCTCGAGAACCATCCGCGATATGCGCAGGACGCGCCGACCCGCAAAGGTAGGCGCGACCCCTCCGCTTGAACGCTCGAACAATGTCGCTCCTATTAGGTGCTCAAGCTGGCTGATGGACCGGCTCAAAACAGAGTGGCGGACTGCCAGGAGTTCTGATGCCTGCCGGAAGCTCCCACAATCGGCGGCAGTGATTGCATAGCGCAATTGACGCAGCTCAATGTGGGCCGATTGCGAAACATGAGCCATGCTCAAACCTCCCCTGTAGACTAGATCGTTGAGTCCTTAGATTTGCCCTCCTAGGCGGCCTTCACCGCAGGTTCCCAAAGCACCGGCGATTGCAGCTTTCCCGCATGCCGCACGCGCCTCAGGCATTCCACCGACACCTCGAGGTAACCAGCAACTGCCTCCGTGTTGCCGAATCTTCGTGGTTGGCCGGTTCGGCGTAGGACCCATCCGGCACGACGCAAGATGCGTTCGATGCGCGTGTCCGTAACGGTAACGATGTCAGTCAGATGTCGCGAAAGACCAAACTCGAGCATGCCGGCGAAGAGCTCGTAAGTTGCGCTGGCCAAGCCATGCAGCGTCGTACGCGCGGCATCATCAACGTCGAGCGCGAAACGGCTGCTTTCCCAAATTGAAGGACTTCCTTGGAAGGAATTTCCGTCCAGCAAGGCTGGAAAAGCCTCGCGCAACATGGTTGGTCCCGTCGACGGCAGCATTCGCACGCAGCCCTGAATGCGGTGGTCACGCGCTCGCTGGATCAAGTAGATGGGATGCAGCGCATCAAATTCATCTACCTCCATATCGCCGCTGATTTCGACGTCCCACTGGAGACGGTCTTTGAACACTCGATACCGAAGCCGATGCATCTCGGCTAGTTCTTCGGCAAATACTCCATAAAATGCGGGCGTGATGGTCTGCATCATGATGTGCCTCCAAAGACTGACGATGGTCTATTGAAGAACAACCCTCACGAGCGCGCATCCTCCTCAACTAAGGAGGGTGACAGCTTCCAGTTACGTGATTCAAATGCCAGACTTCGCTGAGGTGAGACGAGCGACCGCCTGGATCGTTGATCGGACGCCGAGCTTCGCCCTTGCATTTTCGAGATGAAACGCCACCGTATGATGGGAGATTCCCATAATTTTCCCGGTTTCCCAAGCCGATTTCCCTTCACTCGCCCATTGGAGGCATTGGGCTTCCCGTGGCGAAAGGGTAATTCCATCAATCGCACAGGCAGATGCGATCTTACGGCGCGCGTGGGCGTGGAAGTAGATCGCCATGAGCTGTAGAACGTCTGCATGCTTATGTATTGTGCGCTCGAACGTCGACCGTCGCTCATCGGCAGCAAACGTAACAGCCGCGATTGCTCCGCTGCTGTCGTGTATCGGAATGGTGAATCCGCAACGAATGCCGAAGCGAGCTGCTTCGTCGAATAGCTCACGTTCCATATCTGAGTTCGGGGTAGGCCCTACTCCTAAGCCCCAACTGAATGGACTTGGCTGACGGAGCGCTTGAGCGATCACTGGATCGATCGTCTCATATTGCTTTTGCAAATAGTGTGAAGTCCACGTCGAAGGATAGCTCGAAATCAGGATCGCATCGGCGCTCGGAGCGCCTCGAACAGAAAGATAGGCGAAGCAGCAGAGATCGAGCGCCGCAGCAGTGTCGGCCATCCCGTCTCTCAGGTCCTCCGAATTTCGACTCTCGATGAGACGATCTACAAAAGCTTGAAGAACGACCCGCACCGCATTTGCGCCCGCTTTGAAGGTGAATTAGCTCTGCCGGCCGGTGTGCGTTACCCGAGTAGCCGACAATTGGGCATTATTTGACCCGGCCGCGTCCTTGTGAGGCATCGATCCGCACCGGTTCATTCAACATAACCAGCGAGATCACGAATGCCGAGCTAGCTTGCGCCTGCGGCCCATCAACTTCGAAAACCTGACGCGCGAAAGCGCGGGTCCGGCTGCGCAAGCTGCTGAAGTTCGAGTGGGCGATTGGCAGGTCTCATGCATGCGACAACGGGGTGCTTCAACCGAGCGCCGAGACTGGAATCTCCAGCGCGGTGCCAGTTTCTAGCAGGGTCTTGAGGCTCGACATGATGGCAGGCCATCCTTTAGAGATGCCGTCTAGCAGCTTGCTGCCATCGGCAAACCCTTCATGGGTCAGCGTCAGCTTGACCAGCCTGCCATGCTGTTCGAGTATGAACGCCACTGCGGACGGCTTCTCGTTCCGATAATCCTCATTGGTGACGTGCTTGAATGTGTAGGATAGCCGCCTTGGCCGATCGACCTCGAGAATCTCTCCAGTCTCGGTGGTAATGCCGTCCATGACGAGAGCCCAGGGCGAAGCAGTTCTCCAGTCGCTTCGTAGTTCCGCGCCGAACCAATAGAGCTTCGAGAGATCGCTCGACGTCAAGGCCTGCCACAGTCTCTCAGGTGTGGTCTCGATGAAGGTTACGTAGACAAATTCCGGCTTACCCATCTCGCTTCTCCAGTTTGCCCCAAGTCTCCCGATCCGCGACTCCAGCTCTTGTCAAGTGCCATAGTCCAGCCCGCGCTTTCGGGTTCGGCTCGCCGGCTGGCACTGCCGTCAATTCACATCGACATTGAGCCGTCTAGTCTCAGGATTGCGGTCGCGACTGCTCGCTGAAGACCAGCTTTTAGAAACGCAGAATGACAACTCAACTTTCGCGGCCCCAAAAGCATTCGCTAGCTATTTAAGCGCCGGATCGTTTCTCGAGGCCCGGTATGTCGGAGAGAAAGGCAAAGCGGAGCACGGCAACTGGCGTGTTGATGCTCTGCGCAGGCACTCCTCCGTGAGAAGTGTCAGTCGTGTACATGACGACTGTCCATAGGCGCTTGGTTGCGATCATGCATTCCGTAATCGCGTATGACCGTGGCCACGCGCAGCCGGTAGTCGTTGAAAACGTCGCGTCGGCTACCCGCTTGCACAGCGCGGTGAACTTGCGTGCGCCGCCAATTGTCGACAGCTGCTTCGTCCCGCCAGATCGATAGGGCCAGGAGCTTTCCCGGATCTACGACGCTCTGGAACCTCTCGATCGAGATGAATCCATCCAGCGAGTCCAAATGAGCGGAGAGGGCAGCACCCATATCTAGATAGCTCTGCTTCTTTCCAGGAGCCGGCCAAGACTCGAAAATAACAGCGATCATGAATTGTAGCCTTCTGATGATGAGATCGCCGAGCGCCTCTGACCATGGCGGTACTTAGCGCCACAGCTTGCAGGGATGATGCCATTCTGTATTGTAAAATTGCGACAAGCGACCTTGAGGCCTCAGCTAGTTGCCTCGCCCAAGACTATCTCATCGAGTGGTGTGTCGCAGGCCAAGATGCCGACAACCGATCTGCGACCTCACCTGACCGATTTTCAAACAACATTGCTGCAGTTGATCATAGCGCTATACTGCAAAACTCGCACGAAACGGACTGGATTGTGACTACGTCGAGAGGCGATCGCCGGTAATCCGGAGCCGACGAAGAATTGAGAGGGTAAGGAGCGAGACGGCCATGCACAAGTTCAATATCGTCCCGATCGCTCCGTTGCGCCCCTACATCGAACGTTTGTGGGTATGGGAAAGTATCGGCGAAGAGGTGGTCGAGCTACCTACCTTGCTGCCCGGCACCGGAGCGGAGATATTCTTTCACTATCGCGCGCCATTTGTTCAATGCCGAGATGGCGAGGATCATGCATTCGACGATGCACACCTGATTTGCGTGCGACGAAGGCCTATTTACTTGCGCCCTCAGAGCGACGTCGGCTTTATCGCCGTGCGATTGCGAGCTGGTCGAATGCACAGATTTCTCGACGTGCCCGGCAAGGATCTGATCGACGGAACTCTGTGTGCGGCGGAGCTGTGGAAGAGCGGGGGCCGTCAGCTCTCGCTCGATGTGTCCAATGCTCATTCGAGAGACGCGGCATTGCAATCAATTCAGCGCTTCCTACTTGAGCAACTTCAGCACAGGCGCTCGGACGAAGTTGTCGAGAATGCCATCTCGGCGATCTATCAAAATCATGCTGCAGCTTCGATAGATAAACTTGCGTCACGATGCGGCGTGGCGCGACGAGAATTGGAGCGTCGGTTTAAAACGCTGACGGCCCAGACACCTGTAGAGTTTCGAAAATTAAGTCGAGTTCAACATGTTATGCGCGAGCTATTGCTGGACCCGTCTGCGCGCATTCTAGACGTAGTGCTTTCGCATGGCTTCTACGATCAGGCACATTTTATTCACTCCTTTGCTGAACTCAAATTGGGGTCGCCTGTACGGCATTTGAAGCTGGCACGTACCAAGCCCCATTTTTACAATACTTCGTTGCGGGGCGGCGTCAATTAATCAGCCAAATTGGCGAGAGCGGGAAGAAGCCGCGATGTACTTGCTACTCGCCGAGATGAGCGCCCGGCAGTCCCCAATGGCGAAGGTTGAGCTTGTTCAACGCAACCTACTCCAAATGACTTGCTATTGACCAGGGCGATCACCTGCAATGTTCACCGGGCTCAGGACGATAGCGGCCGTTTGCTGGTCTACGAGCCTTACAAAGATCGAAATGTTTGCGATGCGCATCTTTCGCGCGAGCCAATCAAGCGCTTGATTGCGACGACTCCAGTCGCTGTTTATCGCTCCTGCGCCCATCGGCCGCACAACAGGGCATCGACATCCGCAAGGGCGATTTCGTCATCGTCCGTACCGGCCATTAAGAACGCTGCCAATCAAAAATCGCAAGTGGGCTATCTCGGAGGATCCACCAGAAACTGCCCCAGCATGTGAGAGTTACCCTAGCGGATGAAACGGAGGAATGCAGATGTATGTTATCATGGGGGGCACCGGACACGTTGGCTCGGCAACGGCGGACATACTGCTCAATCGGGGGAAGGCGGTTACAATTATCACCCGATATTCCAGCCGCGCAAGCGGCTGGCGTGCGAAGGGAGCCGAGATTGTTGAGGCAGACGTCAACGACGTTTCGTCGCTCCATGCAGCACTTGGCTGCGGTCGCCGCGCCTTGCTTCTCAACCCGCCTGCCGATCCGAGTACAGACACCGACGCTGTTGAGAAATCCACCATAGGCAACATTCTCGCAGCGCTGGCAGGATCGGGGCTGGAAAAAGTCGTCGCGGTGTCAACTGGCGGCGCGCAATCCGGCGACAGGATCGGCGATTTGAGCACTCTGTGGCAGCTCGAGGAGGGCCTGAGGCAGCAGTCGATCCCAGCTGCGATAAATAGAGGGGCATATTATATGAGCAACTGGGACAGCTTGCTCGGCGCCGTTCGCAGCACAGGCAAGCTGCCGAGCATGTTTCCCGCTGATCTCCCCGTCCCAATGGTTGCCCCGCGGGATCTCGGCCGATTTGCCGCGGATAGATTGTTGTCCGGCACTGATGATGCGGGTGTCCGCTATGTGGAAGGCCCAAAGCGTTATTCATCCGCAGAAGTCGCGAGGGCTTTTTCCAAAGCGCTCGGACGGCCAATAGATGTTGAGGTGGCGCCGCGGGCGGAGTGGTATGATGCGTTTCTGCGGCTCGGGTTTTCAGAGGCGGCCGCTTTATCCTACACCCGGATGACGGAAGTGAGCCTCGACAATGGATTCGACATGCCTGCTGAGGCATTGCGAGGCACGACGACGCTCGAGCTCTATATCAATAGTCTCGTAGCACGCTCTGAGACCGGCTGACGTATTGGTGTCATCACGTGGAAGTTGGTCAGCGCGCAACTTCGACGGTTTGGAGCCTTGATACGCAATTCAGTGCGTTGTGGCCCTCGTCGTGCAGTCGCCGTTCGGCGCTATCTGGGATCGCAACTTGGCGACCTGCCGGGTTCGACGCGGTCGCGTGGCCATTGACATCCCTTTTGGGCAGAGGTTACTTAGGAGAGCCGAAGTAAGGAATTTGTCCATGGAGGATTGGTATCCCGAAGCGCTGGCGGCCATCGCCACCCGGCTCGGCGTTTCCTTTACCGATCTCGCGCCGCCGCGATCGCGGCGCCTCCGCACGCCACGCGGACCCGACATCCACGCCCTCGATTGGGGCGGTCTGGGGCCGTCTGCGGTGCTGCTGCATGGCGGCGCCCTCACGGCCCGCACCTGGGATTATGTCGCCCTTGGGCTTCGGGCCGATTTCCGAATCGTGGCGCTCGACCTGCGCGGCCACGGCGCCAGCGATTGGGCGAACGACTATTCGATGGAAAGCTGTGCGACCGACGTAGCGTCCGTGCTCGACGGACTGGCGATCGAACGCATGCACGTCGCCGGCATGTCGTTGGGCGGTATCGTGGCTTGCGAGTTCGCGCTGCGCCACCCGGACCGCACCGCGAGCCTCACGATGGTCGATGTGGTCTCGCGGCCGATCTTTGCCGCAACGGCACGGATGCGCGGCTTCATAAGCGACTTTCGTAGCGCCTCCACGATTGACGAAGTCGTCGAGATGGCGCTTGCCGTCAGTCCGAAGAGTGATCCACAGCGGCTGCATTATCGAATGCAAGTCCTGCTAAAGCGTGGCCGCGACGGGCGCCTGATCTGGAAGAGCGACCGCCGTCGTCCAACGGACTTTGCCGCGATCCTGCGCCATCTGGCGGGATTCGAGGCGCGGGTCCACGAGATGCCCGCGCCGTTTCTGCTGACCAGAGGCGGCGATAGCCTGATCGTCACTGAAGACGCTGCACACAATTTCACCGCCCGATTCCCCAACGGGCGGTGGCTCAACATCCCCGGCGCGGGCCACAACGTTCAGGAAGACAATCCGCGTGAGCTGGCCAATGCGATGAGGGATTTTTGGGGCGGACGGCTGCCGTGCATGACGCTCGAAGACGTTGAACACTGCACGGCACAGGATGGCTAAGCCAGGAGCTGATATGAGGAACCTAATTACGGACGTAGAAGGTGTCCTGGTCGGAAACGCGGAGGACCAGCGCGTTGCTTCAGGAGTGAGCGTCGTTCTCTTCGAGCAACCGGCTGTTGCGTCGATTGCAATACACGGCGGCGCG
This sequence comes from Bradyrhizobium sp. 40, assembly GCF_023100925.1. Classification (NCBI taxonomy): domain Bacteria; kingdom Pseudomonadati; phylum Pseudomonadota; class Alphaproteobacteria; order Hyphomicrobiales; family Nitrobacteraceae; genus Bradyrhizobium; species Bradyrhizobium sp. 40. The sequence continues at coordinate 1,742,712 of NZ_CP064688.1, forward strand.
CCGGGTCTTCGCGACGGCGCCCTCCTCGAACCGGAGATGACAGTCTCATCAGTCGACGCGATTGTGTTGTCCGGAGGCTCGGCGTTCGGTCTGGATGCCCCCGGTGGCGTCCAGGCACACCTGCTTGAACTCGGGCGAGGGTTAGCGGTCGGCCCTGCGCGCGTGCCGATCGTCCCCGGCGCGATTCTGTTCGATCTGGCGAATGGCGGGAACAAGGATTGGGGACACCGGCCACCCTATTGGGATCTCGGCTACCAGGCGGCGAGCTCTGCGGGTGCGACGTTCACCCTCGGCACGGCCGGCGTCGGCTATGGCCTGACCACCTATGACCTCAAAGGTGGACTTGGATCCGCCAGCGCGGTCACGTCCAACGGCTTCGGAGTTGGCGCGCTGGTCGGCGTAAACGCGGTTGGACGTGCCACACGCGGCAAGGGGCCGCACTTCTGGGCGGCGCCATACGAGCACGAGGCGGAGTTCGGTGGCCTCGGGCAGGGCGGCGAACCCACCCGCGAAGATCTGCAAATGAGAATTAAGGGAAACGCACCGGCCAACTCGACCATCGGCGTGGTCGTGACCGACGCGGCCCTGACTAAGGCGCAGATGAAGCGCGTCGCAATCATGGCCCAGGATGGGTTTGCGCTTTCGCTGCGGCCGGCTCACGCGCCGATGGACGGGGACATCGTATTCGCGGCGACGACAGGTCGGGCCGCGCGTACGGCCGACCTCACTGACCTCACCGAAATCGGAATGATGGCCGCCGAGTGCCTCGCGCGTGCCATCGCGAGGGGCATCTATGAAGCAACACCGCTCTCAAACGGCGTGGCGCCGCCAAGCTGGCGCGAGGTCCATGCAGCCTCGGGTCACCGGAAGCGCCCGACGATAGAACCTTGATCAGGCTTGTATCAGTCTAGGTTCACGAAGCTCGCGTCCACGCACTTCGCTGTGAACGCTCCACGAACTGTCACGAACGTCTACAACGTTGAAAGTGCACAGCGTGGGGGATCGCTCGCGGAGCCTTCTGCAGGCGCAGCCCGGCTCAGCGGATTCCGGCCGCCGCATCGTGTTGCGAGATCGCAGCAATTTTGGCGGTTTGATAGGAATGTCGGCAAGGTGCTGTGAAAAGCGCGGCGGAAGAAGAGTACGGCTTTGGCATTCCCGGCGCCAGGATCCGAATTTCTTCGAAGTTGGCGGTTGGTCACCCCTCCGCAAGATGGCGAGCGATCAACTTGACTGCAAAGTCGAGAAAGTCGCGCTGGTGGAGGCCAGCCGGATCTTCGGCAACGCTTGCCATCAACGCTTCGCCGGACATCGCCGCAAGCATGTGGGCAGCGCTCAAGAGTGCTATGGAGAACTGGGTGCTAGAGATCCGCGGCGCAGTTCGCTTGGCCTTCCGGGCCGATTCTAGCCGCGCTCTATGAACTCGTTCGACCAGCGGCTTGAGCATGCCCGATCCTTTTGGCCGGTGGCCAGCGACGCTAAGCCAGAGGGCGAGCTTCGCGGCTCGCTCGTCAGCATAGGTGCGCTGAAAAAGCCTACCGAGGGCGGCGACGTCAATCTGGTCAGGCGCCCATTTTTGAATGGTAGATTCAATGTCATCCACCAGCCGCCGCCCGATGCGCCGCAGGAGGGCGTCCATCAACGCTTCGCGAGTGCCGAAATGATAGTGGACGGCCGCGTCCGTGATGTTCAGATCAGCGGCAATGCGTTGGATGCGCACGCCATCAGGACCGTCGTCGTGTAATCGCCGCTCTGCTGCATCGAGAATGGCAAATTTTGCTGCTTCCGGTGTACGACGCTGTCGCTTGGCTATTGACATTCTACACTCGTCAGAATTACCTGGGGTGCCCTAAGTAGTGGATTGACCATGGACGATTGGGATCCTGAGTCGATGGTGACAATAGCCGATCGGGTTGGTATTGCGATTGCCGATCTCAAGCTGTCGCAATCGCGGCGTTTCCGCGCGAAGGATGGTGGCACCGGACTCGATATCCACGTACGCTGAACGTCCGGATATTGGTAGAATTTCCTGGATGACCGATCCAGGCGATCTATGTATTAATCGTGCCGACCGGCGCCCCGTTTCGACCAGCCAAATTCGGTGGTCAATCACAAAGCCCAATGAGTCTGATGGCCGGTTTCGATCAGCTCACTGGGGCTTAAGCGCTGCATGAGACGCAAAGTTGCTCGCAGCTTGGTAGCGTACCTACCCGGTCTTCGATTTGGGCGGGATCCAGTGGCCCGCTATCGGCGAGAGCTGAGCTATGAGACCGCAGTCGGAACCTGGTGGTTGCGACGAACATGCTGTTCGCGAAGCGCCAGACCCCGGACCTGTCGCCCAACCTGCAAAGAAGAGGCGCTAAATTTCTGTCCCGCGCAGGTCAAAGTCGTGAACTGCAATGTGGTCATGGAAGACGGGCAGTTCCTCGTCTTAGCCTTCCGCGCGCGCCGGCTCACGAAGTCGCACGAAGCTCCTTCTCGAATGAGTGCAATTTGGCCAGCGAGCATGACAGGTCCAACTGGGCCTTCTCAAGCGGTACTTGCCGGCCGACGCTGATGGTGCAAGGAGGGCTTCGACATAGCTCTCCCAGACCTAAGAGACGCCCTTCAGAGCAGATGATGACATTTTCCGATCGCATGGCCATGATCCAAGGAAGATGTGGACCGTATCGCGGATCAGGCTGTTCTTGTCGACGTGAGGATCAAGCCCATATGCGTGCTTTCTGACCCCGTAATAGAAAATGCTTCCTTGGAGAGCCCACGCTATCTCCAGATAGCGAGCTTCACTGCTCGAATCGAAGACCACCTCGCGAGCGAAACAGACCTCGATTGCGATGCGGCGTATGACACGTTCTTCGACGAGCTTTATGTACGAACTCGTGATCCCCACGTTCTTAAGTCCCGCGAACAGGTACATCCGCATCCAACCGCGGTTCATGATGACGTCTGTGTAGCTAATATAGAACTCAATCAATCGATCTTCGATGGATTGCGTCCTGTCGACCAAAAGCTCGTCCCAGTGGTCGCTCCACACGTCCAGAAACACGCTGCGGTAGACTTCGTCAATTAATTCCTCCTTTCCCTTAAAGTACTTGTACATGAGAGGCTGCGTGGTCCCCAAGTGTTCCGCCAGCTCCCGCGTCGTGGCGCTGAAGCCTGACTCGGCGAAGAACTCGGCCGCCTTCTGTACGATCAATCGACGGCGTTCTTCGAAGGGAAGGCGAGTAGTTTGCGACGAGCGGGATGTCGAGCGCATCCGCTTCGCCGCCGCCTTTTTTCCTTTTGGACTTCGGGCAAGCGGCTTCTGCTTGTCGCTCTTCTTCATGGTCTTGCCTGCAGCTTCGCCCCAGTTCGGAGCGCGGAACTTCGAATTTAGCTTTATACCCATGCGGTTACTTCAGCGCAATAAATCCGCCGGACCCTGTTATCGGTAAGTAATCAACCGATAACATGGAGCATTTGGCTTTGTGGTGGAAAACGCCCTTGCAAAAGTGCGCCAGCGCTGACAAGTTATCAAACGATAACGAAGCCTGAGGGAGCGATATCGTGAAGCTGGACAGGGCGGGCATTCTGAAGGCCGCGGAGAAGATTTCAAATTGGGGTAGGTGGGGAGCGGACGACCAGATAGGCACTCTCAACAACGTCACACCGACCGACATTGTCGGCGCTGGGCAACTGATCCGTAAGGGCAAGGTGTTCTCCCTCGGGCTCTCGTTGAAGGAACCAATTCAGTCGGGTCTCTTCGGGGGCCGATGGAATCCGATCCACACGATGCTCGCGACCGGCACTGATGCGAAGCTCGGAAATCAGGATGAGCCGTTTCCCTACCTGCGGTATGCGGACGACGCGATCAACATGCCTTGTCAGGCGTCAACGCAGTGGGATGCGCTTTGCCACGTCTTCCTCGACGATAAAATGTATAACGGGTACGACGCTTCGCTCGTAGACGTGCGAGGGGCGAAAAAGCTCGGCATCGAGCATGTCCGCGACAAGATGGTCGGCCGCGGCATTCTTCTGGATGTCGCCCGTTTCAAGAGCGTCGATCATTTGGATGATGGCTACGCGATCACGTCCGAAGACCTGACATGCTGCGCTGAAGCACAGAAAGTGGTGGTCAAGAAGGGTGACTTCGTGATCGTCCGCACCGGCCACCAGGAGCGCTGCCTCGCCAAGAAGGATTGGTCTGGCTACGCCGGAGGGAACGCGCCGGGATTCGGATTCGAGACCTGTTTCTGGCTCCGTGAGAAGGATGTGGCCGCGATCTGCTCGGACACTTGGGGCTGCGAGGTGCGCCCCAACGAAACCAAGGAAGCCAATCAGCCGTGGCACTGGGTCGTGATTCCCTCGATGGGAATCTCGATGGGGGAGATCTTCTATGTGAAGGACCTGGCAGAGGATTGCGCGCAGGATAAGGTCTACGAATTCTTCTTTTGCGCGCCGCCGCTGCACCTCCCTGGTGGGGCGGGCTCTCCTACCAATCCTCAGGCCATCAAGTAACGAGGGAGATCGACATGGCTGAATATCTCAAGCGTGGCCGCGACGCGGCACTCCGGGCGGAGGATGCGGCCAGGGTCCGCGCGACGGTGGAGGAAATTCTTGCCGACATCGAGAAACGCGGCGACGCTGCAGTCAGGGAGCTCTCCACGAAATTCGACGGGTGGGATCGGGGCGACTATCGCCTTACGGAGGAAGAGATCAGGTCGTGCCTCGGTCAGCTTTCCAAGCGCGACATCGACGATATCAAGTTCGCACAGGAACAGGTGCACAACTTCGCGGGGCACCAGAGGGAGTCGATGCACGACGTCGAGGTCGAAACTCTTCCCGGCGTGGTTCTCGGACACAAGAACCTCCCAGTCAACTCGGCCGGCTGCTACGTGCCCGGCGGCAAATATCCTCTATTGGCCTCGGCCCATATGTCAGTCATCACCGCCAAGGTCGCCGGCGTGAGCCGGATCGTGACGTGCGCGCCACCGTATAAGGGGCGGCCCGCGCCCGCGATCGTAGCGGCTCAGCACCTTGCCGGTGCCGACGAGATCTACTGTCTCGGCGGCATCCAGGCCGTCGGTGCGATGGCGATCGGCACGGCGTCCATAGCCCCCGTCGATATGCTCGTTGGCCCAGGCAACGCTTTTGTCGCCGAAGCGAAGCGGCAACTCTTCGGCCGGGTCGGTATCGATCTCTTCGCGGGCCCGACCGAGACCTTGGTCATTGCGGACGACACTGTTGATGGTGAGTTGTGCGCGACCGACCTCCTCGGCCAGGCGGAGCACGGGCCGAATTCTCCAGCCATCCTGCTCACCACATCCCATAAGCTCGCGCAGGATACCATGAGCGAGATAGGCAGGTTGCTCCGGATCCTGCCGACCGCCGATGTTGCATCCAAGGCCTGGGAGGAATACGGCGAAGTCATCGTGTGTGAGAGCGACCAGGAGATGGTCGCCGAAGCCGATCGGATCGCCTCGGAGCACGTCCAGGTCATGACGAGAGATCCCGACTATTTCCTAAACCGCATGACCAACTATGGCGCCCTTTTTCTCGGACCGCGCACCAACGTGGCATACGGGGACAAGGTGATCGGCACAAATCATACTCTCCCGACACTCAAGGCCGCCCGCTATACCGGCGGCCTCTGGGTCGGCAAGTTCATGAAGACGGTGACGTTCCAGCGGGTCACGACCGACGCGGCCTCCGCCATGATCGGCGGATATTGCTCGCGCTTGTGCATGCTCGAAGGCTTTGTTGGGCATGCCGAGCAGGCAAACGTGCGTGTTCGCCGCTACGGAGGCCGGAACGTCCCCTACGGCGAGGCTGCCGAGTAGCCGTCAGGCAAGAGCCTTTCAAATCAATCGCGGAATGACTTGTTCGCCCGAGGGGCGGGATGGGATGCATTATGTTGTCTGCTCTTGATGAACGCTCGGACCTAACGTTCAATCAGAAGAAGCTGATATTTGCTGGCGCATTCGGACTGGTCCTCGAGTTTCTGGACTATTTCCTAATCGGCTTCGTCCTCACTTTCGTTTCTAAGCCATGGAAGCTCACGTTCGGAACATCCTCCATAATTCTGCTGTCGTCCGGACTAGGTGCCATTGCGGGAGCTGCGTTCTTCGGATGGCTCGCCGACCGGATCGGCCGCCGACGCGTCTTCCTGAGCACGCTCGCCCTGTTTTCGCTGGGTACCGGCGCTTTGGTGTTCACGCCCGATAGCGCCGAATACGGTTGGATCTATCTCACTCTCTTCCGCTTCGTGATCGGATTCGGTGCGGGCGGCCTCTACTGCGTCGATCTGCCTTTGATTCAGGAGTTCGTTCCGGCATCCCGAAGGGGAGAGGTGAGTGGCCTCGTGACGGCGGCCGTTCCGCTCGGCTTCTTGCTTGGCTCCGCGATGGTCGCTTTCGTTGCTCCTACGGTCGGCTGGCGTGGCCTTATGGGCATCTGCGTCGGCCTCGGTGCGGCGGCGCTTCTGTTGCGCGTCTGGATACCAGAGTCCCCGCGATGGCTACTGCGCAACGGTCGAACTTCAGAAGCCCGGGACTCGATTGCGTGGGCGATCGAGGTCGATCCGTCCGAGTTGCCTTTGGCTATTGACAGCGTGCCCCAGGATAAACCTGGATTCGGCGAACTGCTCAGATATCCGCGCAGCGTCGCGCTGTCCTTCCTGTCAAACCTTGGGATGCAAACCGGCTACTACGGCCTCACATTGTGGGCTCCAACACTGCTCGTGCACGTCCTGCACGTGCCGCCTACCTCCGCCGCGTTCTACATGATCTTCGTGACCAGCGCCGCCTTGCTCGGGCGAATCGGCTTCTCGGTTCTATCGGAAAAAACCGGAAGACGGCCTGCGGGACTGATCTCCAGCTTCGGCGCCGCGGCGATGTTGCTGGCCGCGGCCCTATTCGGCGATGCGCTCGCTTCCGTCTTGGTCGCTTTCGTCGGAATGCTGGCGCTCTCCTTCCTGTTCGGGGAAGGGGGTTTTGCCGTCGTTGGTCCGTATTCGGCCGAAGTCTGGCCTACGGCGCTCAGAGCGACCGGGATGGGTGCGGGGTACGGTTTCGGTGGCTTGGGGAAGGTGATCGGCCCGATGGGCTTAGCGTTCATCGTCGGCGCGTCGTCGGATGTCGTTCCCGCTTCTTCCGGCATCTCTTTTTCCACGGCGTTCATCTACTTTGCCTGCTGGTACGCGCTGGCGGGCTTGGCATTCGCGGTTTTCGGAATGGAAACAAAGGGGCGCACGGTTGAGGATCTCGAGTGGGAGCTACGAGCACTCAGTTCGACATCATCCGAGCGCGCTCCGGTTTCACCTGCGAGTGTGAAAGGACCAAGCTCATGAAACCTCTCCCACAGACACCTTCATTCCGGCTCGATGGCAGGCGCGCCCTGGTCACCGGCGCTGGCCGGGGCATCGGCCAGGCGGCCGCCGTCGCCTTGGCGACTGCGGGAGCGCACGTCACGCTTGCGGCCCGCACCGCTGCCGAGCTTGACCTTCTCTGTGAAAGCTTGCGCGCGCAAGGCCTGTCTGCCGATACCATGGTTCTGGATGTCCTGGACGTGGAGCAGGCGTCAATGAGGATCAGATCCAGCGAGCCCTTTGACATTCTACTCAACAATGCCGGCACCAACCGTCCGATGCCCATGGTAGCGGTGACGATCGATGATTTTGACGCCGTCATCGGTCTCAACGTGCGGGCGGCATTCTTTGTCGTACAGACGGTCGCCAAAAGACTCATGGAGGCAAACCGCTCCGGCTCGATCATCAACATGTCTTCGCAGATGGGGCACGTCGGAGGTGCGCGTCGCTCGATCTACTGCGCAAGCAAATGGGCTATAGAGGGGTTCTCGCGGTCGGCCGCGGTTGAGTTCGCCCCCCATGGCGTTCGTGTCAACACGCTTTGTCCGACATTCATAGAGACCCCGATGACGAGGCCCTTTTTCGCAGACCCCGACTTCAAGGCCGACGTCCTTTCCAGGATTAAGCTGGGGCGCGTGGGCACGGTCGAGGATTTGATGGGGGCAATCGTGTTTCTCGCCTCCGATGCGTCTGCCCTAATGACGGGCTCATCACTCATCGTCGACGGTGGATGGACCGCGGATTAGCGCCCGATGCCAGGGAGGCTCTGAAATGTTAGCGGACCGCATCGATGACCTATGTGATGTGGGCGGCGTTCGAAACCCACGGCGCGTTCCGTAGTCAGTCGTGCATCGACGGCGTGCTCAAAGGTGACGTAGACTCGGGCCGAAGTAGCGATGAATCGCATCGCGAGCGACCGATAGGTCGGACGAGGTGTCATGAATATCTCACATTTGGATTGTTGGCGGCGAGTACGGCCATCATCCTGCGGGTGGCGCCGCTACCGCGGTGGCTTTGCGGGGCAATGTTAAGCAGCGCTGCGATCTCCTGCGACAGCATGATCGTACATTCCGGGTCGAGACCGGTCTTGATACCCATCTCGGCCAGCATGCTGACGAGATCCTCGGTCGGAAAGTTGCCGACAGATCCGAGCGTTGTCGGCATAGCGATGCCGCCGCCGATGCCGCAGATCGCGCCTTCCAGCCACGTCACGCCGGCATCGAGCGCAGCCAGGATGTTGGCCGTCGCCATACCCGAGAGATTGTGGACATGGAATCCAAAGGGCCGCTTGCGGAAACAGCTCACCTAGCCGTCTGAACAGGCGGTTGACGTGAGCAGGGTCTTCCATTCCAAGCGAGCCCGCGAGGTAGAAGCGGCGGATGCCGCCGTCATGGAGTCGGCGCACCACAGCGATGACGTTGTCTTCGGGAATCAGCCCTTCATAGGCGCACCAGAACGACATCCCGAGCGCCATTACAAAGGCGATCCCGTTCGTCTCCGCGATCCGAAAGGAGTCCAGGTTCTGCGCGATCGCCTCGTCAATCGACATATTCTGGTTCTTGCGGGTATAGGTCGGGCTGATCGTGATCAGTCCAAGCATCTCGTCGACTTTGGCCTTCGCGGCCCGCTCGGCGCCCCGCGCATTCGGCACCAGCGCGCGATAAATCGTCCCGCGCCGGCGCTTGACGCGCTCAATCACCTCTTCGGCGTCGCGCAGGTGGGGCACAATCCTCGGATGGGCGAAGCTGGAAACCTCGATCACAGGAAGGCCGAGGTCGGAGAGACGATCGATTATCGCAATTTTGATGGCGGTCTCGATCAACGCGGGAAACTCTGCAGCCCGTCGCGCGCTCCGACCTCCGCGACAACGATCTTTCCGGGCAAATGCAGCACCATCGCAAATCCTCACAGGCCGATGAAGCTGGCATAGTCGGTCAGGGGCGCGCGCTCGGTCATCAGCCGGTTCACCGGCGCATCGTGATCGGCATGGCCGAGCGCCATGCCGCATATGATGACTTCGTTTTCGGGCACGTTTGAGAAGCGGTCGGATGATCGTATCGAAATCGGCGAAGGCCGCCTGGGCGCAGGTGTGCAGCCCGTGGCCGCGAGCCGCGACCATGAGGGTACCCAAATAGATCCCGAGATCGAGCCAGCTTCCGATTTCGAGGTCTTCGTCCAGGGTGAAGATCAGGCCGACGGGCGCGCCGAAGAACGCGTAGTTGCGCATGCGAGCGTGTTGCTTACCCTCGAAATCGCCCTTCGGGATGCCGAGCAGGCTGTACATGTCCCAGCCGATCTTGTGACGGCTCCCGAGGAACGGTTCGCGCCAATTGACCGGGTAGTAGTTCCACTCGCGCTGATAGGGCTCGATCCCTTCGCGCGCGACCGCGTCGCAGATCGCGTTTTCCAGACGCGCCTCGACGTCACCGGCGACCACTCTGACTCGCCGGGGCTGGATGTTGCTGCCGCTGGCGCTGCGCGCGGCGAGCTCGAGCAGATCTTCGATAGTCGCGCGATCAACTGCCGTTGGCAGGAAGGCCCGGACGGAGCGGCGTGTCCGGATCGCCTCGTCGACGGCTGCTGAATTCGAGGTTTCGCTAAGCATCGGACATACTCAGCGCCTTCATGCTTTCGGGAATTTCACCGAGGAACAGCCGCTTCACATCGCGTTGCCAAGCAACTCCTGCGCAGGCCCCTCGATCGCGACCTGGCCAAGATGCATGACGTAACCCCTGTCCGAGATCGCGAGGGAATTCCGGTGGAGCGGATGGTGGCTATGTCGTTCGGTCTTGCGGCTCTGTTGGGTGCGATCGGCGGCGTGGTGTTCACACCGATGATAAGCACCCAGTTCGATGTCGGCCTTGCCATGACGCTCAATGGGTTTGCGGCTGCGATCATCGGTGGAATGGGCAACATTCGGGGTGCGATCGTAGGCGGTATGGTGAACGGAGTTCTTCAGTCGCTCAGCACGGCCTTCATTTCGTCAGTCTCCGGCGTTGAGATCAAGCCGAAGGGCTGAGAACGCGCCGATGCATGACTAGATGAGGAGCGTGGCCGGTCGATTTGCGCGGCGAGCTCGCGGGCCTGCTACCCCACTGACCTTTCAGGGCGAGCAGCAGTCACCGAGGCGCGCAGCGCTGCTGGCATCGACGATCAATGCCCGCATACGTCGACTCAGCGAAGTCCAACTCGCAATCTTAGTTGCGTTGCGGCATCCCGGCCGGAACGATGGTTTGCACGATCGACGAGTCGAGAGCTTCGTAGTCGTGTAGACCGATCGTTGCGTAGAGCTCCGCCCGCGTCTGCATCCGCTCAACGACCTTGTGTGTGCCGCCGTCGCGAGAAATCGCCGCATAAAGCTCTGCCTGGGCCTTGTTCGCCATGCGGAGTGAAGAGACCGGCCAGATCACCATCGCGTAGCCCATGGCCTCGAATTCAGCGGCCGTGAAGAACGGCGTCTTTCCGAACTCCGTCATGTTGGCGAGCAGGGGGACATCAGGCATGCGCTCGGCGAAGGCGCGGAACATCTCGGCCGTGTTGAGTGCTTCCGGAAAGATCGCATCCGCACCCGCCTCGATATAGAGCTTAGCGCGGGCGACCGCGCCGTCGAGGCCTTCGCTTGCGGCGGCGTCGGTCCTGGCGATGATCACGAGATCGCGCCGCGCTTTCGCTGCGGCCGCAACCTTGGCCGCCATATCGTGCGCATCAGCGATCTTCTTATCGTTGAGATGGCCGCACTTCTTGGGCAGGATCTGATCTTCGAGGTGAAGGGCGCCCGCGCCGGAGTCCTCGAAGATTCGGGTCGCGTGCATCACGTTCAGCGCCTCGCCATAGCCGGTGTCGGCGTCGACGAGGAGGGGCAGCCCAGCCGCGCGGACGATCTGGCGGACGAAGAAGGCGACCTCATCCACGGTGATGACGCCGAGATCGGGCAGGCCCATCGACGCCGTCATGGCTGCGCCTGAGAGATAAAGCGCGTCGAAGCCGGCCGCCTTGGCCTGCAATGCCGCCATGCCGTTGTGAGCGCCGGGTAGTGGCAGGATGCCGGGACGCTTCAATAGGTCGCGAAAGCGACGTCCGGCCGATTCTCGGGGAAGATCGGCGGCAACGAGATAAGTCATCGTCTGGAACTCCGGGATCGTTTACGCGCTGCGCCGCGCTTGCGCAGCCGCTTTGGCCGGTCGATAGAACACGCTGCCGTCGAACAGCCGTCTGGCGGTGCGATACACTGCGCCATGAATGGCGCGGGCCTTCGCGGGATCATCGGCATGTTCTACGGCCGCGTCGACAACGGTCGTGCCGGAGGGATGGGCGATGGTGATTGGGCCATCGCCGGCACGGACCATCCGGTTCGCAAGCGTGCCCTTGATGCGCACCGCGATTGCCAAGCAAGCGGCGCCGGTGATCGGGACCGCGCGGTGCGGCTGACCGATGGAGATCATCCGGATGCCCAGCGACATGTCCGAAGGCTCAAGCTTCCGCCCCGACAGCGTCGTCATCTGCCGCGGCGACACAATCATCGCGACTTTGGGCACGCTCGGGATATTGGCAGCTGCCGCGGCGTCGGGTGCAAGACCCATCGCCACGGAGGCCGCGCAGCGGATCGCCTCCATCCGTTCGAGAAAGACCGGATCGGCCTCGAGGGCTTCAGGCATCTCGCTGCCGTCCTTGCCAAGCGAACTGGCGTCGACGAAGACGCAAGGATTGGCGGCGTCGACGAGCGACGCCTCGATTGCGCCGAGGCCGAGGATATCGAAATGATCGGATGCGCGTCCGGTCGGGAGCAGCCGTCCGGTCCTGGTGCCGCCTGGATCGACGAATTCACACCGGACGGGCGCGCCCTGTCCGCCGACACCGTCGATCGTCATGTCGCCGTCGGTCTCGACGTCCCCGTCAGCCATGGCGAAACGTGCAACGATGATCTTGCCGGTGTTGGTGTTGTGAATGCGCACGACGGCTTCGCCGTTCGCGGGCGCCACCACCAGGCCTTCGCTGACAGCGAACGGGCCCATCGCCGAAGACATGTTGCCGCAATTTGCGCTGTAGTCGACGGCGGCACTTTTCACAGAGATCTGCGCGAACGTATAGTCGATGTCGGCATCCGGCCGCGTCGGCGCGCCGACGACGCAAACCTTCGACAGAGACGACAGCCCGCCGCCCATCCCGTCCAGTTGGCGGCCGTTGGGATCGGGCGAGCCCATGACGGACAGGAAGATCGGATCCCATTGGCCAGGATCTGCCGGCAGATCCTGTCTGTTGAATACGACGGCTTTCGACGTGCCGCCGCGCATGAAAGTGGCTCTGAGCTTGTTCTGCGGCACCAGTATCGCTCCCCTGCATACCATTGTATACGTTGGATACCAGTGTATACATTTCAGAGGCGAGCTGCTACCCTTAATTCTGATCAATGGGCGCAGTTGGCCTCTTTCCAAACAGGTGGTCGGACGCCGATTATCTTGCATCCTTCGCGTGCCTTGTACGGGCGGAAGGATCGGACGCAGATCATTGATGGACGGTTTGGCGCGTCACGCTGGTACGAGCAACGCCTGCTGAATGAGATCGGGATGACTTTATGAACGACCAGATGGTGTTGCCGGACCGCGCGAAGTTCGCGTCTGCTGCTGACTACGCTTACGCGGCACTGCGGCGTGAGATCATCGAGGGGCGCTTCGCCCCAGGTCGGCGCATGCGCGAGATCGAACTGGCGGAACACCTGGGCATCAGCCGAACTCCGACCCGTCAGGCGCTGACGCGGCTCGAGCTCGACGGCCTGCTCGATCTCCGGCCGAGAACCGGGCTTGTCGTGTCCGTTCTCGACATGGATGCGGTCGAAGAACTCTACGAGATGCGCGCGGCTCTCGAAGGCACCGCAGCTGCGATGGCCTCAAAGCATGCAAGTCCAAAAGATCTTGCTGCACTGGCGCGACTTGTCGCCGAAGGTGAAAAGCTCGACCGCGAGCCGTTCAAGCTCTATCGGCACAACAGGGAGCTGCACGACGCCATTCAAGTAGCTTCGCACAACCGCTACTTAGAAAAGAGCTTGTCGGCTCTGCAAGATGCCATCGCTCTTCTGGGGCCAACGACATTGGCCGAGAAGGGCCGCTTCGCCGTCGCTCAGGCCGAGCACGCTGCAATTGTGCAGGCTATTTCGCAAAGAGAAGGGGAAAAGGCCGATCGGCTTGCGCGGGCGCATGTCCTGAGCGCGCTCGAGACCCGTCGGGCCATCCTGGCAAAAGAGCGTGATCTCGAGGACCGTCGCGAACGGGACGGTAGCTGAATCAACGGGCGGGCTGCGCCGGCGTCGCCGTTTGCGCAGCTGTCTTCGATCCTCGGTCAACCCACAGAACCTGCCATAAGATACTGTTTTCACTAAAATTTCCGTAGGAATCGGAATCTCGTCGACCCGTCTTGCATTCCAATGTATACACTGGTATCCGTCAGAATACAGAAGATAGAAGAGCAAGGCTCGGCGGGAAGGAATGGAAATGCACGAAGAGTTCGATGTGATCGTCGTTGGCGCGGGAAACGCTGCTTTGGCTGCGGCAGTCTCGGCGAAAGAAAACGGCGCGGATCGTGTCGTCGTTCTCGAGAAAGCTCCCCGTGACATGCGAGGCGGAAACACGCACTGGAGCGGCGGCGTTCTGCGTTTCGCCTATGACGAGCCGCGCGAGATCGGAGCTCTGCTGCCTGGCGTCGAAGACGAATTCGAAAACTTCTACGACGGCATTTCACCTTACACGCAGGAAGACTTTCACGGCGATCTCATGCGTGTCACGAACGGGCGCACGGATCCGATCCTGTCTCGTCTTCTCGTGTCGAACTCGCAAGCGACCGTTCGCTGGATGAAGGATACCGGCGCCATCAAGATGGAGCCGGCAATCAGCCTTTCCGCCGTCAAGAAAGACAACGTCATGGTCTGGGCGCGCGGTCTCGTTGTACGCGCGGCGCACGAAGGCGTTGGTCTTTCCCGCAGCTGGTTTTCGACCTGCGAGCGCATGGGCATCGAGGTGCGCTACGGCAACGCCGTCTCGGAGCTGCTCGTCGATGACAATGGTCGCGTCGTCGGTGTCAAGTCCAAGGATGACGAAGGTGTCAAGTCGCTCGGTGCGAAGGCGATCGTGCTCGGCTGTGGCGGCTTTGAAGCAAACGTCCAGATGCGCACGCAGCATATCGGCCCGCTCGTCGGCGCCGCGAAGGTTCGCGGCACGCCCCACAATCAGGGCGACGGCTTGCGCATGGCACTCGCCATCGGCGCCATGCCGTGGGGGCAGTGGAGCGGCTGCCATGCAACGCCGATCAGCGCCGACTGGGGTGACTTCGCGCCGCGCGAGATGACCGACCGCAGCAATCGCCTGTCCTACGTCTATTCCGTGATGATCAACCGCAAGGGCAAGCGCTTCGTCGACGAAGGCGAAGACGGCGCGCTCTTCACTTACGCCAAATTCGGCCGCGCCATCCTGGCCGAGCCCGGCGCCAAGGCCTATCAGCTGTTCGACAGCAAGGTGGTCCATTTGCTCGAGCCGCGCTATTCGACCAGCGATCCGATCAAGGCCAATTCACTCGAGGAGCTGATCACGCAGCTCGATATCGATGACAAGGCGCAGGCGATCAAAACGGTCGTGAACTACAACGATCATGCCCGCTCGGAGGACGAAGGCTTCGATCCCACCAAGAAGGACGGCCTGTCGACCAAGGGCCTCGATATCGAGAAGACCAATTGGGCGCTACGGCTCGACAAGCCGCCCTACTATGCCTACAGCGCGACGGGCGGCATCACCTTCACGTTTGGCGGCCTTAAGATCAACGAGAACGCCGAGGTGATCGGCACCGACTGGCGCCCGATCAAGGGTCTGTACTGCTGCGGTGAACTGGTCGGCGGCCTCTTCTATGACAACTATCCCGCAGGCACCGGTCTCGTCTCGGGCGCGACCTTCGGCAGGATCGCAGGCCGAAACGCAGCTGGCCAGCAGAGCGTGGCGGCGGCCAAAGCGGTGGCGGCGCAATGAGCGTCAGCGCCAAGATGTCGAGCCTGGCGGAGCGGATCAATAGCTACGATCTGGAGCAGCGCGATGCAAAGGCTGTTGGACGAGCCAAGGCCGCCATCATCACGGCGTTCGGACAGACGCTGTCCGGCGCGCCGGCCGCCATCACCCAGGCGTTGCTTGCGACATCGGGTATCGCGGCGAGCGGCGGCGCGTCGGTTGTGTTCGGCACTGAACGGCGCACCAGCGCGGTCGATGCCGCGTTGATTAACGCTACGGCGGCCGTCGCTGGATCCAGGGCGGCGCCCAATGCCGCGAATGCAGCCTTTGTCGTCGCGCTGTTCGCCCTGTGCGAGGAGCGTGGAAAAACCGGCCAGGAGTTCATTGTCGCGCTGATGGCAGGCGCCGAGATTTCGCACTCACTGCCGCCGGCTGGCCAGCTCGGAGCTGCCGTGCTGGGCAGCGTCGCGGCCGCGGCCCGATTGCTCGGACTGAGTCGGCCGAAGATTGCGGCCGCGCTGCTCATGGCGGGCAATCCCGCAACCGGGCAGGGCGGAGCTGAAGCGCTCATGGTCGGTGAAAGCCTGAGACATGCTTTGCTTGCCGCGTTGCTGGCCGAAGCGATGGACGAGGCGTCTTGCCATCAGATGACCGAAGGCGATCAGCGCGCCGCAGGCGACGGTCCGTCGGGAGCGCAAGCTCTCGATCTCCTTGCGGTCCATTCGCCGCCGGCCGCCGATCTCTGGGATCAGTTCGATCAGCACGCCGGCGCCGTCCTGCCGCGCGATGATATCGCTCCGCTCTTCGAGCGGCTCGAGACGATCGAGAAGGTGAAGGACCTCGCGACGGTTTCGCGCCTATTGCAGGGACGCGGCACGCGAGCAGCACCAAAGAAGGTCATCTTCGCGCCACGCGGAATGCATGAGCCGGAGGAGACCAACTGGGTTCCTTAAGTCCCGCGAACGAGGGCGATGACGTTAGGCCGCCATCGTAGATGACGAGCATCACCTGACAAAAGCCGCGCCTGAAAGAAACGAGCAAGGCAGACAAGAGCAACATCTGGGGAGAGATTGGAATGAAGCGTTTTGAGTTGATTGCCGTCCTGGCTGCAATGGTCACCTGTTCCGGCGCCGCCTGGGCCGAAGACAGTGTCACGATCGGCGTGCACGCCAGCTTTTCCGGCGCAGGCGCCGCGTTCGCGGAAGGCATGCTCGCCGCCACCGATTTTGCCGCGGAAGACGTCAACAAGGATGGCGGTCTCGAAGTCGCCGGCAAGCGCTACAAGATCCTGATCAAGCAATATGACGACCGCTACCGCGCCGCAGACGCGGTCACGGCGATGGATCGCCTCATGATCCAGGACGGAATCCATTTCGTGGTCGGCCCGATGGGCTCGGCCGCGGCGGTGGCGACCAAGGATCAGACCACGTCCGGCAAAGTCATCACCATGACGCTCGCTTTCACGCCGCGGGCCCTCGGGGCCGATGCGCCGTTCTCCTATCGCCCGGTGATTACGACTGGCGAATTCTCCGACCCGCAGGTGGCGTGGCTGATGAAGAGCACGTCGGCCAAGCAGGTCGTGTCGCTGCTTCCCAACGATGAGACCGGGCAGCAGATCGGCGTTGCGAACTTCAACTCGTACGCCAAGGCCGGCACGAAGCTGCAGGTCGAGTATTTCGAGCGCGAGCGCGTCGACTTCGTGCCCGTTCTCACGCGTATCCTGATGAAGGCCGATGGGCTCGAGCTCGGCGGCAATTCTCCGACCACCGCCGGCCTCATTCTGAAGCAGGCGCGCGAGCTCGGCTATCGTGGTCCGGTTTTCGTCACGGGCGGCGATGTTTCGGCCGAGATGCTGAAGGTCGCGGGCAAGGATGCAGCCGAAGGGACCTACGTTCACTTGCCCATCGACACGGGCCTGCCTGACACGGCGGCCTACGTTGCCCGCTTCAAGGCCAAGTATGGGCAGAACATGAACGGCTTCAGCCCGTTCTTCTATGCCGGCCTGCAGATGCTGTTCACGGCCATGAAGAAGGCCGGGACCGTGGACGATACGACCAAGATCGCGACGACGCTCGATGGATTGTCGGATGTCCTGACCACGATGGGCAAGGCCGGTTGGACCGGCGAGCAGAAGTACGGAAGCAAGCGCCAGATCGATCTTCCCTTCTACGTCGGGCAGATCAAGGACGGCGTCGTCACGAAGGTTGCGACCTGCGACGTCAATGCGTGCAAATAAGTGACCGCTGAAAACTGGCGAGGCATGATCTGCCTCGCCGCTGCGATTGGAGTCCTCGTCCCGTGAGCATGGACATCATTCTGGCCCAGACCGTCGTCAACGGCCTCATGGTAGGCATGATCTATGTGCTGATGGCCATCGGCTTCACTATGGTGTTCGGTATTATGCGCATCGTCAATTTTGCGCATGGCGAGTTCTACATGGTCGGCGCCTTCCTGTTCGCCATCCTCTATGGCAGCAACAACATGCCGTTCGTCGTTAGCGTCCTCCTTGCCGTGGGCGCAACGGCCCTGCTCGGGCTGGTGATGGAGCGGGTCGTGTTTCGCCGGTTTCGCGGCAACGACATCAACGGCATGATCGCCTCGGT
Source organism: Bradyrhizobium sp. 40 (assembly GCF_023100925.1). Taxonomy (NCBI): domain Bacteria; kingdom Pseudomonadati; phylum Pseudomonadota; class Alphaproteobacteria; order Hyphomicrobiales; family Nitrobacteraceae; genus Bradyrhizobium; species Bradyrhizobium sp. 40. The sequence goes on from NZ_CP064688.1 coordinate 1,760,639, forward strand.
CGGCGTCGCGCTTATCATCCAGAACAGCGCGCTGCTGATGTGGGGATCGTCGGCACGCACCGTGCCGCCCGTCGTCTCCGGCGTTCTGTCCATCGACGGGATCGTATTTCCGTGGTCGCGGCTGGTCGTCATCATCGGTGCGATCCTTGCCGTGGTGTCGCTCAATCTGTTGATCGGCCATACAAGGATCGGCCGCGCCATGCGGGCCGTGGCCCAGGACGCGGAAATTGCCCAGGTGCAGGGCATTCGCGTCGATGTCATCTTTCCCGCCGCGTTCGTGCTGGGCGTCAGCCTGGCGGCATTCGCCGGCGTCCTGATGGCGCCGGTGCTGTCGGTGTCGCCCTTCATCGGCCTGGCGCCGACCTTGAAAGCATTCGTCATCGTCGTCATCGGGGGACTGGGCAGCGTCCCAGGCGCGGTTGTCGGCGGACTGCTCATCGGCCTGATCGAGAGTTTTGCCGGCACCTTCGTCAGCGCCTCGTTGGCCGAGATTCTACAATTCTTAGTCGTGATCGCCGTCGTGCTGCTGCGCCCGCAAGGCCTGCTCGGCCGAAAGGAGCGTGAGGCGTGAATCGTCCAACCACCAAGCCTGTGCACTTTGTCGGCGTCGGCGTGGCAGTCATCCTTGCCGTGCTGCTGCCCTGGTTCGCGCCGAACCAGTTCTATGTTCACCTGGCGACAGTCGGCTGCATCAACTTGATGCTGGTGCTTGGCCTCGCCATCATTGCCCGGGCCGGGCAGCTGTCGATGGGCCATGGCGGCTTTGCACTGGTCGGCGGCTATGTCTCGGCGCTGTTGTCGATGAAAGGGTGGCCGCCTCTGCTGACCCTGTTCATCGCGGCTCTGGTTGCGGCCGTCATCGCTGCCGCTCTTGGCTGGATCATCCTGCGTCTGCGCGGCGTCTATTTCGTGCTGGTGGCCTTTGCCTTCAGCCAGATCGCGGTGTTGCTCGCGTTGGACATGAGCTCGATCACGGGCGGCGCCAACGGGCTGGTGGGCGTCCCTCCAATCTCAATCTTCGGATATGTGCTTCGCGCCAAGCCGCAATTCTATCCCTTCGCGCTCGGCTGCGCGCTGGCGACGCTGCTGCTGACCTGGCTGCTGTATCGGTCGCCTCTGGGGACGATGATGGCGGCCACCGCCGAGAACCAGCGCCTCACCGAGTCCAGCGGCATCGATACCCATCGGGTCCAGGTGATTGCGTTTACGATCGGATCGGGCATCGCCGGATTCGCTGGCGCGTTGTCGACGCACTATCTCCGTTTCATCTCCCCGGATTCGTACACGTTCTGGGAGTCGGTGTCTTACTTGACCATGCTGGTGGTTGGCGGGCGCGAGGGCGTGCTGGGTCCTGTGGTCGGCGTGCTTGTCCTCACGCCGTTGCCGGAGTTGCTGCGATCCACCGAAGGATTGCAGCACATCATCTACGGGACGATACTGGTTCTTTGCCTGATGTTCGTGCCGAACGGCCTGGCGAGCCTCGTCCACATCGGGCGTTTGCGCCAACGCGTCGCACCAGCCAACGCAACGCTCGTGGAGGAAGCGCCATGAGCATGCTACAAGTCGATAGTCTGAAGCGGTCCTTCGGCGGCCTCGTTGCCGTCCGAAACGTCTCCTTCGATGTCAATGAGGGGGACTTTCTCGGTCTCATCGGCCCGAATGGCGCCGGCAAGACCACGTTGTTCAACGTGATCTCCGGCGTGTTGAGGCCCTCGGCGGGCACGGTCCGGTTTCTGGACCGCGACATCTCGGGGCAGCCGGCCAATCAAACGGTTCGTCAGGGGCTTTCGCGGACCTTCCAGGCGGCAACCATCTATTCCGAAGCGACGGTCATCGAAAACGCAGCGCGCGGGACGCTGGGCTCGAACTCGACCCGCCTGTGGGGAGGGTTTTTCTCCGGCAAGTGGCGAGCGGAGGCCGAAGATAAAGCGCTCCATGTGCTCGAGCTGCTCGGGCTGACGCGCCGCGTGGGCCTGAAGGCCCGTGAGCTGTCCTATGGTGAGCAGCGACGTCTCGGCGTCGCGGTCGCGCTTGCCAGCGAACCGCGGCTGTTGATGCTGGACGAACCCGTCGCCGGGCTCAATCCGGAGGAAGCGGCCGAGCTCGCTTCGGTTCTGCGCCGGGTGAAGGCGGAGCGCGGCCTCACGATGGTGATGGTCGAGCACCACATGCGCACGGTCATGGGCCTGTGCAATCGCGTCGTGGTGCTGGACCACGGTACGATGATTGCGCAAGGAACACCTGCGGAAGTCGTATCAAACCCAGTCGTGATCGAGGCGTATCTCGGCAAGGAGGCGGTCCATGCTTGATGTGCGCGGGATCAGCGTCTCCTACGGTCCCCTCACGGCGGTCCGCAATCTGAGCCTGTCCGTTGCCGAGGGGGCGATCGTCTCGCTCATCGGTTCGAACGGCGCGGGCAAGACCACCACGATGAAGGCCATTATCGGCCTCAGGCCACTGAGCGGCGGTGAGATCTATTTCGACGGGGAGCGCATCGATGGCGTCTCTGCCTCGCGGCGTGTCGGGCGCGGGATCTCGCTGTCGCCCGAAGGACGGCGCGTCTTCCCGCAGATGAGTGTACTCGACAATCTGCTCGTGGGTGGCTACTCGCAGCGCGACAAAGCGCAGCAGAAGAAAACGCTGGACCAGATCTACGGATACTTCCCCCGCCTGGTGGAGCGGCGGACCCAGATGGCGGGTTCGCTGTCGGGCGGAGAGCAACAGATGGTTGCCATCGGTCGCGCTCTGATGGCGAGGCCACGACTTTTGCTCCTCGACGAACCATCGCTCGGGCTTGCTCCGATCATCGTCGACGAGATCGCGCGCATCATCGGCGAGATCAACCGCGATATCGGGACGTCGATCATCCTGGTGGAGCAGAATGCAAAGCTTGCCCTCAACCTCTGTCACGAGGCTTTTGTGCTGGAAACCGGCGCGGTCGCGCTGAGCGGGAAGGGCCAGGAACTGCTGGCCAGCGACTATGTGCGGCGGGCCTATCTCGGTATCTGAATGTTTTTTCTGTCGGGAAATTCCGGAGCTTTGACATGACTGGATCTTCGACCTTCGGCTTCATCGGTTTGGGCGTCATGGGTGAACCCATGTGCCGGCATCTCGTGCAGAAGACAAAGCAAAAGGTGCTGATCCACGACCTCAACGCGGAACCCGTGGCGCGACTGGTTCAGGCCGGGGCGGTCGATGCCGGCTCGGTTGCTGCGGTGGCCAAGGCCGACATCGTCTTCATTTCGATGCCGAGCGGCGAGCATTTGAAGAAGATTTGCGAAATGCCGGGCGGGCTGCTTGAATTTGCACGCGCCGGTCAGACCATCGTCGACCTGTCCACGAGCCCGCTGAAACTGACGCGCGAACTGGCCGGAGTCTTTGCCGCGAAGGGACCCGATTATGCCGATGCACCGGTCGCCCGGACGCGCGCGGCTGCCGAGGCGGGGACACTGGCGATCTCCGTCGGCGCTACGCCGGATGTGTTTACGCGGATCGAGCCGCTGCTGCGCTGCTTCGCTTCTGACGTGACTCATTGCGGCGACGTCGGAACCGGCCAGATCGTCAAAATTCTGAACAACATGGTCGTGGTGGGGACGGTGACGGCCCTTTGCGAGGCGTCCGCGATCGCGAACGCCGCTGGCATGTCGACTCAGACCTTGTTTGATGCCCTCTCCAAAGGCTCTGCCGACAGCTTTGCGCTGCGCAACCACGGCTACAAGGCCGTCGCGACACAAGAGTTTCCCGAGCGGGTCTTCTCGACCGACTACATGCACAAGGACGTGTCCTACGCGCTCGACATGGCGAGGGACGCAGGCATCGAGGCAAGGGAAGCGGCGCTGGGCGCGGCTCTTCTGACGGAAGCGTCCAAGGCCGGGTTTGGCGCGAATTACTGGCCGGTCATCGTGAAGGTCATCGAACGTGGCTCGAAGAAGTCGTAGTCGGCGCGTGAAAACGAAAAAGCAAAAAAAGCGATGGGAGGGTTCCGTGCGGGTGTTGTTGTTGTCGATCGCGTTCGCGCTGTCACATGTGAATTTAGCCGTAGCTGCTGAAGCCTATCCCTCTCAACGGATCACGGTCATCGCGCCGTTTGCCCCGGGCAGCGGGACCGATGGGGTGGCGCGCATTGTGTTTCAGCGGCTGTCGGAGCTGCTGAAGACGACGATCATTATCGACAACCGCGTTGGCGCAAACGGTGCGCTGGGAGCGACGGCTGCCGCGCGATCAGCGCCCGACGGCTACACATTGCTGGTTGGCGGAACGTCTACGCACGCCGCGAATCCAAGCCTGCTGAAATCGATCCAGTACGATCCCATCGCAGACTTTGCTCCGATTTCGCAGTTCGGCGTGTTTCCTTACTTTCTGATTGTCGATCCTTCACTGCCCGTCAAAAACGTGGCAGATCTCGTTGCGCTCGCGAAAAGCAAGCCCGGCACGTTGACGTTCGGATATGCCAATGCGCTTGGTCAACTGTCCGGGGAGGCGTTCAAGCGGCGGGCGGGGATCGACATTGCCGCTGTGCCTTACCGGAACAGCCCTCAGGTCGTCACCGATATTATCGCCCAGCGCGTCTCCATGACCTTCATGGACATGGCGCCCGCGGTCTCCCAGGTCGAGGCTGGCTCGGCTCGTGCGCTTGCCACCACAAATCCGGACCGCGCCTCGCTGTTCCCGCAAATCCCGACCATGAAGGAGGGCGGTGTCGCGTTCATCAACATATCCGCATGGTCCGGCCTGTTTGCTCCCAAGGACACGCCGCCCGAGATTGTCGCGAAGCTCTCCGAAGGTGTACGCGAGGTGTTGGCGGAGCCCGAGATCCGGAGCCGTCTTGCTGACATCGGCTTCGAGGTTCAGTGGATGGCCCCGTCCGATTTCGCCAGGCATCTCAAGGACGACATCGAATTGTGGGCCACGACAACGAAGGAAGCTGGCATCGAGCGCCAGTGAAAGATGGACATGTCCGAGTATGAAATCTACGCGATCCGATACGCGGCGAAGGAAGAGCGCCGCGCATCCGAGAACTTCATCGACAGCAGCGATGTGCCTGACGTTCCGATGCCGCTGGATTTTTTCGTCTGGGCGCTGGTTGGCCGGGACCGCACCGTGGTCGTCGATACCGGCTTCGACGAGAGGGCAGGCAAGACACGCAACTATGCAGTCACGCGCCCAGTCGCCGAAGGCCTCAAGCAGATCGGCATCACTTCCGATAGCGTCAAGGACGTCATCCTCACCCACATGCATTGGGATCATGCCGGCAATCACGATTTGTTTCCGCGGGCGCGTTATCACGTTCAGGAGCGCGAGATGCATTTCTGCACCGGCCGCTGCATGTGCGATGCCGAGCAGAAGAAGGCCTACAACGCCGAGGACGTCAGCCATATCGTCCGGCGGAATTTTGAAGGGCGCGTGACTCTTCACGATGCCAATTCTCATTTCGACGACGGAATAACCCTGCACTGGCTCGGCGGCCATACCGCGGGGCTTCAGGTCGTGAGGGTGAGGACGCGCCGCGGCTATGTGGTGCTGGCCTCGGATGCCTCGCACTATTACGCCAACCTCCTGCAGCGCCGGCCGTTCCCCGTGTTGTTCGACACCAACCAGATGCTGAACGGCTTTGCGGTGATCGAGAAGTTGGCCGATGGCCCGTTGCACATTATTCCCGGTCACGACCGGCAGGTGCTCTCGCTGTTTCCTCCTGCCCGCGAAGGGATCAACGGGATCTCGCGATTGGACGCCGATCCCCTCGGGGGCCCAGCCTAGCCATCAACCAAAGCCAGACCTCCCGTCCGGGATGAAACAGGCAATTCGCCAGTTGCGGAGACAATCGAGCATGCCAAAGAAATACGGAATTGCCATTGCCAACGAGACGGTCAGTGCTCCGAACCAGGAATGGTTCGCCGCCATAAACCCTTATACCCGCGAGGAATGGGCGCAGGTCGCGCAGGCGACCCCCGCGCAGGTCGCCGATGCCATTGCCGCAGCGCGACGCGCCTATGACTCCATCTGGAGCATGACCACGGGTCTTGCTCGCGCGACTTTGCTGAACAAGCTCGCCGATCTGCTCGATGAGCAGGCCAAGCGGATCGCCATCATGGAGAGCACCGACAACGGCAAGATCATCCGGGAGACGCACGGGCAGATGCACTTTGCCGCGCGCGCCTACCGGTTTTTCGCAGGCTGTGCCGACAAGATCTTCGGCGACACCATCCCGCTCGACCAGCGCGACGTGTTCGATTTCACGCGCCGCGAGCCGATCGGCGTCGCGGTGCTGATCACCGCCTGGAACTCGCCGATGGGCTTGCTTGCCAACAAGCTCGCGCCAGCGCTGGCCGCGGGCAATTGCGTCGTCATCAAGCCGTCCGAGCATGCGTCGGTAACGACGCTCGAGTTCGCCGAGCTGATTCGCGAGGCGGGCTTCCCCGCCGGCGTCGTCAATGTCGTCACCGGCAATTACAGGACGGGTCAGGCGCTGCTCTCGAGCGGCCGAATTGACCGTGTCAGTTTTACGGGGAGCCCGAACGTCGGCCGCCAGATCGCGGCGGAAGCAGGCCGGTGCCTTGTCCCGGTCACGCTGGAGCTGGGCGGCAAGTCTCCCAATATCATCTTCGAGGACGCCGATCTCGACAAGGCGACCGTCGGGGCTCTCGCCGGCATTTTCGGCGCGACCGGGCAGACCTGCATCGCCGGCTCGCGGCTCGTCGTGCAGCGATCCGTCCACGATGACATCGTGAAACGTCTCGTCGCTCGGGCGCACCAGATCAGACTGGGTAACCCCTTGGACAAGGCGACGGATATGGGGACGGTGGCGAACGAGCCGCAATTCGCACGCATCCTCAAATGCATCGGCGATGCCCAAAACGAAGGGGCAGTTCTCGCGTGTGGCGGCAAACCGGCGACGGGCGATGGTCTTGGCAACGGTCTGTTCATCGAGCCGACCATCTTCACCGGAGTCGAGAACAAGATGGCAATCGCTCAGGAAGAGGTGTTCGGACCCGTGCTCTCGATCATTCCCTTCGACACGGAGGACGAGGCGATCGGTATTGCCAACGACAGCAAATATGGCCTAGCGTCCGGAATCTGGACGACAAACCTGTCGCGCGCCTTGCGCGTGTCGAGGGCTGTCCACGCCGGAACGGTCTGGGTGAACACTTATCGCGCCTCCAGCGCAATGGCGCCGTTCGGCGGCTTCAAGGAGTCCGGCTTCGGGAAGGAGCGCGGCGTCGCGGCGCTGGACGAGTTCCTGCAGACCAAGAACGTGATGATCGATTTTTCCAACGAGGAGCGGGATCCGTTCGCCCTTAAGATGTGAGGTGCGGAGCCGCTGACGGCGTGCGCAGCTCATCGTGCGAATAGAGCGGCTTGAATGTGCCGTTTCCATCTCCAGAGCCGCGATCGGTCTTCTATAGAATAGCGGAGGTCGATGAGGTCGCCGTCGCCCTCAAGGCGTCCTCCCTGGACTCGAGCTCCGTGACCCCATGCGGTCGCGGAGCTCTTTTTCGCGGGTGGCCGGCTGCGGGCCTTCAGGCGCGGGGCGGTGAGTGTTCGACGCGCCCGGGCTGACGAGGCCGGCGCTCGCTCGCCTGAAAACGCATTATCCGGCAGCACGATGGCTGCGTTCATCCGCGGCTTCGCCGGATCTTCCTGCATTGCGAGTGTTTTCTAGTCACCGCGTTAGCAACGGCTGCAAAGCAGGTGCTCTTGCAGCGCCGTTCGGGCCATGATGAGGATCTCGTTGGCATGAACCGACCAGCTCACGTCGCGCAGCGCAACCAGTGCGCCGTACTGGACGGTTAAGCCTTCGACCCGCAGCACCTCGCCGGCACTCGTGCAGGTTCCCCCGGAATTTGCCACCCGGCTGGTCCATCCCTCGTTGTTCGATCGCAGCGGTGGACGCCGGTTTCATCGGCGGGCAGCTAACGGAGCAATGATTCGGATCAAATCGCGGGAGAAGCCTCGCAGCGGGGTCGTATTGCTGACGGACAGCGAAAACTTGTGCTGACTGGTTGCTTTCGACACTCTGGGGTAGCGCGACAGCATACCCTCAACCCGCCTGGCAAAGGCTGGTCTGCCGGCAAGCTCCTGCAGAAATGTCGCTCGGGCGCGTGCGCCTGTCAGGCGCGAAAACCGGCGCGCGGTCCACGCGATGCATGACCTAGCACTCGTTAAGATGTCCTAAAGCATCGATCCTAACTTGTTGTTTCCTTGGACTCACTAGGATGTTTGTGGGGGAGACCATGAACCACGAACTCATGTTCGCGGCACTGAACGCCACGAACGAAGCCATTCTACGTTCCGCGAGCAGCTCCGAACTTTACCAAAGAGTTTGTGATGCCGCGGTTCATGGCGGCCACATTCGAATTACAGCTGCCCTTTTCCCAAACAATACGGGGTCGCTCGACGTCGTCGCTGCAACGAGCGAGACAGGGTTCATTCCGCAAATCAGCATTTCAGTCGATGAGGCTTCAGTCCACGGCCACGGACTTGCGGGACGGGCATATCGCTCGGGGCACCCTGTTCTCAGCAATGACGTTCTTGGTGACGATACGCTGACCCCGTGGCGAGAGCATTCAATTGCTTGCGGCGTCGGTTCGACGTTGGCGGTTCCGATAGTCCAGCGCTCGCGAAGCATTGGCGTATTTCTATTCTGCTTCGCAGAAGCCAACTCTATCACAGCCGAAATAAGCGAGCTCCTCCAACGCGTTGTCGAGAACGTCGCATTTGCTCTCGAAAGGTTCGAGGGGGCAGAACGGCAAAAGGAGGCGGAGCGCGCTCAGCGCGAGGCAGAGGACAAAGAAGCTGCGTTGCACCGCATGTACATCGCGCTTTGCAAGACAAACGAAGCCATGATGCGGGCTGGGTCACGCGAAGAACTCTACGATCTGGTTTGCGAGGCAGCGGTTCTGGGCGGCCATTTTACCTCGACGACAATTGCCCTAGCTCAGCCGGACGATCACTTCTTGAAGATCGTATCAACTAAGGGACAAAATGCCGATCGGGTTCGCAGCACAGCGTTTTCGGTTTTGGCAGACCATCCCCAGGGTAAGGGACTAACCGGCACCTCGTTTCGTTCGAGAATGCCATGCATCAAAAATGAGTTCTTGAGCGACGCGGGGACGACTCACTGGCATAAGCTTGCCGAACGAGGTGGAACACGCGCTGGTGCGAGCTTTCCTCTATTCAGGGAGGGTGAAGTCATCGGAGTCTTGCTCTTCCTAGCCAGCGAGGAAGGCATCTTCACCTCCGAGATCGCTGAGCTCCTGGCTAGGCTGGCGGAAAACGTCTCCTTTGCTCTTCACAATTTTGATCGGACCGAGGCAAAGAAAATCGCGGAAGAGCGCATCCGCTTCCTGGCGACCCACGATGCTTTGACAGGTATCCCTAATCGCTCGATGTTCAACACAATGGTCTCAGAAGCGCATCAGCGCGCGAGCAGAGCGCCGGGTAGCCGGTTTGCCGTTCTCTTCGCAGACCTTGACCGGTTTAAAATGATCAACGACTCGTTCGGTCATACTGCCGGCGATCAATTGCTTATCGAAGCATCCAAGCGGATGCGTGCAAATATCCGGGCTGAGGACGCGCTCGCCAGGCTGGGCGGCGACGAGTTCGTCGTTTTAGTTGACCAGTTGACCGGCAAAGATCAGGCGACGGCGATCGCCCAACGGCTTCTGGAAGCGCTCGAGTCACCTTTCCTCCTGTGTGGTCACGAATGCCGCATCACCTGTAGCATCGGAATCGCGATCTTCCCCGATGACGCCTCAGATCCTGAGGAGCTCGTCAAGCAGGCGGACACTGCAATGTATGCGGCCAAGGCAGGTGGAAAGAATGCATATCGTTTCTTTTCGGCGGAGCTGCAGTCGCATTCGCTGAAGCACCTCGTTCTCGAAGCGGACTTGCGCCGTGCAATGGAGAAAGAGGAGCTGTTTCTCCACTATCAGCCGAAGGTAGATACCGCAGGTCGCATTGTCGGTGTGGAGGCGCTTCTACGTTGGAAGCATCCCCAAAAAGGATTGATAGCCCCCGCAGCCTTCATTCCGCTGGCCGAGGAAACCGGTCTGATCATTCCGATTGGCAGGTGGGTATTGGAGACAGCTTGCCGACAGAGCACCATCTGGCAGTCACGCGGATTGCCCGCGATCTCTATGGCCGTTAATCTCTCGCCGAAGCAGTTCACCGATCATGAGTTGCTAGGATTTCTCGACGGGGTTCTACGCGAAACGGGGTTGGCTCCCGAGCTCCTACAGCTCGAGGTGACCGAGAGCATGGTGATGCAAAACGTCACGCATGCGACTGCGGTCATGCAGGCCATCAATCGTCGCGGTGTTCGTCTGGCAATAGACGACTTCGGCACGGGCTATTCGTCTCTCTCGTTGGTGAAAAGCTTTCCGATTGACACGATAAAGATCGACCGTTGCTTCGTTGGAGAAATTGGCCAAAACCCTCAAGACCGCGCGATTTCCGCAGCCATCATCACGCTCGGACGGGCGCTTGGTCTGACCGTAGTTGCCGAAGGGGTGGAGACCGCCGAACAAGACTCTATTCTAAAGGGTTTCAACTGTCATGAATTTCAAGGCTTCCTGTTCAGTCGCCCCGTGTCGGCCGACGAAATCTCGCGGTTGTTAGATGGCAGCCAACTCATGGAGCACCAAGCGTCTCCCTGCATCGTGCCGACGGGCGAGAAGGAAGCATCCAATGTGCTTGGCGTTCCAGCTTTTGGCGAAACCGTTTAGTCCATGTGACCGACGCGCGGAGGCTTCGCGATGTTGGTGAGCTGTCTGGGTGGCTTCGCCATCATGGAAGACCTCGAATGCGACATGGCAATCCTAGCGAACAGTGGCCGCGACTGGGCGGACCGCACCAAGCGTCTTGGCGTCCGACTTCCGATCTCGACCTCTTCTCACCCCGCCTGGTCGAGCGCTTCATTGGCGGATGGAGATCGCAGCCAAGGAACGGGCAGTGCTCGCCAATGCGCCGAATTCGGTCCAGAGCGCGGAAACGGATACTGCTCTTAGCCCCTGCTTATTATCCGGAATCCGGATGGCGACGTGGTCTCGGCGTGCTTCACACACCTGGCGCGGTACCGATCAATGATGTTGCGGCAGAGGCCAGCAGTATCGCTCCGAGTACATCCCGGCCGCTCAGGCTAAAGCCCGTGTGCCGTATCCCTGAATTGCACCTCGGCAGTATGGGCTCCGACCCACTTCGTCCGAAGCCGCCCGGTTGCCGAGACGCCGGGATTGCCCCACGGTGAGACGACCGCGAAGCCCATGCCGGCACCGAACGACGGGAGAGCGAGCGTCAGGGAAAGACGCTGTAGCCCCCGTCAACACGGCCGCTCCGGAAATGCCGGCTACCGACGGCTTGACTTGGTCTGCCACGGCAGAGGCATCATGGTGTTCGCCACCGTCGCTAGAAGCGCACCCGCGGCTACGGCACTCACGGTGCAATGACCCGAAAGGCAGCGCCGTCCAAGGGATAAAATGGGCAATCGTCCGGTTTAAATTGGCGACCCGCCGACGGCGGGCCGCCCGGTGAGTCATCGCATGCCGGTGCCGTAAAGCTGGCGTTCTCTGCGAACTTCCTCTGCGCCATAAGGCTGTGCAGATGGATCGTAATTCTTCCATCCTGCCTTCTGCCAGGCTGCGATCCGGTCGCGCAAATTGACAGCTGACTCGTTCAGGATCGCTTCGTATCGCGCGCGGTCCGCGTCCGGCACACGAGCGGACACCAGCGTACCGCCGCGCCGCACACCTTCGGCATAGAGCGGAGCTTCCTCATCGGATACGCCGGCCTGCGTCAGTGCCCCGACGACGCCGCCCGTCGCGCCGCCGGCAACGGCACCAAGCGCGGTCGACGCGAGCCATCCGGCCGCCACGACCGGACCCAAGCCGGGGATAGCCAATAAACCGAGGCCCGCGAGCAAGCCGGCAGCGCCACCAAGACCTGCGCCAAGGCCCGCACCCGTAGCCGCACCTTCCGCCCGATCGTCAACCCCATCGCGATCGCGATCGACCTTCTTATCGGTGCTGTACCAGTTATCGGAATTGTTCGCGACGATGCTCAGATCCGAATGCGGCACGCCCGCGGCCTCCAGGCTGGTCACCGCGCGCTGCGCATCGGAATAGTTGTCGTAGAGACGTGAAATCGTAATGGTCATCTTGAATCCTCTCATTCTTTACTGCTGCGCGCAGCTTACTTGGCAGCGTTCACGTTGCCCTGGAAATCCAGACTGACCGCGCTTGATGCACCGCCTTTACTGGCCTTTCCGCGCCAAACGCCGTTCTTGTCCTTCTTCAGGGATGTAACGTTGGTGTAGCCGGCGTCCTCGATCTTGGATTTGGCTTGGCCCTCGGTGAAGCTGTTGGCTCCTGCCACCGGCTTGCTGGAATTGTTCTGGCCTGAACTGTTGACCGCATTATTGTTTGGCCGATCGGCCGCCGGCGGGTTTTGCGCAAAGGACGGCCCGGCCAGGAGCGAAGCAGCCAACAGCAGCAGAAGAAATTTTTTATTCATATCGCGATCTCCAGTATTGGGATGGTACAACATAGGCTAGCCCGAGAAGTTCCAAGTTTTCCCGGTCTTCCGGCTTGGAGCCAGGTGCGTCGGCGTTAAGAGAGATAAGACGAACGTCTTAGATGAAATGGGGAGAGTGCGTGGCCGCTCTAGTTCGACCATCCAGATCTTCAAAAGCAGCATGGGGCTGTCGCGCCGCATGTGTCGCATATTCGTGCTGAGTACATTCGGGCCCCTGCGGCCGGAGTTTGCGCGCAAGGCCGTAAAAGCCGCGTGCATGCAGAAAGGCCTGACTCGGGAATTGGTGATCACCGGTCATGCGATGTCGGAATGACCGGCCGGCTTGGATTTTGTCATCTTGTTGCCTGCGATTCCAAGCTACCGATACTGCTGGCGACCGATTTTACCGACATTGAAGGCGAATTGCCGATAGAGCTTCCGCGGCTTTCAAAGCCGTCCACGCAGGAGCAGCTGTCGATGGAGATCGCGGCGCTTTCAAAGAGCGGAAGAAGTGGTAGCTCGGTGACAATGCGCGGATACACGAGCCTTGGACAGGCTGTACGAAGGCCGTCGAAGGTAGGCATACCGGGGCAATTTTCCCGGACGAGCCAGCTGCGACAAAGTGTCGAAGAGGCAAGCGTCTTTGGAGTCGACCAAGCGTGCCAACGACTATAGTCGTTCTTGCTGAATGGCCAACGCAATCCAAAAGCTCATTGCCGCGCGGCTTCTTCGCGCAACTCAGGGCGGAAGGGCACTCTCGGCTCCCTGCAAATAGTAGCCGGCACGCAATGCATAAGTTACACAGAATGGGCTGTCTACTGGTGCGTTTTCCGCGAGTTTTGCGGTTCCGTCGCCGCATTTCCCGCTAACCGGCATTACTCTCCCGCCGAGGAGTACGATGTACGACGTCTATGTAAACAAGAGAAATGGTCTGCTTATTGTCGCGCGCGGCCGTTCCCTTCCGTCGAAGGCGACCGGCGTCTGGCGCAAAAAGAGGACAGTCCGGTCTGTCAGCAATCAGATTAGCGACGACGTCCGCCTTGTCGGCTATCATTCACGCAATCTAGCGACTAACCCAAAAGCCCGGTCAACTATCCCGACCTAATTCGATCATTGGAACTGCATCCAAATGAGGGCGCGCGGTTTACAGACCATCATCGCAGGCATAACAGCATCGCAGGCATAACAGCGACCTCCTTCCGGCTGCACTATCAGTTTTGGTCCGGCTGGTCGCGACTCATTCTTCGGTGGTGTTGAAGCAACCGATCGATGCGAAGGTACCACTGCTCGTACCGTTAACCCAAAAAATCAGGTCGCCTTGCTGCCGGCCAAATGTCGTCTACGCTTGAAGCCTCGGTCTGGAGCAAGATGAAAGTGATCAGGTCGTTGTACTTGGAGTGATATGTCTAGGTGGCATCGGAGCTATCGCTGCCGCTGGGTCCAAACCCGCTCCGTTATTGATGACGTCAATCACCTATCCCGCCGTCGCAGGCAACAAGGCTGATCGGCTATCGCTAGTCAGCACCCAACTCATCCAAAAAACTGTCAAGAAGGTGGTCCTGGCGTCCATGCCGCCCTCCGAGCCGCCGACCCCACCTCAGCCTCAGCCAAAAGAAGTAGATAAGGCGAGTGCGCCGGAGTTCATTCCCCGCCACTGGCACGACCCTAATGACACCCGCGTCAGCGCCAGGAAGGTAAAGGCGGAGTCTAAGAAAAGTACATCGCGAAACGCCTCCGCCACAAAGTTGGCTGATGCGCAAGAGTGCCGAGCAGATGGCGTAAGCTCCATGCTGCGCAAGCTCAACTTGCAGGCCGCCTGCTCCCGCTAATTCCTGCGGAAGGAATTGTGCGCTGCGTCTAAGCTTGGCTTTTCCGACTGCTGAAGTGAAATGGCAGGCACGTTTCGTTGCTGCCGCGGACGGTTCTCATGCATACTCGCTAATGCGCGGCTGAACAGCTCACCAGAATGGCTGAAACAGTTTGTGCTTCAAGGGAGGACAACGATGCGTGGTTCTTACGTCAACTTTGTCTATTCGACCGCAATCACCGCGGTGCTTGTCGCGGCGATCTCGTCAAACGCAAGTGCTCAAAAGAAATACGATCCCGGCGCAACGGACACGGAAATCAAGGTGGGCAACATCATGCCGTACTCTGGTCCCGCATCCGCATATGCAACGATTGGAAAGACCGAAGCCGCCTACTTCAATAAGATTAACTCCGAAGGTGGCATCAACGGTCGCAAGATCAACTTCGTCTCTTATGACGATACTTACAGCCCGCCCAAAACGGTCGAGCAAGCCCGCAAGCTTGTGGAGAGCGACGAAGTGCTGCTGATCTTCAACCCCTTGGGCACGCCCGGTAACACCGCAATCCAGAAGTACATGAACTCCAAGAAGGTGCCGCAACTATTTGTCTCGACCGGAGCAGCCAAATGGAACGACCCGAAGAACTTCCCGTGGACCATGGGATGGCAGCCCAGCTATCAGGTCGAAGCTCGCATCTACGGCAAGTACATTCTGCAGAACTACCCCGGTAAGACTGTCGGTGTGCTTTATCAGAATGACGATTTCGGGAAAGACTACGTCACCGGCTTGAAGGATGGCCTCGGTGACCAGGCCAGCAAGCTTATCGTTGTTGAGGCAGCATACGAGACGAGCTCGCCTACTGTCGATTCTCAGGTGGTGCAGATCAAGGGCGCAAACCCTGACATCTTCGTCAATATCGCAACCCCGAAGTTTGCCGCTCAAGCCATCAAGAAAGTCGCCGAACTAGGGTGGCATCCCGTGCAGTTCTTGACCAACGTCTCTGGTTCTATAGGTGGGGTCATCAAACCTGCGGGCTTCGAGGCCAGCCAGGGCATCCTCTCTACCGCATACCTCAAGGACCCCAAGGATTCAGAGTGGAAGAACGACGCATCGATGAACGAGTGGCGGGCTTTCATGACGAAGTGGTACCCCGAAGGTGATCTCGACGACTCTGCGACTGTCTTTGGCTACGGTGTGGCTAAGGGCCTGGAGCAAGTCCTCCGTCAATGCGGTGACACGCTGACCCGTGAGAATGTAATGAAGCAGGCAGCCAACCTCGATTTTGAGATTGGAATTTACATTACGGGCACACGTATCAAGACAGGCCCTGACGATTTCGCCCCGATCGAGCAGCTCCAGATGATGCGATTTAAGGGAGAAAGCTGGGAGAGGTTCGGGCCGATCATGAGCGGTGCGCGAGGATCCTGATCCTATTTTGCGGTTGTACTTTGGCCCGCACCCCTCGTTCATCGAATAGGTGCGGGCCAGAGCAACCGACTGTCATTCTGTTCAAGAAGCTTTTGAAAATCGGTCAAAGCATCCAATCTACGAGAGAACAATGACGCACGCTGAAGTCGAGACCGAGTTGCTCGCCTTGCGTTCCGAACTCAATGAGCAAGCTACCAGAGCTAAATCTCGCGAGATCGAGTGGCGCAGGCTTGGCTTAATTGCGAAGGGAAGCGGTATATTAGCTTCATTGACCGGCCTCGGGTTCATCATTTCCAATCTGATGATCTCGAAAACGCCGTCCAATGGCAATTTTCACGACCAGCTTGTTATGATGAGTATATTTGATCTTACTTGCCGTTCCCCTGATGCTCATAGGACAGGCTTTGCACAAGTCGCCGCAACTGGTCATCGGACGATCCTGACCGGTAGAGTTTCGGCGGCCAGGGTCGAAGTGACGTGCCGCACATACAGGACCCCAGTGAGTTCTCATTGTATTGGCACAGACACGCAATAGTGTGGTCTGACTTGGGACCACGAACATGGCAAGCTTTCGTACAGGGCTCTTCGCCATCGCAACTGCGGCCGCAATCGTTTCGACCGTAGGCTCGGTCTCCACTGCAAGTGCTGGACCGTATGATTGGATGAGCAATAAACCTTATGTTGCTTGCGTGCAGCAGGCTTACAGCCGCGGCCAGGTCATCACCCAGCTCTACGGTCATACGGCCGGTGTGTGAGCTGCTGCCGGTTTTGATGGACACGGGGTTAAGCTAATCCCACCTTGCGCTCGAACTCAACCGGGCTGACGTACCCGATCGTCGAATGACGGCGGATGCTGTTGTAGAACCGCTCGATGTAGTCGAACACATCTGCCTTGGCCTCATTCCTGTTGCGATAGGTCTTGCGCTCGGTGCGCTCGGTCTTCAACGACGAGAAGAAGCTCTCCATCGCTGCGTTGTCCCAAACGTTGCCGGATCGGCTCATGCTGCAAACGATCCCACTGTCTGCCATCAGGCGCTGGAACTGTTCGCTGACGTATTGGCTGCCGCGATCGGAATGATGCATCAGAGCATCCGGCTTGCCACGCCGCCAGACTGCCATCAACAGGGCATCCGCAACCAATTGCGCTGTCATACTGGAGCTCATCGACCAGCCGACCACCCGGCGCGAGAACAGGTCGATCACGGTCGACACGTAGAGCCAGCCCTCGGCGGTCCAGATATAGGTGAAGTCGGCGATCCACTTCTGGTTTGGCCGGTCGGCCACAAACTGACGATCCAGAAGGTTCGCCGGCACGTTCGCAATCTGGCGATCGCCTTGGTCCTTCGGCGGGCGCCGGCGCCTTGGCCTCGCCCGCAAGGCTTGCTGGCGCATCAGCCGCTCGATCCGATGCAGACCGCAGTCGACGCCGTCTGCCAGAAGGTCTCTCCAGACGCGCCGGGCGCCGTAGGTCCGGTCGCTGGCAACGAAGCTTGCCTTGACCCGTTGGCCTACCGTCTCGTCGCTTCGGAATCTGGCGCTGGGCGATCGGTTCAGCCAGGCATGGAAGCCCGACCGGGATACGCCCATTGCTTCGCATAGCCATGCCACCGGCCAGATGTTCCGGTGCTTCGCGATGAAGCCGAACTTCATGTCGCTTCCTTCGCGAAGTAGGCCGCGGCCTTTTTTAGGATGTCCCGCTCGGCTTTCAGCTTTGTGACCTCGCGCCGCAGCCGCTCGATCTCCAATTGCTCAGGCTTCATTTGTCCGTGGCCGGGGAAGGCCTGCACAGGGTCGGAGCCGAACTCCTTAACCCATTTGCGCAGCACGTTCTCATGGACGCCCAGATCGCGGCCCGCTTGTGCCACCGACACCCGCGTTCCCTGACTAGCTTGACCGCCTCGACCTTAAACTCTCGACTGAACTTCCGTCTCTGCATGACCACCCTCCGGCTTGATAAAACACCCAATCTCGGTGTCCATCAAACCGGCAGCAGCTCATTAGCAGGGTGTATCTTGATGGAGGTCTCGATGCCCAGGCACTTCGGTTTGAAGGCAACATCGGAAGTCGCACGGTCGGCGTTCACGGGGTCGTCCAGCGCTTCGCCGGACCGGATTGCCTCGGCGTCTGCATCGAAGAGCCATTCTCCGGACAGTTCAGCAGCGTCAAAGCACTCTTCCCCATGCTCGGAGCTGCCGTACTCGCCTGCGAGCTGGCGGGGCTCCCATGGTCGGCGGTCCATCTCAGCAAACTGAAGATGCACGCCACCGGCAAAGGCAACGCCAAGAAGCCTGACATGCAAGCAGCTGCGAAAGCGCGCTGGGGGAAAGACCTCGGCGAGGATGAAGCGGACGCGGCTTGGGCCGGCGCTTTCGCGTTGGACCTCAATCTATTCGGGTAGCAGTCAGCAAAAGGCCCCAGCCCCTGGGGGGGAGGGGCTGAGGCCTCGGGAGGGTCCCCGCGCTGTCAAGGACGCGGCGACTGAACAGAAACCTGTCCCGCGATCTGCCGTTCCTAAAAGGACCGGGGCCACTGACTTTCATCAGCGGCCCCCCGGGTCTCTTTAAAAATTACGAAATGAAAAGGGATTGCCAGCCCCGGTCTCATTATCCTCGCTCCAATATTTCCATTAGGCAATCTCATTTTGGCGTTCCCGAAAAGGAACCATCTACTTAGCTTTGCTCGCCTAGTACGCGGCGGATGCTCTGATCAGGGAGGCGTGGTCGGTGCAACGACAAGCGCCGCTCCGCCCCGATCATGGGTACCAGAAAACTGCGTCATTTCCCTGCTGGTCCAAACCGGATCAGCCGGGAGGGCCTGGCGATGTATGGCCCGCGGGGGAAGGTCGCCACGCTCAATCTAAATCGACAAGATATGCTAGCACCAAGTCTTCTGTCTGAGTTTTGTCAGCTGCGCTTCGATAGATGACAATCTCGGCTTCGTCGGCTCTGCGAACTGTCAACTTGGCCGTCGAGGAGCAAAGCGGGAGGCCGTTCGATGTAATGGTGGTCAAGTCGTCACGAACCCATTCCTCTTTGCACAACTCGAAGGCTTCCCGGAATTCTTCGCCTCGAACGCGAACGTAGCTTTGCCGTCAACGTCCATCGCGAACACCGACCCGAGAAAACAGTCATTGGCACTCACTTTTCATCAGTATCGGACAAGCGGCCGCGCCACGAGCGTTTTGCTTGGCTTCACATTTGCTCACCGCCGCATTTCGCGAGGTATGTAGGTAGTGTAACCGGATCGACCCGCAAGCAACGACCGGTCGTGGCTAGCTTTGCATCTAAGTCCTTGCAGCCAGTTCGAACGGCCAATGACTAAGTGACGTGATGGCCGAGGTCGCTGAGGTCCTTCGCTGTCGCGGAACCAAGCACCTCGCTCACCGACACCCTTACTGGCGTAATTTCCGGCTATGTCGGCAATCCCATCGATGGTCTTCAGGCCAATCATAGGTCTCGAACTCGACTCCCCGCGCGCGAAGCTCAAGCACCGTTGCTTCGATGTCCTCAACCAACCAGCCCATTTGCGTATGGGTACCAGATTGCAGTCCGGCTGAGACGAATATTGCAAACTCGCCCCCCGCGCAGACGTAGCGGAGCCCGCCTTGGCGCTGCTCGACCGGATCAAGCCCGAGTTTTTCCGAATAGAACGCCCGCGCCCGATTCAGGTCCTGGCTGGAAGCCGGCTTGCCACTTTGGCGTCTTGGGCGTTTGCTGCGAATGTGAAAAGTGACGCAAGTGGAGGCGGTTCAGTACACTCCCATCGGTGGTTGCCCAGCGTGGGTGCTCGGTCTAGGCTGGTGCTATTGCTCAAGCGAGGAGACAGACGTGGCGACAGGTACTGTGAAGTGGTTTAACTCTTCCAAAGGCTTTGGGTTTATTCAGCCAGACAACGGCGGCAAGGATGTTTTCGTGCACATTTCCGCTGTCGAAAAAGCGGGACTGAGCACTCTCAACGAGGGTGCGAAGGTGAGCTACGAGGAAATGAGCAACCGCGGTAAAACGTCGGCCGAAAACTTGAGGGTTGGCTAGCGATAATATGCCCGCCGGTTCACGCTGGCGGGCCTATTGGCTAAAGCGGACTTCGCTTGATTTAGGGTCGACCCGTTATAGTCTGAGCCTCATGGCACCCGTGCATCCAGATCTGGATGCAGGACGAGGCTCTCCTGAGCACTGGCTTCGTTGCGGGAGCCCATAAAGACCGCCGGTGTCGCCCCGCGATTGACTGCTACATGCGGCACGTTAGCAGGGATGAAGACATAGTCGCCGGGCCGAACGCTGTCGCAATGTTCCAGCTCCTTTCCGGTCCAAAGCTCAAGGACATCTCCGCTCATCATGTAGAGCGCCGTTTCGTGTTTTGCATGTACGTGCGCCTTGGTGCGAGCTCCGGGCGGGAGCGCCATCAAGCCGAGCCAGATTACCTGCGAGCCAGCTGTTTCCGCACTGATGCCTGGCTGATAATCGGACCCTTGTTCAGTCCGGTATCCTGACGCCCCCTTTACCACCATACCCCGTTCGCTGGGCAGGAGATTCGGTAACGTCGCGGTTGCGCTGCTCATGATTGGCTCTCCTGTCTCGTGTGCGGCAGTATGATCTCCCGGAGCCGATGGGGAGTCCTTAAAGGCGTTCCGAAAACTTCCAAATTGTTCCAAATGGCCGCTACGCAGCCTGTCGTACACAGGTTAAGCTTGCGGCATGAAATTCAGCTTCGGTCCGTTCGTCCTGGATACCATGCGCGGCACGCTGACGCGCGACGGACGCCTTGTGCCTGCCAACCAAAAAGTGGTCGCGCTACTCACTGCGCTCTTGCGGACGCCGGGGGAGACGGTGGGGAAGACCGAGCTCATGGACGCGGCGTGGCCTGGCGCGGCCGTTGAGGAGAGCAATCTGTCGGTTCAGATTGCGGCATTGCGAAAGTTACTCGGAGGCAGGGGCGACGGCGGCGAGTGGATTACGACAGTGCCGCGCGTCGGTTACCGTTTTGCCGGCTCCTTGTCGGGCAGTGACAGCAGCTGCTTGGGCTCAGGTCAGGAGGTGCGGCCGCTAATCGCCGTGCTGCCTTTCAGCATTGCCAGCGACGAGGTGGGCAAAGAGTATCTTGCGCACGGTATCACCGACGACATTATAACGGCGCTGGTCCGCTACCGGTGGTTTCGTGTGGTGCTGCGCGCTCTGGCTCTCTCACAGGGCGAGGGACTAATGGATGGCGCAAGTGCCGCCGCTAATACGTCCGGCGTGCACTATGCGCTGCATGGCAACGTACGACTTGCGAGGCAGAGGCTGCGCATTTCGGCACACCTTATTGACGCACAATCTGGCGAGCATCTTTGGGCCGAGCGCTACGATTTAGCGATGGCCGATGTCTTCGCGATTCAGGACGAGATTGCTGAGCGCGTGGTCGCGGCGATCGAGCCCGAGCTCTTGAAAAGCGAATCGCTCCTCGCGGTCACCCGCCACAGCGGCAACGTGACCGCCTGGGATCTCGTGCGGCAAGGCATGTGGCATTTCGACAAGGTGACGCGAGAGGGTCATCGTGCCGCGCGCGAACTATTCCGCCACGCTTGCAACATTGATCCTGAATTACCTGAAGCCTACAGCTGGCTCGGTCGGGTTAGCGCAGGCTTGATTGCTTACGGCTGGACTGACGACGCGAGCGCTGATGGTCGGGAAGGAGTAGCGGCTGCCACCCGTGCGATTGTACTGGATCCTCGCGATCCGTATTCGCATTACGCGTTCGCCATTGCGCACTGTTATGCCGGCTCTGCCAACACTGCTGTGCTTGCGGCGCAAAGTGCGATAGGGATTAATCCGAGCTTCGCGCTTGGCCACCTCGTTCTTGGCATGGCGTTGCTCTTTGATGGCGACGCTCGACGCGCTATCGCACCGCTTGAGCATGGATTGACGCTGAACCCAAACGATCCGCAAAATGTCGCTTGGTATGTGCTTCTTGCATACGCGCAACTGCTTGCGAATGACCCCTGCGGGGCACTCGATAGCGGTAATCGCGCGCTCGCTGTGCGGCCGCACTTTCGCCCTGCATTTGAGGTCCAGGTTTATTCTGCGGCTGCCCTGGGTTGCCTGGACGAGGCAAAACGATGGCTCGCGCGAATGCACGAAGTCGGCGGACCGGGTAGCTATTTCGTGGTACCACTTAGAACAAACAATCCAAGCTACGACGTGCGCATTACAGAATTGACTAAAGAGGCGGTGCTATAGCCGTGGACCACCCGCCCAGCCGTTCCCATGTTGCGTCCTCGCTGTCCGCTTCTGGCCCGAACGCGAAGTCTAAGCAGCGTCCCAGGTGGTCGGCTCATAGTGGATGACCGGAAGAAACCCGCCGGCAGTCCTAAGGGCGTTCATGACCCGTTGCAGACGAACCGTCTCTCACTCAAAATCGCGCTGTTCCAGCGTCTAAACCAAGTCCAAGGCGTCCGGCAGTGACGTAGATCGAAGGATTCAACGCGATATGCTTGGTGGCGGCCTGCACATCGCGAACGGCGCGTTCCAGTGCGCTGGTTTCGAAGATCGAGCCTGCGCCGGCCTCCGTCGCCACGCTGTCAACGATGCGACCTGCGGTCTCGCCCGCATGGGCTGCGGCCATCCGCAATCTCAGGCGCGCGTCGACGAGGCGATGGCCGCCAATATCAGTCGCAGTCATCAGCTCCGTCATCGCCTCGAGAAGGAATGCTCGTGCGGAGTTATGCAGCGTCTCGGCGCGACCGATCACTGCCTGCACGACTTCCCGATCGCGCATGAGACCGGCAGTCCCGAGCCGCCCCTTGTTGCCGCCCGCCAGCTTTGCAAAGCTCTCCATGGCACCCCGTGCGATGCCCAGTGGCACCACTGCAATCGTCCAGGCGAATGATGAGAGAGCTGGAATGCGATAGAGCAGCCCACCTTCAGCGGGTTTGTGGTCAATAAACGGATGCATCCATTCGGCAGGAACGTAGGCATTGTCGACTTCCCAGTCCGAACTTCCGGTGCCGCGCAAACCTGAAACGTGCCAAGTGTCGTGAATCGTGACCTGCTTTCGTTCGAAATAACAGCAGAAGCGCGGCTGGTCAGGCGCCTGATTTCCGCCCATTGTCACCAAACCCATGAAGTGGGTGCCATGCGGTGCGCCACTTCCGAACGGCCATCGTCCCGAGACGCGGACTCCGCCATCGGCAGGCATGGCGGTCCCTACGGCCCCCGTTGCACTCACGATAAACGTGCGGCGGTCTTCGAACCAGCGGCACACCACTGCAGAAGGCAAATAGCCCCCGACGCGGCTCATACCGCCTCCATTGCCAACCAGCCAGCCGACAGCTCCGTCGAGCGCTGCTGCGCGTTCTACGACGCTCATGAAGGCGAGCGGCGACAACTCAGGGCCGCCAAGCGATGCGGGTAGCCAAAGCCTGAAGAACCCTCCATCGGCCAGCGCTTTAACAACGTCTTCATGCAGTTGCCGTTCACGATCGAATGCCGCCCGATGTTCGGCAATCAACGGCTGGATATCTTGAAGAGCCTCCAGAAACGGGGCTGCACTGTCATCTTCCCGCATAAGTCCATAGTCGGCATTTGCTTCCGGGGGGCAAGTCTGAACATTTCATGTTCAGATGAGATGATTTCATCTACGTTGTCCGAATGCGAAAGTTACCGCCCTTGACGGAGTTGCGCGCCTTTGAGGCCGCGGCACGTCATCTGAGCTTCAAGCATGCAGCAGGTGAACTTGGCGTCACACCGACAGCCATCAGTCATCAAATCAAGCTTCTGGAGCAGCATTGTGGTCGCCCGCTATTCCGTCGCCGGCCGCGCCCGCTGGCGCTGACCTCGGCAGGCAGACAGCTGTTTCCGGTCGTTCGTGACGGATTCGGAAGATTTGCCGAGACACTTTCCAACATCAAGAGCAGCCACGCGGGCCGGCATCTGCGCATCACGGCGACAAACGCCTTTGCCGCCCGCTGGCTATTGCCACGGCTGCAGTCTTGGCGGGCGGCGCATCCACGGCTCAAGCTTGACATTGTCGGCACCGACGCCGTGCTCAATCTCGAGTCGGACGAAACCGATGTTGCGATCCGCTACGCTCTCGGGCCACCGGCCGATGGAAATGTTGTCGAGTTGATGCGCGACACCTTCTACGTGGTAGCAAGCCCAAAGCTCGTGGACACGCGAGCGACGAAGATGCGGCTGGTCGATCTGGCGCGACTTCCGCTCATCGAGGCTGCATGGCCGCCGGGCGATACACACGCGCCGACGTGGCAACGCTGGCAGCGGGCGGCACTCCCCTTGTCCAAACGCAAACTTGCTTCGCTTGTGAGTTTGCGGTTTCAAGAGGAACTTCACGCCATCGAGGCCGCGATCGCTGGTCAAGGTGTGGCGATCTGCAGCGATGTCCTGGTCGCCCCCGAATTGGCGAGCGGCGTGCTCGTTCCGGTATCGCCGGTCACTCTGAGTGGCTATGGATTCTACATCGTCCATCGCGCGGGTGCCGGGAATGGTCCTACGATAAGGAAGTTCATCACTTGGGCCCGGGCCGAGGTCTAATTCGGCGCTACGTACACGGCAATCACCGCTTGTAGGCCCGGTGCCGCCTTTGGTTACTGAGGCCACAATGTCTGCCTTCAGGAATAGCCGACCCCAGCGCGAGTCGGTGCGGAAGTCAGCCTGTGACCCGAAGCCGACTTCAATCACGCGCGGCCTGCTCTACAGTCAGCAGTTACGTCTTGCGACTTCTGCGACCGGTAAAGTTTGAGACAGTACGACACGATACAGTATGAGAGGATAAGGTATCGCGCTCTGTGCGGTCCGGTTGCTCGTATTTCTCCATGGCGCACTCGGCGCTCGCTTCGAAATCTCGCAATTTTCGCTTTCCGAATCGAGCCGACCTCTCCGTGGCCGAAAGTCCGATATAGCCCACGCCATTTTCGGCGGAGCGTGTGCAGGTCGCCGAACTGCGCAGGCTTGCATAAATAACGGCAAACCACCTTTTTAGGTAGTGTTCGGACGCAGCGAGTCCCGATATTCGGCAGGGTGCTAGTTTCTCCTACTGGGGTCAAAAATGAAAACAAAGCTTGTTGCTGCGGCCATTCTTTTCGCTTCGACAGCCATCGCCTCGGCTGCCGATCTTGCCACGAAAGCGCCTTACGCCCCGTAGCGGTCTGGAGTTGGACGGGCTTTTACATCGGAGGACATGTTGGCGCCGGTTGGGGCACCACTGAGAGCTCGATTGCCGCTATCACTCCCGCTGCGGTAGCACTTGTGACGGGCCTTCCATTGGGTCAAAACAGCAGAAGCGGCGTTCTCGGTGGTGGCCAGATTGGCTACAACTGGCAGTCCGGCTGGGCCGTATTCGGTGTCCAAGGCGATATCGCGGGACTCGATGTGAAGGGCACGCATCCTTGTCTCGGCCTCGCCATATGCAGCTCAGAGAGTAACTGGTTAGCGACCGTTTCCGGAAGATTTGGTGGTGTCGTTGCCGATCGGACGTTGGTGTACGTCAAGGGCGGCGCTGCTTGGTTGCAGAGCGACCACCGTCTCGCCGTCCCGGCTGGTTTCGGCCCATTCCCTCCGACAAGCGGCAGCACGACAGCCGTTGGATGGGTTGGCTTCGGTGCTGAATACGCCTTCTCGCAGAACTGGAGCGCGTTCATCGAATACGACTACATGGATTTCGGCAAGAAGACCGGCGTGGCGTCGACGACGGGCACCATAGATGTGAAGGAAAAGCTCTCGGTCGCGAAAGTTGGCGTCAACTACAAGTTCTGAACTTGTGTCATCATCCTCTGGCCGGGGCTTTTGCGTTCGAGCGATCGCTCAAGCATAGTCCCCGGTTGGCGCCTGATGAGCCGATTAAAAACCGGAGATCCGCATTCGGCGAGATAATTTTTGATCCTATGCGGCCGTGCCCATCTCGGGAGTCTCTGCTGTGTCCGGTTATGGCCCGAAGCCGCCTTGAAGAAAGGGGCAGAGCATGTCCGCTCTGCCCAGCTAGTTCAGACGTCGACTTGCTCTGCTGTTGCAAGCGCATCGTCGACTTCAATTCCTAGGTATCAGACGGTGCTCTCGATTTTGGTGTGCCCCAGAAGCAGCTGCACCGCTCGCAAGTTGCCCGTGCGCCGATAGATAAGGGTCGCTTTTGTTCGACGGAGCGAATGCGTTCCGAACAGGTGAGGATCCAACCCTATACCGGCCAGCCAGCCCGATAATAAACGCGCATATTGCCGCGTGGTCAGGCTGCACCCGGGGCCTCTACAGCCGGTGAACAGACGATCGCCAGGCTTCTTGCCGGTTGCCCTCAGGTAGTCATCGATCGCTTGACGGGTAGACTCTGTAAGTTCGAACTTGACCGGCCGTCCAGTTTTCTTCTGGCGGACGCTTGCTCTATCGGCCGCATACCCGCTTGATGCCACGTCATCGACTTTCAGGCCCACCACGTCGCACCCACGAAGCTTGTTGTCGATTGCGATGTTGAACAACGCCAGATCACGGATTCGTCCCTCAACCTGGAGCTTCGTCCGGATAGACCAAACGTGCTTCGGCCGAAGTGGCGGCTTAGCGCCAACGACCTTACCCTTGTTCCACGGGACGCGCTTTTGAACGTTCTCTGCGGATTTTGAGACATCGGTCATGATGACCTCCTCAGTTGATGAGGCTGGTCAGTTTCGAACTCTCTTACGTCGGCTTTCGGACCATAGGAGGCGTACTTAGGTCCAATTCGATGACTAGAGGTCGCAATTGACCCAGAACGGACTTCGCCCAGGTCTGGTCGATGTCGCCGGCGCGTCCAGTGTAGTGGCTACCCCATGGGCCCGAAACTGATCCATCGCGGCGCGCAGCGTGGACCGCTTTGATTAACCATCGACGTTGCAATACCGGGAATTTTGGCCTTAGGCTTGCGGGTGTCAGTGGAGTTGCGCGCATGGGCGGGGACACAGGTAACTTTTTCTTGTCGGGGGGCGGCGAGATAGGCGCTCTGATAAGAGCGTTTGACTGGTCAAAAACGTCGATCGGCTCCCCGGAAGCGTGGCCGCAAAGTCTTCGGGTCACGGTGCGCCTCGTTCTTACCTCACGCCACCCGATGTTTATTTGGTGGGGACCGGACCTAATCCAGTTCTATAACGATGCCTATCGCGAAACGATGGGTCCGGAGCGGCATCCGAGCGCTTTGGGAGCGCGCGGCCGTGAATGTTGGGATGAAATATGGGACATCATTGGTCCCCAGATTGAATACGTCATGGCAGGTAAGGGGGCGACTTGGCACGAGGATCAATTGGTGCCTGTAACCCGACACGGTCGGCGCGAGGATGTCTGGTGGACGTATAGCTTCGGTCCAATTGACCTTGAAGATAAAGTCGGTGGCGTACTCGTTGTCTGCAAAGACGTCACCTCCGAGCACATGGCAAGGGAAGCCTTGAAGCTTATCAACGACGAGCTAAAGCATCGCTTCAAGAACACCTTTGCTGTGCTTGGTGCAGTTGCCAGCCAAACATTTCGTGACGTATCGAGCCAGGCCGATCTTGAAAAGTATAAGGCACGACTTGCCGCGTTCGGACGAGCACACGCCTTGCTTACTGCGGCGAATTGGGCTGCTGCCCCACTTCGAGATGTCGTCAACACTGCCCTGAGCCCTTACAGAACAGGCGAAGGCCGGATTACGATTTCCGGTCCTCCGTTTGTTCTCAGATCACGACAGGCTCTCGCCCTTTCCTTAGCGGTCCACGAGCTCGCTACGAATGCAGTGAAGTATGGCGCTTTGAACGTGCCAAGCGGCCGCGTGTCCATCGTGTGGTCAACCGAAGATCAGGCGGGTGATCAAAAATTTGTCTTCGTCTGGCAAGAATTCGGCGGTCCATCTGTGTCAGAGCCCGCCGATAAAGGCTTCGGTTCGCAACTCGTTTCGGGGGCGCTGGAATACGACTTCAGAGGGTCGGTTGCGCTGTCCTACGGATCGACCGGACTCACTTGCCGCCTCACGGCTCCGCTCGAAAGTCTGGAAATTCCACCACAATAGTGGGTGCTTTTTACCCGAGCCATGTTGAGTGACCCGACGACGAGGAGCCGCTCACGGGCCCACCGTCATGCCGGCTCCTGGCCCTTTCGGACAAGCTAGGTCGGTTCCATTATGTCCGCTGTTCGAGGTCGACCGGAAGTGACAGGGTAGAAGTCTGCATCGACGCGAATGACCCAAAACGGACATTAGCCCTTGGCAACGGGATTTATTCGGCTGCTGCCAAACCGCCTACGCGCAGCTCTCCGACGGCTTGGCGGATGACGATAGCAGCACCCTGAATAGCAAGCACAGCCATGATGGCGGCCACGATCACGTCGGGCCATCCTGTGCCGGTCCCGAACACGCCAGCGGCTGCCAATAAGACCGCGAGGTTCCCAAGCACATCGTTACGGGTGCAAATCCATGCAGATCGCATGTTGGCGTCACCATGACGGTACGCCCAAAGAAGACCAAATGAAGCGGCGTTGGCAGCCAAGGCCGCAACTCCAACGGTGCCCATAGCAAATGCGCTTGGGAGCGTTCCGTGGAGCGAATGCCAAACGACTGTTGCGATGACCCATGCACCGAAGGCGGCCATTGTAGCGCCCTTCGCAAGAGCAGCAGCAGCGCGATAGCGGAGTGCCATGCCAATTACGAGCAGGCTTATGGCATAGTTTGCAGCGTCACCTAAGAAGTCGAGCGCGTCTGCTTGTAACGACGCCGATCCAGCAGCGAGGCCCGCGACGACCTCAACCGCAAACATTGCGGCATTGATCGCGAGCACAGCCCAGAGCACCCGGCGGTAAGCGGCATCCCGCTTTTTGGTTCCGCCCAAGTTGAAGGGCGGCGGAGGACAACAGCAATCGTTCATGGGCGGAAGATAAGATGAATTGAGGCCAATCGCTAGTCGAGTTCGGTCGCCTTTTAGCCCATCGCTACCGTTGGAGCGGTGCCGCGACATGTCGGCTCAGAGGGGTAGACCGGAAGTTTTCAGCCTGGCGCCAATCGCCGCTTGTGACCCTAAACGGACTCAGGGCAGTTGGTATTCTGCTCGATTCCAAAGTGATACGATTTCCGACTATCGACGGACCATGCTGGAGCTTCTTTGATGTCTTACCTACTGCCGAAGTGGCCGATCCCTGCTGATGTAAAATGGATCGAGGTCAATGGATATCCCATGGCCTATCAAGATCGTGGAGCTGGCCCGCCGCTTGTCCTGGTCCATGGATCGTTTTGTGATTATCGAATTTGGCCGGATCAGATCGAACCGTTTTCCAAACAACATCGAGTTCTGAACGTAAGCCTCAGGCACTATTTCCCTGAACTGTGGGACGGCGTGGGAAACGATTTCTCATTCGCCCAGCACGCCGACGATGTGGGCGCCTTCGTAGAAAAGCTGAATCTTGGTCCGGTCCACTTGTTGGGCGTTTCTCGCGGCGGTGCAGTTGCTATCGAAGTGGCGAAAAAATATTCTGACCTCATCCGAACCCTCATTCTGGCGGATGCAGGTGTCAGGCTTGAGCTTCCTGAAACGGAAGCGAATTTGAAGGCGACGGCCTTCCGATCAAACTTGTTTGCTGAGTTGCGGAAAGATGTAGCCAATGGAGATGTTGAGGGCGGCACGGCCCGCTTCATGCATCGCTTGGTCGGTCCGGACTTTTGGCAGAGTTTGTCAGCGGGACGGCAGAAAGAGTTTCTTCAGAATATTCGGACCGCGATCGTCGATGATCCACTTCCTCTCACCACAGACGAAGATTTGCGGAATTTCAATTTCCCCGTCCTTATGATAAATGGCGAGAAATCGCCGCCACTGTATGGTGTTTTGATCTCCGAGATGCAAAATCGGGGCAATTTCGATCCGCCGGTCATTATTCCTAACGCGGGTCACGCAATGACCGCTGAGAACCCAAAGGCTTTCAATCAAGCTGTTTTGAAGTTTACTTCGGAGCATTGAAAACAGCCTTTTCCGGTACACCTTTCATTTCCGTTTTTCGGTCCAATGACCCTGCTCGCCCGCGCCGACGAGGTGATGGAATAGAAATTGCTGCGGTGCACGAGTCCGTTCCTGGCCCGTTCCGGACCAGCTGCGCCGGCACCACCATGTCCGCTGTTCACTGCACACAAGTTCTACGAGAAGCATGGTTTTCGGCTTGTCTCAGAGACAGATGGCGCACGCAACGAAGAGAAAGAACCCGATGTTCTGTACTCGTGGACGTGACCATCTCCAACCAGGAATGACCGCTTGTGGCCCTTCGGCGAATTGGCAGCGTCGCTCCACGAGGTCCGCTTATTGAGGCATTGCGGACAAGATTTGCGGGGCTGAGTTCTTCGCATTTTGACCCTCAACGGACGTCGGCCCGGCATCCGCTCGGTTCAGAAAAGGTTTTAGGTTGCTAAATTGTTCTTATCCTCAACCTGGTACTGGCCTGTTTCCATCCGCAGTGGCCTAGTTTGATTTTCGCGGCGGCGTGATCTGCGAACTAAACATATGAAATAGCAACTTAGTTTGCGCCGGAGCATTTTCGGCGGATGCCCGATTCCGTACTCACCCGCGCCGAACTTGCTATCGACGAAGCCCGCCAGCTCAGGGCGCAGAGGGAAGTCCTCGCGCGTGTTTCCGAGGAAGTCCGCAGGGCTTGTCGGCTAGCCATCCTCGAAAGCGCCACCATGCGCGTGGAACTCAGAGCTTATCGGAACGACAAAGAGTAAGCCCGTCCCAGTTGTCGGAGTCAGTTTTCCACTTCCGTGGTTTTGTGAGTGGCCTACTTCCGTTCTGAGCACTAGAGTTCCCCCCGCAATGCACGGTGGGGGCTATGGCGGGATACCGCGTTTACCGAGTTGACGACTCCGGCCACATCCAAAGTATGCCGGACATTATCGAGTGCGACGATGACGACGCCGCTGTGGTTGAGGCGCAACGCTTTGTGGATGGCTGCGGCGTTGAGCTATGGGACGGCGCTCGTAAGGTGGCCTCTTTCCCCCCGAACAAGAAGCATGGCCATCCGTAAGTTTCTCAATGGACAGAGACTAAGGCACCTCAGTGGGCGCCGGCCGCCAGTGTTTTAGGATGCCACCCATGGCTGACAAAGAACCAGTCCGGGGGGCCCGCCGCCCACAATAAGTGCGAGGATGATTTGCGCCAGATGGTCAAGACGACATCGAGGAACAGTCTTCGCTTTTTGACCCAGAGCAGAAGTAGTAGATGGATGTCCCTCTCTTCTTAGAAGGGAGCGCCACAGGGAAGGTCGCTACGCTCGATCCAAATCGACAAGATATGCCAGGACCAAGTCTTCGGTCTGAGCTTGGATAGCTGCGTCTCGATAGATGACAATCTCGGCTTCGTCAGCTCTGCGAACTGTCAACTTGGCCGTCGAGGAGCAAAGCGGGAGGCCGTTCGATGTAATCGCGGTCAAGTCGTCACGAACCCAGTCCTCTTTGCACAACTCGCAGGCTTCCCGGAAATTCTTCGCCTCGAACGCGAACGTAGCTTTGCCGTCAACTTCCATCGCGAATACCGAGCCCGAGAAAACAGTCATTCACACTCACCTTCATCAGCATCGGACGACCGACCGCGCCACGAGCGTTTTGCTTCGCTTCACATGTGCTCACGAACTGGCCGCATCTGGCGAGGCGTCCAGCTCGACTAATCGGCCTCTTTTGGCCCGCTAGCAACTTCTGCTCGTACAGACCGTCCAGCGGTAAAAGCTCTCGACGACGGACCCAAAGAGGAAGTTGACGTGGCGCAGCCGCGGTTCGCAGCGTTCTCGGTCGGTATTTGACCACGAGTGTCCTAAGTTAGATCCGGCAGTGTCCTAGTGTGCTATTTTGAACATAGTCTCCCCCCGTGGTTCTGGCCAGCCATGAGCGACTTTCGAAAGCTTCAAAGGATTTGCGCAGAGCGAGCTGCCCTTAGCGGCACTCTGGAGGCCCGGAGAGTTCTCCGCGAGATGGCTGACGGACCCGAAGCGGCCATCCAAAACCCTCCCTAGCCGAGAACAACGTGCTATAGCCTTGCCTTTAAGGGGCCGTGTCTAGGGGTGCTAATGACGCAGAAAGCCAATCTAGAAATTGCGCTCACGCCTGGGGAGATCGAAGCGGCCCTTCGCGAAAGCGAACAGAGGTTGCGCTGGCTGGCTTCCATAATCGAGTCTAGTGATGATGCGATTATTAGCAAAAATCTCGATGGCATCATTACAAGCTGGAATAGCGGTGCCGAGCGCGTCTTCGGCTACTCTCTCAGCGAGGCCATTGGTCAGCCGATTACGCTTGTGATCCCTCAGGATCGGCAAAGCGAAGAACGTGAGATTTTGACTCGCGTCCGACGTGGTGAGCGCATCGACCATTTTGAGACCGTTCGACAACGCAAGAACGGCAGCTTGATCGTCGTGTGGCTGACCGTTTCTCCTGTTAAGGATGCAAACGGCAAAATCGTCGGCGCATCAAAGATTGCGAGAGATACTACCGAGCAGAAGAAAAATCAGGAGCTGATCGCGACCTTGGCCCGGGAGGCCGAACACCGCAGCAAGAACTTGCTCGCGAACGCGATGGCAACGGTCAATCTATCTCAGTCGAGCTCGCCTGAAGGCCTCAAAGAGGTAATCGGTGGACGCATCCAGGCACTCGCAAATGTTTGCTCGCTTTTCGTGGAAACGCGTTGGATTGGTGCGGAAATTTCGGCGATTGCGATACAGGAACTAGCTCCCTATTCCGATGGGAAGCGAACGTTCACAGATGGTCCACAAACTCTATTAGCGCCAGACGCCGCCCAGGCAGTTGCGGTAGCGTTGCATGAGCTAGCGACGAATGCCGCGAAATACGGCGCCTTGTCCACGCCTGAAGGCCACGTCCGCTTGGAATGGTCACACGGCGCTACCGGTACAATCCGGCTACTCTGGATGGAAACCGGTGGTCCAGTTGCGCTGGAACCAACGCGAACGGGGTTCGGTACCCGTATCGTCGAACAAATGATTACCCAGCAAAAGGGAAAAGTTCGCTTTGATTGGCGCAAAGACGGGCTCGTCTGCGAAATTACGCTGCCGGTTTGAGGGATGTCTGCAGTTGGCCCGTTACCGACCTCCGCCAACACAGCCGCTATGTCTGCCTTCAGGCAATAAGCCGACCCCAGCTCAAGTCGGGCGGAAGTCAGCCTGTGACCTCAAGAGGACATTGAGGTTTGCGCAAGTCGCGGTTCGTCACCCCGGCTGCCGAGTTGTTCGGATGCGATGCCCGGTATTTCCCGACCCGCGGACCTGATTCAGCCGTGCAAAAATCGTTGCGTTGGATGGAACAGTGAGTAAATTAATGTGCATCACAGTAGCGCCCATGAGTGCTGGCATGGCGGAGTATCGCCTCTATCGCTTTGATAAAGAAGGGCACATTCAGGGCCCCCCCCGTGATCGTCGAGTGCGAAGACGATGACGCTGCCGTGACGGCGTCGCAATACAGGTGTGGGACCGCGCCCGTCGAGTAGCCATACTGCCCTCCGTAGATTGAGGCCACCTCAGTTTGCGGGCCGCTTTTTCTGAATTAGGGGGTGACTTTGCCGCCCTCCGCGGAACCAAATCGCGCGCCATGCGTTTTGGTGGGTTCGGCGGGCCTCAGGGGCGTCCGCCCATGTTCATTTCAATAGGCGAGGCCCGCCTCGGGCCGTCGCTCCTCTCGCCCCCGAGAGCCGAGCGCCTCATGTCAAACGTCGAAGAATTCCCGTTTTCCGCGCGCCAAAGGCCCACGGAGTTCGAGGCGCTGGTCGCGGCCGGCCACGCCGCGCTCGATGCCATTCCCGGCGCTGTCTATCTTTGTGACGCGGACGGATTACTCGTCGCCTACAACACCGAGGCCGTGGAATCTTGGGGGCGAACACCTGACCCTGCCAAGAAGGAGCGCTTCTGCGGTTCGCATCAGCTCTACCTGGTCGATGGAACTCCGCTTGCCCATGCCGACTGTCCGATGGCCGCGGCGGTTCGTCTGGGAACGCCTACGCGCAATGCCGAAGTCATAATGGCACGGCCGGATGGCTCCCGCTTTTCGGCCCTGGTCAACATCCGGGCGTTGCGCGATCATTCTGGCGGCATCCAAGGTGCCATCAATTGCTTCCAGGACATCACCGGACGCAAGCAGGTGGAGGAGGAAGTCCGCCGGAAGACGCAGGATCTGGAGGACTTTTTCGACAACAGCGCTGTTGGTCTTCATATCGTCAGCGGAGAGGGGATTATCCTTCGCGCCAACAAAGCTGAAATGGATCTGCTAGGTTACGAGCCCGAGGAGTACATCGGCCGCCACGTTGCTGAGTTTCATGCCGACGCGCCGGTGATCGGCCATATCCTTCAGCGCCTTTCATGCGGCGAGCCGCTCGATCGTTATCCCGCGCGGCTGCGGGCGCGTGACGGCTCCATCAAGCATGTGCTGATTACGTCGAACAGCCGCATTGTCGAGGGCAAGTTCGTCAACACGCGCTGCTTCACCACAGATGTCACTGAACTCCGTATTGCCGAAGAGGCACGGAACGCTAGTGAAGCCAGGCTCGCAGCAACTTATGAGGCCGCCATCGTCGGCATCGCTGAGACCGATCAGAGCGGGCGCTTCTTGCGGGTGAATGATTCCCTCTGCCGCATCACGGGACGCTCGCGCGACGAATTGCTCGGAATGACCTTCTTCGACTACACCGATCCCGACGACCAGGCGGAGGATGCCGAACTGTACGTCCGGCAGGTCCGCGGCGACATCGAGAACTACACCACCCGCAAGCGGGCATTGCGGCCCGATGGATCCGTGCGTTATCTCGATATATTCAGCTCGTCGGTGCGGGATTCGGCAGGCCGCTTCCTTTATGGCGTGCGCGTTGCCCAGGATGTCACCACCACCAAGCAGCTGGAGGACCGCCTGCGCGAGGGCGAGCAGCGGATGCGCGATCTCCTTGAGGCGTTGCCGGCGGCCATCTACACGACGGACGCCGAGGGCCGCATCAACTTCTTCAATCGAGCCGCGGTCGAGATGGCGGGCAGAACGCCGCAGCCGGGCGACGAGTGGTGTGTGACCTGGAAGCTCTATTGGCCAGATGGCACGCCGTTGCCACACAACGAATGCCCGATGGCCATCGCGCTGCGCGAGAACCGTGAGGTCCGCGGTGGCGAAGCCGTGGCCGAACGCCCCGACGGCAGACGCGTACCATTTATTCCTTATCCGACGCCCCTGCGAGACGCCGCGGGCAATCTGGTTGGCGCCATTAACATGCTGGTCGATATCAGCGAGCGCAAGCGCGCCGAGAACGCCCAAAAGGTGCTTATCGACGAGCTCAACCATCGTGTGAAGAACACTCTGGCCACCGTGCAGTCGCTTGCGAACCAGACGGCTCGCCACGCGGGCGACCTGAAGGAATTTCTGCCGACGTTCACTGGACGGTTGCTTGCACTGGCCCGCGCGCACGACCTGCTCACCAAGCGAAACTGGCAGGACGCACCTTTCGAACAGCTGGTCCACGACGTCGTCGCTCCGGTGTCAGGTGGACGGGTGGTGACAGACGGGCCTCACGTCGATCTGGACGCGCGCAGCGCACTGAGCATCACCATGGTGCTGAACGAGCTTCTGACCAACGCCGCGAAGTACGGCGCACTCTCGGTGCCCGATGGGACTGTGTCCTTCACCTGGCGGCTTGGCCCCAACAAACTGTCGCAAAGCGCGGTGGAATGCGAGTGGCGCGAACGCGGCGGCCCCCCGGTTTCGCCACCCAAGCGGCGTGGCTTCGGCACGCGACTGATGGAGCGGTGCATAGAGCATGACCTCGCGGGCGAGTTCGATCTGGCGTTCGAGCCGGAGGGCACCCGCTGCCGCATGGTGTTCCCCCTAGTGCTTGCAGCGTCCAATGGTTGAGCTGTCTGGCGCCAGGGTTCTCCTGGTCGAAGACGAGGGCTTGGTGGCCCTCATGATTGAAGACATGCTCGAAGAATTGGGATTGAAGGTGGTCGCCTCGGCCGCCCACGTGCCAAAGGCGTGCGAACTTGCCGCCAGGGCGTCGTTCGATCTGGCGCTGCTTGACGTGAACCTGGCAGGTGAACGTGTCTTCCCGGTAGCGCGCATCTTGCGCGACCGGAAAATCCCTTTCCTGTTCAGCACCGGTTATGGCGGACCGCCGCTTGAGGAGGAGTTCAGGCATGCGCCGGCAATCGGCAAGCCGTTTTCCATCGATCAATTAAAGGAGCAACTGCAGACTATTCTGGCGCTCCCGTAGAAGCGCGGCTATGTGCGCCGTCTTGGCCAGAGCAGAAATCAGCGCCTCAGAACGGACCTGCGGCCTTTGACCCGGAATAGACGTCGCCAAGCCGGTGAACTGCGTGCTTGTTGCGATGCATCAATGGGACCGCCCACGGCGAGTTCATCAGATGTTCTTTCTTCAGGTTGAAGGCCGGGTAAAAATCGCCGTGTGCCATTCGTCTTTGTCGGCTAGGGTGGACGGACTGCGGCCAGATCTCCAGATCTAATGAATATTCCAATGGTTTAGAAGCCGTTTCAGCTCGCCGATTTCGAAGCAGCGCCCGTCGGAAGCGCGTTCAAATAGGAGTAGTTGCAGAAATAGAAATCAACTCCTGGCTCGAGAGCAAAGTCAGAGAACGGGTTCAATATCGACGGGGTCGGCGGCTGCTTGGCACGACTACCGGCTCGTTGTAGAAAGACCTAAGGTTTTCCCTTGGAGATCATCACGATGCCTGACCTCCGCGAAGGTGTGCCGCTCAGCCGGTCAGTCAAACTGGCCGGTTCCGAACTCACCTGTTCATGCCACGCTTGCGCGTTCTTCAACTCGGCCGATGAAGAGCAGGCGGTGCTGGCACCGTTCGCCAAGGACGGTTTGGCGGCGAATGACCGGCTGGTCCAGATTCTCGACGACAGCCATCGAGAGGAACGGGTTCGACGTTTGAGGACGGAGGGCATAGACGTCGATGCCGCTACTGCCCGTGGGCAGTTAGAGATGCGCCCGTGGGAGGAGGCCTACCTAAGTGGCGGGAAAGGCTTCGACCAAGATGCCATGCTGGCCCTTATTCAGGAGTTGCTCAAGGAAGGCCGCAGCAGCGGCTTTGGTATGACCCGGCTCTGGGCCAACATGGAATGGGCGCTGGAGGACCTTCCGGGTGTCGATCAGATCGTCGAATACGAGACCAGACTCAACCATGTCTTGCCGAAGTACGATGACGTAGTGGTATGCACCTATGACCTCAACAAGTTCAGTGCCGCAACGGTCATGGACATTTTGCGGACCCACCCGCAGGTGATTGTCGGCGGCGCGCTTCAGCAAAATCCATTTTTCGTTCCACCGGACCAGTTCCTGGCTGAGTTGCACGGTCGCAGAAACCAGGTCTGAGGTCACTCCTGGGGGCACGACATTGAACAAGGTCGACCAGGTCGACGACCGCGAGCTGCAGGCTTTGCGCCGCGCACTTAGCGATATGGCGGCGCTATCTTCGCTTCCGGCAATGTGGGTCAACGCGGATGAGGAACGAATAGGCGCCAGCCTCGCCGATGCTCTCATGCGGGTGCTTGATTTAAACGGCGTGCGCGTCTCTTTTGCCACTGAGCCGGGCAAAACCCTGGAAGTCAATCGGCTGCCGGACAATGGGTTAGCGGAGCTCCTGCAGGCCACCTTTCCCGCGCCAGGCGCGGGGGCGTCCTGCGATCTTAGCCCCCACGGCGGGCTCCGCGCATTCTGCACCGCTATCGGACTAACCGGCGCCGGCCGCCTAGACGCAGTGTCGGCGCGGCGAAGCTTTCCAAGCCAGGCGGAGCACTTGGCGCTCACGATGGCCGCCAATCAGGTCGCGATCGCATTGCAGAGGGCACGCGCAGAACGCGCGCTTCGGACGGAGACCGACGCGCTCAACCGCGAGCGTCACGCAGTGAACGTTCTTAACCGCAAGCTCGGAAGCGAACGGGACAAACTGCAGCGGCTATTCGAGCAGGCTCCTGGTTTCATGGCGGTCATGCGGGGTCCCGAGCACATTTTCGAACTTTGCAATCAGAGCTACTTTCGCCTGATCGGGGATCGCGACATCCTGGGTCGGCCTGTTCGCAGCGCGTTCCCCGAATTGGAAGGGCAAGGTTTCTTTGAAGCCTTGGACACTGCCTATACGACTGGTGCGCCCTACGTTTCGACTGCGGCAGCCATCGACCTCCAGCGCGAACCAAGCGGCCCGTTAGAGCGCCGCTACCTCGACTTCATCTACCAACCAATTTTCGATGAAAATGGTGAGATAACTGGCATCTTCGCCGAAGGACACGATGTCACCAAGCAGATCCAGGGTCAGGCGCAGCTCGCCTTCAACGAGGAATCCATTCGGCTG
Source organism: Bradyrhizobium sp. 40 (assembly GCF_023100925.1). Lineage (NCBI taxonomy): Bacteria > Pseudomonadati > Pseudomonadota > Alphaproteobacteria > Hyphomicrobiales > Nitrobacteraceae > Bradyrhizobium > Bradyrhizobium sp. 40. The sequence continues at coordinate 1,798,674 of NZ_CP064688.1, forward strand.
GCGACCTCGGCCGCGGACGTCGGAATCTGGGACCTCGACCTTACCTCCGAGCATCTGACCTGGTGCGACCGCACCAAGGCGATGTTTGGAATCTCGCCCGGAATGCCATGTAGCATGGCGGACTTCTATGGTGGGCTGCATCCTGAGGATCTCGAAGCTACCAGCGCTGCTTTTGCTTCCGCCCTCGATCCTCAGCGCCGCGCCACCTACGATGTCGAATACCGGACGATCGGCAAGGAGGATGGGATCACTCGGTGGGTCGCCGCCAAGGGCAAAGGTCTGTTCGAGGGCGAGCGCTGCGTTCGCGCGATCGGAACGGCCATAGACATCACGGCGCGGAAAGCAGCCGAGCAGGCCCTTCGCCGGACGGAGAATGAACTGCGGGCGGAAACCCGAGCGCTTCAGATCCTCAATCGCGCCGGCGCGCTGGTTGCGGCGAATCTCGATTTGGCCGAGGTCGTTCAGACCGTAACAGACGCCGGCGTTGAACTCACCGGAGCTAGCTTCGGCGCCTTCTTCTACAATGTTCTCAACGAAACTGGTGAAAGCTATACGCTCTACACCCTATCCGGCGCGCCGAGAGAGGCCTTTTCCAAGTTCCCGATGCCGCGCAACACGGCCATCTTCGCGCCGACATTTAACGGCGAAGGAACGGTGCGATCGGACGACATTTTGAAGGACCCCCGCTACGGCCATAACGCGCCCCGCAAAGGCATGCCAGATGGTCATTTGCCTGTGAGGAGCTATCTCGCCGTTCCCGTTCGCTCGCGTTCCGGCGAGGTGCTGGGGGGGCTGTTTTTCGGTCATCCTGAGCCGGGCGTCTTTAACGCCCGCTCTGAAGAACTCATGACCGGCCTCGCCGGCCAAGCAAGCGTTGCCATCGATAATGCCCGGTTGTTCCAAGCCTCCCAGAGAGAGATAGCGCAGCGAAAATCGGCTGAGGAGATGTTGCAGCAGCTGAACGCGACACTTGAAGAACGGGTTGCTGAAGAGATGGCGCAACGCGGAAAAGCTGAAGACGCCCTTCGTCAGGCGCAAAAGATGGAAGCGGTCGGTCAACTCACTGGCGGCGTCGCTCACGACTTCAACAATCTCCTCACTATCATAATCGGCGGCCTGGATACGATTCGGCGCAGTAAGCCTGGCGATGAAACCCGCGTTCGCCGCGCTGCAGAAATGTCATTGCAGGGGGCACAACGCGCAGCGAGCCTCACGGCCCGGCTACTAGCTTTTTCGAGACGCCAGCCACTGACCCCGCAACCTTCCGATCTCAACTTGATCATTCGCAATATGACGGATCTGTTTCATCGCACCCTCGGCGAGACCATCGAACTTGAAGGAGTGCTCGCCCCGCGGCTGTGGACCGTCGATGTGGATCCAAACCAGGTCGAGAGCGCGATCCTGAACCTTGGCATCAATTCCCGAGACGCGATGCCACAGGGCGGGCGGCTAACGATTGAGACAGCCAATGTTTTCCTTGACGAGCAATACGCCGCCACCGAGGCGGAAGTGGTCCCGGGTCAATACGTCATGGTGTCGGTGAGCGATACTGGCAGCGGCATGGATAGAGAGACGTTGGGCCGGGTGTTCGAGCCCTTCTTCACCACCAAGGAGGTCGGCAAGGGTACCGGCCTTGGTCTCTCCATGGTCTATGGTTTTGTCAAACAGTCGGGCGGCCACGTCGCCATCTACAGCGAACCCGGTACGGGCACGAGCGTCAAAATGTACTTCCCCCGCTATCGGGGCGAGGCTGAGTCGGGCACAGAAATTCAAGCGGCTCTCGCGCCACGCGGCCATTCGGAGGAGGTGATCCTAGTCGTCGAGGACAACGACGACGTGCGCGCCTATAGCGTCTCGGTGCTAGCTGAGATGGGTTATAGCGTCCTGGAAGCCCAAGATCCGGAGGCCGCTCTCAGCATCCTGCGAAGGCCGGACCGGATAGATCTACTGTTTACCGATGTCGTCCTGCCCGGGAGAAGCGGGCGGGAGCTGGCGGACTTGGCTGGGCAGCTGAGACCCGGTCTCAAGGTGCTGTTCACGACAGGCTATTCTCGTAATGCTATCGTTCACCATGGTCGTCTCGACGCTGGGGTACAACTCATCAGCAAACCGTTCACGTTCGAAAGTCTGGCGGCTCGCGTCCGGGATGTCTTGGATGCTGGATGAGGTAGAGCGCGCGTCGAGACTAATAGGCCGACATCTCACATGCAGCGCGCTGGTGTCCGTTCCTCGCCCGTTCCGGACCAACTGCGCTGGGTTCATTGTGTCCGCTGTTCGGGGTGGACCGGAAGTGACAGGTACAGGTGTGCACCGACGCATTTGACTCAAACGGGGCCAGCCTAGCTCCCGCTTCAGGGAGACGTCCTCCTATGGCCGAATTTGCATAGACGAGGCCATGCTTAGATGGACAATATTGGGAAGGTGCTGCGTCGTCGCCCTTGAGCCAAAAACCAGGAGGAAAAGAGATGCCCATCTCCGTTTCAATGATCGTCCTCAGCTCGCAGCTGGTCATGCCAGTTGCTGACGGTGTGCCAAGTTTCGACATCGCGCGGAGCTGCAAGCTCGACATCGCCGCCGCCACCGGCCTCTCCGTTGGTCAGCCGCTAAAAAGCTGTATCAGTGACGAACACAAAGCTAAGCAACAGCTCGCCAGCGGGTGGTCGAAATTCCCCGCGTCGAGCCGGGCAAACTGTGTGCCGCAAGAGAGCATTGGTGGGACGCCGAGTTACGTCAGCTTGCTGACCTGCCTGCAAATGGGGCAGTGGCTGCGCTAGCGACCTCAGCCGTAGTGATCATATTCACTCAGCGCAATCCGGACTTCACGAGCGAAGTCGACCAGCGCGACTGTAAACGCGGCGAGCGAAACAACAAAAAAGAGGGCGACGCCGCGCTCGTGCTGCAGCTGAAAGAACGCCGTTACAAAAGCGACGATCACGAGAAGCGTCACTGAGATACTTGCGATCACGGCCCAGAAGATCGCCCGATTCATCATCGCCGCGCGCTGCATCAGACGTGGCAGATCGGCCTTGAGCCGGGACCGGGCTGTATCGTCATCGGGGATCCCATTGAGGATTACCGTCCGGTCAACGATCCGGTTCAGGCGGGAGATCAGGATAGCGATGAAGGCCCCCAGTGCGCCCAGCAGGAAGGCCGGGGCCGCTGACTGCGATATGACGTGAGATAGCTGGGTTACGGAGGGCGTATCTGTCAACATTGGCGGACACCCCGTTCATGGACAGGCCCGAGCGTATAGGCCCCCGACTTACTCCCGTCACGTAACGCACCATCCACGGATCGACTATGCAAAATCGGCGCGGTCTGCATCGAGCCTTGGATCGGAGGGCAAATTATCAGCGGCGCACGTCGATGATGGTCGGATATCGCATAGGCGGATGACTGGGCCGCCTCGTATAGCTACTCGCGGACATCGGCCCGAGCGGGGTCATCTGTAAAGCCAGCGCTGTGAGCCTCCCAGGGAGTGATCCATCATGCTCAGCTACCATTTCCTCCGCGTAATGAGCCTTGCCGCCACGATACTTCTTGCTCCCGCGTTTGCGTCGGCCCAGCAGCCGCCACCGGGCGTCCAGGCGGGGATGTTGACCTGTAACCTTGCTCCGAGCATTGGACTAATTATTGCGGAAAGCCAGCGGATGAGTTGTAGGTATGTGCCCAACGGGGGATATCCGCCTCAGGACTACAATGGCGCGATGAATACGGTCGGGCTCGAACTCGGAATCAGCGCAGGTGGAGTGATGGCATGGGGCGTGTTTGCTCCTAGCCAAGGAGCGCCGATCGGGGCGTTGGCTGGTGAGTATGTGGGGGCCAGTGGCGACATTACCGTGGGGGTAGGTATCGGAGCCAACGTCCTCTTTGGCGGCTCTAATCGAACGATTGCTTTGCAACCGTTGTCGGTGGAGGGGCAGGCGGGTTTGAACGTATCGCTGGGGGTCTCGGGGCTCACGCTGGCTTTGGCGCCTTGAAGCCGATGGCGAGTCCAGCGATCAACCTGTGGCCGCGATGGCTCAGGGCATCGATTGTCGGAGCAGCGACAGCCGCGGCGATCGGCGGTGGATGGTTCGCGTATCACTATTTCGCCAAGCCCGTTGTGCTTACGGTGGCCGCCGGGTCGGCGGATGGCGAGGCGCTGGCGCTGATCTCGGCGATCTCCGCGCGCCTGACGGCATCGAACTCGCATGTTCGGTTGAAGGTCAGCGATGCCGCTACATCGGTAAGGGCTGCCGAAATGCTGGCTGGGCAGAAGGTGGACCTCGCCGTTGTCCGCGGCGACACAAGCGGTTTGGCTGACGCAAGAAGCGTGTTGCTCCTGACCCACGGCGTGGTCTTGATGATGGCCCCATCAGCTGCAAGCGCCGACAGTCTGGGCGATCTCCGCAACACGGCTATCGGCGTCGTCGGCGGAGCGATCAACCGGCCGGTAGTCGAGGCGCTGAAGCAGGTCTATCAATTCGACGGCGCCAGGGTCAGTTTTCAAGATGTTAGCCTCAACGACGCCGCAGGTGCGCTCGCGTCGGGAAAAGTTCACGCCTTGCTGACGGTTATTCCGCTGACGGAAGGATACCTCGCGAAGGCGAGGCAATTGTTTCAGCAGGAGCGCGCCAAAGGTTCGGCCGCAAAGCTGATCGAGATCGAAGCGGCCGGCGCGGTCGCCAACGTTGCGCAGTACTACGAGAGCTATGACATCCCGAAGGGCACCTTACGGGGCGCACCTCCGATCCCTTCCGATGACCTGACGTCGTTACGAGTTTCCTACGTTCTCGTCGCCAACAAGTCAGTCAATGCCGATGCGATCACCGATCTGACGCAGTCGCTGGTCGATGCGAAACGGGACCTACTGTCGCAATTTCCAATATTGGGCCAAGCCGCAGCACCGAGCACGGATGCGGACGCGCTGATTCCGATCCATCCGGGCGCCGCAACCTATTACAACGGCAGTCAGCAGAGTTTTCTCGATAAGTATGATGACAAGCTCTATTACGCTTCGCTGCTGCTGGGCACGCTGATCTCCATCCTCGTGGCGGCCTGGCGCTTCGCCCGATCCGGCACCGGGTCCGAGAGCATGCTGGAGCCCCTCTACGAGCTTGGCAACGAGATCAGGAATGCGAAAAGCGACGCCGAACTCGAGGATATCGAAAAAAGTATCGACGATATCCTGAAGAAGGAGCTTACGAAGAACGCCGGCGAAAACGCCGACAGCGCCGAGATGGCTGCGCTGGGACTTGCGGCCCACAGGCTACACTATCTGATGAGCCACCGTCGGATGCTGGTCCGTTCGACGGCGGTCTCCCCGACAGGGGCCACCCAACAGTAATATCGGTCTATCGCGTCACTTCACGATCCGGTGCTTCGTCGCCGTCACGGTGCTGGTCGGCGCCATCGGCGAGACCGAAAACGTCAGCCAGGTATTCCAGCCTGATGGCCGGTTCTCCGCCGCGAACTCACCGTAGGCTTTCAGGTTCAGGTATCCTTGCATGTCGCCGACGGGAAACAGGATCCCGGCTTGGGGGCCGATACCAAGTACGCGCGATCGAAAACCTCCGAGGATCGGATGCTGGCCGAAATCGTCGGTGATCTGCTGGTACCCATATCCGACAAGCCCGACGAAAAACTGCTTAGAGAGAAATTGCGACATTCCCCAATCGACATGGAAGTCGACACCGTTCTGGTAGTTAGTGGCGTCGTTTTTCAGATTGTAGGTAAAGCCCGCGACCGCCGAAAACTCCTGGCCCGCCGCCGGGTTAAAATAGGTATAGCCGCCGCCGGCATCGATGGCGGCATGGCCGATGCCGAGATTGGCAAGGCGGGTTGAGCTGTAGGCACCGACGGGGATGTCACCCGTCAGATAGGTCATGAAGTTGTGCACGCCGGCATTCCACTTCAGCGTTGCCTGCGGATACAGGTCGCCCACCGACGTGATTGAATCCTCGATGAAGCCGGTTCGGGTCACCGCCAGCGGGCCGACGGCTGCCGTCAGCGTGCCGTCGACACTGGCGCTCGAGCGCCCGAACAGGCCGGTGACGCCTATCGCCAGCTGTCCGCCGAGCACCGGCGTTCCGAAGGTATAGGTCGGATTGAGCAGAATGAGGTCGCCCTGCGCATTCAGATTTGCGTTCAGGCTGACAGCGACGTTGGCTGGGATCCTGCCGATCTGAATTTGCCTGGCCGCAGCCACCGCCCCAGAAGCCTCGACAGTGGTGTGATAGTAGACCGCAGCCATCGACCAGCCAGGTACGGCGGGAGCGGCTGCGAGGCTGCCAAACCGGCCAGGCAGCCAGTACGAAACGCCGCCTTCGTCGGCGCGGGACACGCTCGGAAGGGCAGCCAGCAGTGTTATCACTATGGCTGCGCTGGTATTCCAAGGACGCAAGCTTGGGGTTTGCTGAGATTGTTCGCGCGTCATCTATTTGCCCCTCAAAGTCAACTTCGGGTCAGCGTAGCGAGAAAACCACATGGCGCGGCTATGCAGATTCGACGCGGTGCAGAGTTTCGTCGCCGTTGTTGCCGGAATGCCACTTCGGATACGCTAGTTGAATGCGGGGTGTGCCACTACTACGGGCCGATATCGTCGCGGTGATGTTGAGTCTTTCGGCGCTTGAGGCGACTTACTGGCTTCGGCTTGCGACGTCCGCTGCAGAGTCTCCGAAGGGCTTTCTCCAAAAATGCGGCGATATTCAACCGAGAACCGGCCCAATTCTGCAAAACCATAGCAGGTCGCAACCTCTGTGACGGTTGTGAGGTTGCTGTCAGAGGACAACAGTGCGCGCCTTGCCTGCAGCAGCCTCTGCATGCGCAGGTGACGACAAGGGGGCACACCGTGAACATTGTGAAAGGCCTTGCGCAGCGTGCGCTCGCTGACGGCAAGGGCGCCGCAGAGAGCCGAAATGGCCAGCGGTGAATCCAGCTCTGCAAGAGCGATCGCCTCGGCTTCGACCACGAGATCGTGCCAGGTTCTGATCGTCCATCCGCTGGAAACGTCTGTAGGAGGTGATGGCAAATAGCGAATTGTCATCTAATGCCCCGGATTCTGTGATCGCGGTGAAAGCGCCGGACTTCAGGGGCAACTCAGCATCATGAGCGACAGTGCGCTACTGTACCTGAGGGCAAAACCTTTAGTTGATCGGCCTTCAGCGAGGCGCGGCCGGGGCCCTCGCGGCGACGAGCTATGAGGCGCTCTCGACGTCGGGCAAGGGCCGGGGCGCCAGGATTCCTGTTCGCTCCGCCACCGAGACTGCCTCCGCAAAAGAACCGACTTCAAGCTTCTGCATGATCATTTGTCGATGGTACTTGATGGTTCGCTCGGAAGTACCCAGAGAATGCGCAATCTGCTTGTTCATCTTGCCGCGCACCATCAACGCAAAAACTTCGTTCTCGCGGGGAGTTAGTTTCGCGACTAGCGTTTTTAGTGCATCGAGCCGGCCAAGATTCTGCTGAGCTTCGTGAAGGCGTAACAGCGCGCGCTCGATCGCTGCCAACAGCGTCTGCCTGGGAATGGGCTTGGACAGAAAGTCTTCTGCACCCGCCTTGATCGCGCGAACGCTCATAGGAATATCGCCGTGAGCGGTCATGAAGATGATGGGCCACTGATGCGATAGCTTGGCGAGCTCCTGCTGAAGCTCCAGGCCGCCGATCGTAGGCATTTGCACGTCGAGCAGAAGGCAGCCCGGTTTGGCGTCGTGGATGCTCTGCAAAAAGGCAGCCGCCGAATCAAAGTCGACCACGGCATAGCCCGAAGCCTTCAGCACGCGGGAGATCGCGGGGCGAAACGATGCGTCGTCGTCCACGATGTAAACTACGGGCGCGCCCGTCATTCCAATTTCTCGCCCTCGTCGCGACCCGCCGGCCGAGGCCCGAATAAATTCCGCATGTGATCCGCTGCGTGCACCGAAGCGTCGGCCGAGCCTGCGGTAGAGCAAAACACCGGAGATGCGAGATTAAGCGGTGGCGCCCCGGCGGTCAACGCGGAGCGTGTATGTATGCAATATGCAAGCCGGACCGGCTGGCCCGATATGAATTTGTACAATCCAGAGGGCGTTACAGGTATGCCGTATATGAGCTCACCCAAACCAGAATGGAGGCGAGCATCCCAATAACCCCCGCATTTGGGGCAAATGCAGTTGCGTTTCCGGACATGCCCAGCCTGAGCGACCCGCCGCTCAGTTCATCCGGAATAGAGATCACGGCCGGAAAACCGGACGCGCCGCCAATCGCGTTGGTCCGCGCCAACGTCCCCGATGCGGCAATCTGTCCCTGACCTATTCCCTTTGGAATTCCAGTGATTTTGGCGTGATAAATGCGGCCTGGATCATTGTCGAAGACGATATTGACGGGTGCGCCGGCCTTTATGGTCTGAAATCCGTTCTGCGCAAACATCCCGACAATTGTAATTTCATTCTCCACGATGAACGACATGGCTGACCGCAATTGGAAGGCGCGATCGCCCACCGTCAGGGCCACCGCCGTCGCGAAGCCGTCGGCAGGCGCGCGGATCGTTGTTTGCGCCAACTCCCAAAAGGCGCTCTCCAATTGCGCCTGCATTTGCGCAACCGTCGTGTTGACCCCGCCAATCTGCGAATCGAGAGCCAATTTGGCACTTTGCTGGGTTGCCCTGGCGACGTTGAGTTGTGCCCCTACCGTCTCGAACTGCACCTGAGTGTCCTGCTCTTTGAACTCGGTGTTGGATCCGCTGGCATACAGTTTCTGGATGTCTTGAAGGCGCTTCGCATTGTACTTGTATTGGGCCTCGAGGCCGGCAACGTTTGCGGTCGCCTGATCGTAATTTGCTTTCAATATTTGTGTTTGCTGTTTGGCTGCGGCTAACGACGCTTGCAGTTGCGCCACTTTATATTGGAATGGCGCCGGATCGAGTTGAAACAGAACATCACCTGAATTCACGGCTATGTTCGGCTTCACCGGAATTGCGATCACCTGGCCGGTGACGTTAGGTGTCACTTCGATCACCCGGCCCGTGACGGTGACCTTCCCTGATGGCGTTAAATGATTGAACAGCGCAAGAAATGTCGCGAGTATGAATGCGCCGATCAGGATCGAAATAGTCCCCGATAGCCAGCCCCAACGGACCAGCTTCAGCTTGGAAAATATCACCCACATCGCGAGCACATAAAGGCACAAGATAATAACCACGGGCGGCCCCTCTCGTTTGGTGGCGTCAACTGCTCATTTGCCGGGTGTGCGCCGGGACGCGCTATGCAAAATCGGCTCGTACCGGTCGCTGTTCATTTTTGGATGATTTCAGCAAATTCTTTACGCTGCCGGTTTTTGCATAGCCGATCGCGCGAAGCCTCCTCATACTTGTGAGCGAGCGTGATCATCCGAGGCGTGGTCATCCCATTCACAACAGAAGAGGCAGACATGAAGCGCACAAGGCTGGCACAAATTGCGGGAATGTTGGTGATTTCGGCATTGATTGGTCCCATTGCGGCCTTCGGACAGACAGCTCCGGCCCCCTTGAAGACAATCGGTGCGGCTTCAGGGCAAGCCAAGTCCGAGCTCGTGCCGTCGCTGTTCGTGCTCAATTCGCGCGGTGCTACCCTGCAGGGCGACGCCCTGACCATGACGGGAGTAACGCCGAACTCCATCATCTTCGCGGACCGGCCGGTGCGCGCCGCGGGTCACCAGCCAACCGCCGACGTAATCGCAGAGTGGGGATCCGGCGACGACAGCTTTGCCAAAAACCCGCCGAACGCGACCGTGTCGGTACTCGGCAAGGACGGCTCGGTGAAGGACGCTGTTGTAGTGCTGAAAAATCCGAAGCTTGAGGGCGACAAGCTCACCTTCAACGTCCAGGTCCTTGAGGGCGATCTGGCCGGGGCCGACGGTGCGGCCGCGCTCTTCATCGATATCATAGGCCGGCCGTTCACGCCGATGTCGTTTGCCGGCGTTGCCCGCCGCACGGCGTTCAGGGGCGCGATGTATGCCGGCGCTGCCGGGGCGGCTGCTTATGGAGCGGCTGCGTACTACCATCCATACGCGTATCCCCGTCCGGCGTGCGGCTACTATCCCTATCCGCCCTGTTATTGAGACCTGCGAAAGGCGGGGAGGCACCGCTTCCCCGTTTGCACGGCGTCTCGATCGGGGAATCGTCAGCGCATTTTTGAAGTGAACCAAACGAATCCGATTGAACGGGAATTTTCAATGAACATCACTCGACGAAATCTCACCTTGGGCGGCATCAGCCTACTGGCCGGCGCTTCCGCAAGCACCATCAGCCGTGCCGAACTAGGTTCGTTCCTCGGAATCGAGGAGGGCGTCGAGGATTTCCTGCTCGCCACCGATGCCTACATCTTTGGCTATCCGCTGGTGACCATGGAGATGACGCGGCGCGTCATCACCAACGTCGCGTCTCCGGTTGGAACGCGCGGGCCGATGGGCCAGATCATCAAGCTGCGGCAATATCCCGATGCATCGTTTCGCGACGTTACCGCGCCGAATGCCGACACGCTCTATACGACATCTTTCTTCGATGTCGGCAAGGAGCCGTGGGTGCTCAGCATTCCCGACATGAAGGGTCGTTATTTCTTGCTGCCGATGCTGGATGGCTGGACCAGTGTCTTCCAGGTCCCAGGCAAGCGCACCACCGGGACTGGCGCGCAGACCTGCGCAATCACCGGCCCTGGCTGGAAGGGCTCGCTGCCCTCGGGAGTCAAGGAATACAAGTCGCCCACCGCCATCGTTTGGCTGCTTGGGCGCATCTACTGCACCGGCACGCCGCAAGATTACGCCGAGGTGCACAAGCTGCAGGATGAGTTCAAGCTGGTGCCGTTGAGCGCATACGGCCAGCCCTACACACCACCTCCGGGGACCGTCGATCCATCGATTGACATGAAGACGGCGGTGCGCGAGCAGGTCAACCGCATGGATGCGGTGGCGTACTTCACGCTGTTGTGCAAGCTGATGAAGGACAATCCGGCGTCGGCGGCTGATGCGCCGCAGCTGGCGAAATTCGCCAAAATTGGTATCGTTCCCGGCGAGGATTTCGACACCAGTAAGCTCAAGGCGGATTTCGTCAAGCGGGTGCCCGAAGTCGCCTTCGACCGGATCATGCTGCAGTTCAAAATCAACAAGGCTATTACGGACGAGAACGGCTGGGCGTTCACAACCAAGACCGGCATCTACGGAACCGATTACCTGATGCGCGCGCTCGTCACCGCGATCGGGCTTGGCGCCAATCGGCCAGAAGACGCGGTCTATCCGACCTCGCAAAAGGATGCTGAGGGCCGCAAATACAATGGCGCCAACAAATACGTGATGCGTTTCGCCAGGGGCCAGTTGCCCCCGGCGGAGGGATTTTGGTCCCTCACGATGTATGACTCCGGCTATTTCTTCGTCAACAACCCGCTCAACCGTTATTCGATCAGCGCGCGCGAGAAGCTCAAGTCGAACCCGGACGGTTCGGTTGACCTCTACATCCAGAAGGACACACCCGGCAAAGACAAGGAATCCAACTGGCTGCCGTCGCCTCCCGGCGATTTCATCCTGATGCTGCGTCTGTATTGGCCGCGCGAGAAGAACCCCTCGATCATCAATGGATCGTGGAAGATTCCGCCAGTAGCGAAGGTTGCAGTCTAAACCATAAACCAGCGCCGGCTTTCGACACCGGCGTCGGACCGCGCAAACACAATCGTCCCTAAAGAGGAGTCAGCACTATGTTGACTAAACGCGATCTGCTTTGCTCTGCTGCGATGACTGCGCTCGTCGCTACAACGGCAAAGTCCACGTCAGCAATTGCGCAGAACAAAGCCGATTGGCCCAGGCTGTTAGAGGCCAAGGATATCGCCGAGCAAGGCTTCATCTATGGCCTGCCAATCGTCATGAACTACGCCATCATGTACGAGTACGCGATAGATCGCAATTCGGGGCAGTTCAAGGCACCGTTCAACCAGATCAAGAACGAACCCAACGTTTACACTTACAAGGACACAGCAATCGTCACGCCGAACAGCGACACGCCGTATTCCTTCGTGTGGCTGGATTTGCGGGCGGAGCCGGTGGTGCTGTCGGTGCCGGCGAACGACCCGAAGCGCTACTACTCGATCATGCTCTGCGACGGCAATACCTACAATTACGGTTATGTCGGTACACGAGCCACTGGGAGCGAAGCTGGCGACTACATGGTGGTCGGGCCCGACTGGAAGGGTGACACCCCGGCCGGCATTAAGCAGGTGTTCCGTTCGAGTACACAGTTTTCCCTCGCGGGGTATCGCACCCAGCTTTTTGGCCCGGATGATCTGGACAACGTCAAGAAGGTGCAGGCTGGTTACAAGGTGCAGATGCTTTCGGCCTATTTGAAGCAGACGCCGCCAGGGGCCGCGCCAACCGTCGACTTTCCGAAGATCGACAAGGAACTCGTGAAGACCAACTTCTTCGAGTATCTCGATTTTGCGCTGCAGTTCGCACCGCCGGAGGCCAAGGAGATGGAGATCCGCGCTCGGCTCGCGCGCATCGGCATTGGTCCAGGGAGAACCTTCAGTTTCAAGGACCTGCCACTGGAGCATAAGATCGAGCTTGGCCTCGGCATGAAGGAGGGCCAGCGGAAAATCGACGAGGCCGTCGCCAATGCCGGCAAGGCGATCAATGGCTGGCGGGTTAGCGGTCTTCCAGGCAATAGCGCCCACTACAATGGCGACTGGTTGAAGCGTGCCGTCGCCGCTCAGGCCGGCATTTATGGCAATGACCCGGCGGAGGCGACCTATCCGTACACGCGCATCGACAGCGATGGTCGGACGCTCGATGGCAGCAAGGGCAACTACACCCTCACGTTCCCGGCAGGGCAGCAGCCGCCGGTGAATGCCTTCTGGTCGCTCACTATGTACGACGGAAAGTCGCAGCTTCTAATCGAAAACCCGATTAACCGCTATCTGATCAACTCGCCGATGCTGCCGAATATGAAAAAGAATCCGGATGGATCGCTGACGCTTTACATCCAGAATAAGTCGCCGGGCGCGGACAAAGAGGCCAATTGGCTGCCCGCTCCGAATGACACGATCTATCTGGTGATGCGGTTGTACTGGCCGAAGACCGAACCACCTTCGATCCTGCCCCCGGGGGAAGGCACTTGGAAGCCGCCCGGTATCCAAGCGGCGCAATAATTATCCCCGACCCGGCTGCCGGATCCGTCGCCGCGCAGCTCGGACTGCGAAGGGCTCGAAGCATCGCCATACGCAATTGGGATCGGCAGCCTTACTCTTGCGCGGCTGTCGACGAGAATTGCACGAATGCAGGGCGGTTCGATAACTGCATTAAATGTTGAGGAGCATGGAAAATGTTGACGAAACGGCATTTACTTCGCTCCACTGCGGCGATCGCCGCGCTTGCCGCCACGACAGCTAAGTACACGTCGGCAGTTGCGAAAGACAAAGCCGATTGGCCCAGCCTATTAGAAGCCAAGGACATTGCCGAAGAAGGCTTCATTTACGGCCTGCCCATCATGATGAACTACGCCACCATGTACGAATTTGCTGTCGACCGGAATTCGGGGCAGTTCAAGGCGCCGTTCAACGAGATCAACAACTTATCCCACGTCGCTACTTATAAAGATACCGCCGTCATCACGCCGAACAGCGACACGCCATATTCGATTTTGTGGGTGGACCTGAGGGCGGAGCCGATCGTGGTTTCGGTCCCCCCGGTAGACCCGAAACGCTACTACGCTGTCCAGCTCATAGACGGTAACACATTCAACTACGGCTATATCGGCAGTCGCGCCACTGGAAGCGAAGCTGGCGATTACATGGTGGTCGGACCGGAGTGGAAGGGAGCAACTCCTGCCGGAGTCAAGAAAGTGTTTCAATCGACGACCCAGTTTTCATTGGTTCTCTTCCGCACCCAGCTTTTCGACGCGGGCGACATCAACAACGTGATGAAGGTGCAAGCTGGCTATAAGGCGCAGCCACTTTCAGGCTATCTGAAGCAGGCGGCTCCGCCCGCTACTCCGGCTGTGACTTTTCCGAAGATCGACAAGGAGCTCGCCAAAACGAACTTTTTTGAGTATCTCGATTTCTGCCTGCAGTTCGCGCCGGCACTCGAGAACGAGAAGGACATCCGCGCAAAGCTCGCACGCATTGGTGTCGGGCCTGGAAAGACCTTCGGCTTCAAAGATCTCCCGTTTGAGCACAAGGCGGAGATTCTCGTGGGCATGAAGCAAGGTGAACAGAAAGTGGACGAGGCCGTCGCGAAGGGTGGCGTATCGCTCAACGGATGGCAGGTCCACTCGTTCTTTGGCGATGCAGCGTTCGTCAATGGCGACTGGCTGAAGCGCGCGGCGGGCGCGAAGGCCGGCATTTACGGCAACGATTCCGTGGAGGCGGTCTATCCGCTTACGCGCATCGACGCTGAGGGCAAGACCCTCGACGGTGCCAAGCACAACTACACGCTCACCTTCCCGCCCGATCAATTGCCGCCGGTTAATGCCTTCTGGTCGGTGACGATGTACGACGGCAAGACCCAACTGTTAATCGAGAATCCGATCAGCCGCTACCTGATCAATTCGCCGATGCTCCCCATCATGAACAAGAGCGCGGACGGGTCGCTGACGCTCTATATCCAGAGCAAGTCGCCGGGTAAGGACAAGGAATCGAACTGGCTGCCCGCGCCCGACGGCCCGATCTACCTCGTGATGCGGCTCTACTGGCCGAAAACAGAAACGTCTTCCATTCTGCCGATTGGCAAGGGGACATGGCCGCCGCCCGGTATCATTGCTTGATCGTTAGCCCAGGCCCGCCGATGCGGCGACGAACTCAGCAGGAGAATGGAATGGAGCGCAAGATGTACAGGGCCTTGATATTCGCAACGCTAGTATTTGCGACGGCGATTCCCGTTGCCCGCGCCCAGGTCGATCTCAGCACCTATGCCGACGCCAACGGCTTCCTCAATGTACAGAAGCTTACATGCGCTCAGCTGGCCGGGACCTGGCAAGGCGATGCCGACCGCCTGACAGCCTGGTACAGCGGCTGGTACAATGGACTTGCTCGAAAGCACTATATGGATATCGTCAAATCAAAAGAGGCTGAGCACGAGATCATCGTTTATTGCAAGGCGAACCCTGGTGAATTGATCATTGAGGCGGTCGCCGTGGTGTTCAAGGACATGCGGGCGAGGCTAGGGATCGAAATGAAGCCCTAGCGGTTTCATAATGACCTCGGCAGCCCTGCGCTGGGCGCGGATTGTGCATAGCGTCCTAAGGAGGGCCGATGCAGATGACTTTCGAAGGCGGCGATGGAATAGTCCGGATCGCGATCCGTAGTCGGGAATCGCGTTTCTACGGCGTGGATGTCTACCACCACTCGATGATCGTTTCGCCATGCGCACCATAGCTGTCGTCGACGACAATCCGAGTATGCTGCAAGGCCTGACCCGGCTTTTATCAGCCCATGGCTTCCGTGTCCGGACGTTTGCATCGGCGGAGCTGTTTTTGGACGCCCACGCCGAGTGCGAGGTGGATTGCTTGCTGCTGGACATCCAACTTGGCGGCATCTCCGGCATGGATCTACAACGGCAATTGATCGCATCAGGCAGGGATTTGCCCGTCATTATGATGACGGCGATCGACAGTGAGGTCACTCGGCAGGCGGCATTCGACGCGGGCTGCATTGCGTATCTGAAGAAGCCGTTCCTATCAAAACTACTGATCGATGCGGTCGGCAGGATTGCCTGAGGCCGAAATCGAGTCCTTTAACGATTACAGGCACAGGTAGTGTGCAAAATCGAGTAGGATTGGTTTTCGGAGCCAATTGTAACTCCCTTTTTACCGGCCGCTTTATCGCATGAAAAATCGTACATTGTTCAGTTCGATCGTTCTGCTCCTGGCCATGACGGGTGCGGCTTTCTCTCAGCCAAAGCGGGTGCTCATCGTCCATTCAATCGGACGCGAATTCTCGCCGTGGGACGACTACGCTCGAAACATTCGAGAGGAGTTGCGGCTTCAGTCGAAGGATCCGATCGATATCTTCGAGGTCTCGCTGTCGACGGCTCGCTTCCCGGACGGGGATGAAGACGCCTTTGTCAGCTATCTGAATGCAATATTTTCCGAGCGAAAACTCGACCTGATCATGACGATCGGCGGTCCTGCGGCACGATTCTTTCAGCAAAACCGTCAGCGAATTTTTCCTACGATCCCCACCTTATACGCGGCTCTGGCGCAGCAGATGTCTTCCAACGCACCGGCGAACGATGCAATGGTTTCGGTATCTGTCGATGTATCAAGCACTCTCGACCAGATACTGAATTTGGTTCCGGAGACGACCAAAGTCTTCATCGTAATGGGAAGTTCTCCGATCGAAAGGCTGTGGCTGCAGGAGATGCGCAAGCGTTTTCAGCCGCTGACAACCAGGATGGAGATCACTTATTCCAATGAACTATCGCTGGAAGAGATCCTCGAGCAGGTGGCTACGCTGCCACCGCGGAGCTTCATCGTCTACGGGCAGATGCTTGTGGACGCAGCCGGCGTCGTGCACGAGGGCAAGCGAGCCATAGATCGTATCCGCGCGGTCGCAAATGCACCTATCTTTTCGGAACAGGACGCGTTCTTCGGACGAGGAATCGTGGGCGGTCGGATGACGAACATATCCGACGTCAGCCGCCAGACCGCCGCCGTTGCCGTGCGCATTCTGAGGGGAGAGGCGCCGGGCAGCATCAAGACGCCTGCGATTCCAGCTGCATCGCCCAGATATGACTGGAGGGAGCTGAAGCGTTGGAACATCAGCGAAAGCCAATTGCCGCCAGGCAGCGAAGTTGTTTTTCGGGTGCCCAGCCTCTGGGAGCAGTATCGGCCGCAATTCACGGCTGTTATGGCCGCCATCTTGCTGCAGGGCGGCATCATTGCATTGCTGCTCGTCGAGCGACGGCGACGTCTTGTTGCACAAGCGGAGGCGACAAGTCGCCGCCAGGAAGTCGTTCGCCTGAATCGGGTCACGACCGCAAATGTTCTGTCGTCCTCGATCGCACATGAGCTGTATCAGCCGCTCGGAGCTATCTTGAGCAACACAGAGGCCGCGCAGATGTTGCTCAAGGCGCATCCACTGGATATGGCTCAGCTCGGCGAAATCCTATCCGACATCGTCAGGGATGAGCAACGCGCGAGCGAGATCATTAGCGGCCTTCGAAACTTGCTCAACAACAGAACAGAAGCCGATCTTCGGACGATCGATTTGAATGACACTGTGCGCGACGTCGTCAAAATCGTATCTCCTGAAGTGACTAGGCGGGGGGTGATTTTACGTACCATTCTTGCGCCTGAGCCTCTGCGGGTGCGGTGCGACTCGATTCATCTTCAGCAAGTCATCATCAACCTCGTGATGAATGGCGTGGATGCCATGGAAGAGGTGCCCAGCCCGCACAATCTGACGATCCGGACAAAGCTGGCTGATACCGATCGGATCGAGGTCCGGATATCCGACACCGGGCCCGGCATTCCCGACCCGAAACTGGTAAGCATTTTTAACGCGTTTGTAACAACGAAACCGCACGGGACGGGATTGGGACTGCCGATCGCACGAACGATACTAGAAAGCTACCGGGGCGAGCTGTGGGCAGAGAACCGCACTCGGGGCGCGGTGTTCTCTTTCAGGCTTCCGGTGGCAACCGCCTAGGCTTGCGAGCCACCGCCGGGCTTGCCAAAGAGTTGGCGATGCGGGTCGGGGGCGGAAGTCGTCTCGCCAAGCGCGCCCTCTACGTGCTGTGATGCCCACCCGGTTCTTCCCTGAACGCGGAGTCCTAAGCGCAAGTTCATGTGGCTCGTCCCAAAATGCGGTCCGGGGAATGAGTAAGATGCGGTGCATCATGCCGCATTTCCCGAGCACTTTCGATGCCGTGGACCTTGTTGATGACTGGATCGACCCCTGTCCGCAGCATCGATTGGGTAACCTGACCTTTATGATACTAATGCACGCATCGACTGCTCCAACGGCGTTAGCTTCAAAGGCCGAACGGAGCTTCGACGGTACTGGTAGCCCAGACTGCTGAGGTGGGACTGTTCCGCAGCGCGTCGTGGAAGCTGCTGTTCACAGCTGTCGACTTCGTTCAAGGCCTTGATAACGTGAGGAGCGCGCGCCTTCGTCGTCATTGAAGTCGAAAAAGAACCTTGGCATGAGCCTCAAACGCCGAGTGCCGTTCGCCGTTCCTAGCTCTTCTTGGCTCCCGGAAAAATGCCGAGGACCTCAACATCTGCATCGCGAACGGTGACAGTTCGCCCAGTCATCTCAGCCAGCCGCTTCGCATGCGCGCACGCCTCATCCGCATTTTCTAGATCCAGAGCGACCCGACAGCTTTGTTGCGTCAGCTCCAATGACGGCGATATCGAAAGGTTTGTTATAGGCCACGGCGCAACTCCTGCTGTTGGCGGGTAGCGCGATCCTTGGTACAGCAACCGTGATTTAAGGATTAGACACTTTGTGTACAAGTGAACACGGAACATGGTGCGCCACGATTTCGCGGTAAGCAGGCGAACGGACTGTCTCAGATCGCCTGCCTCACCATCCGTAGAAGTTCTTGGCGATGGCCAGGGTCTCAAGTTCGCTCGTCTCCAAGGCTATCTTTTGCACCAGCATCACGTCTCCTTCGACGAGCTCGCCAACCGGGACAAAGCACCATCCCGTTCCCAATCGGCCGGATGCATCGACCTCGCGGATGTTGGCTGATGTTCTCTGATAGATGCGATAGCGCATGCCGGTTTCGCACCCGACGACGTCGAAATAGCCCTTGGCGTCGAACTGGGCACGCTGCTGCGCAGTCAGCCAGCCGCGGAGCAGGCACAAGCCCTTTCTCCGCCTCTCCTCCTGATAGCTTCTGTAGAAAGCCCCACACGCCCGCCGCCGAAAGATCCTGAGGTAATGAGAACCAGCCACGACAATCACTCATTTGCTTGAAAGGCCGCATCAACGCAATTCCAGTGAAAGATGCCGAGATGCCCGCGCGTGTTCCTAATGCTCGATGCACGCCGATTGCTGCCTTAGGATACGCCGCCCTGCCTCGATCACATTTTGTGAACGATGCCCGCCGAAGAGCGCTCGCTTACGGCGCGGAATGCGGCCGGAGCGAGCCATCGCCTTCAAGGGGCATTCGCAAAATGAACTTGGTTTCTGCCTCAGACGAATCCAACTCGATCGAGCCACCGTGGGCTTTGGCGATTTCGGCCGCGATATAAAGGCCAAGCCCAAGTCCCTGCGAGGGCCCGTGCGCCTCTCCCCGGTAGAACGGCTGAAACAGGCGCCTGCGAGCCTCCTCCGGAATAGCCGCGCCTCCATTGGCGACCGAGAGCTCGAACATCTCTGCTTTGGCGGTAGCTTCGACCCGCACGGGCCGGTCCGGCGCGCCGTGGCTGATTGCGTTGCCGAGCAGGTTGGAGAACAACTGGGCGATGCGGGCCGGATCGCAGAAAACCGGCCTCTCGACTTCGAAATTGGTCTCGATGCGGCGCTCCGGATGGGCCGCGACCAACTCGGCCACAACCTGGTCCAGCACGGGTTCGACGGCGGTAATGGCCTTAGAGAGCGAGATACCCCCTCCAAGGCGGCCGCGCGCCAGGTCCATGACGCTCTCGATCATCTTGGCCATTCGGCCCACGCTGCTCTGCATCATGGCCTCGAGCCGCAGCGCGTCTTCCGGCGTCTTGGCCTTGAGCATCAGCCGTGCACCGGCCGCGATCGATGCGAGGGGATTGCGCAGGTCGTGACCGAGGACGGCGATGAACTGCTCGCGCAGCTCCGCGTTCTCGCGCTCCTGTCGCAGACGCTCCTCCAGAGCGGTCCTGAGCTCGTCGCTCTCCTTGCGGGCGTCGATGAGCCCGCGCTCATAGCGCCGCCGATCCGTGGCGCGCATGATCGTCAGGCGCGTGAATAGGAGCGCGTCGGCATCGGATCGTCGCTCGCGGGCATTCGCGATCGCCGGCAGCCGCGTTCCGTTTTTAGTCAGGAGATCGAGAGCGAACTCGTCGAAGAAACCCTGCATCCGGAGCAGCGGCGCCACATGGGTCTCCAGGAATATGCGACCGGCCATGTTGAGCAGGTCGCTGAGCCGCATCCCGGACAGGTCATCGGGCAGGTAGCCCATCCAATCCGCCAGGGTCCGATTAGCACGATCGATGCGGCCGTCCGGGCGAACGGAGAGGTACCCGCACGGCGCGTTTTCGTAGAGATCTTCGAAGTCGCTGTCGGCGGGATGATTGTTGTTCACTCAGACGAAATCTCGAATTGCGGCGACGACTTCGTCGGGCGCGCTGAGGTTGGGACAATGGCCGGTCGCCTTCAGCACGACCATTTTGCTGTTCGAAATGTTGCGGTGGACGTACGCACCCACCTGCTGCCCGGCGATGATGTCTTCGCTGCACTGGAGGATCAGCGTGCGAGCGTTGACCTTGTCCAGGTCCGCGCGATTGTCGGACAGGAACGTGACTCGGGCAAACTCCTTGGCGATGGCGGGATCGGTCCGGCAGAAGCTGTTGGTCAGTTCCTCGCCAAGTTCGGGACGGTCCGGGTTGCCCATGATGGCGGGCGCCATCTGCGCCGACCACCCCATGTGGTTCTCTTCAAGGAAAGAAAGAAGCTCCTCGATCTGCTGGGAGCTGAAGCCGCCGACGTAGTCCCCATCGTCGATGTAGCGCGCCGAAGGGCCCACCAGCACCAGGCTTTCGAACAATGTCGGATCCTTGATCGCAGCGAGAACTCCGATCATCGCGCTGACGGAATGCCCCACGAAGACCGCGCCCTTCAGCCCAAGCGCTTGGCCAATCTCGACGACATCGTCGGCATAGCCGGACAATTTGGAATACTTCTGGCGATCGTAAGCGGTGAGGTCCGAGCGGCCCGCTCCGACGTGGTCGAACAGCACCGTGCTGAAATCGGCCTCGAAGGCCGGCGCCACGAACCGCCACATGTTCTGATCGCACCCGAACCCATGAGCGAACATCATCGGACGCTCGCCGCGGCCACGGACTTGCACGTTGTTGCGGACCTCGATCGTCATTTGTTACCCCCGAGCGTGTGACAGTTCTTGTGGTCTGGACGAGCGTAGGGTGAACTGGACCCCTATGCATCCCTTTGCGAGCGCCGGGCAGCTATGACGTTCAGATCAGGAGACCCGACAAAGCCTCGACCAACTGCGCCGGCGCGAAGGGCTTGGGCAGGATGACGCTACGCGGCACGCCGTTTGAGGCCCAGCGATGGGCGCTATCCCCGGAGACGTAGAGGATCCCGCAGCTTGGATCGCGCTCCCGTACGAGACGGGCGAGCGCCCAACCATCCATTCTGGCGGGACCCAGATTGATGTCGGTGACAAGTGCTCGCGGCAAAGAGCTCTCGCTGAGCAGGCCGGCCGCCGCTTCGCCTGAGGCGGCGCTGAGCACGCCGTAGCCTGCCTCGACCAAGGTCTCCTCCAGCATCTCGCGGAGGAGATCTTCATCCTCAACCAGAAGAATGGTTGATCTTTCTGCGGCGTTTTGGGAGTTGCTCAGGTGCATCCTCTCGCATCTCCTATCAAAATGACTCCCGCGGTCCTGATGACGCACGTCACCCGGCCCAACGTAGAACAGGACGAAGCGTTCATTTTTTCTTGCTGCGTCGCCCTCGCAAGGAACCAGGAGAAATGTTGGCGCAGACTTCGCCGATGTGCCAGCAGCAGTCAATTGCCCATCGTTGGGCCAGAGATGCACCTTAATAGGGGACAAACTTCGAAGGCGCTTCCAGTCAGGCCCCGTCCGGTCCCGGAATTATCGCTCAGTGCGAAAGTGGGGTCACAAGCGGTCCCGGACCGCTTGCTCGCGGCAGGTCAGCTATGGGGCAACACTGACACTGGAGGACCGCCAACTGAGGCGGCCTTAATTCATCTTGCGGCGAAGCTTACGTTGCAGTTCGCGCTGTTCCTCGATGTCCTCTTGGACCATCTGGCGCAAATCATCCTCGCGCTTAGTGCCGGAGGGCGGGGTCTCCCGAGGTGGTTCTTTGTCAGCCATGGTGGCATCCTAAAACACTGGCCGCCGGCCGCCGTGAGGCAGCCTTAATCTTCCCAAATGCGCTCGGCCGCACTTGTCGCACTGTCAAAGGTTGACGGTGCGACCAGTCCCCACGTCCAGCATCGAATATCGCAGCCGAAGGGGGTAGCGCAAGCCGGGCAATGCGTAGGCTGGGGGCGGGGCTGGCGAGACTGTTCGGACATGCAGATTGTATGCGCCCGAACAGCAAAATTGGCCACTAACTGAATTCAAACTAGGCCACTGAGGTCGGGAGCAGGCCGGGGCTGGCCGAATTCGGCCACTCCGCAGGCACTAACGAATTGACGCTGGGGCGTTCGGGATGGCTATCGCAAACCCATTGCCAGCCCCCGCCGATTCAGTGCGGAAAACATAGCAGGCACGGCGTTTTCACACAGCCAGGGTCACAAGCGGTCCTCCGCCGGCTACGCGCGGCAGGTCAGCTACGGGCGGCCAATTCCGGACATCAAGGCGCGATGCGCGGAGGGTGTTCTGGATTGAGGAGGATGAAGTTCTCAACATCCCGCCGGCGCTCTGGCAGTGGCTGTGCGCCCGCGTGGTGCCGAAGCGAGTCGCATGGGCGCGGGCGAGAGTGCCGAAAAGGCGGCCGGGAGGGCCGCGAGCGAGGATACGCAGGACGTGCAGGGATCAAAGGCTTGGCTAACCAGAGGCTCGCGATGCCATGCCTAGCATCGCGCCCGACGTCAGAGCTGTGTCCCCTTGTGGAAAAACCTGCGCTTCACGCGCCCGCATCCGCCGTCAGCTTCGAAAGCAGCAATGGGGCACGGCGAGAGCACAAGGGCCCTACCGGACATCCCCGACCCACTTCAAACCTACATAGGGGCCGTGCAAAGCAAAGTCCGATGGCGGCGGACGATTGTTGAAGCGGTTTAAGGCTGGACTGCCGTAGCTTCCAGTCTGGACCCCTTGAGGCTGCGGCTGAATTGGAGCCTTTGGCGTAACTGGAGCGGGTAATGTGCGGGACGTCACACCGGTCGAGATGCTGGGCCTCTGTACATTCTGGGCATTGGCCAAGGTGGAAATCAGGGTGATTCCGAATGTAAACGCCGCTGCAGCAAGGGTAATCGATCTGATCTGCATGATGCCTATCCTCAAAATACTCGACCTAAAGTGGAGCACGTCACTTGCTACTAATCAAGGGCTGGGGCCTCGCTCCGGACGCGATGGTTCCTCAATTCCACGTGTAACGGAGACCAGCTTGAACTCCCGAAGTCTGGGTCGGGTTGTACCCTGCGATCGGGGCGCTGGGGCCGCCGGTCTGCCCGATAGCATGCACCTCAAGGTAAGACGAGAAGCTCGGGCTCCAGACAATGGCAATCTTGCCAGACCCGCGGTAGCCGATCGCGCTCGATGGGATGATGGGCCCGACAGCTCCCAACGCGCTGGAGTCGGTGATCTGATACGCGAACACGGAAAGGGATGGCTGAACTATGTAATCCATCCATTTCATTTGAGTCCCGAACCGCGCCCCGGCGTGCACCTCCGTCGTGTCGGAAATCTTAATCCCGAAGTTCTCTGAGTAGCCTTCGGAGTACGTCATTCCGATACCGGGCTCGATGAACACCGAAAAAGGAAAATCAAACCGGTACTGCACATTTCCGGTGAAGCCCAGCGTGTTGCCCTCGATGACGGCAGGGACGAATCCAGGAGCCGACAGGGTGCTTCTTGTCCAGCCGAGGAAGCTGGTCAGATCGGCGGAAAGCCCTCCCCTTAGATAGGAGACCGTGATCGAGGTCGAAGGTGCGGAGGTGTCGACGGTCAACAGACCGCCTTGGTGCGACCAGGAGCTGCCTCCTGTTCCGATGAACGTCAGGGCGTCGTCTCCCGTAAAGATTCCAATCTTCGTTACGTCGAATGCTCCGGTGACTGAAGAGGTATCGGTCACGATTCCCGCGGTCATGGAGCGGTCTATCCCCCCAATCAAATTGCCGCTGTAGAGCCAGCCTGTAGCTACGGCAGGGGCCGCTCTCGTGGCCTTCGCATAAGCAAGAGCCTGGAAGGGATCGTCGACACCACGGACTGCAAATGGATCGCGGCTGTCGAACTTCGATCCGTCTGCACCGAACCTTAGTCTTCCAGAGGACGGCGGAACAGCACCTTGGCGGCGCAGGTGGTCGCGAACGTTCTGCAGAATGTTCTGCACCACGTTGTCATTGATTTCCTGATAGATGCTGATGCCGCCGGACTGAGCCGTGGCAGGTTGTACCAAGATCCACGTTAAGGCCGCTGCCGCAGTGAAGGCACCCCAAATTCTTGCGCGCTTCATTTCGATTCCGCCCCGAGTCCACTGAAGAAAGTAGCTGAACCGTAGAGCTGTCGCCAGTGCAAATGGGACGATTATGGACCCGGCTTAAGCGGGCAAATTGGTCCGCTCAGGGTCATGAACGCCCTTAGGACTGCCGGCGGGTTTCTTCCGGTCATCCACTATGACCCGACCACCTGGGACGCTGCCTAGACTTCGCGTTCGGGCCACATGCGGACATCAGATGCCTACCAAGCGTACCGCAGCAAACCCTTGCCGGCGTAACTGCGAGTGACGTTTGAGAACTCGCCTTCGAAGGTGCCGGCGGCGGACCAGCCGTTCATCCACTTCACTTCCGCGGCGGCGGTCACTAGCGCCGAGTCGCTCGCCTGCGCCGCTCCATTGACGACGAAGGACGCGCCGGGAAGCGCCGTGAAAGTGGCACCGATCGCTCGATCTGGATTGTAGTCGTGTGACCAGGCGGCGCGCCCGCGTAGCGTGAGCACGGCGTTCTCCATCGCAAATGACTTGTCGGTGCGGATGCCGAGCTCGCTGCGGGCATCCGTCACGCTCTTCGAGCCGTAGGTCAGGGCGAACGCGCCTCCGCCTGAAACGACGCTTTCCGCGTAGCCCGGCAGATCGAAGGTCGTGAACTGGCCGGCCGAATAGGGTGTGATGCCGAGCCCGTCCATCCACGGCGCCACGAAGCGGTAGCCACCCTCGAGCCGTCCCGAATAAGCATTCGCTTTGAACCGCGCCAGCAACTGATCGGTCCCGGCGATGGTCACGATGCGGTTGGTGGTGACGTCCTGCCAGCCATAGGCCAGCGCGCCCGAGAGATAGGCCGCGCCGATGGTATGCCGAACGAACACACCGGCCTGGAACAGGTCCGAACGGCCGTAGCCGCTGTTGGCGACGCTGAAATTGGTGCCGCCGCCTGCCAGCGAAAAGCCGGCGATCGTGGACGGCGAGAAGCGATAATCAGCGCCGAGCGCGGTGCCGTAGATGCTCGACGTCGCGGTGTTGGAGCCGGTGGTGGCATTGCCGTCCGTGGTCTGGGACCCACCATAAGCCGCCGCCCATACGCTCCAGCGAGGCACGAACGGAACAGCCAGCGCCGCCTTGGTGTAAATCGCCGCCAGCGCGTCAGTCGGCTTGCGCTTGACCGCGTAGCCTAGCTCTTCGTCGACGTAGCCGATGGTGCCACTGTCCGTGCTTCCGACCTCGCCGCGGCCGGCAATGAACGGATCGGTCATGATGCCCATGAACTGGTTCATGGCATTAAAGGTGGTTTGTTGGGGCGCGCTGCCGACTTCACCCGAAAGCTGCGTGAGGCCGGTGGGCGTCAGGCTGCCGAACACGATCGGGATTGTGCCATTGCTAATGAAAAAGTTGGTGAGCGCAGTCCCGACGTTCTGCTGATTGCCGCTGAGGTTGCCGGACGGCGGCACGAACGACAACGCTAGGTTCAGATAAGCGTGCGTAGCGTCATTGCTTAAGGAGGCTTTGAAGCCCGACGGAACATTCAACACCGCGGGGTCGAACGTGCCCGTGATGCTGCCCGCGGTGAGGATGGTGTACTGCTTGGCGACATAGCTTCCGGCGGCAAAGCTCGCTACCACCGTAGCCCCGCCGAGGGTTGCCGTGCCCGTGACGGCCGTGAATGACGACGTCGTCGGGTTGATCTGCACCATATAGGTCGATGCTGACTGCAGGACGAGATTGCCAGCAACCGTGGTCGATGTACCCGGCACGGCCACCGTTCCAGCGAGGAAGAGGCCTCCCGAATTCACCTGGGTGTTGCCGAGCGTGCCAGAGCCGGTCAGCCTACCGCCAGCATTCACGACAATCAAACTTGAGGTCGCGATTGAGCCGTCCACGTTCAACGTGCCAGCGTTGACGGTCCAAGGGGCCGCCGCCGTCGTCGTTCCGGTCAGCGTCCAGACGCTACTGCCAGTCTTCACCAAGGTCGAGAAACCTTGATACTGCGCCGTCGCGCCTAGCGTGGAGACGTCAAAGCCCGCGTTGTTTGCTCCACCAAGGCGAAACGTATCCGATCCGGCGCCAACGACGTTGCCGATAATCGTCGATCCTGCCCACAATTCCAGGACGTTGCTGCCCCCGCTGAAAGTGATCGCGTTGGCGCGCGTCGAACCATCTCCGGAAAAACCACCGGTGATCGTGCCGCTGTTGATGATTGCCAAGTTCGAGCCGGAGACGCCAGCGCCTCCTAGGCCAGTTGCGCCGGCAATGCCAAAGAAAGTTCCTGCGAGCCCACCACTTCCACCCGCGCCGCCGATGATGCTGCCGCTGTTGATCAAGGTCCCGCCAGCGACCGACGCCGCAATGCCGCCATTGCCTCCCTTACCTCCATTGCCGCCTATTGTTACGTCAGAATCACCTCCTGCGCCGCCGCTTCCGCCAATGCCGCCGAGGATAGACCCGTTGTTGGCAAGGCTCGCACCCGGGCTCCGCAGCACTGCGCCGAAGCCACCATCGCCTCCACCACCGCCGCTACCAGCGTCAAATTGGCTTTGCCCTCCGGCACCGCCTGTCCCTCCGGTGCCCCCCGCTATGGTTGAATTATTTGAGCTTGGGCCGACTCCCGTGAAAAGCACGCCGCCACCGCCTTCACCGCCCCCACCGCCGCCACCACCCAAGGTACCGGCGGGCAAAGGGGATGCTCCACTACCTCCAACCGTTCCTGATGTCGCAGCTATTATGGCCGCCGACGGTGCCACCAACCCGAAATTGCCCCCGTTGCCGCCGTCGCCCCCAGCCGAATCGCTGCCCAGCGGGACGATCGCTCCGCCAGTGCCGCCTATGCCCCCTGTGCCAGTCACGAGGCTTACACCGCCGCCGCCGCCACCACCACCACCATAGGAAGCCGGAGGGGCATCATCGCTTCCGTTGCCGCCGTTTGGTGTAGAGGCGTTACCGCCCGCTCCGCCGAACCCATTTACCGCGGGCGCCCCGCCTCCACCGCCATCAGCGAACGCTGGGGTTATCAGAAAACCCAGCCCCACCAGGATCGCCCAACCCAGCCGAAGGTGCGCCGTGCTTACTTGCATGCAGCCCGTTTGCAATCGAGCCCGCCGAAGAGCGATGCGTTCCAACATACGTTTCCAACCTCTGCCTGGGGGCTGAGAGGCCGAGAATGTAGATGGCCGACAACCAGCAGGCTATCATTCAACGCCATGCACGCGGGATTCACTGGCTGTGTGATGGGTTTGCAACAGTCGTGGCGCGCTAACGAGAGTGTCCGCCGACATTCTGCCAGCAAACGGCTGCAATGGGTCTTGGTCGTGTAAAAACGCTGTTGCATGACGCGGACCGGCGCGGTCGAACTCAGGCTATCGCGGTCCGATCAATTTTGGCAAGTTTTACGGCCGCTCGACCAGAACTCATCCTGAGGCAATGTCGGGGGCTCTTATACGCGCCCCATGAACCGCAACGGCGCGCGGCAACGCCCGTATCACGCCCTCACCGCCGCCAGCAGCGGTTTCATCCCGACGATGTTCAGCACGCGTGTCAGATTGTAGCCGAGCACGCACAGCGCCATCTCGGTCGCAACTTTCGGCAGCGTCACGCACAAGAACCGCGTCGCGCCCATGCGCATCTTCAGTGTGCCGAACGGATGCTCGACGGTCTCGCGGCGTGTGCGCATGGCGTTTGGATTCTTGTCGAGCCGCGCCTGAGCGCGTTCGAGAACGTCCTCGTGCACCCATCGCTTGATCCGGCGTTGTGGGCTCTTATCGCGATTATTGACTGCTTTGAATTTGCTGCCGTCGACCGCAACGCTGGCTGTCGCGAGCAAGCCCATCTTGCGGCACACCTCGACGAAGCGCGCGCAGACCTTTTTGATGCCGGGACCATTGTCCTTGCGGAAATCGGCAATCGTTTTGTGATCGGGCGCAAGCCTGGCGAGCAAGGTCTTGAGTTCATTACGTACAGAGCGCCGTAGGCGTAGGTCCTTAGTACGTGCTTGGAAAGGGTGCAATCCGGTCACCGGACACGCCGACGGCTGAAGTCATGCGGCCTTCCGAACCCTTTCTTGCTCCTCGCCCAGAGTGTTTGGTT
Organism: Bradyrhizobium sp. 40; assembly: GCF_023100925.1. Lineage (NCBI taxonomy): Bacteria > Pseudomonadati > Pseudomonadota > Alphaproteobacteria > Hyphomicrobiales > Nitrobacteraceae > Bradyrhizobium > Bradyrhizobium sp. 40. Next base: position 1,827,011 of record NZ_CP064688.1, read on the forward strand.
CTAATCGGAATTGGGTCACGGCTCTTCGGCTGGCTCTGTGGCCAAGCCAATTGATCAGGACTTGCTCTTCCGTAAGCGACTTACCCAGTGCGGAAAATACGACGGTGCTGATAGCTTGTTGTTGGCTGCGCAGGTGGTCTTCAACCAGCTTGTGTCGGGTGACATAGCCAGCGTTCACACCAGGGATAGAATGGTTCATGAGGAGCTTGGCATCGAACTCGGAAACGCCGGCAGCGGTGGCAATCGTCCGAAATGTTTGACGAAGGTCATTGCCCCATTTTGATAGAATATCTCGATCTTCCTTTGTTTCCGCTAAGTGCCCTGAAGCGCTCTCAGCTGGGAATAGCCATTTTTGCGCCTGAGACGGATGCATTTGCCTGCCGAAACGAAGCACCCTGGTGAGGCTCAGGATCATTTCCCGAGATAGCGGGATGTCGAACGCTCGCTTATTGCCTCCCTTCGGCATTGGGATGTGGAGCGTTCGGCTTCGAAAATTGATGTGCTCGGGCTTGGCCTGCTGCAATGCGGTGGGCCTGGAGCCACAGAGTAATGTGAAAAGATGGAATTCGCGCCGGATCGGATTGTCCAGACTAGCCAGCTCGAAGAACCATTCTTTCAAATCACCGGTGCCCATACCAGTGTTCCTGCGCTCCTCCTGATTCCAATCGACTGCATTTGCGGGATTGTCACGTGGCAGCGATCGATTGGTCTTCCGAGCATGATTGTAGATGGCCCGCAGCGTCCGCATGCTGCCATTCGCCATATACGGACCGTTCTCCTTGGTAAGCTGATCATGCTTTTCGGCGACCCGGCCGGGATCGTTCGCGAGATCGAGCAGAGGGGTGTCAAGCCATTCCGAAAAGAGACGTTCGACGTGATCCCGATAGCCACTTATCGTTTTCTCGCTACGGCCTTTTCGGATCAGATGGGCTTCCAGATAGCGTTGCCAAGCCTGCTTTAGGGTAGCGGCCGCTACGGCACTATTCCCATCGGTCTCAGCCTGTCCGGCCTTTCCGTCTAGTCTCGTTTTCGGGTGCTGTCCTTTGCTGATCTGAGCAAGATATTCCTTGGCAATCGCGCGGGCTGCTCGGGTCGTCAACTCGCTCGCATCTCCAATCGACACTCTGATGGATGAGGCTCGCTTTCCCCGTTGTCGAAGATCACCTTGAACAGTGAACGTCCTCTTCCGCTTCCCCACAACCACGAAGAAGCCTTTCAACTCGGTATCGCGAGCCAGATACCAGCCATCTTCGGGCGTGGGTAGCTGGGCGATGGCCTTGTCGCTGAGAGTAATGCGAATGTCGGTCATGCGGGCGGCGTGAACTGCTAAAACGGTTTTCAAACGGTTTTGGCGAACTGAGGTGTTTGAAGGTGAGGGTTTGCTGGACTGCGAAGCTATGCGACAAGTCCCTATAAATAAAAGACCTTCTTGGACGCCGTCGTAGTTTGGCGCAGATTCAGAAATCGCAGAGAGGCGCCGGTTTTGAACTCTTAATCAGCGGGTCCCAGGTTCGAGCCCTGGTGCGCCCACCAAACTTTTCAATAGCTTAGGGGTTTCTCGCGGACGTCATTCCGACAGACGGCCGATGGCTATTCCGACAAACCGGCTGCTTTTGTTCTTTCCTCTCGCCGCTTCTTGGTGCCTGAAATTAGCTGTTTCCGTGTGCGCTTTGCATAGGTCGGCAATTGCCGCGATGACCGGTGGCGCCCGGCCGCTCTCAGCTCAGCGTCCGTCAGATCGCTGTCAGCCCCCTCGGTAAAGCCGCCGTGGCGGAACGAAGTGAATGACAGCTCTTCCCGTAGATTGGCCGCGCGAATGATCTTTTTCACGACCTCCCGCAGATATCGAAGATCCTGTCGCTCCGTAATCCATGGCAGCGGAATAGGTGATCTCCGGTGCTTATGATCACGCCGAAAAGCCAGCCCGGAGACGATGCCTTGCTTGATGTCGTCCAGTTCTGCCATCAGTTCGGGAAACAAGGTCTCGCCGGTCTCGTCAAAGAGGGGCCACCAAGCTTCCTCGCCATTCTTTGGGTGCACGATGCGCACGCTGTTGGGGCGCTCTTTCGGTCGATAGTGGCTGATCTCAAACGCACCAAATACATGTTCTTCTCGCTGGAGCCACTCCCACGCGACAAGCGCTGCCGTGGCGACGGATCGATAGCCGAGTTCGTTGGCCGTAGCGCGAAAAGCCACGAGTTCGTCCCAGGTCGCGGTCGGCGTCTCTCGTATCGGCTGACCCGGCGCACGCGCCTTCAGTCCCATTTTTGAGAATGGGTTGACGGTCGGCACTCTCTTTTCTTCTACACGTTGTCCGACGAACCAGGCACGTCGGCACGCCGTCATCGCAGCGTTAGCAAAGCGGCGACGCTGGCGCTGTACGATGTTTCCTTCTGCGTCCTCTTCTTCGACAATGAGCAGCTTCGCATAAACGGCGTCGACAAAGCCCTTCGTAAAGTCGGCAATCTGCTTCGACCCTGCGCGCGTGCCGTCCTTTAGCAAGTGGTCAGCGAATAATGCCAGACCTTGCTCATAGAGACGCTGCGTCTTGTGGTCGATCTCCTTCCACTTCTGATGCGCTTTGAAGACGCCGGCGAGCCAGTCAAATGATCCAGGCGAGACGCCGATGGGGACCATGTCTGTAAGGCCACGAGAACGCCAGCTGTCGAAAGCTGGCAATAGAACGTATTCGGCGCGCTCGACGGCCGATGTGTAATCTTCGCCAAGGGGCTCCGCCTTCACATGGCATCCCTGTTCGCGCGCCCAGGTCGGAGGCTCGAAAAAGTAGGCCCATCGGCCATTCTTTAAGGGCTTCCTTCTGCAATACCGAGGCAATTTCAAAGCAGTCTTCGGGGGCTTCATACCAGTGCTGCCAGATCCGTTAAGAGGCGATTCTGCCGGATAGCGCAGGCTCGTGCAACATACTCGTCTACAATCACCTTTGACCAAATTGGCTCTCGTGATCTGCCCCGGGTTCGACAGCTCGTTGGTGCGGGTGCGCAACCCTTGGAAATGGCGCGTACGAGCTCCTCTACGTTCCGGAAATCGAGATACGCGGCGAGCAAGTCAATCCGCATCTCGGCTGGCCAAGCACCGTTTTCCGGATAGCGAGGGGCGCGCGCATGCTGTCGCATTCTAGACGCGTGCGCTTTATTGTCATCGGCCGGTTCGGCTGCGGATCCGTCGATCGCCATGAAGCAGAGCAAACATCGTTCGGCAGATCATTCAACTCCAAGCCGGGCAAAGTTGCCGCATCCTGGGCTTGGGTTGGCCTGCTTGCGTCATCTCGATAAGGCTGATGGCTGCTAGGTCTAATCGATCATCTTCGCGTTATCGCAGCAAAGCGGCGACCGCTCGCGCTAGCCCGTCTCCAAAATGCGGGCCACGCTTCGCCGATCTCCGCCAACTGCAGCGACCTATGAGGCTGTACCGCGCTTTCGTTTTTGCACCGGCGAGGCGATGCCGCTGCGGGCATTGATCGTGTCCGGACCTCGCGTGTCGAGCGCGCTATCCGGCGAATATTTCTGGCCCGCACCGTCGCTTCGTCAGGCGAAAATGCCCCCGGTTCACCTTGATTTGCCCCGTGCATCGTCCTCGCGATTGACGCGCAGACGTTTATTTTTTCTGATCGATCCCCCGTTTGCCCATGCTCTGGTGAGCGATGGCAGCCATGGTCATCTCCGTCAGTCCGGTCATGGGCTCGCGTCCAACGCACTCTCGAAATGGCTGATCAGGCCCGAGGGACGGCAAGAGCCTCGATCGCCTTCCCGCAACAGCTCACGCCTGCTTTTTTCCCCTACCGCCAAGCGGCGGCATTCCTCGCGCGAGACAAAAAAGCACGCTTTCGCCGTCCTCCGCTGCGCTGTGGGCCGGTCGGCTGCGGGCCGATCGCTCCCCGGGCCAAGGATCGCCATCGAGGCTGCGATGGGCGCGGCTCGAACAAGAGACAGACGGAGATCACCATGGCGACCATCGGCACTTTCACCGCTTCGGACAACGGCTACACCGGCTCGATCAAGACGCTGACGCTGAACATCAAGGCCAAGTTCACGGCCTCCGAAAAGGACACCGACAAGGCTCCCGACTACCAGGTGGTGGTAGAGTCCCGCCCTAGAGCGACTGGCCGGAACTTGGGTCTGAAATCAGGGCCTCGCCTTTGCGCGCATGGCCTCTGCGCCGCGGTCATCGCATCGTGGCTCATCGCACACCCGACAGCCATAGAAGGATGCCCGCAATGAGACTGCTCGCGACGACGTTGTTTTCGTTCTGCCTGATCGTCTGCGGCGCCGCCGCCGCGGAGCAGACGATTGTAGAAGGAGCCAACCCCATGTCGAAATCGGAAGATCTTCGCGCCGTCGCCCCCGCGCTCGAGAACTACGCCCAAAAATACGTTCTGGGCGGTCTCTGGAAGCGTCCCGGTCTTTCGGCTCGGGACCGCGGCATAGTGACGGTGGCCGCACTCATCGCCCGCGACCAGAGGGTCGAACTGCCGTTCTATCTGGGTCTCGCGCTCGACAACGGCGTGAAGCCCGCCGAGATATCCGAGATCATCACGCACCTGGCTTTCTACACGGGATGGGCGAACGCGATGGATGCCATCCCGGCGGCGAGGGACGTCTTCAAGAGCCGCAATATCGGGGCCGATCAGCTCCCGTCGACCTCAGGTTCACAACTTCCGCTCGACGAGGCGGCGGAGGCGCAGCGCGCGGCGCGGGTAGATCAGCAATTCGGCCAGATCACGCCGAGCCTCGTCCTGTACACCACGGACGCGCTGTTCCGGGACCTCTGGCTGAGGCCGGGCCTCGCCCCCAGGGACCGGAGTCTTGTAACCGTGAGCGCTCTCGTCGCGACCGGGCAGGTTGCCCAGATCACCTATCATCTGAACCGAGCGATGGACAACGGGTTGACCCGGGAAGAGGCCGGCGAGGTGCTCGGTCATCTCGCCTTCTACGCCGGCTGGCCCAACGCGTACTCCGCGGCGCCCATCGTCAAGGAAGTCATCGAGAAGCGGCCTCGGTAGGGGATGCCGATGCATTCGCGACGAGGAGTGATCGCCGGCGGTGCAGCCGGACTGGCCATCCTGACCGTGGGCGGCAGGGCCACCGCCGAGAAATCGAACCCAGCAAGGAGTGGAATGATGGAGATCGATATCAAGCGAAACGGCTCGCGGCCTTCCGCGAAGGGCTCGTCGGACTGGTTCACCGGCTCGGTTCGTGTGGACCCGCTGTTTCAGGCGCCCGATCCGGCACGCGCCGGCGCCGGCCAGGTCACCTTCGAGCCTGGCGCCCGCACCGCCTGGCATACGCATCCTCTCGGCCAGACGCTGATCATCACCGCGGGACTGGGATGGGTGCAGCGCGACGGCGGCTCCATCGAGGAGGTGCGGCCCGGCGATGTTGTGTGGTTTCCGCCGGGGCTGAAGCACTGGCATGGCGCGACGCCGACCACCGGAATGACCCACATTGCCATTCAGGAATCCCTCGGCGGCAAGAACGTCGACTGGATGGGGAAGGTCGCCGACGAGCAATACCGAAAGTGAAGCAAACGGAGGAGAGATGAACACAAAACAGCTTTTCGGGGCATCTATGCTGGTCGCGGCATTGGGCGGTGGAGCTATCGCTCAGCAGACGGATGGACAGTACGTGCAGGTGGCGGAGATCGAGATCGATCCCACGCAGCTGGACGCGTACAGGGCCGCAGTGCAGGAGCAGATCGACGCCGCCATCCGAAAGGAGCCGGGCGTGCTGGTGCTCTACGCGATGTCCGAGAAAGATAATCCGACCCATGTCAGGGTCTTCGAAATCTACCGCGACAGGAATGCCTACGAAGCGCACCTCGGATCGGATCATTTCAAGAAATATAAGGCGACGACGGAAAAGATGGTGAAGTCGCTCAAGCTCGTGCAGACGGTGCCCATCATGCTTGGCGCAAAATCGAAGTGAGCATTAATCCAAAGAGGGAAACGAGCATGAGTAATCCATTCGCTATTGCGGCGGCGGCGATGGTAGCCGGAATTGGGATCGGTGGTTTCGGCGTCCATTCTCTAAAGGCGCATGGAAACCTGCCAGTCTACATGATCGAGGACAACACGGTGCGAGATCCCGACGCATTCGCCAAGGAATTCGCGCCGTTGGCACGTGAGAGCCTCAAGATGTACGGAGGACGTTATCTGGGCGGTGGAAGTGGAGTTTCCATCGATGGCGATCCCCCGAAGGGACGGGTCGTCCTGGTCCGGTGGGAATCACGCGAGCAGATGATTAAGTGGAGGCACTCTCCGGAATATACCAGGGCACGCACCATCGGAGAAAGGCACGGCAGTTTTCGCATCTTTGCCGTGGATGGAGTGAATTAAAGCTCTACAAAGCACAGACTGGCGATAATTGTGGTGCGCTATCGTCTGCTATTGGCCGTCGCTGTTGACCCGAAGCAGACATTGCCGTCCGCTCGGGCGCAATTCCGCTACCTTGGCTTCGGCCAGGCCGCGCGTTCGGCGGAAGCGTTCTGGATGTCGGTGGACATGTCCTGCATCAAGATGCTCTGTTCTTCTACGGGCCGCTAAGCGCAGCAGCGCCACCCATGTATGCCTCTCTAGAGACGCCACGCTTCGCCGGAAGCGGACAGCGCGCCTGCTGAACCAAGGAGCCGCTGAAGATGCCGCCGCGTCGATCGAACTTTGCCGACCTCTCGTATTTCCTGGAGATCGCGAAACATCGCAATTTTCGGCGAGCTGCGCTCGAGCTTGAGATCAGCGCCTCGGCTCTGAGCCACGCGCTGCGCGGCCTCGAAGAGCGTCTCGGGCTCCGCCTCTTGAACCGGACGAGCCGCAGCGTGACGCTCACCGCCGCAGGCGAGGCTCTTCAGTCTGCGCTCGCTCGGCCATTCGATGAAATCAATAGTGCCCTCGATGTGCTCAACCGTTTCCGCGAAACGCCCAGGGGGCGAGTGCGGCTCAGCGTACCAACCGAGGCGGCCCAATTTCTCATCGGGCCGGTGATGGCCACGTTTCTCGACCGATATCCCGAAATCGAAATCGAGTTCTCTGTGAACAATCGGATGATAGACGTTGTCGAAGGCGGCTTTGACGCTGGCATCAGGTACGGCGGCACCGTCCCGCAGGACATGATTGCCCAGCGCCTCTCCGCCGATGTCCGCTGGCTCGTCGTAGGGGCTCCATCCTATCTCGAACGGTACGGAGCACCGCTCCATCCCGATGATCTGCAGGCTCATCGCTGCGTGAGGATCCGGATCGGAGACGACAGCATCTATCGCTGGGAGTTCGAGCGCGGTGACGAGAAATTCGAGGTGAATGTTCAGGGCGGATTGACCGTTGATCAGGGGCAGATCGGACTGGCCGCCGTGAAGGACGGCGCCGGACTGATGTACGTCGCAGACCCAATGGTTCGCGAATATCTTCGCGATGGCACGATGCGTACAGTGTTGGACGACTGGGCGCCGCTTGGTCCCGGATTTCACGCATACTACTCGAGCCGTCGCCAGGTCCCAGCGGCGCTGCGGCTCTTCATCGACCATGTCCGGGAGCTGCGGCCGCTGGGCCTTTGAACCGGCTCGTTCCGGATCGCTGAATGTGGCTCAATGAAGCGTCGGATCCGCTGGAGGCCTTATGGTCGCGGTGATCCGACTGGCAATCATCTGCCCCACCGTTGGCGACCCGTTCTATGACCTGAAGGGCTAGCAAAGCACCTTCGATATCAGCGCTGCACAGTCTGTCTCCCCGCCGTCGCATACAGCGAATGGGGCTGGGCCCCAATTATCGGCATGGTCGCTCGCGGCGTTGGCCGCGTAGCCCGCCTCAGACCTACGCCGGCGTACATGAGAAACATTCATCGTCGCATCAATCTTGGGCGCATGAACTATCAAACGGTACGGGGATTGGCTTGCGTTATACGAATACACGCAACGAGATCTGGAGACGACATGGCAAACCCCGTCGAATCGGAAGTGTCGAGACGAGGCGTCTTGGTCGGCGGAACCGCTACGGCCATGATCGGAATATTTCCAGGCGGGCAAGCGCAAGCACAACCGGCAAGATCTGGCCCGGTGCGGCAGGATTTCGAGGTCTCGTTCGAAATCAACGGCAGGCCGTACAGCCTTCAATTGGACACGCGCACCACGCTCCTCGACGCGCTCCGCGAGCATATTCATCTCACCGGCTCGAAGAAGGGCTGCGACCATGGTCAGTGTGGAGCATGTACCGTAATCGTAAACGGAGTTCGCATCAACTCCTGCCTCACCCTCGCGGTCATGCACCAGGGCGATAAGATCACCACGATCGAAGGCCTCGGTACGCCCGAGCAACTGCACCCGATGCAGGCGGCGTTCGTCAAACATGACGGCTATCAGTGCGGCTATTGCACGCCGGGGCAGATCTGCTCTGCTGTCGCAGTGCTCGATGAGATCAAGGCTGGCGTTCCGAGCCATGTCAGCGCCGACCTGACGTCTCCGCCCGAGCTTACGTACATCGAGATGCGCGAACGCATGAGCGGCAACATCTGCCGCTGCGGCGCCTACTCCAACATCGCCGAGGCAATCGCCGAGGCCGCCGGGAGCAAGACATGAGGGCATTCACCTACGAACGCGTTACCTCGGCCCAAGAAGCTGCCGCCAAAGCAAAGGCGACGCCGGGCGCGAAGTTCATCGCCGGCGGCACCAATCTCCTCGACCTGATGAAGCTCGAGATCGAAACCCCGCAGCACCTGATCGACGTCAACGGGCTGAAGTTCGACAAGATCGAGAAGATCGAAGACGGTGGACTTCGCATCGGCGCCTTGGTGAGAAACACCGCTCTCGCCGCCGACATGCGCGTCAGGAGGGACTATGGCGTGCTCAGCCGCGCACTTCTCGCCGGCGCGTCCGGCCAGCTCCGCAACAAGGCGACGACGGCGGGCAATCTTCTCCAGCGCACGCGCTGTCCCTACTTTTACGACACCAACCAACCCTGCAACAAGAGAAACCCCGGGTCGGGCTGCGCGGCGATCGCGGGCTACAGCCGCCAACTGGGCGTGATCGGGGTGAGCGAGGCGTGCATCGCCACGAATCCCTCCGATATGGCGGTCGCCATGCGGGCGCTCGACGCCGAGGTGGAGACCATCGACGCCGCCGGACTGACGCGGAAGATACCCATTGCCGATTTCCACCGGCTACCCGGCGATACACCGGATGTCGAGACAACGCTTTCCTCGGGCGAGCTAATCACCGCGGTGACGCTGCCGCCTCCGCTCGGCGGAACACACATCTATAAGAAGGTCCGTGATCGTGCGTCTTACGCGTTCGCCCTGGTTTCTGTCGCTGCAGTACTGCAGCGCGACGGTACGGGACGTGTGGCGGTGGGCGGAGTGGCGCCCAAACCTTGGCGTATCGAAAAAGCGGAAGCCGAGCTGCGCGCAGGGGCGAAGCCGTTCTCCGCCCGGCTGCTTGCCGATGCGAAGCCCACCAAGGAGAACGCATTCAAGGTGCCGCTCGTTGAGCGGACGGTCGCCGCCGTCATGCACGAAGCGAGGCAGAAATGAAGTTCGATACACCCGCCCAGACCAACCCGATCGATCGCATGTGGGTAGTGGGGCGTGCGCACCCCCGCATCGATGGACCCTTGAAGACTACGGGAAAGGCGGCGTACGCATATGAGCATCACGACGTTGTGACCGATCCTGCTTACGGGGTTATCGTGGGCTCCGCAATCGGCAAGGGCCGTATCGCGAGGATCGACTTGACGGTGGCGGAGCGCGCCCCCGGGGTCATCGCCATCGTGACTGCTGAGAATGCCGGCAAGCTCGGCAAAGGAAAACACAACACGGCGAAGCTGCTCGGCGGCCCCGACATCGACCACTACCACCAGGCGGTCGCGGTGGTAGTGGCGACGACCTTTGAGCAGGCGACGGCGGCAGCCGCCTCGGTGCGCGTCGAATACGCGCAGTCGGAAGGAAGGTTCGATCTCGAAGAGGCGCTGAGGACTGCGCCCCTTGCGAAGGACCCGAACAGTCCCGAGAAGCAGGGACCTTCTGAAAGTCGCACCGGCGATTTCGAGCAGGCCTTCGCTCGAGCGCCGGTGAAGCTCGACGAGCTCTACACGACGCCCGACCAGAGCCATTCGATGATGGAGCCTCACGCTTCGATCGCAGCGTGGAACGGCGACAAGCTGACAATGTGGACGTCGAACCAGATGATAGACTGGGGCAGGACGGATCTCGCGACTACCCTCCGCATCCCCAAGGAGAACGTCCGCTTCATGTCGCCATATGTGGGTGGCGGGTTCGGCTGCAAGCTGTTCCTGCGCTCCGACGCGGTGATGGCCGCGTTGGGAGCAAGAGCGGCTGGTCGTCCCGTCAAAGTCGCGCTCCCGCGGCCGTTCGTCCCCAACAACACGACGCATCGTCCCGCGACTCGGCAACGCATTCGGATCGGAGCCACCACGGACGGAAACATCCTCGCCATCGCCCACGAAAGCGGCTCAGGCGATCTTCCCGACGGCCAGCCGGAGACGGCGACGAATCAGACGCGGCTACTCTACGCCGGCCCCAATCGTCTCACCTCGATGCGGCTTGCAGTCCTGGACTTGCCCGAAGGAAATGCGATGCGAGCCCCTGGCGAAGCGCCGGGGTTGATGGGGCTCGAGATCGCAATGGACGAACTGGCCGAGAAGCTTGGCATGGATCCCGTTGAGCTCCGCGTACGCAACGATACGCAGGTGGACCCCGAGAAGCCGGACCGTCCGTTCTCCCAACGCGACCTGGTGAGTTGTCTGCGCGAAGGCGCCGAGCGGTTCAGGTGGCAGCACCGGAGCGCGTCCCCCGGGGCGGTGCGGGACGGCAACTGGCTGGTCGGCATGGGCATGGCGGTCGCGTTTCGGAACAACATGAACATTCCTTCAGGCGCCCGTGTCCGTCTGGGACAAGACGGTCGTGTCACGGTTGAAACCGACATGACCGACATCGGGACCGGCAGTTACACGATCATCGCGCAGACCGCCGCCGAGATGATGGGCGTCGGCATTGAAAAGGTGTCAGTACGGCTCGGCGATTCCGCGTTCCCCGTCTCCTCCGGATCGGGAGGTCAGTTCGGCGCGAACAGCTCGACGTCTGGCGTGTACGCCGCATGCGTAAAGCTGCGGGAAGCGGTCGCGCAACGCCTCGGATTCAACTCAGCGGAGGCGACCTTCGTGGACGGTCAAGTGCTCGGCGGCAACCGCTCGGCCAAACTGACCGACGCCGTCCGCGACGGCGAACTCGTCGCCGAGGACAAGATTGAATGGGGAGGCCTCGACAAGAGCTACCAGCAGTCGACCTTCGGCGCCCATTTCGTCGAGGCGGCCGTCGACGGATTCACCGGCGAAATTCGCGTTCGTCGAATGCTCGCGGTCTGCGCAGCGGGCCGAATCCTGAATCCATTGACCGCCCGGAGCCAGGTGATTGGAGCGATGACCATGGGCGTAGGTGCCGCGTTGATGGAGGAACTCGCCGTCGACAAGCGCCGGGGCTTCTTCGTCAATCACGACCTCGCCGGCTATGAAGTGCCGGTTCACGCTGACATACCGCATCAGGAAGTGATCTTCCTGGATGAGGCGGACGACAAGGTCTCGCCGATGAAGGCAAAGGGCGTGGCCGAACTCGGAATTTGCGGCGTCGCCGCCGCCGTTGCCAATGCAGTGTACAATGCGACCGGCGTTCGCGTGCGAGATTACCCGGTCACCTTGGATAAACACCTCAATAGCCTGCCGGCCGTATCATGATTGGGCGCTGCCGATCTTCGACCGATGCTGCCGCTGGATCAAGATGGTTGAAACTACAACGCCAATGGCTGAGCGTCGCGCCAGCAAACGCTGCTACGACGTTGAATCGTATCGACCACAGCACGATTATTGGGAGCCGACATGCCTAACGTGAGGAATAATTTTGGCGGGAAGGTAGCCTTTGTGACGGGAGCAGGTGCGGGCATCGGCAGGGCGGCAGCGCTGGCGTTCGCGCGTGAAGGCGCCAGTGTCGTGATCGCAGATACCTCGGAAACGAATAATCAAGAAACCGCTCGGCTCGTCGAGCAATCCGGTGGACGGGCACTTGCCATCAGGTGCGACGTCTCCCGTGAGGAAGATGTCAAGGCCGCGCTGCAGAAGACAATCGAAGTATTCGGGCGCCTGGACTACGCCGTCAACAATGCCGGCATCGAACAGGCTGTCATGCCATTGGCCGATCTCACGGTAGAGCGGTGGGATCGATTGATCGAAGTCGATCTACGCGGCGTTTTCCTGTGTATGAGATCCGAGATCCCCTTGATGATGAAGCAGGGAGGCGGCGCGATCGTGAACATCTCCTCTGGGGCTGGGGTCAAGGGCATCCAAGGGCAGGCAGGGTACTGTGCAGCGAAATTCGGTGTCGTCGGTCTCTCCAAAGCGGCAGCACTCGACTACGCCAAGTCCAACATTCGTGTGAACGTCGTATGCCCCGGCATCATCGAAACGCCAATGATGGAACGCTTCAGCGGGGGCACACCAGATGGAAGGGAGCGCGTGATCGCACAAGAACCTGTCGGACGGATGGGAAAACCCGAGGAAATCGCCGCTGCCGTCGTTTGGCTGTGCTCAGACGCGGCGGCATTTGTCGTGGGGCACGCAATGGTCGTCGATGGTGGTCAGACAGCGTAGGACAGTGGATCGGGTCTGAGACCCACCCACCAATTATCGGGGTGGCATCGGAAGGAAAAGGTCATGAACATCATACGCAGCGGCTCTCGGCCATCCGGCAAAGGGCCGGCTGAATGGTTTACGGGCACCGTTCGGATCGACCCGCTCTTCAGCCCACCGGAGCCGGCCCGCGCGGCGGGCAATCTGGTGACGTTCGAACCTGGTGCGCGCACGGCCTGGCATACCCACCCACTTGGCCAAGCTCTGATCGTCACGTCGGGTCGCAGCGGGAGGGCGGCCCTGTCGAAGAGATTGGACCGGGAGACGTTGTTTGGTTCGAGCCTGACGAGAAGCACTGGCACGGAGGCACCGCGAGCACGGCAATGAGCCACATCGCAATCCAGGAGGCCTTGAATGGAACGCCGGTGACATGGTTGGAGAAGGTCTCCGAAGAGCAATACCGAAAGTGAGATCAAAGAGCTTTCCATGAACACGCGTTGTCCGTCTCATGGCAATTGTCGGGCACTTCCCAGCTGCAGGCGCCCCAAGGGGCTCCGAATGCTTTGGAGCGGACATGATGATTTGGCCGCGACGCATGGCTCGTCGGCCGAGTCACCGGGCAGGAGTTCGCGCAGGACAAGCCGTATCTGCTTCGTCGAAAGAAATCCTTCTTCGCGAACCCTGGTTCCAGTGACGGGAGGCGAAGGCCCACGGCTGTGTATGCAAAAGGGTGGCTGTGTATGCGAAAGGATGAGCCATGAAGTTCGATAGGCTCGCAGCGCCGAATCCGATCGACCGGCTCAGGGTCGTCGGCAAACCGCATGATCGGGTCGAGGGACGGCTTAAGACGACGGGCACGGCCACTTACGCCTATGAGCATGATGGCGTCGTAAGCGACGCCGCATACGGCTATGTCGTTGGTGCAGCGATTTCCAAGGGGAAAATCAAGTCCATCGATACCACCGGTGCAAAGGTTGCCCCGGGTGTCATCGCCGTCATAACCCATGAGAACGCAGGACCGCTCGCAAAGGGCGAGTTCTATACTCAGCGCTTTCTGGCCGGCCCGGAAGTCGATCATTACCATCAAGTCGCGGCCTTGGTGGTCGCCGAAACCTTCGAGCAAGCACGGTCCGCCGCCTCTCTCGTCCGTATAGACTACCTCAAGAGCGACGGTTCGTTCGATCTCGAAGCTCAGAAGCGGACAGCGCCGGTTGCCAAGCAGGGCCCATATGGTGGGCCCACCGAAACAGCAGTCAGGGACTTCGCTGGTGCTTTCGCTTCTTCCGCGGTCAAGCTCGACGAGACCTACACGACGCCCAACCAGGCGCACGCCATGATGGAGCCGCACGCGACGTTGGCGATATGGGAGGGTGACAAGCTGACCTGCTGGACATCGATCCAGCAGATGAACTGGGGCACACGCGATCTAGCCAAGACCTTGGGCATTCCAAAAGAAAACGTCAGGCTCATATCACCGTATATCGGCGGCGGATTTGGCGGGAAGGGCACGGCTCAGTCCGACCTTGTCATGGCAGCACTAGGAGCGCGCGCAGCCCGCAGGCCGGTCAAGCTCGCACTCCAGCGGCCGTTGATGTTCAACAATCTGATCCATCGTCCGGCGACCATCCAGCGCATCCAGATTGGCGCAGCTTCGGACGGCAAGATCATCGCGATCGGCCACGAAAGCCTCTCGGGCAATCTGCGAGGTGGTCGGACTGAACCGACGACGCTGTCAACTCGGGCGCTCTACGCCGGCGCCAACCGAATGACCCGCGTACGTTTGGCCGTACTCGATCTGGCTGAAGGAAACGCGATGCGAGCACCGGGCGAAGCACCGGGTATGATGGCGCTCGAGATCGCGATGGACGAAGTGGCGGAGAAGCTGGGGATGGATCCGGTCCGGTTCCGGATCCTCAACGACACCCAAGTCGATCCGGAGAAACCTGAACGACCATTCTCGGCGCGCCACTTTATCGAATGCCTGGAGACGGGGGCGGATCAGTTCGGCTGGAGTAAACGAAACGCCAAGCCCGGAAAGGTGCGCGATGGGCACTGGTTCGTCGGCATGGGAATGGCGGGAGCAATCCGAGGCGCACCGATCGCCAAGTCAGGCGCGCGTGTGCGGCTCGACAGCCGCGGCGTGGTGACGGTGGAAACGGACATGACCGATATCGGCACCGGCAGCTACACGATCGTCGCTCAGACAGCTGCCGAAATGATGGGCGTATCGATCGACAAGGTAGTTGCCAAGCTCGGCGATTCCACGTTTCCAGAGACGCCAGGATCGGGCGGTCAGCAGGGCGCGCCTTCGGTCACCGCGGGAGTCTACGCGGCGTGCGCCAAGTTGCGCGAAGCCGTCGCGCAAAAGCTCGGCTTCAACTCGGTGGATGTCGTGTTCGCAGACGGGGAGGTGCGGTCCGGCAACCGCGCGGTGCCGCTCGGGACGGCCGCGCAGTCAGGTGACATCCTCGTGGAGGATTTCATGGAATACGGCGACCTTGCGAAGCGGTTTGCACAGCAGACTTTCGGTGCACATTTCGCCGAGGTGGCCGTCGATTCCTTTACCGGCGAGATCCGGGTCAGGCGCATGCTTGCGGTTTGCGCGGCTGGCCGCATTCTGAATCCCAAGACGGCCAGGAGTCAGGTGATCGGCGGCATGACAATGGGAATAGGTGCCGCACTGATGGAGGAGATGGTCGTCGACACTCATTTGGGCTTCTTTGTGAATCATGATCTTGCCGGGTACGAGGTGCCAGTCCATGCGGACGTTCCACACCTGGACGTGATCTTTATCGACGAATTGGATCCGACAATGTCTCCGCTGCAGGCGAAGGGTGTCGGCGAACTAGGCCTGACCGGTGTCGCGGCCGCGGTGGCCAACGCCATCTACAACGCGACCGGCGTGCGGGTCCGCGAGTATCCTATCACCCTCGACAAGCTCCTTGCCGCATTGCCAGATGTAACGTGAATCGGAGCACAACGGCATTGCCGTCCGTTAAACGGGTCGCCTTGTGATATGCGGGCATTCGTGAGCGCACCGTCTCTGGCCTGTTAGAGAAACGCAAATTGAGCGGAGAGGCGGTCGATGATCGCAAGAACACCCCACCTGCCTGTAAAAATATTGGCGGCGATCATCTTCGTCCTCGGACCGACAGGAACACTCATGGCACAGGAACGCATCCAAATTTCCTCTGAATGGGGCGAGATGACTGCCGAACTGGCCGACAACGACGCGGCCAGATCGCTCCTCCGCATGTTGCCGGTCACAATCCAAATGCGTGATCACTTGCGTCAGGAAAAGACCGGCAATCTGCCCTTGCCTCTAGACGAAGTCGCGCGGCAAACGCATTTCTCAAGGGGGACGCTCGGGCTTTGGACTTCGGATCATTTTGTTATCTACTACAGAGACGGCCAAGTCCCGCAGCCCGGCATCATCATCCTTGGACAAGCGATTGGAGATGCTTCGATCTTTGATCGACCTGGACCCGTCACTGTGCGTATCAAGCGTGCGCAATGAACACCCTCGTGAGGCGCGACGGGAGCCCGAATATGACCAGCTGTATTTGTCCGTCTTTTCATGCCGTCGTTGTGTCGGACGCTCCCTCCGAGGGCCACAACTGCCCCCCGGTTGAGCCGATGTCGGCTCCTGGCCCATCAGCGAAGTCGTGGCGCGCCATATTGAGGTCCGCTCAGCGAGGCATGGCGGACTGGATTGCTCAGGTTGAGCTCTTCGCATTTTGACCCGAAGCGGACTCAACGAGCCGTTCGCGCGATGTAAAGGGTATGTTCCCGCAAAGAAAACGCGCGGTGTGTGCCGTCCGGCAACGAAAGATATTTAACAAGTTCCTTCCAGGGCGAGACCGGGACCGAACACGTCCGCCATGGATGGCCAGACCACCGCCAACCCATTGCGACCAGCCGCAGTTCCGATAATGTGCTCAGTGATGGATCACGCAACCCCAAACCTTCCCTCGCGAGACTTCGAAATAACTGCGAAGTTCTACGAGGTGCTCGGCTTCACGGAAGGCTTTCGTGATGAGGGATGGATGATCCTCAAGTGCAACAGCCTTGTTATGGAGTTCTTCCCCGATCCCACCGTCGATCCAGCGAGCAACGGCTTTAGCTGCTGTCTGCGACTCGACGACTTGGATGCATTTTATACAAGCTGTACTGCGGCAGGAATCCCTCAGACCCACACAGGTGCACCACGACTGCATCGGCCGGTAGTGGAGGATAGTGGCCTCCGGATCGGAGCTCTGATCGATCCGGACGGCACGTTGCTTCGCCTCATCCAGAATCCGAAGTAAACGGCAGATGAGGTCGGCTTATGGCCCGTAGCTGACCTTCACGGCGACGCCCGCCGACGGCCGTTTCTGACCCTTTGCCAGACCTCAGACGCGCAGCTAAAGTTGGAAGAACTCCTACAGTCAGAGCGCTGGATGGCAATAGCAATCAACGTACGAGCCGATGGGGAATCCTCTAGCTACGTTGAGCAGCTATGGGATCAGGTTGGGGCATTCGAGGACGAACCCTCGATGCGCACTCTCGGCTACCGGCCACATTTTACGTTCGCGATCTATGACTCTCCTGCAATTGAGGAGGAGACCGCACGGCAGGCAATGCTGCTCGCAGCGACGAGCGAAGTGCAACTCCGAGTCGAGTTTAGGCGCGTTCGATGGTTCGTAGGGCCGCCCCTTGTCCTTTGGCTGGAGCCTGTGGATGATGCAGCCCTCAGGAGGTGGCACGCTTCGGTCAGCGCAGCTATCGACCCAGCCTATTGCCGGCTCCATTATCGACCGGGCCAATGGACACCTCATTGTACGCTTGGCACCCGCATCATTGATGGAAGGCACCATGACGCCATGGCTTTCGCTGGCTCGTTCGACCGAAGTATCTCGGTGTTGTTTGACGTTGCGGACTGCGTCGTTTTCCCACCCGTGCGGGTAGTTGCAGAACAGAAGCTGCCGGCGTCGTGCGTGCCTTAGGTATGAGGACCGCTTATGGCCCGAAGGCGAAGATCGCCATCGTGTCCGCCGCGTCGGCAGTCGAGGCCAGACCGGACATCGGAAAGAAGCAAGCAAATCGACCCGAATGACCGAAACCGGACGATGAGCTTGCCCGCATTTGAGCCCCATTGTGGGAGTTCACTTGCGCGGTTCTCCTATCAATGGATGCGCAAATGAGAATTGCGGTAACGCTGTTGCTTGCAATCGTGCCTTGGTCGGCTTCGGCAGAGATAGGGCAAAACGAGAAGCTGCGTGAGATCATTACCAATCTCAAAGCTTGTGTCCGAACGCACGCACCTGAGGTTCAGGAGCCCGCCGACAAGGTAAGCGGCAATGCCGTCGACTACTTCATCAAAGTGTGTAGTCCTCCCCTAGCTGATCTTGACCCTGCAAAAGTGGGCGCTGCCCCTCCTGGCGTACTTCGAGTCACGATTACAGAAGAGTGGAACACCATCGAGGGAGAGACACGCACACGCTGAGGGTCAACGGCCTCGCTCTCGAATGTCGCCTTTTGGCCCATTGCTGACCTGCGGCGCGCTGCCGCTCGAGTACCGCTTGTGACCCTGGCTGTGTGAAAACGCCGTGCCTGCTATGATTCCCGCGCTGAATCGGTGGGGGCTGGCATGGCTCGTTTCATTCAAGGAGCTGATCGCGGGCAATCTACTTTGTTGCCGGAATGCCTGGACGACTGGGTTGCAGATGACAATCCGGTTCGCGCGATCGACGCCTTCGTTGCAGCCCTCGATCTGGCTGAACTTGGGTTCGGTGGCGTTGAGCCTGCCGGCACAGGTAGGCCGTCGTATCATCCGGCCGCGCTTTTAGGGCTCTACATCTACGGTTATCTCAACCGTGTCCATTCGAGCCGCCGGCTTGAGCGTGAAGCTGGCCGCAACGTCGAAGTGATGTGGCTGCTCGCCAGGCTTGCGCCCGATCACAAAACGATTGCCGATTTCCGCAAGGACAATGGTCCCGGCATCAAAAAGGTCTGCGCGCGCTTCGTCGAGGTGTGCCGCAAGATGGGCTTGCTCGCGACAGCCAGCGTTGCGATCGACGGCAGCAAATTCAAAGCAGTCAATAATCGCGATAAGAACTTCACGCGCGGCAAAGTCGAGCGGCGGCGCACGCAATTGGAGGAGAGTGTTGCGCGCTATCTCGCTCAGCATGGATCGCATGCGTCAGATGCATCGCCAGATGGGCCGAATGATGGACCAAGATGACGATCATCGACCTATGGGCCAAAACTGGCGTCGCGACGATGATTACATGGACCGGGGATACCGGTCGCCGGGCCGCGGCGAAGGCCGATATGAAGGAAGGCATTATGGGGAAATGCAGCCTTATCCTCGCGTCAAGACCTGCATCGAGTATGAAAACGGTGACGAGTTCTGCCGCTATCGGGATTAGCCGATAGGTATAGCGTGCGAGCCTCACCAAGCTGCGGCGACGGCCGCCAATTGTGAATCGCCATCGCACAGAAATTCGTCGTTAGCTGGACCTTTGTTGATGTACGCGGGTTCCTCAATCAGCATCGGATATGTTTGCTGAGACGGAGTAACACGCGTGACTTTCGGCAGCCGGGTCAGGCGCAGGATCGAGAGGCTTGGACCTTACCAGTCACTGGCTCTCTCCCCATGTGCACCGTGGAGCCTGCCAAATTATTGGCCGTCGCTCTCGTCGGAGAAGGTCACTGGGTGACCGGCACGGTGATGATCGTGCTGGCTTATGCGCTGAGCTGGCTTTCGTTCACCGGCTCTTCGTGATCGTGAAGCCCAAGTTGCTCAGGCTGCTTGTGACCCCCTCCTGACAGTGACTAAGGCCAGTCCTCCATGCGGCGCCATGAATGAAGCACCTGGCGTCTTGACCTGTTCATTGTGAAGTAGTGGCCGCCGCCCGCCGGCTGATCGTGCACGCGATTGATCTCGACATTGGCGTAGTGGCAATAGAGAAGCGTCCCGACCGCCCCATGGCCAACAAAAAGGACGTGGCCTTCCTGACGTCGGCCGAGCACGGCCTCGGCTTCGCGCACGATGCGGTTTTGGGCATCTATAGCACGCTCCCATCCGCGAATGCTCTTGTCTGGGTGAGCAAAGAAATCGTCGGCAACGACTTCGAATTCTCTGGACGGAAGGAAGCCAGTGGCCGAGCGATCATTCTCGTGCATCGCGTCGCGGATTTCGAGACGTACACCAAGAGACTGCGCAATTGGCGTCCCCGTCTCGAAAGCCTTCTTCTCTGCGCTTGCTACTACTTGTGTTGTTCCCCGCAGCCATCCAGCAGCCGCCATGGCCAACACACGTGCACGGCCCACGTCGCTCAGTCCCCACGACGGTACAGCCACCTTAGGATCGACCAGCACCTGCGGGTGGGTCAAATAGCGAGCCAGCGTCAGCATCCGGATAGAATGGATGATGCCCTTCGGGACGGCAAGAGGCCTGAGCCGAACGCCATGTACCCGTTTCCATGTCGGTTCGGTAATCGGACATTGGCCCTTGTTGCAGGTCCACCGCCGCCTTTGACCCGAAGCGGGTATTTTCGGCATTCTACACACATGGATCGACATCCTGCATTCCGGCGATAGGCGCGGGTGTCCCGAGCCTCGTTCCGTCACCGCGCCAAGTCACGAGGGCGACCTTTGGTGCTCGAGTCCGTCCGGACGTCCGCCCCGCGCTTCCCGCAGGCGGAGCAGACGCAGCGCTCCTCGATGTCGCTCAGCCGGAGTTCGTCCGACCATTTGTCGGCGATGACCGCGACGTGATGGCCGCCATGGCGCCAGACCATGACGCCGCTTAGGCGCATCTCGCCCAGCTCGCCGAAGGTGATCTTCTGCGGTCGCATGCCGTCATCAAAACGCGGCTCGGTGCCGAGCTGCAAATTATGGATGGATAGGGGACATCCGTCAGCAGCGAGGTACTGCCTGTCGTGGGTGTGGATAGGCTTGACGCGGGGCTACCCTCGAACGATCGTGTCCACTCTCAGGCACGGCAGGCACCTGTAAGCATACACTGCTGGGAGGTTCAAAATCCCCGGCAGCATCGCAAGATAATCCATTGGCCGCCTGCATTTGCTACAAATGAGGATCGGTGGGCTGCCCCGCTCCTTGCTGCGCTTCATCCGAATTAGTCCCGAAAGCCGGGCAGGGTAGTTCCATCCAGGCGGCCGCGCACCTCCGGTGGAGTACCGGGGTTTATCGGAAGTTGGCACATCCAATCAGCTAGCTAGACGACGCGGCCGTTTTGGACGTACAGCTTGGCAACGGGAGTTCTGGCGCTATTTTAGAAGCGCTGCACGGCAGGGGATTTGTTCGCGTTTGCTACCGGCTACGCGCAGCCCGGGCGCCCCTAGTGGGGGCGCTTCACGATGATTGGTGCTCCTACTGCGTTTATTGCCTTACGATGGCCCTTGCTGCTGCCGTCTTATTCGCCGCCGGCACGAATACTGACGCGAGTCGTCGAAGCCAATCGCTTCGAGCTCACCGCAAATATCGGTTGAAGCGCCGGCCTAAGGGGATTGACCTTGTTTATGCGGCTCGCTGTCATAATCATTCTCGCCGCGGTGCTCGCGGTGCTCGCCGCTTGTTCGCGCGAAGACGACGTAACCGGGTCGACAAACGCTTGCGCTGCAAAGTTATACTCTGTGTTTGACCCGAAGAATTTGGATCAATGTGTCAACGCCTGCATCAAGTGCGACCACGGGGTGATGACGACGTGCTCGACGTCTTGCCGTTTGAAGGGAGCCCGCTAGAACGTGGTTCATCTTTGGGACAACCGCGCGAACTCCATTAAACTGACTGACGCCAAGCCAACAGCCGCGGTGCCCGTGATCAATCTCATCAGTACGACGAACTCTGCGCCGACTTAGCGGGGCAATATTGCTTCACGCGTTTCGCGGCAGGGGGTTCCGATAGGCGGGGCCGGCATCCTGCTTGGTCGCGACACCATGCACCGCCACGTCGTGCTGCACCTTGGCCTGATCGTCGGCCGGTGCCGCGCTTCGCCCATTGAGAGGCCGTCTCCGGTGTCCGCTTCACCACGGCGTCGCAATGTCGCTCCAAAGGCGTTGCAGACCCCGAATGCACCCGATGGATCGTCGAGCCCGACCGATCGCAGTTTGATGCTGGCCTGGATTTGCCTCATAAGACGCGCGCCGCCGGGGCGGCCCAACAAGGGGAGTTGTTTCTATGAGAATGTTTGTGCTCGCGTTGCTATCGCCTGTCGCTCTCGGCCCGATCACCGCCCAGGCTGCCGACCTGGCGTCGATCCGTATGCCAGCAAAGGCTCCGGCCATCACCCATCAGGTGGGCAATTGGACGGGCTTCTATGCTGGTGGCAACGTGGGTTATGGCTGGGGCAACTACGGCGCTTCAAACGTCATCGGGACTTTCGTGAACGCGAACGGCGGATCGGCCCCATATGGCTTCAACACTGTATCTGGCAACGGCAATGGGATCACCGCCGGTATCCAGACCGGCTACAACTGGCAAATCGAGCAGACGGTGCTCGGCATCGAAGCTGATTGGCAATATCTTAATTCCAAGGCCACGATCGGCGATTCGGCTATTGCCGTTCTCCCCGCCATCGGTGGCAATTTCAACGGCAGCGCTTCCGTCAGCACCGATTGGTATGCGACGTTCCGCGGCCGAGTGGGTTATGCGTTTGGGCCGGCTTTGCTCTATGCTACTGGCGGTATAGCATTGGCTGACGCCAAGTTGAGCGCGAGTGCTACGGGCAGTATCCCGACCAGCCTTTTCCCGCTTACCTATGGACCGTAAGGCTCCATGAACGCTTCTGACCGCGCCGTCTTGGTGGGCTACGTAGTTGGCGGGGGCCTCGAATATGCCCTTGGTGCAGGTTGGTCCGTGAAGGGCGAGTATCTGCACATGGGCTTCGGCACGAACGGCTACAACTTAACCGGCTCCCTTCGATCGCCGGCCGGGCTAACTGGCGTCATCACAACTCACGTCGACGTCAAGTCGAGCTTCGACATCGCCCGTGTCGGCGTAAACTATCGCTTCTGATCGGCGGGTCTCAAAACGTGAATCGGGGGGCCTCAGGCCTCCTGCTCACGGATCGCACGTAATACGACGTCACTGACGTTTCGTCGAGATCGAACGATCGATCGTAAACGATCAGGCGATGACCTGTCGCGTGTCCTAGCTGGCCTGCCGAACAAGGCTGAGACGGTTGCAATGTCGGCTGTTGGATGCAGACCGGAAACGGCGCCGCACTTGCCCCGACCGCCGCTTGTGACCCATAGCCGACTTCGTCGTCCGTCATGTTGGGGTTTGGGCGCGGTACCGGCTGGCGTGCTCGGTGACCCCTGATGGACGACACTGCCGGTCGCATTATCGTGCTGCTTGACCGGAGTTTCCACTGGAGCGCGAGACCGTTGCTTTTGACTAAAAGCGGATCTTTCCAACTGGCGCTGCAACTAGGGTTCCGCTGTTCGCTCCAACGTTTTTCAGTCCAGAAGACTTCCGTGCTACCTTAGGTATAAGGCAGCAGCTTGGGTGCTTCTATCGCGTTTGGAGAATGAGAATGCCGCAATTTACCGTCAGCGTCTGCTTCTGCGCTCCGGGCAAGAATTGGCACCAAGACACGTCGCGAGACGTAACCGCCACGATCACCGCAGGCAACGGCGTGCAAGCCGTGATCGCGGTTCTCGAAAATCTTCAGTTCGACGACCGCGCTGAGCTAGTGCACTTCATCCATGTCGGCAGCCAATGAGCAGTGAGAAGGCCCCTCGCAAATCGAACTCGGGCGTGAAGAACGCTTCCCAGCGTCAGGTGAGAGTCCACCGTCAGCTGCACTGACTTCCGTTTATGGCCCGTTCGAGACATGCCGGCCCAATCTGACCACGTCCGGTTTTTCGGCTGGACCGGAAGTCATCGCCGTAAACCGAGGCGATTGACCCATAGCTGTCGTCGATCCGCGAATTTTCGGGAACACACCTCAGAAAGTCGAAGCGTCGCGACCTAGTAGGTTTTTAGCCAAAGCCCGCCCTTCTTGCGAGCGCGCTGCACGCTCGTGTGACCGGCCAAGTTATGAAGTACGGAAACTTCGTCGTTTGGCATTCCCATCGCATTAACGATGCCGCTGGGAATAAGCGGCAATGTGCGGACTGCAAACTTCGGTTTCAGCAATCGCGTCCATTCTACTACCGAACAGGACATTCAGGCCGTGCCGAAGTTTGTAAAGTCACCATTAACGATGATAGCGCTGCTGCTCGGCTTCACGCTTGCGAGCTTTTGGGCCATGATCACCTGGAAGGCCATGCAGGAAAGAGGGCTCGCCTTCGCTAAGGCCGGATCCGAGACCCAGGCGCTCACGCATTCTCTCGCACAGCACGCCTCAAAGAGTATCAACGCGGTGGCGCTCGCGCTGTTCGGAGCGGGCCAGTACATCCGGCATTCCGACAAATCCGCGCGTGCGTCGGCCGAAATCAACGATCTGCTTGCTCAATACGCGAAGAACATTCCTCAGGCGCGCGAACTGGGAGTGCTGGGGGAGACCGGCGACTGGATGTTTTCTTCGTTTGAAACCGTGCCGGCAGTCAACAACGGCGATCGCGAGTATTTCCGCTACCATCAATCCAACCCTGAAGACGCGGCGCCCCGCATCAGCGATCCGCTGATCTCCCGCGTCACGGGAAGGCCCACCCTCCTGATGACCCAGCGGCTGGCGAATGCCGACGGCTCGTTCGGAGGCGTGGTGTTCGCGGCGATCGATCTTGCCTATTTCAGGTCTTTCTACCAAGGGTTCGAAGCGGACCAGGACCGCACCGTCACGCTCATGAAGACGAACGGCAAGGTTCTCGTCCATCGCCGCGACGATCAGGTCGGCAAGGACGTCGCGGGAAGCTCGCTGTTCGTGAGCCGCCTCAAGGAGGCGGGAACGGGCCTGTATTCCATCGTGTCGCCTTTTGATGGCCGCGTGAAGCAATTTGCCTATGAGAGGGCGTCCGATTTTCCGATCGTGATCAGCGTCGCGACTCCCGAGGACGCTGTTTTGGACGCTTGGCGCCGAGATCGGAACTTCGATCTCCTGCTAGGCGGCGCAGTGTCCACGATCCTGATCGCTCTGGGGCTGGTATTGGCCAATCAGATCCGTAGACGAACGGTGATGGCTAGATTGCTGCGCGAGCGAGAGCGTGGATACAGGTTGCTCGCGGAAAACGTGGAGGATGTCGTTACCCGGTTCGATCAGACCGGTCATAGACTGTATATCTCCCCATCGGTGGAGAAGCTCCTCGGCTGGACGCCCTCGGAAGTTTTGCAGCAGCCCGCCTATTCCAACATCCACCCGGCCCACCGGGATCTCGTGAAGAGTCTGATTGCTGAACTCGGGCGGCAGACACCGACGGGAACCGCGGAGTATCTGACGCGCTGCCGCAACGGCAACTACGTGTGGGTCGAGACCCAGATGAACTATGTCGATGATCCGGACGAGCCCGGCCCGGAGATCATCGGCGTGATCCGGGACATCTCCAAGCGCAAGGCTGCCGAGGAGCAACTCGTCGCCGCAAACGAGCAACTCAAGGCGCTCTCCGAAACCGACCCCGTCACTGAGATTGCGAACCGGCGGCGATTTGACCGGTTGCTAGATGCCGAATTCAAGCGGTGTCAGCGTTCCGGCTCGCCGCTTTCCGCGCTGTTCATCGATATCGACAAGTTCAAGTCATTCAACGACACCTACGGTCATTCCGCTGGCGACGACTGTATCCGGCACGTTGCCAAGGCCATCGCGTCGTGCCTGAAACGGCCTGCCGATCTGGTTGCGCGCTACGGTGGCGAGGAATTCGCGGTTCTTCTCCCCGAGACAGCGTCCGGCAATGCCGAGTCGGTCGCCGAGGCAATCCGTCAATCAGTCGCCGACCTCTCCATTGCGCATCAAGGAAGCCCCGACGGGTGCATTACGATCAGCGTCGGGGTGGCAGGGGGCAAGTGCGATGCGAGAACATCCCCGGCTTCAATGCTGGCTGCGGCCGACGGTGCATTGTATTTGGCCAAAGAGCAGGGGCGCAACCGGGTCTGTGCTGCAGCCGAAACACCCAGCATCAGGCTGGTGAGACCCGCCGGTTAGCGTCGGATTGGTAGAATTCGGCCAAATGCTCACCGCGCGAGCTCAGGTGAGCAGCGCCTCCGTAGTTTCACGACCAGGATGCTTAATCGTTTCTCATCGCGACTGCAAATCAGTTCGATCAGCCTGATCCTGTACTATTTCGGTGGCTTCATGAGGTCAGCTTCTGGCCCGAAGCCGCCTTGAAGAAAGGGGCAGAGCATGTCCGCTCTGCCCAGCTAGTTCAGACGTCGACTTGCTCCGCTATTGCAAGCGCATCGTCGACTTCAATTCCTAGGTATCGGACGGTGCTCTCGATTTTGGTGTGCCCCAGAAGCAGCTGCACCGCTCGCAAGTTGCCCGTGCGCTGATAGATAAGGGTCGCTTTTGTTCGACGGAGCGAATGCGTTCCGAACAGGTGAGGATCCAACCCTATACCGGCCAGCCAGCCCGATAATAAACGCGCATATTGCCGAGTGGTCAGGCTGCACCCGGGGCCTCTACAGCCGGTGAACAGACGATCGCCAGGCTTCTTGCCGGTTGCCCTCAGGCAGTCA
This sequence comes from Bradyrhizobium sp. 40, assembly GCF_023100925.1. NCBI lineage: Bacteria > Pseudomonadati > Pseudomonadota > Alphaproteobacteria > Hyphomicrobiales > Nitrobacteraceae > Bradyrhizobium > Bradyrhizobium sp. 40. The sequence continues at coordinate 1,853,259 of NZ_CP064688.1, forward strand.
TCGATCGCTTGACGGGTAGACTCTGTAAGTTCGAACTTTACCGCCCGTCCAGTTTTCTTCTGGCGGACGCTTGCTCTATCGGCCGCATACCCGCTTGATGCCACGTCATCGACTTTCCGGCCCACCACGTCGCACCCACGAAGCTTGCTGTCGATTGCGATGTTGAACAACGCCAGATCACGGATTCGTCCCTCAACCTGGAGCTTCGTCCGGATAGACCAAACGTGCTTCGGCCGGAGTGGCGGCTTAGCGCCAACGACCTTACCCTTGTTCCACGGGATGCGCTTTTGGACGTTCTCTGCGGGATTTGAGACATCGGATGATGACCTCCTCAGTTGATGAGGCTGGTCACTTTCGAACTCTCTTACGTCGGCTTTCGGACCATAGGAGGCGTACTTAGGTCCAATTCGATGGACTAGAGGTCGTAATTTGACCCGAAGCGGACTTCCTGTATTCATGAGATTGAGCATTTGGCGCGGCGTATTGGACGCAAGATTACGTGTGATGCTGGCGGCGCCGGTCATGATCAGAAGTAATCAGCTGAGCATGCCGCGATAGAAAGCTTCTTATTGGGGCAGTGTTCCCCTGGATGCAAGACGCTCGATCGTGTCGAATATTGCGGAGTCTGAAAACGCCGCGCGCGGAACGAGCATGAAGTGTCCCTCAAGCGTGGCTATCTGAAACATTCCTAAGAAATCGAGTTCGTCGAATCGCGCGCGATCGATTTTATCGATTTGAATGCGTCGCCGCATTCCGAGAAGGCTGAAGGTCAGGCTGTGTACTTCAGTAGTGACCGCGATCGTTGAGAGTACAAAAGAGATCGCGCTCGCCAGCAGAGCTGCCAGGATCCAGAGCCAAGCCTCCTGAGCCTGACCCGCTGCCGACAAAGCCGCAACGGCGCCGAATAGTGCGAATCCGGCTCTTACTGAAAAAAACAACCAGCTGTCAGGCTTGAAACTGGTTTTTTCATTCATCCTCTGGACCCCCGCTGAGGACCGCTTGTATCCGTATCTTCATGAAGCATCCGATCGCATGCGCAGCATGATTCAGATGTCGCATGCAGGCTTAGCGGCATATGTGAGTCCTTGGTGACCAGTTTAAGCGCGACGAAACTGTCTTCCTAGCGGGCACTCCGCAGCTTCTTCAAAGCCTCAAGCCGCCCCTGTTCAGTTCATTCGGCAATGAAGACGTAGGGGTGGTGCGATCACTTCTGGAAACGAACATCATCCGCAGATGCGGAGTTGGGTTCATCTTTTTGCTGAAAACGCCCGCAGCTCCATTCCCCCGAACAATTCATCAGACCTCTCACAGCAACTTAACAATGGCTTCCTGTTTCTATATATTATAATATATCTGATCGCAAGGAGCCCTCAATGAATACTGGAAACCCGTTGATGTCCGTGGTTCACCGACACAAGCGGTCAATGCTCGGTCATCTACCAACGCCATTGGAATCGCTCGACCGAATGGCCTCATGGCTGGGCGGCCCGCGCATCCTGATCAAGCGCGACGACGCGACCGGATTGGGCATGGGAGGCAACAAGATCCGCGCGCTTGAGTACCTGCTGCCGGACGCGCTTGAGCAGGGTTGCGACCTTTTGCTGACTGCCGGCGTCATTCAGTCCAACTCGGTCCGCCAAGTAGCTGCGGCTGCGGCAAAGTTAGGCCTCGATTGTCACTTTGCGATGATCACAGACAGAGTTCCGGGCGTCGACTCTACATATCGACAGACCGGAAACATCCTCCTCAATTACCTTTACGGCGCTACTCATGAGCCCATGAAGATGCGGGAAGATCGCGTTCATAGGCTTGGAGAAATTGCTGCTCGCTTCCGAGCGAACGGCCGTCGTCCCTACGTGATTCCTTATGGTTGCGCGAACCGGCTCGGTGCAGTCGGATATCTCAATGCAGCTCTGGAGATTTCTGAACAGGCCCGGGCAGCCGGGCGGCAACTGACGCACATCGTCCACGCAAGTGGGACGGGCGGGACGCAAGCCGGGCTGATCGCCGGTTTCGCCGCTCTTGATCTTGATATTGAAGTGATTGGTATCGACGTGGATGCTGATACCACTGGGGTACGTTCGCGAGTCGAGATCATCTTGCGAGAGCTCGCTCGGGAGCTGGACCTGAATTACGAGCACTTGCTACTGAAGGTCATCGTGGATGGGCGCTTTTCGGCCGGAGCCTACGGTATGGTGGACGACGCCACGCTCGAAGCAATCACAGCGGCAGCCAAGTTTGAAGCCTTGGTGGTCGATCCGGTTTACTCGGGCAAGGCACTCGCTGGGGTCATTGGTCTTGTTCGCGAAGGTCGGTTCGCGTCAACCGACGAAGTTGTTTTCCTTCACACCGGCGGCACACCCGCCATTTACGCTTATCGAAGGCTTTTTCCTGAATTCGCGACGCTTTGAACTGCCAAAGATGGATGTCTTTGCCGGGAAGCAGAAGATCCTAAGATGAGAAAACCCGTGAACAATCTCCCGCCTAGAGAGCTCGGAAGTGCCTTTTCGCAGGCGGAAGCGGCGCATCCAACTGCAAGTGCATTTGCAACCGAGCGGGTTCGTGAGGCTATCCTCAATGGCGACATCCAACCGGGCCAGCGGCTGCAGCAGCATTCACTTGCAGCTAGACTTGGGCTGAGCCACGTACCTCTGCGGGAAGCATTCTTCCGTTTGCAATCCGAAGGCTTCATTACCATCAATCCACGCAGAGGTGCATTTGTTGCTCAACTTACGAAGGCTGATGCAGAAGAGATTTTCGAATTGCGAGCTAATCTCGAGGTGGCGGCGCTGCGAGCTTCAATACCGAAACTCTCGCCGGAGCAACTAATCGTAGCAAACGATATTTGTGTCTCGGCAGACGCAATTCATGACTATGCGAAGTACGGTGAAGTCAATTGGCAATTCCATCGGGCACTGTACATAGCCTGCCAGAGACCACGAACGCTTTGCCTGATCGACACTCTCTGGCGCAACGCGAGTCGCTATTCAATGCTGCTGCGCCATCGCGATCCATATTTGCAGAAATCCCAGCAGGAGCATTGGGACATTCTGGAAGCGGTAAGCCGCCGCAGTTCGGAGCAGGCCTGCAAGCTTCTCAAGGCGCATGTTGTAGTGGCTTCCAAGCGCATTGTCGCACTTCTAAAATCATAACTCCCGCCTCTGCGAAACCGTAGGCCCGGCTGGGCTACCGTAAGGCGGTCGAGTCTAAGGGATTTATAATCGGTCTGAAAGGCTTTCGAACCTGATTGATTCGGCGATAAGCTGGCCGTGTGACGCCGGCAACAGTGCACGAACAAGAACTTCCCCCCTTTATGGTGGCAATCGGCGCGTCCGGCGGCGAGGGTCTAGGGGACATCAAGGACCTCCTTGCTGCCTTGCCCGCTGATTTGCCCGCAGTCGTGCTGGTAGTGCTGCATCGTCCTAGTGATCAGATCAGCCGTCTGAAGGAGGTGCTCTCCCAGGGATCGCAAATGCCGGTTTTCATTGCCGAGCATGGCGATCGGTTCCGTGCCGGACGGTGCTACATCGGCGAACCTGATGCTCATCTCACGCTGGCGGCAAAAAGCAATGTGCGGCTGGTGGAGGGTGCCGGCGATAGGCACCGCAATCGGACAATCGACATTCTCTTCGAGTCGATCGCTGCTCATGCCAAGGTGCGGGGGATTGGCGTAGTGCTGTCGGGCTTGCTCTCAGATGGATCGCGGGGGTTGGAAGCGATTGCACACGCTGGCGGAGTGACCATGGTGCTTACCAGGGACGGAGTGGCTGAGCCGGGAATGCCCCAGAATGCGGTCGCTTATGACGGCCCAATCGATGTGCTTGGTTCGGCGGCAACGATTGCTCGTGAGATCATCCTTCGGGTGGGAGCTTAGAGGCCGAGGGTGATTAAGCACATGCGATGCTCGGTAGTTTTTGGAGAACTTGGCAAACACCCAAGGCGCCAATTGCCCGTGCGGCTCAGCTTTGCAGTCTAGTCTGCTTCTTTAAGTTGGAATAGCGAGCTTCGACTGATGCCTGGCTACGGCCAACATCTGCTGCAATGTCGCCGAAAGACGCTCCGCTCGCCCGCATCTGTAAAAGCTTTTCTTCGTCTTCGGCGGACCAAATCGCCGAACTTCTGGGAGCCGCGGTTCGCACCATTCCAACCCTGCTACTATTTTTGCGCTGTCTAAAGGTGACCGCTATCACGCAAGTTATGGCAGCTGTCATTCCAAGACAACCGCTTACAGGTTGGGCAGTCGTACGCGCGCACGCCGGATCATAAATATCGATAGACGAGTTGGCCTCATCTCTTTGGAGGTAGCATTCCGCTGTTAGGCCATCGCATCCGGCGCGGCACCGGGACGGCTGCTACGCGCGATCTAAATCGACAAGATATGCCAGGACCAAGTCTTCCGTCTGAGCTTGGACAGATGCGTTTCGATAGATGGCAATCTCGGCTTCGTCAGCTCTGCGAACTGTCAACTTAGCCGTCGAGGAGCAAAGCGGGAGGCCGTTTGATGTAATCGTGGTCAAGTCATTACGAACCCAATCCTCTTTGCATAACTCGAATGCTTCCCGAAAATTCTTTGCCTCGAACGCGAACGTAGGTTTGCCGTCAATGTCCATCGCGAATACCGAGCCCGAGAAAACAGTCATTGACACTCACTTTTCATCAGTATCGCGTTTCGCTTCGCTTCACATTGGCTCACGACCGGCGCATTTGGCCGAAGCGTCCAGCCACAGGTGGCCTCTTTTGGCCGCAAGCAAACGCCCGCTCGTGGGCCCGTTGCTGACTTTTGCTTACGGGCCGCGATCTCTGCCTTCAGGAGATAAGCCGATCTCAGTCAAGTAGGTGTCGAGATCAGCCTTTGACCCAGAGCGGAATTTGGCCTGATTCCCATCACGCGGTCCCGCCTCTATGGAGTCAGTTGCTGGCCTCAGCCATGTGCCGCATCGCCCGCCTCCGACAGCCAGATTAGGTCCCCCTTGGCACGCCTCCTCGCGGAGCCTTTGGGACTAACCCAGAAACAGCTCCGCACGGAATTTAGTTTGCCAAATGGGAAACCTTTATCTATAGTTCTCCACATGGAGAACTATCCTCGATCATCGCTTGATGCAGCCTTCCACGCTCTCGCCGACCCCACCAGGCGGGCAGTCGTCAGCCGACTTACGAGGGGGGGCCCTGCACCCGTCAAGGAACTAGCGGAGCCCTTCGATATGGGACTGCCGGCCTTCATGAAACATCTCCGAGTCCTTGAGCAGGATGGTCTGATCAGTTCCGAAAAGATCGGCCGTGTCCGCACGTGCCGGGTCAATACCGAGCGGCTGGCGGCTGCCGAATCGTGGCTCTCCGAGCAACGTGAGCTTTGGCAGGCGAGAACAGATCGGCTTGCGAAGTATGTCGAAACGCACATGTCAGGGAGCATTGAAGATGACGCATAAAGAATCTGAACTCACCATTACCCGAATGATCAATGCGCCGCCGGCCGTCGTCTGGAAAGCATGGAGCACGCCCGAGCATCTGGCGAAATGGTGGATACCCGCGCCCATGGAATGCAAGGTAATAAAGCTGGATATCCGCCCGGGTGGCGGATTTGAGACGCTAATGCGCGAGGGCGGCGGCGAATTTCAACCACATGTCCAAGGCTGTTTTCTAGAAATCATTCCCGAAGCCCGCCTGGTTTTCACGACGGTCCTGACGGAGGGTTGGCAACCGGCCGAACCCTGGCTGGCCTTGACAGCGATCACAACTTTTGAGTCAGAAGGAAGCGGCACCCGATACTCGGCACATGTACTGCACAAAAATGCTGCGGACTCCCGAAAGCATGAAGAGATGGGCTTCCACGATGGCTGGGGGACCACGATCGAGCAACTCGCGGCATTTGTCGAACGATTGAAGTGAACGGGCGACGAGGACGCGTAGAGCAAGTCAGGCCGCGCCGTTATCCTTTCGGCTCCGAGTGTCCAAGGCCGTTTTTCTTGCTTCAAAGGGACCCGACTCGGGCTCGCCATTAACGTCGAAGCGACTGAACGAAAGCCTCACTTTCCGAACAGTGCATGAGTCCGGAAGTGGCCGGTAGGTGAAGATGGCGGCGACATTCAGCACGACCGTAATCGGGGCCAGACCGGACGTGGCGCGTTCGCGGCCAAACCGACGCTTATGACCCCAAGAGGACATTGAGGTTCGCGCAGGTCGCGGTTCGTCACCCCGGCTGCCGAGTTGTTCGGATGCGATGCCGGTACCGACCCGCGGACCTGATTCAGCCGTGCAAAAATCGTTGCGTTGGATGGAACAGTGAGTAAATTATTGTGCATCACAGTAGCGCCCATGAGTGCTGGCATGGCGGAGTATCGCCTCTATCGCTTTGATAAAGAAGGGCACATTCAGGGCCCCCCCGTGATCGTCGAGTGCGAAGACGATCACGCTGCCGTTGTCCAAGCCAAGCAATATGTGGACGGCGTCGCAATACAGGTGTGGGACCGCGCCCGTCGAGTAGCCATACTGCCCTCCGTAGATTGAGGCCACCTCAGTTTGCGGGCCGCTTTTTCTGAGATTAGGGGGTGACTTTGCCGCCCTCCCGCGGAACCAAATGGCGCGCCATGCGTTTTGGTGGGTTCGGCGGGCCTCAGGGGCGTCCGCCCATGTTCATTTCGTTAGGCGAGGCCCGCCTCGGGCCGTCGCTCCTCTCGCCCCCGAGAGCCGAGCGCCTCATGTCAAACGTCGAAGAATTCCCGTTTTCCGCGCGCCAAAGGCCCACGGAGTTCGAGGCGCTGGTCGCGGCCGGCCACGCCGCGCTCGATGCCATTCCCGGCGCTGTCTATCTTTGTGACGCGGACGGATTGCTCGTCGCCTACAACACCGAGGCCGTGGAATCTTGGGGGCGAACACCTGACCCTGCCAAGAAGGAGCGCTTCTGCGGTTCGCATCAGCTCTACCTGGTCGATGGAACTCCGCTTGCCCATGCCGACTGTCCGATGGCCGCGGCGGTTCGTCTGGGAACGCCTACGCGCAATGCCGAAGTCATAATGGCACGGCCGGATGGCTCCCGCTTTTCGGCCCTGGTCAACATCCGGGCGTTGCGCGATCATTCTGGCGGCATCCAAGGTGCCATCAATTGCTTCCAGGACATCACCGGACGCAAGCAGGTGGAGGAGGAAGTCCGCCGGAAGACGCAGGATCTGGAGGACTTTTTCGACAACAGCGCTGTTGGTCTTCATATCGTCAGCGGAGAGGGGATTATCCTTCGCGCCAATAAAGCCGAATTGGAACTGCTTGGTTACGGGCCCGAGGAGTACATAGGTCGCCACGTCGCTGAGTTTCATGCCGACGCGCCGGTGATCGGGCATATCCTTCAGCGCCTTTCATGCGGCGAGCCGCTCGATCGTTATCCCGCGCGGCTGCGGGCGCGTGACGGCTCCATCAAGCATGTGCTGATTACGTCGAACAGCCGCATTGTCGAGGGCAAGTTCGTCAACACGCGCTGCTTCACCACAGATGTCACTGAACTCCGTATTGCCGAAGAGGCACGGAACGCTAGTGAAGCCAGGCTCGCGGCAACTTATGAGGCCGCCATCGTCGGCATCGCTGAGACCGATCAGAGCGGGCGCTTCTTGCGGGTGAATGATTCCCTCTGCCGCATCGCGGGACGCTCGCGCGACGAATTGCTCGGAATGACCTTCTTCGACTACACCGATCCCGACGACCAGGCGGAGGATGCCGAACTGTACGTCCGGCAGGTCCGCGGCGACATCGAGAACTACACCACCCGCAAGCGGGCATTGCGGCCCGATGGATCCGTGCGCTATCTCGATATATTCAGCTCGTCGGTGCGGGATTCGGGAGGCCGCTTCCTTTATGGCGTGCGCGTTGCCCAGGATGTCACCACCACCAAGCAGCTGGAGGACCGCCTGCGCGAGGGCGAGCAGCGGATGCGCGATCTCCTTGAGGCGTTGCCGGCTGCCATCTACACGACGGACGCCGAGGGCCGCATCAATTTCTTCAATCGGGCCGCGGTCGAGATGGCGGGTAGGACGCCGCAGCCGGGCGACGAGTGGTGTGTGACCTGGAAGCTCTATTGGCCAGACGGCACGCCGTTGCCACACAACGAATGCCCGATGGCCATCGCGCTGCGCGAGAACCGTGAGGTCCGCGGTGCCGAAGCCGTGGCCGAACGCCCCGACGGCAGACGCGTACCATTTATTCCTTATCCGACGCCCCTGCGAGACGCCGCGGGCAATCTGGTTGGCGCCATTAACATGCTGGTCGATATCAGCGAGCGCAAGCGCGCCGAGAACGCCCAAAAGGTGCTTATCGACGAGCTCAACCATCGTGTGAAGAACACTCTGGCCACCGTGCAGTCGCTTGCGAACCAGACGGCTCGCCACGCGGGCGACCTGAAGGAATTTCTGCCGACGTTCACTGGACGGCTGCTTGCACTGGCCCGCGCGCACGACCTGCTCACCAGGCGAAACTGGCAGGACGCACCTTTCGAACAGCTGGTCCACGACGTCGTCGCTCCGGTGTCAGGTGGACGGGTGGTGACAGACGGGCCTCACGTCGATCTGGACGCGCGCAGCGCACTGAGCATCACCATGGTGCTGAACGAGCTTCTGACCAACGCCGCGAAGTACGGCGCACTCTCGGTGCCCGATGGGACTGTGTCCTTCACCTGGCGGCTTGGCCCCAACAAACTGTCGCAAAGCGCGGTGGAATGCGAGTGGCGCGAACGCGGCGGCCCCCCGGTTTCGCCACCCAAGCGGCGTGGCTTCGGCACGCGACTGATGGAGCGGTGCATAGAGCATGACCTCGCGGGCGAGTTCGATCTGGTGTTCGAGCCGGAGGGCACCCGCTGCCGTATGGTGTTCCCCCTAATGCTTGCAGCGTCCAATGGTTGAGCTGTCTGGCGCCAGGGTTCTCCTGGTCGAAGACGAGGGCTTGGTCGCCCTCATGATTGAAGACATGCTCGAAGAATTGGGATTGAAGGTGGTCGCCTCGGCCGCCCACGTGCCAAAGGCGTGCGAACTTGCCGCCAGGGCATCGTTCGATCTGGCGCTGCTTGACGTGAACCTGGCAGGTGAACGTGTCTTCCCGGTAGCGCGCATCTTGCGCGACCGGAAAATCCCTTTCCTGTTCAGCACCGGTTATGGCGGACCGCCGCTTGAGGAGGAGTTCAGGCATGCGCCCGCAATCGGCAAGCCGTTCTCTATCGAGCAATTAAACGAGCAATTGCGGACGATTCTGGCGCTCCCGCAGAAGCGCGGCTAGCCTCACTTCACCGGAGAGAATCCGCTAGAAGAACAGGGATACCCGGCGACCACATCGGCAACGGCGCAAGTTTTTAAGGACAGGAAAAGCCGTCCTAACGAGGCGGCTTTTTCGATACGCCGGCGCGATCCGTCCGAACCGGTGGCACCTCCCCATCCAGCCATTGCTGCTCTTCGGCCAAAGACCGCCACGCCTGTTCCATGCGCCGGTAGCGCTTGTAAGCCGGGCTATCCCTGGAGGGCTCTCCTTCTGCGAGCATGGCGCAGTTATCGGCGTTCTCCTTGTAGATCTCTGATGGCCTCACGGCAGGCTCCTTCCCCACAAAAGTAGTCCCAGGGCCGTAAATTTCGATCACCGGAATTTCTGGAGTTTCCGAAGTGGCGATAACTCAGCAAAAAATCTCCCGCCTGGAGCGGTGGATCACATTGAGGCGAGACCAACCGAACGGTAACTAGCGTTTCGACTTCTTACCCTTCTTCGCAGGCTTTTTTGGTGCCAGCTTCTTCGCAGTTTTCGTTGGCGCGCGTTTAGCTGAATTTTTGGGAGCGTTTTTCTTTGCCGCCTTCTTCGGTGCATTGGCATCTTGCTTGGCAGCCTTCTTAGGACGAGACGCTGTCTTCTTCGCCCTTGCTGCCGCAACTCTCTTGTTGGCTCTCATAGGGGCCGGGCCGCGCCTCTTCCGAGTGAACAGTGGAGCTGGCGTGGCCGCGGCCTGGGTCGGTTCCGGCAAGTAGACCTGTTCGTTAGTAGTTTCCGCAACCGCTTCGGAGTCCGGCCTGAGCGCTTCCGCAGCTGCTGCCGAAGCTGTGTCCACGATCTCTGACACCGCGTCTGAAATCCTATCGACTATCGACCTTTTCTTAGCCAATGGAGCCTCCCTGAGTCGGACGAGAATACCTCATTTGCCTTGGCGGGAGGGGCACCCTTGGCATATGGGCATGATTTTTGGCCTGGGCAAAAGCGTTTCGCACAAGGCGAATGATTTTGAGATTGGTCGGCCACAGCGGCAAAGTGACAAAAACGGTGGTTGGCACCCAGTTGACGCCGTTTAGCCTCTAAGGGGCGAGGCGTCTTCGGTGACTGATGGCCGGCAGCCTGCGGCTGTACCTAATGTCAGCTTACCAACGCACGGCGGAAGCTTTACAACATGAGCTTGATCGGCGGCTTGTGACCCAAAGCAGATGCGCGGCCTGCAAGAAGCCAGTGCTCAGTCACCCGATTTGGCTCGTTCGATGAAGCCCTTTCCGCTAAGAATCCCGGGTTGTCGATTCAGGGGCGAGCGTGAAGCGGGCCTTAATGCATTGCGGACTTGGTGGAACTAGAGCGATACCGAGCCATGTTTTGGCGTAACGCTTGATGGAAGGGTTCCGTCGCCTCCTGAATATAATACCAAACTTGGATTTTATTGAAGTTTGTCGGATACTGTCGTCCAGTACAGTTCGCCGGAGTGACATGAAGTGAATGCTTTGAGCGAGGCCGATCAGCGCATGCGAGAAGTCGATAACGAAAACGACGTGCTTCGCGACCTCCTTTTGAAAGCAGGCGTTCAAGCGAACGCTCACGTCGCTGCCGCAAAGCTACAAACCGTTCTTATCGAGGAACTCCACCATCGCGTAAAGAACATGCTCGCGATTGCATCCGCAATTGCGGCTCAAAGCTTACGGGATGCTTCATCTATTGACGCGGCAGCCAAGACCATCGCCGAGCGGATGAGCGCGCTCGGCGTATCTCACGATCTCTTGATTCAAGAAAGCTGGACCGGGGCGGGTTGCCGAACGCTGATCGAGAACGCGATCAAAGCAGTCAGACCAAAGGCTTCGAGCAATTCACTATTGAGGGCAACAACGTCGCCGTGTCTTCGGGACCTGCAGTCGCCTTGTCTATGGTAATTCACGAGCTAAGCACCAATGCGTTGAAATATGGCGCGCTCTCAGTTGCTGAGGGACGGGTCGCCATCACTTGGTCGATTGACGCGGAAAACCAGCGCTTTCATCTTGAATGGCGTGAACGCGGTGGACCGCGGGTTGTCGAACCAACCAAAAAGAATTTTGGCAGCCGCTTCATTCAGACGGCTTTGCCGGGTCAGCTTAAAGGGGAGGCTCGATTGCTGTTCGAGTCGACCGGAGTCGTTTGCGACATCAACATTCCCCTAAGTTCGCTTCAAGAAACGATTATAGCGGCAGTCGACTAGAGCGTGGTTGGACCGCTCGGCTCGTCCCCAAACGCTCGCAGCGAAACAGCGCCGGTGCAGTCGCCCAGCATCCGGTTGCCCGTGGCGGTGAAACCAGCCGCTCCGATCGAGCCTTCCCCACCTGCGCGCATCCACGGGTCACGCGAACACGGAGCTGGCAGCCAAAGGCCGCATCGTCTTGCCGCGGCGTTGCACCTTGTCGCACACGGCGGCTCTTCTGCTGGACCATCAAGCAACACAATCCCGGTTCCGTCCGGCGGACGCAACAGCCCGCGAGTTGGCCAGAACAGCGGCGCGTCATCTCCATGCGCGCAGGACGACAACCGGCTATGGTGGGCTCGCTGCCCGGCCTGACATCGGCGCCAAGGAGATCAAGTCCTGTGTCCCCTGGAAGCAACCGGCGGATAGGCAGCGTGCGTGTCGGCCTCCAGCTGCTCTACAGCCCGATGCCAGTATTCTTCGGCTCGCCCCTCTTGGCGCCCCTCGAGTGCCCAAAGATGGTAGGCCCGCTCTCGGATGCGCCGTTCTTGATCGGAGTGAGTGCTGGAATCGGACATGTTTTCAACCTCGGATGTTGCGGCGGGCCGTTGCCGATGAGATCTTACGCTTTAGGCCGGCTTGGCAGTTTTTTACTCCTCAATCACCATCTCGAACAGCTTCGCTATCTTGGCTCGCGTCAGATCACCGGAGTTAGAAATGTAGGGCTCGACATCAGGGGCAAAAACGAAAGGGATACCCTTTTTAGTTCCGCTGTCACCGATGCGAGTTACCACGATGTTGCCAAATGCAGTTGAGATGCTGGACGGAAGACCATTGCCGACGGTAAAAGAAACCCCGACTGGACGATGATCGTTGCGCTCAATCTGCGGAGCGAAGGAGAACTGCTCTTCGCCGAAATGATGCTTCAGCTCCTCCAGAAGCGGTATGACTTCGCGCTCCATCGCCTGCTTGCAGCGCTCGATATCGGCGGTTCGCTTGTCTTTGTTTCCTGCGGCGATGATCGCCTGCCTCTCTTTTTCAGAGACCGCTGCGGATAATTTCTTTCGGAATTTCTCAGCCAGCTGCTCGGCGTTCATTCTTGTTCCAATCGACTTCGTCCCCTGATCAATGTCTTTCATAGGACTACGGCTTATCGGCGGCACCAGCGGATCCGGACGCATCGGAGCTGGTAGCGATGCCGCACCGGCCGCTACGTGATTAGCTAGTCCTGCGAACGGGTGCCCGTGTCCATTTGTATGCGGCGGCAAATCAAAGTGTTGAGGAGACGAACGCGCTGCCCGTTGGTTTGGCTTCGTCGCGGTTTGCGGCTTCCTATCTAGGCGGCTGATTGCATGGGGAAGCAAGAGGGGGCAGGAGCGTTGTTGAGTGTCATCGCTCAGTCAGTTGGTATGGTGCGCTCTGGCCATCGTGTATGGCCATCATTATCGTAGCCTGCCGAGCCACAGTGCGGCGAGCGACTGGCGACTGCGCACGGCGAACTTGGCGTAGATCGAATTGACGTGGAAATGCGTGGTGTTCGGACTTTGCGCGAGCTTCTGCGCGATCTGCCTTTCCGTATCCCCGGCGAGCAGTCCGAGCAACACCCGGCGTTCAGCGGGTGTGAGGGGCGCGTTGGCGATGAGCAGTCCGTGACTGAGCAATTGTTGACGGTGAAACCATCTCAAGGCGCGCATCACGAAGCCCAGACGCTGGCCATCCTGTGTCGTAAAGCGGGGTTGCTGGGCATCACGAAACACGAACAGGCGAATCCTCAAATCGTCATTGAGTGCAATGCGCACGGAAATGCTGTCGGCGAAGCCGACATCCAGATAGTGCCGCCGATAGTGCTTGTCCTCAAACCATGCCGGCGGCAGCGTTTCGAACAGCAGCCGGACGCGGAACAGCTCATCGCCCGACATTGACAGGATCTGGGACAGGTCGACGTCGTCGGACCAGAGCGTATCGTACTGCTTCTGCACCGATGCCGCGACCGCCGGTATCGGGTCCAGCACCCTGACGAGGCGCGGACGCCAGCCGAGCAGGGGATCGGCCAGCTTCGGCGAAGGCAATCGCACGACCACGCCCCACAGAACATTGCGTGCCGACAACATGGTCCGCAGGGCCGACATCAGGTAGGCCAGCGCGGCATCACCATCGGCAACCGAGAAGTCGCCCAGTTGATCCCAAAGTGCGTAGACTTCTTTGCTTTGTGGATCGATGGGATCCGTCGCGAGCTGCATGTCATTCCGAGCGTGTGCAGAGTTCTCCGACCTGAGAGGTCGCAGACCCGCTCGGGCATTCATAAAGCACGGCGACCCACCTTTCTAGGTAGTTCTCAGGGCCATCAATGAGCGCGATAGCTTTGGCAGGCAGCCTTGCTGTGCGGGGGCGACTGAGCGCGCCCTCAATAAGGATCCGGAATGTCCACCGTCACCAACATTGCCCAGCTAAACGCCGCCATTGTCGCTGCCGACGGCGTCACCTCGCCCGGCATCGTCACGATCACCCTTGCCAACGACATCAGCCTCGGCGGCAATGTGCTCAAGGGGATCAACCTGCATGACGGCGTCACGCTAGTGATCGAGGGCAGCGGCCACGTTTTGAGCGGCGGGGGCACCCAGCGCGGCTTCTTTGTTTACGCCGGCACGGTCGAGATCAACGATCTTCTCATCACCGACATGCTGGCGCGGGGCGGCAATGGCGGCACCGGCGACACCGGCGGTGGGGGTGGTGGCGGAGCCGGCCTCGGCGCGGGGCTTTTCATCGGCGCCAACGTGCCCGGCAATCCCGGCAGCGTGACGCTGAGCAACGTGAGTTTCTCCCTGAATGCGGCTCATGGAGGGATAGGCTCAACAATGCCATTCCTCGGAGGCGGTACGGGGGGAGGCGGTGGCCTCGGCGGCGACGGCGGCGCCTTGTCCCTTCTGACAGGCGCCAGCGGAGGCGGCGGCATCGGGGGCGACGGCGGCGCTTCCATTCATGTTGAGGGGGGCGCCGGTGGGACAGGCCTGATTCCCGGCGCGGCCAGCGCGGCAAGCGGCGGCTTTGGCGTTGATAGTGAAGCCAACCCCGCGGGAGCGGGCGGCTCGTACGGTGGAGGTGGTGGCGGCGGCGGTGGCGGCCGCGAAATGTACAACCCGATTTATGGCTACGTCACACATCCCGGCAACGGCGGAGGCGGCGGCATTGGTGGCGTCGAAGGCGGCGCCGGAAATTCCACCAATACGCCTGGCGCGCCCGCCCTCATTGCTGGCGGCGCGGGAGGCTACGGAGGCGGCGGCGGCGGCGGTGACTTCGGTGGTGGCGACGGCGGGTTTGGCGGCGGAGGCGGCGCCGCCAACTCCGCTGACCGTCTCGGGACTGGCGCGGGCGAACCCGGATTCGGCGCCGGCGACGGGGGATTTGGCGGCGGCGGCGGAGGACACTTGCTCGCGAACGGCGCGGCCGGTTTTGGTGGCGGCGGTGAAGTCGGCGGGGCCGGGTATGGCGGCGGCGGCCTTGGTGCAGGTGGCGCCATCTTTGTGCAGGAGGGTGCCTCGCTGAGCATCGCCGGCTCGACGGCCATCGGCTTCAATTCGGTCGCGGGAGGCGGCACCAGCAACGCCCCCCTTGAAGTTGAACAAGGCTTCCCTGCCATCCGCCCCAATATTCCGGCGGGCCAGGCCTTCGGCAACGGCATCTATCTGCAAGGCAACAACACGCTGACCTTCAGGCCGAACGGCAGCGGCACCGAGCCGGACGCCCAAGGCAATCCGGTCGCCCTCGGACAATATATCTTCGACGTGATCGGCGACGATGTTGGCTCCGCCGCCGCCGCGACTTATAGCGGTGCGGCGAACTACACGATGGGCCAGACCGGCATCGTCGTGGACGGCACCGGCACTCTTGTGCTTCTGGCAACCAACACCTATTCGGGGGCCACGACCGTCGCGAAGGGAACGCTGGACGTCGAAGGCTCGATCGCGATGTCCTCCGTCATCGTGCAGACCGGCGGCACACTCTCCGGAATCGGTACTACTGGCGCGGTCACGATCCAGAGCGGCGGCTTGTTCGATCCCGGCGCGGACGGCATGCACACCGGCAACCTATCGTTTTCGTCCGGCGCGAGCTGGGCACTTCAGCTCCGTGGCATTGCGGCGGGCACATTCGAGCAGGTTATCGTCAACGGCACCGTCACGCTGAGCGGCGCGACTCTCAATCTGTCGTTGCTCGCCGGCTACACGCCCGCTGCCGGTAACAGCTTTCGCATCATCGATAACGACGGCAGTGCGGATGCGGTCAGGGGCACCTTCGCGGGGCACGCCGAGGGCAGCACGTTCACCTCCGGTGGCGCCAGCTATTCGATCACCTATCAAGGCGGCGACGGCAACGATGTCGTTCTCACGACGCTTTCAACCAACACTTCGCCTGTTGCCGTCGCTGATGCCGGCAGCATTACGGAAGACACTGCACCCAACCCGATCTCCGGCAATGTGCTGACGAACGACAGCGATGCTGACGGCAACGTGCTCTCGGTAGCGAACGCCGGAACGATCGTGCTGGCCCATGGCTCGCTCGTCATTCACGCCGACGGCAGCTACGCCTACACACTGGACAACTCCAATCCGGCCGTCGATACGCTCAATACGGGCCAGACGCTCGTCGACCACTTTACCTACACTGTCAGCGACGGGAACGGCGGCACCAGTGCGGCCAGCCTCGATATCACCATCCACGGCAAGACGAACTCCCTTCCGCCTGATGTCACCGGCACGGTCACGCTTGCTGCGATCACCGAGGACTTCGGCGCGCGGCTGATCACGCAGGCGGAGCTTTTGGAGAATGTCAGCGATGCCGACGGTCCCTCGCTCACCGCGACAGGTCTGGCGATCGCGACCGGCGCGGGCACGCTGGTCGACAATCACGACGGCACCTGGACTTATACATCCGCGCTGAACGATGACACCCAGGTGACGTTCTCCTACGAGGCCACTGATGGCTCGACCGCTGTGGCGGATAGCGCTACGCTCGACATCACGGCGGTTAACGACGCGCCCGGCATCGTCGGCGGGGTCACGCTCGCCGCGGTCGCGGAGGACTCCGGCACGCGGTTGATCACCCAGGCGCAGCTTCTGGGCAACGTCACGGATCCCGAGGGGCAACAGCTCACGGCGAGTGGTCTGGCGATCGCGACCGGCGCGGGTACGCTGGTCGACAATCACGACGGAAGTTGGAGCTACACGCCGGCTGCGAACGACGACAGTTCGGTCTCGTTCTCCTATCAGGTCACCGACGGTACGATATCGGTGGGTGACAGCGCCACGCTGGACATCACGCCGCTGGACGACGGGCCCGTTGTCGCCGGCGCGGTCACGCTTGCCGCAATCGCGGAGGATTCGGGCGCACGGCTGATCACGCAGGCGGAGCTGCTGGGCAACGCGATGGATGTCGACGGGCCGTCGCTGGCAGCAGCCCATCTTGCGATCGCGACCGGTGGCGGCACGCTGGTCGACAATCAGGACGGGACCTGGAGCTATACGCCCGCGCCGAATGACGACCATTCCGTCTCGTTTTCCTATGAGGTCACCGACGGCACGCTGTTGGTGGCCGCCGGCGCCACGCTCGACATCACGCCCGTCAACGATGCGCCGGTCGTCGGCGGCGCGGTCATTTTTGCAGCGATCGCCGAGGATTCCGGGGCGCGGCTGATCACGCAGGCGCAGCTCCTGGGCAACGTCACCGATGCCGACGGGCCATCGCTGACGGCGGCCGGTTTTGCGATCGCCACCGGCTCGGGCTCGCTCGTCGACAACCACAACGGGACCTGGAGCTATATGCCGGGATTGAACGATGACAGTTCGGTCGCGTTCTCCTGGCGAGTCACCGACGGCACGACTTCGGTTGCTGATACCGGCACGCTCGACATCACGCCGCTCAACGACGCGCCCGTCAACACCACGCCGGCGTCGCAATCCATCCTGCCGAACAGAGATGTCGCCATCACCGGCCTCGCAGTCGGGGACGTCGATTCCACAGCTCTGAGCACGACGCTTCACGTCGAGCACGGCACGCTGATCATCGGGGCGGTCGGCGGCGGCGCCACTGTCGCGGGCAGCGGCTCGTCCACTCTGACGCTGACCGGCAGCGCAGCGCAGATCGACGCCGTGCTCGGCACCGCCAATAATTTGTTCTATCACAGCACGTTCGATTTCAGCGGCACCGACCACCTCACCATGACCACCAATGATGGCGCGCTCAGCGATGTCGACGTGCTGAACCTCAGCGTCTTCCAGCAGGTCCAAGCGCAGACCTTCGGCGACATCACCCGGCCTGCGATCACGCTGGATACCACCGGCCACATCATTCTGGACCAGCCTGCGATCGACTTCGCATCCGTCTACGGCATGAAGGGTCTTTATGTCGGACTGCCGTCATCGACGCCGTTTCCACCGGTCTTCGCGCCCGATTTTCATCTGTGATGCGAGGCGCATCCACTAAAACGGCGGCTGTGCTCTTCGGGGGACAGTCAGGGAGATCAAATACCGCTACCCCTCACAAAGGAATTTGGAGAACGTGAAGTGAAAAAAGTCCTGAGCGCTGTCGCCCTTCTGACCGTGGGTCTCGTTCTTCCCGCCGCTGCGGCGGATCTTCCGGCCCGCTACGCCAAGGCACCTGCGATGATGCCTGTGATGTACGATTGGAGCGGCTTCTACATCGGTGTCAATGGCGGCGGTGCCTCAAGCCACAGCTGCTGGGACTTTACCACCACGGCCGGCGCGTTCGTGGCGGCCGAAGGTTGCCATAACGCCACTGGCGGCGTCGCCGGCGGCCAGGCCGGCTTTCGCTGGCAGAGCTCGAGCTTCGTCTTCGGCCTCGAAGCCCAAGGCGACTGGGCCAACCTCCGCGGCTCCAATGCGAGCCTGATCGCGGCGCCTTTCACCAACGTCTCGCGCATCGACGCCATCGGCCTGTTCACCGGCCAGGTCGGCTGGGCCTGGAACAGCGTGCTGCTCTACGCAAAGGGCGGTGCTGCGATCGTGGCCGATCGTTTCCACGTCGAGACTACCGCGGGCAGCGTGCTCGCCGCGACCGCGAGCAACGACACCCGCTGGGGCGCCACTGCAGGTGCCGGCATTGAATTCGGCTTCGCACCGAACTGGTCGGTCGCCGCCGAATACAATCATCTGTTCATGAAGGATCGCCTGGTGAGCTTCGCCAACGTTCCCGGCGGCGGGCTTTTCGGCACCGACCGCATTCGGCAGGACGTGGATATGGGCACAGTCCGCGTAAACTATCGCTTCGGCGGCCCGATCATCGCCAAGTACTGATAGGCCCCGCTGATAACGCAGCTCATCAAGCCCCGGCGTCGTCCGGGGCTTTTCTTTGTCGCCGGGATCCGAGGGATCGATGTGGCGCGATGATCCCGGATGTCGCTTTGTGGCGCGTTCCAGACCAGCTGCCTCGGCTCGACTGCGTCCGCTGTTCGGGGCGGACCGGAAGCGACAGATAGAGGTCTGCACCGACGCGATTGACCCAAAGCGGGCGTTTACGGCCGCCAGCTACTGAGCTTCAACGTATCGAATGATGCTCTGGTTCTGGACGTTCGCGACCAATTCATCCGTGCGGGACAAAAGCCGACGCAGCAACGGGAGTCTTTCTCCCGGGCACTACGTTCGCGAGTTCGCCCACGTTCCTTCTCTCGAAAACACGGGCGGAAACTAAGCTCCCTTTACACTGGGTACAGCGCAGCCTCGCGACGAGGTTAATGAGCTGCTTTGTGCAAAAGTGAACTCAACGGAGTGAAGGAATTGGCGCTCCTCGCATTTTACGGCCGAGGCTGAACAATTGAGCCCAGCCGGAGTCATTTAGAGCAAGGAGGAAATGGAGGGATCCATGGATGAAAGGAAAAAGCTCGAGCATCAGATAGCACTGGCTACTCGGACAGCCGCATACACCTCGGACGAGAACACCGCCAGGAGGCTGCGGCAGTTTGCTGATCAGCTGGGGCGCAAGCTTTCACCCTCTTCTTCCCGGCGCGCTCAAATCACGGCACGCGCCTATCAGCTTTGGGAACGGGCCGGACGCCCCTCGGGGCGAGATTTGGATTTCTGGACCGAGGCGGAGCGGGAGTTCAGCCAGTGCGACTCTGGGGGCCAATATTAGGGGACTGGCGCTCCGCGCGATCTCCTCGGAAAAAACTATCCAGCGCAAGTTGTGTGCACTATCAGACCGTCAGCGGAAACGGACCATCGATCTCATTGAGCGCACTGAAACCGACTAGTGCTGCTCACCCATGAAGAATTTGTGGCAATGCTAGGCTTGGACGAGCTAGGCAAGCCGGTCTTTCAACGCTCCATCCTGATCACTAGCAACCCTTTGCCGCCAGGATGACCACGGGCCGATTCTCACACTCCATGCGGAGTGGCAATTTTGACCGAGGCGAAATCCGTGCTCGACGTGACGCGCGAGGTGAAGGGCGCCCAAGGAGCCCCCTAATCGCCGCCTCGAGACTGAGTGTCCGAGGCGGCGTAGTGGGCCTCAGTATTTGAACTGCGGCATAGCCTTCAATTGGTCCTTGGTCGCGTTGTAGACGACGTGGTCCGGATACCAATTTTCGTTGGCTGCACGCACGGGCCGGTTGGAGCGGTTCACTTCTCCAGTCGCGGCACCGGCATTGTTGACGCCAACCGTCGGTTTGTCGGCAGGCGGCGTGGTCGTCGACGTGCGAACGGGCTCGTTGACCCACTTCAGCTTGTCATAGGGCACAGCAACATAATGCTCGCCCATACCGAGGAATCCACCAACACCCAGGATGACGTTCGCAGTCTTGCCCGACTTGTCGAGAATGACCTCGTTGATGTCGCCGATCTTCTCGTTGGCTTCGTTGTAGACGTTGACGCCGACGAGCTTGGAAGCCCGCCATTCGCCTTCCTTGTGCGACGAGGCGGCACTATCAGCGGCGGTCTTGGTCGAGGCAGTTTGGGCCGATGCCGAGCACGTGAACAAGGCCGTGGTGAGCAAGGCGGCGACGAGATACTTAGACATGCGTCCTTCTCCGTTTGCAAATAGTGGGCGTACTTAGCGCAGCAGCATAATGAGAATGATCAGCGGGATCGGGATTCCGACGAGCCAAAGCAGAATCGGCATGATATCTCTCCTTTCGTTTGCGATGGGTTAGCGATTGGTTGCAGGCGCATACGCCTTCTTGCCCCAAGTGCCGTCGCGAAGCCCGCCGCCTTCAGTGGCAGCCAGCGATGCGCAGAAGGCGCCGATAAACAGGGAAAGCGTTAGCCAGATCGCAATCTGCATGGCGGCCTTCCTTGCCGCGTCGAGATCAGTTTTCACCTGAGTGACGACGTCGTTGACGCGCTTCTCGGCGTCCGCCTGGCTTAATCCGGTTCGCGCAGACACGACCTTAGCAACGTAGGTGCGGTCGGCGGGACTGACATCGTTGTCTTTGTGGAACCTGTTGGTGAACAGGCGGACCATCTCACCACGCGAGTCGCCAGTCTGCTGGCCCTGGGAGGACGGGTTATCCGAGCGCAGGAGCGTGTCGACGTAGCCGCTCATCGGCGAATTCTGTGCAGCGTTCGCGGCGCCCTGCGTCGCGCCAGCAAGCGTTCCGCCTAGCAATGTGGTTGCCGGAGCAGCGAGCAACACAGCGCCGAGAACCGAGGCGGCCGCCCAAGCCAAAAAGCCATGCGCCGTATCCCGGAAGTGCACCTCGGTGGTCTGCACGCCGACCCACTTCGTGCGGAGACGGCCGGCAAGATAACCACCTACGGCGGACGAGATCATCGCCATGACGATGAAATATAGACCAGTTCCGATCTTGAAAGTCGTCGCGGACACACCCGAATTGCCCCAGGGCGACACCACAGAGAAACCCATGCCTGCGCCAAAGGATAGAAGCACGAGCGTAAGGGCGAGAGACGCAACGGCCCCGGCCAGGACGGCAGCCCAGGAAACCCCGGCCACCGACGGTTCAACCACCCCGACCTGTGCGTCTTCTCGAAAAGCTTGTGCCATTTGTTTCTCCCAGCAGCTGTTACCCTGCTTAGAAGATGCCCAAATGGAACAAAGGTTCCATGCATTCATGCGCCCACAACGACGTTTTGAGTCTTAGAGGAGGCCCACCCGGAGCCTTAACGATTGCTATCCAGCGACGGGGACTTGGCAGCCGAGAACACTTGAGAACACGCTGAGCCGTATCGGTTGCGTCCCTCGGTACGTCGGTGATCTTGGTCGAGACCTCATGCGCGCGCTGCGCCGCCTGCTGCGCGCTCGGAAGAATTCCTGCGTAGCGGCACCTTGCTCTCTACGGCCGCGGTAATGGCGGACGAGATTTCCAAAGCCGCTCGCTCATGCCGCTCATCTACGGGATCGCGGCGACCGACTCATCTATCGCTCCGCTTTGACCTCCGATGCCACGACGGCAAAGCCGTTCCGGCATCGCCTAGACGTGCCGGCTCTTTCCGCCCCCTGGATCGTCATCTGAGCAGTTGAAGCTAAGGTCCGCTGTGGGGTCACAAGCGGTCCTCCGCCGGCTACGCGCGGCAGGTCAGCTACGGGCCATAAGCGGTCGTCGTATGGCCGGTCAACCGGATAGCAACCATAAGGAAGTGGAGGCGAGCGACTCCATTCAGACAAGCATAGATTGCATCCCCGCCCCACGATAAGCTCGGCCGCTATTCTGAAAGGTGCAAAGCATGCTACCCGCAGATTACGTCTTTGGCATTGCCGTTGCGGTGGTCGTCGCGTCCAACTTTTATCTAGGCCCTCGGATCGCACGCGAGCGCGTTGCAATGCAATGGAGCCCCAGCGGCGAGCCAACATGGTACGCTCCAAAATGGTTGGCCATGTGGGGTATGATTATCTTCATGGCGGCCACTCGGCTCTTCATTTGGTTGGCTTCAACATATGCACCGCAGCATGTGCACGGTGCCGAGTTAGGAATAGCTATTTTCTCAATGATCGCCGCTGGCTCTCACCTATTTGTTTTGATGAAGGCGAGATCGAGCGGCTAACCGGCTGCGCAAGTCAGCTTCGGGTCAAAAGCAGCGATAGACGCGATGGAAACCGCAGTGAAACACCCCAATCCCAGAAGGCACCGATCAATTCGAGGTCTCCACTGGAGTCCGGATCGCGCGGGCATTATATGGATGCTGTTGTCAGCAATTATCGCTGTCGCCATCTTTGCGGCAGTTGTGGTTTATTATCCTTTCCTGCCGCAGCGGAACGCCAGTGCGGGCTTTGGACCCGACTGGGATTGCACACCTCACCCCCGCGGCGAACCCACTTGCATCAAGAAGATCGGTCGATAAATCAGCCTACCGATGGTAGTCTCACAGCATGACCGGCTCGGCATCACCGCCACAGGAATTGCCAAAACCGCTTACTAGCGATGCATCTGCTCTGGCACCGCCCATCGTGAACGGCCTAACGGTCCGACCGCGCAAGCAAACCAATCCCTGGTCCTTGGGACTTCTTTTGTTGCCGGATTTCGTGGCGATCCCCGTTCTCGTCGGTCTCGGCTTGCATCGGCTGCTGCGATACCTTCACGCCAAGGGGGACAAGGAAAGTTAGGCGCGACTTCTGCTATGGGTCAAAACGCGAAGAACTCAGCGTGAGCAAATCTCGTCCGCCGTGCTTCCGCGAGCGGACCACCGTTAGATGACGCGCCACGCCATGGGCCATAAGCGTCCCCAGATAAGTCCTTTGCTAAACCTGCGCTTCCGGTTTCGCATCTCGGCCATTTCGACCCAGACGCGGCTCCGCTCCCGTCAAAAGCCTTTGGATGTTGGCACGATGGCGGATGATCACGTACAAGCCGCCTCCGATCACCAGCAAGCGATAGGGCAATGGGTGCTCGACCGCACAGACAAGAACGATTGCTGTCAACGCCGCGAGCATCGAGCTCAAGGAAACGATCCGGGTTATAGCCAGTACGAAGCCAAAGACGGTTGCAGCCCCCAATCCCACGGGCCACGACATCGCCAACAACACACCAAGCCCGGTCGCCGCCGACTTACCGCCCGTGAAGTTCAGCCAAATCGATCGGCTATGTCCCAACAGCACGGCAATTCCAGCCAGACAAACAGCCCATGGCACCCCAACTTGCAGATCAGACGCTGTCGGCGGCTGGGTTAGTTCTGCGTAGACCCAGGGACAGAACGAGCGCGCGACAATGATGGCACCTACGCCCTTCAGCAGATCGCCGACGAGCACAAAGGGGCAGGCCATTTACCAAGGGTCCGCAAGACATTCGTTGCCCCTGTGGACTTGGAGCCATGCCTTCGAATGTCGATGCCCCTGAGCAGTTTCCCGGCCAGATAGCCCGTGGGGACCGAGCCGAGAAGATAGGCGATCACTAGCCCAGCCGCGCCCGCTGTCCAAAAAGCCATGGGTTTTATGTCCAGTGTCTGAACGCTGGTTTTATACCTGACTTCGTGTGACCGCTATGGGTCAGTCGCTTCGGTTTGGCGCGTCCAAAGTGGCGTCCGGTTTACCTCTCGCCGCCGACATCTAGGCGTCAGGCGGAAATTGTCGCGATGGGCCTATTGCCGAAGTGATCGCCTCAAATGGGGTAGCGCCACTTCAGTGCGCGGCGCACAAAAAGGAGCGCTGCGATCACGATGATCAGGGCCACGAGATACACGGCGACTGCCCGCTGTTCGTGCGGCAAATAAAGCGGGGCAAACATGAGCATCAATAGCGCAGAGAGGAGCCCCGTCTGGGCGTAGAAGAGCGGCGAGCGCAGCATGCCCGTTGGCTTCAACTCCTCAAGCCTGTCACCAGCGCGCGTCGTGCGACGGTAAAGAAAGGATAAAATTACGAGAGCGAAAATCCATTCCATGCAGCAGAGCTACCACCTCAGGATTTAGGATGGCTCAACGTGTTATGAAAAAAACAACGTATGTCCGGTTCGGGTCCAAAAGCCGCCGATCAGGGCTAAGGTGCAGGACTTCCGCTTTGCGTGGGTAAGCCGATGGTTCTGACTAAACGTCCTAGCTTCACGGCCTCCGACGTGGCTTTCCCGCCGGATTCCTCAACAGCGGGCGCATGACGTCAATGCTGGTGAGGCTGTTTTCAAATCCGGGCGGCAGCGGCATCTCGTCGGGGGCGGCATCGTTGCAGACAGGGCAGGGGTCGCCAGCGCCGCCGCAGCCGCAGGCCTTTGGCCCGTCCCAAGGGCGGTCTGGATGGTTCTCGCAAACCCAGTGGGTATCGTCACAGTGGGAGCATGCCACGTCCGGTCCTCCGTTAATGCGCCGTGGGCTCCTCCTCGATCTCCTCGCCGTGCAGATGGGCGAGCACATCGCCGAGGTCGCGCACGTCCAGCAGCTTGCCGCAGATCGTGCAGCGGATGAAGTGGTCACGCTCACTCTGCGGCGGAGGCCCTTCCGGCTTGCTTTCTCGGAACGTCATGCGGCGCCCTTTAGCGGCAGCGCGAGCCGCACATCAAAGCGCCTGGTCGCGTTGGCGGCGATGAAGTCCTGCAGGGAGGCGGAGACATCATCATCGCGGTCGACCGCGCGCTGCGCCAGCGCGTCGGCGACCTCGGATGTGGCGTCGGGCGCGGTAGCCGTCGTACTTGATCTCGTGGAGCCAGCGCTCCCCGCGCGGAACCCGCTCGACCATCTCGGCGAGGAGCGGCTCGATGAAGCCGGGATACGGCGTTTTCACCCCAATCGCGCTGGCCTTCTTACGCTGAGACGCCACTGACAAACTTCACGACGCAACACACAGGGACTGGAGTCTCGCTTGGTGAATTTGTTCCCCGACCGAAGTTGGACCGGTCGGGAAATGTTGCAGCATCGCCCAGTGGAGCTTCATGGCGCAGAGCGACAACGCTGACGTTTTTTTCAGCAAACCCTGAAGCAACGAATACTCGCTCGCCTCGTTGCAGGTGACCCAGATAGGAGACGATTTATGCGCAAACTCGCCGCAGCCGCCTTGGCCTCGATCTTGTTGGCCCCGCCATTCGCCTATGCCCACCAGCCGGGGCCAGATTGGATGCCGATGGAACAGGTCATGGCGAAAGTTAAGCAATCTGGCTATTCGCAGGTTACGAAGCTGGAAGCCGATGATGGCCGGTGGGAGGGTGAAGGGATCAAGGACGGCAAGAAGATGGATTTCCATGCCGATCCACGGACTGGTCAGATCACCTCAGAGAAGCAAGACGATTGACGCCGTGGGAGGCCGCCAACTCAGGCAGACTTACTCTCTTCGTGCGGGCAGGACGACAGCGGCGATGGTGGGCTCGCTGCCCGGCCTGACGTCGGCGCCGCGCTTCCCACACGCCTTGCAGACGAATCGCTGCGCGAGATCGGAGAGCCTGACCTCGTCCGGCCACTGGTCGGCGGCGTCGCGGCCCAGGATGACGTTGTGGCTGGCGTTATGCAGGCAGAGACGATGAGACCACGAACGCCGGCCGAGCGCATCTCACCCAGCGTGATCTTCACCGGGCGGCATCAGGTAGGTTCCGGTTTCGTGGGGGCAGGCTTGCGCATTTCGCGATCAAACCCCGCGTCGGCCGGTTGGCAAATGTTGATAGGTGGGAGGTGGGAAGCTACCGCCGCTCGTGGGTGTGGATTAACTGGCCCCGGCGCCATTATCCCCCCGGGTCGGATGCCATCACGAGGCCGAGGATTAGGACGTACACTCTCTAGGCGAAGGGAGGTACCTCCACCAAGGTGCCGATCAATCGCAACAGAGCTTGCTGCTCTGGCCCTTTCACATCACGTAAAAACTTCCCTAGCTCAATGTGAGAGAGGTGCCCGCCAGACGGAGCATTCGGCTGATGAATGATGAAAGCGTGACCATTCATCGGTTCGCGTCCGATGAACCAAGTGTCGCCGTTTGGGCTTCGATACAGTTCTCGCCTCTCAGACATAGCTTCCTCCTCAGAGATAGAGTCAGGACAGTGCGGGACACGTTCAGCAGCGCGCCATGTACATGTCCAATATTGCAAAAGCGGGCGAGTTCCATATCAGTCGCGTGGCTCAGCGCCTTTCATACTGCAACCTGGTCTTCTTTCACGCCGCGTGCCACGATCCGCAGGGCCCCATCTGGAAGCGGCCGCTGTAGCTGGAGAGCCTCGTCCGGAGGCGCGGTCATCCAGGTCTCGACTTCCTCTGGCGTGGTGAGGATCACCGGCATCGCCTTCGGGTGGATGGCACCGATTTCCGCGTTCGGCTCTGTCGTCAGGAAGGCATAGAGGTCGTTGGTGGTCTCGCCCTCCTTGACCTTCCGCACAGAGGTCCAGTTCGTCCACATGCCGGCGAAGCAGGCGAGCGGCCGGCTTTCATCAAGCGCGAACCAGATGTCGCCGCCCTCGGCCTTGTTGAACTCGCTGAACGAGTTGAACGGAACCACGCAGCGATGTTCAGGACCTAGCCAGCGCGTCCAGTGCTTCGACTTAACATTTCGGATGTTGGTCGTGCCGCCGTCCGGCTCCATTCGCAGCAGATCCTTGAAGTCGACGGTCTTGCCTTTGGCTTGCAGTTTTTCAGCGCGCTTCTTGGTGGCATCCATGATGGCTTTGGAGGATGAGGGCATGCCCCACCGAGCGGTTGCGAGCTCGCGGGCCTCGGCGCCGTTGCGTACGATAGGCGCCTTGTAATCAGGAAAGACGCCAGGCATTGGAGCTAGGTTGCCCACGTACCGGTTGACGACGCGAAATAGCGCGCTGATCGCAGCCTGGTTGGTCGTGATGCTGTAGAGGTTGCACATCGTCACGAGGCCTTCTTCGTGCGCCGTGAGGGTGCTGCGGGTTGAGGGTCACCGGCCGGCCGCAGACCGATCAGATCGGGCCGGCGCTTCTTTCCGAGGGTGCGCTCGCAGGGGCCGCAATAGAGAAAACTTCGCATCAGCGCTACCTGGCGATCACGCGGCTGCACAACCAAGGCGAGGTCGATCATCTCGGTGTGCTTGCAGTGTTCGCAGCGCACCTCGAGAAGCGAGAACCCCCCAGCGATTGCCGCCGCAATCGTGGGGGAGGGATGGTCCAGCTCGCCGATAAACAGGGCAGTGTTCCAAGCCGCACAATCGAGAGCGTAGGCGGTGGCGCGCGCTGCGTCCGCGGCGGCGTGAGCCCTGGCCGCCTGCTCCAGGAGATTGGCAAAGGTAACTTCTGCCTTGTGAATCTCACGAGCGTAGTATTTGCGGTCGCCGCCAGACATGGGTGGTGGCTTGATGATGCGAGCGGCGGACATGGCACAATGATCGCGCTGAATCGTGCCAGCGGGAAGCCGCTAGACCTAGGGCCGGCGCCCGACGGCACCACCACAAGTTTGTCAAGGCCGCCATTTGGCGGAGATCTCCCGAACTGCCACCGATTTGCACCGTATCCCTGGTACTTCCGCGGGATTGCGCAAAGCCTTCGCCCAGCTATTGTGCTCTTTTTACGGTTTGGCCGTGGGGGCTATTTTGGTTGATCTCATTGCTTCACGTCCGCATGCGCGGACGGAGGTACGGGCCATCGTCTATGTTGCAGCGCTCAGCGCCGCGGCGGCCTAGAGGCGACGCTGGACTATCTGCGGCGCGTGGTAGGCTGGCGTTCGGCAGGCTAAGTCGGGCACGGCCCGCCGACCTTCGCAGTTCATGCTCGCTATGCTGCGGTCACGCGGATCTAAATGTTTCGATCTCAGGCGGTCGCGAAATCGTCGACATTCCGGACAACGACCGACGGGTGCTTGCCCTTATTCCGATGACGCCGGGCGAATAGTGTGAACCCCGGCGTCAACTTTATCGCTGAGCATGGCAGGTGATCCGCAGGGGTTGGCCTTAAGGCAGAGCCCCACCATTAGCGATGCTGCACGGAACGAGGACGGGGGGCTACCTTTCCGAAAATAGCTTTGCGCGAGTCGCGGAAATTCCCATGTTGTGGCTGCGCATAATAAAGGAGCCCCAGACCCATCCCACCGACAACTGACACCAATCGTCAGGCCGGCAGCCGACAAGGGGAAACCTTTGACCTTGCCTTAAAACGCCGATCACTCGGCCTACACCTCCCGGGACGTCGTAAAGATCGACGTCGGAAATGATTGCTGTCGTCGTTTGTCGAGGAACACCAATAGCTCCAAAGCCGCCAGGGGAGTGTCCCGCTACGAATCCCTGAACCTTTCGAGGTACCTCATTTTGCAATACGCCGGGTTTTTTGACATTAAAATTTCCGGGTGGATCGTATTCGCAAGCCCACAGGGTTCCCTCATTTCCACCGAGCGAACAGGTCTTCTTGGCACATCCTAACTTGGCAGAGTCCTTCCAAACCACTTGGGTAAAGTGACCGTTCACCTTGTCCGGATTGTCTTCCGGACCGCACCCCTTGGTACCGCCGCCTCGCCAAACCGGATTGTCAAAATCATAAGCGTTAATTTCGCAATACCAGCCTTCAACAACATTCGCCGGAGTCTGAGCAGGTTCTCCATAGTGAAAGGAAAGATTTTCGCCAAAGGGGTTGCCGGGGCCGCAATCTCCTTGATGGCAGAAAAACTCGTCTCCATCCGAGTTCTTTGCAGTTCGACATTGGTCTACCCAAGCTTGCGCGTTGCTTGTGAGTCCTGCATCCCAAGTCAAAGCAGGCACCGCGTGCATTGCGCGGCGTTTGTTATGTTCTTCACATAGGCTTTTTGCTTCCGAATCTGGGGCTGCGCTGCATGGATCACCTGTGGGAGGGGTCACCGGCCCAGGGCCGGGGCCAGCAGTTGTTGCCGGCAGGGCACCGCATTCAATCGCCACGGCATCAAGATACGCACCAGATCTCCCCTTAAGTCCTACGGCGGCTTGTCCGGCTGGACACGGTTGGGTGTTCTCGGCGTTTGGAAAAAAGGGCGCAGTACCTACGTCGAGGTTATGCCGCGCAGCGCTCGTTGTCGAAACACAATCGAAGATGATCATACGGACGACAGAACTGCCGTTCTGCGTGCCAGGCACAATTCCTAAGCCGTGAATAATCTCGCTGTTACCGCACGCTCTTTTCGTCAGGGGGCTACCGCCGTTCCCACCATGCGGATGCTCTTTGTCTTCCGAGACGTCACCAATTGTGCCATCACCTTTTAGCGCACCACAGATGATCGATATTTGATCGACTACAGCACCTGTCTTTGCATTCACTCCAATAAGATACTTGTTGGCGGGGCAAGAAGCGGGGAAAACTCCTCCTCCAGGCCCTCCTACAGGATCAAACGCGGCTGCGGGACCTGCTGCGAGGAGAAGCGAACAAACACCAAAGAGAAACGATGCGACAGAATACTTGGCCCGCGCGCTCATGATCGCCTCCGACGCGAAGTTGTAAAGCAACAGCTTCGCTATTTCAGTTGCCGAGAGTCAAGTAGATGTTTCTGGCACTGAGTGCTGCAGCGCTGTGCCTCTACTCTGCTCACTGCGGCCTCACCTTTGCAGGCGTGTCACACTTGATCACGCAACTCGGTTCCATTTTTGAGGTCTACGCTATCCACTATTTCGACGAATAATTCTTCTCCCTCGGCATGTGAGTGAATAACCTCCGTTGATTGGCTGCAATGGCGGTCAAAGAGTCATTGCCGTCCGCGTAGGTCTGGGCCCGACCTTGCATCGCGCGGCTACAATGTCGCTCCTGGGGTCGGCAAGAAGGCCTCGGGCCGGCCCTGTCTGGCGCTTTTCTTCCATCGGCGCTACTCTTGCAGTCATTATGCCGATTTCCGCGGACTCCATCTGCAAAGACATGGGCATCGAGATCGTGCCGACGACCGTCCGTCCTGACAAGAACCAGACGTGCGCCGGCGCAACGATCGCCGCCGTTTTTGACGAACACGGGCCCGGCCATCTGACCTTGGTCCTGCGGACGATCACCGAATCGACCGGCAACGAGCGAGCGCTAAAAGCGCCGATCATCTGGGCGGTCAGCGATCTGATCGCGACGCAGCCGGCCTGGGCCGATCGAGGGTTGGGGTGGATTGAAGCCTTCGATGACGTCGATCTAAACGCCCTCATGGTGCGGGCGCGGGGCAACAGGAAGGCCGTGGGGGTGCGGGCTGGCATTGCCCTGCTGTACGAACGCCTCTCAGCGGCCTTGGGAAGCCCGGCAAGGCCAAGCTCTACAAGCGTGCTCAGGTGCTGCACGACGTGAATAATTAACAATGCCACGTTAGGCAGATGGTCAGTCGATTAGTTTCTGAAACTGAGAACGCAACAGAGGAAATGGTTCGTACAGCGCCATTTCCTTGCGCCATTTCACCAGTTCAGTGAGATCGCCATCATCAAGCGTAACAATAAATCCACGATCATCAAGCGCCGTGTCCCGGCATCGCGCCTCAAAGTGAGATTTATTTTTGAAGCTACGCGCGACCAGCAAGCCGACCCGCCCTCGGTTGGGTGAGAATCTCCCGGCGAGCTGGTCCAATTCAGGGTTTGCAGGGTCGCGGCTATAATTCTTGCATTCTATGTGAATCTGGGAAGACGGATAATGGAGGGCAATCCAGTGAAAAAAAGCCGGTTGATGCTCTGTTTGTGTAGGTAATATCGATGCGCTTGCGCTTGTCATGAATCTTATGTTGAGAGATTGGATTTGAAAGGGAAGGGTAAAACATTGCAGTAAACAGGGCTTCGATCGCCTTTTCGTAACGATCGGCATCCTCATCGCCCGGCTTGAGCTTTATAACGTCGGCTAAAAGTCGGTCCCAATCGGGCGGGGAAGTATTCTCGATTTCGGCGATCTTATCCAAGGAGAGGGGCGGCCGCTTTTTTCCTTCCTTGCTATCCTTGTATTCTTTCAACGCCTCGGGATGTTTTAGTGTCTCTCTTAGCTGCGCGTATTGGTTGTCGCACGGATTACACTCGCCTTCAAAGGGTATGTGATGTCGAGCGCAATGCAATGCTACTCCGCGTGCCTAGGTCAATTTGCGCGCTTGGGCTGTATGGGGAGGGGCCTGGGAGGCCCCTTTTCGATCGCCGTCCGATCCGAGATCAAAAACAACATCGAGCCAGGCATTTGCGATGTCCGCTAAGGGCCACCAAGCCGAAGTGGTGCCTCCAAGGAATATTTGTACAATTGGGCATTTGGATCGTCCGATCTCTCCTTGCCAAGGCGACGACAAAATGCAGCTCTTGACGCCACGGCTCATCCTCCGACCATGCCTTTTCAACACGATATCGGAGATAATTTGTGGCAAGCTGTAAATGGATTCAGTCGGCTTACAGATAAGGAAATCCGCAAGATGGAATCAGTTGGCTGACTGATAGGGTTTGGCTGCAAACGGAGTCAGTTCTTCAACTGATAAGCTTTTTACACAAAGCTTATCAGTCTGACGTGATCTTCGCACCCGCCAGTCGAGCGGCAGCCATTATCAGCCGAACGGCGGTCCCCGGCGATAGCCTAGCCCTTCCGTCGTACATGGCTGAGTTTCCAAGCAAAGAAACGTGGTCGCAGCCGCCGTCAATGTGCTGCCCCATTCGACTCAGGTAATGGGCGCGGAACATCGCCGACATCGTCAAGGTCAGGCGCCTGGCCGTATCCCATGCGTTTCATCTGCTCGTGTACTTGCGCCATGTCACCGTCGCTGAGGCGCGGCGGCTCGCCGATAGCCAACGCATGGACATACATCTTCGCCAGCGTCTCCACTTCCACGGCGAGCCAAAGAGCCTTTTCAAACGTCTGGGCCGCCACGAGCATGCCGTGATGGCCAAGCAGGCAGGCGTTGCGATCTTCGAGTGCCCTGAGGGCGTAGTCTGACAGCGCCTGCGTGCCGAAACAAGCATATGGCGCACAACGGACATCGTTGCCACCTGCAACTGCGACCATATAGTGGAAGCAGGGGATGCCACGCTCGTGAATGGCGAGAGTTGTGCTGAAGGTCGAATGCGTATGGAGCACGACGTTGACGTCTTCGCGTGCTCGCAGAATGTCGCGGTGAAAGCGCCATTCGGACGAAGGCCGATGGTTGCCCTGGTAATTCGCGGCAAAATCCATCGCAACAATATCTTCTGGCTGCATCCGATCATAGGGCAGACTGGTAGGCGTGATCAGCATGCCGCTTGGGATCCGGTGCGAAAGATTGCCGGATGTGCCCTGATTCAGTCCGTTTCGATTCATCTGCCTGCAGGTATCGACAATGCCTTGCCGGAGATCAGCATGAGTGTGGTCTGTCATAAGGCGGGCTCCGAGAAAGCGATCCAGGACTGATAGGCGGTGGAAAGGCCGCGCGGGTCGAACCCGTCGTTGCTAAGCGATGTGACAGCTTCAAGTACTACGCTCGAAACCGGCTGCGTACGCGAGAATCGCCGCCACAGCAGCGCAGCGCCAAGCGCCGTTCCGTGCGGTGATTGACTCACCCTGACGCTCTGCGAGGGTCGTAAGGTCGCAAGACAACGGGCGAAGGGCAAATTCGCCGCAAAGCCACCATCGATGACTATGCATTTTGAGCTCTCGAGTGCATCAAGGCAGCGGTTTGCGCTGAACACTGCGTAGAGAAGTGCCAATGCCTGCCATTCGGCAGGCGTCTCGGGAGACGGTCCGATGACCCGTCCGCGGCGAGCCGCGCCCGGAAATAATCCGTCGTCGCCAATGAAGGAGGGGAGCGCCAGGGTCCCCTTCGACAGCAGGGCCGACAATGCGGCAAGGACGGCTGCATCAGAAGCACGATGTTCCCCGCGGATCAGGTCGTATTCGCGGCCGGTCGCGATCAATGTCGAAGGTGCATTCTCGCCATCGACGTCGATATTGAGCACCATCGCGCGCGCGCGATCGAGTTTGTCCAGGGAGAGGTCGCGCTGAAATCCGATCATCCAGGTTCCGGTCGATAGGATCGAGGCATCGACCATGCCGGCAGCCCTGTACCGAAACAGGTTGGCGTTGGAATCATGCACGCCACAGAGGATCTCGGTCGATTGCGTCAGGCCAGTGCGCCTGGCTACGGATTCCGAAACCGTCCCTAGCACCGCGCCGGCAGCGACGCGTTCGGGCAGCAGATGGCTCCAACCGCGCTTGCGCATAATCGAGGAAGGCTGATGGTGGATGAGGTCCCAGATATGGCTCTGAGCCGCAAGCTGCGAGATTTCACTGGCCGCACGTCCGCCAAGCCGCAAGGCGAAAAATTGCGCGGTGGTCAGATAAGCTTTTGCGCGGGCGAATTCCACGGGATATGCGCTTTCCTGCCACAGCAGCTGCTTTCCGAGCCGCATCGCGCCTCCGATTCCGCAGAACACCTCATCGTAACCGGGCGCGATCCGGGCATATGCTTCATCAATTGCCGGCGGAGAGACAGCATCATAGTCCATCATCGGCAGCACCGGCGTATCACCGTCGACAAGAACTGCGCCGCATCCATGCGCAGCCACGATCACGGCGCCAATGGCATGGCCTCGAGACACCACGGCAAGGGTATCGAGAAGCCAATCTTCTAGCCCGGCAAGATCATAGGCGAGGTACGAGCCCTGAGTCATCGACACATTCGGAATCTCATGTGTTTCGAGCGGCCAGCCGTCATCGCTCGCCACTAGCAGCTTGATATTGGTCTTGCCAATGTCGAGAACCGCGATGGGGGGCGAGCCGATCGAACTCATCATCGCTGGCTACCGCGGCGCCTTGCCGGCGAAATGAGGAACCGCCGCGACGGCAATCAAGATTCCACCCCAGATCGCCAGCGTGAGGAATTGGCTGAGGTTCAAAAGGTTGAATGCCGAGGAGATCACTTGAAGGATGATCAGCGCAAGCAATAGCCCGCCGACTTTTCCGAAGCCACCAAACGGATCGATGCCGCCGAGGACGGCCGCGAGGATGGTGACCAGCAGATAGCTCTCGCCGTATGCCGCGTTGGCCGAATTGAAACGTGCCAACATGACCACCGCTGCTGCGCCCGCGAGCAGGCTGGAAAGCACATAGAGTTTGAGGAGAACGGCGCGGGTATCGACCCCGGAGTAGCGGGTTGCTTTCTCGTTCGAGCCGATCATGTAAACCTTTGCTCCGAACGGCGTCGCGTTCAGCATCAGCGCGACGGGCAAGGCGCAGAGCGCAAGTACGATCAGAGCAAAGGGTACCCCAAAAACCGTTCCATTGCCGATAAACACAATGGGCTCCGGAAATCCGGAGATGACGTTACCGCGCGACAGGCCGATCGCGACGCCCTTGCATAGTGTCATCGTGCCGAGCGTGGCGAGGATCGGGGAAACGCCGAGATAGGCGATGACGAAACCGTTGAGGAGACCTACCAATGCGGCCACTGCAAACCCTGCAGCGATCGCCAGCACTTGAATGCCGACCCAGGCAAAGCCCTGACTCCCTGGGATGTAGTGCGTCAGCAGGAAGGCGATGGTCAGTCCGGACAGATTGGCGGTCGCGATGATGGAGAGGTTGAGCCCACCGGATAGCAAGGCCAGCATCATTGCAAGCGAGAGGATGCCGAGTTCTGGCATCTGGAAAGCCATCGATTGGAGCGTGTTGACCGAGAAGAACCGGTCGCCGATCATGATCGCGAACGCCACCCAGAGCGCGAGCAACAGCAGGGTGAGGGTGGCGACAGTGCCGCTGCCAGCGAGGCCTACCATGCGCCGGCGAAGTGAGAGGGCGGGCGCATTGCTCATCGGCGCGCGCTCCGGGTTCGCCGCTCTCGCTGCGACCAGGCGGTTGCTGAGACCGAAATGAGGATAACCAAACCGACGAAGAACGGCGACCAGTAGGACGAAACGCCCAGCAAAATGATTCCATTTTGGAGCACGGCGAGCAGTGTCAGGCCCAAAAACGTGCCGAGGACGGTGCCGACGCCCCCCATCAGGCTGGCGCCGCCCAGCACGACGGCGGCGACCACATCGAGTTCCTTGCCCACCAGCACAGTCGGAGCCACGGACTGCGCGAGTTGTGCCTGGATCAGGGAAGCGATTCCAGCCATGACACCCATGTAGCAATACACCAGTATGTTAAGGCCGAAAATGTGGAAGCCGAGTCGCTGCGCGGCATCGGCATTGCCTCCCATGGCATAGATTTGCCGGCCGATATTGGTTCGGTTAAGCAGGAGCCAGGTGACGAGAAATGCCAGCGCGAGCGCTAGGATCTGCAGGTTGACACCGTACGAGCTATCCTTGCCCCATTCGAATTCGAACCAGAAGATGCCGGTCGCAAACCAGTCAGGCAGCGAATAGATGTATTTGCCGCCAGTGAAGAAGATCAGAAGCCCATAAAAAATGTTCAGCGTTGCGACCGAAACGATGATCGATGGTATTCGAAGCTTCTGGATGAAGATTGCGTTGAGGGCACCGAGCGCACCGCCAATCCCAATTGCGATGGCGAAGACGCTGATCCAGTTCGCGCCGTAAGCATTGGCAAACGAGAGTGTGACATATTGTGCCACCGACGCGGTCGCGGTGAATGAGATGTCGATTCCGCCGGCGATCAGCACGACCAGTAGTCCGAGCGCAAGGATGCCGACGAATGCGTAGGAGGTCAGCAGGTCGAACAGATTCTGCATGGTCAAGAATTGGGCATTCGCGAAGCCCAAGCTGGCGCAGAGCCCCAAGATTACCATCAGCAGCCAGAACTCATGGCTGCGACGAAACCTGCCGAATGATGCAATGGCCGATTCAGGCATTGACGGCCTGCCGAAGCGCGTCTTCTGAGGTGGCTGCGGCAGCCACGTCGGTTGTCAAACGGCCTTCCCGCATCACCAGCACGCGATGACTGTGATAAAGGACCTCGGGGATTTCGTCCGATATCATTAGCACCGCGACGCCGTCGCGGGCCAACCGCCGGATGATTTCGTAAATGCCGTCCTTGGCGCTGATGTCGACGCCCACCGTGGGACTATCGAGGATAAGCACCCGCGGGTTGGTCGCTATCCATTTGGCGAGCACGATCCGCTGCTGATTGCCCCCGGAGAGGGTCTTCACCGCGTTGGCGGGGTTGGAGACCTTGATCCCGAGTTCAGCAACCCACCGAGCAACATGGCTCTGTCGCGCGCGTGCGGCAATCAGGCCGAATGCGCCAGCCAGCCGTTCCAGCACCGTGAGCGTGACGTTCGCGGTGACAGACTGATGCAGGATGAGACCAAGCGTAAGCCTATCTTCGGATACATAGGCGATCCCTCGATCGATCGCCTCTGCATTTGTACGAAGGGCGATGGGCCGCCCGTCAAGTGCGATGGTGCCGCGATCGGGCGGCTTCATGCCGAACAGCGATAGCGCGAGTTCGGTTCGCCCCGAGCCGAGCAGACCGGTGAGACCCACTACTTCCCCCGCGCGCAACTGCAAACTTACATCCTCGTACTCACCCTCGCGGCCCAGGCCCTTAACTTCCAGCACAATTGGCCCAGCGGCAAGCTCAGGCGCCTGTATCTGATACTCGAAGGACTTGCCGGTCATCAGCTGGCTGAGCTTCCCCCCGTCGATTGTGTCTGCAGCAAAAGTACCGACTTTGGCGCCATCCCGCAGTACCGTTACGCGTTCGGCGATTTCAAGCACCTCGTCGAGGCGGTGGCTGACGAAAACGACGCAGATGCCAGTACGCTTCAGCTCGCTCACGAGCTCGATCAGGGCGTTCACCTCGTGGCGGGTCAACGATGCCGTAGGCTCATCCATGATCAGGAGCTTAGCATCCGCAGCCAAGGCCCGGCAGATCGCGACCAGCTGGCGTCCGGCAATGCTGAGCTCTGAGACTTTTGCGTCCGGGTCGAACTCAACGCCGATTTTCGCCATTGTGGCCTTCGCGGTGGCGCGCATTGAGGCCCAGTTCACCGAATGAATGCCGCCAAGATGGTGCGCCATCGCGATATTCTCGGCGACGGTGAGGTTGGGAAATAGCGAAAGATCCTGGTAGATGACCTGAATGCCGCAATGCGTGGAGTAGACCGGGTTTAGTTTGGGATATTCCTTGCCGGAAATTACGATCCGGCCGCCGGGCTCCGCTGCCTCTACGCCCGAAATGATCTTGATCAGGGTCGACTTGCCGGAGCCGTTTTCACCCACCAGGCAGTGCACCTCGCCGACTTCCAGAGCGAGATCGACGCCGCGGAGCGCGTGCACGCCGCCGAAGCGCTTCGATATGCCGGACATCTCCAGGAAAGTCGCCAAAGGTTCGCCTGCAATGGACCGTTGGATCGTGCGATCACTCGAGTGGTACCGCATTCCCGACCGGAACGCCGGGAATGCAGCGCGATGAGGCGGCTGAACCGGCTTCGGTCTAGAGCCCTCCGGCAATCAGTCCGTCGATGGTTTCCTTGTTGATGCGCATGATCTTGTCCACCTTGATCTGCTTTCCTGCAACGTCGACGGCCGCCTTGCCAAGGCCGGGTACATCGACGCCATCCATGATGGGCTTGCCATCGAGCACGAGTTTGGCCACCGCGACCATCGCGTAACCCGCATCGGTGGGATTCCACAGAAATCCTTCGCGGATCGTATCATCCGCGATAAGCGACTTCGCTTGGCTTGGCAGCACGGTGCCGACAACGGCGATCTTCTTGCCAAGACGTTGCTGACGCACAGCATTTCCAGCCCCGATTGGTCCATTCGAACCGAAGCCGAGAATACCACGCAGGTTGGGATAGGCCTTGATCACGTCGAGCGTCGTGCGCTGGCTGGTGTCGATCTCGTCGGCCCCTGGGAAGCGGTCAGCGACGAGCTTCATTTTCGGAAAATTCTTCTGCTGGTAGGCAATCGCGGCATCGGCCCATTTGTTGTGAAGCGGCGTCGTAAGAGTCCCGACATAGACTACATAATCACCTTCGCCGCCCATGTCCTTGGCGAGACGTTCCATCTGCACCTCGCCGAAGCGAACGGAGTCGATCAATTCCACATTCCAGTCACGGCCTTCCTGTTCCGGACCCTCATGCGTAATGACCTTGATTCCGGCGGCTTGGGCACGCTTCAGCACGGGCTCGCAGACTTTTACATCAAGCGGCACCAAGCCGATCACGTTGACCTTCTTGGCAATCAGATCCTCAAGGAGCTTTACTTGCTGTGCCGGATCGACGTTCGCCGGGCCCACCATGGTGGCATTAATGCTGAAATCCTTCGCACCCTTCTGGATTCCCTTTTCAAGTGCGTTGAACCACGGAATTCCCGCGATCTTCACGACCGTGACCATTTCCTTTTGGGCTTGCGCAAAGGCAAAGCCCGGAATACCGGCACTGGCCAACGCGGCCGTGCCGCCGATCAGCTTGAGCGTCTGGCGTCTGTCCATTGTTCCCTCCCAGGAAATTATCTTGGATTCCGCACCCCTGACCTGGCAGTCGCCGGGTGGGGCCGTCGACCCTGTTCTTGCTGGAGGCAGAAAGTTATTGCCTGTCCGACCGCAGGACCTTGAAGCAGATTAGAGACTGGCGCTCCAGAACGTGTCAAGCAAGTGACATGCTCGCCAGCCACCATCGCAGTGCGATACCTAGTCTGGTCTTCAAGCTGCTGAGTGAGCTGCAGCGATCGATCAGCATCCCTACAGCCATCACGTCAGCGAAGGAACGCCCACGCCATCCCGCCGGACGAAAGCAAACAGTCCCGGCCCTGGCTTCAGAACCCACCAGGTCGGCTGCGCACAGCGATTCACACTTTTCTCTGATCTCTGAGTGTCATTTTTTCGTCACCGTGTGGGTGCGCGCGCGAAGGGCCGGCATGGCGAGCTTCGCCGTTGCACAATCCCTTGCCGGCCACGACTATCTGACTGTCATCGTTACGTTTTTAGCTTCCCGTAATCGTCATCGTCCGACCGTTCGTTCACATCATTTTTCGCGCTCGGGCTCCTGCCCTCCGCTTGTCAGCATCGCGGGTCGCATGCCATCCTAACCCGCGCGCGCAGGGGAAGGGCAATTCCCGCCATTGGCTATGCGCCGCGTTAGGGCGACGTCCATGACGCTTGATCAGATAAGGTCAAGAAAGCACTGCTGCCTGGGCGAGCCATGCTGCAGAGCGATTCGATCCGCCGCTTCTCGACCCGCCTCGGGAGCGAGGCAATTCGTGAGGGCCAGGCGCTGGGCTATCAGCTGGAGGAGGTCCTGCATTTGCCGGCCGAGACCATCGCGGGCCTGGCGAGGGCGACGAAACGTGATGCACGTCCGCGACCAGCAGCGCTTTTCGGATTCCAAATACACTTCCTCCGAGCAGCGCCCCTCGATGTCCCAAGACTTGCAGAAGGGCCGTCGCACCGAAATCGAACCCCTCAATGGCTTCGTCGTGGATGATCCGAAGCACATCACGGAGCTGCGATTGAATCGAGCGGCACCCTTACAGTCTCTCCCACCACTTCCTGGAAGACGCCGCGTTTACTTGCGAGCGCAGGCCGGGTTGCCGCGCCAACAAGATGACGCATGTCTGCGGCCAAAGTCGCGGTCGCTCCAATCGATATAGACCGAAAAATTGAATCTTGCGGCCGCTGCAATTCTTCTCCTGGTACGTCGAAACGGCAGGTCCGAGAAATGGAGTCTCCGCAAATCGACGTTGATTGCTTCTGGACCGGCTCGGTCTTTGAAGGTGTGCATTCCAGATTTGAAGGCGCCCCCCCGGCAGTGAGCTGCATTGAGCAGAGAAGGCGAGCTTGAGGGCACTGACCGGGACGGTTATATTAATCCCAATTCACTTTGACGCAGCGCACTTTCACCTTTACGGCGCTGACGGTATACCTAGCCTTATGTTTGTGGGGTGGGCGTAATGAGCGAGTGCGGCAATGTCCAATGAACCGGTTGAGCTAGACGCGCTGGTTGTTGGTGCGGGCTTTGCGGGCCTCTACCAGCTGTTTCGGCTTCGGGATAACCTTGGCTTGAAAGTCAAGGCCGTAGAAGCGGCTCAGGGTGTTGGGGGCACGTGGTTCTGGAATCGCTACCCTGGAGCTCGGTGCGACTCTGAAAGCCATGTCTATTGGTATACGTTTTCCCTGGATTTGATGCGACAATGGGAGTGGTCTGAACGCTATCCGGGCCAAGCAGAAATTCTGCGTTATCTGAATTTCGTTGCTGACAAGCTCGACCTGAAACGCGACATTCAATTTGGTACCCGGGTTGCGTCGGCGCATTACGATGAAGCGACGAATCGCTGGCACATCCGTGCAGATACGGGCGAGACCTTCATCGCGAAGTTTCTCATTACCGCGGTCGGCTGCCTCTCCACTGCCAACGTGCCCGACATTCTGGGACTGAAGACCTTCAAGGGTGAGTGGTACCATACAGGGCAGTGGCCGCACGAAGGCGTCGAGTTTGCGGGCAAGCGAGTGGGGATGATCGGCACCGGATCGACCGCCATCCAGGCGGCGCCGGTGATCGCCGATCAAGCCAAGCATCTGACCGTATTTCAGCGTACCGCGAACTATTCAGTACCAGCACGCAACGTCCCATTGACGGCGGACTTCAAGCAATATGTCAAAAACAGCGCCAGCGAAATACGCGCGACTACGCATCAAACCTACAATGGCATGGGCTTCAAGGTTGCGGAACGCAAAGCGGTCGACACGCCGCCAGAGGAGCGCGAGAGAATTTATGACGAGGCGTGGGAGCGTGGCGGGCTGCAGTTCCGCGCATCCTTTGAGGACATGCTCGTTTCTAAGGAAGCAAACGACACCGCTGCTGATTTCATAAAAAGGAAGATCCGCTCGATTGTGAAGGATCCCAAGACCGCGGCGGTCCTCGCTGACATTGATCATCCGTATGCGGCCAAGCGCCCGCCGATCGATACCGACTATTTTGAGACCTACAATCGGCAGAATGTCACGCTGGTGGACGTCAAAGCTGCGCCAATCCGGCAGATCTCCGAGATTGGAATTCTCACGGATCAGGCCGAGTACCCCCTAGACATCATAGTTTTTGCGACAGGGTTCGATGCGTTGACGGGACCGCTGCTCAAGATGGATATCCGCGGGCGGGGCGGGATCGCACTCAAGCATGTCTGGGAGGCAGGACCACGCAATTATCTAGGTTTGCAGGTCGCTGGTTTTCCAAACCTCTTCACCATCACGGGGCCCGGCAGTCCATCGGTTCTGTGCAACATGCCCGTAGCCATAGAGCAACATGTCGATTGGATCACCGATTGCATCGCTCATATGCGGACTAACGGGCTGGAGCGGATCGAGGCACGGGCCGACGCCGTCGAGAAATGGGTAAGCGAAGTCAACGAGGCGGCTGCACGAACACTACTGCCGCAGGCAAAGCATTCCTGGTACCTCGGGGCGAATATTCCAGGCAAGCCGCAGGTGTTCATGCCATATGCAGGTGGCTTGGTCCGTTATCGCGAGATCTGTCAGAAGGTCGTCACCCGCGGCTACGAAGGTTTCGCTCTGTCATAGTCGTTTGCAATGAGTTCGGCTCGTCTTCCTCGGCGATGGTCCGGTCGTTAACCTGAATCGTGCCTAGCGGAGCTGCAAGCACCTATCCTTCCGAGGCCACCGTCCCTCACGGCCGAAGCGCGCCCCAGAAAGCCGCCAGCTGCAGGTAGAAAATCCTACAAGATTGACGCCTAAGCCGGTGTTCTCCGAAGTCGGGATGTGCGGAGCACAAGCCTGCGCAGGTTGAGCTCCAGCATATCTGCGAGGACCATTATCGTGCGTCGTGATTTTGACTAACACGTCCGAGTCTGGCTCGAAGGCCACATCGCAGTCCGACACCGTTCTCGTCAGAGACAAGGCGCAAAAATGCCCCGTCAAGTCCGGGGCTAGAGTTTGCTTTGGAGGTCGTCTCTTTTGTCTGCGCTCGGAGTTCAGAGATTCAAGCTCATCGCTTCGGGGTAATAGTGGAAGCCCTCCGATGTCTTGGCGATATGGCCGTAACCTGGCCAGGCAAAATGATAGGACATCACAGGAATCTTATTTGCAGCGATCATATCTAGCAGTTTGACCCGGCTTTCAGCTGCCTGCTGCGGATCGGTGTCGTACGAGAACTGCATCCGCGGTTTTTCAAGCAGCAGTATCGGATGGTGAGTAAGATCACCGAGGAAGGCGAACGATTTCCCTGCCGACGAGACCATGAAGATTGTGTGACCTACGGTGTGGCCAGGAGCTGCCATGGCCTGCACGCCGGGAAGGAATTCCTGACCGTCCTTGAAGAACACAAGGCGATCTCGTATCGGCAGTAAGTTCTTGCGTGCATGAACGACAAAGTCCTTCAATGGACTGCCAAGCTTGCCTTCATCGGTCCAGAAATCGAAATCGCTCTGAGCTATGTAGTACTGTGCGTTGGGGAATAATGGCTTACCGTCCGCGTCCACAATGCCGCCGATATGATCGATGTGCGCATGTGATAAGACCACGGCGTCGATGTCGGCTGGTTTAATGCCAGCCTCTGCCATACTCTTCTGCTGACGGCCGGTGGTCGGTCCGAAGGCCTTAGACGTTCCCATGCCAGTGTCGAATAGAACTAGCCTGTCACCCATATTCACGATCGGCGAATTCTGCTCCAGCACCACATTTTCCGGTGAGAGGAAATTGTCGCTCAGCATCTTCTTCACTTCTTCATCAGGCACGCCGATGAAGGTCCCTTTCGGAGGACCGAGTGGCAGCGGACCGTCAGAAACGACCGTCACTTCGGCGTCTCCGAGACCGAAGCGATAGAAATAAGCTGGCTGCGTCCCAAGCTTGGGTGCTCGCGCAAAAGCGTTACTGCCCAGCACGGTCGATGCGCCTAATCCTGCGCCGAGGGCGAGCAAGGAGCGCCGCGAAAGGTCGTGTGTCATGTTTCCTCCTTTTGTTATTATGAAGTAACGTAGCAGGATGCGCTCGTTCCCGAAGGCTGGCAAGGGGAGTCCGTCTTGTGCGAGCGAGCCGTCCGTATATCTCGCTCGTCGGCTCGAAGTGACCCGCGTACTGCCGTAGATCGCTCCTGGTGAGCGGAGCTGCGTCACATATCATTTGCGTCTGAGTTCTCCCGGGTCGCCATCTGTCCGCAGTTAAGGTGGGAAGGGAAATGACCGGCGCTGGATGAGCTCGACGTGAGGGACCGCGAGTAGACGTCCTTCCTTCGCGCTAAACACCTCGAGCGACAGGCGCCGTGCGCTCATCTTGAGATCGCTATGTTGTGAGTGTTCATTCCCGAAGCGGATCCGCTTCGCGAAAGTCCCTGCGATGAGCGGAATGGGCAAGGTGGATAGCGCGGCACCAGCGCATCGCGGTAAGATCCCGTGAGGTATATTGAGCAGCAAGGCGGCGCCCAACTCTACCGGAAGGTACAATGCCCATTACCGAGGCTCCGGCCTCGCTCCACCTTTATGTCGCTTGATCAGCATGGCCTCGCTGATCTACAGTCGGGCACAACACGACTGGTTGATTCAACAGCCGGATCACAGGGAGGTGCAGTTCGATGAGCGGACCCGTCACGCGTCGCACGCTTTTGGCCGGTGGCACGGCTACTTTGGTGGCCGCCCCATGGGTAGCCAGGGCACAGGCAAATACTCTCCGCATAGGCATGCAAAGCATCCTATCGGGACCCATCGCGCTGCTCGGCACCTCTTCGCGCAACTCGCTCCTCATCGAGCAAGATCGCATCAATGCCGCTGGCGGCTTCCTGGGCCGGCAAATCGAGTTCGTTTTCCG
Source organism: Bradyrhizobium sp. 40 (assembly GCF_023100925.1). Taxonomy (NCBI): domain Bacteria; kingdom Pseudomonadati; phylum Pseudomonadota; class Alphaproteobacteria; order Hyphomicrobiales; family Nitrobacteraceae; genus Bradyrhizobium; species Bradyrhizobium sp. 40. Next base: position 1,897,124 of record NZ_CP064688.1, read on the forward strand.
GGATTCCAAAGGCCAGCCGCAGGAAGCGGCGCGGGTCGCACGTGAACTGGTGAACACTGCAGGCTGCGAGCTGCTGGTCGATGCGGAAGCGTCGTCCGCCTCATTCGCGGTGCAGGAGGTTATGCGCGACCTCAATGTGGCTTGCATTCACACCAACAGCGAGACGTCATCGCTCACCGCAGATCCGAAGATCCGGGTGCCCACCGCATTTCGCGTGGCGCGTCAGGGCGTGCACGATGCTGTCGCCGGCAGCCTCTACCTCGCCGACTTCGCCAATGCCAAGAAAATCAACAAATGGGCGACTTGCTCACCGGACTACGCCTATGGGCGCGACACGACGGCGCAGTATCTGCAGTTCTTCAAAAAGTTCAAACCGGATGTCGAGGTCGTAACCGAGGCCTGGCCCAAGCTCGGCCAGCCGGACTTCACCGAAGTGATTACCAAACTGATCCAGGCCAAGCCGCAGGCGCTGTTCACGCTGCTGTATGCCGGGCGATCTCTCGGCGTTCGTGAACCAGGGGAATGTCTATGCTCTGTTCGGGCAGATGACCGTCGCAACTCCGAACGTCGACTATCCAGTACTGGCCGCGATCAAGAATCTGCCCGCGGGCATCCAGTCGGCCACCCGCTATCTTGAGACATTCCCGGATACGCCGGCGAACAAGGAATGGGGTCAGGCGTACTTCAAAAGGTGGAACGAACGGCCGACTAATTGGTCCTGGCAGAATTCGGTCGCCATGCACTTCTATGAGGCAGCCATCAAGAAGGCCAATTCTCTGGACGGCAAGGCGATAGCGGCTGCCCTGACGGGACTGAAGATTAATTCGCCCTTTGGCGCCGACGGCACCATCACCATGCGGGACGATCACACGACAATCGGCTATGCGATCGGGTGGGGACAGACCATTCCGAAGGATCCTTTCATCAGCGACATCAAACCCGCCGATTGGGGCAAGATTATCGAACTTGAGACGGAGTGGAAGAAGCAGCAGAATTACAGCTGACGATCGATGGACTTCAACGCGCTGGGCGCATGTTTTACGACCCCCGCCTGTGTGGTGACGCAGGCCACCAGCGGCCTGATCGTGGGCATGCTGTTATTCCTGGTGGCTGCCGGCTTGACGCTGATCTTCGGCGTTCTCAAGATCGTCAACTTCGCCCACGGCACCTTCTACATGCTGGGCGGCTATGTAGCTTACAGCGCATATGCCGCGACGGATAGTTACGCGCTCGCCGTGTTGGCGGGTGCGGTGGCCATGGCCTTGTTCGGCGTGCTCTTCGAACGCGTGCTGATGAGCCGGGTCTACGGCAGCAACGTGCTTATGCAGCTTCTGGTGTGCTACGCCGTGGTGCTGATCTTCGACGACGTCGTCAAGATTGTCTGGGGTCCCGAGTTCCGCGCCATGGGAATGCCGGCTGCCTTTCAGGTCCCGCCGCTGTTCATTGCAGGCGGCGTCGTGCCCCCGTTTTACGCCGTGCTGATCGGAATAGCAGCGCTGATAGCCATGGTGCTCAGCCTCGGGCTGTCCAGAACGCGCCTCGGCAAGACAGTTCGGGCCGCGGCGGTCAATCCGCAGATGGTCTCGGCACTCGGGGTCAATACGACGGTGCTATTCGCGATCGTCTTTGCGATCGGCGGTGGGCTCGCTGGCCTCGCAGGCGCGCTCGCGGGTCCCGTTCGCTCGCTTTCGCCCGGCATGGGCTTCTCGATCCTGATCGAGGGATTCATCGTCACCGTGATCGGCGGTATGGGCTCGATCGCTGGTGCGATGGTTGCGGCGCTCGTCATCGGGCTCGTTCGAGGCTTCGGCACGATCGGCTTCCCCGGCTTCACAGATGGGCTTATCTACATCGTGATGATTGGTATCTTGGTCCTGCGCCCGCAGGGACTGTTCGGCCGCCCTCTATGAATCGCAATCCTGCCTTGCGCGATGCCCTGTTCGCCGCGATCGTGCTGATCTTGGTGCTCGCGATTCCAATGTTGCATCGTAGCCCCGCCTTCGAGGATTTCATTATCCGTCTCAGCGCGATGGCGCTGTTCGCGACCTCGCTCAATCTGCTGGTCGGCAATACAGGAATGGTCTCATTCGGCCACGGAATGTTCTATGGCTTCGCCGCCTATGCATTTGGCCTCACGATGCAGTTGACGGAATTGCCTCTGCCGGTCGCGGCGCTATTCGCGGTGGCTCTGACGACCATCGCCGCTCTCCTGGTTGGCGCAATCTGCGTCCGACTAAGCACGGACTATTTCGCTTTCATCACCCTCGCGGTGCAGATGCTCTTCTTCAGCGTTATTGTTTCATGGCAGAGCCTGACGGGAGGTGATCAGGGGTTGCGCGGTGGTATTCCTCGCCGTCACATCTTTGGTTTCGACCTGGGCTCGCAGCTTCATCTATACCAGTTCTGCGCCATCGTAGCCGTGCTCGGATTGTTGGCGCTCCGCCATGTCTCGATGAGTCCGTTGGGGAATACGTTGCGCATGGTCCGCGACAATGCGGAACGCGCCAGCTTTGTCGGCATCGTCCTGTGGCGCGCCCGGCTGCTGGCATTCACGATCGCGGGCGGCTTCGCCGGGATTGGAGGCGTGCTGGCAGCCCTGTTCGTATCAGGCGCCTATCCCGAGCTGGCCGATTGGCCCAACTCGGGCCAAGCGATTTTTGCGGTCATGCTGGGAGGCATCAACAGCTTCCTCGGGCCCGTGCTGGGCGCGATGATCCTGCTCGCGCTGAACGACCTGGTACAGCGTTTTACGGAGTATCACGGACTTGTCCTGGGCGTCGTGATCCTCGCATTCGCGCTTGGCCTGCGCCGTGGCGTACTCGATTTCATCCACCTCGTCTGGAGCAAGCGCGCGCGATGAACGTTGAGATCAATCATCTCACGAAGTCATTCGGCGGCGTGCGCGCGATCGACGACGTGTCGCTTGCCTTTCCCTCCGGCAGCTTATCAGCAATTATCGGACCGAACGGGGCCGGCAAGACGACCTTCTTCAACCTGATCAGTGGCGCGTTCATCGCCGATTCTGGCGAGGTGCTGCTTGACGGTGAGGACATTCTCCAGCTCTCCAAAACGGAACGCATGCGGCGGGGCATTGGTCGTGCCTTCCAAGTCGCGAGTTGTTTTCCGACCATGACTGTGCGCGCGAACTTGATGGCTGCGGTCACGGCCCACGCCGGCCGCTGGGCCAGCCTGTCTCATCGCTTTCCGTCCCCTGGCATGCGCGAGCGTGCGGACGATGTGATGGAGTTCGTCGGGTTGACCGATGTTGCCAATGTCGAGGCGAACATCCTCTCGCATGGCGATCAGAAGCTGCTTGATATCGCTATTGCGCTCGCGTTGGAGCCCAAAGTGCTGTTGCTCGATGAACCTACGGCTGGCATGGGCCCGGACGAACGCTGGCGCATGATTGAGCGCGTTCGCGCTCTTTGGGAACGCCGAAAGCTAACCCTTATTTTCATCGAGCACGACATGGATATCGTCTTCAAGGTTGCCAGCAGCATTCGCGTGCTCTGCTACGGCAAGGTGCTGGCCGAGGGCACCCCAGACCAGATCCGCAACAACCAGGCTGTCATCGACGCCTATCTTGGGGCAGAGGAGAACGCGACTTGACCGAGCTCTTGCGTGCGGAGGGCGTAAGCGTGTTCTACGGCGCGAGCCAGATCCTATTCGGCGTCGATGCTGAGCTCCAGGAAAAGTGTACACTAGCGCTGCTCGGCCGAAATGGCGCGGGCAAGAGCACGACAATGAAGGCGCTCGCTGGCATTGTCCCGGTGCGCAGCGGCCACATCTTCTTCGCTGGCCGCGACATCACGCACGCACCACCTCACGCGCGCGCGCAACTGGGAATGGCTTATGTGCCGGAAGACCGGCAAGTATTCCCCGAGCACAGTGTGGAGGACAACCTCCTGATCGCGGCCAAGAGCGGCCCTGGCGGCCGGCGTGACTGGACGCTGCCGCGGATCTGGGAAACGTTCCCGCTTCTTACAAGGCTTCGATCCCGCCAGGCAGGCCGCCTTTCCGGCGGCGAGCAACAGCTGCTGGTGATCGCTCGTGCGCTGATGGGAAACCCGCTGGTCTTGCTGCTTGACGAGCCTAGCGAAGGGCTGGCGCCGATCATTGTCGCCGACATCAGCAGGGTCTTGCGAGAATTGGGCGCGGGTGGCGCCACGATTTTGCTGGCTGAACAGAACATGCATTTCTGCCTGCGGATTGCACAGGAGGCGCTCGTCATCGATAAGGGCAAAGTCGTACATCGTGAAAGCACGACAGGCCTTTCAGGAAATGATGATATTCGAAGGCGCTATCTGGCGATGTAGACCCTGCGGAGCAGACATCACGCCGCCGATAGTTGTTCCCGAAAACCGACCTCTGCCTCAGTCACGTGTCAGGCGGTTGTCGCGACCACCCGCTTCGCGGTCACCGATGCTGCTGCATAATCAGCGAGCTATGAAATGAACGCATGGGCCCCGCAGATCTCTGCGCTTAGGCCGGCCTTCGAGGGAAGCCTCTGACGCGAAGGAGATGAGAGAACGGTTGATCCGAACAACGCTGGCGGCGACAATAAGGCCGTGGCGGCTGTCATGGTTGTCTTTCAACTACCCGACACGCGCTATGCAGAGTGGAGTGTCAGTATCGCCTACCAGGCGATGGGCGCCCAGCCGATCGACATCATCGTTGTCCCCGATTCCGGTAGTTGTGCGGTGTTCATTTTCGGAACGGGGCGTGCCGCCAGCTCGAAGGAGAGAGCTAGCGAGACAGCAAGCCCGGCAAAGATGCATGGTTCCTTACCGGAGCGCCAGGAGATTCTAGCCGGGCGTTAGGAGCCGCGGATAGGTGCCGCTCTCATGCAGCCCTAGCCAGCCCTTCTCGACAGCACACCTGATGCCGGCACCGAACTCCGCGCCGCTTGCCTGGAGCGTGTAGAGGATGGGGTAGTTTGATCTTCTCGATGTGGATTCGACCGTCCTGGACCGGCTCTATGCTGGCGGCGAGCTCGAGCAGCTTGCGGGCTGCGGCTTGTGGATCGACAAAAGGGCGTTCGGTAACGTGCTTCATCGCTGGGTTCAAGACCTCAAGGGCATACGCTTGGCCTGACTTGCCCGCGGCTGTCATGCCAGTTCGGGCGATATGAACACATCGTGCGACGCCTCCTGAAGACGAGCGCAGCGGCGGAAAGTGGGGCCTAATCTGATGACAATTCAAAGGACAGCGCATCAGTCGGCTTGCTTGTAACGATCCGAAGTGGAGATACCGCTTCAGACCGATAAGGATTGGTCGCAAACCTTATCAGTTATCGTCTGACAAGGATTTCGTGTGCTCAATTGGGTCTGAGGGCAGGGTGGATCACGACTGTGAGCAACTGTCCAGGTGACTGCGCGAATCGTGACGATGATCACGGCCGGTTCCCGATCTGATGAGTGAAATCGCCGCGCGGCGATCGATTTCAACTGTGGTCACCAGGGACTGGCGGCGAAGGTGCGGAGAATGCTTCGTCTCGACCCGTTCAGTGGAGCAGCCTTCGTGTTTCGATCGAAACGAGCGGACTGGATCAAGATTTTGGTCTGGATCGAACGGACCTGGAGTTAGGTAGACTGGCCGTTGTAGGGGAAAAAATTACGGTGCAAAAATACCGCAGCTTCCCGTCGGCGACGACCCACTGCAGGATCCGGCGGCCCGCAGGTGGGCTGCGCCCGCCTGCGAAATAGGAGATTTCCCTGCGACCCGGCCTTCTGGTTATGATGCGTCGATTGCATCACAGCCGGGATCGGCTCCCATGCGAATACTGACAGCTGCTGTTTTCGCCACCTGCCTGTTCACCTCGCCGGCCTCCGCAGCGACGTGCTCAGAAGCCATCGCGCATTGCAAACAAGACGGATCCAGGCATCCAGACGCGGATTCGCAGTGTGCCGCTGCGGGGCAGGCCTGCATGAAGACCGGAATTTTCATTGGCCCCTACACGCGCAAGGCCTGGCGCGGCCTCGTCAGGCAATAGAACAGAAGCCGGACCGGCCGCGAAAAAGACAGGCGTTTTCGCTGTGTCGAGAAGCCGCTTCGTTAATCCCACGAAGTCATTTTGAAACAAACGACTGCTCTTGTGGTGGGCCTTGGGCTCTGCCGCCCTCAAGGGAGAGTGACATGAATGCTGCAATTGCATGGCTGCTGCCCCGCGCGTCCGCGGAATCAATCGAAGACATCGACACCGCCGTTTGGGTGGCGATGTTTAGTGGTTTGGGCCTGCTGCTGTCCCTCTCTGTTCTCATCATCGACAAATACACGCCGGGCGAATGGTTCTGAGCTGAGCGGCTCGGACTGCAGCGTCTGACCGCGTCTGTGCCTTGGCGCCCGACAAGGCGCTTGGCCTCCGGCAGTGCTGTTAGGCGTGCGGAATACCTCGCTTAGGGTTTTCGCAACCTCCTTGTGGAGCTGCTCTTTCGCAGGGTTCCTTTCGACGTTCCGTGTGATGATGGAGCCGTCCGATGACAGTGGTTTACCGGCCCGCTCGCGCGGAGGACCTGGAGCTTGCCGATGCGCTGGTCGTCGCCAGCATAAACGATCTCACGGTCCGTCATGGCTTTGGGCCCATGGCCGCAACGAGTCCTCCAAATTTTCAGTTGTTCTCTCTGACGGACGATCCCGACGGTCTCTGGATCGCGGAAGACGAGAGCCGGATCCTCGGCTTCGCTTGGAGCTGGGTCTGTGGCGACATCTGGTTTCTGGCGCAGCTCTTCGTATCGCCTGACCGGCAGGGTGGAAGCGTCGGCAACGAGCTGATCGAAAGGACGTTGGATCACGCCAGGAAGTCCGGCGCTTCCAACTGGGTTCTGATCACCTTCTCCTTCAACGCCGTCTCGCAGGGGCTCTACATCCGACGTGGACTGTTCCCACGGTTTCCAATCTACACCGTGAGCGTGCCCCGAGAGCGGTTGGTCGATCGGCTGCATTGGCCGCAATTCAAATGCGCTCCGCTCGACGAAGACGCTTCGACGCTGGCTCGCCTCATGCAGGCGGACGAGCGGGTGCTTGGGGTATCCCGCCAGAAGCACCATCGCTATCTCATCAAGGACGGCGGAACGCGGGGCTTTAGCCTGTACGATGGGGATGATTGGGCCGGCTACGTTTACATCGACACCGGCGGCCATATTGGACCCGTCGCGGTCCTGCAGCCCGGCGCCGCAGCCACCGCCTTCAGGACGGCGCTGCGCCTGGCGCTCGAGAGTGGTGCGCCGCAAGTATCGGCATTTCTACCGGGCGCGAGCGAAGCCGTCCTAATGACGGCGCTGGAGCACGGCATGCGGATCAAATTCCCGATGCTGCTGATGTCATCCCGCAACTTCGGCAGTTGGGCCCAGTATCTGCCTCGGAATCCAGGCTTTATGTGAAGCGATCAGATCTGGCCGTGTGTTGATTAGCTCTCATGCGTGATGGCACTGCCTACCTACCAGCAGCAGCATCGAGCGATCATGATGGCAATCCACTTCCTGTCGTCCATGGAGACATCAATTCCCGCTCCGACACCTCCTTCCGAGCATGGCCGCGCCCCGCGTTGCAAATGATCGCGATGATCTCAGTCCCTCGACCTCGATCTCCTTGGCCGCCTGTATGCGAGAGGACCTTTACCGGTGTGCGGCCATCATCGACCCCTCCGGAAGCAGCGGGGGAGCCTAGGCCTCAAGGCTTCGGCGAGTGCGAACCAGCTTTCATGTCCGCTGGATATCAACCGGGCCGGTAGCTTGCCGGCTGGAGCGCGTCCCGCTCCGGGCAGAGGTCGTCGACCTTGGCCCGCATCCTCGAGAGCAGCAGCTCGGCCGAGGCGGTCGCGACGCCGGCGCGCTGCAGCATGTGGATGTTCGCGCTCCTCTCGCGGATCTGCCCACGCATGCGGGCGATCTCGTTCCGGATCCAGTGGAGTTTCACAAGGTACTGAGGTCGTCCGGAACGTCGCCGAACTTCCGGATCAGCTTGGCGTCGTTGAAAGTCGCCGCTTGACGGGTCCGCGGTCGGGGGCAACGCGATGGCGCCGGCATGGCCAAGCTTGCGGGAGAGCGCCTCCGCCCGCATGAGCGCGGCATTGACGCTCAGGCATTCCGCCGCCTCGCCGGCGGCCACGCCGTCATCGGAGAAAAGGAACGGTAGAGCGACATAGCAGGTCACTTCAGACATCTGGCTCGTCCTTGGGTTTGCGCGCTCCTGTGAGCCGTCCCCGGGCGTAGCCGGTTGACCTGGAAATTTGAAGCGGAAGGTGCATGCGCCGTAGACCGCGACCCAGCAGGTGCGCAAGGTGGACGCGGACAGAAAGCAGCCACCGTCACGGCAAGTCAGCCTGACCTGCAACTACCCAACAACGGAGGCATTGATAGTGAGAACCACATTAGCGGCAGCGTTCCTGCTCTTCATCTCTCTGGGACTCGGCGCCCAAGAGAACCTATCGGCCGAGAGTGCGAGCGCCATTCTTCAGAAGAATTTTGCATCCGCGTACAATCGGCGCGACCTCGAGGCAATGGCGGCAGCATTCGACGAGAACGCAATCAGAGTTACTCCTGGCGGGATCTTCCAAGGCGCGATGCCATACGGCAAAGTTTTCAAGAAGCCCTAAAGATAGGACTGCACGACTACTCAGTCAGGCGTGTCATATCTCGCGGCGAAGGTTCGCCTATACTCAACGTCGGAGAGTGGCAGGCCAAAGTGGGCGATCAGCCCTTCCATGGCTACTACAGCGCAATACTGGCGGGCGAGGGCGACGAAACGAGGATCATTGAAGAGACGGTCAGCATCGCGGCTCCATAAGCCCGCGTTGCAGGGTAGCTCATTGTTTTCCTTTTGGCACCATTCGACCTTCATGCACCTCATGCGTTACGGCCCGGCTGTGCTCTGAAGCAAGCAAACGCTTCACCAGTCGCTCACTGCACCAGAGTTCGACGGAATTACCGTGCAGCATCTGCCTCGCCCAGACGACGGCGTCTTCGTCGTTGGCGCAGACGAAGGTGCGGGAGTTCTCGTGACCATTCGCATCAACGATGCAGGCTCGATATTGCATACCAGTTCTCTCGATTCGGCGTTCAGTTCGACCGAACTGTAAGCACTGGCTCGCAAAAATCGAACTACTTTCGCTCGCGTAGACCTAGCCGCGTGCGGGAATGAGCACGATTGCTGAATTGGGATCGTCGCGTGGTCTTGCACACGTGATGCCGATGTGCAGGCAAGTCATCGCATCCCCCCTGCACACGCTGCGGTGGCACCCGAAGCACCTACTAATGGTGGATTGACTGTCGTCAGAAGATTCAGGATAGCGTCACCAGTATTTCTCGCTTGCGGTTCCGCGACCAGCAGCGCCCCATCTGGGCAAGTGAACGGTTTGCCTCTGGTTACGTTGTGGCTGGCAGCCCCTGCGTCGTGTCTGGGGTGCTCTGAAAATGAGAGATGCGCGAGGATGCACCTGAGCAACTCCCAAGACATCGGAGCGAGATCGATCATTCTCTTGGTCGAGGATGAAGATCTTCTTCGCGAAATGCTCGAGGAGACATTGCTGGAGGCCGGTTTCGGCGTCCTCAGCGCCGCATCCGGCGAGGAGGCTGCCGACCTGCTCAGCGGGAGTTCTCTGCCCCGAGCCCTAATCACCGATATCAATCTGGGCCGCGCCAGAATGGACGGGTGGGCGCTGGCCCGTCGCGTACGGGAGCACGATCCAAGCTGCGCAATCGTCTACGTCTCCGGCGATAGCGCCCATCGCTGGGTATCGAACGGTGTGCCGCGTAGCGTGATCCTGCCCAAGCCCTTCGCGCCGGCGCAGTTGGTCGAGGCTCTGTCCGAACTCCTCATCCGAACGTCATAGCTGCCCGGCGCGCGAAGGGGATGCGCAGCGATTCAGTTCACCCTAGGTTCGCCGAACCGCAAGAACTGTCTCACGCTCAAGGGGTACCAAGTGTCGGTCGAGTTCCGTAACAACGTGCAAGTCCGTGGCCGCGGCGAGCGTGCGATGATGTTCGCTCATGGGTTCGGGTGCGATCAGAACATGTGGCGGTTCGTGGCGCCGGCCTTCGAGGCCGATTTCAGCACGGTGCTGTTCGACCACGTCGGAGCGGGCCGCTCGGACCTCACCGCTTACGATCGCCAGAAGTATTCCAAATTGTCCGGCTATGCCGACGATGTCGTCGAGATTGGCCAAGCGCTTGGGCTGAAAGGCGCGGTCTTCGTAGGACACTCCGTCAGCGCGATGATCGGAGTCCTGGCCGCGATCAAGGACCCCACATTGTTCGAAAGCCTCATCCTTGTGGGCCCTTCGGCCCGCTACATTGACGATGGCGACTATGTCGGCGGCTTCAGCGCCGAGCAAATCGAACAGCTTCTTTCCTTCCTGGAAGAGAACCACATGGGCTGGTCGGCGCAAATGGCGCCCGCCATCATGGGCAACCCCGATCGTCCCGAACTCGGCGAGGAGCTCACGAATAGCTTCTGCCGTACGGATCCTGCGATCGCCAAGGAGTTCGCCCGGGTCACGTTCCTGTCCGACAATCGCGCGGACCTGGACAAGGTCAACGCTCGCACGCTGATCCTCCAGTGCAGCGAAGACATCATCGCCGGGCAGCAGGTGGGTGCGTACGTGCAGCGCAACATCCCGAACAGCGAAATGGTCGTGCTGAAGGCGACCGGCCATTGTCCCAACCTGAGCGCGCCTGACGAGGTCGTCGCCGCAATCCGAGAATTCATCTGAGTGAACAACAATTATCCCGCCGATAGCGATTTCGAAGACCTCTACGAAAACGCGCCGTGCGGGTACCTCTCCGTTCGTCCGGATGGCCGCATCGATCGTGCCAATCGAACGTTGGCGGGCTGGATGGGCTACCAGCCGGACGACCTTCCTGGGATGCGACTGAGCGACCTGCTCAACATGGCAGGACGCATATTCCTGGAGACCCATGTGGCGCCGCTGCTGCGTATGCAAGGTTTCTTCGACGAGTTCGCCCTCGATCTCCTGACCAAAACCGGAACGCGACTGCCGGCGATTGCCAACGCACGTGAGCGGCGGACCGATGCTGATGCGCTCCTGTTCACGCGCCTGACGATCATGCGAGCCACAGACCGGCGCCGCTATGAGCGGGAGCTGATCGACGCTCGCAAGGAAAGCGACCAGCTCAAGACGGCTCTAGAGGAGCGTCTGCAGCAGGAGCGCGCGAACGCGGAGTTGCGTGAGCAGTTCATCGCCGTGCTCGGCCACGACCTGCGCAACCCCCTCGCATCCATTGCGGCCGGTGCACGGCTGATGCTCAAGGCCAAGACGCCGGAAGACGCGCTACGGCTCGAGTCCATGATGCAGAGCAGCGTCGGGCGGATGGCCAAGATGATCGAGAGCGTCATGGATTTGGCACGAGGCCGCCTTGGCGGTGGCATCTCGCTGTCCAAGTCAATCACGGCGATTGAACCCGTGCTAGACCAGGTCGTCGCCGAATTGACGGCGGCTCATCCGGAGCGCCGCATCGAAGCCAGCTTCGAGGTCGAGACACCGGTCTTCTGCGATCCGGCCCGTATCGCCCAGTTGTTCTCGAACCTGCTCGGGAACGCAATCAGCCACGGCGCGCCGGATCTGCCCGTGCGGGTCGAAGCTACCGCCAAAGCAGAGATGTTCGAGCTCTCGGTGGCCAATGGAGGTGCGGCTATTCCGGAGGAGGCGCGGACGCGCCTGTTTCAGCCATTCTACCGAGGAAAGACGCACGGTCCTTCGCAAGGACTGGGACTTGGTTTGTACATCGCCGCGGAAATTGCCAAGGCGCATGGCGGCTCGATTGAGGTCGCGTCGTCCGAGACAGAGACCAGGTTCACGATGCAAATGCCCCTGGAAGGCGATGGGTCGCTCCGGCCGCATTCCGCTCCATAGTGCAAGCAGCGCGGAGCGGATATTGCCCATACATCAAGGCATGACGGCGAGTCCTCGGGCGACAATCCGCGTGCTCGAGCGCTAGGAACGTATGCTGGCTTCTCGGCATCCTACTCTGGAATTCGTATGCTGCCTTTCAAATGAACGAGTGATTGTCGTGGCTGGTTTTCATTACCTCAAGATCTTTCGGCGTCGGGCGTGCGGCGCTTTCTATCGAAGCTGCCAGGAGGAGAGACGGAAAAAAGGGGTGCGCCTGCTCCAGGGCTGGCTCACCCCACAGCAGCGATTGCAGTTTGATCGGAAAGGTTATTTCGAAGTGCTCGGGTCCGATACCGGAACGCGGTACCGCATCCGTCGGGGCACGTCGGCCAATGTCCGCGAGGTCGATGCATCCGGTCAACTAGGAATGGGATGGTGCTTTGTTCCGGCTGGTGAGCTGGTCGACGGGGATGTGATGCTGGTTCAAAAGATTGCTTTAGAGACGAGCGAACTTGAGACACTGGCCATCGCCAAGAACTTCTACGGATGGTGATGTCGGAAGTCTAAGGGCCTCCGTTCGCTCGCGTATCGCCAATTCGTGGAGCGACCAGGTTGCATTCCATCAGCGTTGTCGTGCTGGGGAGCGGATCATGCACGTCTACGCTGGAGGCCACGGGCGACGATCCGGAGTAAGCCGTCCGCAATCGGCGCTGCAGCAGCAAGGCCTCCTCACAGGTGCGGTCATCCAGGTAGATCTCTTCCGGCGTCGTCAGGATCACCGGCGTGGCTTTGGGGTGGATGGCGCCCCGAAGCCTGCGGCGTCAGCGCCTGGATTTCCACGAATGTCGAGGCGACGGCGCAACTTACCGAGGGGACAGGAACAAGGGAGAGTTGGCTCGGCTTTTAGGATGCCCAGCAAGAATCGTTTGGGAGATCCCTTAGCCCCGGTTACTCATGGAGCCCAAGCGGACTCGCGGAAATAATGGGATGGCGGTCAGGCGCGGTGGAGGCCGGTCACCCTTACGAATTGCCAGCTGCTATGTCGGAGCGATAGTGATCAACCATCGAACTGGGGTACAAGAGCTGTCTTCCTTGACCGATCTGACCATGCCTCTCACCGTCGCGCGGCCGAAGGTGAGGGTGGCAACTAGCCCTCGGTACTGGGCGTAGCGGCTACGTCGGGCCTCGATAGGGTCATTGGTTTCGATCTGCTGCACGTGTTCCGCCAATCCGTTCATGAACGACATGTCTTGACCATGTCTGCCGAACAATAAGAGCATACAGTTAACGAATGGCGGGGGCCTCAGCAGATTGGTTGATTTAGAGGTAGCCTATTCTCCTCCCCATTTGGAACTGACTGTCCAATGTGGGGCCTTCGGATCGCCGCCCGTTCCGTGGCTTTTATCGGCGACGGAGAGTCCTGCAAGCTCCCCGCCCCAATAACCGCGGTGAAGATGTCGGGCGCTGTTGGAGGGCAAAGCGGCGGTCCTGCGTTTGGCGCTTGCGAATTGATCTATTTGTCTGGAATTCCTGCGTCGCGCAATGCGCTAGCAAACAGTGAAAAGATCTCCGGCACAATCCCAACAGTCACGGACCAGTTCTGTATTGTAAAAGTGGGATCGAGTTCCCTCGCGCGCTCTGCTTCTGCGATTGCTTCGGACCTACGATCGAGTCGCATCAACGCCGCGGTGTGCAGTACGCGGGGAATGCTGAAAGCCGAATTTGCTTCGACGGCCCGCTGTGCAGCTTCCTTCGATTTCTCATAATTTTCGATATGGAAGTATGCCACGGCCAATGCCAAATCGGAATTCGAGGTGTCGAACGGACTTAGCTTGATAGCGCGTTGCGCACGTTCAATCGCTAACTCGTAATTGCCCATCCAGGCAAGGACGAATGCGCTATTGCTGAGTGCTACGACATTCGAGTTGCTGGCTGCCAACGCGCGATCAAAGAGTTCAAAGGCCGTGGTGACATCGTGACCGTCGAACCAGATAACCATCGCGGCGATTGCGAGGGTTGTGGCGTCGTCCGAGCCAGCCGCCGTTGCGGCGCGCGCATGCTGAGTTGAAGTAAGGCGATCTGCTTCGCCCAGTCCGCCTCGGCTGAAGCGAAAGTGGAAGCATTGAGCGAGAAGAGCACGAGCCCAAGCATATTCTGGTTCGAGCTCCAACGCCCGTTTCAGCAGCGGGATAGCCGCGTTTGCGCCTTGTACCATTCCCGTACGTACAAAAGGTAGAGCGCGTAACACGAGATCATAAGCATCGAGATTATCAGGCCGTTTTCGCTTGACGCGCTCAATCTCGACTTTTCGGAGGTTCGGCTCGATGGCGCCGATGACCCTCATCGTAATCTCGTCTTGAACTGCAAAGATATCGTCCAACAAACGATCATAACGCTCGATCCAGAGATGGCCGCCCGTCTTCGCATCTATCAGTTGAACCGTAATCCGTACCCGATCCCCGGCCTTTCGCACGCTTCCTTCAACAAGGTAACGGACGCCCAGATCGTGCCCGATCTGCTTTAGGTCAACAGCTTTTCCCTTATGAACAAAACTTGAATTGCGGGCGATCACGAACAGCCACTTGATGCGTGACAGGCCCGTGATGATGTCTTCAACGATGCCATCCGCAAAATATTCTTGTTCGGGATCGCCACTCATGTTCTGAAACGGTAAGACCGCGATAGACGCGCCCGGTATGACGAGCCCTCCAGGGCCGCCCATTTCGGATTGGTCGGTTTCTGGTGGACGCTCTAGTCCGACGAGACGATAACCCCGGCCCGGCATAGTAATGATAAAACTCTCGCCATCGGTTCGCCTGTCCAGTTCTTTTCTCAATGCGGAGATGTGGACCTGGATATTGTTCTCCTCCACGGCCAGGCCAGGCCATACCGCGTCAAGGAGTCGATCCTTGGACACAACGTTGCCCTTCGCCAACGCGAGGACACGCAGAATATTCAACGCGCGGCTACTTAGGGCAATCGGCGCGCCCTGAAAGCTCAGTTTGCTGTCGCTCAGATCGAAATGGAAGGGTCCGAAGCTGACCTGATCTTGATCCATCGAGGCCGCCATTCTGCCAGCGGATTCAGGACAATTAAGTTTCTGAACCAAGGAGCTTAAGGGCTACGCGGGGTACAGTCCAGCAGTTACCGCGCAACTTCCTCAAAGAAGGGTGCGCATCAAAACGTGCCGAGGAGGGGTTGATTATGCACTCGACACTGGCAAGGACATTGAGCGTTTTGGTCTGTTTTGGAAGCTTCGACATTGCGCCGTCACCATCGGTGGCAGAGGTCTGGCCCGAGCGCGGCGTGAAGATCATCACTTCGTTCCCCGCGGGTACAGGCGGCGACCTTTCGGCGCGTCTTTACGCTGAGCGACTGGCGCTGCGTTGGGGCAAACCGGTCATTGTCGAGAACAAGCCGGGAGCGGACGGAATCCTGGCGGTCACGTCCGTCATCGGGATGCGTGACAATCACACCCTTCTCTATACCAATGGTGGTCCAGTCACGACCAACGCGTTCAATCATGATCATTTGCCCTATGATCCCGTGCGCGATCTCATTCCGATATCCTCGGGCGCCGATGTCTCGATCGCAGTATCGATTCCGGCATCATTGAAGATCGATACACTTGCGGGCTTCATAGCGCTCGCTCGGGCGCAACCGGGTAAGCTCAACTGGGGCGCTACTCCCGGTGCCCTCGACTACGTCGTGCCAAGTTTTTTCAAACGCGCCAATCTCGATCTGACCCACGTCTCTTATCGGGAGATCGCACCAGCGCTGCAGGACTTGGCTGAGGGCAGAATTCACTTCTACGTTTCCGCCCTGGCAAGCCAACTTGGTATGGTCGGCAGCGGAAACATCAAAGTCATCGCGGTCACCAACCGAGAGAGAAGCCCATTGCTTGCCGAAGCTCAGACCACGGCTGAAGCGGGCTTCCCCGATCTATCGTTGGAGGGTTTCCTCGGATTCTTTAGCCCAGAGGGGATGCCGAAGGATCTGGCCGAGCGGATCGGCGCTGACATTCGCGCGGTTGGTGCTGATCCGGCAATCGGTGCTCGCCTGGCCAGCGGCGGGCTGATCGCTCGCACCAGCACGGCCGCGCAATTCGGCAAGATCATTGAAAATGAACGCGCCAAGGTCGCGGCCATCGCGCGTGCCGGCGATATCAAGGCGAAGCCCTGATCTGGCCGGAGGCAGAGCGTCATGCTGCATAGCGACATCACCCCCGATCGGTTGTTTTCACTGGGTACCGGCTATCGATGTGCCAAAGTGTTACTTTGCGCGGTTGAACTGGACGTGTTCACAGCGCTTGGTGGGCAGCCGCGGGCGGCTGCAGATCTCGCGCGGATGGTCGGTGTCCATAGCCGCTCAGCATGCGATTTCTTCGACGCGCTGGTCGCACTCGGGTTGCTGGAGCGGGATGCCGATGGACGATACGCGAATACGATGGAAGCCAGCCTCTATCTCGATCGAAATAAGCCCTCATATCTTGGCGGTATGTTTGACCAGTTCAATGCCCGTGAATACCAGATGTGGTCGAAGCTAGGTGATGCATTGCGAACCGGTGAGCCTCAGATTGGCAGCACGTCCGCGGAGCATTTCGCGACGATTTATGGTGAGCCGGCGCGCTTTCGGACGTTTGTAGACGCAATGACAGCAGGCAGTCTGACGGCGGCGAAAGCCATCGCGGAAAAGTTTCCCTGGTCGAACCACCGGACGCTGATGGATATCGGTACAGCACAAGGGTGTCTTCCAGTGCAGGTCGCTCGCATGCATCCCCACATCATAGGTGGCGGCTTCGATTTACCCGAGCTTGCGAAGGCTTTCGCAGATTATGTTAGCGATAACGAGCTTTCTGAACGCCTGCGATTCTACCCGGGGAGCTTCTTCCGTGATGATCTTCCGGCAGCGGATGTGCTGGTGTTCGGCCGCGTCCTGCACAATTGGGACCTGGCTACAAAGAAGATGCTCTTACGAAAGGCCTATCAGGCGATCCCAAAAGGCGGTGCGGTGGTTGTTTACGACATGCTGATTGACGATGAGCGACGCACCGCGGTGGGTGGATTGTTATCAAGCCTGAACATGTTGCTGTGGACCAACGCTGGGTTCGGTTACGGTGGGTCGGAGTGCGCCGATTGGATGCGCGAGGCGGGATTCAGTGAAACGCGCATCGAACCGCTTGTAGCCGGGCAATGGATGGTGATCGGCCAGAAATGACGAGAACGCGGCTTCGACGGCCAATGTTCGGTGCGAAAAAAGCGCTGGTCAGAATGGACTTTCTGGCCAATCTGTTCAACGCGCAGAGCAACCAGATCGAGTATTATTATCTGTCGCGGTTGCCCGACGCGCTGAGCGGCGACGTGGCTGATCGCCATGTGCATCCCGCAGAGCCATTCGCGGTCCGGGTGACATTAGCAGGACGTTTTTGATGACGGTATGTTGCCTGTTGGCCTTAAGCCCAAGAGCGGTTCGGGCGCCGTAAAGTCCGCTGTCGGTATTGAATTGGACCCGAGCTGCACTTGCGTTGCGAGCCGCCTTTTGCGTTCAGGATGAACGGTGCAATTCGCTCAATCGCGCCCGGAGACGTACGTTATAGTTGCTTCGGTGTCCCGTAGCTGCAGGAATGAGCAGATATCTTTCCCGTTTGGCTCGTGGCGATACTTGCGAGTGAGTGCCGTTAGGCGACTGCGTTCATCTGACCGTTCATGTCATCGTGAGTGAACAGCAACCGCCTACGAATGGCCTCCTCGACCAATGCTAAGGCTTGCTTCGCGCTGTGCGCTTCTGCCTCAGCGGCTTGGGCACGGCACTCAAAGGCTGTGACCCGGTTCTGTAGGGCCTCAATGCGCTTCTGAGCTTCCTCGAGGGCCCTTGATGCATCTAGGAGTTTGCGGTCCGCATTTATCAAAAGCTCCTGGTGAGCACGCTCAGCTGCCACAGCCCGCCTCTGGCTCTGACGTGCCTGCTCTTCGATACCGCTCAACACGTCTGCGGCTTGATGCACGAGGTTGAGGGCGTGAGCGCCTGCGTGCGTTTGCGCAGGCTTGTGAAAACCAACCACGTTCTCTGCTCTTCTTAAATGATGCTGCGACATTGCCAGATCCCATTCGAGAACCCAGTATCGGAGTAGGATGGGCCGTTATGGTGAACGAGAGGTTAATCCGGGCTGCCCTTAAGCGTACCTTGCTCCTTGGGCTCTTCGGACCTCCGCAACTAGGTCTCGGCGTCGTAAGACGTCCAGCAGGGTTTCGCAAAAGCCGGTCCTGTTAGGGCCTTGTTTTAGACCGGGACCGCCCATCCTAATCGAACGCCACCCCCATCCTAAATGAGGTTCGCCAGACTACGCGACAAACCAGCTTTAAATTGTCTTCTGGAATAATCAACGTGAAGCCCGAGGGGATTCTCTCGACCCAGTCAGAGAACTGGAGCGCTGCGCCCGTAGTGGAAATGTCACGTATTGTGCAGTTAGTTGTGTCGCCCCCACGCTCGATCAGTGCTGGCTTGCACACCATTGGCTCAGTCCGCCGCTCGTAAATTGGTGCCGAAATCATCAGTGCTCTGGTTGAGCCAGAGAAGCGCCTCACGGCAATCCAACCGAACAATTTGATCGTGGTCTCCTTCGCCGGGAGTGATGTGCAGTAGAAAAGACCGTTCGCCGAGTCGGAAAAGCGTATCCTGGCGCTCGATCAAAGTCTCGGCGTCGACAAATGAATACTTTCGACTAGCGATGAGTCTCATGCCGAGGTTCCTGCCATCGTCTAACGGGATCGCTAGGAAAAACTCAAAAAGTTGTGCGGAGCGGAGAGTGGGAATGGTCCCTTAGCGATACGCTTTCAGGTTCACTGACGGAGAACGGTTGCGCTACTTAGGCTCAATCCCAAATGATGAACCATTTGGCGAGCGCCCGCTACCGAATCCGCAAGCTCCCCCGCTCGCTCGATGAGCTTGTCGAAAGTGGGGTCATCGCGAAAGTCGGACAAAATAACTTGAATGCACCGGTTGGTGAGATCCAGAATCCACAGCGCGCGCTCCATGTCATCTTGGCTACGGAGGTTTGCTCCGGTCAGTCCAGACATCACGGTTGCGAGCCCTTGAAGCTTAAGAACCGCGGGATGCAGCCGGGATTGCGGTCCTCCTGCGCGAGGAAAATTGATACTTCCGGCATGGAATTCTCTTTTTCTTAAAAAATGCAATGTGGTATTATGATCATAATCTGACGCTTGAATAGCTACCACTTCAATAAGAAGTCTGTCGTTATTCAGCAGCCCTCGCTTTTTTGGCTATCGTTATTCGGCGAATTCCCCGATCTGCGTAGCGTCACAACGCTGCTGGTGCTTCGGGCACGCGAATACTGCGGCTTCAAATATGAGGCACGTATGGCGTTTGCTCCATTCGGAGCAAGCGACGCCACGGTATCCATGACGCGCGGGAGGGGCGAGGCTCGGGTTGCGCGCTACAGGAACAGCCATAATGTGGCGCCCCGGCTGGCGCATCCAATTGCAATCAGTTCGAGCATTGGAAAGTATTGAAATGCGCATCATTTCTGCTAAGGCGACTTTGCCGTAACCAAGCATGCCTTCGTCCAAATTTTTCCCTCCCCCTAGGGTGCGGGAAAAACGCTCCGTGGACTGCACGCGAGAGCGGCTCGCTCCGCGAGTGCGCGATAAACTGACGCTCGGCCGATCTTCAATATTTGTGCAAGCGCGAACGGCCCCACGCCATCGGCCTTCACCTTTCTGATCTTCGCGGCACCGACGCTCGCCTTACCTCGCCAGCAAGCGTGATTGTGATCGCTGCGCATTGAAGTCCCGGTGTTGCAGAGTGCTTTCGGCGGCCGCCGGTCATGATGCGGTTGCGATTGCAGATGCTCACGCCCGTCTCGGCCAGATGCAGCTGGCAGCAGCGGATGTCTTCGAGTTTGGCCGTGTCGAGGGACCGCTTCACACAAGGCGCGAAACGCTTGCAGCTGCCGATGTGCTCTCGTGCCCACACAGAGCTTGCGCGCATTCATGTCTTCGATCATGCGCTGGCGCAGCGGGCTGACAGCATCCGGATAAATAGGAAGCTCCTGTCTTGAATGAGGTTGACGGCACCTCGATCTTCAAGACAGGGCGACCCGCGCGCCAATGCCGATCTTTTACCGTGCTCGCGGTCGGGCTCCCCGCGCAGCGATTTAGTGCGCTGGCCCCTCTAAGACATGCCCGGCTATCCTGAGAATGTCCCTTCACTCGGTAGGCCGGAGGTTGAACCAGGTCCGGCCGAACACGAATGACTGCAGCGGACGTGGCCGACCAACGCGAAAGGGAACGCACCCGTGGTGATGGCTAATTCGCTCTCGGCGGCCAGCGTCGGGCTGCCCACCAGCCTGCCAGAGGTGCCCCAAATGCCAGGCGCCATGTGAATTGTGCAACAGAGGGCGCGACTATGGCCAACACCGTTGCGAACACGCATGCAAAGACCGGAAAGATCGCGGTTGCCAGCAACTCGGGATTGCGGTGATCGCGCAGCGCCAAAATCCAGAGCAGCGCATTCAGGCCGGCAATGATAGTCAGATGGGAGCCGTAGCTTACTGCGACGACGCTGTCGAGCCGATACGCCCCGTAAAGTCCGTTCGTCACCGGAAGCATGACGATCGACAGCAGGAAGATGAGATTGAGGAAGACTTGGCCGCGGCTGCCTTCAGGCGCGAAAATGAGCCTCCGATGATGGCTCAGCCAAAACACGCCGGCGACGATAAAGCTGATCATCAGCGCGATGACAGGTTGGGCGTAGGCATTTGCAAGGTCTCTCCAGGCCGGCGCACTCGCGAACCTGCTGGCCTTCGGTAAATCATAGGCGAGCAGCGTCATCGCAACGCCGAAGATGGTGTTGCTCAACGCCTCTAATCGACGCATTTCAAAAAGACCGATCTGCTTCAAGCTCGTTCCCCTTCAATGCCGCCGAGCCGCTGGCTTGTCGGATTTAAGATTGCCGGTTCTGGGCAAAGTAACGCGTTCAACGCAGCACACTTCCTAGCTAATAGCAAAAGGCGACAACAGAGTTCGGCTCCGGCAAGGCACGGCTCGCGCGGTTGCGAAATTGAAAGCCAACAACGCGATTGGACTTCGCGAATGGTCCGGAGCCGGTTGTAACACAGGGAAGAGCACGTCTGCGTGCAGGTACTTTGATACGGTCCTAAGCGTCGTTCAGGTGATAAGAACATCCTCTCCTATGTCACGGTATGGCATGTAAAGGTATCTTAACAACTTCCGCGCGTAATACGTTTGATTTGACGTGACGATATCAAAATGAATTTGGGCCAGCCAATGATGGCAATTTCCGCGGCCGATCTCATTACTGAGTTGGATGCTACCATCGCGAGGAGCTCATCCGAACGTTGTGCGCGCATGCTCTGGCGCGCCACCGAGCTGCTCGTTGACGGTAATCACCGATTGCAAGAGCCGCAGGTCGGCCTGCTTGACGACGTTCTAATTCGCTTGGCCCGGCGGATTGCGCCGGGGACGCTCGCCGAGTTCAGCACGACGCTTGCCGAACTGGCTACTGCTCCGATGAAGACACTGCGACGTCTCGCCTCGTGCGACGATCCGGCGATTGCAGTCCCGATCCTTCTAAGGTCTTCCGCCCTATCGCCGGCTGATCTCGTGGCGATCGCGACGTGCGGCAGCGAGGATCACCGTCTCGCCATTGCTCGCCGGCGCAGGATCGAAAGACCCGTGACCGAGGCAATATTGCAGCGCGGCAGCAGCAAGACTTGTCTGGCCCTCTTTGGCAATCCGGGCGCGGAATTCTCAGGCGCCGCCTATGCCCTCCTGATCGGTAGGGCTATGCAGGACGACGAGATCACGAAAGCGCTGGCGCTAAGGTCGGACACCCCGGACATAGTGGTTCGGGAGCTGCTGTCGGCATCGCCACGACCGGCGGTCAGGGCGTCTAACACAAGCGCGTCCTCGCAAGTATTAGCGACAGCGAAGCGGCCTTGCGACATTGAGTACGCTGCCGCGAGGCCGGAAATAATATCGCTCAATCGAATCGGCAAGCTGAGTGACTCGACTGTCAATCGGTTCGCGATCCGGCGTGAGACAGCCAACTTGTTCACCGCGTTGTCGGTGCTGTCCGGAGCACCGATACAGGCCATCGAGCAGGTTATGGCAGAGGCCGGTCACGAAGGCCCGGTTATGGCGTGCCGGGCATCGCGCTTGAATTGGCAGACCACGCTGGCCGTCCTCAACACTCGCGGCGCGGTGCTTTCATCAGGCCAACGCGTACGAGCTCAGGAGCTGTTTGAAACGCTTCATCTCTCGACCAGCCAATGGTCCGTCCGTTGGGGTGAAATCTCTGCGGGCGCCGAGGGTCGCACCGCAGGATCGGCAGGAAGCCAATGAAATTCGACGGTCGCAAGGCGTCTCGGGTGCGCATGGACAACAGACAGCCCGTGAACCTGATGGGTTCCGACGGCACCTGGCGGCGAAGCTGCGTCTTGCTCGATATCTCGAACACCGGCGCCAAGATCGAAGTCGAAGGGTCGCTCGATGTTCTCTCGGCCAAGGAGTTCTTCATGCTGCTGTCGTCGACGGGATTGGCCTATCGACGCTGCGAGCTGGTCTGGATCGACGGAACCACGGCTGGCGTCCACTTTATCCAAGCAAATGGCAAGAAGGCCCAAACGACAGCGAGCGACAGGGGCGCGCACAAACCAAGTTGAGCCGAGCAGTCTCATCGAAGTGAGCCAATGAACTTGCACGACCGACGAGGCCCATTCAGCCCGGCACCCGACGAACGAAGGCACCAGTCATGCTCGTGCACGTATTGGCCGACACCTCCGAGAAGCTCTTCGGGCTTTGCTCGCTTTTTGGACAACAGTTCACCGTTGCCGGCGAGCGGCTCGATGTAGAAGCAAAGCTTCCGCACGATGCTGCTGCGATCATCGTTCGTGCCGACCTGCGGGCGATCGAAAAGATTGCCGCACTGAAAAAGAGAGCTGCGCGGTTCGCCAAAGCAAAGAAGCGCATCTTCCTCGTCGAGCAAACCTCCCACTTTTGCATCTCGCAAGCTTATGCGCTGGGCGCAACGTTGGTGTTGCCTGGCAAGATCGAGGCAGCCAAGCTCCTGGCCGCTTTGTTCGATCCAGCCGCCCACGGAACTGGGTCGACGAGCGGCATCTCGAAGTTTGACAATGCGGTCGAGGCCGCGCAGCAACCGCCATTGCCTCGATGTTCACTTCAATCACCCTCGGAGAGCGGGTCGACGTCGCCGGCCCCAAAGAGGCCGGCCGCAAGATCACCAACCGAATTTCCGAGCATGGGTTGACCGAATGGCTGGCCACGGTGCGGCGCCATCACGAGGGAACGTTCCAGCATTGCCTGCTCGTGACCGGCGTCGCCGTCGATTTCGGCCTTAGTCTCGGTTTTCGTAAAATTGACCTTGAACGGCTCTCCACCGCTGCCATGTTCCACGACATAGGAAAGGCGAGGGTGCCCTTGGCGATCCTGGATAAGCCAGGGCGCCTCGACGAGGACGAGCGAGCGTTGGTCGCAACCCACCCGGCGGCGGGTTACGATGTGCTGAAAGGGCACTTGGACATCTCACCCGAAGTCCTCGATGCGGTCCGGCACCATCACGAATATCTCGATGGCAGCGGCTATCCTGATGGCCTCTGCGCCGAGAACATCACCGACATTGTGCGCGTTCTAACAATTTCGGATATCTTTGCGGCGTTGATCGAGCACCGGCCGTACAAGCCGACAACGCCGCGCGCGGCAGCGTACGAGGTTCTCTGCGGGATGAAGGGAAAGCTGGACAGGGCGCTAGTCGCCTCCTTTAAGCATGTCGCGCTTACCAGATGAATTCTGGTGGACCCTATGAAGGAATTACAACTCTCCACCGACGGTGTGATAGAACGCGGTCTCCCTTCCATGCGCTTCCGCTTCTGGCCCGTTCGAGACATGCCGGCCCGATCTGACCACGTCCGGTTTTTCGGCTGGACCGAAAGTCATCGCCGCAAACCGAGGCGATTGACTCATAGCTGTCGTCGATCCGCGAATTTTCGGGAACACACCTCAGAAAGTCGAAGCGTCGCAACCTAGTAGGTTTTTAGCCAAAGCCCGCCCTTCTTGCGAGCGCGCTGCACGCTCGTGTGGCCGGCCACGTTATGAAGTACGGAAACCTCGTCCTTTGGCATTCCCATCGCATTAACGATGCCACTGGGAATAAGCGGCAATGTGCGGACTGCAAACTTCGGTTTCAGCAATCGCGTCCATTTTACTACCCGAACAGGACATTCAGGCCGTGCCGAAGTTTGTAAAGTCACCATTAACGATCATAGCGCTGCTGCTCGGCTTCACGCTTGCGAGCTTTTGGGCCATGATCACCTGGAAGGCCATGCAGGAAAGAGGGCTCGCCTTCGCCAAGGCCGGATCCGAGACCCAGGCGCTCACGCATTCTCTCGCACAGCACGCCTCAAAGAGTTTCAACGCGGTGGCGCTCGCGCTGTTCGGAGCGGGCCAGTACATCCGGCATTCCGACAAATCCGCGCGTGCGTCGGCCGGAATCAACGATCTGCTTGCTCAATACGCGAAGAACATTCCTCAGGCGCGCGAACTGGGAGTGCTGGGGGAGACCGGCGACTGGATGTTTTCTTCGTTTGAAACCGTGCCGGCGGTCAACAACGGCGATCGCGAGTATTTCCGCTACCATCAATCCAACCCTGAAGACGCGGCACCCCGCATCAGCGATCCGCTGATCTCCCGCGTCACGGGAAGGCCCACCCTCCTGATGACCCAGCGGCTTGCGAATGCCGACGGCTCGTTCGGAGGCGTCGTTTTCGCGGCGATCGATCTTGCCTATTTCAGATCTTTCTACCAAGGGTTCGAAGCAGATCAGGACCGCACCGTCACGCTCATGAAGACGAACGGCAAGGTTCTCGTCCATCGCCGCGACGACCAGGTCGGCAAGGACGTCGCGGGAAGCTCGTTGTTTGTAAGTCGCCTCAAGGAGGTCGGAACGGGGCTGTATTCCATCGTGTCGCCTTTTGACGGCCGCGTGAAGCAATTTGCCTATGAGAGGGCGTCTGATTTCCCAATCGTGATCAGCGTTGCCACTCCCGAGGACGCTGTCTTGGACGCCTGGCGCCGAGATAGGAATTTTGATCTCCTGCTAGGCGGCGCAGTCTCCACGATCCTGATCGCTCTGGGGCTGGTGCTGGCCACTCAGATCCGTAGGCGCACGGCGCTGGCTGGATTGTTGCGCGAGCGAGAGCGTGGATACCGGTTGCTCGCCGAAAACGTGGAGGACGTCGTCACCCGCTTCGATAAGACTGGTCACAGACTGTATATCTCCCCCTCGGTCGAGAAGCTGCTCGGCTGGACGCCCTCGGAAATTCTGCAGCAGCCGGCCTATTCCAACATCCACCCGGCCCACCTTCTTCTGGTGAAAAGTTTGATCGAGGAACTCGGGCCACGGAGATCGACGGGGACCGCGGAGTATCTGACCCGCTGCCGCAACGGCAACTACGTCTGGGTCGAGACTCAGATGAACTATGTCGATGATCCGCACGAGCCCGGCCCGGAAATCGTCGGCGTGATCCGGGACATCTGCAAGCGCAAGGCCGCCGAGGAACAACTCGTTGCGGCAAACCAGCAACTGAAGGCGCTCTCCGAAACGGACCCGCTCAGTGAGATCGCGAACCGGAGAGGCTTTGACCGGGTGCTCGATGCTGAATTCAAACGGTGCCAGCGTTCGAGCTCGCCCCTTTCCGTGCTGTTCATCGATATCGACAAGTTCAAGTCTTTCAACGACACCTACGGTCATTCCGCGGGCGACGACTGCATCCGGCATGTTGCCAAGGCCATCGCGTGCTGCCTGAAAAGGCCGGCCGATCTGGTTGCGCGCTACGGTGGCGAGGAATTCGCAGTTCTTCTCCCCGAGACGGCATCCGGCAATGCCGAGTCAGTCGCCGAGACCATTCGTCAATCAGTCGCCGACCTCTGCATTGCGCATCAAGGAAGCCCAGACGGGTGCATTACGATCAGCGTCGGGGTGGCAGGGGGCAAGTGCGATGCGAGAACATCCCCGGCTTCAATGCTGGCTGCGGCCGACGGCGCATTGTATTTGGCCAAAGAGCAGGGGCGCAACCGGGTCTGTGCTGCAGCCGAAACACCCAGCATCAGGCTGGTGAGACCCGCCGGTTAGCGTCGGATTGGTCGAATTCGGCCCAATACTCACCGCGCGAGCTCAGGTGAGCAGCGCCTCCGTAGTTTCACGACCAGGATGCTCAATCGTTCCTCATCGCGCGACTGCAAATCAGTTCGATCAGCTTGATCCTGTACTATCTCGGTGGCTTCATGAGGTCAGATTCTGCCCATTGCGCACCTCCACTTACACAGCCACTATGTCTCAATTCAGGAGATAAGCCGACTCCAAGTCAAGTCGGCGACGGAAGTCAGCCTGTGACCCAAAGCGGACTCCAGCGCGTCGTGCTGCCGCCCCTGAGGGAGTGAACTACTGCCTCTCAGATTTCGGTTGTCGCCGGGTCTGGCGATCGATGCGCCTCAGCTTCTGCCTTAAGCCGCTCCATCTTGAGCCTGGCTCGGCGTCTGGATGAGCGATTGGTTTCGGTCAAGCCGGCAAGGCGCTCGATCATGTTGAGCGCGCTAGCAGCGTCTTGATTTCGCGACAGTTGTTCAGTTGTTGACCCATCGCCGTTTCCTGCCTCAAGCGCCTGAACGTTGGCTTTCAGGCTGAAAGCAGACTCTGTCCGAACAGTGCCCCCTTGTGAAACCCAAAGTGGAAATCCAGATCCACACCTAGCCGACCACTTACCTATCCAATGGGGCCAACGCGCTCAGCAACGGTTCGCTCGAGATTGCCATAAGACCGGTGAAGGGATGGCTCAACTCGACTATCAAAAAAATTGCCGTTGACGCTGACAGAGCACAGACGAGCAGCGTAGCCGCGATGATCATGTTCGGACGGGCAAACAACCCGAAGCTGATGAAGATGGACGTAAGCCAAAAAACAAGTGCGTTTTCGAACGGCCTCGGGATGGAATAAGATGATTGTGCAAATAAGACCCGTGTTTGGGCCAAATCGATACCGAGCTGAATGGCTTTGGTTTGCGTAATTCGTTCTGTGTCATTGTGCGGGGTGAGCTTGAGCAACCCATCGAAGAAGAGGTCGGCCTGGGCTGTGGCTTCGAAGGGCGCAGCTCCTGTCGAGCCGCCATCTTGTTTCCGCCAAATTCGATCCACGAGACTCTGCACGGCATTTCGTAGCGAAGCACGAACTTGCTGTGCATCGGCACCTGAACGCGCGAGCATGTTGTCGAGCAAGATGACGTTGGCTGTAATTTGTTTGATTTGATTGCTCTGCGTTTGCAGCGCGCTCTGCGCGGAGGCGATGAGAAGGCCAAGGACGAGCGCCGAGAGCGTCGCAATCAAACCGGTTCCTACCCTAACAACATCCCTTGTGTCAGAATTGAGATGGTGCTCGGGAAGGACTGTGCGCAGGAAAATTCCGAGCAATGCTCCACCGAAGATAAACACGAACGCGATCCCGGCAATAAACATGCTCCATGCAGCTCCTGCTCTTTGGCGACCATGGGACTATAGCTATTACTTCGTCACGATCCGCCGCGTGGGGGTGACGGCAGTGGTCGGTGCCATCGGCGAAAGCGAGAAAGTCAGCCACGTATTCCAGCCGGCTGGCCGGTTTTCTGCGGCAAATTCGCCATAACCTTTCAGGTTTAAATATCCCTGGAGGTCGCCGACCGGAAACAGGTATCCGATCTGAGGACCGAGTCCCACCACGCGCGAGCGGAATCCACCCAGGGTTGGAGGCTGACCAAAATCGTCTGTGATCTGCTGATAGTAGTATCCGACTAAGCCAACGAAGAGCTGCTTTGACAGAAACTGCGAAGCGCCCCAATCGATATGGAAATCGACGCCGTTTTGATATTGCGTATCAATATTCTTGAAATTGTAGGTGAGCCCAGCGACAGCCGAAAACTCGTGCCCCAACTTTTCGTTGAAGTAAGTATAGCCGCCGCCGCCGTCGATCGCTCCGTGACCAATGCCAAGATTAGCAAGCCGGGTCGCCGAATAGGCGCCAGCAGGGATGTCACCCGTCAAGTACGTCATGTAATTGTGGACACCGGCGTTCCACTTCAACGTGGCCTGCGGGTAAAGATCGCCAACCGAGGTGATTGAATCGGAGAGCGTACCCGTGCGGGTCGTCACAAATGGCCCGACCGCCGCCGTCAGCGTTCCGTCCAGGGTTGCGGCGGATCGGCCAAACAGGCCAGTGATGCCGATTGCCAATTGTCCGCCGAGTACTGGCGTCGCAAACGTGTAGGTGGGGTTGAGCAGGATGAGGTCCGCCTGTGCGTTCAAACGCAGATTTAAATCGACATTGACATTAGCGGGGATACGGCCGACGCGAATTTCCCGCGCCGCGGCTGCGTTACCGAAGGCGGACACGCTAGTGTGATAATAGACCTCGGCCATCGACCAGCCCGGCATCGAAGGGACTGCCGCAAGACTGCCGAAACGCCCCGGGAGCCAGTACGAGACGCCGTCCTCGTCGGCATAAGCAGCGTGGGACAACGAGCCGGCCAACGTCACCGCTAGGCCCATCGTTGCGCAAACAAAACCAAAAGACCTGCACTTGGATACGTACTGCGCCATCGAGCCGTCCCCCCGCTTATGGAATGACAGTGTATCGACGGACTGTTCAATGTCTCGCTCAAAGGTGGCAATTTCGTCAGATTCGCGTCTGCATGTTGCGCTAAAGTCACGCCCACTCGCCGCTACTTCGGCGTCCTGACTCGGTTGCTATCCTCAAAGCAAGCTTGCTCAGGATCAATGATAACGACGATGTCGCGGCGGCGAGAAAGGTCGGTGAAAGTTGAAATCAGCGGAGCGGCTGGCGCTGCCTGCCAAACAGTCTCGCGCTCACAAAGTTTGTCTAGCATTTCAACGATAAATGTTACGACTCCCTAAACCGTGAAGCGCTAGAGAGGCGGGTGCTAATTGCGCACTGCATAAAGCGGCGTTCTGAGCGTTAGCTGGAAGGCGGGCTTCGGCACCCACATGATTTCTGCGGTAACTCCGAAAAGGCGGTTGTCATTGTCGTCCATGCGATCGAGATCCAGCCGCACAATCGGCTGCGTCAACGGCTGGATCGGCGCAAGGTTCAGAAGCTGTGCGCCCTCAAACGACTGGACGCCAATACGTCCGGTGAACTTCCAATTGTTCGGCCATTGATAGTATCCGCCGACATAGCCGACCGTGTTGGGTCTGACATTGACCACCGCACTACTGAGATCGACGCGCGTGTGCTGGATACCCGCGAGCAACCCCCTGGTCTCGTCGGCATTCAGCGCATAGTCGAACTCGAGGATGTTGTTGAACGATATCGCGGTCAGCGGTCCATTGGGGATCGATTGGCTGATGGTCGATTGCAGTGTCACCGTTGGAAAATTACCGCCGTTCTGCTGATAAAGGTCCGCTTGGAAACCGATGTTCCAGCTCGTAGTGTCAAATGACGACCATCCTCCGCCTCCAAACTGCGTTGAACTCCCGGAGACGCCGCCGTAAAGCGAGACGTTATCGGTGACGTCGACAGTGAATGGAAGATCAACGTTGACCGATTTCGCCGCTGGCAAGCTGGCCGGCAACGCCGCGCCGTTCGGCCCAGAGAGCGTCTGCACTGCATTGAAGAATGAGGGGTGGCCAAAACCAAACGCTAGGGATCCCGCAGGAATTTGCCCGTAATAGGATCTAAGGTCGAGGTACATCGTCGGCAGAGCCGGCTTTGCCTCGCCATCGTCGCCGGCATCTGCAGCCAACGAGCTGGCCACCGGACAGATCAGCACGGCGGCGAGTGCAGCCCCTACGGCAGTTTGAAGATCAAACATGCAGGCTCCGCGTTTGACACAAACCTCGCTTTACCGCATGGCTGCTTCAGATGACGAAACATTTGGCCATGGACCAGGTCGCTTTGTGGCAATGTTACTCGACGACTCTATGTCAACGCCAGCAAGCGGGCTCGGTACCGCAGTTTGCAAGCCAAGGTTAAGCAATTGAGCAGGCTGCATCGAGCATCCGGCCGGCTTGCGCCAGAAGCAGCATTAGACGAAAGCGCGTTGCATGTCTCGACAGGACCAGGAGCTTACGTCCAAGACCCACGAAAGCCAAGCGCCGCACTGCACCCTTGTCCCCCATACCCGGCCATACAACGAACGGCGCGCCATCACTCTGGGCGGCCCCTTTTCGACTACTATTTTACAAGTACGCCGTATACGAACTGACCCACACCAGGATCGAGGCAAGCAGACCGATCAAGCCGGCGTTGCCGGCAAAGGCGGTAGCGCTTCCCGACCTCCCCAAACGAAGCGAGTCCCGGTTCATTTCGTTGGGGATGGAGATGATCGCCGGGTAAACCGTCGCTCCACCGAGCGCGTTCGTGCGCGCCAACATGCCGGACGCCGCGATCTGGCCTTGGCCGATCCCCCTCGGGATTCCGATGATCCTTGCATGATAGATGCGGCCTGGAACGTTGTCGAAAACTAAATCAACTGGCGCGCCTTCCTTGACGGCCTGGAAACCGTTCTGCGCGAACATGCCGACCAGCGTGATCTCATCTTCCACGATGAACGACATCGCCGAGCGCGCCTGCAGCGCCCGGTCCCCCACGGACAATGCGACAACGGTGACATAACCGTCCGCGGGCGCACGCACCGCCGTCTGTGACAACTCCCAATTGGCATTATCGAGCTGCGCCTGAAGTTGCGCGACGGACGTGTTGACGCCTCCAATCTCGGAGTCGATGGCTAGCTTGGCGCTCTGCTGCGCCGCTTTCGCGGATTCTAATTGTGCCGAGACCGTCTCATACTGGACCTGCTTGTCTCGCGCCTGAAATTGCGAGTTCGCATCGTCTGACGCAAGCGTCTGTATGTCAGCGAGGCGCTTCGCGTTGTACGCCACCTGCGCCGTGAGTCCCGCGACATTCGCCGTCGCCTGCTCGTAATTCGCCTTTAGAATATTGGTCTGCTGTTTTGCCGCGGCGAGCGAAGCCTGCAATCGCGTGACCTTGTACTGGAATGGGGCTGGGTCGATCTGAAACAACACGTCGTCCCTCTTGACCGGGACGTTTGGCTTGACCGGCATTGCGACAATTTGTCCCGTCACATTCGGCGTCACTTCCACGACGCGGCCGGTCACCGTCACGACGGAGTGAGATAATTAAAAAGCGCGAGATATGTTGCGAGGATAAACGCGCCGATCAGCAGCGAGATTGTCCCGGACAGCCGGCCCCATTTCACAAGTCGAAATTTCGAAAACAGCAACCAAAGCGCCGCAAAGTATAGGCACACAATTATGACCATGACTCTCTCTTATAGTTCGTGCTAAGATTATTCCCGCGGAGGTGGTTGATGCATCACATCATAATCGCCGCTCAACGTTAAGCTCTACGAGCCCCTAAATTACGGCGCCTCGTATTCGAGTCCTGCAGACGCATTTTGGCGTTTAATGCAGCCTATGTTGCATGTTCTTTGAACGCGACCTGCCGCGCCCGCGCGAGAGTGTTTCCGGACAGACCGAAGTTCTACAAAGAAAAAGGAATTCGGCGTCATGCGCACTAATAGATTGAATCGGATTTTTGGAATGCTGGCTGTGTCCGCTATGTTGTGCGGTCCCCAAGCAGCGCTCGCTCAGAACGCTGCAGCGCCGCCCTCCCTGAAAACAATCGGTACTCCATCTGCTTCGGCCAAACCCGAGATCGTGCCCTCGCTATTCGTGCTCAACTCGCGCGGTGCGACGTTGAAGGGCGACACGCTCACCGTGACCGGCGTAGCACCCAGCTCGATCATTTTCGCCGATCGACCGGTACGCTCCGCGGGTCACCAGCCCACCGCCGACGTAATCGCCGAGTGGGGATCGGGCGAGGACAGTTTTGCCAAAAATCCGCCGAACGCGACCTTGTCCGTGTTCAGCAAGGATGGTTCGGTGAAGGACGCTGTCGTCGTGCTGAAAACTCCGAAGCTCGAAGGCGACAGGCTCACATTCAACGTTCAGACCCTGGAGGGAGATATCGCCGACGCCGACGGTGGAGCTGCCCTTTTCATCGACATTATCGGCCGGCCATTCACGCCGATGTCGTTTGCAGGCGTCGCGCGCCGTTCGGCGTTTCGCGGCGCCATGTATGCCGGCGCGGTAGGCGCGGCGGCGTACGGAGCGGCTGCTTACTACCACCCATACGCCCGCCCGGCCTGCGGCTATTACCCCTATCCCCCCTGTTATTGAAAACGGGAAAGACACAGGGGTGCTTGCCACGCCGGCTGGCCAAAGGCCGCGAAGGCACGATGCCCATGAGCTAACCAACGAAAACTTCCGGCCAACCATCGGGTGTGGCGGGAAGAGTCTTGGACAAAGGGAATTGAACGAAGCCGTCAATCATAAATCAACGATTCAGAAAAGGAGGCTCAACATGTTCCGAGGATTCCTGCCGCTAGCGTTGTCTCTTTGGCTTGGCGCCGCGACAGCGCCCGTAGCGCTGGCCCAGTCGGCAGCGCCCATCACCGAACAGGAGGCGCACGCAATCGCGGTAGATGCCTATGTTTATTTTTACTCCATCATGTCGATGGACGTTTCCCGCAAGCAATTCACTAACGGCATGGGGGATTTCAAAGGGCCGATGAACACGTTCGTCAATGTGGGTGAATACCCTCCGGCGGATTTCAAAGGCGTGGTGCGCTCCAACTTCGATACGCTGTATTCCGCTTCATGGCTGGACATGACCAAGGAGCCAGTCGTCATCTCGGCACCAGATACCAATGGCCGATACTACCTGCTGCCAATGCTCGACATGTGGACCGACGTCTTCGCGTCCCCGGGCTGGCGCACGACGGGCACTAGGGCCGGGACGTTCCTGGTGGCACCCGCGAACTGGAGGCCGGATCTACGCGAGAAGTTTGCAGAGGAGTTCAAGCTCCCAAAGGACACTCAACGCATCGACGCGCCAACCCCCTATGTCTGGCTGATCGGCCGGACAAAGACCGACGGCCCGTCGGATTATGATGCGGTTCACAAGATCCAAGCCGGCTACAAGGTCACGCTTCTTTCCGAGTATGGCAAAATACCAAAGCCCGCCGAATTCAAGCCAGACTCAAGCATCGACATGAAGACACCGCCAAAGACTCAGGTCGATACGATGTCGGCGGGCGTGTATTTCGCTAATGCTGCCGAGTTGCTCAAGCTGCATCCGCCTCATGTCACGGACGAGCCGATCCTCGCGCAGATGAAGAAGATCGGCATTGAGCCTGGAAAAAGCTTCGACATCGGCAAGCTCGATCCAATCCTGCAGCGAGCGCTCGAAACCGCACCGCAGGACGCGCAAAAACTGATGGCCTGGAAGCTGCCGACGCTGGCACGCGTTGCCAACGGGTGGGCGATGAACACCGACACGGTGGGCGTATATGGAAACTATTACCTGAAGCGCGCCATTCTCGCGCAGCAGGGTCTCGGCGCGAACGTGGTTGAGGATGCTATCTATCCGCTCAATCTCGCGGACGATGGCGGCAAGCCGCTTGATGGCGCAAACAAATACATGGTCACCTTCGAGAAGGGCGCCACGCCGCCTGTCAATGCGTTCTGGTCCATCACGCTCTACGACCATGATGGTTTCCAGGTCGGCAATACGCTGAACCGTTTTGCCGTCAGCAGCTGGATGCCGTTCAAGTACAACGCAGATGGATCGCTCGACCTCTATTTCCAGAACGCGAGTCCCGGCAAGGACCTCGAAGCCAATTGGCTTCCGGCGCCGAAGGGTGCTTTCAATCTGACGATGCGGCTGTACGCTCCGAAGTCGGAAGCACTGACCGGCAAGTGGAATCCGCCCCCGGTCGTGAAGTCGCAAACAACGGTAAGCATTTCGGCCCAATGAAGTGACAGAACGGCGGGCGCTTCGGCGCAGGCTACTGACCGCGTGAAGAACAACATTCCCACACAGGAGCTGACATCATGTTGACGAAACGCGAGCTTCTTCGTTCCGCGGCGTTTGCCGCGATGACAGTGACGACGATGCCCGCCCCAGCGGGCGCGCAGGCGAAGGCAGAATGGCCTGACATCCGCGAGGCAAAGGCCATCGCCGAGGAAGGCTTCATCTACGGGCTTCCGATCGTAATGAACTACGTGGTTATGTACGAGTATTCCGTCGACAAGAACTCGGGGCAGTACAAGGCGCCTTTCAATCAAATCAACAACGAGGCGCGCGTCTTCACCTACAAGGACACTGCTGTCATTACTCCCAACAGCGACACGCCATATTCAATTCTTTGGCTCGACCTGCGCGCCGAACCAATCGTTCTTTCCGTTCCGGCAGTGGAAAAGAATCGCTATTTTTCCGTGATGCTGTGCGACGGGAACACTTTCAACTACGGATATATCGGTAGCCGCGCGACCGGCAGTGATCCCGGAGATTATTTGGTTGTTGGGCCCGACTGGCAGGGCGCCACGCCGCCGGGCATCAAGAAGGTCTTTCAATCCTCAACGCAATTTTCAGCCGTTGCCTATCGCACACAGCTCTTTGACGCCAACGATATGCCGCATGTCGAGAAGGTCCAGGCCGGCTACAAGTCGCAACCCCTGTCGACTTATCTCAAGCAGCCTTCACCTCCTGCCGCTCCTGCCATCGACTTTCCGAAGGCTAATGCGGAACTGGCGAAGAAGAACTTTTTCGAATATCTCGACTTCGCGCTGCAATTCGCGCCCGCCGGACCGGAGGAAAAGGAAATCCGCGCCAAGCTCGCCCGCATCGGGGTCGGCGCCGGCAAAACCTTCAGTTTCAAGGATCTTCCGCTGACACACAAAATTGAAGTCGGGCTAGGGATGAAGGACGGCGAGGAGAAGGTTGAAAAGTATCTTGCCAGCGGACAGAAGGACGTCAATGGCTGGAAAATCGGATCGCTGTTCGGCGACCGGCAGTTTTACAGCGGCGACTGGCTGAAGCGCGCCGCGGCCGCCAAGGGCGGCATCTATGGCAACGACGCGGTCGAAGCCGTCTATCCGATGGCGAAGACGCTTGCCAATGGCGAGATCCTCGACGGCTCCAAGCACGAATATACGCTCACCTTCCCCGCGGGACAATCCCCTCCAGTGAACGCGTTCTGGTCGGTGACGATGTACGACGGCAAGAGCCAGTTGCTGATTGAAAATCCGATCGACCGGTACCTGATCAATTCGCCGATGCTGCCGGCCATGAAAACGAACCCGGACGGTTCGTTGACGCTGTACATCCAGAATAAATCGCCGGGTGCCGATAAGGAAGCCAACTGGTTGCCGGCGCCAAACGGACCGATCTATCTGGTGATGCGGCTTTACTGGCCAAAGGCCGAAGCGCCGTCGATCCTGCCGCCGGGCACCGGCAGCTGGCAGCCGCCCAGTATTAAGAAGGCTTGATAGATCCGTTACGGAAGTCAGGCACGTTCGTCACAAATGAAATGAAAGATCCTGCTAATGAAACCCATCACACGAAGAAGTTTTGTCGGCGGGGTTGCTGTGCTCCCGGCCCTTCATTTCTCGGCAGCCCACGCCCAAGCTGGCCTCGGTCCGGCGGAAGCCCGTGCAATCGCCAAGGAGGCCTATATCTATGGCTTCCCAATCGTGGACAATTACCGCGTCCAGCACGCATACTGGGTTGATAAGACCACGCCGGAATACAAGGGGCCTTGGAACCAAATATGGAACAGCGCGCGCGTTTTCACGCCCGCCGACACGGCGATCCAGACGCCCAACTCGGACACGCCTTATTCGTTCGCCGGCGCAGACCTACGTTCCGAGCCAATTGTGCTCACCGTGCCAGCAATGGAAAAGGAGCGCTATTTCAGCGTCCAGCTTATTGACTACTACACGTTCAACTTCGACTACATCGGCACGCGCACGACCGGCAACGAGGGCGGCAGCTTCCTGCTCGCTGGGCCCGACTGGAAAGGCGAAACGCCCAAGGGTATCAAGAAGGTGTTTCACTGCGAGACCGAACTGGCGTTCCCGACGTTTCGAACGCAGCTCTTCGATCCGGCCGATATCGACAAGGTCAAAAAGGTCCAGGCCGGCTACAAAGTACAGCCGCTCTCGGCGTTTCTCGGCGAGCCCGCACCCGAGGCCGCCCCGCCCATCGATTTCATCAAGCCACTGACACCAGCGGAAGAGAAGACCTCCCCGCAGTTCTTCAATATCCTAAGCTTCGTGCTGCAATTCTGCCCAACAGTCCCGTCCGAGACGGCGCTGATGGAGCGTTTCGCCAAACTGGGCATTGGCGCGGGCAAACTGTTCGCTGCCAACAAGCTCTCGCCCGAGGTGAAAACAGCTGTTGAGCAAGGCATGGCCGACGCTTGGGTCGCCTTCGCCGGCCTCAAGAAAGATTTTGAGGAGGGGAGACTGTCTTCGGGCGACGTGTTCGGTTCTCGGCAGTATTTGAAGGACAATTACCTCTACCGCATGGGTGCCGCCGTGCTTGGCATTTATGGGAATTCCAAGCAGGAAGCGATGTATCCGGCGTATTATGTGGATGCAGCGAAGCAAAGGCTGGACGGTGCCAATCGCTACAGCTTGCGGTTTGCCCCAGACCAGTTGCCACCCGTAAACGCGTTCTGGTCGCTGACCATGTATGATGAGCCGCAGAGCCTGCTCGTCGCCAATCCGCTCAATCGTTATCTTATCAATTCACCGATGCTGCCGCAGCTGAAGCGCGATGCCGACGGCGGGGTGACGCTGATCATTCAGAATGAATCCCCCGGCAAGGACAAGGAAGCCAACTGGCTGCCCGCGCCAAAGGGGCCTTTCTCCATGATCATGCGCCTCTACTGGCCGAAAGAAGCGGCCACCGAGGGCAAATGGAAGCAACCGCCACTGCAGCGCGCGACTTAGGTGATGCATGCTACAACGCGCAGGCCGATCTCGTTCTCCTGGACCGACCTGCACGTACGGCAGAGCAGTGCCATCGAAGGAGGCCGTCAAAATGACAAAGGTGTTTCTGCTCACCATTTTTTGCGGCTGCGAGGTGGTGTTCGCCACGGCCGCCTTCGGCGAAACAGCGCGCACGAAGGTCGTGTCGGCCGCCCGGTCTGGTCAGCCTGCACCTCGGGTGGATAGCTGCAGGAGCACTTTCGCCTGCAGGCAGGACTTGTTTGATCGTGACAATAGGAACAACCTGCGCTTCGACTGGCCCAGTCCTCCGGCTCAAGCAGGCCAGTTCTAACGCGATACTCTGGTTGCAATTAAGTTTAGTGCTTGGAGAACCAAGATGAAGATAGCAACATTATCTGCAGCGCTCCTCGGAGGGCATTTTTTTGTTATGCCCGTCTCGGATCGCGTCCCGGAACTGAAGGCAGAGGCGCTGTGCAGAGCCACTACCGCTGACGACAAGGCCATGGGGCTCGCCTTGGCGCAGAGCTTTACCGACTGCATGCGCGATGAGTCGGCCGCACAAAAGCAGCTCAGCACGGCTTGGGCCACTGCATCGGGGCCCCTTCGCGATAGGTGCGAAGGTGAAGCCACAATCGTGGAGCAGAGCTATGTCGATCTTCTTACCTGCATCCAAATGGCAGATTGGCTGAAATCGCCGTCAACTGCGATACGGTTGAGGGGAGCAAGTAAGGATCGAAATTCCCAGTGATCCGCTCGAGAACGGGCTGCGTTGTTCGAGCGCGCCTTGGCGGGAGCTTTCAGCCGCAATGAACTACCGGGGTCGATAGCTCGATTTCTCGGCGACGACACTCTACAAGTGCAGGCTGGGCGTGACGCAGGCAGCAGCCGGCAATAGAGGGATTTCCTTCGACCTAGCAAACTGTAGTCGGCACGTTGAGCAGGGACCTGTCGAATTGCACGGAGGCGGCAGGTACTTCATCGGAGAACAATTGCTCGTGGGCAGGAAATCTGATCCTATTCTTGCGATGAAGCTTCCTAGCCAACAATTTGAATCAAGGAGACAATGATGCGCTCGATCCTCCTCGCCGCGCTCGGCATTACCGCCTTATCCGCAACCATGGTTATCGAGACACCTAAGGCAAATGCTGTTGTCTATTGTGCAGCCGGTGTCTACCGCGCCGGCTGCGTCGTCCGACCTGTTGGCGGGGCCGTTGTCGCACCAGTAGTCGGTGTGCGAGGTGTTGCACGGCGGACCACCCGTCGTGTCGTCCGGCGATCCGACATGATGCTCAAGCACGACATCTTCCTTATCGGCCACCTCCAAAATGGCATTGGCTTCTATCGCTTCGCTTACAACGGCAGCAACAAAGCCTATGTCGGTGTGATGGCGCAGGAAGTGCAAACAATTATCCCCGCCGCGGTGCTGCGCGGCAGCGACGGCTACCTGCGAATCTCTTACGACATGCTCGACGTGAAGTTCCAGACCTACGACCAGTGGCCGCTGCTTCCGTGTGCGGCTCCTGGAGCGAGCCTAGTCACTTAAAGGCCGACTTCTTCCATCACATTGGAATCCGGACGATCGTGCGGCTTGGGAACGCAGACACGCTGATGCCTGCTGGCGTCGTCCCCCCGGGATATACAGGAAAGCACTGCAGCAGCGCGAAATTGGCGCGTAACCCGGCAGCCGACAATCGGTCTGGCGCTGCGCAGGACGCGCGCGGTCGTTTATCTCTGCGCCGGAGGAATTTTGATCCGATGTATTTCCATCTTCTGGCCGATGCCCTTCAAGTTTTGGTAGTCGCGTGACGCCGGATATCCTTTGAGGATGTCACTGACTCCGGGAGCCTCCATCACCGCTTCTGTCAGGCAAATTTCGTTGACACCAGCCAGACTTTGCACGCGGGCGGCGATATTCACGTCCTGTCCGAAGTAGTCGATCCGGTCATTGAGCCTTACGGCTATGGCCCTGCCTCTGTGCACCCCGACCTTTAGGCCGAGCGGTCGCGATGCGGTTTGGTTGAATCGCGACAGCTCCTCGATCATCTCGACGGATGCAAGAACGGCGTCCTGTGAATGCTCGAAGCCAGCCATGACTGCATCACCGATCGTCTTCACGATCGTACCAGATCGCTTCCTAATGATCGTATTCAAGATGTCGAAATGCTGACGAACGAGAAAGTAGGCGTTCACATCGCCAATGCTTTCGTACAGCGGAGTCGAGTCCTTTAGATCAGTAAACAGGTAGGTGATGTCGGAGACTGCCAGACTATCGCGCTCGTCCACCAGTTGGGTCTTGTAGAGTTCGCCGAAGCAGGGCGTGAGCAACAATCGCTTACCGGAAAGAAACGGCTCATACTCGACCAGATGGGGCTGGAACTGGGAGGGGTACTGGAGAAACCAGAAACGGCCTCGATCCTTGGTGCGGTTCTCAATGTGGATGGTGTGTTTGCCTAGGCTAAGATCGGCCGTCTGTCGAAACGCAAAGCGTCCGTCGCCAAGGATCATATTTCTCGGCCCAGTGGGTCGATCCGCAACTACGAACCGGCCCGATTCGAGCTGGACCAGCGTTTCCTGGCGTTCCGCCGGCTCACCGTTCGCGAAGAAAACCAGAAGAAGCTTATGGCTGAGATCGAGCACCTCGAAACGGCCGGCTGTTACGTCGAATTCGAAATTCAACCGCTGACCCGCCTCGATATCGGCAAATCCCCGCGAGAGTGCCGCAACGAGTTGCTCGTGTGTCATTCCGTGCGGGGGCTTGAAGTCCTTGGAGAAGTTGTAACGCAGATAGTAGTCCTGGACGGACAGCATGTCCGGATGACGATATATGATGTCGCGAACCGAACTCGAGACGGTAAAGGTGACCTGAATGTAGTCGTCAAGGGCCGCCTCATTGAGGGCGTTGCAGAATTCGCATTGGAAACGTGGATGAACCTGGTCTAGCTCACGAAAAGTGCCTGCGACCTGCGGGCAATAGGCGCAGATGAGCAGCCACTGCATCTCGAATAGGCCAACCTTCGCGGCGTGCACAAACAGCTCGATTCCTTCGGCTTCACTTAGGCGGTTGGCAGTCGCGTATTGGATAGGATTGACGCGAAAGAGATCATAGTCGCCGGAGGCGTGAATAAAACTTTCGAGATCCGGAAGCATCCGCGGCGCCCAGGTCGCTGCCGACCCGAGCTCTAGGAGGCGCTGATTCAGGAGGCCTTCGTTGACTGGTGATGACCCTTGCATATCAGTATGATACCTCGCTCCATGCCGGCAATACTGGTTGGTCGGCCATTCGATTAGCCACACGACGATCGACGCGGACGCTCTTTTGCCCAATTGTTTTAGCCGAACCGAGCCGGATAAGAAAAGTCAGCTCTATTGGCCTGTATCAGTCGGCAGCGCGACACTTTGATCGAATAGGCAATCGTCCAGCATGTCCCTGAGAGCGGTGCAGCGCGGTTCTGGAATTGAAGTCTAGAGCGGGCTGTCGGCGCTACGCTATGAAATAAGCTCAAGGCCCGGGCAGATGCCCCTCCCGCCCATTTCCGTCAACGTTGATCGCCATATGAGCTAGATAGTCATTAGCTTGGCTCGGAGGGTCATGCGTCAATGGGTCAAATAAAGCCATTTGAAGGACGCGGATGAAAAGCGTGACGCTCTTGGCCTTGGCATCGTGTCTGCTGGCGTCTGGTTGCTGGGCAGCGCCAGAGGCCGGACCTTAGTCGCTCCCCCGCCTTCGCTTGCTCCGCCCTCTCCTGAACAGGAGCCGGCGCCTCCGGCCACCCCTAAGAACGCTTGGCCGACAACGGCGGCGGGCCAAAGTGTCGCCGCTACGAGCGCCCGCCAAAAATTTGGGGCCTTCGGCAAAGACCAATGGCGGGCCGTCATCGCGGACGGACGCTCTCCTGCCGGCAGCGTCGGACAAGGCTCTGTCTACACCAGTGATCGGTGCGCCTTCGTCGGTCCTCAGCCCAGCCGTGGACTACGATGGCTTTAGCGTCGGCACGGTTCGACGATATTGACATGTCGGGGTATGCGGCGCGAAGACATGAAGTCTCGCGCAGCAAGAGGTTCCAAGCCCAGTTCGAGGGCGGATAGCATCGTGGCTCAGCACCTGGTCGAACAAGAAGATGAGGCATTGAAACGCAAGCTTACGATCTGCCGCGGCTGCAAGTAGGCAGTCGGCAATGACGGCAGGCGCTGTTGATCCATAGCAAGCGCATTTTGATTCTCGCGCAGGCCTATTGTCGGATGAAGACCTTGGCATGTGGAGGTTGCGGAGCAACGTAAAACCGTGCCTCACAGGCGAGGCACTCCAAGTGCTCCGCAATGTCAACCCGCAATCCAGATGACATTCTTCTGGACCAGCAATCCGGGCATTCTCTCCTGTTCAATGCGTCAAGAGCAACTGCGTCAGTCATTTCGAGCTCGTGGAAACTGGCTGCATCAGACACCGAAAGAGCGACCGATGTGCTTCGCCATCACGATGGCAACATCCGTATAGCGGCCGTTTGACCAGAACTGATCGCAAATCAGCAAAAAGAATAGCGCAATAAGCGAAATCAGAATTCCCTTGCACATAGCGGACTTGTCCCTTGATGAGACTGCCAACCGAGCAGGTATGAACTGAGAGAGACGATATGCTTCTGAAGTCGCTGCTGCGACGATCTGCAATGGTTATAGGCTGGCAAGAAGCCGTTACTAATCCGTTAACTGACCGATCCGACCAATCTCTGCCGAAGATTGGCCTCCGGTCCGAAGCTGCTGATCCCGAATGTCCGCTATTCGATGGTTATCGTGTCGAACCTCCGCGTGCTCTCCTTGGCGCCAACAACTATACATTCTTGAGTCGGCCGACCGTGAACTCTGAACTAAGAGCAAAGTGTGAATGTCTCAGGCGACTTGGTCAAACTAGGATACAGTTCGCCCCGGGGTCCTCAAGGTGTAACAGTCACGCTCTTGAAGACGGTGCCGCCATTGTTGGACCGGCCGCTGAAGCGGACGGTCTGCGGACCTCGCGAGGTGGCACTGAATTTCCAGATGGCAGAGCGCGTATCAGCCTCCGTTACCGTGCCGAGTGTGAGGCTGGCCGCATTTGGAAAATCCATCGCCACCCCATCCTCGCGAGTGGTCGAGACCCCGAGCAGGCTTAGACCGCTAGACGCTGCCGCCGCTGATACCTGAACCCCATATGCCTCGTAACTCGGGTTGGAAATGGTTGTCTTGATTGTGAAGGTCGAGCCGATCGCGGGGGAGGTTGTGCTCGGAGTAGCCGTCATCGAAATCGCAGGCGTTGGATCGCCGCGAATGATCTTAGCAGCAATTGCCACCGGCAAGCCAAATGAGGGAGCTCTCCAGTTGATTGCTTTGAGCCGAAGAACGCCAGGAGGCGGATTGTCGATGATAAGATATTCGACGTTGTCAATGTTAGACTGCGAGGCCCAGGCACCACATTGTCCAACCGCATCCGGCGTGCAACTCGCGCCGGGATCGGCCCACAGGTCAACATCGTATGTCACTGCCTGTGACGCTCCTGCGCTCGCTTCGGGCTCGTCCCAAGTAAGCACAGCGACGACCCGCTTGGTACCCCGAGGCACGTTGATGTCGAAGAAGCCCCAGGATTTGTCGGTGATTGTCATCCACGCCCAATGGCCGCTCCAGCCGTTGGGGTCGAGCCGCGCCCAGTGCGATTGATAATCGGAGACGCGTCCGAGCCCAAAATCATTGCGCCCGCCACCCGTGTTGTTCGCCGGACTGACCTCGTCCGAATGCAGCGTAGCGGACGCCATGAGATGGGCACGCAGCAAGTGCGGTCGATCTCTGAAATCAGGATAGTGCTCTAGCAACGTCGCCGCGATGCCACTGACATGTGGCGTCGCCATACTGCATCCGCTCTTATCCACATAGCCATCCGTCGTTCCCGCCTGCGCGGAGGTAACGACAGCGCCCGTTGCAACGAGGTCTGGCTTCATCCGATTATCGCCGGTCGGGCCGCGGCTGCTTGTGCCGGACAGTTCGCCAACTAAGCTCGATCCCGAGTCCTGCACGTTTCCGACCGTAAGCGCATTCTTGGCCACACCGGGAGACCAGATCGATTGCGCGCCCGGGCCGTTGTTGCCGGAGCACACGATGTAGGCCTGGCGTGTTTCCCAGACGCGAGCGTCGAGCTTGCGCGATTCTGAATCGGTCCCAGTCTGTCCCGATCCGCTCGCCCCACCGCTCAGATTGATGACCGAGGGGCGTGGCGCGTCGCAGCTGGTCGCGTCCGCCATGTAGTCGATCGCGTCCCGCAGCCAAGAGTTTTGTCCAGTGTTGGTCGATTTCCAGATCTTTCCAACACGGATGCGCTCACGCGAACCGACCGCAGTTGCGACGCCGCGGAACCGCGCTTTCGCAGTGCCAGTTCCGGAAATGGTTGCGAGGACGTGAGTTCCGTGGCCATTCTGATCATTCCAAACG
The DNA here is from genome assembly GCF_023100925.1 of Bradyrhizobium sp. 40. Classification (NCBI taxonomy): domain Bacteria; kingdom Pseudomonadati; phylum Pseudomonadota; class Alphaproteobacteria; order Hyphomicrobiales; family Nitrobacteraceae; genus Bradyrhizobium; species Bradyrhizobium sp. 40. The sequence continues at coordinate 1,940,339 of NZ_CP064688.1, forward strand.
CCCGCGGTGTCGCTCGTGAAATTGATCCCGCAACCGTTTTTGTTGAGGTCTTGGTGCATGGTTGCGGCCGCGCTTCCCAACATGGCGCCGGTGTCGAGTAAGCCCAATACAGTTCCCGCACCGAGGAAGCCGGACGCACGGATGTAATCGACACCATTCGTAGCCATGCTCTGATCGTGTCCGCCGCCGCTCCGGCGCTCGATTTCGATGAACAGGATAAAGTCCAAACCGGAAAGAATGCGAATCTGTTCGGGTGTCGCGAGAGCCTCATAGCTCCGCAACACCGGGTCGTAGCGACCTACCTCCGTGCCCGTAGCTTGGACCCGTTCAGCGAACGCAGCTTTGGAATCGGTTTCGAACAGGCTGATGATAATCGGGAATCGAGCCACCTCGGCGCCGAGGCGCTCGATGGCAAATTTCAGCTCCGGCGCTAATTTTTGGTCGGGTGAGGGGTAAGCGAGTGATCTAAACCCGGGCAATCTGGCAATACCCTCCAACGCCTGTGCTTGCAGGGGGACGCGGACCTTGAGTGCTGTCCCATGCAGCCCAAGCGATGCGACCCCGAATTCGCTCATCAGCGCGCGCTCCGTGGCCGCGTCCGGCAGCGATTCCATCAGCAGAAAGGCATAGGTCTCGGTCCGCTCCCCTGCGGCTAAATCCGATCGTATGCGCGGGTCGATCCCGGTGGCCGGCGTCGTCGTCCCTCCCGAGAACCCAAGCCGATAAGCCTCAAACGGCCGGACATCCGACGCGCCGCGCGAAGGATAGTCGGCTGGAGGCTTTGGGCGATCCTTTGCCGCCGACAGCGGCCTGTTGGGTGCCTCCGTTTGGACTGTTGTCGCCTCGGTGCTCCGATGCGGAAGTGCATCGCGCGGCGGCTTGCGATCGACAGGGAGAACCAACCGATCCGCCCCCGATTCGTCAGACTTCGTCGGCCCGAAGCCGCGACGTTTGATGCCATCCGCGCTGATGGCATTAGGTGGCCCGATGTCAGCCTGGCGCAGTTCGAAATTTTTGACCCCGTCCTGGACGGCTTCGAGCGAGATGGGGTCACCCTCGTTGTCCGGATTGATGTGCACAGCGCTATTCTGGCCGGCTGACGCGCCTTCCGCGGGAGCAACGGTCTGTGCAGACGCAAGCGCGAGAGGCGCAGCAACCAATAAGGTTGCAACGAGTAATCTCAACGGCACTGAACGACAGGAATAAGCGAAATGCTTGGGTAAGAAGGTTTCGTTCATTGGCTTCCTCCAAATGAACTTTCTTACGACGCTACTTTGATCCACTCCTGAATTGTCGGACTGCACACAAGCCAGCAGGATCAAATTTGCCTTCACCGCCCAATATCGTGACGCGGTCGCCCGACCGTTTGCGTTGAGCATCCTAGCAAATCAATAAATGAACTCTAACAGGACAAGTAGGGATTACGCAGTGATTTAGTTCACAAGGCTGCTAGTTCGATTCAAAAAAGACAGGCTCGTGACCAAATCGGCCTATCGTTCCATAACCACGCATACGCGAACGGGACGGCAGGCCAGCACCGCCGTGGGCCCAGGTCGCCTAAAAGAGGAGCGCCCGATACTGCGGCACTGCCGCCCTTCAAAGGGTCTTGGTAGTGGCGGCACAAGCCTGGATGGCATCGTCGGGTCGTGTCTCAGTCAGGTGTCGGTTTGCGCGAGCGCAGGAGTCCTCTAATTGTCTATGAATGCTTCGAAGCGAGTTGATGTCCGGACGAGCCCCTCCACCGCAATCGCCTTTAGTGCGTCAACTCAGCGAGTAAAGCTTTCGCCTGTTTCAAATCAAGTGTATCGAAGCCTTCAGTGAACCACTCATAGACCGGAGCGAGAAGTTCTTGCGCCTCATCCGATCTCCCTTCCTCGCGCCATAGCCGTGCGATGCTCATTGCTGCGCGCAGCTCCCAAGACTTTGCCTGCTGCGCCCGGGCAACAGCCAACGCACGGTCGAAGAAGCCTTGTGCTTCTGTGGCATCCCCATCCGCTGACATCATTTCTATTTCTCCGGCTGTTCGATGGATCTCGGATGCGGACCAAGTTTCTTTCGTCGCTTCCATTGTGGTCAGTGCTTCAGCAATGCTGTGCCGGGCTTCATCAAAGCGGCCCAGCTCCGCGTAGGCCCTCGCTAAAGTCGATAAATACCATGGTGTCCATACAGTTGTTCCAGTGGCCCGTAGTGCGGAGATTCCGGCGGTGCTTATGTGAACCGCATCCAAGGCGTTGTCGTTTGCGGCAAGAAGGCAGCCATGCACCGACATTCCGAAAGCTCCCCAGTATGGGACTCCGCTTTCGTCCGTCATGATGGCGAGTTCGTCTAGCTCTGCGGCTGCCTGCACATAATTTCTGCATAGTACATGAACCGTCGATGCCATATGCAGCGCAAACATTAAAGTTGCAGCGTGGCGGATTTGGCGCGCCTCTGTGAGCCCACGGGTTAAGGCAGCATTTGCGGCGTCAGGACAGCCAAGACACCAGAGCGCTTGCGCTTGATAGAACAAACTTGAGATCGCGGGATCGACGCTAAAACGCGGCGCCAGCTGACGATGCTCTGCAGGAACGTGCAAAGAGATAGCGCGATCCAGATTCGCGCATCCCTCCTTTATGTGCCCTGTAAACAATAAGGCCATACCCATGATACGGTGACCGATCATGAGCGGCGCAGACTCTCCTCGGCGTTCAGCAAGGGTCAGGAACTCCGCCGCGAGTTCATACACCAGATCACCATCAAACGCGACGAAATGGGCGATCCAAGATCCGTATAGGACTGAAAACAACAGGAGTGGGTCTTCTAATGGTTCGCCAAGCACTTCAGCTTCTTCTATGAGCAGGCGTGCTCGCTCCACCGCTGTCCTGGCTTCCGGAGCGGCGTGTCCCTTTATGTGCATGAGTGGGTTTATGAGCGCGATCTGTAGATTGATCCGCTCGCGGCGTGTTGCTGTCGTGAAGGGTAGATGCGCAAGCTGGTCGAGAGCTCGCGTAAAGTGCTTGGCGGCTTCGACCAGCGCCGATCGCTCCAAGGACCGGAAGCCCGCCTTTCCGCGCCACTCCACCGCTTGCTGAGTAAGACCCGCTTGTGTGAAGTGATGCGCCAGCACTTCGGGTTCGGACAACGCAGTTTCGGGGAGGCAGTCGCACAAGATTTCGGTCACCCGACGATGCAGAACTTGCCGCCGGCTCTTGAGAAGGTTTTCGTACGCCGCATCTTGAATAAGCGCGTGTTTGAAGCGATAGTCGGAGTCGGGCGGGAGACCCTGAACGAGCAATATGTCAGCTTCTGCAAGCCGCTCCAGCGCGGCCTGCAGCGCTGTATCGTCCATCCCAGTGAGCATACGAAGAAGATCGTAAGAGAAGCCGCGTCCAATCACCGAGCCGATCTGCGCCACTTCGCGGGCCGGGCCGAGTCGGTCAAGTCGCGCCATAAGCGATTGTTGCAGCGATGGCGGGATCACATGGGCGTCATCTTTCCCACCCCGATCCAACAAAAGCCTCGTCACTTCCTCAACGAAAAGCGGCACGCCACCGGTGCGCGCTACTACGTCGTCCACTACTTTGGGCGGCAGAGCATGGCGCGCCGAAAGCTCAGTCACCATGTTACGAGCCTGAGCTCGATCAAGCGGTACCAGCGAGATCGTGCTGTGATGTGAACGCACCCCCCAGGGTAGCTGTAATTCGGGTCTGGTTGTTCCGACGACGAAAAGAGGTGCAAGCGCGCCACGCTCGGCCAGTCCTTTTAACACGTCGAGCGTCGTGGGGTCAGCCCAGTGCAAGTCCTCTACCACGAGCACCACGGGCTGCGACTTAGCCCCTGCGATCACCCAGCTCGTGAGTGCCGCCAATTGTGCACGTCGCAATTCGTCCGGCGTCAACACCGCTTCACGCTCCTTTGGCAAGGGAACATCCACGAGCGGGGCGAGCAAAGGGACATTTTTGGCTGGATCGAGGTGGACCATCTTCAACGTATTTTCGAGGTCGTGCAATCGGCGGTCAGCGGCGATCTCTGAACCCCCGAACCGCTGGCGACCCCATTCATTGATTGGATGCAGCGCGGTATTTTGCAGGAGCTGCGAGCAATTCCACTCGACCCAGGAATGCGGCGTTTCGCGCAAGTGCGCGTGCATCTCCTGGATCAGTCGCGATTTGCCGAGACCCGGCTCGCCGACAATCAAGGCGAGCTGTCCATCGCCATGCCGCGCACGATCCCAACGCCGCATTAGCGCAGCGAGTTCTTCGTCGCGTCCAATAAGCGGCGTCAGCTGGCGCTGTCCTGCACGTCGTCCGCCGCCGCTCGCCCTCACCAGCCGGTACAGCGTCTGCGGTTCGGCTATGCCTTTCAAGTTGTAATTCCCGAGCTCTTCCGCGACAAAGAGGCCCGCGACCTGTCGCTGCACTCGAGATGTAACCAATACCGAACCCGGCTCGGCGAGCGCCTGCACTCGCGCAGCTATATTGGGCGCATCTCCGTAGATCTCGCCGGCGGTTTCGACAACGACTGGGCCTGCCTCTAAGCCAATGCGGGCTCTTAGCACGGGCATGCCCGCGTCCGTGATCTTGCGATTCAACTCGATAAGCGCCGCATGAATAGCGAGCGCCGCGCGGGCCGCGCGTTCAGTGTCGTTCTCCCGCGCAACCGGAAAGCCGAATAGCGCCATCAGCCCGTCACCCAGCTTCCTGGCCACCCGGCCGCCCATCTCTGTCACCGCGATGGTCGCGGCATCGAGATAAGCATTCACGAGATCGCGCCATTCCTCGGCATCGAGCCGAGACGCAATGTTGGTCGAATCTACTAGATCGCAAAACATAACTGTCAGGTAGCGGCGTTCGCCGGCTGCTTGCGAGGTCGGCGGGAGTAGCAGAGCGACTGCCGCGGGGATAGGGGGCGGCTCCGACCCTGTAGCTGTGCCCATAGCAGGCGCACCTGCGGCGACATTGCTGCTTAACTCACCAATTGCTGCGAGCAGCTTGCGCCGATGCCCAAGCAGAACACCCATTTTCTTAAGATCTTGGTCAGTCAGGTGCCGTAGCACCGAGATATCGATGCCGTTCTTGCGAAAGCATTCGGCGTACTCGGATAGACCGAGCTTATTGAGCCAATCCGCAAGCTGCTGCATCAGCGGCCACCACGAGATTGATGCTATCGGATCTGGACCGGAAAAGCAAAAATCACCCCGCGCAACAATAAAAGCCGGCGCGGGAAGAAAGCTCTCACCGGGTTGCCTAGTCGCTTGTTCGGGACGCTCCAGGGAAGGCCAGTATGCTGCGCGACACAGTTTGTGATTTCTACCCGGCCGAGCCCGGCATCCTGCCTTCAAGAGCGCTAACGCATTCCTAGCACGTTTTCGAAGGCGAAGGGAGTCGATTGCAAGCGCGGGTTGGAAGCCGCAGTACTGGCAACAATGGTGGTGTGTTTTATGATCGAATGCTGCGGCTTTCTAAGCACTACCGTCTATTGACCTATGCGCCCCCTCCACGAGTTTTGCATGCTGCGCCGCAGGGCGGTCGTGAGAGGGGCCGTTGCTTCTTCGTGACGTAACCTGTTTACCTCCAGCTCACGCGCCTCCCTCTCTTGCATGAGGGTATCTCGCTCTTGTTCAGCTTTCGTACGTTCTGCCGCATGCGTGTGAAAGGGTATCCTGGCGAGACCCAATCCATAGCCGATAACTGGTAAGGCAATACGCAAAACGGAGTCAGTCGGCCAACTGATAAGCTGCCGCTGCATCGCCGACCCCAACCGGATGTCCCGATGACCGACAATGTACGCGAACTGCGATCCCGGACTCCCGACACGGAGAAGATCACGATCAACCTAGGCTATGTCGATCTCGGCCAGGTCGATCTCATGGTGCAGGAAGGGTTCTACTCGAACCGCACCGATTTCATCCGGACCGCGATCCGCAACCAACTCGAGCGACACGCAGACGTGGTCAAGCAGTCAACGGCCCGCAAAAGCCTGGACCTGGGGCTGCGTAATTATGCCCGCGTCGATCTCGAACGGGCGCGGCGCGCCGGGGAGATGCTGCACATAAATGTTCTCGGCCTGGCGACCATCGATCAAGACGTCACGCCGGAGCTGGCCCGCGCCACAATTGCCTCGGTCTCGGTGCTCGGTGCCCCTTCATGCCACTCCCGCGGTCAAGGCCGCTCTCGCCGACCGAACGAGGTGAAACGATGCTGAATCCAGACATGGTTCGCGAAGCGACTCGCCTAACACGCGCCGGCCAACTGGTCGAAGCCACTGCACTGCTGCAGCGAATGCTGCGCGGCGACGGCGGCCCCGCAGCGACAAGGGGAACTACTGTGCCTGTCGAGCGTGCGAGGCTCGAGCCGCCGACACTCGAGCTGAAGGCCAATGTCGTCGAGGAGACGGAGAGCGGGCCGTCCTCACAAGCCACGCCTGCCAAACGACACAATCGCCTCGCGCACTTCGGCGGCATGAAAGATCTTTCCGGTTTCGGCATGCCAAGTCCGGTCGGGCGCACTCCAATGTCCAAAGCGGACATTGCGCCGGGCGGCACAAGGTTCGTCTCTGCCACCTTCACTAACGCGGCGGGAAGTCGGACCTACAAGCTGTTCATCCCCAGCCGCGCTGATGGAGGACCGCGTCCCCTCATCGTCATGCTTCACGGCTGCACCCAGTCGCCGGACGATTTCGCCGCCGGCACCCGGATGAATTTTCTGGCGGACGAGCGGAATTGCTTCGTTGTCTATCCGGAGCAGCCACGCGGAGCCAACCATGCGAAATGCTGGAACTGGTTTCGCACGGGCGACCAGCAGCGGGATAGCGGCGAGCCTTCGCTGATAGCAGGCATTACCCGCAAGATCATGCGGGAGCACCCTATCGATCCCAAGCGCGTCTACGTCGCAGGCCTCTCGGCCGGAGGCGCCGCCGCCGCCATCATGGGTGCGACGTACCCCGACCTGTACGCCGCCGTCGGCGTCCACTCGGGCCTAGCGTGCGGGGCTGCCAGCGACCTTCCATCCGCGTTGACCGCTATGCGGCAAGGCAACGCTGCAGCAGTCCGGAGAGCTGGCGCCTCGATTCCCACCATCGTCTTCCATGGCGATCGCGATACCACCGTGCATCCGAGCAATGCTGAACTGATTCTCCGTGGGCCGGGCGAAGCTGCAGCAAGCCCGAGGACGAAAACTCTTCGCGGGCGAGTACCTGAGGGACATGCGTATACCCGCACCGTCCTCACCGATGAAGGTGGCTTGGGCACGTCCGAGCACTGGAGCGTCCACGGGGCCGGCCATGCCTGGTCTGGAGGCAGTCCTGCCGGGTCCTACACCGATCCCCGCGGGCCGGACGCGACCAGGGAGATGCTGCGTTTCTTCCTCGAGCATTACTGGCCAGGCGCTGAATACGCTTGAACAGAGTCTCTTCGCTCTGGGCTCTTTTGCGAGAAGCATTGCAAGTAGAGCCCTTCGAGTCCGTCGCGGTCATGAAGGGTTCAAGGCGTGAAAACGCGCCCCGGAACAACGCGGCGTTCGGAGCTCTTGCAGGCTGCACAAGGTAACATGATCATCACGGTCGGGCGAGGCGTTACGCCTCGCCCGTGTGATCGGTACAATTAGCCGCGCAGTTCGAGAGCTTGTCCACTGCTGAGTGGCGGCACCTCGCGATCTAGGCCGGATAAAATCCATCACCGTATCCACAGACCTGCACCGGACGGAATCCTCGCCGGGACAGATCGTCGAAGGCTTGTTGATATGCCGCGCCATCGAGACCGTGCCGTGCTTGCCATTCGCCCGGCTGGTCCTTGTGCCAAATTGCAGCGTAGCGAGCGATCCCTGTGTCACTGTACCCGCTCACAGAAACCAGACGGAAACCTGCGGCGTTCTGGTCATCAAAAGCCTTTTGGTATTCACTCGCCGTCAACCCGTGCCGACCAATCCATTCGAGGCCAGGGCGCCGTTCCCAGATCGCTGCGAAGCGTACATCAACATTGACCCGGAAACCGCAAACTTGCACGGGCGCGAAGCCGTCGGCGGCCATCTGGTCGAAGGTCTGCTGGTATTGGCTCCGCGACATCCCGTGCCGCGCTTCCCAATCAGAAGATGTCCGCTGTTCCCAGATCGCGGCGTACCGGGCCTGTCCGTTCTCGGCGTAACCGCTGACGCAAACGAGTTGGTAGCCTTTTGCCACGAGATCATCGAATGTCGATTGGTACTGGTCGTTAGTCAGGCCGTGGCGCGCCTGCCATGCGGGGCCATCGCGCAGTTGCCAGACAGCATTGAGCCGGGAGCCCGTCCCCTCGCTGTATCCGCATACATTGGTCAGCCGGTATCCTTCTCTGACCAGCAAATCAAAAATCGATTGATAGGCCTCTGGGGTGATCCCGTGCCGTGCTTGCCATGCCGATCCGTCACCCTTGTCGAACAGAGCTGCGAAGCGTGTGTTGAAGCGGGAGAGTGCGGCGGACTCTTGTCCGGCCTGCCCAGCCGCGTTGTAGATGTCGGAAAAGTTTAGGTCGGCGTCGATCTGCCAGCCGCTCAGTGTTCCAATGGAAACTGGGGCGGTTGTCGGCGCAATAAACATACGCAGATGAGCGCCCCCGTTTAGAAATAGTCCGTTCACGTCGTGAGGCCCATCGCTCAAGTACGCCGTCCCAAGCTTCGTCGGCGTCCCCGGATTGGCAAAATCCTCAGACCTCCGCAGGATAAGCCGAAACGAGGAGTTCCCCACGTTTGCATGCCAGTTGCCAAGCCAACAAGCCTCGCTCTGCACAAACGTTGGATCGACGACGTCCGTGATGTACCAGCCCGAATTAATCTGCCAGTTCGGATCGTTGTTGTAGGCGATCTCGATGAATTTGTCTTCGCCCCAGTGGTTCTTAGCGAAGAACACCTGTCGATTGCGATCGAAGCCGATCAGCAAAAGCACGTGACCTCCGATGTTCGGGGTCTTGTGGAAGACATCGCAGATTACTTCGCGGTCCGCGAGGATGGTATTCTCCAGCGCGATGATGCTCGGGTTGTTGCCAAGAGACCCCCAACCCGCCGCTCTGTAGCGAGCGTTCACCCGCGCCAGGAGCGGAATGTGTTGTTCACAAAATTCAACGGCGTCGTAGTCCTCTTGGCTCGCCACTGCTTCCACGCCTGCAAATCCCAAAACGGGTAAGATGTCCAACAACGTCTGCTGATTTTGTAAGTATGGAGCCGCATCCTCTGGAGGCGAGGCATTCTCCGAAATTTTCTCCGCAATATCTCCACTGCCTTGGAAACCGGTCAGCGAGGAATTGTTCTCTACCGGACGCGCTGCCGCCCCCGCGCTGTCTCGATTCAAAGCAAACGCTTTGCCCATATGAAAGATGTATTCTTCGGATACATCGATGAGCAGACCATACTTGCGTCGATATGCCGCCTCCAAAGCCGCGGCACCCGCAAAAGCCCAGCATGTACCGCGGTCATTCTGGAGCTTGAATCCCGATTGCCATTGCGCCAACGAATAGACGCCGCTGACGGGCTCCCGGAGCGCTCGCGGTCCAAGCACATCCACGCGTCCAAACTTCGTAGAGGCTCGCAAGCCTTCGGCCAACGCCCTAGCATAGGCATGTTTGTCCAAAACCGGTGACGGAGTGACCCTGACGTGCTCCGGTTTTGTGGTCGAGTGCGGGTGATAGTGTTCTCTGAGAAGCTCTGCTGTCTCGGATGAATAGTGAAGCATGATACCTCCGACGGTGTTGTCGACGTGGTCGTTTCATCTATCCCTTGTCCCCTAAAGTTGAATACGCCCGGACGCGCGGAGCGCGTGTGAACTCGCTCACATCGGCAAATGAGTATACGAGTTGGTTTGCACCTAGAGTGGCGCTTGGCCGATTGTCATTAGTGGCGGCCCAAGCCTGGTTTCAGCGAGCGTCTCGGATCTAAATCGATAAGTCCGCTGGAAAGCGTGGATGCTCCAGGTCGATCAGCTTCTGCGACGCTTGGCCAAGAGCGCTCTTTTCACGATGAGTACACCGCCGATGACAATGACGTATGCGACAGACCGTTATTTGGGTAAGACGTTTCAAGAACAGGAGTGGTGTTGGTGCGGCTAGTAAGCCGTAGAACGAACCAAGCTTGCTCGCGGTGCCGCTTGGAAAGCTTGGTGCGTTGATGCAGCGCGCAAAAGCGAAAACCCCGCCGGGGGAAGCGGGGCTTTCTGGTGGGGGTGAAGCTTAGGGAAGCTTCAATTATAAGACGCTCGCATCGCGAAAAAGGTTCAAAGGTCTAAAAAGCGAACCACGCTAACATCGCACTGATCGGGGTGACTGCCAGGCCGAAAAGCACCAAGGGTGCAGGTTCATTGCCAGTCCTGTCGCTCGAAGCTGATCTCCTTAAAAATATACGCATCGCAGCAGCGGCGGCCAGTGACGGCAATGGTGGAATGACACCTTAGACCCTGCTTGCGATTTACTTCGCCGTCACGGGCTGCCTGACCCGTATCGTGATCTTCTCCGAAACAATGGGCGGCTCGAACGGATAATGCTTGGCATCGCCTAGCACGAGCTGAAGCGTGTGCGTCCCGGGCGGAAGTTCGAGCAGCGTTTCGGTTTGTCCCGCCCCGAAATGCAGATGCGACTTGTCCTGCAGGATCGGCTCCTTGGGATCGATGGGGTCGTTGACGTCGATCAGCAGATGATGGTGACCGGCGTTCTGATACTCGTCGCCGGCATGGGTCACTCCCATGTTGCGCAAGCCGAACCGGATCCAGAATCCGCCGCGGACCTTCTGCCCGTCATGCGGGGTGATGAAATACAGCTTTGCGTCCTTGGGGGCTGCCTTGCCTTGCGAGAAGGCTGCCGCCGGGAGCAATGCGAGCGCCGCCGCCAGCGCGACGCAACGAAGGATCTGCATCAAACCAACTCCTCCACTCAAGGACTGAGAGCCACGCGGAATCCGTGGGTGGGATAACGAACATTGGTGTCGTAGCCGTCGCGGTTGGACGGCCGCACATATCTCGAATCGTTCTTCCAGGAGCCCGAGCGCAGGACGTGAGCGCTGCAGTCGCCGCTGCTCCAGGTCGAGCCGTCGCCGGGCGCGCCCTGATAGGTCTTGTGCCAGCAGTCCTCGACCCACTGATCCACACCGCCGCCCATGTCGTGGAGCCCGAACGGATTTGGCTTGAAGCTGCCGACCTTCGCCGGTTGCTCGGCCGCGAGATCACCGCAATCCTTGCAACCGGCCATACCCGGCTGCAGCTTGTCGCCCCACCAATATTTGGTCTGCGTTCCGCCCCGCGCGGCATATTCCCATTCGGCTTCGCTCGGAAGCCGATAAGTCTTCTTTGTCGCCTGAGCAAGATAGGCCGCATATTGCTGGGCGTCGGTCCAGCTCACATTGCTGACCGGCGCATCGTCCTTGCCGATCGCCGTGAAGCCGCACGCCTTTGCGGCGGCGCACTCGTTCCATTCCTGCACGGTCACCGGATATTTGCCGATCGAGAATGGCCTGACCGTCACCTGATGGACAGGACGCTCGGTCGGGTCGTCGTTGCTTCCCATTGCAAAGCTGCCGCCGCGAATGGCGACCATCTCGGGTTCGCGGACGGGAACTGTCGATGGACTTGGCACCGGAGCGGGCGAGGGAGGCGACGAAGCCGAGGAGGGAGAAGGCTGCGGCCTTTGCGCGGCGCCCTCGCGCGGCGGAGGCTGCGGGCTTGGCGATGCGGCCGGAGAAGCGTTAGGAGAAGCGTTAGGAGAAGCGGCGGGCAGGGCGGCCTGCTCGCTCACCTTGCCCGGCGCCTGCGCCAGCAGGTACCACAGCACGCCGGTGGCAATGACCAGCAGCGTGAGGCTCAGGAGGAAGATCAAGATATTCTCGCGCCGGCCCTTGGTCTTGCCGACTGCATCTGCATCCGCCAGCACGCGATAGACGCGCACGGGATCGGTGATGTTCTTGACTTTGCGGTCCCCGAGCGACTCGTAGCCGCACACGACCTTGTGCTTGATCTGCTCGTAGATCGCGCCGGAGATGTAGACCTGACCAGGTTCGGCAATGCCCTCGATGCGTGAGGCGATGTTGACGCCGTCCCCGTAGATATCGTCCGACTCAACGATGACGTCGCCCAGATTGACGCCAATCCGGTACTCGATCCGCGTATCCCTCGGAAGCGAGGCATTGCGCCCGATGAGGTTCTGCTGGATGACGATGCTGCATCGCACGGCCTCGACCGGACTGTCGAAAATCGCGATGAAGCCATCGCCCGTCGTTTTCACCAGACTTCCATGGTGCTCGACGATGCTGGGCCGGATGAGGTCCCGCTCAATCCGCTTGACACGGACGTGGGTACCCTCTTCGTCCGCCTGCATCAAGCGACTGTAGGAAGCTATATCACCGACAATGATCGCTGCGAGACGACGAGGTCCGACGCCATGTGAAGGGGGGTCACCGTTGTTCCCGGATCGGAAGTTGCGAATTTCGCCCATAGCGGGACCCACAAAACTGCAAGGCGACCCAGCATACAACCCGTCAAAAGGATCATCCGCGACGATATCACATCGATGAACGCAGACAACATCGAAGCACTCGTGCATCGCCTTGCCGATCGAAATGCCATCCCAGATCACGCGGTCGCCGCCGATGCCCCTCGTGCGTAGGGATGGGCTTTAAGGCGCGCCGACCAGAGCGCGCCGATCCCCGACCTTCACACTTGCGACAATCGACTCCATGGCTTTTGACGTTCGGCGTCATCTCCGCGGTCAATCAGTGGTGCAAGCAAACTGCCGCTAGGCCGGCCTGCGTTATCGGCATCGATCTCTTGTCAGGTGTGGTGCACCGCAGCCCGCGTAACCGAGAACGGATTATCGCGTCGCGTTGGCTTACTGTTCGGCTTTGTTCTCAAGAAAGCACTGAACCGGTTATATTGCCCTCCGCGGGAACACGCTGGCAGCCCCGAAGTTATGAGTCCCGTGACTAAGAAGGTAGACTGTCCCGCCGTCGGCTCCCAACACCGGCGGCGGGGTTTTTGTGAGTTGCTTGAGTGGCAAAGCGTACCGGAGCACCGGCCAAGAAGCCGCAAACTTCCATGCCGGGCTTTATCAGTCCCCAGCTTGCGACCCTGAAGATGAAAGCTCCTTCGGGGGCTCAGTGGATTCACGAAGTCAAATACGACGGCTACCGCATCCAGCTGCACATCGGCGGCGACGGCCGGAAGGCCTTCACCAGGAATGGCCATAACTGGGTCGACAGGTTCTCGGTCATTGCCGGCGCCTTCGATATCCCGGGTCAGGCGATCGTCGACGGCGAGGTGGTCGTCATCCATAAAGAGCGAACCAACTTCTCCGAACTCCAGGCGGACCTCGGCCGAGGCGACCAGGACCGGCTGGTTTACTTCGCCTTCGATCTTCTATGGTTGGACGGCAAGGACCTTCGCAGAATGGCTCAGCTTGCCCGCAAGGAGCTCCTGAAGCAGCTGATAGACGAGAACGGGCTGGAAGCACCGATCTTCTACAGTGAGCACCATGAAGGTGACGGGCAGGCGCTGTTCGAGGCGGCCGGCAAGCTTAACTACGAAGGCATCGTCTCGAAGCGGGTTGATGCCCCGTACCGGTCGGAGCGGGTTGAGACCTGGCAAAAGATCAAGACCGTCCAGCGCGAGAAATTTCCCGTCGTTGGCTTCGTCAAGGACCCGTCCGGCGTCGCCGCGCTCTACCTCGGCAAGCAGGAAGGGAAAGAGCTGCGGTACATGGGGAAAGTCGGGACGGGCTGGAGCCGGACGAAATCGGCGGAGATCCGCAAGGCTCTCGATACCGTCATCAGTCCGAAACAAAAGCTCACCAAGCCTGTCAGGAAACCGAAGGCGACCTGGGTCGAGCCGAAGTTCTACGCCGACCTCGAATACCGGGACATCACCTCCCAAGGCCCGCTGCGGGCCAGTTCGTTCAAAGGCCTGTCGAAGAAATAACCCAGGTTTAAACTCTTGTGATTTCTTCCGCAGTCTGCGGCTGGTGGAGGAACGGCAGCGCGGCAATGCCGTTCGCCATGCTGACGATAGTGTCCCTCCTAGACTTGCCTCCGCCACTGGCGGAGGCCTTTTCTTGTGGATAAGGAACGTTAGCTTCCGCGGGTATGTTCTTCGCTTGAGCGGAGACGAACGTTTGTCACCGTCGGTCGGATAGCGAGTCTGTGCCGACGCCCAGCGCCATAGTTGCGCTGATGCTGCCCGAATTCATAACATCGGCAAAGCCGCCCCGAATTCCGGCCAGACCGCCGCTGATGGTTGCGCCGGCGCTATTGGTCGATGTCGAGCCTACCGTGCCGTTCGTTACATTAGAAATAGGCCTATGCGGCAGCCTTGATAAGTCCAAGCTGTGTCAAGGCCGCCACACCATCGTCGAGGCCAATCTCCTCGACAATCTTGCGATCCTTGAGCTTCAGGACGGTCGTACCGGTGAACTTCATGTTGCGCCCTGTGTTGGCAGGCAGCGATCCCGCCAAAAAGTCGCCGAAGGCGGGCCCGGTGTGCGTGCCACCACCTTCCCAGCGTCCAACGACGTAATCGCCTTCAGCAATCAGGTCAGCGGCACCCCAGAAGTTGAGGTCCGGAAACGCCTTTCGAAAGTCGGTCATGAAGGCTTTAATGTCCTCGCGGCCGCGACGAGGTTCGTGAAGCGAATACTGCAACAGCATGTCCGGCGCTGCGAGTTCGTCTACTATGTTCAGGTTGCAGGTCGCGCCCCAAAAGTCTGTAAACCAGCGACCCACGATGGCCTTGTTGTCACTTTCCTTCGACATGTAGCTAATTCCTCTGTTTGTGTTTTCAGTTCGAGTGGACGCCTTGGAGACGGGATCGGGGCCGGCTTGGACCATGCCGTCGGGACGGATGTGCGGCCCAGACTGAGGATCAATCGCCAGCCGTTCGAACAGCTCTCGCAGTTCTGGTCGGAGGCCATCTCCACAAGGAGCTGCGATAGAGTGAAACTTGTGCATGTCGTGCTCCTATGTGCGCCCGCCCACGATAGGATTTCACTCAGATCGATCCACCCGATTTCCGACCGGCCGCTGCGCCAACACAGGTCGGCATCGCGTCAAAAGCTACCTTGGCAGCTCGCATTGCGTGCTTCAGCTTGCCTCCCAAAAGCAGACCTCGCGGCATGCTGAGCTAAGGTCAGCTACGGGCCAACAGGCGATGTTGCTGGTGCGACGGGATGAGAGGCACTCATCAATATTGCTCTGCCCAAATTCGTTGATTAGCCGGAGAACTACAGACGCGGAACTCTGGATTTTGATCTTGCGTTCATGAGCTCAATCCTACATCTGCCGTCGATCACGGCATGTAGGTGAGGAACAATGTCCTTCGACCCGATGGCCGCTGCGGTTGATTGGCTCGACGCCTACCGCGCTGGCGAGATTGAAACTATCCTGGAGATGTATGCTGACGATGCGACAGTCCATTGCGGCTGTGGTAGCATGAAAGCTCCCATCACTGGCAGAGAGGGCCTCCACGCTTATTGGACGGACCGGGTTCGGCAATTTCCAGCTTCGGAGCTGGACAACCTGCATCCATCGGATGATGGAACTCTAATCACATATGTCGCGAGGCACGGCGTCGTCAGTGTAGTTCTAACGTTTGATGCTCTCGGACAAATCTCATCCCAAACCTGCGGTCTATCCAATTAAGCCCACAATCCGCTGGGGCTTTGGGGGCAACTCGGCAGCCAGACCGGATCAGGAAGCGGGCTGCGCGAACTCCAAAGTCGTCTTCGAGTCAAAATGCGAAGAACTCCCTTGGGCAAATCTGGACCGATGATCTCGGTGACCGGACATCCAAGCGGCCGGATTGAATTCGTAAACGGGCCTAAAGCCTCGTTCGAATGTGAAAGCAAGGAGTGGCGCGCGCACCACATACAACAGGGCTTGCTTTGGAGAAAATGCAATGCGTTTTATCTTCGGATTATGCCTTGGGATCGCGTCGTGTGCTTCTGCGAACGCCGCGCCAAGGTGGCATCACAACTCGCGGCAAGCCATCATGCGTCCTGGCCAGGCGGTCATCCCGAGCTATACCACTCCACGGGGCGTGCGCATCTATCGCGACGATTCCGTTCCGGGAGGTCTCCGGACCGATCACGACGATCCTCCTGCCTACGATGATCCATCCAAGTTTGGCGGTGGCTGATGACTGAAGTGCGCGTCCGCTGCGGGTCAATCGCGTCGGTTTGCCCGTGAGGCGATGACCAGCGTTCGAAGCGGATAAACGGACGTGGTCAGACCGGACCGGCACGTCTCCAACCGGCCCAAGAAAGAGATCAACGGGCAACCCGTGGCGCATATTGGCGGCTAAACGGAGCCGCCGTACCCAGTACCTTTAGTGTTGAGTATCGGAGGCAAGAAATGATCGTAGCTCGTCGAGAAAGCGTGCCAAAGCCGGCTCGCCCTCCAGCATGATATGATTCCGGCCTTCGAGCGGGACAAATCGGGCGCCGGGAATCCCCGCGGCCAGCCGACGGCCCGACTCGAACGGCACTCTGGCGTCGTTGCGGCAATGCATGACAAGGGTCGGCACCTTGACCCGCGGCAGTAGTGAGCTGATCTCCACTTCGCCATTTGCCAGTAAATTGCGCGCTGCGTCTTCGGCCGAGCTCGATATACGCTGTAGCTCGTTAAACCAGTCGGCCTGCTCCTTGTTAGCGTCCGGAATAAACAGCGACGTGAACATCTGCCTGAAAGCCGGGTTTTCCTGTCCCCATCCCAGCCGCATCAGCGTCAGCATCGCATCTCCGGCCGCCTTCTCCGCCTCGGTCCTGGCGCGCTTCTTCCAGCCGACAACATAACCTCCGTAGAGAATCAGATGCGACACTCGCTCCGGATGCCGGACCGCGTAGGCAATCGAGACTGCGCACCCCTGGGATATGCCGAGCAGCGCGAACCGTTCGATGCCCGCGGCGTCGACCACCGCTTCGAGGTCATCGACGAACCGCTCGAATGTTACGTCGGGGACGTCACGATCCGAAAGCCCATTTCCCCTTGCGTCATATCGGATGAAAAGGTGCTCGCGGGACAATTCCCGGTAGAGATGCCGCCAGATTGGACTTTCGAAGTCGAATTCGATGTGGGTCATCCAGTGCCCCGTCTTCACCAGCGGATGCCCTTGGCCGGTCCTGGCGTAGGCCAACTGCACGCCGTCGGCGGTCTGGCAGAAGTGAATTTCCTGCTTGTGTTGGACGGTTGACGCCGCGACCGTGTCTTCCGCAGACGAGGGAATCGCGGCGTCTGGAATCGCCTCGATGTCCTTGGCAGTGAGCCCGAACACGCCGACCGCGCGCGAGATGTTCTTCACAGCCTGCTCGCCCAAATCAGCAAAAGCCATCGACAGCTTGTCCCGGATCTGGTCGTTCGCCGCCCTGGATATGCATACGCCGCCGGGCTCGCAGAGCGTTTCCAAGCGCGCCGCGATGTTGACGCCGTCGCCGAAGATATCGTCGCCGTCGATGATAATATCGCCGACGTTGATCCCAATCCGGAACACGACCTGCCGTTCCGCAGCGACCCCTGCGTTGCGCCCCACCATGCTGCGCTGAATCTTGACCGCACAGGCGACCGCATCCACGACGCTGGCGAATTCCACCAGCATCCCATCGCCGGTGGTTTTGACGATGCGGCCGTGGTGATCGGAAATGCCGCAGTCGACCAGTTCTCGGCGGTGCGACTTGAGGGAATTGAGGGTCCCCATCTCGTCGGCGCCCATTAGCCGGCTGTAGCCGACCACGTCCGCCGCTAGAATGGCCGCAAGCCGGCGTTGCATGGCTCTTGCCCTCTCATGCCACTGCCAGTCTGCCCGCAATCAGTGGCCGCGACAAGGCTGAACGGGCCGGCGGAATCCGCCGCGGATCAAAGCGCGGTTTTGGTTTTGCCGCGCACTTCCGGTCTACCCCGATAATCGCACGTAGTCGGTTCGGCAGCCACCTCGCAAAAGGGTCAAAAGCAGTCCACGCCTCGACGCTTGCGATAGGGCAGCTAACGGCCCAATAGCCGAAGCGACAGAATTAACGTACGATCGATGCCGCGCGTGACGTCAAAGGGGGCGGACGTTGACCAATCGATTCTTACTCACTGCAGCTCTGGTTGCATCCACGGCCATCAGCGCGAGCGCCGCATCGGCGCATCATCCAAGGCATCGGCGGTATCGGTGGTGCCGGCGGCATTTTCACGATCGGCGCTGGCACCCTCGCTGAGGGCCAGTTCGCCTTTTCCGTGTTCGTTGACTATCTCCGGCTGCAGCAACTGAGCAATCTAACTCTGCTCGCCAATGTCGGTAACGACGTCCATGGCCTGCAAACGGTCGAGAGCCGCGTCCTTGCCCTTGCTGTTGGCATCACCAACGATTTCACGGTATCGGTGCGCCTGCCATGGGTGCGCCGCACCGGTATTCTCGAAGGCGTGCAGGAGGATCCTGCCACCGTGCGTGACCGCGGCAACACATCGGGCTTTGGCGATGTAACCGTGCTAGGCCAATATCGCTTTCTGAACAATCGGGTGAGCGGAACGCAGGCGGCGGTGCTGTTCGGCGCCAAGGCCCCGACCGGCGCGACCAACCTGGTCGATCCATTTCGGGAAACCTTCGAGGCAGAGTTTCAACCCGGATCGGGATCTTGGGATGGCTTGTTCGGTGTCGCCTTCAGCCAGCAATTGTATCCCGCCTTGAGCTTTCACGCCAACGTACTCGCGATTGCAACCAGGACTGGGACTCAAGACACCAATCTCGGCAACCGGTTTCTCTATAACGGCGCATTGGCCTACCGACTGTTCGGCGAAACGGCCAGCGAGCCGCATTCCCATGACCCGCGTGCTACCTATGCACACGCCGGTCATGATCGCTCACGGATGGTGACCAAGACCCCGATGCTGGCCGCTCCGCACGGTCATGTTGCCCTCGACGCTTTGCTTGAGATTAACGGCGAGTGGCACGAGAAGCAGCGAACCTTCGGCATCGCCGATCCAAACTCAGGTGGCAACACGGTGTTCATTTCGCCGGGTCTGCGCCTTACGGTCGAGAACTGGTCGAGCTACGTGATGGTCGGCATTCCGGTCCTTAACGACTACAACGGGATTCAAGCGACCCCCACATGGCGCGTTTTGGCTGGAGTCTCCGCCGTCTTCGGTCCCTGATCCATATAGACTGGCCGCCAACGAGTAAGCGTCGTGCTTTCTCTTGAGTCCGTTCTGCAACCGCCGATCACGGTCAAAGTGGGAGACTTCCGCTTGCGTTGCTAAGCCGACGTTTGTGAGAATAGGTCTTAGTTCAGCGACTTCCCGCGCCGCTTTCGGGGCGGCTTTCTCACCAGCGGCGCGCATGACCTCCATGCTGGTGATGCTGGGGTCGAAATCCTTCGGCGGCACTGGCATCTCGTCCGGCGGCATCGTTGCAGGCTGGGCAGGGCGTAGTGGCGCGGCCCTAGCCGCAAGCCGTTGGGAGCGTGCTCGACTTGGCGCGGGCGCCGGCGCGGCGTTGCCGCCTTGATTGCCGGTTGTCCCGTGTCCCGCTGTCCCCCACGCTGAGGGCTGGGACATCCCTCAGAACGGCATCCGGAACTTCTTGAACATCGTCCTGCCGTCCCGCTTGATGTCGGCCTCGATCCGGCTGAGCGTGTCGGCCTGGTGTGCCCTCTCGGGGCCGAGGAGATTGTGCTCCCGGATTTGCTCCATCGTTCGGAGGACGAGCTCGACCGATGTCGGATCGAGATCCTTCCTCCGCTCAATCGAGTCCAGCATATCCTTGTAGTCAGCGAAGAACTGCGGGCCCGTGTCACCCATTTCCACGAAGATGTCGTGCATACGCCAGAGGTTATGCAGGAGGACCGCGCGGTCCGCATCGGAGATGTTCAGCTTGAGATACATGTCTCATCCTGTTGTTGGCAGGCACAGGACCCGGCGCTAACCGCGGCGCGTTTGGTGCATGCAAACGGCCCGCGAGCGCTTCGCGCTAAAGCAGGGACATCCCCGTGGCTGCCAAGGCCACGAGCAGGAGCAGGATAGCGGCGATAATGACGCCCAGGAATACCCGTTCCATCGGGTGCAGCAGGTGAGGCCTGGTGGCGTTCCTGTGCGGCGAGCGCTTCGCGCTCACACAAACCAGCAGGGGGTGTGGCCCGGTGCCTCTTTACTACTTCTGCGCGGCACGCGCGCGGTTCGTTGTAGAATACGGCCCGGATGGCGTTTCGCTGTGCGAATTCGCTTTGGGGTTTTCTCCGAGGTTTTGGCCCGCCACTGGCGGCATTTGTCCTCGTTCAAGGGTCAACCGACCAGGAGCTACGTCCGTTCGCCCAGGAGCTTCGTCCGTCGCAATGTCGATAATCGACTTAGCGAGCTGGTTTCTAGGGCGCTTGGGTCATTCTGCTGTGCTCTAGGTTTGGGGCCGCCGAACTTGACCACTTGACCGTTTCCCAGCGGTTTTTGGCTATCTCATCAGGGACCAACAGCCGCTCGCCCTTGATTACCCTCTTGCCAACGCGTGTGCCGAGGTGGGCGCGAAGCGCGTTTTTAGCTGCCTCTTCATTGGCGAAGCCGACGTAGAACCACCCATATGTCGGGGCTAGGTCCGGCGAGACGCCGTACTCGATCGAAAGTAACCACGCTCTTTTTGCAAGCTCGCCCATTGCCCATGTGTATGCGCCCTGAATCGTCCTGACGCCACCCTTCTATCCTGCCAGTTTCAAACTGACCCAGTACCCAAGCGGTGCGGCTTTGACCCTCGATCAGCAGTCGCCGGTAGCCGAAGCGGCGGCGTTCCTGGGCAATCGCCCTCATGCGCTGGCGAAGGCTGGCATCGTCAGTCCGCGTCGTCCGATATCTCATGGTCATGCGGCAGCAGCCGATGGCTTTACACGCCCGCCGTTCGCTCATCCCATGGGCATCCACCAGAGCGCCGCATTGTTCAGCATGGCGTCGGCCCGGAGCCGCTTCAGGCTGGTGTTCTCGTCCTCCAGCGTTCTCAGCCGCTTGGCCTCGGAGACGTCCATCCCGCCGAACCTGGTCTTCCATTTTTAACTGGCGTCGCTCACGCCGTGCTTGCGGCACAGATCGGCCACTGAAACCCCGGCCTCGTGCTTCTTCAAGATTCCGATGATCTGCTCTTCCGTGAAACGACTGCGCTTCATGCTCTGGTCCTCGTCTTGGGCGAGAGCGAACTCCAAACTGGATTAAGCCCGGGGGGCAAGGTCACCATAACCCCTACCGCCCCGCATGACCTCTCGCGACTTGGTGCTCATCCGGAGGATTCCTCCGGAGGCAAGCCGTTAGACTTTGTGGCG
The DNA here is from genome assembly GCF_023100925.1 of Bradyrhizobium sp. 40. Taxonomy (NCBI): domain Bacteria; kingdom Pseudomonadati; phylum Pseudomonadota; class Alphaproteobacteria; order Hyphomicrobiales; family Nitrobacteraceae; genus Bradyrhizobium; species Bradyrhizobium sp. 40. The sequence continues at coordinate 1,961,577 of NZ_CP064688.1, forward strand.
GCTGACCCGCCTCGCCAGGTGTCGGTCAAGCCCTCGTTAGCCGGGAGACGCCCCGCCAGCCGGCCGCTGCAGCAAAGCGGGTGCCAAGTCGGGTTCCGTGACCAATCAGCGTTTAGATACTTCCCCGGGGCGGCTGACGGTCGTAGGCTAGACGCATTGCACATCCGAACTCGTATTGTGGGGTAGCGTTATGTCGAGTGCGATTGAGTTGATTGTGGACGGCTACGCAAGACTGAACGACCATCAGTCGCTCGAGGAGTTGAGGATGCACCGCCGGCGCTTGGCGCTCGATCTGAAAGCCATGACTGGCTTCGACTGCGGGTCGTCGATCGCCCAGCTCGAGCAAGACATTGCGGCCATCGAGGCCGGGATGGAGATGCTGTCGGGACCGATCGCCGGGTAGGCTAACGCGCCAACCTGGTGAGGGCGAGCGCGTAAGGAGGGCAAGTGCTGCGATCTTTCGTCATCGCTCCCCTCGCAGTGGTCTGGGCATGCCCGTCCGCGCTCAGCCTGACGTCTGAGGAGGTCATCGCCAAGCTTCGTGCCGCGGGCTACTCCCAGATCCAGGAATTACCGGCCGGCAAGATCAAGACCTACAAGGCCGTCAAGGAAGGCACCACGCGCTCGGTAATCATCGACAGCACCGGCCACATCGCAGAGGTGGCGAGATAAGCTAGACGGGCAGACGAAGCCAGACGTCTTTACTGGACAGCGTGCCGGTTGGCGTCGCAATCTCCATATCGACGACGCGAAGCGAGCCATGACTTTCGTAAAGGTAGCGAAGGTGCCAGACCGGGCCGAGTTCCGGTGAAATGGCAAAGTCGTCCAACGCGCTTGTGATGTTGTGAACGGCATCGCGTCGGCCGATCGGTGCGGAGAACATCGCGTCTATCAGCGCGGCTAGGCTCATGCCACCGACCAGCATGGCTCGTGCAGCTTCGTCGCCGTGAGAAAGCCGGAGGGCGGTCACGATGACCGCAATAGCGTCGGGATTGTTCAGAGCCGCGGCACGTTCAGACCCAAAACCGGACCATTGATGTAAGGGCGCGGGGCAGCGGTTGCGTATTCTCGCAAGGCGATGGACGACTGCTACAACACCTCAGCACGAACCGGAGCCACGCCACGATCCGTAATCCCTAAGGTACGCGCCGCGGCGAGCGAGAGGTCGAGGACGCGGCCACGGACCCATGGTCCGCGGTCGGTGATACGAACCACCACCGACTTCTTCGTCTCAAGATCAATGACCCGGACCCTCGTGCCGAACGGCAGACGTCGGTGCGCCGCGGTTAGTAGATTCCGGTCAAATGATGAACCGCTCGCGGTCTTGCCTTTGGAGTAGGAGTAGTAGGAGGCTTTTCCGGAAAAGACCCGGTTGTAAGATTGAGTGCCCGAACGAGCATTCAAGGGCTCTTGTCCGTTCGGAAGTTGCGGTTGCGCCTCATCCTTTTTTGTCTGATCGAGTCCTTCAGGAGCCGGCTCAGCGTGAGCCTTTGGAATGATGGACCACCGCTCATTGAAATCCTCTGCTGCAGCGGTGTTCGCATTCAATCCAATCCAAGCAGGGAGTGTCGCAATCGCAACCATTCTGAGGAGAAGGCGCATTGTTCGGCCTCATCAAACAATTGAAGCACAAGTCAACAATGCAACCCATCCGCCAGTGTTCCTGAACATGTATTCGCGTCTCGCGAATAGGTGATTGCATACCGACGTTGGCCGGATGTGCGTAGGAGCACCGCAGCAAGTCAATTATCTCGCTGCGATGCATCGCGCCATTTAGCGCAACCGGCCGGGGGCCTATCGGCCAGTCTTCCCAGCGCGCACTACATACGACCGGCCCATGGGAAAAGTTGCGTATCCCCAAAATGAGAAATTTCAACCCGCCTACTGACAATGGGGCAGAGTTGTTGGTGGCCATACGCCCGCCGACGCCAATGGCCCGTCGAGCGGTGCTTCGCGCTGGTCTTAGTGGACGAGCAGCGGCCCGAGCTCGAGGGGCAATCGCCAAGGCCGAACACGACGACCACGCCGAGGCGGGTGCCGAACGCGCTGTCGGGCAGCTTGATTCGAGGCAGAGGGGGTTATTAGAGGTACTTAGGAGCCTGCGGTTGGCGCTCGCTAAAGGACGCCGCATCTTCTGTTCGGCGATTTCGAAGACCGGACGAGCGTTGGCAATTGACACAGTACCTTCCCAAGACCTGCGATTGCTTGCTCGGCTTCCTCAGTCCGGTCAGCCGGCTCTTCCTTCAATGCCTCTCGCTTTGCACGCTTGTCTGCCGCAGACTTGCTCCTTTGAGCACGGCATCTTGCAGGCAACTCTGGGGCGGCGGTCGTAACTAAGTCCGATTCAAGGTGTATGATGGGGTTGCGTTCCTCATAGGAGCCCGTGATGGAACCAACAGAATCTGCCCGCACGCACCGTCAGGTGTTGCCTTGGCTCGTGGTCGCGCTGATTGTTGTGTTGGCTGGAGGCATGTTCGTTTGGATGAATAACAGAATTGATGCCCTACAGGCGGCGACTGCTATTCGTCGAGATTCTGGCGTCGAACAAACAAAGAGGGCGGTAGCAGCTCTTGAGCAGACGATGAAAGACATTCAGTCAAGCCAGCAAAGCCTTGTGGACCGGATAGCGGAGGTCCAGCGCAAACTTGCCTCGGAAGGCAGTAATCGCAAGCTAATGTCAGATCAACTAGGCGCACTCGGCGCACGCGTTGATGGGCTGGCATCCGCGAATGCGGAGAGCGCTGCGACTGCCCGTCAGAACTCACGCACAAAGCGATAGATGTTCGCGCTTAGTTCAGTGCCGGAAATTTCTTTCCGAAAGTAGGAAAAACCTTCCGCGAACATCTTCAACCAAGAGAACCAAACAGCGATGCGTCAACGTTGGTGACCAACTAGCCCGCCCTTGAAAGTGGTCCTCTCAAGGCGATTTGGGACCGCCTCCGGTCCGACGGCCGGTTGATAAGTACGGCGGGTTCTCGCACTTCTTCTGCCGCTTGCGGTTTCTTTGGAACGCCCACCGATCAATCCCGCCAGTCCGAGGACAGCTCCTGCGACGGTCACCCAGTTGGATATCCGATCCTGGAAAGCATCGCTGTTCCCGCTAATGCTCAGCGCTCACCCTCGTGCCGCAACGGCTGGGTACGCAACCCGCTTTTGAGAGCGATGTTTTCGACGACTGTTTGCTCTTTGGTCGGAAAGTACGTCGCAACCAACGACAGGACACCAGCGACGCAGAGGGCCATCAGAGCGGCGCCAGCAACGCTTACCGGACCTCGCAATAGCAACTGCCCCAACGCGCGAAACATGACATCCGCATACTCGGAAATGCTTAACGAAAATATTGCGCGCGATCAACGGCGCCCAGAAACGCACGTCGCATCGCGCGGCATCCTATCAGATCGAGGTTGCGTGGAGCGAGAGCGCTGTCGGATGACCGAGTAGGTGCCCGCTATTGCGTGCTTAGCGACAAGCCAAGAACAAATGCCTTAGCCGCCGTCGCGCCCGGCGTTCGCTTCAATTTCTTTGCGATCTTCGTGACACCAGTCTTTTGCTTCGCAAGTAACTTCAGCGTCTTCAGGTCGTCTTTCGTCCACTCGCGACGAACACTTTTTTTCTTCTTGGCCAACTTGGCGCTCCTTCGTTGATGGGAGCGCGGTCTAACACGTGTCGCGCGGTTCGCAAATGCCTTGTGAATGGCGCTGTTTGACGGACCCTGTCCTTTTCGACAGGTGTAGGCCGTCCTGAGCCGTGGGCTGATCGCGCTAGAAGGACGAGGGCCGCGGCTATGCGACGTTACTACCTCCCGATTTTTCACAAGGGAGAGACATGTGCGGACGATGTGGGGGAGCTATTTGGCTCGGCTCAACTAGCCGTCCAATACGGCGCGCGCGTCGCTCGGGACGTCGCCAGCGACCCCGACGATGATTAGCCAAGCGGCGTCGCCGTCAGAGTCAATCGTCAACGGTTAGGCAGGCGCGACGTTGGCGAACAATGCCCACCAATTCATGCCGGCGGGCTTCCTGCACAAGGCTGTGATCCGCATTGTGTGAAGTAGTTCACAACTGGCAGAGTATCACCGAGCGTAGCGTGCGCGCTTCCACTGGAGGGAAGCGCAATGAAGTGGAACTCGGCAACCTATCGAATGCTCGCGCTGACCGCCGCTGTTCTGGTTGCGGCTGGTACTACTATGGCCATCGGTACTCCTCGTGGAGTCCCTGAACCAATGTTGGGATCCGATTGGCAATGCCGGACCATGCTGCTCGTGACCACGTGTGCGCACTGAAGCATTGATCGGATAGCCGCAGACGCGCGCTCGGCAAAGCTAGCGGGCGCTCGTTCACACATCTCGGCCCTACGAATGTCGAGCTAACAATCGGTTAACGAAGCCCCCAGGCGTGTTCCGCCGTTGACCTGCATCCCGTCACGCATAACGAGGTGGGTCTAGGACGGGGCCGGTACCATGGCGGACCTAACGGAAAAATTGAACAGACTCCGTGCCGATGCCGCGGATTTGGTCCTTATGAGCAGGCGATCGAGCGACCCGCGAAAGCGCGCACTTTTCGAACGCTTGGCAGATGAGCTCGCCATAGAGGCTCTCGAACTCGAGCAGGTGGTGAAGCTGCAAAGCCGGCGCTCCGGTCACAGCGACATGGGCAAAGTCGTGCCCCTCCACGTGCGTCCAGATCGTCGCTGACGCGATCCCGCGTCGCTTTTTGGCCACGCCTTAACTCGCGGCCTTTCGTTCACACCTGGCGGTCTTCATGCGACAGAGCCTCGCGCTTTGTCCGGATCTCGGTCTACAGGCCAAACTCCGTCGGCGGCCGGGACAACAACTACCGCTCGACTTGCGCTGTCACATCGCCATTGCGAAGATGAGCGCAAAGACCGCAGTGACAGTGATCAACCGGGCCGTCTCGGATCGTGAGCGGGCCCCCCCACGTAACGCATGTGGCTCCGTTTGCTCGAAGGCGCTGCCGCGTGTTGCGACCAAGGCCTATTTAATTCGGGTGGCCAGGAGCATAATTAATCCATCACGTTGCCAGTTTTCTATTTACAGATGTGATTTGTGAGGCAAAGATCAGATATCGCCGGTTATTCGATTTCTAAATTGATATCTGTTGGATGTGCGTAGCGCGCCGCGCTTCGGATTTCTGAGGAGAGCCGAAAGCTGAACGACAGAATTGGAAACTCAGTGCCAGCGCAGCCCCGACAGCCGATCGCGACTCAAGCAGCGGCTAGCTCGGCCTGTAAGAAGGAACAGCCTGTCTAGACGCGAGCGTCGAACGGATGGCCGACCTGTACTCGTTTCGGATGCCGGCCGTCGCGCTCCTTAGTTGAAAGCCTCACTGCCAAACCAAACGGAGGGTAAGATGAAGAGTGCGCTCGCGATTATTGCTGTTGCTTCTCTCTTTGTTTCGTTTTCGTTGGAAGTAAAGGCGCAAGCCATGCCGCCCGCTCCCGGTGCGGCAAAATCAAAGGCGCCGGTGGCGCAACCAGCGAAGGGCGCGGCCGGGCAGAAAAGGATGATGACCACCTGCACGCCGCGTCAAAAAATGTCCGGAGCAACCTGCTTGTAGCAAGCCGAAGGCCGCCGACGTCGGCGGCGGCCTTTTCGCTAGAGCGGAAACGAGCGGTCGGGCCCCCGATCCTCGTGCTTGTCCACTAGTTTCCTTGGTTGGCGGTTGACCTTGATGCCAGGACAGGCTTCGACTGCATGCAAGCGACCCGAGCCGTCGCCAAGATATCTAAAGCGACATCTGCCAACGGCCCATCCGCACTTGCGAAATGCGGCGCCGCCTTCAGGGTCTACTCGTGTGGGTCGTTTCCCTTCGGTTCCTGCAAGAATTTGGGCATGTGTCCACGCGCATCACGATCGCGCGGGGCGGGGCGTTCGGACGGGTCGCGGCCGAGCTTTGACTGCAGCTCGACGAGGTCGGTGAAGACGTCGGCCTGGCGGCGCAGCTCGTCGGCGATCATCGGCGGCTGGCTCGCGATCGTGGAAATCACGGTGACCCGCACGCCGCGGCGCTGAACGGCCTGGACCAGGGAGCGGAAGTCGCCGTCACCCGGCGGCTTGCATCGTTGCAAACGTCACCCGATTGAATATTAAACAAACAAACATTAAATGAATTAAATGCTAGACAAGATTTAAATTTGGATTAGGATGCGAATGCTTGGTGCCGGACGCACGCGTCAAGGACCTCCTGGAAGCGGCCCCATCATCGTGCCCCCTGCTTACGCCGTCCAATGGATGTAGGGGCCGCTTCTTTGGCAAATTGGAACGCAATCATGCAGTTCCTGTCATTAGGTAATTGGTTTTTCATCTCCGCAGCAACGGGTACGCTCCTACTGGTCGAGGTCGGAGTTTTGATTATTGCGGGCGTGATCTGAGCCCGGACGTTTTCCCTCAAATTCAATTTCAGCGCTCCCAGCGCGCGGACTGAACATTATGCCCTCCATAGAGACTACGCACTTAAGCACAGAGCTTTCCGAGCAACGCTCCCATGGTCGCGGGCGTGCGCCTGCTGCCTGCCTCTCTTCCACTCCTACTGAGGGGGCGAGTGGGCGAAGAACCATCAACGTCATGCCCGAGGTTGCGAATGACAACGCGGGCACCTGGCCTCTGCTACCGTTTCCGGATGGTTGGTACGCCACCTGTTGATGTGTGATGCGGCTCGGTCGTGCGGGGGCTCAGCACGTAGCAGGCGGGCGGATTTTGATGGCTTTCGATTGCCCACCATCCGCCGGTTCTCGCTGGCGTGCCTTTGTGCTCAAGTAATTTCGCGGTCTGTCCGGATCGTAATCCTAGTCATCCCGCCGGGTCCCAGGTGGGCGGGCTTTTCATTTGCGAAAGCCGCCCGTTGCATCCGGTAGAAGCATCTTGACGCCAGTTAACTCAAAGGCTGTAGTGGCCATAATCTACCGCGTTAGCGGCCTCGCAGTTTCTTGTGTGTGATTATTTTTGGGGCGTTCCATGCGTAATTTTGCTCGCGCAGATGTCCTGCGCCGCCAGTATCTGAATGCACTCATCTCTGAACTTTCCGAACTCGAAGCCCTTCGCAACCGCGTGCTCGAAGCTGAGCAAAGAAGGATTGGCACGCCGCACCGACGGCGGAGAGGGTCAGTCAGAAGAACAGCTAAAGTTCGCGGGCGCCTCTAACCTTCCGCGCTCCGCAGACGACTAGTTGCCAGCTTCCCCTTTGCATGTCGGATAAAGAGCTGTGGCGACTCCACCGCTGGTCAATGACGTTCTTGCCGTAAGGCTCGTGGCAAGAAGGAAGAGCTTGAGCGAGGATTGGGGCTGCTTAACTGGGACGACAAGCCGCTCAATTTATAAGGTCGTCTGGCTCGTCGCGGCCCGCCATTCGCTCTGACTAGCCTCTGTGCTAACAGTTGCAGCCGCCACGCCGATCGTGCGGAACGTCGCGGCGTCGGTCGCAGGAGCAGCCTCTGGCCGTTCCTGCGACCTTCACTTTCGAGGCTCCGGCGCTCAAATCCGCAATTGGATTCGGCAGCGGGGAGCATTGGGGGCTGGAAAGCAAGCCGTGCCATCTTCGCTCTAAAGTGACAAGGCGCCACCGGTAGTTATACCGACTCCATCTTTGGAACGGGGTGTTCTACTCTCGGAACACCGGCGCGATTTAAGTACCAACCCAATTTCGAGTTGCCCGGGAATGCCGCAGTGGGGCTGGAACCACGCTGCGGCTTTTCCCATGGGTCGACCTTCGTTTCGAGGCTCTTTTTGGCAGCTTTCTTGTCCAAACTCGCTGAGGTTGTGGCTGGAAATGCGCCGATTCTGAGCGCATGGTAGGCAGATGCAGGTGCAATGCCCAAAATGCAAAGTGATCGTCGCCATTGGCAAAGCCAAGTGGTTCTTCGATGGCGGCGAGTGCAGGGAGCTTCGCGGTACTGTTGCGGGCGATGCTAAGGAATATGAAGAGTGCCCGGTCCTCATCGAAGCTGTTTCGACCGTCATGAAGAATGTCGCCACCTAGGCGAGCGCCTCGCTTCCCGGGGTGCCCGTGAGCGAGAGCGAACCTTGCAAAAACCAGCTAAAGCGGACGCTCCCAGCTGCGTGGTCGCCAACCGAGATACGGCCCCGGCTTGGGGGCCTGAGGGTTGATGCCGGGGCCGCTCCGCCAGCTCGAAGAAGAAGCCGGGCAGTGAATCTAGTTCCACGGCTGTCAGCAGATCTCGCCGAGTGTTAGCAGCCGGACGTAGGTACCGCTCTCGTGCAGATCGAGCCAGCCGCGCTCGACTGCATACCAAATCAGGCGGCGGACTGAACAGGAGTTTCTTTTCATTCATTCTAGCAGCGCGTAAAACGGTCCGCCGACTGAGACGGGATTTTTGGCTACATTTCGTCATTGAGCTACTTAACTTTCTAATCGACTAACACTTACTTATTTCCAAATCATAGGAGCGCGAATGTCCTCTCAAGAAGACGATCGACGCAAATTTTTAGAATCCTGCGGCAGGTTCGCCGCCGTAACACCTCCGACCATTATAGCGTTGCTTTCGACCTCACTGTGCAGCAACGCAATTGCCAGCTCCGATGGCCGGGGTCGTGTATGCCTGATAACTATCGCTGAGCGTGGAAGGTCGAACGACGGGCGGCCTTAGACTGTCGCCCGTGCTTGGCCTGACTTGCCCGCGATTGTCATGCCAGTTCGGGACGATATGCACAGATCCTGCGGCGCCGCATGCCGAGCAGACGAGGCGCAAGCCGACGCGCGACCGTGGCTGATCCTGCGGGAGTGCGTCGAGCCGCACGTCGATCCTGCGATCACAGAGGCCGTTCAGGCACTGGATGCTGCAGGTCACATGGCCGTCAGCCAGCCATTTACCAGGAGAGCGGGGCGGATAATGGCCGGCCCATTTGTGTACGTTGCGCTTTCCATGCTGATGTGGTCTGCCTGTTGCGCAATTGAGATACATGGATACTTGTAAGTGACCAAATGCCCAAATATTCGACTGCCGCAGCGCTTGTTTTTCTAGTTTACCTTGCGCCGTGCTTTGCTCAATCTCCTCAGAAGGAAGAATCCTTGAGCTCCTCGTTCGGTGCCGGACCGAACGCTTTTATCGATCTGTTGGCGCTGATGTCCGGGCACTGCAAGACGCTGAAGGTCGACGGGCGCAGCTTCGGATGCAAGACGGTGGCTTACGCCCATGGCGACAAAGGGCGGGTGAATTTTGCGGTGGCCGTCGACGATCCCGACGATGAGAGCCACGTGGTGTCGTTCTCCGGCGAGAACGGCAAACGGGCCGACGACAATTCCTACCAGCTGCCGATTGATCGCATGCTGCTCAATTCCAAGGATCGGCCTAGGGTCGACGGACTGCCGGTGCCGGCCGAGCAGCCATCAACCGGTACCTGCCGCCAGACTGGCAATTTCGCTGCGAGGAAGGTGACTGATATCACCTGCTCGGCCACCGACAGTGAAGGCCGCCGATACGAGCTGCTGTTCGTCTCCGACGGCTCGCCGGTGAGCGTGCGCCGCATTAGGCAGTCGGCGCCATCGATCCAGGATCCGTTCAACTGAGACGAGGGACGCAGCGCCAAGGGCTCAGGAGTAAACCTGCCGTCATGTTACGCAACACGATTAGCCATGCGGATTGGTGACGAGTACCGAGACACACACGACATAGAGAACCCGCTGGCCGACAAAGTCGGCGGGGCTTTTTCGAGAACGCGTGGCTACAGCGCTGTATCCCGACTCCGGCAGCAGCCAGGCGAACAACGGCTCATTGTGTGAACGCCAACGTGCATAAAGTTCCCAATTACTTAACTGTTATAAAGAGTTCCGGCCTGCCTTCGATCGCGAGTGTGGCAGGCCAGCTACAGCAAAACACCCACGAGCGAGTACTGTTGAAACGCAGGTGGGCGAACTAGCGACTCTTAAAACTGATTATCTCTGGGGAGACTCGAATGAAGAAACTTATTGCGGTTGCGGCCGGAACACTGGCTCTCGGCCTATCGGCTCCGGCAAGCGCGGCGGATATGGCAGCGCGACCCTACACCAAGGCGCCTCCGATGGTCGCCGCGATTTATGACTGGAGTGGCTTCTACATCGGCGCCAACGGCGGTTGGGGCTCAAGCCGCAATAGCTGGGACTCGGTTGCCCCGTTCCTGGTGGGCCCCGAAGGCTCGCACGATGCGACTGGCGGAGTTGCGGGCGGTCAGGTTGGTTATCGCTGGCAGACTGGGACCTGGGTGTTCGGCCTCGAAGCGCAGGGCGACTGGGCCGACTTGCGAGGCAGCAACCTGAGCACCCTGTTTGGTCCGGGCTTCCGCAACGATTCACGGATCAATGCGTTCGGTCTGTTCACGGGTCAGCTCGGCTGGGCCACCAACAACGTCCTGTTCTACGTCAAGGGCGGTGCTGCGGTGACCGATAATCGCAACCGGATCTATTCGACTGCAACTGGCGCTGTGCTTGCCACCACCGGCGATGACACCCGTTGGGGCGGTACCGTCGGGGTAGGCCTGGAATACGGCTTTGCTCCCGGCTGGTCGGCTGGTGTCGAATACGATCATCTGTTTATGCAGGATCGTACGCTCGCATTCACGGGTCCCGCGGGCGTAGCATTCGGTGCGGATCGCATCCGTCAGGACGTCGATCTCGTCACGGTTCGCGTGAACTACAAGTTCGGCGGCCCGAGCATCGGCCGGTACTGAGCAGCATCACTGAAAAAAATAGGGGCCGGCTCTTTGAGCCGGCCTTTCTTTTTTGGGGAGATTGGAATGACGAAAACTTACCGACCGGTCACCCCTTCGAAATTAGCCGACGAGCTAAACAGCGCATTTGCTTCAGCTGAACCCAAGATAATTTGTAAGGCTATCGGCGAGGCACTTGGCGCTTTTAATATCGCCGAGATGGCAAGACAGACGGGTTTAGGCCGGCAGAGTATTTATCGAGCTTTCAAAACCAACACACAGCTTCCGAATTTTTCCACGGTTCTTGCAGTGCTCTCGGCCATGGGTTTGCAGCTACAAGTAACGCCCAAGCGCGAGCGTTCCGCAGCTGCCGCGGCTCGCCTAACGAAGAAGTAGTCAACACTCAGGGGGGCGAGAGCTACCGCGCGTCGTAGGCGGGAAAAGTCCCTTGAAGCTCCGCCGGTTCACGCCGTCAGGTGCTCGCGAGAGCCGACAGTATGTGATCGCCTGCATGCACGGAGGCAGAGCTGAGGGGCGATCTCGGACGGGCCCCGGTTCCCGCTGGCGCGCCATTCTTCTTACAGAGACAAGCGACGGCAACGAGGCACCTGGTGTACTTGGGGTCGCCTCCCGCATGGCATAGGTCGGATCCAACCCTAATGGGTCGGAGTGTGACGTGGGCACTTTGCTACTCTTGATCGCATCGTGCGTTGTTGTTCTTCTCCTACTCGCATTCCGCCGATAGGACCGAACCCGGACGCAAGAGTTGCCTTGAATCCTCAGCCCAGCGCCGAGGTTAAGCTTTTCCGCCGGTTGCTTTTGACTGTGCGCGATTGCGCGCGTTCACTCCATGGCGTGGATGGAGACGAACGTGATCACTTGGCTGCTAGTCATCATCATCGCGGTCAGCGTCGCGATCCTGATCGCCCACGCGATTGACGCCATACGTTCCTAAGGCCCAGCCAAGCGGGAAACAGCGCCGCGCGTAGTCAAGTGCTAGGTGCATGTAGCGTGGCGAAGATGTCTTCGCCTCGGAGCTCTCCCCTGAGGCCGCCTAAATGCCAAGACGGATTTTCGGCGGTTAATCGCTCAGATTGATGAGGAGATCGCGACCATGGAGGCCGGGCTGCTGACACTTCCGAGTGCCTGAGCGGTAAGTTGACTCGAATCAGGAAGCAAGTGGCCCCGCTGAACGGCTCAACAAACCAGACACGTGGCGGGTCGCCTCTGACTTGAACTCAGATTTTCTGCTCAAATCGTTCACAACTCCCACAATTTGACAGACAGCCATCACCCGTGGCGGGCTTCCTCAGTCACGAGGTGCCGCCATGGCAGATCCGCCGCTCTATCAAGAATACGAGGTGCTGAAGCGCCTAAAGCTGAGGCCGTCGGAGCTCGAAGCCGTTCTCAACGTCGCATCATTGCGCCGGTTGCCCGCCGGTGGAGCGCGCCGATGTATTGCGCGGCGACGATCGAGGCTCTCGCGACCAACTATCATCAATTGCGAATGGGCTGCGCGATCTGGTGGGACTTCGATGTGCGCCGGCCAAGCTTCCTTCCTGCGCATGCCGAGTGGTCGCCGCCAGACGTTCCCTTCTACCCTTTCGAGAACGAGGAGCAGCAAGCCTGGGCCCGTCGGGTCTGTAGGCTCAAGAAGGCCTGCGCGCCGGGACCGTATCCCTATCCCGACCGCCTGGCGCGCTACCGCTCACGCATGGAGTACAAGGCAACCAAAGCCTTCCAGCGAAAGCACGGTATTAGGCCCCCCGGAAGAGCAGAAAACTATCGGTCGGCAGAGGTCTCCTCCGTAGGAACATGAGCCGCGCCGAGCTACGTGACCTCGTCTGGAGCAAGACGATGATCCGGCCAGGTGCCGACCTAGGGATCTCAGAGTTCGGCCTTCGGCAGCTGTGCAAGCGTCTCCTGATTCTGCTGCCGACCCGCGGGCACTTCAACCACCAGGATCCGAAGGAGCGGCCGTGTACTGGAAGCCCCCGGCCGCGATTGAGCGCTATCACTGCGGGATCTTTTGAAGGCGAAACTCGCTTTTTCTTCATGTGCGCTCCTCCACGACGCAATGAGTCTATCTAAGTTGCTGACGTTGCTCAAATGTTGGAGTCGCAAAAATGCCTGCGGCACAGCGCTTTCTTGTATGGAGATGCGAGATTTAAAAACCCGACAAAAGCGTGCAAATCGAGCGAACCGACGAGCGGTGGTATGAGGCGGAGCTATCTCGGCTCATGGCCGAGGCGCTGATCACCAAGTCGGATGGACGCGATGCCGAAGGCTGGCTGTGCCGCGCATTTGAAACAGCGCAGAAACAGGGCGCGAGGCTTTGGGAATTGCGCGCCGCCAGTAGCCTGGCCCGTCTCTGGCGCAATCAAGGCAAGCGCACCGACGCCCGCGACCTGCTCGCGCCGATCTACCGCTGCTTCACTGAAGGCTTCGATACGCCCGACCTCAAAGAATCCGCCGCGCTACTTGCTGAGTTGGCCTAATAAAGCAATGTCAATCGACGGATCGACGTTTATTGGTGCGGTGTCCGCAAGGCAGGCTGGTGTCCGTCCAGAGGTCCCGACCGTGTTCCTCTGCGACTTCTGTTCCGGGTCAAAAGCAGCGGTGGACACCAAGTTGGAACCGCGTCCGGATTGCCCCTGACAGCCGACATTACACGCGCTCAACCGACCTTCGGCTTCGGGCCATAAGGGTCCTCATACCTAAGGCACGCACGACGCCGGCAGCTTCTGTTCTGCAACTACCCGCACGGGTGGGAAAACGACGCAGTCCGCAACGTCAAACAACACCCAGATACTTCGGTTGAACGAGGGCATAGGACCCATCGATGGAGAGGAGTAGATCCACGTTCCTGCGAGCGAGTTCGCGGCCGATCTCCGTCTTAGAGGGAACGACGTCGGAAACCAGGGCGAGAGATGAGCGCATGATGTTTTGCCTTTAGAGCAAGACGGCAGTCCAGGGGCGAAATGACCGACATCAGACGGCCCCGCGCACCTTTGGCGTGCGCCTTGGACATACGCGCGCGGCCCCTGGACAAAATTTGTGATCGCCGCTGACCGGATTGGCTATCGGCTGATGTTTGGGCTTTCGACCCGCGATCAGGATGCGCTCTGTTGAAAATTCAGCAACAAATATTTTGTCTGGAAACGTCTAACACGTAAAACCCGACACCTTTGACGTTGATGTTTTTGCGTGTTTGTCGGAAGACCGGGAGCATTCCGACGTTCTCGAAGGTCAAGGCGCTCGGCATCGATATCCCTGCCACGCCGCTCGGCCGCGCCAACGAGTTGATTGAATAACGATCCTTCTGCGCTGCACGAGTCTGCAGTTCGCCCATCAGCGAAGTAACGCGGCGCCTCATTGAGGTCTGCTTATTGAGGCATGGCGGTCAAGATTTGCTCAAGTCGAGTTCTTCGCATTGCCCCGGAACGGAAGGTCGCAGACCAAGACCGTCCGAACCTCTGGCACGGACACCACCCGACGAATCCGGCGGTGGCGCAAATGCGAAGTGCGGCGGCGTCTCCTAGGGCGACCTTCGCATAGACCAGAGGATAGCGTTCGTGAGGATTCGCTGGTAGCGGGCGTCCTGCCAAACTGACGGCTCGTGGCCTAGCGCCGAATAGAATACTCGTCCCTCGCCATAGAATCGGGTCCAGGTGAGAGGCCAGCCATAGAATCGTTGATGCACGCCGGTCTTGCCAAGGTCCACCGAGCTTGGGTCGAGCCGCAGGAGCACGCGTGAACCACGATAGTCGAAGTCGCTGATTTGGTAGATCTCGTCCTCGACTTGCAACGAATTCCCGAGAAAAGCCACCAGGGGATCGCCAGGATCAACCACCTCGATCTTCACGGCCTGATGCCAAGGATGACCATTGAAGTAGCCGCCGACCAGATCGAGATAGTCCGGCCAAGTGTAGAATGTGTCCGTCGCCGAATGAACGCCGAGGAATCCGCGGCCCGAGCGCACAAAGTTGAGAAGAGCTCTCTTTTGCGCGGCGCTCATCGGAAGTTCTCCGGTTGTGTAGAACATCACCGCCGCGTAGCGCTCGAGGTTTTCGGTAGAAAAGTCGGACGTGTCTTCCGTTGCAATGACTTCAAAGACACCCGAATTGCTTCCGAGCTGGGTCAGGATTACTTTGGAAAGCGGTATGACATCATGCCGGTAGCCGGCGGAGTATGTGAAATAGAGGATGCGCTCTGGCGGATGCTCCGCATGCGCGCCGAGTGGTCGGATTGCCGCCGCGCCGCCCAGGAGCGCGATGAACTCACGTCGCCTCACAATCGCCTCCGCCAAAGCCAACCAACCATGTTTTGAAGAAGCCTAGCACAGATCAGCCCAGCACCGGCCTTGGGGCATCGCCCCCTGGCGTCCTATGCAACGCTGCTGGCCTATCAGCGAAGTGGCGAATCGTCTCATTGAGGTCAGCTTCGTGGGTGGAAGCGGACTGGTTTTGCTCAGGCCGGGTTCTTCGCACTTTGACCCAACCCGGACATTATGTTGCACGGGGGACAAGTAGCCCTTCTGGTTGTCCGATGCGGACATCGCGGATCCTGCAAGTGCTGCTCCTGTCGCCTTCCGAGTATGACCTTGGATTATGGTGCCTGGGAGCGGACATGAAGTAGCGCGCGTTCATGGCTCTTGATGGCCGTGCAGCTGATGGCGGTGCGGGTCCGTGAATGTGATCGGCGCAACCATGGGAGCGCCTCTGGAAAACGCCAATCCGCCGGGACGCGACGAAGGCGTCGGCGGCTCTCAGAGGATCAGATCGTGTTGGAAGGGTAGGTGTCCGCCCTGGCCAGCAGCCTCCTGGTCGAAACGCCAACCCTCCGGCGCCGCATCGGCCGGATGGGGCCATGCGGCCGCGGCGGAATCGTGCTCCGGATTGAGCGCGGCGACGGGGACCGAGGAAGCGACTGCCGGGGCCGTCGAGCTGGCATGCTGCTGTTCCGCACCCGCCTCGAAATGGAACGCGGGCTCGGCCCGGTTGTGAAAGCCTTGGTCGTCGGCGCCCTGAATGACCACGGTCACGATCTGCGGCGTGCCGTCGATCGTGGTCACGGTGAAGGTGTCGCTCAGCGCGTCGCAAGGCCTCAAGGCCTGGACCTCCGGGTCGTCGGGGTCGAGCACGTATGTCCACGTGCCGCAGGTCGTCATCGTGAAACTGCCGTAGCCGTGGTCGCTCGCCTGCGGACATGTCGTCGCCGTGAATGTGTCGTCGGGATTATCGACGTCCTTGTCGGACAAGGTGCCGCTCGCGCGTGGGGGGGCGTCGCAGGGATTGCTTGGCTCGGTCACGCGTCCGCAAATATCGCCGCAGACGACCGCGGCGTCGTTGCTGCCCTCGATGGTGACGGTCACCGTCTGTGCCGTACCGTCCGCGGCCCTCACCGTGAAATCGTCAGTCAGCGATTGACCTGCGTTCAGCGCCTGCACCGCGCAGTTGCCGTTGTCGAGCGCGAAGGTCCAGTGCCCATCCGCGGTCATGGTGAAGCTGCCGTAACCGTGGTCGCTCGGCTCCGGACATTTGACGGGATCGAACGCGTTCGAGGGGCCGTCGACGTCAGTGGCGGTCAGAAGGCCGCACGCCGTTGGGATGCCCTGCAACGAATTGTGGACCCCGCCCGCTTCGACCACGCGACCATGCGTGTCCCCAGAGATGACGGCCGGATCGTCGGCGCCCTGGATGGTCACCGTGACGACCTGCGGCGTGCCGCCGATGGTGGTCACGGTGAAGGTGTCTGTCAGGTTCTGGCACGTCGTAAGCGCCAGCACCGCGGCGCTGGCGGGATCCAGTGCGTAAGTCCAGTGCCCGTCGGACGTTATCGTGAAGCTGCCGTAGCCTTTGTCGCTGGTATGCGGAGAGCTCACCGCCGTGAACGTGTTGGCCGGATCGTCGACATCGGTGTCGGCGAGCTTGCCGGTCGCGGTTGGGACGTCGTCCGCCATGGACGCCGCCGCAATCGCGGCGGCGTCCATGGCAATCGCGGCGACGGATCCACCGGTCCCGCCGCTTATCGCCGCCGCGTCGTCGGTGCCGGCGATGTCGATCGTGAAGGTTTGGCTCGCCGAGGCGAAGCCGTCGGACGCCGTGATGGTGAAGCTGTCGGCGCTCGGCGCCTTCAGCGCGTTGATGGCATCGTTGTTCGGTACGTAGGCGTAGGCGCCGGTCGCGCTGTTCAAGTAAAGGATTCCGAAGGAACCGACCTTCTCGACGTCGTAGCTTGCGCCCGCGACGGTGAAAGGGCCGATCGCGCCGCCCGCGATGCCAAAGGTCGGGGTCGTGCCGGAGCCGAAGCTCGTGGCCGAGAAGCTGCCGCTGCTCGCCGAGAACTCATCGAAAGCGACTGTGTCGATCTCGACGGGGCCCGACCCGAGCGTCAGTGTCGGTGGCGAATGGATCAACGGCCCATCCGGCACGAAGCTGGCCGGCACCACCACCCCGGGGAGGGCATGTTGTGGATTGGGCCCGTCCGGCGCCTGGAAATCGATCGGCTGCAGCGTCTGATCGACCGCTTCGCCCGGAGGCGTGCCGGATCCGGACGGCCCATGATCCTTCGAGTAGTTGTCGAGCACGTCCTGCTGCCGACTCTGCAGGTCCTCCATCCGCGAAGCGTTGTTGGCGACCTGCGCGAAGCTGACGGATGATCCGGTCTTGCTGAGGATGACCGTCTGCCCGGGATCGTCCACGATGATGTGGCGCGGCACCGCCTCCTTCGTGATGAGTTCGAAGGTGCCATGCTCGAAGCCCTTGTAGGTGATGGAGGCCTCGTCGAACAACGCGAGATCGGGATCGGCGGCCCACGCTTCTTTCAGAGCCGAAAGGATCAACGCGACGAAGGACAGCCCTTCGGCCCATCCGAGTCTCGCGACAACCGCCGACTCTACAGCGCGCCCGCCGCTAACGGACGGCGGACTGCGTTGGTTCTGCGCCGGCCAAAGACCGGTGAAGACACGTGCGAGCGACATCTTGAACGCCTCGCATGCTGCCCGCTTCCGCCGAAGCGGCCGGACCGATCAATCGCGTGTGTGTCCACCCGCCGAGGTCCGGTTCTGCGCACCAGACTACGCTTTGTCGTCCCGAGACCCCTTCACGAAATGTTGACTGGGTGCGCGCAAATGCGCTCTTTTGTTGGCGCTGAGCGGTCGGGACCATCGTCCGTTGCCACTAAAGAGTGGCGGTCGCAACGTGCGGTATGATGCGCCGGGCGCGCTCTGCCATCATTCCGCCGAAGCGGGCTCTTCACGGACGGGAGCGGACGCATGCACGGACTAAGGACGGTCGCAGGGCTTCTCTGCCTTTTGCTCGTTGCAGTGGCGTATCCGCCTGCGCCGCTTCGGGCGCAGGACGTCAAGCCAATCGGCAAGGTCGTGACCGTCGCTGGCACGGCAGTGATCGAGCATATCGATGCCGCGGTTGTGCAGGCGAGACTGTCCGAGGACGCGGCCAGCGCGAAGGTCGGCGATCCAGTCTATCGGGGCGACGTCGTCAGGACGGGCGCCGACGGGCGCCTCGGTATCAATTTCGCCGACGGCAGCTCCTTCAGCCTGTCGAGTAACGCCAGCATGGAAATGAGCGAGTTCGTCTACGATCCGGACGGCAAGGACAATTCAACCCTGATCAGCCTGACCAGAGGCACGTTCACCTTCGTCGCCGGCAGCGTCGCCAAGACCGGGAGCATGAAGGTGGACACGCCGGTGGCGACGTTGGGGATCCGGGGCACCACGCCCCACATCGAGATTTCGGACGACGGCACGGTCGAGTTCGCCACCCTGATCGAGGAGGGCAAGGATGCCGTCATGAAGCGGAAGGCCGGTCCGACCGTTGCGCCTCCCCGGCAGCGGAGGGCCGACCGCGCTCTCGGCATCTGCCGGGGATGCTGAAGGTCTTCGGGACGGCGCCAGTTATGATCCTGCTGCTGGCCGCCCCCGCGTCGGCGCAGAAGCCGGAAGGTCAATTCCGGAACGTCGAGCTCTGCAACGCCGCCTCGTCCCCCGACCGGAGGATCGAGGCCTGCTCTGCCTTCATCGCAGCCGGCCGTGGCGGGCCACAGGCCCTGGCCATGGCCCACAACAACCGCGGCATCGCCTACGCGGCGAAGGTCGACTACGACCGCGCTGTCGCCGACTTCGACGCGGCCATAGGCATCGATCCGACCTTCGCCAAGCCCGTCAACAACCGCGGCGCGGCGAGACTGAGGACGGGCGACTTCGACGCCGCGATGGAGGATTTCGACCGAGCCATCGCCCTCCAGCCGGCATACCCCGGCGCCTTCGTCAACCGCGCCGAGGCCTGGCTGAAGAAGGGCGATCTCGTACGCGCCGAAAGCGACTACACCGCCGCGACTCGTCTGAACGCCGACATGGAAGTGGCTTGGAGCGGCCTTTGCTGGATCCGGGCGAGCACGGGCGACCCGCAAGGCGCGGTGGAAGCCTGCGACAAGGCGATCGGGTCGGGCGCGCATACGGCTGCGACCTACGATTCCCGCGCGCTCGCCCACCTCAAGGCTGGACGGACCGATGCGGCCATCGCCGACTACGACGCCGCGCTGCGCATCGACCCCACGCTCGCCGCCGCGCTGTACGGTCGCGGCCGGGCAAAGATCCGCCGCGGCGAGACGGCTTCGGGAGAAGCCGATGTCGCGGCCGCGAAAGCTGTCCGGGGCGACATCGCCGAGGAATTCGCGCGCTACGGCGTACCGTAGTCCGTCCTCAACGCGTGCCCGTCGGAGAATGCCATCTCTCCCCCACCGAGAGAACCTGAGCTGCAGCGTTCGAGCAAGTTTTTTTATAGATTCTCTCCCTCCAGCGAGCGATACCCGAAAAATGCTAAACGGTTCTGCTTCCTACAAAACTGATAAGCAGACGTACGAAACAGAGCCAGATGGCGAACTCATCAGCTTTCGAGTCAAAACGGGGTCAGTTGATCGACTGATAAGCTTTCATACAAAGCGGAGTCAGTTGGCCAACTGATAAGGTAATACGCAAAAGCTTATCAGTCCAAGAGCCCGTCTGGCTAAACCCGTTCGGGCCGCGCCGCATAGTCTTCACGTCGTGGCGTGCGGTAGCCGTTCTAATTCCAACCAGGGCGCTCATGTGGGGCGCCCGCCGGTGGCGGAGGCCTAGCGCGTAGGCGCTACAATACCAGTATTCGTATTACCCAAATCCTGCACAGCCTTGTTCATCGTAGGATCGTTGACGTAGCCGCTGGCGGGGGTTGAAGAGCCATTGTTCTCATTCCTAGCCGGATCGCCCAGCCGATTTCCCGTGGTTTGATGGTTGAGAGCGTTGCTCGTGTTAGGTCCGGGCGAACCACCCGTACCGTTCACGGTGCCACTGCTCGACATCGAGCCGGCCGCTGTGCTGCCTGAGCCTGTTCCTCCTCCCGAAGCTCCACCTGAACCACCTCCGCCAGCTTGCGCCAAAGCCGAGGTGCTGGTCAAAACGAGCGCCGCTACCAAGAGAAATCTGGAAGATCTCATTCTGAACTCCTATGCTGCAAGGAACAAACGCCCCAGCTCGATCCCGTTCCAAATGGAAGTCGCAACAGGACAATAAGGCGCTGAATCAGATTACTTGGGGGGAGCATGATCGGATTCTGCAGCCAGCGCAGGGCGCCATGCACTTTCGCCGAGCAGCTAGGTAGGGACGAAATGCTCTTGGTACAGCTGCGCTGATGATCTGCAACTGGGAGACGACGTGAATGCCTCTGATGCGTCACCTCATCGTCGAAGGTTCAAGCTCCAGTGTCGATAATGGTGGGGCTAGGACGATATCGTACCACACCCTCTACCTACCAAACGCTGTCCATGAGACTAGTCAGCAATGCTTTGCGACGGATGGTGCTCTTCTTGCAGATATGCTCGGCCGACAACCGTCAGTGATCGCCGCATTCAAAGATGTCCCGAACATCCTGTTCGTTCAGGCCGGACAAAACGATCTTCGTTCGACTGACGCTTCTGCGTGGCTTGCTGCATTTGCAAGGTATTTGGCCACTTTCCAGGATGCAATTAAATCCTCACGCAAAATCGTGCAGCTCGGAATCAGCACTCACAATCCTCGTAACGAAGGTCTCTTCAATGTTAATCGGGCCACCGCCGATGGGGGTCTGCGACGTTTTCCGAGTGAAGGAAAGTGCGACTTTGTTGTCGATTGGGCTGCCGATCCGACCTGGGGCCCTGACTCCGCTGCCGCAAACCAAGCTTTATACCCTGACGGCACGCATCCTTCGCAGGGCGGACAAAGCAACATGGAGGCAAATTACTTTCGACCTGCGCTCAACTCCCTCTTTCCTCTCACTTGATTCATCGTAGAATTCGTTCTCATTCGCTAGACCTGCAGGCTGTAATCGACTTCAACATTTCCCGAGGGCGCTGGGCGAACGCTCAAGTGTGCTGATGGAACTCTATAGCCCCTTGATCTTTGCGTTAGGCGCCGAAGTGAATAGGCAGACGATGCTCCGCTGGCTTAGCTCAGATCATCAAAAGATCCGAAGCGATCGAAAGCAGCTTGAAGTGAGGGCTCGCCGCCTGCTGCAGAGTTACCTGACGGCCAATGAGTGGCAAAAGCGCCAATACTATCAGGCCATCGCCGGCGCGGCTTCTGCATGTCAGCCTGGTATTGATGATCCGAGCTTAAGTAACGAGAAGCTTGCTGAATTAACCGCTCAGGCGGCAACAAAAGTCGTCCAAGCACGTGATCGGAAAGCCAAGGATGCGCACGACCATTCAGCTGTACTGATCACGGATGCATACGCAACCGTTGCAATCGCCTATCGACGAGCGGCTTCAGCCTACACTGCTGACAAGGAAATGGAGCAGCTGGGCACCGCCGCAGTACACCTGGTCACGATAGCGAATTCATTCATGAATGCTGAATCGGTGCGGGCACCGACAGAAATGTGACGGGGGCTTCGGCAAACCAGCCTCGCACGTTTGATCAGGCGTATACCTCGCGCAAACCCTTTCTCCTAAGCTGGCCGTAAGACGTTGCTTGTACCGTCCTCACCAACAAGAAAAGGCGGGCGGCATGTCGATTGCATTTCGAATCTCTGTTCTCTTGTTCTGTGCTTACGCCGGTTGGGAAACCCCAAGCATTCAATTCGGCGATTTGCGAGAGCCTCAGCAGCAAGAGCGTTCTCCAGCCGGATAAGTAAGGAATGAACAAAACAACCCTTCACCTGGAACGTCCGCAACCAAGCCAAGTTCGGCGTGCTGACCTCGCGCCGGCCACCGGCTTTGCGATGCTCGTCGATGGTCGCTTCAAGACTGAATTTCTTGATCAGGACGCCGCGACTAAAGCGGCCCTTGAATTGTTGGCCAAGTATCCGATGCTGAAGATCGAGATCTACGACGCAGCATCGAAGTCACGGACGCCCGCGAGATAGCCACTTTGCATCGCAACGTGCGTAGTAACCATGTCTTCCGTTTTAATCTACCTTTAGCTTTTTGCTAACAAACGAGGCCGCAAGGTCGTCCCCAAACGGAGGCGGCCTGTGCCTTTGATGAAATACTTCGGATTCGTCGGCAGCGCTCTCGTCCTGTTGATGATCGGAATCGGCTGGTGCCTGCCGCAGCAGGCGCTGGGCCCAGGGAACAGTGACGTAGAGCGACCGTCCATAAGGATCAGCTCAGTTGAGCGGGCACCTGAACGGGTAATAATCGATACCAGTTTGCCGACGCTTGGGGCTCCGTCGAACATCAGTCCTTCTACATCGACGACGTTGGTGCAATCTGCTCGGCCTCTGCAGAGCGCATTCTCCGAACTTGACGTCGCCGGGAAGCCGGTCACTCCGAAATCAGGCGGCGAGGTCTTGAAGCCGAAGCATGCGGCAAAAGGCGAATCTGGGAAAAAAGCCTCTAACCGCCGAACAGCGAAACCGTTGAATATTATTCCCGCACCCGCAACGGGAGCGCAAGCTGCGGCGCCTGATACAAGACTGTCGTTACTGGAAACGCTCAAGGAGCGGCTAGGGCAGACGTTTTTCAAGCTGAACTGATGACGGTGCCGACTATAGGACCTCGCGAGCGCCATTCACCGCGGACGCGCCCCAGGCGTCGCCCCGCAGAGGCGAGGAGCTCGGACGTACGCCTTTCCCCGGGTTAAAATTCGAGCCACGCTCATGCGGCGACGCCACAGCGGTCTCGTCCATTGCAACCACAACCTTGGTGGTTGAAGAGTGTTGCGTGATCTGTCCGGTGCCTTATTGATTTCGGAGTGCTGCCCTGATCGATTTGGCACTTGAAATCGGCAGTACGGTGAACCTCTTCGTCGTCTGCCCAGTAGGCCGCTATTCGGCCTGAGCGATAACCCAAGCACTGGGGCGTTCGAATGGGAGCTATTTTGTCTCAAAGAATGCAATTCTGGACCTCCTTTTCATCGACGCAGCCTTGGAGGAGAAGGGCCGAAGAGCCGAGGACCGCGAGGAGAGGGTAGAACAGGCCGCCGCGTTCGGATTGATTCTCCGTGGACTGACGCTGCCGGGACGCGCGGGAAAGCTCGCAACACTAAGGTGGCGCGACGTACAAGCCTTTAGGCTCGATGGAATTCCACTGCCCGCTGTTTCAGTGAAACTCTGGCCGTGAAGCCTGCCTGCAGCCACGCCATCGCCTGCGTGTGCCCAGCTTTGCGCGAACTCTCATTTCCCCACCAGGCACTGAATTTGTAAGCTGACGGCGGTAACGGCCTCCCAAGAATTCCCTCGATTTCCGAGAACGTGAGCCGAATAGTTTGCGCCCTTGTGCGCACCAGCTCCCTCAATAGCGGATCGTAAACGGACATGACGCTCGGCTCGTCACGTTGGTCTATCATCGCCGCTCGCGGGGATGTTGAACCCCCGGGCGGCAAGTTCCAGCTCGAGCTCAGTGATCCGCTCGAAGATGCGAGCAGCAATCGCCTCGGAATCTTCAACGCTTAATGATTGCATGCCCCTTAAAGATAGCTCGTCCCTGAGAACCTTCGCCACAAGCAATTGAATTGCCATTGGATCAAATCCTAAAAAGACGATCCAACCGCAACCGAAGGGCGAGTGCAAGTGTTTAGGTGGTGCTGCCGTGCTTCGGCTAGTTGTCTCCGCTCGGAATGCTGAAGCTGCGCAGCTGCTCGCACAAGCCTTTCTGCCGCAGCCCTTAACAGCAAGCCCGTGTGCTCCATCGGGTGTCCTACCCTGCGTGATCTGTAGCCGCTTGGCCGTCTCGCTTTGCTTGAGCACGAGTCGTTAGCCTATCCAGCTTCGATTGCTCCTCGCTCAGACGTCTTTCGACATACTGCCGTTCGAAGTCCGTCAGAGTGGTATGCAATAAGAGGTGATAGCGTTGAATATTGTTGCGATGTGCCCGGACCAAATCGTCGTCAATCATCGTCGCCGCCTTTTCCGCTACCGAGACAACAAACAATTCATCATCAAGTCGGATGGGCAGACGACCGGGCAACAGCAGGCCGGAGCATCTCCGCCGCTCTCTCCACGGTAGCGAGCTTTTCTTTCCCAATCTGTGAACTATTTCACACGGCCTTTGCGATCACACCTAGCTGGCAGCGGACACACTGCAGTGGTTTAATGGGCGTGGGTCGGCTTCATCCAACCCGGTAGAGCCTAGCGCAGTGCAGCGCGCCGGTTCATCGGGCTTGGCTGAAGGCCAGAAGGTCTTTTATGAAGTCCAAGTCGTTCGAAAACGCCGGAAACAAGCTGCGAAGTCTATGCGTCTGACAAGCGCCAATGGCGTGGCGGTTCGATCACTGCATTCTCCGCCCGAGGTCTCTCAGCAGCGTGTGGAGAAAGTCGCTGGCATGGTCGTATTGTGCATTGCCGTTCGTGATTTGACGGACGTGTGGATCCATTACGCGGCCAACGGTTTCGGAGCCGAGCAACTCAGCTCTGTCCGACCACTGCTGCAGCAAAGCATCGGGTATATCGTCCGCAGATCCGAATATCCGCAAAAGGGAATGTTCGGCCTCGGGCTTGTGGTCGTGATGAGCCTTCGCCGCATAGAAAGCGAATAGTCCCCGGAAGGCATCACGGGAAACGGCAGGTTTTCCCATCGCAATGTCCCTGAAAAAATTACGTTCTCAATGGACGCAAGTTTGACGCCCCCGTTCGGAAAAAGCTAGAAAAAACTAAAACCCTGTGCTCAACCGTTTTCGAAGAATTTGCCGTTGGACGCTGAGTGCAATGCCAACCCGTCAATGATCTTGACCGATTTTGACGACGGCCTGGTTGGGCATTCGAGGGGCTCTCTGGCTCTTGTTGTTCCCCAGCCGCCTCATTGGCTGAAGCGTAAGCCGGCTTTTGTACAAAGCCAGCGCAGAAGTTGCGCCGAACGGGCGGCTTGCACTGAGCTTTATTCGATTAAATCAGAATGTTTTTGTGGAGTAGCGTCATGTCGAGTGCGATTGAGTTGATTGTGGATGGCTACGCAAAAGTGAAAGACCGCCAGTCGCTTGAAGAGCTGAGGGTGCACCGCCGGCGCCTTGCCGGAGACCTGAAAGCCTGGGCGGGCTTTGACTGCAGGTTGTCGATTGCGCAGATCGAGCAGGACATCGAGGCCATCGAGGCGGGACTGGAGACGTTGTCGGGGCCGGTCGGCGGCTAGGATAAGGAGTCAACCCGATGACGGCGTGCGCGCAAGGAGGGCAAGTGCTGCGATCGTTCGTAATGGCTGCCCTCGTACTGGTCTGGGGATCCTCGTCCGCGCTCAGCCTGACGTCGGATCATCGCCAAGCTTCGCGCCGCAGGCTACTCGCAGATCCAGGAGGTGCCGGCCGGAAAGATCAAGACTTACAAGGCCGTCAAGGAAGGCACCGCGCGCTCGCTAATCGTCGACAGCACCGGCCACATCGCAG
This sequence comes from Bradyrhizobium sp. 40, assembly GCF_023100925.1. Lineage (NCBI taxonomy): Bacteria > Pseudomonadati > Pseudomonadota > Alphaproteobacteria > Hyphomicrobiales > Nitrobacteraceae > Bradyrhizobium > Bradyrhizobium sp. 40. The sequence goes on from NZ_CP064688.1 coordinate 1,987,085, forward strand.
AGGTGGCGAGATAGCTAAACGGGCAGACGAAGCCAGACGTCTTTACTGGACAGTGTGCCGGTTGGCGTCGCAATCTCCATATCGACGACGCGAAACGAGCCATGACTTTCGTAAACGTAGCGAAGATGCCAGACCGGGCCGGGTTCCGGCGAGATGGCGAAGTCGTCCAAGGCAGACGCAACGTATCGAACGGCATCGCGTCGCTCAACCGAGGCGGAGAACATCGCCTCTATCAGCGCGGCCAGGCTCATGCCGCCGACCAGCATGGCTCGGGCCGTTTCGTCGCCGTAAGTAAGCCGGAGCGCGGTCACGACTGCCGCAATAGCGTCGGGGTTCTTCAGAGCCACGGTAGATCCGCTTCGCCCAGCAAAACCATAATGCGGATTCCGCCCTTTTCGTGCAACCGGCATCGATTCGCGGTCAACTATCTCAATGGCTACATGCCCAGAGCGAGCCGCTCCTGCGAAGCTCAATCAGCGGATCAGACGGGAAAGCTGCGGCTGGAGACGCTTGAGCCGTTCTCACGGTCCTCCGACTCTGAGGCGCCAACGACAGGGCGTACCTTGAGGGGCGCTCGCCGGTTCACGCTGGCCTGCCGTGCGGCGAAGGCCGCAGCGGGAGGTTAAATCGCTGCGGCCCACGCGTCGTCAAATGAAGCCGGGTCAATAATACCAAGTGAAATATGCAGCCAGCCCCGGTAGCAAAAATTCTGCCCCAACTTTGTCTCTTTTGCAAACACAATTTCGGCGGAACCGAAATCAACCTAGCGGGCATTCTGTTCCGAGGCCGGAACAATTCTGCTCTCTATTGCTGCCAAGCGAGAGGGGAGCTGCACCGAGACCCATCATGGTGGGTCGGTGAGACCCGGCTACTGGCATCTCGCCGATAGGACCGACTGCGGACGCAAGAGTTGCCTCGAGTCCTCAGCCCCTCGCTGAAATTAAGCTTTCCGGCGGGTTCTTTTTGACTGTGCGGGATTGAGCGGGTTCACATCCATAATGTTGATGGAGACGAGCGTGATCAGTTGGCTGTTAGTCATCATAATCGCGGCCAGCGTTGCGGTCCTGATAGCTCACGCGATTGACGCCATCCGCTCCTGAAGACGAGCGCACCGGCGGAAAGTGGCACCTCATCTGACGACAATTTAAGGACGCGGCATCAGTCGGCTTGCTTGTAACGATCCGAATTGGAGACGGTTCTAGACTGATAAAGATTGTCGGCAAACCTTATTAGTCAGCGGCAGTTGATATTCGACAAAATCCGGGTGGCGCATGCTCGGCGAGAAGCGCCCCGGCTGTGTTTCGGATCAACTTCGCCTGAGTTAAGCAGAACGGCCGCAGAAGCTAGATGGCGACTATGTAGCCGTCGAATGACTAGTTCTTGTACTTCCAGATCGAGCGGGCGCAGCGTTGCTTGGCCTCGAACGAGACAGCCGAAGCAGGGCAACAGCGGTCCTACAGTGATGAGCAGGGCCAATGAAGCCGCAGGATCGCTCAGTGTCATGCAAACGGAGGCGGTTCGCCGCCAGTACGCTTCAACTAAACGGGACCCATATCATCGACTGATCAGCTTCCGAAACGAAAGCAGCTTCAACATGAAGAGAGCGCGGGTGCTGCGGCTCCTTGCAAGGGAGCCGCCAGCTTCCGCGATCAGATCACACGATTGTTTTTAGATACAGACTGGGATCGAAATATTTGGTTGCCGGCGTGGAGTCCTTGATGCCTGCGTTGGCCATGAAGAAATCTGTCGACTGCTGCAGCCAGTTGGTGACCGTCCCGTCTGAGTACATTCGCTTCCACTCCCTGGACGTGAACATCTTCTGGGCCTTGAACGATTCGTTGATGTCGGCCAGCGGGGTTTGGCTATAGTGACCCTTCTGCAGCTTCTCCATCGCTTCGGTGCTGTTCGCGACAATGTAGTCATTCGCATCCGCCCAGCCACGGATCAGCTTCGCCAGCGTTTCCTTGTTTGGCTCGTAATAATCGTTGGCCGCCGCCCAGCCGCCGATGATAGCGGCCTTTGGATAGTAGGCTGACGCATCGGCGAGCTTGACCGCCCCTGGCACCTTGTCCCGAACCGTGACGTTGAAGGGTACCCAAAGAGCGACGGCCGGTACCGCGCCGGAGATAAAGGCGGTCACGGCCGCTGGCATGGTCTGGTTGACGAGTTCGACCTCCTTCGGATCGACCTTGTTGGCGCGAAGCGCGGTATCCAGGAACACATGCGCGGTGGTACCGGTCGCGGTCGCGATCCGCTTGCCCTTCAGGTCCTCAAACGACTTGATGCCCTGGTCGCCGCGAACCCAGAGCTGTGCGGTCGCGACCTCAATGTCGTTGATCAGGAACACCTTGCCCTGCCCCCGGGCAGGGAAGTTCGAGAGCACGGCGCCGGTGGCCAGTACGTCGAGGCTGCCGCCGATCAGCGCCTGGAAGATCTCGAGGCCGGTGTTGAACTGTCGCAGCTCGAGATCGAGGCCCTGCCTTTCAAAGGAACCGCGATCCATGCCGGTCCAGATCTGGCCGTCGACCGCGACGGTGTGCAGATAGCCGACGCGGACTTTCGTTTTCGCTTGCGCGATCGCCGGTGCTGAGGCCGTGAAGGTGCCGAGCGCGAGGCCCGCCGTCGTGGTCAGAAATTGTCTGCGGTCCATGGTATCCTCCGTTTTGTTTGTTATTCCGCGAACGATGCCGGACGCATTTGCGCCTGCTGGGCGCGATACTCGTCCATCACCAGTCGCCTGATGTAGCTTCGCAGCTCGCCGAATTCGGCCCGCTCCTGAATTGATTCATCGCGCGGATAGGCGAACGGCACGTCGATGATCTGCCTGATCCGTGCCGGCCGCGCGGTCACCACCACGATGCGGGAGGCGAGGTAGATAGCCTCTTCCACGGAGTGGGTGATTAGCATGACAGTCTTGCCTTCGGTCTCGAGCACTTTCAGCAGTAGGTTCTGCATGTTGGATCGGGTCTGAGCATCGAGCGCGCCGAACGGCTCATCCATCAGCAGGAACTGCGGCTTGACGGCATAGGCACGGGCGATCGCGAGCCGCTGACGCATGCCGCCGGATAAATGCTTCGGATAGGAGCTGGCGAAGTCGGACAATCCCATCAGGCCGAGATAGTGATCGCAGATGGCATCGCGCTCACCGGCCGGGACGCGGTTGGCGCTGAGCTTCAGGCCGAAAGCTATGTTCTGCTTCACGGTCAGCCACGGGAAGACGCCATATTCCTGAAAGATGACGCCGCGCTCGGGCCCGGGGCCCGCGACGGGACGTCCGTCGAACAGCACATTGCCGGTCGTCGGCCTCTGGAAACCCGCGAGCATGCTCATCATCGTGGTCTTGCCACAGCCGGAGGGGCCGATCACCGCGATGAAATCCCCATCGTTGATGTCGTAGCTTACGTCCTCGACGACGTTGAGGCGGCCCCTCGGAGTTTCGAATGACAACGAAACATTTTCGAACTGCGCACGCTTCTTCATGCGATGACCCGATCCTGCCACACCAGCAACCGCACCGTGATCTTGCGCAGGATCATGTCCATGAGCAGAGCGATCAGGCCGATACAGATGATGCCGACATAAATGACATCGAGCAGGAAATAGGTGGAGGCATTCTGGATCATCGCACCAAGTCCGCGCTGGGCCGCGATCAGCTCGGACGCGACGAGAGTTGCCCAGGCCACGCCCAATGCGACCCGCAGTGCGGTGAGAATATGCGGGATGGTGAGGGGGATGATGACCTTGCGGAAGATTTCCGCCTGAGTGGCGCCGAGGGTCTGCGCTACGCGGATGTAGAGGGGCGTGATCTGCGAGACGCCTTCATACATCACGATCACGCCGGAGAAGAATGAGGCGTAGAACAGGATGACCAGTTTTGCGACCTCGTCCACGCCGAAATAGACAATCACCAGCGGGATCAGCGCGATTGGTGGCAGCGCGCGGAAAAAGTTGATCATCGGGTCGGCGAAGGTGCGGGCCGGGCGATACCAGCCGAGCAGGAAGCCAACGGGCACCGCTGCAAGAATCCCGAGCGCGACGCCGAAGAAGACGCGTCTGGTCGAGGCGAAGATGTCGACGAGGAGGCCTTCCTTCGTGAGAAGCTCGAAGAACTTGGCGGCGACCTGGTGCGGGGCGGGGATCAGCGAGACGTTGACGAAGCCGCTCCATCGGACCGCGTACCAGAGCAGGATTGCACCGATCCACGGAATCAATCCGAGACCAAAGCGTCTTACGCCAACTCCGTTCATTCGACGCGTCCACCCGGATAGCGGTTGATATTTCGAAGGTCATATTATAAATAGGATGACCATACAAGAGCGCCTTTGGTCATAGGCGTCGCAGGCCTTCTGAGCATGACATCGTCGCCTTTCACCATTCGCAGCGTCCAGGCTTTCGGCTATCGCTATCCGCTGACGACACACGTCATCACCTCGTTTGGGCGGATGGCGGATCGGCCTGCCGTTTTCGTTTGCGTCGATGATACGGACGGTTACGTGGGTTGGGGCGAGGTGTGGTGCAATTTTCCGGCGCCGGGCGCCGAGCACCGTGTTCGGCTGGTCAACGAGGTTCTCGCGCCGGCCCTTATCGGATTTAGTGCGCAAGACCCATCAGCCGCTTTCGAGCGCCTGACGCAGGGAACATCGGTGCTCGCGCTACAATCCGGCGAAGCGGGTCCGTTCGCGCAGGCTATCGCCGGCATCGATCTTGCTATCTGGGATCTCCACGCGCGCCGCCAGAACGTTGCGCTGTGGAAACTGCTCGGCGGATCCCGGAACAGGATCAAGGTATATGCCAGCGGCATCAATCCCGCAGGGTCAGAGCGAGCCGCAGAGGCATCCCTCGCGCGTGGCTACCGCGCTTTGAAGCTGAAGATAGGTTTCGATCCGGTGGCCGACCGTGCCAATCTGGCGGCCCTGCGGCGGCTTGTTGGCAAAGGCCTGCTCGCCGCTGACGTTAACCAGGGCTGGACCATCGCGCAGGCGCTTGAGCTTGCTCCGCAGCTGGAGGCGTTCGACCTTGGCTGGCTCGAGGAGCCGATCCGCGCCGACCGCCCGCGGCAGGAGTGGAAGCAGCTCCGCCAGTTAATCAGCTTTCCGCTTGCGGCGGGTGAGAACATCGCCAGCCACGCCGGATTTGCCGAGGTGCTGGATGAGCCGGTTCTCGGCGTGATCCAGCCGGACATCGCGAAATGGGGTGGACTCTCGGCGTGCGCGGGCATCGCCCGCGATATCCTGCAGTCAGGCAAGATGTTTTGTCCGCATTATCTTGGTGCCGGCATCGGACTTCTCGCATCGGCCCATCTTCTGGCCGGCATCGGCGGCGACGGGCTGCTGGAAGTCGATTGCAATGAGAACCCGCTGCGCGATCGCTTCTGTGGCCCCGTGCTTGATGTCCGGGAGGGTGCGATCGAACTCGGCGACGCGCCAGGTCTTGGGCTCACGCCTGATCTTGCGTCGGTCGAACAGTACCGGACCGCGTGATGTCACCCCAGGGCTACGATTACATTATCGTCGGCGCGGGCTCCGCCGGCTGCGTGGTCGCAAACCGGTTGTCAGCGGATCCCGCCTGCCGCGTGCTGCTGCTGGAAGCCGGTGGATCGGACCGGAATTTTTGGCTCAGGCTTCCGGTCGGGTACTATCGGACCATCTACAACGAACGTTTCTCGCGCCTGTTCAGGACCGAGCCGTCGGAAGGCAGCGGCGGCCGTTCCATCGTCTGGCCGCGCGGCCGTGTGCTCGGCGGATCCTCGTCGATTAACGGGCTGATCTTCATCCGCGGCCAGCACGAGGATTTCGAGGACTGGGAACGCCTTGGCGCCGATGGCTGGAGCTATCGTGATGTCCTGCCGTATTTCCGGCGCTACGAACGCTACCGCGGCGGCGAGAGCCAGTTTCACGGCGGCCTCGGCGAGTTCGAGGTCTCCGATCTCCGCAATGACAATCCGGCATCCAGGGCGTGGGTCGAGGCAGGCGCGCAGTTTGGCCTGCCACTCAATCTGGACTTCAACGGCGCAACCACGCTCGGCGTCGGCACCTACCAGCTCGGCATCGGGCGTCACTGGCGGACCAGCTCCGCCTCTGCGTTTCTGCAACCGATTGCCGGCCGTCGGAACCTCTCCATCGTTACCCATGCGCATGTCAGCAAGGTCGTTTTCAACGGACGCGTCGCGACCGGCGTCGAATGGATCAGCAAGGGACAAGTGCACCGCGCGACAGCGGATCGCGAGGTCATTTTGTCAGGCGGGGCGCTGCAGTCGCCGCAGATCCTTCAGCTTTCCGGCGTGGGTCCGGCTGATCTACTGCGCAAGCTCGGCATCACCGTCGTTGCCGATGCACCGGAAGTCGGCGCAAATCTTCAGGACCACTATCAAGCCCGGCTGATCGTCCGCCTGAAGGAGCGGATCTCGCTCAACGATCAGGTCCGAAATCCCGTCGAGCTTGCGAAGATGGGCCTGCAGTGGATGCTGGCAGGCAGCGGCCCGTTGACGGTCGGCGCAGGGCAGGTGGGCGGCGCAGCCTGCACCGAATACGCCGTCGGCGGCAGGCCAGACGTGCAGTTTAACGTGATGCCACTTTCGGTCGACAAGCCCGGTGAGCCCCTTCACGCCTATTCCGGATTTACTGCTTCGGTCTGGCAATGCCACGGAAAGTCGCGCGGCCGGCTTGCGATCAGTTCGACCGATCCGTTCGAGCAGCCGCGGATCGCGCCCAACTATCTCGCCGAGGAGACCGATCGCAAGACCATCGTTGCGGGCCTGAAGATCCTGCGCGAGATCTATCAACAGAAGGCGTTTCGTCCGCTGTGGGACGTCGAGGTGGTGCCGGGAGACGCAGCAAGGAACGATGCCGGGCTGTGGGATTTCGCGCGCAACACGGGTGGCACCGTGTTCCACTGTGTCGGCACCTGCCGCATGGGCCGTGATGAGCGAGCGGTGCTCGATCCGCAGCTGCGCGTGCGCGGCGTCGAGCGGCTCCGCGTGATCGACGCCTCGGTGATGCCGCAGATCACTTCGGCCAACACCAACGCGACCAGCCTGATGATCGGCGAGCGCGGTGCAGCTCTTGTCATGGCCTGATCGGTTCATTGATCTTCTGGAGGCGAGATGGAATTGAATTCCGACAGTCACGTCCCCAAATACGCGCAGATTGCCGACATCTTCCGCCAGCGGATTGCGCGCGGCACCTGGACCCGTGGCTTTCGCCTGCCAGCCAATGACGAGCTTGCGGCCGAGTTCGGGGTGTCGCGCGTCACGATCCGTCAGGCGGTCGAGCTGCTTGCCCGCGACGGCGTCATCGGGGCCCAGCAGGGACGCGGCACGTTTGTCACGGGCTCTTTGCGGCAAGATCGGTGGCTCAAGGTCGAGACTACGCTGTCGGACCTTGCGGACATGTACCGCGACACCTCGCCGGAGATCATCAACATCTCGGAAAGCCGCAGTGATGCGCCGCTGCTTCCCGAAGACGGCAAGCCGGCCGAGAAATACGTCTTTATGCGCCGCCTGCACTCACGCCAGAAGCAGCCTTACTGCGTCATTTCCATCTATCTCGACGAGAAGATCTTTCGCAGGTCGCCAAAGCGCTTTCGCAACGAGACCGTGATCCCGATCCTCAACGATCTCAGGGATCCCGCGATCGCCAGCGCCCGTCAGACGCTTACGATCGGCACCGCGGATCTCGAGGCGGCGCGGCTGCTTCGCGTGCCCCTCAACTCGCCCGTGGCCGAAGTCCGTCGTGTCTTCACAACCAGCGACCGTACAGTGATCTATCTCGGCGAGGTCACCTATCGCGGCGATTTCGTGCGTATCGACATGGACTTGCGGCCGTAAAAGCGATGCGGCTTTCCGGCCAGGTCGTGCTCAAACCCTGACTTTGACCGTCTACCGGGAAAACAATTCCTGGTTCCGACGCTCGAGTTCTTCGCCATATGTGCGCAGCACGTGGGATTCGCTTAGCGTTCCGATCGCTATGCGACTGTCGTCGCGGTCAACGACTGCTAGCACGTCTGCCTCGCTGCGCTCGAAGGCTTTCAGGATCTCACGAACCGACGTAGTCGGAAGCAGGCATTCATCCTGTTGCTGCGCCAGCGATCCGAGCGGCTCGTCGTCCCGGTTGGCCACCGAATGCAGCGTCGCGGCCGGAACGATGCCGGCAAAAGCGTTGTTGGGATCGAGCAGCACGACCTGCCGGACCATCGCCGGCGAAAACAGCCTTTGCGCCTCGCCGATCGGCATCGTCGTCGGGGCGTTCTCGAAGTCCGTGCGCATCAGGGACGCCGCGCTCATTTGTCTGGCCCAGCCGATGTCCTGCGGGCCACGGATGACCTCGCCCCTCAAATGGAAGCGCCACGTCGCAAAGCTGTAGCCGAAAAGCTCGCGGACAATGAGAGCGCAGACCGATGATGCGACTACCGCGCCAACCGTGACGGAGAAGTCGCCGGTGATTTCAAGCGCGAGACAGACCATGCTGAACGGCGCGCCCAGCACGCCGGTGCCCAGCGCAGCCAGCGCGGCAATGGCAGCGGTGCCCGGTTGCAGGGCGAGCGTAGGAAGAAGGCCGGTCAGCACGATGCTGTAGAGCTGCCCGATCAGCGCGCCGAGCAGTAGTGAAGCGAAGAACAGACCGCCACGGAAGCCCGAGCCGAGCGAGATGGCTGAGGCAAGAATCTTGAACACGATAGTCGTGGTGAGCAGGAGCCATGTCGGATTGCTGACGAGAAGGATCTGCATCGCGCCATGGCCGGCGCCCAGCACGGTCGGCGTCAGCAGGGCAAGACCGCCGAGCAGCAGGCCTCCGAGGATCGGCCGTACGAATCCCTTGAATACCATGATGCGCTGAAAGCACCGTTCCGAGAATGCGACTGCGAGCATGACGATAATGCTGACGAAGGCGCAGATGACGCCGATCAGCACGGTTTGCCCGATCATCTCGACGGACACCGGTGAGGGGAAGCCGGGCACCATCAGGAACGACTGGTGCGTCAATTGCCGCGCGACCAGCCACGCAGTAACGGCGCTGGCGGTGACGGGAACAAGTGCGGCGGAAGTGTACGCGCCCAGCACGACCTCGAAGGCGTAGAAGGCGCCGGCCAGAGGTGCAGAAAACGCAGCGCTGATCGCACCCGCGGCGCCGCAGGCGACCAGGAGCCGCATATCGTTACGTCGTGCGGCGAGGCGCTGCCCGACATGAGAGCCGAACATCGCGCAGATCTGGGTGTAGCCCGCCTCCAGTCCGACTGATCCACCGAAACCGTTTGAGAGCAGCGTCTGCATCGAAATCAGGAGGCTGCCGCGAAACGACAGCCGGCCGCCATAGAGCGCATTCGCCTCAATCGCGTCGGCGAGCTGCTGGCCCTTTACGCGTCGGGCGAAGTAGAACCCGATCAGCGCCAGCACCAAGCCGCCGAGCATCGGGATCAGCAGTGTTCGCTGCCACGAAATCACGCCAGTGGCGCTGAGATGTGCGTCGACAGGAATGTCGAACAGCAGTGCGTGAGAGACCTGGCTGAGGCGCGAGATCGCAGCAACGAGAATGCCGCTGAGCAGTCCGACGACAATGGCGACCAGCACAAGGCCGGTCTCGCGATTGCGCACGAAGTTGCGCAGAAAGAGCGGCAGCAAACGGGTGCCGGGAGCTTGAGCCGGCTTAGCGGCCTGTGGCACTGGCGCCATCCTATGCCGAATCCCGCAGCCGTTCAGCACGCACGACACGGAAGCCGATATTGCTCGACGAGGAGTCGGGCGTATTGGAGCTTCGCGCCGCGACGCGGTAGCGGTTGCAGTAGGATTCGTGGCAGAGGAAGGATCCGCCGCGCATCGAACGGTTCGGAGCCGGTCCGCGGTTCAAGGGATCGTGAGATGTTGTGAGGCGGTGATAGCTCGGCGAAAAATTGTCCTCGCACCATTCCCAGACGTTTCCGGCGACATTGTGCAGGCCGTATCCGTTTGGGGCGAATGCATGAACGGGCGCCGTACCAAAATAGCCGTCATCGATGGTATTGTGGCCGGGAAAGTTGCCCTGCCAGATGTTGCAGCGATGCTCGCCGTCGGGCTGCAGCTCGTTGCCCCAGGGATAGGTGGCCTGATCCAACCCGCCGCGCGCGGCCATCTCCCATTCCGCTTCGGTTGGCAGCCGCGTCCCTGACCAGGCGCAGTAAGCCTGTGCGTCGTTCCAGGAGACGTGGACGACGGGGTGGTCGAGCCTGTCGAGAATGCTGCTCGCCGGTCCCTCTGGCTGTGCCCAATATGCGCGCAGCACCGGAAGCCACCATGGTGTTTCCTGAACGCGTGTCAATTGGACGGTGCGCGTCTCTTCCGGCAACAAGCCTTCGAAGACAAAACTCCAGCCGTAGCGTTCGGCCTCGGTCGTATAGCCCGTAGCGCGGACGAAGTCGCCGAACTGCAGATTGCTCACGGCATGACAGGCGATGGCGAACGGCGACAATGTGACCGGCCGTACCGGGCCCTCGCCATCTTCGACAAACCTTTTGTCGGCCGAGCCCATGTGGAAGGTGCCACCGAGTAATGAGCTCCAGCGGCGCTGGATCGTCGTTGGACTAGGGGGGACAGCTCCTTGCGCCTCGCTGGACGGCGCCGACTCCTTGCCGGCATCGCCTCGGATGCAGCAATGTGAACGATCCCCGGTCATGTGCTATTTCTGCTTCTCTTCTTCCCAGAAGGCCGTGCCGCCTTCCGCCCTCATCAATTCGAGAATCTTCTCGCGCGGGATCACGCCGCAACGATTCGCCCATTGCTGGTATTGCGCCGTCATCTCGCTGACGCGATCCGGATACTGTGCGGCCAGATCGTTCATCTCGGTACGGTCCGCTTCCATGTCGTAGAGCTCCCAGGGGCCAGGATATTTCCGTACCAGCTTCCACTTGCCGACGCGCACGGCCGCATTGCCTTCGTGCTCCCAGAACAGCGGGCCCCGATTGCCATAAGCCGCCGTGAATGATGGCACCAGGCTTTCGCCCTCGCAGGGCAAAATAGGGCTGCCGTTGTATTCACTGGGGTAGGTGGCACCGGTGACGTCAAGAATGGTCGCCATCACGTCGGTGAGTTGGCCTGGATTGTGCCGCAGGCCGCCCTTTTCGGAGATGCCGCGCGGCCAGTGCACAATGAACGGCGTGGCGATACCGCCCTCGTGAACCCAGTGCTTGTAGAGCCGGAACGGGGTGTTGGAGAGATTGGCCCAGGCGGTGCCGTAGCTCTGATAAGTGTCCTCGCCGCCGGGCATAAGGCTTGGATCGTTGCCGAAACGCACGGCCCTGCCGTCGCGGGTCTTTGCCTGCGCGATCATGAGCTGGTCGACCAGCTCCTTCGCAGTGACGCCTTCCGGAATATCCTCAGCGCAGGCGCCGTTGTCCGAGAGGAAGATGATTAGCGTGTTGTCCATCTGGCCGGTTTCTTCCAGCGCCTTCAAGATACGCCCGATGCCCTGGTCCATCCGGTCGATCTGGGCCGCGTAGACCTCCATGCAGCGCAGCGTCCATTCGCGCTGCTCGGCGTCGGTCCAGGCGGGCTGGGTCGGATCGCGGTCGGTCAGGCGCCAGTTCGGATGGATGATGCCGTCTTCGACGAGGCGCTTGAGGCGCTCCTCGCGCAGCTTGTCCCAGCCGGCGTCGAAGCGGCCCTTGTATTTTGCTATGTCGTCTTCATGGGCGTGGAGCGGCCAATGCGGGGCAGTGTAGGCGACGTACTGGAAGAACGGCCCGTCGGGCTTTTCCGCCCTGTGCTGGCGGATGAAGGCGGCTGCCTGATCGCTGATCGCATCCGTATAGAAGAACGACGGGTCCTTGACGGCCTCTTGCTCGATATTGTCGTTGCCGCGGGTTAGCGTATTCGGGTGATAGAAACTGCCGGCGCCGATGATGGTGCCATAGAAATGGTCGAAGCCGCGCTGCATCGGCCAGGCGTCGGTCGGCTCGGTGAGGCTGCTGGCGATATGCCACTTGCCGCTGAGATAGCTCGTATAATTCCTGCTCTTGAGCGCTTCGGCGATCGTCACGCAACTCTTGTTCAGATTGCCGGCATAGCCTTCCGGACCGTTGCTGTAGGTGAGGATGCCGATGCCGGTCTGGTGCGGATGCAGGCCGGTGAGCAGCGAGGCGCGAGACGGGCTGCAGCGCGCGGTGTTGTAGAACTGTGAGTAACGCAGCCCGTTCGCCGCAAGACGATCGAGGTTCGGCGTCTGGATCTCGCCGCCGTAACAGCCGATGTCCGAAAAGCCCATGTCGTCATTGAGGATGAGCAGGATGTTGGGCCTATCAGAGGTCTTTGCGCCATTCGGCATGTTTTATGTCCTCGTTATTGACGTGTGGCGTTGTCAGGAATGGCGACGCGTCAGGCTGATGCTGAGGCGGAAATATTTTGGCAGGTAGACGGCGCGCAGAAGTTCCAGCGCCCGTCCTTCCCTGCCGAAGGTGACGCGTTCGATGGCGAGCAGAGGCGAGCCGACCTTCACGCCAAGCAGTTTTGCGCTGCCGGCGTCGGCAAGATCTGCGCTGATCGTCTGCTGCGCGTCCTTGATGGTGAGGCCGAGCTCGTCCTCGAAGACGCGATACATGATAATCGAGACCAGGTCGCGCTTTTCGAGCTCGAGACCGATCTCCGGCGGATAGAAGGCGTGCTCGATCGCGATTGGCGTTTCGTCGGCGAGCCGCAGACGCTTGAGTTGCCAGACGGCGCGCTCGCGCAGCTGCTCGCGAACGGCGGCATCGTGGCGATTGGTCATGCCTTGCTGCAAAATCCTGGCGCCGGCATGGTAGCCGGCGTCGCGGATGGTCTCCGAAAAGCCCATGAGGCGGCCAACCCAGTTCTCGGGCTGGTTCGAGCGCAGGAATGTGCCGCGGCCGCGTGAGCGGTCGAACATGCCTTCGTTCACCAGCGGCGCAATGGCATTGCGGATGGTAATGCGGCTGACGCTGAAATGACGGCCGAGCTCGGCCTCGGTCATCAGGCGGCCGGTGGCGTCGATCAGCTTGCCGTCCCGAACCTGACTGCGAATGGACTCGCGAATCTGGACGTGCAGGGGCGTCGAGCCTTCCGCGACATCGCTGCCGAGCGGAGCGGACTTCTTCTTGTGGGTTTGAACAGCCATGGTGTCAGAGCCGCATGCGGGTCGTGGGATCGAACAAATGAATGTCCTGGGGACGGGTGGTGATCGAGATGGTCTCGCCTTCGCCGGGGATGTTGCCGTCGCTGACGCGCATGCGGATCATGATGCCGGCGCAGTCGAGGTCGAGCACGGCGGTATCTCCGAGGTCCTCGATCAGGTCGACGCGCGCGCCGAGTCCACCCTCCGTCATGCGCAGGGCGCCGGGGCGAAGCCCGACCACCACATCACGCTCGCCCGCGGTTGTGGTGGTCGTCTTGAGACGATGCCCGGCAATGATCACGTCGCCGTCGACGTAGCGGGCGGGGACGAGGTTCATCGGGGGATTGCCGATGAAGCCGGCGATATCAATCGAGTTCGGGCGCGCGAACACTTCTGCGGGCGTGCCGATCTGCTGGATCTCGCCTGACATGAACACCGCCATGCGGTCGGCCAGCGTCATGGCCTCTTCCTGGTCATGGGTGACGTAGACCGCGGTGACGCCCAGGGAGCGCTGCAACTTCTTTAATTCGGCCCGGGTCTCCAGCCGAAGCTTGGCGTCAAGGTTGGAGAGGGGTTCGTCGAGCAGGAACAAGCGCGCCTTGCGCACGATCGCGCGGGCGAGTGCGCAGCGCTGCTGCTGACCGCCCGAGAGCTGGCCCGGCTTCCGGTCCAGAAGGTGGTCGATCTTCACTTTTCTTGCTGCTTCTTGCACGGCGGAAGCAATCTCGGCCTTCGGAAGCCTGGCCATCTCGAGTGGGAAGGCGATGTTCTCGGCGACGGTCATGTGCGGATAGAGCGCGTAGCTTTGAAACACCATGGCGATGTCACGATCGCGCGCGTCAGTCGAGGTGACGTCCTTGTCGTCGATCAGCACTCGGCCGGCGGTCGGCGCATCGAGACCGGCAAGGATGCGCAGCGTCGTGCTCTTGCCGGAGCCGGACGGTCCGAGCAGGGCAAAAAACTCGCCCGGCTTGATTTCGAAATTGACGCCCTTGAGCGCGGCGAACTCGCCGTGCATCTTGACGATGTTGCGAAAACTGACCCGACCCTGGCCGCTCATCGGCGCCCTCCGCCTTTGACTGCACCGACCGTCAGACCCTTCACGATGTGCTTCTGCGCGACTACTCCGAGCACGACTACAGGAAGCATGGCCAGGACCGAGACAGCTGCGAGCTTGGCCCACAGCGTCTGCTCGACGGAGACGAAGTTGAACATGGCGACCGTGACCGGACGCACCGTGTTACCGCTGAGCACGACCGCGAACAGAAATTCGTTCCAGGCATTGAGGAATACGAACACGACGGTGACGGCGATGCCGCCGCGGACCTGCGGGATGATGATGCGCCACAGCGTCTTGAGCCTGCTGGCGCCGTCGAGATAGGCGGCTTCCTCCATCTCGAAGGGAATGTCCTCGAAATAGGATACCAGCAGCCAGATCGCGAAAGGCAGGGAGAACGACAGGTAGATCAGGATGATGCCCTGATAGGTATCGATCCAGCCGATGTTCCTCAGCACCAAGAAATAGGGGATGATGATGCCGACTGGCGGCAGCATCTGTGTCGCCAGGACATAGAAGCCCGCGAACTTCTTGCCGCGAAAGCGCAGCCGCGCCAGCGCATAGGCCGCAGGCACCGCCATCAACATGGTCACGATAGTAGTGCCGACCGAGATGATGGCACTCGAAAGGAGGTTCGGGAGGATCGATCCGGAGCCGAACAGCACGTCGCGATAGGCCTCCAGCGTCGGCGAGAAAACCAGCTTGGGCGGATAGGCGAGCACATCGGAATCAGTCTTGAGCGAATTCAGCACGCTCCAGATGATCGGGAAAGCCCAGGCCAGCAGGAAGACGATGGAAATCGCCAGCAGGGCGATGGCGCGGAGGCGCTTTGCCGTCACTTCGCCCTCCGCAGGGCAAACAGGATGCCGGAGATGATGATGGTCACGATCAGCAGCGCCACCGCCAGCGCCGCACCGTACCCGATTGACAACTCAGTGAAGGATTTCCTGTAGGCATAGAGGTTGAGGATCTCGGTCGCGGTCCCGGGGCCGCCGCCGGTGACGGTGAAGATCGCAGCAAACGCCGTCAGCGCCACCATCGTCCGCATGATGATGACCATGACGATCGCGGGCCGCAGCAAGGGCAGGGTGATGCGGCGGAAG
The DNA here is from genome assembly GCF_023100925.1 of Bradyrhizobium sp. 40. Taxonomy (NCBI): domain Bacteria; kingdom Pseudomonadati; phylum Pseudomonadota; class Alphaproteobacteria; order Hyphomicrobiales; family Nitrobacteraceae; genus Bradyrhizobium; species Bradyrhizobium sp. 40. The sequence goes on from NZ_CP064688.1 coordinate 2,002,339, forward strand.
CGCTGCCAGGCGGAAGCCCGATCGAGCCGCGCGGCCTCATAGATGTCCTCGGGCAGTGAGGCCAGCGAGGCCAGCAGCACCATGAACGCGAACGGCGTCCATTGCCAGGTATGGATTGCGATCACCGAGACCATCGCAAGCGTGGGATCGCCGAGCCAGTTCTTGCTGCCGAGAGCGGCGTTGATGGCGAGGAAGTCCACGATCCCGAATTCCGGTGCCAGCATGAAAGTGCGCCAGATCATGCCGACCACGGCCGGCGACAGCACCACAGGCAGGATCGCGATGACACGAAACCAGCCTTGGCCGCGCTTCATGTCCATCACCAGCAAGGCGAGCGCCAGCCCAATGATGACCTGGAGCGCGACGGTCGAGCCGGTGTAGACGAGGCTGACCAGCAGCGAGGTCCAGAAGCGCTCGTCGGAGAGCAGCACTTGGTAGTTCTCGAGCCCGACGAAGCCGTTAGTAAACGGCATCGCCAGGTCCATCCGGAACGCACTGGTATAGATCAAGAAGAGCAGCGGAAACGTCGTGGTGGCGAGCAGCGCAATAAATGCCGGTGCAAGCAGGGCTGCTGCAAACCGGCGCTCGCGCTGCGCGAGGACGCGGCCGAAATCGCTGCGAGGCGCCTCGCTCGCGATCCCGGCCGATGTCACCGCGGTCGTCGCCATGGCTCAGCCGCGCATCATGGGTTCGATGCGGCGCTGCGCATCGTCCAATGCGGCCTTGATCGTGGCCTGGCCGGAGAGGGCCGACTGAATCGCGGTTGCCATGGTGTCGCCGATCGCCGGCCATTGCGGCACGCGCGGACGCCAGTCGACGTCGGTGTCGTCCTGCAGGGCGCCCATCGTGGCCTCGACGAAGTTCTCGCCAAAGCCGTTCATCAGCTTGATGTAGTCGGGATCCTTCCACACCGAAGTGCGGTTGACGCCGGAGCGTTTGGTGGGACCGGCGAACTTGTGCGCGGTGCGCGCCTGAGTCTCGGCGCTGGCAGCCCATTGGATGAACAGCCAGGTCGCCTTGCGTTTCTTCTCCGGTAGCGCGGAATTGATGGGGAAACCCCAGTTCCAGATCGACGTGGTGCGCTTGCCCGAGGGGCCCTTGGGCCAACGGGCATAGGCGACCCTGCCGATCACCTTGGATTTCTCCGGATTGTTGATGACCGAGGCCGACGAATGCGCGTCGATGTAACTGGCGACGGTGCCTTGCGAGAAGGCATCGGCGATATCCGGCCAGTTCCAGTTCGCCGCTGCCGTCGGCGCGTACTTCTTCATGATGTCGACGTACCAGGCGAGCGCCGCCTCGGCCTCGGGACCGTTGACGGTGAGCTTGCCGCCCTTCATCCAGTCGCCACCGAACTCGCGGAAAACCGACGGATAGATGTACATGTTCTGGCCTGCGCCGGCGACGCCGCGCAGAGCCGCGCCCCAAACGCGGTCGTTTGGCGTGTTCAACGCCGCGGCGTTCGACATATAAGCTTCGAGCGTATCGGCCGGCTTAAGGCCTTTCGCATCGTAGAGATCCTTGCGATAGACCTGAATGGTCACTTCGCCGTCATAGGGCATGCCGTAGAGTTTGCCGTCGATGCCGTTGGCGCTGCGCCAGGCTGGAATGATGTCATCGAGCTTGAACCAGGCCTCATCCGTCAGCGACTTGTCCTTCAGATAGGTGTCGAGCGGCTCGACCCATTTGTTCGCGGCGTAGAGCGCGTAATACATCGGGTCGGCGGCGTGGGTCGCGTAGGTACCGGTCTTCGAGGTCAGGTCGATGACGCTCTTCTGCCGGATCTGCGCCGGGGGGATCTTTTCAAAACGGACATCAATGCCGGTCAGCGCCTTGAACTGAGGCGCCAGCGTGATCAGGTTTTCGAAGTAGCTCGCCGGGATAACCGCGACAGTGATTGTTTCGCCTGCTACCTGCTGCCAGTCGATCTTGGCGGACTTGTACGGCGCGAGGTCGGCATCCTGCGCGGCGGCCTGTCGGAGAAGAGTAGGTCCAAACGTCGCTAGAGCCGCTGCCGCGGTTCCGGTTTTGATGAGCGTTCGTCGCGTCGGCTTGAATGACGTCATACGGTCCTCCCAAAAATCCGGATTTCGCGCTCCGGTTAGTAAGGACATTTGCCTAAATGTTATAACAAGTCAACCGCGGCAAGGTTGCCGCTCGTCGTTGCCATAGGACGTCATCTTGCGCGCCTCGGAACTCCGGCGCTCGCTTCCAGAGATGGTTTGAAGCCGACGATGCGCCGCTTGACGTATCCGTTGATGTCCAGCCGCCGGTGCTCGCGCGACGTCAACCTGCGAGAAACCCGCCATCCACGGCAGCGACGGTACCGGTCGCATATTGCGACGCCGGCATGCAGAGGAAGGCGACGGCGCCGGCAATATCTTCCGGCTGTCCCCACCGCTTGAACGCGGTGCGGTCGGCATGCGCTGGTAATGCGCGAGATCAGTCCGGCCGGCGGCGTTGATCGCGGTCTCTATATAGCCGGGCGCAACTGCGTTGACGCGAATGCCCTCTTCGGCCCACTTCAAGGCAAGTGCCTTGGTCAACATCACGACGCCACCCTTACTGGCGCAATAGGCGGGGATACGCGGTAACGCCAAAACCGCGTTCATCGAGGCGATGTTGACGATCGATCCCTTTGCCTCCGCAAGCAGCGCGCGAAAAGCCATGCAGGTCCGGAAGGTGCCGGTGAGATTGACGTCGAGAACCTTCACGAAAGTCTCGATCTCGAATTCTTTGTCGCGGGCGAGAATCCCGGCGCAATTGACGAGCGCGTCGACCCGCTTGTACTTGTTGGCGAAGAATTTGACGGCCGCATCATCGGTGACGTCGAGCGTCCCGAGCGTGAGGCCCGCGCGCGGCTTGAGGAGTGTGCGGGCGAGATCGGCATCGTTGGCGCCAGTTGCGGTCACCGTCGCGCCGAGATCGCAAAACTGGTTGCTGATTGCTGCGCCAATGTCGCCGGCGCCCCCGATCACGATGGCATGAAAGCCGGAGGCTAGAGAGAAATTCAAACTCATCGGACTGTCTCACTTCAGGGATTTTGGAGGCGGCGCCGTCGACTCGCGGACCACCAGTGAAAAGTCGATCTCGCGGTGCATGATGGTCTGCTCGCCGGCGAGGCTGCGCACCAGATATTCGCCGGCGCGTTGCCAGGTTTCTCCGGTCGGAACGTGAATCGTGGTCAGGCTCGGTCGCAGATGGCGGCTCCAGTCGAGATCGTCGAACCCAACGACCGACAGATCGCGTGGTACCGAAAAGCCGCTGCGTTCCGCCTCGAGCAGCACGCCGTAGGCGATGACGTCGTTGCCGCACACTACGGCTGTGGGACGATCCTTGAGCCCCAGGAGATAGCGCGCCGCTTCGCGGGCGTCGTCCAGCGTATAGGGCACCTCGACATGCCATTGCGACGGCAGTTCGAGACCGCTCTCGGTCAGCGCGCGGCGAAAGCCGGCAACGCGAGCGCTGGCACGGTCGTTGTTGCGCTGGAGAGCCGAGACGATCCCGATGCGGCGATGGCCGAGTTCGATGACATGGGCGGCGGCGCGATGGGCGGCCGCTTCGTTGTCGGTGCCGACGCAAGGGTAGGGCCGGTCGGGCTGGTATATGCCCACATTGATGAACGGCACCGCGTTGTCCGCGAGCAGCTTGCGCAAGCCGTCGTGATGGCAGTCGCCGCGCAGCACCAGGCCGTCGACGCCGCGGCTGATCAGATTGCGCGCCTGCTGCAATTCGACGTCAAGATCGTAGCCGCTCGTCGTGAGGAACAGCATGTATCCGACCGACGACAGATAGTGCTGCAGCGAAGCGATGCCGCGCGCGAAAATCGTGTTGTCGATGGTCGGCACGATCGCGCCAAGAGTGCGCGAGCGACGTGAGGACAGGATGCGCGCGGGCGCATGCGGGATGTAGCCGAGCGCGTCAATCGCCTGTTCGATGCGCACGCGCAGAGATGGGCTCACCGCATCCGGATTGTTGAGGGCACGAGAGACCGATGCGGTTGAGACGCCGGCGCGGGCGGCTACGGCGCGGATGCCTTGTTTCACAGACTTGGCGTCGGTCAGTCCCATGAAGTCTGCGCGTTTTCGTCAAGGGCGCGGGGTATGGCAGATCACAGCGTTCCAATAGCACCTTTCGCGCCTCCTCCTAGATGAGCCCGTGATCGCTTCTGGGCGCACACGTTGATATGTCCGGTTTGGATCATGAGCGCCCTCCGGAGTGTCGGCCGGCTGCTTCGGTCTACCTCTATGAGCCGTCCACCCGGGACGCTGCCTAGACTTCGCATTCGGGCCATAAGCGGGCCTGCCAAACCATCGGCCCTTTGCTCAAGCTTCAGCGCAGAAGGACCGGCGAAGTTCTCCATTCAGGGGAGCTGATCTGCTCGCTTAGCAATTGACTCCGCCCGGCTCATTGCCGCTCCGGCCCGTGCAAACCGCAGAAGTGCACGTTCTTCTTTCAAAGAGGTGCGAAGCGCGCGGGCATGGTCGAGCAATCTGCGACTTTCCTCCCGCGTAACCTGGCACGGGGTAAATAGCGGATCATCTATAAGGGCATCTGGATGCGATCTCGACGGTTTCTGCATTTAAACAGATTAGCGTCCACACAGCGGCCCCTTGCTTTGGCTCGCGCATAGAGCAGCGCGGCGGACTTGCCCGGCGATGAGCCGCCCGGCTGGACAGCGCAAAAACCCGGTTCGATGGGGTCTCTCCGGGCCTCTGGCTCCGCTTCGTCGCGCGCCGGTTCGGGATCGAAAACCGCCGCCGACGAGACGCCGGCAACGAATACAACCTCAGCCCGAGTCGGGCGGCGAAATTGAGGCGCACACCCCGCCGCATACGCACAGCGGTCCGCGACAGCGGTGGAAGCGTCACGATGAAAAGATAAGCAAAGCCACCAGCACGACGTTGAAAGCGCCCAATGCGATCACGCCGAGGTCAAACAAACGGGTCAAGCTGATCATGGTGTCCCCCGATACAAGCTTACCGGGTGGTATGATGCGCCTCCTACGACCGGGCGTCTATGCAGTTCGTGCCATCCCAGGGAGAGACTCGCTGGGCCTAAGTCAGCTACGGGTCACAACCGGCCCTCGACCGGCGGCGCGCGCAAGTCAGCTAAGGGGCCACAACCAACATACTTGAATTGCTACGCGCGTAGGTCAGCTGAAAAGACACTCTCACGTGTCGACGAGCATTATCAGTTTTTTGGGAGTAATCGCCTCATGCTTTCCCCTCTAAGCTCGCTTTCAAAATGATCAGCCCAACCTCACTCAGGCGCATGCGGACGGTTGTGGATTGAGCCGTCGCGACGGCCGTCTGTGGCTCGTCCTCGACCAGTTCGTTCGCAAAGAGTTTCCAGAGCACGCGCGGCGAGACGCCATTGCGCTCGCTCTTCCAAGCGCTGCCGTTCGGCCCATAAGTGCGAAACACTTTCTGGTCATTGGTCGCGATCATCGCGCGACGAACCGCAGGCGTAAGGTTTAATCTCTTGTGCTCTGGCGCTCTCATCAGGCACCAAGAGAGAAGATACCAAGTTGGCTCTGTTGATCTAAATCAAAACGACCGCTTAGGGTCAGAAGCAGCCTTGGCACCTATGCTCCCGATTGGTCCGCGGAGGGCCCACAAGCCGCCGAACTGGCGCCCCGCTGCAAACTTCCGGTCTGTCCCTGTGAGCCGACATGCAGCGACACCCCGCCAACGGAAGCGATGGGCCAAGGGCGACCCGACGGTCCCCTCCCTTCAGGGAAGCGTCTATGCCTTTGAAGTGTCGCTGGCGGCGGTCCTCGCGCTCTCCTGGCGCTCAACCAATGCAAGGAGGTCGAGCTGGCTCGCCAGCGCAAGATAAGCATTGGAGACACTAAGAAGGACGTTGGCCAAGCGGGTCGATTTCTCGCTGTTGGCGCGTTCTCGGTATTGTTCGGCGATCTGCCGGTATTCCTCGGAGTTGAGCATCAATCCCCCAAAACAAATCGCAACTCACGGCTGTTGTTCTTTGTTCCTGAATTGAGGACATCCGCCTATGACCTTCGCCATATGGACCTACCCGAGCGGGGCATAGACACTCAAAAATTGATGGGTGGTTCCATCTCTTGGTGTTTAGCTGAGGTGCTTGTATGTCCTTTGACGCGATGGCCGCTGCCATCGACTGGCTCGATGCCTACCGCGCCGGCGACCTCGAAGTGATCTTGGGAATGTACGCTGAAGATGCCGTCATCGTCTGCGGTTGCGGCGGCACCAAGACCGTCGCCGGGCGGGAAAGTCGTCGCGCTTACTGGGTCGATCGGTTGATCAAATGTCCCGCGTCGCGGCTCGACAACCTTCAGCAGTCAGGCGACGGAGCGCTTATCTCTTATGTTGTGCGCGAAAGCGTGATTAGCGCGGTTTTGAGGTTCAACGCCACTGGTCAGGTATCGGCGCACACCTGCGGACCTTCAAATTAGCCCGCCGTCGTCTCGGCTCAAATCCTGTCAACGAACAACGCCAGCCGCATCATTCTTGCTCGGCACCAGCCAATCGACCGCGAGCAGGCAAGCTTCCACGACAACGAAAGCGACCAGACCGCCGAGCCAACCGAAGAAGACGATGGAAAAGAGCGCAAGCAAGAGCGCAAGCAAGAGCGAGCAGAAGACGTCGGCGAGCACCTTGGCGTTTCGCTCCCATCGCGTTTGATCTGCGGTGTAGTAAGGCATCTTGAAGTCTCCTCGAGGGCGCTCGACCCCTAGCCTCAAGCGCGCCGGCCGTCCACTCGCTGAGGAGATCGGCCGCTCCCTTCAAGGGAGCGAATGCTGTGTTGGTCCGCACTGGGTCACAAGCCGACGAACTGGCGCTCGGGTGCGAACTCCCGGTCTGCTCCTGTGAGCCGACATGCAGCGATACCCCGCCAACGGAAGCGATGGGCCGATAGGCGGCATGCCCACCGAAATTTTCGCAACGGAAAGCAAGCGAAAACTGGCCACGCCCTGATTGATTTCTGCAGCCGGATCGAGCGTCCATATCGATACCGGCGAATCGCCGGTCGGCGTTGGTTGCGGCGCGTTGAGGCACAGGCGCAGCGACGAGTTTGCGCCGCCCGCGTGATCTTTATTCGAAATGTTTGAGGCTCGCCCAATGCGCGGCAAACGGCGAGCGCCGGCCGCGCAAGAGATAAATGGGAATTCGGGTCTCGTAGCTTAAGGCGAACGGGTCGTCGAGCGCGCCAACCGTCTCGACGCCAAGATAGGCATCCGCATATCGCGCCGGATCGCCCCGACGATCAACACGACCGACCCGTCGAAGCCGCGCGGTCCCCAAAGATAATAATTGTTGTGGCCGCTTATCGCCGGCGGACCATTGAAGGCGGGGCCATAGACGTCGATCGCTGCGGCCTCACCGTAGTTTCTTCCAAAGAAGACGGCATTGGCGCGTTCTTGCGGCGGCAGCGCGTTAAAGGCGGCGCTCACTTTCTCGGCCATCTCGCGCCAGCCGAACATATCAGCAAGCTGTTGCGGCTCCCAATGCCGCGGTGGCGAAAGCCGAGGCGCTTTCGCGAAAGCCTGGCATTGTCGGCGCGGTGGCCTTCAGCCGCAGCGGGGATCCGGCTACAGGCGAATTCGGAGACGCAACCGTGATCCGCAAGTTCGGCGACGTGCTGAGAGACTTGAGCACCCTGTGAAGGGACGGGCGGAGAAGTGCTGCGCGGAGTCCCGCAAGCAACTATCTTCCGCTTAGCGACAGACTCATTCGAGTGACAATGTTGTCCCAAGCGTGTTCTTCCTCTGCAGGATAGTCGATCAACACGCAATGGATCAGCCGCCCCGAGAAGTTGCAGCGGTTGTACCAAACCTTGTCGCCCCTGTAGCTCGAGACCGCAAAGAACCGTGGTGTCACTCGCTTGTACTGAATGCGTGAAGGCGGATGCTTTTTGGCGAGAAAGGCCGCGGGTGAATCGTTCTCGACGTTGGGCGCGGTCTGGATCGTGATGTCGGCGCGCCCGTCGGCGGTTCGGAACCGTTGCCCGTAGCCGTCGGGGCGGCCAGCTTCTTCCGTGAAGATCGAAGATGGGAAATCCATCGAGGTGCCGGTCTGGGGAATGGTGTACTTGGTCCATCGCACCGGCTGCGCCGAGGCCATCGCTGTCGAGACGACAAGTGCCAATGCGAGAGCGCTCATCGATTTCATCGCACTTTCCTCCGACTATCACGGAGCAAAAAGCCGGAACGTCAATTACGTTCCAGACGCCTGTTACGATGGATTGGAAGCGCGCGAGCTAGTCGTGTTCTTCGTGGGAACCATTGGGATCGAACCTGGTCAGCTCGGTCTCGCCCGCGAGAAGCCGGCACCTCGAAAGTCGCCGTCATAGCTCCTCCGGTTCTTTGGCCGCGCTGTGTCAGGCAGCGCGCAGCGGGGGCGTTGGTCGGCGGAGCCGGCCGGCCTCCTCCGCCTGGCACTTCGGACACCTGAACTGGATTTCGCGTAGCGCGAAGGCAGACCTTTGGATGTTTGCCGCCATAGGCCATGCACCACATTGGGGACACTTCTCCAGCAGGGTCTCCGATTCTATCATCGCACCGCTCCTACCCGCGCCCACAACTCGCCAACGCGCGGAGACAACCCGCGTTCCGAACGGGTCCTGGACGAGACACGGAACGAATCAGCGCGACCGCGTTGAATCGGCATGTGTGCCGTGGCGTTGCGTCAGTCTCGTTCGGAGGTATCGCGTGTCCACGGCGCCATCAAAGTTGCTATCCCTGGTTACATCGAGCCGTGTGATCCCAAGTTGCGGGAGAAGCCGCCTCGCGGCGGAGACTGGGTCTACGAGATCAAGGCCGACGGTTACCGCGCGCAACTACACCTCGAAGCTGGTGATATTAAAGTTTATTCGCGCACGGGCCTAGACTGGACCGAACAGTTCTTCTCGATCGCAGCGAGTGCCGAGCTGCTCAAGGCACACAGCGCGATCATCGACGGCGAAGCGGTGGTTTACGGCAGCGGCGGCCTGCCGGATTTCCAACAGCTCAGAAGAGAACTCGGCCGAAAGCGCAGCGCGCGTGTGCGGTACCACGCCTTCGATCTCCTGTACCTCGACGGCTACGACCTGCGCAGGGTCGTGTACGAAGATCGCAAGCTGCTGCTGCAGCGGCTTCTGAAGAACGCACCCGAGACGTTCATGTACGTCGAGGCGCTTGCGGGCGACGGCAACGTAATCTTCGAAAAAGGGTGCCAGCTGGGGCTAGAAGGCCTGATCGGCAAACGGCTCGGCGAGCCCTACCGCTCGGGGCGGCAGGAAAGTTGGATCAAGCTCAAGTGCAAGAAAAGCGAGACCTTTCCGATTGTCGCGTTCGTGGAGAAGCTAGGAGCGCGTCCCCGGAAAGTGGCGTCGCTCTACGTCGGCCGGCGCGAGAACGGCAAGCTGGTCTACGCCGGCAAGGTGCGTAGCGGCTACACCGAGACGACCGCGCGCGAATTACGCGAGCGGCTGGATCCGGTCATCCGCAAGACTTCTCCGCTCGATGTGACCGTCAAAAAGCCCAAGGCGACCTGGGTCGAGCCTAGCCTTGAAATCGAGGTCCAGTATGGCGCGCTGACCGATGATGGCCTGCTCCGCGAAGCCGTGTTCAAGGGCTTTCGCGATGATCTTGTGGTCCGAAAGGTCAAGGCGCCGCGGCTGGTGCCGTCCGTGGCCGGCCGGCCGAAGCTGGGCATCCCCCGAGAGAACATCCTGCAGCTTCTGCCCGAAGCCGTTGTACCGTCGAAAGAAGAACTCGCCGACTATTGGACCCGGGTCTGGAAGAAGGCGTTGCCTCACCTTGGCCTTCGTCCGCTCAAGCTGGTGCGTCACGTGCACGGCACCACCTTCTATCACAAGGGGCCGCTGCCGAACGACATTCCGGCCGCCGTGCACCAGCTCAGGATTCAGAAGCGCGAGGGCGGCGAAGGCACGCGCCTGTGGGTCGACAGCCTGGAAGGCTTTCTGGGCCTTGTCGAGATCGGGGTAGTCGAGCTGCACCCGTGGAATGCGACCGTCGAGGACTTCGAACATGCCAACCGCATCGTGATCGATCTCGATCCCGGAGAGGGCGTCGACTGGGATGCCGTCGTGGAGACCGCGCTCGAGCTGCGCACGCTGATGAAGCGGGAGGGCTTCGAGACCTGGCCCAAGCTCACCGGTGGCAAAGGAATTCATCTAGTGGCCCCCCTGGATCAACCGGTGCTGCACGACAAGGCGCATCGGGTGGCGCATCAGTTGGTGTCCGCCCTCGCAGCGCGCCATCCAGACCGCTATCTCCTGTCTGCGCAGGCAAAGCGTCGTGATCGCATCTTCCTCGATTATCTGCGCAATGGCCGCGGTACCACGGCCATCGGCACCTACTCCCCGCGTGCCCGGCAGGGATTTCCGATCGCCGCGCCCGTGACCTGGAAGCGCATCGAGAGCGGGATCGCGCCAGACGCCTTCACCATCGAGAGTCCATTCCGCGCCCAGTCGAGGAGGTGAACCATATGTCGGATGCATTCGATCGATGGATGGAATGGCGTCACAAACCTACCGGCGACAAGCGGAGCATTCCTGCCGAACTCTACGCCGCCGTGATGTCTTTGCCTGACGCCGATCGCTCCGACCGGCAGAGGGTGAACGAGGCTGTCCGCGACCATGACGAGGCTCGCCGCGAGGGAAGAACCGTATGGCTCTACCTGGACGACTATCAGGACGGCAGAACGCGCACGATAGGCGAGCCCGGATGGATAAAGGTGTTTGCGTCTGCCGATACGGCCGACAGGTGGTTCAAGGAAAACGACCCTGAAGGCGTTGCTTGGGAATACGAAGTGGATGGCGGTCCAGCCGAAGGATCGGTCTGGCTCTACTCGCCGGACCCGGACTCCTGAGACGTTTCCGCTCAAAATCCGGGGGGCGGCGATCTATAAGCGAGTAAAGCTCCAGACAGCGTCATGAGCTTTGGTGATGGCCCCAGCCCTTGCCCCGGCGCTGCCGTCGCGCTTCAGGAGACCGCGATTTTCCTGGATCGATTACTACGTATGCCGAACGTTCAGCTATTTCGGGCGGCGTAATTGGAGTCCGCTGATCTCGAGCTTCGAGCTGCGCGGGCTCCAATTGGTACCTAGCGGTCCCGAGACTTAGCTCGGGAGCTTGCCCGGGAGCCTTCTATCTCTCTTCTGACAAAACCGGCGAAGTGTCCCACCAAGAGCTTTGTCGGCTTTATCTGTTTCGAATGCGCTGCATGCGGCTAAGAGGCTACTGCAGCAGAACCGGCAGATTGAGCGGGCCGCGGAATCCGAATCCGTGCCAACGCACACTCACTGGATCAGGCAAGGTCATTTTAGGGAAACGCTCGAACAGCAGCGGTAGGAGGACGTCCCCCACAGTTCGCCGCGAAAGGTGCGCGCCCGCGCAATGATGCGGGCCATTCCCAAACGCCTGATGAGGGTTGGGTTCGCGAAGGGCGTTATAGTTTTCACCGTCTTGGAAGACCTCCTCGTCCCGGTTGGCGGAGGCCTGGATTGTCATAACGGTTTCGCCCTTCGGGATGAAGTAGTCGCGAATTTCCGTGTCCTCCATTACAAGCCGTGAACTGGCCTGGATCGGCGCCACCCATCGGATTCCTTCCTCGAAGGCTGCGCGCCATTTGCCCTCTGCGCGCACGGCCTCAAGCTGATCAGGGCTGGTCAAAAGGCCGTAAAGCACTGTCAGCAGGGCGTCCCGCGGCTCATTGATACCGCCGCCAATTGCGATTTTCACGTTGGCGATCATCTGGCTTTCCGGAATCGGATTCTTTGCATTCACCATGAAGGAAAGGGCGGAGGAGTCCGGCTCGGCTCGCACCCGCTCGGCATTAGCCCGGATGCATCTATCCATCTCCGCGTTGGCGATGTCGGTTGCTTGGAAAGGGCCGGGCGTCCAGCCGAAATTGCCGGCACCGTCAATCAGCATCTGCGACCACCGCTGCATGTCCTCATCGCTCGCATCCGGAACGCCCATTGCATGCGCCAGCATCCGTGCAGCAAGGGGCCCCGCGAGCGCTGGAAACAGATCAACAACCTCGCCGCGCGGCAAACGGTCGAGATACCCTTCCGCGAGGTCCGCATATAGCGCCGCCCAGACGGATTCAATTGTCTTCGGCATCAAGGCGGGCATCATAGCCATGCGTTCGCTCCGGTGCTCCTCGTGGTCCTTCCGCATTAGCGTATGCGCAAGAAAGGCTCGCTTCATGGGCGTGTTCGGGTCATTGGAGCTGAACAAGGTTGGATTGTCTTTGACGTACTTAGTGTCAGCGGCCTTGGTGAGAAACGTGCGGCCTACTGACTTGACCCGCAACACGGGCGCTTGGCGCCTCAAGCGCTTGTAGATTGGATAGGGATCGCGAACGAGGTCCGCGATGGTGATCGTCTCGTCCATGGGGCTCGATCGGTCTGTCACGTAGGTCATCCGTCGTCCACTCCCTAGTATGAGCCGAGGCAAGCGCAATGGGCTAAACTATCATCAGCGCGGATTAGTTCACGGACAACGGCAATCGATAGGCTTTTCTGTCGAAAAAGGCCGAAGCGCTGAGGCGATTTCAAGAGGTGTGAGGGGCGCCTATCAAGCTGTGACACTGAGCTTCTTCCGCTAAAGGAGCGCTTCGGCGAACGGATGTCTGCGCACACTGCGAGACCGCGTCTGGACGCCTGGATTCGTCCTGTTTGCAATGCGCGATCGCTTCTGAGCACGTCGCTGCGGAGGCCGGCGAGGGAACAGGCAGGCGACGAAAACAGCAGCGGTCAGTATTCGCATGGGGAGCAAATCCCGGCTGTGGTGCGATCGATGTATCGTAACCAGAGCACCGGGGTCGCGGGGAAATTCCTATTTTACCGGCGGGCGCAGCGGGCTATCCGCCCACTTGCGGGCCGTTGGGTCCTGCAGCGGGTCATCGGCGCAACTGGTGCAGACGTACCGCAGCTTCCGGTCGCCGATTTCATCGCGCACAGCCTTCATCGGCCTGCCGCAAGCCGGGCACGCCTTCCGGACCGGATCGGACACTGGCATCTGGTTTTCCCCCGCTATGGCAGTCTACGTCCGCCGCCACCGCAATCTCAAGACGGTTGCGGAGAGTTGCATGGGCTTGCCGACGCTTCTTGACTCCAAGACCGCGGGTTACTCAACTCGGGGCAGTGATTGCTTCGGGGGCGTGATGGGGCAGGAGTTTTATGGAAGCCTCGCGCAGCGGGTCCGTGTCATCGCCGAAAAGGCCCAATCCGTTCACCCGACGTCGTCTGCTGGGTCTCGCCAAGCGGTACGACGCCAAGGGAGGCCCTTGGGCGATCTGGAGCAATTGACGGCGGCTGCCGGTCCCGGGCACCCCGCCGCCCGCTTCCATCTTCTCCGGACCGAGCGGGGCCTGACCAGGCCTTCGACAGCGGGCCGCTCCGTCGCAACCCTATCTCCGCGTGAAGCTTGCCAGCTAATGCTCGAGGAAGAAACGCAGCATCTCCCTGGTCGCGTCCGGCCCGCGCGGATCCGTGTAGGACCCGGCAGGACTGCCTCCTGACCAGGCGTGGGCGGCCCCGTGGACGCTCCAGTGCTCGGACGTGCCCAAGCCACCTTCGTCGGTGAAGATCGTGCGGGTATACGCGTGTCCCTCAGGTACTCGCCCGCGAAGAATCTTCGTCCTCACGCTCGCATCTTCGCCCGGCCAACGGAGAATCCGGTCAGCATTGCTGGGATGCACCGTGGTGTCGCGATCGCCATGGAAGACGATGGTCGGCACCGACGCGCCAGCCGTCCCGATCGGTCCAGCGCTGCCCTGCCGCATAGCGGCCAGTGCGGACGGAAGGTCGCTGGCAGCCCCGCAGGCCAGGCCGGAGTGGATGCCGACGGCGGCGTATAGGTCGGCGTACGTCGCGCCCATGATGGCCGCGGCGGCCCCGCCAGCCGACAGGCCTGCGACGTAGACGCGCTTGCGATCGATAGGATGCTCCCGCATGATCTGGCGGGTGATGCCAGCGATCAGCGAAGGCTCGCCGCCATCCCGCCGCTGGTCCCCCGTGCGAAACCAGTTCCAGCATTTCGCATGGTTGGCTCCGCGTGGCTGCTCCGGATAGACAACGAAGCATTCCCGCTCCTCCGCCAGAAAATTCATCCGGGTGCCGGCGGCGAAATCGTCTGGAGACTGGGTGCAGCCGTGAAGCATGACGATGAGGGGACGTGCTCCTCCTTCCGCGCGGCTCGGAATGAACAGCTTGTACATCCGGCTTCCCGCCGCGTTGCTGAAGGTGGCAGCGACGAACCTTGTGCCGTCCGGTGCAATATCCACCTTGGACAGTGGAGCGCGCCCGACCGGACCTGGCAGGCTGAAACCGGAAAGATCTTTAATGCCGCCGAAGGGCGCGGGGCCTTTGTGTCGTTTGGCAGGCCTGGCTTGCGTGGACGGCCCGCTCTCCCTCTCCTCGACGACATTGGCCTTCAGTTCGAGTGTCGGCGGCTCGAGTCTCGCACGCTCGACAGGCACAGCATTTCCCCTTGTCGCTGCGGGGCCGCCATCGCCGCGCAGCATTCGCTGCAGCAGTGCAGTGGCTTCGACCAGTTGGCCGGCACGTGTGAGGCGGGTCGCTTCGCGGACCATGTCTGGATTCAGCATCGGTTCACCTCGTTCGGTCGGCGAGAGCGGCCTTGACTGCGGGGCTGGCATGAAGGGCTCCGAGCACCGAGACCGAGGCAATTGTGGCGCGTGCCAGCTCAGGCGTGACGTCCTGGTCGATGGTCGCCAAGCCGAGGACGTTGATGTGCAGCATCTCGCCGTCGCGCCGCGCCCTCTCGAGATCGACGCGGGCATAGTTACGCAGCCCCAGGTCCAGACTTTTACGGACCGTCGATTGCTTGACCACCTCCGCGTGCCGCTCGAGCTGGTTGCGGATCGCCGTCCGGATGAAATCGGTGCGGTTCGAATAAAACCCTTCCTGCACCATGAGATCGACCTGGCCGAGGTCCACATAGCCCAGGTTGATCGTGATCTTCTCCGTATCCGGGGTCCGGGGTCGCAGTTCGCGTACATTGTCGGTCAACGGGTACATCCATTTTAACCATCCAAATGGATGGCGGTTGGATGCTAAATGGACATTCACGGAAGAATTTCAAGGCGGCAGGCAAACATCTCCCGCCGCCTTGCTTTCGGACCGGAGCCGCTGCCGTTTCGCGATTTCCCAAGGTATGACGGAACCCTTCGTCCGGTCGTCAGGTCTAACCGTCTGAAACCAACTGAGGGCTCGTTGGGCGGCGTGCTATCATCGTTGCTACAGGAGGAAGACACATGTCCACTTCCAAGAAGCGATTAGCACCCGATGATTTTCCGGTGACCGCCGAAGGACAAAAGATCAAGAAACAAGATGGCGAGCCCATCGCCACTACGGAGGATCATGAAACCGCTGCCGACCTGGCCGAGCGCATCAACGACGACGAAGCGCGCCGTGAGGAAGACAAATGGTCGGCCTGAGCGCCTTCTCTCGGCCGTCCAGCAGGGTATCGATCAGCTTCAGCAATTGCTGGCGCTCAGGGCCGCCCGCCGCTACGCGCAGCGCCCACACGTCACCATTGCTGCTTTCGTAAAGAACTCGCTCGGTCATACCGATCAATCGAACGGGCAATAATCCGTCCAGATTGGCCTAAGGCAGGTCCGAGCATCTGTGTCGATTTGCTCGCTCGCGACGAGTAGGGCGCGCTGCCGCAGCGCCCTGCACAGCTACTTCTGCCCGGACGGCGCCTGGGCGTTCGAGTTGCTCGGGTTATTGGCATTCTGCTTGTTGGCCTCATGATGTCCAATTGCGCAGCCGGCTACCGCCCCGAGCTTCCCATGGCCCGCCATGTGGCCGGCAACACCACCCACGATCGCGCCCTTGATGCATCCTTTGGCCTGCACTGGCGAGGCCAACGCAATTGCGAGCAGGCAGGCAGTGGCGACGATGTTTTCATGATCGTTCTCCTCCGAAATAAAATCGCACCGATCATCAAGTCGGGGCGAGCATCGCCGTTCCGCGAGAAATTCAGGCTGAGCCATCCAGTCCCCGCGGCCTACGCCACTCGGTGAGGCTCGTCCCCTTTCACTGCCCTCGCGCGTAGGAAACGTCCCACCTCATGGTGAGTGCACCGGGAGCATCTGAACTCGACCTCCACCTCCCGTGGGATGCTTTTGGGAAGGTTTGCGGCCATAGGCCATGCCCCGCAGTTCGGGCATTTTACCAGCAAGGTATCCGTTTCAAGCATGGTCGAGCTCTCCGCACCCGCGTGGCAACCGCACGAAACTGGAGACGTTCCTGCCCTTTGCGCCGGAGGGACAAGGCGCCGCTGGAGTGCCACCCGCCCGGCAGCAGACGAGGCAGGGACCGAATCTGCTCCAGCTCCCGGACCGAACGGGCGCTCCCGCGAGGGCTTGTAACGTTCGGCGGTCCGTCTACGATCCCGAAATGACAGAGCAAAAAGCTTGCCCGAAATGCGAGAGGACCATGGAGCAGGGCTTCATTCCCAGCCTGGGGCGTGGGCAGTTGCTCTGGTTTGCGGGAGTGCCGCCTGCCACGTACCGCGAGTCGTTCATGTTCGGCAGGAAGGCGCTTACCGTGACGACCTATCGGTGCTCGGTCTGCGGCTATCTGGAATCGTATGCGGAGGGATGATCGCCCGACGCTAAATTGAGTGCTTCATGGAAACGATTGCCACATCTACCGCCCTTGTGCTCGCGATGCTCGTGGCGCTGGCGTTCTATTCTCGCCTGAAAATAACAGGCCTGCAGCGGCGACTGGTCTCGCTGGAAAGAGTTGAAGCAAAGCTCGATTTGCTACTGAAACATGGCGGTCTGAGCTATGAGCCGCTGGGTGGTTCGACAGCAATAGAGGATGCGCTCAAAGCTGGCGAGAAGGTCCGCGCAGTTTCACTTTACCGTGCTGCGAACGGCTGCACCTTGGCAGAAGCAAAGGCAGCGATCGAAAGGGCGCAGCGTTCCTAGCCATCGTCACGTCGTCTGCCTCATGGAGCGCCTCGGCGTGACCTCCTAGACTGGAATTAACTTCGCGCCCGCGGTGGCGGGCTGGACGGAACGAATCAGCGCGCCCGCGTTGAATCGGCATGTGTGCTGTGGCGTTGCGTCAGTCTCGTTTGGGGGTATCGCGCGTCCATGGCGCTGTCAAAGCTGCTGTTCCTGGTTACATCGAGCCGTGTGATCCCACCTTGCGCGAGAAGCCGCCGCGCGGCGAAGACTGGGTCTACGAGATCAAGGCCGACGGATACCGCGCGCAGCTGCACTTGCGAGATGGTGACCCCAAGGTCTATTCGCGCACCGGCCTGGACTGGACCGAACAATTCTCCTCGATCGCGGCGAGCGCAGACAAGCTCAAGGCAAACAGTGCGATCATCGACGGCGAGGCCGTGGTGTACGGCAGTGGCGGCCTGCCGGACTTCCAGCAGCTCAGGCGGGAGCTCGGCCCCAAGCGCAGCGAGCGTCTGCGCTACCACGCGTTCGATCTCCTGTACCTCGACGGCTATGACTTGCGTGGCGTCGCGTATGAGGATCGCAAGCGCCTGCTGGAGCGGCTTCTGAAGGACGCACCGGAAACATTCATCTATGTCGAGGCGCTTGCGGCGGACGGCAACGAGGTCTTCGAGAAAGGGTGCAAGCTCGGCCTCGAAGGTCTGGTCGCCAAACGGCTGAGCCAGCCGTACCGCTCGGGTCGGCAGGAGAGCTGGATCAAGCTCAAGTGCAAGAAGAGCGAGACCTTCCCGATCGTCGCATTCGTGGAGAAGCTTGGGGCGCGCCCGCGCAAGGTCGCCTCGCTCTACGTCGGCCGGCGCCAGAACAGCAAGCTGCTCTACGCCGGAAAGGTGCGTACCGGCTACACCGAGACGACCGCGCGCGAATTACGCGGGCGGCTCGATCCGTTGATCCGCAAGAGTTCTCCGCTCGATATGGCCGTCAAAAAGCCGAAGGCGACCTGGGTCGAGCCGACCCTTACAATCGAGGTGCAATATGGCGCGCTGACAGATGATGGCCTGCTCCGCGAAGCTGTGTTCAAGGGCTTTCGCGACGATCTTGCGGTGCGTAAGATCAAGGCACCGCGGCTGGTGCCGTCCGTCGCCGGCCGGCTAAAGCTGGGCGTCCCCCGAGAGAACATCCTGCAGCTCCTGCCCGAAGCCGTTGCTCCATCGAAGGAGCAACTCGCAGACTATTGGACCAGGGTCTGGAAGAAGGCGCTGCCGCACCTGGGGCATCGTCCGCTAAAGCTCGTGCGTCACGTGCACGGCACGACCTTCTATCACAAGGGGCCGCTGCCGAAGGACATTCCGGCCGCCGTGCACCAGCTCCGTATTCAGAAGCGCGAGGGCGGCCAGGGAACGCGCCTGTGGGTCGACAGCCTGGATGGCTTCCTTGGCCTCGTCGAGATCGGCGCGGTCGAGCTTCACCCGTGGAATGCGACCGTCGAGGACTTCGAACATGCCGACCGCATCGTGATCGATCTCGATCCCGGAGCGGGTGTCGATTGGGACGCGGTCGTGGAGACCGCGCTCGATCTGCGCACGCTGATGAAACGAGAAGGTTTTGAAACTTGGCCCAAGCTCACCGGCGGCAAAGGAATTCATCTGATGGCGCCACTGGATCAGCCGGTGCTGCACGACAAAGCGCATCGGGTCGCGCATCAGTTGGTCTCCGCCCTCGCAGCGCGCCATCCAGACCGCTACCTCCTGTCTGCTCAGGCAAAGCGTCGCGATCGCATCTTCCTCGATTATCTGCGCAATGGCCGCGGCACCACCGCGATCGGCACCTATTCCCCGCGAGCCCGAGAGGGATTTCCCATCGCAGCGCCCGTGACCTGGAAGCGCATCGAGAGCGGGATCGCCCCGGATGCCTTCACCATCGACAGTCCGTTCCGCGCCAAACCGAGGAGGTGAGCCAAATGTCGGATGCATTCGATCAATGGGTGGAATGGCGCAACAAGCCTCCCGGCGACCGGCGAAGCATTCCCGCCGAACTGCATGCTGCGGTGTCGTCGCTGCCCGAACCCGATCGTTCGGACCGGCAGAGGGTGAACGAGGCGGTTCGCAGCCATGACACGGCTCGCCGCGAGGGCAGGACCGTATGGCTCTACCTTGATGACTACGAGAACGGCGAGTGGCGCACGATGGGCGATCCCGGCTGGGTAAAGGTGTTTGCATCTGGCGATGCCGCCGACGCCTGGCTGCAGGACAACGATCCCGAAGGCGTTGCCTGGGAATACGAAGTGGAAGGCTGTCCAGTCGAGGGATCGGTGTGGCTCTGCTCGCCCGACCCGGCGTCCAGAGCCATCGGTGAGCCCGACTGGATCAAGCTCTTTGCCTCGAAAGAGCGAGCGCAAGAATGGCTTGAGGGCAACGAGCCAAAGCGCGACATTTGGCAGTACCCGGTTCAGGAGTGACGCGCATGAGTGCGTTCGTTGACATCTCCGTCTGGTTCGCTGCGGCCGCCAAAGCGGGATGCTCGGAATGAGCGCGCCAAGTCGATTCTTCAGAGCATCGACCAATACCTCACGACGGACTTGGTGCTCGTCGAGACGTGCCAGCTTTTGAAAGCCCAATTTGGCCGCAGCCTGGCGGAATTCTTCTGGGAGCGGCTGCGCGACAGCGGAGTTCGGATCGAACCCATCCTCCGCGCCGATCTGGATGCGGCTTCGGAGATAGGAGCGCGCTTCCCGGACGAGAGCTTTTCCTTGATCGACCGAACGAGTTTTGCGCTGATGGAGCGCCTGGGTATCACCCGAGCAGCGACGTTCAACCCGGGCTTCGCCGCGACCGACCCCGCCGCGGTCGCAAGCAGCCGTTCCAGATACTGAGCGAAGGCCACAGCGAAGTCTTCACTGCGCTCCGCGAGGCGCTTCTCGAACGCCCGCCGTTCACGTAGGCCGTGACGGCAAGTGCCAGACGGTCTGCCCTACATCCTGGGCCACGCCAGCGGCGAGGAGCGCGCATTCGCGCTCCTTCTAGAGGCAAGTTCGAGCACGAAGCGTTCGGCACAAGCCAGGTGGATCTGCCTTCGGTTGTCGAAGACCGAGCAGGATCGCTTCGCCGATGAGCCCTGGATTGAGCGAGACTATCCGGGACGGGTGCAAAGATGTGTCGATCAGGTGCACTTGGACGCGAAGCGACGATGACAGTTTATCGGATAGCGTCAGCTAAGGGTCTGGGCTCATAAATTCGGCTCCGCAAGCCAAAGCGGAAGTCACCCTGCTTGAGCTGATCGGCGGTGACCCTAAGCGGCCGTCGCGTTGACGGGAGCCGTTCCTCCCGTAGCGCGTGCAGCGTCGCCTAAACCTACTTGCCCCAAATGGGATGCTGAGCTTGCGCAACGAAGGGTACATTGGGCAGAACGATGGTACTTACACTCGCCGTCTCACGTCAATGATTTCCTCAGCAGGGTCGTCGGCATCCCAACGCGGCAAGTGAGGTTGAGTCCGCTACCTGCCTGTAGTCCAACTCGTCTGCTGACGCGCCAAAGCAGAAGCTGCCTCCTGCTTCGCTACACTGCTAGGAGGAGCGCTGAGCGCATCCAAGGGTGTGCGAGGTGGGGCGCCTTGATGCAATAGGCGATTAACGTGGAATAATTCGGAAGTCGCCGCTGATGTTGGGGCGGCTTCCTCGAGTTCTAAAGCACATCAGGACGACTTGGCCCTTTCTTGGGCTGCCTGGACTGCATCCATACCGGTTTGCCTGATCCGATCCAGAGCCTCGGCGCCTGTATCGGAGACCTCGGCTAACAGCGAGTCGGAGCTTTCGCGCAACGCCTGCGAGACGGCACCAACACGGGTATTCAGGTCGGCCTTCACATCGTCGCTGGTCTGTCCGACGTATTCATTCTCGATGTCGGTTGTTCGAAACGCCCCCGCGACTGCCGCGCCGATGGCCAGGCCCACGACGCCAAGTACGAGCGGCTGCTTTTCGAGCACATCGGCCAAGGACGACTTTGCTTTTGTGACGGCTTCGCCGCCCGGAAGCTGGTCGCCCACTTTGGCGAAGCCGTCCCGCACCATCTCTACGCCGTCCTCGAACTGAGCCTTCATCTTGTCGGCGGTTCCTGACAAAACGTCAGATGCGGAGCTCCTGGCTGACCGCAAGCTGTCGCCGGCATCGAGGGACCCTTCGTGATCCATTTCGGGCGCGGTGGGAGGCGCCGCTGTGCGCTGGAGCGCGGATGCCGCAGTCCGCATCGTGCTCACCCCGCCATCGACCACGCCGGACGCGGCAGCCGCCGTCGACCGAGCCGCGCCCTTGATCCTGTCCTCACCAGCCATAAGCCACAGCGCGCCGCCTCCAATAAGGACTGCGGCAAGGGGATTTTCCTTGGCCGCTGCGACCAGATTGTCGAAAAACCCAGTTTGCGTACTGCTCATCGGACCATTCCCTTCACAGTTTCCTTGTCCTTTTCCAGCTGCCGGATGGTCTCCCGCGGCGCAAGATTACGGGCGTCCAGCCGATTGATGCCGACCGCAAACAGCACGCCCGCAATGCCGCCAGCGACAATCGCAGAGGTCAGGTAGGAAAGCGGCTGCGACCATCCCGCGGAGATCAACGCAGCCGACAATGCGAACAGCGCCATCACAATGGCGGGGATCACCAGAAGGGCGCCACCGGCAAGGAGGCCTGCTGCTCCCATTACCTTCTCCACTCTGTCGTTGAGTTCAGCCTTGCCCAGGTCGATCTCGTTCTGGAACAGCTTGGCGAACTGGCCCATGGCGTCGGCGATCAGCGTGGAGATGGTCCGAAGATCGTTCTGGCTCGTCTTGATATCGTGCTGAATGGTCATGACACGCTGCTGCCTTTGAAGGATGCCGTTCGCTGCGGATTGTTGCCGGACCCCGAGGAGCCCTGCATGGACGCTTGTCCGCTTCCGGTAGAAGACGTGGTTCCGCGCCATGCCTCTCCCTGCGTGGAGGACTTTCCACTGTTCGTTTCACGTCGCGACGACGGCGAGTCACCGCCAGAGGCCTTCAAGAAGCGGACGGCGGCGAAACCGGCGAGCACCGAGACGCCAAGGAAAGCGGCTGGCTGACGCTTCGCGAAATCGGTTGCGCCATCGAGGAGATCGCGGAAGCTGCCGTTGCGGATCTTCTCGGCGGTATCTTCAACATAGTCCGCGGCGGAGTTGATGCCGCGGGCGGCAAAAGGCACATCGCTCTCGAAGGCGCGAGCCGCTTCCCGAACATTGCCGGCAAGTCGCTCAATGAACTCGGCTCCAGACCGCTGCTGCTCGCGTGCCTGGCCGCGAATCTGGTCCAAGGTCCCAGAAGCGAGGTCCTTGGCCGCATCCCCCGCTTCTTTGAACTTGTCCTGTGCGACGTCAGCAGTGGTCTGAAAAGCGTCGCTGGCGCGCTGCTTCACAGTCGCTCCAGCTTCCGTCATTTGATCCTTCAGGTTCTTGGGAGAACCAGCGTCCCGATTTTGATTGGAATTCGCGCCTCTGCTCAGGTCTAGATCGCTCATGATGAGATCCTTCAGGTATTGGAATTGCGGGAGGGATTGAAAGCGGCGCCGACGACGTCGTCCGCGGCTGTTTTGAGGGAGTCAGCGAGGTTCTGAGTCATGCGGCTGGCATGCTCACCGAGACCGGCCTCAGCAACTGTGTTTGTCGCCGAGTCCGCTGCCGACATTGCGGCATCTTTTGCTACGTCAAATCCGGACTGAGCGGCCTCGGCGGCGGCCCGCTTCACGTCGTCGCTCGCCTGGCCCATTGCCTTGGCTTCAACCTTGGTTTCCGGAAGAGCGGCTGCGATGAGGGCCCCGATCGCAACGCCAAGACCGGCGATCAGCGCGGCATTGTCGCTGATAATCGCGCGAGCTTGCTCAGGCGCTCTGCCGGCGGCGTCCTTCGCTGCGGAAGCACTGTCCTTCGCCGCATCCACCCCGCTCTTGAACTTCTCGCCAATGGTATCGGCAGCCTGGGTGGCCCGTGCGCGCAAATCCGCCGCGAGACCGGCAGTCGAATCTTGCGCGGTATCGGCCATGCTGGCGGCCTGATCCCGGGCAGAAGAGAGTTGATCCCTGAGATCGCCTTGCATGGCGCGCGCTCGGCCGGCCATGTCCTCGAAAACCTCGCCCGCCTTGTCCATCGCAGGGCCGGAAACCTCGGCGGCGCGGTCTCGCACAGTCTTCGAGGTGAGCGCCAAGCCGGCACCGATCATCAAAAGAGGAAGCGGGATGCCGCGTGCCATTCGCAGGAGTGGAACGGCCATGGCGGTCCCGGCGGCCACCGCGCGCATAGGGTTGTCCATGATCTGCTGCTTCAGTCCGTCGACCCAGCTCTTGGTGGTATGGCTGACGTAGTCGGACACTTCGGACTTGATGTGCTGCGGCGACACCTTGTGGCGGATGTCCTCGGCCATCTCCGAGACTTGCTCCTTAAGCCGATCGACCGTAGTGGCCAGCTCAGCGCGACTGCGCTCGGACTCACGTCTCAATTCCTCCACGGATCGCGCCATCGCATCATCCTCTCTCGGCTTTTCGGATTTCTTGGTAATCGAACTCACCTTTTTTTGATTCGTTCCAAATTGGGTTAGGCGGTGCTTGCCGGTCAAAGAGCGCACTGGCACGGGCGAGAGCGCGATCTGTTCTGCGCACACAACACCAGACTGCAATTCAGCTCTCAGCAGGTGCTCGCCGCCGCGACGAACCGGACGCGGTCCACCGCACAGAGGAGAGTGGATATCGGTCCACGAGCGGAAGACCGGCGCCGGGCCTCTGGCCCTGTTGCGCTTGTGCCGCGCAGGCATCGACACACGTGCGGTGAGAAGTGACTTAGTCTCCGCGACGCTAGTGCTCTGCCTTCTTGTCCGGAGCACCTCTCACCAGCCGGTGCGGGCCAGGGTAGGAATACGAGGCGCCTCAGCCTGCAAGCGGTGTCGCAGATGACTTTGAGGACCGAACTGGCTGGAGCGCCAAGCGTAAGCCTCACGCTCCGGTGGATACCGGTCGATTGGTCCTCAACAGTAGCCGCAACACTAGCCAGGCGCGCTCGTCGGATCGGCGGCAGCAATCTGTAGTCCCGCCTCCTTGAGTGCCTCAGCGATCTGCTTCGCGAGCAGCTTGGCTTCTTCAATTCCTATTTCCGCGTCTGGGTGTTGTGCAAAAAACGCGCAAATGGTCGTGCAGATGATGGTATTCACTTGGTGCGGATCGATCATTAGTGGCACTCGAAATGCGAATTGCTTAATCGGATCGGCGGCCGCACCGAGTGGGAAGCAAAGCGTTCATCGCAAGCCGAAAAACGAGAGAATGGCTGCGATTACACAGTCCTACGAGGTAAATCAGGCCGTTCATCACAATTATCTGTAGTTCGGTCGAACGATTTACTTGAAGATCTCAGGCCCGTTTTTTGCGTTGTACGACTGAGCCGCCGTTAAATTTTCGAACTCAACTTCCTTTTCGATGGCCGATAAGGAGTTGCCGGTCTTGTCGACGATCCTGACTAAATCGGCACGGGTAATGCGAAGCCGCTTTCGAACTGACTTTACCTGCTCCGCGTTGGCAAGATCGAGCGTCGTGCGAATAGGCCGTGGCGGTCTTGAACACAGCATGAGCAGGTCTCCTGACTGAAGTAAGATCAGCCAGGTCTCTTTTGTTCCAATGTCCACAATGTAGGCCGCTGAAGAGCCGGATTAGTTCAGGAAGCCGGCTAATGCGTCCTGCCGCGAAAACGCAACGAAATAGAAGTCCGTCCCGCTCCTTATGACTGGGCTGCTTCGAATGCGGTGGGGTCGGCGGCGAGATTGGGCGTCTGGGGGGACGGCCGGCCTCCAGTTGCTCGGTATCAATATCGAGAAGGCAGAGATCGTGCGGCACCTAGTCAAAATCACTCGGCTCGTCGTGCCGCTCTGGTCGAGGCCGACGTTCTCTGGCCATTAGCGCAGCGTCTGCCTCTGGCCCAATCCCGTCGTATCGGGGCTGCGCTTGCTGGCCGATGCCGAATCTCCGGCTCGCCTAGGAGGAATCTCCGGCTCGCCTAGGAGCAGGTCAATTCCGCACGATCGGCGCGCAGTAAAGATCTATCGACAGTCGAGCGGTGACCGTCCAACTGTTCAAAGCCGCTCTGATCCGCCGAGGCAGAGCGCGCGCCCGCAGTCTCGTTAAGTGCCTCCCCTCGACGCTCGCACACATTGCAGGTCTCCCGCGAGAATACCCACAGCGAACCTCGCTCACGGCTGGTGGTTTGTCCCAGCCCCCACGCTGCGCCAATGGAGGATTGGAACGGCCACGGCCGTCCCGGCGGCCACCGCGCACATAGGCCGTCCATGATCTGCTGCTTCAAGGCACGTGCCTAGGAACGTTCGGAAATCTACGCCCGTTGTCAAATCTCTCCACGGCTTGGGGACGAGATGATCTCCAAGGGAAAAGAAGACCACCAGCCTCCAAAGTCGGAACCGGCAGGCAGCTCACTAGCTTCGACATTGGCCTTGATCGGCGTTGCGCTCATCGCTGATCGACTGTTCCCACCGCGCGAAGCTGCGGAGAGTCCTTCGATCGTTCCGTCGGCTGACGTCAGAGAAGATGCGCATGAGGAAGGGAGGGGCCGTCAGGCGACCACACCTTCAGAGATACCGCCGCGGGGCTGGAAGGACATCCTCCTCCGGGTCTACGCGAACATCTCCAAGCACCGCATTCTGGCACTCGCGGCGGGGATGACCTACTACAGCATCCTTGCCATCTTTCCCGCGATTGCGGCCCGAGTCGCGGTGTACGGCCTCTTTTCGGATCCGACCACCATAACCAGGCACCTGGATCAGATGGGAGGATTTCTGCCGGGCGGAGCGATCGACGTCGCACGCGAGCAACTCACAACAGTGTCCTCCAAAGGCTCACAAACTTTGGGCATCACATTCGCAATAGGCCTTGGCACTTCGCTTTGGAGCGCGAACGCGGCCATGAAGTCGCTGTTTGACACTTTGAACATCGTCCACGGCGAGGATGAGAAGCGCAGCTTCTTCAAGCTTAATGCAATTTCCCTGGGCTTCACGCTCGGTGGAATCGTGTTTGTCATCGCGGCTCTGGGATCGATCGTCGTGGTGCCCGTTATGCTCAGCTATGTCGGCTTGTCCAGCACAGGCGATCTGCTGCTACGCATCGGAAGATGGCCCGCGATGTTTTTGATCCTGAGCCTCGCCCTCGCGGTAAACTATCGCTATGGACCTAGTCGCGAGACTGCGCGCTGGCGCTGGATCACTTGGGGCAGTGCCATTGCGGCATTGCTTTGGATCGGCGTCTCCGGCGCATTCTCCTGGTATGCCACGAACTTCGGCAAATTCAATGAGACGTATGGGTCACTCGGCGCGGTCATCGGCTTCATGACGTGGCTCTGGATTTCTGCCATCGTCATACTGCTCGGCGCTGAGATCAATGCAGAAATGGAGCATCAGACTACTCGCGACACCACGACCGGACCCTCGAAGCCAATAGGGGCGAGAGGTGCACGGGTCGCCGATACCGTCGGCCCCGCGCAGCGCAGTTGAAGGCACCGAGCCCGCAGGGAGGGCAGCCGACCTAGTCCGGCGAGCGTAGACAGGACATCTTCTCAGAGACAGAACTCAGCGCCGCGGATCGCTGCGTGGCGAGCTCGTGGAGGTTCTAAATGGTTCGACGCCCTCTGCCGGCCAGCAGGCCGTATATGAAGAGAACAATAATAGCCCCAACCACGGCACCGGCCAGACCTGCGCCTTCACCGGGGCGATACCAGCCGAGAGCCTGGCCCAAATAAGTCGCCACAAAGGCACCCACGATTCCCAAGATCGTCGTCAAGATGAATCCCGACGGTTCGTTGTCGCCGGGCATAATAAACTTGGCAATTATGCCGGCGATGAAGCCTATGATGATCGTCCAAATGATGCTCATGGTCTCACCTCCTGGTGTGTTGGCTATCCGGCTGCGGGAATACGGCCATCAGGCGTGTACTTATCGATTGCGTTCGGTAGCTCGCGAGACAACCTCTCGAGAATTTCCTGCTGCGGAAGGTCAGTTTGCTGCTCAAGGCTCTGCAGAACATCCGGTCCGATGGCCTGCTTGAGTTCGGGCGCGGTCACTTCCCGGTTCGG
The DNA here is from genome assembly GCF_023100925.1 of Bradyrhizobium sp. 40. Classification (NCBI taxonomy): domain Bacteria; kingdom Pseudomonadati; phylum Pseudomonadota; class Alphaproteobacteria; order Hyphomicrobiales; family Nitrobacteraceae; genus Bradyrhizobium; species Bradyrhizobium sp. 40. Next base: position 2,029,392 of record NZ_CP064688.1, read on the forward strand.
CCCATGATTGATCCAGGATTGGGCCGTTTCGCCCTGCCCATTCTGCTTGAAGTGCTCGAGCAGTTCTCCAACTCCTCCATTGAGCAGAGAGCCTATCCCACCCCCTCCTAAGAGACCGCCTAAACTTCCAAGCATGCCGCCGAGTGAATCTGTCTTACCTGTCGCCTGTTGGCCCGAAGTCGCGTTGCGGTACATATCCGCCAACTTGTCGTGGTTTTGGTATCCGGCGATCGCGAGCATGCCCAACAGGGCTGTCATTGATGGCATTCCACGGCCCATTGTCTTCTCCTGAGTTTAGCGCTTCGTCTCGGCGAGCGAAAAAAACGACCCGCTTCGCCGGGGCCGCCTATGGGTCTCACAACAAGCCCTGGATCGTGAAGTTCCAATTTGCCCGGTTCTCGAAACGGCTGTACTCGGCGCAGATTTAGAAAACGGGACCTGTCGAGGCTTCCCGCGCGTCGGTCAGTCGCCGGTGAGGAGCTCGGACTGCACGAATCTTGTCCGCGCAGTCTTGGCGCCAAACTAAGTTTTCAAAACGAGCAACCCTCGGTCAAGCTGCGTTGAGATCGCGAGCTGAAGCGCGCTGCAACGGCGAGCGGCGCAACCGTCCAGCCTCGTCGGCCTGACAGCTCCGACACCTGAACCGCACCTCCGGCTGAGGTGACGACGTCCGCTGCACGCATGCGGCCATCGGCCAACCTCCGCAGCGGGGGCATTTTTCCAACAGGGTCTCGGTCTCGATCATGCAAAGCGCCTTCGGGCTCACTTCTTGGGCAACTGGCTCGAAACCTTCCTGTTCCTGGCCGCGATTAGCCCTCCGGAACCGGGACCGCCGATGCCCTGTTGGGAGATGGTGTGATGCCGGAGACACGATGCCCAAGGCTGACAGGCAAGAGATCGCGATGCTGTTGCGCGAATACGCGCAGCGCACCGCCTTGCGTGGCGGCAACCCCTACCGGGCAAAAGCCTATTCTCGGGCCGCTGACAGCTTGGCAGCCCTTGCCGTCCCTCTGGACGTGCTCATCGCCGAAGACCGACTGACCGAAATCCCCGGTGTCGGCGAGGCGATCGCCGACATCATTACCAAGCTTTACAAGTGCGGCACTCATCCGAGCCTTGAAAAGCTGCGCAAGGAGTTTCCCGAGGGTGTGCTCGAGATGCTGTCGGTGCCCGGCCTCCGCCCCGAGAAGGTGCTGCGTCTATACAAGGATCTCGGCATCACTTCGCTCGCCGAGTTGGAGGCTGCCGCCAAGGACGACCGCATCAAGAAGGCCAAAGGCCTCGGCGCGGCGCTGCAGACCAAAATTCTGCAGAACCTGGCCATCGCGAAAAGCGGAGAAGGTCGCCTCCATCTGCACCGTGCGGCCGCCCTGCTCTCGCACGCCAAGGATTCGCTTCGGAAGGCCCGGCCGGAGCTCAAGCGGGTGACGATCGCAGGCGACTTCCGCCGCGGCTGCGAATTAGTGGGCGACCTCACGATTGTTGCGGAGGCTTCCAAGGCCGACAAGACGTCGAAGGCCTCCGCGACGGACGGATTGCAGATCCGCCTGTCCGATCGCAAACACTTCGGCGTCGCCCTTCTCTTCGCCACCGGCTCTGCCGCTCACATCGAGCAGCTCCGGGCGATAGCCAGCGAGAAAGGAATGCGACTGGAGAGCGACGGGTTGCACAAGGGTCGCACCCTGATCGGCGGCGACGAGGCCCAGATCTATAGCGCCCTCGACCTGCCGTTCATCGATCCTGAACTGCGGGAGGGGCGCGGAGAGGTCGAACTGGCTCAGAAGGGCAAGCTGCCGAAGCTCGTCACCGACAAGGACTTGCGCGGAATCCTTCATTGCCACACCGATGCCTCCGACGGCACGGAGACCCTGGAGACGATGGCCAAGGCCACGCGCCAGCGCGGTTTTGAATATTTCGGCGTCGCCGACCACTCCAAGTCCGCGCACTACGCGGGCGGTCTCTCGGAGGAAGAGATCAGGCAGCAGCACCGGGACGCCGACCGGTTGAACAAGCGCTTCGGCAAGGATTTCCGGATCCTCAAAGGCATCGAGTCAGACATTCTGGCCGACGGCTCGCTGGACTATGCGGACGACGTGCTGCAGCGCTTCGACTTCGTGGTCGCAAGCATCCATGGCCGCTTCAAACTCGACCGCAAGGCGCAGACGCAGCGGCTGCTGCGCGCCGTCTCCGATCCTCACACCACCATCATCGGCCATATGACCGGGCGCCAGCTCAAGCGGCGGCCAGGCTACGAAATCGATGTCGAAAAGGTGCTGCGCGCTTGCGCGAGGCACGACGTCGTCGTCGAGATCAACGCCCATCCATGGCGCCTCGACCTGGATTGGCGCTGGCACCAGGCGGCGCTGGAGTTCGGCTGCATGCTGAGCATCAATCCGGACGCGCACTCGATCCCCGAGCTCGACCACATGCACTGGGGCGTCCAGATGGCGCGCAAGGGCGGTGTCCCCGCCGACCGCGTCCTCAACGCGATGCCTCTTCCGGAAATCACGCGCTACCTCCGCCAGAAGCGGCGCTCATTCGCCCGGGCCGCCTGATGCCGAAGCCGCACCCGCTCTCCTTGGAGGGCACAGTGGTCGCAGTTGCCGCCGATCGCGGTCACCACTTCAGCAAGCCCCCTCAGGATCGGATCGTGCTGGAGGAAGGCCACGGCGTCCAAGGCGACGCCCACGCCGGCCCATTCGTCCGGCACCATTACCTTGCCCGCCGCCGGCCACGCCTGCCCAATCTCCGGCAGGTTCACCTGATCCCGTCCGAACTCTTCGCGACGCTACTTAAGGCCGGCTTCGAGGTCGGCGCCGGCGACCTCGGCGAGAACATCAGCACCGCCGGCTTGGCCCTCGAGCGGATGCCGCTCGGCACCCTCATCGAATTAGGTCCCATGGCCGTCGTCGAGCTGACCGGTCTCCGGACGCCCTGTGTCCTCATCGACCGCTTCCGGGCCGGCCTTAAGCAACAGGTGCTCTCGTCGGCGGAAACGGGCCCTCCATTCAAATCCGGGGTGTTGGGCGTGGTACGGGCCGGCGGGATGGTCGCGGCTGGTGATACTGCGCGGATTCGCCTTCCGTCCTCCTCGTTTCGGCCTCTGCCGGCCTTGTAGAAAGTCCCAACCATGGCTCGCAAATCGGCCCTGCCATATCGCCTGCAGCCCATGCTGGCCACGTTGACGGATGCGCCGTTCGACGATCCCGATTGGGTCTCGAGGACAAATTCGATGGTTTCCGCATGGTCGCGGAAATCCGGCGTGGTCGGGTCGCGCTCTACAGCCGCAATGGAAAGATCATCAGCCACTCCTACGTGGAGGTCGCGAAGGCGCTCGAGGGCGTGAAGGCGGACGCCGTGATCGATGGCGAGCTCGTCGCGATCGGCAAGGACGGCGCATCCCATTTCCAGTTGCTCCAGAACGCCTTGCGCCACGAGGCCAAGCTCTTGTACTGCGCGTTCGACCTCATGTTCGCGGGGGGCGAGGACCTGCGCGCGCTGCCACTCCTCGAGCGCAAGAAGCGGCTAAAGGCGATCCTGCCGCGCCACAAGCTGCTCGCGTTCAGCAACCACCGCAAAGGCAAGGGAACGAAGTTTTTTGCAGAAGCCGAGCGGAGGCATCTCGAAGGAATCATGGCCAAGCGCGCCGATAGCCCGTACGCGTCTGGACGCCGGACCGCCGATTGGCTGAAGGTGAAAACGGCGCAGCGGCAGGAGGTCGTGATCGCCGGCTTCACGGCGCCGCGGCGAACCCGGCCATTCTTCGGCGCCCTCGTGCTGGCGGTACGCGAAGGCGACGCATGGCGGTACATCGGCCACGTCGGCACCGGCTTCAGTCACCAGGTTCTCGAAGAGCTTCACGGCAAGCTCGTGAAGCTCAAGACAGGCAAGTCCCCGTTCCCCGCCAAGGTGAAGGATGAGCAAGTCACCACCTGGGTCCGTCCTTCGTTGGTCGCGGAAGTGAAGTTCGCCGAGTGGACCAGCAAGGGGGAGCTGCGTCAGCCGGTCTATCTCGGCCTGCGGTCCGACAAGAAGGCCAGGGACGTCGCTCGCGAAAAGAGTTGGTCGCGAAAATAAGGGCAGCGGAGGCGGAAAGTCTCGGATTTAGCCTGCTTCGCGCTCGGTTGCCGAAGGCCACGGCGGCAGGGGCGGCAACCCGAGAGCCTTGCGGATGGGTCCGAACGACCGGCGGTGAACTGCGCATGCACCAAGCCTGGCAAGAGCTTCGTAATGAGCCGGCACGGGGTAGCCCTTATGATCCGCGAAGCCGTAGCCGGGGTGACGAATGTCGAGAGTCCGCATGACCGTGTCGCGTTCGACTTTCGCCAGGATTGACGCAGCAGCGATGCTGGCGGACTTGGCGTCGCCCTTGACGATGGCCTGCTGAGGGAGGTCGATTTCCTTCAATCGCTTCGCGTCGATCAGCAGATGCTGCGGCGTCAATCCTAGTCCCTTGACCGCACGCTGCATGGCTTGGATGCCCGCCCAATAGATGTTGATCGTGTCGATCTCCTCGACCTCTACGAACGCCACACACCAACTCTCTGCCTTTGCCTTGATCTCCTTCGCGAGTTCTTCGCGAGCCGCGGCGTCGAATTTCTTCGAGTCGTCGATCCCGACTATCCGCGTGCCGGGTTTCAGGATCACAGCGCCAGCGGAGACCGGCCCGGCGAGCGGGCTCATTCCAGCCTCGTCCACGCCCGCCACGGCATGAAGGCCGCTCTCCCAGAGAGAGGTTTCGAAACTGAGCATCTTGCGGAGGCGCTGCCCTTCGGACCTGTTTTCGAAGCGCCGTTTGTCGATCGAAGCCAGGATGGCTCGGGCTCCCGCTCGGGTGTCGGCCCGCAAGATCTGCTCGACACTGACCTCGAGCGGTCTTTTCTCGACGACATAGCGCTGACGCAGCACATCGAGGGAATATCGGGACATGGAAGCTTTCGTGGAGACTGACTGTGGGGAGCGTGTCGGTGAACTTTGTGGCGATTGTCTGAAGCTAAGTTACGCCGCCGAATAACTCGCAGCGCCTTGTCGAAAAGCAACAGGCCCGGCCTTCACCTGAGACGGATTGCTTCCACCGTTCTCAGAACGGAACTAACCGGGGTCTTCATCCCTTTAGGGAGTGGAGCCTCGATCCCAGGGTGCTTCCGAGGGACAGGCCCATGCTCCGACAGACCGGCAACGACGAACAGGTTCTGGACCGCACCGTCGAAGTGGCGGCTACCATCGCGGAAGAAGGCCTCCGGTACGTCAGCGACTCCGCGCCGGGTTACACGCGCAAGCGGAATGGAACCACTTTCAGCTACTACGACAAGGACGGCAAGCGCATCACCGATGCCGCCGTCATCCGACGCATCAAATCAATCGGCATCCCGCCGGCCTACGAATCCGTGTGGATCTGCCCGTCGTCGAACGGCCACATCCAGGCGACCGGGCTCGATGTGCGGGGTCGGAAGCAGTATCGCTACCATCCGAAGTGGCGCGAGCTGCGAGACCAGAACAAGTATGAGAATATCATCCTGTTCGCTGCCGCGCTGCCCGCGCTGCGGGAGCGGGTCGCCGCCGACATGAAGCGGGACGGACTGCCCCGCGAGAAGGTGCTGGCCACGATCGTTAGTCTTCTGGAAAAGACATTGATCCGGGTCGGCAATGCGGAGTATGCCGAGAAAAACAAGTCCTACGGGCTCACCACCATGCGCCGCAAGCACGTCGCGGTCGGGCGCGGCGTCCTTCGTTTCGACTTCACGGGCAAGTCGGGCAAACAATGGAAGCTTCGCGTCGAGGACAAGCGGATAGCCGCGATCGTGAAGCGCTGCGCCGAGATCCCTGGACATGAGCTCTTCAAGTACCTCGATGACGACGGACAGCCCCGTACCGTCGATTCAGGCGACGTCAACGCCTATATCAAGGACATCACGCGAGAGGACTTCAGCGCCAAGGATTTCCGCACTTGGGCAGGGACGGCCTTGGCGGCGCTGGCGCTTGCGGAGTTCAAAAAGTACGATAGCCAGGCCGAGGCGAAGCGCAACGTAGCCGCGGCAATCGAGAGCGTCTCGAAGCAGCTCGGCAACACACCGCCGATCTGCCGCAAGTGCTACGTGCACCCGGAAGTCTTGAACGCCTACATGTCCGGTGCCCTCGTGAAGATGATTGAAGCCAAGATCGCGCAGAAGTTCAAGCGCCAGCACGCCAAGCTCACTTCCGACGAGATCATGGTGTTGGCATTTCTGCGCAAGCGTCTCAATTCTCTGAAGGCTCCCGCCTAGGCTCCTGTACCACTCTCCAGAGGCCTGCTTACTCCTCGGTGCTGCCAGGCACGCCTCAAACGGCGGGTTCTTTTCGTCGGCGAAAAGGGGCCTTCCATTCAAATGCGGGTGCTGGGAGTGGTGAGGGCCGGCGGACATGTTACGGCGGCGATACGGCGCGGTGCTGATACCATCCCTTCTGTTTCCGCGTTGCCAGCGCTCTAGACGAAAGTACATGCTCGGGACCACCTGAACGCGGAACTGGAGGGCGCGGCTTTCCATTGACCACCAAGGGTGTCCTGATGGCCCGGATCGAAGATTACGCGCTTATTGGCGATTGCGAGACCGGCGCACTGGTCGGGCGCGACGGCTCAATCGATTGGCTCTGTTTCCCGCGGTTCGATTCCGATAGCTGCTTCGGGCGGCTCCTGGGAGACGAGAAAAACGGATACTGGAGCCTTCGCCCGGTCGACGGATATACGAACGAACGTCGCTACCTTCCTGGCACGCTGATCCTGGAGACCGTCTTCGCGACTAAAACCGGCCGCGCGCGTCTCCTCGACTTCATGCCGCCGAAGACTGGCGTGTCGAAGGTCGTCAGGATCGTTGAGGGCCTTGAAGGATCCGTCGAGATGCGGAGCGAACTGGTCGCACGGTTCGACTATGGGGTCAGTGTACCCTGGGTGAGCCGCCTGGAGGATGGCGCGGTCAGCTTGGTCGCGGGAGCGTCCATGCTGGTGCTAAGAACGGGGGTGCCGCTGCACGGCAAATCGATGAAGACAGTCGGCGCGTTCTCCGTCGGACAGGGCCAACGTGTTGCCTTCGTTCTCTCCTATCAGACATCGTATGAAGATCCAGCGGCTCCTGGCGATCCGTCGCTTCTCCTGGATCGTACGGAAAGTTTCTGGCGCGATTGGTCCAGCCGCTGTGAAGCGGCGGGGCCCTATTCCGACCAGGTTCTGAGATCTCTCATAACTCTCAAGGCACTGACGTTTGGACCCAGCGGCGGGATTGTCGCTGCGCCCACAACCTCGCTTCCAGAGCAAATTGGCGGTTCTCGCAACTGGGATTATCGCTTCTGCTGGGTCCGCGATGCCACGCTAACGCTGTTGGCTCTGATGGGGGCCGGCTACTACGACGAGGCGCGCGCTTGGCGAGACTGGCTCATCCGCGCGGTGGCGGGAAGCCCGAACCAGCTGCAGATCATGTACGCGGTTACAGGCGAGCGCAGGTTGACCGAGTGGGAGGTACCTTGGCTTTCGGGATACGAGAACTCAAAACCTGTGCGTATCGGGAACGCGGCCCACACTCAGCTTCAGCTTGATGTCTATGGCGAGTTGATGGACGCCTTATACCAGGCGCGCCGCGGCGGCCTGCGCGAGAACAAGCGAGCCTGGGCAATCCAATGTGCCCTCCTCGATCATCTCAAAGGAATTTGGACAGAGCCGGATGAAGGTATCTGGGAAGTGCGAGGCGGCGCCAAGCACTTCACCTACTCGAAGATAATGGCGTGGGTCGCTTTCGATCGCGCCATCAAATCGGCCGACGAGTTCGGGATGCACGGTCCCGTGGACGATTGGAAAGCGCAGCGCGCCGCCATTCAGGAAGATGTCTGCCAACGCGGCTACGATGAACAGCGGAAGTCCTTCGTTCAGGTCTACGGTGAGTCCCAGCTCGATGCATCCCTGCTGCTGATCCCGGCGATAGGTTTCTTGCCGCCCGAAGATCCGCGGGTGATCTCGACCATTGAAGCTATCGAACGCGAGTTGCTCAAGGACGGCTTTGTGCAGCGATACGATACTAAGGCGGCCAAGGACGGCCTGCCGCCTGGCGAAGGGATGTTTCTGGCCTGCAGCTTCTGGCTCGCGGATGCCTATCACCTGATCGGCCGCGATGCTGACGCCAAGGCATTGTTCGAGCGTCTTCTTACTCTGCGCAATGACGTCGGGCTGCTGTCGGAAGAGTACGACACAGAGCGAAATCGGTTGGTCGGCAACTTCCCCCAGGCCTTCTCTCACATCGCCCTGGTGAACACCGCTCATAATCTCACTCACCGCGAAAAGCCTTCCGAGCATCGCGGTGGCAAGAAAGCGCTTCCGAGCAAGGAGCAGGAAAGTAAGGGCACCACGAGGAGGCAAGTATGACAGAGAAGCCGATTGATGCTGCTGCCTCAGCCGGTCCGGAGGCGCGACCTCAAGGTCCGGTTCGCTTTCCAGTCGTGCTGGAAGGGCAGCCTGCGCTGGTGACGGGAGCGAACTCGGGAATCGGGCGCGCGGTGGCCCTTGGGCTCGCGGCCTCTGGCGCTGATGTAGTTGTCAACTACGTCGTTGACCCACAAGCAGCGGACGATGTGGCCCATCAAGTCGAAGCGCTTGGCCGGAAGGCGATCGCTATCAAGGCCGACGTCAGCAACGAGGAGGACGTCCAGTCGATGTTCTCCAGCGCTATAGGTCACTTTGGAACGCTGCACATCGCGGTGAACAATGCCGGATTGCAGCGTGATGCGCCGTTTCACGAGATGACGCTCCAACAGTGGAACAAAGTCATCGGCGTCAATCTCACCGGCCAATTTCTCTGCGCCAGAGAAGCGATCCGTGAGTTCAAGAGACGAGGTGTAGTGAAGAACGTGTCAGCGGCAGCGGGCAAACTCGTCTGCATGAGCTCCGTCCATCAGGAGATCCCTTGGGCGGGTCATGAGAACTATGCAGCCTCAAAGGGCGGCGTCATGCAGATGATGCGAAGCCTGGCGCAGGAAGTTGCTCCGCTGGCGATCCGGGTGAATGGCGTCGCTCCTGGAGCCATCCGTACCCCGATCAACCGACCCGCCTGGGAAACCAAGGAAGCCTACGACAGCCTGATGACACTCGTCCCCTATCGGCGCATCGGTGAGCCAAATGATGTCGCGCAAGCGGTCGCCTGGCTGGTTTCAGATGCGGCCGACTACGTCGTTGGCACCACCTTGTTCATCGACGGCGGCATGATGCTTTTCCCCGGCTTTACAAGTGGGGGATAGCCAAAGCTTACGATTCGCAACGAAAGTGTAGGGGGCTCAATCGGAACGGCCAAAGCATGCGGGTGTTGCGGCATGGGGCCTTCGGTAAGAGGAGGAATGAGCATTGCCAAATGGCGCACGCGCAATGGGCGCAGGCAAGATCGCCCGCGAGGTAGCGAGAGCACTGGCGTCCGCTCTGAAGCGCCAATCCATCTCTCCGAAAAAGGGTCATAGAAAAGAGGAAAAAGCACTGAGCCAGACCTCGCGACCGCTACGCCCCGAAAAGTAGCCGTAGCTCCCATGGCCATCTGGCTTACTGCGGGTCTTTGGGGGCTGCTTGGGGCCTCATCATTGCTCCTGGGAGCAGCGGTCGCATTCGTATTCAGGATGCCTCGCTACGTTACTGCAGCGATCATGTCTTTCGGCTGCGGCGTGCTGATTTTCGGCCGTGGCCCGTGACCTTCTGGAGGACGGATACCAGGAAGGCGGTATCTGGCCCATCATTGCGGGTGCGATCGCTGGCTCTGCCGCCTATGCTCTTTCCGATTGGGCAGTCTCTCTCGACAAGGAGCGCGCTTGCGCAAGCGGTCCGGCGGCCAGCAGGTCAACGCCGGCGAAGGCGGAGGCCTGGCGATTGCCGTCGGCTCACTTCTCGACGGTATTCCGGAAAGCGTTGTCCTGGGTTTGGGGCTGTTGAGCGGAAAGGGCATCAGCATCGCCATGCTCGCCGCTATCTTTCTGTCCGACTTCCCAGAGGGGCTTTCTAGTGCGCTCGGCATGCGGGCCGCTGGCCGTTCGGCTACCTATATCTTTGGATTTTGGGGCGCGATCACCATCCTTTCGGGAGTTGCCGCCGCCTTAGGAGCAGCTTTCCTGGGCGGCGCTGCTCCTCAGGTCGTTGCTACCGTAAGTGCCTTAGCTGCGAGCGCTCTTCTCACGATGGTGGTAAACACCATGGTGCCGGAAGCTGCCGAAGGCGAACAGAAGCTGGCTGCCGTGCTCGTGGTTGTCGGCTTGCTCGCGGCCTTCGCGCTTTCTAACCTCGGCGAAACGTAGAAGGGCGTTAGGCGCCTTCTGAATCAATCAGGTGTTGTCGGCCCACCTGCGATTTCAGGCGCGGCTTAGAGGTCAGCCGCCTTCGCGTAGGTACGCTTCGGGCTCGGGACTCATGGATAGTCCGCGCCAATCTAAGCCGCCGGACTTTGTCTGGGGCTAGTTCTCGCCCTCGATCTCGCCTCAGGAAGCGTTCGCCCTTGCTCGCTCGCGAGCCTCCCGACGGCGTTCGCGGCGTTCGCGCCGCCGCTTGGCACGGTCAGCAGGCTGCCGGAACGAAGGAACGTGACTTGGAGGGGCTATCACAGCCGCAGCGTCCTCGAGCAAAGGAGCTTGGACGGGTGCGGGCGCAGCGGGGCGGGTTTCCATGAACTCGAGCACCACCCGTCCCTTGGCGGTGATCTGCCACCCGCCGCTGGTTCGTTCGACCAGCCCGTGTGAAAAGATGTCGAGATCGGGCGCCCGTGCGGCGAGGCGCTTGGTCCGGTCCGCCCAATCGCGGCCGCTGGTCGCCAGAATGGCCATATCGCGCTTGAGGTCATCCATGACGGCGAAGCCGTCCGGATAGCTCACCAGGATCTTCAGCACCGTGACCTGGAAATTCACGCCCGCCTCGACCGATCAGCGCCAGATCGTGGACGCCCGCCAAAGGGCGTCACGGCCGGCTGCGTGAGTTCGTCCTGCGATATCTCGCCTCTGGTCGCCGCCTCCAGTATCTTTGAGGCGACATGGCTACGCGGTACGATCTCGCGCTGCGAAACGCTCGCAGACCTCGTCCAAGACCGCGTGCAATAGCGCAGTGGTTGCCGCATCGAACATCAATGCTCCCCAGAAAGCGAAAGTCCCACTATAGCCAACATTTCGCACGGCGCGACTCAACAAAGTTTCGATCGCGATAGGCCAAGCCAGCTGGTCTGACCGTACCTTCGGAAGATGCCTGCACGGTAGACTTGCCTTGCAAGATCGGGCAATTCGTAAGGCTATCTTCGAGATCAGGAACTCGCATGTGGAGACCTCAGCGATTTTATAGGCAGGTCGTTCTTTCGATGTCGGTCCTCTTGCTCCTGGCGGCCGGTGCCGCCGCCCAGGAGGATAAGAAGACCGACGACGACAAGCCTGCCGATCCGGATACGGGTGAGAGCACGGTGGAGGAAAAGACGCTCGGTCTTCTGCCCAATCCGCTGCAGAAGTACGGCGTGAAGTTCGCGGCCACTTACATCGGCGAGGCGTTGGGTAACGGTTCCGGCGGCCTGAAGCGGGGCCCTATCTACGAAGGCCGTCTCAACCTTGCGGTGGATGTCGATCTGCAGAAGCTCGTCGGCATCGACAAGCTCACCTTCCATGCCAACATGTTCCAAATCCATGGCGACGGCCTCTCCCGGAGCAATCTTCAGAACTTCTTTGTCGTCAGTGGAATCGAGGCGCTGCCCTCAACGCGTCTCTACGAAGCGTATTTCGAGAAGCAGTGGGGCGCGAAGAGGATCTCGCTCAAGGTGGGTCAGCTTGCCGCCGACAGCGAATTCTTCAACACCAAATATACAGACGTGTTCACCAACGCCTCGATGGGTTGGCCTGCGATCACGTCGCTCAATCTTCCCAGCGGCGGACCTTCGCCACCTTTGGCGGCCATGGGCGCAAGGCTACTGGTCAACGTGACCGACCAGCTCTCCGTTCTGGGTGGGATCTTCGACGGCGACCAAACAGGACCGGGATCGGGCGACCCGCAGGAGCGCAATCGCTACGGCGTGAATTTCCGCGTCAACGATCCGCCGTTGCTTCTAGGTCAGATCCAGTACGCCTGGAACAACACGAAGGGCGATCCCAACCTGACCGGCCAGATCAAGTTCGGCGGCTGGCGGCACTTCGGCTCATTCGCCGATCAACAGCTCGCGTCTAATGGCGCCTCGCTCGCCTCTTCCGGTAGCACCGGCCCGCCCTTATCGCTGGCAGGAGACATCGGTGGTTGGGCCGTCTTCGAGCAACAGATTTACCGCGTGCCTCACAGCGACGATCGCGGGATCGGTGTGTTCGCAAGGGCCGCCGGCGCGCCCGCTGATCGCAACCTGATCGACCTATACGCTGATGCCGGCGTCGAGTTCATCGGGCTTTGTGATGACCGGCCAGATGACAAGTTCGGGATCGCCGCGGGCTATGCCCATGTGTCCAAGCGGGCGCAGGCGCTCGACGCCGACTACCGCACGCTGGTGAATCCCAACTGGCCCTCGCGAAACTTTGAGGGATTGCTGACGACGGTCTACCAATACCAGATAAAGGACGGCTGGTCGTTGCAGCCGAACTTCCAATACATCATCCATCCCGGCGGCGGCGCTACGGGGCCGGCGACGCCATTCGCCGGAAAGGTCCTCAAAAACGCGTCGGTGTTCGGTCTTAGGACGACGTTAAAATTCTAGCACCGTGCGCATCGCACGGACTCTGCTCCAGGAAGAGCTCGTGCAGATGAACACGATGGCGCAGATGGCATCAGAGCGACCCCATGTCGTCTTCCGGGCGGACATCTCATTGAGCCTTTTCAGCCTGCTCGCGCTCGCGCAAGCCTCGGGCAAGTTGATCAACAGACGTCTCCTGCGCCAATTCGTCTTGTTGGCAATCCTCGTCATCGACATTCAGCCGCCTGGCAAGCTTCTGCAATATTCTCAAAGATCGCGTCGCCTCCCGTTCAGAGAGCAGATTAATCTGAAGTTCTAGACGATCCCGCTTCTCCAAGATGCGGTCGGTTGCATTTTGGCGAATGAGGACACAGGAGGTGAGAAGTACCGCCTCCCGCGCGAGGAATGTCCCGAGCAGCGGGAACGGGAATGGATCAAGCGCGCGATCGGGGAATACCCCGCCGAACGCAATCCAACACACCACCGCCGCGCACTGCAGCACAACGAACTGCGGAGTTCCCGCAAACGATCCGATTGCATGAAAAACACGATGATGAAGAGCGATCTTTTCCTCATCCTGCTTTTCAAGGCGCAGGATGGCGTCGATATTTTCTACCGGTCTTTTCGATGATGCCGACGCTGACATGGTCAGGTGGCGATCTGCTCGGCGGCTCGCCGCGCTGACTGTCGGGTCCGGTCGAGTGTCTCATCTCCGGCTTTTTCGGCCTTGGCACGCGCTTCACATTTCGAGCGAAGCTCCTCAATCTCATCGTCTGTGAGGTGCTCGATTCCCACGAGACTATTGCGCGCTGCGCTCACGCGAATGAGTTCGTCAAGCTTTACCTGAATGGCGGCGCTGTCCCGGTTTTGCGAATTCTGAATCAGAAATACCATAAGGAAAGTTACGATTGTGGTCCCAGTATTAATGACCAACTGCCAAGTGTCCGAGAACTGGAAGAGCGGGCCGCTGATGCCCCATACGACCACCACACCCGCGGCTAACAGGAAGGTCGAGGCGCGCCCCGCCGCAAGCGAAGTCTTGTTCGCCAAGTCACCGAAGAATTTTGAAATCGGCGATGGTTCGTGTCTCATGATTTTAACCTCTACCACCGACCACAATGTTGTGTTGGGGCAAAAAGTTCCGCGTTAGGAACCGTGGTCTCCGGCATACTCTGTGAAATGCTTTTCGCGGGCGCTCCCGAGAGAACGTATTACGAGCGATCGCGGAGTACGTCCCAAGCCGCGCCCCTTTGGAGCCGACCTCAACCATAGAATTCCACTTTGCCCCTGACTCGGAACGGATGGCCAAGGATTCGATTCCTGCCGGCTCATAAGTCAGCCGCGGAAAAATCTCTCACGCGGAGGGTCCTCCACGAGCGATCAGGTTGCGATATCGGGCCTCGTACTCCTTCGCCATCCGGCTTGCGGCGAAGCACTCCTCGAACCGCGCGCGGACCACTCGTCTGTCCAGCCGGCCCAGTTCTTTCACTGCCCTGATCGCCTGTTCCTCACCATCGACGATGAAGCCGGTCACTCCGTCCTCAACCACCTCCGGCACCGAGCCTGATCGATAGGCGATTACGGGCGTCCCGCACGCCATCGCCTCGATCATGACCAGACCGAACGGCTCAGGCCAATTGATCGGAAACAGCAGGCCCGCTGCGTTGGCGAGAAACGGCTGCTTCTTCGCGTCGTCGACCTCGCCGACGAGCTGAACCGTCTGGCCATCGATGATCGGCTCGAGCTTGTTCTTGAAGTAGGCCGTCTCCGCCCGAGGGATCTTGGCGGCTATGCGCAGCGGCATCCGGGCCGCGCGCGCGATTCGTATGGCGTCCTCCGGACCCTTGTCCGCCGTCAGCCGCCCCAGAAAGGCCAAGTACGAACCTGGTTCGTAGGAGGGCCTAAACATATCCTTGGGCAGTCCGTGCTGGATCGTCGCGATCCAGTTCGCGTCCGGAAGCGGCCGACGCTGGTCGGCGGAAATCGAGACGAATGGAGCGTCCGCAAAGGCACCGATTACCTGGGGCAGGCCGGGCAGATCGAGCCGACCGTGCATCGTCGTCAGGAAAGGCACGCCGGTCCGGCTCAGCACCGGAAGAGGCAACCAGTCGACGTGGGAGTGGATCACGTCGAAGTCGCGCGCGCGCTCGGCGATGGCCTCGATCAGAAGCGCGCAGGCGGCGTTCGGATCCGCACCCTTCCGCCCCAGGCGCAGTGCGCGCGGCCACACCGCGTGGAGCTTTCCCTTCGTCTTCGAGTCCCCGCTTGCGAACAGGGTGACCTCGTGTCCGAGTTCGACCAGTTCGTCGACCAGCCAGGCGATCACACGCTCGGTGCCGCCGTAGAGCTTTGGAGGTACGCTCTCGGCCAACGGAGCAAGCTGGGCAATCCGCATCGGCTAGGCCCCCAACACGAACCGCAGGACCGTCACGATCGTCGCGGAAATGAGCGACGAAATCGCAAGCAGCGTCCAATTGGGTCTCGTGCTTCCCCCTGCCACGCGCGCTGCGAGCGCCTTCACGGCCGTCAACATCCGTCTCGAGAAAGCCGCTGCAGGTAGGCTATTCCGAAGCCTGCGAGCTCTTCGCTATCGCTTGCGCGCGCTTCCGACCTGCTGTGGAGGTGACGCTCCAGCAGGCAGCGCCGGCTGTCGTGCGCATCGACCTCGGGGTGCCGCGCCCGGTACACCGTCCAGGCGGTCTCCGCGGCGTTCTTCAAGACGACTTCGTCGACCATACTCACTCTCTCCAGAGACCGAACCCAGTCGCTGCCAACTCAAGGCGCTCCGGAAAGTTTCCGGATTTTCCCGACAGTAGACGAAGGGAGGAAGCTCAGGATGCTCTGACATGCGCCCGCGTACGTGCCGCACGCCGGCGCTGCAGGCGTTGGCTTCGGCCGGACCTTCTGAATGCAAGGTGGTAGTCGTCGGGGTTGCGGCGGTCGGCTCCGCACTGGAGCTTCGCGCGCCGTCTCTGGCGGCGAGGATTCCATGGCCCGCGCCGCCCGGGCAGCTGCAACCATTGCCGCTTTTTCCCGTTATCGGTAGGGCGCGAGCAATGTGAAAGGAATCTCGATGAAGAAGATCGCGATGTCGGCGCTGATGGTCGGCGCTCTTGGTCTATCCTCGGTGGCCACCATCTCTCCTGCCGAAGCGCACTGGCGAGGTGGCTGGGGACCGGGCATCGCTGGCGGTCTGCTGGCTGGCGCCGTAATCGGCGGGCTTGCCTCGTCGGCTTATGGATGGGGACCTGGCTACGGCTACTACGGTGGCTCAGGTTACTACGGCGCAGGCTATTACGGCGGGCCCTATGCCTACGACTACGGCTACGACGAGCCCTATCGCTGGGGCGGTGGTTACGCCACCACGACCTACTACACGGCGCCCGTGTCTTACGGCTACCGGTACCGCCGAGCCGTGCGGCCCGCTTACGCCTATTACCGCGGAACATATCCGGTCGTGGGGCACCGCTGGCACGATCACCGCTGGTGAACACGAGCCGAACGGGCCGCGCTCCGGACGGGCGCGGCCTCTTCGTCTGCAGAAGCAAAACTCCTTCCGTTTACCGCCAGCCGCCGGCAAAGAAGTCAAGCGGGTCCAACGCCAACCGTTGGTCGGCTGGCATCGTCCTCGGCTTGGTTGGCCGCCTTCTTTGCGGATGAGTCTCCGCGTGCTTGCGAACCCAGGGCGTCCTTCTTCGGCGGAAGCCGCCGGGGCTGGCGGCCATCGCCGCAAGCACGTCGCTCGAAGGTCGTCCGTCTGCTTCAGTAGTCGGGTCCGCGTTCGCCAACACCAGAGGATCGGATCGCTGACGCGTAACCCGATTTGGCTAGGCCGCCTTAACTCTGGCGCTCTTGCGCCCGAGAGGTACGCAGAGCGTTCTGGAAATGCCACCTTGAGCATCGAACCAGAATTTCGTACTTACTGTGCTGCCGTCGTAATCGCGGTAGTCGAGGCGAACGCACTCCTGCTCCGGAAGGACTTCGTCGAGTTCGAACGCCGCTTCTGTTGCGCCGCGGAGCTTGCCTGGCCAATAGCGAAGCAAGCCGGAACGTCCGATGAACCGTTCTCCGCTGCAGCAATCAAGCGTCGCCTGATCCGCATAGAGCGCCAGCAAATCCTCCAGACGACGCTCGCGACACGCGTCCAACCAATCGATCACGATTCCGATGGGATCGAACCCAGTTCCCAAACCAGACATTCTCCACCTCACAGTTGTCCCGGTGGCAGGGTTACATTGGGCCGCGAGACTTGAATGACGCATGAACCGTCGGTTCTGCTCCCGTTTACGTCCGACCAGAATGACGTCTGGCTCGCGATCAATTGGAAAGCTACAGCGCACTATGCGCGATCAAGCGGGATGGCCGCCTCGCAGTCGGCGAGGCCGGCGCCAACTGACTTCAAAACACGCCACCAAAGGTACCGGCAGCGAGCCGTCCCCCTTAGATCTTTGAACCATTATTGCACTCACGACGTTCTCCACAACTGGAGGAGGCAACGGCCGTGCGAATGAGGACCGGATCGTCATGCGTACTGATCGTCGACGACCATCCCGTGGTCGCGGCTGGATGCCGGGCCTTGTTCACTTCAGACGCTTCCGTCGAGATACTGGAAGCTGCCGATGCGAAGGCCGGGCACCGCGCCTATCTGCAGAACCATCCCGACGTCACGGTGGTGGATGTAAGACTCCCCGACCTCACAGGGTTCGAGTTGACGCGCCGGATCCGCAAAGACGATCCGGCTGCAAGATTCGTCATGCTCAGCGTGAACGAAGATCCCGCTTTCGTGGTGCGTGCAGTCGAAATGGGCATCCAGGGGTATGTTTCGAAGAGCGACGATCCTCGATCCGAAAAGTCGCTGCGGGCGAGCGTTTCGTCTCGCCTTCGCTTAGCCGAAGCGACCAACTTCGCCGGTGCGGCCATCAAGGCGAGTCCTTTGACGCAGATGAGCTCGCGTGAACTGGAGATCTTGCGGCTTCTGGGCCGGGGCGACCGGATCTTGGAAGTCGGCGTCAGAACTCGGCCTCTCCTACAAGACCGTGGCTAACGTTACCTCCGCGCTCAAGACCATTGGCGCCAAAAGCCACTCTGACCTCGTCCGGATCGCGGTCGAGGTCGATCTTCACTGATCAAGCGACATCAACATGTCGGTTCGCGCATCCGTCGGAAAGACGCGAGGACCCATGCCCGCAGCGAAAGGATCGCCGTCCATAGTTTCGCAAACCAGGGAATGGTCAGCAGCTTGGGCTTAGCGATTGCGAAAAGCCGTTCGAGGAAGACTAAACTGAGTAGGTAGCAAGACACGATCATCGTCGTTCCGGCGAGCCAGTGGCCTTTTCCTGCAACGGCGACCGCGACCATTTCAGCGGCTCAACGGTCGCCGTCGGCACGGCCAACAGAAACAGCGACGGATAGGCGCCGAGACCTTGGATGCGGCTTTTTAGGCTCATGGGCCTCCTGCCTACAAACCGCGGAGCGGAAGTCCTTGTTCCTTGAAGGACGATTGCCACTTGGACGCGCCGAAGGTGCCAAGCTATTGAGGAGAGGAAGGCCCTCGCATCGGTGCCATGCGGAATCAGCTCCTGACCTTATGGTCAGACACCGGTTTGCCCAAGTCGCCCAAATTTTATACCGAGTCCGCTGAATGCCAGCCTCCAATCCAGCACACAATGCTATCGAAAGGCGCCAACGAAGGTTGCTGATCGTATTGGCGCTGGGATTTGCTGCCTTCGGCGCCGCGGCGGCGGCTCTCTACGTCCTGTTGCAGCCCGAGACCCTCCACATCGCCGTCGGCCCCGCAGGCAGCGACGACCATCAGGTTGTCCAAGCGATGGCAGAGGCTTTCGACGAGGAAAGCAGGACTGTCAGACTGGCCCCGATCACGACTGCAGGAGCGGCCGAATCCCTGGCCTTCTTGGGCGCCGGCAAAACCGATCTGGCAATCGGTCGCGGCGACCTTCCCATGCCGGCTGACGCGCAGACGCTGGCCGTCGTGCGCAAAAACTACGTCGTTATATGGTCCGCGTCCGGACGAGCAGGCAAAAACTCAAAGAGGAAGGCCACGGGGAAGATCGGAGAGATCGCCGATCTGGCGGGTCATAAAGTCGGCATCATCGGAAGAACCGGCGCCAACCTCGCGCTCCTGCGCACCATTTTAGTCGGCTCCGGCGTGGATCCGGACAAGGTTACGACGGCCCAATTCGGGACTGAAGAAACCGAAAAGCTTGCGCAAGACGCCACTCTCGATGCGCATCTCTCCGTCGGTCCGCTCGACAGCAAGATCACTGCCGACGCGATCGCCGCGACCTCGCGCTCGCGCGGAGCGCCCAAGTTTCTTCCGGTCGAAGCATCGGAGGCTATTGCCCTGAGGCACGGCCGCTACGAAGCGGAGGAGGTTCCGGGCAGTGTCTTCAGCGCGAATCCGGCTTGGCCGGAGGACAAGGTCGACACGATCAGCGTCAACCATCTCATCCTGGCCAGAAAGGAATTGTCGGAAGCCAAGGCCGCGGCCTTCTATCGGCAGCTCTTCGCCGTCCGAGACACGATCACGCAACGTGTGGCAGGCGCTGCGCACATCACGAAGCCCGAGACGGAGAAGGAGGCAGAGCCCTCCGTGCACAGGGGCGCCGCAGCGGTCATCAACGGGACCGAGCGGACCTTTCTGGACAAGTACAGCGACTATTTCTGGTTCGCCTTGCTTCTGCTTTCCGGGATCGGTTCGGCTGCTGCCTGGCTGCGTCGCTGAACCGGGACGAACGGGACGACAGCAACAGTCATCGCAACCGCATCCTCGCCGCGATCTCCGAGGCTCGCGCTGCAGGGCCGAACAGGACCTTCTGACGCGGCAGCGAGAGGTCGACGCGATCGTCGGCGAAACCCTCAATTGCTACGATGATGGGGCGATCGAACAAGAGGAATTGACCGCATTGGGTCTGTTACTAGAGCTGTTCAACCATGCCATGGCGGAAAGGCGAGCGACGCTGCAGAGTGGCTCCACTGAAGAAGCAAGGGCCTTGGGTCCAACCCTTGCCTCTCGTCGATAGGCAGACCCCGCGAAGGTAGGACCGCACAAAAGCATGCGAGCGAGAGCCCTATTGCTATCTGGGCGTCAGCTCGGACACGGGCCGCTTCGCAGGCTCGCCGTCAGGTTTCTTTTCGCTCGATCGTGGTGCCGATAATTGCTTTGGAACGTGCCGCATCGCAGCCCTGCGGCATCAAACACTGCGGCCGAGCGCGACCTCGTCATGGCACTTTGGGGCCTACGTCAGTGTCCAAATCCGTCCGTAGTGCGAGGGAATGTTCAACCAGATCTGCTGCAGCGCAGGAACGTTTTTCAGATCGAGAGTGCCACCATGCAGCTCTTCGACGTAGTCCCCGGCTATCGTAAACCAGAACGGGACGATCCGGTCAGTGTCTCCAAAATTCACGGCGACCAAGGTGTAGCGACCTGCGTCGTAGCGGGCGAACAGAAGAAGACCGAACTGCTGATACCGGTCCCAGTCATTGAAGAAGAAGTACGTGCCCTCACGAATGTGGTCGCGCTGCCGCCGGATGCGCAGCAGCTTGCGGACCAGGCTCACGATCGACCGGCCGGACGCATCGTAGAAGAAGTCCCACCGCATCGGCCGCAGGAGCGAGACGCGGCCCATTCCGAAATCGGGCAGAAAATAGTTCTCGGCGAATTCCTCACCTTGCCAGAGCATCGGAATCCCCTTGCTCATCAGCAGGCCGATTAAATAGGGCTGCAGCATGTACCAGCGCGCCCGGTCGCCCTCGGCGAACAGAGGATTGCCAGCTTCGTCGGGATTGGAGGTGCCGAAATTGCACAGAAAGCGCTCGTGATCGTGATTCTCGATGTACTGGAGCGCGGTCTTGGGGATGTCGTCGCCGTTGACGGTCTCCCGGTCGGGGTAGCCGAAGAGACCAAGCTGCAGGCCGAGGTCGGCGAGCCAGCCGCGATCCCCCTGGGCTACCGCGCGTGCCGCGCCATAGGTGCCGTTCTGCCACGTGCAGTTGGAATAGGTCGAGCGCAGCACGTCCTCCGGAGCTTCGAGCTGTTCGGCCATCTGCACGAGGGTCAGCGGCCTGCCGGCCGCTCCGTCGAAGCGGCTCCAGTACGGGCGACCTGCCGCGAGGTTCGCCTTGGTCAGCTGGTGCGTCTCATAGACCAGGCTCGCATAGCCCACGCCCATCGGCCCGTCCCAGTAGTTCGGGACGCAATCGTAACGGAAGCCGTCGACGTGATAGACCTCCAACCAATGGTGATTTGCCGTGTAAAAGAAGTCCCGCGTGATCGCCCGATTGAAATCCGTGCTCTTGCCGAAGTTGCTGAAGTAGTCCTTGGCAAACGGCCCCATGAATGGATTATCGCGGTACCGCAACCGCGTGTACGCGTCGTAGTACGGAAAATCCACGCCGGTATGGCCATAGACGACGTCCACGATCACCGCGATCCCGTCCTGGTGGCAGATGTCGACTAGCTGCTGGAAATCCGACCGCTTGCCGAAACGCTCGTCGACGCCGAAATAGCCGATCGGCAGATAGCCCCAATCGACCGAGTTGCCGACGTTGGACAGCGGCATGATCTCGATGGCGTTGATCCCGAGGTCGGCGAGGTAGGCTACCAGCCCGCGAGCGCGGTCGAGGTCGTTGCCAAACTCGGCGATGTTCACCTCGTAGAGGATCAGGTCTGCCAGCGCCGGCGTACGCCATTGCGCCTCGCCGGCACTCCAGAGGTAGGGCTGATAGGCCAGGGTGAAGGTGGATTGCCTGCCGGCACCGAACTCGCGCGCAAAGGGATCGATGATCCAGTCGAGCGTTCCGACGTTCGGGTTGGTGATGGTGTAGCGATAGACATAGCGGCCCGGACTGCCCCAGGCCGAGCCCGGCACCGCGGGCGGCGTCCCGGCGACGGGGACCGTGACCGACCAGAAGTCGCCATATGGAGCACGAACGCTGTGCGCCAGCCCAAACTCCCGGGCCGGCATCTCCTGCAGGAACTGGTCCGCCTCATGGATGATCTTCACGGTGACGACGTTGCCGTCGGCCGCCGACACCCAGGGCATCCAGAGTCCGAACGTCACCGCGCCGTTGCTTTCCACGGCGCCCAACGATCCGAGTGGCATCAGGTTCATGCCACGAGACCCTCCAACGACTTCCACTGAATGTTGCGAAAGAGCACGCGACCCGTATGAGTTTGCAGGCCGATGAAGCGCGGGTCCTGAGCGGTGGACGGCAGCCCGCGGCGCGGGGACTGCGGATCGCCCGCGAAATGGAAAATGTTCACCGTCTGCTCGTTCAGCGCGACGGTGATGTCCGCACCATCGACGGTGATCTCATAGCTGTTCCATTCTCCCACCGGATGGACCGTCAGCGGACCGTCGGTCGGCCCCTTGAAGGAGTAGACCGCACCCGTCCTGTGGATGGGCGCATTGTCCGGCCGGGCCAGTTCGTCGATCTGAATCTCGAAGCCGAAGTTGACGCCGACATAGGCCGTGTTGTCGTAGCCCTCGTTCCGGGGGTCCGGGAAGCCGATGAAGACGCCCGAATTGTCGTCCGGCGCCGTCATCATCCATTGCAGCCGCAAAACGTAGCGAGGTGGCGTCGGGCGCTTCAGCCAGAGCAGCCCCAGATCGGTCCCCGTTCGTGCCTCGAGAACGCCGCGCCGTACCCGGAACGAGCCAGGGTCGTCCCGACCCGGCTGGTTGCTGATCGTCGACATTGTCCAGTCCCCCAGAGAGGTGCCATCGAATAGCGTCTCGAAACCCGCCTCGGCCACGAAGGCTGGAGGCGTCATGATCATGTCGCCGGTGCGGCGCGATAGCGCTATCCCGGTCAGCATCGGGTTGGGCGAACCGATGCTCGGGAATAGCGCCGGGCCGGCCGCATACAGGTTTTCGGTGTGATGGAAGCGTCCGTCGCCGTCCGTGACGCTCGCGGTCGGATCGGTGCCCATCCAGAGCGTCCCGGCTTCATGATGCGTCGTCCCGAGCCCGTCCTGGTTGCTCTGGAGCACCTGCATGGGCTGACCGTTGGCGAAGGCGTCGGCGACCTTCTGCATCGCGGCATCCATGGCGGCCCAGAGATCCTGATCGCGCTGCGTCGGTGTCAGCGCAACCGATGCGCGACGAACGCCGTATTCGTCGGCCCGCGAGCTCAGATCAACGCGGCTTGGATGAGCGGCGGAATTGGCCGGATCGGCGGGCTCCATTTCTCCGAGCCCTCTGATTGCAATTGCGACATGCGTGTCGGTCGAGGTCTTCAGCTGATCGAAAAAGTCGACATCGGGCACCTTGCGGTAGAGCTCGTCCTCGGCGCCGATGGTGTTGCCGCCGCCGCTTGCGGAGATCTGAAGGTGGAAGTGGCCGATCAGATCACCATTCGAGCGCGTGGCTCGTCCCTTCAAAAATAGGGCCGCGGTCTGCAGCTCGTTCGCCGCCGGCGAAAGCCCGGAAATCGCCGACCGTGGTACGCGGATGACAAGGTTCGAGCGAAGGTGCGCAATCAGATTCTTGCCGATGAGCGACAGGGTCGGAAGTCCGGTGGCATCGAACGATGCGAGAGCCAGCCGCGCGTTCTCGATCGTGCCGAGCGCGATGACGACGGCACCACCGGGTGCCAGATCTATCGGACCTCGAGTGGTGTCGATGCCTGAGATGCGCCAAGTCCCTGCCGAGGTAGGAACGCTGCGCAGCGTCAACACATGCGTGTCCGGCAGTACCATGAATTCTTTGACGGAATCACTGCCGTTGGAGTCGCTCGCCGCGGTCCGGGCCGCCTTCATCAGCAGCGGAACGACGCTGAACTTGTTCAGCGGGAAGAATCCCGCGTGTGGTGGGCGCGCCTGCACAGCGAGCGGCGCTTCCAGCTTCAGCAGGTTTAGCAGGTCGTTTTGCGAAAGTCCGCCGCTCGACGACAGGCCAAGCAACTGTGCGGGGTCGGCGCCCGACTTCAGCAGCGGAGATGGCGGGAGCGCGTCGAGCGCGAACGCTCCGGGCACGCTCGACAAACTGTCGAAGAGCCGGCGACGCAGCGCATTCTGCAATTCGCCGAAAATGAAGTCGTTCGCCTCGTCGACACCGATCTGGCGAGAACTCTCATCGAAATAGCGGCTGTTCAGATCGGCTACGGTGTTTGCGGGCCAACCCAACATCTCCTCGTCCAGCAGACGAGGCGACCAACCGCCCCAATAGAGCGATCTGCCCCCAAGCGTGTACGCTAGTCCTTTGAAGGGAATAGTCGACTTCCATGGAATTCCCCAGACCTCGTTGCGTGGGGGCTCCGGCTGCGGCAGGCTTTCGTTCAAAAAGAACGGATTAGCCGGATCGGCAAACCCTTGGATCCCCGTGTTCTGAACGTGCTCAGGGACGGTGAACATCCCGGCATCGACGACCAGCGTCCTCAATCCGCCACCCGTCTGTTTCTGCCGGAACCACAAATGCTCAGCCATCGCAGAACCGAACGTCCCGCCTCCCACGATGATGAAATCGAACGGACGCCCGCCTGCGGATTTCCAGGAATCGACCTCCGCGAGATTGTTGCAGAGATAGCGGCCTTGGATGTCTTTGGTGAACGAGGTCGTTTCCGCTGTGATTGGCATTGCCCGTCTCCTGGTGCAATCCTCGGACTCGCCAGCGTGTTAAGACACGGTCTCCTTCAACCCCAAATGAGCTAGTTCACACATTGCCCTTCTTTCAGTGCCCCCGGTGCGACGACGGCCTCTTAGGCCGCCAAGTTCCAAATCCTCGCACAAGAGCCCGGAACCTGTTCAGTCAGAAACGCTGAAGCTCCGCCGAACTTCGCGCAAGCTGCTGGATACCGTCCACGCCCCCAGCCCTGCTCCGCTACTATGTCGCCAGCCACCGAACTGGTTGCGGCATTCGGCTTTGCCATCTCGATCACCTTGAAGGATGCGGACCAACTTTCGACCAATGGCCATATCCGGTGACGCTGTGGCGGGCTGATGCTGTTCGCCGAAGTCCAAAACCTGCGCCCCGGCTTGCGGGCCATCTGCGTACAACCATACCGAAGCCTAGGTTACGAGGCGCGAAGGGTAGTAGCTTTGGTGCGATCGAGGAACTTCGGAGCTTCAACAATATTCTGTCATGATCAACAAGGAGGGATCCGCATGCCGATCCAGACCGTGATGGACAGTACCGGCGACAGCCGTCACTTCTTCGATGCGGACGATGCCGGGGAAGTAGCCAAGGCGGAGCAGCGATTCCGCGAGCTGACGAACGTCGGCTTCACCGCCGCGGTCCGGACCGGTTCAGGTCAGGTGTCGCGGATCCGATCATTCGACCCCACTGCGGAAGAAACTCTCTTCTTCCCCAGGCTGGTCGGCGGCTGAATCGCTGAGCCGTGTGGCTGTTCAGGCGGTCGCGGCCGGGTGAACGCTCACGGATGAGGGCTGCAAAGGCGCTGTTCATTAGACACGGTGCCGAGTGGACTCCGGAAGGACGCGCGCTGCTGCTGCGGCATTACCTCTCGCCTGTCCAACGGCGGCAACTCGCGGAGAAGGGTTATTTCGAGGTAATCGGCGGCGACACGGGCAACCGCTACAGAATCTATGCGGGAGCGGCTGCGAATGTCTGCGAGATCGGCGAAAACGGCCGTCCAAGGATCGGCTTGTGTTTCCTGCCCGTTGGCGGCCTTCCGATTGGAGACGTCATGCTGGCCCAGAAGATCGCGCTCGAAACGTGCGAGGGCAGCGCGCTCGCAGTAGCCCGAAAGTTCACTCAGCGGTTTCTTGTTCAGCCGGTCCCGCCCGCTTCGATAGCCGCGGCGTTGCGTCGCGCGTCGGTGGCGTCGCGTGTTGCCCATCGCCGCTGGCAAACCGCAGCGGTAGGCCTGGCGATAGGTAGAGTGGAAGTGGTCCCACTCAGGGCCCGACAGCCGCCTTGACCCAAGCCGGACATTGAATGCCAAACGCTGGCGTTCCGCACATCTCTGCCAGGAGGTGGTTGCAATAACCATATCTCAGATCCGCATCGAGGATGGCCAAGCTCACCGGCGCGAGGTGAAATACCTCTGGCTCAGTCGCGGCCTTGTTGTTGGTGACCTGGTGTGACACATGAACTCCATGGCCCTACCGCGACGTCACAGAGGCCCAAAGATACAGCACACACTGCTCCAGAACCTCACGCGTCGCGAGAAGTCCCTTACAGAGGGGTGCGGGAACTACCTCGGGGGCCGAGAAGGCAGCATTCGCGGGATGACCGATCGGCTGCCGGTTCAAGGCCGAGCAGATGACCTCGATCGCGGTAGTCTAGTGCTCCAATCGGCACGCAGGCGACGAACTGGCGCTCGGAGAAGGAGCTGTCGAGCTCGGCTCGAACCGGATGCGCGTTCCACAACTGATCACGAAGGGAGCTGCGAGATCAGCGGTTCTCACGGAAGCATCTACCTTGACGCCCCTAAGAGGCGCGAGGCACGGCCACTTCAGCGGAGCCAAGGCTGGGGCGAGAACGGGATGGGTAACATCCTCAAGGGACCTCGCAACTGACCAGGACGCAACCCGACACCGGAGCGGCGACCATTACGTGAGGACAGCGTGTCCGTTCAACTCACTCGCGGTAACGACAAAATTCGTCGCCGTTTTCATATTCAAAGCAGATTTTGACGCGGCGCCGCGGCCGATCCTCATCGCGGAATCGCGAGCGACGGTCCATATCTTCATCATCACGCTGCGTCCGCCAATTGCCGCCCGTGGTGCGATGGTCCATATCTTCCATCATACGTCCCATATGCTGCTGACGCATGCGGTCCATACCCGTGCGATCCTCATCGCGCTGTGTTGTCCAGTCTCGCTTAACGCGGGTATCTTCAGCGGCCTTACGCTCCCTCTCGCGCGCCTGATCGGACTGCTGCGGCGTACGGTCCGGCTGAACAGGAGTCGTCTGGGTCTCGTTCGAGCCGGGTGCAGTCTCGGGTTGTTGAGCAAGGGCGAAGCCGGAGACTAGGAAAGAGGAGAGGAACAGAACGGTCGCTGAAGCTGACTTACGCATGGCATATCCTCGTGGCAATTCTCCTCAACCGAGCGGGCCGACGGATTGTTTCTGCTAAGGCCGCACTTTTTTTAAGCTGCGCTGCAAGGTGGCAAGGAGGCAAGGAAGCGTCCGCTCAGCACAAGGCCGGCGGAAGGAGCCGCTCTCCGCCGATATTGCAGCGCGGAGCTAAACGCTTCCGGTTTGAAACGACAGGTGCTCTCGTCGGCGGAAACAGGCCCTCCATTCAAATGCGGGGTGCTGGGCGTGGTCAGGGTCGGCGGAGCGGTCGTGCCTGGGCATAGCGCCCGGGTTCGGCTCCCGTCCTCGCCATTTCGCGCCTTGCCGGCTCTGTAGGACCACTTCAGGAGGCGTTCGCCCTCGCTCGTTCGCGCGCCTCGCGCCGACGTTCGCGACGCTCGCGCCGCCGCTTGGCTCGATCAACGGGCTGCCGCAGCGGAGGAAGCTGCGTCGCAGCGACTACCGGAGCCGTAGCCTCCTCGACCAAAGGTGCCTGGATCGGTTCGGTCGCAGCGGGGCGGGCTTCCATGAACTCGAGCACCGCCCGTCCCTTGCCAGTGATCTGCCATCCGCTGCTGATGCGTTCGACCAGCCCATGGGAAAAGATGTCGAGATCGGGCACCCGTGCGGCGAGGCGCTTGGTCCGGTCCGCCCAATCGCGGCCACTGGTCGCCAGGATGGCCATGTCGCGCTTGAGGTCCTCCATGACGGCGAAGCCGTTCGGATAGCTCACCAGGATCTTGAGGACCGTCACCTGGAAGTTCACGCCCCGGCTCCGGATCAGCGCCACATGGTGGGTGCACGGGACAGGGCGTCGCGGCCGACCTTGCCTAAGGCCATCGAGCGCAACCTCGCCTCGGGTGGTAGCTTCCAGGATTTTCGAAGCGACGTGCTCATTTGCCAGCTTTGATCTCATCAACCGCACGGTCGATGAAGCCCTCCAAGGCGCCACGAACCTGGTCTTCATCAATAGGGACAGCTGCGGTTTTAAGATCGCTCATCACCTTGTGGATGATGTCACCGTCTCCGGGTTCCTCGAGGTCAACTACGACCACGGCATCTGCATAGGTTTCGGCGTCGCTCCCGGTCTTTCCTAGCTGAGCCGCCACCCACAGACCAAAAAGCTTGTTCCGGCGGGCTATGGCTTTGAATCGCAAAGTCTCGTCGTGCGCGAACTTGCGTTCGAATGCCTCTCTGCGACCACTGAAGTCAGCCATTTCTCTCTCTCCAATTGACAACCGAAAGCTGGACGTGTGACCCGCAATTGCGACGAGGGGAGGTGGTGAGCCACCACGTGCAGCATGGGCGGGTCAGGTTATTTGCCCCCCAATGAATGCGACGACTCACGGAGGTCGCTGAAACGGCCCCCTGTCAAGGCGCATCGTCTGAACGTACGATACCGCCTTCCCCTTCCAGTCGCTGGATTTGCCTTACGTCCTGCCGAGTGAATTTTAGTCGAACACCGGCACCCATGCCGTCCTGCTCATCAATAACGGCGACGCCGAAACTGTCGAAAGCGCGGGTGATCGCGTCCACCTCAGCTGCCGAATCGAGGCGGGCACTGCCGTTCGCTTCCATCAGAGCAAGGGTTTCTGCCGGCATCCCGGCAGCTTGCGCGAAACTCTCACGATCGACTCCGGTTAGGGCGCGCGCTGCCGCGATTAGGCGTCCTGTCATTTTCGTGTTCATATTGCGCCTCGCACTTCGATTTGAATAAGCACCCTCGCCAATGTTTGCAGATGCTCAGTACGCATTAGTGAGTTTGAATTGAACGAGCCTCGCCCGGAGGCGACGCTGCGCCGACGCGAGGTAAACCTGGCGTAATTCTCCAGACCGTGTTTGACAGATCATCTGCAACAATCAAGGCGCCCCGAGGATCGATCGTCACTCCCACTGGCCGGCCACGTGTCCTCCCGTCGTCGTTTAGAAAGCCTGACACGAAGTCGATCGGCTCGCCCGCGGGCCGTCCGTCGCGAAAGGGCACGAAAACAACTTTGAAACCGACTGGCACACGCCGATTCCAACTCCCGTGTTCCCCGACAAACGCTCCTTCGGCGAAGGGACCCATGGCCGAAGTGGAGAATGCCAGGCCAAGCGCCGCTACATGCGATCCAAGACTATAGTCGGGACGAAGGGCTGTTCTCACCTTTTCCAAGTCCTGCGGCTGTGTCCGCGGATCGACTGTCTGTCCCCAGTAACTGTAAGGCCAGCCGTAAAAGCCTCCCTCTCGCACAGACGTCAGGTAGTCCGGGACGAGATTGGGGCCAATTTCGTCTCGTTCGTTGACGGCCGCCCAGAGCTGGCCCGTTCTTGGCTGGATGGCAAGAGCACTAGGATTGCGAAGGCCGGTAGCGTAAACCTTGTGGGCGCCGGTTTGTGGATCGATCCGCCAAACCATGGCCCGGTCCACTTCAGCGTCCATTCCGCGTTCGGTGATGTTGCTGTTGGATCCGATACCGACATAGAGAAAGCGACCGTCGGGACTAGCGGCCATCGCTTTGGTCCAATGATGATTTATCGCCGACGGCAGTTCCGTAATCGTGGCGGGGGGGCCATTCGCGCGGAGCTGTCCGTCTTGATAGTCAAAGCGAACTAGCGAATCCTGGTTCGCGACGTAAATGGCTCCATTGATCAGGGCGAGTCCGTACGGTGCATTCAGATTGTCGGCAAATACGTTCCTGATTTCGTAGACCCCGTCTCCATCAGTGTCCCGCAATAATGTCAGCCGGTTGCCACCCTTGACCGAACTTTTGCCTAGGCTCTTGATGTAATTCGCGATCAAATCCTTAGGTCGCAACACAGGTGCTCCCCCGCCTGCCCCCTCGGCCACCAGAATATCCCCATTGGGAAGAACTAGCGTCTGACGAGGAATCTGGAGATCAGTGGCGATCGCTACGATCTTGTAGCCCTGCGGTACGGTTGGACGATCATTGCCCCAATCTATCGGCCTAGCGATGACCATCTCTGGGAGAAAGCCGCGCTGGGGTGCCGGCAATTCAGGATTTGAACCGTACTGAATCGGATTCGGCGCCTCGTCGCAGCCCGACAACACGGTCAGGAGAATGCCCGCCAAAACGCATATGCGGATCATTTGAGGCCTCCAGCGCTAAATCCGGAATAGCCGATCCAAGCAGCAGCGAATGATAAAATGGTGGCTACCGCCGACAGCAAGAGGCTTTCAGGCATTATCGCCCATGCATCCTTCGCGTGGACGAGAGCGTTGACGAAGCCCGTTAACCACATTGCCAGGAGCACGAGGAAATAACGGACTGCCCGGCTACCGCTGCCGAGAGTCGTCAAGGCCCAAAGCACGACGAAAGCGCCCGCGAACAATCCGCCAGCGATGAGCCATGACGAAAAGTTGGCCCATTGCACTTGAGCAGTTGACCAGTAGGCAAGATCGCTGAATAGCGCACCCAGGAAGAGAGGAAATGGAAAAGCAAGAAGAACCGCGTGAAGGGGGTGAATAGCCTTCGCATGAACCGAGGCAGACATAATAACCACAGTCTCACCTTTCGTGTCCGCGCCCGCGTCGAAGGTTGCCCAATACTATGACGCACGTGATGATTGTCAACGAACCGACGTTTTACATCTGTCACGCACCAATGGTCACTGGTGCTGTCCTACTGGAGGCGGGGCTTCGAAGCTGTCGCATTCCTCCATTTCTGGCTCCAACGCTTCCTCACCCACATGTACTATCTTTGTCGTCAGAAGCTCGTGTGCCCCATCGTGGCGATTGGGAGCTTCCAACCCCGCTTCAGCGCGGCAATGCGGAGACTGAAGCAAAGGGCCGCTCCAAAAAGTGCGGCCGGTGCAGGAGGAAGTTGGAGCCTATCGGCAGGCACGACAATGCCGGCTCCGAGCAGCGCCGCGACAGCGTACAGCTCTGCGCGCAGCACGACAGGGATATCTGCCAGCAGAACGTCCCGAGCGATTCCACCTCCGATGCCGGTCAGCATGCCAGCAACGTTGCCATGACGGGATTGAGTCCGTGCGACAGCGCCTTGTCCGCTCCAGACACCGCGAAGAGAGCCAGCCCCCCGGCGTCGAATACTAGTACAGCGCTCGAACGGCGCACCACTGCGGAGGGAAAGAAGAACGTGATCCCGCCGACGGCCAGCGATACGGCGAGGTAACGCCAGTCGTCAATTGCGCCCGGCGGAACCGCCCCAATCAGGATATCGCGAGTGATCCCGCCGGTGTTCGCTGCCACGAATGACAGCACAAGCACACCGAACAGGTCCAGCTTGCGCTTGACGCCAGCGATTGCTCCACTCAAGGCGAAGACGAACGTACCTGCAAGGTCCAAGAAATAGGGTAGCGCCTGCAAGACCTGCTTCCTCGCCTGTCAAATCAATCCTAGAATAGAGACCCCTTCTTTAGACGCAGCGTTCGTTTGATGTTGATCGGCTCCGCCGCCATCAAGCTGCCTATCAAGCCGGCCCTACGACCACAAGCGTCACTGCGCGCATCCGCCTTCGCCGGCTTTACAGGGAGGAGCTCGCCGATTCGGATATTTGAACCTCATGGCTCAAAGGAGGCACAGCCAGAACGTCCACGTCGACAGACCGCAGAGTTTCCTCCGTTACGCTGCCGATGAATGCTCGGAGCAGTCCCGTCCGGCTGTGCGTACCCATCAAAAGCAAGTCTGGCTGCTCTTCTGAAACGGCGCGAGCGATAACTTGCGTCGGCACACCCTCCGTGACACGCAGAGACCAGGGTCGACCGTCAAAGCCATTCGCAACCAGAAACTTACTCAGCTCCTCCATTGCTCGTTCGCGCTCGTTCTCGACATATCCGCTGACGATGGAGGGGTCCGGGATCGATCACCGTCCTGGCGATGCTGCCCGCGTCTTCGGCAGGCAAGCTCAGCGACAGCGCATTCGCCAATGCTCTCGCCTGGATCATCGGCACGATGACGAAACTGGAGACGGCAGCCAAGGAGCGTCGTCCCCCGAACCCGTTGGCTGTCTTGCCCGAAGACTCCCACGCTCTAGCGGCGACGGACAACTCCGGAACAGAACCAGTTGCGCTGACGCTGCGTCGAATAGAGCACCAACTCAAGCTCATCTACGGGGCGCTCGGCGAGATTGCTCCACCTGGGCTTCCGGCGGGCTATCAAGCCACGAGGTCGGGAGTTAAGCTGCCCTCCGGTAAGAGAACAGCGCCTCCACAGTAGTGGGTTTAGCCATGTAGCGGTCTCCTGACTCGAACTCCCGACAGCTCGTCCTGTAGGTTCTCGCGAGCTGAGCGTATTTGGTACCGGGGCCATTCCGACAAATGGAAATCCAGTTGTGGGTTCAATGCACGTTCAACGAGACGTTTGTCGGAATGGCCATTGATCTTACCGAGAAATCATACGCCTCTTAATCAGCGGGTCCCAGGTTCGAGCCCTGGTGCGCCCACCATTCAAGATCCTGCTGATGCGGGTTCTTTTCATTTCAACGCCCAGAACAAAGTGCGCTTTGTGCGAGGTTCTTTGTGTGGGCGGACGCGGCCAGCTTGCCGTTGGCTTTCCCTTGTTTCCATACCGTCACCCATTCGACTCGGCACGCGGATCCAATGGACAGATCGATGACGTGCTCATCGTAGTATAGGATACTGGAGCGGGCAAAACGGACGATCCGTTCTGCCCGTCGCCGCAGGATATCGCTTGCTGCAGAACGAAAACGAGATTGTTCGGGTCGAGTTCGAGTCGCTTTCCTACGGACCACAGTTCGGCAACGGAGCTGATGGTCGCGGCTGGATTTTCCTGTGCGAATTCGGCTAGGCGGCCATTCGCAACAGATCGACGATCTCGGCTTCGCTCTTGAATGGCCGCGGATTGGCTTGGACGAAGCGATGATTGATCGCGATCTTGCTGATCTGATCAAATTTGTCTTCGCCGATCCCGACGTCGGCAAGACGGCCGGGCAATCCAAGTTTCTTGGTGAATTGCGCGAAGGCGGCGGCGGCTTCCATGCCCGGCTCGCCAAGGGCCGTCGCCAGGCGCTGTTGCGCATCCTCGGTGAACGGCTTGTTGTACCGAAGCAGGCTCGGCATGATGACTGGTGTGCAATAGTAGTGCGGAACACCGAAGGTACCGCCAAGCACATGGCCGATGCCGTGACTGGCTCCCATCGGCACCCGCGCCTGGAGGCCGAAAGCGGCGAGCCACGCGCCGTATTGAGACAGTCGGCGCGCCTCCAGATCATCAGGTTGCTGCAAGGTTCGCAGCATTCCCTCACGCAGGGTGCGAATGCCGGCCAGGACGACCTCGTCGGCGAGCGGCGTGCCAGCGGGTGAGCACAAGGCTTCGATGCCGTGGTCCATCGACCGCGTTCCCGACCCCATCCAGAGCTTGGAAGGCGTATGAACGGTGAGCGCGGGGTCGAGAATGATAGCCACCGGCATCATCCGGGGATGAAAGAAAATCTGCTTCAGCCTGTTGCGTTCATCGGTGACGAGCGCGGCTGCATTGTATTCGCCGCCATTCAGCGTGGATGGCACCGCGATCTGTCGGACCTTTGGCGATCGGAACGGAGAGACGGTGACCCCAAGGCCCATCGGGAAGGGATCGAAGCCCGCTTCGTCGGTGATGTCATGTTCCATCGCCATGATGACGATCTTGGCGAGGTCGATCGCCGAGCCGCCGCCGACGGCGGCGACCAGGTCGGCTCCGGCGTCTTTGGCTTGACGGGCAACGTCGGCAGCTTGCTTGCGCGTGGTGTGCTCTGCAATTCCATCGAATGTCGCGACGTGTCTTTCGCCGAGCGCGCGCCGGATCTTCTCGATCTCGTCGGTCTTGGTGTTCAAGGTGCGGCTGACGATCAGGAAGACGCGCTTGGCATCCAGCCGCACCGCTTCATCGTTCAAGGCGTCAGACGCAGCTTTGCCGTAAACGACACGATCGATTGCCGGAAAATTGTGTATCCCTGCTTTGCGCATTTGCGTTCTCCCTGTGAGTTATCAAGCACCGATCCTCAAGCGGCGACAGTGTCGCGAATCTGTCGCGACGCCGTTTCCAGAAAGGCCTGAGCGAGATCGGGATCGTTGACGACGCGTGAGAGTGTCAACGCCCCGACCATCGTCGAAAGAATGGCCATGGCTTTGCTCCTGGATTCCTCGTCGCTCGTTTCGGCAATCAGGCGGCTGAGGATTTCGATATGCGCTTTGATCCCGCCTTCGAACGACGCTTTCACCTCGCTGCTCTGTCTGGCCACATCCGAGCCGAGCGCCACGATCGGGCAACCGTCCATCTTTTCGTCGCGATGGCCCGTCCTGAGATAGAACCCCATCACCGCCCCAAGGGGATCCTCAGGGTTCGCGGCGATGGCGGTCGACCATCGAAGCGTGGCGCTCTCCAGCGCGCGCGCCGACGCCTGTGCGGCCAGGTCCTCCTTTGACTCAAACTGCTTGTAGAATGCGCCTTGGGTCAGCCCGGCAGCTTCCATCAGGTCCTTGAGGCCGATGCCGTCAAATCCCCGCGACCGAAACAGGCGGCTTGCGACATTGATGACGTTTTGCCGGTTTTCCTCAGCCTGAATGCGACTCACTCGCATCATTGGCCTCCCCATTTAGATTGCGTTCGACATCTATTATCCGATATAGAGATCGAACGCAATCTATCTGGCATGAGGCGATGTTATGACAAGACCGATGATCGTGCTGGGGAGCGTCCTGATCGCGGGATGCGCGGTGGCCGCATTCGTTGCGCTTCGCCCGCCGGCAGCCTCGGCCGTGAGCGATCCGAGGCAAGGAGCCCCGATCGTCAGGATCACGGCTGCGGCGCGGGTGACCGGATCGGAGCGTGGCTTCACCGGCATCATCGGGACGCGGGTGCAGAGCAGCCTCGGCTTTCGCGTTCCCGGCAAGATCGTGGAGCGGCTTGTGAATACCGGTGAGCAGGTCAAAGCCGGTCAGCCGCTGATGCGGATCGACGAAACCGACCTTCGTCTCGCGGTCACGGCGAAGCGCAACGCCGTTGCTGCCGCGCGCGCGTCCGTCGTGCAGACCGAAGCGGACGAACAGCGATACGCCAAGTTGGTGAGCAACGGCTGGGCTTCCCGACAGCGCTACGAGCAAGCCAAGGCCGCGGCTGAAGCCGATGCACGGGTTGCCGAGAACGAGGCGACGTACTCGATCCTGGTCGCGGACGCGGACGGAACGGTGGTCGAAACGCTTGGCGAGCCCGGGCAGGTCGTCTCGGCCGGCCAGACGGTTGTTCGGATTGCCAAGGCCGGTCCTCGCGAGGCGGTGGTCGCGCTCCCTGAAACAATCCGGCCGGCAATCGACTCCGTGGCCGAGGCCAGCGTGTACGGAGCAGCCGAAGGGTGGCGCTATACGGCGCGTTTGCGGCAATTGTCCGACGCCGCCGATGCTCAGACCCGAACCTATGAAGCCCGATATGTCCTGGACGGTGAAGCCGCGGCCGCACCACTTGGCGCGACGGTGACCATTCGGCTGCCGAGCCAGACGAGCGAGCCGCAAGTTCAGGTGGCGCTCGGAGCAGTGCTCGATGATGGCCGCAAGACCGGAGTTTGGATCCTCGACAGCGCCACCTCAACCGTACGCTTTCGGCCGATCAAGCTGGTTCGGGTGACAGACGAAACCGCCGTGATCTCCGGCTTGAATTCTGGTGATGCGATTGTTTCGCTCGGCGCTCACCTCCTGCAGGAGGGCGCTCGTGTCAGGACCGCCGCTGAAAGCCGGAGCAACTGAAGAGTCTCAATCGTTCCGCGCCAGCCGCTGGAGAAGCACATGTACAGCTACATCGTCGAGCAGGAGATCCGAAAGACCTTCGACCATGTCAACAACCATCGCTGGGATGAAGCGGTGAAGGCGGTCGCGCCGCACATCCATCACCGTGTTTCCGGCAATCACGCGTTGGGCGGGGAGCGCCACGACAAAGCGGCCCTGCGCCGCTGGTTCGAGCGGCTCGGACGCGTCCTGCCCACGCTCCAAATCAAGGTCAACAACGTCTGGGTGAAGGGCTGGCCCTGGAACACCACCGTGTTTGTCGAGTGGGACGGCACCGCAACGCTGCTCGACGGCGACGGCTCGTACGTCAACCGCGGTCTCCACGTGTTCACCCTGCGGTGGGGCAG
The DNA here is from genome assembly GCF_023100925.1 of Bradyrhizobium sp. 40. Lineage (NCBI taxonomy): Bacteria > Pseudomonadati > Pseudomonadota > Alphaproteobacteria > Hyphomicrobiales > Nitrobacteraceae > Bradyrhizobium > Bradyrhizobium sp. 40. The sequence goes on from NZ_CP064688.1 coordinate 2,065,155, forward strand.
AGTCCATGCACTCGAGGAATTTCAAGATTCACAGGAAGCCGCGCGCGGGCTTGCCGCGCAAGCGGCAGCTGGCCTCAAGGAAGCTGCCGCCCAGCCAATTGTAAGTTAGCAGATGAACCTCAATCTTTCCGCGATCGCCGTTCGCGAACGGGCCGTTACCCTGTTCTTCATCATCCTGCGTTCGGGTTCAACGCCATTCTTGGCCTGATCGGACTGGCAGGCATCCTGATGCGCAATACCCTGATCCTGACCGAACAGATCAAGGAGAATCGTTCTGCCGGCCTCGATGACTATCACGCCGTCATCGAAGCCACCGTGCAACGCACCAGGCCGGTGATCCTGACCGCACTTGCCGCCGTGCTGGCCTTCATTCCTCTGACGCATTCCGTGTTCTGGGGATCGATGGCCTACACGCTGATTGGCGGCACGGCAGTCGGCACGGTCCTGATCCTGCTGTTCCTTCCTGCGCTTTATGTCGCCTGGTTTCGCATCAAGCCGGCCCCGGACGAGCTCTACGAGCGTTCGGCGAAGGATGCAGAATTGCGAACAGCAATCGCCGCCGAGTAGGGCTCGGCGAGATCTATCCCTGCTGCGCCGTGGGTGTCTGGTTAGATAAGCCAGGCACTGCGTGGCCTCGCGCCGACCTTATAGTTCAAAAAAAGAATGTGTACAGCAGCATGGAAATGCGCAAGCGATCCTGTCCTGGAATAGCCGAAAACGCGCCCTTATGCGCGGGATCTAGACCAATCTATTTCCAAGTACGAGAGCGGGGCCCGTCGTCCAAGTCACGGCACGTGAGCATCTAATCGCTTGACGAGTTCAAAAAAAGAACTGTAGGCTGCGCACGAGATGGCCGAACGCAACGGCCGCGACGTGCCGGATTTACGGCTGGACCTGTTCTGCGCGATGCCTCTTCGCAAAGGGCGCGACGAGCCGCCACAGGCGCAACAAAACAAAGCCGCACACCCGAAAAGGGGTGCAAGTTTGGGAGGACGCAATGCTGGTGAGATGGAAGATCGTCGCGGCTCTGGCTCTATTCCTGAGCGGCCCCGCATTCGGCGCCGACGAGCCGGGAATCACTGCCACCGAGATCAAGATCGGCGGAGTTTTCCCCTTCAGCGGACCGGCATCATCGATCGGTCTCGTGGGCAAGGGGCTCATGGCCTACATCCAGGCCTTGAACGACCGTGGCGGCGTCAACGGACGCAAGATCAATTACATCGCCTATGACGACGGATATAGTCCTCCCAAGGCGGTGGAGCACGTCCGCAAGCTCGTTGAGAGCGACGAAGTGTCGTTCATGTTCGGCCAGCTCGGCACGCCCGGCATCTCGGCCACTGCAAAATACCTGAGGGCCAAGGGGGTACCGAGTGTCGCGATCGTCAGTGGCTCATCCAAGTTCACGGACGTCGCCAATTACCCCCTGCTCACCACGGGCCTTGTCAGCTACGACACGGAGGGAAGAATCTACGCCAAATACCTGACGAAGACGCTGCCGAACGCCAAGTATGCCATCCTCTATCAGAACGACGATCTCGGAAAAGATTACGTCGCTGCCTTCAAGGCGTTTCTCGGCAAGGATTTCGATCGCAAGGTCGTCACTGCGTCCTACGAGGTCACCGAACCGACCATTGATTCGCAGATTACCAATCTGAAGAGCTCGGGAGCCGAGGCCCTGGTGATCGCCGGGACGCCGAAGTTCGCGGCACAGGCCATCCGGCAGGCTTCAGTGATCGGCTGGAAGGCGACCGTGATCATCAATTTCCCGTCCGGATCGGTCGGAGGCACGCTTGCACCGGCCGGGCTCGACAAATCGGTCGGCGTGATGGTCGGCACGACCAACAAGGATGTCCTGGACGAGACATGGAAGGGCGATCCGGGCATGCGGGCTTACCGGGCATTTTTCGACAAGTATCTGCAGGGGGCCGATATCACCAACGGCAGCTATCTGACCGGTTATCAGCAAGGCGTCCTGCTCGAGCAAATCCTCAAGCAATGCGGTGATGATCTGTCGCGGAAGAATATTCTGGCGCAGGCGAAGAACCTGAAAGACGTCGTCGTTCCGACCGTGCTGCCCGGGATCAAGGTCAACACCAGCGAGACCGAGAACATGATCTGGACGCAGATGCGGCTGCAGCGCTGGACCGGCACGACGTGGCAAGCCTTCGGAGAAGTCCTGGACGCCAGGTCCGAGTGACTCTGGCGCAGCCCGTCCTATTCATCCGCGGTAATTCAGGAGATCGTTTTCGATGTCGACGAAGCCATTGACGTTTGCGCCAAGGGAGCTCTCCGTCGAGCGCCGGATCGACGGCACGCTCATATTGAGGTCGCCGCTCGAATTGGGGCCATGCGACTGGCGCGTCACCGATTTTCTGCCGCGCTGGGCAGCCGCGGCTCCGCAGCGAATATTCCTCGCACAGCGCAATGCCAGAGGGGGATGGGACGAGACCACCTATGGCGAAGCATGGTCGCAGGTGAAGGCGGTCGGCCAGAGTCTGATCGACATGGGCGCAAAGCCGGCTGACAGGCTGGCCGTGCTTTCGGGCAACTCCATCGAGAACGCGGTGATCTCCTTTGCTGCGATGTCGATAGGCGTCATTCTGGCGCCGATATCGCCGAACTACACGCTGATGCCCGGCGGCCTTGCGCGCCTCAAGGACATCGCGCAGGTGCTGCGTCCGAACTTCGTTTTCGTTCAGAGTGGACGCGACTTTTCCGCCGCCCGTTCCGTTCCCGAACTGGCAGACTCTACCTGGATCAGCGTCGATGGCGCGCCGGATACGATCCCCTTCCGCGTCCTGACGGATCGAACGGAGTGGACAGGATTTGCGCAAGCGTCGAGTGCGATCTCTACTGACGCCGTTGCGAAAATTCTCTTCACGTCCGGTTCGACCGGATTGCCAAAGGGTGTGCTGAACACGCACCGCATGATGGCGAGCTCCCTGCAAATGGGAAGCCTGCTGGTGTCGCCTCCGGAGGCGCCGGTCCAGGTCGAGTGGCTGCCGTGGCACCATACGATGGGCAGCAACGTCATTCTTCACGGCATTCTCAAGAACGGCGGGACGCTCTACATCGATGACGGCCGCCCGCTGCCTCAGCTCTTTCACAAGTCGGTGGCGAACCTCAAGGAGATCTCTCCGACGGCGATGTTCAATGTGCCCGCCGGCTATAACCTGTTGTGTGATGCCATCGAGAACGATGCGGCCCTCGGCGCGAGCATCTTCAAGCGGCTGGATCGATTGAGCTACGCCGGGGCTGCAATTTCGCAAGGCACACTTGAAAAACTTTACCGGCTGACATCATCGATCACAGGCCGGCGGATTCCGGTGATGTCGGGCTATGGGACGACTGAAACGGCGCCGACAATCAGCACGACGCATTGGGCAACGGATCGGCCGGGCGAGATTGGTCTTCCGGCGCCGGGTGTGCAGCTGAAACTGATCCCTGTTTCCGAAACGTACGAGGCCAGGGTGAAAGGCCCCAACGTTACCCCCGGTTACCTCGGCAGGGCCGATCTCACAGAGAAGGCCTTCGACGAGGAGGGGTTCTATCGCATCGGCGACACAGTGTCGTTTATCGATCCCGAGAAGCCGGAGCTCGGTCTGCGTTTCACGGGCAGAATTTCCGAGAACTTCAAGCTCGCGAACGGCACCTGGGTTGCGATCGGAGCGATGCGTGCCGCCATTCTGGCCGCAACGCGCGGCGTACTGCTGGACATCGTCGTTGCGGGAGAAAACCGTGAAGCCTGCGCGCTGCTGTGCTGGCTGAATCCGACCGAGGCGGCTCGAATTTCGAACGCGCCGGCTGCGGATTTGACTTGCGACCCCAAGGTAATCGAATTCCTGAGACATCGTTTGCAGGAATATAATGAGGCTGTCGGAAGCAGCGAAAAAATCTGCTCGTTCACCCTGCTGAAGGATCCGCCCTCATTGGCCGCGGGAGAAATCACCGACAAGGCCTATGTCAATCAACGTGCTGTGCTCAAGCACCGGGCTGAACAAACGGACCGTCTTCACTGCAACGAACCTGACGCAACTGTGATTCGGGTCTGAGGATGCGTTCAATGCCTGACGCCGGTGGCCGGCTCAAGCCGCGCTGCGGCGGGCCTTTGCCTTTGTCTTGCCAGGTGCCTCCATCGTCCGCGGGCCTTGGGCGCCTGGCCCTGGATGGGTATGAACCTCCCTGGCCAGGAGCGGCTCGCCGCATTCAGAGCACACCATGACCGGGTCGAAGTCCTTGCCGCACTTGCGGTGCTGGTGCAACAGCGGCCGGCCGCGCTCGTCGACCATGTGAGTATCGCCCCAATGCACGAGCGCCATCACGATCGGATAGAGATCGAGGCCCTTCTGGGTCAGGATATATTCGTGTCGCTTAGGCGCTTCCTGGTAGGGAATGCGGCGCAGAATGCCCAGCCGAACCAGCTTCTTCAGCCGTTCGGCGAGGAGATGGCGGGTAATTCCAAGCGCCGACTGGAATCCTTCGAAGCGCCGTGTGCGCAGAAAGCATTCGCGCAGGATCAGAAGTGTCCAGCGGTCGCCGATCACGCCGATGGTTCGGGCCATCGAACACGGCTCTTCCTCCAGTTCTTTCCACTTCATCCGTATTCTCCAGTCATCCCGGCGAGACCCGCTCGATTCGCCGCCAGGGCCGCCGCATCTCCCTAGCATTCTAGATAGGTACTGAATTCCAAACAATACCCGATGAACCGGTCAAACTAGCACAACTCCCGCCAAATTTGACAGTTCGATTTTAGAACTATAGAAGTGAGAACAAGCAAGCCATGCGATTGGATCGCTGGTCCCTGACCATCCAATACGCTCTGCGGGAGAAAGCGGTCATGACCCTCAAGGTTGAATTCCAGTTCGATTTCGGCAGCCCGAACGCGTATTTGGCGGAGGTTGCCCTCCCCGGGATCGAGCGGCGGACCGGCGTAAAATTCGAGTACGTCCCGGTCCTGCTCGGCGGGATCTACAAGGCGACCGGCAACATGTCCCCGTTCGACTCGCTTCGCGGGATCAAGAACAAGCCGGAATACCAGGCGCTCGAGACCCAGCGGTTCATCCGGCGCCACAACATCACACAATTTCGCCAGAACTCCTTCTTTCCAGTCAACACTTTGATGTTGATGCGCGGCGCCGTCGCGGCCCAGTTCGAAGGCGTGTTCGAACCCTATTTCCGCGCCGCCTACCATCACATGTGGGAGAAGCCCAAGAAGATGGACGATCCCGAAGTGTTCCGGGCCGCATTTGCCTCCTCGGGGATCGACATCGACAGGCTGGTTGCGCGCGCGCAGCAGGATGACGTCAAGAAGAGGCTGATCGACTTGACCAGTGACGCCGTCGCCCGCGGTGCCTTCGGCTCGCCGACATTCTTCGTCGGCAAGGAGATGTTTTTTGGCAAGGATCAGCTCCGGGACGTCGAGGAATCGATCGTCGAACAGACCCGGCAGCCCGTTTCCAAGACCGGCTAGTTACCAACTTGCGGTCCGTGCGTGTTGAGGCGAAGGGCTGACACTAAGCAAGAGTTTACCTTCAGCCGGTTGGCAGAAAAAGATCCAGGGAGAGTGCAATGGCTGGTCCGCTTGGCGGCGTTCGTGTCCTCGATCTGACCGGCGTGGTGTCGGGCCCGTTTGCGACGATGTTTCTGGCGGATCAGGGTGCCGACGTGCTCAAGATCGAGCCGATCGGTGGCGATATCACCCGTCGCAGCCGGGCCACCATCGACAAGGACGGCGAGTTCTCCGCGCTGTTCATTTCGTCAAACCGCGGCAAGCGTTCGCTCTCGATCGACGTCAAGAGCACGGCCGGGCGTGAGGTGCTGGCCAAACTGGTCGCGCAGGCCGATGTCCTGGTGCAGAACTTCCGGCCCGGCACAATGGAGCGCCTCGGCCTCGGCGTCGAAGAGCTGCGCCGGCGTCATCCGCGCCTGATCTACGTCTCGATCAGCGGCGTCGGCGAGACCGGACCCTATGTGAAGAAGCGCGTCTACGATCCAATCATTCAGGGCCTGTCGGGCTTTGCCGATATCCAGTCGCAGCCGGTCACCAATCGCCCGCAGATGATCCGCACCATCGTGTGCGACAAGACCACCGCCGTGTTCACCGCGCAGGCGGTGGCGGCCGCGCTCTACGCGCGTGAGAAGACCGGGCAGGGGGATCATATCCAGGTCGCAATGCTGGACGCGATGATTTCCTACCTCTGGCCGGAAGGCATGATGCAGTACACGGTGGTCGGAGCCGAGGCCGCGGCTGCCGATCCGAATGACCGGCCCGATCTCGTGTTCAAGACCAGCGACGGCTATATCACAGCCGGCACCATCTCCGATTCCGAATGGCAGGGCTTCTGCCGGGCGTCCGGCGATCCCGAACTTGCCAACGATCCAAGGTTCGCGACCCCGTCGGCGCGTTCGGTCAACGCCACGGCGCGTATCAACAAGATGGCAGAGTATATCGGCCAGCACACGACCGCCGAATGGCTGGAGCGTCTGGATGCCGCGGATGTCCCTTGCGCGCCGATCCTGCGGCGCGGCGAAATCATCCACAATGAGCAGGTGGTGGCGCGCGGGATCATCGCGGAATTCGATCAGCCGAAGGTCGGCCTTGTGCGCCAGCCTAAGCCCGCGGCCCGCTTCGAGATCAACCCGGCTGCCATCGGCGGACCAGCCCCCCGTGTCGGGGAGCACTCGCGCGAGGTGCTGCGCGAACTTGGCTACGATGACGGCGCGATCGACGATATGGTCGCTGCACGCACGTTGCGCGTGGCCATGTAGACAGAAGCGCTTCGCGCGACCGGCGAACGGTTCTCAGGCCTTGGCAGGCGTCGGTGTAATTGGCGCGCGCGGAGCATTCGCCGCAGCCGCGCGCTGGTAAGCCTCCCGGCTTCGCATACGGTCGAGATAGGGCTGCGCATTGTCGCAAATGCCGACACCGTAGGCGACCGCCCAGTCCAGGCACGTCGTCAGCAGGATATCGGCGCTGCTGAATCGCTCGCCCATGATAAAATGTCGGCCGTCCGCCAGCGCGACCTCGACATGGCGCAGCTGCGCTCGAAAGTATTGGGCGGCTTGAGCTACGACCTCCGGCGCGACGCCGTAGATCGGGCCGAGCGCATCGGCGCTGTGACGGCGCATCACGTACAGGCTGGTCGAGTCGAGCTCGGTGACGATGAAGAAGCACCATTCCAGCCACGCTGCATAGTCGCGGGTGGATTCAGGGATCAATGCACGCTCGGGCGTAGAGTACATGCGCGACAGGTAAGCGACGATCGCGGCGCTCTCGCCAATGCGGAAGTCGCCGTCCTGCAGCAGCGGAATCTTCTGGCGCGGATTGAGCCTGGTGTATTCGGCGGTCTTGGTCTCGCCGGTCCGTGGGCCGATCGGTTTGATCTCGTAGGCCAGCCCCAGCTCGTGCATCGCCCAGTGCGGCCGAACGGTGCGGCTTGTCCCGACGCCCCACAAAGTGAGGTCTGGATTGTCGCTCATGTCACCATTTCTCTACAGCGGGACGAAGATCGAGTTCATGGGTCCAGCCGTCGCGGCTTTGCTGATGGGCAAACCAATACGCTTCGGCAATCGAGGAGGTCTTGGTCAGGCTGTCAGGCGGGATCTCGCTGGCCTCGATCCCCCTGGCCGCCTTCATGCGCTGATGGATGGCTTCGCTATCGACGCCGGCGTCGATGATGAGATGGACGACGTGAATATTCTCAGGCCCGAGCTCGCGCGCCATGGCCTGGGCCAGCGCGCGGAGACCGAATTTGGCCGATGCAAACGCAGCAAACCCCTTGCTGCCGCGGATGCTTGCGGTCGCACCGGTAAAAAAGATGGTGCCGCGTCCGCGGGACAGCATGACGCGCGCCGCTTCGCGCCCCACCAGGAAGCCGGCGTAGCAGGCCAGCTCCCAGGCCTTGAAGAAGAGCTTTTCGGTAGTTTCCAGCAGGGGCTTGTTGACGTTCGAACCGGCATTGAACAGGCAGATCTCGATCGGGCCGATATCGCGTTCGACGTCCGCGAACAGCTTCTGCACTTCCGCTTCCTGGCGGGCGTCGACGCTGAAGGCGTGAATGCTGTGGCCTTTCCCCCTGAGCTCATCGACAAGCGCCTGGGACCTGGCTGCATCGCGCCTGCAGATGCAAACGGTGTAGCCGCCGCTGGCAAACCGCCGCGCAACGGCAGCGCCGATGGCATCGCCCGCGCCGACCAGCATCGCGACTCCGCGACTCTCTCCCATGCTCGCTTCTCCCATAAGTTCTTATTTGATACGCTATCGGTATCGCCTGGAAGCCGCGTTGTAAACGGGGTTCTCGATAGTCTCTGCATAGGGCAGCGAACTTGCCATTTCTTGATCCGACTGTGACAACAAAATAGCGATTGACGAGTTCTAAAAAAGAACGCATGTTTCACCACGAGGCGCAATGCTGAAAAAGGCGCCGATGTTCTTCAGTCGGGAGGCGGTTAGTCGTGGCGAAGCTGTCGCAAGCACTTCGGTTCGATCAAATTGCTCTTCGGTTTGCTGGCCGCATCGACCAATCGACAGGTCGCCATCTTGCCAAAGCGCTGGACCAGATCGGGCCGCTCGAGGACTGCGCCGCGGCCATGGTAGCCTCGATCAGCGCGATGGCGAAATCCCCATCGTTCTGGTCTGGCTCAAAACGTTGTCCACGTTCCAAGGCCGATAGAACAGCTTCGCATACAGCGCGCCTAACTTAACCGGGAGAAGTTCCTTGAAAAAGAGAAATGCAACCGTCGCCGTGATCGGCGCGGGCGATTTCATCGGCGGCGAGATTGCCAAGAAGTTTGCCTCCGAGGGCTTTACTGTCTTCGCCGGCCGCCGCAATGGCGACAAGCTGGCGCCGCTGGTCAAGGAGATCGAGGCCGCCGGCGGCGAGATTCACGCACGTTCGCTCGACGCGCGCAAGGAGGAGGAGATCATCTCCTTCCTGAACGACGCCGACAAGCACGCGCCCCTGGATGTCTGCATCTTCAACATTGGCGCCAACGTCAACTTCCCGATCCTCGAAACGACCGAGCGCGTTTTCCGCAAGGTCTGGGAGATGGCCTGCTACTCCGGCTTCCTTGCGGGGCGCGAGGCGGCCCGGCTGATGCTGCCGCGCGGCCAAGGCAACATCTTCTTCACGGGTGCGACCGCTTCGTTGCGCGGCGGCAGCGGCTATGCTGCCTTTGCCAGCGCCAAATTCGGACTGCGCGCTGTGGCGCAGGCGATGGCGCGTGAGCTGGGCCCGAAGAATATCCATGTCGCCCACCTCATTATCGATTCCGGCGTCGACACCGAGTGGGTCCGCCAGCGGCGCCTGGAAGCGCTCGGGCCCGGTGCGCTCGACGATCCGGATCTGCTGATGCCACCGGCCTCGGTCGCGACGTCCTACTGGCAGCTCTACCAGCAGCCGAGGAGCGCTTGGACCTTCGAGCTGGAAATCCGCCCCTTCGGTGAGAAGTGGTAGGGCGCTCAGGATGGAACTCGCACTGTCTCCCCAAGACGCGTCCTTCCGTGATGAGGTGCGCGCTTTCATTTCCGAAAACTATCCGAAGGAAATGCGGGTCCCCAATCCGGAGACCGACCTGACCAAAGAGCAATCGTTGCTCTGGCACCGCATTCTCTACAAGAAGGGCTGGATCGCGCCGCTCTGGCCCAAAGAATATGGCGGCCCCGGCTGGTCGATCACCCGGCGTTTCATCTTCGAGCAGGAAACTAGCCGGGCCGGGACGCTGCCGCCGCTGGCGTTCAGCGTGACCATGGTGGGTCCGGTCATCTACACCTTCGGCAACGACGCGCAAAAACAGAAATTCTTGCCGCGGATTCTTTCGGGTGAAGATTGGTGGTGCCAGGGCTATTCAGAGCCGGGCTCGGGCTCGGACCTCGCCACCGTCCGGACCAAGGCCGTGCGCGACGGCGACCACTACATCGTCAACGGCCACAAGACCTGGACGACGTTGGCGCAGCATGCCGACTGGATCTTCTGCTTGGTGCGTACCGATCCGGGCGCAAAGCCTCAGGCCGGAATCTCGTTCCTCCTGATCGACATGAAGTCGCCCGGCGTCACCGTGCGTCCGATTATCACAATCGAAGGATCGCACGAGGTCAATGACGTCTTTCTCGAGGACGTCCGCGTCCCCGTCGAGAACCTGATCGGCGAGGAGAACAAGGGCTGGACCTACGCAAAATTCCTGCTGGGCAATGAGCGCACCAGCATGGCCGGGATTGGCCGGTCGACGCGCTATCTCGACCGGTTGAAGAAGATCGTGAAGGCGGAGATCCCCGCGGATGATCCGGCGCATCTCGAATTTTGCAAGGAAATCGGGCGGATCGAGCTCGACGTGCTTGCGCTCGAGGCCACCGAGCTGCGGGTCGTTGCGCAGATGGCGCGCGGCATCGATCCGGGTCCTGCGGCTTCGCTCTTCAAGATCCGCGGCACCGAGATATTCCAGGGCATTACCGAGCTGACGCATCGCGCCATCGGCAATTACGGGCTGGCGCTTCGCGAGCAATCTTTGAGCGCAAACCAGTTCATGCCGGGTCCCGATTACGGCCACACCGCGACGGAAAAGTACCTGAACGCGCGCAAGCTCAGCATCTACGGCGGATCGAACGAAATCCAGCGCAACATCATCGCCAAAGCGGTGCTCGGTCTCTAGCAACAGCGCAACAAGAGGATCGGATGGACATCCAGTTCACGGAAGAGCAGGAACTGCTGCGCTCCAGCGTGCAGCGCATGCTGCGCGACCAGTACAGTTTTGAGGCGCGCCGCAAGGCCGTCGCCAGCGACGAGGGCTGGAGCCGCAGGCAGTGGGATGCCTTTGCGGAGCTCGGCCTGCTCGCCGCGCCCTTCTCCGAGGAGAGCGGCGGCCTTGGTGGCGGCCCGCTCTCCACCATGATCGTTGCCCAGGAGTTCGGCCGTCACCTCGTCGTGGAGCCGTACGTCGAAACGGTCGTGCTAGCCGGCGGCTTGATCGAACATGCGGGGACCGATGAGCAGAAGCAGGCTTTGATTCCCGATATCATCGCCGGACAGAAGATCTGGGCGCTGGCCTGGACCGAAAAAGCCTCGCGCTTCGACCTCGCCAATGTCGCGACCACGGCGCGACTTAACGGCAGCGATTACATGCTCACTGGTGAGAAGACCGCCGTCGTCGCCGCGCCATGGGCGGACTATTTCATCGTCTCCGCCCGCACCAAGGGCAAGCACGACGATCGCTCCGGCGTCAGCCTGTTCGTCGTCGATGCCAGGACGGCCAATCTGGATCTGCGCAGCTTCAAGACCATCGACGGCCGCCGCGCCGCGGAAATCACCTTACGGGATGTTCGCGGCGAGTTGCTCGGCAGCGAGGGGGAGGGCGTCGCCCTGCTGGAAGCCTGCCGGGACCGGGCCATCGGTGCGCTCTGCGCCGAGGCGGTCGGCGCCATGGCCGAGTTGAACTCAGCGACGCTGGAATACGCCAAGGCGAGAAAGCAGTTCGGCGTCACCATTGGCAGCTTCCAGGTGCTGCAACACCGGATGGTCGACATGTTCATTGCCCATCAGGAGGCGCTTTCCCTGATGCAGCATCTCAATCTTAGCCTCGGTGCCGGCGAGAGCGGTATCTCGCGCCTCGCCTCCGGCGCCAAGTCGAAGGTCGGCTATGCCGGCAAGTTCATCGCCGACCAGGCGGTTCAGCTGCACGGCGGCATGGGCATGACCGACGAATTGAACGTCGGCCATTACTTCAAGCGAATCTCCTCCATCAACATCCAGTTCGGCGATCCCGCTCACCACCTGCTGCGTTACGTGCAGCTCGACGCGGCTGCATAGTAAAAGAGGCAAGCATGGCGACAGAGGCAGTTATCGTTTCCACCGCGCGCACCGGCGTCGGCAAGGCCTTTCGCGGTGCGCTGAACAACACCGAAGGTCCGACCATGGCCGGCCATGTGATGGCCGAAGCGGTGAGGCGCGCGGGTATTGATCCGGGCGAGGTCGAAGATGTGGTGATCGGTTGCGCGATGCAGCAGGGCACCATGGTGATGAACGTCGCACGCAAGGGGGCGATCCGGGCCGGCCTGCCAGTCACCGTTGCCGGCACCACGATCGATCGGCAGTGTGCCTCCGGCCTGCAGGCGATCGCGGTCGCGGCACGCTCGATCATGCTTGATGGCGTCGAGGTCGCAATCGGAGGCGGCATCGAATCGATCAGCCTGGTGCAAAACGAGCACATGAACAGATTCCATGCGGTCGACGACGAGCTGATGGCGATGAAGCCGGAGATGTACATGTCGATGCTCGACACCGCAGAAATCGTCGCCGAGCGTTACAAGATTGGCCGCGACCGGCAGGACGAATACAGCCTCGAATGTCAGCGCCGCATCGGCGCCGCGATGCAGGCGGGACGCTTCGATGACGAGATCGTGCCGATCAAGACGACGATGGCCGTCGTCAACAAGGACACCAAGGAGGTCACCTATCAGCAGGTGACGCTGTCGAAGGATGAAGGTCCGCGCCCCGAGACCACGGCGGAAGGACTGGCGAAGATCAAGACGGTGTTCGAAGGCAAGACCATCACGGCCGGCAATGCCAGCCAGCTCTCCGATGGTGCATCGGCGTGCGTGGTCATGAGCGACAAGATCGCTGCGAAGAAGGGCCTGAAGCCGCTCGGCATCTTCCGTGGCTTCGTCGCCGCCGGTGTCGAGCCGGACGAAATGGGCATCGGTCCGGTCGCGGCGATCCCGCGCCTTCTCAAGCGGCACGGCCTGAAGATCGACGACATTGATCTCTGGGAGCTGAACGAAGCCTATGCGGTCCAGGTGATCTACTGCCGCGACAAGCTCGGCATCGATCCGGACAAACTGAACGTCAATGGCGGTTCGATCGCGATCGGCCATCCCTACGGCATGACGGGCAGCCGGCTTGTCGGTCACATCCTGATCGAGGGGCGCCGGCGCAAGGCGAAATACGGCGTGGTGACCATGTGCATCGGCGGCGGCATGGGCGCAGCCGGCCTGTTCGAAATTGTCAACTGACCGAAAGCGGAGAAGCGCACGTGAAGACAGCAATCACCGAACTGTTCGGTATCCAGCATCCGATCATCCAAGGCGGCATGCATTATGTCGGCTTTGCCGAGCTTGCCGCCGCGGTCTCGAACGCCGGCGGTCTCGGCATCATCACCGGCCTCACACAGCGGACGCCGGAGCTGCTGGCGAAGGAAATCGCACGCTGCCGTGACATGACCGACAAGCCGTTCGGTGTAAACCTGACCTTCCTGCCGAGCTTCACTGCACCGCCGTATCCCGAATATATCGCCGCCATCAAGGAGGGCGGCGTCAAGGCCGTGGAGACCGCCGGCCGCAGCCCGGAAGCGTACATGCCCGCGCTGAAGGCGGCTGGCATCAAGGTGATCCACAAATGCACCTCGGTGCGGCATTCGCTGAAAGCCGAGAAGATCGGTTGCGACGCCGTCAGCGTCGACGGCTTCGAATGCGGCGGTCATCCCGGCGAGGACGATATCCCGAACATGATCCTGCTGCCGCGCGCGGCGGATGAACTGAAGATTCCGTTCGTGGCCTCGGGTGGCATGGCGGACGCACGCAGCCTTGTTGCCGCGCTGTCGATGGGCGCCGCTGGCATGAACATGGGCACCCGCTTCGTCGCCACCAAGGAAGCGCCCGTCCATGCCAACGTCAAGCAGGCTCTGGTCAAAGCCACCGAACTCGACACCGTGCTGGTGATGCGTGCGCTGCGCAACACCGAGCGCGTGCTGAAGAACAAGGGCGTCGATCAATTGCTCGAAGTGGAGCGGGAGAAGGGGGCGAGCCTCAAGATCGAGGACATCCACGAGCAGGTGGCGGGCGTCTACCCCAGGGTGATGGTTGACGGCGAGATGGACGCCGGCGCCTGGAGCTGCGGCATGGTGGTCGGACTGATCCACGATATCCCGACGGTGAAGGAGCTTATTGATCGCATCATGACGGAAGCCGAACAGATCATCCGGCAGCGGCTGACCGGCTTCCTTGACGGTACTGTCGACAATGCGGCCACGCGAGCCGTTGCTTGACAAGACCTTGTGAGAGAACCTTCAGTGCAAGGATCAATACTCGCCGATCGCATTCAGCAGCAGATGGGCGTCGCCGATTGATTTATCAAATCGAGGGGGCGCGAGCCCGGCCGACATGGAAGGTGAAATGCCGTGTTCATCGAGGAGCGACCGATGAAGTACTACCTCTGCAAGTACCTTCCGCCCCGGGTGGATTTTCTGGAGACCATGAACGCCGATGAGAAACAGTGGATGAAGCAGCACGGTGCGTTCCTGGATGATCTGCTCGCAAAGGGGCAGATCGTCGCGCACGGTCCCGTCATGGACCCGCGTGGCGGTTATGGCGTGTCGCTCTACCAGATCGCGGATGATCTCGACATCGAGGTGATCACCTCGGAAGACCCCATCGTGAAGAATGGCGCCGGCCACTACGAGCATCACCCGATGCTGCATCTGAAGGCGCGCGGCTGAGATCCTCGCCTCGTCCAATTCAACCGCTTCAACCGGGCGCATCTGCCGCGCCCGGCGCGCAGGATTCAGCAATCGGCATGGCCGACGCGCCCGGAAACCAAAACGGTCCGGTTGCCGATTGACGTGCTAGCGGTGTATCACTCGCTCGATGGCGATTGCGGTCGCTTCACCGCCTCCAATGCAGAGCGCAGCCACGCCCCGCTTGAGATTTTGGGCCTCGAGGGCATGCAACAGTGTGACGATCAGCCGCGCGCCGGTAGCGCCGATGGGATGACCGAGCGCGCAGGCGCCGCCATTGACGTTCAGCTTCTCCCTGGGAATGCCGAGGTCTTTCTGCGCCGCCATCGCGACCACGGCAAAGGCCTCGTTGATCTCGAACAGGTCGACATCGCCGACACTCCAGCCGACCTTGTCGAGCAGCTTGCGGATCGCCGGGATCGGCGCCGTGGTGAACCATTGCGGCTCTTGGCTATGGGTAGCATGACCTTTGATCTCTGCCAGCACGGGTAGGCCATCGCGATCGGTGAGAGAGCGTTTTGCAAGGATGAGAGCCGCGGCGCCGTCGGCATTGGCGGAGGAGGCGGCAGGCGTAATAGTGCCGTTGGCGCGGAACGCTGCCTTCAATCCGGGAATCTTGGCTGGATCCACTTTCAGCGGATGCTCGTCGTTCGCGATGATCCGTTGTCCGGCCTTTTCTGTGAGCGTGATCGGCGCGATCTCGGCCCTGAACGCGCCCCCTTCGACCGCGTTGCGCGCGCGGGTCAGCGTCTCGATCGCGTAGGCGTCCTGGTCCTTGCGAGTGAATTGATAAGCCTCCGCTGTGGCCTCGCCGAAATCGCCCATCGAACGCCCGGTTTCATATGCGTCTTCCAACCCGTCCATCATCATGTGATCAATGATCCGGTCGTGCCCGGCGCGATATCCACTCCTCGCTTTCGTCAGCAGATAGGGTGCATTGCTCATGCTTTCCATTCCGCCGGACAGCACGATCTCCGCTGACCCCGCCTTGATGATATCGTGGCCAAGCATAGTCGCCTTCATGCCGGAGCCGCAGACCTTGTTAACGGTCGTGGCGCCGGTCGCGTCGGGCAGTTTGGCGCCGCGCGCAGCCTGGCGGGCCGGTGCCTGCCCCTGTCCCGCCGGCAACACATTGCCCATGAACACCTCGTCGATCTTTTCAGGCGCCAGCTTCGCCCGCTCCAGTGCCGCACCGATAATGTGAGCGCCGAGCTTGTGGGCGCTCAGCGGCGACAACTCGCCCATGAACCGGCCAAGGGGCGTGCGAGCGGCGGAAACAATGACGATGGGATCGGAAACGGCGGCCATCGCGAACTCTCCTGCTGATATCTGTTGTTATATGATGATAGTCATATAAGATGGCAGGCATTGCAATGAAATCTTGCCGCAGCCGTCAAGAAAGCGCGGTTCGAGAATTGTTCCGAGGGGACGAGTACGATTGTACGGCCGGTCCTCCAGGGAGCTTGCACGGGGTGGTGATGCGTTACGGAGAAAACCACAGGCGTCGGACGCACCGTCGGATCGTTGAAAATGCCTCTTACGGTTTACGCCAGAAGGGTGCCAAAGGGCTCAGCGTCATCGATTTGATGAAACTTGCGGGTCTGACGCATGGCGGCTTCTACAATCATTTCGAGTCGCGGGAGGCGCTTGTTGGCGAGGCGATCGCCTTTGCAATGGACCAAACGGCCGAGCGCTGGAAAAAGCTGACTGACGACACGGCCAACGGCGAACGCTTCGACACCTTAATTGCCGACTATCTGAGTCCGCGACATCGAGACAATCCCAAACATGGTTGCGCCCTTCCAACCCTGGCTGTCGATATCGCTCGATCGGGCTCCAGCGAGCAGCAGGCGTTTGCCGACAAGCTGGAGAAGATGATCGACGTCTTTGTCGAGCTGCTTCCCGATCAGCCACCTCGACAGGCCCGCCAAATCGCGACCGGCGCTATCGCAACCTTGGTTGGATCAATCGTGCTGTCGCGCGCTGTTGGTGCTGGGAAGCTTTCCGACGGAATTCTCGCTGCGGGACGCATGACTGCCAGTGGCCGGACTCAAAAGCCTCGGCGTCGGGCGACAGGGACGATGCGCTGACAAATAACAATACCAGGGAGGTCACCATGACGGCCGGCAAGTGGCTCAAAACAGCCTGCAACCTGTGTTACATCAATTGTGGGATCGAGGTGTTCGTGAACAACGAGCGCCTCGAGAAAGTGCGAGGCGACCGTTCGAGCCCGAAATCACAGGGCTATCTCTGCAACAAGGCGACCCGGATTCCCTATTATGCCCATCACAAGGATCGGCTGACCAAGCCGCTACGTCGGCGCGCGGACGGAGGCTTCGACGAAATCGAGTGGGACGTGGCGATCGCGGAAATCGCGGCGCGGCTGCGCGAGATCGTGGACAAGCATGGCGGAAAGACTATTGCCCTTTACGGCGGTGGCGGGCAGGGCAACCACGCCGGCGGCGCCTATGCCAGCGGATTATTGCGCGCGCTGGGTTCGCGCAGCGTGTTCAACGCTCTTTCGCAGGAGAAGACCGGCGACTTCTGGGTCAATGGCCACATGTTCGGCAGCCAGACGTGTCACACAGCCGAGGATGTCCATCATTGCGATCTCTTGCTGGTCATCGGGGCAAATCCCTGGATCGCGCACGGCTTCCCCAATGCGCGCGATCATCTCAACCAAATCCGCAAGGATCCGACCCGCAAGCTGATCGTCATTGATCCCCGGCGCACCGAAACCGCCGAAATGGCGGATCTACATCTCGCAGTGCGTCCGGGTGCCGACACGTTCCTTCTTGGCGCGCTGCTGGCCACGCTTGTCCGCTCCGATCGGATCGACGACGCATTCATTCAGGAGCACACCGTCGGCTTCTCGGAAGTGAGGCAGGCGCTACTGGATATCCCCATTGAACAATGGGCTGCAGCCGCCGATATCTCGATCACGGACCTGGAGCGGTGCGCCGCGATGATCGCAGCCGCGAAGGCCATGGTGGTGCGGGTCGAGCTTGGCATCCAGCAGGGCATCAACTCGACGCTCAACTCCTATCTCGAGAAGCTCCTGATCATGCTTTCCGGAAATTTCGGCCGGAAAGGCACCAACCAACTGCATAGCTGGCTCCAACCGCTGTGGGGCAATTCGCCGAACCAGACCTTCGCACCGACTGGCGATGCAATTATCGGGGGCTTGTTGCCGCCCAACATCTTTCCCGAGGCGGTGCTCAACGACCATCCCGACCGGTTGCGCTGCGCTTGGGTCGACAGCTCCAATCCAGCCAACACGGCGGCAAACACCGAAGCTGTAGAGCGCGCGCTGCGCTCGCTCGACCTATGCGTCGTGGTCGACGTTGCGATGACCGAAACCGCACGGCTCGCACATTACGTTCTGCCGGCGTCTTCGCAGTTTGAGAAAACAGAATTCACCTTGTTCAATTTCGAGTTTCCGAGGAACTATTTCCACGTTCGTGCGGGTGTCTTGGCGCCGCTCGCCGGGACCCTGCCGGAGCCCGAGATCTACACGCGGCTTGCGATCGCTTTGGGGCTTCTACCAGGTGACAATGTGCTGGCGCCGCTGCGCGAAATAGCACGGCGCTCGCGACCGGAATTCGCCGCGGCCCTTCGTGCTTTCATCGCGGAAAACCCAGGGGCAGTGCCAGCCCTCGTGCTCTACCATACGCTGGGGCAGACGCTTCCGGATGGTACCGCGGTCGCGGCGCCTATGTGGAGCGCGGCACTGGCTTGCGCGAAGCGGTCGCCGCAAGCGGTGCGACGGGCAATTGGTGCATCGGACGACGTGGCGGACCATCAACTTGGCGATCTCCTGTTCGACACGATCGTGACTGCGCGGCAGGGGACGGCGATTACCGAGCACGACTATGACGAGGTCTGGTCATTGATCAGCCATTCGGACCGCAGGGTTCGACTGGTGGTCCCGCAGATGTTCGAATGGCTCGCGCGGCTCGATCCACGTGCCGCGGGCGCGCCAAAGGAGTTTCCGTTCATGTTGGCAGCCGGCGGCCGCCGCATGTTCAACGCCAACCAGATCTTCCGTGACCCCGCATGGCGTCGCGAGGATCCGGATGGCGCCATGCTGATCAATTCGAGCGATCTGAGAAATCTGGGCGCGGAGGATGGTGACTGGGTCGCGGTGGAATCCGTGATTGGCCGGCTCGTCGTCCGCTGCAAGCTCGATGACGCCATGCGAAACGGCCAGCTGGCGCTGCCGCACGGCTATGGGCAGGCATACCCCGCGTCGGACGGAGAGCGACTGATCAATGGACCACGTATCAATCTGCTCACAGAGAGCGGCAACCGCGATCCCATTGCCGGCACGCCCTACCACAAGAATGTTGCGGTTCGTTTGGCCTTGGTGTCCGCGCAGGAGGCAGCCGCCTATCAGTCGCAGTCCGAGCGAATTCATTTGAAAGCGGCCGGACAATAACGTGGAGAAAGTTCAAATGAGTGAGAAACCAGTCGCGATCGTGACCGGGGTCGGGCCGGGCACCGGAGCTGCCATCGTCAAGCGCTTCTCTGCCGGCGGGTTCCGTATCATAGCGCTGGTCGCTCAGCCGAGCTCATCAATCGCCTGGCGCAAGAGCTTCCTGATGTCCACGCGGCGACCTGCGACGTTTCAGACGAAAATCAGGTGCGGACCGTCGTTGCTGATGTAAAGCGGCGTTTTGGCGCGGCTGAGGTTCTCGTCCACAACGCGGTAGGCGGAGGCTGGGGGAGCTTTCGGGAGATCGATCCGAAGATGCTGAAGGGCAATTTCGAGGTCAACGTGATGGGCTTGTTATACCTGGCGCGCGAAGTGGCTCCTGACATGATCGACCGAGGCAAGGGCGCAATCCTGGTGACCGGAAACACGTCTTCGATCCGGGGCAAGGCCAACTTCGCCGGCTTCGCGCCGACAAAGGCGGCGCAGCGCATTTTGGCCGAGTCGATCGCACGTGACATGGGACCTCTGGGCGTGCACGTCGCCTATGTTCTCATCGACGCCGTGATTGATACGCCCAGAATGCGCGCGCGGATGAGCGACAAGCCAGATGAATTCTTTATCAAGCCTGCTGCCATCGCGGACGAACTCTATCATCTCTATGGGCAGAAGCGATCGGCTTGGTCGTTCCTCACAGAGCTGCGGCCATTCGGCGAAAACTGGTGACGCCCGGCTGGCGGGAAGCAGGGTCACGGCGGTTTCCGTGTCATCTCTTCATGGAGAGCGCGACAACGCAGGACTGGAAAGGTCAAGATGATTGATATCAAAAGTTCCGTG
Organism: Bradyrhizobium sp. 40; assembly: GCF_023100925.1. Lineage (NCBI taxonomy): Bacteria > Pseudomonadati > Pseudomonadota > Alphaproteobacteria > Hyphomicrobiales > Nitrobacteraceae > Bradyrhizobium > Bradyrhizobium sp. 40. Next base: position 2,084,926 of record NZ_CP064688.1, read on the forward strand.
CACGAGGTTGCGGTGATCGTGGGGGGCGGTCCGGGCATCAGCTCGAGTTGCGCCCGGCTGTTCGCGGAGAACGGCATGCGTGTCTGCGTCGCAGCCAGGAATCCCGAAAAGCCGGTCCTCGAAGCCTTGGAGAAGACGCATCGTGTGCTTCGATATGCCTGCGATGCAACTGATCCAGCGGCGGTGACACAGCTGTTCGGCAACGTCGTTCAGGACGTCGGCACGCCACGACTTGTCGTGCATAACATCGATGGCCGGGTTCCCGGCATTTTCCGCAAAAGCATCATCGAAGCCGACCCGGGCATGGCGTTCGAAACACTTCGCAACTCGGCGTTCAGCGCGTTTCTGGTCGGTCAACAGGCAGCCCGGCTCATGCTTGGGAACGAACCCGACGCCAACGGCGCGAGAGGAACAATCATCTTCACGAACGCCAGCGCGGCGCTCAAAGGCTTCCCATCAAGTGGCGCATTTGCAATGGCATGTCATGCCAAGTCCGGACTCGCGCAGAGCATGGCAAGAGAATTGATGCCGCAGGGCGTCCACATAGCGAATGTGCCGATCGACGCCGCGATCGGCTGGACCCAGGAGGACGGCACTCGCGCGCATCGGCTGGCGGGGGCAACTGCCGACGACAATATGGCCGACCCCGACCATATCGCGAAAACATATCTGCAGCTTCATCGGCAGCATCGGTCGACCTGGGCGTTCGAGGTCGTGCTGCGGCCTTGGGTCGAGAAATGGTAGTGAGCAGCGTTGGAGCGCAGCCAAGTACATCGGCCGTGCAGCCGGGGCGCACGGGAGGCGGTGACCGACCTCGACGAGTTGATCCGCCGCCTCGATCGCGAGGAGTTCGATCTCGTCGCGGTGGGGCGGGCGCTGCTTCAGGATCCGCAGTGGCTGCTGAAGATACGCGACGGACGGACGGAAGAGCTGATGGCTTTTGAACGGACTGCGTTTGCGGCGCTGAGCTGAGCAAATTGACAGGTTAATTCTGCGCAACGTCGCGCAGTTGCCTATGAGCATTCGGAGACTAGAAAATGAGCGAGACGACGCAAGTCGGTCAGATCCGTACCGAGGTGCATGGGCATGTGTTCAAGATCGTCATCGACAACGTGGCGAAGAAGAATTCTTTCAGCCCGCAGATGATGGCGCAGATGTCGGATGCGATGACGCTTCTCGACCGCACCGACGACTATTGGGTCGGTGTGCTCTGCGCCGACGGCCCGGACTTCACGGCAGGCCTTGATATGCCGAAGTTCTTCGGACCCAAGGCCGAAAATACCGAGATCAAGCCCGGCAACATCGATGCGTTCGCGCTGAAAAGCCGGTGTCGTAAGCCGATCGTGACGGCCGTGCAGGGGATCTGTTTCACGATTGGCATCGAAATGATGTTGGCCGGCGACATCGTTGTGGCCGCCGACGACGCCCGGTTCTGCCAAATGGAATCCAAGCGCGGGATCGCGCCGCTCGGTGGCGCCCATTTCCGGTACGTGGCGCGGGCAGGATGGGGGGATGCGATGTATCATCTGTTCTTGTGCGACGAGTTCAGCGCGGCGCGGGCGTATAAAATCGGGTTTGTTCAGGAAGTCGTCGCTCCTGGTCAGCAGATTCCCCGCGCGATGGAAATTGCTGGTCTGATCGCCAAGAACGCTCCGATCGGCATTCAGGTAACCAAAGAGGCCGCGCTGAAGTACATTGAGGCCGGCGAAAGAGCGGCGATCGACTATATCCCGAAAATCAAGGACCGCGTTTTCAGCAGCGAAGACATGAAAGAAGGCATCCAGTCTTTCGTGGAGCGTCGCCCGGCGGTGTTCCGCGGAAAATAGATCCGGCTGGCTACCCCGATAGACGGCGAGGTCGACAGCAGCGGCATCAAGAGAATATTGATCTTCTCGGCAAGCACGCCTTTGTCTGTGCGGACCGAGCGAGCGGCCGAGCGCCTTCCGATCTCTGACGGTATTTGAATTTACACCGCACCAGTGCGCGCACGGCAATCTTCGCCCCCACACAGTGCCGACAGTCGATTGACCCCGATAGGTACCGGAGCCACCAGCGTTGCGAGCGGCTCGAATTTTCTGTGAATTCAAGACCGAAAAATCGCAGTGGGTATATCGTCGGGATTTGTCCGTCACACGTGGAGAATTGTGCTTACAAATCAGCCGAAACGGCGTCCGATATAATTGAGGGGGCGTAGGGGCCGCGGCCTTGGCGACTGCTGGCGCGGGTCAATTTCGCGCAGGCTACGTGGCTCCGGCACGCGCGGCATCGGATGCGTGAATGCGCTCGGCAAATTTGGCGCCAACCGGTGTAAAGGCCGGTGGCAGCGGCCCGTCGGTGAATAGGTGGTTACAATCGGCGAGATGTCCGCCGCGCACCGTGGCGTTGCGGCCGAATTTTGTCGTGTCGGCGACCAGGACGGCGGTGCGCGAATTGGCAACGATGGATTGCCGCGCCAGGACTTCGTCGATGTGAAAGTCGAGCAGCGCACCGTCCTGATCGACGCCTCCGACGCCGAATATCCCGTAATCGGCTCGATAGCCCGAGAAAAAGCGGGCCGCCGCTTCGCCCACGATGTCCCGGTCGAGCGAACGGAGCGTGCCGCCCGCGATCGTGATTTCCACGTCGGGATTTTGTGCGAACGCTGCGGCCACATTCAGATTGTTGGTGATCACGCGCAGATCCTGACGGCGGGATAGCGCCTGCGCGACATATTCAGGTGTTGTACCCAGCCCGATCATAAGCGACGCCCCGTCGGGAATGAAGCTCGCAGTCGCGTGTGCGATGCGCCGTTTGGCGTCGGCATTCAATCCCTGTCTGCTTCCATAAGCGAGATTCTGGCTTTGAACGGGCAGGCTGACGCCGCCGTGCATTCGCCGGAGCAGCCCTTGATCGCAGAGCGCATTCACGACGCGGCGAATGGTCTGCTGCGTGACGTCAAAGCGCGTTGCAAGTTGCTCGATCGAGGCGAAGCCTTCGTCGCGGACGATCTCCAGTATGTAGGCCTGACGTGACGAGACTGTCTTGAGCATGGGGCTGTCCGTTCGAAGCAAACTATCATTCGAACATCGAAGGCGCAATTTTCTGTTTCATATGGCGCTCCAATATGTTCATATGAACAGAATGACTTGCCGCGCCGGTGAACGTTGCGTGGCCATCGGGAGGGACGGCATGGATCTGTCTGCTCATGGCGACCAGCTTTGGGCTGCTCCGCGCGAGCAGGATGCTGCGAGCATGCCGAGCTATGTCTGCGCGCGGCGCAGAGCCCTGCAGCTGAGAGCGAACGGGCCATGTCAGCGATTACGCTGAGTCATGTCTCCAAGTTCTGGGGCGCGATGCGCGCCGTCGATGACGTCAGTCTGACGGCGGACGAGGGCTCGCTGCTGGTGCTGCTGGGACCGTCCGGCTGCGGCAAGTCGACCACGCTGCGGCTGATCGCCGGCCTTGAGAATGCTGACGCCGGCACGATCGCCATCGGCGGCGTCGACGTGACCCATCTGACTCCGGCGCAACGGAAGATCTCCATGGTCTTCCAGTCGTACGCGCTGTTTCCGCATTTGAGTGTAGCCGAGAACATCGTCTTCGGCCTGCGTGTGCGGCGCGTGTCGCGCGCCGAACGAGACGAACGGCTCCGGCGTGTGGCCGAGATCGTTGGCCTTGCGCAGCTGCTTGAACGCAAGCCGTCGCAGCTGTCCGGCGGCCAGCGCCAGCGGGTTGCACTGGGGCGAGCCATCATTGCGGAAGCGCGGGTCTGCCTCATGGACGAGCCGCTTTCAAATCTGGACGCCAAGCTGCGGCATGAGATGCGGACGGAGATCCGCGCCCTGCAACAGCGGCTCGGAATGACGATGGTCTACGTGACCCACGATCAGACCGAAGCCATGACGATGGCGGATCGCGTCGTGCTGATGCGCGATGGTCGTATCGAGCAGAATGGCACACCGGAGGAGTTATATAACCGGCCCGCGACGGCGTTCACGGCGCGGTTCATCGGCACGCCGCCGATGAATCTTTTGCGCCATGGCGATCATCTCATCGGCATCCGGCCGGAGCATATCCGCATCGGGTCGGGCGGGGATCATTTTGCGCGCGTCAGGGCGATCGAGCATCTTGGGGCCGACAGCATCGTTCTGTGCGAGGTCGATGGTCAGCCGATCTCAGTGCGGCTCGAAGGTTTCAGCAAGGTTCGGCCAGGCGAGGATGTCCGGATCGCGTGGGAACCCGGGCTCGAGCATCGGTTCGATTCGAATTCGGAAGCTCTCTTGGAGACCATCGTCACAGAGGGCCAGCGGGCGATAACCGGTCGATAGCAGCGGCTGTTTCAAACGTGGTAACGAAGGAGATTGTCACATGTTTGCGCGACGAACGATGTTGATAGCAGCGGCACTCGCCGTGCTCTCGATGGCTGCCCGCCCGGCCGCCGCCGTGGATCTGACCATGTACTATCCGGTCGCGGTCGGCGGTCCCGTCACCAAGATCATCGACGACATGGTCTCGCGCTTCGAGAAGGACAATCCGGACATCAAGGTGACGGCGGTCTATGCCGGCAACTACACCGATACGATGACCAAGGCGATGACCGCCATGAAGGGCGGGCAGCCGCCGCAACTGTCGGTGTTGCTGTCGACCGACGTGTTCACGCTGATGGATGAGAACGCGATCGTGCCGTTTGACGGCCTCGTCGGCGACAAGGCCTGGTTCAAGGAGTTCTATCCGGCGTTCATGGCGAACGGGCAGATCGACGGCAAGACCTGGAGCGTGCCGTTCCAGCGTTCGACCATCGTGCTGTACTGGAACAAGGACGCCTTCAAGGAGGCGGGCCTCGATCCCGAGAAGGCGCCGGCGTCATGGGACGAAATGGTCGAGATGTCGAAGAAGCTGGTCAAGAAGGATGGCGGCAACACGACACGCTGGGGCATCGAAATTCCCTCGACTGGTTATGCCTACTGGATGCTGCAGGCGCTGGCGATCGAGAACGGCCAGAAGATGATGAACGAGCCCGGCAACGAGGTCTATCTGACCGCTCCGAAGACGGTCGCCGCCCTCGAGTACTGGGTCGACCTGTCGCGCAAGCACAACGTCGCCCCCGCCGGCAGCATCGATTGGGCGACGCTGCGCAACGATTTCCTCGAAGGCAAGACGGCGATGATGTGGCACACCACCGGCAATCTGACGGCGGTCAAGGACGCCGCGAAATTCCAGTTCGGTGTGGCCATGCTGCCGGCCGGGGAGCGGCGCGGATCACCGACCGGCGGCGGCAATTTCTACATCTTCAAGAGTGCGTCTCCCGACCAGCAGAAGGCGGCCGTCAAGTTCATTCAATGGATGACGGCTCCGGAACGCGCGGCGGAATGGAGCATGAAGACCGGCTACGTGGCGGTGTCGCCGGCCGCCTACAAGACGCCGACGATGGAGGCCTACGCAAAGGGCTTCCCGCAGGCCACGGTTGCGCGCGATCAGCTGGAGCATGCGGTGCCGGAGCTCTCCGTTCATGAGAACGGCCGCATCTACAAGTTTGTCGGCGATGCCGTGCAGGCCGCGATCACGGGCGCGCAGAAGCCGCAGGAGGCGTTGGCTGCCGCGCAGCAGCAGTCCGACCGCGTCTTGCGCGCTTACAAATAGGGACGAGGCGGGATGGCGCGCCGCCGCCATCCCGCCGGCTCACAGATGTCCGACGAGGTCGCCTCATCGCCAATCGCCCCGCGCCGCGCCCGATCGCAGGCGTGGTGGAACACCGTGAACGCCTGGCTGCTGCTGTTGCCGGCGGCCGTCCTGCTGATCGCATTCACGCACTTTCCGATTCTGGCGACGATCCGGCATTCGCTATTCGTCACACGCCGGAACGGCACCGAGGCCTTCGTCGGGCTTGACAGTTATCGGTCCATGGCGGCCGATCCGATCTTCTGGAAGGCGCTGGTCAATAATTTCTGGTTCGCGCTCGGCACGATCCCTACCTCGATCGCCCTGGCTCTGGTGATGGCGATCTGGGTCAATCGCAACATGCGCGGCCGCGGCTTTCTGCGACTGGCCTACTTCACGCCGACCGTGCTGCCGATGATCGCCGTCGCCAACATCTGGCTGTTCTTCTACACGCCGGACTATGGGCTGCTCGATCAGTTGCGCGGCCTTTTCGGTCTCGGCGGCTGGAACTGGCTGGGCGATCCCTCGACGGTGATGAGCTGTCTGGTCGTGATGGTGATCTGGAAGGAGGCCGGCTTCTTCATGATCTTCTACCTGGCGGCGTTGCAGCAGCTCTCGCCGGATCTCGAAGAGGCCGCGTCCATCGAAGGCGCGAGCCGGTGGTACACGTTTCGCCGGATCACGTTCCCGCTGCTGATGCCGACCACGCTGTTCGTAGCGATCAACGCAGTCATCAACTCCTTCAAGCTGGTGGACCATCTGGTCATCATGACCAAGGGCGGTCCGAACAACGCCAGCACGCTGCTGCTCTACTACATTTATGAGGTTGCCTTCACCTTCCAGGATTCCTCTTACGCGGCAACACTGACGGTTGTGCTTCTGATGCTGCTGAGCTCGGTTGCGCTGATCAAGTTCGGTTATCTCGATCGCAGGATCCACTATCAATGAAAGGCCGGACACGCCCCATTGAAGCCGTCGCAGCATGGCTCCTGGCTTTGATCTGGCTCGCCCCATTGGCCTATGCCTTCTGGAGCGCGCTGCATCCGGCCGCTTACGCCACGTCGTTCAGCCTGTCCGCGCCCTGGACGCTGGAGAATTTTGCCAGGGCCTGGAATCAGGCGCCGTTCGCCCGGTACTATCTCAACACGGTCGTACTGGTGACCCTGATCCTGGTCGGCCAGCTCATCCTGTCGACGCTGGCCGCCTATGCCTTTGCGCGCTTCAAGTTCAGGGGCAGCGGCATCGCTTTCGCCCTCGTTCTGCTCCAGCTGATGATCATGCCCGACGTCCTGATCGTCGAGAACTACCGCGCGATCGCCAAGCTGGGATTGCTCGATACGATCCCTGCGATCGCGCTGCCCTATCTCGCGAGCGCCTTCGGCATCTTCCTGCTGCGGCAGACTTTCAAGGGTGTGCCCCAGGAGTTGGTGGAAGCCGCCCGGGTCGAGGGAGCGGGTCCGCTCGGAATCCTGTGGCGGGTCTATGTCCCGCTGGCTCGCCCGACCTACGTCGCCTTTGGCCTCGTCTCCGTCAGCTATCACTGGAACAATTTCCTGTGGCCGTTGATCGTCACGAATTCGGTGGAAGCGCGGCCGCTCACGGTGGGGCTTGCCGTATTCGGCGCGCCTGAGACCGGTGTGGATTGGTCAGTGATCACGGCGGCAACCGTGATGACGATGGCGCCGCTGCTGATCGCGTTTCTGCTGTTCCAGCGCCAGTTCGTCCAGTCGTTCATGCGTGCAGGCATCCGGTAATGAGACTTCTCACCTGGAACATACAGTGCGGCAAAGGATGCGACGGCGTGACCGATCTGGCGAGGATCGTTGCCGTCGCCCAGCAGACGCTCGACGCGGACGTGTTCTGCTTCCAGGAGGTGAGCGCGAACTTCTCCAGATTTGGTGATGGAGCGGATCAGTGTGAACAGCTGGCAGCCCTTTTGCCCGGCTACTCCGCAATATTCCGACCTGCTATCGAAACTGTCGACCGTGATGGCAACCTCCATCGCTTCGGCAACATGACGCTGTCGCGGTTGCCGGTGCTGCAGATCGCCAACCACCTGCTGCCATGGCCGGACGCAGCCACGGTGCGCAGCATGCGCCGTCACGCCCTGGAGGTGACGGTTCAGGCCTCGTTTGGCGCGGTCCGCATTGTCAACACGCATCTCGAATTCCATTCGGCCGGCCAGCGCGAGGCACAGATCGCCCGTCTGCTGGATTTGCAGGAGGAGGCGTCGATGAGCCCGAAGCAGGCCAGCTCCCGGCACGACGAGCCGTATGGAAGTCAGACCGTCGCTGCGTCGAGCCTGCTGTGTGGCGATTTCAATTTTGACGTTGCCGACCCCCAGCACGCATTGATTGCCCGATCCGGCCGGCCCGGTCTGGCCTATCGGGATGCATGGATCGCCGATGGCCGCGACCGAGCGCGTGCGCCGACTTGCGGAATCTACGACCGCGCGCAGTGGGCCGACGGGCCCGACTGCCGCGACTTCATTTTCGTGACGGAAGATTTGACCGGCTACGTTCGCAGCATCCAGGTCAACGAAGCGACCGATGCCTCCGATCACCAACCCATTGCAATCGAACTTTCGGAATAGAGGAATGTGCAGGCGATGCAGAAATTCCGGCGGCCACGCTGCTAATTGCGCGATCTCAGCGCCACAAACCTTGAGGGCGTTTGGCAACTACTCGGGATAGAGCTGAACGTCCTCCGGCCTTGGCTTCTTAAAAAGGATGAAGACCAAAGGATCGCCGGGCTCGGACATTGCGTCGCTGCGTTGGCCGGTTATCTCTCCGGCGACGGCGCTTGTATACTCCGCAATCACCTCGAAACTTGTCATTCCGACATAGATATTCGAGCTTCTCCAGGCTCGCGGTGGCGTCGCGACGTGATGCCGGACTCCTCAGACCCCTACCTCCAAGAGGCCGGTGTTTGACGTCGTGGCGCCCAAGGCGATTGCGCCCGCCCTCGGGCTGGGTGAGCGCGGCCGGCAATGGACGCCAGCGAAATTTTCAGATCATTAACAATGTTGAATCACAGACCGGAGCGATTGCCCTACCGTGAACCTTTCCGCTGGGGCTTTCCATGATCGATACGGCGACAAGGGCGTTGTTGCGCACCGTTCTCGACGAGGTGTGTGAAGGTGTTCCACGCTGTGAGATCGGCGCCCGGACCCACGTGGCCTCGAAGCTTCTGGAGACTGCAAGCAGGGGGGACATCTCTGCGGATCGCCTCAAACAAGCGGCCCGCAATGCTCTCTCAGAAGTCCCGACGATGTGACGATGGTCATGTGGGGGCGGGGGTGAATTTCCACGTGACGGTCCTCAAGATCCTGGTGAGCTACCCGGATGGGTTCGCTGCCCTGGAGGATCTCAAGCGGGATATGGCCATTCTGGCGACCAGCGGTCGCGACTGGACCGAGCGCACCCGGCGGCTCGCCGGGCGGGTGCCGGGGCTGGACATCTTTTCGCAAAGGCTGATCGACCGGACAAATGGCGGGTGGCGCATCACGGCCAAGGGCCGCGCCGTGCTTGATCTGATGGAAGCTCGTCCGGACCATGCGCCGATTGCCTGCGAACAACCTCCCTCAGAGCCGGAGTGCGTACCGGCGATCACGCGGCACTTTCCGGCGGAGAGGGGGCGAGGCCGGCTCGCAGCGCGCCGTCGCCGACGCAACGCTGGCCAGCAGGCTCGGGCGTCCTAGCAAGGAACGAGCGTCACTCCCAAAGCTTGAGCTACGCCCCGTGATGGAAGATGCTCATGCAAAGTTCCGACGCCACCTTGTCGACCGCCCGTCTGTCGCGCGTGACGGACGATATCTGGGTCGTGGACGACGCCCCGATCAGCGCCGCCGGTCTAAAACTTCCGGTGCGTATGACCGTCATTCGGCTCTCGAACGGCGATCTCGTGCTGCATTCGCCGGTAAGATATTCGCCGGCTCTCCGCGGTGAGCTGGAGCGGCTTGGGACGATAAGGTACTTGCTCGCGCCGAATATCGCGCACTGGATGTTCCTGTCCGACTGGCAGAGAGAGCTGCCGCCGGCGACGACTTTCGCGGCGCGCGGCCTTGCGGCACGCAGGCAAGTTCGAGCGGCACGTATCCGCATCGACCGCGAGCTTGGAGAGGCGACGCCCGAGGAATGGAGGGCCGACCTCGAAGCCGTCTCGGTGAACGCTCCGATGTTCTCCGAGATCGAGCTGTTCGACAAGCGCAGCCGGACACTGATCCTGACGGATCTCGTGCAAAATCTCGATCCCAACGATCTCAGCGCGCCAAATGAGGCGGCGGCAAACCTCCTGGGCATTTCCAAGCCAAACGGAATGGCGCCGGTCTATCTACGGCTTCTGCTGCGCCTCGGCGGCCGTTCCGTGCGGTCCGCAGCCGAGCGGCTTATACGGCTGTCTCCGGAGCGGGTGATCTTCGCGCATGGCGACTGGTTTGAAGCGGAGGGAACTGAGCGCCTCCGGCGATCCCTGCACTGGCTGCTTCCGCCGGCCCGCTCCGGATCTGAGCCGCGGCAAATGACCGGCACGCGCGTCGTCATCACCGGTGCCTCGAGCGGAATCGGGCGTGCTGCGGCGCTGGCCTTCGCGGGCAAGGGCGCAAGCGTGGTCTTGGCGGCACGCCGTGCCGAAGTCCTGACGAGCCTCGCCGCAGAATGCGAGGCGCTCGGAGGCCGCGCATTGGCGATCCCGACCGATGTCACCGATGCCGAGGCGGTGCAGCGGCTGGCCCGAGAGGCCGAAGACGCGTTCGGTGGCATCGACGTCTGGATCAACAACGCCGGCACGGGCGTTTTCGGGGCCTATCAGGACGCGGATATCGCGCTTCATCGCCGAACGATCGAGGTCAATCTCCTCGGCACGATGCATGGCGCTTTCGCGGTGCTTCCGATCTTCCTCCGCCAGAACCGCGGCATCCTGATCAACAACATCTCGCTCGGCGGCTGGGCGCCGACGCCTTTTGCTGCGGCCTATACCGCGAGCAAATTCGGCCTTCGGGGCTTCACCGCTAGCCTGCGTCAAGAGCTCAGTGCTCGCCGCAACATCCATGTCTGCGGCGTCTTCCCGGCCATGGTCGACACGCCGGGCTTCGTCCACGGCGCCAACATGTCCGGCCGGACGCTTGATCCCGGTCCGCTGCTGTATCAGGCGGAGGACGTTGCCGAGACGTTCGTGAGCCTCGTCCGCGCGCCCCGAGACGAAGTCGCCGTGGGCTGGCCGGCTCGTGCCGGCCAATTTGCCTACGCGATGGCTCCGCAGATTACCGAGAACATCGTGGGAGCTGCCTTCCGCTACCTGCTGTCGCGCGCGCGCCCCGCAAAGAGCAGCGAGGGCACCATGATTGAAGCTGGTCCGCAGGGTACGTCGATCGATGGCGGTTGGCTGTCACGTAAGCAGCTCCCACCTGCCGGCGTCATCAGTCAGGGGCTCGCGGCGCTGGGAATAGCTGCGGGCGTAGCTCTCCTGGCGTCAGCAGTTGCGCGTCGCGCCGGCAGATCGGGACAAGGCGTGGGCAAGTACAAGCAAGTCCTGCCGAGGCAGATCACGGCAGCGCGTAGGCTCGCACGTAATCGCCGAGTTTAGTTCCGAATGACCCGTGGCCGCCGTCGACCGTCACGACATATTGCTTGCCGCCAGCCTCATAGGTCATCGGCGTCGACTGGCCGCCGGCAGGAAGGCGGTCCTGCCAAAGCTGTCTGCCATCGCGAACGTCAAACGCGCGGATGTAGTCATCCATCGTTCCCGTGATGAAGATGACGCCGCCCGCGGTGACGATCGGACCGCCCAGCATGGGAACGCCGAGCTTGAATGGCAGCGGCAGCGGGGCCTGATCGCGTATCGTGCCGATCCGATGCTGCCAGACCACCTTGTGCGTCCTAAGATCGATCGCTGCGATGTTGCCCCACGGCGGAGCAAGACAGGGAATGCCGAGCGGTGAGAGGAAAATGCCGAGATCAACGCCGTAGGGGGCGCCGTACATCGGCTGCACGCCCAGCTCGGTTCCTGGTGGATGCGCCGCATTCGGCGCGGCCGGATTGTCCTTTCCGCGCGGCACCAGGCGAGAGATGAAGGGAATCGATTGGGGATTCGCGATCGCGATCTGGCGCTGTGGATCGACGGCAATGCCGCCCCATTCGAACATGCCGAAGTCTCCGGGAAACACCAGCGTGCCTTGTTCAGACGGCGGCGTGAACGGCCCCTCATAGCGCAGGCGCTTGAACTTGATCCGGCAAGCGAGCTGGTCGAACATCGTGCTGCCCCACATCTGCGCGTCCGTAAGTTTGCCGGAGGGGCGGAAGCTCAATTCCGAAAATGGCTGGGTTGGCGACAGCCGGTCTCCATTCGCGGCGCCCTGAGGCACCGGCTTCTCCGGTGCGGGCACCAACTGACGCCCGTCGCGCCGGTCGAGCACGAAGATGTCGCCAGTCTTTGCCGGGATGTAGATCGCCGGCGTCACGCCGCCGTTAGAGCGCAAATCGACTAGACTGGGCTGCGACGGCATATCCATGTCCCAGAGATCGTGGTGCACGTTCTGGAACGACCAACGCAGTTTTCCGGTCAAGACATCGAGCGCAATCAATGCCGAATCGTAGCGCTCGTTTTCGGGCGAACGGCCGCCGCCCCAGATATCCGGAGAACTCGAGCCGAGCGGCACGTAGATGAGTCCGAGCTTCTCGTCGACCGCCGAAATGCTCCACGAATTGGGTGAGCCGGCTGTAAAATGATGCGAGGCCGAAGGCATCTCGTTCGGATCGGAATTGCCGGCATCGAACGCCCAGAGCAACCGTCCCGAATAGATATCGAAGCCGCGGATCACGCCCGACGGGACGCGATCGGAATAGTTGTCGATCACCGCTCCGCCGACGATCAGAACCTTGTCCGTGACGACGGGCGGCGAGGTGCCCTCGTAGAAGCCGAGTGTCTGGATCTCGCTGCCTTGCTTGAGGTCGATCTGTCCCTGGTTGCCAAAACTCTGGCAAGGCACACCGCTCTGGGCATCGAGCGCGAACATCCGCCCGTCGTTGGTTGGTACGAAAATGCGTCCCGCACAATCGTTCGGGGCCGGCGCGCCGTCGGCAGTCACGGCGCCGGGCCTGGTCGCGTGATAGGACACGCCGCGGCAGGTCATGTGCTGGAATGCCTTGTTGTGCTGGACTTGCGGATCGAATTTCCAGCGCAGTTGTCCGGTCGCAGCTTCGAGCGCGAACACGATCTGGTGCGGCGAGCAGGTGTAGAGGAGATCCCCCACCTTGAGCGGCGTTGCCTGGTTGGTGATCTCGTCGGGGTCATCAGGGCCCTTGTGGTCACCGGTGCGGAATTCCCAGGCGAGCTTGAGGTCCTTGACGTTGTCCTTGGTGATCTGGCTCAGCGACGAGAAGCGCGTACCAAAGCCGCTGCCGCCGTAGGCCGTCCAGTTTTGGCCGGCAGCAGGTTGGTCCGGTTCGGGAGACGCAATGGCCCCGGTTGTTTCGCCCTCAGGTATCGTGCCGGCTAGATCGCGGCGATCGCTCGTCAGGGACATGCCGACGACGATGGCTGCGGCGACCAACACAAGGCCGAGCGCCCATCGCGCCGCGCGCAAGCGAGGCGCGAGGCGAGAGGCAATGAAGGGCAGCATCAGCCATAGGCCAAGCGGCACGAGCACGTCGCCGCGCGGCGCCAGCGACCAGAAATCGAGGCCGGCCTCCCAGATCGCCCAAGCCATCGTTCCGGCCAGCAGCGTGGCATAAATCCAGAGCGCCTCGGCGCGACGGCGCGCGAGCAGCCAGCTCGTGAGCAGAAGCATGATCCCCGCGATCAGGTAGTAGACGGAGCCACCGAGGGCTGCGAGCCAGGCACCGCCAGCCAGGAGGCCCAGTCCCATGATGGCGACAACCACGACGGTGATGGCCAGCAATGGCGCGTCACGGAACCAATTCGTTGAACGATGTGTCGGAGTCATGATGGTCACTTGAGCGTATAGAGAAACGCCGCGATGTCCCGCGCGTCTTTTTGCGGGATACCCATTCTCGGCATCGCATTGCCCGGCAACGCCCGCTGTGGATCCTCGATCCAGTCAGCCATGTTGTCCGGCGAATTGTGGATGTAGCCGGCGATGTAGGTCCGCGTGCCGATCCGATGCAAGGGTGGGCCGACATTGCCTTCGGCGCCGGCAATGCCGGGAATATCGTGACAGCCGCCGCACTGGTACTGCTTGACGAGGTCGGCGCCACGACGCGCGTCGCCGGTGAAGTTGTCCGGGCCCGCAGCCTCGCAGGCGGCGGTAGCGGTAGCCAGGAGTGCAGTGACTAACAATTTCGCGATCGGATTTACCATCGCTGCTCCGCTCGGCCGATCAGGGCTTCTGGCCGAAGTTGAAGGACTTGGTGGCAGACCAGGGATCGGTCGTGGAGACCTGCTCGCTCGGGACTTGCTCGACCTCAGGCGACGGCATCGCCGAAAAGGTGCGGCCCCATTGGTGGCTGGGCTCGTTGCTGATCCTGCCGATATAGGTGACGAGGTCCCAGATCACGCTGTCGGGCAGCACGCCGCCCCAAGCCGGCATTCCGTTCGGCCGCCCCTGGTAGATCGAGAGAAAGATGTTCTCGGGCTGCGCTCCGTAAGTAAAGATGTTGTTGCTCAGCGCCGGCCCCATGCCGCCGCCGCCATTCGGCGCGTGACAGCCGACGCAGTTGAAGTTGACATAGTAGGTCATCCCGCGCTGCTGCGCGTTGGGATCACCTTGCACGGGATTCTTGATTTGGGGCGGGTCCGGCTGCGCGCCGGGATGGAGGTGACTGACCGGGACCTGCATGAAGACGCCGGGGCTGCCATTACCGACGCTGCCACCGAAATTCGGGCGCGGAGACAGCGTCGGCATCTGCGCCTCCTGCGACTGCGGCAAGGTCTGCTGGGCCAGCCCTGCACCATTCGGCAAGACCGCCAGCAGCAACGACAGGGCGCTCGCGCGCATTGCTGGAGCAGACATCACTCATGTCCTCCCGATACCGTGACGGGTTGGTCCACCAGCGGAACGCCGTAACTGCGCAGCAGCGAGGTGATCTCGGACCAATGCTCGTCGATGAACTCGTTCAGCCGGTCGCGCAAGGCGTCGTCGCCTTTGCGCACGCCCATCGCGATGGCGAACTGGAACTGCTGAGGTGAAAAGCGTTCGTAATCCCGGATCGGCGTGACCGTCAGCGGGACGAGGGAGTGCTGGGCGAAATATCCGCCGAGGGGGCCCCAAGCTGCGGCGACATCGAGGCTGCCGCTTTCGACGGCTTCGATCAGGCGTGCCGGCGGATCGGCCTGGCGATAATCGCCGTAGATGGAGTAGCCGCGGACGTTATCGACGATGCCTTGGTCGCCGAGCGCCTGCGCAGGCGGTGGATTGTTGCCGTCGTCGCCGATCAGATGCACGCCGATCACGAGGTGATGCAAGCGCGGGTCGAGCAGGGACGAAAGGTCGAGGTGCCGGTCCTGCCGCGTGACGAACACATAGCTCGAGCGATAATAGGGCTTGGTCGTCTCGACGAGATCATAGCCGGACGGTACGCCCATCACGACGTCGCATCTGCCGGCTTTCAGTGTGTTGCGGATGAAGCCGCGGCGCTGCGCCCACCAGGTGTAGGTGACCTGCTGGCCGAAATGCTCGGCCACCATCGTCGCGAGCCTGTTCTCGAATCCTGCTTCGGCTTTGTTCGAGAACGGCAGATTGTTGGGATCGGCACAGACGCGAAGCTCGCGATCCGACGCTGCCGCCGCCGTGGTTGCAAGCCCAACCAGAAAACCAAGGGCGATGCCCGGACAACTATTTCGAAGGCGCATGGCTGGTATCCTCACCATTTGCGCCGCCGAGCTTGAAGACCAGCAGTTCGCTCCCGCCGGCGGTGTAGAACGGCAGATCCTGCGTCGCGCCGGTGAACCCCAGCGCACCGTTGCGCACCCGCGGATCGACCTCGGCATTGGCCACCACACCCGGCCAGCCGCCGACGCCCGACAGGATCGCGACGTATTGCTGTCCGTCGGAGCCGCGATAGGAGATCGGTTGGCCGATGAACCCGGATCCGGCGCGGAATTGCCACAGCACATGTCCATCCTTGGCATCCACGACTTTGAAAAGCCGATCCATGGTGCCGTAGAAGGCGACATCACCTGCTGTGACCAGCGCGCCGCTCCAGACCGGCAGCTTCTCGTGGATCTCCCAGACCTTCCTGCGCGCGATTGGATCCCACGCCATGAACTCGCCGCGATAGCCGCCGGGGCCGGCATACATATCGACGTCTGCGCCGACATAGGGCGTCCCGTCGATGTAGCCGACCTGAGAGGCCTTGAAGCTCATGCAGAGATGCTGATGGGGCACGTAGAGAAGTTTTGTGCGCGGTGACCACGCCGTCGGTTGCCAATCCTTGGCGCCCGGCGCGCTCGGGCAGATGTTCTCGACGGTCTTGCCGACAAGCGGCGTCTTCTCCTCGTTCGGGATGATCTTGCCGGTCTTCAGATCGACGCCCTTGTAGCTGTTGACGAAGTCATAAGCGTCCGCCGAGATCACCTCGCCAGTGGCGCGGTCCATGACGTACATATAGCCGTTGCGGCCGGGGTGGATCAGCACCTTGCGCGGCCGTCCATTCAGTTCGAGGTCGACAAGCACGTTCTCATTGATCTCGTCGTGGTCGAACAGATCGTGCGGGTTGATCTGGTAGGCCCATTTGGCGCGACCGGTGTCGGGATCGCGGGCAAAGATTGTGGTGCTCCAGAGATTGTCGCCGCTGCGCTGGTTGGCGTTCCAGGGACTCGGATTGGCCGTGCCGTAATAGATCAGGTTCAGATCGGGATCGTAGGAGATCCAGCCCCAGACCGTGCCGCCGCCAACCTGCCAGCGGTCGGCGGGCCAGGTCTTCACGCCGAGATCCTGGCCTTTGAGATTGTCGTAGAATGGCTTGAAATCGTCGCCGATCAGCACGTCCTTGTCGGGACCTGTCGAATAGGCGCGCCAAGCGATGGCGCCGGTGGTCTCGTCGAGCGCGGTCACCCAGCCGCGCACGCCCAGTTCGCCGCCGCTGTTGCCGACGAGAATTTTGCCTTTCACCACGATGGGAGCCATCGTGATCGTTTCGCCCTTGTTGATCTCGCCGAGCTTCGTGTGCCAGAGCTCTTTGCCGGTCTTGGCGTCGATGGCGACGGTGTGGTTATCGAGCGTGTTGAGGAAGACCTTGCCATTGTCGAAGGCCAGCCCGCGATTGACGACGTCGCAGCAGGCAACGCCCGCGGCTGCGGGCTCCGGCTTCGGCGCATAGGACCATTTCAACTCGCCAGTCGTGGCATCTAGCGCGAACACGCGGTTGGGATAGGGGCCGGCATAGGGACCGACCACATACATGGTGCCGTCCACCACGAGCGGCGCCGCTTCCTGGCCCCGGTCGGCGCCCACCGAGAAGGTCCAGGCGAGCTGGAGGCGCGAAGCATTGGACGCGTTGATCTGGTCGAGCTCGCTGTAGCGGGTGTTGGCGTAGTCGCGCGCCGCCATCGGCCACTGGCCGGGATCTTTCATGCGGCTGGCGAGATCGCTTTGTGCTGACGCGGATGACAGCATCGCGCAGCAGGCGCAAAGGATGGCCGGAATCCGGTTGAGCAGACGCGTGAGACCACGCACTAACATATGTAAAGATCTCCACGGCAGGGATGCGGCCGTGCCGCATTGCAGGCCGGCTTGCGGACGTACAAACGTTCCGACTTCCCTTGGTTCCAAAAAGCGGCGATTGACGCAGCGCTATCTCACCACGTTGCCGGATACGCCGGCGCCGAGGTCGACTGATATCTGATCTTCCTTGCCGTTACACTTGGGATGGCCAAATCCCGACGGGCTTTTGCCGTCGGGGCCGATGTCGTAGATGATCGCGTCCTTCATGTTGGGGCTGACTCCGGCCGGCACCCGGTCAAGCCCGAGCTGGTGACGCACGCGCCAGGCCACGTTGTGATCCGCGCAGGAGCTGTCGCCGCTGACGCCCAGCGCGCCCGTGACGCCGTTGCCGTCATAGAGCGCGAGCCCGCCTCCGAACACGATCGTGCCGCCGATCGGCTTGCCCACCATCGGATCCTGAGCCGTGCCGAAGTTGTCCGGAGATCCGGCGTACAAGGCTTCCTGGGATGGTGGGTTGCCGAGTGCCGCGCCGAACAGGAACCCGCCCGGCTGCGCACCTGCATAGAGATTGGCGGTCGCCATCGCCTTGTCCTTCAGGCTGAACGCATTCGCTGTGTTGGCCTTCTCGGCCGCGATGGCACGGCTGCCCAGCCACTGGTCGTCGACCTTGCCGCCGCTGTAGGCAATTGCGCAGACGACGCCCTGCCGATTGACGACGGCAGCCCATTCGTTGTTGTCCAGACCTCCGTTGCTGGGGCCGCCGCCCGACTTGACGCTCTTCTTGAGGATATCGGCGAGCTTGTCATGGTCGACCGGGCACGACATCCCCGGCTGGGGTTGGTCCTGCGCGTTCAAGACTGCAGGCACCAAGAATGCTGCGGTGAAGATAGCCGTTAGCGCCATGACGGATCGTTTTTCCATGTGGCCTCCGTGGAGTGTCGCAGTCGGCAGGCGAACGTTCGAACAGAAGTTGCGGTTCCTATGCCGCATCGCTCAGCCCGGATGTTGAAGGGAGCGGCAGGTGGGAATGGCCGCCGTTCGCAGTCAGCCACCGGTGAGCAAAGAACAACGCCGCGCCGGTATAGAGTAGGCCCATGGGCACCCACATCAGGATGCCGGCGAGTTGCTGATCCTCGAGTGCCGAGAGGCCGAATTCACCGGCGAGGGCGCCTTGACCGGGGATCCACAGCCGCGGCGACACCGTCAGCAGAGCCCCGAGCACACCCGAATGCAAAATCGTGATGAACAGGCACGCGACAGCGATGCCGTCGCGAATTCGTGTGCTACGGCCCTGACCGCGGCCATGCAGCAGCACCCACCAGAACAACAGCGCGGTCGCAAAGAAGCTGATGTGCTGGAGACGATGGATCGCCGTATTCTCGAGCGCCCATGCATATAACGGCGGTGCGTGCCAGACCCAGAGCGCTGCGCCGTGGAGGATGGTCGCGCTCATGGGGTGGCTCACAAACCGCCACGGCCACGCCAGTATCGGCCAATTGAGCATTCGACCCGCCGCCGGGCGGAGCCGGGCCGGCAGGCTCCACAGCAGTGGGCCATTGATCCGGGCGAACGCCATCAGCGGTGCTGCGACCACCATCAGGAGTTCATGCTCGACCATGTGCGCGGTGAACAGACGCTCGCCGAGCCAGTGCAGCGGCGAGGTCACAGCAAGCGCGGCCACCAGCCATCCGGTCCAGAATGCGGCGACCTGGCGGAAGCTGACGCCACGGCCGCCGCCCGCATGATGCCAGAGCCGCTGCGTTCCGACATAGAAGGCGATACCGACGGCATAGAGCGGGGCCATCAGCCAGGGATCGTAGCTCCACAGCGAGCCGGGATCGACCTCCGATAGTCCGTGCGCATCGGCCGGCGCCGTGAGCAGCGCGAGCAGCAGTGCTGCAAGGTTCAGCGCAGGCATGGGCTGATCATGATCGAGGCGGCGAGCTGGTTGGCAATCACCAGCGCAAACAGCACGCCGGAGCCGACGCCGAGCCAGGCCATGAACGTTCGTGGCCCGCCGCCTTGCGCATCCGTCCATTCAGCCCCCGCCCCGCGTCGAACCGCGCGGGCGGAAATGACAGTGCCCGCGAGGGCGACGACAGCCAGAGCCGCACTCATGATCG
This sequence comes from Bradyrhizobium sp. 40, assembly GCF_023100925.1. NCBI lineage: Bacteria > Pseudomonadati > Pseudomonadota > Alphaproteobacteria > Hyphomicrobiales > Nitrobacteraceae > Bradyrhizobium > Bradyrhizobium sp. 40. The sequence continues at coordinate 2,104,306 of NZ_CP064688.1, forward strand.
CGCCGCTGATCCTGGTCTGTTCGCAGGCGAAGTGCGCGAGCACGTAGATGCCCTGCAAATTGATCCCCCACGCGATGGGCCCGAGCGCAACGCCGGCCCAGTAAAGCAGTCTGGAACGTCCCTCGGCTGCGGTCATAGGCGTGGCACCCAATCGAGCAAGACATAGAGCGGCAGCCAGGCGAGCACGACGAAGTTCCAGTAGAACACGTTGTCGGTCACGTCGCTGAACCGGCGCGGTCTCGCATGGCGCGTGAACATCAACACCGCCAGCACGACCGTGTCGCCGACATCCGTGGCAAGGTGGGTCGTGTGCAGCCCCAGAATGAGCCATACGATCGAGCCATAGGCTGAATTGTCCCAGCGGGTGTTGAGATGCGCGAACTCGAAGCCGCGCAGCACCAGGAGCGCGATGCCGATCAAGGCCATCACGATCAGGCCGATCCGCACCTTCGCGAGATCCTGTCGGTGTGCGGCGCGGTTCGTGAACTCGTTGGGAATGATGCTCAATAGATAAATCACCGTCTCGACCGTCCCCGGCCAGAGATCCGGCGGGGGTGCTCCGATCGGCCAGGTCGGGTTGACTGCGTAGAGATAAAGGTAGGCGCCGATGGCAATGGCAAAGCCCATGCCTTCGAGCGCCATGAAACCCATGGCGCCCCACCACGGGCCACTGCGCGGGCCGTAGCCATAAGTCGGGAGGTCCGAGACGTTGCGGACGATGGTCTGCCTCACTCCTCGTCCTCCTTGGTGCCGGTCGGCCAGAACCAGCCGATCAAGGTGACGGCCATCGGGGGCGTGCCCCAGAGCACCGCCCAGGGCGTGAAGATCGAGCCGATGAAGAAGATCGTCGTCGCGATCGCCGCGAGCAGTGGCCAGATGCTCGGTTCGGGCGAAGCCTCGCGGATCTGCGGCTCGGCTTCCGCCAGCGAGGTCAGCAGCACCTCGCGCCGCTCTGCGCTCAGGCCCGCGACCACAGGCAGGCTCTCGCTATCGGCCCACAGCGGGTCGCGGTGCTTGACGACCGGAATGCGGTCGAAATTCTGCGGCGGAGGCGGCGATGAGGTCGCCCATTCCAGCGTCGAGGCATCCCAAGGGTTGTCGCCCGCAAGCGCGCCGTTGCGCAGGCTGTAGACCACATTGGCCAGAAGCAGCGCGAAGCTAAACGCGAAAACGAGAGCACCGCCGCTGGACACGAGGTTCAGATGCGCCCAGTCCATGTCGGCGGTGTAGGTATAGACCCGGCGCGGCATTCCGATCAGCCCGAGAATGTGCATCGGGAAGAAGGCGACGTTGAAGCCGATGAAGGCCAGCCAGAAATTCCAGCGCCCTAGTCTTTCGCTCAGCATGCGGCCGGCGATCTTGGGAAACCAGTAGTAGACCGCGCCGACCAGCGGGAAGACGGCGCCGCCGATCAGAACATAATGGAAGTGGGCGACGACGAAATAGGTGTCGTGCACCTGGGTATCGATCGGGACCGAGGCGACCATCACGCCGGACAACCCGCCGAGCACGAAGATCACGATGAAGCCGATCACGAACAACAGCGGCGTCCGGTACACTGGACGTCCGTCCCAGAGCGTTGCCAGCCAGCAGAAAATCTGCAGCCCGCTCGGCACCGCGATCAGCATGCTGGAGGCCGTGAACAGGGCCGCACCGAGTTGGGGCAAGCCCGTGACGAACATGTGGTGGACCCAGAGGCCGAACGACAGGAAGCCGGTCGCGATCAGGGAGAGGATCACCACGGGATAGCCGATCACCGGCCGCCGCGCGAACGTCGCGAGGATCGCCGAAACCATTCCCGTGCCCGGGATGAAGATGATGTAGACCTCGGGATGGCCGAAGAACCAGAACAGATGCTGCCAGAGCAAGGGATGGCCGCCCGATGAGGAATCATAGAAGCGGGTATTGACGAGGCGATCCAGGATCAGTGACGTCGATGCGACCATGATCGAGGGCATTGCGAACATCACAAGGAAGGCCGTCACCAGCATGGCCCAGACGAACAGGGGAATGCGGTCGAGCGTCATCCCTGGCGCGCGGAGCTTGAACACGGTCACGACGATCTCGACGGCGACCGCGAGCGCCGCAACCTCGGTAAAGGTGATCATCTGCGCCCAGACATCGGCGCGCTTGGTCGGTGTGAACTGCAGGCTGGAGAGGGGAACGTAGGAAAACCAGCCGACGTCGGGGCCGACGTTGAACAGGAAGGAGGTCCACAGGAAGCAGCCGCCGAACAGAAACATCCAATAGCTGAAGGCATTCAGGCGCGGAAAGGCGATGTTCCGCGTGCCGACCATCAACGGCACCAGATAGACGGCGAACGCCTCCATGACAGGCACGGCGAACAGGAACATCATCGTCGAGCCGTGCATCGTGAAGACTTGATTGTACTTGTCGGCCGAGAGAAACGTCTTCTCCGGCCCGGCCAGCTGAATGCGCATCAGGACCGCAAGGATGCCGCCGAGGAGCAGAAAGGCGAATGCGGTCAAGATGTAGCGACGTCCAACGACCTTGTGGTCGACCGACATGAGCGCACCGACAAGTCCAGACGGCGTGCGCCACACCCGCTCGAGCTGCGTCGAAAGCTGCAGACCGTTCAGGACGTCGTCCCGCAATTCATTTGGTTCAGCGGCCATGCTCACTTGAGCTGCTCCAGATAATGAATGATCGCGATCAGCTCGTCCGATTGCAGCGGCATCTTCGGCATGAGATTGCCGGGCTTGATGTGCTGGGGATCGGCGATCCAGGCGCCGAGCGTCGCGGGCGTATTCGGCAGCGTCCCTGCCGCGATGGTCGTGCGGCTGCCGATATGCGTGAGATCCGGGCCGAGCTGGCCGCCGGCCAGCGTGCCTCTGATGTTGTGGCACAAGGCGCATCCGCGCGCCCGGAACAGAGCCTCGCCCTGCTTGCCGAGCTGATCCGCGGGGTTACTCGCGCTCTGGTTTTCATGGTCGCGCCAGCGGCCGAACTCGTCGGGGGACATCGCGATCACGGCGAACGCCATGTGGGCGTGCTGGATCCCGCAGAACTCGGCGCATTGACCGCGATAGATGCCCGCGTTCTTCGCCGTAAATTGCAGCTCATTCTTCTGCCCGGGGATCAAGTCCATCTTGCCGGTCAGGCTGGGCACCCAGAAGCTGTGGATCACGTCGGCGGATTCCAGCTCGACTTTAACTGGTTGCCCGGTCGGGATCCGGATCTCGTTGGCGGTCACGAAACTCTGGTGCGGACTATCGGCCTCATAGCGGACCTCCCACCACCATTGGTGACCGATGATCTTGAGTGTGTGGGTTTTCTCGTCCTTTGCAAAGACGGTGCGCTGACCGGCATAGCTGACCAGGGAGAGGCCGAGCACGACGACGGTGGTCGCAATCCCAAGCGCGAGGATGACGCGCCCGGAGCGTCGTTCGAAGGGCTGGTGGAGGTCCAGCGGCTGATCGGCTGCGCGCTTCCGGCGCAACAGCCCCACACCCAGAACGATGACGACGGCAGTCCAGACGATCGCCGCGACAATGAGGAAGAGAAACAACGTGCGACGAATCTGCTCAGACTGTAGCCCTTGAGGGTCGAGCGCCGACTGCTGGCCCGCGCACGCGGCAAGCGGCCAGGTCATGCACAACACCAGAACCCTTTGCACCCGGACCTGCATTGACGTTTTGTCGCACTCCGCTTCACAGGCGGAACCGGTCAGGCCTACAAAGGTTCCTATGCGCAGCCGGAACGGTTGGCCGACGAAGGACATGTCCGACATCGATCATCGGGCTAAAACGGCCAGCCCTTCACGGCGATCACGATCGCCGCATCGCCAGCGGCCATCAGCAACAGGACGGCAAGACTGGCGATGATCGCACCCGGCTGGGCAAGCACGCGCAACTCTCCGAGCATGTGTCGGCTCCAAAAAACGCAGCAATGCCGCGACGACCCTGAGGGTTCCTGCGGACGTGCCGGGAGTTGACCTGCGAGCGCCGGAACGAAGGCTCGAGATCGCGCGTTCCTGCGACGAATTCGAGGGTTCACGTGCCGCGCTATCATTTCGATCTGGTCGATTCGAAGACCGTTGCAGACGAGGGAGGTGCTGAATTGCCCGACGACATCATGGCCCTGGATGTTGCCGAGGAGATCGCCAGGAGACTTCTTGCGGAGCGTCCCGAACTCAGAAATCGTCATTTTTCCATCCTGGTCACGAACCAGGAGGGTGAGGAGATCGGGAAGGTGCCCCTTGATGTCCTGCACTGAAGCCCTGGCCTGACATGACGTTGAGGATCGGCGTGATCTCGGATACGCACGGCCTTCTCAGGCCGGAGGCCGAACGCCGTCTTGCGGGGGTGTCGCATATCCTCCACGCCGGTGATATCGGCGCGCCGGAGGTTCTGGAGAGGCTTTGCCGAATAGCACCGGTCACCGCCATCAGGGGAAACGTCGACGTCGCCAGTTGGGCGAAGCGCTATCCCGAAACCGAAACAGTGCACCTCGGCGCTCGTTGTTTCTACCTCCTTCACGATCTCAAGGCGCTCGCCATCGACCCCGCGGCAACCAGTGTGAACGTGGTGATATCAGGACATTCGCATCGGGTGCAGGTCAACACGATCAACGGAGTGCTTTTCCTGAATCCCGGAAGCGCCGGTCCAAGGCGCTTCAAGCTGCCGATCACGCTGGCAACGCTCGAAATGGATGAGGGCGGCGACCTGCGCCCCACCATCCATGAGCTCGACGCGTGAACGACGTGCGTGCGTGCCAGCTAGTGAGTATTCGACTTTTGCCACCGCTCCAGATCAATCGGGGGACGCTTTGGGTCGATCTGCTCCTTCTCGGGATTCCCCTGCCAAGGCTGGTCCGTCTGCCGGTGGGTTGGCAAATCAGTCTGCTGTCGCGGATCGTCGACCGGGGTTTCTCTGGGGTCGTTTTCAGGTGCTTTCGCTCTCGGCATAAGTTGTCCTCTTTATGGTCTGTCGATGCGGCGGCACGCGATCAGCGTACGCCAGCGATAATTGCCGCGACGCGGCGCGAATGCTGATCGACAATGACGAGATCGTTTCCGGCGATCAGATATTGATCGCCCCAGAACCCGTTCAGCACTTGGGTGACTTCGGGCGGCAAATCGGCAACCTCGGTCTGGCGCGGCACAGACGTACCGATCATCATTTCGAAATTCGGGCGATCCATCGTCGGGCCATGCGCCGATGAGATGGTGGCGCGGAGCTGCTCGCGTTGCTGATCGTTGAGGCCAGCCGGCTGGGCGCTCTGCTTCACATCCCGCGCACGGGCGCCGGTCGTGTCTTCATTGCCAGCCGGGTTTTCCTTGGCCGCTTTGCTGACTGCTTCGCGTTGCGTGGGAACTCCCGTGCCGACCGTTGTGGCAGGGGCACCTTTGTCGGCGCCTGTGGAGGGGCGGCCCAGATAGTCTGTTGCCCCGAACATCTGGGGCACGGCGAACCAGACGATGAAACCTACAAACAGGACCGCGGCCACTCCCGATCCTGCCATCATCAGCTTCCGGGTGCCGTCCTTCTCCGTTTCACGCGATAGATACTTGACCATGAACAAAAAGCCTTCGGTATGAACTGCGGAGTCAACCCGCGCAGGAATCGTTCGTTCCTACGGGCATGCATCAGCATCGATCAGGAACGACCGCCGCCGCATCTCATTGCCAGCACATGAGGTCGCGAGACCGAAACAAGGAGCATGCAATGTCCAAAATGCCCCCCGTTCCGCCAGAGCAGCGCAGCGACAAGGGACCCGGATCTGATCCAAAGATCGAGACGGACGAAAAGGTGCCCGGCCGCGAGAACTTCGACACCCAGGGCCGTCACGGCAACATCAAGCAGAACACGACAAACCAAGGCTACCAGCAGGACCGATGAATGCCACACAAGAACTCTGACACTGAACGCTTCGGTGGTCCGGGCTCATCGCGGCAGGATCGCAAGCACCCTGAAAAGGGAGGTCGCGACCTTGAGCGCCCTGCGCCCGGAACGCCCACCAACGACCGCAAATCACACGTCTCGGGAGGCGGTGGTGAGCGCGATCAACATCACACGCATAATGATCGTGAGAGGAGCTGAGCAATGCATAGGACAAGTTCGAGCTTGATGCTGATCGCCTTCCTGGCGAGCGCGTCGATAGGGGCCGCCTCGGCGCAGAGTGGCGGGGGTGGGGGCGGCGGCGGTGGCGGTTCGGGAGGATCTGGCGGAGCAAGCGCGAGCAGCACGAGCGGCGGCACCGGCGGTGCGACAAGCCCCGGGTCAGCCGGCGGTGCTTCGAGCCTTGGGTCTGCAGGTCCTGGGTCTGCAGGTCTTGGGTCGACAGGTCCTGGGTCTGCAGGTCTTGGGTCTGCAGGTCCTGGGTCGACAGGTCTTGGGTCGACGGGAGCGACAAACCAGGCGGGGGATGTATCGCCCAGCCTGGGCAATCCAGCCGACGCGGCCGCGGCTTCGCGCGGCACGACGGCTACCGGCACGAACACCGCTGGAACGGCCCAATCAACGGGTAGCGGCCCGCAAGGATCGACCACTGTCGGGCGGGCCGGCAATCCCGCAGGAGGCACCAGCAGCGGACGGATCGACGGAACTGCGACACCCGGTCCGTCGATGCCGGGCGACGCCGAAATACGCTCCGAGAACTCTCAGGATTCGCACGTCGATCGAAAGATCAAGAGCATCTGCAAAGGGTGCTAGACTGGTGATCAGGACGCCGGGCTTCCCGGCGTCCAATCGAGGTCATCCTCGCTTCGAGGTTCGGGGCCGGGCGAGCAGGGCTTGATCTTCAGGTCGTCCCCGAGCCTGGGCTTGCCCTCGCTGCTTTCGACCAGACCAGCGTCTTCGGCTTTCTTCAGCGTTTCCTCTTTGGTCGAAAATGTCCGGCTCAGTTTTTCGTCATCCTTGAACAGGACATACGCCATCTCGGTCCTCACAGTTTGATCATCGGCAACTTTGACGGCGGCCGTCACGCGCGGCCACCGCCAATGCTACGGCTGCCACTTCCGCTTGCGCTTGAGACGTTGCGCGCCGTTTCCCCTTTTTCCTTTGCCGTGCTTCACGGGGGCCGTCTCGATCTTCTTGCCATTTGTACCTCCTTGTCGCTGGGGTGAACCTCTAGCCGACTTCCCTGAGACTGCTCAGGATCGCAAGGTGACGCTGGATGATGGGCAGCGACATCTGTGCGACCTGCTGTTCGCTGGGGTTGCCACCGGATCGCAAATACGAATTGTTGAGCGCGAGCAATTCACGGTGTCCGCGGATCTGCCCCTGCACATACATCTGGTCGAAGGGACCCGACGGTGTGGCCTGAAGGCGCTGAAGCAGGGCGGCATGATCCGGCCGCAGCGGTGCCGATCCCGGCGCTGCTCCGAGCGCGCTCGCGACCTGGACCTGTTCGGTGATCTCTGCATTGGCGAAGTTGACGATGTCGGGATTGCCGGTGCGCGTCAGGGCGAGCTGACTCGTCTGCATCGCAAACGCGCCACCCATGAGGTCGGCCGTTCGAAAATCCCGCTGTGGGACTGGCTTGGATTGCGCAGCGTAGGTCGATAGTCCGAGGCCGCCCAACGCAAGTAAAAACGATCTTCTCAGCATGATGAATCTCCAATGTTGGATTCACAAGACACTGCGACCGTTTCGAACGTTCCTATCGTCACATAAGCAGCCGAGCGATGCTCCACCGAGCGCCTTCGGTGGCATGAGATGAGCAGGCAGGTTAACGCAGGTTATTGGCAGGGGGAGTGTGTCATGATCATAGGAACGGCAACCTGGAGGAGGGTTTGTCCATCATCCAGATGCCGACCGACGCACGAGCAGATTCATGCAAGACAGCAATTCATCCAGCTTCCCGATTTCCGCGGGTGTCCTTCTCGGGCTTGGCCTGGGCGGGTTTTTTGACGGCATTGTGTTTCATCAGCTGCTGCAATGGCATCATATGTTAAGCGGCTGGTACCCGCTCAACTCCATCGACAACGTCAAGCTCAACACGACCTGGGACGGCATCTTCCACAGTGGGACCTATCTGCTTGTGCTGCTCGGCCTGTATGTGCTGTGGCAACGGGCGCGCAGGTCCGACATTCACCTGTCGGGCGGCCGGTGTCTCGGAGCGGTCTTGCTCGGTTGGGGCATCTTCAATCTGGTTGAAGGCGTGGTGGACCATGAGATCTTCAAGTTGCATCGGGTGAATGAGACCGTGCCCGACGAACAGCGCATCTTCTGGGATCTCGGATTCCTGCTATGGGGTGCGGCCATGTTGGTGATCGGCGCAGCCATGACACGCGCCGCCACGCAAGCGAGGGTACATGCGGAAAGCAGTCTACAGGCTCGCTAGAGAGACCCCGCCAGCTCTGGTCTATGCCCTTTTTATATTGCTGCTGATGCTCGCGACAGCACCGGCCTTTCGCATCGTGCTGTTTGGTGTGTCGCTGGATGATCTCCTGCAACTACGTTGCTTCAATCCCAATTGATGCGCAGTTATCAACGCCTCATGTCCGCCCGGAGGTAACATGGTCGAGTTCAGGCTTCCGAAACACTCCCGCGTCGAAAAGGGAAGGATCTGGCCCAAGCCGGACAGCAAATCGTTGCGCGAATTCCAGGTCTATCGCTGGAATCCCGACGACGGTCGCAATCCCCGGCTCGACACCTACTTCGTCGATATCAGCGATTGCGGGCCCATGGTGCTGGATGGTCTGATCTGGATCAAGAACAACATCGACTCCACACTGACGTTCAGGCGGTCCTGCCGCGAAGGCGTGTGCGGCTCCTGCTCGATGAATATTGCCGGCCAGAACACGCTCGCCTGCACCAAATCCATGAGTGAGGACGTCCCGAACGGCGAGCCGTTGCGCGTGCTGCCCTTGCCGCATCAGCCCGTGGTCAAGGACCTCGTTCCCGACCTGACGAATTTCTACGCCCAGCTCGCATTGATCGAGCCTTGGCTGCAAACCGTGTCGCCCACGCCGCAGAAGGAATGGCGGCAGAGCCATGAGGATCGGGCGAAGCTCGACGGGCTGTACGAATGCATCCTCTGCGCCTGCTGCTCGACGTCTTGTCCAAGCTACTGGTGGAATTCCGAACGTTTCCTGGGCCCAGCGGCTTTGATCCAGGCGGCGCGGTGGGTCAATGACAGCCGCGACGAAGCGACAGGCGAGCGCCTCGACAAGCTTGAAGACCCCTTCAGGATCTATCGCTGTCACACCATTCTCAACTGCGCGAAGGCGTGTCCCAAGGGCTTGAATCCGGGCGAAGCGATTTCCGGATTGCGCCTCAAGATGGTCGAACGGAAGTTCTGATCGGAGATGGACGCTCCCCGCAGAAAGGAACGATGGCTGCGGCGTAGGCTTATCGACCAAACTGGAGGCGCCTGATGGGCAAGAAACAATTCGCCGCTTTGCCGTTCACGCTGACCAATTCCGAATTGCGCGTGATGCTGATCACGACCAGGCGTAAGGGCAGGTGGAGTGTCCCGAAGGGGTCGCCGATGCGCAAGACCGAGCCGCATCGTACGGCTGCGCTCGAGGCATACGAGGAGGCCGGTCTTGTTGGCGTCACCGCAAAGCGCGCGCTCGGGTCCTTCAAACATCGCAAACGGAAGGGTGATCGCAAGCAGACCGTGAACGTTGCCGTCTTTCCCATGAGGGTCCACGGGCAGGAGCGCTGGTGGCCGGAAAAGGGAGAGCGCGAAGCAATCTGGGTGTCGCCGAAGAAGGCGAACCGTCTGGTACACAAGGCGCAGCTTCGGCGTCTGATCGCCCGGTTTGCGGCGCAGACGGAGAAGACCGCCTCCTTACCGCTGGGCGACGGCCCAGGAACCCGTGTCTCGTCCAGCTATTCAAGGTAGATGAACCAGCAACCGACCGGACTCGCATTCGAGGAGCGACCGCCTCATGAGGTCCTAGCCGCTGCGATCAAGCGGCGCTGCGCCATCCTGTTCGTCGGTGCCGGCGTCTCGATGGCTGTCGGCCTGCCGTCCTGGCAGTCTCTGATCGACCACCTGCTGGATGACCTTGGACTTGAGCGCAACATGATCGATGGAATGCACGGCGGCTATCAGATGCTGGCTGAGTACTACCGGCTTAAGCGCGGCGGAATTGGCCCGCTCCGCAGCTGGCTCGACCGCGTGGCGCGTCGACCCGGACAGGATCGCGGCCTCGCGGCTCCACAAGCTGATCGTGGAGCTCGATTTTCCGACCATTTACACCACGAACTACGACCGCAACCTCGAGACAGCCTTCGACGTCCTGGAAAAGCCTTACGCCAAGATCAGCAACGCAAAGGATATTGCGGGCGCCCGTTCCGGCGTCACACACATCATCAAATTCCATGGCGACTTCGACGACGATGCCTCGCTCGTCCTGACCGAGACCGACTTCCTCAACCGGCTCGCGTTCGACTCGCCACTCGATATCCGGTTTCGCGCCGATGCCTTGGGAAGCACGTTGCTTTTCATCGGATACAGCATGTCCGATCCCAACATTCGGCTGCTGCTGCACCGGATTTGGCAGAGTTGGGAGGAGTCCGGGCACCGCCAGGACCGACCGAGGTCCTTCGCTTTCGTCACGCAGCGCAATCCGGTGCAGGAAGCGGTATTGGCGAACTGGGGCATCACCACCATCGCGCCGCCCGATGGCGTCAGCCCGGATGATGGTGTTACCCGGTTCTTGCTGGACATCCGCCAACGTATCGACCGAGAGAAGTGAGTGCCTCAACTGCGCCGCCACGATGCGCGCCCAGACCAAGACCACCGGCGCAAACGATCGCCGTGAGCGTTTGCTCTGCTGCCATGGGGCCGCTCGGATCAGCGGCGGGACGGGTCAGAAGGGGGCTCGATTGCCGGTCCGCAACCTGGGTCGGTCACCGATATCCCCTATATCGACGTGCATAGGCATAGCGAGGATTGACGCCGCAATAGGCGTTCGTTCCCGATGCAGTCGCCATGCACTGAGCGTAACTGGCGAACTGGCAGTTGCCCGGATAGCCCCAAACGCGGCCCTGAAGGCAGTAGCGGTCTTGTGCGACGGCGGTAGTCGAGGAGCCGAAGCCCATCACAAGCGCGAGAGACGCGGCAGCCAGGAGCAATCGATATTTCATGAAAATCTCCAATTTCAACATTGAACGTCCGTCGTGAAGCGGCGTTCCAAAGTGCAACGTTGACGGCTCCTTTTCTCGGGTTCGACGTGAATCGTTAACCCGTGTGAAGCCGTTCGATGCCGATCGCGATTAAGGTGACGGATGTCCTCGATCGGAAGCCGTATGCCTGACCAATCTCCCAGCCTTAGAAATTTCACCATCAATTTCGGTCCACAGCATCCCGCCGCTCATGGCGTGCTCAGGCTCGTGCTCGAACTTGACGGCGAAGTCGTCGCACGGGTCGATCCGCACATTGGTCTTCTGCATCGGGGCACCGAAAAGTTGATCGAGGCCAAGACCTATCTTCAGGCGATCCCCTATTTCGACCGGCTCGACTATGTCGCTCCTTTGACGCAGGAGCACGCATTTTGCCTGGCGATAGAGAAACTGATCGGGCTTGAAGTTCCGCGGCGAGGGCAGCTGATCAGGGTGCTCTTTCATGAGATCAGTCGCATCCTGTCTCATCTTCTGAACGTCACGACGCAAGCGATGGATGTCGGCGCCTTGACGCCACCCCTTTGGGGCTTCGAAGAGCGCGAGAAGCTCATGGTGTTCTACGAGCGTGCGTCCGGCAGTCGGATGCATGCGAACTATTATCGTCCCGGCGGCGTGCACCAGGACCTTCCCCCCAAACTGATCGATGATATCGAAGCCTGGTGCGATCCGTTCCTGCGCGTCGTCGACGATCTGGATCGGCTGCTCTCGCTCAACCGCATATTCAAGGCCCGAAACGTCGATATAGGCCGGGTGACGCTCGATCAGGCCTGGGCCTGGGGCTTCTCCGGCGTGCTGGTACGGGGGTCGGGCGCGGCCTGGGACTTGCGAAAGGCACAGCCCTACGACTGCTATGCCGAGATGGACTTCGACATCCCCGTCGGCAGGAACGGAGACTGCTACGACCGCTATCTCATCCGAATGGAGGAGATGCGGCAATCGGTGCGCATCATGAAGCAATGCATCAAGAAGCTGAAGTCTGCGGACGGCCAGGGCCCGGTGCTCGTGCAGGACAACAAGGTCGCGCCGCCGAGACGTGGCGAGATGAAGCGTTCCATGGAGGCGCTGATTCACCACTTCAAGCTCTACACGGAGGGCTTCCACGTTCCCGCCGGCGAGGTCTATGTCGCCGTTGAGGCTCCGAAGGGCGAGTTCGGTGTGTTCCTCATCGCGGACGGCACGAACCGCCCTTACAAGTGCAAGATCAGGTCGCCGGGGTTCGCCCACCTGCAAGCGATGGACTTTCTCTGCAGGGGGCATTTGCTCGCGGACGTCTCGGCGATCCTGGGGTCGTTGGACATCGTCTTCGGCGAGGTCGATCGCTGACTGGAAAGCCGCACTGGAGGATCAGCATGGATATCAAGGAAGCCTCCGCGATGACCGAAGCGTCCGGCCTCGTGGACGATCAGTTCACCGCGCAGAGCGACTCGCACGCGCCGCACGGTGATACACGAACAGCAGACGATACGCCTTCTCAAGCGCCTTCGGCGCAATTGGCCGACCAGCTCAGGACGATGACCAGAGCAGCGCCGCTGCAGGCAATCTTTGCGGCGTTTCTGTTGGGCGTTTTGATAGCTCGGCGTCGCTAGACGTCGGCCAGGGCCGTCCCTTTCATCGGACGACCCCGGCCGTTGCACGACAATCAGGTCAGCGCGTTCGTCACCGGCGGTTCGTTCATCTGCTCGACTTGTGCGCCGCTATCCGGCCGCGCCGGTCCGAGCACAGGCTCCTCGCCCAAAGGCTCGAACCCGGCGCGGAAGCTGAACGACCCCTGGCCGTCGAGCGAAGGACCTTCGCAGTAGCGCCCCGGCTGCAGCGGCGCCGCGTTGCGTTCGGTGCCCATGAACATGTAGCTGAACTCGATCGCCTCCTTGCTGCGGTCGAAGCTGTTCGGAATAGGCAGGGCGGCGTCCGCGCCCATCTCCTCGATCACCGCGAGCCATTGCTGTTGATGCATGGTGTCGCGCGCAATCAGGTAGCTCAGCATGTCCTGCATGCCGGGATCGCTGGTGGAGTTGAAGAGACGCACGGCGAGGGTCCGGCCGGTGGATTCAGCCGCGACGTTGCAATACATATCGGCGGCCAGATTTCCGCTGGCATAGACATGTGAGCAATCGAAGGGGACGCCGTCGCAATTGGCAGGGAAGGCAGCCATGCCGGTCGAGAGCAGATGCCGGTGCAGCATGCCCTCGATCACATGCCGCGGCCGCTCACCGCCGTTCATCACCGCGCCGACGACTGGATTGGCCTGCAGGCTGGTCTCCTGCATCGTTGCCGGCGCATTCTCCAGGTTCAGCGCTACCGCGGTCGCGAGCATCTCGATGTGGCTGATCTCTTCGGTCGCGGTATTAAGCAGGATGTCGCGATATTTGGCCGGCCCCCGCGCACCCCAGGCCTGGAAGAAATACTGAAGGCAGACGCGGATCTCGCCTTCGACGCCGCCGATGGCTTGCTGCAGCTGGCGGGCGAAGATCGGATCGGGCTTCTCGACCCTGACCGGATATTGCAGTCGTTTGTCGAAGTAGTACATGCGCAGCTCCTTTTTGTGTTGACGCTATTGCGCAATGAGTGCTGCCGGGTTGCGTTCCTATGGAGTTTCTAGCGACTATTTTGAAAGCCTTTAAATTTTAGACGTGAACGCGATGCGGCCCCGGCGAGGAGAGGATCTCGCCGAGGCCGCTCTCAGGCGCGCAACAGCAGGGAGCGCGCGTTAGAAAATTGCGAACCGCGAACCGTTAGCGCCGCGGCATGGTGCCGTTGGACGGTGGGGTCGTCTCGTTGCGCATGCCGGGAGGACTGGAAGCACCTTGTCCGCCCCGCTCGACATGGGTGATGCCGCCGCCACCGGAGCCGCCGGCTCCGCCCGAGCCGGCTCCTGCACCGCCAGCGCCAGCGCCAGCTCCAGCACCGCCGCCCGCGCCGCCGGCCCCGGCGCCCGCGCCACCTCCGGCGCCGCCCGCGCCACCTCCGGCGCCACCCGCACCACCGCCGGCGCCGCCTGCGCCACCACCAGCGCCACCGCCTGCACCTTGCGCGAACGCTGCGCCGACTGAAGCGCCTGCAAGCATTGCTGCCGTAAAGATCGTCAGGATCGTCTTACGCATCTGTCTTCTCCTTGAGGTTTCGATGTCGGACCAATCATGTGAAGCATCCACCGTTCCTAGCCGTGCAGCGCGATCAAGCTCTGTCCTCGACGACTCCGCGTCGATATTGCGAAGGCACGGCAACTTCGTCGAACCGTTCGGCGAGAGCATCGAGAGCCGCGCGCATCTGCGGCCCCTGCATGGCCGCGCCGTGCCCGGTGACGACGATCTCCGGAGCGAGCGCGGCAAGTGCGCGCACCGATGTCTTCGCGCTTTCCCAATCGGGCGTGAAATACATCGGCGGCCCGTGCATCTCCGGTGTTTGCGTCACCGCGGCGTAAACGGATTCCTGCCGCGTCGTGATGAAGGCGTCGCCGGCGATCAGCACGCGATCGCGTTCGCGCCAGAGCGAGATATGCCCTGGGGTATGGCCGGGCGTATGGATCCACTGCCATTCCGGCATGAAGGGTACGCTATGATCAAAGGGAAGATCATAGAGGCGCGATCCGACGTTCACCGGCCTTGTCGGGAAGAGCGGAGAAAGCCGGGCGAGCAGCCCGCCACCGACGCTGGGATCGGCCGACGGATAGGATTGGCTTCCGTCAAGATAGGGATGCTCGGCCGCATGGGCATAGACCGGCACCTCCCATTCACTCGCCAGCGTTTCGAGAACGCCGACGTGATCGAAGTGCCCATGCGTCATGATGATGCAGGCGGGCCGGCCGTTTCCTCCGAATCTGGCCTTGGCGGCAGAGCGGATGGCGCCAGCCGATCCGGGGATGCCGGCGTCCACCAGCACCCAATTGCCGTCGCCGGCGTTCTCGAAGCCAACGAAGATGACGTTGACGATCGCAAGCTGACGATAGGCTACGTCAGTGACGATCTGCCGCGTGTTGTCATTGCGGTCGAGGTCGGATTGCGGGTGCTCCGCGTCGGCGGAAGAGGGAAGCGAGATCTGCGTCATGTTCATTCGAGTCCGATGTAATCAATTCTCTAGCGCTCAATCGTACCCATGCGCCGGATCTTCTTCTGAAGCAGCATCACGCCGTATAGCAGCGCCTCTGCGGTCGGCGGGCAGCCGGGCACGTAGATGTCGACCGGCACGACGCGATCACAGCCGCGCACGACCGAGTAGGAATAGTGATAATAGCCTCCGCCGTTGGCACAGGACCCCATTGAGATCACGTAGCGCGGCTCGGGCATCTGGTCGTAGATCTTGCGAAACGCCGGCGCCATCTTGTTGGTGAGCGTGCCCGCGACGATGATCACGTCCGACTGGCGCGGTGATGCGCGTGGCGCGAATCCGAAGCGTTCGGCGTCGTAACGCGGCATCGACATCTGCATCATCTCGACCGCGCAGCAGGCGAGCCCGAACGTCATCCACATCAGCGAGCCGGTCCGCGCCCAGGTGATCAGCTCCTCCGCCGTCGCCGTGAAGAAGCCCTTGTCCGCAAGATCGTCGCGGATCGTCATGAAGAACGGATCGGAAGTGTTGTCCGGCCGTCCCTCGCCCGGCCGGCCAGATCCAGGCCGGCCAAGCGAAGGGCCTGAGCTGCCGACGTGCGGAAAATTGTTTGTCATTCGTGTCCCTCGGCGCTGCGGCCGTTTGGCGATGCGACCACCCGCTCCGGGAAACAGTGATTTGCATGCGGCGTTCCTGCGGCGGGAGGAGGATTTGCGTTCTGTTATCGCAGGTTAGCTTCGGGTCCGACGGCCGGAACCCGGCGCTGGCGTCGTGGATCACCCTAGGAACGATCCACCGAAACTGCGGTTGGCGGCGACAGGGCCCCGTGAAATGGAGAGCATGAAATGACGAACGCAGCCCGCGATACATTCGTGGTTGGATTACGCAATGCGCATGCGATGGAAGTGCAGGCGCGAGAGTTGATGGAGCGCCAGTCGGAACGACTGGACGAATATCCCGAAGTCAAGGCCAAGGTTGCCGCCCACCTTCAGGAGACCAACGAGCAGCTGAAGCGGCTGGAGAGATGTCTGGAAGCCTGCGGCGAGAGTACCTCCAGCCTCAAGGATACGACGCAATCCATGATGGCGAACATGCAAGCGATGGCACACTCTGTTGCCGGCGACGAGATTCTCAAGAATACGTTCGCCAACAATGCCTTCGAGAATTTCGAGATCGCTGCCTACAAGTCTCTGCTCGCCCTCTGCGGCGCCGCTGGTTTCGCGGAGGCCAAGGAGCCGCTCGAGACATCGCTGAAGGAGGAGCAGCGCATGGCCGCCTGGATCGACTCAAACGTCGAGAAGGTGACGATGGAATATCTGGCGCATCAGCGCCAGGCGGCCTGATCGAACATCACACCCGCAAGGGCGAGACCAGCGGCTTCGGCCGCTGAGTCGCCTGCGTTCTCATATGGGCTCGCACGACCGAAACCCTCTCATCCGCGTTTTGCTGCAATGGCGCACATCATCTTCAGCGACTACCGCAATCCTGCTGCCGAACAGGCCTACGAGATCGCATGGGACTTTCTGGCCCGCAGCGGGGCGATCCACGATGAGTTCGAGGCGTGCGTATTTCTTGCCCAGCGCATCACCATGATGGTCGAGGAAGGGCAGGCAAACCGAATCCGGATGGCCAATCGCGCGATCTCCGAATACCAGTGCCATCTCGAGAACCTCTGCAAGCCGGCCCGTGGCGCGGCTGCTTCACGCGCTTGAGGGCTCGCGCGGGTTCGTGGGCTGTTACTGCCGATCTGCGATCGTGAGCTGGCCGCGTGCCCCGGTACGTCCGCTCCTCCGCGGTGCAATGGCCGGGACCAGTGCTGGCGCTTCGCCGGCCATGCGCATGGCGAAATAAGCAATCGTCGCGCGAAGACCATCCTTGAGCGCCACGCGCGGGCGCCACCCCAACACCTTCACGGCCGTGTCAATGACGGGCTTGCGGCGCTTCGGATCGTCTTTCGGCAGCTCCTCGAACCGGAGCGGGGAGGCTGATTCCGTATACGCCAGCACGTCGCGCGCGATCGCCTCGATCGTAACCTCGTGCGGATTACCCAGGTTGCACGGTCCGGTGACTGACGATGGGCTCTCCATGAGCAACTGGAGGCCACGCACGAGATCGTCGACGAAGCAGAAGCTCCTGGTCTGCGTACCACCTCCATAGATCGTGATCGGCTCTCCGCGAAGCGCCTGCACGATGAAGTTGGAGACCACGCGCCCGTCGTTCTCCAGCATCCGGGGGCCGTAGGTGTTGAAGATGCGCGCGACCTTGATTTCAACCCCGTACATGCGATGGTAATCGAACATCAGCGTTTCGGCGGCCCGCTTGCCCTCGTCGTAGCAGGCCCGGGGCCCGATCGGGTTGACGTTGCCGAGATAGGATTCCGGCTGCGGATGCACTTCGGGATCGCCGTAGATCTCGCTGGTCGATGCCTGCAGCACCCGGGCGCCTTTCCGCTGCGCGAGCTCCAGCATGTTGATGGTGCCGAGCACGCACGTCTTCATCGTGCCGACCGGATCCTTCTGGTAATGACGGGGCGACGCCGGGCAGGCGAGGCTGTAGATCCGGTCGATGTCGCCCTCGATCTCGACGGGATCCCGCACGTCGTGTTCGATGAAGCGAAAATTCGGATGATTGAGCAGCGGCCGAATGTTGTCGGTCGTCCCCGTGAAGAGGTTGTCGAGGCAGATCACGGTGTGGCCGCGCTGCAAAAGCGCGTCGCAGAGATGGGATCCGATGAAGCCGGCGCCGCCGGCCACCAGAACGGTGGGAGAGCGGCGGGATGCGTTGATGCGGGTCTGAACTGTCATGGTGCTGCCTTTCAGATTTGAGCGACCTGCATGGGACGCGAGGCGGAAAGTTGCGGGGGTTTCCGGCGGCGACGTACCGATGCCTCGGCATAGTAGGTCTCCACTTGCCGGGCGCGGTGGTCGGAGGTGTGGTCGGCCAGAACGCGGCGCCGCGCGTTTTCCGCGATCGTGCGCCTTTGCTCCTCGGGCATGTCGCGCAGGATCTCCACGACGTCGCGGGGGCTCGATGCGAGCAGGATTTCCCGGGAAGGCTCGAAGACGGTCTCGATTCCAGGCCACCGGTCCGAGATGACGGGCGTGCCGCACGCGGCCGCTTCGAAAAGCCGAACGCTGGGCGAGAAGCCGAGCGCGCGCATGTCGGCGCGGGTGGCGTTTAGCGTAAAGCGTTGCTGTGCGTAAAATCCCGGATGATGTCTGGGCGTGAGGTGCTCGAACCGGGCGACATTGGCGGGCCAGACCACCTCATCAGGGTATTGCGCCCCGGCGACGACGAATTGCTCGCGTGACAGAGTGCGAGCAGGGGCGAGCAGCAACTCCTCCAGAACCGGTTGCCGGTCCTCGCTGTAGGTTCCGAGATAGCCCAGTGCCCATTTCTTCTCGGCGCGTTGCGGCGCGTAGATGTCGGTGTCGGCACTGCAATACAGCACCCGAGCCAACGGACTGCCATAGTTCTCCTCGATCATGCCGGGCACCGGGCCGCCGGCAAAGGACAGATAAAGGTCGAAGCGCGGGATCATCGCCGCGGAGAGGTAGTCCAGGCCCTGCTCGAGCTTCGCAAGCGTGACCGGCGTGTCGATGTCGTAGAAGGCGGTAATCCCCCGGGCGTGGGTCGTGATCCATTCGGAGATCGCGATGCCGTCGGGCACGTAGGAGCCGATGACCACCAGGTCGGCATCTCGGATCATCTTGCCGAAACGCTGCGGGATGTCCTTCAAGGATTGATAAAGCTCGACGGCCCAAGCGGAAGGCTTGGCAAGATCACGATGCTCGCGATACCAGGGGGCGTCGCGTTCGAGAAATGTGACGTGGTGACCTCGTCGTGCCAGGGCTTCGATCAGGGCGCGGTAGGTCGTGGCATGGCCATTGCCCCAGGACGAAGTAACCGAAAGACCGACGACGACGATGGTGAGGTTCATTCTGCTGCCTCGATTCGCGAACTGCTTGCGGCAAAGAGATCGTTGAACTTGCGCGCGCGCTGCCGGTAGGTGTGATGGCTCAGAATGCGCGCACGAGCGCGCGCTGCGATGGCCCGAGCCCGGTCGGGGCGCAGTGCGGCAAGATGCTCGGCGACCTCCGCCCCGCTCGCGGCCACCAGCACCTCGCGATCTGGCTCGAGAAAATGATCGATGCCGTCCCACTGGTCGGTGATCAGGCAAGCTCCGGCACCGATGGCCTCGAACACGCGCGTTGGCGGCGAGAAGCCGTAGCGCGCCATGCTGTCGCGATTGACGTTCAGCGTAGCGAGACCGGAGCCGAAAAACGCGTTGTGGTCGCCGGTCCCGACATGCCCGACCTTGTGCAGATTGGCTGGCGTGTCTTTGGAATCCCACCCCGATCCACCGAGCACGAACGTTTTGTCGGGCAATTGGCGTGCGACATCGATGAAGAACCGCTCGACGCGCTGCTCGCGATCGGGCAGGCGGTTTGCCAGCAAGCTCAGATCGCACGTGAAGTGCGTATTGGGCGGCGCCGGAAAGTGCGTGGCGGGGTCGAGCGCATTGTAGATCGGCACGCAGTCTCGCGCGCCGATGCCGCGATAAGCGGATACGACGGCATCGCCGCCGCCATAGGTCAGAACCATGTCGTAGGACCGGATCGCATGGCGCAGATGATGGTCTGGATTGTCCGCCACCGACTCCAGCGTCGCGGGGGCATCGACGTCCCAGTAGATGCGCATTGCATTCGACGGGACGTCGGCGACCGCGTTCTCCAGCTCAAGATCGAAGACGCCGACGCCGCTGGCCTTGACCAGCATGTCGGCCGAGCGGGCGGCGTCCTCAAGCGCGCTTCGCCAGCCGTCGGGCGTTGCGGCGTAGACCACCACCTTCGCCCAGTCCGGATCGTCGATGTCGCGATGAGCCTGGCGCTCGAAGGCATCGGGCTCGAAGAATGTGACGTCGTGGCCGAGCGCCGCGATCTCCTTCAACATGCCGCGGTAATAGGTGGCGGCACCGTTCCAGTAGGATGAGACGAGGCTGGATCCGAAGAAGCAGATCTTCATGCGGAGGCTCCGATATATCGCAGGGGCTGTGTGGAGTGGCGTGAGGCCCGGAGGTTCTGCACGATGCCGACAAGCTGTTCCGCCCGATGACGGCAGGTGTGATGCTCCTTGATCGTCCGGAATCCGGTCTCCACCGTGGCGGACCATAAGTCCCGGTCGTCGAGCAGCGCACGGAGCGCCCGCTTCATCTCTGCGCCGTCGGAGGCACTGAGATAGGCACCTTCCGGGAACAGTCCTTCCTCATCTGACCAGGGGGCCGAGACCAGTGGAATGCCGCACGCCATCGCCTCGAAGACGCGAATGGTCGGAATGCCCGGAAGCAAGCGGACATAGGGGCCGCGGGGGACGTGGACAGTCGCGCGCGCGCCGGCGAAAGCAATGGGAGCCCAGTGCGCGGGCAGCCAGCCGCCATACCGAATACCTGCGGCCTGAATGGTGGCGAGGGCTGGGTCCGAATAGCGGACGCCATAGACCCCCGCGCGCAGCTTCAGCTCGGCCACGGGTTCGACCAGAAATTCGTTGAGCTCGGCACTGCGTTCGCCGTCGCCCCAATTGCCGATCCAGACGACATCGTCGGTGCGCTCGATATGCGGCAGCGGATGATACAGGGCGACATCGGCCGCCTCGTGCCAAGTAAAGGCCCGGTCGGCCCAGCCGAGCTTCAGATAGATTTGGCGAAGCACCTCGCCAAAGGCGAGCACACCGTCGAATCCGTCGAGGTCGAACTGCGCAAGTTCGTCCGGTGCGCTGACGGCGCGATGATGGGTGTCGTGGAACAGCAGCGTGAACGGAGCGCCGCGAGCCCGTCTCGATCCGATGTCTGCGATCAGATCAGGCGAATTCCATTCGTGGACGACGACGAGATCGGCGCCGTGCAACGCCTCATCGAGATCGAGGCAGGCGTCGTAGCGACGGATGCCGATGCCGGGAAACAGTC
Source organism: Bradyrhizobium sp. 40 (assembly GCF_023100925.1). Lineage (NCBI taxonomy): Bacteria > Pseudomonadati > Pseudomonadota > Alphaproteobacteria > Hyphomicrobiales > Nitrobacteraceae > Bradyrhizobium > Bradyrhizobium sp. 40. Next base: position 2,125,414 of record NZ_CP064688.1, read on the forward strand.
TTGGAATATCCTCCATCGTCTGACTACCACCCTCGCGGATCGCATTCAACCGGCTCCAGCCGTCGATCGGCTCGAACACGACGACCTCATGACCGAGCGCGTGAAGTTCGCGGGCATAGCCACGCAGGAAATGCGCATTGCCGTTGTTCCAGCAGGAGGTGAACGCGTGGTAGAACAGAACGCATTTCATGCACGGACCTCCATGGGGGCGGGCGCGTGATGGACGGCAAGCAGCTCCTCGTACAGGCTGAGATAGGCGCTCGTGGTTCGGGTCAGCGAGTAGGTCAGGGAATGCTCGAAGGCGGCACGTTGCAGCCGCACCCGCTCGCGATCGTCGGTGCACAGACCTGCGAGCGCTCGATGCAGCGCCTTGCTGTCGGTGGGATCGACGAACAGCGCGGCCCCACTCCATAATTCCTTGAAGGTCGGACTGTCGGACAGGACGAGGGCACATCCCGCGGCCGCGGCTTCCAGAACGGAGAGGCCGAACGGCTCATAGAGCGCGGGGCTGGCGAAGATGGCAGCGTGCTGCAAGTGCGCGCGCATGGCTTCGTGAGACAACTGCCCGAGCCAGGTGACGGAAGCCGAAGGGCACTCATCCGCCGGCCCGGCGACCTGAACGGGCCAGTCCAGTCCAGGCGCCGCGGCCGCCAGGACCTCGATGTTCTTGGCGCGGTCCCAGAGCCGGCCCGCTGCAAAGATCATGTCTTGCTTCCGTCCCGCGAGGCCCTGAGGGTCAATTCCATTCCAGATCACGATGCCGCGCGAGCGAGGCCGATAGATTTCCGCAACGTCATCGTGGAAGGACTGGCTGGGACAAACCCAGGCCTGTGCCGTGTCGAATGCGGCCGTCACCCGTTCGGTGTAGCCGCGCCATTTCGGTTCACCGAGCCAGCTCGTATCGCGGCACGCGAGCCCCCAGGAGTTGACGCAGGAATGCGCGACGACCACCACTGGAGCGCGCCAGGCGAAGTTCGCTTCGCGAAAGCTGTTGAGGTGAACGACGTCAGGCCGGATTCTGGATTCGAGCTTCGCAAGGACGGGCCTGGCCTGGGACAGATCTTGTCCTTCCGGATCCTGCCATTCGAGTGCAAGGTCCGTTTCGATCAGGCGGACCCGCGAGCCACGCAGCATCTCAAGCTGGCCGGCCCGCGCGCGGGGGCCCATCATCACCAGGGTGACGTCGGCGCCCTTCGCTGCAAGGGACGACGCAAGAGATGACGAATAGGTCCAGACGCCTCCGACGGTATCGGTCGTCATCAGGATCCGGAGCTGCGAGCTGCGGCTCATGATGCCACCTGCAGTTCGAGAGTCTCGAGCGGGACCGGGCGATCGTTCTGCACGTCGCTGAACTGGTCGAACATCGCGAGATAGTGCCGGTGCGCGCGCTCCCAGGCGAAATCGTCGGGCTCGCCCCACAGCTTCCGATAATCCGGCGAGCCTGGATAGGGATACAGCGGGACCGGATCGTTGGCCCAGATGCCGGCATCCTGCATGGTGCGGCGCCAGCGCTGCACGATGGGGTCATCGTCCTCGGGGACTTCGATCAAATTGGCCTGCACGAAGGGGACGTGACGGCGCGCTTCGACCAGCCGTTCGGCAAGCTGGTCGGTCGTCATCTTGCAGTTCTTGGCGAGCGCGGCGCGGCCCTCGACCGTGAGGCTCTCGATGCCGGCTTCAATCGAGACGCAGCCGGCGCGGCCGAGCAGAGCCAGCATGTCCGGCTTCCAGAGGTCTATGCGGGTCTGCACCCCGAATTTCAGCCCGCGTGTGGCGAGCCCTTCCAGCAGTTCCGCGTTCGGTAGGAAAATCTCGTCGATGAAATAGACATATTCGATGCCTTGACGGCGCAGGCCCTCGACCTCTTCGAGAACGATGGTGGCAGGCCGCTTGCGGTAAGCGTTGCGGAAGTTCTCCTTGGCGCAGAACGTGCAGTTGTACGGACATCCCCTGGACGCCTCGACCTCGGCGCCCGGCGCCTGCGGCTCGGCTTCGAAACGGTGGTGGTGATGGTGGTGCCGCCGGATCATCTCCTCCGGCCAGTCAAGCGGCGGCTGATCCTTGAATGCGACGGCCTGCGGGCCGCCATTGACGCGGAGCGAGGCGCCATCGGCAAAGCACAGGCCCGGGAAGTCCCGCTCGCCATTGGCAAGACGCAGCAAGGAGGCCTCGCACTCGCCCATCACGACAATGTCGGTGCCAAGCTTTCGAAGCGCTGCCCTTGGCACAGTCGAGCCATGGGGGCCCACCGCGATAAGGATCGGAGCCAGATCTCGCACCGCCATCGCAAGCTCCTGCGGAACGCGGAGCTCGGGAGGGGCGCAGCGCCAGAACAGATAGGTCGGCGCCGTCGTGATGACGATCTGGTCGGGGCCGAACGCGCGCAGCTCGGCATGGATATCGGCGAGAGAAAGGTCGAACATGTGGGCGTCGAGCAGCAGCGTCTTGTGCCCGGCCGCCTTCAAATAATGCTCGGAGATCCCAAGCTCGAGCGGAAGGTGAGGGGATCGGCAGCCGAAATAGATGCTGCCGCCAAAATCCCAGTTCGGGTTGATGAGGGCAACACGCGTCATGCCAGTGCCTCGCGGTTGCCCTGTGACGATCCGAACCGGCCGTCCAGCCAGGTGTGCAGGGATCGGAGGCCGTCTGCGAACGAAACCTGAGGCGCCCACCCGAGCGCGCTGGAGAGCGCGTGCGTGTCGGTCACGTACCAGGGCTGATCGCCGGGCCTCCAATCGGCAAAGCGATAGGCCACCTTGCGGCCGGTCAGATCGGTGATGCAGTCGATCAATTCCAGCAGACTGATCGCGTTGGCCGGACCGCCGCCGAGATTGAAGACGCGTCCACGGGCGAGCGCGATGCCATCGAGCACGGCGAGCCAGGCCGAGACCGCGTCGGAGACGTGAAGCGCATCGCGGACCTGATGGCCGTCGCCATAGATCGTCAGCTCTTTGCTGCGGATGGTGCTCAGCAGGAAATGCGCGATCCAGCCCTGATCCTCGGTGCCGAATTGACGGGGCCCATAGATGCAACTCATGCGCATCACCACGGTCTGCAGGCCGTACACCCGCGCATAGTCGTGGACGTATTGATCCGCCGTTCCCTTGGAGCATCCATAGGGACTGTAGAAGTCGAGCGGCGCATTTTCCGAGATGCCGGCGGCGAGCAGGCCGCTTGTCGGCGTGTAGCGGCGGCCGGTGAGCGCGATCTCGCCATCGTCGATCAGGCGTCCGTAGACCTTGTTAGTCGAGGCGAACACCACCGGCGCGGCGTTGTTGTGGAGGCGCACGGCTTCGAGCACGTTCAATGTGCCCCGCGCGTTGATCTCGAAATCGGCGGCCGGATCGCTCACGCTGTCGGTGACGGCGACCTGGGCGGCCAGGTGCAGCACGGCGCGGGCTTCGCGTACGGCGTCGATCACCGGGATCGGCTCGCGAATGTCGGCCACGGTGATTGTGACCCGGTCGCCATGCCGGGACTTCAGCCACTGCGCATTCTCCCGCACGCCGGCGCGGGCGAGGTTATCCAGGATCAGCACCGGCTCGCCGCGCTCCGCGAGGCGGTCGGCAAGGTTGCACCCGATAAACCCGCAGCCGCCGGTGATCAGGACGGGTCTGTTGTCTCGTTCACTCATCACGCGACCAATCCTCGTTGCTGCAGCTCCTTGGTGGCCCGCTCCGCCTGATCGTCAGCGATCTGGTCGGCGAGATATTCCGCCAGCTCTTCGAGCCCATCCCTGAATGCGACGCGAGGCTCGAAGCCGAGCACGTCGCGGGATTTTCCCATGTCGGCGAAGCAGTGCCGGATATCTCCTGCGCGATATTTCCGCGTCAGCTCGGGCGCAATGTCGCGGCGCCCCATGACTTCGGCCAGATCCTCCGCGACCGACAGAATGGTGCGGCTCTGGCCGGAGCCGACGTTGAAGACGTCCTGCGCGTGCTCCGCCTCCAGCGCCATCCGGCAGGCGCGGGCGACGTCATGGACATGGACGAAGTCGCGGCGCTGCCGGCCGTCCTCGAAGACGAGGGGAGGGCGGCCGTTGAGCAGCCGGGCGGCAAAGATGGCCAGCACGCCGGTATACGGATTGGACAGGGCCTGACGGGGTCCGAACGCATTGAAGAATCGTAGCGCCACCGTCGGGATGCCATAAGCCTTGCCTGTGATCAGGCACATGCGCTCCTGCGCGTATTTGTTGAGCGCATAGATCGAGCTCAGCGAAGGCTGCTTTGTCTCCGGGGTCGGAACAGGATCGAGCGGATTGCCGGCTGCATCGCGCAGCTCCCAATCGCCGCGGCGAAGCTGCTCGACGGCCCGCTCCTCGCAGGCGACCACGCTCTGATCGGCGCTCCGGTAAAGGCCCTCGCCGTAAATACTCATGGACGAGGCAACCACGAGCCGCGCGACCGGGCGTTTGGATAGTGCCTGCAGCAGCACGGCAGTACCGAGCTCGTTCGTTCTGACGTAGGGTTCGATGTCGTACATGCTCTGGCCGACGCCGACTGCTGATGCGAGATGCAGGACCATGTCCGTGCCGCGCAACGCATGATCGACCGCGAGAGCGTCGGTGACGTCACCGACGACGAGCTCCGCGTCTTTGGCAAGGTAGGCGGGACGCTGGCGGTTGCCTCCGTGGACCTGCGGCGAGAGATTGTCGAGCAGGCGGACTTCATAGCCGGCCGCCAGCAGCGCGTCGGCCGCATGCGATCCGATGAATCCGGCACCTCCAGTGATCAATACTCGCGTCATTCACCGCTCCGTGCCGCCGTGAGATCGATCCTGCGGGATCAATCCGTGATGAGAATGAAAGCGCGCTGCTGTTCTGGTCGGGCGACCGGCGCGCCAGTCACATTTGGGAGTAGAAGCGATGCAAGGAATGTTCGTTCCTGCGAAACCTACAAACGAATATTTCCCTAACCTGGATCAATAACCCAGGTGAATCTGGCGGGTGCAGCGGGCTAGAAATGCACGCCGTGACCCGGCGCCCGCAGTTCGAGATGCCTAGCGACCGCTGCGCCGATGTCCGCAAATCCGGCGCGCTTGCCGATCGAAGAAGTTGAGCGCGGGCTCCATGCCAAAATCGGCACTTGTTCCCGCGTGTGGTCGGTACCGCTCCAGGTCGGGTCGCAACCATGATCGGCCGTGATGATCAGGAAATCATCGTCGCGCAGGCGGTTCAGCAGATCCGGAACGCGCGCATCGAATGTTTCGAGCGCCGCTGCATAGCCCGCGACGTCGCGCCGATGGCCGTACAGAGTGTCGAAATCGATGAAGTTGGCAAACAACATCCCGCCCTCTGCGAGAGAGGCCAGCCCATCGAGCGTGGCATCGAACAGCGCCTGGTTGCCATCGCCGCGCAGGTTCCTCCCGGTCCCGCGATGAGCGAAGATGTCGTCGATCTTTCCGATCGTGACGATGTCACGGCCTGCGCTTTCGGCAAGATCGAGGATCGTCCGCTCCGGCGGCGGGACGGAAAAGTCCTTCCTGTGCGATGTCCGCTTGAAGCCACCCGCCGACGTACCGACGAAGGGACGTGCGATGACGCGTCCGATGTTGAGGGGATCGACCAGTCCGCGGGCAATGCGGCAGACCTCATAGAGGCATTCGAGTCCGAACGTCTCCTCGTGCGCTGCGACCTGAAACACGCTGTCGGCCGATGTATAGCAGATCGGTTCGCCCGTTCTGATGTGATGCTCGCCGCATTCGGCGATGATCTCTGTGCCGGAGGCGTGACAGTTCCCGAGGATGCCGGGCAATCGCGCCTGTTCGCACAGGCTCTCCATCAAATCGCGCGGGAAGCACGGCTTGGTTCTTGGAAAATAGCCCCAGTCGAACGGCACCGGCACGCCGGCGATCTCCCAATGACCGGATGGCGTGTCCTTGCCTTTGGAGATCTCGCTCGCGCAGCCAAATCGCGCGTGCTCAGGACGGCCATCGAGCCCCGGCGGCACGCGCCCGGTGGCGAGACGGCAAGCCTGGCCAAGTCCGAGCGCAACCAGATTGGGAAGCCGAAGCGGCCCCTCCCGGCTGGGTCCGTCGGCAGTGCCGGCCATGCACATCTCGGCAATGTGGCCGACGGTATCGGCACCCTCGTCGCCGTAATTGATGGCATCCGGCGCAGCGCCGATCCCGACGGAGTCCATCACCAGGATCAGGGCACGCATGTCGGCTCCGAGATGGCCGGGCGCGAAGACGCTGCGGACGGCGCGAGTCCGGTTTTCGCGCAATAGCGTTCGACCATCTGTGCGCAGAAATCCGCGAACTCGTTGACGTCGAGCGGCGGGCTGGTGTGATGAGGCTCGATACCTCGATGTTCGGGGGTGAAGCAGAAGGTCACGGTGACCTGAAACTCGGCCAGCGCGTCCATCTGCCGATCGAACCAGGCGAGCGCATTGGGACGGAAGCTGTCGGCCCAGGACAGGCCAGTCCTGAGATGCTGCACGCCGAGCCGGCGCATCCAGCGCACGGCGTCATCGAGGCGGTGGTCCTCGAAGTGAAACCACTGGCACAGGCCCATCGCAGGTGCATATTGGCTGAACAGGCCCGCGGCAGCTTTCGGCGTGCCATCCTCGCGCAGCAGCCCCATATGGAAATGCCGATAGTAGGAGGAACCTTCAGCTTCCTTGTGCCGCGTCGTCGCCTCCCAACTGGAAGGAAGATCGTAGAGGCTGTACCAGTGAATCCGCGGCGCCCGGCCAGTCAACAGCTCGGCGGTCCGCATCAGTCCCCAGGCCTGCACCTCCTCGGCACCGAAGGACGAGACTCCCACCTCGCTCACCCACACCGGCAGCGAAGTGACGGCCTTGATCTCGTCGATCTTGGCCGGCCATTCCGCGATCTGCCACAGGTTCCAGTCCAGCGGAAAGCCATGCACGGCCACGGCATCGACATGATCGAGCACGCCGCGCGCCTGCATGTTGCGGATGAAGGACGGATCGATCGGCGATATGCCGCCGAGCACACGCGGGAGTGTGGGATGCGCGCTGCGGATCGCCTTTCCCGCAGCGAGCGCCAGGCTCGCGAACATGGTCCAATCCGGATCGATCAGGATGTCCCAGTGCGACTTGTTGTTGGGCTCGTTCCAGATCTTGGCGGCTTCGATCATCGGCCGGTCTCCCGCGACGGATAGACCGGACCTTCCGCCTGCGGCCTTGCTACCCGCTTGCATAGATAGACTTCGTCTTCCGGATGCGCCGCGATCGCAAAGCCGGCGCTGCGCAGCATGGCTTCGGCGCAGGCGCGGTTCGGCACCCACCAATTGGTGGGGTCGTCGGCATATTTGTTCTCGATGAAGTGCAGCTTTGGATAGCCCGGGGAATCGAACTGATCGGTGGTCCAGAAGTCGTAGTTCTTGTCGACGCAATCCACGCGGCTGTCGCCGCGCTGCATCGACTGGAACAGCAGGAGATCGCCGGCCACGTGCTCGTGGATCAGATCGAGTGCCAGCAGAGGGTGCCGCAGGTGGTAGAGCACGCCCATGAAGATCACGAGATCGAACTTTTCGCGCAGCTGTCCGACGTCGTAGGCTGACATCTTGCGGAATTCGATCCTGAGCCCGTTCACCTCGGCCGCGAAGCGGGCTTGTGCGAGATATTCGTCGTCAGTGTCCAGGCCGAGGACGCGCTCGGCGCCGCGCCGCTTCATCTCCATGGCGTAGAACCCGGCGTTGCAGCCGATATCGAGCACGGTCTTGCCCTCGAGGCGGTCCGGGATGATCCCGGAGAAGCGGCGCCATTTCACGTTGGGATAGTCGCCGAGAAAGTGTGAAGGCGCGGTCGGCACGCCGTTCAGGTCCAGATTGTGAAACCATGGCCCGAGCGCATCGATGCGCTGGCGGATTTCCTCGCGGGAGAGGGCGCCTCTGCTCATGCGGTCACTCCATTGTTCATTGCGTGGGCCGGGCGGGCCGCCTCCGGCGAACCGCCGGCCAGCAGTCGAGAGCGTCCGTTCCCGACGGAGCTTTCGGCGAGCAACGCCATTGCCGTCCGGTAGCCGTCGATGGTGCCGACGTCGACATAGGATTCGCCGGCCTTGACGCCGAGACCCTGGCCGCCGGCCGCGATGTAGGCGTTGACGAGCGTCCCGAAATATTCATCCCGGCGCTCGCGCTTCGTCCACAGCGACTGTAGCTCGCGAAATCCGTTGCCGGACATCTTGAAGGCGCCCCATATCCATTTCGACGCCGCATCCGGCTGCTTGACCTGGATCTCCGTGACGCGATCCCCGTCGAGCACGACGGCATCGAAGAACTCGGGGTGTTCGACCGGAAACAGCAGAAACGACAGGTCAGCGGCCGGCAGCGCCTGCAGGGCGGCCTTTGGGAACCAGACGGTATCCGGAAGTCCGACCAGGATGTCTTCGTTGTGGCCAACCACCGTGCCCGCCCTGAACACGGCATCGCACAGCCCCAACGCATCGGGCTGCACGACATAGGCGAGTTGAGCGCTGCCGTAATGATCGCCGAAATATTCGAGGATGTCCGATTTGCCGGGGGAAATCACGAAGCAGATCTTGTCGGCACCCCCAAGGATCAGCCGCTCCAGCAGATATTCGGAGACGGCGCATGGACGATCGATGCCGTCGTCCCGTTGGCTTCCGACCGGAAGCAACTCCTTGGAGAAGGCGAGCGGCTGGATGCGGCTGCCGCGGCCCGCGGCCGGAACGATGCCCCACATGATCAGGCCTCCTCGGGTTGCTGTCGGCGCGCGCCGAGGGATGCCGTCTGCTCGAGCAGCGAAATCAGTTCGGCAGCGCGCTTGTCGGATGTGTGCTGATCCATGGTCCGCTCATATGCGCGCCCGGCGATGTGCTGAAGGTCGGCGTCGGCCATCGTCAACGCAGCAAGCGTGTCCTTCGCATCGTGTGCGATCAGGATTTCCTGGCCGGGTACAAAGAATTCATCGAGTCCCGGCCAGTCGTCGCTGAGGAGCGGGGCCTTGCAGGCAGCGGCTTCGAACAGGCGGCCGGAGGGACACCAGCCCATCTCCGCCATGGCGCGGCGCGTGACGTTGAGCGTCAGCCGGGACGACGCAAAGAACGACGCGTGCTCAGACGGCGGCAAGTGCTGCACGAAGTAGATGTTTGGCGACCAGGGAAAATCTTCCGGGTACTGTGCACCCCCGATCAGGAAACGCCGATCCTGCCTGTTGCGTGCGGGTTCGACGAACAGAGCCTCGAGCGCGCGCTGGCGATCCTGCGAATATGTGCCGAGATAGGACAGATCCGCACGGTAATGCGGCTGCGACGACACCGGTCGATGGGTGTCCGTATCGACATGGCCGTAGAGCGGGCGGACATTGCCGGCGCCGAGCCTGTCGCGAAATTCGTTGCAGATGCGTGGACCGCCGGTGAAGCTCAGGACCAGCGCGAAATCCCGCAGGCCCCGCGGCCCGATATAGGGAACGGCCTCGCCGGCCATGAGCTTCGCCAGCGTGACCGGCGTGTCGAGGTCGTAGAACACGGGCACCGCGTGGCCCTCGGACAGGGCAAGTTCCGTCGCGGCGATCGCGTCGGGACAATAGGAGGTCACGATCGCGACATCGGCATCACGAATGTCGCTGCGCGCCAAAGGAAGTACATCGTCCCAGTTCGAGAACAGGCGCAATTGGCCGCCGGGCACTTCGTGCAAATCCCGCGCGCCGGCGTAATAGGGAACGTCGCGCTCGAAAAAGACGACGTTGTGGCCGGCTCGCGCGAGATGCTTGCAAAGCCCTCGCCACAAGGTGGCGTGACCGTTGCCCCAGGATGAGGAAATTGTCAGGCCGAAAATCACGATCTTCACGCTGGCACCCGCTGATTGATCCCGGTGATCTTGAGTCCGCGATTGTCCACGCTGAGGGTGCTGACGCTGCCGGGGTCGATCTCGATCGAGAGGAAGTCGTCCAGCTCTTTCCGGGAATAATGCAGCAGCGCCGCGCGGATCGGTTCGGCGTGGCTGACGGCGACGACGACTATGCCGCTACCATGATCGTTGCGCAGCTGCTCCAGATGGGCGACGACGCGCCTCTGGAGCGACCGCATGCTTTCGCCGCCCGGCGGGCGGTTCGTTCCGCGTTGTTCGTTCCAGCGCGACCATCGGGGGTCTCGGGCGAGTGCCTCGAACGACAGTCCGGTCCATTCGCCGTAGTCGAGCTCGTCGAGTGCCGGCACGATCTCCACCGGCAAGCCGAAGCGTGCGGCCAGGATGCAGGCCGACTGCATGCAGCGCCGCTGCGGGCTCGACTGAACCATGTTCGGCGGCGGCGTGAAGGTATCGGCACATCGCGCGATTTCCTCGCAGCCGAGATCATCGAGCTCTACGCCTTTGATCCGGCCACAGAGCGTGCGGCCGAGCAGGGCATGATGCCCGTGGCGGATCAGATGAATGATCTTCGCCATCAGGTGTACGCCTTGTCGTCGATGAAGGCGCGCGTTCGCCGTCCGGCTTCCTCGTCCGTGAACTGCTGAGGCGGCGACTTCATGAAATAGCTCGAGGGGCCCGTCAGCGCGCCGGCTTGCCCGCGGTCCATGGCAAGCTTGGCGCAGCGGACCGCGTCGATCACGACGCCCGCCGAGTTTGGAGAGTCCCAGACCTCGAGCTTGACTTCCGCGCTCAGGGGAACACCGCCGAACGTCGTGCCCTCCAGGCGGATAAAGGCCAGCTTGCGGTCGGTCAGCCACGGCACATGGTCGCTCGGGCCGACATGGATATTATCGGCATCCATGGGCACGTCGAACTGGCTGGTCACGGCCTGGGTTTTGGAGATCTTCTTTGATGTCAGCCGCTCGCGCTCGAGCATGTTCTTGAAATCGGTGTTGCCGCCGACATTGAGCTGGTAGGTTCTGTCCAGCCGCACGCCGCGTTCGCGGAAGAGATTGGCGAGCACCCGGTGCAGAATGGTGGCGCCGACCTGGCTCTTGATGTCGTCGCCGACGATCGGCAGGCCTGCATCCTCGAATCGCCGCCGCCAGTCGGGATTCGAGGCAATGAAGACCGGGATGCAATTGACGTAGCCGCAGCCGGCCTCGATCGCGCGCGCGGCGTAAAATTCGCTCGCGTGCTGCGAACCGACGGGAAGATAGGACACAAGCACGTCCGTGCGCGAGGTCGCGAGCACTTCGGAGACGTCGGCTTCCGGGACATCCGCGATCGGGACGTCGTCCTTGAGATAATGGCCGACGCCGTCCATGACCGGCCCGCGGCGGACCACGACGCCGGTGGGCGCGACGTCGGAGAAGCGGTGCGTGTTGTTCGGCGCTGCGAAGATCGCCTCGGCCACGTCGCGTCCGACCTTGCCGGCATGGACGTCAAAAGCCGACGCGACCTGAATGTCGCTGATGTGGTAGCCGCCGAGATCGGCGTTCATCAGCCCAGGCACCGGCTCGTTCGATTTGGCGTCCCGGTAATAGGAGAGCCCCTGAACGAAGGAGCTCGCACAATTGCCGACACCGACGATGCCGACGCGCACGCGCCGCCTGTCCTGAAGACGAGAATGCATGGATCTAGGCCCTCCGGAAGGCATTGCAGCGGCTAAGGCATGCAGCGTTGAAGAGATGCAGTGTTGACGTAAGTACGTCGGCGAACGTGAGGAACGTATGTTCGTTCCTGAACTCACGGCACTATGTCCGCCTCACGTCGGATTTCAGCCAAAAAAACTTCACGCGCTTAACCTGGGATAGAATCCCCGGCAGTTTGGCGGGAACGAAACGCTTCATGATGAAGATGAAGAAGAAGATGATGCTTTGAGAGAGTCCGGCCTGCGAAAGAACAAATCCTCGCGTCCGGCGTTCACGGCGAAACAGTCTGACGCGAGGGCCGATCCGTCGCTCGGTCCTTGTCAGGAATCGAGGTGTCACATGTCATCCAAATCACAAACCAGCGAAGCCCAGCAGACCACCAGCCACAACGTCATCCGGAAATGGGCGGAGGAGCGCGGCGGAAAGCCCGCGACGGTCAAGGCCACGGAGGGGGACGGACACGCCGGTATCCTGCGCATCGATTTCGATCCGCCCGACGACGGTCTCGACCGGATCAGCTGGGACGAATTCTTCGCCAAGTTCGACGAGGCCGGCATTGCCTTCCTTCACCAGGACCACACCAAGGACGGTAAGCCGAGCCGCTTTCACAAATTCGTGCGGCGCTAGCTGGATCACCACGTGTCGGGCAGCTGGACCGAGGCGATGCGGGCAGGCGAATTCGAACGCGCCTGGGCGATCAACGATCGCGATCTGGCAACGTTTGCGTATCCACCCAAGCATACCGGGCCTCGTCACCTCCAGCGCATCTGGCGCGGCGAGGAGCTGAGGGGCAAGGATGTACTGGTCCGCTGTTACCACGGGCTCGGCGACACCATCCAGTTCCTGCGCTTCATGCGACCGCTTCGTGACGTCGCGCGCCGCGTCACGGTCTGGTGCCAGGGCGAGCTTCTGCCGCTGGTCGAGCGAGCGGCAGGCGTCGATCGGGCTTTTGCGCTCCATGATGGTGCACCTGAGATCGACTTCGAGGTCGATATCGAGATCATGGAGGTGCCGCATGCCATAAGGGCGAGGCGGGAGCACGTCGAGATGCGTGCATCTTACGTATCGCTGCCGCGGGCGGTCGAGCAAGTCCGAGGTCTTGAAGTTGGAGCTCTTGCCGTCGGCCTGGTTTGGGAAGTCGGCAACTGGGACAAGCGAAGGACCATCCCGCCATCCCTGCTAGGGCAACTTGCCGTTCCCGGAGTGACGCTCTGCTCGCTGCAACGCGGGGCCGGAACGTGCGAACTGGCCGAGATCGACGCGAAGGACGTCAGCACGCCTGACATTACGGTTCTCGGTCGTCTCCTCCAGCGGCTCGATCTCCTCATTTGCGTTGATACCATGGTGGCCCATCTTGCGGGAGCGCTCGGCTGTGACGCGTGGGTCTTGTTGCATGCGGATTGCGACTGGCGCTGGCCGTCATCCGAGTCCCGTTCCCTTTGGTATCCGAGCCTGCGGCTGTTTCATCAGAGGACATCAGGCAATTGGGATGACGTCCTTGGAGAGGCGCGGGAAGCCCTGATTGCACGCTCCGCAAGTTTCCAACGTGTCGTCCGAAAGGGGCTCAAGCGAGCGCAAGGTCCGCCGTAAGTGGCCGGAGCCGCAATGACGACGCATCGTCGCGGCTGGACTGAATGCCCAGGTAAGTCGGATCGAATCTTGCGAGCCGCACGAGTCCCGGCCAGTCCGTAATCGTTACCGTCTTACCCTGCCATTGCAGGAGGTTGCATCGTCGCAGCTCCTGAATCGTGCGGTTGGCGTGGACCGGGGAGATGCTGCATGCTGCCGCAAGGTCCGATTGGGTAAAAGGTGATGGCAACCTGAGATCTCTCGCCAAGCCGACGCTTTGCAGGCGGATGGTGATCTCGCACAGCAGATGCGCCACACGCGTCAATGCATCACGGCTACCCAGGTTCACTGTCCAGTTGCGCTGAATCGCGTGGCTGGTGAGCAGCATCAGCAGCAATGCGCGAGACATAGCGGGCGAACGCGCGGACAAATCGCGGAAGAAACGGTGTGGCACGAGAGCGACGATGGCGGGGCCAAGTGCGATCAAATTGCCGTCAACGCGAGGACGATAAAGCGTGTGCAGATCGGCGATGTCTCCGGGAACATGGATTGAAGTGATCTGCCCGTCTGCACTCTCTGCATCCTGCCAAGACAGATATCCCTGAAGGAGCAGACAGCACTGAGTGGCATCATCGCCATGCCGCAAAACGGCCTGGCGCGAACTGAGATGCGCGATTGTGCTTGCCATGTCCGCGAGCAGGTGGAGATCGTCGGCCGTTACGGGAGTGAGGCTCGCCAACCGGTCGGCGAGCTTGGAGAACGCAAATCCTGCCTGCATTGGTCGCCTAACAACTCAGAACCCGTCCCCAATCTGATCGATGAGAACGACAGAGCGCATTAAACTTTGATAGTTTCACTCCATGCAGGTCATGTTTGTCTGCCCATGCGCCCGGAAGTCGGAGGAACCATCGGTCTAAATGGTTCCGGAACAGTAGACGGCGCATGCGATCGTCCTCAAGGATCGGACGATTCGGGAACCGGAAGCGCGAGGAGCGCTCAGGCGAAGCATCTGTGTTCTCGCGGCGGGATCCGCGGAGATCGCGCTAGTCATGCTCATACTGTTCCGAGAGAAACTGATTGATCGCGTCGAACGCCTGCAACCGGTTCTTCTCCAGCAGAACCATGTGCGTGCCTTCGCCGATCTCGACCCATCGCCGATATTACGCGTGTTTGTGCGCACCGAAATCGGCGTGCGTGACGCGTCCCCTACTCCAGGTCCACGCCGAGGGCACTGGGCGTGCCTATCAGCTGGTCACATGCTCCGCTGTGCGAGGTAGACAAGAGGTGCGATTCCGACCGTCCATGGCGGTTTTGACCCGCCACGGCTCTCGCCGCGACGGCGACGCATCATTTCCTGATCGTCCCCTATGGAGGCTCGTTCTGAAACTTGACGCGTGCGCAATCAATTGGCTTGTCAGCGTTGCCGCCATCGCGCAGGCGCCAGGCCGAATTCACGCCTAAACGCCCGGCTGAATGCTTCTCCGGATCCGTAACCCACTTCCTCTGCGATTTGGTCGATGGGCTTGCGTGTTTCTCGTAGGCTCACCTTGGCTGCCTGAAGCCGCCAGATGGTCAGATACCGGATTGGTGGCACCCCGATCAGGGTTGTGAAGCGGTCGACGAAGGCGCTCCGCGACATCGAGACTTCGCTCGCGAGGGACTCCGCGGACCACGGCAGCCCGACGTTATGATGAATGGAGGCGAGCGCGCGTCCGATTTGCGGATCGGCAATCCCCTTCAGCCATCCCCCATCTTGATCGGTGTATGTCACGGAATACTGGCGCATCGCCTCTACGAACAGCAGTTCGGAAAGCCGAGACATCAGGTTTGACGAGGCGAACCTGCCGGCCGTCAGTTCGCCGGCTGCATATCGCACTGAAGCCTCGATCCAGTCGCGTGCGACGCCCTCGCGAATGTCGAGCTTCAGCACTCTTGGCAGGGCCGCGATCAACGGATTATAGGTTTCCTCGCTGCCGAGAAACCCGCACACGATTTGCGCCGGCTCACCGCCTCCGCCGTGCAGAATTTTTGCCAGCCCTCCATCCGCTGAGGGCTGAATGAGATGACGCGCGCTTGTGGGTACCAGACCCGCGTCGCTGGCCAGCGTATGAACATCGTTTCGCGGCAGCAGTACGATTTCCCCGGCCCGCACTTCAATGGTGGGTTCACCATCGACGCTGAGCAGCAATTTTCCCGCGATGACGAAGTGGTATGCGATCAACAGCGACGGCTTGACCGCGAAAGTCCCGCAGTCCTCAGCGAGGATCTGGGTATGCACGCTCCACGGCGCGGTGAAACGCGCATCCAGAAAAATGCCGCCAGTCAGGCGAACCGATCGAAGCACTTCTGATAGCGGATCGATCATTAGGCCAATCTCAGATTTGGACGATCGGTCAAGTGATACGGCCGGGCGATCATTCACCGTGGCGGTCCCCGCGCTTATACGGGGCTCATGAACGAACTGCCAACCAATCGATTCCTCCACGTTTCCTTGAGACGCTGTCCAGACGGTGCGGCGGACGCATGACCGGTTGCGGGATGGAAAAGCGGGGCGCCAGGACTGGGTTCCGGGCAGCAACTGCGAGCAGACGGACACCTCGATCATGAGCATCGCGCAGGCTACCCAAACTGTCACTCCGTATATCGATTTCTGGAACGCGGTGCTGGTTCCGAAATTCAACGCTTGGCGCCACATTCTGGCCGGCGGCCTTCACCTGCACAGCGCGATAGTATTCCCGTCGCTGCCGATCAGAACCGGCGACAGCGTCCTGGATGTCGCATGCGGCTGGGGCGACACCGCGATTGAACTTGCGCGGCGCGTCGGACCCGCCGGATCCGTCCTCGGCCTCGACTGTTGCAATGGCTTCCTCGACGCAGGTCGCGCAGATGCGAAGGACGCGGGGATCACAAATCTCAGGTTTCTCGAAGCGGATGTTCAGACCTATCCGTTTGAGCCGGTACACGATTTCTGCTTCTCCCGCTTTGGAACCCAGTTCTTCGAAGATCCGATGGCTGGCTTGAGCAACATGCGACTTGCGCTCAAGCCGGGCGGACTGATGACGATGATTGTGTGGCGCGAACGGGCGGACAATCCGTGGCTTACACTTTCTAAGGAGGTACTGCTTCGTTACCTGCCTCCCGTCAGGGAAGACGCCGCAACCTGTGGCCCCGGACCGTTTTCGATGACCAATCCGGAAGCCGTGACCCGGCAATTGATGATTGCCGGCTACAGCGACATCAGGTTCGAACGGATCGATGCCGAAGTCCGGGTCGGGCGAGATCTCGATGAAGCGGTCGCGTTTCAGCTCGCGATCGGTCCCGCCGGGGAAGTCTATCGCGAAGCCGGTCCGGAGGCTGCTCGTCTGTTTGATACGCTGGTGGCGGCCTTGAAGGACGAGTTGAAACAATTCGTCCGCTCCGAAGGCGTGATGATGAAATCGAGTTCCTGGATGGTGACCGCGCAAAATTCGGCGCCACCGCCCGCCCCAATACGGTGATGTAGCCGCGCCGATCGCCGCTCGAAATCTCGTACCAGTAGGCTCCTACTGCGCGGATGCCGGGATGAGACCAACTGACGCAAAAACCTCGAAATCTGTGGGAGAAAAATTCATGGCGGGTCTGGTTGCCGTTCTCTACGGCATTGTCGCTTACGGTGTCACGCTCGTCGCGTTGCTCTACCTCATCGGTTTCACCGGCAATCTGATCGTTCCGAAGTCTATCGATTCCGGATTCGCCGGTCCTTTCCCGGCAAGCATCGTCGTGGATGTGCTGCTGATCGGACTGTTCGCGGTCCAGCACAGCGTGATGGCGCGTCAGGGCTTCAAACGCTGGTGGACTCGCATTGTGCCGGCTTCGGTCGAGCGCAGCACCTACGTGCTGTTCGCCAGCTTCGCACTGCTGTTGCTGTACTGGCAGTGGCAGCCGATCCCCAGGCCGGTCTGGACCGTGAACGACCCGGTCGCAGCGGGGGCGGTCGACGCCATCTTCTGGCTGGGTTGGGTCGTGCTGGTGGCCAGCACGTTTTTTCTCAGTCATTTCGAGTTGTTCGGCCTCAGTCAGGTGTTCATGCGCCTGTTCGGTAAACAGCCCTCGGAAGCGACATTTCGCACGCCGATGCTCTACCGGTATGTCCGCCATCCGATTTATCTTGGCATACTGCTTGCGGTCTGGGCCACGCCTGCGATGACGGTCGGTCATCTGCTCTATTCGCTTGGCATCACCGCCTACATTCTGATCGGCATTCGGTTGGAAGAGCACGATCTGGTCCAGCAATTCGGCGACCGGTACCGCCGCTATCGTCAGCACGCGGCCATGCTCGTCCCGCTTCCAGGCCGAAGAGTCGTTGCTTCCGAGGACGCCGACATCTGACCCAAGGCGCTCGTCAAGACAGGCCAATCAGTCAGCAAGCAGGGTGGATTGAAAGAGCCTGGGCACAAGCTATCCGCGACTGGCACTTGCTGGGCAGGCCTTGATTGCCGCGTCCGCGCCAAGTGTCGCGCTATTTGGCGGGGTTCCAGGGCGGCGCGTTGTCCGTTCGCAGCCGTATCGCACGGGCGGGGCGGCGTGCGCATCGCGTTCTGATCAACTCATTTTCAACCTGAAGCGTCCGGCCAAGATGTCACCGATCGCACTGATCATCCTCCATTTGAAGGATGGCCGATATTCCCCGCGGCCCCGATGGGACACGATCAAAATGATTTGAGCGCGACACCGGCTCGATATCAGCGGAAAAGCTTAAAGTTGTTTCATAGCTATCCTCATACCGGGGCGCGTCGTCGAATGAACAGGGTTTCACATCCGCGGTCGGCTTCGGAATCGTCGCAAGACAATTCAGATGATCAGCAGCAACTGAGCGACCTGATCAGCGTCATCTACGATGCCGCAATCGATCCCTCTCGTTGGGAAGACGCCATCGTCAGCATCGTGCAATTCGTTGGCGGCGCGGGAGGCGGGCTGTTCTGCAAAGACATTGGTGTTCAACACGCCACGGTGCCCCATCGCTTCGGATTTGACGTGCCGTTGCGGGTCGAACTTTTTCGGCAGATTTATTCCTCCGCGGAGGGTCACTTTCTCGGTGACCTCGAACAGCCGGTCGCGACGACCGATTTGATGTCCTTCGCAGCACTCACCCAGAGTGAACTATACCGGCAGTGGGCCGAGCCCCAGGGGCTTGTCGATTTCGTCAGCGCGGTTGTCGACAGAACCACGGTCAGCACAGCCATTTTTGGGGTCTTCCGCCACCGGCGAAATGGGATCGTAGACGAGCACGCGCGCCGGCAAATGAGGCTGATAGCGCCGCATGTCAGGCGTGCCGTCGTGATCGGGAAGATGTTCGAGTTCAAGGCCGCTGAACTCGCGACGTTCGTTGACACGTTGGACGGGCTCGGTGCCGGCATGTATCTCGTCGATCCCGGTGGACGTCTCATTCACGCCAATACGGCCGGGAATGCCATTCTCGACGCCCGCGATATTTTGAGTTCGGTGGGTGGGCGGCTGGTCGCCAACGATCCGCAGATCGATCGCACCCTACGAGATGTCTTCGCCACCGCGGGGCAGGGCGATGCCGCACTTGGTATAAGGGGCATCGCGGTGCCGCTGACCGGCAGGGAGGGCGACCGCTATGTGGCCCATGCATTGCCGCTCACGTCAGGCGCGCGTCGGCGGGCCGGTATTGTTTACACCGCCACGGTGGCCTTGTTCGTTCGCAAGGCGTCGCTGGCCGTCGCTTCTGTTCCCGGAGCCATCGGCAGCGCGTTCAAGCTGACGCCGACCGAGCTTCGCGTGTTGCTGGCCGTCGTCGAGGTCGGTGGCATTCCCGAGGTTGCTATGGCGTTCGGGGTCGCGGATAGCACGGTTAGGACGCATGTCAGCCGGTTGTTTGAAAAAACAGGGGCCGCGCGCCAGGCGGATCTCGTCAAGCTGGTTGCAGGCTATACGACGCCGCTGGCCGAATAGGAGAGAGGTCGCTCGCTGCAGCACCCAGAAGCAGCAAATATTTGCGCGCTCCTCCCACGTTCGCAGGACGACACCCAAGCAGCGGTTGTTCAGGATGGCATGCGTCCCGCCGGCACGCAGTGGGGTAGGTGATCAGGCGTCCCTGCCTCGCCGCATCTGGACAGGAGTTGGGAGCGCAGCATGTCCATTGACGTCGAGGGCACGGTTTCTGCGGCGGGGCATGGGCGTAAAGCAGGGGCGGCGGCGCGCAGAATAGTGATTTGTGCCCTGGCGGCGACAGGCATTCTTGCAACCAACATCTTCTTGCCTTCGCTGCCGGTCATCGCGGCCGATTTGCATGTATCCAGCGCGGCGGTCACGTCGGCTTTCACGATCTTTCTGGCGATTTTCGCCATAGGGCAATTGATTGCCGGCCCGCTGTCGGACCGGTTCGGGCGACGCATGCCGATCCTGATAGGACTCGGAATTTTCATCGCCGGTACGATCTGGTGCGCTTTCGCGCGCGATCTATCGAGCCTGCTGATCGGCCGATCGATGCAGGCTTGCGGCGCATGTGCGGCTTCGGTGCTTTCACGTGCGATCGCCCGGGATCTGTTCGATGGCCAGGCACTTGCAAAGGTCATGGCGTCGATCACAATGGCAACCGCGGCCGCCCCAGGCTTTTCACCGCTGCTGGGGAGTGTGCTCGATCTATTCTTTGGCTGGCGCTCGGAATTTGCCTTTGTCGCGGCCTTCGCGCTCTGCACGGCTTTGGCCTATGCGACCTTCGTCGGCGAAACCAATGACGGCGCGCGTCGTTCTCTGAACCCGCTCAAAATTGCCGGGGCCTATCTGGAGCTTGTTCGGGATCGCCGGTTCGTTGCGCCTGCTAGAACCGCTGGACTGGTGATGGCCGGTCTATTCGCGATTTTCTCCAGCGCGCCGCGGGTGCTGCTCGAATTGTTTGGATTCTCGCCAATCACACTTGGTCAGCTATTTGCGGGCGTCGTCTTCCTGGTGTTTGCGGCCGGCATGCTGGCGCCTAGGCTATCGGCGCGGGTTGGTACCTGCCGTGCGACGTCGGTCGGTTTGGGATTAACCGTCCTCGGAGGCGTCGGGCTGCTTTGCGCGGTGCTGCTCGCGAACGGCGCGCTGCTGCCATTTCTGTTAGCGGCTTCCGTCTTTCTGTTCGGCGTCGGAGTGGTGAGCCCGCTGTCGAGCGCGGCAGCGCTGTCGCCGTTTGGCAGCAAGGCCGGTATCGCCGCAGCCCTGTTCGGATTCTCGCAAATGGCGGGCGCTGCATGCGGTGCCTCTCTCGCGGCGATTGTCGCCAGCGATCCGGCCGTCGGGCTAGGTATCGTGCTGACAGCAACGTCGCTGGTGGCGGTTATCCTTCACAAGCGGCGCTAATCTGACGTGGATCTTGCCGAGAACAAAATGGGTTTGGTGTGAGGTTCTTTGCGGCGCCTTGGCATGCCACTATCGTCGAGCGGCGACGGCTGTGATCTCGAGTTTGACACCGGGACCGAGATCGGCCACGCCGATTGCGGCGCGCGCCGGCAGATGAGCTTGTGCAAAATGCGCCTTCCAGGCCGCATTGAACTCTGCCTTTTCCTTGAGGCTGGTCATATAGATGGTTACCTGCAAGACGTTGCTCAGATCGGCTCCGAGGGTCTTAAGCAATTGCGCCAACTGCCCGAGGACGTCGTTTGCCTGGCCCGACATATCGAGGCTCGTGTCCTCGGGGACGATGCCACCGATGTAAAGCACGCCATTGTGCTCGACTACTTCGTGGAGCAGACCTTCGTAGGGCAAGACGCGCTTGATCATGATGGGACCGATGTTGCTGTGTGACGGGCCGGGATATCGCACATTTCAATGTTAGTGTCGCCGCAAGAGATCTCGTGCCAGGTCTTGTCGGAAGACGGACCTGCACAGCTCCGAATGCAGACGGCTAACGCGTTGAAAATAAAAGTACAAATTGCTCGAAAAATCGCCGCCGGTCGTCCATGCGAATGTTCGCCAATCTGTCTTTGCACGAGCGCCCGGCATATTCGCCGGCCCAGACCCGACGACATCGAAGAGCGGATCGCTATACTGCTACCCGGATGACATCGGTACGGCCGGGACCGCGCCGACCGGAACAAGGAATGCGACGATGGACGATACGATTGGCTTCCCCGACCCCGGCCTCGACCTCTCCGACGGTTTCAAGCCGCACACCTCGCATTGGGGCGTGTTCTCGGCACGTCAAGGCGAGGCCGGGCTCGAGGTCAGGGCCTATGCGGGCGATCCCGATCCGAACGGCATCATCGACAATTTTCCCGGCGCGCTGCGTCATCAGGCGCGCATCACCCAACCCGCGATCCGCCGCGGCTGGCTCGAACGCGGTCCCGGTCCGGACGATCGCCGCGGCCGCGACGAATTCGTCTCCGTCAGCTGGGAAAAGGCGCTCGATCTGCTCGGCGACGAGCTGGCACGCATCCGTGACACGCGCGGCCCCGGCGCGGTGTTCGGCGGCTCCTATGGCTGGTCGAGCGCGGGCCGCTTCCACCACGCCCAAAGCCAGGTGCATCGCTTCCTCAACGTCGCCTTGGGCGGCTATGTGCGCTCGGTGAACTCCTATTCCTCCGGTGCGTCCTCGGTGCTGCTGCCGCAGATCCTCTGCGGTTACGAGGACATCACCAAGCGCAACGTCACCTGGGAGCAGATCGCGGCTGATACCGACGTCGTGTTGGCGTTCGGCGGCATGGCGCTGAAGAACTCGATGGTCGCAGGCGGCTCGATCAGCAAGCACGTCGAGCGCGGCGCGATGGAAGCCGCGCGCCGCCGCGGCTGCGAGTTCATCCTGGTCAGCCCGTTGCGCGAAGACCTGCCGGTCGAGGCCGGCGCCGAATGGATGATATGCGTGCCCGGCACCGACACAGCGCTGATGCTCGGCATCGTTCATACGCTGGTCGCGGAAAACCTGCACGACCAGGCTTTCCTCGATCGCTACACCGAGGGATGGCCGGTCTTCCTGCGCTATCTCACCGGCGAGAGCGATGGCGAACCCAAGCACGCCGAATGGGCCGCCGCGATCTGCGGCGTCGACGCGAATACAATCCGCAAGCTGGCGCGCCGGCTCGCCGGCAAGCGTGCGCTCATCACCGTCTCTCATTCGCTGCAGCGCGCCGAGCACGGCGAGCAGCCGGTGTGGATGGGCATGGTGCTGGCGGCAGCGCTCGGCCAGATCGGCCTCTCCGGCGGCGGCTACGCCTATTCGTTGGGGGCGATCGGCTATTACGGCCGCCGCGTCAACGACGTGCCGGGGCCGACACTGGGGCAGGGCCGCAACGCTGTCCGCGATTTCATTCCGGTGGCGCGCATCGCCGACATGCTGCTCAATCCCGGCAGTACCTATCGCTACAACGGCGAGACGCGCACCTATCCGGATATCCGCCTCGTCTACTGGGCCGGCGGCAATCCCTTCCATCACCACCAGGACATCAATCGCTTGCGCAAGGCGTTTGCGAAAGTCGACACACTGGTCGTGCACGAGCTCGCATGGACTGCCACGGCCCGGCATGCCGACATCGTGCTGCCCTCGACGATGACGCTCGAGCGCGAAGACATCGGCTATTCCAGCAACGATCCTCTGATGGTCGCCATGCACCGGATTGCCGAGCCGTTCGGCCTTGCGCGCGACGACTACGAGATCTTTGCCGATCTCGCCGACCGTCTCGGCGCGCGCGAACCCTTTACCGAGGGGCGGACGTCACGGCAGTGGCTGGAGCATCTTTATGAGCCGACCCGCGCCTCGCTCGAAGCGCGCGGCCTGGAGGCGCCGAGCTTCGAAGAGTTCTGGCGGCGGGGCAGCTTGGTGGTGCCGCAACAGCCCGACGACGGCGGCCGGCTGCGCCGCTTCCGCGACGATCCCGTCAACCAGGCTTTGCCGACGCCGAGCGGTCGCATCGAAATATTCTCTGCCAAGATCGCGGGTCATGCCGATGCGGATTGCCCGGGCCATCCGGTCTGGCTGGAGAAGTCCGACATGCCGAAGCCGGGGGCGCCGTGCTTCCTGGTCGCCAACCAGCCAGTGACGCGTCTGCACAGTCAGCTCGATTTCGGTGGACATTCGCTTCAAAGCAAACATCGCGGCCGAGAGGTCGCGCGCATGAACCCGCAGGACGCAGACGCACGCGGAATCAAGCACGGCGACATCATTCGGCTGTTCAACGCGCGCGGCGCCTGTCTCGCCGCGGTTCACGTCACCGACGGTATCGCGCCCGGCGTGGTTCAGCTCCCGACCGGCGCCTGGTACGACCCGATGGACCCCGAAGACGACGCGCCGCTCTGCGTGCACGGCAACCCGAACGTGCTCACACGTGACGTCGGCACCTCGTCCTTCGCGCAGGGCTGCACCGGCCAGCTCACGACAGTCGAGGTCGAGAAGTTCACCGGCAATCTGCCGCCGATCCGGGCTTTCGATCCGGTGTAGAAAAAAAGGGGCCGCCCTGTGGGTGCAGGGACAGCCCCGAGTGGCTCGCAGGCCCGGGAGGATGAGGGCGCGAGCGAATGTTCACGCGGCTGCGCTGATCCAGTCTCTCTCCGTAGAAGGATGACGCGGCGGGAGTGCTTGGACCTCTCGCCGTTCGCCCTTGCTGGCGAGGCGCCAGCGTGCCGGGGATTGATCGCTGATGCGCTTGAACACGGTCGAAAAATGCGCCTGCGTGCTGAAGCCGATCGCAAGCGCGATCTCCGCCAACGGCCGGTCGGTGGTTGCCAGCAGCATCTTGGCATGCTCGATCCGGTGATTGAGAAGATATTCGCGGGGCCGGTAACCGGTCGCGACGCGGAACTGCGCCGCAAAGTGCATTCTGGACAGGCCGGCGACGTTGGCGAGTTCGGACAGGCTGATGCAGCGGTGGAAATGATCGGCGACATATTGCTCGACGCGCCGCAGTCGCCATTTCGGCAAGGCATTGACCCTGGCGCGTGGCAATTCCAGGCGCGCCAGATGCATCGCAAGGGTTTGACCGATGCAGCGCGTAAAATCGTGGTCCGCGGCGTCGCCAAGTTCGATTAGCGCCTTGGCAAGCTCGGCTGCGAGCGGATCGCGCAACAGGACGAGATCATTCAATCCCTCGGTCCCGGAAAATTGTGCCGGAAATTGGTCCGCGGAAATGTGAATGTGCAGGAAGGCGCATGGCGACTGGAATTGCACGGCAAGGGGCTTCGACGGCGCGGTGAGATACAGTGTGCCCGCGGTCATGGTCCCGTCGAAAATGACTTGGCGATCCCGGGTCAGTTTCGCCCGCGTGGTCTTGAGGGCGATGCCGACGAAATAGCGATCCTCAGGCGTCGTCGCTTGGTGCGACGAGGTGCTCCGCGGGTCTTCCCATCGCGAGATCGCGATGTCCTCTGCCACCGCGCCCGTGCGCGGATCGACCTGACGCCATTGATGCTCGCGAATGATCGCCTGTGTTGCCCGGGGGAGCTCGCAATCCCCCGGGGCGCCCGGAAATTCAATCCAGGCATCACCTGCCTGCAAATTGGTCAACATCGTTCGTCCTCTCCGGGCGTTCTCCGCTGTTTGCAACCAGCAAACGTGCAAAGCCCTGCTTTCCATGTTGAGAGGATAGGCGTGAGCTGATCTGCAAGCTCGTTAGTGGTGATTAGGATGTGTTAGTTTTTGTGGGAGCGCATCAGGTGCGGCATCCCGTCTCAGGAAGCGTCCTTTTTGTACAATTTATCAGATATTTGCGCATTCTCGATCCGACTCAGGAGAGCGCCGGACGTCGCGAGGAGATCGATGCGGCGGTGTGAGTTCCATGCGTTGCCCTCGCTGGACCTCGCATCGGTGCCGGGTATAGTCGCGCCGCATTTCGAAGGAGCGATCGTCAGGATGAGTCAGAAATGACCGAGCTCTCGGCAGGACATGGCCCCCGCGGCAGCGACGCCGCAACGATTCTGGATCTCGATGCCGTCGCGTTCGGGCCATTTTCGCTTCGGTCGCGGCTGCTGGAGAAGGATGGCTTGCCGGTCAGGCTCGGCAGCCGCGCGACGGATATTTTGCGCCTGCTGGTCGGTCGCGCCGGCGAAGTGGTCCCGAAGAACGAAATTCTCGGCTATGCGTGGTCCGGACTTTCCGTCGAGGAGGTCAGCCTGCGCGTCCATGTCGCGGAGCTGCGCAAGGTGCTCGGCGACGGAAAGGATGGTGCCCGCTACATCACCAACATCCCGGGCCGGGGCTATTGCTTTGTCGCGCCCGTGCGGCGTGGCGGGCGCGCGGAGGTGGCTACACCGGCGTCGCGTGTGCCTGAAAGGGCCGCGCCGCCACCGTCGCTACCGCGCCGATTGGACCGGATGGTCGGGCGGGAGGACGCCGTGGCCGAGTTGGCAGCGCGCTTGCTCCGCGATCGCTTCGTCACGCTGCGAGGGCCGGGCGGCATCGGAAAGACCACCGTTGCGACCGCGCTCGCGCACGAGATGTGCGATAGCTTCGACGGCAAGGTCCATTTCCTCGAATTCGGTCCGCTCAAGGACGGAGCGCTGGTCGCGAGCACGGTTGCAGCCGCGTTGGGCCTCGTCGTGCACCACGAGGACCCCTCGGCCAGCATCGTCAATTTCCTGCGCGGCCGCCGGCTGCTTCTCGTGCTCGACAGCTGCGAGCACGTCATCGAGGAGGTCGCGCGCCTTGCAGAAAACATCTACCGGGAGGCGCCCGGCATCGTCATCCTCGCAACCAGCCGCGAGTCGCTGCTGGTGGAAGGCGAGCAGATTTTCGAGCTCGTTTCGCTCCCTGGTCCGCCGCAGGGCACCCGTCTCAGTGCCGGCGAGGTGCTGGCCTATCCCGCCGTGCGCCTGTTCGTCGATCGCGCCGTCGCGGCGGGGCATCGCGACGACATCACCGACGAGGATGCCGAAGTCCTGGCCCGGATTTGCGGCAAGCTCGACGGCATCGCGCTGGCGATCGAGCTGGCTGCCGCACGTGTCGGTCTCTATGGACTGCGCGAGATGGCGGCGCTGCTCGACAACCGGCTGCAGCTCGAATGGCGCGGGCGGCGGACGGCGCCGCCGCGGCAGCAGACGCTCGGCGCTACGCTCGACTGGAGTTTCGGTCTGATCGGCGAGAGCGAGCGGATCGTATTTCAGCGCCTCGCCGTCTTCGCAGGTCACTTCACGTTGAAGGGCGCGATAGCAGTCGCGGCCGGGGCGGAGATGGCGGAGGATCGCGTCGTCGAGGCCCTGGAGCAACTCGTGGTGAAGTCGCTGGTTTCCACCCAGCCGGACGGCGCATCGCGGCGCTATCGCCTGCTCGACGCAACGCGTGCCTATGCCCTGCAGAAACTGGCCGACGGCGGACAGCTGGCGCAGATCGCGCATCGTCATGCTCTCTATGTTCAATGCACGCTCGAAGCGGGCATGAGGGACAAGGAGGGCAGCGATCATGCGTCACGTTTGCAGGAACGCGCGAGCCTGCTCGCCGATGCCCGCGCTGCGCTGCAATGGGCTTATGCCAACGACGACGGCGCCGGCTTGCGCGTGCCGCTCGCCGGCAGCTGCACAAGGCTGTTCGTCGAACTCAATTTGCTGAACGAGGCCCGCATCTGGTCCGATCGCGCACTCGCAATGCTGGACGAGGCCGACCGGGGCGGCGCATGGGAACTCGAACTTCAGTCGACGCTCGGTCACGCCTTCATGTTCACCGAGCGTAACAGCGAGCAGGCGGAATCGGCGCTCAGGCGCGGGCTGGAGATAGCGGAAGCGCTTTCCGATCACGCCAACACATTCAGGCTGTTGTCCCGGCTCAACATGTTCTACCGCCGGACCGGTCGCTATCGGCATCTGGTGCCGACTGCGCTTCACGCCGAGCGGATTGCCCGTGTGATCGGCGATACCGCGGGCATCGCCGGGAGCAAAGCGCTGCTCGGCGTGTCATATCACCTCGCCGGAGACCAGGCCGAGGCGCAAGCCCATCTCGACCAGGGCCTGCGCGACGACGCTGCGCTCCGCGGGACGCAACCTGGGCATTTCGCCTATTCACGCACACCGCAGATTCCGCTCGCGCGCGTCCTATGGCTGCGCGGCTTTCCCGATCGCGCGCTCGAATGCGTCCGGCCGCTCGTCGGCGCTTCGGCGCCGCATGACGTGGTCATGCATTGTATCGCATTATGCTGGTCCGCTTCGGTGTTCGGCTGGCTCGGCGACTGGTCGTCAGTCGAGGCCATGACCGATCGCCTGGCGGCGCATGCGAGCATGCAGGGACTCGTGCCCTACGAAGCCGTCGCGACGGGTTTTCGGGCACAGAGCATGATCGCCCGGGGCGAGGTGGCCGGCGGCGTCGACCTAATGCGGAGTGCGCTTCCACGCCTGCATGCCGATCGCTACGAACTCTATGCCTCGGCGTTCGCCGCGGATCTGTCCCAAGGTTTGGTCACGTTGGGACAATTGACGGAAGGCATTCAGGTTCTTCACGAATCCATTGCTCGGGTCGAGCAGGAAGGCGGCGCCTTCGACCTGCCCGAGCTGCTCCGCCTGCGCGGAGAGCTGGAGATCCTTGGCGGCAATCCCGACGCGGCCGAGGCGGATCTTGTCGCCTCGATCTCGCTTGCCGAACAGCAGGGCGCCTTGTCCTGGCGGCTGCGAGCCGAGATGTCGCTGGCGCGGCTTCGAATCCGGCAGCATGTACAAAATCCGCTCGCACAGCTCGCTCAAACCTATGCCCGGTTCTCCGAAGGTTTCGAGACCGCCGATCTCATTGCAGCACGGCATATGCTGAACGGGCCGGCGGCCTGACCAGATCGACACGACCGTGCCCTTCTCGCTGCTGAGCGCGCCACCAGTGCTCAACCCTTGTGTCCACCCAGCCGCGCCAGGAAGTCGCGGACAAGCGTAGCGATCTCGTCGGTGGCTTCATCTAGCGCGAAGTGGCCGGCTTCGAGGATGTGAACCTCGGCATCCGGCACATCGTCGCGATAGGACGTCGCGCCTGCGACAGTGAAGGACGGATCGTATTTGCCCCAGACCACCAGCGTCGGTGGCCGCGTCTGGCGCAACCAAGCCTGCCACTTCGAATAGGAGGCGACGTTGGTCCGGTAATCCAAGAACAGCGTGGTCTGAATCTCGGCCTGGCCGGGACGCGTCAGGAACGCGTATTCGTCGATCCAGGCGTCGGGGTCGTAGCGCTCGGGACGCGGACTGGAGCCGAGATGCCGCTGACGCGTCGCCTCCAGGGATGTGAAGTTGGCCTTGAGCGCCTCGAGCTCGCGTGCCGGATCGGCCCAGTACTTCCTGCGCGCATTCCACAGCGGGCTCAGCCCCTGCTCGTGCGAAACCGCGTTCTGGATGATGATGGCGCGAACGCGTTCGGGATGCGCCAGCGCCATGCGGAAGCCGACAGGACCTCCATAGTCCTGCATGAACAAGACGTAGTCCGTGAGGCCGAGCTTCGTTGTGAGCTCGCCCATTGCGGCGGCGATGTTGTCGAACGTATAGTTGAAATCGGACGGCAGCGGCGCGCTGCTGTTGCCGAAACCGGGATAGTCCGGCGCGATCAGATGATATTTGTCGGCGAGCAGCGGCATCAGAGGTTCCCACATCCGCGACGACGAGGGAAACCCGTGAAGCAGCAGCACCGTCGGAGCGTCGGCGGGCCCGGCCTCGCGGTAGAAGATCTCGAGGCCGCGGGTGTCGACCTTGTGATAGCTGATCGAGCGCCGGCTCGATCGCAGATCCTGCGCCGAGACCTGCACGGTCGCGCAGGCCAAAGCGGCTGATAGGGCAAGAGTGATTGGGATGTTCATGTCATCGCTCCGAATCCAGCATGTGGCGTGAAGATGTGTCGCAAGTGCCGGACATTGCGCTTGCTGCGGGGCATGCCTCCGGCCTGTCGGCGTCGAGAGGCCCGATTGCGGGCACCTCTCGTGATGTGCCGCATCCGGGAACTACGAAGCGCGTGCCAGCGGCTTGCCCTTCAGGGCGGCCAGCAGGGCCTGCGCGGCTGGACCCGAGGAGTGCGGGTTCTGGCCCGTGATCAAGAGGCCGTCGGTGACGACGTGAACGCCCCAGTTTGCCGTTTTCGAGAAGACGGCGCCGAGCTTCAGCATTTCGTCTTCGACCAGGAAAGGCACCACCTTGGTGAGGCCGACGTCCTCCTCTTCACCGTTGGTGAAACCGGTCACCTCCTTGTCCTGGACCAGTGGCTTGCCGTCGGGCGCCTTGACGTGGCGCAGCGCGCCAGTCGAGTGGCACACGACGGCGACTGTCTTGCCGGCGGCAAGGAAGGATTCGATGAGCTTGACCGAGTCCTTGTCCTCGGCGAGGTCCCACATCGGGCCGTGACCGCCTGGGTAGAAGACGGTGTCGAAATCTTCCTGCTTGACGCTGTCGAGGCGAACCGTCCTGTCGAGCTGGGCTTCTGCGTCGGCGTCGGCTTCGAAGCGCAGCGTCAGGTCGGTGCGAAATTCGGGCTCGTTGCTCTTGGGGTCGAGCGGCGGACGGCCACCCTTCGGCGAGGCGAGGGTGATCTCGGCCCCGGAATCCTTAAAGACGAAATAAGGGGCGGCGAGCTCCTCGAGCCAGAAGCCCGTCTTGCGCCCGGTGTTGCCGAGCTGGTCGTGCGAAGTGATGACCATCAATATTTTCATGACCGTTCTCCTTGAGTGCGTTTGCGGCGATGACGCACTCCATTGTGGCGGAGATGCGCCGAGCTGGATCTCGTCCGAGCACGTCACGTCGTTCGTTGCTCGCGATCCCAATCTGCACTCAAGGCCGGCTGTTGGCGCGTTATGTATTGTTAGACGTTGAGAGCACGGAGATGTCGCGCGTCCCGCTACTCGAAGACGGCGTCAAAGATCTCGACGTCCATCAGCACGGGCTTGGCGACCACGGTTCCGTCGGGCCGCAGCGTCTGCGCGCGTCGGAGCGTCGGCACCACGATGCCGCCGAAGCTGTCATGGGCCCAAGAGTAATGTGCGACTTTCATGCCGAACAGATCGTGGTCGGTCCGCCGCTGCAACGCGTTGTGGTCGAAATAGAAGATCTGCTCGGGCGCGAGCGTGATCAGGCCCGGCGGGAACTGCGCCCGCAACCGCCGCCATGACTCGTTGTTCTCCTGCCACGGCGGCAGTTCCTCCACCACCACGTCGGGATGGACGAGCAGGAATGGATTGGTCAGATAATTCCAAATCGCGACGCCGCAGAAGAACACGAGATGCAGTTCGTCCGCGAGCGCGGGCGAACCAGTCTCGGTGAACGCAAGGCTCGGATTGGGCCAGGTCCTGAGAATCTCACCCTCGAGGCTTTCGATCGTGATCGCGTCAGGTTGAAAAGAGCCAGAGTGTTCGCCTCCGGTGATGCCGGTGAAGCGGACCGACTGGGTGCGGATCGAGCCCTCCGCCGTCACGTCCTTGAATTCGCTGGCATGTCCGGTGCTGGAGAACAGCGTTCCGGCGACGGAGAGGTGAAGCGTGAACCGGCTCAAGCTATTCCAGCGGGCCATTCCGCCGCTGGCATCAATTACTTCGTCAAGAAGCGCCATGTCCCGCCATATCCACCATGAAGTGTCACCACCATGGCGGGGCGGATGCGGCTTGGCGTGTTAGAATTTGTTAGGAGTTGCGAGCGGATAGCCTTGCGGTATCCCATTGAAGATACTCTCAATTCAGCGCCGTAAGGAGCTCCCTGGCGGCGACGAGATCACGGGTCTGGAGGCCCTCCTGGTATCGTGCGACGAGCGGAGCGAGCAGGGCGCGGGCGTCTCGGGCTTTACCAGCTTGGCGCCAGACCCGGCCGAGACTGATGGCCCCCCGCAGCTCCCAGCCGAGCGCGCATTGGCGACGTGACAGATCGAGCGAGTCCCGGAAGCAGCTTTCGGCCTCCGCGGCCTTGCCCGACCGGGCGAGGATGTCGCCTTTGACCCTGAGCATCTCCGGCATGTCGAAGGATTCGCCATGATCGGGAATCTCGGCGATGGCATCATTGATGGTCTGCAAGGCTTCGCCGGCCTGGTTCTGGAAGGCGAGACCCTCCGCGAGCGCAGTCGCAAACACCGTCGTCATGATCCGGTGTCGCGTCGCGTACAGCGTGGCCTGGCTGCGGCGGAGGTGCTCGATGCCGGCGGCGACGTCGCCGCGGCGAAGCAGCAGCTCACCCTTCTGGCCGATGCCGACCGCGTGATAGGGCCCGAGGAAGTGCCGCGCGGAATGATCGATCAGCCGCTCGATCAGGATTTCCGCATTGGCCAGATCGCCGACCCACAGGAACACGTAGATGGTCCAGATCAAGGAAATACCGAGAGTAAGCGGCTGTTCGAGCAGCTCGGCTTCGCGAATGGTGTATCGCGACGCCTCGATCGCACGATCGGGCCGGCCGGTGAGCCAAAGCCCGCGTGCCAGCGCCACCAGTGCGACGATGCGGTCGTCATAGCCGAGATGACCGATATTCAGCCGCTGCGAGCCGGGATTATGCAACATCGCGCTCTCGCAGAGCTGCACTGCCTTGTCCTGGTTGCCGATTAAATGATGGGCGACCCCCAACATCCATTCGACGTTCAGCGTGCTGGCGGGATCGTTCAGCTTCCGCGCGACGCTTTCGCCCTGTTCACCGATTCCGAGTGCTCCGTGAAAATCCCCGACCCTGGTGAGGTAGATGTGTAATCCGCGCAGCAGCCAGAGCTGCCAGTGCAAATCCTGGAGCTCCCGCGCAAGCTGGAGACTGCGCGTGAATGCCGAGCGGACCGCTTCGGTATTGCCTTGCGTGAACATCGCGGAGACGCCGAGCGCGGCCTGCAAGATCATTTCATTGCGGCCATCCTCCGCGCTCGCGTCGAGGGACGCCAGCGCCTGCTGGGTCCAGCGGTAGCATTCCGTCAGCAATGTCAGCTCAAGGAAGAACTGGGCCGCTGACGCCGCCAGATCCACGCCGATCGTTCCGTCCCCGCCGTCCGAAAAGCTCCAGTTCAGCGCGGCCCGGACATTGGGCAGGTGGTCGGCATAGGGAAGAAAGCCGCCGGCACTCTGCATGCCCGTGGATTGGAGAGCGATGTCGCGCAGGAAGTCGCGAAAATATTCGGCGTGGGCGCGTGCGACGCGGTCCGCTTCGCCGTTCTCGACGAGCTTCTCCGCGACGAAGGCACGTGTGGTGTCGAGCAGGCGATAGCGCAGCCGCCGCTCCGCAGGCGAGGTCGCGATCAGCGATTTGGAAAGCAGATTGGAGATCGCCTCGGCGGCTTCTGCTTCGCCAATGCCCTGACAGGATGCGACCGCAAGCGCGGCTCCCAGGGTGAATGGCCCGACGAATGCCGACAATCCGCGCAGTGTTGCGCTTTCGGTTGCCGGCAGCAAATCATAGCTCCAGGCGAGCGCCGCACTCAGGGTGTGGTGCCGCGGGACGGCGGTGCGCCGCCCGCGCCACAGCAGCGAGAAACGGCTGTCGAGCAGAGAGGCGGTCCCGGCGATGCCATAGGCATTCACACGCCCGGCCGCGAGCTCGATGGCGAGCGCGATGCCGTCCAGCCGACGGCAGATATCGGCGACGAGCGGCGCATCCTCTTCGCTGAGCTCGAACTCGCTCAGGCTCTCTGCGATGCGTTCCACGAAGAGCTGAGTTGCAGGATAGGCAAGGATGTCGGCGATGCCGAGGCCGTCGCGCTGTGGCGGGCAATCCAATGGAAACAGCCGATGGACACGCTCACCTTCGGCGCGGAAAGATTCGCGGCTGGTGGCGAGAATATGCAGCTCGCCCGCTTCCCGGACGATGCGCTCGGCCAGAGGGGCGAGATCGTCGAGGATGTGCTCGCAACTGTCGAAGACCAGCAGCATCCGCCGGCTGCGCAGGAATGTCAGCAACCCCGGCATCGGGTCGTCGGAATTGACTGTCAGGCCCAGCGCGGCCGCAATCGTTCCCGTAACGAGCCGGGTCTCCCTCAGTGCGCCGAAATCGACAAAACACACCTGGCCGTCGAAGGCCTGGAGCTCGCGATGCGCGACCGCCAGTGCCACCGAAGTCTTGCCGATTCCGCCGGGGCCGACGATCGTGACGAAGCGATGCAAGGCCAGCTCGGCGGAAATTCTCTCGACCGCATCGTCCCGCCCGATCATCCTCGCGAGCGGCGAGGGCAGCGAGCGCGGCGCAGCAACGGGCAGGCTGGTCCGGCTCTCCGAAGGGGCGGCCTGGAGCAGCGCGGCCGTGAAGCAATAACCTCGTCCGGGGACGTTGACGACGTAGCGGGAGCCTTCGCCCGGATCGCCCAAGGCCTTGCGCAGTGTCGTGATGTGAAAGCGCAGGCTGCCTTCGTCCACATTCACGTCGGCCCAGACCCGCCGCATCAACTCACGCTTGTCCACGACCTCGCCGGCTCGCTCGGCGAGAAAAACGAGAATGTCGAGCGCACGGCCGCCGAGGTGAACCGGGGCGCCGTCCTTCTCGAGCAGCCGCGTCTTTGCGAACAGCCGGAAAGGCCCGAAAGCAATGGCCGAATCCTGGTCGTTAGTGTCCGGCACGTGCCAATCATTCCAGTGAAAGAGCTGAACTCTGCACTTTGATCTACCAGAAGGGAACCCTGAGTAAACTGGTCGAAAGTGGCGAAATCGCGTGGAGGGTGCCGGCAATTGGCCGGTCGCGCGCGACGATCCGTCGCAAATTGTACTCAAACGCGAGCATCTTGCGAAGCGATCGGGACAACCCGGCAGCGTGCTTGACCGACCAGCTCACGTTCGGAGTGCCCGTCGTCGTACCGCCATCATAACAGAATCTTGCAACGTCTAACGAGCAATGCGCACGAACTGCATCCAGTATCCGTTCCGAGTTTGGCGTTAATTCCAACGGGGAGGCTACGATGTCCGGTATCGATGCTCGGCCGAATGACGACGTCGTTCGATCTCAATTTGTAGCTAGTTTTGACGATCAGTCGCGTGACTGGGAGCTCGTGCTGCGGGAATCCCACCATCGGATGAAGAACACGCTGACGATACTCGGTGCGTCAGTCCGCCGCGATTTCACCAGAACGGGTACCAGGGACGTGTCGCTTGCAGCGGACCGGCTCGAGCGGCGCATCGTCGCCTTCGGCAGGCTCTATCAGCTCTTGTCCGACAATGACGACCATACGGCGATCCCGGTCGCGGCCTTCTTCGAAAACCTGTGCGGAGCGATTTCCGAGGCCGTGCTGGAGCCGGCGGGCATCCGCTGCGAGGCTGCGATCGAAAGCGGGACGCTGCCGGCGTCGCAATGCCATCGGCTTGCGCTGATGCTGACGGAGCTGGTGACGAACGCGGCCAAGCACGCCTTCCCGAACAGGAATGACGCACTGATCCGCATCGACATGGCCAATCGCGACGGCGCCTGGTTCTGCACGGTAACAGACAACGGGATCGGCGCGACCGGGCCGCTTCAGGGCACCGGCAGCCGGATTCTCGAAGGACTCGCACGCAGCATTCACGGCCGGCTGCAGGGCGAGGCGGGAGAAGACGGCACACGGGTTACCATCGTGATGCCGATCACAGCTGCTTGAAGCTCGTCTTAGATCCAACCCAGGGAGTTCGACATGGCCACTACCGAAATCGACCGCGACGCCGCGGCCAAGCTTTCCAACAAGCCTTCCAACAAGTCTACGAAGACGCCTTCGACATCGCCTAGCGTCGATCAGCGGCTCGAGGTGATCGTGATCCCGGTGTCCGATGTCGATCGCGCCAAGGCCTTCTACGCGCGTCTCGGTTGGCGACTGGACGCCGATTTTGCCTCCGGCGATGACTGGCGCGTGATCCAGTTCACGCCGCCGGGTTCGGCCTGCTCGGTGATCTTCGGCAGGAACGTGACGGCGGCAGCGCCGGGCTCGGCGCGAGGCTTGTACCTGATCGTCTCCGATCTGGAGGCGGCGCGAACGGATCTGCTCGACCGCGGCGTCGAGGTCAGCGCTCCATTCCACGGTGCCGGCGATGTTCACGCCGGGACCGACGAGCCTTATCTCTCCGGCAGCGTTCGGGTGAGCGGTGCTGACCCGAAGCGCGGCAGCTACGGCTCATATGCGTCGTTCAGCGATCCCGACGGCAATGGCTGGTTGTTCCAGGAGGTCACGACGCGATTGCCGGGACGGATCGCGGGCGGCGGCACGACATTCGCTTCACAGACTGCGCTGGCCGCAGCACTGCGCCGCGCGGCGGCGGCACATGGCGAGCACGAGAAGCGGGCCGGCGGGCACGATGAGAACTGGGCCGATTGGTACGCCGATTACATCGTCCGCGAGCAGGCGGGCCAGCCGCTGCCATCCTGAGCTGGACAGCACGGATTCTTCGACTGAGGCAAGCCGACGCGGCGCGTGATGAATGAGCTCATCGCGCGCTGTGTTGCTTTGGCGGTGCGCATCGCGGATCGCCGCTTGCCCTGCTCGGCGCGGCTCGCAACGGCTAACGCGGTCTAACAACCCATAACGAGCAAATTGCCAGGGCCTGCGCCAATCTCTCTGCATGACGAACCGAGGCGTTGATGTCGAATTCGGTCAGCGTCACCGACCAAAGCCAGGGAGATCGAACATGACCACGCAAGCACGTATCGACATTCTCAATCCAGACCGCCGTCAATTGTTGGGCCAGGCCGCGATGACCGCGGTTGCCGCAAGCGTATCGAGCTTGCTGCCGCTGCATTCCGCGAAGGCGGGCGTGAGTGGGGCGGTTCGCCCGTTCCACGTCAGCGTGCCCGAGCAGGATTTGCTAGATCTCCGCCGCCGTCTCGCGGCGACGCGCTGGCCCGATCGCGAGATCGTCGCCGATCAATCACAGGGCGTGCAGCTGACGACGGTGCAGCAACTCGTGAGCTACTGGCAGAACGACTACGACTGGCGCAAGATGGAGGCGCGGCTGAATGCCTTGCCACAATTCGTCACCGAGATTGACGGCGTCGACATCCACTTCATTCACGTTCGCTCGTACCACGAAAACGCGCTGCCGATGATCGTCACGCATGGCTGGCCTGGTTCGATCATCGAGCAGATGAAGATCGTAGGCCCGCTCACCGACCCCACCGCACACGGCGCGACGGCGGTGGACGCCTTCGATCTCGTGATCCCCTCGCTGCCCGGCCACGGCTTCTCCGGCAAGCCGACGGAGCTGGGCTGGGACCCCCAGCGCGTGGCGCGCGCCTGGATCGTGCTGATGAAGCGGCTCGGCTACAACCGCTATGTCGCGCAAGGCGGCGATTGGGGCAATGCCGTGACGGAGCAGATGGCGGTGATCGCGCCGCCGGAACTGCTCGGCATCCACACCAATATGCCCGCGACCGTTCCTGATGACATCGCCAAGGCGCTTCAGCCCGGCGGATCGCGGCCGTCGAACCTCTCGGCGGACGAGCGCTACGCTTACGATCAGCTCGATGATTTCTACAAGCATGGTCTCGGCTACGCGATCGAGATGTCCAACCGGCCGCAGACCCTCTATGGCCTGGTGGATTCGCCGGCGGGTCTCGCGTCCTGGATGCTCGACCATGATTCGCGCAGCACCGCGATGATCGCTCGGGTGTTCGACGGCAAGACGGAAGGGCTGTCGCGGGACGACGTGATCGACAACATCACGCTCTACTGGCTCACCAACACCGCGGTGTCGTCGGCGCGGCTGTACTGGGAGAACAAGCTGGTGTTCTTCGAGCCCAAGCAGATCAGGATCCCGGTCGCCGTCAGCGTCTTCCCGGACGAGATCTACGCCGCGCCGCGCAGCTGGACCGAGAAGGCCTATCCGAAGCTGATGCACTACAACCGCCTCGACAAGGGCGGCCACTTCGCCGCCTGGGAGCAGCCCGCATTGTTCTCCGCGGAAATGCGCACCGCCTTCCGACCGCTGCGTCAGTCGATCTGAGACCTGCGGGGACGCGCACTTCCGCGCGTTCCCTTCTTTCCCCACAGAGAGGAATGCAATCATGAACCGCCCCGAACGCACTTTCACGACGGACCAAATCCGCTTGGAACGTCGGCTGCCGTCGTATTGGCGCGTCACCTTCGACATGCTCCCGGTCAATATCTTCGGCCCCAAGCAACTTCCGCTTCTGGACGACGTCGTCACGGCGATCGAGACCGATCCTGAGGTGAAGGTCGTGGTGTTCGACAGCGCCGTCGAAGGCTTCTTCATCACACATTACGACTTCCTCGCGCCGCTCGAGGATTCGCTTCGTATCCCGCCCGGGCCGACCGGCCTGCAGGCACTGCCCGACATGCTGGTGCGTCTCAGCCGCGCGCCGGTCGTCTCGATTGCCTTGATCCGGGGTCGCGCGACCGGCGTCGGCAGCGAGCTGGCGCTCGCGAGCGACATGCGCTTTGCCAGCCGCGAAAAGGCGATTCTGTCGCAATGGGAAGTCGGTGCGGGCCTGGTGCCCGGCGGCGGGCCGATGGCGCGGTTGCCGCGCCTGATGGGCCGCGGCCGCGCGCTCGAAGTTCTGCTCGGCGCCGACGATATCCACGGCGATCTCGCTGAACGTTACGGCTATGTGAACCGGTCGTTGCCGGATGCCGAGCTCGACGGCTTCGTCGAGGCGCTGGCTATGCGCATCGCGTCCTTCGACAAGGAGGCGATTGCCGAGACCAAGCGCCTCGTCGACGTCGCGAGCCTGCCGCCGGATGTCGAGATCAAGCCGGAATGGGACGCGTTCCTGGCCTCGCTCAGCCGCCCCGCGAGTCAGACCCGCATCAAGGCGCTGATGTCGCGCGGCTTCCACCGCGCCGGTGACGTTGAGAACCGGCTCGGCTTCCACGTCGGACAGATTGGCGCCTAACGGAACCGCTGCGGCGTTCGGCCGGGCGGAACGGCGACAGGTGGTCGTGCCAATGTCGCTTTCGTCCGGTACCGAGCCCCGGTGCTGAATCAAACATGGAGAATTGAGATGATCCGCAAGGCAACAGCAGTCTGGAAAGGCACCGGTCGCGATGGCACCGGTCAGCTATCGAGTGAATCCGGCGTGCTCGCCGCGACGCCCTATTCGTTCAAGACCCGCTTTGAGAACGAGAAGGGCACCAATCCCGAGGAATTGATCGCGGCGGCCCATGCCGGTTGCTTCACCATGGCGCTGGCCTTCGGCCTGCAGCTCGCCGGCTTCACGCCTGACGAGCTCTCGACAGAAGCCGCGGTCACGCTCGAACCTGAAGGCAAGGGTTTCAAGATCAGCAAATCGGCGCTGACGTTGCGTGCCAAGGTGCCGAACCTCGATGACGCAGGTTTCGCCAAGATCGCCGGCGAAGCCGAGAAGAACTGCCCGGTGTCGAAGGTGCTCAACGCCGCAATCACGCTCGACGCCAAACTGATCTAGCTCAACACACCAGGACTGCCGTCATGCCCCGCCAACATCAGCCGGACGAAGACAGGTTCCGGGCCATTCTGCCCGAGGATATCGCATGGCAGCCGTTTCCGGCATTCCCGCCGGGCGCGCGGCTGGCCGTCATGGTTGGCCACCCCAGTGAGCCCGGGCCTTACGTAGTCCGGGTGAAAGTGCCCGGCGGCACCAGGCTGATGCCGCACAAGCATCCGGAGGACCGCATCTACACGGTCATGTCGGGTGTGTTCTACATCGGGCTCGGCGAAGGCTTTGATGGCGACAAAGTGAAGGCTTATCCGCCGGGCAGTGTTATCGTGCTGCCCGGCGAGACCTGGCATTTTCATTGGGCGAAGTCCGGCGAATACGTCACGCAGGTTTCCGCCATCGGCCCATTGGGCCTGGAGTATCACGACGACCATGATGACCCGCGCCTGCGTGCCATCGCAGAACAGCGGTAAGCATCTCAGCTAAACGGATGGAGCATCGAATGACAACGGAACGCGCAATTCTGGCCGGAGGCTGCTTCTGGGGCATGCAGGATCTGATCCGCAAGCAGCCGGGCGTGGCCTCCACCCGCGTCGGCTACACCGGCGGCACGGTGAAGAATGCCACCTACCGCAATCATGAAGGTCATGCCGAAGCGATCGAGATCACCTTCGATCCCGCCAAGACCAGCTTCCGGACCATGCTGGAGTTCTTCTTCCAGATCCACGATCCGACCACGCTCAACCGCCAGGGCAATGATTTGGGCACGAGCTATCGCTCGGCGATCTTCTATACGAGCGACGAACAGAAGCGGATCGCAAAGGACACGATTGCAGACGTCGAGGCGTCCGGTCTCTGGCCTGGCAAGGTCGTGACCGAGGTCGCGCCCGCGGGCGAGTTCTGGGAAGCCGAGCCGGAGCATCAGGATTATCTCGAACGCTATCCGGACGGCTACACTTGCCACTTCATCCGCCCCGACTGGAAGCTGCCGCGGCGCGGGGCTGCAGCGGCAGGCTAAAGCTGGTCGTCGCTATTGCCGGGTGGAGCCATGCCCGAAATCCGCGAGATCATCGCCGGCATCCGCAGAGCACATCGACCGCTTTTCGGGCCATCTCCCTCAGCTCGGAGCGGCGGGCGCCGGCACGGGCGCGAATGGCAATGGTGTGCATCGTGGCTGAAGCGAGAATGGCAAGCGCCGCCGGATCGGCGTCGCGCTTCAGCTCGCCCTTGTCCTGCGCGAGGCGGAAGCGGGCTTCGAAATCGGCATCTATCATGCGCAGTCCCGCCGCGACGCTGCTCCGGATCGCGGCATCTTCTGCGACTTCGGTCACCGCCGTCCCCACCACGAAGCAGCCGCGCGCGGTTCCCTTGCCGGAAAAATAGATCGACAGCGCCGCGTCATAGGCCAGCATCAGCGCTTCGTCCAAGGGATGGTCCCCGGCGAGAGCCTCACGCGTCGCGGCCAGGCTGATCTCCCAATAACGCGCGAGCGCCTCGAGATAGAGCGCATGCTTGTTGCCGAATACTGCGTAGAGGCTCGGCGGACTCATCCCGGTCGCGGCAGCGACCTTGTCCAGGGAGGTACCGGAATAGCCCGTCCTCCAGAACGTTTCCGTTGCCCGCTTCAAGGCCGTCTCTGCGTCGTAGGCCGGTGGCCGTCCCCGGCGGGCCGGGCTCGTTTCGCTCTTTTTCCGTGCCATGTCGTCAGAACCCCGGTTGCCACGTTCCACGCATATATTTGTATGGACCGTTATAAAAATCAAGGTCGCGCCCTTGATCACCACGTCGGAGTACAATATTTGTAACGATCGTTATTAAATAGATTGAACCGGAGGATCTTTCGATGCGTTTCGATTTTGCGCCGATCGCCGGCGGGCTCGGCGATCGCAACAGGTTCCGCACGAGCGAGGCCGCCGCGCAATGGTTCAGGACAGGGGTCGGCAAGCGGCTGCGACGGCCGCTGATGCTCGCGCTGCCGATGGTGGTGGCCGTGGTCGGCGCCTTCATCTATCTGGCGCAGGAGCAATTTGTCTCGACCGACGACGCATTCGTTCGCGCCGCCAAGGTGACCATCAATGCCCGGGTTTCCGGCCAGGCGGTCGAGATCGCCGTGCGTGACAATCAGCGCGTCCGGCGGGGCCAGGTGCTGTTTCGCATCGACCCGGAGCCTTATGAAATTGCCGTCGACCAGGCCGAGGCGCGCCTCGGAAGTACGCGGCTCCAGATCGA
Source organism: Bradyrhizobium sp. 40 (assembly GCF_023100925.1). Taxonomy (NCBI): domain Bacteria; kingdom Pseudomonadati; phylum Pseudomonadota; class Alphaproteobacteria; order Hyphomicrobiales; family Nitrobacteraceae; genus Bradyrhizobium; species Bradyrhizobium sp. 40. The sequence goes on from NZ_CP064688.1 coordinate 2,165,896, forward strand.
ATCCCTCAAGGCGACCCATCGTCAGCAGCAGGCGGAGCTGCAATCGGCCAAAGAATCTGCTGCCTTCGACGAGCGCGAGTTCGACCGCAAGAAGATGCTGGTCGCCTCCGACTTCACGCCGCGCGCGGTCTACGAGCGGGCCGAGACGGACATGAAGGTCGCTCGCCACCGCATGGCGTCGATCGAACAGCAGATCGCCAATACGATCGTTGCCCTCAATGGCGATACCGATATCGACATCAATCGCCATCCGACCGTTCGCGCGGCCAGGGCACAGCTCGACCGTGCGCGGCTGGATCTCTCCTATGCCACCGTGACGGCGCCCGAGGACGGCATCGTGACCAAGGTGGACGATCTCCAGATCGGCGGCTTCGTCACTGCCGGGGCACCGACGTTCTCGCTGCTGTCGAGCCGGCACGTCTGGGTCGAGGCGAATTTTCGCGAGACGGGCTTGACCCACATGCGTCCAGGGCAGGAGGCGACGATCGACGTCGATGCCTATCCGGATCGCAAGTTCAGGGCGCATATCGTCAGCATGAGTCCCGGCACCGGATCGGACTTCTCGCTCCTGCCGCCCGAGAATGCGACGGGAAACTGGGTCAAGGTCGTCCAGCGATTGGCGGTGCGCCTGGAACTCGACGATCTCGATCCGAGCCGGCCGCTGTTCTCGGGCATCAGCGTGACGGCACGGGTTGATACCGGCCATCGCCGCAGCTGGGCACATCTGCTCCAACCCGCGCGCGCGACGGAGGGCAAATGAGTACGCCCCTCCCATCGACCACGGCGCCCGGCGGTCGTCACGCGATCGCCGCGGCCGCCCTCATGGCGACCTACATGCAGGCCGTCAACATCTCGATACCGAACGCGGCGCTACCCCATATTCAGGCGACGCTCTCGATGGCCAATGACGAGGTCGGCTGGGTGTTTTCCTCGTATATCGCCGCGAGCGCCGTGACCATGTCGATCACGCAATGGCTGGCGGGACGCTACGGCCGGAAAGTGGTCTATCAGGCCGCCGTCACGATTTTCGTGTTGGGTCTCGCCCTCGATACACTGGCGACGACCTCGATCCAGTTCGTGCTGGCGCGAATCCTCCAGGGCGCGGCGAGCGGACCGCTGGCGCCGCTCTCGCTGGCGATCCTGCTCGAGGCGACATCGCCGGTGCGACATGCGCGCATGAGCCTGGCGTGGACCGTCTGCTCCCTGCTTGGCATCAGCAGCGGCCCGGCCATTGGCGGTTGGCTCAGTGAATATTACGGCTGGCCCGCGATCTTCTATTTCAGCCTGCCGATGACGGGCTTCATTTTCCTGACGACGGCTCAGCTGCTCGGCGAGAAGCGGGCCGAGCGGAGCCAGCCCTTCGACTTCTTCGGCCTGACGACGTTCTCCGTCGGCATGATCGGGTTGCAGATGTTGCTCGACCGCGGGGAGCGCCTCGAATGGTTTGCCTCGACGGAAATCTGGATCGAGGCGGGCGCCTCCGTGCTCGGCTTCTATCTCTTCATCGTGCACGTCATGACGACAAAGGAGCACTTTCTCCGCACGGCGCTGTTCAGGGACCGCAATCTCGTGCTCTCGACGGTCATCTCCTTCGCGCTTGGCTTCGTGCTGCTGCCGACCCTAGCCCTGACGTCCCCGATGCTGGAGGAATTGCTCAACTATCCCGTCGACACCACCGGATACATGACTGTTCCGCGCGGCGTCGCACTGGTGGGAGCGCTGGTGCTGACGAGCCTGGTCCCCGCGCAGATCGACTACCGGCCGTTCCTCGTGGCTGGAATGACGCTGGTGGTCTATGCCAACTGGCTGATGCTAGGCTATTCGCCGGCGATGGATTGGCGGCCGGTGGTCGAGGCCGGCCTGCTCCAGGGAGCGGGTCTCGGCATGTTGCTGCCCGCGCTCGCCAGGGCCGCGTTCGGTACGCTCGACCCGAAGCTCCGCCCGGAAGGCAGCGCGTTGGTCAACCTTTCGCGCCTCTATGGCAGCACCATTGGCATCGCGGTCGTCCAGCTCTTCTTCTACGCCAACACGCAGGCTGTGCACGTCGCACTCGCAAAGAACCTCACGCCCTACCGAGTCGCTGCATTCGTCGGGGGGCCGATCGCGAAGCCAAGCCTTGCCGCCCTCAACGGCATGGTCACGCGTCAGGCGGCGACCGTCGCGGTCATCGACCAGTTCGAAATCCTGATGTTCGCCATGCTCGTCGTGATTCCGCTCGTGTTTTTTCTCCGTAAGCCACGGCCTACCGGTTAACGCCTGGAGCCGTGGAACGACATCGCATCGTCAATTTCGAATACCCCGTCCCTCACCTTTGAGGGAGCCGTGGACAAGCAAAGGAGTATGAGCATGACTTCCTCAGATACGCTTCGTTATACGAGAATTCCAACTCATCAATCCGGGACGATTCCCGCGGTGGGATTTGGCACGCTCATTCCGGATCCGGTCGTGACCAGGCGGGCCACCAAGGCTGCATTGGAGGCCGGATTTCGACATCTTGATTGCGCGGAGCGCTATCGCAACGAGGAAGCGGTCGGCGATGCGCTGCAGGAGACCTTTAAGGCGGGGACGCTTCAGCGCAAGGACCTGTTCGTTACGACGAAGCTATGGAACACGAATCATCGGCCGGAACGGGTCAGGCCTGCCTTCGACGCCAGTCGCCGGCGGCTGCAGCTCGACGAGATCGATTGCTACATCATCCATACGCCCTTCGCCTTTCAACCCGGCGACGAGCAGGACCCGAGGGATGAGCACGGTCGGGTCATCTATGATTCCGGGGTTACGCTGGCGGAGACGTGGGGGGCGCTGGAACGCCTTGTCGACGAGGGGCACTGCAAGTCGATCGGCCTGTCGGACATCACCCTGGAGAGGTTGCGCGAGATCGTTTCGGTCGCGCGGACCAGGCCCGCCATGGTGCAAGTCGAAGCGCATCCGTATCTCCCCGAATGGGACCTGCTCGACTTCTGTCGAGAGCACGGAATTGTGCTGCAGGCGTTTGCAGCGCTGGGACACGCGATGAAGCCGAACGTCCTGGCTGATCCGGTGATCACTGCCATCGCGGAGCGTGTGCACAAGACACCGGCTCAAATTGCGCTGGCGTGGGCCGTCCAGCGCGGCACCGCTTTCCTGACGACTTCGACCAATCCCCGGCGCATCCAGGAAAACTTCGATATTTCAGCCTTGCCCGAAGACGCCATGCGAGAGATGAGGGACCAGATCACGACAAACATCAGGTTCAACACGGTCGTCGAGACCGGCGTGCCCGGATTCATCCCGCGGGCTGGATGAATCAGTGCCGGTCAGCCGACTCGTCAAGCCCGGAGCTGCTCGATCAAATCGTGGGCGCTACGGATCTCGGCGATGCCGGCGCCCTCTTTGAATGGCCCGCATGCGCGTTCCAGAATTGCCAAGGCTTCCGTGGTCTGGCCAGCCCCAATCATGAACCGCGCCAGGCTGACCGCGCTTCGCAGCTCCCAGAAGCGCGCGCCTTGCTGGACGGCAATGTCCATGGCCTCGCGAAAGTGCGCCTCGGCGTCTTCCGAATGCCGAGTGCTCCTGAGCATCAACTCTCCCTTGATGCGGATCAGCTCCGGCAGATACCAGAGCTCCTGCCGGTCGTTGCAGCGGGTCAGGACATCCTCGATCACGTCGAGCCCGCGATCGACCTGGTCGGCCTCTCCGGAACACGCGGCGAGCTCGCCGAGCAGGGGCAGAAAGCGCGGCAGGAAGCGCGCATCGCCGGCGCGATTGAGCTCCTCACGCAGCAGCGGCAACCCGGTCGTGACGTCGCCGCGCTTGACCATGACCGCGGCATTGAAGGCCCGCGCCCACAGGCCCCACAGCCGGATCGCGTGGCGCTCGGTGTGTTCGAGCAGCTCGGCGCCGTGACGTTCCGCAGCGTCGAAATCGCCGGACCAGAAGGCGATCGGGCAGGCGGCTTGTCCAAGCACGCTGCAGAAGGTCAGCGCGTGGCCGTTGGCCCGGCCTTCCTCGATGTTTCTGGCGGTAAGGGCCTGAGCCTGATCGGCCAGGCCTTGAAGCCACAGGATGCGAGCCCGAAAATATTGCGTCGAGATTCTCAGATCGAGCGGAAAGATTTTCGGCTTCTCCGCCAACACATGCAGCGATGCATTGACCCGCTCGATGCGCAGCCGAGCCTCGTTCTGATCCCCGAGATAGTGCAGCGCCACGGCCATCAGCCGGTCGCCTAGCATGACATCGGTCTTGTCGGGCGAGTTCGCGGCCGCGTTCGCAAAGCGATCGGCGAGCGCACGGGCCTTGCCGAACTGTCCGTTGTTGAACTGGTCGATGCACAAGCCCCAGAGCGCGCGCAGCCGGAAATCCTTGTCGTCGAGCCTGTCAGCAAGCTCAAGGGTCGTCTCGAGGATCGGCCGCGCCTCGCGCGCGCGGCCCTCGCCATACATCAGCGACCAGCCGAGCGCCGACAGCAGCTGCATGCGGATGCGGTTATCGTCGGCGGTGTCTCCGAGCGCCGCGAGCGCCGTTCTGCTGCGCTCACGGCACTCCGCGAACAGCGAAAGACGCACCCACAGCGTGACCGCGGCCGCCGTCAGCGCGATACCGAGTCTCGCCTCGCCGTCGGGGCCGAAGGCCCAGTCCAACGCCGCACGCACATTGTCCAGCTCCGCGCCATAGATGCTCAGCCATTCGGGCAGCGGCGTCGAAATATCCGCCTCCGCGCGCTGGAATAAATCGCGAAAATGCTCGGCATGACGCCGCGCGAACTGCCTGGCTTCGCCGAGCTCGTTGAGTTTTCCGTATGCATAGGTGCGCGTGGTGTCGAGCAGCCGATAGCGCAGCGTGCGCGAGCCGGACGGCGAAATAAGCGACTTGGTCACCAGGCTGTCGATTGCTTCGAGAGTCTCGGATGCATTGAGTCCGTCACCGGACGCGACCGCGGCAGCCGCCTCCGGCGCGAAAGGCCCGGCAAAGACCGACAGGCGTCGCAGCGTGGCGCTCTCCACGGGAGGCAGAAGGTCGTAGCTCCAGTCGAGAGCCGCAGCGAGCGTCTGGTGCCGCGGCACGGCGGTACGCCGGCCCCGCCATTGCAGCGAAAAGCGGCTGTCGAGCAGGGATGCCGTGCCGGCGATGCCGTAAGCATTGACGCGGCCCGCCGCGAGCTCGATCGCCAGCGCGATGCCGTCGAGGCGCCGGCAGATGCTCGCGACGAGGGGCGCCTCCTCTGCACTGAGCTGGAACGGGCCCGAGCTCTGCGCAATGCGGTCCACAAAGAGTTGAGCCGCGGGATAGGCAAGGACCTCGTCGACAGCAAGCCCTTCGCGCTCGGGCGGACAATCCAGCGGGAACAGCCGGAAAATCCGCTCGCCTTCGCTGCGGAACGATTCGCGGCTGGTTGCGAGAACACGAAGCTGCGGTGCCTCGCGAACGATGTGCTCGACCAGCGGCGCCAATTGATCCAACACATGTTCGCAACTGTCGAAGATCAGCAGGGCCGGGCCGGTCTTCAGAAACGTCAGCAGAGCCGGCGTCGGATCCTCCGCGCTGATGGTCAGTCCGAGCGCCGAAGCAATGGTGGTCGCGATGTGGCTGGCATCCCTCAGCGGACCGAAATCGACGAAGAAGACTCGCCCGTCGAAATCCTGGGAACGGCGATGCCCGACGGTGACGGCGACCGAGGTCTTGCCGATGCCGCCCGGGCCGACGACGGTCATGAAGCGATAGAGCGAAAGTCCGTTCGAGATCTTCTCGATGACATCTTCCCGGCCGACCATCCTTGTGAGCTGAGCGGGCAGGGAGCGGGGAGGGGCGGTTTCGGCCGGGAGCGGGGCGGCCGGCAGAGCTGCTTGAACGAACGAGGCGACAAAACAATAGCCTCGGCCCGGCACGTTGACGACGTAACGGGCCGACTTGCCGGTGTCGCCGAGCGCCTTGCGCAGCGCCGCGACGTGGAAGCGCAGGCTGCCCTCGTCGACATTGACGCCGGCCCAGATGCGCTTGACCAGCTCTCTCTTGTCGACGACTTCTCCGGGGCGTCCGGCAAGGAAGATGAGAATGTCGAGCGCGCGGCCGCCGACATGAAGCGGCGAGCCCTCCTTCTCCAAGAGCCGGGACTTCGGAAACAGTCGAAATGGCCCAAAGGAAATGGCCGAGTCTTCGCTACGATCTGGCACGCGCCATCGCCCCCTCGAAGGGAGTCAAAAGGTATTACTTTTTGGTCTACCAGAACGAGGCGTACAGTAAACTGGCCGAAAGCAGTGGGCAGGGCTGGCAGCCCTGCGTGGACGGCTTGGGTCGGCTCGCTCGCGAAATTATGCTTGGAAAGTAAAGAGTTAGGCCGGCGTGACAATGCGTGACACCGGGGTTCGTCCGGATGGAGCATTGACTGTGGTGCCGGATTGCTGCGATGGCATGGTCCGGGAGCCGGTCCCGCCACCACATTGACTGCCGACTTCCGGAATTTCCAGCATGACCTCTTTCACGCGGCGACAATTCGTGCACGCGTTGACAAGCGCGGCGGCGCTCGCCGCGCTTCCCTGCAGCGGACAAGCCGCCGACTATCCGTCTCGTCCCATTCGCCTGGTGATTCCCTACGGAGCCGGCGGATCGGGCGACCAGATCGCGCGCCCCTGGGTGGACAGGATGCCGTCGCTGCTGGGGCCGACCTTCGTCGAATATATCGGCGGCGCGGGCGGCGCCATCGGGACCGCGGCGGTCGCGCGCGAGGAGCCCGACGGCTATTCGCTGCTGCTCGGCAACGGCAGCACGCAAGTCATCATTCCCATGACGTCGGCGAATCCCGGATATTCCGTTGGCGATTTCCGCGCCATCTACCGCCTGATCAACAGCGCGCTGGTTTTCGCCATCAATCCTTCGGTGCCCGCCGCAAACCTGCGCGAGTTGATCACCTATGCGAAAGCCAATCCGGGAAAGCTGTCCTATGGCACGCCGGGGATCGCCACCGGAAACCATCTGGTCGGCGAATCCTTCAAGCAGCAGGCCGGTGCGCTGGACATCGTCCACGTGCCCTATCGGGGCATCGCGCAGGCGACCAACGATCTCGTCAGCGGCCAGATATCGCTCGTCATTGCCGTCATGTCCGTTCAATTGCAGCAGTTGGCTCAAGCGGGGAAAGTCAGACTGCTGGCGGTCACCACCGAAACGCGGCTGAGCGGCGCGCCCGAGATCCCGACCGCCGTCGAATCCGGCATGCCCGGCATCCGGTATGAGGGCTGGTTCGGTCTGTTCGCACCCAAGGACACCGGCGATGCGATCATCGACCGGATCGCGCAGGCGACGCGGCTCGCCATGGCCGATTCGGCGCTTCTGGCGAGCTATCGCGCCCAGGGCATGGAGCCGGACAACGATTCAAGCCCGGACAAATTCCAGCGCATCGTCGAGGCCACATCCGCAAGCCTCGCGCCCCTGATCAAATCGATCGGGCTGAGCAATTTGTGAGGCCGCTCAGCCGTCGGCGCGCGTAACAATGCGCGCCGTCAGCGTGACGAGGCCCATCAGCGCGGCCAGGAGCCAGAACGCGACCGGCAATCCGCCAAGACGTGCGACGAAGCCGACACCGGCGGGGCCGACGAGAACGCCGGCGTAGCCGGCGGTCGTGATCGCCGCGACGGCGAGCCCCGTGGGCATCACCGTCTGTCTCGCCGCCCGGCGGAACAGCACCGGCACGAGGTTCGATGCGCCGAGGCCGATGAGCAGGAAGCCGGCCACAGCCACCGCCACGACGGGAGCCGTGAGCAGGACCACGAAACCCGCGATCGCAATCAGGCTGCCCCAGAACAATGTGGTGCGGTCTCCGATGCGCGCGACGACGGCGTCGCCGCCGAGCCGCCCGATCGTCATCGCGACCGAGAACACGATATAGCCAATCCCGCCTTGCGCTTCGGAGACGAGGCCCGCGCCGATGACGAGCAACGCGCCCCAATCGAGCATCGCGCCTTCGACCAGGAAGGTGATGGCGCAAAGCAGTGCGAGCAGGAGCACGGCGCCATGCGGCAGCACGAACAGCGGTCCCTCCTGCACCTGCACGGAGCGAAGCAGCCGCGGCCAGGCCACCAGCATCGCGATCAGCATCAGGACGGAGCAGATCAGCGTGCAAGCGAGCGCGCCGAGTTGCAGCGAGAGCAGTGCGGTCATGAGTGCGGCCCCGGCGAAGCCACCGATGCTGAACAGCGCGTGGAAGCCGGACATCAGCGGACGTCCCGCGGCGCGCTCCACCTCCACCGCGTGGATGTTCATGGCGACGTCGATGGAACCGAGCGCGGCGCCGAATGCGAGAAGTGCCAGCGCCAGCGTCGCCGGCGAACTCGCGATTGTCAGCAGAGGCAGGACCAAGGCAAGACCGAGCCCGCCCGCAATGATGATCGGCTTGCTGCCATAGCGCGCGCTCAGCACGCCGGTCAGAACCATCGCGATGACCGAGCCGATGCCAAGGCTGAGCAGGAGCAGTCCGAGGATGCCGTCGTCGACGGCGAGCCGCGCCTTCGCGAACGGCACCAGCGGTGCCCAGCACGCGATGCCGAAGCCCGCGACGAGGAAGGCAAGCCTGGTCGCAAGGCGTGTCGCCGGCTTGTCGGCAGAAGACATGGGAACTCCGGGGAGAGGAATTAGGGCGGGGGCGATCGACAAGCCTCGCAATTGTTGCGTCTTTATGTCCGCGGCGGACTCGAATTTGTCGCAGGCGGCCCTGGGCGGACGGAACGCCAGTGCGAACAAAGGAGTGAGGCTTCGTAGCCCGGATGGAGCGCAGCGCAATCCGGAGCCGCTCGCGCGCATTCGGCACCGTCCCGGATTACGCTTGCGCTCCATCCGGGCTACACGACCGCCTCTGTGTCGCCCTCCTGTCAATCCCACCGCGCAAAAATATTCCACTTTACCGAAATCGGAAATGACGTATGCGTCGCCCATCCCGGCTCATCCTTGAGGGGCGATCTTGTGGTCGTCATGTTCGCGAGCCGGGCTTGCGGTGGACGCGGCAGCGTTCGGGTACGAGAGGCCAAGGGCAGGGCGGATTGCTCTCCGTGAGCCCGAGGCTTCGTTCCGACGAGCGGCGCTGCTAGGCTTCGTCTCGTCATCAGGTCGGCGGCAACGTGCACAACGTCGTCGAAACCGGTGACGAAATGGCGGGCCGTGCGTACGGCAAAACCGTGTGGTCCTGGCCGTCGTTGCTACGGTCAAGTCCTGGCGAATGCGGCACTTGCGTCAACCGGCGCGGTGTCGGTGAATTTCGTTGGGGTGAGGGAGGCCAAAAGGAACTCGGCTCCCGGGAGAGCACGGCATAAGCCGTCCAACCATCGCGCAGGGAAGGCCGAGTGAATGGCTACACCTGTATGCTGCTGTGCGGTTTTCCTGCGTGTGCTTTTCGCGCAGCGGACCGCGGGTGCCAGCCGGCACCCGGCCTTCCCTGCGCCCTCTTGGCTTTGAGGGTGGAGTGACGAAGCAAAGCTCGGGCGAAACGCGTCGCGAGAACGCGAAGCTGTGTCTGCAAATCGAGCCTGCATTTGGAGGATGAGGATGCTGGCCCCTTGCTTCGTCATTGCGAGCGCAGCGAAGCAATCCAATCTGCCGCCGCGGAGGGATTCTGGATTGCTTCCGCCTTCGCTAAAGCTTCGGCGGACAAGTCGCTGCGCTCGCAATGACGATGTGGAGAGAGTGTGCGCCACACTCCGTTCTCGTGCCGGACGCAGCGCAGCGTCTCTTCGACGGTGCGTTGCAGCGCTTCCGGGACACCGAGAGTGGGGCGGCGCCTCGTTCTAGCCGCTGAGTATCCTACGGCAAGCTTCGACGAACACCTGGGCGCCGGTGACGATGTCGACGTCGGCGGTGTTCTCGGTCCAGTGATGGCTGATGCCGCCGATCGACGGTACGAACAGCATGCCCGCGGGCATGATTGTCGCCAGCATCTGCGCATCATGGCCGGCACCGCTGGGCATGCGAATGGATCGTCCGCCGGCCAAAGTCTTGCTCGCGGCTTCGATCGCGTCCTGGATGCCTGCGTTCATCATGGCCGGCGCGCCGGTGCGCAGTTTTTCCACGGTGACGGTGCAGGGACCCTTCGCGCTGGCCTCGTCCGCCATGCTCCGCAGCAGCTGCTCAAGCCGCGCGATGACCGATGGATCGTCGTCACGGATCTGGAACAGCATTTCGGCGCCACCCGGAATGATGCTTGGCGCGCCCGGATCGAGCGTGATGCGGCCGGTGGTCCAGACCGTGCGCGGGCCGCAGCTCTCGGGAAAACGCTCGTCGATGGCGACGCAGAACTTTGCCAGCGCCAGCCCGGCATCCTTCCGTGCAGCCATGCGGGTGGTGCCGGCGTGATTCTGCTCACCGACGAAATTGATCTGGTATTGCCAGATGCCGACGATGGAGGTGACGACGCCGACCGCAAGGCGACCGCTTTCGAGCGTGTCGCCCTGCTCGATATGGGCTTCCAGATATCCGACGTGCCGGCCCGGCTCGGCGGTGATGCGCGGTCGTCCTGCGAGCCCCATGTCGGCGAGTGCGTCCCGCATGGTGCGGCCGCTGGTGCGGTCGCGTGCGGCATCAATGTCGGGCTCGCTCACTTGCCCGACATAGGAGCGCGAACCGAGGAAGTGCCCAAAGTGTCCTTCCTCGTCGCACCAGGCGGCAATCTCGACCGCGCCTTCGAGCGAGGGATCAGCATTGAGCACGCGCGCCGCTTCGAGCGCGTAGACGACACCGAGCGGGCCGTCGAGCCAGCCGGCGTAGTTTTGGCTTTCGAGATGCGATCCCGCGAGCAGCTTGGGTCCCGCCTTTGCGCTGGTGCCGAAGACATTGCCGATGCCGTCGATCGCGGCGGAGAGGCCCGCGTCGGGCAGCTTCCGCACCAGCCAATCCAGCGAAAGCTTGTGCGGTTCGGAGAAGGTCGGCTTGTGCACGCCGGTCTTGTAGGCGCCGATGGCACGGAGCGCATTGAGATCGGCGAGAAGGCGCTCGCCGTTTGCGCGTGAAAAGGTGTCAGGCATGCTCGGCAACCTTCAACGCCTCGGTGCGGATCTCCTCGACCAGCCGTTCCTTCAACTGGACGAATTCGGGCGTGGTCTTGATCTTGTAGGAGCGCGGATGCGGCAGGTCCACGTTGATCTCGGCCTTGATGCGGCCGGGGCGTGCGCTCATGACGATGACGCGGCTGCCGAGGAAGATCGCTTCCTCGATGTCGTGGGTCACGAACAGCACGGTCTTCTGGTCGCGCTCCCAGATCCCGAGCAGCATTTCCTGCATCAGGGCGCGCGTCTGGTTGTCGAGCGCGCCGAAGGGCTCATCGAGCAGCAGGATCTTGGGATCATTGGCGAGCGCGCGCGCGATCGCGGTGCGCTGCTGCATGCCGCCGGAGAGCTGTTTCGGCCAATGGTTCTCGAAGCCGGACAGGCCGACCTGGCGGATGAAGGCGTCGGCGATCTTGTTTCGCTCCGCCTCGGATACGCCACGCTCGCGCAGGCCGAAGGCGATGTTCTCGCGTACCGTCAGCCAGGGAAACAACGTGTAGGACTGGAACACCATGCCGCGATCGGCGCCCGGGCCAGTCACCTCGCGTCCATCGAGCACCACGCGTCCGCCGGTCGGGCGATCGAGGCCGGCGACGATGCGAAGCAGCGTGGACTTGCCGCAGCCGGAAGGGCCGAGGATGGTGACGAAGTCGTTGTTGCCGATCACGAGATCGGTCGGCTCCAGCGCCCTGGTCGGGGCGTTGCCGTGGCGCGCGGGAAAGGTTCGCGAGACCTGTTCGATCTTGAGGATCGTCATGCGAGCCTCCAGGGAAACAGCCACGCGTTGAACGCCTTGAACAGGAAGTCCGAGACCAGGCCGATCAGCCCGATCACGATGATGCCGAAGATGATCTGGCCGGTGTTGAGCAGCGCCTGGCTGTCGGTGATCATGTGGCCGATGCCGGAGGAGGAGCCGATCAGTTCAGCGACGATGACATAGGTCCAGGCCCAGCCCAGCACCAGCCGCAGGATCTCGGCGATCTCAGGCGCGGAGGAGGGCAACAGCACGCGGCGGATGATGCCACGGTCGCTGGCCCCCAGTGTATAGGCCGCCTCGACCAGGTCGCGCCGCGTCGTGCCGACGGTGACCGCGATCATCAGGATGATCTGGAACACCGAGCCGATGAAGATGACGAGCAGCTTCTGCAGCTCGCCGATGCCGGCCCACAGGATCAGGAGGGGAATGAAGGCGGAGGCTGGCAGATAGCGCGCAAAGGAGACGAACGGTTCGAGGAACGCCTCGACCGGCTTGTAGGCGCCCATCAGCACGCCGAGCGGCACCGCGATGAGCGCGGCGAGCACGAAGCCGCCGACGACGCGCCAGATCGTCATGCCGATGTCGAACAGGAAGCCCTGTTTGATGATCAGATCGATGCCTTCCTGCACCATGGTCAGCGGGTTGGCGAGGAACACTTTCGACACGTGGCCGCCGAAGGTCGCCCAGGACCAGAGGGCAACGAACACTACGAAGAACGCAAGGCCGTAAGCCACGCGCTGCCTTGACGTCACGGGATCGAGGGGACGCATCAAACTGTCTATCCGGGCGGTGAACAAGTTTGCCGGCCCCGCCGCGAGACGGGGCCGGCGGCTGCTAGGAGATTTACTTGATGTAGCTGGCGTCGAAGAGATCCTCGACCTTCGGCGCGGCCTTGATGATGCCGATCTCGAGCAGGAGGTCGGCGGCCTCCTTGTTGAAGGTCAGGAAGTCGCCGGCGAAGAATTTCTGGTTCGCGGCCTTGTCCTGCCAGCGCAGATACTTCGCCGAGTTGCCGAACGCCTCGCCGGTCTGCTTCACGTCGGCACCCATGATCTCGTAGGCCTTGGCCTGGTCCTTGGCGATCATGTCGAGGGCCTCGAAATAGCTGTCGGCGAGCGCCTTGGCGGCCTTCGGGTTCTCGGTGAGGAATTTCGGCGTGCAGCCGAACGTGTCCATGACCATCGGATAGTCGAGCGTGGTCGCGATGATCTTGCCCTTGTCGGGTGCGGCACGAACCGTCGACAGATACGGCTCATAGGTCATCGCGGCATCGTTCTGGCCGGAGACGAAGGCCTGCGCGGCGGCGGCGGGCTCGAGGTTTACGACGGTGACGTCCTTCACCGACAAGCCGTTCTTCTTGAGCATCCAAGCCAGCGCGAAATAGGGCGAGGTGCCGGGCGCGGAAGCCGCAACCGTCTTGCCCTTCAGATCCTTGATCGCGGCGAGCTCGTTGCGCACGGCCATGCCGTCGGCGCCGTAGCTCTTGTCGAGCTGGAAGATCTGCTTGGTCGCGACGCCGTTGGCGTTCCAGGAGATCCAGGTCTCCACGGTCGTTGCCGCGCACTGGACGTCACCGGAGGCGATTGCGAGATGGCGATCCTTCTGCGGAATCTTCTTGATGGTGACGTCGAGGCCGTTCTTCTTGAAGATGCCGGCTTCCTTCGCCAGCGTCAGCGGCGCGAAGCCGGTCCATCCGGAGATGCCGACGCCGACCTTGACGTCGTCGGCGAGCACCGGGGTGGAAGCTGCGAGGGCAATGATTGTCGCAAAAACTTTCGAACTACGCATGATTGTCGTCCTCTTGCCGATCGATGGATTGACGTCCTGTTGATCTTGGTCGGTCCTCGTGGACCGCTGCCCGAAACGTTGCACGATTTGTGCCGACATCGTCCTCTCAGCCTCCCTTGAAACGGGCGACAAGGCGGTGAGAGTCACCGGGATAGAGCAGCCGCACCGCGGTGATCGTGCGCGCGCTGCGCCAGGTATAGCGGTCGATCACGAGGCAGGGTGCGCCGACGGCGATGTCGAGCGCCTCCGCCGTGCGATCGTCCGCGACGATGGCGCTGATCGTATGCTCGGCCTCTGTCCATGGCACATGGTGAAGCAGCCACGAGCCGGGTGGCTCACGCGAAAAATCTGCGGTCGCCGCATCCGGCACCGACGCGAGATCGATCAACCTGTCCTCGACGGCGAAAGGTACGTTGTCGGCGCTGTGGCGGCAGGTGATCGCGACCACCTTGCCGGCCTTCTTGACACCGAGGCGGTCACGGTCGGCCGCGGTCGCGGCGCGGAGCTTGCGACCGATCAGCTCGTAACCGTAAGCGCGCCCGAGCGCGGTGATCTCGGCGCGCATGTCGGCGATCTTGAGCACGGCAGACTGATGTTGCGGCCGGCGGACGAAGGAGCCGGCACGTCGCCGCCGCTCGATCAGGTCGGCTTGCGCGAGCTCCGACAGCGCCTTGTTCACGGTCATGCGCGAGCAGCCGTAGCGCGCGACCAGTTCATGCTCGAACGGGATGCGATGCCCGGGCGGCCATTCGCCGGTCAGGATGCGCTTCTCGATGTCGGCGCGGATCCGCTTGTAGAGCGTCGGCTGGTCCGGTGTATCAGTGGCGAGACTCATGGAACGAGCCTCCGCACCGATGCGTTGAAGTGTTCGCGCGCGGCCTGGCGCAGTCTGTGCCGGCCGCCCTCGACGACCTTGTCGCCGCCGGCCCAGACGCAATCGATCGCGCCGCTGCCCGCGGCAAAGATCCAGCCGTCGATGGCGGCGTCGCGCGCGCGGCCCGCCAGCGAGGGATGCGTGGTGTCGAGCGTGACGATGTCGGCGCGCGCACCTGGGGTGAGACCGATGGACATCTGTGGCAGTGCCCGCGCGCCGCCTGCAAGCGCATGATCGAACAGCGTGCGTCCCGTCGAGCGCCCCGCGCCGGCAGAGAGCACGTTGCGCTCGCGGTGCTTGAGCCGTTGGCCATATTCGAGCTGGCGCAGCTCGTCGGCGACGCCGACCAGCACGTTGGAATCCGTGCCGATGCCAAAGGCACCGCCGGCACCGACGAATTCGCGAGCCGGGAAAATGCCATCGCCAAGGCTCGCCTCGGTAACGGGGCAGAGGCCGGCGACCGCGCCGGTCTTGGCGAGGGCGGCCAGTTCCTCATTCGTCGTATGGGTGGCGTGAATGAGGCACCAGCGTTGATCGACGGGCGCGTGCTCCAGCAACCATTGCACCGGACGTCGTCCGGACCAGGCCAGGCAATCCTCGACTTCCTTCACCTGCTCGGCGGCATGAATATGGACCGGGCCGCCGTCCGCGAGCGGAAGGATTGCCGCAAGCTCGGCCGGCGTCACAGCGCGCAAACTGTGCGGCGCGACGCCGATGTTGGCACCCGGCAATGTTGCGAGCGCCTTGCGCGAGGCGCTCACCAGCGCGGCGAACTGATCAACCGTGCAGATGAAGCGGCGCTGGCCGGCATGCGGTGCTGCGCCGCCAAATGAGCCATGCGCATAAAAACTCGGCAGCAACGTCAGCGCAATACCCGAGGCTTCGGCGGCCTGCGCGATGCTTGCGGCCATTTCGCCGATGTCGGCGTATGGCGAGCCGTCGCGATCGTGATGCAGATAATGGAATTCGCCGACGCGGGTAAAACCCTGCTCCAACATCTCGACATAAAGCAGTGTCGCGACCGCCGCGACATCGTCAGGCGTCATCGCCAGCGCAAAGCGATACATCGTCTCGCGCCAGGTCCAGAAAGTGTCGGTGCTATCGCCGCGCAGTTCTGCGAGACCCGCCATGCCGCGCTGGAAGGCGTGGCTGTGCAGGCTCGCAAGTCCCGGAAGCGCGATTTGGTGGCGTTCGTCGCCGGTGGCCGGGGCCACGCCCGGCGTCACCTCGGCGATCGCGCCGGCGGTGATCACCACCTGCACGTCATTGGCCCAGCCCGAAGGCAGGAGCGCGGAGGCGAAATGCAGTCGTGTCATGTTTCCATGCCGGCTGGACAGAACCGCGACACGATTATATGTCTAGACATATAAGTCAAGCATCCCACGCGAAGGGACAGTTGCATGGCAGAACGCTTCGACCGGATCTGGCATAACGCCCGGCTCGCCACGATGCGGGCCGATCGTCCCGATCTCGGCGAAATCGAGCACGGTGTGATCGCCGCGCGCGCCGGCCGTATCATCTATGCGGGGGCGCAGGCCGATTTTCCGGCGAATGCCGATACAGCCGAACGCATCGATTGCGAAGGGCGTTGGATCACGCCCGGTCTCGTCGATTGTCACACCCATCTGGTCTATGGCGGCAACCGCGCCCACGAATTCGAGCTGCGCCTAAAGGGCGCGAGCTACGAGGAGATCGCGCGCGCCGGCGGCGGCATCGTCTCGACGGTGGCCGCGACACGCAAGGCAAGCGAGGCCGAGCTCGTAGCACTCGCGCTGCCGCGGCTCGATGCGCTGATTGGCGAGGGCGCCACCACGGTCGAGATCAAATCCGGCTACGGCTTGGACACCGAGACCGAGATGCGGCAGCTGGCCGCCGCGCGCACTCTGGGCCGACAGCGGCCGGTCGCGATCCGCACGTCGTTTCTTGGCGCGCATGCGCTGCCGCCAGAGGCCGATGGCGACAAGGATCGCTACATCGATCTCGTCTGCAGGGGGATGTTGCCTGCGGTCGCGAAGGCGGGCCTCGCCGATGCGGTCGATGCCTTCATGGAAGGTATCGCATATTCCGGGGAACAGACGGTGCGGGTGTTCGAGACGGCGAGGCGGCTTGGACTGCCGGTCAAGCTGCATGCCGACCAGCTCTCGAACCTCGGCGGTGCCGCGCTCGCCGCACAATTCTCGGCGCTCTCGGCCGATCACCTCGAGCACACCGACGAAGCCGGTGCCGCCGCGATGGCAAAGGCTAAAACGGTGGCCGTGCTGTTGCCCGGCGCCTTCTACTTCATCCGCGAGACGCAAAAACCGCCGGTCGAAGCATTCCGCAAGCACGGCGTTGCCATGGCGCTGGCGACCGACTGCAATCCGGGCAGCTCGCCCCTGACATCGCTCCTGCTCGCCATGAACATGGGCGCGACGCTGTTCCGGATGAATGTGACCGAGTGCCTTGCCGGTGTCACTCGCGAAGGCGCGCGAGCGCTCGGCGTGCTCCATGATACCGGCACGCTCGAGGCCGGCAAATGGTGCGACCTTGCGATCTGGGACATCGAGCGCCCTGCCGAGCTGGTCTACCGCATCGGCTTCAATCCGCTGCACCGCCGGGTGTGGAGGGGACAGTGACGGAGCCGCGCGCGCCGATCGTCGTCAAGCCGGGAACGGTCAGCCTCGATGATCTCGCGTGCGTGCTCGAAGGCACATCTGTCGTTCTCGATCCCTCGTTCTGGCCGCGCGTCGACGCGGCCGCGGAGATCGTGGCAAGGGCCGCGCGAGCGGATGCTCCCGTCTATGGCATCAACACCGGCTTCGGGAAGCTGGCGTCGAAGCGCATCCCGCCCGATCAGACCGCGCTGCTCCAGCGCAATCTCATCGTCTCGCATTGCTGCGGCGTTGGCACGGCGACGCCCGAACCGATCGTCCGCCTAATGATGGCGCTGAAAATCATCTCGCTCGGGCGCGGCGCCTCCGGCGTGCGCCGCGAGGTGATCGAGCAGCTGCAGGCCATGCTGGCGCGGCGCGTCTCACCGCTGGTGCCGCAGCAAGGTTCGGTCGGTGCTTCCGGCGATCTCGCGCCGCTCGCGCATATGACCGCTGTGATGATCGGCGAAGGGCAGGCGATCGTCGACGGCAAGACAGTGTCGGGCAGCGAGGCGCTCGCGGCCGCCGACCTGCCGCCACTGACGCTCGGTCCCAAGGAAGGGCTCGCGCTGATCAACGGCACGCAATTCTCCACCGCCTACGCCGTCTCCGGTGTGCTGCGCGCATTTCGCATGGCTCGCGCTGCGCTCGTCACCGGCGCGATGTCGGTCGATGCGGCGATGGCCTCGACGGCGCCGTTCCGCCCCGAGATCCAGGCGCTGCGCGGCCATTCCGGACAGGCCGCGGCTGCGGCAACCCTGATGGCGCTGCTCCACGGCAGCGACATCCGCCTGTCGCATCTCGAAGGCGACGAGCGCGTGCAGGATCCCTATTGCCTGCGCTGCCAGCCGCAGGTTGCGGGCGCGGCGCTCGACCTGATCGTGCAGGCGGCGCGGACGCTTGTCGTCGAGGCCAATGCCGTCACCGACAATCCGCTCGTGCTGGTCGAGACCGGCGAGATCGTCTCCGGCGGCAACTTCCATGCCGAACCGGTGGCTTTTGCCGCGGATACCATCGCGCTCGCGCTGTCGGAAATCGGTGCGATCAGCGAGCGGCGCATCGCGACGCTGGTCGATCCCGCGCTCAATTTCGGCCTGCCGCCGTTCCTCACTCCCGATCCCGGTATCAATTCCGGATTCATGATCGCCGAAGTGACGGCGGCCGCGCTCTATGCCGAGAACAAGCAGCGCGCCGCCGCCTGCTCGATCGACTCGACCCCGACCAGTGCCAACCAGGAAGACCATGTCTCGATGGCCGCGCATGCTGCGCGGAGGCTGTCGGACATGGCCGACAATCTCGCCACCATCCTGGGCATCGAGCTGCTAGTCGCCGCCCAGGGCATCACGCTGCGCGCGCCGCACGCAACCAGCGCGCCGCTCGCTGCCGTCATCGCCACACTTCGCGAGCAGGTGCCGCCGCTCGGCGCCGACCGCTACATGGCCGGCGATCTCTCCAAGGCTGCAGCGCTGGTCGAGGCCGACGCGCTGCCGGCTGCGGCGCTCGCCGTGCTTTCAACCGACCCGTTTCCGACACTTGCCTGACGAGGTGTTCCGCATGAACCGCCGACTGGACAATGACCGCACCATCCGCGCACCCCGCGGCAGCGAAATCAGCGCCAAGAGCTGGTTGACGGAAGCGCCCCTGCGCATGCTCATGAACAATCTCGATCCCGACGTTGCAGAACGTCCGAGCGAGCTCGTGGTCTATGGCGGCATCGGCCGCGCTGCGCGCGACTGGGAGAGCTTTGACCGGATCGTTGCTTCGCTGCGCGAGCTTGAAGATGACCAGACGCTGCTGGTCCAGTCCGGCAAGCCGGTCGGTGTGTTCCGCACCCATGCCGACGCGCCGCGTGTCCTGATCGCCAACTCCAACATTGTGCCGCACTGGGCGACGCTCGACCATTTCAACGAGCTCGATCGAAAGGGCCTGATGATGTACGGCCAGATGACGGCCGGTTCCTGGATCTATATCGGCAGCCAGGGCATTGTGCAGGGCACCTACGAAACCTTCGTTGAAGTTGGCCGCCGCCACTATGGCGGCAGCCTTGCCGGCAAATGGATTCTGACCGCCGGTCTCGGCGGCATGGGCGGCGCGCAGCCGTTGGCTGCGACCATGGCCGGGGCTTCGATGCTGGCGGTCGAATGCCAGCCGAGCCGCATCGAGATGCGTCTGCGCACCGGTTATCTCGATCGACAGGCCGCGACGCTCGACGAGGCGCTTGCGATCATGGCGGAGGCGACGAAGACGATGAAGGCCATCTCGGTCGGCCTGCTCGGCAACGCCGCGGAGATTTTTCCCGAGCTGGTCCGCCGCGGTGTCAGGCCCGACATCGTCACCGATCAGACCAGCGCGCACGATCCGATCAACGGCTATTTGCCGAAGGGCTGGACACTCGCCGAGTGGGAAACCAAGCGCGCCGCCGACCCCAAGGCCGTGGAGCGCGCCTCGAAGACCTCGATGGTCGAGCACGTCCAGGCCATGCTGGATTTCCATGCGCAGGGCATTCCGACGCTCGACTACGGCAACAACATCCGCCAGATGGCGCAGGACATGGGCCTGAAGAACGCCTTCGATTTTCCCGGCTTCGTCCCCGCCTATATCCGTCCCTTGTTCTGCCGCGGCGTCGGGCCGTTCCGCTGGGCCGCGCTGTCGGGCGATCCCGAGGACATCTTCAAGACCGACGCCAAGGTCAAGGAGCTGATGCCTGACGACAAGCACCTGCACAATTGGCTCGACATGGCCAGGGAGCGCATCAAGTTCCAGGGCCTGCCGGCGCGGATCTGCTGGGTCGGGCTCGGCGATCGCGATCGCCTGGGCCTTGCCTTCAACGAGATGGTGGCGCGTGGCGAATTGAAGGCACCCATCGTGATCGGCCGCGACCATCTCGACAGCGGCTCGGTGGCGAGCCCCAACCGCGAAACCGAAGCGATGAAGGACGGTTCGGACGCTGTGTCCGACTGGCCCTTGCTCAACGCGCTGCTCAATTGCGCCAGCGGCGCGACCTGGGTGTCGCTGCATCACGGCGGCGGCGTCGGCATCGGCTATTCCCAGCATGGCGGCATGGTGATCGTCGCCGACGGTACGCCGGAAGCGGCGAAGCGCATCGCGCGCGTGCTCTGGAACGACCCTGCCAGCGGCGTCATGCGCCACGCTGACGCGGGTTACGAGACCGCGATCGAATGCGCCCGCGAAAAAGGGCTCGATCTGCCGAGCCTGGCGACGTAGCCAGGCTCAGTCGCGCGCCAGGAGCCTCGGCATCGTGGTCTTCGCACCGTCCATGAAGGTCTGGACGGCATCGCGAACGATCGCGTCGAGATCTGCCGGGATTGGCGTCGCGTAGATGAATTTGCGGATCGCGAGATAGAAAATGCGGCCGTGCAGGCCCCAGAACAGCTCGGTCTCGCGCTCGCCGAGCGGAAGTGTCTTTGCTTCGGGCAGTTTCAGGTCGTGGCGCAGTTCGCCGGCCGCCGGCTCGATGATCTCGCGCCTGATGATGTCGAGATAGCGGCCGGTGATGCCGAACGACTTCATGCCGGAGAAGACGAAGATCCGCACCCAATTGTATTCGAACACGCGTTCGACATAGTCGAGATAAAAGCGCGTCAGCCGGGCCTCGAGCGATAGCGAGCGGTCGCGGATCATCGGACCCCAATCGGGCGACCAGCGGCTGAGATAAACCTCCTGGTAGACACGCTCGATCAGCGCTTCCTTGCTCGGGAAGTGGCGGTAGATCGCCGAATGCGTGATTCCCAGGCGCTTGGCGAGCTCGCGCGTCTGCCCCTCGAAGCCGCGCTCGGCAAAGAATCGGATTGCCTCGTCCAGGATGGCGCGCTCGCGGTCGGCCGCACGCATGTTGCGGCGCTTTGGCGCGGACTTGCTGCCTGTCTCGGACCGCTTCCGGACCGGTCGCTTCGCCGTTTTCTGCGCTTTGCGGGCCATTTCGTCGCTGAATCGCACGTCCCGTCGTCTTCATAGCCCAACGCGCATTTGTAACCAAATGGTCATTTCCTGTTGACCGACTTCCGATGGCGTGTCAGGATTTTGAGACCAGATGGTTACAAATCTGGCGTCCCGGCTGATGAGCCGAGGAATCCGAGGAAACGGCGGTGAAGGCGAGGGCTTTCAGCTATTTTCGCGCTGCGACGATCGACCAGGCGTTGGATGCTCACGCGCGCGCCGACGACGATGCGCGTTTCATTGCCGGCGGCCAGAGCCTCGTGCCGGCGTTGTCGCTGCGGCTGCAGGCGCCGCAGCTGCTGATCGACATCACTCATATCTCCGAGCTGCGTGGCGTCAGGCGTGAGGGCGGATATTTGCGCATCGGTGCGTTGACGCGCCATTGCGAGATGCTGAGCGAGCCGCTGATCGCCGAATTCGCGCCGCTGTTGCATGCGGCTGCGCCCTTCGTCGCCCATCCCGCGATCCGCAACCGCGGCACGTTCGGCGGCAGTGTCGCGCAGGCCGACCCGGCTTCCGAATTTCCGGCGATGACGCTGGCGCTCGATGCCGAGATCGAGATTGTCGGCCCTTCGGGCAGCCGGCGCGTCAAGGCCGACGACTTCTTCGTCGACCTGTTCGAGACGGCTTTGCAGCCCGGCGAGCTCATCACCGCGGTCTTCGTCCCGCTGTTCAAGGCCGATCAGCGCTTTGCGTTTGACGAATTGGCCCGGCGGCGCGGGGACTATGCCCTGGTCGGTTGCGGCATGCTCGCAAGCTGCACCGGCGAGCGCATCGATGACATAAGGATCTCGTTCTTTTCTGTCGGCAATACGCCGACGCGGGTGAAGGGAACGGAGGCCACGCTCATCGGCTCGAGCCTTGGTACCGAACGCATCGCCGCAGCGCAAGCTGCGCTCGAAGGTGATCTCGTGCCGCCTGATAGCGACGAGGTGCCGCCGGCGATGCGGCTGCATCTTGCCCGCGTATTGCTCGGACGCATGCTCGGACGTCTCGGAGCGGGCGGATGAGCGGCTTCGACGGATCCCTCCTGGATGATGCGGACGAGACCGTGCGCGTTCGCTTCACCGTCAACGGCCGCAAGGTGGCCTGTGAGGTCGCGCCGCGCGAGACGCTGGTCGATTGCCTGCGCAACGCGCTCGAGCTGACAGGCACGCATGCCGGCTGCGAGATGGGCGCCTGCGGCGCGTGTCTCGTCCAGCTCGACGGCAAAGCCGTGCACGCCTGTCTGATGTTCGCGGTGCAGGCTGACGGCGCCACTATCGATACGATCGAAGGTCTCACGGAGAGCGGCGTGATCGCCGACCTCCAGGCTGAATTCCACCGCCGCAACGCTCTGCAATGCGGCTTTTGCACGCCGGGCATGCTGGTCAACGCGCACGAACTCCTCTCGCAGGTGACGCGGCCAAGCCGCAAGGACATTCGTGACGCGCTGTCGGGCAATTACTGCCGCTGCACCGGCTATGAAGCGATCGTAGATGCCATCGACGCGGTGGCAAAAGCCCGCAGCGAAAGCGGAGGCGTGACATGAGCGCGCCGCTGACCTCGCTGGATCGCCCGAATTCCTATATCGGCCGCTCCGTGCCGCGCCCGAACGCCAAGCGGCTGCTCGCCGGGCGCGGGCGCTATGTCAGCGATCTCAGGCTGCCGCGGATGCTGTATGCCGCGTTCCTGCGCAGCCCGCACGCGCATGCGAAGATCATCTCGATCGATGCCGGGCGGGCGAGCGCGCTCGAAGGCGTGCATCTCGTTGCGACCGGTGCCGATCTCGCCAAGATCTGCTCGCCCTGGACCGGCACGCTCGACCATTTCAAGGGGATGATCTCGGCACCGCAATTACCGCTGCCGCTCGACCGCGTGGTCTGGGCCGGGCAGGCGGTGGTTGCAGTCGTTGCCGAGAGCCGTGCGATCGCCGAGGATGCGCTGGAACTGATCGAGATCGACTACGAAGACCTTCCGATCGTCGCCGATATCGATAGCGCGCGTGAGGGCGGCGGGCCGCTGATCAATCCTGGCAGTGCCAACAATGTCTGCTTCCGCAGCCAGCTCGACAGCGGCAGCGTCGACGACGCCTTTGCGCATGCGGCCCATGTGGTGGAGGAGGAGTTGTCCTTCGGCCGCCATACCGCGGTGACGCTGGAGCCGCGCGCCATCGTTTCCGATTACGATCCTTCGGCCGAGATGCTCACCGTGCATCACGCGACACAGACGCCGTATCAGTTCCAGGACCTCTATTCGCGCCACTTCGGCATTCCGGAGGCCCGCGTTCGCGTGATCGCGACCGACATCGGCGGCTCCTTCGGGATGAAGCTGCATGTCTATCATGAGGACATGGCCGTGGTCGGCCTCTCGATCCTGCTCGGCCGGCCCGTCAAATACGTCGCCGACCGCATCGAATCGTTCGTCTCCGACATCCATGCCCGCGACCACCGCGTCCGCGCCCGGATGGCGCTTGACGCCAAGGGCGAGATCCTTGCGATGGACGTGCTGGACCTGACCGCAATCGGGGCGTTTTCGACCTATCCGCGTACAAGCGTGGTGGAGGGCAACCAGGTCATCCGCCTGATCGGCGCGCCCTATCGCTTCAAGAACTACCACGCGACGCTCGAAGTGCTCTTCCAGAACAAGGTGCAGACCAGCCAGTATCGCGCGGTCGGCCATCCCATCGCCTGCGCCGTCACCGAGCGGCTGGTCGACATGGCTGCGGCGAAGCTCGGTCTCGATCCCTTCGCGATCCGAGCGCAGAATGTCATCGCCGATGATGCCTATCCGCAGACCTCGCCGACCGGCTACCGTTTCGAGGCGTTGTCGCATCAGGCCTGCCTGAAGCGGCTGCACGAGATGATGGATTATGACGGGCTGCGCGCCGAGCAGGCGGAGTTGCGCAAGGGCGGCATCTATCGCGGGATCGGCATCGCGGCCTTTGTCGAGATCACTAATCCAAGTCCCGCGTTCTATGGTGTTGGCGGAGCCCGTATCTCCTCGCAGGACGGTGCGATCATCAGCCTGACGCCATCAGGCGAAGTGCGCTGCCTGATCTCGGTCACGGAGCAGGGGCAAGGCACCGAGGCGATCATCAGCCAGATTGTGGCGGACCAGCTCGGCCTCGCGCAGGAGCACGTCAAGGTCATTACCGGTGATACCGAGGTGACGCCGCATGGCGGTGCGACCTGGGCCTGCCGCGGCGCCGGCATCGGCGGCGAGACTGCGCTCCAGGCCACGCGCGCGCTCAGGCGCAATATCCTGGAAATCGCCGCGCTCATCCTCCAGGAGCAGCAATCGGCACTCGACATCATCGATGGCGAGGTCGTCGATGCTGGCACGCGAAACCAGCGGATGCCGATCTCCGAGATCGCGCGCATTGCCTATTTCCGTTCCGATACGCTACCGCCGGGCACGCAGGCCCAGCTCACCGTGAGCCATCACTTCGCGCCACAGGGCTATCCGTTCGCCTTCACCAACGGCATCCAGGGCTGTTCGCTGGAGGTGGACGTCGAGACTGGCTTCATCAAGATGTTGAAGCATTTCATCGTCGAGGATTGTGGCCGGGTCATCAATCCGATGCTGGTAGACGAGCAGCTCCGCGGTGGCATCGTGCAGGGATTGGGCGCGGCGCTGTTCGAGGAGTGTCGCTACAGCGAGACCGGCCAGCTCGTGAACGGCTCGCTCGCCGACTACCTCGTCCCGATGCCGATGGAGATGCCTGACATCGTCATCGCCCATGTCGAGACACCGACCGCCGACACCGAGCTTGGCGCCAAGGGATGCGGTGAGGCGGGGACGGCGGCGGCGTCGGCCTGTGTGCTGAACGCCGTCAACGACGCGCTCGCACCGTTCGATGCAACGATCAATTCCATCCCGATCACGCCCGCAAGAGTCCTGAAAGCCCTGAAGCGATTCTAGAAAAAGATAATTGGAGGAAATCATGCCCAAGTCCGCTTCCACCTCGAAAATATCCCGCCGCACCGCGCTCGCCGGTCTCTCGGCAAGCGCGGCACTGCTCGCCATGCCGCGGCTCGGGCGCGCTGCCGACGAAACGATCCGCATCGGCTTTCCGACCCCGCTGACCGGCCCGTTCGCTGCGGAGGCGCGCGACCAGGTCAAGTGCGCCGAGCTCGCGGTCAAGCTCGCCAACGACAAGGGCGGCATCGGCGGCCGCAAGGTCGAGCTGTTGGTGCGCGACGACAAGCTCAATGCCGGCGAGGCCGCGACCCGTACGCTGGAGCTGATCGAGAAGGACAAGGTTCACGCCGTGGTCGGCGCGCTCTCCAGCGCCGTGCAGCTCGCGGTCAACGAAGTCACCCGCGCCCGCGGCGTGATCTACGTTTCGATCAGCCAGTCCGACACCATCAACGAGGTCAAGGATTTCAGCAAATACACCTTCCACGAGGCGCTGAACCCGCACATGACGACCGCCGCCGTGGCACGGCAGACCCTGAAGAAGGGCATGAAAGTTGCCCATCTCGTCGCAGATTACGCGTACGGGCATGAGATGCTGCGCGGCTTCAAGCGCGCGCAGGCGGCGATCGGCGCGGATAGCGTCGGCGAGATCCTGCATCCGTTTGGCGCTGCCGACTATTCCACCTTCATGCCGCGCCTGATGTCGCTGCGGCCCGACGTGCTCTGCATTTCCAATTTCGGCCGTGACCAGGCCAATGCGATCAAGCAAGCGGTGGACTTCGGCGTCAAGCAGCAGATGAAGATCGTCGTGCCGGTGATCCTGCACAACCAGCGGCTCGCGGTCGGCCCCGACGTGTTCGAGGGCGTGGTTGGCGGCGCCAACTATTACTGGGGCCTAGAGACGCAGAGCAAGTCCGCCGCCGCTTTCAACGCCGCCTTCAAGGCAGCCAATGGCGGCGCCATCCCGACCGACTACGGCGCCTACGGTTATGCCGGCGTCGGGTCGCTGCTGGCGGCCATGCAAACCGCGGGTGGCACCGATACCGACAAGGTGGTCGATGCGCTGGAGAAGCTGCAATACGACCTGACCAAGGGTCCGCAGCATTACCGCAAATGCGATCACCAATCGGTGCAGCCGGTTCTGGTGCTGGAGTCCAAGAAGAAGTCCGCCATGGCCAACGACAACGATCTGTTCGCCATTCTCGCCAACGACACTGGCTCTGACGACATGCTGCGCAGTTGCAGCGAGCTGGGCCACGCGACCTGAAGCCCGGGCAATGGACCTGTCGCTGATCATCATGCAGCTTCTTTCCGGGATCGCTCTTGGGGCGGTCCTGGTAATCACTGCGCTTGGACTGACGATCGTGTTCGGCATGCTCGGGGTGGTCAATTTCGCTCATGGCGCGCTGTTCATGATCGGGGCCTATACGGGGCTGTATCTGGCGTCTCTCACCGGAAGCTTCTGGTGGGGATTGCTGCTGGCGCCCATCCTGATCGGCGCCTTCGGCATGCTGATCGAGTTCGTCCTGATCCGAAGGCTCTATGGGCGCTCGATCGACGATCCACTGCTCCTCACTTTCGGCCTCAGCTACATCCTGGTCGAGGGCGTCCGGATCGTGTTCGGCAGCGACGGCATCCCGTTTCCGACCCCGCCGCAGCTGATCGGCGTGCTCGATCTCGGCATCGGCTTCTTCCCGCGCTACCGCCTGTTCGTCATTGCGCTGGTGGCGGTGGTGCTCCTGGTGCTCTGGCTGACGCTGGAGAAGACGCGGATCGGCTTGATCGTGCGTGCGGGCGCCCGCGATCCCACCATCATGCAGGTGCTCGGTGTCGACATCGGCCGGGTCTGGCTCGCGATCTTCGGGCTAGGCGTCGGGCTGGCCGCGCTCGGCGGCGTGCTCGCGGGTCCTATGCGCAGCGTCAATCCGGAGATGGGATCGCTGGTGCTGGCGGAAGCCTTCGTGGTGACCGTGATCGGCGGTCTCGGGTCGATCGTCGGGGCTGTCGTCGCAGGCCTCATGGTCGGCATCTCGATCAGCCTGGTCGCGCTGTTCGCGCCGGAGATGGCGACCATCGTCATGTTCGCACTGATGGCCGTGGTGCTGCTGATCCGCCCGCAGGGCTTGTTCGGCATCAGAGGGAGGGCCGCGTGACCTCACCATCGAGCGGCGAAGCGGTCGCCAAACTCTCGTCCGTCGGGCTCGGCCGGCTTCTCGACCAACGCGTGTTGCTCTCGATCGCGGTGCTGGCTGTGTTGCCTTGGCTGTTGCCGTCCCACGCGCTGGCCGTCAACGTCCTGATCTACGGCGTCGTGGTGATGGGCTACAATCTGCTGTTCGGCTACACGGGGTTGTTGTCGTTCGGCCAAGCCGCGTTCTTCGGTGCGGGCGCCTACTTCACCGGCATTGCGATCGGCCGTTACGGCGTGCCCTGGTTCGCCGCGGTCCCGATCGCCGTCCTCCTCAGCACAGGCCTCGCCGCCGCGATCGGCATCGTCTCGACGCGCACCCGCGGCATCTATTTCTCCATGGTGACGCTTGCGCTGGCTCAGCTCGTTTATTACGTCGCGCTCCAGGCCTCGTCCTTCACCGGTGGCGAGAATGGCCTGCGCGGCTTTACCGTCGATCGCATCAGCCTGTTCGGCTTCCCCGTCAATTTCCTCGACCCCGTCAACAAATATTATGTGCTGATGGCCTTCGCCGCATTGGCGATGTGGTTCCAGTCGCGCATCCTGAACTCGCCCTTCGGCGCCGTGATCGAGGCAATCCGCGAGAACGAGCAGCGGGCGCGGGCCTGCGGCTATGACGTCGAGCGCAGCAAGCTGATCGTGTTCATGCTGTCAGGCGCGATCTCCTCGCTCGGTGGCTGCATGCTGGCGCTACATCTGTCGATCGTGCCGCTCGACATCCTGCACTACCAGACCTCGGGCATGATCGTGATGATGGTGCTGCTCGGTGGCGCGCGCAGCTTCTTCGGGCCGTTCGTTGGCGCGGCGGCGTTCCTGATTCTGGAGGACGTCATCTCGGTCTGGACCCCGCACTGGCAGCTCTTCGTCGGCGCGATCTTTGTCCTGTTCGTGCTGTTCCTGCCCAAAGGCATCTGGGGCACGCTGCTCGACACATTGGGTGTCGGAAAGGCGCGGCCATGAGCGGCGAATTGCTTCGTGCCGAGGGAATAGGCAAGCACTTCGGCGGCTTCGTCGCGCTCGAAGGCATCACCGTGTCTTTTGCGGCCGGACAGCTCACCTCGATCATCGGGCCGAACGGCGCTGGCAAGAGCACGTTCTTCAACATCCTCTCCGGCGCGCTGACACCGACGTCAGGCAAGCTGCATTTCAGAGGACGCGAGCTGAACGGCCTTCCGCAGCATCGGTTCGTGCATCAGGGCATCTCGCGCTCTTATCAGATCACAAATATCTTCCCCGACCTGTCGGTGCACGAGAACGTCCGCGTGGCGGCGCAGGCATTGACCGTGAGTTACGACATTTGGCGTAACCGCGCCCGACTTACAGAGCTCAATGCCCGCGCCGATGCTGCACTCGACGCAGTCGGGCTATCTGGCAGGCGCGCCGAACTGGCGAAGTTCCTGTCGCATGGCCAGCAGCGCGCGCTGGAGATCGCGATTGCGTTGGTCTCGGAGCCGGAATTGCTTCTGCTCGACGAGCCGACCGCCGGTATGGGGCCGGAGGAGACCAAGGACATGGTCGCGCTGCTCGAACGGCTCGCCGAGAAGCGCACCGTGCTTCTCGTCGAACATAAGATGAAGATGGTGCTGGGCCTATCCAAGCGCGTCGTGGTGCTGCATCATGGCCGCCTGCTTGCGGACGGCGCGCCCGATGAGATCAGGAGCAATCCGGAGGTCCGCCGGGTCTATCTCGGACAGAGTGAAGGCTATGGCTGAGACCGCACTGCTCGAAATTGAGGATCTCCACGCCTGGTATGACGCGAGCCACGTCCTTCACGGCATCTCCTTGCATGTGCAGCCCGGCGAGGTCGTTGCCCTTGTCGGCCGCAACGGGGCCGGGAAGACCACCACGCTGCGGTCGATGATGGGCCTGATGGCGAAGACGACGGGTCGCGTGCGCTTTGCGGGCCGGGAGCTTCTGCAGCTTCGCGCCCATCAGCGCTTCCATCTCGGCCTTGCTTACGTCCCCGAGGAGCGCCGCATCGTCCCCGGTCTCTCCGTGCGCGAGAACCTTCGTCTCGGCCTCGTCGCGGCAGGAAGCGACATCGATGAGCACGTCGCGATCGACGAGATCGCCGAGACCTTTCCGCGCCTGAAGGAGCGCCTCGATCAGGAGGGTGTCACGCTGTCAGGCGGCGAGCAGCAGATGCTGGCGATTGCACGCGCCTTGATCGCAAAGCCCAAGATGCTTCTGCTCGACGAGCCGTCGGAGGGCATCATGCCTGTCCTGGTCGAGGAGATGGGCGTGCTGTTCCGTCGCCTGCGCGACGAGGGCAAGACGCTGCTCCTGGTCGAGCAGAACGTCGAATGGGCGCTGCGGCTCGCTGACCGTGCCGTGATCATCGATCAGGGTGAAGTCGTGCATCAAAGCAGCGCCGCGGCGCTGCTGGCGGACAAGGACATCCAGGAGCGCTACTGCGCGGTCTGACTTTAGGCCACGACCCTGGATACGGCGCCGCCAAGGCGCTGGCGTTCCTTGGCGAGATACTCGTCGATGGCGTCGCCATGCATGGGCTTGGCGAAGTAGTAGCCTTGGATGAAGTCGCATCCCAGCCGGCGCAGGGTGTCGAGCTGAGCGCGGGTCTCGACACCCTCGGCGACGCAGGCGATCTCCATGTCGTCACAGAGGCCCGTGAGGGACTTGATGATCTTGTGGCTCACTGGATTGTCGTTGACGTCGGCGATGAAGCTGCGGTCGATCTTGATTTTGTCGAGCGGCAGCCAGTGCACGTGGCTCAGCGAGGAGTAGCCGGTGCCGAAATCGTCCAGCGAAATGCCGCAGCCCATCGCCTTCAATGCCGCGATCGACTGTTGTGCGCGTACGAAATCGAAGGTGACAGCGGTCTCGGTGATCTCGAAGTCGATCCGGTGTGGCGGCAGCCCGCTCTTCTCGATGATCGTAATCAGCGGCAGGACGCCCTCGGGCGAGCAGACGTCGTGGGCGGACAGGTTGAACGACAGGCGGATGTGATCGGGCCAGGTCCTGGCCGTCGCGAGCGCGCGCACCAGGAGCGCCTGCGTCAGCGGCCGGATCAGGCCGATGCGCTCGGCGGCCGGAATGAAATCGGCCGGCGAAACCAGGCCGAGGCGGGAGCTGTGCCAGCGCGCCAGGACCTCGAAGCCGGCGGTATGCTCGCTCATGGCGTCCACGATCGGCTGGTACACCAGGTTTATCTCGGTGCTGAAATCGGCAGTGCGCAGCAAATTCTCGATGACGCCGCGGCTGCGGATCTCGGCCTCGAGCTCGCTCGAGAAGATCACGGTGCGGCCGCGCAGATGGCGCTTGGCGTGATAAAGCGAATAGTCGGCGCATTCATAGAGCGCTTCTGCCGTCGTTGCCGATTGCGGGAACAGCGCGAAACCGATCGAACAGGACAGCCCGGTATGGGCGGTGTCGAGCTGGTAGGGCAGCTTGACCTGGTCACCAACGCGTTCGCCGAGCCGCATCAGATCCGCATCGTCAGGGTCGCCGCACACGACGAGGCCGAACTCGTCGCCGCCGAGCCTGGCGAATTCCACCCGCTGCGGGCCGAAGCCCTCGCAGACCTCGCGGATGCGCCGGCCCGCCTCGATCAAAACGCGGTCGCCAACCGAATGGCCGTAGTTGTCGTTGATCGGCTTGAAGCCATCGAGGTCGATGATCCCGACCGCGACGCGAACGTTTCTGCGCTTGGCATCGGTGAACGCGCTCGACAGCTCGGCGAAGAAGCGGCGGCGGTTCGGTAGTTCGGTCAGGGAATCGAGGTTGGCGAGGCGGAAGTTCTCGTCCGAAAGGGCTTGGGTGGCCGCCTGCTGTGCCAGCAGCGATTTGCGGCTCGCGACGAGGTCGGCGAAGTCGCGATAGTAGATGAACAGCACCGTCACCATCGCACCGGTGACCAGCAGATTGTTGATGGCCATCGCCTCCAGCGTCGGTTCGCCCGTGGCGAAGTAGAACAGCACGTAGGGCACGTCGACGACCAGCGTCACGATCAGTGCTGCCGAGCGCAGATGCATCAGCGAGAAGATGCAGCCGATCACGGTCACCGCCATGTAGAAGGCAACCTGACTCTTGGCGAAAGCGTCGCCGTAGGGA
Organism: Bradyrhizobium sp. 40; assembly: GCF_023100925.1. Classification (NCBI taxonomy): domain Bacteria; kingdom Pseudomonadati; phylum Pseudomonadota; class Alphaproteobacteria; order Hyphomicrobiales; family Nitrobacteraceae; genus Bradyrhizobium; species Bradyrhizobium sp. 40. The sequence continues at coordinate 2,197,061 of NZ_CP064688.1, forward strand.
TACAGGGCAAACGACCAGAGAGTAAAGCCGGCGGCGATCGGCGCTGCAATCCAATTGGTGAGGCGCAGGTTGCGCAGGATGTCGGCATCGTTGCGGACGACACCGCGCTGGCGCAGCCACCAGAATGTGCGAAAGCCTGTCACCGCGATCAACACGGCCGGCACGATCATACTGAGCGAGGCCGGTGCCAGCGGCACATAGGTATAAGCCACCGCGATCGTGTTTGTGATCAGGATGAAATAGAGTAGCGGGATCTGTTTCGAGAAGGCGTCGAATTGCGCGCGCATCAGCTCCGGATTGTCGGCCGGCACCCGAAACAGCTCTGCAACGGCAGCTAGATGTGACTTCAAATTGGTGACAGGCATTGCAATATCAGCCCTGAATTTCCTCAAAACGCGGGCGATCTTGCACGGCGGCGGTAAAGGGGCCGTTAGATTGGAGTCCTCGCGAGAGGTTCGACGCGCCGCGGATCTTCTCGATCCGCGCACCGGTGAGGCCGCGTTAACGATATCCGGCGGCGGAAGTGCGGGGATTGGCTGAAAGAGAGTTTGCATAAATTGCGGCTACGCTCTGCTAACCATATGCGCCAGCGGAGCGTATTGTCGCATCGACACAGTGCGAGCCGGCATGCCGGCTTCACCTCTCCCCCGGAGAAGGAGAGGTGAAGATAGCGCGAGACGATCGCTATTTCTTCTCGAGCGCGGCGGTCTGCTTGGCGAGCTGCTTGTCGAAATCTTCCGACAGGGTTGTGGAGTAGGCTGCGAGTTCACCCGGCTTGACGAACGGGTTCGGTGCGCCGTCCTTCATTTCGGCGCGCTTGGCCTGCATGCCATAGACCTCCGGATGCGGCCCGAGCAGCACGTCGATCTTCATCGCCTTCACTTTGGCGTAGGTCGCACGGTAGTCGTCGACGATTCCGGCGTGGGTCGGCTGGCCGACCAGCCGGTTCAACGCCACCGTGCCGCTACAGAAGAACAGCACCTCGCGGTCCTGATTGCCGTCCTTGACGGTCATCTCCCAACTCGTGCAGCCGGGCGAATGGCCGGGGGTGGCGTGAGCCGTCAGCGTGGTGTCGCCGAGCGTGATCTTGTCGCCTTCCTTCACGGCGCGATCGACCTTCACTGCGGGGAAGGCGAGGTCCTCGTTCTTCTCGTCGCCAGGATAATAGCCGCCTTCCAGCAGCGGCTTGTCGCGGTCGCCGGCGATCAGCTGCGCGCCGGTCTCCTTCTTGATTTCGGCGAAACCGCCGGTGTGGTCGAAATGCGCGTGTGTGTTGAGGATGATCTTGATGTCGGAGACCTTGAGACCGAGCTTGGCAATGTTGTCCTTGATCATGCCGGTGGATTCCGGAAGCGCCGTATCCATCAGGATCAGGCCTTGTGAGGTCTTGATGATGTAGACGGCGATGCCGTCAGTGCCGACATAGTAGATGTTGCCGATGAGCTGGAACGGCTCGAACGGCGTGGTCCATTTCTTGGTGACCACCGCCAGGAAGTCCTTGACGGTCTGCGCCTGCGCGCCGGTTGCGAGGAACGCCAGCGCGCACAGCGCGGCCGTGAGCTTCTTCATGGTTTGTCTCCCGGGATTGTTCTTGCAGATTGTTCTTGTCGTCTTGATCGGGCGCGGCCTTCGCGCGGCCGACCGGCAAGCTACGTCGTGCGAGGTGCGGCAGCAACGGCCACGTGTCTGAAAAAGTTCGTGGCATGCGCGGAATAGCCGTGTCTGTCCGTTTTGAGCATGGCGGCCATTGCGGTAACGCGGCCGGGCGGGATTTGACCGCGCGCAGGCGGCTCGTCATACTTTGCGCCAAGGCGAGCCAGAAAGACTCGTCGGCATCGGGAGCTGAAATGACCAATTCGTTGTCCGTCCTTGCGGGGACTCTGATTTCCCTCATCTCCTTCACGTCGATTGCCTTCTCGCAGCCGGCCTGCGTCACCCAGAACATGGTGGTGCCGCCTGGGGCCAACAGCACCGACAACGCGGGCCCGTTCTTCATCGATACGACGGGTCTCGACTTCAAGACGGCGCCTCCGACGCGTGATCCCTCCAATCCCAATTATCCACGCGCCACGGAGCTTCCTGACGGAACGCTGCCGCCACCGGATGCCGAGGGGAATTTCATCATTGGTCCCACCCACAATCCTGCGCCGGAGACGATCGCGAAGGAGGGCGTGCCGCGTGGGACGACAAAGTCCTTCACGTTGTCGTCGAAGGAGAGCACCATCTACAATCCGGGTCTGATCCGCGACGATCTTGCCGGTTGCACCAATTCCTCGATCATGACGACCGTCACGGCGCCGGACGACAAGTCGCACATGATCGTCACCACCAGCCATCCCGGCGTCTGGTCGCGCACCATCGACGTCTATGTGCCGGCGCAATATGTGCGCGGCAGCGAGGCGCCGTTCATCGTGGTCGGCGACGGCGGCTCCAACGCCTACAAGGATCTCGCCGTCACGCTCGACAATCTGATCGCGCAGCGCCGCGTGCCGCCGATGATCGCGATCCAGATCGGCAATGGCGGGCAGGACGCGCAGGGCAGTCAGCGCGGCCGCGAATATGACGCGGTGTCAGGCGCCTACGCGCAATTCGTCGAGCGTGAAGTGCTGCCGCTGGTCGAAAAGAACGCCGAGGTCAGGCTGACCAAAAATCCCGATGGGCGTGCGACCATGGGGCTGAGTTCGAGCGGCGTGGCAGCCTTCACGATGGCGTGGCTCTATCCCGATCTCTATCACCGCGTGCTGGCGTTCTCGCCGACCATGGTCAACCAGCAATGGCCGTATGACCCGTCGCTGCGCGGTGGCGCCTGGGAATATCACAGCGCATGGACGGGGCCGGCCACACCCAATCTCATCTCCAAGGCGGGCGTGCTTACGCCGGCCGAGCCGCCCGGCGTGCCCCTGATCGTCGCTGCGCCGACCAAGCCGATCCGCTTCTGGTTCTTCGGCGGCGACCAGGATCTGTTCTATCCGAACCCCACCATCCCCGACGGCATGCACGACTGGACCCTCTCCAACGCGCTGATGGCCAAGGTGCTGGCGGAGAAGGGCTACCACTATCAGTTTCTGTTCGTACGCAACGCCAAGCACGTCGACCGGCCCACGATCGCGCAGACGCTGCCGTCGGCGCTGGAGTGGGTCTGGAAGGGCTATCCGCTCCCCTGAGCGAAGTGACCTAGCGTCCGATCGTCACGCCGGCGGTCGAGCGCATGGCATCTTTGAGGCTCGTAGCGTTCTTGTCGTCGAGGACCTCTCGCGTCAGCACGGTGGTCTGGCCGGGCGTGTTGAGGATCGTCTCTCCGCGCGAAGAGGAGAGGCGGTCGGCTTTGTAGGGTGACGCCTGATCGGTCGCGGGCGCATGGCGTTTACTGGATGCGGCAAAGGCTCCTTGAGAGACGCAGAGGGCGGCAATCACAACCAGTCGCAATGATTTTGTGGGCATGCGATCTCCCAAATTCAAGGCGTTAGCCTATCATATGGGCTGGTCGTCGTAGGAAATAAAGGGTCAGGCGAGAGCGGCCTGGCGTTCCCGCATTGGTTCGCGGACCCGATCCGGTTTCCCCGGCTCCGCGAGCCGCGTAAAACTGCGCTGGCTCGCATGCGCGGGTGCTTCGACGATCACGCCCTCGCAGACGATTTGTCCGCCGAGCATCCTGAATTCCAGCTTGTCGTAACGCGGCATTGTCTCGCCAGGCGCGGGCGGCAGCAACCCGACGCTTCCCTGGATGTTCAGCGTGGCATCACCGGCGCCGTGGACGCGCGGATTCCACATCCTGCTCCCGGTCTCCGTCCAACGCTGCCGGATCAGCGCGGCGCGGTCGGCGGGTTCTGCGATCGTTGCACGAATCTTCGGCGCGCTGGTGATCTCCGCAGCGGGAGCCTCGAGGGCTGGCTCCGGCGCAACATCCGTGACGACGCTGGGCGTGCTGGCGACGACTTCCGCCGCGCTGGAGGCAAGCGCGACACGCGTGTCGTCGAGAGTTGAGCAAGTATCCACGTCGACGGCGGAGGAATGCTCGTCGTTGATGGCGAGAGCGGGGGCATCAACCGGGACGAGTTCGACATCGACGGAGGAGGCCTTCTCCACGACAACGGGCTCAACGTCGTCCGCGAGTTCGGGAGATGGATCGCTGTTGATGGTGAGTTCGGGGACGTCGACCGTCTCACGCTCGACATCGATGGTCGCGACCGAAGCTTCCTCCACGACGACCAACTCGACTTCCGCCGCCGTCTCCTGGGCTGAATCGTCGCTGCCGCTAACATCGGCTGGCGCTTCCGACGGGCTCTCCGCGATGACGGGTCTGGCGGTCCTGTCTTCGGCGGCTGAAGCGGCGGCCGCAACGTCGCAGTTTGACGTATCCGCGCTGATGCTGGTGTCCAGAGCCGGAGCGGCTTCTAAAATCTCGGCAACGAGGGCGGGCGAGGCGTCCGCGGCATCAGCTGCGACGTCGATGCTGCCGCCGTGCGGCGCGGGCCGGAGCCGGTTGAACGCCCATTTCACCGCGGGGATGCGGCGCAGCAACGATATCAGTCTCGAAAGCACTGGGAGTTATCCAAGAGGTACTCGGCTTGAGGCCATCGCTGATTCGCCAGCAATGTAAAAATCCCCGGCTGTCACACTGATGTCAATGTAGGTGGGACCAATTGCAGAACATCCAGGCTTTCAGAGCGCGAAGCTGCGGTTTCGCCGGCGTGACTGTAAGCAAGGTGCAGCCCCCGCCAATACGCTTTGTTCGACACCAAGACCTTTGCGCATGACATCGACAAGCTTGACGGCGCGACTTCTGGGAGAGGGGACGATCGCCCCCTCTCCAGATTTCCGATCGATGCCGGCCTACTTCCCGGAGCCCGCGCCGCCGCCGGCCTGGCTGCCCATGTTATTGGTGTTACTGCCACCGGCGCTCGGAGCCTGCTTGCCCTTGCTGTCGGCGGCCTCGTTCTGCATGTTCGATGACGTGCCGGTCGTCATGCCCTTGGTCGCGGGGCCCCGGGACGAGGGCCCGACGTCGCCCTGACCGGATGCGCCTGGGGCGGGTTGTGTCTGTGCGAAGGCGCCGCCGGTCGCCAGCGCCATGATGCATGCGGATGCCAAAATGATCTTCTTCATCTGGTTTCCTCCTGGGTTGACTTGATGACAACTTGCGCGCGGAGCGGACGTTCCTCACAGGGGAGCGTCGCGACGATCATGACCAAGCGCGTTGCGGCGCTTGTTGGGGTTCCCTGTGGGTCTCTGTCGACGGTAGAGTTTGGAACATCCGGCATCTGGTGTGAGGACGAGGCATGAAAAGGATAATGACTCTCGGAGCGATTCTGCTCTGGTCCACGATCGCAGTCGCGCAGGAGCGCGCCATCACCGTGGCCTCGACGACGTCGACGGAACAGTCGGGGCTGTTTGGCTATCTGCTGCCGCTATTCTCGAAGGCCGCGGGCATCGACGTGAAGGTCGTTGCTGTCGGCACGGGCCAGGCACTCGACATCGGGCGGCGCGGCGATGCAGACGTCGTGTTCGTCCATGACAGGCCAGCCGAGGACAAGTTCATGTCCGAAGGGGAGGGCGTGAAGCGCTTCGATGTCATGTACAACGACTTCGTCATTGTCGGGCCGAAGAGCGATCCCGCGAAGATCGCTGGCGGCAAGGACGTGGCCGAGGCGCTGCGCAAGATCGCGGCCGCGAAGGCGCCGTTCATCTCGCGCGGTGACAAGTCCGGCACGCACGCGGCCGAATTGCGGCTTTGGAAGGAGGCAGGCGTCGATCTCGGTGCCGCCAAGGACGGCTGGTATCGCGAGATCGGCCAGGGCATGGGTCCGGCCCTGAACATGGCGTCGTCGTCGAATGCTTATCTGCTGTCGGATCGCGGCACCTGGTTGTCATTCAAGAACCGCGGCGAGCTCGCCGTCCTCACCGAAGGCGACAAGCGGCTGTTCAACCAGTACGGCGTCATGCTGGTCAATCCGGCCAAGCATGCGAACGTGAAGGCGCAGGACGGGCAAGCCTTCATTGACTGGCTGATCTCTTCGAAAGGGCAGGAGGCCATCGCCGGCTACAAGGTCGGGGGCGAGCAGCTATTTTTCCCCAACGCGTCCCACTAGCAGGAAGGCGACGGTCGACACTGCGACGCTGAGTGCGAGCAGGATCAGCCCGAGCCCGAGCGCCAGCGGCAGGTCGCCCTTGCTGGTCTCCAGCGCGATCGCCGTCGTCATCGTGCGCGTGAAACCGCGGATGTTGCCACCGACGATGAGGATGGCGCCAACCTCCGCAATCGCGCGGCCGAAGGCTGCGAGAAAGGCCGTCAGCAGCGAGGTCCGGCCCAGCGCGAACAGCAAGCCGATGCTGCGTAGTGTTGACAGCCCATCGATCCGCGCCAGGTCGCCATACTCCGCCCACAGCAGGCTCGCCGGCCGGTGCACCAGTGCGACCACGATCGGTGTGGCGAGCAGCGTCTGCGCGACCACCATGGCCGCCGGCGTGAACAACAGGCCGGCGGCCCCGAGCGGCCCGGACCGCGACAGCAGAAGATAAAGCGCGAGCCCGACCACGACTGGTGGAAGACCAAGCAAGGCATTGGTCAGGACGATGATGACCTGCCGCCCGCGGAACCGGGTGATCGCAAGCAGGACCCCGAACGGCGCCCCGATCAGAAGCGCGAGGATGCTGGCGGTCAGGCTGACGCGCACCGACAGTCCGACGATGCCCAGAAGTTCTGCATCGGCCTCGCCGATCCGCGTGAATGCGGCGCCGATGGATCGCGCAAAGTCGTTCATCCGTGCCTGAGCTTCGGCGCCCGCCACGACGTCTTGGGTGCGTCGATTTCAGGACTGCGGAGGTGTTTCACGTATATTTCCCTGAGGGTATCGTCGGGCAAAGCAGCGGCGCGGTCGCGCTCCGCAGGCAGGTTTGGTAACCCGAATTTGGCCGGAAATCAAAGCCGCGGGTGGCATGGCACGATGCCGCGTTTGGGCTCATCGTTTGATGCTGGCCGATGCAGGGACTGTCGGGGCTCAGATCAACCCACGCAGCACCTCAACAAGCCGGGCACACTCCGCCTCCGTTCCGACCGTGACGCGCAGGAAGTCCTCGATGCGCGGCTTTCCGAAATGACGGACCAGAACGCCACGCTGGCGAAGCGCTGCCGCGAGATCTGCTCCGCTCCGGCTTCGATGGCGCGCGAAGACGAAGTTGGCGAGCGACGGCAACACCTCGAAGCCAAGTTGTCCAAGGTCTCGGGCCAAGGTTTCGCGGCTTGCGATGATACGAGCACGGGTGTCTCTGAACCAGCCCTCGTCCTTGATCGCGGCGACGGCGCCGGCGATCGCGAGGCAATCGACGGGATAGGAGTTGAAACTGTCCTTCACCCGTTCCAGCGCTTCGATCAGCGGTCGTTGGCCGATGGCAAAACCAACCCGTAGGCCAGCCAGTGAGCGCGACTTCGAGAAGGTCTGGATGACCAACAAATTGTCGTGGCGTGCAACCAGCGGCACGGCGCTCTCGGCGCCGAAATCGACATAGGCCTCGTCCACCACCACCAGCCGGTCCGGCCGTTCGGCCAGCAGGGATGCGATTGCGTCGCGCTGAAGGGCGATACCGGTCGGAGCGTTCGGATTGCAGAGCAGGATGGCGCTCGATGGTCGACTGTAGTTGGAGATATCGATCCTCATCGCAGCATCGAGCGGCACCTTGTCATGCGTTATTCCATAGAGGCTGCAATAGACGGGGTAGAAGCTGTAGGTGACGTCGGGGAACAGAAGCGGCGTGTCGTGCTTCAGAAGGGCCTGGAAGGTGTGGGCCAGAACCTCGTCGGAGCCGTTACCGACGAACACTTGCTCGGGCACCACATCGCAATGGGCCGCGATCGCCTCGCGCAGGCGCGTTGCGCGCGGATCGGGATAAAGGCGCAGCCGCTCCGCGGCCGATGCGATCGCCGCCAGCACGCGCGGCGAGGGCGGGTAGGGATTCTCGTTGGTATTGAGCTTGACGATGCCGTCCTGCTTGGGCTGCTCGCCGGGGACATAGGGCGAAAGCGTGTGGACGACCGGACTCCAGAAACGGCTCATGAGCTCCAATCCGAATTGATCGGGGTACAGTAGGGTATGCGGGACCTCGGCGGAAGTGCGCCTGCATTCAGCATTCCACGCAAATCCGCACGAGGCTTACTGCCGGGGACGTTCCCGCAACCGCGACCCCTATGCTAGGGTCGTTGCACCACTGCCCAGAATGAAAACAAGAACGAAGCCTTGCGCGCCCCAAGGCGCTGAACGGCCGAAAAGAGAGGAACACATGCCGGGTGCAGCCCTTCCCATCGCTCCCTCCATTCCGACCGCACCCGTGACCTCAGCCGTTCTCGACCGCTTGCGGGCCATCGTCGGCGACAAAGGCCTGATCCTGGACGAGCACGACAAGCGGCCCTTCGTGACCGACTGGCGCGGCGAACTGGCGGGGCAGGCCGCGGCGGTCGTGCGTCCGGCCAGCACCGCGGAAGTCTCCGCTGTCGTCAAGCTCTGCTACGACAACGGCGTTGCCATCGTTCCGCAAGGTGGCAACACCGGGTTGATGGGCGGCGCCACGCCGTGGCCCATGCACCGCGGCATCGTGCTGTCGCTCGGTCGCATGAACCAGGTGTTGAACGTCGATCCCGTCGGCTACGCCATGACTGTGGAGGCAGGCTGCATCCTCGAGACGCTTCAGGACACAGCCGCGCGCCACGACCGCCTGTTTCCGCTCAGCCTGGGTGCTCAGGGCTCCTGCATGATCGGAGGTAATCTGTCCACCAATGCCGGCGGCGTGCAGGTGCTGCGTTATGGCAACGCGCGAAATCTGGTGCTGGGTCTCGAGGTCGTGCTGGCTAACGGCGATGTCTGGGACGGCCTGCGCGCACTCAAGAAGGACAATACCGGCTACGACCTCAAGCACCTGTTCATGGGCGCCGAAGGGACGCTCGGCATCATCACCAAGGCGGTGCTGAAACTCTGGCCGGCGCCGAAAGACGTGTGCACGGCATGGCTCGCAATCCGCGATCCCAAGGCTGCCATCGACCTTCTGTCGGAGGCGCATGCCGCTTCCGATGACAATGTCGGCTCCTGTGAGCTCATCAGCCGTGCGTGCACCGACATGGTGCTGCGCCACATTCCCGGCACTCAGGATCCTCTCAAGGCTGAGACCGAATGGTACCTCCTTCTCGAATGGTCGTCGGCCCGGCCCCGGCAGGACGGTGGCACGGGCATGTCGGACAGGATGGAGCAGTTCCTGGCGGACCAACTCGAGGCGGGCCGGGTGCTGGATGCTGTGATCGCGCAAACCGAAGCGCAGTCGCGCAACATGTGGCGGATTCGCGAGAGCGTGGCCGAGGCATCGCGCACCGAAGGTCCGGGCTTGAGCTACGATGTGTCGGTTGCGGTCTCCAGGATTCCCGAGTTTATCGACAGCGGTTTCGAGGCCGTGCTCGCCATTTTGCCGACGATCCGCCCCTATCCGCTCGGCCACATCGGAGACGGCAATGTGCACTTCTCCTTCATGGGCCCGAAGGGCATGGACCGCGATACGCTCTCCCAGTATTCCGCGGCGATCACACGGGCCGTCAACGACCTCGTCACCTCCATGGGCGGTTCGATCTCGGCGGAACATGGCATCGGCATCGAGAAACTCGACGAGCTCCAGCACTACCGTTCCCGGACCGAGCTCGACATCATGCGTACGATCAAGCGGGCGCTCGATCCCAAGAACATCATGAATCCGGGCAAGGTGCTTCGTCTCGGTTAAGCCGCTGCCGCCTCGAGCCCGGTGCTCCCCGCACACTCGCGCCCTCCGGGGACGGGATGCCGCAGATAGGCCGGGCCAAACAGGCCGGGGCACCAAATCACGCCGTTTGGCGGCCGAAAGGCGGCTTTATTCCCGCCTTGTATGCTTTAAGGAAGGGAGAGGATCAGGTCGCACCCGCCCGGGGGCGGTGCTAGACCCTGATGCAGGAACAAAGGGGCGGGCCGGTATGGCACGTCCGCAAGGATGAAGGATTTGAGGCAATGATCCAAACCGTTGGCATCATCGGGGCAGGCACCATGGGGAACGGCATCGCGCAGATTTGTGCCGCGGCCGGACTTTCGATCGTGATGGTCGATATTTCTGATGCGGCGGTGAACCGCGGGATTTCGACGGTCGGCGGCAGCCTCGAGCGCCTGGTCAAAAAGGAGAAGATGTCGGCGGGCGATCGCGACGCCACGCTCAAGCGCATCACCGGCACCACCGACCGCGCCAAGCTCGTCGATTGCGATCTCGTCATCGAGGCCGCGACCGAGAACGAGGAACTCAAGGTCAAGATCCTGAAGGATCTCTGTGCGACGCTGTCGCCACGCACGCTGCTCGCCACGAACACCTCGTCGATCTCGATCACGAAGCTCGCTGCGGCGACCGACCGCCCCGACCGCTTTATCGGCATGCACTTCTTCAATCCGGTTCCGGTCATGGCGCTGCTGGAGCTCATCCGCGGCCTGCAGACCTCCGACGACACCCATGCCAAGGCGCTGGATTTCGCCAAGCGCGTCGGCAAGGTGGCGATCACGGCCAAGAACAGCCCGGGCTTTGCCGTCAACCGCATCCTGTGTCCGATGATCAACGAGGCGATCTTCGCGCTGCAGGAGGGGATTGCGACGGCGGAAGAGATCGATGCCGGCATGAAGCTCGGCTGCAACCATCCGATCGGGCCGTTGGCGCTCGCCGATCTTGTCGGGCTCGACACCATGTTGTCGGTGATGGAGGTCTTTTACAAAGGCTTCAACGACCCCAAATACCGTCCAGCCCCCTTGCTCAAGGAAATGGTCGACGCCGGCCATCTCGGCCGCAAGACGGGGCAGGGCTTTTACACCTACAGCGCCTGACAATGGCGCAGGCGGCGGGCGCTCAGTGCTCGCCGCCAAACCCCGCGATTTGCGCTGCGACAAAGACGCCGCGCGCGATCGGCCCGACAATGTCGAACGGGCGGCCTGCGGGAACAACGGAACGGATAACAAGGGACATGTCGGATCGACTGAAAGCCGAGCGCGAGGCTGCGGCCGCGCGGCGGAACTTGCTGACCCAGGATGCGATCGAGCGCACCGGGATCACCGAAGAGATGATCGGGGAACTCGTCACCCGCTTCTATGGGCGCGTGCGCGAGGATGAGCTGTTGGGGCCGGTGTTCGCGGTCGTGCAGAATTGGGACGAGCATCTGGCCAAGCTCCGGGATTTCTGGTCGTCGGTCGTGCTGATGAGCGGCCGTTACCACGGTTCGCCGATGCGGGCGCATATGCCACTGAACCTGATCGGAGATCATTTCGACCGCTGGCTCGATTTGTTCGAACAGACCGCGCGCGAGGTCTGCCCGCCGCAGGCCGCCGCGCTGTTCATCGACAGGGCGCGCCGCATCGCCGACAGCTTTGAGATGGCGTCGGCAACCTTGGCCGGTCGCATCGCTTCGCCGCGTCACCTGCTCCGCTCCTAGAATACAGAATGCCTGCCTGAGAAATGCGCAGGCGGCACTGATGGCGCTACGATCGCGCCGCGCGTCGGCGCATTGCACCAATACCACTAGCATTTACCTGATCTGCAAAATCATCATGCCGGTCGCGTAGCGTGACGTTGCAATTAAAAAAATGCGCGTAAATGCGCGTGTTCGCGTTCAATCAGCGCGAGCAAAACCGTGTGATGCACTGCGGTAAAAAAGCTTTGCCTTTTTTTCGGCAGAGTTCCAGCGCCTGCTTGCAGACATGTCGCGTGCATCGTTCGATACATCCTCTTCATCCTCCGACAACACAGCGGAATCCGACGCTGACGCCTGCACGGAGCAAACCCGGCGGGCGCTATTGATGAGTGCGCTGGCCACCACGGCGTGCCTCGCCTGTTCCACGCAGGTCCACGCGGGCGAGGATGCGCCCGGCTCCGACGAGCGGCCTCAGAAGGGCGATCTGCTCGTGTTCTCCGAAGGCGATCAAGAGGGAAAGCCCGTGACCGCGGCCGATCTCTCGGCTGGCGGACCGCCGGTGCATGCCTGGCCGAAAGACCCGAAGACGTCGGTCGTGCGCAGCGCCTCGCGCCTCAACGAGATTCTGATCATCCGCCTCGACCCCGCCGAGCTCGACGAGCAGACGAAAGCGCGCGCTGTCGACGGCATCCTCGCCTATTCGGCAATCTGCTCGCATGCCGGCTGTCCTGTCACGGCCTGGGTGAAGAGCGATGTCGGCGACAAGGAAGTGCTCAAATGCATGTGCCACAACTCCGAATACGATCCTCGCGCGGCCGCGCAGGTCGTGTTCGGGCCGGCGCCGCGACGGCTCGCTGCGCTGCCGCTGGCGCTGGCTGACGGCTCGCTCACCGTCGCCGGAAACTTCGTCGGAAAGGTAGGTGGCGCGCAGCCGGGATGATGGACGTGCGGGTTGTGCCCGCGTCACGAGAGGCCGCATCCGCCGGTGGGCGGACGACGGGACGAACGACAAGAATTCAAAACAAGAATTCAAACGGATGAAAAAGGGGAACGTCCATGACCAGGAAGCAGTGGTTACTGTCCGGCTTCGTCGCCTTCACGTGTCTTGCGTCGACCGCCGCCGTATCAGGCCGGGTCGAGAACTACGCGCCGGTCACCGCGCAGCGGTTGGAAAACCCGGAGCCCTCCAACTGGATGCTGTACCGGCGGACCTATGACGGGCAGGGCTACAGCCCGCTAGACCAGATCAACACCTCGAATGTGAAGAACCTCACCCCGGTCTGGACTTTCGCGACCGGCGTCGTCGAAGGCCACGAGGCGCCGCCGATCGTCAACAACGGCGTGATGTTCGTGGCAACCCCGATGGGGCAGGTGATTGCGCTGAACGCCAAGACCGGCGACGAATATTGGCGCTACAAGCGGCAGCTCCCCGACGATCTGTTCCAGCTGCATCCGACCAGCCGCGGCGTCGGCCTCTGGGAGGACAAGCTCTATCTCGCCACCACCGACGACCATGTCGTCGCGCTCGACGCCAAGACCGGCAAGGTGGTGTGGGACACCAAGGTGCAGGACTACAAGAAGGGCCAGTACATGACCCTGATGCCGCTGATCGTCGACGGCAAGGTCATCGTTGGCGGCTCCGGTGGCGAGTTCGGCGTGCGCGGCTATGTCGCCGCCTATGATGCCAAGGACGGCAAGGAGTTGTGGAGGACTTATACGATTCCGGGCGAAGGCGAACCCGGCCACGACACCTGGCAGGGCGAGGACTGGAAGAACGGCGGCGGCTCGGCCTGGATGACCGGCAATTATGACAAGGACACCAAGACGATCTATTGGGGCGTCGGCAACGCCGCGCCGTGGCCCGGCGAGATGCATCCCGGCGACAATCTCTATACCTCCTCGGTACTCGCGCTCGATCCGAACACCGGCAAGATCAAGACTTATCACCAGTACCACCAGAACGATTCCTGGGATTGGGACGAGGTCGAAGCGCCGATGTTGATCGACCTGCAACGTGACGGTCGCAACATCAAGAGCCTGGTCCATCCGGGACGCGATGCGATCTTCTGGATACTCGAGCGCACGCCGACCAAGATCAACTACGTCGCCGGTTGGCCGTTCGTCTCCACTGACGTCTGGAAGGGCATCGACGCCGAGAGCGGCAGGCCGATCGTCGACCCCGCGCACAAGCCGATGGTCGGCAAGCGCGTGGAGTTCTGTCCGTCGCTGTGGGGCGGCAAGGATTGGCCGTCGGCGGCCTACAGCCAGAAGACCGGCCTCGTCTACGTACCCGCCAACGAGAATTTCTGCGGCGGGTTCACCGGCGAGAAGGTTCCGCTCAAGCCCGGCGAGCTCTGGCTCGGCACCAAGCCGGAGGACATCGGGCTGAAGACGAAGCCCGGGGCGGATCATTTCGGCGAGCTCCAGGCCTGGGATCCCGTTACGGGCAAGAAGATGTGGCAACACAACTTCCCGAAATCGCAGCTGTTCGGCTCGGTGACGGCGACCGCGGGCGATCTCGTCTTCGTGGGCGGCACCAACGACCGCAACTTCCGCGCCTTCAACGCGAAGTCCGGCGAGCTGCTGTGGGAGCAGAAGACCAACTCCGGCATCATGGGCATGCCGGTGTCTTATGAGATCGACGGCACGCAATACATCGCAATCCAGTCGGGATGGGGCGTGGATGCGCAGCGCATCCAGGATGCACTCGTGACCAACAATATCGGCATCGAAGCCAACGTGCCGCAAGGCGGCGTGATCTGGGTGTTCGCGCTCAAGAAATAAGCTCCGCTGGCGGATCGAAAGAAGCGGAGTGTCAGGGGGCAAATGCGGCGGACGGCAACGTCCGCCGCATTTTGCGTTGGCGTCTTCCCTTCGCTCCTTGCGGAAGAAGGTGGCGCGAAGCGCCGGATGAGGGGTTCCATCCGCGCATCTCAACGTGCGAGGCTCGCGCAGGCATACCCCTCACCCAGCGTGATCGTGGCAACCGGCGTCGCTGCCCTCTCCTGCAAGGGGAGAGGGCACAACGATGCGGTTCGGCGAAGAAGTAGAGCCGATAATCACGACGTCAAAACGCCAATGCGCAGATCGCTACTTCCCCTCGCGCTCGACCTTGTCCTTTTCCTTCTGGTTCATCTCGCGAACCTTGGGATCTGGATTGTGCTGCCCGGTGGTCTGGGTGGTCGAGGGCGGCGTGGCATTGGCGTTGGGCACAGAGTTCTGGTCCGGCGTACTGGGGCGCGTCGCCGTTGTCGGCGGCGTGGTGTTGCTCTGGGCGTATGCGCCAGTGGCCGTCAAAAGAAAGGCGCTCGACAGCAATGAGACTGCGAGCGCCTTTGAGATATGGGTCATCGATCTGCTCCTGTCAGATCGATGCAAACGGCGCGAGGCCGCCTTGTGTTCCCGCCTTTACGCTTCCAATTGCTTGCCGAGCGGAAGGCTGCGGATGCGCTTTCCGGTCGCAGCGAAGATGGCATTCATCAGCGCTGGCGCGAATGGCGGGACGCCGGGCTCGCCCACGCCGCTCGGCGGCGTGTCGGGTCCGGGCGGCACGATGTAGACGTTGGTCACCGCAGGGGATTCGTCGATCCTGAGGACCTGGAAGTCGTCGAAGTTCTTCTGCTGCACCTTGCCGTCCTTGAAGGTGATCTCGCCGTATTTCGCGAGACTGAGCCCCATGATCGCCGCGCCCTCGATCTGCGAGGCGATGCGCTCGGGGTTGACATAGGTGCCGCAGTCGATGGCGGTGTCCACCCGCGGCACCGTCAGCTTGCCCTTGTCGTCGACGGCCACCTCGACGATGGTCGCGATATAGCTGACGAAGCTGCGGTGCACGGCGATGCCGAGGCCATGGCCCTTAGGCACCTGTCGGCCCCATTCGCCCTTCTCGGCGACCAGCTCGACCACCTTGCGCAGGCGCGCGGTGTCGATCGGATAGCTGTCCAAGGGCTCGCCGTAGTTCCACATGTCCTTCACAGCAGGCTTGACGATGCGCGGGCTGCCGATCAGCGCGAGCAGCGTCTCCTTCTGGTCGCGGCCGGTTGCATGGGCGATCTCACCCACCATCGACTGCACCGCGAAGGCGCGCGGGATGTTCGAGACCGAGCGGAACCAGCCGATGCGGGTGAACGCCGCGGCCTCCGGGTTCTCGCAGGAGATGTTGGCGATCTCGAAGGGCATGTCGACGAGGCCCATGCCGAGCTCGAAGGGCGCCTCATGCTTTGCACCCGCCGCGAACGTCGAGGCGATGCTCGGGGCCACGCTGCGATGGCGCCAGGCGATCACCTTGCCGCTCTTGTCGAGCCCCGCCTCGATCCGTTCCACGGAGACCGTGTGCAGGAAATCGTGGCGGACGTCGTCCTCACGCGTCCACTGCACCTTGACGGGCACGCCGAGCTCCTTCGACAGCAGCGCGGCCTCGAGCGCGAAGTCGCATTTCGACTTGCGGCCGAAACCGCCGCCGAGCAGCGTGACGTTGACCGTGACATTGCCCTCGGGAATGCCGAGCGTCTTCGCGACGTCCTCGCGCGTGCCGCCCGGGCTTTGCACCGGCGCCCAGATCTCCGCTTTGTCACCCTTGACGTCGGCGACCGCCACCGGCGGCTCCATGCTGACATGGGCAAGGTGCGGCAGATAATATTCGCCGACAACGATCTTGTCGGCGCCCTTCAGAGCAGCCTCGGCGTCGCCTTCCTGGCGCACGACAAGGCCCGGCTTGCGCGAGGCCTCCTCGAGCTCCTTGCGGTAGGCGACGGAGTCGTATTTGCCGTTGGCGCCGTCGTCCCAGGTCAGCTTCAGCGCGTCGCGGCCCTTGATCGCCGCGCCGGTGTTGCGCGCGATCACGGCAACGCCGCCGAGCGGCTGGAATTTCGACGGCCACGGCCATCCGCGCACCTGCATCACCTTCTCGACGCCGGGGACCTTCAACGCCGCGTCCGGATCGAACTTGACCAGCTTGCCGCCGGTCACCGGCGGGCGCGCGATCACGGCATACTTCATGCCTGGCAGCCGCACATCCGCGCCGTAACGCGCCTTGCCGGTGGTGATGTCGTGAAGATCGACGATGCCGATCTGGCCCTTGCCGAGATAGCGGAAGTCCTTGGGGTCCTTCAGCTTGAGCCCTTCGATGCTCGGCACCGATTCCTTGGCGGCGTCGGCTGCGAGCTCGCCGAAGCCGAGCTTGCGGCTCGTCGCGCTGTGGACGACCTCGTGATTGACGGCCTTGACCTCGGTTGCCGGCACACCCCAGCGTTTCGCGGCGGCTTGCTCGAGCATGGTGCGTGCGGAGGCACCGATCTGGCGCATCGGCATCAAATAATGCCGCGTGCTGCGCGAGCCGTCGGTGTCCTGGTTGCCGAACTTGACCTCGTCGCCATGGGCCTGTTCCACCTTGACCCGCGACCAGTCGGCTTCCATCTCCTCAGCCACGATCAGCGGCAGGCTGGTGCGCACGCCCGTGCCCATCTCGGCGCGGTGGGCGAGGATGGTGACGGTGCCGTCGGGTGCGACCGCGACGAACACGCGCGGATCGACCACGACGCCGTGCGGCATCTTGCCGGCGCCGGTCTCGTAGGCGAACGCCTGGCGCGACATCACGGGAGCAGCGAGCACAAAGCCGCCGGTGATGCCGAGCCCCTTCAAGATGCTACGGCGCGAGACCTTTTCGACCCTGATGTTCTTCTCGAAGCCACGAAGCTTCCTCGGATTGTCGATGAAATTCATGTCACACTCCCGTCGATGCGAGATGGACCGCATTCTCGATGCGCTGGTAGCAGCCGCAGCGGCAGATGTTGCCGGACATCGCTTCGCGGATCTGGTCGTGCGACGGCTTTGGATTGTCCATTAGCAGCGCAGCCGCCTGCATGATCTGGCCTGCCTGGCAGAAGCCGCATTGGGGGACGTTGACCTGCCGCCAGGCCTTCTGCACCGGGTGATCGCCCTTCGGATGCAGTCCCTCGATCGTCGTGATCTCGCGGCCGGCGACGTCGTTGATCGACGTGATGCAGGCGCGCACAGCTTCCTTGTCGACGATGACGGTGCAGGCGCCGCACAGTGCCTGGCCACAGCCGAATTTGGTGCCGGTCAGCCCGGCCTCGTCGCGCAGGAACCAGAGTAGTGGGAGATCCGGGTCGCCGTCCCAGCTCTGTTCCTGGCCGTTGATCTTCACCTTGATCATGATCGTCCCTCGCTCTTCATAAGCTTGTTGATTTCAGATTTTCCAGATGCCGGTCGGTGCCATGCCCGCTGCGCGGCGTCGCATTCCAGCGGTCATCCCGCGCGGGCAGATCCCGGCAGGACTCAGGAATGCCAATTCATGTCCGGATGTGCTCGATACCTCCCGTCGTGTTCTTGATTATTGAATTTCGCGCGGCATCGTCACGACGCGATCTTAGTGGGATCGCTTCGGTCCGGTCACAGCCAAGTGTTCTCTCGTCAGCTGTTCTCGATGGGAAAAGATTGCAACGAAGGTTTGTCAAAAGCAGGGCGCCGCATCACGCCGTGCGCCTCTTGAGATGGGCACAACGAAAAAAAGCTTCGTCCGCCAGAAGACTCGTGCGGACGAAGCAGGATGCCTCAGTCGAGGGAGGGAGAAACGCAGGGGCCGCGGACTTCAAGCAGGAAGCCGGCGGTCCTGCGCAGTCATTCAGAGACCAGGACTGAGGGAGCTGACGGTCCCACACAAGTGCAGTCGAGAAGCGGCGGCATCGCCGCGATTGTCCCGGGTCGGCTCCGTCCGCTCGCTGGGTGTGGTGGAACCAGCGAGCGGGCGGGGCGCGGCAAACGTCAGGCGGCCTTTGCTCAGGCGGCCTTTGCTTAAGCGGCCTTTACTTAGGCGGCCTTGGCCTTCGCCACGTGGGTCGCGATGGCGTCCATCAGCGCCGGCGACAGGCAGTCATAGGGCTCGAGACCAAGCTCCTTGAACCGAGCCCGTATTCCGCCCATCTGCTCCGGCTTCACGCCCGATTCGATCACCGACGAAACGAAGGCGGCGAATTGCGGCGCCTGCGAACCCTGTTCCTGGAACAGTTCGGGGTGAATGAAGTCGAGGCCGTAGAACGGGTGACCCTTGTTCTCGATGCGGCCGTACATGTGCGTGCCGCAGGCCTTGCAGGCGTAGCGCTGGATCACCGCCGATGGATCGACGATCTGGAGCTTGTCGCCGTTCTCGAGTACGGTGACGTTCTGGCGGGGCACCACGGCGACGACGGAGAAATTCGCGCCCTGCGGTTTCCAGCACTTGGTGCAGCCACAGGCATGGTTATGCGCGACGTCGCCCTTGACGGCGACCTTGACCTGATGGTCGCTGCATTTACATGCGAGCGTGCCGCCGGCGAAGCTGCCGCTGCCCTGTTTGATGCCGTTATCGATCGAGGGATGGAGTGCAACAGTCATGGGTCGATCCTCCTTGGGGTGACGCTTTTCGAGTTAGAACACGACGACTGAACGGATCGATTTGCCCTCATGCATCAGGTCGAAGCCTTTGTTGATGTCTTCGAGCTTGAGCGTGTGGGTAATCATCGGGTCGATCTGGATCTTTCCGTTCATGTACCAGTCGACAATCTTCGGCACGTCGGTGCGGCCCCGCGCGCCGCCGAAGGCGGTGCCGCGCCAGTTTCGCCCGGTGACGAGCTGGAACGGGCGGGTCGCGATCTCCTTGCCGGATTCGGCAACGCCGATGATGATCGAGGTGCCCCAGCCGCGATGGCAGGCTTCCAGCGCCTGGCGCATCACCGTGGTGTTTCCGGTGCAGTCGAAGGTGTAGTCGGCGCCTCCGTCCGTCAGGGTCACGAGATGCGGGACGATGTCGCCCGTGATCTTCTTGGGATTGACGAAATCGGTCATGCCGAACCGGCGTCCCCATTCCTCCTTGGAGTCGTTGATGTCGACGCCGATGATCTTGTCCGCGCCAGCCATCTTGGCGCCCTGGATCACGTTCAGGCCGATGCCGCCGAGGCCGAACACGACCACGTTGGAGCCCGGTTCGACCTTGGCGGTGTTGACGACGGCACCGACGCCGGTGGTGACGCCGCAGCCGATGTAGCAGCTCTTGTCGAACGGCGCGTCCTCGCGGATCTTGGCGACCGCGATCTCCGGCAGCACGGTGAAGTTCGAGAAGGTCGAACAGCCCATGTAGTGGTAGATCGGCTTGCCCTTGTAGGAGAAGCGGCTTGTGCCATCAGGCATCACGCCCTTGCCCTGCGTCGCGCGGATCGCGGTGCAGAGATTGGTCTTCTGGCTGAGGCAGCTTTTGCATTGCCGGCATTCCGGCGTGTAGAGCGGGATGACATGGTCGCCCGGCTTCACCGAGGTCACGCCAGGGCCGATCTCGCGGATGATGCCCGCGCCCTCATGGCCCAGGATCGACGGGAAGATTCCTTCGCTGTCGAAGCCGTCGAGCGTGTAAGCGTCGGTATGGCAGATGCCCGTCGCCTTGATCTCGACCAGGACTTCGCCGACCTTCGGTCCTTCCAGATCGACTTCGACGATCTCGAGCGGCTTCTTGGCTTCGAAAGCGACGGCGGCACGTGTCTTCATCTTAAGCTCCTCAAATTCCGGCAGGGCGCCAAGAACCAGGTCCTGGTCGGGCTCCGCACGTTCACTTCTTGCCCATGCACGAATCTTCGTTCTTGGTATAGGCGTCGTTCTTGTCGTCGTGCTTGCCAGGTCTGGTGCGGCCCCAGGCCTCGTTGGAGCGGGCGCGCAGATAGACGTAGAGATCGTCCATGTAGCAGGCGACGTTCGGGTTATCGCCGAAGGCCGGCATCACGTTCTCTGCGGCAGTCGAGATGTTCTTGCGGCCGGAGGCGACGACGCCGAGAAAATCGGCATAGCTCATCGTCTTCAGCGAATCCTTCAGCGCCGGGGCGTAGGTCGAGCCCATGCCATCCGGGCCGTGACACACATGGCAGTCCGAGTGATAGCGGCGGTATCCGGAATAGGTATACCAGTCGACGGAGCCGTCGGTGATCTTGTAGGTTGGGTTGCCTTCCTTGTCGGACCATTCGCCGGTTTCGTTCTGCTTGACGGCAGTCGGGTCACCTGAGCCGTCCGCGACGGCAATTCCCCCGGACGCGATCAAGAACATCGCGGCAATGGCAGAGCAGATTTTACGCAAGAGATTTTCCTCGGAAGGCATTCGGTGAGACGAGCCGGCGCGTGGAGTTGATCCACGCGCCGGAGCGATGCTGAGAGGCCTAGTTGGGCAGCGAGAACACGGTCAGCGTACCGCCGAGTGCCGTGTAGTTGCTGAGCGCCGCGTAGCCACCGACTGCGCCGAGACCGGCGGTCGGATCGGTCAGACCTGCCGCCAGACCGATGCCGGCCCAGCCGCCCACGCCGGAGAGCACTGCGACATACTGCTTGCCGCCGTTCTCATAGGTGGTGACGTTGCCGATGATGCCGGAAGGAGTCTTGAACTTGTAGAGCTCCTTGCCGGTCTTGGCGTCGACTGCCTTCAGGTAGCCTTCGAGCGTTCCGTAGAACACCACGTTGCCTGCGGTTGCGAGCGCACCCGACCAGACCGAGAACTGCTCCTTGTTCGACCAGACGATCTTGCCGGTCTTGCCGTCCCAGGCGATGAAGTTACCCATGTGGGTTTCACCCTGCGGCGGATACATCGAGAGCGTCGCACCCACATAGGGCTGGCCCGCGGTGTAGCTCACCTTGAACGGTTCATAGTCCATGCAGACGTGGTTGGTCGGGACGTAGAACAGCTGCGTGTCCGGCGAGTAGGCTGCCGGCTGCTCGTCCTTGGTGCCGAGCGCGGCCGGGCAGATGCCCTTCACGTTGTGGTCCTCGCCCGCCTTGTCGGTCGAAGCTGCGTCGAGCACCTTCGGGCGGCCGTAGGTCGGCGAGTTCTTGTCCATGTCGACGCCGGAGGTCCAGTTCACCTTCGGATCGTACTTTTCGGCGACCAGGAGCTCACCGGTGGCACGATCGAGCGTGTAGCCGAGGCCGTTACGATCGAAGTGCGTCAGCAGCTTGCGCGGCTGGCCGTTGATCTGCTGGTCCGAGAGGATCATTTCGTTGACGCCGTCATAGTCCCACTCGTCGTGGGGCGTCATCTGATAAACCCACTTGGCCTGGCCGGTGTCAGGGTTGCGAGCCCAGATTGTCATCGACCATTTGTTGTCGCCGGGACGCTGCTTCGGATTCCAGGTCGAGGGATTGCCCGATCCGTAGTAGACGAGGTTCAGCTCGGGGTCGTAGGAGATCCAGCCCCAGGTGGCGCCGCCGCCGATCTTCCACTGATCGCCTTGCCAGGTCTTCAGGCTGGAGTCCTTGCCGACCGGCTTGCCGAGTGCGGTGGTCTTCTCGGCGTCGACCAGGATTTGATCATCCGGTCCTTCAGAGTAGCCGCGCCAAGCCAGCTTGCCGGTCTTGATGTCGTAGGCGCTCATATGCGCCTGAACACCGAACTCACCGCCGGAAATGCCGATCAGCACCTTGTCCTTGACGACGAGCGGCGCCGAGGTGCCGGTCTCGCCCTTGCCGGGATCGCCATTCTTGGCGGTCCATGCAACCTGACCGGTCTTGGCATCGAGCGCGACCAGGGTGGTGTCAGCCTGATGCAGGAAGATCTTGCCGTCGCCGTAAGATACGCCGCGGTTGACTGTGTCGCAGCACATCACGGGGATGACGTTCGGATCCTGCTTCGGCTCATACTTCCAGACGATCTTGTTCTCGTTCGAAAGGTCAATAGCGTAGACCTTGTTCGGGAACGGTGTGTGGACGTACATCATGTTGCCGATGATTAGCGGGCCGCCTTCATGGCCGCGCAGCACGCCGGTCGAGAAGGTCCATGCGACCTGGAGCTTGCCGACGTTTTGAGCATTGATCTGGTTGAGCTTGGAATAGCGGGTATTGGCATAGTCGCCCGCCGGCATCACCCAGTCTTTCGGGTTCTGCGCCATCTTGTTCAGCTCGTCATTGGCTGACGCGCTGCCTACGGCGAGAGCCGCAGCGGACCCAAGAAAGGTCGCCAGTAGTACCTTGCGCATAGTCATTCCTCCGTTGTCTCGTTTATTTTTCCGAAGCATTGCTCAATCACCGGGCTTCTCGTCCGGTGTCTGCTCGTGCAGGGCGGTCACGTTTGGGACCAGAAACGATGCTGGGTGCTTTCTCCTCCTGATGAGAGCTACGGGTCCACGTGCAGGAGCGGCCCGTTTTTGTTGTTCCTGATGCATCCGTAGCGACTTCGCCATCGGGAAACTTGCCCAAGAGAGAAGCTGGTTTGCTTGACAGCGCACGGCCGCGAAGATTTTGATTTTGCAGTAGCGAATTCAGCGG
This sequence comes from Bradyrhizobium sp. 40, assembly GCF_023100925.1. Taxonomy (NCBI): domain Bacteria; kingdom Pseudomonadati; phylum Pseudomonadota; class Alphaproteobacteria; order Hyphomicrobiales; family Nitrobacteraceae; genus Bradyrhizobium; species Bradyrhizobium sp. 40. Next base: position 2,219,796 of record NZ_CP064688.1, read on the forward strand.
CTTCCGCAGCGGCTTGGGACCGTCTTCCACGCTTAGGTTCCCCTTGACGGCGCTGCAACTAAGGCGGAGGATTAACTTCCAAGGGTGGCAATGGAACGATGGCGCTCGTTCCAGAAGATCGCTCAAAATCGAGGTAAACGTCACGCAATCACGGTTCAGGGCTCCGGCAGCGCGGCTCGCGATTCGCGTCAAAATCTCCGGATCAAACCAGTGGCTGGATTAATGTCCGACACAATTCACACGCTCTCGACGACGGGAATGACGCCGAAGCGGCAGATCCAGAGCTGGATCGACGGGCTGACGAGCCTGTGTGGGCATTTCGACGTCGATCCGCTGGAAGCGTCTTCGCTCGAAGGCCGCATCGACTACACCAGCGTCTCGCGCCTGAAGCTCTGCCAGATCGAGGTCAGCCAGCATCGCATCGCGCACACACTGGCGCGCGCCAAGGCCAACGAACACCCATATATCAAGATCCACTTCCAGACTTACGGTGTGTCCTATTTCGAGCAGGAAGGCCGCCACATCGAGCTCAACCCCGGCGACATCATCGCCTATGACGTCTCCTGTCCGCATTCGATCATCAGCCCTGCTTTTACGCGCCACGACGTGGTGATCGTACCCAAGGCGCTGCTGCGGGACCGCGGGTTCCCGTCGCAGCGAATGCCGGCCTGCAAATTGACCTCACGCACGGGGACGGGGCGGATCGCCCACGATTTCGTCCATGCGACCTTCGACGAGGCGGCCAAGCTGTCGGCGAATAGTGCGGTCGGCGTCGCCGATTCGCTAATCGACCTCTTGCTGCTGCCGCTGCGCGAGGCGGACACGATGCTCGATCGCGTCGGTCCCGAAGCGACCTATGTGCGCGCGCAGTTCTTCATCCGCGAGCATTTGCGCGATCCGGATCTGTGCATCGACCAGATCTCCGGCGAGCTCGGCTGCTCCAAGCGTTATCTGCACATGCTGTTCTCGGAGCGCGGCACCACGGTGAGCGACTACATCTGGCAGGCGCGTCTTCAGAATTGCCGCCAGGAGCTCGAGGCCCACGCCGGCAAGACCATCACCGACGTCGCGTTCTCCTGGGGCTTCTCCAGCTCATCGCATTTCAGCCGGGTGTTCCGGAAATATTTTGGCGTAGTGCCGTCCTCGATCCACAAGGCGCAACAGGGCGCGGTTGCCGCGGACGAGCATTAGGCAAACGCCAGGTTTGGCGACGACGACGGTTGACCGTCGCGCGCCCGCGATGTCTCTCACGCCGATATGGCGATGTAGGGAATGCTGGTCAGGAGAGCGGCGAGCAGCACCGCATTGCCGAGCATTCCACTCCAATGTAGTCGGCGTAGCCGGCGCGGGGCCTCGGCATCGCCGGCGTCCCTGGCGCTGAGCTGTTCGTCCATCCGTTGCATGAACCAGCGGCGTCCGTAGATCGCCAAGGCTGCAAGAAGGCCAACGCCCATCGCGGCGACCAGACGACCGTCGAGCAGGAAAGCGACCGCTCCGATGAGTCCGGCAACGCGCATCACCAGAAAATGCGCATTGAACATTCCGCGCAAAAGCTGGGCGACGGGCTGGATATCCAGCTTCACCAGCAGGAAGGCCGGAGACGCCAACGTGAAATAGCCCATCGGAAAGAGCAGGATGATCATGACGGCTACGGCAACGCCATCCGGTGTCATGGGATCGGCCTTTCTCGTCCGCGCCGGTGAGACCTTCCCGGCAGCGTCGCACAATCATAGCGGGAAAATACGTTTCCGGCACTAGGCTTTGGTCGAATGCTGCGCCGCGAAGGGCGTGTTGTCTCGCGGTTCAGGAGGGCTCGAGGCCGAGGGACCGCGCGCTCTCGATCCAGATCGGCAGCTCGCGCTGATATAGGGCGTTGGTTTCCTTGAAGCCGATCGCGGGTTCGAGCACGAACGTGTTGAGAACCTCCTTCACCTTCGGATCGTTGTTGGCAGCGACGCAAAGCTCCGCCATGCGGTCGACGACCAGTTGCGGTGTCGCCTTCGGCACGGCCCAGCCGGAGAAGCCGCTAACGGTGAAGAATTTCGACGTCGCGCCCTGCTCGGGGAGGGTCTTGATATCGGGGATGGCGTCGACCTTCTTCGAATGAACCGCGAACACTGTGCCGCGATCGCTCTGCAAAACCGATTGCGCTGCCGTGTAGCTGCCCATGGCGACATCGAGCGTACCTTCCAGCATGCCTGTCCACATCGGGGCTTCGCCGCGATAGTGGATCGGCTCGATGGCAAGGCCATACTGTTTGTTGAGCTCGTGGACCGTCATATGCGGGGCCGAGCCCGCGCTATAGGTGCCGAAGTTGACCTTGCCGCTCTTGCGCGCAAAGGCGACGAAATCCTCCAGCGTCTTGACGCCGGTTTTCGGGTTCGCCACCAGCAACAGGCCGGCGCCCGGAATGACGCTGACGAGCGTCAAATCCTTGTCCATGTCGTAGCCCGGAGTCTTCATCACCACCCGGTTCATGATGTAGGTGGTCGAGATCGAGCACAGGATGGTGTGGCCGTCGGGCTCCGCGCGGGCGACCTCCGCGGTCCCGATCGCGCCCGCGGCACCCGGCTTGTTCTCGACAACGACGGTCTTTCCGACCTGCCTGGCAATGAATTCGCCATAGGCGCGTGCGAGCAGGTCAGTCTGTCCGCCGGCGGGATAGCTGCAAATCATGCGAATTTGCCGCGATGGCCATGCAGCCTGCGCCGAGGCGTTGCGCGAGACGAAAGGCGTCGAGAGCGTGGCGGTGCCGGCGGCAATGAAGTGGCGGCGATCGAGTTTTGGGGACATGATTCTCTCCCGGGTTGTCGCCGACGGTACTGCATCGGGTCGCCTCTGCCATGGGTGGCAGGCGAGACAGATTGGCGCATTCGAAGGGCCGCGCTGTGCCTATTCGGGCGTCATCCGGACAATCGCACTTTTCGCATGACACGCAGCCAGACGATTTCGGTCAGGGCTATCGCAAGCAAGCCAAAGGTGCCGCCGATCAGCACGTTGACGATGCGCTCCTCCGAGATGCCGCTGGCGCTGCCGGCGAAAGAGGCGGCCAGCGCGATGAAGAAGCAGCGCAGGCCGAAGCCGATGATGTAGCGGGAGAACGAGATCAGCGTGAGGGTGGCCGCGAGAACCGCGAGCGCATAGCTGACCCGGCTTTGCGGCAGCACCATGCCGGCGAGGAAACCGAGCGGCACGCCGGCGACGGCGCCGATCGCCCGCTGCTTCAGCTTGCCGGTCGAAGCGACGAGATCGCCGACCACGACGCTTGCGGCCGACCACATCACCCATTGGCCCTGCGCGAGATCGAGGATCTCGACCAGAGCCGCCGCAGCGAACACCGCAAGGGCGGTTGCCGCCGCGGGCACAAACCATCCGGCCGCGGGCGCTCCGAACGAGGTCGCGGCATCGCCGCACCGTCGCTGGTCGTAAATCCGGATGGCGCAGACCAGAGCCAGCGCGATCGGAGAGGACACGATGATCATGCCGGCATGGTGCAGGGCTTCCGAGGCGCTCACGCCCTCCCGCACCTCGCAGGCAAGATACACGGCGGGGATGAACACCCAATTCCCGAGCGTGCGGAAATGTTCGCCGTGGCGCGTCACTGCGACCGCAAGGAATCCGGCGAGCGCCGTCAGCACTGCGAATAGCGGCTTGATCGGGTTCGCGAGGAACAGCGCGGCAAAGGTGAGGAGGATGGCGAGATAATGCCACGCGACGACTTTCGGCGGCAGGTGCAGCCTGAGTGCGGGAATGAGCAACGAGACCGCGACCAACCCGAGATTCAGCAGCGCCGTCTCGCGCGCGATGAAATAGGCGGCGACCATCGGGCCGACGACGATCAGCGCCCGCACCAGCTCGCCGGTCTTGATTTCGCGCGAGAGGAGATCGCGCAGGCTTGCGGCGGAAGGATTCACGATGCCACCAGATGGCCGAATGAAAACGGCGGCATCATAGGGTGCAGAATGTCGCCGAGCTAGCCATGGTTGTAGCGGCCCATCGACCACTTTATCCGTCATTCCGGGAGCCGGACGCTCCGGTCAACGCTGAATGATCTTCATCCAGACGTCGCCGAGGATCGCGGGCTCACGCGGCGGCAGATAGGTCAGCCCCGCCTGCCTGCCGAATTCGGCGATCTTGCCCTCGGCAGCAAGCCCGGTCAGCGCCTTGTTGACGGCGTCGGTCAGCGCGGAATCGCTGGCGAGCCCGACATAGCCGCGATTGGCCCCGATCGGATAGTAGTAGCCGGACGCGGTGATCGCTGTATCGGGGTGCGCGGCGCGATGGGCGTCGAGGCGGCCGAGGTCGATCAGCGTCGCGTCATAGTCGCCGCGGGCAAGTGCACCGAGGAGATCATCGCGGCCGGGGACGAGATGGGTGATGTCGTCGATCAGGCGCCCCTTGTCGAAGGTCATGAGGATCGCATCGCCGAGCGAGCCGCTCTCGATGACGAGGCGCAGGCCCGCGAGATCGCCGACATCGCCGATCTTGCGACCCCGCGCCTTCGGTCCGAGCACGACCGTCATCGGCGAGTAGACATAGGGCTGGCTCGGCGCGAGCACGCCGAGCGCGACGCGGCGGCGCCGGTCGTCGCGCGTGGCGCCGGCAAAATCCGGCAGGCGCGCCGTTTTCATGCCGGGCTTGACGAGGGAGTCCGTCGTCAGCGCGTAGCCGCCGACGAGCGAGCAGCGGCCGTCGGACAGCAGCGCATTGGCCTCGAGCTGCGGGCTCGAATCCTCGTCCAGCTTGCTCTCGAACCACTGGATCGTCAGCGGCCGTCCGATCCGGTCGGCGATCGCTTGCGCCAGCAGCACGTCGAAACCCGAGCCCGGCTTGCCCTTGTGATGCACCGAGAGCGGCGGCCTGTCCTCGTCGAGACAAATCTTGAGCGGATCGTCGGCCGTGCGTGCAGCCGCGGCCGCCGCCGCGAGGATCGCGGCGATGCTCCAAGCGACCAGCCAACGCATCATGGTTTTCTCCGACTCGAGATGAAGGCCCAGAGATTCCCGATCTCCTCGTCGCTGAGAATATCGGCCCAGGGCGGCATCTTGTTGTTCTTGCCGTTCTTCACGGTGGTGACGAAGCGCGTCTTGTCGTCGGGGAAGGCGCGCAGGTCCGGCGTGATGGTGCCGGGGTTCATCATGTTGGGACCGTGGCAGTGCGAGCATTTCTCGGCATAAGTCGACTTGCCGTGGTCGATCTGTGCCTGCACGGGATTGCCGGTTGAATCATCCGCGGCACGAACGGTCGCCGCAAGCGCGACCGTCAGCACCGCGACGGTGGCGAGGATCGCCACCGTCTTGTGAGATAGCTTTCTCAGCATCGTGCCGTGGTTATTGCTTGACCGCAAAAACCCAAAGCGAGCCGCCGGGCGGGACTTTGGCCAGCCGTTCGTCGCCGGAGAACAGCGAGTAGACGCCGCCGTAGCCGCTCGTCACGGCGACATACTGCACGCCGTCCTGCTGCCAAGTCACCGGTTGTCCTTCGATGCCCGAGCCGGTCTGGAACTGCCAGAGCTTCTTGCCGGTGTCGGCATCGAAGGCCTCGAACTCGCCGGTCAGCGCGCCCGAGAACACGACGCCGCCCGCAGTCGACAACACGCCGGAGAAGCGCGGGATGTCGCTTGGTGCTTCCCACTTCGCCTTGCCGGTCATGGGATCGATCGCCTTCAGATGACCGCGCGGACCATCACCCCATTCCCAGAGATCGGTAAGGTCCATGCCGAGATACCATTCACCCTGCTTGAAGGTGGCGGGTTCGGTCTTGTACCTGCCGCCGAAGGCTAGCGTGTTGGCGTAAGCGAGGCCGGTCTGCGGATTGAACGACATCGGCTCCCAGTTCTTGCCGCCGAGGATCGACGGATAGACTGTCACCTTCTTGCCCTCACGCGCGTCCTTCGAGACGTCGGTCTCGATGGGACGTCCGGTCTTCATGTCGATTCCTGTCGCCCAGTTGACCTTCACGTAGGGATTGGCCGCGAGCAGCTTTCCGTTGGTGCGGTCGAGCACGTAGAAGAAGCCGTTGCGGTTGGCGTCCATCAACACTTTGGTCGGCTTGCCCTCGACGTTCATGTCGGCGAGGACCATCTCGGCCACGCTGTCATAGTCGAATGGATTGTTGGGCGAGAACTGGTAGTGCCACTTGATCTTGCCGGTCTTGGGATCCATCGCCAGCACGGAGCAGGTGTAGAGGTTGTCGCCCGGACGAACCGCCGAGTTGAACGGTCCGGGATTGCCGATACCCCAATAGACCGTGTTCAGCTCGGGGTCATAGGAGCCCGTAATCCAGGTCGAGCCACCGCCGAGCTTCCAGGTATCGCCCTTCCAGGTGTCGCCGCCGGGCTCGTCGGGGGAGGGGATCGAATGGGTGCGCCACAAATGCTTGCCCGTTGCGGGATCCCAGCCGTCGATGAAGCCGCGGGTGCCGAACTCGGCGCCGGAGATGCCCGTGATCACGATGCCGTCGGCGACCAGCGGCGCCACCGTCATCGAATATCCCTCCTTGATATCGGCCGCCTTCTGCCGCCACAGCTCCTTGCCGTCCTTGGCGTCGAGCGCGATCACGTTGGCGTCGAGCGTGGTGCGGAACACCTTGCCGTCATAGAGTGCTGCGCCGCGATTGATGATGCCGCAGCAGACGATGCGCGGCGTTTCGGCAGGATACTCGACCTTGGATTTCCAGATCTGCTTGCCGGTCTTGGCGTCGACCGCCATGGTCGCGTTGTGCGACGTCACGTAGATCACGCCCTGGTACACCAGCGGCTGCGATTCCTCGCTGCGATCGTCGTTGAAAGAGTAGTTCCAGACCGGGACAAGGTTCTTGACGCTGTCTTTGTTGATCTGGTTCAGCGTCGAGAAACGCTGGAGATTGTAGCCCATCCCGTAATTGAGAACGTTCGATGTATCGGTCGCGCCCTTGACCAGCTGCTCGCTGGTTTGTGCATTTGCACAAGTCGATGCAAGCATGACGAGGCTCGCGGCCATCGCAAAGCGTTTCATCCGTTCCTCCCAATATGCGCGCCTATTGACGCTGCGACAGCAACACTCCGCCCGAATGCAAAACGCGTCAATACGAAAGTCGTAATTGCGATGCCGATATGGTGGGCGGCGCGAGATGCCGGTCATCTGACGGAGAGCTGACAAGCAACTCTCACTTGTGCGCAGGCGCTGAAGAAATTCCGCGACACGGAGCAGGAGCGCGTGCGCCACGGCAATGGTCGGGCCGACGGGTTCCGCAAGTTGTACGGGCGCAGGCTGCAATTCGGGGCTTGAACCGAGGCTCGCTTGTGGACTTATGTCGTCGATCTGGCTCGAATCGGAGCTCTTGATCTGGGAGGTTTTCATGATATCGCGTCGCTCTGTTGCACTTGCGCTCACGATTGCACTGCTGTCCGGTCCGGCATGGTCGGCCTCCGGCAATGCGGTCAAGACGTTCGATACCGACAATGACGGCACGCTCGATCTGGCCGAGGTGAAGAAGGCGGCGGCCGCGTTGTTCGCCAAGCTCGATCCCGATCACGACGGCACGCTCGACGCCCGCGAGTTGCGCGGACGGTTAACGGCGAAAGAACTCGCCGCCGCCGATCCCGATCGCGACGGGACTCTCACGCTCGACGAATATCTCTCGGTGGTGGAGCAGCGCTTCAACGCAGCGAATCCCGACAAGGACGGAACGCTGGATGCGAAGGAGATGAACTCGCGCGCCGGCCGCGCGCTGCTGCGCTTGTTGCGGTGAGAACCGCGCCGCTTGACTGAGAGCGAAGGCGAGTTGCCCGAGAGAGAAATTTGCAAGCGCGATGCGACAGTTCGCTGTGTCAACGGCGCGATTCCAGACTTGCGCTGTGCCTGACGCAGCCCTAGGTTTTGGCCGGCGCGATGTCGCGCTCAATCCCTTGGGAGTCCCCGAATGGCCTGGAAAGCTCCGAAGATCGTGGAAGTGCCGGTCGGCATGGAAATCAACATGTACGCCTGCGCTTTGCGCAAGTAAGACTGCAAGACTGACGACCTGCCGCGGCTTCGATGGCAAACACCGTCGAAGCCGTGGTAGTGTCGGGGATGCGAGCGAGAGCCCATACATTCTGGACCATAGTCGCCTGCACCGTCGCGCTCGCGCCGGCATGCGTCAGCGCCGAAGAGGGCTTCGATACCGAGCACATCTTCGGCTTCATGATCGGCACCGATGTCGGCAATCCCGGCGAGCGCGAATTCCAGACCCAGACGACAGGTCGATTCGGCAAAGGCGGCGGGACCTATCGCGCGCTGTCGCAGGAGGTCGAAATCGAGGTCGTGCCGCTGCCGAACTTCCGCGTCGAGGTCGGCGGCACTGCCACCCTGCACGACATCACCGGCGTCCCCGATATCGGCGACCGTCGCCAGTTCAATTTCCAGGGGGCTTCGCTCGACCTGCGCTATCGCCTGCTCGATCGCGAGCGCGCGCCATTCGGGTTAACTGTCGCCGCCGAACTCCATGGCGACCGCATCGACGAGACCTCCGGCGCAAAAGGGCGGATGTACGGTACCGATTTCACGCTCGCTTTCGATCGCGAGCTGATCCCGAACTTTGCTATCGGGGCGCTCAACCTGATCTATCAGCCGGAATGGGCGCGCTTCGAGATGACGGGGCTGTCCGAAAAGAGCTCGACCATCGGCGCGGCGTTCGCCGGCCTCGTGCGCGTGCGGCCCGATGTGCTGCTCGGCGGTGAGGTGCGCTACTTCCGGCAGTACGAAGGCATCGGCCTCGGCGAGTTCGCAGGCCAGGCCCTCTTCGTCGGTCCGACCGCCTATTTCCAGCTTTCGGAGCGCTCGCGCCTAACCATGAGCTGGAGCATGCAGGCCTGGGGCCGTCCGGCCGGATCGGGCGGCAATCTTGACCTCGTCAATTTTGAGCGCCATCAGGCGAGGCTGGTGTTTGGGGTCAATTTCTAGCGCTCGCGCACCGGTTGCGGGGACAGGCGACGGGCGATTCCCGCTCGATCTCGCGCGGCCGGATTGAAACTTCCCGCTCCTCGGAACGTAATCTTTTGTGCTAACTTCATCGCCTCTGCGAGGATCCCGGCATGAACCCGATCGACCTGGTGGTGACTGTGTGTGCGGTGCTCTCGCCTGCGACCTGCGAGGAGCAGCATCTGGTGTTCAACTATGCGGGGTCGCCGACGCAATGCGCGATGGCTGCGCCGCCCTATATCGCGCAATGGGTCGGCGACCATCCGAAGTGGCAGGCGGTGCGGTGGCGCTGCGAATATCCGCACCCGAACGACAAGGCGTGAAGCCCTGAGCTGCGTTGCCGGTCGCGACTGGCTTAGGTCCTCATCCTGAGGAGCTTGCGAAGCAAGCGTCTCGAAGGATGGCCGCAGGCGACAGACGGGCCTGCATGGTTCGAGACGCGCGTTCCGCGCTCCTCACCATGAGGGGAAAACGCTCGTAACGCAGCCCGCGTTACTTGCTGCAATCCTTCAGATCCTTGTCGGCGATCGAGAACACCGCATCCGCCTTGATCTCGATGTCGCGCACGATGCACTGCCGCGCATTGGGATAGCTGACCTTGGCGTCGTAGCGGCCGGGCTCGACGCCGGTGATGCGCAGCCGCTCGTCGTGGTCGACCTCCTTGTCCTTGTCGTTCAGGCACTGGTTCGGCCCCCACTCGGTCTTCCCGGCCGGCGAGAGCTGGAAGCCGGAGATCGTCTCCGTCGTCAGATTCCAGAGCCGGATACCCTTGCCCTTGGCCTGCGCGAGCGCCGCGCCCGGCATCGCAACCAACAGGATGCCGATCGCAATCAGCGTGCGCCGCATGGTGAACCTCCCGTGAAAATCTCGTTGGTCCAGTTGACCATGACTTCTCATTTTGATTCAAGCTGCAACGCCGCGAGCTCGGCCTTGATCCTGCCGAGCTCGGCCTCGCTGCGCTCCGCGCGCGGGATGGCAATCGGCACCTCCCGCACGATGCGCGCCGGTCGCGGCGCCAGCAAGAACAGGCGGTCGCCGAGCCGGATCGCGTCATCCAGGCTGTGGGTGACGAGCAGCGTCATCACCGGACGGCGCGCCACCAGCGTCGCGATCTCGTCGCGCAAACGGCCGGCGAGTGCGTCGTCGAGCGAGGCGAGGGGTTCGTCGAGCACGAGCAGGTCGGGCTCCACCGCAAAGGCGCGGGCGAGCGCGACGCGCCGGGCGAGGCCGAGTGACAATTCGCCGGGAAAATGGCTGCGATGCGCCTCCAGCTCCAGGATCCTGAACAGCTCGGCGAGCTTGGCATCAGTGACGTCGGGTGCCGCAAGCCGCACATTCTGCTCGACCGAGCGCCATGGCAGCAGCCGCGGCTCCTGGAAAACCATGCCGATCCGCGCTTCCGGCGGGCGCGAGATGCGTCCCTCGAAATCGCGGTCGAGCCCGAGGATGATGCGCAGCATCGTGCTCTTGCCGCAGCCGGACGGACCGATCAGCACGCCGACCTCGCCGGATTGCAGCGCGAAGCTGATCGGCGCGAGCACCTCCTGCGTTCCGCCCGCGGCACTCCTGAACGTCTTGCCTGTGATATCGACCTCAAGCCGCACGGGGTCGCCATCGTGTTGCGCGGGCTTCGAACGGTTGCACCAGCGCGGTCTCGATCACGAGCACGACGGCGGCGAAGGTCAGTGAATAGGCCAGCAGCCGCGGCGTGTCGAACAGTTGGAAAGCGACGCCGATCTCGAAGCCGACGCCGTTCGGCCGGCCCAGGAGTTCGGCGACCAGTACGATCTTCCACACCAGCGACAATCCGGAACGGGCTGAGGCTGCGATATAGGGCGCCAGTTGCGGCAGCACGACGTGGCGAAAGGCGCGCAAGCGCCGCATCGCGAACACGCTCGCCATCTCGTCGAGCGAGCGGTCGAGCGCGCGCGCGCCCTCGCGCAGGGTGACGATGGCGGTCGGCAGCTTGTTGATGGCGATCGCCGCGATCGCTGCGGCCTCGGTGAGCCCGGCCCAGATATAGGCGAGCACGATCACGACCAGGGCGGGCAAGTTCAGGAGCAGGATCAGCCAGGGATCGCCGAGCCGGTCGGCGAGCTTCACTCGTCCCATCAGATAGCCGATGGCGCTGCCGAGCGACATCGCCAGCACGAAGGCGAGGCTTACGCGGGCAAGCGTGGCGCCGAGATGCAGGAACAGCGCGCCGCTCGATGCTTCCGCGATGACGACGTCGAGCACGGCGGGCGGGGAGGGCAGCTTTGCGGCGCCGACGAACAGCGCGGCTGTCCACCAGATCGCGAGCAACAGGGCAAACGACAGAAGACGCAGCACCTCAGTCTCCGGGAACTGCGTGATAGAACGTGCCTGGCTCGAGTTCAGCGGCCGAGCCAACGAGGTCGCGTCCGCCGGTCTCGGCCAGCACGCGGTAGAGCACGCGCGCGTCCTTTTCTTCGTCATCGATGCTCCGGCGCGGAATGCCGTCGCGATAGCGCTCGCGATAGGTCTTGAGCAGGGTGGCATCGCTCGTGCCGGTGAGCGGTGCGATCTTGTCCCAGGCAGCATCCGAGGTCACCAGCAGCTGCTTGGCCTTGCGGGTCATCGCGATGAAGCGCGCCACAGCGTCCCGATGGCTCGCCGCCCAGCTCTCGTCGAAGACATAGCCGACTGCGGAGACGGCGCCCTTGGCGCCGAGCTTCGGCAAAATGTCCTCGATGCCGGCGAGGCGTCTAAAGCCCTTCGCCTCCAGCTGTGCGCAGAAATTCCAGAAGTTGAGGCTTGCATCCATCTCGCCGTCGAACGCCTTCGCGGCGATCAGGGGCGGAGCCCCATAGACGATGGTTGCCTCCGATTTCAGGTCGATGCCGTCCAGCTTCAATCGCGCCTGGAGCAGCAGCCAGCTCTTGTCGATGGGACCACCGCCGACCGCGAGCTTGCGGCCCTTCAAATCGGCGAGCGACCTGATCGGCGAGGAGGCCGGCACCATCACCGCGCCGAGCGCGCTGGAATAGGGATAGAAGGTGAGCTTGGCGCCGAGCGTGCGCTCGCGAGACACCCACAGCCAGTCGGACAGGATGATGTCGGCATTGCCGGCGCGCAGCGCGATCTTGCCGGCCTCGGGGCTCGCAAGCTCGGTGACGTCGAGCGACAGGTCGGCCTCCTTGTCGAGGCCACCGGCGCGGATCGCGGCCAGCTCCCAGGAGAATGTTCCGGTCTTCTGCACCGCAAGGCGGATTGTATCCGCGGCGCGGCCGGACCCGGCTAGTGTCAGCGCCAGCGTCACCGCAAGTGCCAATGATCGACCAATTGCTCTCATCACCTTGTGAGCCGTTTCCTCAGACAGAGTGCTTTTCAGGACAATAGGCATAGCATAACTTCCGTCGCAACCAGCGGGAGGACGCGCATGAATCTGGCCGGACAGCTACGACCGATTGTCGCCGCATTGGCGGTGTGGGCTGCGACCGCGCTCGCCGCGCAGGCTGAAGAGGCCAATGATTATCCGACGTCGGCGCGTGCGGAATACGTCTATGGCTGCATGAAGGCCAATGGCGAGAGCCGGCAAGCGATCGAGCAATGTTCCTGTTCGATCGACGTGGTGGCCTCGATCGTATCCTATGAGCGCTACGTTACCGCAGAAACCGCGCTCAGCATGTCCCAGGTCCGCGGCAATCTCGGCGTCCAGTTCCGCACCTCGGAGCAGGCGAACTCGGCCGTGAATGATTTGAGGCGAGCGCAGGCGGAAGCCGAGGTGAGGTGTTTCTGACCGCTTCGCGGCGCCTGTAGTGGTCGTCATGCGGCCGGGACAAGTCCGGCCATGACGACCAGGAGACCTACGTCCCCGGCTTCTCCACATCCCACTCGTTGCGGAACACGTGTCCGTCCGTGTCCTTGGCTTCCGCGCGAAAACGCCTGGCGCCGTTGGACACATAGGTGAAGCGCAGATTGGGATCTTCCGAGATCGAGATGCCGCCTTCCATCGAGAGTACGGGGCTGTCGTCCTGCGTCAGCTTGAGCTGGTTGACGAAGAAGGCGGGAATATAGAGCTGCGTGACCTGGTCCATCTGCAGCCCGGAATTATTGGGATGGCCGATCATGATCTGAGCCTCCCGCATGCGGCTCGCCGGTGCCTCCTGGCGCGCGAATTGCCGGTAACGCATCTGCCCGAGCCGGTTCTGGGCTTCCTCCGCATTCTTTCCTGCCGGGGCCGAGCAACCGCCGGAAGCCTTTACATAGACCTTCGAGACATAGAGCTGGCCGTCGCTGAGCTCGGCCACCGCATGGACGTCGGTGTAATTGTTGACGCGCACGCGCGTCGAGATTTCGGTGACGTTGGCATCCGGTCCGAGTTCGAACTTCGCCGCCATCGGCGCGGGATTACGATCGATCACCAGCGTGATCGAACGGATGCGGCGGGCATCGCCAGGCGAGAGCTTGCTGCGCAGAGTGACCGGCACGATGGCCGCGTCCTCGGCACGATACGGCATCTCGATGCCAATGACATTGCCGCCGTCATTCATCGGGCGGTTGCTGAAGATGTCCTGCACCAGGCCCGGCCAGGGATCGTAAGCGTCTTCCGCCTGCGCCGGCACGGCGAATGCAATGCCGAGGAGCAGGGCGATCAGAGGCAGGCGGCGCGTGCATCCCGTCATGGTCATGGTCTCGCGGACGAAGCAACGTTACGGACATCGTAGCGCGTCCGCTACTCCCATTCAATTTCCGAAAATGCTGCGGTTGCGTTGCGGGCATTGTAGTCGTCGAACAGCTCCCAGTGCGGCCGTTCGGAGGCGGCGGCCTTGTCTGCGGCGGTCCGGATCGGCTCGCCCTTCTTGTTCGACGCCCGGACGTCCGCCAACAGTGCCGTCAAATAGCGCCGCTCATCGGTCAGCGCCGCAGGCCATTCGCTCACGGGCCCGTGACCGGGAACGACGCGCTGCGCCGGAATGCTCTGGAGTTCCCCGAGGGTGCCGAGCCAGCCGCGAATGCTGCCGTCCATCACCGGAATATGGCGGAGGAAGACGAGGTCGCCAGTGAACAGCGTCTTCGTCATCTCATCGAACACGGTCAGGTCATTGTCGCTGTGCCCGGCCGGCCAGGCCCGCAAGGTCAGGCGGCGTGCGCCGAGATCGAGCGTCATTGTGTCCGTGACGAGCATTGTGGGCGGCACGATTTTCACAGGAGAGATCAATTCGTCGCCCATGATCCGTCTAAAATTATCGAGATAGTACGGCCCGCGGGCAGCCAGCGCCCGCGGCAGCCTGCTGTGACCGACGAAAATGGTGTCCCCGACTGCGAAGGCCGCATTCCCGAAAACATGGTCGGGATGGCCGTGGGTATTGATGACGTAGCGGATCGGCTTGCTGGTTCGGGCCCGCACCGCCGCCAGCAGCGCCTCGCCCTCGCGAACGCTACCGCCGGTATCAATCACAGCCACCGCATCCTCGCCCACGATGAAGCCGACATTGGCGATGTCACCCTCGTTCTCGCGGGTCATCAGGGCGATGGTCCCGGAGTGTACGAATATTCCCGGTGCGACTTCGCTCACAGGCAATTCGGCCGCTGCGGCGCATGCTAGCGTCGCTGTCACCAGCAGGGACAAGGCTGCGACCACGAGAGCGATGCGAGACACTTTTCCGCCTCAGTTCAAAGGGTTGTGCGCACTGCACTGCAATAAAGAAAAGCCAGCACACAGTCTGGCAAAACATGGCGCGTCATGCGTTGCATGGCTAGCATTCAAACAAGCCCAGGAGGAAGCGCGATGACGGAGGCCGGACGACATCGTCGCTGGTTGTTTTCACTGAGTATCCTGGTTGCGTCTTGCGCATTCGGCGACGTCGCCATCGCGCAGACCAACGAGACGGGTGACCTTTCGTTCGAGCTGGTCGATCCCAAGGTGTTGCGCGTCTGTTCCGACCCACGCAATCTGCCGTTCTCAAATGAGAAGGGCGAGGGGTTCGAGAACAAGCTTGCCGAGCTGTTTGCGGACAAGCTCCAGAAGAAGCTCGACTATGTCTTTTTTCCGCAAGCCACCGGCTTCGTGCGCATGACGCTCGGCTCGCATCGCTGCGACGTCATCATGGGCTTCCCCCAAGGCGATGACCTCGTGCAAGGCACCAATCCCTATTACCGCACGAGCTATGCCCTGGTCGCGAAAGCAGGCAGCGGGCTGGAGGAGGTCGACACGCTCGAGGATGCCAGGCTGAAGGGCAAGCATGTCGGCATCGTCGCCGGCACGCCGCCTGCCACCAACATGGCCATCGCGGGACTGATGGGTGATGCAAAACCCTATCCGCTGATGATCGACACGCGCTACGACAATTCAGCGCAGGCAATGATCAATGATCTCACGGCGGGCAAGATTGACGCCGGCGTGCTGTGGGGACCGATGGCGGGGTTCTACGCGAAGAAGGCGGGCTCGCTTCATGTCACCCCGCTGGTCAAGGAAACCACCGGGCCAAAACTGGTCTATCGCATCGGCATGGGCGTGCGTGGCGCCGACCAGAACTGGAAGCGGCAGCTCAACAAGCTGATCCAGGAGAACCAGGGCGAGATCAACAAGATCCTGCTCGACTTCGGCGTTCCGCTGCTGGACGAGAACGATCGGCCGCTCGGCGCGGAGACGGCCAAAAAGACGCCATGAGGCAGACGCCATGAGGCGGCACCTTGCCGTTGCGCTGGTCGCCGCCATGCTGGTGACGCCGGGCGTTGCGCAGCAGCAGGAGCCGTTCGAGCCCGAGGGCTATCGCACCGACAACTACCGCGCGCCTGTGCCGGCGACGCTGGGCGGCGCGCGCGTGCTGTCGACGTCAGAAGCCGAGACGATCTGGCACGCGAAGAGCGGCGCCTTCATCGACGTGCTGCCGCGCGCGCCGAAGCCGAAGAACCTTCCAGCGGGTACCGTCTGGCGCGAGGCGCCGCACAAAAACATTCCGGGCAGCATCTGGCTGCCGGATACCGGCTACGGCACGCTGCCGCCCGCCATGGACGATTATTTCCAGCGCGGCATCGCGCGTGCATCACACGGCGACAAGACCGCGCTGCTCGTGATCTATTGCCTGGCCGATTGCTGGATGTCCTGGAACGCCGCCAAGCGAGCGCTCGCGTACGGCTACTCCAACATCGCCTGGTATCCCGATGGTACCGACGGCTGGGAGCGCGCCCAATTTCCGACCGAGGAGGCCCAGCCGGAGCCGCGGCCGGAGCAGTAGGCAAGAGATCATCATGCCCGGGCTTGTCCCGGGCATCCACGTTCTTGGTGCCGCGTGGCTATGCGTGGAGGGCCGGGACAAGCCCGGCCATGACGCCCTGTCGCACGTGGGAGAGGCGAGGAAAGCCTACTGCTTCTGCAATTTCGTCAGCGTGCCCGTGCCGTTATTGTCGGTCGCAGAGTAGCTCACCTTGTCGCCGGCGTGGACGGCGTCAAGCATCGCGGCATCCTTGGCCTTGTACTCCTGGAGCGCGCCGGCGCCGCCTGCGCTGCCGCCGACTGTGCCCCTCTGTGTCTGCTGGATCGAAATCGTGCTGTTGAGCCGATCTATCCGGGTGACCATTCCGGTCAAATCGTCAGCGAATGCGCTGCTTGCGAGCATGCTGATGGCCGCAGCGCCTGCGAGGATGAATTTTGTGGTTCCCATCGAGGCCTCCCGATGCCTTGGATTACCCATCGACAAGACATCCTAGATCGATTTGGTTCCGGCATATAGCGCGGCGATAGGTTAATCATCGCAATGGGGGCGCGGGAACCTGCCGCAAGCGGTCAATGAGGCTGACGCTATTCCATTTCCTGTTGGATCACGCGTCCGAGCGCAAACAGCCGCTGGTCGATTGTGGTGGGAACCTCGCAGACGAACCGTACCACCTTATAGCGGTCCTCGAAAATGCGGGTCTTCCAGATCAGCTCGTTGCTGAGCGCATCGACCTTGGCCCCGTCGCGCGGCGTGGCGCCCTGGAGCGCCTGGAGCTGCACACTCTCCTCACGGATCTTGTTGGCGGCTTCGCGCTGCTTGCGGCTGACGCGTTCCAGCCCGCTCATGACCTGCGAGCGCTGAGCGTTGAGCGTGTCGAACAAGCCTGCGAACAGCAGTTTCGCATTCGCGGTCTTGTCGGCCGCGGAGCCCGCCAAAAACTCCCTCACCAACTTCTCGGCTTCGTCCAGCGGCGTCTTGCGTGCCGACAGTTTCGCGACCAGCGCGCTGACTTTGGCGTCGTCCTTCCACTTGTTCTGCACGTCGTCGAGCGAAGGGCCGGCCCAAACGGCCGCGAGCGAAATGTCCGGCACTTTGGCCTGCGTGCAGGGCCAGTCCGGATAGCGCGGATCGGCCGCGCGTGCCGCCGTGCTCGCGGCTGCGAGCGTCAGAGCGGCCATGGCCAGAACTCTAACCGTCATCCTTCGCCTCCCGCAGGGCCCCGTCGCGCCAGCCCGCGCGAGGGATCATAGGCATAGATCGCGCCGATCATGAAGACGATTGTGCAGGTCGCGACCACCGCCAGCGAGATCCAGTTGATCTGCCCGTAGAATGCAAAACGTATCAGCTCGACCGCATGGGTGAACGGATTGGCCTCGCAAACGTAGTAGAGATAGGGGCTGCCCTCCTGCACGCGCCAGAGCGGGTAGAGCGCCGATGAAGCGAAGAACATCGGGAAAATGACGAAATTCATCACGCCGGCAAAGTTCTCCAGCTGCTTGATGCCGGAGGAGATCAGCATGCCGAGCGAGCCCAGCATCAGTCCGGACAGGATCAGTGCCGGCAGCACCGTGAGATAGCCTGATACAGGAGGGGTGATGTCCCAGAACCAGGCGATCAGCAGGAACGCATAGACCTGGAGCAGCGACACCGCGGTGCCCGCGAGCAGCTTGCAGAACAACAGGTAGCCGCGCGGCAGTGGGCTTACCAGCAGCGTGCGCATGTTCCCCATCTCGCGGTCATAGACCATCGAGAGCGAGGACTGCATGCCGTTGAAGAGCTGGATCATGGCCATCAGCCCCGGCGCGATGAAGACCTCGTAGAGGATGTAGGTTTCGTAGGGCGGGATGATGGAGATGCCGAGCACCTGGCGGAAACCGGCGGCGAAGATGAACAACCACACCAGCGGCCGCACCAGCGCCGAGACGAAACGCTCGCGCTGGTGCAGGAAGCGCAGGCCTTCGCGCCAGACGATGCCCGTGAGGCAGGTCATGTATTCCTGGAACGAGAAGCCGCGTGGGGCATCGCGGGTGGCGATGCTGCTCATGCGCCGCCTCCCGGCAGGGTCTGCGCGCCGGTCAGACGCATGAAGGCGGTGTTGACGTCCTGCGCGCCGGCTTCCGCGACGACGCGGCTCATCGGCCCCTGCGCCAGCACCTTGCCCTGGTGCAGCACCACGAGATTGTCACCGGCCATGATCTCGTCGAACAGATGCGTGGCCCAGAGCACGCCGATGCCTTGCTCGCTCACGAGCTGGCGCACATGGCTGATGATGTCGGCGCGCGCCTTGACGTCGAGGCCGACGGTGGGCTCGTCCAGCAACAGCAGGCGCGGCCGGTGCAGCAGCGCACGGGCGATTTCCAGCCGCCGCATCTGCCCGCCCGAGAGATCGCGCACCTTGCTGCCGGCGCGCTCTGCAAGCCCGATGCGGCCGAGCAGCTCGGCGGCTCGCGCGCGGGCCTCGCGGCGGCTGATGCCGTGGAGTGCCGCGTGATAGAGCAGGTTCTGCGTCAGCGACAGATCGAGATCGAGCGTGCGCGGCTGGAACACAACGCCGAGCAACCGCAGCGCTTCGCCGGGGCTTTTGCCGACGTCATGGCCGAAAATGCCGACGCGGCCGGATTGGATGCCGAACAGCCGTGTGATCAGCGAGAACAGCGTGCTCTTGCCCGCACCGTTGAGGCCGAGCAGGGCCGTAAAGCTCGCGGGCTGCACGTTGAAGGACACGTCCATCAGCGCGCGGCGCGGTCCATAGGCGTGGCTGACGCCGTCGATCGACAGCGCGGGTACCGCCGTCGGATCGGGCCTTGGTGTTTCGCGTTGTTCGGCGATGGGAGCAGGGTTGGTCATGGCGCGATCGTGATACCCCAGGGCAGTTCGCCCACCTGAATGGTCTTGATCACCTTTTGCGCGGCGACGTCGATGACGGAGACGTCGTTCGAGACGCCATTGGTGGTGAGCAGGTATTTTTCGTCCGGCGTGAAGGCCATGTGCCAGACCCGTTGTCCTACCAGCAGATATTTCGTCACCTTGCGCGAGGCGGTATCGACCACGGCGATGCGGTTGGCGGGCCCGAGCGCAATGAAGGCGGTCTTGTCGTCCCGGGTCATGCCGATGCCGACGGGCTGGATGGCCTCCTTCCTCAACCCCGGAATCTCGAAATTGATCTTGCCGGTCACCTCGTGCTTTCCGGGGTCGATGATCGAGACGGTGCCGCCGATCTCGGAGGACACCCACAATTCGGAAGCGTCGTGCTTGAATTCGGCAAAGCGCGGCCGCGCGTCGACCAGCACGTTGGCGACGATCTGGCGCGACGACGTGTCGATGAAATGCGCCATGTTGGTGGTCTCGGACGTGTTGATCAGCGTCTTGCCGTCCGGGCTGATGGTCATGCCCTCGGGCTCGACGCCGACCTGGATGTCGCCAAGGCGGGCGCGCTTCTCGAGGTCGATCACCGTCACTGTGTTGTCGTTCTCGTTGGCGACATAGAGGACCTTGCCGGCGGCATCTTGGGCGAACAATTCAGGGTCGGGCCCGGAGGGCAGGCTGTCCACCACGGTTTGCGTCTTGACGTCGATCATCTGGATGGTGTCGTCGTCGCCGACCGCGACCATCACGAACTTGCCGTCGCGCGTGAAGTCGATGCCGCGCGGGCGCTGGCCGACCTTGATGGTCTTGGTCACCGTCCAGCTGTCGGTATCGATCACCGACACCGTGTTGCTCTTCTCGTTCGAGACATAGGCGATGAACGCATGCGCGGGCGCTGCCGTCAGCGCCAGCCCGGACAGCAGTCCCACACGCCACAAGCGCAACATCTTCTTCCTCATTTCAGCTTGCATTTGCTCTCCGGGCGGTCATAGCCGAGCGTGTCGAGCTCGGAGACCTGGTGCAGGAAACCTTCCTGCGGCGACACCGACACCACCATGCGGCCGTCGACCAGCAGGATCGGCTGGCGCAGCTGTAGGTTCCAGTCGCGCAGGGTCAGCTTCGTTCCCTTGAAGGCGGCGACCGAGAACTCCGGACCCTTGATGAAATCGGTGACCTTCTTGATGTCGCCGGAATTGGTGCGCGAGGTGGCCTCTCCGATCATGCGCACGGCCGTCCAGGCCTGCATGTCGAGCGCGGTCATCCGCCGCGCGTTCAGCTTGACGAAGCGGTTCTGCATCTGGATCGCGCCCCACTGGTCCTGCGCGGCGTCCCAGCTCCGCGGCACGAGGCCGGCAGAGCCCGCGACAGGCCGCGGATCCCAGGTGCGATAGGGCAGGTAAGCGCCGAATACCTCGCTCTCGTCGGCCGCGAGCAGCACGTCGTAGGCCGGAGCCTGTTGCGTGAACACCGGCATCTGGCGCTGGATCAGCGTCACGCCCGAGTCGGTGCGGCGCGCGCCGCCTTTGTCTTCGAAGCTGCGCTCCTGCACGATTTTGGCGCCGAACCGCGTCGCGGTGCGCCGGAGCGCATCGGCGAACAGTTTGTCCTCGTCATGCGAGCCGACCACGAGCAGCCAGCGCTTCCACTGCTTCCACACCAGATATTGGCCGAGCGCATCGGCCAGCATTGCGCGCGTCGGCGCGGTGTGGATGACGTTGGCACGGCAATCGGCCTCGCGCAGCCGCTCGTCGATCGCGCCGGCGTTGAACAGCAGCGTGCCGCGCTCGCGCAGGGCGTCGGCCACTTTCAGCAGCGCGTCGGCCGGCAGGTCGGCGATGATGAAGCCGTTGCGCGCGGCGAGGTCGGTCGCGGCCTGCACGGCATCCTCGCCCTCCTTGATGCGCCGCTCCTCCAGCGCAAAACGCTGGTTGAGGAACTTGCCGGTGGTGTTGTTGTCCTCGATGGCGAGGCGTGCGCCGGCGACGCCGTCATTCTCCGCGGGCTGCTCGACCAGCGACAGCGTCGATCTGGTGCCGGCGATTCCGAGATAGCCGACGCCGATCATGACGGGATCGGCCGCGAGCGCGCTCGTCGCAGCAAGTCCCAGGCCGATCAGGCCGACCAACCATCGGATCATGTTTCCTCCGTACAACTCCCCGGCTTGACCGCCGATGGAGAATTGTCTCTGCTAAAGCATGACCGATTTGTCAGGCCATGCAACCCCGCATTTCGTCCTCGCGCGCGTGAGGCCGGGAATCACGATCATGCGAGCGCTGATAGGTTTCGCGGCTTTGCTGTTGACGGGCTCGGTCGCGCTCGCCGATCCGCCGAAACTCGCGGTGTTCGATTTCGAACTGATCGACACCAGCCTGCCCGGAGAGTTCTACGGCTCCAAGCCGGAGGAGGCGAGGCTCGACCTTATCAGCGAGCAGTTGCGCAAGGCACTGGTCGAGTCAGGCAGGTTCCAGCTGCTCGATATCGCGCCGATCCGGGATGCGGCGCGTCACAGCAATTTGCAGGCCTGCGGCAATTGCGACCTCAAGCTTGCCGGGCAGTTGGGTGCCGATTTGGAAATCACCGGCATGGTGCAGAAGGTTTCGAACCTGATCATCAATCTGAACATCTACCTGCGCGACGTGAAGACCGGCAATATGATCACGGCCGCCAGCGCCGACATGCGCGGCAACACGGATGAATCCTGGACGCGAACGATGAGCTATCTGATCCGCAACCGGTTGCTGGCACCGAACTACGGCAAGCCGGAGTAGGTTCTTCCAAGAGAGAAGAAGCCTTCACCCTTTCAATCTCTCCGCATGCCAGTGCAGATGGTCGCCCATGAAGGTCGAGATGAAATAATAGCTGTGGTCGTAGGCCGCCTGCCGCCGCAGCGTCAGCGGAATGTTGGCTGTGGTGCAGGCGGCTTGCAGCAGTTCAGGACGAAGCTGCTCCTTCAGGAAATTATCGGCCTCGCCGACGTCGACCAGGAAGCCTGAAAACTTCGCGCCGTCCTCGATCAGCGCCACCGTGTCGTGGCTGCGCCAATTGTCCTTGTTCGGCCCGAGGTAGCCGGTCAGCGCCTTGATACCCCAAGGCACGAGCGACGGTGCCACGATCGGCGCAAAAGCGCTGGCCGCGCGAAAACGGTGCGGGTTGCGCAGCGCGACCGTCAGTGCGCCGTGGCCGCCCATCGAATGGCCCATCACCGATTGGCGCTTCGCGTCGACCGGAAAATTCTCCGCCACGAGTTTCGGCAGTTCGTCGGTGACGTAGCTCCACATCCGATAATTGCGTGAAAACGGCGCTTCCGTCGCGTCGACATAGAAGCCGGCGCCGAGGCCGAAATCGTAGGCGTTGTTGGCATCACCCGGCACGTCGGGGCCGCGCGGGCTGGTGTCGGGCGCGACGAAGATCAAGCCGAGCTCGGCGCAGGCTTTGCGGAATTCGCCCTTCTCGGTCACGTTGGCGTGCGTGCAGGTGAGGCCGGAGAGATACCAGACCACGGGCAGCTTGGCGCCCTGCGCGTGCGGGGGAACATAGACCGAGAACGTCATGTCGGTTCCGGTCGCCTGGCTGGCATGGCGATACACGCCCTGCACGCCGCCATAGGATGTATTGGTCGAGACAGTCTGGATCGTCATGCCGTTATGCTCCGTGGCATCAAGCCACATCAGGATTGCAACGCTTGTGTGACCGAATTCGTGGCGGCCTTCAGGCCACGCCGCTGTCGATCGCGAGCCGCACCAGCTCGACAGAGGTTTTCACCCCGAGCTTCTGGCGCATGATGGACGAGGTGTTGGCGACAGTCTTGTAGGACGACTGCACCAGCCAGGCGATCTCGGAAAGGCTCTTTCCCGCGCTGAGCAGCCGCAAGATCTCCATCTCGCGCGCGTTCAGCTTCGACAGCGGGCTTTGCGCCAGCGCGGGTCCTGCAAAGGCGATGCTGCGCGCGATCGCGCTCGGCAAATAGGTACCGCCGCTGCCGACGGTGCGGATCGCCTCGACGAGATCGTCGGGGTCGCCGGTCTTTGAGACATAGCCCTTGGCGCCGCACTCGATCGCGCGCGCGGCAAACGCAGGGTCGTCGTTCATGCTGAACATGATGATTCGGGCCTCGGGCGCGCGCTCGAGGATGCGGCGCGCCAGCTCGAAGCCGGACACGGTCGGCAGGTTGATGTCGATGATCGAGAGGTCAGGGCGCTCGACGATGAAGACGCACTCGCCGTCTTCGGCGTCGGCGGCCTCCAAAATCTCGATCTCGCCTTCGTCGGCCAGCACGGCACGGCAGCCGGAGGCGACGATGGGATGATCGTCGACGATCAAAATGCGCATAGGCGTTCCTCGCGACAGCGCCTTGGCCTGTTTCGCGCCCGGCCGGGATTGCTGTACGCTTTCGATTAGATATCGGGCGCTTCGCCTCTGTCAACGTTATCGGACAGGCGCAGGCCAATCCTTCGCGGGGGCACGGGCGATACCAATGTGGCAAAATCTATCCTTGCGTGGGCGCATCAACCTGCTGCTGGCGCTGCTGCTGGCGCTGGGGCTCGCCGTCAATATCGGCCGCCAGGTCGCGGAAGCCGGGCCGCGCGTGCAGGCCGAGGACCAGAGCGTGATCCGGCTCGCGCGCGAATTCATCGAAATGATCGTGGCGGATCTCAACGAGGCGCCCGATCCGGACGCCAGGCTGAACCAGATCGCACGCGACCTCAGCCGCCTGCGCCATGTCAGCATCGCGCTTCGGGACGAAGCGGGCAGTCCGCTGACGCAGCCCCGGACCGACGCCGACGACGACACCCGCGCGCCGCCGGCCTGGTTCGTCAGCCTGGTCCATCCCGAGCAGACCGCGGTGAGCGTACCCGTCTCGATCCATGGCAAGCCGGGTTCGCTGCTGATCACCTCCCATCCCGATGACGAGATCGCCGAGATCTGGGACGCCGTCGTGACCCAGCTCGAGGTCGGCTCGGTGATCGCGCTGGCGCTGTTTCTGGTGATGATGAATGTGATCGGCCGGGCACTGGCGCCGCTCCAGTCCCTTGCGGACGTGATGGCCGAGCTCGAAGACGGGCGCTATCAGGCGCGCGTCGCGCCGGGCGGCGCACCGGAGCTCGCCGCGATCTGCACCAAGCTCAACCATCTTGCGGCAACGCTCAGCGAGGCGATCGAGGACAAGCGGCGCCTCGCCGAGCGAACGGTGTCGCTCCAGGACGTCGAGCGCAAGGAGATCGCGCGCGAGCTCCATGACGAGTTTGGGCCATACCTGTTCTCGCTGCGTGCGCATGCCAGCGCGCTGGCGAAGCAGGCGGACGGACGCGCCCCCAGTGCGGAGGCCGTACGAAAACACGGCAGCGCCATGCTGGAGCAGATCAACGCGCTTCAGCAGTTCAATCGCCGGGTGCTGGAACGCCTCCGGCCCGTCGGCCTTGCCGAGCTCGGCCTGCGCCGGGCGCTGGAATCGCTGTCGCGGCTGTGGCGGGAGTCGCATCCCGATGTCATCATCGAGACCGCGATCTCGCCGGCGCTTGGCGTCACCGGGGAGACCGCCGACCTCACCATCTACCGCATCGTGCAGGAGGCGCTCACCAACGTGTTCCGCCACGCCGGCGCGACCTCGGTCAATGTCGTCATCGAGCCGGTGACGCAGGCGGCAAGCGATGGCCGCGGCTGTGCCCGGGTACGGGTCAGCGACAACGGCCGCGGCATGGAGCCAGGCCAGAAGCTCGGGTTCGGGCTCGTCGGCATGCGCGAGCGGATCCTGGCGCTGGGCGGCACGCTCAACGTCGTTTCCGGTGATGGCGGTCTGACCGTCGAAGCACTGGTTCCGACGGCGGCGGCCTGATCGCGTCGGGAAAAATTCCCGATTTTTTCGGGAAAATTGGTGCGGATACGGCCCGACCTTTTGTGGGTGGCGCACGCATCTCTGCCGATTACACTCGTCTCGACCAACCGGCGAAAATCAAAACAGCCGGTGGTCACGGATGGGAAGGCTGGGATGGGCGATCGTGTTCGGTTCAAGCGTTTTGGGTTCAAGCCTCTTGGGTTCAAGCGTCGTTTGGTGATGGCCTCGGTTTCGACCGGGCTGGTGTCGGGGTTGATCTTCGCGATCCCTGCGGGGGCCGCGCAGGACGAGGAAACCAACGTCCAGAACCTGCCGCCGGTCGAGGTGACGGCGCCACCGCCGTCGACGGCGCGGCGCACCGCGTCGTCGCGTCCGGTCGCACACGTCGGGGCACCGTCATCCGCCAGCCCCAGGACGCGCCTCTACGTCTATCCGACCGCGCCGGGTACCGGCAGAGGTCTCGACGTCGACAAGGTCCCGTCGGCGATCAATGCCGTCGATGCCAGCCAGATCAAGCGCACCGGCTCGATGAACATCACCGACGCACTTCGCGACAACATCGCCGGCGTCAACATCAGCGAGGTCACCGGCAATCCATTTCAGCCGGATGTCGAATTCCGCGGCTTCGTTGCCTCGCCGGTGACGGGCACGCCGCAAGGCCTCGCCGTGTATCAGAACGGCATCCGCATCAACGAAGCCTTCTCCGACGCCGTCAATTGGGACCTGATCCCGACCGCGGCGATCCGGTCGGTCACGCTCGTGACCAACAACCCAGCCTTCGGCCTCAACGCGCTGGGTGGCGCGATCAATTTGCAAATGAAGGATGGTTTCACCTATCAGGGTGCGGAGCTTGATCTCATGGGCGGCTCGTTCGGCCGCATCCAGGGCTCGGCGCAATGGGGCAAGACGGTCGACAAGAACTACGGCGTCTATGCCGCGCTCGAAGGCCTGCACGACAGCGGCTTCCGCAATTTCTCCCAATCGGACGTGCGGCGCTTCTACGGCGATGTCGGCTACAAGGCCGGCGACAGCGAATTCCACGCCAACATGGGCGTCGCCAAGAACGATTTCGGCGCCAGCGCCACCGTTCCCGCCGAGCTGCTCGATAAATATTGGGGTGCGACCTACACGACGCCGCAGACCACCTCCAATCGCGTCGGCTATCTCAACCTGACCGGCAAGGTCGATGCGACGCCGACCTGGACGCTCGAAGGCACCGCCCATGTGCGCCGCTACGAGCAGAAGCTCGTCGACGGCAATCCGACCGACGCGCAGGAATGCACCGATCCGGGGCTCACCGGCCTTCTTTGCTTCGGCGACGGCGCCACACCGGCGAACGGCGTGAACGGCCTGCCGCTTGCCAATCCTTTCGCGTCCGGGACCATCCTCGGCGAGATCGACCGCAGCTCGATACGCTCGACCACCTTCGGCGTGTCGGGGCAGGCCACCAACACCGATCAACTGTTCGGCCACGACAACCGCTTCGTGATGGGCACGACCTATGATGCCAGCGTCACGCGCTACAACGCCACCGCCGAAATCGGCACGATCGGAGAAAACTACGTCGTCAGCGGCAGCAGTCTCTTCCTGGGGCCGACCGGCGTACCTGAAACCGTTGCCGGCCCTGTCTCGCTGCGGACCGTCAACCAGTATAACGGCCTCTACGCAATGGACACGTTCAATATCACGGACGCCTTCGCCGTCACCGGCGGCGGCCGTTTCAACGTGGCGCGCATCACGCTGGAGGATCAGCTCGGGACCGATCTTAACGGCGATCACACCTTCACCCGCTTCAATCCGGTGATCGGCGGCACATACAAAATTACACCGGAGCTGACGGCCTATGCCGGCTATTCCGAGGCCAACCGCGTTCCGACGCCGCTCGAGCTCGGCTGCTCCGATCCCGCCCGTCCCTGTCTCATTGCCGCGTTTCTCGTCTCCGATCCACCGCTGAAACAGGTCGTGTCCAAGACCGTGGAAGCGGGCCTGCGCGGCAGCAGGGAGCTCAACATCGGCACGCTCGGATGGAAGCTCGGCGGATTCCGCGCGACCAATTACGACGACATCGTCGCCGTTCCCGCAGTCGGCCGCACCGGCTTCGGCTATTTCTCCAACGTGGGCCGGACCAGGCGTCAGGGGCTCGAAGCCGAGGTCAACATCAAGTCGCCCACGCTTCAGTTTCAGGCGAGCTACGCGTTCGTCGACGCACGCTATCTCGACGCTTTCGCGCTCGGTTCCGAAAGCCCGTTCAGGGATATTGCCACCGAGACCATTCAGGTGCTGCCGGGCAACCAGCTCCCCGCGATCCCGCGCCATCGCGTCAAGGTCGGTGTCGACTATGCCGTCACCGACGTCTGGAAGGTCGGCGGCAACGCGCTGTTCGTCTCCAGCCAATATCTGGTCGGAGACGAGTCCAACCAATATGCGAAGCTGCCGTCGTACACCGTGTTCAACCTGCACACGTCCTACCAGGTGACCAAGAACTTCCAGCTCTACGGCAAGATCGACAACATCTTCGACAAGCGCTACGCGACCTATGGACAGTTCTTCGACACAGGAGCCTTGCCAAACTTCACCAACGGCGCCGCCGACTTCAACGACCCGCGCTCGCTCAGCCCGGCAAGGCCGCGTGCATTCTATGCGGGGATGCGGGTGACGTTCTGATCTGGCTCGCAAGCCCCGGCCCATGTGGGATGACGAGGAGGCCGGTTTGCGCCGGCGCGGCGTGCCGCCACGGGTGTGTTCTACCTAAGGCCGATTGACTCATCGTTCATATTTTGTTCTTATGCTGCTCGTCCAGCCAAGGGAGCGAGCCATGGACAACCGCATCAACGAAATCCGCAGGATCATCAGGGCGTTACGCGTCAGCATGCGTGAGGCCGAGGCCATCATGCATGAGCAGATCAACAGGGACGAGGACTGCGGCTTCGTTGCGGGCGAAGTCATGAAGATGCGCACGGTGATGAGCGGCCTCGTCCAGGAGCGGGCCGCGCTCGGAGACACCGACCCGATCGTTGTCGCCAGCCTCTTCGTTCCCCGCCGGCGACCGATGCCATCGCGCGTCGGCGTTGAGAAGCGCCGCCTTGTTCCGCCGCGAGAGATGGCACGGGCATGAAGGGAGAGAGGCCGACCTACTTCTCCGACATGCCGGAGCCCCCGGAATTTCTGAAGGCTCTCCATCATGCGCGGCGCCTGTCCTGCCTCGAGGGCTGGTGCCGCATGCACATCGAGGCCATCCAGGTCGCGATCGACCAGTACGCGGAGGCGGCTCTCGGTAACCGGGAGTTCTTCCTCAACAAGCCGCACAGCATCGGCGGAAGTCGCAACAACGGCGAGGTGCCGTGACAGCGGTACGTGTCAGCGTATCGACCTTTTGACGCCCCATGGTCCGCGCGTCGGTAAAGCCTGGCCTGCGTTGTTTTACCGATCAGAAACCATAGCGAATGATCCTAAAATTGTAACGAAACTGTTCGGCTGTCTCTGCGTCGTTTCGTCGGAGGGCCCGTCCGATGACAGAGCACCAGTTGAGAGAGCAGGAATTCCAAATCGCGCGTTACCGGCATTTGGAGCGCGAAGTGACCGATCCACTTGCCGCCTGCCTGCTTCACAGCATCATTGAAGACCTGGAGGCCGAACTGCGCAGGGATAGCCCGGATTGGCACAGGCCGCGCGATTAACGCTTTGTTAGCGCTGATCGTGTCGATGATGCGCGAGGGAATACCGGGAGACTGCTCCCATGTTGAAGGACGGCACCTACGCCGCCTGGTACAAGACGCCGCTCGATCAGGGGACCGGGATCGTCCATGTCGCAGACGGACAGATTTGGGGCTGCGATAGCCTGATGACCTATCACGGCTCTTGCAAGGTCGACGGCGATCGCTTCACCACCACCGTGTCAACGAGGCGCCATACCGACGGACGCGCCACGGTGTTCGGCGTCGACGATGAGCTCACGCTCGATATCGAGGGAAACTGCCCGGGCAAGGTCGCGACTTACACGGCGACGGCAGCGCAGGTGCCGGGAATGGTCCTCCAAGGTACGCTGATTCTGACGGAACAGCAGACCCCCGCACCCAAACGAGCCCGGCAGATACCGCCGTTCAATCCCGACAAGATGCCAAAATTGCCGAAGCGCTCACGCTGATCGCGGAAGCCGCCGTCGTCAAGCAGTTCACTGCGAATACGAAAGCTGATCTTCCGTGACGACTCGCTCGATTTTCTCCGACTTGCACTTGATGCGGTATCGGAGACGTCCATCGGACTCGATGGGCATATGCTGGACGATGGTGTAAATCATCGGCGGCTCAGTTGCGGCACGTCCTTGTGGGCCTTGGGGCTGGTGGCGAACGTCTTCATTCAGCTTGTAGGCATACGACATATATCTACCTCGAATTCACAGTGGCTCTGACGCGGGGTCAGTCGATGTATCCCTGGCGGGACAGGCGCTTGGTCAAGCGGAAGAGGTGACCACAGTCTCATGCGGTCAAACCGCGTCCTAAGTCAGTCGTTCTCTTGCTTGACCGGTGCAGACAGACAATCGCCCAGAGCGGAGCGGCGATGGTTGCACCATACGCCATATTTTCGAACTTTGGTCGTAATTTCCGAGCGGTTTAGGGCATTCTGTGAGCCTACGGGCCCTCTTATCGAGGGGAACTGACAACTTCCTCGCCGGATTGGGCTGGTATTTCGGCTTTGGGGTAGCTCTGCCGACAATCGCCCTAGTCCCTTTCGGACGACTTTGTCGCATTCCGCAATCCTGCATCCTCGGCCCTCGGCTCGCCCGCTTCTCAAACGACCCGCGATTCGCCATGGTGCCGCCGAAAGAGCATCACCCGGAGCACTATCAATGTCGGACAAGGTCTCGCGCCGCCAGTTCGCCACGCTGGCGGGATTGTCCGCAGCCGGAATCGCCAATCCTCTTGAGGTCGCGGATGCCAAGCCCGCATCGTCCCCGCGGAGCGTGGACGGCTTTCCGGCGGGCTTTGTCTGGGGCACGGCGACCTCGTCCTATCAGGTCGAGGGCGCGGTCAACGAGGACGGGCGAGGGGCCTCGATCTGGGACAAGTTCGTCCGCATCCCCGGCAAGATCGAGGACGGCAGCACCGGCGACCGCGCCAACGAGCACTATCACCGCTACAAGGAAGACATCGCGCTCATCAGGGAGCTCGGCTGCAAGGCCTATCGCTTCTCGGTGGCCTGGCCGCGGCTGTTTCCGGACGGCGATGGCAAACCCAACCCGAAGGGGCTCGACTTCTACAACCGCCTGGTCGACGAACTCCTCAAGAACGGCATCGAGCCGTGGCTGACGCTCTATCATTGGGACCTGCCGCAATCGCTCCAGGACCGGTTTGGCGGCTGGCGGTCGACGGAGACCTGCAAGATTTTCGGTGATTACGCGGCCTATGTCGCCCAGCATCTGACCGATCGCGTCAAGAACGTGTTCACATTGAACGAGAGCGGTCGCTTCGTCCATTTCGGCTACGGCATCGGCATCGACGCGCCCGGCGTGACACTGCCACAAGCCGAGGTCAACCAGATCAGGCACAACAGCGCACTCGCGCACGGGCTCGCGGTGCAGGCGGTCCGCGCCCACGGCCGCCGCGGCACCAGGGTGGGGCCGGCCGAGAACATCGATGCCTGCGCCCCCGCGATCGACACGCCGGAGAACGTCCGTGCCGCCGAGATCGCGCTGCGCGAGATGAACGCCGGCTATCTCAACGTCATCATGACGGGCCAGTACACCGACGCCTTCTTGAAGTTCGCCGGGCGCGACGCGCCGAAATACACCGATGCGGAGCTGAAGATCATCTCTTCGCCCGTCGATTTCCTCGGCCTCAACATCTACGCGCCGCAGAACTATGTGGTGGCGTCCGACCAGGGCGCGGGCTTCATGCCGCTGCCGATCCCGAAATCGTTCCCGCACATGAATTCGGACTGGCTGCGCGTCGGCCCCGAGACGATCTACTGGGTGCCGAAGCTGGCGGCGAAGATATGGAAGACGGACGCGATCTATATCAGCGAGAACGGCACCTCCGGCGACGATGTCGTGACGCCCGATGGCAAGATCTACGACACCGACCGCATCATGTATCTGCGCAACTACCTCGCTCAGCTCCAGCGCGCCACCGCCGAAGGCGTGCCGGTGCGCGGCTACTTCCTCTGGAGCCTGATGGACAATTTTGAATGGGTGTTCGGGCTCAACAAGCGCTTTGGGCTCTACCACGTCAATTTCGACACGCAGGTGCGTACGCCAAAACTCAGTGCCAGCTTCTATCGCAACGTGATCGCGAAGAACGCGGCGGGGGCGTGATTGCTCTCCCTCCCCCCGTTCTTGCGGAGGCGCGACGAGCTTGGCTTGCGCTGAGAGGGTGGGGTGAGGCGGTTCCGCCGACGCGCATTGACTCCCTTCGCACCTTGATTCAAAACGCCTCCAAGAATTCAAAAAGAGGATAACGCCAATGACCGACGCACTCATCATCGATGCCTGCCGGACCCCACGGGGCGTCGGCAAGGCCGGCAAGGGCGCACTCTCGGGCATTCATCCACAGCAGCTGGGAGCAACCGTGCTGCGCGCGCTCGCGACGCGCACCGGCATCGACACCGCCGATGTCGACGACATCATCTGGGGCTGCAGCGCGCAGGTCGCAACGCAAGGCGGCGATCTCGGCCGCATGTCGGCGCTGGACGCCGGCTACGACGTGCGCGCGAGTGCCGTGACGCTCGACCGCTTCTGCGGCTCCGGCATCACCAGCGTCAACATGGCCGCAAGCTCGATCATGGCGGGCGCGGAAGATCTCGTCGTCGCCGGCGGCTGCGAGATGATGTCGATGGAAGGACGTCGCGGCGGCGGCCCGATGATGATGGACAACGGCAATCTGCGCCTGCGTGCGCGGCATCCGCAGTCGCATCAGGGCGTCTGCGCCGACGCGATCGCGACCATGGAAGGCATCACGCGAAGGGACGTGGACGCGCTCGGCCTCGAAAGCCAGAAGCGCGCAGCCTTCGCGATCGCGAACGGCCACTTCAAGAAGAGTCTCGTGCCGGTGCATCGCGAGGACGGCAGCCTCGCGCTCGACCATGAAGAATATCCGCGGCCGCAGACCACGATGGAAGGGTTGAGCGCGTTGAAGCCCGCATTCCCCGCGGTCGCCGACTATGCGCTCGACGACAAGGGCACGACCTATCGCGGCCTGATCCTGCAGAAGTACCCCGAGCTCGAGATCGACTTCATGCACCACGCCGGCAACTCGTCCGGCGTGGTCGACGGCGCGGCTGCGATCCTGCTGGCGTCGCCAGCTTATGCCAAGCCGCATGGCCTGAAGCCGCGCGCGCGCGTGGTCGCGATGGCCAACATGGGGGACTCGCCGACCTTGATGCTGAACGCGCCGGTGCCGGCGACGCGCAAGGTGCTGGCGAAGGCGGGGCTGACCGTGGACGACATCGACCTGTTCGAGATCAACGAGGCCTTTGCCGTGGTTGCGGAAAAATACATCCGCGACCTCAAGCTCGACCGCGCCCGGGTCAACGTCAATGGCGGCTCGATCGCACTCGGCCATCCCATCGGCGCCACCGGCTCGATCCTGATCGGCACCTTGCTCGACGAGCTCGAGCGGCGCGACTTGAAGCGCGGTCTCGTCACCATGTGCGCGGCCGGTGGCATGGCCCCGGCCGTCATCATCGAACGTATCTAGCGCGAGCGAAGCTCGTCGGGCTCCTTAGAAATAAGGGAAAGAAAGTACCCGCGATCGCCGCATCCCGACGGTCTAGCCTTATTTCCAGGGTGAATCGCGACCCGCCTTTCACAAAGAGGCCGGTCGTCGCTTGTCGAAAGCATCGAATCAGCTTTAGCAAGGCTGCGTGCGGGCCTTTGAAACAAGGTAAAATCCGCTGCCTGAGGCTTCTCCCGCTCCGGAAGTGGCTAAAAAGCAGGGTTTTTTGCCACAGAGGGCCAAAAAAGCCCGTAAAACCCCGACAAAACTGTGCAGAAGGCTATAGGCCTTCACCGGTTGGTCTAATATGCAGCCGTCAACGAATCAGAGGAGACACGATGGCCACCCAAATGTCGAAATCGCAGCTGATCGAAAAGATCGCGACCACCACCGAGCTTTCCAAGCGTGACGTCAAGAGCGTCATGGAGACGCTGACCGACGTCGGCCACAAGGAGCTCAAGAAGAACGGCCTGTTCCTGGTGCCGGGCTTCGCCAAGTTCGTGGTCATCAAGAAGCCCGCGACCAAGGCGCGCAAGGGCACCAACCCGTTCACGGGCGAAGAGATGATGTTCAAGGCCAAGCCGGCCCGGAAGATCGTCCGCGCCCGCCCGGTCAAGGCCGCCAAGGACGCCGTGGGCTAACAACGCAAAGGCCCCCTCGCGTGGAGGGGGCCTTTTGTTCGGGGCTGTCGCGAGGACTTGAGACGGAGGGCTCAACCCTTGCGGCGCTTCACCCTGACCGGGACCGGCTGAAGCCGCGGTCCTGATGCCGCCAGCGCATCGCGAACCCCGTCGATGGCGCGATCAAGCAACTGGCGCAGCCGTTGCGTTGTCCGCGATCGCTTCGCTCTTTCCAGCAGTTTTTTCATCGCATTCACTCCGCCGCTTCGACCTTGGCCTCGATCTTGGCCTCGGCCGGCTCAAGCGCCGCGGCGATGGCTTCGTCGACGCGCTCCAGCCAGATGAATTCGAGGTTGTCCCGCGCGCTCTTTGGGATGTCGTCGTAGTCCCGCTTGTTGCGCGCCGGCAGCATCACCCGCTTCAGGCCCGCGGCCGCGGCCGCCACCACCTTCTCCTTGATGCCACCGACCGGCAGCACCAGGCCGCGCAGCGAGATCTCGCCGGTCATGGCGGTGTCGCTGCGCACCGTGCGGTTGGTGAGCAGGGACGTCAGCGCCGTGAACATCGCAACGCCCGCGCTCGGCCCGTCCTTCGGGGTCGCGCCTGCGGGCACGTGAACGTGGATGTCGCTCTTTTCGAACAGCTGCGGATCGATGCCGAGCTGCGTGGCCTTGCTCTTCACCAGCGTCATCGCAGCCTGCACGCTCTCGCGCATGACCTCGCCGAGCTGGCCGGTCAGGATCATCCCGCCGCGACCGGATACCCGCGAGGCCTCGATGAACAGGATGTCGCCACCGACCGGCGTCCAGGCAAGGCCGGTGGCCACGCCTGGGATGCTGGTGCGCTGCGCGATCTCGCCTTCGAAGCGCGGCTGGCCGAGCACGGTGCCGATATCCTTCGGCGCCACGACGACCTTGGCAGCCGTGCCTTCGGCGACCTGCACGGCAGCATGGCGGAACAGCTTGCCGATCTCGCGCTCGAGGTTACGCACGCCGGCTTCGCGGGTGTAGCCATTGACCACCAGCTGCAGCGCCTCCGGCTCGATCTCCGCTTGCTCCGGCGTCAAGCCATTGGCCTCGAGCTGCCGCCGCACCAGATAGCGCTTCGCGATCTCCAGCTTCTCTTCCTGGGTGTAGCCGGTGAGGCTGATCAGCTCCATGCGATCCAGCAACGGACCCGGGATCTGGTCCAGCATGTTGGCGGTCGCGATGAACACCACGCGCGACAGGTCGAAGGGCACGCCCAGGTAATTGTCCCGGAACGTCCCGTTCTGCTCGGGGTCGAGCACCTCCAGCATCGCTGCGGAAGGATCGCCCTGCACGCCGCGGCCCATCTTGTCGATCTCGTCCAGCATCATGACGCAGTTCCGGGTGCCGGCCTTCTTGATGCCCTGGATGATGTTGCCGGGCAGCGCGCCAATATAGGTGCGCCGATGGCCGCGGATCTCGGCCTCGTCATGCACGCCGCCGAGGCTGACGCGCACGAAGGGACGATCCATCGCGCGTGCGATGGATTGGCCGAGCGAGGTCTTGCCGACGCCGGGCGGTCCGACGAAGCACAGGATCGGCGCCTTGCCCTGCGGCGCCAGCTTGCGCACCGCCAGATATTCGATGATCCGGCTCTTGATCTTCTCCAGGCCAAAGTGATCGGCATCGAGGATGCGGCGCGCTTCCTTGATGTCGATCGGCTTCTCCGCGGGCAGCGCCCACGGCAGCTCGATCAGCCAGTCCAGGTAAGTGCGGACCATGCCAGCTTCCCCAGCGGCCTCCGGCATGCGCTCGTAGCGGCGCAGCTCCTTCTTCGCATGCGCGTCGGCCTCGGGCGGCATGTTGGCCTTGGCGATGGCGGTGGTCAGCTCGGCGACCTCGGCCGCCTTGCCGTCGCCTTCGCCGAGCTGGCGCTGGATGGTCGCCATCTGCTCGCGCAGGATCGCTTCGCGCTGCCGCTCGTCGAAGCTGGCGCGCGTCTGCTGGCCGATCTCGTTGCTGATGCGCAGCACCTCCAGCCGTTCGGCCAGATGCTTCGACACCTTCTCGACACGCAGAGCGAGGTCGATGGTCTCCAGGACCTCCTGCTTGTCTTGCGGCTTGATGTCCATGAACGAGGTCGCCAGGTCCGCCAGCGCGCCGGGCGCGGTGGTGCCCTGGAACATCGCGATCAGTTCGGGCGGCGCCTGCGGCAGCAGCTCGATCGCCTCGATGGCCTGGCGCTGCAGGTTCAGCCCGCGGGCCTCGATCTCGGGCGTGCTCGTGGTCGGCTCCGGAATCTGCTGGATGCGCGCGGCCGGGAACGGCGTCCCCGGCAGGAAGTCGAGGATGCGCGCGCGCTGCACGCCCTGGCAGACGATGTGATGGGTGCCGTCGGGCGCGGTGATGTAGCGCACGATGTTGGCGATGGTCGCGACCCGATAGAGGTCGTCCGGTCCGGGCTCCTCGGTCTCGGGGCTGCGTTGCAGGACGATGCCGACCGGCCGCTGCTCGCGCAGCGCCTGTTGCGCGGCGGCGACCGACTTCGGCCGCGCGATCGCGATCGGCGCGATGGCGCCGGGGAACAGCACTATCTCGCGCACGGGAATGATGATCAGCGCGTCTTCGGGAATCTTCACGTCGGAACTGCTCTGGGGATTGGTCGGTGCGGTATTCATTGGTTCGGTGGCCATGATCGACCTCAGGATTTGGCGAGGCGCAGCGCGACGCAGCCGTCCATCACGAAGCGGCTGATGGCGTAGCGACCAACGGGCAGTGCAATGCGGCGCTCAAAACGCCCCTGCGGCAGCTCAAGCCGGTGGATGCGGGCGTTGCGAAGCTCCGGCGGAAGGGTGCGCTGGCCGGAGATGACGAGCACGCCGTCATGGATGACAGTCTCGACATTGTCGGGATTGACGCCGGGAAGCGCGACCAGGATCAGGAGCTCATGCTCGGTTTCGAGCACGTCGATCGGCGGCTCCCAGCAGGCTTCCTGGCGGCCGAACTGCTGGCGCAGCCGTTCGGCGCGGGTCAGCGAGTCCAGGGCTTCGGACAGCATCCAGTCGAGGGGATTTTTGGGTTGCATGATGCAGGCTCGGCGGTGGGAACGCTGAATATGGGGCCGGTTCCCAAGAATTCCAGCCCGGCGGCGCGGAGGTGCCATGCGGATCGTGCGATCCGAAAAGACAAGCGCCGCGGCCTTCCGGACCGCGGCGCTCCGTTGTCACGCGATATGCGGCTCAGGCCGCCTGGCGGTATTCCTCTTCCGCCTCGAGGTTGATCACGGAGGTGGCGAGCTCGGTCAGCGCGTGATCGGTCGCCTCTTCTTCGTCCAGAGTCGCCTGCAGCAATCTTGCGGCGTCTTGCATGCCGAGTTCCTCGGCCCAAGTGCGCAAGGTGCCGTAGCGGGAGATCTCGTAGTGCTCGACCGCCTGCGCCGCTGCGAGCAGGCCGGCGTCGAGCGCAGGCGCGTTCTTGAATTCCTTCATGATCTCGGCGCCTTCGTCGGTGATGCCGTTGATCGCTTCGCAAGGCTTGCCGCGGGCCGGCTTGCCTAGCATTTTGAAGATCTGGTCCAGACGCTTGACCTGGCCCTGGGTCTCGCGCAGATGCTTGTTGAAAGCCGCCGCGAGCTCCTTCGAGTTGGCAGCCTTGGCCATCTTGGGCAAGGTCTTGATGATCTTGTTCTCGGCGAAATAGATGTCCTTGAGCGTTTCCAGGAATAGGTCGCTCAACATCTTCGGCGCCTGACGGGCGCGGCCCGTCGACGATTTCTTGGTTGTGCGCTTCTTTGCTTTCTTGGCCATACATCCTCCTCTTGAGGTGACACGCGAAGGCATCGCCTTCCGCAATCCTCAGGCGATCAAAAGCTTTCGGAGAACGAAAGTTCCAAACGGCAACCTGCGCTCAGGTCGGACGCTTGTAGGGATCTTCCTGCCGCTGACGCGCCTCGGTGTTGCGGTCAAGCTGCGCGCGCTCGTGGCGCCGCAGGCGCCCCGCCTTCGCCACGCCGTAGACGAGGACCGCACCCAGCACGAAGGCTCCGATGAACCAGAGCCAGAGCAGGTTGCCCGAAAGCTGGCCCAGCAACATTCCAATTCCACTGTCGCTCATTGTGCATCTCCGGTGATTTTCAAAGCGGTTCTGTCGGGCTAAGTCACTCCGCCAGCCATCGTTCCTGCGTCCAGGGAGCCCACCGAGACATGATCGACTTCACCTTATCTGCGTTCGTGACGCTGCTGCTCGTGGTCGATCCCGTGGGCCTTGCGCCGGCCTTCCTTGCCGCGACCGGAGGTATGCCCGACAAGACCAAGCGCACCATCGCGCTACGCGCGCCGCTGATTGCGGCGTCGATCCTGGTGGTGATCGCCCTGATCGGAAACTGGCTGCTGCGCCAGCTCGGGATCGGCATCCCCGCCTTCCAGATCGCCGGCGGACTGCTGCTGTTCGGCGTGTCCTACCAGATGATCTTCGGCGACCGTCCGCATCGCGAGGCTCGCGAGGCCGACAAGGCAAGCTCCGAGCATGCCTCCGACGTCGCGGTATTCCCGCTGGCAATCCCGATGATGGCCGGTCCCGGCGCGATCGCGACCACGCTGCTCCTGACGGGCGATGCCGGCTACGGTCCGAGGCTCGCGATCATCATCGCGGTCGTGCTCTCGGTGTGCCTGCTCTGCACGCTCTGCTTTATCTTCGCGAACATGATCGCGCGGAGCCTTGGACGCACCGGCAACGCCGTCCTCTCACGCGTGCTCGGCATGCTGCTCGCGGCCTATTCGGTGCAGTTCGTGATCAATGGGATCGCAGCGGTCCGGGCGAGCTTGCCGTAGAGCTGCGACAATCTGTTAATGCGTTGATTTTCATGTTTATTTCATGATGCCACGCGGCGGCTGGCGGGCTCGCGCGCGATCCGGCCCGCTTTCTCTTGCGCTGCCATATTGCTTGACGTACTCCCCGTCTGACAGGCGCCCATCGTCAGGAAATCGAGATGTCGATGACAGCGGACGAGCTCGACAAGAGACAGGCCATCATCGGCGCCTGCCGCCGTATGAACGCGCTCGGCATCAACCAGGGCACCTCGGGCAATATCAGCGTCCGGCATGTGGACGGGCTTCTGGTGACCCCGACCAGCGTGCCCTACGACGCCATGACGCCGGAGCAGATCGTGTTCATGACGATGGATGGCTCGCACGCGCCCGCTCAGAAGCCGTCCAGCGAGTGGCGCTTCCACCTCGACATCCTGAAGGCCCGGCCAGACGTCAACGCCGTCGTCCACGCCCATCCGACCTATTGCACCATCTTGGCGATCATGGGCCTGGAGATCCCGCCCGTGCACTACATGATCGCGGCCGCCGGCGGCGACAGCATCCGCTGCGCGCCCTATGCCACCTTCGGAACGACGGAGCTGTCCGAGCATGCCGTTCGGGCGCTGGACGGCCGGCTCGCCTGCCTGCTCGACCATCACGGCATGATCGCGATCGGGAATTCGCTGGACAAGGCGATGTGGCTCGCCGTCGAGGTCGAGACGCTGGCGCGGCAATATCACGGCTGTCTCCAGATCGGAGAGCCGTCGCTGCTGTCGAGCGCCGAGATCGAGCGGGTCCGCCAGCGCATGTCCGGTTACGGCATGTCGGAAGGGTAGGGCGGACAGAAAGTGTTCCTGCGGATCAGACATCTCGCCGACCGCAAGGGGACGAACCGCGTCATGGTTCGGCTGCGGGCGCTGCTGCGCAGCAACGAATTCTATCTGATCCCGCTGGCGCTGCTGATCGGCACGCTTGCCGGCGCCATCGTGACACTGATGGCCGAGATTGCACAGATCGCCCATATGGTGATCTACGGCATTCCCATCGATGTCCGCCTGTCTGCCAATACCAGCGTCAGTCCCTGGGCCGCGCTGATTGCGCCCGCGCTGGGCGGATTGGCGCTCGGTATCATGGAGTGGTGGCGGCGACGGCTCAAGCTCTCCAGTGCGGTCGATCCGATCGAGGCCAACGCGCTGCGTGGCGGCAATCTGTCGATGCGCGACAGCGTGGTGGTGTCGAGCCAGACCTTGATCTCGAACGGTTGCGGCGCCTCTGTCGGCCTCGAGGCGGGCTATACCCAGATCGGCTCGGGCATCGCCTCGCTGCTCGGCAAGTTCTTCAATCTACGCCGCAACGATCTGCGCCTGATTGTCGGCTGCGGCGCCGCTGCGGCGATCGCGGCGGCCTTCGGTGCACCGATCACGGGCGCCTTCTACGCCTGCGAGCTCATCGTTGGCGTCTATTCGGTCGGCAGCGCCGCGCCGATCCTCGCCGCCTCGCTCGCCGGTGCGCTGACCGCGCAATGGCTCGGCGGCGCGCCATACTCGCTCGAAATCCCCAAGGTCAGCGCCGTCGGCGTCGAGCAATATCTGGCGCTGATCGGGCTCGCCCTCGTCACCAGCGGCGTCGGCATCGCCGTGATGCGCTCGTCCTCGATGTTCGAGCGCCTGTTCAAATGGCTGCCGGTCTGGCTGCGCCCGGTGATCGGCGGCCTCATCGTCGGCGGCTTTGCGATTGTCACGCCGCAGGTGCTGGCGGCCGGCCACGGCGCGATGGTGCTCGATCTCTTTCACGACATGACGATCGGCCTGATCGCGCTGATCATCGCCTTGAAGGTGACGGCCTGCCTGATCTCGCTCGCCTCCGGCTTCCGCGGCGGGCTGTTCTTTGCCTCGCTGTTCGTCGGGAGCCTGATCGGAAAGTTCTTTGCCGCGGTGCTGGTCTTGATCAGCCCGAACTTCGTGATCGATCCGCTGGTCGCGATGCTGACGGGCATGGCGACGCTCGGTGTCGCCATCGTCGGCGGTCCCTTGACCATGTCGTTCCTCGTGCTCGAGATGACCCGCAACGTCGACGTCACCGCCGTGGTGCTGGCCGGCTGCATCGTCACCTCGATCTGCGTCCGCTTCATGTTCGGACACTCCTTCTCGACCTGGCGCCTGCATCTGCGCGGCGAGACCATCCGCAGCGCCAACGACGTCGGCTGGCTGCGCAACCTCACCGTCGAGCGGCTGATGCGCTCCGATGTCGGCAAGGTGCCGTCGACCACGACGATCGCCGCGGTCCGCCGTGAATTCGCGCTGGGCTCGCGGCCCGGGATCGTCATCGTCAACAATGCGGACGAATATGTCGGCCTCGTCCTGCTGCCCGACCTGTTCTCCGGCGACCTCGACAGCATCGCCGACGAGATCCAGGTGATCGAGCTCGCGCGCCTGACCGAGATCGTGCTGATCCCGGAAATGAACGTGAAATCGGCGATGGCGGTGTTCGACGAGGCGGAGGCCGAAATGCTGGCGGTGGTCGATTCCACCGACAGCCGCAAGGTGGTCGGCTTCCTCACTGAGACCTTCGTCCGGCGCCGCTATGTCGAGGAGATCGACAAGGCGACGCGCGGCGTGCTCGGGGCGCTGTCGTAAGGTCATGCGGAAGCGGGACGGCGTGCATCATGCGCCGCCGTCCGCGCCCGCTATCGGCCCGATTGGGAGGGAACGGCAACGACGCTAGCCACGATCCGGCGGACCAGCGGCAGCACCATCAGCAGCGTCGGAAACGCGACGAGCCATGACAGCGCCCAGGCGCCCGGCCAGGTCGCGAGAAACGCCGGCGTTGCGCCGAGGCTTCGAAGCGTGGAAATGACCGACACCACGGCCGTCATGAGGATGGACAGCACGAATGGCATCACGATCGGCGCATAGCGCGCCGGCAGTTTGCGAACCGCAATCATCTGATTTCTCTTTGGAATAGGACGCGCACGGTGAACCCAAAAATGGCATCGATCCCGACGACGTCGGTTGATGCGTTGGTTCACGTAAAACGCTTACGGCGACCGAAAAACGGTGCGTCCGTTCATTATCCGCTCATGTTGGATGGTTCAAGCTGGATGTGGACGTTCGGTTTACAATCGTTCAAAGCGTGGCAGATTGCCGCGATCACGAAACCATTTCAGTGGTTTGTGCATTAAGTCTTGTTTGATTATGTCGCTTTGAGCGAGAACAGGGAAGGTCACGATGAATAAAGGACCGATGATTTCTGCAGCCGGCCGCAACGCTGTGTTGGCGGTTTTCGCAAGTCTCGCTCTGATTACGGCCTCTATCACGCCTTCGGCTGCCGACTCGCCCGCGCCCACCAAGGCCGCTGCCGCGGGCCCGGCCGCTCCGGCTGCCACCGATTTCAGCGCCGCTCGCCGCCACCGCTATTATCGACGAGGTCCGAACGCTGCAGGTCTCGCCTTCATGGGCGTGGCGGCAGGTCTGATCGGCGGCGCGATCGCAGAGAGCAGACGCCAAGAGTACTACGAGGACCGCTATAATTACGGACCCCGTCCTTACTACGGCGGCCAGGGATACGGCGGCGGCCCCTACTATGGTCCGCGTGGCTATTATCAGCAGTATTAGGCGCCTGTCTTCGCCTCAGTCTCGATTCGCGCCAAAGGGGCGGTGTTTTGCACCGCCCCTTGTTGCTTCTGCGCGAGGCGTGTCATTGCGCGGCCTGTGTCGCGGGCGCGTCAATCCCCTTCGGGAAAAATATTCCACTTTACCGAAATTCGGAAATGGCGTATGTGTCGCCCATCCCGGCTCATCCTTGAGGGGCGATCTTGTGGTCGTCACGTTCGCGAGCCGGGCTTGCGGTGGACGCGGCAGCGTTCGGGTGCGAGGCGTGGGGCAGGGCGGATTGCTCTCCGTGAGCCCAAGGCTTCGTTCCGACGAGCGGCGCTGCTAGGCTTCGTCTCGTCATCAGGTCGGCGGCAACGTGCACAACGTCGTCGAAACCGGTGACGAAATGGCGGGCCGTGCGTACGGCAAAACCGTGTGGTCCTGGCCGTCGTTGCTACGGTCAAGCTCTGGCGAATGCGGCATCTGCGTCAACCGGCGTGGTGTCGGTGAATTTCGCGAGGGTGAGGGAGGCCAAAAGAAACTCGGCTCCCGGGAGAGCACGGCATAAGCCGTCCAATCATCGCGCAGGGAAGGCCGAGTGATTGGCTACACCTGTATGCTGCTGTGCGGTTTTCCTGCGTGTGCTTTTCGCGCAGCGGACCGCGGGTGCCAGCCGGCACCCGGCCTTCCCTGCGCCCTCTTGGACAAGAGGGTGAAGCGACGAAGCAAAGCTCGGGCGAAATCAGCCGCGAGGCTGCGAAGCTGTGTCTGCTTCAAAAATGCGAGCTGGAAGCGTGCCGCTGCCGCCTCATACTTCGTCATTGCGAGCGCAGCGAAGCAATCCAGAAATGCATCCGTGGAGAATGTCTGGATTGCTTCGTCGCAAGAGCTCCTCGCAATGACGACGTGGAGGCAGTTTCGCTTGATCGCGCTAGGCTTCCCGCATCACCGTCCCGCTGGTGCAGACATCGCGCCGTTGGAATAGCGCGACCAGTCGGGCTCGGTCCGTTGTGATGGCCAGAGCGCGGCGTTGGAGACGCGCACCGACTGGGTGATGGGATGGGGCTGCGCCTTGCGGACATGACGGCGGTCGTTCGCCGCGGCGATTTGGATCGTGGCGGCGGCAATCAGCGTCGCGCCGAGAATGATGAAAGTCTTTTGCATTGTTTCTTTCTCCCGTGACGACAGCCCGGCTGTGAGATTGTGTGTTTGTGTGCTCGCCGTCGCGGCTGACATGGCGACGCGCCCAGCCGATATCAGCGCTCGCGACATCACATTGGGGCGAGCCAATTTTCTAGCCTCGGCTAAATATTCGGCAATCGCGCCCGTTGCACCGGTGGACTTGCTCCCTCCAATCCGGTTCAATGGGCCAGATCTAGTTTTCAGGCGACAATGATGTCGAAATATCTGCTGGTCCTTCTG
Source organism: Bradyrhizobium sp. 40 (assembly GCF_023100925.1). Taxonomy (NCBI): domain Bacteria; kingdom Pseudomonadati; phylum Pseudomonadota; class Alphaproteobacteria; order Hyphomicrobiales; family Nitrobacteraceae; genus Bradyrhizobium; species Bradyrhizobium sp. 40. The sequence continues at coordinate 2,262,729 of NZ_CP064688.1, forward strand.
CTGATCGCTGCGCCAGCGGTGGCGCAGGTCAAGCTGACCCCAAAAAAATCGGTGGCGCATCCGGACCCCTGCGCGCCGATCGGGCATACCGCGGACGGCAAGCTGGTCTATTCCATGAAATGCGAGAATTTGCCGGTGCCGCCTCCGCCGCCGCAGGCGGAACTGAGGGAGGCGCCGCAGCCCGCCGCCGAGCCGGAGCCCGAGACGCGGCGGAGTGGCGTTTTCGGCTGGTCCTACGACCGCAGGTAACTTGAGGTGACTTGCCGCGCCCCTTGCGCGAAGCCCGATGGAATGCTCTTTGCCTGAAAATTCCCCGTGGGGCCACCGCCCCCCGATCCAGAGAGATGAGATGAGCAAACTCGTTATCCGTGCCGGCGACTTCACCTTCGATGCCCGTTTCGAGGAGCAAGCGGCGCCCAAGACTGTCGCCGCGTTCCGCAAGGCGCTGCCGTTCGAAAGCCACATCATCCACGTGCGCTGGAGCGGCGAGGGCGTGTGGATGCCGCTCGGCGACCTCGATTTCGGTGTCGGCTACGAGAACCACACCAGCTATCCCGCGCCCGGCCAGATCATCCTCTATCCCGGCGGCATCAGCGAGACCGAGATCCTGATGGCCTATGGCGGCGTGCACTTCGCGAGCAAGATGGGGCAGCTCGCCGGCAACCATTTCATCACGCTGACCTCCGGCCTGGAGAATTTGGCGACGCTCGGCAAGAGCGTGCTGTGGAAGGGCGCGCTGCCGATCCGCTTCGAGGAAGTCTGAGTGACTGGTACCCGCTACCCGCGCGATCTCCGCGGTTACGGCCGCAACCCGCCGCATCCGCAATGGCCCGGCAACGCGCGGGTCGCGGTGCAGTTCGTCGTCAATTTCGAGGAGGGCAGCGAAAACAACATCCTGCATGGCGACCCGGCCTCGGAAGCATTCCTGTCCGACGTGCTCGGCGCTCAGCCTTGGCCCGGCCAGCGCCACGCCAATATCGAATCGATGTTCGAATATGGCTCGCGCGCCGGCTTCTGGCGGCTGTGGCGGATGTTCGGCGAGCGGAAGTGGCCGACCACCGTGTTCGGTGTCGCCACGGCGCTGAAGCGCAATCCGGAAATCGTTGCTGCCATGAAGGAGGCGGGCTGGGACATCGCCAGCCACAGCCTGAAGTGGATCGAGCACAGGGACATGACCGAGGCGCAGGAGCGGGCGGAGATCGCGGAAGCGATCCGCGTCCACACCGCCGCGACAGGCTCGCGTCCGCTCGGCTGGTATACCGGACGCTCCTCGATCAACACCAACCGTCTGTTGATGGAGGAGGGCGGCTTCCTCTATCTCAGCGATTCCTATGCCGATGATCTGCCCTATTGGATCGAGGGCGCGAGCGGCAAGCAGCTCGTCATTCCCTATACGCTCGACGCCAACGACATGCGCTTCATCAACCCGCAAGGATTTGCCGAAGGCGAGCAGTTCTTCACCTATTTGAAGGATGCCTTCGACGTGCTCTATGCCGAAGGCGAGAGCGCGCCGAAGATGATGTCGGTCGGCCTGCACTGTCGTCTCGCCGGTCGCCCCGGCCGTGCGGCGGGGCTGATCCGCTTCCTCGACTACATCGGCAAGCACGACCGCGTCTGGGTGCCGACACGGTTGCAGATCGCCCAGCATTGGCACGACAAGCTCGCGCACCTTGCGGCCGATGCATTCGAGATCGGGTGAGGACGATGTCGCAGATATCGCTGTCCGATCTCAATGCCGCCGATGAAGCCGATTTCGTTGCCGCGCTCGCCAACGTCGTTGAATACTCGCCGTGGATCGCCGGGCAACTGGCCGCGAAGCGACCGTTCGCCGGCATCAACCAGTTGCACGCCGCGCTGATGGCGGCGATCCAGAGTGCCGAACCCGACGTGCAATTGGCGCTGATCCGGGCGCATCCGGACCTCGCCAACAAGACCCAGCGCGCGGCGGGGCTCACCGCGGAATCGACCGAGGAGCAGAACAGCGCCGGCCTCGACCGGCTGTCGGATGCCGAATACGCGGCGTTCGAGCGCGTCAACAATGCCTATCGCGAGAAGTTCGACATCCCCTATATCGTCTGCGTGCGCCGTCACACCAAAGATTCCGTGCTGCGCGATTTCGAGACGCGGTTGCGCAATATCGCCAAGACCGAGACGAGGCGTGCGATCGAGGAGATTGGCCGCATCTCGGCTTTGCGGCTCGATCAACTCGTCGCAGCCGATGACAAGCTCAAGGTCCACGGCCGGCTCTCGACCCATGTGCTGGACAACCACGTCGGCAAACCTGCGCCAGGCATTCCGGTCGAACTGATCGAGCTCGCGAACCTCGGCGAGAGCCGCGTGATAGCGCGCGCGGTGACCAATGCGGACGGCCGCACCGACCAGCCGTTGATCGGCGGCCGTCCGCTTCCGATCGGCCGCTACGAGCTTCGCTTCAGCGTGGCCAAATATTACGCCGAGCGCAACGTGCAGCTCTCTGACCCGCCGTTTCTCGACGAAATCCCGCTTCGTTTCGCGATCAGCGAGCCGGAGAGCCACTACCACGTGCCGTTGCTCGTCACGCCGTGGAGCTATTCGACCTATCGCGGTAGTTAAACATGTTGCGCGGATGAGGCGACCGCTGCTGCATCCGCTTCCGCGGCTGCGCCGCCGCTCAATCCGTTGAAGAAGGCGTTGAGCAGCACGGAAACGATCGCACAGAGCAGAATGCCTGACTCCAGCAGCGGCTGGAGATCGTGCGGTAAATTCCTGAAGAAGCCGGGTGCGGCGAGCGGGATCAGGCCGAAGCCGATCGAGATCGCAACGATGAAGAGATTGTAGCGATTGTTGCGGAAGTCGACCGAGGTGAGGATGCGTGCGCCTGTCGCGGCGACCATGCCGAACATCACGAGGCCGGCGCCGCCGAGCACGACCAGCGGCACGGCCTCGACCAGCGCGGCGAGCTTCGGCAACAGGCCGAGCACGAGCATGATGAAGCCGCCCGTGACCGTCACCCAGCGCGAGCGCACGCTGGTGACCGAGACGAGGCCGACATTCTGCGAGAACGACGTGTACGGGAAGGTGTTGAAGATGCCGCCGAGCAGCGTGCCGACGCCGTCGGCGCGCAGGCCTCGGCTCAGGGCATCGCGATCGACCGTCTTGCCGGTGATGTCGCCGAGCGCGAGGAACATGCCGAGCGATTCGATCATCACGACGACCATGACGACGCACATGGTGATAACAGGTACCAGATGGAATTGCGGCATGCCGAAGCGGAACGGGATCACGATGGCGCCCCAGGAGGCCGCAGCGACCTTGTCGAAATGCATCACGCCCAGAATGCTCGCGAGCACGGCGCCGGCGATGATGCCAAGCAGCACGGAGACGTTGGCGAGAAAGCCGGTGCCCCATTTGATCAGGCCGAGAATGAAGAGCAGCACGAACAGCGAGATGCCGAGTCCCTGCAACTGTCCGTAAGCCGGATTGGGAAAGCTGCCGGCGACGCCGTCCACCATCCTGGTCAGCGTCGGCAGGCCGCCGCCGGCCCAGTTGATGCCGACCCGCATCAAGGAGATTCCAATGACGAGAATGATGCTGCCGGTGACGACGGGCGGAAATAGCGGCAACAGCCGGCTGACGAACGGCGCTGCGACAACGCCAAACAGGCCGGCGGCGATCACCGAACCGTAGATGCCGAGCAGGCCGATGTCAGGTGAAGCCGCCATCGACAGCATCGGACCGACGGATGCGAAGGTCACGCCCATCATCACGGGCAGGCGGATGCCGACGCCGGGAAAACCAAGGCATTGCACCAGCGTCGCGAGTCCGCAGGCGAACAGGTCGGCACTGATCAGGAAAGCGACATCCTCCGGCGGCAGTTTCAGCGCGCGCCCGATGATCAGGGGCACCGCGACCGCGCCGGCATACATCACCAGCACATGCTGCAACCCGAGCGCCAGCAGGCGCGGGACCGGCAAGACCTCGTCGACGGGATGGACTTCGCTGCTCATGGATCAATCCCCGAAATATGCCTACCCAAACTTATCGTGCAGCGCCGGAAACAGCCTGTCCGGCTTGAAGGGCGGCGCCGTGAAGCGGATGCCGGTGGCATCGGCAATCGCGTTGCCGAGGGCGGCGGCGACCGGATTGTACGGACTCTCGCTCATCGACTTAGCCCCCAGCGGGCCGATCGTGTCGGAGGTCTCGGCGAAGAAGACTTCGGTGCGGGGCACATCCGCGAAGGAGGGAAGATGGTAGTCGCGGAATTTGGGGTTGACGACGCGGCCGTCCGCATCGATCACCATCTCCTCGTAGAGCGCGGCACCGAGTGCCTGCGCGACACCGCCTTCGACCTGACCGCGGCACTGCATGGGATTGGCGACGACGCCGGCGTCCGCCGCATGCACGCTCCTGAGAATCCGGAGCTCGCCGGTGCCCTTGCTCACGGCGACGCGAAAGCCTTGCACGTTGAAGCCGACCGAACGCGGCGTGCCACCGGAATTGCCGGCGCCTGCGAACGGCTGTCCGCGTTCGCGCGCGAGCTTGGCCAGCTCCACAAAGGACATCCGCCGCACGCCACTGACGACGGCCTCGTTCTCGAGCGCGCAGCTCCCGACGTCGCAGAGCCATGCGCCGGCGGCGGCCGCCTTCAGCTCAGTCGCGAGCTGCATGGCTGCCGCATGCGTCGCCTTGCCGGCAACGAACATGCCGGCGCTGCCATAGGCGCCGGTGTCGTGGCCGCCATGGGCGGTGTCGGACTGGCGCAGGCGGATGCGGTCGACGGTGGTCGCAAGCGTCGTGGCCGCGATCTGCCGGTGCACGGTGCTGGTGCCGTTGCCGAATTCGGCGGTACCGACGATGAGGTCGAAGCTGGCGTCGTCGTTGAGCGTGACCATCGCATCCGCGAGATGGCCCGCCGGGGGCACCGTATCGATCATCGTCAGCGCGATGCCGTCGCCGATCAGCCACTCCGGCGACAGGTCCGGCTGCGGGCCATCAGCCTGCATCGCGCGCTCGACGAGGTCGAGGCACTGGTCGAGCCCGTAGGAGCCGTAGAGCACGTCGTGGAATTCCGATGACGATGGCGACACCATGGGATCGCCGGGCTTGACGACGTTGCGCCGGCGCATCTCGTAAGGGCTGATGCCGAGCTGCTTGGCCAGTTCGTCGATCGCGGCTTCGACCGCGATCAGCGTTTGCGGCAAGCCATATCCGCGAAACGCGCCTGCCGGCACCGTATTGGTGTAGACGGCGCAGCCGTCGACCCGCTTGTTCGGGCAATTGTAGACGCTGATGGATTCGGCCAGCGAGTGGAACATCACGGGGCCGGCGTGATTGCCGTAGGCGCCGGTATTGGAGAGCACGTCGAGCTGGAGCGCGGTGAGCTTGCCGTCCGCGTCTGCACCGGCCTTGACGTGGACCCGCATCGGATGCCGCGTCGACGTCGCGACGAACTGCTCCTCGCGGGTGAGCTCCAGCTTCACCGGCCGGCCGGTCTCGAGCGAGGCGAGCGCCAGAATGTCCTCGACGAACATCTCCTGCTTGCCGCCAAAGCCGCCGCCGACGCGCTCGCAGAAGACGCGGACCTTGTCCATGGGAAGCTCGAAGATATCAGACAGCGCGCGCCTGGTCAGGAACGGCACCTGCGTCGAGGTGCGGACATTGAGCACGCCGGAAGCATCGAGCCAGGCGAGGCCGCCGTGGGTTTCCAAAGCGGCATGCTGCACACGGTGACTGTGGAAGGTGCCCTCGAAGGTGACGGCGGATGTCGCGAGCGCAGCCGCCACGTCGCCGAATTCGCCATGCGTCTCCGCGGCGAGGTTGCGCTGGGCGTCGGCAACGCGGTTCGCGGTGGTGAGATCGGGATGAACGATGGGCGCACCCGGCGCCATCGCCTGCTCCGGATCGACCAGCGCGGGCAAAATCTCGTAACTGACCTTCAGCCGGCGGCATGCGTCCTCGGCGGCGGCTTCGCTGTCTGCGACGACGGCGGCGACCTTCTGGCCGATGAAGCGGACGATGTCGTCGAGAACACGAGTGTCCTCGGGATCCATCCAGTCCTTCTCATGCCGCGCGGTCGACATCAGAGTGGTTGGCGCATCCTCATGCGTCAGCACCGCGTGCACGCCGGGAACGCTCAGCGCTTCCGACTTGTCGATCGCGACGATCCTTGCATGGGCGTGCGGCGAACGGAGCAGCTTGATATGCAGCAGGCCGTCAATCTGCGTGTCGAACGTGTAGCGCGCCTTGCCGCGCACGACATCGGGGCCAGCCGGCTCTGGCAGGCTGCGACCGAATGCGGCGCCGGCCTCGACGTTCGCCTCGATATTGGTCTTGCCGATCAACGCATCCTCGATCGAACGATACCCGGTGCAGCGGCAGATATTGCCCTTCAGCGCGACGCCGAGATCGGTGCGCTGCGCCTGGTTCAGCGAGGCACAGGTCAGGATCATGCCAGCGGTGCAAAAGCCGCATTGAAAGCCCTGCGCATCGAGGAAAGCCTGCTGCATCGGGTGCGCCCCGCTGTCTCCGCCGAGACCTTCGATCGTGGTGACGGCGCGCCCCTCGGCACGGAAGGCCGGGATCAGGCAGCTATGCACCGGCTCGCCGTCCAGCAGCACGGTGCAGGCGCCGCAATCGCCGGCGTCGCAGCCCTTCTTCACGCCGAAATGGCCGAGCTCGCGCAGGAACGTGCGCAGGCACTGGCCGGCGCGTGGCTCCTGCGGAAACGTCGTGCCGTTGACCTCGAAGCTCATGACGACGGTGCTCCGAGGAGTTCGTCGCGGATCTCTTCGGCAAGCCGCAGTGTCATGTGCTTGCGCCACAGCGGCTTGCCGTGGATGTCGGTGTGGTAGAGATCGTCGGTGATCTGCTGCGCGATGGCTTCACGAAGCGCTTTCGCGTCGGGGGCCTCGCGAAAGGACAGCCGAATCGGCCGCACGGTCGAGGCGGTGACCGTGAGCGTCAGCGTGCCATCGGCATCCAGACTGCCGATCACCAGCGCCGCCGAGCGGCCGACCGGCGCCAGCGAGATCTGGCGAAAGACCGTACGACGCTTCAAGGCGGCAATCGGGATATCGATCTGCCGGAGCAGGTCCCCCGGCGCCAGAAGGTTGAGCTGGTTGCCGGTGACGAAGTCGACGACGGGCATCATCTGTTCGCCGCCGCCGGCCTTCCAGATGGTGCAGACGCCCTCCAGCGCAGCGGTGAGCGAGATCATCGGTCCCGCCGGAAGCGACATGCAGAGATTACCGCCGACGGTCGCCGTCTTCCAGATCTTGAACGAAGCAAGGAAGGCGCGGCAGCACTGGTTGATCAGCGGCGCCGCGAACCAGTCGGGTGGGCAGACGAATCCATCGAGCTGTGCAAGGGTGCAGGTGGCAGCGATGCTGAAATGGCTCTCGGTGACCGTCAGCGCCGGCCATTTCAGATCGATGAGATCGATGAGCCGAGTGAGGTGAACTTGCGGCTCCGAGAACAGCCAAGTGCCGCCCGCGAGCCAAGCATCACCTGGCGTCCAAACGGGCAGCTGCGCGCGCGTTTGCGGATGGGCGACCGCTGTGATGGTATTCAAGTCCATGGCGACGTCAACGCTTCCAACGAGTGAATCGAGCCAGGAGAAAGTCTTGCAAGACGAGCGCCAAGTCGCAACAACAAGTCGCAACAAAAACGCAATCAGGCCGGCCCCTGCCGTGCAGGCCTGTCGTGAGCGGATGTGAGGAGAAGCGGGATCATGAGCGACGCAAAGCCGATCTGGATCAGGAATCCTCTGGCTATCCTCGCCGATGGCGCCGAGCGCGGGATCGTGGTGAAAGGCGGCCGGATCGTCGAGCTGGTGCCGGCCGGCGCTGCGCCCGCAACCGCTGACGTCGCGGTGTTCGACGCTGGCGACCACGTCGTGCTGCCGGGCCTCATCAACACCCATCACCATTTCTACCAGACGCTGACACGGGCGCTACCCGCGGCGATGGACCGCGAGCTGTTCCCCTGGCTCCAGGCGCTCTATCCGGTGTGGGCGAAGCTGACGCCTGAAGCTCTCGAGCTCGGCGTCACCGTGGCGATGTCTGAACTGCTGCTGTCGGGCTGCACCACCACAACGGATCATCACTATGTATTTCCGGCAGGGCTCAAAGACGCCGTCGATATCGAGGTGGCGGTGGCCAGGCGGCTCGGCGTGCGCGTGCTGCTCACGCGCGGCTCGATGAACCTGTCGCAGCGCGACGGCGGTCTGCCGCCTGATAGCGTCGTGCAGGACGAGGACACCATCCTCGCGGACAGCGCGCGTGTGGTCGCCAAGTACCACCAGCGCGGCGCGGATGCCATGGTGCAGATCGCACTCGCACCTTGCTCGCCGTTCTCGGTGACGACGTCCCTGATGCGCGCCACCGCCGATCTGGCCAAGAAGCTCGACGTGCGCCTGCATACCCATCTTGCCGAGACCGAGGACGAGAACAAATTCTGCCAGGAGATGTATGGCTGCCGTCCGCTCGACTATCTCGAACAATGCGGCTGGCTTAATGCGCGGACGTGGCTCGCTCATGGCATCTTCTTCAACGCAGACGAGATGAAGCGGCTCGGCAAGGCGAAGACGACGATCAGTCATTGCGCCTGCAGCAATCAACTCCTGGCCTCCGGCTGCTGTCCCGTCTGCGAGATGGAGGAGGCCGGCGTTGGCATCGGGCTTGGTGTCGACGGATCGGCCTCGAACGACGGATCGAACCTGATGCAGGAGGTGCGGGCCGCGTTCCTGCTGCAACGGGCGCGCTACGGGGTGACGAAGGTCAGTCACAAGGATGCGCTACGCTGGGCCACCAAGGGCTCGGCGGCCTGCGTCGGTCGGCCGGAACTCGGGGAGATCGCGCTCGGTAAGACGGCCGATCTCGCGCTGTTCAGGCTCGACGAGCTACGCTTCTCCGGCCATGGCGATCCCCTGGCGGCACTGGTGCTGTGCGGGGCGCATCGGGCCGATAGGGTGATGGTGGCAGGAAAATGGGCCGTGATCGACGGCGCGGTCCCCGGCCTAGATGTGGCAGACCTCATCCACCGCCACAGTTCGGCGGCGCGGGCCATGCAGGCGGCATAGTATCCAGGCGAAGATAGAAAGAGGGGGCGACCACAAGTGCCGGGTGCTTCTGGCCACCCCCTCCGAACCTCCTCCGGGAGGAGCAGGTGATTTAGGCGATGCAAGAAGCGTGCTACTTGCCCGGCAGCTTGTCGTCGATCCCTTTGACATAGAAATTCATGCCGAGGATCTGGCCGTCGTCGAGATTGGCGCCGCCCTTGCACTCGACCGGCTTGCCGTCCTGCCCAAGGACCGGGCACTTGAACGGATGCAACTTGCCCGCGGTGATCGCGGCCTGGGCATCCTCGGCAATCTTCTTCACGTCGTCAGGCATGTTGGTGTAGGGCGCCATCGCGAACATGTGGCTGTCGAGGCCGCCCCAGCTGTCCTCGGATTTCCAGGTTCCGTCGAGCTCGGCCTTGACCCGGGCGATGTAGTAGGGACCCCAGGTATCGAGGATCGAGGTCAGCTGGGTCTTCGGTCCGAACTTGATCATCTCGGAATCCTGGCCGAAGGCGAGCTTGCCGCGTTCGCTGGCGATCTGCATTGCCGCCGGCGAATCCGTATGCTGCATGATCACGTCGGCACCCTGGTCGATTAGCGCCTTGGCGGCGTCGGCTTCCTTGCCCGGGTCGAACCAGGTGTTGGCCCAGATGATCTTGACCTTGATGTTCGGGTTGATGGTCTGCGCGGCGAGGATCGTCGCGTTGATGCCGGAGACAACCTCGGGAATCGGGAACGAGCCGATATAGCCGAGCACGCCGGACTTCGACATCTTGGCCGCGATTAGGCCCTGGATGTAGCGGCCCTGATACCATTTAGCCGAATAGGTCGACATGTTCGGGTTGCGCTTGTAGCCGGTCGCGTGCTCGAAATGCACGTTCGGATATTTCTTCGCGACCTTCAGCGTCGGATCCATGTAGCCGAACGAGGTGGTGAAGATCAGCTTGTTGCCGGCGCGGACGAGCTGCTCGATCGAGCGCTCGGCATCGGGGCCTTCAGGCACGTTTTCGAGAAAGGTGGTTTCGATCTTGTCGCCGAGCTCCTTCACCAGCGCCTGGCGTGCCAGTTCATGCTGATAGGTCCAGCCGAGGTCACCGACCGGGCCGAGGTAGATAAATCCGACTTTCAGCTTGTCGGCGGCGGAGGCTGCACTGACGCTCCCGGCAAGCAAGAGCCCGGCGGCCAGCGCAAGAAGTGATTTCCTCATCATCAATCTCCAAATGTCAGGGGAAAGCCACGATCCGCAACGTGCGCGCCCCATCGCGCACGGTGTGGAAATGAAACTCAGCGGTCAGGCACGAACACGGTGCCAAGCGCAGCCGGTGCGGTCGATCCACCCGTGCGCGCGCGGGAGAGCAGGACCAGGACGACGACAGTCGCAAGGTAAGGCAGCGCCGACATCAACTGCGAGGGAATGCCGACGCCCCAGCCCTGCGCGTGCAGCTGCAGGATCGTCACCGCGCCGAACAGATAGGCGCCGACCACGAGGCGGCCCGGCCGCCAGGACGAGAACACCACCAGCGCCAGCGCGATCCAGCCGCGTCCCGCGGTCATGCCCGGAATGAAGAACGGCGTATAGGCGAGCGGCAGATAGGCACCGGCAAGTCCGGCGCAGGCGCCGCCGAACATCACCGCTAGGGTGCGGATGCGCAGCACGGGATAGCCGAGCGCATGCGCGGAGACATGGTTGTCGCCGCAGGCGCGCAGGATCAATCCTGGCCGCGTGCGGTACAGGAACCACCAGACGCCGACGACCAGCGCCAGCGAGAAATAGACAAAGGCGTCCTCGCCGAACAACACGCGACCGACCAGCGGAATATCCGTGAGACCGGGAATGTTGAGATGCAGCGCCGGGGTGATGCGCTCGCCGACGAAACCGGCGCCGATCAGGCCGGAGAGTCCGACGCCCAGGATGGTCAGCGCAAGACCCGTTGCAACCTGGTTGACCGCAAGTCCGAGCGCCATCAGTGCGAAGACCAGTGACATCAGCGTGCCGGCGACGATGCCAAACAGTGCGCCAATGAAGATCGAGCCGGTCAGCCACGCACCTGCAAAGCCACATGCGGCGCCGACGATCATCATGCCCTCGACGCCGAGATTGAGCACGCCGGAGCGCTCGGTCACGAGCTCGCCGGTCGCCGCGATCAGGAGCGGCGTCGAAGCGGCGAGCACTGCGAGAATGATGGCTTCAATGAGCTCCACGAGCCACCTGTCGGTTCGGGAAGACCAGCTTGAAGCGGTAGAGAATGAGGGAATCGCAGGCGAGCACGTAGAACAGCAGGATGCCTTGAAAAACCTTGGTGACGTCCAACGGGATCTTCATCGCGATCTGCGCCTGCTCGCCGCCGATAAAGGTCAACGCGAGAAAAAGGCCTGCAATTAATATTCCAAGGGGGTTCAACCGGCCGAGAAAGGCCACGATGATCGCCGTAAAACCGTAACCCGGCGAGATGCCGGGCTGGAGATGTCCGACCGGACCCGCGACCTCGATGATACCGGCGAGGCCGGCCAGCGCGCCCGAGACGGCGAAGGTCAGGATGATCAACTGGTTGGAATTGAAGCCGCCGAACCGCGCGGCGCGAGGCGCCGCACCGACCACGCGAATCTCGAATCCCTTTATGGTGCGCCCGAGCAGGATCGCCACCGCCGCGACGACGAGAAGGGCGATGATGGAGCCGAGATGCAGCCGGCCGCCTTCGATCAGGAGCGGCACCGTTGCGACCGGATCGAACTCGGCGGTGGTCGGGAAGTTGAAACCGTGTGGATCGCGCCAGGGGCCGCGCACGAGATAGTCGAGGAAGAGATCGGCGACATAGACCAGCATCAGGCTGGTCAGGATTTCGCTGGCGCCGAACTTCACCTTGCAGATTGCCGGGATCAGTGCGTAGAGCGCGCCCGCCGCGGCGGCGAGCACAAGCATGACCGGCAGCACCCAGACGCCGGCGTCGGTGCCCTGCGTCTTCACCGCAATCCAGCTTCCGGCGACTGCACCAATCAGGAACTGCCCTTCGGCGCCGATGTTCCAGGCATTGGCGAGATAGCAGAGCGATAGTCCGATCGCGATCATCACCAGCGGAGTTGCCTTCACCGCGATTTCCTGGAGCGAATAGCTGTCGGTCAAAGGCGCGATGAAATAGGCGTGCAGGGCGAGCAGCGGATTCTTGCCGAGGATCGCGAACAGGATGACCATGGTCACGATCGTGAGGCCGATCGCGATCAGCGGAGAGATCAGCGCGATCGCGTTGGAGCGCTCGGCGCGCTTCTCAAGCACCAACTGCATGCGCGGCCTCCTTCGGCTCCAGCGTGCTGCCGCCCATCAATAGGCCGAGTTTTTCGCGCGTCGCCTCGCTGGTGGCGAGCGGTGCAGACAGATGGCCATGGAACATCACGGCGATGCGGTCGGCGATTTCCGCGAGCTCGTCGAGGTCCTGGCTGGTGACGAGCACGGCGGCGCCTGCGGTTGCGAGATCAAGCAGCGCCTGGCGGATGACGGCGGCAGCGCCGGCGTCGACGCCCCAGGTCGGCTGGCTCACCACCAGCACCGCGGGATTGCGCAGGATCTCGCGTCCCACAATGAACTTCTGCAAATTGCCGCCGGAGAGGGATGCTGCTTCCGGATCGCGCTTGGCCTTGCGGACGTCGAACGTCTCGGTTGCGCGGTCGACCGTCTTCAGAGTGGCCGCAGTATCGATGAAGCCGTGATGGACCATGCCGCTGGCGGCATGCCCGGTGAGAAGCGCATTCTCCGAAAGCTTCATGCGGGGCGCGGTGCCGTGGCCGAGCCGCTCCTCGGGAACGAAGGCCGCGCCGAGCTTGCGGCGCTGCGTGATCGAGAGATGGCCGGCAGCAAGGCCTTCGATCACGATCGTGCCGGGATCTTTCGACAGGCGTTCGCCGGACAGCGCGGCGAACAATTCGTCCTGGCCGTTGCCGGCAACCCCGGCGATGCCGAGGATCTCGCCGCCTTTCAGCTCGAACGAGATGTACTCGAGCCGCACGCCATGCGCCTCGCCGGGGGCGAGCGAGAGATCGTTGACGACGAGGCGCGGCACCGTGGTCTGCCGGCCGGCGGCCGCCTTCACTTCCTTGATCTCGCCGCCGACCATCATGCGCGCGAGCGAAGCGGCGGTCTCAAGCCTGGGATTGCAGGTCTCCACCTTCTTGCCGCCGCGCAGGATCGTTGCCGTGTCGCACAGGCGCTTCACCTCTTCGAGCTTGTGGCTGATATAGAGGATCGCGCGGCCTTCGGCCTTGAGCCGCTCCAGCACGATGAAGAGCTGGTCGGCTTCCTGTGGCGTCAGCACCGCGGTGGGCTCGTCAAGGATCAGGAATTGCGGATCCTGCATGAGCGCGCGAACGATCTCGATGCGCTGGCGTTCGCCGACCGACAATTGCCAGACCTCGCGTTTGGGATCGAGCGGCAATCCATAAGTCTTCGACACCTGCTCAAGCCGCGCCGACATGTCCTTGAAAGATTGTTTCCCGTCGAGGCCGAGCGCGACGTTCTCGGCGACGGTGAGATTGTCGAACAAGGAGAAGTGCTGGAACACCATGCCGATGCCGCGGCCGCGCGCTTCCGAGGGACCGGACAGCAGGATCGGCTGGCCCTGCCAGAAAATCTGGCCAGCGCTGGGCTGGATCAGCCCGTAGATCGCCTTGACCAGCGTCGACTTGCCGGCGCCGTTCTCGCCCAGCAGCGCGTGGATTTCCGTTGGCCAGATATCGATGTCGATGGCATCGTTGGCGAGGAAATCGCCATAGCGCTTGGTGAGCCCGACCGTCCTGAGGAGCGGGGACTCGCCGGAATGCAGGCTCTTAGCCGTGGGATCCAACATTCGCTGATGCGCTTGCATGGGGTGAAGTGCCTCAATACTGGGCTAGTTTGAACCGCCGCGTAAGGTGTGAAAAAGCGTCATCCCTTGCTCAACGCTTCGGCAGGCAAGTGGTGTCGGCGAGTCGCGGCTGTCGCCGGGAGGCGATCGTCCTCAAATGCCTGCCGAGCAGCCTTTGCAGTCCCGACTTGCGTGCGACGCGTGTTGCAAATTTGTGACGGCTCAAGCCAAATCGGAACCGGCTATGCAGGCTTGGCGTGAAGTTAAGCAGAGACGCGCCATCACGCGTATGCATTTGCGAACACCGCAACAGTAGCTCCCGCCCATCTTGTCTGCCTCGTCCGCGAGACATGAAAAGGCGAGCGAAATCAAACGGGAATATCCGGCAATGGCCGCTCTCGCCTGACCCTGTGGCGGTGAGCTTGGCCTTCCAAATCCGCCAGTGAAACGCAGCACCCTGTGCAAACAAGCGGCATGCCTTGAAACAAGTTGAGGCTTCTCACTCCGGGAGATCGGCGCAAGTGTCGCACCCAAGGGACGTTCATTTTTACGTGTCCAAACTTGGGGGTATTCGGATGTCGTTTCGTATGAAGGCAGTTGCGGCGGCGGCGCTGTCACTTGCTACGCTCGCTACCGGTGGCATGGCTCGGGCAGCCGACTTGCCGGTCAAGGCTGCCAAGAAGGCGGCCGACCTTCCGTTCTTCCTGGTGATCGACGACCGCGTCACCTTCTCCTACATCTTCAATGCCTCGCAGCCCGGTGCGTTCACCAACACCAACGGTGTGATCAACGCCAAGACGACGAAGCAGGTCTACTCCTTCACCCACTTCGATGCCTGGACCTACGGCACCAACTTCTTCACCATCTCGATGTTCAAGTCAGACCACAACGATCCGGCAGGCCCCTGCACCGCCACAGGCGTGGTCGTTTCGCCGGCAGCGGGGTTCGCTGCGACGCCGACGAGCTGTGCCGGCGCGACAGAAATCTACGGCCTTTTCCGCTCAACCTTCGGCTGGAACGAGATCTTCAACACCAAGGCCTTCACGCAAGGCCCCCTGCACAACATCTCGTTCGAGGTTGGTATGGATGCCAACACGGAGAACCGGTATTTCGGCGCCGCCAAGCGCGACGTTGTCGCGGGTCTGCAGTTCGCCTTCGATCTTCCCTATAAGGGCTACTTCAACGTCGCGCCGCTGGTGTATTGGGAGTTCGCCAACCACAACTCCTTCTCGCAGTGCGGCGCCGGTTGGTCCGCTCCGTGTATTGCCGACGGCAACACGTCGTTCAAGCCGACCTGGGCGATCGAAACCAACTACTATATGGACCTCGGCTTTCTGCCGCAGAACATGCAGTATTTCTCGATCAGCGGCCGCGCGGCGTGGTACGGCAAGAAGGGCACCGACACCGAGCCGCTTCCCGCCAGCGTCGCCAACAACGTCTATCCGACCAAGGTCGAGTTCAATTCCGAGCCGATCCGCCTGACCCTCGATGCCTCGAAGGCGATTTGGGGCGACAAGTACTCGCACTTCGTCGACGTCTGGGTCGCCTATCGCTACTGGCAGAACAAGTTCGGCCTCGATCACAACAATGCCTTTGCTTGCACCACCTTCGTCGGTGGTACGAAGGTGAGCACCGGATCCTGCACCGAGTCCTCGCTCTACTCCGGTATCACTGTGAAGTTCTAACCACCTGACTCTTCAGGTGAATGACGATGACGCCGCGTCAAACCTCCGCGGCGTCATCTTCGTTTGGGGGACGGGCTGGGTACCGTCAGGCAGCCCTTCAATGAGCGCGGGACAAGGCCCGCTCGGCGCCGTCTACTTCGTCCACACGCCATCGTGCAGCGCTTCGGCCTCGTCTTCGAGCAACGGCCCCACAACCTCTGTCGGCCGCTGGCCGCTGGCAAAGACTTCGCGGCAGGGCAGGTCGAGGGTCGGGTTCTCCGGATGATCGCCGGTGATGCCGCGCAGGCGGTGCTCGCTGAGCCCATAGACGACACGGCGGATGCCGGCCCAGTAGATCGCGCCGGCGCACATCGCGCAGGGCTCGGCGGAGGAATAGAGGGTGGCTCTCGCCAACACGTCGCGGCCGAGCGTCCGGCAGACCAGTGTCGCGGCGAGGCGCTCGGCATGCGCGGTGCCGTCGTGATCCGGCATGTAACCGTTCTCTGCCTCGATCAGCACTTTGCCTTCAGCATCGACGACGATGCAGCCGAAAGGATGGTTGCCGTGGGTGAGGGAACGGCTGGCGACCGCAAAGGAAAGGCGGAGGAAGTGCTCGTCGCGCTCGGACCCGCCGCTCATCGCTCTCCCCTGGTCAATGCCCCGCCATATGCCGACCGACAACGGTGAGATCGGCTTCGCTGGTCCGTGCTTCATACACGAATTCGCCGTGGAACATCACCACCAGCCGATCGGAGAGTTCAAGGAGTTCGTCGAGGTCCTCGCTGACCAGCAGCACCGCGGCGCCGCGGTTGCGCGCGGCCATGATCTCGGCATGGATTTGCGCCACCGCTGCGAAATCGAGCCCGAAACAGGGATTGGCTGCGATCAGCACCTCGACGGCGCCGCCGAGTTCGCGGGCCAGCACGGCGCGCTGGACGTTGCCGCCCGACAGCGCCGAGATCGGCGTGTCGGGCGTGCGGGTCTTGATCTTGTACTGGGCGATCTTCTTCCTGGCGTCGACGCGGAAGGCACCGCGGTTGAGCCACCAGCCGAAGCTAGCGAAAGGCGCGCGGTCGAACTCGCGAAAGGCGATGTTGTCGGCGACGCTCATGCCGCCGACACATGCGTTCTTCAACGGCTCCTCCGGCAGGAGTGACATCTTGTGCCGCCGCATCTCCTCGCGGCTGGCGTGATAGGCATCGCCGGCGACACGGATCTCGCCACTCTCGGCTTCGCGCTGGCCGGCCAGCACCTCGACGAGCTGGCGTTGGCCGTTGCCGGAGACGCCGGCGATGCCGACGATCTCGCCGGCGCGGACCGTGAGGGAGACATCATGAACGGCGATGGCGCCGGCGTCGTCGCGCGCGCGCATCTTCGCCAGCTCCAGCCTCGCCTTGCCGGCCTCTCCGGTGCGGGGCGGCTGCACCGTCAGCTCCTCGGCGCCGATCATGGTGCGCGCCATCGCGTCCGGCGTCAGTTCGGACACCTTGCCGGCACCGGCGAGCGTGCCGCGGCGCAGGATCGTGACGTCGTCGGCGAAGGCCATGACCTCGCGGAACTTGTGCGTGATCATCAGGATGGTCAGCTCGCCCTTGAGGACCATGTCGCGGAGCATGCCGAGCACCTCGTCGGCTTCCGCCGGGGTCAGCACCGAAGTCGGCTCGTCCAGGATCAGGAAGCGGCGCTTCAGGTAGAGCTGCTTGAGGATCTCGCATTTCTGCCGCTCGCCCGCGGAGATGTCTGCGACTTTTGAGCTGAGCGGGACCTTGAATGGCATGCGCGCAAGAAAGGCCTCGAGCTCCTTCATCTCTTTCGGCCAGTTCACGACAGCCGGCACGTCATCGCGCGCCAGCACCAGATTTTCGGAAACCGTCATCGCCGGCACCAGCGTGAAATGCTGGTAGACCATGCCGAGGCCGAGGGCGTGGGCGTCCTTAGGATTGCCGATCGCGTGCTCGCGCCCGCCGACCAGAATGTCGCCCTCGGTGGCGTGATAGTAGCCCATGATGCATTTGACCAGGGTCGACTTGCCGGCGCCGTTCTCGCCGAGCAGCGCATGGAACGAACCCGGCCGCACTTTCAGCGCGACATTGTCCAGCGCTAGGAAATCACCGAAGCGCATGGTCATGGCGATGGCATCGACGCCGAAGGCGCCCGATGGCGGCGGCGTTTCGCCGACAATCACGAAATCGCTCCGATGAAAGCGTCGGACGTCGAGACCGCGCCGAACACGCCGCCCTGCATCTTGATCATCTTCAGCGCGTGGTCATGGTTGCTCTTGTCGGTCGCGCCGCAGCAATCGTGCAGCAGCACGCATTCGAAGCCGCGGTCGTTGGCCTCGCGCATGGTGGTGTGAACGCAGACGTCGGTAGTGATCCCAGTGAGCACGATGTTCTCGATGCCGCGCACGCGCAGGATCAGCTCCAGATCGGTGGCGCAGAACGAGCCCTTGCCGGGCTTGTCGATGATGGGTTCGCCGGGCAGCGGCGCGAGCTCCGGGATGATGTCCCACCCGGCCTCTCCGCGCACCAGGATGCGGCCGCAGGGGCCCGGATCGCCGATGCCGGCGCCGATCTGCCGGGACCGCCAGCGCTTGTTGGCAGGCAAATCCGACAGATCGGGACGGTGGCCTTCGCGGGTGTGGATGATGTGAAAGCCTTGGCCCCGCATGGCCGTCAGCAGTCTCTTGATCGGCTCGATTGGCGCCCGCGTCAGTGAGAGGTCGTAGCCCATCTTGTCGACATAGCCGCCGACGCCGCAGAAATCGGTCTGCATGTCGATGATGATGAGCGCGGTATTCTCGGAACGGAGATCGCCGCTATAGGGCCAGGCATAGGGCTCGGACTTGATGGTGCGCTCGGGCATAATTTGGCTCTCTAGCGGGTGATCGACAATTCGGCCGGGGCTCCGGTCAGCGTGCGTTTCGGCGAGCAGGTGATGATCATGATCGCCAGCGTCAGGATGTAGGGGGCGGCGTTGAAGAGGTGGTAGCCGGAGGTGACGCCGACCGATTGCAGCGCCGGGCCCAGTGCTGCAGCACCGCCAAAGGCGAGCGAGGCCCACAGACAGAGCAAGGGATCCCAGCGCGCGAAGATCACGAGTGCAACCGCCGTAATGCCCTGGCCCGAGGACAGGCCCTCGTTCCAGCTTCCGGGATAGAACAGCGACAGGAAGGAACCGCCGATTCCGGCAAGGAAGCCGCCGACCATGGTTGCGCGCAGGCGGATCAGCAGCACGGAGTGGCCCATCGCACGCGCGGCGTCCGAACTCTCGCCGGCGGTGCGGATCAGGAGGCCCCAGCGCGTAGTCCGGAAGGCCCAGTAGAGAATTGGGGCGAGCGCGACGCCGATCAGGAACAGCACGTTGACCCGTAGGGCCGCGCGCACCTGCGGAATATCGCTCCACCAGCCGAAATCGATTGCGGGCAGTCGAGGTGCCGTCGGCTCGATCAACGGTTTGCCGAGGTAGAAAGCTAGTCCGGTGCCGAACAACATCAGCGCGATGCCGACCGCGACGTCGTTGACGCGCGGCAACGAGCAGATGCCGGCATGCAGCGCGCCCAGAAGCGCACCGGTGATGCCAGCGGCGAGCACGCCCAGCCACGGCGATCCCGTGAGATAGGAAATGCCGTATGCGCTCATCGCGCCCATCACCAGCGTGCCTTCGAGGCCGAGATTGATGCGGCCTGAGCGCTCGGTGATGCATTCGCCCAGGCTCACGAACAGGAACGGGGTCGAGACGCGAATGGCGCCGCCGAGCACGGCGAGCGGGACGGTCCAGAGTCCGATCGAGCCGTCTGCCATCTCAGGACTTTCCCTTCAGAAACCCGATGCGGCCGTAGAGCGCATCGCTGGCCAGGACGAAGACGAAGATGATGCCTTGCAGCACCAGCACGGATGCATCCGGCAATCCGAGGCGGCGCTGCAACAGCCCGCCGCTGGCGCTGATACCACCGAGCAGAATCGCGACGGGGATAATGGCGAGCGGATTTTGCCGCGCCAGGAAGGCGACGAGAATCCCTGTGAAGCCGTAGCCCGCGGCGAGGTTGGCGTTGGTGCGCCCCTGCACGGCGGCGACCTCGACCATGCCAGCAAGGCCCGCGGCGCCGCCGGCGAGGAAGCAGACGGTCAGGATCAGCTTGCTGACATTGAGACCGACGATCTTCGCAGCGCGGATGTTGCCGCCGGCAACGCGCGCGGCAAAGCCGAACACAGTGTGATAGATCAGGATATAGGCGGCGATCGCGGTGATCAGGCCGAACACGAGACCCCAATGCACGTCGGTGCCGGGAATCGATCCGATCATGTTGGCCGCGCCGATCTCGCGGGTCGACGGCTTGTTGAGGCTCGCGGGGTCGCGCATCACGCCTTCGACGAGATGGTTGAGGACCGCGAGCGCGATATAGACGAGCAGCAGGCTCGAGATCGTCTCGTTGACGCCGCGATATTGCCGCAGCGCGCCCGAGAGCATGACCCAGAGGCCGCCGCCGATCACGCCGGCGATGACCATGGCGATCTGCACGACGAGCGGCGGCATGCCCTGAAGCACCAGCGCCGCGCTGGTTGCCGACAGTGCGCCGATCAGGAGTGCGCCTTCGCCGCCGATGATGACCATGCCGAGCTGCGCGGGCAGCGCCGTGCAGAGTGCGGTAAGGATCAGCGGTGCCGCGCGCGTCAGCGTGTTCTGCCATGAGAACCAGGTGCCGAACGCGCCGTAGTACATGTAGAAATAGAGGTCGAGCGGGCTCTTGCCGAACATCGCGACGAAGATGCCGAAGACCCCGAGCGCGCCGGCCAGCGCCGCGCCCGGGATCAGGACATATTCGATCGCTCCGCCGTGACGTTGGAGGAATCCCGGATCGGCGGCCGGGGCCACTGTCCCGACCGCTTCAACGAGATCCGCAGCTTCCGTCGTCACGAAGTTGCCCCGACCACGCCCTCCACAAGATAGTCCATCTTCTCGAGCTCGGGATCCTTCTGGCCGCGATCGGTGCCGGCTGCGATCACCGTCTTGCCCTTGTTGTCGACCAGGCCTCCCTTGAAAATGGCGTAGCCGTCACCGGACAAGAACTTGGCCTTGACGTCGTCGGCGTGCTTGCGCGCCTCGGCGGAGACCGCTTCGCCATAGGGCGAGGTCTTGACGATTTCCTCCTTGAGGCCGCCGCGATAGAAGTTCGGGATGCTCTCGCCGGCGGCGATCATCTTGACGAACTTGGGGTACAACGCTTCCCAGTTCCACTCGGCTCCCGTGAGATACGCCTTTGGCGCGAGTGGCGACTGGTTGACGTGATAGCCGCACACCATGGCGCCCCGGCGCGCGGCGTTCTCGACCATGGTCTTCGGACCGTCGACATGGCAGGTCAGCACGTCGACGCCCTGGTCGATCAGACTGTTGGTGGCCTCGGCTTCCTTGACCGGCATCGACCAGTCACCGGTGAAGATGACCTGCGTGGTGGCCTTGGGATTGGCGAGCCGCGCGCCGAGCGCGAATGCGTTGATGTTGCGCAGCACCTGCGGGATCGGTTTCGCGGCGACGAAGCCGAGTTTGCCGCTCTTGGAGCTGTAGCCGGCGACGATGCCCGAGATATACTGGGCTTCATCGATATAGCCGAAATAGCTGCCGGCGTTCTTTGGGTCCTTGTCGCTCCACAGGCCGCCGCAGTGCTCGAAGTGAAGCTTCGGGAATTTGTTGGCCATCTTGACCATGTGCGGATTGTAGTAACCGAACGAGGTCGGGAAGAGCAGGGTGGCACCGTCGAGATTGATCATCGACTCGATCGTCTTCTCGACCGCGTCGGTCTCCGGCACCTTCTCTTCTTCCACGACCTTGAGGCCGGGAATCTTCTTCAGCGCCGCCGCGCCCTGCGCATGCGCCTGATTGTAGCCGTAGTCGTCGCGCGAGCCGACATAGATGAAACCGATCGTCGTCTCGGCCGCAAAGGACGGGCGGGCGCCGGCCGCCGCGCCGAGCGTGAGGGCCGCACTGCCCTGCAACAAATGACGTCGTGAGATCCTGCCAAATTCCATTGCTTGCTCCCCTTGGCGGATGAACCGCCTCATCTCGCGCTGCGCCGGTCTGGCGGAGCCCGGGATCAATTGTCGCAAGCTTCGTGCCAGAGGTTGCCGAGAGAGAATCTTTGATTAAGCCGTTGAAATTAATTAGGTATTTTCGGCAATTCGAGCTTGATCAGGAAAGCAGCAGATGAAATTATAGGCAATATTTTATAATTGTATGCAATGGAGTTAAGCAATCTTAACCGGCCTGGACATGTGCATGACGAGGGCCGGGTGGTCTGCCGGCGACCGCATTCATGCTAACCACGCGCTGATTGGAACGGTGTCGGCCGCGTGATTTCGCTGGCACCGAACTTGAATCGATTGCGCCAAGACCGACGTCGCCGCGGTCCCAAGAGATGGAAAGCTCGCCGAGATGGCTGCTGGTAACGCCGTTCACACTGGTTCGCTCGGCGAAGAGATCGTGCGAGGGATCAATGAGCTCGCGGCGATCTCGGAAGAAGGCGACAAGCTCACCCGCATCTATCTGACCAGCGAGCTGCGCAAGGCGGCGGACCTCATCCTGAGCTGGATGCGCGACGCCGGCATGAGTGCGCGTCTCGACGCGATCGGCAATGTCTGCGGGCGCTATGAAGGCGAGCGGCCGGGCGCGCCCTGCCTGATGCTCGGCTCGCACTACGACACCGTGCGCGATGCCGGCAAATGGGACGGGCCGTTGGGCGTGATCACGGCGATCGCCTGCGTCGCCGATCTCAACCGCCGCGGCAAGCGCCTCCCGTTCGCGATCGAAATCGTCGGTTTTGCTGATGAGGAAGGGGTGCGCTTTGCTTCGACCTTGCTCGGCAGCCGCGCGGTCGCCGGCACCTTTGACGAGAGCGCCCTCAACACACGCGACCGCGATGGCGTGTCCATGCGCGACGCGCTGGTGCAGTTCGGGCTCGACCCCGATCATATTGGCGCGGCCGCGCGAGCCCGGCGCGAGCTGCTTGCCTATCTCGAGCTGCACATCGAGCAAGGGCCGGTGCTGGAAGCACAAAACCTGCCCGTCGGCGTGGTCACCGCGATTGCGGGCGCGACACGGCTTGCCGCGCGGCTGACCGGCATGGCGGGGCACGCAGGCACGGTGCCGATGGCACTCAGGCGCGATGCGTTGGCGGGCGCGGCCGAATGTATCGGCGCGATCGAACAGTTTTGCCGCACCGACGAGGACGGACTGGTCGGCACCGTCGGCTACATCCAGGCGAGGCCCGGCGCGACCAACGTCATTCCGGGCGAGGTGTCGTTCACCATCGACATGCGGGCACCGACGGACATGCACCGCAAGCGCGCGGTCCCCGATGTCGTCAGGCAGATCGAAGCCATCGCAAAGCGCCGTCAACTGTCGCTTCAGCTCGACGTCACCCACGAGAACCGCACCGCGCCGTGCGCGCCCTGGCTGAAGGACCAGATCGCGCAGGCAATCAAGGCGGAAGGTTTTTCCGTGTTCGAGCTGCCGAGCGGGGCCGGGCATGACGGCATGGCCATGATCGATATTGCCGATGTCGGCATGATCTTCGTCCGCTGCCGCGGCGGCATCAGCCATCACCCGGACGAGCATGTCGAGCTAGCCGACGCCGATGCCGGCGCCCGGGTGCTGCTGCGGCTGATCGAGGATTTTATGCCGCGGAAAGGGTAAACTGAACCGGCAAGTCACGGGATGGAGACACGAATCATACAGGTCTAGAGCCGCGACGGCCTCCCGCCGAACCACGAGACACCATTCGACGGCGCCTATGAACAGCGGCATCTCTTTTCCATCCCATCGCGAAAACCGATTTTACCAGGGTGTGGCGGCGACCTTCGTCGCCAACGCGCTCCAAGCCGTGAACTTTCTCGGTGATCGATTCCTGAGGCAGTCACATCATCCGTTCACGGCCATCGAAGACCTTTACCGGCACTCGATGGACAGCGCCTTTGCGGTGACTGAGTCCTTTCTCGTCACGGGCGCGCCGCACGCCTCTGCGTATTATCCGCGCGACTTTGCCTGGTTCTATCCCGACGTCCTCGACCCCGACACCATCATGGATTCGCAGGATGCGGTGCGGCGGGCTCGTCTGCTCGACAAGAGCGTCCGCCTGCTGCTGGAAGCGGTTCGCGCCAACGTCGTCACGACGACCATCGTCCCGGCTGGGCGCGCCAGGTATCTTGGCGTGAACTATTTCTCGCGTCCCTCGGATACGCTGCTCGGCATTCTGGCCGGCCTGCGGCAGATGATCTCTGCCGAGGAGAGAGGGTCATCCTATCTGGCGATGTCGCAATGCGCGCATGCCGGCCGCCTGCTGCTGGCCGAATATTGCGGTGATCTGAAGCGGGCGATCCTCCAGCTCGCAAGCGAGCTCGAACCGTTCAATGATGATGGCTCCACCTATTTGCTGTGCGACGCCAGTGCTCCGCGCTCCGCAGCAACCGACACGCGCGCCGAGCGCAGGCGTTTCGTCACCAATGCCTGCGTCTACACGACGTTCTTGTGGGGCGTGCAGCTCGGAATCGTAGACGAGAACGAGCTGAAGCGGCGGCTCGGACGCGACCTGGCGCAGTACAAGAGGGACCTGCTCCACCTGTTCGGCAAGGGCGGCTATATCAGGCATTCTCTTGATGGCGCCACGGGCTCGCCAGTGTCCTCGGTCGCGCTGGATTTCGTCGGTGTGCATCGCGGCTTCTGGGATATGAGCGAGGAAAGCGAGCGCGCACTGTTCGCGGCCACGGCGGGTCTGATCATTGCGGAGCCGCGCTTTCGCATCCCCGGCACATTCCACTTCCTGGTGTCCGCGGATAATCCGCGTAACAAGATGATCCACAAGATCGCGGCTCCCGCCTACCAGGGACGGTCCTCCTGGCCGACGTTCAACGTCGAGTTCGCGGATCGCATGCTGGACTACGACGAATTCTCGGGGAGCAATACTTACCGTTCCTGCGCCCGGGGAATTCTGAAGGACATTCGCACCGCGATCGAAGTCCACGGCGGCTATCAGGAGCTGATCTCGGAGCAGGGCCTGAAATATCACACCTGGGCCTACAAGGGCGCCGTAGCCCACTCCTGGTTTCCGCGTTTCCTCTCCGTCTGGAGGAGGGCGCATGGAACGCCGCTCCTCCAGTGGAATGACTGAACGGCGGTCGTTACCCCGCCGTTACGTCCACGAGCTCGCCGCCGTCGAGGACCTTCGCCGCCTTGGCGCGGTCGAGGTCGCCTTCCCAGGCGGCCACCACCACGGTGGCAACGCAGTTGCCGGTGAGGTTGCCGACCGCGCGAGCCATGCCGATGAACCAGTCGACCGACAAGACCAGCACGAGGCCGATCGCAGGGATGCTCGGCACCGCGTTCAGCGTCGCCGCCAGAATCACGATCGCGGAGCCCGGTACGCCATGCGCACCCTTCGAGGTGATCAGGGAGACGCCGAGCACCAGCAGGAGATCGCCGAAGGACAGCGGCGTGTTGGTCGCCTGCGCGATGAATACGACCGCAAGCGTCAGGTAGATCGAGAACGCGTCGAGATTAAAGGAATATCCGGTCGGGATCACCAGGCCGACCACGGAATCCTTTACGCCCATCCGCTCCAGCTTCTTCATGATCTGCGGCAGCACGGCGTCCGACGAGGCGGTCGCGAGCACGATGGTCAACTCCTCGCGCAAGTAGGCGAGGAATTTGAGGATGTTGATGCCGGCGAGCGCCATGACGCCGCCGAGCACGCCCAGCACGAAGATGCCGACCGAGACGTAGAACAGCGCCACCAGTGAGACGAGCTGCTTGAGCGAGCCGACGCCGTATTTGCCGACGGTGTAGGCGACTGCGCCGAGCACGCCAAGTGGAGCGACGCGGACGATAAGCCCCATGACGCGGAACAGCACGGTTGAGGCGGCATCGATCATCGACGTGACGAGCTTGCCTTTCTCACCGCCGACCAGTGCGAGGCCTACGCCGAACAGCACGGCGAAGAACAGCACCTGGAGCACGTCGTTGCGCGACAACGCGTCGAACGAGGTGCTCGGGATCACGTTGAGGAGGAAGGAGCCGATGCCGCCGCCCTGAAGCTTGTGGGCGTTGTCGGCATAGGTATTGAGGGCCTTGGCGTCCAGCGTCGAAGGGTCGATGTTCATGCCGTGGCCGGGGCCGAAAGTGTAGGCCAGGATGAGACCGACCACGAGCGCGACTGTGGTCATCACCTCGAAATAGACCAGCGCCTTGACGCCGACGCGTCCGACCTTCTTGAGGTCGCCCGCACCGGCAATGCCGTGCACGACGACGCAGAACACGATCGGCGCCACGATCATCGAAATCAGCTTCAGGTCGCTCAGAATCTTGAGCGAGATGGCAAAATCCGGCGCGGCCACGCCGAGAATGATGCCGAGGATCAGCGCGGCCAGGACCTGGACGAATAGCGATGTATAGAGCGGCTTTGGCTCGGCAGCCGGGGCCGCGGCAATGGTCGACATGGTGACTCCCCCGTTTTGACGACGTCTCGATCGTCGAAAGGAGCAACTAGCGCGCCAGATTGTCGCGGTTTCCGCTGAGGAGGAGGTCTATTTGGTCGCTTTTGCGGTGCGACTGGGCATCCGCATCGGCACCGGGCCACCGTTCGAGCTGCCATCGGTCACATGGACAGGCGATTTTGCGGTCGTACCGTCATGTTCCGCACGCGGGTGGCCGTGTCACGCCGCCAGATCCAGCAGCCGACACGATCCGCGTACCAGCACCTTGCGTCCATTCGGCGTCATGACCGGCACACCGTAGCAGACGACGACAAGACCGAGCTTAACGAGGCTCTCGATGAGATAGGCCTTGGAAAGGCGACCGTTCGACACCGGGTTGCGCAGCGCTTTCAGAACCTCCCATTGGTCCGGCGAAAGATCGAAGTCGATGTCGTTGCTCATGTTGCCTCAAGCCGTAGTGCCGTTCGTGCGCCTCTGTTAGCGGCGTTGCATGAAGACCGTGCGACGACAATGAGTCGGGAATTCGGTGAGATGTTTAGAACTCCTCTTCACAAATTGCTGCACGCCATTGCGCCACAAGCGTTAAGACCGCTCGATCACGAGGACCGTCCGGAGCCTCGATCACATATTGATGATGTGGGCATCATGTTGGTCGGCAAACTACCGCACTGCACGGGAAGCGCTGCTGTCCCATTCTGCGTCGCAATACGCACAGAAATCATGAGACGAAGGGTTCGGGATTCTGTTACGCTGATTCACGGGGAATGGCTTCACACGGCAGGAGTGGAGTGCATGAACAGACTGGTCGAAATTCGTAGTCAGGAATCCCTGTGCCGGGAGCGCGCCGCGCTTGATTTCCAGCGCCGGGTTTTCTGGCTTGCGCAAGCTCAAGAATGGGAGCAGCGCGCGCTTGACGAGATCGCCTATCATTTCCGGGAGTGCAATGTGGCTCAGACGGAGCTGATGCGAAACTGACGTCCGCTTGGGTAAGGCCTACTGATAAGTCGCCACAATATCGGCCACCGCGCGCTCGAGCTGCTGCGCGGTGGCGCACTGGCGCACCACGCTGCAGAAGGTCGCATAACGCGGCATCTCGGAATCGCCAAAGCCCCAGGCGAGACGTCCTTCGGGATTGAGCCACACCAGTCGCTTCGAGCGCTCAGAGATGCGGCGCAGGATGTCGGCGCGCGGATCGAGATTGTTGCTGCGGGCATCGCCCAGCACGATCACCGTGGTCTGCGGCGTCAGCGTGCTCATAAACTCCTTGTCGAAATCGGCCAGCGAAGAGCCGTAGTCGGAGGAGCCGAAGCCGACCTTGGACATGATCTCGGCCATCGCCTCTTCCGGCGGTTTCGATTCCAGGACGTCGCTGACTTCGATCAGATGCGAGGAGAAGGCGAAGGAATGGACGTCGTCGACCACCTCGTGCAGCGAGTGGATCAGGAGCAGGAAGAAATCCGAGACCTGCGCGACCGAGCCCGAGACGTCGCAGAGCGCCACGATCTTCGGCCGGTCGCGATGCTTGCGCTTCCAGGCCGTGAGAAAGGGGATGCCGCCCCAGGCGGCGTTGCGGCGCAGCGTGCGGCGGACGTCGAGATGACCGCGCCGCTGGCGCTTGCGTGGCTTCGAATAGCGCTCGCGCAGGCGCCGCGCGATCTGGCGGATGAGAGCGCGCATTTCCGCGACATGGCGCCGCTCGATGCGGGCAAGCGGCGCGTTGCGCAGAATCTCGTTGCGGAGGTTTTCAGCCTCCTCGCGGGCATAGAGCGCAAGCCCCTGCGCGACAGTGTCGCGAACGGCGTCGCGCAAGCCATCGAGCGCGGCGCGAAGCCGCTCGGCCAGTGCCGGATTGGTCGCGGTCAGCTCGTCGAGATCGTCGCGTAGCCGCTGGAGCCCCATGGCGTCGAGGATGCGGCTGGAGAAGATGCCGCGCTGGGTGGAGTAGCGGATGTCGGACAGGGAGGCCGCACCTGAGGCGCTGGCGATCGCGGCGGTGATCGCGTTGCGATCCTGCGACAGCAGCATCTGCGCGAGGGGGCCCAATTCTGCGGGAGGCGAACCGCCGCTCGCATCGCTGGCCTCGCCGGATGACGGAGATTGATCTGCGTCCTCCGAAACATCGTTGCTGTCGGCTTCAGGCTGTTCCTGCCGCGGCTCCGGCTGGCTGAAGAACAGATCGAAGCAGTCACCAAGCGCAAGCTTTTCGTCCTGCGACTTGGCGAGCGTCAGAAGGAGCGCATCGCGCAGAATGGTCCGGTCGGAAACGCCGACCTGCGCGACCGCACGCATCGCATCGATGCTTTCGGCCGGCGAGACATGGACCCCGGCGCCCCGTGCCGCACGGAAGAAGCGATGAATATTCTCGCGCATCGGCGTCAACCGAAGACGTTGGATCGTGCTGCCTTGGCAATGAAGGTCGTAATCTGAGGCTGAGCCGCCTCGATGTCGGCCTCGTATTTCAGAAGCACGTTGAGCGTGTCCTTGACGATCTCGGTGTCGAGCTCCGAGGCCTGCAAGAGCACCAGCACGCGTGCCCAGTCGATGGTCTCGCTGACCGAAGGCAGCTTCTTCAGGTCGAGCGAGCGGATTTCGTGGATGAAGCCGACCATCTGCCGCCGCAGCGTCTGCGAAATGTTGGGGACGCGGCTCTCGACGATGCGCTCCTCGAGCCGCTGCTCGGGAAAGCCGATGTGCAGATGCAGGCAGCGCCGTTTCAGGGCGTCGCCGAGATCGCGCTCGCTGTTCGAGGTGAGGATCACCGTTGGCGGCGTGATCGCGGAGACGGTGCCGAGTTCCGGAATCGTGACCTGGAAGTCGGAGAGAATTTCCAGCAGCAGCGATTCGAATTCCGCATCCGACTTGTCGATCTCGTCGATCAGGAGCACGCAGCCGCCCGGCTGCTCCAGCGCTTGCAGCAGCGGCCGCGGCTCGACGAACTCCTTGGAGAAGAACACGTCGCCGAAATCGTGGAGCTGATTAAGTGCAGCGTGCAAAGTCTGCGCGCCGCCCAGGACTTCGCCGAGCTTGTCCTTGAGGATCTGCGTGTAGAGAAGCTGCTTGGCGTATTTCCATTCATAGAGCGCCTTGGCCTCGTCGAGGCCTTCATAGCATTGCAGGCGGATCATCTTCAGGCCGCGCCAGGCCGCGATCGCCTTGGCAAGCTCGGTCTTGCCGACGCCCGCGGGGCCTTCGACCAGGATCGGCTTCTCGATCTGTTGCGACAAATACACGGCGGTCGCGATCTGCCGGCTCGCGATGTAGCCTTGCGCGGCGAGGCCGCTCTCCACTGCCTCGATCGCTGTCGAGGGCTTCTGTTCAGCCACGAAAAGGCGCTCCCAAAGGTCTTGATTGAGGCTTGTTCTGCCTGCGTTCACGGCAAAGAACAAGCCTCGTTTGGGAGAGCCCAGACCCGCGCGAATGGGCGTTTTTTCCGCTCAGCGCAAATAGTCTAGCAGCCACCAGCCGCGCGATCAGTGCCGCAGCAACTCCGGCTTGCGGATCGTCTGTCTGACCTCGGCGCCGCAATCGGCGCATTCATAGACGAAGTCGATCTTGGCAAGACTCCAATGCGGTTCGACCTCGCGCACATACATTGGAAGGAACCCCGTGCAAGCAGGGCAAATCACAGGCGCGATCTCGATATCCTGATGATGCTGTACATAAGCTGGCATCTCGGCTCTCCTTCGCAGACGACGTCCAAACCCGCGCGAAGGCTACTGCCGGCTGGCGCAAGGCGGACATCAACTCTTTCGAACAGAGGTGGAACGGCGGAGGTTTGTCGTTCGCTGTGACATTCTTGTTACGTCTCTGTACTGTGACGGGCGGACCAAATACCTATTTCGAAAGCTCGATCCGGTATTCGGATTTTGACCTCAACGATAAGGGAGCAACGCCCATGACGCATGCCATTCGCTTTCACAAGACTGGTGGTCCGGAAGTGCTGGTCTGGGAGGAGGTCAGTGTCGGCAAGCCCGGACCTGGCGAGGCGCGAATCCGCCATACCGCCGTCGGTCTCAACTTCGTCGACATCTACAACCGTTCGGGCCTTTACCCGGTGCAACTGCCGAGCGGGCTTGGCAGCGAGGCCGCTGGTGTCGTCGAGGAGGTCGGGCCCGGTGTCACCGATCTGAAGCCGGGCGATCGCGTCGCCTACGGCGCCTCGCCGCTCGGCGCCTATTCCGAGGCGCGGCTGATCCCGGCCGACCGACTGTTGAAGTTGCCCGACGGTGTCGACGACAAGACTGCGGCGGCGATGATGCTGAAGGGACTCACCACGCAGTATCTGATCCGGCAGACCTATCGTGTGAAGGCCGGCGACACTATCCTGCTCCATGCGGCAGCCGGTGGTGTCGGCCTGATTCTCTCCCAATGGGCCAAGCATCTCGGCGCGACCGTGATCGGCACCGTCAGCAATGACGAAAAGGCCAAGCTCGCCAAGGCGCATGGCTGCGACCATGTCATCATCTATAGCCGCGAGGATTTCGTGAAGCGCGTGGATGAGATCACTGGCGGCAAGAAGGTGCCGGTGGTCTATGACTCCGTCGGCAAGGATACGTTCCTGAAGTCGCTCGACTGCCTCGCGCCGCTCGGCGTCGCCGCGCTGTTCGGTGCGTCGTCCGGCGCCGTCGAGCCGCTCAATCTCGGTTTGTTAGCGCAGAAGGGCTCGCTCTACGTCACCCGGCCGACGTTGTTCACCTACGCCGCCAAGCGTGAAAGCCTGGTCGCGATGGCAGGTGAGTTGTTCGACGTGGTCAAGTCCGGCGCGGTCAAGATCGAGGTGCACCAGACCTATCCGCTGAAGGACGCCGCCAAGGCGCATGCCGATCTCGCCGCGCGCAAGACCACGGGATCGACCGTCCTCACGGTGTGATCTCCGACCGGCCTGTGGCGCAGGCCGCTTGGCCTTGCGTCACGTCGGCTCGTGCTTACGCAGATCGTGGGCGTGATCGAGGCGGATAGCCTGTAAGTCGACTTCTTCGGGCTGGATCTCCGGGAGGGCCGCCTCGGCGAGGATGGCCTCGGTAATGTCCTCGACCGAGCTCTCCGCGATCTCGTGGATGAACGAGATGTTCCGATATTCACCTGAGGCAACGCGGGAAATGACCTCACGCCTGGTGATTTCAGGGTCGACGACCGCCTCGCGGCCGCGGCGCCCATAATCGATCATCACGACAAAATACTGCATGAAACGATCCTGCCGTGCCCCATGTCGGGCACGGCAGAGTATTTCCGAAAAACGGAATCAAGTCAAGGCGCATTTCGTAAAAACGGAAATTCCAGACTACTTGCTCCTCTTGCGAGGGCGCGCCGACTTGGCGCGCAGCCGCTCCAGCTGCCCCTTGGGCATGGAGAGGCAGATCTCGCCGACCCACTCCAGTTTCACGCCGACGATCTGCTTGGCATTGAAGCTGCTGAGATTGACGACGGAGGGGGATTTGCCCCGCTCGATCGTCTTTAGATAGCGCTCGCCGGTCTTGAGCCGAACCACGGCCTCCTCGCCGTAGAAGCTCGACAGGGGATGGCGCTGGTCCTTGTAGACCACGATGACGTCGCCGCTCTCGTATTTGGGCAGCATCGAATCGCCTACGATCTCGAATGCGATGGTCTCCTCCATGATCGGAAAGGGCAGCGCGATGTCGCCTAGGCCTTCCGGTGGAACCTGCTCATAATCCGGCTCGATCACGGCACCGGCGCCGACGCGGCCCATGATCGGCGCGAGATTGAGCTCGAGATATTCCATGATCGGAATGATTTCCGAAGCCTTCACCAGGCGTTCACCGCCGAGGATCTCCGAGACCGCGCCGGGCCGTACGCCCATGGCAGCCGCCAGGCCGCCCTTGCTCTTGCCTGTCTTTTCCAGGCCCCGTTCGATCATTGCAGCGTCCAACATGGTGATTCCCTCGATTGTCCATCGTTCCGCCTCTTGTAATCCGAAATTCGGAATTGATGCAATTATGAATATCAGAATTATCGCTTGACTCCGACTTCGGAATACCGGAATGTGCGCTTCGCCTCGCGATCGGAGGAGGCGCATCACAGGACAGCAGCATGGAACCGGGCCATTGGCCGTCGGAGCACTCCGACGCGCTTCGCGACTATTTTCTCAAGGGAATGTCTTATGCGGAGATCGGAAGACAGATTAACGCAAGGTTTGGAACGTCTTACACGCGCAACGCGGTGGTCGGCCGCGCCAAGCGGCTCGGGCTGGTCGTGCAGGTGCGGACGGCGAGCCCGTCGATCGTCCCAGTGTTGCCGTCTGGGGGCTGTCTTGTCCTGCCGCACCGCCCTACGGTGCTGAGCCTGCCGCCGAAATCTGCGATGAAGCCTGCCGCGCAGGTCAAATTGCGCTGCGTCGGCGTCCAGCCGCGCCTGGTCCCGTTGGTCGAACTCGCTGGCGAGGACTGTCGCTATCCCTATGGCGGCGACAAGGACGGGGAGGAGATCACCTTCTGCGGCCATCCGCGTGAGCCGGGCTCGAGCTATTGTACGCCGCATGCGCGCCTGACGCGCCGCGCCGGAGCTGGATCCGCTCGCGTCGCCGGCCCCGTCGTGCTGAGGCTGGTCTCTGCCGCCTGACCTGACGACCGCCCGTTCAATCGTCAATTTCGCAAGGAGTATCCGAGTGACACGTGTCCGACGCAACAGGTCTTACAAACTGGCGGATGTCTACGATCGACGCTCGCGTGAGATACCGTTCAATGCGGAGATCGCGGAAGTCGAGGTGGACAATCCGCTGGCGCTCGACCCCGGCGAGAAGATCATGGCCGTGCGGTCGATCCGCAGCGATCCGCTCGGCCGGCTGCACGCGCACCATCAGATCGACGAGGCGCAGTATCGCGGCGGGCGCGCCTTCCAGAACGATTGGGAGAGGGCCGAGCGTGGCCCTCAGGCGATGGACCCGACCCGCGAATATGTCGATGGCGCGCGCACGCGCGAGCCGGTTACCGAGAGCCAACGTCAGGCGGTGCTGCGGCTGAACCGGATCGAGCGCGAACTCGGCACCGACGGTGCCGCGCTAGTGCACGACGTGTTGGTGCTGGGCCTGACCATGGACGAGATCGGCCAGCGCCGCGCCGTTCGTACGCAACGCTGGACCGACTATTTTTCCCGACGTTTTCGTGAATGCCTGGACCGGTTGGCACTGATCTACGGCTTTGCGACGGAAACGGGGGCACGGCGTGCAGGGCAACGCAGATGACAAGGGCGCGCCCGCGACCTCGGTCGCGCCGGTCTGCTGCTTAGGGATGCGGTAGGATCTGGTAGGTCGTGGTATACGGCTCGACCCGGAGCGACGCGTTGGCCAAAAGCCCGATTCTGGCGGTCGGCGCTTGCTGCAATTCGCCGTTCGGACCGCGATGCACGTTGTATTGCCAGACGGTGAGATCGCCCTTCTGTGCCAGAGCATGTGCAACGGCGCTGGCATCATTGCCGCCGAGCGCCTGAAGCTCCTCCGTCGACAATCCGACGACGATTTCGTCCTTGATGGTGACGATCTTGAACAGGTTCATCCTTGTCTCCTGCGCCCATGCGCCTTGTATCGAGAAGGTGAGAAGCGCGACTGCGGCGCCCTTGATGAGATCGCAGCGAGAAAGCATGCCGTCGTCCTTTGGTTCTGGGGCGCCGAATCGATCAATGCATCGGCCATGGCGCCTGTGATCTGCGTGACTGTTTCGCCACCGCTTTGTCGTTTGCTCCTCAAAAACGGTTCACCGCCGGAAACAAATGCGGCCCGATGAATTCTGATGCGAAGAGGCGAGTCCAAGTCCAGGAGCTCGATGGGGCGGGTTAGATGAATCCAAACGCCATAGTCAGTCTCTTGGTTCAGAAGGCCGCTCTGTGGCTGCCGATCCATGGCCCGAGATCGACATCTATTTCGTGGACGATACAACCGCCGACGCCGGACTCAACAATTACGTGCATACGCTGAAGAAGCACTGGTTCGGGTCCACCAATGTCCATTCACATCTGAAACAAGACGAAACAAGGCGTCGATTGACGGCGATCGAGGCTGCATGCCTGATCGATGACGCTTCTTGACGCAGGTGGGTGACGGCTGGCCATATTCCTGTTATCCGGAATTGCCGTGGCGCGATGCAGACGAAGCATCGCTGGGCCAACTGTTAGGCTTGCCGGAGGGGTTGTTTCTTGACATGGTTGCAACCGGCTCAAGTGTGCCCGCTTGCACATGCAACTCGGCGTGCGAACACACCGGGTTTCCCCCGGACGAAGCGCGCCGTCGCCATGGCATCCCGGTTGTGTCATTCGGTTGTGGCGTTCGGTTCTTAGTTGGGACCTCGATGTTGGATCACGAAGTCCGATGCTTGTTATAGGTGCGAGATGAAGAACCTCAATTTCGCAGCTGAGCTGCACCTCAAGCTCGGCGCGCCTGCAAGCGGTACTGTCGAAAGCCTGCGCCTGCTCCGCGCCTTTCTGAAGCTCGCGCCCCGGCAGCGTTTCGAGGTCATCAAGCTTGTCGAAGACCTCGCCACCGAAGAATCCCTTCCCGAACACCCCCTGTCCTGAGCCGGCCTGCGCGCTGGCCTTACCCCTTGCCCTTTGTTTTCCTGCCAGAGCCGGCCGCCGGGCGACGCCTTCCCCGGCCTGGACGCTGGCAGGCGATCCGGCAAGTGTGGTATTCAGTTCTGAAAACGGGAGGAGTGCGACCATGATCGAACCGAAGCTCGAAGTTCCGGCCGAACTGCGCGACCTGGCCGAGAAGACGATTGACCAGGCGGAAAAAGCATTCGGCATGTTTTTCGAAGCCGCCACCAAATCGATGACGACCGTTCCGGGTGCGGGGACGGACGTCTCGAAGCAGGCGCTCGCATTCACCGAGCAGAACATGAAGTCGGCGTTCGAGCATGCTCGCAAGCTCGTCCATGCGACCGACCTTCAGGAGGCGATGCGAATCCAATCGGATTTCCTGCGCAGCCAGTTCACCAATGCCGGAGACCACATGCGCCAGATGACCGGCAGTCTCATGCAGCCAGGGAAGGGCAAGTCCTGATTCTCGGTGTGTTCCTGGCGCGTCCAGAGATTGGACTTGCGCGGGCGTGATTATCCGCACGTCGATGCGGGTACCGGTCCATGCTGGGCCGTCGAATGGACCTCATTCGCCCCCATCATCCCTTCTGCTGATCCCTGTCGGTTCTCAGGCAGGGATAAGCATTTGTCGCGGGTGTCTTGACCGATCGGTGGCTCTGCTAGCGCAGCGATGCGATGTAGGCCGCGATATCGCCGGCTTCGATCCGGCTCAAAGGGAAATTCGGCATCTTCGGGTGCGGGTCTAGCAGGAAAAAGGCGAGCCTTTCCGAACTGAAGTCAGGCCTGCGCGCAACGGACGCGAAGGAGGGGACGTCGGCGCTCGCCTGGATCTGGCCGTTCGCCACGACATGGCAGCTGGCGCACCAGCGCCTCGCAAGGTCGGCGCCGTGATCTGCATCGGCGGCGAGAGCGGACGAC
The DNA here is from genome assembly GCF_023100925.1 of Bradyrhizobium sp. 40. Lineage (NCBI taxonomy): Bacteria > Pseudomonadati > Pseudomonadota > Alphaproteobacteria > Hyphomicrobiales > Nitrobacteraceae > Bradyrhizobium > Bradyrhizobium sp. 40. The sequence continues at coordinate 2,298,208 of NZ_CP064688.1, forward strand.
GCGCACACGCTCGAGGCCACTGCAACCAGCAGACAGATTCGTCTCAAATGCCGGTGCATAGGGCAACCCTGTGTGTTGTTGGCTAGCGACGCCGTCCTCATCCGCAACACGAACCCGGAAACTGCGAGAGGTCGATGCGGGCGATGATCGACCGCAGCAGCTTGCGGGCCAAACGATAGAGATGCCGGGCGAATCTCGGCGTCCTTGCCGCAGGCAGGACAAAGCTCGTCGCAGCGAGTCTTTTCGTACCAAGGCTTTCGATGGAGTGCGACACGGTGCCTCTCCGAGATGGCAAGGCTCTTTCTAGCGTGGCCGGCTCGCCGCAGCCTTGATCTGCCGCAAAGGTGCTGGACTAATAGTCGCCGGGGTTCATGATCATCGGGCTTCGTGTATCGGCCGGCGCGAGCGCGCTGCTGGCGCTGTCGCGCAGGAAGCGGTCGAGTGTCGCCTGGATCTTCTCCTTGACCGCATCGGGACCGCGATCGCTCATCTCGGTATGCTGCGCGCCGGTGTGGATAATGTCGATGCCGCGCGCCTTGGCCTCCTCCGGCGTCGGCAGCACGCCGGGATCGGTTACGAAATGCGGATCCTTCGAGCGGAACGACAGGATCTTCATGTTGTCGCTAAGCACGAAAGGCACTCGCAGATTGTCCAGCGTGATCACTTTCGACACCAATTCCGGGTGCTGATGGGCGACATACATCGAAACGTCGCCACCGTTGGAATGCCCGACGAGCGTGATGTGGTCGTAGTCGGCGTTCTCTTGCCGCCGCTTCAACTCGCCCAAGGTGAAAAGGATGTTGGCCTCGCAGCGGATATAGACCTCGCGCCGGCCGACATATTGCTGGCCGGTCTTGGTCATCAGCGGCGGATCGCTCGGCAGATCCTGCTGGATGCTCGCGACGAGATAACCGCGTGCGGCGAGCACGTTGGCGAGGAAGGAATATTCGGTGGCCTTGACGGTATTGCCGTTGCTGATGATGGCGAGCGGGAGCTTCCAGAGGCCGAGATTGGCCTTGGTCTCGTAATCGCGCCGTACAGCGATTTCGACCGCAATCGGCCGCTGGCGCGCGGCGTCGAACAGGGTCAAAACCTCATGGCGGATCGCGAACCGGCTGACGACGAAATACTGGCCGACGCCGAGGATGCAGAGAAACGCCAGAACAGCAAAAACCTTTTTCATGGTTCCGTCTCAATCACTTTGGACTGAACATGGCCATTGGGAACTCCCGGATCGAGCGATCGTGAGCAGGTTACGGGATTAAATTTAGGCAAGTCTGTGAGCCGCGTCCCAAAAGAGCCGCATGCCCGGGGCCATGGCGGGAAGGGCAAGGGTTTAGAGACAGCCGCCCTTGCCGCGTTCGGGGCATAGCCGCAGCGCGCTTGACAGAGTAAACAGGAAGCGGGGGCTGCGGCGGTCGTTGTCGGGCGCCCGGTAGCTCAGGGGGACGGCCACGCCGAGATCGGCCTGGAAATCGTCCGGCAGGAAGAACCGCACGCCAGCTCCGGCCGAGGTCAGCGACAGGCCGTCGCTCAGGCGGTAACCGTCGTTCCAGACGGCGCCGGCGTCGCCGAAGGCATAGAGCTGATAGCCGGTCCAGTAGCGGTAGTTGAGCTTCTGGTCGAAGCGCAGTTCGAGTGAGCCGGCAAGACCGTTGTCCCCGCTGATCTCTGCTGCGCCATAGCCGCGCCCGAAGGCGGCGCCACCGAGATAGAATTGCTGCGAGGTGAACAGCGGCCGTGACGCCGTCTGGCTCGCAGCGGAAAGCTTGAGCGACCAGACGTCGTTGAGCGTCTGGTAGCGCGTGAACCAGAGGTTTAGCACCGAGAAGTTCGATGACGCGCCATCGCGCGACAAAAGATCGTCGTCGAAATGCGAGGAACCGAAGATGTCGAGGCCCAGGCGGTAGGTCAGCGTCGCGAAATTGGTGCCGCCGAAATGGTCCTGAAGCCGGTAGTCGGCGGTCAGGCTCACGGTCCTGATGTGGTCATTGTACCAGGGGCCGTAAAGGTCATGCTCGGACACGTTGCTGAAGGTCGTCGCCGCAGTCAGGGTCAGCGAGGAGGATTGCGACTGCAATGGGACGATGCTGGCACGCAGCTCGAACGCCTCGGTCGTGGTGATGTCGCTGTCGAGGCGGCGTGCATCGCCCGGTCTAACCGCGCTGTACAGGACGGACCCGCCGAGACGCACACCGTCGACACCGACCGGTGCATCGTAGGACAACCGTGCGAAGCCAAGCTGGCGGGGGTCGTTGGCGATGGTCGACAGATTGACCGCCAGCGTGTCGCCGGGCGTGAGGTAGGAGTTAAACGCGCCGGTCGCATAGGTCTGCCACGGACCGACTGATGATGAGCCGAGATTGTCCAGACCGAACGACGAGAAGACGTGCCAGGTCTTCAAATAGACGATGAGGCGGAATCGGCCGGTTGCAGTGCCGATCTCCTCCAGTGCGGTATCGGTAATCCGGACGCCAGGTCTGCCGTTGATGAGAAAGAGCTGACGTTCCAGCGTTGCCAGGCGCGACGGTTGCTCGGCTAGGATTGGCCCGAGCATCGGCCTCACGCCGAACTGCTCGGCGCCGTCGCCTTTCAGCTCGGCCTGCACGATAGCGCCTTCGACCACCTGGATCCGGAGCAGGCCGTCGGCAATGTCTTGGGGCGGCACGATCGCCCGGCTCAAGTGAAAACCATCGGCGCGGTAGAGATCGCTGATCGCGCCGGCGATCACGGCGAGATCGGCCTGCGAAACCTTCTTGCCGACATAGGGCTGATAGACCGCGGCGATGCGATCGGGGGAAACGGCCCGGGCCCCGCTGACGTTGATGCCGCGCAGCACGAACTGAGGCTTGGTATCGCCGCCGGTGTTGGGCTGGCCGACTGTCGGCAGCCTGACCGGAGGGCGGCTCAGCGATTCCCGCTCGGTTTGGTTTTCAAAATATTTCTCAGGCTGGCGCGGATCGAAGCCCGGCTGGTTCGCCTGTTGTGCGAAAGCCTGAGGAACTCCCGTGAAAAAAGCGGCTAACAGCACCAATGTGGTAATGAGATGCCGCTTCCCGACGCGCGCAATGCGCCTGTCCCCGTAGTTCGACGGAGATGTGCCCCTGATGCGATAAGGGTTCGTTAGCCACATGATTTTTCATAGTTTTTTATGGTCAATGAACCGTTAACGCGACCGCTCCGCTGGCCGCTTCCCGCTAATCCTATGTTGAGTGATTTCGGATACCCCTCAGGCTGGCTGTAACGCGGACTGAGGATCGTCATGCTGAGCAAAATTGGAATGCGGTGCGCCTTCGCGGCTGCGCTGATCCTGGGAACGGCTTGCGGCGCATCCGCCGCCGACGATGGCGTCTGGTCGGTCGGCAAAGCCACCGGCGAGGTCTGGGTCGCCACCAGCGGCGCGCAGCAGGTCTCGTTGAATCAGCAGGAGGCGCTCAAGCCCGGCGACACCATTCGCACCGGACGTAATGGTCGCGTGCTCCTCGTCCGCGGCGAGGAGACGATCCTGATCTCTCCCAACTCGGTGGTCGGCTTGCCGACCGAGAGCAAGGAGGGCCTCTCGACTACCATCATCCAGCAGGCAGGTTCGATCCTGCTCGAGGTCGAGAAGCGCAACGTCAAGCATTTCGAGGTCGAGACGCCCTATCTCGCCGCCGTGGTCAAGGGCACCCAGTTCAGCGTCACCGTGGCCGCGGGCAGCACCAAGGTCGGCGTGCTTCGCGGCCAGGTCGAGGTCTCCGACTTCAAGACGGGACAGATCGCCCAGGTCCTGCCGGGGCAGGCCGCCACCGTATTTGAGCATGGCAAGCCTGGTCTCAGCCTGAGCGGCGCCGGGACCTTCAATCCGATCGAGCACGGCAAGCCACGCGCCTCGAGCATCGAGCGCGTCCCCGTGCCGAAATCGGGCCTGCCGGCGCCGCGCAACGGGGCGAATGGCCACATGATCCATGCGCTCGGGCCGATCGATAAGGGCACCAAGGCGGCTGGCGCGCTCAAGCCATCGCAACAGGCGGCTGGAGCTCACGCGTCCAAGGGCGGTGCTGCAAAGCCCGGCGTCGTACGCATCTCGAACTCGCTCGGCGAGGTCAAGCTGAACGTCCACAAGGTCACGCACGGGCTCGCCCACGGCGGCGGTGCCCCCGGACAGGTGCGCAACGCGCACGCCAGCACGGAGACGGTCTGGAGCGACTCGAAATCGGGCACAAACGCATCCAACAGCACCGTCCAGACTGCGGTCACCACGAGCAGCGGCGTGACGGCTGGCAGCACCAGCTCGTCGGCTGCGAGCACGACAATAGCCGCGACCACGGCCGGTGCGTCCAGCGACGGCTCTGGCGGCGGCAGCGGAAATTCCGGTGGCAAGACCAACCCCGGCAACGGCAACTCCGGTAACGGCAATTCCGGCAATGGGAATTCCGGCAACGGTAACGGCAACAACGGTGCCACCGGTAACGGCAGGGGCAACAACGGTAACGGCAACGGCAATGGCGGCGGCAACGGCAGCAATGGCCACGGCAATGCCTTTGGCCACAACAAGCACTGAGGCGATTTCCTGGGGATGAGGGGGCGCAACCGCAGAAGCGGGTGCGCGGGAGGACCGGAGTGAAGCGCTATCGTCCGCATATTCTAGTCGTGTCCGCGCTGGCGATCGTGCTGTCGACGGGGTGGCATGGTGCGCTTCGCAACGCGCTGACCGACCTACGGTTCGCCTGGCAATCGCGCGCCGCGAGCGGCAACGTCGTCGTGGTGGCCATTGACGCGCCCTCAATCGACCAGATCGGGGTATGGCCCTGGCCGCGCCGGCTGCACGCGGAACTGTTGCAAAGGTTAGAGGCTGCGGGGGCACAGGACGTCGCTTTCGACGTCGATTTCAGCTCGCCATCCGATGCGGCCTCCGACGAGGCTTTCGTCAACGCGCTGCGTGAGGCCGGCGGCTCGACCATCCTGCCGTCCTTCAAGCAGCCGGCGCCGAATGGCGGCGCAGCTCACATCAATCGTCCCCTGAAGCCGTTCGGCAACCAGTCGTGGCCCGCGCTGGTCAATGTCGGGATTGAATCCGACGGGCTCGTTCGCCGATATCCGTTCGGCGACAAGCTCGGCGATGCCCTGATGCCGTCGATGGCAGTCGTATTGGCCGGGCAGGACGCCAATCGGCGGCCGCCGTTCCTGATCGATTTCAGTATTCGGGCGGGCTCCGTTCCAAGTGTCTCCTATGTCGACGTGCTCCGCGGCAACACGGCCACTCTCGACAGGCTGAGAGACAAGAAGATCATCATTGGAGCGACGGCGCTCGAACTCGGCGACCGCTTCAGCGTTCCAAATGGCCGCATCATCTCCGGACCCATCCTCCAGGCGCTGGCAGCGGAATCGATCCTCCAGAACCGGATGCTGCGCTGGACTTCCGATACCGGCATGATCCTGGGTCTCGCGGTGATCTGCCTGCTGATGATGTATTCGTGGCGCCGCTTCGCTTCGGGAATTCGCGTCGCAATCCTGATCTCGGCCGGGGCGGCCTTCGAGCTGGTTGCGATCCTCGTTCAGGCAAGATGGCCCTTCATCATCGACACATCGCTGTTCCACATCGCGATTGTCGCTTATCTGACGGCAATCGCACTCGACGAAATCGATTTCCGCGGTCTGCTGGGGCGCATCGCCGAAAGCCGCTTTCATCGTATCGCGATGTCGCTTGGCGATGGCCTCGTCTGCACCGACGAAGGTCAGCTGATCACCGTGTGGAATCCCGGCGCCAGTGCGATCTTCGGCTATATGCCCGCCGAGATCATCGGCCGCCCGTTCGAAACGTTGTGCGCCGTGTCAGTGGACGGTGACGCGAGGCCGTCCATGCGCGATGCCGCGCGCCAGGCCCTCCTGGTCCCCGGCGGGGCGGTCGTCGTCGAGTTCGAAGGGCGGCGCAAGAACGGTGAAACTTTCCCGGTCGAGGCGAGCTTCTCGGGCTGGCAGGGAACGGACGGCTTCCAGTACGGAGCCATCCTGCGCGACATTTCGGTCCGCAAGCGCGAGGCCGAACGCGTCAGATATCTCGCCGAGTACGACGTGCTGACCGGTCTGGTCAACCGCAACACGCTGCATGCCGGACTGGTCGGCATGATCGCGGATGCAGCGCAGCGTCCTTGCGAGGTCGCGCTGCTCGTGATCGGGCTCGACGGCTTCCAGAGCATCAACGACATGCTGGGTCATTCCGCCGGAGATCTCGTGCTGCAGGCGGTCGCGGGTCGCCTGAAAGCCCAGGCAGGCGACGGCGCTATCGTTGCCCGGCTTAGCGGAGACGAATTCGCCATTGCGCGCAAAGGGGCCGATGGCGACGAGCGGATCGCAGAGTTCGCTGAGCGCATCGCGCGCGCGTTCGAAGCGCCGCTTGCGACCGGCACGCGGCAGCATCGCGTCAGGATCAGCATCGGCGTCGCGGTCCATCCGGAAGGCGGACACAACGCCGACGATCTCCTGAGCAACGGCCATCTTGCGTTGACCAAGGCAAAGCTGACGCGGCGCGGCGGTCATGTGGTCTTCGAGAGCGCGATCCGGCAGGAGCTGGAGAACCGCCTGACGCTGGAGAGCGAATTGGCGCTTGCCGCGGATCGCGGCGAGTTCGAGCTGTTCTACCAGCCCCAGGTTCGCCTGATCGACGCCAGCCTGGTCGGAGCCGAAGCGCTCATCCGCTGGCGGCATCCCGTGCGCGGCTACGTTTCGCCGGGAGAGTTCATGCCGGTGGTCAACAGCTCAGCCCTGTCCGAGCGGATCGGAAACTGGGTGATGGAGACCGCCTGCCGGCAGGCACGCGCCTGGGAATTGTCCGGCGACAGAGTGCGCGTCGCGATCAATTTGTCGCCTTCGCAGCTTCACTCCGGCGACCTCGCCCATTCGGTTGCGGGGATGCTCGAAGCGACGGGGCTCACACCGTCGCTGCTCGAGATTGAGGTCACTGAGGACATCCTGCTTCACGACGAAGCCCGCGTGCTCGACATGTTCAAGCGCATTCAGCAGCTCGGCGTCCGCGTTCTGTTCGACGATTTCGGCACTGGCTATGCGAGCCTGAGCTATCTGAAGAAGTTTCCGCTCGACGGGCTCAAGATCGACCGGTCGTTCGTGCTCGGTCTGCTCGCGAATTCCGACGATGCCGCGATCGTCGGGTCGACCATCGGCCTCAGCAAACAGCTCGGACTGACGGTCGTGGCCGAGGGCATCGAGAATCGCGCTACGGCCGACTTCCTGGTGAGCATGGGATGCGAGGAAGGCCAGGGCTATTTCTTCGGCCGTCCGATGCCGGCGGAAGCATTCGAGCGGCAGTTCCTCGCAGCCGAGTGCGCCGCCGTCAGTGCGGCCTGAACATACGTTGCTCTAGCGCCGCCGCGCGACCGCGACGCCGAACAGGAAAGCAACGAACAGGCTGGCGAGCGGCGCTTCGCGCGTGATCGCGGCGACGGTCGCGAGGGGCCGGCCCGGCTTTCGCGCTTCGTCGATAGCGGAGGTCATGCGGTCGACAGCTGCATGCAGGCCACCCGCGACTTCACCGATGGTGCGGGATACGTCCGTCGCGGCATCGATGGCGCGCTCGGCCATGCCGGGATGTGAGGTGGACTGCGGGATCTCCGTGCTCAAGTGCGCGACCTCCGGGCTGATCATGTGACGGAGGCCGATACCTTTGGCTATCCGCGCGAGCGCTCGTTCTGAACAGCGGGTCAGATGACCTTTGGCTATCCGCGACAGGCGCCGTGGTTTTTACGGCGGGTACCGGCCTTGAATGAGCAATTCGGCGCGCGGGCTTTTGTTCCGAAACGATCCGCCCCTGCGCGGACCCGCCCCCGTGAAACGACGGATGCGAATCTCTGTTAGGCTGGCTCAATCTTGCTGATGTCAGGAGACAGCTGTGACCGACCGGACCACGACGGATCGAGCCCGGCGCATCGCCTTGCTCGGCGCTCCCATCGACATGGGGGCTTCGCAGCGCGGTACCCTGATGGGCCCTGCGGCGCTCCGCACTGCCGGCCTTGCGACACTGCTCGAGAGCCTGGATTTCGAGGTGGTCGATTACGGCGATCTCTCGGTGGCCGAGCTCCGGGACCTCGCAGACAGGGCCCCCGACAAAGCCAATCACTACCGCGAAATTCAGCGCTGGACGCGCGTGCTGAGCCGCAGAGGCTACGAGATCGCGAAAACCGGCGCGCTGCCGATTTTTCTCGGCGGCGATCACACGTTGTCAATGGGATCGGTGAATGCCATGGCCCGTCACTGGCAGGAGCGCGGACGCGAGCTGTTCGTGCTCTGGCTCGATGCCCATGCCGACTACAACACCCCGGAGACGACCATCACTGCCAATATGCACGGCATGTCGGCGGCATTCCTTTGCGGCGAACCCGGCCTCGACGGATTGCTGGGCGACGATCCGCGCGCCTCGATCGATCCCGACAGGCTCGACCTGTTCGGCGCGCGCTCGATCGACAAGCTCGAAAAGGAGCTGATGCGCACGCGCCGGATCAGGGTCGTCGACATGCGCCAGATCGACGAATTCGGCGTCGCCGTGCTGATCCGCCGCGTCATAGAGCGCGTCAGGGCCAGCAACGGCGTATTGCATGTCAGCTTCGACGTCGATTTTCTCGACCCCTGCGTCGCACCTGGCGTGGGCACGACGGTGCCGGGTGGAGCGACCTATCGCGAGGCGCATCTGATCATGGAGCTCCTGCACGATTCCGGCGTAGTCGGTTCACTCGACATCGTCGAGCTCAATCCGTTCCTCGACGAGCGTGGCCGCACCGCGCGCACCGCGGTCGAACTGATCGGCAGCCTGTTCGGCCAGCAGATCGCCGACCGGCCGACCCCGAGCAACGCGATCGCGCCGGGCGAGTGAGGGACGAGCCGTTTGTGCGTTGCGAAGAAGAGAATTGCCGTCGCTGCCACCGGATTTAGATCAGTCCAGATGGAAATCGCCTGTTTTTGAAATGGCTGCGAATTGCAAATGCTCGTTGCAGAATGTTTCATGCGGATCGCGCTTCAGCCGAGGATCCGCAAATGAGCCGCACCTTCGACGCCGACGACAAATCCGCGGGCACGACTCGCCGCCGCTTTCTGCGTGGCAGCGCTGCGGTGGCGGGTGGGACCGTCCTGGGCGCCGGCGCATCGGTTGCCGCCGGGGCCGACAACCTTCCACCCAACATTCCCGAATGGATGAAGGCGCCGGGCGAACCGACGGGGGGCCAGCTCTATGGCGCGCCATCGTCGTTCGAGAAGGGCGTCGTCAAGAACATCCCGAAGACTCTCAAACAGTACATCTCGGCCTCCAGCCGGACGCCGTTGCAGGAGCTCGATGGCATCATCACGCCGAATGGACTGTTCTACGAGCGTCACCACGGCGGCGTTCCGACCATCGATCCGGCCCAGCACCGGTTGATGCTGCACGGGCTGGTCGAGCGCCCGCTGATCTTCAAAATGGACGATCTCAGGCGGTTCCCGTCGGAATCGCGTGTCCACTTTCTCGAATGCTCCGGCAATCCCGGCTACAGCAAGCCTTACGGCAGGACCGCGTCAGACCTTGTGGGTCTGGTGAGTTGTGCAGAATGGACCGGCGTCAGCCTCAAGCTAGTGCTGCAGGAGGCCGGGTTGAAGCCGGATGCCAAATGGGTCGTCGCCGAGGGCGCCGATGCGGCTGCGCTGACCCGCAGCATTCCGATCGAGAAATGCCTCGAGGACGCCATGCTGGTCTACAGCCAGAACGGGGAGCGGCTTCGCCCGCAGCAGGGCTATCCGCTCCGGCTCTTCCTGCCGGGCTTCGAGGGCAATATGAGCGTGAAGTGGCTGCGGCGCCTGCATGTGACGGCGGAGCCGGTTTATTCGCGCGAAGAGACCTCGAAATACACTGACCTCCTGCCGGACGGCACCGCGCGTGAATTTTCGTTCTACATGGAGGCGAAGTCGATCATCACGAGGCCCTCCGGCGGCCAACGCCTGGGCGCGCCCGGCTTCCACGAGATCACCGGCATCGCCTGGAGCGGGCATGGCAAGATCGCGCGCGTCGAAGTGTCCGTCGACGAGGGAAAGAGTTGGCAACCGGCGCAATTGCAGGAGCCGGTGCTGACGCGAGCGTTGACACGCTTTCGCCTGCCCTGGCAGTGGGACGGCAAGCCTGCCGTGATCCAGAGCCGGGCCATCGATGAGACCGGCTATGTGCAGCCGACGCTTTCCGAGTTGCTCGCGGTGCGCGGCGAGAACTATTTCTACCACAACAACGCGATCTGGCCGTGGCGCATCGCGGCCGACGGCGAGGTGACCAATGCGCTGGCGTGAGACTTGCGGCATTGCTGTCGTCATCTTGCTGTGTGCGTTCGCGAGCGGAGCGCAAGCACAAAGCCTGTACGGCCTCGGACGCCCCGCGACGGCTGCGGAGATCGCGGGCTGGAATATCGACATCGGACGCGACGGCAGCAATCTGCCGAAGGGAAGCGGCTCGGTCAGCCATGGGCGCGAGGTGTTCGCCCAGCAATGTGCATCATGCCATGGCGACAAGGGCGAGGGCGGGCTGGGTGATCGGCTCGTCGGTGGGCAGGGCACGATAGCAACGCCAAAGCCTATCCGGACCGTCGGCAGCTATTGGCCATATGCGCCGACGCTGTTCGACTACATTCGCCGTGCGATGCCGCAGAACGCGCCGCAATCGCTCAGCGATGAGGAGGTTTACGCGGTGTCGGCGTACATCCTGAACCTGAACGGGCTGGTGGGAGCGGATGCGACGCTCGATGCCAATTCGCTTGCGGCGGTCAAGATGCCGAACCGCGACCGGTTCGTCGGCGATACCCGGCCGGATGTGAAACACTGAATGCCTTGTGGCGCTCAGGTTCCCTGCTTGGAACTTACGTTCGCCAAGGGCGGAACTCGCAGGACCCGATTGCATTAACCTGCGAGAGGAAAAACCTATGGATTCCACGATGGCAACGGATCGCTTCGCAAATTCCATGTCCTCAGCGCTTCGCCATCCCGGCGTGATCGCGTTGATTGTGGCCGCGGTGACGATTGCTGCGATGCTGATCGTCGATCACGGACCATGGAATCGGGCCAAGACGCAGCCTGCTCACGTTGCGATGTATGCGACCACGGGCGAGGCCGCACGCGCCGCAGGCGCCGCAGTGCTCCCGACCGAACAGAAGTCGCCGCTCGAGCCGGAGCGGCCGGGGCCCAAGACGTCCCCGACCGTCAATCCAGTGACGCCGTAAGACGCTCTAGCCTTTGCGGCCGTAGTTGAGCAATCCGCCGCTGGTCTTTGGCGGGTGCGCCCGAAGGGCTTCCTCGTTCGGATCGGTACCCCAGCCGGGCCGGTCCGGAATGACCAGATGGCCGTCCTGAATTTCGGGCTCATGCGTGAACAGTTCGCGGTCCCACGCCAGGCGATCGATGTCGATCTCCATGATGCGCAGGTTCGGCACGGCGGCGCAGAAATGCGCGTTCATCATCGAGCAAAGATGGCCGTAGAAATTGTGTGGGGCAACGTTGACTTCGAACGCTTCAGCAGCGGCTGCGATCTTCATCGACTGCCAGACGCCGTTCCAGGGCGTGTCGATGATCGCGACGTCCATGGCCTGCTCGCGGAAATAGGGCAGGAATTCCCGCAAGCCCAATAGCGTTTCGCAGGACGAGATCGGATGCGGGCTTTGCCTGCGGATGTAACCGAGCGCTTCCGGATTGAAACTGTCGATCTCGACCCAGAACATGTCGAAATCCGCGATGGTGCGCAGGATCTTCAGGTAGCCCTCGGTCTTGGCGTTGAAGTTGCAGTCAAGCAGGATGTCGACGTCGGGGCCCGCCCCGTCGCGGATCGCTTCCAGATGCATGCGCAGGTCGCGCAGGATCTTGCGATCGACGTTGATTTCGGGGGCGAAGGGCGAGCCGAAGCCCGGTCGCCAACCGGTTGGCTTGCCGTCGTCGTAGGAGAAGATGTTGGTCTTGAGCGCGGTGAATTTGTTCTCGCGCACTTCGCGTCCCATTGCCTTGACGCCGTCAAGGTTCTCGATCGGCGGCTTGTACCAGGACGGATGATTGATCCGCCACGTCGCGCAATGCGACCAATAAACCCTGACACGGTCGCGGATCTTGCCGCCGAGCAGTTCGTAGCAGGGCACACCGAGACACTTCGCCTTGGCATCGAGCAGCGCATTCTCGATCGCGCCGAGCGCCTGCGCCACCACGCCGCCGGCGGCGGGACGCGTGGCCGCGAACAGCTCTGCGTAGATGCGCTCGTGCCGGAAGACGTTCTGCCCGACGACGCGGGCGGACAGGCGCTGGATCGCAGCGCCGACGCCAGGCGAGCCGAAGCCCTCGTCGAACTCGCTCCATCCGACGATGCCGTCCTCGGTCGTCAGCTTGACGAAGTGGTAGTTTCGCCAGCCGGCGTCGCAGGCGAGAATTTCAAGACTCGTTGCTTTTGATGATCTGGTCATGTCGCTCCCTGTGACCCGGCTGGGTCCTTTTTTTTGTTTGGCCGGCTCGCAAGCCCCGCTCCAGCCGCAACTGTTAAGCTAATGGCCCTGCGCAGTGAAGCCGGGGGGGCTGCGCCGGGGGCGCTTTGCCGCCTTTCTTCGGCGGGAAAGGTCGGGGAATCCAGTGGGGACAGCCATGATCTTTCCCGGGATCGTCCTGAAAAGGGACCATGCTTTGACGTTTTTGGCCACAATCGGGATCGACCCTCCGGCCATGAAATTTCTGGCTGTGATTTCGATCCTAGCGCTGCTCACGATGGGTGGAGCCGCCATTTCCGATCAGTTTCTGACGGCCGATCAGCACGTCGCGCACGGGGTGGAATAGCGCGGCGGGCGGAGATGCTTTTTTGTCTTGGGGAGACAGCGATGCTTTCGATCGATCAATTCCTGCGCTTCATCAGCGTGCCGGCCGTGTTCGCGGCCCTCGTCATCGCCTCGCAGATCTCGGCCGCCTTGTCGCAAGGTTAGTGAAAGGCTGGTCAGCCGATCGCGGACGAGCCGAGCAAAGCGAGCACGGCCAGCGCCATCAGCGCGGTGCCGAGCCAGCCCAGCGCGACCAGCCATGAGCGGCCCTTGAAGCGACCCATGATCGCCTTGCTCGACACGATCAGCATCATCATGGCCATGATCGGAACGGCGACGATGCCGTTGAGCACGGCGCTCCAGACCAGCATGTGGATCGAATCGATCCCGGTGAAACCGAGCCCGAAGCCCATGATGGTTGCCGCGGCGATGATGGTGTAGAAGCCGACCGCCTCGTCGGGCTTCGCCTCCAGCGTCGCGCGCCAGCCGAAGATCTCCGCCACGCCGTAAGCGGCCGAGCCCGCCAGCACCGGAATCGCGAGCAGGCCGGTGCCGATGATGCCGGTCGCGAACAGGGCGAAGGTGAAGTCGCCGGCGAGCGGCCGCAGCGCTTCGGCGGCCTCCGTCGCCGAATTGATGTTGGTGACGCCATTCGCGTGCAGCACCGACGCGGTGGTGAGGATGATGAAGAAGGCGATGCCGTTGGAGAGCAGCATGCCGGCGATGGTGTCGGACCTGATGCGTGCCAGCTCCGGACTGCCGCCGCGCTTCAACTCGCGCAGCGGCTTGTCGCGCTTGCCCTGGTTCATCTCCTCGATCTCCTGCGAGGCCTGCCAGAAGAACAGATACGGGCTGATCGTGGTGCCGAGCACGGCGACGACCATCATGAAATAGTCGGCGCTGACATTCGTCTTCGGCCACACCGCCGCGAGCAGCGCCGTGCTCCACGGGATCTTGACGGTGAAGGCGGTCGCGACATAGGCGAACAGCGCCAAGGTGAGAAATTTCAGCACCGGCGAATAGCGCCGATAGGGCAGGAACACCTGCAGCAGGGTCGAGCCCGCCGCGAAGATCAGCGCGTGCTCGTGGTTGAGGCCGCCGATCACCAGCGACAGCGCCTCCGCCATCGCCGCGATGTCGGCGGCGATGTTGAAGGTGTTGGCGGCGACGAGCATGCCGACCAGCGACAGCACCGCCCAGCGCGGCGCGATCTGCATGACGTTGGCGGCGAGCCCCTTGCCGGTGACGCGGCCGATCCGGGCGCTGACGAGCTGGATGGCGATCATGAACGGCGTGGTCAGAAACACCGTCCAGAGCAGTCCGTAGCCGAATTGCGCGCCGGCCTGCGAATAGGTGGCGATGCCGGACGGATCGTCGTCCGCCGCCCCGGTGACGAGACCCGGCCCCAGCCTCTGCAACAGCGTCGGCGCGGATTTCGTAGCGGTGAGGGCACTGTCGGTCATGGCAGGAGGACCTCGGTCGGGCGCGTCCTTCACAAATGCTAATCAGGGAACAAGGTTCCCGCGCCGGAGGTGAGCGGGCGTCTCATCCGATTCGGATAAAGCTAATCGGCTTTGACTCGTCGGGCAAAACACCTGTATAAGTGCATCATCGGAGGATACCCGGTGCCCGCTTTGGCGCGCATCCCCGGGCGCAACCGGGCGGCCATGGACGGCTGTCGCGCATTCCGCAACCCCCGTATTACGGACACCAGCAAGGTGTTCGTCCCGCAGAGAGTGCGGTCGATTATTTGATGCTGACGAACATGCCCCAGGCGCCGGCCAGCGCGGCGCCGGAAAAGACGATCAGCGGGTTGTCGCAGAACGCACTGCCATAGGTGCACATGGTGACGCCAAACGAGCCGATCTCGTGATGGCTCGCGGAGTAGAACAGTCCGGACAGCACCAGCAATGCGGCGGCGACGACATACATCGACGATCTCTCCGAGCTACCCCCTTGCGTCTGTCGCAAGGGACCTGTCAAGGGACGCGTCCCAGCATGGCGCGAACCCATTGCATCCTGCCGAATTCACCCTGCTGCATTTGAACTAAAGTTGACCCGTCCCCCCGGGATGCCGCCGTCGGCTGCAGTTTGCTGCGCAATCTGGACGTGCGAGCGGGAATGGAATATCTGCGCGGGAACTGTTGGACGCGCTCTCCATTAACGAACATGAACAATTGGACCAACTGAGGGGAGTGGCCCATGGGCGCCGAGCGGATGCACCCTCCGCGGTACTGGCGGATGCGGGCGGAAGAATTCCGCACCAAGGCGGACAATTGCGAATATCCCGAGACGCGGGACGTGCTGCGCAAGGTGGCGGAAAATTACGACGAGCTGGCCCGCCGCGCCGCGCGCATCTCCACACTCGAGAGCCTAGACGGGGGGGGGGGAGCCCGCCAACAGCAAGCCGGCTTGATCGTTCAGGACAAACCCGCTTGATGGTTCAGGACAAAGCCCATGACCAGCGCGCGCGATCATGGGGCGTCTAGGCCCTCGCTTCTACCACAAGCACCGCCCGCGCCATTGGAACGAATGTCCACTTTGGCACTTAGGAACTCGGTCCTCCAATGAGGGATGAGATGAGCAGCGAACAGCAGGGCCCGGCAACGAGGCCGGATCAGCATTTCAGGCCGGGGCCGGCTTGCCCTAAATGCGAGAGGGGGACGCGTTGCCTGACCTCGATCTTCGACGTGAGGCGCGATTGCTCGATCCTGATCTATCGCTGCGACTCGTGCCGCGAGGACGTCTGGATCTGAGTGAGGGCGGTCCCCGGCTTCCGCCCAACCTGCAGGATGGCCTTTTGCGGGTCGCATAGGAACGCCGCATAGGAACTTCGCTTGTTTCGCGCGCTTTTCGTCTGCGTCGACCACGCAGAGCGAGACAGCTTCCGACCATGCAATCACGCTACCCGTTGTTGAAGAAGTGGACAGCGGAAGAGCACGAGCGGCTGACGGCGCTGGCCGAAGCCGGCTGGCGGCCGGACGAGATCGCCGGCGAGCTTGGTCGCAGCGAAGCGGCCGTGAGGGTGCGAGCCTGGCAGCACGGCATCGCGCTGCGCCTAGTCACGCAGAAGCGCGCACGATCCGATCACCCATGACACACCGGGCCGATGGCATTACTTTGGCGCCTGCAAGCCTGGGGACTTCAGCCAATCGCTCATGTGCGCGGACGTCTCCGCCAGGCGTGCCCGCCTGAGAAGACTGTCGCGCTCCGCGCCTGCGGGTAATTGATTGGCCAGGTCTTTGAACTGGGCGGCCAGTTCGGCCAGTCGCTCTTCCAGGGAACGAGTATGCTTCACTCTGCGGCGATGCCCGATCACGACGCACGCTCCTGAGCTGTTGACGACGACTCCAAAACTGAAAACGGTAAGTTCAGTTCCCTGCTCGGAACAAATTATGTGCTTTTCAAATATGCCTTCGATGGCCGTGGGTTAAACAGCAGCCCAAGTCGATGGAGACATGCATGGTCTCGCGTGCTGCCGTATCTGGTCGCCGATCTCGTTAAGTTCACTTCTGAACTGTCCGCAATCATCTCTTGACCTACTTCGCCCATCGAGCAGGAAGACGGGAGCTTGTCATGCTCACCAGCAAGGAATTCGAGGCGTATCTCGACCGGCAGAAAACGCATCAGCTTGATGGAAGCCAAACGACGCGGCAGATGCTGCGCCGTTCCCGGGAGCAGATCGCGGCGTCAATGGCGCTGCTTCAGCACCAGGTGCCGAAGATCTGGCATCCCGAGCCTCCAGAACAATAGAGACCTCGTCCACCGTTCTTCACGAGGCACTTGCAATCGAGACATCCAGCCGCTGGAGTCCCGCAACCTGCGGCAGCGACATGAAGCCTGGTTTGGCGAAGTAGTAACCCTGGAACAGCGCGATGCCGGCGGCCCGCAAGGCCGTGAGCTCGGCCTCGCTCTCGACGCCTTCGGCCAGCACGGTGATATCGAGCTCGCGCGCGATCGCGGCCACCGCGGAGACGATCACCTGCTTGGGATGGCTGAGCTGGATGTCTCGCACGAGCTCCATGTCGATCTTGATCAGGTTCGGCTGCAACCGCGCAAGCAGGCTGAGGCCGGCATAGCCGGCGCCGAAATCGTCCAGTGCGGTCCAGAACCCGAAGGCCTTGTAGGCGCGGACGATGTTTTCGATATGGGCGGGATCGCTGATCCGCTCGTTCTCGGTGAATTCGAACATCAAATTCGAGGTCGGAAAGCTCGCGCGGCGCGCGGCCTCCAGCGATTTCTGGATGCAGGCGCGCGGCTCGTAGACCGCATTCGGCAGGAAGTTGATCGAGAGCCGCGCCTCCGGATCGTCGAACAGCGCGCCTGCGGTTTCAATCGCCAGCACGCGTGCGGCCTGGTCGAAGCGATAGAGCTGCTGGTCGGTGAGCTGGCTAAGGACGCTATGCGCACTTTCGCCGTTCGGACCGCGCACCAGGGCCTCATAGCCCCAGATGCGGTGCTCGACGACGTTGACGATCGGCTGAAACGCCATCTTGAACTGGAACGGGAGCTCGGTCCCGTCGGCACATCCCGCACACTTCACAGCCATCACGCGAACCCCAAGCCCTCTCAAGCGCCGCGGGAAAAACTAGGTGGCAGGCGTTAACGAACAGCGAAGAGCAGAACGATAGAAACCTCCTGCTCTGTCCCGCGTTTGCGCGGATGGCGAACCGAGATACCAGGCAGCGGCCGATGTGCGCCGCGTGCAACAAGCCCATGACCTTCATCGACGCGGTCAGCTCACCCGAGGGGGCGATTGCCATCTTCCGGTGTTCCGGCTGCAACAAGCTGTCCTGGGAGAAGCCCATGCGAGACCAGAACGCGCGCTCGGGTTGAATTGCGCGGGGAAGAAACGGCCCCAGCCCGGGGGCGAGCTGAGGCCGTGGGGGGTAGCCGGTCGTGCATCCGGACCGACGCACCGATAACCTTTAGCCCGAACAGCTGTTCCTATTTCAGACGACCATGGTCGCGCGTCACGACGAAACACGCCTGAAACAGTGCTGAAACCCGATTGTCTCGAACGCCCCGCCCGCTGTGCCCGACCAACCTAGCGAAAAGGAGATCATCATGATCCAGGTCGGTTCGAAGGAAGAAGTCGCGTTTCTGCTGGCGCTGTTCGGCACCCACACCCAGCCGGTCAAGCGGCCGGCGAAATCGCGCGCGTGAGGCGCTGATCCCCATGCCAGGTTTGGCCGAATGCCAGAGCCTCTTGCGGCTTCTGATCGCAAGGGGCGACCCGAAGGCCATCCCGCTCGCGAAGGGCGCCATCGATCAATATCTGAACACGGCGCCAATCTGCATGCGCGGCCGCGGCCTGCGCGTGCTCCAGCGCGACGCGCTCGAGCAGCATGGGACCGCGGTCGGCGTGCAGCGCTCGTTCGCCGAAACGGTGGATGCCTATATCGTCGGGAAGCTTGCGGAGGAGTGAAGGGCCGAATGTCGTTTCGCCCCTGTCGCTTCGCCCCTGTCGCTTTCGCTTCAAGAAGAGACACGAACGCGACAGGCGATGCTGCCGCGTTCGATTTGGTCATCGTATCCTGAGCCCGGCTCCCGCGATTACTGGGTCGGCGGCAGCACGGCCTGCGTGGTCTGCTGCGGCAGGTTGGTGTAGGTCGCGCTTTCCTTGGTGCAGATATCCCTGAACACCACGACGCCGGCCTGCGGATATTCCTTCACGAGGCAGTTGCAGTTGTTGTTGACCACCGGAGTGGGCGCAGCCGCCGCGACCGGTGCCGCAACTACGGTGGCGGGCCGCTGCACGACCACCGTCTTCTCCACCACCTGCGGCGTCGGAACGTACACCGGCCTGTTCACGACAACCGGATACTGGACCGGCCGGACCACGACCTGCGGCGGGATATAGACCGGCGGCGCGGGCCGCGGATAGACGTTGACCTGGGGCATCGGCCGGGGGCCGGGATAGACGACCGGGCGCTGGCCGCCGTTGCCGCCATAGCCGTTGAAATGGGGACCGAACTGGGGCCGCGCCTGCGGCGCGTTGCCGTACTGTCCGTTCTCGCCCCAGCCGGCCTGAGCCGAGCTGCTCGCAACGCCTGCCGCAACACTGGCCAACACGATCGCTGCCGCCATCTTCGTGATCATCAGGGTCTTCGTCATGGTCCACCTGTCTGGTTGTTTGTTTTGTCTCATGCCGTCGTCGTGGGATGAGTGATAGGCGGACATGGCGCGTGCATCCGTGACCCCGCGCACACAGCAGGCGAAATCCTCCTTCGTTGGAATGAGAGATGACGGGGGAGGGGCGGCGCGGCCGGCGCTCGTTGCCTGCCGGATCGACCTGAGATGGGTACACGCAGGCGAAGTGCAGGCGCCGGTCGGGAAACGCCGGGTTCCCGGAACCTGTTGATTCCACCAGATTTTTTCGGGGCCGCCGGAAACTCTTTGTCCGCTTCGGGCCTATTACGGGCAAAGGATGCTGCAATGCCCCGATATTATTTCGACCTGCGCGACGACACCGGTGTAGCGCTCGACGAGGAAGGGTTGGAGCTGGCCAGCGCGCGCGCCGTTCAGGCGGAGGCCGCCAAGTCGGTCGCGGACATGGCGCGCGATGCCATCCTCTCCGCGCCTCCCGCAGGTGCCAGGCAGACCATGGCGATCGACGTTCGCGATGCCAAAGGTCCCGTGATGCAGGTCAAGTTCTCGTTCGCGATCGAGACCTTCAGGCCGCCCTCGACATCACGCGATCATTGACGCGTGAGAAATTCCGGCGGGTAGGAGTCGGACTCGAGCACGGCGATCTTGCGGCCGAGCTGCCAGACCTCCACCTTGCCGTGCCGCGTGAACTGCTGCGCGAAGGTGAGGGCGTTCGCATCGGAGGCGGCCTCGAACGCCTCGGCGGAGCGGAACACGCCGTTGTCGCCGACCAGATAAGCGCGATATTGCTGCATCATGACGGTGCCCTCAGCCCGGGCGATTGCAGCCAGGCGTCGATGTGCATGGCGGTCTCGTCCTGCCGCGCGCGGCGCAGCAGCATCTCGCGGCGGCGCCCCGGTGCCAGCGTGCGCGCTTCCTCGCGCAGCCGGGCGGCCTCCTCGGCCAGCCGTTCGGTGAGTGTCGTGGTCTGCTTGAATCGTCGTCGTGTCGGCATGCACGTCTCCCTCGTTCGTGTGCGGGGTGGGAGCGCTTTTTCGGCGTTCTCATCACCGGTCGACGCCAATTGCCTTGCGGTGATGGATAAAGCTTACGCCCCGCGTTTGAGGGAGAGACACAGCATATGATATGTCGGCGGATTAAATTGCGAGAGCGGGTTGAGCCAGTTGAGGGACTTGCTCAACTTGAGTGCCTGCGATTCCAATGTTCACTTTTGAACAAAGCCAGCTCAGCTCGCGTGGGAAGGGACGCGCCGGAAGATCAGCGCGGGATGTGAGACCTCTGCGCCGGCGCAAGCGCTGCCGAGCTCGGCGCAGCAAAGCCGATGACATCATCACGCGCGAGATGATTTCAGAACAACGTGCGTGTGGCCCGCAAGCCGATGCTGGCGAAGAGGATGACTTGACAATGTTCGTGTTTTGTTCTAGGAAAGTAAAAGTTCAGCCTCTGGGCGGGGAGCAAATGTATCTGGTCTCGCTCCCAAAATTTCTGCGCGATAGCCGATGAGCAATTCACTGCTCGCTTTGGTCCTGTTGGACACGCCTGCAACGCCGGACATGTCGGCACTTGCCAAGGCGCTCCGCGCGCGACATCCGGAGCTGGCAACTGATGTTGCGGAGAACGGAGACGCGCAACAGGCTGAGGCAAACTCGCCGCTCATTCGCTGTGGCAACGAGCTTGTTGCCGTCATGTCGATGCCGGCGCGCATTCCCGACGATCCCGGCTTGTGGTCGCGCGCTTCCACGACATGGCCGCAGGCGAAGGCGGCCGCGGCGCGACATCGAGGGCATCTGATCGTCTCTGTGCTAGGCCAAAGCCAGCAGCCGCTGTCCGCCGCTCGTCTGACGACGGCTGTCATCGGCGCATTGATTGCGACGGTGCCGGAATGTTGCGCCGTTGTATGGAATGGCAAGGTCGCACGATCCGCCGAACTATGGTCGGACATGTCCAGCCGATCGTTTGCGCCGTATCCAGACTATCCTTCCTCACTGTGGGTGGACATATTGCCGTTCCGATCAGAGACAGGCATCGGAGCAGTAACGATGGGTCTGTCAGCATTCGCTGAGCGTGAAATCGAGTTCGAGACCCGCAAGCTGACACTTCCAGCGCTGGTCAACAAGGTGGACGGCCTTGCCGTCTATCTGGTTGAGCACGGGCTTGTAGTCAAAGACGGTGATACGTTTGGTCGGGACTCGCGCGAGCGCTTCTCGGCTCGTTACAAGGACTCCGATCGATTTGAAGGCTTACCCGTTCTTTTCTGTACCGATGGTTCGACTTAATTGAGTGGAACGATACGCGAAGAGAGTTGCGCGCGCCTCATTCAGGATAACGGACACCAGAGCCGTGATGCATAGTCAGTGCGAGTCATACTAAACTGTCGGGGCAGCTCATCCTGGGAGCAATATCGTGCAGATTAAGCTACCTCAAGCGGACCTCAAATCAGCCCAGAGTCTCCTAGCCATTGAACTCAAAGATGGAGCCGGCCAGCACGTGGGCCAATACTTCTTCGGAAAGGGACGCGGCCGAACGGTTTTCTTGTTCGGCAAGTACAAGGGCGCCTTCAAAACGCACGCTGAGTGTCAGGCCTTCGTCGACGGCGTTCTTGCAGTGCTCTTCCCCTGATGGAGTGGCTAGCAGCTACTGCCCTGAAGGGTGTACCAGGGCGCTAGAGGTTTGACATGATGCCTCCAGAACAGACGGGCTAGTTTTCCGAACGTGCCTTTACTGCGCGACCACACCCTTAATTGCTCACATGACGGCTTCTTTGACCTTGGTGTTGGAAAGGTCGAACTCGCGGGTCGGGTTGCAGTTAGGCGGAAGGAAGGCGATCAGATCGGGGAACGCGGCCTCGGCCGCCCTGATCTCGCCTATGCGCTGGCGCTTGGAGTCGTTGAGTTCGACGCCGTCCAGCTCGGTTACAGCATCGCTTGCGTCTGCCGGCGGCGCCTGATCGGCAGGCATCTACGGCGGCCTGGCGTTCGTCTTCGCGTTCATGGTTGCCCCTCGTGGGTTAACCAAACAATCCTTTTAAGGGTAATCATCGAATTGCGCAACTTATTTTACGCTACTTTAACGAGCTACACTTACAGGTTGATCGCAACATGAAGCTCTGACATCTCGTCTCGTTCTTGAAGAAATCACCAGCATCAGTAACAGCGTGACAGAAGAGAATATTCAGATCGGCACGTCGCCGGGGCCCGCGCGCTGCAACAGTCCAGACGAGGCTTTGCTCACCAAATGGCCGCTTGCGATCGCCTTGGTAATAATGTGCGGGTTTGCAGGCCTTGTGCTCCGTTACCTCACCCGGGAGCACGCCACCGTCGACGCCTTTCAGTTCCTGATCCCGTGGTATTCCTTTGCTCGTGATCACGGTATCGGCGCGCTGGCCGATCCTTTCACCAATTACACCCCGTTTTTTAGCTATCTCCTCCTGATCGCCGCGCAATTTGATTGGCTTGGCCAGCCACTTTCCCTCGTGAAGATGATCTCGGCAGTATTCGAATTCGGTTGCGCCATCGTTGTCGCCCAGATGGTCTGGCGCACTACAAGGGTGCTATTGCGCGCGTCCTTAGCCTTCTGCGCGGTTTGGCTTGCCCCTACGGTGATCTTCAATGGTGCATTGTGGGGGCAGGCCGATTCGATCTGGACCTTTTTCACGCTGGTTTCCGTGACGCTGTTCATGCGAGACCGAAACGGCATTCTGCCATTCGCGGTGGCTTTTTCAGTCAAGGCCCAGGGCGTATTCTTGGGCCCTTTCTTGTTGGGTATGATGTTGCGCCGCCGGATCCACCTGGCATGGCTCGCAACGGTCCCCGGGGTCTATATGGTCCTCGCCATTCCGGTTCTCATCGCGGGCAGATCCTTGGTCTCCGTGGTGGGGGTCTATGTGGACCAGGCCAACACTTTTGATCGTCTCTTCATAAGTGCAGCGAACATCTGGATCTTCGCCGCAGGCGTACCGTACACGACCGGTGTCGCCGTCGGCTTGGTGCTGACAGCGGCATGCGGACTTGCCTTATCGATTTTTATAGCGGAGTCCAAGCGGGTGGGGCCGGAGTTTGTTCTGCTCGTCGCGTGTGCATCACTCATGTTCATGCCCTACCTGCTGCCGAAGATGCATGAGCGATACTTTTACCCGTTCGAGATTACGTCGATCGCCCTGTCCTGCATCAATCTGCGCTATCTGCCGTTCGCGGTTATTGCTCAAGTCGACGGTGTAATGTCCTATCTCGCTTTCGATCGCGGCATCGTTATGGCTCTACCGCCGGCAGCGCTATGCAATACCTTTCTCGCGTTCTACCTTGTGCTTGATCTCTGGCGCGCCGGACGTGGATTTCATTTTCCGAAGCTTGCCTGGCTTGGCTTCGCCGTGTCGGCCGCGGGATTGCTGTGCTATTTAGTGGTCACAGGTAGCGGATGGAACATGTCCCCTGCCTACCTGATCGCCACAGCTCTTACCACTGCTATGACGGTGCGGCTCCTGAAGGAGTCGCAGCGTGCCTCGACGTCCAGTGAAGGCCGACGAGCGTAAGCCTTTGAGTGGCTGTCACCTTAAGAGACGCGAGGTCGGCTCTGAGTCATGAACGACAAAACTCAGTCTGAGCATAATAGGCCGGCTTTCGGGTGCAGTCAGCGTTCTCGGCAACTTCGGGCAAAGAATAATTTCGATGCCGATTATGAAGAGCTTTAGCTGAGTTCGCAGGATGAGGCATGAGCACGGAAGCGAAAGGGCGTCAAACTCGCGTTGAAGCAGGTGCAGGCACCGGATGGCCGCAATGGACGCCGATGGGCTAGCATATGAATCGGAAAGGCCGGTTCTGGCATTTGGCTTGGCGGGAAACCCAGCCGGATCGGAGGCCGACGAGCGGTGCAACATCCGAATCTTGAGTCGCATTCCAAAAACCTGTTACTCAACAGCCGTCGGCGAACCGCGGGCTGTTGTTTCATGGGCGGGTGCACTGCTTCTCGCTACGCCGCAGGCGCCCCGAACCATCTCGTCAGCGCGTCCGCAAGTCCGTCATGGCCTTGATCTCTCACCCAGGCCACGTGCCCATCCGGCCGCACCAGCACGGCGCTTGGTGCTGCGACTTGTCCGACGGTCGGAAGCTCCCAGGCGCCGTCGTGTTCGACATCCACTGTCTTGATGCGATCAACCCATGGTGCGGTATCGAAGCTGTTCTTGTCGCCAAAATTGAACAGCAAGCCGCGCGCTCCGCGCAACAGCGTGAATAGTCGCAGCGGACGCCCTTCGACCGTGAGGTCGAGATCGGGCATGCGCCGCCCGAGCAGCGCGTGTCCTTGGCCGAGATCATAGTGCACGTCGAGCCCGCTCATCATCGCGCCAAAACGCTGGCGCGGCGCGTCCATCGCGAGCAGCTCGGACACGATTTCGCGCGCGGCCTTGAGGCCGTCCTCGCCGCGGCGGAGCAGGGCGATCTGCGCCATGGTGTTGCGCAAGGTCCGCGCGGCGACGGGATGGCGCTCGGCGTGATAGCTGTCGAGCAGGGTTTCGGGCGACAAACCCTTGACCACTTGCGCGAGCTTCCAGCCGAGATTGACGGCGTCCTGCACGCCGGTGTTGAGGCCTTGTCCGCCGACGGAGTGATGGATATGCGCGGCATCGCCGGCGAGCAGCACGCGTCGCTTGCGATAGGACACGGCCTGCCGTGCCGCATCGGTGAAGCGGGAGATCCAGGACGGGTTCTGCAGGCCGAAATCAGTGCCGTAGACGGCGACGAGGGCGTCGCTGAGATCGCGCGGACCGGGCGCGCCCGTGCGATCGAGCGTCGCTTCCGTCACGACCACCAGCACGCGTCCGCTCTCGGTCTTGCTGAGGCCGTGAAAGCCGAGCGCGTCGTGACGCAGACCCCATGCTGGCTCCTCTCGCATCTCGACTTCGGCCATGAGGTTGCTCAGCGTCGGATCGGAGCCTGCGAAGTCGATGCCGGCGGCCTTGCGCACCAGGCTGCGGCCGCCATCACAGCCGACCAGATAATTTGCGCGCAAGGTCTCGCCGCCGGACAGCGTCACGTCGATGCCGGTTTCGTCCTGCGCAAAACCCGTCATCTCGCGGTTTCGATAGATCGGCACCGCGAGCTCGCCGACCCAGTCGGCCAGGATGCGCTCGATGTGGCTCTGCCGCAGTACGAGCCCGTAAGCGTGCCGGGTGGGGAGATCGCTGATGTCGAGCCTGGTCCAGGCGAAGCCCGCGAGCTGGGTGACTTGTCCTTCGCGCAGGAAACGATCCGCGACGCCGCGCTGGTCGAGGATCTCGATGCTGCGCGCGTGCAAGCCGCCGGCGCGCGTGCCGACCAGTTCCTGATCGGCGCGCCGTTCGACCACGGCGACGTCGACGTTCGCGAGCGCGAGCTCCGCGGCCAGCATCAAGCCCGTCGGGCCAGCGCCGGCGATCACCACCGCGTGGTCTTTCACGCGGTCTTGCACGTGATCCTGCGCGCGCCGGGCGCCGGGCCCTTTGCTGTGGTCGCGCGTCCGGGACGTCGGAAGCAGTACAGGCATGTGATGACCCCTCGGGTTTGGATGGTGTTCGGGTCGAGGGTTCTACGGCAGGGTCGGGGGCTTGAAGCAAGCCCGTTGCACACCACATATCTGAGTGGGGAGAGGGAAATCCTTTGTCCGCGTTCGGCGCGTTGACACGTCGGGCAAAACACCGGCATAATGCCATCGTCGAAAAGAGTTTGGTTCAACCCGCGCGGACGCGATCCGCCGCGGGTTTTGTTTTGGGGTTTTGGGTTTGCGACGTCTTGTTGCGACGTCTCCTTGCGACGTCTTCCCGCGACGTCTTGGGCTTGCGACCTTCAGCAGATGCCGGTGGTTCGCTGCATGGTGCTGGCGAGTTCCTCGAACGAGAACGGCTTTCTGATCATGGGAAGGCCGTCGCGCCGGGGTTCACGTCCCGACAGTTGCAGGATCTTCAGCTCCGGGCGGCGTCGTCTGGCCAGCTCGGCGAGTTCGTGACCGTCCATGCCCGGCATGTTGATGTCGGTGATGAGAATGGAGATGTCCTGGTTCTGCCTGAGCCGGTCGAGCGCATCCGGGCCGCTATTGGCGCTGATGACGCCGCAGCCGAGATCTTCCAGCATGCCCACAAGGACATCGAGCACGCCGGGATCGTCGTCAACAACCAGTACGGTGTGGCTCATCGCAGAATGTTCCTCCTGAAGGAATAAACGCGCCCGCCTTGGTGTAAGTTCCGCACGGCGTGGTCGAACGAGCGATGTTTCACACGTCGCGCCGCCTGCGGAGCGGCCTAATCGTCCTTCGACAAATCGCCGGGGCTGGTGGGGAGGTCGATGGTGCCGCCCTCGCCATGCACGAGATCGCGCTTGTTGTCTTCGGTGTCGCCGGCGTCTTCAACGACGGTCTCTTGCGTGTCGCGCTCCTTGTCGATGCGCGGCTTTCGTCCTGGAAGATTTCGCGATGTGTCTTGTGATGGAGTTTTGAGCGTCATCTGCCGGCCTCCTGATCGTCTAACGCAGCTTGAGCAAATTCGTTCGTTTGACACGTCGGGCAAAACACCGGCATAATGCCATCATCGAGACGAGTTTGGTTGACCCGTGCGGAACGCATCCGCCGCGGGTTTTTTCGTCTCGATTGAGATCGGACGGCGGCGGCGCATTGCGGCCACGCACTCGTCAAACCTGGAGCGCCGATCGGCGCGCCGCCGGCCGTGCCATTGCTGGCCGCGCACGCGCGAACGTGCCGGCCCGCGGCGCTGGGCCGGTGCTCGCGCTGCTGCTGTCTCCGGAGCTAATCTGGTTGTCTCCTACTTCGCCAAGCGCGGCTTTGCGAACATTGAGAGGATCATCAAGCGGTGAAGATGGCAGATGACGAAATCAGGGCGGTCGTTGCTGAGACGCTGGCTGAGCAACACAGGCTTCAGCAGCCGAACATCGATGCCATCGTATTGCGGGCAGTGGCATCGGTGCTGGCGTCTTTCGGAATAGACGATGACGATCGAAAAGAGCTAAGGGCGGATTTTCAGCACCTGCGCCGATGGCGAAGGAGCCTGGAGCAGGCGCAGAGCTACACGCTCAAGGCCGTGATTACAGTGATCGCGACCGGCCTGATGGGCGTGGTTGGGCTAAGCGTCAAGTTCGTGCTCGGGAAGTGAGCCTCAGCCGCGACGACATTTGCTGCATTCCACTCGCGTCATCCTTCGCCAACGGACCGTCTCATGTAGAGAATTCGCATCGTCGATGCATCCGATGACGACATCGCCGATCTTCATCGGTTGACGTACTTCGATGCGGCTCCCTTGTACAATTCGAGTTAGGGGCCTGGTGGCTTGCCTATCACGGCGATGAGGCAGTGGCCTTCGCCGGTGTCGTGCCGTCAACGTACCTTCGAAACGGCGGTTGTTTCTCCAGGGTCGGTGTGTTGCAGCGGCACCGGGGACGTGACCTTCAGTGCAGGCTGATGCGGGTGATCGAGGCAAGGGCACGGCATGTTGGATGGAAGAGCATCGTCTCGGATACGACGGACAATCCGGTGTCTGCGAATAATTTCATCCGGACGGGCTATCGGCTCTTCGAACCCCATGTGCCCTGGGCTTGGGTGCATACGCTTTGCTGGCGAAAGCGGCTTCGCTGAGCGAGTGGAGCCAGGTTTCCCGTGGTGCGGAACGCGATTCCCGCTACGGAAAATGGTTCGCGCGAGATGAAGCGCAACACGGAACGTCCAAGGGCCCGGCAGCTTGACAGCTGTCGGGCCCTTTTTGCGTATTGAAGCGATGCGGGCGAAGGACTTGCGAAGTCAGCGGTGCCGGGCTTTAAGTTTGCTCCTGCGGGAAATTCGGCAACCATAAGCCGATGTAAGGGAGCGCCGTCGATGCCCACCAAGCCTCAATTGCCGGAACGTTCGTCGCGCGCGACGGGGGCGCCTACCGCGCTCGACGGTCTGCTGGTCGTCGATTTCACGCGTGTGGTTGCCGGCCCGGCCTGTACGCAGACGCTTGCTGATTTCGGCGCGCACGTCATCAAGATCGAGAATCCAGACGGAGGCGATGACACGCGTGCGTATGAACACGCCGAGATCGGTGGAGAGAGCGCTGCCTATCTGAGCCTCAATCGCAACAAGCGTGGCATCACGCTCGACCTTACCGTGCCGGAGGCTCTTGAGATCGCGCTGGATTTGATTCGCAAGGCGGACGTGGTCGTCGAGAACTTCTCCAGCGGGGTCATGAAGAAATTTGGCCTCGACTATGAAACGGTTGCGCCGCTCAATCCGCGGCTAGTCTATTGCTCGATCTCCGCCTACGGGCGCACCGGACCGTTTGCCTCGCGTCCCGGCTTTGATCCGATCACGCAGGCGGAAAGCGGCTTCATGTCGCTCAACGGATTTGCCGATGGCCCGGCGGTTCGCACGGGCCCGCCGATCGTGGACATGGCGACGGGGATGTCTGCCTGCAACGCCATCCTGATGGCGCTGCTGGCGCGGGATCGGCTCGGTCGCGGTCAGCATGTTGAGGTCGCCCTGTTCGACGTCGCGATGGGCATGACCGGCTTCTATGGCATGGCCTATCTGATCAACGGCGAAAATCCCGGCCGGTTTGGTAATTCGCCGAGTGGCTCTCCTACCGTCGGCGTGTACGAGGCCTCCGATGGGGCGCTTTACATGGCCTGCGCGAACGACCGGCTCTATCGCCGGCTGGTTGTCGAGGTGCTGAACCGGCCGGAACTGATCACCGATCCGCAGTTTGCCTCGCGCAAGGCGCGTTCCGAGAACAAGGAGCTTCTGCGGGCAGCCATCGCGGAGGTCTTTGCGAGCGATACTCTCGAGAACTGGATGACCAAGATGAAGCTGGCCAATATCCCGGTCGGCTATCTCCGGACGGTAGAGGAGGGGTTCAATGCACCGGAGGCGCGAGAGCGCCATCGCTTGAACCGGATTCCACATCGTACGGCAGAGTGGGTCCCGAACATCGAGCCGCCGATTGCCATGAGCTTGACCGGCCCGATTGATCCTGTGGCTGCTCCATTGCTGGGCGAGCACACCGAGCAGGTCTTGCGTGATACGCTCGGTTATGACGAGCGCCGGATCTCGGAGTTCAACCAAAAGGGGGCTTTTGGATCGGGCAATCCATCGGAGCAGGTCTGAACCCAAGCGGTCGTTCCCTTGGGACGTGCAAATCGCGCCCTTTCGCTGCATCCGCTTGATTTGGCGATGTTCCAGCCGCATAAATGCGTGAAAGCGAGGGATACGAATGGCGCCTGGTCAAGAGCCGAGCGCGGGCCAACCCGCAGGGGCGCAATTCGACGAACCTGCCCATGCGGCAATGGTCGCGAAGGCCCGCGCGCTCGTCCCGCGGCTGCGGGAGCGGGCGGCGCGGACGGAGGAGTTGCGGCATTTGCCGCCCGAAACGGAGAAGGATCTGCACGACGCGGGCCTGTTCCGGATGCTTCAGCCCAAGCGCATTGGCGGCGCAGAACTCGATTATGTCGCCTTGATCGACTGCGCGGATTTGCTCGGACAGGCGGACGCGTCGGTGGCGTGGAATCTGGCCAATCTGGCGAGCCATCACTGGATGCTCGGCATGTTCGAGCCGGCGGCGCAGGATCTGGTCTGGGGCCTTGATCCGGACGCACTGATCGCGTCCTCGTTCATTTTTCCTGCCGGACGTGCCACGAGAGTGGAGGGCGGATACCGTCTCCATGGCAGCTGGCCGTTCTCCTCGGGCGTTGCCTCCTGCGCATGGAACATGCTTGCAAGCGTCGTCTACTCCGACGACGAGGCGGACGGCATCGAGTATCGGATATTTCTGCTGCCGAAAGCCGACTACAAGGTCCTCGACACCTGGAATGTCGCGGGGCTGCGCGGGACGGGTTCTTGCGACGTGGAGGTCAGGGACGCTTTCGTGCGCGAGGACATGACGGTTGCAGTCGGCGATCTTGACGGGGGTCCGACGCCGGGAAGCAAGCTCAATCCCAACCCGCTGTATGCGCTCCCGGTGTTCTCGCTGTTTCCCTACGTCCTCTCCGGCGTCGCGCTGGGGAACGCGCAGGCGTGTCTCGACGATTATGCGGAGGTCGTCCGTCATCGCATTTCCACCTACAACCACGCCAGGCTGAGCGACTTTCAGAGCACCCAGATCAAGATCGCCGAGGCCTCGGCGAAGATCGACGCTGCACGCCTGATCATGCGATCGCCCTGTCTGAATGCCATGGAGGATGCACGGCGGGGGCATATCCCCGATATGGCGACCAAGACCAGATATCGGCGCGACGGCGCCTTTTCAGTAAACTTCTGCACGGATGCGGTGTCGATGCTGTTCGCCGCGAGCGGAGCGCGGGGCCTGTTCACGACGGGCGCGTTGCAGCGGCAGTTCCGCGATGCGCACGCGATCAATTCGCATCTCGCGTTCAATTTCGATGCAGCCGGGACCAACTATGGACGCGTGGCGTTGGGCCTGCCGTCCGAGAATCTCACGCTGTGAGGCCGGCCGATGAATGATCTGCCGAAGCAGCCGGCCGTTCCCGATCCGGCCAACGAACTCGCGAGCGACAACTCGCCGATCGATCCCCGTGATTTCCGCAGTGCGCTAGGCACCTACGCCACGGGGGTGACGATCATCACAGCCGCTGCGCCTGACGGCAAGCCCTATGGCCTGACGTGCAATTCGTTTGCCTCGGTCTCGCTGAATCCGCCGCTGGTTCTTTGGAGCCTTGTCGTCTATTCCTCTAGTCTGACCATCTTCCAGAACGCCAGTCATTTCACGGTCAACGTTCTTGGCGTTTCGCAACAGGCGCTTGCGAGCAAATTCGCCAAGTCGTCTGATGACAAGTTCACCGGTGTCGACTGGACGCCGGGCCTCGGCAACGCGCCGGTGCTCGCCGAGAGCGTCGCCAATTTTCAATGCCGCTCGGTCAATCGCTATTACGGCGGCGACCACGTGATCTTTCTCGGTGCGGTCGAGGCCTATACTTACAATGCGAAGGAGCCGCTGCTCTTCGCGCGCGGCGCGTTCGGCCGATTTCTCGCCGACGGCTAGCGCAAGTAGTCACTCAAAGCGTGCTTCAGCTTGCGGGCGACGGTTGAGCGCCCCCTGCCGAAAGCTTGTAGATTTCGAGCGCATCCGCGTCCGCGCCTCGCGCGGCCTTGGCGAGCCTGAAAAGTTGTCCTGCGAGCGAGGCCATGGGCACCGGAGTCGACGTCGTCTGCGCGACATCGGCGACGGTATCGAGGTCCTTGAGCATTGTAGCGATGTGACCAAGCGGCGGTGAGTGAATGCCCTGGACCATTCGCGGCACGAACAGCTGTAACGGAATGGAATCCGCGAAGCCGCCGGCGAGTGCTTCGGGCAACCGGTTGGCATCGATTCCGGCGTTCACGGCAAGGCGTGTTGCCTCCGCAAGAACAGCCATCGCGCATCCGACGATCACCTGATTGCATAGCTTTGTGGTCTGGCCGGCGCCGGTCGGGCCCATGTGGGTGAACCTGCGTGCCATGGCCAGTACGTAGGGGCGGACCCGGTCGATATCGTCTGCTTTTCCGCCGGCCATGATGGCAAGCGTGCCTTCCTCGGCGCCCTTGGTGCCACCGGAGACCGGCGCATCGATCCAGTCCGCGCCGTTCGCAGCTAACAATCGTGTTGCAAGGTCCCGTGCGGCATCAGGATGGATCGACGAGAAGTCGACCACGAGCTTACCCGCGCCGGGCGCTGTTGAGATGCTCGTGGGCCCGAAGATCACCTCTTCCACGGCGGCCGCATCCGTCACGCACATGAAGACGATGTCCG
This sequence comes from Bradyrhizobium sp. 40, assembly GCF_023100925.1. Lineage (NCBI taxonomy): Bacteria > Pseudomonadati > Pseudomonadota > Alphaproteobacteria > Hyphomicrobiales > Nitrobacteraceae > Bradyrhizobium > Bradyrhizobium sp. 40. The sequence continues at coordinate 2,329,855 of NZ_CP064688.1, forward strand.
AGCTCTCCATCAAGTCGCGTGGGCTGGCTGCGCGCCTGGCACCGGCTTCGACGAGCGCGGCCATCTTCCCTTCCGAACGGTTCCAGACAGTGACCTGATGGCCGGCGTTGAGCAGGCGCCGGCTCATCGGTGTCCCCATCAGTCCAAGGCCGAGATAGCCGAGCCGCTCGACGCCTTGCGGGTTTGTCTTGCTTGCCTCAGCCATAGGTTGCCTCCATCTGCTGCTGTGCGACGCTGCACTACCATATAGGGCGTATCCCACGACGAAACCGCCCGGCCTGCATGGCTTGCTTGATTGTTTGAACCATGAAACATTTGCCGCAGTCGGGTTGGATGGCGCGGGTCGGCGCCTGGGCAGCGGAGTGGGCACGATGCGAACCGTTTCGAAGTGGATCCTGGCTTTGAGGGCGGCAGTGGCCGTGAGCGCGAGCGCGGGCCCGTCATGGGCGCAGCAGACAATTCGCGTCGGCTGGACGATTCCAGCCGAGGAATCCAAATACTGGATGATGCGCCGCCCGGCTGAGTTTCCCAACATCGGCAAGGCCTACAATATCGAATGGACCCAGTTTCAGGGCACCGCTCCGATGACGCAGGCCTTGGCGGCCGGCGCGCTGGATTGCGCGACGCAGGCGCCGCTGTCGCTCGCCAACGGCGTGGTTGGCGGCAACCTCAAGGCCTACATCGTGGCGCAGCATGTCTTCGAAAAGGCCGGCGGTTTCTCGGTCTACTGGGCTGTCATGGACGACTCCCCGATCAAGACCATCGCCGATCTCAAAGGCAAGACGGTCGGAATTTCCGTGATCGGCGGCGGCACGCAAGGCCCGTTCAATCTGTTGCTGAAGCAGAACGGCATCGATCCGGCCAAGGACATCAAGCTGGTCGAGGTCGGCTTTGCCGTCTCCGAAGATGCGTTGCGGCAGGGCCGCGTCGATGCGGTCAACATGAACCAGCCGTTTGCCGCGCGCGCCGAGGCAAAGGGCGGCACGCGCAAACTGTTCTCGCTGTCGCAGGCGATGCCGAACATCGTGCACATCCTGGAAGCCTGCCGTGCCGATTTCGTCGACAAGAACCCGGAACTGGTCAAGGCTTACGTGCGTGACATTACCTCTGGCATGAAGAAAGCGCTGGCGAACCGCGAAGAGACGTTGAAGGTCGTCAACGAAGTCCTGAAGGCACCTATTCCGGTTCTCGAGACCTATCTGCTCAAGGACAATGATTTTGGCCGCGACCCGGGTGCGGCACCGAATTTCCCCGCGATCCAGAAGATGCTGGACATCTACGCGGAGACAGGGATGCTGCCGAAATTGGATGTCGCGCAATTCAAGCATTCGACGATTGTCGCTCCACTGCAATAGGCGATCGGGCGAACGAACCGAGCGAGAAGGTCGTGGCGTCCAGGATGATCCGGGACGTTGCATGAAGAAGATGCACGTATGAAGAAGCTCCGATCTCGGATCACGACGGATGGTCTCGACCGGGCCCCGCACCGCGCATTCATGCGCGCCATGGGGCTCGACGACGCTGCGATTGCCAAGCCGATGGTCGGCGTCGTCAGCATGAAGGGCGAACAGACGCCCTGCAACATGACGCACGACTTTCAGGTCGCTGCGGCCAAGACGGGAATCGAGGAGGCCGGCGGCACGCCGCGCGAGTTTTCGACCGTATCGGTTTCCGACGGTATCAGCATGAATCACGAGGGGATGAAGTTCTCGCTGTTTTCGCGGGAGCTGATCGCCGACTCGATTGAAGCCGTCGTCCATGGTCTCGCCTACGATGCGCTGATCGGATATGGCGGATGCGACAAGACGCTTCCCGGCGTGATGATGGGCATGGTCCGGTGCAACGTCCCGTCCATTTTCATCTATGGCGGCAGCGCGCTGCCGGGCCGTATGGACGGGCGGACCCTCACCGTGCTCGACTCCTATGAGGCTGTTGGCAGCTTCATGACCGGAGAGATCGACAGTGCCACGCTCGAGCGGATTGAGCGGGCGTGCCTGCCGACCATCGGCGCGTGCGCCGGCCAATTCACTGCCAACACCATGGGGATGGTGTCGGAGGCGATGGGCCTCACCATTCCCAACGTGTCGATGGTGCCAGGTGTCTATGCCGAGCGCGCGCAGATATCCAGGCGGGCCGGGCGCCTTATCATGGAGATGCTGGAACGCGGCGGGCCGTTGCCGCGCGACGTCTTGACGCGGAAATCCCTGGAAAACGGTGCGGCGATCGTGGCCGCCACGGGCGGTTCGACCAATGCTGCGCTACATCTGCCGGCGATCGCAAACGAGGCCGGGATCGCATTCACGATCGACGATGTCGGCGAGGTTTTTGCCAGGACGCCGCTGATCGGAAACCTGCGGCCTGGAGGCAAATATACAGCGAAGGATGTCTACGATATCGGCGGTGCCGCCGTGGTGATCCGGGAGCTGATCCAGAGCGGGCATATTGATGGCAGCTGCTTGTCTGTCACGGGCCGTACACTTGCCGAAGAATACGGCGCCGCCAACGCTCCTGACGGAGAGGTCGTTTACGCGGCTCGCGCGCCGATCATGCCAGATGGCGGTGTCGCAGTGCTGAAGGGAAACCTCTGTCCCGACGGCGCGGTCATCAAGGTCGCGGGCCTGAAGAGTCAGTTCTTTGAAGGCGTGGCGCGCGTTTTCGAAGACGAGGAGGCCTGCGTCGCTGCGGTTCGTGATCGCACCTATCAGGCGGGCGAGGTTCTTGTGATCCGAAACGAGGGGCCGGTGGGCGGCCCCGGCATGCGCGAGATGCTCGGCGTCACCGCGCTGATCTATGGACAGGGCATGGGCGAGAAGGTGGCCCTGATCACGGATGGACGCTTCTCTGGCGCCACGCGCGGAATGTGCATCGGCTATGTGTCTCCCGAGGCCTTCGTCGGCGGTCCGCTGGCGCTGGTTCGCAATGGCGACAGGATCCGGATCGATGCTGCGAACCGGCGGATGGATATGCTGGTCGACGAGCAGGAACTCGCTGCTCGCCGGCACGATTGGAAGCCGCGTCCGCCTCGTCACCGTGCCGGCGCGCTGGCGAAATATGCCCGATTGGTTGGCCAGGCACCGGGCGGGGCCGTGACGCATGAGGGGCCCGCAGAATGGCCCTGGTTCGGATGACGTGGCGCACTTGCCCGAAAACAGCCAAACGTCTGGCAAGTTTCTTGCTAAGCTCGCGTCGCTGACGAAGGATGTTCAGCAAGCCTGTTGCGCAGGGGTCGCGCGAACGAAGTGAGACGGGATGAAGGTAGTGCCTTCGAGATCGAGCGAATGGGTGAGACCGGTGACGCCGCAAAAACCGGCTTCTGCAATCATCGAGATCGAGAGCGTCTCGCAGGTATTTCAGACCTCGGCGCGCAAGGATCATGTAGCGCTATCGGACATCTCGCTGGCGATCGACGAAAGAGCCTTCGTCTCCATCCTTGGTCCCTCCGGCTGCGGCAAGTCGACACTGCTTTACGTCGTCGGCGGCTTCGTCAGCCCGACCAGCGGTTCAGCGAAGATCAAGGGACGGACGATCACGGGTCCAGGGCCGGATCGCGGCCCGGTGTTTCAGGAATTCGCGTTGTTTCCGTGGAAGACCGTGCTGGACAATGTGATGTATGGCCCTCGCCAGCAGGGCGTGCGCACCGCCGAGGCCGAAGCACAGAGCCGGGCCTTGATCGAAATGGTCGGGCTCAAGGGCTATGAGAACTTCTATCCCAAGGAGCTGTCCGGCGGCATGAAGCAGCGCGTAGCGCTGGCTCGAACGCTGGCTTACCATCCTGAGGTTCTGTTGATGGACGAGCCGTTCGGCGCGCTCGATGCTCACACGCGAACTCGCCTGCAGAACGATCTGTTGAATATCTGGGAGCGTGATCGCAAGACGGTGCTGTTCGTCACCCATTCGGTGGACGAAGCGGTGTTCCTGTCAGACAAGGTCGTGATGATGTCGAAGTCTCCCGGCCGCATCCGCGAGGTCATCGACATCGATCTGCCGCGGCCGCGCCGACGCAGCGAGTTGCTGCTCGATCCACGCTACCAGAAATACGTTGTCGATATCGAGCGGATGTTCGACGAGACCGACCCTGTCGGGTCTCCGTCATGATATCGCTCGCCGCTTTGGCGAGACGGGCTGCCCCGGTGCTTGCCTGCATCGGATTGCTCGCGATCTGGCAGGCGGCGTCCCTCGCGTTGAAGAATGACAGCTTTCCGACGGCGATCGAAGCAATTCGTGCAATCCCGGACATTCTCGGGGACAAGGAATCGCTGATCAACATCCTGGCCTCGCTCCGCCGCATGGCGGTCGGGTTTGGCATAGCGGTATCGGTTTCGATTCCGCTCGGCCTGTTGATGGGCCGTAGCCGGGCCGTCGCGGCCTTCTTCAATCCGCTCCTGATGGTAATCTACCCGGTGCCGAAGGCCGCCTTGATGCCGATCATCATGCTGTGGCTCGGCGTCGGCGACATCACGAAGACGCTGGTGATCTTCCTCGGCGTCAGCTTGCCCGTGATCTATCACAGCTTCGAGGGCGCCAAGGCGGTGGAAGAGAAGATGCTGTGGTCGGGTGCCGCGATGGGGCTTTCGCCTGCGCAACGGCTGGTCCGGATCGTACTGCCGGCGGCGCTGCCGGAAATTCTGACCGGTTGCCGCACCGGACTCGTGCTGGCGCTGATCACGATGATCACCAGCGAGATGATCGCCCGTCAGTCCGGCGCCGGCAACATCTTGTTCAACGCTCTCGACATGGGCCAATACGACACCGTCTTTGCGATGATCATCATCGTCGGCGCGATGGGAATCTGCCTGGATGCGATCTTCGAGCGGGTCCGCGCAAGGCTGGTGCGCTGGTCCGAACCGCAGTTCGACATGCCGCTGAGCTTCTCATGATGCCGCAGCTTCGCTACACCAGCATCATCCTCGGGCTCGCGCCGATCGTGCTGGTGATCGCGCTGTGGCAAGGCCTTGTATCGTTTGGCTTTGCGCCTGCGGTCTTGCTGCCGCCGCCGGGATACGTATTCAGCAGGCTGCTTCAGCAACTCCTGACCTGGACGTTTCAGCAGGAGATCGCGGCGACTCTGATCCGGCTGTTTGCCGGCTTCGCGATTGCGGTCGTGCTCGGTGTCAGCATCGGCATCGCCGCTGCCGCCAATCCGGCTATCAACGCCGTGGTTCGGGCGATCGTTCGCGTGCTTGCACCCTTGCCAAAGGTCGCGCTCTATCCAGCATTGCTGCTGCTGCTCGGCTTCGGTCACGGATCGAAGATTACGCTGGTGGCGGCGGATGCACTCTTTCCCATTCTGTTGTCTACCTATTACGGCGCGTCGACGGTGGAGCAGAAGCTGATCTGGTCGGCCATGGCGGCGGGAACGCCGCGCTATGAGATCCTGTTCAAGGTGGTGCTGCCGGCCGCGATGCCGTCGATCCTGACCGGTTGCCGGATCGGCCTTGTCATTTCCTGCATCGTGGTGTTTCTGGCGGAGATGATCACGTCGAGCGACGGGCTCGGACATGTGCTCGTCACGGCGGCCCGGACCTTTCAGGCCGTCGACATGTTCGTGCCGCTGATCACGATCTCGCTGCTGGGCCTGATCCTCAATGGTCTGCTGGGGGCAGTGCGCGCGTATCTGCTGCGGGGTTTCCCCGAAGCATGAACTGACGAAGAAGAAACAGAAAGACGGGAGTAGACATGCTGGCTGATCGCATTGAGGCAAAATGGATCGACGCATTTTGCGAGGTTTTTGAGCGATGCGCCGTCAAGGCCGGCGATACCGCGGCGATCCTCTCGGAAACCCAGTCACGTGCGTTGAACGTTCATCTGGCGGAGCTCGCGCTGTTGCGGATGGGCGCCCGACCGTTTCACGTGGTCATGCCGACCCCGCGTAACCGGAATATCGTTCCGGTTCGCTCGACAGGGGCGAGCGAGGCGATCCAGCGGCTCGGCCCGGTCATTACCGCGCTTCAACAAGCCGGCTTTGTGGTGGATTGCACCATAGAGGGCTTGATGCATGCGGTAGAGACACCCGAGATCCTCAAAGCCGGCGCGCGAATCCTGGTGATCTCCAACGAGCATCCCGAAGCGCTGGAGCGGATGGTGCCGGATTCCGCGCTCGAGAAGCGCGTTCGCGCGGCGGCGAAGATGCTGCGCGGGACCAAGCGGATGCGGGTGACGTCGAAGGCCGGCACGGCGCTCGACGTCGATATGGTCGGCGCATCCACGGTCGGCGTGTGGGGCTGGACGGACAAGCCCGGGACGCTGGCGCATTGGCCCGGCGGCATCGTCGTCAGCTTCCCCAAGAGCGGAACGATCAACGGCACGCTGGTGATGGCGCCCGGCGACATCAACCTGACCTTCAAGCGTTACCTGACCTCGCCGGTGAAGATGACACTGAAGGACGATTATGTCGTCGAGCTGGAAGGCGAGGGCACGGATGCCGCAATGATGCGTGCCTATCTTGCCGCCTGGGGCGATCGGGAAGCCTATGCGGTGTCGCATGTCGGCTTCGGCATGAATCCCGGCGCGCGCTACGAGGCGCTGTCGATGTATGACCAGCGCGACACCAACGGCACGGAAATTCGTGCCGTCTCCGGCAACTTCCTGTTCTCGACCGGTGCCAACGAATTCGCCGGCCGTTACACGGCGGGCCATTTCGATCTGCCGATGATGGGGACGACGATCGAGCTCGATGGTGCCGCCGTGGTGAGTGAAGGGGTGCTGCAGGACGTGTTCGGCTAGTTCCGATCGAGCACCGGCGGGCGAGCCAGGTCAAAGTGACGGAGCAGGTCGACCATGGCCTGAAGCCGTTTTGCCCGATAGGCGTCGATGTCCATACCTGAATAATCGAGAAAGCCTGCGCCCGTTCGCAGGCCGATCCGGCCCTCGTGCATGTTCCGCGAAATGACCTCGGGTGCACGATAGCGGTCGCTGCCGAGTGCGCTTTCAAGATAACGACTGGCGTAGTAGAGGATGTCGCCGCCACCCCAGTCGATGAATTCGAGCAGCCCGAGCACGGCATAGCGGAAGCCGAAGCCGTAGCGGATCGCCTTGTCGATGTCTTCTGCGCTAGCGACGCCTTCCTCGACCATGCGCGCGGCCTCGTTCATCGCCAGCGCCTGGATGCGCGGAACGATGAAGCCGGGCGTCGCCGCGCAGACTACCGGCACCTTGCCGATGCCTTCGAGTAGCGCCTTGACCTCCTCGACGATGCCTGGATCGGTGGCCTTGCCTGGCGAAACCTCGACCAGCGGGATCAGATAGGCCGGATTGAGCCAGTGCACATTGAGGAAGCGGCGAGGATTCACGATCGCGCCAGAGAGATCGTCGACAAGGATGGTCGACGTCGTCGATGCGATGATCGTATCGGGGCCGACTTGTTTTGAGGCCGCCCCCAGCACATCCCGCTTGAGCTCGACGATCTCGGGGACCCCTTCGAAGACTATTCCCGCATCGGACAGTGCCGCATCGCTCTGGCTGGCCGGCACCACCGAGACCCGCGCGATCAGCGGATCGACATCCGCCTCGGTCAGTAGCCCCAGCTTCGCCAGGCTGGCAAAGGTCTTCCTGACTTCGCCGAGCGCATCTGCCTCCAGCCTGGCGAAATCTTCGGCTGAACGGGCCTTGATGTCGATCATCGTGACCATATGCCCCGCGTAGGCGAACGCGACGGCGATGCCGCGGCCCATCCGGCCGGCCCCGAGACAGGCGATTGTGGCTCGGCTGGTCATCGGTCAAAATCCCTTGCGAAGAAGCGTCTGCAAAGCGGCCTTGTCGAGATTGCCGAGGCCCAGCGTCTCGAGGGTTCGGCCGTCTTGCGTAAAATCCTCACCGCAGATTGCGCCACCGATGGCCAGAAATCCTTTGGCCAGCGGCGTAGCCACGCCCGTCAGGCTGGCGACAGAGACCAGCAGCGATAGCCCAAGCCGCAAATCTTCTCTCATGTAGCGGTGCTCGGTCAGCACGATCCGCTCGCGCCAGTCGCCGGAATCGGTCAGCCGGTCGTGCGAGCCGCGGCCATACATCCACACCTCGCCTTCCTTGGCATAGTGATGGGCGAGCGGAAAATGCGGTGCGCCATATCCGAGCGCCTCACGCACGGCAATCCGTTCGGCATCGAGCGCGTCGGTGACACGGCGGATCGCGGCTTGCGTTCCTTCCTTGTGGATGTCCCACTTCTCGAAATGCTCGATAGGGCCTGCATTCATCACGATCAGCGGTGGATGGATAATCGGGCCTGCATTCATCAGCGCACCGGACAGAGCATCGCCGCACGGCTCGATTGCGCCGGCGAAAGCCTGTCCAATCACCGCAAGCGCACGCGGCGCCTGATCGAGCGGGAAAACGCCGACCGGCAGTCGCTTGGCGCGGATTGTGATCGCGACCTCGAACGGGCCGTGCTTGCGGGTCAGCCAGGGCAAGGTCCCGGTTTCGGCAAAGCACGCCTTGGCGTGGTTGCCGGCATTCCGCGCAGCCTGGGCGAAGATCATCGAGCCGAACGTGGCCGGCGGCAGAAACACGACCTGTCCATCCTGCAGATGTGGAGCAAGCAGGCGCGCAATATCAGACTGCGCGAAGGCGGGGGCGGGGCACAGGATCAGCTCTGCGCCGTTGACGGCTTCGGCGATGGCAGCGGTGACCAGCGCGAGCTTGACGTCGTGACGGCCGTCATGATCCTTCACCAGGATGCGCGAGCCGGCGGCGCGATGGGCTGCGACCTGATCCGCGTCGCGGCGCCAGAGCCGGACCTCATGTCCCGACAGCGCAAAATCGCCCGCGGCCGCGAAAGAGCCGTTTCCCCCACCCAGAACCGCAATCTTCAAGATGCTTCTCCTTGCGCGCGCGATTGCGCATCAAGCTGCTTCAGCAGGAAATGCTGGACCTTGCCCAGCGCTGTGCGCGGCAGGTCGGTGACGAAAACGATGTCGCGCGGAACCTTGTAGCGGGCGAGTTGGGCCTGAAGATGCGCTTTCAACGCGTCTGCTTCGAGCCGACAGCCGGATCGCGGGATCACGTAGGCGATGGGCACCTCGTCCCAGCGTGGATCGGGCCGGCCGATCACGGCGCATTCGCTGACATCGGGATGTTCCAGCAGGACGCGTTCGACCTCCGCCGGATAGATGTTCTCGCCGCCGGAAATGATCATGTTCTTCTTGCGGTCGCGCACCCAGAAATAGCCATCCGCGTCGCACAGGCCGATATCGCCGGTACGATACCAGCCGTCGTGCAGCGCATCGCGCGTTGCGTCCGCATTGCCCCAATATTCGAAGAACACGTTGGGGCCGCGCACTGCGATCTCCCCCGGCGCTCCCGTCGGCACCTCGTTGCCGGCCTGATCGATCACTTTCGCTTCGCAGCACAGGCCGGCAAGTCCGGTCGATCCCGCGCGCGAGAGATCGCCACCAAGCCGGGTGTAGACTGCGATGGGACAAGTTTCCGTCGAGCCGTAGACCTGAAGCACGGGTACGCCGCGCGCCACGAAGCGGTCGATCAGATGCGGCGGTACGATGGTCGAGCCGGTCGCGACGGCTTTGAGTGACGAAAGGTCGGTCGTGGGCCAGGCGGGATGCTCGCTCACCGCCTGGATGATCGCCGGCACCATCACAGTCAAGGTCGGCCGTTCCCGTTCGATGGCTGCAAGCGCGGTGTCCGGCGTGAAGCGTGCGTGAACCGTGACCGTCGCGCCCAGCTGGAGCGCCGCCGTGGTCTGGATGTTGAGGCCGCCGACGTGGAAGAACGGTAGCAGCGTCAGCACATGGTCATCGGACGTCATGTTGTGCATGTGCTGGCTCATGACGCCGTTCCAGAACAACGCCTCCTGGCGCAGCACTGCGCCTTTGGGCCGTCCGGTCGTTCCCGATGTGTAGACAATGAGGAGCGGACAGGAGAGATCAGTGTGCGGGTTGCGGCCGGTGCCGCGGCTTCGAGCCAACAGGTTTTCGAACGTCATGCTGCGGGCCGGCTCGAAATCGAGCCCGACGATTGCGGTCCCCTCAAGCTCGGCGAGTACCCCCTCAAATGCCTGCTCGAGCACCAGGACCTTGGCGCCGGCATCGTTGAGGATGAAGAGCTGCTCGGCCACAGCGAGCCGCCAGTTCAGGGGCACCAGCATCGCGCCGAGCCGCGCGCAGGCATAGAGCAGAACCAGATAGTCCGGCCGGTTCAGGCTGAGGATCGCAACGCGGTCGCCCCGGCCTACGCCGAGCTCCTGCTTCAACGTCGCCGCCGTCCGCTCGATGCGTGCAGCGAATGCCGCATAGCTCGACCGTTCGCCCTCGAAGGCGATGGCCGTCTTGTCTGGCGCGAACGCCGCGTTGCGATCGATCAGACTGCAGAGATCCACCGTTAGTCGTCCGTTTCGCCGGCCTCGTACAGCGCCTCGCGCCCGATCCGGTCGAGGCAGAGCTCGGCTGTCCAGGGCAACATCAGCGAGCCGCAGCGGCTGTCGCGATAGATGCGCTCCAGCGGCAGCGAGCGCAGCATGGCCTGTCCGCCGCAGGTGCGGATCGCGAGCGCGGCGAGCTCATTGGCACCCTCCATCACCGAATATTGTGCGGCATAAGCGCGAAGCACCTGCTCCTTGCTCGGATTGGCGCGCGCTTCGGTGACGGCCTGGAACCAGATCGCCTTGATCTGCTCGAGCTTGATCTGCATCTGCGCGACCGCAATTTGCTTGGTCGGATACATCCTGCGCTTGACCGGCGGCATGCCCGGTACTTCGCCGCGCAGATACCGCACGGTGAAGTCATAGGCGGCTTGCGCAAGGCCCATATAGGTTGGCGACAGCGTCAGGAACATGTGCGGCCAGCGCATCGCGGCCTGGAAATAGACGCCGCGCGGCATCAGCGCCGAATCTGCCGGCACGAACACCTCCTTGAACAGCAGCGTGCGCGAGACTGTTCCGCGCATGCCAAGCGGGTCCCAGTCGCCGACGACCGAGACGCCTTCCGATTTTGAGGGGATGGCGAGGTAAAGCGTATTGCGGCGCGAAGCCTTCTCGCCTTCCTCGATCTCCGTGCAGAGAACGCCGTAATAGTCCGCATGGCCGGAGAGTGATGCAAAGATCTTCTTGCCGTTGACGATCCAGCCGCCCTCGACCGGCCGCGCTTCCGTGCCGAAAGCAACACCGCCTGCCGCAGCTGCACCGCCTTCCGAAAAAGGCTGCGAATAGATCGCGCCATGCTCGACGATGCGCTTGTAGTGGACTGCACGCCGCTGCTCGTGCTCGGCGCGGGTTTCAGCATCCATGTCGAGATCGTCGGCGAGCGGACCCGACCACAGCGTCGAGCAGACATGCATGTTCCAGGTGAGCGCAGTCGCGCCGCAATAGCGGCCGATTTCGGCTGCCGCCAGTGCGTAGGTTTGATAATTCGCGCCGAGCCCGCCATGCTTCTTGGGTACGGCAATACCGAGCAGGCCGACGCGATGCAGGTCGCGATAATTCTCAGACGGGAAGATCGCCTCGCGGTCGTAAGTCGCGGCGCGGCCGGCGAACACGCTCTGGCCGATCTCGCGCGCCCGCGCGATGATGCCGGCCTGCTCGTCGCTCAGTCGGAATGCGACGGGATCGAAGATCGGCGCATCCAGCGCGACCTTGTCACTCGCGCCGATGGTCTTGCTGACTTGCATGGTCATTGCGCAGTCATCCTACGTTTTCGTCGCGACGGAATTCAGGAATCGGCCGAGCGCCTCGTTAAAGGCATCGGGGCGTTCGAGGTTGGCGAGATGGCCGACAGCGTCGAGCTCGACATATTCCGCGGAAGGAATGTAGGTCGCCGTCTTCGCCATCATTGGGGCTGGCGCGTTGTTGTCCTTGGAGCCGGACAGCAGCAGCGTCGGGATGGAAATATCCTTGAGGGTGCTGCGTTGGTCGAAGCCGATCAAGGCCAGCATCATGGCGCGATAGCTCGCCTCGGGCACACTTGCCATGCACTCGCGTGCAAGCTCCATTCCCCTGGGATCAGGATCGTCGCCCACCAGCTCCTTCACCAGAGAGGGAGCCAGCGACTTCATCGTTTCGCCGCGATCGAGCGGCCCGAGCCGGACGGCGATAAACGATTTCTGCCAATCGCCGCCGGCCTTGCCGAACGCCGGGCTGGTCTGCGCCAGCACGACCGCGCGCGCCAGTTTTGGGGATTGCACCAGCCATTTCTGGACGATCATGCCGCCGATGGAATGTCCGACCAGAATTGGCTTGCTCGCCCCAAGCTGCTCGATGAATCGCTGAAGCGCATCCGCCAGGGAAGCGATGCTGACGGTGGCGAGCGGCGCCGAGCCGCCATAGCCCGGCATGTCCCATGCAATCGCGTGAAAGCGGTCGCCGAATGTCGCAAGCTGCTGCCGCCAGGCCCGTGCCGCACCGCCGATGCCATGCAGGAAAATCAGAGGTGTCCCGCCCGGATCGCCCGCTGCTTCATAGGCGAAGCGGCCGTCCTTTGTTATCATTGGCGCAGGCTGCGACACGCGACATCCTTTTGCTTGGCCCTTCGATGCTAACAGGCCTGTGAGGGATGGGAAGAGATAATTTTATACTTAAAGCAATTTTCAGGCCGTCTTCTCCGTTGCGACCGTTCACGGGGTGGAGTCGAGCTTTGTTTGCAAAAGTTTGAAGGTTAAAATATATCGAGAAGAGCGATCAGCAGAATGCAAGGAAGCCAGCGCATGTCCGGATTACCGCATTCGCCGCACGCGCTGGTGACCGGTGGCGGTCGCGGCATCGGTCGCGCCATCGCAGCAGCGCTCGTCGGGGGCGGTGCCACCGTGACCGTCCTTGGGCGGAACGCTGCGACGCTTGAAGAGGCTGTCAGCGCAGGGGCAGCGCATTTTGCGGCCGTCGCCGACGTCTCGGACGAAACCTCAATGAAAGTCGCCATCGCTCAAGCGAGTGCGCGGCAGCCGATCGATATCCTGATCGCCAATGCGGGAAGCGCCGAGTCCGCGCCGTTCGCCAAATCCGACAGCGCACTGTTTGCGCGCATGATGGACGTCAATTTCATGGGCGTGGTCCATGCTGTCAGCGCTGTGCTGCCCGGGATGAAGGATCGTCCCTATGGCCGTATCGTCGCGATCGCGTCGACGGCGGGGCTCAAGGGATATGCCTATGTCAGCGCCTACACCGCGGCCAAGCACGCTGTGGTCGGTCTCGTGCGTTCCCTCGCCATTGAAATGGCCGGCAGCAATGTGACCGTCAACGCGGTGTGTCCCGGTTTCACCGACACCGATCTGGTCGCCGGCAGCATCGAGAACATCATGAAAAAGACGAGGCGTAGCCGCGAGCAGGCCATTGCCGAGCTCGCAAAGCATAATCCGCAGGGACGATTGATCTCTCCTCAGCAGGTCGCGGATACCGTGCTCTGGCTGTGCGGCGAGGGTGCCGGCGCAATCACCGGGCAGGCGATCGCTGTTGCCGGTGGTGAGATTTAGCGCGCATGGCACCGGCACGGAACAAGAAAGCCAAGGAGATCGTATGAGCAGACCAGCCAATCCCGTGACCTTACCGCTTGCGGACTATTCGCCGCAGCACTTCCTGCTGGCCGTGGTCGATGGTGTTGCGACAGTCACGCTCAATCGTCCGGAACGGAAGAATCCGTTGACCTTCGAGAGCTATCGCGAACTCACCGATTTCTTTCGCGCCTGTGCGTTCGACGATGCGGTCAAGTCCATCGTCGTGACCGGCGCTGGTGCCAATTTTTCGTCCGGCGGCGACGTGTTCGAGATCATCGGGCCGCTCGTGAAAATGGACACCAAGGGGCTGACGGCGTTTACGCGGATGACCGGCGACCTCGTCAAGGCGATGCGGGCCTGTCCGCAGCCGATCGTTGCTGCGGTTGAAGGCATTTGCGCCGGCGCGGGCGCGATCATCGCCATGGCGTCGGACATGCGGCTTGCTGCGAGCGGGGCCAAGGTTGCCTTCCTCTTCAACAAGGTGGGCCTTGCCGGTTGTGACATGGGCGCCTGCGCGATCCTGCCGCGGATCATCGGACAGTCCCGCGCTTCCGAGTTGCTCTACACCGGCCGGTTCATGACCGCGGAGGAGGGCGAGCGCTGGGGCTTCTTCAGCCGCATCGTCACGTCGGAGCAGGTGCTGCCCCAGGCACAGCTACTGGCCAAGCAGATTGCTGAGGGACCGACCTTCGCCAACACCATGACCAAGCGGATGCTGGCCATGGAATGGGCGATGTCGGTGGAGGAGGCGATCGAGGCGGAGGCCGTTGCTCAAGCGCTGTGCATGACAACGGCCGATTTCGAACGGGCCTTCGAGGCCTTTGCCAACAAGGTCAAGCCGGTCTTCAGGGGCGACTAGGCCGGGCTTTGCGGCAGCCTGCCGCAATGGGGACTTGCGCGAGATTATTTTAGGCTTAAAATAGTTTCGCCGGGTTGAATTGGCGAGGCTCCCATGAAAGTCGCGATCATCGGTGGCGGACCTGCGGGTCTATATGCTGCAATCCTGCTGAAGAAGCAGCGACCGAGCGCTGAGATCGCGGTGTACGAGCGCAACCGCGCCGACGACACCTTCGGCTTCGGCGTGGTGTTCTCGGACGCCACGCTCGATAATTTCGAGAAGCACGACCTCCCGAGCTATCGCCGCATCACCCAGGAATTCGCCTACTGGGACGACATCGCCGTGCACTTCCGCGGAACGGTCCATCGGGTCGGCGGCAACGGCTTTTGTGGCTGCTCGCGGCAGAAGCTGCTCCTGATCCTGCAGGCGCGCGCGCGAGAACTGGGCGTCATCCTGAACTTCGAGGCGGATGTCGAGGACGAATCCCGCTTCGCTGACGCCGATCTCATCCTGGTCGCGGACGGCATCAACAGCCGCTTCCGCGACAAATATGTCGATCATTTCGCGCCGGAACTCGATCTCCGTGCCAACAAGTTCGCCTGGATGGGTTCGACCAGGCCGCTGGATGCCTTCACCTTCATCTTCCAGGAGACGGAGTGGGGACCGTTCATCGCCCATGCCTATCAATATGAAGCCGGGCACTCGACCTGGATTTTCGAGACCGATCCGGAGACGTTCGAGCGCGCCGGGCTGACGGGGCTGAACGAGACCCAGTCGGCTGCGCGAATGGCCGAGATCTTCGGCTGGTTCCTCGATGGGCATCAATTGCTCACCAATCGTTCGACGTGGCGCAACTTCCCGATGATCCGCAGCAAGCGCTGGGTCAAGGACAACATGGTTCTGCTCGGCGACGCCAAGGCGAGCGCGCATTTCTCGATCGGCTCGGGCACCAAGCTCGCGATGGAAGATGCGATTGCGCTGGCAGAGGCGATGGAGAAGGCGCCCAGCATCAAGGCGGCGCTGGACGTCTATGAGCACGGGCGGCGTGAGGAGGTCGAGAAGACGCAGCACGCCGCGGACGTCTCGCTGGTCTGGTTCGAGCATGTCGACCGCTTCTGGGATTTCGATCCCGTGCAGTTTGCCTTCGGCGTGATGACGCGCTCGAAGGCGATCACCTACGATAATCTGAAGCTTCGCGCTCCTGACTTCGTGGCGGAGGTCGAAAGGTCGTTTGCCAAGCGTGTTCGTGACAGCGGTTTCGAAGTCGACACCGAAAAGCCAATGGTGCCGCTGTTCCAGCCCTTCCGGCTGCGTGAGATGGAGATCGCCAATCGCGCCGTGGTGTCGCCGATGTGCATGTATTCGGCGAAGGAGGGCGTGCCGACCGATTTCCATCTGGTGCATTACGGATCGCGCGCGATCGGCGGCGCCGGCCTGATCTTCAGCGAGATGGTCTGCGTCAGCCGTGAGGCGCGGATCACGCCGGGCTGCGCAGGACTGTGGAATGACGAGCAGGAGGCCTCCTGGCAACGCATCGTTGATTTCGTCCATGCCAATTCGGCCGCAAAAATCTGCCTGCAACTGGGGCACGCCGGGCGCAAGGGCGCGACCAAGCTGATGTGGGACGGCATGGACCGTCCGCTCGAGGAGGGCGGTTGGGAGGTGTGTTCGGCATCGCCGCTGCCCTATTTTCCCGACAGCCAGGTTCCGCGGGAGCTCGATCGCGTCGGCATGAATGCAGTGAAGGACGCTTTCGTCGCGGCGGCCGAGCGCGGCGAACGCTGTGGCTTCGACATGCTCGAACTGCACTGCGCCCACGGCTATCTGCTTGCGAGCTTCATCTCGCCGCTGACGAATAGACGCGCGGATGAGTATGGCGGCTCGCTCGAAAACCGCCTGCGCTTCCCGCTCGAAATCTTCGAGGCGCTGCGGGCCATATGGCCGTCGCACAAGCCGATGTCTGTGCGCATTTCCGCGACCGACTGGGCCGAGGGTGGCATCGGCGGCGACGATGCAGTGGTGATCGCGCGGGCTTTTGCCGAGGCGGGCGTCGATCTCGTCGACGTCTCGACCGGGCAGACCGTGCGCGATGCGCAGCCGATCTATGGCCGCATGTTCCAGACTCCGTTCTCCGACCAGGTCCGCAATGAGGCGCGCGTGGCCACGATGTGCGTCGGCAACATCACGACGGCGGACCAGGCCAACACCATCCTGGCTGCCGGCCGGGCTGACCTCGTTGCGCTCGGGCGGCCGCATCTGGTCGATCCCTCCTTCACCATGAGGGCGGCAGCCTGGTACGGGGCGGACGACGCGTTCTGCCCGCCGCAATATCTTCCCGGAAAAGATCAGATTTTCCGCAACAGCGTGCGCGACCGGCAGGATCTCGAGGAGCTGAGAATTAAGGCTAAGCCCAAGACCCGGGCCGAGCTCAAGGCGGAGGCGACAAAGCCGCTTGCGGCCGAGTGACCGCCCGTGCGACTTTGGCCGCATTGCCTGGTGTGTACCGAGTGGAGTGAGGGCGATGAAGGCGATTATCGTCGGCGGCGGTATCGGTGGTCTCACCACCGCATTGATGCTGCGCTCGCGGGGCCTCGCTTGCGAGATCTTCGAGCAGTCCGACACCATCCGCGAGCTTGGCGTCGGCATCAACACGCTGCCCCATGCCATGCGTGAGCTGGCAGGCCTCGGTCTGCTGCAGCAGCTTGACGATGTCGCGATCCGCACCGACCAGCTCTATTACCTTAACCGTCACGGCCAGGAAGTCTGGCGCGAGGCCCGCGGCATCGACGCCGGCCACGATGTGCCGCAATTCTCGATCCACCGCGGCCGCCTTCAAGGCGTCATTCATCGGGCCGTCGAGGAGCGGCTCGGGCCGGAGGCCATCCACACCGGCTGCCGCCTCGGTGCCTTCACGCAGGACGAGGGCGGCGTCACCGCGTACTTCTTCGACCGCTCAGGCGCGCACATCCATACCGCGCGCGGCGACATCCTGATTGGTGCCGACGGCATCCATTCGCGGGTCCGTGACACGCTGTTCCCGAGCGAGGGGCCGCCGTGCTGGAACGGCCTGATGCTGTGGCGCGGTGCGCGGGATTGGCCGCTATTCCTCACCGGCAAGTCGATGATTGTGGCCGGCGGGCTCAACGCCAAGGTGGTGATCTATCCCATCGCGGAGGGATCGAGTCCGGCGAGCCGCCTTACCAACTGGGCGGTCCTGGTGAAGGTGGGCGAGGGCAATGCCCCGCCGCCGCGGAAGGAAGACTGGTCGCGGCCGGGCCGGCGCGAGGAGCTGATGCCGCATGTGGCGCGCTTCTCGGTGCCTTACGTCGACGTGAAGAGCCTGATCTCGGCCACGCCCGAGTTCTACGAATATCCGACCTGCGACCGCGATCCGTTGCCCTATTGGTCGTCGGGCAGAGTCACGCTGCTCGGCGATGCCGCGCATCCGATGTATCCGGTTGGCTCCAACGGCGCTTCGCAGGCCATCCTCGACGCGCGCTGCCTCGCCGACGCGCTGGTGCGCGCCGAGCATCCGCGCCAGGCGTTGCTTGAATACGAGAAGAAGCGCCTGCCCATGACTGCGGATATCGTCCGCTCCAACCGGCGCGGCGGCCCCGAGGGCGTCATCGACGCCGTCGAGCAGCTCGCGCCTGATGGTTTCGACAATGTCGACAACGTGCTGAGCTATTCCCAGCGCGAGGCGATCGTGCGCGGCTATGCCACCAAGGCCGGCTTCGCCGCAGTGCCGGGACTTGCGGCGGTGCGGGCTTAAGATGCGCTGCTAGCCGCCGGGAGGCGGCGGCAGGAAGTGGATGTTGAACTCGGCGGCCATCGCCACCACGTCCTCGGGCTTCTGTTCCTTCATGTTGTGAAGGCCCCAGAACAGGTCGAACAGCTTGCGGGTCGGTGACACCCAGAACAACACCTTCGCGGTCTGATCCGATTTGTTGAAGATGCCATGCGGCACGCCCATGCCGAGCCGGATCAGGTCGCCCGCGGTCGCCTGCGACTCGGAATTGCCGAGCATGAAATCGAGCTTGCCCTCCAGCATGTAGAGATATTCATCCTGGTCCGGATGAATGTGCGGCGGCACGAACGTGCCCGGCGGCAGCGTCGCATGCCAGGAGAAGCTGTGCTCCGTGTTGCTCTTCGGCACATAGGTCTGGCCGAGGATGTTCCAGGAGATGCCCTGGATCCCCTCATTGGCCCGTGTGATGCCGGTGATTTCGCTTTTCATCGTGATCCTCCCTCGACGCGACGTGCGGCTTAGTTCGCCGCCTTGCAGTCCTTGGCGTAGCGGTCGCCGTAATTCTCAAAGACTTTCTGGACGATTTCGGTCTGGAACTTGCCGTCCGCGCGCTTGGCGACCTTGGTCAGGTAGAAATCCTGGATCGGATAACCGTTGGTGTTGAACTTGAAGGCGCCGCGCAGCGAGGTGAAGTCGGCCTTTTTCAGAGCGGCCGCGACCGCGTCCTTGTTGGAGAGGTCGCCCTTCACGGCCTTGACGGCGCTGTCGATCAGCATCGCGGCATCATACGCCTGGAAGGCGTAGGTACCGGGCACGCCGTTATAGGCGGCCTCGTAGGCGGCGACGAACTTCTTGTTCTGGGGATTGTCGAGATTGGGCGCCCAGTTCGCGCCGCCGAACATGCCGACCGCCGCGTCCTGCTGCGCCGGCAACGTCGATTCATCCACCGTGAAAGCCGAGAGCACCGGAATGCTGTCGGCGAGGCCAGCCTGCCGGTATTGCTTGACGAGATTGACCCCGAGGCCGCCGGGCATGAACGTGAAGAGCGCATCGGGCTTCTGCGATGAAATCTTGGAAAGCTCCGGCTGGAAGTCCAGCGTGTTGAGCGGCATGTAGGATTCTTCGACGATCTCGCCCTTGTAGTCGAGCTTGAAGCCCGCGACCGAGTCCTTGCCGGCCTGATAATTCGGAACCATCAGATACATGCGCTTGTAGCCGCGATCCTGCGCGACCTTGCCGAGGATTTCGTGCACCTGATCGTTCTGATACGAGGTCACATAGAAGAACGGGTTGCAATCCTTGCCGGCAAAAGTGGACGGGCCGGCATTGGGGCTGATCAGGAAGGTTTTCGATTCCGTGACCGGCCGGTGAATCGCCTGGAGGATGTTGGAGAAGATCGGGCCGACCACGAAGTCGACCTTGTCGCGCTCCAGAAGGCCCTTGACCTTGGTAACCGCTGCGTCCGGCTTCAATTCGTCGTCGACCACGACGACCTCGACATCGCGGCCGCCCATCTTGCCGCCGAGATCCTTCATTCCGAGCGCAAAGCCGTCGCGAACCTGTTGGCCGAGCGCGGCGGCGGGTCCCGACAGGGTCACGATCACACCCAGCTTGATTTTCTCCTGGGCGAGGGAAGGACTCACCGTGGTGCCAAGCAGCAAGGCGGCTGCGGCCAACGTCATTTGCGTCTTCATGATCTGTCCCCCGTGACAACAGGACTTGCGCTGCAAGCCGCTACTCCAATCCAAGTTTATGCCGATGATTGCTGCCGCGGCAAGCGAGCTCAAAGCGTCGTCATCTGCGGACAGCGGCGCATGCAAGCGGCGCGCCAATTATTTGAAGCCTAAAGAAATCGGGATGCGATCGATTGTTGCGGCTTTAGGCTTGCAGCCGGCTTCGATTTATTTGAAGCTCAAAATGTTGGGAATCCGTGCCGGGCGCCAATGCTAGGCCGTGAGTGACTGCATCAACATGCTCGATTCCGAGACCAAGGCCGTCGAAACTCCGGAGGATCACGCCGAAGAGCTTCGGCTGTGGCTGCGCCTCTTGACCTGCACGACGCTGATCGAGGGCGAGGTCCGTGGCCGGTTGCGGCAGCGCTTCGACGTCACATTGCCCCGTTTCGACCTGATGGCGCAGCTCGACAAGGCACCCGACGGCATGACGCTGTCCGACGTCTCCAAGCGCATGATGGTGTCGAACGGCAACGTCACCGGTCTCGTCGAGCGCCTCGTGGAATCCGGTCATCTCGACCGCCGCACGTCGGAGACCGACCGCCGCGTCCAGGTGATCCGGCTGACCAAACTCGGTCGCGCCGAATTTCGCAGAATGGCCGCGGAACACGAGACCTGGATCGCCGATCTTTTCGCCGACCTGACGCCGAAGGATGTGCGCGAATTGATGCGGCTGCTCGCCAAGACCAAGGCATCGGCGCAGAAATCGGCCGGTCGCCGCCGGGCCTAGTGCGCGGCTGACGCGCCCACCAATCCCATTTGCCGCCGGAAAAAGCACGGGATGCCCAAAATCCGCTATTGCACGAAATTGCTTTAAGCCTAAAATGTTTCCGAGTGAGTGCTGCCGGGTGCTTTCCATGCTGAAAGGAGCGTGCGATGGCCAACGCCGCCAAGGTTCAAGTCTCGGGCTCGCGTGACGATAACGCCGCGACAGCCCATGTCGATACGTTCGCGCGGCAGCATCTTCCGCCAGCCGAGCTCTGGCCGGAATTCATCTTCACGCGACCGGAACTGCAGTATCCGCCCCGCCTCAACTGCGT
Source organism: Bradyrhizobium sp. 40 (assembly GCF_023100925.1). Lineage (NCBI taxonomy): Bacteria > Pseudomonadati > Pseudomonadota > Alphaproteobacteria > Hyphomicrobiales > Nitrobacteraceae > Bradyrhizobium > Bradyrhizobium sp. 40. The sequence goes on from NZ_CP064688.1 coordinate 2,350,639, forward strand.
CAGCTATTTCCTCGACCGCTGGGTCGAGCAGGGACATGGCGACGCTCCTTGCGTGATCAGCCCCGCCGTCAGCTACACCTATCGTGAGCTGCAAACGGTCGTGAACCGCATCGCCAATGTGCTGGTCGGCAAGCTTGGTCTCGTCACCGGCGGACGCGTGCTGCTGCGTTCGGCCAACAATCCGATGATGGTCGCGACCTATCTGGCAGTGATCAAGGCCGGTGGCATCGTCGTCGCGACGATGCCACTGTTGCGTGCCAAGGAGCTGTCCTATCCGATCCAGAAGGCCGAGATCACACTCGCACTCTGCGACGGCAAGCTCGCCGACGAAATGGAGAAGGCGAAAGCCGCAGCCCCCGGCCTCAAGCGCGTGGTCTATTGGGGCAACGGCGGCAGCGACTCGCTCGAGGCGCTGATGGAGGATGCAAGTCCGGAGTTCAGGGCTGTCGATACCGCCTCCGACGACGTCTGCCTGATCGCGTTCACGTCGGGCACGACCGGCGATCCCAAGGGCACCATGCATTTCCACCGTGACATGCTGGCGGTCTGCGATGGCTATGCGCGCAACATCCTGCGCGCGGAGCAGAAGGATCGCTTCGTCGGCTCGGCACCGCTCGCCTTCACGTTCGGCTTCGGCGGCGTGCTGTTTCCAATGCACATCGGCGCCTCCTTCGTCGTTCTGGAGAAGACGGCGCCCGACGACATTCTGAATGCGATCGAGCAGTACAAGACCACGGTCTGTTTCACCGCGCCGACCGCGTACCGGGCGTTGATCGGCAAGCTTCCGGGCCGCGATATTTCCTCGCTTTGCAAATGCGTGTCCGCCGGAGAGACGCTGCCCAAGCCGACATTCGATGCCTGGCTGAAGGCGACCGGCATCAAGCTGATGGACGGCATCGGCTCGACCGAGCTGCTGCACATCTTCATCAGCGCGACCGAGGACGAGATCCGCCCCGGTGCGACGGGCAAGCCGGTGCCGGGGTATGAAGCGAAGATCGTCGATGATTCCGGCAATGACGTTCCGCCGGGCACGATGGGAAGGCTCGCGGTACGCGGGCCGACCGGTTGCCGCTATCTCGCTGACGAGCGGCAGCGCAAATACGTCCAGAACGGCTGGAACATCACGGGCGACACCTATCTGATGGATAGCGAGGGCTATTTCTGGTACCAGTCGCGCTCGGACGACATGATCGTGTCGGCCGGCTACAACATTGCAGGCACGGACGTCGAGGCGGCGCTGCTTACGCATCCCTCCGTCCTCGAGTGCGGGGTCGTCGGCGCGCCGGACGAGGCGCGCGGCATGATCGTGAAGGCGTATGTCGTTGCCGCGCCGGGCGTAACGCCGGATGCCGAGCTCGTGGCTGCGTTGCAGGAGCATGTCAAACGCGAGATCGCGCCATACAAATATCCGCGCGCGATCGAGTTCGTGGCGCAACTACCGAAGACCGAGACCGGCAAGTTAAAGCGCTTTGCCCTGCGGCAACTGGCGCAGACCGCGGTGACGTCCTCCGGCGTCGCGGCGGAATGAGAGAAGGATAGAGAATTGTCCGTGACGACGCCGAAAAGCCCGCAGCTTGCGGTGCTGCCGACAGCAGCTGAGGACGAAACCCGCGCCAGGGCGCAGGTGCTCCAACCGTCCGGTTGGCCGGTGCCGAAAGGCTATGCCAACGGCATGGCCGCCGAGGGACGCATCGTCGTCACTGGCGGTGTCATCGGCTGGGATGCCGAGGAGCGTCTCGCGGAGGGTTTTGTCGCGCAGGTGCGCCAAACCCTAGGCAACATCGCCGCGATCCTCGCGGAGGCCGGCGCGCAGCCCGAGCATCTGGTGCGCCTGACCTGGTACGTCGTCGACATGGACGAGTACCTGACGAACCTGAAAGAGCTCGGCAAGGCCTACCGCACCATCTTCGGCGCGCACTACCCGGCGATGGCGCTGGTTCAGGTCGTCCGCCTCGTCGAGAAGACGGCGCGCGTCGAAATCGAAGCCACCGCCGTCATTCCGCGCTGAACTGCGATCGGTGCGCGGTCAGCTTGCCTTGGTCAGCTTGCCTTGGCGAGGTCATCGTCTTCGGGCGAGTTCAGGTATATTCCTGACATGGTGTCGACCCAGCAGAGATGGTCGTGCACCTTCTTCACGCCGTTGACGTTCTCCGCTGCGACGACCGCGGCCTGTCGCACGCGCTCCTCGGTGATGACGCCGCTGAGATGAACGATGCCGTCGCGGACGATGACGTTCAGCCCGAACGGGCACCAGTCGTTCTTCTCCATGGTATCGATGATGCGGCTGCGAATGTGATCGTCGTCCGCGGTCGGGTCGGGTACGTCTCGGGCGAGGTCCGCCACCGCCTGGAGCAGGTTCGCGCGCGACACGATGCCGACGATTTTGTCGCCGCGGATTACCGGGAGACGCTTCACGTTGTTCCGCTCCATGAGATCGACGATCTCGGCAAGCGCCGTATCCTCGGTGATGGTCACCGGTGAAGAGGTCATCACCACCGAGACCTTGCGGCCGTGCTCGTGGACGAAGTCGCTGGCCGATTTGCCGGATCCGAGAATGAACCGCAGCCAGCGCCCGCGCTTGCGTCCCGTGCCGATTTCGCTGCGGCGGATGAAGTCGCCTTCCGAGACCACGCCGACCAGCTTGCCGGCATTGTCCACGACCGTGAGACCGCTGACATGCCGCTTCAGCATGATGTTTGCCGCCTCGACGATGCTGGTGTCGGGCGTAACCGAGATGACCGACCGGGTCATGATCTGATGGGCGCGCATGGCAGACTCCGCTGGCTTGTCGATGTCGATGCGCAAAACCTAGCTCTCGCGTCGTGCTGCGGCTTGACGCAGGTCAAGGGGTGAAGCGGGGCTCTTTCCGATGCCCGGACTTGATGCAGCTCAACGCGCATCCCAAGCCTCGCCATATCCTGCTGCCACGCAGCCAAGAAGCCGGCAGGAACATTCAGCCATGAGCGTCGTGCAGATATTTCCAAGGTCCGAAGGGTCGGCCGCGCAGGTTCTCTCCGTCAGTCCTGTTGCTGAGCCCGAAGCCTCTACGACCGGCCCCGAAGCGCCGGCTGGAATGCCAGTCGCCGCCGATCCCCTGCCTGTATCGGAGCCATACCCTCTCGATCGCGCGTTTCATGCGATGCTGGCGCGGTTGACGGGCGGGATTTCGCCGCTGGCCTTGTCGCTCGCCTGGCTCGATTGGAGCTCTCATCTGGCTGCCGCGCCGCAGCGTCAGGTGGAGATGTCGCGCAATGTCCTTCGCGACATGGGCCAGTTCCTGGAAGCCGCCGCGCATGCGACGTCGCAAAAGCCGTGGTCCGTGATTGCACCGCAGGGACGGGATCGTCGCTTCAGGGGGCCGCAGTGGGAAGCCGCACCGTTCAATCTGCTTGCGCAGGCGTTCCTGCTCGGAGAGCGCTGGTGGCACGATGCCACGACCGGCGTACGCGGCGTGTCGCACGCAAATGAAGCCATCGTCGAATTCTCGATGCATCAGATGCTCGACATGCTGGCGCCGTCGAATTTCACGGCGACCAATCCGCAAGTGCTGGAGAAGGCGTTCCGGAGCGGCGGGGAGAATTTCGTATTCGGCTGGCAGAACTGGTGCAGCGACCTGATGCGCCTGCTCTCCGCCGCAAGGCCAGCGGGCGACGAACAGTTCATCGTCGGCAAGACGGTCGCGGCTTCGCCGGGCAAGGTCGTTTATCGCAATGCGTTGATCGAGCTGATCCAGTACCATCCGACGACGGCTCAAGTGCGACCTGAGCCAATCCTGATCGTGCCCGCCTGGATCATGAAGTACTACATCCTCGATCTGTCGCCGCAGAATTCTCTGGTGAGGTATCTGACCGGCCAGGGCTTCACCGTATTCGCGATTTCCTGGCGAAATCCGGATGCCAAAGACCGGGATGTTGCCTTCGACGACTATCGCAAGCTGGGTGTCATGGCGGCGTTGGACATGATCGGCCGGATCCTGCCGGGCCGGAAGACCCATGCGCTCGGCTACTGCCTGGGTGGCACATTGCTGTCGATCGCTGCGGCTGCGATGGCACGCGATGGCGACAAGCGACTGTGCACGACCACCCTGCTTGCCGCACAGACGGATTTCACCGAGGCCGGCGAGCTGACGCTTTTCGTCAACGAGAGCCAGGTCGCCTTTCTCGAGGACCTGATGTGGCAGCGGGGCTATCTGGACACGACGCAGATGGCCGGCGCGTTCCAGTTGTTGCGCTCCAACGAACTGATCTGGTCGCGGCTGTCGCACGACTATCTGATGGGCGAGGGCGCGCCACCGAGCGACCTGATGGCCTGGAACGCCGACGCCACGCGGCTACCCTATCGTATGCACTCGGAGTATCTGCGAAAGCTATTCCTGGGCAACGATCTCGCCGAGGGCCGCTATCGTGTCGAGGACAAGAGCGTCTCGCTTTCCGATATCCATGCGCCGATGTTCGTGGTCGGCACGCTCGCCGATCACGCGGCGCCGTGGCGATCGGTCTACAAGATCCACTATCAGGTCGATGCCGACGTGACCTTTGTGTTGACCAGCGGCGGCCACAATGCCGGCGTCGTCGCGCCGCCGGACGAGCCCGGCCACAGCTATCAGGTGCTGATCAAGGCCGCCGATGCGCGCTATGTTGGCCCGGACGAATGGCTGAAGCTGGCACCGCAAGTCGAGGGATCGTGGTGGCCGGAATGGGCCGAATGGCTGGCCGCACACTCCGGGGCGCCCTGCGATCCGCCGCAAATCGGAGGCGGAGACCTTGACGGTCTGCCCGACGCGCCGGGAGACTACGTCCACACCTAGTCCTCAGGCTCAGCATTCGGCGCAAGGTCGGCGGAGCGGAACGGCTTGGCCTTGTCCAGTTTCCGGTAGGCGTCCGAAGCGATCCGCAACAGTTTCTTTTCGCGCTTGCGATTGAGGAAGCGAATGCCCGCCTCGGGGACGGCCTCGTTCAACGACGCCGCCAGGGCCTGACCTCGCGCATCGTCGTTCAGTTGTCCGAGGGACTTTTGCGCCTTGCGCAATTGCTTGAGGATCGACTTCTGCTTGGTCAGCGACTCGTCGGCGAACAGGTCCTCGAGCGACTCGATCGAATAGGTCAGCCGCTTGTTGAGAAGCCGCAGCTTGTGCCGTTTCTCGACGTCAAGCTTGCGGAGCTTGCGCGCTGTCTTGAGCAGCGTCTTTTCCCATTGCGTGAGTTTCGCTGTTGCGTGGTCGGCGAGCGTGCAGCGGCGTAGCCTGATAGCTTCCTTGCTGCGCCGGGTCGACCAGGGGCCGCTCTCGATCCAGGCTGACGTCTGCTCGACGAGACGGAGATACCGCGCGGATTGCAGCGCGCGCGCCAGCAGGCGGTGGCTCTCGGCGCGCTTTTCGTCCCAATGCTGGAGCTCGGCAATCACGGTCAACTCGCCTCCACTCTCGGCGATGACCCGCTCGATTGCCACGTCGAGGTCCCGGACCATGCCGAGTTGGCTGTTCAACCATTTCAGTTCGATCCAGACCTCTGGCCGAAGGGCATCATCGACCATCGGCGAGAAGAAGCGGATGGCGGTGCGCAGATGCGTCAGTGCAATCCGGATCTGGTGCAGTGCCTCGGGATCGCCGCGGCAGGTGCCGTCATGCTGGGCGAGAACGGCGGCGAGGTGACGGCGGGCGATGATCCGGAACGCGGTGTCGCAAACCATGCCGGGGCTGAGGCGGCCGGGCAGGACATCGTGCCTCGCCGCAGGCTTGACGCGCGCGGCCGTCGAATTCGTGCTGGGTCGCGCCATTTGCAGATTGCCTTACTTGCTCTCGGCGATCGCGTCCCGGCAGTTCTGGAGCGTCTGCTCTTGCGTCCCGGATGCGTCGATGGTCGCCCAACCGACATGGCCGATATTATAGTGCTCTTGCAGCGCGGCAACCTCTTGCGTGGCGTCGGATGCGTCGCCCCGGCGGCCTCCGATCCGCGCCTGCCGGGTCGCGAGGTCGGCAACCAGAAACAGGCCGCTCAGCGGCACGTTGCGCTCGCGCGCCAGCGCGGCGACCGCGTCTCGTTCGTCCTCGCGGGCGAACACGCCGTCGATGATCGCTGAATGGCCTTGCGCCAGCACCCGCCCGGCGTACTCAGCCAACATGTCGTAAACGCGGGCGGTAACCTCCGGCGTGTATGCGGATGCCGGCAGCCGGTCCGTGTCCTCGACTCCGAACATCTGCTTGCGGACCAGGTCGCTGCGCAGCACGACTGCGCCCGGCTGCGGCGTGACCTCCGGCGCGAGCGTGCGTGCCAAGATCGTCTTTCCGGTGCCTGACAATCCGCCGACTGCAATTAGCCGGGGAGCCGGCGGCTGGATCAGCGCGCGGGCTAGGCCAAAATAGCGCCGCGCCCCGTCGAGAATGCTGGGATCATCGGAATGCGGCGGCTTCAGCCGTGCCAGCGCGACCTGGGCGCGGATCGCCGCCCGGATGGACATGAACAATGGCAGTGCGGAGAGCGCGTCGAGATTTTCGACCGGAGTCGCGGCGAGATAACGGTTCAGCACGATGTTGGCCGCGCGTGCCTGACCGTGGTGCAACAGGTCCATCAATCCGAATGCGAGATCGTAGAGTACGTCGGTGGTTGCCATCTGCGCATCGAATTCGATGGCGTCGAACAGCACCGGCTTCTCGTCGATCGACACGATGTTCGCAAGATGCAGGTCGCCATGGCAGCGGCGGACGAAGCCTTGACGGCCGCGCTCTTCGAGCAAAGGCCGGAGCCGGACCAACATCGCGTGCGAGTCTCTGCCGAGTTCTGCGATCTCTTCGCCTTCGAAATGATTGCCGGTCCGCAGGCCATTGCTGTTGCCATCGATCAGGCCGGGGATGGAGGAAACCCATGCGTTGCCGTTGGCGCGAACAGCCTGCGCATGCGAAGCGGCGATCGCGTCGGCGACAGCCGAAGCAAAAGTGTCATCCAGCGCTCCGGCCTTGGCCAGATGATCCAGCGTGCGGCTTTCGTCGAAGCGCAACATCTCGACCGCATACTCGATCGGCCGGCCGCTTCCGTCGACCTTCACCGATCCATTGGACTGTTCCGTGATCGCCACGACGCGGTGATAGATCTGCGGCGCCAGCGCCCGGTTGATCCTGATCTCCTTCTCACACGCCGCCTTGCGCTTCTCGAGCGTCGAATAATCGAGGAATGGAAATTTCACGGCGCGCTTGATTTTCAGGGCGCGTCTACCTTCGAGGAAGACTGAAGCGGCGTGCGTATCGATCCGCCTCACGTTTGGATGATCGGCGGAATTGGTGAGCGCCGCAAAGATCCGGTCCTGAGTCGCAGAATCGTCTGTCATTCCAGCTGGTACGTCCAGATGCGTCGGAAGGCGGCTCGCCCCGCGATCAGGGTAATCCATAGAAGCAGATCGCGGCCAGTCCTTGACTTCGGTCAACGCCTGTCTCCTTCCGGCCGGTCGAAGTTCCCGGGCTTGACGAGGATCAAGCGTCCCGACCAAAGCCAGCCTATTCTGGCGCCTGAGGAGAATCCCGATGCCGATCAAGGACGTCTTTCTGCCGCTCGTAGGCCAGCCACGCGGCCCGGCCCTTGCTGCGATCGAGAAATGCGTGGCCGTTGCCGCCGACCTCGGCGCCAGGATCACCGCGCTTGCCCTCGAGGAGGATGTCTTCGTGCGGCCGAAGGTGATGCTCCCCGATGATTCCGATGCGGCGGAGGCAAACGGGCCGCTTGGGGCGGGCGACACGCAGGATCTCCTGGGCGCGTTCACCCGTGCAACCTCCCGCACCGGCATCCGCGCTCAAAGCCGGTCGGCCAAGGTGCCGGCAGACCAGATCGCCTCAGTGCTGGCCGAGCACGGACGCTTCAGCGATCTCACGCTGCTCCCCGTGAAGCAGCACGACAGCCGAACCGAGCACATCATCGAGACGCTCCTGTTCGAATCCGGGCGGCCAGTGCTGCTTTGCCCGGAGCAGCATGTGGACGAACTGCGACCGGAATTCGAGAACGTCATGATCGCCTGGGATCACTCCGCGCGTGCGGCGCGTGCGGTCGGCGACGCGCTGCCTATCCTTCAGGCAGCAGCCCTGGTCCGCGTCGTGACCGTGGCGGACGACAAGTCAGACGCGATCGTGCAATCCGGGACGGCTCTGGTCGATCATTTGAGGGAACATGGGGTCTACGCCTCGTTCGAAACCACGACGGGCAGCGGCAGCTCGATTGGCAAGGTGCTCGGAAGCTGGGCGAATTCCCATGCCATCGATGCAATCGTGATGGGCGCTTACCATCATTCGCGCCTGAACGAGATCGTTTGGGGCGGTGTGACAAAGACCGTCATTGGCGAGCCACCGTGCTGGGTTATGCTCTCGTACTAGGCGGGTCGCCAGTTTATCGGGCTTGATCGTCAACCATCGGAACCGCCACCGACCGGGCGCATTTGTTTTCATGTCAACCTATCGTCTGAAGAACCTGCTGTCGCCGCGTTCGGTCGCGCTCGTCGGTGCGAGCGCCCGCCCGGTGTCCGTTGGACGCGCCGTTCTGGAGAACATCCGCAAGGCTGGATTCACGGGACAGTTCGGCCTCGTCAATCCGCGCCATGCCGAGATCGGCGGCGTCGCGGCCGTGGACAGCCTCGACAAATTGCCGTTCGTACCCGAGCTCGTGATCATCACCGCGCCGGCGCGCGCGGTTCCCGGCATCGTCGATCAAGCCGGGCGACGCGGCTCGGCGGGCGCCCTGATCGTCTCGGCCGGGCTCGGTCACGGACCGGGGTCCCTGCAGGAAGCCGCCATCGCTGCGGCCCGCAAATACGGCATGCGGCTGATCGGGCCGAACTGCCTGGGCATCATGATGCCCGGCGTGAGCCTCAATGCCAGTTTTGCCGCGCACATGCCGGGGTCGGGGAATCTCGCGCTGATCTCGCAATCAGGCGCGATCGCGGCCGGCATGGTCGATTGGGCCGCGCAGCGCGGCGTCGGCTTCTCCGGCATCGTCTCGATCGGCGATCAAATCGACGTCGATGTTGCCGATCTGCTCGACCATTTCGCGATGGATCACAAGACCCGCGCGATTCTGCTCTACATCGAAGCCATCAAGGACGCGCGCAAGTTCATGTCGGCCGCGCGAGCCGCGGCGCGTGTGAAGCCGGTCGTGGTGGTGAAGTCCGGCCGAATGGCGCAGGGCGCGAAGGCGGCCGCCACCCATACCGGTGCACTCGCCGGCGCCGACGCCGTCTATGACGCGGCGTTCCGGCGCGCGGGCGTCCTGCGGGTCTCCGATCTGCGTGAGCTGTTCGATTGCGCCGAGACGCTCGGCCGCGTCGAATCGCCGGCGGGAAAGCGCCTCGCCATCCTGACCAATGGCGGCGGCATCGGCGTCCTCGCCATTGACCGATTGGTCGAGCTCGGCGGCATTCCGGCAGCCATCTCGGCCGACGCCCGCAAGAAACTCGATGACGCGCTGCCGCCGACCTGGTCCGGCGCAAATCCCGTCGACATCGTGGGCGACGCCGATGCGTCGCGCTATGCGGCGGCGCTCGAGGTGTTGCTCGCCGATCCCGACAACGATGCGGTCCTCGTTCTCAACGTGCAGACCGCGATCGCCTCGGCTGCCGATATCGCAACGATGGTGACCGAACGGGTCAAGGCATATCGCGAGAAGCACCGCAGTTGGGCCAAGCCCGTGCTCGCCTCGTGGATCGGAGCAGACCAGAACATCATCGAAACACTGTCCGGTGGGGGCATCCCGAACTATCCGACCGAGGATGACGCCGTGCGCGGCTTCATGTACCTCGTGAGGCACCGCGAAGTCGTGGAGGAGCTGAGCCAGGTTCCACCGGCGATGCCCGAGACTTTCGTGCCGGACGCGCGTGCCGCAAAACAGATCATAGCTGCTGCCATCGCAGACGGCCGCCAATGGCTCGAGCCCGTCGAGATCAAGCACCTGCTCGAAGCCTACGATATCGCGATGGTGCCCACATACGCCGCGGCCGATGTCGAGCAGGCGGTGGCCTACGCGAAAGACATCTTTGCGCAAGGCGCCACGGTCGTGCTGAAGATCATGTCGCGCGACATCGTCCACAAATCCGATGTCGGCGGCGTCGTGCTCAATCTGACGACGGTCGAGGCGGTCCGCGCCGCCGCCACCGACATTCTCGCCCGGGCGGGGAAGCTGCGTCCCGAAGCTCGCATCGAGGGCGTCATCGTGCAGGCGATGGTCGTGAAGGCGAAGGCGCGCGAGTTGATCTTGGGCCTCGCCGACGATCCGACCTTCGGCACCGTCGTCGTGTTCGGCCGCGGCGGGACCGCGGTCGAGATCATCAACGACAAGGCGCTTGCGCTGCCGCCGCTCGATCTGCAACTGGCCCGCGACCTGATCGACCGCACGCGCGTGTCACGGCTGCTTCGCGCTTACCGGGACGTGCCGGCGGTGAAGCCCGACGCGGTCGCCATGGTCCTGGTCAAGCTGGCGCAGATGGCCGCCGACCTTCCCGGGATCCGTGAATTCGACATCAATCCGCTGCTGGCGGACGAAACCGGCGTGACCGCGGTCGACGCTCGCGTCGCGGTCGGGCCACCGCAACGGAAGTTTGCGGGCTCCGGCGCCGCCAATTTCGCCGTTCGGGCCTATCCGTCGCAATGGGAGCGCCGCCTCAAGCTCAAAGAGGGCTGGCGGATCTTCGCGCGGCCGCTGCGTCCGGAGGACGAGCCGACCATCCACGCATTTCTGCGTCATGTCACGGCGCACGACCTTCGCCTGCGTTTCTTCGCGCCGATGAAGGAGTTCACCCACGAGTTCATCGCGCGCCTGACCCAGCTCGACTACGCGCGCGCAATGGCCTTTATCGCGTTCGACGAGGCGACCGGCGAGATGGTCGGCGTGGTCCGACTCCATTCGGACTCGATCTACGAGAGCGGTGAATATGCGATCCTGCTGCGGTCGGATCTCAAGGGCAAGGGGCTGGGATGGGCCCTGATGCAGCTGATCATCGACTACGCGAGATCGGAGGGACTCAAAGCGATCTCCGGTGATGTTCTCAGGGAGAACACCACGATGCTCGAAATGTGCCGGCAGCTCGGCTTCGAGGTGAAGCCGGATCCGACCGAGCCGGATATTTGCGACGTCAGGCTGAAACTTTGAGCGCCCGCTATGAGCGCGCTTCGGCCGGATTTGCCGCGGCGGAGTCCTTGGCCGGTCTCCGCAAAGTCTTGACCAGGACCGCAATCAGCGGCACCAGCACGGGCACGATCGTGCCGAGCGGATGGTGCACGGCCCCCGACACCTGGGCCTGGAATGTGCGTGCCTCGAGCTGAAGTGCTTCGATGGATGCGCCGTGAATCTCGTTGGCGAGTTCGATGTCGCGGCCTGCAGGAGGCCGGCCGGCAATCACAAAGAGAATTGCGGCGATGGCAAAATTGACGGCGCCGAGGATGGCCGCCGCGCCAATGGCACTCCAGATCTGCACCAGTGCGAAATAGGCGGACAGCTCCAGCATCAGGAGCCCGAACGCGGCGATCAGCGCCGCAAAGGCGCGCAGGCCAAGGCCGATCAGCAGGTGGCGCAGTTTGATGTCCGCGATGATCCTGTCGGTACGCCAGAGCACACGCAGATGTTTGACGACATTTTCCGTGTTCACCTAGTGCCTCCGCAGCATGAAGCCGACGACTACGCCGAGCGCGAAGGCCGAGGCCAATGATGTGATCGGGCGGTCCGCAATGAGGCCCTGAAGCTGCTGCTGCTCCTCGTCGACGGTCTCGCCGAGCTCGGCGAGCGCGGCCCTGATCTGATCGGCAAGCGCCTCCGCGCGGTCTTTCGAACTGTCGAACATCTCCTCGCCGGCCGTGCTCAGCAAGCGTGTGACGTCAAGCTTCAGCGTGCGCAGTTCTTCGCTCATCCTGTCGCTGTCGAACATGGATCTGATTTCCCCGTTAATGGAAACAAACCTAGGACTCACCGGCCCGACCGGGCTTGATTTGCGTCAAGAAGGCAGACGCGTCGTGGTCTTGAGACAGGTCAAACCGGCTGCCACATGCTGGCCTAGAATGACCGGCTGAATGGGGACCCGGTTGTCCCGATGAGGTGGAAGCGTGAACTCCGAACCGCTGTTGCTGGCAACGCCCTCCGGCGAAGAGCTGAAATTGTGCCCGGAAGGGCCGTGGATTGCCGCGAACGTGTCGATGCTGGAGACATTGTCCCGGTCGGTTGGGGCGGACGTCGATCAATCCAGAGCCGTGACCTTGGACATGTCGGGCGTCAGCGCGCTCGACACGCTCGGCGCCTGGGTCCTGGAAAAGCTGTCGCGCAGGGCTTCATCATCCGGCAGGTCGGCCGAGTTTATCGGTGTCGCCGACCATTTCAGTGGCCTGATGGACGAGGTGCGCCAGGTCAACCGCCACACCCCGCCGCCGGCGCCTGCACCCAACCCTGTTCTGCTCAGGCTGAACGATCTTGGCAAGTCCACGGTCGGCGCGCGCGAAGACATCACGATCTTTCTTCAAATGCTGGGTGCGCTGTTCATGGCCCTGATCGGCGTGCTGCGCCGGCCGCGCTCGCTGCGACTGACATCGCTGATCTACCAGCTCTACCGCATCGGCTGGCAGGCCATTCCCATCGTCGTGCTGATCACCTTCCTGATCGGCGCCATCATCGCCCAACAGGGATTTTTCCATTTCCGCAGGTTCGGCGCGGAGTCCTACACCGTCGACATGGTCGGCATCCTGGTGCTGCGCGAGCTCGGCGTGCTGATCGTCGCCATCATGGTCGCCGGCCGCTCGGGAAGCGCCTACACCGCCGAGCTCGGCTCGATGAAGATGCGCGAGGAGATCGACGCGCTCTCGACCATGGGCCTCGATCCCGTCCACGTCCTGATCCTGCCGCGGGTTGCGGCCCTGGTGATTGCGCTGCCGATCCTTGCCTTCATCGGATCGATCGCCGCACTCTATGGCGGCGGCTTGGTCGCGCAGTTCTACGGCGGCATGGCGCCGGCGATCTACATCGCGCGGCTGCACGAGGCGATCTCGGTCACCCATTTCGAGGTGGGCATCCTGAAGGCGCCGTTCATGGCGCTGGTGATCGGAGTAGTCGCCTGCAGCGAGGGCTTGCGCGTGAAGGGCAGCGCCGAGTCGCTGGGACGACAGACCACGACGTCGGTGGTCAAGTCGATCTTCCTGGTGATCGTGCTCGACGGCCTGTTCGCGATCTTCTTCGCCTCGATCGGAATGTGATCATGGGCGAATCGCAAGAGCAGTTCGCGATCCGCGTCCGCGACCTCGTGGTCGGCTTCGGCCGGCAGACCGTGCTCGATCATCTGTCCCTCGACGTGCGCCGGGGTGAGATACTCGGGCTCGTGGGGGCGTCCGGTGGTGGCAAGTCGGTGTTGATGCGAACCATCATCGGCCTCATCCCGCGCCAAGGCGGGACCATCGAGGTTACGGGACGGCCGATCGGCGGCCGTACCGAAGGCGCCGCCACGACATGGGGCATCCTGTTCCAGCAGGGCGCGCTGTTCTCCTCGCTGACGGTCCGGCAGAACATCCAGTTTCCGCTCCGTGAAAATCTCGTCCTGTCGCAGGAGCTGATGGACGAGATCGCGATCGCCAAGCTCGAAATGGTCGGGCTGCGGGCGCAGGACGCCGATAAATATCCGGCGGAGCTGTCCGGCGGCATGACCAAGCGCGTGGCGCTGGCGCGCGCGCTCGCACTTGATCCGCCGATCCTGTTCCTGGATGAGCCGACATCAGGTCTCGATCCGATCGCGGCGGGCGATTTCGACGCGCTGATCGGGACCCTGCAAAAGACCCTCGGCCTCACCGTGTTCATGGTCACCCATGATCTGGCGAGCCTCACCACGGTCTGTGATCGCGTCGCCGCTCTCGCCGACGGCAAGATCGTGGCGATCGGTCCGATGCGCGAACTGCTGCAATCCGAGCATCCCTGGGTGCGGGCCTATTTCCACGGCAAACGCTCGCAGATGCTGCAACACGAGATGAGATGAGACATGGAAACCCGCGCTCCCTACGTGCTGATCGGCAGTTTCGTCCTGGCGGCGATTCTCGCGGTGTTCGGCTTCGTCTATTGGCTGAACAACACCGGCGGCATCGGGCCGCGCACCAGCTATCACGTGCAATTCCAGGGCCCGGTGCCCGGTCTTCTGGTCGGCGCCGGTGTGCTGTTCAACGGCATCCGCGTCGGCGAGGTCACCCAGCTCGGGCTTGCGCCGGACAATCCACGCTTCGTCAATGCGACGATATCGGTTGCTTCAACCACGCCTGTGCGCGCCGACAGCAGGGTCGGGCTCGATTTCCAAGGGCTGACCGGCGTGCCGGTGGTGACGCTTGAGGGAGGCATCATCGTCGCCAAATCCGGCGAGCCCCCGACCCTGATTGCCGAGGCGGGTGCGGGCCAGAGCATGACGCAGGCCGCACGGGATGCACTGCGGCGGGTCGATACCGTGCTGGAGGACAATTCGGGCCCGCTGAAGGACACCATCGCCAATCTCAAGACCTTCTCGGACGGGCTTGCGCGCAACACCGGCAAGATCGACGGCATTTTGGCGGGCCTGGAGAAGATGACCGGCGGCGGAACGCCGGCGCAGAAAGTCACCTATGACCTGCGCACGCCGCAGAACCTCGGTCCGGCCGGCAAGACGCTCGCGGCGTCACTGGCCATCCCCGAGCCGACAGCGGTCGCCATGCTCCAGACCCAGCGCATGCTGTTTGCGCCTGGCGGCGACAATCCGGGTTTTGCCGATTTCCTCTGGGCCGACAGCATTCCCAAGCTGGTGCAGGCGCGGCTGATCGACAGTTTCGAGAACTACGACATCGCCCATGCGCCGTTGCGCACGGCCGATCTCGGGCAGGCGGACTATCAGCTGCTGATCGACATCAGGCGCTTCCGCATTGCCACCGAGGGAGAGACACGGGTCGAGATCGGCCTGTCGGCCCGGATCGTCGACAAGAACGGCAAGGTGGTCGCCTCGCGTCTCATCGAGACCAGCGAAAAGCTCGACAAGGTCGAACCGGCCGCGGCGGTCGCAGCGTTCGATACGGCCTTCACGCGCATCGCGAAGGAGCTGATCGGCTGGACCGTGCAGGCGGTGTGAGGGCGGCTATTCCAGGGTCTTGAGGTAGGACAGGAGATCGTGGATCTGGTCCGGACTGAGCTCGAAGGCCGGCATGTCGGCGTGGCCGGTGTTGATGCCCTCGGCCAGCGCCTCCCCAAGGCTCTCGATGGGATAGCGCTGGTGCAGGGCTCGCAGCGGCGGTGCGATCTTGAGCGGACTGTTCGACGCACGGTCGATCGCGTGGCAGCGCGCGCAATTGGCGCGCGCAAAGGCCTTGCCGCGTTGTTCGGCGGTCGGGGCCGCCAGGGCAGGCGTCATCAGAAGCAACCCGACCAACCCGTGACGCAGCGTGCCTTGCAGCATGTAAAGTGACCCCGTTTAAATCCGGGAGAAGAATAGGGCGGGGATTCCCTCCAAAATTGATCTGGGTCAACCGGCTTTGGCGCAGTGCAGTAAAATGCATCCGCGCGACGGAGTGGGCCTGATTGGCAGCCGGCGCTTGGAGCGGTCGATGAAGCCCGTAGTCACGATTGAGCCGAACTGGCAGCTCTGCAGCGATTGCGCCGTCCGCGCATCAGCGGTTTGTTCGTCGCTGGATGCGGTCGAGCTTCGGGAATTCGAGCATCTCGGCCGGCGCGTCCATTTTTCCTCGGGCGAGACTGTGTTCTCCGAGGAGGACATCACGACCTCGTTCTACAATCTCTTCGAGGGCGTCATGCGGCTGTACAAGCTGCTCCCCGACGGCCGCCGGCAGATCGTGGGCTTTGCCTTGCCCGGCGATTTCCTGGGGATGAATATTTCGGGCAGGCACAATTTTTCGGCCGATGCGATCGGCGCGGTGACCGTATGCCAGTTCGCGAAGGCACCCTTCGGCCGTTTCATCGAGGACCGGCTGCACCTCCTCAGGCGGATCAACGAGCTGGCGATTCGCGAGCTGAACCAGGCCCGGGACCACATGGTCCTGCTCGGCCGCCGTTCGGCGGACGAAAAGGTTGCGGCCTTTCTGCTCGGCTGGCGCGAGCGGCTGGTCTCGCTGAAGGGGGCATCGGACACGGTCCCGCTTCCGATGAGCCGCCAGGACATCGCCGACTACCTCGGCCTGACCATCGAGACCGTCAGCCGCACGTTCACCAAGCTGGAGCGCCACGGCGTGATCGAGATCATTCACGGCGGGATCAGCCTGCTCGATCCGGCGAAGGTCGAGGCCTTGGCCGCAGCCTGATTCCGACGCAGCGCGGCTCGATTTTGATCGGGATCAATGCATTCGGCCGCGTGCCCCGAATAATGCCTGAAACCACAGGGGAGGGCATCATGCCGGCTGACGCGTTGCTTATGAGCATCATTGTCGTAGCAATCTTTGTCACATTCGCCGGGGCACTGGCCTGGGCAGACCGGCAAACCAGTGCGGGCCCGCTCAAGTCAGACGTCAAGCGTCGAAGCTCCTGAGATCACGGTCGCATTTGCGCCCGCGGCGCGGGCTATGCCGCGCGAGTGCGGGAGGGTTGGCAGCGCCTCAACGCAAGGCGGCGTGCGGCGCCTGCAACTCTGCATCGCCTAGGACGCATTGGCTCATCCTTCGGCTGCCGGCTTCACGCCTGACCGCGGCATTTTCGCCGCGTTTGCCTCAAATAGGGAGCATGCTTTCCGGTTGAAAAACTGGGCTACACTGACTACGCAGGGACCCCAGTGCCTCGCAGTCTTAGGAGCCCAGTGGCGTGCCTCAGGACAAGACCGGCGACGACCCCCGACAAGCGGCGGGAAATAAATTATCGGTCCTGCGCAAGCACCCGATCTTTGCGGATCTGGGGCCGGAGGCGCTGGATCAGCTCTGCCGTTACGCCAAGCACACCACGGTGAAGCGCGGCGCGACGATCGCCGCCAAGGGCGATCCCGGCAACAACCTGTTTGCGGTGATCACGGGAACGGTGAAGATCTCCTCTTCGTCGCCCGATGGCCGTAACGCCATTCTCAATCTGATCGGTCCCGGCGAGATCTTCGGCGAAATCGCGGTGCTCGACGGCGCCCCCAGGTCGGCCGATGCGACCGCCAACACCAATTGCGAGCTCTACATCATCGATCGCCGGGACTTCCTGCCGTTCGTGAAGAGCCAACCGGCGCTCGCAATGAAATTCATCGAGCTGCTCTGCGCGCGCCTGCGCTGGACCAGCCAGCAGGTCGAGCAGGTGATCCTGCAAAATCTGCCGGGCCGGCTTGCGAGCGCGCTGCTGGGGCTCACCGAAGAGCGCAAGTTCGACTCCGGCAGCGGCACGCTCGTCATCACGCAGCAGGAGATCAGCGAGATGGTGGGGATGACGCGCGAGAGCATCAACAAGCAATTGCGCGCCTGGGCGGGCCGCAACTGGGTTCGCCTCGAGCACGGCGCCATCGTCGTGCTCGATATGGATGCCTTGCGCGAACTCGCCGAGAGCGGGCTCGACAGCTAGCTGTCGATGATCGCGACGGCGCGGGTCCAGCCTGCGGAGGCCCGCTCGATCTTCACCGGAAAGCACGAGACGGTGAACCCGGTCGAAGGCAGCTGGTCGAGATTGTGCAGCTTCTCGAGATGGCAATAGCCGATGTGCCGCCCCGCCTTGTGGCCCTCCCAGATCAGGCCGGCGTCTTTCGTTTCGGCGTATTTCTTCGCGGTATGGACGAACGGCGCGTCCCAGCTCCAGCCGTCGGTGCCGGTCAGCCGCACGCCGCGCTCGAGCAGATACATGGTGGCCTCATAGCCCATGCCGCAGCCCGAGCTGACATAATCGGCTTGGCCGAACCTGGCGCCGGCGCCGGTGTTGACGACGACGATCTCCAGCGGCGACAGCGCATGCCCGATCCGCCTCAACTCCTTCTCGACGTCGTCGGCGCTCGCCACGTAGCCGTCGGGGAGATGACGGAAGTCGAGCTTCACGCCGGGCTGAAAGCACCATTCCAGCGGCACCTCGTCGATCGTCCATGACCGCTCGCCGCGATTCATGGTTGGATGGAAGTGCCAGGGCGCATCGAGATGCGTGCCGTTATGGGTCGACAGCGAGACCTGCTCGACCGCCCAGCCCTGGCCGTCCGGCAGGTCCTGCGCCGTGAGGCCCTCGAAGAACTGCAGCATCCGCGGCAGACCCTGCTGGTGATCGATGTACTGGATTGCCGGGTGATTGCCCGGCGGATCGGCCGTCACGTCGTTTCTGAGCGGCACGGAGATGTCGATCAGCTTCCGCGGCATGGGCAGTCCTCGGGATGGTCGTTTTGTTTCGCAGCATCTTGAGGGGGCCGCACCGGCGTCGTCAAGCAACGCCCATGAACGCTTCCCGCGCCGGACGACCAGATGATTTCGGAAAAACTGGACGATGGGCCGGTTGTCTGCCCAAAGCCGGCTTGATCCATCGATGCAACTCTAGCATTGATCGATGCCGGATTTAGCTTGGACAGAGAATGCCGCGCGCCCTAGGGACGACAATGGCGCTTGACTTCACACCGGAAGTGGAGCGACCCAAGGCGGCCCGCAGCTCTGCCCAACGACATAATCAACTCAGGAGGAAGCTCAGATGAAGATACTTACCGGCGTCATCGCAGCCGCTCTGCTGGCGGTCTCAGCCCCCTTGGCGACCGCACGCGATTTCCGTTCCGCCGACATCCATCCCGCCGATTATCCGACCGTCGAGGCCGTCAAGTTCATGGGCAAGCAGCTCGCAGCGGCGAGCGGCGGCAAGCTCGGCGTGAAGGTGTTCCCCAACGGTGCGCTGGGCTCCGAGAAGGACACCATCGAGCAGCTCAAGATCGGCGCACTCGACATGATGCGGATCAACGCATCGCCCTTGAACAACTTCGTGCCGGAAACGATCGCGTTGTGCCTGCCCTTCATCTTCCGGGACACGCAGCACATGCGTACCGTTCTTGACGGGCCGATCGGCGACGAGATCCTGGCGGCCATGGCGCCCGCAGGCCTGATCGGCCTCGCCTATTACGACAGCGGCGCCCGGTCCATCTACACCGTCAAGGCACCGATCAAGTCGCTCGCGGACGTCAAGGGTCTGAAAATTCGCGTCCAGCAATCCGATCTGTGGGTCGGCATGATCCAGAGCCTCGGGGCCAATCCGACGCCGATGCCCTACGGCGAGGTCTATACCGCTCTCAAGACCGGTCTGGTGGACGCTGCCGAGAACAACTGGCCGTCTTACGAGTCCTCGCGCCATTTCGAGGCCGCCAAGTTCTACAACGTCACCGAGCACTCCCTGGCGCCCGAAGTTCTCGTGATGTCGAAGACGGTCTGGGACACGCTGAGCAAGGAGGACCAGGCGATGGTCCGCAAGGCGGCGAAGGAATCGGTTCCCGTCATGCGCAAGCTCTGGGACGAGCGTGAGCAGGCGTCCCGCAAGACCGTCGAAGCGGCCGGTGTTCAGGTCGTGACGATCGCCAACAAGGCGGAATTCGTCGACGCGATGAAGCCGGTGTACGACAAGTTCGCCGGTGACGAGAAGCTGAAGGGCCTCGTCAAGCGTATCCAGGACACGAAGTAAGACCATAGCGTCGGTCCGGCGCGCCGACTGGCGACGCCGGACCGACGCGTTGGAGGCGCGCAAGGAGACTTGCAAGGAGACTTGGATGACAGACCCTCACGTCGCAGACCACGAACTGGACGTAGCCGGACGCCCGTCCACCGGTTTGCTGTCCCGGATCAATGCTCCCGTCGCTCGGCTAGGGATGTATCTGTCGGTGACCGGACTGCTCGTCATCGTCACCATCGTCTTCTACCAGGTGTTCGGACGCTACGTGCTCAATTCCAGCCCGACCTGGACGGAGAACCTTGCGTTGGTTCTGATCCTGTATGTCACGTTGATCGGCGCCGCGGTCGGCGTGCGCGATGCCGGACATATCGGCATGGATAGTTTGCTGGTGATGCTGCCGGATCATGCGCGGGAGAAGATCGAGCTTGTGATCCACGTCCTGGTGGCCGGGTTCGGCGTCGCGATGGCCTATAACGGCTGGATCCTCGGAGCCTCGGTCGGAACGGTGAAGATCCCCAATCTCGGCCTGCCCGAAGTCATCCGCTACGTGCCGCTGATCGCCTCCGGCGTCCTGATCGTCTCCTTTTCAATCGAGCACATCATCGCTCTCCTGCGCGGCGAAGAGGTCGTCCCCTCATGGAACTGATCATTCTCGGCGCCAGTTTCTTCGGCTTCCTCGTCCTCGGCGTCCCCGTCGCCTTCGCGATCGGCCTCTCGGCGATTTGCACCATCCTCTACGAAGGCCTCCCGGTCGCGGTCATCTTCCAGCAGATGATGTCGGGGATGAACATCTTCTCCTTCCTCGCCATCCCGTTCTTCGTCTTCAGCGGTGAGCTGATGCTGCATGGCGGCGTCGCCGACAAGATCGTGCAGCTCGCCAAGAATCTCGTCGGACACATCCGCGGCGGGCTCGGCATGTCGAACGTGGTCGCCTGCACGCTGTTCGGCGGCGTGTCCGGCTCGCCCGTGGCCGACGTGTCGGCGATGGGGGCGGTGATGATCCCCATGATGAAGAAGGAAGGTTTCGACACCGACTATGCCGTCAACGTCACGACCCATGCTTCGCTGGTCGGAGCACTGATGCCGACCAGTCACAACATGATCATCTATGCGCTCGCCGCCGGCGGTAAGGTCTCGATCGGAGCGCTGATCGCCGCCGGCCTGCTGCCGGCGCTGGTGCTGATGGTGTGCATGCTGGTCGCCGCTTACGCGGTCGCGGTGAAGCGCGGCTATCCGGCCGGCAAGTTCCCGGGCTGGCCCGCGGTTTTCCGTTCGTTCGCGGCCGCTCTGCCCGGCCTTCTGATCGTCGGCATCATCCTCTCAGGCATCCTGTCGGGCGTGTTCACGGCGACCGAATCCGCGGCCGTCGCGGTCACCTACACGATCCTGCTGACGTTCTTCATTTACCGCACCATGACCTTGCCGAACTTCCTGCGCGCGGCGGCCAAGGCGGTGAAGACCACGGGGGTGGTGCTGCTGCTGATCGGCGTCTCCACCATGTTCCAGTATTTGATGGGGCTTTACGAGGTGGCCGACTTCGCCGGCGAGATGATGAGCAGGGTCTCGACCCAGCCCTGGGTCATCTTCCTGCTCATCAACGTCATTCTGTTCGTGCTGGGCACGTTCATGGACATGGCCGCGACCATCCTGATCTGCACGCCCATCTTCCTGCCGATCGCGATGAAGGCGGGCATGGATCCGGTGCAGTTCGGCATGCTGATGCTGATCAACTGCGCGCTCGGGCTGAACACCCCGCCGGTCGGGACGACGCAGTTCGTGGGCTGCGCCATCGGCGGCATCTCGGTGGGCGCGGTGATGCGCACTATCCTGCCGTTCTACGCCGCCCTGATCGCAGCTCTGATGTTCGTGACCTACGTCCCCGCCTTCTCGCTGTGGCTGCCCCGTCTGCTGATGGGCTACAAGGGCTAGCAGCAACGAAGGGAGAATCTATCCGTGACTGACTATCGCAAGCTCTTCGATCTCACCGGCAAGACGGCCGTGGTGCTGGGCGCCGCCTCCGGAATCGGCAAGTCGTCGGCCGAGGCGCTGGCCGGGCTCGGCGCCCGTGTCGTCTGCGCCGATCGTGCGCTTGAAGGCGCTGAAGCAACCGCCGCTGGCATTCGTGAGAAGGGCGGCTGGGCCGAGGCGGCTGCGTGTGACGCGGCGAGCGCTGCGGACGTCAATGCACTGGCGAAGACCGTGATGCAGAAATTTTCGCGGCTCGACATCGCGGTGACGACGCCCGGGCTCAACATCCGCAAGACCATCCTCGACTACACCGAGGAGGATCTCGACCGCGTCCTCAACCTCAACATCAAGGGCACGGTCTGGTTCTTCCAGGCCTTCGGCCGCATCATGGTCGAGCAGAAGGGCGGCAGCATCATTGCCTGCTCCTCGGTGCGGGCGGTGACTATCGAGCCGGGCCTTGGCGTCTACGGCTCGACCAAGGCCGCCATCGGCCTGCTGGTGAAGGGCTTTGCTTCGGAGGTTGGACGCTCCGGCGTGCGCGTCAACGCGATCGCGCCGAGCATCGCCGAGACCGCGCTGACCGGCCCGTTCAAGCAGCGTCCGGACATCTACAATCTCTATGCCGGCCATACCGTGTTCAACCGCTGGAGCAGCGCCGACGAGGTCGCGACAGCCGTCGCCTATCTCGCCTCGGACGCCGCGAGCTATGTCAGCGGCAGCACATTGTTTGTCGATGGTGGCTGGACCGCCGTCGACGGTCCGCCGACCGGTCTCACCCAGTTGCACACATAGGGCGATTATCTAGCCTGCAAAGCCGGCGCGCTGGCGCAGATCCCTGCGGTCTGCGCTGGTCAGCAACGCGATCAGCGCGGCCGCCTCTTGTGGATGTACGGCCCGCGTGGTCACGCCGGCCGTATACATCGTCACGAGCTCGCAGCCCGGCGGCAGCGCTCCTGACAGCGCGATGCCGTCGGTTGCAATGATCTCGGTCGCTTGCGTGCAGCCAATCGGATGCGCGGCGGTGGACGCCGCAAGCTCCCGCATCGCGGTCGCGCCGTTGGGGAAGATCTTGAGGCGCGAAGCGACCTCGTAGGCGATGCCGAGCTGATCCAGCACCTTTGCGACGTGCTGTCCCGCCGTCGAGGCTTTCGTATCAGGGACGTAGATCGCGTCGGCGCTGCGCAGTACCTCGCGCAAATTGGCCTCGGTCTTCACGGTCACCTTGGGATCGCGGCTCCGGACCGCCAGCGCGGTCTCGACCCGCCCGACATTTGTGATCGAGGAAGGGATGACGAGCGTCTCTTCGGCAAGCTTTGCAAGCAGCGCCTGCGTCAGGATCACCAGATCGGCCGCCGTTCCCGTGCGCAGCTTGTCGGCCATGATGCCGACTGCGCCGAACTCGCCGTCGATGCCGAAGCCGGTCTGCGTCTTGAAGGGATCGCCGAGGCCGCGCACCAGGCCTTGCGCCGCGCCTCCGCTCAAAATGCTCACTGTCGTCACGATGCCAGCTCCATGGCTGCAATGATCTTGTCGCGGGTGATCGGCAGGTCGCGCAGGCGCACGCCGAGGCAATCGTAAACGGCATTCGCGATCGCCGCCGTCACCGGGCCGTGGGCGGCCTCGCCAGCGCCGACCGGCTCGATCTCCGGCCGCTGGACGATCTCGACATCCACCATTGGCACCTCGCTGAAGGTGAGGATCGGATAGTCGGTCCAGGACGTCGATGTGATGCGCGTGCGGTCGAAGCGGACGCGTTCCTTCAGCACCCAGCTTGTCGCCTGGATCGCGCCGCCCTCGATCTGGTTGATGACGCCGTCCGGGTTGATGGCCTCGCCGACATCGACCGCAAGCGTCAGCCGCTTGACGCGGATGTTGTCAGTGCCCTCGATCTCCGCAATCGCGGCGCAATAGGCCCCCATGTTCTTGTAGCGGGCGAAGCCGACGCCGTGACCGATGCCGGACTTCTTTTGCGGCTTCCATTGCGCGCGTCGTGCCACCGCGCGAATGACCTCCTTTGCCCGTTCGTCGCGCAGATGGCGCAGGCGGAACGCGATCGGGTCTTCGCCGCGCAGCGCGGCGATCTCGTCGAGCAGGGACTCGATGGCGAACACATTGCCTTGTCCGCCAAGTGTCCGCAGCGCCGAGGTCCGCACCGGCATGGTCAGCAACCGGTGGCTCGTGACCGTCCAGGCCGGGAGGTCGTAGAGCGGAACGGAGTTGCGGTCGCCGCCGCCGCCATTGGCCGCGGGCGGATTGGTCGAGATCATGCGCGGGTAGGGGGTCGCAATCTCGGTTGCGGCAAGCAGCGCGGGCTGTGCTGCGCGCCCGGGCCGCGCCGCGTGGCCGTTGCTCCAGATCGCATGGCGCCAACCGACGATCTCGTTGTCCCCATCGAGGTCGGCCTCGATCTCGATCGCCATCGCCGCGCCGAACGGCGCGTGGGCCATCTCGTCGTGGCGCGACCACTGCACCCGCACCGGACGGCCGCCGGCCGCTTTCGCCAGCAGCACGGCATCGAGCGCGACGTCATCGGCCGCGTTGTGTCCGTAGCAGCCGGCGCCCTCCATGTGCTCGACGACGATGCTCTCGATCGGCAGCTTGAGCACGATCGCGAGGTCGGCGCGCAGCAGATAGACACCCTGGCTGTGCGTCCACACGTGGACGCGATCGCCGTCCCATCGGGCCATCGCACAGGACGGCGCGATCGAGGCATGCGCGATGTAGGGACGGATGTATTGCCGGCGGAGGGTGCGAGCAGCGTTCTTTATCGTTGCTGCAGAGGTCCTGGTGTCGATGACAGTGGTCTCGACCGGCTGGCTCTTCAGGAACCCGGCGAGATCAGCTTCCGGCAGCGGCTCGCCAGCCGACCATGTCGCCCCCTTACGCAAGGCTTTCAGCGCGGCTTCCGCCGCTGCCTCGCCGTCGGCAACCACGCCGGCAAAGCCGCCGTCGCGGACGATCGCGACGAGGCCGGGAACGGCTCGCGTCGCCGTCTCGTCGAGCGCGATCAGCCTGGCGCCGGAAATGTCCGGCCGCAGCACGCGTCCGTGCAGCAAGTCCGGCAGCGGACAGTCATGGATAAAGCGCGGCCGTGCGAACACCTTGTCGGGAATGTCGACGCGCTGGACCGAATGTCCGGCCACAGTGCGTTTGGCGACGATCTTCGCTGTCGCACCGGCTTTGGCGTCGTGGTCGAGCGAGACGTCACCGGCCAACTCCCAATAGCTCGTCCTGACATTGCCGGGGCCCGAGATCGTGCCGTCATGGATGTCGAGCAGCGACGCATCGACACCGAGACGCTCCGATGCTGCGAGGAGGAAGCGCTGGCGGATTTCGGCACAGGCGTGGCGCAGCGCCCGGCCGGACTGCTGGACCGAAAGGCTGCCCGAGGTGACGCCCTCGTTCGGACTTGCCGCCGTGGAGGCGCGGATCATCTCGATGCGGCCAATATCGACGTCGAGCTCGTCGGCTGCGATCTGCGCCAGGGCCGTGACGATGCCCTGGCCGATCTCGACCTTGCCGGGCGAGATCGCCACACGGCCTTCGCCGATGAGCTTCACCCAGGCTGACAGCTTGGGATTGGCCGCAAGGCTGACCGGCAGTGTCGGGGTAGGGGACGGCGCACTCATGATGTCGCCATCTCCGCGGCCGCCCGCAGCACAGCGCGGACCATGCGATTGTGCGATCCGCAGCGGCACAGATTGCGATCAAGCGCGGTTCTCACCTCAGCCTCCGTCGGCGACGGATTGCGCTTCAGCAGCGCCGCCGCGCTAATCAGGATCCCCGAGACGCAATAGCCGCATTGCATCGCCTGCTCGGCGATAAAGGCGCGTTGCAGCGGATGCGGCTGCTCCGCTGTGCCGAGGCCTTCCACCGTGACGACGTCCTTGTCCGCGACCGACCACATCGGCAGGTCGCACGAGGCCATCGCGCGGTCGCCGACCATGACATGGCAGGCGCCGCACTCGCCGGCCCCGCAGCCGAAATGCGGACTTGTAACGCCGAGCCGGCTGCGCAGCACGTCGAGCAGCGTCTGATCCGGATCGGCATCCACGGCCGCGGCCGTGCCGTTGAGCTGGAATTGAATGGTAGGCATTGTCGCTCTACAGCCTCAGGACTTGTCGAACTTCTTGACCACGTCGGCCCATTTTTCGATGTCACCGCGCAGGAACTTGTCGAATCCCTCCGACGTCATTGACATCGGCACCGCGCCCTGCGCAGTCCAGAGCTTGACGATGTCGGGCCGCTTCACCATTGCGTTCACGGCGGCATTGAGCTTGTCGATCACAGGTTTTGGCGTGCCGGCCGGCGCCATCAGGCCGAGCCAGATCGTGGCTTCGTAGCCTGCGACCCCCGCCTCGATCGCGGTCGGCACGTTCGGCAGCACCGCTGAGCGTTGCTTGCCGGTGGTCGCGAGCGCGCGGACCTGGTTCTCGCCGATGTTCGGCGCCATCGCCGGCACCGCGTCGATCATCATCTGAACCTGCCCGCCGATCACGCCGCTGCGCGCCTCACCACTGTTGCGATAGGGGACGTGGACGAGATCGATGCCGGCCATGGCTTTGAACAGCTCGCCGGCCATGTGATAGGGCGTGCCCTGGCCGGAGGAGGCATAGTTCAACTTCCCCGGCTGCGACTTGGCGAGCGCGACGAACTCCTGCAGCGTCTTCGCTGCGACTTGCGGGTTCACCACGATGACGAGATCGGAAGAGTTGACCGGTGCGATCGGCGCGAGGTCGCGCATCAGCTCGTATTTGCGCTTGTCCGGCGTCAGCAGGGATTCGTTCGCGGTCTGGGTGTTGGACATCATCAGCAGCGTGTAGCCGTCGGCGGGCGACTTCGCCGCTTCGACCGTGCCGATGACGCCGCCCGCGCCGGTGCGGTTCTCGATCACGAAGGGTTGGCCAAAACTCTCCTGGAGCGCATTGCCGATCAGCCGGGCCGCGACATCGGCCGGCCCGCCGGCGCCGAAGGGCACGACGATCCGGACCGAATGGTTGGGATAGTCCTGCGCCAAGGACGGGCTTGCGGAGGACGCGCTGAGCAGACCGGCGGCCAGCGCCAGCATGAATTGTCGGGCCGTCACACCCACCTCCCTGATGTCGTTCTTGTTGTTGGGCACTGTAGCGGCAGGGGAGGCGGACTGTCGACGCCTCACAAGACCGATGGTGCCTGGAATATCGGGCGGTTTTCGGTGTGGCGGCGCCGCTCTTCGCGGTCGCGGCAGGAACCGGCGGCGCACACGGTCTGAGCAAATCGCATGGGCGTTGCCGGATAAATACCCTCGGCTGAGGGGTATTTTGGTGTTACCAAATTGGACATGAACCAGCACGCCAAGATCGAAATCCGCCATTCGACCTGTCCGCATGATTGCCCGTCGGCCTGTGCCCTCGATGTCGAGGTGCTCGAGGGACGCAGCATCGGTCGCGTCCGCGGTTCGAAAAAGCAGACCTATACGGCCGGCGTGGTCTGCGCCAAGGTTGCCCGTTACGCCGAGCGCATCCATCATCCTGAACGGCTGATGTATCCGCTGCGTCGAACGGGTGCGAAGGGCTCCGGCCAATTCGCCCGGATCAGCTGGGACGAGGCGCTGGACGAGATCGCGGATCGCTTCAACCAGGCCGAGCGCGAGTTCGGTGCGGACTCAATCTGGCCGTACTATTACGCCGGCACGATGGGGCTGGTGATGCGCGACGGCCTCAACCGGCTCACGCATGTGAAGAAATATTCGCGGTTCTACCAGACCATCTGCGCCAATGTCGGTCGCATCGGGTTCGCGATCGGCACCGGCAAGATCGCCGGCGTCGATCCGCGCGAGATGGCGCTGTCCGATTTGGTGGTGATCTGGGGCACCAACCCCGTCAACACGCAGGTCAACGTGATGACGCACGCCGCGCGTGCGCGCAAGGAGCGTGGCGCCAAGATCGCAGCCGTCGACATCTACGACAACGAGACCATGAAGCAGGCGGACATCAAGATCATCCTGCGGCCCGGCACCGACGGCGCGTTCGCTTGCGGCGTGATGCATGTCCTGTTCCGCGACGGCTATGCCGATCGCGCCTATATGGACAAGTACACCGATTGCCCTGGCGAGCTCGAGGCGCATCTGAAGACGCGTACGCCCGAATGGGCCTCCGCGATCTCAGGCGTGCCGGTGGCGGAGATCGAGGCCTTTGCCAAACTGGTCGGGGAGACCAAGCGGGCCTTCTTCCGGCTCGGCTACGGCTTCACCCGGTCGCGCAACGGCGCGGCGCAGATGCATGCCGCGAACTGCATTCCCGCGGTGACCGGCGCCTGGCAATATGAAGGCGGCGGCGCCTTCTTCAACAATTACGCGCTGTGGCACTTCAACGAATCCATCATCGAAGGCCATGACGCCATCGACCCAACTATCCGCGCGCTTGACCAGTCGCAGATCGGCCGCATCCTCACCGGCGATTCCAAGGCGCTGCACGGCAAGGGTCCGGTCAAGGCGATGCTGATCCAGAATACCAACCCGATGACAGTGGCGCCGGAGCAGGCGCTGGTGCGGCAGGGTTTTGCGCGCGAGGATCTGTTCGTCGCGGTGCACGAGCAGTTCATGACCGAGACGGCCGAGATGGCCGACATCGTGCTGCCGGCGACGATGTTCATGGAACATGACGATCTCTATTACGGCGGCGGCCACCAGCACATCTCGGTCGGACCGAAGCTGATCGATCCGCCCGGCGAATGCCGCTCCAATCACGAGGTGTTGCAGGCGCTGGCGCCGCGGCTTGGCGCCAGGCATCCGGGATTTGAGCTGACGCCGCGTGAATTGATCGACGCGACGCTGAAACTGAGCGACCACGGCGACATTGCCGGCCTCGAAGCCGACCTCTGGCGCGACCTGCAGCCGGACTTCCGCACGTCGCATTATCTCGACGGCTTCGCCCATGCCGACAGGAAATTCCATTTCAAGGCCGATTGGGCGCATCCGCCGTTCGGCCAGAAGATGGGTGACTTCGACAAGATGCCGTCGCTGCCGGACCATTGGGCGGTGATCGAGCATTCCGACCAGGCCCATCCGTTCCGGCTTGCTACCAGCCCGTCGCGCAGCTTCCTGAACACCACCTTCAACGAGACGCCGTCCTCGCAGGCGCGCGAGGGCAAGGCGAGCGTGATGATCCATCCCCTGGATGCCGCCGCGCTCGACATTGGCGATGGCGATGCGGTGACGCTTGGCAACACCCGCGGCGAGACCACGATTGTAGCGACTTTGTTCGACGGCGTGCGGCGTGGCGTGCTGATCGCGGAATCCGTGCATCCCAACAAGAACCATATCGGCGGGCGCGGCATCAACATGCTGACGGGCGCCGAAACCGTCGCGCCGATCGGCGGGGCCGCATTCCACGACAACAAGGTCTGGATCCGGAAAGCGGCTGCGGCCTGAGCCGCGCAATTTGCGTCGAGGCGCTAAGCGGCGCCTCCCGACAGATTGCCCTTGCACCTCGCGCCTGAGCTGCCGCAAATGCTGCAGACCGGGAGCAAGGATCAAGCGTCATGACCGACACCACAGCCGTCATCACCGAGAAGCGCGGGCAGGCGTTCTGGATCACCATCAACCGGCCGGAGAAGCGCAATGCGCTGAACGGCGACGTGATCGCCGGCATCGCGGAGGGCTATCGCGACGCGCATGAGGACAAGGACGTCCGCGTCATGGTGCTGACCGGCGCGGGCGACAAGGCGTTTTGCGCCGGCGCCGACTTGCAGAATTCCGGCGCGGCGTTCGCAATGGATCATTCCATGCCGAACGTCGATTATGCTGATCTCTTGCGCCTGTCGCAGAACGCGACCAAGCCCGCGATCGCGCGCGTCGGCGGCGTCTGCATGGCTGGCGGCATGGGCCTGTTGTGCATGACCGACATGGCGGTCGCGGCTGACCATGTCATCTTCGGCCTGCCGGAGGTGAAGGTTGGCGTGTTTCCGATGCAGGTGCTGAGCCTGATGCAGGAGATCGCACCGCGACGCCTCGTCAAAGAATGGGCGCTGACCGGCGAGCCGTTCGATGCGAAGGCGGCATTGGCAGCGGGCCTGCTCAACTACGTCGTGCCCACGGCCGAGCTCGACGCCAAAATCGACTGGCTGATCGGCCGGATCGTCGACAAATCCCCGACCGCGATCCGCCGCGGCAAATACGCCATGCGCGCGATTGCATCGATGTCCTTCGACGAGAGCATCGCCTACACCGAAAGCCAGATCGCACTGCTGGCGATGACCGAAGATGCCAAGGAGGGGCTGAAGGCGTTCAGCGAGAAGCGCAAGCCGGTCTGGATGGGGAGATGAGAGCTCGCGGATTCCACGCAAGCAGCATCCGTTGTTTAAACGAGATTAAGCAGGGCAGCGCACCGGCCGTGGGTACCGAAGACGATGGAGAGATGATCGCCGTGCTGAGGGATGCGGTGTCCGCGTTCCTACTACTCGCCCGCTCGGGTGGATGGTCAGACCGGAGCTCGATATGATGCAAGCCGCGGCGAAGATCGTCGTGCCGCAGAAGGACATTCCGCCGAACATTGAGATCGCGCAGAACGGGGACATCGAAGATGCGCGAGTTTCCGGCTGGAATCTTGGTGACGGAAGTTCATTGCGGGGCCGCGGAAAGCGTCCTCAGACGCAGGCCGATCCCGCGGCGGGACTTTGGATGACAACGTCTTTTGTAGCACCGGGCGAGCGGGCGCTATCGTTCAATGGCGGCTTGCGTTGCCTTCGCGCTGGCGCAACACGATCTCGACGAGGCGGCGGAGCCGTCGCACCGATCCGCCGCGCCAATGGTGCGCGATGGCGGTGGTTTCGCTCGGGCTCAGGCCCTGCATCCAGCGCCGGTCCATCCCCTGGTCGCGCAGGATATCGGAGACCACCACGGGGATTAGAGCCGGAAGGTCCGCCTCCGTCGGCTTGGGAAAGTCTATCTTGCGGAAGCGATCGAGCAAAGGAGAGGGCAGGTTGTCGATGAAATTCGCCGTTGCAACGTAGCAAACGTGCCGCAAGTCAACGGTGGTCTGCAGTGCGGGATCCGGATATTGCCGCGCCGAGTCGATTTCGAGGAAGCCAAGAAGGCAGTCAAACAAACGGCCATGGTCTCGCCCCGTCGCGGCCTTGTCGAGCTCATCAAGCAGGATAATTACGTTGGCATGCCGAGCGCGGGCGATCGCCAGAAGGGGATGGCACGGCTGCGCGGTCGCCCATCTGCGGTCGGTCCCGGAGAACGCGGCGCCATCGGCTCCACTTGAATCCGTCCGCCACATGCCCACACCGAGCAGCTGCTGCAGTCGTTGCGCGAAACGCGTCTTCCCGCTCCCGGGCGGACCCACCATCAGCAGGGGGCCGAAAGCGATCGTGGGGCGACCGACGAGATCGGATAGCACGAAATCGACGACATCGGCCGCGTAACTGAATTCCGCCATCAACTGGCGGCGCACTTCCCCAAGCGCCGGTGTCTTGATCAGCGGCAAGGGTACATCGATCAGGCCTTTCAAGGGCGTGATGATCTCCTTCGATTTATAGCCGGTCATAGTGACCGGATCCGTTCGCACCACGACGACATGCCCCTCGGGAACGTCCGGCAGCGGCCTTTCGGTATTGGCGTCGCTGTGCATGGCCTCCCGCTCGTCGGCTTTACGCAGACGCTCCCGCGAGCGGGCGAATGCCGTCTCCTCGGCTTCATCGATCCTGCGCCGCGCCATGCGGGCGCCGAGCATCGCCGCTGCCTGGATTGCAGGCGTCTGGAAGGCGCCCACCACATCGTGCGCGCAGACCGGCAGTGCCGCCCACCCATAAACTACGGCCTCCACCTCTGCGGCGAGCTCGAGGGAGATGGACTGCGGAAGTTTGCGAAAGGCAGCAACAAGCGCGCCGGCGACACGGCGGTGCTCTTCGCCGAGCCCCCTGTCGCGAGGTAGCGCCAGCGAGATGAGCCGCACGCAATCCGCAAGGCTCCGGCATTCGGACTTATCTTCGCGGACAGCCCGATGGTCGAGCTCGACGGCAAGCGCGCATCCGCTTCCGGCATCGGGCGTGTCGATCCATGTCTCCGTCAGAGTGATGTCGGGGCAGACCGTCTCGATTTCGGCGGCGAGGCGCTGGTAGACCGAAGGGTCGGCGCGCGAGGCCAGGACCGCGTAGCGCAGCACGCGCGGCAAGCTGGCAGTGGCTTGCTCTCCGGATGCGGAATCCTCGGCGGCGCCCGCGATGACATCTTCATCGAGGTCGCTCGGCCGCTGGTCATCCAGATCATCGATCATGAGATTGCTCGGTCGCGTCGGCGCCAAAACAGGGCGGCAGGCGTTCCTACTGCGAAAAATCGCGGATCGCTCTTGCCATTGCGGACGAGAACAAGGCCGCGCCCACGCAAACGACGAACATGGACGCCGCGGAAAACCTTCTGCGGCGTCCAGTCGCGCTTCGGTCTAGATCTGCATCACCGGGCGCTGCGTCGGATCGACCGGCCGCCACTTCGAGCTATCGACATGCGCCCCGCAGACGGCCTTGGCGGCGGTCGCCATCGAGGGAAAGGCGATGTCCACGGTGATGCGCATACGATCGATGGCGCCCGGGATCGGCGTCAGCACGCCGGCCTCGAACAAGGCGGCTCGACGCGCCCGGGTCACCGGGCTCGCGCTCGGATTGGTGGCGATGCGGAAATCCGAGCCGGCCGCCACGACGAAACGGTCGTTGGCGGGATAGCCGCGCGCCCAGATCGTCTCATCATAACGCAACTCGAACTCCGCGCCGCCAGGCGCCAGGTGCACATCGATCTCCATCGGGCCGCTCTCCACATCGTCAGTCGCCTCCGGCGACAGCGCCGGCGCGTCCACCTGCGGCACGCCGCCCGGCAGCGGTTCGAAGGCGGTCACTCCGGCATCGAACAGCAAGCGTTTGGCGTCTTCGAGCATCCGCTCATGCAGCGGCAGGTCCAGTGGATCGATCTCGGGCATCCGCGGCGGGCTGCCCGCGACCACCTTCATGACGCCGCAGCGATCGGCCGCATGCGTCAGCCAGAACTGCAGGTAGGCCGCGGTCTCCTTCGTGAAGCGCACCTCCTTCGATGTCCCGCGCACCACGACCATCAGGCGGGCCCACGCCTTCTGCGGATCGGCAAGGTGTTCGCCCAGCCGCCGGCTGAAGCAATTCGTCTCGCCGAGATAGATCGGAACGCTGCCGTCCTGAGCGTCGCCGGTCATGGCATAAAAGGCCGGGCAGGCGAGTTCGCTCGCGACGAGCTTGGGACCGAGGCTCATGGGGAAGACCAGAACCCTGACATGGGCGGCGCGGTCGATGATTTCGCGAACGTCTGCAACACCTCCATACGGGCGGTGCACATGGCTCGTGGTGCGCGTGCTGATGAGCGGCTTGTCCTTGAAGTAAGACATGTTGAAGAACTCCTGTTCGATGGAATGTCCGTTGAAATCCGAACCGCATGAGCCCTTGACACCTCAAGTGCCGAGAAGCTGTGCCGTTCGGAAAGCTCGATGGGACGAAGGCTAGCGGATCGCGATCCACGATAGCGAATGGCCGCCGTCCGTGCGCGCCGGACGGCCCAACGCGCCCATGAGCTCCCAGCGCGCTTGGCGCGACGGGACAGCCATCCGAGAGGGAACAGGAAGATCAAAAGCGAAATTCGCCGACGAATCGGCAATATACTGGCTGACAGCCATTGGTAGACTCCTTCACAGTCTGCTGTGGTTAGGTCGCCGTCCGATCTGATCCATCGGCGGCGGCCGCCCTGCGCTTCATCGCGCAAGCCGGACAAATATAGAACAAAATGTGGCCGTGCGCCACCGCAAAGTGAAAATTCGTTGATTTTCCCGAAATCGTCCCGGGCGATTTGCCTCGTCCTCGAACTGCGCAGCTCGCTCGACGAGGCGACATCCCGCTACCGGCCGGCCTTGGGATAGTGGGATCTTGGTCCGAGATATCTTTGCTCGCAATAGTGAAGACCGCGAACGAAGCTTTGAACGGCCATCCATCGCAATCACGATGGGCCCAACGACTCAGACAAGTCGAGCGGCCGGTCGCCCACCCGGCAGGAGTGGTAAACTCCCTTGAGGCAGGGGGAGGAGCTAGCGTCGTCTCGGCAAACTTTATCTGTGAAGTTTTTTAGTGTGTGCAGCGCTCGAGGGGACATCGCCACTCCGCGTTGGCCTCAAGGGCCGCGGCTTGGATGCCTGCAACGCACACGCCTCGTCATTGTCGGAGGAGTCGCCGGAGACGCCAACGGCGTCGAGGAGCGTGATGCCGTCCATGATCAGCACGCCGCCGGGCACGGCACAGCGCTAGTCCGAAGACGGTGAAGGACTTCATCGCGGCCGCAAAGGCGGCGAACGCGCCGTTCAAGATGGGTGGCACCCGCTCGCGACATCCTCCTTGGGCTATAATCTGGCCAAGCGTTTCGCCAAGCCCCCCGAGAGCTTCGGCAAGGGCCGCACATGGAGGGCGTGTTCGCGCCGGAGACGGCGGCACATGCCTCCTGCAGCTCGGCGCTGCTGCCGATGCTGGCGCTCGGCATTCCTGGCCTCCACCACGCCGCGATCCTGCTCGGCGGGCTGATGGTGTGGGAGCTCAATCTGGGGCCGCTGCTGTTCGTCGAGCACAAGGAACTTCGTCTGGGGCCTGATCGCCTCGATGTATCTCGGCAATGTCGTCGGCCTCGTGCTGGTGCTCACGACGTGCCGATCTTCGCCTCGATCATGGGCGTGCCGTTCGCTTCCGTCGCGCCGATGATCGTGTCCTGCGCGATCCGCGCCTATGCCATCCAGAATGCGATGTTCGACATCTGGCTGATGCTCGGCTTCGGGGTGGTCGGCTACGTCTTCAAGAAGATCGGCACTCCGTGGCGCCGCTCACGCTAGCGCTCGTGCTCGGTAAGCGTACCAAGGACGCCATACGCCTGTCGATGACCGGCTCCGGTGGCGACCCTTCCGGATCGGAGCTGTGTTGGCGGGCCAAATACGAAACGGTTTCGCTTTTGACGGCTTCCGGGTGATGGCTGGCGATGGTTATTTCGCTCACGCATTTAACCCTTGCAAGTTGGGATTTTATTCGGCAGCCTCTAATCGAGAGCTGCCTGCCAAGCGCTTCTCGTCGTGGTGTCGTAGGCGCGTTGTACCCCCGTAATTGCCTGTTTTTGCAGCGTCCCGCGGATTTTCCGCGTTGCAGCAGGCTCAGCGAGAGGTTGCCATGGGCACCACATTCGACTACTCGGCGATTTCGCCGAGCGACGCCGCAGATCTGCGGAAGATCGCAGCGGAAGTACGCGAGCTCGTAAACCGCATGACGCCGCTGCTCATCGATATTGGGGAGCGGTTGATTTCTGCAAAGGCGAAACTGCCCCACGGTACGTTCGGAACATACTGCCGGGCCGAAGCTCGGGTGAACCCCCGCAGAGCGCAGCTGTGCATGCGGCTCGCGCGCTTCGCGCGCTCGCACTCCCAGACCCATGCGTTCGCGGCACGGACGGGCTACATGCTGGCAAAGACGAACACGCCCCCGCAGGTGATCGCAGAGGTGATGACGGAAGCGTGCGCGGGGCGGCCGCCGAGTCACAGCGATGTCGAATCGCGTATCGCGGCCACTAAGTCCGAAAAGTCGTCCTCCTCCGTCCTGGATGTCGATAAGCTCGCAGCGCGCCTTTTGGACGCACTCGACGAGGACGATGTTCGTAATGTTATCCTCCTGGTCGGCAAGGGGACCAGAGCAATCACCTCGCTGTTCTGCGAGCGTCTCCGGGCTGGCCTGCAACAGCAGCGCAGCACCGATACCTCTGAAGTGACTTCGCAGAGCCCGCACTAACCCTGCGTCGCTCAATTGGACTTCGACGGCACAATCGCAACACGCCGATTGCGCCGTCGACACACACACTGCCGGGAAACTAGACTTCCTTCGCCTGACCTTACAACTGTTGCAAAAGGGGGGAAGTAACGGGGGGTGTCGATCCGAATGCGCCTACTCTACGTGCCCGTTGAAACCCTTGGCGTCAGATGAGCGAGCAGGAAACTCCCAAAAATCGCGACTTGCGGCTCCCCCCGCGACCGGTCGAGCCCCTGAGGCAAGCGCTCAATCTGCAGAAGTTTCCCAAGCCGACAGAGAATGATGCCGTTGGCACCCCCGCGGGGCAGCAGCTTGCTACTGCAAGCGAATTTACTTGGGAGCCATTTCCGACACCCATGGATTCCATATCCAATCCCGCCATCGCCTTGCCAGCGTGTCGATCCGTTCGCGATCACGTCAAACCTTGCGGTCCCCATCCTGAAGAGCTGAAGATGGTTGTGACTGCTATCACGCAGCGAAATTTGCGGCGGCGCGCTTCATGGCGCCTGCGCAATCTCGACCTAGGCGAAGAGGCTCAGGAAAATCAGGACGGACTTCTTGCCGGCGAGGGCCGAGTGAGTGAGGCGAAGCCCGATACTTACGCAGGATATCTGAGCCGCGGAATTGGACTGCTGGCGCGCTACAAACATGAGCTAAATATTCGTGCGCCAACCGAAGACGTCGACCCGCGTATTTTCGCCAATTGGGTCCTCGCATCGAAGTCCACATCGACCGCGGGGACATGGCGCAACTATCGTCAGGCGGCAGTAGCTGTCATTCGCACCATCCCTTCGATCCATATCGAGGAAGCGATTGGGTTGCTGAATGAAGATCTTCAGGTCGGAGCGGATGAAGGGCGTTCGCGGACCCCTTTGGACGGCGAGACCGACGGATGCTTCGCCAAGCGAATGGACCGCTTGCACTTCTTGCGGCTGAGGCAGGCGGCCCTTGATTTGAAGCCCAGCAAAGTGCGCTTCGCTTTGTGGAATTGGCTGAATGCCGGCATGCACACCGGCCTCCGACCGATGGAATGGGAAACGGCGTTTATCGAGAGGATCGCTCACAAAGACGGTTCGCAGATGTGGTTGCATGTCGTAGCCCTGCGAGGCGACGAGGAAGAGCATGCCTACCGGTCGTTGGATATCACGACCTTCAGTTCCGAAGCACAGCAAGCTGTCGAGCGTATGGTCGAGCTATCCAGGAGCTGGACCTCATTCAATCGATTCGCCATTTGGCAGAGAGAAGTAGCGAAGTTGCTGGGTTCGATCTGCGACGAGATCTTCCCACGGATGGCTCTGCCTTACACGCTCTGGAGCTTGCGTTACCAGTTTATCGCGAACATGGCATCGCGTTACGACCGCGAGGAGGTTGCTGCGTTAACCAACTATGTTCCTAGTGACAAAAAAGCCAAGCATTACCAGAAACGGCGTCCTTACTGGCTCAAGAACGAAATAGAGGAAGTGCCGGCTCCCTTGCTCGAACAGGTTACGCGCATCAGGAGCCGGTTGCAACTTGCCGACGAGAGACAGGCCATCAAGTCGATGAAACAGGCTGCAGCCAGGAGCAGGCGATAGTTCACGCTGCCGGTCTCGTGGCATTCGAACCTTCAAACAGGCCGGTGCTTCGATTTGGAGAACAGCTATCCCGCGTTGGCCTTCAGCCCCGCGGCCTGGATGCCTGCCACCGCACAGGCTTCATCATTGTCGGAGGTATCGCCAGAAATGCCGACGGCGCCGAGCAAGGTCGTGCCGTCCATGATCAGCACGCCGCCGGGAACCGGGACCAGCGCGCCCTTCGCAATCGTGTTCACGGCGTCGATGAAATAGGCCTGCTCCTGCGCGCGCTGGAACAGGGCGCGTGAACCCATGCCGAGCGCGAGCGCGCCATAGGCTTTGCCGTGGGCGATCTCAGCGCGCATCAGGCTGGTGCCGTCCTGCGCCGCGGCGATCTTGAGCACCCCGCGGGCGTCGAGGATGGTGACGACGAGCGGCTTCAGCTTCAGCTCCGTGGATTTCGCGAAGGCGGCGTCGAGGATCTTGCGGGCGGTGTCGAGGGTAAGGTCAGCCATGACTGGTTTCCTTTGCAAGGGGAGGGGTTGTGGATTGGGTCTGCGCACGATCGAGGCTCATCGCC
Organism: Bradyrhizobium sp. 40; assembly: GCF_023100925.1. Taxonomy (NCBI): domain Bacteria; kingdom Pseudomonadati; phylum Pseudomonadota; class Alphaproteobacteria; order Hyphomicrobiales; family Nitrobacteraceae; genus Bradyrhizobium; species Bradyrhizobium sp. 40. The sequence goes on from NZ_CP064688.1 coordinate 2,388,102, forward strand.
AGCACGCGGGCGACGTGAAGCGCCTCGCGCTGGGCGCCGTCGTGGATCTGGTGTCGGCAGGAGGTGCCGTCGGCAATGACGAGCGTATTCTGGTCCGCGCGCCGCACGGCGGGTAGCAACGACAGCTCGGCCATCTCGATCGAGGCATCGTAGGTGTCCGCGCCATAGCCGAACGCGCCCGCCATGCCGCAGCAGCTCGACTCGATGGTCTCGACCTTCAGGCCGGGGACGAGGCGCAGCACCTGCTCGACCGTTTTGAACGCGCCGAAGGATTTTTGATGGCAATGGCCGTGCACAAGGGCTTTGTCGGCGACGGTGCCGAGCGGCAGTTGCAGCCGGCCCGCCTCGGCCTCGCCCACCAGGAATTCCTCAAAGGTCAGCGCGTGGGCGCCGACGGCCTTGGCGTCGTCGTCCTTGCGCAGCGAGGCGAGCTCGTCGCGCAGGGTCAAAAGGCAGCTTGGCTCGAGCCCGACGATCGGGACGCCGCGCGCGGCAAAGGGCGCGAAGGCGGCGACAAGACGATCGAGTTCAACTTTGGCTTCGTCGACGAGACCGGCGGACAGGAAGGTGCGGCCGCAGCACAGCGGACGGCTGCCGCTTGCGGGTTTCGGCAGATGCACGCGATAGCCGCCGGCCGCGAGCACGCGCAGCGCGGCCTCGAGATTTTCGCGTTCATAGATGCGGTTGAAGGTGTCGGCGAACAGCACGACCTCGCGGCCGGTCTCCGGCCCGACCGCTTCGGCCGGCGGCACGAACACGTCGCTGCGGAAGGCGGGCAGCGCGCGGCGGGCGCTGATGCCGGCAAAGCGCTCGAACAGTTTCCGCAGCAGCGGGCTGCGGTTGCGCAAATTCGCCAGCGGCGCGAAGCTCGACGCGAGGCCGGCATAGCGCGGGAGGTAGCCGACCAGCCGGTCGCGCAAGGTCAGGCCATGCGAGGCCGCGCGCGCGGCGAGCACCTCGATCTTCATCTTGGCCATGTCGATGCCAACAGGGCATTCGTGGCGGCAGGCCTTGCAGGACACGCAAAGCTTTAACGTCTCCATCATCTCGTCGGAGGAGAGCGTGCCAGCGCCAAGCTGGCCGGAGATCGCAAGCCGCAATGTGTTGGCGCGGCCTCGCGTCACGTCCTTCTCGTTGCGCGTCGCGCGGTAGGACGGACACATCACGCCGCCCTCGAGCTTGCGGCAGGCGCCATTGTTGTTGCACATCTCGACCGCGCCCTGGAAACCGCCGCCGGCCCCGGGATAAGCGGACCAGTCGAGTTTTGTCTTGATCTCTGCGACGCGATAGTCAGGCTTGAAGCGGAATAGCGAACGATCGTCCATCTTCGGTGCGTCGACGATCTTGCCGGGGTTGAGCACGCCCTCGGGATCAAAGCGCTGCTTCACTTCCCTGAAGTCGGCGACCAGGCGCTCGCCGAACATCGTTTCGTGGAATTCGGAGCGCACCAGGCCATCGCCGTGCTCGCCGGAATGCGAGCCCTTGTATTCGCGCACCAGTTCGAAGGCTTCCTCGGCGATGGCCCGCATCGCCTTGACGTCCTTGTCCAGCTTCAAATTCAGCACGGGCCGCACATGCAGGCAGCCTTCGGAGGCGTGAGCATACATCGTGCCGCTGGTGCCGTGCTTGGCGAACACCTCGCTCAGCCGTGCGGTGTAGTCGGCGAGATGCGGCAACGGCACGGCGCAGTCCTCGACGAAGGAGACCGGCTTGCCCTCCTGCTTCATCGACATCATGACGTTGAGGCCGGCGGCGCGGAAATCGGCGATCCCGCTCTGGAGCGCGGGCTCGGTGATGTCCACCACGCCGCCCCATTTGCGCTTGTCGTTGTTCCAGCCGAAGCCGAGATCGCCCATCAGCTCGCCGAGCTGCTTCAAGCGCACGAGGTTGTCCGCCTGATCCTCCTCGGCGAACTCGACCACGAGTACCGCATCCGGATCACCCTTGATCGCAGTGGAGATGATGGGTCGGAACATCGCGATGTCGCGGCCGAGTGCGAGCATGGTGCGGTCGACCAGCTCGACCGCGATCGGCTTGAGCTTGACCAGATGCTGGGCCGCGTCCATCGCCTCGTAAAAACTGCCGAAATGGCAGATGCCGAGCGCCTTGTTGCGGATCACAGGCCACAGCTTCAGCTCGACCTTGGTGGTGAAGGCGAGGGTCCCCTCGGAGCCGACGAGAAGGTGCGCCATGTTGTTGCGGGCATTGCGCGGCACCAGCGCATCGAGATTGTAGCCGCCGACACGGCGCTGCACTTTTGGAAAGCGTGCGGCGATCTCCCCGGCCTCGCGGGCGCCGAGATCGAGCATGTCGCGGAACAGGGCGCGGGCGCTGTCGTTCGCATCGAGATCGGAGAGATCGCGCGAGACCTCGCCGAAGCGGCTCAGCGTGCCGTCGGCAAGCGCGGCCTCCATCGACAGTGTGTTGTCGCGCATGGTGCCGTAGCGCAGGCTACGGCCGCCGCAGGAATTGTTGCCGGCCATGCCGCCGATTGTGGCGCGCGAGGCCGTAGAGACGTCGACCGGAAACCAGAGGCCGTGTTTCTTCAGCTGGCGGTTGAGGTCGTCGAGCACGATGCCCGGCTCGACCACGCAGGTGCGTCCTTCGACGTCGAGCGACAGGATCCGGTTCAGGTGCTTCGAGAGATCGACCACGAGACCGTCATTGACGGTCTGGCCGCATTGCGAGGTGCCGCCGCCGCGCGGGGTCACCTTCAGTCCCTCGTCGCGCGCGATCGCCAGCGCCCGCAAGGCCTCGTCCATGGTGCGCGGCACCACCACGCCATGGGGCATGATCTGGTAGAAGGAAGCGTCGGTGGCGTAGCGGCCGCGGCTGAAAGCGTCGAACAGGACGTCGCCGGTCACGTCCCGGGCCAGACGTGCCGCGAGGCCGTCCTTTTTGGCCGATTCCTGTGATTTCCCGGGCACTTCCGCCGCCATGGTCCGCTCTTGCCTGTTCGCCGCCCCGTCTTGCCTCCGGTCACGGCCCTTGGCAAGGCGAGCCCTGCTTCTTGTGCATTGACGGACCCCGCCCGGCGAGGGACAAGCCCGGCGAATAGTGATATTCGAGCGGCTCGCGCAGCCCCTTGAGACCAAAAGGCTGGAAGTCAAGCTGGGCTCAAGGCCAAGACAGACGCAAAAGACAGATTCAAAGACCGGGAAGGACGCCGATGACCGTGCATACTGGAAGGCATTTTCTCCAGATTCCAGGACCGACCAACGTGCCCGACCGGGTGCTGCGGGCGATGGACATGCCGACGCTGGATCATCGCGGTCCGGAGTTCGCCGAGCTCGGTTTCGCCGTCCTCGCCGGCATGCAGCGGGTGTTCCGCACCAAGCAGCCCGTGATCATCTTCCCCTCGTCCGGCACCGGCGCCTGGGAAGCCGCGATGGTCAACGTGCTCGCGCCCGGTGACAAGGTCCTGATGTGCGAGACCGGCCAGTTCGCCGTGCTGTGGCGCGGCATCGCCGACAAGTTCAAGCTCGACGTCGATTTCATCCCGAGTGACTGGCGCCATGGCGCCGATCTCGCCGAGATCGAGAAGCGCCTTGCCGCCGACAAGCAGCACACCATCAAGGCGGTCTGCGTCGTCCACAACGAGACCTCGACCGGCTGCGTGACGCCGCCGCTGGAGGTGCGCAAGCTGCTCGACCGGGTCAAGCATCCCGCGCTGCTGATGGTCGACACCATCTCCGGCCTCGGCTCGATCGAGTACGAGCACGATGCCTGGGGCATCGACGTCTCGGTCGCCGGCTCGCAGAAGGGCCTGATGCTGCCACCGGGCCTCGGCTTCAACGCCGTCTCGGAGAAAGCGCTCGCGGTGGCCAAGGCCAACCCCGGCATGCGCTCCTATTGGGACTGGCAGGAGGTCATCTCCTTCAACAAGCTCGGCACCTTCCCCTATACGCCCGCCACCAATTTGCTCTACGGCCTGCGCGAGGCGATCAAGATGCTGGAAGAGGAGGGGCTCGAGAACGTCTGGACCCGCCACAAGCGCCATAGCGCGGCGACGCGCGCCGCGATCAAGGTCTGGGGCCTGGAGACGCAGTGCGCCGATCCTGCCGCGCATTCGCCGGCGCTGACAGGCGTGCGCGTGCCTGATGGCCATGACGCCGATGCCTTCCGCAAGGTGGTGCTGGAAAACTTCGACATGTCGCTCGGCACTGGCCTGAACAAGGTCAAGGGCAAGGTGTTCCGCATCGGCCATATCGGCCATTTCAACGACCTGATGCTGATGGGGACGCTCGCCGGCGTCGAGATGGGCCTCGATCTTGCAAAGATCCCGCACCGGAGCGGCGGCGTGTTGGCGGCCATGGACGTCCTGAAGGGACGCGACGCGGTGCCGATGACCAAAGCTCAGGTGGCCTGAAGGCCCAGGTTGCCTGAACTAACCTAGAGAAAAGAGAGCGCGCGATGAACGCACCGACGACCGCCAACGAAGACCTGCTCTACTCCGTCACGGACGGCATCGCGCGGATCACCTTCAACCGCCCGCAGGCGCGCAACGCATTGACCTTCGCCATGTACGAGCGCATGGCGGAGATCTGCCAGGAGATTAACGCCGACCGCTCGATCAAGGCGCTGATCCTGACCGGCACCGGCGACAAGGCGTTTGCCTCCGGCACCGACATTTCTCAATTCCGTGCGTTCAAAACCGCGCAGGATGCGCTCGACTATGAGGCCCGCATCGACCGCGTGCTCGGTACGCTCGAGCAGTGCCGCGTGCCCGTGATTGCGGCGATCGCGGGGGCATGCACCGGCGGCGGCGCCGGAATTGCGGCTTGCTGCGACCTGCGCATCGGGACTGAAACGACGCGCATCGGGTTTCCGATCGCGCGCACGCTCGGCAACTGCCTGTCGATGTCGAACATCAGCCGCGTCGTCTCGCTGGTCGGCCCCGCCCGCACCAAGGATCTGATCTTCAAGGCACGCCTCGTCGAAGCGCCGGAAGCACTGGCGCTCGGCCTTCTCAACGAGATCGTCCCTGATGTCGAGACGCTGCAGCGCCGCGCCGACGAGACCGCCAAGCTCGTGGCGAGCCACGCCCCGCTGACGCTTGAAGCGACCAAGGAGGCAGTCCGCCGCATCCGCCGCACGCTGTCGCGCGAAGAGGGCGAGGATCTGATCCTCAAAGCCTATATGAGCGAAGATTTCCGCGAGGGAATGGACGCCTTCCTCAACAAGCGCACGCCGAACTGGAAGGGCAAGTAGCGCAGCTAGGCTGGCTTCGTCCGAAAGTCATAGGTAGCGGCATCCTCGCCTGCTTGAACTCGCTCGCAATAGTCCGCACAATGTGTCGATAAATTCCTGGCAAACAAAGCCAATAATCCAGGGGACGAAACTCGTGCGAATTCTAATGCAAGCTGTTGGCGTCGCAGCAGCGCTATCGTTGAGCACGCCGGCCTTTGCGGGATGGGAGCCGACCAAACCGGTCGAGATCGTGGTCGCGGCGGGCGCGGGCGGCGCCTCCGACCAGATGGCGCGGATGATGCAGGCCGCCATCCAGAAGAACAATCTGATGAAGCAGCCGATCGTGGTCTCGCTAAAGGGCGGGGCTTCCGGCGCTGAAGCGCTGATGTACATGAAATCCAGCGAGGGCGACCCCAACAAGGTGCTGATCGCCTATTCGCTGATCTACATGCTGCCGCTGTCGGCAAAGATCCCGTTCAACTGGCGTGAGCTGACCCCGGTTTCGGTGATCGCGCTCGACCAGTTTGTGCTGTGGGACAACAGCGCGGGTCCCAAGACGGTGAAGGAGTTCGTGGCAGCCGCGAAGGCGGCGAGCGCGCCGTTCAAGATGGGCGGCACCGGCTCAAAGCGCGAGGATCACGTGTTGACCGTGTTTCTCGAGCAGAAGACCGGCGCGAAATTCTCCTATCTGCCCTACAAGTCCGGCGGCGAGGCCGCGACCCAGCTCGTCGGCAACCACACCGAATCCAACGTCAACAATCCATCCGAAAATCTCGAGGTCTGGCGCGCGGGCCAGGTGCGTCCGCTCTGCGTGTTCGACAAGGAACGAATCTCCTACACCAGCAAGGTGACGGACACGCAGTCCTGGGCCGACATCCCCACCTGCAAGGAGGAGGGCGTCGATGTGCAGTATCTGATGCTGCGCGCGACGTTCCTGCCCGGCAAGGTCACGGCGGAACAGCAGGCGTTCTACGTCGAGCTGTTCCACAAGGTGACGCAGACGTCCGAATACAAGGACTACATGGAAAAGCAGGCGCTGAAGCCGATCTTCCTCACCGGCAAGGACATGGTACAATTCCTCGAGGAGGACGATGCAGTCAACAAGTCGCTGATGACGGAAGCCGGATTCGTCGCGAAGTGATTGCTTCACCTCGCCCCGCTTGCGGGGAGAGGTCGGATTGCATCGAAGATGCAATCCGGGTGAGGGGGGACTCTTCGCGAGTCCAACTCTCACCGTCCCCGCCGTGACTTCCCCTCACCCTAACCCTCTCTCCGCAAGCGGGGAGAGTGGATCAGCCGCAGCGGTTGTTGTCAGCTCATGCCCCAAACCGATCTTGAAATCGTCGTCGACGATCCGACCGCGCCCGAAGACGACTCGCCTTCCGTCGTCTCCTCCGGCACGATCGAGATATTCGTCTGTCTGCTGTTGCTCGCGTTGGCCGCCACGCTCGGCTACGACAATTGGCGCACCGGCGCCTCCTGGGATTCGACCGGGCCGGAGCCCGGCTATTTTCCCTTCTATCTCTCCGTCGTGCTCGGTGGTGCCAGCCTCTACGGCCTGATCGTGGCGCTGGTCGCGCACCGCGCGGCAGCTGAGACCTTCGTCACGCGCGCGCAAGCCCGCCGCGTGATGGCGGTGTTCGGGCCGACGCTGCTGTTCTGCGTGACGACGCAGTTTCTCGGCCTCTATGTCGCGAGTTTCCTCCTGATCGCCAGCTTCATGCGTCTGGTCGGCAAGATCGCGCTGTGGAAGTCGCTGCTCACCGCTGCTGTATTCACGGCGGTCATGTTCGTGACCTTCGACATCGCCTTCGACGTCATCATGCCGAAAGGGCCGCTCGAAGCGGCCTTCGGCCACTAAGGCGGGCCCGCGATGGAAGCTTTCGGTCTCTTGCTTCACGGCTTTGCGGTCCTGCTGACGTGGAAGACGCTCGCGCTGATGATGGTCGGGCTGGTGCTCGGCATCTTCGTCGGCGTCTTGCCCGGGCTCGGCGGACCCAACGGCGTCGCGATCCTGCTGCCGCTCACCTTCACGATGGATCCGACCTCGGCGATCGTGATGCTGTCCTGCATCTATTGGGGCGCGCTGTTCGGCGGCGCGATCACCTCGATCCTGTTCAACATCCCGGGCGAGGCATGGTCGGTCGCGACCACTTTCGACGGCTATCCGATGGCGCAGCAGGGCAGGGCGGCGGAAGCGCTGACGGCGGCGTTCACGTCCTCCTTCATCGGCTCGCTGGTCGCGGTGCTCCTGATCACCTTCCTCGCCCCGATGATCTCGTCCTTTGCGCTGAAGTTCGGTCCTCCCGAGTTCTTCGCGGTGTATCTCCTGACCTTCTGCTCCTTCGTCGGTCTCGGGCGCGAGGCCAAGCACAAGACTGTCATCTCGATGTCGCTGGGGCTGTTGCTCGCCGGCATCGGCATGGACACGGTGTCTGGCAATCTGCGCATGACCTTCGGCTCGTCCGAGCTGCTCCGTGGCATCAACTTCCTCGTCGCCGTCATCGGCCTGTTCGGCATCAGCGAGATCCTGTTGACGATGGAGGAGCGCCTTGCGCTGCGCGGACACGCGGCGAGCATTTCGCTGCGCGTCGTGCTGAGTGTGTGGAAAGGCCTGCCGAAATACTGGGTGACGCTGCTGCGCTCCTCCTTCATCGGCTGCTGGCTCGGCATTACCCCGGGCGGCGCGATCGCGGCCTCTTTCATGGGCTACAATCTCGCCAAGCGTTTCTCCAAGGATCCCGAGAGCTTCGGCAAGGGCCGCATCGAGGGCGTGTTCGCGCCCGAGACGGCGGCGCATGCCTCCGGCACCGCGGCGCTGCTGCCGATGCTGGCGCTCGGCATTCCCGGCTCCGGCACCGCCGCGATCCTGCTCGGCGGGTTGATGGTGTGGGGGCTCAATCCGGGACCGCTGCTGTTCGTCGAGCACAAGGACTTCGTCTGGGGCCTGATCGCCTCGATGTATCTCGGCAATGTCGTTGGCCTCGTGCTGGTGCTGACGACGGTGCCGATCTTCGCCTCGATCCTGCGCGTGCCGTTCGCCGCGGTGGCGCCGATGATCGTGGTGTCATGCGCGATCGGCGCCTATGCGATCCAGAACGCGATGTTCGATATCTGGCTGATGCTCGGCTTCGGCGTCGTCGGCTACGTCTTCAAGAAGATCGGCATTCCGCTCGCGCCGTTCACGCTGGCGCTCGTGCTCGGCAACCGCGCTGAGGATGCCTTCCGTCTGTCGATGATCGGTGCCGGCGGCGACCTCAAGGTGTTCTGGTCGAACGGCCTGGTCGGCTCAATCACGACCTTGGCGATCGTGCTGCTGTTTTGGCCTGTGATCGACGCCTTGCGGGGCTGCATGGGCTCGGCGCGGCGGGCGAAGCAGACGCCGAACTAGGCGGGCGAATCTATCGCCCCAGGTTCCCAGCGAAGGTATTATCATGCTGACAGGCCGCAGCGTGAGTGTTGCTGGTTGTTGAGTGGACTCACACCACTTTGGCGTCCCTGAGCTTGGCAATCTCGTCCGTGCCGAAGCCGAACTCCGTCAGCACTTCGTCGGTCTGCTCGCCGAATTCCGGCGGCCGCGCCACCATCCTGCTCGGCGTGCGCGACAGCGTCACCGGCTGGCCGACCAGGCGGATCTCGCGACCCTCTTCATTCGGCACCTCCTGCGCGATGCCGAGATGCCTGACCTGCTCGTCTTCGAACATCTGGTCGATAGCGTAGATCGGCCCGCAGGGCACGCCGGCCTCGTTGAGTTCACGGACCCACGTCTCGGTGGACTTCGTCAAGGTACGCTTCTCGATCTCGGCATTGAGCGCGTCGCGGTTCTTGGAGCGGGCGGGCGCGGTCAGATAGTCGGGATGGCTGTAGAGTTCCGGAGCGCCGATCGCCTGCGCGCAGCGCTCCCAGATCCGGCCGCCCGTGGTGGCGATGTTGATGTAGCCGTCCGAGGTCTTGAACACGCCGGTCGGAATGCTGGTCGGGTGGTTGTTGCCGGCCTGCTTGGCCACTTCCTTTTCCATCAGCCAGCGTGCGGCCTGGAAGTCGAGCATGAAGATCTGGGCCTGCAGCAGCGAGGTCTGCACCCACTGGCCCTTACCCGAAACCTCGCGCTCCAGCAGTGCGGTGAGGATGCCCATGGCACAGAACAGACCGGCGGTGAGGTCGGCGACCGGAATGCCGACCCGCATCGGGCCTTCGCCCGGCGCGCCGGTGATCGACATCAGTCCGCCCATGCCTTGCGCGATCTGATCGAAGCCCGGCCGCTTGTGGTAGGGCCCGTCCTGGCCGAAGCCGGAGATGCTGCCGTAGACGAGGCGGGGGTTGATCCTGGCGAGGCCCTCATAGTCGATGCCGAGCTTCTTCTTCACGTCGGGCCGGAAATTCTCCACCACAACGTCGGCCTTGGCAGCGAGGCGCTTGAACACGGCGAGCCCGCGCTCGTCCTTCAGGTTCAGCGTCATCGCCCGCTTGTTGCGATGCAAGTTCTGGAAGTCGGAGCCCCGCCGCGGCCCGCCCGGCTGTTCGCCGCCGGCATCCTCGGTGAGCGCGTCGATCTTGATCACGTTCGCGCCCCAATCCGCGAGCTGCCGCACGCAGGTGGGCCCGGACCGGACGCGGGTCAGATCGAGCACGGTGAAGCGTGACAGGGCTTCCGAGGCATGCGGAAAGGGCATCTTGATGGGCTCCGGGACAGATTGCGGGCCTACCATAGTGCCGAAAGACCATGCAGCAAGACGTCACGCGGCAGGTCAGGGCCGCGCGGATGCCACCTGTCGAAATGCAATGCCTGAGGGGCGCCCGCGAAGGATCAGCGCGCCAGCCGCTTCAGCTCAGTGCGCGCCTGCGCGGCCAGCGGGTCATCGCCGTGGCGCGCAATGAACAGCTCGAACGCCGCCCGCGTTCCCGTGCGACGGGCGGATTCGTACTCCTCCGCGACCGCAGCCGAGGGGTCGCGGGCCATTGGAACGGAGGGCGCGCGCCCCGCTGTGCCGCCTTGTTTGCCGCTCTCATCCGCGTTGGCTTTTCCGACCATGTCAGGCAGTCCTCCGAAGGGCAGTTGGCCCGGCCCTGCGAGCGCCACCAGGGCGCCGAACAGACCGGCCGAGAGGGAACGTGGTTTCATGATTTCACTCGCAACACGGCAGCTAGCCGGAACCGACGTCCTTGCCCTGGCCCGTATGAATACGGGATTTGATGGCTAACACGGCCTTACGGAAGGAGTCTGGACCGGTTCGCCAAAATTAAACCAAACGTTCAACTCTCAAGCTAGAATCACCTGTCGCGCCCCGAATCGAACGGGGTTTGCTGCTTCGGAGATTCCCTTGGCTACCGCCGTCAACGTCAGTGCCACCAACAACGCCGAGATCGACGGCCTGCTGTCGGGCTACAAATGGACCGGCACGATTACCTACAGCTTTCCGGACGCTGCAAGCGACTACGCCAGTCCCTACAGCGGCGGCAGCAGTGAGCCGACGACCTCGGGTTTTGCCTCGGCGCCGAGTCAGATGCAGGCGGCGATCAATTACGCGATCGGACTGATCCTCGGCTACACCAACGCCAACATCCAGTACGCCGGGACGAACGGCGCCGACATCATGGTCGCGCAGTCGCCGGCCGCCAGTCCGACCTCCTATGCCTATTACCCCGGCAACTATGCGTCCGGCGGCGACATCTGGTTCGGAACCGCCTACAACTATTCGCTGGCTGCGCTCGGCAATTATTATTTTGCGACTGCGTTGCACGAACTCGGGCACGCCCTTGGCTTGAAGCACAGTCAGGAGGCAGGCGGCCCCGCCAATGTCGCGGTGCCGAGCGCGCACGACGACAGCGAATACACCGTCATGAGCTATCGCAGCTATGTCGGTGCTTCGACCACGAGCGGCTACACCAACGAGGCCTATGGATATTCGCAGACCTATATGGCCAACGATATCCTCGCGCTGCAGACGATGTACGGCGCGGACTACACGACCCAGAGCGGGACCACCGTCTATTCATGGAGCTCCACCACCGGGCAGGAGTTCATCAACGGCGCTGGCCAGCCGGCCGACAATGGCGGTGCCGGTGGCTCGGCCAATCGCATCTACGAGACGATCTGGGATGGTGGCGGCGTCGATACCTACGACCTGTCGAACTACACGACGAACCTGACCATCAATCTCAATCCCGGCGCCTCGTCGGTGTTTTCCACCACGCAGCTGGCGTATCTCGGCAACGGCCATTACGCGTCCGGTAACGTCTACAACGCCTATCTCTACAACGGCGATACGCGCTCGCTGATTGACAACGCCACCGGCGGTTCCGGCAATGACATCATCATCGGCAACGCCATCGCCAATGTGCTGAAGGGCGGCGCGCGCAACGATACCATCACTGGCGGTGGCGGCAACGACACTATCGACGGCGGTCCCGGCACGGACACTGTCGTCTATTCAGGCAACAGGGCGGATTACCTCGTCACCTACAATGTGAGTTCAGCGACGTGGACCATCGCCGATCAGCGTAGCGGCTCCCCCGATGGCACCGACACCGTCACGGCGGTAGAGAATTTCAAATTTGCCGATGGCATTATCGACAGCACTGTTGTTGTACAGCCCCCTCTGCCAGATTTGACCGCGTCGTACGACAGCGTGAGCAGCACGACGATAGCGGCGGGCGGAAGCACTAACATCGACTTCTGGGTGGTGAATTTTGGCAAGGCGGCCGCCGCCGCGTCGATCTCGGGCCTCTATCTATCGACCGACGCAACGATCACGACTGGAGATACACTACTGACGACTGTGGCCTCGCCAGGGCTGTCGGCGAACGGGGCGACGGGCTATTTCGATCACCAGACGATCTCGCTGGAGCTGCCAGCCAATCTGGCGCCCGGCACCTATTACATCGGCGGAATCGCGGACTACAATAATGCAATTTCGGAAAGCAATGAGGCCAACAACAATCACAATGTTACGCAGATCACGGTGACTGCGCCGGCAAAGCCCGATTTGACCGCGTCGTTCGACAGCGTGAGCAGCACGACGATAGCGGCGGGCGGAAGCACTAACATCGACTTCTGGGTGGTGAATTTTGGCAAGGCTGCCGCCGCCGCGTCGATCTCGGGCCTCTATCTATCGACCGACGCAACGATCACGACTGGAGATATGCTACTGACGACCGTAGCCTCGCCAGGGCTGTCGGCGAACGGGGCGACGGGCTATTTCGACCATCAGGCGATCTCATTGGGGCTGCCCGCCAATCTGGCGCCCGGCACCTATTACATCGGCGGAATCTCGGACTACAATAATGCGATTTCGGAGAGCAATGAGGCCAACAACAATCACAATGTTACGCAGATCACGGTAACAGCGCCGGCAAAGCCCGATTTGACCGCGTCGTTCGACAGCGTGAGCAGCACGACGATAGCGGCGGGCGGAAGCACTAACATCGACTTCTGGGTGGTGAATTTTGGCAAGGCTGCCGCCGCCGCGTCGATCTCGGGCCTCTATCTATCGACCGACGCAACGATCACGACTGGAGATATGCTACTGACGACCGTAGCCTCGCCAGGGCTGTCGGCGAACGGGGCGACGGGCTATTTCGACCATCAGGCGATCTCATTGGGGCTGCCCGCCAATCTGGCGCCCGGCACCTATTACATCGGCGGAATCTCGGACTACAATAATGCGATTTCGGAGAGCAATGAGGCCAACAACAATCACAATGTTACGCAGATCACGGTAACAGCGCCGGCAAAGCCCGATTTGACCGCGTCGTTCGACAGCGTGAGCAGCACGACGATAGCGGCGGGCGGAAGCACTAACATCGACTTCTGGGTGGTGAATTTTGGCAAGGCTGCCGCCGCCGCGTCGATCTCGGGCCTCTATCTATCGACCGACGCAACAATCACGACTGGAGATACGCTACTGACGACTGTGGCCTCGCCAGGGCTGTCGGCGAACGGGGCGACGGGCTATTTCGATCACCAGACGATCTCGCTGGGGCTGCCAGCCAATCTGGCGCCCGGCACCTATTACATCGGCGGAATCGCGGACTACAATAATGCAATTTCGGAAAGCAATGAGGCCAACAACAATCACAATGTTACGCAGATCACGGTGACTGCGCCGGCAAAGCCCGATTTGACCGCGTCGTTCGACAGCGTGAGCAACACTACGATAGCGGCGGGTGAGAGCACCAACGTTGACTTTTGGGTGGTGAATTTTGGTAAGGCTGCCGCCGCCGCGTCGATCTCGGGCCTCTATCTATCGACCGACGCCACGATCACGACCGGAGACACGCTGCTGACGACGGTGGCCTCGCCAGGGCTGTCGGCGAACGGGGCGCCGGGCTATTTCGATCACCAGACGATCTCGCTGGCGCTTCCCGCCAATCTGGCGCCCGGCACCTATTACATCGGCGGAATCTCGGACTACAATAATGCGATTTCGGAGAGCAACGAGGCCAACAACAATCACAATGTTACGCAAATTTCTGTTATTGCCGCATCGTCTCAGGTGCAGGACACGACTGGCGGCAGGGGGGACAACCCCGACTCCGGTTTTCATTTTGTCGACCCGACAGGACACTTCATTATAGTCTGACCTCTTCGGGGGCCGATGACGGGTGATGGTCGCGGTTTGTTGCCCCGACTCAACTGCGATGACCAACGGGTGGCCGAGCTATGTCTCTGATCTATCGTTGATATGCAGCCTGAGAGCCGAATGAACGTCCCCGGCCGCCTTCGCCGCCTCATTCGTGGCTGGTCTGCGAATGTCGTCCAGATGCTGCTTGCCCTGACCCAGCAGCTCGTTCTGATTCCGGCGTTTTTGCATTTCTGGAGCAGTGACACACTTGCGGCCTGGCTCGCGCTGTATGCGGCCGGAAGCCTCGTTGTCGTCGCCGATGCCGGCCTGCAGCTTCGTGCCATCAACCGCTTTCTCGCGTTCAAGGCCTGCGTCGATTCCGATGGACGCACGGCAACTTTCTACGCGCGCATGATGCGGCTCTATCTGGTGATCGTCCTGGGACTCAGTGCCCTGCTGATTGCGGGAACCGAGCTGTTCCCGCCGGCGGCAGTCCTCGGGTTTCACGAAACGCCGAGCTTCAATGTCGCGATGATCGTCATCACTGTCGGCACGCTGCTCGCTCTGCCGGCCAATCTCGTCTCGGGGCTCTATCGCGTGCGCGGCAAATACAGTCGCGCGGTGTGGTCGCAGAATGTCGCGCTGCTAGTTGGACAGATCGGACAGTTCATCGCGGTTGCATGGCTCGGGAGCCTGCTTGCGGTCGCGATCACTTTCGTCGCGACGCAGATTCTGTTCGCGTTGTTCTTGACCGTCTACGACGCCCCGCGCCAGTTGCCATTCCTGCGGCGGGGACGCGCGATCGCCTCACGGTCCTGGCTATGGAACGCCGGGCAATTCCGTCTTGCGCTGCCATTCGCCGTGGCCAATCTGACGGAGATCGCGCTCGCCAATGCGCCGATGCTGCTGGTCAGCGCGATGGTTGCCGATCGCGTGGCGGTCGCGCAATGGGGCTTGATCCGCGTGATCTCGAGCTTCCTGCGCGGCATCAGCATCCAGATGACATTGCCCATCGGCGCTGAGCTCGGCCACGATTTTGCGATCGGCGACTTGGTACGGCTGCGCGGCCTCTACGCTTACGGATCGCTGTTCATCACCGCGATGGCCAGCTTGATCGTCGGCGGGTTGCTGCCGTTCTGGCCGGATTTCTTCACATTGTGGACGCATGGCAGTATTCCGAACGACGCCGCGCTCACCGTCACGCTGCTGATAGGTTCGGCTGTCGTTGCGCCTTCCCTGATGGCCCTTAGTTTCGCCAATCACAGCAATCGTGGTAATCTCCTGGTGCGGACCAAGGGAGTACAGCTGGGAGTTTTCCTGGTGTTGTCTGCCGTGCTGATTCCCCGGCTCGGTCCGCTCGGTGCCGCAATCGCGATCGTTGCGAGCGACCTGCTTACCCAGTTCGGAATCCTGACGCTCGTGATCGTCTGCCAGACGCTAAGCCATCCGGTCCGCCACGTTGTGGTCCTGATCTCAACCATGGCGACGATCGTGCTCGGCGGATGGGGTCTTGGCGCAGCAATCCGGGATGTCGTGCCGGGGGCGGGGCTGCTGCCTTTCATCGCGGAGTGTGCGATCTGGCTGGTCGTCGTTGCCATCGCGGCCAGTCCGCTTCTGATGGAGCGGGTGCGTGCGCGGGTGCTGGCGGCGGTGCCGAACTGATTTAGCACATCCGGCCAATCGTCTTTCCTGCTCCTGTGGAAGTCAGTAGATCTGGGGATAGCGGCGGTATCGAAGCCGCATCAGCTCCCGGGCGAGCTGGCGATGACCCTCGTCAATCCGCTCGGCGAAAAAACCGAGCCGCTCCTTGCCGGCCGCGGCGAGCCGGCTGCGCTCCTCCGCCGAGCCGACCTTGACGATGGCCTTGGCCAGCGATGCGGGATCGTCGTAGTCGAACAGGATTGCGGCATCGCCGGCTTGCGCCTTCAATGCTTCCGGATAGATTACGGGCGTTCCGACCGCCCAAGCTTCCAAGGGCGGGAGGTTGGTCGGGCCAAAATAGGTAGCCATCACCATCGCATTTGCAGCCCGATAGAGAGCGGCAAGCTCGGTGGAGGGGACGAAGCCAAGGATACGGACGGAATCTTCAAGCTTATGTTCGGTGACAAGTGCCTCGAAAGTGGATCGTGCACCAGGATCTGAGCCGCACAGCACCAGCCTATGCTTGTGCCCTTGATCTCTCAGCAGGCGCATGGCGAGCAGGATGGTCGCATGGTTCTTATGCGACCAAAACTGTGCAGGGTAAAACAGATAGCCTGGCTCCAAGCCGTATCTGCTTAAAATCGCAGAATCCTGTTCCCGTGTTGCCTCGTCCGCGTTCGCTCGGGTGACGTAAGGTGATGGCGAAAGAGGAATGCAGACGGCGCGGTCCCGCGTCATCGCATAACGAAAACATAATTTATCGATGAGCTCGTCGGCGTTCGTGATGACAAGGGCGGCTTTAATGCAAGCGCTGCGCCAAACGATTTCACGTCGCTCGAACTGGGCGAATTCGCGCACCTCGTCGAACTCGGGGCTGTCGCGGAAGCAACCGTCGAAAACCGTGATGATGAACGGCAGCTTGTAGAGCACCAGATTCCAGTTGGACGTGGTGGTGAAGTAGACGATATCGACCTCAGCGTTCCGGAGCTTTTTCTCGAACGGCGCGCAGGCGCGCAGGCTGTATTGCAGCAGATCGAACGGTCCCAGATATTTGAGGAACAAGAACAGGCGGTCGAGCCAGTTGAGTTTCAGATACACGCTGGTGATGCCGAGCTCGGCAAGGATCGCAACGTTATCGCGCAGCGTCGTGAATACGGTGACCTCCAGGCCGACGGTCCTGGCCCAGTCGTGCATCCATATGATGTCGGTGAGCGACTGCTGGAAACCGCCGCCGACGTCGAGCGGAAGTTCGAGGAACACACCAATGTGGTAGCGTTTCATCGTTCAGCGTCCACTCGTGTTTGTGGCTTCGGCAGCAAGTGATAGCGGCTGGTCAATCGAAACCCGCTGGAGTCTGACGTCGTGTCGACTTTGAATGGACACCCGTAGTACGTTCGGTGTGATTCGTAGGCAGACCACCTTGTCAAACGATCCTCTTCGTCAATGAGTATGTGGTTCACGCGAATGCTCGAGCTGATTTTCGACGCTTTGGGGTTGTGCGATCCGGCGCGAATTGAAGCGTCCCGTACTTGATCCGCTGGATGCGCGCTTGTTGAGAATGATCTTAGGTAAGGTTGCTCGCCGAATCTGAAATGACCAACGTATGCCATCCAGGCCCTTAAATAAAAAAGGCGCCATTAAACTGACATGGCGTCTATCAAGCGCAGGCACTTTGGCTATTTTGATTCGTACCGTCAAGGGCGAAGGACTCGCGACTTTCAGCTCACAAAGCGAAGAATGTCCTCGATCCGCCGCCTGAATGTATGGGTCGAAACTGTCCGCGCCTGTCCTGCGGCAGCAATTGCGCAGCGCTCGTCTTCGTTCCCAAGGTAGCGATCGATCAGCGTGAGACAGTCGTCGGCCGTGTGCCAAGCCGCGACCTCGCTGCCTATATCGAACAGTGTGTGGAGATTGTCCTTGAAATCGGTCAGCAGGAACGTGCCGGCGCCGGTCGCCTCGAACAGCCGCGCGTTGCCGGCCTCGCGGCCAGCCTGATCGATGTGCGAATTGAGCGTCAGGCGCGAGGCCCGGAGCGCCTGGTACATCTCCACGCCCCAGACCTCGCCTTGATAGCAGCGGTGCAGCGGCGACGAGGCGGGCAGGTTCTGCAGGCCGCTGCCGTAGAGCTTCAGGTCGTATTTCCAAGCCACCGCTTCGAGCTGTGCGACCCGCTGCTGGTGATCCGCCGACACCGCGCCCACGAAGGAGATGTCGATGCTGCGCTCGGGCGCCGGCGGAAGACGGTCGAGGATATCTGGTTCGAAGGCCAGATGGACCACCTCGGACCTGACGCCAACGCTGCGGAAGGACTCAACGACCCGGAGAAGCTGCGAGATCATCAGATCATAGGCCGACCAATCCTCGCCGCGCGAGGGGACGATGCCGACCTGCCCGATCAGTATCGGCCGCCCGATGCCCTTGATCTGCCGCGCCAGGCGCGCATCGATGTGGAAGACGTCCTGGTTCAGGACGACGTCCGGCTTGAATCCCTCGATCTGCGCCAACAGGATCTCTTCCGCCTGCGCATCGAGCCGTGGGCTCAAGCCCACTTTTCGTGCCAGTGGCCTGAGGATCGGCTTGAATGGCGCGATCATGCGTTGAAGCGAGCCGGGGATCGCTCGCCGTTGAGCCTCGTTTCCCGGCTCCGGTGGCTGTTCGAAAGCAAGCCCGTGTTCGCGCGCCCAAGCTGCGCGCATCCAGGGATTGTTGATGTGAATGTCGGCGGCGACATGCCCAGCGGCCGCGAAGTTGCGTGAGTAGAAATCGGCAACGCCGAACAGGCTGGCATTGCGCGCCGCCATCTGCGTCGCGTAAGTCGCGCGGGCAAGATCGGGCGTGCGACGGTACAGCCAGGTCAGAAAGCGTGGGTAGTCGGCGTTGAGGATGAGGACGCGCATCGCGTTAATCCGCTCGTTCGGTTGTGTCTCGCGGCATCACATACCACAGGAGAAACAACACGACGGCTCCATGGGTCAGCATCACAGTCGTGAATGGCACGTTCAGCAGGGTCTGCGGCAACAGTGCCGAGGAAACCAGAACAATGCGCTGGGATGCGCCCGCGGACATGCCGTTGGCGATGGCGACGACGATGCCGCATACGAGTGCAGAGATCGGGGCAAGCAGCGGGCCGACCGACGCAACGCCTTCGGTGGCGAAGAGCGAGGCGTTCATGTAGCCACCGATGCCAAACCAATTGTAAATGACAACTGCCAGTGGCTCCCGATAGTGGCAAGGCATGATTGGCTTCAAATAGCTGATCTGACAGAAGTGCGTCTGTTCGTGGTTGAAAAAGAACGCGTTGTAATAGTCCATCGCAAGCGAGGGTATGGCCACCATGCGAAGGTTCACCAGCTGGAATACCGGCATCGCGGACCGCTCAGGCAATAGGCCGCTCTGGTAAAGGCTGAACAGAACCAACCCTGTCGCAGTCGGGAGCAGGAGGGACAGGATGACGGTGAGCCGCAAGCCGATGAACCGTGTCACCACGAACATGAGGACGAGCCATGCCGGGGCAAAGAAAGCCTGCTTGCTCAATGTGACCGGATAGAACAGCAGCAGCAGGATGACGACGGCGCCGGCCCGCCAGAGTTTTCCATGCACGGCGTAGCATGCGAATGCGAACGGCAAGAGGGCCGTCATTGTGATCCCAACCAGGTAGTTCACCAGTGCCGGTGCGGTCAAAGCTTCGCGATACGTGTAGATGTCTCCGAGCGAGACCAGCCTGAAGTTGTAATACGCCCCGATCGCGGCGACGGCGGCCCCGATCAGAACGATCCAGCCCAATAGCCGCTCTAAAGCCTGCGGGGACAATTCCAGCAATCGCGGCAAGGTTGGCTGGTGAAGTGCTGGCAACAGGAATGCCACGGCGGAGGCCGCCGCAGAGAGGCCGCTCAGGCGATGGTTGTAATCGAACTCGGTGAAGTTGTTGAGCCAGAGATAGCCGGCAATCATGACGAAGAGGTAGTAGCCGGCAAAATAGCCGAAGCTGAACCGGGCGCGGACGAACAAGATGGTCAGGACGGCGAACGCTGCGACCGTAGCAATCGCGGTGGGTAGCCTCTCGTTGTCGAAGATAATGCTGTAGACCGGGTAGATGCGCGCCACGCAGATCAGCGAGATGCTGCCCAGGACCAGGTGGCACAGGATGAGCAGCGCTACGCCGCGATCGTTGCCGCGCAAACGAAATCCGTCCGCGGCCCTGTGATCCGTGAAGTTCGTGGGAGGCACCATGTGGCGGATCGGATATCCCATTTGAGGAACGCAGGCAATGTCCAAGGCACGCCCGAATGGGGATATTGAACTGTCTAAAGCCTTGATTTATTCGGGCTTTTGTTAATATAGGTCAGCCTGACCGGTGCGCTCAGACCCTTTCGTCACGAGCCATCAACGGGAAAGATCGAGGTCTTATGGTTAGGTTCGGCCTGCTCGGATGCGGGCGTATCGCCAAGCGCCACTCCGAGATCCTCGGCGGCGGCATCATTGAAGGCGCTCGCCTTGTCGCGGTGTGCGATTCCGATCGCGCACGGGCGGATGCGATCGCCGCGAAGTTCAAGGTCGCCGCGTATGCCGCTCTCAACGAGATGCTCGCACGCGACGACATTGACGCTGTCGCGGTGCTCACGCCGAGCGGGATGCATCCGCAGCATGCGATCGCCTGCGCGCGCGCGGGCAAGCATGTGGTGGTCGAAAAGCCGATGGCGCTGCGGCTGCAAGACGCCGACGACATGATCCGCGCCTGCGATGAAGCCGGCGTCAAGCTCTTCGTCGTCAAGCAGAACCGCTTCAACGTGCCGATTGTCAAGGCGCGCGAGGCGCTCGATGCCGGCCGCTTTGGAAAGCTCGTGCTCGGCACGGTTCGCGTGCGCTGGTGCCGGGACCAGGCCTATTACAATCAAGACGCTTGGCGAGGGACCTGGGCGCAGGACGGCGGCGTGCTGACCAACCAGGCCAGCCATCACATTGACATGCTGGAGTGGTTCTTCGGCGACGTGGTCAGCGTTCATGCGCGCAGCGCGACCGCGCTGGTGAAGATCGAGACCGAGGACACGGCGGTTGCTACGCTGAAGTTCCGCAATGGGGCACTGGGAATCATCGAGGCCACGACCGCGGTGCGTCCGGCTGATCTCGAGGGGTCGCTCTCGATCCTGGGTGAGAAGGGAACGGTCGAGGTCGGCGGCTTCGCCATGAACCACATCCGCCACTGGCGTTTCGTCAACGAGTTGCAGTCTGACAAGGAGGTGATCGAAAAGTTTTCGGTCAACCCGCCGAACGTCTATGGCTTCGGCCACCAGGCCTATTATCAGCAGGTCGTCGAGTGTCTCGCTGACCGCGGCGCAGCTCTGGTCGACGGGCTGCAGGGCCGCAAGAGCCTGGAACTGATCTCGGCGCTCTACGAATCGATCGAGACGGGGCAGGAGGTGCCGCTTCACTTCGTGCCTCGCCGCAGTCGGCTGGGTGTTGCTTCGTGAGTGGCCCCGAGCGCCATCAGGTCGGAATGCGAGACGTCAGCTTCGGTATCGGCGTCAAGATCGTCGAGCCCTGCAATCTCTACGGTTGCACGATCGGCGATGACTGCTTCATCGGCCCCTTCACCGAGATCCAGAAGGATGTCGTCGTCGGCGCCCGCACGCGCGTGCAATCGCACAGTTTCGTCTGCGAGCTCGTCAGCATCGGTGAGGACTGCTTCATCGGCCACGGCGTGATGTTCATCAACGACACCTTCGCGGGCGGTGGTCCGGCGCGCGGTCGCAAGGAGCTGTGGCGTGAGACCCGGATCGGCAACAGGGTGTCGATCGGCTCGAATGCCACGATCATGCCGGTCACGATCGTGGACGACGTCGTGATCGGCGCGGGCTCGGTGGTGACCAGGGACATCACCGCGGCCGGAACCTATGCCGGCAATCCGGCGCGCCTATTGACCTTGCGGAAGTGACTGATGGCCGTACCCTTCGCTGATCTCCAGCTCCAGTACCAGAACATCAAGGGCGAGATCGACGCTGCGATTGCGGTTGTCATCCGCGACAACGCCTTTATCCGCGGCCCATTTGTCGATGCGTTCGAGCGCGACTTTGCCAAGGCCGCATCCGTCAAGCACTGCGTCTCCTGTGCCAACGGGACGGATGCGCTTTATCTGGCGATGGCCGCGCTCAAGGTGAAGCCGGGCGATGAGGTGATCACGACGGCACATTCCTGGATATCGACCTCGGCAATGATCACTCACGCCGGCGCTGTCGTGAAGTTTTGCGATACCGATGGTGTGACGTTTACGATCGATCCCGCGGCGATCGAGGCTGCGATCACACCGCGCACCGTCGGCATCATTCCAGTGCACCTCTATGGTCAGCCTGCCGAGATGGACGCGATCATGGGAATCGCGAGCAACCATGGTTTGTGGGTGATCGAGGATTGTGCCCAGGCGCATCTGGCCCGCTACAAGGGGCAGATGGTGGGAACGTTCGGCGCGGCCGCAACCTACTCGTTTTATCCGGGCAAGAATCTTGGCGCGATGGGCGATGCCGGCGCCGTCGTCACCAATGACGCCGGGCTTGCCGAGCACATGACGCGGCTCGCGCGTCACGGCGGCCTGGTGAAGCATCAACATGAGATCGAGGGCGTCAACAGCCGGCTCGACGGAATGCAGGCCGCGATCCTGTCGGCAAAGCTTCCGCATCTGGCGGCCTGGACCGAGGCGCGGCAGCGTGCGGCCGCGGTCTATGATTCCGGCCTCAACCGGATCGAGGGGGTGAGCGTACCGCAGGTCGCGCCTGGTCGCCACCACGTCTATCACCTTTATACCATCCGGCATCCGCGACGAGATGCGCTGGCGGCTCACCTCAACGCTAACGGCGTGCAGACCGCAATCAACTATCCGACCGCGCTGCCGCTGCTTCAGGCCTACGCGCGATTCGGTCACACGGCGGCGGAATTTCCACATGCATACCGGGACCAGACCAGCATCCTGTCGCTGCCGATTTTTGCCGAAATCACGCCCGCGCAGCAGGAGAGCGTGATCCGGCTCGTGCGCGAATTTGCATAGCCCCGGTGGCGCGCCTGTCGCGCAAGAGATTTGTTGATCTTTCTCAAAGACTTGTGCAACAGGGACGGTTGTATTTCGTGCCGGGGTCCCGAGCCCATTGCGGGCCTGCAGTGCATTCAAAACTGGCCTCCAGCGGCGGGAATGATTAGAAGCTGCCGTATCAGGTGGGCAGGCAGGTTGGGTGGCCTGCCAGAGGGGAACCGGAACTTTGCGAAAAGTACTTTTGACGGGTGCGGGTGGGTTCATCGGATCGCACCTCGCCGAAGAGCTGGTCCGACGCAATGTCGCAGTGCGCACGTTCGTGCACTACAACAGCGCGGGTTCGTACGGATGGCTCGATTCCTCGTCGCCCGAGATCCGCAAGGAGTTTGACGTCTTCGCGGGCAATGTTTGCGACCCCAACGGCGTGCGAACAGCGATGAAGGGATGCGATGCGGTGCTGCATCTCGCCGCGCTGATTGCCATTCCCTATTCGTATCACTCGCCCGACACGTATGTGGAGGCCAACATCCGCGGCACCCTCAACGTTCTGCAGGCAGCGCGCGATCTCGGCGTCGAAAAGGTCATCCATACCTCGACCAGCGAGGTCTACGGCACCGCGCAATTCGTTCCGATCACCGAAGAGCATCCGCTGCAGGGCCAGTCGCCTTACTCCGCGACCAAGATCGGCGCCGACCAGCTTGCGTTGTCATTTGAGCGATCGTTCGGCACGCCGGTGATCGTGGTGCGGCCCTTCAACACGTATGGCCCGCGGCAATCGGCCCGCGCGGTGATCCCGACCATCATCACCCAGATCGCGGCAGGCGCGCGCAAGATCAAGCTCGGCAGCATTCATCCGACCCGCGACTTCAACTTCGTCGCGGACACCGTCGGCGGCTTCCTGGCGGCGCTTGATTCCAAGGCCGGCAAGGGCGAGGTCATCAATATCGGCAGCGCCTTCGAGATCTCGATTGGCGACACCGTGAACCTGATCGCCGAGCTGATGGGAGTCGAGATCGAGATCGAGCATGACGACGTTCGTGTGCGCCCCGAGCGCAGCGAGGTCGAGCGGCTATGGGCCTCCAACGCCAAGGCGCAGAAGCTGCTGGGCTGGTCGCCGCGTTTCGGCGGCGTCGACGGCCTTCGTAGGGGTCTTGAGCAGACCATCGCCTGGTTCACCAAGCAGGACAATCTCGCCCGCTATCGCGTCAATACCTACACGTTGTGAGCACCATGAGCATGTCCTCCGCGCAAGCGACCCCGAATCGTCCCGCCATGCTTGACGTCAAGCCGGTGCTTGACGCCGTCGATGCCGCGCTCGGCTCAGCCCAGCGTCCGGTCGAACTGCATGAGCCGCGGTTCGGGGGTCGCGAGCGCGAGCTGGTGCTCGACTGCATCGACACCAACTGGGTGTCGTCGGCCGGCAAATACGTCACACGTTTCGAGGAAATGGTGGCGGAGGCGACCGGCTCGCGCCACGCGGTTGCGATCGTCAACGGCACCGCGGCGCTGCATGCGGCGTTGGTGCTGGAGGGCGTCGAGCCTGACGACGAGGTGCTGCTGCCTTCGATCACCTTCGTCGCCACCGCCAACGCCATCAGCCATGCCGGCGCGGTGCCTCACTTCGTCGACTCGACCTGGGACACGCTGGGGCTCGACCCGCGTGCGCTCGAGGCCCATCTCGATGCAATCGCCGTGCAGCAGAACGGCGCCTGGGTGAACAGGCACACGGGGCGCCGGCTTCGCGCCGTCGTGCCCGTGCACATTTTCGGGCATCCCGTCGACATGGCTGCGCTCGGCGCGGTTGCGGCCCGCTACGGCCTCGTCATCGTCGAGGATGCGACCGAGTCGCTGGGCTCGCGCCTGAACGGCAAGGGCTGTGGCACGTTCGGCCATTCCGCGGTGCTGAGCTTCAATGGCAACAAGATCGTCACGACGGGCGGCGGCGGCATGATCGTGACCGACGACGAGGCGCATGCCCGCCACGCCCGGCATCTCACGTCGACGGCAAAGAAGGCCCACGCCTGGGCGTTCGAGCATGACGAGATCGCGTACAACTACCGCCTGCCCAACATCAATGCCGCGCTCGGCTGCGCGCAGATGGAGCGGCTGGGGGGAATGGTCGCGGCCAAGCGTGTCCTCGCTCAGCGCTATCTCGATGCCTTCCGTGATTTTCCCTCGGCGCGCATCTATCGCGAGCCGAAGGGGTCCGAGAGCAATTATTGGCTCAATACGCTGGTGCTCGACCGCGACTATGCCCCCGAGCGCGACCGCTTGCTTCAGGCCCTGCACGGCCACGGCATTCGTGCACGCCCGCTGTGGACGCCGATGCACCTGTTGCCGATGTACCGCGACTGTCCGCGCGCGGCGCTCCCCGTGGCCGAGGACATGAATACCCGCTGCATCAACTTGCCGAGCAGTCCGTTCCTGGCGGAAAGCGCGAACGAGCGCTGATGCCCCGGATCGTTTTCTTCACGATTCACAGCACGACGGCCTGGTGGAAGTACCTGGCCTCGCGCATGGAGTTTGCCGACGCCGTCGTGCTCAGCGATCTGCGCGACGACGGCGACCATTCGCTGGTCGACGACTTCTATCGCTTCGTCGACAGGGGCGATGCCGCTGCCGCGGCATTCGACCGGTTCGGCCAGGACGGATGTGCCGATATCATCCTGCGCTGTCGCGTGCTCAGGAGCCTCGATCGCGATGTCGCGCTCAGGATGATCGGCGGCATGACGCAGGCGATCGAGCAGGCTTTTGACAAGCTTGCCCCCGAGCTGGTCATGACATTCACCATCGACCGCTACGTCATGGACGTGATGGAGCGCATCGCGCGGCGGCGTGGCATCGACTTCCTGGAGATGACGACCTCGATCATCCCGGATCAGGTCATGCTGATGCGCCGGGGAAAGCCGGTCTGGTTGCGCGAGCCGTCCGCGGAGGACATCGCCGCGGCCGTCGGCCAGCTCTGCAGGGAGGATTTCGCGCCGGCCTATGTGCGTGACGCCAAGCGTTTTTCGCTCGCCAGGTTCTGGCGGATCTTCGGCTACTATGCACTGCGCGGGGCCTACTTCAACATCTGGCGGTTCATCAAGCGCGATCGCTACAATTGCCACTATCTCGACGCACTGAAGCGGCTGAAGCACAAGGTGCGTATGCGCGACGTCGCCGTGGTCGGGTTGCTCGATCACGGCTGGGACAAGCGGCTCGCCGGAGTCGAGCGCGAGCGCCGGGTATTCGTCGGGCTTCAGCTCTTCCCCGAAGCTTCGATGGACTACTGGCTCGAATCGCAGGGTATGCTCGCGCATGACGACGTGCTGGTGCGCTATTGCGAGGTGCTCGGCCGTGCAGGCTACCGCATCTTCGTCAAGGACCATCCGCTGCAATTCGGTTTTCGTCAGCGCGAGCTGTTGGAGCGCCTGGCGAAGCTGCCGGCCGTTGTGCTGGTGCCTTACGACGTGCCTGCGAATCTGCTGATCGGGAAGTGCGCGGTGTCGGTCACGTTCACCGGTACCATCGGCTTCCAGGCGGCGCTCGCCGGGTTGATTTCCGTCGCGACCGAGCCTTACTACGCAACCGAGCAGCACTTCCTGCATGTCCGCGACACAAGCGAGATCGACGGTCTCGCCGAGCGGCTTGCAAAATGGCAACCGCCTGACGATCTCGCCGCGACGCGTCGCGCAATCATGCGGCACCTGGCGTCGATCAGCGTCGAGGGCGACTATTTCGGCTGGCGCAAGTTCGATCCCGAGAACGAAGCCGTGCGGGCTTCAGTCGAGCCGCTGGCACGCTCGTTGAACGCGCACCTGCCGCAATTCATGAAGTCCTGCAAGGCCGTCGCTTGACGATCCCGCGGGGAACGCACTTGCAACCGATGTCGTCGTCCGGCGGAGATGGAAACAGCGCGATGCGACTTCGTCTGCTTGATCTCGTGACGCGTCCGGCGGTTGCCGGCACGGTCGCGGCGCTGGTGCTGCGCGCGCTGACGCTGGCGAGCCGCTTTCTGCTGTCGTTGCTGCTGGCGCGCATGTTGTCGCCAGCGGAAATGGGACAGTACGGCCTCTTGACCGCGACGCTGGCCTTCGCGCTGCTCGCAGTCGGTCTGGAGTTCTACTCCTACACCTTGCGCGAACTGGTGCCGGCCACGCCTGAGCGGCGCGCGCGCATCATCGCCGACCAGATGGTGCTTGGCACGGCCGCGCTCGTGGCGGTCGGCATCGTGGTTGCCGTCGCGATCGCCGCGGGCTCCTTTCCGGCGCGTCTGGCGCCGTGGTTCATCCTGATCCTCGTCACCGAACACGTCTCGCTGGAGGCGACGCGGATCCTGATCATCACCTGGCGGCCGGTGAGGGCCTATATCGGCGTGTTCCTGCGCGGCGGGATCTGGGTGTATGCGATCGCCGTTCTGATGTTCGCGGCGCCCTCGACGCGGACGTTGGAAACAGTGATGGTCTGGTGGGCGCTCGGTGGTATGGCGGCGATTGCCTTTTCTGCGTTCTCGCTCTCCGAATTGCCGTGGCGCGAACTCGGGGGATACCGGCCGGACCTCAAGAACATCCGGCAGGGCCTCTGGATCGCGCGTCCCTTCATGCTGACGGCCGGGGGAGCGCTGGTCATTTCCTATGTCGATCGCTTCGTCATCGACGCCTTCGTCGGCCGCGATGCGCTCGGCATCTACACGTTCTATTCCACGATCCTGATCGGCCTGCTGTCACTGGGCGCCTCGGTGTCGCACCAGTTCCTGCCGAAGGTTATTGCGGGCTATACGGCGGGCAGGGATGCCTATCGCACGGCGCTGCGCTCGTTGTTCTGGTCCATGCTGGCACTCGTCTGTGCCACGATGATCCTGTCGGCCTTTGCGATGAGGCCCATGCTCGCGCTGCTCGGGCTGTCGACTTACGCAGCGAGCATCGGTGTGTTTTACGCCATGCTGCCAGGAATATTCCTGCGCATGCTGGCGGATGTTCCCTCCTATGCGCTCTATTCGGCGCGGTCGGATAAGTATCTTCTGATCTGCAATCTCGGTTCCGCCGCGGTATCGACGGTGCTTAACGTGACGATGATCCCCGTACTCGGCATCTACGGTGCGGCGCTTGCCGGCGGAATCGCCAGCGCGGCGCTGTTCGTGTCCCTGACCGGCTTTGCCGTCCACAGGATGCGCGAGAGCTTCAGGGAACCCGCCGCAACCGAGACGGTCGGCCTTCCCACCGATCCAGACATGCTCTACCCCTGAGGGCGGTTCATAGATAAACGTCAAGACAATCTCACGTCTTAACCCGAGGGGCGCTTCTTGGACGGCAAATTGCAGCAGCGGCTGCTTCCGTTGGTCGGCGCTCTCGCGTCGCCCGCGATTCTGATGACCGTAATCTGGTTCGGGGCGCTTTTCGCTGTCGCCGTCGGGCCGATCGACTATCCGGGACAGCCGTCGATGGCAGTGCTGACCGTGGTTGCGATCGGGCTGGCGGTCTTCTTGCTGTCCTATCGGGGCGGCAAGCTAGCCTTCGATCGCTGGTTCGCAGGCCACGACCGTTCCCCGCCGGCCTCTGCACGACTGCTCAACAACGTCACCTTAGCCGCGTCGCTGTTCGGCATCGTCGGCATCGCGCTGGTGGCGCTTGACCGCACGTTCCTCAGCGGCGTGAGCAATTCCAGCTATGCCGAACTGCTCCGTTGTGCGCCTGGGCTCGTCGACACGGTTGCGATCAGACGCACGCCGCTGCTCTATGGCGGTTACGTGATGTTCTCGTTTGGCTTCGCCTCCCTCGTGCTGTTCTTGCTCAGGGGAGAGGAGATCAGGGGATGGGCAGCGGCATTGGCGCAACTATCCATCATCTCGCCGGTCGGTTATGCGCTGCTTTATTCCGGACGCATGCCGATCCTGTTCGTTCTCGTCTTGGTCGCGATGGCGATGCTGGTGCGCCTCGCACAGGGACGAACGCTTCTGCCGCGGGGCCATTATCTCCTGCCCAAGACCGTGATCGCCGTGGGCGTGTTCGCGGTCTATTCGAGCGCGATCTGGTCCAGCCGGCAGAACTTCTGCATCCTGATGTCGCCCCTGATCGCCGAATTGCAGCAGGAGACAAACCAGCTCGACACGGCCGCGGCAGCCGGCGCGCCCGCGGCATCAAGCAAAGCCCACCGCTCCAGGCCCGCGGAGGCGATCACCGCAGCCGAGCTCAACAAGCGCGTCGCTGAGACGAAGGCGGTACCGTCACAGGCCACCGGTACGACCTCGATGGAAGCCGTTCTGGCCACGATGCTCGATGCCTGGAACGTCAAGCCGCGCGGCTATGTTGCGTCGGCGATCCAATCTAGCCGTGTGTCGGCGCGCAGCGCGATGATTGGGTTGAGCACGTATTTTTATCTGACACACGGCGTGCGAACGGTCGATATCGTCTGGAAGTCGCGCGACAAGTTCACGCCCCAATGGGGCGTTTACGAGATCGGCGCGCTGTCGCCTTTGCTGCGGATATTCTTCCCGGAGAGCGATCAGGTCGCAATCATGGAGGCCGAACTGCGGGAAGCGCTGATCTATGGCTTCTTTCCGAGCGTCTGGGCCGCCGCCTTCATCGATTTCGGCCTTGTCGGCGCGATCGTCTACGTCGTGATCTGGGGAGGGGTGGCCGGCTGGAGCACGGCAGGAAGCCGGCACTCCGGTCTGATGACGCCGCTGCTGCTGCTCGTGTTCGCGCTCGCCAGCGTCCTGCTCAGTCCGGTTCAGGGACCTCTCGGCGTGGCCAATTCGGCCCTGGTGCTGGTGTCGATGGTGGCGACCGGGCTGGTGCTGGATCTCGCCAGGCTGCGCGCGAAGGCACCACAGGAAGCCGGCGGAGTCGGGCTTAACAGGCCGGCGACTTGATCTCAGCGCGCGGAGATGTTGCGCAGCCAGGCAACGGTTGCTGCGACGCCTTGCTCCATATCGCACGGAAGCGGGCCGCAGACCGCGGCGGTCTGTGCCAGATCGAACTGATACTGCGTGAGCACGTTGTTCAGGCGAAACGAGTTGAACGGAAACCGCTTCAATCCCATCGCGTTCACGGCGTCGCCGCAAAGCGCCAGCGTGTGGGCGACGCCGGTCGGCAGATGCGGGATCGGACGCGAACCGAAGGCGCGTTGGAATGCGTCGCTCCACGCGATCAGATCGATCGGCGTGTAGTCGGCGAGATAGAACGTCCGGCGGTGGATCTGCTCCGCCGGAACGCTCAGCAGACGCCAATACTGGAAGGCGATGTTTTCGATATAGCTGTAGGACTTCCAGAGCGGGTCGTGCCCGACATGGAAATAGTGGCCGCGCTCGATCATGTGCAGGAAGCGCTGGTAGTGCGCGCTCATGCCGGGGCCCCAGACGGTCGTGGGGCGCACCAGGCACCATTCGCGCTCTGCGCCGTCGGCGCTGCGGACGATCTCCTCGGTCCGCACCTTGCTCTTTCCGTAGAGCGTGTCGGCCTTGTAGTCGGTGTCGCTGGTCGGCACATAGCCGACGCGGCAGACGAGCTGCGACGAGGTCCAGATCGCTCGCCGCACCGACGGCGTGCGCCGCACGGCCTCGACCAGGTTTTCGACGCCCTCGATATTGGCGGTGTAGCCGGCAAGGTCGGTCTTCTCGTCGAGGTCGATGCGGGCGGCGAGATGAACCACCCCATCGGGTGCGGCGCCGGTGACGGCTTTCGTCAGGCCGCCGGCATCGAGGATATCGCACACGATATCGGTGGTCTCGGCCGGAACCTTGTCGAGCCCCACGACCTCGCAATGCTCGGCGCGCAGTCGCCGCACCAATGCCTGGCCGATGAAGCCGGAGCTTCCGGTCACGAGTACTTTCATGCTGATGTCGCTGTCTTTGCCGACGGGGCGGTCGCTTGACCGGCTTGCCGGGCTGATCTACCAAACCGACCAGTCGATTGCAAACTGTCGCAAATTCATTGTGAGCAGGGGCATTTTGCGATCGCGATCCTCCACCTCGGCTTCTGCCCAACCGGCGCTCGCTTCATGAAGGCATTCGTCTCTGCCGCGTTTCAGGCCATCAATAACGTCCTGGAACCGATCGGCCTGCGCCTGATGCGTACCAACGCGCCGGTCAGGAATTTCAGTCTGTTCTTCAAGCATCTGAAGTCGCTCGGCTTCAATGTGAAGACGGTGGTCGACGTCGGCGTCGCATTCGGCACGTCGCCGATCTATGATGCATTCCCGCGCGCCAAATACTTCTTGGTCGAGCCGGTGGCGGAATGCCGAACGCTGCTGGAGCAGCTCAAGCAACGGCTCAACGCCGAGTATTTCCTGGTCGCGGCCGGTGCCGAGAACGGCGAGATCACCTTCAACGTCCATGACGACATCTCGGGCTCCAGCATCTTCGCACAGGTCGAGGGCAAGGCGCTCGACGGCGAGGCGCGCAAGACGCCGATGCGCCGGCTCGACTCGCTGTTGCCGGAGACGCTCGAGCACCCGGTGTTCCTCAAGGTCGATACGCAGGGCGCCGAGATCGAGGTGTTGAAGGGGCTCGGCACGCGGATCAGCGAGATCGATCTCATGATCCTCGAAACCACCATGATGCCCATGCGGCATGGCATTCCGCAATTCGCCGACGTCGTGCGCTTCTGCGACGACGCCGGCTTTGCAGTCTACGACGTGCTGGAAGGGCATATGCGCTCGCTCGACGGCGCGCTTGCCCAGATCGATCTTGCTTTCATCCGCAAGGACAGCCCGCTGCGCAGCCAGGCGGCTTATTTCAGCCCCGAGCAGCTTGGCGAATATCTCAAGCGTCCGAGCAAGCTGCAGCGGCAAGCTTGACGTCAGATTTCCGCGAGCAGGATGAACAGGCAGCGGCGCTCGCCCTTGTTGACCATGCCGCCGCGATGCATGCCGTTGCCGTCGAACAGCACGCAATTGCCGTAGTTCGAGGTCGCGGCGAAGTGGCCCTCGCGCAGGCGCGCCACGTCGGGCGAATTGTCCGGCAGGTCGCCGCCGAAGTCGGCCTTCTTGCGCAGGAAAGCCGGCAAGGCCATGAACTTCTTGCGCGCGTCCGGCCGGCGGCCGGAGAAGCCGGAGAAATCGTTGGTGCGGCGGATCATGCCCTCGAACCAGCCGATCTTCGCGTTTTGGCTGCCGCGGATGTAGCAGAACGGGCCGCCATCCGGGCCGATGTCATGGACGTAAATCGCGCATTTCAGCATGCCGTAGGTGGCATCGATGTGCAGATAGCTGCCCCAGGGGTCGGCAAGCTGCGTATCCGGGAACACACGCTTCCAGAATGCTAGATCTTGATCGTTAATCTGCGCATTGACGTGCTTCACGCCGGCGGGGCGGCCCAGATAGGCGCTTGCCGCTTCCATGATGCCGTAGCGCTTGAAGATGGACTCGACGGTCGCGAACGCCTGCGGATCGGCGGAGCGCGTGCACCAGTAGACGTTGTCGTCGAACTTACGCTTCTCCGGCGAAATGTTGGCGCGGCGCTCGTCGAGCTTGGCGAAGCCCGGATTTGTCACGTTGCGGATCTGCTCGATCTCGTCGGGTGTGAGGTTCAGGCAGACGATGCCGTCGGATTTGATCTTGTTGAGCAGCGCCGGGTTCACCGGCTTCGCAGGACGGCGCGTACCGGTCAGCCAGCTGATCGCGCGGCTCGCACGGATTCTCGCGAACATCGAGACGTAGCGCAGCGCTGTCCGCGCATTGAGACCGCTGAAACCAGCCTCCTTGGTGAGCAGCGGCATGTTGTCGTAATCGACGATGCGACGAATGGTGACGAAGGCGAAAGTGCGCGCAAAAACGTTCAGGGCATAAAGCCGCTCACGCAAGGTGGGCTTCGGGAACATGCCGCCATAAGCCGGGTGCGCATCATAGTCGATCGCAGGAATCGTGTTGCCGCGATAGGGCGGAATCGGAAGTTCACCGATCTCGACGGCGCGGGTCGCCGGCGTCACGTCGGAAAGTGATTCGATCGTCGTCATGTCGCGTTCTCCCGGAACGAGCGCCGTTCGTCTCCGGCGCGCCCCCATTTATACAGCCTGGGGTGCTGCGCAGGCAACAATGGACGGGACTTATACGGCCAATCCAGAGGGTTTCGGTGGAGGTGCTAAATCATGGAAATGCTTGGGGAAAGCGCGCCGAAGCTCGATCTTTCGAAGGGTTCCGGCAATGGCCTCTGAGGCCCCGCCGCGGCCGTAGGGCGGATCAACGCCCGGATCGGGCTGGAACCGGCCGTCGAGGACACGTTGGAGACTTGCGAGAACGGCAGCCGAATCGGCCGGGCAGTCGATGATTGAGGCGGCGCGCAGCCGGCCCTTCTGGCGGTCGCCGATGTTGATTGAGGGCACGCCGACGGCCGGCGCCTCCAGGATACCGCTGGAGGAATTGCCAACCACGGCATCGGCGAGCCGCAGTGCAGCCCAGTAGCGTTCACTGCCGAGTGAGGCGAAAAGGTGAGCGCGTCCGGGTCGCGCCGCGACAAAAGCCGAGATCGCGTCATCGATCGCGCGATATCCAGGATCGGCGTTGACGCCGGTGAAGATGATGCTGCGGTCCTCGACCTCGGCGAGCGCGCCAAGGGTCGCGGCAAGATTTGCGGCGTCCGCCTCGGGCTGCGCGGTGGTCGGGTGCAGCGTCACCAGCAGGAAGCGCTCCGGACCGCCGATGCCGAGCTTTGCGAACAGCTCGGCGCGGGTCAGTGTCGGCGTGCTGTCCGCCAGATCGAGGCCCGGCGCGCCGACGTTGAAAACAAAATCGGACTGCTCGCCCATCTGGATCACGCGCTGGCGATAAGGCTCTGCCGCAACGAAATGCAAGCAGGCCATTTTCGTGATGGCGTGCCGGATCGCATCGTCGAATGCACCGGCGGTGATCTCGCCGCCATGAATATGAGCGATCGGAATATTGAGCAAAGTTGCCGCGACCGCGGCGGCCAACACCTCGTAACGATCGCCCAGCACAACAAGGATGTCGGGGGCGAGCTTCGGCAGCACCTCGGCAAATCCGGTTACGCCGATGCCGGTGCCGCGCGCTACAGACTCGGCGCGGTCGTCGGCGAGCGCGAGATCGACTTTCGCGGCGATCTGAAAACCGTCAGCCTCGATCGCCCGCCAGGTTTCGCCGAAGCGCGGCACCAGATGCATCCCGCAGGCGATGATGCTCAGCGCGACGTCGTCGGCCGCCTTTAGCCGCGTCAGGATGCCCCGCAGCAATCCGTAATCGGCGCGCGAGCCCGTGACGACAGCGATGCGGCGGCGTGCGCTCATGTTCGCTGCTGCCACCGCGAAGCATCGAGCATCCCGTGCTCGATGACGTAGGAGGCATAGGCGAGGTCGGCCGCACTCTCGATCTCGATGGAATGCATGCGATCCATCATGATGCCGTAACTCGCGGACGGATCGGCGTAGATCTTGCGATGCCTGCGCATCGCGTCCCAGCCGACCAGGTAGAGTGCGCCGTTCATGGTGACTTCGACGGCCTGATCCTGCCGTCGCTGCGCCGTCGTGGTCAGCATTTTCTCGACGATGCCTCCGATGGAGCCGTCCTTGCCGAGCGTCCCGACGAAGATCGAGGAGACCTCGGTCTCGCGCATGCCGACCACGAGGCTCGCTTTGCGCGCGGCGAAAAGGTCGACGGCCTCGTCAAAATGCGCCGGCGTGGCGAAGGGCGAGGAGGGTTCCAGCAGCATGATCGCGTCGTAGCGCCGCTTCTCGTGCGTCTCGATCCAGTCCATCGCGTGCAGCACCACGTCGTTGGAGGAGGCGGTATCGGTCGCAAGCTCGGCCGGCCGCTCGAACAGCACCTCGGCACCATGCCGCTCGGCCTCGGTCCTGATCTCGGCGCTGTCGCTGGAAACGATCAGGCGCGAGCAGTAGCGGGACTGCCGCGCAGAGATTGCCTTGTAACCGGTCAGGCTGAGGCCGCCGATCTCGCGCAGATTCTTGCCGGGCAGACCCTTCGATCCACCGCGGCCGACCAGCAGGAACAATATCTCAGGCGTTTGCGTCATTGGCTCTCGATGATCCGGCTTCTGTGTCCTTGCGAATCGGCATGATTCGTCGTCCAGCGGGACACCCGCGGGGCCTTTGGACACGCCGCGAGCCGCCCGCCTGCGTTGCTTTTACCAGCGTGCTCGACTAAGACAACCGCTTGATTGGCGGGCGATTTCGCTGCGCCGCGCGACGAAACCCCATGCACCGCCGAACCCTGATCATTGCTGAAGCTGGCGTCAACCACAACGGCGACCGCGCGCGCGCGCTGGCGCTGGTGGAGGCAGCTGCGCGGGCCGGGGCCGACGTGGTCAAGTTTCAGTCGTTCCGCGCCGACAAGCTCGCGACAGCCGAGGCCGCGAAGGCGAGCTACCAGCAGGCGACGACCGGGAAGGCACAGTCGCAGCTCGACATGCTTCGTGCGCTCGAGCTCAGCACTGACGACGAGGTCCAGATCGCGGCGGCCTGCGCGGCCGCTGGGATCACCTACATGTCGACGCCGTTCGACGCAGACAGCGCCACCCATCTGGTCCGCCAGGTCGGGGTTTCAACGTTGAAGGTCGGTTCAGGCGACCTGACCAATGCGCCGTTGCTGCTGCATCTGGCGCGCTTCCGCCTGCCGATCATTCTGTCCACCGGCATGGGGACACTTGCCGAAGTGGAGCAGGCGCTCGGCGTCGTTGCCTTCGGCTATCTCCGCGATGCATCGGCGCGGCCGACGCCTGCGGATTTCGCAAATCTCCTGCTGGATCGCGCGACCTGGACAGAGTTGCGCGCAAAGGTCACGCTGCTGCATTGTACGACCGAATATCCGGCTGATCCGCAATCGATCAATCTGCGCGCGATGGCGATGCTAAACGGTGCGTTTGGCCTGCCTGTCGGCTTCTCCGACCACAGCCGCGGTATCCACATCGCGTCGGCTGCGGTGGCGCTGGGTGCAACCGTGATCGAAAAACATCTGACGCTCGATCGCAATTTGCCGGGGCCCGACCACCGGGCCTCGATCGAGCCGGACGAGATGGCGGCAATGATCGCCGCGATCCGCGACGTCGAGACAGCGCTGGGAGATGGTCGCAAGGTGCCGGCGCCGGAGGAGATTCCAAACCGCGTGGTGGCACGCCGCAGCCTCGTTGTGCTCCAGCCGGTGCGCGCCGGGGAACGCTTCACGGAACGCAATCTTGGCGTCAAGCGCCCGGGCAGCGGTATTCCGCCGATCGAATATTGGAGCTATCTCGGCAAGACCGCCCAGCGCGACTACGCGGCCAATGAGGCGCTGGAGCCATGAGTCTGATCGTGCTTTGCGCCGGCGGTCACGCCCGTGTCGTCATCGAGGCGTTGCTGAGCCGCGGCATACGTCCGATAGCCGCGGCCGACGCCGCGCGCATCGGCGAGGTTATTGGCGGCGTCCGGATCACGGTATCGGACGACGACGTCCTGAAAATGTCCGCTGATGAGATCGAGCTCGCCAATGGTCTCGGCAACCGCGCCTCGCGCCGCAATTCCGGATTGTCCGACCGGCGCGCCCTGTTTGAGCGGTTCGCCGGGCCGGGCTACAGATTTCCGGTGATTGCGCATGCTTCCGCCGTAATCGCCTCCGATGTACAATTTGGCGACGGCGCGCAAGTGATGGCCGGTGCCGTGATCCAGCCCGCGGTGCGCATCGGACGGAACGCCCTGATCAATACGCGCGCAGTGGTCGAGCACGATTGCATCGTGGGCGATCACGCGCATGTTGCTCCGGGGGCGGTGCTGTGCGGGGGCGTGTCGGTAGGCGAGAGCGTTCATATCGGCGCCGGCGCCGTGGTGCTGGGCAGCATCAAGGTGGATGCCGGAGCCGTCGTTGCCGCGGGCGCGGTGGTTAGAAAGGATGTCGCGGCCGGCGGATTCGCCGGCAACGAATAGGATGAGTTTGTCATGAAGGGTGCATTCGTCGTCGGTGAAGGTACGCCATTGATCGAGACGCTGCGGCGGATCGATCAGGGCACGCTGCAACTCGCCGTCGTCGAGCGCGACGGCAGGATCGTCGGTACCGTCACGGACGGCGACGTACGGCGTGCGCTGCTGGGCGGCGTCAGCCTTGATGCTGCCGTCAGCCTCGTGATGAACCGTTCGCCGGTCACGGCCTCCGTCGGCATCTCGAATCCCGCGGCGCTCAATGTCATGCGAAAGCATTCCATCCATCAGCTTCCGCTGGTCGATGCGGAGGGACGGGTGGTCGAGGTCAAGCTGATCGACGACCTTGCGCTCGCGCAACAATCCGATCATTGGGTCGTGCTGATGGCCGGCGGCCTCGGTTCGCGGCTGAAACCACTCACGGACGACATTCCCAAACCGCTGATCCGCGTCGGCGACAAGCCGATCCTGGAGACCGTGCTCGGCGGTTTCGTGAAGGCCGGCTTTGGCAAGTTCTTCATCTCGGTCAACTACAAAGCCGATATGATCCGCGACTATTTCGGCGACGGTTCGGCCTGGGGCGTGGAGATCGACTATCTCCAGGAAAGCGAGCGGCTCGGCACTGCCGGAGCCTTGTCGCTGCTGCCGGAGCGGCCGACGCAGCCATTCTTCGTGATGAATGGCGATCTGCTGACGACGGTGAATTTCGAGCAGATGCTGAAATACCATCGCGAGCACCAGGCTTTCTCCACGGTCTGTGTGCGGGAGCATTCGGTGACCGTGCCGTTCGGCGTGATCGATTTCGACGACCATCGGCTGCTCGGCATCCGCGAAAAGCCGACGCAGAAATTCTTCGTCAATGCCGGCGTCTATCTGCTCGACCCCGGCGTGCTGGATCATCTCGATGCCAACGAGGCCGTCGACATGCCGACGCTGATCGAGCGCACCATCGCGAAGGACAAGCCTTCGGTCGTGTTTCCGCTGCGCGAGTACTGGATCGATGTCGGCCGCCTCGACGATCTGCAGCGTGCGTCCGACGAATTCCAGAGGATATTTGGATGAGCACCGAACGCTCGCTCCGCGAGATGATGTCGCTTAACGGCCGCATCGCTGTTGTCACCGGCGGCGCCGGCCACATCGGTCGCGCGATCGCGGCAGGTCTCGCCGAACTCGGCGCCGCCATCGCGCTGGTCGATATCGCGGCGTCCGCGGGCATCGAGGCCGCGGCGAAGCTCGCCGCCGATTACTCCGTCAAGGCTACGATGTTCGATTGTGATTTCGAGCAGGGCGACGCCGTAAAGGATCTGCCGCGCCGGGTGCGCGAGGTCTTCGGGGGCATCGACATCATCGTCAATTGCGCAGCCTTCGTCGGCACCAGCGGGCTCGAGGGTTGGGCGGTGCCGTTCGAACAGCAATCGGATGCGACCTGGCGCCGGGCGATCGAGGTCAACCTCACCGCGCCCTTCGTGCTGATCCAGGCCGCGGCGGAGGACCTCGCCAAATCGGGCCATGGCAGTGTGATCAATATTTCCTCGATCTACGGCCTCGCCGGGCCCGACTGG
Source organism: Bradyrhizobium sp. 40 (assembly GCF_023100925.1). NCBI lineage: Bacteria > Pseudomonadati > Pseudomonadota > Alphaproteobacteria > Hyphomicrobiales > Nitrobacteraceae > Bradyrhizobium > Bradyrhizobium sp. 40. The sequence continues at coordinate 2,425,912 of NZ_CP064688.1, forward strand.
CGGCTCTACGAAGGAACGGCGCTCGGGAACCCGGCCGCCTATGCCGCGAGCAAGGGGGGGCAGATCCAGATGACGCGCTGGCTGGCGACCACGATGGCGCCAAAAGTGCGGGTCAATGCGGTCGCGCCCGGGGGGGTCTTCAGGGCCACGCCGGAGCCGTTTTTGAGCCGCTATGTGGCCCGGACGCCGCTTGCCCGCATGGCACGCGAGGACGATATGAAGGGCGCTGTGGCCTACCTTGCGAGCGACCTGGCAGCCTACGTCACGGGCCAGTGCATTGCGGTCGACGGGGGGTGGACGGCGTGGTAAGCCAGCAGCAAATCATGCAATTGCAGGAATTTCCGAAATGTTGAGCTGTAGTAAGTGCTTACTGCCGGAAACGGCAGAGGCAACATCGTTCGACGAGACCGGTTCGTGCAGCGTCTGCGCCCAGATCGAGGTCCGTGACACCCAGATCAATTGGGACGAGCGCCACGCCCAGATGATGGAACTGGTTGCGCAATACCGTGACAAGGGTCTGTACGACTGCATCGTGCCCTATTCGGGAGGCAAGGACAGCGTCTTCCAGCTCTGGTACGTCGTCAAGAAGCTCGGTCTCAAGCCGTTGGTGGTGCGCTTCGACCACTGGTTCTACCGTCCGCTGATCGAAGAGAACAACACCAGCGTGTTCAAGCAGCTTGGCGTCGACGTGCTGAACTTCACGCCGAACTGGCATGTCGTGCGTGAGCTGATGCTGGAATCGCTGAAGCGCCGTGGCGACTTCTGCTGGCACTGTCATACCGGCATCTATGCGCACACCATGCAGATCGCGATCCGCTACGAGACGCCGTTGCTGTTCTGGGGCGAGAGTCTGGCCGAATACCAGTCGTTCTATTCCTACGACGAAATGGAAGAGGTCGACGAGAAGCGCTTCAACCGCGCGATGAATCTCGGCATCACCGCCGACGACATGTACGAGTTTTTGGGGGGCCGCGTCGCCAAGCGCGACCTCTATCCCTTCGTCTACCCGCCGCGCAAGGAGTTGATGCGGATCAAGTGCCGCTCGATCTGTCTCGGCAGCTACATCAAGTGGGACACCAAGAAGCACGTCGAAATCATCAAGCGCGAGCTCGGCTGGAAAGGCCAGGAGGTCGAGGGCATTCCGCCGGAGTACGATTACGAGAAGATCGAGTGCTTCTTCCAGGGCGTGCGCGACTACCTGAAGTACATCAAGCGCGGCATGGGCCGGACCAACCATCTCGCCAATATCGACATCCGCAATAAGCGCATGACCCGCGAGCAGGGGGAAGCGCTGGTGCGCGAGTTCGACGGCAAGCGGCCGCCGAGCCTCGATCTGTTCCTCGACTATCTCCAGCTCACGGAGGAGCAGTTCCTGGGGATAGCAATCAAGCACGAGGTCAGCCCGTGGCAGTTCTCGCCGAATACGGTCGAGCCGGGTCGCCGCATGCCGGACATGGACAAGTGGAACAACACGCAGGTGCCGTGGCCGAACCATCCCGGCGTCGAGATCGGCGGCGGCAAGGGATAGGCAAAGGTTGATGGGAGGCGCGGAGACCGCGCCCGGGGGAGCAGGCGATGTCAGGCGTAGCGATCGTCGATTACGGCATCAACAATGTACGCTCGGTGAAGAACGCCGTCGAATATTGCGGCTTCGATCCGGTCGTGACCCATGACGCCGACGCGATCGCGGATGCTTCCCACGTCATCCTCCCCGGCGTCGGCGCGTTCGGCGACGCGATGAGCAACATCCGCGCCCGTGGCATCGACGAGATGCTGGAGCGCCAGGTCCGCGAGAAGGGCAAGCCTTTCCTTGCGGTGTGCCTCGGGATGCAGCTGCTCGCCAACACGTCGGAGGAACATGCCGACGACGGCGTGGCGCATCGTGGGCTCGGCTGGTTCGATGCCGACGTCTGGCGGCTGTTGCCGAACGATCCCGCTTTGAAGATCCCGCATATGGGCTGGAACATGGTGGCGAAGGAGCGTGACCATCCGATCCTCGCCAACATCCGCGAGAGCAATCTGGCGTTCTATTTCGTGCACTCCTTCGCGATGCGTTGCAGGGATGCGGGCGACGTGGTCGGCTTCGCCCAATACGGCCAACCGGTGACCGCGGTCATCGCGCGGGACAATATCGCCGCCACGCAGTTCCATCCCGAGAAGAGCCAGGACACCGGGATCGAGCTGATGAGCAATTTCCTGCGCTGGAATCCCTGAAGCCTTTGCGATGCTGAAGAAGCGCCTCATCCCGAAATTTCTGCTGCGCGACGGCAGGCTCGTCAAATATGTCCGCTTCTTCGAGAACGAGCGCGTTGCTGGCAATCCGGTGACGACGGCGAAGGTCTATAACGACTACGGGGTCGACGAGTTGATTGTGCTCGACATCGTGCCGAGCGCGGCCTCGCGCGGCCGCGTCGTCGACATCATCGAGCGGATGTCGGAAGAGATCTTCATGCCCTTCACGGTCGGCGGCGGGGTCAAGACACTCGACGACGTCAACATGCTGCTCCGTGCCGGCGCCGACAAGGTCTCGGTGAATTCGGAGGCGGTGCGGCGCCCGGAATTTCTACGCGAGGCTGCACGCACCTTCGGCGACCAGTGCATGACGGTGTCGATCGACTACAAGAGGATCAGTCCCAATCACGCCAGCGTATTCATCGACGGCGGCCGCGAGCATGCCGCGCTCGATCCGCTCGAATGGGCGCAGCGCTGCGAGGACCTGCATTGTGGCGAGGTGCTCCTCGGCTCGATCGATCGCGACGGCACCATGAGCGGTTACGACCTCGAACTGATCCACAAGGCGGCAAGCGTCCTGAGCGTGCCGCTGATCGTCTCAGGCGGCTGCGGTTCGCTCCAGCATGCGATCGACGCGCTCGAGGCCGGAGCGTCGGCGGTAGCGATCTCCTCGATGTTCCTCTTTACTGACCACAGCCCGATCAAGCTGCGCAGTCATCTGTTCTCGCGCGGTCTGGACGTGCGCGCCAGCTTCTCGAGCAGGAATTAGGACGATGCAGCTTTCGCTGGCCCGTACCGATCTTGTCCACTATGTGCGAAAGCAGTTCGAGAACTTGTTTCCTGATGGCGCACACCTCGGCGATCTCCCGAAATTCGTTGAGCTTGCGCTCGGCCGGATCGATCATTGCTTTTCGCGGGTGCGGCTGAAGGGATTCTTTGCGAACGGCGAGGCGCGATTCTCGCACTGCCACTCCGACCAGTACGCGATCTTCCTTTACTATCTCGCCAATTCGGCCTTTCGCGAACGGCCCGGCCACCCCATCGCGGACAAGGCCTACGCCTTGAACAAGGCGCTGCACGCGCTTGACGCGTTCTACGAGGTCGAACTTCCCGACGTGTTTGCGGTCCAGCATCCGGTGGGCACCGTGCTCGGTCGCGCCACCTACTCGGATTACTTCATCTGCTACCACAATTGCACGGTGGGCGCGAACCTCGACATTGACTATCCCTCGTTCGGGCGCGGCATCGTGATGTATGGCGGCAGTCGCGTCATCGGCAAGACCGAAGTGGGCCAGAACTCTTTCGTCTCGACGGGCGCGATCGTAATCGACGGCGGCACGCTTGCCGCCGACAGCGTCTTGCATGGTATTTATCCGAAGGCAGCGCGCTCGCCGACGTCGCGCAACGTGGTGCGCGATATCTTCGGGGTGACGAGCTGATCAGGTCAGACGCTTGAACCCGGAGTGAGCGACGGGGCCGCGCAGCAGTTGCCTGACGGCCTGCTGATCCACCGCCGTGCGCAGCTCGCGGAATACCTCGCCCACCGTTTCCAGGTAACGGTCGATATGGGCGTCGGTGTGCGACCACATCGCGTAGAACGAGCCGGTGGCGAGGATGCCGCGGTCCAGCATCATCTGCGTGAACAGCGTGCGCACCTCCTGCGCGTCGGGCAAATCGAAGGCGAAATGGCCGAGCGGCGAGATGCCGAAGACATGCAGCGGCAGGCCGGTGGCCTGTGACGCCTCGGTCCAGCCCTTCTGGATGCGCGTGCCGATCCGCATCAGATGCCGCGCGACGTTTTGCTCGCGATGCTTGCGCAAGGTGGCGAGCGCCGCGACCGGGCCGACGCGCTCGGTCCATGCCGTCGAGCTGACGAAGGTTTCCTGCGCAGCGTCCATCACCGAGGCGCGGCCGATGATCGCGGCCATCGGGAAGCCGTTGGCGATGGCCTTGGCAAACACGGCCATGTCAGGATCGACGTCATAGGCGAGATGCGCACCGCCGGAATTGATGCGGAAGCCTGAAGTCACCTCGTCGAAGATCAGTGCAGCGCCGCAGCGGTCGGCGAGCGCGCGGATACCCTTGATGAAGGCCGGTTCGGGCTCACTGGAGCGCACCGGCTCCATCACGATAGCGGCTAGCCGTTCGCCATGGGCGGCGACGATCGCCTGGATCTCGTCGAGCTTGTTGAAATGGAATGGATGCATCAGGCCGGCGAGACTACGCGGCACACCCTTGGTATCGAGGCCCGGCAGCAGATGGCCGTCGAGCGCTGTCGTCTCGCCAAGATTGGCGCTAAGATACCAGTCGTGCCAGCCGTGATAACCGCAGAACGCCACCATGTCGCGGCCGGTCGCGGCGCGCGCGATGCGAACCGCAATCGCCATGGCCTCGCCGCCGGCGCGCCCGAAGCGCACCATGTCGGCCCAGGGATGCAGCTCGACCAGGAGCTCCGCCAGCTCGATATCCTCGGCGCAATTCAAGGTCGACATCGAGCCCATGTCGATTGCCGACTTCACGGCGGCGTCGACGTCGGGATCGGCGAATCCCAGAATGGTGGCGCCAATGCCGCAATAGCTCATGTCGAGATAGGTCTTGCCGTCGAGGTCTGTGACCTCGGCGCCCTTGGCCGATTTGAAATAGGTCGGCCATTGACCGGGAAGGAACATCTCCGGACGCTTCGATAGCAACTGGGTGCCGCCGGGCATAACGGCACGGGCACGCTCGTAGAGCGCTCGAGCGGAATTAGACATTGCGCTTCTCCAATACGGTCGTGCGATCTAGATCGATACCTCAAAGCGACACCGGCTTGCAAGGAGCTCTGGTGCCTTAGCAGAAGGGGCGCGTTGCAACGTTAAGGTGCCGCAAGCCGGGCAGGTGAAGCGCGGCTCAAGATCCGATAGCCGCAGTCGTCAGACGATCCATCTGCGCTCAGGACCGCGTCGTGGCCGCAGCGATAGTCGGCGCTGTTAGCGAGGACGTCGCGCTCGTCCATTGCGCGCATCTGCCGAGAGTGATCCTCACCGGGCAACCGTCAGCGCGTGCCTGCCGGAGTCGAGTTGAGATCATCGCGTCATCGACGACTCGCGATCTCGTCGGCGGAAAGTTGATAGTTCCCCGGCAATCCAATAGCGCATCAATGCGGATGCTGAGGCCCACTCACGGGCAGTGGTTCATCTCGCGAAGCTCGACCGCGAACCTCGGACGGCGGGCCGACGCTGCCTTTAACCCAACTGGCTTTTCTCTCACCAGTCATGGTTTCCGGCGTTAGTGCGAGGATATTGGGGGTTGCGTGTCTCAAAACTAGGACCATTGCGTGAGCGCCTGATTACGGTGTTTAAATACCAACTGGTGAGAATTTAGTTCGCGTCTTAGAGATTTTATGTTCTTGAAATGTTCTAGTGATACGCCACTTGATCCATCGGATCGTTGTCCTAGGGAGTAGACCGGAACCGAATGCGGAGGCCGCACTAAGCGGTTGTCAGCGCCAATTGAGAGCGGTGGAGGTCAGCTGAACCGGAATTGGCATCCTACGGCATTATTTGGGCGATCCGCGAGGCTAGAGTTTGGGCCAATCCAGGCCCTCCAACCCTCTCGATTTTACGGAGGAAGTGTGTTCTTAGAGCCCAGTCCCCCCGGCTGGAGTCGCGGAACTGGCGACTGCCTTCAACCCCTGAATGATGGGCCGACCTATGTTTGTAAAGAATTGCCGCATGTGCGCGAGCGAGCGTCTCGCGCTCTTTCTCGACTTGGGAGAGATGCCGCCGGCCGACCAGTTCCTGCACAAACACCAGCTGAGCGAGCACCGGGATGCGTACCCACTGCAGGTCGCGGTCTGCGAAGACTGCGGGCTGATCCAGCTCAACTATGTCGTGCCGCCCGAGATTCTCTACTGCGACGACTATCCCTATGAATCCTCAACCACCTCGGCCGGCCGCCGGCATTGGGGGGAGTTTGCTCGCACCACGACGCGCCTGCTCGGGCTAACCAAGGATGATCTGGTCGTCGATATCGGCAGCAACGTCGGCGTGCTCCTGCAGATGTTCAAGGGGGAGGGCACTAAGGTGCTCGGCGTCGACCCGGCCGCCAACATCGCGGAGATCGCCAACAAGAACGGCATCGAGACTGTCGCCGCGTTCTTCAACAGCGAAAGCGCCAAGAAGGTCGTTGCCAGCAAGGGGCAGGCCTCGGTCATTACCGGAACCAATGTCTTCGCTCATGTCGGCGATCTGCATGATTTGATGCAGGCCGTCTCTATCCTGCTCGCCGAGCGCGGCACCTTCATCATCGAGGCTCCTTATTTCCTCGAACTGCTGCACAGCCTCGAGTACGACACCATCTATCACGAGCACCTGTCCTATCTGTCGGTGAAGCCGCTGGTGCGGTTCTTCAAGCAGTTCGGCATGGAGATATTCGACGTGCAACTGCGCGACATCCATGGCGGTTCGATCCGCCTGTTCGTACGCAGGATCGGCGTCTCGTCCAGCCCGGTCGCTCCGATCGTCGAACAGATGCTGGCCAACGAAGAACGCGAGAAAATCTACGAGCTGGATACCTTGCGGAAGTTCGCGCAGGGCGTCGCCAACAACCGCCTGGCGCTTCGGGCGATGCTGACCGGCCTCAAGCAAAGCGGGAGCAAGATCGTCGCCGTGAGTGCGCCGGCAAAGGGAATGACTCTGCTGAATTATTGCGGACTGGGCGGCGATTTCCTCGACTTCGTCACCGAGAAGTCGAGGCTGAAGCTCGGCCGTTACACGCCGGGGATGAGCATTGAAGTCGTTTCGGACGATATGTTACTGAAGCACCAGCCTGATTATGCGCTTCTGCTGGCCTGGAATTTTGCCGAAGAAATCATGAACAATCTGAAGGAGTTTTCAGATCGGGGCGGCAAGTTCATCATCCCGATTCCGACGCCCAGGATCGTCGGCTGACATCTTTCCAACTAGTTCCTGCCAGGCAACTCAACTTGCCGTCGGCAGCAGGGAGTCATGAGATGAATTTAAAAAAGCTTCCGATTTCCTTTGCGGATACGCGCGGGGAAATCATCGACGTGCTGCAGCGGGAGCCCATCGAGTATGCGACCATCATTCACAGCCGGAAGGACGCGGTTCGCGCCAACCACTATCACAAGGAGACGTGGCAGTGGCTGTACGTGCTGTCGGGGAAGCTTCGCACCGTTTCGCAAATGCCGGACCAGGCGCCAGTCGAGGCGATCATGGGGCCTAACGATCTCATCCTCAGCGTTCCCCACGAGCGGCACGCTTTTGAGGCGCTGGAAGACACAACCTTTCTGGTGCTGACGCGCGGCCCGCGCGGCGGCGAGGAATACGAGAAGGACACCTTTCGTCTCGACATCCCCCTGATCGCACCGAGGTCGTAATGGAAGCGGCCCCGTTCATTCCAGTCTCCGAGCCCCTGATCGGAGACAACACGGCTCCCCTCGTCAACGAGTGCATCGAAACCGGATGGGTTTCTTCGGAAGGGCGTTTCATCCAGGAGTTCGAGCGGAAATTTTCGCAGTTTTGTGGCGCCGCGCACGGTGTGGCGGTCAGCAATGGCACCACAGCCCTTCAGGTCGCCATGAAGGCATTGAGTCTCGAGCCCGGCTCCGAGGTCGTCATGCCCTCCTACACCATCATCTCCTGCGCTATCGCGATCCTGGAAGCCGATTGCGTGCCGGTGCTGGTGGATTGCGATCCCGAAACCTGGTGCATGGATCTCGATCAGGTTGAAGCCGCGATCACGCCGCGGACGCGCGCGATCATGCCGGTGCACATGTTCGGGCATCCCGTCGACATGCGTCGCGTCATGAAGCTTGCCGCCAAGCACGATCTGCGCATCATCGAGGACGCCGCGGAGGCTCACGGTGCGGAAGTCGAGGGCCGTCGTGTCGGCAGTTTCGGCGACATGGCCTGCTACAGCTTCTACGCCAATAAGATCGTGACCACAGGCGAAGGCGGGATGGTCGTTACCAGCAGCGACCACTATGCCGGCCGGCTGCGCTCCCTGCGCAACCTTTGCTTCCGCCCGGAGCGACGGTTCTATCACACCGAAATCGGTCACAATTATCGCCTGACCAATCTGCAGGCTGCGATCGGCGTGGCTCAGGTCGACCGCGTCGAAGATCATATCCGGCGCAAGCGAAAGATGGCCGTCGCGTATTATGAACGGCTGTCCGATCTGGCGCAGATCAAGTTGCCGATCGAGCGGGAATGGGCAAAGAACGTCTACTGGATGTATTGCCTGATCCTCGCCGATGACGTTGGCTTTGACGCCGTCGAGTTCGCGAAGCGCCTGCGTGCAAAGGGGATCGACACGCGGCCGCTTTTCCTCGGCATGCACGAGCAACCGGTCCTGCGCGAACGAGGCCTTTTTGCCGGAAGCAGCAGCTATCCGGTGACGGAGCGGCTGGCGCGCCGCGGCCTGTATGTTCCCTCTGGACTTGGCTTGACCGAGGCGCAGATCGATCGCGTCAGTGCCGCGGTTCGTGAGGTTCTTTCGTGACAGGCGTCTTCAACGACTCGTATGCGGCGACCTATGACACTGTCTACGCCGAAAAGAACTACGCCGCCGAATGCGAGGCGGTGGAGAACTTAATCGCGAAATTCAGGCGCGGCGAGATCAGAAAATTGCTCGATCTTGGCTGCGGAACCGGCAAGCATGCCGTGATCTTCGCAGGCCATGGTTTCGACGTCACCGGCGTCGATCAATCCGAACCGATGGTGGCGCGCGCGCGCGATCGCGCATCGCACATGAAACTTGGCGCCAACCCGAAATTTTTTTCCGGCGATATCAGGAATTTCTCGGGCAAATCACCGTTCGATGCGGCCCTGATGAATTTCAATGTCATCGGTTATATGACCAGCAATGACGATGCGCTGGGCGCGCTCGGCGCGGCGCGGAAAAATCTGCGGCAGGACGGATTGCTGATCGCAGATTTCTGGTACGGGCCAGCCGTGGTCGTGGATCCGCCGGGTGAGAACACCCGAAGGTTCGAGTCTGGCGACGCGGTCGTCGTCAGGTCGTCTTCAGGCCTGCATCTGCCTGACAGCCAGCGCTGCGAAATCACGGTCAAGGTCACGCGCTCGCAAGATGACACGGTCCTTGAACAAGCAGAAGAGACCCATCAGGTTCGGTATTTTTTTCCGCTGGAGCTCGAACTGATGCTTCGGATCAGCGGATTCAAGCTGCTGGCGCTGACCGGTTTCCCGGACATCAATGCGCCCGCGAGTTGCCGTAAATGGGCTGCAGTGATGGTCGCGGTCGCGGTCTGATGCTTTTGCCGAGCAGGCCATTTAGGAAAGCGACCGGATCTCTGCTCGTCGACAGACTCGACTTACTCGTGCTTACGGTAGACCTCGAACGTCCGCTCTCCGACCGCGAAGCTGGCCGTGAGCGCGAAATGCTTAGCCACCACGTCGCCGAACGGAATGCCGTCGCGCACTGTCCCGACAAGCGTGTCGCCATAGTTCTTGCGGCGCTCGATCAGCAGCGTCTGGTAGTCCCGGGCCAGCGCTAGCCGCATGCTGGCCTCGCTCCAGAAGCCGGCTTCCCAGATCACCGCGTTGACCCTGTCGCGCTGGTCGTTCGTCAATCCGGTCTTGGGCTCGCGTAAGACCGTGGGCAGGTACAAGGATCGTGGCTCGATCACGCCGCCGGCCAGCCAAACCGCTTGTGCGACCTCGACCCGATCGCTCAGGACGAAAACGCGGCCTGTTGGAGGGAGGCACGGCCGCAACTGGCGCGAAATCTCCGTCGCCGCTGTCCGCAGTTTTTCAGTTTGCGGGCGCAACAGAGTGGGGAAGGAAGGAAAGACCTGCATCACTGCGGCTGCGATGCAGAGGCCGCCGAGCGCGACATAGACTAGGTGGCGATTGCGCCCAAGCCTGGATATCTCCCCAATCAAGGCCGCCGCGGCGAGCGCGCCAACTGGCAGAAAGTAGTTCGTGTAGGGAATAATGCAGTCGACGCAGTAAGACAGCGACAGCATGTAATGCAGGATGGCGGTGATCCAAAAATAAGCGAGGATCAGGTCGATCGGTTTCAGGCGACGGTCCTCACTCGAGCGCCTGGCTGAATAAATCCGCAGCCCGATCATCGCCAGCGTGATCACGGACACAACAAAATACGGCCGAAAAAAATATGAGTTGAAATAGACAGGGATTTCACGGAGCCGAACCACGGGGTCCAGCGGTGACACCGTAAGCGGCAGGAGGTTGGAGGTTGGGGCCGCCGGCACCCCCAGCGCCATTGCAATCTGCGCCAACCCCGGCGTGTCCAGAACGACATCCACCAAACCACTTCCGAATATCCAGAGTGTTGCCATGGATGCGGCGAGGAACGTCAGAAAGCCGATCGTGAAGCACTGCAGCTTGCGCCTGGGTTCGATCAGGAGGCTCCAGCCGGTCGGGATCATGGCAAACGGCAGCATGTCGGGCCGAGCGAACAACAACGCCCAAAGAATAACGCCGGCAACCGCATAGGCGATCCGTCGTGCGTTTGCAGCGAGCAGAATATGGATCATCGCCAGCGACAGACAACTCACCATCGCATAGGGCGTAGCGGTAGCAAAATAGGTCAGGGTTACGGGATACCCCACGACGAGGATGGCCGCGCCAACACCGGCAAGGCGAGTACGGCCGATCCGCGCGCCGGCCAGGTAAACTAGCACCAAGCATCCGATTGCGAACAGGAGCATCAGAGCGCGGCCGGGAAGATAACCGGTGCCGAACAAGCGCTCCATCGAACCGACGGAGTAGAATGGCAGCGGCATGTACCAAGTCGGATCCAGCGCAGAATAGGGTGCGATCTGACCGGTAAGGTACCAGTAGCCCTTCATCAGGTACTTGCCCTCGTCCATCCAGGTGTCGAGCGTAAGGGCATTGAATACGAGCTGGCCAATTGCAAACAGCAGACAAGCCAGCAGCATCCAGCGGGCGAGACGATTGTTGGCTTCTCCGACAATATCGACGGCCGGATGCGATGTTTGGTCGCGTGCCTGCATCGTCAAATCGTCGCAGCTGGAAGGTCGACAGTCGGTCTTAGGCGCGAGATCATGATGGACTCGATATTCCGTCCGTGGCAGATGGCGCAGGCACCGCGTCCCGAGCGTGTAAGCGATGCCATTCGAGAATACTTCCGATGACCGCAAGCAGGCAAGTGACGGCCACGACAAGGGTCGCAAGCGCCAGTGCATCGACCATTGAAACATCTTGCAGACGAAGCAGTGCCACCAGCGCACCTCCCGCAGTTACTTGGCCGACTGTGATCGGAATGAGCCCCGCAATGCTTACCAGTCCGGCGATCCAGCACCAATCGGCGAAGTCGATTTTGATGCCGATACCGACCGCCAGAACAATGAATGTCAGAACGTTGACGATGTGCACCAGCGCCCCGATCGATACGCCCATCACCACCCGCCACCACTGACTGACCGCCACATGCCATTGCCGAATAGCGTTCCGCAATTCCCTGGCGAGTGCGACCGAATAGCCGTTCGTCGAACCTTCGGTCCACGTCACAACGCGTTCGGCCCAACGGAAGACAGCGTCGTGACGCAGCGCAATCAAGGTCCCGATCAGCAAGACCAGGCTCGCCAGCGCAATGTGCTGAAGTCTCGGTGGGTAGTGACTGGAGGACATCCCAAAGCCGATCACCGAGACAGACAGCATCCCGATGAAGGATGTCAGCCGATCGGTGAGGACCGAGACCGCCGCACCGCTGACGTTACCCGAACCGCGGGAAATCAGGTAAATCTTGGCGGCTTCTCCGCTAGCCTGTCCGAGAAAGAAAAAGCTGTAGAACTGACCGATAAGGGCGGCCTTGAAAAGGTCCACCACCCTCAGCGCAGGGATAACAAGCTGCCATTTGACCGCATTCAAGCCGACGGCAAGCATGGATAGCACGAAGGCCGCTGCGTCGCAGGCAAAGCCCGAGCGAGCCACAACCGCATAAATTTCCCTGACATCGCTGAGCCAGACGACGAGCCCTATGGCGACCGGGATGATCACGAATTTCAGGATCGATAACAACCTTCGCATCAATGATCCGGGCCTTTGAGATGTTCCGCCGCGGCTTGAGGGCGCGCATCGAGCTTCAATCCGATCAGCGTTCGAGCCGCACCAGCAGCGTTCTTACGCGGCGCGTAATGAGGGCGATGATCGTGGCGGTAAGCAACAGCGCCACCAGCGGAAACCCAAGCGGTACGCCTGAGGACCCATCATTGAGCAGGGAGGCCCTGCCGGTCGCGCCAAGAAAGGAAAACAGGAATACCTGCGGGGCGCTGAAGACAAAGGTCGCGATCGAATAACTGACGATGTCGATCTTTGTCAGTCCGAACAGATAATTCTGCAATGCGCTGGGAACGGGTGCCCCGAGGCGCGAAAGAGCGATGATGCGCCAGCCCTCTTCGTCCACGGCCTGCGCGACAACCTTGAGCGTCGGCCTCGTCTCCAGCTTTCGACGGAACCAGTTTGCAGCGATGTATCGCGACGAACAGAACGCAAGGATCCCGCCGACGGTCCCGCTCAGCAGAATGATTGGAGCAGCTGCCATCCCGAACGCCACGCCCGCCACAATGATCAGCACGGTGCGAGGAAAGACTATGAAGGCGGTCAATAGAAATACCAGGCAAAGTGCCGCCGCGGAAACCGGCGTCAAACTACCAAAATGCTGAAGCCAATTGCTAAGCGCTTCCGTCATCAGACCAGTACTAGCCCGGATCCTTCGCGGCCCGTGATGGGTTGCTGGAGCGATTGCCGCCGATTTCGCAATAACCCGTGTATTCTCGCACCAACAGGGCTTATTGCAGCCTGACCTGAACCAGCCCCAAACGGAAACCGCAGTAATACGAGCGATCCTCTAGCAAATCAAAATAGCCCTGGCTATAGGCGCCTTCAGGACGATGGGCGGCAGGCTAAAACTAGGCAAATTTGCCTGAGACGCGAGCCTAGGGCCACTAGGTGATGCGTTCCGGCCACGGACGGCTGAGTCGCTATTCGGAGCCCCCGCGCGGTACTTCCCTCTGTGGTCAGATTAGGATAGGCCAAGTCCCTTGGGGGCGTCCCCGCAAGGGGAAATGTTCTTGACAGCCCGGGAGGCGCAGACGGCCTTCGGTCACCGCGATGCCTCGGCTTTCATTCTTTTGCAAAAAGCGAAAATGGATCTGCCAGGTATCCTGGTTCGCCAAACCAGATGCTTTCGATCTCGACTACCGTTCTGAGGGACAAAGATGACGAGCAATGTTGAGGTGTCCATCGAGCCACGGTTGAGCGTCGTCATCGCGGTCTTGAATGAGGAGAACAACCTCGCTGCGCTCATCGATGAGATCAACGGCGTCTGCGATGCGCGCGGCTGGGTGCGCGAGATCATTGTGGTCGACGACGGCTCGACCGACAACAGCGCGCGCGTTGCGGGATCGATGGCGAACGTCACGGTTTTCCGCTTCCGGCGTAATTTTGGGCAGACCGCCGCCTTCGACGCTGGCTGCCACGCCGCCCAGTACGAATACGTGATCACCATGGATGGCGACGGGCAGAACGACCCCGCCGACATTCCCAGTTTGATTGCGCATCTGGAGGCCAACAATCTGGACGTTGTCTCGGGCTGGCGCGTCCAACGGCAAGATACGTTTGGCAAGCGCTTCGTCTCGCGCGGCGCAAACCTGCTGCGCAAGGTGTTCCTCAACGACACTATTCACGACAGCGGTTGTTCGTTGAAGGTCTACCGGCGTGAGTGCTTCGACAACGTCCATCTGTACGGTGAAATGCACCGGTTCATCCCGGCGCTACTTGAAATGCGGGGGTTCTCCGTCGGAGAGTTGCCCGTCAATCACAGGCCGCGCCGGAGCGGGACGTCGAAATATAACGCGGTCCGGACCATCAAGGGCCTCGCCGATATCGTGCTGCTCTGGTTCTGGCGCAGCTATTCGGTCAGGCCGATCCATCTGCTCGGCGGCATCGGGGTTCTGTTCTTCCTCATCGCGGCGATTTTCGGCTTGCGCACGGTCTGGCTGTTCGTCACCGACAGGAAGTTGTCGAGCACGCTGGAGCCGCTGCTGACTGTCTTCAGCTTCATCGCGGGGCTGCTGTTCGTGTCGCTGGGAATCCTGACCGACATCCTGATCAAGATCTACTATGCGATATCCGCCGAGCGCTATTATTCGGTTCGCGAGATCGTCAAGAACGGCGCGATTATGAAGGTGACGGATGCCCCGAGCAAGCTGAGCGAAGTGCGTTCCGGGCGTGCGTCGACGGACGCCTTATGATTGCACCCGGCACACAATCAATCACCCGCGACGTGTCGCCGTTATCGGCTTCGTTGAACCAGGTCGGCATCAGCGCATTTCCGTTGTCTATGGGACGCGACACCGGACGCGGCCTAGAACGGGTGATTGCGGAGTTGGTCACAGGCCTTGATGCCATTGAGCAGCCTTACGTCTTCCACGATCGCGGCATGCTCCTCACCGAAGCCGCGGTGCTTAAGCAGGCGCCGAATTTCCTGTGGGATTTGCGCGGCGTCCAGCACGACGTCTGGTTCGGCGTCTATTCGGTGTCGTCGATCTTCACAATTCTGGCGCGCAAGCGCCCGGTCGTCACCGGGGTTTACGATCTCATTCCCTTTCTGGCGCGGGGTTACGACAATTTCCTGAAATACTCCATCAAGCGCCGCTGCATCGAATTCGCGTGCCGGCATAGCGACGGACTGATCGTGCCGTTTCCATCGACGGCCAAACAGGTGGTCGACATGTTCGGCGTGCCGGCGGATCGTATCGGCGTTATCCCGCTTGGCATCGACCACAGTAGATTCTGGTGTGATGCCGCGATTCCTAAGCGCAAATTCCGCATCGGGTTTTTGGGCGAAGCCAAGCGGGCGAAGGGTCTCGATGCCGCGATCCTCGCCTTTGGCGACATTGCCAGGCAGAATCCGGATGCGTTCCTCGCAATCGCAAGCGGCGGCAATGAACTGGAGGAGATGAAGGATCTTGCGCGCAAGAACATTCCGCCGGATCGATATGAATTTGTCGGCTTCGTGCCCGAGGAGAACATAAGGCAGTTCTATTCTGAGTTGGATCTGTTCTTGTTTCCCTCCAGGTATGGATTCGGCCTGAGTGCGGTCGAGGCCATGGCCTGCGGAACGCCGGCAATTACCGGTCGTACGCTTGATTCGACGGAATTCTTTACCCACGAACTATCGTTAGTCGATCCTGACTCGCCCTCGGAACTCGCCGATCGTATCTCGCTGCTTCTAAATGACCGCGAGCGCTACGCCGAGCTGCGGCAATGGGGGCTGCAGCAGGTCCAATCGTTGTCGTGGACTCGCATGGCAGAAAAGTACGTGGAGTTCTGGAAGGAGATCCGCTCCCGATACACATCCCGACTTTAGCGTTCCGGCGGAAACTAACCGGCGGCCGCGCATGCGGTAGTTTGCGCGTCAGGAATTTTCGGCACCTCTAAGGTTTAGCATCATTGTCATCAACAAATTCAGTGTCGCCTAAAACAAAATCGAACGATGTTTTGCGAATACTTGCCACGGTGGGGCTCCTCGCCGCGACGCTGGTGTCGATTGCCACCTATTTTTGGGGCCTCTCCCAATACCCAACTGCAGATCAGACCTCGACTTTGAAGCGGCTCGGTGCATTTCTCGCCGACGTGAGATCCATTCAGTTGAGCGATGGATCTCTTATCTCCAATCTTCTGATTGCCTACCCAGGAGAGTGGCTGAACTCGATCCTGAGCCGTTTGTATCAGCTCAACGATCTGATCGTCTGGGACATTCACTACACGCCAATCTTGCCGTTTGCGTTTTTCCAGGTCGTCGTTGCACTGGTCTTGATGGCTTATCTGGCCTCGCTCGTCGTGAGGTTGGCCGGCGCGTCCACCTGGAGCTCAAACGCTTTTCTGTTCACGCTGCTCGTCGTCATGAACTTTCCGATGCTCAAGGGCATCGCAAAGGTTCTCAAATACGACATTCTGTCTACGTTATTTGCCGCCATCGCCATCCTTCACTACGTCGGATATCGCGCATTTGGGCGCAATGGCGTGGCCGTGATCGCGATATTTTGCGGCCTCGCCTATCTGGAGAAAGACACCTCGCTCTCGATCACGATCCTGATTTGCTGGCTCGAGCTGATGTTGATACCGCTCTTGGTGCCGGCGCCGCGCGAGGCGGCGGCCGCGGCGGGACGATTTTTGGTGATCTTCGGCCTGACCGTTTTAGGAACGTGCGTGTTGCTGGTGCCAAAGATCTGGCTCAATCCGCTCCAGATGCGCTCAATCTTCGCCAGCGTGCCGCTATATTTCGTCAATATCAAGCCGTCCATCGCGCTGCTGCCGTTCGTGGCCCTGTTGCTGATTTACCTGGGGCTGCCGGCAATCCGTAAGCGATGGCCGGCGCTAGTGCCGTCCAAGATGCCGGCGCAAGTCGCCACGATATTCTTTTTAATCATTTCGCTGACTGTCGTGGCACTTGGCGTGTCGGCAATATTGTTCCAGCAGAATGTTCTGTTTGATCCGACAATCGTCGGCAACGACATCGATGTTGAAGCGCTTCGCGCGCAATCGATCTACGTGGCCAGGCCGATTGCCTACAGCGCCATCACGACGATGGATCACAGCGCCATGCTTCAGCATCTCAAGGAATTCTGGAGCATGGCGCGAGTCATCTTCTATACTTTGCCAGAGATCACCCTGGTGATGATCGTCGCCGCCGCGCCATTGTTCCTGTTTTTGGCGCGAAGAAATCGGTCCGTGCTTGATCTTCACATGATACCGCTAATCCTGGTTTTGTTCTTCCCGGTCGCGATGCTGAGCGCGTTTAGCTTCGCGGACCTGCCGTTCGAGCCGAAATACCTCGTTTTGGTAAGCCTGCTACTGACGATTTTCGGCGTCTATCCAATGTTGGTATGGTTCGAGAACATCAACACCGCGACCACCGCTGCGGTACAGACAACTGTCGCCGCTCTGATGGTGCTGGTCGCACTGTCGGCAGCGCCGTCATATTTGCGATACAAGAACGTGGTGCGGGACCGGGCGCTGGACAATGCCGCTGCGCTAGACATGAATCGCTACATCTGGTGGACGTGGCTTGGCTGGGGTGAGACCGCTTACCCAATGAGCCGGTACGTCGAACAGAACGTTACGACCAAGCCTGTGACGGTCGCGTTCGATTACTGGGCGCCGTTCTATCGCGCACCGGGACTGATCTGGCTGGAAGCTGATTTTGCGAAATGCCAGTCGATGGATGATCTGAAGAAGCGATTGCAGGAAATGGAGGAGCGGTCCGTCGACTTTCAGATCATTAGCAAGAACATGAGCAACAGGCAGTGGTGCTTGAATACCATCCTCGGCAGGATAAAGGATAAGGCAGTGTTCGTCGATAGTCAGCAGGGTTTCGAGTACGGCTGGCTATTCCGATTCGGCGATGTCCTTGAGGCGTTTCCTCACTAGGTTCTTAGAAAAATGCCGGACTTTGTCCGCTTCGGAATGATGGCTTGCTGCTTCTCGCAAGGGCGGCGCTAGCCAACCAAATGCTGCAGCGACAATCCATACCGTTGGGCCTCGGAACACACCAAGTCGCCGTTCGCGACGATCTCCGCGAAGATGCGCGCCTTATCTCCTTATCTCGTCGCTCCAATTTCGCTGACGGCGGGTCTCGGTGAAGACCTCAACCCGCCGCACCGGCTCGGTAACAGCGTTATGCATTGTGTCCATTCTAAGCTAACGGTCCGAAGAGACCGCAGACTCACAGAACACTCCGCCATCTGGTAGAGCGCTGAACAGCGCTTACTAGGTAACCATCAGCCAATCATCGAAATGAGGAACCCGCTTCGCGGCGCCGCTGCCCAGATCGCGACGCTCGCCGCGCCTCACATCCACGTTAGCTGGGAGCGGCGGATCGGGGCGGCTGGATCAACGATTCCGCAGCGCGAAAGGTCATCTGCGGCCGCACACGTGCAAACTAGTCAATCACCCCCGCAGAGTGGCGCACACTTCGTTCATGGTGCATCAACCGATTTCTTTGACTTCGAAAAGCCGAAGGCAACCCAACCGCACGTCATTCTTTGCCAAATATTCTTCGGCAGCCGAGAGAAGATCGTTCACAGCCACAGCATTGTGGCCCTCAGCATTGGTACTAAGTACCAAATGAGTCTCCACCACCAAAACTCTCTTTAGCCGCCAGCTGTCAGTTCTTTAGCTTCCCAAGCAACCCTAGCGTGCGGATGATTGAAGCCCATCAGCAATTGTCCCAACGTTCTCGAGCAAATCCCATGAGCACGCGGTCAGCCAGAATGGATTAAACGTCAGCTCCTAACAGTGCAGTTACCCTATCGCGCGCGAGTCAAGTACCGGCCTAAGCCCGTGACCCACCAGGAGCGCAGACATCGCGGCCATATTTGCTTGTCGTAAATCGTATCGAGTAGCGCTCGTCCCTTTCGACACTTCGTGAGCTGAGTATCTATCCTAGGACCTCTCATGTCAGCAACTGCAGAGAAGCATTTTGCGACATTCCTAATCCAACCAAGCTCACCCGTTAACTAGAATGTCTTTCCCGGTAGACAGCCTGCTACGCAGGGCTCAGGATTAGAAGACTGGTCGTTGAGCCTTTGAACAGGTACATACGTCTGCCGTTCGCACTCCTCTACTATGACCGGGAGTCTCGAGCCTTTGTATTTATCGCCGTCGAAGAAGACGGCGTATGGCGATTGCTGCTTACCAGAGGATGAAGCCACCTCTCTAATACAGACCATGGATGATCCTGGGCCGTGATTAGTCTTGCGCACAGTGGACACTTCGAGCGGACCTGTAAAATGCGCACTATTGGCTGCTTGTGTTACTCCTATCCGCAGCGCATGGTCCGTCACTGGATTTTCCGGAGGAGCCGCAGGAGGCGCAACTGAACTGTCTGTCCAGACCGAGCAGGCGGACAGAAGAAGACATAGCAAGGGAAAGTAACGCATGGGATCAGTCATTGCCCTAAACAAATAAGCGCAGCCATCGCTTGGGACAAGCGCGCCGCAAGCGTCCGCTAATCTGGTTAGGGATATCCGCGCCATCGGCGTGTGTCACTCAATGGATTGAAGGACCACGATTGCCGCATATGAGAGCACTCAAGGATTTGCTCGATAGGAAGCCCCGCCAATGTGATCCGGTCCGTCCAAGAGCAATATCCATTACGATGCCATTACTCAACTATAACGCCGTTGCGGGTAGCTTCCGACGGAACCTCGGCGGAGGCTGCGAGTCCTGGGATGCTTTTCCATTTCTGGCGCCTTGCACCGGGGTCGCGGCGCTCGGCGCGATGAGATTGGTGATGGGGAGGCGTGGTGGATGCAGCCGGTACGTGGCTAGCGCCGGCGTTGCGCTTCGTACGGGTCACGTGCGCCTGGATCAGTCACCCGATAGACGCTCCCATTCGTGTTCGGGTCGGAGTTGTCGGATGCTGAGAATACAAGGACCGGCGGATCGTTGCCTGTCTGAAGGAAAATATATCGGCCACCGCCCAATGCAGAGACTTCGGCTTCTGGGATGTGCGGCGGCCCGAGCGCCAGACCATTCTCAGTCAATGCCAGCGTCGCGCGGCGTAGGTCGTTCGGGATGTCTCCTTTTGCTCCCGCAATCTTATGGTAAGATAAATAAGCGTTGGGGCCAATCTTGGTGAAAGGTCTGTGTAGCACGTCGGCATCACCTGATGGTTTGTACGTTGCATCAAGGTGAAACGCGATTGGAAGGTACGCCGCGGTCACTACGAATGCCACTATGATAGGTCTCATACCGGTTGTATCCCCGCTAGGACTGTCAGGTTGTGCAGAGCTATACCGTCTGGTCGTTGTTGTCTATTTTCTCTGCGGGTCTGAAGTGTTCTCAGGCAAGCGATCGATCTGATGCGACTTCCGAGTGCATCAGCTACTTTGCAGGCGTGAGGTCGCTCAACGGCGTGCGGCCTGGTCGACTTCGTTCAAGGCCTGCCGATAGCGAGCAAGTGCAATGTCTTCGCGATATTTCTCGGCGATGCCGGCCGCACGAACGCCCTTGTCCTTCGTGGCCTGACGGTCGCCGGCCGCACGGCGAATGGTGCGCGCAAGCTCGGCTGGAGTTTCGGGAGGAACTACCCATCCAATTGCCGCTTCTACAACCACGAGCGCGCCTTCGGAACTGGCTTCGGAGGTGATGATGACGGGTCGCCCGATCGCCAGGATGTTATAAAGGCGGCTAGGGACCGATACGCCAGCGACGTGCCGACGATAAGGAATAACCCAAAGATCGGCCGCAGAC
Organism: Bradyrhizobium sp. 40; assembly: GCF_023100925.1. Classification (NCBI taxonomy): domain Bacteria; kingdom Pseudomonadati; phylum Pseudomonadota; class Alphaproteobacteria; order Hyphomicrobiales; family Nitrobacteraceae; genus Bradyrhizobium; species Bradyrhizobium sp. 40. The sequence continues at coordinate 2,446,416 of NZ_CP064688.1, forward strand.
AGAAATTCTAAGAGTTCATCTTCGGGAACGGGTTTCAGGATCGTGACATTCTGGAGTCGGTCCTTGGCGTAGAGGTCGTCGAGCGTGGCCCAGCCAACGCCCCATCCGGACAGGATGAAATGAATCTCCTTCTGGTCTTGCAAAAGGCGGGCCGCTTCGAAGACCGTGACGGGATCGTGTGTGAAGCCGAGATTTCCGGAGAGGCCGACGATAAATCTGGACGAATCCGGCGCACGGAAGCGGCTGGCCGGGTCTATCTCTCGATAGCCAATGGGGAGCAGCGCCCAGTTCGGAATGTAGCGAAGCTGCTCGGGGGTGACACCGCGATATTTTTCGATCAGCGGCGGCACGTCGCGCCCGATCACGACGATCGCATCAAGGCGCCGGAACAAGAGCATATTGGCAAAGTGAATGAGGCGGACCGCGAGCGAGTTCGAGTGGACTATGCCGGCCGCCTCGAGCGCTTCCGGGTAGAGATCGTATATCAAAAGCATTGTCTTTGCTCCGCGCAATCTGGCGGCGAGGAGCACAGTGTAAGGCAGAGTGAACGGCGTAGTGACGCAGAACACGATGTCTCCCGACCTTGCCCGCCGCAGGACTGAGAAGAACATCTGCGTTGCAAGAAGACATATCGCTGCCGCCCGCTGGACGATCGCTGACTTGCGAGGATTCCAGTTCTTGATTTCAACGACCTCGGGCTTGCCGGTTTGGCCGATCGCGCGCGAGCCCGGCGTTGCCGAGATCACGACGACCTGGCGATCCCTGGCGAGGCTCTCGGCGATCCTTCCGATATAGACTGCCGTTGTGGTCGTGTCAGGCGGATAGAACTGTGCCGCGACGATCAGTTTTGAGGAAGTGGTCATATGCAACGTGATCCTCGGCGGTCAGTCGTGCGGCTTATGGCCGTTTGTCTGGCTTTCCGCCCGATACGCCTCGTAGACGCGCTTCAAGCCATTCTCGAGCGAAGTCGTCGTGTGCCATCCGAGCTCGTCGAGCCTGCTGACGTCGAGCAGCTTGCGCGGCGTGCCGTCGGGGCGCGAGGTGTCGAAACTGATCCCGCCGCGATAGCCGACGATTTTGGCGACGACGCGGGCGAACTCGGCGATGGTGATGTCCTCGCCGGTGCCGATGTTGACCAGATCCGCGCCGGAATAGGTCTTCATCAGATGCACGCAGGCATCCGCCATGTCGTCGACATAGAGGAACTCGCGCCGCGGCGTGCCGGTGCCCCAGACGGCGACGCTCTTGGCGCCCGCCAGCTTCGCCTCATGGAAGCGGCGGATAAGCGCGGCGACGACGTGGCTCAGCTCGGGATGGTAGTTATCCCCCGGGCCGTAGAGATTGGTCGGCATTACGCTGATGAAGTCGCTGCCATACTGACTGCGATAGGCCTCCGCCATCTTGATGCCGGCGATCTTGGCGATCGCATAGGGCTCGTTGGTCGGCTCCAGCGGGCCTGTCAGCATCGAGTCCTCGCGCAAGGGCTGCGGCGCTAGCTTCGGATAGATGCAGGACGATCCCAGAAACATCAGCTTCTCGGCGCCGTTTTGGTGCGCCGCCTGGATCACGTTCGCCGTGATCGCGATGTTGTCATAGATGAACTCGGCGCGCAGCGTGTTGTTGGCGACGATACCGCCAACCTTGGCCGCAGCCATGAAGATCACTCGCGGTCGCACCTTTGCGAACCAGTCGAACACTTGGGCCTGGTTGCGGAGATCGACTTCACGGCGGTCGACGGTGACAAGCTTGACTTCTTCCCGCGCCAGCCGGCGAACGATCGCGCTGCCGACCATGCCGCGATGGCCAGCGACGTAGACGCTTTTGCCCCTCAGCTCAAACGGTACGCTTGCCATTTGCGACATCCCGCTTGGCCTCAGCTAGATCGCTTGCCATCATCTCTTCGACGAGTTGCGCAAAGGACCGCTTCGGCTTCCAGCCCAGCACCTGACGCGCCTTGCTGGAATCGCCGATCAGCAGATCGACCTCGGTCGGCCGGAAATAAGTCGGGTCGATCTTCACCAAAGTCTTGCCGCTCTTGGCATCGACACCGATTTCGTCCACGCCGGCGCCGCGCCATTCGATGCTGCGGCCGACATGCGCGAAGGAGAGCTCGATCAGTTCGCGCACCGAGCGCGTCTCACCGGTGGCAAGCACGAAATCATCGGGCTTTTCGGCCTGCAGGATCATGTGCATGCCCTCGACGTAGTCCTTGGCATGACCCCAGTCTCGCTTGGCCTCGAGATTGCCGAGATAGAGCGTCTCCTCCAGCCCTACCTCGATCCGCGCCACGCCGCGGGTGATCTTGCGGGTGACGAATGTCTCGCCGCGGATCGGGCTCTCATGGTTGAACAGGATGCCGTTAGTGGCAAACATGCCGTAGGCTTCGCGGTAGTTCACCGTGATCCAGTAACCGTAGAGCTTGGCGACGCCGTAAGGCGAGCGCGGATAGAACGGTGTGGTCTCCTTCTGCGGGATCTCCTGCACGAGGCCGTAAAGCTCCGACGTCGAGGCCTGGTAGAACCGCGCCTCCTTCTCCATACCGAGGATGCGGATCGCCTCCAGTAGGCGCAGCACGCCGATGGCATCGGCGTTGGCGGTGTATTCCGGGCTCTCGAAGCTGACGGCGACGTGGCTCTGGGCGGCGAGATTGTAGATCTCGGTCGGCCGAATCTGCTGCACTAGGCGGATCAGATTGGTCGAATCCGTCATGTCGCCATAATGCATTAGGAACGGCACGTTTCCGACATGCGGGTCCTGGTAGAGATGATCGACCCGCGCGGTGTTGAACGAGGACGAACGCCGCTTGATCCCGTGCACGACATAGCCGAGCGAAAGCAGGTATTCGGCGAGGTAGGCGCCGTCCTGCCCGGTAATACCCGTGATCAGAGCAATCCGTTGTCCGGCATCTTTGACATTCATAGCTTTACCGAAGTGTCGCCCTTTTTGTAAACTGCAGTGTGCGCATCCACTCTGTGCGTCCTTACCCTCGGCTCCAGAGGAGCGCAAGAAAATTAGACAGTGTTGTCAACGGACTACGTGGCTCTAGATGGAGGGAACCGTTGCAAAGGCGTTCCGCCTGGCCGCAAAATGCACAGCGCGTACTTGACTCCCCCGTACCACCAGATAGTTCGTCCGTCGAGCGGGATCTCAGGCACTTTCTGATGGCTCGTTTCCAGTTCATGGAATTGTTTGAAACCTAGGGATATCGCTTATGGCCTTCAATCATCCGAATGCTCGGGCAGTTTGGGAAGCCAAGGAGCTGACGGCGGACGGCATCAAAAGGGTATTAGTCTTGGAGACCTATTTGGTGCTTACCCCCAGTGTAGACGGCCATGACCATGTAGCTGTGAGCGATCTTCTCTCGGCGGCCAATAGATATTTGGCTCAGAATGCCACACAGTTGGATTGCGTTCGGTTGTTCGAAATTAAGGAAATTGGTTGACCGTGTGGACTGTTCATATGACAGCTTAGGATTCTAGTCCGCTGGCTCGCGAAGGGCGGCCGTAGACGCGCAGAACACCGACTCCTGCAGCTTGGAAGTCTCAGCAACGTGCCATGCGATGAAAATATTAGACGTGCACGGCTATCTCCCGTAAGCAAACGTAGTATCGGCCTGGCCCGTGGTCCGTGGGGCGGAGATTTCAACCGGCTGCGCTAATTTCTGATCCTTCACGGAGGTGCCGACGCCTTTTTGGATGGCCTCTTCACTAGGCGGCTGAAAGGGCTGGACGGCAGGGGCGGGGGCGCAGAGGCTTCTACCCAGATTGAAGAACAGCTCGATAAGAGCAAACAAAAAAGCGGCGTGTAAACTTTCACTCCAGTAACTCCACTCTCTAGGACCGAGATAAGTCCAGACGTGATCAAGTTCATCTTCCGGATCTTACGGCTCTATCCGCGACCAATCCCTGCATAATGGCTGATCAGGCTTGGTAGGCTTCAGCTTCATCTTGAAGCGGAAGGGTAACAGTGGTCAATATCTGCCCCCAGGCGCACTTTGCCGGGTTCGGTCCACCTTTATCCCGCCTTGAGCGAGCACTTGGACGGGCCGCGTTCGGCAAGTGCCTGACCACTGTTAAAAATCAAAGCTGGCCGGTTCACACTGGCGGCCTTGCTTATTCAATTTGCGCCCAAACGCGCGGTCTTGCTCTCCCTACTAACCAACTTGACCGCTACTAACGAAGTTGACCGCTATCAGCGAAGGCGCACCGTGCCGCATCTGCGCGTTCCAGGAGGACGATTGTCATGGAGCAGACTTTCAGCAGCGGAGACCTTTCCTCCACCCCAGGTGCAGTCGGGCCATTCTGAATTGCTGGGTACTCCCTTGATTAATATGGAGTCGGTTTTGGCCGAAAATTCAGAATGTTCGTTGAGCCGGTTGAGGATCCTGTCTGATTTTGATTCCGCGTTCGGAGGTTCGTTCCTCACCGCCCGGCCAGGGTCGCAGCGATACGGAGTTTCTCAAATTTTGGCGCTGTTTTTCTGAGGCCTGCCGGAGGGGTTCACCACTGCCCTTCGTACCCCAGCGAGGAAATCACGCCAAGAACGCCAGATGTGCGCCGTCACATTAGCTCCTCCTGCGCGCCGTCACATTCGCCTGAGACTGCGAGGCGGCGCGGTGGGCCGGAGAGCGACCTTACTGCGGCGCAGACGATTGCATCGCAGCCGATCTGTTTAATGGATTTAACCTCCATACCTTCATCGATCGCTGTTAACTGCTTAATCCGTGGGCTAGGCCCTCAAGATCGAAGCCGGTGTCACTACCATCCGCCGCGACGCGGATACGGCGATGATCGTGGCCATGGTCCATGTGCTAAAGGCAACTTGGTGGTCACCGGCCGAATCGTCAGCGTCTTCAAGATCCTTGTTGAATGAAAGGCACGCTAGACGGTATTCGGTTTTACGATCTCGATGCATCGCTGAATTGTTCCTGAAGCGGCGAATTGTACCTCGTTCTTCATCGTAACTGTGGTTGAGCGCGGACGAAGTTAGCCGGATCCTGCATTCGGCGGCGGCTATTGATCTCCTTTAGCAAGAACAGCCGTCTCAGCTGTGCCGCGTTCATTAACGTTTCGAACAAGGTGAAGATCTCGCGGGCCTGCACGTAAACTTCCACGCTAATGGCGTGCTGATCGAAGCCATATGATGCCAGACGTGCTTCAATCTCGTCTGCCGCGATGCGGTCGAGCCGCCAATCGAGCGCGTTCTGAATGATGTAGTGTTCGGCGTCATTTTCGAAGTCGGGCACGATACCGGGCACGTCTATCCGACGAAGCGTCATCTCTATTGCATTTTGTCGATATGATTCCAGCAGCTTGTGCCGCAGAATTCGATAGCGCTGCATCTCCCAGGACAGCTCCGCAACATCAATGGCAAGCAGCCACTCGATGGCCGATTGGGGGGCTATGTCGCGGAAGATGACGGTCTGGAGCGCGCGATAATGGTCGATGCTTTCTCCAGGCAGAAGTTGCGGAGCGGGACACAAGGCCTGAAATTCGGCTGGAATCGCGGATGTGGTTGCGGGCGTGGCGTTGCTCAAGGGGCCATTCATTGGCGTGTGACCTCCGGCCGGCCCTGCGATGTGGTGTCGAAAGTGGCCACAGTAGGATTGGCGTGGTCATGAACAGGGCTGGTTGCCCATAATTCGTTCGCGACAGGCGAGGGCGATATCTGCATATCGGCCCACCACGCCTTTTCGTTGCCATGCCGATGCAGGGCCTGGTGATGAGAGCGGCATAAGGGCACGGTGAATTCGTCGCTGACCTTGCGCCCGAGTGCTCGCGGCTGGGCGAACTTGAGGTGGTGGGCATCGGATGGAGCCTGCTTGCAGACCAGGCATGGCTGTGCCCGGATAAAAGCAAGGTGGGCCTTGCTCCGCTTGCGCGGGGGCTCTTTGGGGAAGGCGAGGCCGCTCCCTGGCTGATCCGCCGGCCCGTCCGAGCGTGAGCCTGGGATAGCGGCTTGGGAGAGGGAAAGTTCTTCCGCCGGTTCTTGTCCGGGGGCGCTCTCAGCCTCAGATGATGGTAGATGAGTTTCGGTCTCAAGGCGGGCCGTCTCCTCGAACCTCACCAGATAGGCCGACTCAAGCGCCCGGGCATCCGCCTCTAGCAGGGTGTTTTTCAAGGGAAGGCTGGCTTTGGCCCAAGCCAAGAGGTCGTCAGTATTCCCCGCGGCCGCCAACTCGGCCAGCAGCCGCTCCCGCAGCTCAGCCGATTGCTGAGGTTTCAGGACAGCCGGTCGGTTCAAGACGGCTTTGGCAGGCTTTCCCTTTGGGCCGGGAGCCATTTGCGGCTCGGCGGCAGTGGGAGGGCCGGCGATTGCATCGGGAGCGTCGAGGTCGTCCTCACCGGCAATGCCAACCAGAGCAAATAGGGCGTAGCGACGGGCATAGGTCAATGAGGCACCCATCCGATGTGGCGCCTCGATTTCCTTTGCCGCGCAGACCGGCCAATCGGAGGAGATCCATTCGCCGGACGCATGGGCCAGCAGGGTCGTGAGACGCACTTGGCCGCTGCTGGAGTCGATCCTTGTGGTCTGGACGGTTGCGATCTCCTGCTTGCTGAGGGTCTTGCGGACAAGGTCTAGGCCGGAGGCCAAGGAGGCGTAGCGGAAGGTCCGGTCGTCCTCCCGCGGGAAGGGGGACCGTATCACCGCCGTCAGGGTCTTTTCCGGGTTGGTTAGCTCGGCCTGCGCCCGGGCGAGGGCGCCCGCGATCGCCCCGATCCGCTCACTGGATTGATGCATCGGAGGCCTCCACAGCGAGAGCGTCGAAGCTGATGGCCCCGGACTTGGAGCGTTTGGCCTTGATCCCGTGCCCGCTTGCCTCCTTGACATCCTCGGGCACGAGCTTCTTCAACTCAGCTTTGGAGAGCTCGTGCGCCCCGTGGGCGTCCTTGGTGCGGAGATAGGTTGCCGCGAACTCGCCCCAAGCATTGGACGAAGACATATCGACGACTTTAACGGCCTCCAGCCTTGGTCGCGGCGTTTCGATGTTGAAGAGCAGAGGCGCCTCGCCGCTCTGAACGCAGCGCCAGAATTTCTTCTCGGCGGTGAGGAGCAGATGCTGATAGAGCGGATCGGCGTGGATTTTGATCTCAACCCATTTGCCACCGCCGGTGATGATCGAGAGAACGGCGCTGCGGGACGCTGTGACCCACATGTTGTGCTGCAGCTGGGCCATATGTTTCTCGGCCGCGGCTTCCTCTGTAAAGGCCCAAGGCAGCATGAACTTGGCCTCGAACACCGCTCCAGTCTGCTCGACCATGCCATCGAGTGTTGCCGCCATCCATTTGTGCACCGGATGCCGAACCCTCTTCTGGATGTCGGAGATGGTTTGTCCTGTTGAGCGGTGGTACCAGGCGCGATTGAGGACCTCTGTTATCGTGCCGAGCTGGACGATGAGATTATCCGAGAGATCTTCTGGTGCGACCTCTCCACGTTTCTCTTGCCAAAGGCGGATGAGCTTGTCCTGATCATCACCCATGATGACACGTGCATCCGAGCCGCCGATGAAGTGGCGGCGGTCATTGGGGTTGAACCTGATGATGTGATTGGGCGCATCGGCGCCGTTTGTTTGAACTGTTGTCACCGGTATCTCCTACGCAAAAACAAGCGGCTTCATTTGCCGCACTGCCTGAAGCCCCGCGTCCGCGAGGCGAGATACCGGCGCTAGGATCGCAGGTGGCGCCCGGTCGAATCAGTAACGCTCCAATCGCGAATGAAGGCCAGTCCTTTCTGCAGCAACAATCTTGCTCGTTTTAGCGACAGGAATCGCTCTTGTTCTCACGGGCTTAGGGCAGGGACGGGACGAGGCTGACCGGTATAAACCGACAAAACGAAGCCAATTCACGCATGAACCGCAAAGACCTGGATACAAAAGGCGCGCTCGCCGAGAACGATTGTCCGGTCGCATGACATGTTGAAATGAAGCCGTGATTGTCGGAAGATCGTGGGTATTGCCTCCAACTTGGGCCCCTGAGACTTGAAGCATCCGGCAGTATTTTTCGATCGTGATGGCGTCCTCAATGAGGACGACGGCTACGCTTTCGATCCCGGCCAGATCCGGTGGGTGGAAGGAGCGCAAGAGGCCGTCAAAGCAGTCAATGACGCCGGGTATCTTGCGTTTGTCGTGACGAACCAATCAGGAATCGCGAGGGGGTTTTACGAGGAGCGGCATGTTCGCAATCTGCACGAATGGATGTCGCGTGAACTTGCTATGGTTGGTGCGCGTATCGATGCGTTCGAATTCTGCCCCCATCACCCCGATGGTCTGATTGAGCGTTACCGTGTCCTCTGTAGCTGTCGTAAGCCGCAGCCGGGCATGATCAGAGCCCTCCTTGAGCGGTATTCGGTGGACATCGATGCTAGCTTCCTGGTCGGTGACAAGCAGAGCGATCTTTCTGCGGCACACGCGGCCGGAATAGCCGCCTATCTGTTTGATGGATCAAACCTACATACGTTCATTGCGCCGTTGTTGCGGGATCCGTCGTATCCTCCGTCGCATCGCCGAGGCGCGGTAACCGAGGATTGAGGCCGTGGTCTTCGCGATAATGCGGATCGCTCGACTGCGAGATAGTGAAATCAAGGAGGCAAGTTGGCGTCAAAGCGACAAATCGAAGCCAATCGCGCAAACGCAGCGAGGAGTACCGGGCCGCAAACAAGCGTCGGCAAAACAGCATCGAGCCGCAACGCCTATCGGCATGGCTTATCTCGTTGGGACGAACCCGCCGGTTCTGGTTTCGATGCAGTCTTTGCGGAAGGCTTCAAAGGTACGGACATGCATGTCGCAGTCCAAGATTTGGCTCAAGCTAGGAGCCGCCAGGATCGCCTGCGAGCTCTTAGGTTAATTCTGATGTTGGCGGTGATCGAGGGCGCGGAACCAAAGCAAATGAGATATTTGTCGAGCTTGGAACGGTATGAGAAGGCTGCTCTCTCGCGGCAACGGCGGGGGCTCAAACATTTGAAGCGGAATGCCGGATGAGAACCACGAGCTGAGTAGGAAACTGGCAGTGTAGGGTCTCAGGCCGGAGAGCGTCGCGCCGATTGGACGGGCTGCTAGTATTCAATTCTTGGAGGCTGCATGAATTACATGTTCCCACTGCTGGCTGTCGCGATCACCATCGGCCTGTTTGTGCTCTACGCGACGGTGCGGCAGAACTTGGGTCGATCCCGCCGCGCGGATGAGGTTCCTCATTGGCCGGATTCGAGCCTGAGATAGCGATCGAGCGTCCATTCACATGCGCAGGGGCATCGAAAAAAAATGCGCTTGCGCCGTCGGGCAAAGGAACAGATAGAGCCTCCTTGGAAGTAGCCGTTTTCGGTTGAGGAAAAGATGAGACGAGCGCTTGCCATAATGATGATGCTACTCTTGCCGACGTCCCTGAACGCCGGATCAACGATCGTGGGCGCGGGCTCGCAATCTTGTACCGCTTGGCTGAATAGGAAGAAGAACTTAGTCGTAAAGGCAGCTTTTGAATCCTGGGTCGTGGGCTTCGTCAGCGGGTTAAACGTGAGTGCTGAGAGGGACATTGTCGGCGGCGGCGACTTCTCCGCGATCGTTGCTTGGATGGACCGGCGCTGCAAATCTAATTCTTCAGATCAAATTGGAGTTGCAGCTCTGGACCTAGCGATGGAATTGGCTGGTAACGCGGCGAAGCGCTGATCTGCTGGACACGCCAGTTGACGCTGAGGCCGCTAACGTCCTTAGCCTGGCCGTGAATCACGGAGACACATGTGCGGATCAAGCTACCCGAGACAGACCTCAAGTCAGCGCAAAGCCTTGGTAGCATTGAGCTCAAAGACGAAGGCGGCGGACACGTCGGCCAATACTTCTTCGGAAAGGGGCACGGCCGGACGGTCTTCCTATTCGGGAAGTACAAGGGCACGTTCAAGACCCACGCTGAGTGCCAAGCCTTCATCGATGGCGTGATCGCTGTGATCGATGGCAACCGCGGGTCCCGCGGCGTGGCGACTAGTTGAACCGAGTTGAGCGACTGGAAGCTTGCGGATGTCGCGCTGCCTACTCTGAAAGGCAACTGAAGGTTTGCGCAACGTCAGACTTTGCAGCTTCACGTCGGTTGACCTGCGACCTGCGACTGTATGAGAAGCCACATCGTCATGGCCGCGGCAAGACCCGTGGCAATTAAATACGCGGGCGACATGTTCCACCCGCTACCTGCGAGCACTAAATAGCTCAGCAATCCTCCAATCGAAACGGTGAAGCCAAGCCAGGCAAGCTTTGGGAAATGAAATCCACGTTCGCCGCGCCAAAGATCAAGCACGAGGTAGAACACGAGAAAGGTGTTGCCGAGCGCCGCCGGCAGCAAACCCATGATGATACCGCTCTCGAATCCAAGATAGGATAACACGCCGTCAACCTGAGCAATCACGGCGAACGGCAAATAGCGCGGATTGATGCAGGCCAAGGCGATAGACGCGAGCTCAAAGGCATAGAAATAACGCTCATGCATCTTCGGAAGCAAGTAGGGCATGAGCATGAGCGAGACGCACGCGGCGAGCAGAATGAACTCTGGGCCCGTTCGTTTGGAACGCGCGATGAACATTGACAAAGCAAGTCCGCTCACAGCCGCAAGCACCAAGCCGATGGCGACTCCGATCTCGTACGGTGTACCCCCAGCCAATACCCAGATGTTCGCTGCATTCATTGTGAGGCGATGGAATGTGTGAGCTTGCTCTAAATAGACACCCGCTACGGAGGCTAAGGATCTGCCAGCGACGAAAACCGGAATGGCGAGAACCACGTAAATCCCGGGAACAGCGGCGAGCCATGCTGGGTGGATCCTGCGGCGCATTAGCACGCCCAACACTAAGGGCCCTAGAAAGACGCCCTGGGCCTTCACCGAAACCGCCGCCGCGAATGGCAAAACGCCATTTCGGTCCCGCATGAACAGGGCTACGGAGACCAGCGTGAAGAACGTCCAGATCGAATCGGCCTGTGCCCACATTGCGCCGTTGAAGAGCACCGTCGGCGCCAGCCAAACAGCGCAGAAGGCCAAGGCGGTGCGCAATGGCACCCTTGTCGCTCGCCAGACGATCCGGGCGATAGCGATCGCGCAGCCCAACTCGATGACGGCCGAGATCGCTTTCACGAGGGACAGTGGCTGGCCCAGCCAATCAAGTCGCGCGGCAATCAGCAGGAGGTAGCTGTAAAACGGGGTGTAGTTGGTGAAAGGTTCCGCCAGCGCGCCGATCCCGTGATCTCGAGCAAAGCAATACCACGGGATCAGGAACTGAATGGCGTCGTCGGTGGCGTGCTCGCGCACGAGGTAACGGAGCCCAAGGCCTGCAAACCCGCACAGCATCACCAGAGCGATCGGAAGCCGCGAGTTCGTGTCGCCTGAACTGATGCGGCGGCGGGACACTGGCGACGTGTCCATCCCAACGGTCTTATTATCACGCGATACTCTTGCTGGCGATTTCCTCGTTGTGATCACACTGTAGCGGCTAACAATGCAAAGGTTGTATGAGCAGGGTGGGTGCAGCTCGCTGACTGCCTCTGAACGAATTGTTTGGTTACCGAAACCTTTAGAGAATTGGCGCCCATCGAAAGGGACTCGCAGCAGGAGAGTAAGCCAGCATTCAACCGGCTTCAGGATCCTCAGGTTTTGCTGTTGGGGAAAAGGGCATGGGCTAAAGGTTTGGATTTAAGTGCTGCGCAACGTTGGTGACGCGCGATGAGAAGCTGATCGAGGCGCCGACTGACTTCGATCACGGACAGGACATGCGACGGGCCGATCTCAATGGCGTCCTCGGCACGGCCCCTTGTTGCGCGTAGATAATGGCGCGCAATTCGGCGTAAAAATTGGCGGCTCGTTAGCTAGAGGCTTTTGAAGCTTTTGGCGGCCGACCAAGTTTGGGTCGTGGTAGCCCTGATCTGTCTGGAAGCGGAACGACAAGCAGCCGAAGCTGCATTGCCGCGAGGACCTTCAAAATTCGGCTGAGATGTGGATCTACGGCGCCGCCGAATGTTTTGTACATTGTTCTACGCTCGATCCCAGCCTCCCTCGCCAGGGAGGAGACATTCTGGGCCAGCACGGCTTCTTTCAATGCAAGGACGGCTTCCTCGAAGCGATTGCTGGCTAGGCCTTGCGTTAGTCGGTTTGCGATCCCTTCGGGATCATCGGGGGCCGTCCCGCTCGGTGCAGTCTGCACCTCAGAGGGATCCGACCGCACCACGCTGGCCTGTACGTTGAGCGCATCAAAGAGCCTTAGGATGCGGCTGAGCTGAGGGTCGATTCGACCCCCGAATGTTCTGTACAGGGCATCCCGTCTCAAACCAGCGTCCCGCGCTAACATCTGCACGTTTTGAGCTTGCATAACGCGGCTGAGAGCCGTCCGCGCGGCATCAAAGTCGTTTTCTCTCATGCTTTCAGTTAGATAGATGGCTGTTGCCGCTGGATTGTCGCGGAATAATTCAGCCAGGATTGCCTTGTTGCTAGCCAGCATCGCCCATCGATTGCCCGTCACTGTGGCCCTCGGGTTACAGCATTTTGGGCCGTTTGGGATAGATTGCCCAAGACATCGACGCACACCGCTTGGGGATTTTTGTGATGAAGAAGATTTTGTTTGCTCTCACCGCGATCGCGGCGATGACTGGTTCAGCCTCGGCCGCTGACCTTGGCGCCCGTCCCTACGTGAAGGCCCCGATGGCGGCGCCCGTCGCCAACTGGACCGGCTTCTACATCTTCGGTGGCGCCGGCGGCGGCCTCTCTGCTGCGGACCAGCGCGTCCAGACCACGGTCGGCGCGGTTCCGCTCACTATTGATCAGCGTCAGGGTGGTTCGGGTTGGTTCGGCACCGTTGGCCTCGGCTATGACTGGCAGTTCAGCGGCACCTGGGTCGCCGGCGTGTTCGCTGACGGTCAGTTCGGCAGCATCCGCGCCACCATCCAGGATCCGACGGTCGTTGGCGGCCTCACCGGTACGCAAAAGCTGGAAGACTCTTGGGCCGCAGGTGTGCGCCTCGGCTGGCTGGTTGCTCCGAACGTGCTCTCCTACGTCAACGGCGGTTACTCTGGCGCTCACTTCGGCCAGACCAATTTCATGACGCTCGCCGGCGTTCCCGCGGGGATCCACCTCAACAGCTATAACCGCAACGGCTGGTTCATCGGCGGTGGCGTCGAGAACAACCTGAATATCTTCGGCATCCAGTCGCCCGGCTGGTTCATGAAGACCGAGTATCGCTCGGCCTTCTACAACGCCAAGACCTCGAACGAGCTCTTCGATGTCACGAACACGCTGGTTGGCCGCGATATCCGCGCCAACAGCTGGAACCAGACGATTTCGACTTCGCTGGTCTACCGCTTCAACTGGACCGGTCCTGTGGTCGCGAAGTACTGATCCATAACCCGCTTCAAACATCAAAGCCCCGGGTATCGTCCGGGGCTTTTTTGTTGTTTGGAGCGTGCTCCGGATCTGAGGGGAATATGTGACCATGCTGCTGGCCAGTTGCGCCAAGCTCAACCTAACTGGGGTAGGCGACGGCTGCTTAGCGCATTGGCGGCAAGCTGGTCGGGCCCGGCCTGCTCCATCTCTCAGCCGATCTTGCGATGCTCGCAAGCAAATCATGAAAAGAGCGCTAAACGCCGGATCAACGATCGTCGGCGCCCAATCTTTTGCCGCCTGGATGAATAGGAAGAAGAACCCGGTCGTAAAGCGACGTTCGAATCCTGGGTCCGTCGGCTTCGTCAGTGGCTAAACGTGGGTGCTGAGAGGGACATTGTCGGCGGAGGCGATTTCATGGCGGTTGTCGCTTGGATGGACCGGTGCTGGAAATTTAATTCTTTGGATCAATTGGGGTTGCAGCTCTGGATTTAGCGAAGGAGTTGGCCGGCAACGCGGCGAAGCGCTAATTAGGCTGTTCGGCTAGGCTTGCCCTCAACGATGCCGACGCCGTGTTCCTCCAGGAGCTTTTTCGTATCCCAAATCGGTTCGGGAACGACTATTGGCTTGCCCGCTATTGCGGGGTCATTCTGATCGATCAGCTCTCCGGTTCGCTCCAAAAGTCGCCAGATATTGTTCCGGGCGCTCTTGTCGCCTTGAAGAGCCGCATTGTAGTTTTTCAACAGGACAGCCACGGCTCGGGGGACCTTTTGCCGACGGCCATCTGTGGTAAGCATCACGGGCTCCATTGCGAGCCGCTTAAAGATGGCGATCACGCTTTCCGTCGCGTTCCTGCAAGAGGCGCGACGGGGCCGCTCGCAGCTCACTTTCGTACGTTCGGTCATTGTCGTTGATCCATCCTGCCGTCCGTTCAATTTCCCCTAGCTGATCCTGTCGTGCGCCTGCGGGACTTGAACGTTCGAACTGATAGCCTGAACGCGCTTCACAATAATGGGACCTATGCTCTTCGGAGTGGATCGCCGAATTAGTCCGGAGCGCTCCATGAGATCGATGAACTTCTTAAACTCACGAGGATCACCTGCCATCGCATCGTGAAGGATTCGGCGCACCATTAGTTCTCTTCGAGAGAGCGTGCTCCCGTCTTTTGTGCGTTGAACACCATCGAAGAGCTCCTTTAGGCTAATCCCATCGGGGCGCTTTGGACGCCCCTTGGGGTTTCCTGTTCTTCCCTTGGGAAATTGCGCATGCTTCGGCGGACGTTTGTATCCGATCTCGTAACCTGACGGAGCACCATCGGCCGCTGTGGGCTTGATTGAATTGGCGTAGTCGTCCATGCGTCCTCGCGCTGGTTTTGAGCCTGGCGACGAGTAGCACGACCAAGCGGACTCAGCGCTCACGACAATTGCCGAAGGAATTCCGATACCGGCGGGCGTCTGGGTCGAAAGGCTCAGGTGGGCGCTTTGAAACCCAATGGATCAGGCCGCCCGGATCTCCGCCAGCTCCTCAAAGCTCTCCTGCATTGGATAAAGCCAGGCCTTCTTTCCGGTGTACTGCTCCCAACGCCGCACCGCGACATCTACGTAAGCGGGGTCAAGCTCGACCGCCCGAGCAATGCGGCCAGTCTTTTCCGCCGCGATCAGGATCGTCCCGCTCCCACAGAAGGGGTCGAGCACGATCTGGCCGCGCTTGGAGCAGTCCTTGATGGCATCCGCCACCATGGCCACGGGCTTCACGGTTGGGTGCAGCTTCAGCTCCTCCATGCGACCGGTCCGCATGCTGGTTGCACCTTCATAATCCCAGACATTGGTCCGATAGCGGCCGTGCTGACCGAGTTCGAAGGTATTGGTATGCGCGGCCGATCCGTGCTTCCAGACGAACACCAGCTCATGCTTGGAACGATAGAACGATCCCATCCCCGCATTGGTCTTGTTCCAGATGCAGAGGTTCTTGAGCTCTGCATAATGTTGATCGCCCGCAAGCAGCATTTCCCGCATATGCCGCCAATCCACGCAGATCTGGTGGATTGAGCCATCCCGCGAGTAGCGGCAAGCAGGCGGAAGATCTTGGAGAGGAACCGGGTGAATTCCTCGTTGCTCATCTCCCCCGAAGCCATGGCGAATTCGCGGTGCTTGATTGCGCCCAGCCCCGATACATTGCCGCCAATGCGAACGTTATAAGGTGGGTCGGTAAAAATGAACTCGGCCCGTTCGCGCCCCATGAGGACGTCGTAGATGGCGGGATCGGTTGCGTCACCACAGAACAGAACATGCTTGCCGAGCCGCCACATGTCTCCGACGCGACTGACGGGAGGGCCCTCACCGCGCTCTGGAATCCGGTTTTCCGGCTGTTCGCTTTCGTCGTCAAAGTTCTCGATGATGCAGTCAACCTCGGCGCTTCAAAACCCGTCAGATCGATGTCGAACCCCACGTCAGCGAGCTGCTTCAATTCGATTGCAAGGATCGAGTTATCCCAGCCCGCCTTTTCAGCGAGGCGATTGTCCGCGAGAACATAGGCGCGCTTGTCCGCCTCGTTAAGATGCGAGAGGCGGACGCAGGGGACCGTCTCGAGGCTGAGCATGCTTGCAGCCGCAAGACGTCCATGGCCTGCGATGACCTGACCTTCATCGTCGATCAGGATCGGGTTGTTGAAGCCGAACCGCTTGATGCTTTCCGCGATCAGCTTGATCTGCTTCGCCGAATGGGTGCGGGCATTGCCCGCGTAGGGCTTCAACGCGTCGATTGACAGCTGCTCGATCTGCAAAGCTTTTCTCCTGATTGAGTTCTCTTAGGGCGAATTGCCCCCGGAGAGGTTTTGCAGATCAGGGCTGGGAATTCGCTCACGGAAATTGGCGGCTACGGTGCACGGTCGGGAGGCTGCGGAAACTGGCGCTCTATCTCCGTTTCGAAGTCCTCCGAATCCCTGCAGCGTTCGTCGGGGTGAAGGTGCCCGCCCTTCCACAAGCTGTGGTTATTGCGGAGAGTCGTCCAATCTACATTTTTTAGGCGCTTGCGCGCCCAAAATGCCAACAGGCGGTAGGCGCGCTCGCTGGTCGCGATATGATCGATGGTGCGCTCCGGAGCGGTTTGATCAGCCTTGAGCCGCCTGCACAGCCACGGATAGATCCTGTCGATCTGCTCGAGCGTAAAGTCCTGCTGTGCCGGATGGTTGGGTGGGCGACCGCGGCGCTTGTGGATGGGAGGGGCGTGGCGGACGTGCCATGGCGGATCGTCGTGAAGCCGCTGCTGATCAAACGGGACGCCCATGTTCGTTTCTCCCTGGGTTCGCTGGTCCGGAGAAACGCCAGCCCAAGAGGGAGCAACAGCAGAGAGCGGCTCACCCCATTGGTAAACGCTCAAAATCCGATATTGCGGATTCGAGGGCTATGGGGTAGCGGGCGAGTCCAATTGGCGAATGTAGAGGCCTCCTATCGCGTTTTTGAAATTCATCACAAGGCCGTGACAAGATGCCGGTCTACTGCATGCCGAAGAAGTTCGCGACGCGAGCAAGCTTCGCGTCACTCCGTCCTGATGGTCTGGCGGATCAGGAGATCAGATGGTTCTTCTCGTGCGCTTGCTGGGCCACTGATCGGCTTCCCTGCTACGGCTCGGCAAGTTCGCTGTTCTTTGCCCGGCAATTCCCTGATAGCGGTTTGGAATTCCCTGTTATTTTCCACCCGCTGCTCGCCAGAGCCGCGCAAGTCTCGGATATTCCGGGAGTTTTGCGCAGATTTACACCTGAACGGGGCTCAGCGTTGTGAAATATTCGCTGTTACCAGAACGAGGTCAGCGTTACCGCTCGTCCGCGATCACCTTGCCGTCGTTCGGCAGCGCGCCGGGCCTCACCAATTCAACTTCGCCTCCGAGCTTCGTCACTGCGCGCAAGGTGCCTGCAATCTCCTCGCGCAACGCGTCGTTTGCGACCGCCGTCTCCGCTTTCAGCGTCATTGCATCGGCCTCGCCCTGGCGCGCGACGACGAGGCGTAATCTTCCGAGCGCGGGATGGCGGTTGCCGATCTCGGCGACCTGCTCCGGGCGGACGAACATGCCCTTGACCTTGGTGGTCTGGTCGGCGCGGCCCATCCAACCCTTGATGCGCATGTTGGTGCGCCCGCAGGGGCTGGTCCCCGGCAGTGCCGCGGTGAGGTCGCCGAGAGCGAGTCGGATCCAGGGATGGTGCGGGTCGAGCGAAGTCACGACGATCTCGCCGACGTCGCCGGACGCCACGGGATCGCCGGTGCCGGGCTTGACGATCTCCATGATCAGATCCTCGTTCACGACCATGCCGTCGCGCGCGCTCGTCTCGAAGGCGATGAGGCCGAGATCGGCGGTGCCAAAGGCCTGGTAGGCGTCGATGCCGCGCGTCTTGATCTCCGCCTGGAGCGAGGGCGGGAAGGCCGCGCCCGAGACCAGCGCGCGCTTGATCGAGGAGACGTCGCGTCCTGAGCTTGCGGCAGCATCGAGCAAGATCTTCAGGAAGTCCGGCGTGCCGCTGTAGCCGACGGGACGGTAGGCCTCGATCAGCTCGAATTGCTGCTCGGTATTCCCTGGACCGGCCGGGATCACGGCGCAACCGAGCGCGCGGGCCGACGCATCGAAGATGAAGCCGCCGGGAGTGAGATGATAGCTGAAGGTGTTGAGCACGATGTCGTCGGGCCGGAACCCGGCCGCGAACAGCGCCCGTGCGCCGCGCCACGGATCGGCCTGCCGCCCCTCCGGCTCGAAAATCGGCCCGGGGGAGGTGAAGAGGCGGGCGAACGAGCCGGGCGCCGCCGCGACGAACCCTCCGAACGGGGTGGAGGCCTTGTGCAGGGCCGGCAGTTCCGACTTGCGCAGCACTGGGAGGCCCGCCAATGCCGCCCTGGAGGTCACGGCAGCCGGATCCAGGCCTTTCAGCCGATCAGCATAGGCGGGCGCGGTCATCGCAGAGCGCAGCACGCCGGGCAGGCGGGCGAACAGATCGGCCTCGCGCGCGGCTTGCTCGCGCGTCTCGAGGGCGTCGTAATGGGCGGTCATGGCTGATCTTTCCGTGTTGGCATCCGTTGCGTGCCGCCGCCGGCATGGGTATCAGACGGCCATGGACGAGGTTTGAAGAGGACGCGATGGCGGACGAGGGAATCAGTGCGGCGGACGAGGCGTCGGACGTCGTGCCGCGCCTGAAGCGCCGCATCATCGACGAGGCGCTGCCGTTGTGGTCGACGGTCGGCTGGGACCATGGCGCGGGTGGTTTCATCGATCGGCTGCATCGTGACGGCACGGCGGACGTGACCGCGCCGCGCCGGGTATTCGTGCAGGCCCGCCAGATCTGGTGCTACGCCAAGGCTGCGCAGGTGGGCTGGTACCCTGAGGGGCGCGCCGTCGCACTGAAGGGCCTCGAGCATCTGCTCGCCAAGGCAAAGACGCCCGACGGCCGGCCCGGCTACGTGCACCGGCTGACGCCGGAGGGCGCGGTGCTGGACGCCCGCCGCGACGCCTACGACCACGCCTTCATCCTGTTTGCGCTCGCGGCCGTCTATGCGCTCGACCAGGACGCACAAATTCGCACCGAGATCGACGCGCTGCTCGCCTTCCTCGATGGCCATCTGCGCTCGCCGCACGGCGGCGTCCACGAAGGCCTTCCGGTCTCGCTGCCGCGCCGGCAGAACCCGCACATGCATCTGTTCGAGGCGATGATCGCGTGCTTCGACGCAACCCACGACTTGTCGTTCCAGAACCGTGCCGGCGAGTTCTTCGCGCTGTTCCTCGCCAATCTCTACGACAAGCGGACGCGCGCGCTCGGCGAATATTTCGAAGAGGACTGGTCGAAGATCGCGCCGGTCAGCGTCGAGCCCGGCCACCAGGCGGAATGGGTCTGGTTGCTGAAGGGGTTCGAACGCATCACGGGCTGCCCGACCGGACAGCGGCGCGCCGAGCTGCTGGAAACCGCGCTGCGCTATCGCGACGAGGCCACCGGCTGCCTGATCGACGAGGGTGACGACGCCGGCAACATTCGCCGCACTACGCGCCGGCTGTGGCCACAGACCGAGATTGCGAAGGCGTGGATCGCGCAGGCCGAATCCGGCGAGGCGGGCGCGGCGGACGAGGCGCGCGTGGCGCTGGCGCGGCTCGAACGGCATTATCTCAGCCATCCCGTGCGGGGCGGCTGGTACGACCAGTTCGAGCGCGACGGCAAATCGCTGATCGACACCATTCCTGCGTCGTCGTTGTATCATGTTCTCTGCGCAGTCACGGAAGCGGAACAGGTATTGGAAGGTTAAAGCCAGCGCTTGCGCCGCTTGAAGCTTTTGAGGTTCTTGAAGCTCTTGCGCTGGTCGCCGGCGCCGCCGAGGTAGAATTCCTTGACGTCCTCGTTGTCGCGCAATTCGTCCGCGGTGCCGTCGAGCACGACCTTGCCCTGCTCCATGATGTAGCCGTGGCTTGCCACCGACAGCGCGGCGCGGGCGTTCTGCTCGACCAGGAGAATGGTGACGCCGAGGTCACGGTTGATCTTGTGGATGATCGAGAACACCTCTTTCACCAGCAGAGGCGACAGGCCCATCGAGGGTTCGTCCATCAGGATCATCTTCGGGCGCGCCATCAGTGCGCGGCCGATCGCGAGCATCTGCTGTTCGCCGCCGGAGAGATAACCGGCAAGCCCGGTGCGCTCCTTCAGACGCGGGAAATAGTTGAAGACCATATCGAGATCGGCGCCGACCTCGCGGTCCCTGCGGGTGAAGGCGCCGAGCTTGAGATTTTCCAGCGAGGTCATGTCGGCGACGATGCGCCGGCCCTCCATCACCTGGAAGATGCCGCGGCGGACGATCTTGTCGGGGTCGATGCCGTTGATGCGCTCGCCCTCGAACAGGATCTCGCCGCGCGTGACTTCGCCGTCCTCGGTCTTGAGCAGCCCGGAGATAGCCTTCAGCGTCGTCGACTTGCCGGCGCCGTTGGCGCCGAGCAGCGCCACGATCGCGCCCTTGGGCACGTCGAGGCTGAGACCGCGCAGCACCAGGATGACGTCGTCATAGACGACCTCGATGTTGCGCACGGCAAGGAGAGGCGGTGCGGGTACGATGCCGGGGGAGGGACGAGCTGCTGTTTCGTGAATTTCGGTCATGCCTCATACTCCGCTGTCGTCGCCCGGCTTGACCGGGCGACCCAGTATTCCAGAGACGCCTGAGACTCACGGAGAGGCCCCGGCGTACTGGATCCCCCGCTCCAGTGCGCGCTGCGCACAAGGCGGGGGATGACATTTGTGTGTGAGGTGAGCGCTAAGCTCACCAGCCCAGCAATTCCGGCTTGCGCGGGAGCTCGACGGTCTTGACCTTCTCGAGCTTGATCGCGCCCTTGGCCATGAGGTCGTTGAGGTCGCCGTCGGTCGCTCCCGCAATCTTGGTGCGGTAGAGGTCGACCTTCAGCGTGCCGCGGTGGTCCTTGTCGGTCCAGGTCGAGGGATTACAGACGCCCTCCATTCCGGCCGGCACCCAGTCCTTCTTCTGGTAGAAGCCCTTGGCGACGTTCTCGCCGGTGGCGCCGCCGTTCTTGGCGGCCCAATCGATCGCCTCCTTCATGTAGAGCGCCGAGCACACCGCCGCGATGTAGTGCACCGGCCGATAGACCTTGCCGGTCGGGTCGGACATCTTCGAGATCTCCATCACCGTTTTCATGCCGGGCGCATCGCCGCCCCAGCTGACCGCGGTGCGCAGCGGGAAGATCACGCCGTCGGCGGCATCGCCTGCGGTCTTGGCGGCGTTCTCGTCCATGCCCCAGACATTGCCCATGAACTGGATGTCGACGCCGGCGGTCTTGCAGGCCTTCATCACCGAGATGTTGGACGCGGCGGTGTTGCCGAGATAGGCGTAGTTGGCGCCTGAGGATTTCAGGCTCAGGCACTGCGCGCTGTAGTCACCCGGCGCGAGCGCGAACACCAGCGGCGGCAGCACCTCGAAGCCGAGCTCCTGCGCCATGGCTTCGCCGGCGGCCTTCGGCGCGTTCGGATAAGGGTGGTTGGCCCCCATGTGGACGAATTTCGGCTTGCCGGACTTGCCCTTGGCCTTCCAGTCTTCGGCTGCCCACATCAGCATCGCGCGCAGCGAGTCCGAATAGCTCGGACCATAGAAGAAATTATAGGGCGCGGGCTTGGCCTTGCCGCTGACACCTTCGGGATCGGTGAGGGCGGCGGCGTAGGAGCCGGAGAGGTCGGGGATTTTATCTTGTGCGAGGAAGCCGGTCAGCGCCTCGGTGTCTGCCGTACCCCAGCCCATGATCGCCGCGACCTTGGAGTCCGGCGCCGACCACTTCTTGTAGAGTGCGATCGCGCGCGGCACCTGGTAGCCATAGTCGTTGGTGTCGACGTTGAGCTGCTTGCCGCCGACGCCGCCGTTCTTGTTGACCCAGGCGAAGGTGTCGGCGACGGCTTGGCCGTAGGGCGTGCCGACGTCGGACGTGCCGCCGGAATAATCGGCGAGATGCCCGATTGCGATCTGCGCCTGCGCGCCTGACGAGAATGCGGCGATCGCCAGCGCAAGTGACGCGGTGCTCAAAAGGGATTTAGTTTTCATTGGTTGCCTCCTCCTGTTTATTTGTTGGTTTGCGAGTTGCCCGCGCTCAATGCGAGAACGGGTAGAGTTTCCAGTACGCCTTGATCTGCCGCCAGCGATGGGCGAGCCCATCCGGCTCGAACATTAGGAACGCGATGATGATCACCCCGATCGCGATCTCGCGCAGGAAGGTGATGTTGTTGTTCAGCGACAGCGCCTTGTCGATCGCGCCGCCCTTCAGCGCCACGCTGAGGAACTCCATCGTCTCGGGCAGCAGCACCACGAACGCGGTACCCATCAGCGTGCCCATGATCGAACCGGTGCCGCCGATGATGATCATGGCCAGGAACAGGATCGAGCGTTCGATGCCGAAGCCCTCTTGCGACACCACGAGCTGGTAGTGTGCGTAGAGCGCGCCAGCGATGCCGGCGAAGAAGGCGGCGAGCCCAAATGACAACGTGCGATACTTGGTGAGATTGATGCCCATGATCTCCGCGGAGAGATAATGGTCGCGAATCGCCACCAGCGCGCGGCCGTCGCGGGTGCGCATCAGATTGGTGACGAGGACGTAGCTTGCAACCACGTAGGCGAGTACGACATAGAAATATTGCCTGTCGCCGCGCAGCGTGTAGCCGAAGATCGAAAACGGATTGGCGCTGGCCGGCACCGAGCCGCCGGTGAACCATTCGGCGCGGGAGAAGAAGTCGAGCAGGATGTATTGTGCTGCGAGCGTCGCGATCACGAGATAAAGCCCCTTCAGCCGCGCCGCCGGGATGCCGAAGATCAGCCCGACCAGCGCAGTGACGACGCCCGCGAGGGGGATCGCGAAGAACACCGGGATCGATGTGCTGTTGGAGATGTAGGCCGAGGTGAAGGCGCCGAGCAGGAAGAAAGCGGCATGGCCGATCGAAATTTGGCCGGTGAAGCCGACCAGGATGTTGAGGCCAAGCGCAGCAATCGAGAAGATGCCGATCTGGATCAGGATGCTGAGCCAATAGCCGCCAAGGAATTGCGGCACGAGACACAGCGCCAGCACGCCGGCGATCGCAAAATTGCGGCTGGTGGCGGTCGGGAAGATCGTGGTGTCGGCCGCGTAAGAGGTGCGGAAATCACCAGCAGGGATGAGGGCGGGGCCGGCCATGGATCAGATCCGTTCGATGTCGTGGGTGCCGAACAGGCCGTAGGGCTTGATCATCAGCACGATGATGAGGACGTAGAACGGCGCGATCTCGTAGAGATTGCCCCAGTGAAGGTATTCGCTGTCGACATATTGCGCGATGTTCTCGAGTAATCCGATGATGATGCCGCCGAGCACGGCACCGCCGACGGAATCGAGCCCGCCGAGGATCGCAGCCGGAAACACTTTGATCCCATAGGCGGCAAGGCCCGAGGATACGCCGTTCACGACCGCGACCACAACGCCTGCAACCGCCGACACCGTTGCGGAGATCGCCCAGGCCATCGCGAACACGCTTTTCACGGAAATGCCGAGCGATTGCGCGACCTGTTGGTTGAACGCAGTGGCGCGCATCGCAAGGCCGTACTTTGACGCGCGGAAGAACCAGGCCATGCCAATCATCATCGCGATCGAGACGACGAGGCTCATGACATAGACGGTCTGGATCTGGAGCCCGAGCAGGCTGACGGACTGGCTCTCGAACACGCGCGGGAACGGCTGCGGATTGACGCCGAACATCCATTTCAGCGTGGCCTGCAGCACGGTGGAGAGGCCGATCGTCACCATGATGACCGAGATGATGGGTTCGCCGATCATCGGTCGCAGGATCAGGACCTGCACCGCGATGCCGAACACGAACATGAACACCAGCGTCATCGGCATGCCGATCCAGAACGGCACCTGGTATTTCGCGAGCAAAGTCCAGCACACCCAGGCGCCGACAAGCAAGAGCTCGCCCTGCGCGAAATTGACGACCTGGCTAGCCTTGTAGATCAGCACAAACGACATCGCGACCACGCCATAGAGCGTGCCGACCACGAGGCCGTTGACCAGGAGCTGAATGAGGAAGGCGGTATTCATGAAGTGGTGCTCGCTGACAAATCCGGCGCGCTCTTCCCCTCTCCCCTTGTGGGAGAGAGTGGCTTCGCGAAGCGAAGACGGGTGAGGGGTTGTCTCAGCAATGAACGCGCGGAGAGAGGACCCCTCGCCGAAGTGAGGGTGGAGCGGGCTGCGGAGATGCCCTCTCCCACAAGGGGAGAGGGCGCCGCAATACGCATTGCACCTGTGATTGCCACGAAGTTCACTCCGCCGCCTCCGCCAAATGCCCCGGTCCGCCGAGATCCACCACTCGCAGCGTGGTCCGCACCCTTTGCGTGGTGCCGTCCTGGAAGCGGATCACGGTGTCCACGGG
The DNA here is from genome assembly GCF_023100925.1 of Bradyrhizobium sp. 40. Classification (NCBI taxonomy): domain Bacteria; kingdom Pseudomonadati; phylum Pseudomonadota; class Alphaproteobacteria; order Hyphomicrobiales; family Nitrobacteraceae; genus Bradyrhizobium; species Bradyrhizobium sp. 40. The sequence continues at coordinate 2,470,658 of NZ_CP064688.1, forward strand.
GATGTCGGCCTGGCCGCGGTAGATCGCGTCGATGATGCCTTCGTATTTCTCGTTGATGACGCTGCGGCGCACTTTCCGCGTGCGGGTGAGCTCGCCATCGTCGGCGTCGAGCTCCTTGTAGAGCAGCAGGAAGCGGGAGATGCGCTGTGCCGGTGGCAGAGTCGCGTTGACGGTCTCGACTTCCTTCTTGAGCAGCGCATAAACCTCGGGCCGTGAGGCCAGGTCGCTGTAGGTCGTAAACGAGAGCCGGTTCTTCTCCGCCCATTTCGAGATAATGGAGTAGCGGATGCAGATCATGGCGGCGAGCGCGTCGCGGCCTGCACCAAGCACCACGGCTTCCGCGATATAAGCCGAGAACTTCAACTTGTTCTCGATGAATTGCGGCGAGAAGCGGTCGCCGCGCGAGGTCTCGGCGAGATCCTTGATGCGGTCGATGACCACGAGCTGGCGATTCGCGTTGAAATAGCCGGCGTCGCCGGACAGCATCCAGCCATCCCTGAGGTCAGCGACGCTCGCCTCCGGGTTCTTGTAGTAGCCGAGGAACATGTTGGGATGCCGCACCACGATTTCGCCGACGCCGTGAACGTCGGCATTGTCGATGCGGATTTCGACGCTGTCGGCCATCGGCACGCCTGTCGTGTCGGGATCGACCTTGCCCGCGGGATGCAGCGTGTAGGCCCCCAGCAGCTCGGTCTGGCCGTAGAGCGTACGCAGCGGCACGCCCATGGCCTGGAAGAACTTGAAGGTCTCGGGCCCGAGTGCCGCGCCGCCGGTTGCGGCTGAACGCAGGCGGGTGAAGCCGAGGCGGTCGCGCAATGCACGGAACAGGATCGCGTCGGCAAAGCCGGAACGCTCGCCCCGTTCGAGCGCGGCAAGCCCGCTCTTCATGCCGATGTCGAACAGGCGCTGCTTGAACGGCGTTGCGTCCATCACCCTGGCGCGGACGTCGGCGGCGATTGATTCCCAAACGCGCGGTGCAAACAGGATGAACGTCGGTGCGATCTCACGCAGATCGTTCATCATGGTCTCGGGCTCTTCGACGAAGTTGATCTTCATCCGGCACAAGAGGCCTTTGCCCAGTACATAGACCTGCTCCATGATCCAGGGCAGCGGCAGCACCGACACGTATTCGTCGTCCGGCCCTTTCGGATCGAAAGCGAGGTATGTCGCGCAGTGGCCGAGCACGCGGCCGGCCGCGAGCATCGCGAGCTTTGGATGCGAGGTGGTGCCTGATGTCGTGCAGAGGATCGCGACGTCCTCGCCCTTGGTCGCGTCCACCAGCCGGTCGTAAAGTTCCGGCTCGCGCGTAGCCCGCGCCCGGCCGAGTTCGGCAAACGTCTCCGCCGACATCAAGCGCGGATCGTCGTATTTCCGCATGCCGCGCGGATCGGAATAGATGATGTGCTTCAGCTTTGGGACGCGGTCGGCCAGCGTAAGCAGCTTGTCGACCTGCTCCTCGTCCTCGGCGAAAACGAGCTGCGCCTCGCCATAATTGAGGAGATAAGAGGCTTCTTCGTCGAGCACGTCACGATATAGCCCGAGGCTCAAGCCTCCGATCGCGTGGGTTGCTATTTCCGCCGCGACCCAGTCCGGCCGGTTGTCGCCGATGATGCCGACGACATCTTCGCGCCCAAGGCCCAGTTCGATCAGGCCGAGCGCGAAGTCGCGCACCCGCGTCTGGTAGGCGTTCCAGGTGAACGGGCGCCACAGCCCGAGATCCTTCTCGCGCAACGCGATCTCGTTGCCGTACTCCTTCGCATTGAGCCGGAGCATCTTCGGATAGGTGTCGGCCTGCGCGACGCGGCCTGCGTAATCCATCATGCCGCGCTCTCCTGCGCCGGCGGAGCATCGTCAGGATCGACCAGCACCTCGTCCTCTTCGCCGAGATAGGCGCGCCTGACGTGGGGATCGGCGAGCACGGCGGCCGGATCGCCCTCGGCGATCTTGCGGCCGAAATCCAGCACCATGACGCGGTGGGAGATGTCCATTACCACGCCCATGTCGTGCTCGATCATCACCACGGTCATGCCGAACTCCTCGTTGAGATCGACGATGTAGCGGGCCATGTCCTCCTTCTCCTCGAAGTTCATGCCGGCCATCGGCTCGTCGAGGAGAATGAGGCGTGGCTCCAGTGCCATGGCGCGCGCGAGTTCCACGCGCTTGCGCAGACCATAGGAGAGGGTGCCGGCCGGCGCCTTTCGCACCGATTGGAGATCGAGGAAATCGATGATCTCCTCGACCTTGCGGCGGTGCTCGAGCTCTTCCTTGCGCGCGCCGGTGAGCCAGTACAGCGAGCCCGTGAGAAAATTGTTCTTCAGGAGGTGATGGCGGCCGACCATGATATTGTCGAGCACGCTCATGTGGTGGAACAGCGCCAGGTTCTGAAAGGTGCGGCCGATGCCGAGCGAAGCGCGCGCGTTGGGCGTCAGGCCGGTGATGTCGCGGCCCTGGTAGAACAGCTGGCCTTCGGTCGGCTTGTAGCGGCCGGAAATACAGTTCACGATCGAGGTCTTGCCGGCACCGTTGGGGCCGATGATCGAGAACAACTCGCCTTCCCTGATGGCGAAGCCGACATCGGTCAGCGCACGAACGCCGCCGAATCGCAAGGACACGCCGCGCACTTCAAGACTGGTAGCCACCAAACAGATCCCTCCCGGTGATGGCGCATTCAGTGGCGCTCTTCGTCCGTTCTGTCGGGCGATCCTAGTACGGCCGTGCCGGTGAGGCCATGCAGCAGATGGTCTCGACCGGAGCCGCGCCGCTCTCGTTCCCGTTTGGGATCAAAAGCCGCATCGCCCGAGGTGGTCCTCAATAGGGGAAAGCGCTATTTTGAAATGTCTCCCGCCTGACAATTCTGCGACAAAGTTTTTTGGGCGCTCGCAGCCTCCATCTTTCGTCTGATGGTAGCCGAGACGATCATGCTGCATTGCAGCAGAACAGGAGTGACGAACGGTGCGGCGGGCTTCGGGTTCATGATTTCAGAGGATCAATTGAAGCGCGTCGCTGCCTGGTCGCGCGAGCTCACGCAAGCGGAGATCGAGGTCGCTCGTGCCGGGATCACGGAGCGGTCCTACGGCACCGGCGAAACCGTCTTCATGCGCGGCGACACGTTCGACTATTGGGCCGGCATGGTCTTTGGGCTTGCCCGGATGGGCGGGGTCTCGCGCGACGGCAAGGAGACGAGTCTTGCCGGGCTGACGGCGGGGGCCTGGTTCGGCGAGGGCAGCGTGCTCAAGAACGAGCCGCGCCGCTATGACGTCGTCGCGCTGCGCAACAGCCGCGTCGCGCTGATGGAACGCAGCGCCTTCATGTGGCTGTTCGAGAACAGCGTCGGCTTCAACCGCTTCCTGGTTCGCCAGCTCAACGAGCGGCTCGGCCAGTTCATCGGCATGCTCGAGGTCAACCGCACGCTGGATGCCACCGCGCGGCTCGCTCGCAGCATCGCCTCGCTGTTCAATCCGATCCTCTATCCGGAATCCACCGCGCATCTGGAGATCACCCAGGAAGAGATCGGCGCGCTTTCCGGCATGTCCCGCCAGAATGCCAACCGCGCGCTGAACCGGCTGGAGAAAGAGGGCTTGCTCCGGCTGGAGTATGGCGGCGTCACGATCCTCGATATCGAGCGGTTGCGCGGTTACGGGGATTAGCGCCCATTGGCGGGGGCGTGCACCGGCCAGAGGTCAGCGCGCCAGCGCACCGCGATCGCCATCATTGCGATGAACCCCGAGACGGCATAGAGCGACCCCGTCGCGGAATAGCCGATGATGTCGATCAGGCTGCCGGCCGCGAGGAGCCCAATCGGCAGGCCGTAGATCACCATCATGCGCACGCCCATGACGCGGCCGCGAAGATGTGCGCTGGCCGTCCGCATCAGGATCACGGCAGCCGATATCATCGACATGCTCTGGGCGATGCCGGCGAGCACGAGGCAGGCCATCGCCACCGGCATGGTCCTGATCTCGACGAACACCAGCAGCATGGCGTACCAGGCCAGCGTCGCGCCGATCAGGAGCCGGGCAATGCGCACTCCGCTGACAAGGCTGAGCGTGATGGAGCCGATCAGCGAGCCGACGGCGAAGCTCGCGGAGAGATAACCGAGGCCGGTCTGGTCGGTGTGAAAGATATCCCGCGCGATGTAGGGCAGCAACCCGCCGGTGAAAGGAAATGCGGTCAGGTTGGCCAGGAAGGCGACGCATAGCGCCGCGCGCATCCCCGCGCCATTCCAGGCGTAGACGATCCCTTCCTTCAGATCGCCCAGCAATCTCGAAACGGCGCGGCCGTCTGCCGGAAGATCAGTTGTGGCAATGGTCCGTTCCGGCCGGGTCAGGCAGAGCATGAGCAGCGCGGCCACGAAATAGAGGCAGACGATCACCACGTAAACGAGGCCAATACCGAGGACGGCAAATAGCCCCGCGCCTGTCAACGCGCCGGCGATGCGCGCGCTGTCCTGGGTCGTGCGCGCAACGCTGATGGCGCCCACCAATTGCTCGCTCGGCATGATCTCGGCAAGCAGCGCGCCGCGAACGCCGAGATCCGAGGGGCGAATCAGGCCCATGATTGCGACGATGATCATGACGCCTGGCGGGGTCAGATGACCGGTCAGTGCCAGAGTCATGATGGTCGACGCGAGCACCATATAGGCAAGACGCATCGCGACCAGGAGATCGCGATGACCCATGCGGTCACCGATCATGCCGAACACCGGCGCCACCAATGTCCCGACGAACTGGAGCGATGCGAGCACGGTGAGCAGCAGCACCGAGCCGGTCTCGACCATGATGTACCAGCCGAGCACCAGCGTCTCGATCTCGAATGCCCAGGAGGTGAGCAGGTCGGACGGCCACTGGAAACGATAATTGCGGATACGAAATGGCGCGAGCGCGGAGGGGCGTGCCGGTGTGCTCAAGGCGCGATGGCGCGTATCACGGCGATTCCCTTGCCTTGTTATTTCTTCTTCTGTGCGAGACCGTAGCGCCGGTGACGCTTGTGTCAATCGGGGGCAGCTGCAGGCCGCTCCCGCGCTCTGCTCCTAGCTCGCAGCGGTTCTCGATTTCCGCTCCAGGAGCGCAGTGGCCATCGCCGAGATCAGCGGTCGCATGAAGTAGGCTTCATCGGCAGGCGAGACGTCGGTCCGCAGGTCGTGCGCCGCGAGCTCGCCCGAGACAGCAGGTCCCACTGACGCGATCAGCGTCCGCTCCAGGCCTGCGCGCAGCTTCGCCTCGCTGCCATGTGCCTTCGCGGCCTCAATCAGGCGGCGCACCTGGCCAAGATTGGTCAGCGCGATCGAATCGATTCGCCCGGCGGCCATCTCGTCGATCGCGGTGACGATGTTGGCATCCGCCGCCTTGGAATCGTAAGCATAAGGCAGCACGGCATCGACCTCGGCACCTTGCGCGGCAAGCGCATCGGTCAGCGCATTGTGATCCTTGTCGGGATAGAGCTGAAGGCCGAGGCGGTGCCCCTTCAGATCGAGCTTGCCGAGCATCTCGATCACGCCCTCGGTGGTCGGCTTCTCTGTGGTCTGCTGCGCCTCGAGTCCGATTTCGCGCAGTGCCTTGCCGGGCTTGGGGCCGCGGGTGAACTTTCGTGATCTGGCAAGCGCCGCCACGAGAGCCTGGTCGAGCCCTCGCGCGATGGCGCGCTTCATGATCCGCCGCAGCCCTTCGCCGGTCATCAACACGAGGTCGTCGAAGGGCTTGTCGATGGCGCGGCGGATCCAGGCCTCGACCGGGGCGGGGTCTGGTGCATCCTGGATGGTGAACATCGGGCATTGCACGACCTCGGCGCCTTGCTCGGCCAGCAACTTCGAAAACTGCGCCTCCTCGCGCGTTTCCAGGATCAGGATTCGGGTGCCGTTCAAGCGGTCGGCCATGAGCCTACTCCGGTCAGTCAAAGCAATCGTACGTTCATCCTGACTCCACCGTCGGGATTGGCGCAAGGTGGGGTCGGTGATAGAGCAGGGCGCAAATCGCGGGGCGTTCCGCAGCCGCTGCCCAAACCTTCATCAAGGCCCATGCCCGATCATCAATATGTCCTGACCCTGTCCTGTCCGGATCGTCCCGGCATCGTCTCGGCGGTGTCGACCTTCCTGGCGAATTCCGGACAGAACATCCTCGACGCCCAACAGTTCGACGACACCGAGACCAATAAGTTCTTCATGCGGGTGGTGTTCACCGCCGCCGATCTCGCCGTGGAGCTGTCGGCGCTCCAGACCGGCTTTACCGCGATCGCCGAGCGTTTCGGCATGGAATGGCAGATGCGCGATCGGGCCGCGCATCGCAAGGTGATGCTGCTGGTGTCGAAGTCCGATCACTGCCTGGTCGACATCCTCTATCGCTGGCGCACCGGCGAGCTGCCGATGACTTTGGTCGCAATCGTCTCCAACCACCCGCGCGAGGTCTATGACGGGCTCGATTTCGGCGGGGTTCCGTTCCACTATCTGCCTGTTACGAAGGAGACCAAGCGCGAGCAGGAGGCGCAGATCCTCGATCTCGTCGCCAAGACCGGAACCGATCTCGTCGTGCTCGCCCGCTATATGCAGATATTGTCCGACGATCTCTCGGCTAATCTGTCGGGACGCTGCATCAACATCCACCACTCGTTCCTGCCGGGGTTCAAGGGCGCAAAACCCTATCACCAGGCCCATGAGCGTGGCGTCAAGCTGATCGGCGCCACCGCGCACTACGTCACGCGCGACCTCGACGAGGGCCCGATCATCGACCAGGACGTCGAGCGCATCAGCCATCGCGACACGCCTGAGGATCTCGTCCGCAAGGGCCGCGACATCGAGCGCCGCGTGCTGGCGCGCGCGATCCGCTACCATCTCAACGACCGCGTCATCCTCAACGGCCGCAAGACCGTGGTGTTCGTGGACTGAACTCACCTCTCACCGCAGGCGGCGAGGGGGCACGACTTAACGTACCGCAGCGCCGGACGCTGAGCCCGTTGCGCCCTTTTGCGCCTGCTCCTCCTTTTCGCGATCCGCTGCCGGCATCAGCCGCTTGCGCTCGCGCTCCTTCATGAAGGCATCGTATTGCGGCGTGCCCGCCCGCGGCGGGGCGTCCGCCGGCAAGCCGCCGGCCCATTGCGGGACGTAGTCGCCCATGCCGGACGAGAGCTTTTCGTTGACGGTGCCGCAGCCGGACAGGCCCGCGGAGAGCGCGAGGAGGATCAGGAGGGAACGGGCGGATCTGGGCATTGTACGGAGGCGAAGTCAGCGTGTTGGACGCCAGGTCAGTCTGTCGTCGGGAGAGTAGCCTTCAACAGGTAAAATAGACTTATTCGAGGTAGGTAATTTGATACCGGAGGCTACCTACTCAGACCTTGCCGATGTTCAAATTCTGCAAACAAAAGACCAAATCCTCCATGCACCCGGCCGGCAGCGCTTCTAGACTGCGGCAACGTCTCGCGTCAAAGTGGTTTGGTCGGAGATGGGGCTTTTTCGTTGACAGGTCCATTTTGTTTGTACAATCGTACAAATGATGGCGACCACGATCACGATACCGGGTTACCCGGACGTGACCCGATATCGCTTCTGCCGTTGGCAATCGGAAGGCTCGGCTTGCGCCGAAAGGTCGCCAAACGTCCGATTGACAATAAGGGCGCGAAAGACGCCATGTGGCGCGACATCACGCGTGCGTGAGCTCGATTTAAGGCAAGGACCGGGCACTCGGTCCGGCGCACAAGAGATCAGGAATGAAGGGGAGGGACATCTGATGTTCGAACGCAAAAAACTGTCTCATAAGACTGCCTGGGCCGCAGCAGCGGCCGCCATCGTGGGCCTTACGGCCGTCCTTCCGGCCAAGGCCGAGGATAGCGTCAAGGTCGGTCTGATCCTGCCGATGACCGGCGGCCAGGCCTCGACCGGCAAGCAGATCGAGAACGCGATCAAGCTCTACATGCAGCAGAAGGGCGACACCGTCGCCGGCAAAAAAATCGAGATCATCCTCAAGGACGATGCTGCGATTCCCGACAAGACCAAGACCGCCGCGCAAGAGCTGATTGTCAACGACAAGGTCCATTTCATCGCCGGCTTCGGCGTCACGCCGGCCGCGCTCGCGGCGGCGCCGCTGGCCACGCAAGCCAAGATCCCGGAAGTCGTGATGGCCGCCGGCACCTCCATCATCACCGAGCGCTCGCCCTATATCGTGCGCACCAGCTTCACGCTGGCGCAGTCCTCCACCATCATCGCCGACTGGGCGGTGAAAAACGGCATCAAGAAGGTGGCGACCCTGACCTCGGACTACGCGCCGGGCAATGACGCGCTCAACTTCTTCAAGCAGAACTTCACCGCCGGTGGCGGCGAGGTGGTCGAAGAGGTGAAGACGCCGCTTGCCAATCCCGATTTCGCACCGTTCCTCCAGCGTATGAAGGATGCCAAGCCTGACGCGATCTTCGTGTTCGTGCCGGCCGGCCAGGGCGGCAACTTCATGAAGCAGTATGCCGAACGCGGACTCGACAAGGCGGGCATCAAGGTGATCGGACCGGGTGACGTGACGGACGACGACCTCCTCAACAACATGGGCGACGCCGTGCTGGGCACGGTCACTGCACACCTTTATTCCGCGGCGCATCCCTCGCAGATGAACAAGGATTTCGTCGCGGCCTACAAGAAGGCGTACGGAAACCGGCCGGGCTTCATGGCGGTGAGCGGCTATGACGGCATTCATCTGATCTACGAAGCACTGAAGAAGACCAATGGCGACACCGACGGCACCAAGCTGGTCGAAGCCATGAAGGGCCAGAAGTGGGAGAGCCCGCGCGGCCCGATCTCGATCGACCCCGAGACCCGCGACATCGTGCAGAACATCTACATCCGGAAGGTCGAGAAGGTCGACGGCGAGCTCTACAACGTCGAGTTCGCGACCTTCGAGGCCGTCAAGGATCTCGGCAAGACCAAGAAGTGACGCGCGAAAGCGCGTCATCCCCGAGCGCGCATTAGCGCGCATCGGGGATCTCGCCCGCCACTCTCGTCATGCCCGGGCTTGACCCGGGCATCCACGCGAGAGTCGAACCAGGAACGTGGATGGCCGGGACAAGCCCGGTCATGACGATAACGCCAAGCTGAGACGATGACCTCAATCCTCACCAACCTGTTCGATGGCGTTGCCTACGGCATGCTGCTGTTCGTGCTGGCTTGCGGGCTCGCGGTCACGCTCGGCTTGATGAACTTCGTCAACCTCGCCCATGGCGCCTTCGCCATGGCCGGCGGCTATGTCTGCATGGTGCTGGTCAACCGGATGGGCTGGCCATTCTTCGCTGCATTGCCGCTTGCCTTCGTCTCCTCTGCTGCGATCGGCATTGTGCTCGAGCGCACGCTGTACCGACACCTCTATGCGCGCAGCCATCTCGACCAGGTGCTGTTCACGATCGGCCTCACCTTCATGTCGGTCGCGGCCGTCGACTACATCCAGGGCTCGTCGCGGGTCTTCATCAATTTGCCGGCGGCGCTTCAGGGCCAGTTCGACGTGTTCGGCGTCGGCGTCGGCCGCTACCGGCTGATGATCATCGTGATCTGCGGGCTGCTCACCATTGCTCTCCAGATGGTGCTCGCGAAGACGCGGTTCGGCAGCCGTCTACGCGCTGCGGTCGATGATCCCCGCGCCGCGAGCGGCCTCGGCATCAACGTGCCGCAGGTGTTCGCCTTCACATTTGCTTTTGGTTGCGGCCTGGCTGGTCTCGGCGGCGCGCTGAGCGCCGAGATCCTCGGCCTCGACCCGTATTTTCCGCTGAAGTTCATGATCTACTTCCTGATTGTGGTCACCGTCGGCGGCTCGTCCTCGATCACCGGCCCGTTTCTGGCCTCGCTGCTGCTCGGCATCGGCGACGTCGCCGCCAAATATTACGTCCCGAAGATGGGACCTTTCGTGATCTACACCATGATGATCGTGATCCTGATCTGGCGCCCGAACGGCCTGTTCGGCCGCACGGCCGCGCGTTGAGTTCGCCGATGAGCGCCTCCTCCGACGTCGGCTATCACGCCCAGCGCCAGGCACGCTGGCATTATGGCGAGGCCGCTTTCTGGCTGATCGTGCTGGGCTGCGGCTTCGTATTTCCCACGCGTTATTTGATCATGACGGACATCCTGCGGCTCGCGCTGTTTGCGATGTCGCTCGATCTGATCCTCGGTTACGCCGGCATCGTCTCGCTCGGCCATGCAGCCTTCTTCGGCGCCGGTGCTTACGCGGCGGGGCTTCTCGCGCTGCATGGGATCATCAACGAGCCCGTGCTTGCGCTTGTCGTCGCAGGCCTTGTCGCGATGGTGCTCGGCTTCGCCACCAGCTTCCTGGTGATCCGAGGCGTCGACCTGACGCGGCTGATGGTGACACTCGGCATCGCGTTGTTGCTGGAGGCGCTGGCCGAACGCTTCTCCAACATCACCGGCGGCACCGACGGCCTGCAGGGTATCGAGATGCAGCCGATCTTCGGTGAGATCCCGTTCGACATGTTCGGCAAGACCGGCTTCTTCTATTCGCTCGCCGTTCTGTTCCTGTTGTTCCTGTTCGCCCGCCGCGTCGTGCATTCGCCGTTCGGGCTGTCGTTGCGGGCGATCAAGAACAATCCGCTGCGCGCGGCCGCGATCGGCATTCCCGTCAACCGCCGCCTGATTGCGATCTACACACTCGCGGCGTTCTATGCCGGCATCGCAGGCGCACTGTTCACCCAGACCACCGCGATCGCCTCGCTCGACGTGTTCGCCTTCGAGCGCTCGGCGGACCTGATGCTGGTGCTCGTGATCGGCGGCACCGGCTATCTCTATGGCGGCCTGATCGGCGCGGTGCTGTTCCGCATGCTGCAGGAGTTGTTCTCCACCATCACCCCGCAATACTGGCAGTTCTGGATCGGGCTCGTGCTGGTCGTGATCGTCCTGGTCGGCCGGCAGCGCCTGCATCGCTGGATGCTGTATGTGCCCAATCTGGTCATCAAGCAGATAGCCGGGCGCAAGGCCGTCGTCGCCGTGCCGGAGAGCGACGCATGACCATCGCGCTCGAAACCCAGAATCTCGAAAAGCAGTTCGGTGGTCTGCGCGTCACTCGCGACTTGTCGCTAAAAATCGAACAAGGCGCCCGCCACGCGCTGATCGGCCCGAACGGCGCCGGCAAGACCACGGTCATCAACCAGCTCACCGGCGTGCTCAAGCCGAACTCGGGCCGCATCCTGCTCGAAGGCCAGGACATCACCGATCTGCCCGTGCACAAGCGCGTATTGCGCGGCTTGTCGCGTACCTTCCAGATCAACCAGCTCTATCCCGACCTGACCCCGCTCGAGACCATCGGTCTCGCTGTCTCCGAGCGCCTCGGCCATGGCGGTGACTGGTGGCGGCGGATGGGTACGCGCAGCGACGTCAACGGCGAGATCGCCGACCTCCTGACACGCTTCCACCTGCTTGACGTCATGAACGAGCAGACGGTGACGCTGCCTTACGGCAAGCAGCGCCTGCTCGAGATCGCGGTCGCGATCGCCGCCAAGCCGCGCGTGCTGCTGCTGGATGAGCCCGCCGCCGGCGTGCCTGAGAGCGAGCGCCATGACATTCTCGCCGTCGTTGGCAGCCTGCCGCGCGACGTCACGGTGCTGCTGATCGAGCACGACATGGACCTCGTGTTCTCCTTCGCCGACCGCATCTCTGTCCTGGTCTCCGGTGCGCTGCTCACCGAAGGACCGCCCGAGCAGGTCGCGCGCGACCCGCAGGTCAAGGCGGTCTATCTCGGCGAGGAGGCGGTCAATGTCTGACCTGCTCGCGATCGACTCGCTTCGCGCCGGCTACGGCGAGGCCGTGGTGCTGCCGAACATGTCCCTGCGTCTCTCCGAAGGCCAGGTGCTGGCACTGTTGGGGCGCAACGGCACCGGCAAGACCACGCTGATCAATTCGATCGTCGGCGTCACCCGTCGCTTCTCCGGCAATGTCCGGCTGGCCGGTAGCGACGTCACGACTTTGCGGCCGGACCAGCGGGCGCGCGCCGGGATCGGCTGGGTGCCGCAGGAGCGCAACATCTTCCGCTCGCTCACGGTGGAGGAGAACATGTCCGCAGTGGCCCAGCCCGGCCCCTGGACGGTCGAGAGGGTCTACGAGATGTTCCCGCGGCTGAAGGAGCGGCGGAGCAATTTTGGCAACCAGCTCTCCGGCGGCGAGCAGCAGATGCTGGCGATTGGTCGCGCGCTGACCCTCAATCCGAAAGTGCTTCTCCTGGACGAGCCGACCGAGGGCCTTGCCCCCATCATCGTCGAGGAGCTTTTGAAGGCGATCGGGACCATCACCCGGGCGGGCGGCATCTGCTCGATTATCGTCGAGCAGAATGCCCAAAAGATTCTGGGGCTGGCCGACCGTGTTGTGATATTGGAGCGCGGAACGATCGTCCACGACGCCCCGAGCGCCGCGCTGAAGGCCGACCCGTCGGTCCTCGAGCGCCACCTCGGCGTCGCAGGGGCGGCGGCCCACTAAAAATAACTGGGAGTAAGAAATGCAGCGAACCAAAGCCCCCTTCCGCGCCGACGAGGTCGGCAGCCTCCTGCGCCCCGCGAAGATCAAGGAAGCCCGCGCCAGGCTGGAGAAGGGCGAGATCTCGGCCGACGATCTGCGCAAGATCGAGGACATGGAGATCGAGAAGGTCGTGCATAAGCAGGCCTCGCTCGGCCTGAAGCTCGCAACCGACGGCGAATTCCGCCGCTCCTGGTGGCATTTCGACTTCCTGGCCAAGCTCACCGGCTGCGAAATGTTCCACCCCGACACCGGCATCCAGTTCGCGGGCGTCGAGACGCGGCATGACGCGGTGCGGGTGATCGGCAAGCTCGATTTCCCCGATGACCATCCGATGCTGGATCACTTCCGCTTCCTGAAGAAGGTCGCCGACCAGGCCCACGTCACCGCGAAGATGACGATCCCGTCGCCGGCGGTGCTGCACTTCCGTGGCGGCCGCAAGGCGATCTCCAAGGACGTGTATCCCGATCTCGACGCCTTCTACGAAGACCTCGGCAAGACTTATCGCAAGGCCGTGAAGGCGTTCTATGACGCCGGCTGCCGCTATCTCCAGTTCGACGACACCGTGTGGGCCTATCTCTGCTCGCCGGACGAATTGCAGAAGGCGCGCGAGCGGGGCGACAATCCCGAGGGTCTCCAGCAGATCTATGCGCGCGTCATCAACTACGCGCTGGCGGAGAAGCCCGCCGACATGGTGGTGACGACGCATGTCTGCCGCGGCAATTTCCGTTCGACCTGGATTTCTTCAGGCGGCTACGAGCCGGTTGCCGAGACCATGCTCGCCGGCACCAATTACGACGGCTATTTCCTCGAATACGACAGCGACCGCGCGGGTGGCTTCGAGCCGCTGCGCTTCCTGCCCAAGGGCAACAAGGTCGTCGTGGTCGGCGTCATCACCTCGAAATTCGGTGAGCTCGAGAAGAGGGATGACATCAAGCGCCGTCTCGAGGAAGCCGCCAAGTTCGCCCCGCTGGAGCAGCTCGCACTATCGCCGCAGTGCGGTTTTGCGTCGACGGAGGAGGGCAACGTCCTCTCCGAAGAGGAACAGTGGGCCAAGCTCAGCCTCGCCGTGGAGATCGCAAAGGAAGTGTGGGGCCAATAGGGCTCCACTCGCTCACTGTCATTCCCCGCGAAGGCGGGGAATCCAGTACGCCGCGGCTTCTCGGAGAATCGCTGACTTCTCGGCGTACTGGATCGCCCGGTCAAGCCGGGCGATCACAGCTGAGGGTGAGGCACACGCCCTTCATTTCTCCGCCAGATAAACCTCGCCCAGCAGCGACGAGTTCGACCACGGCACCTGCTTGTTCTTCGTGGTCGAGACCACCTCGGCCCGCACCCGCGTCAGCATCTGCTGCACTTCCAGGCCAGGCGTGCCGAGATGGCGGGAGAGCGCGGCGGAGAACGGCGAGTTGGCGCCTTCACCGTCGAGCGCGACCTGGCCCGGCGCAGTGGCGAAAGCGATCAGCGTGCCGGCGCCGAGCGTCGCGCCGGCGCCCAGGCTCGTTGGCGCTGCGAGGCCCGAGGCAGCTTCGATGGCGCGGTTGGTGCCAGCTGATGCAACCTGCTGTGCCATCGGATTATTGCGGCAGGCATCGAAGATCAAAATGTTGGTGCGGACTTGGTCGTCGAGGCCGGCCATGATCGTATCCATGTCGATCATCGCGTCCGTCATCCTCGCGCCCGGCTTGAGCTCGACGTCGACGGGAATGAGATAGTTGCGACCCTCGACCTGCACGCCGTGGCCGGCATAGTAGACCACCACGATTTGCGCCCGCGCCGCCTCCCGCAAGAAGTCACGCGTCATCTTTTGCATCGCCGCGCGGTCGAGATCGACGCCTTCTGACACAGTGAAGCCGATGTTGCGCAGGCTCTTCGCAACGGCGCGCGCGTCATTGGGCGGATTGGGCAGTGCCTTGACATGCGCATAGGCGCCATTGCCAATGATCAGCGCCATCCGCGTGCCGCGCGCGGCCGGAGCAGGCGAGGGGGACGGCGCGGCACCCGTCTGCTGGGGAGCCGGTGCCTGTGCCTGCTCGGTCGTCGGTGACGGCCCATCCCGCGGGATCGGCACGCTAGCGTCGGTGACCAGCGACAGCCGCACCTTTGCCGTGGCCTGATTGGCCTTGCTGCCGGCATCGGAAGCCGTGATTGCAAGCGTCGCCTTGTAGTCGTCCCTCGCGTGCGCGTAATCGCCTTTCGCCTCATAGGCCAGCGCGCGATGGGTGTAGCCCGAGATCAGCACGCTGTTCGGCGGCGTCATGATGTTGACGGGCGGCTTCTCTTTCGCGAGCCGAATCGCTTCGCTGCCGTCGGCAATCGCGCGATCGTAATCGCCTCTGACGCGCCAGATCGCGGTCCGGTTGATCAGCGGCTGCGGCAGTGTCGGGTCGAGCCGGATCGCTTGGTTAATGTCGGCCAGCGCGCCGTCGAGGTCGCCGAGCGCCTCCTTCGCGATGCCGCGGTTCTGGAACGAGAACGCCGATCTCGGGTCGGCTTTAATCGACATGTCGTAGTCGACGATCGCCTTGGCGTAGTCGCCCTTGCCGCGCCAGGCATTGCCGCGATTGTGGAATATGGTACCGCTCGGCGGGCCAAGCTTCAGCGCGTCGTCGAAATCGGCAATCGCGATTTCGTACTCGCCTCTGTCGTAGTAGGCCGATCCCCTGAGATTATAGACTGCCTGGCTCGGCTGGAGCCGGATCGCTTCCGTGGCGTCGGTGATGACCTTTAGGTATTCGCCCTTCTTGTTCCAGCCCACCGCGCGCCAGAAGTAGACCGTTGCGAGCTGCTCGCCTCTGAACACCTTCAGCGCGATGATCTTGCTGCAGGCGTCGATCATCTGGTCCGCCGGCGTGGTGTCGGTGGTGCAGAGCGGCCCAAGCTGGTTGCGCGCCTGCGAAAAAGCGGGCGCCGACCACAGCGTTGCGGCGAGCAGGCAAAGCGCGACGAGGAGGCGACGCATCGGTGGTGGTCCCGTTGAGGAGAGGCGTCTGTTTGTTGCCCGGCAGGGGAAGGTGGTTCATGGCCTCGCTGCTGTGCACACGGCAGCGGGGGCGGCTCTATCCCCTCTTCCCTCAGTGGGCAGATTTTGCTAGGAGGCGCTACCCAATCCTTCTGCCCACTGCGTCCCACTTCATGAAGAATGACGAAATCCTGAGCCAAATCACCGAGTTCTGCCGCAAGGCCGACATGGCGGAATCGACGTTTGGCCGGCGCGCGGTGAACGATGGGAAGCTTGTGCATCGCCTGCGCGAGGGCAAGCGCATCACGATCGACACGCTGGACCGGATCCAGGCTTATATGGCCGCATCGATGGCCGGCGGCGTGCCTCCCCCGCGGGGACTTCAGGTGCCGCCGGAAAAGCGCGATCCGCGCGGCAATTTCCGCTTCTTCGAGAACCGCCAGAAATACCTGCTGTTCGTCCACACTTGCAGTGAGAAGCGGGTGGTCGCCGAGCGCGTGGCGCTGGAGCTTGCCAGCATTCATCCCCGGCCGCCGGCGCTGCGCGTGTTCGATGCCGGCGTTGGCGACGGCACGGTACTGGCGCGCGTGCTGCGCGCGATGCACCAGCGCTTTCCGCACATGCCGTTCTATGTCGCCGGCAAGGAGCTCAGTCTCGAGGACCTCCGCCTGACGCTGGACAAGGTGCCGGATCGCATTTTCGAGCATCCGGCCTCGGTGTTCGTTTTTACCAACATGCTTTACGCGGAGGCGCCCTGGCTCACGCCGGCATCGCCCGCGGCGGCCGCCGCGACCGTCTGGCATGAGGTTCCCCTGCGGGGGGCTTCCTCGGGCGAGTTCGAGACGCAAATCGCGGAGTTGAAGCCGTTTTTGGAGCAGAACTGGCGCGCGGCGGTCAGCCCGCGCACGGGGATGCCGCTCTATGAGCGGCCTGTCGTGCTGGTGCTCTACCGTGAAGATCAGCGGTTTCTGCTCGATTCGACCATTCCACGGCCGGGCCAGGCCGAGGCCAATTTTGACCTCGTTATTGCATCCCAGCCATACCGCGCGCTGTCCTCGGTCAATTTCCGGGCAAAACGGATCATTGCGCCCCTGGCGCGGGCCTTGCGGGCAGGCGGCCGCCTGATCGGAATTCACTCCCACGGGCAGGATCCGGGCATGGAGATGATCCAGGCGATCTGGCCCGGAGAAAATCCTTTCTCGGTGAGCCGTCATGAGCTATTGCGCGCGGTGAAGTATGAGCTCGGCTCGGTGGGCCGCGACCTAAATTTTAATGCTTACGCAGATAACCGCTCGATCTTCAGGTATGATATGGAAGCGCTGCCCAACGAGGTGACAGGCACTATCGGAACCTCGACGGCCTTTGCAGCCTGGAATGCGGCGGTGTATGTCGCTCAGATTGAGGACGACCGGTTGACGGAAATGACTCAAAACGGCCGCACTCTGGATGCCGCCAGGGACGTGCTGCGAAAGTATAATGGGCTCTGGTTTCTCGACGAATCCTACGTCATCTCGCGCCGGCGTGATTGACATCATTCAAAGCTAAACATCGCAAACGCCCGCCAGCTAGCGGCGGAACAAGGGGTTACTGATGCGCGCGTCCTATCTCTTCACCAGCGAGTCCGTGTCCGAAGGCCATCCGGACAAGGTGTGCGACCGGATCTCCGACGAGATCGTCGATCTGTTCTACCGCGAAGGACCGAAAGCCGGCATCGATCCCTGGCAAATTCGCGCCGCCTGCGAAACGCTCGCGACCACCAACAAGGTCGTGATCGCCGGTGAGACCCGCGGTCCTGCATCCGTCACCAACGAGCAGATCGAAGGCGTCGTGCGCGCCGCGATCAAGGACATCGGCTACGAGCAGGAAGGTTTCCACTGGCAGAAGGCCGACATCGAGATCCTGCTGCATCCGCAGTCCGCCGACATCGCGCAGGGCGTGGATGCGCTGCAGCCGGGCGAAGTCAAGGAAGAGGGCGCGGGCGACCAGGGCATCATGTTCGGCTACGCCACCAACGAGACGCCGGATCTGATGCCGGCGCCGATCTTCTACGCCCACAAGATCCTCCGTCTCATCTCCGAAGCGCGCCACTCCGGCCGCGAGAAGGTGTTGGGCCCGGACTCCAAGAGCCAGGTCACCGTGCAGTACGAGAACGGCAAGCCGGTCGGCGTGCGCGAGATCGTGGTGTCGCATCAGCATCTGGTCGAGGACATCTCGTCCAAGCAAATTCGCGACATCGTCGAGCCCTATGTGCGCGAGGCGCTGCCGAAGGACTGGATCACGGCGAAGACCATCTGGCACATCAACCCGACCGGCAAGTTCTACATCGGCGGTCCCGACGGCGATTCCGGCCTGACCGGCCGCAAGATCATCGTCGACACCTATGGTGGTGCGGCTCCGCACGGTGGCGGCGCGTTCTCCGGCAAGGATCCGACCAAGGTCGACCGCTCGGCCGCCTATGCGGCACGCTATGTCGCCAAGAACATCGTCGCGGCCGGTCTTGCGGATCGCTGCACATTGCAGCTCGCCTACGCCATCGGCGTGGCGCGTCCGCTGTCGATCTACATCGACACCCACGGCACCGGTAAGGTGTCGGAGGATCAGCTCGAGAAGGCCGCCGCCAAGGCGATGGATCTCACCCCGCGTGGCATCCGCAGCCATCTCGATCTCAACCGCCCGATCTACGCGCGCACCTCCGCCTATGGCCATTTCGGCCGTACCCCCGACAACGAGGGCGGCTTCTCCTGGGAGAAGACCGATCTCGTTGAAGCGCTCAAGCGCGCGGTCTGATCACCGACGTCATTCCCGGGGCGCCGCCACAGCGGCGAACCCGGAATTCTTCCATCGAGATTCCGGGCTCGCTCCTTCAGGGCGGCCCGGAATGACCAATTCAACAACAGGACGCCCGCAATGAACGCGAAGCCCGGCTTCACCGATTACATCGTCAAGGACATTTCGCTCGCCGATTTCGGCCGCAAGGAGCTCTCGCTCGCCGAGACCGAGATGCCCGGCCTGATGGCCACCCGCGAAGAGTATGGCCCGAGGCAGCCGCTGAAGGGCGCGCGCATCGCAGGCTCCCTGCACATGACAATCCAGACCGGCGTGCTGATCGAGACGCTGGCCGCGCTCGGCGCCGACATCCGCTGGGTCTCCTGCAACATCTATTCGACGCAGGACCACGCCGCGGCGGCGATCGCAGCCGCCGGCATCCCGGTGTTCGCCGTCAAGGGTGAGAGCCTTACCGAGTACTGGGACTACACCGCCAAGCTGTTCGACTGGCACGGCGGCGGTCACCCGAACATGATCCTCGACGACGGCGGCGACGCCACCATGTACGTCCATCTCGGTCTGCGCGCCGAGAACGGCGACACCAAGTTCCTGGACAAGCCGGGTTCGGAAGAAGAGGAAGTCTTCTTCGCGCTTCTGAAGAAGCAGCTCAAGGAGAAGCCGAAGGGCTACTTCGCCGAGATCGCCAAGAGCATCAAGGGCGTTTCCGAAGAGACCACCACGGGCGTGCATCGTCTCTATGACATGCAGAAGGCGGGCACGCTGCTATGGCCGGCCATCAACGTCAACGACAGCGTCACCAAGTCGAAGTTCGACAACCTCTATGGCTGCCGTGAATCGCTGGTCGACGGCATCCGCCGCGGCACCGACGTGATGATGTCCGGCAAGGTCGCGATGGTCGCGGGCTTCGGCGACGTCGGCAAGGGTTCTGCCGCCTCGCTGCGCCAGGCCGGCTGCCGCGTCTTGGTCTCCGAAGTCGATCCGATCTGCGCGCTGCAGGCGGCGATGGAAGGCTATGAAGTCGTTACCATGGAAGACGCCGCGCCCCGTGCCGACATCTTCGTCACCGCGACCGGCAACAAGGACATCATCACGATCGAGCACATGCGCGCGATGAAGGATCGCGCCATCGTCTGCAACATCGGTCACTTCGACAACGAGATCCAGATCGCGGGTCTGCGTAACCTGAAATGGACCAACATCAAGCCGCAGGTCGACGAGATCGAATTCCCCGACAAGCACCGCATCATCATGCTGTCGGAAGGCCGCCTCGTGAATCTCGGCAATGCGATGGGCCATCCGTCCTTCGTGATGTCGGCATCCTTCACCAACCAGACGCTGGCGCAGATCGAGCTCTTCGCCAACAACAAGGACGGCAAGTACAAGAAGGAAGTCTACGTGCTGCCGAAGTCGCTCGACGAAAAGGTCGCGCGCCTGCACCTCGCCAAGATCGGCGTCAAGCTCACCGAGCTGCGCAAGGATCAGGCCGACTACATCGGCGTCAAGCAGGAAGGTCCGTACAAGTCGGACCATTATCGGTACTGATCCGCTGATCGTATCTATTTTCCACGCAAAGCCCCGGAGCGATCCGGGGCTTTGTTGTCTTGAGCGCGACGAACGCGTCTCTTCGCGGTTGTGTCAGGGCCGATTGCCAGTTGACGAGCGATGATCCCGGTCAGACAATTCCTGGCGGCGGAGGAAACAATGGCTCAAGACCATTTCGATGTGCTGATCGTCGGTGCCGGCCTGTCCGGGATCGGCGCGGGCTATCATCTGCAGACCAAATGCCCGGGCAAGAGCTACGTCATCCTCGAGGGGCGCGACTGCGTCGGCGGTACCTGGGATCTGTTTCGCTATCCTGGCGTCCGCTCCGACAGCGACATGTTCACGCTCGGCTATTCCTTCAAGCCGTGGACCGATCCGAAGGCGATCGCGGACGGCGCGCAGATTCTCAATTATGTGCGCGAAACCGCAGCCGAGAACGGTATCGAGAAGCACATCCGCTTCCACCATCGTGTCAAGCGTGCGGCGTGGTCGACGAGTGAGGCGCGCTGGACCGTCGAGGCCGAGCGCATCACCGGCGAGGGCGCCACCGAAACCGTGCGCTTTACCTGCAATTTACTGTTCATGTGCTCGGGGTATTACAAGTACGAGGCGGGCTATACGCCGGAGTTCAAGGGCGTCGTGGATTTCGCCGGCCGCATCGTGCATCCGCAGAAATGGACCGACGACATCGACTGCGCGGGCAAGCGCGTCGTCGTGATCGGCTCGGGCGCGACCGCGGTGACGCTGGTGCCGGAGCTCGCCAAGACGGCCGCGCAGGTCACGATGCTGCAGCGCTCACCGACCTATGTGGTGTCGCGCCCGGCACAGGATCCCGTCGCCAACAAATTGCGGCGCAATCTGCCGACGCGGCTTGCCTATCATCTGATCCGCTGGCGCAACGTGATGTGGGGGATGTTCTTCTTCCAGCTCAGTCGGCGCCGCCCTGCGAAGGTGAAGGAGCTGGTTCTCAAGGGCGTGCAGATGGCGCTCAGCCCCGACTACGACGTCGCGACCCATTTCACGCCGCGCTACAATCCGTGGGACCAGCGGCTCTGCCTCGTGCCGGATGGCGACCTGTTCAAGGCGATTCGCGAGCAGCGCGCCTCCGTGGTGACCAAAGAGATCGACATGTTCACCCAGGGCGGTATCCGCCTGAAGGACGGCAGCGAGCTTGCGGCGGACATCATCGTGACCGCGACGGGACTGGTGCTCCAGGTCGTCGGCGGTCTCGACATCAGTGTCGACGGCCGCACCGTCGATTTCGCCAATACGCTGACCTACAAAGGCATGATGTATGCCGAGGTGCCCAACATGGCCTCCGCCTTCGGCTACACCAACGCATCATGGACACTGAAATGCGACCTCACCTGCGAATATGTCTGCCGCCTGATCAACTACATGGACCGGCACAATTTCCGGCAGTGCATGCCGCACAATGACGATCCCTCGATTACCGCGCAGCCGTCGCTCGACTTCACCTCGGGTTATGTGCAGCGCTCGGTCGCAAAGATGCCGAAGCAAGGCTCGAAGCAGCCGTGGCGGCTCTACCAGAACTACGCGCTCGACATCGTCTCCTTGCGGTTCGGCCGGATCGACGACGGCGTGATGCAATATTCCTGATCGCGACGACCTCGGCGTTCTAAGCCTTACGGGTGGTAAGCGGCAGGGCAAAATCAATCGCGAGTGCGAGCACCACCGCGCCACCGCCCAGCGCGAACAGGACGAGATAATCGCCGCCGGTCTGCGCGTAGATCCAGGAGAAGCCGTAGGCCGCGGCCGCCTGGAACAGCGCAAAGCTGGTCGTGGCATGGCTCCACGTCCTGCGCTGCTGCTCGGCAGAATGGGGGACCAGCTCATGGATACGTCCGAGCACGAGCGGTACGATGCCGGGTGTGAAGCCGCCGACCACGACGCTCGACACGATCAGCGAGAGAGGCGCGGTACTGACGGTCGGGAGCAACACGGCGGCCGCTTCGATCAGGAAGGCGGCGCGTAGCGCGGGTCCAAACCCGGCGCGATCGCCGAGGTGACCGGTGACCAGGGGGCCGACGATTGCGCCAAGGCCGTAGAGCACCCAGTAGTGCGATCCCGCGGCAATACCCTGGCCGAGGCCGCGCGCGACGAAATCGACGATGAAGACCATGTGCGGCACCAGCGCCACCGCGTTGAGGCCGTATTGGACGAGCAAGCCGCGAACGGCGGGCGAAGCGTGCTTCGCCGGCTGCGATGACACGGTATCGGTCTTGGCCTCGGCAGGCCAGTTCCACCAGCTCACCAGCGTGAGCGTGCCAGAGACCACGCCAAGACCATACCAACTCTGTTGCAAGCCTTGCTGCAGCAATAGCGGCACCAGCGTGCCCGATGCGGCGACACCGAGCCCGACACCGGCAAAGATCACGCCGCCGACCATGCCGCGCTTTGCGGCCGAGGTATGGGGCAGAATGACGGAGGCCGCCAGTACCATGATGATTCCGCCGGTGAGCCCCGACAGGAAGCGCCAGGCGAAGAACCAGGTGAACGACACCGGGGTTGAGCTGGCAAAAAAAGAGAGGGTCGCGAGCAACATCATCGCCCGCAAGGTGCGAACGGCGCCGATGCGCGCGGCCACGGTCCGCGCCGCGAGCGCGCCGGCGAGATAGCCGGCCAGGTTCGCTGCACCGAGATAGACGACGTCGGACGCGCCGAACCATTTTGCGGCGATCAGGGCCGGGATCAGCGGCGTATAGGAAAAGCGCGCGAGGCCGAGTCCGACCAGCGATGCTGACAATCCGGCTACCGCATATCGCCGGGTTTGCTGTGAAGAAATCTCTGATGTCGAACCCGACCGCTGATGCGGTCGGGGATGAACTTGCTGCTTGGCATCTGCGTCTGTCATGTCGTCCTCGTGCGCGCCAAGGCGCTAGCGTTCAGTGGCCGGCGCTCTGGCCGCCGTCGACATGCAGGATCTCGCCGGTGACGAAGGAGGCGCCCTCGAGATAGAGCACGGCATCGACGATGTCGGACATCTCGCCCATATGGCCGACGGGATGCAGCCCATCGAGCTGGGCGTGCGTCGCGACGGGATGCATCGGCGACTTGATGATGCCGGGCGACACCGCGTTGACGCGGATACCGCGCTTGGCATATTCGATCGCGAGCGACTTGGTCGCGGCGCTCAACCCGCCCTTGCTCAGCGAGGCCAGCACCGAGGGCACGTTCGAATTGGCCTGGTCGACCAGCGTGGTTGTGATCTGGACGACGTGCCCGGACCCCTGCTTCTCCATTTCGGCGATGGCAAGCTGCGTGACGTGGAAGAAGCCCGCGACGTTGGTGCCCATCACCGCCGCATAGTCCTCCGCCGTGTACTGCGTGAACGGCTTTGCGACGAAGATGCCGGCGTTGTTGACCAGCGTGTCGACGCGGCCGAAGCGGGCGACGGCTTGCGAGACCACCCGCTCGGCGGTGTTCCGGTCGGCGATGTCGCCGGCAATGGCGAGGACATCGTCATCGCCCGACGGCTTGATGGAGCGCGCTGTCGCGACGACGCGATAGTTTCGATCGCGAAAACCCTGGACTAGGGCCGCACCGATGCCCTGCGAGGCACCGGTGACGATGGCAACCTTCTGTTCGATACCCATGATGGGCTCCTGTTGCTGGATTTCAGAACCTGCGCCAGCGGGGCTGGCTTGACGGATGAGGTACGCCGCAGCGGGCTGGCTGCGAATATGCGCTGTCCGGCAGACACTCTTTCGCGGCGCGAACGAATGCCGAACCGGCGTTCGGCGGTGGTTGTCGCGGCAGGAGCGAACGCCTAGCTTGCAGTCGGAGCTCGATGGGCTGGTGGGAGACGTATGGATCGTCTGGATGCGATGAAGGTGTTTGTCCTTGCGGTGGACGACGGCAGCCTTGCCGCTGCGGGCCGCAAGCTCGGCCGTTCGCCGGCGGCGGTGAGCCGCGCCATTGCTTTCCTGGAGCAGCGGGTCGGTGCCGAGCTGCTGCACCGGACCACACGCTCCATCAAGCTGAGCGAGGAGGGCGAGCGCTACGTCGCGGTCTGCAGGCGCGTGCTTACCGAGCTGGAGGAGGCCGACGACATCGCGGCCGGGCCGCGCACGGCGCCCCGCGGCCTGCTCACGATCACCGCCCCGGTGGTGTCGGGTGAGATGGTGCTGCGGCCGATCCTCGATGCCTTTCTCGATGCCTATCCGACCGTGTCGGCAAAACTCCTGCTGTTCGATCGCGCGGTCAATCTGATCGAGGAGGGGGTCGACGTCGCGCTCCGCATCGGCCATCTCGCGGATTCAGCGATGGTCGCGATGCGGGTCGGCGAGATCAGCCGCGTCGTGGTGGCATCACCACGCTATCTGAAGCAGCACCCGCGCATCACCGAGCCCGGCGATCTCGCCAAGCACCAGATCGTCGCGATGGCCCACCTTCCCAATTCGTGGACCTTTGCGCCGCAGGTCGGCTCGTCGGCTGCCCGCACGGTGCAGTTCACGCCGCGGCTCGTCGTCAACAGCACCTATGCGGCGGTGGCCTCGGCCGTCGCCGGCCGCGGTGTGGCGCGAATGTATTCGTACCAGGTGGGTGAGCAGGTCGCGCGCGGCGAGCTCGAGATCGTGCTGCCCGGCGACGAGGATCCCGAGATGCCCGCGCATTTGATCTGTCCGCAGGGCCGGCTCTCGGTGCCGAAGGTGCGGACCTTCACGGACTTTGCGGTGCCGCGGCTGAAGAAGCAGTTTGCACAGCTCAAGAACAGCATCACTGCGCGGTGAGCCGCTGCGCGCACGGGCAATGCGTTGTTTTGCGTATACGGCCGCTAGGCTGAATCAGCCATGCTGCCCGAACGGTTAACGTCGGATTAACCGCGGAGTCCTAGCCTGTCTCGGCCGGGGTTACTTGCAAGGCCGAGGTGAGCCCAATGGAAGCCCAGAGAATCGCGGTCGACGCCGTCGTCGTGTTGACCGATTGCGACCGCGACGCCGTCATCGCGTTCATCCGCCGCCTGTATCTCGCCGGCGTCACCGACCCCAAGCGCCTGACCTTCAAGGGTCTCCAGGCCCTGTCACGGGCGTGACTAGGGCCGCGTACAATCAATTACTGAACGGTCGGATCGTTGATCCGGATTGACGTGACACGGTCCGCCTGCACTTCGAATGAGAAGGGCCATGGGTGATAGGTCCAGAGATCGGTCTTCTCTAGCCCGCTCGGCCCGACATGGAAGGGGCCGCCGAGCTGCGCCATCAGCTTCTCGGTGCTGTCGCCGAGATTGATGTGGTTGAAGCTGTAGCCCGGGGGCGGGTGCCGGCCCGCTGACCTGAAGCGCGGCCTCATCGTGCTGTCGGCTGCGATGACCGCGTCTAGTGATGGTGCTTGTGTGCTTCGGAGCTATCGGGGCGTTGGTAACCTCGCAGCTCCGCGTATCGCTGCATCTGGTTCTGATCGAGCAAGGCGGTCGTCGACAGATGATATTTGAGGTGGCTTTCGCGGAGCAAGGCCTGGGTTTCCGCAATGGCAACGAGGGTCGCCTTGAGTGACTCCGATGTCACGACGCGGGCAGAGAAGAGCCGGTCCAACTCCGTTTCCTGCTCGACCAGCTTGTTACCCAGCGGGACCGCCTCTTGCTTCATGGCCTCGAACAGGCGCTGAACCCGGATGCGCTGATCTGCGGTCAAGTCAAGCCGGTCACCGAACTCAAGAACATGGCTCGGACCGGGATATCCATTGAGTTCGGCGGCAAGCGCCAGGCCCATGCCACGTCCGGCTCGAAGATCGTCGATCTGCTGGTGCGACAGCGCCTTGATGGGGCGCTGCTCAAGGCCGGCATAGGGCTGACCGGATTGCGCGCTGGCAACGTTGCACGAGATGATAAGCGTGGCCGCAAGCAGGAGAAGGCGTCTCATGAGTCTGGCTCCATGAAATCGGCCCGGTTCGTCGATCGATCTCCACCGGTGCTCTTCCCATATCTTGCTGGACGGTTCGCCTCATGGCAACAAGATTGCCTGATTGAGCGATCAAACATGGAGCAGGTAATGGCCCCGTTGCCGGTTGCGAACACTGAGCTGGTGCAATTCTTCCGCGCGTGGCTGGAGACGTTCGCAGGTTATGTCCGCGAGGTCGACTATGCTTCGGCGCGGCCGCTCTTCCATCCGGATGTGCTGGCCTTCGGCACGCACAACGACGTCATTCCCGGCCTCGACCAATGGGTCACCACGCAATGGGATAACGTCTGGCCCAAGACGGCCGACTTCCGTTTCGTCATCGACCAGGCCTCGATCCTGGCATCGTCTGATGGCACGATGGCGACCGTGATCGTGCCGTGGACGAGCACAGGCTATCATCCCGACGGCAGCGCGTTTCCGCGCCCCGGCCGGGCCACGATGGTGTTTTCAAGACATGGCGATGGTTGGCTGTGCGTGCATTCCCACATGTCGCTCAATCGGGGTGTGCCGCAGGCAAGCCACGCCGATCGGCCCGTGAAGGCTTGGTAGATCGGCATCGTCCGCCAGCGAAATGCAAAAGGCCCCGGACATGCCCGAGGCCTTCTTAGTTCGAGCCGCCGTGAGCCTTACTCGGGTTGGCCGATCGAGACCTTCAGCGTGCCGACGCCGTCGACGCCGCATTCGAGCTTGTCGCCGGGCTGGAGCTGCGACACGCCGGCCGGCGTGCCCGTCATGATGATGTCGCCGGCGGCGAGCTTCACCTGCTGCGAGAGCTGCCAGATGATCTCGGGCACGTTCCAGATCAGCTCGGTGAGATCGCCTTTCTGCGCTTCCTTGCCGTTGACCGTGAGCCAGATCTTGCCCTTGGCGGGATGGCCGATCTTCGATGCCGGCTGCACCGCGGAGCAGGGCGCCGAATAGTCGAACGACTTGCCGATCTCCCACGGACGCTCCTTCTTGCGCGAGGCGATCTGGAGGTCGCGGCGGGTCAAGTCGATGCCGACGGCATAGCCGTAGACATGGTCGAGCGCCTTGTCGGCGGGAATGTTGAGGCCGCCGCTCTTCATCGCGACGATCAGCTCGACCTCGTGATGCAAATCCTTGGTCAGCGGCGGATAGGGAATGGTGGCGCCGTCGGGCACCAGCATGTCGGCGTGCTTGGCGAAGAAGAACGGCGGGGCGCGCTCGTCATTGCCCATCTCGCGGATGTGCTCGAGATAGTTGCGGCCGACGCACCAGATGCGGCGCACGGGATACCGCCCGCTTTCCCCGACGACGGGAAGGGAAGCCTGGGTCGGAAGTGGGATGACGTAGGAGGCGGCGTTCATGGTGCGATCTCGCTGCTCTTGAGGTGAAGGGAACTCTATGCGGTTGCGCTGATCGGCGCCAGAGCGCCGGCGTCGTGATGCTGCAAGCGGAAGAACGAGGCGTAGCGCCCGCCGCGGCGGAGCAGCTCGTCATGCCGGCCCTGCTCGACGATCTCGCCGCCCTCGACCACCAGGATCGCATCGGCGTGCATGATGGTGTGCAGGCGATGCGCGATCACGATCGTGGTGCGGTTCTGGCAGAGATGCTCGATCGCCTCCTGCACCTGCCGTTCGGATTCCGAATCGAGCGCGGCGGTGGCTTCGTCGAGCAGGATGATCGGCGCGTTCTTGATCAGCGCGCGCGCGACCGCGATGCGCTGGCGCTGGCCGCCGGACAGCTGCGTGCCGTGTTCGCCGACGGGCGTGTCGTAGCCGAGCGGGAAGCCCATGATGAAATCATGCGCGCAGGCTGCTTTCGCAGCATCGATGATCTGGTCTTCGGTCGCGCCCGCGCGGCCGAAGGCGATGTTGTTGCGGATGGTGTCGCGGAACAGATAGACGTCCTGGCCGACATAGGCGGTCTGAGCCCGCAGCGATTTTCGCGAGACGGCGCCGATCGACTGGCCGTCGATCACGATGTCGCCTTGCGTCACCTCGTAGAAGCGCAGCAGCAACCCCAGCACGGTCGATTTGCCGCCGCCGGAGGGGCCGACCAGCGCGGTGACCTTGCCGGGCTCGGCAACAAAGCTCATGCGATTGAGGACGGTCTCACCGTTGCGATAGGAAAAGCTGACGTCGCGCAGCTCGATGCGTGCGTTCGAGAGTTTCAGCGCCGGCTTGTCGTCGTCGGAATGCTCGCTCGCAGGGCTGTCGACGACTTCGAGCAGCATGCGGGCGCCGACGAGCTGGCTGTTGAGGTCGATGTTGAGCCGCGCCAGCCGCTTGGCCGGCTCGGTCGCCATCAGGAACGCCGTCATGAAGGAAAAGAACGCGCCGGGCGTGGCGTTGAGCGCGACCACGCTGTAGCCGCCGTAAAGCAAACAGCCGGCGACTGCGAAGCCGCCGAGCATCTCCATCAGCGGATTGGAGCGATTGGCGACGCGGGCCATCTTGTTGGCGTTGCGCTCGACGATCGCGATATTCTCGTCGATGCGGTTTTGCATGGTGTCTTCGAGCGTGAACGCTTTCACCGTGCGGATGCCCTGCAGCGATTCCTGCATCGTCTCCAGGATGTCGGCGGTGCCGGTGAACTGGTTGTAGGCGAGCCCCTTGATGCGCTTGACCAGCTTGCGCAGCACCAGCATCGCCGGCGGCACCGCGACGAGGCCGATGAACGACATCACTGGATCCTGCCACACCATCACGCCGATCATGGCGACCAGCATCATGAGGTCGCGCCCGACCGCATTGACCAGCATGTTGAGGACATCAGTGATGGACTTTGCACCGGCTGTCAGCCGCGCTAGAAATTCCGACGAATGCCGCTCGGAGAAGAATCCGACGCTCTCGCGCATCAGCTTGGCGAACAGCTGGCGCTGGTTGGTGGCGAGGATCGCGTTGGAGATCTTGGTCAGGATCACCATGTGGCCGTAGGTCGCCACGCCCTTGATGAAGAGCAGGATCACGGTGATGCCCGAGAACATCGCGATGCCCGGGATGTTCTTGTCGACATAGGCCTGGTTGATGACCTGGCCGAGCACGTAGGTCGCGCCCGCGGTCGATCCGGCGGCAAGCGCCATCAGCGCGAAGGCGACGAGGTAGCGCCGCCAGTAGATGATCCCCTGTTCCGTGACCAGGCGGCGAATCAGCACCGCAGCCGCATAGGGATTGTCGGTGATTTTCTTTGGAAACTGAGCCATCCGCAGTCCATTGACGGCACAGGAAAAAACCTGCCCGCGCGTCAGGGATCGAATGGCCTCTGTGCCCGCTAAGCCAGCGCTTTTCAAGCCCAATTAAGGGCTTGCGCTGGAATGGAATCTAGGCCGAGGCGGCGTGGCGGAGCTCGCCGTGACGCTCGCGGAACAGCTTGTCCTCCCAGGCCAGCGCATGGGCTGCGATGGTCTCGAGGTCGTCGTATTGCGGCTTCCAGTCGAGCAGGCCGCGGATACGGCTGGTGTCGGCGACCATGGTCATGATGTCGCCGGGTCGGCGCGGGGCGTATTGCACGGCGAAGCTGCGGCCCGAGACACGGCGTACCGCGTCGATGGTCTCCAGCACCGAGTAGCCGCGGCCATAGCCGCAATTGAGCGTCGTCGAGGCGCCGCCGTTGCGCAAATAGGCGAGCGCCGAGCGATGCGCCTGCGACAGGTCCGTGACATGGATGAAGTCGCGGATGCAGCTGCCGTCCTGGGTGGGATAGTCGGTGCCGAACACGTCGATCTTGGCGCGCTGGCCGGTGGCGGCTTCCACCGCGATCTTGAGCAGGTGCGTGGCGCCGGCGGTGGCGAGGCCGATGCGGGCCTGCGGATCGGCACCCGCAACGTTGAAATAGCGCAAGGTCACGTATTGCATGCCGTAGGCGGCGGCGACGTCGTGCAGCATGATCTCGGTCATCAGCTTCGACGAACCGTAGGGCGACAGCGGCCGTGTCGGCGCATGCTCGGGCACCGGCACCTGGTCCGGATCGCCGTAGACCGCCGCAGTCGAGGAGAAGATGAAGCGGTCGATGCCGCGCTTGACCGCGACGTTGAGCAGGTTGCGCGCGGTCGTGAAATTGTTGCGGTAATAGCCGAGCGGATCGCGCATCGAATCTGGCACGACCACCGAGCCCGCGAAATGGATGATGCTCTCGATGTTGTGCTGGGCGATCACGCCTTCGAGCAGGTTCTCGTCGCCGGCATCGCCAATGAACAGCGGCACGCCTTCGGGCAGATAGGCGGAGAAACCGGTGGAGAGATCGTCGATCACGACGACGTCCTCGCCGGCTTCCGCCAGCGCCAGAACCGTGTGGCTTCCGATATAGCCGGCACCGCCGGTGACAAGCACAGTCATGATCTCACCCGTCTTCGATCAACGCTCCAAGCTAACGTTTACGTGGTGAAGAGTGGGTATCGGCGCGGCTGAACTGGTCACTATGCTTAATGTTGCGTATAGGGACTTTCGAAACGGAGCGTGGCGTGGCGAATTCCCCAAGCGATCTCGAAGTGATCGTGCCAAATCTGCACAGGCGCTATTCCGGGGTCACCGCGACCAACCGGATGGTGGCGCCGCGGCTGGCAAAGCTCTATCGCGCCGCGTGGTTCGGTTCCGACGCGCCGGAGGGGATCGCGCGCCAGGACGGTGCCGATCTCCTGAGATTGTGGCGCCGCAAGGCGCCGGTGATCTGGCACGCGCGCCGCAACAACGAGATGATCGCGGGGGTGATGTTGCGTGCGCTCGGTTGGCCGCTCAAGCTCGTCTTCACCTCGGCGGCACAGCGCCATCATAGCTGGATCACGCGCTGGCTGATCCGGCGCATGGACGCAATCATCGCGACGTCAGATCTTTCGGCCTCGTTCCTGAAAGTGAAGGCGACCGTGATTCCGCACGGCGTCGACACCGACGTCTATGCGCCGCCGGCGGATCGCACTGCTGCCTTCGCGGAAACTGCGCTGCCGGGCCGCTACGCGATCGGCTGCTTCGGCCGCGTGCGCGCCCAGAAGGGCACCGATGTGTTCGTCGATGCGATGTGCCGCCTGCTGCCGCGCTATCCGGATTTCACCGCTGTTATCGTCGGCCAGGTCACACCCGAGCAAGCCGCTTTTGCAAACGACCTGAAGAAACGGATCGAGGCCGCCGGTCTGCAATCGCGCATCGTCATCACTGGCGAGCTGCCGATCGAAGATGTGCAGCGCTGGTATCAGCGGCTGACCATCTACGCCTTCACTTCGCGCAACGAAGGTTTTGGCTTGACGTTGATCGAAGCGATGGCGGCCGGGAGCGCGCTGGTCGCCGCGCGCGCCGGCGCGGCCGAACTGGTGGTGGAGGATGGCGTGACCGGCGTGCTGGTCCCGACCGGTGATGTGGATGCGCTGGTCGCAGCGCTGGAGCCGCTGATGCGCGATGTTGCTGCCGCAACCGCGATGGGCGAACGCGGGCGGGCACGGGTGCTCGAACGGTTCAGCCTCGATGCCGAGGCAGCGCGGATCGGCGAGGTGTATCGGCCGCTGCTCTGAACCCCTGTCGTACGGCCACCAAAACAAAAACCGCGAAAACAACCCCATGCACAGTAGCCGGGGATAATGAAATCAATGGCTTGGCGGTGGGTTGGTGGTCTGCGGATTTTACGAATTCAATTTGACTCGTCGGGCAAAACACCGGCATGATGTCATCATCGGCGC
This sequence comes from Bradyrhizobium sp. 40, assembly GCF_023100925.1. Classification (NCBI taxonomy): domain Bacteria; kingdom Pseudomonadati; phylum Pseudomonadota; class Alphaproteobacteria; order Hyphomicrobiales; family Nitrobacteraceae; genus Bradyrhizobium; species Bradyrhizobium sp. 40. The sequence goes on from NZ_CP064688.1 coordinate 2,501,971, forward strand.
AGCCTCGACGGCCTTCACGTCGAAGCCCTTGACCCCACCTCACCCAGCACCCGCTGCGCAATCTCCACCACCTCGCTCGCCGCGATATCTCGCATGCAGCGGTGGTCGTTCATCTTGCAGATCGTGCTCTGGCAGGGCTGGCAGGACAGCACGCTCTTGTCCTGCACCACGGTCGCGGCGAGGCCGTTGAGGGGGGCCCAGAGATAGGGGCTGGTCGGACCGAAAATACCCATGGTCGGCGTGCCCAGGGCAGCTGCGATGTGCATCAGGCCGGAATCGTTGGAGATCGCGACGCCGGCTGCAGCCATGGCCAGCACGCCGTTGCGCAGATCATTGCCGGTGAGGTCCCGGACCCCGGCGCCGCTGGCCGCGACGATCTCGTGGGCCAGGCCCTTTTCCCCGGGGCCGCCGACCACCCAGACCTCGAGGCCGCGCTCGGCGAGCAGGCGGGCGGCTTCCGGATAGTAGCTCCAGCGTTTTGACACCCCGACCGAGCCGGGAGCCAGCGCCACGGCGGCGCCTGCGCTGAGGCCATTGGCCTGCCGCCAGCGGACGATGTCCTCGGCCGGGACCCGCAATTGCGGCACCGGCCATTCCGCCGGCAGCGGGGCGCCATCGGGCTGGGCGAGGGCGGCATTCTTGTCGATGAAGCGGGGCAGCTTCTTCTCGCCCCAGCGCCAGCGGTTGAGCAGGCCGAACCGGAATTCGCCGACGAAGCCGACCCTTTCCGGAATCCCGGCCAAAGCGGGCGCGATGGCGGCCTTCCAGGTCCGGGGTAGCACCAGGGCGGTGCCGTAGTTCCGCTCGCGCAGGAGCTTCGCCAGGCCGAACTGCCGCCCCACGGCGAGCCGACCGCGCGGCAGGTCCCACACGATCCCTTGGCGCACGCCGGGCATGTAATCGACCAGGGGCGCGCACAGGGACGTCGTGAGCAGATCGACCGGCCGGTTCGGCCAGCGCTCGTTCAGGACCCGCACGACGGTGTGATTCCGGACGAAATCGCCGATCCACATGTAGGGGACGATCAGGATCGGGCGCGTGTCGCTCCGATCTGCCTCTCCACTAAGTTGTGAATATTGGTTCATTCGTTAATAAGGCCGGGGTGCGCTGATGTGGCGGTTCGGTTAGCCGCTCCGGGCCGGCAGGTAAAGCCGGCAAAGCGGCCATCCCAAAACCGCTTACACTTTGGAGGATCATGCGCTAGGGCAAGATCGGGTCGCAAAACATCGGGCAGGCTAGGTGAAATGTTGCTGGTGACCGGCGGGGCCGGTTTTATCGGATCGAATGTCGTCGCCGCGCTGAACGAGGCCGGCCGCAGCGACGTCGTCGTCTGCGATTTCCTTGGCACGGAGGGCAAATGGCGCAATCTCGCCAAGCGGCAGCTTGTAGATATCGTGCCGCCGGCTGAGCTGCCGGACTGGCTGAAGGGCCGCAAGCTCGATGCCGTGATCCATCTCGGGGCGATATCCGCGACCACGGCGACCGACGGCGACCTGGTGTTCGAGACCAACTTCCGCCTGTCGATGCGCCTCCTGGACTGGTGCACGGCAAATGCGGTGCCGTTGATCTATGCCTCCTCGGCGGCGACCTATGGCGACGGCGAGGCTGGATTTGACGACGATGCTTCGATCGCTGCGTTGAAGAAACTGCGGCCGATGAACCTCTACGGCTGGAGCAAGCACCTGTTCGATCTCGCCGTCGCCGAGCGCGCCGCGAAGGGCGAGAAGCTGCCGCCGCAATGGGCCGGACTGAAATTCTTCAACGTGTTCGGCCCCAACGAATACCACAAGGGCTCGATGATGAGCGTGCTGGCGCGGCGCTTCGACGACGTCAAAGCGGGCCGCGTCGTGCAATTGTTCAAGTCGCATCGCGAGGGCATCGTCGATGGCGATCAGCGCCGCGATTTCATCTATGTCGACGACGTCGTGCGCGTGATCATGTGGCTGCTGGCAACGCCCTCGGTGTCCGGCATCTTCAACGTCGGCACCGGCAAGGCACGCAGCTTCAAGGATCTGATGCTGGCAGCTTATGCCGCGCTCGGCGCAAGTCCCAACATCGAATACATCGACATGCCCGAGCAGATCCGCGGCAGCTACCAGTACTTCACCCAGAGCGAGGTCGATCGCCTCCACCGCGCCGGCTATAATGGTGGTTTCACCACGCTCGAGGACGCGGTGAAGGCCTATGTCGGCGACTATCTCGACCGGCCCGACCGCTTCCGCTGAGGCCCATCACCATGCCGACGCCCATTCTCGATTTCGATGCGCTCGCGCAAGCCATCTCAGGCCGCACGGTCCTGTGCATCGGCGACATCATGCTGGACGAGTTCGTCTATGGCGAGGTGTCGCGGATCTCGCCGGAAGCGCCGGCGCCCGTCATCACGGCACAGCGCAGCGAGATCCATATCGGCGGTGCCGGCAACGTCGCGCGCAACGTCGCCGCGCTCGGCGCGCGCTGCATCTTTGTCGGCCTCGTCGGCGAGGACGATGCGGGCAGGCAGCTCGCCTCGACGCTTGCGGAGCAGGGCGCAATCGAAAGCGTGCTGGTGTGCGACCCCTCGCGTCCGACCACGCGAAAAGTGCGTTTCGTCTCCGAGCATTTTTCCACGCACATGCTGCGCGCGGATTGGGAGCAGGCACAGCCTGCTTCCGATACGATCGAGACCAAGCTGATCGAGGCGATCCTGCCGCAGATCGCGCGCGCCGACATCGTGTTGCTGTCCGACTACGCCAAGGGGGTGCTGACCGCCCGCGTCATCCGCCACACCATCGACGCCGCGCGAAAACTCGGCAAGCCCGTGATCGTCGATCCCAAAAGCCTGAACTGGGCGATCTATCGCGGCGCGACGCTGCTCACGCCCAATCGCAAGGAATTTTCGGAAGCGACCCGAAGCCGCGCCGACACGCCGCAGAGCATCGTCGATGCCAGCGAGGACGTGATGCGGCTCGCCGATTGCGAAGCAATCCTTGTCACGCAAGGCGAGCACGGCATGACGCTGGTGCCGCGCAACGGCGAGGCCGTTCACGTTCCGGCGTTCCCGGTCAAGGTACGCGACGTCTCCGGCGCCGGCGACACCGTTGCCGCGGCGCTCGCGGTGTCGCTCGCCACGGGCGCGGACTGGGACACGGCGCTACGCATGGCCAGTGCCGCGGCCGCCGTCGCCGTCAGCAAGCAGGGCACCGCCAGCGTAAGTGTGGCCGAGCTGAAGCGAAAGATATTGCCGCATGCCTATCTCGCGGCCGAGGAGAAGATCGTGCTCGAGCCCGGCGCGCTCGACGCGCAGCTCGCGGAATGGAAGAAGCAAGGCCAACGCGTCGGCTTCACCAATGGCTGCTTCGACATCCTGCATCCCGGCCACGTCAAGGTGCTGACAGCGGCGCGCTCCGCCTGCGACCGCCTGATCGTGGGGCTGAACAGCGACGCTTCGGTACGGCGGCTGAAGGGCGCCGATCGCCCCGTTCAGGACGAGCGAGCGCGTGCGGAAGTGCTGGCGGCGCTCGAAGCCGTCGATCTCGTCGTTATTTTCGATGAAGATACGCCGATCGACCTGATCACCCGCATCAAGCCGAGTGCGCTGATCAAGGGGGGCGATTACACCCGCGAGCAGGTCGTCGGCCATGAGGTCGTCGAGGCCGCGGGCGGGACGGTGGTGCTGGTCGACATTCTCCAGGGTTTCAGCACGACGGCGCTGGTTCATCGCGCGCGGGGAGAGGGCAAGTGACGACGCTCGCCGGGGAGACGACCGGCCAGGTGCTGTGGCGGCGTCTGCGCAGTCCGGCGGCTTGGTCCGAGACGGTCGATCTGTTCGCGATCCTGACTGCGGCCTCGCTGCCATGGTCGACGTCGCTTGCGGCGATATTCAATGTCCTGATGCTGCTCTGCATGGTGCCGTTCCTCGACGTCCGCGAGTTCCTGCAATCGCTCAGGCGTCCGATCTGCGCGGCGCCGATTGCGCTGGTCCTGCTCGCTCTGGTCGGGACGCTGTGGTCGGACGCGGCCTGGGGCGCGCGCTTCTACGCGGTCAATCCGACCGTCAAGCTGCTGGTGCTGCCGGTCCTGCTCTATCATTTTGCGCGCTCGCCGCGCGGACATTGGGTGTTCGTCGCCTTCCTGGTGTCCTGCGCGCTGCTGTCGGTGATGTCCTGGCTGGTCGCCTTCTACCCCGACCTCGCGCTCAAATCCGACCGCGTCGAGCGCGGCATCTTCGTCAAGAACTACATCGACCAGAGCCAGGAGTTTGCGCTCTGCGCGGTCGCGCTCGCCTATCCGATCGTGCAGTTGCTGCGTCAGAAGCGCTACTGGATCGCAGGGCTGCTCACGGCGCTTGCGCTCGCCTTCTTCGTCAATATGGCCTTCGTGGTGGTGTCGCGCACTGCGCTTGTCACCATTCCGGTCCTGTTCGGCGTGTTTGCGTTGCTTCATCTGAGATGGCGCAGCATCGCGATCATCTCCGCGGCCCTGCTCGTGGGCGCGGTTCTCGCCTGGCAGGCCTCGCCGCAATTGCGCAAGACCGCCGACAGCTTTGCCAGCGACTACACACGCTATGTCGAACAAGGCGCGGCGACCTCGGCCGGGTTGCGGCTCGAATTCTGGCGAAAATCCCTCGCCTTCTTCGCGGAGGCGCCGGTCAAGGGGCACGGCACCGGCTCGACGCGTGGATTGTTCGAGCGGGCCGCGACGCCCGGCGATCAGAACCTGGCGTCCGCCGAGGTGATCGGCAACCCGCATAACCAGACGCTGAACGTGGCCGTGCAATGGGGCTTCATCGGCGTCGCCGTTCTCTACGCCATCTGGATCCTGCATCTGCGCTTGTTTCGCGGCGACGGGCTCGCAAACTGGGTCGGCCTCCTGGTCGTGGTCCAGAACATCTTCACCTCGCTGTTCAACTCCCATCTGTTCGACTTCCACGAGGGCTGGATGTACGTCATCGGTGTCGGCGTTGCCGGCGGCATGGTGATCCGGGCCCAGCAGGCCGAAGCGAAGGCGACAGTAACCGGTTCCTGAACGGCCGCCCGGATCGCAAAGCTTGACCGGCAAAGCTTGACCGGCAAGCCTTGACTGGCATGTCCGGCCGAGATGGGTTATCAGCGCGATCAGGTTGCATTTAACTGGATTTTCGGTCAGCGGATGACGCGTCTTTCGCATCTCACCTTGCGCAATTTCATGATCGCGCTCCACGACCTGCTGGCGACCACGGCGGCGCTGTTCGCCGCCTTCTATCTGCGCTTCGAGGGCGGCGACGGCTTCTTCGATCGCCTGCCGCTGCTGATCCAGATCTTGCCCTATTTCCTCGCCTTCAGCGTGGTCGTGTTCTTCGTCTTCAACCTGACCACGACGAAATGGCGCTTCATTTCGCTGCCCGACGCGCTGAACATCATCCGCGTCGCGACCGTGCTGACGGTTGCACTCCTGGTGCTCGACTACATCTTCGTCGCCCCCAACGTCCGCGGCGCCTTCTTCCTCGGCAAGGTGACCATCGTCCTCTACTGGTTCATCGAGATCTCCTTCCTCAGCGCGTTGCGCATGTCCTACCGCTATTTCCGCTATACGCGGGTTCGGCGTCACGCCCGCACCGGAGATGCCGCGCCGACACTGCTGATCGGCCGCGCCGCGGACGCCGAGGTGCTGTTGCGCGGAATCGAGAGCGGGGCGATCAAGCACATCTGGCCGGTCGGTGTGCTCTCGCCGTCGAGTTCCGATCGCGGCCAGTCCATCCGCAACGTCCCTGTCCTGGGCGGCGTCGACGACATCGAAGATGTCGTCGCCGACTTCACCAAGCGCGGCAAGGGGATCGCGCGCGTTGTGATGACGCCGACGGCATTCGAGCCGGAGGCCCATCCCGAATCGATCCTGATGCGGGCGCGCAAGCTCGGCGTGATCGTGAGCCGCATGCCCTCGCTCGAGAGTGGCGATACGCCACGGCTCACGGCCGTCGCCGTCGAGGACCTGCTGCTGCGGCCGAGCGAAAAGATCGACTATGCGCGGCTCGAGGCCCTGATCGAGGGCAAGGCGGTGATCGTCACCGGCGGGGGCGGCTCGATCGGTTCCGAGATCTGCGAACGTGTCGTCGCGTTCGGCGCCGCGCGTCTTCTGATCGTGGAAAATTCCGAACCGGCGCTCTACGCGATCACGGAAACGCTCGCGGCGCTCGGCACCGCTGCTTCGATCGAAGGGCGGATCGCCGACATCCGCGACCGTGAGCGCATCATGCGCCTGATGGCCGAGTTCAAGCCGGACATCGTGTTCCATGCCGCCGCGCTCAAGCATGTGCCGATCCTCGAGCGCGACTGGAGCGAGGGCGTCAAGACCAACATCTTCGGCTCGATCAACGTTGCCGATGCGGCGCACAGTGCCGGCGCCGAAGCCATGGTGATGATCTCGACCGACAAGGCGATCGAGCCGGTGTCGATGCTCGGCCTGACCAAGCGCTTCGCCGAGATGTATTGCCAGGCGCTCGACCATGATCTTGCGGCGGGTCACGGCGGCGCCAGGCGGTCGATGCGGCTGATCTCGGTTCGGTTCGGCAACGTGCTGGCGTCGAACGGCTCGGTGGTGCCGAAGTTCAAGGCCCAGATCGATGCCGGCGGTCCCGTGACGGTCACGCATCCCGACATGGTCCGCTACTTCATGACCATCCGCGAAGCCTGCGATCTCGTCATCACGGCGGCAACGCATGCGCTCGGAACGCAGCGTTCGGACGTGTCGGTCTACGTGCTCAACATGGGCCAGCCGGTGAAGATCGTTGATCTTGCCGAGCGCATGATCCGTCTCTCGGGCTTGCAACCCGGCTACGACATCGAAATCGTGTTCACGGGCATGCGGCCCGGCGAACGCCTGCACGAAATCCTGTTCGCCTCCGAGGAGCCGACCCGCGAGATCGGCGTCGCCGGTATCATGGCCGCGCAGCCGAACGAGCCGCCGATGCAGACGCTGCGCAAATGGATTGCGGCGCTGGAGCAGGCGATCGCGCGCGACGATCGGGCCACCATCAGGACCATTCTGAAGGATGCGGTTCCGGAATTCGGGTCGACCGCGGCCTGATCATGCAGCCTCGAGGCAAGATCGTCGTGGCGAGCCAGCACTACCCGCCTGATCCGAGCACGACGGCGGCGATCATGGCCGAGATCGCCTGCCGCATCGCGGGGGATCACGAGGTCGTGGTGCTGTCGGGCTCATCGGGCGCGTTGCCGGCCTCGCAGATCGGCCCGGGCAAGCCGCGGGTCGTCGCCGTCAAGAACCGCATGGCGGGCAAGGCGGCGCTGGTGCGGCGCGGCGCCTCCGAACTGCTGTTCGCGGCGCGCACGTTCCTGGCGTTGACACGGGAGTTGAGGCGAGGTGACGTCGTGCTCACCGTCACCGCACCGTTCATGCTGCCTTACGCGGTGGCGGCGGCGGCGAAGTTGAAGGGCGCGCGCTCGGCGCTGATCATGCACGACCTCTTCCCGGACGTGCTGGTGATGGCGGGCCTGCTGAAGCCCGGTTCGATCGTGACCATGACGATGCGCGCCGCCAACAGCCTGATGTTCCGCGCGCTCAATGCCGTCATCACCATCGGCCGCGATGCGGAACGGCCGCTGCTGAGCTATTCCGGCATGACGCGGAGCAAGATCCGCTTCATCCCGAACTGGGCGACGCTCGTGGCCGCACCCCGGCCGGTGACGGCGGATAATCCGTTCCGCAAAGCGCTCTCGGCGGGTTTCGTTGTCGGCCTGTCGGGCAATCTCGGCTTCACCCATGATCCGGAGATCGTGTTCGAGGCGGCGCGTCTTTTGAGTGACGAGCCTGACATCCACTTCCTGCTCTCCGGCTGGGGCATCGGCTTCGAGCGGTTGAAGCAGTTGCAGACTGAGGCGAACTTGCCCAATGTCTCCTTCGTGGGACGGGTCGAGGATGCCGAGCTCGAACCATTCCTGGCGGCTGCCAATCTCTGGATCATTCCGTACCGGAAGGACGTTGCGGGGGTGTCGGTGCCGAGCCGGTTCTACAATCTGCTGGCGGTCGGCCGTCCCGTGGTGCTGGTCTCCGAACCGGAGGCCGAGGCCGCGTTGACCGTGGTGGAGAACGGGCTGGGCTGGGTCGTGACGCCGGGCCGCGCCGATCAACTGGCCGAGGCGATCCGCGCGGCGTCTCGCTCCGACGGTGTCGCCTTTGCGGAGCGCGCGGTGAAGGCGGCGGCGAAGTTCGATCGCGTCACCGCGATGAACGCCTATGCTGCCTTGGTCGACGAATTGTTGCGCAACCCCGAACTGCCGGAGCAACGATGAACGAGCGCAAGCCAGTCGTGCTGGTGACGGGTGCGAGCGGTTTCGTCGGCCGTCACGTCGTGCCCGCACTGGCGCGCGAGGGATGGTCGATCCGCCGCGCGGTCCGCAGACCGGAAGGCATGGACGACGAGGTCGTGATCGAAACGATCGGCCCCGAAACCGACTGGCAGGCCGCGCTTCAAGGCGTCGACGCCGTCGTTCATCTCGCCGCACGGGTGCATCACAAGCACGAAGAGCATGCGGTCCAGCTCTACCGCAACGTCAACATTGCCGGCACGCTGCACCTGGCGCGCAGCGCGGCGACGGCCGGCGTGCGGCAGTTCATTTTCATCAGCACCGTTCTCGTGCACGGTCGCAGCAATGAGGGCCGCGGGCCGTTCAGCGAGGACGATGTCCTGACGCCGCGCGGTCTCTACGGCATGTCCAAGGCCGCGGCCGAAGCGGGCTTGAAGACGCTGGCGCGCGACAGCGCCATGAAGGTCTCGGTGATCAGGCCGCCGCTGGTCTATGGTGCGGGCGCCAAGGGCAATTTCGCGCTGCTGACGCGTGCAGTGAACCTCGGGCTGCCGCTGCCCTTTGCCGCGATCCGCAACCACCGCGCCTTCCTTGCCGTGCAGAACCTGTCGTCGTTCATCCTGCGCCGGCTCTCTCATCCAGATCCCGCGAGCAATTTCGAGATCTTCCTGGTGGCCGACAGGGAGCAGGTCTCGACGCCCGAGTTCATCGAGCGGCTGGCCAAGGCTGCCGGCAAGAGCTCGCGGCTGTTCGGCATGCCGCCGGACCTGCTCGGGACGTTGCTGAGCCTGTTGGGCCGGCAGGATACGCATGACAGCCTGATCGGCTCGCTCGAGCTCAACCTCGCCAAGGCGACCGCGACCGGGTGGCAGCCGCCGGTGTCTCTCGACGAGGGGCTGCGGCTGGCGCTGGTGGCTCAGGACGCCTGAGGGCGGGAGAACCGCCGCAGCACGATGCCGATCGCGATTGCGCCCGCCGACAGCGCGGTCAGCGTGATCGTCATCGAGCCGGCGCGAGCGGTGACGATGGCAAGTCCCGCGAGCACGAGATTGAGCGCGAACACCTCCCCGATCACGCGAGAGACCGTGAAGCCATGGTCGGTGGCACGCTGGTAGAAATGCGAGCGATGCGCCGACCAGAATTGCTCGCGCCTTGCGATGCGCCGAAACAGCGTGATGGTCGAATCCACGAGGTAATAGGCCGGCAGCAACAGCGCCGCGGCGGGCTGCCCGCGCCAGGCGAGCTCGAGCAGGCACCAGCCGAGCAAAAGGCCGATCGGCAGGCTGCCGACATCGCCCAGGAAGACTTTCGCGACCGGCTTGTTGAACGGCGCAAAGCCGAGCGTGGCGCCGCACAGCGCCGCGGCGATCAGCGCGGCCGGCCACGACAAATCGCCGAGCAGTCCCAGCAGCAGCAGCGCGGCGGTGACGGGCACCACTTCCGCCACCGTCATCAGGTCGAGCCCGTCCATGAAATTGACGAGGTTCACGAACCACACGCCCGCCAGCAGGATGAGTCCGCGCTCCAGCGCGAGCGGCAGCGCCGGCACGATGCGCGCGGTCTCGGGCGTGGTGAACACGACGGCGCCGACAGCTGCGGCCTGCAGCACGAGGCGCACGAGCACCGGCAGCGACTTGATGTCGTCGGCAAATCCGACCACGGCGATCAAGACCGTTGCAGCGATCAGCGCCGGCGGAATCGCGATGTTCGCCCAGGCTGCCCAGGCTGATGCGACCAGCAGCGTCGCTGATATCACGGCGATGCCCGCACCCTGCGGGGTCGGGATGCGATGAGAGGACCGCGCGTTGGGCCGCGCCAATGCGTAACGCTGGAGCAGGGGACGGCTGGTCCAGGTGATGACGCCCGACACCAGCGCGGCAATCGCAACGGCAAGCAGCGAGGGTACGGCGCCGAGCGCGTCAACGGCCGCGTTCACTCCGGTACCCCGAGCGGCGCCGATCCCTGCGCGGCTTTCTCCGCGCTGAGGATCCAGACCAGGCCGCCGATCGCGCCGACGATGAAGTACACGGCGCCGAACAGCAGCGAGACGTTGACCCCCTCGTTGGCGGCCAGCCCCGCGAAGCCGAACGCGAGGCTCATGGTGGCTTCACGCACGCCCCAGCCGGCGATCGAGATCGGCATCATCGTGATCAGCATCACCGGCGGCACCAGCATAAAGACGTCGCTGAAGCCGACCGGCGCCGCGATCGACTGCACGACGCACCAGGCGACCACGACGGCCAGCACATGCACGGCGAGCGACAGGATCACGACGGCTGGTCCGCGCGAGCGGCTGAAGATCACGCGGTTGGCGATCACGGCACAGGCGTGGATGTGATGCGTGGCCCACCAGGTTCTCAGCCAGTGCCATTTCAGCGCGCCGAAGACCAGGAAGCCGAGACCACCCGCGAGCGCCGCGAGGTCGACGAGCAGCAGCGCCGAGCGTCCGTGTGGATCGGCGATGAGGCTGTAGCTCCAGGGCAGGCTCGCGACGATCATGATCGCGAGCGCGATCAAACCGATCGCGCGATCGACGAAGATCGAGTAGGTCGCAGCGCGCCAGCCGGCGCCGGCGCGCGCGACGAGCCACAACCGGACCGCATCGCCGCCGATCGCCGAGGGCAGGGTCTGGTTGAAGAACGATCCGATCACGTTGTAGCGCATGGCCCGGCCGAGCTCGAGCGGGGCGCCGCATGCGGCGCTGACCTCGCGCCAGCGCAACACGCCGACGAAGATTTGCAGGAACGTGACGGCGATCGCCAAGCCGATCCAGAACAGGCTGGTCACGGTGAAGCGCGAGAACAGTTCGGACAGATCGACCTTGCGCAGCGCCAGGTAGAGCAGCGCTCCGGAAATCAGGATCTTGGCCGTCGACAGCAGGATTCGGCGCATTTCGCCCGCATGAACAAGGGTTGAAAGCAACCCGACGCAAGGCGCCGAATTCGGCCGCTTTGGTATGGTTTTGGCGTCGATCTTGCAATAGCGGTGATCGAGAGCCCTCATGCAGGGCAGCGGAGCTATTGCGACCCCGTCGATGCGGAGGCTAAAGAGGCGCCGCGGGCGAAAGATCGAGCACGGATCGGGCGAAGCAGACCTTGGGAACAGGATGAGGGATCAGGCGATTTTGGTCACGGGCGCCGCCGATTTCATCGGCTTGATGCCCGCCGATGACCCGGCTGCCGCAAATGCGCCGTCTAAGGTCTACAATGTCGGCAACCACCATCCGGAAGAGCTGATGCATGTCGTCGGATTCTGGAGCAGGGGCTGGGTCGGACGGCGATCAAAGAATTGCTGCCGAGAGACCTTTTGGAAACGTTCGCGGATGTCGAGGATCTGATGCGCGACGCCGGCTTTGCACCGTCAACGCCGATCGCGCACGGAATTCGTAATTTTGTCACCTGGTATCGGAACGACCTCAAGGTTTGAAATGACGATGGACAAACGCATTATCCCCCTGATCATGTGCGGCGGTGCCGGAACGCGGCTGTGGCCGGCTTCGCGCGAGGTGCGCCCCAAGCAATTCCTGCCGCTGTTCGGCACCCGCTCGACCTTCCAGGACACGCTGCTCCGCGTCTCGGAGGCCTCGCTGTTCGATCGCCCGATCGTCATCACCAATGCCTCCTACCGCTTCATGGTGCTGGAGCAGCTCGCGGAAATCGGCATCGAGGCCGACGTGATCCTCGAGCCGATGCGGCGCGATTCCGGCCCTGCGATCGCAGCCGGTGCGGTGTTCGCGCAGAACCGCGCGAGTGAAGCGATCGTGCTCGCGCTCGCCGCCGACCACGTGGTGCAGGACAATGCGGCCTTCGTCGCGGCGTGCCGCCAGGGCCTCACCGCCGCGAGTGCCGGGCGCATCGTCACCTTCGGCGTCAAGCCGGAGCGACCGGCGACCGAATACGGCTATATCAGCCCGGGCGAGGTCATCTCCGGCGAGGTGCACGCGGTCGCGCGCTTCGTCGAGAAGCCGGATGCGGTGAAGGCCGCCGACTACGTCAATTCCGGCTATCTCTGGAACAGCGGCAACTTCATGTTCCCCGCCAGCGTGCTGCTCGACGAATACCGCAAGGTCGATGCGGCGAGCGTGGAGGCGATTTCCAGTGCCGTGACCAATGCCGGTCGCGATCTCGGCTTCGTGACGCTGGAGCCCGAGGCGTTCGGCGCGGCCAAGGCGATCTCCATCGACTATGCGGTGATGGAGAAGACCGCGCGCGCCGCTGTGGTGCCGGTGTCCTGCGGCTGGTCCGACGTCGGCTCCTGGCACGCGGTGTGGGAATTGTCGGACAAGGACGCGCAAGGCAATGCTTCGCATGGCGCCGCCGTGTTCGAAGATAGCCGCAACTGCAACGTCACCACCGATGCCGCGCTGGTCGCGCTCGAAGGCGTCGACGATCTCATCGTGGTTGCGACTGCCGATGCGGTTCTGGTCTCGCGCCAAAAAGATGCCAACGGGCTCAAGCGGCTGGTCACAAAACTCAAGGCGGTCGCACCGAAGGTCACCGAGGAGCACCTCAAGGTGCATCGTCCCTGGGGCAGCTACCAGTCGGTCGACAATGGCGAGCGGCACCAGGTCAAGCGCATCGTGGTGAAGCCGGGCGGGCGTCTGTCGCTGCAGAAGCACCATCATCGCGCCGAGCACTGGATCGTGGTCCGCGGCACAGCCCGCGTCACCGTCAACGAGACCGTCAAAAGCGTGCACGAGAACGAGTCGATCTACATTCCGATGGGCGCGGTGCACCGGATGGAGAACCCCGGTAAAATCATGCTGGAGCTGATCGAGGTCCAGACTGGAAGCTATCTCGGGGAAGACGACATCATCCGGATTGAAGACGACTATCAAAGGTCGTAACCAGCACACTCCGAATCACGCGACCCGGGCCAAAAGAGTGGTCTCTTTCAGGGGCTTAAGGCCCGGGAAACGTGTAACTTTTTGAATCAAATCGTGTCCGGACCGCTAGCTCCCCATTCGCCACAAATGTGGCGTCCGTGCTAGAAGCGCCCCGGGGATTTGCGTTGAATCGGGGTTTGCTCAAATGAGTTCCACAGGATCGGCACCGGCAAAGGCCGGCTTGCGCGTCGGCGTCATTGGCGCCGGCGTGATGGGCAGCAACCACGCGCGCGTGCTCGCGGGTCTTCCCGGCGTCAACCTCGTCGGCGTCGTCGATCCTTCGCCGGCACATCGCACCCGGGCGATGGAGCTTGCCAATTGCGCGAGCTTCGAGACGCTCGACCAGCTGCTGGCGGAAGGCGTCGATGCCGTCACCATCGCGGCGCCGACCCATCTGCATCACGAGGTCTCGCTCGCCTGCATCGCCAAGAACATCCACGTGATGGTCGAGAAGCCGATTGCGTCCACGGTCGCGGAAGGCCGCGAGATCGTCACGGCGGCTCAAAAGGCCGGCGTGACGCTGATGGTCGGCCATGTCGAGCGCTTCAATCCGGCGGTCGCCGCCGTCAAGCAGGCGATCGCGGGCGAGGATATTCTGTCGATCGCGATCACGCGCGTCGGCCCGTTTCCGCCGCGCATGTCCAATGTCGGCGTCGTCATCGATCTCGCCGTGCACGACATCGATCTGATCCGCTGGTTCACCGAGTCCGACATCGTCGAGGTGCAGCCGCAATTGTCGAGTGCGGTCGCCGAGCGCGAGGACATCGCGCTCTTGCAGTTCCGCACCGCCAACGGCGTGCTCGCGCACATCAACACCAACTGGCTGACGCCGTTCAAGGCGCGTAGCGTCACGGTCGCGACCCGCGGCAAATACGTGATGGGCGATCTCTTGACGCGCCAGGTCACCGAATGTTTCGGCTTCAAGCCTGACGGCAGCTATTCGATGCGGCATCTTCCGGTCGGCCATGACGAGCCGCTCCGCGCCGAGCTGATCGCGTTCCTCAAGGCCGTGCGCAACGGCGAGACGCCGGCGGTCACCGGCGACGAAGGTGTCGCCAGCCTCGAGATCGCGACGCAGTGCCTGGAAACGCCGTCGCGGCCCGCGGCCACGTCGTCGGCCCGCAAGGGTCCGCGCCGCGTTGCCGGTTGAACTCTTTCCATGTCGACTAGCCAAGAAGGCGCCATGAACCAGCATCTGCGTTCCGAACCCATTCCCTTCATCGACGTCGCCTCGCAGCGCCGCCGGCTCGGCGACTCGCTCGATGCTGCCGTGAAGCGGGTTCTCGACCATTGTCAGTTCGTCAACGGCCCTGAAGTCGCCGAGCTCGAGAAGCAGCTTGCGGCATATTGCGGCGCCAAGCATGTGATCGGCTGCGCCAGCGGCACCGATGCGATCCTGATGGTGATGATGGCGAAGAATGTTGGGCCCGGCGACGCCGTGCTGTGTCCGTCCTTCACCTTCATCGCGACGGCTTCGCCGGTGGCGCGGACCGGCGCGACGCCGGTTTATGTCGACGTTGACGAAGCCACCTTCAACATGAGCCCGGAATCGCTAAAGCGCGGCATCGCGACCGCCCGCAAGGCCGGCCTCAAGCCGGTCGCGATCATTCCGGTCGATTTGTTCGGCCAGCCGGCCGATCACGATGCCATCGCCGAGATCGCCAAGGCTGAAGGCCTGTTCGTGCTCGACGACGCAGCGCAGGGTTTTGGCGCGAGCTACAAGGGCCGCAAGCTCGGCACGTTGGCACTCGCCACCGCGACCAGCTTCTTCCCCGCAAAACCGCTCGGCTGCTTCGGCGACGGCGGCGCGATCTTCACCGATGACGACGAGCTCGCGGCGACGCTGCGCAGCATCCGCGTGCACGGGCAGGGCGTGGACAAATACGACAACGTCCGCCTCGGCCTGACCGGCCGGCTCGATACCATGCAGGCCGCGATCCTGATCGAGAAGCTGAAGATCTTCGACGACGAGATCGCCGCCCGCAACAAGGTCGCCGAGCGCTACGCGCGCGGTCTCAGCAATGTGGTCACCGTGCCGCGCGTTGCTCCCGGCAACACCTCGGTCTGGGCGCAGTACACGATCCGCCTCCCTGAGGGCACCGACCGCGACGGCTTTGCCGCCGCGCTGAAGGCCCAGGGCGTGCCGACGGCGATCTATTACGGCAAGTCGATGCATCAGCAGACGGCCTACAAGCAGTACCCGGTGGCCGAGGGCGGCCTGCCGGGCTGCGAGAGCCTGTCGCAGGACGTCATCAGCCTGCCGATGCACGCCTACCTGACCGAAGCCGATCAGGAGCGAATCATCGCGGCCGTGCGCGGCGCGCTTTCAACCTGAATTCGCCGTTTTGCTGCGCGAGCTCTTCCTTTAGAAGGGAACGATGCTCGGACGTATCTTCACGGTTGGTGGTTACACGCTGCTCTCGCGGCTGACGGGATTTGCCCGCGACATCATGCTTGCGGCGATTCTCGGCGCCGGCCCCGTGGCCGACGCCTTTTTCGTGGCGCTGCGGCTGCCCAACCATTTCCGTGCGATCTTTGCCGAGGGCGCCTTCAACGCGGCCTGGGTGCCGGCCTATGCGCACGTCCATGGCGAGCGCGGGGAGGGGGCGGCAAGATTGTTCGCCGACCGCATCTTCACGCTGCTGCTGGCCTCGCAGGTGGTGCTGCTGATCGTCGCCTGGCTGTTCATGCCGCAAGCCATGAGCCTTCTGGCCCCCGGCTTTTCCGAGGACGCCGAGCAGCGCAAGCTCGCGATCGAGCTGACCCGGATCACCTTTCCCTATCTGCTGCTGATCACGCTGGTGACGCTCTATGGCGGCATGCTCAACGTGATGCAGCGCTTCGCGAGCGCCGCAGCCGCGTCGATCTTCCTCAACGTCTCGATGATGATGACGCTGGCGCTTGCCGCCTGGTTTCCCAGCGCGGGCCACGCCGCCGCCTGGGGCGTCCTGATCTCCGGCTTTTTGCAGTATTTCTTGCTCGCCGGCGATCTCGCCCGCCACGGCGGCCTGCCGCGCTTTGCGCCACTCAAGCTCGACGAAGACGTCCGCGCATTCTTTAGGGCACTCGGGCCTGCGACGCTGGGCTCGATGGGCACGCAGCTGGCGCTGTTTGCCGACACCATCATCGCGACCTTCCTGCCTGCGGGCGCGCTGTCGGCGCTGTATTACGCCGACCGCCTCAACCAGCTCCCGATCGGCGTGATCGGCATTGCCATCGGCACGGTGCTGCTGCCGGAGATGTCGCGGCGGATCACGGCCAACGACCATGACGGCGCGATGAAGGCTCAGCGCCGCGCCTTCGATTTCACGCTGTTGTTCTCGGTGCCGTTCGTCGCCGCCTTCCTCTCTGTGCCCGACGCGATCATGCGCGCGCTGTTCGCTCGCGGTGCGTTCTCGAAAGCCGATGCCGCCGCCGCCGGCGCCACGCTCGCGGCCTATGCCATCGGCCTGATCCCCTTCGTGTTGATCCGCAGCGCGGTCGCGACCTTCTATGCGCGCAAGGACACGGCAACGCCGGTTCGCGCCTCCCTGACCGGCATCGCGGTCAACGTCGCGCTCAAGGTCGCCTTGATGGGATCGTTGGCACAGATCGGGCTAGCGCTGGCCACTGCTGTCGGCGTGTGGACCAACCTGCTGCTGGTGCTGTTCTTCGCGGTGCGGCGAGGCTTTCTCGTGCTGGACCGCGTCTGGCTGTTGTCGCTCGCCAAATTCCTGCTGACCGGGATCATCCTGGCGGCAGCCTTCTGGCTCATCGCGCGCTTTGGCGGTCCTTCGTTGGACGCGATGCCCTTCCGGGACGAATTGACGCTGCTTCTGCTGGCCGTCGGGGGCACGATCGTCTATGCGCTCGCCATCCTCGCCCTGTTCGGCCGGCGCTGGCTGGTCTCGCTGGTGCGGGGCTAGCTTTTTCATATTTTCAACGCATTGACGGCTCGACCTTGTCGGCATGGGCCAGTCTCGATCGTCCTTGGATCGACACATCTCGGAAGTGCGGCGGATGACCCCGCACAATTGACGTGATGCCGTCACCTTGAGCCGGCAAAAATCGAACCAGGAGCACTGTTTATGAGGATCACCGTCGAAACCAACGTAGCAGCCCCCATCGATCAGGTCTGGCGCGCTTATACGACGCCGGCCGACATCATGAAGTGGAACGCCGCGTCCGACGACTGGCATACGACCAAGGCGACCGTCGACCTGCGAGAAGGCGGTGTCTTCTCATCGCGCATGGAGGCCAAGGACGGCAGCATGGGCTTTGACTTCGCCGGTACCTACACGAAAATCATCGAGCATAAGCGGATCGAATACGCGTTCGGCGAGCGAAAAGCCGAAGTCGAGTTTGTGCCCGGCCCAAAGGGCATTCTCGTCCGCGTGGTCTTCGATGGCGAATCGACGCATTCGGTCGAGCAGCAGCAAGGCGGTTGGCAGGCAATCCTCGACAACTTCGCACGATACGTAGAAGCGAAGCAGACGAAGTCCTGAGGGCGTGTGTAGGGGCAAGAAAGCGCCAGAGTAAGGGACTCGCCTCCAGGATGCAGCGAACCTCTACACATCTCTTGATTTTGCGCGATTGCTGTGGTAATCGCAGCGCATGATCAAATCGTCGCGCAAACTCAACCGCAATCACATGACCCGCTTCGGCTGGGCCGTGGAAGGAGTCGTGCGCTAGGAATTCGACGACGACATCTTTTCACCAGGCCCCGCCGGCATCGGACGGGGCCTTTTGTTTGGCCACGCTTCCTGCCGGCACAACAGCAGGAGCGGCCGATGCGACCCCAACAGACGAACATGACATCCGAGACCGAGAGGCTCCCTCTCGAACTTGCCTCGACGTGGAGCATCCCAGGCTTGCTCGCGCAATACTGGCGTGCGCTCCAGGACTGGCGCTGGCGGCAGGGTCCACACCTCGCCTTGCAGGACCTGAGTGACAGGGAGCTGATGGATATCGGCATAACGCGTGGCGAGGTCGACTACATCTCGCCGGAACGGGCTATCGATAGGCTGAGGGATCACGCCAGAGATCTATGGAGCCGCGGGGGGATGTAACTGATGAGCCATCCGAAGCGGAGATGCGCTTTGTGAGCAAGCAGCCGTCGGCACGGCTGCTTGTTCTCAGGCGTGCACTGCGGGCGGGTTCGGCAACTATCATGCCATCAAGCGGACCGATCCTCACAGCGAAATGACCGAGCTGCGGCGCTCCCGTTCCATCCTGCTCTGACAGGTGAGGGCGCTGGACGGTTTTCGCATGGCTAAACCCGTTTGCCTTGCCAGTTTTTCCACGGCAATATGCCGGCAAAACAACCATGAGAAACGGGACGAGAAAATGGCGGCTCCCATCAAGTTCGGCGTTGGCCAAAGCGTATTGCGCAAGGAGGATGACGCGCTCATCCGCGGCAAGGGCCGCTATACCGACGATTATGCGCCGCAGGCCGCGCTTCGCTGCCTGATGCTGCGCTCGCCGCATGCGCATGCCAAATACACCATCGATGCGAGCCGAGCCCGCACTCTTCCCGGCGTCGCGCTGATCCTGACCGCCGATGACGTTGGGGATCTCGGCAATCTGCCCTGCCTGTTCAATCTCGAGACCGATCCCTTCACCGGGCCGCCTTACCCGATCCTCGCCAAGGACGAGGTACGCCATGTCGGCGATTCCATCGCCTTCGTGGTCGCCGAGACCATCGACCAGGCCCGCGACGCGATCGAGGCGATCGAGGTCAAATGGAGCCCGCTGCCGGCGGTGACCGGCGTCGTCAACGCCGTGAAGAAGGGCGCAGCCTTGGTCTGGCCGGACAAGCCCGGCAACGTGCTGTTCGACGTCTCGATCGGTGACAAGAAAGCGACCGAAGCGGCCTTTGCCAAAGCGCATGCGGTGGCCGAGATCTCGATCGTCAATCCGCGCGTCGTGGCGAACTTCATGGAGACGCGCGCGGCGGTGTGCGAATACGACGCCAAGCGCGACCATCTGACGCTGACGGTCGGCAGCCAAGGCAGCCATCGCCTGCGCGACATCCTCTGCCAAAACGTGCTCAACATTCCGACCGACAAGATGCGGGTGATCTGCCCCGACGTCGGCGGCGGCTTCGGCACAAAGCTGTTTCCCTATCGGGAATACGCCCTCCTGGCGGTCGCCGCGCGAAAGCTGAAGAAGGCGGTGAAATGGGCGGCCGACCGCACCGAGCACTTTATGGGCGACGCGCAGGGCCGCGACAACGTCACCACCGCGAAGATGGCGCTGGCCGAGGACGGCAAGTTCCTCGCGATGGATTGCGACCTGATGGGCGACATGGGCGCCTATCTGTCGACCTTCGGGCCCTATATCCCGCATGGCGGCGCCGGCATGCTGCCGGGCCTCTACGACATCCAGGCGTTCCACTGCCGGGTGCGCACCATCTTCACCAACAGCGTGCCGGTCGATGCCTATCGCGGTGCCGGGCGGCCCGAAGCGGCTTACGTTATCGAACGTCTCGTGGACGCCTGCGCGCGAAAACTCGACATGACGGTGGATGCCATCCGCCGCAAGAATTTCATTCAGCCGAAAGCGCTGCCCTACAAGACCGCGACCGGCAAGGTTTACGATTCCGGCGACTTCGCCGCGCATCTGAAGCGCGCGATGGAGATCGCCGAGTGGAAAGAGTTTGGCAAGCGCGCCAAGGCGGCCAAGAAGAATGGCCTGATCCGCGGCATCGGACTTGCGAGCTATGTCGAGGTCTGCGGCACCATGGGCGAGGAGACCGCCAATGTGCGGATGGACCCCAATGGCGATATCACGGTCCTGATCGGGACCCAGTCGAGCGGGCAGGGCCACCAGACGGCCTATGCGCAGATCGTTGCCGAGCAGTTCGGCGTGGCGCCCGAGCGCGTGCACGTCCACCAGGGCGACACCGACATGATCGCCACGGGCCTCGGCACCGGCGGCTCGGCTTCGATCCCGTCGGGCGGTGTCAGCGTCGAGCGCGCGACCCGCGAACTCGGGCAGAAGCTGAAGGAAATCGCGGCCCAGGCGCTGGAAGCCAGCGCCGGCGACCTCGAGATCACCGACGGCATCGTGCGCATCGCCGGCACCGACCGTTCGATTTCGTTCGCCGATCTCGCCAAGCGACCCGGCGCGGATCCGTCGAAGCTCAATGCGAGCGCGACCTTTGCCAGCGCCGACGGCACCTATCCGAACGGCACCCATGTCGCGGAGGTCGAGATCGATCCGGCCACCGGCATCATCAAAATCGTCAACTACGTGATCGTCGACGATTTCGGCATGACGCTCAATCCGCTGCTGCTGGCTGGCCAGGTCCATGGCGGCGCCATGCAGGGCATCGGCCAGGCGTTGATGGAGCAGGTCGTCTATGGCGCGGGCGACGGCCAGCTCGTCACCGCGACCTTCATGGACTACGCGTTGCCGCGCGCGGCGGACGGGCCGGACTTCGTGTTCGAGACCGCCAACGTTCCCTGCAAGACCAATCCGCTGGGGGTGAAGGGCGCGGGCGAGGCCGGCGCGATCGGGTCCTGCCCGGCCGTCGTCAACGCCATCGTCGACGGGCTCTGGCGCGAGTACAAGATCGACCACATCGACATGCCGGCGACCCCGGAGCGGGTGTGGATCGCCGTCAACGAGCACCATCGCCGTCACAGCCTGTGACAATCTTCCACGGGAATGAAGTCTGCCGAGCGGTGTTGGCCCCATTGAGGGGTCAGCACGATCGTGCAGCACGGCGATCCTGCATCAAGGCAATCCTGCATCAAGGAAAGGGACTTTGCGAATGAAGCGAGTGTTGGTTGTTGGGGGCGCGCTCCTGCTAGGTATGGGCGCGGTTTGGGCACAACAGGACTCCGTCAAGGAGGTCCAGACCCTGATGAAGGGCAATGGCAAGAACGCCGGCGCAGTGGCAGCGATGGTCAAGGGCGAGAAGCCCTACGACCAGGCCACGGTGGACAGCGCGCTGGCGCAGTTCGAGGATACCGCCAAGAAGCTGCCGAACCTGTTTCCGGCGAGCGCCAAGGGCATGAAGCCCGAGGGCGACTACAGCGCCTCGCCGAAGGTGTGGGAGGACAAGGCCGGCTTCGATGCCAAGGTCGCGAGCTTCGCCAAGGTCGTCGGCGAGGCCAAGGGCAAGATCAAGGATTTGGACGCGCTCAAGGCGAATTTCCCCGCGGTCGGCAAGGAATGCGGCGGCTGCCACGAGACGTTTCGCGTGAAGAACGGTTGACGGAAGAAAAAGATTCGTAGCCCGGATTGCGCTGCGCTCCATCCGGGCTACTGGGAATCGGGAAAAAGCGGTTGCGACAGCAGCCGCTTTTTTCATGTTGGCGCGCAGCACTGGAAATTCTGTCTGCAAGGCCTGACGGATCGCTGCCGGAGCAGCTATCTTGGCTCCAGCCGCCGCGGCATTGGCGTGAGCTTTTGACGCCGACGCATCTCGCTCCTGACCGCGTTGCGACATCAGGAGTTCCAACCCGCGGCGAGCAGCTCAATCAGCAACAGCGAGACAAGCCATGGTCAAACCGTTCCCGTCGAAGACGCACATCGGCAACCATATGCTGCATCCGGAAACGCTGATGCTGACCTATGGCTATGATCCGCAATTGTCGGAAGGCGCCGTCAAGCCTCCGGTGTTCCTGACCTCGACCTTCGTGTTCAAGACGGCCGAGGACGGGCAGGACTTCTTCGATTTCGTCTCCGGCCGGCGCGAGCCGCCGGAAGGGATGGGCGCGGGCCTGGTCTATTCGCGCTTCAATCACCCCAACAGCGAAATCGTCGAGGACAGGCTCGCGATCTACGAGCGCACCGAGAGCTGCGCGCTGTTCTCGTCCGGCATGGCGGCCATCGCAACCACGATCCTGGCGTTCGTCCGCCCCGGCGATGTCATTCTGCACTCCCAGCCGCTTTATGGCGGCACGGAAACGCTGCTGACGAATACGCTTGCGCGTCTGTCGATCGGCGCCGTCGGCTTCGCCGATGGCGTTGACGAAGCCGTGGTCAGCCAGGCCGCGGAGGAGGCCATGCGCAAGGGCCGCGTTTCGATGATCCTGATCGAAACCCCGGCCAACCCGACCAACGGGCTGGTGGACATCGCGATGATGCGCCGTGTCGCCGACACCATCGGAAAGACCCAAGGCCACGTTCCGATCATCGCCTGCGACAATACCCTGCTCGGGCCGGTGTTTCAGCGGCCGATCGAGCACGGCGCCGATATTTCCCTGTACTCGCTCACGAAATATGTCGGCGGTCATTCAGACCTGATCGCGGGCGCCGCGCTCGGCGCGAAGGCGGTCGTGAAAGGCATCAAGGCGCTGCGGGGCGCCATCGGCACTCAGCTCGATCCGCATTCCTGCTGGATGATCAACCGGTCGCTCGAGACGCTGAGCCTGCGCATGGAAAAGGCCGATGCGAATGCGCGCCTCGTGGCGGACTATCTGCGCGATCATCCCAAAGTGGCCAAGGTGCACTATCTCGGTCATCACGAGGCGGCGTCGCCGGACGGACTTGTGTTTGCGCGGCAATGCACAGGGGCGGGATCCACGTTCTCGTTCGACATCGTCGGCGGCAAGGCTGCCGCCATGAAATTCCTCAACGCGCTGCAGATCCTCAAGCTGGCGGTGAGCCTCGGTGGAACGGAGTCGCTTGCGAGCCTGCCTGCCACCATGACCCACTCCGGCGTTCCCGCCGACATCCGCCGCAAGATCGGCGTGCTCGATTCCACGATCCGGCTGTCGATCGGCATCGAACACCCGTCGGACCTGATCGCCGACCTCGCGCAGGCGCTGAACGCGGCCGAACCTGAGGTGTGACGCCCGCGCCGGCGCTACGGGAATCGAAAAGGGCGGCTGCGATGGCAGCCGCCCTTTTTTGCTGGTCTGTGCGAAGTTTACTTCGTCACCTGACCGCGGATCTCGCCGCCCGGATTGGCCGCGGTGTGGATGTTGACGTAGAGCTTGCCGCCGAGCAGATCGGCGGCCTGCGCGTCGGTCAATGTCGCCGAGCCCTCGACCGGGCTGGACGTCGCATTGGGAATCGCGACCGCGACACCGGCGTTCTTGCCGGCCTCGGCGGGTCCGTGGAAATGCGCGGCGGTGGCGGGGCCGGACAGGCCGGAATAGGTGACCTTCCAGGACAGCTTCTTGCTGGCGGCGTCGTAATCCAGATCGGCCGTTCCAGTGCCGCTGCTGGTCGTTGCGGGGACCTCGGACTTGGCGTCGAGCGTTGCTTTCAGCTTTTCGGCGCTGGCCGAACCCGCAAAAGCAACGGCGCCAAGCACTGACATGGCAATGACGATCTTGTTCATGATTTTTCTCCCTGCTGAACCCGTTTGGGCCGCCAAACTTCCAACAGCCGGCATTTCAGTTTATTCCCGTTCCAGGCCGCGGTGGGCTAAATTCTTCGTGGCTGGAGCCGCGAGGGCATCGGTCATAAGCTTCGCCGCGACGACGAAAGGACCGCATGTTGCGACGAACAACCTCCGTGGCGCTGCTCGCCGCACTCGCCGGAGCCGGCGTTTATTGGTGGCTCAGCGCGCCGGTGGTGGCGGCCGCTGGCACCGCGCCCGCCCGCGCCCCTGATCTTGCCAATGGCCAGGTGATATTTAAAGCCGGCGGCTGCGCCTCATGCCATGCCGTCCCCGACCAGCCCGATCGTCTCAGGCTCGGCGGCGGCGTTGCGATCAAGTCGCCGTTCGGAACGTTCTATGCGCCGAACATCTCGTCCGACCCGACCGACGGCATCGGCAAATGGAGCGAGGCCGAATTCGTCAATGCTGTGATGCACGGGGTCTCGCCGGACGGCCGGCATTATTTTCCGGCCTTTCCCTACACGTCCTATCAGCACGCCAGGCGCGAGGACGTGCTCGATCTCTTTGCGTACCTGAAAACGCTGCCGGCCGTTGCAGGCAAGGTGCGCGACCACGACGTGCGCTTTCCGTTCAATATCCGCCGCAACGTCGGCATCTGGAAATTCTTATTTCTGGACGGCAAGCCCTTCGTCGCCGACGGCGCGAAGTCGCCGCAGTGGAATCGCGGCGCCTATCTCGTCAGCAGCTTTGGCCATTGCGCGGAGTGCCACAGCCCACGCAACGCGCTTGGCGGCATCATCGCCGGACAACGCTTCGCGGGAGGCCCCAATCCGGAAGGCGAGGGATGGGTGCCCAACATCACCCAGAAGGGCCTCGGCGAGTGGAGCGCGAAGGATATTGCCTATTTCCTGAAGACCGGCGAATTGCCCGACGGCGACAGCGTCGGGGGCGCGATGACGCGGGTGATCAAGAACACCTCGCAATTGCCGGACGACGATCTCGCGGCGATGGCGGACTATCTCAAATCGCTGCCGCCGGTGGACGGTCCGCGGCGCCCCAAGCGCAAGGAGGGCGGCGCCTGATCAGGGCCGCCGTTTTCTCGACGGTCAACTCGCGCCAAACGCCTTGAAGGTGATGATGGTGAGGGTGTCCTGGATGCCGGGCAGCACCTGCACCTTCTCGTTGACGAAGTGGCCGATATCGGTGTCGTTGTCGACGTAGAACTTCACCAGCAGGTCGTATTGACCGGCCGTGGAATAGATCTCGGAGGCGATCTCGGCTTCGGCAAGCGCATTGGCGACTACATAGGATTGGCCGAGCTTGCATTTGATCTGGACGAAAAAGGGAACCATCGCGGTCTCTCCGAAAGCATATCTGGCGGCTAATAGGCCAAACCCGGCCGGATTTAGCAAGCGAACTTGCTGGGCCGAGGGAGGCGCGCTAGGAGGGTCCATGGCTTCGAAAACGCTGAAGATCGCCCCATGACAACGCCCGTCGCGCTGACCATTGCCGGCTCCGATTCGAGCGGCGGCGCCGGCATCCAGGCCGACCTGAAGACCTTTGCCGCGCTGGGGGTTTTTGGCGCGTCCGCCATCACGGCGCTGACCGCGCAGAACACCCGCGGCGTCACCGGCATTCACGCGGTGCCCGCCGAATTCGTCACCGCGCAGATCGATGCGGTGTTTTCCGATCTCGAGGTCGGCGCGGTCAAGATCGGCATGGTGGCGCAAGCCGCCAGCATCGATGCGATCGCGGCCGCGCTGTCGCGCTGGGCGCCCCGGCATATCGTGCTCGATCCCGTGATGGTGGCGACATCGGGTGATCGCCTGCTCGCCTCCGAAGCCGTCGACGCCCTGCGCATCAAGCTGATGCCGCTGGCCTCGGTGATCACACCCAATCTGCCCGAGGCCGCGGCTCTGCTCGGCGAACCGGTCGCGGCCAGCGAGGCCGAAATCGAGAGCCAGGGGCGCCGGCTGCTGGCGCTCGGCTGCAGGGCGGTCCTGATCAAGGGCGGGCACGGCGAGGGCGCCGAGAGCATCGACTATCTAGTCGATGCCAGCACCACGATCGCGCTGGCCGCGCCGCGCGTTGCCACTCGCAACACCCATGGCACCGGCTGCTCGCTGTCCTCGGCGGTCGCCGCCGGGCTCGCCAGGGGCGAGGATCTCGAGCGCGCCGTGCGCAAAGCCAAGGCCTGGATCAGCGCGGCGATCGCGGCCGCCGATCGCTTCAGCGTCGGCCACGGCCACGGCCCGATCCATCATTTCCACAAATTCTACTGACGCCGGTCGCGAGCGCGCCGCAGCTCCGGGTTCTTGCGGAGGCCGCTGCGACGCCATGTCGCCTGATTGTCGCATGCGACTGATATTCGCGGGGTGGGCGAGGCAAGCGCGATTCGGTTCCGAAGGTGCCTCAAAGGTTCAATTGGTCATCCCCCTGTCACGGGACATTGTTACAGGCTGGCGCATGGGAAGTTACGATGTGAGTGACGAGAGCCCGGAGCGGCGCTTTCGCACGTTGTTCATCTCCGACGTTCATCTCGGAGCCCGCGGTTCTCAAGCCGACCTTCTGCTCGATTTCCTGCGTTTCCATGATGCCGACACGATCTATCTCGTCGGCGATATCGTCGACGGCTGGGCGCTGAAATCGAGCTGGCATTGGCCGCAATCGCATAACGATCTCGTCCAGAAGCTTTTGCGCAAGGCGCGCAAGGGCGCCAAGGTGATCTACATCCCCGGCAATCACGACGAGTTCCTGCGCAACTATTACGGCACGCATTTCGGCGGCATCGACGTGGTCGAGAATACCGTCCACACCGGCGCGGACGGCAAGCGCTATCTCGTCATCCACGGCGACATCTTCGACCTCGTTGTGCAGAACGCACGCTGGCTCGCCCATCTCGGCGACAAGGCCTACGACTTCGCGATCCAGCTCAATCGCTTCGTCAACTTCTTCCGGCGCATGTTCAAGGTGCCCTATTGGTCGCTGTCGCAATGGGCCAAGCAGAAGGTCAAGAACGCCGTCAACTATATCGGCGCATTCGAGCAGGCGCTCGCCGCCGAGGCGCGGCGCCACGACGCCGACGGCGTGATCTGCGGCCACATCCATTACGCGGTGATCCGCGACGAGGGCGGCATCCGCTACATGAATTGCGGCGACTGGGTCGAGAGCTGCACGGCGCTGGTCGAGCACGATGACGGCCGTTTCGAGATCATCACCTGGGCGGACCAGGCCGAGAAGCCGGCGCAGGTCCCGCAGGTTGCAGCCAGAGCTGCATGACAAAGGCAGCCTGATGCGCATCCTGGTCGCGACCGACGCCTGGCACCCGCAAGTCAACGGTGTGGTTCGGACGCTGACCAAACTTGCTGACGGTGCCAAAAGCCTCGACGTCGAATTCTCGTACCTGACACCGCAATCGTTCCGCACCTTTGCGATGCCGAGCTATCGGGACGTGCGGCTGGCCATGCCGCGGCCGGGCAGAATCGCGAAGCTGATCGAAGAGGCGCAGGCGGACAGCATCCACATCGCGACGGAGGGGCCGATCGGCCTCATGGTCCGCCGCTATTGCCGCCAGCGCAAGCTGCCCTTCACGACCAGCTTCCACACCCGCTTTCCCGAATATGTCCGCGCTCGCGTGCCGGTGCCGGGCTCGCTGATCTGGCGGGCGCTGCGCCGATTCCACAGCCCCAGCCGCGCCGTGATGGCGGCAACGCCGGCGCTCGCCAGCGAGCTGACCGAGCGCGGCTTCGACAATGTCGTGCTGTGGCCTCGCGGCGTCGACACCCATTTGTTCCATCCCCGTGCGATTGATCTCTGCCTGCCGGCGCCGGTGTTCCTCTCGGTGGGCCGGGTCGCGGTGGAGAAGAATCTCGAGGCCTTCCTCGACCTCGACCTGCCCGGCACCAAGGTGATCGTCGGCGATGGTCCGGCGCGTGTCGCGCTGGAGGAGGCCCATCCGGACGCGATCTTCCTCGGCGAAAAGCACGGCGAGGAACTGGCGGACATTTACGCTGCCGCCGATGTCTTCGTGTTTCCGAGCAAAACCGACACCTTCGGCCTGGTCCTGCTCGAAGCGCTGGCGAGCGGCCTGCCGGTCGCGGCGCTTCCGGTGAAGGGGCCCCGCGACGTGATCGGCGATGCGCCGGTCGGCGCGCTCGATCACGATCTGCGCAGCGCCTGCTTCGCCGCGCTGGACATCTCCCGGCAGGACTGTGTCGAATTCGCCGCCAACTACACCTGGGAGGCCTCGGCCCGGGCCTTTATCGACAGCATTTTGGCGGTCGGCGCGGTGCTGCCGGGCCGGAACGGGGCGGAGCCGGCGCGATTCGTCGCCTGAGAGCCCAGAATGCTCGCGCGGAGATGCCTTGCCCGCGCCTCCTCCGCCGCGATAACATCAGGCATGACAGAACAGCTCCTCCCGATCGGCCCTGCCGATATCGATGCCGCAGCGCGCGTGATCGCACCCTTCGCCGTCCGTACGCCGCTGTTGTCCTTTCCCGTGCTCAACGAACGCGTCGGCGCAAAGGTCTATCTCAAGCCGGAGATGCTTCAGCGCACCGGCTCGTTCAAGTTCCGCGGCGCCTTCAACAAGGTCGCCTCGATCCCGCAGCACAAGCGCGCCGGCGGCGTGGTGGCGTTCTCCTCCGGCAATCACGCCCAGGGCGTGGCGGCGGCGGCCAAGATCCTCGACATGCAGGCGACCATCGTGATGCCCGCGGATGCGCCGTTGTCGAAGCGCGAGCGCACCAAATCCTACGGTGCCGAGGTCGTGCTGTACGACCGCGACCGCGACGACCGCGAGGCGATCTCGCGCGGCATCGCCGAGAAGCGCGGCGCAACGCTGGTCAGGCCCTATGACGATCCCTTCGTGATCGCCGGCCAAGGCACCGCCGGCCGCGAGATCGCCGAGGACATGGCGGCACTTGGTCTCGCCCCTGACATCGTGGTGGCGCCGGCCTCCGGCGGTGGTCTGATCGCGGGCGTCGCGACGGCCGTGAAGGCGCGCTATCCGCTGGCGCAAATCGTCGTCGCCGAACCCGAGGCTTTCGACGATCACGGCCTGTCGCTGACCGCAGGTCATCGCGAGCCGCACGGGCCGGCAGGCCGCACTATCTGCGATGCGCTGATGGCCCTGATCCCCGGCGAGATGACGTTCGCGATCAACAGCAAGCTGCTCGCGCGCGGCGTGACCGCCTCGGACAAGGAAGTCGGCGCGGCCGTCGCGTTTGCCTATCGCGAGCTGAAGCTCGTGGTGGAGCCGGGCGGAGCGGTCGGCCTGGCCGCGCTGCTTGCGGGGCGACTCGAATTTGCCGGCAAGAACGTCGTCATCGTGCTCTCCGGCGGCAATGTCGACGCCGATCTGTTTGCCGAGCTGGTGGCCTGATAATCCAATCTTCTGACATGAAGAAGGGCAGAGCGTCACCGCTCTGCCCTTTATCGTGTGTGGCCGACCGCGATCAGTGCATGAAGCCGCGGTGGTTGTTGCCGCCGTTACCGCCCGGGCTCTGGTTCATCGACTGCCGGAAGTTGTTGCTGCCGCTATTATTGACGATCCGGTTGGTCGTGTTGAACTGCGGGCGGGTGTTGTTCTGCACCTGCACCTTGTTCACGGGGTTGTTGTTGATCTTCGCGCCGTTGTCGATGCGGATCGGGTTGTTCTGCGTCTGAACCTTGACGGGCTTCGTATCGATGCTCGTGCCACCCTTGCCGACATTCACCGGCATGCTCACGATCTTGCCAGGAGTGCCATTGGTCGTGCCATTGGTCGTGCCGTTAGCAGTACCGTTCGGCGTCTTGTTGGTCGCAGGCAGCGTCACGATCTTGCCGACGCCGCCATTGTTGTTGGTGGTGTTGGTCGGCGCGGGCAGGGTCACGATCTTGCCCGGGGTCTGCGACGGCGTGCCGTTCGGCTGGTTGTTGCCCGCCGGCAGGTTGACGATCTGGCCGCCATTGCCGAGCTTGCCGATGCCGTTGTTGTCGCCCGACTTCTGCACGATCGACAAATTGCCGTTCACTTGCGCGCCGCCATTACCCTGCTGCAGCGGCATGTATTTGGGCTGGCCGAGATTGCCGATCTTGACGGTCGGGGCGATATTCTGCGGCGCCAGGAACTTGGTCGCCTGCATCAAGGGGATCTGTTTCGGCTGCATCTGGAGCTTCAGCGCGACCTGCGCATAGGGCGTGTTGCCGTAGCTGTCGTAGAAGTTCTTGTAGGCGACCGGCGAGTTCGCGAGCACCGTCTTGTGCCAGGCCTGCGTGAGCAGCAGGTTGTTGAGCAGCCAGCGGACGTGATCGCACAGCGGGTCGTGCGGATACATCGTGATGAACTCCTGATAGTACTCCGGGCGGGCTTCGGACACCACGTAGTCATAGGCCTGGCGGGTCGAGCGGCTCGGCAGGTTGGAGGCCATCTGCACCACAGGCGCATTCACCGGCGCGCGGTTGGCGGCAACGGCGGTGTCGCCGAAGAAGGTGAAGTCGGACGTCAGCGACGAGCTCTCCCACGGGATCTGCGCGCCGCTGGTGGTCTGGTTCACTTCGAGGCGCACGCGCTTGAACAGCTGCTCGATTGGCACATTGGGCTCGCGCGCGACGTTCAGGAAGGCCTGCGTGTAGGGGCTGTGGCCGCCGGTGCCATCCTGCGCTTCCGCGCCCGGCGCAGTCGAGTAACCGACGATCGAACCGTTCGGGGCATCGACGATGGCCAAACCACGGCCGGCATCATTCACGTTCGGGAACGGGTTGTTGCGGCAGGCATCGAGAATGACGATGCGCATGCGGCTCGGGATCGTCTCCAGCGTCGACATCACGTCGACCAGACGGACGGAGTTGTTGACGAGCTCGGTCTGGCTCGAGACCTTGGCGTCGACGGGAACGAGGTAATTCTCGCCGGCGAGCTGCACGCCGTGACCGGCGTAGTAGACCATCGCCACCGTGTTCGGACCGCGCGCCGACACTTTGGCGGAGAAGTCCTGCACCACGCGAAGCATGTCGTTCTGGGTCAGGTCGGTCGCGGCGACCACTTCGAACCCGGCCGAATTCAGGAATTTCGCCATGGACTCCGCGTCATTGTCGGGGTTGGCGAGCTGCGGCGCGTTCTGGTAGTTCGAATTGCCGATCACCAGCGCCACGCGCTGTTCCGGGCCTTGCAGCGCGGTGGGGGCCGGCTCGACCGGAGCGACTTGCGCGGAAACAGGGCCGCAGGCGAAGCCGAACAGGCTTCCCAGCAGGCTGGCCGTCATCAGGAAAGGTTTTAGGCGGAACATGGCGTGCTCCTTTGGCACTGATCTCGATACGAGATTGGTTGCCCGGGAGCTTGGCCGCGTTCGAGTTTGAGGTCCGTGATCGCCATCACCATGGTAGGCTGCGTGATCTGAATCACGCTTGGAACCCGCCGGGGTGGGTGCACGATGGGAGGACAGTCGTCACATGCTGAAATCGATCGATCCGATCCTCACGCCCGACCTGCTCTGGCTGCTGGCTTCGATGGGCCATGGCGACGACCTCGTTTTCGTCGATGCCAATCACCCGGCGGCACGCATCGCGCAGAGCACGCACTCGCGGCGCCTGATCCAGTTGCCGGGCATGAGCATGGAGACCGCGATCCGCGCCATCATGTCGGTCTATCCGCTCGACGATTTCGATCCCGATCCGGTGCGCGTGATGATGCCGGTCGACGATCCCGATCGCGTCCCCGACGTGCAGCGCGCGGTGCTCGCCGAGATCGAACGCGCCGCCGGCCGGCCGGTCACGCCCGGAAAACTCTCCCGGCCGGATTTTTATCGCGCGGCGGCGGCGAGCTTTGGCGTCGTGCAGGTCGGCGACAGCAGCAGTTACGGATGCTTCCTGATCAGGAAGGGTGTAATCAGCTAGAAGCGCACGATCGAACGATGCGAGACTGCGTCACGCGTGCTCGAACGGTCCGACCTCGCGGATCACCTTGCAGATTTGCAGGAAGCCGCTGGCGTAGAACTCGGCATGTCCCCGCTTCATCGTCTCGACATGTTCGGGGTGGGTGCGCCAGGCTTCGAGCGCTTCCTCCGAGGCAAAACGGAACACGGTGAGCTCCTCGCCGTCGTCGGCTTTGAACGACTTGACCGACAGAAAGCCGGGAAGACGGCTGACGATGTCGTACATGCGCTCGCCGAGTCGGTCGTGTTCGCCGACAGAGGCGCCGTCACGCAATTGCAGATCGCCAATGACAATCACTTCACCAATCATGTTTCCTTGACCCTCGGTGATGGATTTCCGTTCTCGATCTCTTCGGTTTCGGGATGGGCTTTGTTACATCGCCCACCCGAATTTGAATGGCCTGCCGGCATCCGACTGTTTATGGTCGGTCCATGTCGCGCCTTATGTGTCTATCTGTCGCTATTGTCCTGTCGCTGCTGCCGGCTGTCGCGCCGGCTGCTTCGATCCAAAAGCGTCCCAAGCAAGCCTGGCATGGCTATGGCTTCCTGCCCGGCTATCGCCAGCCGCTGAGCAACAGCATTCCGCTCTACAAGCAGAAGGAAGCGATGCGGCGGATGTCGCCTAGCGACCGGCGCCATTGGTACATCGATCCGGTCCCGCAATATTACGGCTGGGATGGTGAGTGGCGCTATTTCGGCCGGCCCGGCTTCGGCGGCGGCCGCTACAATGGCGGCAGTTTTGGGCCATGCTGGACGCGGACGCCGATCGGTGCGGTGTGGAATTGCGGATGATGGGCTGAGCCTCCGTCATTGCGAGCGTAGCGAAGCAATCCAGAGTGCCTCCGCGGACAAATTCTGGATTGCTTCGCTGCGCTCGCAATGACGTCGAGGAGAGAGTGTTTTCCTCACCCGCTCTTGTGCCCTGGACGCAGCGCAGCGTCTCTTCGACGGTGCGCTGCAGAGCCGGGGCACATGTTGCGACGGAGGCTGTGGCTCCTGGGTCCCGGGTCTGCGCTTCGCTCGTCCGGGATACTCGAGCAGGCGTCCCCCTTACGAGAAGAACGCGATCTTCTCGGCCTGGGTCATGCGGCGGATGGGCGCCATGGGGTCGTTGGCGGCGGCGCGGGGCTTTTGCAGGATGCCGCTGGCGAGGATGGTGGCGCCGAGCGAGGCTTCCGGAACCGGCGAGGGCATCGGCAGCGTCGTGGCCTGCGCCGCGCCGAATGTCGCGGTGGCGACCATCACCGGCGCCGGCTGCTCCATCACTTCGGCGGCGGCTTCCGCAATGGCGTTGGTGAGGCGCGCCAGCGATTCCATCGCGATCGGCGCTTCCTCTACAGGCTCCTCCACGATCGCTGCGGCGGCGACTGGCTCGGGTGCGATCGGCTCCGGTATCTCGGCTGCGATGGGCGCTGCGGCCTCCGCAACGACCGGCTCCGGAACCGTCGCTTCCATCTCGACCGGTTCGATGATCTCGTCGAATTCCGGATCTGGCGCGGCCATCTCCAGCGCGATGGCCTCGAGGATGGCTTCGTCCTCGGCTTCGGCGGCGGCATCGAGCGAAAATTCGTCCGTCACTTCCGCGAAGGCCTCAGTGGCCGGCTCTTCAAAAGCGATGTCTTCAGGCGCGATCCGGCTCTCGGCGAGGGTCGCCTGCTCCAGGGCGGCGTCCGTCGCCTGCTCGGCAATAGAGAAGGTGTCAGCCACGCCAGCCGTCTCCACGGCTGCTTCGGGCTCGATCGCCTCTGCGATGTCCTGCGGCGCCTCCGCAAAAGCCACGGCTGCTTCGCTGGCCATCGCCGCAGGCACGGCCTCCGCAGGCGGAGCTTCCGCAACGGGCGAGGGTGCCTCCTGCACCGGAGCCGGCGAGGGGCGCGCGGGCTGCGGCGTTGCGTCGGCGTCGGTCTGGTCGATCCGCTCCTTGAGCAGATCGAATGCGGCCTTGAGGTCGGCGCGGGGGTCGATGGTCGAAACCTGCGCGCAGGCCGCCTCGATGGAGGCGAGCTGCGAATCAATCAGGTCGCAGATTCGCCCGTCGGCGCCGATCTCGCGCCAGCGCCAGGAGATCTCCTTGATGATGCGCAGGCCGCGCGGGATCGGCGCGAGGCTCGCCTCGATCGCCCCGGGATCGAACGCCGCGATCGCGATCGTCTCGGCTTCGCGGATCGCGTGCCGGATCGCGACCAGCGCCTCGGGCAGCCGATCCTCGACGACGGGTTGGCGCTGTGCCGCAAGGGTTTCTTCGATTTTCGCGACCGCGTCGAGCACCATGCGGGTATCCGCATTGCGGTTGCGCTTGGCATATTCGCCAAGGAACCAGCGGCCGCGCGCGGTCTCCATGAAGGCTTCGCGGATCGCGTCGTAATCCTGCTCGTTCGGCTCGGCCGCACGGGCAGACATAGGCGAGAGGGCGAATGCTTCGTTGGCCATGTCAATCTCGTCGCGCAAATCAGTACGCGTTACTGTAACGATCACCACGATATCGGCCGAATCGCAATTGGTTTGATGGCAGGCGAATCACAAATCCCCATCGCAGCATCTCGGAAGCGGCGATTCGCCGTCAGCCTCGCGCTGTTCTATTCGGCGGTGTTCGCGGTGTCGGGAACGCATCTGCCGTTCTTTCCCGTATGGCTGAAGGCGATCGGTATCGACGCGGCCTGGATCGGCCTCATCAACGCGCTGCCGGCGATGACACGCTTCACCACGCTGCCGCAGATCACCGCCTTTGCCGAAAAGCGACATGCGATTCGCGCCGGCATGATGATCTCCGTGCTGGCGACGGCGATCGGGTTCACGGCGGTCGGCTTGCAGCAGCAGCCGCTGGCGCTGTTCCTGATCTATGCGCTGACCTGCATGATGTGGACGCCGACCATGCCGCTAACCGACGCCTATGCGCTGCGTGGCGTCGCCCGCTACGGGCTCGATTACGGGCCGGTACGGCTGTGGGGTTCGGCAGCCTTCGCGGCCGGCTCGCTCGCCTGCGGCTATCTCGTGGACCATATCGCGGCGCGCGATCTGATCTGGATCATCGTCGCCTGGGCTGTTGTTGCGGTCGCCGCCGGCATGCTGCTGCAGCCGCTCGACGATGTCAGGCGAAGGACGACGGCGGTCCACGCCAGCAAGGCGCTGCTGCGCGATGCCGGCTTCTGGGCCATCATCGTTTCGGCCGCGCTGATCCAGGGCAGTCACGTCGCGTATTATACGTTCTCGGCCATTAACTGGCAGGTCCAGGGCCTCGGCGGGCTGACGATCGCGGGCCTCTGGACGTTGGGGGTGATCGCCGAGATCATCGTGTTCGCGCTGTCGCCGCGCTTCTCGCTGCATCCGTCCGCGCTCATGGCGATCGGAGGCGCGAGCGCGGTCGTGCGCTGGGTCGTCACCGCGCATGATCCGCCGCTTGCGCTGCTGGCGGTCGTGCAACTCGGCCACGGCCTGACCTTCGGGATGACCATTCTCGGCACGATGAGCCTGTTGGTGCAGCGCGTGCCGTCGCATCAGATCGCGCGGGGGCAGGGCTATTACGCCGCGTGCAACGGGCTGCTGGGTGCGACCACCTCGATCGTGTCAGGCGCGATCTACGCCCGCATTGGCGACGGCCTCTATTACGTCATGGCGGCGATGGCCGCCGGCGGCGCGCTTGTGATCTGGTCGGCGCGGCACCGGCTGAAAGCTCAGCCCCAGAGCGACGAGTCCGGCGGATAGACCAGGCTGTCATCATAACGCAGGCCATGATCGCGGTCGTGCGCCAGCAGCAGCGGGCCGTCGAGATCGACGAAGCGCGCTTGCGGCGTCACCAGCATCGCAGGCGCCATCGACAGCGAGGTCGCGACCATGCAGCCGATCATGATCTCGAAGCCGAGCGCCTGAGCGGCATCGGCCATCGCCAGCGCTTCGGTGAGGCCGCCGGTCTTGTCGAGCTTGATGTTCACGGCGTCGTAGCGCTCGCGCAAGGCTGCGAGCGAGTTGCGGTCGTGCACGCTTTCGTCGGCGCAGACCACGAGCGGCCGCTTGATCCGCGCCAGCGCGTCGTCTTTGCCGGCGGGTAACGGTTGCTCGACCAAGGTGACGCCGACGGCCTCGCAGGCGGCAAGATTGTGCTCCAGATTGGCCTCGGTCCAGGCCTCGTTGGCATCCACGATCAACTCGGATTCGGGCGCCGCCTCGCGCACCGCCGTGATCCGCTCCGGATCGCCGTCGCCGCCGAGCTTGATCTTGAGCAGCGGCCGGTGCGCCGCTTTGGCGGTCGCCGCCGCCATGGCCTCGGGCGTGCCCAGCGAGATCGTGTAGGCCGTGGTGCGCTCCCCCGGCGCCGGGCGGTCGAGCAGGCTCCAGGCCCGCACGCCGGCCGTCTTGGCTTCCAGATCGATCAGGGCACAATCCAGGGCATTGCGGGCCGCTCCAGGCGGCATGGCGGCTTGCAGGGCCTGGCGGGTGAGGCCGCGGGCCACGGCCGCCTGCATGGCCTGGACGGCGGCAAGGGTCGCCTCGGGCGTCTCGCCATAGCGGGAATAGGGCACGCATTCGCCGCGGCCGGTCAGGCCGTCCCGGCTGACCTCTGCCACGACCGTCACGGCCTCGGTCTTGGCGCCCCGGCTGATGGTGAAACTGCCCGCGATGGGAAAGCGCTCGATTCGCGCGGCAAGGGCAGGAACTTTGCTGGAAGTCATTTTGAACTCTGGCGAAATCTGAACCTGCTGGTTACCTCTAGCAACTAAGGTTAACCAGTTGGGGATACCTTCTCTGGGTAAGGGCGCGTGCGCAACCATCTGATTTCATCCGTTTCTCGCGCCCCGGCACGGGAGCGGACATCTTGAACGGCGATCCGAAGCTGGAACGGATTGCAAAGGGCAATGCGCTGGCACTCTGCGCCACCGGAACCTGGACCGCGAGCTTCGCGCCGGTCCTGGAGCGGATGGTGGCTGACGCCGAGAAGCTTGCCGGCGGCCCACAAAGCATCTTCATCGACGTTTCCGAGGTCTCCAAGCTCGACACCTTTGGTGCCTGGCTGATCGAGCGGCTGCGCCGCAGCCTGACGCAGGGCGCCGTCGAGGCGCAGATCGCGGGGCTGTCCGCCAATTATTCGAGCCTCGTGGACGAGGTGCGACGGGTCAGGGCGACACCCGTCATCGACGCCAGCACGATCACCATCACCGGCATGCTGGAGCAGATCGGCCGGGCCGTGGCCGGTGTTGCCGGCACGGTCGCAGGCCTGATCGACATGCTCGGCGCGGTGCTCGCGGCGGTCGCGCGCACCCTAATTCATCCGCGCTCGTTCCGCCTGACCTCGACCGTGCATCATCTCGAGCAGGTCTGCTGGCGCGCCGTGCCGATCGTGGTGCTGATCACCTTCCTGATCGGCTGCATCATCGCCCAGCAGGGCATCTTCCATTTCCGCAGGTTCGGCGCCGACCTGTTCGTCGTCGACATGCTCGGCGTGCTGGTGCTGCGCGAGATCGGCGTGCTGCTGGTCGCGATCATGGTCGCGGGCCGCTCGGGCAGCGCCTACACCGCCGAACTCGGCTCGATGAAGATGCGCGAGGAGATCGACGCGCTGCGCACCATGGGTTTCGATCCGATCGAGGTGCTGGTGCTGCCGCGCATGCTCGCGCTCGTTCTCGCGCTGCCGATCCTGGCCTTTCTCGGCGCGATGGCCGCGCTCTATGGCGGCGGTCTGGTCGCGTGGCTCTATGGCGGCGTGCAGCCGGAGGCTTTCCTGCTGCGGCTGCGCGACGCCATCTCGATCGACCATTTCATCGTTGGCATCGTCAAGGCACCTGTCATGGCCGCGGTGATCGGCATCGTCGCCTGCGTCGAGGGGCTCGCGGTGCAGGGCAGCGCGGAATCGCTCGGGCAGCACACGACGTCGTCTGTCGTGAAAGGCATTTTTTTCGTCATCGTCATGGACGGCGTGTTCGCCATCTTCTTCGCCGCGATCGGGATGTAACGATGGCTCCCGAAATTCAGAACCCGATCATTCGCGTCCGCGACATCACCGTGCAATTCGGCGCGACGCGCGTGCTCGACGGGCTCGACCTCGACGTCAAGCGCGGCGAGATTCTTGGCTTCGTCGGCCCGTCCGGCGCGGGCAAGTCCGTGCTCACACGCACGATCATCGGCCTCGTGCCGAAGGTCGCAGGCAGCATCGAGGTGTTCGGCGTCGACCTTGATGCCTCCAATACGTCGCAGCGTCGCAATGTGGAGCGGCGCTGGGGCGTGCTGTTCCAGCAGGGCGCGCTGTTCTCCTCGCTCACGGTGCGGCAGAACATCCAGTTTCCGATGCGCGAATATCTGCGGGTGTCGCAGCGGCTGATGGACGAGATCACCATCGCCAAGCTCACCATGGTGGGTCTCAAGCCTGAGGTCGCCGATCGCTTTCCCTCTGAACTGTCGGGCGGCATGATCAAGCGCGTGGCGCTGGCGCGCGCGCTGTCGCTCGACCCGGATCTCGTCTTCCTGGACGAGCCGACCTCGGGCCTGGACCCGATCGGCGCCGGCGACTTCGACGAGCTGGTCAGGACGTTGCAGCGGACTTTGGGGCTGACCGTTTTCATGGTAACCCACGACCTCGATAGCCTTTACACAGCATGTGACCGCATCGCCGTTTTAGGCAACGGTAAGATCATTGCGGCAGGGTCGATCGCCGACATGCAGGCCTCGCAGCATCCCTGGCTGAGGCAATATTTCCATGGCAAGCGCGCTCGCGCGGTGATGGGCTGAGGTGCCGGAGTAGCTGATGGAAACGCGCGCAAATTACGTGCTGATCGGGTCGTTCACGCTGGCGGTGATCGCCGCCGCGATCGGCTTCGTGCTGTGGTTTCAGTCGTTGCACACGACCAAGCAGCGCAGCCCCCTGCGCGTCGTGTTCGAGGGCCCGGCTGCGGGCCTGCGCAACGGCGGCAGTGTCAATTTCAACGGTATCCGGGTGGGCGAGGTGGTCTCGGTGAAGCTCGACAACCCGCGGCGGGTTGTCGCACTCGCCATGGTCGAGAACAACGCCCCGATCCGCAAGGACACCCTGGTCGGCCTCGAATTCCAGGGCCTGACCGGCGTCGCCGCGATCTCGCTCAAGGGCGGCGAGGAGGCCGCGCCGTCGCCGCCGCTCGACGAGGACGGCATCCCCACGCTGACGGCCGATCCCAACAAGCTCCAGGACGTCACCGAGGCGATCCGCGGCACGCTCCAGAACATCAACAAGATCGTCGCCGACAATCAGGAGTCGGTGAAGAACTCGCTGAAGAATCTCGAGACCTTCACCAACTCGCTCGCCCGCAATTCGGAGAAGATCGACGGCGTGATGGCCAAGGTCGACGGCGTCATGCTCAAGGCCGACAGCCTCATGCTCGGCCTCAACACGCTCGCCGGCGGCAAGGACGGCGGCGAGCTGTTTCTGGCGGTGAAGTCGATCCGCGAACTGGCCGACGATTTCGACAAGCGCTCCGGCGCATTGATGACCGACGGCCGCCGCACGCTCGGCGACATCAGCCGCGCCGTCAACAATTTCGACCGCAACCCGACCCGCGTCCTGTTCGGCGCCAGCAACAACGCGCCGCCAGCCGCGCCGCCACCGCCGCCCGAGCCGCCGAAGCCCGCCGTGCCGGAGCGCAGGCGGTAGTAGGCGCGTTGCACTCGACCCTCTCCTTCGTCATTGCGAGCGAAGCGAAGCAATCCAGACTGCCTCGCAGAAGCAGTCTGGATTGCTTCGTCGCAAGAGCTCCTCGCAATGACGAGTAGAGGCGCAGCGACGTTCCCCAAAACAAAACGGAGCCCGCGAGGGCTCCGTTTTTCATTCGCTGTTCGCTATCGCTGCGAACCGCTTACCCCAGCCGGCCCGCTGCGTGCGCGAGCAGCGTGTACACCAGGCCCGTCTCGGAGGTCAGATGGTTGCGCAGCTCCTGCGGGCCGCGGCCGTCGCGGGCGACTTCGTCGAGCAGGCGTTCGAACTCGGCGACATAGCGGTCGACCGTGGCCTTGAAGTTGCGGTCGGAGCGATACTTGCGGGCGACCTCGTCAAAGGCCTTCTGGCCGGCGGGCGTGTAGAGGCGCTTGGTGAAGGCCTTGTTCTCGCCGCGCTGGTAGCGGTCCCACATCTCGGAGGCGAGGTTGCGGTCCATCAGCCGGCCGATGTCGAGCGACAAGGATTCCAGCGGATTGCCGCCACCTTGCGGAGCCTGCGGCTGCGGAGCCGGTGCAGCCTGGCGGCCGCGCTGCGGCTCACGTCCGGCAGGCGCACCCTGGTTGGCGTCCGTGCGGCTCAAGAGGTCCGACAACCAGCCGTCGCGGCCCTGGTCGTTGCCGGCCGGCGCCACCGGCGGCGCTTCGGTGCGGCGCGAGGAGGCCGGCATGCCGAGGTCCGGCGGCGGCAGCGTCGAGGCGCTGGCGCTCTCGCGCATGCGCGTCTCGGTGCTGCGCGCGCCGACGGCCGCCAGCATCGGCTCTTCCTGCCGCTGCACGCTGGCGCGGCCCGTCGTGGAGACGTCGAGACCACGGCCGTGCTGGGCCACGATGCGGTTGAGCTCGGCGAGGGCCTCGATCTGGTCGACGATCACCTTGCGCATCTGCGCAGTGCTCTCGGCGGCCTCCTGCGGCATCTCGAGCACGCCGCGGCGCAGCTCGTTGCGGGTGGCTTCGAGCTCGTTGTGCATCTCGAACGCCATCTGCTTCATGCTGGAGACGAGGTTGGTGAACTTCTCGGTCGACTGCTTGAACATGGCATCCGCCTCGTCGGTGGTCTGGCGGTAGATGTCGTGCATGGCCTCGACGGTCTGCCGGTGCTCTTCTTCGGAGGCCGACCGCACCGCCTCGAACTGGCGGGTGATCGCGGCGGAACCGGCGCCGGCGGTCTCCGCGACGACGCGGGCGATGTCGCGGGCCCGCTCTTCGGCGGCCGCCAGCGATTCATCGAGCAGGCCGGTGAAGCGCGACAGGCGCTGGTCGAGATCGGCGGTGCGCAGGTCGATCGTGGTGACGAGCGATTCCAACGCCTCCTTGCGTTCGGCGAGCGAGGCGGTGGTGTTCTTGTTGCTCTGCTCGACGACCTGCGCGGCCTCGACCAGTGCCTTGCCGTGCGCGTCGAACTGGGTCGACAGCTCGCCGAGATCCTGAAGTGCCCGCGTGGTCTTGCTGTTGAAGACGTTGAGCTGGTCTTCCAGGTTCTGCGTCGCAGCGCCGTTGCGCGAAGTGACGTCGTTCATCGCCGAGACGAAGTCGGCGACGCGCGTCACCAGCGCCCGCTCGAGCGAGTTGAGGTTGTCGTGCGCACCGGTCAGCACCTCCTGGAGCAGGATGTTGCCTTCGCGCAGGCGCTCGAACAGGGCGACCGTGTCGGTGCGCAGGATCTTGCTGGTCTCCTGCATCTCGGTGACGGCCGCGATCGAGACCTGGCGCGACTGGTCGATTGCCGCGCGGGAGGCCTGCTCGAGGTCCTTGAGCGACTTGTTGACGGCACCCGTCGCCATCTCGCTCGCCGAGTTGATGGTCCGCGCCACCTCGGAGCCGTTGCCCATCATCGTCTGCGAGAACGCATGTCCGCGCGTCTCGATCGACTTCAGCGCGTCGGACGTGACGCGGTCGATGTCGAGCGTGAGCTGGCTGGTCTTCGAGCCGATCGCGTCCACGAGCGAGCCGCGCTTGGCGTCGATCATGTTGGCGAGACGGTCGGACTGCTGCTGCACGTAGGTGACGATCTCGTCGGTCTTGCCGGTCATGGCCTGGCCGAAGCTGCTGCTGGCGGCGAGCACCGAGCGCTCGACATCCGCCGAGCTCGACTTGACGCGCGAGCTCGCCTCGTTGGAGGCGTTGATCAACGCGTTCTGGGCGTTGAGTGCGCTGGTCTGGATGTCGTTGGTCGCGTTCGCGGTGGCCGTGCTCAGCGTACGCTCGATCTCGCTCGAGATCGTGCGGATCTGGCTTGCGGCATCCGCCGAGGTCGAGGTCAGCGAGGTCTGCGCCTCACGCGCGCTGTTGAGGATGGTCGAGGCGGTGTCGGCGCCGACCGAGGTCAGCGTGCGCTCGATGTCTATGGTCAGCGACTTGATCTGGCTTGCAGCGTCTGTCGAGGCGGAGATCAGCGTGCCCTGGGCTTCGCGTACGCCGCTCGTGAGCGCCTCGATGGTGGCGCCGCCGGCGGTCGCCAGCGCGCGCTGCATCTCGGCCGCCAGCGAACGAACCTGGCCGGTCTGTTCGGCGGAGACCGCCAGCAGGGTGCTCTGGGCATCGCGGGCGCTGGTCGTGATCG
Source organism: Bradyrhizobium sp. 40 (assembly GCF_023100925.1). NCBI lineage: Bacteria > Pseudomonadati > Pseudomonadota > Alphaproteobacteria > Hyphomicrobiales > Nitrobacteraceae > Bradyrhizobium > Bradyrhizobium sp. 40. The sequence continues at coordinate 2,543,561 of NZ_CP064688.1, forward strand.
TCTCGGCGGTCGACTGACCGACCTGCGAGAGCGAGCGATGCACTTCGGCGGCGAGGGACTTGACCTGGCTCGCCGCATCCGAGGACGCGTTGACGAGCGTGCTCTGGGCTTCGCGGGCGCCGGTCATGATGGTCTCTGCCGTCGCGGTGCCAGCCATCGAGAGCGAGCGCTGCACGTCCGAGGACAGCGCCTTGATCTGGTTGGCGGTCTCACTCGAGGCCGCGATCAGCGTGCTCTGCGCATCGCGGGCGCCGGCGGTGATCGATTCCGCCGTGGTGGTCCCGGCCATGGACAGCGAACGCTGCACGTCGGCGGTGAGGGTCTTGACGTGGTTGGCCGCGTCCGAGGACGCCGTGACGAGCGTGGTCTGCACCTCGCGGGCACCGGCCAGGATCGAGGCGGCGGTCGCCGAGCCTGCCGACGACAGCGTGCGTTCGACGTCGGCCGCGAGCCCCTTGATCTGGTTGGAGGCATCGCCCGAGGCCGCGACCAGCGTCGACTGCGCTTCGCGGGCGCTGGTCAGGATCGAGTTCGCGGCACCGGTGCCGACCGCGGTCAGCGCGCGCTCGACCTCGGCGGAGGTCATCTTGAGCTGGGCGTTGACGTCGGAGGAGACCGTCATCAGCGACTGCTGCGCGGTGCGCGCACCGGTCTGGATGGTCTCGCTGGTGTTGACCACGAGATTGGTGAGCGAGCGCTCGGCGTCCTCGACATGCGAGCGGATCGCGGTCGAGATCATCTCGGCGCGGGACATCATGTCCTCGCTGGCCTGGCGTCCGCTGCTCTCGATGCGGCCGGCGACGGCCTCGACGCGCGAGCCGAGCAGGTCCTCGAACTGCGCCACGCGCACGTCGATGTCGCTGGCGACCGAGCCGACCTTGGTCTCGATGGCCTGCTGGATGTCCTGGAAGCGCGCAGTGACCGTGTCGGTCAGGTGCATGCTGCGGCCGTCGATGATCTCGGTGACGCCGGTGATGCGGCGGTCGACCGCCTCGACCGCCTGGGCGGTGCCGTCCGTGAGTGTCGAGGTCAGGAGGGTGAGGCGGGTATCGATCGACTGCACGGCCTGCGAGGCGCCGTTCGTCACCGCGGTGGTCAGGTAGGTGAGGCGCGTGTCGATGGATTCGAGCGCCTGCGACGCGCCGCCGGTGAGGGTGGTCGTCAGATGCGTGAGGCGCGTGTCGATCGACTGGATGGTCTGCGATGCGCCATCGGTCAGCGAGATCGTGAGGTGGTTGAGGCGGTTGTCGATGGTCTCGATCGCCTGAGACGCGCCATCGGTCAGCGAGGAAGTGAGGTGGGTGAGGCGGGAGTCGATCGACTGGATCGCCTGCGCGGCACCGTCGGTCAGCGACGAGGCGAGGGTGTTGAGCCGTCCGTCGATGGTCTCGGTGACCGACTTCGCGCGGGTATCGAACGACTGTTCGAGCGCGGCGACGCGGCCGACGAGCTGCTCGTCGAAGGTCTTGATGTGACCGTCGATCGTAGAATCGAGGCTGGAGATCTTGCCGTTCAGCGAGGCGTCGAGGTTGGTGACACGTTCGCCGATCGTGGTCTCGAACTGCACCAGGCGCTGGTCGAGCACAGCCGTGATCGCGCCGCCGTTGGAGGTGAAGCGGGTGTCGAAATTGTCGACATAGGTCTTCAGCGACTCATGGATGTCCTGCGTGCGCTGGCCCATCCGATCGACGATCTCGCCGCCGAAGGTCTTCACGGTGCGGTCGAACTCGGAGATGTGGCGGGTGATCAGCGCGCCCAGCGTGCCGGAGTCGCGGGCGAACTTCTCGACCAGCTCGGTGCCCTGGTTCTTCACCAGCTCATCGAAGGCGCTCATCTGGAGCGAGAGCGAGTCGTGCGCGGTCTCGGTCTGGCTGACGACCTTGGCGACCAGCGTGTTGACAGTGGCGTCGAGCGCTTCGCTGGCCTTGTCGCCGGAGGTCATGATGTGGCCGGCGAGGCGGTTGCCGGCGTCGTCGATCTTGGCGGAGAGGTCGTTGGAGCGCAGCTCGAGCTCGAGCAGCAGCGAGTCCGACGAATTCTTCAGGCTGTCGTGCACCTGCTCGGTGCGCTCGGAGATGCCGTCGACGATCGCGGCGGAGCGCTGCTCGAACTCGCCGGTGATGCGGTCGATGCGCTCGTTCAGCATTTCGTGGACGCGGTCGGCGAGATCGACGAACTCGTCGTGAACGTGGCCGGTCTTGAAATTGAGGCTGGTAGTCAGCCGCTCGCTGGCGTCGAGCACGGCGCGCGTGGTCTCGTTGCTGGCCTCCTCGAGGCGGTCGAGCAGGTCGCCGCCGCGCTCGCCGAGCGCGAGGATCATGTTGTCGCCGGCGTTGCTGAGCGCACCGGTGATGTGGGCGCCGCGCTCTTCGAGCGCGCCGGTGATGGACTTGGCGACCTCGTCGACGCGCGAGGCGATCGCGTCCGAGATCAGCGCGATGTCATGGCGCAAATCGATCTGCACGCCGGAGATGGCGCTGCGGACCTGCTCGGCCTGGCCGACCAGATTGTCGCGCTGATGCGCGATGTCCTGGAGCAGGGCGCGGATGCGCACTTCGTTGTCGGAATAGGCGCGTTCGAGCGCCGCGACCTCGTTGGCGACCAGCGTCTCGAGCTCGCCGGCGCGCGCGATGGCGCGCTCGATGCCGTCGCCCATCGCCGCAACCTCGCGGCGGATGGCCTGGCCGACGGTCACCATGGAATCCGAAGCCGAGCCTTCCGGCTCGGAGAAGCGGATCGCAACCTGGGCCATAGCCTGCGCGACCGAGCTCATTTGCTGGCCGCGCCAGACGAGGCTCGCCAGGAAGAAGAACAGCATGATCGGCGCGAAGAACATCGTGACGAGGCCGGCAATGGCCAACACGCCGCCGCTCTGGCCCATCGCCGCCTGGATCGAAGGCAGGAAGCCGACCGTCAGCGCGGCGCAGGCCGCCAGCCAGATGACGGTGAAGATTGTCGCGCCGGTGTAGATGTTGCGGGTCGGGCGTCCCGTCTGCAACGTCTGCAAGAGCTGGCCGATGGTCGCACGGTCGTCATTGGCGGCGCGGCGCGAGGAGCGCGGCTCCTCGATCTGGTCGAACATCGCGCGTTCGTTCGCGGCGGGGCGCGCGTCGAAGTTCGGTTCGTCGAACATCGGGGGCGCCGGTGGCGCGACGGGGGGCGACGTTTCGCTGCGCATCGAGGCGTTGCGGCTGGTGTCCGCGGCCGTGTCGCTGATGTTCAGGGCTTCCTGGATTGCAGAAAGCGCATCTTCTGTGGGGTCTTTGACCTTTTTCGGAGTGTTTGCCATGTTCAGTCCGAGCCCTCGTTACTTGTACGCGTCCCCCCGCGAGCTCTGCGCGCTACGCAAGCCCACAGTCCGGATCATGCCGCTTGCGCGGATCTCCGAGCCATCCCCACCCGGACGGCTTGTCCGCCAATTTCTCCAACATCCTATTGGCAGAGCGTCGCGAATGAAATGCCCGCGATTAAGACATTCTTAATCATCGTTAACAGGAACGTGCCGTAAGGCCTTAGCAATAAATGCAATTCTCCACCGAACTCGGCGGATTGCGGCAACTTTTCGTCAACAAGCAGGCAGATTTGCGTAAAGCAGCCGGAACATTTCGTTAACCATTTCCGTGCTTGGGTGGAGGGAACTTGACCGCCAGACCGGCGGACATCGCGCGATGCCGGGGCCTGCGCCATGACGCCTGAACTGCAACGGATGGACTGGATGCCCTCGCCCCCGCTTGCACCCATCGACAGCCCGCTCGACCTCGATCATCTCTCCCGCATGACGCTCGGCGATTCCGAGCTGGAACAGGAAGTGCTGACGATGTTTGCCGAGCAGGCGGTGCGCCTGATCGCGGCAATGGCAGCGCTGCCGGCCGAGGCTGGCGCACTCGCCCACAAGCTCAAGGGCTCGGCGCGCGGGATCGGCGCCTTTGCGGTGGCGGATGCCGCAGCCAGCCTGGAGACTGCGATTCAGACCGGCCAAGGCCGGCCTCACGCCTTCGCCGCGCTGAAAGAGGCGGTGACCGAGGCGCGCGTCGCCATCGAGGCAATCCTCAACCCTTAGGGCGACAGGGCCAGACCCCTGCTCTAGTCTTTTGTTTTGACGGGTTTTCTTCCCGCGAAGCGGTATTCTCGACTTCAACAAAACGCTATGGCGCCGGGCTGACCGACCCGTTATAGGACAGCCCGGACCCTCCTTCATTCCCTAGATCGCGGCAGCACGAGCACACATGGCCAAAATTCACTTTGTCGATCACAAGGGCGAAACCCGTACGGTGGACGTCGAGAACGGCGCGACTGTGATGGAAGCCGCCATCCGCAACAGCATTCCCGGCATCGAGGCCGAATGCGGCGGCGCCTGCGCCTGCGCCACCTGCCATGTCTATGTCGACGAAGCGTGGCGCGAGAAGGTCGGCAGCCCGACGCCGATGGAAGAGGACATGCTCGACTTCGGCTTCGACGTGCGCCCGAACTCGCGCCTGTCCTGCCAGATCAAGGTCTCCGACGATCTCGACGGCCTCGTGGTGGCGACGCCGGAACGCCAGGCCTAACTCTCTTAGCTATTCATGTGCTCGGCGGCGCGACCTCGATGCCGCGCTTGTGCCAGGGCCTGAGCTTCTCGAGCACTTCCGCGATCAGTGGCGTTGGCCGGCGCGACGCCTCGTCGATCATCACGGCGACCGATGTCGCCGATGCAATGCACTTCCCTTCCGAAAACACCACCTGCTCGAACGTCACCGACGTTCGTCCCAGCTTCGCGACGCCGAGGCCGAGCTCGATCGTGTTCGGCCAGTGCAGCTCCGCGCGAAAATGGATGTCGAGCCGCACCATGATCCAGGCAAGTCCGGGCGGCGTCAGGCCGTATTCCGGGAGCTTCATCAGCGTGACGCGGCCGGTTTCGAAATAGGTGGCGTAGACCGCGTTGTTGACGTGCTGATTGGGGTCGAGATCGCCGAAGCGGACGTTGTCGCTGAGGCGAAAAGGATAGTCCTCCAGGCGCGGCGTCGTATCGAGGCGGCTTGGTGCGTTCACCGATTGATCTCCGTCATATCGTTGCTGGTTACAGCCCAGTTATCCTGACCCGGCAAGTGGGGCCGGCTGCGGGGCGCTCCCGCTTTTATGCCTTCCCTGATCCATCCCCGTTGGCTAGACAGGCAGGGTCACCTCGGCCCACAGGGCGCCGTCCCACCGATATCGACCGATAAAGAGACGACATGAGCGACGCGATCAAAACCGATGTGTTGATTATTGGCGCCGGCCCCTGCGGTCTGTTCGCCGCTTTCGAACTGGGCCTTCTCGACATGAAGACGCATTTCGTCGACATCCTCGACAAGGTCGGCGGCCAGTGCGCAGAACTCTATCCGGAAAAGCCGATCTACGACATTCCCGGCATTCCGCAGGTTTCGGGGCAGGGCCTCACCGACGCGCTGATGGAGCAGATCAAGCCGTTCCATCCGACCTTCCATCTCGGCGAGATGATCGAGACCGTGGAGAAGATCGGCGATCCCCTGTTCCGCTGCACCACGGACGCCGGCAAGGTGTTCGAATGCAAGGTGCTGGTGATCGCGGCCGGCGGCGGCTCGTTTCAGCCCAAGCGTCCACCGGTGCCGGGGATCGAAGCCTATGAAGGAAGCTCGGTGCACTACGCCGTGCGCAAGATGGAAACGTTCCGCGACAAGAACGTGCTGATCGTGGGCGGCGGCGATTCCGCGCTCGACTGGACGCTCAATCTGCATCCGATCGCCAAGCGCATCACGCTCTTGCACCGTCGCGACGATTTTCGCGCCGCGCCCCACAGCGTGGAGCAGATGCGCGCGCTGGTCGCCGCCGGCAAGATGGATCTGCGCCTCGGCCAGGTCACCGCGCTGTCGGGCAGCGAGGGCAAGCTGAGCGGCGCCACCGTCAAGGGCAACGACAACAGCGTGACCGAAATCACCTGCGACACCATGCTGCCGTTCTTCGGCTTGACCATGAAGCTCGGTCCGGTGGCGAACTGGGGCATCGCGCTGGAGAACAATCTGGTGCCGGTCGAGACGTCCGCGTTCGAGACCAACGTGCCAGGCATCTTCGCGATCGGCGACATCAACACCTATCCCGGCAAGATCAAGCTGATCCTGTGCGGCTTCCACGAGGGCGCGCTGATGTCGCAAAAAGCCCATCGCTACGTCTATCCGGAGAAGCGGCTCGTGTTCCAGTACACGACCTCGTCCTCCAGCCTGCAAAAGAAGCTCGGCGTCAACTGACGGCGGCGGGCGATGCCCCATGTTTCTGGTGCTGGAACAGTTCGCGAAATCGCCGTAGTCTGCGGCCATTGCGGTAGGCGGCTTGGCAAGGCGATTGGCTCAGCAAGGTGATCATAATGCGGACTTTCTTTTCCAGCTTTCGGCTGTTCTCGCTCCTCGCGCTCGCGATGTCGCTCGGTGCGGTGAGCCCCGTTGCGGCGCAAGTGCAGCAGCCGACCGCCGCGGGTCTCTGGCAGAAGGTCGAAGACGGCAAGACGGTGGGATGGTTCCTCTTCATCGACCACAACGGCATCTTCGAAGGTGTCATCGCAAAAACCTTCCCGCGGCCCGGCGACGACCCGAACGAGATCTGCGCGAAATGCACGGACGATCGCAAGAACGCGCCGGTGCTCGGGCTCTCCTTTATCCGCGATATGAAGCGCGACGGCTTGAAGTATGACGGCGGCAACGTGGTCAATCCGCGCGACGGCAACATCTGGAAGGCCAAGATGACGGTCAGCCCGGATGGGCAGACCCTGACGATGCGCGGCTTCCTCGGCATTTCCCTGTTCGGCAAGGACGAAACCTGGACGCGTCTTCCCGACACCAACATCGCGCAGGTCGATCCCGCCATCGTCGCGAAATATCTCCCGGCGCAAGCGACCGCCGCGACCAAGCCGATGCCTGCGGCGCCGGCGAAGAAGGGCGGCGCGATGATGGCGCCGGCGCCGAAGCAGTAGGGTCTACGTCGCGCACTGTGCCGTCTGGACTTTCGTAGCTCCACACACCGCCATCATTGCTCGCGAAGGCGGGGGACTCCAGCACGCCGCAGCCTCTCCGTGTTCTTGCGCGGCGTCCGTGGCCCCGTGCGCAATCGCGGTTGCGGCCGGCTGAGACAGCGGAGACCTTGGCGCGCGAGCAGCGGTCATACCCGTCGAAAGACCAATGGGTGCCGGACGCGCGCCAGTAGTTCCCCGGAATGCGCGGTGGCGCCGGATTTGCATAGCTATCCGCAAAGCTGTTGGGGGAATGAGTCGCCATCCTTGACGCCTTCGCCGAGTCGCGGAGGCGGACGGCAACTATCGCCCCGCGGCGATGACCTCGATCCGCGGAGACGACATGAGACGTGCAATACCGCGTGCCGCCATGCTGCTGGTTCTGACGGTGCTGCTGACCGCCCCGACGATGGCGCGTGACGACGGCCGCTACGCCAACTCGCCGTTAAAGCCCTGGTTCGAGAGCCTGCACAGCGAATACGGCCAATGCTGCTCGGATGCCGACGGCTATGTGGTCGCGGATGTCGACTGGGAATCCGACAGGGGCCGCTATCGCGTGCATCTCGAGGGCGAATGGGTCGTCGTGCCCGAAGGCGCCGTCATCACCGAGCCGAACAAGATCGGCCGCACCATGGTGTGGAAGCACTACATCGACGGCCATCCACGCGTGCGCTGCTTCATGCCGGGCAGCATGACGTAAACGGAAGCGTCATCCCAGGCGATGCGTAGCGCCGAAACGAGGCTCTCGCACCAACGCATCCGCGCGGCGAGACAGCGTCCGCGCCCAGTGCTCAGGTCACCGGCGCCGGATTGAACAGCGTCAAATCGTTGTGGATGCCCCAGCGATCCGACCAGGGTTGCGTGCGGCCGCTGGCGACGTCGAGGATCAAGCGGAACAGGTCCCAGCCGGTCTCCTCGATGGTCTTGTCGCCGGTGGCGATGCCGCCGGCATCGAAATCGATCAGGTCCTTCCAGCGTCGGGCCAGCTCGGTGCGGGTCGCGACCTTGATGACGGGCGCAGCCGCAAGGCCATAGGGCGTACCGCGGCCTGTGGTGAACACCTGCAGCGTCATGCCGGAGGCGAGCTGGAGCGTGCCGCAGATGAAGTCGGACGCCGGCGTTGCCGCAAACAGCATGCCCTTTTGCGTCGCCTTCTCGCCGGGCGAGAGTACGCCGGTGATTGCGGACGATCCGGACTTGACGATCGAGCCCAATGACTTCTCGACGATATTCGCCAAGCCGCCCTTCTTGTTGCCCGGCGTGGTGTTGGCGCTGCGGTCCGCGCCGCCGCGGGCCAGATAGGAATCGTACCAGGCCATCTCGCGGACCAGCGCGCGGCCGACGTCCTCGTTGATGGCGCGGCGGGTGAGCAACTGGATCGCGTCGCGCACTTCGGTGACTTCCGAGAACATCACGGTGGCGCCGGCGCGCACCAGCAGGTCGGCGGCGAAGCCGACGGCAGGATTGGCGGTGACGCCGGAGAAGGCGTCGCTGCCACCGCATTGCAGGCCAATGACGAGATCGGCGGCCGGGCAGGTCTCGCGGGTGCGCTTGTTGAGGATCTTCAGGCGGGCTTCGGCCTGGGTCATGATCGCATCGACGATGGCGCCAAAACCGTCGAAGGCTTCGTCCTGCATGCGCACGATGGCGTTGCTGACGCCTTCCGGCACCAGACGCTCGGGCGCGAGCTTCTCGCAACCGAGGCTGATGACCAGGATCTCGCCGCCGAAGTTCGGGTTCTGCGCGATGTTTTGCAGCGTGCGGATCGGAATCACGGCGTCGGGCGCGTTGATGGCGACGCCACAGCCATACGCATGCGTCAGCGGCACGACGTCGTCGACGTTCGGGTATTGCGGCAGCAGCTCGGCGCGGATGCGCTTCACCGCATATTCCATCGTGCCCTTGACGCATTGCACGGATGAGGAGATGCCGAGGATGTTCTTGGTGCCGACCGAGCCGTCGGAGTTGCGAAAGCCTTCGAACGTGAAACCATCGAGCGGCGGCAGCGGCGCGGGAACGGCGGTCGAGATTTCCAGCTTGTCGAGGGCAGGGGCCTCCGGCATGCGGATGCGCGCTTCGTCCACCCATTCCCCGGCCAGGATCGGCGCGAGCGCATGGCCGATCACCTCGCCGTAGCGGATGATCGGGGCGTCCTGCGGGATGTCGACCAGCGCCGTCTTGTGGCCTTGCGGCACGAAGGCGCGCAGCGTCAACCCGCTGGCGAAGCGGGAGCCGGCGGGAAGCCCGAAATCATTGACCACGATCGCGACGTTGTCGCGCTCGTTGAGCTTGATGTAGCGAGGCTGTTCCTTCGCTGCGACTGACTGGTCCATCTGCGCTTGCCTCCGAAGCCGTAGGGTGGGCAAAGGCGCAACGCGCCGTGCCCACCATCTTCACACCGAACGTAAGGCGGTGGGCACACTTCGCTTTGCCCACCCTACGATATCTGGCCCGTGGTTAGCCGGGAAAGGTATAGGCGGTCTTCACCGTCGTGTAGAACTCGCGGGCATAGGAGCCCTGCTCGCGGGCGCCGTAGCTCGAACCCTTCCGGCCGCCGAACGGCACGTGATAATCGACGCCGGCGGTCGGCAGATTGACCATCACCATGCCGGACTCGCTGTTGCGCTTGTAATGCGAGGCGTATTTCAGGCTGGTGGTGCAGATGCCGGAGGCAAGGCCGAACTCGGTGTCGTTGGAGATCGCCAGCGCCTCCTCGTAGTTCTTGGCGCGAATGACGGCGGCGACCGGGCCGAAGACTTCCTCGCGCGAAATGCGCATGTTGTTGTTGGCCTCGGTGAACAGCGCCGGCTGCAGGTAGTGGCCGGGCGTTTCGCGCTTGAGCAACTCGCCACCCCAGGCGAGCTTGGCACCCTCGTCCTGGCCGATCTTGATGTAGCGCAGGTCCTGGTCGAGCTGGCTCTGGTCGACCACGGGGCCGATATGCACGCCGGCCTTGAGCGCGTCGTCCACCGTCAGGCCTTTCAGGCGCTCGGTCATCGCCGCAACGAAGCGATCATGGATGCCTTCGGTGACGATCAGGCGTGAGGACGCCGTGCAGCGCTGGCCTGTGGAGAAATAGGCGCCGTTAACGGCGACTTCGACGGCGGTCTTGAGGTCGGCGTCGTCGAGCACCACCAGTGGGTTCTTGCCGCCCATCTCGAGCTGGAATTTCTTCATGTTGCTCGAGGTCACGCAGGCCTGCGCGATCTTGCGGCCGGTCTGCACCGAGCCGGTGAAGGTGATCGCGGCGACGTCGGGATGCTCGATCAGGGTCTGGCCGACCACGGAGCCCGAGCCGACAACGAGGTTGAACACGCCGGACGGGATGCCGGAGCGGGTGATGATCTCGGACAGCGCATGCGCCGAGCCCGGCACCAGCTCGGCAGGCTTGAACACCACGGTGTTGCCGTAGCAGAGCGCCGGGGCGATCTTCCAGGCGGGGATCGCGATCGGGAAATTCCAGGGCGTGATCATGCCGACGACGCCCATCGGCTCACGGGTGAGCTCGACGTCGATGCCGGGACGCACCGAGGCACCCTTCTCGCCGATCATGCGCAGCGCCTCGCCGGCGAAGAATGCGAAGATCTGGCCGGCGCGGGCGACCTCGCCGATACCCTCGGGCAGCGTCTTGCCTTCCTCGCGGGCGAGCAGGCGGCCGAGCTCTTCCTTGCGGGCGATGATCTCGAGCGAAATCTTGTTCAGCGCGTCGTAGCGCGCCTGCGGCGTCGACTGCGCCCAGGCGGGGAAGGCGGCCTTGGCGGCTGCGATGGCCTTCTCGGTCTGTGCCTTGTCGGCCTTGGCGTATTCGCCGACGACGTCGTTGGTGTTGGAGGGGTTGATGTTCTTGGTGACGGCGGAGCCATCGACCCATTCGCCGCCGATGAAGTTCTTCAGGATCGCAGTCATAATCTCTTCCTCCGAATTTTCTAACGCACGAGGCAGGGACGCTTGTCGTCGAAGGTCCAGCCGGGGATCAGGTCCTGCATGGCAATAGCGTCATCGCGGGCGCCGAGTCCATGCTGCTTGTAGAGGTCATGCGCGGCGTCGATGGCGGCCCTGTCGATTTCGATACCCAGGCCCGGCCTCTCAGGCACGGCGATCTTGCCGCCCTTGATCTGGAGTGGCTCCTTGGTCAGCGCCTGGCCGTCCTGCCAGATCCAGTGCGTGTCGATCGCGGTGACCTTGCCGGGGGCGGCGGCGCCGACATGGGTGAACATGGCGAGCGAGATGTCGAAATGGTTGTTGGAGTGCGAACCCCAGGTCAAGCCGTTGTCGCGGCAGGTCTGGGCCACGCGCACCGAGCCTTGCATGGTCCAGAAATGGGGATCGGCCAGCGGAATGTCCACCGCGCCGAGGCGCAGCGCATGGGACAATTGCCGCCAGTCGGTCGCGATCATGTTGGTCGCGGTCGGCAGGCCGGTCGCACGGCGGAACTCGGCCATGATCTCACGGCCGGAGAAGCCACCTTCGGCGCCGCAGGGGTCCTCGGCATAGGCAAGGATGCCGTGCATGTCCTTGCAGAGGCTGACAGCCTCGTCGAGCGACCATGCGCCGTTCGGATCCAGGGTCACGCGCGCATTCGGAAAGCGCTTGGCGATCGCGGTGACGGCCTCGATCTCCTGCTCGCCGCGCAGCACGCCACCCTTGAGCTTGAAATCGGCGAAGCCGTAATGGTCGTGGGTGGCTTCCGCGAGCCGCACCACGGTTTCCGGCGTCATCGCCTCCTGATGGCGGAGGTTGAACCATTCGCTCTTGCCGGTCTCGCCGCTGACATAGCCGAGCTTGGTTTTACTGATGTCGCCGACGAAGAAGAGATAGCCGAGGGTCTCGACGCTGTTGCGCTGCTGGCCCTCGCCGAGCAGGGCTGCGACGGGCAGGTTGAGATGTTGACCGAGCAGATCGAGCAGCGCCGATTCCACGGCCGTGACGGCGTGGATCATGACGCGGAGATCAAAAGTCTGCTTGCCGCGGCCGCCGGCATCGCGATCGGCGAATGCGGTCCTGATATCGGCGAGGATGTTGTTCATCGCGCCGACGGTCTTGCCGATCACGAGATCACGGGCGTCCTGCAGCGTCTGCCAGATCTTCTGGCCGCCAGGAACCTCGCCGACGCCGGTGTGACCGGCATTGTCGGTGAGGATGACGATGTTGCGGGTGAAGAACGGCGCATGCGCGCCGCTCAGATTGAGGAGCATGCTGTCACGGCCTGCGACCGGGATCACCTGCATCGCGGTGACGACCGGTGCGCCAGTGATCTCGGTCTTGGCCATCGCAGGCTCCTCGCTGTGTCGTTCGTTATTCTGCAGCCTGTTGTGACGATCGGATGGCGGGCAAATTCTTCACCAGCGCCGTGACTTCCGCGATCTCCTGCTCGGTGAGGTCGGTCAGCGGCGGGCGGACCGGGCCGGAATCACGGCCGATCACCTTCATGCCGGCCTTGATGATCGAGACCGCATAGCCCTTCTTACGGTTGCGGATCGCGATCAGCGGCAGGATGAAGTCCTTCAAGCCGGCGTGGATCGTCGCGTGATCGCGCTTGCGCACGGCGGCATAGAAGTTGGTGGCGAATTCCGGAACGAAGTTGAACACCGCCGAGGAGTAGGTGGTCACGCCCATGTCGAGATAGGGCAGCGCGAAGGTCTCCGCGGTCGGCAGGCCGCCGATATAGGTCAGGCGGTCGCCGAGCTTGGTGTAGACCCGGGTCATCAGCTCGATGTCGCCGATGCCGTCCTTGTAGCCGACGAGGTTCGGGCAGCGTTCGGCGAGGCGGGCGAGCGTATCGGGCTGGAGGATGGCGTTGTCGCGGTTGTAGACGATGACGCCGATCTTCACGGAGGCGCATATCGCTTCCACGTGGGCAGCAAGGCCATCCTGCTCCGCATGGGTGAGATAGGGCGGCAGCAGCAGCAAGCCGTCGGCGCCGGCCTTCTCCGCGCCGATCGCGATCTCGCGCGCGGTGGCGGTGCCGTAGCCGGTGCCGGCGAGGACGGGCACGCGGCCCTTGGTCTCGTCCACGGCGATCTTGACCACCTGCGGAACCTCGGCGGCCGTCAGCGAGAAGAACTCGCCGGTGCCGCCGGCGGCGAACAGGCCTGCGACGTCATAGCCGCAGAGCCAGTCCATGTTGGCGCGGTAGGTCGTCTCGTCGAAGGAGTAGTCCGCCTTGAACGGCGTGACGGGGAAAGACAGCAGGCCGGATCCGATCTTCTGGGCCATTTCCTGCGGGGTCATCTTGCTCATGGGCGCTGCTCCCTGGTCTCATGTTGTGGAGGACGCAAAGGCTGCGCGTCCATGCGCCGTGGTTTAGGAGACCGTTCGATGCGGGTCCAAGCCAAAGCCTATATCGACCGATGCGAATTCAGCATCAATCTTCCATCACCTCCGCCGAGGACAATTCGCTCGCGATCTTGACGAGCGCCGACAGCAGCGGATTCTCGTCGTCGCGGCGCCAGACCATGAACAGCTCGACCGGGACGCGGGTGCGCAGCTTCAGCGGCCGCAGGCGGACGTCCGCGATCTTCAGGCTCGCCGCCGCCGCCGGCACGATGGCGAGGCCGAGGCCGGCGCGCACCATGGCGAGGATCGAGTGGATCTGGCTCAGGTGCTGGACATAGCGCGGCAGGATGTCGGCGCGGGTGAACAGCGCCACCAGTACGTCGTGGAAGTAGCGGCTCTCATAGGGCGAATACATCACGAAGGGCTGGTTGTCGAAATCCTTGATCGTAATGGTCTCGGCATTCGCCAGCGGATGCCTTTTCGGGATCGCGGCGAGCAGGGGCTCGGCGACGACGCGGCGGCTGGCGATTTCGGGGCGCGCGATCGGGGGCCTGAGCAGGCCGGCATCGATCTGGCCCGAGGTCAGCGCCTCGAACTGGTCGCCCGAGACCATCTCCTTCAGCGAGAAGTCCACCTCGGGCAGCTTGGCGCGGCAGGCGGCGACGAGCTCGGGAAGGAAGCCGTAGGCAGCGGCCGCGGTGAAGCCGATCTTCAGCGAGCCGGACTTGCCGAGCGCGATACGGCGGGCGACCTGCGAGGCGCTTTCCGCAAGCTTCAGGATGCGCCGCGCTTCCGGCAGGAAGCTGCGCCCGGCCGGCGTCAGGCGCACCGAGCGGCTGGTACGCTCCAGCAGCGGCGCATCGATGATGTGCTCGAGCACCTGGATCTGCCGGGACAGCGGCGGCTGGGTCATGTTCAGCCGCGCGGCGGCGCGGCCGAAATGCAATTCCTCCGCCACCGTGACGAAACAGCGGAGCTGGTTGAGGTCGAACATCGATACATGCCTTAGATGGATAAGGCGTTTCCCCGGCGCTTCTAGCATCGATTACTCCCAAAACAAAGACGGCGGCCGTGAAGCCGCCGTTAAGTTGCCTGGTCAAGCTCCCATGGGAGCCCTCAGGAGGAACGTTTGAGCACCACGCGCTCGATCTTGCCGACGACCACGAGATAGGCGAATGCGGCCACCAGCGCATTGGCGCCGACGAATATCAGCGCTCCGTTGAAGGAGCCGGTCGCGGCCAGGATGTAGCCGATCACGATCGGAGTGCTGATCGAGGAGAGATTGCCGAAGGTGTTGAACAGGCCGCCCGAGACGCCGCCGGCTTCCTTCGGCGAGGTGTCGGAGACGACAGCCCAGCCGAGCGCGCCGATGCCCTTGCCGAAGAAGGCGAGCGCCATGAAGCCGACCACCAGCGCCTGGCCGTCGACATAGTTGCAGGCGATGATCGACATCGACAGCAGCATGCCGCCGACGATCGGGATCTTGCGCGCCATCGTCAACGAGCCGGTCTTGCGCAGGATCGCGTCGGAGATGACGCCGCCGAGCACGCCGCCGATGAAGCCGCACAGCGCCGGCAGCGTCGCGACGAAGCCGGCTTGCAGGATCGAGAGGCCGCGCTCCTTGACGAGATAGACCGGGAACCAGGTCAGGAAGAAATAGGTCAGCGTGTTGATGCAGTACTGGCCGAGATAGACGCCGAGCATCATGCGGTTGGAGAGCAGCTGGCGGATATGGTCCCATCCCGGACCGGAAGCGGCCGCGCGTTCATGCTTCAGGTCGTCTTTGGGAGCGTCGAGGTCGACCAGCGCACCACCTGCCTTGATGTAGTCGAATTCGGCCTCGTTGACGCCGGGGTGCTCTTTCGGCCCGTAGACGGTCTTGATCCAGACCATGCCCATGATGATTCCGAGCGCACCCATCACGAAGAACACGTAGCGCCAGCCGTAGCCGTGTGCGATCCAACCCATCAGCGGCGCGAAGATCACGGTGGCGAAATACTGCCCGGAATTGAAGAACGCCGACGCGGTCCCGCGCTCGTTGCTCGGAAACCAGGCCGCGACGATGCGAGCATTGGCGGGGAACGAGGGCGCTTCGGCGATACCGACGAGGAAGCGCAGGCCGAACAGCACGAGGATCGCGGTGCCGGCGCTGAAGAATCCGACCCAGCCCTGCAGCGTCGTGAACAGCGACCAGACGATGATGCTGAAGGCATAGACGAGGCGGGAGCCGTAGCGGTCGAGCAGCCAGCCGCCCGGCACCTGCGCGATCACATAGGACCATCCGAACGCCGAGAAGATGTAGCCCATTGCGACCGGATCGAGATGCAGTTCCTTGGAGAGCGCGGGGCCCGCGATCGACAACGTAGCACGGTCGGCATAATTGACGGTCGTGACCAGGAACAACATGGTCACGATGAACAGCCTGACGCGAGACCTTCTCACGTCCGCTGCGGACATCACTGCGCTCATTGCGCGCCTCCTTAGAACTCGAAACGTTTCCCCACTGCGATTCCTAGAGGTGCGCGCGGCAAAGTGTCCAAGTTCAAGGCAGTATCGATCGATGCCGATTTTGGATTGATGGAACGGGAGTCGACGTCATCCGAGTTCTATAGTGAGGGATGGAGCGCTCTTTGCGCGGATTTCGAACTCGAATGACCGCGTTTTCTGCAACTTCGTCAGTTGCGTCTTGAGGCCCTTCACTTCATTTGTGAAGTGCAGCGTATAGTCGCCGTCGCCTCGGACACTCACGATGTTCTCTATCGTATCGCTATCCGGGTTCCCGTACTTGCCGTCAGCCGAGATCACGTAGTGCTTTGCGGGAAACGACCTGAGGAACTTCTCGGTGATGTTGCGGTCGCTACCATGGTGCGGCATCTTCAAGATGTCGAGCTTCGAAGGCAGATCTAGACCTGCGTCCTTGAAGCCATCGACGATGTCGTCCCCGCGCGCGTCGCCGGTCAGCAAGATCTTACGTTTGGCGATTTCGACCAGCATCACGAGGCTCGACAGGTTTGTTGGGGACTCGTCAAGATCGTCGCGGAACAACGCAGCGAGCGCTGCGGCGTTGCCGGATTCGCTCTTCCATTTTTGTCGAAATGCGTCCAGCCGCGATTTAATCGGTCCGACGAGCGTGACCTTGGCGCCATCCACGACCTTGCTCCCGCTCTTCGAGGATAAGGTGCCACCGAACGGCTCGTTTCCGCTGAGCTGAAGTTTAGTCAGATAGTCCCGCAGCTCACGACCCTGGCCGATGCTGGCAAGAACGGCAACCGCGCGCTGGTCGAGCGAGCCGTCGCCTATGTTGAGTTGGGGATCGGCACTGGCCATCGCCACCTGAGCCTTCGCTTGCGTGCCGGCGAGAGACGTCATGCCTGCCTGCAAGCTGGCGGAACTGCCGACGATGTCACGGAAGCTGTTGTGCCAAAATCGCTTGATTTCGAGAAAGTCCGCGGCACCGTCCTCCTGTTCGGCGAGCCCTTTGGTCATCTGCAAGATTCCAGTGACGTGGTCTTCGTCGACATGGCTCAGCATGGCAAGATCGACCGCCAGTTCGGAATCGTCGCCTCGCAACTCTTCCAATCGCGGTTTCAATGTCTGTTTCCAAACTCCCTTCGGCCCGCCGTCGATGATCCAGAGACGCTTCCTGTTCTTCCAGGGGTATTGAATAAGCAGGGCATCGCCGTGCTTTGCATTCAAGGCCTCAAATCGGATCATGACGGCTCCTAGACGGATTGCAGCGCGCGTAGCACGTCGAGCATGCCTGCCCCCTGGAAGCTTGCTTCGCGGCCGAGATCAGTGGCCGTCTTGCAGAGGATTTGCTTGATCATGGTTGGCCTGCCGATCAGCTCGCGGTGGCGCGCCATCAGCAATGCCGCTGCGCCGCTCACATGCGGCGCTGCCATGCTTGTCCCATCCATGCGCTTTGAACCGAGATTCGGTATGGGAGCCGTGATCTTCTCTCCAGGAGCGACCAGATCCGGCTTGCGCCGTCCGTCTCCGGTCGGCCCTCTACTCGAGAAGTAGCTCACGCCGTATGTGTGGGGCTCGCTGCGATGAGTTGAACCTACCGTAATCACGGCGTCTGCATTCCCCGGATCCGTGATGCTCGCGACGCGGTAGCTTCCAAAGTCGCCGCCGCCTGTTTCGGGATGCTGGTTGAATCCCTGATTCCCGGCCGCCGCGACCACCACCACCCCGTCGCCGACAAGTCTGGAGCATTCGTCGCAGATCGGAGTACGTCCACAGGCGTAACTCATGACCTCGTGCCGTATCGAGAGGCTTAGGTTGACGCCATGGATGACCGGATTTGCGCGAAAGCGATTGAGATGCGCAACGACCTGCAGCGCCGCCATGATCACGAACTCTTCCGCCTCACCGTTCTGGTCAAAGACACGAAAATCGTAAAGGGTAAGGTCGGGGCAGATTCCGAAGAGAGGGCCGTTATCGTCATTGTCCTGCTCGGGCCAGTTTCCCGCCAGAATGCCGGCAACGTGTGTGCCGTGCTCTTGCGAGGGTGGCTCGTACCTGTCGTAAGGGACCGTAATCAGTGGCAGCAACATGTCCCAATCAATTTCCCGGCCAAGGTTGACCCGGCGCGTAAGATCCACAAGCTCCTGCTGTTGCTGTTGGGTGACGACGACTTGTCGCCCGCCCGAGGTCTTGAAGCGGCCACTTTGAAGCGCGAGCAACGTTCGCAAGTATGTGAAGTCATATGTTTTCTTGATCCTCGAGTGCTCGGGCAGAATGCCCTGTCCGGGCTCTGAATACTTGCTCCTAGCGCGGTCAAGAAAAGCAACATGGGTGGCGTCGATGCCGCAGTCGATGACGGCCCAGGCGATCCCCTTCGTATTGATCTTGAACAAGTTGTGTGCCGCGTCCGCCTTCACGGCTTGCCGGGACTGAAACAGCGACACAGTCGTGCGGCGATTGAGTGATATGCTCCAAATCAGCTTTCCGTCCTCGTCGCCGGGAATTTGCTTGAACCGGCGGAATTGGCTCAGAAATCCTTCCGTGATGCTCCTGATATCCCGAAAATTATTGGCGTCGGTTTGCAGAACTTCGGCCAGGTCTTCGGGATCGGGACGCTCGCGCCAACTGTCGATGAACCCAGCCAAGACAATGAAGCGGAAGTAATCCCATTGTTGGCTGGTATTGACGACGGTCTTGAACTTCGTTCGCTGCGTTTCCAGTTGCGACAGCCGCTCTTCGACCTCCTGGAAAGAACGCAATTGCATGGGAAGGTCACGCCACCAGTTCGTCATGGGAATGACGACGCGCATCAGCTCTGCAAATGTCAGCTTGGCTACGACCGAGGACCTGCTGTACGCGATCATCGTCTCGCTTTTGAGCGTGCTGGTCGTTCTGCCGGAGTTCCTGTGATAGCGCAGCAATCGCTGCTCAAGCGACTGCGCAATGGCACCGGGCGCGTGTCCCGTCTTGGGAGTTAGGATGATGTCGACGCGCACCCCCTTGTCGGCCTTGGCGTAGGCCAGCCACACGTCCGGCAGGATGGGGCTATCTTGCGTGAAGCGCTGGTGACCAAATGTCCTGAAAATGAGGCTTCGCCATGTGTCCTCGGACAGACGCGGTGATTCCTGATCCCGGCCTCGCGAAGCTTGGGTCGCCGATCTGCTACGCTGCGTGGGACCTCGCGGTCGCTTCTTGGCCGGACCTCTCGCTGATCGCTTCGCCAAGGCAGCCTCCTCCGTGTGACGTAGGCGGGCGTGCGAGCATTTGGTCTGACCCAAGCCCCTGCGCCCAACTTTAGCGTGCATTGGCGAAGTCGTGCATTCAATTTAGGCCGGAGAGGTCGCCTGCGCCATTTTGGCGCAGGTGCCTACTGCTGCGCCGCCGGCAGCAGCGGCGCGAGCAGCCCGCGTGTCACGCCCGGCGGTGCCGCATCCAGCCCCAGCACGGCGCTTGCGGCCGGCAGTGCCGCGTCCGCCATCGCGGCGTGGCCTTCGGCGCTCGGATGCACGGCGCCGCCATAGACGGCGGAGAGCACGCCCCAGGTCGCGTCGTGGATGTCAGTCGGCTGGCTTGCTGCCGGCAAGCCTTGCGGATAGGTCATCGCGGCGAAATAGCTGTCATTGGCGTCGCGGATCCAGCGCGCGCGCGGCAGATAGGCGCGGAATTCGGAGGCGCCGCGGCCGCACAGCATCGGCTGGCTCGCCGCGCTCACGATGTCAGGATTGAAGCTCTGGCCGTTCTCGGCAAAGCAGGTGCGGTCGAATTCGGGATCGTTGCCCGAATGCGCGCAGAAGCCGTGATCGGCGAACGCCGCCTGATGCGAATCCACGAAGGTCATGCGGTCGGCCTCGGGATCGCGGCACAGCGCGCCGCGGGTGCAGGTAGCGAGCCCCTTCAGTTGCGGCAGGAATTCGGTGTCGACGAAGGTCGACACGCGGGCGAGGCGCTGCGGATCGGCGTTGAAGGACGGATGGATGTCGAAGCCGGCGCGGCCGCCGCGGCAAGGCACGCCGCCATCGGCGAGCGCCGGGTTGGCGTAGGAGACGTAGACCACATGCGAGAGGTCGCCACCGACCAGCGGCTTCAGCGCCTCGCGTAGCTTGACGAAATTCTGCGGCAGTTCGCGCGCCAGCGCATCTCGGGAATCATCGACGCTCGCCATCACGCCGGAGCGCCGGAATATCGCGCGCTCGGTTGCGGTCTCGACGATCACGTCGGCGACGAGGCCGGAGAAATAGACGTCGTTGGCGCCGACCGAGAGCAGCACGAGGTCGAGCGTGCGCTCTGGCTGCCGTTTCCTGGCAGCGGTGAGCGCCTCGCGCAGCTCGGCGACCTGTGCGTTCACGCTGATGTTGCAGACGCCGGTCTTGCCGGGCGGGCATTCACGGGCACGCTGCGAGCCGAGCAGCCCGTCGCTGATGCTGGCGCCAGTGCAGGCGAGCGGCAGAAACGTCACCGCGACGTGGGTGTAGCGTACCGCGAGCGCCAGCGCGGTGCGGGCCTGGTAGCTGTAGAGCGATCGATGGCAGGGCGAGTTGAACCAGAGCGCGCTGTAGCGCTGCCAGTTGGCAAGCGTATCCGGCGCTTCGCAGGCGCGGCCGCCCTTGAAGCCGGCGCGGCTCGGCCGGTAATACTGCGCGCCGGCGGTGCCGAGATAGGAGCGGAAGCAAAAACCTTCGTCCGACAGCGCCAGCGGCCGGTCCGGATTGCCTTCGCCCGAGGCGATGCTGTCTCCGAGGCCAGCGACGAAGATGTCGCGGACCTGGATCTCGGTCTGGACCCGCTGGGTCGGATCGGAGCCGGAGGAGACGTCGACGCTCGCGACCGTCTGCTTGCCGTAGCGGACCCGCAGATTGATCGGCTCGGCGCAGTCGAAGGTGGATTGTTGCGGCCCGTCGCCGTCGTCGAACGACCAGGCGCAGGTGGCGCCGACCGGCACCGCGCCGGCGAGACGCACGGTGACGGGATGGTCGAGGGGGGTGAGGTAGTTTTCCTTCGTGTTGTCGCGGGTGCAGGGCTGGTTGACCCGGCCCTGGAGGTCGATGCAGAGCCGGTTGACCATGTTCCGGGCCCAGCCGCGGCCCTCGCTCTGGAGCTCCAGCGATTGCTCGGCGGCGAGGATGCTGCGGTTACGTGCGTTCTCGACATGGAGCAGGAAGTCGCGCTCTTCGCGGAACAGCCGGAAGCGGTTGCGCACCTCCCAGCTGATCTGCATGGCGCCCGCGTCCTGCGCGGCCGCCCGCTCCAGCGGCAGGGCGGTGAGGAGCCCGGCGAGCAGCAGGGCACCAGCGAGGAAACGGCGAAGGGATACAAGGATCATGGCCCGCATTTTCAACGGCAAAGTTGAGGCGGAAATAAGAGAGCTGCTCTCCGCCTGCAACATCGGTCTGACGGTTTTGCTGGCCGGCGTCTAGCGGACTATCGTTGGAGCATGATCTTTCCGGAAAACCGCTTCGCACTTTTCCGCATCATGCTCAGCGTTTGCTGGCCTGCCGCAGCGACCGCTCGCGCTCAATCGCTGCCACCTGCTTGGGCAGGTTGGCCTGCGCGCAGGCCTCCGCCAGCCTTCGGCGCTCCTGCCAGGGCTCCACCACATTCATCCAGAGCTCGCGTGTGCCCATGATGGAGATGGCCAGTCCGAACGGGATCACGAAATAGAGAATGCGGAAGACAAGGAGCGTGGCCAGAAGCTGCTCGCGGCCGAACTCCGGCAGCGCCACCAGCATGGCGGCGTCGAACACGCCGAGCGAACCGGGGGCGTGGCTGGCAAAGCCGAGCAATGTCGCCAAAATGAACACCACGGAGAGCGACAGGAAGTCGATCTGCGGCGTGGCCGGCACCAGAAGGTACATCGCCAGCGCGCAGAATCCGAGATCGACGACGCCGATCAGGATCTGCACCAGCGTCAGCGGCGCTGACGGCAGCACCACCTTCCAGCCCTTCTGGCCCAGCTCGCGGCGCTTCTCGCCCATGCACAGCCAGACCAGATACGCGCCGATCGAGGCGAGGCCGCCGAGCGCAATCAGCCGGTTGATCGACGACGGCAGCTGATCCATGTAGGAGGCGGCATCCGGATGGATGGCCATGCCGATCGAGAGCACGAAGATGTTACCGAGCCAGAAGGTCAGGCCCGACAGGAAGCAGATTTTTGCGACATCGATCGCATTCAGCCCGTAATCCGAATAGATCCGGAAGCGGATCGCGCCGCCGGTGAAGACGGTGGCGCCGATATTGTGGCCGATCGAATACGATGTGAAGCTGGAGAGCGCTGCGATGCGATAGGGCACGTGCTTCTTGCCGATCGTTCGCAGTGCAAAAAAATCGTAGAAGGTCAGCGTACAGAACGCGAAGCATACGCAGATCGCCGCCAGCCCGATGTTACCGCGGGGGATCTCGGTCAACGCGGTCAGGATGACCCCGGTGTCGATGCCCTTGAGCGTCCGTACCAGCGTGGTGATCGCGAACGCAATGATGAAGACGCTCGCCGCAACGCCGAGTCGCCGCCAGCCGATCCATCTCTTGAAGCCGCGCTTCAGCGCGGTCAGCAGTCCGTGCATTCATCCTCCCGGCGGGGGGCAAGACCGACCAGGCCAGACATTGGCCGGTCGGATGCGATCAGTGCCCGATGTGGGCTTGGATCGCTAGGCATGATGTAGCTCATTTAAGGCAAAAACAGTGACTTGTGCAGCCCTTGACAAGGATAGGTTCTGCCTTGGACCAGCTTGGACCAGCCACTTTGTCATACGCGGTTCACATCGGACGCGCGTTAAGCATATGAGTCGTGGGATCGGTCGCGTCCGTCCGTGACATGGTCTCAGATCCTGCACGGCCAACATTGTTCCAGCGCAAGGGATGCGGGCTTTTTTGGAACGACGATGCCGCGCGCTGGTTAGTGCCGCATCAGCAATCGAACATGGCGGAATAACCGGCTTCTCCTGCAAGCCGGTGCCTCCGTGTTCCCACAACCCGAGAGGATTGGACCGATGGGATTGTTCACAAAAGACATCAAAACCATGAACGACCTGTTCGTGCATCAGCTCCAGGACATCTATTACGCCGAGCAGCAGCTCACCAAGGCTCTGCCGAAAATGGCGGATAAGGCGACCGATCCGCAGCTGAAGCAGGGCTTTTTGACGCACCTCGAAGAAACCAAGGAGCACGTGAAGCGCCTCGAGGAAGTGTTCAAGATGCACGGTGCGCAGGTGAAGGCGGTCGATTGCCCGGCGATCGACGGCATCATCGAGGAAGCCGACGAGACCGCCGGCGAAGTCGCCGACAAGGCGGTGCTCGACGCCGCGCTGATCAACGCGGCACAGGCGGCGGAGCATTACGAGATCGTCCGCTACGGCAGTCTGATCGCCTGGGCGAAGCAACTCGGCCGCAACGACTGCGCCAGCGTGCTCGCCAAGACGTTGGAAGAAGAGAAAGCGACCGACAAGAAGCTGACTACGCTTGCCGAGAGCAAGGTGAACCTGCGCGCGGCGAGCTAGGGCCAGGCGCGGCCTGGATCAGGACAGAGCGTCGCGCGGTCGTCCGCGCGACGCGCGCGCATCACATATCCATCATGCATTCATCATTCGATCGTTGTCGTAACATGACGGCGGGTTGGAAGCGTATCGTTCGCATGGGGCTGCAACCGAGATGGCAGCATGCGAGTAAGCACCGTCAAATACGAAGCCTTCGGAGCCGGCGCGCCGCATGCCGGCTCGCGCCTTGCGACATCCCTCACTCTTGCCGCGATGAGCCTTGGTTATGGCGTGGTGCAGCTTGACGTCACCATCGTCAACACCGCGCTCGATGCGATGGGCAGGACGCTCGGAGGCGGCGTCGCCGAGCTGCAATGGGTGGTCAGCGCCTACACCATTGCGTTTGCCGCGTTCATCCTGACGGCCGGCGCGCTCGGCGACCGCATCGGCGCCAAGCGCGTCTTCATGGCGGGATTCGCCATCTTCACCGTGGCCTCGCTCGCCTGCGCGTTGTCGCCCAATGCGACCGTGCTGATTGGGGCGCGGCTGGTCCAGGGCCTGGCGGCGGCGATCCTGGTGCCGAACTCTCTTGCCCTGCTCAATCATGCCTATCCGGACGACCGCGAGCGCGGCCGCGCCGTTGCAATCTGGGCCGCCGGTGCGAGCCTCGCGCTCACTGCCGGCCCCTTCGTCGGCGGCGCGCTGATCACGCTGGTCGGCTGGCGTGCGATCTTCCTGGTCAATCTGCCGGTCGGGCTTGTTGGCCTGTGGCTGAGCTGGCGTTACGCCAGCGAAACCACGCGGGCGCGCTCGCGCGAGATCGATCTGCCGGGCCAGCTCGCGGCGATTGGTGCGCTGGGGGCGCTCGCCGGCGCGATCATCGAAGGTGGCGCGCTTGGCTGGGACCATCCAGCCGTGGTCGCGGCCTTCGTCGCAGCCGCAATTCTCGCCGTGCTTTTCGTCTGGCGCGAGAGCCGTGCGGCACAGCCGATGTTGCCGCTGTCGCTGTTCAGCCACCGGCTGTTCGCGCTGACCTCGCTCGTCGGCCTGCTCGTCAACATCGCGATCTACGGCCTGATCTTCGTGCTCAGCCTGTATTTCCAGAGGATCAACGGGCTGTCGGCATGGTGGACCGGTCTCGCCTTCGTGCCGATGATGGGCGTGGTGCTGCCGGTCAATCTGCTGGCGCCGCGCCTCGCCGAGCGTATCGGCCCGTGCCCGACCATCGTCGTCGGCGCCTGCGTCTCGGCGCTCGGTTGCGTCGGCCTGCTCTGGATCGAAGCCGGCACGAGCTATTGGGCGATCTTTGCGCAGATGATCGCGATCAGCAGCGGACTTGGGCTGCTGGTGCCGCCGCTGACCTCGACCTTGTTGGGCAGCGTCGAGAAGGCACGCTCCGGTATCGCTGCGGGCGTGCTGAACGCGACGCGACAAACCGGGAGCGTGCTCGGCGTCGCGCTGTTCGGCTCGCTGGTGGCCTCGGAGGGCGCGTTCATGACGGGCCTGCACCTGTCGCTGGTCGTGTCGGCGGCCGTGCTGCTGCTCGCCGCCGCCGTGATCGGCCTCGGCGCGCCGGCGCGCGGATGAACAATCCGAGCGAATGCACACAGCTTCCGTTCACCATCCCCGAAACAGGCGCGTAGCCGGTTACCGACTGTCCATCTCTGTCGGTTCAAGTGCGGGTCGATAGGGGCCCGCAATGTATCAAGTTCTCTACTGTCTCACCGAGGAGCACGACTGGCGGCTCGTCGCGCTTGGCGGCGCGGTGTGCCTTCTCGCAAGCGCGGCGGCGATCAGCCTGTTTCACCGGGCGCGCGCGACGCACGGCTCCGGGCGCCTGGTCTGGATCGCCCTGGATGCCGCCGTCAGCGGATGCGGCATCTGGGCGACGCATTTCATTGCGATGCTCGCCTACGGGCCGGGCGGCGCCGGCGCCTACAACATCCCGGTGACGATCCTTTCGCTGATCTTCGCGATCTCCTTAACCTTCGTGGGGCTGAGTCTGGCGGCATCCTCCGCGCGCGCGCCGTGGATCGTGCTCGGCGGCGCCATCGTCGGCACCGCGGTCGCGACGATGCATTATACCGGCATGGCGGCGCTGGAGATGCCGGCACGCGTCGACTGGATCGGGAGCACGGTTGCCGCCTCGGTGCTGTTCGGAATTGTCTTTGCGGCGCTCGCGCTGTTTGTCGCTGCGCGGCGCGACGACCTGTTCCATGCGCTAACCGCGAGCACCCTGCTGACGGTCGCCATCGTCGCACATCATTTCACCGCAATGGGCGCCGTCGTTCTGACGCCGGATCCGACGCTCGCGACCAGCGGGTTATCGATCCCGGCGGCCTCGTTATCCTTCTTCACAGCGGGTGCCGCGGTCGCGATCATCGCGATTGCGCTCGTGGCCGCGCTGCTCGACCGCCGCGCCAAGGGCGAATTGGGCCGCCAGCGGATCGTGCTGGACACGGCGCTCGAGAACATGTCGCAGGGACTGTGCATGTTCGATGCGGACGGCAAGATCATCCTGTTCAACGAGCGCTATGCCGCGATGCTCGGCCGCACCGACATCCTGCTCACTGGCCGGCTGCTCGTCGACGTGCTGCGAGAGGAGCAGGCGAAGGGTCAGTGGCAGGGCGATGCCGGCGAATTCTTCGCCCGCCTCGTCGCCGACGCGCGCGAGAGCCGCACCACGACGGACGTCGTGACCAGGTTCGGCCGCTCCATCCGGGTCGTGAACCAGCCGATGCAGGGCGGCGGATGGGTCGCGACCTTCGAGGACATCACCGAATGGCTGGAGGCCCAGGCCAAGATCTCGCACATGGCCCGCCATGACGCGCTGACCAGCCTGCCGAACCGTGTGCTGTTCCACGAGCAGCTCGTGCAGGGACTGCGCCGGACCAGATCGGGCGACCAGCTCGCGGTGCTTTGTCTCGATCTCGATCACTTCAAGGACATCAACGACTCGCTCGGCCATCCCATCGGCGACGCGCTGCTCAAGGAGGTCGGGCGCAGGCTGAAGGCCACCGTCGGCGAGAGCGACACGGTGGCGCGGCTCGGGGGCGACGAGTTCGCCGTGGTTCAGATCGGACGTTCGGAGGAAACCGCGGCAAGATCCCTTGCCGGCCGCCTGGTCGAGGTGATCTCGGCGCCCTATGAGATCGACGACCATCAGATCATCATCGGCGTCTCGATCGGCATCTCGCTGTCGCCGCAGGACGGCAGCAATCCCGACGAGCTGTTGAAGAACGCCGACCTCGCGCTGTATCGCGCCAAGGCTGACGGCCGCGGCACCTATCGGTTCTTCGAGACCGGCATGGATGCGCGCGCGCAGGCGCGGCGTCTGCTGGAGATGGACCTGCGCGCCGCCCTGCAACGCGACGAGTTCGAGGCTTACTATCAGCCGATCCGCGACGTCGTCAGCGGTCGCGTCGTCGCGTTCGAGGCGCTGCTGCGCTGGAACCATCCAGAGCGCGGCCTGATCGCGCCGATGAACTTCATTCCGCTGGCCGAAGAGACCGGACTGATCATCCAGCTCGGCGAATTCGTGCTGCGCTCCGCCTGCACCGACGCGGCCACCTGGCCCGACGATGTCGACGTCGCCGTCAACCTGTCGCCGGTGCAGTTCAAGAATCCGAACCTGATCGCATCCGTGACCGAGGCGCTGGTCGCGTCCGGACTCGACGCGCGCCGTCTCGAGCTCGAGATCACCGAATCCGTGCTGCTCCAGAACAGCGAGGCGACGCTGGCCACGCTGCACGACCTCCGCGCCATGGGCGTACGCATCTCGCTCGACGATTTCGGCACCGGCTATTCATCGCTGAGTTATCTGCGCAGCTTCCCCTTCGACAAGATCAAGATCGACCGCTCCTTCGTGTCGGAACTCGCGACGCGTGAGGATTCCATGGCGATCATCCGCGCCGTGACCGGGCTGGGCCGGAGCCTCGGCATCGTCACCACGGCTGAGGGGGTGGAGAACGACGCGCAGCTCGAGCTGCTCCGGCGCGAAGGCTGCACCCAGGCGCAGGGCTATCTGTTCAGCAAGCCGCGGCCCGCTGCCGATGTCGCGATCATGCTGGACCGACCGCCGTTGCGCGCGACCGCCTGAGGTTAGCCGCGGCGCAGTGCGAAATGCGCGCCGCAGAACGCCATCACGGCACCGAGGCCTAGCGCGGCAATCCCCGCCAGCACGCCCGAGACCGTCGGCACCGGGCTCGGCGCCGAGGCCACCTGGCCTGCGCCCGCAAGCAGCAGCACGCCGACCGCGATCAGGAATTGCCGCATCCGTTGCGGGATCTGGCCCGAGACGGCGCTCTGCATCAATGTCGCCGTGAAATAGCCGCCGGAGAAGCCGACGGAGGCGATCAGCCACCAGGCGATCGCCGCGCCCGCCGGTATGAACTCGTGCGTATCCGAGTGCCAGAGGCCGCCGAGGTCGAGCCCGTAGCGCGCGCCCAGCATGTGCACGGCGAGCGCGAGCAGCACGCCCGAGATCACGGCGGCGCCGAGAATCAGGCGGCGCGGAAAAAAAATCGTCTCAGCCATGTCCCGCTTGTAGGATGGGGCAGGGCGCTCACGCAAGCGGATCGCAGATGGGATCGCCCGGATTGGATCGATTGTGAAGATGCAGGATTCGGGAGCTGAGGCGGCTGCGGGCGCGAGCTACGCCTACAAGGCGTCGCTGATCGGCTCGGCGCATCGCTTCGAACTGACGGAGGAGGGGCTGTCCTGGCACATCGGCGGCCGTTCGGCCCTGTGGCGTTATGACGAGATCAGTGCAATCCGGCTGTCGTTCCGCCCGGTGTCGATGCAGCAGCACCGCTTTCGCGCCGATGTCAGCCACACCGGTGGCGGCCGTATCGCGATCCTCTCGACGAGCTGGCAAACCGCGGCCCTGATGGCGCCGCAGGACAATGGTTTTCGCGACTTCATCGTCGCGTTGCACGCGCGCATGGCGCAGGCCGGCAGCCGCGCCGAATTGACCGCGGGCCTCGGCCGCAGGACCTACGCGACAATGCTGGCTTTTCTTGCGGTGCTTGCAGTGGCGATGACGGGGCTCCTGATCCGCGCGCTCGCGATCGGCGAATTCGCCGGGGCGCTGTTCATCATCGGCTTTGCCGCGCTGTTCGCCTGGCAGATCGGCGGGTTCGTCCGGCGCAACCAGCCGCGGAGCTACAGCTTCGATCGCGTGCCGAGCGCCTTGCTGCCCTAAATAGCCTTGCTGCCTTGGGTGCAATGGGCCGCAACCAAACGTGACTTCGCGCCGTTGCGGCGGTATCGCATCGTGCTGCCATGTCAACCATGGACCGCGGCACGCGTAGGCCTTCGGCGGATGAGATCTCCGAGATCAACCGCGCACATCTGATCGATACGCCGCTGCAGCCGGCGGACCTCCTGTTCATGTTCGGCACCCGAGAGGACGTCACGCTGCGGGCCGATACGGCGGCGCGACTATGGCGCCAAGGCTATTTCCGCTGGTCGATTGTCAGCGGCGGCGTGACGGCGGGCTCGGAGCAATCCGAGTGCATGATCATCAAGGCGGCGATGGTCGCGGCGGGCATTCCGGCCGACCGAATTCTCGAGGAACATCGTGCCCGAAACACCGGCGAGAACGTGATCCTCTCGCTGCCGATCATTGACGCGGCGCTCGGGCTGCACAATGTCCGCAGCGTGATCTGCCTCGGCAACACCTGGACCGCGCGGCGCTATCCGATGACGCTGCACCGGCACTGGCCGGAGGTCGAGAAAATGCTGCTCACGGTCGACAGCTTTGCGACGCCGCGCGCGCTCTGGCACACCGATCCCGAATTTCGCCGCCGCATGCTGCACGAATGGGACAAGATCGAGCCTTACAAGGCGAGGGGCTTCATCGCGGAATGGCCCGAGGCCTGCTTGACGCGTTTTCTTGACGCGAACCGGTACCCACTTCGCTCGAGAACGCTTTAGCTACTCCGTCGAGTCGAAATCCTCTTCCTTGGTGCCGAGCAGCGACGCGATCGTGCGCAGGCCGGAATCGAGCTGCTCGAACGAGGGCGGGGCGAGCGCGAGCCGCACTGCGTTCGGCGCGTGACCATGGGCGATCGCGAAGGTCGAGGACGGTGTCAGCGCGATGCCGCGCCGGGCTGCTGCGGCGACGAAGGTCTGCGAGCGCCAGTGTGCCGGCAGCGTGAGCCAGAGGTGATAGGAGCGCGGATCGGCGGCGAGCTGGTAGCCGGCGAGCAGCCTTGCCGCAGCCTGCTGGCGGCGCGCGGCGTCGACGCGTTTCAGCCGCGTCAGCTCGGCGACGGTGCCGTCTGCCATCAGCCGCTGCCCGGACGCCAGCGCATGGCCGGACGCGATCCAGCCGCCGGTGCGGACCGCGCTCATCACGCTCTCACGCAATCGTGGCGGCGCGACCAGGATGCCGAGCGCGAGGCCCGGCGCGACCTTCTTGGACAGGCTGTCAATCACGATGCAGCGGTCGGGTCCGAGCGCGGCCAGCGGCGTGTCGTCGGCCAGGAAGCCGTAGACGGCGTCCTCGATGATGGTGAGATCGAGTTTCTCGGCGACGCGCATGATGTCCGCGCGCCGTGTCGCGTTCATGGTGACGCCGAGCGGGTTCTGGATGATGGGCTGGAGATACAGCGCCGACAGATGCGCCTCGCGATGCGCCTTCTGGATGGCGTCGGGGCGCGCGCCAAATTCGTCGATCGGTATCGGGACCAGCGTCACGCCGAGCCGCGCGGCGATGCTCTTGACGTAAGGATAGGTCAGCGCCTCGACGCCGCAGCGGCCGCCGGTGGGAACGAGGGCTGCGAGGGCGGCCGCGAGCGACTGCTTGCCGTTGGCGGTGAAGACGATCTGCTCGGCCTGCGGCGCGAAATCCTTGCGCGCGAGATAGGCGGCGGCTGCATTGCGCGCGCTCTTGGTGCCGGTGCTGGTGGAGACGCGCAGTGCGGATTCTAGCGCGTCGACGCGTTCGAGGCCCGCAAGGCTCTTGGCGATCATCGCCCATTGCTGCGGCAGCAGCGGATAATTGACCTCGAAATCGATCCGCGCGTCGCGCGGCTCGCTCAGCGCCTCGACCTCGCGCCTGATGGCGCCGGAGATGAAGGTGCCGCGGCCGACTTCGCCGACGACGAGGCCGCGGCGGAGCAACTCCGTATAAACCCGGCTCGCGGTCGAGACCGCGATGCCACGGTCATAGGCAAAATTGCGCTGCGGCGGCAGCCGATCGCCCGGTCTTAACGTGCCGTTAGAGATATCGAGAGCAATGGCATCGGCAAGCTTCACGTATTCGAACTTGGACATTATTGCACCGAGAGCAATGTTTCACTTGCTCCGAGTAGTGTAGTGGAGCATTTAAGTTCCATCAAGCTTCACGATTGAGCCGAGGAGAGCGAGAGCAATCCGAAGGCAAATGAGGTGCAGGCGCTCGGGCGCTTGCGCCAACGGCATCCGCTTCGCCGCGTGGACAACAGGCCGGAGAAGGACAATGACCACGATCTCGCAGACCGCCGGGCGGAGTTTACGCTCATCCTCGTCGGACGGATTTTTCCGCAAGCTGGCCAACGGCGCCTATGCGCTGTTCGACCGCCTGGAGCAACGCTCCGCCGTCAAGACGCTGAACGACCTCGATGACCGGGCCTTGCGCGACATCGGGATCACGCGCAGCCAGATCGAGGACGCGGTCTACGGCCAGGCCAAAGCAGAGCTGACGCGGTATCTGTAAGCGCTTCGCTCGTGTCCCGGACGCGCTGCAGCGTTCTGACGCTGCTGCGCGGAGCCGACGAGACTGAGTTTTCGGGCACACCTGTTTCAACATCGTCATTGCGAGCGCAGCGACGCAATCCAGAATCCCACCTCGGAAAGACTCTGGATTGCTTCGCTGCGCTCGCAATGACGGCGTTTGGGGGTAGCACTGTCGCTCCTTTAGCTCGCGCCTTCATCGCAGGCACACCTTCGCCCTCTCGCGGCTTGTTTCGCCCGAGCTTTGCTTCATCGCCTTGCCCTCAGTTGAAAGAGGGCGCAGGGAAGACCGGGCGCCGGCTGGCACCCGCGGTCCACTGTGCGAAGTTGCAGTAGGAAATTTGCACAGCGGCATACAGGTGAAGCCAAAACGTCCGGCCTTCCCTGCGCAGCGGTTTTACGGCTTATGCCGTGCTCTCCCCGGGGAGCGATGCACTATTGCCCCCGTCGCCTTGCGGATGGCTGATGCTGCGAACCCGGTCGGGCCGCCACATCACCACAAGACTTGACGCACAGACCCCGGGCGTCAGGACGACACGGTTTTGCCGTACGCTGATCACACCGGTCGTGTGCGCGACGCTTTCGCTCACGGTTGCCCGCCCTGCGAAGCCATTCGCACCGGTGTGGCCCGCGTCCGCCGCTGTCCGGCCCGCGTTCGTGACGATCGCGATACGCCCCTCTTCCTTGGGCCGGGTTGCCGCGACACATACGCCGTTTCCGAATTTCGGTAAAGTGGAATATTTTCCGTGGCAGGTTTTGACCCGCTGCTTGGGTGTTTTGCCCGTCAGGCAATGCAAGGGCTTGTAGCCCGGATGAGCGAAGCGACATCCGGAAATCGTGACACGAGCTGCCCCGGGTATCGCTTCGCTCATCCGGGCGACAGCCTGGCTGCTTGCAATGCTGAGTTTTGCCGCAACCCTCAGTGCCTCACCACCAGCACCGAGCATTTTGCGTAGCGCACGACATGCCCGGCATTGGAGCCGAGGAAATAGGTGCGCATCGCCGGCCGGTGCGAGGTCATCACGATCAGCTCGGCCTTCATGTGCACGGCTTCCTCCAGGATCTCGTGATAGATGCCGCCCTGGCGCACCACGCTGGAGATGCGGGAAGGCTCGATGCCGGACTCGCGTGCGACGATGGCGAGGGCTTCTTCCGAGGTCTGGCGCTGCTGTTCGTCGAAATCGGCCGGCACGTATTCGGCCAGCATCACCGGCGTCATCGGCAGCACGTTGAGCAGGCGCACCACGCCGCTCCAGGTCTGTGACAGCGTTGCCGCGGTCGCGATCGCCGGCTTGGCCAGATCGGTGTCGGCGAGGTCGATGGGCACGAGGATGGACTTGAACATCTGCGCCTCCAAATCTTCCAGTCAGGACGTCTTGCCGGCACGTCGCGCGATCAACCCGATCGAAGCAGCCTTAACTTCGAAGCAACCTCGGACTGACGAACAGCACCAGCTTGCCGCGGCGGTAAGCCACGTCACCCCAATCCTTGACGTCAAAGTCGAAGATCGCAAGCCCCGACGTGGGCAGGTTGTCGGCGAGCGCCTTGGCGGCGGCGGGATCGCCGCCGCCCGTCAGCATCAGGGCGATCTCGTGCATGCCCGGATTGTGGCCGACCACCAGCAACTGCTTCGGGTCGGCCGGGACGGTTGCAGTGCGAATGGATTCCAGGATCTGGGCGGGATCGGCGGCGTAGAGTTCCGGCAGGATCTCGACCTGCGGCGCGGCGACGCGGTCCTTCATGGTCTCCCAGGCGATGTCCCAGGTCTGCCGGGCCCGGACCGCATGCGATACCAGCACGGCCTCGGGAAAGGGGGGATGGGAGGCCATCCAGTCGCCGATCTCGGCGGCATCCTTGTGGCCGCGGTCGTCGAGCCGGCGGTCCTGGTCACGGCCGCTCGGCGCGTCGGTCTCGGTCTTGGCGTGACGCAGCAGCAGCAAACGGCGCATGGCATTCTCGAATCGTTACACGACCAGGATAATCTACAGGCGCTGGTCGAGGACAAGGTGACAAGCGGCCGCTCAGTCCTTTAAGAAACGACATGAGCGAGACTTTCACAAGCGTGTCCCAGGAAGAAGCCGGCTTTCGCGACCGTGCGCGGCTGTCGTTCGACCTCGATGCGGACATTTGCGTCATCGGGGCCGGGCTTGCAGGGCTCTCCATTGCGCTCGAGGCGGCCCGGCTGGGGGCCAGCGTCGCGGTGCTCGAGGGCCGCCACATCGGCTGGAACGCTTCCGGCAATCAACTCGGCACCGTGATGCCGGGCTTCGCGCTGCCGCTAGCCGAGCTGATCGAGCGGATCGGATTCGAGGACGCGCGGGAATTGTGGACGCTGTCGAAAGCGGGCGCCGAGTTCGTCCGGGCCAACGCCACGGAAGAGAACATGCCGGGGATCGGCCCGACCGCCGGCGTGCTCGAGGTCTCCAACGTCGATGCCGGCGACCGGCTGATCAGCCGCTTGCAAATGCTGAACGAGGATTTCGACACCGAGGCCGAGGGCTGGCAGGTCGATCGCGTCCGCGAGGTGCTCAAGACCGATCACTACTTCCATGGCGTGTATTATCCGAGGGCGTTCCAGGTCGACGGGCGCAAATATGTGCACGGCCTCGCGGCGCTGGCGCGGCGGGCGGGGGCGCGCATTTTCGAGGATACGCCGGTCGTCAGCATCGATCATTCCGGCATCCGCAAGCGCATCGTCACGCCCTCGGCGCGGCTGCGCGCCACCCATATCGTGCTCGCCGGCAACATCCATCTCGGTGCGCCGTTGCGGCGCCTGTCGGAGACGCTGCTGCCGGTCTGGCGCTATGCCGGCATCACCGCGCCGCTCGGCGAGCGCGTGCACGAGATCATCGCCTTCAAGGGATCGGTGATGGATTCCGACGGCGTCGATCATTTCCGGATCGTCGATGGCGACCGCCTGATGTGGGAGAGCCCGGAGACCACCTGGGCGGCGCGACCACAACGCTTTGCGGGCGCCGTCAAGCGGCGGATCCGGTCCATCTTCCCCCAACTCGGCAATGTCGAAATCACCGAGACCTTCGGCGGCGCCACCGGCCAGACCGTGCATGGCATGCCGCAGATCGGCCAGTTGCGCAAAGGCCTGTGGGTGGCCAGCGGGTTCGGCCGCCAGGGCATGAACACCTCGGCCATGGCCGGGCAGATGATCGCGCGCAGCATCCTGTGGGGCGACGATCGCTGGAAGCTGTTCTCACCGTTCGAGCTGGTCTGGGCGGGAGGAACGACGGGGCGGGTTGCCGGCCAACTGGTCGGAATCTGGGGCAGGGCGAGTTCCGCTGCCGCAGGCTCGCTTGCCCGCTATCGTGAACGTGCCAGGGTCAAGGACAGAGAACGCGAGACACGCCTCGCCGAAGCCAACCGGGCCGCCGGCACCGGTCCGCGCCGGCCTCCGTCAGGCGTCAGGCCGCGGCTTACCCAGCCGCCGAAAACTGCGGCAGAAGCCATTGAACCAGCCTCGGAACCAGCCCCGGAACCAGCCCCGGAACCGGTCTCGCGCGACGACAGCGGCCCGCAAGAGACCCGAGAAAAATCCCGCCCGGAAGTGTAACGTCTGCCGTGAGAGCCCGTATCTCAGGGCGTAGACGCTCCCGCATGGAGAATGAGATGTTTGACCGCCGCATCCTGTTGACGACCGTCGCCGGCCTGTTCGGCCTTGCGGCCTTCCGCTGGCTCAGAGCATCGCCCGCGGAGGCTGGAGAGAAAGCCGCGCAAAAATTCGAGATCGAGAAAACGGACGCCGAATGGCGTGCCCGCCTCACCCCGCAGCAATATGAGATCCTGCGCAAGGAGGGCACCGAGCGGCCGGGCTCCAGCCCGCTGCTCAAGGAGCACCGCAAGGGCATCTTCGCCTGCGCCGGCTGCGACCTGCCGCTGTTCGCCTCCGACACCAAATTCGAGAGCGGCACGGGCTGGCCGAGCTTCTACCAGCCGATCGAGGGCAATGTCGGCAAGACCGAGGATCGCACCTTTGGCATGCTCCGGACCGAGGTGCATTGCCGGCGCTGCGGCGGCCATCTCGGCCACGTCTTCGACGATGGTCCGAAGCCGACCGGACTGCGCTACTGCATCGACGGTTTCGGGCTGGTCTTCCATCCCGCGGCGGCGTCCGCAACCTAGGTTTCGTCCGGCAATTGTTGCCGGTCCCGGCAATTGTGCCCCGGTCGTCAGACTGGGGCTTTTTCATTAAGTCATTGATTTCGTGAAAGTAACCGCATTGGCATAGCCCTTGCGACAGTCTCCTCCGACTGCGGCCATGGTCGACCGGCCGCCGAGATCGGATCTGGAGACAAAGTTATGGGTATCTTCGATGCAATGAACACCTCGGTGGGTGGCCTGCAGGCGCAGTCCTACGCGCTGCAGAACATTTCCGGCAACATCGCGAACTCATCCACCACCGCTTACAAGGGCATCGGCACCAGCTTCGTCGATCTCATTCCCGACTCATCGGTCCCGAGCAAGCAGGTCGCGGGCGGCGTGACGGCCAACGCCAAGGCCACCATCACCACGCAGGGTACGATCTCGGGCTCCAGCGTCGCCACCAACATGGCGATCACCGGCGACGGCTTCTTCTCGATCCAGAAGGCGACGGGCGTCGTCGACAACGCGCCGGTGTTCAGCGGCGTCACCTATTACACGCGGCGTGGCGACTTCCAGCTCAATGCCAACGGCAATCTGGTCAACGGCGCCGGCTACTATTTGATGGGTGTCACGGTCGACCCGAAGACCGGCAACCCGCAAGGCAACGTTGCGACAGTCCTGAAATTCCAGAACAACTTCATCCCGGCGCAGGCGACCACATCGATCCAGTACGCGGCCAACCTGCCGACCCAGCCGAACACCGTGGCGAGCACGACGGCGGCGACCAAGACGCTGCTGGCGGCCGGCGGACTGAACCCATCGGACTTCGCGGCCAACCCGCTGCCGGTCGGCACGCCGCCTCCGCCGTATGCAAACGCCACAACGTCCGGCGCTGCCGCGACCGGCAATATTCGCTCACCATACTCGTCGACCACGGCGACCGGCACAGCGGCGCTCCAGAACAACTCTGCGGCGGTCGCATCGACCACAACTTCGCTCGACAACGCCCTGGGTACGCATCTCGCCTCCACCACCCTCACCGCGCTCAGCGGCCAGGTGCTGACCGTCAACGGCAACACGATCACGTTCAACGGCGGCACCACTGTCGTGACGGCCGGCAGCAATACCACGATCGGTCTCGGCGCGGGCACGACGGCCACGGTGGCCAGCATCATCTCCGCGATCCAGTTGGCCGGCGGCGCCGGCGTTACCGCATCGCTCAACCCCAGCGGCAACATCGTGATCTCCAGCGGCACCAGCACCGACGTACCGGTTGGTAGCGGCCAGGCAGCCACGGCGCTCGGCATCAGCAGCGTAACGCGCGGCGGCAACGTGCTGTCCTCCCCAGCAATCTCGGGCGCCACGGTGCTGAGCGGCGCGGCGGCGGCCGGCGGCGCCGAGGTGATCACATCGGGCTTCTCCGCCGGCGACGTCATCACGGTCAATGGTCAGCCGCTGACCTTCATGGCGGCCGGCGCGTCAGGCCCGAACCAAATCAACGTCACCGACAACATCACGATGCTGCTCGGCAAGATCGACGCGCTCTCCGGTGCAACGGGGTCGTCGGTCAGCAGTGGCGGCGTGATCACGCTGAACACCGGCACAGCTTCCAACCTGTCGGTGGCGAGCTCCAACAGCGCAGCCTTCGCCGCGCTCGGCTTCACCTCGACCATCACCAAGAATCGTGACGGTGGTGGCGTTGCCGGTACCGGCGGCGTGATCGGCAATGACATCGCCACCTTCACCAAGGAATCGATCAGCGGTGGCGCGGTGACCGCCTACAACGCGGCCGGCACGCCGGTGAACCTGCAATTGCGCTGGGCCAAGACCGACAGCGCCTCGCTGGGCGCGGGCCATGCCGATAGCTGGAACATGTTCTACCAGACCGACCCGAATGCGACCGGCACGACCGTCGGCTGGGTCAATACCGGCCAGGCCTTCACCTTTGCCGCCGACGGCTCGCTAACCTCGCCGAGCGGCTCGGGGATCACCATCAACAACGTCAGCGTCAGCGGCCAATCGCTGGGCTCGGTCTCTTTCAACATCTCCTCGGGCGGACTGACGCAATATGCCAGCACCAGCGGCGCGGTCACCATCAACACCATCACCCAGAACGGCTATGCCGCCGGTCAGCTTCGCTCGGTTGCCGTCAACAACAACGGCCTCGTGGTCGGGACTTTCTCCAACGGCCAGAACCTCGACCTCGCACAGGTCTCGTTGTCGCACTTCAACGGCACCAACTACCTGAAGGCGCAGGACGGCGGCGCATACTCAGCGACCGAACAGTCGGGCGCAGCGATCGATGGCGCTTCCGGTTCGATCAGCGGCTCGTCGCTGGAAGGCTCGAACACCGACATCGCCGACGAATTCACCAAGCTGATCGTGACCCAGCAGGCCTATTCGGCCAACACCAAGGTGATCACGACGGCGAATACGATGGTGCAGGACCTCTTGAACGTGTTGCGCTGATTGAGGCGTGACGTAACCAAAGGCGGCAAGTCAACATGGGTTTGAGTTCAGCCCTCGCCAGTGCGATGAGCGGTCTGCGTGCCAATCAGGCTGCGCTCTCGATCGTTTCCTCGAACGTCGCCAACTCGCAGACGCCGGGTTACGTCGTCCAGACGCCGAACCAGATCGAGGTCACCACCGGCGACTTCGGCTCGACGGTGACGACGACCGGCGTCAGCCGCGAGCTCGACACCTATGTGCAGAAGCAGCTGCGCACCGAGACCGGCGGCGGCGGCTACGCCGACCAGATGGCCAACATTCTGAAGCAGCTTCAGAATGTCTATGGCACGCCCGGCAACAGCGGTACGCTCGAAACCGCGCTGAACAGTTTCACCACGGCGCTGCAGGCGTTGTCGACCAACGCGGGCTCGTCGTCGGCGCAAACGGTTGCGCTCGGCGCCGCGCAGACGCTGGCGCAGCAGCTCAACCTCACCACCAAGGGCATCCAGTCGCTGCGCTCCAACGTCGAGCAGGATCTCAGCACCTCGGCGCAGCAGGCCAACGCGGCGATGCAGCAAGTCGCCGACATCAACTCCAGACTCCAGGGCCTGTCGGAACACGACCCCTCGGCTGCGACGCTGATGGACCAGCGCGACCAGGCCATCAACACGTTGTCGAAATATGTCGACGTCCACGTCACCGTCGACGGGTCCAATCAGGCCAACATCTACACCACCACCGGCATCCAGCTGGTCGGCGCCGGGCTGGCCTCGCAATTCACCTTTGCGTCCGCCGGCGCGCTGTCGGCGACCTCGCTCTACAACATCGATCCGGCCAAATCCGGCGTTGGCGCGTTCAACATCAAGCTCCCGAACGGATCGTCGGTCGACGTCATCGCCAACAACGTGGTGTCTTCGGGCCAGATCGCGGCCGATCTGAAGCTGCGCGACCAGACGCTGGTGCAGGCGCAGAACCAGATCGACCAGTTCGCCGCAACGATGTCGAGCGCGTTGTCGGACAAGACCGCGGCCGGCAGCACGGTCACCGGCCCGCCGGCCGGCTTCGATCTCGACCTTGCCGGGGCGGCCCCGGGCAACAGCGTCAACTTCAGCTACACCGACACGACCACCAACACGAAGCGACAGGTCACGCTGGTCAACGTAACTGATCCGGCGGCGCTGCCGCTGCAGAACCCCACCAACGCCAATCCGATGCAGATCGGGGTGAACTTCTCCGGCGGCATGAGCGCGATCGCCTCGGCGCTCAACACCGCACTTTCCGGCTCGCATCTGTCGTTCGCCGCCGCCCCGTCGCCGGCGACGGTCACCACATTGCGGGTGACCGACGACAACAGCGGCCTCGCCAAGGTCAATTCGGCCTCGATCACCAAGACGATCTCGTCGCTGACCTCGGGCAATCCGCAACTGCCGCTGTTCACCGATGGCGGCCAGGCGCTCTACACCGGCGCGATCACAGCATCGGGTTCGCAGATGACCGGCCTTGCCGGGCGCATCGCCGTGAACACGCAGCTCGCGACCGACCCGACCAGGCTGTCGATCTACAACACCTCGCCGGTGACGCCCACCGGCGACACCGCGCGCTCGGACTATCTCTATTCGCAGCTCACCTCGGCGGTGTTCTCCTATTCGCCGCAATCCGGTCTGGGCTCGGCGAGCCAGCCCTTCACCGGCAGCGTCTCGAACTACCTCCAGCAGTTCCTGAGCGTTCAGGGCAATGCCGCGACCCAGGCGACCCAGCTCCAGCAGGGCCAGAGCGTCGTGGTCTCGACGCTGCAGGCCAAGTTCAACTCGACCGCCAGCGTCAACCTGGACTCGGAGATGTCGAACCTGATCCAGCTCCAGAATGCCTATGCCGCCAACGCTCATGTCATGTCGGTGGTGCAGAGCATGATGAATACGCTGCTCCAGGCTCAAGTGTAACAAGTAACAGGGCTCTGAAACATGTCGATCAGCAGCATCAACTACTCCTCGTCGGTTCTCGGCTCGCAGATCCGCAACATCAACCAGCAGCTCACCGACCTGTCGACGCAGCTCTCGACCGGCAAGCTGTCGCAGAACTATTCCGGCATGGGCACCAACGAGGGCTTTGCGATCGCCGGGCGCGCGCAGCTCTCCAACATCGCCGCCTATACCGACACGATGACCAACGTCAACGTCAGCGTCAACCTCGCCAATACCGCGTTGCAGTCGCTGACCACGATCCGCAACACGGTGCAGACGGGTTCGGCCAACACCGCGCAGGATCTCAACGTCAACGGCCAGACGGTTGCGCAGAACACCGCAGCTGCGCAATTCGGCTCGATGGTCGGCGTTCTCAATACGCAATCCGGCAACCGCTATCTGTTCTCCGGCACCGCCTTCAACACGCCGTCGGTCGCGAACGCCGGCGACATCATCAACGGCACCACGACGCAGGCGGGCTTCAAGACCGTCATGGCGGAGCGTCAGGCCGCCGACCTCGGCGCCAACGGCATGGGCCGGCTGGTGCTGGCGACGCCACAGCCGACGCCGAGCTCGGTGATGGTGTCGGAGGACGCGGCCGTATCGCCATTCGGCCTGAAGATCGCTGCAGTCTCCTCGACGTTGACCGGCGCGACGGTCACCGGCCCGAGCGGCTCGCCGGTGTCGTTCTCGGTTGACCTCAACGGCGTCAATCCGAAAAATGGCGACAAGCTCAGCGTGCAGTTCACGCTGCCCGATGGCTCGACCGAGCAGATTGACCTGACGGCGTCCACCGCGACGCCGACGCCTGTCGGCAGCTTTGCCATCGATGCAAGCGTCCCGGTCAACCCGAACAACACGGCGACGAACCTCAACACCGCGCTGAACACCGCGATCAAGAAGCTCGCCGGCACCTCGCTGGTGGCGGCCTCCGCCGTCACCGCCGGCGACAATTTCTTCAATACGGCGGGATCAGCCACCGCGAATGTGGCGGCCACCGGCAATCTGCGCTCCTATACCTCGACGACCGGGACGGGCTCGGTCGCGTTGCAGGACAGCGCATTGGCGATTGCGTCTACGACCACGTCGCTCGATTCTTCGGCGACCCCCCATCTCAACGGGACCATTCTCAACGCGCTCGCCAACGCTCCGACCGGTACCACCCTGACCATCACCGGCGCGAGCGGCGCCCATACCATTACCTTCGACCCTAACGTCACCACTGTCACGACGGCTAGCGGCAATACCACGATCGGATTGGCTTCGGGCAGCGCCGCGAAGGTGTCTGATATCTTGAATGCAATCGCGACTGCCGCCGGCATCCCCGCCGCCAACGTGACTCTGAGCGCCGGCGGCAATATCCAGATCGCGACCGGCACCGGCACGGACGTGGCGGTCACCGGCGGCGCGGCGGCCACGGCGCTCGGTCTCAGCAGCGTGACGCGCGGCAGCGTGGCGTCGACGCCTCAGATCACCGGTTCAACTGTGCTGAGCGGCACTGCGACCACGGGCGGCCCGGAAGTCCTGTCAGCGGCGTTCCAGGCGGGGTCGGCGGGTCCGCCTGCCATTAATCCCGATACGATCACGGTGAACGGTCAGACGCTGACTTTTGTCGCCTCGGGCGCCAGCGGCCCAAACCAGATCAACATCACGGACAACATCACAACTCTGCTTGGCAAGATCGATCAGATCACCGGCACCACGAAGCCGTCGACCATCCATGGCGGCGTGATCACGATCAACACGGACGATCCCGGGAGCCTCAACATCACGAGCTCGAACAGCACGGCGTTCGCGGCGCTCGGCTTCACGACCTCCCCGGTCACGGCGGCAAAGGCTCCGCTGCGCGTCGGCTCGTCGCCCCTCGGCTCGGCGACGACGCTGGTGAACGGCTCGGCCACCACCGTGCAATGGTACCTGGGCAATGACGGCCCCGGCTCGCCGCGCTCCACCGCGATGGCCCGGGTCGACGATTCCGTCACGGTGCAGTATGGCGCGCAGGCGAACGAGGACGCGATCCGCAAGGAGCTGCAGGCAGTCGCCGTGTTCGGGACGTTCTCGACCTCGCCGACCGGGCAGTATTCGGGCGGGCAGGTCGCCGCACTGAGCCTGCGGGTGACGCAGGCCCTGACCAAGCAGCCCGGCCAGCAGCGCATCGAGGACATCCAGACCGACATCGCGATGGCCCAGAACACCATGAAGGACGCGGGTACGCGCCAGACCCAGGCCAAGGCGCAGCTCCAGACTATCATCGACCAGGCGGAATCGGCGCCGCCGGACCAAGTTGCGAGCGAGATCCTGTCGCTCCAGAATGCACTCCAGGCATCCTACCAGGTGACCTCGAACCTCGCGCAGCTCTCGCTCGTCAAGTTCCTGTAAGCGGGCGTTAAGGCGCCGTTAACCATGCCTCTTTACCTCTTGGTGAGGATTGCAGCGGGGCGGAGCTGACGATGTCGGAGAAGATGAAACTGGTGGTGGCCACGCCATGTTTCGGCGGGCAGGTGACGAGCATCTATGCGAGCTCGATCTTCGCG
The DNA here is from genome assembly GCF_023100925.1 of Bradyrhizobium sp. 40. NCBI lineage: Bacteria > Pseudomonadati > Pseudomonadota > Alphaproteobacteria > Hyphomicrobiales > Nitrobacteraceae > Bradyrhizobium > Bradyrhizobium sp. 40. Next base: position 2,585,523 of record NZ_CP064688.1, read on the forward strand.
CTCCAGCGCGCCGTGCACGGCATGGCCAATCTCGAGCTCAAGGTGCTGCTGCGCGACGGCGATGCGCTGATCACGCGCGCGCGGGCCAATCTGGCCGCGATGTTCCTGGACGATCCCGAAGCGACGCATTTCCTGTTCATCGATGCCGACATCGGCTTCAAGCCGGAGCAGGTGTTCCGGTTGATCGAGTGCGGCGCGGACGTCGTCGCCGGCTGCTATCCGATCAAGCGGATCAACTGGGACAAGGCCGCGCGGGCGATCCAGTCCGGCCGCGCCGACGTGCCGGCCGCATCGCTCGACTACGTGCTCGAGATCGAGGACCCCGACCGCATCGTGGTGGTGAACGGCTTCACGCGTGTGCGCTACGCCGGCACCGGCTTCCTGATGATCCGGCGCTCCGTGCTCGAGGCGATGTGCCGCCATCCGGACTACGCGGCCTTGCAATTCTTCCGCGAGCATTCGCACGATACGCTGGCGGCGAGCCAGAACCGGTTTGCCTTGTTCGAATGCATGATCGATGCGGCGACCGGCACTTATCTGTCCGAGGACTTCGCCTTCTGCAAGCGCTGGACCGACATCGGCGGCGAGATCTGGGCCGACATCCAGAGCTCGCTCGATCACGTCGGACCGTCGGTGTTCCACGGCGACATCACCTCGCAATTCGCACCGGCGCCCGCGGCGGCGGCCGATGCGGCGTGAGCCTTTCGGGATGAGCGCCGGCGCATCCCGTCTGTCAGCCAGCGAGCGCGCGTCCGACGGCGGCTCGCGCTATCGCCTGCGCGATCTCTTCACACCGCTGGATACGCTGCTCGCCTCCGGCGGAGACCCGCGGCTGGCGCTCGATCCGAACGACCGTGTCAACGCCTATGGCTGCGCGGCGTCGCCGGAGCCGGAGCTCTGGAATTTCGCCTCCGCAACCGCGTCGACGATCTCGCAGATGGCCTATGACCGTGCCGCGTTGGCGCGCGAAGAGCTGATGCACAAGTGCCTGTTCGACGAGGTCGAAATCGCCTTTGACGCCCGCTGCGAAGATATGCGCGAGGAGCTGCGCGGCCACCTTGCGCTCTCGTCGCGCATCGACATCGTGTTCTCGCCGTCCGGCACGGACTCCCAGCTTCACGCCCTGTTCGTGGCGCGCGCAGTGCTCGGCGCGGCGCCGGTGACGATCGTGGTCGGCGCCGACCAGACCGGAAGCGGAACGCCGCATACTGCACGCGGCCACCATTTCAGCACGATGACCGCAGGCGGCATGGCCGTGCGCAAGGACGGCGCGGTGACGGGGCTCGCCGGCGACAGCATTGCTGTGCCGCTGATCGACATGGCGGCCGGCATTGCGATGCGCACCGATGCCGATGCCGCCGTGCTGCGCGCGGTCGAGACCAGCCTCGCGCAAGGCCGCCGCGTTTTGTTGCAGATCATGGATTCGTCAAAATTCGGTTGGCGCGCTCCAAGCGAGGCCTGTCTCGATGAGATCGCGCGGCGCTGGCCGCGCAAGGTTCAATTCGTCGTCGATGCTTGTCAGGCGCGGCTCGGCCGCCGGCGGCTGCGCGCCTATCTCGACCGCGGTTACATGGTGCTGATCACCGGTTCGAAATTCTTCGGCGGACCCGCCTTCAGCGGTGCGCTGCTGCTGCCGAAAGGCCTGTCGCGGTCGATCGACCGGATGGGCGCGATCGCGCCTGGCATCTTCGGTTATGCCGGCCGCTGCGACTGGCCGGTGGCGTGGACGACGCTACGCTCGCGCTTCGAGCGCCGGCCGAATTTCGGTCAATGGCTGCGCTGGGAGGCGGCGCTGGCCGAGATCGGCAGCTACTACGCCGTGCCCGGGGCTTTCCGCGCCAGGGTGCTGGCCGAGCTTGCAACTGGCATCGACAGCATGATCGCGTTGTCGCCGTCGCTTCGCGCCGTTCCCACCGCGATCGAGAAGTCAGGCCCGGACGACGAGGAATTCGCACAAGCCACGATCTTTCCGTTCACGCTGCTGCGCGGCGGCAAGCCGGTCTCGATCGCCGAGACCAGCGCCGTGCATCGGGCGCTGGCGTGCGACATGGCCGAGGAGATCAGCGGCAGCGCGGCGGACCGGCAAGTGGCCGCCCAGCGCTGTCTCGTCGGCCAGCCGGTCCGACTGGAGCGGCAGGACAGCGCGCCGCAGGCCGTGTTGCGCCTCTGTGTCGGCGCACGATTGGTGACCGAGGCGTGGTCGCCGGATACAATGCAGGCGCAACGCAATGTGCAGCAGGTTCTCGATCGCATCGCCCATGTGCTGGTGAAGATCGAGCTGCTGCTTGACCGTGGCGCGGTTGCGGCCGTGCCGGCAAAGTCCGCGTTCGAGGTGTGAGATGCAACTTCCAGTTTCCGCGCCGAGCGGTGTGACCGCGCCGAACCATGCCGACCGCATCGGCTTTGCGCAGTTGACGCGCCGCGCCTTTGAGGGCGGCGACCTGCATCCGTTGCGCGAGCGGCTGCTGGCGCGGATCGAGGAGGGGACGGCGGAGGCGGGCGAAGGCCTCGATCTCTCGCTGATTGCCCAGCTTCTCGGCGAGAAGGAGGCCGGGCTGGTGATCCAGACCGAGGTGCTCTCCTTCCACCAATTGTTTCGTACGCCTTGCGTTGCTGCCAAACCCCGGTTGCGCGTGCTCGCGCTCGCCGCCGATATCGACATGGGCGGCAACACGCCGATCGACTTCCTGCTTGAAGACTCCGACATCGAGCTGTTGACGCTTTACGTGGTCAAGGGCATCGGCCTGCCGGAGACTTTGCCCGAGCACGACGTCGCTGTCGTGATCGCATCCGATTCCGAGGAGTGCCGGGAGGCGCTCGCGCTGATCGAGAAGGCCGCGCCGCGTTGGCCGAGGCCGCTGCTCAATCGTCCGGATCTCATCGGCAATCTCGATCGCGACAAGCTCTATCGTCTGCTGGCGGGCGTGCCCGGCCTGGACATTCCCGCGACCATCCACGCGACGCGCGCGCAATTGTCGGATCTCTCCACGGGGAATATCGCCTGCGAGGACATTGCGGGCGAACTGCACTTTCCGATGATCGCGCGGCCGCGCGGCTCGCATGCCGGCGTCGGGCTTGCCAAGCTCGATGACGCGGCGGCGCTCGCGACCTATCTCGCCGATCGGCAAGAGCAGGATTTTTTCGTCGCGCGCTTCGTCGACTATGCGAGTCCGGACGGGCTCTATCGCAAATATCGTCTCGCAATGGTCGACGGCAAACCCTATGCCTGCCACATGGCGATCGCCGATCGCTGGGACATCTGGTATCTCAACGCCTTCATGGCGTTCAGCGAGGAGAAGCGGGCCGAGGAAGCCGTCTTCATGCTCGACTTCGATCATGCGTTCGCGGCGCGCCACAAAATCGCGCTCGACGAGATGAGCAGGCGCGTCGGCCTCGACTACTTCATCGTCGATTGCGCCGAGAACCAGAACGGCGAACTCCTGGTCTTCGAAGCCGACAACACCGCCGTCGTGCACAACATGGATCCGCCGGCCGTGTTTCCGTACAAGCCGCCGCAGATGCGCAAGATCTTTGCGGCATTCACGGCGATGTTGTCGCGGCATGCGCGAGCGGGCGAGGAGAGTGCAGCATGAACGAGATCATCCGCAACACGCAAAGCTCCGTCACGCACACCTCGCTCGATCCGCAGGACTGGAGCGAGTTTCGCGCGCTCGCCCATCGCATGCTTGACGAAACGATCGACGGCATCGCCAACGTTCGCGCGCGCCCGGTGTGGCAGCCAATCCCCGACGGCGTCCGCGCGGCATTCAAGGCCGACGTGCCGCGCGAGGCGAGCGATCTCGCCGACGTCTATCGCGACTTCTCCGAACATGTCGCGCCCTATGCGACCGGGAACGTTCATCCCGGTTTCATGGGCTGGGTGCATGGCGGCGGCACAGCGGTCGGCATGGTCGCGGAAATGCTCGCGGCGGGCCTCAACGCCAATCTCGGCGGCCGCGACCACATGCCGATCGAGGTCGAGCGCCAGATCGTCCACTGGATGCGCAGCCTGTTCGCCTTCCCGGAAAGCGCGAGCGGCATCTTCGTCACGGGCACGTCGATGGCCAATCTGATGGCGGTGCTGGTGGCACGTACGAGCGCGCTCGGCACGCTGGCGCGGCAGTGCGGCATCGGCAATGACGGTGCGCTTCTCACCGCCTATACATCGCAGGCCGCGCATGGCTGCGTCTCGAGGGCGATGGACATCGCCGGGCTTGGCACCGATGCGCTGCGCAAGATCGGCGTCGATGCCGATCATCGCATCGACGTTGCCGCGCTCCGTGCGCAGATTGCGATCGATCGCGAGGTTGGCTTCAAGCCGTTCCTCGTCGTCGCATCCGCCGGTACGGTCGACATCGGCGCGGTCGACGATCTCAAGGCGATCGCGGAGCTGTGCCGCGAGGAGGGGATCTGGTTTCACGTCGACGGCGCCTTCGGTGCGCTCGCGATCCTGTCGCCCGAGCTTGCGCCGCTGCTCGGTGGCATCGAGCTTGCGGATTCCATTGCGCTCGACTTCCACAAATGGGGACAGGTGCCTTATGACGCCGGCTTCCTGCTGGTGCGCGACGGCGAGCAGCATCGGCAGGCCTTTGCGCAGCCCGCGGCCTATCTGCGCCGCGAGGCGAGGGGGCTTGCGGCCGGCGCGATCTGGCCCTGCGATCTCGGCCCCGATCTGTCGCGCGGCTTCCGTGCGCTGAAGACGTGGTTCACGCTGAAGACGTTCGGCACAAATCGGCTCGGTGCGGTGATTGCGCGAAGCTGTGCGCTGGCGAAATATCTGGAGACGCGCGTTCTCGCAGAGCCGCGGCTGGAATTGCTGGCATCGGTCAATCTCAACATCGTCTGCTTCCGTTACCGCGCTGCCGACGAGGTCAATCGCGAGATCGTCGCCGACATCCAGGAGTCCGGTATCGCGGCGCCCTCGAGCACGACGCTGGACGGCAGGTTTGCGATCCGCGCCGCGATCGTCAATCACCGTACCGAGGAGTCCGACATCGATGCGCTGGTCGCAGCCGTACTGGAATTCGGCGGACGACGGAGCGGGGGAGTGATCGAAGTCGAGGCGCCGCCGCTCGCGGCACAGTAGCTCGATGTATGTCTGAAACGACAACGGCCCCGGAGAGGATCCGGGGCCGTTGTCGTTTATGAGGCTTGGTCGTTCGTCCGGCCCGGTCGTTCGCGCCGCGTGGGCCTGCGAGCGCGTGGGATCAGGCGGCGGTGCTGACGTCGTTCTGGCCCGCTTCCGTCTTGGGATGCGTGGCCTCGAACTGGCCGCGCAGCTTCTCCTCATAGGCGATCAGCTTGCGGGCATCCTTCAGTGCGCGATAGAGGTCGCCGTTGAGGATGTTGTTGTTGATGCCCTCGATGATCGGCCAGGAACTCGGCACCGCGGTGACGATGTCGCGCACCAGGTTGAAATAGGTGCCGTGCTGGGTCTGTGGATCCGGCGAGATGTACATGAGCTGGACCGCCAGATAGACGAGCTTGGCGGGCGAGTCGGCGGTCTCCGGCGTGAGGATGTCGCGCTCGCGCAGGATCGGCACGTTGTCGCCGTCGATCAGAAGGCGGGCGCGCTGGTCGGTGTTGGTTATTACGCAGTTACCGACGATGATGCGTTCGTGCGGTCTGAGCTCGACCTTGAGGGCCATGCCTGTTCTCCATCAACGCTTTCGTAACCGAGCGTGTGTTGCGGCGGATCAGGGCGCAATACTCCATCAAGACTAGTTAACGAGTTGTAAATCCCGGCCGATGCCGCGGAAAAACTCAATCATATCAAGGCCAAAAACGCCCGGCTGCGTGGCGTCGCGAGTGTGCGAATGGGCCGAATCGCGCGCCGACTCAGCAAAAGCGCCGATTTCATTTCATGTTTCGTTAGAGGACTCCGCCCCACGGTCCGCCGGTCGCTGGGTCACTCGATCCATGCAGACGCGTAACAGTAAGCGTCGTTTACCAGAAAGGTAACACCCAATGTCCGGTATCGTTCTCTCCTCCTCGGTTCGTCAGAACCTCCTCTCCCTCCAGTCCACCGCTGATCTTCTCGCCACCACGCAGAACCGTCTGTCGACCGGCAAGAGCGTCAATTCGGCTCTGGACAATCCCACCAACTTCTTCACGGCACAGTCGCTCGACAACCGCGCCAGCGACATCAACAATCTGCTCGATGGCATCGCCAACGGCGTGCAGGTGCTGCAGGCCGCCAACACCGGCATCACCTCGCTGCAGAAGCTGATCGACTCTGCGAAGTCGATCGCCAACCAGGCGCTGCAGACCACCGTCGGCTACTCCACCAAGTCCAACGTCTCCGCCACGATCGCGGGTGCGACGGCGGCCGATTTGCGCGGCACCACGAGCTTCGCCAGTGCGACCGCAAGCAGCAACGTCGTGTTTAGCGGCGCGGCGGGCGGCACCACGGCGGCGACCGGCACCACGACGCTCGGCGCCACCATCGGCTCCTTTGCAAGCACGGGCGCGACGGCCGGTGACGGCACCACGGCCCTGACCGGCGCCATCACCCTGATCGCCACCAACGGCACGACCGCGACCGGCCTGGCCGGCAACGCCCAGCCTGCCGATGGCGACACGGTGACCGTGAACGGCAAGACCATCACGTTCCGCAGCGGCGCGGCTCCGGCGTCGACCGCCGTTCCGAGCGGTTCGGGCGTCAGCGGCAACCTCGTCACCGACGGCAGCGGCAACACCACCGTCTATCTCGCCACCGCGACCGTCAACGATCTCTTGTCCGCGATCGATCTGGCCAGCGGCGTCAAGACCGTCTCCATCACCTCCGGCGCTGCGACGATCTCCACGAGCGCCAGCCAGCCAGGTGCTGCCGTCTCGACCGCTGCAGGTGGCGCCGTCACGCTGAAGAGCTCGACGGGTGCGGATCTCAGCGTCACCGGCAAGGCCGACCTGCTCAAGGCTCTCGGCCTGACGACTGCTGTGGGCGGCGGCAACGCCACCGTCAACGTCAACCGGACCACGAGCTCGGCCTCACTGGGTGCGACGATCGCCGACGGTTCGACGCTGAACGTCGACGGCCACGTCATCACCTTCAAGAACGCGCCGATCCCGGGTTCGACCGGTGCTCCGAGCGTTCCGAGCGGTTATGGTACGAGCGGTAACGTCCTCACCGACGGCAATGGCAACTCGACGGTCTATCTGCAGGCCGGCACGGTCAACGACGTGCTGAAGGCGATCGACCTTGCCACCGGCGTGCAGACCGCGACGGTCAATGCCAACGGCACCGCGACGCTTGCGACCGCCACGGGCCAGACCAACTCGTCGATCAATGCCTCGGGTCAGCTCAAGCTCTCGACCGGCGTCAATGCCGACCTCTCGATCACCGGTACAGGCAATGCGCTGAATGCGCTTGGCTTCGCCGGCAACACCGGGACCTCGAGCGCGTTCACCGCGGCCCGCACCTCCGGCGTCGGTGGCCTCAGCGGCAAGACCTTGACCTTCTCCTCCTTCAACGGCGGCACGGCGGTCAATGTCACCTTCGGCGACGGCACCAGCGGCACGGTCAAGACGCTCGATCAGCTCAACACGAAGCTTCAGGCCAACAACCTGACGGCGACGATCGACGCCAACGGCCTGCTGACGGTCTCGACCACCAACGACTACGCGTCCTCGACCATCGGTTCGAGCGCCGCGGGTGGTGCGATCGGCGGCACGCTGACTTCGGCGCTGACGTTCTCGACGGCTTCCAGCCCCGTCCAGGACACGGTTGCCCAGACCTCGCGTTCGAACCTGGTGTCTCAGTACAACAACATCCTGAACCAGATCGACACGACCTCGCAGGACTCCTCGTTCAACGGCGTCAACCTCTTGAACGGCGACCAGCTCAAGCTGGTGTTCGACGAGACCGGCAAGTCGAACCTCAGCATCACCGGCGTGACCTACAACTCCAAGGGTCTCGGCCTCGCGGCGCTGACCAGCGGTGTCGACTTCATCGACAACTCCGCGACCAACAAGGTGCTGTCGAACCTGAACGCCGCGTCGAGCACGCTGCGCTCGGAAGCTTCGAGCCTCGGCTCGAACCTCTCGGTGGTGCAGGTTCGTCAGGACTTCAACAAGAGCCTGATCAACGTGCTGCAGACCGGTTCGTCCAACCTGACCCTGGCCGACACCAACACCGAAGCGGCCAACAGCCAGGCGCTGTCGACCCGCCAGTCGATCGCGGTCTCCGCGCTGTCGCTGGCCAACCAGTCGCAGCAGAGCGTGCTCCAGCTGCTCCGCTAACAAGCGGACGAACATCGTAAGACGACTATTGCGGCGGGGCTTCGGCTCCGCCGCTTTCTTTTTGCAACGGCATCAGAGTGCCGCTCGACGAAGTGCAACGATGCATTCGGATGCAGCCGATTGCTTACTCTGAGTTATGGTTGACAAGTCGCAAACGCCGGGTCGTTGCGCGAAAAAGCATCATGCTATCATGACGATATGGACGAGCCTGAGATGGCTCCGATTGCGCATATGGTGAATCCGCGCAAGGACTGGCGCGACACGCTTCATGCTTTGTTAGCCGTCTGTGTTCACCGTCCCGGACATCGATTAATCCTAATCGAAGTTTGTTGCGTTGCGTACCAGAAGGGTAACACTCAATGTCCGGTATTGTTCTCTCCTCGTCGGTTCGTCAGAACCTGCTCTCCCTCCAGTCCACCGCTGATCTTCTCGCCACCACTCAGAGCCGTCTGTCGACCGGCAAGAGCGTCAATTCGGCCCTGGACAATCCCACCAACTTCTTCACCGCACAGTCGCTCGACAACCGCGCCAGCGACATCAACAATCTGCTCGACGGCATCGCCAACGGCGTGCAGGTGCTGCAGGCCGCCAACACCGGCATCACCTCGCTGCAGAAGCTGATCGACTCTGCGAAGTCGATCGCCAACCAGGCGCTGCAGACCACCGTCGGCTACTCCACCAAGTCCAACGTCTCCACCACCATCGCCGGTGCGACATCGGCCGACCTGCGCGGCACGACCAGCTTCGCCAGCGCGACCGCGAGCAGCAACGTCGTGTATAACGGCACGGCCGGCGGTACCACGGCGGCGACCGGCACCACGACGCTCGGCGCCACCATCGGCTCCTTTGCAAGCACGGGCGCGACGGCCGGTGACGGCACCACGGCCCTGACCGGCGCCATCACCCTGATCGCCACCAACGGCACGACCGCGACCGGCCTGGCCGGCAACGCCCAGCCTGCCGATGGCGACACGGTGACCGTGAACGGCAAGACCATCACGTTCCGCAGCGGCGCGGCTCCGGCGTCGACCGCCGTTCCGAGCGGTTCGGGCGTCAGCGGCAACCTCGTCACCGACGGCAGCGGCAACACCACCGTCTATCTCGCCACCGCGACCGTCAACGATCTCTTGTCCGCGATCGATCTGGCAAGCGGCGTCAAGACCGTATCCATCACCGCGGGTGCTGCGACGATCGCGGTGAGCAACAGCCAGCCAGGTGCTGCCGTCTCGACCGCCGCAGGTGGTGCCGTCACGCTGAAGAGTTCGACAGGTGCGGATCTGAGCGTCACCGGCAAGGCTGACCTGCTCAAGGCTCTCGGCCTGACGACGGCTGTGGGTGGCGGCAACGCCACCGTCAACGTCAACCGGACCACGAGCTCGGGCTCGCTGGGGGCGACGATCGCCGACGGTTCGACGCTGAATGTCGACGGTCACGTCATTACCTTCAAGAACGCGCCGATCCCGGGCTCGACCGGTGCTCCGAGCGTTCCGAGCGGTTATGGTACGAGCGGTAACGTCCTCACCGACGGCAATGGCAACTCGACGGTCTATCTGCAGGCCGGCACGATCAACGACGTGCTCAAGGCGATCGACCTTGCCAGTGGCGTGCAGACCGCGACGGTCAATGCCAACGGCACCGCGACGGTTGCGACTGCGGCCGGCCAGACCAACTCGTCGATCAATGCCTCGGGTCAGCTCAAGATCTCGACCGGCGTCAATGCCGACCTGTCGATCACCGGCACCGGCAACGCGCTGAACGCGCTTGGCTTTGCCGGCAACACCGGGACCTCGAGCGCCTTCACCGCCGCGCGCACCTCCGGCGTCGGCGGCCTCACCGGCAAGACCTTGACCTTCTCCTCCTTCAACGGCGGCACGGCGGTCAACGTCACCTTCGGCGACGGTACCAACGGCACGGTCAAGACGCTCGATCAGCTCAACACGAAGCTTCAGGCCAACAACCTGACGGCGACGATCGACGCCAACGGCCTGCTGACGGTCTCGACCACCAACGACTACGCGTCCTCGACCATCGGTTCGAGCGCCGCGGGTGGTGCGATCGGCGGCACGCTGACCTCGTCCCTGACGTTCTCGACGGCTTCCAGCCCCGTCCAGGACACGGTTGCCCAGACCTCGCGTTCGAACCTGGTCGGCCAGTACAACAACATCCTTGCGCAGATCGACTCGACCTCGCAGGACTCCTCGTTCAACGGCGTCAACCTCTTGAACGGCGACCAGCTCAAGCTGGTGTTTGACGAGACCGGCAAGTCGAACCTGAGCATCACCGGCGTGACCTACAACTCCAAGGGTCTCGGCCTCGCCTCGCTGACCAGCGGTGTCGACTTCATCGACAACGCTGCCACCAACAAGGTGCTGACCAACCTGAACTCGGCGTCGAGCACGCTGCGTTCGGAAGCGTCGAGCCTTGGTTCGAACCTCACGATCGTGCAGGTGCGTCAGGACTTCAACAAGAACCTGATCAACGTGCTGCAGACCGGTTCGTCCAACCTGACCCTGGCCGACACCAACGTCGAGGCGGCCAACAGCCAGGCGCTGTCGACCCGCCAGTCGATCGCGGTCTCCGCGCTGTCGCTGGCCAACCAGTCGCAGCAGAGCGTGCTGCAGCTGCTCCGCTAACTAGCGGACGACATCGCAAGCAAGATCTGGCGGCGGGGCTTCGGCCCCGCCGCTTTTTTTGCGCGTCAGCTGTCATTCGAGTAGCCTTGCGACGCTCTGAAAAGTAACCAGCGGTTATGGTTAATGGAGAGTAAGCGTGGATAAATGCCAATGATTTCAACCTGATTGCCGGCCGGGACCACGCCTTCCGCGCGCTTATGGTGAACCCGCGCTTAATGCGGACGCGCGTCGTTTCACCCTTTGTTAGCCATGTCGGGGCACGCTGTCCCCGTCACTCGATCTGAAGCGATCGAACGAAGACGCGTAAACCAGAAGGGTAAGAGTCATGTCCGGTATTGTTCTCTCTGCGTCGGTTCGTCAGAACCTGCTGTCTCTCCAGTCCACCGCTGATCTTCTCGCCACCACACAGAACCGTCTGTCGACCGGCAAGAGCGTCAACTCGGCCCTGGACAATCCCACCAACTTCTTCACTGCACAGTCGCTCGACAACCGCGCCAGCGACATCAACAATCTGCTCGACGGCATCGCCAACGGCGTGCAGGTGCTGCAGGCTGCCAACACCGGCCTGACCTCGTTGCAGAAGCTGATCGACTCTGCGAAGTCGATCGCCAACCAGGCGCTGCAGACCACCGTCGGCTACTCCACCAAGTCCAACGTCTCCACCACGATCGCTGGTGCGACGGCGGCGGACCTGCGCGGCACGACCTCCTTTGCCAGCGCGACTGCGAGCAGCAACGTGCTCTATAACGGCACGGCCGGCGGTACCACGGCCGCAACCGGCACCACGACCCTCGGCGCCACCATCGGCTCCTTTGCAAGCACGGGCGCGACGGCCGGTGATGGCACCACGGCCCTGACCGGCGCCATCACCCTGATCGCCACCAACGGCACGACCGCGACCGGCCTGGCCGGCAACGCCCAGCCTGCCGATGGCGACACGGTGACCGTGAACGGCAAGACCATCACGTTCCGCAGCGGCGCGGCTCCGGCGTCGACCGCCGTTCCGAGCGGTTCCGGCGTCAGCGGCAACCTCGTCACCGACGGCAGCGGCAACACCACCGTCTATCTCGCCACCGCGACCGTCAACGATCTCTTGTCCGCGATCGATCTGGCAAGCGGCGTCAAGACCGTATCCATCACCGCGGGTGCTGCGACGATCGCCGTGAGCAACAGCCAGCCAGGTGCTGCCGTCTCGACCGCTGCAGGTGGCGCCGTCACGCTGAAGAGCTCGACGGGTGCGGATCTCAGCGTCACCGGCAAGGCTGACCTGCTCAAGGCTCTCGGCCTGACGACGTCTACCGGTGCGGGCAACGCCACCGTCAACGTCGCACGGACCACGAGCGCCGCCTCGCTGGGTGCAACCCTTACGGATGGTTCGTCGCTGAACGTCGATGGTCATACCATCACCTTCAAGAACGCGCCGATCCCGGGCTCGACCGGTGCTCCGAGCGTTCCGAGCGGCTTCGGTGCCAGCGGTAACATCCTCACCGACGGCAACGGCAACTCGACCGTCTACCTGCAGGCCGGCACGGTTGCCGACGTGCTCAAGGCGATTGACCTTGCCACCGGCGTGCAGACCGCGACGATCAACGCCAACGGCACCGCGACGCTTGCGACCGCCACAGGCCAGTCGAACTCGACGATCAATACGTCCGGTCAGCTCAAGCTCTCGACCGGCATCAATGCCGATCTGACGATCACGGGCAGCGGCAATGCACTGAATGTATTCGGGCTGGCCGGCAACACCGGCAGTGCGTCGGCATTCACCGCGGCGCGCACCTCCGGGGTCGGCGGCATTGCCGGCAAGACCTTGACCTTCTCCGCGTTCAACGGCGGCACGGCGGTCAATGTCACCTTCGGCGACGGCACCAACGGCACGGTCAAGACGCTCGATCAGCTCAACACGGCGCTTCTGGCCAACAATCTGGCTGCAACGATCGACGCCAACGGCCGGCTGACCATCACGGCGTCCAACGACTACGCGTCCTCGACGATCGGTTCGACCGTCGCAGGCGGTGGCATCGGCGGCACGCTGACTTCGGCGCTGACCTTCTCGACGGCTTCCAGCCCCGTCCAGGATGCGGTTGCACAGACGGCCCGTGCGAACCTGGTGTCTCAGTACAACAACATCCTGAACCAGATCGACACGACCTCGCAGGACTCCTCGTTCAACGGCGTCAATTTGCTGAACGGCGATCAACTCAAGCTGGTGTTCGACGAGACCGGCAAGTCGAGCCTCAACATCACCGGCGTGACCTACAACTCCAAGGGTCTGGGCCTCGCTGCCCTGACCGTCGGTGTCGACTTCATCGACAACGCCGCGTCCAATCGCGTGCTGACCAACCTGAACGCCGCGTCGAGCACGCTGCGCTCGGAAGCCTCAGCGCTCGGTTCGAACCTCTCGGTGGTGCAGGTGCGTCAGGACTTCAACAAGAACCTGATCAACGTGCTGCAGACCGGTTCTTCGAACCTCACGCTGTCCGATACCAACGTCGAGGCGGCCAACAGCCAGGCGCTGTCGACCCGCCAGTCGATCGCGGTCTCCGCGCTGTCGCTGGCCAACACTTCGCAGCAGAGTGTGCTCCAATTGCTCCGCTAAGTAACTGGTATCATTAAATAAAATAAGAGCGGCGGGGTCATTTGCCCCGCCGCTTTTTTGCGTCTGGAGGGGGCAGGGACGTTCACCGCCCATTAACCCTATCCCTTAAACCGGCGTTAACCATACTTTAAAGGACAGCCTCTAAGACTGGACAAAAGCCCGCTTTCAAGACCGCGCGGCCGATTCGTACCCGGTTCAAGAGGAAGACTCGCCAATGTCCAACATCGTTCTCTCGGCGTCCGTTCGCCAGAACCTGTTGTCGCTGCAGTCGACGGCCGACTTGCTGGCCACGACGCAGGAGCGGCTGTCGACCGGTAAGAAGGTCAACACAGCGCTCGACAATCCCACCAACTTCTTCACGGCCCAGGGGTTGGACAACCGGGCGAGCGACATCGGCAACCTGCTGGATGGCATCAACAACGGTGTGCAGGTGCTCCAGGCCGCGAACACCGGCATCACCTCGCTGCAGAAGCTGATCGACAGCGCCAAGTCGATCGCCAACCAGGCGTTGCAGACCACGGTCGGCTATTCCACGAAATCGAACGTCTCCACCACGATTCCCGGTGCGACGCCCGCCGACCTGCGCGGCACGACCTCCTATGCGAGCGCGACCGCCAAGAGCAACGTGCTCTATACCGGCGCAGCCGGTGGCGTGACCCCGGTCACGGGAACCGCCGCGCTCGGCGCCTCGCTGGGCTCGAACGCCGGCACGAATGTCGGGTTTGCCGCGACCGCGGCCGACGGCACGACTGCACTGTCCGGTACCACCACACTGGTCGGCACCACGACATCCACCACCTTCGGCGCGCCGCCCGCGGACGGCGACACCATCACGGTCAACGGCAAGACCATCACCTTCCGCACCGGTATCGCGCCGACGACGCAGCCGACCGGCTGGGGCCTCAACCCCAGCGGGCACATCGCCACCGACGGTAACGGCAATTCGATCGTCTACGAGGGAACGCCGGCTGCGCCCGGCGCGACCGTCAACGACGTCCTCAGCGCGATCGACCTCGCCAGCGGCGTCAAGACCGCGGCAATCAGTGCAGGCGCGGCAACCATTACGGTCAGCGGCTCGAGCGGTCCGATCGGCACCCTGCAGGTGGCGTCGTCCGTCACGGGCGGCCAGGTCACGCTGAAGAGTTCGACCGGCGCCGATCTGAGCCTGACCGGCAAGGCCGACTTCCTCAACAAGCTCGGTCTGACCGCGGCGACCGGCGCAGGCAATGCGAGCGTGACTGCGGACCGATCGACGACCGCGGGCTCGCTCGGCTCTCTCGTTCAGGACGGCTCGACGCTGAACATCGACGGCCACACCATCACTTTCAAAAACGCCCAGTCGCCCCAGTCGGCGTTGAGCGTCACCTCCGGCGGCGTCAACGGCAACATCGTCACCGACGGCAACGGCAATTCGACCGTCTACCTCCAGAGCGCGACGCTCTCCGATCTGCTCAACTCGATCGACCTTGCCACCGGCGTCAAGACCGCCAGCATCTTCAACGGCTCGGCGACGCTGTCGACCACCGCGGGCCAGATCCCCTCGTCGGTGAACAGCAGCGGTCAGCTTGCGCTCTCCACCGGCATCAACGCCGACCTGTCGATCACCGGCACCGGCAATGCGCTCAACGCGTTCGGTCTCAGCGGCAATACGGGAACGGCGACCGCTTTCGCCGCGGCGCGCAACTCCGGTGTTGGTGGCGTCGCCGGCAAGACGCTGACCTTCACCTCCTTCAACGGCGGCACGCCGGTCAACGTCACCTTCGGCGACGGCACCAACGGCACCGTCAAGACGCTCGACCAGCTCAATGTGCAGCTTCAGGCCAACCACCTGACGGCGACGATCGACGCCAACGGCGTGCTGACGGTCACCACCGTCAACGAGTACGCATCCTCGACCCTCGGCTCGACTGCCGCCGGCGGTACGGTCGGCGGGACGCTCACCGGCGTGCTGGCCTTTACCACCGCGCAGCCACCGATTCAGGATCCCGTCGCGCAGACCGCGCGCTCCGGCCTGGTCAGTCAGTTCAACAACATCCTGGCGCAGATCGACACGACCTCGCAGGACTCGTCGTTCAACGGCGTCAACCTGCTCAACGGCGACACGCTGAAGCTGGTCTTCAACGAGAACGGCAGCTCGACGCTCGGCATCAACGGCGTGGTGTTCAACGCGGCCGGCCTGGGTCTCAGCAATCTCGTTCCCGGCACGGACTTCATCGACAACGGTGCCACCAACAAGGTGCTGGCCAGCCTGAATGCCGCCTCGAGCACGTTGCGCTCCGAGGGTTCTTCGCTCGGTTCGAATCTGTCGATCGTGCAGGTGCGTCAGGACTTCTCCAAGAACCTGATCAACGTTCTGCAGACCGGCTCGGCCAACCTGACGCTGGCCGATACCAACGAGGAAGCGGCGAACAGCCAGGCGCTGTCGACCCGCCAGTCGATCGCGGTGTCCGCGCTGTCGCTGGCCAACCAGTCGCAACAGAGCGTGCTGCAGCTGCTCCGCTAATTTCGCGGCGCAGGTCGCTCATCGATTTCGCGGCGGGGCTAACGCTCCGCCGTTCATTTTACTGAGATCGCTAAGGCAGGATTAGCTGAGATCGACGCGCACCACGCGCGACGTGTTTACAGCGTGCACATGCGCGTCTAGCTTCACGATGACGAAGAACTCCGAGACCCGTAATAATCCGGAGTGCTTCCAAGCACACATGTAAGCAAATCTTAAGCGGTGCTGCCTAGGGTCAGGAAAGAAATCCTTAAGCGCGTTCAACGCGCTAGGTAACCTCCAGGGTGTGATTGATGTCGAATTCCGCTGCCTCGGCCTACGCGCGTGTTGCAACGACCACCGCATCTCCTCGCGACATCGAAGCGCAGACCCTGCTCAAGGCCGCGAACAAGCTTCAGGATGCGATCAACAGCGCCGAGCCGTTCAGCGAGCAGACCACGCAGGCCCTGATGTTCAATCGCAAGCTCTGGACGATTTTCCTGAGCGAGGCCATGCGCGAGAACAATCCGCAGCCGATCGACGTCCGGCAGAAGATCGCCAACATCAGCGTGTTCGTGCTGAGCCAGACCGCCGCGCTGCAGATGAGCCCGCAGTTCGATCACTTCCGTCCGCTGATCGAGATCAACCGCAATATCGCCGCTGGTCTCTCCGGCCGTCCGTGATCGAGCACGGCTCGTTCCGCTTCGGCAACACCAAATCCACGCTGACGGATACCGGCAAGACGCAGATCAGGAACGTCGTCACCGGTCCCGCGACCGGTTCGAGCGATCTCGATGTTGCCGTTGCGAGGCTCGACGCCTGATGGTCAGGCGCTGCGGTCCGTGCTGGCCGGACGCGAGGGCTCGGATTTCAAATCCTGCGCATGGAAATAGGCCCGCCGGCGCAGCATTGCTTCGTCGGGGAACTGGTTGACCACCGCGTCGGTCCTGTCGTTGACGACCTGGAAGACGAACGACGCCGCCGCCTGGTCGAACACGACCTGGCGTGAGACGTTCTCGCTGCTTCGCAAATCATTGCGTGCAGGCGCGCTCGCCTCGCCAGCGGCCACTGTCTGGCTCACGGGCAGATCGGTTTGCACGGCCTCGTTCGCCGCCGCATTGGACGTCGTTACGATCTGCACGGCGACCGGTATCCCCACCGGCCTGATGCTGAAATCTGTACTCATGGCAGCCTCCTGGTTGCCTCACGTGAGTCAAATCCCAACCCCTCTCAATACGCAACCATGGAACACCAGGATTGAACACCCGGTAAGGAAACGTGCCTAACCGCGCGACGATGTTGCCGCGCGGTTTTTCGTAAAATTGTCGTTTGTTGTTGCGCGCGCTCAGAGCGAGCGGCTGACCGCGAGCGGCGTGATGTGGCGTGGGCCCGGCGTGGCGCGGCGTCCCGCGGCCGTGTAGGTGTTCGGCACGTTGCGCTTCTGGATCTCGGCGTTGACGCCGCGCACGACGCTCTCCGAAACGGCGTGAGCGGTTGCGAGCACGGTGAGATTGACCTGGAGCATCGCGCGGAATGCATCGTGGTGCCGATGCAGCGTCGAGAGCAGCTCGGGCGCGGATTTGGCGAGCTGCGCCTGGTTCGCCTTCAACTGGGTGACGGCGCCGACATAGTTTCGCGACAGCTCCTGCTTCTTGCTCTCGAGGGTCATCGCCTCGCGGACCTGGCCGGCACGTACCAGCTCGGTCTCGCGCTCGATCAGGCCGAGCAGCGCACTCATCGCATCCATCAACTGCTCGGCGATCTTGCGCGCCTCGGCGCTGCCGGGTGCGGTGTTCGGGCGCTGCGCTTGCACCGGCTGACGCGAGGCGTTGAAGTGGTTCATCTCGTTTGACCTTATGCCGTGCGGATCGTTTTTGCCTGCTGCATGATCAGGGTGCGATAGACGTCGGTGGCGATGCCGACGCCGCCGGCGTTGGCGAAATTCTTGGAATATTGTTCGGTCAGCATCGAGCGCCATACGCCGGTGCCAGGGGTGTCGCCGAACGGGCCTTCGCCCTTCAAACCCGAGGTCATCTGCGAGAACATGCTGTTGAGGAACATCGCCTCGAAGTCGGTGGCGATCTTCTGCGCCTTGGCCTGCTGCTTCGGCGGGACCTTTTGCAGTGCCGCCGCGAGATCGAAGTCCGGCCGGCCGTTGCGGCTCTCCACCGAGAAGGCGGAGCTGGCGACACGTGCGGTGTTGACCATGCCGGTCTGCATCACATCACCTCGATGTCGGCTTCGATCGCACCGGCGGCCTTGATCGCCTGCAGGATGCTGATGAGATCGCGCGGGCCGATGCCGAGACCGTTGAGGCCGTCGACGAGCTGCTGAAGCGAGACGCCGTCCTTGACGACGGCAAACTTCTTGCCGTCCTCGGTGACGCTGACGCTGCTGCGCGGCGCGACCACGGTCCGGCCCCGGGACAGCGGGTTGGGCTGGCTGACCTGCGGGCTCTCGGAGATCGTGACGGTGAGGTTGCCCTGTGCGACCGCAACGGTGGCGACGCGGACGTCGCGGCCCATCACGATGATGCCGCTGCGTTCGTCGATGATGATCTTGGCGGCGAGATCCGGATCGACCTGGAGCTGCTCGATCTCGGTGAGAAAGGCGACGACGTTGCCCTTGAACTCCGGCGGGATCGCAAGCTGCACGGTCGATGGGTCGATCGGCTCGGCGGTCTTGACGCCGAGATAGTCGTTGATCGCGGCGGCGATCCGCTTGGCCGTGGTGAAGTCGGCATTGCGCAGCGCAAGCCGAACGTTCGGCAGGCGATTGAGCGCGAACTCGATCTCGCGCTCGATGATGGCACCGTTGACAATGCGTCCGACCGTCGGCACGCCACGCACGATTTTCGCCGCCTCGCCCTCGGCCTGGAAGCCGGAGATCGCGAGTGAGCCCTGTGCGACCGAATAGACGTTGCCGTCGGCGCCGAGCAGTGGGGTGACGAGCAGGGTGCCGCCCTGGAGATTCTTGGCGTCGCCGAGCGCGGAGACGGTGACGTCCATGCGCGTGCCCTGGGTGGCGAAGGCCGGCAGATTGCCTGTCACCATCACGGCGGCGACGTTGCCGGTACGGATGGTGGCGCCCCGGATGTTGACGCCCATGCGCTCGAGCATCGCTTGCAGCGACTGCTTGGTGAAGGGGATGTTGTTGAGGGTGTCGCCGGTGCCGTTGAGGCCGACGACGAGTCCGTAGCCGATGAGCTGGTTCTGCCGCACGCCTTCGATGTTGGCGAGATCCTTGATGCGCGATGTCGCGCTTGCAGAATTGACCGAGAGCACCAGCGCTGACAGCGCGGCGCAGGCCACCCCCACAAGTCTCACCCAACGAACGCTTGGCATCCTCTGCTCCCCGAGGCTCCTCAAATCAAAGGACCATCACGACACTCCCATGACGAGCTGGTCCGACGCTGTCCTTGCGAGCGCTGTGCCAACTCGGGGCAGCGGGGGTAGGTCGCTGAATAGGTTGAATAAATCTGTTTCGAGCGACCTCAGCCGGTGTTGTCCCTGAGGAGCGAAACTGCCGCCCGTCGGCAGATTTTGCCGGGCTGTTTACGGGCCGTTAACCATAAAACGGCGAATGTGGCGCATCGATCACCCGGATTGCTTCCGATGCGCATCTACGGACCGAACGGCACCATGCTTGGAACGCCGGCCAACCAGGCCAGACGGACGAGCTCCGGCGGCTTCGTGCTACCCGACACCTCGTCGGCGCCGGAGACGCGAGGCGCCGCCGCACCGAAGGCGGCCGCCAACATCGACGGGCTGCTGGCGCTGCAAGGCATCGAAGAGGATCCGATCGAGCGTCGCAAGCGCTCGGTCGTGCGCGGAAAGACCGCGCTCGACGTGCTCGACGATCTCAAAATGGGACTTCTCTCCGGCAAGCTCGACGCCTCGACCGTGATGCGGCTGCGTGACGCTGCGGCGAACCTGAAATCGTCCTCCGGCGACTCCGGCCTGGATTCGGTGCTGTCGGAGATCGAGCTGCGAGTCGAGGTCGAGCTCGCCAAGGCCGGGCAGGCATAGCGTCCTACGCCGCTTCATCCTTCAGGTGCGCGTCGTAGCGGCGCTGGGCGGCGAGCACGTCTTTCAGATTCTGTTCGGCCCAATCGCGCAGCGGATCGACGGCTGCGGCGAGCGTCACGCCGAGCTGCGTGATCGAGTATTCCACGGTCACCGGCACGGTTGCGATGGCGTGACGCTTGATCAATCCGTCGCGCTCGAGCGACTTGAGAACCTGGCTCAGCATCTTCTGCGAAATGCCTTCGATCGTGCGGCGCAACTGATTGAAGCGCATCGGCTCCTCGCGCAGCAGCAGCAGGATCAGCACCGCCCATTTGTCACCCACGCGGTCGAGGATCTGTCGCGTGGGGCAGTTCGCTGCATAGACGTCTGGCTTCATCGTCGGGTCCTCACGATCCATTCCGCTCATTTGCCGGCCGCCGCCGGTTACCCCTGCGTAATCAGGTAAGCACAAAGTGCTCTCTTAACACCAGCGCTCTTTGCGATATCTAGTCACCATTGGTTACTACAGAAGCGAAGGAGCTTTCCATGAAAATCGCAGTTGCCGGCGCCTCGGGCCGGGCCGGGTCGGAGATCACCAAAGAACTGTCCCATCGCGGCCACACGGTTACGGCCATCGCCCGCAACCCGGAGAAGATCGCGGCCTTGCCGAACGTCACGCCCACCAAGGGGGACGTGCTCGACCAGTCAGGCCTTGCCAAGTTGTGGGCCGGGCACGATGTCGCCGTGAGTTCCGTACACTTCCTGGCCAGCGACGCGCTCAAGCTGATCGGCGCGGCCAAGGACTCGAAGGTTGGTCGTTACCTCGTCGTCGGCGGAGCCGGTAGCCTGGAGGTCGCTCCGGGCGTCAAATTGGTGACAACTCCCGGTTTTCCGGCTCAGTACAAGGCTGAGGCGGAGGCGGGTTCGGCCTTTCTCGACCTGCTGCGGCAGGAAAAGGCGCTGAACTGGACTTTTATCTCGCCGTCGGCCCTGTTCATCGAGGGGGAGCGCACCGGCAAGTTCCGGCTTGGCACCGATCAGCTTCTCGCAGATGCGAACGGCAAAAGCTGGATCACCTTCGCGGATTACGCCATCGCGCTCGCCGACGAGATCGAGCGGCCGGCCCATGAGAGGCAACGTTTCACGGTCGGCTACTAGGCCTACGGCCGCTCCCGGGCCCTTCAGGATAAACCTTTCCTGTGCAAGGGCTTGGGGGCGCCGGTCGGGCTATCAGGGAAACATTGTCTGTCACAGGAGGCCGCTATATAACGCCCCGCTCAGCGGACCCCGTTCCGCGTACGAGTCGTTGCTTAGACAGATAGGCCGCCCTTGGAAAAGTTGAAAAACTACCGACCGACCGAAAAAGAGCCTTTCATGAACGACAGGCAGAAGGAGTACTTCCGCTTGAAGCTCCTCGCCTGGAAGGATGAGATCCTCAAAGAGTCCAAGCTCACCCTGCAAGCCCTGCAGGAGGAGAACGTGAACCACCCCGATCTCGCCGATCGGGCATCGTCCGAAACCGACCGCGCCATCGAACTCCGTGCCCGCGACCGCCAGCGCAAGTTGATCGCCAAGATCGACGCCGCGCTCCAGCGTATCGAGGACAACACCTACGGCTATTGCGAGGACACCGGCGAGCCGATCTCGTTGAAGCGGCTCGAGGCCCGTCCCATCGCGACGCTCTCGGTGGAGGCGCAGGAGCGCCACGAGAAACGCGAGAAGGTCTATCGCGACGAATAGAGTCCGAGCCGCAGCGATGCGGCTCTTTGTTTTTGAACGCAAGGTGCGCCTTTTCGCGCCGTGATCAGCATTTTGCCTGTCGCTTGCAACCGCGCGTTCGACGCGCGAGCGCAATCACGAAAAGTGAATCGCGATCAATGGGCTAGACTCAACTCCTCCGAGCTCACGTGAGTTCGGATGAGAAACAGCCTTCACTTCAGGTGCGGGAGGTTTTGCGAGTCGCATCAAGGACATCGACTCGAATGCTGAGGCACTGATCCAGCAGCTTCACGCGTTGCTGCAATCAGGCCTGGTGCGACGCTGCAGGGTACGCATCCTCATAAAGCCCGGACCAGCTCAATATTTCCTTAAACGCCGGCGCCGCCCGTGAGGCTTGCCGTGATGTGGCCGGCCAGCGTCCGCATCTCATCCAGCTTGGGCCGGCAATGACGTGCTGCCGCGCGGCCCCCTGCGCTTGTCACGCCCCGGCGGGGATGCTGAAGTGGCGCCCTCGATTGTGGTGTGTAGGAGCGGGCGCCGATGGACAGAATTCTCGCAGCCGCAAAGGCGATCGCGCTGGCACGCCGCAACCATGCGCCGCTCGCGGCGCTCGAAGTTCCTCCCGCCGATGAAGCCGAGGGCTATCAGGTCCAGCGCGCGCTGCACGATCTGCTGCTGCCGCATGCCGGCCCGCTCGTCGGCTACAAGATCGGCTGCACCAGCCAGGTGATGCAGGATTACATCGGCATTCCACACCCCTGCGGCGGCGGCGTGTTCCAGAAGGGCGTGCACGACAGCGGCGTGCGGCTCGCGGCTGCCGATTTTGTCCGCGTCGGCGTTGAATGCGAGATCGCGGTGCGGCTGAAGCGCAATCTCGCCGCCGGCGAGGCGCCATTCACGGCCGAATGGGTCGGCGAAGCCGTCGAGGCCTATCATCCCGCGATCGAGATCGTCGACGACCGCTATGTGAAGTGGGAAACAATGGGCGCGCCGACGCTGATCGCCGACGATTTCTTCGCCGCCGGCTGCGTGCTGGGCGAGGTCGTGCCGCGCTCGTCGGTGCCGGACCTGAAGGCGGTCAAAGGCCGCGCCATCGTCAACGGCGAAGAGGTGAGCCACGGCACCGGCGCCGACGTGCTCGGCCATCCGCACAACGCACTCGCCTGGCTCGCCAACCATCTCGCCGCCGAGGGCAAGGGTCTGCACGCGGGCCAGCTCGTTCTCACAGGGAGCCTGGTGAAGACGCTGTGGCTGAAAGCCGGCGACAAGGTGCGGATGGAACTGGACGGACTGGGGACGGTGGAGGCGGAGTTTACGTGATCTCTCCGCGTCCTTGCGAGCGCAGCGAAGTAATCCAGAGTCCCTCCGCGGTGGCAGCCTGGACTGCTTCGCTGCGCTCGCAATGACGGAGGTTGGGGCAGCGGTGCCGCTACGATCGCGGATCTGGCCGGCTGTACGCAGCGGCACCATCGCCAAAATACATGCGGCCCTCGCCAGGGGAGCTAGCGAGGGCCGCGTCGTACATCGTCGTCCGCGCCTAGGTTCGCGAACACGATGTGGGAGCTCGGGAGAAGCTTAGAAGGGCAGCAGCACGTCCATGACTTGCTGGCCGTAGCGCGGTTGCTGCACGTCCATGATCTGGCCGCGGCCGCCGTAGGCGATGCGGGCCTGCGCGATCTTGGTGGAATCGATGGTGTTGTCGCTCTGGATGTCTTCGGGACGGACGATGCCGGCGACGATGAGCTCGCGAATTTCGTAGTTGACGCGGATTTCCTGCTTGCCTTCGACCACGAGGTTGCCGTTGGGCAGGACCTGGGTGACGACGGCAGCGACGTTGGTCTGCAACGCTTCCTTGCGGTCCACGCTTCCTTTGCCCTCGCTGGACGCGGTCGAGTCGGCGGTTAGGATACGGCCGGGCAACACCTTCTGCGCTTGGGCGCCCAATGTCTTGGCGCCGATGAAGTCGGTGATTCCGGAATCTTCCTTGTTGGTGCGGCTGCGCTGGGTATCGTTTTCGATATTGGCCTTGTCGGTGATGTTCACGGCCACCGTCAGGAGATCGCCGACCTGATGGGCGCGCTGGTCCTTGAAGAAGGCACGGCTGCCGTTGCGCCACAGCGAGTTCGGATTGTAGGAGGCGACTTCCGGCTTCGGCATCGGCATCTGCACCGGCTTGTAACCGGGCTGCGTCGTCGGATTGTCGATCGCCGACAATTTCGGCTGCTCGCCGATCTGCGACAAACGGTCGATCGATGAGCAGCCGCTCGCCAGCGCGCAAGTCGCCAGCAGCAGGGCAGAGATCGCGATGCGACGGGGACGAAAAGCCGAACTGAACCTGGACATGACTTACTCTGACTTGGCTGGAGCTTGCGAGACGCGAACTTGCGGGATCTGGGCTTGCGCGAGCTGGGCCGGGGATGCCGGGGTCTGGACCAGGTTCCGGACAAGGGCTGCGGTATCGACGGGGGCGGGCGCCTCGTCGCGCTTGAGCGAGGAGGTCTGCTCGACCGCAGCCGGCATCGGCGCGGCTTGGCTGGCGCCCTGGACCGTCACCTGGCCGCGGCCGGTGACGACGCCGCTCAGCGTGCGCTTGGTCTGCAGGTTGAGCACGCTGATGGTGTCACCCTCGGCGCCGCTCTCGATCGCCTTGCCGCGCGTGGTGAGATAGATCCCGGGGACCTGATAGATGACGGTGACGTTCTGGTCGCGCTGCACGAAGTCGGGCTTGACGATGTCGGCGACGCGGATTGGCGTCCCCGCCCGCATCGGCCGGCGGAGCTGCATGCCGAGCGTGCGATCGCGCGAGGCGGCCTCACCCGTGACCTCGGCCTTCGGTCGGCGCTCCACGGCGACGTCGGAGGCCTTCAGGAGATCGACACGATCGATGTCGCGCGTCAGCACGGCCACTTCCACCGTTTCGATCGCGTTGCCGGTGAAACGCAGCTTGGTCGGTGCCGGATTGTTGTCGTTGTTGATCTCGAAGGCGATGTCGAAACGGCCGCTGCGGGCGTCGTAGCGGGTTGCGACCGGCTGCAGCACGCCGGTGTTGGAGGCATCCAACCGCATGTCGGCGATGCCGCGGTCGAACGTGACGGTGATGTTGGCGGCATCGCCAAGTCCAAAGCGGCGCTCGAGCGCCGTGGCGACCGCGGTTTCGAGGTCCTTGTTCACGAGCGTGCGGGCGAGACGGGTGACCTGGACCTCCTTGATGTCGCCGGTCATCACGCCGATCACCTGCTTTGCGCGCAACACCGCCAGCACTTGCGCGACCGGCAGCGCACCGGTGGTGCCGAGATCGGGCGAGCGGTAGAGCGGGATCAGCGCGGCCGAGCCGGCATTGTCGATGAGATCGCCGACCCGCACCACGTCCGAGGTCACGGTGATGCTCGCGCGCAGCGTCGGCGTCGCGATGAAATCGTCGGCGGCCCGTGCGGGCAGCGCCAGCACGAGGAGAGCGGAGATCGTGGCGAGGGTGGTCCGGATCATCGTCATCACCTCAGCGGAACAGCGCCGTGGTCGATTGCATCATCTGGTCGGCGGCGCTGATCACCTTGGCGTTCATCTCGTAGGCGCGCTGGGCGGCGATCAGGTCGCTCATTTCCGAGACGACGTCGACATTGGCCTGCTCGAGGCTGCTCTGGGTGATATTGCCGAAACCTTCGGAGCTCGCGGTACCGTCCTGCGGCGGGCCGGAGGAGGGCGTCTCGGTGAATTGATTGTTTCCGACCGGCTGGAGGCCCGCCTTGTTGATGAATCGGGTCAGGCCGATCTGGCCCTGGACGGCCGAGGTCGACGAACCCGGCAGCGTCACCGAGACCTGGCCCTGCACGTTGATGGTGAGGCCCGAGGCGTTGTTCGGGATTGTGATCGTCGGTTGCACCGGGTTACCCTGCGCGGTGACGATGCGCCCCTGGTTGTCCATCTGGAAGGTGCCGTCGCGGGTGTACTGGTAGCTGCCGTCGGGCATGAGGATCTTGAAGAAGCCTTCGCCCGTGATGGCCATGTCGAGGTCGTTGCCGGTCTGCGACAGCGTGCCCTGGGTCATGCTGCGCGGCGTGCCGACGGTCTTGACGCCGCCGCCGATGTCGACGCCGACCGGCAGGATGGTGCCCTGGTCGGACGACTGGGCGCCGACCCGGCGGACGTGTTCGTAGATCAGGTCCTGGAACGCCGCGGTCTGCTTCTTGAAGCCGGTGGTGCGCAGGTTCGCGATGTTGTTGGAGATCACCTGAACGTTGAGTTCCTGTGCCGCCATTCCGGTTGCTGCGGTGTGAAGCGCCTGCATGTCAGTTCTCCCTCAATCAGGCCGGAACGTCGGCGAGCTTCTCGATCGCCGATTTGTGCATGTCACTCTGCTGCTGGAGCAGGTTGGCGATGGCGGTGTAGCTGCGCATGACTTCGACCATGCGGCTCATCTCACCGACCGAGTTCACGTTTGACTTCTCGACATAGCCCTGCTGCACGGTCGACTTGGTGTCGGCCTGCGGGACCGCGGAGCCGATGTTGTAAAGGTTGGCGCCGAGCTTCGTCAGCTTGGCCGGATCGTCGAACGAGGCCATGCGGATCTTGCCGCGGATCGAGTCGTTCTTGGCCGTGCCCTCGAGCACCGTGACGGTGCCGTCCGGCGCGACGTTGATGTCGTGATCGGTCGGCTGGAAGGTGATCGGGCCGCCGGTGCCCAGCACGAGGTTGCCGTCGGAGGTGACGAGCTGGCCGGTGCTGTTGAGCGAGAATTTGCCGTCGCGGGTGTAGCGCTCGGCGCCATTGGCCTGCACGGCGAAATAGGCATTGCCGCTGATCGCCATGTCGAGCGGATTCTTGGTCGGCTCCATCGGCCCCTGGCCGACGTCGCGGAAGGTGCCGCGGTCCTGCACATAGGAGACCCGGCGGTCGGAGCCGACGAAATTGTCCTCACGCGCGTTCGAGTTGAGGTACTCCTCGAACAACGAATGGTCGGCCTTGAAGCCGTTGGTGTTGGCGTTGGCGACGTTGTTGGCGATGACATCCATCTGCCGTTCCAACGTCATCTGTCGTGACAAGCCGATCAGAAGCGCGTTCTGCATCGGAAATCTCCCCTGAGTGAGATCCGCCAGCTCGCTCTCCCAAGCGCATTGGCCGATCCCGTGAACGAGACCTCGGGTTCTCCCAAACCTTGGGTCTCGATCCTTTCTCAGCGAAACTCGTGCCAAGCCGAAAAAGATTGTAATTTCAGTGTCTTGTCTATTTTTCGAGGGCGCGGGGAGGCGGCAGAAACGGTCTGTTAGCCATGTTTGCCCGGCAGATTTTTCCTAGCGAAGGCCCGATCGAAAGGTTCCGTTAACCATTATTACCGTAGCGTTTGGGCGTAAGAGGAGCACTGCGCTGGGGCATTTGTATCGCGTCACTGTCTGCCAGGAGCTTCGCTCTTTCGACCCCTTTGAGAGATGAGCGAGCGCGGCGATCATGGCAGAGAATGAAGCGGAAGGCGGCGCAGCCGCTGAGGGCGCGCAAGCCGCTCCGCCCAAGAACAAGTTCAAGCTGATGATCATGGCGGTAGGCCTGCTCGCCGTTCTCGGCGGCGGCGCCGCAACCTGGTTCTTCTTTTTCCGTCACGGCGACGACGAGCATCACGCCGAGGCGGCGCCTCCGCCCAAACCGCCGTCTTTCGTCGAGGTTCCCGACATCATGGTCAACCTCGCCGGCGCGCCGGGCGAGCGCGTGCAATATCTGAAGCTCAAGATCGTGCTGGAGCTGAAGGAAGAGAAGCAGGTCGAGGCGATCAAGCCGACGATGCCGCGCATCACCGACATCTTCCAGACCTATGCGCGCGAGCTGCGCTCCTCCGACCTCAACGGTTCCGCCGGCATCTTCCGCCTCAAGGAAGAGCTGACCAAGCGCGTCAACGCGGCGGTCGCTCCGGTCCAGGTCAGCGCGGTGCTGTTCAAGGAAGTCGTGATCCAGTGAGCATGACGGGCTAGGGATCATGGCAGGCACCGACCAACCAGACCAGGATGCAATTGCCGCCCAATGGGAGGCCTCGCTCGATTCCGAGGATCCCGCCGAGGCCGCGAAAGCTGCTGCCGAGAACGAACTATCGGAGACCATGGCCCTGCAATGGGCGGCCATGGTCGAGGATGGCAGCCGCGATCTCGGCGCCGGCAAGAATTCCGGCGAACGGGTTCTGTCGCAGGAGGAGATCGACAACCTCCTCGGCTTCGCGGTCGGCGACGTCACGCTCGACGATCATTCCGGCATTCGCGCCATCATCGATTCGGCGATGGTCTCCTACGAGCGTCTGCCGATGCTCGAAATCGTCTTCGACCGCCTGGTGCGGTTGCTGACAACCTCCTTGCGCAATTTCACCTCCGACAACGTCGAAGTCTCGCTCGACCGCATCACCTCGGTGCGCTTCGGCGACTACATGAACTCGATCCCGCTGCCCGCCGTCCTCACTGTCTTCAAGGCCGAAGAGTGGGACAATTTCGGCATGGCCGTGGTCGATTCCAGCCTGATCTACTCGATGATCGACGTGCTGCTCGGCGGCCGCCGCGGCTCGAGCCAGCTGCGCATCGAGGGCCGGCCCTACACCACGATCGAGACTGAGTTGGTCAAGCGGCTGGTCGAAGTCGTCATGGCCGATGCCGAACAGGCGTTCAGGCCGCTGTCGCCGGTGACCTTCACCATCGACCGGCTCGAGACCAACCCGCGTTTCGCCGCGATCAGCCGTCCTGCCAACGCCGCGATCCTGGTGCGCCTGCGCATCGACATGGAAGATCGCGGCGGCAACATCGAGCTCCTGCTGCCTTACGCGACCATCGAGCCGATCCGGGGCGTCCTGCTCCAGATGTTCATGGGCGAAAAGTTCGGCCGCGACCAGATCTGGGAAGGTCATTTCGCCACCGAGATCGTCCAGGCCGAGATCTCCGTCGACGCCGTGCTCTACGAAGCCGACATCCCACTCAAGCAGCTGATGCGGCTCAAGGTCGGCGACACGCTGCCGCTGGACATGCGCGCGGATGCCAACGTCACCGTTCGCTGCGGCGACGTCACCATCACCGAAGGACGCATGGGCCGGGTCGGCGACCGCGTCGCGATACGGGTGACGAAACCCTTGCGCAAGCCAAGTACGACACTTGCGATGTTCGAAAAGGTCGACGAGCAGAACAAGATGATGGAGGCCCCATGAACCACTCCCTAGGAATGGCGATCGAGACGCTGGTGGCTATCCTGCTGATGCTGACCATCGTCTACTGCGTCACGCTCAACAAGCGACTGACGCGGCTGAAGGCGGACGAGCATTCGCTGAAGGCGGTCATCGGCGAGCTGATAACCGCAACGGAGATCGCCGAGCGCGCGATCGGCGGGCTGAAGCTCGCCGTGCGCGACGTCAACGAGAACCTCGGCAGCCAGCTTGCGTCGGCGACCCAGATGTCCGAGCAGCTCTATAAGCAGCTCGGCGAAGCCGACAATGTGGTGCGGCGGCTGTCCAAGATCGCAATCGCCGCGCGCCCCGTGACGAACCCGGAAATGCTCGCCGCGCCCGCAGCCAAGCCCTCGTCGGCGAAGGCGGTGGCGGCTGCGGCCGAAGCCTTCTCCGAACGCCGACGATCCAACGGTCTTGCCGCATAAAGTCAGGGTATGAAGTCTTTTCGCAACATCCGCGTCATTCCGATCGTGCTGGTTGCCGTCGCTGGCCTCG
Organism: Bradyrhizobium sp. 40; assembly: GCF_023100925.1. NCBI lineage: Bacteria > Pseudomonadati > Pseudomonadota > Alphaproteobacteria > Hyphomicrobiales > Nitrobacteraceae > Bradyrhizobium > Bradyrhizobium sp. 40. The sequence goes on from NZ_CP064688.1 coordinate 2,614,879, forward strand.
CCACGCTGAAGGTCACGGGTCTTGTGATCAATGGCGGCTATGTCTTCGACTACAAGCCGAGCCCGACCAAGAAGTCCTGGGCGCAGGAGAATCTGAACTTCCCGGCCAGCCGCGAAGATCCCGATATCACCGGCTCGACCCATGGCGCGCCGAAGGAGGCGCCGAAGCCGGCCGCACCCGACACCAAGTCCGAAGGCGCGGCGGTCAAGGAGGAAGCCCAGCCGCAGATCTCCGCCTCGGAGCGCGCGATCCTGGAACGCCTGCAGTCGCGCCGCCAGGAGATCGAGTCCCGCCAGCGCGAGATCGACATCCGCGAGAGCCTGTTGAAATCCGCCGAGAAGCGCATCGAAAACAAGGTCGAGGAGATGAAGGCGGTTGAAACCCGTATCTCCGCGACGCAGGCCGAGCAGAAGGCCGCCGAGGCCCAGCGCATGAAGGGCCTCGTGACCATGTATGAGGGCATGAAACCCAAGGACGCCGCGCGGGTCTTTGACCGGCTCGAGATGGGCGTGCTGATCGAGATCGCCTCGCAGATCGCGCCGCGAAAAATGTCGGACATCATGGGATTGATGTCCCCGGAGGCCGCCGAGCGGCTGACGGTCGAGATGGCCCGCCGGGCCAATGGCGGCGGCGATCAGTCCGCTTCGGCCGGCGAGCTGCCCAAGATCGACGGCAAGCCGACGCAAAAGCCGAATTGAGGGCTCATACTTAAGAAGTCCTTAATTGCCAAAATCTACAGTCTGGGGCAGGGGCCGGCAGCAATGCCGGCGTGGACCGTCGAACCGGAAGAAATGCCGCCAATGGCGCGAGAGGCTGCCGCTGGATTTGTGTCGCGAGCCCGCGCCCTGGCGCGGAGGCTGTCGCGTCATGTCCGCGCGGCGCCGCTGCTGGCAGCGAGCCTGCTGATCGGCTTCACGACGCCTGTCCGGGCGGCCGATGCGATCCGGGGCGAGGCGACTTTCTCGGCCGGCGGCGGCTTTGCCCGTCTCGTGATCAAGCTCGGAGAGGACGTCCCCTCCGAGGTGACGACGGCCGGCTCCATTCTCGTCATCCGCTTCGACCGGGCGGTCGACGTGCCCGTCGACCGCGTCCCGGAAGGCGCGCCCGACTACGTCAACTCCGCCCGCCGCGATCCCGACGGCGGCGCCATCCGGCTGTCGCTGGCGCGGCGCGTCACCGTCAACACCATGAATGCCGGCGAGCGAACCTTCATCGACCTCTTGCCGGAGGGTTGGAAGGGGCCGCCGCCGAGCCTGCCGATGGACGTCGTCAAGGAACTCGCCGAGCGCGCGCGCGTCGCCGAACGCGCGTTACGCGCCCAGCGCGCCGCGGCGGAGAGCAAGAAGCGTCCGCAGATCCGCGTGCGCGCCTCGGTCCAGCCGACCTTCGTCCGCTTCGTGTTCGAGATGCCCGACGGCGTCGGTGTCTCCTCCGTGCTCAACGAGCAGAAGCTCACGCTCGCCTTCAACGCCAACCTCAATTTCGATCTGGCGGACGCGGTCGTCGCAGCGCCGCCGAACGTCGCGTCGATCAAGCAGAAGGCCGACATCGACCAGACCAGTGTCGAGATCGCGCTGATCGGCGATTCCGACGTGCATTCGTTCCGCGACGAGAAGAACTACGTCGTCGACATCTCCTTCCAGCCGGACAAGGGCAAGACGGCCAATTCGGCCGAGGCTGCGATCGCACAGGCCAAGCCCGCCGCCCATGGACCGGCGCCTGCGCCTGAAAAGCCGGCGGCCGAGAAGCCGAAGGACGCGCATCGCGAGATCGCGCCGCCGACGTCCGAGACGATCGCGCGCGAAGCCAGGATCGACGTCAAGCCCGAGGTGAAGCCGGAAGCACCCTCCGCCATGCCGCCCGCTGAAGCGCCGAAATCGCTGCCAGCTCCTGCGGTCGAAGCTGCGCACGCTGCGCAAGCGCCCAAGGAAGCGGTCAAGGAAGCGGTCAAGGAAGTTTCAAAGACGGTCGCGCCAGTTGCAGAAACTGCGGTCGCGCCCGCCAAGCCGGTCATGGCCGAAGCGCCTCAAGAGGTCGTGAAGGAAGCTGCCAAGGAACCCGTCAAGGAGCCGGCCACGGAGGCCCTCAAGGCTGCTCCAGCAGAGGCGCCCGCAGCTCCGCAGCCGAGTGGTGCCAGCGTCGATGTCCGCCGCGACAGCGACGGCCTGCGCGTGACCTTTCCGCTTCAGGTCGCAACGCCTGCGGCGGCGTTCCGCCGTGGCGATACCGTCTGGCTGGTGTTCGATACGGCGAAGCCGATCGACGTCGAGGCGATCCGCACCAAGGGCGGTGCGATGATCGGGGAAGTCGGCCGCGTCCCGCTCGAGAAGGGACAGGCGGTGCGCATCCGTCTCACCCGGCCGCTGGTCTATTCGCTGACGAGCGAGGAGGTCGGCAAGCAGACCAACTGGCTCTTGACCCTCGCCGACAAAATCCAGGCGACGCCGCTGCCGCTGATGATCTCGCGCAACATCACCGACCCGGCGCTTGCCAACATCGCGATCCCCTTCGCCAATCCGGGGCTCCTGCACAAGCTCACCGATCCCGATGCCGGCGATACGCTCTATGTCATCACCGCGCAGCGGCCGGTGCGCGGCTTCATCAAGCGGCAGGATCTCGTTGATCTCGCGCTGCTGGAATCCGCGCATGGCATCGCGATCCGGCCAAATTCCGACGAGGTCGGCGTCGAGGTCGGGGCCGACAAGGTCATCCTCGGCAAGAAGGGCGGGCTGACGCTGTCGCCGGTCGACATCTCGGCCGAGCGCGCGCCGACCGCGGTGCGGCCGGTCTTCAGCCCCGAAGGCTGGCGCAAGGGCCAGTCGGAAAATTTCATAGCGCGTCAGAACGAGCTGATCACGGCGATCTCCAACGTCGAACCGGCGATGCGTTCGCTGCCGCGTCTCGACCTCGCGCAATTCTACATGTCGCGCGCGATGTATCACGAGGCCAAGGCCGTCACCGAACTGATGCTGGCCGATTCTCTCAACAAGGAGGAAAGCGGCGCGCTGATCATGCATGCGATCGCGAGCATCCTGATCGGCCGGCCGACGCAGGGCCTTAAGGACCTCGCCAACCCCGTGATCGGCAACAGCCACGATTCCCAGCTCTGGAAGGCTCTCGCCTATGCGCGCCAGGGCAAATGGGCGGACGCGCGCGAGAAGTTCAAGAACGTCGAATTCGCCATTGCCTCGCTGCCGCTCGACATCCAGCGCATCGTGACGATGGAGGCGATGCGCGCTTCGCTCGAGGTGAAGGACTATGCCGGCGCCTCCAAGCGCCGCAGCGAGCTCGAGGTGGTCGGCGTCTCGCCCGAGGCCGCGCCCGGCTTTGCAGTGCTGCGCGGCCGGCTCGCCGAGGCGCTCGGCCACGACAAGGACGCGCTCGACGACTACAAGTTCGCGGTCGGCTCGTCGGACCGGCCGGCTGCCGCCGAGGCCAAGCAGCTCGAGGTCGCGCTGCGGCAGAAGCGCGACGAGATCGGCAAGGAAGACGCGCTGCGCGAGCTCGAAACGCTCTCGATGACCTGGCGCGGCGACTCGATCGAGGTCAAGACGCTCCAGATGCTGTCGCAGATGTTTGCCGAGAACGGGCGCTACCGGGACGCGCTCACCGCGGCGCGTACTGCGACAAAGCTGCAGCCGAACGCGGAAGCCTCGCGCCAGGCGCAGGACCTCGCCTCCGACCTATTCACGCAGATCTTCCTGGGGCCCAAGGGCGACGAGCTGCCGCCGATCGAAGCGCTGGGGATGTTCTACGAGTTCCGCGAGCTGACGCCGATCGGCCGCCGCGGCGACGAACTGATCCGACGCCTCTCCGACCGTCTCGCCTCGATCGACCTGCTTGATCAGGCCGCCGAGCTCCTGCAATACCAGGTGGACCACCGCCTCGAAGGCGCGGCGCGTGCACAAGTCGCCGCACGCCTGTCCATGATCTATCTCGCCAACCGCAGACCCGACATGGCGATCACGGCGTTGCGCGCGAGCCGTATCAGCGACCTCTCAGGCGAGCTCAGGCAGCAACGCCTGCTGCTGGAGGCGCGTGCCCAGAGCGACGTCGGCCGCCACGATCTCGCGCTCGACATCGTCTCCAACGTTACAGGGCGCGAAGTGCTGCGCCTACGCTCCGACATCTTCTGGGCGGCGCGGCGCTGGCGTGAATCCGCCGAGCAGATCGAGCTTTATTACGGCGAGCGCTTCCGCGACTTCAAGCCGCTCAACGCGGTGGAGAAAAGCGACATCATCCGCGCCGCCGTCGGTTATGCGCTCGCCGACGACTCGATTGGCATGTCGCGCTTCCGCGAGAAATATGCGCCGCTGATGAGCGAGAGCGCCGATCGGCTCGCGTTCGACATCGCGAGCAAACCGACCGGCGCCTCCAGCGCGGAGTTTGCCGATATCGCCAAGCTGGCTGCCAGCGTCGACACGCTCGACGGCTTCCTGCGCGAGATGAAGCAGCGCTTCCCCGACGCCACCGCGCGCGCGCCGGCCTCTCCCCAGGCCAAGGACGAATCCGACCATACCGGCTCGCTGCCCACGATCCCGGTGGTGCGGCAGATCAAGATGACGCGGTAGGATCGCTGCTCCTTCCGGGCCTCGCGACAGGTCTCGTGAGCAAGCTCTCGAAGTGACGGGCAGCGCCGAATCCTATCGCCCGGGGCGCGGGCTTAATTGAGCTTTACCCGGACCTGATAAATTGCCGAGGCCAAGGTCGAGGCAAGCACTAGCACGAGACCAAGCCCGATCATGGGATTCCTTGCGATCACCGCCGCAAGCGATACCCCCAGCGCCGCGGCCAACATCTGCCAGAAACCCAAAAGGGCCGAGGCAGCACCGGCGCGATCGCCGAATGGCGAAAGAGCTTGCGCACTGCAGAGCGGATTGACCATGCCCATGCCTAGCAGGAATACGCATGCGCCGACAAGAAATGGCAAAAAGCGCCCGTCGAGAAGCGCGAATAGCAACACCATACCGCCACCGACACAGGCCAGCGCGAGGCCGATGCAAATCGATCGGTCGAGACCAAGGTGCGGAACGATTTTTGTAGCGATAATGCCAGCGCTAAAGACGACCATGACAGTGCCTGCGAAGAACAGACCGAGTTGCATGGGTGTGAAGTCGAGGCCTTCTATCAAGACTCGCGGCAACGCCGAAAACATTGCAAACAGCGCACCTAAGATGAGGCTAACGGTTGCGGCAGGAACCAAGAAACGGCGGTCAGTCGATAGCGACCAGTAATTCTTGGCGATTGTCGAGAAATCGAACTCGGCGCGTGGCGCGTGGTGCGTTTCTCCGAAAGCCGCAAGAAATGCTGAAGCGGCGACGACGGCGAAGATTCCGACGAACACAAATGCTGAACGCCAGCCAAAAAAATGATCCAGCGCGCCACCGACCAGGGGCGAGAATCCGGGCGCCGCTGCCATCGCAACCATAACAAAGGTGAGCACGCGCGCTAGCTTTTCGCCCTGAAAAAGATCTCTTGCGATAGCTCGCGAAAGGACAGACGTGGCACATGCGCCACCGGCCTGCACAACGCGACCAATCAATAGCGCCGCCAAATCATTGGCTAACGCGCACCATATGCTACCTGCGAAAAATACAGCAAACCCGATCATCACGGGTATGCGCCGGCCGAAACGATCCGACAACGGACCGACAACAAGTTGTCCGACCGCGAACATGGCGAGGAATATGGTGATAGCTGAGGTTACCTGAGCGCTGGAGACGCCTACCGCGACGGCGATGCTCGGTAGCGAAGGCAGCAGAATGTTGGTGGCCAACGTGCCACTCGCAGACAACGCAGCAAGAACGGCGACCTGAAGACCAAGCGGCACGGCTCGAGCGAGCGGACGGTCTTCGACGTTGCTGGTCATAAGCCGCTTCGGATCAATGGATGATAATCATCATATCAACCACCCATTGAATGCGCAACCTGAGCATAGTCCGGTATGTCACGAACCGCCGAACGCGCTCACGGTGGCAGGCTTCCCCCTTTGCGCTGGTAAGCTGAAGTGTACGCCTACAAGCCTTGGGTCAGAGAGGATGGGGGCGGTGACCGCTCCCCGGGCCCGCTACCCCCCGTAACTCTGCACCAGGCTCCCTGCCACCAGCGACCAGCCGTCGACGAGCACGAAGAAGATCAGCTTGAACGGCAGCGAGATGGTTGCCGGCGGCAGCATCATCATGCCCATCGACATCAGCACGGAGGCGACGACGAGATCGATGATCAGGAACGGAAGGAACAGCAGAAAACCGATCTCGAAGGCGCGCTTCAGCTCCGAGATCATGAAGGCGGGGACGAGGATGCGTAAGCCGAGCTCGTCGGGAGTGGCGGGCGGCGGCTCGCCGGAGAGATCCAGGAACAGCTTGAGGTCCTTCTCGCGCACGTTCTTCTGCATGAAGCCGCGCAGAGGGACGGAGGCGCGCTGAAGCGCGTCCTCAACGCCGAGCTGATTGGCGACCAGCGGACGGATGCCTTCGTCGTAGGATTTTTGCAGGACGGGTCCCATCACGAAGAAGGTGAGAAACATCGCCAGCGCGATGATCACCGAGTTCGGCGGGGCGGTCGCGGTGCCCATCGCGGTGCGCAGCAGCGACAGCACGACCACGATGCGCGTGAACGAGGTCATCATGATCAGGATCGACGGGGCGATCGACAGCACGGTGAGCAGCGCGATCAGCTGGATCGCGCGTTCGGTGACGCCGCCACCGCCAGCGCCTCCGCCGCCGAGATTGATGCTGATGTCCTGCGCATGCGCCGGCATCGCGAGCGAAGCCGCGCCGATCAGGACAGAAAGAAAAAAAACTCTACGCGGGAGGGCCGGCAGCCTCACGAAGACGGCTTCGGACGGCCGAGCAACGAGGCCATCTCGTCTTCGAGATTTTCAAAGCTGGTCTTTTCCGGGGCCGGCTTTGCGGGAGGGGCCGGCGGTGCCGGCGGCTCGCTGCGGGCCACACGCGGGGGAGCGGTCGGGGGCTCCGGCGCGACCGGAGGGGCAAGCGTCTCGCCGGCGGGGCGGCGCAGCGCAGCTTCGAGCCGCTGCGCCATCTCGGCGAGATTCTGCTCGGCGCTCGATGGCGCCGCGGGAGCGGGCGCCGGCGGCGGAACGGGCGGAGCCTGCGGCACAGGCGGAGGTGGCGCGGCGACGCGCTCGGCGCGCACCGGAGGCGCCTTCACCGGCTCGCTCTGGCGCGGCGGACGCGGCATCAGAGGGGGTTCGTTGCGCGCAACGCGCGGCGGAACAGGTTCGGGACGCAGCTCGCGCTCAGGGCGCGGCGCGATCGGCTCGGAGGTGAAGCCGCCCAATGGCGGCTCGTTGCGGCGTTCGGCCATCGCGGGAGCCGGCCGGCGCACTTCGTCGGCGAAGGAGGGGCGCGTGGGTCGCGGTGGCGGCTCGGGCATGTGCGGCTCGGGATGATCGAGCAGTTCGGGCCGCGGTGCTTCGTCGGCCCAGCTGCTGCTATCATGCATCGGCGCAAGACGCGGCGGCTCGGCCGCGTTGGGGCGCTGCGGGAGCTGGTCGCGGCCGGGCGCCGCGCGCACGATGTTGGGTTCGACGACGATGTCGGTGGGGCCGCCGATCATCAGAAGATGCTCGACATTGTCACGCCGGACCAGCACCAGGCGGCGGCGGCCGTCGACCGCGGCGGCATCGATCACGGCGAGCCGGGGCATCCGGCCGCGCTGGGTGTTGGCGCCGAGCCGGCTGGTGGCGAATCGGCGAACCAGCCATGCAGCGACGCCGATCAACGCCAGAACGACGATGAACGCGACGATGAAGGTGATAGGGCTGCCTTGCATACTTGTCCCCGACAAATGGCGCTTGTCTCGGGCCCGTGGTCAGATGCGCCAACCACCGGCTTACGTTGCCCCAAACTGCGATTTCTTAACGTCCCACGGCAAGTTTTGCCGTCCCCAACTCTTAATAACCCATGAATCGCTCGATCCAAAACGACTTCTTGGCCTGTGCACGCGCCGCCAAGCGGTTGGGTTAATGCCGCTTTGGAGGCGTAGAATCACGGGGCATGCGCATTGGTGTCCCGGCGGGGGACAACTGCCTGCGACCTCCTTAACCAGCTGTTAACCATACAGGCGGCAAATTCTGCCTAGCTTCGGACCACGGGTCCTGCGAGGCGGAAGGAGCCGCAACGATGTCCATCAACGATCTTCCGGTGCTATCGGCGCTTCGCACCAAGATGCAATGGCACCAGGAGCGCCAGCGCGTCCTGTCCGAGAACGTCTCCAATTCCGACACGCCCAAATTCCGGCCGCGCGACCTGGTCGAGCCGAAGCTGGATAAGAGCGGCGCCGTCACGGGTTCGATGGGCCCCTTGGCGCTTACCCGCACCAGCGGTTCCCACATGGCGCCGTCAGGCGCGGCCTCCGGATTCGACCAGAACAAGAGTGCCGGTTTTGAGACCCGCCCCGCGGGCAACGCCGTCAATCTCGAAGAGGAGATGATGAAGGCCGCCAGCAACCAGATGGATTATGCGGCGGCAACCTCGCTCTATTCGAAGAGCCTGCACCTGCTCAAGACCGCGATCGGCAAAGGCTAGAGCTAGAGGAAGCGCATCATGGCGAATGACAGCAGCGACTTTGCCCGCTCGATGGCGATCGCGACCTCCGGTCTGCGGGCGCAGGCCGGGCGCATGCGGGTGATCTCGGAGAACATCGCAAATGCGGATTCGACCTCGCAGAGCGCCGGCGGCGATCCTTACCGGCGCAAGGTGCCGACCTTCTCCTCCGCGCTCGACCGCACACTCGACGCGCAGGTCGTCACCCTCGGCAGGATCAAGCCCGACCAGTCCAATTTCCGCACCAAATACGAGCCGAACAATCCGGCGGCGGATGCGACCGGCAACGTCAAATATCCCAACGTGAACTCGGTGGTCGAGATGACCGACATGCGCGACGCGCAGCGGTCGTACGAAGCCAATCTCAACATCATCAGTGCGACGCGCCGGATGATCCAGCGCACCCTCGACATCCTCAAGAGCTGAACAGGACATTTGAACCATGGCAACACCGACAATTGCCGCCAACGCCTATGCAAACCTTGCCCGCGTGCTGGAGAACAGCGGTGCGGGCAAGGGCAGCGAGCCGAGCGGGCAGTCCTTCGCCTCTCTTCTGAAAGACACCGTCGGCAGCGTCCTGGAGTCCGGCCGCAAATCCGATGCGCAGACGGTGGCGATGGCCGCCGGCAAGGCCAACGTGATGGACGTAGTGACGGCGGTCGCAGACACCGACGTCGCCGTGTCCACGCTGGTCTCGGTCCGCGACCGCGTGATCGCGGCCTATGAAGACATCATGAAGATGCCGATCTGATTTTTGGCGCTCGCGCCCGCCCCAATCGTCATTGCGAGTGCAGCGAAGCAATCCAGAGTCTTTCCGAAGCGGCAGTCTGGATTGCTTCGCTGCGCTCGCAATGACCGGGGATAGGCCTTCGCATCGCTCACAAGAGCGGTGGGAGGCGAGGAATAAGACAAAGGAACTGCGAAATGACCGGACCGGAAACCCTCGACGTCGCGCGTGATGCGATCTGGACCATCGTGATCGTGTCGTCGCCCCTGATGGTGGTCGGCCTCGTGGTCGGCGTCGTCGTGTCGCTGTTCCAGGCGCTGACGCAGATCCAGGAGCAGACGCTGATCTACGTGCCGAAGATCCTGGCCATCTTTGCCACAATGCTGTTGGCCTTGCCGTTCATGGCCGACGCGCTGCATTCCCACATGCTGCGGATATCGTCGCGAATCATCGGCGGCTGAGGCACTATGCGCCCGTCATGCGCATCGACGTCTCGCTGCTGCCGGCGCTTGCCGCCTCCTTCATGCTCGCCTTTGCCCGGGTCGGCGCGATGGTGATGCTGTTGCCGGGCCTCGGCGAGACCAATATCCCGACACGGATCAAACTGTCGATCGCGCTGCTGCTCACGCTGATTATCCTGCCGCTGCATCGCAACGCCTATCAGGTCGACATGGGCTCGATCGCGCCGCTGCTGGTCCTGATGCTGCATGAGATCGTCATCGGCATCGTGCTGGGGGCGACCGCGCGGGTGACGTTGTCGGCGCTGCAGGTTGCCGGCGCCGTGATCGCACAGCAGATGGGGCTCGGCTTCGTCACGTCGGTCGATCCGACGCAGGGACAGCAGGGCGTGCTCGTCGGCAACTTCCTGACGATACTGGGGGTCACGCTGCTGTTCGCCACGGACAGCCATCATCTGGTGATCGCGGCGCTAAACGACAGCTACACGATCTTCGCGCCGGGCGAGACGGTGTCGAGCGGCGATGTCGCCGCGCTGGCGACGCGCGCCTTTGCCGCCGCGTTCCGCCTGGGCTTGCAACTCTCCGGCCCGTTCCTGGTGTTCGGCCTCGTCTTCAACATCGGGCTCGGCGTACTGGCGCGGCTGATGCCGCAGATGCAGGTCTATTTCGTCGGCGTGCCGCTCTCGATCTTCGCCGGCTTCCTGGTGCTCGCCGTCGTGCTCACGGCGATGATGGGCACCTATCTCGACTATTTCATCGGTGTCATGCACCAGATGATGCCACTCAAGTGATCGGGTGATCGATGGCGGAAGACAACGATCCAGAGAGTCAAACAGAAGACCCGACGCAAAAACGTCTCGAAGAGGCGCTCGAACGCGGTGACGTCGCCAAGAGCCAGGAGATCAACACCTGGTTCATGATCGCGGGCGCCACGCTCGTGGTCTCGAGCTTCTCGGGATCGGTCGGCAGCGGGCTGTTGGCGCCGATGCGCAACCTGCTCGCCAATTCCTGGATGATCAAGACCGACGGCAGGGCCCTGCTCGCCCTGATGCAGCAGATCGAAGTCGCGGTGCTCGCGGCGGTGGGCGTGCCGCTGCTGATGCTGGTACTCGCGGCCATTGCCGGCAACGTGCTGCAGCACCGACTGGTCTGGTCGGCCGAATCCCTCAAGCCCAAGTTCAGCAAGCTGTCGCCTGCCGAAGGCCTCAAGCGCATCTTCGGCAAGCAAGCGGCGGCGAACTTCCTCAAGGGTCTCGGCAAGCTGATCGTGCTCGGCGCGGTCATGACCGTGATCCTGTGGCCGGAGCGGCATCGCATGGAGGCGATGGTCAGGCTCGATCCGGCCGCCCTGCTCGGTGCCTCCACCAGCCTGACCATTCACCTGCTCGGCGCGGTGGTCGCGGCGCTCGCTATCATCGCCATCGGCGACTATTTCTTCCAGTATCGCAGCTGGTTCCAGCGGCAGAAGATGTCGCTCCAGGAGATCAAGGAAGAGTACAAGCAGTCCGAAGGCGACCCACACATCAAGGGCAAGCTGAGGCAGCTGCGTCAGCAGCGCTCCAAGAAGCGCATGATGGCGGCGGTTCCCAAGGCCTCCGTGATCATCACCAACCCGACCCACTATTCGATCGCGCTGTCCTACGAGCGCGGCATGTCGGCGCCGATCTGCGTCGCCAAGGGCGTCGACAACCTCGCTTTCAAGATCCGGGAGATCGCGCGCGAGCACGACATCCCGATCGTCGAGAACGTGCCGCTCGCCCGCGCGCTCTACGCCACCGTCGAGATCGACGAGGAAATCCCGACCGAGCACTACCATGCGGTCGCCGAAGTCATCGGCTACGTCATGCGTCTGAAGAGCGGATTCGGTGCCAGCCGGCAATAAAACCCCTGAAAAGTACTGGAAATGGCCGTAATCTGGGAATCAGCGTACCTTTCGCCCCTGCTGCCCTTGCGCCTGCGGGTCCGATTCAGGCAGGGAGGACCCTGCGCGCCCCGTAGCGCGTTGATTCTCTGCCGACAGGCTGTGCCAGCTTGAGATGACTGCCGAGACCGACCACGACCTCACACGCGAGCCCGTTGCGGCGCACGAGCCGTCGCCGCGCTCGGGCAGCATTGCCCTGGTGCTGCTGGTGGCCGCCGGGCTCGTCGCCGTTGCCGTCGGGCTGATGACGCTCGGGCGCGCGCAGGCGCAGCCCTATATTCTCGGTATCCTCGCCGTGCTGGCGATGGTCGGCCTGTTCAACCTGTTCGCCTTCGCCGCCGGCATCATCCGCTTCGTCGATCGCAATCTCGATGATCCCGTGATGGGGCGCATCGCCGACCACGCCTTCGACGGCCTCGCCGTGACCGATCCGCGCGGCCATGTGGTCTATTCCAATGCGGCCTATCTGACGCTGACCGGCGCTGCCGGCCCACAGGACGTGCGTCCCGTGGAGCGCGTCTTCATCGGCAACCCCGACGTCTCCGAAGCGGTGTTCCGCCTGTTGAAAGCCGCGCGCGAAGGCAAGCGGCAGCAGGAAGAGGTGCGCATCTCCGGCCATGACGGCAGCCAGGGCCGCTGGCTGCGCATGCGGGTGCGGCCCCTCGGCACCGGCAAGCGCGAGACGAGATACGCGGTGTGGTCGATCGCCGACATCACCCGCGACCGCGAGCGCCAGGAGGACGTGTTCCAGGAACTCCAGCACGCGATCGAATATCTCGATCACGCGCCTTGCGGTTTCTTCTCGGTCAATCCGGCCGGCGAGCTCGCTTACGTCAACGCGACGCTGGCGAACTGGCTCGACTACGACCTTGCCGAGATCGGCTCGGGCGGGCTGAAGCTCACCGACATCGTCTCCGGCGACGGCGCTTCGCTGCTTACCGCGATCGTGGCGGTCCCGGGCGAGGTCAAGACGGAAGTCTTCGACATCGACCTGCGCATGCGTACCGGCAAGACCATGCCGGTGCGGCTCTATCACAAGCTCGCCTTCGGCGCTGACGGTGCGCCAGGCCCGTCGCGCACGCTGGTGATCAGCCGCGCCCGTGACGAGCGCAGCGATCCGGACCGCGCCGCCGAAGTGCGCTTCATGCGCTTCTTCGACCATACGCCGATGGCGATCGCCACCGTCGACCGCGGCGGCAACGTCGTGCGCGCCAATGCGCGCTACGCCAAGCTCGGGCAGGCGTTGGGGCTCGACAGCGCCAGCAAGTCGATCTTCCGCGCGGTCAATTCGCGCGACCGTCATTTGCTGATCGCGGCCATCAACCAGGCCGCCGAGAATCAGGCCGACATCGCGCCGGTCGAGGTCGCGCTGGAAGGCTCCAAGGAGCGCTGGGGCCAGTTCTTCGTCACGCCGGTCGACGGGGGTGAGAACGACGCGGAAGCCGCCATCGTGCACATGCTCGAGACCACCGAGCGGCGCGCGCTGGAGAACCAGATCAACCAGTCGCAGAAGATGGAGACTGTCGGCCAGCTCGCCGGCGGCATCGCCCACGACTTCAACAACGTGCTCTCCGCCATCATGATGGCGAACGACTTCCTGCTGAACGCGCACAAGCCGACTGATCCGTCGTTCCAGGACATCATGCAGATCAAGCAGAACGCGACGCGGGCCGCCACGCTGGTGCGGCAGTTGCTGGCGTTCTCGCGGCGGCAGACGCTGCGGCCGCAGGTGCTCGACCTCGGCGATGCGCTCTCCGACCTCGCCATGCTGCTGCGCCGCCTGATCGGCGAGAAGGTCAAGCACGAGACCATCCACGGCCGCGATCTCTGGCCGGTCAAGGTCGACGTCTCCCAGTTCGAGCAGGTCATCGTCAATCTCGCGGTCAACGCGCGCGACGCCATGCCCGACGGCGGCAAGCTGATCATCCGCACCGCCAACGTCACCGCCGAGGAGGCGGCCAGGTTGGCCTACAAGGGCATGCCGGCCGCGGACTACGTGCGGATCGAGGTCGCCGACACCGGTACCGGCATCCCCGCCGATATCCGCGACAAAATCTTCGAGCCGTTCTTCTCGACCAAGGAAGTCGGCAAGGGCACCGGCCTCGGGCTCTCGACCGTCTACGGCATCGTCAAGCAGACCGGTGGCTTCATTTACGTGGACTCGGAGCCGGGGCAGGGCACCTCATTCCAGATCTTCCTGCCGCGCCATCATGCCGAGCCGGAGGTGCAGGTCGAGCAGCCGGCGCCGGCCGTTGGCGCCAGCAATGGTGCCGCCAAGGAAGCCGGGTCCACGGCGGACGCCAAGCCCCGCACCGATCTCACCGGACAAGGCACCATCCTCCTGGTCGAGGACGAAGAGGGCCTGCGCGCGCTCAACGCACGCGGTCTGCGCTCGCGCGGCTACACCGTCGTCGAGGCCGAGAACGGCGTCGAGGCGCTGGAGGTGCTGGAAGAGCAGAGCGGCGGAATCGATCTCGTCGTGTCCGACGTCGTGATGCCGGAGATGGACGGCCCGACGCTGCTCAAGGCGATGCGCGAGAAGAACCCCGACATCAAGTTCATCTTCGTCTCCGGCTACGCGGAAGACGCATTCGAGAAGAGCCTGCCCGAAGGCCAGCAGTTCGACTTCCTGCCCAAGCCGTTCACGCTGAGCCAGCTCGTGGCGGCCGTGAAGGAGACGATGGCGAAGGCGGGGTGAGGGCCTCAACGCAATGACGACGGAAAAGCTGAACTGCCGGCACCAAAGCCACCGGTAACCCGCGACCGCGGCCCCTTCGCACACGCAGCCAAGCTGCCGCCAAAGATGGGCTTTTGCCACATCCCCGCGACTGAGGGCCGCAGCCATAAGTTCCGATAGTGGCTTCCTTTTTACGGAAGGCTGCCCATCTTAGGGGCACGTCCCCATGCCGGGGATCTGGGAAACCAACATGAATTTCTCGCAACGCTCCCGCAGTCTCTTCAAGACGATTGCCGTCGTGCTGGCGCTTGCGCTGCCGACTGCGCTGGCGATCTCGTCCGCCGACGCGCGCGTCGGTGGCGGCATGTCGTCGGGCTCGCGCGGTTCGCGCACCTATTCGGCCCCGCCATCGACCACGACCGCGCCGGGCTCGACCTCGCAGTTCAATCGGACCTACACCCAGCCGGGCGCAGGCATGAATTCGGCTGCCGCCGCACCCGCGCGCGGCGGCCTGTTCGGCCGGGCCGGCGGCTTCATGGGCGGCCTTGCGGCCGGCTTCCTCGGCGCAGGCCTGCTCGGCATGCTGTTCGGCGGTGGCCTGTTCGGCGGTCTCGGCGGCCTATCGTCGATCATCGGTCTGATCATCCAGATCGTGCTCGTGGTGCTCGTGGTTCGGCTGGCGATGTCGTGGTGGCAGCGCCGCCACACCCCGCAGGCGGCCTATGCCAACGCTGACGCCGGTGCCGGTCCGGGACCGCAGGCGAACAATCGTAGTGGTCTTGGTGGCGGCTTCGGCTTCGGCGCCAACAACGCGCCGCTCGAGATCAAGCCGGACGACTATGAGGCGTTCGAGCGTCTGCTCGGCGACGTCCAGTCCGCCTGGTCGAACGAGGATGTGGCCAAGCTGCACACGCTCGCGACGCCGGAAATGGTCTCCTATTTCGAGCAGGACTTCGGCCAGAACCGCGCGCGCAATGTCGTCAACAAGGTCAGCGATGTGAAGCTGTTGCAGGGCGACCTCGCGGAATCCTGGCGCGAAGGCGAGACCGATTACGCGACCGTGGCGCTGCGCTTCGCGCTCACCGACAAGACGCTCGACCGCAATACTGGCGCAATTGTCGCCGGCAGCGAGCAGCCGGGCGAGGCCACCGAAGTCTGGACCTTTGCCCGACGTCCGGGCGGCGCCTGGGAATTGTCGGCGATCCAGCAGACCAACTGATCGCAGGCGACATGAATAACAAAGGCGTCGTGCTTCTTGCACGGCGCCTTTTTCTTTTGGGCCTCTCGCATCGCGGCACCGGAATAAGCGGGCCTGCGTCGGGTTGAAATCTGGCGGCCAACGAAAACACAAAGGGAGGACAGGATGATCCGCATTGAGAGATCCGTGACGATTTCAGGCCTCGCGCTCGCCGCGGCCTTGTTCGCAGCACCATCTGCGCAGGCGCAGTCGGCCGACATGACGTTCTTCGTGACTTCCAATGGTCCTGGCAAGGGCGCCGATCTCGGTGGCCTGGAGGGGGCCGATGCGCAGTGCCAGAAGTTGGCCCAGGCCGGCGGCGCCGGCAGCAAGACCTGGCGCGCTTATCTCTCCACGCAGACCGCCGACGGCAAGCCGGCCGTCAACGCGCGCGACCGCATCGGCAAGGGACCGTGGCAGAACGCCAAGGGCGCTGTGATCGCCAAGGACGTTGCCGACCTGCACGGGGCGGCCAACAACCTCACCAAGCAGACCGCGCTCAGCGAGAAGGGCGAGGTCATCAACGGCCGCGGCGACACGCCGAACCGGCACGACATCCTCACGGGTTCGCAAGCCGACGGCAGCGCATTTCCCGCGGGTGACGACAAGACCTGCAAGAACTGGACGTCGAGCACGCAAGGCGCGGCGGTCGTCGGCCATGCCGATCGTCAAGGCCTGCGCGATGACGAGCCGTCGAAATCGTGGAACAGCTCGCATCCCTCGCGCGGCCCCGATGGCGGCTGCTCGCAGGCCGATCTGAAGAGCACCGGCGGCGACGGCCTGCTGTATTGCTTCGCGTCGAATTGAGACGCGGAACTCGCTCCGCCCTCATGGAGTTCGTGGTTGCGTGCTACACTCGCCGCCACGCAATCACTGACCCCTTTCATGAAATACGAGCTCTATTATTGGCCCGAGATCCAGGGCCGCGGTGAATATGTGCGGCTGGCGCTGGAGGAGGCGGGCGCGGCTTACATCGACGTGGCGCGTGGCCCACGCGGCACAGCTGCGATGATGAAGATGATGGACGCGCACAAGGGCACGCCGCCCTTTGCGCCGCCGTTCCTCAAAGCCGGCAAGGTCGTCATCGGCCAGACCGCGAACATCCTGCTCTATCTCGGCGCCCGCCACGCTCTCGCCCCGAAATCGGAAGCGGGTCAACTCTGGGTGCATCAGCTCCAGCTCACGATCACCGATTTCGTGGTCGAGATTCACGATACCCATCATCCGCTCGGGCCCTCGCTCTACTACGAAGATCAGAAGCCGCCGGCGAAGAAGCGCACGGCCGACTTCTGGGGCGAGCGCGTGCCGAAATATCTCGGCTATTTCGAGCAGCTGCTTCAAAACAATGGCGGCGCCTATCTCACCGGCCGCAAGCTGTCCTATGTCGATCTCTCGCTGTTCCAGATCGTCGCGGGGCTGCGCTATGCGTTTCCGAAGCGGATGAAAGCGTTCGAGACAGATATCCCAGGCCTCGTCGGCCTGCACGACCGCGTCGCGGCGCGGCCGAACATCAAGGCCTATCTCGAAAGCCGCCGCCGCATTGCCTTCAACGAGCAGGGCATCTTCCGCCGCTACCGCGAATTGGATGGTTAGCCGGTCCGGAGGTGCCGAGGGGGGTTGCGCGCTCACCATACGCCAGGAAACAGGCGATAGCGCACGCGCGTCACATAGTCGGCATAGCCTGGCAGGCCCTCGCGCAGCGTGCGCTCCTCGATGCGAGTGCGGATGGCAAACAACAGGAGGAACAGCGGCACCATCATAAGTCCCCACCATGAGCCCAAAAGCAGCGGCACGCCGGCGAAGAACAGGATCATGCCGCTATACATCGGATGGCGCACATGGGCATAAGGCCCCGTCGAGATCGCGCGCTGCGCGCGCTCGGCTTGCAGTTTCACCACGGGCGCCGCGAACGAGTTCTCGCGGAAGACCCAGAGGATGAACAGTGTCGAGAGCAGGAACAGGGCGAGGCCGAGTATCTGCGCCGCCATCGGCATATCGGAGGCTAGCGTACGCCGGTCGAGCCCCATCGCCGCCAGCCAGACCAGCATCGCGACGACGAAGACGGCCATGAACGCCTTGTCGGCAGCGGGCTGGTCCTTTTGCAGGACCGGCCGCAGGCGTTCGGCGAGCAGTGCGGGGTCGACCCGGTAAAGCCACCAGCCGCAGAGCGGGCCGAGCAGGGCGGAGATCGCGAGGAACCCCCAGGCCGACGGCCAGTGCAGGGTTCCGGCGCACGCGAACAGCAGCGCGCCCATGGCGGCGGTGGTGATCGTGCTCTGCAACAGGAGTCTTGCGATCATGCGCAGGTCTCAGGGTAGCCGCGCACGATATTGGTCCCGCTATCCGGCGAAGATACGGCCGGACACGCGAAAAGCCCGATCGACCGGATCGGGCATTTCATCTTCGACGCGGCTGATCAGGCGAGCTGATCGATCCGCGTACCCTGACCCGGCGGCAGCGGCGCGGGCGGCGGCGGCTTATAGGTCGGGTCGTTGTCCTTGGTCTTGATCTGGTCGTCCTGCTGCTTGTTCGTGTCGTAGCTCGGCACCACGATCGCGATCGGCGGCGGCGAAACGGTAGAAACGCTCATCCACAAATCCTCACATATGGAAACAATTGATCCTGCGCCGCGAGACCCGAAATTTCCTTCAAGCCAATCGTTAAAATGCGAGGGATCTGGTGCGGTGGGATGTGCTCTCGGACCTCTCCTCGTCATTGCGAGCGCAGCGAAGCAATCCAGTCTGTCTCCGCGGAGGGATTCTGGATTGCTTCGCTTCGCTCGGAATGACGGAGTCTGTAGTGGGCGGTGTGCTGTCAGACGCACACCGCGCGGGGGACCGCCTATTCGTCCTTGCCGCGCGTGATCGCGATGGACGCATCCGTCTTGGTGCGGGTGCATTCCATGTTGAGACGCCGGTAACGCATGCTGATCTTGTCGCCGCGCAAGAGCCCCATCCGTTTCAGGCAGCGTGTCGCGCCCGTCGTCGTATCGTCCTTGGTCACGGTGAAGACGATCGCCGCCATCGACCCTACCAGCGTAAAGAACTCCGGTTTCGGCTTGCGATCGCCCTTGGCATAGAGCTCGATCGAATATTTGTCGCCACGGCAAGCCACGGACAATTCCTTGGCCGCGGGATGAGTCAGATAGACGACATTCGCGGCGCGGAAATTCACCTTGAGGCGATCGACCTGGTTCGCCAGCTCCTTGGCGCTGTCATCGCAGCGGTCCGCGCGAGCGGGCGAGACGAGGGTCACAAGGCCGGTGATGGCGGCGGCAACCAGGATCGCGCCGCGGACGTGCAAGTTCAATGTCATGATGAAAAGCCCCTTAGCGGGCGCATTCAATCGTCGTCCCGCGCGTAGCGCAAGGGGTGCACCCAGGGTCTTCACTGGCATCATGAGGGCCTGGTGTCCGCGGCCAGCCGCCGAATCCGGATGCCCCGACCGCACCAGAGCGCCTTCCCTTTGCGGCAAAAAAGCTTAGAACGCTTCTATGAAAGGGGCCCATGCGAGGGCTCCAAAACCCCGAGATTCCAGCCCATGAACGCTCCCACCGCCTTCCCCGACCCCGCAAAGCCCGTTCCGCCCTACAAGCACACGCCGCTGTTTCCGCTGGGCAAGGACGAGACGCCCTACAAGAAGATCACGGCCGAGGGCGTGCGGGTTGAGAAGGTCCTGGGGAAAGACATGCTGGTGGTGTCGCGCGAGGCGCTGCGGGACCTGTCGGAAGCCGCCTTTGGCGACATCAACCACTATCTGCGGCCGGGTCATCTGAAGCAGCTCCGCGCGATCCTGGAGGACGGCGAGGCGAGCCCGAACGACAAGTTCGTCGCGCTGGACTTTCTCAAGAACGCCAACATCGCCGCCGGCGGCGTGCTGCCGATGTGCCAGGACACCGGCACCGCGATCATCATGGGCAAGAAGGGCTGCAACGTCATCACCGACGGTGACGACGAGGCGGCGCTGTCGGAAGGCGCGCGCGATGCTTACCTGCGCCGCAATCTGCGCTACTCGCAGGTCGCGCCCTTGTCGATGTACGAGGAGAAGAACACCGCCAACAACATGCCGGCGCAGTGCGAGATCTACGCCGAAGGTGATGACGCCTACAAGTTCATGTTCATGGCGAAGGGCGGCGGCAGCGCCAACAAGAGTTTTCTGTTCCAGGCGACGCCTTCGGTGCTGACCAAGGACCGGCTGCTCGCCTTCCTCAAGGAGAAAGTGTTGACGCTGGGCACTGCGGCGTGCCCGCCTTATCACCTCGCGATCGTGATCGGCGGCACCTCGGCCGAGCTCTGCATGAAGACGGTGAAGCTGGCGTCGGCTCGCTATCTCGACGCGCTGCCGACCCACGGCTCGCCCGACGGCAACGCGTTTCGCGATCTCGAGATGGAGCAGGAAATCCTGAAGATGACGCAGTCGCTCGGCGTCGGCGCGCAGTTCGGCGGAAAATATTTCTGCCACGACGTGCGCGTGATCCGCATGCCGCGTCACGGTGCCTCGCTGCCGATCGGGCTGGGCGTGTCCTGCTCGGCCGATCGCCAGGTGCTCGGCAAGATCACCAAGGACGGCGTCTATCTCGAAGAGCTCGAGCACAACCCGGCGCAGTATCTGCCTGAGGTCGAGCAGTCGCTCGGCGGCGAGGTCGTCAAGATCGACCTTAATCAGCCGATGAAGGATATCCTTGCCACGTTCTCGAAGTACCCGACCAAGACGCGGGTCTCGATGACCGGCACCATGATCGTCGCGCGCGATTCCGCGCATGCCAAGCTGCGCGAGCGGCTCGACCAGGGCGAGCCGCTGCCGGACTATTTCAAGAACCATCCGGTCTATTACGCGGGCCCGGCCAAGACGCCCGAGGGCTACGCCTCCGGTGCGTTCGGCCCCACCACTGCGGGCCGTATGGATTCCTTCGTCGATCAGTTCCAGGCCGCCGGCGGCTCGATGGTGATGGTGGCTAAGGGCAACCGGGCGGCGGCCGTGCGTGAGGCTTGCAAGAAATATGGCGGCTTCTATCTCGGCTCGATCGGCGGTGCCGCGGCGAACCTTGCCGAGCACTGCATCAAGAAGGTCGAGGTGCTCGAATATCCCGAGCTCGGCATGGAAGCGATCTGGCGCATCGAGGTCGTCGACTTCCCGGCGTTCATCATCATCGACGACAAGGGCAACGACTTCTTCAAGGAGTTGAATCTGGGTTAGCTGCCTCACTCGCACCTGCGTGCGAGTAATTGTGCATGCCCCCCATCACGATCGTCATGCCCGGGCTTGTCCCGGGCATCCACGTTCTTGGTGCGGCGAGGAAGACGTGGATGGCCGGGACAAGCCCGGCCATGACGATGCGGATGCCTCAGCGTGCTAGCTGCAATTCGTGACTTGGTTGGAGCACAGCCCGCGCCACCAGCCGCGGACGCCGTCCTGGCTCTCGACAAGGCCCCAGAGGCCGCTGCAAGCAAAGATGTGCTTCGGTCCGCCGTCGGTGTCGATCGGGCCGCCGAGCTCGCGCTGGGCCGGCATCCATTTCGCATCGACGAAGGGCGCCTGGAACAGACCGCCCATGCGTGTCGCGCCATTGGCGTAGGACGCGCCGACCTTGTTGGAGGCGACCCAGCCGCGTCCGGCATAGGGCTTTGGTGCGCTGCGCGGATATTTCTTGTCGTCCTCGTAGTCCTTGCCCGGCGGCTTGGCGCCTTCGATCAGAAACCAGCCGTTCTTGAAGCCGATGATGCGGAATTCAGTGAGCCAGCCGCCATCGGGCGTGTTCTCGCTGCCGCCGAGCTTGAGCCGGTAAGGCGGCGGAAGCGTGCCGAGCACACGCGCCTTGATCGATGGTTCAGCACGCACGTTGAGGCCGTCAGGATCCTTGTCGACGGACCATGCGCCGAAATCACAGGGCTCGGTGCCGTCGGGAAGCGTTGAGCGCCTGGCGGCGAGATCGGCGTGCAGCTTTGCGAACTCAGTGTCGTCGTTGTCAGGATCCGGCCCGCTACGCGGCTTCAATTCGGCCGAGACTGCGCGCGTCGCATCCGGCGTCAGCGCGACCACGAGAGCCTGGCGCGCGACGAACACGCTTGCAGGTGACTTCGGATCGTTCGATGGGGCCGGATAGACGGCGAGGTAGCCCGTCGAACCTTCGGTTCGATAGGCCGTGCCGGCGACATGGCCTGCCGGTAGCATGGCGAGCGCGCTAGCCCGCCACGCCGGTTCGGCATCGTCCGCGCGCGCCGCTTGGGTCGCGACACACAGGATCGTCGCCGCGATGAAACCGAGCGCGCGCACGGTTGCCGCGCGGCTTACGCGCGCGTGCCGGTGAACGGGAAGCTGCCCATCGGGCCGATGCCCATCTCACCGCTCATGCTGTCGCCGGAGACGGTTCCGATGAATTCGAGCGTCAACGGCATCGGATTGGTGATCGAGACCTTCCAGTTGACGGCATCGCCGCTGACGGTGCCGTCGAAAATCTCGGCTGTATCGCCTTCCGCACCCTGCGTCCCCGTGAGCGTGCCGCCGGCAGCCGTCAGGCTCAGCGTCGCCTTACGCTCCCCCATGGGTGTCGTCAGGGTCAGAGTCCAGTTGCCGTCGACGGCCATTCGCGTCTCCCAAGATCCCGGCGGACCGCGACGATCCGCGGACCAGTCCCGGCCGAGCGTATAGCGCAACTCGCCGCCCGCGCCTAACGCTCCGTTGGAGGCATTTAGGCGCGGGCGGCGGCGCGCCGTCGGCTGGTGACGATGAGACGGAGCACGACATATTGCACGGCGAAGGCGACGATCTTGGCGCCGCCCGCGACCACGGTGATGTAGAACGCCCACAGCTTCAGATCGCCTGTGGAGGCGACGGCGATCATGCCGGCACCGATCACGAACATCAGCGCGGCCCAGGCATAACCCGCTGCCGTCACGTACTCCGGAACGGTCTCGACGACGATCGATGGCATGTAGCGCAGCATCCAGCCGCGCTTGAGCATGATGGCACCGATCGCGAAATGCGCGATCGAGGGCTTTGCGAGCATGAAGCGGGGATCGTTGGTCAGCAGCGTGACGGTGCCCAGCACGACGACGAGCGCGACGCTCGCATAGGTCATGTAATTGAGCTGCTGCCCCTTGACGCGCGCGTAGATCACCTGCGCGATCGCCCCGGCAATCGCCACCGACGTTGCCAGGACGACGTTGTCGGTAACGAGATAGATGACCAGGAAGACGATGGCGGAGAAGAGGTCGGAGGCGAGGCGGGCGAATACGTCCTTCATCGTCGATCCTGTTCAGCGAGTGTGGGGCAGTGCGCTGGTCGGCGCACCGTACTTGATCTGCCGATATTCGGGATACCATTTTGTGAAATAGATCGCGCTGTTGCGGGCGGCGAAGGCGACCGCAAGGCTCGACCAGAGCGGCAGGCCGGGGACGTAGAGCAGCACGAGATTGGCGGCCGCCATCAGCAGTGCAGCCGCGGTCCATGCGCCGGTGATGACGTAGTTGGCATAGTGGAAGCCGGGCATTGCCGCGATCTCGGCCGGCACGGATTCGAGCGCGTATTGCAGCGTGAAGGGACGGCGGACCAGCATCGAGCCGAGCGAGATGACGAAGATGCCGATGTCGACCGACAGCTTGACACCGAGTGTGCCGAGCGCCGGGTTGAACAGCGCGAGGTGGAGGCCGATTGCGGCGAACAGCAGCGCCGAGCCCATAGCCAGGATCTTCACCGAGCGGCCGCGCACGACATCGATCGCGACGGTCGCGAGACAGATTGCCGAGGCTACGAAGACGCTGATCGTGGCCGAGGTCATCAGCATCAGGAAAGTGAAGGCGCCGTAGGGCGCGAGGATCAGGAAGATCGCCATGGTTCGCCTCGGTCAGTCTTTATCTTTACGATGTAAAGATCAATAGGTCAGGAACGAGCCGGGGTCAAGCAAAATCTTTACAGTGTCAAAATGACGTAAGCGACTTCCAAAAAACTGAATTGCTGCAACGGCTTGGTCGGTCATTTCGTCGATGACGCCGGCCCAGGGCAGGTGCGACAGCACAGGTAACGCACAGGCGGTCGAGAGGACGAAGGCGAGCAGGATACCCCCGTTGAAGACGATTTGGCCGCTCCGCCGCGGCCGGATCATCTGGAGCGTGATCCCGGCGCAGATCAGGAACAGGATCAGGACAGCGAGGCGGTCCGCGGCGATCGAGGGCATATGCATGAGAGACCTTTTGGTGACATCAGCGATGTCGAGAGGAGCTAGCGCGCGCCGACCCAATTGCCGTGAAAACCGTCGGGCACGCGATGGCCGAGCTGCACCAGCGCGACGGGGCCGGTCTCGACATCTCCGGCATTGAACACGGCGAGGTCGCTGCGGTTCTCCCGCGCGCGCCAGACCACCGCCACCAGCCAGCCATCGCCTTCCGCCGCATCTTTCGACCGCTCGACGAACACCGGTTCGGAGATGGTGTCGCCGGCCGGCAGCAGATAATGGCCGAGGCGCTTGCCATTGCCGTCGACGTGAACGACGCCGGATAGCGCGCCGAACATCGGCAGCTTTGGATTGGCGCAGGCGTACCAGCCGTGACGGCTCCTCAATCCGGCGCGGCGGTCGTCGATGCGCGGGAACTCGCCGGTGAGATCGTCGAGATAGGTCTGCTGAAAGCGGTCGGTGTCGCCTGAGAGATCGAACGTCCAGCGGCAATGCCGGGCGCGCGACTTCTCCGGGTCGGTCGGCCGACCATCGGGATGCGGAAACAGCGGCGCTTCCCCGAATTGCATGACGTCGGCGATGATGCGGTCACCGTCCTCCCACGCATTCATGACGTGGAAGACGTAGCAGGCTTCAGCGCGGAACCAGACGATGTCCTTCGCGCTGCCCTTGCGCTTGATCACGCCAACATAGGCGCCCTTGTCCGGCTCCCAGGCGTAGGGAGGCCGTCCGCTCATCGCGCGCTCTATGCTGCCGGTGAGGGGCAGGATCGGAAACAGCACGTGGTTCTCGGTGACGATGAAGTCGTGCACCATGCTGGCATAGGGCGCCTCGAAGCGTTCGAAGCGCGTCGCCTTGCCGGACGCATCGATCGAGCCGTAGGAGAGGGTGGGCGTCAGGGGTCCCGCGGCGTTGTAGCCGAAGAACACCAGCTCGCCCGTGACGGGATCGATCTTGGGATGCGCCGTGAAGCTGCCGGCAACGCGGGCGTGATAATTGTGATAGCCGCGCGTTGCGAGCGTGCCCGGCTCGATCTCGGTGGGCAGATGCGCTTCTTCCAGCGCAAGCAGCTTGCCGGCATGGAAGATGATGTTGGTGTTGGCGACACCGCCGTCAGTGAGGTTTTGCGGCGCATCTGGCAGCTTGCGGCCGAAGCCGCCGAACAGCGCGCGGCCGGCATCGTGCTCGGCCAGCCATTTCGGCGTGCGGATCCAGCGGTTGCGATAACTGGCGCGGCCATTGTCGAGATGAAATGCGTGCAGCATGCCGTCGCCGACGAACCAGTGCGCGCCGGGCGAGTCGAACTGCGGATTGGGGCCGTTGCGATAGAGCGTGCCGTTCAGGTCGCGCGGCAATTCACCGATGATTTTCAGGAAGGGCGCGTCGGCCTCGAACGGGATCGGACCGAGGTTGTGGCGGCGTTCGGCAACGGCGTCCTGCTGCACGGCGTATCCCTCCTTATCTTTACATCGTAAAGATGAAATAGCCATGTGAGAGGGCTTGGTCAAGCGAAATCTTTACACTGTCAATATGGCGTCCTATAGCTGGCCGATGGGCAAGAGCGAAATCAGGACAGAAACCGCGCGCGGTGCGCGCACCTCAAAAAAGGCGAGCGCGCCGGCGCGTCCCGCGCGACAACCGGCGAGCGTCAAGTCCGAGGCGCCCTATCATCACGGCGCGCTGCGCGAGGCGCTGCTCCAGGCCGCCGAACGGGTGCTGGAGCGGGACGGGCTCGCCGGCCTGACATTGCGCGCGGTGGCGCGCGAAGCGGGGGTCTCGCATGCGGCGCCCACCCATCATTTCGGCGACCTCACCGGGCTTCTCAGTGAGCTCGCGGCAGTCGGCTTCCGCCAGTTCAATGCGGCGATGGCCTCGTCCTCTGACAGCGCCACCACCCCGCGCGAGCGCGCGCTGGCGCGGCCGAAAGCCTATGTCGCCTATGCCCAGGCTCATCCTGGCATGTACGGCATCATGTTCCGCACCGAGCGCCTCGACTATTCCAGGCCGTCGCTGCACGAGGCCGCCGAGGCGTCCTTCGCGGGGCTTGCCAATGCCGTCGGCATGATGCGGCAGGAACAGATCCGCGGCGACGCGCTGACGCTCAATCAGGGCGCCGCGATCGCGCGCGCCTGGTCGATGGTGCACGGTTTTACCATGCTGCTGCTCGATGGGCGGCTGGAGGATATTCTGGGGCGCCTGCCCGAGGGCACGACTCCCGAACGCCTGCTCGAGGCGATGCTGATGTCGCCCGTGACGGGGAAGCCGCCGGGTCCCTGATTCGCTCGGGACGCAACCCCAGCCGTGATGAGGCGTTGACGCCGCATGGCAAAATCATCCCGTGCCCCCTGGAAACGATCAAACCCGCGCAAGCGCGCCGGCAAGGCGTCCAAGCATCTCACGCCTGCGCAGAAATCGGCGGCCAAGGCGCGTGCTCGCCGCGCCGGGCGCAGCTATCCCAACCTCGTAGACAACATGCGCATGGCAGCGAAGAAACCGTCCAAGGCGAAAGCTTCGAAGAAAAAATCCGCCAAGAAGACGCCCAAGCGCAAGGTTACAAAGAAGGCCGCAAGGAAAAAGTCTGCAAAGAAGAAAGCTGCAACGACGTCGCGCAAGCGCCGCGCATCCCCACCCGAAAAGGATCCGCGGGGCGGCTTGACCGCCGCGGGCCGCAAGGCTTTCGCGCGCAAGCAAGGCGCACATCTGCGGCCGGGCGTCACCAAGACGGCATCCGAGATGACACCGCAGGAGATGCGGCGCAAGGGAAGCTGGGCCGTCCGTTTCTATGGTCGCGCCAAGCTGCCGCCCCTCGTCGACGCCAACGGCCGGTCGACCCGGCACGCCTTGTCGGCGCATGCCTGGGGCGAGCCGGTTCCGAAGACGGTGGCGGCGGCGCGGCGCATCGCCGCGAAAGGTGAGCGCCTGCTGGCGCGCTACCACCGCGCCAAGATGCGGACCAAGACGAAAGCCTAGCGCATCGTCGCGAGTTCGACCGCGCGGCCGCGCGCGCCGATGATCTTCACCTCGTCCTTGCCGCAGATGAAGCTGCGGGCGAACTCGTCTGCCGCCTTGCGCGCCAGCTCATTGGCGTTCCGGTTGGCGATCGCGTCGACATAGGCGACGTGGCAGACGGGGCCGGGTGGCAGCCGGGTCACGATGAGCATGGCCTTGGTGTTCGGCCGCCCCTGCTTGTCGGGATCGGTGCCATCGGCGATGTGCCAGCGCTGGATCATCGCAAACGGCTTGGCCCCCGCGATGAGCCATTCGACGGTGGTTTCGGACGAGTTGAACGGAGCAAACCAGACTTTTGCCGCCGGTTCCTCGGCCGCGGCCTTGCGATTGCGGCCGACGGAGACGACCTCGCGAAGATCATCCTCGGCGATCAGGACCACGAGGCCATCCTTGCCCTTGCAGACCCGCGTGGTGCTGCCGTCGAGCTCGCTGGGCTTGCCGATCTGGCGGCAATCCTTCGGGGCCGTCGAGGTATATTGGCTGCCCACGGATTGGGCGTCGGCGCGGCCGAGACCGCTGCACATCAGCAACATGACCAGGAGCAATATGGCCAGAGCTGCGGTGGTGATGCGGAACATGACGATGCCTTTGGTCGAGCGGGAACTCCGTACCATCAGACGTCTTGATTGTGGGCAAGGTTCAAACAGGGTCGACAGACACCTGACAGCGGCGCGGAATCGTTCTAGAAGAGCGGCTTCGCTTGGGCTCTTTCAGCCTCGTTCGCGTCCTCGTTTTTCGTGATCATGCCAGCCACCTCGTCCAACAAACCTTATCGCGTCGGCCGCTCGAAAACCGGGCTCGGCCTCTTCGCCACCAAGCCGATCAAGAAGGGCACCCGGATCATCCGTTATTACGGACCGATCCTGGACTCCCGGATTCCCGAGCACGACGACATCGAGAACAAATACCTGTTCGAGCTCAACGGCCGCTGGACCATCGACGGCTCGGTGCGCAAGAACCTCGCGCGCTACATCAACCATTCGTGCCGGCCCAACGCCGAATCCGACGTCCGGCCGCGCGAGCGCAAGGTCTTCATCCGCGCCATCAAGAACATCGAGCCGGGCGACGAGATCAATTACGACTACGGCACCGATTATTTCAAAGCCTACCTGAAGCCGATCGGCTGCAAGTGCGAATCTTGCGAGAAGAAGCGCAAGAAGCTGCGCGCCGAGGCGCGGGCCGAGCGCGCCAAGGTGAAGGCGCGCACGGAGCGCAAAGCGCAGAAGGCGGGTGCGAAGGCCGCCAAAAAGAAGAAGCTCAACGGCGTCGCTGTTGGCAAGGCGAACGGCCGCGCGCGGGCGTAGCCTGAGTTCGAGCTTCTCGCACAACTGTCATGCCCCGCGAAAGCGGGGGCATCCAGTACGCCGCGGCCTTTCCGTATGCGACGACTGCCTCTGGAATACTGGGTCGCCCGATCAAGCCGGGCGACGACAGCGAGTGATGTGGCCTCAGGCAGCCATCACACTCCCGCTCCTGCGCAATCCCACATATTGCAGTTCGGCAAACACGCCGGTCGCGATCGCCTGTGCCACGACCATGAGCTCGCCGGCAAGGTTCGGCGACACCGCGCCCGAGAGCAGCAGCGCAATGCTGCCGACCGTCCAGGCCGCGTTGCCGACGACGACCAGCAGCACGAGCGGCTTTGCCACGGAGGCGCGTGAGGCGAGCCAGCCGACGAGTGCCGTGTAGGCGATCAGGAACAGGCCGGTCTCGCGCAGCAGCGCTTCAGGCAGGTTGAACAGCGACGCGAACGCGCTGGCGCCGAACGTGAAGCCGAGAGCGGCGACGCCGCTGAAGATCGCGTCGGCAAGGAGCGCGCGGCGAAGGAAGGTGGATGCGTCGATCATCGTGGGTCTCCATGGTTGGGGTGGGCTCAAGGTGAAACTCAGTGCAATCCGCGCCACCAGGCCCGAAGCAGGCGGGCGAGGCGGAACGGGCAGAGGCTCCTGCCGACGCTGTGCTCGAAGGCCGTGACCTGCGCGACGACGTAGTCGCCAGTCGAATGCACCAGCGGCTCGGGCATGTTGAGGCTGCGCGCCAGCATCCGGGTTGCGAGCGCCATGGCCCAGGGAACTAGCTGGTCTGTGACGGTCCGGTAGAGCAGCAGTGCGATCATGGTCGTCTCCTGTTGCGACCCAAGATGCGCCGGCCCGCGGACCAATTCGATTACCTCCGACGTAATGGAAGGGCCGAAATCTGCGTGCTAGGTTTTCGACCATGAACGCACATGCATCCACGGCACAGGCCGAACGCAGCCAGCCAATCCATATCGGCGACCATTTGCGCGAATGGCGGCAGCGCCGCCGCATGAGCCAGCTCGATCTCGCCGGCGAGGCCGAAATCTCGGCGCGGCATTTGAGCTTCGTCGAGACCGGCCGCGCCGCACCCTCGCGCGACATGGTGCTCAGACTCGCCGAACGTCTCGACGTGCCATTGCGCGAACGCAACGTGCTGCTGGTCGCCGCCGGCTATGCCCCGGCCTTTCCGCAGCGCCCGCTGGAGGATCCCGCCTTGAAATCAGCTCGCCAGGCGATCGACCTCGTCCTCAGGGCGCACGAGCCGAATCCGGCGCTGGCTTATGACCGGCACTGGAATCTGGTCTCCGCCAACCGCATGCTGGCGCCGCTGCTCGCCGGCATTCCGCAGCGACTGCTCGGCCAACCGTTCAACGTGCTGCGGCTCGCCTTCCATCCGGAGGCGCTGGCGCCGCGCACGGTCAATCTCGCGGAATGGTGCGGGCATCTCCTGGAGCGGTTGCACCGGCAATGCGAGGCGACGGCCGATCCCGAGCTGATCAAGCTGTACAACGACCTGAAGAGTTATCGGATCCCGGCGCGCGCGGCGCCGCTGTCGAGCGACAATGTCGCGATCCCCTTCAAGCTGCGCCACGACGGGGAGATACTCAGTTTCTTCTCCACCACCATGGTGTTCGGTACGCCCGTCGACATCACGCTGTCGGAGCTGGCTCTGGAAACCTTCTTCCCGGCCGACGAGCGCACTGCCGAGCGGCTCCGACAAATGGCAGCAGCCATGAGCTAGCGGCCTTGCCTTGGAACGGGTTCGGCTTATCTTTGGGCGCAACCCGCAACGCCCGAAGGAGGCGCTCATGAGCACCCTAAAGCCGCTCCAGATCGACGTCGTTTCCGACGTGGTGTGCCCCTGGTGCTATATCGGCAAGCACCGGATCGAGAGTGCGCTGGCGCTGGTGCCCGACGTTCCGGTCAAGCTCAATTTCCGTCCCTTCTTCCTCAATCCCTGGGTGCCGTCCGAGGGCATCAGCCGGGAGGAGTATCTCACCAAGAAGTTCGGCTCGGTCGAGGCCTATAAGGGCATTGCGGGACGCGTCGTTGCGGCCGCGGGCGAAGAGGGGCTCGTCTATCGGCCCGAGCTTGTCGCGCGTCAGCCCAACACCACCGACTGCCACCGCCTGATCCTCTGGGCCGTGGCGATCGGCAAGGCGCCCGAGATGAAGCAGCGCCTGATGGAGCTGTATTTCCGCGACGGCGGCGACCTCACCGATTTGAACGTGCTTGTAAAGGCGGCTGCCGATGTCGGCCTCGATGCCGACGACGTGCGCAAGCGCCTTGTAACCGACGAGGACGTTGCGCGCGTATCGGCGGATGCGCAGGAGGCCGCCGACAAGGGCATCTCCGGCGTGCCGACCTACGTGTTCGCGCAAAAATACGCCGTCTCCGGCGCGCAGGATCCCAACATGCTCGCGCGCGCCATCCGCGAGGTCTCGGCGGAGATCAACGCCCAGGCGGCGGAGTAGGAGTTATCCTATTTACGAAGCAGGCGAACTGCGCGGCGCGCCGCCGTGTAGGCGATGCCGTGCGCCGCGAGCGCTCCGTGAACGAGCGCCACGATCGGATCGTTCCGCCGCAACGGTATCAGCACGTCGCCGACGGCGAAGCGCCCGCGCCAGATCGGGTTGATCATGGGGTGATCGGCGCTCGCGGTGGAATCCGCGCTGGCGATGGCCGGATCGGCGCAAAGGCGGCGGGTGAGCTCGAGCGTGAGCTGCACGCCCGGCGAATATCTGGCAAAGCGCTCGTCGATACCGAGCTTGAAGAAGAAGGCGCGATCCTGATGGCGCAGCACGATGCCGGCGGCCACCGGCGTGGCGCCGGCGCGAAGGGTGATGATCTCGCATTGCGCGGTTTCTGCCAGCGCGGGAACGGCGCGGCGGATGAAGGTTGCATCGCCGGCATGCTGGACCAGCGCGGTTCCGCGCTTGCCCTTCCAGCCACTGGCTTCGAGCTGCAGGAATGTTTCGAGCGCCGGCCCGATCTCGTCGGGGCTGTGCGCGACCTCGAACAAGACGGTGCCGTGGTCTTCGAGACGATGCCGTTGGCGGCGCAGCTCCTTGAGCTTTTTGGTGCCGAGCGCGTCGCGTAGCAGCGTCTCACCGTCCAGCGTCGCGTCCAGGCTGGCGCGGATGTAGGAGTTCAGGAGGCGCGGCTTCAGGCCGTGGCGATTCAGAACCTGATTGAGGACGGTCATTGCCGCCCCATCGAGCGCGACATCGTTCAGCACGAGCGCATGCGCTCCGGTCGCGCGGGCCTGCTGCAACAGGCGCGTCGCTGCCTCGGTCGGGGCATCGCGGTCGATCAGCGGGCTGCACAGCGTGCCGTAGGGATGGGCGCTCACCAGCGCGGGCAGGGGGATCTTCCATGCCCGCCAGAGCGAGATCACCGGCATAAGCCCGACCAACCGCGATCCATCGTATGCGGGAAGCGCCGAGGCATCGGTGCGGCCGCGCGCGGTTGCACTGACAGCGAGCTCCCAGCCCGGCAGGTAATATCCGTTAGGCTCGATCGCGCGCTGCGCGAGTGCGCGCCACTGGCCGGCTTCGATCGCCGCAAGCGGGACGCGCGCGCGCGCCGCCGCGGCAGGCTTTGCCGATGCCGGATTGATCGCAGCCTGGTGCGCGATGTCGACCACGTCCCGTCGTCCCCGTTCAGGAGGCCATGCTTAGCGCAAAGATTGGAAAATACCGTTGGGACGCCGCTTCAATTCGAGTGGTAATATTAACGTCTCGTTGAGCATCCGCCGGATGTTCCGATGGATACGACAGAATTGCTCTCGACCCAGAGGATCATCATGGTCGTCACACCTTTTACGCCGATTGCGTCGCTCTTTGGCGGCGCGTTGATCGGCCTGTCCGCCGTGCTGCTGATGTGGACGACGGGGCGAATCGCGGGAGTCAGCGGAATCGCGGCGCGGCTGTTTCCGCCTTACGAGGATCGGCAATTCGCCGGCCGGCTCGCCTTCGTCGCGGGCCTCGTCATCGCGCCCGTCCTGGTGCGCCTTGTCACCGGAAGCCTGCCGGCGCAAACGATCGCCGCCGGAACGCCGCTTCTGATTGTCGCGGGACTGCTCACCGGTTTTGGCGCGGTGTGGGGTAGCGGTTGCACCTCCGGCCACGGCGTCTGTGGCTTGTCGCGGTTGTCGGTGCGATCGCTGGTCGCGACCATGACCTTCATGGCGGCCGGCATGGCGACCGTCTTCGTGATGCGCCACTGGAGCTGACCGCGATGACAATCCTCATTCAATTCGGGATCGGTGTGGTCTTTGGCCTTGGCCTCATCGTCTCAGGTATGTCGAACCCGGCAAAGGTCCTGAATTTCCTGGACGTTGGCGGCATCCCGGCAGGAACTTGGGATGCAAGCCTCGCTTTCGTGATGGCCGGTGCGATCGCGGTGACCTTCATCGGCTTCGGCCGCGTCTTGAAACTGGCGCGGCCTGCCTTCGCCGATCGCTTCTATGTCCCAACGCGAAAAGATATCGATCCGAGAATTATCGCCGGTCCCGCCATCTTCGGTATCGGCTGGGGCCTTGTAGGCTTTTGTCCAGGCCCGGCGTTGACCGCGCTCGGATTTGGCTCGGCGTCCGCATTCATTTTCGTCGCCGCGATGTGTGCTGGCATGGTGCTCGCCCGCTTCATCGCGCAGCTTCCGTCGGCAACGCGTGTCGTCACGCCGGCAGATCCGCTCGAAACCTGACATGGGCAGGACCGGGCGAGTTGTCTCGTCCGGTCCTGCCTGTCATGGCTTCATCGACTACCAGCGATCGCCGACACCGACGCCAACACTGACGCCGGGCGCGCGGATGCCGACGCCTCCGCGCGGACCATCGTCCCAGTCACGATAGGTGCGGCGCTCGTAGTAACGGTCGCGCGGCATGGTCGCGTAGGAGTCGCGCACGATCACGCGCGAGCCGCCGCGGGTGCGATAGCAATTGCCGGAATCGTCGCAGATCAGCCGCACTTCCTGGACGAGATCGGGGCTGGTGTATTCGCTGGTCGTGTAGACGTCGGCGGCCTTCGCGCCGCTCACCGCTGCCAAGGCTCCGACGCCAGCCAGCAACGCAATCGTGAATGTCCTCATCATGTCCTCCTCGAAACTGCCCTCGGCGGTAACAAGAAGGGGAGGCGGCGATCGTTCCGGCAGAACTACAGGTTTTTCCCGGAACCGGATCGCTTGTCGGCGTGATTTGTTCCTAGATCGGTTCGTAGCTTTCCGATCCGCAGATGTCGTCCGCTTCGGCGCGGCGGCGATCGATTACCTTTCCGCCCGATATGGTCACGATGTAGGTCTGTGGGCCGAGCGGCGAGCCGGTCGCCGAGGTGAGCTGGGCGCGGACGCAAGCTGTCCAGCCCGGTCCCCGCACCTCACGATGAGGCGTGGCGACATGCACCTCACGCGGATAGGACGTGCTGAGGAAGACGAATTCGATCTGCTCGCGCACGACGCGCTTGACGTCAGGGGGCGCTTCGGGCGGAAGCTGCTCGGCCTCCTTCATGCGCATGAACTCGGGCACCGGTGCGCGGCTGTCCGCAAAGCCGCAGGCCCCGAGCGCGAGCGCGCTGGCCAGCAGCGCGGCATGAATAATGATCCGCAACATCCGTGAAGGTCCCCTGCGGGCCAAAATAGGCACGAATGCGATCCGACGAAGACCCGGCCGATCAAGATTTGCTGAAGCCAGCATTTCCCGAAGCCAAGATTTCCTCAGGCCCTTGGAGCCCGCAGCATTGGCTATTCCATAATTGCCGGCTAGTTTGTGCGCCAGACGAGGGGATTGCGTCCATGAGGATTTTGATCATAGCGGCCGCGGTGCTGGCGCTGGCGGTTGCCTCCGCGCAGGCGCAGATGGGCGGCGGCAGGCGTCAGCCTAACGAGGGCGGCCAGAAGGCGGACAACAAGCCTAAGGTCGACGAGAAGGCCTACAAGGCCGCACTCGAGCGCATTCCCGAGTCCAAGGAGAAGTACGATCCGTGGAGCGGGGCGCGTCCGCCTGAACCTGCCAAGAAGCCGAAATAGCTGAGGCGGGCGCTGGCGACCCGCTCCTGCTATTTGGCCGCTCTCATCACGCTCCTCGCATCGTCACCGCAGCCAAGCATCGGGCGGCAAACGGCTGGCCCATGGCAAGCCTGCTGGCCAGGCGAGGTTACGTCGTCGTGCTCGACCGCGACACCGGCAAGCCCATGTGAGTCTGCGCGAGCCGCCGCCGTCGCATCAAGCAATCATCATCGTGTTGTGGATGTGATGCGAATGATCATTCACACCGTATGCACTACTGTACGAAAGCGACGCCGATGCGCCTCTCGCTGCGCCAGACGGGGCGGCATTTGCGCACGAAATTGTCGCGCGCGATCGCGAGCGTGAACGATTGCGGCACTGTGACGAGGGCATCGAGGTCGATTGCGGCGCCGTTCGCCGACATGTTTCGCACCGTGCACGTGATGCCGCAATTTTCAAAGGCGATCGTTCCACCCTTGAAAACACGGTAACGCTGCGCTGCACGCTTCTCGATCATCCGCGTTAATCCATAATGTTATTTGTGAAGTAGTGCATAGAAATTACGTTGAACTAAACTCAATACTGGCGCTACTTGCACAGCGCTTCAGATTTCGTTTACGACGTCGAAGCGGAAGTCACTCCGCGGATTTTCCCCCAAGCCGTTCCTTTGTGGCGCTACGCGCCGATGGAGATATTGATGAAGACCACGCTTTCGCTTCTGTTCGCCGCAGCGCTCTCGCTGTCGTCCGTGCCCGCCCATGCCGCCAAGCTCGATCTCGCGACCATGAGCTGCAAGCAGTTCCTGGAGAGCGGCGACGACACCATCAAGATGGTGCTGACCTGGATGGACGGCTGGTACAAGGGCGATGAAGAGAACGCGATCATCGACACCGACGTGTTCGTCGAGAACGCCAAGCAGTTCGGCAGCTATTGCGGAAAGAATCCGAACGTCAGCATCGTCACGGCGGCTGACGAAGTGCTCGGCAAGTGACCTCTCCCGCGTGACGGCGCGACGCGCGATCGCGTTTCCTGCCTCGACACGACGCTATCGAGAGCCGCGGTGCGCTGTGCGCTCACGCGGCTTTCTTCTTTGATGCTCACCCCTGCAGCATCGCGAACGCGCTCGACACCATCGCCACCGGCTTGTTGTCGGTGGCCGAGAGCAGCGTGACCCGGCCAAAGCTCATGGTGCGCCCGAGTCGGACCACGCGGGCGTCGGCCAGCACGTCCGACGAGGAGACTGCGCGCATGAAATGCGTGGTCTGGTCGACCGTCGTCATCGGGCGATAGCCGCGGTTGGCGGCGAGGTTCGCAATCACCATGGCGGTATCGGCGAGCGCCATCAGCGCCTGGCCGCAGACCACGCCGCCGTTGCGGCACAGGCGCTCCGAGAACGGCATGCGCAAGAGCGCTGCCGGCTGCCAGTCCGGCACGTCCGGCGGCGGCATGTGCTCGATGCGCTCGACCGACAGGTTGAGATCCTGGACCCAGGGCGCAAAGACCTCGCCGAGGATGCGTCTGGCTTCAGTGATGCCGAACTCGGCTTCTGGCTGCGATGGCATTGCTGTCGTTTCCTCCGTGTTGCCGGATGTTCGGCATTCCGAGCGGACCGGCGCGGCAAAGTCACCCGGACTGCCGCGGGTCCCGTCGGCTTGAAAATGCCTGACTTCGCCCGGTATGATGCCACGGAGTGGGTATGGGTGGGTGATGTTGCGTCGGTATGTCCTCGTGTTTTGTCTGGCCGGGCTCGGCCTGTTGCTGAACGGGTGCACCAAGTGCGGCCCGATCTGGGACGACTGGCTCCACGCGCCGAAATCGTGCAAATCGGACCGGCTCTAGCGGGCCGAGCAGCCCCTGCGGTTGTGCCAGGGGTGACAAGGCGCGGGCGACCCGCGCCGCCATGGATGATCAAGGAGTCGATGATGAAGCTTTTCCGTATGGCCGCGGTGCTGGCTGTTCTGGCGGGACCGACCGTGCTGGCGGGACCGGCCTCTGCGCAAATGCCCAATCTCAATTTGCTGCAGGACGGTCCGGGCAAGACCCCTGAGGAGAAGGCCGCGGAAGCCGAGCGTGACAAGGCCTACAAGGAAACGCTGAAGAAGATTCCGGATTCCAAGGCCTCCAACGATCCCTGGGGCGGCATGCGCTCCGACCCGCCGAAGCAGGCGGCGGCGCCAAAGGCGTCGGCCGCGACCGGTGCGCCGAAGAAGAAGTCCGGCACGACTGCCAATTGACCTTCTGTCCGATCGGAGGCGGCTGATGCCTCCGGCCGGGACTCCATTTCGGCCGGCCCGCTTCCTACATTGCGCGAGAGCGTATTGCGTAAAGGAGGCGGGATATGGCCGATCGTCCGCGAGATCTCGCCGAGCGGATGGCGCGCCGGCGCAAGATGGGCGGCAAGCCCGGCGCGAGGGCCGGCGACGGCTATCTGCGCGAAACCTTCACGCTGCCACGCGCGGCGGCACGGGAGAGGGCGCAGGCTTTCTTCACCCGCTACCCCAAGGCCGGCTATATGAGCGCGGTCGAGACCTGGCGCGAGCTGCCCGGCGGCGACATCGAATTCACGATGCGGCGGCTGCCCAGCGCGGATTAGGCTTGGCCCCTATTCGAAGGTTTCCGATGTGATGCGGATCCGGAACACGGGCTCCTTGGCCTCGTCCAGCAGCTCCATATTCCATTCGGAATTTTCCTGGAGCTTGCGGGCGATGCCGGCAGCCATGTCGGCGCAGACGCTGGTCATCTCCTTCCAGGCCAGATCGCGATCGGCAAATTCCGACGCCTGGTCGGCACAGCCGGAATAGCTGCCGTTCCGGATTCGAAAGAAGTAGAGCGGCATGGTTCGCACCGATCGCGCCTGATGGCTCCGTCCCCACGGCCATAATCGCGGGCAGTCCAATCCCAAACCGTCGGCAGATCAATTCCGGTCGGCTACGGAATAGCCCCATGGGCGCCGCTGCGTCCTATAGGCCATGACGGCTGCGGCGCGCCGGGGCGCGCCAGCCCGCCGCCGATCTCGGTCCTGCCGTAGCCTGCCGCTCAGGCGGTTTTGCGCCCGATCGCCTTCAGCTCCCGATCGATGCGCAGCTGCACCCGCCGGATCGCCAACAGATCGATCTTGGTCTCGGTTCGGCCGGTCTTGATCTGCTCGCCGATCCGGAACTGCCACTGCCAGATGCCGGGACTGCCAGATGCCGGGAAGTGCCGTCTTGGCGACGGTGAACTCGACGCCCCTGTGATTCATGGCCTTCTCCCACGATTCACTTCCATCACTGAGAACATGCTGGGCGGCATAATATTCCAGGGAAAGCCAAATCTGTCGGTAAGCCCCGGATAGCTCACGGCTATCTCGCACACGCAGGCGCTCCGAAACATTCGAAATCGGATGTCGAAAGACGCCGGCCACGCGCGGCGGCGCGAGACCTCATGCCCGTGGTTCTCCGACCAAGAACAGAGTTCCTGGGATGGGTAAGGGCACCTTCCGGACCGCGGCGGCATGTGCCTTGCTTGGCCTGATCACGGTCAACAACATGGGCGCGTCATGCCGGGCATTCCCCGCCGCTATTCTCATTTCGTGTTCGGAATCATCCAGTCCGGACTGACCTCGCTGATCGCCGCGGGCATCGCCAGCTTTCCGGCAGGGAACGCACTGGACTTCCTCGCGCACTGGATGGGTCGTGGCTGATCGCATGGGCGGCGATGCTGCCGATCGTGCTGCTCGCGGCGCCGGCGATCCGCGCTTTCTCGCTGCGGCTGACGCAAGAGGAGGGCGGTTCGCAAACCGGCCGGCCGGCATGGAAATCGGCATCAAAATCGGAATGAAATCGGAATGAAAAACCCCGCTTGGAAGAACCAAGCGGGGAAAGGTTATTGGAGGCTGAGGTGCTGGGCTGCAACACCATAGCCAGTCGAACCTAGCTGGCTCAGCTTACGACAGCCTGACAAGGCTGACGGTGGTAGCGAAAGCCGGAGCGCGGCGGGCCGCAGACTGGCCCTGCACCGGTCCCAATTTCGACATCCGTTCGCACAACTCAGGACACAACCGCAGGCGAGATTTCGCAGCGACGGTGCTGCCATGGGGGAAACGTGGCGCACCGGCAACGGGGTGGCATCATGGACAACGTAGAGCGGTCATTCGCCGCCGCGACGGCGGCTGGCTTCGTCGTGCTGGTGATCGGCATCGGGTTGCTGGTTCTGCTGTAGGCGGTGTTGGGTGCCGGGAGACGGCTCTGGGGGTGGAAAGGCCCATGCGCGCCTTTCAAAAACACGAAAACAACCCCATGCACAGTAGCCCGCCGGAAAATTCTCTCGTTCAATCAATGGTTTACTGGTATTAATTAGATACATATCGACTCGGACTCGCCTCCACGGCCATCCGAATCCCGATTCCCGTGCCGATCTTTTTGAGATCAATGGCGCCGCTCCGGCCTCGTCGCTGGCGCGTTGCCGCTGGCGAACGCCTGCCCAGCCAGCCGGCCTGTCAGCTCCTAAGCCCTCGTCCCCGCGGCCTTAGTGAACCTTGATCGCGTCCAGCGGCAGATGGAGTTCGGCGGCACGCTCTTCGCGATCCTTCTTGCGGAACTCGTTTTCCTTGCGCTCGAACTTCCTCAGTTCCTCCCGCGCGGCCTCCAGCAGCGGAGTGCGCCGGCTCGTATCGTGATGCGTATTTTCCGTCATGATTGGAAGTCCCAGAGTTGCAGTCTCATCCAAGAGAAGGCCGCAGACCGCGAAAGGTTCGGTGCCGCAGGATTACGGAATTCTGACGGCGCGCGGGTCATCCGTCTTTGATGCGCGTCAGCCAGCGTGCAAATTCCCAAAAGAACATATTGCGAACCTAGAACAAATAGGGTACATTGCTTTTATCGCCGCGCCGCCTCGCCAATCGTTTGTCCCTCACGCGAATCCTCGTCATAAGGAGCACGACCCGATGTCCACCACTGCCCTGCGTATCGTCGAAGGATCCTCCATGGACAAGAGTAAAGCTCTCGCCGCCGCGCTCTCCCAGATCGAGCGGCAGTTCGGCAAGGGCTCGGTGATGAAGCTGGGCAAGAACGACCGTTCGATGGATGTCGAGGCGATCTCGTCGGGCTCGTTGGGGCTCGATATCGCGCTCGGGATCGGCGGCCTGCCGAAGGGGCGCGTCGTGGAGATCTACGGGCCGGAATCCTCGGGCAAGACCACGCTGGCGCTGCACACGGTTGCGGAAGGGCAGAAGAAGGGCGGCATCTGCGCCTTCATCGACGCCGAGCACGCGCTCGACCCGGTCTATGCGCGCAAGCTGGGCGTCAACATCGACGAGCTCCTGATCTCCCAGCCGGACACCGGCGAGCAGGCGCTGGAAATCTGCGACACGCTGGTGCGCTCCGGCGCGGTCGACGTGCTGGTGATCGATTCGGTCGCGGCCCTGGTGCCGAAAGCCGAGCTCGAGGGCGAGATGGGCGACGCGCTGCCGGGCCTGCAGGCCCGTCTGATGAGCCAGGCGCTGCGCAAGCTGACGGCGTCCATCAACAAGTCCAATACCATGGTGATCTTCATCAACCAGATCCGCATGAAGATCGGTGTGATGTACGGCTCGCCGGAGACCACCACCGGCGGCAACGCGCTGAAATTCTACGCCTCCATCCGTCTCGACATCCGCCGCATCGGCGCGATCAAGGAGCGCGACGAGGTTGTCGGCAACACCACCCGCGTCAAGGTCGTGAAGAACAAGCTGGCGCCGCCCTTCAAGCAGGTCGAGTTCGACATCATGTACGGCGAGGGCGTCTCCAAGATGGGCGAGATCCTCGATCTCGGCGTCAAGGCCGGCATCGTCGAGAAATCCGGCGCATGGTTCTCCTATGACAGCCAGCGTCTTGGCCAGGGCCGCGAGAATTCGAAAGCATTCCTGAAGGCCAACCCCGACATCACCGCCAAGATCGAAACCTCGATCCGCCAGAACTCCGGCCTGATCGCCGAGCAGATTCTCGCCGGGAGCCCCGAGCGTGACGCCGACGGCGAGGAGCCGGCGGACGAGTAAGCTTCAACAGTAAAGTTTTTCGCGAGGAGCGGGCGCTGAGGACGTTGAGTTGCCGACGTCGTCAGTGCCCGTTTCGTTTTGCCTGGAGTATTTAGGCGATGAAGCGTGCGTTTCTGACGAGTTCGTCCGGCTTCGACCTCATGCGCTCGGGCCTTGCCGAAATCGTCATCCCCTTCACGTTCCGCTTTGTCGATGGGCCTCCGCCTCTTAACGAACTTGCAGTCTATGTCCCCGCCCGCTCGGGGGGAGCGGGTCCGGGGACGCACTGGTCGGACTTCGTTGGACGCCGGCCGTCGGCTGCCGAAGACCGCAGACATCTTTCGCTGGTCGAGTTCTGCCAATCCTACGACCTGGTCGAATTGTGGTTCGATCGGACCCCAAATGATCAGCTCCAGCTGATCTGGCTGCTCGAATATCTCCGCTCCCACCCAGAGACCGTGGCCAAGTCAAAGCTCCGACTGATTGCCTTCGATCTCATCTCACAGGAGGCGGCGAACATTAGTAAGTCGCTGTCCTACATTCCGGCTGTCGACATCACCTCGGATGAACTCGCAACGGCAAGGAAGGCTTGGCTGGCCTACGCCGCGCCGACGCCCGAGGCCTGTGTCGGCCTCGTTGACAACGATCTGAGTGCCCTGCCGATGCTGAAGCCGGCCTTGATCGACTTGCTGGCGGAGCTTCCGTCAACGGGGCTCGGCGCGACGGAAATGCGATTCCTCGAACTGCACGGGGTTACGAACGGACGAATGCATTGTTCCATCTGCGTAGTCTTCGCCGTACGCGTGTTTTTAGCGAGTTTGAGCTGGGGTGGTTGCTGCACGGACTTGCGCTAGGTCCGAGACCCGCGATTGCCGGACTCGACGATGAACTGCGGAATATCCGCCGAGAGAATCTGAGGGACCGTGATGAGGCTTATCTGCGGAGCAGATTGTCGATAACGGAGTTTGGGAGGTCGGTGCTGGCGGGCAGGGAAGATTTCAGCCGCCACAATCCAATCGATCGCTGGTGGGGCGGCACGCGGCTGACCAACGATCGGCTGTGGCGCTACGGCCCTTCTTTGACGAAGCCTTGAGGCCACCGGCATGATGCGGCTCATTGTGACAACGGACTCGTCCACCGCCGGCGCGATCCAACGCGCCGGCCTTGCTGATCTCGTGATTGCGATCGAGCGCCGGCTGGTCTGGGGACCGTTGCCGTCCGATGTCGAGCTCGATGCGTTTTTTGCGCCACGCACCAAGCAGCCACATGGCCTTCATTGGCTGGATGATACGCCGCGCTGGCGTCTCGAAGGATCGGGTGCGAAGGATCGCGGATTGATCGAATTGTTCGCT
Organism: Bradyrhizobium sp. 40; assembly: GCF_023100925.1. Lineage (NCBI taxonomy): Bacteria > Pseudomonadati > Pseudomonadota > Alphaproteobacteria > Hyphomicrobiales > Nitrobacteraceae > Bradyrhizobium > Bradyrhizobium sp. 40. Next base: position 2,656,293 of record NZ_CP064688.1, read on the forward strand.
GAATGCGACTCCGTCGAATTGTGGATGGAGTCAGAGCCGAATGCGCAATTGATTCTGCTCCGGTTGCTCGACTACTGCTGGCGCGAGAAATCGGCGGTTCCCAAGCTCGTCATGCGTCAGCTGGACATCTCCGTTGGCGGCGCCGATGCCGAGCGACTTGCAGCGCTCAACCCGCCGACCGTCAAGCCCACGAAAGATCACCTTGATCTGACCGGCCGTGCGTGGCGCGCCTATCGCGCGCCGACGCCGCAGGACTGGTTTGATCTCCTCAAGGCGGATTTAGGCCTGCTGCCGCAACTCGGTCAGTGTGTGGCGGACCTCCTCGACGAGCTTCCGAGTGTCGCCATCGGTCTTGGAGCGACTGAAACGCGAATGCTGGAGTTGATCGCACCGGGCGACGTGCATCCCTTTGACGTTTTCCCGGGTGAGCAGAAACGCAATGAGCGGCGCGTTTTCGACTACTGGGAAGTCGGAGCGCTGCTCGATGGCCTCGTGCGATGTCCGGAGCCGGCGATATCGGGGCTCGACGAGGGGCCGTTTACGCTCGACATGCACAACGATCCTCTCCGTCACGCGCGATACAAGCAGTCCCGTTTGTCGCTCACCGATTTTGGGAAGGCGGTGCTGGCAGGAGAAGACGATTTCCTCCGTCATAACCCGATCCACCGATGGTGGGGTGGGACTGAGCTGACCAATGAACGGCTGTGGCGGTGGGATCGCGAAAGCCGATCGTTGGTTGCGCCCTAGATGCGCGTTCAGTGCCGTAGGGGGTGGGTTAGCCCTGCGACTGCGCGCAGCGCAGTTCGCACGGCGTAACCCACCACTGTTCGTCGCCGCGGAAGCTAAAGCGGTGGGTTACGCCGGCGGTCTGCGCCTTCGCGCCGCCGCCAGCTAACCCACCCTACGAAACCTCCGTCGCGTCTTACTCCGCCGCCTCCGCGTAATCGCTCACCGGCGGGCACGAGCACACCAGATTGCGGTCGCCATAGACGTTGTCGACGCGCCCCACCGGGCTCCAGTATTTGTCGGTGCGCGAGGTGCCTGCGGGGAAGCAGCCCTCGGCGCGGGTGTAGGCGCGCTTCCAATCGTCGTCCGCGATGTCATGCACGGTGTGTGGGGCATGACGCAGCGGCGACGCCTCGATCTTGAAGCGGCCGGCTTCGACCTCGGCGATTTCCTTCCGGATCGCGATCATGGCATCGCAGAAGCGATCCAGCTCCGCCTTGGATTCCGACTCGGTCGGCTCGATCATCAGCGTGCCCGGCACCGGAAAGCTCATGGTCGGCGCATGGAAGCCGTAGTCGATCAGGCGCTTGGCGATGTCGTCGACGGTGACGCCTGAGGTCGTCTTCAGCGCGCGGGGATCGACGATACACTCGTGCGCGACGCGGCCCTTTTCGTTCTTGTAGAGAACCGGGAAGTGCGCATCGAGCCTTGCTGCGACGTAGTTGGCGTTGAGGATCGCGATCTCGGTGGCGCGCTTGAGGCCTTCGCCGCCCATCATCAGGATGTAGATGTAGGAGATGGTGAGGATCGAAGCCGAGCCGAACGGCGCGGCCGAGACCGGCCCCACGGGCGCTTTCCCATCCGTCGCGGGATGACCGGGCAGGAACGGCTTAAGGTGCGCCTTGACGCCGATCGGGCCCATGCCCGGGCCGCCGCCGCCATGCGGAATGCAGAAGGTCTTGTGCAGATTGAGATGGCTGACATCGGCGCCGTAGTCGCCGGGCCGGGACAAGCCGACCTGCGCGTTGAGGTTGGCGCCGTCGAGATAAACCTGGCCGCCATGGCCATGCACGATGTCGCAGATCTCGCGAATGTGCTCCTCGAACACGCCATGGGTCGAGGGATAGGTGATCATGACAGCGGCGAGGTCGTTTGAATGCTTTTCCGCCTTGGCGCGGAGATCGTTGACGTCGACATCGCCGTTCTTTTCGCAGGCGACCACCACTACGTCCATGCCAACCATCGCGGCCGAAGCCGGGTTGGTGCCGTGGGCGGAGGAGGGGATCAGGCAGATCTTGCGATGCGTCTCGCCACGCGCCGCGTGATAGCCGCGGATGGCCAGAAGCCCGGCATATTCGCCTTGCGCGCCCGAGTTCGGCTGCAGCGAGATCGCGTCATAGCCGGTGATGTCGCACAGCCACTTCTCCAGGCGCGCGAACAGCGCGTGATAGCCGCGTGCCTGCTCGCGCGGGGCGAACGGATGCAGCGAGCCGAACTCGGGCCAGGTCAGCGGCATCATCTCGGTGGTCGCGTTCAGCTTCATGGTGCACGAGCCGAGCGGGATCATTGCGCGGTCGAGCGCGAGGTCGCGATCGCTGAGCTTGCGCATGTAGCGCAGCATCTCGGTTTCCGAGCGATGCGCGTGGAAGACGGGGTGGGTGAGGAAAGAGGTCGCGCGCTTGAGCGTCTCCGGCAGCGCCTCGCGCGTGGTGGCGTCAATCTCGGCATAGGCAAGCTGGCCGCCGAAGGCGCGCCAGACCGCTTCGACCGTCGCGGGCGTGGTGGTCTCGTCGAGCGCGATCCGCAATACGGTTTCGCCGACGCCAAGGTTGATCTTGTCGGCAGCGGCGCGCGCGACGATCTCGGCGCGTTTGCCACCTGCATCCACGCTGAGCGTGTCGAAGAAATTGTCGGACTGAAGCGTAAAGCCGAGCTTGCGCAGGCCGGCCGCCAGCACGGCGGCGCGGCGATGCACGTTGCGCGCGATCTGCGAAAGGCCTTCGGGGCCGTGATAGACCGCATACATCGAGGCGATCACGGCGAGCAGCACCTGCGCGGTGCAGATGTTGGAGGTCGCCTTCTCGCGACGGATGTGCTGCTCGCGGGTCTGCAGCGCGAGGCGATAGGCCGGCATTCCGCGCGAATCCACGGAGAGGCCGACGATGCGGCCGGGCAGCGAGCGCTTGAGCGCATCGCGCACCGCCATATAGGCCGCGTGCGGTCCGCCATAGCCCATCGGCACGCCAAAACGTTGCGCCGAGCCGATGGCGATGTCCGCGCCGAGCTCGCCGGGCGAGGCGAGCAGTGTCAGCGCCAGCAGATCGGCGGCGATGATCGCGAGCGCGCCCTTGGCCTTCAGGCTGGCGATCGCGGGCCTGAGGTCGCGCACAGCGCCTGAACTGCCCGGATATTGCAGCAGCGCGCCAAGCACGTCCGTCTTGTCGAGATCGGTGAGGGGATCGCCGACGACCAGGGTCCAGCCCAGGGGCTCCGCGCGGGTGCGCATCACCGCGAGCGTCTGCGGATGCACGTCCTTGTCGACGAAGAAGGCCTTTGCTTCGACCCGTGAGTGCCGCTCCGCGAGCGCCATCGCTTCGGCGGCAGCGGTGGCCTCGTCGAGCAGCGAGGCGTTGGCGACGTCGAGCCCGGTGAGGTCGCAGATCATGGTCTGGAAGTTGAGCAGCGCCTCGAGCCGGCCCTGGCTGATTTCGGGCTGGTAGGGCGTGTACGCCGTGTACCAGGCCGGGTTCTCCAAAATGTTGCGTTGGATCACCGCAGGCAGGATCGTGCCGGAATAGCCCTGGCCGATCAGCGAGGTGAAGACCTGGTTCTGGGCGGCGAGCTCGCCCATATGCGCGATCGCCTCGGTCTCGCTGAGCGGCTTGCCGAGATCGAGCGGGGCGGCCTGCCGGATCGAGGCCGGCAGCGTCTGCGCCATCAGCGTATCGACGCTGTTCGCGCCGACGGCCTCGAGCATCGCGGTGACGTCGCGCGCGGAGGGGCCGATGTGGCGGCGGACGAAGCTGGTGGTGTCGCCGTTGGATTTGCGGTGCGCGGTCATCATGGGTCCTCGCTTCAGATGTTCTTGTCGCCGTCATGCCCCGCGAAGGCGGGGCATCCAGTAAACGCAGCCGCTTCGGCTGGGGCCGATGGGCCGCGGCGTACTGGATCGTCCGCCCCAGTGCGCAGTGCGCACAAGGCGGACGATGACACCGAATATGAGGTCGGAGTTCGCATCATCTCACGCCGTGTGGGCCTTGTACGCCGCTTCGTCCATCAGACCGCCGAGCTCGCTCTTGTCGGCAATCTTGATCTTGAAGAACCAGGCCGCGCCTTGCGCATCCGAGTTCACCAGTGCGGGCTCGGCGGCGAGCGCAGCGTTGGTCTCGAGCACTTCGCCGGTCACAGGCGCGTAGACGTCCGATGCGGCCTTCACGGATTCCACGACGGCGGCGGGTTCGGCCTTCTTCAGCGTGCGGCCGAGCTTGGGCAATTCGACGAACACGACGTCGCCGAGCTGCGATTGCGCGTAGTCGGTGATGCCGACGGTGGCGACATCGCCGTCGATCGCGAGCCATTCGTGGTCGGACGTGTAGAGCGTCGTGGTCATTTTCTCGGTCCTCAGCGTTTGTAGGTGTTTTTCACGAAGGGCATGGCGGCGATTTGCACGGCCAGGCGTTGGCCGCGCACTTCGGCGAAGAGTTTTGTGTCGATCGCGCTCGATGCCGTGGGCACATAGCCCATCGCGACCGGCGCATTCAGGCTCGGGCCGAAACCGCCCGAGGTGACCTTTCCGATCGGCTCGGCGGAGGTCGCGTCCGCAAACAGCAGCGCGCCCTCGCGCACCGGCGCGCGGCCCTCGGTGCGCAGGCCGACGCGGCGGCGGGACGCGCCATGGTCGAAATGGGCGAGAATCTTTGCCGCGCCGGGGAAGCCGCTGGCACGCGCGCCGCCGGTGCGGCGGCTCTTCTGCACCGACCATTCCAGTGCGGCCTCGACCGGCGTGGTCGCGGTGTCGATGTCGTGGCCGTAAAGACAAAGCCCGCCTTCGAGCCGCAGGCTGTCACGGGCGCCGAGCCCGATCGGCATGACGTCCGGATTGTCCAGCAGGGCCTTGGCGAGCCGTTCGGCATCGCCGGCAGGAACCGAAATCTCGAAGCCGTCCTCGCCGGTATAGCCGGAGCGCGAGACGAAGCAGTCGAGGCCGGCGACCTTGTGCGGGCCGGAATCCATGAATTTCATGTCGGGCGCCTCTGCACATAATTTCGCCAGCGCCGATTCCGCCTTCGGCCCCTGCAGCGCAATCAGCGCGCGGTCGGCCAGCTGCTCGATGACGCAGTCGTCCGAGAGATTCGCGCGCAGATGCGCCTCGTCCTCGGCCTTGCAGGCGGCATTGACGACCAGGAAGAGGTGATCGCCGAAATTGGCGACCATCAGATCATCCAGAATCCCGCCCTCGGCATTGGTGAACTGGGCGTAGCGCTGCCGGCCAGGCGCGATCGCCATGATATCCTGCGGCACCAGCCGTTCCAGCGCGCGGGCGGCGTCCTCGACCTTGCCCGATTTCGGCCGGAGCGCGATCTGGCCCATGTGGGAGACGTCGAACAGGCCGGCTGCGTTGCGGGTATGAAGGTGCTCCTTCAGGACTCCGGCCGGATATTGCACCGGCATGTCATAGCCCGCGAACGGCACCATCTTGCCGCCGAGCGAGACATGAAGATCGTAAAGGGGGGTACGTTTCAGGGAGTCTTTGTCGTCACGCGCAAGCATCGGGGGGCCCTCGGCGGTTCCTCGGGAACGATTTCCCGTGGACACCAGTCGAAGCCCCATCTGTCGCTGTGCCTGAGAGTATTATCCCGTCGGCGGACGCTGTCCGGACCTAAACCCGTCGGCGCCTCTTTCCAGATGCTGTCAAAGCCACGCGGTCCTTTTGCCTGAGAGTTTCCGGGGCGGTTGCTCCTTCGGCGCCGGCACCAGTGCCGGTCTCTCCCGACGTGGCCGTACGATACAGACGGGTAAAGACCACAGGCCGGCCAAGCCTGTCAACGCGGCATCGGCGGCTTTCCAACGGATTACGCGACTGCGGCAACGCCTTGATCTGGCTGCACAGTTTCTGGACAGCGAAGCTGGCCTTGTCTAAAAGCGCTTTGACCCGCAGATATCAGCCCAAACTCGCGGTTTGGATGGCTGGAAGGCGGGTGCAAGCACACCCGATTGGATGAACATGAGCGGCGTCAACGAGATCAGGTCGACCTTTCTGAACTTCTTTGCCGAGAACGGCCACGAGATCGTGTCGTCCTCGCCATTGGTGCCGCGCAACGATCCGACGTTGATGTTCACCAATGCCGGCATGGTGCAGTTCAAGAACGTCTTCACCGGCGTCGAGAAGCGGCCCTATCAGCGCGCCACCACGTCGCAGAAATGCGTGCGCGCCGGCGGCAAGCATAACGACCTCGACAATGTCGGCTACACCGCGCGCCATCTCACCTTCTTCGAGATGCTCGGCAACTTCTCGTTCGGCGACTATTTCAAGGAGCGCGCGATCGAGCTGGCCTGGAAGCTGATCACGAAGGAATACGGGCTCAAGAAGGACAAGCTGCTCGTCACGGTCTACCACACCGACGACGAGGCGGCCGGACTGTGGAAGAAGATCGCGGGCTTCTCCGAGGACCGCATCATCCGCATCCCGACCTCGGACAATTTCTGGGCGATGGGCGACACCGGCCCGTGCGGCCCGTGCTCGGAGATCTTCATCGATCGCGGCGAGCACATCTGGGGCGGGCCTCCCGGCTCCCCGGAGGAGGACGGCGATCGCTTCCTCGAATTCTGGAACCTGGTGTTCATGCAGTACGAGCAGGTGACGAAGGAGGAGCGCGTGGCGCTGCCGCGGCCCTCGATCGACACCGGCATGGGGCTGGAGCGCATGGCCTGCATCATGCAGGGCGTTGACAGCGTGTTCGAGACCGACCTGTTCCGTCATTTGATCGACGCGACGGCGTCTGCCTTGGGAAGCGGGCCGGACGAGAAGACCGTGGCCTCGTTCCGCGTCATCGCCGACCATCTGCGTTCGTCGGCCTTCCTCGTCGCCGACGGCGTGCTGCCCTCGAACGAGGGCCGCGGCTATGTGCTGCGCCGGATCATGCGCCGCGCGATGCGCCATGCGCAGCTGCTCGGTGCGCAAGAGCCGCTGATGCATCGGCTGGTCTGGGCGCTGGTGCGCGAGATGGGCCAGGCCTATCCGGATCTGATGCGCGCGGAAAATTTGATCGAGGAAACGCTGCGGCTGGAAGAGACCCGCTTCCGCAAGACGCTGACGCGCGGCCTCGCCATTCTCGACGAGAAGAGCGCGTCCTTGAAGAAGGGCGACATGTTCGACGGGGACGTCGCCTTCACGCTGTACGACACCTACGGCTTCCCGCTCGATTTGACGCAGGACGCGCTGAAGTCGCGCGGCATCAGCGTCGACCAGGCGTCCTTCACCGATGCGATGGAGCGTCAGAAGGCCAAGGCGCGCGAATCCTGGAAGGGGTCTGGCGAAGCTGCTTCCGAGACGATCTGGTTCCCGCTGCGTGAGAAGCTGGGCGCAACCGAATTCCTGGGTTACGAGACCGAGAGCGCTGAAGGCGTGGTGACCGCGCTGGTCAAGGACGGCAAGGAAGCCACGAGCCTCAAGGTCGGCGACACCGGCGCGATCGTGCTGAACCAGACGCCGTTCTACGCGGAGTCCGGCGGCCAGGTCGGCGACACCGGCGTATTGACCGGCGAGGGCGGCATCAAATTCCGCGTCACCGACACGCAGAAGAAGCTCGGCGATTTCTTCGTTCACGTCGGCATTGTGGAGAGCGGCGAGCTGAAGCTCGGCACCGCGCTGCAGCTCGAAGTGGATCACGGCAGGCGCTTTTCGATCCGCGCGCATCACTCGGCCACGCATCTCATCCACGAGGCGTTGCGCCAGGTGCTCGGCGACCACATCGCCCAGCGCGGCTCGATGGTCGCGCCGGATCGGCTGCGTTTCGACTTCGTGCATCCGAAGCCGATCACGGCGGAAGAGCTCGCGCGCGTCGAGGACATCGCCAACGACGTGGTGCTGGAGAATGACGAGGTCTCGACCCGCGTCATGGGCGTGGACGAGGCCCGCGAGGCCGGCGCACGCGCGCTGTTCGGCGAAAAATATGGCGACGAGGTTCGCGTCGTCTCGATGGGCCGGACCGCGCGCGAGCGCGGCGCCAACGCACTCGGCTGGTCGGTCGAACTGTGCGGCGGCACGCATGTGAAGCGCACCGGCGACATCGGGCTGATCACGTTGACGGGCGAGAGCGCGGTCGCCTCGGGCGTGCGCCGCATCGAGGCTTTAACCGGCAATTACGCGCGAAAACACGCCAACGACACCATGGCGCTGGCGAAGACCGCGGCTCACGAGCTGCGCACCTCGATCGACGACGTCCCGGCGCGCATTGCCGCGCTGATGGAGGAGCGCAAGAAACTTGAGCGCGAACTCTCCGACGCCCGCAAGAAGCTGGCGATGGGCGGCGGTGCAGCTTCGAGCAACGGCGCGGCCTCCGGCGTGCGCGAAGTCGGCGACGTCAAGCTGATGGCGCGCGCGGTCGAGGGCATCGAGATGAAGGATCTGAAGAGCCTTGCCGACGACGGCAAGAAGCAGATCGGCTCCGGCGTCGTCGCCATCGTCGGCGTCACCGAGGACGGCAAGGCCGGCGTCGTGGTCGGCGTCACCGCTGATCTCACCTCGCGCTTCAATGCGGTCAATCTGGTGAAGGTCGCCTCCGAGGCGCTTGGCGGCAAGGGCGGCGGCGGCCGGCCCGACATGGCCCAGGCCGGCGGCCCCGATGGCGCGAATGCGGCCGCGGCGCTCACGGCGATCGAAAAAGCCATGACTGAATCGGCCGGCGTGTAGGCAGGTGCGCCCCGTTCCGCGAGGACGTGGCTCAGCCGATCCCGATCTGAGGGATCGCCTCTACGAATTGCTGGAGCACGATCCGCTGGCCTACTCGGTCGGGTCGCGCTTCATCCAGCTGATCATCGGCGTCATCGTGCTCGACGTGGTCGCGATGATCCTTGCCTCGGTGCCGGAGCTGGACGCGCAATTCGGCGCGCTGTTTTCGGCGATCACCATCCTGTCCGTGATCGTGTTTGCGCTGGAATATGCGGCGCGGCTGTGGACCGTGGCGGGCCATACCCAGCGCGCGGCGTCCGCATTGTCCGATCGGCTCAGCTACGTCTTCTCCGCACTCGGCATCATCGATCTCCTCGCGTTCCTGCCGGCCACGATCGTGCTGGCCACGGGCCGTCACGCGACGCTGGCAGCGCTCGGCGTGCTGCCGTTCTTCAAACTGGTGCGCTACTCGCCGGCGATGCGTTCGCTGCTCGCGGCCGTGCACGCGGAGCGACGGGCGCTGATCGGCTGCATCGTCATCCTGATCGGCGCGGTTCTGACGTTTGCCTCGCTGCTCTACGCCATCGAGCGCGACGTGCAGCCGGACAAGCTCGGCACCATTCCGCAGGCGATGTGGTGGGCGATCGTGACGCTCGGCACCGTCGGTTACGGCGACGTCGTGCCGGTGACGGCGCTCGGAAAGTTCATCTCCGTCTTCACCATCATCAGCGGATTTGCCATGATCGCGCTGCCGGTCGCGATCATCTCGACGGCCTTTGCGGAAGAGGTGAAGCGGCGCGACTTCGTGGTCACCTGGGGCATGCTGGCGCGGGTGCCGCTGTTCTCGCATCTCAGCGCGTCCGAGATCGCCGACATCATGCGGCTGCTGCGGGCGCGCACGATCGAGCAGGGCGAGATATTGGTGCGGCGGGGCGATGCGGCTTCGTCGATGTATTTCATCACCGCCGGCGAGGTCGAGATCGCGCTGCCGAACCAGCAGGTGCGGCTCGCGGATGGCACCTTCTTCGGCGAGATCGCGCTGCTGCACAAAACCAAGCGCAGCGGCACGGTGACGGCGACGCGCAAGACCCGACTGCTGGTGCTCGACGCCCAGGACTTTCACGCTCTGATCGAACGCATGCCGACGCTCGCCGCGCATGTCCACAAGACGGCAAAGGCGCGGCTGGAGGGGAGCGGCGATCTTGCGGTGGCGGAGCTGGCGCAGGCGGAGCGCGAAGGCACCGACCGCTGAGCGCTCAGCCTTTCTTCAGGAAGACGTAGTCGGCCGAATAGGGCGCGCTTTTGAAATCGCCGGCCTTGTCGCAAGAACCCTCGAGCTTGCCGCCATGGGTGTTGATGCGCTGAACCGTCGTAACCGGCGTGAGGATGCCGCTGCCCCGGTGGGTCGTCACTTCCAGCTTCAGCCAGGGAATGTCGGCCGCGGTGGTACCCGGGGCATTGCCGGCGGCCTTGGCGGCCACGGCGCTGCCGTCCGCATGCTCCCAGTTCGGTCCGGCATAGTGACGGCCGATCGTCTTGCCCTCAGACAGCAGGGTGGCGATCGGTTCGCGAAAACCCCAGGCGAGCTTGCCGTCGGTGCCGGCCTTGCACTCATAGACCTGCGCGCCCTCGGCGTGGACGCTGAGCACGACGCTCTCGCCGGGCGCCGCGATGGCGTCGGGGAGTGGGTCGGCGGCCAGAGCCGGTCCAGCGAGCAGCAACAGGCAGGGGACGGCAAGCTTGATCGACATGGTCGCATCTCCGCGAAAGGTCCCAAAAAGAACGGGCCGCGCTTGCGACGCGGCCCGTGATGATGTCCGGCCCAGTCGGGCGAAATTGCGGACGGCTTACGCCGCCAGCGCCTTCCCGAGGTTCTCGGCGACCTTGTCGAGGAAGCCGGTGGTCGAGAGCCAGCGCTGGTCGGCGCCGACCAGGAGCGCGAGGTCCTTGGTCATGTAGCCTTCCTCGACGGTGTCGACGCAGACCTTCTCCAGGGTGTTGGCGAACTTGGCGAGCTCGGCATTGTTGTCGAGCTTGGCGCGGTGCGACAGGCCGCGGGTCCAGGCGAAGATCGACGCGATCGAGTTGGTCGAGGTCTCCTTGCCCTTCTGGTGCTCGCGATAGTGGCGGGTCACCGTGCCGTGGGCGGCTTCGGCTTCCACTGTCTTGCCGTCGGGGGTGAGGAGGACCGAGGTCATCAGGCCGAGCGAGCCGTAGCCCTGCGCCACGGTGTCGGACTGCACGTCGCCGTCGTAGTTCTTGCAGGCCCAGACATAACCGCCGGACCATTTCAGCGCGGAGGCGACCATGTCGTCGATCAGGCGGTGCTCGTAGGTCAGGCCCTTGGCGTCGAATTCCTTCTTGAACTCGCGCTCGTAGATGTCCTGGAAGATGTCCTTGAACCGACCGTCATAGATCTTCATGATCGTATTCTTGGTCGAGAGATAGACCGGGTAGTTGCGCAGCAGGCCGTAATTCAACGACGCGCGGGCGAAGTCGATGATGGAGTCGTCGAGATTGTACATCTGCATGGCGACGCCGGCGCCCGGGGTCTTGAACACTTCCTTCTCGATCACCGTGCCGTCCTCGCCGACGAACTTCATCGTCAGCGTACCCTTGCCCGGGAACTTGATGTCGGTGGCGCGATACTGGTCGCCATAGGCGTGGCGGCCGATGATGATCGGCTTGGTCCAGCCGGGAACCAGGCGCGGCACGTTCTTGCAGATGATCGGCTCGCGGAAGATCACGCCGCCGAGGATGTTGCGGATGGTGCCGTTCGGCGACTTCCACATCTGCTTGAGGTTGAACTCCTTCACCCGCGCCTCGTCCGGAGTGATGGTGGCGCACTTGACGCCGACGCCGACCTTCTTGATGGCCTCGGCGGCGTCGATCGTCACCTGATCGTTGGTCTCGTCACGGTACTCCATGCCCAGGTCGAAATAGAGCAGCTCGACATCGAGGAACGGGTTGATCAGCTTGTCCTTGATGTACTGCCAGATGATCCGGGTCATCTCGTCGCCATCGAGTTCGACGACGGGGTTGGACACCTTGATTTTTGCCATGATCGGGGAAGCCTCTTCGGAACGGCGCTTGTGGCGCCCCACGGGAATATCCGCCGCCTCTTAGCACCTGATAGCAGCGGGCGAAAGCCAAGGGATTATGCACTTTTAGCTCATCCAGCCTCCGCAGATGGGGGGCGGGAGCAGCCCTGCCGCGGGGACCGGGCTGAGGTTTCAGGCGAGATTCAAAAGTCGAATCCAACCCATCATTTCCCTTGAGAATTTCGTCAGGACAGGCAAACGACAGGCGGACGGGCAGCCGGCCCAAGACTGGGTCAAATCCGGGTCGAGACCAGGTCAGGACCGGCCTTGAATCAATTCATCAGAGCGCCTGTCCAGGACCTTGAGAACCAGTGTGAAAGCGAAGCGAGATGTCCGGGACTGACAAGAGCAAGGCGGGCCTTTTCCTCGACGGTCCCATCGTCATCCTGGTCGAGCCGCAGCTTGGCGAAAACATCGGCATGGCCGCGCGCGCCATGGGCAACTTCGCGCTGAGCCGATTGCGCATCGTCAATCCTCGCGACGGCTGGCCCAACATCGCCGCCCAGCGCGCCGCGGCCGGGGCCGACTATATTCTGGACAAGGTCGAATTGTTCGACACGGTCGGTGAGGCCGTCGCCGATCTCGACCTGCTGTTCGCCACCACCGCGCGCCCCCACGACCAGGCCAAGCCGGTGGTGGGGCCGGAAGCCGCAGCTAGCGAGATTTCCGGGCACGTCGCGGCGGGCGGCAAGGCCGGTATCCTGTTCGGCCGGGAGCGCTGGGGGCTGACTAACGAGGAGGTCGGGCTCGCCAACCGCATCATTACCTTTCCGGTCAATCCGGGCTTTGCCTCGCTCAACCTCGCCCAGGCCGTGCTGCTGGTCGGCTACGAATGGTTCAAGCGGGCGACCTCCGGCGAGTTGCCGCACGCCATGCCGGAGCGCTCCGAGCGCGCCTCGCAGCATCAGATGCAGGCCTTCTTCGACAATCTCATCCGCGAACTCGACCGGGTCGAATTTTTGCGCCCGGCCGAGAAGCGCGACACCATGCTGGTGAACCTGCGCAACATCTTCACCCGGATGGAGCCGACCAAGCAGGACATGCACACCCTCCATGGGGTGGTGATGGCGATCGCGGAAGGGCGCAAGGGCCCGGCCAAGGGCGGCGTGCTCGACGGCGAGCAGGCAACGCGGCTGCGTGCGCTTTTGGCCGAGCACGGTCAGGGCGGCGGCGTTCCCGACAGCGGCTCCACCGTGCGCGGCCTCGCCCGCCTGCTCCGCCGCAATCCGACCGATGCCGAACGCCTGCTCTGGCAGGCCCTCACCCGCGACCGCCGCTTCGCAGGCGGGTTCAAGCGCCAGACCCCTGTGGGGCGGCACATCCCGGACTTCGTCTCGTTCCCGCATCGGATCGCGATCGAGCTGGTGAACACGGGTGAGAACGAGACGATCGTCGCGGATCGCGCGTCGCGGCGGGCGTGGCTCAAGGCAAGGGACTATCGGGTGATCGAGATGCGGGCGGCGGACGTGGAGCGGGATATCGAGGCGGAGCTGGTGCGGTTGCAGGGGATGATCGCGGAGGGCGTGTAGATTTCGTCGGGAAGCAGAGCGAATTGTCGCTCTCGCTCACCTTGGCCGATCAGCGCCGGTTCAGCGCTGAAAGACAACCTTGCCGCCGACCAGCGTCAGGTCCGCCTTGATGTCCTTGATCTGCTCCTCGGGCACGGCCGCGTAGTCAGCGGAGAGCACCACGACGTCCGCCAACTTTCCGGGCTCAATGGTCCCTTTGCGGGCTTCATCGAAGTTGTAGCGCGAAGCCGCGCTGCTGTAGAGCCGTAGGGCCTGCTCGCGCGTAATAGCTTCTGCCGAGCCGTAGATGTTTCCGTTGGGATCCTTCCTGGTCACCATGATGTACATGTTGAGGAAGGGGTTGATCGGGTTGACCGGAAAATCCGTCCCGGCGCCGAGGCTGTTGAGTCCCATTTTTTCGATCAACGTCCTGGTCGGCACGGCGCGGTCAGCGGTCGCTTTCCCGAGAAATCGTTCGACGGTCGCTCCCTTATCCCACATGAAAACGTTCTGGAAATCGATGCGGACTCCTAGTCTTTGCGCACGCTCCATCTGTTCTGGCCGGATCAGGCTGGCGTGGATGAGGACGAAGCGACGGTCGCGGATCGATTTTTCTTTATCCGCTGCCTCGAAGGCATCGAGCACCTGGTCAACACCCAGGTCGCCCACGACGTGGACTCCGACACGCCAGTCATAACGGTTGCAGATGGAGATGAGTTGCTTCAGCCGCTCAGGTGTCTGCTGCGTGATGCCGTGATAGTTGTCGTGTGAATCGGGGTACACGTCACGCATGAGCGCCGTCTTCAGCGTCATGCCGCCGTCGTAAAAGATCTTGATGCCGGCGAACTTGAGCCAATCGTCACCGAACCCTGAGGAGGCGCCATTGCCTGACATGATCGCTTCCCATGCGGTCAGATCGGTGGGGGGCTCCGGCCGAAACATCACGCCGGTGCGCAAAGTGGCTTTCCCCGCTGCGACAAGCTTCTGCAGCGTTCGGACGTCACGTGGCTCTGTTGCGCCTTCGATCACACTGGTGATGCCGAAGCTGTTCAGCACACCTTCGGCAATGGTGAATTGCCGCATTTCGTCGTCTTCTGTCCAAGGTGGTACGGCCTTCTCGACCCGATCGATTGCCGTCTCCACGAGCACGCCGGTCAAGTCACCGGCTGCGTCGCGTTCAAACTTACCACCACTCGGGTCCGCGGTGGTCTTGTCGACACCGACCACTTGTAGAGCCATGGTGTTCGCCATCGAGAAATGCCCGACGGTGCGAAGATAGACCGGGTTGTTCGGAGCAACACTATCGATCTCCTGCCTCGTGAGATAGCGCTTCTCGGCCAATTGTGAGGGCGGATGCCACGCGCCACCTACAATCCACTCACCCGGTTTCTTCTTGGTGGCGAATGATTTGATGGCCTCGAGCGCGTCCGCGACGGTCTTGGCTCGGCCCAGGCTTACGACGTAGTCGCCCAGACCAGCGGCCTTGAAGTGAGCGTGTGTATCGATCAATCCGGGGATGACGGTCTTGCCGGACACGTCGAGCACGCGGGTCCGGGCGCCTGCAAGCGCCTTGATCGAAGCACTGGTTCCGGTCGCGATGATCTTTCCATCCGCGACGGCGACTGCCTCCGTGACGGTCGATCGGTCGTCTAAGGTCAGAACCTTGCCATTAACGAGGACGAGGTCAGGCGCATTAAGCTCCGGCTGCTGTGCCTCGGCATTTGCGACGCCAGCGACGAACATGCCCGTAGCAAGGATTGCAAATGCCTTTAACTTGCGGACCATCGCGTACCCTCTTGGATCTTTTTTGCTTGGCGACAGCTGCAAGAGTATCTTTGATTAAACGTGGGTTCAACGCTTCTCGACCGTTGGCAGCGTCGCACGGATGGCAAAGTGGAGTGCTCCCGTGGTTAGCCGGAAAGCTGGCCGGCCGCCCATGTCCCTCTACGAAGGACGCCCGAGCTGCACCTCGCGCTCCACCGCAATCCATGTCGTGCGCGCCACCGCCAGCAACTTCCCGGCTCCATCATGCACCGCAGCCTCGGCCGTGCGCTTGCGGCCATCGCGGCCCGTCGGCCAGGCCGTGATGATGCAGGGCTCGCCGGGGTGCGGGCGGGCCTCGATCCGCGCCGACATCCGCCCCAGCAGCAACGGTGCCTTGTCGAAGCTGCCGGTCTGCGGATCGCAATTGCAGGCAAAGCCGGTGGGGCAATCGAGCGCCGACCAGAGGAATTCCGGCGCGACGAGGCCGTCGTCAGCGGCGAGATTCTTATCCGGTGTCCAGCTCGCTGCCAGAACGGCGCTGTGCGAGGGACGCGCGAGCGAGCCGGCAAAAATGCGCAGGCCGTCTCCCTTGGCCCTTGCGGGGCCGCACACGAAACATGTCGGCAGCGGATGCTCGTGCGGCTTCACCGGCGTCAACAATTCGGCGGCGCAGGCCTCCTC
The DNA here is from genome assembly GCF_023100925.1 of Bradyrhizobium sp. 40. NCBI lineage: Bacteria > Pseudomonadati > Pseudomonadota > Alphaproteobacteria > Hyphomicrobiales > Nitrobacteraceae > Bradyrhizobium > Bradyrhizobium sp. 40. Next base: position 2,671,964 of record NZ_CP064688.1, read on the forward strand.
GAAGCTGGCTGTTTCCACGCGCGCAAGCTCGACGCTTGCCGGCCGCCCGGTCGCGACGATCTTGTCGCCATCGCGAAGCTGCCATGCGCCGTCGTCCGTTGCGACCGCATCGAGTGGCGTGTCCAGCGGCGGCGGTGCGCGCAGCGTGATCTCCGCGGCGCCGGGAATGTGCCGGGCCAGCCGGCCGCAGACATAGCCGCCGTTGCCGGAGTTCGGAGGACCGCAAAAGCGTTTGTCGATGATGATCTTTGTCATCGGTTTTGTTCTCTCTTCCCCGTGCACTTTACCTGATCTTGAGGACAATTCGCCCCTGAACCGTTCGGTTGGCCACGGCACGCATGGCTTCGCCGGCCTCCTCCAAAGGGAGGATGCGATCGATGTGCGGGCGGATTTTTCCGCCGGCCAGCAATTGCATCAGCGTGGCGTTCATGCGCGCTGCTTCGAGCGAGAATTTCTCCGCCCAGGCGCCGACGAAGACCCCGAGGATGGAATAGTTCTTCAGCAGCGGAAGGTTCATTGGGAGCTGGGGAATCTCGCCGCTGGTGAAGCCGATCGGCATCAGCCTTCCGCCCCACTTCATCGACCGGGCCATCTGCTGGAATATCGCGCCGCCGACATTGTCGAAGCCGATATCGATCCCTTCGCCGCCGGTGATCGCCTTGATCCGGTCGCGCAGATCCTCGCTACGATAATTGACGATGTCGCTGGCTCCATAATTGCGAACCAGGGCGGCCTTGTCATCGGAGCCGATACCGGCGACGACGCGCAAGCCCAAATGGCGGCCGAGATCGACGGCGGCAAGGCCAACTCCGCCGGCAGCGCCCGTGACGAACAGCGTTTCGCCGCGCTGCGCCCTGGCCCGCTCGACCAGCGCATAATAGGCCGTGCCGTAATTGTGCAGGACCGTCGCCGCTGCCTCGAACGCGACGCCTTCCGGCAGAAGCACGCACTTTGAGTCCTTCGCTATCATCCGTTCGGCGTAGCCGCCGGTCCAGGCGCTGCATGCCACGCGGTCGCCGGGAGCGAATGCCGTGACCTCGCCGCCGACCGCGATGACGACACCGGATGCTTCCGTGCCGGGCACGAAGGGCGTCGGCGGCCGCATCTGGTAGAGTCCCGAGACCATCAACTGGTCCATGAAACTGACGGAGGCCGCATGGACGTCGATCAGGATCTCGTCGCCGGAGGGCTTCGGCTCGTCGATTTCACTGAGGCGCAAATCGGCGGGGCCAGTGAATGAGCTGCATAGAATTGCTCTCATCGTGTCGCTCCAACGGATTGTCTGCATTCGGCAGGTTTGCGTAATGGCGTCGCATATCCCGCGACAAGCTTGACGAAATCTGCCTGTCGCGCTGCACCGGTCTTTTCAAACAGGCGCCGGACATGCGTCTTGATCGTCGTATTGGCGACGCCGAGCGCCGCCGCCACTTCGGGAATGCCGCCGAGTTCGACGATCGCGAGCATCACACGCAACTCGGTCGGCGTCAGTTTGAATGCCTTGCCGATCACTTCGGAACGAGGCGGTATCGTGAGCGCCGCCCTGCGGACGAACAACGCTGCGACGGCGCTGTAGGCGACGCCCCCAAGTCGGCGCGCGCCGGAAGTCAACGGCAGAGCATGGGCGACGTGGCGCTTCCCATCCCGCCCGATCATCGGCACCGCGATCCCGTCGGCGCCGAGGAACGCGTTTTCCTGCCCGGCGGCTGCGAAAAAATGCTGCAGGGTCCGGTTGACCGTCGGATCGCAAGCCGCGAGGTGCCCGCGGATTTCGTGCAGGATGTCGCGCGCTTCGATCATGTCCTGCCCGGCAGTATTGGCGTGAATGAGACGCGCCTCCGCGTCAACGAGACAAAGACCGACGTCAAGCCCATCCAGCGTATCGGCAAACGTGGCGGCCTCCGCCGACATCCGGGGAATAGTTGATACTGCATTCATTGCGACGCTCCAGCAGGCCGAGGCGGCTGGCGATCTTCCGTCCGACGACCGAAAAGACGCGGCAGCAGCATGGGAACGCGTCGGCGATAATCCTGGTACGTCGCGCCGAATTCGGCGATCAGGTCGCGCTCCTCGAACTGAAGCGCGGCCAGGATGTAGGCGGTGTTTGCGAGCGCAAACAGAAGGTGGCCGACGGTCATCTCGGGCGTGGCCCAGAACGCGAGCAGGAAGCCGAGCATGATGGGATGCCGCACGATCTTGTAGAGCAGTGGTGTTCTGAACGATTGACCTGGTATCTCGCTCCCGCGGAACGCGACGAAGGCCTGGCGCAGGCCGAACAGATCGAAATGATCGATCATGTGGGTCGAGGCGAACGCGATCAGCCAGCCAAGCCAATGCACGCCGATTAGCAACCAGGCCGCGATTCCGCTCGCTTGCCAGACCGGCGTCGGGATCGGGCGCCACTGCCAGAACAGCAACAGCAGGATCAGGCTGGAGAGCAGCACATAGGTGCTGCGCTGGCAGGCGGGGGGAAGGAATTTGGCCGACCATCGCTTGAAGACCGGGCGCGCCATCACGCTGTGCTGGATTGCAAACAGGCTCATGAGCAGCAGGTTGACGACGATGGCCACGCTCAGGTCCGTCGGGCTGCCGACGCCGATCGGCATGTCGATCGACTTATCAATCGACTTGGGCACGACATAATTGCCGACGAAACCGAGCGCATAGAGAAATGAGACCGTGAAGATCACGTAGCTCACGATGGCGTAGAGCAGGATCAGGAGGCGCGAGATCATGTTTTTTCCTATTGTGCCTGATGCAGCCGTGCCGCATGCAGGAGCCTGAATTGCTCGCCGGCGAGCAGGCTCGATCTGCCCCGACTGCTATTGCTGGACCGTCCCCTGTGCGTCCCCCGGGGGCGCCGCGAGGGGAGGGAGGACTTTCATGACGGTTTTCTCGCTGGGGACATTCGGGTTCCCTGAGGTCTACGCCGACGGCCGCCCGATCAAATTGGCCTTGCGCAAGGGCCTCGCGCTGCTGGTCTATCTCGCGGAGGCCAAGGGCGCCGTGGCCCGCGAAATCGTGGCGACGCTGCTGTGGCCTGAAACTGACCGCGAGACCGGGCTAGCGCGATTGCGGCGGCTGCTTCACCGCATCGAGCTGACGCTCGGTCAGCAGGTTTTCGAGACCGACCGCACCAGCGTGCGATGGTCTCCGGCGGTCGCGTTGAAGGTCGATGCGCATCTGTTCGAGGGCGCTTGCGATCGCGCTGACTTTGACGAGGCCTGCCAGATTTATCGGGGAGATTTCCTCGCAGGGTTCTCCCCGGAGGACTGTCCGGAATTCGACGACTGGGCGTTCTTCCGCCGCGAGGCGCTGCGGGGACGGCTGATGCACGCGCTGGAGCGCCTGGTGCAGGACAAGACCGCCGCCGGCGACTACTTTTCCGCGGCCACGCATGCGACCCGTCTGGTCGAGCTCGATCCTTTGAGCGAGGTCTACGGCCGGCATCTGATCCGCAGTCTGCTGCTGGCGGGTGACCGCAGTGCGGCAGAGCGGCACCACGCGGCACTGAGGCAGCGGCTGCGCGACGAGCTTGGTGTTACGCCCGAAGCCGAGACCGAGGCGTTGATGAGTCCTGCGGCGGCAGCCGACGTTCCAGCGACGCGCTACGTCAAGGGCGCTGGTGTGCATCTGGCGTATCAGACCTACGGCAGCGGCCCGCTCGACATCCTGGTCATGCCCGGCTTCGTGTCGCATGTGGAGCGCGCCTGGGAGCACCCCGCGAGCCGGGCGTTTCTGGCCTCGCTGATGAAGCTTGGGCGCCTGATCGTGTTTGATCGTCGCGGCATCGGGTTGTCCGACCGGGTTGGATCGGCCCCCGGTATCGAGGTCACCGCGGAGGATATCGGCACGGTGCTCCGCGCGACCGGCTCGCGCCGCGTCGTGCTGTTCGGCGCATCCGAGTGTGGACCAGCCTGCATCAAATTTGCGGTCGATGAACCGCGTCTCGTGGCCGGACTCATCCTGTTCGGTGCATTGGCCAAGGGCTGCTGGTCGCAGGATTATCCGCACGCGCTGCGCGCCAGCCAGTACGACGCCTGGAGCAAGCACCTCATCGCGCAATGGGGAGGTCCGGTGGAGATTGAGACGTTCGCGCCCAGCCTTGCGAGCGATCCCCAGGCACGCGCCTGGTGGGCGGGGCTATTGCGCGCGGCCTCCAGTCCCGGCGGCATCTCGGCGGTGCTCGAGGCGTTTCGCGACGCCGACGTGCGGCAGCTTTTGCCGCAGATTGCCATGCCGACACTAGTGCTGCATCGTCGTGACGACAAGGCCGTACGGATCGCGGCCGGCCGCGATGTGGCGAGCCGGATCAAAGGTGCGCAATTCGTCGAGCTCGACGGCAACGATCACTGGTTTTTTGCGGGTGATCAGGGACCGGTACTCGGTGCGATCGGGCGGTTCATCGCTGCGTTACCGAGGGAGCGGCTGCGAGTGCCGTAGCCCGGATGAGCGAAGCGACATCCGGGGACGGTCGTCCCGCATGTCGCTGCGCTCATGCGGGCTACGGGATGGGACCGATCACACTGCCTCGAGCTGATCCACCGCGCGCTTCTTCTTTGCCTTGGACTGGCTGAGCAGGGGGCCCGCCGTCAGCGCCGCCGTATCGGCCACGCCCGGATCGCGCGACACCATCGCCGCGACGATGGCGCCGTCGATCAACAGCCCGAGCTGATGTGCGAGCACGAGGGGCTCGTTCGAACCGAGCTCGCCAGCGAGCTTCTCGATGTGGCCGAGCACGATCTTCTTGTGCTTCATCGCGATGTTGCGGAACTGCTTGGCGTCCTTGTCGTGCTCGCCGACCGCATTGATGAAGGGGCAGCCGTAGAAGCGCTCCTCCGCGAACCAGCTCTTCAGGGCCGGGAAGATGCGCGTGAGCTTGGCCTGCGCGTCGCCGCCGCCTTCTTCCATGGCGCCGATGAACCATTCGCGCCACTGCTTGCCTTCGCTCTCCAGCACCGCGTTGACGAGATTGGTCTTGGAGCCGAATAATTTATAGAGCGTGGTCTTCGCGGTGCCGGCTTCCGCGATGATCGCGTCGATGCCGGTGGCGTTGATGCCGTTCTTGCAGAACAGATGCGTCGCGGCGCTGAGCAGGCGTCCGCGCGCGGACTCGTCGTCACTGGCGCCGCCGTGCGGCGAATGAGACTTCTTTGACGTCTTGTTCAGTGAGGGCTTGGCCATGAGTCCAAACTTACCCGCAGCCGCGCCGCATCAGCAAGCCGCATCTGTCCGCGCTGAAAAGATTCGCACGGGAAAGCCCGTCTGCATCGCCTTTGAGCAAACGGCGGCTGATCAATTCGCAGGCAGCGTTCGCTAAGCGGCTCCAATACTTCGCCTTTTGATTTTGGTCGGCTCTGGCACGCTCCATGCAAGGAAACAGACCGTTCGGTATCCTACCGATTTCCACTTCTGCCAGGGAGAAGATGATGACTGCCGTCGTTCAAAAGACAGTGCTGACGGGTTGCCTCGCGCCCATCGACAAGAATGGCCTCGAGCAACTGATCGCCAACGGCAAGGCCAATCCGAAGGTCATCAAGACCTTGAAGTGCAAGACGGTCGCGGAAGGAAAATTCCGCCACGCCAACTACATCCGCAATTTGCAGCCCTACATCGTCGACGAGCCGCCCGGTCTGCTCGGCGACGACACTGCGCCCAATCCGTCCGAAGCTTCGCTCGCCGCGCTGGGCTCCTGCCTCGCCGTCGGCCTGCACGCCAACGCCGTGCATCGCGGCTGGATCGTCAACAAGCTCGAGCTCGAGCTCGAGGGCGATCTCAACATTACCGCCGTCTGGGGCACCGGCGACGTCTCGGACAAGCCCGTTGGATTTACGGACGTGCGCGTCAAGGTCGACATGGAATGTGAGGGGATCTCGCCGGACGAAATCAATGCGCTGGTCGCCCATGTGAAGCAATGGTCGCCGGTCGCCAACACCTTCACCCGCCCGGTCAATCTCGAGGTCGGCATCTGAGCTGACGGCAACAGGACAAGGTGCGGGAGACGATCATGGGTTCACTGGCTTTATCACGGGCCGAAATTTTGGATCAGCCCGCACCGTCCATTGCAGGCGAGGTGGCGCGGATCGCGCGGGAGCAGCTCGCGCCGCTCGCCGCCGGCATCGATGCCGGCACCATTTATCCGGCCGATGTGCTGCACAAGCTCGGCGAGGTCGGTGCCTGGGGCAGTCACGTGCCGCACGAAGGGCCTGCCGATCTGCGCTGTGCCATTCAGGCGATGGCGGCAATCGGTGAGGTCTGCGGCAGCACTGCCTTCATGGCGTGGTGCCAGAACACGCTGGTCTGGTACGCGGCCAACTCGACCAACATGAAGCTGGCAAAGCGCTTCGGCGATGCGTTCTCGACCGGTCGCGTGCTCGGCGGCACCGGACTCTCCAATCCGATGAAGAGCTTTTTCGGCATCGAAAAGCTCAAGCTGAAGGGGCGCAAGGTCGAAGGCGGCTACATCGTGCGCGGCGCGCTGCCTTGGGTGTCCAATCTCGGACCGGATCATTATTTCGGCACCATCTTCGAACGCGAGGACGAGCCGGGCATCGCAAGTGGCGAGCCCGGCCAAGTGATGTTTTTAGCGGACTGCTCCGATCCCGCGATCACACTGACGCCATGCAAGCCGTTCCTCGCCATGGACGGCACCGGCACCTATGGCGTGCAGTTCCGGGACGCCTTCGTGCCTGACGAGCTGATCCTGGCCGATCCCGCCGCGCCTTTCGTGAAGAAGATCCGCGCCGGCTTCATCCTGCTGCAGGCCGGCATGGCGCTCGGGCTCATCAAGGACTGCATCAACATCATGGACGAGGTCGACAATCCCCTCGGCCACATCAACCGCTATCTGCCGCAACAGCCGGTGCACTTCCGCGATATCGCCGCCGAGCTCGAGGCCGAGACCATGGCGCTGGCGCGTGATCCCTACAACGAGGAGGAGACCTACTGGCGCAAGGTGATCGCGCTCAGGCTGCGCGCCGGTGAAGCCAGCGTCGCGGCGGCGCATGCGGCGATGCTGCATTGTGGCGCGCGCGGCTACCTCAAGAGCCACCGCGCGCAGCGCCGCCTGCGCGAGGCCTATTTCGTCGCGATCGTCACGCCTGCCACCAAGCAGCTGCGCAAGATGCTTGCCGATTCCTGAGTTTTACGAGCCCCACCCACCATCTAACCTCAACGGAGAGGCTGCCAATGACGGACGTTCTGATCTCTGCCAGCGAACTTGCCGATCTCTTGAAAACCGAGCCCTGTGTCGTGATCGACACCCGCAACCCCGACGCCTATGGCGCCGGGCACCTTCCCAACGCCGTGAACGTGCATGAGATATTCACGTTTCTTGCGACCTCGACGCCAGAAGGCATGAGCGAGCTGAAGACCAAGTTCGCCGATGCCTTCGGCGGCGCGGGTCTGTCCGGCAAGGAGACGGCCGTGATCTACGAGCAGTCGATGAACTCCGGCTTCGGCCAGTCCTGCCGCGGCTACTACCTGCTCACCATGCTCGGCTATCCCAAGATCAAGGTGCTGCATGGCGGCTTCGATGCCTGGGCTGCCGCAGGTCTTCCGGTGACGAAAGACGTGCCGGCGCCTGCGAAGGCGTCGTTCGGAATCGTGCCCGAAGCGGGCGAGATTTTGATCGACGCCAAGACCATGCTGGGGGCGGTCGGCAAGCCGGGCGTCGCCATTCTCGACGTACGCGACGTCGACGAATGGATCGGCGACAGCTCGTCGCCCTACGGGAAGGATTTCTGCCCGCGCAAGGGCCGCATTCCCGGCGCGGTGTGGCTGGAATGGTATCGCATGATGAAACCGACCGCCGAGGGACCGCGCTTCAAATCCAAGGACGAGATCCTGGCGGAATGCGCCACGGTCGGCATCTCGCCCTCCACGCCGGTCTATCTCTACTGCTTCAAGGGGGCGCGCGCCTCGAACACGTTCCTGGCGCTCAAGAACGCCGGCGTGAAGGACGTGCGGATGTATTTCGGCTCCTGGAACGAATGGTCGCGCGATCCGTCGCTGCCGATCGAGCAGGGATTGCCGATCGCATCGGAGGTCACGACCAAGGCGGCGTGATCGCCGCTAGCCGCCGGCCCGCGGACGGGGCGCGATTCCCAGCGCCTTGATCCGCGAGGCCAGCGTGGTCGGCTTGATATCCAGCATCTCGGCCGCGCCACCGGGGCCGAACACTTTTCCGGCGCAGCCCTCGAGCGCGGCCAGGATGTTGGCGCGCTCGTGGTCGCGCATTTCGGATGACGTCATCACAGCGGTCCGTGCGTCAGCCTTCTGCCGCGCGGCGCCGGCTGGGGCCTGCGTGCCGGAGGGGTCGGGGAGATCGATCCGCAAACGGCCGTTCTGCGACAGGATCGCGGCGCGCTCGATTACGTTCTGGAGTTCGCGGACATTGCCCGGCCAGTCATAGCGCGTCAGCCGCCGCGCATCGCCCTCCGACAAGCGCAGATTCGATTTCAGCGCCTTGCTCTCGCGCGTGAGGAAATGCTGGGCGAGCAGCGCAATATCCTCGCGTCGTTCGCGCAGGGGCACCGTCTCGATCGGAAACACGTTGAGCCGGAAATAGAGGTCCTCGCGAAAACGCCCGCGCTGCACCTCCTGCTTGAGGTCGCGATTGGTCGCGGCGATGACGCGGACGTCGACCGCGCGCGTGCGCTCCTGGCCGACGCGCTCGAAATTGCCCTCCTGCAAGACGCGCAGCAGCTTGCCTTGCAATTCGAGCGGGATCTCGCCGACCTCGTCGAGGAACAGCGTGCCGCCATCGGCGAGTTCGAACCGGCCGATGCGGTCGCGCGTCGCGCCGGTGAAGGCGCCGCGGACATGGCCGAAGAATTCGCTCTCGAACAATTCGCGCGGGATCGCGGCGCAGTTGACGCGGATCAGCGGCCGGTCGCTGCGGGTGGAATCCTCGTGGATGGCGCGCGCGATCAGCTCCTTGCCGGTGCCAGATTCCCCGGTGATCATCACCGCGGCGCTGGTCGGCGCCACCAGCTTGACCTGGCGCAGCGTCGTCTGGATCGCCTCGCTGCCACCGATGATGCCGCGCGGATTGGTCTCGATCCGGATTTCTTCCTGGAGGTAGGCGTTTTCGAGCTCGAGACGTTCGCGCAGGCGATCGACCTCGGCGAGCGCGGCGTGCAGCTTCTCGTCGGCCTCGCGCCGCTGGCTGACGTCGCGAAACACCACGACGGCACCGACCACCACGCCGCGATCACGGATCGGCGTGGAGGTGTATTCGACCCAGGCCGGCGAGCCGTCCTTGCGCCAGAACACCTCGCCGTCGACCTGGTGCACGGCGCCGTCGCGGAACGCCGCATAGATCGGGCAGTCATGGTTGTGATAGTGCCGCCCGTCATGGTGGGTGTGGTGCATGATGGGATGGATTTCCTTGCCGACCAGCTCCTCGGCAGTCCAGCCCAGCATCCGCTCGGCGGCGGGGTTCACGAAGGTGGTCTTTCCTTCCGCGTTGACGCCGTAAATGCCTTCGCCGGCGGCCCGCAGGATCAGCTGGTTCTCGCGCTCGATGTCCTGGAACACGCGCTCGACCCGCTGCCAGGTCGAGATGCCGCTGCGCATGTGGTCTTCGGCGGCGGCGTCGACATTGCGGCGGCGGCGCGCGTCGAGATCGGTCAGGGTGAGCTGGACCAGCGTGCGCCCGTCATGGGGCAGGACGCAGCCGGCATATTCGAGCCGGAGATTTTGCCCGGTGGCATGGCGTGGGTTGAGCGCCGTAGTCCAGTAGGCGCCTTTGTGCAGCACGGCCTGGGTGAACACGGTCAGCGCCGGAAGCTCGCCGGCATGCAGCGTGCTCGCCCTGGTCTGGCGCAGCAGCGCGCGGTCGTAGCCGAGCAGGGTGCAAGCAGCGGGATTGGCATCGACGATCTGGTCGCCGAAGGGATCGACCAGCAGCGTCGCCTCGACGGAGGATTCGAAGGCCGCGACGCGCGGATCGATGGTCGGGGCCACATCATCGTGGGCGAGTAGTGGCGTCGTTGCCATTACGAAATCTCGTTATTAAGCTACGAAATATCGTTTATCACGAATTTTCGTAACGACCAAGTGCGAGCGAAAGTGCCGCGTCATCAAGGCACTGGCCAGCCTGAAGGTGATGGCATGCTCCTTGCGTAATTCTCCTCGCAACGACGCGCAGGAGGTCCGATGTCCACTTTCGACAATCCGTTTGATCCCGATCGCAACCTGCGAGCCGGCTGTGCCTGCGGTCAGCATCAATCCGCGGCGGAGCATGAGCAGGCCACCGCGTTGCGCTGTGATCCCGTCGAGAGCGAGGAGAAGCGCTACGAGGGCGTGGTCGCTTCTGCCGTGATGCGCGCGATGTTTCCGCAGGACGTTGCGCGGCGCGCATTCTTGAAGTCGGTCGGTGCCTCCACCGCGCTGGCCGCGCTGTCGCAGTTCTTCCCGCTTCAGACCGCTACCGAAGTCTTTGCGCAGGCCGGCGCGCCGGAAAAGAAGGATCTCAAGGTCGGCTTCATCCCGATCACCTGCGCCACGCCGATCATCATGGCGGCGCCGCTGGGCTTCTATGCCAAGCACGGCCTCAACGTCGACGTGGTCAAGACCGCCGGCTGGGCCGTGATCCGCGACAAGACCATCAACAAGGAATACGACGCCGCGCACATGCTGGCGCCGATGCCGCTCGCGATTTCGCTTGGCTTAGGTGCCAACGCCATTCCATTCGCCGTGCCCGCGATCGAGAACATCAACGGGCAGGGCATCGTGCTGGCGAGCAAGCACAAGGACAAGCGCGACCCGAAGGACTGGAAGGGCATGAAATTCGCCATCCCCTTCGACTATTCCATGCACAATTATCTGCTGCGCTACTATCTCGCCGAACACGGCATCGACCCCGACACCGACGTGCAGCTGCGCTCGGTACCGCCGCCGGAAATGGTGGCAAACCTGCGCGCCGACAACATCGACGGCTTTCTCGCGCCCGACAACATCTGCCAGCGCGCGATCTATGACGGCGTCGGCTTCATGCATCTGTTGTCCAAGGAAATCTGGGACGGCCATCCCTGCTGCAGCTTCGCCGCCAGCCGCGAGTTCATCACCACGGCGCCGAACAGCTTTGCCGCGCTGACGCGCGCGATCGTCGATGCCACCGCCTATGCGTCGAAGGCGGAGAATCGCAAGCAGATCGCCGAGGCGATCGCGCCGGCGAACTACATCAACGCGCCGGTCACGGTGCTGGAACAGGTCTTGACCGGCACCTATGCCGATGGCCTCGGCGGCGTGAAGACGGATGAAAAGCGCGTCGATTTCGACCCGTTCCCCTGGCAGTCCTTTGCGGTGTGGATGCTGACGCAGATGAAGCGCTGGGGTCAGATCAAGGGCGATGTCGACTACAAGGCGGTCGCCGAGCAGGTGTATCTCGCCACCGACACCAGGAAGCTGATGACGGAGATGGGCCTGGCGCCGCCAGCCAGCAGCTACAAATCGTTCGCCGTGATGGGAAAGACTTTCGATCCGGCCAAGCCGGAGGATTATCTGGCGGGCTTCAAGATCAGGAAGGCGTCGTGATGGGCCGCGCTGTGCCTCCGCTGTCGTCCCGGCCTAGTGCGCGCTGCGCACGGGGGCCGGGACCCATACCGCGTGATTTGTCGATCGCGGAAGGTAGCAGTACCGAACAACTAATCTCCGCCAAACTTCTCCCTGGGGTTATGGGTCCCGGCCTTCGCCGGGACGACTGGGGGAGAGGGAGATGACCACCAGCTCCCTCCGTCTCCGTGCCGGCCTCGTCTCGATCGTGCTGCTCGTCGCGTTCCTCGGCGTCTGGCATCTCGCCGTGCGCTCGACGGCACCGGTGGCCACGATGAGCCCGGAATACGCCAAGCTGATGGGCCTGACTGCGACGCAGGGCAAATCCGCCATGCCGGGGCCGGTCGATGTCGGCGCAAAACTCTGGGAGCATGTGAGGAGGCCGTTCTACGACAACGGGCCGAACGACAAGGGGCTCGCCATCCAGCTCGGTTATTCCATCGCGCGCGTCGGCACCGGCTATCTGCTCGCCGTGCTGGTCGCCATCCCGCTCGGCTTCCTGATCGGCATGTCGCCGCTGCTCAGCCAGGCGCTCGATCCCTTCATCCAGCTGCTGAAGCCGATCTCGCCGCTGGCGTGGATGCCGCTCGCGCTCTACACCATCAAGGATTCCTCGATCTCCGCGATCTTCGTCATCTTCATCTGCTCGATCTGGCCGATGCTGCTCAACACCGTGTTCGGGGTTGCGAGCGTACGCAAGGAATGGATCAACGTCGCGCGAACGCTTGAGGTCGGAACGATCAGGCGCGCCTTCACCGTGATCCTGCCGGCGGCGGCGCCGACGATTTTGACCGGCATGCGCATCTCGATTGGCATCGCCTGGCTCGTGATCGTCGCGGCCGAAATGCTCGTCGGCGGCACCGGCATCGGCTATTTCGTCTGGAACGAGTGGAACAACCTCTCGATCACCAACGTGATCATCGCGATCCTGCTGATCGGGATCGTCGGCATGCTGCTCGACCAGATCCTCGCGCGCTTCACGCGCATGGTCACGTTTCCGGAGTAGGGCCGTGACCGAAAAATTCATCTCGATCGAAGCCATCGCAAAGCGCTATCCGGGCGCAGGCGGCGCGACAACGGCGGTCTTCGAGAATCTCTGGCTGTCGATGGCGCGCGGCGAGTTCTGCTGCGTGATCGGCCATTCCGGCTGCGGCAAGACCACGGTGCTCAACATCCTCGCCGGCCTCGATGCGCCGAGCGAGGGCGCGGTGATCGTCGACGGGCAGGCCATTTCAGGGACGAGCCTCGATCGCGCCGTGATCTTCCAGAGCCATGCGCTGCTGCCCTGGCGCACCGTGCTCGGTAACGTTGCCTACGCCGTCAGCTCGAAATGGCGGAACTGGGATCGCGCCAGGGTGAAGGCGCATGCGCAGAAATTTATCGATCTCGTCGGCCTGACGGGGTCGGAACACAAGCGACCTTCCGAGCTTTCCGGTGGCATGAAGCAGCGCGTGGGCATCGCGCGTGCGCTGTCGATCACGCCAAAGATGATGCTGATGGACGAGCCGTTCTCGGCACTCGATGCGCTGACGCGCGGCACGCTGCAGGACGAGGTGCGGCGCATCTGTCTGGAGACCGGGCAGACCGCGTTCATGATCACCCATGACGTCGACGAGGCGATCTACCTCGCCGACAAGATCTTCCTGATGACCAACGGTCCCGGCGCGGTGCTGGCCGAGGTCGTCGAGAACCCGCTGCCGCGGGATCGCGGCCGCACCGATTTGCACCGCCATCCGCTGTACTACGCGCTGCGCAACCACATCGTTGATTTCCTGGTAACGCGCAGCAAGACTTTCACGGCCGAGACGCCCGGTCACGATCCGCGGAATGTGCCGGTGGTGCATATCGGCAAGCCCGGACTGACGGTCGCCGCTGATGCCAAGTCGGAGCCACTCAACGAGACGTCATGGTCGGGCTTGGCCCGGCCATCCACGTCCTTCTAGTGCAGCCAGAACGTGGATGCCCGGGACAAGGCCCGGGCATGACGACAACCAAGGAGACCTTGACATGAAACGCGAAGACCTCACCGAGAAGCTGCTCGACATCAAGCGCGAGAAGGGCTGGAGCTGGAAACACATCTGCGAAAAGATCGGCGGCTATTCCGAGGTGCTGATAACAGGCGCGATCCTTGGCCAAATGAAACTGACCAAGCCGCAGGCCGCAAACGCCGCTGAACTTTTCGGCCTGACGAAGGCCGAGACCGCGATGCTGAACGAGACGCCGATGCGCGGCATGCCGATGCCGCCGACCGATCCCTTGATCTATCGTTTCTACGAGCTGGTCATGGTCAACGGTCCGGCGTGGAAGGCGCTGATCGAGGAGGAGTACGGCGACGGCATCATGTCGGCGATCGATTTCGACATGGTGATGGAGCGCCTGCCCAACCCGAAGGGCGACCGCGTCAAGATCACCATGAGCGGCAAATTCCTGCCGTACAAATATTACGGCGCCAGCGGCAATGTGCCGGAGTATGGGTTCAAGGAGGGATAGCTGGTTGGCATTCCGGGGTGCGTCGCAGACGTGCCCCGGAATGACGCTTCGCCTTACTTCCCGGCTTTCACCTCGGCCGCCGCCACCGCGATCAGCTCGTTCATCTTGGCGCGAATCACCTGTTCGGTGACGGCGACGTTCTTGGCGGCGAAATCGGCCATGACCTTGCGCAGGACGTCGGCGTCGCCGGCTTCCTCGAAATCGGCCGCGACCACCTCCTTGGCATAGGCCGTGGCGGCATCGCCGGTGATGCCGAGCTTTTCGGCCGCCCACAGACCGAGCAGCCGGTTGCGGCGGGCTTCCGCCTTGAATTTCTGCTCCTCGTCGAGGGCAAACTTCTTCTCGAAGCCTTCCTCGCGCTTGTCCAACGTGCTCATGCCTTTTCCAATTCCCTGCTGAATGGACCCGGCTGGCCCTCGTTGCGAGAGCCCCGGTGCATGCCTAGATAGGGGGCACGAATCGGCAAAACAACGAGCCGTTAAGCCGCAGGCAAGACGGTATAAGTTTGATGCCGGACGGCCGGATCGATTGTGCTGGGACGGCCAATCGGATAGGTTGCCTAAGGCTGGGTTCCCGTTCTGTTTCCAGGGGTTCCGGGCCGTTCACGGCAGCTCCGCTGTGGGTCGTAGTCTCGTCAACCGGAGCACACCAGATACATGGATTTCAACAAAACACGGTACATCCCCATGAGCCGTCGGCGTCGCATTTATGAAGGCAAGGCAAAGGTTCTTTACGAAGGCCCGGAGCCCGGTACCCTGATCCAGCACTTCAAGGATGACGCCACCGCGTTCAATGCGAAAAAGCATCAGGTGATCGAGGGCAAGGGTGTCCTCAACAACCGGATCTCGGAGTACCTGTTTCAGCACCTCAATGACATCGGGGTGCCGACCCATTTCATCCGCCGCCTCAACATGCGCGAGCAGTTGATTCGCGAAGTCGAGATCGTGCCGCTGGAAGTGGTGGTGCGGAACGTTGCCGCCGGTTCGCTGTCGCAGCGCCTCGGCATCGAGGAGGGCACGCAGCTGCCCCGCTCGATCATCGAGTTCTACTACAAGAACGACCAGCTCAACGACCCCATGGTGTCGGAAGAGCACATCACCGCTTTCGGGTGGGCGACACCGCAGGAGATCGACGACATCATGGCGCTTGCCATCCGTGTCAACGACTTCCTCACCGGTCTCTTCCTCGGCATCGGCATCCGCCTCGTCGACTTCAAGATGGAGTGCGGCCGGCTGTTCGAAAACGACATGATGCGGATCATCGTCGCCGACGAGATCTCGCCGGATAGCTGCCGTCTGTGGGACATCAAGTCGAACGAGAAGCTCGACAAGGACCGTTTCCGCAGGGATCTCGGTGGGCTGCTCGAGGCCTATACCGAAGTCGCCAAGCGTCTCGGCATTCTCATGGAGAACGAGCGTCCGGCCGGTTCCGGCCCGGTGCTGGTGAAGAGCTAAGAGGGATCTGACGTGAAGGCACGTGTCACCGTTACGTTGAAAACGGGCATCCTCGATCCGCAGGGTAAGGCGATCGAGGGTGCGTTGAAGTCGCTCGGCGTCGACGGCGTCGCCAGCGTTCGCCAAGGCAAGGTGTTCGACATCGAGCTCGCCGGCGCGGACAAGGCCAAGGCAGAGGCGGCGTTGAAGGACGCCGCCGACAAGCTGCTGGCGAACACCGTGATCGAGAATTATCGGGTCGAGCTGATCGGGTGAACGGGATGGCTCACAGCCATCCGACCCGACGAAAACGCCAGTACAGCGCGCCGCAGGCCGTCAGCATCACGCCGAGCAGCGCGTAATAGCCGTACTCCCAGTCCAGCTCCGGCATGTGCTTGAAGTTCATGCCGTAGATGCCGGCAAGCGCGGTCGGGATCGCGATGATCGCGAGCCAGGAGGCAAGTTTCTTGGAGACCGCCGTCTCCTGGGCCTGGCCGACCAGCAGGCTTGCTTCGAAGGCGAAGGCCAGCACCTCGCGCATTGAATCGATCCGCTCCTGGATGTTCCTGACGTGGTCGGTGACGTCGCGGAACAGCGGCTGCATCGTAGCGCGCACCATCGCCAGTTCGTCATGCTCGAGCCGGCGGCAGACCTCCACCAGCGGTCCGATGGCAGTCCTGAGCCGCAGCAGGTCGCGGCGCAGCATGTAGAGCCGCTCGATCTGCGCCTTGCTGATTGCCTTGGAGAGCACGTCGTCCTCGATGCTCTCGACCTCTTCGTGAATGCTCTCGAGCACGGGCGAGTAGTTGTCGACGATGAAATCGAGGATGGCGTAGAGGATGTAGTCCTCGCCGCGCGCGAGCGCGCGCGGGCAGCTTTCGCAGCGTTCGCGCACCGGCGTGTAGGACGTCGACGCGCCGTGGCGCACCGAGACCAGATAGCCTTCGCCGACGAAGATGTGCGTCTCGCCGAAGGCGATCCGGCCCTCGATCAGTTGCGCCGTGCGCGCCACGATGAACAGGGCCTCGCCATATTGCTCGATCTTCGGTCGCTGATGGGCGTGGTTGGCGTCCTCGATGGCGAGCTCGTGCAGGTCGAACTGCTTCTGCACCGCGCTGAGCAGCGCCATGTCGGGCTCGTGCAGCCCGATCCAGACCACGTGGCCGGGTTTCGCCCGCCAGCTCGAAGCCTCGCTGATGGCGATATTGGCGACGCGCCGGCCGTCGACATAGGCACCGGCGGCGATGACGCCCTCGGTGGACACCGGCTCGGAGAGGGATGCGGGCAGCGAGGGGACATTCATGGCTTTAATCCCGGGCGAATCGATCGGCCGAATGGCGGGCTATGGCCTGTGCACAACGCTCGCGGGCAAGGCTAGCACTGGTAAAATCCCCGTCAAATGGTTATGTCTGCTGCCGATTTGGCAGACGTGCCAGCCCCATTTTAATCCTCGTTCGGAACCTCTGCCATGAAAGCCGCCATCCTCGTCTTTCCCGGAATCAACCGCGAGCGCGACATGGCGCGTGCCTTGAGGCTGATCTCGGGCAGCGAGCCCGCGATGGTCTGGCATGCCGAGACGTCGCTACCTGATGGCACCGACCTCGTGGTGGTGCCCGGCGGGTTCTCCTACGGCGATTATCTGCGCTGCGGCGCGATTGCGGCGCGGGCGCCGGTGATGGACGCGGTGCGCGACTATGCGGCCAGGGGCGGCCTCGTGCTCGGCGTCTGCAACGGCTTTCAGATCCTCTGCGAATCCGGCCTCTTGCCCGGCGTCCTGATGCGCAATGCGCGGCTGAAATTCATCTGCCATGACGTGCATCTCCGCGTCGAGCGCTCCGACACGCCGTTCACACGCGGCTACAATGCGGGGCAGGTGATCCGCGTGCCCATCGCGCATGGCGAGGGCAATTATGCGGCGGACGCGGAGACCATCAAGCGGCTCGAAGGCGACGGTCGCGTGCTGTACCGCTATTGCTCGGCCGACGGCGCGATCGACGACATCAGCAACATCAATGGCGCCGCGCAATCCATTGCCGGCATCGTCAACGACAAGGGCAACGTGCTCGGCATGATGCCGCATCCGGAAAACCACGTCGAAGACATCATGGGCTGCACCGACGGCCGCGGACTGTTCGCCGGCCTCACCGCGCATCTGGAAAAGGCCGCGTGATTGCGTTCGTGCTGAAGCGGCTGGCGGCCGCTGTCGCCGTCGTTGCATTCGCGACGACCGCGTTCGCGCAGGACTTCCCCAAGCGTCCCGTCACCATGATCGTGCCGTTCGCGGCCGGCGGCACGTCCGACGTGATCGCGCGCACCGTTGCCGAGCAGATGGGCATCGCGCTCGGCCAGACCATCGTGATCGAGAACGTCGCCGGCGCCGGCGGCTCGACCGCACTGGCGCGCGCCTCCCGCGCCGAGCCCGACGGCTACACCATTGCGATCGGCAATGCCGGCACCAACGCCGCGACCTATACGATTTATCCAAAGCTGCCGTTCACGCCGGACTCCTTCGTACCGATCGCCATGGTGGCGAAGACGTTCGGCATCATCGCCGTGCGCAAGGATTTTCCGGCAAAGGACCTGAAGGAGTTCATCGCCTACGCCAAGGCCAATCCCGGCAAGATCAATCTCGGCCATGCCGGCGTCGGCTCTTCGAACTACCTGATCTGCAAGAGCTTCGTCACGGCCGCCGGGATCGACGCGACGCTGGTCGGCTATCGCGGCGCCGCGCCCGCGCTCACCGATGCGATCGGCGGCCAGATCGACGGCGTCTGCGATGCGGCAGCCTCCGTGTCGCAGTCGATCAACGAGAAGCTGGCACGCGGGCTCGTGTTCGGCTCGACCGTGCGGCTCGCGACATTGCCGGACCTGCCGACGTCGGCCGAAGCCGGCCTGCCCGAATTCGAGGCGCAGGGCTGGAACGGCCTGTTCGCGCCCAAGGGGACTCCGCTGGCGGTCATGGCCAGGCTGAATGCAGCTGCACGCACGGCGGTCGAAACCGACGCGGTGAAGAAGCGGTTCGCGGACCTCTCGACCGTGGCACCCGATGCCGACGAGCACACGCCCGAGGTGCTGCAAAAACTTGTGACTCGCGACGTCGAGAAGTACCGCAAGATGCTGGCTGACGACGCCAAGTAATAGCTAGCGTCGTTTCCGCCGCTCCGGCGGCACCGTCATCGCGGCAACGCCCGCCATGACCAGCACCAGGCCCAGCACCAGGTTCGACGGCACGCTCTCGCCGAGCAGCAGCACGGAGAGGCCGACGCCGATCGGGATGCGCAGATAGCCTTGCGCGTTCGTCGTCAGCGTGCCGAGCCGTCCCAGGCACATGTAGAACAGCATCAGCCCCAAGGCGCTGGAGACGATCCCCATGATGATGGTGGCTATGATCGCCGTCGGCGTCGGGTGCAGCGTCCAGGGCTGGTCGATGATCAGCGAAGGCGGCAGCAGCACGAGACCGCCGAACAGCAGCGAACCGGCCGCCACCACCATCGGGTCGTATTCGGACAGCCGCAGGCCGAAGATCGTGGCACAGGCAAAGGAGATGGTGGCGAGCAGGATGGCGATCTCCGCCACGATCTCGCTACCGAAGCCGCGCAGCGCATCGAGGCCGACGATGACGATGGTGCCGGCAAGGCCGAGGAGCGCGCCCAAGAGCTTCAGCAGCGTTGCCGGCTCGTGGCGCGTGATCAACGAGGTGATCAGGAAGGCGAAGATCGGCGTGGTCGAGGCCAGCACCACCGTGTTCGAGGCCGGCACATAGAGCTGCGACCACGTGATGATCAGGAACGGGAAGGTCGAGTTGATCAATTGCTGGACCGAGAACAGCTTCCAGGCCTTCGCATCGGTCGGGATCCTGACGCCGCGCATCCACAGGATCGCGAACAGGAAGGCGGCCGCGATCAGCGAGCGCGCCGAGATGAAGGTCACGGGCGGAATCGTGTCCAGCGCGAGCTTGGCCAGCGGATAGGTTGAGCTCCAGCAGCAGGCGAGCGCGACCAGCAGCGCATAGTCGCGCCAGTTGCGCGCGCCTGTGGCGGGCATGGACGCCAATTGCGAGGCCGTGGCGCGAGCCGTCGGCGGTGTGCTCTGCGGCACCTTGATATTGCTCCCCGGCGCGACAGCGCTGGACACAAGTCTGGGCGAGGGAACGCCAAAAGGGAAGGCGGCGAGCTATGCGTTTGGCTGCGGTGCCGGCTTCCGCTTCACCCGCTTGATCGTGCCGGAGAAGGTGAACAGCGGCCGCCCGCCCGATGTCAGCTTGCCGCGCAGGAAGATCAGCGAGCCGCCGGCGCGGGAGACCTCGCCGACGCATTCGATCAGCTCGCCTTCGCGCGCCGCGTCGAGGAAGTCGCAGGCGAAATTGGTGGTCACCGCCGGCCCATCCAGTTCGTGGGTGGCGATCGCGAACAGGCAGTAGTCGGAAAACGCCATGAAGCAGCCGCCATGGACGTTTCCCGAGCCGTTGAGGTGCTTTTTCTCGACCCGGAACGCCGAGCGGACGCTGCCGTCGTCCTCGATCTTGTGCCAGAACGGGCCGATATGGCTCTCAAAACTGTCGCGAATCCAGGTTCGCCAGCCCTGGAATTCCCCATCGGTGGCGACGTGGAGGTCGGGGCGGCGAGGCGGGGGCGCTTTGGTCAATTCGTGCAAGGAAATGGGCCTTCAATTGCGGGTCGTTTGCCCTTAAATCCGATCTGTCCGCGCTGTGCAATTCCTGTTCCCGCAGCCCCCGGCCGCAAAACGTGGGACAGCGGGAAAATGCGCCATAAAGGGCTTTTCCAAGCCGTCCGATGTTCCTAAGAACGGCCCACCGCCGTCGAAAGCCTCGAATCCATGAAGAACGAACCCAAGATCACCCCCGAGCTGATTGCCGCCCACGGGCTCAAGCCCGACGAGTATGAGCGCATTCTGAAGCTGATCGGGCGGGAGCCGACCTTCACCGAGCTCGGCATCTTCTCGGCGATGTGGAACGAGCACTGCTCGTACAAATCCTCGCGCCTCCATCTGAAGGGTCTGCCGACCAAGGCGCCCTGGGTGATCCAGGGTCCTGGCGAGAACGCCGGCGTGATCGACATTGGCGACGGCCAGGCCGTGGTCTTCAAGATGGAGAGCCACAACCACCCGAGCTACATCGAGCCGTACCAGGGCGCCACCACCGGCGTCGGCGGCATCTTGCGCGACGTCTTCACCATGGGCGCGCGTCCGATCGCCTGCCTCAACGCGCTGAGTTTTGGCGCGCCCGAACATGCCAGAACCAGGCATCTCGTCTCCGGCGTCGTCGCCGGGGTCGGCGGCTACGGCAACTCCTTCGGCGTTCCGACGGTCGGCGGCCAGGTCCGTTTCCATACCCGCTATGACGGCAACATCCTCGTCAACGCGATGGCGGTCGGCCTCGCCGATACCGACAAGATCTTCTATGCGGCCGCTTCCGGCGTGAATATGCCGATCGTCTATCTCGGCTCCAAGACCGGCCGCGACGGCATCCACGGCGCCTCGATGGCTTCGGCCGAGTTCGACGACAAGTCCGAAGAGAAGCGTCCGACCGTGCAGGTCGGCGATCCCTTCGCCGAGAAGCTGCTGTTAGAGGCTTGTCTCGAGATCATGGAGAAGGGCTGCGTCATCGCGATCCAGGACATGGGCGCGGCGGGACTGACGTGTTCGGCGGTCGAGATGGGCGCCAAGGGCGATCTCGGCGTCGATCTCGATCTCGATGCGGTGCCGACGCGCGAGATCGGCATGAGCGCCTACGAGATGATGCTCTCGGAGAGCCAGGAGCGCATGCTCATGGTGCTCAAGCCCGAGAAGGAGAGGGAGGCCGAGGCGATCTTCAAGAAGTGGGGCCTCGATTTCGCCGTGGTCGGCTACACCACGCCGAGCAAGCGCTTCGTGGTCAAGCATGGCGGTGACGTCATGGCCGATTTGCCGATCAAGGAGCTCGGCGACGAGGCGCCGCTCTATGACCGCCCGCATGTCCCCTCGGCCGCGCTGCCGGTCGTGCATGCGCGCGAAGTGGCGGCGCCGATGGGTCTCGGTGCCGCGCTCGAAAAGCTGATCGGCACGCCCGACATGTGCAGCAAGCGCTGGGTCTGGGAGCAGTACGACCACGTCATTCTCGGCAACACCATGCAGCGTCCCGGCGGCGATGCCGCCGTGGTCCGCGTGCAGGACGGCCCGAAGGGCTTGGCGCTGACTGTCGACGTGACGCCGCGCTATTGCGAGGCCGATCCCTATCAGGGCGGCATGCAGGCCGTGGCGGAAGCCTGGCGCAACATCACTGCGGTCGGCGGCAAGCCGCTCGCGATCACCGACAATCTCAATTTCGGCAACCCCGAGCGGCCCGAGATCATGGGCCAGTTCGTCGGCTGCCTGAAGGGCATCTCGGAAGCCTGCCGCACGCTCGACTTCCCGGTCGTCTCAGGCAATGTCTCGCTCTACAACGAGACCAACGGCCGCGCGATCCTGCCGACGCCTTCGATCGGCGGCGTCGGTTTGCTCGATGACTTCACCAAATCAGCCTCGCTCGCGTTCAAGGCCGAAGGCGAGGCGATCCTCCTGATCGGCGAAACTCACGGCTGGCTCGGCCAGTCGGTTTACCTGCGCGACATCTGCGGTCGCGAGGAGGGCGCGCCGCCGCCGGTCGATCTCGCCGCCGAGAAGCGCAACGGCGACTGCGTGCGCGGCATGATCCATGCGGGCACCGCGACCGCCGTGCACGATCTCTCCGACGGCGGCCTGCTGATCGCTCTTGCCGAGATGGCGATGGCGAGCGGTATCGGCGCCAAACTGCTCGCGGCGCCAACCTCGTTGGTGCCTCAGGCCTATTGGTTCGGCGAGGACCAGGCGCGCTATCTCGTCATCGTGCCTGAAACCGAGGCCGGCCGCGTGCTCGCCAAGATGCGCGGCTGCGAGGTGCCCTGCGTGCGGATCGGCACCACCGGCGGCGACGCGATCGCGATCGCGGGCGAGGCGCCTGTAACGATCGAGGCACTGCGGACCTCGTTCGAGCGCTGGCTGCCGGAGTATATGGGCGGCAAGGCGGCGTAGGACGCGCTTCCGCAAACTCCGTCATTGCGAGCGCAGCGAAGCAATCCAGAGCCTCACCGCCGAGGCACTCTGGATTGCTTCGTCGCAAGAGCTCCTCGCAATGAGGAATGGAAAGAGCTCGGCCTCACAACACGTGCGAGGCCCCCGGAATTTTCCGTAAGCCCGCCGTCAGTCCCCAGCTCAGGATCACCGTGAGCACGAAGCCGATCGCGGCTTTCACGATCGCAGGCCAGCTGTAATCGAACAGCGCGTACTGAATCCACAGCGCGATCGGGTAGTGCACCAGGAAGATGCCGTAGGCATCCGCCTGCATGCGGTCGAGCAGGTTCGGTCCCGGCGACTTCTGGTGCAGGAAGAAGGCGAGGATCGCGAGCAGGATCGAGCCTGAGAACAGCACGAAGAACGTGCCGTAGATCGCCTGGTACCAGTGCGGCTGTGGGTCGGGATTACCGAGAACTTCGCGCTTGATGTAGATCATGCCCCACATCAGGCAGTAGGGGATCAGCGTGGCGATCACCCACAGCCAGCGCTGTTTCGGCAACTGGCCGCCGGCGCTGAGGATGCCGCGCTCGAAATTCGCGGCTCCAACGCTGACGCCGATGAAGAAATAGGCGAAGTAGAGCAGGATGCGGCTGGCCTGCACCGAGAACGGCCCGAGCTCGAACCATTTGCTGCCGCCGAAATAGAGCAGCGCCGGCACGTAGGCGATTGTCGTGACGACGACGAGCAGCAGCCAGAATACGGCCGGCTGGTCGAATCCGCGCAGCGACACGCGGTTGCCCGGATCGACCAGATGCGCGGAGACCCGGTAGAGCAGGCTTGCGGTCAGGTCGAATGCCAGCAGCACCCACACGAACCAGATCGGGCCGCTCGGCCACGGGCCAACCGTGATCGTCTTCCACCAGAATGCCGTGAAGCTCAGCCCGGGATCGTGCCGCAGCGCGATCGCGTAATAGGCGAGCGGGATGACGGTGAACGCCGCGATCGCGAACGGCAGTCCGAGCCGCAACAGGCGGTCGCGGAGAAAGACCGACGGCGCCTTGCGCGCGATGCCGGGCCAGGTGAACAGTCCCGACAGGAAGAAGAACATCGCCATGAAGAAGCTGTCGGTGGCCAGCACGACCACGTCGAAACCGGCCCAGGACGCCGGATCGGTGTGCCCGAAATAGGTGTAGGGAATGACGGCGTGGTGCAGCAGCACCACCAGCGTGAGGAAGGTGCGGGCGCGATCGAGCGACAGATTGCGCGCCTTGGCCTTCGGCGCCGCATGCGCCTCTGCTCCGATCGTCGCTGAATGTGACATCGTCATCGTGGCCGCCCCGGTCGCGCTTTCCGTCCCAGCGGGACTTTGCCGCCGGGAACCGGATTCAGCAAGGGTCGTTTGGGACGCCCGCAGGGCCCGCTGCCGCTAGGAACCAGTTCCCTGCGACGCAGTTAGCGTTCGCCAAAAGGGCTTGAGGGCCGCGACAGGCGGCACAATTTCGGAGCTGGCGATGACGATCCTGAAATGGGCGCTGATCTTCTTACTTGTCTCGATCGTGGCCGGCGTGCTCGGCTTCACCGGCATTTCGGCCGCCTCCGCCGACATCGCCCGCTTCCTGTTCTACGTGTTCGTCGCGATTTTCCTGGTGCTGCTGATCCTGGGGCTCACGATATTCAGGGCGTAGCGGGGCTCGCGTCGGCATTCCCAGTCGTCGTGCCCGGGCTTGCCCCGGGCATGCATCCACGTTTTTTGTATCCGCGGCAGCCAAGGGCGTGGATGGCCGGGACGAGCCCGGCCATGACGGCAGGCCCTATGTGGGCTTACCCCACTTCCTCGATCTTCACCTTGTCCGGATAGAAGGCGAGGTGACCGGAAATCTCGGTCATCGCGGGGAATGGCGCCTCATAGGTCCAGATCGCGTTATCCAGCGTCTTGCCGTCAGCCTTGACGCTGTAGTAGCTCGCATCCCCCTTGTAGGGGCAGTGGGTGACGCGGTCGGTGCGCTCCAGCAGCGCCATGTTGGCGTCCTGTCGCGGCACATATTGCACCGCCGGATATTTCGCCTCTTTCAGCGTCAGCGCCTTGGTGGTCTCGGCGATCACGATATCGCCGGCCGTGACCCGGACGCGCCGGGGATTTGGGGTGATGGTGATGGGGTGGTCGGGCCCAGGAAGCTTCATGATTTCACGCCTTTTCGATCACTCTGCCGCGCGCGGCACTTTGTCGTGGCTTTATCCAGAACGGATCACCGATATAGTGCCGGAAGGCGTGACGTAGAAGGCCGTTCACGCTAAGTTTGGCCCCGCCGGCAAGTTTGGCTTTGCAGATCCCGGACCCCGGCAGCGATTCGACGACAAGGCTGATTGCAGCCGAGACAGGAGCACGACCCGAATGCCAATGGACGCCCACGATATCGAGGCGATGATCAAGGCGGCGATCCCCGATGCCGAGGTGACCATCCGTGACCTCGCCGGGGACGGCGATCACTATGCCGCGACCGTGATCTCGGAGACCTTCCGCGGCAAGTCCCGCGTCCAGCAGCACCAGATCGTCTATCAGTCCCTGCGCGGCCAGATGGGCGGCGTGTTGCATGCGCTGGCGCTGCAAACCGGGGTGCCGGGCGCCTGATCCGATCGTGACGGGGGCATGACGATGGCTGCGGACAATCCTCGCGGCGCGATGTTTCGCGTCATCCTGCCGAACCAGCACAGCCGCGTCACCAATGCCGAGCTGTTCTTCGACCTGGTCTTCGTTTTCGCGATCACGCAGGTCTCGCACACACTGCTGCACCATTTCACGCCACTCGGTGCGATGCACGTCGCGGTGCTGTTTCTCGCGGTATGGTGGGTGTGGGTCTACACCGCCTGGGTCACCAACTGGCTCGATCCCGAACTGACGCCGGTCCGGATCCTGATCTTCCTGATGATGCTGGGTGGCCTCGTGCTGTCCACGACGATCCCGACCGCGTTTGAGGGGCGGGGCCTGTGGTTCGCGATCGCCTACGCAACGATGCAGGTCGGGCGCACCGCCTTCTGGATGTTTGCGACTCCGCGCCACCGAACGGCCGTCCGGCACAATGCGATCCGCATCCTGACATGGCTCTCGGTTTCCGCGATCTTCTGGATCCTCGGCGGCCTCGCCCATGACGAGGTGCGGCTATGGTTCTGGATCGTGGCGCTGACGATCGAATACATCTCGCCGGCACTGCGCTTCTGGGTCCCCAAGCTGGGCTTCTCGTCGGTCGAGGCCTGGGCCGTCGAAGGCGGCCACATGGCCGAGCGCTGCTCGCTCTTCGTCATCATCGCGCTCGGCGAGGCCGTCGTCGTCAACGGCGCCACCTTTGCCGAGCTGGACTGGACCGCAGACAACATTTTGGCCTTCGTCTCCGCGCTGGTCGGCAGCATCGCGATGTGGTGGGTCTATTTCCACAAGGGCGCCGAGGCCGGCGCCGAGCGCATCTCGAAATCCGCCGAATCCGGCCGGTTGGCGCGGCTCGCCTACACCTATCTGCACATGCCGATCGTCGCCGGCATCATCCTGACCGCGGTCTCCGACGAGCTGGTGCTGAAGCATCCGGTCGGGCATTCCGATATCAGGATCATCGTGAGCACGATCGGCGGTCCCTTGCTGTTCCTGGTCGGCACCATCCTGTTCAAGCATGCGATCCGCGGCTTCCTCCAGCTCTCGCACGGCATCGGCATCATTCTGCTTCTGGTGCTGTCGTGGTTCGCCGCCGAACTGTCCCCGCTATGGCTGTCGGTCGCCGCGACGGTGATCATGATCGTCGTTGCGGTGTGGGAGTCGGTCTCCCTGGGATCGACGCCGGAACAAGCCGAGGAGCATTGAGCCGGCGCCATTGGCGCCGGAGCGCTTACTCCGCCGCCTCCAGCGCATGCACCGAGAACATCTTCGCGACATCCGTCCAGCTCTCGCGCACGCGCCAGCCTGCGCCCTGCGCCAGCGCGGCGAAGCGCTCGATGCTGTATTTGTAGCTGTTCTCGGTGTGGATGCTCTCGCCCGCGCGGAACGAAAAGCTGGTGCCGAGCAGGCGCACGGTCTGGCTCTTCTTGCTGATCAGGTGCATCTCGATGCGGTGCCGCTCGCGATTGTAGATCGCGCGATGGGTGAAGGCGGAGAGGTCGAAATTGCCGCCGAGTTCGCGATTGATCCGTACCAGCACATTGAGGTTGAAACGCGCGGTGACGCCGGCGGCATCGTTATAGGCGTCGTGGAGCAGGCGCTCCTCCTTCTCGAGGTCGGCGCCGATGATCATCTGCGCACCCCGGCCCAGGATAGCGCGAGCGCTCTTCAGGAACGCCTGCGCTTCATGCGGCTCGAAATTGCCGATGGTCGAGCCCGGGAAGAACCCGACCTTGGGCATGGTCGCCACCGCCTTGGGCAGCTCGAACGGCGTGGTGAAGTCGGCCGCCACCGGGTAGATGCCGAGTGACGGAAAATCCCGCTTCAGGCCGCTCGCCTGCGCCGTCAGGAAGTCGCCGGAGATGTCGACGGGCACATAGGCCGCGAACTTGCAGTGGTTGAGCAGCAGGCGAACCTTTGTGGTCGCGCCCGCGCCGAATTCGACGAGCGCCGCGTGCTCCGGAATGATCTTTGCGATCTCGCTGCCACGCTCCTTCAGGATCGCCAGCTCCGTGCGCGTCGGGTAATATTCCGGCAGCCGTGTGATCGCTTCGAACAATTCCGATCCGGCCGCATCGTAGAAATATTTCGGCGACAGCTTTTTGGGCTGCTGCGAGAGGTCCTCGATGGCCTCGCGGGCAAAGGCGGTGGTTTGTTCGTCGGGAAGATGGGCTTCGGCCAAAGCGCTGGCGTGCACATTCATGATACTCTCCTGAACGCGCTGTCCGGCGCGCATTTGTCGTCGGATAAGAATTTTACTCGTAGTCGGCGAGCCGCAGTCCCGTGAATTGCCACCGGTGGTGCGGATAAAAGAAGTTACGATAGGTGATACGGCTGTGCCCCTCCGGGGTTGCAAGCGAAGAGCCGCGCAGCACCAGCTGGTTGACCATGAACTTGCCGTTGTATTCGCCGAGCGCGCCTTCGATGGCGCGATAGCCGGGGTACGGCGAGTAGGACGACCGCGTCCACTGCCAGACGATGCCGAACGCATCGTTGAGCTGGCCCGCGCGGGCCGCGACCTCCCATTCCATCTCGGTGGGCAGATGTTTTCCGGCCCAGCGCGCAAAGGCGTCAGCCTCGTAATAGCTGACGTGGCAGACCGGCGCGTCGGGATCGACCGGCTTGAGGCCGGCCAGCGTCAAGACATGCCACTGGCCGTCGATCTCGCGCCAATGGCCGGGGGCGTCCCAGCCCTCGTTGTTCACGGCCGCAAAACCGTCCATCAGCCACAGCGTTGCGGTCCGGTAGCCACCGTCGCGCATGAAGGCGAGCCATTCGCCATTGGTGACGAGATTGCGTGCGAGCTTGACCGGGCCGACGAGGGCGCGATGCGCCGGCTTCTCGTTGTCGAAATGAAAACTCTCGTCGACATGACCGACGGTGTGGATGCCTTCGTTCAGCGTCAGCCAATCCTCGCTGGCCGGCGTTGCGGCCGGGAAGCGCCAGTCCGGATCATAGGCCGGCGGGATCGGGTTCTGCGCGAAGGCGTGCAGGATGTCGGTGAACATCAATTCCTGATGCTGCTGCTCGTGGTTGAGGCCGACCTCGACCAGCGGCGCGATCTCGCGAAGCTTATCCTCGCCGGCGTCGCGGAAGAATTTCACGACGGCAGCGTCGACATGTTTTCGATAGGCGCCGACCTGATCGGCGCTCGGACGGGTGATATCGCCGCGGTGATTGCGGGAATGGCGTGGGCCGGCGCTGACGTAATAGGAATTGAACAGGAAGGCGAAGTCAGGGTGAAAGGGCCGGTAGCCCGCACAGTGCTCGCCGAGCACGAATTGCTCCCAGAACCAGGTGGTGTGCGCCCGGTGCCATTTCGTCGGGCTCGCGTCCGGCATGGACTGGATCTGCTGATCCTCCGGCGACAGCGGTGCGGCCCGGCGCTCGGTCTCGTCGCGGACGTTGAGAAACGCGTCTTCCAGCCTCTGGGCAAGGCCGCCCAAATCGGCCGACGGTGACGGAGCGGGGGCCGTAGCGGAGGCTTGTTTCTTCACGTTTTTCTCCAGACAGGACAAGAGAACGTTGTTGGCGTTGTCGGGTTCCAAAACGCCGGGTTCGTCCTAGATAGGGGCTCCGTGACGGTATGAAAGTCCTCCCCGGCTATGATATTCGTGCCATCATGCAATGGGCCGCTGCTGCCGAGAGCGGTCCGCCCAGGGGCCGCTCGCCGCCATTTTACTTTGGATGCACAACGGTTTGGGCTACATATATAGGCAGGGATCGGGTTAAATCGGCTGAGCCAGCCCGAAGCGATTGGAGTGGGCTCCGCCCCAGAAGGACACGGATATGAGCATCGAGGAATTCATCGCCAACGAAGTGAAGTCGAACGACGTGGTTCTGTTCATGAAGGGCACACCGCAATTTCCGCAGTGCGGCTTCTCCGGCCAGGTCGTCCAGATTCTCGACCACATCGGCGTCGGCTATAAGGGCCTCAACGTTCTCGAATCCGCCGAACTGCGCAACGGCATCAAGGACTTTTCGAACTGGCCGACCATCCCGCAGCTCTATGTGAAGGGCGAGTTCGTCGGCGGCTGCGACATTGTCCGCGAGATGTTCCAGGCCGGTGAATTGCAGCAGCTGTTCTCCGAAAAGGGCGTCGCTGTCGCGGCCTGATACGTGACCCAGCTGACGCGCCGGATCGGCGGCGCGGAGCTCAAGGTCATCGTCGCTGACATCACCACGCTGAGCGTTGACGCCATCGTCAACGCGGCCAACACGTCGCTGCTGGGTGGGGGCGGCGTCGATGGGGCGATCCATCGGGCGGCCGGGCCCGAGCTTCTGGCCGAGTGTCGGAAGCTCGGAGGATGCCCGACCGGCGATGCCAAGATCACGAAGGGTTACCTTCTCCCTGCACCCCATGTGATCCATGCGGTGGGCCCGGTCTGGCACGGCGGCACTCGCGGTGAGGCGCAGGCGCTGGGCTCATGCTATCGCCGTGCGCTTGAGCTCTGCGGAGCCAATCAGCTGACCTCCGTGGCGTTCTCCGCGATCTCGACCGGGGTTTACGGCTTTCCGGCCGACCAGGCGGCGAAGATTGCGGTCCATGCGACCATTGAAGCCCTTCCCGCCGCGCCGCTGGTCGTCGACGTCATATTTTGTTGTTTCTCGGAAAAGAGCGCGACTCTGCACGCGGACGTTTTGGCGCGGTACGGCGGCCCTTGTGCCTGATGACGCGGTCGGTACACTCCGACGGGCCATGTTCCGGGGAGGGGATATGATTTTACAGTCTGGACTGCGCGCGCTGGTCTGCGCCGCGCTTGTGTCGTTGGGTACGATGTCGCTCGCGCGGGCGGAGGGCACCTACGAGATTCCGGCCGGCGCGCATTTCAATCCGGACAAGGTCGCGAGGATCACCGAGTTCTTCAAGAACGAGGTCGCGACCGGCAAGATCGCAGGGGCAAACGTCCTCATCAAGCAACATGGCAAGCCGGTCTACCACGAAGTCTTCGGCGTGCAGGACGCGGTCAGCAAGGCGCCGATCACGGACAAGACGATCTTCCGCCTGTTCTCGATGAGCAAGGCGATCACCTCCGTCGTCGCAGTGAAGTTGATCGAGGAAGGTACGATCAAGCTCGACGATCCCGTCTCGAAATACATTCCGTCCTTCGCCAACGTGAAAGTCGGCGTCGAGAAGAAGGCCGAGGACGGCACCAAGTCGCTTGAGCTCGTGCCGCCGAGCCGGCCGATGACGGTGCACGATTTGATGACGCACACTTCGGGCGTCACCTACGGCTTCTATGGCGACAGCCTGGTCCGCAAGGCCTATCGCGATGCCAACATCTATGCCGGCGATTTCGACCTCGCGGAGTTCGCCGAGCGAATCGCAAAACTTCCGCTGCACAACCAGCCGGGCGCGCTGTGGCAATACGGCCATTCCACCGACATCCTGGCGCGGGTCATGGAAGTCGCGGCCGGCAAGCCGCTCATCGAGATCGAGCGGGAGAAGCTGCTCGACCCGCTCGGCATGGTCGATACCGGCTTCTTCGTCACCGATCCCGAGAAGCAGAAGCTGCTGGCGCAGCCGGTGCCGAACGACAGCGATTTCCGGGTCGGGCGGATCAACGATCCGACGGTGATCAAGAAGATCCAGTTCGCCAGCGGCGGTATGGTGACGACCATGGCCGATTATGAGCGCTTTACGCAGATGCTGCTCAAGGGCGGCAGTCTCAACGGCAAGACGATTCTCAAGCCCGAGACGTTCAAGCTGATGGTGACCGACCAGATCGGCCCCAAATCGGGCGTCGATCGCGATTATTTCTATTTCCCCGGCGATGGTTTCGGCTTCGGTCTTGGACTTGCGGTGCGCACCGACCCCGGCAACGCAAAACCGCCGCCGCCCGGCGATCTCGGCGAACTAAAATGGGACGGCGCCTCCGGCTGTTATTTCGTGATCGATCCCAAGCAGGACATGTTCTTCGTGCTGCTGGAGCAGACCCCGACCGAGCGCCAGCGCGTGCAGCGAACATTGAAGCAGCTGGTTTATGAAGCGATGGAGAACTGACATGTTCGGGCGCCGCGCATTGATCGCGGCGCTCGTCCTTCTCGCCGGCGGCATCGTTACGAAGGCAGGCTCGGAGAGACCTGCGGCCCGCACGCTCTCGCCTGCGGGGCTGGCGAAGGTTTCCGATTACATCCGCAATGAGGTCGCCACCGGCAAGATCCCCGGAGCCATCCTGCTGCTTCAGCAGCACGGCAAGGCGGTCTACTATCAGAATTTCGGCGTCCGCGACGTCGCGACTGAACTCTCGATGAGCGCAGACACGATCTTCCGCCTCTACTCGATGTCGAAGCCGGTCACCTCAGTCATGGCGATGATGCTGGTTGAGGAGGGCAAGCTGTCGCTCGACGATCCCGTCTCGAAATACATTCCGGCCTTCGCCGGCATGAAGGTCGGCATCGAGAAGAAGGCCGAGGACGGCAAAGTCGCGCTGTCGCTGGAGCCGCTGGAGCGACCCATCACGGTCAAGGATCTGCTGCGCCACACCTCCGGGCTGCCTTACGGCTATTACGGCGGCGGTATGGTGCGCGAGCTCTACGCGGACGCCAATCTCTTCAACAGCAATCTGACCAACGCCGAATTCGCCGCCAAGATCGCCACGCTGCCGCTGGTCGAGCAGCCCGGCACGGTGTGGGACTATGGCTATTCCACGGACGTGCTCGGCCGCGTCATCGAAATCATCGCGGGAAAGACGCTGCTGCAGTTCGAGAAGGAGCGGCTGCTTGATCCGCTCGGCATGACCGAGACGGCCTTCTTCGTCGCCGATCCCGCCAAATTCCCGCGCATCGCCGAGCCGATGCCGGGGGATCGCAATATCAATCCGACGACGCAGGTCCGCGACATCAGGCGGCCCGCGACATGGGAATCGGGCGGCGGCGGTATGGTCGGCACAGTCGGCGACTACGCCCGTTTCGCCCAGATGCTGCTCAACGGCGGCACTTATGACGGCCGGCGCTATCTCAAACCGGAGACCATCGCGCTGATGGCCTCGGATCATATCGGGCCGGAGACGAAGATCGCGCGCGACCAGAACTATTATCCGGGCGGGTCTTCCGGCTTCGGTCTCGGCTTCGCCGTGCGCACCTCGGTGCCCCCTGGAACAACGTGGCCGCTCGGCGAATATCGCTGGGACGGCGTCGGCGGCACGTTCTTCTTCATCGATCCCGAGGACGATCTGTTCGGGATCTTCATGGTGCAGACTCCGACGCAGCGCGGCCGGATTCAGCTGGCGCTGAAGACGTTGATCTACCAGGCGATGGGGCGGTGATTACGCTCCGCGCACGATCTCGCGGATATATCCGATCGTCTCCTCGACCTGGCTCGCATTGACGTCGAGATGGGTGCAGGCGCGGATGCGGCCGTCCATCATCGCAAGCGTCACGCCGCGCTGTCGCAGCGCCGCAACCATCTTGTCGCCGGGAATGCCGGCACCATCGGGCTTGAAGAACACCAGATTGGTCTCGGGCTCCTGCACCTCGACGCCTGCGATCTGCGACAGTCCGCGGGCGAGCGCGCGCGCATTGGCGTGATCGTCGGCGAGCCGCTCGACATGATGGTCGAGCGCGTAGATGCAAGCCGCCGCGCAAATTCCGGCCTGTCGCATCGAGCCGCCGAGCCGCTGCTTCCACTGCCAGACCGCATCGATGAAGGCGCGCGAGCCCGCCAGCACGCCGCCGATCGGCGCGCCCAAGCCCTTCGAGAAGTCGATCCAGGCCGAATCCCAGCCCGCGGTCATGTCGCGCGGGGAGATGCCGCTCGCGACAGTGGCGTTGAGCAGGCGCGCGCCGTCCATGTGGGTGACGAGGCCATGTTGTTTCGCGATCGCGACGATCTCGTCGAGCGCGGCCTTCTTCCAGACCGTACCGCCGCCGATATTGGCGGTCTGCTCGACGCTGACCACCGTCTGTGGCGGTTGGTAGCGCGTGCGCGGATGCAGCGCTCTGCGAAAGGTCTCCGGCGTGAACTGGCCGTCGGGTCCCTTCAGCTGCGTGACCTGGAAGCCGCCGATCGCGGCATGCGCGCCGCCTTCGCGCGCGATGATATGGGCGCTCTCATGGGCGAGGATCTCGTCGCCGGGGCGGCAATGCACCAGCGTTGCGGTGACGTTGCACATCGTGCCTGACGGCATGTACACGGCGGCTTCCTTGCCGAGCAGCTCGGCGACGCGCTCGCACAGCGCATTCACGGTCGGGTCGTCGCCGACCTGCTCGTCGCCGACCTCCGCCCGCGCCATCGCCTCGCGCATTGCGGGTGTCGGCTTTGTCTGCGTGTCAGAGAGCAGATTGATGCGCACTGGCGGCGCTTTGGGATCGATCGGGGGAGGGGTGTAGAGCATGGCTGGTCTCATTCTCTAGTCGAACAATGGCAACGTGTTGCGTGCGTGTCCCAATGACCTGAACTAGCCACGAGAACGTTGAGCGACGCGCTGTCGCGCGGCGAGCAGGATGTCGTCTGGCGTGTCGGCAGCGAAGATATTGCAATCGGGCTGAGCGAACAGCCCCTGATATCGGCAGATCTGCTCGTCGCGGGAGAGGGCCTCCCACGCTCCGAGCGCCGCTTCAGTCGGCGTTGCCGAAGGATGAGTGTTGGCGAGCTGGTCGGCCGTGCGAGACATCAATGGCATGCTAACAAACAAAAAGGCCCCGGAAAACCGGGGCCTTTGTCGATGCTGCAATTATCAGCGCGAATAGAATTCGACGACCAGATGCGGCTCCATCTGCACCGGGAACGGCACGTCGGAGAGGTGCGGGATGCGAATGTATTTCGCGGTCATCTTGCCGTGGTCGACTTCGAGATAGTCGGGGGTGTCACGCTCGGAGAGCTGGCTGGCTTCGAGGACGTGAGCGAGCTGCTTGGAGGATTCCTTGACCTCGATCACATCGCCGAGCTTGACCAGATAGCTCGAGATGTTGACCTTGCGGCCGTTCACCTTGACGTGGCCGTGGTTGATGAACTGGCGCGCGGCGAAGATCGTCGAGACGAACTTGGCGCGGTACACGACCGCGTCGAGACGGCGCTCGAGCAGGCCGATCAGGTTCTCGCCGGTATCACCCTTGAGACGGCTGGCCTCGACATAGATGCTGTGGAACTGACGCTCGGAGATGTTGGCGTAATAGCCCTTCAGCTTCTGCTTGGCGCGCAGCTGCACGCCGAAGTCGGAGAGCTTGCCCTTGCGGCGCTGGCCGTGCTGGCCGGGGCCGTATTCGCGGCGGTTCACGGGGCTCTTCGGGCGGCCCCAGATGTTCTGGCCCATACGGCGATCGAGTTTGTACTTCGCCTCACTGCGCTTAGTCATCGCGTCCTCTTCAGGTACTTGGTTTGAGGAAACGCGCCCTCCTGTGTGACGGGCTAGCCCGGCACTGACAGGTCCGATCCCCAAAGCTTAAGGGACAGGACCACGGGTCGCGAAACGCTTCGCGGGCCGAAATCGGCCCGCGAGCAAGCGGCTTTTAGGGGGATTTGGGGCTCGCTGTCAATGCGAATGGCCCGGACTCACGTCCCGACCGCCCGGATCGGCTTCGACCCGGCCGCCCGCAATTCGGCAGCGATTTCAGTGTTCAGGACCTGTTCCAGCCGGGTCAGGACCCGGGCGATCGGGGCGGCATCGGTGACCCGGTGATCCCAGCGGATCACGACATGGATGGTCTGGCCAGGCCCGACCATCCCATAGCTGACGATGAAGGGGCCGGGCGTGATCGGGTGAAGCTCGCCGCCACCATAGGCGGCCACCGAGCTCACCGCGAAGCTGCCGAACCAGTTGCCGCGCTGCCGGCCGAAATTCAGTCCTATCGCCCAGGACAGCCGCCGCAGCGGCAGCGGCAGACGGGTCACCCGCATGATCTTGCGAAACATGGGAATTTCGTCGATCGGGGCGGTCTTGGCGCGCCGGATCTCGGCGTCGACCTCAGCCAGGGTCATGGCCTCGGGAGCCACGATTCGCTGCGGGATCACGCATTCCTCGCCGCCCTCGACCCGGGCAATGGCCACCGACGCCACGCTCTTCGGGAGCTCGTAAAGCGACGGCCAGGGCCATTCGGCATAGACGGTACGCAGGACCGGCTCGTTCCTGGCGACCAGGGCAAAAGCCTTGACGAACATGGCCGCCCAGCCGGCTGGTGCCATCGCGCCCGCGCGGGCCTCCTGCAGGGGGCCGATATCGAGCGAACGGGACAGGGACACGAAGGGCACGCCCATCGATGCGTGCATGAGGTCGATAATCAGGCGACGCGGCAGCGAAATGGTCTTGGGCGTCCCGCGCATCGCTCTTTGGTTTCCCCTGATTAAAGTTTGTGCAGCGAGCGGGTTCCCGCTCGCCGCCTGCTCTAGCACGAACCAACCCGCATGGGGCCGGTCGGTTCGCCGCATCAGGGCGCCGGCGAGGCCAACGGCTTGGTCTTGTCGACGATGTAAACCCCAAGCACTTTCATAGCCTTGTCACCGTGGGCTTTGGCGTCATGCACGACGCCCGCCGGGATCTGGTAGGAATCGCCGGCTTTCAGCGTCTTTTCCGGCTGCCCGTCGATGAGGAGATTGAGCTCGCCTTCGAGCACGTAACCGGTCTCGATGCCCGGATGGGTATGGCGACCGGCCGCGCCGCCCGCCGGGACCTCCGCGATGGCGGTGATGGTGTTGTAGCCATCGGGAAATTCGACCTTCTGGAGCGGGGTGCGCTTGATGCCGGGCTGTTGGGCGAAGGCCGCAACAGCGAGGCCGGTGAAGGCGAGAGCGAGCAAAGTCATTTTGAGCATGGTTTTTCCTCCCTGGAACGACCGACCCTAGCAGCGCCGTGGTTCCCGGCAAGACTCTCGGCAAAACTCCCGGCAAAGGCTCAAGGCTAGCGCTTGATCCCCTCGAACGCTGCCATGATGCCGCGCTGGAATAGGGACCAGTCAAAGCCGAGCGCGATCGCGCGGTAGCCGCGATCGACCAGGGCATTGGCCTGGTCCGCGGTACGCGCCACACCGCCGATCGGCACGCCGCTTCTGAGGATGCCAGCCTCGGCCCGCGCCACCAGCTCCAGCAATTCCGGATCGTCCATCTGGCCGCGCTTGTTGATGGAGGTGGCAAGATCGCCGGGGCCGATTACGGCGACGTCGATGCCGGGCGTGGCCATGATCTCGTCGATGCGGTTGACGGCGTCGACGTGCTCGATGGTGATCATGCATATCATCTCGTCGTCGGCGCTGGCCATGTAGTCCGGCATCGACTGGCCCCAGCGGAATGGTGCATGGAACGGACCCCAGAGCCGATCGCCGCGTGGTGGATAGCGCACGCTGCGCACCGCTTTCTCGGCCTCCGCGCGATTGGTGATCATCGGGAAATTGATGCCGAAGGCGCCGATGTCCATCGGTGCCTTCGCAAGCCACGGTTCGTTCGCCGCGATCCGCACCAGCGGCGTGCACGGTGTGCCGGTCGTGGCCGCGATCATCGCATGTGCTTCGGTCAGTCCAATCGGCCCATGCTCGAGATCGACGATGATCCAGTCGAGTGAGCGCGCCATGATCTGCACGGTCTGCACGCTCGGGATCGTCGCGATCGCGCCGAAGGCGGGACGACCCTCGCGCCAGAGCTGGCGGAGACGGTTGAGCGGCGTGGTCGGGACGGACATGGGAAGAACCTGCAGGAAACGACGAGGGCGGAGCCTAGCAGCGCGCCGTCGAGGCGCAAGGTCAGGCTGGAATGCGGCCGCCGAAGAACGGCGTCAGCTTGGCCGAAAGGCCATGGACGCGGTGCGAGGTGAAGATCATCTCGGCGCCGGACTGCGCGATGCCACTGGTCTGCGCGCCGAGCAGATCCGAGACGCGGCGGGCGATCGCGGGCGCCGGATCGATCCAGTCGACCGGCCAGGGCGCGAGCTTTTTCAGCCGGTCGAGCAGCAGTGGATAATGCGTGCAGGCGAGCACCACGGTGTCGGTGCGTGCGCCTGCGTCCCCGGCATCGCCGACGAAACACGGGGCGAGCTCGGCGAGGATGGCGTCGTCGCTGACGGGAGAGCCGCTGAGCTCTGCTTCAGCCAGCGCAGCCAGCTCGGGCGAACCGACCAGTGTCACCTCGCAGCCTTGCGCGAAATCCCGGATCAGCGCCTTGGTGTATTCGCGCTTCACCGTGCCCTTGGTGCCGAGCACCGACACGCGCCGGCTCCTCGACTGCGCGCAGGCCGGCTTGATCGCGGGCACAGTGCCGACGAAGGGCAGGGAATAAGCGGCGCGCAGATGCGATAGGACCAAGGTGGACGCCGTGTTGCAGGCGATGACGACGAGGTCAGGATC
Source organism: Bradyrhizobium sp. 40 (assembly GCF_023100925.1). Taxonomy (NCBI): domain Bacteria; kingdom Pseudomonadati; phylum Pseudomonadota; class Alphaproteobacteria; order Hyphomicrobiales; family Nitrobacteraceae; genus Bradyrhizobium; species Bradyrhizobium sp. 40. The sequence goes on from NZ_CP064688.1 coordinate 2,709,383, forward strand.
ATGCGTGCCGACCAATTCCCCCATCAGCGGCACCACGCGGGCGATGATCTCGTCCTCGCTGTGGTGGCCGTAGGGAAAGAAGGCGTCGTCCGCGACGTAGACGTAATGCGCGTCGGAGCGCGCGGCCACGACCTCACGCAGGACCGTGAGCCCGCCAAGGCCGGAATCGAACACCAGAATGGTCGGGGAATTGGTCACGTGATCACTCTAGCCGGACATGGTTACCATTCGGTTTTTGGGGCGGTTTTGCGGCAGGGCGCTTAGGGCTAATTTGGACCGATTCGATTTCGCGATTGCCGCATGGACCCGATATCAGCTGCCGGACTGCGGCGCGGATAGGGACAGGCCCGCAAAACTCCGGAGAGCCGACATGATCAGAAATACCAGTCACGGCTGGGGCAGCATTTCCCGATGGCTGCACTGGGTTCTGGCGCTGACCATCATCGGCATGATCGGCTTCGGGTGGTGGATGAACCACATCCCGGCGCGTCCCGACCGCTTCTTCTACCGCTCGATCCACGCCGATATCGGCTATGTGATCCTGCTGCTCACGGTGCTGCGCCTGGTCTGGCGCCTCGTTAACCCGACGCCCGCCATGCCGGCCGAGACCTCGCGGTGGCAGAAGGTCGCCGCCCATGTCAGCCACGGCGCGCTCTACCTCGCCGTCATCGTCGTCACCATGCTCGGCTGGGCGCATTCCGGTGCGCACGCACCTGATTATTCGGACTTCTTCGGCCTGTTTCACGTGCCGCAATTCACCGCCCCCGACCGCGTGGCGGCGGGCGCCTATGAAGACCGCCACATCCTTTTTGCCTATGTGCTGCTCGCCTTGATCGCGGTTCACGTGATCGCCGCCCTCTGGCACCACTTCATCCGCCGCGACCGCGTCGTGGCGCGGATGGTGACAGACGAGGCGGGGTAGGGCGGACATGGGAGGAAGCATCGGGCCTGCTGCCTCCGCATCGTCATTGCGAGCGCAGCGAAGCAATCCAGAATCTTTCCTTTGTGGCAGTCTGGATTGCTTCGCTGCGCTCGCAATGACGGATAAGATGTGGGTCACGAACTATCCGATTGCGATCGCAGGAGGCCTCATGCTCACCGTCCATCATCTCGGCAAGTCGCAGTCGGAGCGTATAGTCTGGCTGTGCGAGGAGCTGGCGATTCCCTACGAGCTGAAGCGCTATGCGCGCGATCCCGTCACCATGCTGGCTCCGGCCGAGTACAAGGCGCTGCATCCGATCGGGGCGGCGCCGGTGATCACCGACGACGAACTGGTGCTCGCGGAATCCGGCGCGGTCGTCGACTACATCGTTGCAAAATATGGCAACGGCCGACTCGTGCTCGGGCCCACTGATCCCGCCTTTGCGCAGTTTCTGTATTGGCTTCATTTCGCCAATGGCACCCTGCAACCCGGCATGGGGCGGATGATGATCCTGAGCCGGCTCGATCTCGCCAAGGAGAATCCGACCCTGCTCGCGATGAAGGGGCGTCTCGATCGGGCCTTCGATCTTCTCGACGCAAGGCTTCGCGAGGCCGAATACCTTGCCGGCAGCGCCTTCACGACCGCCGACATCATGACGGTGTTCTCACTCACCACCATGCGCTACTTCCAGCCCTATGACGTGTCGCGCTGTCCCAATGTGGTCAAATATCTCGGCCGCATCGGCGCGCGGGCGGGCTATCGGCGTGCGATGGAGAAGGGCGACCCGGGCATGGCGCTGCTGTTGAACTGAGCGGCGAGGGGCAATCGATCACGCGATCCTGTTCGTGGTGGCCGCGCGCTCCGACGCCAGCTGCTTCTGGAGGCGCTCGATGTTCTGCAGCAGGCGCTGGCTGGTCAGCACCAGGAAGTAGTAGCCGAACTGCGGATCCTGGAAGTAGATCTCGAGCAACCGGTCATAGGTAATCGTCAATACCTGCCCGTCTTCGATGCATTCGATCGTTCCGGTGCGCCGGTTGCCCGGCGTGAGGAAGCCGAGCTCGCCCATCAGCGCGCCCGGCATGATCTCGATATTGATCTCCTTGACCAGGAACTTGCCGGTGACCGTGAGGAGCATCTCCTTGGCTGGGTCACCCAGTTTGAACAGCGTGTCGCCGCGGCGATATTTGCGTTCGGTCATGAACGGCTTGAGCCATTCGATCGACATGTCGCCTTCGGCCGCATGGCGCGCCTTCTTGACGAGCTTGAGCATCTGCCGCAGGCGCAAGGCGTTGATCGGTAGCAGCAGGAGATAGAGCAGGAAGGTCGAGACGTTGGCAGAGAGCGCACCGAAGACGGCGAAGAACGCGCAGCCGACCATGTTGGCAACGCGCAGCGGAACCATCGTCCGCATCAGGAGGGTGGCGACGAAGAAGCCGGCGCCGACCGCGGCAAACATATTGGCCAGCGTGATGTTCTGGACGAAGATCTCCAGCATCCGATTGAAGATCGAATCATAGGTGACGTTGTTCGGATCGAGGCCCATCTGGACCAGGATCTTCGCGATCCTGAGGTTATCCGTCGCCGCCTCGAGAATGCGGTCGAGGATCGACGAAATGTCTGCGCTGCCGGACGGCATGGTACTATCCCCGCGTAAGGCCTTCAGTCACGGTCGGTCTTCTCGACACCTATAGCCGAAATCGAACGACGACCGCTTGAATGAAGCTTTCGGCCGCCGTGCCGCAAGAGGCAAATTTTAGCCTGATCGGGCGTTTCGGCAATTGCCTGTTTGGCGGTGCGTATGGCCGTGGTGCGCCCGCGATTCGGGGCTCACCGGGTACGAGCCTCGGCGTGGTGGACCTCGGCGCCGGATAGGGCGGGGCGGGACCAGGCGTGGGCGTGGGGCGATCCCCGCTCTTAGGGTTTGGCGGCGGGCTGCACGACCTGCTGCTCGACCAGGCTGAGGTGCCCGGGCAGCGAACCGGCGCGCAGCAGCATGGCGACGCTGTTTGCTTCCTCCAGGGTGAAATTGCCGGAGATCTGGCCCGAGCCGCCGGTGATGGGCTCGCGGATCACGGGGGCGGAGATCACCTTGCCGTCGAGCACGATGGCAAAGGGCTTTGCAATATTCTCTTCGGTGATGTGGGCAAAGCGCCGCGTGCCGCGGCCGTTGAAGCGGAACGAGGCGATCGGCTCTTTCGTGGCGCTCGCAAACCCCGGGCCCGCATAGCTGATGTCGTCGCCGTCGAGCACGCTGTCCTTGGCGACCAGATAAAGGCTCTTGTCCTTGAAGCCGGGCAGGACTTCCGTGCCAGCCGGCGGCGTGCCGGATTGCGCTTGGTCCGGCGGCATCGAGAGGTCGATCAGGCGGAAGCCGACCTTGACCCTTCGGGCGAAGACCGCGGTGACGCGCTCGGGCTCCATCACACCGGGCAGGAAGATGCGGATGCGGTCGGTCCCATCGGGCTGGACGCTGGCGAGCTGGACGCCGGCCTCCTTCAGACGCTGCTCGATCATTGCGATGGCATCTTCGACGAGTTCGTGCAGCCGCGCGGCGGATGCCGCATTGGTCGGCGCGAGCCTGACCAGTCCGTCGCCGCCGTCGGTCACGGCGAGTGCATGCGACGGCAATCCCTCCGCGGCTGACGCGAGCTTGCGCGCAAGCTGCTCGCGGCCCTTGGCGTCCGCGATCTTCAACTCGACGCCGCCGTCGCGGATGGCAAGGCCGGAGAAGGCGATCTTGCCGTCGCGCAGGTTCTTGTAGACGTCGTCGCGCAAATCCGTGACGACGCTCTCGCGCAGGCCATCGGTGTCCACCTTGTAGACGATGCGGGACCCGCCGAGCTTCTCCATCTTGTCGCTGATGGAGGCCGATATCTTGGCGCGCATCTTGTCGATCTGGCCGTCCTCGGCGTGTGCGGCGCGGGGCAGGGCGAGCACCGATGTCATGATCCCTGCTGTCACGGCGAGCGCGATGAACAGTCGGGTAGCGCAATCCCGCGGGAGCGTAGTCATGATCACCTCAAGTCTTGCGCCAGGGCGCTGGCAAGGACACCGGTATGTGAGTCCAATGCCAGTTCTTGGTCCCCGGATCTGGCGCGCAGGTTCAAAAGCCTCTCACCAGAGCCCGATTACGGCGGCCGTTAGGTCATGGACGAACGCCAAATCATCCATCATTCTGCCCGTGCTCGGCCGGCCATCGGTCGAGGTCTCGCCAACCCAAAAAGTCAAAAGACAGGGCGCGGGGACATGCATCTGAGGGAGGACGGAATTCCATGGCGGGCATCCACGCGCTCGATCGCTTCATCGGCAACGACTATCCGGACCTGGCAACGGACGCAGAGGTTCGAGCCTTCGAGCAGGTCCCTTACGCCGATCGCGTCGCGGCCGAGAGCACTTACGATGCCATCAGGCTGGGTGCGGCCGGTAACCCCGACGGGCCGGCGCTGCAGTTCCTGCAAAATGCCGATCCCGCCGACACGCCGGTCGTGGTGACGTACCGCGACTTCATCGCGCGTGTCACGCAAGCCGCCAACATGTTTCACGCACTCGGCGTCGAGAAGGGCGACGTCGTCAGCTTCATGCTGCCGCTGGTGCCGGACGCCTTCGTAACGCTGTTCGGGGCGGAGGCCGCCGGCATCGCCAATCCCGTCAATCCGCTCCTGGAGCCGCACCAGATCGCGGAAATTCTGGAGGCCGCGAACACAAAAGTCCTGGTGGCGCTCGGGCCGATGCCGGGCACTGACATCTGGCAGAAAGTCGAGCAGATCAGGCCGCAACTCAAGCACCTCAAGGCGATCGTGCAGGTGTTCGGTGCTGGCGATCCAGCGAGGGGAATCCTTGCGTTCAACGACCTGATCAGGCAGCAGCCTTCGGACCGCCTTATCAGCGGGCGCAAGATTCTGGGCAGCGACATCGCCGCCTATTTCCACACCGGCGGCACCACCGGCACGCCAAAGCTGGTGCGGCACACGCATGCCAACCAAGTGTATCAAGCCTGGGCGCTCAATCTGCTGCTGAAGTCGAAGCCGGGCGCCAACATGCTGTTCGGCATGCCGCTGTTTCACGTCGGGGGCTCGTTGACGCAGGTGCTGACGACACTGTCGGCCGGCGGTTCGCTGGTCGTGCTGTCGCCGAGCGGATGGCGCAATCCGAATGCGGTGAAGAACATCTGGCAACTGGTCGAGCGCTTCAAGCCCGAAGCGCTGTCGAGCGTGCCGACGGTGCTCGCCGCAACGCTCGCGGTGCCGCCTGGCAATGCCGACATCTCCAGCCTGAAATATGCAGCCGGTGGCGGCTCCGCGATCCCGGTCGCGGTGGGGTCTGCGATCCAGGACAAGCTCAAGCTGCCTGTCGTCGAGGTCTACGGTATGACCGAGACCTCGAGCGTTCACACGCTGGCCTATCCGTCGCGCCCGATCCGACTCGGTTCGGTCGGCCTTCCCATGCCTTACGCGCGGGTCCGCATTGTCCAGCTCGATGCTGACGGCAAGCTGATCCGCGACTGCGCGCCGGACGAGATCGGCGTCGTCATCATGGCCGGGCCCGGCGTGTTCGGCGGCTATCTCAACGACGAGCACAACAAGGGTGCTTTCGTCGACGAGGTCTGGGTCAATTCCGGCGATCTTGGCCGGCTCGATGCTGACGGTTATCTCTGGATCACCGGCCGCGCCAAGGATCTCGTGATCCGCGGCGGCCACAACATCGATCCGGCACCGATCGAGGAGATCATGTTCCGTCATCCCGCCGTCGGCTTTGCCGCGGTGGTCGGCCAACCCGACGCCTATGCCGGCGAACTGCCGGTGGGATATGTGCAGCTGAAGCAGGGCGCGACCGTCGAGCCGGGGGAGCTGGAGACGTGGGTGCGCGAGCGTACTCCGGAGCGCGCGGCTGTCCCGGTGCAGGTCATCCCGATCGATCCGATGCCGGTGACCGGCGTCGGCAAAGTGTTCAAGCCGCAGCTGCGCTGGGACGCAGCCCAGCGCGTGTTCACGAAGGTGCTGACACCCCTCACTGAGCGCGGCATCGACTGCAAGGTCAGGGTCGGCGCTCACGGCAGCCACGGCTCGATCGCCACCGTGACGCTGGCGGGCCTGCCGGCGGATCAGCGCGAAGCGGTTGCGCGCGAGGTGCACGCACTGCTTGCACCGTTCGTGATGCGCCACGAGGTGGTGCAGATGTAACGGACCCAACGGACGGCTTCGGTGTCAGCTCGAAAGCAGGGCGACGCTTCGCCGCATTAGCTATACCCCCGATCCTATGTGACAAGTATCACATAGGAAGAATTGGCAATCGGCGATGCTACCGAATAGTCTCATGGAATTGCATCCGGGGGGACGCAAGTGATTCCGTTTCGGATATTTGCTTTGTTGATTTTGGCCATTGGCCTCGCCTGCGGACCGGCCCATGCGGACCGGCGGGTTGCGCTTGTCATTGGCAATTCCGCCTACAAGAGTGCGCCCAAGCTCGGCAATCCCGTCAACGATGCCACTCTGGTCGGCGGCATGTTCAAGAAGGCCGGCTTTGATTCCGTCGACGTCAGGTTGGATCTCAGCGCGAGCGAGATGCGGCGCATGTTGCGTGAGTTCGCCGGCAGGACCCGCGATGCCGACATGGCGGTGATCTATTACGCCGGCCACGGCATCGAGCTGGAAGGCACAAACTATCTCATTCCGATCGACGCGACGCTGGAGACGGATGGCGACGTGCTCGACGAAACCATCCCGGTCGAGCGCGCGCTGTTCGCAGTCGAGCCGGCCAAGCAGCTGCGCCTGATCATCCTGGATGCCTGCCGCGACAATCCGTTTTCCAAGACCATGAAGCGGACGCTGGCCTCGCGCGCGATCGGACGCGGGCTTGCCAAGGTCGAGCCGACCAGCCCAAACACCATGATCGCTTTCGCCGCGAAGGCCGGCTCGACCGCGTCCGACGGTGACTCCAGGAACAGCCCGTTCGCCGTCGCTTTGGTCGAGCACTTGCCCAAGCCGGGCCTCGATTTGCGCAAGGCCTTCGGCTTCGTGCGCGACGACGTGCTCAAGAGCACTGGCTACAAGCAGGAGCCCTATGTCTATGGCTCGCTCGGCGGCGACGATGTGCCGCTGGTCGCGACCAAGCCGGCAGCGACCGGGCCGCAGGCCAACCCGCAGGATTCTATTCGCAGGGATTACGAGCTCGCGCTGCAGCTGGCCACGCGCGATGGTTGGGAAGCCTTCCTGGCGCAATATCCCGAAGGTTTCTATGCCAATCTGGCCAAGGGCCAGATGAACAAGATCGCCGCTGAAGAGACGCGCGCCTCGGCCGAGCAAAAAGCGAACGCGGCCGAGCAGCAGAAGGCAAGGCTTATTGCCGAACGCGCCCAGAAGGCCGAGCAGGACAAGGCGGCCGCGGCGGCCAAAGCGGCCGAAGAGGCCCGTGTCGCAGCGGAGAAGCAGAAGCAGATCGAGCAGGCGAGGACGGATGCGGCCGAGCAGCAGCGCAAGCTGGCCGAAGCTGCCGCGGCGAAAGCACAGGCCGAGAAGCAGGCGGCGGAGAAGGCCAAGGCCGAGCTTGCCGCCAAGCAGACCGCCGAGAAGGCGGAGCAGGTGGCAAAGCCTGTGGCCGATCGGCAGATGCCTGAGGTCGAGCAAAAAGTTGCGGCCCTTTCACCGGCGCCGGCATCCACATTGTCGGCGGCTGATCTGACAAAATCCGTGCAGAGTGAATTGCGCCGCGTCGGCTGCCTGTCCGCCACCGCCGACGGCGATTGGAGCGCAGCATCGCAGCGTTCGCTGGCCCTGTTCAACAAATATGCCGGCACCCAATTCGACGCCAAGCTCGCAAGCGTCGACGTACTCGATGCCCTGAAAGCGAAGCCCGGACGGGTCTGCCCGCTCATTTGCAATTTCGGCTCCAAGGCGGACGGCGATCAATGCGTGAAGATCACCTGCCGCGCCGGCTATCGCGTCGGTGACGACAACGACTGCGAGAAGGTCCCAGAGAAGAAGCCGGTGGCGACGCGCGAGGATTCGAAGAAGCGTGACCAGGATCGCAAGGACACAGAGTCGACGCCATCGAAGCCGCAAGCATCTGGCCAGATATTTTGCAATTCCGCTGGCTGCCGTCCTGTCGGCAAGGGATGCAGAATAGAACGGGCCAGTACTTCTGATGCGAGCTCAGTGATGTCTGGCCGAACGAAAGAAGTCTGCAATTAGGGTATCATCGGAATGGCCGCATAGGCCTGGGCGTTTTTCATGATTGTTCGAAGCCTATTGATTTTGATATTCGGCCTTTGGTTCGGGTGCGGCGCTGCCCTCGCTGACAAGCGCGTTGCGCTCGTGATCGGCAATTCCGCCTACAAGAACGCGCCGCGGCTCGCGAACCCGGTGAACGACGCCGGGCTGGTCGGCAGCATGTTCAGGAATGCGGGCTTCGATACGGTCGAGATCAGGCTGGACCTCAACGCCAGCGAAATGCGGCGATCCCTACGCGAGTTCGCGGCCAGGACGCGCGATGCCGACATAGCCGTGATCTACTATGCGGGCCACGGTATCGAGCTGGACGGCAGCAACTATCTCGTTCCGACCGATGCCATGCTGGAAACCGACGGCGACGTCCTCGACGAGACCATCGCGCTGGATCGCGCGCTGTATGCGGTCGAACCGGCCAAACAACTCCGTCTCGTCATCCTCGATGCCTGTCGCGACAGCCCATTCGCCAAGACGATGAAGCGCACCCTGGCCTCGCGCGCGATTGGTGGCGGACTTGCCAAGGTCGAGCCGACCAGTCCGAACACGATGATTGCGTTTGCGGCCAAGGCGGGGTCGACGGCGTCGGATGGCGACTCGCGGAACAGCCCGTTCGCGGTCGCGTTGACCGATCATCTGCCGAAGCCCGGGCTCGACCTGCGCAAGGCGTTCGGGTTCGTCCGTGACGACGTCCTGAAGAAGACCGGCAACAAGCAGGAGCCGTATGTCTATGGCTCCCTGGGCGGCAGCGACGTGCCGCTGGTGCCGGCAAGGCCCGCCGCAGCCGGTCCGCAGGCAAATCCGCAGGACAGCGTGCGCAAAGACTACGAGCTTGCCCTCCAGGCCGGCCTGCGCGAGGCCTGGGAAGCATTCCTCCAGACCTATCCGGACGGCTTTTACGCCAATCTCGCCCGCGTGCAGTTGAAGAAGATTGCCGCCGAGGAGGATCGCACGGTGGCGACGGAGAAGGCGCGTCTGGCCGAACAGGAAAAGGCGAGGCTCGCAAGCGAACGAGCCCAGAAGGCCGAGCAGGAGAAAGCGGCCGCCGCGGCGAAAGCGGCGGAAGAGGCGAGGATCGCGGCCGAGAAGGCCAAGCAGATCGAGCAGGCCAAGGCGGAGGCGGCCGAACGAGATCGCAAGGCGGCGGAAGCTGCCGCGGCCAAGTCGCTCGCGGAGAAGCGGGCGCTCGAGAAGGCGGCGACCGATGCCGCAGCGAAGCAGGCGGCGGACAAGCAGGCGGCTGATGCCGAAAGCAGGAAGGTCGCCGCGCTGTCGCCGCCGCCAAGCTCCCCGCCGTCCGGCGATCTCACGAAATCTGTTCAGAGCGAGCTACGCCGCGTCGGCTGCCTTTCGGCCGCCGCTGACGGTGACTGGAACGCCGCAACGCAGCGCTCACTGTCACTGTTCAACAAATATGCCGGCACTCAATTCGACGCGAAGCTTGCGAGCGTCGACGCGCTCGATGCGCTGAAGGCGAAGCCGGGCCGGGTCTGTCCGCTGGTGTGCAATTTCGGCTTCAAGGCCGACGGCGACCAATGCGCGAAGATTACCTGCCGCGCCGGCTATCATGTCGGCGATGACAACGAATGCGAGAAGGTGCCGGAGAAGAAGCCGGTGGCGACGCGCGAAGATTCAAGAAGGCGAGATCAGGACCGGAAGCAAACGGAGGCTGCGCCGTCGACGCCGCAAGCCTCGGGGCAAATGATCTGCAACAACGCCGGATGCAGGCCGATCGCCAAGGGATGCCGGCTCGGGACGGCCAATCATCCTTCGAATCCCGCCGCGAAAATACCGGCCGAAATCTGCAATTAATGATGAAGCATAACTTCGGACTTCAGCCAGCCATCGGGCTCAGAGCTTGGGCTTCACACTGCTGGTAGACTTTGCGATGCAGCACCAGGGAGTGCAGGCGTAAGGTGAGAGCGGGCGACGTACGCCTTGCATGCCTTAGCGCAAGCGAGCATCATCCCCAAAAAAATGGGGGAAACCGATGTCACAACTTTCTCGCCGCCATCACCTTCAGCAATTGTCGGCCGTGCTCGGATCCGCCGCGCTGTCCGGGTGGTCGACGCCGGCATCGGCTTCAGAGGCGGACATTCCGCCGGAAGGCATCGGCAAGGGCATCAAGCACATCTCCTATAGCGACATCGGCGGCCGGCCTGACAGTGTGCAGGTGATGTTCAACCGGCAGCACGTCTATGTCGGACATATGTTCAGCGACGGCGTGACGATCCTGGACGCATCCGATCCGCGTGCGCTGAAGCCGGTCAATTTCTTCACCGCAGGACAGTATACCCGCACCCATCATTTACAGGTGGCGGAAGACCTGCTGCTGCTTGCCAACGGCGCCAATATCGTCGCGATGCAGTCCTACGACAACATGCGCGGCTATTTCGAGAACACGCTCGTCGACAGCATCACCAAGGCCAAGAAATTCCGCTGCGGTCTCTCGATCCACGACATTTCGAAACCGAACGAGATGCGCGAGATCGCGTTCCTCGAGATGCCCGGCTTCGGCATCAACCGGCTGTGGTGGCCGGGCGGGCGCTATGCCTACGTGTCGGCGCATCTCGACGGGTTCACCGACCACATCCTTTGCGTGGTTGATCTCAAGACCATCACCAAGCCGGAGATCGTCGCGAAATGGTGGCTGCCGGGCATGAACCGCGCGGCCGGCGAGCCTGCGACGCCAAAGGGCAAGCGCTTTGCGCTGCATCACATGATCACGGCGGGCGATCGCGGCTACGCCGCCTGGCGCGATGGCGGCTTCACCATTCATGACATCAGCGATCCAACTAATCCAAAGCTGCTGTCCCGCATCAACTGGTCGCCGCCCTTCGCGGGTGGCACGCATACGCCGCTGCCACTGCCCAAGCGACAGCTCGCGATCGTTGCGGACGAAGCCAATGCGGACAATTGCGCCAAAGGCCTGTTCCATACATTCGTCCTCGACGTGCGCGCGCCTGGAAACCCGGTGCCGATCGCGACCCTGCCGACCCCGCGCGACCGCGACTTCTGCACGAACGGCACCTTCGGGCCGCATAATCTGCACGAGAACCGCCCGGGCTCGTTCCAGAGCGAGGAGACGATCTTCGCGACCTACAACAATGCCGGCGTCAGGGTATTCGACGTCAGGGACGCCTTCGCACCGAAGGAGATCGCGTATTGGGTGCCGCCGACACCGAAAAAGCTCATCGACCCCCGCCCGAACGTCGCGCTCGCGGCCAAGACCTGTGACGCCTTTGTCCGGCCCGACGGGATGATGTTCGTCTCCGACTGGAACGCCGGCATGCACGTGCTGCAATATCAGGGATGAGCGGTGCCGTAGGGTGGGCAAAGGCGCGAAGCGCCGTGCCCACCATTTGCAGCGGAGAAGGCTGTTGTGGGCACGCTTTCGCTTTGCCCACCCTACGAGACCTGCGCTATCCCGCTGGCATCCGCGTTTCGACGAGTCGCGCCCAATAGGACGCGCCGTGGCCCAAGATGTTGTCGTTGAAGACGTAGGCCGGGTGGTGGCACTCGTTGCCGTCGCCCATGCCGACCAAGATCATCGCGCCGGGGCGCGCTTCAAGCATGAAGGAAAAATCTTCGGCGCCCATCATCGGAATGAACTTGTCGTTGACGCGCTCGGCGCCGACGATGTCGCGGGCGACGTCGGCGGCAAGGCCAGCCTCGCGCGCATGGTTCATCGTCACCGGATACATGCGCGTGTATTTGGTTTCCGCCGAACCGCCATAGGCGCGCGCGACGCTGTCGGCGACTTCGCCGATGCGGCGCTCGACGAGATCGCGCACTTCAGGGTCGAGCGTGCGCACGGTGCCGCCGAGCTCGGCGATCTCTGGGATGATGTTGAAGGCCGTACCGGAGTGGAATTGCGTGATCGAGATGACGGCGGACTTCAGCGGATCGACGTTGCGCGCGACGATCGATTGCAGCGCGTTGACGATCTGCGCGCCGATCAGCACGCTATCGATCGACTTGTGCGGACCCGCGCCGGCATGGCCGCCCTTGCCGTGGACCGTGATCTGGATGTTGTCTGAGGAGGCGAGCATCGCGCCAGGGGTGGTCGCGAAATGGCCCTCGGGCAAGCCCGGCATGTTGTGCATGCCGTAGACCTCCTGGATGTTCCAGCGCGTCATCAGTCCGTCCTCGACCATCGCCTTGCCGCCGCCGCCGCCTTCTTCCGCGGGCTGGAAGATCACGACCGCGCTGCCGTCGAAGTTGCGGGTCTCGGCGAGATATTTGGCAGCGCCGAGCAACATGGCGGTGTGACCGTCATGGCCGCAGGCGTGCATCTTGCCGGGGACCTTGGAGGCGTAGGCGACGCCCGACGTCTCCATGATCGGCAGCGCGTCCATGTCGGCGCGCAGGCCAATGGTCTTGCCCGAGGCGGATTTGCGGCCGCGGATCACACCGACGACGCCGGTGCGGCCGATCCCCGTCACCACCTCGTCGCAGCCGAACTCGCGCAAGCGGTCGGCGACGATGCCGGCGGTGCGGTGGACGTCGTATTGCAGCTCCGGGTTCTCGTGGAAGTCATGGCGCCAGGCGGCCATTTCGTCGGAGAGGGCGGCAACGCGGTTGACGATGGGCATGAGGAAGGTCCGCCTTGATTTGTAGCCCGGATGAGCGAAGCGACATCCGGGATCTTTGTGAGGGAAGTCCCGGGTATCGCTGCGCTCACCCGGGCTACGAAGGACGTTCAGCTCTCGCCGAACACGCGCTTGAAGATCGTGTCGACGTGCTTGAAGTGATAGCCTAGGTCGAACTGCTCCTCGATCTCGGCGTCGGTGAGATACTTCTTCACTTCAGCGTCGTTCTTTAGGAGCTGGAGGAAGTCGCCTTCGCCGCGCCAGACCGGCATGGCGTTGCGCTGCACGAGCTTGTAGGCGTCCTCGCGGCTTGCGCCCTTCTGGGTCAGCGCCAGCAGAACGCGCTGCGAATGCACGAGGCCGCCGAGGCGGTCGAGGTTCTTCTGCATGTTAGCGGGGTACACCAGCAGCTTGTCGATCAGGCCGGCGAGGCGCACCAGCGCGAAGTCGAGCGTCACGGTCGCGTCGGGGCCCATCATGCGCTCGGCGGAGGAGTGCGAAATGTCGCGCTCGTGCCAGAGCACGACGTTCTCCAGCGCCGGCGTCACATAGGCGCGCACCATGCGCGACAGGCCGGTGAGGTTTTCCGAGAGCACCGGGTTGCGCTTGTGCGGCATCGCGGACGAACCCTTCTGCCCTTCGGAGAAGAACTCCTCGGCTTCCAGCACTTCGGTGCGCTGCATGTGGCGGATCTCCACCGCGAAACGCTCGACCGAGGACGCGATCACGCCGAGCGTCGAGAAATACATTGCGTGGCGGTCGCGGGGGATGATCTGCGTCGAGATCGGCTCGGGGACGAGGCCCATGGCCTTGGCAACATGCTGTTCGACGCGCGGATCGATCTGGGCAAAAGTGCCGACCGCACCGGAGATGGCGCAGGTCGCGACTTCCTTGCGTGCCGCGATCAGGCGCTCCCTGGCGCGCGAGAATTCCGCATAGGCATAGGCGAGCTTGAGGCCGAAGGTCACGGGTTCGGCGTGGATGCCGTGGCTGCGGCCGATGGTCGGCGTCATCTTGTGCTCGAGGGCGCGCTTCTTCAGCGCCGCCAGCACCTTGTCGAGGTCGGCGAGCAGCAGGTCGGCGGCGCGGGTGAGCTGGACGTTGAGGCAAGTGTCGAGCACGTCGGAGGAGGTCATGCCCTGATGGACGAAGCGCGCCTCGGGGCCGACGATCTCGGCGAGGTGGGTGAGGAAGGCGATGACGTCGTGCTTGGTCTCGCGTTCGATCTCGTCGATGCGGGCGACGTCGAAAGTGGCGTCCTTGGCCTTGGCCCAGACCGTTTTGGCGGCCTCCTTGGGGATCGTGCCGAGCTCGGCAAGGGCGTCCGCCGCATGCGCCTCGATCTCGAACCAGATCTTGAACCGGGTCTGCGGCTCCCAGATCGAGGCCATTTCCGGGCGGGTATAGCGGGGGATCATGGGACTGCTCCAGGAAGGTGGGCGGGCGACCCGGAAGGGGGCGACCTGCCAAAATGCTTTTTACGCCGTGATCTAGCAGAGCGGGGAGGGCGAAACAAACGGCGCCGGCAACGTAGCGGGGGATGATTGGGCTCAACAGGATCATCGGCCCGGCGGCGGCGGGGCGATGGGCAGCCGGCCTCAGGGGGAAGCTCGCAGATATTAACTGTCAATCACGGATCATTGACTGACAGATATTGAAATCTGTCAGCGAGACGTGTATATCCATTCCTGGACGCTCCAATTGGGCGTCTGGCGGCATCCCGGGAGCCCGACGTCCCAAGCAAATGGGGGATTGAGGGTCGCAATTGAACAACGGGGACCGCCAATTGATTGGAGACTTACGACAATGACGACCGAAATCATCAATTTGACCGGGACGATTGGGCACTGGCTCAATTTACTGGTGGCGCGCCAGATCGCGGCGCAGGCTGCAAAACTGCCTCATTAAGGCGAGAGCTTTCCGAAACGACCGGCACGGGCGCTTCGGAAGCAGCCCCATCGCCGGGTAACTGAGCCCTCAACGGGAACATGGTGCTGGCATGAACGAAGCCGTTATCTTGACGCCGGAGCGGATCCTCGAAGTCACCGAGGACGTGCTGCGGCGTTACGGACTCGCCAAGGCCACCGTGGTCGACGTGGCCCGTGCGCTGGATGTGAGCCACGGCAGCGTCTACCGCCATTTCCCGAGCAAGGCCTCGCTGCGCGAGGCCGTCGCCAAACGCTGGCTGGACCGGATCGACGCGCCCTTACGCCAGCTCGCCGAAGAGCAGGGCCCGGCCCCGGCGCGGCTCGACCGCTGGCTGCGCACCCTGTTCGCCGCCAAGCGTTCGCGCGTGCTCGACGACCCCGAGATGTTCGACACCTATCTGACTCTGGCGCGCGAGGCCTGTGCAGCCGTCAAGTGTCACAAGGACACCATGATCGACCAGATCGCGGCGATCCTGACCGACGGCGTGACGCAGGGCGTGTTCGCCGTGGACGACGTCAAGGCCACCGCACGCGCGATCTTCGATGCCACCGTCCGCTTCCACCATCCGGCTCATGCCGACGAATGGAAGGACGCCGATCTCGCGGCGCGCGTCGATGCGACGCTGGCGCTGGTATTGCGCGGGCTGAAGGCGGCGTGAGGTTGCGGAGCCTGCGTACATCGCAGCTTGGGGCTTGATTCGCTCCTGCTCATGACTTTGGCGATCGGCAGGATGACGGGCCTGGCCTCAACGATTCTCTCGTGACCACCATCCCATCATCCTGCTTGGCTGTGAGCGCCGTCAGATGACGAAGTCCGCTGGATGCAGGGCCGCCGTGTGCACGCCGTCCAACGTGATGGTATCGTTGGCGGTGAGGTGGATCACGGCATCGCCGGCGCTATTGTCGCCAATGAGGCTGGAGAGGGCTGCCCAGTCTGCGAAGCCGTAGTCATGCAGGTTGATCAGGTCATGTTCGCTGGTGGTGCTGCCGACAGCTTGGTTGCCTTGATTGAAGTCGTTGATGATGTCCAGGCCGGAGCCCGTGTTGAACACGAACGTGTCGTTGTTCGGCCCGCCCCACAAGAGATCATTGCCGCCACCACCGTTGAGGGTATCCGTGCCTCCGGTGATCGAGCCGGGTGAGGAAGGAGCGTAGCTCATCGCATCGCCCGCCAGGCGATCGGGGCTCGATCCGCCGGTGAGGATGTCGTTCCCGCCGTGAGCATTGCCCGACATCGTGGGAGCGTCGCCATACAACGTCGTGCTGAAAGCAGCTCGCTCGCCATCGACGACGGCAGTGAGGATATCGTTCCCGCCCTGGGTATTGTCGGACATGGACGTTCCGGAATCGCCCGACAGGCTTCCTCCTCCCAGCTGGGCGTCGCTGCTCGCCGCAAAGGTCAGGATGTCGTTTCCGCCGACCGCGTTGTCGGTCATGGCACCCGTGGCATCGCCGCTGAGTGCGTCGCCGCCGCCATTTATCCCGTAATCCGTGGCGCTCAGCGTATCGTTCCCGCCATGCGCATTGCCGCTCATGGCACCCCCAGCGTCTCCGCTGAGCGACCCGAACGATCTCCATCCGGTCGACGCCGTCAGCGTGTCATTTCCGCCTCCCGCGTTGCCCGACATGTTGCCCTGGACGTCTCCATAGAGATAAACATTGGTGTAGAGCGAGTTGTGGGCATCGACATTGAGGGTGTCGTTCCCGCCCTGGGTATTGTCCGCCATGGATTGGGCATCACCAACGGTGATGGCACTATCCCAGCCGCCATCCACGCTCACCACGAGACTGTCGTTTCCTCCGTGAGAATTGCCATGCATGGCCACCAGGTCTTCCCCAACGAGCGTCACGTTCGAGTTGAGACTCGATATGGCTGCCGTCAACGCATCGTTTCCGCCCCAGTCATCGGTTGCCAACCCGGGATCTCCGAGCACGGTCATGGATTGACCGAAGTCCGGCAGGGTGACTGCGATAGTGTCGTTTGGCAGTTGGTGCATGTCGCTTCACTCCGATTTCATTTCAGTCGCGGGGCCTGAAAGCAGCGGAGCTCTTTGCGAGACGCGCTGTGGCCGCGCTTAACGTTGAATTTGCTCGGAGTTGATGGCGGAGATTTGCTTTGGGTTGGATTTCATTGCGGCCGGAGGAACTTCGGCGCGCGGGGTAACGGAACTCGAGCGACGCCAGAAATTCGTCAGCCCGCAAGCCGCTGCGAGCTGCGCATCCGTGCGCGCGCCGGTCTTAGTCTTGATCAGATAATGATAGTTCTGCAGCGTCTTGACGCTCGCGCTGGTATTGCGCGGGCTGAAGGCGTCGGCCGGACTTCCTTCGCGCGGTCCGAAGCCGCGACACCTGACGTGACCTGGCGCGGTTCTATCTCAGACCTTATGGGCAACGCTGCCATTGCCGAGCGAGCGCGGATGATGGGTCTTTTTTCGCGCCCGTAAGGCGGCGTTGGCCGATGGCACGACAGACGGGCTTTCCGGATAGATATTGACTTCGATTTCGACCACGTCCTTTGACCGCTTTCGAAGGCGATAGAACGCAAGTTCCTGCTCGAGGATGGGGCAGTGGAATTGGATCGTCGCTGTGTCTGGCAGACGGCAGAGTTCATCGATGAGCTCGCCGACAGTGATGATCGGGGGATGATGGATGGCTTCGCGGATAGCCTTACTCATGGCGCAACTCCCTCACTCCGCTGCTAACCACGGAGCAACGGTGCAAGTTCCAATCCTACCGGTCACAGCATGATCTAAAGGTGCGAGCCGCGCCAGCGCTCTAGAGTGCGGGCGCCAAATGCGAGCTGCGCAAGCGCAATATGCCGAACGGGTCTTCGCGCCCAGCGAGTTTGCGATAGGTCGCAAGGTCGTCGAGCGTCGGACCTTCCCCGCGCCTGACATTCACGCCCGCAACCGTTGCAACCGGAATCGACGTGCCGAGGCCTGCGTAGAGATAGTTGTCGCCGAACGCCTTCTTGAGTGCGGCAAAAGTCGGCTCGCCGGTGCAATGTCCCGGGGCTACGCTGTCGACCTTGAACCTGTCCTTCAGGGCGCTAACGGCTTTCGCGATAGCTTCGTCAGGTGCGACGACCAGATGAAATCCCCCCGCGATGAGATGAATCCTGGGATTGATACCCGTCGCCGCTTCGACGATGCGCTCGATCCCGGGATGCGAGCAACCGACCAGAAGGACTATGCCGTCGGCCGTGTTGACGGCCAAAGACAGCTCCTTGAGTTCTCTCGTGCCCGGTGCGTCGGAAATCAGCGAGATAAGTGTGATACCGGGAGCGATCTCGGTGGTCTGATCGATCAGTTCGAAGTTCGCGTGGGCCCATGTCGTGCCGAACTTCATCACCGCGGGCGGCTTGCCTGCATAGTACCGCATCTCCGGCGGCAAAGCCTCGTCCTTGCGGTAGAAGCCGGACGGCAGAGACGAGCCGTAGATGCCAAATCCTTCCTTTGGCGCGTAGATCTTGACCGTCGGATTGATGCTCAGGAGGTAGGACAAGCCGGCCATATGATCGGAGTGGCGGTGTGAAAGAACGACAAAGTCCAGGTCCGAGAGATCAACTCCCTTGGCCTTCACGTTCGCCGCGAAGATTTCGGGATCGTTACCCGTATCGAACAGGATGCGTTTTCCTGCGATTTCGACTAGGGCGGAGAAACCCCAGTCCTTTGTCATCGCATCATTTGTGCCGAAGGCGTCATAGAGAATGGTGATCTGTTCTTTCGCCTCCGTTGCCGCGCTTTCCGTAAGCCCGGTCGCAAGAACGCCGAAGGCGATCAGTGCTGCGAGAAGACTGTCCCTGATGTTCATGAAAGCGTCTCCTGTTGTCGTGCAAGACATACAACGGGAACGAGGACGGCTCTCGAGAGCCGTCCAAACTGGCTCTCGACGAAAGATCGGAGCCGGACGCACATCCGCTGGCGGCTTGGTGCTGGATGCCGTGCCTGTGGTGGAGCCTAGCACAATCTAAGAGAGATTTGGAGACCTTCGTTGGAATGGCCAGTTGGGAACCAGTTATTCTGGTCGCAGTAAACGGCTCGCCGTCACGCTCTAGATCTTCGTCAGCCCACAACTGGCTGCCAGCCGCACCAGGTGCGCATCCGTGCGCGCTCCGGTCTTGGTCTTGATCAGATAGTGATAGTTCTGCACCGTCTTCACGCTGAGATTGAGTTGCGCAGCGATCTGTTCGGTCGTGGCGCCGCCGGCGAACTGGCGCAGGATCTCGATCTCGCGTTCGCCCAGTTGATCCAGCGCAGACCCCGTCGACAGGCTGTCCTCGGCCAGGATATGCGCGATGTCGTCGCTCATGGCGCGTTCGCCGCGCGCAACGCTGCGGATCGCGGACACGACCGCGGACGGCTCGCTGCTCTTGGTGACGAAGCCGCTGGCGCCGGCACTGAAGGCTGCCTTCACCAGCACGGCTTCGTTGTGCATGGTGAAAACGAGGATCCGGGCCCGCGGGCTGCGCGCGCGAATGTTGCGGATGGCTTCCAGCCCGCTCGCGCCGGGCATCGAGATATCCAGCAAGACCACGTCGGGATCGCGCGCCTTGAAGGCGCTGTAGGCATCCGCGGCGTTGTCGGCTTCCGCCACGACATGCAGATCGCCCTGGCTCTCCAGCACGCGCCGATAGCCTTGCCGCACGATCGGATGGTCGTCGACCAGCAGCACGGAGATGCCTGTTGCCGTAATCTCGTTCATGCCGGCCTCACGCGGCGAGCGGGATGGTGGCGGCGACGCTGAGTCCGCCTCGGGCGGGCAGGATCGAGAATGAGCCGCCGGCCGCTGCGACGCGCTCGCGGATGCCCGTGAGGCCAAAGCCGGCCGACTGCTTTACGCGTGCTGCGTCGCCGCCGCCATCGTCTTCGACGCGGATCAGCAACGCATCGTCGTCGCCCGCTCGCCGCTCGACGCTGAGCGAAATCTCGCGTGCCGCGCCGTGGCGCAACGCGTTGGTCAGGCATTCCTGCGCGACGCGATAGGCGGTGGTGGCAGCCGGGCCGCTGATGTCGGTGAAGTCGCCCCGGAGATCGAGCTGGATCGTCGGTCGCGCCGCGCTCTGCGAGCGCCAGCTATCCACCAAATTCACGAGGCTCGCCTCCAGTCCAAGCTCGGCGGGGAGGGGATTGCGCAGGCGCTTCAGCGCGTCGCGCAGCGAGGCCATCAGATGATGCGTGGCCTGCGAGATCATCCGCGCGTCCTGCACGATATCGTTGTGCTTGTCTGCCTTCGTGCTCGCCGTCTCGATGGTGTTGGCGAAGGCGAGGATGGCCGAGAGATTTTGTCCGAACTCGTCGTGCAGCTCGCGGGCGAGCGCGCGGCGTTCGTCGTCACGGATCTCGATCAGGCGCCGCGTCAACGCCGCGCGTTGCTCGGTCGCTTCCTCCAACCGGCCGCCGAGCTCGCCGACGGCGCTGCCGATCATCGCCAGCTCCATCGAGCGGAAGCGCGGCAGTTTCGTGCGATACTGACCGCGGGCCATGCGCTGCAAGGCGATCACGATCGTGCGCGCCGGCGCCAGCGCATGCGCGATCGCGAGCGAGGCCAGGAGCGCGATCGCCGCCGCCATCAAGAGCGCGACGTCGATCACGTTGAGGATGTATTCCCAAGCGAGCGAGATGGCGGCCGTTTCATCCGGCGTCGCGACCACCGTTCCGGCGGTCGCCGCGCGGGGACTGACGGGCCGTATCGCTTCGGCATGGCTGCCGAGGAAGGTCGGCACAATCGATGCAAACCAGCGCGGCGGCGCCTTGCCGAGCCCCTCGCTCTGGCCGCAGAGCGGCTTTTCGAATGCGATGGCCGGTTGGAATTCGACGCAGACGCCGGGTGAGATCAGCTTCATCGTCTCCAGCGTGCGCCACTCCGGAACTGGCAGAAGCTGCTCGCGTGTTCTGCTGCTACGCAACAAGAATTCGCGCCAGTACAGGGCTTGCAGCGCCTGGGCGACCCGCTGCGCCGAGGCCGCAGTCGCCCGGTCGACGCTGCGATAGGCGTCGAACGTGGCCCAGATGGTCGCCGCCCCGAGGCAAAGCGCGACGATGAGAAGCAGACGGGCGACAAGCTGAAGCACAAGGCGCATGCGATCACCCCAAAATTTGGTAAGGTCAGCCTAACAACGCCGCCGCGCCTTGCCAATTGCGAGGCACGGCAAGATGGCAGCTCGGGCAAATTTCCCAAGCCGGATTGGGCATGGCTCTTTGGACCGGGCGCGGCGGCTTTGATCTAATGGGCGGAATTCACGGCCAGGAGCAGTGCAGCATGAGTTCGATGACGATTGGGCCGATCGCGGGGCCTGCTGCCGACCCATCCGAGCGCAGCGCGCTCCTGTTCTGGATGATCTTCACCGGGCTTTCGATCTTCGCCGTCGTGCTGCTGTGGCGGTTCGGCCTGATCCGCCTGATGCTGACCTCGGACCGGACCTACATTTCCAGCGTGATCGCACTGCTCTATGTGCTCACCTGCGGTCACTGCTTCCTGCGCACGCGGGCCATCGCCCGTGAGGGCGCGGCGGCCCGGCGCTGCCGCGCGGTGCTCGCGGCGCCCGAGGGCGGGAGGGCGCTCGACGCCGGCGCGGCTGCGCTGCCGCGCGGGCTGGTGCGTGATCACATCGAGAGCCTCGTGACCAAGGCCGCGGCGCAGGACTACCGCCCGGTCGACCAGACCCTATTGCTGCGGACGCTTGCCGACCGGCTGCGCGGCTCCAACGGCTTCGGGGCCTTCGTCTCGGATACGCTGATGAAGCTCGGCCTGCTCGGCACCATCGTCGGTTTCATCATCATGCTGGCGCCAATCGCGGGGCTGGATGCTGCCGACAAGGTCGCGATGCGGTCCTCGATGGGGCTGATGAGCGACGGCATGGCGGTCGCGATGTACACGACGCTGGCGGGCCTGGTCGGTTCGATCCTGGTCCGCATCCAGTACTA
This sequence comes from Bradyrhizobium sp. 40, assembly GCF_023100925.1. Taxonomy (NCBI): domain Bacteria; kingdom Pseudomonadati; phylum Pseudomonadota; class Alphaproteobacteria; order Hyphomicrobiales; family Nitrobacteraceae; genus Bradyrhizobium; species Bradyrhizobium sp. 40. The sequence goes on from NZ_CP064688.1 coordinate 2,730,971, forward strand.
CATGCTGGATGCCGCGACCCAGCGGGTGTTCTCGGATGCCGTGGTGCTGACCGAGACTTATGTGACGCCGGTGCTGGAGCGCAAGGGTTTCGGAATCGCGGGTTCTGGAATCAAGGGCGCTGGAATCGCGACATGATGGATGATTTCGGTCTCTATCCGCGCGAGGAGCCGTTCGATCCCTTGGGCGTGATGCTGTTCAAGGCACTCCAGGTGATCGCTTTCCTGTTCTTCCTCGCGCTGCTCGCGGTCTCACCGGACGCCAAGGACGGCAAGATCGATTCCAAGGCCGAGTTCATGATCACGCTGGACTGGCCCGACAGCCATCCCGACGATCTCGACCTGTTCGTGCAGGATCCCGTGGGCAACATCGCCTGGTATCGCCACCGCGAGGCCGGCTTCCTCACGCTCGACCGCGACGACCGCGGCGGAGCCAACGACTTCATCGTGGTCAACGGCAAGAAGATTGCCTCGCCGATCCGCGAGGAGATCGTCACGGTGCGGGGCATCGTTCCCGGCGAATACACCGTCAATGTCTCACATTTCGTGGCCACCACCGGCGAACCCGTCATAGCCAATGTGAAGGTGCAGAAGCTCAATCCCACAGCGCAAGTGGTCTTCGACAACAAGTTCACGGTCGATCACACCGGCGACGAGAAGACCGCGGTGCGGTTCCGGCTCGATGCCGAGGGCAAGGTCGTCAATGTGGATCAGCGGCCGAAATCGCTGCTGGAGACGTTTCGCAGCGGCTGGCGCAACGGCGCCGATCTCGACCCGAGCACTGGCGTGAGCAAGAACGCTGTGAGGGTGCGCCGTGACTAGCCTGCAGACGGTCATCCTCACGCTATCGATAGCTTACGCCGTCATCGGCGCGCTGCTGCTGGTCGTGTTGGTCTATGCGCGGCTGCACTGGTCGATCAAGGCCGTTGCGGTGGTCGTGACCAGCGCCTTCTATGTCGTCACCTTCACGGAAATGCGCGGGCTGCTCGGCTGGGCCAGCGCCGACCGGCTGCCGGCCTCCTTCAAGCTGCTGAAGGCCCGCATCGTCGAGCCGCATTCGCTGGAAGGCGATCCCGGCTCGATCTATCTCTGGGTCGAGCAGCTCGACGAGGACAATCGCCCAAGCGGCATACCGCGCGCCTTTCGTGTGCCCTACAATGACAGGCTGGCCGACAAGACCCATGCGGCGGAGAACGAGATCGCGCTGGGACATCCGCAAGGCGGCCGGGCCGCCGATTTCGGCGGCGGCGATGGCAGCCTCATCGACATGGTCAGGGAATATGTGACGCCCAAGACGATCCTGGAGACGAGCGGAGGCGATTCCTCGACCGGCGAATTCCTGGCGCCACCGGCCGGCGCGCAGGGCGCCGTGTTCACCCCGATTCCGCCGCCCCGGATGCCGCCGAAGGACGAGCAATAGGCTCTTCACCATCGCGACAGGGCAGCGCTGGCAAACCGCGCGCCGCTGGCGCATGTTCTTGACCTCCCTCAATTTGGCCTTATCGGCTCCCAATAAGGTTCGAGGGTGGAGGGTGCGTGCTTCTCGCTGTCTTCTCGGATATCCACGGCAACCGGCAGGCGTTCGAGGCGTGCCTGAAAGTCGCGCGGGCGCGGGGCGCCGAGCGGTTCATCCTGCTTGGCGACTTCGTGGGCTATGGCGCCGACCCGGAATGGGTAGTGGATACCGCGATGGAGCTGGTCGCCCAGGGCGCCGTCGCTGTGCGCGGCAATCATGACCAGGCGGTGAATTCCTCGGCCGAGACCATGAATGCCGAGGCGCAAGTCGCGATCGAATGGACCCGCGGCCGGCTCGACACCGCGCAGCGGCGGTTCCTGGCGGAATTGCCGATGCTGGTGGAGGACAGCGATCGTCTGTTCGTGCATTCGGAAGCCTCCAGCCCCCTGAGCTGGCACTATGTCCGATCGACGGCGGACGCCGCCAAAAGCCTGATCGCGACGCCCGCTCATGTCACGTTCTGCGGCCACATCCACCGCCCGGCGATCTATTCGATGTCGGTGACGGCGAAGATGTCGGGACTCGTGCCCAAGACCGACGTCTCCGTACCGCTGCTGCGCGGGCGGCAATGGCTAGCGGTGCTCGGCTCGGTCGGCCAGCCCCGCGATGGCGATCCCTCCGCGGCTTTCGTGCTGTTCGACACGGTCACCTGCCTGATCACCTATTGCCGCGCGCCCTACGATGTCGAGACGGCCGCGAACCGGATCCGTGAGAACGGCCTGCCGCACTGGCTCGCCGACCGATTGTCGCAGGGGCGCTAGAGGCGATGCCGAAACCCCTCGTCAAATCAGGCGCAGAGATCGACGGCTACACCATTGGCGAATGCGTCCATGCCGGCGGCATGGCGACGCTGTGGACGGTCACCCATCCCGGCATCGAGGTGCCGCTGCTGATGAAGATTCCGCGGGTGTCGGAGGGCGAGGATCCCGCGGCGATCGTCTCCTTCGAAATGGAAATGATGATCCTGCCGCGGCTGGCCGGGCCGCACGTGCCCTCAAGCTTCGGCACCGGCGATTTTGCCCACCAAGCCTATGTCGTAATCGAGCGCATCACCGGGACAACGCTCTACAAGCGGCTGCCCGACCTGCCGCTGCCGTATGACGAGGCGCGGCAACTCGTCGCCAGGATCACGACGGGGCTGGCGGATTTGCACCGGCAGAACGTGATCCATCACGACATCAAGCCGAGCAGCATCATGTTCCGCGAGAGCGGCGAGGCGGTGCTGATCGACTATGGCCTGTCGCATCACAACCACCTGCCTGACCTGTTGCAGGAGGAATTCCGCCTGCCTTACGGCACCGCGCCCTATATGGCGCCTGAACGGCTGTCAGGGGTGCGCGACGATCCGCGCAGCGATTTGTTCTCGCTTGGCGTGCTGCTCTATTTCTTCACGACCGGCGAGCGGCCGTTCGGCGAGGGCGAGACGCTGCGTGCGATGCGGCGCCGGTTGTGGCGCGATCCGCACCCGCCGCGCGGCTTGCGCGCCGACTATCCGCCCTGGCTCCAGGAGGTGGTGCTGCGGTGCCTCGAGATCGAGCCGGTGCGGCGCTATCCGACGGCGTCGCAGCTCGCCTTCGATCTGACCCATCCGGACCAGATCAGGCTCACGATGCGCTCGGAGCGAATGAAGCGCGATCCGCTCAGCGTCGCCTGGCGCCGCCGGTTCAACCAGGGTGTCATGGCGCCCCGCGCGAAATCGGATGTCGCAGCCCAGCTCGCATCAAGCCCGATCGTTGCGGTCGCGCTCGATACGGCGGAAGGCGAGCCGGAGTTGAACGAGGCTCTGCGCATGACGACGGAACGCATTCTCGCCACGCTGCCGTCGGCGCGGCTCGCATGTCTCAACGTGCTGAAGCTCAACCGCATCGCGATTGACAGGACGCTGGATGAGCAGGGCTCCAACAAGCATATCGACCGGTTGGTGGCGCTCAGGCACTGGGCCACTCCGCTCAAGCTCGATGAGAGCCGGCTGTCGGCTCACGTGCTGGAAGCCGTCGATCCCGCGGCGGCCATCCTGGAGTTTTGCGAGGTGAACCACGTCGACCACGTCATCATCGGCGCGCGGCAGGGCTCGTTCAGGCGCACGCTGCTCGGCAGCGTCTCGGCCAAGGTGGCCTCGGAAGCGGCCTGCACCGTTACCGTGGTACGGCCGCCGCGAATGGCTGCGGATGTGGGCGAAGAGGCCGGATAGGGCGGCGCTCTGGATCCTGGAGATTCAGGCCGCGTGAGCGGTGTGGACGGAGCGCTTGCGGCGGATCGGCCAGGAGAATTGCGGGCCGGGCTCGCCGTGATCCGCGCTACCGCCGAAGAACTGGATGATCTCGCGGCAGGGCTCGCAGTTGAACAGGTTACGCGACGCGGACGCCTTGGTCATTTCTTTCAGGCAGTTCGGGCAATGCGGCTTCATGAGCTTGGTCCAGAAAAGAATTCAATGCCGGCGCGGTGACCGGAGCGGATGATCCAGGTCCATGTCGGGCCCGGTGTCGTCGCGCATCTCGCCTTCGGTGCGTTCGAGCCGACCGAAGAAAAAATCGAGGTCAGGATGCGGGCGCCGCGGGATGCGGCACCGGCGCTTCGGCTGACGCTTTACGAGCGCGATCTGCATGGGGTCAGGCCCGATACCAGTCGCGACGGGCGATGCGGGCCGAGCGTACCGAGACCTTCACCGGTCCGGCTGATGGACCAAACACAACAAACGCACAAAAACCAAGCCACAACGCCACGCCAGTCCAAACCAGGGTCGTCGTCATGATGTGCTCCCGCGAAACAGGCAAGAATCACTAGCGGTGATTTGCGCGAATCAGGGAAGCCCGGAGGAGTACGGATCAAGGTTGCAAATTTAGGCATTGCGCGCCGCAACACCCGTAGAAGCCGCACGTCTGCGGAGCCGAGCGGGCCCTCAGATCGCCTCGCCACGCGCGCCCGCGGCGGCGTTGCGGATCGCCGCGATGTTGGTCTTGTAGGCGTCCTGCGTGCCGCCCCTGAACACGGACGTGCCGGCGACGAAGGCGTTGGCGCCGGCTGCGGCGAGGGGACCTGCGACGTCGGAGCCGACGCCGCCGTCGACTTCGATGTCGATCGGACGGCCCGCCGTCATCGCGCGGATGTCGCGGATCTTGCCGATCGAGGCGGGGATGAAGGCTTGGCCGCCGAAGCCGGGATTGACCGACATCACCAGCACGAGGTCGACCAGGTCCAGAACGTATTCGAGCGCGCTGATCGGCGTGCCCGGATTGAGCGAAACGCCGGCCTTCTTGCCGAGCGCGCGGATCGCCTGAAGCGAGCGGTGCAGATGGGGACCGGCCTCGGCATGCACGGTGATGTGGTCGCAGCCGGCTTTCGCAAAGGCTTCCAGGTAGGGGTCGCAGGGCGAGATCATCAGATGCGCGTCGAAGATCTTCTTGGTGTGCGGGCGCATCGCCTTGATGACGTCGGGGCCATACGAGATGTTGGGAACGAAGTGCCCGTCCATGACGTCGAGATGGATCCAGTCGGCTCCGGCGGCGTCCACGGCGCGCACCTCCTCGCCGAGCCTGGAGAAGTCCGAGGCCAGGATCGAGGGCGCGATTGCCAGGGGGCGGGGAGCGAAGGCTTGGGTCATGGCGGTTTCCCGTGGCGGCCGTGAAAGATGGACTCGCCTAACATGGGCCTCTCAGCCGGGCAATGCAGGGGCGGCGTGCTTCCTGTGGGCGGAAATTTCTGCCGCGATCGGCATGAATTGCCGGTGTTCCCGGGCCGTGCAAAGCGCGGTGAAAGCGGATTTCATTGAGCTTTTTGCGCTGGCACGGCGCTTGCTGACTTCACCTGAACAGAACATTGGCCGCGGCATGCCGCATCGGTTGGAGTTGTGCAATGTTGTTCGCTCTTGGGGCCGTATCGAGCGCGCTCGACGCGATCCAGTCGCTGACGAATTCGAAATCGTCCTCTTCGACGCAGAAGACGGGGTCCTCGCAAAAGCCTGCGACCAATCCGTTCGCGGTCGACAGCGGCAGCAACAGCACGACCGGCGCGACCTCGTCGGTCAATGCGGGCAAAACCCCGCAGATCTCGCCGGAGACGATGAACGCGCTGTTCGCCGCGCAGAGCCAATCCTCGGACAGTACGAGCAGCGCAGCGAGTTCGACCTCGTCCAGTTCAACATCCTCGTCCTCGACGCGCCGCGACGCCGCCCTGAAGGACCTGTTCTCGCAGATCGATGGCGACGGCGACGGCAAGATCACCAAGTCGGAATTCGAGAATGCGCTCGGCGCCGGCGGCACCAACCTCGCGCAGGCCGACGACGTTTTCTCGAAGCTGGATTCGAATACCGACGGCAGCGTCAGCCTCGATGAGATGTCGAAGGCACTGAAGAGCGGCCATCGCGGCCACCATCATGCGCAAGGTGCGGGCGATGCGTCCGGCAGCGGTTCGAATTCCTCCTCGCCCTCCAGCGGCGGCTCGGCCTCGACCTCGACGACCGGCGCCGACGGCTCGACCACCACCACGGTCACCTACGCCGACGGCTTCAAGATGTCGACGACGGTCCCGGGCGCCTCCAGCCCCCGTAATTCGGCGTACGATCTGTTCGCGCAGTTGATGCAGCGGCAGGGCGGGCAGGGACAAGGTGCCTCAGCGGCTGTCGGTTCATCGATGTCGATGAGCGTGTAACCTTGCTCACGGCTAGCCTGCATATTCGTGAGTGATGTCACGGTAGACATAACGGTCGCGGATTCGCGGTTGAAGAATGTACCCTTTGAGCGCGCATTCCTGAACGCCGCGGCGACCTCGGGCGGAACGTCCTCGTAGACATAGAGGCGTCCGCTCACGAAAGTCACTTTCAGCTCGCGAGTCTCGGGCGCATAACGGAAAAACCGGATCACGGAAGACGGCATGGCGGTGCACCTTGGCCCGTCAGGGTAACGCCGTGTCAGCCGTTTCGTTTCTAGCCGAACCGATCCTTCCACGCCGGCAGCGCGCCGGCAAACGGCAGGGCCGTCGCATTGTAGACGCCGCGAGCGATCGCGCGTGCGACCACGTTGGCGGCGACGGTTCCCAGTTCGGTGAGGCCGACCAGCGGCTCGATCGGCTTCTCGCCCGTTGCGGCGGCGAACAGCACGTCGCCATCGGTTGGGGCATGCACAGGATAAATCGCACGGGCGAACCCGGTATGCGCGATCATCGCAAGCCGCTTGGCCTGGGCCTTGGTCAGCATGGCATCGGTAACGACGAGGCCGATCGTGGTGTTCTCACGTGCGCTCGCGGCGGGTCCGCCCTTGATGCGCATCGCCAGCATGTCCGGCGTGAACGCGGACGGCAGGCCGCGCCCGCCGAACTCGCCGTTCTCCTCGAACGGTGCAGCCCAGAACCAAGGCCCCTCGCCAACCGTTGTGCTGCCGACCGCGTTGACGACGATGATCGCAGCGACCTTGATGCCATTGGCCAGGACCGCGGAGGCCGATCCCAGTCCGCCCTTGAAGGTTGCGGTGGTGGCTCCGAGGCCGGCCCCGACGCTGCCCAGCGCGAAATCGTCGCTGGCGGCCAACGCTGCGGCGTAGCCGAGATCGCGATAGGGCGCGAAGCGTCCCCAGCTCTTGTCGCCACCGTTGAGCAGGTCGAAAACGATCGCGCCGGGGACGATCGGAATCACAGCCTCGCGAATCCGCAAGCCGCGGCCTTGTTCGGCGAGCCAGGCCTGGATGCCGCCGCCGGCGTCGATTCCAAAGGCTGAGCCGCCGGACAGCGCAATGGCGTCAACGCGATCGACGGTGCTGGCGAGGTCGAGCAACGCGTCTTCGCGCGTGCCGGGTCCGCCGCCGCGAACATCGATGGCCGTAACAGCGGGGGCGTCGAAGATGATCGCGGTCGTGCCAGTGGCAATTTTCGCATCCTCGGCATGGCCGACGCGGACGCCGGCGATATCGGTGAGAAGGTTTTTCAAGGCGGCTCCGCAGGGCTGAAGGGCGTCCGCTTCAGCGATATCGCAGGGATGCCGCAGGCTCAACCCGCGAGCGCGGTCCTCAGCATCTTGGCGAGCTCGGACTTGCGGTAGGGCTTTGCCAGCAGCAGCACGCCGGAATCGAGCCGTCCGTGATGGACGATGGCGTTCTCGGTGTAGCCCGAGGTGAACAGCGTCTTCAGGTCGGGGCGGCGGCGAGCCGCCTCGTCGGCGAGCTGGCGTCCGTTCATGTTGCCCGGCATTATGACGTCCGTGAACAGCAGGTCGATGTTCTTGTCGGCGTCGATAATGACGAGGGCCTCGGCCGCGTTGCCGGCTTCGAGGGTGACATAGCCGAGGCTCTTGATCTGGGTCACGACATATTGGCGCACCAGCGCGTCGTCCTCGACGATCAGGATCTTTTCGTGGCCGCCGGTGACGGGCGCGTTCTGGAGCGCCTCGAACTCGGTCTCCTGCACGCCGCTCGAGCGCGGCAGGTAGATCTTCACGCTCGTGCCGTGGCCTTCCTCGCTGTAGATCTTGATGTGTCCGCCGGACTGCTTGACGAAGCCGAACACCATGCTGAGCCCGAGGCCGGTGCCCTTGCCGACCTCCTTGGTGGTGAAGAAGGGATCGAACACCCGGTCCATCAACTCCGGCGGGATTCCGGAGCCGGTGTCGCTGACGGCGATCATGACGTAATTGCCAGCCACCACGTCGGGGTTCATGCTGGCATAGCCGTCGTCAAGAAAGATGTTGCGGGTCTCCAGCACCAGCGTGCCGCCGTTGGGCATGGCATCTCGCGCGTTCAGCGCGAGATTGAGGATCGCGGTGGAAAGCTGGCCCGGGTCGATCAGTGCCGGCCACGCATCCTCGGTGAGTTGCGGCATGATGGTGATCTGCTCGCCGAGCGTGGGATGCAGGAGCTTTGCGGCCTCGAGCGTCAATGCGTTGACGTCGATTTCGCGCGGTTGGAGCGGCTGCTTGCGGGCGAAGGCGAGCAGATGCTTGGTCAGTTGCGCGCCGCGTTCGGCGGCGTCATCGATCAGCTTGGTGATGGCAGCGAGCTCGGGACGGTCAGCGACCGCGTCCGCCAGGATGCCGATCGTGCCGGTGATGACGGTCAGCACATTGTTGAAGTCGTGCGCGACACCGCCGGTCAATTGACCGATGGAGTCCATCTTCTGGACGTGCCTGAACTGCGCCTCGGCGGCCTGCTTCTCGGTGAGGTCGCGACCGATGAAGAAATGGCGCTTGACCGGATCGGACCAGGTGCCCATCCAGTTCAGCGTGACCTCGTGACCATCGTAGTGGTAGTAGCGCGCCTCGAAGCTGCGCTTGACCGCGCCACGCCGCGCCGCGCGCATCTCGTCGCGCGTCTTCTGGAGGTCATCGGGATGAATGAACTCGGTGGCGCTGTGCCCGATCATGTCCTCCGGACTCAAGCCCAGAATGGTCTTCACGCTGGGGCTGACCTGGATGAAATTGCCAAAACCGTCGGTGACCAGGATCAGGTCCTGCGAGGTCTCGAAGATCCGCTGCCGCTCCTCGACCTCGCGGCGCAGTTTTTCTCTTGCCTGCTTCTCTTCCGTGATGTCGTGGGCGATCTTGGAAGCGCCGATGATCTGTCCGTTGGCTGATTTGAGCGGAGAAACATTGAGAACGACGTCGAGCGGCCGACCGTCCTTTCGGATCCGGACCGTTTCATGCTGGGCGATCGTTTCATTGCCGCCGACCCTGTTCAGGATACCCCTGACCTCGGCCTTGCGGTCCTCCGGCACGATGATGTCGATCGGCTGGCCGATGGCCTCCGCGGCGGCATAGCCGAACAGATGTTCGGCGGCCTTGTTCCAGCCCGTGATGACACCGTCGAGGGTCTTCGTAATGATGGCATCATTGGCGGATTCGACGACGGCCCCGTACAGCGCAAGGCGCTTGCCATAATAGTCGCGATCCAATGCTGACTGCTGGCGCAACCTGCCGACGAGCCCCAGCGTGTGCGCCTGGAGGCGGACATTTTCGATCAAAAGCACTGCGAGCACGAAGGTCGCCGCGCAGAGGCCGTAGACGCGGCCGGCGTAGAAGCCGAGATCGAAGCGCGCGACGTTGACGATCGCCGACAGCGCGATGTCGAACAGCCACGCGCACATCACCACCATGAGCCAGACGTCGATGACCGAATGCGGACGGCGGAACCACAGCGAGACCAGCGCGGCAAAGCTCAAGGACCAGACAAAGGCCACCACGCCGATCATGATCTGCGTGTAACGGCCGTCGCGCAGCAGGACCGGAAGCAGGTCGTGCTGGGCAGTGACGATCCAGGTCAAGACGACCATGACCGCGGCGACGCCGACCACGCTGGCGTAGATCGCCTTGCTTGCCGAGCCCGCGATCCGGGCGCCGCCGTCGGCCTCCTTCAGCCAGGCATAGGCCAGCACGCAGAGCGGGAAGCCACCGTGCCAGATCATGTAGAGCCAGACCGTGGTCTGCTGGTTGGCTCCCAGCAGCCCGGTCGGCGAAAAAAGTCCGGGGAAGGTGAGGGCATGGACCACGGCCGCGGCAGCGGTGAACAGATAGCCCGTCGCCAGCACGAGCAGCGCGCGGGTCCTGAGCACCGCAAACTGCGACAACAGCAGGACCGCGGTGACGATGTCCGCGACGACGAGCGCGGATTGATAGCTCGCGACGAAGGCTGGCACGGGCAGCAGCGGGATACCTGCGAAGGGCACGGCCATTGCGAACAGGATCGACGAGACGCCCACGATCGCCAATGCTGCGGTGCGGTCTTTCGGGGTCGGCGCGGACACGTGAAGCTCTCGCAGATCGGTCTTGAGCATCTTCGCCAATCTCATTTGGCCCAATCAATTTTGGTCCATGGTAGCGGGTTCTGGGCACGCATCATGACAAAACCCACCGCGACTCAACCGAAGGTTACAGTTTACTTAATTTTATGGGGAACGCGCACGGGGGATCGGGTAAGATGCGCTTTACTGGACGGTGCCATAATGCTCTCCCGCTGCTACGGGTTCCAGGTTTGAATCAGGCATTTTGAATCAGGATCCGGGAGTTGTTCCCTATGCCCCGCGTTCTCATCATCGACGACCAGAAGGACGTCCGTGCGATGGTCGCGATCGTGCTGCGCGTCAACCGTTACGACGTCGTTGAGGCCGATAGCGGCGCAGCCGGGGTGAAAGCCTTCACCGAGACCTGCTTCGACGCGGCAATCGTGGACATTTTCCTTGGCGATACCAGCGGCGTCGAGGTCATCACGACGCTGCGCGAGCTTGCACCGAGTCTCCCGGTCGTTGCGGTGTCGGGGATGATGGCACTGGACTTCATGGAACAATCGCCCCACCTCGCCAACGTGGTCTGCCTGCAAAAGCCGTTTCGGCCGAACGATCTTCTTCAGGCACTAAGGAACGCCCAAGCTGCGGCGGACGGCGCGCTGCCTGCAGCCGTCTGATTCTGACGCAGGAAGAAACGCCCCGGGGCAAGCCGGGGCGCTATGATGATTGAATGAGGCGTTCAGGCCCCCGGCAAGCGTGCTTAGGTGCCGTTGCCGCTGATCGCGGCGTAGCCGCCCTTGGCGTCCCATTTGTAGACGACGTAGTCGAGCTGCTTGATGTCGCCCTTGGCGTCATACTCGATCGGCCCGATCACGGTGTCCCACTTGCCGGCCTTGATGGCCGCCATGACCTTCTTGGCGTCGGTAGTGCCGGCCTTCTTGGCCGCCTGCGACCAGACCTGCATCGCCGCGTAGGTGTAGAGCGTGTAGCCCTCAGGGTCGATGTTCTTGGCCTTGAAGGCCTCGACGATCTTCTTCGCGGTCGGCTTGTTGCGCGGATCGGGGCCGAAGGTGAACAGCGTGCCTTCGCCGGCAGGGCCGGTGATGGAGGCATATTCCTTGTCGGCGAGCGCGTCGCCGGCCATCAGCACGGTCTTGAGGCCCTGGTCGCGCATCTGGCGCAGGATCAGGCCGCTCTCCTGATGGTAGCCCCCGACATAGACGAGATCGATGTTGTCGCGCTTCAGCCGCGAGACGATCGCGTTGAAGTCCTTGTCGCCCTTGTTGTAGGACTCGTACATCTTCTCGGTGACGCCGGCCTTGTTGAGCGCCTTCTTGGTCTCGTCCGCAAGACCCTTGCCGTAGGTGGTCTTGTCGTTGAGGATGGCGATATTCTTGCCCTTGTAGTTCTTGGCGATGTACTGGGCGGCGACCAGGCCCTGCTGGTCGTCACGGCCGCAGACGCGCGCCACGTTCCACAGTCCGCTATCGGTGAACTTCGGATTGGTGGAGGCGGGAGTAATCTGGAGCACGTTGCCGTCGGCATAGGCTTCCGAAGCCGGGATCGACGACGACGAGCAATAATGCCCGGCCACGAAGGGGATCTTCGCGCCGGCGATCTTCTCGGCGATCGAGCGCGCCTGCTTCGGGTCGCAGGCGTCGTCCTCGACGGACAGCGCCAGCTTCTTGCCGTTGAGGCCGCCGGCGGCGTTGATGTCGGCTACGGCCATCTCGGCGCCGTTCTTCATCTGGCGGCCGAAAGCGGACTCGCCGCCGGTCATAGGACCTGCGACTGCGACGGTGACATCCTGCGCGAATGCCGCGCTCGACAGCGCGATCGACGCGCCGAATGCCAGACCGATGAGCTTCAGTGATTTCATGAGATACCTCGAGGGTGGTCGCCTGTGGGAGTTACCGGGCATGCCCGGTTCAAACCGGCGCTATTCTTGAATGAATTCGAGGAGAAGTCACCGGCAAAATACGGGCATGGGCAGAGATATCTCGCCACATTCGGCAGCGCGGGTGCGCCCTGGGCGGCCTCAACCGTGCCGGCCGCCTTCCAGGTAGGCGGCGCGAATCTCGGGGCGCTGCAACAACTCGGCGCCGGTCCCGGCCAGCGTGATCAGGCCATTGACCATGACATAGCCGCGATGGGCGAGCTTGAGCGCATGGTTGGCGTTTTGCTCGACGATCAGCACGGTGAGGCCGTCTTGCCGGTTCAGAGTGCGGATCGCATCGAAAATCTGGCGCGCGATCAGCGGCGCCAGACCGAGCGAGGGCTCGTCGAGGAGGAGCAGGCGAGGACGGCTCATCAAGGCGCGGCCGATGGCCAGCATCTGCTGCTCGCCGCCGGACAGGGTTCCGCCACGCTGGGCGTAGCGTTCCTTCAGTCGCGGGAACAGCGTGAACACGCGTTGTAGCGTCGCCTCGCGTTCGGCGTCAGTGCACTCGGTGGCGTCCGCCCCCATCTGGAGATTTTCCGCCACGCTCATGCGCGGGAAGATGCGGCGGCCTTCCGGCGATTGCGCGATGCGCAAATGCGCGATCTCGTGGGTGGGCACTTCGGTGATGTCGCGGCCTTCGTACAGGATCTGGCCGGCGCGGGCGCGCGGCTTGCCGAAGATCGTCATCATCAGCGTCGACTTGCCGGCACCGTTGGCGCCGATCAGCGCCACGATCTCGCCGGCAGTGATCTCGAGGTCGACGCCCTTCAGCGCCTCGATCTTGCCGTAGGCGGCGCGAAGGCCGCGGATCGCGAGCAAGGCAGTGGGCGACGTCACGACCCGCTCTCCATCACGGCCGCCGCCTCTTCCTCATCGGTGCCGAGATAGGCGGCGATCACCTTTGGATCGTCGCGAACCTCGCGCGGGGAGCCTTCAGAGATCTTCACACCGTGGTCCATCACAACGATGTGGTCGGAGATCTCCATCACCACAGACATGTCGTGCTCGATCAGCAGGATCGAGGTGCCGAGCTCGTTGCGGATCGACAGCAGCAGTTCGCTCAGGGCGGCACTCTCGCGCGCGTTGAGGCCGGCTGCGGGTTCGTCCAGGCACAAGAGCGCGGGCTCGGTGCACATCGCACGTGCGATCTCGAGCCGTCGCTGGTCGCCATAGGCAAAATTACCGGCGGCATCGTCGGCGCGATCGAGCAAATTGACCCGCTTGAGCCAATCGGTGGCGAGATCGATCGCGCGCTTCTCGGCGTCGCGGTAGACAGGCGCGCCAATGAGCCCAAGCAAGGTGAAGCCGGAGGCGCGCATCAGCGCGTTGTGCTGCGCCACCATCAGGTTTTCCAGCGCGGTCATGCCGGGAAACAGGCGGATGTTCTGGAAGGTGCGGGCGACCTTGGCCTGCTTGGCGATGCGGAAATCGTTCAGCCGCTCCAGCGCGATCACCTTGCCGTCGTCATGGTTGAGGCGGGTGGCGCCGCCGCTCGGCTTGTAGAACCCGGTGATGCAGTTGAACACCGTCGTCTTACCGGCGCCGTTGGGTCCGATCAGCGCGGTGATCTTGTTCCGCTCGGCAGCAAACGACAAGTCCTGCACCGCGACGATGCCGCCGAAGCGCATGGTGAGCCGGTCGACCTCGAGAATCTGGTCGCGGCTCATCCGTGTCCCTCCTTGACGAGGTCGGATGAGATCGCGTGGGCCTTGGTCAGATACACGGTCGGCGCGCGATGGCCGATCAGGCCGCGCGGCCGCCAGATCATGATCAGCACCATGGCCATGCCGAACACCAGCATGCGATAGCTCTCGAGGCTGCGGAACAGCTCGAAACCGCCGATCATGGCGAGCGCGGAGAGCGCAACCCCAAGCTGCGAGCCCATGCCGCCGAGCACGACGATGGCGAGCACCAGCGCCGATTCCTGGAAGGTGAAGGATTCCGGGCTGATGAAGCCTTGGCGGGTCGCGAAGAACGCGCCGGCAAAGCCGCCGAACATCGCACCGGTCGCGAATGCCGTGAGCTTGGTCGTCGTGGTGTTGATGCCGAGCGCGCGGCAGGCGACTTCATCCTCGCGCAAAGCTTCCCAGGCGCGGCCGATCGGCAGGCGGCGCAGCCGGATCGTCACCCAGTTGGTGAGCAGCGCGAGCGCCAGGATCAGGTAGAACAGGAAGACGATGCGGTGGGTCGGCGAATATTCGATGCCGAGCCTGGCGGCGAGCCCGTTGTCGCTGTTGTCGAGCGGGATGCCGAAGAAGGAGGGGCGGGGAATGCTGGAGACGCCGTTGGGGCCGCCGGTCAGATCCTGCCAATTGATGATGACGAGGCGGATGATCTCGCCGAAGGCGAGCGTCACGATGGCGAGGTAGTCGCCGCGCAGGCGCAGCACGGGAAAGCCGAGCAGCACGCCCCAGAATGCGGCGAGGACGCCGGCGAGCGGCAGGCAGATCCAGAATGACCAGCCGAAATTGGTCGCAAGCAGCGCGTAGGAATAGGCGCCCACCGCATAGAAGGCGACGTAGCCGAGATCGAGCAGGCCGGCGAGGCCAACCACGACGTTCAATCCCCAGCCCAGCATGACATAGGTGAGCACGAGGATTGCGAGGTCGAGGATGTACCGCTGGTCATAGAAGATCACGGGCACCAGCACCGTGAAGATCAGGAGCGCCGGTGCGAGATAGCGGCCGAGGAACGACATTCCGCTCTGCACTGCTGGCGGCACCAGCTTCTCGGCGCCGGTCGGACCGATCCATTGCTTGAGCAACTCGAGCACGATCGAGCCGCCGAATACCGCGGCGACGAGGGAGGCGACCTCGCCGAAGCGCGTCCAATAGGTGAGCTGGCCGTCGGAACCGGCTTCGGTGCGGACGCCGACCATCAGCGAGAACAGCACCAGCGCGATCAGTGCGTTGACGCAGGCGGTCTTCAGGAGAGCGGGGATGCCCGATGCAGCTTTGGCCGTATTGCTCGAGGGAGTTTTCACGCGCGCGACCGTCAGACTTTTTCGACTTCGGGGCGGCCGAGCAGGCCGGTCGGCATGAAGATCAGCACGACGATCAGGATCGAGAACGCGGCGACGTCCTTGTACTCGACCGAGAAATAGGCCGACCAGAACGTCTCGATCAGCCCGATCGCGAGCCCCCCGAGCATGGCGCCGGGCAGCGAGCCGATGCCGCCGAGCACGGCCGCCGTGAACGCCTTGATGCCGGCGACGAAGCCCATGAAGAAATCGACTAGGCCGTAATAGAGCAGGTACATCAGGCCGGCCACCGCGGCGAGCGCAGCGCCGATCACGAAGGTCATGGAGATGGTGCGGTCGACGTTGACGCCGAGCAGCGCCGCCATGGTCTGGTCCTGCTCGCAGGCGCGCATGTCGCGCCCGAGCCGTGTGCGCGACACCAGCCAGGTGAAGATCGCCAGCAGCACGATGGTGGTGATGACCACCACGATCTGGATGTTGGAGAGCTGGATGACGAAGCCATCGGCGCTCTCGTGCAGCGTATATCCGCCGGTGATCACTGGCGGCACTGGCTTCACCCGTGCGCCTTGCGCCACCTGCGAATAATTGGTCAGCACGAACGACATGCCGATCGCCGACAGCATCGGCGCCAGGCGGAAGGAGTGGCGCAGCGGACGGTAGGCGATGCGCTCGATGGTCCAGCCATACAGGGCGGTGACCGCCATCGAGACCAGGATCACGATCAAAAGGATCACCGGGACCGAAGTCAGGCCGGTCGAGACCAGGAGAAGGAAGGTGATCAGCGCGATGAAGCCGCCGATCATGAAGACATCGCCATGGGCGAAGTTGATCATGCCGACGATGCCGTAGACCATCGTGTAGCCGATCGCGATCAGCCCGTAAATCGAGCCGAGCACGAGGCCGTTGATGAGCTGCTGGGCGAAATAGTCCATAGGCTGCCGTACCCAAATCTGACGCGGCTCAAAGGGAGCTCTTCGAGAGAGAGTGCTGGTTTCTTCTCGGGCCCCGGCAGCCCTTAAGCATTCTCGTTTTGTAACAGGAGGGAACTGGCGGCTGCAACCGGCCCTGCCTCCGCATCAAGGCTTTTACAGAGATCATTTGGGCGCTCCGGTTCCCCGCAATGGGCGGAACCGGCGCCACCGGCGCCCAATTGGATGCCTGTCGGGAGGCAGTTAAGGTAAACAAAGGGTTTAAATTGCCGCCACAGTCTGATGCGAGTTAGCTCCCGGCAAAGCCTTCCATCGAAGGCGCGGGCCAAACGAAGCGGGAAGCGGCATGTTCGGAAACTGGCGGATCGGTTCGGTCAACGGCGCACTTCTGGCGGCCTATTTCATCCCGGTCTGGACCCTCGTTGCCTTCAACATCATGGTGGCGCCGGTGCACGGCCTCTATGAGCGGCCGAGCGTCGCAGTGGCGCTTTTCCTCAGCGACCATCTCCAGATGGCGGGGATGGACACGGTGCGCGCCGCCTGGCTGCTGGCACTGGGGCGACTGACGGTGGTGGCGTTCTTTGCGATCTACCTTGCGCTGCTCTGCATCCCCCGCATCCGCAAGAACGGCGGCAGCGACGAAGCGCTGGGCATTGCGCTTGCGATCGGCAGCCTGATCTCGTTTGCGAGCATGATCATGGCCTCGAAGGTCGGCGAGATGGCCGCGCTGCGGCTGCATGCCACCGAGCTCCTACTCTTGCTCGGTGCCGCCATCGTGGTGGTGATCGAACGGCCCGCGGCGGCGCCCAAGATCGTTCAGAGGACCGTCGAGGCCAACCCGCCGCTAGGTCTTGAGCAGGCCGAGCTCCTGCACAATCGCTGAGGCTTCCTTGACGGCGTGGTTCGCCGCCGGCACGCCGCAATAAATCGCCTGCTGCAGCAGGATTTCCTTGATGTCGTCGGGCGTGAATCCGCCCTCGGCGAGGGCTGCGCGCACATGCAGGCGGAATTCGTCCCATTGGCCGAGCGCAACCATGGTGCCGATCACCAGCACCCGCCGCGTGCGCTCGTCGAAATGCGGCCGCGTCCAGATCTCGCCCCAGGCGTAGCGCGTGATCATGTCCTGGAAATCGGTGTTGAATGCATTGCGACCCGCGATCGACTTGTCGACCCAGGCATTGCCCAGCACTTTTCGGCGCACGTTCATGCCGGCATCGCGGCGTTTCTGATCGTCCATGCTGTTCTCCTCCTTCGTCATTGCCAGTCTGTCACCGCGGAGGCATTTTCTGGATTGCTTCGCTGCGCTCGCAATGACGGTTGCGACTAACGCTGCGTCAAGAAGCCTACCACTGCGTCGGTGAACGCGTGCGGCTGCTCGACATTGGAAATATGGGCGGCGTCGATGATGGTCATGCTTGCGCCGGGAATGTTTGAGCGGATCAATTCACCCGCCGAAATCGGCGTCGCCATGTCGTGGCGGCCGGCGATCACCAGCGTCGGGCTTTTGATCTTCGGCAGCAGCGCGCGCTGGTCGAGCGTCGACAGCGCTTCGCAGCAGGCGAGATAGCCTTCGACCGGCGAGGCCAGCAGCATCGTCTTCATCCTGGCGCTGATGTCGGGTGCGCGCTCGCGGAAATCCTGGGTGAGCCAGCCGGCAATAACGGCATCGGCGACGGCGGCGATGCCGCCCTTCTTCACGGCATCGATGCGCTCGAGCCATTTGGTCGGCTCGGCATAGTGGCAGGAGGTGTTGGCGAGGATGAGCTTGCCGAAGCGCTCCGGCGCGTTCGCGCCCAGCCATTGCCCGACCATGCCGCCCATCGACAGGCCGCACCAGTGCACTTTCTCGATATTGAGGTCGTCGAGGATCGCGAGCACGTCGCGGCCGAAGCGCTCCATCGTATAGGGGCCGGGCGGAACGTTGGACTTGCCGTGGCCGCGGCGGTCGTAGCGGATGACGCGGAATATCTGCGTCAGCGCCTTCATCTGCGGCTCCCACATCTGCAGCGTGCAGCCGAGCGAGTTCGACAGCATCAGCGTCGGCCCGCCGTCGCGGCCCTCGACGGAGACGTTGATCAGGCAACCGTCGGCATCGATCATGGGCATGCTGGCGTCTCCGTTTTATGTCCGCTCAAGGCTGCTCTATTCGCGTTCGAGGCTGTCGAGCAGGCGGTCGATCAGGGCTTGGGAAGCGCCTTGATAGGCCATCGGCTCGAACAACGCCGCAATTTTTTCCTGCGAAAGATACCCAGTGACCTGCGAATCGGCTGCGAGCACCTCGCGCAGATGCTTCTTCTCGGCGACCGCGCGCTTGCTCGCGGCCTCGATCAGATGATGCGCATCGCTCTTGCCGATCTTGTCGGCCAGCGCAAAGGTGACCGCTTCCGCCATGATCATCCCGTGCGTCGCATCGAGATTGCTGCGCATGCGCGCGGCATCGACATCGAGACCCTCGGCGATGTCGACGATGGCGGCAAGTGCGCCGGAGGTGACCAGCATTAATTGCGGCAGCGTCGGCCATTCCGCGTGCCAGGGACCGGCGCTGCGTTCGTGGTCCTGCACCTGTGCGGCAAAAATCGTCGCTGCGAGCTGAGGCGCCATGGTCGCGCAGCCCAGCGCACTTGCGGCCGCGACCGGGTTGCGCTTGTGCGGCATGGTCGAGGAGCCGCCGCGGCCTTCGCCGGCAGGCTCGAACGCTTCGCCGACATCGGTCTGCATCAGCAGCGAGACGTCGCGCGCGATCTTGCCGCAGCTGCCGGCGAGAATCGCAAAGCTCGATGCGGCTTCCGCGATGCGGTCGCGATGGGTGTGCCAGGGCGCTTCGGGCAGCAGCAGGTTCAGCTCCCGAGCCAGCCGTTCGGAGACCACGAGCCCCTTGTCGCCGAGTGCTGCAAGCGTGCCGGCCGCGCCGCCGAATTGCAGTGCGAGGCCCTCGCGGGAGAGCCGCCTCAAGCGGCAGCGGGCGCGGGCGAGGCTTGCGGCGTATTCGGCAGCCTTCAGGCCGAACGGCATCGGCAGCGCGTGCTGGAGCCAGGTCCGCGCCACCATCGCCGTGTTGCGATGATTGCGCGCCAGTGCGGCAAAGCCCTTGATGGCGCGGCTGAGATCGGCGTCCAACGCATCGATGCCGGCGCGAAGCGTGAGCATGGTCGCGGTGTCGATGACGTCCTGGCTGGTCGCGCCCCAATGCACGTAGCGGGCGGCCTCTGCGTCGGCCCTGCCGACATTGGCGGTCAGCGTCTTGACCAGGGGGATCGCGAGATTGCCGGATCGCGTCGCGGCCTCGGCCAGCGCAGCCATGTCAAAGGTATCGGCCTTGCATGCGGCTTCGATCGGGCCCACCGCGGACGCGGGAATCACACCGGTGGCGGCCTCGGCTCGGGCCAGGGCTGCCTCGAAATCGAGCATGTTCTGGAGGGTCGACCGGTCGTCGCAGACCGCGCGCATGGCCACGCTCGACAGCATCGGCGCGAGCAGGGGGGAGAGGGATGTGCTCATATTACGCGGGACCTAACCACCATGGCCCGCCTGTGCCAATCCCAAACCGGCGGCGCAAGCTTTTTGCAGTTGCGAATATGCATTGCCCGTGACCGGAGGCCACCCTTTCTTTTGCCGCCTCCGTGCGGTACTTGAGCAGTAAAGTTGCACGATCCAAGTTCGGTATCCCGGGAGGCACCCAATGGCCATGACGATGAACGGCGAAGTCCAGCTTGCGGCGCCGCGCGAGGCCGTGTGGGCCAAGCTCAACGATGCCGAGGTGCTGAAGGCCTGCATCCCCGGCTGCGAGGAGCTGGAGAAGACCGACGATGGCGGCTTTCGTGCGACGGCGAAAATGAAGGTCGGTCCGGTGTCGGCGCGCTTCAAGGGCAAGGTCACGCTGTCCGATCTCGACCCGCCGAACGGCTACAAGATCTCCGGCGAAGGCGAGGGCGGGGTGGCCGGCTTCGCCAAGGGTGGCGCCGTGGTCAAGCTTGCGGAGAAGGACGGCGGCACCCTTTTGTCTTACGAGGTCGAGGCACAGATCGGCGGCAAGTTGGCGCAGCTCGGGCAGCGCCTGATCAACGGCGCCGCCAAGAAACTGGCCGACGAATTTTTCGCGAACTTCGCCAAGGCGGTACAGGGCTGAACGCTATCGCCTTTCGGCATGGCGCCTTGCATTCCCGGTGATGTTGCCCCGGGGCATAATGGCCCATATGATGGGTTGGAATAATTATAAGAACCGCTTCGACGGGACCCGTCGGGGCGCTGATAGAGAGTGCTTATGGCAAAAATCTCCCTCATCGTGAACGGCAATCCTGTTACGGCCAATGTCGATCCCCGCACCCTGCTGGTGCAGTTCCTGCGCGAGAATCTGCGGCTCACCGGCACCCATGTCGGCTGCGACACCTCGCAGTGCGGCGCCTGCGTCGTGCATCTGGACGGCAAGGCCGTGAAGTCCTGCACCACGCTCGCCGTGATGGCCGACGGCCACGAGGTCAAGACGATCGAGGGGTTGGCCGCCGACGGCGCGCCGCTGCATCCGATGCAGGAGGCCTTCCGCGAACACCATGGCCTGCAGTGCGGCTTCTGCACGCCCGGCATGATCATGACCGCGATCGACATCGTCCATCGGAAGGGCAACGAGCTCGACGACCACACCATCCGCGAGGAGCTGGAAGGCAATCTCTGCCGGTGCACCGGCTACCAGAACATCGTCACCTCGATCTCCGCCGGCGCCAAGGCGATGGCGAAATCCGATCTCGCGTAAACCTCGCGCGCACTCTGCGATCAGGACATTCAGATGTACGACTTCAAATATCATCGCCCCGGGACCGTTCGGCAGGCCGCCAACATCCTGGTCAAGAACGAAGACGCCAAGGTGATCGCCGGCGGCCATACGCTGATTCCCGTCATGAAGCAGCGCCTCGCCAGCCCGCCGCATCTGGTCGACCTCTCCCATATCGATGGGCTCAACACGATCGAGATGAAGGGCCGCGCGCTTGTGATCGGCGCCACCGCCAGGCATGCCGAGGTCGCAAGCTCGGCCATCGTCGGCGAGGCGATCCCGGCGCTCGCGAATCTTGCCAGCCAGATCGGCGATCCCGCCGTGCGCCACAAGGGCACGATCGGCGGCTCACTCGCCAACAACGACCCCACGGCGGACTATCCGGCTGCAGTGCTCGCGCTCGGCGCCACCATCGTCACGAACAAGCGCCGCCTTAAGGCGGAAGAGTTTTTCCAGGGCCTGTTCACGACGGCGCTCGAAGCCGACGAGATCATCACCAAGGTGATGTTCCCGCTGCCGAAGAAGGCGGCCTATATCAAATTCCGCAACCAGGCCTCGCGTTACGCGCTGGTCGGCGTGTTCGTGGCGCGGCGTCCCTCCGACGTGCGGGTCGCGGTCACCGGCGCCGGCTCCGAAGGCGTATTCCGTGTCACCGCGTTCGAGGAAGCCCTGAAGAAGCGCTTCGCCGCGAAAGCGCTTGACGGCATCGAGGTGCCGGCGGACGGCCTCAACAGCGACATCCATGGCAGCGCCGAATACCGCGCGCACCTCATCGGCGTGCTGACGCGGCGTGCCCTCGACGCCGCCAACGCCAAGGAGTGAGTGATCCTCACGCCTCGGCCCAAACTTGTCCCCGGTGAGGGCGTAGCGAGACTGGCTTTTTCATGACCTCAGCGGCCAATACGTCCGGTGCCAATACTTCAGTTGTATTGCCGGCATCGGTCGATTCGATGCTCGAACTCCTGACGTCGCGCGGCTATCTCGCCGAGCGATCGCTGGCCACGGTGACCTATCTGTCGCTGCGCATGGGCCGGCCGCTGTTTCTGGAAGGCGAGGCCGGCGTCGGCAAGACCGAGATCGCAAAAGTGCTGTCGGCGGCCCTGGGGCGGAAGCTGATCCGCCTGCAGTGTTACGAAGGCCTCGACGTCTCCTCGGCGGTCTACGAGTGGAATAGCGCCGCGCAGATGATCGCGATCCGGATGGCCGAGGCCGCCGGAGATACCGATCGCGATCAATTGTCGTCCGACATTTTCGCCGATCGCTACATGATCAAGCGACCGCTGCTCCAGGCGCTCGAGCCTGACGTCGCCGGGCCGCCGGTGCTGCTGATCGACGAGCTCGACCGCGCCGACGAGGCGTTCGAGGCCTATCTGCTCGAAATCCTCAGCGACTTCCAGGTGACGATCCCCGAATTCGGCACCGTGAAGGCGCCGAGCCCGCCGATCGTCATCATCACCTCCAACCGCACCCGCGAGATCCACGACGCGCTGAAGCGGCGTTGTCTCTATCACTGGGTCGATTATCCCGACGCCGATCGCGAGCTCGCGATTGTCAAGTCGCGCGTGCCCGGCATCTCCGCAAAATTGTCGCAGCAGGTTGTGCGCTTCGTCCAGGCACTGCGCAATCAGGATTTCTACAAGTCGCCGGGCGTCGCCGAGACCATCGATTGGGCCACCGCGCTGTCGGAGCTCGACGCCCGCTCGCTGACCCCGCAAGTGGTCGGCGACACGCTGGGCGCGCTGCTCAAATACCAGGACGACATCACGCGGATGCAGGGCGACACCTTGCAGAAGGTACTGAAGGACGCGACGAGCGACTAGCTTGTCATTCCGGGGCGCGCGAAGCGCGAACCCGAAATCCATTGGGCCTCAGAGTGAGTAGATTGAATGGATTCCCGGCTCGCGCCCATGAGGGCGCGCCCCGGAATGACGGCTGAGAGTGATGAACCATGGCCATCAACCACCTTGCGCCTGAGCAGACCGAGCAGTTCGCCGACAATATCGTGGGCTTCGCCCGCGCGCTGCGGTCGGCCGGCATGCCGGTCGGGCCGGGTGCGGTCATCGATGCCATGAGCGCGCTCCAGGTGATCGACATCGGCAACCGCGCCGACGTCTTCACCACGTTGGAGGCGATCTTCGTCAAGCGCCACGAGCATGCGCTGATCTTCAAACAGGCTTTCAACCTGTTCTTCCGCGCGTCGGAAGAGTGGAAGCACATGCTGGATTCAGTGCCGTTGCCGGAGCAGGCCAAGAAGAAGCCGCAGGCCGGCTCGCGCCGTGTGCAGGAGGCGATGTCGCAGCCGCGCATGACGGAGACGCCGCAGCACCAGGAGCAGGATTTGCGTCTGTCGGTCTCGGACAAGGAAATCCTTCAGAAAAAGGATTTTGCGCAGATGAGCGCGGCCGAGATCACCGAAGCGCTCCGCGCCGTCGAGCGGATGCGGTTGCCGCAGGCCGAGCTTCTGACGCGCCGGCACCGGCCCGATCCCCGGGGCCTGCGCCTCGATCTCCGCCGAACGCTGCGCGCCTCGTTACGCACGGGCGGCGACATCATCGACATCCATCGCCTCGGGCGGATCGAGAAACCGGCGCCGATCGTCGCGCTGCTCGACATCTCGGGTTCGATGAGCGAGTACACCCGCCTGTTCCTGCATTTCCTGCATGCCATAGGGGACGCGCGAAAACGTGTCTCGGTCTTCCTGTTCGGCACCCGCCTCACCAACGTGACCCGGGCGCTGCGCCAGCGCGATCCCGACGAGGCGCTGGCGAGCTGCTCGGCCTCGGTGGAGGACTGGGCCGGCGGCACGCGGATCTCGGCCTCCCTGCACAATTTCAACAAATTGTGGGCGCGGCGCGTGCTGAGCCAGGGCGCCATCGTGCTGCTGATCTCCGACGGGCTGGAGCGGGAGGCCGATTCCAAGCTCGCCTTCGAGATGGACCGGCTGCACCGTTCCTGCCGGCGGCTGATCTGGCTCAACCCGCTGCTGCGGTTTGGCGGCTTCGAGGCCAAGGCCCAAGGCATCAAAATGATGCTGCCGCACGTTGACGAATTCCGTCCGGTACATAATTTGAGCTCGATCCAGGAGCTGATCACCACGCTCTCCCGGCCGCTGCCGCCGCATCACCGCAGCTTGATCCGCTCCGCAGCCTGAGAGGTAGCCATGCTCGATCGCGACGAGGATATTCTGAAGGCGGCGGAGGACTGGCAGAAGGCCGGCCGTGGCGTCGCGCTCGCCACCGTGGTGGAGACCTGGGGCTCGGCACCGCGCCCGGCGGGCTCGAGCCTCGTCATCAACGACGAGGGCGCGTTCCTGGGGTCCGTCTCCGGCGGTTGCGTTGAGGGCGCCGTGGTCACCGAGGCCATGGATGTGATCCAGAGCGGCAAACCCAGGATGCTGGAGTTTGGCGTTGCCGACGAGGCTGCCTGGAATGTCGGGCTGTCCTGCGGCGGCACCATCCGCGTCTTCGTCGAGAAGGTCGGCTAGCCGTGAAGCTCGCAATCCTGCACGAACTCAATGCCGAGCGCGCCGCGCGCCGCCCGGTGATCCTGGTGACGGACACCGAGAGCGGCGAGCAGCGCCTTGTGAAAGCCAAGGATTTCGCCAAGGATCCCTTGGGCGCTGAACTCGACAAGCAGCTTCGCATGGGCAAAAGCGCCAGTGTCGAGGCCGGCGGCAAGAAGCTCTTCCTCAACGTTTATGCGCCGACCGCAAAGCTCGTCATCGTCGGCGCTGTCCATATCAGTCAGGCGCTGGCGCCGCTGGCGCGCTCGCTCGGCTACGACGTCACCGTGGTCGATCCGCGCACGGCCTTTGCGAGCCCCGAGCGCTTCCCAGACGTTCCCTTGGTCGCGGAATGGCCCGACACGGCGCTGCCGCCACTCAACGTCGATGCCTACACCGCTTTCGTCGCGGTGACGCACGATCCAAAGATCGACGATCCCGCGCTGCTGCACGCTTTCGAGCGCAACTGCTTCTATATCGGCGCGCTCGGCTCGCGGAACACGCATGCCAAACGCGGCGACCGGCTGCGGGCGCAGGGCGCCAAGGACAACGACATCGCGCGCATCCATGCGCCCATCGGGCTTGCGATCGGCGCGGTCTCGCCGTCCGAGATCGCGGTGTCGATCATGGCCGAGATCACGGCGGTGCTTCGCCTGCCGCCCAAAGAAAAAGAAGAAGCCGCATGAAATTCGGCCCGGCGAGTCCCAGGGATGCGATCGGCGGGGTGACCGTCCACACCCTGCGCCAGGGACCGCTGGTGCTGAAGAAGGGCACGACGATCGGCCCTGCC
Organism: Bradyrhizobium sp. 40; assembly: GCF_023100925.1. NCBI lineage: Bacteria > Pseudomonadati > Pseudomonadota > Alphaproteobacteria > Hyphomicrobiales > Nitrobacteraceae > Bradyrhizobium > Bradyrhizobium sp. 40. The sequence goes on from NZ_CP064688.1 coordinate 2,756,092, forward strand.
GAGGTCGAGGCGCTGGAGCGCGCCGGCATCAAGGACATTGTGGTGGTGCGGATGGAGGCGGGCGATGTCTCCGAGGACGTCGCTGCCGCCAGCATCGCGCTCGCCGTCGGTGGCGATGGCATTCATGTCGAGCGTGCCTTTACCGGTCGAGCCAATCTGTTCGCCGGGCGCCCGGGCGTGCTGGTGATCGATCGCGCCGCAGTGGACCGCATCAACAATATCGACGAGGCCATTACCTTTGCCACGCTCTCCGCCTTCAAGCCGGTGGTCGAGGGCGAGATGGTCGGCACCGTCAAGATCATTCCGTTCGGCGTCGAAGGAAACTTGCGTGATGCCGCGGTGAAGGCCGCGGGTCGCGACGTTCTGAAGATCGCGCCTTACGTCATCAAGCGTGTCGGCTTGGTCTCGACGCTGTTGCCCGGCCTGTCCTCCAAGGTGATCGACAAGACGTTGCGCGTCACCGCCGAGCGGCTTGCGCCAGCCGGCGCTGGCATCATCGCCGAGCGGCGGGTCCCCCATGAGGAGCAGGCGCTGTCGGCTGCGATCAACGAACTGCTGGGACTTGGCGCCGAGCTCGTGATCGTGTTCGGGGCATCCGCGATCGCCGATCGCCGCGACGTGATCCCTGCGGCCGTGACCGGAATCGGCGGCGAGATCGAGCATTTCGGCATGCCGGTCGATCCCGGCAATCTTTTGCTGATTGCCCGGGCCGGCGCCGTTCCTGTGCTGGGAGCGCCCGGCTGCGCGCGCTCGCCGGTCGAGAACGGCTTTGACTGGGTGCTGATGCGGCTGCTGGCCGGCATCAAGGTGACACGGTCCGAGCTGATGGGCATGGGCGTCGGCGGCCTCCTGATGGAGATCGTCACGCGTCCGCAGCCGCGCGCAAAACCGGAGATCGAGAGCAACAACCACGTCGCGGTCATCGTGCTCGCGGCGGGCCGTTCGACCCGGATGGGTGGGCCCAACAAGCTACTGGCCGAGCTCGACGGCAAGAAGCTGGTGCGGATTGCGACCGAGCAGGCGCTGGCCTCGAAAGCATCGGAGGTCATCGTGGTCACCGGCCATCAGACCGAGCTGATCGAGCAAGCCTTGCAAGGCCTGAAGGTGCGTTTCGTCAAAAATCCGGATTTTGCCGGCGGCATCGCAAGCTCGGTCAAGGCCGGTATCGCGGCCGTTCCAGAAGCTTGCGACGGCGCTGTGGTCTGCCTCGGCGACATGCCGCTGATCGATGCCGGCCTGATCGACCGTCTCATCGACGCGTTCGCACCGGACCGCGGCAATCTCATCGTCGTGCCCGTCAGCGAAGGCCGCCGCGGCAATCCCGTGCTGTGGTCGCGCCGCTTTTTCACGGAGTTGATGACGCTCGACGGCGATGTCGGCGCGCGCCATCTGATCGCCAAGCACACCGAGGCGGTCGCCGAAGTGCCGGTCGACGGCGAGAGCGCCTTCCTCGACATCGACACGCCGCAGGCGTTGGAAGCGGCAAGACGCGGGTGACGCTGCGCTGAGTGGGCAAAGGCGCGTAGCGCCATGCCCAACATTTCCCCTTACTGCGATCCGAAATTGGTGGGGTCGCCTCAATTTCAACGCCCCGTTCACCATCTGGAAACAACCGCCGCTTACAGTTCTCTCCACCTGCCTTGGGGGGAGGGGTTTTTCCATGGCTTCGAACGTCGTCGCGCGCCGTTGCGCGATGTTTTTCTTTGCGCTGTCCGTCTGCGTCGCGGGCGCTCGCCATATCACCGATGCGCACGCCGCCGGTGCATTTGCGGTCGGCAAGTGCGGCGCCTATGGCCAAGCGTTTGATTATGGCGCCGAGCACGAAGCGCGTGCGGCGGCGCAGAAGCAGTGCAAGGGCGATTGCACGACCGTGACGATGAAGCGCGCTTGCGCCGCGATGTCGGTCGATCTGTCCAATCCCTGCGGCGCCTATGGCTATGCCGTCAAGCCGAAGATCTCGGCCACGCTCAATGCCGCGACGCGCGAATGCTACAAATACGGCGGCAAGGAATGCGTGATCCGCGCCTGGGCCTGCGACGCAAAGGGTTGATTCCTGTTGCCGTCATTCCGATGTTGCGTAGCATCGAGTCCGGAATGACAGTTGGGGAATTCAATGCAATTCGACACTAAAATCGCCGTTGTGATCCGCACTGATCTTCAGCCCTGGCAGAAGCTCAACGTTGCCTCGTTCCTGACCAGCGGCATCGCGGCTGCGTTTCCCGACTGCATCGGCGAGCCCTATGAGGACGCGTCGGGCACGAAATATCACGCGCTAATCGGACAGCCGATCCTGATCTATGGCGCCGACGGTCCCGCATTGACGCGCGCGCTCGATCGGGCCCTGACGCGCAGCGTCAAGCCGGCGGTCTACACCGAGGACATGTTCAAGACCACGCATGATGCCGCCAATCGCGAGGCGGTGAGGGCAGTGGCGCGCCCTGACCTCAACCTCGTTGGACTTGCGATGCGCGCCGAGCGCAAGGTGATCGACAAGATCGTTGATGGGCTGAAGTTTCATAGTTGACGTGAATGCGCGCGGTCTTGCGCGCGCTTCCACTTGCGATGCCTTACCCCGGCGGCATGCCAGCGAATTTCGGCAGGTCCGGGTCAAGACGATCCCAGTCATGTCCGCGCGCGGCGAAAGTGACCGCCTGCGGCTTGTAGCGGGCGGGCTCGTCGAGACTTGTGGCGCGGATCGTAAAGACGTCGGGCTGTGCCGCGAAGGTCATGTAAACAGGCACGCCGCACTGCGTGCAGAAACCGCGCGTCTTCACGTTGCCGCTGTTGGCGACCATGTCCCAATGCTTCGCCTCGCCGGTAAGCGTGACGCCGGCGCGCGCGAAGGTTATGTAGGAGCCGTGCCCGCTGCCGCTTTCGCGCTGGCAGTCCCGGCATTGGCAGTGATTGGCGAACAGGGGCTCACTGGCGATCGAATAGCGGATCGCGCCGCAGGCGCAGCCGCCGGTAAAGGGCTTGGTCATGCGATAACTCCTTACTTGTCTTCGCCGCTGATCTCGTCGAGCTGGCGGACGACCTTCTTCCAGCCGCCGCTCATGCCCGTGTAGGCCGACTGGTTCCTGGGTATGACGAAGCCCGCATGAACCAGACGGATCCGCGTGCCGGCCTCGACCGGGGTGAGGGACCACGTCACGACAGTGTCGAGCGGCGCGCCGTAGCCGGTGTTGCGCTCATCGCCGCCCTTCCAGGCGTAGACGAGGCGCCGGTTCGGCATGACTTCAAGGACGCGACAATGGATGACGCCATCCCAGGCGCCGCCCGGCGTGGTCTGGTAGGTGAAAGTGTTGCCTTCGACGGCCTCGAAACCGGTCGGCGGCATCAGCCAGCGCGCGATGAGCTGGGCGCTGGTCAGCGCCTTCCAGATCGTCTCCGGCGCGTGAGGGAGCACCTCGTCGAGGACGATGTCTTTTGTCTCGGCTTTCAATTCAAGAGCACTCACGGATCGATCTCCTTCAAGAGGTCACGCAGGTTCTGGAAGCGCTCGCGCCAGAACACGCCGTAATGGTCCATCCAGGAGACCAACGGTTCGAGGCCTTGCGGCGCGGCACGGTAATAGACGTTGCGGCCCTCGGCACGCTCGGCGACGAGGCCGGCCTGCTTGAGGGACTTCAAGTGTTGCGAGATCGCGCCTTGCGTCACGCCGCTTCCGCGCGTGAGCTCGGCGACGCTGATCTCCTTGCTCTCGAAGACGCGCTCGAACACCGCGCGCCGGGTCGGATCGGCGAGGGCGCGCATCACGGTGGTGACGGGATTTGGGGCGGCTTCGATCATGGGAATTAGATTAGCATCCACTAATGAATTAGTAAAGGCTAATTTATTGGCCTGGTTGGGTCTGTAATCCTGCCTTGACCATGACTGACCGGTCAGTCATGTAATCGGGATGACCAAGAAGCCGACCAAACCCGCCGCTCCGTCCACAGATCGCGCCAGCGACGCGGCACCCGCGTCGAGCCGCGCCACGCGCGCGGCGGAACGGCGTGCCGCGATCGTGGAGGCCGCGATGGAGGAATTCATCGCGCGCGGCTTTGCCGCGACGCGGCTCGACGACATCGCGAAGCGCGCGGGTGTCGCCAAGGGCACCATCTACCTGCACTTCAAGGACAAGGAATCCATGTTCGAGGAACTGGTGCGGACCGTGATCGTCCCTGTGGTGACGCGGTTGACAGCATTGCCGCCGCCGGCGGGCTCGGTGCGTGATCTCGTCGAGACGTTTGCCAGCAACTTCCTCAAGGAGGTGATCGGCACCAGACGCGGTGATCTCGTGCGCCTGATCGTGGCCGAGGGACCGCGCTTTCCGTCCGTGGCCGATTTCTACTACCGCGAGGTCGTCTCGCGCGGGATGGCCGCCATGCGCGCCCTGATCGAACTCGGCATTGCCCGCGGCGAGATCCGCCAGAAGAACCTGGCGCATTACCCGCAGATCCTGGTCGCACCCGCGATGATCGCGGTGATCTGGCAGAGCCTGTTTGCGCGGCACGCGCCGCTCAACGCGCAGGACATGCTGCGCGTCCATCTCGATTTGATTTTTGGCGAACGGAGCTCGACATGAGGTCGTTGCGAGCAATTTTTATATTCGCATTAGTCGCGGTCCTCGCAACCGGGCTTGCTGGCTGCAAGGACAAGCGTGAGCCCGGCTTCCAGGGCTGGGTCGAGGCCGACATGATCTTCGTCAGCCCGGACGAGGCGGGCCGCGTGACGAAGCTGAACATCCGCGAGGGCGACGAGGTCAAGGTCGGAGATCACCTCTATTCAGTCGACGACGATCTCCAGCTTGCCGATCTCAACCAGAACAAGGCGACGCTTGCCAACGCGCAGCAGACCTATGACCGCGCGGCCTCGCTGAGCAAGACCGGCTCGGGCACGCAGGCCAATCTCGACTCGGCCGTCTCTGCCTTGCGCGTCGCCGAGGCGCGGGTGGCGACCTCGGAGACGCGGATGGCGCGGCGCAAGGGCTTTGCGCCCGTGGCCGGTACCATCCAGCAGATCTATTTTCGCGAGGGCGAGATGGTGGCAGCGCAGCGGCCCGTGCTCTCGATCATGCCTCCCGGCAACATGAAGCTGCGTTTCTTCGTGCCGGAGACCGAGCTGCCGAAGCTTGCGATCGGCGACACGGTGCGGATCGCGTGCGACAATTGCGCCGCCGATCTCACAGCAAAGATCTACTTCATCGCGACTTCGGCCGAATACACCCCGCCTGTCATCTACAGCCTCGAGGAGCGCAACAAACTCGTCTACCTGATCCAGGCGCGGCCGTCGCGCCCCGATGCGCTGCGTGTCGGACAACCCATCGACGTCCATCTCAATCCAAAAACCCCCGTGGCGGACAAGCGATGAACGGCGGCAATGGCATTGCGATCGACGTCAAGGGCCTGAGCAAGTCGTTCGGCGGCCGCGAGGTCGTGCACGATTTGTCGATGCAGGTGAAGCGGGGTTCGATCTACGGCTTCCTCGGCCCGAACGGCTCGGGCAAGACGACGACGATTCGCATCCTCTGCGGCCTGCTCACGCCCGACAGCGGCGAGGGCACCTGCCTCGGCTACGACATCAGGCGCGATGCCGAAAAGATCAAGCGCCAGGTCGGTTACATGACCCAGCGCTTCAGCCTCTATCAGGATCTCTCTGTCCGCGAAAACCTCGAATTCGTCGCGCGCCTATACGGCCTTCGCGATGCACGCGGCGCCGCGCGCGACATGATCAAGCGGATCGGGCTCTCGGGGCGCGAGGAACAGCTCGCGGGCGAGCTCTCCGGCGGCTGGAAGCAGCGGCTGGCGTTGGGCGCCTGCACATTGCCCAGTCCGAAACTGCTGCTGCTGGACGAGCCGACCGCCGGCGTCGACCCGAAGGCGCGGCGCGATTTCTGGAACGAGATTCATGCACTGGCGGCCGACGGTCTCACCGTGCTGGTCTCGACACACTACATGGACGAGGCCGAGCGCTGTCACGAGATTGCTTATATCGCCTATGGCCATCTGCTCGTGCACGGCACCGTGGACGAGGTGATCGCGAAATCCGCGTTGACGACCTACACCGTGACGGGCGAGGACCTGAACGGGCTCACCGCTGCGCTCACCGGCAAGCCCGGGATCGACATGGTGGCGCCGTTCGGCACGTCGCTGCACGTCTCCGGCCGCGACGTCGCCGCGCTCGAGGCCAGCATCGCGCCGTGGCGGGAAAAAAGCGGACTGCATTGGCACAAATCCTCGCCGTCACTGGAAGACGTGTTCATCGAATTGATGAGTCGTTCCAAGGACAATTTCCAATGAGCGCGGTCGATCGTTCCGAACCCCAGCACGCGATCAGGGAGCGCTTCGGCTTCTGGAGGCGCTCCTATGCGATGCTGATCAAGGAGTTCATCCAGCTCAGGCGCGACCGGGTGTCGTTTGCAATGATCGTGATGCTGCCGGTGATGCAGCTGCTCCTGTTTGGCTATGCCATCAACACCACGCCGCACAATCTGCCGAGCGCGGTGCTGCTCCAGGAGGACTCCGATCTCGCCCGCTCGATCCTGAAGGCACTGGAGAACACCGCCTATTTCCGCTTTCTCTACGAAGTGCACGACGTCGAGGATTTCGACAATCTCCTGAAATCCGGCAAGGTTCTATTCGGCGTCGAGATCCCGCGCGGCTTCGAGCGGGCAGTGCGGCGCGGCGATAAGCCGGCGCTGCTGGTCGCGGCCGACGCCACCGATCCAGTGGCGGCGAGCGCGGCGATCGGCTCGCTCGGCATGGTCGTGCAGACCGCACTCAAGCACGATCTCTACATCGGAGATCCTCCGGAGATGCCGTTCGAGATCCGCGCGCATGCCCGCTACAACCCCGCCGCCGCATCGAGCCTCAACATCGTGCCGGGCCTCGTCGGCACCATCCTCACCATGACCATGCTGATCTTCACCGCGCTCTCGGTCACGCGCGAGGTCGAGCGCGGCACGATGGAGAGCCTGCTGTCGATGCCGATCAGGCCGGCCGAGGTGATGTTCGGCAAGATCATCCCTTACGTGCTGGTCGGGTTCGTGCAGGCGTTCCTCATCATCGGCATCGGGGTCGGCCTGTTCGGCGTGCCGGTGCTCGGCAATCTGTTCCTGCTGGCGCTGCTCTCGACGCTGTTCATCACGACCAATCTGGCGATCGGGTATACGATCTCGACGCTGGTGCAGAACCAGCTCCAGGCGATGCAGATGTCGATGATGTTCTTCCTGCCGAGCATCTTGCTGTCCGGCTTCATGTTCCCGTTTGCCGGGATGCCGGCCTGGGCGCAATATGTCGGCGAGTGCTTGCCGCTGACGCAATATTTGCGCATCGTCCGCGCCATCATGCTGAAGGGCGCGAGCATGCAAAATTTGCATTTCGACGCGCTGGCGCTGGCGGTCCTGATGCTGCTCGCCATGACCATCGCCGTGACGCGCTTCCGCCGCACGCTGGATTGAGGCAAGATGCCCCGGAATCAAGGGGGCGGAATGGTCAGTTTTGCGAGCAGAAAGGCCCGGCAGCATGCCGTGGTCTCCGAAGACTTCGAGCGCGAGCTGACGCGCGAAGTGCTGCGCACCGAGCTCGTGCGGGTGAGGGCGCTGATCACGACGGGCTGCGTCATCGTCGTGTTCCTCACCGCGATCTATCTTGTCGATTCCTCCGTGGTGCAGCGGGTCTGGCGGGGCACCGAAGGGCTTGCCGAGGTCTATGGTCTCCTGACCGGGTTCATCCTGTTCGAGGTCTGGGTCCACAGCCAGATCAGGCGAAACCTCAAGCTCGACCGCGATCTGCCGGTGTTCCGGCGCTATATCGGTGCGCTGATCGAGACCTCGCTGCCGACCGTCATCCTGATCCTGCAGATTCGCAGCATGGGCGCGAGCCAGGCGCTCGGCTTCGTCGTGCCGCTGATCTATTTCATTTTCGTCATCCTTTCGACCCTGCGGCTGGACTTCTGGCTGTCCACCTTCACCGGCTTCGTCGCTGCGGGTGAGTTGCTCACTGTGGCGCTGATCTTCGATCCCGCCAGCGGGAGCGGCGAGCCGCAGATCTATTTCCACGCGGTACGAAGCACCATCATCCTGATCTGCGGCGTGCTTGCAGGCGCGGTCGGTGCGCAGCTCCGCCGCCAGTTCGCCGCGAGCATTGCCGCAGCGACCGCGCGCGACCGGGTGACCAACCTGTTCGGCCAGCACGTTTCGCCGCAGGTGGTGGAGCGGCTGATGGCGGCGGGGACGAGCGCCGCCGGCGACCTCCGCCGCGTTGCCGTGATGTTCGTCGATTTTCGCGGCTTCACCGCGGGCGCGCAGTCGCGAACCCCGCAGGAGGTGGTCGACCGGCTCGACGGCGCCTTCGCCGTTCTGGTCGACATTCTCGACCGCGAGGGTGGCATCGTGAACAAGTTTTTGGGCGACGGCTTTCTCGCCCTGTTCGGTGCGCCGCTGGAGACTTCCGACGCCGCGCACCGCGCGGTCGCCGCGGGCCGCGAGATGCTAACCGCGATGGAGCGCATCAACGCGCAGACGAGCTGGCCGCTCAAGATCGGCATCGGTATCCATTTCGGCGAGGTCGTCGCCGGCAATATCGGCTCGCCCCGGCGCAAGGAATACACCGTCATCGGAGACACCGTGAACTTCGCCTCACGGCTGGAGGCGCTGAACAAGGAGTTCGGCTCGCAGCTCTTGATCTCGGCGGCCGTTCGCGAGGCGCTTGGCAAGGACTGCGACGATGCGGTCTCGCTTGGGGAGGTCGAGGTGCGCGGTTACGAACAGAAGGTGGCGGTGTTTCAACTGGGGTGAGGGCCGCTTCCTGCGCTTTCAAATGTGAGTCGCGCTTCGCTGAAGCGGGTCGGGTTCGTTGAAGGCGCGTGGTGAAATATCTCTGCTAGCTTTTGGGTCTTGCATTGTGGAAGCCGCTTCTCGGCCTCCAACGCGTCACCGCGATTGCTCCGATTGCACTCAATTTTGGGGAATGACGGACGATGTCGCCGGCTTGTAGAGTGCCGGCGACGCGGCCGATTGCGGCTGCGATTGCGTAAGGGAAATGAAGATGCAGCGCCGCTACATCACCGTCGACGTGTTCACCGACCGCGCCTTCGGCGGCAACCAGCTCGCCGTGGTGCTCGATGCCGGCGGGTTGTCGACCACGCAAATGCAGGCGATCGCGACCGAGTTCAACTATTCCGAGACGACCTTCGTGTTGCCGCCGCGTGACAAGGCGAATGATGCCGAGGTGCGCATCTTCACGCCTGTCAGGGAGCTTCCTTTCGCTGGCCATCCCAATGTCGGCACCGCCTTCGTGCTTGCGACGATCGCGAAGGAGTCGAAGCCGCGCCTGCGGTTCGAGGAGAAGGCGGGGCTGGTGCCGGTCGATATTGTGCGGGAGCAGGGCCGCGTGATCAGCACCGAGCTCACCGCGCCCCAGCCTTTGGCGCGCCTGTCGCAATTGTCGGTCGCCGATGCCGCGAGCTGCATCTCGCTCAGTGCAGACGACATTAGGGTCGACCGTCACGCTCCACAGGTCGTCAGCGTTGGAACGCCGTTTCTGGTGATTGAGGTGCACTCGCGCGATGCGCTCAAACGGGCGGGGTCCGACGCGGCGGCCTTCGGCAAGGTATTTCCGTGCGACGGCGCGTTCGCGGCGTGGTTCTATACGCGCGATGTGCCCGCGGCGGAGGCGCCTTGCGAGCGGCAGGCGCGGATGTTCATGCGCGGCGCCGGCGGCCTCGCCGAAGACCCCGCCACCGGCAGCGCAACGGTCGCGGCCGCCGCGCTGTTCGCCGATCTCGATCCTGTCCGCGAGGGCGAGTTGAAGCTCACGGTCGGCCAGGGTTTTGACATGGGGCGGCCGAGCCTCTTGCTGACGCGCGTGCGCAAGCAGGACGGCAAGATCGTCTCCGCTCATGTCGGCGGGCAATGCGTGCAGATGATGGAAGGGACGTTTAGGCTGGCGGGAGAAGGGTAACTCTCTGTTCCCGGCCATGACGGAGAGAGTCGTTCAGGCTTGCCGTCCCGCCAAATTCTTCACCGTTACCCCATCGCGCTCTTCGATGATCTCAGCGATCATCTGGCGGTGGCAGTGGGTGTGATCGCGCTCGTAGCAAAGCAGACAGACCGGACCTGCTTTCTTCACCAGCGCCGAGAGCTCGTCCATCTGCTCCCGAGCCTCCGGCGTCTTCAGGTGCTTTGAGAAAACCTTCTCCAGCACATGGTATTGCCCGCTGCGGGCGGCGAGGCGACCTTCCTTGGGCGTGCCGAGCGCGGCGAGGTGGACATAGGCGATGCCGCGTTCGTCGAGCCCTGCGGCGAGCTGCTTCTTAGAAAAGCCGGGCCGGCGCGATGACGTCACCGCGCGCACGTCGACGACGAGCTTGACGCCGGATTGCTCCAGCTCGTCGAGCACTGCCTTGGGCGGCGTCTGCTCATAGCCGATGGTGAAGAGCTTTTTTGCCTTTGCCATGAGACACCTTTAGCGAAACACGTCAGCTCACCCGCGCGATCAGCTCCATGGCGCCGGCCGGCGCGCGCACCTTGCCCTCGTGGATGACATAGGCGAACACGTCGCGCGGCTCCTTCTTCGGCTTGGCCTTGTCGACCTTCGGCAGGTCGTCGGGTTCACTTCCCTCGGCCCAGTGCTGAAAGCGCTTGGCCCAGGCATCGAGCTGCTTCGGCGGATAGCATGTCTTGATCTCGTCATTGCCCTTCTGCAGCCGGGCATAGACGAAATCGCCGGCGACGTCGGCGATCGCGGGATATTTGCCGTGCTCGGCGAAGACGACGGGCGTCTCGAATTCGCGGATCAGCGCGACGAAGTCCGGCGCGCAGAAACTGTCGTGACGGACCTCGACGACGTGGCGCAGGGCGCGTCCGTCGAGCTTGCGCGGCAACAGCTCGAGGAATTTGCCGAAATCGGCGCCGTCGAATTTTTTGGTCGGCGCGAACTGCCACAGCACCGGCCCAAGATGATCGCCGAGTTCCAGCACGCCGGAATCATAGAAACGTTTGATGGAATCCCCAGCCTCGGCCAGCACGCGCCGGTTGGTGGCGAAGCGCGGCCCCTTGACCGAGAACACGAAACCATCAGGCACCTCGCTCGCCCATTTGCGAAAGCTCTCCGGTTTCTGCGAGCCGTAATAGGTGCCGTTGATCTCGATCGAGGTCAGTTTCGAGGCGGCGTAGGATAGCTCCTTGGCTTGCGTCAGCTTCTCCGGATAGAACACGCCGCGCCAAGGCTCGAAGGTCCAGCCGCCGATGCCGATAAAGATGTTGCCTGATTTTTTAGACGCGGTTTTTGCTTTGGCCACGGGAGGATCTCGGATGACGGGAGGAGGGGCCTCCATCCTAATCAAACGAGTTGTGATTGGCCAGTTGCGACGTCCCGTCTAAGCTCGCGACGGGATCTGCGAAAAAAGGAGAACAAGATGCGGATGCTGATGGTGGGAGCGGCGCTCGTTATGATGACATCTGCTGCCATGATATCTTCAGTTATGGCCGACGATGACGATGCCAAGGGTGCGCAGAAGCTCGCCATGCAGGGCCGCGACGATTATTGGCATTGCCTGGCGCGGGAATATTCGCGCGACGGCAATCAGGGCCTGTCGGAACAGGATTTTGGCCGCTCCGTCGCCGGAGCCTGTCCGTCGGAGCGACAATACTACCGGGTGGCACTGCTCGATTATCTCACCACGCAATATCCCGATATTGATGCCGGCGCGCATCTCGCGACCGCGAACAGGGCGGTGGAGGCGGCGCAAAAGGACATCGTGACGGCCTTTGTCAAGCACAAGCCGCCGCAGAAATAGCCCATGGACCGGTGCCTCCGGCAAGCCCTTCCGGCGGCGCGCTCATCCATGGTATTATTGAGCGCATCTGGAACAGGGATGAGTTTCCATGTCGTCTGAGTCGGTGGGGGGCATTTTGGGCGCGATCGTCGCGGCGATAGTGCTTGCGGTGGCCGTCGTCTTCGGGCCGATCGGCCAATACGGCAAGCCGCCCAGGCCCGCGAAAGTCGACCCGGCCGCCGTTACGGCGCCGGCGGCCCCTGCCGCGCCCGTGCCGCGAGGGCCGGTGATCAAGGAAGTCCCGAACCAATAAGGGCGTGAAAAGGGCCTCTTTCGCCCCTTGTAAAGCGGCGTTGCCGTTCCCATTTAGCTTATAACGGCGACGTTGAGCGAAAAACTCCGGCGCTGGAACGACCTTGGAATAGCACAGGCTGCGCCGGATGTACGCGTGGCCCGCCGTTCCGGGGTCGTTGGCATTTTTGGGCCCCTTTTGGGCCGCTCCCCTGAGAAACCCCGGCTTGCGAGCGCAAGTTCTTGGCAGCACAAGTTCTTGGCAGCACAAGTTCTTGGCAGCACAAGTTCTTGGCAGCACAAGTTCTTGGCAGCACGGGACGCGGCGGATATACGCTGCCGTCATGAATGAAGCGATCAGACCGGGCTCCGACACCCAAAAGGCGGCTTCGCCGGCGCCGGAATTGTCGGTCGTCGTCCCGACCTTCAACGAACGCGACAATGTCGCGGTGCTTTACCGGCGGCTGGAGGCCGCGCTGGCCGGCATCGCTTGGGAAGTCGTGTTCGTCGACGACAATTCGCCTGATGGCACTTGGGACGTCGTGCGCGCGCTGGCCCAGCGCGACAGCCGCGTGCGCTGTGTCCGCCGCATCGGCCGCCGCGGCCTGTCGGGGGCCTGCATCGAGGGCATCCTGGCCTCCAGCGCGCCCTATGCGGCCGTAATCGACGCCGATCTTCAACACGACGAGACGCAGCTGCCGAAGATGCTGTCGCTGCTCGCGAGCGGGCAGGCCGAGCTCGTGGTCGGCAGCCGCTACATCGAGGGCTACAAGAGCGAAGGCTTCAACAAGCAGCGCGCCGGCGCCAGCGCGCTGGCAACGGAACTCGCCAGGAAAGCGCTGCGGGTCGAGATCGCCGATCCCATGAGCGGCTTCTTCATGGTTCGCCGCGACCGCTTCGAGCAGCTGGCGCCGAAACTTTCCGTGCACGGCTTCAAGATCCTGCTCGACCTCGTCGCAAGCGCCAACGGCAGCTTGCGCGCCATCGAAATTCCCTACACGTTCGGTGAGCGCCAGCACGGCGAAAGCAAGCTCGATTCCATGGTCGCGCTGGATTTTCTCGGCCTGGTGCTGGCAAAGTTCACCAACGATGCTGTCTCCTTGCGCTTCCTGCTGTTCGCGATGGTCGGCGGGATCGGCCTCGTGGTGCATCTCACGACCCTGTTCATATCGCTCGAACTATTCAAGGAGCCGTTCGCGGAAGCGCAGGCCTCCGGCGCCATCGTCGCGATGACCAGCAATTTCGTCCTCAACAATTTCCTTACCTATCGCGACCAGCGGCTGAAGGGCTTTGCGCTGCTGCGCGGCCTGATCGCGTTCTACATCGTGTGCAGCGTCGGCCTGCTCGCCAATGTCGGCGTCGCCTTCTCGGTCTACGACCAGGAGCCGATCTGGTGGCTTGCGGGTGCGGCCGGGGCGCTCATGGGCGTGGTGTGGAACTACGCGATGTCCGGACTGTTCGTCTGGCGCAAGAAATAGCTCACGATGGGCGGGGCTGACGCGCGGATCGTCCGCAATACGGCGCTGGTGATCCTTGCGCTGGTCGGCATGCGGCTCGTCGCAGCCGCGTTCACGCCGATCACCTTCGACGAAGCCTACTACTGGATGTGGTCGAAGAACCTCGCCGGGGGGTACTACGACCACCCGCCGATGGTTGCCTACGTCATCCGCGCCGGCACCCTGATCGCCGGCGACACCGAACTCGGCGTCCGGCTGGTCTCGATCCTGCTCGCGCTGCCGATGAGCTACGCGATCTATCGCTCCGCCGCGATCCTGTTCGGCGGCGCGCGGGTGGCGGCGACCAGCGCCATCCTGCTCAACGTGACGCTGCTGGCCTCGGTCGGCACGCTGATCGTCACGCCCGATGCGCCACTTCTGGTTGCCTCCAGCTTCGTGCTGTTCTTTCTCGCCAAAGTGCTGGAGAGCGGCCGCGGCGTCTGGTGGCTCGCGGTCGGCGCAGCCGTCGGCGCGGCGCTCCTGTCGAAATACACCGCGATGTTCTTTGGGCTGGCGATCCTGATCTGGATCGCGGCCGTGCCGAAACTGCGGCACTGGTTTCTCTCGCCCTGGCCGTATCTCGGCGGTTTCGTTGCGCTCGCGCTGTTCTCGCCGGTGATCCTCTGGAATGCCGATCATCAATGGGTCTCGTTCGCAAAGCAGCTCGGGCGCGCCAGGATCGAGGATTTTCGTCCGGTCTTCATTGCCGAGCTGATCCCGACCCAGATCGCGTTCGCAACCCCGCTGGTGTTCATCCTCGGCGCGATGGGGCTGCACGCGCTGACCTGGCGCCGGGCCGGCGCGCTGGCCTCGCGCGTGCTGATCGAGACGATGTTCTGGACCATCGTCGCCTATTTCGTCTGGCATTCGCTGCATGCCCGCGTCGAGGCCAACTGGTTCGCGCCGGTCTATCCGCCTTTCGTCATCGCGGCGGCGGCCGCCGCCAATCTCGTGCAGTGGAAGCCGCGCCAGCGCCGCTTGGTGGATTTTTGCCTGCGCTGGGCCGCACCCACCGGCATCGTGATGTTTGCCGCGTTGATCGTGCAGGCCAATACCGGCTGGCTGTCCGGCTATCGCCGCGATGCGACCGTGCGCAGCGTCGGCGTCGGCTGGCGCGAGCTCGCTGCCGAAATCGAAGCGGTGCGCGCCCGCAATGGTGCGACCTGCGTGCTTGCGCCGGACTACGGCACGACGGGCTGGCTCGCCTTCTATCTGCCGCGCGGCAGCTGCGTGGCGCAGCAGAACCAGCGCATCCGCTGGGCCAACATGCCCGAGCCGGATCCAAAGCTGCTTGCGAGTAAGCTGATCTATGTCGACGAGCTGCGCGCTGACGGCCATCCGGCGGTCCACGACCTCTTTGCCAAGGTGACGCAGGTCGCGCAATTGCAGCGCAAGCGCGGCCCGCTCGTGGTCGAGACTTACAGCATCGATCTGCTCGAAGGCGCCAAGGGCGACGTGCTGGATCGCTCGCCGCCGCCGGAAGCGCGGTAGCTCTTCGTCGGGATGATGGCGAAGGTTCAGTCGATCATCTCGGCCTTGGTCGCGGCCTGGTTCGGCCTGTCCTGGTCGCGCCAGAACCAGACGGTCACGACGCCGGAGCGGCCGCGGACCTGCGTGAGCAGGGGGCCCGACAATACGCCGTCGGGAGCGCCCTGGAAGTCGGCCGCATCCAGCAGCGTATCGCTGAGCGCGAGCCGCGCGCCGTTCTGGGCGGCAACCTCCATCAACCGGCTCGCGACGTTGACGGTGTCGCCCGTCGCCGTGATGTGCTGATGGCTCTCGCCGAGGCGCGAGGCGACGATCGGGCCGAAATGCGCGCCGATCTTGAAGCCGAGCTGGTGCCCGATCGCAGACGGCAGTGACGCGATCCAGCGTTCGACGCCGCGATGCAAGTCGATCGCGCATTTCAGTGCGCGTGCGGCGTCGTCGGGCATTGCGCCGGGCAGGCCGAACAGGATCATGGCGCCGTCGCCGAGGAAGCCGCTGATCATGCCACCGCAATCGACCGCGGTCTTCTCGATCAGCGCGTGAAACGCCTTCAGAATGTCCTGGAGTTCGCCCGGATCGATCCGCTCGCTCAGCGCCGTGAAGCCGGAGAGATCGATGAAGACCATTGCTGCGTCCTGCCGGACGGGTGTTGACAGGAAATTCGGATCGCGCGCCAGCCACTCCTGCACGGCCGGCGCCTGGAATTGCGCGAGCGACCGGCTCTTGGCGGCGAAATATTGCGTGCGGCGGCCTCCCGCCCACAATTGCACGCCGGCAAAGATCGCAACCGGCGGCACTGCTGCGGCGAGCGTGGTCGCGGCGTTCAGCCAGACGCCATGTGTGAACGCGAACAAATTGAAGCTGGCCCAGGCGATCATCACCGCGGCCGCGGCGACGATGCCAAGCGCGCTGCGCTGCCAGGCGAGCAGACCTACCAGCAGCATCGGCAACAGGATCGCGATGAGCGCGTCGGCGATGTGGACCTTGCGGTCGCGCACGATGCTGTCGCCGGCGACGAGATGGGTGATCGCGGTGGAGACCACTTCGACGCCGGGCATCAGGGAATCGAACGGTGTTGGGTAAAAATCACCGCCGCCGGCGACCGAGGCCCCGATCACGACGATCCGGTTCTCGATCGCCGCGCGACTTAACGTGCCGTCGAAGATGCTCTGTGCGCTGACGGTGCGGATGGTCCGGCGCGGGCCGTAATAGGTGATCGGTAGCGCGAAGTCGGTATCGGTGGGCACTGCGCGGTCGCCGAGCATCAGATGGTCCGGCGCGATCGTCAGCGACTTGTCGAGCGCGCGCGCCGCGACCCGCAACGGAAAAGACAGCTCGACCTTGTCGCTGGTCCGAAACAGCATCGGCACCGAGAGCGGTGAGCCAGACTGGCCGGTCGCAACATTGACGACGCCGACCTCGGCATGATCGGCGAACGCCGGCAAGGGCAGCAGGAAGCGCTCGGCCTGCGGCAGGGCGCCGAGGGGGCCTTGGCCGCTGGTCTCCACGGTCTCGCTAGCGGACGGGAAGATCGCCGCGGCGGCAAGAACGATGGGACCCGTAGCCAGCGTATTTGCCAGCGTGGCGTCGCCGATCGCAGCGCTGCGGTCGACCAGCAGTAGGTCGATCGCGACGACCTTCGGCTTGAACTGCACGATGGTGTCGACGACGCGAGCGAGATCGGCGCGCGGCAGCGGGTAGCTGCCGCCGCGCTTCACGACGGTGTCGTCGATCGCGACGATGGTGATGAGATCGGGCGGAACCCGCACGCCACGGACCTGCGTCCGCCAGTCCGTCAGCGTCGCCTCGAGGCGGTCGAGAAAGCGCAGATGACCGTTGGCGTGCCCGGCATAGATGCCCGCGCCCCACAGTGCGGTGAGGACGAGTGCCACCAGGATCTGAACGCGTCGGCTACTCATGTGGTCGTGTTGCAATTTCTCTATCGTCCAAATGCTGTTGGCCGAGCCCAGCCGACTCGAACTTATTGGCCTGGCCCTATTGACCAAGTCTTGCCATCAATGCGTCGACGCGCGGCTGGCCCCATGTCTTGACCGTCAATGGGCCTGTCGCTTCCACGTCGACGCCTTGGCCGCGGCCCAATACCACGCCGCGCCCGCCGCTCCTGCGGCTCACGCCGACACGGCCGTCAGCCACGAAGACGGACGTCTTGGCCTCCGCGACATCGACCGCCCATTTCGTGCCGCGCACCGCGGCGATCGCCTGCGGCGTCAGGACCTTGAAGGGATTGCCGCCGGGCTTCTTGGGCACCTCGACGAGCAGCGCTTTGCTGCTCAACTCCACGGAGTCTATATGTCCGTCGCGGTTAGCGTCCTTAAGTTCAAATCTGGCACCGCTTTCGGCAACGATCGTGATGCCGTTGTCGCAGCGCCAGGTCTGCGTACCGGCAGCAGACGGCGCCGTCGTGCAGCCCACATTGGCGGCAGGCTGGGCAATCGCATGTCCGATCAACAGAAACGACCCCGCCAGAGCGAAAAACCCTGCGCGCACGAACTCTCTCATGCCAGCCTCCGTTTGCGTGCTCGGCACAGTTCAAGGCGATCTTGATACGGTACCGTATCACACGCAGAGGCTGCTGAAAAGTGCCGGTTGCCGTAGCTATTTTCTCGCTGCGGCCGTTTCCAGTGCGGTGCGATCAACTTTCGGTCAGGGCACCGGCTCGCGCCCGCGGTCTGTGATGTGGCTGCTGATAACCGCGCTGCGGCTGCGGACGAGAGGGGGCTGTGCGCACCAGCCTCGCGCAACGTTTCCCCGTTATCTTCCGGGTATTGAAGACCACGAAAACGACTTGGTTGGATGGCCTTAGAGATGCGGCCGGAGACGGTCACCGGCAGCGCTAAATCCCGCCGAGAATCATAGTTAACAGACGCGCTTAAGTCCGTAATTCTGCGGGCTTTTTTCTCGAAATGGGACACCCGAACGGGTTGCCCCACATCCGCCCGAACTTAATCCGCATTTAACTAAAAGTGGCCTTAATGACGCTCCGACCCTCTGCGAGATGCTGTTCCCGGATCGTGACCAGCGGCGCTTCAAAGGGGGACTGAGTGACACCGTTCTGGACGCAAGGCGAATGAGTACGAGTATCGCTGCGCAAGGCATCGCGGCACGAAAGTCCAAAGGGTTCTCGAGCACTTCTTATCGGAAGCCTTCCCGGAAAATGACCATCCAAAACGTGCTTGGCGCCGCCGTGATCGGCTGCGTCGTGCTTGGCGCCGGCTGGACCATCTACAGCAACATCTTTGCCGCCAGCGTCTATCCGACCGTCGGCAGCAACGGCTACGACGAGCCCGTGATCAAGCGGGCGCCCAGGGTCGCGCTGCGCGAGGCCGGGGAGGCCGTCAAGGACGCCTTTGCGCTCTTGCCCGACCGCTTGCAGGTCGCAGCGCCGATCTCGCGCGAGATGTTCAACGATCGCTTTGCCGCGGCTGCGACCCAAGGCGTGACATCGAATGCGGCCAGCGCCGCGCCCGCAACCAAGGTCGCCGAAGCCAAGGACGCGCCGAAGCCGAGCGTGATCGCGAGGGTCGCGGAAGTCCTGAAGCCGGGTCCGGCCAAGATCGCTGACGCTGCGAAGTCCAAGCGCGGCGCTGACGCGCCGGTGCAGCTTGCCTCGGCAGATCCGGCCGAGATCGTGCCGGCGCCTGAGGCGAAGCCAAAATCGATTGCCGATCGCGCAAAGGCTGCGGTGATGTCGATCACCGGACCGCGCCAGTCGATGGTGGAAAAGCTCTGGGGCAAGCGCGAGCCGTCCGGTGGGCTGCTCGCCTATGCCTCGGCCGACGCCAGCGTGACCGCGTCCATCGCGCCGAGGGAGCAGAACCCCATGCTCGGCGGTTCGGCGCCCTATGAGCGTGACACCGCGATCTACGACATCTCCGCTAAAACGGTTTACTTGCCCGACGGCACCAAGCTCGAGGCGCATTCCGGCCTCGGCTCCAACCTCGACGACCCGCGCTCCTCGCGCGTCCGCATGCGCGGCGTGACGCCGCCGCACATTTACACGCTGAAGCCGCGCGAGGCACTGTTTCACGGCGTGCCTGCGCTGCGCCTGACCCCGATTGGCGGTGAGAGCGCGATCTACGGCCGCGACGGCCTGCTCGCGCACACCTTCATGCTCGGGCCCAACGGCGATTCCAACGGCTGCGTGTCGTTCAAGGATTATTACGCGTTCCTCGACGCCTACCGCAACAAAGGCATCCGCAAGCTCGCGGTGCTGGCGCGCGTGGACTAGGCTCAGTCAATTCGAGATCACGCAAAAGGGCCGCTTGCAGCGGCCCTTTTCTGTTTCGCTTCGCGAGGGCGTTTTAGCCCGGCCAGCACTGCCCGCCGCCGTCGATCCGCAGCACCTGACCGGAAACGAAGGCGCCCATGGGCCCTGCGAAGAATTCGACAACGCGCGCGACCTCGTCGACGGTAGCGATCCGGTCGAGCGTGCCGGTCTCGACCATTCTGTCGGGGTCGACTGCGCGCGTTCCGAGGAAGCGGCCGGTGCGGGTATCGCCGGGCGCGATGCAGTTGACGGCGATGTCGTAGGGGCGGAGCTGGTCGGCCAGGCATCGCGTGTAGTGGGTCACGCCGGCCTTCGAGACCGCATAGATCGAGCCCTGGGTACGTCCCTTGAAAGCGGCGACGGAGCCAAGGGTGACGATGCGGCCGCGCCGGCGCTCCATCATGCCGCGCGCGACCGCCTGGCATGTCAGGATGGTGGAGAGCAGATTGCGCTCCAGCACCGCGCGCACATCGGCCTCCTTGATATTCACCGCATCGTTCGGATCGGGCTTGCCGCCGCCGGCCGCGATATCGCCGCCGGCATTGTGCACGAGAATGTCGATCGGGCCGAGTGCCGTTTCGGTCTCCGCGATGACGCGTGCGATGTCCTCGCCCTTGGTGAGATCGCCGAGCACGCGCTGGCTGCGAACGCCGAATTCGCGGCCGATCTCGACGGCGACCGCGGTGAGGGTGGTGCCCTCGCCATACTCGGCCGGCCCGTTTTCACGCATGCCGTGGATGGCGACGTCAGCGCCAAGCGCGGCAAGCTTCTCTGCAAAAGCGCGGCCGAGCCCGCGTCCCGCGCCGGTCACCAGCGCAACTTTGCCTGCCAGAAGCTTGTTGGTGTCATGCGATGTCATGATCTTGTTCCTGTTGTGAATGTCAGTCTGCTGCGAGGTCGAGGCCGATCGCCAACGCCTGCACGAGGCACATCGGTGCGACAAGCGTACGCAGCGCGGGCTCAGGCATATCCTGGATCTCGAACACGACGCTCGCGCCCTCGACGATCGGGCTCAAAAGGCTGTCGGTGATGGAAATCGTGGGCACGCCCCGCGCGACGAGTTCAGGAAACAACCGCGCCGTATCCGGATAGTAATTTCGGAAGCTGATCGCGACCAGCGCGTCGTCTGATGTCGCCGCGTGCGACTGCTCGTGGATGCTGCCGCCAAGACCGTCGAGCAGGACGACGCGCCGTCCGAGCTTGCGCAGCACGTAGGCGAGGTGGATCGCAACCGGAAACGAGCCGCCCAGGCCGAGCAGATAGATGTCACGTGCCTTGGCAAGGATCGCGGTTGCAGCGTCGAGTTCGCGCGCATGAACGGATTGGCTGAGCGCGACCAGCGATGATTGCGCTTCGGACACGAAACGCGACAATACCGCGGCCGGCTGGCGGCCGAGCACTGACTTCTCCTGGCTCTTCATGCGGGCGAGGCGCGCCTTGTAGCTTGGCGCGACGCCGGCAACGAGGCGTGAGCGGAACACCTGCTGCATCTCGGTGAAGCCGCCGAACCCGAGCGCATGCGCGAAGCGAACGATCGCCGACGGCGGCACCCCTGAGCGCTGCGCCACCTCCGCCACGGTGCCGAGCGCGACATCGGTCGGGTGATCGAGCACGAACTCCGCGATCTGCTGCAGCCGGCCGGACAGCGCCCGGTGCCGCTGCGCAATCGCGCCGCGCAGTTCCTCATAACTCATGGCGCCAGCCGCCTTGTTCATCGAGTCGGATCTCCGGATCGGTCGCCTGTTTAACGGCATTTCATCGTTTGGATCAAATATTCTACTTTACATAACAGATGGAATGAATATTCTAATCTCACAAAAAAGCAAAAGACTTCGAAAACGGGAGGACACGATGAGAGGGCGTCAGATCTCACGGCGAAGCGTTCTGAAGGGCAGCTTGATGGCGAGCGTCATCGGCGGCACCGGCAGCTTCTTTGGGCCGTGGCGGGAGAACCATGCCTGGGCGCAAGGCGCGAAACCGATCAAGCTTGGCCTGACTTGCGATGCCAGCGGTCAATACGGCAACAGCGGCCAGGACGACTTCCGCGGCATCAAGATGGCGATTGACGAGATCAACGCCAAAGGTGGCGTGCTCGGGCGCCAGGTCACTTTCATCACGGCGGACACCGAGACCACGCCAGCCACCGGCAGCCGCGTCGCCGAACGCTTCATCACCCGCGAGGACTGCACCATCCTGATCGGCGCGCTGCATTCGGGTGTCGCCAACGCCATCACACAGGTCGCCAGCAAATACGGTGTCATCTACATGAACACCAATTCCTCGGCGCCGAGCGAAGCCGGGGAGAATTGCTCACGCGTGAAATTCGTCTGGGACGGCAACGGCACCAATTTTTCCAAGGCGTCGGTCAAGAACGCGGTGGACTCCATCGGCAAGAACTGGATGCTGCTGACCAACGACTATGTCTGGGGTCACACGACGTCTGCCGCGACAAGAACGCAGGTCGAGAGCGCTGGTGGCAAGATCCTCGACAATCTGCTGGTGCCGCAGAACACGCGCGACTTCACCGCCTATCTGCTGAAGATCCAGCAGGCAAAACCCGATGTTGTGGCGACCGCGGTTGGTGGCGACGACATCAAGGCATTGCGCGAGCAGGTGGCGCAGCTCAAGCTCGACGGCAAGCCGGCCTGGATCAACAACCAGCAGGACTGGCCCGACGTGTGGGGCGCGCCCGACAGCCTGTTCGGCGTGTTCGGCACGACCTGGTATCACAAGCTGCCGCTGCCGGGCGTCGCCGAATTCGTCAAGAAGTGGCAGGCCGCCAACAAGGACGGCCCGATCCCGGTGCCAGGCAATGTCTCCTACAACGGCTACATGTCCACGCGCGAGCTGCTCCGCGCGATCGAGCGGGCTGGGTCGACCAACAACGTCAAGATCATCAAGGAGCTTGAGAACCTGAAGGTCTCGGCGACCGACCGCATGCAGCATTTCGACGCCTATATGGATCCGATGACGCACCAGATGCAGCAGACGATCTACCTGGCGCGACGCAATGCCAAGCCGGCCGACAATACCGATCTGTTCGAGATCATCAGCTGGACGGAGCCGAAATCCGCCGCTGACGATGCGGCGCCTGGCAAGTGCAAGCTCACACCCTACGAGCAGGTGCCGACCGTCGATTCCTGAAGACGGCGCGTCACGTCGCAGAACGAGCGGCGCGCATCTCGCGCGCCGCGCACCGGGACCATCAGCGTCCCGGGTGACACATGCCAGTTGCGAGAGCCAAAAACCTTGTTCGACCTTCTTCCGCATC
Organism: Bradyrhizobium sp. 40; assembly: GCF_023100925.1. Lineage (NCBI taxonomy): Bacteria > Pseudomonadati > Pseudomonadota > Alphaproteobacteria > Hyphomicrobiales > Nitrobacteraceae > Bradyrhizobium > Bradyrhizobium sp. 40. The sequence continues at coordinate 2,778,686 of NZ_CP064688.1, forward strand.
TCCTCAACGGCCTGACGCTCGGCCTGTTGTTCGCGCTGATCGCGCTCGGCTTCATGCTCATCGTCGGGCTGATGGAGCAGATCAACCTCGCGCACGGATCCCTGTTCGCGCTCGGGGCTTATGTCGCCATGCAGCTTACGGGGCCGCGTCCGCCATTGCCGACGGAACTTGCGAAAGCGTGGCTCGCGCTGCCGCTCGGCTGGCGCTATGCCGCCACGTTGATCATCGCGCCCGTGATCGTGAGTCTGGTCGGCATGCTGATCGAGCTCTGCATGCGGCGCACTTACGGCAAGGATCCGCTGTACGGGCTCCTCTTGACCTTCGGCGCCGCGATGGTGATCGAGGAGATGATCCGCCTGGTCTGGGGCACGCGCGACTACGTGCTGCAGGTGCCGTCTGCCATCAATGGCGGCTTCCTGTTCGGCGACCTGATCTGGTCGACCTATCGCTTCTACGCAGCGGGTATCGCCGCCGGGGTCATCGGCCTGGTCTGGCTGTTGATCGAAAAGACCTCCTTCGGCGCGACGGTCAAGGCCGGCGCGCATGACAGTGAGATCGTGCGCGCCCTCGGTATCAACCTGTCACGATTGCGGCTCGTGGTGTTCGTGTTTGGCACGATGCTGGCCGCGATCGCGGGCATCATCGTCGCGCCGATCTGGGGCATTCGCCCGCATATGGGCGTCGATGCCGTCATTCCTGCATTCCTGGTGATCGTGCTCGGGGGCGTCGGTAGTTTTTGGGGTGCGGTCGTGGCGGGTCTTTTGGTCGGACTGTGTGTCGGCCTCGCCGGTGCCTACGCGTCCGAATGGTCGCTGTTGTCGATGTACATCTTGCTCGTTGCCGTCGTGACGTTCCGCGCGCGTGGCCTCTGGGGCAAGAAGAGCGTGCTCGAAGCCTAAAGGGAATGATTGTGGAATCAAAATCTTCACCGGACGCCGCGCGCCTCGTGACGCCGACGATGCTGGTGCTCTGGCTCGTGCTTGCAACAGTGCCGCTCTGGATCACGCGGATCGGGCTCTATCCCTATCTCGGCATCGAAATCCTGATCTGGTCGCTCTACGCGCTCGCGTTCAACCTGGTGCTGGGCACCGCCGGACTTCCGTCGTTCGGTCATGGCGCCTATTTCGGCATCGGCGCTTATGCGTTCGGTCTCTGCCAGCTCGAAATCGTTGCAAATCTCTGGATATGTCTGATGGCCGCGGCCGCGGTCGCGGGCCTCGCCGGCGTGCTGGTGGCGCTGTTCATCTCGCACAGGCGCGGCATCTATTATGCCTTCATGACGATTGCCTTCGGCCAGATCTTCTGGACACTGGCGATCAAATCGCACCGGGTCACCGGCGGCGAAGACGGCCTACTCAAGATCAAACGCTTGCCGGCCGATTTCGGGCTGGTGTCTTTCGATCTCACCGACAATGTCGCGTTCTACTATTTCGTGCTCGCCGTCTTTGCGGTCGGCACCGCTGCATTGTGGCGGCTGGTGCACTCTCCCTATGGCCGCGTGGTCGCTGCGATCAGGCAGAGCGAAGTTCGTACAAGCCATCTCGGCTATAATGTCTGGCTCTACAAGGTCGCGGTCTTTGCGCTGTCGGCCGCGGTCTCGGGCTTTGCCGGCGGATTGTTTGCCATGGCTCAGCTCGCCGCATTCCCTGACGTCATGAGCCTGCATCAATCCGGCTACGTCGTGATGATGACGCTCGTCGGCGGTGGGCTTGTCAGCTTCTGGGGCCCGGTGATCGGCGTGTTTCTCTTCCTCACCGCCCGCGACGTGATCGGCGCGCTGACCAATGCCTGGATGCTCTATTTTGGTCTGCTTTTCATCGCGATCGTGCTGTTCCGCCCCGAAGGCATTGCCGGCGCGATCTCCGCTGCCGTGCAGCAGCACTCTCTCGGCGCCTTACGGCAGCGCGGTACCTCGGCGATGCGGCTGCTGTTCGGGAGCGGGCGATGAACATGATCGAAGCCGCGGCCGTTCATGTCCGCTTCGGCGATCGCGTCGTGCTGGAGAGCGTCGATCTCGCGGTCGCGGAGGGCGAGTTTCACGGTGTGATGGGTCCGAACGGCGCCGGCAAGACCACATTCTTCAATGTCCTCACGGGCCGAGTGAAGCCGAACCGGGGCCGAGTCCTGCTCGGCGGCGAGGATGTCACGGGCCTCAGCCCGCACCGCATCGCCGCCAAGGGCATCGCCCGCTCATTTCAGATCATGACGCTGTTCGACGAGTTCTCCGCGCGTGACAACGTCATGATGGGATTGCCCGAGTTTCGCGCCCGTGGCCACGATGTCGCGCGCGCAGCGGCAGGCGACAGCCGGTTTGCGGCGAAGTCCACCGAAGCGCTCGCAGCGGTCGGGCTTGCCGACAAGGGCGGCATCCGAGCGAAGGACCTGTCCTATGGCGACCGGCGCGCGCTGGAGATCGCGGTCGCCCTGGCGCAGGCGCCCCGCGTGCTGTGCCTGGACGAGCCGACCTCCGGTCTCGGCTCCGATGGGGTGCAACGGCTCGCAACCCTGATTGCTCGCCTGAAGGGGCGGCTGACCATCGTCGCCATCGAGCACGATATGGAGTTCCTGTTCTCGTTGGCTGACCGCATCTCGGTCATCCATTGGGGCCAGGTGGTGGCGCGCGGAACGCCACACGAACTGCAGCAGAACGAATGGGTGCGGCGCTCCAATCTCGGGAAGTTCGCATGATCCTCGAAGTGGACGCGGTCGATACCTTCTACGGCGAGACCCAGGCGCTGTTCGGCGCCTCGCTCGCGATCGAGCACGCCAAGGTGTTTGCGCTGCTCGGCCCCAACGGCGCCGGCAAGACGACAATGCTCCGCTCGATTCTCGGGCTGACGCGCCCACGCCGCGGCTCCGTTTGTTTCGACGGCCACGATGTCACGCGCGATCCAACCCACGAGATTGCGCGCGCCGGCATCGCTTGGGTGCCCGACGACCGCCGGCTGTGCCCGACATTGACGGTCGCACGCAACCTGTCGATCGCGCAAAAGCGCACGCGCTTTCGCCACTGGAGCCTCAAGGAGGCCGCTGCGATCTTCTCACCCCTCGAATATCTCATGGAGCGCGACTGCGAAAACCTGTCGGGCGGCGAAATGCAGATGGTGGCGATCGCCCGCGCGCTGGTCGGCTCGCCGGGACTGGTGCTGTTCGACGAGCCGAGCCAGGGACTAGCGCCAAAAATCGTCGGCGACGTGCTTGCGACGATCCTGCGCATGAAGGACGAGGGCATTGCCTCGCTGGTCGTGGAGCAGAACGCCGAGATCGCGCTGTCGGTCGCAGACCATGCCGCGGTGATCGACCGCGGCCGGATCGTCTGGACCGGGGAGGCCGCGGCCTTGCGCGATGATCGCGGGCTTCGTCAGCGCTTGCTGGGAGTACAATAGTGGCCGCACCGCTGCTCGTTCTCGACGACGTTCGGAAGGTCTATACAAGGGGCCGCGTGATCCGCCGACCGTCATTCGCGCTGCAGGCGAACCTGTCGCTGGACGAACCTGACATCGTCGGTGTCGTCGGCCCGAATGGGGCCGGCAAGACGACCCTGTTCGAGATGATGACGGGCTCGAACGCACCGACCTCGGGGCGCGTGCTGGTCGCGGGCACCGATATCCATGGCGTCAAATATCGTGAGCGCGATCGGCTCGCGATCCACTATCACCAATCGTATCAGGTCAGGCGCTTTCGCAAGCGCATTCCGTCCGCCTTCCTGGCGCCGTCGCCGACCCCGACGCCGCTGGTGCACCTGTTCGACGAACCGCAGTTCAACCTGCAGGACGGTTATATCGGCTTTATGCTCGATTTCTTCCGCAAGCTGCGCGACGAGGGCCGGCTGGTCGTGCTCTGCATGCACCCGACGGCCGCCTGGCACCTCGAGATCCTCGCCGAGATCGCCGGACGATTCCTGTTCGTGGCCGGCGGTAGCGTAACACCCATGGCGAATTTCGGCGCGCTCGTCGCAGATTCGCGCTGTCGCGCTTATCTCGGGCCGGAAATGACAAGGGCGGCGGACGCGATTTGTCGCGGTGCCGTTCACAGCTCGACCTAAAAGGAGAATCCATTGGCCTATTCGAACACCCAGCTTTTCATTGGCGGCAAATGGCGACCGGCCCATTCGGGCAAGGTGATCGAGGTGCGCAATCCCGCGACCGAAGAGGTGATCGGCACCGTCGCCCATGCCGGACGGTCCGACCTCGACGAGGCACTCGCCGCAGCCAGCGCGGGCTTCAAGATCTGGCGAAACGTTGCTCCCTTCGAGCGCTGCCGGATCATGCGCAAGGCCGCCGCGATCATGCGCGAGCGCAATGACGAGATCGCACCGTTGCTTACGATGGAGCAGGGCAAGACTCTCGGCGAAGCCAAAATGGAGGCGATGGCCGCCGCCGACGTGATCGAGTGGTTTGCTGAAGAAGCCAAACGCGCCTATGGCCGGCTGATCCCCGCGCGCGGCCCGGGCATCTATCAGCTCGCGATCAAGGAGCCGGTCGGCCCGGTCGCAGCGTTCACGCCCTGGAATTTTCCGATCAATCAGGTCGTGCGCAAGCTCTCCGCCGCACTCGGCGCCGGCTGCTCGATCATCGTCAAGGCCCCGGAGGAGACGCCGGCCTCGCCCGCACAACTGATCCGTACATTTGCGGATGCCGGCGTGCCCGATGGCGTCATCAACCTGGTCTACGGCGTTCCTGCCGAGATCTCCGAATATCTCATTCCGCATCCGGTGATCCGCAAGATCTCGTTCACGGGCTCGACCCATGTCGGCAAGCAGCTCAATGCGCTCGCCGGCTTGCACATGAAGCGCGCCACCATGGAGCTCGGAGGTCATGCGCCGGCGATCGTTTTCAAGGACGCCGACGTCGCGTCGGCGGCCAAGATTCTGGCGGCAGCAAAATATCGCAATGCCGGTCAGGTTTGCATCTCGCCGACGCGGATGCTGGTGCAGGATGACGTGTTCCGTGAATTCGTCGACACCTTTGTCGACAGCGCCAAGACATTCAAGGTCGGCAACGGCCTCGATCCCGACTCCAAAATGGGTTCGCTCGCCAACCCTCGTCGCGTCACCGCCATCGAGGGTATGGTGCAGGATGCCGTCGGCAAGGGTGCAAAACTCGAGACCGGCGGCAAACGCGTTGGCAACAAGGGGCATTTCTTCGAGCCGACCGTGGTGAGCGACGTGCCGAAGGATGCGCGCGCCATGAACGAGGAGCCGTTCGGCCCGCTCGCGCTGATTTCGCGCTTCTCATCCTTCGACGAGGTGGTCGAGGAGGCCAACCGGCTGCCTTTTGGGCTGGCGTCCTACGCCTTCACCAGCTCGGCCAAGACGGCGGCCGCGATCGGTTCGGCGATCGAAGCCGGCATGATGTCGATCAACAGTTTTGGTCTCGCGCTGCCCGAAGTGCCGTTCGGCGGCATCAAGGATTCCGGCTACGGCTCGGAAGGCGGCACCGAGGCGATGGAGGGCTATTTCAACACCAAGTTTATCAGTCAGACCGGCGTGTGAACGCTGGACGATGCACGATCAGCGTTTGACGAAGACCAGGCCGCAGGCGCGTGCCTCGTTGCGCTTGCCGGTGCCGCGGGTGCGATCGAACTGCGCATCCACCGTAAAGGCGTAGGGCGAGCCGGGCGCGAGGTTGTTGAGAGTATAGGTGCTCGCCCCCGTCGTTCCGCGCGCGCTCAAAGTCGTCTTGCCGTCCGCGGGGATCTGGCCATCGATCTCCAGGCGATTGACGGCGCCCTGGCCCTGGGCGTCGGCATGAAAGACGCCGTTCGCAACCGTGGCAGACAGGGCCCGGGTGAATCCCTGCGCCTTGCCGGTAGGCGGGCAGTTCAACGTCACGTCCCAATTGCCGTCGAAGTCCTTCGCGCTACGGGCGTTGCCGCTTGCCGGCGCGAGCGCCACCTTCTGCTTCAGACCTTCAATTCGGGCCTTGGCAAGCGTGGCGAAGATGCAATTCGGGAATCTCGTGAGATGGTCCTCGTAGGCGCCAAGCGTGCCGATGCCGTCCGCGGCCTTCCAGTGCGCTTCTGCTGCCGCGCAGGGATCAGCCCGGGGTGCGGCTTGCGGCGCCGCCGGCGCTATCGTGACCGACACCGGCCCGTTCAGGTAGAACTTGCCGATGATCGACAGCGACAGCTCCGGGAGCTGGGTCTTGCCGCTGGAATCGTAGACGTCGCTGCTGATGTCGCGAAAGACCTCGCCGATCTCCTGGGGCTCCTCGATGTGCTTCAGGAACGCCGTCGTATAGGGGCTGTTGCGGCCGCTGCCGTCGGCCGCGGTCTGCCCGGACTGGGTTGAGAACGATACGATCGTGCCGCGTGGTGCTTCGACTTTCGACAAGCCCCGCCCGATCGAGGCAGCGCGCGTCATGCCGGCGGAGCGTTTTAAGGTTTCGGCCAGCGGATTGTCGCGGCAGGAATCGAGGATGAGGATGCGCAGGTTCTTGGCCTGCTGCAGATCGTTCACGATATCGTCGACCCGCACGAAGCGCTTCAGATCCGCTTCGTCGCTCAGCACGGCGTCGACAGGCATCAGATAGTTCACGCCGTTGTACTGCATCGCATGGCCGCTGTAGTAGAACATGGCGACGTCGGCTTTGCTCGCGGCGCGCGCGAAGCGGATGGTCAGGTCCTGCATGTCGGCCTGGCGCAGGTCAGTGCCCTGGAGCACTTCGAAGCCGCTGCGCTTGAGCGAGGCGGCGACGTCTTCGGCATCGTGAGACGGATTGGGAAGCTTCGCCGTACTGGCATAGGCGCCGTTGCCGATCACCAGCGCGACCCGCGTTTCCGCCGATGCCGGCGCGACGGAAAGCCAGCAGGCGAGGAGGGCGAGGCAAAGTCCGGCCGGGCAAAACCTGGAAAGAGCACGCATGAATGCCTTCCAATGAAATGTCGAAAAATATCCCTCCAGATTAGCGCATGCCGCGCCGACATCAATGCCCTGCCAGAGAAAACGCTCGGATTTCCCGGCCGTGACATCCTGTCACGCCGGGCTCGCCGCCATCGTCTTGCGCACGGCCATTTCGGTCGCAATCGCGTCCCGCACGGCCGGTCGGGCCTGCATGCGCGCGAGATAGGCCGACAACGATGGCCATTGCGCGATGTCGACGCCTGCGGGACGAAGCAGCAGCAAAGCCCAGGTGAGGTGGGCATCCGCGACGGTGAAGCTGTTGCCGACGAGGAATTCGTGGCCCGCCAGATGCGTGGCAGGCATCGACAATGTCTGCGCGATCCTTGCACGCGGCTTGGCGAGCGAGGCGTCGTCCTTGTACCAGAAGGTTGGAAACAGGAACGCCTTGTGGATCTCCGCCCCGACGAAGCTGAGCCATTCCTGGAGCCGATAGCGGTCGGGATCTCCGAACGCGGGTGCAAGGCCTGTCTCGGGCTTCAAATCGGCGATGTATTGCAGCACCGCCGCGCTTTCGGTCAGCCGTTCGCCATTCTCCAGCACCAGGACCGGCACCGCGCCCTTCGGCGAAACGCCGAAGAAATCGCTGCCGTCGTCCACGACCTGCTTGGTCTGGAGATGGACCGGATGATAGCGGGCCTCGAGGCCCGCTTCCATCAGCGCGATGCGGCTCGCAAGCGAGCAGGCCATCGGAGAGAAATAGAGTTGCAGCATCGCCTACGCTCCTTCAGGTCAGCGCCTCGGTTTGCGCGATGATCGCAAACCGATCCGACAATTCGGCCAGGGCGACCTCGTGGATGGTCCTTGCGGAGAGCGCTCCGCCGTGGCCGTCGGGAAGATCGCGTGTTGCACAGGCATCGGCTGCGATCGTCGTGCGCAGGCCGAGGTCGAGCGCGGCGCGGGCGGTCGAACTGATGCACATATGGGTCATGAAACCGGCCAGCACGATGTTCGTGCGTCCGGTTGCGGCGAGTCTGACCTGCAGGTCGGTGCCGGCAAAAGCGTTCGGCAGCGCCTTCTCGATCACGGCTTCGCTGGCGAGCGGCGCCACGTTCCTGACGATCGCGCCGCGCGCGGCCTCGCGGTCGAACAGGCTGCCGGCACGTCCCTTGTGCGCGATATGGAAGATCGCAGCGCCGCTCGCCCTCGCGCGGGCGAGCAGGCGCGCGGCGGCGGCGATCGCGGGCTCCGCATCCGGCAAGGCGAGCGGGCCGGCGCAATATTCATTCTGGATGTCGATCAGCACGAGGCAGGAATCGGCGAGCCTGGGCGGATTGAGATCTGCGCTGGACAATTCAAGCAGGGTTTTTGGGGCGGTCATGCGGGTGGGGCTTTCCTGGCGGTATCGGATGGCGCGACACTAGCGCGGCGGCGGCCTGCCAATGTGCAGGGCTATTGCAACATATGGCTGCAAATTTGCAGGAGCCGGTCGTGCCTGATAGGTTCATCGCCATGAATTGGGACGATCTGCGCATCATCGCCGCGGTCAGGGACGAGGGCACCTACGCCGGCGCCAGCGCACGGCTGCGCATCGACGAGACCACCGTCGGCCGCAGGCTTGCACGCATCCAGCGCGATCTCGGCGTGCCGCTGTTCGATGCGGTGGACGGCCAGCGTCGGCCGACGCGGAGTTGCGAGGCGGTGCTGGCGCATGTCGAGGCGATGGCCGCACATGCCGCCGAGATCGGTCGCGTCGGCGAGAGTCTGGCGGGCCCGGTGGGACGCCTGCGTATCGCCTCCACCAACACGGTCGCCGAGGAGGTTCTGTCGCCGCGCGCGAGCGACTTCCTGCGCGCCAATCCCGGCCTGACGCTGCAATTCCTCACCTCGAGCGAGAACGTCAAGTTCTCGCGCTGGGAAGCTGATCTCGCTATCCGTCTGCGCAAGCCCGACAAGGGCGACTTCGCGATCTCCAGGCTCGGTGACGTCAAGCTCTATTATTTCGAGCCTGTTGCGACCGAGGGCGAGCCGGTGCTGTGCGCCTATCCGGACGAACTCGGTGCCATTCCCGAGATGCAATTCCTGCGCATGAAACAAGCCCATGCGCGCTGCGTCACCGACAACGTTCGCGTCATCCGTAACCTGATCCGCGCGCATCAGGCTGCCGGCGTGTTGCCGGAGCACGTCTGCGCGGACTTGCTCGGCGATCGCCGCCTGCGCGCCACACTGCTGCCTGGGCGCCGCGACGTCTGGTTGCTGGTGCAGAACCATCTCAAGCGCGATCCGGCGACGCGGCTCACCATCGAATGGATCCGCCGTTCCTTCAGCGATCTCGCGCGCGGCTGATTGCGGGCGTGAACGCGATCCGCGCGCGGCGCGACCAAGTAATGGGATTGCGCGCGCGCGAAGGTTGCGTAATCTCGCGACGACCACGGGCTTGATCAGGGCAGGCGCATGACCACTCTTCAGGAAACCATCCACCCGCAGGCCAAGGTGCGGGAATGGAAGGCGGTCGTCATCCTGATCCTCCTGATCCCGGTGCTGTGGTCGCCGCCGTTCCTGTTTCGCATCTTCCTGTTCCAGCCGTTCAACATCCCGTCCGGCTCGATGACGCCGACGCTGGTCGTCGGCGACTACGTCTTTGCCGCAAAATATGCCTATGGCTATGACCGCTATTCGTTTCCGTTCGCGCCGTCATGGATCTCTGGGCGTTTCCGGGCCGCCGAGCCCGAGCATGGCGACGTCGTCGTGTTCCGGACGCCAAAGGACACCTCGGTCGACTATGTCAAGCGCGTCGTCGGGCTGCCCGGTGATCGCATCCAGATGCGGCAGGGCCAGCTCATCCTCAACGATCGCCCGGTGACGCGCGTTGCCCTGAAGGCGGTTGTTGCCGGCTCCACCTGCGGCGTCGATAACGGTGCGAAGGCCAAGCGCTGGCGCGAGACGCTGCCGAACGGCGCGTCCTACGTCACGCAGGACTGCGTCGACAACGGCTACTACGACAACACCGACGTCTACACCGTGCCGCAGGGCCATTTCTTCGTGCTCGGTGATAACAGAGACAACTCGAGCGACAGCCGCGTGATGTCGTCGATCGGATTCGTGCCGATGGACAATCTGGTCGGCAAGGTGATGCGGATATTCTGGTCGCTCGACCAGCAGGGCGAACCACACATGGAGCGGCTGGGGAAGGTGTGGTGAGGCCGTCCCGTCATTCCGGGCCCGGCGCTGCGCGCCGCTCTGGAATGAGGAGCGGAGAAAACAAAAACCCCGGCATCGCTGCCGGGGTTTCGCATTTTGTCGTTTGCCGGAATGGCTGGACTTAGAAATCCATGCCGCCCATGCCGCCGCCCGGGGGCATCGCGGGACCGGAGCCGCCCTTCTTGGGCAGCTCGGCGACCATGGCTTCCGTGGTGATCAGGAGAGCCGCAACCGAAGCCGCGTTCTGGATCGCCGCGCGAACCACCTTGGTCGGGTCGATGATGCCCTTCTTGACGAGATCGCCGTATTCGCCGGTCTGCGAGTCGAAGCCGTAAGCGTACGACTTGTTCTCGAGGATCTTGCCGACGATCACGGAGCCGTCTTCACCGGCGTTGATCGCGATCTGCCGAGCCGGCGCGGAGAGCGCCTTGCGCACGATCTCGACGCCGGTCTTCTGGTCGTCGTTCTTGGTGCGCAGGCCCTTGAGCTGCTCGGAGGCACGGAGCAGGGCGACGCCGCCGCCCGGGACGATGCCTTCCTCGACCGCGGCGCGGGTCGCATGCATCGCGTCATCGACGCGATCCTTGCGCTCCTTCACCTCGACCTCGGTCGCGCCGCCGACGCGGATCACTGCGACGCCGCCCGCGAGCTTGGCAAGACGCTCCTGGAGCTTCTCACGGTCGTAGTCCGAGGTGGTTTCCTCGATCTGCGCCTTGATCTGGGACACGCGCGCCTCGATGTCGGCCTTCTTGCCGGCGCCGTTGACGATCGTGGTGTTCTCCTTGTCGATCATCACCTTCTTGGCGCGACCGAGCATGGCGAGCGTGACGTTCTCCATCTTGATGCCGAGATCTTCAGAGATCGCCTGACCACCGGTCAGAACCGCGATGTCCTGCAGCATGGCCTTGCGGCGATCGCCGAAGCCCGGAGCCTTGACGGCCGCGACCTTCAGACCACCGCGCAGACGGTTCACGACCAGCGTGGCCAAAGCCTCGCCTTCGACGTCTTCGGCGACGATGACCAGCGGCTTGCCGGTCTGCACCACGGCTTCGAGCAGCGGCAGCAGTTCGTTCAGGTTGGAGAGCTTCTTCTCGTTGATCAGGATGTAGGCGTCGTCGAATTCAACGCGCATCTTGTCGGCGTTGGTGACGAAGTAGGGCGAGATGTAGCCACGGTCGAACTGCATGCCTTCGACGACGTCGAGTTCGGTCTCGAGCGACTTGGCTTCCTCGACCGTGATGACGCCCTCGTTGCCGACCTTCTTCATGGCGTCGGAGAGGAACTTGCCGATTTCGGCGTCGCCGTTGGCGGAGATGGTGCCGACCTGGGCGATTTCCTCGTTCGAGGTGACCTTCTTGGAGTTCTTGACGAGGTCGGCGACCACGGCTTCCACCGCCATGTCGATACCGCGCTTGAGGTCCATCGGGTTCATGCCGGCGGCAACCGACTTGGCGCCTTCGCGCACGATCGCCTGGGCCAGCACGGTGGCGGTGGTGGTGCCGTCGCCGGCCGCGTCAGCGGACTTGGAGGCGACTTCGCGCACCATTTGCGCGCCCATGTTCTCGAACTTGTCGTCGAGCTCGATCTCCTTGGCGACGGTGACGCCGTCCTTGGTGATGCGGGGAGCGCCGAACGACTTGTCGAGGACGACGTTGCGGCCCTTGGGGCCGAGAGTGACCTTCACCGCGTTGGCGAGGATGTCGACGCCGCGAAGCATCTTGTCGCGTGCATCGACGCCGAATTTGACTTCTTTAGCTGCCATCTGAATTTTTCCTTGAGAGGTTTAGCTGGGGGAGAGAGGGGCTCTTAGGCCGCCTTCTTCTTGGAAGCGGGGACGTCGAGGACGCCCATGATGTCGCTTTCCTTCATGATCAGCAGATCGACGTTGTCGATCTTGACCTCAGTGCCGGACCACTTGCCGAACAGCACGCGGTCGCCGACCTTCAGGTCGATCGGGATCAGCTTGCCTGCTTCGTCGCGGCCACCCGGGCCCACGGCGACGATCTCGCCCTGCGAAGGCTTTTCCTTGGCCGTGTCGGGAATGATGATGCCGCCAGCGGTCTTCTCTTCTGCGTCGATGCGCTTGACCACGACGCGGTCGTGAAGCGGACGGAATTTCATGCAGTTCTCCTAAGCTTTTGCACAAATTGGGAATTTTGGGTTGTTAGCAGTCTGCGCCCGCGAGTGCTAGCACAGGCACAGCTGAGATAAGGCAGGATTTTGGCGGGAGCAAGGGCTTGTAGCAGAAAAATAGCACTCGGAAGCGCCGCCTGCCAAAATCTCTTTCCATCGTTAATCGCGCTCCGCGCCCGTATTAGCACGGAGCCGCATCTGCTGCTAACGCATTGAATTTCAACAGCTTGTTAAACTTTTGGGCTTGAGATGGATTGTCAGTTTGCGTCACATTTCACTCATGTGAGCGCATCTCCACCGGGTGGCTCGTAGGGCGTACCGGAAAGCCACCCCTTGAATATGCGCTCCTGCAAAGGAGGTTGGCATGGTCTCGCGAGTTGGGGTTGTTTCCGACGACTTCCGGAAACAGGTGCTGGGTTACGGGCTGACGACAGCCGAAATTCTCTACCGGATGCCGGATCATCGCTCGTTGCTCCAGACCTATGTCTGGCAGAACTACGACATGTTTCCGAAATTTCCGGCGCTGACGGATTTCCTGGCGTTCTGGCAGAAGAAGCTCGACGGTCCGCTGTTCTCGGTCACGGTCGCGCATTCCAAGCTGATCAAGCCGGCCGAGCTGCGCGCGGTCGACGGCGTATTCCGGCTGCATTGAAGGCGAGCGTGGTGCTGTAGGGTGGGTTACGCTGACGCTAACCCATCCTACGATTTCGCATTCCGTGCTAACCTCTCCCCTGTAACAACAGGGGAGACCGCCATGGCCAAGAAAGCAAAATCGCGTAGCGCATCGCAGGCGGCGGTGAAGAAGCGAAGCGGGGCCAAACCCGCCGCACGATCGACGGCGCGCAAGGCGGTGAAGGCGAAAGCTCGCGCGACTCCGGCCAAGTCATCCGTCAAGAAACCGGCGCGGCCCAAGCAGCGCATAGCGATCAGCCATCACCGTGAGGAAGACTTCAAGGCCGACGGTCTGCGCACCTACGCGAAGTATCGCGATCTCGGCATCGCCGCTGCGAGCCACGGGCTGGCGCAAGCGCACGTGATCCGGCTGCAAGGCCCCTGCAATCCGGACGAGGTGTCGAAGCTGCACTTCCACGACGTCGAATTCCAGATGGTCTACGTGCTCAAGGGCTGGGTGAAGACCTATATGGACGGAGAGGGCGAGACGCTGATGAAAGAAGGCAGCGCCTGGACCCAGCCGCCGAAGATCAAGCACATGATCCTGGACTATTCGGACGACGTCGAGCTGCTGGAGGTGATCCTGCCGGCGGAGTTCAGGACGGTGGAGTTGAAGGCGTAGGTGAAGCGGAGATCAGCCATCACCGTTGCAATAGCGTTTCCACATCGCGCGATAGGCATCGTCCACCGCTTGCGCGTATGAGACGGGGTTGCCGGCGGCGGCAGCCCTGATCTGTCCGGGCAGTTCGCGGCGCAACTTATCGAGGTCGCCGATCTGTGTCCCACGGCTCGCTGCGATCTCGACATAGGCCTCATCGCTTTCCGCGACCCAGTCCGGCAGGCCCAGCGCGGCGAGGATGGAGCCGGCAGCACGGCTCGGCAGACTGTGACCGAGCTTCGCCACTACCGGCACGCCCATCTGCAAGGCTTCCCACGTGCTGACGCCGCCATTCTGCGGGAATGGGTCGAGGCCAATATCGACGCGATTGAACGCTGCCAGATGTTCGTCTCGCGACGTGGCTCCGAGCAGGTCGACGCGTTCGGACGGCAACCGGCCAGCTGCAAACCGCGCCAGCAGATTGTCGCGGACCAGCTGAGCGTCCAGCGCAGTATCCTTGATCAGCAGTCGCGAACCCGGCACCCGCTCGAGAATCCTGGACCAGACGTCCACCGCCTCGTTCGAAATCTTGCTGATGCGGTTGAAGACACCGAATGTGATGAAGCCGTTCGCGATCGCCGGCGTCGGCGCCCGCGCAATCCCGGCCGGCAGTGGCGCCAGCGTCACAAAGCACGGCAGGTCGACGATGGTCTCCGCAAACAGATGCCGAACCGCGACCGGAATCGCGACCGGGTCCGAGAACAGATAATCGATCGTTGGCAGCCCGGTGCCGGTGCCGTGGCCCCAGCCATGCACCTGAACAGGCGCCGGCTTGCGCGCAAACACACCGAGGCGGTTTCCGCTGGTATGGCCGGACAGATCGATCAGGATATCGACACCATCGGCGCGGATCTGGGCGGCGAGGCGATCGTCGGACCATTGCGAGGCGTCGCGCCAGCGATCGGCGATCCCCTGAAATTCGCGGGTCGTCGCGTCCGTTTTCGGTGAACAAGCGTAGCACACGATTTCGAACTGTGCCCGATCATGGTGCTGCAGGACCGGCTTGAAAATGAACGCCGCCGAATGTGCGTGGAAATCCGACGAGACATAACCCAGCACCAGACGGCGATCCGGAGCGCGGCTGTTGTCATGCGGTCCCGCCGCTCCTGAGGCGATCTTCGCACCGATCAGCTCCCACCATACACGTCGCGCTTGCTGATGCTGCGCAGCGCTGGCGTCGGCCATAAAATCGAGGGTGAATATCTTGCTGGAGATCGTGCTCTGATCCGGCTCGATGTCGAGAGCTCTGTCGAAACTGGCGAGCGCTTCGTCGACCCGGCCAAGTGCCGCGAGACATTGGCCGAGCAGGCTGTGGGCCTGAGAGAAGCCGGGATCGATCGCGAGAGCCTTCTCGCAATCGGACAATGCTTCGGCAACTTGCCGGGTCAGGAGCAAGATGCTGGCCCGCCAGAGCCATCCATTCGCGTCATCGGGTGCCAGGGCGATTGCGCGATTGCAATCCGCCATGGCTTCGTCGAATCGCTGAAGCTCCCGCAAGGCAACGGCGCGGCTCGACAGCGCCGAGGCATAGTCAGGCTTGATCGATAACGCGCGGTTTAAGCTTGCGACAGCCTCGTCATAGGCGCGCAGACGGCAGAGCGCCCAACCCCGGCCGTTATGGGCTTCGGAAAGTTTTCCGTCGATTGCGAGCGCCTTGTCGTAGCTCTCGAGCGCTTCCTGGTAAAGTTCAAGGGCCGCGCTCGCGTTACCGAGATTGGACAGGGCCAAGGCGTAGTTGGGTCGGAGGGCGAGGGCTTTTCGATAGCTCTCGCGGGCCTCATTGTGACGTTTTAGCCCGTTGAGCGCGACACCCAGGCTCATATGAGCTTCGGCAGATCGCGGATCCACGGCCACCGCTCGGCTCAGCAGAACTTGCGCTTGCTGATAGTTTTTGGCTTCAGCCTCCAAAGCGCCCAACAAATGAAGCGCGATGAATTGGTTGGGTGCGAGCTCCAGGAGTTCGCGATAGGCCGTCTTTGCCTCGCGCAGAAGTCCCGCTTTGTGCAGCTGGAGGGCGCGCGCGAGCAACGGCCCTACGTCGGCTTTTTGCCGTTTCTGAAGCCGGGAATTTTGAAATGCACGCTGGCCGACGCTGTCGCTCATGAATCAATTCCACCCGAATCTCATGAAGAGATTAACATGGAAGGATTGTCGCGATTGCGCTGCGCTCCATCGGAGCTACGAGGGCGCCAGCCTCGCACAAGCCTCGCTGCGGATCGACCCGCTACCGCTCGAGATAGCCCAATTCCGTGCTCATGACCTTGCGAGCATATTCGCTGAAGGCATCGATCAACCGGGCGCGAGCGGCATAAGGTGGATAGAGCAGTGCGATCGTAACGGGGACGGCCGGGTTGAAGGGGCGCGTGGTCAGAGCCGCGCCAGAGCTTTCGTCATGCGCGGCAATCGGGTTGATAATGCTGATGCCAAGGCCCGCCGCGACCAGGGCGCAGACCGATGCGCCCAGATCGGTCTCCGCAACAATGCGGCGCGTGACGCCCGCCTGCGCGAAGATCGTATCGATGCGATCGTAGAGTGGACTCCCCGTGGCGAAGGAAATGAAGGCCTCGTCGGCGAAATCGGCAGGGCGCAGCGTCTTCTTCTGTGCAAGACGATGCGTCTTCGGCATGATCGCGACGCAACGCGTCTTGAGCACCGGCTCGACATGCACCCCCGCAACCTCGCCGTAGAGCATTGCCAATCCGGTGTCGCAAAGCCCGGAACTGACCCAGTCGTGCACGGCGCTCGCCGTGCCGGATCGGATCGAGATCATCACATGCGGATAGTCCGCCTTGAAGCGTGCCGCGATGCGTGTCAGCAGGCCGCCGGCCAGGCGCGGCATCGCCGCAACACTTAACCGACCCATACCGAACGAGCGGATGCTGGCTGCGCTGGCCTCCAGTCCCGCCAGGCCGATGAAAGTCTTCTCGACCTCCTGGAAAAAGCGCGATCCGTCTACCGTCGGGCGGAGGCGGCCGCCACTGCGGTCGAACAGCGGGAATTGTGTGATCGCTTCCAGCTGTCCGATCAGGCGGCTGATCTGGGGCTGCGAGGTATGCATGCGCTGAGCCGCCTGCGTCATCGATCCCGTCACGAAGACCGCCCGAAAAGCCTCCACATGCTTCAGGCCCATGCGTCTGGTGGCCATATCAAATCCGTATAGGAGAGTATGAAACTGGAATTTCATCAGATCGGGCTTTTGGACGATAGTCCAGAGCACGGAGCTGTTTGCACGGAGCTGTTTGCACGGAGCTGTTTGCACGGAGCTGTCCTGGGTTTGCTCACCCACCGTGGACGGCGTCACCGGCATTTGCGACAAGAGGGGATATATGAAAGCGACGATGATCAAGGCACTGGCCGCGGCGACCGTCGCTGGTGTTTTTCTTTCCAGCGAGGCCATGGCCCAGGGCGCGGGCAGGCTGGACAAGATCCGTGAGAGCGGCTCGATCACATTGGGGTACCCCGAGACCTCGGTGCCCTTCGCCTATCTCGACGGCAACCAGAAGCCGATCGGTTACACCGTGGAAATCTGTGAACAGGTGGTGCAGGCGATCAAGACGGCCCTCAAGCTTCCCAAGCTCGAGGTTCGCTACAACCCCATAACCTCGGCGACACGTATTCAGCTGCTCGCCAACGGCACGATCGATCTCGAATGCGGCAACACGACCAATAATGTCGAGCGGCATAAACTCGTTGCCTTTGCTCCCACCACCTTCGTTGCGCAGGTCGTCCTCGTCGCGCGCAAGGATGGCCGGGTCGATGTCAACGACCCGGCTTCGTTTCGCGGCAAGGCCATCGCCGCCCAAGCCGGCGGCCAGACCTTTAAGGTGATTACGCTGATCAATGCCAGGGAAAATCTCGGCATCACGGTGGTGCCGGCCAAGGACACCGCCGAGACCTTCTTGTTGGTATCGACGGGCCGAGTGGCCGGCACCGCCAACGATGACGGTCTTGCCTATGCCACGGTCGCCTCGTCCAGAACGCCGGATGACTTCCTGATCGGTAGCAAGAGCCTCGAGACGGCGCCCTATGGTATCGTCCAACCCAAGGATGATCCTGCTTTCAAGAAGATGGTCGACGATGCCGTGATCGACCTGATGAAGAGCGGGCAGATTGCGGCGCTCTACGACAAATATTTCAATTCACCGATTCCACCGCATGGCCTCAACCTGAAATTCCCGATGAGCGCCGCCCTCAAGCGGGCGCTGGCCAACCCGACCGATTCCGGCGATCCGGCAGTCTACGAATGATGCGACAAGCGCTCTAGAGGTCTCGCAATGGCACATCAACACGACACGAGTCCGGCGGGCGCCGGGTTGCCACCCATCGACCTGCGCAGCGATACTGTCACCAAGCCGACCGAGGCGATGTATGCCCGCATGGCCTCGGCGCCGCTCGGCGATGACGGGCTGGACGGTGACCCCACGGTGCAGGAGCTGGAGGCCGTCGCGGCTGCGGCGTTGGGCAAGGATGCGGGCCTGTTTGTGCCGAGCTGCACCATGGCCAATCTGCTGGCGACGCTGGCGCAGTCGCAGCGCAGCGAACAGATCGTGCTGGAATCGAATGCCCATATGTACACCTCGGAACGAGGGGCGGCGACGTTTACGGGGCAGTTCTACCTCGCCATTGCCGGCACCGCCGGCGCCATGGATCTGAATTTGCTGGAGGACGCCCTGCAGGGCGAGGGGCTCAAGCTCGGGACCGCTCTTGTCGCAATGGAAACCTCGCACAACAACGCGAGCGGCGCCGTATTGCCGCTGGATCATATGCAGGCCGTGCACGCCATGGCCTCGGCCCGCGGTGTCCCGGTGCATCTCGACGGCGCGCGGCTGTTCAACGCCGCCGTCGCCCTTGAAACGGCGCCGGCCGAAATTGCCAGACATTGCGACACGGTTTCTCTGTGTTTGTCGAAGGGCCTGAGCGCACCCGCCGGTGCCGTGCTCGCCGGGCCACGCGCGGTGATCGACAGCAGCCGCAGGTTTCGCCGCATGCTCGGAGGCACGCAGCGCCAGATCGGCGTCCTGGCCGCGGCCGGCCTGGAGGCGGTTCAGGTCATGGGGACGCGTCTGGCGCAGGATCACCGGCGTGCGCGAGCCCTGAGTGATGCGTTGAATGGGATGCATCCAAAGATCAGCGCGACAATCCCACAGACGAATATCGTGCAGGTCGATGTCTCTCTCTCCGGGCGCGACAGCGCCGCGTGGTCGGGGGCTCTGGAGAGGGAGGGCCTGAGGGCGAGGCCCTGGGGCAGGCGTCGATTGCGCTGCGTGACCCATCGCCATATCGATGATGCGGATATTGATCGCGCGGTCATGGCATTTCGCACCGTGGCTGGAGCTTTGGCTTAGAGAGGGCTTACTCAGTACTTCCACGATCAGCCGATCGTTAGAAGGCGTCCGATCCGTGAAACCGGGCAGTTACCAATCGGATGGTTTCAGCCGTCCGCAGGACGGGCGGTAACCAGTCGAAAATACCTCTCGCGTCAACTCAAGGCTGTGAAAATGCGGGAAATGTTTTCATGGCGACAAACCCTTTTGGCCGACGCGGCGTCGTAGCGCCTTCTCCAAGAGGATCATTTCAACCCGCACCGCTTCAACCCGACGCCGCACCGATCGCTCCCCGGCCCCTGCCCGGTGAGGGGACGCTTTTGGGCGACAACAAGCTTCTGGCCGATATCCCTTTCCTCACCATCGGCCTGATTTTCTGTCTGCTCCTGATCTACGCTCTGCAACGCAGTCTCGCCATGGACATTGGGCCGGACGGTTCACTCGATGTCCGTTCGCTGATCGCTCAGGGCGCGTCCGGCTACGATCTGGTTGTCGGAAGGAACGAGTGGTGGCGGATCGGCCTTGCGCCGCTTCTGCATGGCAGCAATGGGCATCTCATAGGCAACTGCGTTGCGCTGTTCATCGTCGGCGTCAGGCTGGAGAGCCTGATCGGTCGTGGCTGGTTTTCGCTGATCTTCGTCGCCAGTGCACTGGCCGGGGAGGCCGGCTCGCTTCTGGGCAATGGCCCCGGCACGGTGAGCGTCGGTGCGTCCGGCGCCATTACCGGGCTCATCGCGGCGCTGTTCGTCGCGAGCTTCGAGTCAGAGGCGGACGCCGAGCAAACAATGTCGAGACTGAAGACGTCGCTCTTCTTTGGTGTTCCCGCTCTGCTGCCGCTTGCCTTTGGAGCCTCCGGCAATGTCAACTATTTTGCCCATGCAGGTGGTGCGCTGGCCGGCGGTGCGCTTGCCATCGTGCCGTGGCTCGCCTTCTGGTCCTATGACAGCCTGCCGCGGAGCACCGGCATGGTGTTGCTCGGAGGATTCGTCGGATCTGTGATCTGCGCCGGCTTCGCCGCCGCTCATTATTCGTCCTACATGGCTGATGCCGTGCAGTATATCCGCGCATCGGAAGTGCCGCCGAACGCTGGCGAGATGACGAGCCGGTCTTCAGATATCGTCATCCGCTATCCGAAAGACCCGCGGGCTCATCTGTTCCGTGCGGTCTTCTTCCTTGAAAAAGCGAACCTCAGTGCCGCTGAAACAGAAGCGCGAACTGCCATGTCGCTCGCCGCTTCGGATGTGGCGGGTGGACCGGTGCGCATCGGGGCGCAGGGCTTGATGGCGGTGTTGCTGTGGGCGCAGGGACGAAACAGTGAGGCGAAGGCCATGGCGGTCGAGCCGTGCCGTGCCAAGCTACCTGAGGTGCGGCGTATATTGCAGAAGTCGAAGTTGTGCGGTCGACCGGAGTGACGAGTGGAGAGAGCTAGCTCAACACCCCCACCACTGCTCCCATCAGACACGTCGTCAGCGTTCCCGACACGATCGACTTCAGCCCCAGCGCGTTGATTTCCTCGCGCCGTTCCGGCGCCATCACGCCGAGACCGCCGATCATGATGCCGAGGCTGGCGAAATTGGCGAAGCCGCACATCGCATACAGCATGATCAGGCGCGAGCGCGGATCGAGTGTGCCGGGCGGCAGCTTCGAGAAGTCGACATAGGCGATCAGCTCGTTCAGCACGGTTTTCGTGCCCATCAGGCTGCCGGCGGTGATCGCCTGGTCCCACGGCAATCCCATCAGCCAGCACACCGGCGCCATCACGAGGCCGAGCAGGCGCTGCAACGAGATCGCGGCGCCGCCGATATCAGGCAGCAGGCCGAGGATCGCATTGACGAGATAGACCAGCGCCACCAGCACCAGCAACATCGCGACGATGTTGATCAGCAGCTCGATCCCCGCGCCGGTCCCTTTCACGATCGCGTCCATCGTGCCGGAGACTTCCGTCTCGGGATCTTCCAGTGCGCCGCCGGTGCGCTTGTCGGATGTCTCCGGCACCATGATTAGGCTGACCAGGATCGCGGCCGGCGCGCCCAGCACCGACGCGATGACGAAATGCGCGGCTGCGTCGGGAATGAGGGGAGCAAGCAGCGTCGCATACAGCACCAGTACCGTGCCGGCGATGCCGGCCATGCCGCCGGTCATCACCAGGAACAACTCGCTGCGGGTCATCTGCGCGAGATAAGGCCGCACGAACAGCGGCGCCTCGACCATGCCGAGAAAGATGTTGGCGGCGGTCGAGAGCCCGACTGCGCCGCCGACGCCGAGCGTCCGCTCCAGCAGCCAGGCCATGCCGCGCACGACCGGCGGCAGCATGCGCCAATAGAACAAGAGCGTCGTCAGCACGCTCATGACCAGCACGATCGGCAGCGCCTGGAATGCCAGGACGAAATCGGCACCCGGTGCTTTCAGATCGAAGGGCAGGGGACCGCCGCCGACATAGCCGAACACGAAAGAGGAGCCGGCGCGCGAGGCCGCCGAGATCGCGCCCACGGCGTCGTTGATAGCACCGAAGGCGCGCGCGACGACAGGCACCTTCAGGAGAACGATCGCGGTGACGAAGGTGGCGACGAGGCCGATCGCCGCCTGGCGCAGCGAGGCCGCGCGGCGGTTCTCGCTTAGGACCAAGGCGATCAACAGCAATGCGAAAACGCCGAGTGCCGATTGCAGCCGCAGCATGATGTCCCCAAACCCCGATGATTATGGCCACCCCTGCGTTGCAAACGCAATGCCGGGAGATTGTCGGAGCGTCCCGCTGTTGACAAGCAGGTCCGCGTCAGCCACGCGGAGCACGTCGACATCAGGAGCCGGATAGTCCGAGGGTGACCGAACAGGCGATGCCAGACCAGCCAATATCGGGAAACCCGCCGGTCAGTGCCCGCGCGCTCCTCTCCCATCGCGCCTTCCTGTTCTTTCTGCTCTCGCGCAGCCTGTCGCGTTTCTCCAGCCAGATTGCGGCGGTCGCGATCGGCTGGCAGATCTACGATCTCACCGGCTCGGCCTTCGACCTCGGCATGGTCGGCCTCGTGCAATTCCTGCCCACGGCGCTGTTGGTGTTCGTCGCCGGCCATGCCGCCGACCGCTACGAGCGCAAGCGCGTGGTCCAGCTCTGCCAGCTCGTGGAAGCCGCGACCGCGCTCTATCTCGGCGTCATCACCTATCTCGGCCTTGTCAGCGAAGTTCAGATTTTCGTGGCGACCTTCGTGCTGGGCATTGCCGGGGCCTTCGAAAGTCCGACCACTGCTGCGCTGCTGCCGGCGATCGCGCCGCAGGGCTCGCTCCAGCGCGCCACCGCCGTCTCCAGCGGAGCGGCGCAGGTCGCGACTATTACGGGGCCGGCGCTCGGCGGTTTTGCCTACGCGGTCGCGCCGCATCTCGCCTACACCGTGATGGTGCTGTTCTGGATCTTCGGGATGATCCTGACCGGCTTCATCCGTCCGCGCCCGCAGGCGATCGCCAAGGATATCGCGGGCGCCGACAATATCTTCGCCGGCGTTCGCTTCATCCGCAGCAATCCTGCGATCCTCGGCACCATCTCGCTCGATCTGTTCGCGGTGCTGTTCGGCGGCGTCACCGCGCTTCTGCCGATCTATGCCCGCGACATCCTCCAGACCGGTCCGATGGGGCTCGGGATCCTGCGCGCCGCGCCTGCGGTCGGCGCGTTGCTGATGACCATGGTGCTGGCCCGTCACGCCATTTCGCGGCACGTGGGCCTGCGCATGTTTCAGGCCGTGATCGTGTTCGGCGTCGCAACAATCGTGTTCGCTTTGTCGTCCTGGATGTGGCTGTCGGTGCTCGCGCTCGCCGTTCTCGGCGCGGCCGATACGATCAGCGTCGTGATCCGCTTCTCGCTGGTGCAGCTCGCGACCCCCGACGAGATGCGCGGTCGGGTCGGTGCGGTGAACTTCCTCTTCATCAACGCCTCGAACCAGCTCGGCCAGTTCGAGAGCGGGGTCGCCGCCGCATTGTTTGGCGCCATGCCGGCAGCCGTGCTGGGCGGCGTCTGCACGGTCGCGGTGGCGCTGTTGTGGATGAAGCTGTTTCCGAGCCTGCGGCAGGTGGAAAGCTTGGAGTAGGAGCTCGCTCGTTCTCTCCCCGTCATTGCGAAGCAATTTTGCGCTGGTGCGACGAAGCAATCCAGAATCTTGCCACAGCGGTAGTCTGGATTGCTTCGCTGCGCTCGCAATGACGATTGTTGAAGCAGTGCGGAGATTTAGCCGACTTCACGTCCGCTTGCGGAGCGAGGCCGCAACCCCATGCCGCCTACTGTGCATGGGGTTGTTTTCGCGTTTTTTATTCAGCCCCGTCCCACGAACGGCATCTTGGTTGCCATGACGGTCATGGTCAGCACGTTGGCATCGAGCGGCAGGCCGGCCATGTAGGCGACGGCGTCGCCGACCGCTTTCGCATCCATGCGCGGCTCCTGCTTCGACGTGCCATCGGGCTGCAGCACGCCCGGGCCGTTGACCATGCGGTCGGTCATGGGCGTTGCGGCGTTGCCGATGTCGACCTGCCCGACCGCGATGTCGTACATGCGGCCATCGAGGTTGGAGGCCTTGGTCAGGCCGGTGATGGCGTGCTTGGTCGAGGTGTAGGCGGCCGAGAACGGCCGCGGCGCATGCGCCGAGATCGAGCCGTTGTTGATGATGCGGCCGCCGCGCGGGCTCTGGTCCTTCATGATGCGGAAGGCGTGCTGGGTGCACAGGAACGGGCCGGTGAGGTTGGTGTTCACCACCGCCTGCCACTGCTCGAGGCTGAGATCCTCGAAGTTCACCGGCGGCGCGCCCATGCCGGCATTGTTGAAGAGCACGTCGAGCCGGCCGAAGGTGGCCTTCACCTTGTCGAACAGCGCGGCAATCGAGTCCGGCTTGGTCATGTCGGCGGTGACGCAGAGGCTTTTTCCCGCGGGGCCGAGCTTGGCCGTCTCCTCGAGCATGTCGGGCCGGCGCCCGACCAACACCACGGTGAAGCCTGTGTTCATCAGGGCCAATGACGCAGCGCGCCCGACTCCGGTGCCGGCGCCCGTCACCACTGCGATCTTTTTCGCTTCACTCATCGTTTCCTGCCTTTTCTCTTGAGCTGTCAGGTTTTGGATTCTTTTTCGTTCTTGTAGGGCGGCCGTGGAATGTTCTGATGCGCGGCGCGCAAGGCCGCCGACCAGCGCGAGCGCAAATCGTGGAAATAGGGTTCGCCCGCCTCGATGCGGTGATTGAGATCGGCCTCGCAGGCGTCGGCGCGCACCACCAGCACGTCGATCGGCAGGCCGACGCCGAGATTCGAGCGCATGGTCGAATCCATCGAGATCAGCCCGGTCTTCAGCGCCTCGTAGAGTTCGACGTCGTAATGCATGGCGCGGTCGAGCACCGGCTTGCCGTATTTGTGCTCGCCGATCTGCAAATAGGGCGTGTCGGTGGTGCATTCGATGAAATTGCCGGCGGTGTAGACCATGAACAGTCGCATGCGCGCGCCGTTGATCTGGCCGCCGAACAGGAAGGACACATCGAACGACACGTCCTCTGATTTGAGCGCCGGGCCTTCGGTCGCGTGCACGGCCCGGATCGCCCGGCCGATGCGCTGGGCGGCCTGGAACATGGTCGGCGCGTTCATCAGCGTCTCGATCTCACCCGTGTTGGGGTCTTCGAGGCCCTCGGTCAGCGTCGAGAGCACCGATTGGCTGATCGCGAGGTTGCCGGCGCTGGCGATCGCCATGATGCGGTCGCCGGGCTTGGAGAAGATGTGGAGCTTGCGGAAGGTCGAGACGTTGTCGAGGCCGGCATTGGTGCGGGTGTCGGCGATCATCACCAGACCGTCCCGAACCAGAATTCCGCAACAATAGGTCATTTCCAGTCCCCGAACGCGTTTGCGCGGAATTACTAGCCAATTTCAAGGGCCGCTCCAACCCCCGATTGCCGAGGGGCGGCAGGGTGGAGCTGTGCGCGGGCGAGGGGCTTGCTTGGCGCGGTTCAGCTCTGCCGCTGGGACTGCGATTGCGACTGGCCGCCGCGGCCGGCCTGCTCGACCTTGACCGTCACCGACAGCGTCTCCGCGCCGCCGCCATAGCGGGTGCCGCGCACGGGGGCTGCGCCGAGATAATCGAGCCCGATCGCGACGCGGACATGGGCGTCGGTGGCGCAGATGCTGTTGGCGGGATCGAAGCCGACCCAGCCGAGACCGTCGACATAGGCCTCTGCCCAGGCATGGCCCGCGTCCTGATGCACCGTGCCGTCGGAGCGCAGAAAATGGCCGGAGACGAAGCGCGCCGGCACGCCGCCGCTGCGGGCGCAGGCGATGAAGATGTGCGCGTAGTCCTGGCAGACGCCGCGCTTGAGCGTGAACGCTTCCGCCGCCGACGTGCCGCTGTTGGTCGGGTCCTCGTCGAACGTCATGTGATCGCTGATTTGCGTCATCAGCGTGTGCAGGAAGCCGAGCGTGTCGCTCTCGGCCTCGCTGCGCAGCTGGCGCGCGACCGCATTCATCGCCGGATTGACCGTGGTGAGGTCGGTGGCGCGCAAGAACATGCCGGCCGGAAAGCGCTCATCGGCGCCGCGGAGAACGCCGCCGGTGTCGTGGGTCTCGATCAGGCCCTCGGCGGTGATCTTGATGTCGCCGACCGGTCCGCAGGACAGGACATGGGTGACGTTGCCGAACGCGTCCTCGTGGGTGTCGAGCTTGGTGTCGGTCGACACGTCGATCTGCCACTCCGCAACATATTGCCCGTCATGGCTGCCGGGCGTCATGCGCAGGATCTGGATCACGCTCGTGGCCTGCGGCTCGTAGCGATAGGTGGTGGTGTGCAGGATTCGCAGGCGCATGGTGGACCGTTGTTGTCGCGTCATCGATCCGGGCTAGCCCTGCGGGCGTCCCCGGAATGACAGCAGTATCAGATCAAATACTGCTTCGTGATGATTTCGCCCAGTCTGGAATTGTCCGAGATGAATTCCTGAATGAATTCATGCACGCCATGCTGGAAAATGTCGTTCATATTGCTGTGTTCCAGCCGGTTGCGGATGCCGCGGGCATGGCGTTGGGCCGGGCCCTGGCGGCCATAGGCGACCCCGATCTGATCGAGATTGCGCACCAGATTGCCGTAGCAGCTTGCGAGCGAACGCGGCAGCGAATCGTTGAGGATGAGCAAATCCGCGATCAGCCAGGGTTTCAGTGTTTCGCGATAGACCCAGTGATAGGCCGTCAGTGCCGAAACCGAGCGCAGGATCGAGGTCCACTGGTAGAAATCGAGCGGGCCGCCGACATGCTCCTCCTCGGGCAGCAGCACATGGTATTTCACGTCGAGAATGCGCGCGGTGTTGTCGGCGCGTTCGAGATGCAGGCCCATCCGCGAGAACCAGTACGCGTCGTTGCGCAACATGGTCCGGTAGGCCGAGCCGTCGAAGCGCAGCGAGGTTTCCTGCACGAAGCGCAGGAACTTTGCGAGATCCTCGCGCGTGGAGGTCCCTCTGCTCCAGACCTCCTGCAATTCGATCCAGGCCGAGTTGATGGTGTCCCACATCTCGCTCGTCAGCGCTGTGCGCACCGAGCGCGAATTCAGCCGCGCCGCCTCGATGCAGTTCCTGATCGACGACGGATTGTCCGCCGAGAACGAGAGATAATCGACGACGTTGTGCTCGTTGGCTTCTTCGTACTGCTGATAGAAGCTTGCGGCGACGCCGGCAGTCAAAAGCGCCGAGTCCCATTCGTTGGTCTTGCCGATATAGGCGGCGGGAAGCGCGGTGACGCGCAGCGTCGCATCGATGGTGCGCGCGAGATACTCGGCCCGTTCGACGTAACGGGCGAGCCAATAGAGGTTTTCGGCGGTACGCGACAGCATCTCTCTACTCGTCCAGGATCCAGGTATCTTTGGTACCGCCGCCCTGGCTCGAATTCACCACCAGGGAGCCTTCCTTCAGGGCAACGCGTGTCAACCCGCCGGGCACGATCGTGGTGCTCTTGCTGCCGGTGAGCACGAACGGCCGCAGGTCGACGTGGCGTGGCGCAAGGCCGGATGCCGTGCAGGTCGGGCAGGTCGAGAGCGCCAGCGTCGGCTGCGCAATGAAGCCTTCGGGCTCGCGCTTGAGCTTTTCGCGGAAGGCTTCGATCGTCGCCTTGGTCGCGGCAGGACCAATCAGCATGCCGTAGCCGCCCGAGCCGTGCACCTCCTTCACGACGAGTTCGCTCAGATGGTCCAGCACATAGGCGAGGTCCTTCGGCTCGCGGCAGCGCCAGGTCTGCACGTTCTTCAGGATCGGCTCCTCGCCCAGGTAGAATTTTACGATGTCCGGCATGTAGGAGTAGATCGCCTTGTCGTCGGCGATGCCGGTGCCGACGGCGTTGGCGAGCGTGATGTTGCCGGCCGCATAGGCCGACATCAGCCCGGGCACCCCGAGCGCGGAGTCGGGCCGGAAGGTGAGGGGATCGAGGTAGTCGTCGTCGACGCGGCGGTAGATCACGTCGACCCGTTTCACGCCCTCGGTCGTCCGCATGAACACTTCGTTGTTCTTGACGATGAGGTCGCGGCCCTCGACCAGCTCGATACCGAGCTTGTCGGCGAGGAAGGAGTGCTCGTAATAGGCCGAGTTGTAGACGCCCGGCGTGAGCAACGCGACGGTCGGCTCGCCGGAGGCGCTTTGCGGCGCCACCGAGCGCAGGGCGGATAGCAGCTCGTCCGGATAGCGTTCGACCGGCGCCACCCTGTGGCGGGCGAACAGGTCAGGAAACAGCCGCATCATGATCTCGCGGTTTTCCAGCATGTAGGACACCCCGGAGGGCGTGCGTGCATTGTCCTCCAGCACGATGAAGTCCTCGGCATCGACCCGGACGATGTCGATGCCGGCGATGTGCACGTAGACGTCGTGCGGCACCTGCTGACCGTTCATCTCCGGGCGGAAGACCGGGTTCTGAAAGATGAGGTCGTCGGGCACGATCTCGGCGCGGAGGATGTCGCGGCCGTGATAGATGTCGCGCAGGAACATGTTGAGCGCGCGCACGCGCTGCTTCAGGCCCTTCTCCAGCAGCGACCATTCCTTGCCGGACATGATCCGCGGGATCACGTCGAAGGGGATCAGGCGCTCCGTCGACTCGGAGTCCCCATAGACCGCGAAGGTAATGCCGATGCGGCGGAACAGGAGCTCGGCCTCCTGGCGGCGATATTCGAGCGCCTCGGGAGGCGTCTCCTTGAGCCAGCGCGCCAGCTCCTGATAGGCGGGGCGAAGGTCCCCACCGGGAATGTTCATTTCATCAAACGCGACTGCCATAGATCCCGACTTGTCTCCGCAAGGCGTTGCGCCATTCGACAGGCCGCGAGGCCTTGGTGAAGACCGCAACGTCCTAGCCATGCGGCAAGAGTGCATGACTTTCATGCGGTAGCAAGGGCCGGGCCAGCGCGATAAGCATGGGGAGAGGACATTTGCCGGGGATGGCCGGCGGCTTGCCTGAAAAAATGGCTGAGGACTGCTTATTTCGGCAGCAAAAGCGCGTGACTTCAACGCGTTACCTCGGCAAAGTCGGGCCGACAGGTGAGGGACTTGAGGTATGAGCGAGATCGTCACGGCGGGTATTCTGGTTATTGGGGACGAAATCCTGTCCGGCCGGACCAAGGACAAGAACATCGGCTTCATCGCCGAATACCTGACCAATATCGGCATCGACCTGAAGGAGGTCCGGGTCGTCTCCGACGACGAGCCCGACATCATTGCCGCGTTGGATGCACTGCGGCATCGCTACACCTATGTCTTCACCACCGGTGGCATCGGGCCGACCCATGACGACATCACCGCTGATAGCGTCGCCAAGGCGTTCGGCGTCGGCATCGACCATCACCCGGAGGTGGTCGCCCGTTTCCGCGAGCGCTGGAGCGAGCAGGACCTCAACGAGGCCCGCCTGCGCATGGCCCGCATCCCCGATGGTGCCGAGCTGATCCAGAGCGCGACCATCCTCGCCCCCGGGTTCAAGATCGGCAATGTCATCGTGATGGCGGGCGTGCCCTCGATCATGCAGGCGATGATGGACATCGTCTCGCCCAAGCTGAAATCGGGCGTGCGCATGCTCTCCGAATCGGTCCGCGCCAATGCGCGGGAAGGCGACATCGGCAGCCCGCTGCGGGCGATTGCCGCCCAACATCCCGACACCATCATCGGCAGCTATCCCTTCATGGATGAAGAGCAGAAGCCGAACACCAATCTGGTGGTGCGTTCGCGCGATGCGGACAAGCTCGCAGCCGCAATGGCGGCAGTGAAGGAAATGCTGGCGGGATTGAACATCACCCGCTAGCAACCTAGCTGCCGGCAGACGAAGCAGGAGACGACGATGGCTGGTGAAGCACCGGAATTAAGTGCGGAGGAACGGGCGGGCCGCCCCTTTCCGGTCTCGTGGGACCAGTTCCACCGAGATTGCCGGGCACTGACCTGGCGGCTCAATGAGGTTGGTCCGTTTCATGCGGTGATCGCGATCACCCGCGGCGGCCTCGTGCCGGCCGCTATCGTGGCGCGCGAGCTTGGCGTGCGCGTGATCGATACGGTCTGCATCGCCAGCTACGACCACGACAAGCAGGGTGACCTCAAAGTGCTGAAGGGTATTTCCGAAGACGTAATGAAGCTCGGCGGCCGCACCGGCAAGGGGCTTTTGATCGTCGACGACCTCGTGGATACCGGCAAGACCGGCAAGCTGGTGCGCGCGATGCTCCCCGACGCGCATTTCGCCACCGTCTACGCCAAGCCGAAGGGACGTCCGCTGGTCGATACCTTCATCACGGAAGTCTCGCAGGACACCTGGATCTTCTTCCCCTGGGACACCGCGCTGTCCTATCACCCGCCGCTTCGCGACGGAGCGGCGTGATTATCGCCGTCATTGCGAGCGCAGCGAAGCAATCCAGAAATGTGTCCGCGGAAATAGTCTGGATTGCTTCGTCGCTTCGCTCCTCGCAATGACGGGCGGAGGCGACCATGCCCCTGCAAAACCGCGTCACGCCGACCGGCGAGATTATCGCGACACCGCACCGCGGCCTGTTCACCGGTAACCGCGGCATCATCCATGATCCCGCGACCAAGACGCTATTGAAAAAGCGCTGGTCGTCGCCGGCTTGGATCGCTTGCCTGTGTGAATTCCGCGGCTGGCGGCGGCCGGTGATGGCGCGACGGAGCTGGACCGAGCTGTTCTTTCTTGACGAAGCCACGGCCTTTGCCGCAGGCCACCGTCCCTGCTTCTTCTGCCGCCGCGATGATGCCAAGCGCTTTCGCGTTGCATGGGAGACGGGCAACAGTGCAAGCGGCATCAGCGCCAAGGCGATGGATGCCGTACTGCATCGGGAACGGCTCGATCGCGGCAAGAAACGGCTGCATGCGCTGCCGAGGCCGCTCGTGGAATTGCCGGACGGCGCGATGGTCCAACAGGGCGATGATTGCTTCCTCGTCGCGCAGGGCAGGACGCTGCTGTGGTCACCCGCGGGCTACGCCCCGCATAGCAGCGCCCTCGATCACCCGCTGTTGCTGACGCCGCCTTCCACCTTGCGCGCGATCATCGCTGGATATCAACCTGTGCTGCATCCGACCGCACGCCCCTAGCGCAGCGGCTTACCGTTTTCATCGACTGTCGTGCTCCACCATCGCCTCGCAATTGAGAAGCACGGAACGATCCTCACCGCACGCCGGCAGCGCGATCGCCGCAAGCGTCGCAATAACGAAAGCGGATCGGTCACAGCCTTAACCCAGCTTCTCGCGTGCCAGCGCGGCACCGGCCCCGAGCGCCATCAGCTTGGCTTCGGCGATCTCGCGCCGCATCGGCGCCATGCCGCAGTTGGTGGTGGCGATGATGTTGCTCTTGGGCACGAATTTCGACACTGCGTCGATCACCTGCACGACATCCTCGGCGGTCTCGACCGTGTCGCTGGCGACGTCGATCACGCCGGCCTGCACGATCTTGGACTTGAGCAGCGCGAGCAGGTCGAGCGGTACCTTCGAGTTGCGGCACTCGATCGCGACCTGCTGGATCGGGCTGGCGTCGATCGCGGGAAAGATCTGCTCGTACTGCCGCCATTGCGCGCCGAGCGTTTCCTTCCAGTCGGTGTTGGCCTTGATGCCGTAGCCGTAGCAGATGTGCACGGCGGTGGCGCAGGTCAGGCCCTGCGCGGCGCGCTCCAGCGCCTTGATGCCCCAGTCGTTGACCTCGTCCATGTAGACGTTGAACGCGGGCTCGTCGAACTGCACGAGATCGACGCCGTCGGCCTGCAGCGCCTTGGCTTCCTCGTTCAGGAGTTCGGCGAACGCAAAGGCCATCTTGACGCGGTCGCCATAGTAGCGATCGGCAATGGTGTCGATGATGGTCATCGGGCCGGGCAGGGTGAACTTGAGCTTCTTCCTCGTGTGCGCGCGGGCGACGCGCGCCTCGTCGACGTGGACGCGGCTCTTCAGCCGGAGCGGGGCGACGACCTGCGGCACCATCGCCTTGTAGCGATCCTTGCGGATGCCCATCTCGACCTTGTGGGCGAAGTCGATGCCCTCGATCTTCTCCAGGAAACCGTGGACGAAATGTTGCCGGGCCTGCTCGCCCTCGGTGACGATGTCGATGCCGGCATCCTCCTGGACTTTGACGGCAAGCATCGTCGCGTCGCGCTTGGCGCGGACAAGCTCCTCGCCCTGCGACTTCCAGGGCGCCCAGAGCATGTTGGGCTCGGCGAGCCATTCCGGCTTCGGCAAGGAGCCGGCGATCGTGGTTGGAAACAGCATGGCGGCCCTCACGGCGGGTTATGATTGCGCCCCTTCCTGCCATGTCTTAACGTCGAGGTACAGAACAACAAAAGTCGCCTTGAAACCGGCGGCGCCGGACCGGAAACGCCATGATCGAATTCTTCTTCGACTGTTCCAGCCCCTGGACCTATCTCGCCTTCCACAACATCCAGTCGCTGGCCAGGGAGGTTGGCGCGGAGATCGTCTGGCGGCCGATCCTGGTGGGCGGCATCTTCAATACGGTCAATCCAAGTGTCTACGCGCAGCGTGAGACACCGGTGCCGCTGAAGGCGCGCTACATGAAAAAGGACCTTGCCGACTGGTCGCGCTCGGCCGGCCTCGCGATCAAGATGCCGCCGACGGTATTTCCGGTGAACAGCGTGAAAGCGATGCGTGGCTGCATCTGGCTCGGGCAGGACTCGGTGCCTTTCGCCACGGCGGTGTTCGAGACCTACTGGGGCGAGGACAAGGACATCTCGCAGGACGCGGTGCTCGCCGAGATCTGCAGGAAGGTGGGCGTCGACGAGCAGAAATTCTTCGCGGGCATTTCGGGGCAGGGGATCAAGGATCAGCTCAAGGCCAACACCGAAGAAGTCGTCGCCCGCGGCGGCTTTGGCTCGCCGACGATATTTGTCGGCAAGACCGACATGTATTTCGGCAATGACCGCCTGCCGTTGATCCGCGAGGCGCTGCTGCGCGGCAAGGCGAGCGCGGCCTGATGGTGCGGGCTGTCGTCTGCCGCGCGCTCGGCGCGCCCGAAAAATTGCAGCTTGAAGAGTTTCCGTCGCGCGACCTGAAGCCGGACGAAGTGCGCGTCGCGATCCGTGCCGCCGGCCTGAATTTTCCCGACGTGCTGATGGCGGCCGGCGAATACCAGCTCAAGCCGGAGCTGCCGTTCACGCCGGGCGTGGAGGCAGCCGGCGACGTGACCGAGGTCGGCGCGGGCGCGAGCGGCGTCGCCGTCGGCGACAAGGTCATCGTCAAGATGCGGCACGGCGCTTTCACGGATGAAGCCGTGGTGATCCCGTCGCAGCTCACGCCGATGCCATCGACGTTCGACTATGCGGAAGCCGCGACCTATCTCGCCGGGCACGGCACCGCCTATCACGCGCTGATCGACCGCGGCCGGCTCGAGCCGGGCGAGGTGCTGCTGGTGCATGGCGCCGGCGGCGGCGTGGGCCTTGCTGCCGTCGAGATCGGCAAGATGCTGGGCGCGACCGTGATCGCGACGGCGTCCAGCGACGAAAAGCTCGCGATCGCCAAGGCGCGGGGCGCCGATCATCTCGTGCGCTACGACCGCGAGCCGTTTCGTGATGCCGTCAAACGGATCACCGACGGTCGCGGTGCCGACGTCGTGTTCGATCCCGTCGGCGGCGAAGTGTTCGAGAATTCGATGCGTTGCATCGCCTGGGGCGCACGGCTGCTGGTGATCGGCTTCACCGGCGGCATCGGCTCGGCGAAAACCAATCTCCTGCTGATCAAGGGTGCCAGCGTGCTCGGCGTGCGAGCGGGCGAAGCGGTACGGAAAAATCCCGCGCTCGGCGAGAGCAGGCTGAAGGCGTTGCTCCAATGGGCCGAAGAGGGCAAGCTCCGGCCTAACGTCTCGCACCGCCTGCCGCTGCAGGAGGTTGCGAAGGCGATGCGGCTGTTGCTCGACCGCAAGGCGATCGGGCGCGTGGCGTTGTTGATGGAGTGACGGTGTCGTAGGGTAGGCAAAGGCGCGTGAGCGCCGTGCCCACCATTTATCGGCAGCCGTGACAAGAATGGTGGGCGCGCTTCGCTTTGCCCACCGTACGATGCCTTACTTGTACTCCCGCTCCGTCCACCACGGGAAATAATCCGGCATGTCGCTCGACACCTTGTTCTTGAACTGAGCCGGGCGCTTCTCCAGGAACGACACCACGCCTTCCTTCACATCGTCCGAGCGGCCGCGGGCGTAGATGCCACGGCTGTCGACCTTGTGGGCCTCCATCGGATCGTCGGCGCCCATCATGCGCCACATCATCTGGCGGATCAGTGCCACCGACACCGGTGCCGTCTTCGCCGCGAATTCCTTGGCGAGCGCGCGGGCGGTCGGCAGCAGATCATCGGGGGCTACGACCTTGCTGACGAGGCGTCCGGCGAGGGCTTCCTGCGCCGGGAAGACGCGGCCCGAATAGCACCATTCCAGCGCCTGCGAGATGCCGACGATGCGCGGCAGGAACCAGCTCGAGGCGGCCTCCGGCACGATGCCGCGCTGGGAGAACACGAAGCCGAAGCGCGCGGCGTCGGAGGCGATACGGATGTCCATCGCGAGCTGCATGGTGACGCCGATGCCGACCGCGGGACCGTTCACCGCGGCAATCACAGGCTTGAGGCATTTGAAGATGCGCAATGTCACCTGGCCGCCACCGTCGCGCACCTGGGAATCGCTGTAGTCGACCTTGCCATCGGCAAAGCGCTTCACTGGCCCGCGCCGGGCGTCGCGATCAAACGTATCCGCGCCCGACGAAAGGTCTGCGCCCGCGCAAAAACCGCGACCGGCGCCTGTGACGATGATGGCGCGGACGTCGTCGTCCTTGTCGGCTGCGTCGAACGCGTCGATCAGCTCTCCTTGCATCTGCGCGTTGAAGGCGTTGAGCTTGTCGGGCCGGTTCAGCGTGATGGTGAGGATCTGCTCGGCGACATCGTATTTGATCGTCTCATACGCCATGGTGGTTTCCTTCCCTGTCCTGAATTCTGTCTCTAAGAGACGTCATGCATGAACGCCAGCGTCCGTCTTGTGCGGACTGGGCGTTTGTTGGCCAGGCTCTACTTCGCCGGCGGGCTCGGCCAGGGCTTCTGCGCCCCGCGCAGGCTCTCGAACGCCTTGGCCATGCCAAGCACGCCGATATCGTCGAAGCGGCGGCCGACGATCTGCACGCCGATGGGAAAACCCTTGGCGTCGAAGCCGCCGTTGATGGAGATCGCCGGATTCTCCGACATATTCCACGGGACGGTATAGGCGATGTGCTCGAACGGCTTCATGGGATCGTTGGTCGGCGAGGCCCACTCCGCCGGATAGCTCACGTTCGGCGCGGTCGGCGAGATCACATAGTCGAGCTCGCAGAACAGCTTTGATGCCGCCGCGCGGATTGCCATGGTCTGGTTGAAACCACGGATGACGTCGACGCCCGAGAGCTTCGCGCCGGACTCGCCCCACTTGAAAATGTAGGGCAGCACCTTTGCCTGTTCGGCGGGCGTCAGCTTCGACAGATCATCCCACATCCGTGCGCGCCAGAAGTTGTCGAGGCCGTCGAGCATCTCGCGCGTGAGGATGCCGTCGACTTCGGTGACGACGGCCCCTGCGGATTCGAACGCTTTCGCCGCCTTCACAGCGACCTCGCGCACCGGTTTCTCCAGCGCCAGGCCAACGCCGGGATCGAGCATCAATCCGATGCGGAGTTTGCGCGGGGATTTCTCCAGCCCCTTCCAGTTGAGGGGCTCCGCGGGCAGGCTCGTGCCGTCGCGCCGGTCGGGTTTCGCGATCGCGCTCATCATCAGCGCGCAATCGTCGACGGTGCGGGTCATGGGACCGGCGACGCGGCCGACATAGGCGGGATCGATCGGCACGCGTCCAAAGCTCGGCTTCAGTCCGACGAGGCCGCACCAGCCCGCAGGCAGGCGGACCGAGCCGCCGATATCAGTCCCGAGATGCAGCGGGCCATAGCCGGCCGCGGCCGCGGCGCCCGCGCCGGCGCTGGAGCCGCCTGGATTTTTGGAGAGGTCCCAGGGATTACGCGCCAGCGCGTGGAAAGAGGACAGCCCCGAGGACAGCATGCCGTAGTCGGGCATGGTGGTCTTGGCGAAGATGATCGCACCGGCTTCGCGCAGGCGCGCCGCGGGTGGTGCGTCCTTCTCGGCCGGCACGAGCTTGACGCTGGCCGCGCCCAGCGGCACCGGCACGCCTTTGGTCGCGATGTTGTCCTTCACCGTCACCGGCACGCCGTCGAGCGCTCCGGAGGGCTCGCCCCCGGACCAGCGGGCGGTCGAGGCCTTCGCGGCCTCGCGCGCGCCGTCGGGATCGAATGCATAAAGCGCGTTGAGGTGCGGCTCCCACGCGGCGACGTGCGCGAGCACGTCTTCCAGCACCTCGCTCGGCGAGAACTGCTTGGCGCGATAGCCCGCGATCAGATCGACCGCGGAGAGATCGTGCAGCGAGGTGACTTCCTCTTCGACACCCTTTTTATGCATGGGCACCAACCGGCATCCGGGTCTCGATGATCCGGGCGAACATGCTGGCACCGATCGGCAGAATCTTGTCGTCGAGCACGAAGCCGGGATTGTGCACGGGCACCGAGCCGTCGTGGCCGACCCAGAAATAGGCGCCCGGAATGGTTTGCAGCATGTCGGCGAAATCCTCGCTGCCCATCTTCGGCTGGGCGCGGGTGATCACGTTGGCGGGGTCGACGATGGTGCGCGCGACGTCTTCGACCACCTTGGACTGCTCGACCTGGTTGACCAGCACATCGAACGTGTCGCGGATGTCGACGTCGATCACGCACTGATAGGCGCTCGCGATGCCAGCGCAGATCGTGCGAATGCGTTCGCTGATCAGGGTGCGGACTTCTTTCGAGAAAGTGCGGATGGTGCCGCAAAGATGCGCCTCGCCGGGGATGACGTTGTACGCGGAACCGGCGTGAATCTGCGTGATCGAAACGACTGCGGCCTGCAGCGGCTCGACGTTGCGGCTGACGATGGTCTGGATCGCC
Source organism: Bradyrhizobium sp. 40 (assembly GCF_023100925.1). Classification (NCBI taxonomy): domain Bacteria; kingdom Pseudomonadati; phylum Pseudomonadota; class Alphaproteobacteria; order Hyphomicrobiales; family Nitrobacteraceae; genus Bradyrhizobium; species Bradyrhizobium sp. 40. Next base: position 2,814,955 of record NZ_CP064688.1, read on the forward strand.
TGCGCCAGCGTGGTCGCGATGATCACAGCGTCCTTGGAGCGTTCGGGCATCGCGCCATGCGCGCCGTAGCCGGTGATGCGGAGATCGAAGAAGTCGGCGCTGGCCATCGCGGGGCCGGGCAGGATCGCGATCTCGCCATGGTTCAGGTCGGGCGCGTTGTGCAGGCCGTAGAGCTCGTCGCAGGGAAACTTCTCGAACAGTCCGTCCTTGATCATCGCGCGGGCGCCGCCGAGACCTTCCTCAGCCGGCTGGAAGATCAGGTGCACTGTACCGTCGAAATTCTTGGTTTCGGCGAGGTAGCGCGCGGTGCCGAGCAGCATGGTGGTGTGGCCGTCATGGCCACAGCCGTGGAAGCGGCCGGGGATTTTGGAGCTCCATTTCAGATTGGTGTTCTCCTCCATCGGCAGCGCGTCCATGTCGGCGCGAAGCCCGATCCGCTTGCCGCTCGAACCCTTGCCCTTGATGACGCCGATCACGCCGGTGCCGCCGAGACCGCGATGCACCTCGATGCCCCAGCTCTTCAGCTTGTCTGCGACGATGCCGGAGGTGCGCACTTCCTCGAAGCCAATTTCCGGATGGGCGTGGAGGTCGCGCCTGATGGCTGTGAGTTCGTCGGCATAGCCGTCGATGCGGTCGATCGTGGGCATGTGTTCTGTCCAGTTAGCGTGAGGAGGGAGTGAAAATCGGGCCGTTCGGCTTGATGCGGATGCCCGGCCGCAGGCGCGTCCACGGCAGCGTAGCCGTATCCGCGGGCATCGCGCCGGGGGCAGCGCAGATCATCAGCTTTTCCGCGATCGGCTCGAAGTCAGCGCGGAAGTGCACCGAGCTCTTGTTGACCAAAATCTTCTGTTCGGTTGGCTCGATGCCGACATAGCGGTACATGGCCTGATCGGCGAGCTGCGCCTTGTGTGAGCTCACGACGATTCGGACGTCGCCGATGCGAAGGCAGGCGGACGGGCCCATCTCCATCTCGCGGCCGCCATAGTAGGGCCCGGGCGCGATGAAGCGGCCGTCGGAAAGTTTTTCGACGACGAAGGTCTCAAGATAGGGCTCGTCGCCGGGAATGCCCGACTTGCCGCCGAGCGACAGCGTCACGGTAGCGCCGACGCCGGCTTCATGCGCGGCTTTCGCCGATGCCGGATCGTAGATCGCGCCCGTCGCAGCACTGGCCTTGTTGTGTACCAGCGCGCGTAGCATGCCGGTGGTGTCGGAATCGCCGCCGGCGCCGGGATTGTCCTGGGTGTCGGCGATGATGATCGGCTTGCTCGCGCCCTTCGAGAGTTCCATCGCGTGGCGCACGCCGTCATCGGGTGACCAGATCTTGCCGTCGAAATCGTCCTCGTGGCTTTCGATCAGCTTCACGATCGCATCCGCCGCGCGGTCGGCATCGGCTTGCGTCTTGCCATAGGCGAACACGCTCGGCCCGCAATCGCGGAAATCGGCGGCGGGGAAGCCGGGCGCGAAGGACAGCGTCGGAACCGCGTCGCTCTCCAGCGCGGCAAGCTTTTCGTAGATGCCCTTGGTCGGCTGGTCGTTGGTGCACTGCCAGCTGATCGGAATCAGGAACGGCAATTGCCGGAAGGCCTTTGCGAAACGCTGCCTGGTGTTCAGGAGGAGCGCGAGATGTTTGGCCGAGGCGCGTCCGGTCTCGGCCATGTCGACATGGGGATAGGTGCGGTAGGCGATCAGCGCGTCCGCATGCTCCATCATCTCGGGTGTGACGTTGGCGTGCAGGTCGAGGCTCGCGACCAGCGGAATGTCCTTGCCGATGACGCGGCGCACGCGGGCCAGAATCTCGCCTTCGCCATCGTCGAGATGTTCCGTGACCATCGCGCCGTGCAGATCGAGATAGACGGCGTCGATCGGGCCGGCGGCTGCGATGCCGTCGACCATCGTCTTGACGATACGCTCGAAGGCGTCCCTGGTGACATGCGCCGAGGGGCTGGCGCCGCAAGCGATGGTCGGGATGAGTTCCCAGCCGAGGGCCTCGGCGCTGTCGACGAAACCGGCGAGGCCGACATTGATGCGGCGCATCACCTTCAGCACGTCGGGTCCTTGCGTCATCGCCGGCCAGCCGCCGCCGTGCTGGAAGTCCGCGAACGTCGCCTTCGTCGGAGCGAAGGTGTTGGTCTCGTGCAGGAAGCCGCCGACGGCGATACGTGTCATCAACTCAAGTCCAGCAATTGAAAGTGCGCGACGTTAGCCCTGTGCTTGCGGCGAGAGCAAGCCGGGAAGCAATCGCGCCATGCATGGCGTCAAGCCGTTTTGGGAATGCTTGTCGCAACCGCGTCATTGCGAACGCGGCGAAGCAATCCAGGTTGTCCCCGCGGAGGGATTCTGGATTGCTTCGCTGCGCTCGCAATGACGAGGCGAGAGACTAGGTGCTGGCGGCCACACCCTCCGACACCGGCCGGAAGTTCGCGAAATCCCAGCCGCGGCCCGGCGCTGCCTCGAGTAAGGCTCTGGTGTACGCCTCCTTCGGATGCGTCAGCACTTCGGCGGCCGGGCCCTGCTCGACGACGCGGCCGTGTTGCATCACCACGACCTCATCGCAGATCTGCGCGGCGACGCGCAGATCGTGAGTGATGAACAGGATGGCGATGCCGAGCCGCTTCTGGATCTCGTCGAACAGTTCCAGCACCTGCGCTTGCACGGAGACATCGAGGGCGGAGACCGCCTCGTCCGCGACCAGCACGTCGGGATCGAGCGCGAGCGCGCGGGCGATCGCAATGCGCTGACGCTGGCCGCCGGAGAACTGGTGCGGATAGCGCGCGACCGCATCGGCGGGCAGGCCGACCAGCTCGAGCAATTCGCGGGCACGCTTCATTGCGTCGGTATGCGACACGCCGTAATTGACCGGGCCTTCCGCAATGCTTTCGCCGATGGTGACGCGCGGATTGAGCGAGCGGTAGGGGTCCTGGAATACGATCTGGATCTTCTTGCGATGCGGCTGCAACAGCCGCCGCGAGATGTCCGAGATCTCGCGGCCGGAGAGGCGGACGCCGCCGGAGGTCGGGTCGATCAGGCGGACGATGCAGCGCGCCACGGTAGATTTGCCTGAGCCGCTCTCGCCGACGATGCCGAGCGTGCGGCCCTTGCGCAGCGTCAGCGTGACCTTGTCGGCGGCGACGACTTCGCGGCCTTTACCGAAGAACGCGCGCTCGCGATAGACCTTGCCGAGCTCGTTGGCCTCCAGCACCACCGGTTCCTTGGTCTCGGGCCGCGCCGCGCGCGGCACCAGGCTCGGCACTGCCGAGAGCAGGTTGCGGGTGTACTCCATGGTCGGATTGCGCAGGATGGAATCCAGCGTTCCGGTCTCGACCAGTCGGCCCTGCCGCATCACCGCGACGCGGTCGGCGATTTCGGCGACCACGCCCATGTCGTGGGTAATGAAGAGCACGGCGGTACCGTGATCGCGCTGGAGGTCGCGGATCAGTGTCAAAATCTGCTTCTGCGTGGTGACGTCGAGCGCGGTGGTCGGCTCGTCGGCGATGAGAAGCTTCGGTTCGAGCACGAGCGCCATCGCGATCATGATGCGCTGGCGTTGACCGCCGGAGAGTCGGTGAGGGTAGGAGGCAAAGATACGCTCGACCTGGGGCAGGCGCACCTGCTCCATCATGTCGAGGATGCGCTTCTTGCGCGCCTTCGCATCGAGTTTGGTGTGCGCGCGGAGAACCTCGTCGATCTGGCGACCGACCGGCATCACTGGATTGAGTGCCGTCATCGGCTCTTGGAAGATCATCGCCATCCGCGTCGCGCGGAGCTGCCGCAGGCGGCGGTCGGTCGCGGTGAGAATCTCCTCGCCGACCAGCTTGACGCTGCCGCCGGTCGGAATCAGCGTGCCCTTCGGCAGCAGACCCATCGTGGTCAGCGAGGTCACGGACTTGCCCGAGCCGCTTTCGCCGACGAGGCACAGCGTCTCGCGCTCATGCACCTGGATCGAGATGCCCTCGATGATGTTTGCAGCATTCGGCTTCTTGCCGACGGAGACGACGAGGTTGTTGATGTCGAGGATCGGGCTGGTCATCACTTGATCGGTCATCATTTGCCTTCCCGCTGCTTCATGCGCGGATCGAGTGCGTCGCGGGCGGCGTCGCCGATCAAATTGATGCTGAGGATGGCGATCGAGAGCAGCAGGCCCGGCCAGAAGATCAGCGTCGGCTTGAGCTGGAAGTACTGACGGCCCTCGGCCATGATGTTGCCCCAGGTCGGCGTTTCCGGCGAGATGCCGGCGCCGAGGAAGGAGAGGATGGCCTCGGTGAGAATCGCGGAGGCGCAGACGTAACTGCCCTGCACGATCAGCGGTGCGATCGTGTTCGGCATCAAATGCCGCCACATGATCTTTGGCAGGGATGTGCCGACCGAGATCGCCGCTTCAACATAGGGCTCTTCGCGCGCCGATAGCACGACCGAGCGCACCAGGCGTGCCACGCGCGGAACTTCGGGGATCGTGATCGCGATCAGCACGGTCCAGAGGCTGGCGCCGGACAGCGACACCACGGCGATTGCCAGCAGGATGCTCGGCATTGCCATCAGGCCGTCCATGATCCGCATCATGACGGAATCGACCAGCTTGAAGAAGCCGGAGACGAGGCCGATCGCCAACCCAATGACGATCGACATGATCGCCGAGCCGATGCCGATCAGAAGCGAAATGCGTCCGCCATACATGACGCGCGACAGCAGGTCGCGGCCATAGGCGTCGGTGCCGAGCAGGAATTGCGCCGAAGAGGGCTTCAGCCGCTGTGAGGGCGCAAGCTGGATCGGATCATACGGCGCGATCAACGGCGCCAGGATCGAGATCAGCACAACCAAAGCGAGGCAGATGGTCGCTGCCGCGATGATCGGCGTCGAGGTCAGGAATCCGAAGCGCGGCCGCAGCGGCGACGTGATCGGGATGGAGGACTGGGGAAGGGTATCGACAGACATTCTTATTGTTATCCTTAGCCCTAGTACCGGATCCGGGGATCGAGCACCGTGTAGGCGACGTCGATCAGGAGATTGACGACGACATAGATCAACGACGTCAGCAAGATCATCGCCTGGATCACCGGATAGTCGCGCGCCAGCACCGCATCCACCGTGAGGCGGCCGATGCCGGGGATGTTGAACACGCTTTCGGTGACGACGACCCCGGAGATCAAAAGCGCAAAGCCGGTCCCGATCACGGTGATCACGGGCACGGCGGCGTTGCGCAGCGCATGGCGCATCATCACGGCGACTTCGTTGATGCCTTTTGCGCGCGCGGTGCGGACGTAGTCCTCGCCGAGCACGTCGAGCATCGCCGCGCGCGTCATGCGCGCGATCAACGCGATGTAGATAAAGGACAGTGCGCAGGTGGGCAGGATGATGCGCTCGAAGAACGGCCCAAAACCGTTCGAGATGCTGCGGAAGCCCTGCACCGGCACCCAGCGCAGGTCGATCGCGAAGACCTCGATCAGGATGTAACCGACCACGAACACCGGCACCGAGAAGCCGAGCACGGACAGGCCCATCACGAAGCGGTCGATCCAGGTGCCGTGCTTCCAGGCCGCGATCACGCCTAGGGGAACAGCGACGATGACGGCAAGGATGATGGTCGACAGCGCAATCGAGATCGACGGCTCGACCCGCTGGCCGATCATCTTCATCACCGGAAGGTTGGAGATGAGTGAAGTTCCGAGATCGCCATGCAGCAGCTTGTTCAGCCAGGTGATAAACTGCACGATCAGCGGCTCGTTGAGGCCGAGCGAGGTGCGGATCCGCTCGAGCCGCTCCGGCGTGGCGTTGTCGCCGGCAAGAATCGCGGCGGGATCGCCCGGGGTGAGGCGGAGCAGGAGGAAGACGAACAGCGCCACCACGCCCATCACGGGCACGGCGGCGAGAATTCGGCGAAGGAGATATCCGAGCAAGTTGGATCCCGTCAGATTAGAGTCAAATCAGAGACAGCGGCTGGAGCCTGGGGTTCTGCCACCAGCCTAACATTTCAGCAATTCCCATGCCATCCGGCCCACCGTTTTTGCAGTGCGGTCAACTTGTTTCGGTGATCTGGCCCGGTTTTGGCGATGTGGCTCGCGCCGTTACTCCAGAGTCGCGAGCAGCCCCGCCATCAGCCGGCCGCGTTCGACCAGACTTTCAACCTCGATATACTCTTCGAGCGTGTGGCCGTTGCCGCCACGCACGCCCAGGCCGTCGAGAGTCGGGATGCCCAATGCGCCAGTGAAATTGCCGTCGGAGCCGCCGCCGGCGCTCGCATGCGGCAGTTCTGCGCCGAGCGACTTGGCGATCCCGCGCGCCTTTTCATACAGGGTCATGGTGCCGGCATCGGGCTCCCAGACCGGACGTGTCACGCCGCGCGTCACCTTGAAGGTGACGTCATTGGTTGTACCGGAGAGCGCCAGCATCCTCTCGACGCCGCGATCGAGGTCGGCCTGGCGCTTGGCCATCGAGAGCGCTTCGCCGGTGGCGGTCGTGGCAACGCAATTGACCCATTGACCCCCGTGCACGACTCCGACGGAGAACGTGCAGTCTTCGCCCGTCATCGCGTCGATGGCGAGGATTTGCCGCGCCATCTCGCGGATAGCCGAGCGGCCCGCCGACAAGGTCGCGCCCGCGTGGCTCGGTCGCCCGGTCGCCTCGAGATTGAACCGCGCGATCGCGTAACGTCCGGTGGTGACGCCGTTGTCGGCGCGGCCGGGCTCGGGCACCAGCACATATTTGTTGCGCGCGGCTTCCGCCTCGATGATATCGCGCGTCGAGGGTGTGCCGACTTCCTCGTCGGGAGTGAACAGCACGGTGATCGGCAGCGGCGTCGTGAACGAGGCGCGGGCCAGTTGGCGGATCGCTTCCAGCGAAAGATAATTGCCGCCCTTCATGTCGTAGATGCCGGGTCCGTAGCACTTGCTGCCCTCGCGCCGCCATTTCAGCTTCTCGATGGTGCCGGTGGGGTGGACGGTATCCACGTGTCCGGCAATCAAGATGCCGGGCTCGCCTTGCTTCGGATGCGGAAAGCGGGCGCGGATCACGCCGCCAAAGCCCTGGCGACCGGCGATGCGCTCGATCGTCGCACCCATGATCGCCATCTCCCGCGCTGCGATATCGAGCATGCGGTTCACGGCGCTCGCGTCCCAGGTCGGGCTTTCGCATTCCACCCAGCCGCGCAGGCCCTGGAGCATCGCTTCGGAATCGAAGGGAAGATTGGCTGGATTCATCTCAATGTCTCTCGAAAGTCTCTTGGGCTTCGGAACATGGAACGCGCATTGCATCGGCGCGGGGCAGGACAGGCGGAGAGCGTTGTAGAGCCAAACCGATCGTTGTGGAGCCCGTGCGCGCGCCGCTTGGGCTTGCAGCGAAACCGGATTGACGCGCTCGGCACTGTCTGCAACTCTCGAAAAGATAAAGGCATTGCATGAGGTTAGTTCGCCTAAAGAACGAACCGGATGCTCAATCAATAACCTGCCTTTGAACAGTTTCACGTCAGGAGAACTTTTTATGTTTAAGTTGATGCGCCGGGGGCCTCGCGCGTTCGCCTCCAAACTTGCGCTGTCGGTCGTCGCGCTTTCGACCGCACTGGCCTCGCCGGTGCTTGCGGCCGGCAAGACCATCACCGCGGTGATGCATTCGGATCTGCGCATCATCGATCCGATCTTCACCACCGCCTACATCACGCGCGATCATGGCTACATGATCTACGACACGCTCTTGGCGCCCGATTCGAACTTCAAGATCCAGCCGCAGATGGCGGACTGGAAGATCTCCGACGACAAGCTCACCTACACGTTCACGCTGCGCGACGGCCTGAAGTGGCATGACGGTGCGCCGGTGACGGCGGAGGACTGCGTTGCCTCGCTCAAGCGCTGGGCCGCGGTCGACGGCATGGGCCAGAAACTGCTCGACTTCACCGCGAGCATCGAGGCGACCGATGCCAAGACCATCACGCTGAAGCTGAAGGAGCCCTACGGCCTCGTGCTCGACTCGATCGGCAAGCCGTCCTCCCGCGTTGCCTTCATGATGCCGAAGCGCCTGGCCGAGACGCCGCCGGACAAGCAGATCCCCGAGCAGATCGGCTCGGGTCCTTTTAAGTTCGTGCAGTCGGAATTCCAGCCAGGCGTGAAGGCGGTCTACGTCAAGAACACCGATTACGTGCCGCGCAAGGAGCCTTCGAGCTGGACCTCCGGCGGCAAGGTGGTGAAGGTCGACCGAGTCGAGTGGATCACCATGCCGGACTCGCAGACCGCGGTGAACGCGTTGCAGTCGGGCGACATCGACTTCGTGGAAAATCTGCCTTACGACATGCTGCCGCTGCTGGAGGCGAACAAGGAGATCACGATCGAGGTCTCGAACACGTTCGGCTTCCAGACGCTCGGCCGGATGAACTTCCTTTATCCGCCGTTCGATAATGTCAAAGTGCGCCGTGCGGCCTTTCTGGCGATAAACCAGAAGGACGTTCTCGACGCGCTGGTCGGCAACGCCAAATATCAGAAGATCTGCGGCGCCTTCTTCGTGTGCGATACGCCATTCGCGACCGAGGTCGGTGGCGAGACCTTGGTGAAGGGCAACGGCATGGCAGAAGCCAAGAAGGCGCTCGCCGAGTCCGGCTATGACGGCACCCCGGTTGTGATCATGGCGCCGGGCGATGTCACGACGCTGAAGGCGCAGCCGATCGTTGCGGCTCAGTTGCTGCGCGAGGCCGGCTTCAAGGTCGACCTGCAAGCGACCGATTGGCAGACGGTGGTGAGCCGCCGCGCCAGCCAGAAGCCTCCGAAGGAGGGCGGCTGGAACATGTTCTTCACCAACTGGGTCGCGGCCGACGTCTCCAACCCGATCGCCAATCTCTCGATCGGCGGCCAGGGCAAGAAGGGCTGGTTCGGCTGGGCCGAGAACGCCAAGATCGAAAAGCTCAAGGACGACTTCGTTCGCGCCGCCTCGCTCGACGATCAGAAGAAGATCGCCGCTGACATCCAGAAGGAAGCCTATGAGCAGGTGATTTACATTCCGCTGGGGCAGTATCTCCTGCCGAGCGGCTGGCGTAAATCGCTGACCGGCGTGCTCGACGGTCCCGCGACCCCGCTGTTCTGGAACGTCGACAAGTCGGAGTAGGGCGAAGGCTCTTCCTTTCGTCCGGATCATCATGCGGCGCCGCTGTCACCAGCGGCGCCGTTGTCGTTTGTCGATCTTAGTCGTTTGTCGACCTTGCGCCGGCTGAGAAGGCGGACGTTTTCAATCTTTTCCAGTTTCCAATCATTGCTATTTGTTTCCGTCCTGAACTAGATGTGCCGTCTTTGCGCATCACCTTCCTTCCTCCATTTGATTCCAGTGCCGATCGATTTTGCATTCCAGGCGATGGCCGAACGGTCCGATCGCGCGCCGGCGCGATGGCGCCGCCCATTCCTGCGTTGGCTCGATGGCGTCGAGACGGGCTGGGCCGTGCCGCTTCTCATCGCCGGCTTCGTCGCGATCTGGACACTCTATCTGGTGGTCGCCTATGCCGGCGGCGGTCTGCACCCCGATACGCTGGAGGCCTGGACGCTGGGGCGGCATTTCGCGTGGGGCTACCCCAAGCATCCGCCATTGACCGGCTGGGTTGCCGCGAGCTGGAGCGCCATCTTTCCGCTCAGCGAGTGGTCGCTGCAATTGATGGCGATGACCAATGCCGGGCTTGCGCTGGTCTTTGTCGACCGGATCGCGCGGCAATTCGTGACGGGGCACAAGCGCGTCCTGGTGCTGTTGCTCCTGATGCTGACGCCGGCCCATCAATTCCATGCCCAGCGCTTCAATGCCAATGCGGTGCTGCTAGCCGTTTGGCCGCTGGCGACGTGGTGCTTCCTGCGCGCATTCGAGACCCGCTCGGCGTCGTGGGCGATCGCCGTGGGAGTCACGACGGCGCTGGCCATGGCCGGCAAATATTATTCGATCTTCCTTGTCGCGAGCTTCACGTTTGCCGCGCTGGCGCATCCGGCGCGACGCGCCTATTTCACGTCCGCCTCGCCCTGGATCTCGGTCGTCGTCGGGCTTGCGGCGCTGTCACCGCATGTTCATTGGCTCGCCACGACGGGGGCACCGACCTTCACCTACGCGCTGAACCATGCCAACGGCACTGCGGTGAGCTCGCTCGGTGAGGCCAGGAACTTCCTTCTGGGGCTGTTGGCGGCCATCAGTGTGTCAGCCGTCAGCTGGATGTTCATCGCTGGCACGCGGCTGAAGCAGTTTCCGGACGATTTCGCGGCGATGAATCCGGGCCTGCGGCTCCTCTTTTACGTTGCCGTCGGCACGATCGCGCTGCCGGTCCTCGTCTCGCTCGCGATAGGCACCGATCTGCCGTCGCTCTGGGCTTTGCAGGGATTGTTTCTGTTCGCCATTCTCGTGGTCTGCGGCACAAATTATCCGATCGAGCGCTTTTACACCGTCAACCTCACCTTGATCGTGGCCGGCGTTGCGCTCACGGCCGTCCTCGTCGCCGCGCCGATCCATGCCGTCTACCGCAACGATCACGGTTACGAGGAGGGGCGCAATTTCTATGCGGAGGCGGCCAGCGAATTGACACGCGAGTGGCGCGAACTGACAGGCGAGCCGCTCGCCGCCGTCAGCGGCGACGATGCGCTGGCCTTCGCGTTGGCCTTCTACAGCCCGGACCACCCGCACTACGTGCAGCCGTTCGTGGATCAATATCCCGGCGGTTTGCCGGGCAAGACGACGCTGGACCGCGGCTGGGCCGCGCTCTGCTTCCGCGATCAGGATGATTGCAGCCGGTGGATGGACGGGGTGGCCGGGCGTGCCGGGCACTTCGTCAAACGGGAATTTATGGTCCAGGCGCGGCTATGGGGCCGGCCCGGTCTCACGCGGGAAGTGGTTGTGCTGATGGTGCCGCCCCGTGGAAGCGGCGCGGCACCCGAGGGCGTCGCGGACGATTTCAGCGCCAGCAGGCGCGCAACGGAATAGACGTCTTGCTCAACAGTGGCTGTCGCGGACCCGCTCGAGCCCTTCACTCGCGAATGGCACGGTGAAGGCGGTCGTTTCGGCGTTCGACGGCGTGCGTTCCGTTTTCGCCCGCTCCGCGGCGTCGTGGTCTTTACGGTGTTTCGGTTCCATTGAAGCGCCTTTTCAAATTGTTGCAGTACAACATCGTGAGCGCCGCGAAGTTCCTCACCCGATGGCGCGCTGATGCGGCTTGAACAGCCGTCCCCTCTCCACCACCAGCACGATCGCGAGCGCGGCGAGTGACGACACGAAGAAGCCGACCGAGAACGGCAGCAGCGTGCCGTCGAAGCTTTGTCCGATCGCCATGCCGACGGCGATGCCGATCAGCGTGGTGATCGAGCCGTAGAGCGAGGACGCCGTGCCGGCGATGTGGCCCTGCGGCTCCATGGCAAGTGCGGTGAAATTGGCGACCATCATGCCGAACGAGAACATCATCAGCGCCGAGAGCACTATGAACAGGGGAAGCGGCAACGCGCCGAGGCTTTCCGTCAGCAGCATCACACCCGCCACGGCGGTGTAGAGCGTCAGCGCGCCGTGCGAGATCACGCGCATGCCGAGGGTTCCGACGAATCTTGCGTTGAGGAAGCCGGCAATGGCGGTACCGGCCGCGATCGCGGCGAAGGCGAGCGGAAAATAATGGCCGAGGTGATAGATGCCGACAAACACTTGCTGGGCCGAAAATACGTAAGCGAACAGCGCACCCATGACGCTGCCGGCAGCGAGCGCGTAGCCGAGAGTTTGGCGATGGGTCACGGTCTGCCAGTAGGCCGTGAGCACGTCGACCGGCGCGAGCGACCTGCGTTCGCTCTCAGGCAGGGTCTCCGGAAGCCGCAGCACCGACCATGCGAGCGCGAGCAGGCCATAGAGCATCAGCACGACGAAGATGCCGCGCCATTGCGTCACCAGCAGCACCGCCTGTCCGAACGAGGGGGCGATTACGGGGACGGCGATGAAGATCATCATCGCAAGCGACATCACGCTCGCCATGCGGCGGCCGACGTAACAGTCGCGCACGATCGAGGTTGCGATCACGCGCGTCGCCGAGGTGCCGAAGCCCTGCAGTGCGCGCGCCAGCAGCAGTGTCTCGAACGACGGCGCGGCAATCGCCAGCACGCTCGCCATCGCATAGACCGCCATCCCGCCGAGCAGCACCGGGCGGCGGCCGAAGCGATCCGACAGCGGTCCCATGACGAACTGGCCCGCGCCAAAGCCGATCAGGAAGGTCGACAGCACCAGCTGAAGATGATTGGCGACGGGGATATTGAAGGCCGCCCCGATATTGGGCAGCGCCGGGAGCATCATGTCCATGGCAAGCGGATTCAGCGCCATGATCGACGCGATCACGATGACGAATTCGGGAAAACCCATGGGGCGGTGTCCCGAGGACACCCAATCGTCGGCATTGACGTCGGACAAGTAGCTCACCTCTGATTTGAGGCCCTTGTCTAACTCCGATGCTGCGATGCACAAGCGATGATTCGGGATGGCTGGCAGGCGGTGCAGGAGCAGACAGGAATTGATGAGGTATCAGCGCTCGCGGCAGCGGCGCTCGGTGGGATCATCCGCGCAGCTCTCGTGGTGCGGGCAGCCGGGGTCGAACCGGCACAGCGCTTGCGCGCCGAGGGATTTTAAGTCCCTTGAGCGTAAAGCTAACTAATTGAAATTTATGATTATATTGCTGTACGATGTGCTATGTGTAGTTATTCTGTGTAAACACGTCGCATCTATCGCGCCTAGAGGGACCTGCGCCCCAGACAAAACAAGGAGTCAGACGACTCCGCCGATGAGGCCCAAGCGGCCTCGACAGAGGCAAACGACCTCGCACACTTGTCAGGCTGGCTTTTGATACGCGCCTGCCGAAGTGCGCCCAGACTAAACCAAGAGTATTTCCATCTGGTTGCCGAGCTCGCCTAACGTGAGGCGTCGATGTCGCTTGGGCGGACTGAAGACGCGGCATCAGAGCAGGTCAGCAATTCCTAGACGGCAGCTTGACGACAATCGGGACAGGGTTCCATAAAGTTCCCTGCTGCTGTTTCTGCGCCTGGTGAGTGCGATGACCCTATCTGAACGCGTCCAGATGGAATTGGTGCTGGAAGGCCTATGCCGCGAGCTTCCTCATCGTGGTCCTGAAATTACTCGTCGAACATTTGGTGCTGCGGAACGCCTTTCCTATGCGCTGGGAGAATTGCGAGCTACTGCCCTTCAGGCATTCGTACCTGTCACAAGCACTTGCAAATCGAGTTAAGGGACAAGGCGATGGCTTCCATACTCCTTGTCGAGGATGAGGCACTCATCCGTATGATGGTGGATGACATGCTGACTGAGCTTGGGCATCAGGTCGTGGCCGAAGCTGGTGATTTGGCTTCCGGACTGGCCTTCGCGGAAAGCGGCGAGGATTTTGATTTGGCAATTTTGGATGTGCAGTTAGGCCGCGACAGCAGCAGGCCCATCGCAGAAGCTCTAGAGGCCCGCAAAATTCCTTTCGCCTTCGCAAGTGGATACGGAGCCGACGGAATGCCCGAAGGATTTCACAATCGGCCCACATTGATGAAGCCGTTTAAAGTAGATGAGCTGCAACGGTGCATAGCTAAGCTCTTACGGTAGCCGCGGCTATCAGCTTGCCCCACTACGCGGGCGCGAGGTCTGACAACGCGCCGCTCAGTTCGATCACTGTGATTTTTGTCCGAGGTCTCTCAGGAGCGTGCGAAGAAAATCGCTAGCGTGATCATACTGCGCTTTACCTTCCGCGATCTGGTGAGCGCGTGGCTCCAGGATCCGACCGACGGTCTCAGAGTTGAGTAGATCAACTCCATCCGACCATCGCTGCAATAAGCCGTCGGGAATATCCTTCGCAGACCCGAACAGCTTTAGAAGGCGATTTTCGCCCTCGCTATTGTGGTCGTGATGGGCTTTCGCGGCGTAGAACGCAAATAGCCCACGAAACGCACTACGGGAAACGGCAGGTTTTGCCATCGCAATGTCCCCGAGAATGGTGCTTTAAAAGCGGATGTCTTCCGATTTGCAGAAGGAAAAGCTAGCAAGAAACTCGATCGCTGCGCTCTTAACTTGCAAGGGAAGGCCGCCCGAAGGCGGCCCGAGTAGTAGAAGCAGCTGTGATAAAATCGTACTCAAAACATTTGGTGCAGCATTGCTGCCGCACCGGCCCGGGTGAAAATAGATACGAAATGAACCAGCCCCCGGTTTGGAGAGCATGCCAGAGCGAAATTATTCGGCAAGAAAAATCTTGGGATAAAGCGGCAATTTCTAATATACGAGCGCTGAAACGGCTCTACGGTTCCTTGACAGGAACCTTTGGTGGTGCCCGACGTTCGTGACCGGAACGACCAGATCGGCTTACAGATGAAGTTGCTCACCGAGTATCTTGAAAGGGCGCTGCAACTGGAAAGTCTTGCGGACGGCGAACCCGACAGCACGTTCAGAACGGAGTTGCTCAAGCAAGCGGCTTCCTATCGGAAGTTGGCAATTAAACGGGCTGAGCAGTACGGCTTACCGAACCCGAGCCCACCGCCTGCCGGAAAACCCAATGGCGCCTCTACAAGCCGGCATGTGAGCGGATATTTGCAGTCGACAGAGGACCTTTGAGAATTTGTCCTCGTGATCGCAAGACGGTCGTCACTTTGCAGACGCCACGTTCCTAAACCCAGATAAAGAGCTGACCTAACGTCTACCTCGCCGACAAGCGCTCGACATTCGCGGCGACGATTTTCCGGTAGTGATCAAGGACGTGACTGTAATCGCCGCCACGAACGAAAATGGTGCGGGCCTCTGCCGCAGCGTCCAGCTTCTCCGTCACCATAAGAAACATTTCTTCGGAGGTGCCGTTGCCTGCGGCGATCTGGCGAAGCCGCATATCCATTACCTGGAGAGCATCCGCCATGAGTATGAACGCTGAATACCAGAAAAGCATGCGAACTCCGGGTTCGGAAAAGCACCGGCCGGATGCACGACCCTGCCGGACGGCGCTCAAGCATATAGCGGATCGTCCGGGTTAAGCTTCCGCGGGCACCGCAGTTCCTAAGTAGGACGGGTGCTTCGCCGTTTCGGCCGCGAAGACGAAAGCATGCGGTGGAGGGTTTTCGCGTTCCGGGGCGCATGGGCGTCGTAGTCATTGTTGAAATAAATCCACGCGCGCTTGGCGCCGCTCTCTTTGATCCTGCTGGCCCATTTCGAGAGCTCATCGTCCGAGTAATCGTGCCGGTACCAGCGTTCAGGCCCGTGGAGGCGGACGTAAACCTCGTCTGCCGTCCGGACGAGCTCATCGGGCAGACGCGGACCGCTGCAGGAGCAGAAGATAATCCCGGCCTTGCGGAAGGCAGCGTAGACATCTTCGTTCCACCAGCTTTTGTGCCGGAACTCGACCGCATTGCGGCGGGCCGGATCGAGCTGGCTGACGATCGAATTCAGCCGGACTTTGGTATAGCGGTAGCTCGGCGGCAGCTGGAATAGAAAGCAGCCCATCCGCTCGCCAAGGATATCCGCGATGACGCCGAAATCGCGTATCAGCGTTTTTGTGCCTGTGAACTTTTTGACGTGTGTGATGAGCTCGCAGACCTTCACGGTGAAGACGATATCCTTGCCGCCCGGCTGACGGCGCCAGGCCTGAACGTTCGCCACGGTCGGCCATGAATAAAAGGACGCGTTGATCTCGACCGTGTCAAAGGCAGACGCGTAATGCTTGAACCACTCCGGCTGCGGCACGTCCGCATAAAACGAGTCCCGCCATTTCCAGTAGCGCCAGCCTGAACAGCCGACGAAGACGGTCTTCTTCAAGGTCGTAACCGGCTTCAGTCCCTCGCTCTCCATCTTAAGGCGGGTTAAGTGCATCTTCGCCGCGCGTGCGATATTATTCTCGCGCTGTTTCTCACGCCGAAGCCGGCGCCGTTCGCGTCTTTCCTCCAGCGTCAATTCTTTGATCTCAGGAACAGGCGAGCGGGGCATCGGTCAGTCTTTTGCCTTTCGCAGGTCTGCTTCGAGACGCTCTTTAAGTTTACGCCAGCGTTCATCCTCGGCCTCTACGCGGCGCTGTGCGGCCTGCAGATCCTTCGCAAGAGCGTCGGCGTTCTCCTCATGCTCCGCCTCTGCCTGCAGCATGGCAGTCTGCGCTTTCTCAACTGCGGCGTTTCGCTTCTCGCGGGCTTTCGCGGCTTCAGCCTCTTCCTTCGCGCGCTGCTTTTCCCGCTGCCGCTCTTCCTTCTCGTATTTTGCGGCGGCCTCACGCTCTGATTTTTCATCCCGCTTCGACGACGGCTTTGCAGAAGCGGCCTTCTTCGCCTTGGCTTTTTCCTTGTGCGGACGCGCGTCAAGCGACGCGGCGGACGGCAGCTCCGCGTGCTCCCTGAAAGCGGACCTTGATCCGACCGGCCTGCGCAGCACGATGCCGGGCTTCGCCATGGCGGCAGCGATCACCGCGTCGTCTTCGGATTCCTGTGCGAACCCCTGATGGAAGAGATTGCTGCTCGCGCCCCATGCCTCCAGCGCTGCCTTCATCGAGGGCGCCGCGATCGCGAGATCGAAAAACCCCTGGGACGTTTGAAAAACCTTGAGTTTGCGCGGCATCATGGTCAAATGTTCCCCAATGCAGCTTTGTTCCCTGCAACGGAACATTCGGTTCCGGCTATGGAACTTACGGCTTTGGAGTTCGTTCAGCCGCTACAGGAGATGCGCCCATGATCCTTGAAAGCTTTGATCGCCGGACAATCGCAAACCTGGAAGCCGCCCTTGACCGGGTCTGCGACGGCAGACCGGACGGTGCCGATCACGAACTGAGATCCTTTATCGCCGACGCCATGGTCGCCCGCGCGAAGAAGGGGCAGACAACACTCGGCGCCCTGACTGAAGCGGGAGAAGCTGCGCTCGCGCGCCGGGCTATCTCGGACCGGAAACAGGCCTGAGCCAATCCTACCGTGTCGCGCGATCCGCGGCTCCGGAGGCGGCGGCTTCCTTGCCGGCGCGCGGCAGCCAGCGCCATACGCCCAGCGCGTTGATCACGAGAAGAACGGCGTTCTGGATGACGAGCGAACTCTTGGGCTCCATTATTCCGTCGGCGATCCATGCAATGGATGCCGCGATAAAGAGAGCGAAGCCGCACACCGTGATGCGCGCATTCCAGTTCGCCGCCACCATGGCGGCCGCGATTATCGTCATGGCGGCTGCCACGGTCCTTAGTACTTCAAGGCTCATGCTTCCCTTCTGAGAATAAGGGCCGCCCGGGGGCGGCCCTTTCGCTTGCATGTGGCTAACGGATTAAGCGGCTTTCCGGTTCACGCTGCGCAGCGCCATCGTATTGAGCTTCTCGTCCGTCGCCTTTTCCTCATCGAGGTTCTGCTGCAGGACCATGGCGCAGTCATCGCGGCCAAGCATCTTCGCCCACGCGATCAGGGTGCCGTAGCGTGTGATTTCATAGTGCTCGACGGCCTGGGCCGCCGCGATCAGCGCCGCATCCAGTACCTGTTTGTCGTCGATATCGCCCGCGACTTCGCTCGCTTCCTTCAGGATGCCGTCGATCGCAGGGCAGTCCACGCCCTTCGCCGCGACGCCATGCATCTCGAAGACTTTCTCAAGGCGGGTAATTTGTCCCTTGGTTTCGGAGAGATGTATCTGGAAGCCGTTCTTGAGGCCGGGATCGCTCGCCTTCTCGATCATGTCTGGAAGGTTCTTCGCGATCTGCTGCTCCGCGTAATAAATGTCCTGCAGCGTGTGCACGAAGAGGTCGTCCAGCGTTTTGATGTCCTTGGTGAAAAAGCCCATCGCATCCTCCTTGAGTGGGTGGCAATTTCAAACAGCCGGTAGGGAAGAGCGTTCCGCCGAAAGCTCACAACGGGATGATTTCCTGGGCGCGGATGACGATCTCCTCCTGCGCAAGCTCGCGTTCGAGCCGCTCGCGCAGGCTGCGCCAGTACTCGGGTGCAAGCTTCGCGGCCATGACCTCGATGACGGCGATATTGTCCCGCTCGGTCTCGTTGCCGCTGCGCCATAGACCCAAGCCGGGCGCCCGGACAAAGCTGGTCGCGCCGCCGAATCTGCCGGTCAGCTCTTCCAGGAATTCCTCGAACCAGCGTTGCGAAACCGCCTCTCCGTCACCGCGCTCCTTCGGCAGAAGAATCTGGACGACGTAGGATTTATTCATGACACGAGCCTGGCCCTGGCGCTGCCCGGCCAGCTGCCGAGAAGAGTTTCGGTGGTGACGCACTCCACCTGCTGCCCGAAGCGGTTCATGTAGATATTCATCATGGAATCGTGCGTCTCGTCAGCCGAGCTGCATAGCGCGTCGGTGACGAGAATGACCCTGTAACCCCAGTCGACGGCGCCGATGACGGTGGCCAGCACGCAGACATCGGTCTCGCCGCCGGTGATGATGATCGTATCGACATGAGCCCCGCGCAGCTGCTCGTGAAGATCGCTCCCCGTCCACGGCGAGTAAACGTGCTTGTCAAAAATGCGTGCGGGCGGAACGAACTGCGCGAGATCCTGGACGAGGCCGATCATGTCCGCGCCAAGCTCGTCGATGGTCATCGATCCCCAGCGCTCATAATAGCGCCGCCACATGCCGGCGCCCTGGCCGAGCTTCTGCGCCGGAATGAACCGGGTAAATATGGTGCGCTCGGGATGGGAAGCCGTGACCGAAACGATATTTGGCAGGACGCGCGGCAGCCACGGCATCTTCCAGTCCGTGCTCTCCGCAAACATCCTCTGCATGTCGACGCAGATATGAACCGCATTTTCTCCGGGTGCCCCGTAGCGGAGCTCATCGTTCTTTGCCATTGGCGCCGTCCTCGAAGTGAGCTCCAACGGAGCGGCCCGGGCTTGGTTCCTGTCCTGAAAAGGGTTGCTGCCTGCAACCCGGCTAGCCACGCGGCGATGAGCAGGGGAAAGCGGTCAAGGGTGCGGCGACGCACCGCGCCCCGCGCGGCTTGTCCTTGATGGCTGAAGGGGCGGCAGCCCCTTTTACGCGCGAGGGATCGTCACCGGATGGCCGGGACGAAGACCCGGGCGCGGGACTGCCAGGGACGCGCTAGAGCCCGGCCGGCTGCGCGGCAGGCGGACGCGCCCACGCGGGAACCGGGAGCCTGCAGGGTAAGTTGGTAGAGCAGGAAATCAAGCTGGGGAGAGCACATGAAGCGGATCACGAAATGGCGGGCGGCGGCGAAACGTGAGCTGATCGCGCCTCGCGGAGACAAGCGGTATATCCGCCGCGATGCGAAAGGCCGCATCGAGGAAAGCGATGATGTAAGCCGCTCGCTTTCTCAGGATCGCCGCAAGACGGCGAAGAAGGAAGTGAAAGCGGGGCAGGGTGACCGGGGCGACCGCAAGGCTGCAAAATCCAAGGCGCGGAAAAAATCGAGTGCACGCAAGTAACGCAACTCTCGATCTCTTCGGAGGCGGTCTCCTTCCCGAAGGCATGAAGTATCAGCCGGAGTTTCTCTCCGCTGACGAAGAGCGTGCGCTTTTCGCTGATATCGAGATGCTTCCGTTCAGGGAATTTGAATTTCACGGTTTCACCGGCAAGCGCCGGACCGTCTCCTTCGGCTGGCGCTACGACTTCAACGGCGGGAGCCTTTCGAAGACGGAAGATATGCCGGAATTCCTCAGCGAGCTTCGCGCCCGCTCCGAGGCCTTCGCGGGAAACGCATCCGGCAGCTTTCAGCAGGTTCTCGTCACGGAATACGCGCCGGGCGCCGGCATCGGCTGGCACAAGGACCGCTCGGTCTTCGGCGACGTCGTGGGCATCTCGCTCCTGTCGCCCTGCACGTTCAGGCTCCGCAGAAGAAAACAAATTGGATTCGAGCGAATGAACCTCGTTGCCGAGCCGCGCTCCATCTATCTTCTGCGGGGTCCCTCGCGCACCGAATGGCACCACAGCATTCCCGGCGTCGAAAGCCTGCGTTACTCACTCACATTCCGCAACGTACTCGAAGGGCGCGGATCATAGTGGCCCGCGTCTCCACATTGCCGAAGCGCCTTCAGCCGATGCTCGCGACGCTCACCGATGCGCCGTTCGACGACAAGGACTGGATATTCGAAGACAAGTATGACGGCTTCCGCATGGTGGCGAAGATTGAAGGCGGCAAGGTCACTCTCTACAGCCGCAACGGCAAGATAATCAGCAAGAGCTATGTCGAGGTCGCGAAAGCGCTGGAAGACGTAAAAGCCGACGCCGTCATAGACGGCGAGCTTGTCGCCATCGGTAAAGACGGCGTCTCTCATTTTCAGCTGCTGCAGAATGCGCTCCGCCATGAAGCGAAGCTGCAATATTGCGCGTTTGATCTGATGTTTCAGGATGGAGAAGACCTTCGCCGCCTGCCGCTCACAGAACGCAAGAAACGGCTGAAAGCCATTTTACCCAAAAACAAGCTGATCGCGTTCAGCCGCGACCGAAAGACCTTTGGGGCGAAATACTTCGAGGAGGCCGAGCGGAAGGGTCTCGAAGGCATCATGGCAAAACGCGCGGACAGCAAATACCTGTCCGGCGCGCGCACCGATGAGTGGCTCAAGATCAAGACCTCGAAGCGCCAGGAGGTCGTTATTGCGGGATTCACCGCCCCGCGGCGGACGCGGCCGTTCTTCGGCGCCTTGACCATTGCGCTGCGTGAAGAAAATGGCTGGCGTTATATCGGCCACGTCGGCACGGGATTCAGCCACGAAGCATTGGAGGAGCTTCACAAAAAGCTCGTCAAGCTGAAGACCGCGAGATCACCGTTCGGAAAAAAAGTTAAAGACGAGGCCGTTACCACATGGGTAAAGCCGCTGCTTGTCGCCGAGGTGAAATTCACCGAATGGACAAGCTCTGGGGAGATGCGCCATCCCGTCTATCTCGGCCTGCGAGAAGACAAGCCCGCGGGAAAAGTCGTGCGTGAGTACGAAAAACATTTAACTAGCAATAAAGCGCGCAGGCCTCGCTCCTGAAGATCGCGAGCATACCGCGCGCCGTCGGCTAAACCGCTAGTTCCTTGCGGACGGCAGCCGCCGAATTACCGACTTTATCAATCGCCCTTTGCAACTCTTCCTGGGACAGACGGAAGTGCTTGAGCCAGTAGTGCAGCTCCATCCTGTCCTGCAGGTTTATCTTGCTGCGATCCGGCGCAAGCTTGTGCGTCAGGCCTGTCATCGGGGTGCCTCAGTGATGCATAAAGAGAGCGAGAAGAAGAATGATAGGAAGCGGAATACCGATCAGCCAGAGAAGTGCACCTTTGCCGAAACCCATCGAAGCCTCCTGAGTAATGTTCTTATACTTGGAGCAACAACGTCTGCGCGGATCTCCCGTTCCCGCCTGACGAAACCTACTGCACCGCACTCGCCAGAAGACGGTCCAGAAATACAGCCTGGCCCTTCAGAATGCGTTCGCGCGCTTCTGCGATGTTGAACCACCCGGCGCGATCCACCTCAGGAAAACTCTGAACCCTGCCTGAATGCGGCGGCCATTCCATCTGAAACATATTGCTCTTGAGC
Organism: Bradyrhizobium sp. 40; assembly: GCF_023100925.1. NCBI lineage: Bacteria > Pseudomonadati > Pseudomonadota > Alphaproteobacteria > Hyphomicrobiales > Nitrobacteraceae > Bradyrhizobium > Bradyrhizobium sp. 40. The sequence goes on from NZ_CP064688.1 coordinate 2,836,378, forward strand.
TCATCCGGATTCCAGTCATCCTCCGCGGCCCAGACATGTACGGTCTTGCCGCCCGGCTGCTTCGCGTCGCCGAGTGCAATGAACTCTCCGCATGGCCTGTGGCCCGTCTCCTCCTCAAATTCCCGTTTAGCTGCATCGAGCGGCACTTCGCCGAACGAGATCAGCCCTTTCGGAATGCTCCAGGCCCCGTGATCCTTTTTCTTCCAGAATGGTCCGCCTGGATGGCCGAGGAGAACTTCCAAACCTCCGCGATTACGCCGGAACAGGAGAATGCCTGCGCTTGTCTTTGGCAATGATACTGCGCGCGAGCTGCCCATCTATCGCACGGTAACTTCCCGTGAAGGCGCACGGCGGCGAGAGCCTTTTGCAGCCGCGCGCTTCCGTTTCGAGAGATGCGCAAGCATTTTCGGAAGGGGCATGGCATTCAGCACGCGATCTGCCGGCACGCCGCCCTTGCGGGCCATCTCGACGCCCCAATGCATGTGGTCGAGCTCCCGGATGGAATGGGCGTCGGGATTGATGCTGAATATGCAACCATAGCCGAGCGCTTTCTGATGCCACCGCCAGTCAAGGTCGAGGCGCCACGGATGCGCGTTGATTTCAACCGCTACGCCATGTTTCGCGCAGGCCTTCAAAATCTTGTCGATGTCCACGTCGTATCCCGGACGCCGCTGCAGCTGGCGTCCGGTCATATGTCCGATGATTGTGGTATGCGGATTCCTGATTGCTTTGAGGATGCGCTCCGTCTGTTCCTTCTTGGGCAGCTTGAAGCGGCTGTGAACGCTCGCAACCACAAAATCGAAGTCTTCCAGGATATCGTCCGGATAATCGAGCGAGCCATCCGCGAGTATGTCGGCCTCGATCCCTTTCAGGATGCGGAATTTGCCGGCGTAGCGCTTGTTCAGCCGGTCGGCCTCACGGTGCTGCTCCGCGATTTCCTCTAAGGAAAGGCCGCCCGCGTAATGCGCGGACTGCGAATGGTCGGCGACGCCGTAATACTCAAAGCCGCGCTTGCGCGTGGCTTCCGCCATCGCTTCCAGGGTCTCGGTGCCGTCCGACGCTGTCGTGTGGGAATGCAGGATGCCCCGCAAATCCTGATCGCTCACGAGGGAGGGCAGTTTATTCTTCTCGGCCTGCTCAATCTCGCCCCGGCCTTCGCGCAGTTCGGGCTCGATAAACTGCAGGCCAAGGGCTTCGTAAATGTCCTGTTCGGTTGACGAGGCGATCAGCTTTCTACCGCGGTAAAGCCCGTCGGCTTTGAGATCGAAGCCTTTGCCGGAAGCGTATTTCTTCAGCTGTTCAAGATGCTCCGCCGAGCCGGTCGCATCGAGAAGGCTTGCCCCGAAGTGCTTCTTGTCGGTGACGACGAGCTGCAGCCCGCCGGACGGCTCCTCAAGCGCCTGCGGTTTCTTTGCTTCCGCGACCAGCGCAAGCCTGGTAACGAGCTCGCATCCTCTGCGAAAATCTCCTGCGATTTCCACGCGCAGATATTCAGGATACTCCTGTTTGACCGTCGCAACCGCATGCTCAAGGAGAGCCGCCGCCTTGTGCAGATGAAGCTGCGTTTCTCCGCTCCGGGCGATTTCGAGATTCTGCAGGATCTTAGTCTGCAGCGCCGCGCCAAGGCCCTTCACACTGCGGATACGGTCCGCTTTCGCGGCTGTCTCAAGTTCTGCGAGCGAGGAGATACCGAGCTCCTGGTGAAGCTTGAGGATCTTCTCGGGACGGATGCCGGGGATCGCAAATAGTTCCAGGAGGCCCTCAGGCACTTCCTTGCGCAGCTTGTCGAGGCTGGGATGCGATCCTGTTTCGTGAAGCTTGGTGACGATGTCGGCGATGGCATCGCCAATACCCGGGATCTCGGTGAGCGTGCCGGCCGCGATGACGCGGGCCAGTGGTTGCGAGAGCGCGGACAGGCTTTCCGCGGCGCGCAGATAAGCTTTCGCGCGGTACGGGTTGGCGCCGCGCAGTGACGACCTCAGCGCATATTCGCGGAGAAGGCGGATGACTGTCTGTGTGTCGGTTTTGGCCATGACTGTAGGTCAAACGACGGGAGGTTTTTGCGGTTCCAGCCCAGCCCGTCCCAGACTGCTATCGACCGTTTCCGTCCGAACGCAAAAATCCAGCTGAATCAATGCCTCACCAAAATTCATTGACTCGATGGCAACCGAACGTGTTCACTATTTGTTCTAGTATTAGGAGGACAAACAAGTTATGGCAAGCGCGGCCAATCCATCTTCTGTTTCTTTGGCCGAGCTTCGCCGGATGATGGCGGCTGCGGGTGACGCAGCTGCGCCCCAGGAGGTCTTGCCGTTCGGCATCGCGGACATCGACGCGGCGCTGCCCGGCGGCGGTCTCGCGCTCGGCGCGCTCCATGAGTTCAGTGAGGGCGGGGTCCGCGGACATTATGCGGCAAGCGCCGCGCTATTCGCCGCCGGCATTCTCGCGCGCCTCACGGGTCCGGTCCTGTGGTGCCTGCACAGCCGTGACCTCTTCGCACCCGCGCTTGCCCGCGTCGGGCTGCATCCTGACCGCATCATATTTTGTGAAACTTACAAGGACGCGGAGATCCTGCCTGCGATGGAAGAAGGACTGCGCATGCGCGGCCTCGCGGGCGTTGTCGGTGAACTGAAGCGCCTGCCTCTTACGCCGTCACGGCGGCTGCAGCTTGCCGCGGAAACCTCCGCCGTGCCGTGCCTTATCATCAGGCGCTCTGCCGAGAACCTTACCGAGAATAACGCCGCGATGACGCGCTGGAGCATTTCACCGGCGCCGTCGACGCGTATCGACCCGATCAGGATGGGCCGCCCGCTCTGGCATGTTGAACTTTTGCGATGCAGGGGCGCATCGCCGAAAGACTGGACTTTGGAGGCATGCAATGCGGAGGGTCGTTGCGCTCTTCCTGCCGACGTTCCCTACCGATCAGATTCGGCGGAGGAACGGCGGCGATCCACCGCGTAAGCGGCCAATGGTCACGGCGATCCAGGACGGCAGCCGCCGCGTGCTCGCGTCGGCTGATGATGCCGCGCGCAAGCTCAAACTTGCGGCGGGCATGACGGTTGCGCACGCGCAAACGCTCGTGCCGGATCTTCTGGTCGAGGAGGCGAAGCCGGAGGAGGATGAAGCCGCGCTGGCGCGGCTCGGACACTGGTGCTCGCGTTATTCGCCGCTTGTCACGCCAGCGCCGCCGGACACCATCTTTATCGACGTTGCCGGTTCATCGCATCTGTTCAAAGGTGAGGCCGCGCTTCTTGTAGACCTTCATGCGCGGCTGTCATCCGCGCATCTTAAAGCCCGTGTTGCAATCGCCGACACGCCCGGCTGTGCGTGGGCGGTCGCGCATTTCGGGACGGAGGAGATCGTCTCGCAGGGGCGCAGCTCGGATGCTCTCGGAGGGCTTCCTGTCGCTGCCCTGAGAATTTCAGGGCGCGATGTCATCAGCCTCCGGGAGGTGGGGGTCGAGCGGATCGCCCAGCTTGCCGCGCTGCCCCGGTCCTCGCTCCGTCAGCGGTTTTCCGGTGACGTCCTTCTGCGTCTCGATCAGGCGCTTGGAGCAAGCATTGAGGTACTCGCGCCGCTTATCCCGCGCGAGGTGCCGCGCATGACGATCAGGTTCGTCGAGCCCATCGGCAATCCGGATGATCTTGAGCGCGTGCTCGCACTGCTCTGCGACAAGCTCATGATCGACCTTGCCGCCCGCGGCGTTGGGGCGCGCCGCCTCGATATGGTGTTTCAGCGGGTGGATAATGTCGCGCAGGCGATCCGCATCGGTACCTCCCGGCCAAATCGCGACGCGAAGCACTTGACTAAGCTTTTGTCCGAACGGCTTGTCCTTGTCGAGCCGGGCTTTGGTATCGAGGAAGCAACGCTTACCGCTTCGTGGGTTGAAGCACTTACCGAACGCCAGATTATTGGCAGTCATGTCGGCGATGGCCGCGCGGAAGCCGATATCAGCCAGCTCGTCGATACGCTCCGCGTGAGGCTCGGCAACGAGCGCGTCTACCGCCTCTCACCTGTCGAAAGCGATATACCCGAGCGCTCGACACGGCGTATCGCCCCGATGGAGAAGGCGGACGGTGCGTCCTGGCCGCGCGATCTGCCGCGGCCCGCGCGGCTTCTCGCACCGCCCGAGCAGGTCCAGGCTGTCGCCGAGGTCCCGGACAGCCCGCCGCTTTTCTTTGTCTGGCGTAAAACCCGGCACAAGATCGCCCGCGCCGACGGGCCGGAACGCATTCTTGGCGAGTGGTGGCTCTCAGATCAGGAGCTCGGCATGCAGCGGGAATATTACCGCGTCGAGAACGAGGCTGGCGAACGCTTCTGGCTGTTTCGCGACGCGCCTGCACAAGCTGGCGGCAGGTGGTGGCTGCACGGGCTGGGTGAGGCATGAGATATGCCGAACTCCAGGCGACGAGTCATTTCTCATTTCTGCGCGGCGTCTCAAGCGCGGAAGAATTATTTACAACTGCCGCTAATCTTGGCATCGAAGCCATGGCGGTTGTCGACCGCAACTCGCTGGCGGGCGTTGTGCGCGCCTATGAAGCCGCGAACGTCACAGGCGTTCGCCTTATCGTAGGCTGCCGTCTCGATCTTGAAGATTTCCCGTCGATCCTCATTTATCCGACTGACCGCGCAGCCTATGGCAGGCTTTGCCGCCTCCTTACCCTTGGCAAATCACGCGCAGGCAAGGGCAAATGCGCGCTCTTCTTTGATGATGTCGTTGCCTGGAGCGAGGGACAGATCGCGGTCCTCGTTACTGACAAGCCGACGGACGATTTATTCTCGCAGCTGCAGCGCCTGAAACATGCATTCGAAGACCGCGCTTATTGCGCGCTGACGCGCCGCTTCCGGCCGGACGATGCCGCCTGTATTCATGATGTCGCTGATACAGCGCACCGGGCGCGCGTGCCGACCGTTGCGACCAACGATATTCTTTATCACGTCCCTGAAATGCGCATGCTGCAGGATGTCGTTACCTGCATCAGGCTGGGAACAATCATCGACCGCGCGGGATTTCTCAAGGAGAAGCATGCGGACCGCTACCTCAAAGACCCCGGGGAGGTCGAACGTCTGTTTCGCCGTTATCCCGAGGCTGTGGCGCGCACCGCAGAGATTGCGCGGCGATGCAGGTTTTCTCTCGATGAGCTGACCTACACCTATCCAACCGAAGAACTGAAAGACGGGCTGTCCGCGCAGGATCGCCTTGAAAAACTGGTCTGGGAGGGCTCGGCGCAACGCTATCCCGAAGGCCTGCCCGATAATGTCGCGATGCAGCTGCGCCATGAGCTTGGGCTTATCGAGCGCCTGAAATACGCGCCGTACTTCCTGACGGTTGAATCAATCGTCCGGTTTGCGCGCTCGCAAGGCATTCTGTGCCAGGGCCGGGGTTCTGCCGCGAATTCTGCGGTGTGTTTTGTGCTTGGCGTCACATCCATCGATCCCGTTCGGCAGGGGCTGCTGTTCGAACGCTTTATTTCGGAAGAACGGCGAGAGCCCCCGGATATTGACGTCGATTTCGAGAACGGCAGGCGCGAGGAGGTCATCCAGTGGATTTACGCGACCTACGGCCGGACGCGGGCAGCACTGACATCGACCGTTATCCGCTATCGCGCGCGCGGTGCGATCCGGGATGTCGGCAAGGCACTCGGCATTCCTGAAGACATTACGGGGGCGCTTGCGCGCATAACCTGGGGCTGGAGTGAGGAGGGGGTCTCTGAAACCGAGCTCAAAGAACTCAATCTCAATTTATCGGACCGCCGCCTGCAGCTCACGCTGCAACTTGCGCGGCAGCTGATGGGAACGCCGCGCCATCTTTCGCAGCATCCTGGCGGCTTCGTCCTCACATTTGACCGGCTTGACGAACTTGTTCCCATCGAGCCTGCCGCGATGGAAAACCGGCAGGTCATCGAATGGGACAAGGACGATATCGAAGCGCTTAAACTCATGAAAGTCGATGTGCTGGGGCTGGGCATGCTCGGCTGCATGAACAAGGCCTTCGATCTTTTGCGCTTCTCGAAGAACATCGCGCTTGATCTCGCGACGATACCCGCCGAAGACCCGGCCACTTACGAGATGATCCGCAAGGCGGATACTGTCGGCACGTTCCAGATCGAAAGCCGTGCGCAGATGTCGATGCTGCCGCGGATGGCGCCCAAGACATTCTACGACCTTGTCATCGAGGTCGCCATTGTCCGTCCCGGCCCTATTCAGGGCGACATGGTCCATCCTTATTTGCGCAGGCGGGAAGGCAGCGAGCCGATCGAGTTTCCCAAGCCTGAGCTTGAAAAAGTGCTCGGCAAGACCCTTGGCGTTCCTCTGTTCCAGGAGCAGGCAATGCAGGTCGCAATGGTCGCGGCAGGCTTCTCCGCTACTGAAGCCGATCAGCTGCGCCGCGCGATGGCGACGTTCAAGTTCACGGGCGGGGTCAATAAATTCAAGGAAAAGCTGATCCAGGGCATGATCGATAACGGCTATGATGACGCGTTCGCGGACAAGACATTCCGCCAGCTCGAAGGATTTGGCTCTTATGGCTTCCCTGAAAGCCACGCGGCGAGCTTCGCGCTGATCGCCTATGCGTCGAGCTGGATGAAATGCCACCATCCCGACGTGTTCCTTGCTGCGATATTAAACGCGCAGCCGATGGGCTTTTACGAGCCCTCAGATCTCGTGCGCGACGCCTTGAAGCACGGTGTCGAAGTGCGGCCGATCAATGCCAACATGTCGCTGTGGGACTGCACGCTTGAACCCTCGGACGGAAAATATCAGGCCGTCCGGCTTGGGCTGCGCATGACACGTCACCTTGCTGAAAAAGACGGGCGCGCTTTGGTCGCAGCGCGCGGGATAAAACCCTATCACAGCATCGCCGAACTCTCCCGGCGTGCAAACATCGGCCCCGGCGCGCTTGTGCACATAGCCAATGCCGATGCGTTTTCCTCGCTCGGCCTCTCGCGTTACCAGGCGCAGTGGGCAATCAAGGCTCTGCGGAGTAGTGCGCTGCCGCTGTTCGAAGCTGCCGAACAGCGCGCGAATGAAATCGTGCCGGAGCAGGTTGAACCGGAAGTTTCGCTGCCCGGCATGACGCTCGGCCGCGAAGTCGTAGAGGATTATCGCTCGCACGGCCTTACGCTGCGGGCGCACCCGCTCGCCTTTCTGCGCCGCGATCTTGCGGAGAGGAAGATCAGTCCCTGCGCGGCACTGCGTGTCGTGAAGAATAATTCCCGGATAACTGTTTCCGGTCTCGTCATGGTGCGTCAGCGTCCGGGCTCCGCCAAGGGCGTCATGTTCATCACGCTGGAGGATGAGACCGATATAGCGAACCTTATCGTCTGGCCTTCCGTATTTGAGAAGCACCGCAGGGCGGTTCTCGGTTCGAACATGCTGACCTGCCGGGGCAAGGTGCAGGCGGCGAACGGCGTTGTTCATCTGATTTGCGAGAGCCTCACCGACGACACCGAGATGTTGCAGCGGATAGGAAGGCTCGATGAGGCGTTCGTCAAACCGTCAGGACGCGGGGACGAGGCTGTGCATGGCGGAGGCGGGGGGACCGACAGCCGTGAAACCAAGGCGCTCAGACACGCGGCGAGGGACATATTCATCCCTGACCTTCATATAGATTCGCTGACCGTGAAGTCGCGTAACTTTCGCTAAGTGATCTAGGGTTTATTTGAAGAAGTTGTTGATGAAGTGGAAGCTAAGCTGCTTCTTCGGCTTTGGGGGTTTCAAGTAAGTTTCGATGTCAGAGAAAACATCGTCGATGCTCTTCAGGTCCTTGTCCGTATAGATGAGTGAGTAAATCCCGTGAGTTTTGAAGAACGACTTAAGTTTCGCCATTTCCTTATCGAAATTGCCAGAAGCCTCTTCGTTGATTGTTGCCTGCGTCTTTTTTGCTGTTCCCGCGAGATAACCATGCGTCGACCAAGGCGACAGCTCGAACCCGACCTTGTCCATGGTGTCCGGATTGATGATCGTAAAATCGAGGCGGTATTTATGCTTCGCAACCCGGCCTTCGTAACGATATTCCGGTATGAGCAGCGGCACCTTCAAGGGATCAGGCGCAGCGCGTACGAACTCGCAATATTCAGCGGCAATGGCCTTTTGGTAAGGGGATGCTGTGCTTCTGACCAGGACGTGTTCGAAGAAATCTAGATATTGCTCCACATCGTTGAATTTCATGCGCTTGTTTTTGTCGGGAATGACAAGACCAGTTTCGAGGACGTGGCCGATCGAAAAGTAGGCTGGCTTGAAGTGACGGATCTCGCTCCTGTCATTTTCCCACTTTCCATTGCTGAAGCGCGGCGTAACAAGCAATCCGTAATCTGCGTTATTCTGTCCGATCCAAATCTCGGATTCATCCATTGTCGGCCGTCTACGATAAAGCTCTTCGTAATGTTTGAGATACGAGCGCCTCAGAAATACATGCAGATACTCTTTGAAGGCTTGCGATGCTTTTATCTTGTCGAATAGATCATCATAAGATGTTCTAAATTTCGTCGTCGAAAGATGCCTTTGGAATCCTTCCATCCAAAGCACAACGTATTCCTCAGGCGAGTTTATGATCTCGTTCTTGAGATCGATAAACTCGTCTGTCTTGCTGCCGATGATCGCATTGAGCGAGGCTTCGGTCACGATGCCTGTTTGCTTCAGAACCTTGGGAAGGATGTCGCGGAGCTGGTCCTGCATCGCAGCAACCATTTTATTACGCGCCGTTTTGTGGGGGTCTCTCTTAGCCATTGCGAACCTTCAAACACAATTTGATGTAATGAGTAACCTGACACGCCGTCAAGTTGAAAAGGGCTGCTACATTAGTCGTCACTCGCGAACGAGCATGGGCGCTTTCCATATTGCAACGGGCATAGTGTTGGTTGCCGTACATGTAGATTCGCTGACCGTGAAGTCGCGTAACTTTCGGTAGCGAAGCGGCGACTTACGGCTGAGCGATCGAAATTAGCCAGTAAAGAATCCCACCCAGCAATGTCCCGGCGACGATGCCGACCATCAGGGCAGCAAAACTGCTCAGGAGCAGAAAGAGCAGCAGCCCGCCCACGATGGAGTACAGGTGGAAATTTGTGATGCCGAACCAAAGCATGTCGAGCGACTTGCTGAAAAGTGTCGGGAGGGAGTCCGTGCACACTCCCCAAGCATGAAACATCAAAGCGAATGGTTCTTTCCTGCTGGATTCAACCAGTGAGCCGAGGAATCCCAGGAAGAGGCCCGGCACAGTGGCGATCAGCAGGCAGTTTCTAAGTGAGAAGATCTTCTTTCGCGGCTGCGAAGGATTTAGACCCACTAAAAGGTCATCGGGGCCCGCCATAGCGTTTCTCCAATCAAACCTCTTAAAAAAACGGAGCTTCGCGTGGCGGCCTCGTTAAATCAAGTCGCCCGAGGGGCAGGAAACGCAGGATTCGACTAAGTAGTTAAGCCGGCCCGGCACTCGGCAGGGTTTAATGCTATAAACAGGCTGGATTTACGATTAACCTCATAACTCCAGCGATCTCACGGCAGGATGCTATTCTGCTCCATGCTTTCCCGGCTTGAAAGAATACGACAGACGCGCATCTACGGGCTCGCATCCGCGGTGGTGATCGCTTTTGCATGTCTCTACGCCGTGATGATTGCCGTTGACGGCCTCAAATACGTCGGCCCGACATTCTCACTCGTAAGCTATACACTGCGGTCACTCAAAGCCGATGCGCTCGATGCCATCTCGGTCTTCTCCTACAAGCTGACCGGTAAAGGCCTGGGAACGGCCACCCGGCCGACACGCTTCGCCCTGATCTGCGAGTCTGAAGGGACGAACGAAACGGATAATGCGATTGGCGAAAAACAGGTGCGCGGGCAGCTGGTAGATAACAAGGGCGGTTATTCTTACGCCAATATGATGTCAGAGATGCGAGAGGGCCGGGAGCAGCCGATCTTCGTCCTCACGAAAAACGGTCCTGGCGGCACACGTTTTTGCGCCGTGAAGTCTTATTACGATCAGGAATGCACTTGCGGCGGACAGTACAAAGCAAAGGAACGTGCGCGAATATCCGCGTACGAGCTGTTCGGTCCGCCGAAGCCGATACATTAGGTTTGCTGCAAAAGCGTCCCATTGGTAGAATTGCGCAATGTGCAATCTCTACAGCGTCACAACCAACCAGGAAGCTATCCGCCGATTATTCGGCGCGGTCTGGGATAATTCTGGCAATTTGCCGAGCCTCACCGGCGTGTTTCCGGATCAGGAAGCACCTATTGTCCGGAATAGCGCAGATGGCCGTGAGCTCATTAAGATGCGCTGGGGTATGCCGCCGCCGCCAAAATTCGGCGGTCCGCCCGTTACCAACATCCGCAACACGGCTTCGCCGCACTGGCGCGGGTGGCTCAAGCCTGAAAACCGCTGCCTTGTCCCGGCTTCAAGCTTTTCCGAATACGCGCCTGAAGCAAATCCTGCGACCGGCAAGAAGGATATCGTGTGGTTCGCGCTGAGCGAGGACCGTCCCTTGTTTGCTTTCGCCGGCATCTGGACGGAATTCAAAGGCGAGCGCGGGCCCAAGTCAAAGCCGGTCCCGGGCCCGCATCTGGTGTACGGCTTTCTGACCACCGAGCCGAACGCGGTCGTCGGCCCGATACACCCGAAGGCGATGCCGGTCATTCTCACAACGGATGAGGAGCGGGACGTCTGGATGAGAGCGCCCTGGGATGAAGCCAAGGCGTTGCAGCGTCCTCTACCTGATGCCGATCTTAAAATCGTCGCGCGCGGTTCTGAAAAAGAAGATAAGGTAGCTACCGGCGCGCTGCTCTAAAGCGCGTTCACAGACTTCAGACGCGCAAATTCTCGGCGCTGCTCTTGCCCCGTTTTTTATCAACCTGGACTTCAAAAGAGAGTTTTTGTCCCTCGGACAAGCCCGAAAGCCCGGCCCGTTCGACGGCGCTGATATGTACGAAAACATCCTGTCCGCCGTCATCGGGCTGGATGAACCCAAAACCCTTGGTCGCGTTAAACCATTTCACAGTACCAGTCGCCACGTCCGCCTCCCGTTTGAGAATGGCGCGAAGTGTAAATCCGGCGGCCGCCGTCAGGCAAGGCGAAAGATGTCTCTGCGGAGGTGAATGCCCATGCAGGATGTGAAGGATAGCGCAAAGCGGTTGCGCGCCGAAGCCGACAATTCAGATCGTGTCGCGAGAAGCGCTACCGATCTGCAAAAACGCGAGCTCTACGAGCATTTAGCTGTCCATTTCAGAAAGCTGGCCGACAAAATCGAAAAGGGATTGGTGAAGGGATCAGAGTAGGCTGCAGTTACGGACGGACTTTTCGTTCGTTCAACGCAGCATCGTCCGCCAGCTTTAGCCAGTCGGCGGCCAGCCGCAGCCAGGCTTCTCTGTCCGGGCCTTTGAGCGCGTTCTCCGCCAGGCGGCGGCATTCTTCAGCTTCGGCCCGGTAGCGATCCGCGTCTTTCTCGCTCATCGTCCGGCCTCCCGCTCCCTAGATTGGATGACCGGAAAGCTGAGGGAAATTCGACGATAGGCGATGGGCCGATTGGAACCAGCGACGGGAGCACCTGACCTCGCAGATGAACCCGACCTTTTTGTTTATGCGGGCGGCTACTTCGGCGGCTTCCTTGTGATTTCACGACCGATGTCCTTGCTCATATCACTGGCGTTATCCTTGAACTGTTGCCCCGCCTTCTTACTCACTCCAGGTTCTTGCGCCTTCCGGAATTTGCCCGCGAGCGAACCGCTTCGGTTGTGATCTTTGGGCTCCGCTTCGTTCTGCTGCTCTTTGTCAGGTTGCCGGGCCTTCTGTCCCGGCACTGCTTTCGGTTCGATCTGCCGTTCAGATTGCTTAGTCCTCCCGCGGAATGTTGCAAATCGCTCCGAAAGAGTAGGGGCCCTGGGTTCGACTTTCGATGACGTCGCCTCCTGCTTGTTCTCCTTCAACTCCTCGCGAAGCTTTCCGCGCTGCTCTTTCCTGAATAGTTCCTTGCTGCGTCCGGACTTGATGTCGTGAGCCTGCGCCTGGCTTTCTTTCGACTGGGCCATCCGGAGGTCGTGACGCTCGTCGTCGTGACGCCGGGCGAGCCCGGCCATTTCCTTTTTATGCAGATCGTCAATCGGGCGCTTGATCCGCTCTGCCTCGCGCTTCAGCTTGCCTGCGAAAAAGAGCCGCTCTTTTGTCTGTTTGAGTTCAAGACGCCGCGTTTGAGTTTTGGAGCCGACCAGGGCGGCGGCCGCACCCTTGAGCATTATCTTGCGGCCATCCTTCCCGGCCGCTCGATATTCCTCGCGATGTGCGCGCAGGAAGAAACTCAGCCGCGTCATCGGGTTCTTCTGCGCTTCGGCGAGCCTGCGCTGCTCCTGCCGCTGAATGCTGTAAAGGTCCCGCCAGTCGCCGCGATGGGCTTCGCGAAACCGATTGCGCTGATCCGCAATACGGCTGTCCCGCGCCCGGTGTATCTGCTCGCGCTCGTGGGCCTGTTTTTTATCGAGACGCTCGTCTTCGCGAATGCGCCTGTCCACCTGGCGGCTCACCCGATCCGTTTGCCAGCGCTGGTATTCCCCTTTCCTGACACTCTGCCAGTCCTTCACAAACTCGCCCTTGCGGCGCAGTTCGTTGTTTTCGACACGCTGTTCGCAGCGGATCTTGCCCTGCTGCTTTTCGTACCCCTCCGCCCAGGTGGATAGTTTCAGGTGATCCATCTTGAGAGGCGCTGCGATGCCGGTCTCGGGATTGACGCGGTTGACGATGACATGGATGTGCGGGTGGGGCTCGTCGTTGTGTCCGATGAGAAGAGCTTCATGGCTTTCCATCCCCAGCACCTTGAGGGTCTCGCGGGCGGCTTTGACCATCTCGTCCCGGGTTGGCTCTTCACCTGGTGCCCATGAGAGGCTGTAGCAATAGACGGGGTCCGCCAGCTTTCGGCCGCGCGTGCTGCCGCCGGCTCTCGCCTTGATCTCCGACTGGTGCATGGCCGTGTAGGCCATCATCCTAATCGCCTTGTCCGGGTCGCGGGTCGGCAGGTTGACCGTGTAGGCGAAGTCCACACGCTCATTGGTCTCAGCCTTCTTGTCGTGCAGGTAATACAGGCCTGCACCTTTGAAGCTGTGACCCTTGCCGGCGACCTTAGGCACCATCGATGATGCCCAGGACCAGGGCTTCGACGACGGCTGCCGCCCTTGCCAGCTCGGGAGGAATCAGGCCTGTTGCATGCAGCTTGTGGACGGCCTGATTGAGATTGATACCGGCCCGGCGCAGCTGGTCGTAGACGGCAGGGTCAAGGCTCCGGGTCTTCTTCACGACCACGGTGCCGGACAAAAGCATGCGGCGGGCATAGTCCGAAACGGACATATTCGCCTGCAGCGCCGCCTGCCGGATGCGAAGGTACTCGGCAGGGCGGAGGCGGCAGCGCAGCATCTCGCTGAGCTGGTCGTCGCGGCCTTTACGGGGCCGGGCCATGGTCTGCTCCGTGGGTGCGCCCGGTCAATGTTGGGCGCTTTGTAGTCGCAATGAGTACGCCGTCACCGGCCCAAGGAAGGCCGGCTGTGGTTCAGCGGCGGAACGCTGACAAGATCAAACCGTTTTTTGGCAGGGAAACCTCCGCAGAATGCGGGAGGGTTTTCGTGCCACAAAAACATATCTTGCTACTCTGCCGCTTCTACCTCCTTCCTTCAAGTACCTGCCTGTTTTGCTGCTTAACCCTAAGACCTAAGTGGGGCCTCCCGCTCTCACAGCTCCCTTAACCTCGCCTCCCGAGATGCTCTAGGATTGGAAGTCCGTCCGGGGCCAGTCATGCCGCGTTTCACGATAGGGCTGCCGTTCAATCTCGCCGGGATCTTCGTCGCGTTTGCGATGACGATCTTCGCGCTGTGCTTCCTGTTTGAGGCCTACGTGATGATCGCGGCAGGGCCCGCCGCCATGTTCCACGGCTCGCCGCCTGCCTTTATAAATCTACTCCCCGGCTGGCTTTCCTACCCCCTGATCGTCGCCGTCACGGTCCTCTCCCTTATCGCGGGCTGGCCGCTTGGCGATGATTTCAAGGCTTGGTTCTCCCGCCGAACATGGTGGTACCGCCGCAGGAAACAGGAGCAGGAATTCGGCAAGGGCGGCTCTGCCGCCTACGCCACCATTGTCGAGGAATGGCGTTACCGCTATCGCCCGGGCGATATGCTGCTCGGCGTGTCACGCCAGGAACTCAGCTGGCCGATCGGCTGGAGAGACGATCGCGGTTTCCTGACCATCGCAGGGACCCGGTCCGGCAAGGGCCGGTCCCTCATCATTCCGAACCTTCTCGTCTATCCGGGATCGGCGCTCGTCATCGATCCCAAGGGCACCAATGCCGCCGTCACAGCCGCGCGTCGCGGCAAAGGCGGAGGCCGCGTCACAGAATTCATGGGTCAGGACGTCCATATCCTCGACCCGTTCGGCTGCCTTCCACAATTCACCGCGTCGCGCTTCAATCCCCTTGATGCGCTGGACAGGAATGCCCGCGACTACGTGGAGCAGGTAGGCATGCTGGTCGATGCGCTCGTTGTACCCGGCCCGTCCGGAGAGACACCTCACTGGGATGAGACCACGAGGAACATCCTGAAGGGCGCGATCATATTTGTGATGCAGCGCAAGGAGCGACCGACCTTCCTCGACTTCCGCGAGCTGTTGACCGCTCCGCCGAAAGAATTCGAGGCGATGCTGGAGGAGATGCAGGAAGCGGGCGAGCAGACGCGCAGCGCCTCCGCCCCGCTGCTGAATGCCGGGCCGAACGAGCGCGGCAGTTTCATGACCACGATCCTCCGCAACACAGACTGGATTGCGAGCCCGGCGTTGAAGGACACGCTTTCGGGCTCGGATTTCGACATCAACGATCTGAAGCGCAAACGGATGACGATTTACGTCGTGCTGCCGGGCAATTACCTCGAACTCCACGCGCGCTTCATGCGTCTTGTCGTGAACCTTGCGATCAACGCGATGTGGTCGCAGAAAACGACGAAGCCACGTTTCCCTGTCCTCTTCCTGCTCGACGAGTTCTTCAGCCTCGGGCGCCAGCGGCAGATCGAGATTTCCGCGGGGCTCATGTCAGGCCTTGGCATGACGTTGTGGCCGATCGTCCAGAACCTGTCACAGCTGGAAGAGCTGTATCCCAAAAACTGGGAGACGTTCTTCGCGAATGCCGGCGCGGTGCAGGCGTTCGGAGTAAACGACCGCACGACCGGGGGATATCTTTCCGGGCGGCTCGGCCACGCCGTCTGGAAAGAACAGGTGGGAACTCACGAGCAGCGCATTGTGAGCACATTCCGGGAGCCTGCCGAACTTGAGCGCGAAGCGGCCCGCGAAACCGGGCGGGTGCTCGTGTTTCGGAACGGCGACCTGCCGATGCTGATCCGCCGCCTCAACTACGATCAGTATTTCCCAAGGCACTGGTATAATCCCGATCCCGACTTCGCGGATGGCAACGGGCGGCCGGCGGGAAAACCGCCGCTGCAAGCGGGCATGCCTGACAAGGCGATGCCGCCGCCCGTCCTGAATGCCGATGATGCCGCCGCAATAGCGAGGGAGCGCGAAGCGCTCCCTCCAAGCGATGCCGCTGTAAACGAGCAGGCTCTGCCGCCTGCGCCGGAGGAGGAGCCGCAGATCTTCGCCGCTTTGCCGTACGAGCCGCCGCCTCCCGACGAGGACGGTGAGCTGGACCCCTTTGCGCAGCTCGATGCGCTGATTGGCCTTAAGAAGGTGAAGGACCGGGTCCACCAGCTGATCGCTCAGGCAAAATTCAACGCGGCGCGCATCCGCGGCGGGATGCCGCCTATCGCCACTTCGCAGCATCTTGTCTTCACGGGCAATCCCGGCACGGGTAAGACGACGGTCGCGCGGATTGTGGGCGCGATCTACGAGCAGCTCGAGCTCCTGGAAAAAGGCCACGTCGTCGAAGTCGATCGCAGCGGCCTTGTCGGCCAGTATCTCGGGCAGACGGGACCGAAGGTAACGGCGGCTTTTGACCAGGCGATGGATGGCGTCCTTTTTATCGACGAGGCGTATTCGCTCGCGGCGAGGCGATCCGACGGCGCAGCGGATGTGTTCGGACAGGACGCGATCAATACAATCGTGAAGCTGATGGAAGACCGCCGGGACCGCGTCGCGGTCATTGCGGCGGGATATACGGAGGAGATGAATAACTTCCTTGACGCAAATCCAGGCCTGCACTCGCGGTTTGGCACGGTCATCGAATTTGAGGATTACAATCCCGAAGACCTGACAAGAATATTCGCGCAATTCTGCACGGCGAATGAAATGGAAGCCGCGCCGGAAACCCTGGACAAGGTCCATCTCCTTATGACGCGGCTCTGGGCCGGCAAGGGCAGAACCTTCGGCAACGCCCGCGAAACGCGAAATGTTTTTGAAGCGTGCCTCGCCAATGTGGCAACCCGCGTCAGCAGCCTGGACGATCCGAGCGACGACGAACTACGGACGATCCTTCCGGATGACGTCCCCGATATAACCGTTCTTCGCGGGACGAACGGCAACGGGAACGGCGGTAGCCTTCTTGAGGAAGGAAAGGAAGTCCTGTCTCCTGCGCCAAAGCGCGCTGTACCGCGCAAGGCGCCCAAGCGCAGGAAGGGCAGGGGCCCTGAAGATACCAACGACATACCCCGGTAGGCAGGAGAATTCGCAAAGACAATGCCCAAACTGCTATAATGAACTCATGGTATTTCGCACGACAGGCAAGGGCCGCAAGGCCGGGCCGCCGAAAGACGAATCGCCCGCTCTCAAGATCAGGCTGCGCGGCCGCGATAATTCTGCGCTGAGCATGCAACAGATGGCTGAAGGCCTGCTGGAAGCGGCGCGCATGCTGAAGCAGCACGAGAGCGGCTATCGCGTCAAAACCGCCACGCTCTATGTGACCATGATCGACGAGAACGGCGATGCCGTTCGCCTGAATGATAAAAACGAACTCACACTCTATCCCTATAAATCGCACGCCGAGGAATTCGGCCTTTGAAAAAGGGTTGCACCTGCAACCCTGCTAGCCCCGCGGCAATGAGCAGGGAAAGGCAGTCAAGGGCCGCCGCCAGGCGGCTCGCGAAGCCCTCGGGGCGAAGCCCTTGACGGACTAAGGGATGCAATCCCTCTCTTCTTACGAAGGTGCAATTCTCTGCTGATCGCGCGAGGGATCGTCACCTCATGGCCGAAACGCGCCGGACGCGGTTCGGGGCCGGAGGCCTAGAGCCCGGCCCCGCGAAGCGGGGCGTGCCCTGGTACTGCTACGGCTGCATCCTGCGATGAAGCTTGGGATCGAGCTGTCAGTCGAGCCAGTCCTCAACGAGCCGCAAGGGGCCGCCAAGGCGCTCGACGGTCGCCACCTGTGTGTAAACCGAGCGATACCCGGTATCCGTCACCGGCAGCGGCGTGCGACAAAGGGATTCTATTTCAAGAGGGGCGAAGCACGTGCTCCATGCGGGGCAGTAACGGACTTCGATTTCGATGCCGCACCATTCCGTGCGGAAGTGTTGATAGCGTCGTTCCATGATCTTTCCTCCTCAAAAGAAAGAAAGGCGCTTACGCGCCTTCGGGTATCGAAGCGCCGTTCCCGCTCGAAGTGATCAAGCTGCAATATGGCTCCGATGGCATTTTTGACTTTCTTGGCGACTTAAACCCCTTGAACAATCTCAAGGATGTGATCATCGCGTTGGTTGGCACGCCTGAGCAGCGGGCGAACGCCGCCGCCAGGAAGGAGGAGGCGAAACAGCTGGGACTAAGGAATGCAGAGGAAGCGGCCGCAGTGATGCGACGGCAAGGATTGCCCGAGCATATTGTCCAGGCAACTTTCAATAAAGCGATGAGAAAGCTCGGATACAAGATCCCGAAGTACGCAGACGAAGGAAAAATTCCGAGACTGCCGGAAATTGCCGCACCGCCCCCGGTTCCGCGGCTTCCTCCTCCTAAGCCGGCGAGCTAGTTTACGGTCGCGGTACAGGACGGTTCGCAAGCTGCGCTGTCTTTTGAATCTTCTCGTCCAATGACAGCGCAAGTGCGGTGTGCCCTCCGAGACGCGCGACGTCCGCAGCAGAGCGTCCGCATTTCGTCAGAAGGGTGACGTCCGCCCCGGCTGCGACGAGTTCGTGTATGACCACACCGTGGCCCGCGAGAGCCGCGTAATGTAGTGGCGTGGCGCCATCTATGTCGGCTTTGTTCGGATCGACGCCCATTGCAGCAAGACTGCGGATCGGCAGATCGTCTCCCTGATGCGCCAGGATGTGAAGATAGTTCTGGCCCCGTACGTTCAAATAGGTAGTGAAGGACTGTTTTTCGAAATGAGCCATGCAATTCTCCTGTAATACGCCTAACGCAACGCAGAACAAATCTGCAAGAAATTACGCTTTTCCATAAACGACCAGACAAAGAGAAAGGCGCTTACGCGCCTTTCTCCTCGGTTGCTTCAGATGGTTCGCGGAGGACGATCCGGCCGCCCGCGACCGGAAGGAGATCGAGCTGAAGGGTGAGCCCCTTGCCGTCTTCGTGATCCCAGGCTGCGCCGATGCGGGTCCAGAAGGATTTGTCCTGCCCCTTATCCTCGACGTGATAGGCGATCAGAGAGGGTGCCTTTGCTTCGCGGGACTGTTTGTCGTTCTTTTTGAAGTTACGTGCCATGATTTGCTCCTTTTGCTGAATGTTCGACACGCCTCACCCAGGACAGGGCGGAGAAGCGAGCGGATCACTGCTTTTGAAATGGTGGGGTATCGCCCGGCTGCACAAGCGGCTTCGCGCGGAAGCTGGGGAGAACCGTTGCAAAACCCGGAACGGGCTTGGCATTGAACCGGAAGCGCGTCCTGTCAGGTTACGGCGTATAAAGTCGATGCATTCTGCGATTAAAGGGGCAATTCATGACGCCGCGCGTAACTTCAGACCATGTGGAATGGCAAACCCCGAAACGAAAAGCACCCTCTTTGATCTGAACGCCGGTTATCAAAGAGCAAATAAATCCTGCAGTGACCGCACTCAACTGGCGCTGCCGCACGAAGACGGCTTTATTCAGCGAGCCTCGAAGCATGCGTTGATATTCCGGACGCGGGTGGCCGCGTCCTTCGCGCCTGAGGAAGCAGCGAGGTGCTGCGTAATAAGCGCAACTTTCTCATTTTTGAAGTCGAGTTCATCGCGAAGGCGTTTAACGGCAACGCAATCCGCTTCGCTGGCATCGGGGACAGACGCCCGCGCGCATGCGGCAGCAAGCGCAAACTCTCTTGCCTCGTTGGGCCAGTCCGCGATCTTGGGGTCGTACAGGATGGTGCGCTCGTCGCGGAGGAAGACTGGCTCAGGCGCTGTCTCGCTTCCTTGAATGGCTTTGTAAGTGACGTCGCCCTGGGCATTTTTGCACACGGGCATTGCCAGCACTGTCTCCTCGCGGACATTGCCGGGACCCGTATCGGTCAGTGCAAGGTACATGACGCCGGCAAAAAACATGAGGCCAAGCAGGCCAATAACGCCCCAGAAAATATTGCTCAGAATTTTCATGAAAAAATCTCCCTCACGCCGCTTCAATTCAGCAAGGACGATATGCAGGTCTCACTGCAGATACTCTGTCATCGGCCGGGCACGACAACTTGAAATAGAGCAATACTGCCCCTCGCCAAAACCGGAATCAAGCGAGCAAGAAGCGAGGTTAATCAAAGCGTCTTTGCTGGGGCGCGGACATCGGCTTTATGATCCTGACCTTGTATCGCGTTCGCGATGGCCGCCGGGCGCGGAGGCCCGCGGGCGCCGCCGTACGGCAGCGCTGGCGAGACGGCAGGCGTCTCTTCACCGGTCAGGATGGTGCGGTGCCGCGCCGCTAGGCTGATGACTTAAGGGCGTTTCCCGGACATAGGACGGTGAAAGGCGGGAGGCGGCTAGCGGAACGGGCTGCAGGGCGCTCGCTCCGCTCGCCCTGTCGCGCGGGGCTAGCTCACTTTTTCCGACGAGCGGACGGAGCGTGCAATGGCGTCCGCGAGGTCCTGCTCGAAGAAAGGCTTTGCAAGGCGCGGCATCGCCTGCGCCGGGCCCTCGGGTAGTTCCGCGTAGCCGGTTGCGATGATGATCGGAAGGTCTGGCCAGTCGCGGCGAACCGCTTCGGCAAGGTCGGCGCCTGTCATGCCTGGCATGGCCTGATCCGTTATAAGCAGGTCGATGTCGCCCTGTTCTTTGATGAGCCCGAGCGCTTCCGCTCCGCTCGATGCGGAAAACGCCGTATGGCCCAGTTCTTCCAGCATCGCGAGCGTATTGAAAGCGACGAGCGGATCGTCATCGACGCTGACGATCCTGAGGGCGGGCGTGACGGGTGAAGCGGCGGGAGCGGCGTGTGTTGTTTTCTTTTCTTCCTCGGTGATCGCCACAGGCAGGCAGATTTCAACGGTCGTACCCTCTCCCGGTTTACTCTTCAGATAAAGTTTCCCGCCGGTCTGCTCGGTCATGCCGAGCACCATAGGCAATCCTAACCCGGTGCCTTTGCCAACGCCTTTGGTCGTGTAAAAGGGCTCAAGTGCGTGCAGGAGGGTCTGTTCATCCATGCCCGTGCCCGTATCTTTAACGGCAAGGCAGATATAGCGTCCCGGTTTGAGCCCTGGTTCGTCTTTGACGTTCCGCTCGCGGGCGGAGATGACGATCGATCCGCCTTTCGGCATCGCGTCGCGAGCGTTCATCGCAAGATTGAGAATGGCAAGTTCGAGCTGGTTGGCATCCGCCGATGCTTTCGGCAGACCGAGCGAGAAGTGAGTTTCGATCTGTACGCCCGCGCCAAGCGAACTGTGCAGCAGTTCAGTCATGCCTTTGATGAGGTCGGTAACATCGACTGTCTGAAGCTTGAGCTCCTGACGCCTGGCGAACGCCAGCATGCGTTGCGTAAGGGCCGAACCGCGCTGCGCGCCCTGCAGGGCATTGTCGAGGAATTGATGCATCTGGCCCTCGCTGCGGGGCAGACGCCGTTTCATCAGTTCAAGACTGCCCTGGATCGCCATCAGCAGATTATTGAAGTCATGTGCGACTCCGCCTGTAAGGTGGCCGATCGCCTCCATCTTCTGCGCCTGCACCAGCGCTTCGCGGGTGCGTTCGAGCCGCTCCTCGGCACTCTTACGCTCGGTAATATCCCGCGTGATCTTGGCGAAGCCGATCAGCGCGCCCTCTTGGTCGCGGATGACATCGATGACGACATTCGCCCAGAACTGCGTGCCGTTCTTGCGAACGCGTACGCCTTCCTTCTCAAACCGCCCGTCCTTCAGGGCGCTTTCGAGCGCGATGGCCGGCAAGCCGGCCTTGCGGTCTTCATCGGTATAGAACTTCGAGAAATGCTCGCCGATGATTTCTTCGGGCGTATAGCCCTTGATCCGCTCCGCCCCGGCATTCCAGCTCGAAACATTGCCTTCGGGGGTGAGAAGGTAGATCGCGTAGTCGGTGACGCCCTGAACGAGGAGTCGGAATTGCTCCTGGTTTTTACGCAGCTCAGCTTCGGCTTCGCGGCGCTCGGTCAGATCCCGTGTGACTTTCGCATAACCTAAAAGGTCACCGTCCTTACCGCGAATTGGATCGATGATGACGTAGGCCCAGAAACGGCTGCCGTCCTTGCGTACCCGCCAGCCTTCAGCCTCAAACTTGCCTTCGCGCGCGGCCGTTTCGAGAGCGCGTTCCGGCAGGCCGGACGCGCGATCTTCGTCTGTGTAAAACCGTGAGAAATGTTCGCCGATGATTTCAGATTCTTCATAGCCTTTGAACCGCCTCGCGCCGGGATTCCAGCTGGTGATGAGCCCTGACAAATCCAGCATGTAGATGGCATAATCGGTCACCGCCTCGATCAGCATGCGATATCGGCCATCAGCCGACTGCGAGGCCTCCAATTTCTCCTGGCGCTCCAAAATCTTCCTCGGATCAGTGTAAGTTGTTACGCACTTTAGCCGCGACCTACGAAATACCCTAGAAATTAGTTCCGGCCCGCATCGAACCGGTCACTTCGGCGGCTGCAATCCGGGGGAGCTTAACCACTCGTTGATATGCGCGGCCATCTTTGCATGTCGCGCCTTCTGCAAAAGAGTTTCGCGTTCTGTCCCGGGAGGCAGGTTTTCAGCGTTCAGCGCGATTTGCTCGGCCTCGCGAAGAAGGCGCTCTTCAAGGGTTAGGGTTTGCTTGAAGCGGCGACGTTGCATAGTCGGCTCCCGGGCGCCCAGCCATGCACGACAACCGCTGACCGACATTTTAGTTCCCATATCGGAACAATCTCGGTTTGCGTTCCTCATTTAGGAACCCGTGAAAGATCAAGGTCTTGTCTCGGGCAGCGGCTAGGAGTGGTTCATGCTTTCAGGATTCGTGTTTGACGTTGAGGGGACGCTCGTCGACAGCGTGCCGCAGAACCTTCGCAGCCTGCAGGATGCGCTCGAACACGCCGGGCACCGCGTGCCGTATCAGACCCTTCAGCTCTATTCAGGTCTCGACGGCGATCAGACTTTGCAGCTCGCAATCCCGGAAGGGTCCGAGCGCGAGCGGAAGGAAATTTTGGCAGAGCAGGGCGCAATCTACGAGCGGGATTACCTTTCGAGTGTGAAGCCGTTCGAAGGCGTTCGCGACGTCTTTCGCGTGCTCACCGAGATGGGCGGTCGCGTCGCGCTTGCGACCGACTGCAAAGGCATTGCCTTCAAGCGCTATCTCTCGCTGCTGAACGCGGACGACTACATCGCGGCGACTGCCTGCGGGGATGACGTCGAGCATGGCAAACCGGACCCGCGCCTTGTCGGCATTGCGCTGCGCAAGCTTGCGCTCCCGGGCGCGCAGTCGGTGATGGTGGGCGATACGCCTTATGATGCCGAGGCCGGGCTGGAAGCAGGCGCGAAAGCGGCCGGCGTCCTCACGGGCGGCTTCAGCGAAGAGACTCTCTCGCAGGCCGGATGCTTTGCCGTCGCCGAGGATGTTCGCGCTCTGCTGGCACATCTTCTACGCGGGGAGCCTGAGCCGGCGCGGGCGCAGCTCGATCTGCTGCGAAAGTCCGCGTGAATTTGCCACCGCGCGATTTTCACGCGCGGGTTATCTCATGCAACCTGATACTGCGCCGCAAACAGGCGAGGGGCGTCTCCTAAATAATCTTTCTCCTCACGGGAAATGTCCTGCAGCTCGCGGGTTGTCAGGCAACAAAACCAGGAGAGGAAAGTCCATGCGAATAGCAACCTTGACGTTCTCCGTCCTTCTCGCGGCAACAGTGTTGCCGCTACACGCGCAGCAGACATCACCTAAGGCAGTCCAGGAAGAAGCGGATAAGGGCCTTAAGACGCACAACTCCGGCGCGTCCGGAGTTGTCGGCGAGCAGAAAGCCGGCTCTCCGAACATGCCGGGCCAGATGGGGACCGGCGATTCATCAGCGCAGCCGAGCGCGCAGAATTCAGGGACGGGTGTGAGCGGCGCGCCGGGCAACAAGAACGGACCGCCCGCGAACGCGACGACGACGGGCATCTCAAACTCTACTGTCCAGCAGCAGGACAGTTCGGGCGTCAAAGGTCTTCCCGGAAACAAGAGCGGCCCGCCTGCCAGGAAATAAGCTTCATCTCGTGCCGTACGGGCGCAGCGTCATTCTCTCTGCGCCCGTGCCGCACCGATCTACCACCCCTCCTTGCTTTCCGGAAGATTCATTCTCGCGGGGCAACGAGAGATCAAACAGGCTGGTTCCGGATTTAACCTATCCACCAGCATCAAGCTTAATTTGCGAAGGAAGTTGCCGCGCCGCGCGCATCGACGAATATGCGGCACTGGACATTGCCCTCGTCCAGGACCAGCGTGGCGAGGCCGTCCGGCGATCATACTCCGCCCGGCGGCTTCGTTGTTGCCGGGGGCCGACCTGCTGCGGCTGCTGCACATGCTCCGGTGCCAGCCGCCATTGGCAGACCTTCGCGCCTTAAATCTTTCCTGATGGCGACGCAGGGCCGCGGTGCGGCATGCGTCCTCTGAAGCGATGTCTGCGACCCGTTACTTCCTTCTCGTTCAGCTTGAATGCCGCAGAGAGCGGCAGACCGGCAATGCCGCCACCCTGGCTGCTGCCTTGACGCTGCAGGGGCAGCCATTTGGAGGCTGGATCGCTCGTAATCTCGATGCCGTTTTCCTTCATATAGGCATAAGTGCGGGCAAGCCTTTCCACCGAAGGAGCGTAGCGACTGTCATACCATTTCCTGAGATTCCGTGATTGATCGAAGTCCTTGGCTTTGTGGCCCCGCTTGAGGCCAACGCTGAGAGCAAGCGTGATTTCTCCATCGTAGTCACCCCGGTTATGCGCAAGCCACGCCTTATGCCAGGCAATCTGGCCAAGCTGCCCTCGTTCCAGGCATCTCAACTCGTGTTTCTCAAGGCGTCTGAGCGCTGTGTAAAGCCGCTCGCAATCGGCGGCCTCGTTATCATGACGCCTTTTCATCGCGGTCTTCACTTCGCGATGGAATTCCTCCATGGTGCGAAGCTGCTTGCGCCGCTGCTTCTCGTAATAGCGGATAAGATCCCTCAAAGCCGCAACCTTGCGGAGGTAAAGCGCAAGGCCAGTCGCCTGCCAGTGCCGGCGGGCGAGGTGCCGCTTCTTTTCGTCAAAGAACCAGGCCAGCATGACCTTGCGCTCATGCATCTGCCGGAGCTTGATCTTCTGCCATTGTAGATCAACGGCAAGTTTGCGCGTTCGCTGAGCGCGCAGCAGGCGGTTGCGCGCTTCCTCTGCCGCCGCGTCCTTCTCCAGGTGCTCCCGCGCGGCGTCGCGCAGGGCTGATGCGCGCTGCGCCATCAATATCTTCGCGCGCTCCGCTGTCGGCAGGAGGGCGACGGGCAGGCTCTGCAGCTTCGCTGCCACATCCTTTGTTTTCGCGCCTTCTATCTGGCGCGGCAGGCTGTGCACGTCGCAGGCGAGGTCCACGACGACGTAGGCGCGCCTGTCGCCTCTCGCGAGAAGGTAGCCGCGCTCCTCAAGGCTTGCCTGC
Organism: Bradyrhizobium sp. 40; assembly: GCF_023100925.1. NCBI lineage: Bacteria > Pseudomonadati > Pseudomonadota > Alphaproteobacteria > Hyphomicrobiales > Nitrobacteraceae > Bradyrhizobium > Bradyrhizobium sp. 40. The sequence continues at coordinate 2,861,296 of NZ_CP064688.1, forward strand.
AGGCTCACGCCATCATCCGACATTCGCCATGCCTCGGTCACAGCCGCGCGCCGTTCTTCCGGGGTGATGCCGGAGGTCTTTGCCCGCTCCTTGTCGGCACGGGTAGACGCCTTTGTCCGGGCGGGGTCGTCAAAGCGGGCGGGACCGCGATCTTCCGCGAGCCCCGCCGGGAGCGTCAGGCCGAATTCAGCCGCGAGGTCCTGCGCGCATTTGCGCAGCTTCTGGCGGTCATGGCCGAGATGGATGGCTTTCATCCGCTCGATGTCGATGCGCGACCACACGACATGGCAATGGTGGCGCCCGTTCTTTACGTGAAAGAGCACGATGCGGGGCTGGCCGGAGAGGCCAAGCCGCGCTTCCATCAGCTCCAGCACCCGCATGAACTGCGCGCGGCTGAGAGGCCGGCGCGGGTTGATGAAGGCGGCATAGACGCCTTCTTTCGCGCGCGTGCCTGCGCACAGCGCGTCCATTTCGGCAAGCGCCCCGTCGATATCGGTCGCGACCGTGCCGGATACTTCGGCGAGCTCGATGGTGTCGTTATCGACGGTGTTCTGCAGATGGCGCGCGAGCCAACGGGTATTACCGGTCTGCAGCCCCGAGATAATCACTGAAACCGCCTGCGCACATCAGTGCCGCGCAATATAGCCATGGCCGGAGCCTGCGAGCTCCTCTGGCGAGCGTCCCGGGTCATGGCTTGCGCCCCAGGGCGGTGAGACACAGAAGGCGAAGCTCGGAAAGATCGTGCAGCGCCGTATCGAGCGCCTGCGCGTCTGCAAGCGACGCCGCGCTCCTGAAGGCCGCAGCCAGCTGGCCGATCCTGCCGAGCAGGAGCGCCACGTCCTCGTGGTTCGAGGTCGGGCGCCTCGCTGCGCGCGGCATGGGGAATGCGAGCGCGGTGTTTCTGAGAAAGGTAGCGACCGGTACGCCCGTAGCATTAGCTTTTGCGCATATGAGGGCGTTCTCAAGCGGGGTGAAGCGGACAGTGTGCCGCTCGTCTCGCTGCCGTGTCTCGCTGCCGCTCTCCGCCATCGCACCTCCCCGCGCTGTGGCGACTCCCGGGCACCGGCCCGGTCGTGGTCGCGAGGGGCGCGAAAGCCCCTCGTCGGCGGGCGTGCATAAAAGCAGCGCTCGCCGCAGGCGGTGTCCAGGGGCGGCCGTGAGCCCTGGTCGTGGGTACAAGGGGCACTGAATAGCCCTTTGCCGGATGTCCGTGAAAGTTACGCTATTCACGGCTCGCAGATCATCCGGGGTGCATCCAAGGCCGCCGATGCCTTGGTCGCAGGGTGCGGGATCGAAAGTTCCGCGTCGCCTGATCATCTGCCAGCGTCATGCTGGCGGTGTTGATCGGGCGACAACAGCGGGGGTCACACGGGGGCGGCGCTTGAGCCCCCTCAAGATGTGCGCGGTCTGCCCGCGCACATCTTGTATCCAACGCTATCCCTTAATTCTAGTTTGCCATAACTCAACACAAGGTTGCAAAATGCGAGCCCCGTGTTGTGAGCGAACTTTAATCCGCGAGTGGAAAAAGCTGTAAAACATGGAATTTCAGCGAACGCTAATTTAGACGCGCGCTTTCCAGGCATCAACCGATGGGTGAGGCGAAACGACCATAAGTAGTGCCTCGCGGAACGTTCATCGTTAGCCGCCGTTGACTGGGCGGGGCTCGATAATGGAGGAAATCATGGCAACAGAGGAAAGAGAAACCGGCACCCTGATCGGCAGTGACAAGGTTGAAGGCACAGCGGTCTATGGTCCCGATGAAACCAAGATAGGATCGATCGAGCGCGTCATGATCGACAAGCAGTCTGGCAAGGTCTCTTACGCGGTTCTGAGTTTTGGCGGCTTCCTGGGAATGGGAGACGATCATTACCCGCTGCCGTGGCATTCGCTCAAATACGACACCAGCCTCGGCGGCTACCGCACCGGCATCACTCAGCAGCAGCTGGAGGGCGCCCCGAAATACGCGGGCGACAATGACTGGAACTGGGGCGACCAGTCCCGCACGCGGGCGGTGGATGACTATTACGGGCTTGCCCCGATCTGACGAAAACCTCGGAAAAAAGCCCGCCGGAAGGCGGGCTTTTTTCAATGGAGTTATCGCAGTCTACGCTTTGATTCAGCGGATTGTCAGCACGAACGGAAACACCTGTTGAGACGCCTGCGACTGAACCTGCGCGCCAACGGGCCGCGCGGCTTCATCGGTCGATACGGGCGGCTTGGGCCACCAGGGGACCGTGGCAAGCGCCACAAGCGAAGCGGCGGTGAAGACGGCTGCCACACGGCAGGTTTTTCGGTTGGCGGCATCTTGCCGCTGTCTGTAATCCAGCCTCGCAGATATCTGCTGATCTTCTGTTGTGTACTTCATTGAATTCTCCTTCGGCTAATAAATCATCGCGCGGATCGGTGTGTCAAACTTGGCAACAGCTGATTTCCATAAGGAGCGCGGCAAAAATCCTTACCGCAGTCGTGTTTATGATGATCGCTGCTACCCCTCCCATGGGTTCAGCCGGACCAAGCCGGGTCCCAAGCTTCTCTTCGTTTCAGTGATTGATGCGCCGCGCGAACATGGGCGCGAGGGACAGTCACCTCCTGGCCGAAACCCAAGGGGTTCGGGGAGCGCCGGATACGGCGCGAGTATGGCCCGGCCCGCTGACGGGCGCGCAAGACTTGCTGTCTGCCGCAGGGAACCCTGGCAGGCTCGCCGGGTTTTTCTCACATGAGCGAACCACTCCCATGGCTGATTGAGAATTCTATCCAGATCGCCTGGGATTACCTTGAGCGTACCGGGGAAATCGTAGATGCCGCCGAGACCAGCAAATTCCTTCTGAAATCCGTCGATGAGATGGTCCTGAAGGGTGAGCGCAGGAAGCTGATGCTGGCCAACCGGGCTATCGATGCCTACCGGCTTCGCAAGCTGCGGATTGTCTCGTAAGGAGCGAACATGGAAAAGCCCACGCAGGAACAGCTGGACGAACTGAAGAGGCTGAGCCGGGAAGCGCGCGTCAGCGACTGGTCGGAAATCGTCCAGTCAAAGGAGGAGGCGGAAACCCGCATCCGCGATCTCAAAGACAAGGCACGAATGGAATAGGTGACGCCTGAGTGGCGAATCCATTAACGGGCGCGAACCTGAATTCTCCAACCACACAAAATAGGCGCGCTCACCACGCGCGGCGTTCCGCTTAGCTCTGGCTTCGCCGGCGAAGATATCCTCGTTCGAAAAACAACCGTGTTTGCATTTCGGGATCAGCTTCTGCAGCTCATGGCGCAGGTGAAGCAATTCCCCCTGAAATAACTAACAGCTTTCCTCCCCCGTCCACGAAGCAACCCGTCCTTTGATCTTGCCGACTGAAGCACCTCGGCGGCTTTGGGCAAGCGCGGGCTAAAGCCCTGGCGCTCCTCCTCTCACGTTACGGTCGCAGGCGATGCAGCCAGCCTCCTCCGGCGCTCCCAGGCGTCGCAAGAAGGCCGCGATGTCCGTGGCCGGAATTGACGGAGGAAATCATGAGAGTTATTTCACAAAGCGAATTGCTGCGCGCCACTAAATTCGAGCTGCAGGTGCTCCTGCGCGAAATCGCGGCGATGCTGCCGCACCTGCCGGAAGGCTCGCACGAACTGCGGATCGCTCATTACAATCTGCACAACATCCGTCTTGCAATAGCAAGGCCGGAGCTCAGGCCGCGCTAAGCGCCGCCTGACGCTTTCTATTGGCTGTGCTTACCCCGGGTTTCGGTCAGCGGGGCTTTTGAAACGTCCCGCGTTAGTGGCAATCGCTCCTCCGGCGACGATCGAAAGCGTTCCAAACCAGACGAAGGCTCCGGCCGACTTTGCGATTGCAACGGCATTCGCCACTGAAAGGGAATAACCCGCCGTTGCCACCGCACCGACCTTTAGTTTATGCCGCCTCTCTCGAAAGGTGAGATCGTCTTTCGCATGCCGGGCTGCCGCGCAAACATCGTCCTTCAGGCGGCGCAACGTCGCGATGGTCCTGTCTGGATCGAGCACCGGGTCGGATAACTGGTTTCGCAGGCCGGCGGCATTTGCCCCAATGGCGTAGGCGACACCTTCACTTATGCCGCACGCCCGCAACGTTTCTTCCTCGAAGGCGATGAAGGTAGTGAATTTCCTGGCGTCAGCTACGATGCCGGCCGCTTCGCTCTTGAAATCGGGTCTGTTGGTCAGACCGGCTGCAGCCCTGAAGATTTCATCGATGCCGGCATCGATGCTCTTGCCGAGCGCCATGCAGAGTTCCTTAAGTAAGTCCCTGAATTCTGCCGCTGTGAGGCTCTCGGGATTGAGATGTGCGCGGTTCAGCTTTTCGGTGATTGCAAAGAGTGCGCGATGATAGGAAGGGTCTGCGCCGGGTGTTTGCACCATACGGCTTTCTCCCAGTTGCTGCTCTAGGCGCGGCGGAATCCCAACGCGGGCGGCGGCGAGCCTGCGGAGCGTTCAATCGACTGACTAAGCTCGTAGCCTGACCAGATCGACACAGCTGTCCCCGCGGCGATTGACAGCGGCAACAAGGGCTGCGCTTCCGCTGAGAAGGCGAACATCGCGGTTAATCCCATAGCCGTGCCGGCGATGGAGAGAAGCAGGCCGCTGCCCGCGCAATAAAATTTTTGTTTATTCGTAACTTTCATTCGGCACCTCTGGGTAAAATATCCTAATGCTCTTCAAAATCTGCTGGCAAACGCATTCGTTCGCCGGGCTTCCGGCCGCCGGAGATGGCAAGCGCGCCCGAGTTTGTAACTATTTTGTTTTCAGCAATTTCCTTCTCTTCGAAACGTCTTTCATGAAGCCTTCCTCGAAATTCACGGTCAGCAATTTGATCAATAGAACATCAAACCAATACTCTGTAAAGCTGCCGGAGATTACGTAAACAACCAATAGGTGTCGCGTTTAATCTGAAGAAAAACAGCGCATTCCTGTGGACTCACGGCGTATTTGCGCCAGTTTCAGACATTCGCCACAAAGCTTGGCGACAGCTCCGCGATCAACCCCTACCGAGGTTACCGTGACCCGTTATTCACTGGACGAACTGCGCCAGCGCTATGTCATCGAGGGCAGGCCGCTTGAGGCTAGCCTCGAAGAAATCCTGCGCGCTGACAGCCGCGCGGGAGCGCGCGCTATCCTGGCAATGATCGAAAAGCGCCGCTTTGAAAATCGGTCCGAAGGACAGCGGCTTCGCAAGATGCTGCGCTTTGAAACGCTTCTGTGGGACGAAGGGCAGGATGCTGTCGCGGGCGTCGATGAGGCCGGAATGAGCCCGCTTGCGGGGCCAGTCGCCGCTGCCGCAGTTATCCTGAAGCCCGGCACGCGCATAACCGGCATCGACGATTCAAAAAAGCTGGATGCGAATTCCCGGGAAGCTCTCGCGATCGAGATCAAGGAAAAAGCGGCTTCCTGGTCTGTCGCGTTTGTCGAAGTCGAGGAGATCGACACCATCAACATCTACTGGGCCGGCATCCTCGCAATGCGGCGGGCTGTTGAGGGGCTCGGGCTAACGCCGCAGCATCTCCTGATCGACGCGAAACGCCTGAAAGAGGTGCCGATCCCGCAGCAAGCAATCATCAAGGGCGACACCAAATCCGCCAGCATCGCAGCCGCGTCCATTCTGGCCAAGGTCTCGCGCGATGCGCTGATGCGAACGCTCGACATGCGTCATCCCGGCTACGGATTTGCCGATCACAAGGGCTATCCGGTGCGCGCCCACTATGCCGCCCTTGCTCGGCTTGGCGCATGTGCCGCCCATAGACGTTCGTTCGGTCCTGTGCGTGAAGTTCTCGGCTTGCCGCCGCTGCCGCCCTGGCCCCTGGCGTCCGAACGCGCCAGTGCCACCTCAGGGACGAACGACTAAAGTCTACTTGGCCGGCGCGCCTGTCGTTGTCTGGCTGGACGGTGCGGTCACCGTTACATCATGACCCTGCCGCAGCGCGAGTGAAGCCGCAGCGATTGCGGCCTCGAACGCAGCTTCCTTCGTGGCGTATTCATTCTCCGCCTTGCCGTCATGACGCACCCGCCATGTGCCTTCGGTGCCAACGATCTCGTATTTCGCGATGCCCATGACTGCTCTCTTCTAATCCGCGTCGTCGACCGATTTGGCGGGCTGAGTGTTGCTTGGGGGATCGGATGCCGGGAAGCTGTCCTTCAATCCCTTTTTCAATTCGTCATCCGACTTCTTGTCGGCGGCCGTGCGCTCTTTCGGCGTATCTGCATGTTTGTCAGCCGGTGCCGGATCGAATTTGTCAGCCATGGCAGTGTTCTCCACTCATGACAAAACGCCTGATAGCTTCGGTGGTTCCTGCCGGGGGCCTTAGCTCGCGCGCCATGGATCGCCAACTCACGGCGCCTTACGATATTTGCTTCGGGCCGGCGTAGCCGGAATTTCGGCTGCAAAGCGCTGGCGTCCGGTGGCGTATATTCTCGTCCGGCGTTTCGCGTTTGCGGCCGTTGATCCTTCCGCGACCGCTGGAATTGAGTCCTGTAGATCGCGCAAGCCGCGGAATTGGCCGAATTGTCTCCGCTTTTTGCGGACGCGTGCAACAATATGTTAAAATCTTAGTATGACGTTTTCCGCTTCCGAATTTATAGAACTGCTTGTTGCTTCTGATTTGACTGACGATCAGGTTGAGCAGGTCGTGAAGATGTTTCGTCAGGCCGAGCGCGCCCTCGATAAGGCAACTCCGTCTTCGATAACTTTGGATTTCATGGTCATGCGCAGGAAGGTAATCCTGAAAGATGCGTGGCGAAAGCCATGGACGCCGCCTGCGCTTGCGCCTGGCGTCAAAGCGCCCGATGGCGCGACCGCCCCCACTCGGTCCGGGCCGACTGAGGCCTATTTGAAGTCGTTGGAAAAGTACCAGGAGAAGTGGCAGCGAGAAAGCGAAGTCGCTTTGCTGAAATCCGCTCAGAAGCCGAAAGGCCCGCTAAACTGACCGGCTATGACCCGGCTGCACTTCGACGCAAGAGATCGCATCAGGGCGCGATCTCTCGTACGAGCTTCTCGTAGGCATACCATACCATGAGGTTCTTGAAGCGATCGAAGTCTGAGAGCATGTCCGAGCGGCTGAAACCGGCGATCATCTCGGCCACGTTTGCGTAGCCCATGTCTTCGGCGTCGGCGACGGCCGTTTCACAAAGCGAGCACGGAATTACGGGTGATCCGAGCGGCAGGGAATCGAAGTTCTGGATCGGGTGTCGGAAGAAACTTCTTTCGGACTGGCGAGCGCCGTTGAGCGAACCCGTTCATAACGAGCGCACCCGCGAGAGTAACCCGCGTGCGGACAACAGTCCGTCAGCCCAGCCGCCCAAAGCTCTCTCCGCCAGTCGGAAACGGCTGCCAAGCCCCGAGTATCTGGCTTACGCCGTGTCTATCGGGAACAAGTGGCGCGCCGAAGCCGAAGCGAAAGATGCCGAGAGAGAGCGTGAGAGCGAGCGTGCGCGTAGAGAAGCACAGATCGCGCTGCTCAAAGCAGCTCCAAAGCCCGAGGGGCCCCTCAGCTGATCATTGCCGTGACTTCGAGGCCTTTCGCTTCCGCAGCGCTTTAAGGGACGATAATGGCCTGCGCAGAAAGATCGCGCTCAAGGCGCGATCTCCCGGGCGAGCTTCTCGCAGGCGAACCATACCATCAGGTTCTTGAACGTCCCGATATCCTGCAGCATGTCGTCGCGCCTGAAGCCGGCGATCATATCTGCGACGTTTTTGCAGCCGAAGCTTTCAGCCTCTTCGACAGCCATGTCCCAGATTTCGTCTTCGAAGCGGTCGAAGATACAAATCGTGTCGGCCGTGTAGGTGATGCAGGGGAAGCCGCAATCCGCACCATGCTCCGCGATGTCACGCGCCTGCTGTTTGAGGTTGGCATTGAACCATGAGCGAAAATCTTTCGTGCGGATTCTGAGGGATTTACGTTGAGAGGACCTGTAGGGCATCTGAAGCTCCTTCGCTTTCTGAGCCGCCCCGAGTGGCGGTCTCGATGCCGTGTGAAGGCGACGGCGGAAAGCGGATGCGGAACTGGAGCCGCAGGCGGAAGCGGCCCGGCCTGCCGGAAGCCGAGGGTGCAACCCTTGCAGCGTGCGCGCGCTGGCGCAGCGTTAAGGCATTATGTGAGACCGCTGAGTGCGGATCATAAAGAGAAGTGAAGGATGGCGGACACGAGACCTGCGTCACGGCCCTGGATCATCGCGTTCGCGATCCGCGCAATTGGGTCAAGCCCGCGCGGGCGCACCCGGCAGGCGGGTAGCGCATGTGGCGGGACAGTGCTGTCCCGCCGGGCCATTGATATCGGAATCCGCCGGAAAAGCGATGGGGTCGTTGCTATGCATCGGCGGGTACTGGATCGAGCTCGGCCGTGATACGAGCAAGGGGATGTTTGAAATAGTGATCTCGCATTGCGTTGCGAATTGACGGGGAGGAAGCTTTATCGACGTAAATCTTCATGGCCTCCCCATCTTTCCATCCCACAGCATAGTCCGCTGGATGGGGTGAACTTTTAAGCCAATCAAGCGCGTCGGTCGCGATGGGGCCATTTGTCCAAAGTTCGAACGTTAAAGGTGTACCTGAAAATCTTCCGTCTGCGCGCAAGATCTTGTAAAGGAGCGGCACGCGATCATCACGCCACTTTTGAACCTCGGTTAAATTGACACGACTGCCGGGCATTTTCGATTTGCACTCGATCACGAGGGCGCCGTTGCCATCAGGCCGGTCCAACAATACATCAGTTTCAGCGGCGCGACCGGTTTCATAATCGGTCCACTTTTCGCCCGCTCGCAAATATCCTCCTTCGACCTCCTTGACTAGCGAGCCGACGACAATTTCGAAAAGGGCGCCTCGAAGATTGTTAGCGGCACCTTCAATACGAGTCAGGCTGTTCAATAACCGCTCGATATGTTCGGGATTCACCGACGCGGTAGCGCCAGTATCGGTTAGTAACCGAATCAAATCTCGCAAGGCTTTGGCAACATCTTCACCAAAGAGATGGGCGGTAGTTGTCGCGAGAATGCCTCTGCTGCGTGCTAGACCAAATCCCTTACTTGTAAAGGTATCAGCGATAAGAAAGGGCATGATCGGAGCCACCTTCTGCGGCGCTGATGCGAGATCATGCTTCCTGACAAAAGCGGCTACTGCATTTTCGTCTAAGGCGCCGCGCAAGTTAACGTCGCAGACCACAAACCCGGGCTTCAAGCCTTTACTTGACGGGCTGACCAGTGGGCGCGCATATGAAGGTGCTGACAGGTCCCAAGTTATGCTCGATACAACCGGAGCACCGTCATCACCTCGAACCAGCACCTTTTCAAAGCTGGCAAAGCCGGTTTTGCGGCACCACTCCTTCATGCCATGCAAAACGACGTTTTCTGCAATTAAACGCGCTCTGATTTGCCCGGTGGTATCGCGGCCGTAGGCATGAGGCTTGAACCTGACGAATGGTTCACCAGTTCCGTCCTCATTGAATTCTTCCAGGAGCTGGATTGCCTTCAGGCGATCAAGAATTCGGGATGGCGAGAGCTGGCGCATGCGAGCGTCAGCTCCGCCGCAGACGCCCGCAAAAAACTTACGCGGATAGACCCCGCCGCGCGCCTTGAGGCCACTGACAGCGCTCCAGTAAGACTTGCCGTGTTCACGAAATACCCGTTCAAGTGCCAGCCAGTAGTCCTTGTTCCCAAATTGGTCATCGAGATAAACAAAGCGAGCGTTATGAGGAAACCGCAGGCCGGCAAGGCGCTTTAAGTTATCTCCCGCGCGTGCAATCCGCTGACGTGCCGAAGCTGCAGAAACGCCTTCGTTGGCGAGTTCGGATATAAGCTCGGTGGTCAGGGAAGGACCGACCCTCCGAAGGAGGTCTGTAATGCTAGACATGGTCTCACCGGGTCGTGTCACACTGCGCTATTTATAACAGCTTCTCTATCTCAGGGTCTCCATTTTTCCTCCTTGGCTCATGCGACGAATCGTGCTGGATTATCAATAAGTTACCCGCAAAGATGTGCGCCTATTAATTAGGCAATGTCACACCAAAATGTCTCAGGTGCGGACTAGAGAGCTCGTGCTTAGCTATTTTCCAGGTTGTGGAGCTTGATTGAGCACCCCGTTGCAGTCAGCAGCGCAACCAACCGGGAAGCCCGGCTTTTTGGTACCGCAATCGCCAGCAAACGCTCGGCGCGTGAACAGCCAACGTAGATTTTTCGAGCTTCCTCCTCGGCGTCGGGCACGCTGTTACCCTCAAGGAGATCAAGAATTTGGCCCGAGGTTTTGCTAGTTAACACGACACACACGCCAGGAAACTCAAGACCTTTCACGGAATGAATTGTACGCGCCGGGGGCGAGTTCTCTGGCGGTGTTGCTAGCGCAGTTACCAGCTTCGTGTCGTTCCGTAATCGCTGGTTGATTGTTGAAGAGCCAATCAAGCCACTCGCGAGCAGAGTCCGAGCCTTTTCCAACCATTGATCAGGTGTATCGAATGGATCGAAGCGAAGTCCGTTGGCGATCTTTATGATTTCAGGCCGCCAGGTGGCATCGACGATTCCTTCGCTTTGAAGATAATTGTCGTACTCAGTAGTCGTCGCGATTTTTGCTTGAATTTGCAAAACGACCTTATGGACGGTGACCAAAGCTTCGCGACGGCTTCCGACTGCAAAGGCGAACTGATAGTTCATTACAGCCTCAGCCAGCTGCAGGGTCATGTGCGACGTGTGCCCCAGTATTGGCTGACCTATTGCCTTGGCCGCACTTGACCGGGTTGAGGCCAAAACCGGCGCTTGATGAAGCGGAATACCATTTTCCAGAGCAAGCCGCGTAAATTGGCGACCAATCGCAGGAGGCACACCGCTTCCGCCGTAAGAAATGACATGTATCGGCGTCTGGCTAAATTTATTCGGGCCCGTCGGCTCGTCGGGGGTTAGACGAGCGGATGGCGGCCGCAAGGCAACAATGGCCGCGCAGATCGCAGGCGTCGAACGAAAGTTGCCACTGATGGAAAGACGGTTGGATGGGGAGAAAGTATCAGCGTATTTGAGAAGCTCATCTGTTACGCCCCCTCGAAATTTATAAATCGATTGATTTGGATCGCAAACCACCTTGACGGTGATACCCGCCTTCATAAGCCAATCGACGATAGCTAGATCAGCGGGGTTACAATCTTGTGCCTCGTCAACAAATATCTCGCAAAAGCGAGCCGCGAGAGCGGCACCCACTCGCTGCGAGAAATCCTTATCCGCAAGCCGCTCACTTACAGACACTCGCACATCATCGAAGTCGATCAACCCATTGGTGCGCGTTGAATCAATTATATGTCGCGCTGCGGTCTCGTAGGCCTTTGGCGATCGGAGTTCAGTATTAAAGCCCGCTTCCAGAGCAAGTTTGGGATCTATTGCGCCCGTCGCTCTGTCAAAGCACTTAAGCGGAAGAGGTTGAGCATCATCGAAAGGTCTCACATGGAAGCTGTTTTTGTCCGGCACTAGTCGTGGAAGTGCGTCGCAGCCTTTCATTCCGAAAGGAACGATGAGGAACTGCCAGAGAAAACGATCGAAGGTTCCGATGAAGCTTGGGAACAACGGAGCGGGTAGAACGCCAAACGCCCGTAGTCGGGCTTCTAGTTCGTCGACTGCCGCATTCGTAAACGACAAGAACGCGACGCCCTGGCGATAGGACGGACCCTCTAGTATTTGTCGCGCGCGCTCCACCATCGTACGGGTTTTACCTGCGCCCGGACAGGCCGTTATGAAGGCGGACGAGTCATGATAGATGACTTTGCGCTGCTGTGTCGTCGGGTCGAACGCGCTTGCTTTCACGATGCGACAAAGCTCTCTATTGCGTCCTGAATGTATTTTGGAACGGTAAAGGGCGAGCCATCTTCGATCAGGCGGGCCAGGATCTGTGCAAAATCACCCTTGCGAGTGTTCTTGAAAATTGCGTGAATCCGGCTTGCCCGCTCGTCGCCGCTTAATTTTACAGCTGATTGCCACTTCTTTTTCGATCGAGGGTGAAGTTCGAGGAATGCCCTTTCCAGGATTGCATCGTTGCCGGCTTCGAGAAGCTCGGTTTCCAGCGAGTAGGTGCTCGTAACCACAGTAAGGTGATTGGTACCCTTAAGCGTCACCGCAAGCTGTTCTAGAGCTTGTTTGCGCCTTTCACCCGGCGTGAGTTCTTCTGTTGGCAAGGTGAGATCGTCGGCGCCAATTGCTTCGTCTTCGTCCAGTTCTTCCTCAGGAGTGCCTTTATCGCCATCCGTAATTACCACCAGACGATCGGCGATACGAGCTTCGTTGATCGATGTGAGCAAGAGGGTCACGTAGGGTGCGAAATCAACACCGTCGATGGGAATAAAGACTCCAGATTGAAACAAGCGTAGCTTTTCCGGATGACCTTTTAACGAGTGGTGCTTGGCTATTGCCGGGAGCAACAGTGCTTCGGCGATCCCTTCCATAAGTAGAATCCGACCGCCAAATAGAAGCGCCGCCTTCGTAACATCGAGATACCGATCAATCTTGCGGCGATCGACAGGATCGAGGGGCATCGACGCCAATGGGATGCAGCGCGTTGATCTCCGTAAAGCAGCTGCCGTTACGGCTGCGGCGAGCGCTTCGGTCTCGCTTTCAATAGTAGCATTATCTTCGTGACTTAGTGCCTTCTCAATTACCGTAGAGTCGGCAACGGTCGATTGGATTGCCTCATTGCTGGTTTTTGGTTGCCCCGACGAACCAACAGCGGATTTGAAGACGACAACACGATCGCTGCTAACCCATGCAGACAAATTCGGAGAGTGCGTCGCGACGACGACCTGTAGTTCGCCAGTTGGCCCGTGATCTTCGGGGGCTTGTTTACGAGATTGCTCTGCTTGCTCACGGAGAAATGCGAGAACCGCCGCTTGCAACTGAGGGTGCAAGTGAGCCTCAGGTTCCTCGACGAGGAATATTGTCAGATCAGTTGAAATGGCCTTCTCAAGTTCGACAGCGATGATCGCCATGAAGAGGAGATTCGCATAACCGTGCCCCGAATACCTTAAGTCTTCAGGCGCGACGCCGTGGTCTGCGAGCTTGAAGCGGAGGTCGCGCGCAATGTCGACCAAGGCTTCATCAGTAGCAAATCCTATCGATGCAGTCTGCCTGCGGACACCGGAAGTGAGTGCGTTCAATCCTTTTTCAACGGCACCATCGACCTTTTGGAGAACTTCGTGTGAATGAGTCCGAGCAAGCTCTTTTGCGAGCTGCACAGGAGATGTTCCGGCAAGAAAATGATTTAGCAAAGCCATGATTCGCGTGGGATTCCCGGAAGCCAGAGAACGTTTGGCGTCCCGCAACGGCGGAAGGTAAACGTGCCTGATCATGTCATGGCAGCCAGGCTCCGCGGTGTTTCCCTCCTTACCCGCCCACAAAACTGGTCTTGAAGTTGCCCGTGTGCCGTCATAGCGAAGACCGAAGGAGGCCTTCGTTAAGGAAGCGTCGGTCGCTGCAGATATAAATCGGCCCTGTTGTCCGATAGTCAGACCCGAGAAGTGAGCCGCTAATTCGAATTGACCGACGTTGCTTTGGAAGCGGACATCGGTCGGTTCGCAATAAATATCCCTCCGTCCGCCCAGTGGGAGCGTCAGCAACCTGATCGCGTCAATCGCGTTGCTCTTACCGCCATTATTCTCGCCAACGAGCACTGTGAGGTCGCTTTGAAAAACGACTTCACCTGACTCGAATGACCGGAAATTTTTGAGATGGGCGCGCTCTAAAAACATGAACCATGCCCCCGCACGGTAAAAAAATCGCGCTAATGGTGCGGGCGGCCGGAATCGAACCGGCACAGGCCTTGCGGCCCTACGGATTTTCGTACCACTACGGTTTTCACCGCCGCCCGAAGGGCGTTTGTGGTCTGGACTATCCCTTCACCTTGACGTTGTACGCTTTAGGTGCTGCCCGTCTAGTCTCTACACCTTCCTCCCCCAAGAATTTTAGAGGAAGCTTGGCTCGGGATTGCCATTTGAGAGGTTTCCCCGAATTTGAGCAGTTCTGCATCTGCGGTTTCCCGCCGAGCACTCAATCTTCTAAGTCCGTTGCGTCTACCAGTTTCGCCACGCCCGCACTGCCTTCATCTATAGCGAAGGGATCGGAGTCGGAAAAGCGGTTTATTTACATGATATTGTTATGGTTTTCTGTTTCGCGGTGATCTGGGGCGAGGCGCCGGTTCGTCGTCGTCAGTTTGCCTCGGTCGTTTTTGCTTGCGGACGTTGATCGCGGTGGTGTCGAGCGTATTCACCAGATGGGCGGCATAATACTTCTCGATCATCTCGACGCTGGTCCGGCAGTTCTTTGCGATCTGGTACACGTCCGCGCCTTCCATTAACCGCAGGCAGATGTAGGTGTGCCTGAGCGAATAGGCTGTGCGTGACTGACCATCGCGGTCCTTCTTGAGCTCCAGTTCATTGAGGATGATGTCGAAAAGCTCATGGTGCCGTTTCGGGAAAATAAGGTCAGTTGGCTTGGGCAACCTTTCAACGACGATCTCTTTGCCGTCCTCATCTTTTTCGGCGACCTGACGCAACCGTTTTTGCAGGCGTTTGAAAGGTTGAACCGCGCCGGGCATGCTTTTGCAGTATCCTACGCCGCGCTTGCCGCGCACCTCGATCTCCAGGATGGTTTCGTTAAGACCGTCGTCATGCGCGACCTTTACGTCCCGGAATTGAAGTCTCCAGGCTTCGTCAGGCCGCAGGCCGGTATTGACCATGAACAGAATGAAATCGTGCAGCTGCTCGCTTTCCCAAGCGTAGCGTACCCGTTTGGGGTTTTGAGCGCGTTCGCGGGTCGCCTGATAGAGGCGTTTGTATTCGTCGGGCGCGAGCCACGCCCGATGGGAGATTTTGCCAGACTTTTTGTACGGTTCCGACAAGTCCGGCATCATCTTGAGCCAGCTGTGGCGCACAGCGGCCTTTAGCACCTGGCGGATGACCACCACTTCCTGATGAATGGTGTTGCGGGCAGGCGGCTTGCCGTACAGCTGCATCGCCTTTTCGTGGCGATAGACCCGGTAGTCCTGCAGAAGACCCGGCGTTATCTCCGGAAGATACTTGTCAGCCATGAAGGGGTAGATGTGATTGTCGAGACGGCGGCGATGCGCGCCGACATAGACCGGACTGCGCTGGCCGTGCGTGAGCACGGTGTATTCGCGTAGGAATTTCTCTGCGGCGAAACGGAAGGTGACTTCCCCTTCCCATTTTTTCTTGTCTTTAAGTTCGCCCCTGAGGAGTTTTCCTTGCAGGGTGAGATACCAGTCCTTTGCGACGTCCTTCGCTTGAGCGAGGCTTTCCTGCCTGGTGGTAGCGCGGTGATTGAAGCCCTTGAGGAAGGTCGCACACTGCCAGTATTTGCTGTTCTCACGTTTATAAACGTGGAGCTCGCCTCCCATCAGCTCGTGATGCGCTGACTCTTGATCCCCTTTCACAACCGCCTCGCTGAAATACAATTATAGCACGAAATGTGTAATAACTGTGTAGCAGATTTTGGGTCGGATATTCGAGAGATAACGACGTAGTATGCTGTTATTATTGGTCTTTTTTCAGCAAGTAAATTATACGATCACAATTTTAAGTCCCTTGCGTCTACCAATTCCGCCATGCCCGCTTGATCCAACGAGATCAATCACTTAAGTCCCTTGCCGGCGGTCTGGAATTGGCGTTTGCAGGCCGGAGGGGCGGTTCTTCCTTAGGCGAGCCGGCGGCACAAGGCAAAGCCTCAATCCGGACATCTGTTGTTGCTTTAGGCATTCTCAATCGACGGGGACTATTCATCCGACATGTCAGCTTTGATTCGATGTCTGCTTTGACCCAATATCGCCTGCGCACGTGCTGCGTGGCCGCCGCGCTGCTCGCGGCCGGCTTCGCGCAGTCCGGCTGCGCCGGCATGAGCGAGACGGTCGCTCCGGCGTTTGCCGATCCCGGCAAGTACGAATTGTACGATTGCAAGCAGCTCGAAGGCGAGCGCAAGTCGCTCGCTAGCCGCACCATGGAGTTGCAGAGGCTGATGGACAAGGCACAGACCGGCGCGGGCGGCGCCGTCGTGTCGGAGCTTGCCTATCGCAACGACTACGTCGCGGTCCGCGGGCGGGCGCAGATGGCCGAGGACGCTTGGCGCCGCAACAAGTGCCGGGAAACGCCGCCCGAAGAGAAGCCGGCCGCTGCGCCGGCGCCCGCGGCCAATCCTGGCCCGATCAAGCCTGGCCCGAAATCGACAAGAGCAGTGCGCTGAAACCAGCGCCTCGCATCAGGGTCGCCAGCCGTAAATCCAGTCCTGCCGTGCCAGCATGCGTTCCGGGCCGAGGGCGCGGACCGCAAGATCGCGCGCGTATGCGAGCGGCCCACCGAAATGGTAGATGCGGCCTTGCTGCCGCGCGGTCCGCTGCACCCGCCGCACGCGCGTCTGGCGCGTACGCCCGTATTGTCTCAGCGCAGCCGTGATGCCCGCGGTGCTCTCGGCGATCTCAAGGCTCAAATGCTGCGCGAGCACCGCGGCGTCCTCGATCGCCATGCCGGCGCCCTGCGCCGCAAACGGCAGCATCGCATGCACGGCGTCGCCGAGCAGCGCGACCGGGCCTTTGCTCCAGGGGCAGTCGTCGGGCACGTCGAACAGCGCCCATTTCCGCCAGCTATCGACCGTGGCGAGCATCATGCGCGCCGCGGGCGGCCAGCGTGGCGCGGCGAAGGCGTCCATCACCTCGAGGGGATCGCCGGGCGTGCTCCAGCCTGGTCTGTTCCAGGTGCCCGGCAGCACCGCGACCACGTTGATCTGGCGTCCGCCCGCGATCGGGTAGGCGACGAGATGGGCATTCGGGCCCATCCAGAGCTGGACCCGGCGCGCGGTGTAGTCCTTCGGCAGCTGCGTGGCATCGAGCGTGCCGCGCCAGGCAATCAGCCCGGAGAAGCGCGGCTGCACCTCGGGAAACAGATGCTGGCGCACCGTCGACCAGATGCCGTCCGCGCCGATCAGCGCACTGGCGAGATCGCTGCGCCGGATCGTGCCGCTGCGATGGACGACCGTCAGCCCCTTGGCGTGAGGCGCGACGTCTTCGAAGGTCGCGCCGAGTTTCAGATCGATATCGGGATGGTCGGAGACTGCGCCGGCGAGTGCGGATTGCAGGTCGGCGCGGTGCACCACCCAATAGGGGGCGCCGGCGCGCGCGGCGGCGGCTTCTCCCAGCGGCATGCGCAAGAGTTCGCCGCCGGCCCGCGCACTCATGATCGAGACCGCCTCCGGGATCACGGCACGCAGCCTGAGGCGCTCGGTGAGGCCGAGCTCGACCAGCACGCGGCTGGCATTGGGAGAGAGTTGCAGACCGGCGCCGACTTCCTCGAGCCGCTCGGCCTTTTCCAGTACGACGATGCGGAAGCCGCGGGCCGCGAGCGCAAGCGCGGCCGTCAGTCCACCTATGCCGGCACCGGCGATGACAATTGTTCGGGAGAGCGCCACCCCTGACCGATGGAAGCGATCAGGCGACCTTGTCCTTCAGGACGCATTCCGGCGGACGGGCTTCGCCCGCCTTCAGGTCGGCGGCGAAACGGTACAGCGTCGAGCAGTAGGGGCAGATGATCTCGTTGTCGTTGCCGAGGTCGAGGAAGACGTGCGGATGATCGAACGGAGGGTTGGCGCCCACGCACATGAACTCTTGCGAGCCGATTTCGATGACGGGGACACCGGCATCGTTGTGGAAGTGCGGGACGACATGGTCGGACATCGTACTCATCCTGGAGTGGCAATGGCGGCAGACACAATCACGACTGACGCGGCATTATTAAGGCGCCGCGGACCATACTGGTGGGTGTGGATGATTGCTAGCCCAGCGGAACCGAAAGCCCCGCAATGCCCCATGCTCATTTGCTCATGCAAATTCGACACAATCTTGCGGCCTGAGAGAAGCCCTTCTTTCGTCGGGGACGTTGTGTCGCAATTTTGGCATACTATGTCTGTGGACGAGCGTAATTGCGACGAAAGACGAACCGTCAGGCGTCAACGATCTCAGGACCGTCCAGGCTCTCCGCATGAAGTGGTTGCGAATCAGCACAGCGTTGACCGGTATCGTGGCGTGCGGCTTCATGCTCGCGCAGGTAGCACCCCATGCCCGCGAGGCCGGCGCGATTCTGGCCGCCCAGGACGATCCCGCCGCGCTCTCCGAGATCAAGCTCGACGCGCTGCTGCGGCACAACGACCGCCTGATTCAGGACAACATCGAGATCGCGCTCGCATCGGGCGATGCCGATCTTGCCGACAGTTTTGTCGCGTTGGCGCGCGACCGCAACATCGCGCTGCCTGACGACCTCCTGAGCCGTGTCGGCGATGCGGCCAAAGCCGAAAATTCCACCTCGCATTTCGCAAAACGGTTTGCCACCGGTCTCGTCACCGGCAACGCGGACGATGTTGCGAGCCTGTCGGGGACCGTGGCCGGCGATCTCTTTGTCATCGGCGACATCCGGGACGTCGTCCGG
Source organism: Bradyrhizobium sp. 40 (assembly GCF_023100925.1). NCBI lineage: Bacteria > Pseudomonadati > Pseudomonadota > Alphaproteobacteria > Hyphomicrobiales > Nitrobacteraceae > Bradyrhizobium > Bradyrhizobium sp. 40. The sequence continues at coordinate 2,879,742 of NZ_CP064688.1, forward strand.
GAGGGCAAGCACCTCGCGATGGGCGAGGAGACCGATCGCCTGGTGCTGGGCCTCGCGGCCGCGGGTCTCGCGGTTACGGCCGTGACCTACGTCTCCGTCGGAGGTGCCGCGCCGGTTCGCGCGGGGCTGACGCTGGTGAAGGACGCGCGCAAGGTGGGCCGGCTCGGCGAGGGACTGGCGGCATGGGCCGGGCGGTCCGCGCGCGAGGTCGTCGATACGCCGATGCTCCAGAACGCGGTTGCCTCCGGCTCGGTGCTGCGGCCGGGCCAGACCTTGAGCGCGATCAAGGCCGCGTTCCGCGCGGAAAAGGCCGGCGCGCTGGTTCGGCTCGGCAAGGATGTCACGCGCGTCGTCGAGAAGACCGGCACGCGCGGCGCGATGGATAGCTTGCGCATCGCCGAAGGCCCCAAGGACGTCGCACGCGCGGCGCGGCTCGCGGAAGCGCAGGGCGGCAAGACGCGCGCGATCCTGAAGCTGCTCGGCCGCGGCGCGCTGCTGCTGATCGGCGGGGCGTTCAATCTCGCACTCTGGCTGTTCGGTGCGGCCTTGACGCTGTTCGGCCTGTTGTCCTCGATCAAGGCGACGACGGAGCGCCTGACCCAGGCCTGGTGCGATCGCAGACGGGCGCGGCGACTTCGCCAGGCCCGGATCGCCGCCGAAGCCGTTCTGGCAAGCGCTGCCGTCACGGCCTAAGATACCTCTTCCCCTCAAGATTGCGGAACTGATGATGCCGAGCTTTCACAACGGCGCCGTTGAAATTGCCTATCTCGACGAAGGCGAGGGCGATCCGATCATCCTGGTGCACGGCTTTGCCTCCAGCAAGAACGTGAACTGGGTCTATCCGACCTGGGTCTCGGAGCTGCGCAAGAACGGCCGCCGCGTCATTGCGCTCGACAATCGTGGCCATGGCGAAAGCGCCAAGCTCTACGAGCCCGCGCAATACTCGATCCCGACCATGGCCGGCGACGTGCTCGCGCTGATGGATCACCTCGCCATCCCGCAGGCTGATCTCATGGGCTATTCGATGGGCGGACGGATGACGGCCTGGCTCTCCCTCAACGAGCCGCAGCGCCTGCGTTCGGCAATCCTCGGCGGCATCGGCATAGGAGGCCTGATCGAGGGCACCGGGCCCGGCGAGAACGTCGCGAAGGCGCTGGAAGCGCCCTCGCTCGACGACGTCTCCGATCCCGTCGGCCGCACGTTTCGTGCTTTTGCAGACCAGACCCGTTCCGACCGCAAGGCGCTGGCCGCCTGCCTGCGCGGCACGCGCGATCTCATGACGAAGGACGAAGCCGCGCGCATCGACGTGCCCGTGCTGATTGCGGTCGGCTCGACCGACGACGTCGCGGGTTCGGCCAACGCACTCGGTGCCATCATCCCGGGTTCGGAAGTGCTCGACATTCCGAACCGCGATCACATGCGAGCGGTCGGCGACAAGGTCTACAAGACCGGCGTGCTCGATTTCCTGTCACGCCGCGGCTGAGGTCTCGTCCGCGGCCTCGTCGCCGAACGAGCGAAACAGCGCCATCAACACCACGAAGGTGGCAACCCACACCATCCGCGCGCCATAGCGGTCGTGTGGTCCGGAAATCACGCCGCAGATGAAGGCGTTGCCGAGCAGCGCCAGCACGACGGTTGCGGCCAGCAGCCTCAGATCGTCGAGCCGGCGCCTCCTGAGCGCGTGGCCGAGCAGCGCGACCAGCCCCAGCATCGAGGCGAGCGCGACGGGCACATGCAGCCAGTTGACGTAGTCGAAGTCGAGAGCCCAATTCTGCTGGCGCGCCGCGCGCATCGGCGTGACCTGGGAGGGAATGTAGCGCTCGATGATGCCGCGGGTGTGCGGGATCCAGCCATTGGTGCCTTCGCCGGTCGCGACATGCAGCAATTGCTGGCCCAGCGCCCGCAACGCCGCGCCGGCCTGCCAGGCCGGATAGTCGGCGAGCGAACCCACGACGATGGTGCCCATCTCCTCGTTCATGCCTTCGAAGCGGCCGAGCGTGTTGAACATGCTCTTGCCCCACAGGAATTCGTCGGCGGTCGCCGGCAATTGGTCGCGATAGGGGCAGAGTTTGAGTTTTTCGCGAGGGCAATGGTCATTGAGATAACGCGCGACGATGCCGTCCTGCATCATGCGGCCGAAGGCGACGCCGGTGCCGCCGGGCGTCCATGTCCATTTGCCCGACAGCGCGTGGTTCGCCGACACCAGCATCAGGCCGCCGGTGATGATGGTGAGGCTCGCCTGAGCCAATCCCGCGATCGGAAGCCGGGGCCCCAGCAACGGCCGCGCCATCCAGCCCGCGACGCAGAGCCCGAGCAGCACGCCGAGCGTGGCGCTGTGGGTCGCGGCGGCAAAGGCGGTGAAGACGAACAGCGAGATTTTTTCGAGCGCCGAGGTCCGCGGCCCACCGATGACCAGCAGGAATAGCGACAGCACCGACAGGCCTGCAAAAATATCGGTGAGCAACATGCTCGCAAGCCAGGGCAGCGCGGTCGACAGGATCAGGAGCAGGCTGATCGCGGCGAAGCGGAACGTTTGCATCATCGAGAGCACGCGCAAGGTGAGCTGCAACAGCCACAGCGTCGCCAGCGACTGGACCGCGAGGTTGATCCAGAAACCAGAACTCTCGCCATAGTGCAGATAGATGCCGAACACGGTGGAGCGGCTCGGGACGAGATAGCCCTCGTACCAGCGCGCCAGATAGCCTCCGGTATCCCATTGCAACAGCGGATAGCCGTTCCAGAACGCCGGCGCGATCATCAGCAGCGGCAGGGCGATCGCAGCCAGCCGCAGCCAGAGTGAGCCCGCGGCGCCCGCGCGCGCATGATCGGTGGTGATGGTCAAATCCGCTCCGTCCTCACTCGGACCATGCCCGCAATCACGGTTGAGGCGGAATTCACCAATAGTTTGACGCCGCCCGGCTTGAATTTGGCGAAACCCTGACCATTTTGAGCCGAGCTTGCCGCCGGGGGCGTCGGAAGAAACTGTTGTGATTCAACGCGTTGGCATGGCCTCGCTGGGCAACGCACTGTTCACTCTCAGGCAAGCCCGTCAGGACTTTGTCGCCTAGACTGTGTTATAGAACCAGTGAAACGAGCCAATTCGAAAGAGCAGATCTCATGGCAGTGCATCAGGTCAATCCGGGAGGAAAGCTCGCAACGCTCGATCCGATCTGGGATCGGATCCGCGGCGAAGCGGAGGACATCGTCCATCGCGAGCCAGAGCTTGCGACCTTCATCTATTCGACGGTGCTGCATCACAGTCGCCTGGAAGATGCGGTGATCCATCGCGTCGCCGATCGGCTCGATCACTCCGCGCTGTCGGGCGATCTCGTGCGCCAGACCTATGACGAGGCGCTGCGCGACGATCCCGATCTCGGCAACGCCTTCCGCGCCGATCTCGTCGCCGTCTACGACCGTGACCCCGCTACCTCGCGCTTCATCGACCCGTTGCTCTATTTCAAGGGCTTCCACGCCATCCAGACCCACCGCCTCGCGCATTGGCTTTATCTGAAGGGCCGCAAGGACTTTGCGTATTATCTGCAGAGCCGCGCGTCTGCGGTATTCCAGACCGACATCAATCCCGCCGCGCGCATCGGCCGCGGCATCTTCCTCGATCACGCCACCGGTTTCGTCTGCGGTGAGACGGCGCTGATCGAGGACGACGTCTCGATCCTGCATGGCGTCACGCTCGGCGGCACCGGCAAGGAGAACGAGGACCGCCATCCGAAGATCCGCCACGGCGTCCTGATCGGGGCCGGCGCGAAGATCCTCGGCAATATCGAGATCGGCCATTGCGCGCGCATCGCGGCGGGCTCTGTCGTGGTCAAACCCGTGCCGCACAACGTCACGGTCGCAGGCGTGCCCGCCAAGGTCGTCGGCGAAGCCGGCTGCGCCGAGCCGTCGCGCACCATGGATCAGATGATCAACGCCATGGGACTTTGAGATGGGACTTTGAGAGGGGACGTCGAGCTTGTCGGAAGGGGCGGATTTTCCGCCCCCTTCGCCCCAAAAATTCTTTGGCAATTCATGCTGGCGGTTGCTCGCGTCTCGTCCTAAAACCCGCGCCAACCCAGATTTCGATTGGAGACTTGCCGTGGACGTGAAGGAAGTTAGGAAGCTCGACGCGTACCTGAAGCGCGTATTCGGCAATTCCAAGATCCGCGTCGTGCCGCGGCCGAAGAAGGATGATTCCGCCGAGGTCTATATCGGCGAGGAATTCATCGGTGTGCTCTTCGTCGATGATGAGGACGACGATCGCTCGTTCCAGTTCCAGATGGCGATCCTCGAGGACGATCTCGTCGATCAGGAGTGATGCGACCGATTGGTGAGACGGAACTTCTCGCCCTCACCATTTAGTGTCTGACGCGGCGGTGCGACCGGCCGACGCTTTTCCCACATTCCGTCCATGCGAACAGTGCTGATCTCCGGGGCGGGGATTGCCGGGCCTACGCTCGCGTATTGGCTGCGTGCCGGAGGCTACGAGCCGACGCTGGTTGAACGCGCGCCCGCGCTTCGTCGTGGCAGCTACGTGATCGATTTCTGGGGACTGGGGCTACGACATCGCCGAACGGATGGGGCTGTTGCCGGCGATCGAAAGCGCCGGCTACCGCGTCAGGGAAATGCGGATCGTCGACGGTCGCGGCCGGCGAGTCGCCGGATTTGGTACGAACGTCCTCGACGATCTCACAGGCGGGCGTTACGTCACTCTGGGCACGAAGCGATCTGTCGCGCCTGCTGTACGGTACGGTCCGCGATGGTGTTGAAACGATCTTCGATGAGGAGATCGTTGGCCTGGAGCAGCAGCCTGAAGGGGTCGACGTCCAGTTGCGGCGGGGCGGGAGCCGACGTTTCGATCTCTCGTCGGTGCTGACGGCCTGCATTCGCAGGTGCGCCGCCTTGCGTTCGGCTCGATCGGGACGTTCGAAAGAAATCTCGGCTATGGCGTCGCGGCATTCGAGACCCGCGGCTATCGCCATCGCGACGAGAATGTGTACCTGATGCACAACCGGCCGGGCCGTATGGTTGGCCGTTTCGCGCTGCGCGATGATCGCACCTTGTTCCTCTTCGTGTTTCGCGGTGATGCAGGCGAGCCTGCCGCACAGAAGGCACAGCTGCGTGATCTCTATCGCGACGCCCGCTGGGAATGCCCAGACATTCTGAACGAACTCGAGCGCACCGATGATTTGTATTGCGACCGGGTCAGCCAGATCAGGATGGACGGCTGGTCGCGGGGCCGCGTCGTGCTGATTGGAGACGCTGCGTTCTGCGTCTCGCTCGTCGCCGGGCAGGGCTCGGCTCTGGCCATGATCTCTGCCTATGTGCTTGCGGGAGAACTCGTACGCGCCGACGGGCGCCACGAGGAAGCATTCAGCGCCTATGAGACCCACCTTCGCAGCTATATCGGCGCCAAGCAGCGCGGAGCGGAGCGCTTCGCCGCGGCATTTGCGCCGCGGACGTCATGGGGATTGTGGTTTCGCAATCAGGTCGTGAAGGCGTTCTCGTTGCCGGGCGCGGCGAAATTCGCCATCGGCCGAGACCTTGCCGACAAGCTGGATCTGCCGACTTATCGCTGGAGCGATCGCAAGGCGATCGGCGTTTGAATGGCCCGGGGCTTTGAATTTTTTTTCGAAAAATGCGAATTGTCGGAGGGGGCGAATTTTCGCAGGCTGGCTTCGAAAATACGAAGTCATGCCACGCACTTGGCTACTGTGCATGGGGTTGTTTTCGCAGTTTTTGTTTTGGAGGCTTGGGGCCGCGCGGCCGCTTACCCCTTCGGTCCCCGCAACTGCATCGTCAGCTTCTCCATCGCTTCCGCCGCATCGCGCCACTGCGATAGCCAGCTGCGCGGAAAGCGGAAGGTGAGGTCGGCGCCGCCGACGCGGCGTTCGGCGAGGCACATGCCGGGCGTCGCTCCATCGCGGGTGCAGCGCGCGGTCAGCGCCGGACTTGCGGCAGAATAGAGATCCTCGCTGCCGTACGGCGTATCGGCGCGGAACATCCGCATCGTCAGTCCGTCCTGGGGCATTGCCGCGGCCTGGTCGAGATAGCGCGGATAGATCGTGGCGGTGCGCTGCTCGGGCGAGAGCTCATCGCGATGCGCGGCGATCGACAGGAAGATGCGGTCGATCGGCTGCATCGCCGCATCCACGCTGTCGGCGGTGACGTGCTTCGGCGCGCCCGGCGGCTCCAGCGAAGGGTACAGGAAGTCGAGATCGATCCGCTCCTGCGGCCCGGAGTGGCGCTGGATCTTCATGCGGATCGCGTTGGTCGGCAGGTTGAACAGCGTGCCGCCGACGCTCACTGGCAGCTTGTCCGGGGCGCTCGCGCCGCTCGAGCCCCAGGTCGGCCACAACAAATAGGCGACGAGCGCGACGGCGCACACCGCGGCAATGCCGCCGAGCACGATCGGGATCACGTGGCCCCGGGTGCGCGCCCGGGGAGACTGAGGGGAGGTTGCCGAAAACACCGTCATGAGCCGCGCGAATGAGCCGGAAGTCGGCGGATGGCCGACGAATCAGCGGCGAATATGCCACGTGGTGGCGATTTCGCGGAGCGTTCACCGGCTGCAGGGAAGGGAGAGAGGCCTGCGTGGGGCGGCTGGCGGCGTTAACCTTCCCTTAAGGATAATGTAGCGTTAACCGGCACTCTTTGTCACAGGAAGGCTCTGGCGTTGCGTAAGGGCGGACCGTTCCGATGACACCTGAAGCTCTCAATACATTCTTCTCGATCGGCATCGGTTTCGCGCTCGCAGGCGCGCTCGTGAGCGGATACCAGACGGTCGCACAGCGGCCCGCCGGCTTCGGTCTGTTGCAGGACGGCGTGGCGCCGAAGACCTTCGCGGCGGTTCCGTTTCTGGTGTTCGCGGCGCCTTTCATCATCATGCGCAACACCCTGCGCGGCAGGCAGCTGGAGAGCCGTCGCGTCGAATTCGTGATGATGGCCACCGTCATCGCCGGCTTCTGGAGCATGATGAGCGGCACCTTCTTCCTGATGACGCTCCGCGCGGCCGGCGTTCTGGTCTGATGCGCGCGCTGTAGGGCTGCCTGCGCGGCAGCCCTTTGCGTCAAGGCTGCCGTTTCGCTATGGCTGGGGTTGACCCGACAGGAGACCCTCATGGCGATCTACGAGCTCGACGGGCAGGCGCCCGACCTTCCCGCCGACGGCAACTACTTCATCGCCGAGACCGCCACCGTGATCGGCCGCGTGCGCCTGAAGCCGGGCGCGAGTGTTTGGTTCGGCGCAGTGCTGCGCGGCGACAATGAGTGGATCGAGATTGGCGAGGGCGCCAACGTGCAGGACGGCTCGACCTGCCACACCGATCTCGGTTTTCCGCTTAACATCGGCAGGAACTGTACGGTCGGCCATAACGTCATCCTGCACGGCTGCACCATCGAGGAGGGCGCACTCGTCGGCATGGGCTCCATCGTGATGAACGGCGCCAGGATCGGCCGCAACAGCATCGTTGGCGCCGGCTCCGTCATCACCGAGGGCAAGGAATTCCCCGAACGGTCCCTGATCATCGGCTCGCCGGCGCGGGTCATCCGCACGCTCGACGACGCCCAGGTGCAAAAGATGGGCAGCGCGGCGAAGTTCTACGTCGCCAACGGCCCGCGCTTCACGAAGGGCCTCAAGCGGATCGGGTGAGCTCAGCTTCCTTCGGACTCGCGCGCTTCTAGTGCGCTTGCGACCTTCTCGTGCCCCGCGGACCATAGAGCATGCTCGTCGCTGCCGTCCTGATACGGATTGGCGTCCGCCGGAATGTTTTGACGCGCCGCGCGTTCGCCTTCTGCAAAAGCATCGCGATCGTTCATCGTGACTGCGCCTTTCTGTTTCCGGAGCAGAAGATCAGCTTGAGCGTGATCGTGCCCGCCTTCCCGGTTTCAAGCTGATGCGACGGCATTTGTTCCGGAACCGGTGTTGGCTGCGGCGGTTGACGGGCGAAGGAGAATTTCGATGGCCAGCTTGCCTACAGCCCGTTCAATCAAGACCGTGATCGTGATCTTCGCCCTCGCCGCGATGCCGGCCGTATCGTTTGCGCAAGCCACCGGCGGCTCCGCAGGATCGGCCGGAGGTGTCGCCAATTCTCCGGCTCCCGCGCCTGGCACCAACAGTCTAGGTACGGCGCAGTCATCGGGAGCGAATGCCTCCTCCGGAACCACCACCGGGACCGGTGCGGGCGGATCCACCGACGCCGCCGTCAACGCGGAGAACCGGCTGCTCGACAGGAAGCTCAAGAGCATCTGCCGCGGCTGCTGATGCTCGCGCGGAAGTGAGACAGTGAAGCTGTCAGGAACGCCTCAAGCCGATTAGCTTGGTCCTGCTTTGAAGCGTGGAGCGTCTCCACGCGGAGGATCGAGTGATGTTACGCAAGATGATGATGGCGGCGCTCGCCGTCGCGGCAGTCGCGCTGTCGGCCCCACAGGCGGCCCAGGCGCGGGGCGGTTTCGGCCACGGTGGCGGCGGTTGGGGCCATGGCGGAGGCTGGGGCCACGGAGGCGGCTGGCGCGGCGGCGGCTTCTGGCCGGGAATTGCCATCGGGGCGGGTATCGCCGGCGCGGGTTATTACGGCAGCTATTACGGCTATGGCCAGCCGTATTACGGCGATCCCTATTACTATGGTACCGGCTACGACGATGGTGGCTATGGCGGCTGCTACGTCGTGCGCAAGCGCGTCATGACGCCATCGGGCTGGCGCATCCGCCCCGTAGATGTCTGCGAATAGGCGGCGGTACCCTTAAAAAACAAGGTCGCTGACGCAATATACCGTCAACGACCTTGCCAGCCCCGGACATTGAAATCGGCTCACGCCATCCGGTAACGGCGAGCATCGCTTGGAATCACACGGGCGAATGTGATCCAGTTCACAAGTCCAAAAATTTAGGCGGGCCGGCTGCTCAGCCGCGCGAGCGCTTGCGTGCATTGGCATGGACACGATGCCGTGCAGGTTTCCTGCGGGTAACCGAGGGAGTCTCCGCCTCGCTCGCCCGGGCGCTGGCAAAGGATTGCCGCAGGCCGTCGATGGAATCGTTGAGTGTCGTGACCTGCTCGGACAGACGCTTGGTGTCGGCCTGCTGGAATGCGAGCAAGCGCTTCACACTCTGAAGCTGGTCCTGCACGACTTGAAGCTGGTCAATCGATTCCTGCTGGGTTGCTTCCAGCCCCTTGGTCTTCTCGACCAACTGCTCGGAGGCTTGGGCGGTGCGAGCCTGAAGCTGCCGCGACGCCACCACCCGGTCGGTCTCGGGGGCTGAGCCGGTATAGGCGCGCCAGATCGCGATCGAGGTCACACCGGCGATCAGCAGGAGCAGGGCGGCGGCGGTCAGCGCGATGGGCTGGGCGCCGAGGCGAAGAAGCGGGTTGGACGGTGCGTCCTCTGCGAGATCGATCATCGCTGACAAAACCCAAATTGAAACTTGGTGAGTGGCGAAGACCGGCAACCCTGAGGCCGCCGGGTGTCCCGAAAGCGTTACGTTTCGGCAAGGAATGGGACCAAAAAGAGGCTAAGAGCAAAAAAACCAACAATCATGAGGCCTTGAGGCCTCCGAACGCCCGTCAGGGGCAGAGATCAGGGCTGAAACGGCGAAAACGGACCTGAATAGGTCTTCGAGCGCGGCGCCGCATAGGGCCCGAGCCGGGAGGTTTTCAGTCCCAGTCGCACCAGTGATTCCGCCAAGGTCACCGCGGCGGCGACGCCGTCGATCACGGGCAGGCCGTGCATGGCGGCGAGTTCATTGGCGAGATCGGCCATGCCCGCGCAACCGAGCACGATGGCCTCCGCGCGGTCGTCGCGGATCGTGGCCGTGATTTCCATGGAGATTTTTGCGAGCGCGTCGGTGTTGCGCTCCTCCAACGCGAGCACCGGCACCTCGGCGGCGCGGACGCGGGCGCAGCGTTCGGCAAGGCCGTATTTTCGCAAATTATGCTCGATCGGCACGACGGAGACACCGAGCGTCGTCACCACGGCGAAGCGCGCGGCGATCAGGCTCGCCATGTGAAAGCCCGCCTCGCCAATGCCGATCACGGGTGCCTTTGCCGCGGCGCGCGCGGCGTCGAGACCGGTGTCGTCGAAGCAGGCGATGATATGCGCGTCCGCGCCGTCGCGATCGGCCTCGCGGATGCAGCCGAGCATGCCTGGGACGGCGAAGGCCTCGTCGTAAAATCCTTCGATCGAAACCGGACCCATCGCCGGCTGGCGCGCGTCGATCAATGTGTCGGGCAGGACGATGCTGCGCGCCGCGGCGGCAATCTTCGCCGTCATCGACGCCGTGGTGTTGGGGTTGACGACGTGGAGTCGCATCAGATCAGACAAGCCCTTTGCCGGCGTCCGAGCCTTTGGCCGCCTGCCGCCTGTTCAACACGTGGATGGTGCCGAGTGCAAGGCTGATCACCGTGAACGAGACGGCGGAGATCACGGTGCCGAGCGCATAGATGTCGGGGTTGGTCACGGTGGTGGTGAGGCCTTGGAGATCGAGAGGCAGCGTGTTCACCGCACCGATCGCCTGGCTGGAGCGTGCGAGCTCGTCCCAGGAGAGGGTGAAGCCGAACAGGCCGATACCGATCACCGAAGGCAGGATGATCGGCAGCACGACATGACGGAAGGCCTGCCACGGCGTCGCACCGAGATCGCGCGCGGCTTCCTCGAGCCTGGGATCGAAGCGGTTGAAGATCGCGAACATGATGAGCAGGCCGAACGGCAGCGTCCAGGTCAAATGTGCACCGAGGCCCGAGGTGAGCAGGCCCATCGAGGTCTCGAAATTCTCGTTCCAATGCGCCTTGATCAGGTCGTCGATGATGCGGAATTCGAGAGAGATGCCGAGCGAGGTGATGATCGAGGGCACGATCAGGCTCGCGATCGCCGAGTAGAACAGGATGCCTTGCGCTTTGAACTTCCTGCGGAACGCCATGCCGGCCGCGATTGACAGTACGACGGTAACGTTCATTACAATAATGCCGAGCAGCAGCGAACGGCGAAAGGCCGCGCCGAGATCGACGATGCCGGTGCCTTGGAAGAGTTTTGCGATCCAGAAAGTCGATACACCGTTCATCGGGAAGGTGAGGCCGCCCTGTGGCCCCTGGAACGACAGCACGTAGATCGCGATCATCGGGCCGTAGAGAAACAGCGTGTAGGCCGCGAAGAAGATCGCAAGCACGTAGAAAGAGCGCGGGCGTCCTTCCTTCATGCTCTAGAGCTCCTTCTTGATGTCGACGATGCGCGACATCATGGTGATAATCAGGAACGTGATGACGAGCAGGATCACGGCGTTGGCCGCTGCGGCCGGGAATTGCAGCGCGTTCACCCGCGTTTCGATGATCTTGCCGGCGGCCGCGATCTGCTGCCCGCCCATCACGCCGATGGTGATGAAATCGCCCATCACGATGGTGATGACGAAGATCGAGCCGATCACGATGCCGGGCTTGGCGAGCGGGATGATGACGTTGACGAGCGTCTGGAAGCCGGTGGCGCCGGCGTCATAGGCGGCCTCAATCAGCGATTTATCGATGCGCACCATCGAGTTGAAGATCGGCACCACCATGAAGAAGGTGAAGAGGTGAACCAGCGCCAGCACCACGGAGAACTCGGAGAACAGCAGCCATTCAACGGGATGGTTGATCAGCCCCGTCTTGACCAAGCCTGAGTTGACAAGGCCATTGCGCCCGAGCAGCGGAATCCAGGCGATCATGCGGATCACGTTGGAGGTCCAGAACGGGATCGTGCACAGCAGCGACAGTCCCATCTGCCAGGTTTTCGACTTGACGTGGAAGGCGAGGAAGTAGGCGACCCAGAAGCCGATGAAGAGGGTAATGACCCACACGAGGAAGCAGAGCTTCAGCGTCTTCAGATAAGTCTTGGCGATCGTGCAGAGATCGGGGAGCTGCGCGATGCAGCCCTCGAACGTGTCGGTGTAGCCGCGGCCCGAGAAAGCCGGCAGCAACTGATATTCGTTGTAGTCCCAGAACGAGACGATGACGACGAAGACGAGCGGGATCAGGAAGAAGGCGAGGAACACCAGCGTCATCGGCCCGGCCTGAAGCCAGGAGATGAAGGAGGGCGACAGCCGCACCGCTTTGCTGCGGCGCGCCGTCTCCGATCCCCGGACCAGGTCCGGGGATGCCTGTTGCAAAATGTCCTCCGACGTGTCCATCAGATTACGCCGCGATGAACTCGTTCCACTTGCGGACCATGTAGTCGTTCTCGTCCATCACGGCGTTCCAGCAGGCGACGCCGCCCATGCGGTCCTCGTAGGAGCCGCCGTCGCGCACGGCGCCGGCCTTTTCGAGCAGCGAGCCGTCGGGCGCCTTGATGTCCTTCTCGGCCGCCTTGCCTTCCATCCAATAGGCCCACTCGTAGGGCTCCATATGAGCCTTCGCGGTGGAGAGCACGGCGGAGTAGTAGCCCTGGCGGTTGAGATAGGCGCCGGCGTAGCCGGACAGGAACCAGTTGACGAACTCATAGGCCCATTCGAGTTTCGCACCCGAGACGCCCTTGGAAACGCAGAAGCCCGAGGCCCAGGAGCGATAGCCTTCCTTGAGCGGCTGGAAGGTGCAGGCAATCCCCATCGAGCGGACCTTCGTCACCGCCGGCGACCACATCGACTGGATGACGGTCTCGCCCGAGGCCATCAGGTTGACGCTCTCGTTGAAGTCTTTCCAGAAGGCGCGGAACTGACCGGCCTTCTTGGCCTCGGTCATCACCTTCATGGTGAGATCGATCTCTTCCTTGGTCATGTTGCCCTTGTCGGCATATTTGTACTTGCCGGTGGCTTCCACGACCATCGCGGCATCCATGATGCCGATCGAAGGGATGTTGAGGATAGAGGCCTTGCCCTTGAATTCGGGATTGAGCAGCTCGGCCCACGAGCTGATCGGACGCTTGATGATATCGGGACGGATGCCGAGCGTGTCGGCGTTGTAGACGGTCGGGATCAGGGTGACGAATTCGGTCGCGGACGTCGCGAACTTCTTGGAGTCCTTGCCTTCGAGATAGAGCACCTTCCAGGGTGCGGTACCCTGGCCGCCGATCTTCTTGCCGCCGGGCGTCTGGCCCTTGGTGAAGACGGGCGTGATGTTGTCGAATTCCTTGATCTTCCTGGCGTCGAGGGCAAGGATGTTGCCCGAGGGCACGATCTTCTTCAGTGCGAAATATTCGGTGTCCAGCACGTCGAAGGAATTCGGCTGGGTCATCACGCGCTTGGTGACGTCGTCGGTGGTCGCGGTGATGTATTCGATCTTGATGCCGGTGTCCTTCAGGCACTGCTTGGAGATCTCGTCGCCCTCGTTCACGGCGGTGCCGAGATAGCGCAGCACCTTCGGCTCGGCCGACATCACGTAGGGGAAGCCGGTGATGGCGCCGGAGCCGGCGGCAAGGCCGGCGAAACCCGCGGTGCTCTTCAGTAGCGTGCGGCGGCTAAGGCCCTTCTTCCTGGTCGTTTCGGTCATATCACTCACTCCTCTGTTGCGCATTCCGGTGATTGATCGGCGCTATTGCAGACGTTGCGCCTTGGCGGGATCCCAGGTGGCCAGCACGCGATCGCCCGGCCGGAACTGGTGGACGTCGAAGGCGGCCTCGGGAAGGTGCGAGAACAGGGCGGTCCCGTCTTCGAGCGTGAGCGAGACGGCGATGTAGGAGCCCTGGTACTCGGTCTGGGTCAGCAGCGCCGGCGCGCCGACCGCGCCGTCGGCGATCGGCACGATGCCGAGCTGATCGGCGCGCACGGCGATGAGTTTGCCTGCGTCGCTGAGGACGTTGTGACCGCCGATGAAGCGCGCCACGAATTCGGTGCGGGGGTGATGGAAGATGTCGCGGGCGCTTCCCTGCTGTTCGATCCTGCCCTGGTTCATCACCACGATGTGGTCGGCGAGCGCCATCGCCTCTTCCTGGCCGTGCGTGACCTGAACGAAGCTGATGCCGAGCTCGCGCTGCAGCCGCTTCAGTTCGCCCCGCATCTTCACCCGCAGGAACGGATCGAGCGCAGAGAGCGGCTCGTCGAGCAACAGGATCTGCGGCTCGGTGATCAGCGCGCGGGCGAGCGCGACGCGCTGCTGCTGGCCGCCGGAGAGCTGTGCGGGGAGGCGGGCCGCGTAGGGCGTCATCGCGACCAGCTCGAGCAACTCGCCGGCGCGCTTGTGCCGCGTCGCCCGGTCGATGCCGCGCATTTTCAGGGCAAACGCCACGTTGTCGATCACGGTGAGGTGCGGAAACAGCGCGTAGGACTGGAACATCATCGCCGTGCCGCGCTTGGCGGGTTCGAGATCGGTGACGTTCTGCGGACCCAGGATGATGTCGCCTTCACTGACCGCCTCGTGACCCGCGATCATGCGCAAGGTCGAGGTTTTGCCGCAGCCGGAGGGGCCGAGCAGGCAGCAATAGGTGCCGGCCGGGATCTTCAAATTGACGGTGTCGACCGCCAGCGTCGTGTCGTAGCGCTTGGTGACGGCGACCAGTTCGAGGGCGGCGGGAGTGGCCATGGCGTGTCCGGGGCGAGGGCGATGCTGCGCCTCTCTCCGCAAGGTCCATGCCAATCGCCCTTGAATCGTTCTCGGCCGGCCGAATTCCAAAACAGTGCAGCGGAGTCAGATCGTTAGATCGAATCCCACGGGCGTGGGCGGCTCGCCGCTTTCGCAGTTGCGTGCACACAAAACAGGCGCAGATTGTATAAAGTTTCGCCTGTGATTGGATACAGCTGGTCGATTAGGATTCGACGCCATCTTCGACGATCGAGTCCTCACCCCCCATGGCCGCCAAGTCCCGACCGAAATCCGACGCGCCAGATGCGAGCGATCGCGTCAGCCGCATCCGGGAAGGCGTGACGGCGGCGATCCTCGAGCATCGCCTGCTGCCCGGCACGAAACTCGGCGAGGACGAGATCGGCGAGATCTACGGCGCAAGCCGAACGTTGGTTCGCACCGCGCTTCAACAGCTCGCGCATGAGGGCATCGTCAACATCGAGAAGAACCGCGGCGCCTTCGTCGCGCGGCCGACGCCTGCGGACGCGCGCGAAGTGTTCGAGGCGCGCCGTCTGATCGAGCCGACGATCGTCGATCACGCCGTTGACGCGGTGTCGCCGGCCTGGATCGGGCGTCTCCAGCGGCATCTTGCCGAAGAACGCGAGGCGGAGCTGCGTGGCGATGCTCGTGCTTCGGTCCGCCTCTCCGGTGACTTCCATCGACTCGTCGCCGAGATGAGTGGCCACAGCATCTATCTCGGTTTTCTCAAGGAGCTGATTGCGCGCTCCTCGCTGATCATCCTGCTCTACCGCCGGCACGACACGCCGGCCTGCGGCACCGATCATCACGCCGGGATCGTCGCCGCGATCCGCAAATGCGACAGGGAGGCCGGGCGCGCGCAGATGTTGTCGCATCTGAACGAGATCGAGGCCGAGCTGTTCCTGAAGGATCCCGCCGCCGACGAGTTGCGGCTCGCGGACGTGCTCGGGCTCTGAGCTCAACGAGGCGCGTCCGCACCCGGGTGGGCACGGCGACGGCTATTGCGGCTCCAATCCGAGAGTCTTGATCGACTCGAGCCAGACCGGCCCTTCCTTTTCGTAGAGCGCAATCGAGGATGCGCGATCCATGGCCGGCGAATCGACGCCGAAGGCATCGAGCAGCTTCTGCACGCGCTCGGTCTTGCCGCCTTCGACCATCAGCTTGGCGAGCATGTCGATCCGGTCTTCCGGCATCGCAGCGGGCGCTACCAGCGCGGTAAAGCTGATGAGCTGGAAGACATTGCCGGTGACCCCTTGCTCGGCAAATGTCTTGGTCTCGGGCAGCTTCTTCATGCGCACCGGTGTCGGCACGGCAATCGGGCGGCCGATGCCGGTATCGAGCACCGGAAGCGCAGCCTGATAGCTGCCGACCGCCGCCTGGATCACGCCGGCTGCAAGATCCTGCCACATCGGCGCTTCGCCGCGGTAATGCACGATGGAAATGTCGAGACCGAATTGGCGGTTGAGCTCGGCGATCGCAATATGCGCGAACGAGCCGATCCCGTACGAGCCGGCCGTGACCTTGTTGCCACGTGCGTACGCGACGAACTCTTCGATCGTCTTTGCATTGGTGGCGGAATGGACCACCAGCGGTAGATGCCCCGAAGGCGTCACCGCGACGATCGTGAAATCCTTGTCCGGATCATAGGCCAGCGATTTCAGCAGCAGCCGGTTACCGAGCAGGGTGGACGAGATCGTGTACATCAGCGTGTAGCCGTCGGCCGGGGAATCCTTCACCGACTGTGCCGCCAGCGCGCCGCTGGCTCCGGTCTTGTTTTCGACAATGACCGGCTGGCCAAGCTTCTGCGAGATATAGTCGCCATAGGCGCGGGCGAAGGCATCCGTGATGCCGCCTGCCGGCGTGGAGACGACGATCTTGATTGCCCGGGTCGGCCACGCTTCGGCCCAAGCCGTTTCAGAAGCGGCTATCGTCAGGCATGCAATCGCGGCAGCCCAAATTCTCGCGGATGTCCGCACTTCGGCCTCCCCCTTTTCCCTGTGTCATTGGGTAGCCGGCAGCCACCGCAACGAGGTGTCACACGGGCAATGAGGAGGGTCAAGAAATCAAAATATTGTTTCACTGTGTGAAATGATCATCGCCGACCTGCAGGAGAACCCGGCGCGGCAAGCTTGGCGCCGAGCGCCTCCGCAAGTGCGGAAGCGACTTTCTTCATCGAAGGTACGAAGCGGCGTATGCCTTCCTCCGGACTGACCGCTTCGCGGAGCATCATCACGTTCATGCTGCCGAACAGCCGGTTCTGAAGCGCGACGGGAACGCCAAGCGCCCAGACTGCGCCGCCGAAGATACTGCGGCTGTAACTGTCGTCCATCACCGCGAAACCGGCTTTGCGGATCGTGCGCAGCGCCTTCGTGAGCTTGTCGGGATTGCGCGCCAGATCGTTCCAGGGCTCGGGACCGAGGGCAAGCCGCGCGGCAATGCGCTCCTGCTCGGCGGGCTCGCAGAAGGCGAGATAGGCGCGTCCCATCGAGGTGCCGAGGACGGGAAAGCGAAAACCCGGCGGCCGGCTGAACAGCAGCGAGCCATCCACGCGCGTCGTGTGGGCGATGACCATGGACTCCTGATCGAGCACCGCGATGTCTGACGGCCAGTGGATCTGCTTGCGGAATTTGTTCAGGATGGGTTCGGCGATGCCGCCAATCCAGGTCGGCTCGTCATAGCCTGCGCTGAGCAGCAGCGCGCGTCCCGTCGGCGCGTAGCTGGTGGGCTCGGTACGGCGCACCACATAGCCTTCGTGCTCCAGCGTCTCGAGCATGCGGACGATGGTCGCCTTGTTGAGCCCCGTTGCCTTGTGCAGCGAGCCGACGGTCGACTGCCGTTCCTGATTGATCACCCGCAGGACTTCGAGGCCCCTGGACAACGCGATGACGGGGCGGAACGACGTCATGGCAGCTCCTTGTGATTGCCTGTGCCGCTAGCCGATGAAGCAACCGCCGGGGGGACAGGGCAGCGCGCTCGACGCCACCGCCTTCACCGATTGCGGGAAGGCTGGCATGAGTCAAGCTCGCTGACGCGTTCATCTCGGTTTCGAGAAGGGCGGGGTTCGCAATCGATTCGACCGCTTGCTACGCCCGGCGGCAATTTAGTTCCTGCGGTCAAGCTGTGTCGATGGTCGGGCGCTGCGACGTCACGTGACTAGTCCTGGCGAGGCGCACCGGCTATAGGATGACGCTCTGTCATCGAACTGTCATGTGCCTGTAAATGCTGAAGTCAGATGCAACGCCGGTTCGCAAGCATCCGAGCGCGCGGGATGGGAATCCTGTTGCGAAGGACAACAAGAGAACGCAAGTCATCACCGGCTTCTTCAGGCAGCGTGAACCCGCCGAGCTCGTCGCGGAACCTGTGAAAGGTCAGACGCCATCGGAAGACGCGGAACCGGAAACGGAACCACTCCCGTCGAGCGCTGCCGCGCATGCCGCCGGTGAGATCGAGCTCAAGCTTCTCGTCGATGCCGATCGCATGGCGCATTTCAACGCTGCGCCCGTCATCGCGGCGAACGCGCGCAACAAGGGCACGCGCAAACATCTCAGGTCCGTCTATTACGACACGCCGGAGCGGACGTTGCGTCGCAACGGCTTGAGCTTGCGCGTTCGTCAGAGCGGCGCGCGCTTCGTCCAAACCGTGAAGACCGATGCGGCGGACGATCCGCTCCGCCGTAGTGAGTGGGAGGCGAGCGTACCATCGCTTGCGCCCGATCTGGCTCTCGCGATGCCCTTCATTCCCGAGAGGCTTCGTGGCCAAGTGGAAGCGCAGCCGCTCGAAGCGGTCGTCACCGCCGATGTCCGTCGTCATGCGCGGATGATCGATCTGCCGTCGGGCACGGTCGAGATCGCCTTCGACCGGGGCGAGTTGACGGCCGGCAATCGTTCACTGCCCGTGAGCGAGATCGAGCTGGAGCTCAAGAGCGGCAGCGCGAGCGCGATCTACGAGATCGCGCTGCGGCTCGCGGAGCACGGCGACGTAATGCCGTCGATCCGCTCCAAATCGGCGCGCGGGTTCGATCTTGCCGCCGACAAGCCGCCCTCGGCGCGGCGTCCGCGAAAACTTCGTCTCGATCCGTCGGTGACATTGGACGAGGCGTTCGCGACAATCCTGCGCTCCTGCTTCCTCCATTTGCTTCAGTCGCTGCCGGCGGTCGAGGACGGCCGCAATCCGGAAGGCGTCCATCAGCTGCGCGTCTCGCTGCGCCGGCTTCGATCTGCGCTGGGTCTGATGCGGTCGGTCGGCGCGCTCAGCAATCTCGATGCGCTGCGGTCGGAAGCCAGATGGCTGGCGCAAGACCTCTCCGCCGCGCGCGACTGGGACGTGTTCCGGCTCGAGACCTTGCCGACGACCGCAAAGGCCTGTCCGTCGGTCGCGGGCTTCGATGCGCTGGGCCGGGCTGCGGCCGGGCGTCAGTCCGACGCCTATCGCAAGGCGCATGGCGCGCTCGCAGATCGCCGCTGCGCCGTGTTCCTGCTCGGACTCGGCAGCTGGATCGAGACGCGGGGCTGGCGCAACGACGTCGCCGCGCAGGATCTCGGCCAGTTTGCCGAGCCCGCCGTCAACTTCGCGCAGCGCATTCTGTCGGAGCAATATGCGAAGGTGCTCAGGCGCGGCCGCCGCTTCAAGTCGCTTTCCGCCGAAGGTCTGCACCGCCTGCGGCTCGCGACCAAGCGGCTGCGCTATCTCAGCGAGTTTCTGCTGCCGCTGTTCGCAGATCGCAAATCCGCGCGAAAATTCTCGCGCAGGCTGGCCGGCCTGCAGGAGCAGCTTGGCGCCTTCAACGATATGGCGGTCACGGCATCATTGCTCGACGGGCTTGATGCCGAGCCCGACTGCGCCATCGCCGCGGCGGCGATCGCCGGCTGGCAGGCGCGCGCGTCGGTCGGGGTGCAGCCCGCCCTGCAAAGCACATGGCGCGATTTCACCGCCGCGCGCGTGCCCTGGTCGCGGCAGACGCCGCAGGACTAAGCGAAGTACGCCCCCAAAAAGTTGCGCCCAGCCATTGGGGGATGGCTGGGCGCGCGCGAACCGGTCTGGGACGGGGAGGGGTGGGGATGTGACCGGGTCGCGTATCTCTTTCGTTTGTCTCTACTGATCTCTCGCGCTGGCGGTGGAGACCGCCGGCTTGGTGTCGCCGAGCGAGACCCAGACGTTTGGATCGCTCTGCGACTGGCGCTTGACGAAGCGGTAGCCGGTCTCCGTCCAGGCAACGACGTTCTCGTTCTGATTGTCGAGAACGAACTCGCCCTTGTCGGTTTTCACCGTCAGCACCGCGTGTCCTTCGCCCTTCTTGTCGCGCACAACGGTGATGAGCAGGGCCTCGCGGGGCCATCCGGCATCGATCAGCATCTTGCGCTTCAACAGCACGTAGTCTTCACAGTCGCCGTAACCGTCCGACGGCAGCGACCATTTTTCGATCACGCCCCAGTGCTCCTGGTCGGTCAAAGGCTTGACGGTCTCGTTGACCCAGCGATTGACCTTGACGAGGTCGCGCCATGCAGCCTGCGACATCACGATGTCGCGCGGTTGCGTCGGTGCGCCCTGGCACTGGGCGGCATTATCCGCACAGAACTCGACCCAGCCGATCGGCGCACGCGTGGTGTCGCCGAGGCTTGCGTAGAGCAGACGGCCTTCGCCGGCCTGCGCTGCCGCGCTCATTCCGAAGAGCATGGCGGCCAGCGCCATTCCCTTCCCCTGTCCCCTGAAATCAAACATTGCGGCCCCCGTTTCTTGTTGGGACCACATTGCGCAGGCAGCTTTTGAGTTGCCGCTAAGTCAGTCAAGTCAAGTCGAGACGAATACAAGTAAAACACGCGGCGAATTCGATCTATACTTGAGTCAAACTTGAATAAAATTCGATATGACTGCAATTGATTCAAATTTTATCGATTAACGCGGAAACGCTGGCGGAACCGTTGTTTGCACGCACCCGCAGCCTCCGCGTTAACCCGCGCGAGGCCCGTCACGACCCATGAAAAAGGCGGCGTCCGCATCGCGGAGGCCGCCTTCAGTACTGGAAATGCAGGGGTTTTGGTGCCTTCGCGCTTTACCGCGCGGTAACGCTCTCTTCGAGAGTTTCAATTGGCTGCGAATGCATGAACTCGAGCGCGAAGCCGTCTTCGAGGTTTCGGACCACGCGGCCCTGCACCCGGCCGAGCAGAACCGTCGATTTCAGGGGCGGCCGGTTCTCGGCGGCGATGGCGGCGCCCGAGAGCGAAAGGTCGATGATGCGGCAGGTCATCTTGGTGCCGTCCTCGAGCGTCAGCACCGCGATCGGATTGCGCGGCACGATACGATCGTGGCGGCGGTCTTCCGGCAAATTGAGGATGTCGCGGTTGGCGAGCCAGGTCAGCTGTGCCGCGAGCTTGTCGCGCTTTCGCGGCGTCGCACCGACCGTCATGGCGAAGCCATTGTCGATGATGCGGGTGATCTTGCCCTCGACGCGGCCGATATGGTCGAGATAGGCGACCACGCGGTCGCCGACATTGCCGATGCCGGGGGCCAGCAGTGCCAGCCCGCCCGGCGACATGTTGATCACCTGGCAAGGGAATTCACGGCGGTCCGGCAGCATGTAGCGGCCGAGCAGGTGAACCTTCACCCGCTGGAAACGCCGACGTTCCTCGGCGGCCGGAAGAAATTTTTTGTGCGCCAACGCCATTTTCACAACCCGACCCCCCGCCTGGCGGAGTCCGGGACGACCCTAAGGTGCACAGGGTTAATGCCGCGTTAGGATCGGGCGCGGCGATGACGAACAGACACAATGCGTTCGAAAAGCCACATCAGGGGCGGGCAGGCCAGCACCGTCAGCGCGCCGAGGTCGAGTGCGACCGCGGCCGTGCCGGCCGATTTGGCGAGCCGGCCCGCCACCGCCGGCCCCAGCATCATCGCGGCATAGAAGAGAGTGTAGAACACGCCCATCCCGATCGCCCTGGTTTCAAGGGCAAGCACGCGGGCGGTGAGGCTCATGATCGGGCCGGCCGGAAGGCCCCCGAACAGGCCGATCAGGACGAGGATCGTGATCACGGCGTCGGATCGGGTCAGCCAGGCCAGCAGGGCGGCCACCACCAGGCTGGCCGCGATCGCCAGCACGAACGGCCGCTTGAAGCGATCAGCGAGATAGCCGCCTGCCGGCACTGAGATCACCGACAGCCACATCACGAGGCTGATCGCCGATCCCGCCGCGGCAATGCTCCAGCCGCGCTCGGCGAGCAGCGAGGGGCCGAACGAGAAGATCATGGCGAAGCCGACATTATAGAGGCCCCAGATCGCGCCCGCGACGATCACCGCTAGAAGCGCGAGCGGATCAAGCCGCCCTGAGCCGGCCGCGCTGGCGGTTGCTCCCGGCGGCGATTGGTAGAAAATGATCAGCACAATGCCGATCGCGGTCAGCGCGCCGGCCACGAGAAACACGGCGCCCGCGCCGTAAGCCGTGCCGATCGCCGGCAGCACCAGCAGCGAGATTGCAACGCCGGCCGGCCAGGAGTTGACGAAGATCGCCATCGCGGTGGCGATCTCCTTCCCCGCAAACCAGTCGGTGCCCATCTTGGTGAGCTGCACGGTCAGCAGCACGCCGCCGGCGCCCGAGGCGAGCCGGCCCGCCATCTGCCAGCCCCAGACGTCGGTGGTGGCCATGACGAGACTGCCCGCCGTCATCAGCAGCAGCGCGACGATCGTGGTGGGCTTGTCGCCAAGGGTGCGACCGATCGCGCCGCCCGGCAGCGCCAGCACGATGCCCGGTGTGAAATAGAGTCCGATTAGGATGCCAATATCGGCGAGTCCGACGCCGAAGCTCTGCTGCAGCAGCGGCGCGACCGCGGCCACGCTCTGGAATTGGAACGCGATGGTAAGGCGAACGACGAACAGGATCGCAAGTATGCCCCAGCGATTGCGCAACGCTTCATCTCCCCAAACCCTACATCGAGCGTGCGGTGGGGAGACGCCGGAGTCAACCGGCCGTCTTCCTCGTCGCGCGCCCATAAAGGAGACATAGCAGCGCCAGCAGCACCGCGGCCGAGAGCCCGAGCGACCAGTGAATGCCGATCGCCGCGCCGAACAGTCCGACGGTAATGCCGCTGAACGCCCGCATGCCGAGCCCCGCCATGTTGTAGAGGCCGACGACGCGGCCGCGAATGTCGGACGGCGCGTTCAACTGCACCAGCGCCTGCGCCATGGTGTTGAACGACAGCTCGAAGAAGCCTGCAAAGAACAGCAGCACGATCGCGACCGGATAGATCCGCACCGAGGCGAAGCCGAGCAGCGCCACGCTCCACAGCATCGCGAGCATGATCGCGGTGCGCGGCGTACCCTTGAGCCGTCCCCAGGATTCCAGCGCAATGCCGGCGAGCAGTGCGCCGGCAGCATCGGCCGCGAGCAGCACGCTGTAGGAGATTCCGGGATCGCCATAGCCGAGATCGCCGGCAAAGCCCGGCATCTGGGCGTGATAGGCGTTGCCGATCATGAAAGAGGTGAGGCCGGCAAGCCAAGTCATCGCCGTCAGCACCGGCTGGGTGCCGATGGCGCGGATCGTCAGTATGATGTCGGCGAAGCCCCGCACGGCGAAGCGCCGCACCGCGACACTCTTGTCCCGCACCGGCGCCCAGAACAGCCACAGCAGCATCGGCAGATAGAATAGCGTGTTGAAGATGATGCCGTGCGAGGTGCCGAGCGTGAGCATGATGATTCCGCCGACGGCGGGGCCGACCAGAATGCCGAGATAGCGCGCCATCGCATTCAGCCGCACTGCGCTCGGAAGATCGGCCGGACCGACGAGATCATAGAGCAGCAGCTGGTTGGGCGTCTGCCACAACACGCCGGCGCAGCCATGGATCACCAGCAGCAGCATGGCGTGCCACATCTCGATGGCGTCGGTGATGAAGAAGAAACCCCATCCAGCCGAGGCAACAATGAACAGCAGCATGCCGCATTGAATGATGCGGCGCGGATCGACCCGGTCGGCCAGCCCTCCAACCGCGACCGAGAACAGCAGGAACGGCAGCCAGTGCGAGAGCACCGCAAAGCCTGCCAGCGCCGGCGAATGGAATTTCTGGAACACCACCCAATAGCTGATCACATGCTCGATATTGTCGGCCATCATCGCCAGCACGTAAGCGATGAACTGGAGCCGATAGGGCACCGACTTCATCGCCGCGAACGAGCCGGACGCGACCACGGGATTTTGGGGGAGGGGGTTCAAGAGGGCACCTGGGTGGGACTTTTCGCGCCGTGCCTACACGTTCGCCGTCGAGCGCTCAAGACACTTGGGTGTGTGAGAACAACGGTCCCGTAGCTGGATGGAGCGAAGCGTAATTCGGGATTCTCGCCTGTGGCTCCCCGTATTCCGCTACGCTCCATACGGGCTACGCCCCCGCGGCTTGGCACGGCCGCTCACCTCACATACGCTGCTCGTCAGCCCACACCAATCAGCCATCATAAAAACGGGCAGAGCGAGGAAACAGCCATGGACCAGATCCGCGTCTGCACCCACGCAGGGCCGGGCAGCGAGCCCGTCATCCGCAGCGTGCCGTGGCCGAAGGTCGGCAAAAAGGCCGCCCTGATCAAGGTCGGCGCGTGCGGCGTCTGCGGCACGGACCTGCACATCCTGAAAGGACATTGGCCGAGGCCGCTGCCATGGCCGTTCACGCTCGGCCATGAGCTCGGCGGAATCATTGTCGAATGCGGCGACGAATTCACCGAGGACTTCATGAGCAAGCCGCTCAAGGTCGGATCAAAAGTGATGATCCCGCCGCTGATGCCCTGCGGCCGCTGTTATTACTGCATCCATTATCCCCTGACCGCCAACAAGTGCCTGACGCCGGTCTATTACGGCCGCTATCTCGGCTTCGACAAGGCGCCTCACATGTGGGGCGGCTGGGCCGAATATGTCTATGTCGATCTCGACATGCTGCCGGGCACCAAGATCTACAAATTGCCGGACGACATGTCGCTGCGTCTGGGTGCGCTGTCGGAGCCGCTGACCTCCTGCATCCGTGCCTTCAATCGCGCGAGCCGCGCCGGTGGTTTCACCTGGGGCGACACCGTGGTGATCCAGGGCTCGGGCCCGATCGGCATTCTCGCGGTCGCTGCTGCCCAGGAGATGGGGGCAGGGCGCGTGATCTGTGTCGGCGCACCGGAGGAGCCCCGGCTCAAGCTCGCGCGCGAGTTCGGCGCGGAGGCGACGGTGAACATCGAGGAGATCAAATCGCCCGAGGCACGCATCGCCCGCGTGCGCGACATCGTCGGTGGGTTCGGCGCCGATCTGGTGATGGATTGTTCGGGTCATCCGACCGCCGGCCCCGAAGGCATCGAGATGCTGCGTGACGGCGGCACCTATGTCGAGATGGGCCAGTTCACCGACGCCGGCTCGATCGAGACCTCCTGGCACCGCATCTGCACCAAGGATATCAACGTGCTGGGCTCCTGGGGTTTTAGCGCCAACGATCTGCCGCTCGGCGTCGACATGCTCCATCGCACGGCGGGCAAATATCCCTGGCTGAAGATGCAGACGATCTATCCGTTCACGGAAGACGGCGTCGCGCAGG
The DNA here is from genome assembly GCF_023100925.1 of Bradyrhizobium sp. 40. NCBI lineage: Bacteria > Pseudomonadati > Pseudomonadota > Alphaproteobacteria > Hyphomicrobiales > Nitrobacteraceae > Bradyrhizobium > Bradyrhizobium sp. 40. The sequence goes on from NZ_CP064688.1 coordinate 2,904,767, forward strand.
CGGTGAGGGACGCGATGGCGATGAAGACGGTGAAATCGACGATCGTGCCGTGGCCGGAACTGGTGGAGTAGGCGATGGTATCGATTCCGCACGAGCTCGCGGCGTTTCTGGTCGAAGCCAAGCGGCGGACCTATGCGGGCCTCGACGACGACGCCACCGTGGCCGCTCCGCCGCTCAGAGGCTCAAAGCAGCTCGAGCATCGCGCGGCACCCTATGCCTATCGCGATATCTATTTCGGAATAGGGTTCTTTGTCGGCAGGAGACCGTGTCTCGGGATGAGCGCGTCATTTGGTCGATGAGCTACAGCGGTGGCGTCCGCGCGGAGATCACGGATCGAGACACCTTCCTCGCGGTCTACAAATTCCTGCGCCAGGCGTTGCTGGACGTCAGCGTCGAGTATCCGTTTCGGGGCCCGCATCTGTTCGAGCAGGCAGGCATGATTTATCGGAACGAGGTGGAGGGCGCGCTCGATCGTTTCCACGGTGTCGAGACGATCGCGCGGCAGGATGGCGTGCCGCTCTATGCGGTCCGTTACAGTGGCGGTTTGTTGCGATAAAGTCTCGCGAGCCCTGTAGCCCGGATGGAGCGCAGCGTAATCCGGGATTCTCGCCTGTGGCTCCTCCTATTCTGCTACGCTCTATCCGGGCTACGAGCCGGCGTTTGGAATGAAGGACGAGATGACAACCGAACCGATCCAACGCACCCGCTCGCCCTTCCGCGCCATCCATGCGATCGACTACACCGTCGTCTTCGTGCGCGACATGGCGGCGATGCGCCGCTTCTATGAAGACGTCCTCGCGTTTCCGCTGCTGCGGGAGCTGTCGGCGAACTGGATCGAGTACGGGTTGGGCCCCAACACGCTGGCTCTCGCTACACCGGGCCGGACCGCGACTGACACACCGACGCCGGCGGGCAGTGCCTCGCTGCAACTGGCTTTTAAGGTCTGCGCGGCCGAAGTCGATGCGTGTGCCGACGAACTTGCACGCCACGGCGTGGCGCTGCTGTCGCCGCCGACGAACCAGTCGTTCGGGCATCGGACGCTGTTCTTCCGTGATCCCGACGGCAATCTTTTGGAGGTCTATGCGGAGATCTGAACCCCGGGAGCGGGCGGCCGTGCACGAAAAGTTCCATCGAAAATCCCCGAGTTATTCACGCCGGGGTGAAACTTAGGCCCGGGTTTCGGCTTTCAGTTCACGGGAGAGTTCATCGTGAAGCGAATCCTGAAACCCGTCACTTACATCCTGGCCGCCATCTACTTCCTGGTGGATGCGGTCTTCATGGCTGTGGCGAGGCCAATCTCGCGCTGGATCGGGCGGCACCTCCAGTTGAAGCGATTGCGCGGCTGGATCAGATCGCTGTCGCCTTATTGCTCGCTTGCCCTGTTTTCCGTGCCCGTCATTATCCTGGAGCCGGTCAAGCCCGTGGCGGCCTATCTCGCGGCGACCGGCCAGGTCGTGAGTGGGGCGGTGACGTTCATCATCGGCGAGCTGCTCAAGCTGGTGCTGGTCGAGCGCCTGTTCCATCTCACCCGTGACAAGCTGATGAGGATTCCAGCCTTCGCCTGGGCCTATGGGAAGGTCACCGAGGTAAGGGCATGGCTGCAGGCGACCGAAGCCTGGCGCGCGGTCCGCGCCTTGGGCCGCGCGGCGAGGGACACTGTTGCGCGGGCCAGAGCCAGGCTGGCCGGCGGATTCGGCAGGCTGGTGACCTCCAGGGATTAGGGCCCGCGCGTCGCTCTCTATGCGAGCGTGCGGGCCGCGGCGGTGGCCTTGTCGCCCGTGTTCGGCGTGCCGGTTGGCTCGATCAGCAGGAGATGAACTTCCTCGCGCGCGACCGGGCGATGCTCAACACCTTTGGGCACGACATAGAGTTCGCCCGGACCGAGCGTCACCGTGCGATCCCGCAATTCGATGTCCAAGCTGCCTTTCAGGACGAGAAAGAAATCGTCGGTGTCGTCGTGCTTGTGCCAGGTGAACTCTCCCTTCACCTTCACCACCATCACGTCGCAGTCGTTGAAGGTCGTGATCGTGCGCGGAGACCAGAAATCCCCAAAAGTCGCGAGTTTATCGGCAAGCGATATGCCGTCGGCCATGTGTCACCCTTCTTTGCTTCCTCGTTAGGCACGATTTGGGGGCGACGCGCTGGCGCGACAAGACTTGCGTTTCGACGGCTGTGGTTGCGTCGCAAGGCGCGCCGTCGCCACACATGCCGTGCGACCGAGAGAGGCCATGTGCGCATCCCGGCAAGCTCAACGGCGCCCAATTTGAGCCGGGTGGCCGCGAAAATCCTCTGCTTCGGCGCAAAATCCCGCTATATGCAGCAAAACGGCTCGAAAACGCTGGATGTAGTGGGTTGAGCCGACCGGTAAGCTTATTCTCGGCATCACCAAAGCCATGCGTCATAGGCATGGTGATTTGCCCGCACTTGGCGTAAAGAGCGTCCAAATCAAATCACCACGCGTGCGGCTGGACCATTTGCCGCCTACGCAGCTTCAGGTCGCGCGGCTCGACGTTCCGCGCCTGGACCAACCAAGGTTTATCCCGTGTCTTTTCCGACCATGAGTGCGCCGCTCGCCCGAGCTTTGGCCGAGCGCAACTACGACCGTCCGACCCCCGTTCAGCTCGCCGTGCTCACGGACGAGGCCGCAGACCGCGACCTCTTGGTTTCGGCCCAGACCGGCTCCGGCAAGACCCTGGCCTATGGGCTGGCGATGGCCAAGGACCTGCTGGGCGACGCCGAGCGGTTCGAGCGGGCGGGTGCACCGCTCGCCCTGATCGTGGCGCCGACCCGCGAGCTTGCCCTGCAGGTCCATCGCGAACTGGCGTGGCTGTACGAGCATGCGAGTGGGCGCGTCGTCTCCTGCGTCGGCGGCATGGATCCCAGGCGCGAACAGCGCGAGCTTGCGGCCGGCGCTCATATCGTCGTCGGCACGCCCGGCCGGTTGTGCGATCATTTGCGCCGCGGCCGTCTCGACATCTCGGAATTGAAGGTGGTCGTGCTCGACGAGGCCGACGAGATGCTCAATCTCGGCTTTCGCGAGGACATGGAGTTCATCCTCAAGACCACGCCGGACACGCGCCGCACCCTGATGTTCTCGGCGACATTCCCGCGCGGCATCGTCGCGCTGGCCAAGCAGTATCAGCAGCGGGCGTTCCGGATCGAGGTCGCTGGCGACGAAGGCGGTCACGCCGATATCGAGTACCGCGCGATCCGGATCGCGCCCGGCGATGCCGAGCACGCGGTCGTCAACGTGTTGCGCTTCTACGAGGCGCCGAGCGCGCTGGTGTTCTGCAGCACGCGCGATGGTGTCCGGCATTTGCAGGCGGCGCTGCTGGAGCGCGGCTTCTCCGTGGTCGCTCTGTCCGGTGAATTGACGCAGAACGAGCGGACCACGGCGCTGCAGTCGCTGCGGGACGGACGTTCGCGCGTCTGCGTGGCGACCGACGTCGCCGCCCGCGGCATCGACCTGCCCAGCCTCGATCTCGTCATTCATGCGGACCTGCCCAACGATGCCGAGGTCATGCAGCATCGCTCCGGCCGCACCGGCCGCGCGGGCCGCAAGGGGACGAGTATCCTGCTGGTGCCGCCCGTGCGGCGGCGGCGTGCGGAAATGCTGCTCAACGTCTCGGGCATCGACGCGGTCTGGGGGACGGCGCCGCAGCCGGATGAGATCCGCAAACTCGATCACGAGCGCATGAAGGACGTGCTGTTCACGGAAGAGACCACCGCCGACGATCTGGCGCTGGCGCAGGCCCTATTGGCCGAGCGGTCCGCTGAGGATATTGCCGCTTCACTCGCACGGCTCTATCGCGCGCGGCTGCCGTCGCCCGAAGACATTATGGATCCCGGCGAGCGGAGCAGCCGGCCGCGCGAGGATCGAGGCCGCAATGATACGCGCGCACCGCGCGACGATGTCCGCGCTTCGCGTGGCGACGATCGGCCCGAAAGGGCTCGACCCAAAGCGGGAAAATCGTCGTCGAAGCATGGCATGGCGGATGGCAGCGTCTGGTTCCGGGCCAACATCGGACGAAAAAAGAATGCGGAAGCGCGCTGGCTGTTGCCGATGATCTGTCGTCGTGGCGGCATCGACAAGAACGATATCGGCGCGATCAAGATCATGGACACCACGACCGAGTTCGAAATTTCCGAGCGGGTCGCGGAATCCTTCGCCGTGAAGATCAAGCGTCCGGACAAGGAAGACAATATCCGCCTTGAGCCGATGGCGGATGCGCCGCAGCGGCAAACGGCTTCGGAAGAGCGGTCCCACGCGCCGCGGCGCGATGGCGGCGACAGCGACCGTCGCGACCGCGCGCGCGAGCCGAGCGGGTTCAAACTTCAAGGCAAGCCACACGGCAAGCCGCACGAAAAGCCGTACGGCGAGCGCACACCGAAATTCGACGATGCTCCTTCCTTCGCAAAGAAGAAAAAGCACAAGAACAAGCCGGGCCACGCCGAGCCCTCGGTCACGTCGTGGTCTGAGAAGGGCGCCGCCGGAAAGAAGCCGAAGACGAAAAAGAAGCATCGCGCCTGACGGCCGCCTTCCGGCGTCGCCGGGGCGGGGCGCTACGTCGCAGCGAGGTCGCGCAGCATGTAGGTTGCGCTGTCGCCGTAGGTCGCAAGCTTTGCCCGCAGCTCCGCATCCGCCTTGACGGGCCGAAAGCCGAGACGCTCCCACAGCGGCCGCGTGGCGTAGACCGACACCAATGCGAGCGTCGCGATCCCTGACGCGCGCGCGAGCTGTTCGATCGCCAACACATAATCGCGCGCAACGCCGCCGCGAAAGTCGGGCAGCACCGCGACGTCGTGCAAATAGAGGCAGTCCGCATCGCCGGGCAATTGCTCGAGCAAGCCGTCGAGCGGCGGAATCCGGTGCTGCATCCAGGGATGCGCGAGACCGTAGCCGACGATCCCGTCGTCCGTGGCAAGCACGCGGCAGCCATCGGGATAGAGCCGCATCTTTTCCGCGAACACTTCGGGACGTTCAGGCAGATCAGGATGGATCCGCGCTGCGATCGTGCTGACCGCCGGCAGATCGGAGGCGTGCGCGGGACGCCAATGCGGCTTGCTCATGTCGACCCGTCGTTCCGTCTCCATCATCCCAGTTTATTCCGATGTGACGATGCGCGCAGCGAAAAAAATCCTTGCCGCCATCTCAGGAATACGACGGCTCGCGCGGCGTCCTACCCATGCAAGCCCATTGCATGACAGGAGAGACCATGACGACATCCTCGATCCGCCTCGCGCTCACGCTCGCAATATCGCTGGCGATGATTCCCGCCGCTTTCGCGGCACCGCCGACCAAGACCGGCAAGACCGGCAAAGGCAACGTGCTCACCGACGTCAAGGGCATGTCGCTCTATACTTTCGACAAGGATGCTGACGGCAAGTCGGCCTGCAATGGTCCGTGCGCGACCAATTGGCCGGTGCTGAAGGCCGAGGCGAGCGATGCCGCCGCCGACGGCTACACCGTCATCACGCGCGACGACGGCTCGAAGCAGTGGGCCTACAAGGGCAAGCCGCTCTACACCTTCGCCAAGGACACCAAGCCCGGCGACGTCACCGGCGACGGCTTTCTGAACGGCGCCTGGCATCTGGCGATGCCGTGAGCAGGGTGCACTGCTAGCGCAGTCCCTCATACACCATCAGCCCGCGTGCGATCTGCAGCTTGCGGATCGCGCGCGGCAGCAGTTTTTCCGGCTGGTGCAGATAGCGCCAGGAGGTGAGGGCGAACGGGCCCAGCGCGCCGCATTCGTCGTCGAACGGCGCGAGCACGCCTGTCACGCTCACCGGTGTATGCGGGCGTGCGTTGAACGGCAGCAGCAGCAGCTCGAGATGCGCCTTGCTGCCGTCCTCGCGTGTGGCGGTGACGCCGGCGATTGCGCCGAGGCTCTCGTCGGCGACAATGGTCGTGATCTCCTCGATCTCGCGGCGGCTGGTTTCGTCGAACAGCGCCGCAAAGCTCGAATCTTTGAGGTCGCACCCGGCGAGCGCGCAGACGCGCGTGCCCGCGACGCGGAACGGGAAGCCGAGATTGGGCTCGCAGGACAGCACGAAGATGTCTCCGAGCAGGCCGCGTACGGCGGCCGGATCGATATCGGCCCGGTCTGGCGCCCGCGCAGTGCCGCGCTTCTCGTTCCAATATGCGAAGAACTCGCGGCTCGACGGATGTTTCATGACAGAACGCTTACCCCGGGGCGCAACCTTGCGGGACAAACCTGTCCCGCTTCAGTGCAGCCGCGATCCCTGTGTTGTTGTGCAGGAGGGGCTTTGCAGCGTCCATGCCGCAGCGGCGTTTTCGGCGTCCCTGGCGCTGCCTTTGCGTCGTTAACGTTAAATTAACTATGCGCTTTCCGTGCGCCGCCTCGCTGCTATGGTGATCGCGGTCGCAAGCTTCGCCGCTTTTCTCCAGGTTCTCGGCGAGGCCTGTACACAGGCGTCAAGCAGTTTGGTCACCGGCCGCGGGGAGGGGTGGGGATACTCCCGTCTCTCTGGGTACCGGAAGTCCGACACGGATAGGCAGGGCTTTCCCAGGGCCCTGCCTTTTGTGCACTTGCGCAGGGCGGGCAAAGGCGACTATCTCCAAGGCCTGTTGTTACGCCTGTTGCTCCGACGCGCCTGAAAGCGAAGCCGCCTTGGATTCCCCGCCAAATTCTCCGCCGCAAGATCCTCCGTCGCAAGATGCTTCGCTGGGGGTGCCGGCCGTCGTTGAGGAGGCTCCGCGCGAGCCGATCCTGACGCTGCCGTTCGCGCTGACGGCCTATATCCTCTTGCTCGCGGTGATCCATCTGCGGGTGCTGCTGCCGCCGGAGCTCGAGAACTGGACAATCGACGTCTTCGGCTTCATCCCGAAGCGCTACGATTCCTCGCTGCTCAATCTGGAGATTCCCGGTGGGGCCGGCGCCAAGGTCTGGACCTTCGTCACTTATTCGCTGCTGCACGCCAATCTCACCCATCTCGGCTTCAACGTGCTGTGGCTGTTGCCGTTCGGCAGCGCGCTGGCGCGGCGCTTTGGCGCCATCAGGTTCTTCCTGTTCCTGGCGGTGACGGCGGCGGCCGGCGCGCTCGCCCATCTCGTCACCCATGAGCACGCGGTGGCACCGATGATCGGCGCCTCGGCCTCGGTGTCCGGCGCGATGGCGGCGGCGATCCGCTTCGCCTTCGTTCGCGGCAGCTTCCTGTCTTTCAGCCGATCGGATGCCGATACCGCCGCAAGAGTTCCGGCGCTGCCGCTGTCGCGCGCGCTGCGCGACGGGCGGGTGCTCGGTTTCCTCGCGGTGTGGTTTGGCGTCAACATCGTCTTCGGCGTCGGCGCGATCGGCGTCGATAGCGAGACCACGAGCGTTGCCTGGCAGGCGCATATCGGCGGCTTCCTTGCCGGCCTCTTGCTGTTCACGCTGTTCGATCCCGTGCCGCGCGCGCGAAGCGATGCTGCGGATGCGTCATCACAGGACATTTCAGACCGTATTTGAAGCGGCGCTTGCGGCGTCGCCCGAATTCATCCATCATTCCCGAGAAGAATGTTCCGAAGCGACAGGCCGCTAGCGGCGATGCTTCGCAAAGCGCCTGAGCGTGAAACCGGCGCTGAAACTGTTAGTTGAAGACTCGAAGAACAAGTCCGGACCGCGAACAGCGGACGGTTTCGATTCAGGGAGGCGACAATGACGGTACGTTCGATTCTCAACACCAAGGGCCACCAGATCATGAGCGTCGAGCCGGACGCCAAGCTGGCGGTCGCGGTCAAATTGCTCGGTGAGAAGAAGATCGGCGCGGTGCTGGTGATGAACCAGAGCCGGCTGGAAGGCATCCTGTCGGAGCGCGACATCGTGCGGGTGATCGGCGAACGCGGCGCCGGCGCACTGGAGGAGCCGGTCTCGCAGGTCATGACCCGCAAGGTCGTCACCTGCAAGGAGACCGACACGGTCGCCGAGCTCATGGAGATGATGACCACCGGCAAGTTCCGCCATCTGCCCGTGGTCGACAACGGCAAGGTGGTCGGCCTGATCTCGATCGGCGACATCGTCAAGCGTCGGGTGCAGGAATACGAGTCCGAGCAGGAAGCTCTGCGCGATTACATCAAGACCGCCTGATCAGGCCTGCTGGTCGGCTTTGGGCGCGGCGCCCTCCGGCGCGGGCGCCAGCTCGTGGATTGCCTCCTGGATGGACTCCAGCGCACGCTCGGCAGCGCGGGTGCCCAGGGCGATGAGGTCCTCGGAGCGGTGAAAATCGAACCAGCCGAATTGACCGATCCGCGGTGTGATCAGCATATCGGGCGGATCGCCGGCGAGGCGGGCCCGGGTGATGCGGTCCTGCATGATGTTGAAGGCGTCGACCATCACCGAAGAGAGGCCGGGCCGGGCGCTGCCGCCGCCGAAGAACTCGCGCTTCACCGTCTTCTCAGGCGAGAAGAATCTCGGGAAGCGCCGCTTTGACGCCGGCTCTTCGGCCGCGGGGATCACCGGTTCAGGTATCGCGCCGTGCGAATAGACCGTCGTCGAATAGGTGAAGATGTCGCTGGAAAGATTTGCGGCGATGACGATTTCCGCGCCGAGCGCGCGCGCGGCCGAGACCGGCACCGGGTTCACCAATGCGCCGTCGACCAGCCAGCGATCGCCGATCAGGACCGGAGAGAAGATGCCGGGCAGCGCATAGGAGGCGCGCATCGCGTCGACCACGCGGCCGCGCGTCAGCCAGATCTCGTGGCCGGTGCGGACCTCGGTCGCGACGGCGGCGAACTTGACCGGGAGGTCCTCGATCTGGCTCTGGCCGCAGGCAGCCTCGAGCCGGGTCGCCAGCTTCTCGCCGCCGATCAGGCCGGAGCCGTTGAGGCGGATGTCGAGGTAGCCGAGAATGTTGCGCATCCCTTGCAGGCTGCGGCCCCATTCTTCCAGCGTATCGAGCCGGCCGGCCGCATAGAGGCCGCCGACCACCGCGCCGATCGAGGTGCCGACCACGACGTCAGGCACGATTCCGTTGGCGAGCAGGGTCCGGATAATGCCGATATGGGCGAAGCCGCGCGCCGCGCCGCCGCCAAGCGCAAGGCCGATGACCGGCCGGCGGATGCTGCCCAGGCCGACTTTCTCGGCGACCTTGTCGCTGTTCGAACCCCGACCCTTCAATATGTCCAGCACCGAAACTCTCCTACGCCGGGACCCGCCATCAGACTAGGCACCGCAGTCGCGCTCCGCCAGAACCGGGCCGAAGCATGGTTTATGCCGGTTTGGGAAGGGCACGGGGCAGGAGTATGGCGAGGCGCGGTTGCCCCTGGGGTAATCACGCAGGCGTCAACCGGGTTCCAAAAGCTGTATCGGGCCGTATTTCTCGGGGTTTCGGAGGCTTGAATTTGCCGCGTTTTCGGTGAAAAGCAGATGGCATGACTCTCGGGGGTGACGGCATCATCGGATGGCGGCGCAGCGGATCGCTGCTGCCGGCGCTGGTCCTTGCTGCCTGCCTCTATGCCCTTGGCGAAAATGCTGCGCAGGCGCAGCTTTTCTCCGATCGTCCACCGCCGGTGCCGCCCGCTTCGGTGCCCGATCCCGGCGGCGCGGTCAGTCTGGCGCCGCCCTCCGGCCCGGGTGCCGGACCGCCGAGCCTGCCGCCGACCCTGTTGCAGCCGACCACGCCCAGCATGCCGCCGCCCGCGGTCACGACCGTGCCGTCCGCCGCGCCGCTCAACGCGGCCGTGCCCGGACAGGGCGTGCTGTCGCTGACGGCGAAATACGGCAAGGACACCCCGCCGATTACCAGCGGCCTGGTCTGGCGCGTATTTGCCGATCGTCCCGACGAGAACGGCACCTTCAAGCTGATCCGCGAGGACCGCAATGCCACGCCGAACATCGTGCTGCCGCCCGGCAATTACGTCGTGCATGTCGCCTTTGGCCTCGTCAGCGCGGTGCGCACCGTCAGCCTGAAAGCCGAGACCGACCGCGAGTCCTTCGTGCTGCCCGCCGGCGGCTTGCGCATCGAGGGCCGCGTCGGCACCAGCCGCATTCCGCAGAACCAGATCTCGTTCGCGATCTACAAGGGCAGCCAGTTCGAATCCGGCGAGCGCGCCTCCCTGGTGCCGAACGTCGCCGCCGGTGACGTCGTGCTGCTGCCGGAAGGCACCTACTACATCATCTCGAACTACGGCGATGCCAATTCGGTGGTGCGCTCGGACATCCGCGTCCAGGCCAGCAAGCTCACCGACGTCACCATCACCCACCGCGCCGCCGTCATCACGCTCAAGCTCGTCAGCGACAGGGGCGGCGAGGCGCTCGCCAACACCGCCTGGTCGGTGCTGACCCCGGGCGGCGACGTCATCAAGGAATCGATCGGCGCCTTCCCGCGCGTCGTGCTCTCGGAAGGCGAATACCGCGCCATCGCCAAGAACGAGGGCAAGGTCTACGAGCGCGGGTTCAACGTCGTCAACGGCGTCGACGGCGAAGTGGAAGTCGTCGCGCGGTAGTGCTTGAGCGGTGATACCGCATGCGGCCTGACGCTGGTCTTCGTGTCTGGCGAACACGTCTCATTCAGCGCACGGATCTCCCATATCTTATTACCGCCAGTCCTCGTCACGTGCGAAAGCGGATGCTCTCCGCTGCTCCGTTTGGTGTTGCGATTTGAATAGCTTTGTCAGCGCTACCAAGCAGGACCGGCAAACACCGGCACCGCCGGCTTATTCCAGCGGCGCCGCGACTTCCTCACAGCCGGTGCAAGATACCTATTTCCGATAATCAATTTTATTCGCTTTCCATCCTGCTGCGTTATATGTCGGGCATCCCTCCAACGGAGGAGGCCGGAGCAGGCTCGTGCGTCTGCGAGACCGGCAAGGAGCAGGGGACCAAGCTCGTCGGCATGTTCGAAGTGATCCTCACCAGGCGTAAGCGGTTCGGCTGGCGGTGGCAGGTGTGCGACCAATCCGGCAAGAAATTCGCCGATGGCTTCGAGCGCACCCGGCCGTCCGCCAAATATCATGGCGAGCGCGCATTGTTCTTTCTGTTGTCGCAAGCCCATCTGCGCAACCGCTTGGCGACGTCCAGCGAGGACTAGTCGCCTTAGCGCGTGCGGGTCTCCGCAGCCCGGCTTGCGCTTCGCTTCATCCGGCGACTAGACTTCTCTGCGAGCGCCGTCAGATGTCCACAACGAGCTTGCCCTGCGTCGCGTGATCGCGGATCAGCGCATAGGCGTCCTCGACGTTCTCCAGTGTGAAGTGCCGGGCATCGAGCATCGGCAAGAGCTTGCCGGCCTCAACCAGGCGCGTGGCCTCCGCCATGATCTCTCCGTGATGCGCGCGGCCTTCCCCTGAGAGCAGCGGCAGCAGCGTGAACACGCCGGAATAGGTGGCTGCGCGGAACGAGAGCGGCGCAAGCGCGTGCGAACCCCATCCGAGCGCGCTCACGACATGGCCGAAGCGGCGCACGGCTTCGAAGGAAGCGTCGAGTACCTGGCCGCCCACGGTGTCGTAGACGACGTCAAAGCCGCGGCCGCCCGTATGCTCTGCAACATAAGTCGCGATGGCGGTATCGCGATCGATGAAGGTCGCGCCAAAGCCTTCGATGGTGGCGCGCTGCGATGCCGAGCCGGTCGCGAACATTTCTGCTCCGAACGCGCGCGCGATCTGGATCGCCATGTGCCCAACGCCGCCTGCGCCGCCATGGATCAACACCTTTTGTCCGGCCTTCAGCGCCGCGCGGTCGATCAGTCCTTCCCAGGCCGTGATGAAGATGAGGGGCAGGGCGGCTGCCTCCCGCATGCTGAGATTGGCAGGCTTCAACGCCAGCAGGTCGGCGTCGACAGCGGCGAATTCGGCGAGCGATCCCTGCACACCGCCGACGCCTCCCGTCATCCCATAGACCTCGTCGCCCCGCTTGAACCGCGAGACGTCACGCCCGGTCTGTTCGATCACACCGGCGAGATCCAGCCCGAGGATTGCAGGCAGCGGATGGCGCGCATGCGCCGCCGCGCCCGCATGGATCTTGGTGTCGAGCGGATTGACCCCGCTCGCGCGGATTTGCACCAGCACCTCGCGCGGACCGATCTCGGGCGTGGGGACGGTTGAGGGGCGCAGCGGCGCGTTGTGGGTCTCCAGGACGGCCGCGCGCATCGTCGATTGTCTCGTCATGATCGTCTTGCTCCATTGTCGGCCTCCAATATGCCCATGATTTTTTGCATGGGAAGGAATGAGAATGTACGATTGTCGTGCGTTTTTGTATGAGGAGGCTTCCGGTGGACTGGAGCGATCTGCGCATCTTCCTGGCGATTGCGCGCGAAGGCACTCTCGGCGCGGCCGCACGGAAGATCGGCCAGACCCAGCCGACGATGGGACGGAGACTTCGGGCGCTCGAAAAGTCGCTCGGACAAACGCTGTTCCAGCGCACGGCGGATGGCTTCGTGCTGACCGACGAGGGCACAGCTGTGCTGCGCCATGCCGAGCGGATTGAAGAGGAGGCGCTCGCCTTGGAGCGGCGTGCATCCGGCGCGGAGACGCAGCTCGATGGCTTGCTGCGTCTGTCGTCGTCGGACTGGTTCGGGACGGTGATACTCTCGCCGCTGATTGCCGCGTTCGGCAAGCGCCATCCCAAGGTGACCGTCGAGCTTCTGACCGATGCGCGCCTCTACAGTCTGCCGCGCCGCGAGGCTGATCTCGTCTTCCGCATCAAACCGTTCGACGAGCCTGAAGTGATCTCCCGGAAGCTGCTCCATATTCCCTACGCGCTCTACGGCAAGAAAGGCAGCAAGCCGCCACGCGCCGGCGACGGAAGCGGTATCCGTCTTGTGACCATGAACGCCGAATTCGCCGACATGCCCGATGCCCTCTGGTTGAAGCGCACGCTGCCGAATATGCAAATCGCCTCGCGCAGCAATAATAGGCAGGCGCAGGCGGAGCTTTGCGCGAGCGGCGGCGGGCTGGCAGTGCTGCCGCGTCCCCTCGGCGACCGCGACCGCCGGCTGGTCGCACTCGACATCGGCGCGACGCCACCCGGCCGCGACACCTATGTCGGCTACCACCGCGATCTCAGGCGCCTCGCTCGCCTGCGCGCGCTGCTCGATCTCGTGATCGATCGATTGGCAGGGTGATGGCTCTTGACACGCTGCCGTGGCCAGGGTGTGCGCAGCGATACCCGGGACAGGTGCGGCGCGAGCCGGATGGGCTCATCCGGGTTACAAGACCTTGCCGTGCCCGTCAGGCAAAACACCCAAGCTGTCGGTCAATTCCTGCCTCAAAAATATTCCGCTTTACCGAAATTCGGAAACGACGCATGCATCGCCTCACTCCGGCCCAAGGAAGAGGGGCGTATCGCGATCGTCACGAACGCGGGCCGGACGGCGGTGGACGTTGGTCACATCGGCGCGAACGGCTTCGCAGGGGCGGGCAACCGTGGGCGAAGGCCTCGCGCACACGACCGGTGTGATCGGCGTACGGCGAAATCGTGTGGTCCTGACGCCCGGGGTCTGTGCGTCAAGCGTTGCGGTGATGTGGGCTGCCCAACCGGGCGCACGCGTCAGCCATCCGCAAGGCGACGGGGGCAATAGTGCATCGCTCCCCGGGGAGAGCGCGACATAAGCTGTAAAGCCACCGCGCAGGGAAGGCCGGATGTTGGGCTTCACCTGTATGCCGCTGTGCAATCTTGTTACGACAATTTCGCACAGTGGACCGCGGGTGCCAGCCGGCACCCGGTCTTCCCTGCGCCCTCTTTCAATTGAGGGTAAACGACGAAGCAAAGCTCGGGCGAGCAAGCCGCGAGGATGCGAAGGTGTGTCTGCGATCCGGAATGCGAATGGAAGCGCGACGCTGCCACCCACAGACTCCGTCATTGCGAGCGCAGCGAAGCAATCCAGTCTGCCGCCGCGGAAAAATTCTGGAATGCTTCGCTGCGCTCGAAATGACGAGGATGATGGAAGTGCCCGGCGCCGAGATCGCAAAGCTGCTCGCCGCTTTCAGCCAGCGTGCTTCACGGGCGGCGTAACTCGGACGGATAACACTCATAGACCAGCGCCTTGAAGGCGGGCGTGATGCGGCTGCGCTCGTTCTGGGTCTGCTGCATCAGCAGGTAGACCATGTCGAGCTTGGGATCGACGCCGAAATAGGTGCCGCTGCCACTGTCCCATTTCAACTCGCCGAGCGAGCCCGGCGGCGGCGGTTTGGCGTTGCCGGGATCGGTCCGCACCGCAAGGCCATAGCCATAGCCGAAACCGTCGCCCGGAAAATAGAAATAGTCGCGTCCGACGCCCGAGCCCGGCCCGACGTGATCGGTCGTCATGGCCTTGAAGGCCGCAGGACTGAGATAGCGCTTGCCGTCGAACTCGCCGCCATTGAGCAGCATCTGCGAGAAGCGCTGATAGTCGGTGATGGTCGAGAGCAGCCCGCCGCCGCCGGACTGCCATTCGGGATGGTCGAGGCGCTCGCGCTCGGCGGCGAGCAGGATGTTGTCGTTCGGCAGTGGCCGCGCCATCCGCGCGAGCTCGTCCTCGGTCGCCAGGGCGAATTTGGTGCTGCCCATGCCGAGCGGATCGAAGATGCGTTGCTTGAGGAATGCGTACAGCGTCTGGCCCGAGATGATCTCGATGACGCTGCCGAGCACGTCGGTGGAATGACCGTAGCGCCACAGCGTTCCCGGTTGCCGTGCCAGCGGCAGCCTCGCGATTCGTTGGGCGAACTCCCTGTTGTCGAATTGACCTTCGAAGATGTTGGCGGCCTTGTAGGCCTGCTCAACCCATTTGCCGCCGATATAGTCGTAGCTGATGCCCGAAGTGTGCCGCAGCAGATCCTCGATGTTGACGGGACGGACCGGGGCCACGAGATCCACCTTCAGCGTGCCGTCGGGATTGGTGACCTCGAGGCCCACCTTAGTGTCGGCAAAGAGGGGAATGTATTTCGACACGGGGTCGGTGAGCGCAAGCTTGCCCTCGTCGATCAGCATCATCGCGCCAAGGCACGTGACCGGCTTGGTCATCGAGTGGATGGCGAAGATCGTATCGGGAGTCATCGCGAGACCGGTCCTGGTGTCGCGCACGCCAAAAGTCTTCAGATAGACCGGCTTGCCGTGCTGCTGGACCAGCACCACTACGCCCGGCAGCCGGCCGCTCATTACCTCGTTGTCGAAATATGCTGTGATACGGTCGAGTCCGTCGGACGACGGAGCAGGGATGTCGGCGGCGCGCGCCCGCGCCATCGTGCCGGCCAGCAGCGCGGCTCCGACCAGAAATTCACGACGCTTCATCCGGGCTTCCTCCCTTGCCGGGATCAAAGCCGCAAGACGCCGAAGGCGTCAACACGCCTTCGGTTAAAATCGCGTCACGATTTCAGAAAGGACCGGTCGCGGACGGTCCTCGCTCGGCCTGGTCGGTTTGCCGATATGGACGAAGCCGGCGAGTTTCTCGTCCGGCTTAAGGCCGAGGCCGTCCAGCACGTCGCGATCGAACGAGAACCAGCCGGTCAGCCAGCAGGCGCCGTAGCCGAGCGCGGTCGCGGCCGTGACAATGTTCATGACGCTGGCGCCGGCCGACAATTCCTGCTCGAAGGCCGGCACTTTCGGATGCGGCTTGGTGAAGCTGACGATGCCGATCACCAGCGGCGCATCCGTGAGGCGTTTGCGCTCGGTCTCGACATCGGCCGCTGCCGCGCCGGGATTCTTCCGGGCAAACACCTTCGCGATCACCTCGCCGGCGCGCTCGCGCGCATCGCCCTCGAAGATGATGAAGCGCCAGGGCGCGAGCTTGCCATGGTCGGGCACGCGCGCGCCGATGGTGAGGATGGTCTCGAGCTCGGCCGGGGAGGGGCCGGGCCCGGACATCTCGCGCGGCTTGACCGAGCGGCGGGTCTTCAGGAGTTCGATGGCGTCGGGCACTGCGGTTTCCTCTTCGGCTGGTCGTCGGCGTGCAATCCCCACATAGGAATGCACGCCCGCAACCGAAAGCGAGTTTAGACCGATTTCAGATGTCAGGCCGCGCCGCGCGCCCGCTTCACATCCGGCGGGGTCGCCTCGTCGACGAGGGCGGCGATGGCCTCCACCGTCGTCGTCACTTGCTGACCGTCGCTGCCGAGCCGGCGGATCGAGACCGACTGCGTCTCGGCCTCTTTCTTGCCGACCACGAGCAGTGCCGGAATCTTGGCCAGCGAATGCTCGCGGACCTTGTAGTTGATCTTTTCGTTGCGCAGGTCGATCTCGGCCCGAAGTCCCGCACGCCGGACCTGCTCCAGCACCTGCTTGGCATACTCGTCGGCTTCCGACGTGATGGTGGTGACCACCACCTGCACCGGAGACAGCCAGAGCGGGAAGTTGCCGGCGTAGTGCTCGATCAGGATGCCGATGAAGCGCTCCATCGAACCGCAGATCGCGCGGTGCACCATGACCGGCGGCTTCTTGCCGCTGTCGTGGTCGATGTAGAACGCACCGAACCGTTCCGGCAGGTTGAAGTCGACCTGCGTGGTGCCGCACTGCCAGTCGCGGCCGATGGCGTCGCGCAGCACATATTCGAACTTCGGCCCGTAGAAGGCGCCTTCGCCCGGATTGATCTCGGTCTTGAGGTGATTGTTCTGCGACTGGATCTCACGCAACACCGTCGCCATCACGCGCTCGGCGTGATCCCACATCGCGTCGGTGCCGACGCGTTTTTCCGGCCGGGTCGACAGTTTGACGGTGAGATCGCCGGTGAACCCGAAATCGGCGTAGGTCGACAGGATCAGCTCGTTGATCTTCAGGCACTCGTCGGCGAGCTGATCCTCCATGCAGAAGATGTGCGCGTCGTCCTGGGTGAAGCCGCGCACGCGCATCAATCCATGCATCGCGCCGGACGGCTCGTAGCGGTGCACCACGCCGAACTCGGCGAGCCGCAGCGGCAGGTCGCGGTAGCTCTTCAGGCCATGCTTGAAGATCTGCACGTGGCCCGGGCAGTTCATCGGCTTCAGCGCGAACCAGCGCTTGTCCTCGGCCTCCTCGCCGGCCGACTGCGCCGCGAACATGTTCTCGCGGTACCAGCCCCAATGGCCGGAGGTCTCCCACAGCGACTTGTCGAGGATCTGCGGGGCGTTGACCTCGCTATAGTCGCCGGCCAGGCGCCGGCGCATATAGGCGATCAGCTGCTGGAAGATGGTCCAGCCTTTGGCGTGCCAGAACACGACGCCCGGGCCTTCCTCCTGGAAATGGAAGAGGTCGAGCTCGCGCCCGAGCTTGCGATGGTCGCGCTTCTCCGCTTCCTCGATCTGCTTCAGATAAGCGTCGAGGTCCTCCTGCTTGGCGAACGCCGTACCGTAGATGCGGGTCAGCATCGGGTTGTTGCTGTCGCCGCGCCAATAGGCGCCGGCCACCTTCATCAGCTTGAAGGCGTTGCCGACCTTGCCGGTCGAGGTCATGTGCGGGCCGCGGCAGAGATCGAACCAGTCGCCCTGGTAATAGATCTTGATCGGCTCGTTGCCGGGAATGGCGTCGACCAGCTCGACCTTGAACGCCTCGCCCTTGTCGCGAAACACCTGTTTGGTCTTTTCGCGATCCCAAACCTCCTTCGTAAAGGGTTTGTCGCGCGCGATGAGCTCGCGCATCTTTTTCTCGATCGCGGCAAAGTCTTCCGGCGTGAACGGCTCGTTGCGGAAGAAATCGTAATAGAAGCCGTTCTCGATCACGGGGCCGATGGTGACCTGGGTGCCCGGCCACAGCGTCTGCACGGCTTCGGCAAGCACGTGGGCGCAGTCATGGCGGATCAGCTCGAGCGCGCGCGGATCGTCGCGGTTGATCAGTTCGATCCTGGCATCGGCTTCGATTGCGTCGTCGAGGTCGGAGACCACGCCGTCGAGCGCCATCGCGACCGTGCGCTTGGCCAGCGACGGCGAAATGCCTTTGGCGAGTTCGAGGCCGGTGATGCTCTTGGCGTATTCGCGCCGGGCGCCGTCGGGGAAGGTGAGGGTGATTTTTTCCGGCGGGGTCACGGGTCTCAAATTGCTGAGGCTGTACTGGAAGCCGGATTCGGATTTGGGCTGCTCGGACTTGGACTGGTCCTTGGATTGGTCGTTGGGCTGGTCGGTCATTGCATGTCTCCTGAGGCTCACTCCTGCGAACGAGCGCAGGTAAGCGGGAACGAGCGATATATCAGGCGATTCGGCCTGCGCAATCCGGCATTTCCAAGAAACCGGCGCGCAAAAGCGGGGCGCTGCACGAACTATTCCGGGCAGCGCCCTTTAACTGGTCGCAAGCCCGCTCTACATGCGTTTGCATGGAAAATGCACGCGCCGGCCGTTTCGCGCCAACCGCCCTGATGCTCGGCAATCTCGTCACCGGCTGCTCGGTCTTGGCACCGGCGGGCATGCTGCCTGAATTGGCGACGGGGCTCGACGTCAGCATCCATGCGGCCGCGCTCCTGATCACCTTCGGGGCTGTCATCCTGTGCATCGGCTCGCCGCTAACGGCCTGGCTCACCAGCCGGATCGAACGCCGGACGCTGCTCACCACGACGCTCGCGGTGCTCGCTTTTGGCAATCTCGCCTCTGCCTTTGCGCCCGATTATGCAAGCCTCCTCGTCATCCGCCTGGTGATGCTCGCGGTCGGCGCGCTCTACACGCCGCAGGCCGCCGGTACGGCGGCGTTGATCGTGCCGGTGGAGCGTCGCGGCAGTACGATTGCCTACATCTTTCTCGGCTGGTCGCTCGCTGCCGCCGTCGGCCTGCCGCTGATCACGTTTATCGCCAGCCGCTATGGCTGGCGCGCGGCCTATGGCGGGATCGGCGCGCTCGGCTGCGTCAGCTTCCTGCTGTTGCTGATGCGACTGCCGGCGGGCTTGAAGGGCACGCCCGTGGATCTGAAGACCTGGAGCGCGGTCGGTCGCAACAGGACGATCCTGCTTCTGCTTGCGATCACGATGTTGCAGATGTCCGGGCAGTTCGTGGTGTTCACCTTCATGGGGCCGCTGCTCAACAAGCTGACCGGCGCAGGACCTGATGCGATCGGCATGGTGTTCGCCCTCTATGGCGTCTGCGGCTTCCTCGGCGTTGTCATCGCGACCCGCATCGTCGATACCTCCGGACCCTATCGCACCTCGCTGCTGTTCACCTGGCTGCTGCTTGCGGGAATCACCGGCTGGGCGCTCGGCGCCGGCACGCTCGCGTTGATGGCGGGTGCGGTCGCGATCTGGGGCCTCGGCTTTGCCTCGACCAATTCGATGCAGCAGGTGCGGCTGGTCTCGGCGGCACCGTCGCTGGCATCGGCGACCGTCGCACTCAACACCTCCGTCCTCTATATCGGCCAGGCGGTCGGCTCTGCCGTCGGCGGACTGCTGTTCGCCCGCGAACTCCTGCATACGCTCGGCTTCGTCGCGGTCGGCTTCGTCGTGCTGGCGCTGATCCTGGTGGTCCTGACCCGGCCCCGGCCGGCAACTGCCGCCCCGGCCTGAGCGGAAGCGTGTCCGTGTGCGCAAGGTGCTTGGCAAACCGCGCGCCGGAAGGCTAGAAGGCCGGTCATGGGGACCAAAGAGGGTTGACTGAGATGAGGATGATTCTGGCGGTTGCCGCGGTGCTCTATTCAGCTTCCGCTTTCGCGCAAGCCGACAAGCCACCAATGATCGGGGACAAGCCGTTGGTGCAGGTCAAGCCCAAGGGCACCAAGGCAGGGACCAAGGAGGCTGCGGCCAAGCCGGCTGTAGCGCCGAAGGGCAAGCCGCAATCCATCGCAGCGCGGCTCCAGGCCTGCCTCGATCTCGACGACGGCACCAAGGACCGGCTCAATTGCTACGACGCCGTAATTGCGCCAACGCCGAAGCCGAAGCCGGCGAAGGCCAAGGGCTACGCCGATTGCCGTTTCTTCAAGGAAGAGGACGAGCGGCTGGCCTGCTTCAACGGCTTTGCCGAGAGCATTCCGAAGCTGCCAAAAACCTGAGGCAGTTAAGACCCGAAGGATCAGGAGCCGGACGGTTAGTCGCTGATCCGGCTCAGCACGGCCCTGAAGGCAACGCCCGGCAGTTGCAGTGCGGTACCTTCGAATTCCGCACTATCGCCATCCTCCCGGCCGGCGAGCGTCAGCGTGATCCGGTCAAGACCGAACAAGGCCTTGAAGCAAGGGTCGTCATTGTGGCGCTCGGTCGAGATCTTGACTCTGATGCTGTCGCCTTCGCCCGTGCAGGTGCCGATGAACGCGAAAGCGGAATTGCCGCCGCGCATCTTGCCCTCGGTCACATAGACGACGCCGCAACCCGTGCCGTGAACCGTGTGGAAGTCGACCTTGTTAGAGTCCCTGACGCACAGCATGTCCCCGGAGAATCCCAAATACGACTTGGCCGGCAAAGTATGATTGTTGCCAGTGGAAGCAACCGGTCGGCCCCGGGACCGTCGGCCATCAACATCACATTTTGATCAAGGCTTGAGGGAGTTGCGGGCCGTGCAGCCAAATGCCGACGGGCGCAATATCGCTACCGGCTCGATGCGGATGGATTGGTGGAGGCCACGCGCGTGAGCGCGAGTGATGGCGTCGCCGACATCTTCACCAGGACGTCCTTGAGCGGGTCCCGCGTCCACGCTCGCGTCACATAGTCGCGATGGGTAATGCCGTCCCCGGTTTCGACGAACACCACGCTGCCCGGACGTAAGGGGCCGTCCATGTCTTCGGAGACGGTGATGCCCTTCTGCCGCAGCGTGCTCATCAGCTCGCGATCGCGCCGCGCGGTGTAGTGGGTGTAGGAACTGACGAAGAAGCCGGAGCGGTGGCTCTCGATCCATGAGGCGAACTTGTCCATCTCGCCATAGACGGCGTCGAGCAACACGACGCCGCGGACACGGTCGCTGATGCCACCAACCTCGAGGCTCCAGGCTGTCGGCAGGAAGCCGCCGCTGTAGCCGACGATCACGATCGGCATATTGGCGAAGGCGCGGGCGCTGTTGGGATCGCCGGTGAGGCGGGCGAGATGGTTCGCCGACTCGTCGATGAAACGTTTGAGGCCACCGGCCTGCCAGAATTTTCCTGCGCTGGAATCGGCAGCATCGACCGCCATCTGCGGTGCGAGCAGGATGGCATTGGCGCCGGAATCGGTGACCTGCTGCGGCACCAGCTGTCGGTCGCGCACATCGCGCTCGAGTGTCGCGCCATTACCGTGGAAGAACACTACGATCACGCCTGGCTTCCGCACGTCGAAATGTTCGGGCACGTGCATCAGGACGCGATTATCGTTGTAAGTCTCGTCCTGCCAGAATACGCGCCCGGAATAGCTGCGGTGGCCGCGGCGGTCGCCCTTGGAGATGTTGAGGAACGGCGCGTCGGAGGCGGGGTTGTTGCCGAAATAGGGGAAGGCTGACCACTTCATGCTGACGAGCGTCGTCAGGTCCTCGCGCGGCGGACGCTGGTATGGGGCCTGCGGCGCGAGCGAAGCGACCTTGTAGGGCGCCTGCTCCGGCTGCTGCTGCACGGCGCGCTTGGGTGAGAAGTCCGACATCTGCCGTTGCAGAAAACCCTCGCTCGCGGAGGGGAAGCGCTCCCTGAACTGGGGGGCCGGGAAGCGATCCTCGAACGAGTCGCTGCTTGCGACTTGCTGGTTTGTCTTCGCAACGACCTGCACGTTGGCTGGGACGTTGCCTTGGACGTTGGCCTGCGAGTTCGCCGCGAGCGCTGCCGGATTGGGTGCCTTGCCGCATTGAACCAGGGTCAGCGACAACGGCACCAAGGCTGAGATCAGAGCGGTCCGAAGCGCACGACCGCGCGCGCCGGACGCGGTCCGGTCGGCGCGGATGTCAGCTCTCGGTTTCGGAACGGCCCCGACCATTCACCCATGACCCCAAGTCATGACCACAAGTCCATCGGCAATCATTAAGGCAATTGAGCCGATGGGCGTTTAGGCGACGTTAAGTGTCCGGAGAAACTTCCCCACATCCGGAACGCTCAAGGGGACCACGCAATCGTGTCCTGATTGTGGGGGACGGGAGCGGGATGTCCCGGTGTTTACGAAGCTTTATTGCCCGGATCGTGGATTAATGGTGCTAGAGTACCGAAGTGGCCCCGCCTCATTTAACCCTTGTTAACCCTGCTTGAATTGACTGGACCGAGCTGCACGATGCTTCCCACGAGGCGTGACGCCTGAGGTTGAGGACGGCGATGACGGCATCAGATGCGGGTACTGCACCCTGGACCGGCCGGCTGACCGGAAGCGGGTCGGGGGTCTCCGTTCTGGTCGCGACCGCCATCGTCGTGGCCGACATGATCGGGGTCGGCGTCTTCACCAGCCTCGGCTTCCAGGTCAAGGACATCCCCTCGGGCTTCTCGATCCTCCTGCTGTGGACCGTCGGCGGCATCGTCGCGCTGTGCGGGGTATTCTCCTACAGCGAGCTCGGCGCGATGTTTCCGCGCTCGAGCGGCGAATACAATTTTCTCGGCCGTGCCTATCATCCCGCCTTCGGCTTTCTCGCCGGCTGGGTGTCGGCAACGGTTGGTTTTGCAGCACCCGTCGCGCTCGCCGCGATGGCGTTCGGCGAATACGCCAAATCGGTCGTGCCCGGTGTGCCGCCGATCCCGCTTGCCATCGCCGTGGTGTGGCTGGTCTCGCTCGTGCAACTGACCGGCGTCAGGCACTCCTCGACCTTCCAATTGATCTCGACCATCCTGAAGGTCGTGCTGATCGTTGCCTTCCTGGTTGCCGGCTTCATCGTCGGCGTGCCGCAGCCGATCGCCTTCACGCCGCAGGCCGGCGATCTCGCGCACATCGTCAGCGCGCCTTTCGCGATCGGGCTCGTGTTCGTGATGTATTCGTTCTCGGGCTGGAATGCCGCGACCTACATCATCGGCGAGATGAACATGCCGCAGCGCGACCTGCCGCGCGCGCTGCTCGCGGGCACGCTGATCGTGCTCGTGCTGTACGTCGCGCTGAATGCGGTGTTTCTCCATTCGACCCCGGTCGGCGCGCTCGCGGGTCAGCTCGACGTCGCCAGCGTCGCCGGCAGTGCGATCTTCGGTAATCTCGGCGGCCGAATCGTCGGCGCGATGATCTGCTTCGGCCTGATCTCATCGATCAGCGCGATGATGTGGATCGGCCCGCGCGTGATGATGACGATGGGGGAGGACATTCCGGCGCTGCGCGTGTTCTCGCAGAGATCGGTCCGCGGCGCGCCGGCCTATGCCATCCTGTTTCAGCTCGCCGTCGCCAATCTGCTGCTGTTCACCCGCAGTTTCGAGGCCGTGCTCGACTTCATCCAGTTCGCGCTCTTGTTCTGCTCGTTCTTCACGGTCGCCGGCGTCATCAAGCTGCGTATCACCGATCCCGATTTGCCGCGGCCCTATCGTGCCTGGGGATACCCGTTCACGCCGCTCGTTTTCCTGCTCGTGACCGCCTTCATGATGTACTATTTGTTGACCGAGCGGCCCGTGCAATCGCTGTCGGGGATGCTCGTCATGCTCTCGGGCCTGTTGATTTATGCTGTTTTCCGCAGGCGGCCGGTCGCCGCTGGCACTTCATGACATTGCGAATAGACATGTTTCGACCCATGAGAATTGCGGCCGTCGCTCTCGCCTTGGTGGCTGCGGCCGTCTCGTCCGCACGTGCTGCCGAGGCGACTTTCGACGACACCGCGCGCTTCCTCGCGGGCATGCAGCCTTCGGCGGATTCGCCGCTGGTGCCGCTCACAAAGGACTCGGGTTGGCAGCGCCACGCAAAGTTCTTCGACGGCGCCTTCGCCCAGCTCGAGCAGCGCCAGCTCTCGAAGATCCGCAACTGGGCCGACGTCAATCTGGCGGCGCCCAGGCCGACCATGTTTTATTTGTTCAGCGGTCCCGACTTCCTCTATGCCGACGCCTTCTATCCCAAGGCCAGCACTTACGTGCTTGGCGCGCTGGAGCCGGTCGGTGCGGTGGCTGACCTGACGCGATTGCCGCGCGGCTCGGTCGGCGCCGCGCTCTACAATGTCGAGCGCTCGCTCGGCTCGATCCTGAGTTTTTCCTTCTTCATCACCAAGCAAATGAAGGTCGACCTGCACACCAACCAGGTCAACGGCACCTTGCCGATCCTCTATGTTTTCCTCGTCCGCTCCGGCAAGACCATCCGCAATGTCGAGATGGTCGCACTCGACGACAAGGGCGGCGTGCATGTCGGCAACGACAATCCAGGGCCGAACGCGACGCGCGGCGCCCGCATCACCTTTGCAGGCCCCGACGGCGAGGCGCGCACGCTGTACTATTTCTCGACCGATCTCTCCAATTCGGGTGCACGCGCCGCCGGCTTCCTGAAGTTCTGCGAGACGCTCGGCCCCGGCAACAGCCTGATCAAGAGTGCGTCCTATCTGCTGCACTCCGGCAACTTTACCGTCGCGCGCGATTGGTTGCTGGCCAACAGCGCGACCATCGTCCAGGACGATTCCGGCATTCCGCTTTCGAGCTACAATACGCGGCAATGGCGGTTCTTCCCGTTCGGTCGCTATCTCGGACCCATCGGCGAATTTCCCGGCCGCTATCAGGAGCGCTACACTGCATTGTTCACGCGCGCCCAGCCGATCGACTTCGGCGTCGGTTACCGCTGGCGGATGCACGAGTCGAACTTGCTGCTGTCGGTGAAGGTGCCGGGAAGCGAGACGGCGCCGGGCGCGGAGACCACCTCGTCCGCCGAGCCGCCGCCGAAACCGCCGCGTCCGAAGCGGCCACGTCCGCCCGAGCCGGTCCCGCCGCCGCCCGGACGCTTTTTCTGGTCCCGCTGATTACCAGTGCACGCTCTGGCTCGGCACGATGAACGCCGTCGTACTGGGCGGCGTGGCAGTGCTCGTCGCTAGATACCAGCCCGAGCCGACGACAAGCACAAGCAGGCCGATGATAGCGAGCATGTCGAGGGTTCTGGGATCGTGGCCTCGCGAACCAGCTCGCGAATCCCGTCCAGACCTGAAGTGAAAATGAGGGCTGATTTTCCAGCGCATTGTTGTTTCCTCCCGCAGGAGCATCACCTCAATGCGAGGAAAGAGTTTCGGTTCCACTCAAGGCAGCGACGGGTGAGGCGCCGCATCATGCTCAGGGTGCGTTGACGCCGCGCCAGCGGCCGTAGCGCCAAGGCAGATACCAGCGCGAAGCTTGCGGTGTGGTGAGGGGCACGTTGTCGATTCCCGAGGTGCCGAACGGGTTGCAACGGAGCAGGCGCGCCAGCGTCATCCAGCCGCCGGCCCACAGCCCGAATCTTTCGATCGCCTCGTCGCCATAGACCGAGCAGGTCGGCAGGTGCCGGCAATTGTAGCCAACCAGCGGCGAGAGCGTGTGGCGGTAGAGCCAGATCAGCGCGCGGCCGAATCTGCGTGGAAGCCGGCGCGCGCCCACGACGGGATTGAAACAGTGCTCGCAAGTTGATTGCTTCATGGGCGCTTTGCTGAGATCGTGGGCGAGGTTCTGCGCGGTTCCGACGCAGGGAACTGTAACCTGTTGTTTGTGCGTCATATTTTGCATGCTTTTTGGGAGCAGTGCAGCAAGTGCCTATGGACGAGCTGTATTCCCCCGGATACCATTTTTGTGACGTTCATGTGAGACTCATTGGAACGTCAGAACGGGGCTTGGCTGAGTCGGCTCGCCGTAAGGCTTGGGCTAAAGCTTGGGACTTGGGGAAGGGACCAGTTTGAAACTTCTGAAGGCGCTCAAACTTCGCGGCTGGTTGCTGGTGGGAACCGCTGCTTGTGGAGTCGTGTTGGCTGGCGCCGTCGCGACGCTCGGGTCGTCGGCTCGGGCCGGTGTTGCCCTCGAAGAGCGCAAGCTGCCGATGAAGTTCAATTGGGTCGCCTGCGAGCCGAATTGCCGCGGGTGGGTCAGTGCGGTCGGCATCATCACGGCCGATACGCCGAGGGACTTCGAAGATTTTTCCCGCGGACGCCAGCTCGGCGGCGCCACCGTGGTGCTCGATTCCAGCGGTGGTTCCGTCAACGACGCGATCACGCTCGGCCGGCGCTTCCGCAATCTCGGACTTCTGACCACGGTCGGCATCAGCCTTCAGAACCGTAGTGGGCAGTCGGCCCGTCCGGCGGTCGCGCCTGAGGCCTATTGCGAATCCATGTGCGTGTTCCTGTTGCTGGCCGGCAAGAAGCGCTACGTGCCGGAAGCGGCCCATGTCCGGGTCCACCAGATCTGGATGGGCGATCGCGCCGACGATGCCAAGGCAGCGAGCTACAGCGCGCAGGACCTGATGATCGTGGAGCGCGACATCGGCCGGCTCGCCAAATACACGTTCGACATGGGCGGTGCCGGCGATCTGCTGTCGCTCGCGCTTAGCGTCCCGCCCTGGGAAGATTTGCACGAGCTCGATGCAGGCGAGCTCCAGCTCACCAATCTTGTGACGACGGATCTCGTGGCCGACGTGCTGCCGCATGTCGACATCTCCGCGCCGGCAATGGCGGAGCTTGCACCGAAGACCCAGGCAAGGTTCGGTGCAGAACCGGCGCAGCCCGCCAAGTCGACCAAGACGGCGGAAGCCCTGGTGCCGACGGGCGGCGTCGCCACGCCGGTTGCGGCGGCGCAGAAGTAGCCTCGAATTTCTGTTTCATTTCCCGGGCCCACCGACGAGCCCGGATCGGCTTCCGGACTCAGCCTTGCGCCGCAGCCGGCTGCTTCGCTTTCGCCTCGATCTGGCCGATGGCATCGACCACGGCATCGAAGGTCAGGAGCGTCGAGGCGTGGCGCGCCTTGTAGTCGCGGACCGGCTCGAGGAACTTGATCTCTGCCCATTTGCCTTCAGGAGGCGCGCCGTTCTCCTTCAGCATCTTGCGAACAGTTTCGCGTAACTCACGGAGTTCGCTCGCAGTCGATCCGACGATCTGACTTGCCATGATGGATGAAGAAGCTTGTCCCAGCGCGCAGGCCTTCACGTCGTGGGCGAAGTCGGTGACCTTATCGCCCTCCATCTTGAGGTCGATCTTGACGGTCGAGCCGCACAGCTTGGAGTGGGCGGTGGCGGTGGCATCGGGATCCGACAACCGTCCGAGCCGCGGAATATTCCCGGCCAGTTCGATGATCCGCTTGTTATAAATGTCGTTCAGCATGTGATGGAGTCCAGCAGGATCGGCCTTGGCGTGCGCCGTCCACGGCCCTATATAGGGTCGGAACTGGCGGAAAAACAGTCCAGCGCTGCAGCAGTGGTGTGATCCAGAACCGTGCTGCCGGCGTTAATTTGAAGACCTTTTCGCCGAAACTGTTCTCTCAGGCGTCCGGCGGCTCGCCGCCCCGTCTGCCGGTGACACTCCGGCCGCAAGGCCGTCGAACGGAGTAGACATGGACGCTACCATCAAATCCATCCGCCCCAACAAGCCCTCCGACCGGCAGCCCGATGGCCGTCCGGCGGAGCTTGATCCTTCCGAATTCCTCGCCGCCGCCGTCCGCGCCGACCAGCCGCGCCCTGCGCGCGCCGAGGCCGAGCAGGCGGTGAAGACGCTGCTCGCCTATATCGGCGAGAACACCAACCGCGAGGGCTTGCTCGACACGCCGCGCCGCGTGGTCGAGGCTTTCGACGAACTTTATCAGGGCTACCACCAATGCCCGGCCGAGGTGCTCGATCGCACCTTCGGCGAGACCGCCGGCTATGATGATTTCGTCCTTGTGCGCGACATCGAGTTCACCTCGCAATGCGAGCATCACATGATGCCGTTCTACGGCAAGGCGCACATCGCCTATACGCCGGTGGAACGCGTGGTCGGCCTGTCGAAGCTTGCGCGCCTCACCGACATCTTCGCCCGCCGGCTCCAGACCCAGGAGCACATGACCGCGCAGATCGCGGCGGCGATCGACGAGATCCTCAAGCCGCGCGGCGTTGCCGTGCTGATCGAGGCCGAGCATACCTGCATGTCGGTGCGCGGCGTCGCCAAGCATGGCGCCTCCACCTTCACCAGCCGCTTCACCGGCATGTTCCGCGACAATCCGGCGGAGCAGGCTCGTTTTCTGTCCCTGGTGCGAGGCCTGCAGCGCTGACCTCGCGAATAGACCGGCGAGGGCATTGTGTCCGCTCACTCCCATGAAACCGAGGAAGGTCTCGCCTTCCTTCCCAGGTTCGACGCGGCCGGGCTCGTGACCGTCGTCGCGACCGACGTCGCCACCGGCGACGTGCTGATGGTCGCGCACATGAACGACGAGGCGCTGCGCAAGACCATTGCGACCGGCGAGGCCTGGTACTTCAGCCGCTCGCGCAAGGCCTTGTGGCGAAAAGGTGAGACCTCGGGTCAGACCCAGCGCGTGGTCGAGATCCGCACCGATTGCGATCAGGATGCAATCTGGCTCCGCGTCGAGCAGATCGGCGCGGCGTGTCACACCGGCCGCCGGTCCTGCTTCTACCGCAAGGTCGAGGCCGAAGACGGCGGCGCCACGCTCCTCTTCGTCGATGCGGACAGGCTGTTCGATCCGGACGCGGTGTACAAGAAGTAGTCCTGCCGTCACGCGCAGGGCGGAGCTGGCGATCCGAATTAACCCCGCATTAACCATACCTGTCCCACGGTGAGACGACAGGGCGCTGAATTGCCGGCGCACTCAACGCCGTGCGGTGCGGGCACTTCATCATGTCGGTCGACAATTCCAGTGCCTCTCAGACGGCGGTTCTCGATCCGTCGCGGGCACGCGTCGCCGGTGCGATCAAGCAGGCCTCGAACGTCGCTGGCGTCAGCTTCCAATACATGCTGACCACCGCCAAGATGGAATCTGGTTTCGATCCCACAGCCGGGGCGACGACGTCATCGGCGCACGGGCTCTACCAGTTCATCGACCAGACCTGGCTCGGCACGGTGAAGGAAGCGGGCACCCAGCTCGGCTATGGCAATTATTCCGACGCCATCACCAGGACGTCGTCAGGCTCCTACACCGTCGATGATCCCGCGATGAAGCGGTCGATCATGAAGCTGCGTGACGATCCGGAGGCCGCCTCCAGCATGGCGGCCGCGCTGACGCAGTCGAACAGCTTCAAGCTCACCGGCCTGCTCGGCCGCAGGCCGTCCGACAGCGAACTCTACATGGCGCATTTCATGGGCGTCGGCGGCGCCGCGAAACTGATCGCGAATGCCGAGGACAATCCGCAAGCGGTCGGCGCGCGGTTGTTCCCTAACGCTGCGTCCGCCAATCGCTCGATCTTCTATGCCAAGGACGGCCGCGCGCGCAGCGTCTCCGAGGTCTATTCGGTGCTGGATGCGCGCTACGCCGGCGCGGCAAATTCGAAAACCACCCGCAGCGCGATGGCGATGTATGGCGGCACGCCATCGACCACGCAGGTCGCGAGCGCGAACGGCGTACAGCCTGCCGCGCCGCTGATCGACAATGCTGCGTATCTCCAGACCTTTCCGAACACACGCGCGGTGACGCCGGTCAGCGCGACAGCGCCAATGACGGTCGCGGACAATGCACCGGGCACGCCGGTGTTTCGCTCGATCTATCAGCCTGGCGACACCACCCAGCCGGTCTCGACGACCGTGCAGAAATTGTGGGGCAACAATGCCTCGCTCACCTCGGTCGCACCCGCGACCTCGGTCGCACCAGCGACCTCGGTCGCATCGGCAACGCCCGACGTCCGGCCGCCGCAGCCGCTTGATCTCTTCAGCGATCGCAGCGGAACGTTCTCAAGCTAATACGCACGCCCGTGTCTCGGACACGTCGCAGCGTGAACGCTGCTGCGCAGGTCCCCGCGCGTGAACGGGCCGCCTTTGTTCCCTTAACAAAACGTCAATAAAACCAGCCAGTTATGGTGAACGCTTTGTTAAGCGTCGTGGTTTATTTTGTGTTGCAGGTGACAAGCCGTCACCGCTTCGTCTTCGTTGCGTAAGCCGGAAGCACCATGATTGTTCGGCAGTTCATCAATTGGATCAGGACGGCGCCCGCTGGCGAGCGGGCCGAGGCGACGCGGGCGCTGGCCCGGGCCTGGCTGATCTCAGACCTTTCCCATGACGACCGTATTGCCGCTGAAGGCGCGCTTCTGATGCTGCTCGACGATCCCTCGCCGCTGGTGCGGCAGGCGATGGCCGAGGCGTTTGCGCGCAGCACCGAGGCGCCGGCGTCGATCGTGCGGGCGCTGTCGGCGGACCAGCCGACCGTCGCGCTGCCCGTGCTCGAACATTCTCCGCTGCTGATCGACGCCGATCTCGTCGACATCGTCGCGACCGGCAACGACGAGGTGCAGTGCGCGGTCGCGCGCCGCATCGCGCTGCCGGTATCGGTCTGCGCCGCCATTGCCGAAGTCGGCTGCGCGGCGGCAGCGCTCGAGCTGATCGAAAATCCTCATGCCGAGCTTGCGCCATTCTCCTGGGATCGCATCGTCGAGCGTCACGGCCATCTCGCCGCGATCCGCGAGGCGATGCTGGTGCTGGAGGATCTGCCGTCCGCCACGCGCGCTGCGCTGGTGGCAAAACTCTCGGAGACACTGGCTCAATTCGTCGTGGCTCGGAACTGGCTGAGTGCCGACCGCGCCGAGCGGATCGCGACCGAGGCGCGCGACCGCTCCACCATGAATATCGCGGCGCGCTCACGCGGCGAAGACATGGAAGGTCTTGTTCGGCACCTGCGCATCACCGGCCAGCTCACAGCGGGTCTCATACTGCGCGCGCTGCTGTCGAGCAATCTGGACCTGTTCGATGCGGCGCTGGCTGAGCTCGCCGAGCTGCCGCTGGCGCGCGTGTCCGCGCTGCTGCACGATCGCGGCGGCAATAGCCTGCAGGCGCTGCTCCGGCGCGCCGGGCTTCCCGAGGCGACGTTTGCGGCCTTCCAGGTCGCGCTCGATGCCTGCCACGAGCAAGGCTTCGTCGACAGCGACGACAATGCGGTGCGGCTGCGCCGCCGCATGGTCGAGCGCGTGCTCACCCATTGCGAGACCGACCGCGGCGCGACCGAGCCGCTGATGGTCCTGCTGCGCCGCTTCGCCACCGAGTCCGCGCGCGAAGAGGCAAGGCTGTTCTGCGACGAGCTGGTCGCGGAGGAGATGGTTGATCCTGTCTATGACGATCTGATCGCGGCCTAATTCGATATCCGAGATAGGGCAGGTCTAAACCGCAAACTCCGTCATTGCGAGCGCAGCGAAGCAATCCAGAATCCCACCGCGGGGACAGTCTGGATTGCTTCGCCGCGCTCGCAATGACGAGAGGAGAGAGGCGAGCCCTTACCCCGCCGGCGCGATGCTCGGCGCCAGGATCACCTCGAGATGCTCGGGGCGATCGCGGTTGGCGTCGGCGAGATAGTCGTCGGCGACCTTGCGCAGGCGCCGGCTGAGCTCGGCGGAGACGCTGATGCTGTCGAGCTTGGTGTTCTCGTGCACGATGGCGAGGATGGCGTTGATGTGGTGCGTGAACAGCTCGGCCGGCACCTTTTCCAGATCGGGCGCGTGCTCGATGACACGGCACAGGCTCTCGGCTACGCCGGCCGCCGCCGGATAGCCGAAGGTCGCGGCATCGCCCTTGATGTCGTGCGCGGCGCGAAACAACTCGTCGCGCCTGTCCTTGGTGAAGCCGTCGTGCCGGATGGCGACGTAGGCGGCCGACAGCCGGTTGATCTCGGTCGCCATCCAGTCCTTGAACTCGCCGGCGAGGCCCGCGAGCGCCTGCTCGGCCCGGCCGACCGGATCGTCCATGTCCTTCTCTTCGACACGGCGCAGGACCGACCGCAGCGGGTTGGGCTGCGTGATGATTTGATGCGTGGCGAAGGCCGTGATCTCGATGTCTCTTGCGCTGTTCTTCGCCATGATATTCGGCCTCGATCGTGAGAGACGTTGCGCTAGATGGAGGAGCGGGCCTTGTCGAGCAGCGAGGGCTGCTGCAGCACCTCGTGCTTTTCGCCGACGCGGCGCTCGGGACCCATATAGGCGGAGGTGATGTTGCGGCGCCGGTCCGGGCCGAAATAGGTCTTGGTCTTGATGAAGGGTCGGGGACTGGCGACCACGTTGAGGATGCGCTGGTAGAGCCCCTTGGCCGAGATCGGCTTGGCCAGGAATTCGGTGACGCCGGCATCGCGCGCCACTGTGACGCGGCGCTTCTCGGAATGGCCGGTCAGCATGATGATCGGCGCGTAAGGATTGCCCTTGGATTCCGGCTGCCGGATCATCTGCGCCAGTTCGAGCCCGTCGAAGATCGGCATCGCCCAGTCGGTGATGACGATGTCGGGCACGTAATGGCTGTACATTTCCAGCGCCGTGGCGCCGTCCTCGGCCTCGTAGACTTCACGCGCGCCAAAGGAATGCAGCAGTGTCCGCAGGATGCGGCGCATGTGCGGATTGTCGTCGCAGACGAGGAAACGCAGCTTGTTGAAATCGATGCGGAACATGGAGCCCGGGCCGGAGCGGTCAACTTTCGTTAACCATATCTCGCCGGGGGTTAATGAAGGGTTGCGATCGGCAGTCCGGCGAGGCGGCTCAGGAGCCGAACTGTTCGCGCAGAATGCGCTCTTCCAGGCTGTGACCGGGGTCGAACAGCATGCGCATTGAGATGGTCCTGTCGGACAGCACCTCGACGCGGCGGACGTCGCGCACCTCGTCGTGGTCGGCGACCGCCGCCACGGGGCGCTTGTCGCCCTCCAGCACCTCGATCACGACATAAGCCGTGTTCGGTAGCAGCGCGCCGCGCCAGCGTCGCGGGCGGAAGGCGCTGATCGGTGTCAGCGCCAGCAGCGCAGCGTTGATCGGCAGGATCGGTCCCTGGGCGGACAGATTGTAGGCGGTCGAGCCGGCCGGCGTTGCCACCATGATGCCGTCGGCGATCAGCTCGGACATGCGCTCGCGCTCGTCGATCAGGATCCGCAGGCGCGCGGCCTGGTAGGTCTGCCGGAACAGGGCGACCTCGTTGATGGCGTGATGCAGGTGAACGCGGTCGTTGGCGTCGGTCGCGCGCATCAGGAGCGGGTGGATCTCGGATTCCTGCGCGGCCTCGAGACGGGCCCGAAGATCGACGGTCGAGTACTCGTTCATCAGGAAGCCGACGGTGCCGCGGTGCATGCCGTAGATCGGCTTGCCCGTATGCATGTGCTGATGCAGCGTCTGGAGCATGAGCCCGTCGCCGCCGAGCGCGACCACGATGTCGGCGTCCTTCGGATCGCAATTGCCGAAGTCTCTGGTGAGCTGGCCGAAGGCGGCTTGCGCCTCGCTGCTCGGGCTGGCGACGAAGGCGATCCGGTCGTATCGCGCTGGCTTGGTCATGGCTTCGGGCAGGGCCGCTGGCTGGAGAAAGTTCCGCCGGGCTCGTCTAACGATCTCGACCCCGATTGTCGAGGATGACCGCCCTTCACACCAGACCGGCAACTGCCCATTCCGATTTGAGGACGAAACCGGCTCGATTTGTGCCCAACCGGGCTCTTCAGGCGCCGCTGGAGCCATGATCCCCCAAACCGTCGCAATTCCGCGCTAGCCTTGCGGTCCGCACCGGCGGTCGACGCCGGGCAGGGAGAACGATCATGGCCACGAATATGCCGGCGCTCCGCCGCGCGACCCTGGTGCTGGTGGTGTCGGCATTCGCGCTCGCAGGATTTGCGCGCGCCGACGATCCGCCGCAGCCGCGCGCCGAGGCGGCGGCAGCGGCCGGACAGAAGGGCGGGCGCGGCGGCGCACAAAGCGCGTCGCAGAATGCATCGTCATCCGCCGAGCCGCACCGTCTTCCGTCGGATTCGACCACGAAGCAGACGATCGATCTTCCCGGCCGCACCCTCAATTTCGCAGCGACCGCCGGATCGATCCGCGTGTTCGACGGCAAGGGCGAGCCGCTGGCCGACATCGCCTATACATCCTATGAGCTCGACGGCGCCGACCGTGCGACGCGCCCTGTGACGTTCCTGTTCAATGGCGGGCCCGGTGCGTCCTCGGCATGGCTCCAGTTCGGCGCGGCGGGGCCGTGGCGGCTGCCGCTCGATGGCGAAGCCCTGTCGCCGTCCGCCTCGCCCGAGGTGAAGCCGAACGCGGAGACCTGGCTCGATTTCACCGATCTCGTCTTTATCGATCCCGTCAGCACTGGCTATAGCCGGTTCGTCGCGACCGGCGATGACGCGCGCAAATCGTTCTACTCCGTTGACGGTGACGTCAATTCGATCGCGCTCGTGATCCGCCGCTGGCTCGAGAAGCACGACCGGCTGACCTCGCCGAAATACGTCGCCGGCGAAAGCTATGGCGGCATTCGCGGGCCGAAGGTAGTGCGCCAGTTGCAGCTCCAGCACGGCGTCGGCGTCAGGGGATTGATCCTGGTGTCGCCGCTCCTGGACTTCCGCGAGTTCACCGGCACCAGCCTCCTGCAATATGTCGCGACGCTGCCGAGCTATGTCGCGGTGACGCGCGAGGCGAAAGGCCCGGTCAAGCGCGCCGATCTCGCCGACGTCGAGGCTTACGCGCGCGGCGAATTCCTGGCCGACCTCGTCAAGGGCGAGGCGGACAAGGAGGCGACCAATCGTCTTGCCGACAAGGTCGCCGAGCTCACCGGCATCGACCAGGCGGTGAGCCGCCGGCTTGCCGGCCGCTTCGACGTCGGCGAATTCCGCCGAGAATTCGACCGCAAGAACGGCAAGATCACGGGACGCTACGATGGCTCGGTCCGCGGCTTCGATCCCTATCCGGATTCGAGCAGCTCGCGGTTCGGTGATCCCTCCGGCGATGCGCTGCAGGCGCCGCTGACGAGTGCCGCGGTTGACCTGTTGACACACAAGCTCAATTGGCGGCCCGATGGCTCCTACGAGGTGTTGAACGGCGCCGTCGAGGGTCACTGGGATTTCGGCCGCGGCATCAACCCGCCGCAGTCGGTCTCCGAGCTGCGCCAGATCCTCGCCACGGATGCGAAGCTGAACGTGCTGGTCGCGCACGGCCTGTTCGATCTCGCCACGCCCTATTTCGGATCGAAGCGGGTGCTCGACCAGTTGCCGGCCTTCGCAACACAGCGTGTCAAGTTCGTGGTCTATCCCGGCGGCCACATGTTCTATTCGCGCGACGGCTCGCGACAGGCGCTTCGGAGCGAGGTCGAGACGCTCATTCGGGAGTAGGCCGTCGCTTGCGCGGCTTGTATCTCCGCGCGATCTCGCGGGCTACGACGGCCGCAGGCTTGATGTTGGCGCCCGCGATCCAGACGTCGCTGACCTTGCCACGCTTGTTGCGGACGCGGCGCACCGGCTCGCCATGGCTGGAGTAGCCGGCGGCCCAGGCGAGCTTGCCGGTGTCGCGGCCGGTGACCTCGATCTCGGCGGCGTCCATGAACGGGTTGTTGAACTGGGGATTGGCGACCAGCACGCGGTTGCCGACGGCACGAGGTCGTTCGCGCCCCAGATCGTCCACCAGCGACCGGTCCAGTCGCGCACGCGCCGGTCGGGTGCGCCACGGGTCTGGAAGACGCGCAGGATCTGCATCGCGCCGTCCATCCAGAACGGCGCCGCGCCGTCGATGGAGTTGCTGAGGATGCTGATCGCGAGCTCGCAAGCGGGGATGCAGCAGGTCCGCGAGATGTAACCTTGAAAGCCGCCGCCATGGCCGAACCAATCCCAGCCGTCGGTTTTGCCGGCGTTGACGCCGAGGCCGTAGTAGGCCTCGAAGCTTTGCGGACGCGCCAATGGTTTCGCGTCATCTCGCGGCGGCTCGCGACCGATAGCATGCTCTTTTTCGCATTGGGCGCGAGCTGTGCGTAGAAGCGGGCGGTATCGGCGGCGGTCGCGATGAAGCCGGCGGCGGAGGCCATCGCGTGCGCGGGATTGTCGCCGGGGATCACGCATCGCTCCCCATACGGCAGCTTGCGGGTGTGGCCGCGCGCGAACGACGCGCCCTTGGGAAGCGGCGCGTCCGGCTCGGTCTCGCGCAGGTCCGCAGGTTCGATGATCTCGCGCTTGATCCAGGTGCGGTAAGGCTCCTTGGTCACGGCTTCGATGACGAGACCGATCAGCCCAAAGCCGTGGTTGGAATATTTGAAGCGTGTGCCCGGCTCGATCGCGGTCGGCAGCTTCAATTCCGCGAGCAGCTCGCTAGCGTCGAGATA
Source organism: Bradyrhizobium sp. 40 (assembly GCF_023100925.1). Lineage (NCBI taxonomy): Bacteria > Pseudomonadati > Pseudomonadota > Alphaproteobacteria > Hyphomicrobiales > Nitrobacteraceae > Bradyrhizobium > Bradyrhizobium sp. 40. The sequence goes on from NZ_CP064688.1 coordinate 2,940,609, forward strand.
GGGACGGCTGTCGATGAACTGGCCGGAATCGGCGCCGTCGCGCGTCAGTCCTGCGCTGTGCGAGAGCACTTGCGCAATCGTCGTTCCGGCGACGCGCGGATGCAGGCCGGCGACATATTGGCCGATGGGATCGTCGAGCCGGAGCTTGCGCTGCTCGCGCAGCTTCATGATGCCGGCCGAGGTAAAGCTCTTCGAATGCGAGGCGATGCGGAAGCGGTGGCGCGGGGTGAGCTTCTCGCCGGTGTCGAGATTGGCGAGGCCGAACGCGTGCTCGGCGACGATTTCGCCGCGATGGGCGAATGCGACGATCACGCCCGGCTGCTGGATTGTGGTGTGCTGGAATTCGATCCAGGAGCCGATGTACTCGATTGCGGATCGCAGCCGATTGTCCATTGCGCACCGATTTGCGAGGGGAAGATTGGTGGGCAAGCTAGCCGAGAACGCAGAACGGGCACAACCCTGAGGTTGTGCCCGTTCGTCCCATTCGGAGATGCGATGTTCTTAATAGACGAGAGTCGCTCCGGTCGGCTTGTCGAGCGCGGTGGCGAGCGAACGATATTCGGAGCTGTCGGTGCCGGCGAGCGAGGCGAGCTTGTTCAGGTGATACTGCGCCTGCTCGCGGTTGCCCTGCTCGAGCTGCCAGAGGCCGTAATACTGCCAGGTGCGGACGTGGTTCGGATCGTCCTTCAGCGCCAGCTCGTAATAGACCTTCGACGATTGGTAGTCGCCGAGCTTGCGATAGGAGTAGCCGATCAGATTGGCGACGTCGGCGACGTCGTCGCGCTTGAGCGACTTCAGCTGGCCGATCGCGCCAGTGTAGTCGTGATTGTCGTAGATCGTGGTGTAGGCGGTGCGATAGGCAGCAAGGAATTTCGGATCGTTGACGGAGGAGCTCTTCTTCTTGCCCTTTTTGGTCGAGGTGTCCGAGGCCGGCGGCGACGAGGGGGTGTCGCCACCTGCGGCATAGGCGCTGGTCAGAGCCGGCCCGGCCGCCAATGTCATGGCGACAAGTCCCGGCACAAGAAGCGTTGAGAGTTTTCGCATCTAAGTTCTCCCGTATGGAACGTGGCGATCCTACACGATTGCCCAAAGACCGGAACACCCATCAGGCAAAAACATTCCCGGCATCCTGGTCTATTCGCCCTGCGGGCAGATGACAAACTTGTCATCCAGATGAACGGGAGCCTGCGGCGGGCTTCAGATTGGGTTCAGTGCGCGTCCCCTAGGCTCCAACCTACGATCAAAGGGTTGGCGAGAGGGCGCCCGCCTCAAGATCCTTCCAAGAGGAGACCAACCATGTTGAAGACCATTTCCGCAGCCTTGCTTGCAGCTTCCGTGATCGCAGCCCCGGCCTTCGCAGCCGAGACCGGCAAGACCACCACGACCACGCCGGTGATCAAGGCGGACCAGGCCCAGACCAAGGTGTCCACCACCGCCGCGAAACCCGACGCCGGCCTCAAGGCCGATGCCAAGACTTCGGATGTCAAGGCTTCGGACGTCAAGGCCGACGCCAAGGTGGATGCCAAGTCGAAGCCGATGAACGCCAACGCCGCGGTCACGCCGGACGCGCACAAGACCGTGCGCACGCATCGCCACCACCACAAGCATCTCTCAGCGAAGAAGTCGCTGACGACGCAGCCGGACGTGACCAAGCCGGCGACGATGGAGAAGCGCAGCTAACGACTGATCCTGCGCGGCGGCGTTCTAGCATTGCCCAGCCGCCGCGTGAGGAATTCAGGCCCGGCCCGTTCGTCACGCCTCGCGCGAAAGCTCGAGGTGCTGGCGGCGGGCCGGTACGGCCATGCTGAAGCCCGCGAGCAACGTCCCACGTTTGGCGGCCGCAAACAAAACCTCGAAAACAACCCCATGCACAGTAGCCGGTCGTAGATAAATCAATGGTTTGATCGGTGGCTCATCTGCGGATTTTACGAAGCCGTTTGACTCGTCGGGCAAAACACCTGTAGACATGCATCATTGCAACCTTGGGGCTGGAACGTCTCCGAGACTGATCGAGCGGAGAGCGTAAGCGGTGCGGCGACTAGCGGAACGCGCAGTGAGCTTGGCGTTGATGCTGGCACTGCCGCTGGCGCTCACGGGATGCTTCGGCAGCGACGGTGACCGTCCGACTCTGATGGACGGGACCCAGGCCGGAGGTCCACAACCGTTCCCGGATAATTTCCGCGGCGACACGCTGGCCTTGATGCGCAGCTATCTGAACAACCCCGTCGGCGTGCGTGACGCCAGCATGGCCGAGCCGGTGCAGCGCGAGGTCGGCGGTCGGCAGTTCTACGTCAGCTGCCTGCACTTCACCCCACGCGAGACCGACGGCACCTACAAGGCCATGAGGGAACGCGCCGTGATTTTCGTCAACGGCCGGGCGGACCGCGTCGTCGACCGCGCCAGCGAGCTGTGCGCGGGCGCGGTTTACGTACCCTTTCCGGAACTTGAAAAGATGACGCGGTAGCGCAAAGCCCACCTTCATCGCTTGGTGATAGGACAGAGCCAACCGGAGCTGCCGGATCACATTTCGGGGAGCCTTGAACGGAGTGGTTTTGTTTTGCGACCAATCGCTACGGCAGGTTCTGTTTTCCAGCGGAAAAAACCGTCGGTATGAGCCTGCGGGACGGAACAAAATCGCGCTGTTGCCGCTCCGTCACAGTAACGAACGATCAACGTTCCGGCATCGCCGCGAAGCAACCCAATTCACGCCACGTTGTTTCCTGAGTGTCGAATTTGAAAGAACGGGGATGATCATGAAAAGGATTTTGCTGGGTGCGGTTGCCCTGCTTGCGCTGGCCGCGCCGGCTGCCGCAGCCGACATGCAGGCGCGCACCTACACCAAGGCTCCGGCCTACACGCCGCCGCAGGTGATCTACAACTGGACCGGCTTCTACATCGGCGGCCATGTCGGCGGCGCCTTTGCCGGCGACAGCAGCTTCCAGTCGAGCGACGCGCGCTTCCTCGGCGGTGTCCAGGGCGGCTTCGACTACCAGTTCGCGCCCAATTGGGTCATGGGTATCGAGGCGCAGTATTCCTGGCTGCCGACCAACAACGGCGGTGCCACGTTCCCGCTGGGCACGCAGGTGACCTCCAATACCGACCAGCTCGGCTCGGTGACCGGTCGCATCGGCTACACCTGGGGACCGGCGCTGCTTTACGCCAAGGGCGGTTATGCCTGGCGCAATGGCGGTCTTGGCGTGAATGTCGCCGGCGTGTCGCAGCCCTTCACCGCGACCGGGAACAGCAAGGACGGCTACACTGTCGGCGCTGGCCTCGAATATATGTTCGCGCCGAACTGGTCGGCCAAGGCCGAGTACCAGTACTACAACTTCGGCAGCACGACGATCACCTCCGGTCCGGCTGACGTCGTGGGCGTCCGCGGCCGGGAGGACGAGCATACCGTCAAGGTCGGCGTGAACTATCGCTTCGGCTGGGGCGGTCCGGCAGCCTCGCGCTACTGACGCGCCACCAACGATCACGATCTGACAAAGGCCGGCTCCCGCCGGCCTTTCGTTTGCCGGGCTCTGGTTGCCAGCCTTCTGTTTGCATTGCGTCAACCATCTGGCGCGTCATTTGCAGGCAAACGTTTTGTCGCGCGCTTTCTCACGCGCGTCATGGAGCTCGGGTAAAGCAAAAATAATTTTTGCAGCTTAGGGAACTCGCGCGCCGGAACGCGTTATATGAGAATTACCGGGCTGGTGGGACGACGGACATGCGTATCTTGGTGTCGGCTGTGGTGCTCTCGTGCTTCGTCAGTTTGCCGTGCGCTGCCCAAACAATCCTCAAATCCGAGCCTCTGATGCTGGCACCCTACGAGGTGGCCTTCGTCAAGGACGCCTCGTGCTCCTCCGGCAAGGTGCTGAAGGTCACAGGCGCGATCCGTGGGCTGCATCGCCGGAAGGCCTGCGTGGCTCTGGCGGGCGAGCAGGCCTCGCTCGCGACCGCGACGCCCTGAGCTTTTCCTGAGCTCCGGCTTCCCATCCTTGATCCGTCTTCAGGAATTCAGCTCGAGCTCCATCCTCGCCTGGCGATCGGCCTCGGCCTTGTTCCGGGCCGGGTCCTCGCCCTGTGCGGCCCGGCACGGCTTGATCTCGTAATCGTTGTCGAGCACCCGGCGTGGCCCGGGGCGGTTGTCATCCGCGATTACGTCCACGACGAGGCCACTTCGCTGCGCGAGCCTCCAGACGTCGGACTCATCAGGATAGGCCTTGCTGATCTGGGCGTCGTTGCAGAACAGGGCGTAGGGCATTCTTCCCGCTCCCGGAAAGCGCGTTAACGACTTTGCGGGGGAGGGGTTCCGATTGCCGGTCGATCACGCGGCCGTGATCGGGGTCGCCGGGGCCTGAGTCCTTAACGAGTCCTGAATCCCGAAAAAAAGAATCCCCGGGACTCATTTGGCGGAATCAGGGGATGTTTTCGGTCATGACGACCGACCTGAAAACCTCTTGCGGGCACATGCTGCTGCCCCTCACGCTGGCCCTGTTCGGGGCCTGCGCGGCCAATCTCTGGCTGGTGTGGTCCTGGCTGTAGCCCGCGACGGGAGGCCCCGGCTCTACTTTTCAGCCGGTGGCCGGGGGGAGGCGTCCCGAATGGCGGCGCGCAGTTTGGTCAGGGTGGCCGCGCAATACTCCTCGCGCTCGCGCTCGAACCGCTCCTGATGCTTGCGGAAATTGGCGATGCGGGCCTGCATCTCGGTGCGGACGTCGTGGCTCGCCGCGCGCTGCGATGGGAGAGGCAAGGGTTGGGGCGGAAGTGGCTTGCTCTCGACGGCGGTGTTGACGGGGACGATCTGCACTGACGCGGCCACTGTCGCCATCGGGATCTCCGGTGGATGCAAGTTATCCTTTTTGCCGGTTACCGATTGGACGAAGGCCATTGTCTGCGCGATCAGCGCGTCGCGTTCCGTGATCCACTTCATGGTGCACCCCTGTCGGGGGCATTCCAGCAAAGCTGGCCGGCCGAATCAAGAAGGTGTTGGGTAGGGGATTGCATATTTTTCCCGGCCGCCCGACAGTGGGGAATGGATGTCAAAGCAGACCATTCAGCCGAAGCTGAGGGCTTGAGGCTCGTCCGCGCGTTCCTGTCGCTGCCGCCCGACAAACGGGCGGAGGTGATCGCGTTCGTTGAGGAGTTGGCCCGCGCCAAACGCCGTCCCGAGGAGGGCGCCGACGTCTCGCCGGGGTGAGGGCTAACGCTCCCGCGGATTGAGGTTGGGCTCGAACGGAGCCCCGACCACCCGAACCGGCGTCGGAGCGGTCACATCGATTATTGCCCGTTGGGCCTGCTGCTTTGCCGGAGCCGGTTCGAACAGCGCAATTGCTCCAGCCAAGGCGCTACAGCACAGCGTCACCGTCGCCAGCAGAAACATGTTTCGGTTTTCTTCCCTGATCCGCATGGGCCGACAACGGACGATGCCACCGACCGGTTCCGGTTTTCCAAGCCCGGCTCACACCCCGGAATAGGCTGAAGCTTACACCAAGCTTACGGCGGAAGCCCAAATAGTTAGTTTTCCGTAAGACTACCCGGAACATTTGGCATCAAATCTTAACGTCAGCTGGTTCCAATGCACGGTGCTGGGAATATGCATCGGCAGAAAATCACTGGGGCGGCTGCAATGAGCGTTTTGAACAATCTGAAAATCGTGTGGAAGGTCGCGCTGATCGTCGCCGTGATGGGCTTTGCCATGGTCGCCGTCGCGGGCTTCGGCACGCGCGAGCTCTCGGCAACGGTCGACGGCTTCGCCGAGCTTTCCGCAGCACAATCCTCAGCGCTCAACCTGACGCGGGCCCAGCGCCGCGCGGAGACCTATCATGCAGCGCTCTATGCGGTCTTCACCGAGGCGACGGAGGCGGGCAACGCCAACCGTCTCAAGACCGCGACCCAGAACCGCGACGAGATCCGCCAATACCTCGAGGCAGCCGAGCAGGACGATCCCGCGCGCGCGAGCCAGATCAAGAGCATCGGCGACCAGTTGAAAGCCGTGTTCGCCGGCTGCGATCCGGTGCTGAAGGCAGGCTCACTCGCAAGCAGCCCGGAAGAGAACGCCAAGGCATCCGAACGCGCGCACAAGGAGTGCGACCCGGTGATGGATGCGGCCCTGGGGCGCATTGCCCAGTTCGTGGGTGAGACCGCACAGGCGGTCGCCAAGCGCAAGGACGCCATCAACCGCGATGCCAGATCCGCGACCTGGACCGTGATCGGCGTCAGCGCCGGCGGCCTGATCCTGGGGATCGCGATCGCGCTGTTCATCGGCCTTAATGCGATGTCACGGCCGATTGCCCGCCTCAAGCTCGCCATGGAGGGCCTTGCCCGCAACGATCTCAAGACCGAGGTGCCTGAGACGGACCGCCGCGACGAGATCGGCGACATGGCCAGGACGGTCGAAATCTTCAAAACCAACGGGATCGAGGTCGAGCGCCTCAAGGCTTCGCAGGTCGAAGTGGAGAAGCAGGCCTCCGATCAGCGCAAGCGCGATATGGTCAACCTTGCCGACGGCTTTGAGCGCGCGGTCGGCGAGATCATCGAGACAGTAGGCTCGGCGTCCACCGAGCTCGAAGCGTCGTCCTCGACGTTGGCCACCACCGCGCAGCGTGCGCAGGAGCTCACCTCGGTCGTCGCGGTCGCCTCGGGTGAAGCCACCAGCAACGTGCAGTCGGTTGCGACCGCCACGGAGGAGCTGTCCTCCTCGGTCAACGAGATCAGCCGCCAGGTGCAGGAATCCGCACGGATGGCTGGCGAGGCCGTCACCCAGGCCCGCACCACGACGGTGCGCGTCAGCGAGCTCTCGGTTGCGGCGACGCGCATCGGCGACGTCGTCGAGCTGATCAACACCATTGCCGGCCAGACCAACCTCCTGGCGCTCAACGCCACGATCGAGGCGGCACGTGCCGGCGAGGCCGGCCGCGGCTTCGCCGTGGTCGCCGCCGAGGTGAAGACGCTGGCCGAGCAGACGGCCAAGGCGACCGGCGAGATCAGCCAGCAGATTTCCGGCATCCAGACCGCGACCCAGGAATCCGTCAACGCGATCCGCGACATCTCCACGACGATCGAGCGGCTCTCGGAGGTGTCGTCGACCATTGCCGCGGCCGTCGAGGAGCAGGGCGCCGCGACCCAGGAGATCTCGCGCAACGTGCAGCAGGCCGCCCACGGCACCCAGCAGGTCTCCACCAACATCGCCGACGTGCAGCGCGGTGCGGCCGAGACCGGCTCGGCCTCCTCGCAGGTGCTTTCCACCGCCAAGATGCTGGCGACCGACAGCAACCGGCTGAAGGACGAAGTCGGAAAATTCCTCCGCACGGTGCGCACCGCCTGAGTCAGCGCGGCGGCTTTCGTCGATCGCGCTGCGCACTCATCGCGCCAGCAGAAATCCCATTGCGATCGCAAACAACACGGCCGTCATGACGACGGCCGCCGCCGCGCCGGCGGCGATCCTGGCCTTCTCTTTGGCTGTGGTGGGGCGCATGGGGGCGAGACACGACCGATGACGTAAGCAGGTTCGCTTGCGGACCGTTTCGGACCGCTCGCTTTGCCTGTATAGTGCGGCTGCGCCGGAATTCACATCTCGTCCATGATCTCCAAACGTCCACCCGTGCTCGCCCATGAGCGGTTCGTCGCCGACCGCGATAATTTCGCGGGCCTCGATCTGGCCGCGCGGTTCGAGCGCATCGAAAAGACGAACCTGTGGGGTGCGGCGACCTCGGTGTCGGGCCTCGGCTCGGAGGATCCCGCGACCGCCGCCGTCCGCAAGGTGCTTCCTCCGCTGTTGCAACGGATCGGCGCGCGCTCGCTGCTCGACGCGCCCTGCGGGGACGCGGGCTGGATCGGCCGCATGAAGCTGGATCTCGACTACACCGGCATCGACATCGTGCCGTCATTGATCGAAGCCAATCGCCAGCGCGTCGCGGCCGGCGAGTTGTCGGGCCGGTTTCTCGTTGCCGACATCACGCGCGATGCACTGCCGCGCGCGGATATCGTTCTGTGCCGGGACTGCCTGGTGCATTTGAGCTTCGACAACATCGTTCGCGCCATCGCGAACTTTCGCGCCAGCGGCGCGCATTTCCTGCTGGTCACGACGTTCCCCGAATGGGACGGCAATCGCGATTGCGAGGACGGCGACTGGCGGGCGCTGAACATGGAGAAGGCACCGTTCGATTGGCCGGCACCGCGCGCGCTGATCAACGAGCGTTGCGAAGAGGGCGGTGGCGGCTGGCGCGACAAGAGCCTCGGGCTGTGGCGGCTCGATCAATTGTAGCGGGATCGCGCTGCGCTCCATCCGAACAGCAGGACCAACGAGGGAGGAGTGAATCCCGATGATCGATGCCGAATGCAGGTGCGGCGCTCTCGCGCTGTCGCTTCCAGGACCTTCCAGCCTCGTCGTCGCCTGTCATTGCGTCGACTGCCAGCGTCGAACGGGCGCGCCGTTCGGCGTCGGTGCGTTCTATCCGGCGGAGGGCGTCACGATCTCGGGAACGTCGAAGGAGTACGTCCGGACAGCCGCAAGCGGCGGTAAGGTCCGCAGCCATTTTTGCCCCGAGTGCGGTTCGACGGTCTATTGGAAGGCGGACAATCTGCCTGCGATGATCGGCGTTGCCGTTGGCGCGATCGGGCTTCCGAACTACCCGGCGCCCATCCGCTCGGTTTTCGAACAGTCGAAACATGACTGGGTGGAAATACCGGGCGCTGAGCACTTCCAGCAAAGCAGCGCACCGAAGCATTCGAAGTGAGAGTTGCGCGTCAAACTTCGCGCCAAGGCTTCGCGGCGAGATGAATTGACGCCGTTCCCGTCTGGTTCCGCCGAGGGTTGGAATTTGCGGCAGTCCCTCTGCTTCGCGTGAGACAATAGCTGGCGATCCCGGGTTGGAACGAACGTGACAAAAACTCGTTTGCCGATCGGAGTAAACGATGAATAACGCTGAAATTTTCGAACCTTTCTTGGCGCGGTTGCGGGTTAGCACCGAAATTGACGAAGAGGACGAGGTCGCTATCCGTCATCTGCCAATCACGGTGAAGCGGATGGCTGGCGGTCAACCGGTCGTTTCTCTCGGAGATCGACCTTCCGCATGCTGCCTTGTCGTTGATGGCTTTATCCTGAGATCAAAGATCGTCGGCAATGGCCACCGCCAAATCATGGCCTTTCACCAACCCGGCGACATTCCCGATCTGCAGGGGCTCTTTCTGCATGTGATGGACCATGACGTCAGCACGCTTGGCGATAGCGTTCTCGGCTTCATTCCGCATGCAGCGGTGCGCTCACTTATAAGAAAGCGGCCCAACGTGGCCGAAGCGCTTTGGCGCGATACACTGACCGACGCCGCGATCTTCCGGGAGTGGATTTGCAACGTTGGTCAACGCGAAGCCACGAGCCGCGTGGCACATCTCGTGCTTGAGCTTTACACCAGATTGAAGGCGATCGGCCGAGCGGACGGCTTGTCCTTCGATTTTCCGGCCTCTCAGGCACTCCTCGCCGACGCCGTCGGCACCAGTGTGGTTCACATGAATCGCGTCGTTCAGCAGTTGCGTGCTCAGCGCGTGTTGGACCTGGAGCGGGGAAGAATATCGATCCTTGATGAAGCCAGGTTGCGCGAAATAGCAGACTTCGACGTGCTTTATCTGCATCTCAATCCGTCGCTCTGAGCCATGAAGTTCTACTTCGACATCAAGGACGACTTTTTCACTGCGGTCGATGAGGATGGGGTGGATTTGCCCGGCCCGGAAGCCGCCGAAAAAGAGGCGATCGCAATGGCGACCTCGATTGCCAGAGACGTCGCGTCGGCAAAGGGGGCGCAGGTCCTCATTACAGTCAGGAACGAGAAGCACCCGCTGCTCGAGTTGAGTGTAACGGTCGCTCGGAAAACTCTGACGTGATTGCCTTGGAAATCGATTGTAGCCGTCGTCCGACTGAGGAGTGCCCCGATCTATAAGGCCGCGGTGTCGGCTAAATCGGTGGTGCCGGCTGAGGGGATTGAACCCCCGACCTTCGGTTTACAAAACCGCTGCTCTACCGCTGAGCTAAGCCGGCGACGCCTGGAGAAGCGGGGCAGGGCCGGCGTTTGCCGGGGCTGTCCGCCCGTGCGCCGCAATACCAGACTTGACCGGAAAGTGCCAGAACCCGCGATCCCCCGATCCAGACATGAATCAGGCGGCCCGAAGGCCGCCTGATCTATCGCGTTCGGTTCAAAGCGCCTTACTGGCAGATGTGGCGACGGCCGTCTTGGCCCTTGAACCAGGTGCCGGGCGTGCAGACGAAGCCGTTGCGCTGGGCGTAGGTGCGGGTGTCCCAGCCGCGGTTGTCCCAAGAATTATTCCACGAATTATCCCAGCCATTGTCGTAGGCGTAGGCGTCGTTCGTGGCACGGAACGGGGCGGTTGCGATCGCGCCCGCAGTCCCGATGGCCGCGCCGGCCACGCCAGCGGCTGCTCCGACCGCGCCGGCGGCGACGTCGGTCGGCCAGAAGCCGGTGCGGCTCCTGTTCCAGTCGTTATTCCAATCGCCGTTGTTGGTCTGGCGATAGGACACGCGACGATGCCGATAGCCGCTATCTGTGTACGGATTTCCCGGTCCGACGTTCTGGCAGTTGGCGTTGGGGAATTGCGCCGCGCAGCGGCCGGGATTGGTGATCACGGCCTGCGCCATGGCAGAGCCCGTCACCAGGGTCGCCGCAATCGCCGTGGCTCCGAGAAGTTTGATATTCATGATTGTTGGCTCCCATTTTGTTGACGGGGGCTAAACGCCGAAGACGCCGGACGTTCCGCTGAAACCGGCGGATTTTTGTCAGCCACAGTCAAACGGAAGTGAGCACGCCCCATGGTTCCGGACTGCTGGGTCCGGCGGCGTTAATGCTTCGCTAGTTCGCCTTGCAGCATTTGAGCGGCGCGTAATCCTTACACATTAGGCTTACCAGCAATTGGTGAGAGGGCCTTAACCCTCTCTGCGTCGCCATCGGGTAGGTTTGTCGCCGGATAAATGGGATTTCTTCATGCGCGTTGTAGCGCTTGCTGCCTTTCTGATCGGACTGCCCGCGACGGCGTTTGCCGGCGGCGGCTTCGATATCGTCGTTCCCGGTCGGCCGGGCGTGCCCATCATCATCAACAACATCGACGCGTCCTATGCCGTGGTCGAGGGGACCTGGGGCTTGGGGAAGAACGTCCAGGTGCAGCCCACCATCTATGGCGGGCGCTATGTCGCCGAGCGCCAGCCCACGGACGTCGGCCACTACTACCCGACGCTGGGCCTGCGGCCCGGCTACGGCCGGCTCGAGGTCGAGCCACCCGCGAACCGCAAATTGCCCAAGCCGCCCGAGAGCTATCACCAGAGCTGGGGCGCCCAATCGGCGCCGCTGCCGCCGCAGATGGACGTGCCCGTCAATCCGCCGCCGGTGATCCTCGCGCCTGAGATCAACGACTATCCGCGGCGTCCTCGGCCGCGGCCGCGTGCAGAGATACCCGGCAGGCCGCCGGGTTAAGAAACGAAAACAACAAACGAAAATCAACAGGAGAGAGTAATGCGTCAGATGATTTCGGGACTGGTCGCGGCGGCTGCCGTGATGTTCGCTGCCACCGCGCCCGCCGCGGCCTGCGGCTTCAATCCGTGCCAGCCGGTCGCGCCGGTCTATTCCGGCTGCAACACCGGTTGCGGCGGTTACGGGGCCGGCTACGGTTACGGCTACGGCGCCTATGAGCGTCTCGCCGAGCCCACCACGCAATATTATCACGTCAACCAGGGCCCCACCTACACCGGCCCGGGCGCCTTCGCGCCGTATCCGACCTACCGTGAGGACGCGGTGGTTGCGCCCGCCAATTACGGCTACGGCCGTGGTTATGGCTATGGGCACGGCTATGGCTATCGCGCCGCCGCGGTCGAAGCCCCGGCCGCCTATCCCTACCGCCGCCCGTATTACCGTCCGTATCGCTACGGCTACGGCCCGCGCGCCGGCTATCTGCCGCGCACGCACTATGGCTACGGTCCGCGCTACGGCTACGCTCCGCGCCATGCGCCGTACTATGGCGGCCACCGCGTGCTGCGCCGCTATTACTGATCGCTTGATCGGTTGAGCCAACGAGACGCCCGTCCGCGATGCGGACGGGCGTTTTGTTTTTTTACCGCTTCATCAGCCCGAGCCGGCTGGCGCCGACATAGAGCGAGAGCACGGCGGCATTCGAGACGTTGAGGCTCTTGATCTCGCCGGGCATGTCGAGCCGCGCCACGACGCTGCAGGTCTCGCGCGTCAATTGCCGCAGGCCCTTGCCTTCCGCGCCCAGCACCAGCGCGAGCGGCTCGCGCAGGGTGACCTCGGAAAGATCGGCGCTGCCTTCACTGTCCAGCCCGACGGTCTGGAAGCCGAGCTCGTTCAGCGTGGTCAGTGCACGGGCGAGGTTTTGCACCGTCACCATCGGGACCAGCTCCAGCGCGCCGGAGGCGGCCTTGGCCAGCACGCCGGTCGCTTCCGGACTGTGGCGCGCGGTGGTGACGATCGCCTTCACCGCAAACGCCGCCGCCGAGCGCAGGATCGCGCCGACATTGTGCGGGTCGGTGATCTGGTCGAGCACCAGCACGATGCCGTCCTGCTCCAAATCCTCGATGTCGGGCGAGGGCAGGGGGTCGGCCTCGGCGAGCAGGCCCTGGTGCACGGCGTCGGGCGACAGCAGCCGGTCGATTTCCTGGGGCCGGACGATCTCGGGCGTGACCGGGATCGCGATGTTCTCGTCCGCCAGACGCCTTGCGGCGTTCTCGGTCAGCGTCAGCTTGCGGATCTGCCGCAGGGGGTTGGCGAGCGCCATGGTGACGGTGTGCCAGCCATAGAGGATGACAGGACCGTCGGTGTCCGAATCGCGATCGCGCCGGGCCTGGCGCCCGGCGGATTTTCCGGGCCTGTTGAAGGGCTTAGACCCGCCGCGGGGGCCCCTCGGGTTGAATTTTCGATCCTTCATGGGCTCGCTTGTGTCACGGGTCCCGGAATATGGCAATTTGGGTGGCTTCGGGGGCGATTTTAGCTGTTCGCCTCGGTTGACTTTACCCCATCGCTTCGCCGATAACCGCGCCCGGTCGCGCCCCCATCCGGGCTGTCGCGGCCTTCACGTTCCATGGCCGTCTTCGGTCGCCGGCAAGGTCCGGCCCGATTGTGCTGCCATCGAGCGGGGGAGTGTCCCGAGTGGCAAAGGGAGCTGACTGTAAATCAGCCGCCTTATGGCTTCGCAGGTTCGAGTCCTGCCTCCCCCACCAGCCTTCGCTCGCTTCGCGAGCTACGGCTCGGCAAGCCGGCACCGATGGTCATGGCGCGAAGTGAGCGAAGGCTGTCGCGCCGTAGCCCGGAGGGCGCAGGCGGACTGGCGCAGCGCGCAAGTCACCTCATCATCTCCCGCACCATCGGCACCACCTTCCGCCCGTAGAGCTCAATGCTCTTCATCAGCTTGCCATGCGGCAGCGGGCCCGCCGAATATTTCAGCTGAAACCGCGATATGCCGAGTGTCTTTGCCGTCTTGGCGATCTTGCGCGCGACCGTCTCCGGCGAGCCGACATAGAGCGAGCCGTGCTCGGCCTCGTTCACGAACTCGTCGCGGCCCATCGGTGGCCAGCCGCGTTCCTTGCCGATGCGGTCGCGCATCGCCTTGTGGTCGGGCCACAGCTCCTCGCGCGCCTTTTCGTCGGTCTCGGCGACATAGCCTGGCGAGTGCACGCCGATCGGCTGTGCCGGGCGGCCGAACTCCCTGAACGCGCGATGGTAGAGATCGACGAAGGGCGCGAAGCGCGCGGGATCGCCGCCGATGATCGCGAGCATCAAGGGCAGGTCGTAATGCGCCGCGCGCACCACCGATTGCGGGCTGCCGCCGACACCGATCCAGGTCTTGAGCGTGCCGTTCTCGACCGGGGGATAGACCAGTTGATCCTTCAGCGGCGGACGCAGCTTGCCTTCCCAGGTCACCGGCTTCTGCGACAGCAGTGCCGCGAACAGGTCGAGCTTCTCCTCGAACAGCTCTTCGTACTTGCGCAAATCAAAGCCAAACAGCGGGAAGGATTCCGTGAACGAGCCGCGGCCGAGGATTACCTCGGCCCGCCCGTTCGAGAGTGCATCCAGGGTGGCAAAGCGCTGGAAGACGCGGATCGGATCGTCCGAGCTCAGCACCGTCACGGCCGAGCCGAGATGGATGCGGCTGGTCCGCGACGCGATGGCGGCCAGCACGGTCTCAGGGGAGGAGATCGCGAAGTCGGCGCGGTGATGTTCGCCGAGGCCGATGAAGTCGAGGCCGAGCTCGTCGGCGAGCACCGCCTCGTCGACGACGTTGCGGATCGCTTGCGCGTGCGGAACCATCGCGCCGGAGGCGTCCCTGGTGACGTCGCCAAAGGTGTCCAGTCCGAATTCGAGCGGTGCGGTCATTGATGCGGTCTCTGCGGGCGCGGCTTGCGCGCCTGTCACTGGGGGAGGGGATTGCTTTGGTTGGAGCTAAGCAGCGGGGACTGGTGCACAATGCTGCTTCGAGAAACCCATTGTTTCTCTTTTTTCATGGTGTCGGGGCCCACCGCCTGCGGCTCAGTCGGACCTGGCGAACATCTCGACCAGGGTGTCGCGCAGCCAGCGCTGCGCCGGTACGGTGTCGTTGCGCTGGTGCCAGAACAGGCTGACGATGCGTGGCGGCGCCTTGAGCGGAAGCGGCATGGCGTGCAGGAACGGCGCGTGCCGGGATTGCGAGCGCAAATCGCTCGGCAGCACGGCGATCAGGTCGGACTGGCGCACGATTTCGTAGGCGGCGCTGTAGTGATTGACGGTCGCGACCAGGTTGCGCGACAACCCGCGCGAGGCGAGGAAGAGGTCGTAGGAAGGCAAGGTCTTGCCGGCGAGGCTCACATCGACATGCCCCGCGTTGAGGAAGCTGCGCGTGCTCAGCCGCTTCATCGCCCCGAGCGGATGGCCGCGCCGCATGAAGCAGGCGTAGTCGACGGTCCACAGCGAACGCGAGCGGATGGCGGCCGGCTGCTGAGCCTCGTTGACATAGACGCTGAGCACGCAATCAACGCGATTGTCTTCGAGCTGGTCGGCGATCTCCACGACGGTGTTGGGGACGGTATGGATCCGCGCCTTCGGCGCGACCTTGCCGAAATGGTTCAGCAGGTTCGGCATCACCAGCGAGGCGACATAGTCCGACATCGACAGGCTGAACTCGGTCTGCGCACGGCGCGGATCGAACACCTGCTCGTCGAGCGCGCCGCGGACGGTTTCGAGCGCTTCGCCGATCGGCTCCCACAACACCACGGCGCGCTGGGTCGGACGGATGCCGGTGCCGGACCTGACGAACAGGGGATCGCCGAGCGCGTCCCGCAGGCGTGCGAGCGCGTTGCTGACCGCCGGCTGTGTCATCAGAAGCGCGTTAGCAGCGCGCGTGACGCTGCCCTCGGTCATGAGGGCCTCGAACACTTTCAGCAGGTTGAGGTCGAGCGTTCGAAAGGACAGAACATTCACCACAGTGATGTACTAGATCATGATTATAAATTATGACGATAATATCTCCTTGTCTATGGTTCCCCCAGGGAATGAGCGGAGTGCCGGGCCGCCAGACAGAGGGGACTTTCATGTCGATGATCTCGGCGCGCATCGAGCGCCTTCCATTTGCGCGCTTCCACGGGCATCTGCTGCTGATGGGCGGGCTCGGCTACATGTTCGACGCGATGGACGCAGCCGTGCTGGCGTTCATCCTGCCGGTGCTGCGCACGACCTGGAATCTGTCGAGCGTGCAGATCGGCGTGCTCGGCAGCAGCACCTATATCGGCTTCCTGTTCGGCGCGCTGCTGGCGGGCACGCTGGGTGACCTGATCGGCCGTCGTGCGGTGATGATGTCGGCGCTGGCGCTCTATTGCGTCGCATCCATCGTCAGCGCGGCGGTGAACGACTGGTCGTCCTTCTTCGCCGCCCGCGTGGTCGCGGGCATGGGCACCGGCGCGGAGAGCGCAATCATTGCGCCCTATCTGGCGGAATTCGTCGCACGGCGTTACCGCGGCAGCTTTACAGGCGCGCTCGCCGGCTTCTTCTCCTTCGGTTTCGTCGCGGCGGCCTTGCTCGGCTATTTCATCGTGCCCGCCTATGAGAACGGCTGGCGCATCGTTCTGGTGATCACCGCGGTGCCGGTCGTCATGCTGCTGTGGTGGCGCAGGGCGCTGCCGGAATCGCCGCGCTGGCTGGAAAGCCGGGGCCGGGAGAAGGAAGCCGCAGCCGTGCTGGACAGGATCGAGGCCGGATTTGTGAGCCAAGGCCACGTCCTGCCGCAACCGGTCGTCGAAATCACGGCGCCTGCCGTGACGGGTGGGACGCTGCTTGCCAATTTCGCCGCGCTCCTCGCCGGCCGCCAGGCGCGCATCACCATCATGACCTGGATCATGTGGCTTACGATCACGTTCAGCTATTATTCCTTCTTCGTCTGGATCCCCGGCCTTTTGGTCCAGAACGGCATGAGCATCACCAAGAGCTTCGCCTATTCGATCGCGATCTATTGCGCGCAGATCCCCGGCTATTTCAGCGCCGCGTACTTCAACGAGCGCATCGGCCGGCAGGCGACGATTGCCTCCTACATGGTGCTCGGCGGCGCCAGCGCGCTCGGACTTGCATTCGCGCAGAGCGACCAGCACATCATGGTCGCCGGAATCTTGCTGTCCTTCTTCATGAACGGAACCTATGCGGGTGTCTATGCCTATACCGCCGAGGTCTTTCCGACGGCGGTGAGAACCACCGGCGCCGGGCTCGCCTCCGCGATCGGCCGCATCGGTGCGATCGTCTCGCCGATCCTGGTCGGCTACCTCTATCCCAATTTTGGCTTTGCCGGCGTGTTCGGCCTCACCACGAGCGTGCTGCTGTTAGGCGCGCTCACCGTGGTGCTGATGGGGGTGCCGACGCGCGGCCGTTCGCTGGAAGAGATCGCGGCGGGCGAAGTCGCATGAGGGAGACGAAACACCGATCCGATCCGCTGCTCTGCGCCGTGGCGGCCGCGCAGGGCAGGGCGGATCAGCCGGATGCCCTGTACTCGGCGCTGGACGACGCCTTGAAATCGGCGATCGGGCACAAGCTGTTCACGATCCTTACCTATGACGCCGACACGAGGGAAGCAGCGCGGGTGTATTCCAATCTTCCCGGACCTTACCCGGCGGGCGGACGCAAACGCCTGGCGCCGGGGCCGTGGACCGAGGCCGTGCTCGACCGCGGCGAGGCGTATATCGGCCGGACCCGGGACGATCTGCGCGAGGTGTTCTCCGATCACGAGCTGATCGCTTCGCTCGGCTGCGAAAGCGTGCTCAACATGCCCGTGCGCTGGCGCGGGCGCACGCTCGGCTCGCTCAATCTGCTCCATGAGGCAGGCTGGTACGTCGAGGACGATAGCGCCGCGTGTCTTCCATTCGCCCAGCTCGCCTTGCCCGCGCTGCTCATCCAGTCCTGATCAGACAGGAAGTCGTCATGTCCCGTGTGCTCTTCAAGAACGCCGCTCTGCTCGATCCGCTTCAGCCGGACCTCCTGGAGGGACATCACGTGCTGGTCGAGGACAATCTGATCAAGGAGGTCTCCGATCGGCCGCTCCAGGTGGAAGCCGACCGCACCGTCGATCTGAAGGGCAAGACGCTAATGCCCGGCCTGATCGACCTGCATGTCCATGCGATCGCCGTCGAGCTCAATTTGGCGCAGCAGGTGCATATGCCGAACGTGCTGGTGACGCTGCGCTCGACGCTGCTGCTGCGCGGCATGCTGCGGCGGGGCTTCACCACCGTGCGCGACGCCGGGGGCGCCGGCCATGCGCTGAAGCAGGCGATCGAGACCGGTCTCACCGACGGTCCGCGCCTGTTCGTCTCGGGACGTGCGCTCAGCCAGACCGGCGGGCACGGCGACATGCGTGCCCGCTCGGACTACCTCGCCAGCGACGCACCGTGCCCCTGCTGCGTGCGTGTCGGCGCGCTGGCGCGCGTTGCCGATGGTGTCGACGGCGTGCGCAGGGCGGCGCGCGAGGAGCTCCAGATGGGCGCCGACCAGATCAAGATCATGGCCTCCGGCGGCGTCGCTTCACCGACTGACCCGGTCGGCGCCTTCGGCTACTCCGAGGACGAGATCCGCGCCATCGTCGAGGAGGCGCGCGGGCGTCAGACTTATGTGCTCGCCCACGCCTACACCGCTGCCGCGATCGAACGCGCGGTGCGCTGCGGCGTGCGCACCATCGAGCATGGCAATCTGGTCGATGCTCCGACCGCGCAGCTGATGGCCGAGAAGGGCGCCTATGTGGTGCCGACGCTGGTCACCTACGAGGCGCTGGCTAACGAGGGCGCTCAGTATGGCCTGCCGCCGGAGAGCGTGGCCAAGATCGCCGATGTCCGCGACGCCGGGCTGCGTTCGCTCACGATCTATCGCGATGCCGGCGTGAAGATGGGGTTCGGCAGCGATCTGCTTGGGCCGTCGCAGCGTCTGCAGAGCGACGAATTCCGCATCCGCGCCGAAATTCTCGGGCCGCGCGCCGTCATTGCCAGCGCGACATTGGTCGGCGCCGAGGTGCTCGGCATGGAAGGCAAGCTCGGCCGCATCATGCCCGAAGCCATCGCGGACCTGCTGGTGGTCGACGGCAACCCGCTGCGCGACGTGGTCTGCCTGCTCGGCCAAGGCGAGCACATTCCGCTGGTGATGAAGGCAGGCAAGGTCCAGTTCGATCGGCTGGGCGCCTAGCGCCACATCCCGCGCATCCGCGCGCCGATGTCGACCTTTGGCCCTTGCGCGGCAGTGCGCGCTGAGCCTGCGCCGGCCTTCGGCCAGGCGGTCCGCTCGAACAGATAGACGAGCTGCTCCGGAATGAAGCGGGTGCGCGAGGCATAGACGTGGCGGTCGCCCTTGGCGGCCTGGCCGTGGGTGAAGAAGCGCTGCGGCACCACGAGGTGCAGATCGTCCTTGGCGCGCGTCATCGCGACATAGAGCAGGCGGCGTTCCTCCTCGAGTTCGGCGCTGGTGCCGGCGCCGAGATCCGACGGCATGCAGCCGTCGACGACGTTGAGCACGAACACCGATTTCCACTCCTGGCCCTTGGCGGAGTGGATGGTGGAGAGGATCAGATAGTCCTCGTCGCGCAATGGTGGCCCGGATTTGTCGCTGGTCGCATCCGGCGGGTCGAGCGTGAGCTCGGTCAGGAATTTCTCCCGCGAGGCATAGCCGCTCGCGATCTGTTCGAGCTGCATCAGATCGGCGCGGCGCGTCTCCGAATCCTCGTGGAGGCGATCGAGATGCGGTTCGTACCACAGCCGCACGCGTTCGAGATCGGCCGGCCATTCCGAATAGCGCAGATTTTCGATCGTGCGGACGAAGTCGGTCCAGTCCGCGCCGGTGCGCGCCGGCACCGGGAGCTGGCCGAGCGCGGCGAGCGGATCGGTGCTCTCGGCCATCTGGTCGAGCACACGCTGCGCCGTCGCGGGTCCAATGCCCGGCAACAGATGCAGGATGCGGAAGCCAGCGACGCGGTCGCGCGGATTTTCGGTGAAGCGCAGCAGCGCCAGCACGTCCTTGACATGCGCGGCGTCGAGAAACTTGAGCCCGCCGAACTTGACGAAGGGAATGTTGCGGCGGGTGAGCGCGATCTCCAGCGGGCCCGAATGCGAGGACGTCCGGAACAGCACCGCCTGGTGCTTCAAGAGCGTGCCTTGCTCGCGGTTGGCCAGCACTTCCTCGACGATGTAACGGGCCTGGTCGGCCTCGTCATGCACGGTGACGAGCTGTGGTTTTCGCGCGGAGCTGCGGTCGGTCCAGAGGTTCTTGGTGAAACGCTCGCGCGCCAGGCCGATGACGCTGTTGGCAGCCGCCAGCACGGGTTGCGTCGAGCGGTAATTGCGGTCGAGCGTGATCATCTCGGCGCGCGGCGAGAAGCTCTGCGGAAAATCCAGGATGTTGCGCACAGTAGCGGCGCGGAACGAGTAGATCGACTGGGCGTCGTCGCCGACCACGGTGAGACCGCGTCCGTCGGGCTTCAGCGCCAGCAGGATCGAGGACTGCAGGCGGTTGGTGTCTTGGTACTCGTCGACCAGCACGTGATCGAAGCGGCCGCCGATTTCTTCCGCGATCAGCGCATCGCTCATCATCTGCGACCAGTAGAGCAGGAGGTCGTCGTAATCGAGCACGTGCTGGGCCTGCTTGGCCTCGACATAGGCCGCGAACAGGCCCTTCAGCTCGGCCGCCCAGCCTGCGCACCAGGGATAGTGCGCCCCCAACACCTTCTCGATCTCCATCTCGGCATTGACGCAGCGCGAGTAGATCGACAGGCAGGTGCCTTTGGCGGGAAAGCGGCTCTCTGTTTTCGACAATCCGCGCTCGTGCCGGACCAGGTTCATCAGGTCGGCGGAATCCTCGCGGTCGTGGATGGTGAAGGCGGGATCGACACCGATCCGCTCGGCATATTCGCGCAGCAACCGGGCGCCGATGCCGTGGAACGTGCCGGCCCAGGTGAGCGCGTCGCGCATGATCGCGGCATTGTTCTCGCCGAGGACTTTCCGGGCGATGCGCTCGACCCGGCCGGACATCTCGGCCGCGGCGCGGCGCGAGAACGTCATCAAGAGGATGCGGCGCGGATCGCTGCCCGCGACGATCAAATGCGCGACGCGGTGGGCCAGCGTATTGGTCTTGCCGGAGCCTGCACCGGCGATGACGAGCAGGGGCGCGCCCACGGTCGCACCCTCGGCCACGCCATGCTCCACGGCGCGGCGTTGCTCCGCATTGAGCGTGTCCAGATATGTCGCCACGAATCGCCCCGGTGAAACAGCCAGAGTCGGCGATCCCGCTGCGAATCGCAATGCGTCTGGACGAGACCGATGTTAAGACCTAGGGACAAGACGGCCCGAGGTTCCATTCCGAAAAGCGTCTCCCGGCATGACCGAGCTCAAATCCGACCAGTTCGAGATGCGACGGCTGGAATCGCTCAGCAACACCATCTTTGGCGTCGCCATGACGCTGCTCGCCTACGACCTGCCCAAGGCGGCGGTCTTCACCAGCGCGCCCGACTGGAACGATCTCGCCCGGGTCTATTCCGGCAAGCTCGCGGGTCTTGCGCTCAGCTTCATCATCGCCGGCGTGTTCTGGATCAGCCATCACCGGCGACTGGCGCGCCAGCCCGTCGGCAGCCGCGGCGCGGTGATCCTCAATCTGTTCTTCCTGCTGTCGATCGTGCTGCTGCCGGTGACCAACGGCCTCTACACCAACTACCCCACGAGCAGTGCGGTCGCCGTGCTCTACGGCCTGCACCTGACTGCGATCGCCGGCCTCAATGCCTGGCTGTGGTGGAGGATCCTGGGCGGCTGGCGCCAGGAGATCATGGCTTCGCTGTTTCCGCTGCTGGTGTTCATCCCGGGCACGGTCGTTGCGGCGTTCGCGCCGCAAGTCGCGCCGTTCGTGTGGTTCATCGCCTTCGGCGGCCTGCTGATCCAGCGCTTCTATGTCGGGCCGACCGGGACGGACAAATAGGCCTGCCACTCATTCGTCGGAGGGCGTCGCACCGAACCCGTCGGCCGGCACGTAAAGCTTGACCGGGCGGATTTCGTAGACCGCTGACGGATTGACCTGGCGCAGCGTCCGCGCGGCCGCGATCGCCTCCTCGTCCGTGTCGTATTCGACGAGGTGGAAGCCCAGAAGTTGCTCCTTGGTCTCGGCAAACGGGCCGTCCAGCACGACGCCCG
The DNA here is from genome assembly GCF_023100925.1 of Bradyrhizobium sp. 40. NCBI lineage: Bacteria > Pseudomonadati > Pseudomonadota > Alphaproteobacteria > Hyphomicrobiales > Nitrobacteraceae > Bradyrhizobium > Bradyrhizobium sp. 40. The sequence goes on from NZ_CP064688.1 coordinate 2,962,273, forward strand.
CGCCGGGGCCACGCAGGGTGCGGGCCTTTCGGGTCTCATCCAGGCGGGCGGCCGGGCCGAAATGCCCGCTTGCCCGGAGGGGCGCCTGAACCTCGATCACTTTGGCCACGACCGCGGCGTCCTTCTCGGGCGTCCAGGACAAGATCTCGTCTTCCACGTGATAAGCTAGGATAGCGTAAAGCATCGTCACCTCGTTGATTTTCGCTGCGCGCGTCCGAAGGACGTATCACCACTGTCGCAGCCGACAATGGGCCTGCGGAAAATATTGCGTCGCGGGGTGCGGCGACGAAACCTTCCCGAAACCCGATTGCGGCCGAAAAATGTGAACGCCGCCCGAATGCGGCGCGACTGATTGCCACCAAGAACACTTCGGAGGCGGCCATGTCGACCATCAAGATCATCTGCGACGCGCGTCGGGCGGGAAAGTCGGACGCTGCGGATCTGCACGACCAGAGCGGCCACCACCGCTATTACGGCAGCTCCGCCGAGAGCGGCGGCGAGCGCATCGTCGAAAGCCGGCGCGGCAAGCGCCCGCCCGCAATGAGCGTTTGCGGCTTCTAAGCCCAACGACTGCGAAACAGCGTGTGACCATGAACGTCGCGCAGATATCGATCGCCGCGATGCCGTTCCTGCTCTCGCTCGCGAGCAGGTCCGGCAAGGCGATCGCGCCATGCCTGCTTGCGGGCATCTTTACCGTGCTGCTCGGCAGCGAGCCGCCGCGGGCGGCCATGGCCTGGTGCGTCGGGCTGCTGATCGCCGCGGTTGCAGTGCGGGAGCGGGCTCGCACGAACTGACTGCGTGTCACATCCCGCTCAGCACCTGCTTGATCAGGGTTTCCCGCAACTGGGCGAGGTCGCCGCTCGCCTCCATCTGCGCGATCATCCTTCCGACCTTCGGCACGAGATCGCGATGCCGTTCATGCAGATGGTGGTAGATGCTGATGCGCTCGAGTGGTGGTGAGAGCGGACGGATCCTGGCCTGGAGATTGAGTTTCTTCACCGCAGCCAACCCGCTGAAGAGGTCGGTGACCATTACCTCGAAGCGGTCGGCATCGAGCATCTTGACCATGTTGTCGAGGCTTGTGGTCGCCGTGACCCGGGTCATGCCGCGCGTGCCGGCTTCCGACGAGCCGACCCCGCGTACGATGCCGATGCTGTAGTCCCTGATTGAATTCCAGCCGGCGACGTCGAACTGCAGTTTCGTGGTGAAGACAGTGGGCTCGATGTAATTGATCGCAGGTGTCACCTGGATCAGCGTCGGATAGTCGCGAGACAACGTTCCGATCCGCTGGATCTCGCCGTCGACCTCGCCGGTACTCGACAGCGTGAGCGCGCGCTTGCCGGGGACATCCTCGAATTCGAGCTTGATGTTCAGCCGGGCATAGACCGCGCGGAGCATCTCGCCGCCGACATATTGATCGGGGATATCGGCGATGCGTGCCAGCCGGATGACCTCTTGCCCCTGCGACGGGCCTGCCGCGAGCAGCAACAGGCAGACCACGACTATCCGCCTCATGACGCATCTCCCTGGCCATGCCTTTGGGCGTGCTCTGCTACCATCGGATTCCGGTGCCGCGCGATCTACCGGAGATGGCAGCTGTGCCGGTCCGCAACGTTGACAGCGCGTTCTCGTTGTGCGGGCAGCTCCGGACTTTCACCGATGTTATTCTAGCACGCGAGGTGGTAGTTTGCGTGAATCCTGTTGCTGGGCGCAAGATATGACCCTGTCGAGCTCAAGCCGCCCAAGGGCCGACAGGATCGAGGGCCGACAGGATCGAGGGCCGACAGGATCGCCACGTCTACGCGTGCTGAGGCAGGGCCTCAACCGTTCACCTTGCTCGCGGCTGCGGTCGGTAAGCTGAGCAGGTGCCGCCATTTTCGAGGACATGGTGCATGGGCAACGCAGGTGACGATGAGACCAAGCGTGGCCGCGCCATTGCGCCGGCGGCTGCGAAGCAGGATTTGACCGGCATCGGCACCGCGCTCGCGCCTGCGATGTTCGCGGCGCTCCTGTCGCGGATCTTCAACTGGTCGCGCAGCGGCGTCGGGCCCCGGCTGCTGGCCGCCGTGCTGCTGTTCTCGTCGGTCGTGACGCTGACCCTGACCGCGCTCCAGCTCTATCTGGATTACAATCGTGAGGTCGGACTGATCGAGACGCGGCTCGACGAGATCGGCCGCAGCACCACGGGCAGCCTCGGAGAGAGCCTGTGGAATCTCGACCAGAACCAGCTCAAGCTGCAGCTCGATGGCATTCTGCGGCTGCCTGACATCCGTGCGGCGGAGGTCCGCGAGATCGCCGATCGGCCCAATCCGATCCGGGTCGAAGTCGGCGAGCGAAACACCCGTTCGATCATGACCCGGGAATTTCCGCTGAGCACGATGGTGCAGGGGACCTCGCGTGCCATCGGCACGCTCCGGGTCGAGGCGACGCTGACCGACGTCTATCAGCAATTGCTGAACAGGGCCCTCGTCATTCTGGCAAGCCAGGCGGCAAAGACGTTCCTCGTCTCGTTGTTCATCATCTACATGTTTCATCTGCTGGTGACGCGGCATCTCGTCGCCATGGCTGAGTACGTCGGCAAATACAGCCTCGGACGGCCGCCGCCGCCGCTGCGCCTGGAGCGCCGGCAGCCTTACGAGGCCGACGAGCTGGACAAGGTGGTCGTTGCTTTCAACGCCATGTGCGCCAACCTCGAACATGCCTATGGCGAGCTGCGCGAGGCCAATGGAAATCTCGAGCGTGACCTGAAGATCCGGCGGCATGCCGAGGAGAACGCCCGCGCGAGCGAGCAGCGCTTCCGTGACTATGCCGAGACCGCATCCGACTGGTTCTGGGAGACCGGCCCGGATCACGTGTTCACCTACATTTCAGAGCGGGCCGATGCTTTCGGCATGGACCACACGGCGCTGATCGGGAGGCGCCGTTCAGATGCCGCCTTCGACCGCGATGCCGAGCCGCAGAAATGGCGCGGTCACCTGGCGACGCTCGATCGCCACGAGCCGTTCCGGAAGTTCGAGTATCGCGGCCGCGATGCGGCTGGGCGCGCGCGCCATTTCAGCGTTAACGGCCAGCCGGTGTTCGGCGCCGACGGGCGCTTCATGGGGTATCGTGGGTCGGCCACCGATTTGACCGAGCAGCACGAGACGGAGGAGCGGCTTCGCCAGTCGCAGAAGATGGATGCGATCGGTCAGCTCACCGGCGGCGTCGCGCATGACTTCAACAACGTGCTCACCGTCATCATCGGCACCATCGAGATCATCCGGGAGGGGCTGGCGGACAAGCCCGACCTCGCCGCGATCGCCCAGCTCATCGACGATGCGGCGGCGCGAGGCGCGGAGATCACCTCGCAGCTCTTGACCTTTGCGCGTCGGCAGCCGCTGGAGCCGCGCGAGATCGACGTCAACGGCCTCGTGCTCGAGACGGCGAAGCTGTTGAAGCCGATCCTGGGCGGAAACATCGAGATCGTGACCCGCCTCGCGGACGACGCCTGGCCGGCGATGGCCGATCCGTCGCAGCTGTCGTCGGCGATCATCAATCTCGCGGTCAATGCGCGCGATGCGATGCCTGGCGGCGGCACGCTGACGCTCGAGACCGCGAACCGCGAATTCGATGGCGCGGATGGCGCTGGCGACGGTGACGCCGGGCGCGGCGCCTTCATCATGGTCGCGGTGGCCGACACCGGCCATGGCATCCCCGCCGACCTCCGCGACCGCGTGTTCGAGCCGTTCTTTACCACCAAAGGGGTCGGTCGCGGCACCGGGCTCGGCCTCAGCATGGTCTACGGCTTCGCCAAGCAGAGCGGCGGCAGCGTTGCGATCGAGAGTGACGAAGGCCGCGGCACCGTGATTCGGCTGTTTCTGCCGCGCTCTGCGGGCGGAGCGCAGGCCAGGACCGGGCCACTGCAGGCGCCCGCGGCGGCACGCGGGCACGAGACAATTCTCGTCGTCGAGGACGATCCGCTGGTGCAGGGCTATGTCATCGCCCAGCTCGGCAGCCTCGGCTATCGCACCCTCGCAGCCGGCGACGGCGCAACCGCGCTTGCGCTGGTGCAGCAGGGCGCCCAATTTGATCTGCTGTTCACCGACATCATCATGCCCGGTGGCATGAACGGGCAGGAACTGGCCGAGGCCGTGCGCCGCCTCCGCCCGGGGATGAGGGTGCTCTATACGTCCGGCTATACCGACAACGCCCTCGACCACGAGGGTCATCTCGGTCCCGGCGTTGCGTTGCTGAGGAAGCCGTACCGGAAGGCGGACCTGTCATTGAGGATCCGCGAGGTGCTCGCCGGCGAGCCGCCCGCCTGAACAGCAGGCGCGTGACCTACGAAAAAGGCGCGGCGGGGAGGCCCCGTCGCGCCCGATTTCTTGCTCGCTGGTCCAGGGCTGAGAGCGCCCCGATGCCAAGCCTTTGTTCAAAGCTTAGCGGGCGATCCCAGCGAGGTGACAGCGCTTGGTAAGAGACACTGGATCACCTCCTTTCGTTGGTTGCGGAAGACATCAATATAGGCGGCAATTCCGGTGTTGTTAAGGGGAGGCGGGTCGGGAGGAACCAGCAGCTGTTCGCAAGACCGGGAAGGCGCTGGAAAGCAGTCGATTGGGCAGTTGATGGGCAGTTGAGACCGCCGCCCGGCCGTGTTAGGGAGCCCCTGTCGCGGGTGTAGCTCAATGGTAGAGCAGCAGCCTTCCAAGCTGAATACGAGGGTTCGATTCCCTTCACCCGCTCCAAGGCTTTCAATGCCAGCCCGAAGACAGGGGTCACGGTACGTACCTAAGACGTGGGTGACAGCCTCGTGCCGAATGGGTTGTCGAGAGGTTGCAGGGTTTTCTGCTCCAGGTCGAAGTATCTCAGATCAGAATGAATGAAGCTGACGAGCCAAATGCCCTCGCTCAGCGCGAGGGTTCTTGCAGCTGCACTCGGAGGCGTGACTCGTGTGTCGAATACCGGGAGCGGTAAGTTGAAGGCCAAGGCGAGCGCTCCCCGGAAAAAGCGGCGAGCTGCCCAGCCCAACGCCTCTTGGCCGTAGTGTCCGGCGCCGAGCGAAGGCAACCACGCGCTCAATTGGTTCGGTCGCCGGACCTGGCCTTCTTGGGTGAAGCAACACCTCGCTCCCGGCGGGACTTCGCAGGAGCTTCAGGTTCGATCCCATTCTGCTGGTCGAACTTCCTGATCCACGATTGAATGTAGCCCGGATCGTCCGGACAAAGCTGTTCAAGCAAACGAAGGTTCTGCGCTCTGAATTCCACTAGGGTTTTCGGCAATTGTGCCTCCTCAAAACCCTGCCCATATCTAGGCTGCTGCATCGGGAAAAAGTGGTCAAGCCAAAAAGGGCGCTTGAAAAAAACGGTGCGTTGATGCAGCGCCGACAGCGAAAACCCCGCTGGGGGAAGCGGGGCTTTCTGGTAGGAGTGAAGCTTAGGGACGCTTCGACTGTATGACGCGCGATAGCGAAAAGGTTCAAAGCCTAAAAGGCGAACCACGCCAACACCGCAATGATCGGAATGATTGCCACGCCGAAAAGCACCAAGGGTGCAGGTTCATTGCCGGTCCTGTCGCTCAATGCTGATCTCCTTAAAATGTCTCGGGTTAGCGGCGTGCCAAGGGGCTTTTAGGGGCTCAAACGTCACGTTTTCGGACTTGGCTGCGGCGCAGGTGTGGCTTGCGGAGAAGGTGCCGGATTGCTCAGTTGCTGAGGCGCTGCGGCCTCGCCGCCTGCGTGAGGAACGCAGGTACCGATGTTGCTGAGCAGCCGTTTGGCCTGGAGGTCGCGCACCTTTGAGTATTCGCGTCGTCGCTCGATATTGGCCGCGGCCCATCGGTCCCAAGCCTCGAAAGCGTCCGTATAGTGCTTTCGCATCTGCTCCTCGGCGGCAAGGCAATCGGCAAACTTGTCGAAAACCAGGTCGGTGTTGACCGGGGTCATGCCTCCTACCAAGACAACGAGCATCCATTTCATCTTGCCGATCGCCTTTCGCGCCGGGCGAACTCTCCGCTAACGCGCGGAATTCCGTCCACTGTGGTTAGATGGCCCGACGGCTGCGACCAGCTACAAAACCGTAGACGAAAAGCACGATGATGGCGCCTACCACTGCCCCCACTAGTCCTGCGCCTTCTCCTGGCCGGTACCAGCCGAGGGATTGGCCAAGATAGGTCGCAACGAATGCGCCCACTATTCCCAGGATCGTGGTCAGGATGAAACCCGAGGGCTCGTTGTCGCCGGGCATGATGAACTTCGCGATGACGCCTGCGATGAAACCGATGATGATCGTCCAAATGATGCTCATATCTTTTCTCGAGTCTTGAGGAGTGTTATCCCGCGGATTGCGCCGGAAGACGTCCGTCCGGCGTGTATTTGTCCACCGCTGCCGGGAGCTCGCGCGACAATCGGTCGAGGATCTCCTGCTGAGACAGGCCGGTCTGCTGCTCCAGTTTTTGAAGAACGTCCGGACCGATCGCCTGCTGGAGTTCGGGCGGGGTGACTTCGCGGTTTGGCCCCTGATTGATCCAGGATTGAGCCGCATCGCCTTGCCCGTTCTGCCTGAAGTGTTCGAGCAACTCGCCGATCCCGCCGTTCAGCAGCGAACCGACACCGCCGCCTCCCACAAGGCCGCCAAGATTGCCGAGCATGCCGCCCAGGGAATCCTTGGTACCCGACGGCTGACCGGAGGTAGCATTGCGAAACATGTCGGCGAGCTTGTCCCGATTTTGATAACCGGCGATTGCGAGCATACCCAAGAGGGCGGTCATCGATGGCATTCCGCGGCTCATTTCGGGCTCCTGAGTTCGATGATGGGCAATCGTGTGCAAGAAATGGCGCCCGCCTTGTACTGGCCGCCGCATCACTCATCGCCCACAACATATGCGGGGCTGGGAAGTTCCACGTTTTCCCAGAACCACGTTTCCTCGGAACGATGGGCTGTCAGTCATTGCCAGTCCCGAACAATTGGTGCGTCTCGCTTGACCGACTTGGCGTTTCGGGTCGGCAGAGCGATTCTATTCCTGTTCGCTATCCTTCTCCTCGCGCTGCTTGCGGGCACGATCGACTGCGCCGCCCTGCGGCTGCCCGCTGACCTTCACGCCGGGGAGATGATCGATCTTGTTGTTGGCCGCATCTTCGGAACGCTGCAACTCACGATCGATGATGTCGCGTGATCCTTCGGCCGGTTCCTTGTCGAATGGGCTCTTGATGTTGGTGCTCATGATTGATCCTGCTCGTCGCCGCATGTTGATTTGTTGAGGCAAGCTCGGCTCGCGCCCATCGTTCCTGTCGAGGCGGCAGCTTTTGTGCCGGCTTTTTATTCCCTGTGGTCGTCGATTTCGGGGGCGACCTGTCCGTAGTTCAGCAGGGCCACGAGGGTCGTTCCGCCCAGAATATTGCCGAGGAGTGTCGGTACGAAGAAGTCCGAGGCATATTGCGACAGCGATGCCCGGCCGCTCTGTACCAGAAAGGCGCACTCGACCGAGCCCGCGATGATGTGCGCGAACTGGCCGAGCGCGACCACGTAGGTCATCACGACGATGATGTGTGCGCGCGATCCCTTGGCCGCCGGAAGAAGCCACGCCATCAAGGCGATCAACCAGCCGGCAAAGATCGCCCGGACAAAGGTCGTCGCGAACGTGCCCTCGATGGTGTGGCGGCTGAGATCGACGAAGGCGTCCACGATGCGCGGTTCGAAGATGCTGGTGTGCGCGAGCACGTATCCGACCGCCCAGGTTCCCAAGATGTTGGAGGCGAGGACCAGACCCCACAGTTTGATCACGCTTCCCAGCGTGCCGAGATCCCTGTTGTGCAACAGCGGCAGCATCGGCGTCAGCGTGTTCTCGGTGAAGAGCTGCTGCCGTCCCAGCACCACGACCAGGAAACCGACGGTGTAGCCGAGCGGGGCCACCAGGCGGCGGGTGGCCTCGTCGGAAATCAGCGCGTGAAACTCGCCCTGGACGATCAGGGACAATCCCATCGAAAGGCCGGCGGCGAGACCGGACAGCACGATGGCCCACCATCGCCGTTCCAGCTCCTGCTCACCCTCGGCGCGGATCGTCTCATGGATCAGCGCTGCGCTAGGCCGGCTCTGGGATTCGATCTGTTTCGTCTGCCGCCGCGAGACGCCGTCGAGCTTCGAGGCTGGATTGAAGGAGGCGCCATCGCCAGGCTGGTCCACTCCGCGGTCTCCTGAAGGGCAGGTTCATCTCAATGCCTGGATCAAGGCCCGCACCGGCAAGGGGTTCCTCGTGAGTGCTTCGACGCCGCAGCGCTGTTGAGGCACGGCGGCGCTGAGGCCGACCATCAGGAACCTTCGCTGGAAGCGGGTGTTTTCCACCGGGGAGGGGTGGCGATCTGACAAGAGGCCAACCGTGCAAGACAATTTGCGTGTGCGCTCGACCGCGCAAATCGCGGGCCATCCGATTCATCCGATGCTGGTGCCGATCCCGATCGCGTGCTTCATCGGGGCGCTGCTGACCGACATCGCCTATGTCGTCACTGCCGAGATCATGTGGGCGGATTTTTCCGCCTGGCTTCTGGTCGTCGGCGTCATCTTCGGCGTGCTGGCCGCCATCGCCGGCCTGACCGATTTTCTCGGCAACCGCCTGGTGCGGGCGCAGCCGCCGGCCTGGCCGCATCTGATCGGCAACGCGCTGGCGCTGGTCCTGGCGACCATCAATGCGTTGATCCACACCCGCGATGCTTGGACCTCGGTGTGGCCGACCGGGCTCCTTCTTTCAGCCATCACCGTATTGATCCTGCCGGTCACCGGCTGGCTCGGCTGGGCCATGGTGTACCGCCACGGCGTAGGAGTTGCGCGATGAACTCCGCAATCGCTCGGGTGCTGTTGTGTGCCTCGCTGCTGTGTCTGGCGGGCTGCAATGACGGCAGTGGCGATCCGAAGGCGCAAACCGGCGCCAACCCGACGCTTCCCGACATCCAGCAATATCTGCTGCCGCCGATGCACATCGCGCGCATCGTCGGCTGGAAAAAGGACGAGACCCCGGCCGTTGCGCAGGGCTTGCAGGCCAAGGCCTTCGCGACCGGCTTGCAGCACCCCCGATTTCTCTACGTGCTGCCCAACGGCGACGTACTGGTGGTGGAATCCAAGGCGCCGAAGGGCGCTCCGATCAAGCGGCCCAAGGAAATCGTGATGGGATACATCGAGTCCTGGGCGACATCCGGCGGCGACACCGGCGAGAGCAACCGTATCACGCTGCTGCGCGACAGCAACGGCGACGGCGTCCCGGACACGCAAAGCGTCTTCCTCGACCATCTCAACTCGCCGTTCGGCGTCGCGCTGGTCGGCAACGATCTCTACGTCGCCAACACCGATGCGATCGTCAAATATCCCTACACCGAAGGCGATACCAAGATCACCGCGCCGGGCACGGTGCTGACGCCGCTGCCGGGCGGACCGATCGACCATCACTGGACCAAGAGTCTGGTCGCGAGCCCAGACGGCTCAAAGCTCTATGCCGGCGTCGGCTCCAACAGCAACGTCACCGAGAACGGCATGGAGGCCGAGCACAATCGCGCCGCCATCCTCGAGATCGACCGTGCCAGCGGCCGCTGGCGCATCTTCGCAAGCGGCTTGCGCAATCCCAACGGCCTCAGTTTCGAGCCGCAGACCGGCGTGCTGTGGACAGTCGTGAACGAGCGCGACGAACTCGGCCCCGATCTCGTGCCCGACTACATGACATCGGTGAAGGACGGCGGCTTCTATGGCTGGCCCTACAGCTACTACGGCCAGCACGTCGATCCTCGCGTCAAGCCGGAGCGTCCCGACCTCGTCGCCAAGGCGATCGTGCCTGACTATGCGCTGAGCTCGCATGTGGCGCCGCTTGGAATGGCTTTCAACACAAGCGCGAGTTTGCCGGCGGCCTATCGCGGCGGCGCCTTCGTCGGCGAGCACGGCAGTTGGAACAGGCAGGTCTTGAACGGCTACAAGGTGGTCTTCGTGCCGTTCACGGACGGCAGGCCCAGCGGCCCGCCGCAGGACGTCGTCACCGGCTTCCTCAACAGCGACAACCAGGCGCGCGGGCGGCCCGTCGGCGTCGCCATCGACAAGACCGGCGCGCTGCTGGTCGCCGATGACAGCGGCAACACGGTGTGGCGCGTGACCACCGCGCACCCGCAGCTCACGCAGCGATAGAGGAGTTAAATGATGGGCCTTGCTCAATACACGATCGTGCCGGTGCAGGACGAATGGGGCGTGCTGCACGACGGCGACGTCAAGAACAGATACTCCACCAAGGAAGCGGCCTTCGAGTCGGCGGTTGCCGCAGCATCGTTGGCGCTTCGCGAGGGGCACGAAGTTCATGTCAGCGTGCCCGGCCGCGAAGCCGGCGAAAACGCGCTGGGAATTTGATGGACACTCCGAGCGACACACTTCAGGAGCCTGCGATGACCAAGCCCCGTGAGCCGAACGGCATTGAGCCCTCCCGCTCCGAAGACGACATCCAGCGCGACCAGCTCGGGCCGCGCGGCGTGCCGAATGCGCCGGATCCGGCCAAGATGACACCTCAACGAGACAAGAAAACGCCGAAGCAGGTCGATCCCGGCCATACAGCCTGACGGCTGCCGGCGGCTTTCTGTTCGGCCGGTAAGTCGCCGCACCGGCGGTCGTCGACTACGCCGCCGCAACGATATCCGTCTTGGCAAAGTCGTCGCCGACATAAAGAAGTGCGCAGCCATGCTCCTTGGCGACATCGTAGGCGAAGCAGTCACCAAAGTTGAGACCGGCAGGACGAATGCCTTTGCCCCAACGCGAGTAGATTTGCGCCACGCGTTCGGCCGAAGCTTGGGTCACCGAGATCACGTTCAAACCGAGATCGTTGATCAGCTTGTTCATCTCTTCGTCGACGCCCCGCCGTGCCGCGACGATCAGGCTTTCTGCAACGGAGGCAGCCGAGATCAGGATTTCGTCGGCGGTGTCCAGCGCGGTGATGCAAGCATCGGCTTGCGGTTCGTCAAGCACAATCGCCATCAGTGCGGAGGTATCGACCGCGATCATTCCGGCAGTCCGTCATCGCCGAAAAGAAAGTCCTGACTGCGTGCGGCGCTCGGTCCGGGAATAGCCTTGGCCCCGCCGGTCCTTCGTGCCGCCTCGAGCAGGGTCCGGCGGGCGGCGCGGTCCGGCGGAAGCTTGACCGGGACGAGCCGCACCGCGGGATGTCCATGCCGCGTCAGGATCACCTCGTCGCCGGCCTCTGCGCGGCGGACAAGATCGGTCAATTGTCCTTTTGCGTCGGTAACGGAGACCCGCATCTCATTGTCCTTCCTCAATTTCCATAAAATGGACCATGCAATGGTCCAATGTCAACCACCTCCCACCAGCCATCGTCGGACGCGGTCTCGCGGCCGATCTAGATGAGCCTGCCGGCGGTGTTCGCCGGGACGTGGGCTCTCGCACAAATAACATCATGTTAGGTTTGTCGAATAACTGGGTAATTGTGTTAGCCCGGCGATAGCCTAACGTCCCCACCAAGCAGACACCCATCGGCAGTGACAAGCGCTCGCGAAACTCCGCAGAGCGGCCGGAGAGTGCTGCCCAATTTTCAGCGAAGCCCGTCAACGGGACGTCAGCAAAACCCAAGGGAGGAATCTTGAGATGACCGCGATCCATCAGATGAGTCAGTCCAGGAAAGCCGCTGCCAGCGGCTGGATCGGGTCGGCTCTCGAATATTATGACTTCTTCATCTACGCGACCGCCGCGTCACTGATCTTCCCGCAAATCTTCTTCCCGTCGGAGAATCCCACCGTCGCGATCGTGGCCTCGCTGGCGACTTATGGCGTCGGGTATGTGGCCCGGCCGATTGGCGCGTTCGTGCTCGGGCACTGGGGCGATACCCATGGCCGCAAGACGGTTCTCATCGTCTGCATGTTCCTGATGGGCATCTCGACGATGGCTGTGGGTATCCTGCCGACCTACCAGCAGGTTGGCATCCTGGCGCCAATTCTGCTCGTTTTTCTGCGCCTCGTGCAAGGATTTGCCGTTGCCGGCGAAATCTCAGGCGCAAGCTCGATGATCTTGGAGCACGCGCCGTTCGGTCGGCGGGGCTTCTATGCCAGCTTCGCGCTTCAGGGGGTGCAGGCCGGACAGATCCTCGCCGCAGCAATCTTCCTGCCCTTGGCGGCCTATATGCCGACCGAGGCCTTCAACAGCTGGGGCTGGCGGATTCCCTTCCTGCTCAGCTTCTTCGTCATCGTCGCGGGCTACATCATCCGTAGCGAAGTCGACGAGACCCCTGCCTTTGCCCGCGAGGGCGAACGGGGAGAAACGCCGCGCGCGCCCATCGTCCAGGCCATCAAGCTGAGCTGGCGCGACATGCTCAGGGTCATCTGCATGGCGCTGATGAATGTCATTCCTGTCGTTGCGACCATCTTCGGCGCGGCCTATGCGGTGCAGCCGGCCTACGGGATCGGTTTTGCCAAGGACGTCTATCTCTGGATCCCCGTGCTCGGAAACATGCTGGCGGTTTTCGTCATTCCCTTCGTCGGCAATCTCTCCGACAAGGTCGGCCGCAAGCCTCCGATCATCGTAGGCGCGCTTCTCTCCGGCTTGCTCGCCTTTTGCTATCTCTATGCCATCAGCATCAGGAATGTGCCGCTGGCAATCTTGGTGTCGCTGCTGATGTGGGGCGTAGTTTATCAGGGCTACAACGCGATCTTCCCGAGCTTTTACCCGGAGCTGTTTCCGACCCGCACCCGCGTCTCGGCGATGGCGATATCGCAGAACATCGGAACCACCATCACCGCATTGCTTCCCGCCCTGTTTGCGACCGTCGCGCCTCCCGGCTCGACAAACATCCCGTTAACGGTGGGGGCGATTGCCTTCGCTATCACGGTCATCGCCGCGCTGGCGGCCCTGACCGCGCGGGAAACCTATCGGATCAGGATCGACGATCTCGGCAATCCCAATGCCGTTCCGATGCCGCGGGCAGATTATGACCGCCAGCGGGCCGGCGATGCAGTGAGCGGGGCTGCCACGGTTCGGACCTGACGGTATGGTAGAGGCAACTGCCGCCGCGATCGACGATGTTCGCGGCGGCAGGGCCTCACTGCATAGTCAGGCTGCCGATTCGAATTTGGTGCGCGTGAGCGCAATCAATATGAGGTTGCAAGATGAACCCCGTCGTCGTCGCTGTCGCCATCACCGGCTCCGTTCCGCGCAAGAAGGACAATCCGGCGGTCCCGATCCTGCCGTCCGAACAGATCGAGTCGACGTACCAGGCCTTCGAAGCCGGTGCCACGCTCGCCCACATCCATGTTCGCAACGACGACGAGACGCCGTCCTCCGATCCCGAGCGTTTCGCCGTGGTGCAGGAGGGGATCAGGAAGCACTGTCCTGACATGATCGTTCAGTTCTCGACCGGCGGGCGGGGCCGCGATCCCTCGGCGCGCGGATCGTCGCTCTACCTGAAGCCCGACATGGCCTCGCTGTCCACGGGATCGGTGAACTTTCCGACCATCGTCTACGAGAACAGCGCCGCGCTGGTGGAGACTCTCGCCACCGGCATGAAGGCGAATGGCATCCGGCCGGAAATTGAGATCTTCGATCTGTCGCATCTGCACGGGGCCCGCCGCTTGATCGAGGCCGGGCTGATCGACGCGCGTCCGCACGTACAGTTCGTCATGGGCGTCAAGAACGCCATGCCCGCGGACGAGCATGTCCTCGACATTCTGCTGGGAGAGCTCAGGCGGCTGATCCCGAAGGCGACGTGGACGGCAGCCGGGATCGGACGCCACCAGGCCGAGGTCATGGGCTGGGCGCTGGCGCGGGGCTCCGATGCGGTCCGCACCGGACTCGAGGACAATATCAGGATCGACAAGGCGCGCCTCGCCGCCAGCAACGCCGAACTCGTGGCCGTCGCCGGTGAGGCTGTCGCGCGCCACGGCCGGCGCGTGGCGACTGCGGCCGAGGCGCGATCCCTGCTCGGGATCGCGGGGCAGGGAGCTCCTGCCGCCTCCTGACATGCTCCCGGCCGCCTGCTGCCATTCAACAGCCGGCGTTTCCGTGCGCCGAGTCTCCGGGTAAGACTGCCGTCACAGGCGTGATCTGCGCCTGGCGGGCAGGCGACGGTTGGAATGCGGTTTCTGAAATCTGACAGCAGGCTCATCGGGGTCCTGCTGGTGCTCGCGGTCTCCCAGCTTGTTGGGTGGGGTACGATAGGTCTTCCCGCCATCGTCGGACGTGATCTCGCGGCCGATCTCGGCATGAGCTTGCCGGCGGTGTTCGCCGGGACGTCCGTGCTCTATGTGTCGATGGGACTGTGCGCGCCCTGGCTCGCCAAGTCGTTTGCACGGCACGGTGCACGAAAGGTGATGATCTCAGGCACGGTCCTGACCGTGCCGGGCTTCATACTGCTGTCCCTCGCGCGCGAGCCGATGCTGTATTTCGCCGCCTGGATCGTCCTCGGCATCGCCGGCAGCGCCACGCTTTCGACCGGCGCCTATATCATGCTGAACGAGGTCGCCGGGCGGCAGGCCAAGAACGCGATCGGCGCGCTCATGCTGGTGACGGGCCTGTCGAGCAGCATCTTCTGGCCGACGACGTCGTTCCTCAGCGGTCTGCTCGGCTGGCGCGGGACGTGCCTGGTCTATGCGGCCATGATGGTCGTCATCAACCTTCCGCTCTACGCGTTCCTGGCCCCGCGCCGGAAAATCGCCGCGGGTCGTGGTGGTGAGTCGGTAAAGCCTTCGCAGCCGCCGGCGATTCCCAGGAGCACCTTCAGCCTCGTCGTTGCCGCGATCACGCTCAATGCCTTCGTCAATTTCGGCATCGGCGCCATCATGATCGAGTTGCTCCGGGCGGAGGGGCTTCCCCCGGCGCACGCGCTCGCGTTCGGCTCGATGCTGGGCGTGATCCAGGTCAGCGCCCGCGGGCTCGATTTTCTCGGCGGAGGGCGGTGGGATGGAATCACGACCGGCCTGGTCGCCGGCACGGCGCTGCCGATCGCCATGCTGCTGCTGATGACGAGCGAGGGCGCGACTTGGGCGGTTGCGGCCTTCATCCTGCTCTACGGCGCCGGCAGCGGCGCGATGGCGGTGGCGCGGGCAACGATCCCGCTCGTGTTCTACGATCAGACCGAGTTCGCCAAGGCGATGTCGATGATCGCGCTGCCGCTCAATCTCGCATCCGCGGTCTCGCCGCCGCTCCTTGTCGGCCTGCTCACCCAGTTCGGCAGCCGCGGCGCGCTCGGTCTCACCTTCGTCTGCTCCTGCGCCACGGTGCTGATCCTGGTCCTGCTCGGCCGGCGGCGGCCGCATGTGGCTGCAGCGGCCGCGACCTGAGAATATTCGCGCTGCGGAAATTCGCCGCGGTGACCTGGGCCGGGCGGGCGGGCGGATAGCTGTATGCCGCCAGCGCAGTGCTCGGACCGCCGAAATAGTGTATCCGCAGGGAGCGCGTCCCGCGATCTCGCCGCCGCGCCAATATTCAGTTCCCGGAGGAATTCGACATGTCGGCCCTGCCGCTCTCAGGCATCAAGATCCTTGACCTCACCCGCGTGCTTGCCGGGCCCTTGTCGGCCCAGATGCTGGGCGATTTGGGCGCGGAGGTGATCAAGATCGAGCGGCCGGGCACCGGTGACGACGCGCGCGCCTTCGGCCCGCCTTATCTGACCGACCCTGATGGCAAAGCCAACAACAACAACTCGTTTTACCTCTGCGCCAACCGCAACAAGAAGTCGGTCACGGTCAACATCGCCAAGCCCGAAGGACAGGCGATCATCCGCGAGCTCGCCAAGGACGTCGACGTCTTCATGGAGAACTACAAGGTCGGCGATCTCAAGCGCTACGGCCTCGACTACGAGACCATCAAGGCGATCAATCCCGGGATTATCTATTGCTCGGTGACCGGCTTCGGCCAGACCGGCCCTTATGCGCCGCGCGCCGGCTATGACGCCATCCTGCAGGCAATGGGCGGCCTGATGAGCGTCACCGGCCATATCGACGGCGAGCCCGGCGAGGGGCCGATGAAGGTCGGCCCCTCGATCGTCGACTACATGACCGGCATGAACACCTCGATCGGGATTCTCTCGGCGCTCTATCATCGCGACGCCAATGATGGCGTGGGACAGCACATCGACGTCTGCCTGTTCGACACCGTCATCGCGTCGTTGTCGCACTGGCTGCAGATCTATCTCGTCAACGGCAAGACGCCGCCCCGCCGCGGCACCTGGGGCAATGGCGGCATGCCGGCCGGCGTGTTCCGCTGCACCGACGGCGAGCTGATGCTGGTGGTCGGCAATGACGGCCAGTTCCAGCGCACCTGCGCCGTGCTCGGCGAGCCCGAGCTCGCGAACGACAAGCGCTTCGTCAAGAACAACGACCGCGTCGTGCATGGCAAGGAGATCATGGCGATCTTCGCCGGCCTGTTCCTGAAGCAGCCGGTGGCCTATTGGCTGGACAAGCTGGAGGAGGCCGGCGTGCCCTCGGGCCCGATCAACAATTTCGAGCAGGTGTTTTCCGATCCGCATGTCCAGTCGCGCGGCATGCGGGTGAAGGTCGATCATCCCTTCCAGCCCGATCTCTCGCTGATCCGCAACGCGCTGACGCTCTCGGAAACCCCGATCAAGGACTACCGTGCCCCGCCGCTGCTCGGTGAGCACACCCAGGAGGTGCTCGCCGGCAAGCTCGGCTATGATGCCGGCAAGATCGAGACGCTGAAGCAGCAGGGCATCATCTAGCGATTTCTTACCCTCGCTCCTTGTGGGAGAGGGTGGCTCGCCGCATAGCGGCGAGACGGGTGAGGTTCTGTCCGCGCGCGCCGTTGTGAGTTGAGTTCGTGGAGAGAACCCCTAATCCGGCTTTGCGCCACCTTCTCCCGCAAAGGGAGAAGGAAGAGGTCCGGTGCTCGTGGCGCGTTTTACGAAAAGGGACAGTACGCATGACCCCGACCAAGACCATCATCACCTGCGCGATCACGGGCAATCTGACAAAGCCCGAGCAATCGCCGCATCTGCCGATCACGCCCGAGCAGATCGCGACGTCGGCGCTGGAAGCGGCCGAAGCCGGCGCCGCGATTGCCCATATCCACGTCCGCGATCCCGCGACGGGGCGGCCTTCGATGGAGATCGATCTCTATCGCGATGTGGTGGATCGCATTCGCGCCCGCAACACGTCTCTCGTCATCAACCTCACGACCGGTCCCGGCGGGCGCTTCGTGCCTTCGGTCGAAGACCCTCGCGTCGCCGCTGCAGGCACCACGCTGCTCCAGCCCGAAAAGCGCGTCGAGCATATCGAGCTGCTCAAGCCCGACATCTGCACGCTCGATCTCAACACCATGAACTCGGGTGGCGAGGTGGTGATCAACACTCCGCGCAACGTCCGCATCATGGCCGAGCGGATGAAGGCCGCCGGCGTGCTGCCGGAGATCGAGCTGTTCGATTCCGGCGACTGCCATCTGGCCCGCGATCTCCTCGCCGACGGCACGCTGAAAGGACCGGGCCTGTTTTCGCTCGTGCTCGGCGTTAAATACGGCTTCTCCGCAACGCCCGAGACGATGTTCTATGCCCGCAGCCTGCTGCCGCCGGGCGCGATCTGGTCCGGCTTCGGTATCGGCCGCGCTGAATTCCCGATGGTGGCGCAAGCCTATTTGCTCGGCGGCCACGTCCGCGTCGGCATGGAGGACAATCTTTATATGTCAAAGGGCGTGCCGGCGAAGACTAATGCCGAGCTGGTCGCGCGTGCCGCCGGCATCCTCAAGGGCCTGGGTGCGAGCGTCGCGACCGCCAACGAGGCCCGCGCGATGCTCGGGCTTGCCTGAGGCTTGCGGGCCATCCCCAGATAATCCCGGTCCGTACTCACACAGGCTTCCGCTCCGCGCGCGACTCAGATTCGATCCTTCCACTCAGTCCGGGAGGGAACGCATGTCCTACACGATCGGGTTTCAGGCCAAGAACCAGAAGGCAATTCTGGCGACCGAGGCGGCAACGGCCAACCAGGCCGTCGCGATCGTTGCCGCGTTGCGGCAAAGCGCCGACGAAATAAAGTTCATCCGCTCGCCGCAGGAAGGCGACATGGGCATCGAGATGCTGCTGCTGCTCGCCAAGGAAGAGGCCGAGGAGATGCCGCAGCACGCCTAGGCGGGCTCGGCGACATACTTCGGTCGAAAGCGAAGCATGACGGCTGCGCTATGATGTAGCAAGCCGTCATCTCGCTTGAACCGAAGGTGGCCGCCCATGAAACCCGCAATGAAACGCGAAGCGCTCCGCGTCGAACCGATCTCGACATTCCTTGACCGCCGGAACGCCCCGGTCTCGCCGGTCACGCGCGCCGGCAACATGATCTTCGTCGCAGGGCTGCCGCCGTTCGACCCCGACACGGGCGAGATCGCGGACGTGCCGATCGAACGGCAGAGCGAACTCGTCATGGAGCAGATGAAGCTGTGCCTTGAGACGGCAGGCGCGAGCCTCGACAACGTCATGAAGTGCAACGTCTACTGCACTTCGACAAAACACTTCGCCGCGTTCAACGCCGTCTATGCGCGCTATTTCCCGCACGATCCGCCGGCGCGGATCTTCGTCTGCACGCCGGAATGGTTCGGCCCCTTCGACGTCGAGATCGACTGCATCGCGATGATGTGAGGTTAGCGCGCCGCTACCTTTGGCGGCGCCTTCGCCTCTGTCCGTCCCGCCGTCAGCGCCATCGTCGCCACGCTGACGACGCGCGCGACCACGTCCTCGACGTCGTCGAGATCGCATTTGCCTTCCGATAATTTCGTCAGCCGCTCGCTCTCGCGGATGGTGTGGTGCGCCATGGCGAGCGCGAAATTCAGGCCCCAGTAGATATCAACGTCGCTGCGATCGGGCAGGGACCTTCGCATCGCGCCGGCGAATTTCCGCAAATGGTCGATCTCGCGGTTCTTGATGCGGCGGATCGGCGGCACGGATTCGATCGAGGCGCGGATCATGAAGCGCGCCGCGCTCGAGCGTTGGTTCTCGGGACCGAGGCAGCCGCGCAGCGTCGGACCGACCAGCGCATGCAGGATCACCTCGATCGGCGCGCGGCCGTCGCCTTGTTCTTCCGCCGCCTTCAATTCGCGCAGCCGCTCGCGGTTGGTGGCGATCGAGCGCGTCACGAACAGCTCCGCGATCAACTCGTCCTTCGAGCCGAAATGATAGTTCACCGCCGCGAGGTTGACATTGGCCTCCGCGACGATGTCGCGCAGCGTCACGTCGCCGAACCCGCGATCGGCATAGAGCCGTTCGGCGGCGGCGAGAATGGCAGTCCGGGTATGATCGCTGGCCATGGGAGCCCCTCGGGGAGGGAGTTGCAATTCAAACAGTTGTATGAAACTATCGTTTGAAGGCTGGGAAAGTCAATCCGCAATCAGGAGTCGTTCGCAAAAGTGCGAATGGGTTCCGGAGCGTCCGCAAGCCGCGCATTCGCACTTGCGGGTCGCACAATGCGGGTGGACAGTCCGGCGCAAAACAAGTTCGCCAAAACAAATTCGCCAAAACGAGTTGGCAAAGACGAGGAGCGTCCCATGGATTTCGATCTGTCGCCGAAGCAGAAGGAATGGCTCGACCGCGTGCAGTCCTTCATGGCCAAGCACGTGCGCCCGGCCGTGCCGGTCTATGATGAGCAGGATCGCAGCGGCGAACGCTGGAAGGTGATCCCGGTGCTCGAGGATCTCAAGAAGAAGGCGAAGGCCGAAGGCCTCTGGAACATGTTCATGCCGCCCAACGAGCATGAGGATGACGAATTCCGCGGCGCGGGACTGACCAATCTCGAATACGCGCTGCTCTCCGAGCAGATGGGTCACATCTCCTGGGCTTCGGAAGTCTTCAACTGTTCCGCGCCCGACACCGGCAACATGGAAGTGTTCATGCGCTACGGCTCCAAGGAGCAGAAGCGCAAATGGCTGCGTCCGCTGATGGACGGCGAGATCCGCTCCGCCTTCCTGATGACGGAGCCGGCGGTGGCCTCGTCCGATGCCACCAACATCGAGACCAGCATCGTGAAGGACGGCGATCACTACGTCATCAACGGCCGCAAATGGTGGTCGTCCGGCGTCGGCGATCCCCGCTGCAAGATCGCGATCCTGATGGGCAAGACCGATTTCAAGGCGGCCAAGCACCAGCAGCAGTCGCAGATCCTGATTCCGCTCGACACCCCCGGCATCAAGGTCGAGAAGATGCTGCCGGTGTTCGGCTTCGACGACGCGCCGCATGGCCACGCCCAGGTGCTGCTCGAGAATGTGCGGGTGCCGAAGGAAAACATCCTGCTCGGCGAAGGCCGCGGCTTCGAGATCGCGCAGGGCCGTCTCGGTCCCGGCCGTATCCATCACTGCATGCGCACCATCGGCAAGGCCGAGGAGGCGCTGGAGAAAATGGTGAAGCGGCTCACGTCGCGCACCGCCTTCGGCAAGCGGATCGTCGAGCATTCGGTGTGGGAGCAGCGCATCGGCGAGGCCCGCACCAATATCGAGATGACGCGGCTGTTGTGCCTCAAGGCCGCCGACATGATGGACAAGGTCGGCAACAAGACCGCGCAGGCCGAGATCGCCATGATCAAGGTCGCAGCCCCCAACATGGCGCTGAAGATCATCGACGAGGCGATCCAGGCCTTCGGCGGTGCAGGCGTCTCGGACGAAGCCGGCCTTGCCAAGGACTACGCCCACATCCGCACGCTCCGTCTCGCCGACGGCCCGGACGAGGTGCACAATCGCGCCATTGCCAGGCTCGAGGTTCGGAAGTATGCAAACTCTTCCAGTCATTAAGCGGGAGAGCATGCTGGCGCTCCCGATTTGAAGAAACGACAGGGCATGATCCGTGATCGGATGACCGCTTGACGCAAGTGCGCTGGGGGTTACCGATTAGGATCATGTCCGGACTGAAGAGGGAGCGTCATCGTGGCTGACGGCGTCAGGAAAGACGAAGAATTCTCGGGCACCAAGCCCGTCGAGGAGCGTCATCGTATCGACGAGATGCGGCTCGAAGCCTGGATGCGCGACAACGTCGAAGGCTATGAGGGACCGCTGGTCGTCCTCCAGTTCAAGGGTGGCCAGTCCAACCCGACCTATCGGCTGGACACGCCGAACCGCTCCTATGTGATGCGCAGAAAACCGTTCGGCAAATTGCTGCCGTCGGCGCATGCGGTCGATCGCGAATATCGGGTGATCGCGGCGCTGGGAAAGCAGGGCTTTCCAGTCGCGAAGGCCTACGCGCTGTGCCAGGACGACAGCATCATCGGTTCGGCGTTTTACATCATGTCGATGGAAGACGGCCGGGTGTTCTGGGATCCGACGCTGCCGAGCCAGACGCCGGAAGACCGTCGAAAGATCTTCACCAGCAAGATCGAGACCCTGGCCAAGCTCCATATGTTCGATCCCGTCGCGATCGGTCTTGGCGACTTCGGCAAGCCAGGCAATTATTTCGCGCGCCAGATCGACCGCTGGACCAAGCAGTACCGCGCGTCCGAGACCCAGACCATTCCGGAGTTCGAGAAGGTCGCCGAATGGCTGCCGAAGACCGTGCCGGAGCAGGCGCGCGTCTCCATCGTCCACGGCGACTATCGCCTCGACAATATGATTTTCCATGCGACGGAACCGCGCGTGCAGGCCGTGCTCGATTGGGAATTATCGACGCTCGGCGATCCCATGGCCGACTTCACCTATCTGCTGATGCAGTGGGTGATGCCCGGCCTGGACGGCGCCGACCTCAAGGCGCTCAACATCCCGAGCGTGGAGGAAGCCGCGCAGATCTATTGCAACGTCACCAAGATGACGGTGCCTGACCTCAACTGGTATTTTGCTTACAACCTGTTCCGCCTCGCCGGCATCACGCAAGGCATCGCTGGCCGCGTCCGCGACGGCACCGCGGCGAATGCCAAGGCGCTGGAGTCAGCCAAGCGCACCGTACCGCTGTCGAAAGCGTCTTGGGAGTATGCGCAGAAGGCCGGCGCGGTTTAAGGACTCCGAAGGCGCTGCCGGCGGCCGCGCCTTTGCTTGCGTTCCTCTCGTGTCCGGGACACGGGACAGAATGACGAGAGAGATACCCGCATGATCGACCACACCACGCTCATCACCTACATCCTCATCGTCCTCGGCTTCGTCTTCATTCCCGGTCCGGCGACGCTCCTCACCATGGCGCGCGCCGCGAGCTCGGTAACCAGGGTCGGCATCGCGACGGGCGCGGGAATTGCGGCTGGTGACGTGGTCCACACCACCATGGCAATCGTCGGCCTCTCTGCGATCATTGCAACGTCGGCGCTGCTGTTCAGCGTCGTCAAATACGCGGGCGCGGGCTTCCTGATCTATCTCGGCATTCTCGGCATTCGCGCCATGCTCGACAAGACGCCGATCGAGGTGAATGGCGGTGCGCCCGCGATCAGCGCAGCGCGGGCCTTCCGGCAGGCCGTGCTGACCGAAGTGCTCAATCCCAAGACCGCGCTGTTCTTCCTCGCGTTCCTGCCGCAGTTCGTCCGTCCAGAACACGGCTCGACGACGCTACAGCTCGCGCTCTTCGGCGCTGTGTTCGTGTTGCTCGGACGCCTCAGTACGGTGGTGTTCGCCGTCGGCGCCGGCCGCCTCGGCAATTTGCTACGCCGCCATCCGGCCGTCGTGAAATGGCAGGGCAAGGTGGTCGGGACGATCTACTGCGCCGTCGGTGTGCGGCTGGCCTTGCAGGAGCGATGAGGCGCACCGCTCACGTGGGATACGCGCTGCCCCACATACTCCCGTCATTGCGAGGAGCTCTTGCGACGAAGCAATCCAGACTGCCCCCGCGGAACCATTCTGGATTGCTTCGCTTCGCTCGCAATGACGAGGAGAAGCCTTACCCCTTCACGCAATGCGCGATCAGCTTCTCCACGAAGCCGGCGCATTTCTCCAGCTCCGCCATTTCCACGAACTCGTCCGGCGTGTGCGCCTGCGCGATCGAGCCGGGGCCGATCACCACGGACGGGATATCGGCCATGCTGGCGAACAGGCTTGCCTCGGTGCCGAACGCGACCTTGGCGTGGTCGTTGCGCCCCGCGAGGCTCTTGGCCAGCGTGACGATAGGCGCATCGGCCGCCGTGTCGAGGGCGGGGTAGTCGAGGATTTCCTCGAAATCGATGCCGCACTCCGGATGCTGCTTCTTCATCGCGGGCTCGATCTCCGCCTTGGCCCAGGCGACGATCACATCCGTAACCTCCCTGGACTCGGTAATGCCGATGCCGCGGCATTCGAAATCCACCGTACAGGTATCAGGCACGATGTTCAGCGCGGCGCCACCATGCACGATGCTGGTGAGCAGCGTCGAGTGCGGGACATCGTAGAGGCTGTTCGGCGCTTTCGTGCTTGCGAGCTGCAACGCGCGGCGGCGGATTTCGACGATCAGCTCGGCCGCATATTCGATCGCATTCACGCCGTCAGGCGCGATCGAGGAGTGGCGGGCGAGCCCCTTGAACGTCGCGCGCACGCCGTGCTTGCCCTTGTGGCCGATGATGACCTTCATCTCGGTCGGCTCGCCGATGAAGGCGCCGAGTGGCTTGATCCGTTTCTTCGCGACCTCGCGCAGCATCGGCCGCACGCCGACGCAGCCGATCTCCTCGTCATAGGAGATCGCCAGATGGATCGGTGTCGCGAGCTTCGCTTCCAGCATCTCTGGCACCATGGCGAGGCACACCGCGACGAATCCCTTCATGTCGGTGGTGCCGCGGCCATAGAGCCTGCCGTCGCGCTCGATCAGCTTGAACGGATCGTGGCTCCAGTCCTGGCCGACCACGGGCACCACGTCGGTATGCCCCGACAGCACCAGGCCCGGGCAGTCCTCGGGTCCAATGGTGACCCATAGCGAGGCTTTCTGTCCGGTCTCGTCGACGATGCGCTCACCCTTGACGTCGAGCGTGGCGAGATAGCTCTCGATATGCGCGATCAGGGGCAGGTTGGAGCGATCGCTGATCGTGTCGAAGCCGACGAGGTCGGCGAGCAGCTTGCGAATACGGTCGGGTCTTGAGCTTGGCATTTTCACGTTCTTGTCAGGGGGATGGAAGCTGAAGTGCTTGCACGAACCATACCAATGTTGCGGGTGGTAGGGCAAACCAGCACAAATCCGAGCCTGCAACGCCTTGCGTTGCCGTCGAGCAAAACACGCGAGCCGTGGCCCAACGCGCGGCGGCGAAACTTTGCCGAAATTCGGAAACGGCGTATGCCGTCTTTCATTTGAGGGTGAGACGACCAAAGCAAAGCTCGGGCGAACAAGCCGCGAGGATGCGAAGGTGCATCTGCGATCGAGAATGTGAATGGAAGCGTGACGCTGCCATCCAAAGACTCCGTCATCGCGAGCGCAGCGAAGCAATCCAGTCTGCCGCCGCGGAAAGATTCTGGATTGCTTCGCTGCGCTCGCAATGACGGTGCTGAAGCAGTTGCGCTAAACCGGTTTCCCCGTATACGGCATCGACGCCGTGAGGCCACCGTCCACCGGGAAGGCCTGGCCATTGACATACGACGCCTCGTCGCTGGCCAGAAACAGTCCCATCGCGGCGAGCTCGTGCGGCTGGCCGGGGCGCTTGAGCGGATTGAGCTGGCCGATCTTGTCGGCGGTGCCGCGCTCCTTGGCGCGGTCGAAGATCGGTTTGGTCATGCCGGTCTCGATCAGGCCCGGGCACACTGCG
Organism: Bradyrhizobium sp. 40; assembly: GCF_023100925.1. Taxonomy (NCBI): domain Bacteria; kingdom Pseudomonadati; phylum Pseudomonadota; class Alphaproteobacteria; order Hyphomicrobiales; family Nitrobacteraceae; genus Bradyrhizobium; species Bradyrhizobium sp. 40. Next base: position 2,986,859 of record NZ_CP064688.1, read on the forward strand.
TTGATGCGCACACCGGTGCCGGTGAGCGAATACGCCGTGGTCTGCACTAGGGAGATGACGCCGGCCTTGCTCGCGGCATAGGGGTGACCGCTGGCGCCGGCCTTGAGGCCAGCGACGGACGCGGTCAGCACGATCGCGCCGGACTGCTGCTTCACCATGTGCGGCATCGCATGCTTCACCGCGAGAAACGGCCCGATCAGATTGATGCGCAAAACCTCCTGCCACTGCTCGACGGTCTGCTCGCCGAGCGGAACGAGTCCGCCGGAGACGCCGGCATTGGCCCAGATCACGTCGAGGCGGCCGTGCGTCTTCACCGCCTTGTCGATCACGGCGATGACGTCCTTTTCGGAGCCGGCATCGGCCACCATCGCTTCCGCGACACCGCCGGCCTTCTTTACGTCGTCGACCGTCTCCTTCACCGCCTCGCTGCGATCGACCGCGATCAGCTTGGCGCCTTCCCTGGTGAACAGCAGCGCGGCCGCGCGGCCGATGCCGCTGCCGGCACCGGTGATGATGACGGATTTGCCTTGCAGACGGCCCATGCGGTTTCTCCCTTTGGTTGGCACGCGACGCTTGCCGCGCGACGGAATTTCAAACAAGATTTCAAACGGTAAAGTGTCTTGAGACACGTTCACTACTGACGTACAGCGACATCAAACGGGATGGAAGGGTTTCGATGGCAGGTGCAGACAAGCCCAAAGTGGTCACGACACGCTGGTGGTGGGTCCGTCACGCGCCCGTGCGCAATGACGGCGGCAACATCTACGGTCAGTCCGATCTCGCCTGCGACACCAGCGATACCTACGTCTTCAATGCTGTTGCCAAGGTGCTGCCACGCAAGGCGGTCTGGTATTCGAGCAATCTGATGCGCACGCATCAGACCGCCGAAGCGATCTGGGCGGCCGGCTTCCCGAGGCCTGCATCGATGAAATGGGAAGCCGACCTCGCCGAACAAAATCTCGGCCGCTGGCAGGGCATGAACCGCGCCGAGTTCATCGCCAGCCGTCCCGTCGGCTCGAGCTGGTTTGCCGATATCAACGAGCCTGCGCCCGGCGGCGAAAGCTTCATGGATCTCTACAACCGTGCCCGCCGCACCATCGAGCGGATCAACAATGAGGCCGCCGGGCAGGACGTGATCGCGGTTGCACATGGTGGCACCATCAAGGCGGCGCTGGGCTTGGCGCTCGACAATCAGCCGGAGCGGGGGCTCGCGTTCGATATCGACAATTGCTCGGTGACGCGGCTCGACTATTTCGCAAGCCCCGAGCGCAGCGTCTGGCGGCTGCCGATGGTGAACCAGCAGCCGTGGATCGCGGACGACGCGCATGCGGCGATGCATCAACCCGCGGGACCGGAAGTCAAGAAGCTCGCCTGAGCAATTGCCCGGTCGCGCGGATGCGGCGTAAGCTTCAAGCAATCAAAACGTACTCTGGGAGAGAAACATGACCTTGTTCGACATGAAGGGGAAAGTCGCCGTCATCACCGGCTCGACGCGCGGCATCGGGCTTGCGATCGCCGAGCGCATGGCCGAGCACGGCGCCAAGGTGGTGATCTCCTCGCGCAAGGCCGACGTTTGCGACCAGGTCGCCAAGAGCATCAACGACAAGTTCGGCAAAGGTACCGCGGTGGCGATCGCCGCCAACATCTCGTCGAAGGAAAACCTGCAAAACCTCATCGACGAGAGCAACCGCGCCTTTGGCAAGATCGACGTGCTGGTCTGCAACGCCGCGTCGAACCCGTATTACGGCCCGCTCGCCGGCATCTCCGACGATCAGTTCAGGAAGATCCTTGACAACAACATCGTCGCCAACAACTGGCTCATCTCGATGGTGGTGCCGCAGATGATCGAGCGCAAGGACGGCTCGATCATCATCGTCTCCTCGATCGGCGGCCTGAAAGGCTCGACCATCCTCGGCGCCTACGCGATCTCGAAAGCCGCAGACATGCAGCTCGCGCGCAATTTGGCCTGCGAATATGGGCCGCACAACATCCGCGTGAACTGCATCGCGCCGGGCCTGATCAAGACCGATTTCGCGAAAGCGTTGTGGGACAATCCGGAGAATTTGAAAGCCTCGACCGCGCGTTCGCCGCTGCTGCGCATCGGCATCCCCGACGAGATCGCGGGCGCCGCGGTGTTCCTGGGCTCGAAGGCCGGCGACTTCATGACCGGCCAGACCATGGTGATCGACGGCGGCGCGACAATCAGTTGAAGCACCAGTAGGTGTCATCGCCCGCGAAGGCGGGCGATCCAGTACTCCGCGGCCTTCGTTGCAGAACTCGCTCCCACGAGATCCGCCGCGGCGTACTGGATGCCCCGGTCAAGCCGGGGCATGACAGCGAAAATGTGGATGCAGCGCCGCGCATAGCGGCGCCGTCTCAATCCACCGCCGCGTACACCAGATCCCGCACCAGCGTTCGCGTAAAATCGCGCTGTCCCGGGCCCTGGCTCATGAACACGACGAACAGATCCTCCTTCGGATCGACCCAGAAGAACGTCCCCGCAATGCCGCTCCAGAAAAACTGGCCGACGCTGCCGGGGAAGGGCGCGATGCCGGCATCGCGGCGCACCGCGAAGCCGAGGCCGAAACCATGGCCGGGTGACAGCAGAGTGCCGTTGGTCACGACGTGAGGTCCGAGATGATCGGAGGCCATAAGCTCCAGCGTCTTGCGGCCGATGATCCTGTTGCCGTCGAGCGTGCCGCCATTGCGCAGCATCAGCGCGAAACGGGCATAGTCCATGGTGGTCGAGACGAGACCGCCGCCGCCGGACTCCATGATTGGCTGCTCGAGCATGTTGAACAGCGCGACCTTGTCGCCGGTCCAGGGATCGGCTGCGAACGGCTCGGCGAGCCGGCCGGCATTGGCCTCCGCTGTCGCAAAGCCGGTCTCGGCCATCTGCAAGGGCGTAAGAATGCGCTCAGCGAGGTACGCGCCGAGCGACTTGCCGCTGACCACCTCGATGATGCGGCCGAGGATGTCGGTGGAGCGGCTGTAGTTGAACTCGTCGCCGGGATGGCAGACCAGGGGGAAGCTCGCCACCAAGGCGGCGTGCTCGGCATTGGTGATCTTGCGGCTGCGCACCCGCGAGTCCTGGTAGATTTTGTGCACGGGGCCGTCGCCCTGGTGCTCGTAAGTTAGCCCGGAGGTGTGGCGGAGCAGGTCCTGCACCGTCATCGGGCGCTTTGGCGGAACCAGTTCCAGCTTGCCGCCGCTGACCACGCCGACCTTTTGGTCGGCGAACTCCGGGATGAATTTCGCGACGGGGTCGGCAAGGAGCAGGTGGCCGTCCTCGACCAGCGTCATGATGCCGACCGACACGATCGGCTTGGTCATCGAGAAGATGCGGAAGATCGAATCATGCGCCATCGGCGCTGCACCTGTCGGGCTCTGTCTGCCGAGCGCCTCGAACCAGCCGACCTGACCGTGCCGTGCCACCAGCACGGTGACGCCGGGCACGGTTCCCTTGTCGATCTCGCGCTTGAAGGCGTCCGACATGGCTTGGAGGCGAGGGCGCGACAGCCCGAGCGTCTCGGGGCGGGATTCCGGCAGCGGAGGGGTCTTCGGCGCAGTCGAGGGGCGAGGGGCTGTCGCGGACGCTTGGGCAGTCATGGGTACTCCCGGTGCTTATTATTGTTCGGAGCGGACTGTGGCCCAGAAGGCGCGGCACAAACAAGCGAAGCCAGCGCGCTTCACCCTTGCAATCCGGCCTTGCAATCCGGCCGCCCCCTGTGCTTCAAAGCGGCCTGATCCGGGCGGCAACGCAGGGTCCGTAGGAGTGTAGCTCAATTGGTAGAGCACCGGTCTCCAAAACCGGGGGTCGCAGGTTCGAGCCCTGCCACTCCTGCCAGTGAAATCAAACACTTAGCTGGAACGTGGGCGATCAGCCATCGCCCGGATATTGCCGCCGGACGGCGTGAAACCTAGCGACCGACCCGCGCTTTCCAGATCGCCTCCGCAAGGGCGATGTCGGCCACGGAATCCTCGCCGGACGCCAACGGCGTCCTCTGTTCCACGATATCGGCGACGAATGCATCGGCCTGACGCCGAAACGCCCAGCTCGTGTCGCGCGGCAATTGCGTGCGTTGTCCTTGCTGATCGAGGATGACCTCCGCCTCCTGCTCGGCAAAAGGCGGGGGCAATTCGATGGTCAGCGTGCCCCGCTCGAATTCGATGCTCAGCCCCTCGCGCCAGGCGCCTTCGGATTCATTCGCGAGTTGCAGCGCGCAGGCGACGCCGTCGAAGTCGAGTGTCACGGTCGCCGCGCCCGAGGTCTCGACGGTGCTTTCCGCAACTGTCGGTGACGATCCGAGCACGTAGCGCGCGAGATTGATGATATGGCTGAACACGTTCAGAAAATTGTCGTAGCCGGGTCGCATCGCGCCCGGCATCCAGTCGGGGCCGTCCTGCCAGAGCTCGAGCCCGTCCGGCCGCACTTCGCCGGTCATGACGAAATTGTCCTGCGACCGGCCCGTGCTGCCACCGAAGCACCAGCCTCGCGCGCCAACAATCCGTCCAAGCGATTGATCCGCTCGCAGGCGCGCCAACTCGGCAATCGCGCGCGCCACCCCGGCATCATGACGCTTCATGTAGCCGATGCTGTAGACGAGGTTGTGCCGCCGCGCCGCCTCGGTCAGTGAAACGGCCTGAGCCGTGGTGTAGGCCATCGGCTTTTCCGAGAGCACATGGCGACCGCTGTTCAATGCATCCAGCACGATCGGGCCGGTGGCGCGACGCTTCGTCACGACGACGACGGCCGACACCTCGCTATCCGCCAGCAATTCCCGGTGCGTACCGTAAACCCGGGCGATGTCGAATTTCTGCGCCGCTGCGGCGGCGAGATCAGGCCGCAGATCCGCAATCGCGACAACGCGGCAGGTGGGGTTGGCGGCGAAATTGGCGAGGTGGCACATCTGACCGACCATGCCCGTTCCGACGATGCCAATGCCTGGCCTCACTTGCTAGGACCCCTCGAAGCGTTTCCGGAGAACGAGGAAATGCGCCGGCTGTCCCCAGGTGTTGATGAACGCCTGGTCGGATTGGGTGAGGGCTATGACTGTGGACGCATCCCGTCGCCCGATCGCGCCAAAGATACGGTGGAAACTGTCGAGGGTCGCAATGATGGCGTCGATGTCGGACGCATCGTCGGCGAGAACATCTGTCGCCGGAATCGTCTCGCGCAGTGACGCGAGGCTCGCGATCGCACGGGGCAGGCTGTCGCCGAAGGGATCGTCGATCATCGCATCGACATCGGCAACCAATGTCTCGATCGAAGCCGAGATTGCGTCGACCGCTTCGGTTTTGCCGGCCAGATAGAGCTTCCGGCCGCCGAGAAAGCTCAGACGACTGCGGCCGAGGTGGCGCGTCGCGCGCCGCAGCTTCTCGTCATCGGGCAGGACCTTCTTGTGCCAGTAGACATCCAGGCTGTCGCGATAGGCGGGCCAAGCCGAATGGATATCGAATCCCTGCTCGTGCGCCGCCGTGCACAAGGCGCCCGCGTCGAGGAAGTAGCGGTGCCGGACGAACGGATTTTCGAGCACGTCCATCAGCCAGGATTCGAAGCTGCGCGTGTGTGGAATGCTGTTCCATTTCGCATCGAACAGCAGCTTCGCCGTTTCCATCGCGGGACGGCCCGTCAGCACCTTGCCGGCCGCATGAATCGCCTTGAGCGCGAGCTCGAAGAAGCCGCCGTAGCGCTCGTAGTAGGAAACGACGGCGTAACCGTCCGGATTGAGCAGCCGGTGAAAGATGCCGAGCCAATTTTCAGTCGGCTGCACCGTGTAGATGAATCCCTCGGCATCGATGATGTCGAAACGGCGATCGCTGTGAAATCCTTCGACGTCGAACGATAGGAGTTCGCGGAGACGTTGGGCCTGGTTGAAATGCGCGAAGTAAGCCTGGATTTTCGCGTGCGCATGCCGGTTCGGCTCGGCGAGCGTCATGTTTGCGCCCCAGCCGGCGAACACCAGCGCGTTCTCGCCGGAATCGGGGCCGAATTCGAGCACGTCTGCGTCGCGGAACAGCCGCGGCGGCAGCACCAGCTTGTCGGAAAACAACTCACGCCGCAGGCCGGCATAGGCTTCGAGTTCGGCGGCGGATTTGAAATTGCCGAACGTCGGCAGGACGTCCTGACGTTCGTAATAGTTGAAGAGCTTGTCCTCAGCCATGCCGCGACCCTGCGGCGGCCTCAAGGCGATCGAGCTCGCTCCAGATGTCCGATGGCGCGAAGATCGAACCGATGTGGAGCGGACGCTTCACGTTTTCGCGCAGCCGGCTGCCGACCTTGTCTTCGTTCTCCTGGTTCACGGCCAGAAGACAAACGAGCGGCTCCGACTTCCCGGCGAGGTCCTCCGGCGGGCGGATCGGAATGCCGGTGCCGGGCAGGAACAAGCCTTGGCGCTCCTTCTGGTCGTCGACCGAGAGGTCGATGAGATCCGCGAGTTCATGGGCATTGGTGAAGGTGCAGGCGCGGCAGCCGGCACCGTAGATGGCGATCTCGGCGCCGTTGGCGCGGGCCTTGACGAGGATCGGGCGGAGACGCGCGCCGTACTCCCTTGCGCGCTGGCCGAACCTCTCGCCGACGCCGGACGGCGCGGGCGGGGCCGTAACGTCGCGCGTCGTACGTCGCGCTGCGATCGCGAGGCTGCCGCCGCTGAAATTGTACTTCTTCACCGAGACCGCTTCGAAGCCGTGGCGCGCCAGCAGCGCGAGCAGCGTCGGCTCGGTGAAGTAGCTGACGTGCTCCTCCCACAGGACCGAGAGGTCGCCCGCGGTCGAGCCGGGCGCGAAATCAGGCACGTCGATGAACAGCAGACCGTCGTCGCGCAGCGCGATTTTCACGCAGTCGAAAAAATTCTCGAAATCGACGATGTGTTCGAGCACCTGTCGCGAGACGACGAGGTCGAACTTGCCGGCCTCCGCGACCGCGTCGTGACACAGCGCCGGGCTGATCATGTCGGCATAGACCTTGATGCCGCGCTCGCGGGCGATCTTGCCCGACACCGGGTTGGGCTCGACGCCCACCAAAATCTTCGCACCGCGTTCGCGAAGCCTGTCCATGAACAGGCCGTCATTGCATCCGATCTCGAACACGGATTGGTGGGCCGAGAATTTGGCGACGGTATCGAGTTCGTCGACCTGGTGCGGCTCCGGCTTCCAGCTGCTGAAATTGTAGTTGAACTGCCGGTACAGAATGTCGGGATCGATTGGCTTGACGATCTGGGGCAGGCCGCATTCGCCGCAGGCGAACACCTCGAACGGATACCGTTCCTCCTGTTCGTCGCGGCTGTGCCGAAGCCGATGCGCAATCGGCATCTGTCCGAGGTCGATGACCGGGCGCAAATTGGTCGAGTGGCAGAGGCGGCAATGATCAGTCATCGAATAGGAACCTCTGCTGGATTGGCTCGTGAAGCATGGCGATGGGCCAGATGCTCCGCGGCGAGCGCACCGGTCCTAGTGACATAGACCTGCACTTCCGCGGCATCGCCGCCATCCGGTGCCCAGTCGGGAAATGCCGTGCGGGAGGGATCGAACGGACCGGCGGTGGTTTCGTGAAACACCAGCCACTCCGAGGTGATCAGGATCGAGTGAAAAACCTGCTCGGGCATCCGGTAATAGCAAAGCACGCCCCGGCCGTACGGCGCCATCTCGAGCACGTCGCGAATGCGGCCGTCGTCCTCGAAGATCACGACCTGCGCAGTGCCTTCGATCAGGTGAAACGATTCAGGTTTGCCAAAATGCTTGTGAGGCCGCACATAGGCCTCGCGGTGATGCACGATTAGCATCTCGTGCAGGCCGGACGAAGGATCGGGATGCGTGCACAGCCGGCTGCGCAGACGCGGATTGCCTGCGGCGATGCGCTTCAGCTCCGCGATCGTGGCGTCGTCCGCCGTGACGATGGCGTCGTCCGAATAATACACTTCGGGATTTTGCGCCCGCAACGAGGCCGGCCGGCGCAGGCCCGTTGCTTCATTCGAAGAAGATGAACCCATGGTCGCCCCGGTAGCCGCATTTGTCGTAGATCCAGGCCCACGTCTCCGGACCATGGAAACTCAGGCAGGTGAGCTGCCAGTAGAGCAGGTTCGCCTTCTCGCGCTCGTCGCGGAACGATTCCACCATCAGATATTTCGAGGCGCCGCGCCCCACGCGCTCGATCTCCGACACGGCGCGGAAGACGTCCTCGAGCGGAAGATTGTGGAGCACGCCGAGCGACACCACGAGATCGAAGCTGTGGTCGGGGTAGGGGAGCTCGACGGCGCTGCCGACCTTTAATTGCGGCCGCACCTCCTCCTTGGCGTTGGCGATGCCATAGTCGGAGATGTCGATGCCGGCGATGGTGAGGTCGGGGACGAGCTGAGTGAATTCGTAGAGCAAATAGCCCTTGCCGCAGCCGACATCGAGCACGCTCATCCCGGGTTTGATGCCATAGTGGTCGATCAGGGTCTGGGCCAGCGGGCGCCAGCGTCCGTCGTAGCGGTAGCCGCCGTAGCCATAACGGCGGTCGCCGTCCCAGTAGTCGTGTCCCCATTGCCGCGCGACGGTGGCGGATTCCGCCTTGTCGTGCTCGACGACCCGCTGAACGTAGTTCCGCTTGGTCGATGCGTGCATCGGCTGGAGCAGGTTGATCTCGGCCATTGTCCTCAACCGGTCCGCAGCATCGTCACAGGATGGTCGCGAATTTGTTGACGAGCAGGATGTCCTCGACGGCCTGGATGTTGTCGCGCGAGGACAGCGTGATCTCCTCGACGGCCGCGTGCAGATCGCAGCCCTCGCTCAGCACCCGGTCATAGATCTCCCGCCGCCGTGCCTCGTCGGGCGGCAGCATGAAGATGCTGTAGAGAATCAGGCCGCGCAACCGCGGCAGCTCGTCCAGGATGTCCTCAAGCACCATGTAGCTGCCGGGCATGGTGTGCTCGGCGGCGCTGAGCAGATAATGCAGATTCTTCCGTCGCGCATAGTCGCGGATCACGATGTTCTGGACGTGCTGCGGGGTACGGCTGCCGTTCAATGGCCGGGCGCCGATATAGCCGCGATGGCCGGCTCGCTCAGCCATGGAAGCCTCCCGGGAGCTTGTATTGCATGCCGACACGTGTCGCCGGGCGCAACAGGATCGGTTCGAAGAATTCGCCGAATCGCTTGTCCGCATAGGGCGACATGATGCTCTTGAAACGGCAGTTCATGCTCCAGCGCGAGCCGGCTTCCTCGTTGATGCGATTGCCGTGCATCAGGGTCTGGTTGAACAGCATCACGTGACCGTAGGGAATCTCGATGAAAGTCGCGTGCGGCTTGATCGTCTGGTAGAGTTCCTCGGCGCTGCGCAGGCTGGCCATCCGGTCCTGCATGTTGCCGTTCAGGGATGGCGGCAGCAGATACATCGATTTGGTGCGGTGGACGTCGACCAGCGGTACCCACACCACGACCTCGAACGGCGAGTCGCCCGACCAGACGTCGGAATGGGTGGCGAGCAGCGACGAATCGTCTCCCGGTAGCTGGATGCTGAGATTGACGCGGCGCTGCATGCAGAGCTCGTTGCCAACGATGGTCTCGATCGTCGAGCGCGCCAGACGGAAATAGGTCGGCCGGAACCAGGGCTCGGCGTTGAGACCGTTGAAGACGTGCAGCCGCAGGCCGTTGAGATCATCTACGCTCACCCGCGTGTGGATGGTGTCGAGCATCGCGTAGGGGTCGTTGCCGTGTGGCAGCTTCAGATAATCCGCCGCGAGCTCGGCGGCGCGCCGTTGGATCCGATCGAGCCCGGCGCGATCGTCGGCCGGCGTGGTGACGAAGCCGTCGTCGATGAAGCGTTGCGCCAATGCCTGCTCATCGGCCTCGAGGAAAGCCGTGTCCGTCATGCAAAATACTCCCGGGCCGTCGCGCAAATATAGCTGATGTCCGAGGTCGAGAGGAACTGGTTGATGGGAAGCGTGAGGATCTGATCCGCCTGCCGCTCGGTCACCGGGAACGCGCCGCGACCGTGGCCAAGATGCGCCGCCGCTTCCTGGAGGTGGATCGGTACCGGATAGTGGATCGCGGTCTCGATGCCCTTGTCGGCAAGATATTTCTGGAGGTCGTCGCGACGGTCCGTCTGCACGACGAAGGTGTGGAAGGTGTTGAACTCGATGTTGCGGCAAACCGGAATGAACAGGGGAAGGCCGGCGAGCTCGGCGCGATATTGCGCGGCGTTGCGGCGCCGGCGTTCAATGACAGAGGGCAGGTGACGCAAGCGAATCCGGAGCACCTCGGCCTGGACCGTGTCGAGGCGTGACACGATGCCCCATTCCTGGACGTCACTGCGATTGATCAGGCCATGATTGCGCAGGCGGCGAATTCTCGCGGCAAGCTCGGCGTCGGCGGTGACGACGAAGCCGGCGTCGCCCGCGGCATTGAGGTTCTTCAGCGGGTGGGCGGAGAAGCAGCCGAACGTTCCGATGGTCCCGCTCATCCGCCTGTCATAGGTCGAGCCGATGGCCTGTGCGCTGTCCTCGATCACGGCGAGAGCGTGCTTGGCCGCAATCGCCATCAGCGGGTTCATGTCGGCCATCCGCCCGGTCAGGTGCACCGGCATGATTGCCCTGGTCCGCGGGGTGACGGCGGCCTCGACCGCGGCCGGATCGATATTCTGGTCCGGCAGCACGTCCGCAAATACTGGCGTGGCGCCGACGGCGATGATGGCGGCGGTCGACGCCACGAACGAATTCGGCGGGGTGATCACCTCGTCCCCTGGACCGATGTTGAGCGCCCGCAACGACAGGATCAACGCATCGGTGCCGGAATTCAGCGTCACCACATGCGGCGAGCCGAGATAAGTGGCGAGCTCCTCTTCGAGCTTCGCAACGGCCGCGCCGCCGATGAAATCGCCGCGCCGGAACACGCCCTCGACCGCCTGCATGATCTCAACGCGCTCTTCCTCGAATTGCGCGGGAAGATTGACGTAACCGATGCGCCGGCGGCCGGTGTCAGCGTCCATGGCAGAACTTCCGAACGATCTCGATGACGCGGTCCTGCTGGGCGCGCGTCAGATGCTGGTCGACGGGGAAGCTGATGACTTCCTGGGCGTGGCGGTCGGTGACCGGGAAGGTGCCCGGCGCGTAGCCGAGGTGCCTGAGGCCTTCCTGCTGATACAGCGGGATGGGATAGTGGATCTTCGCTTCGATGCCGTTGTCCAGGCAGTATTTGTAGAGCTCGTCGCGGCGCTCGGCGAACACCATGTAGAGATGGTAGACGTGCTTGACGTTGGGCCGGCGCGGCGGAATCCGCAGGCCGGGCAGACCAGCAAGGCCCGCATCGTAATAGGCCGCGTTCTCGATCCGACGGCGCGTGATCTCGCTGGTCTGGCCGATCAGCCAGTTGCCGACGACAGCCTGGAGGGAATCGAGCCGCGAATTGCAGCCGAGAATCGCGATCTCGTCGCGATTCTTCATGCCGTGGTTGCGGATCAGGCGAAGCCGCTCGTTCATCCCGTCGTCATTGGTGACGACGACACCGGCATCGCCCCAGACGTTGAGGTTCTTGAGCGGATGCAGCGAGAAGCCGGCCGCGATACCGTGTGTGCCGGACCGTTTTCCCGCGAACTCCGACAGGATGCCCTGGCAGGAATCCTCGACGACGGGTATGTTGTGACGCTGGGCGATCGCCATCAGCTTGCCCATGTCGGTGACCTCGCCGGTCAACTGAACCGGCATGATCGCCTTGGTCTTTTCGGTGATCGCGGCTTCGACGTAGTCGACGTTCATGCAGAAGGAGTCGTCGCAGTCGACCAGCACCGGCGTCGCGCCGGTCTCGGCGATGGCGCCGACGGTGGCGATGAAGGTGTTGGCGGCCGTGATGACCTCGTCGCCATGGCCGACGCCGAGCGCCTTGAGCGGCAGCTTGAGCGCATCGGTGCCCGATCCGACGCCGATGGCGTGACGCACGCCGATCAGCTCGGCAAAGCGCCGTTCGAATTCCGCGACCGGCTTGCCCAAGGTGAAGTCACCGGTCGCCACCAGTCGGCCGATCTCGGCCAGGATCGGTGCCGGGTCGGAGAATTGCTCGAGCAGATAGGAATATCGAACGTCGTGCATGGGGCCCGTCAGGTGGAATGAAGTTGAGGAGAGGAGGTGTGCGAAGCGGGGAGCGCGCGCGCGACCGAGGTCGCAATGGCGTCGGCGGAAAGTCCGTGCTTCTTCAGCAGCGAGTCCTGCGATCCGTAATTGTGCATGAACCGGTCCGGCAGCGACAACCGCAGCATCGCGGGCAGGCCAGAGCCGAGCTTGTCGATCAGCGCCTCCGCGACCGCGCTGCCGAGGCCGCCGGAGGGCACGTGCTCCTCCAGCGTCGCTACCAGCCTGGTGCCCCGGATCGCTTGCAGCAGCGCCTCGGTGTCGAGCGGCTTGACGGTGTGCATGTGCAGGATGCCGGCGCGAATGCCTTGCGCCGCCAGCAGGTCGGCCGCAGCGAGTGCGCGCTGGAGCATGATGCCTGTCGTGACGATGACGACGTCGCCGGGCGGGCGCATCAGGACGGCCTTGCCGATCTCAAAGCCGTGCTCGGCCTTCGAGACCACGGCGTCGCCACCTTTGCCGAGCCGGATGTAGATCGGCCCGGTCCAGTCGAGCGTTTGCTCCATCAGCCGCGCCGCCTCGTCGGCATCGCACGGGCAGACCACCGTCATGTTCGGCAGCGCCCGCATGATGGCGATGTCCTCGATCGCCTGGTGGGTGGGGCCGAGCGGCGCGTAAACCAGCCCGCCGCCATTGGCGATCAGCCGCACCGGCAGATTGTGCAGGCACAGATCGACCGCGACTTGCTCGTAGCAGCGGCGGGTGAGGAATGTGGCGATCGTGTTGACATAGGGCACGAAGCCTTCCATCGCGAGGCCGGCTGACATGCCGATGATGTGCGCTTCGGAAATGCCTTCGATCAGGTGGCGCTTGGGAAACTCCTTGCTCATCGCGCGCAAGGTACCTGCGCCGGGATCGGAGCCGATGTAGAGCACACGCTCGTCGCGCGCGGCGAGCTTGTGGACCATGTTCATCGCGGTGTTGCGCATGAGGACCCGATCAAAAATCCCCGACGGCGACGCGGATGGCGTCGAGTTCGCTGTCGGTGAGCTTGTTCTTGTGATGCCAATCGGCGTTGGATTCCGCGGCCGGCAGACCCTTGCCCTTGACGGTATGGCAGATGATCGCGGTGGGTTTTCCCGGAACGGCTGGGACCTGCTTCAGGACTGTGCGCAGGGCGCCGACGTCGTGGCCGTTGAGCTCCTGGACGGCAAAGCCGAAGCTGCGCCACTTGTCCGCGAGCGGCTCCAGCGGCAGGACGTAATCGGTGGGTCCGTAGCTCTGCAGCTTATTGTAGTCGATCAGCGCGACCAGATTGTCGAGCCCGTGCTTGGCCGCGCCCATGGCGGCTTCCCACACCGATCCCTCGTTGATCTCGCCGTCACCGAGCAGGACGAAGGTGCGGTAGCTGCGCTCGCGCATGCGCGCGGCGAGCGCGAGACCGACACCGATCGACAGGCCGTGTCCGAGCGCGCCCGTCGAGGCCTCGACCCCCGGCACCATTCCGTATTCGGGATGTCCGCCCAAAATGCTGTCGGGGCCGCAGAAACCGTCCAGCTCGGACAAGGGAAAGAAGCCGCGATCGGCCAGCAGCGCATAGAGCGCCAGACAGCCGTGCCCCTTGCTGAGGATTGCGCGGTCGCGGGCCGGATCGCGCGGGTTGTTCGGATCGATCCGCAGCACGTCGTCGTAGAGTACGCGGACCATCTCGATCAGCGACAATGCCGGACCGACATGTCCGCGTCCCGCGGAGCGGACAGAACCAAGCACCAGTCGGCGCAGATAAAGGCTACGCTCGTCCAGCGTGCAGGTGAGGGCGGCTTCAGTGTGGGGCGAGATCTGGGTCACTTCGGTAAATCGGTTGGGCGAATCGTCTGGTGAAGCCGGCGGGCTTTGTCGAGCTGACCGGCGAGGCGGATCCTAACATCGCCACCTTGCGCAGCCATTGCGCGCCGGGAGCGGCTGTCCGGCAAATAGGCGTTCAGGACAATCAGGCACCAGATTCCCTTGAACACAGGATACAGTACGTCACGTCGGATCGCAAACGCGTCATCGCTCGCCTCGAAGGCGCGCGACAGCCGTTCGATCAAGCGATTCGCGCTCGCTTCCGGCAGGTCGCTGCCGGGGTGAATAGCGGTGTCCGACACGAGCTTGACGGGATCGTCCCAGCCGAAATATTCGAAGTCGATGAATCGCAAGCGCCCGTCTTCAGCGCGCAGTGCGTTGTGCAGTCCGAAATCGGACGGACTCAGCGCGCGATGGGTGGGCGCAAGGTCTGCTGCGGGATCCCGCCCCAGTTCCGCGTAGCGCCGGCGGAGCTGCCGAATCGCGACGTCAATGCTGGGAACCAGGCTGCCTTCGAGGAACGCACGCAGGTCGGAATGATCATCCGAGGCTCGCCTCAATGCGTCCAGGCGCTGCTCGTACTGGGCGATGGCCGCCTCCGGCGAAAAGATGTTGGCTGAGGCGTTGCGCAAAATCTGCGCGCCTTCGGCTTTGCGCAGCTTCTGTAGCTCTATGAGGAAATCGGCGAGTTGGTCGGCGTCGTCGCCCTGGGGACGCAGCGCCGCGGCCTCGCCGTCGAACCATTGGTACAGCGCGCAGAATGCATCTGCGTCCTTCGCGACTGGCCGCGGTGTCGACGTGATGCCGTGGCGCGCCAGGAACGAGAGTGCATCATACTCCTGTCCCAGGCGATCGCGTCCGTCGGACGGATAATGCTTGAGGGCGAGGGGCGGTCCATCCGCCATCTCCAGCCGAAACACCCTGTTGTTGCCGCCGGATCGTGCCGGCTGGGCGGACGCAACACGCGCACCGGCCAGGCGGCTGCCGATCGCCATCGCATCCGGCGCGTTGATGTTGGTCTCGCTCATGCCGCAAACACCTCGCGGCGGATATCGGCCCATGTCGCGATCGGCTTGCAGTGTTCGGGGTGGGGCGGCTGCGACTGCGTGAACAGGATCGATCGCGTGGCCTTCGGAAAATGCGGTTGCTCGAAGACGTCGGCGAGGTCATCGATGAAGACGTCGAGCTTCAGGCTCACGAGCCTCTCGATCTTGGCGGGCAGTGTGTCCTCGAAATAGATATCGCCGATAGCCAGCGCCGCATCCGCAGCGTCGACTAGGCCCGCCCCCCGCAGCCAGCTGCGCGCGGCGTCACGCAGGTCAGTGCGGTCGGGGTCCTGATGACCGAATCGGGTCTTGTGGCTGACGATGCAGACCTTCGAGCCGGCCTGCTTGCACGCCGCCAGGAATTCCCGCACTCCCGGATAGATTTCGGCGCCGCCAATTCTCTTGCCGTAGACGAAGCCTTGCAGTCCTTGCCAGGCGAGCTCGCCGCCCGCGCGGGACCGGAGATGATCCCGCAGGTCGGTCTTAAGCCCGTCCCACCCTTCCGGCACCAGCCCACGCTCACGTGCGACGGCGGCAAAGACCTTGTCGTAGCAGATGATCGTGTTGTCGAAATCGATGCCGATCCGCACGCCGCTCACTTCAGGCTGATGTTCTGCATCATCTTGATGTTGAAGTACCGGGGGTCGTTGAGCGAGTTCGGCAGGCGGCCGCCCTTGAAGGCGTTGAGGAGGCCGGACACGGCCTGCTCGATCGTGTGGGTCGGCGCAAAGCCGAGCTCGCGGCGGATCTTCTCCGACGAGACGTGGTAGGAGCGGAGATCGTCGGTCGGCTCGACGACGACGTCGACATTACTGCCGACCACCGACTTGACGATGTCGGCGATCTTCATCAGCGAATGGTTCTCGTAACCAATATTGTAGGTCTTGCCGTCGATCTTTGCGTCATCCTGCTGGAGCAGGAACAGATAGGCCGCTGACATGTCCTCGATGTGCAAATTGGGCCGGCGCTGCGTTCCGCCGAACACGCGGATGCGGCCGGTGTTGACCGCGAGATTTGTCAGGATGTTGACGACGACGTCGAGCCGCTGCCGCGGTGCGTAGCCGCAGACGGTGGCGGGACGAACCGTGCAGGTGACGAAACCGGACGCGGCCTCGTCGGCAAGGTCGGTCTCGCACATCGCCTTGAACTTCGAGTAGTCCGTGAGCGGCTCGCAGGACAGGTCCTCGGTCACCTCCGCTTCATCCTTGATGCCGTAGACGCTGGACGAGGAGGCGTAGATGAAGCGCTTGATGCCCGCCTTCTTGGCAGCGCGCACCATCGGCCGGAAGCAGTCGTAATTGATGGACTTGCCGAGCCCCGGGTCCAGCTCGAACGACGGGTCGTTGGAGATGCAGGCGAGGTGGATCACGGCGTTGTTGCCGCGCAGGGCCTCGTTGATCGCGGCTTCGTCACGGATGTCGCCCTTGATCAGGCGCAAATCGGGATTGTTGCGGACGGCATCGAACACGTCCTCGCCATACATGAACAGGTCGAGCACGGTGACCTTGTGGCCCGCAGCGAGCAACTGGGGAACCAGCACGCTACCGACATAGCCGGCACCACCGGTGACCATCACATTCCATTTTTGACCAATCACTGTCGTTCTCCAATATCTGCCGTCGCGCTACTTCAGCAACGCGGTGACGAACTTGACCAGCGGCACCTTTTCGACCGAGCTGCGGTGGCCGACGATCCCGACCTTGATTGCGCCGGCCGCGTTGCCGATGAAGGCGACGTCCTCGATATTGCCGCCGGCGGCGACCAGCGGCGCGGTGATCGTCAGGAAGGCGTCCCCCGCGCCGACGGTGTCGACGACGGTCTTGGTGAAGGCGGGGACGCGCGTGACGCCGGTTTTCGACGAGAAAGGGTAACAGCCGAAGGAGCCGTGCGTGATGATCATGTTGTCGCAGTCGATCTTGCCGTGCAGGCCGACCTCGATCACGGACGCGATGTCGCTGAACTTGTCGGTTGCAGCCAGACGCGCCTCCGGCGCGTCGATGCAGATGTAGTCGGCCCGCGGATACCTCGTGATCAGGTTGTAGCCGTGATTGCCGCTGTTGCTCTGGGCATTGACCGCCAGGAACTTGGAGTTGGCGATCAGGGTGTCGATCGTGCTCGACGCGATCATGCCGTGACCGAAATCAGTGGCGATCACCACATCCGCGCTACGCACACGCTCCGTCGTGATACGGTCGATTTCCGTCCGATCGGCCTCGTCGAGCGGCGTGTCGTCCATGGTGTAGACTTCGAAGAGCTTGTGCAGATATCCCAGCTCGACGTACCGCGATTTGCGGGTCGTCGGACGGCCCTGAAGGCGGATCGGCGTCAACGTGACGTTTGGGCGGACATGCGCCCGAATGAACTCCTCAGGGTAGTCGTTGCCACCCAGCGTCGTGACGACCTCCACCGACTTGCAGAAGCTCGCGACATGGTTCGCCGCGGCAATGACGCCGCCGGCAAATTGCTCGCCACTCTTGAACAGCGTGGCGACGATGTTTTCCTTCGATGCCTTTCCAAGCGCCGTGACGTACTGGTATTCGTCGATGATGGTGTCGCCGACCAGCACGACGTGCATGTCCTGCACCTTGTCGATCAGTTTCAGCAGGCGATCGGCGCCGCCACCTTCACGGACCTTTTGCAGGTAGTCGCGGAGCGGCGGATCGTAGATGTCGAAATACCGGTTCACCAGCGACGAGGAGCTGAATGTCACGTCCCGGGTGAACACGATGCGTCCGCCGTGACGCTCGACGACGTCGCGCTCGCTCCGGATCTTGCCGGTCACGTCGTCTTCGGGATTCTCGTAGTCGGATCCCTTCACGTAGATGTCCGGCCGCACCGTATCCAGGATCGGCTCGGCGCTGGAGGTGTGATTGATGCCGACCCAATCGACGGTCGCGAGCGAGGCCAGCATCTCGGCCCGCATGTTTTCGGGGAAAATCGGCCGACCCGGTCCCTTGTTGACATAACGGTCGGCGGTGATCGTCACCATGACTACGTCGCCCTCGTTGCGCGCCGCCTGGATGTGTCTGATATGGCCGAGATGCACGAGGTCGAAGACGCCGTGGCAGAGCGCAACCTTCCGGCCTCGCGCTTGCGCGGACCGCGCGATCTCGCCCAGTTCCTCGATCGTCTTGATCTTTTCGTGCGCCGCCAGTTGGTCGTTCAACGCGGGATTGCCGGTCGGAATATTGCCCATGTGAATAACCTAAAGCGCCAGCCGGCCTCAGCCGGGCGGCCCGGAATTGATCGATTCGCGGCAACGATACCCGGCGAACCTGTTCACTGGCTTGCCTTCTGCGGCACGCCGGGCGCCGCGTCGTTGTTGTCCCCGAGATATTTGAACCAGTCCTTCGTGGCGTCCGCGATCTTGTCCACCGTCCACAGGGGGGCGTCCTTGTACTGATCCATCGCCTTCAGCATCGTCGCGACCCCGTCCTCAAATTTTACCTTCGGCGCCCATGTCAAGATACGCTTGATCTTGGTGATGTCGGCATAGGTGCAATCGGGCTCGCCGGGACGCTTGGGAATGTGGACCTTGTCGCCGCCGAGAAGCTCGACCAGCCGGTTGACACTGTAGGTGTTGTCGGAGCCGACGTTGAAACTCTCGTTCGAGACATCGGAGCGCGCGGCGGTCACGAAAGCGTCGGCGACGTCGCTGACGAAGGTGAAGTCGCGGGTCTGCTCGCCGTCGCCGACCACCGTGAAGGGCTTGCCGGCGAGCTTCTGCGCCATGAACACGCCGAACACCGCACCGTAGGTTCCCGTGGTGCGATGGCGTGGCCCGTACACGTTGAACAGGCGCAGCGCGACCGCGGGCAGCTTGTAGACCTGGCACCAGTGCATGACGCACTGCTCGCCGAGATTCTTGGTGAGGGCGTAGGGATACATCGGCCGGATCTCGGCGCTCTCCGGCGTCGGATAGACGTCGGGAATTCCGTAGCAGGACGACGACGCGGCATAAACGAAGCGACTGACGCCCGCCTGCCGTGCAGCCTCGAGAACGTTGACGGTGCCGTCGACGTTGGCGCGGTGATACGGGATCGGGGACTCGATCGAGGGAACGATGTCTGCCAGCGCTGCGAGATGGAATACCCAGTCGATGCCGTCGAAATGCGGCTTGATCGATTCGAGCTCGGTGACGTCGGCCCGCACGATCTTCAGTCGATCAGAATCGACGCGCGAGGCCAGATTTTCGGGACGTCCGATCACAAAATTGTCGAGCGCGACGACCTCGTGGCCGTCGTCGAGGAGGCGGTCGACGAGGTGACTGCCGATGAAGCCGGCGCCACCGGTAACGATGCATTTCATAGGAACATCCGTGATGCGAATGCCCAGCGAAACAGGCCCGCCAATGTTGAGTGAAGGTGGAAACCGAATCGGCTGCTAGTCAACTTCGAAGGTAATATACCTTTGCAATCACTGGTGATAGCCGGTATCAGGGCGTCATGTCGCCGTCGAGCTGCGAGCCCATGCCTGCCGAGTCCGTCGATCCCGATCACAAGGCTTTCCTTGACGACTACGTAGGACGCCTCCATCGCGCGACGGCGATTGACGACGGTGTTTTCGCCAGGATTTCCGCCACCCGCACGGCCTGGTTGTGCGCGCGCGAGCAGGGCGGCCGCGTCATCTTCATCGGCAATGGAGGCTCGGCCGGCATCGCCTCCCATCTCGCGATCGATCTGGCGAAGAACGCATCGGTGCCGGCACTCTGCTTCAGCGATGCCAGCATGATGTCGTGCCTCGCCAATGACTATGGTTTCGAGGACTGGCTTGCGCATGCCGTGAGGTTGAGCGCCCGCGCCGGCGACTGCCTCGTCGCGATCAGCTCGTCGGGACGCTCGAAGAACATTCTCAATGCGGTCGCGCAGGCGCGGACGATGAAGCTCGATGTGATCACGCTGTCGGGCATGACCGCGGAGAATCCGCTGCGCAATCTCGGCGACGTCAATTATTACGTCGACAGTCGGAGCTACAATATTGTCGAGACCACGCATCAGTTCTGGATGATGGCCGCGATCGACCTCATCATCGGTCGCGCGGAATATCCGGCCTCCTGAGGCGGTGCCCTCTATCTGATCACCACGGGTGAGATTGCCTCGCCTGTTCGCATGTCTCCGTCTTACGGTCCTACGATGAAAAACCTGTTCTACGTCCGCCATACCTGCCGCCTCTGTCATTCGGACAAGCAAGAGCTCGTCGTGCCGATGGCAGGCATGCCCATCGGCACGCCGAACTTTCAGGTGCCGGACGCAAGCGTCGACGATCCCGTCTTTCGGGCCGCGGTGCCGATGGCGCTGCACCTGTGCGCGGACTGCGGCCATCTGCAGATTCTCCACGTCGGCAATCCAGAGATCCAATACCGAAACTACGTCTATACCACCTCGCTCTCGCTTGGCCTGCGGGAGCACTTCGCGGGCTATGCCAACGACGTCGTCAGCCGATTCGCCATCGCGCCGGGCTCGCTGGTCGTCGAGCTCGGCAGCAACGACGGATCGCTGCTCGGTTTCTTCAGGAAGCGCGGCATGCGGGTGCTCGGTGTCGATCCCGCCGTCGACATCGCGCGGCGTGCGACGGAAGCGGGGATCGAGACCATCGGCGATTTCTTCACCGATGCCATCGGTCGCCGCATCCTGCAAAGCCACGGCGCGGCCAGTGTCGTGATCGCCAACAACATGATCGCCAATGTCGACAATCTCGACCCGCTGGTGATCGGGGTTCGCGACGTGCTTGCGCCGGACGGGCTGTTCGTTTTCGAAACGCAGTATGGCGTCGACGTCACCGAGAAGAACCTTCTCGACACCGTCTATCACGAGCATCTGTCGTATTTTAACATCAAGCCGCTGACGCGCTTCTTCGCGCGACTCGGCATGGAAGTGATCGACGTCCAGCACATCGAGACCAAGGGCGGCTCGATCCGGGTGACGGTGCAGCGTGCCGGCGGCGCGAAGAAGCCGTCCGCGGAAGTCGCGCGCTTCATCGCCGAGGAAGACCGGCTCGGCGTCGACCGGCCGGCCTACTATGTGCCCTATGCGAAGAGAATCGCCGCCATCCGCGACGAGCTGGTCGCGATGGCCGATGCCGCCCATGCGCGCGGCCAGCTCGTGGCCGGCTACGGCGTCTCGGTCGGGACCACGACCCTGCTGCCGCAGTTCGGCCTGGAGAACAAGATCGACTTCCTGGTAGACGACGACCCCAAGAAGGGGAGCGTTATGGCCGGCCCGGGGTATGACATCCCGATCCTGCCGCCCGCCGCCCTTTACGAGCGCAAGCCGGCGTTCGTCGTCGTCTTCGCCTGGCGCTATGTGGATCCGATCCGGGCCAAGCATGCCGGCTATTTCGCCGAGGGCGGAAAGTTCGTCGTGCCGTTGCCGGGCATTTCGACGATCGATCGGGCCGACTGACCTTGAGGGGTCGCCAAAGAGGCTGCAGGTGAGGGGGGCCCCGGTGGTCTCGTTCTGCGAGGAACCGGCTGAGGCCCTGGGAAGGCGCTTTGCAGGCGGCAGATAAGCCCTTGATCGGCCTGATCTCTGGTCGGTCGCCCGCGGAGGTCGGTTTACTCGCGCGGGCCCTCTCTATCTTGACCTTTGGTCCCATCCGCAGTAGATACCGCGCACTCGCAGCCGGCCCGTTAGACGCGGATTTCCGGCGCGGCTTTGAAATCCCCGAACAATCGAGCCCGATTTCCGGCTCATCCTTCGACAGAGGGCTGGGCCAACGGCGGCTGTTCGGATCCCTGAAATTCATTCGCGTCTGTCGACGGACGTTGGACATCAAACGATGGCAGTCAGCCCGTTCAAGTTCTTGCAGGAAGTGCGCTCGGAGACCGCCAAGGTCACCTGGCCGACCCGCCGCGAGACCACGATCACCACCATCATGGTGTTCGTGATGGTCGCCGTGGCCTCGATCTTCTTCTTCGCCGCCGACCAGATCATCCGCGTCCTCATCACCTTCCTTCTGGGCATTCACTGATGGCAACAGCAACGGCTCAATTGTCTGACAAGCGCTGGTACATCGTCCACGCCTATTCGAACTTCGAGAAGAAGGTCGCCGAATCGATCCGCGAGCAGGCCAAGCAGCGCGGGCTCGAGGAGCTGTTCGAGCTGGTGCTGGTTCCGACCGAGAAGGTCACGGAAGTGCGCCGCGGCCGCAAGATCGACGCCGAGCGCAAGTTCTTCCCGGGCTACGTGCTGGTGAAGATGAAGCTGACCGACGAGGCGTTTCATCTGATCAAGAATACACCGAAGGTGACCGGCTTCCTCGGCGCGGAAAACAAGCCGATGCCGATCTCGGAAGCCGAGGCCATGCGCATTCTGCACCAGGTGCAAGAGGGCGTGGAGCGGCCGAAGGCGTCGGTGTCGTTCGAGATCGGCGAGAACGTGCGCGTGGCCGACGGCCCGTTTGCCTCGTTCTCGGGTGTGGTCGAGGAAATCGACGAGGCGCGCTCGCGCGTGAAGGTCGCGGTGTCGATCTTCGGCCGCGCCACGCCGGTCGAATTGGAATTCGGTCAGGTCGAGAAGGTCTGATCGGGTAGGCGTGAGGCTTCGGTCTCGCGCAGCAAGAGGCCGTGGGAGGGAGAGGGCGGTTGCCAGCCGCATCCGACCCAGACCACGAACCTGAAACCGCCGGCCCAGGCCGGCCCAACAGGAGTGATACATGGCAAAGAAAGTGACCGGATACCTGAAGCTTCAGGTCCCGGCCGGTGCGGCGAATCCTTCGCCCCCGATCGGTCCCGCGCTCGGTCAGCGCGGTCTCAACATCATGGAGTTCTGCAAGGCGTTCAACGCCCAGACCCAGAAGGAAGAGAAGAATACCCCGATTCCCGTCGTGATCACGATCTACGCCGATCGTTCGTTCACGTTCGAGATGAAGACGCCGCCGATGTCCTTCTTCCTCAAGCAGGCTGCCAAGATCCAGTCCGGCTCCAAGGCGCCGGGCCGTGACAAGGCGGGTGCGGTGACCAAAGCGCAGGTGCGCGAGATCGCCGAGAAGAAGATGAAGGATCTCAATTGCGACTCGGTCGAGTCGGCCATGAAGATGGTCGAGGGCTCTGCCCGCTCGATGGGTCTGGAAGTGGCGGGGTAAGGGCTCATGGCAATCGGAAAGCGTTTGAACAAAGCCCGCGAAGGTATTGATCGCGAAAAGCTTTACCCGCTCGCGGACGCCATCAAGATGGTCAAGGAACGCGCGAAAGCGAAGTTCGACGAGACCATCGAGGTCGCGATCAATCTCGGCGTTGATCCGCGTCACGCCGACCAGATGGTCCGCGGTGTCGTGACCCTGCCGAACGGCACCGGCCGTACGCTCCGCGTCGGCGTGTTCGCCCGCGGCGCCAAGGCCGACGAGGCCAAGGCTGCGGGTGCCGATGTCGTCGGCGCCGAGGACCTGGTCGAGAAGGTGCAGAACGGCACGATCGATTTCGACCGCTGTATCGCAACCCCCGACATGATGCCGCTGGTCGGCCGCCTTGGTAAGGTGCTCGGCCCGCGCGGCCTGATGCCGAACCCGAAGATCGGCACCGTGACCATGGATGTCACCGGCGCTGTGAAGGGCGCCAAGGGCGGCTCGGTGGAGTTCCGCGTCGAGAAGGCCGGCATCCTGCAGGCTGGCGTCGGCAAGGCCTCGTTCACCGAGGAAAAACTGGTCGAGAACGTCAAGGCTCTGGCTGACGCCGTCTCCAAGGCCAAGCCGGCCGGTTCCAAGGGCACCTACATCCAGCGCGTTGCGGTGTCCTCGTCGATGGGTCCCGGCGTGAAGGTCGAGCCGGGCACCATTCTCGGCTAAGGTTTGGAAACGACATGAGGCGAGGGGCGGAATTGGGCAACCGATTCCGCCCCTCGTCGTTTGTGACGGCGTTCACCGGAAATAAGAACAATGACTGACAAGGTCCTGATCTACTCGCGCTTTCCCAAGACGATGATGGCGCGCTTCGCCGAGCGGTTCGAGCTGCTCGACACCGGCGGCAAGCCGGCGCGGGAGATGTTTTCGGCCGACGCGCTCGGCGATATCCGCGCAGTGCTCACCGCCGGCGGCACGCCGCTGGGCGCGGAGGCGATGGACCTGTTTCCGAAGCTCGGTGCCATCGTCTGCTACGGCACTGGCTATGACGGTGTTGACCTGAAGGCCGCTGCTGCCCGCAGCATCGCGGTCGGACATAGCCCGGGCGCCAATGCGGCCTCGGTCGCCGACATCGCGATGACGCTGATGCTCGCGACGACGCGGCGAATCCTGGTTGCCGACCAGTACGTCCGAAGCGGCGATTGGGCCGCGTCAAAGCCCTCGCCGATGTTGCGCCCGCAGGCCGGGATGCCGGGTCGCCGCATCGGCGTCTACGGCATGGGCGAAATCGGCCGCAAGATCGCAGCGCGCTGCGCCGCCTTCGAGAGCGAAATCGGCTATTTCAGCCGCAGCAAATACGATCTGCCCTATCAATATTTCCCGACGCTGGAGGCGCTCGCCGACTGGTGCAGCGTGCTGATGATCGCGGTCCGGGCAGGGGCCGAGACCCAGCATGCCGTCGGCGCCGATATCCTCAAGCGTCTCGGGGTGGACGGCTATGTCGTCAACATCTCCCGCGGCTCGGTGATCCACGAGAAAGCCCTGGTTGTGGCGCTCGCCGAGAGGACCATCGCCGGAGCCGGTCTCGACGTCTACGACAAGGAACCGCACGCCCCGGATGCGCTGACGGCGCTGCCCAACGTCGTGTTCGCCCCCCATGTCGGCGGCCACACCCTCGAATCGCACGTCGCCATGCAGAACTGCGTGCTGGCGAACCTGACCGCGTTTTTCGTAGGCAAGCCGCTGCCTTACGCGGTCAAAGGAGCCTGAATCGGCCCTTGTCGGCCCGGGTCAAGCGCCAGCGGCAACGGATTGGAACTGGTGTGAATTTTGCTCTTGGCAAGCCGGCCCCGAGCGGTTAAAGAACCGCTTCCGGACGTGCCGGCCTCGGCTGGCGCGTTCGTGCACGCATTCCGAAAACAAGCGATGGAGATCATTCCTTTTCAGGGCGTCCGTGAGGATTGCCGGAAAAGGAGGGAAACCCGTCGGGTGTGGGATGCGGGCAGAGGTCGGGCGGTTCGCCGGCTGACCTTGTCCTGTCCAAGACTGCAGGCGCCCGCGGGGAATTTCGATTTCTCAACGGCTTAATCGCATGGCCTGCATAGACGGGTGAAGACCGGATTTCACGTCGTGACCGCCTTAGGGTCGGTTGCGGAATGAGTTTGGTTCGGACCTCGACACGCCGTGGGCTCCAACGAGCTCCCGGAGGGCAGGCTTTGAATTGTCGTCTTGCCCGGCGTGTCCGATGGGTTTGGCCCTGAGGTTCAGGTTTGGGCGGGACGATGGGTGCAACCCGGCGGTCCCGCTTTCGCGATGACCGCCAACCGGAAAGAGCTTGCTGTGGAACGAGCGGCAAAAAAGGAAGCGGTCGAACAGCTCAATGGGGTCTTCAAGACCACGAGCGTCGCGGTCGTTGCCCAATATTCCGGCCTGACCGTTGCCCAGATGCAGAAGCTGCGCTCGCAGATGAAGCAGGCTGGCGCCTCGGTGAAGGTCTCGAAGAACCGTCTCGCCAAAATTGCTCTTGAAGGCACTGACGTCGTTGCCATCGGCCCCATGCTGAAGGGACCGACCGTGATCGCCACTTCGGACGATCCGGTAGCGGCGCCAAAGGTCGCCGTCGAATTCGCCAAGGCGAACGAAAAGTTCGTCATCATTGGTGGCTCGATGGGAACGACCGTCCTGAATGTCGACGGCGTGAAGGCTCTTGCCTCGCTGCCGTCGCTTGACGAACTGCGCGCCAAGATCGTCGGCCTGCTTGTGGCCCCGGCGACCAAGATCGCTCAGCTCGCCAACGCGCCCGCGGGCAAGCTCGCGCGCGTCATCCAGGCTTATGCCTCAAAGGGCGAAGCGGCCTGACGCCCTTCGCAAAACTCAAACCCGAACCAGACTACATTCAAGGAAACTGAACAATGGCTGACCTGCAGAAGATCGTTGACGACCTCTCGAGCCTCACCGTGCTCGAAGCTGCCGAACTCGCGAAGCTCCTCGAAGAGAAGTGGGGCGTTTCGGCTGCCGCGGCTGTCGCCGTGGCTGGCCCGGCTGGTGGTGGCGCCGCCGCCGCTCCGGCCGAAGAGAAGACCGAGTTCACGGTCGTTCTTGCCGCCGCCGGCGACAAGAAGATCGAGGTCATCAAGGAAGTCCGCGCCATCACCGGCCTGGGCCTGAAGGAAGCAAAGGACCTCGTCGAGGGCGCGCCGAAGCCTGTCAAGGAAGGCGTGAACAAGGACGAAGCCGAGAAGCTCAAGGCCCAGCTCGAGAAGGCTGGCGCGAAGGTCGAGCTCAAGTAAGCAGCGCTTACTGGCACGGGATCCCGGTCAGCATCATCGCAACCGGGATCTCGGTCCACTCCCTGAAAGGGTGGGCCAGATGCAAAAGGCGTGCGACGGAACGACCCGACGCAGGCCGAACACGAAAAAGTGTGGGGATTTGAGGGTTTACCCCTCGAATCTGCACTAATGTCGCCCCATATCGGGTCGGCAGCACGAAAGCGCGGTGGGCAGGGATGCCGGATTCCCTGTAAGCCGTTGGGAGAGCAAGCTATTTCGGGCTTTTGCAGTCCGTGAAGAGGTTGGTTGTGACGGGCGGGCGCGCTCCTGCGCCCCGCGCGTCGTTTTGCGTTTTGAAGGTCTGAAGAACAGATTCAGGACAT
The DNA here is from genome assembly GCF_023100925.1 of Bradyrhizobium sp. 40. Classification (NCBI taxonomy): domain Bacteria; kingdom Pseudomonadati; phylum Pseudomonadota; class Alphaproteobacteria; order Hyphomicrobiales; family Nitrobacteraceae; genus Bradyrhizobium; species Bradyrhizobium sp. 40. Next base: position 3,013,495 of record NZ_CP064688.1, read on the forward strand.
TCCTGCCTGAAACTGAGTCTCCGGCCCCCAAGACGGGTTCGAAAAATTCAACCCGGGGAGCGGCGGTCGCCGCGTTCCGGAGGGCGCGCCCAAATCGGGCGACGAAAATGAGAGGCCACGATGGCGCAGCAGACATTCACCGGTCGCAAACGCGTTCGCAAGTTCTTCGGACACATCAAGGAAGTGGCCGAGATGCCGAACCTCATCGAGGTTCAAAAGGCGTCCTATGACCAGTTCCTGATGGTCGACGAGCCCCAGGGCGGGCGGTCGGACGAGGGCTTGCAGGCGGTGTTCCGCTCGGTGTTCCCGATCTCGGACTTCTCGGGCACCTCGATGCTGGAATTCGTCCGCTACGAGTTCGAGCCGCCGAAATACGACGTCGACGAGTGCCGCCAGCGCGGCATGACCTTCGCGGCCCCCCTCAAGGTGACGCTGCGCCTCATCGTGTTCGATGTCGACGAGGAAACCGGCGCGAAGTCGGTCAAGGACATCAAGGAGCAGGACGTCTACATGGGCGACATCCCGCTCATGACGATGAACGGCACCTTCATCGTCAACGGCACCGAGCGCGTCATCGTCTCGCAGATGCACCGTTCGCCGGGCGTGTTCTTCGATCACGACAAGGGCAAGACCCATTCGTCGGGCAAGCTGCTGTTCGCGGCCCGCGTGATCCCGTATCGCGGTTCCTGGCTCGACATCGAGTTCGACGCCAAGGACATCGTCTATGCGCGTATCGACCGTCGCCGCAAGCTTCCGGTGACGTCGCTGATGTTCGCGCTCGGCCTCGACGGCGAGGCGATCCTCAGCACCTTCTACAAGAAGATCCAGTACAAGCGGATCAAGGAGGGCTGGCGTGTTCCGTTCGACGCCAATCGTTTCCGCGGCTACTCGACCATCAACGACCTGATCGACGCCGATACCGGCAAGGTCGTGCTCGAAGCCGGCAAGAAGCTCACCGTGCGCGGTGCGCGTCAGATGCAGGAGAAGGGGCTGAAGGCGCTGCGCCTCTCGGATGCGGAGCTCGTCGGCAACTACATCGCCGAGGACCTCGTCAATCCCAAGACCGGCGAGATCCACGCGGAAGCCGGTGAAGAGATCACCGACAAGTCGATGAAGGCTCTCAACGAGCAGGGCTACAAGGAGCTGCCGCTGCTCGACATCGACCACGTCAATGTCGGCGCCTACATCCGCAACACGCTCTCGGCCGACAAGAACATGACGCGTGAGGACGCGCTGTTCGACATCTACCGCGTGATGCGTCCGGGCGAGCCGCCGACGCTGGATTCGGCCCAGGCGATGTTCCAGTCGCTGTTCTTCGACGCCGAGCGCTACGACCTCTCGGCGGTCGGCCGCGTCAAGATGAACATGCGCCTCGACCTCGATGCGCCCGACACCCAGCGCACGCTGCGCAAGGAAGACATCCTCTCCGTCATCAAGACGCTGGTGGATTTGCGCGACGGCAAGGGCGAGATCGACGACATCGACCATCTCGGCAACCGCCGTGTGCGTTCGGTCGGCGAGCTCATGGAGAACCAGTACCGCATCGGCTTGCTCCGCATGGAGCGCGCGATCAAGGAGCGCATGTCTTCGGTCGACATCGACACGGTCATGCCGCAGGACCTGATCAACGCCAAGCCGGCGGCCGCCGCCGTGCGCGAGTTCTTCGGCTCCTCGCAGCTCTCGCAGTTCATGGACCAGACCAACCCGCTGTCGGAGATCACCCACAAGCGCCGTCTCTCGGCGCTTGGACCGGGCGGTCTGACCCGCGAGCGCGCCGGCTTCGAGGTGCGCGACGTGCATCCGACGCATTACGGCCGCATCTGCCCGATCGAGACGCCGGAAGGTCCGAACATCGGCCTGATCAACTCGCTCGCGACCTTCGCGCGCGTGAACAAGTACGGCTTCGTCGAGACCCCTTACCGCAAGGTCAAGGACGGCCGCGTCACCGACGAGGTCGTATACCTCTCGGCGATGGAAGAGGGCCGCTACACGGTCGCGCAGGCCAACGTGCCGCTCGACCCGAAGGGCCGCTTCACCGAAGATCTCGTGGTCTGCCGTCACGCCGGCGAAGTCTTGCCGGTGACCCCGGACAAGGTCGACTACATGGACGTGTCGCCGAAGCAGCTCGTTTCGGTCGCGGCCGCGCTGATCCCGTTCCTCGAGAACGACGACGCCAACCGCGCGCTGATGGGCTCGAACATGCAGCGCCAGGCGGTGCCGCTGGTTCGCGCCGAAGCGCCGTTCGTCGGCACCGGCATGGAAGGCGTGGTTGCGCGTGACTCGGGTGCTGCGATCGCGGCGCGCCGTTCGGGCGTGATCGACCAGATCGACGCCACCCGCGTCGTCATCCGCGCCACGGAAGATCTCGATCCGACCAAGTCGGGCGTCGATATCTACCGGCTGATGAAGTACCAGCGCTCCAACCAGTCGACCTGCATCAACCAGCGTCCGCTGGTGAAGGTCGGCGACATCGTCAAGAAGGGCGACATCATCGCCGACGGTCCCTCGACCGATCTCGGCGAGCTCGCGCTCGGCCGGAACGTGCTCGTCGCGTTCATGCCGTGGAACGGCTACAACTTCGAAGACTCGATCCTGCTCTCCGAGCGGATCGTGAAGGAAGACGTGTTTACCTCAATTCATATCGAAGAATTCGAGGTGATGGCCCGCGACACCAAGCTCGGACCCGAGGAAATCACCCGCGACATTCCGAACGTCTCGGAAGAAGCGCTGAAGAACCTCGACGAAGCCGGCATCGTGTACATCGGCGCGGAAGTGCGCGCCGGCGACATCCTGGTCGGCAAGATCACGCCGAAGGGCGAAAGCCCGATGACGCCGGAAGAAAAGCTCCTGCGCGCCATCTTCGGCGAGAAGGCTTCCGACGTCCGCGACACCTCGCTGCGCGTTCCTCCGGGCGTGCAGGGCACCATCGTCGAAGTGCGCGTGTTCAACCGGCACGGCGTCGACAAGGACGAGCGTGCGCTGGCAATCGAGCGGGAAGAGATCGAGCGTCTGGCCAAGGACCGCGACGACGAGCAGGCGATCCTGGACCGCAACGTCTACAACCGTCTTGCCGAGCTGCTCGAAGGACGGCAGGGCATCGCCGGACCGAAGGGCTTCAAGAAGGACACCAAGATCACCCGTGCGGTGCTCGAGGAGTACCCGAAGTCGCAGTGGTGGCTGTTTGCTTCGCCGAACGACAAGCTGATGGCCGAGATCGAGGCCATGCGGAAGCAGTACGACGAGTCGAAGAAGGGGCTGGAACAGCGCTTCCTCGACAAGGTCGAAAAGCTTCAGCGCGGTGACGAATTGCCGCCCGGCGTGATGAAGATGGTCAAGGTCTTCGTCGCGGTGAAACGCAAGATCCAGCCCGGCGACAAGATGGCCGGCCGCCACGGCAACAAGGGCGTGGTGTCGAAGATCGTGCCGATCGAGGACATGCCGTTCCTCGAAGACGGTACGCATGCCGACATCGTGCTCAATCCGCTCGGCGTGCCCTCGCGCATGAACGTCGGACAGATCCTCGAGACCCATCTCGGCTGGGCCTGTGCCGGCCTCGGCAAGCGTATCGGCCAGACGGTCGATGCCTATTTGTCGAAGCAGGACATCAGGCCGCTGAAGGAAACCTTGAAGAAGGTCTATGGCGAGGACGAGACGATCAAGTCGCTCAACGACAACGAGTTGATCGAGCTCGGCCACAATCTGAGCCGCGGCGTTCCGATCGCGACGCCGGTGTTCGACGGCGCCAAGGAAGCCGACATCGAGGAGATGCTGAAGCTTGCCGGTCTGGACGCTTCGGGCCAGTCGACCGTCTATGACGGCCGCACCGGCGACGCCTTCGACCGCAAGGTGACGGTGGGCTACATCTACATGCTCAAGCTGCACCATCTCGTCGACGACAAGATCCACGCGCGTTCGATCGGTCCGTACTCGCTCGTTACCCAGCAGCCGCTGGGCGGCAAGGCGCAGTTCGGCGGCCAGCGCTTCGGTGAAATGGAAGTGTGGGCGCTCGAGGCTTACGGCGCGGCGTACACGCTCCAGGAGATGCTGACCGTGAAGTCGGACGACGTCGCCGGCCGTACCAAGGTGTACGAGGCGATCGTGCGTGGCGACGACACCTTCGAGGCCGGTATTCCGGAATCGTTCAACGTGCTGGTCAAGGAAATGCGCTCGCTCGGCCTCAACGTCGACTTGCACAATTCCAAGGTCGGACCGGGGACGGCGGAAGCGGCCGAGTAATACGACCCTCATGCCCGGCCTGAATGGCCGGGCATCGGCGCCCAGTCCTCGAATCGCGAGGGCAGGGCGCCCCGCATAGTTATTTTCGAATTTGCTGCCGGAGGCGACCGGCACGCGAGGAGAAGACGATGAACCAAGAAATTATGAATCTCTTTAATCCGACGACGCCGGCTCAGGTCTTCGACCAGATCCGGATCTCGATCGCGAGCCCCGAGAAGATTCTGTCCTGGTCGTACGGCGAGATCAAGAAGCCGGAAACCATCAACTACCGTACCTTCAAGCCCGAGCGCGATGGCCTGTTCTGCGCCCGCATCTTCGGGCCGATCAAGGATTACGAGTGCTTGTGCGGCAAGTACAAGCGCATGAAGTACAAGGGCATCATCTGCGAGAAGTGCTCGGTCGAGGTCACGCTGTCGCGCGTCCGGCGCGAGCGCATGGGCCATATCGAGCTCGCAGCCCCCGTCGCCCACATCTGGTTCCTGAAGTCGCTGCCCTCGCGCATCGGCCTCCTGCTCGACATGACGTTGAAGGATCTCGAGCGGATCCTCTACTTCGAATATTACGTCGTGCTCGAGCCGGGCCTCACCGCGCTGAAGGACCGTCAGCTCTTGTCGGAAGACGAGTATCTGAAGGCGCAGGACGAATACGGCCAGGATTCCTTCACCGCCATGATCGGCGCGGAAGCGATCCGCGAGCTGCTCAAGGGCATGGATCTCGAGAAGCTCGAGCTGACCTTGCGCGCGGAGATGCAGGAGACCGACTCCGACATCAAGCACAAGAAGCTCGCCAAGCGCCTGAAGATCGTGGAAGCGTTCCGCCACTCCGGCAACAAGCCGGAATGGATGATCATGACCGTGGTCCCGGTGATTCCGCCGGACCTGCGTCCGCTGGTGCCGCTGGACGGCGGCCGCTTCGCGACCTCGGACCTCAACGACCTCTACCGCCGCGTCATCAACCGCAACAACCGCTTGAAGCGGCTGATGGAGCTGCGCGCGCCGGACATCATCATCCGCAACGAGAAGCGCATGCTTCAGGAGGCGGTCGATGCGCTGTTCGACAACGGCCGCCGTGGCCGCGTCATCACCGGTGCCAACAAGCGTCCCCTGAAGTCGCTCGCCGACATGCTCAAGGGCAAGCAGGGCCGGTTCCGTCAGAACCTGCTCGGCAAGCGCGTCGACTATTCGGGCCGTTCGGTGATCGTGGTCGGTCCCGAGCTGCGCCTGCATCAGTGCGGCCTGCCGAAGAAGATGGCGCTCGAGCTGTTCAAGCCGTTCATCTACTCGCGGCTTGACGCCAAAGGCCTCTCCACCACCGTGAAGCAGGCCAAGAAGCTGGTCGAGAAGGAGCGGCCCGAGGTCTGGGACATCCTGGACGAGGTCATCCGCGAGCATCCCGTGCTGCTCAACCGCGCACCGACGCTGCATCGCCTCGGCATCCAGGCGTTCGAGCCCGTGCTGATCGAGGGCAAGGCGATCCAGCTCCACCCGCTGGTCTGCGCCGCGTTCAACGCCGACTTCGACGGCGACCAGATGGCCGTGCACGTCCCGCTGTCGCTGGAAGCGCAGCTGGAAGCGCGCGTCCTGATGATGTCGACCAACAACATCCTGCATCCGGCGAACGGCCAGCCGATCATCGTGCCGTCGCAGGACATCGTGCTCGGTCTCTACTACGTCTCCATCATGCGCGAAGGCCTGCCCGGCGAGGGCAAGATCTTCGGCGAGATGGCGGAGCTCGAGCACGCGCTGCACGCGAAGGTCATCCACCTCCACACCAAGATCAAGTACCGGTGGGAAGGCATCGACGATACCGGCAAGATCTCCAAGCGCTGGATCGAGACCACCGCTGGCCGCGTCATGCTGGGCAATTTGCTGCCGAAGAACCCGCGTGTTCCGTACGAGATCATCAACAAGCTGATGACCAAGCGCGAGATCTCCGGCGTCATCGACCAGGTCTACCGCCACTGCGGTCAGAAGGAGACGGTGATCTTCTGCGACCGCATCATGGCGCTCGGCTTCTACAACGCGTTCAAGGCCGGCATCTCGTTCGGCAAGGACGACATGGTCGTGCCGCACTCCAAGTGGAAGATCGTCGACGCCACCCGTACGCTGGCGAAGGATTTCGAGCAGCAGTACAACGACGGTCTGATCACCCATGGCGAGAAGTACAACAAGGTCGTCGACGCCTGGTCGAAGGCCACGGAAGAAATCGCCAAGGCGATGATGAAGGAGATCTCCTCGACCAAGAAGACGGCGAGCGGGGCGGATGCCGACATCAACTCGATCTACATGATGGCTCACTCCGGTGCCCGCGGTTCGCCGGCCCAGATGCGCCAGCTCGCCGGCATGCGCGGCCTGATGGCCAAGCCGTCTGGCGAGATCATCGAGACGCCGATCATCTCGAACTTCAAGGAAGGCCTTTCGGTGCTCGAGTACTTCAACTCGACCCACGGCGCCCGCAAGGGCCTCGCGGACACCGCGTTGAAGACCGCGAACTCCGGCTACCTGACCCGTCGTCTCGTCGACGTCGCGCAGGATTGCATCATCACGCAGGACGATTGCGGCACCAAGCTCGGCATCAAGATGCGCGCCATCGTCGATGCCGGCACCGTGGTCGCTTCGCTCGGCTCGCGCATCCTCGGACGCACGGCCTGCGAAGACGTGCGTGACAGCACGGGCAAGGTGATCTTCAAGCGCGGTACGCTGATGGAAGAGAGCCATCTGGATGCCATCCATCAGGGCGGCGTCCAGGAGGTGAAGATCCGCTCAGCGCTGACCTGCGAGCTCGTCAACGGCATCTGCGGCAAGTGCTACGGCCGCGATCTCGCTCGCGGCACGCCGGTCAACCACGGCGAAGCGGTCGGCGTCATCGCGGCGCAGTCGATCGGCGAGCCTGGCACCCAGCTCACCATGCGCACCTTCCACATCGGCGGTGCGGCGCAGCTGAACGAGCAATCTTTCGTCGAATCCAACTTCGACGGCAAGATCGTGATCCGGAACAAGGCCATCGCTCGCAACAGCGACGGCCACCTGGTCGCGATGGTTCGCAACATGGTGATCGCGATCGTCGATGCCGACGGCACCGAGCGTGCGACGCACCGTATTCAGTACGGTTCGCGCCTGCACGTCGACGAAGGCGATACGGTCAAGCGCGGCCAGCGCATCGTAGAGTGGGATCCCTACTCCCGTCCGCTTCTCACCGAGGTCGAAGGCACCATCGGCTTCGAGGATCTGGTCGAGGGACAGTCGATCTCGGAAACACTGGACGAGGCCACCGGTATTGCCAAGCGCGTGGTCATCGACTGGCGCTCGATGCGCGGCGGCGGGGACCTGCGTCCCGCCATCGTGATCAAGGGCAAGGACGGCAAGGTGCTCAAGCTCGCCCGTGGCGGCGATGCCCGCTACATGCTGTCGGTCGATGCCATTCTGTCGGTCGATGTCGGCGCCAAGGTCCAGGCGGGCGACATTCTCGCCCGTGTCTCGACCGAAAGCGCCAAGACGCGCGACATCACCGGCGGTCTGCCGCGGGTCGCGGAACTGTTCGAGGCTCGGCGTCCGAAGGATGCGGCGATCATCGCCGAAATCGCGGGCACCATCCGGTTTGGGCGCGACTACAAGAACAAGCGTCGCATCTCGATCGAGCCGATGGACAAGACCGACGAGCCGCGTGAGTACCTGATCCCGAAGGGCAAGCACATCCACCTTCAGGACGGCGACATCGTCGAAAAGGGCGACTTCATCGTAGAAGGCAACCCGGCGCCGCACGACATTCTGGCGGTCAAGGGCATCGAGGAACTCGCAGCCTATCTGGTCAACGAGATCCAGGAGGTCTACCGGCTCCAGGGCGTGCTCATCAACGACAAGCATATCGAGGTGATCGTTCGTCAGATGCTCCAGAAGGTGGAAGTCACCGACCAGGGCGACACGGACATGATCTCGGGCGAGCAGATCGACAAGATCGAGTTCGACCAGATCAACGCGAAGGCCAAGGAAGAGGGCAAGAAGATCGCCACGGGGACGCCGGTTCTGCTCGGCATCACCAAGGCGAGCCTTCAGACCCGCTCCTTCTTCTCGGCGGCCTCGTTCCAGGAGACCACCCGCGTCCTCACGGAAGCGGCGGTCAACGGCAAGGTCGATCCGCTCGAAGGCCTCAAGGAGAACGTCATCGTCGGCCGGCTGATTCCGGCAGGCACCGGCGCCTCCATGGCGAAGATCCGCGAAGTCGCCGTGAAGCGCGACAAGATGATCCTCGACGAGCGCGAGAAGCAGGCGGCGGTCGTGCCGCCGGCGCCGGAAGTGGAGCCGATGGCGCTGCCACCTGCGGAATGATCGTTCATCCGTAGGAATACCGAGGACACTGAAAAGGCCGGCGAAAGCCGGCCTTTTTGCTGCTTTGTTTCCCTGTTGCGGTGCAGGATCAACCTTTGTTCATCTTTCCTTCAGGCGCAAAAGCGCTTCTGCTAGGAGAGCTTAGACCGGTGGTCCCGTGAAGGGGGCGGGCCGGAGACCACGGAATTCTCATGCTTGATCTCGCAATCGTAGGCGGCGGCCCCGGCGGGCTGATGAGCGCTTGGTATTTGAAGCGCAAGCTCGGCGATCTCTGCCGCGTCACCATCTACGAGGCATCCGACCGGCTCGGAGGCAAGATCGTCACGCGCAAATTCGATTCCGCGCCCGCGATCTACGAGGCCGGCGTTGCCGAGATCTACGACTACTCGATGACCGGGCCGGATCCGTTGCGCGAGTTGATCCAGCATTTCGGCCTGCAGACCATTCCGATGGATGCCGAGCAGGTGCAGTTCGGCGGCGAGCTCCTCAACGACGTCGCTGGCATGCGCCGTAAATACGGCGCCAAGACCGCGGCCGCGATCGAGGCGTTCCGTAAGCGCTGCGCCGAGACGATGACGCCGATCGAGTATTACGAGGGCGTCGGCGCGCACGACAACGAGAACCCCTGGGCCTACAAGACCGCCGAACAGGTGCTCGACGAGGAGGTCGAGGACGAGACCGCAAAGCGATTCTTCAAGGTGATGGCACGCTCGGACCTCGCGACCGAGAGCCACAACACCAACGGGCTCAACGCGCTCAAGAACTACCTGATGGATGTCGACGGCTACATCGGCCTGTATTCCATCCAGAACGGCAACGAGCAGCTCATCGAGTGCCTCCAGTCCGAGGTCAATGCCGACATCCAGCTCAATCACCGCGTCCTCACCGTCGGCAAGGCGCCGACCGGCCGCTATCAGCTCAAGATGATGAACGGCAAGGGGCCGGAGACGCGCGACTTCGACCTTGTGCTGGTCTGCTTGCCGCATTCCTGGCTCGGGACCGTCGGCTGGGAGGGCGAACAGCTCCGCAAGTCGATGGTCAAGCACGTCTCGTACTTCGACCGTCCCGCGCACTATTTGCGCGTCTCAATCCTGTTCGACACGCCGTTCTGGGGCGACAAGATCGCCGGCGCCTGGTTCATGTCGGAAGCCTTTGGCGGTTGCTGCGTCTACAACGAGGGCGCGCGCCATGATGTGGGCAAGCACGGCGTACTGAACTGGCTGATTCCGGGCTCCGACGCGCTGGCCTTTGCGAATCTCTCCGACCAGGAGCTGATCGATGCCGCGCTGAAATCGCTGCCGGCATCGCTCGGCGATGCGCGCGCCCATTTCATGGAAGGCAAGATCCACCGCTGGCTGTCGTCGGTGAACGCGATTCCGGGCGGCTTGCCCGTGCGCGACGTCATGACCAATCACCGGCCGGAGCCGAAGGAACATCCCGGAATCGTGGTGGTCGGCGACTATCTGTTCGACTCGACGCTGAACGGCCTGCTCGATTCCTCGGACGCGGCGACGGACATCATCTTGACCGAGATGATGCGCCTGCGCCGCGAGCGTTCGCAGGACGACAAGCCGCTCTCGGACAAGATCGATCGCGACTATTTTGACAATTATCGCGGCCAGGGTCCCTACAGCGAAGTGTGGCAACACTTCACCGATCCCGACTATCTCACAAAACTGATCGGCATTGTCTGGGGCAAGGCCAAAGGCACGAAGCTCTTGATCGCGGGCTCGGCCAGCGGCGAGCTTGTCGGCGCGCTGCGCGATCGCGGCATCGATGCCTGGGGCATCGAGAACAACCGCACCATTCACGCCAGAACGCCGAAGGCGCTGAAGAAGTACAACAAGCTCGGTTCGATCACCGACATGCCGTTCAAGGACGGTGCGTTCGACTTCGTGTTCGAGACCAGCCTCTGCCACGTTTCCCCGAAGCAGGTGGTCCGTGCGATCAGGGAGCTGAACCGTGTGGTCAAGACCGGGCTCGTGTTCGGCTCGGTCACCTCGGACATGGCGCCGGCACTGATCGACCGCTACGACCTCCTGCGTGGGGTCAAGAAGCTCGGCACCTGGTGGGAATGGTCCGAACTGTTCTTCGGCAACGGCTTCGAGCTGTCGATGCACCGCAAGGACTGCACGGACGCGCTCTGGGAGACGACGCTCGCCGCCAACAAGGGGCCGGGCCAGTGGTACGCCGACGCCGATTCCCTGCGCTATTCCTTTTTCGACAAGGTCGAGGACGAGGAAGACGACTAGCCGCCTGAAACGGGCGCCTTCGCCAATTGTTTTGCCGAATTCATCCTGATCGCATAGAATCGATGCAATAGCGGTTTCCGCTATTTCCTGCTTTCTCCGCGGTCATGCCGGCCGTCAGCATCGGTTGGTTTCATGGCGTCCAAGCCCCTCCCGCCCGACAAACAGAAGCTCGCCGCGGAAGAGGCGGCCGAGCTCGACGAGAAGCTCGTCCCCACCGTCAAGCCGGACCTCGAAGACGACGAGGACGATGAAGACGAGGAGGATGGAGGGCTGGAGCTCGATGACGATGATGAGGACGAGGACCTCGTCGTCTTTACCGCGCGCGAGGCCGCCGGCGCGCTCGCGACCATCCTGGGCTTCGTCAAGCCGTTCCTGGTCAACTACAAGCAGATGCTGTCGTTCGTGGCGTTCGGCGTCTTCGTCGAGACGCTCTTCAACGTCATCATGCCGCTCAGCCTGAAGTACCTGATCGACGACGCGCTCGGCGAGGAGGATTTCCAGGCGCTGTACAAGATCCTCGGCGTGCTCGCGGTTGCGGGCATCTTCACCTCGATCGTCGCGGTCTGGTACGAGCGCTGGGATGCGAGGCTCGCGGCGTGCATCATCTCCGACGTCCGCAAACGGCTGTTCGAGCACGTCCAGGACCTGCCGGCGGCCTATTTCGGTCGCACCAAGCGCGGCGAGATCCTGTCGCGCTTCTCGGTCGACCTCGCGGCCTTCGAGGGCTCGGTCAAGACCTTCGCCAACAGTGCGGCGTTGCCGTTCCTGGAGTTGATCGCGGGCATCATCCTGATGGTGTTCCTGAACTGGCAGCTCGCGGCGGTTGCGCTGCTGGTGTTCCCGATCACGCTGATCGGTCCCCGCATGCTCACACCGAAAGCTGTTCAGGCGAATTACGAGCAGAAGCTCAATGAGTCCGCGCTGCTCGGCATGGTGCAGGAGAACGTGGCGGCGCAGGCCGTGATCAAGGCGTTCAGCCTGCAGCGCCGGATGTTCGGGTTCTTCAAATTCCGCAACGACGAGACGCGAAACAAGATGGCCTCGGCGGCGTTCCTGTCAACCATGGTGGAGCGGACGGTCACCATCTCGGTGCTGCTCCTGCATCTCGTCGTGCTCGCGATCGGCGCATATCTGGCGACCAAGGGGCAGATCACCATCGGCACCTTCGTCACCTTCGAGAGTGCGTTCTGGGAGGTGTCCTACAACATCGCCCATGTGATGCATTTCATCCCCGTGTCGATCTCCTCGGCAGCCGCGATTCGTCACATGCAGGAGCTGCTCGACGAGCCCACGCGCAGCGCCGATCGTGCCGGCGCGCCCGATCTGCCGCGCATCACCAACGACATCACCTTCGACCACGTGACCTTCCAGTACGAAGGCAGCCAGACGCCGGTGCTGGACAATCTCAGTCTCAAGCTCAGTGTCGGCAAGCGCATTGCCATCGTCGGTCCCTCGGGCTCCGGCAAGAGCACGCTGCTGAATCTGATCCTGCGGCTCTATGTGCCTGACGAGGGGCGCGTCACCATCGACGGCGTCGACGTCCGCAAGGTGACGCTGGATTCGCTGCGCCGGAGCATGGCGGTGGTGTTCCAGGAGAACATGCTGTTTAACATGTCGATCCGAGAGAACATCCGGCTCGGCAAGGAGGGCGCGACCGACGAGGAAGTGGAGGAGGCGGCCAAGAAGGCCGAGATCCACCGCTACATCATGAGCCTGCCACAGCGATACGATACGCCGGTGGGTGAGCGCGGCGATACCTTATCGGGCGGCCAGCGCCAGCGCATCGCGATCGCGCGCGCGGTCATCCGTAATCCCTCCGTGCTGCTGCTGGACGAAGCCACGTCGGCGCTCGACCAGACCACGGAAGCTGCGATCAACCGCACGCTGCTGAAGGTTGCCAAGGGCCGCACCATGATCTGGTCGACCCACCGCCTGACCTCGGTGGTCGAGATGGACGAGATCATCGTGATTTCAGGAGGCAGGGCGATCGAGCGCGGCTCTCATGCGGAACTGCTCGCCAAGAACGGCACCTATCGCAAGCTGTGGAACGACCAGATCCACCAACCTCATGGCGCGCCGGCTCACGTCGACGAGGACAGCGACGATGACGACGAGGATGAAGACGATCTCGACGAGGACGATGAGGAGGAGTGACCGAGGAAGTTCGGCTCCAGATCGAAGGCTCCTCCAAGCGGCCGCAATAGCCCCTGAACCGACCAGGCAATGAAGCGTGCCCAGCGCTGCGCCGTCCAATAGGGGCTCGTCGCAATGGAGACTGAGCGGAAGTCGAACGCCTTCGCCGCCGACCAATCGTCGCACGCCCGCTTGACCGGATCTGCGTAGAAGGTGGCGATCTTGCTTGTATCCATCCCGTCGGAGGCCAGCCATCGCGGGATGTAGAGGTTGCAGAGCCGCTCGACGTCGGTGAAGACCTTGTCGCAGCCGGTGCCGGCGGCAGGGCAGGAGGTCGAGAAGGCATCGCCCACCAGCACGAGGCCGGGTAGGCCGCTGGCATCGTTCACATAGAGATCGACCGGGCGGATTTTCAGCTCACCGGGAATGTCGAACGGTCCAGTGATGCGCTTGAGCCGTGGCAGCGCGGCGTTCAACGTCTCGGCGGGCGCGCGGCGCAGCTCAAGCAGCCAGGGATCGTCGAAGCTGCGGTAGACGAACAGATTGGCGCGCATCCGCGTCCCGATCGGAAAAAGCGTGAGGTAGGGGATGCGGTCGCTCGGCCGTTCCGAGAAATAGGTCAACGCCGGGAAGTCGAAGGAGTCCCGTCCCGCGGGCACCACGTCGAACCCGATCGAAATCGAATGGCAGGCACTGACGATCTTTCGGGCGATTCCCAGCTGGTGGCGCAGCCCGACATTGAGGCCGTTGGCGAGCACGACCAACCGGGCGGAGATCATCTCGTCGTTGGAGAGAGTGACCCTCTGCCGCTCCGCGCTTGTCTCGACCAAGATGGCCTTGGCGCAGATGCGCTCGACGCCGGCAGGAATTTCGTCGCGGACCGCGTTGACGAGGGCGTCGTAGAGGATGTTGAACTGGCGGCTTGGCGCCTTGTCGAGAAGGCGGCCGAAGCGGGCGATCCAGTTCTCACCCACATAGGTCGCGCGGCGCAGCACCGATTCGGCGATTCCCGTCTGCAGGAATCGCCCGACCTGCACGTGACCGCTGAGTTTTTCGACACGAAAGTCCGCCGAATAGTTCTCATGCGGATCGATCAGAATGGTCGAAATGCCGCTACGGCCGAGCATGGCGGCGGCGGTTGAGCCGGACAATCCCCCGCCGATAATGGCAATGTCGGTGTACCGCATGGTGCTAATCTCTGCCCAAGGCGGCACATTGGCGCTCCAACCGGAAAGAAAGCCTTAGCCAAAGGTTACAAAAGTATATTTAACCCGGGTATAAATTGGTTTCGAGGTGGCGGAACGCGCTCTTCGTTTCCATCTCGCGAAGGTGCAGCGAGCGGCCCGTGAAGCGATTTCAGCAGGCGCGGGAAGCGCTTCTGACTGACGTTTCGCCTTGACTTGACCGACTCCCACTTATAGAACCCCCTCACTTAACGACAGGCGGTGAGCATCGCCAACGTCGGAACGGGCCACCTGTTTGATCCCCTGGGATCGCCAAGACAGGCACCAACCTCGACGAATGCCGCTCAAACGCTGTCGATCATAGCTAGGCAATGCCAGTGCGATTTTAGTTCTCTTGAGCATGTTCTCTCGAGATCGAATTCGGATGCATGACCTCGGTGCGCGGGCCGCAGCTTCAAGCTGACCGGTTCAACTACTGCGGTCCTCTGTGGCGTCGAAGCGCTTTCCGCCCGTTGATGGGTGGTTGGCGCGATTTCGCTTTGTGCGGATTGTTCCGCGCAAGACGGCCTCGTCGGGCGGGTAGCTCGAAAGAATTTGCGGACCCGGTGACGGGCCGCGGCAGAACACAAAGGGTAATGCCAGGATGCCGACGATCAACCAGCTGATCGCTCAACCGCGGGAAGTGCAGAAGTCGCGCAAGAAGGTGCCGGCACTGCAGCAGTCGCCGCAGAAGCGCGGTGTTTGCACGCGCGTTTACACCACGACCCCGAAGAAGCCGAACTCGGCGCTTCGTAAGGTTGCCAAGGTGCGCCTGACCAACGGCTTCGAGGTGATCGGCTACATCCCCGGTGAGGGCCATAACCTCCAGGAGCACTCGGTGGTCATGATCCGCGGCGGTCGCGTCAAGGACTTGCCCGGCGTGCGCTACCACATCCTCCGCGGCGTTCTGGATACCCAGGGCGTCAAGAACCGTAAGCAGCGCCGTTCGAAGTACGGCGCCAAGCGTCCGAAGTAAGCGGGAACCAGGTCCATGTCTCGTCGCCATTCTGCCGAAAAGCGCGAAGTCCTTCCCGATCCGAAGTTCGGGAACATCATCGTCACGAAGTTCATGAATTCGGTGATGTACGCCGGAAAGAAGTCTGTCGCCGAAGGCATCGTCTACGGCGCATTCGGCCTCATCGAAAGCAAGACCAAGCAGAACCCGCTCGGCGTGTTCGAGCAGGCACTCGAGAACGTCATGCCGACGATCGAAGTGCGCTCCCGCCGCGTCGGTGGCGCGACCTATCAGGTTCCGGTCGAAGTTCGCTCGGTGCGCCGTCAGGCGCTGGGCATTCGCTGGCTGATCTCGGCTGCGCGCGATCGCAACGAGAAGACGATGACCGAGCGGCTCTCTGCGGAGCTCCTGGACGCGTCGAACAACCGGGGTAACGCCGTCAAGAAGCGCGAAGACGTGCACCGGATGGCGGAAGCCAACCGCGCCTTCTCGCACTATCGCTGGTAACGGCGACACACGGAATCTAAGGAACACTCCATGCCCCGCGTTCATGCCATAGAGAACTACCGTAACTTCGGTATCATGGCGCATATCGATGCCGGCAAGACCACGACCACCGAGCGCATCCTCTATTACACCGGCAAGAGCCACAAGATCGGCGAAGTGCACGAAGGTGCCGCGACGATGGACTGGATGGAGCAGGAGCAGGAGCGCGGCATTACGATTACGTCGGCCGCGACCACCGCGTTCTGGGAAGGCAAGCGTCTCAACATCATCGACACTCCCGGCCACGTCGACTTCACCATCGAAGTCGAGCGCAGCTTGCGCGTGCTCGACGGCGCCGTGTGCGTGCTCGACTCGAACCAGGGCGTCGAGCCCCAGACCGAGACGGTCTGGCGCCAGGGCGACAAGTACAAGGTTCCGCGCATCGTCTTCGCCAACAAGATGGATAAGACCGGCGCCGACTTCTACAAGTGCATGCAGGATATCGTCGACCGCCTCGGCGCGAAGCCGATCGCGATCCAGCTTCCGATCGGCTCCGAGAACAACTTCAAGGGTCTGGTCGATCTCGTTCGTATGAAGGGCGTGGTCTGGGAAGAAGAGAAGCTCGACGCCAAGTTCGTCGACATCGATATTCCCGAGGACATGGTCGAGAAGGCCAAGGAATATCGCGAGAAGCTGTTGGAAGCCGCCGTCGAGCTCGACGACGAAGTTCTCGCCGCTTACCTCGACGGCAAGGAGCCCGACGAGGCGACGTTGAAGCGCTTGATCCGCAAGGCCGTGCTGACTGGCGCGTTCTTCCCGGTATTGTGCGGCTCGGCGTTCAAGAACAAGGGCGTGCAGCCTTTGCTCGACGCGGTCGTGGATTATCTGCCGTCGCCCGTTGACGTGCCCGCCATCAAGGGCGTCGACGAAGACGGTAACGAGGTCGTTCGCCTGCCGGACGACAAGGAGCCGCTGGCTCTGTTGGCCTTCAAGATCATGGACGACCCATTCGTCGGCACCATCACCTTCTGCCGCATCTATTCCGGCACGCTGCTGTCGGGCACCGGCGTCATCAATTCGACGCGCGACCGCAAGGAGCGCATCGGCCGCATGTTGCTGATGCATGCGAACAACCGCGAAGACATCAAGGAAGCCTATGCCGGCGACATCGTCGCATTGGCTGGCCTGAAGGAAGCGCGCACCGGTGACACGTTGTGCGATCCCGACAAGGCGGTGATCCTCGAAAAGATGGAATTCCCCGAGCCGGTCATCGAGATCGCGATCGAACCCAAGTCCAAGGCCGACCAGGAAAAGCTCGGCGTGGCGCTGGCGAAGCTCGCTGCGGAGGATCCGTCCTTCCGCGTGTCGACCGACCAAGAGTCCGGCCAGACCATCCTCAAGGGAATGGGTGAACTCCATCTCGACATCAAGGTCGACATTCTTCGCCGCACCTACAAAGTCGATGCCAACATCGGCGCGCCGCAGGTGGCGTTCCGTGAGCGCGTCACGAAGAGGGCCGAGGTCAAGTACACCCACAAGAAGCAGACCGGCGGTACCGGTCAGTTCGCGGAAGTGTCGATCGTGGTCGAGCCGAACGAGCCCGGCAAGGGTTACGAGTTCGAGTCCAAGATCGTCGGCGGTGCGGTTCCGAAGGAATACATCCCCGGCGTCGAAAAGGGCCTCAACAGCGTGATGGGCTCTGGTGTCGTCGCGGGCTTCCCCGTGGTCGACGTCAAGGTTCAGCTTGTCGATGGCAAGTATCACGACGTCGACTCGTCGGCGCTCGCCTTCGAAATCGCTTCGCGTGCTGCATTCCGCGAAGCCTTGCAGAAGGGCAAGTCCGTCCTGCTCGAGCCGATCATGAAGGTCGAAGTGGTGACCCCGGAAGATTACACCGGCTCGGTCATCGGCGACCTGAATTCCCGGCGCGGTCAGATCCAGGGTCAGGACATGCGCGGCAACGCCAACGTCATCAACGCGATGGTGCCGCTCATGAACATGTTCGGTTACGTGAATAACCTGCGCTCGATGAGCCAGGGTCGCGCGACCTTCACCATGCAGTTCGACCACTACGCAGAAGCGCCGGCCAACGTGTCGGCAGAAGTCCAGAAGAAGTTTGCCTGATTGTCGTCGGTCTCGAACTGACGATTGAACGGAGAGTCAAATGGCCAAAGCAAAGTTTGAACGTAACAAGCCGCACTGCAACATCGGCACCATCGGTCACGTCGACCATGGCAAGACGTCGCTGACCGCGGCGATCACCAAGGTCCTCGCCGAAGCCGGCGGCGCGACGTTCACGGCGTACGACCAGATCGACAAGGCGCCGGAAGAGAAGGCGCGCGGTATCACGATCTCGACGGCGCACGTCGAATACGAGACCAAGAACCGCCACTACGCGCACGTCGACTGCCCCGGCCACGCCGACTACGTGAAGAACATGATCACCGGCGCCGCCCAGATGGACGGTGCGATCCTGGTCGTGTCGGCCGCTGACGGTCCGATGCCGCAGACCCGCGAGCACATCCTGCTCGCCCGCCAGGTCGGCGTTCCCGCGCTCGTCGTGTTCCTCAACAAGTGCGACATGGTCGACGATCCGGAACTGCTCGAGCTCGTCGAGCTCGAGGTTCGCGAGCTGCTCTCGAAGTACGAATTCCCGGGCGACACCATCCCGATCATCAAGGGCTCGGCGCTCGCCGCTCTCGAAGATTCCGACAAGACGCTCGGCCATGACGCGATCCTCGAGCTGATGAAGCAGGTCGACGCCTACATTCCGCAGCCGGAGCGTCCGGTCGACCTTCCGTTCCTGATGCCGGTTGAAGACGTGTTCTCGATCTCGGGCCGCGGCACCGTCGTGACCGGCCGTGTCGAGCGCGGTATCGTCAAGGTCGGCGAGGAAATCGAGATCGTCGGTCTGCGCGCCACGCAGAAGACCACGGTCACTGGCGTCGAAATGTTCCGCAAGCTGCTCGATCAGGGCCAGGCCGGCGATAACATCGGTGCGCTGCTTCGCGGTACCAAGCGCGAGGACGTCGAGCGCGGCCAGGTGCTGTGCAAGCCGGGTTCCGTCAAGCCGCACACCAAGTTCAAGGCTGAGGCTTACATCCTCACCAAGGAAGAGGGCGGCCGCCACACCCCGTTCTTCACCAACTACCGTCCGCAGTTCTACTTCCGCACCACCGACGTGACCGGTGTCGTGCATCTGCCGGAAGGCACCGAGATGGTGATGCCGGGCGACAACATCGCGATGGAAGTGCACCTGATCGTGCCGATCGCGATGGAAGAGAAGCTCCGCTTCGCGATCCGCGAAGGTGGCCGTACCGTCGGCGCCGGCGTCGTCGCCTCGATCATCGAGTAATTACGAGAATAGGGATCGGCGAATAGCGAATGTGACATTCGCTATTCGCTATTCGCCACCCCACTGAAGAAAGACCACGGCAATGAACGGCCAAAACATTCGTATCCGTCTCAAGGCGTTCGACCATCGTATCCTCGATACGTCGACCCGCGAGATCGTGAACACGGCGAAGCGCACCGGCGCGCAGGTCCGCGGACCCATTCCGCTGCCCACCCGCATCGAGAAGTTCACCGTCAACCGTTCGCCGCACGTCGACAAGAAGAGCCGCGAGCAGTTCGAGATGCGCACTCACAAGCGCCTGCTCGACATCGTCGATCCGACCCCGCAGACCGTCGATGCTTTGATGAAGCTCGACTTGGCCGCCGGTGTCGACGTCGAGATCAAGCTCTAAGATTTTTGGATCACGTTCGCCACTAGCGGACAGAAAGAACAGGAAGCACGCCGATGCGCTCCGGAGTGATCGCACAAAAGGTCGGGATGACGCGGGTCTTTACAGAGGCCGGCGAACATATCCCCGTGACCGTGCTGAAGCTCGGCAATTGCCAGGTCGTAGGCCACCGCACCGAAGAGAAAAACGGTTATGTCGCGCTCCAGCTTGGTTCTGGCAGCCGCAAGACCGTGTACATGCCCAAGGCGGAGCGCGGCCAGTTCGCGGTCGCCAAGGTCGAGCCGAAGCGGCAGGTCGAGGAATTCCGCGTCTCCGCGGATCAGATGATCCCCGTCGGTGCCGAGATCCTGGCCGACCACTTTGTCGTCGGTCAGTTCGTCGACGTCACCGGTACCTCGGTCGGTAAGGGTTTTGCCGGCGGTATGAAGCGCTGGAACTTCGGCGGTCTGCGCGCCACTCACGGCGTCTCGGTCTCGCACCGTTCGATCGGTTCGACCGGTGGCCGTCAGGACCCGGGCAAGACCTGGAAGAACAAGAAGATGCCCGGTCACATGGGCGTCGACCGCATCACCACGCTCAACCTTCGGGTCGTTCAGCTCGATGTCGAGCGCGGTCTGATCCTCGTCGAAGGCGCCGTTCCCGGTTCCAAGGGCGGCTGGATCCGCGTGCGCGACGCCGTCAAGAAGCCGCTGCCTAAGGAAGCTCCGAAGCCCGGCAAGTTCAAGGTTGCTGGCGAAGCGGACGCTGCTCCGGCTGCGCAGGAGGCGTGAGATGGAATTGAAGGTCACCACCCTCGAAGGTAAGGAAGCCGGCTCGGTCCAGCTTTCCGACACCATTTTCGGCCTCGAGCCGCGCCAGGACATCATCGCACGTTGCGTGCAGTGGCAGCTCAACAAGCGCCAGGCCGGCACGCACAAGGCCAAGGGCCGCGCGGAGATCTGGCGCACCGGCAAGAAGATGTACAAGCAGAAGGGCACCGGTGGTGCTCGTCACGGCTCGGCTCGCGTGCCGCAGTTCCGCGGCGGTGGCCGTGCCTTCGGTCCGGTGGTGCGTTCGCACGCCACCGACCTGCCGAAGAAGGTCCGTGCGCTCGCGCTCAAGCATGCGCTCTCGGCCAAGGCCAAGGACGGCGATCTCATCGTGATCGACAAGGCCGCGCTGGAAGCCGCCAAGACCAAGGCGCTGCTCGGTCATTTCTCCGGTCTGGGTTTGACCAACGCGCTGATCATCGACGGCGCCGAGCTCAACAACGGCTTCGCCGCTGCAGCCCGCAACATCCCGAACATGGACGTGCTGCCGATCCAGGGCATCAACGTCTATGACATCCTGCGCCGTCGGAAACTCGTTCTGACCAAGGCCGCCATCGATGCGCTGGAGGCGCGCTTCAAATGACGAAGAACATCGAGCCTCGCCACTACGACGTGATCCTGTCGCCGGTCGTGACCGAAAAGGCCACGATCGCCTCGGAGCACAACAAGGTGCTGTTCAAGGTGGCCGCGAAGGCGACCAAGCCGCAGATCAAGGAAGCGATCGAGAAGCTGTTCGACGTCAAGGTCAAGAGTGTCAACACGCTGGTCCGCAAGGGCAAGACCAAGATCTTCCGCGGCAACCTCGGCTCGCAGTCGAACTCCAAGCGCGCGATCGTGACTCTCGAAGAGGGTCACCGGATCGACGTGACCACCGGTCTGTAAGGTCGTACGACGATGGCACTGAAGACATTCAATCCCACGACGCCGGGCCAGCGCCAGCTGGTCATGGTCGATCGTTCGGCCCTCTACAAGGGCAAGCCGGTCAAGGCGCTTACCGAAGGCAAGCACTCCTCTGGCGGCCGCAATAACACCGGTCGCATCACCGTGCGCTTCCGCGGCGGCGGTCATAAGCGGACGTTGCGTACCGTCGATTTCAAGCGTGACAAGGTCGATGCGCCCGCGACGGTCGAGCGGCTGGAGTACGATCCGAACCGCACCGCGTTCATCGCGCTGGTCAAGTACGAAGACGGCACCCAGGCCTATATCCTGGCGCCGCAGCGTTTGGCCGTCGGTGATTCCGTCGTCGCCGGCAACTACGTCGACGTGAAGCCGGGCAATGTCATGCCGCTCGGCAACATGCCGGTCGGCACGATCATCCACAACATCGAGGTCAAGATCGGGAAGGGCGGCCAGCTCGCCCGTTCCGCGGGCACCTACGCCCAGCTCGTCGGTCGCGACCAGGACTACGTGATCGTCCGCCTGAACTCGGGCGAACAGCGCCTGGTGCACGGCCGTTGCCGCGCCACGATCGGCGCGGTGTCGAACCCGGATCACATGAACACGTCGATCGGCAAGGCCGGCCGCAACCGTTGGCTGGGCCGCAAGCCGCATAACCGCGGCGTCTCGATGAACCCGATCGACCATCCGCACGGCGGTGGTGAAGGTCGTACCTCGGGCGGCCGCCACCCGGTTACTCCGTGGGGCAAGCCGACCAAGGGCAAGAAGACCCGCTCCAACAAGTCGACCAACAAATTCATTCTCCTAAGCCGCCACAAGCGGAAGAAGTAAGGAACGCCGGACATGGTTCGTTCAGTCTGGAAAGGCCCGTTCGTCGAGGGTTCTCTGCTCAAGAAGGCAGATGCCGCGCGCTCGTCCGGCCGTCACGACGTCATCAAGATCTGGAGCCGTCGCTCGACGATCCTGCCGCAATTCGTCGGTCTGACCTTCGGCGTCTACAACGGTCAGAAGCACGTGCCGGTGGCCGTCAACGAGGAAATGGTCGGTCACAAGTTCGGCGAGTTCTCGCCGACCCGGACCTTCCATGGCCACTCCGGGGACAAGAAAGCCAAGAAGGCTTGAGGATTAAACGATGAGCAAACCTAAGCGCGAACGGAGCCTCGCCGAGAACGAGGCCAAGGCGGTCGCCCGGATGCTGCGGGTGAGCCCGCAGAAGCTCAACCTGGTCGCCCAGCTCATTCGCGGCCGGAAGGCGGCTGCTGCGCTCGCCGACCTGCAGTTTTCGCGCAAGCGGATCGCGGTTGACGTGAAGAAGTGCCTGGAATCGGCTATTGCCAACGCCGAGAACAACCACGACCTCGACGTCGACGATCTCGTCGTGGCGCAGGCCTTCGTCGGCAACGGCCTCGTGATGAAGCGCTTTGCCGCCCGCGGCCGTGGCCGTTCGGGCCGTGTCTACAAACCATTTTCACAGCTGACGATCATCGTTCGTCAGGTCGAAGCCGCAGCAGCGGCTTAAGGGACGCAGGAGAACACGATGGGTCAAAAGATCAATCCGATCGGTCTGCGTCTCGGCATCAACCGGACCTGGGATTCCCGCTGGTACGCGGGCAAGCAGGAATACGGCAAGCTGCTGCACGAGGACGTCAAGATCCGCGAGATCCTGCACAAGGAGCTCAAGCAGGCGGCCGTCGCCCGCATCGTGATCGAGCGTCCGCACAAGAAGTGCCGCGTCACCATCCACTCGGCTCGTCCGGGCGTGGTGATCGGCAAAAAGGGTGCCGACATCGACAAGCTGCGCAAGAAGGTCGCGGACATCACTGCGTCCGACGTCGTCATCAACATCGTCGAAATCCGCAAGCCGGAGCTCGATGCGACGCTGGTGGCCGAGTCGATCGCGCAGCAGCTGGAGCGCCGCGTGGCGTTCCGCCGCGCCATGAAGCGCGCCGTGCAGTCGGCGATGCGTCTCGGCGCGGAAGGCATCCGCATCAACTGCTCGGGACGTCTGGGCGGCGCGGAAATCGCGCGCATGGAGTGGTACCGCGAAGGTCGCGTGCCGCTGCACACGCTGCGCGCAGACATCGACTACGGCGTTGCGACCGCGTTCACGACCTTCGGCACCTGCGGTGTCAAGGTCTGGATCTTCAAGGGCGAGATCCTCGAGCACGATCCGATGGCCCAGGACAAGAGAATGGCCGAAGGTGAGACTGGTGGCGGCGGCGATCGCGGCGGCCGGCAGCGCCGGGACAACGCTGCAGCCTGACGCCAGCACAGAGAATTTGAGGGCTTGAAGCCATGATGCAACCTAAGAAAACGAAGTTCCGGAAGGCGCATAAGGGCCGTATCCACGGCGTTGCGTCTTCGGGCGCGACGTTGGCCTTCGGCCAGTTCGGTCTGAAGGCGACCGAGCCTGAGCGCGTCACTGCGCGCCAGATCGAAGCCGCTCGCCGCGCGCTGACCCGCCACATGAAGCGCGCCGGCCGCGTCTGGATCCGCATATTCCCCGACGTTCCCGTGTCGAAGAAGCCTGCCGAAGTCCGCATGGGCTCCGGCAAGGGCGCGCCGGAATTGTGGGTCGCGCGCGTCAAGCCGGGCCGGGTGCTGTTCGAGATCGACGGCGTCAACACCCAGACGGCGCGTGAAGCGCTGACCCTGGCGGCAGCCAAGCTGCCGATCAAGACGCGCTTCGTCGAGCGCATTGCGGAGTAATGGCCATGGCCCAGATGAAAATCGAAGACATCCGCGCGTTGAGCCCCGATCAGCAGGATGACGCCATCCTGAACCTGAAGAAGGAGCGCTTCAACCTGCGCTTCCAGCGCGCCACCGGGCAGCTCGAGAACACCTCGCGTCTGCGCGAGGCCCGCCGTGACATCGCCCGGATCAAGACCGTCGCCGCGCAGACGCGCGCGAAGAAGAAGTAAGAGGCTTACGAAGATGCCGAAACGTACTTTGCAGGGCGTGGTCGTCAGCGACAAGCAAGCCAAGACCATCGTGGTGCGCGTCGATCGCCGCTTCACGCACCCGATCTACAAGAAGACGATCCGCCGTTCGAAGAACTACCACGCGCACGACGAGAGCAACGAGTTCAAGCCGGGCGACATGGTGTGGATCGAGGAATCGAAGCCGATTTCGAAGTTGAAGCGCTGGGTCGTGATCCGGGGCGAACACAAGAAAAGCGCCTGATCTGTTGGCTTTAGCCGACTGACTTCAGGTAAATGTTGAGCGCCGGCTGGGCTGGCGCAAATAGAAGAGGACGAGGTGCATCAATGATTCAGATGCAGACCAACCTCGACGTGGCCGATAATTCTGGCGCACGCCGTGTCATGTGTATCAAGGTGCTCGGGGGCTCCAAGCGCCGCTACGCCACGATCGGCGACATCATCGTTGTCTCGATCAAGGAAGCGATTCCGCGTGGCAAGGTGAAGAAGGGCGACGTGATGAAGGCCGTCGTGGTGCGCGTCCGCAAGGACATCCGCCGCGCCGACGGTTCGGTCATCCGCTTCGACCGCAACGCCGCCGTTCTGATCAACAATCAGTCCGAGCCGGTCGGTACCCGTATCTTCGGGCCCGTGCCGCGCGAGCTGCGCGCCAAGAACCACATGAAGATCATCTCGCTCGCGCCGGAGGTGCTGTGATGGCTGCGAAGATCCGCAAGGGCGACAAGGTCGTCGTGCTGACCGGCCGCGACAAGGGCCGCACCGGCGAGGTGTTCGAAGTGCGTCCGGACGCCGGTACGGCGCTGGTGCGCGGCATCAACATGGTCAAGCGTCACCAGAAGCAGACGCAGGCCCAGGAGGGCGGCATCATCTCGAAAGAGTCGCCGATCCAACTGTCCAACATCGCGTATGTCGGCAAGGACGGGAAGCCGACCCGCGTCGGATTCAAGATTCTGGCGGACGGCAAGAAGGTCCGCATCGCCAAGAGCTCGGGAGCTGAGATCGATGGCTGAGGCCGCTTACACGCCGCGCCTGCGCGCGGAATACGACGCGAAGATCCGGACGGAAATGACCGAGAAGTTCGGTTATGAGAACGTCATGCAGGTTCCGCGCCTGGACAAGGTCGTGCTGAACATGGGCGTTGGCGATTCCGTCAACGACCGCAAGAAGGCCGAGAACGCCGCTGCGGAATTGACCCAGATCGCCGGCCAGAAGGCGATCGTGACCTATTCGCGCATCGCGATCGCGACCTTCAAGTTGCGTGAGAACCAGCCAATCGGCTGCAAGGTCACGCTGCGCAAGGCCCGCATGTACGAGTTCATCGATCGCCTGGTGACGGTCGCGCTGCCGCGCGTCCGCGACTTCCGCGGCTTGAACCCGAAGAGCTTCGACGGTCGTGGCAACTACTCGCTCGGCCTCAAGGAACACATCATTTTCCCCGAGATCGACTTCGACAAGGTCACGGAATCCCGCGGTATGGACATCACCGTCTGCACCACGGCCAAGACCGACGACGAGGCGAGGGCCTTGTTGACCGCTTTCAATTTCCCGTTCCGGCAGTGAGACGCTGACCTAAAGCCTCTCAAACGCGGATACCCAGGAGCCAAACATGGCAAAGAAGAGTTCAATCGAGAAGAACAACCGGCGCAAGCGGATGACGAAGAACGCCGCCCCGAAGCGCGAGCGGTTGAAGGCGATCATCGCCGACAAGACGTTGCCGATGGAGGAGCGGTTCGCCGCGACCCTGAAGCTGGCGGAAATGCCGCGCAACTCGTCGGCGACCCGCATCCGTCTGCGTTGCGAGCTGTCGGGCCGTTCGCGCTCGAACTATCGCTTGACCAAACTGTCCCGCATCGCAATGCGGGACCTTGGCTCCAAGGGCATGGTCCCGGGCCTCGTGAAGTCCAGCTGGTAAGGAGGGTCGTTTAGATGTCTACGCACGATCCAATCAGCGATCTGATCACCCGCATCCGCAACGCGCAGATGCGCTCCAAGAACAAGGTCTCCACGCCTGGCTCGAAGATGCGCGAGAACGTGCTCGAGGTGCTGAAGAGCGAAGGCTACATCCGCGGTTACGCCACGCTCGAGCACTCCTCGGGCCGCAGCGAGATCGAGATCGAGCTGAAGTATTTCGACGGCGAGCCCGTTATCCGCGAGATCGAGCGTGTCTCCAAGCCTGGGCGTCGCGTTTACGCCTCGGTGAAGAACCTGCCGCGGGTCAATAACGGACTCGGCATTTCGGTGTTGTCGACACCGAAGGGAATCATGGCCGACCACAGTGCGCGTGAAGCGAACGTGGGCGGCGAAGTTCTCTTCACGGTGTTCTGAGAAGGATTTTTGATCCATGTCACGTGTTGGCAAAAGGCCGGTAGCGGTGCCGTCGGGTGTGACCGCGACCGTCGACGGGCAGACCGTCAAGATGAAGGGGCCGAAGGGCCAGCTTCAGTTCGTCGTCCATAGCGACGTTGAGGTGAAGCTCGACAACGGCCAGGTCAAGGTGAACCCGCGGGTCGAGACCAACCGCGCGCGGGCCCTTTACGGGACCGCTCGCGCCCAGGTCGCGAATCTGGTCGAAGGCGTCACCAAGGGTTTCGAGAAGAAGCTCGAAATCACCGGCGTCGGTTACCGCGCCGCGCTGCAGGGCAAGAACCTGCAGCTCGCGCTCGGCTACAGCCACGATGTGGTTTACGCGATCCCGGAAGGGATCACGATCACCGTGCCGAAGCCGACCGAGATCACGGTGACCGGCAGCGACATTCAGCGCGTCGGCCAGGTCGCCGCCGAGATTCGCTCCTATCGTCCGCCGGAGCCCTACAAGGGCAAGGGCGTGAAGTATGTTGGCGAATTCATCTTCCGCAAGGAAGGCAAGAAGAAGTAACGGAGCCGGTCATGTCGAAAGCCAAGGTTACGAATGCCCGGCGCAAGCGCAGTGTACGTCTGAAGCTGCGCCGCTCGGGTGGCGGCCGTCCGCGCCTGTCGGTATTCCGCTCGTCCAAGCACATCTACGCCCAGGTCATCGACGACCTGAAGGGCGAGACGCTGGCCTCTGCCTCGTCGCTCGAGAAGTCGATGCGCGATGGCGGCAAGACCGGCGCCGACATCGATGCGGCGAAGGCGGTCGGCAAGCTGCTGGCCGAGCGCGCCGCAGAGAAGGGTGTCAAGGAAGTCGTGTTCGATCGCGGCAGCTATCTCTATCACGGGCGCGTCAAGGCTCTTGCCGACGCGGCGCGTGAGAGCGGGCTGAGCTTCTAACAGAATTTGAGGATTGAGGCGTAAGCCTCTGAAGGACTGGAAAAACCATGGCAGAACGCGAACAACGTGGTGGACGCGATCAACGCGGCGGCGGACGTGAACGCAGGGAAGAGCGCGACAGCGAGTTCGTCGACAAGCTCGTCCACATCAATCGCGTCGCCAAGGTCGTCAAGGGCGGCAAGCGCTTCGGTTTCGCAGCGCTGGTCGTGATCGGCGACCAGAAGGGCCGCGCCGGCTTCGGTCACGGCAAGGCGCGCGAAGTGCCTGAGGCGATCCGCAAGGCAACCGAATCCGCCAAGCGCAACCTGACCCGCGTGTCGTTGCGCGAGGGCCGCACGCTGCATCACGATATCGCCGGCCGTCATGGCGCGGGCCGTGTTTACCTGCGCGCGGCTCCGGCCGGTACCGGGATCATCGCCGGCGGTCCGATGCGCGCGGTGTTCGAGACGCTCGGCGTCCAGGACGTGGTTGCGAAGTCGATCGGCTCGTCGAATCCGTACAACATGGTTCGCGCGACTTTCGATGCGCTGAAGCATCAGGATTCGCCGCGCTCGGTCGCTGCCCGCCGCAACATCAAGGTGTCCACCCTCCAGTCCCGCCGTATCGGTGGCGACGCCGAGGCGGTTGCCGAATAACGGAAGCTTTTCGGAGTAGACGCCCATGGCCAAGAGTGCCGTTACGACCGCAAAGACGATCAAGATCGAGCAGACCGGCAGCGCGATCCGCCGCCATCACTCGCAGCGCTCGACGCTGATCGGGCTCAAGCTCAACAAGATCGGCCGCACCAGCGAACTGCCGGACACCCCGGCGGTGCGCGGCATGATCTTGAAGGTTCACCATCTCGTTCGCATCGTCGACGAGAAGTAAGCAAAGGCGCACGATCCCGAAGCGGGAACCCGTTTTCGGTGAAGGTCATGCGCAAGAAACAAGGAGCAGGGCGATGAAGCTCAGCGATATCGCCGACAATGCCGGCTCACGCAAGAAGCGTATGCGCGTCGGCCGCGGCATTGGTTCGGGCAAGGGCAAGCAGGCCGGCCGCGGTGGCAAGGGCCAGACCGCGCGTTCGGGCGTGCGCATCAAGGGTTTCGAAGGCGGTCAGATGCCCTTGCATCGCCGTCTGCCCAAGCGCGGCTTCAACAACATCTTCCGCATCGAGTTCGCCGAGATCAATCTCGACCGGCTCCAGGACGCGGTCGATGCCAAGAAGATCGATGCCGGCAGCGTCGTGAACGTCGAATCCCTGGTCAAGGCCGGCGTGCTGCGCCGCGCCAAGGGCGGCCTGCGGCTGCTCGGCCGCGGCGAGTTCAAGGCCAAGCTCAACATCGAAGTGCACGGCGCCTCGAAGACCGCGATCGCGGCAGTCGAGAAGGCCGGCGGCTCGGTGAAGATCCTCGCGCCTGCCAAGGAAGAAGGCGAGGCGGCGTAACAACTGCGTCATCGGCCCGCGGCTCGCGGGCCTTTACGCATGCGGGACGATGGACTTATCGAAGCCGTAGCCCCAGATAATGTCCGGTGTCCGGTATAATGTAGCCCGGCCGCGGGCATAACGGCGCAAAAGGCGGCGGGAGAAAGTCCAAGATGGCCTCTGCAGCGGAACAACTGGCAGCCAATCTTAATTTCGGTGCGTTTGCCAAGGCCGACGAACTGAAGAAGCGCATCTGGTTCACCCTGGGTGCGCTGCTCGTTTATCGGCTCGGGACCTACATCCCGCTGCCCGGCATCGATCCCAACATCTGGGAGCAGGTATTCCGCTCCCAGGCGGGCGGCATCCTCGGCATGTTCAACATGTTCGCCGGCGGCGGCATTCACCGCATGGCGATCTTTGCGCTGAACATCATGCCGTATATCTCGGCCTCCATCATCATCCAGCTCCTGACCACCGTCTCGCCGCAGCTCGAGGCGCTGAAGAAGGAAGGCGAGTCCGGCCGCAAGCTGCTGAACCAGTACACCCGTTATCTCACGGTGATCCTGGCCGCGTTCCAGTCCTACGGCATCGCGGTGGGCCTCGAAGGCGCCGGCAACGTCGTCAGCGACCCCGGCATGTTCTTCCGTCTGTCCACCGCGATCACGCTGACCGGCGGCACCATGTTCCTGATGTGGCTGGGCGAGCAGATCACCTCGCGCGGCATCGGCAACGGCATTTCCCTGATCATTCTCTCCGGCATCGTCGCCGAGCTGCCCGCGGCGCTCGCCAACATGCTCGAGCTCGGCCGTCAGGGTGCGATGTCGACCGGCCTGATTCTGGTCGTCATCATCATGGCGGTGGCCGTGATCGCCTTCATCGTGTTCGTGGAGCGCGCCCAGCGCCGGCTCTTGATCCAGTATCCGAAGCGCCAAGTCGGCAACAAGATGTTCGAGGGGCAGTCCTCGCATCTGCCGCTCAAGCTCAACACTTCGGGCGTGATCCCGCCGATCTTCGCGTCCTCGTTGCTGCTGCTGCCGACCACGGTTGCGAACTTCAACGCGGGGAGCGGGCCGGAATGGTTCCAGTGGATCAACACCCAGCTCGGCCACGGCCGTCCGCTGTTCCTGATCATGTATCTGGCGCTGATCGTGTTCTTCGCCTTCTTCTACACCGCGATCGTGTTCAATCCGACCGAGACCGCAGACAATCTGAAGAAGCACGGCGGCTTCATTCCGGGTATCCGTCCGGGCGAGCGTACCGCGGAATATATCGACTACGTGCTGTCGCGCATCACCGTGCTCGGCGCGGTCTACCTGGCGATCGTCTGCTTGATTCCGGAAATCCTGATCTCCTACGCCTCGGTGCCGTTCTACTTTGGCGGCACTTCGTTGCTGATCGTCGTCAGCGTCACCATGGACACGGTGGCGCAGGTGCAGGGCTATCTCCTGGCGCATCAGTACGAAGGTCTGATCCGGAAATCGAAGCTGCGCGGCCGGCGCCGTTAAGCGCGGAGTCCTCTCAGGCGGCGCAATTGCGCCGCCGATTCGCCGCGCGAGTAACGCGCGGCGCCTGCGGGAGCGGCCAGCCAGCCATCCGGTGGCATCGGCAGAGCCACTCGCACTGAAGCGCAATCACTGATCTCAAAGGCTTCTTGGCGTCCGGCCATTTGCTCCCCTATGATATGGGTAGCGGTGCGGCGCTGATTATGATTTGCACTGTAACTGGACTTCAAAACACAGGTGCGCGACGTATCGCGCACCAATCGGGGGGCGTACGCCGATGAGAATTATACTTCTGGGGCCGCCGGGATCGGGCAAGGGCACCCAGGCGCAGCTGCTGGTGCAGCGCTATGGCATCGTCCAACTCTCGACCGGCGAGATGTTGCGTGCCGCGGTGGCGGCCGGAACGCCGGTCGGTCTCAAGGCCAAGGAGATCATGGCCAGCGGCGGTCTTGTGCCCGACGATGTCGTGGTCGGAATCATCTCCGATCGAATCGATCAGCCGGATGCCAAAAACGGTTTCATCCTCGACGGTTTCCCGCGCACTGTGCCGCAGGCCGAGGCGCTGGATGAGCTGCTCAAGCACAAGCACCTCAAGCTCGACGCCGTGATCGAGCTCCGCGTCAACGAGAGTGCACTCCTGAACCGTGTCGAGACCCGCGTCGCCCAGATGCGCGAGCGCGGGGAGGAGGTCCGACTCGACGACACCCCGGAGGTCCTGACCAAGCGGTTGGCCAGCTACCGCAACCAGACGGAACCGCTGATTCACTACTATTCCGAGCGGCGGAAGCTCTCGACCATCGACGGCATGATGGCGATCGACGAGGTCACCCGCGCCATCCATCGCCTGCTCCTGGCGCTTGGGGCGGTCGAGCCCAAGACGCATGGCAAGACGCACGGCAAGGCCTCCGCCCGGCGCACGGCCAAGGCGGCTCCGGCCAAAAAGGCCAAGGCGGCGAAGAAATCGGCCAAAAAGCCGGCGAAGGCGGCCAAAAAGGCCGCCAAATCCAGGAAAGCGGCCAAGAAGGCCGCGAAGGGTCCTAAGAAGGCGGCCAAAAAAACCGTCAAGAAAACCGTGAAGAAAAAGGCAGCCAAAAAGACCGCCAGGAAGGCTGTCAAGAAAGGTGCCAAAAAGGCCGCAAAAAAGGTCACGAAAAGGCGAGCTAAGCGCTAGCAGCGGTTGACGAAAGCCCCCTGAATCCCCTAATAAGCCCCGCATCCAAGTCGGATAGTTTCAAACGATGCCGGGCCCCAGGAAGACTAGGGGTGGGCGTCGTGTTCGCGTTTGTGAACACCTGCCCGAGAAACCAAGCACTTAAAGCCCGATTCCTGACGAGGGATCGGCGACAGGAGAGAAGGCCGTGGCCCGTATTGCCGGCGTGAACATCCCGACCAACAAGCGCGTGCTGATCGCGCTCCAGTACATCCATGGCATCGGTCAGAAGATCGCCGGTGAGATCATGGAGAAGGTCAAAATCCCGGACGATCGTCGGGTCAATCAGCTCAGCGACGCCGAAGTGCTTCAGATCCGCGAAGTGATCGACCGCGACTATCTCGTCGAGGGCGATTTGCGTCGTGAGGTCGGCATCAACATCAAGCGTCTGATGGATCTCGGCTGCTACCGCGGCCTGCGCCATCGTCGCGGTCTGCCGGTGCGTGGCCAGCGTACCCACACCAATGCGCGCACGCGCAAGGGTCCGGCCAAGGCCATCGCCGGCAAGAAGAAGTAAGTTTTCGCATCCAATTACGGCGTGTGGCGACCCGGGGATGACCCGTTCGCCACACGCCTTTCGTTCTACAGGTGTAGCCGCTGGCATTACGGCGGCGTTTGAGATCTTCAGGAAAGGTAGTCTATGGGCAAGGAAGCCACCCGCGTTCGTCGTCGTGAGCGCAAGAACATCGCCTCCGGCGTCGCGCACGTGAACTCGTCGTTCAACAACACGACCATCACCATCACCGATGCGCAGGGCAACACGATCGCCTGGTCCTCCGCCGGCACGATGGGCTTCAAGGGCTCGCGCAAGTCGACCCCGTATGCCGCGCAGGTTGCGGCCGAGGACGTGTCGAAGAAGGCGCAGGAACACGGCATGCGCACGCTGGAAGTCGAAGTCGCCGGTCCCGGTTCGGGCCGCGAATCGGCGCTCCGGGCGCTCCAGGCCGCGGGCTTCACCGTCACCTCGATCCGCGACGTGACCACGATCCCGCACAACGGTTGCCGTCCCCGCAAGCGCCGGCGCGTTTGATACGAAGTTGCGGGCGCATCGTCGCCTGCGATGACTTTTTTAAGAAGCCGCAGGTGCGACCTGTGGCCTTTCTCCAACGCCAGTATCTGCAACGGCAGTTTGACTGGCCTGTATGGGTGAAACAGTGACGATCCAGAAAAATTGGCAAGAACTGATTCGACCGAACAAGCTCCAGGTGCAGCCCGGCAGCGATTCGAACCGTTTCGCGACCATCGTCGCCGAGCCGCTCGAGCGCGGCTTCGGCCAGACGCTCGGCAACGCGCTGCGCCGCATCCTGCTGTCGTCGCTCCAGGGCGCGGCTGTGCAGTCGGTGCACATCGACGGCGTGCTGCACGAGTTCTCCTCGATCGCGGGCGTCCGTGAGGACGTCACCGACATCGTGCTCAACATCAAGGACATCTCGATCAAGATGCAGGGCGAAGGCCCCAAGCGCATGGTCGTGAAGAAGTCCGGCCCGGGCGTCGTCACTGCCGGCGACATCCAGACCGTGGGCGATGTCGTCGTGCTCAACCCGGACCTGCAGATCTGCACGCTCGACGAGGGCGCCGAGATCCGCATGGAGTTCACGGTCGCCACCGGCAAGGGCTACGTGCCCGCCGAGCGCAACCGCCCCGAGGACGCGCCGATCGGCCTGATCCCGGTCGACAGCCTGTACTCGCCGGTCCGCAAGGTCTCCTACAAGGTCGAAAACACCCGCGAGGGCCAGATCCTCGACTACGACAAGCTGACCATGACGATCGAGACCAACGGCGCGCTGACGCCGGATGATTCCGTGGCCTACGCTGCGCGCATCCTGCAGGACCAGCTCAACGTGTTCGTCAACTTCGAAGAGCCGCGCAAGGAAGTCGCCCAGGAGATCATCCCGGACCTCGCCTTCAACCCGGCCTTCCTCAAGAAGGTGGACGAGCTCGAGCTGTCGGTGCGTTCGGCCAACTGCTTGAAGAACGACAATATCGTCTACATCGGCGACCTCGTGCAGAAGTCGGAAGCCGAAATGCTCCGCACTCCGAACTTCGGCCGCAAGTCGCTGAACGAGATCAAGGAAGTGCTGGCCCAGATGGGTCTGCATCTCGGCATGGAAGTGCCGGGCTGGCCGCCGGAGAACATCGACGAGCTCGCCAAGCGCTTCGAGGATCATTACTGATCCGAACGACGACAGGCTGAGGCGCGAATTCATCGCGCCTTAGCGGGCGAACGCAGGCAGCCCACCTGAGCAACTGGTCCGACGAACCGTCGCGACGAATGAAATTCAAGGAATAGATAAAATGCGTCACGGCAAGGTTCATCGCAAGCTCAACCGCACCGCCGAGCATCGCCGCGCGATGTTCGCCAACATGTGCGCCGCGCTGATCAAGCACGAGCAGATCGTCACCACGCTGCCGAAGGCGAAGGAATTGCGTCCGATCGTCGAGAAGCTGATTACCCTCGGCAAGAAGGGCGGGCTGGCCATGCGCCGCCAGGCCATCTCCGAGATGCGCGACAAGGATCAGGTCAGGAAGTTGTTCGACACGCTCGCGCCCCGCTACAAGGATCGCCAGGGTGGCTACACCCGCATCATCAAGGCGGGCTTCCGCTACGGCGACAACGCCCCGATGGCCGTGATCGAGTTCGTCGATCGCGACGTCGATGCCAAGGGCCAGGACTCCGGTCCGGTGCAGGAAAAGGAAGCCGAGGCGGCGTAAGCCGACCGCGGAGAGTTTTCAGAAAGCGGCGCCTTCGGGCGCCGCTTTTTTGTTGGCGCGGCTGCATCTCATACCGCGCATCGTTTCGTTGAACGCGATTCCGGCCGGGGGGCTCTCGATGAGGATTGTGTCAGGGATTGCGCTGGCGCTGCTGATGTCGCCGGCCTCTGGCGAGACGCTGGTCGAGCGCGGCGCCTATCTCGTCAACAGCGTGATGGTTTGCCACAACTGCCACACGCCGCGAGGGCCGCAAGGGCTCGATCTCTCTCGCGCGCTCTCCGGGGGCAGCCAGGTTTTTGACGAGCCCGCCTTCAAGGTCTCTGGCTCCAACATCACACCGGACAAGGACACCGGCATCGGCAACTGGACCGACGCCGAGCTGAAGCGGTTTCTCGTCAGCGGCGTCAGGCCGAACGGAACCAGGGTCGCGCCGATCATGCCGACCGCGTTCTACACCGTGCTCACGGCCCGCGATCTCGACGCGCTCGCAGCTTATTTGCGCTCAGTGCCGGCCGTACGCCACGAGACGCCGCCGCCGGAATACAGAAGCGCGCCGAAGCCGGAGACGCCGATCTACGCCGGCAAGCAGGCGAACGAGGCTGAGCTTTCCGACAGGCTTGCGCGCGGCCGCTATCTCCTGACCATCGCCCATTGCCTGGAATGCCACACGCCGGACGGCCCGTCCGTCGTGCACGATTTCGCCGGAGCGAGCGGCAAGGGCGGCCGGACATTCAAGGGGCCGTGGGGCGAATCCGTCTCCGCCAACATCACCGCGGATATAGCCGCGGGCATCGGCGGGTGGAGCGACGACGAAATCAAACGTGCGATTGCGCAAGGCATCGCACGCGACGGCCACAAACTGAAGCCGCCGATGGCCTATGCGGCCTATGCCAGCATGACGGCCCAGGATCTCGATGCCATCGTCGCGTTTCTCCGGACGCTTCCGCCTCGCAACTAAATCCTCACGCGTCGGTGAGGGGCGATTGCACCCGCCCGCGCAGCGCACGATATCTCCGTCAGTTTCAATGGAGACATCGCATGAACATCGACCTTTCCGGAAAGACCGCCCTCGTCACCGGCTCGACCGCCGGCATCGGCCACGCCATCGCCAAGGGCCTTGCCGGCTCGGGTGCGAGCGTCGTGATCAACGGACGGGGCCAGGACAAGGTCGATGCGGCCGTGCGCAAGCTGGAAGGGGCGGGCGGAAAGGTCCGCGGCATCGCCGCCGACGTCTCGACCGCGGCGGGCTGCAAGGCGTTGGCGGCGGCGCTGCCAGACGTCGACATCCTTATCAACAATGCCGGCATCTTCGAGCCGAAAGACTTCTTCGACATTCCGGACGAAGACTGGAGTCGCTTTTTCGAGGTCAACGTGATGAGCGGCGTGCGTCTGTCACGCGCGTATATGAAGGGCATGCTCAAGCGCAACTGGGGCCGAATCGTCTTCATCTCCTCGGAATCAGGGCTCAACATTCCCGTCGAGATGATCCACTACGGCATGAGCAAGACGGCGCAGCTCTCGGTCGCGCGCGGCCTGGCGCAGCTCACACGCGGCACCGGCGTCACCGTCAATTCCGTGCTGCCGGGCCCGACCATGTCGGAAGGCGTCGAGACCTTCGTGAAGGATCTCGCCAAGCAGAACGGGCAGTCGGTCGATGAGGCCGCGGCCAATTTCGTCAAACAGCATCGCCCAAGCTCGCTGCTCCAACGCTTCGCCAGCGTCGACGAGATCGCCAACATGGTGGTGTATGCGGCTTCGAAGGAAGCCTCCGCGACCAACGGTGCGGCGCTGCGCGCGGAAGGCGGCATCGTCAACACGATTGCCTGAGGCCGTCTCATGCCGGCCTATGTGATCTCGGAGGTCGAGGCGCGTGATCAGGCCGCGATGGAGGCCTATCGTACGCTGGCTGCTGCTACCATCGCGCAATATGGCGGCCGCTATCTCGTCCGCGGCGGCGCCGCCGAATTGGTGGAGGGCGGCCCGCCGCCCAAGACCATCATCATCGTGGAGTTTACCTCGATGGAACGCGCGCGCGAATGGTACGCGTCGCCGGAATATGCGGAGGCGCTAAAGCTTCGGCAGACCGCGCTGGAGCGGCGGTTGATGTTCGTCGAGGGCCTGGTTCCGGCCTAGCTGGTCTGCTCGCTTGCCTCTTCAATTCGCGGCGGGACCGGCTAAACCTCGGTTTTATGCTCTGGCCCCTCTCGACCCGCCATAAACGCCTGTTCAGGCTGACATCCGCGCGATGGCAGCGGCGGGCGATCTTCGTGCTCGGTGGAATCGGGGTTGGCGCCGCGGCGGTGGCGCTGGCGCAGCTTGCCGATCTCGCCCAGCACGCCTTTGCGCTGCTGTTGGCCCAGTCGCGGTACGCCGTGCTCGCGGTGACTCCTCTCGGCTTCATGCTCTCGGCCTATCTGACCACCCGGTTGTTCCCGAACGCACAGGGCAGCGGCATTCCTCAGGCGATCGCCGCACGGCATCTGACCGACCAGACGGCGCGCGAGAGCCTGGTCTCGATCCGAATCGCGATCGGAAAGGTGATCCTCACCTTGTTCGGTCTGCTGTGCGGTGGCTCCGTCGGCCGGGAAGGACCGAGCGTTCAAGTCGGCGCTTCCATCATGTTCGCGCTCGGCCGCGTCTCGCCACGCCGCCAGCCCGGATTGATCCTGGCCGGCGCGGCTGCTGGCGTCGCGGCCGCCTTCAACACGCCGCTGGCGGGGATCGTCTTCGGCATCGAGGAGATGAGCCGTGCTTTCGAGACGCGTACCAGCAGCCTGATCATCGCGGCGGTGATCGCGGCCGGCCTGACCTCGCTCGCGCTGATGGGCAATTACGCCTATTTCGGCAGCAGTGCGATGTCGCTGGCCCCCGGCGCCGACTGGCTCGCGGTTCCGGTGTGCGGCGTGGTTGGCGGCGTGGCCGGCGGCGTCTTCAGCCGCATCGTCATCACCATGGCGCGGGGCTCGGCCCATCCGTTCGGGCGTGCGGTCAAGGGCCACCCTTTGTGGTTCGCGCTCGCGTGCGGATTGGCGGTCGCGATCTGCGGTATCGTCTCCGGCGATACGGTCTATGGCACAGGCTACCAGCAGGTAAAGACGGCCCTGGAGCAGGGCGCACCGCTGCCGCAGGACTTCGGCATCCTCAAGCTTCTCGCCACCACCTTCGCGGCGATCAGTGGCATACCCGGCGGAATTTTTTCGCCGTCACTCGCCGTTGGAGCCGGCCTCGGCAGCAATATCGCGTCCTTCTTCCACGACGCTCCGCTCGGTGCGATCATGTTGCTCGGCATGGTGTCGTATTTTGCAGGGGTGGTGCAGGCGCCGATCACCGCTTTCGTCATCGTGACCGAGATGACCGACAACCACGCCATGGTGGTGCCGTTAATGGCCGCTGCCCTGATCGCACACGCCACCTCACGGCTGATCTGCGAGGAAGGGATCTACCACGCGCTCGCCAAGGGCTTTATCGAGCGGGCGACGCGTCCGCCGGAGACGAAAGCGGCGCCCGCTTCGAGCTAAGACCTACCACCCCTCCAGCACGATCTTGCCGCGCGACTTGCCGCTCTCCAAAAGCGCGTGCGCGCGCTTGAGATTGGCCGCGTTGATCGTGCCGAAGGTCTGGTCGAGCGTGGTACGCAAGACGCCCTTGTCGATGAGGTCGGCGACGTCGTTCAGCAGATGATGTTGCGCGATCATATCGGCGGTCTGGAACGAGGAGCGCGTGAACATCGATTCCCAATGCACCGAGATGGCCTTGCCCTTGAACGCACTCATGGTGAATTCCGGCGGATCGTCGATCAGGCCGAACTTGCCCTGCGGCGCCATCAAATCGGCGATGCTCTTGTAGTGCTGGTCGGTGAAGGTGAGGCTCGCCACCAGCGCGACTGGCGGCAGCTTGAGCTTCTCGATCTGCTCCTTCATCGGTTGGCCGTGGTCGATTACTGCATGCGCGCCGAGATCGAGGCACCATTTTTGCGATTCCGGCCGCGTTGCGGTTGCAACCACGGTCAGCCCGGTGAGGCGGCGAGCGAGCTGGATCAGGATCGAGCCGACGCCGCCGGCGCCGCCCGTGATCAGCAGCGTACGTGGATCGACACTCTTGCCGGGCACCGCACCCAGCCGGTCGAACAACAGCTCCCAGGCGGTGATGGAGGTGAGGGGAAGGGCGGCTGCCTGCGCGAACGACAGGCTCTTCGGTTTATTGCCGACGATGCGCTCGTCAACGAGATGGAATTCGGAATTGGTGCCCTGGCGCAGGATCGAGCCGGCGTAAAATACTTCGTCGCCCGGCTTGAACAAGGTGACGTCGGGACCGACGGCGTCGACCACGCCGGCCGCGTCATAGCCCAGAATCTTCGTCTCGCCCTCGGGCGGAGCGGCGCGCTTGCGCACCTTGTAATCGACCGGATTGGCCGAGATCGCCTTCACGGCGACGCGGATGTCGCGGCCGCCGGGCTCGGGCTTTGCGGTCTCGAAATCGATCAGCGCGTCCTGATCCTCGATCGGAAGCGATTTCTTGTAGCCGACGGCCTTCATGGCTTGTCTCCTTCAGATAGCGTTGCAGATGCTGGGTCCCGGGTTCGCGTTTTCGCGTACCCCGGGACGACAGGCGATACCTAGAACGCGAACTGCGTCCGCATGGCGACCGCATCGAACTTCGAGCCGACATCGGCGGTCGAGACCGGCGAGGCCTGCCTCGACACCGTGCCATGCAGATAGTCCAGCATGAAACGGACGTTGCCGTTGACATACCAGTTCAGCGCCGCCGTGTAGACGGTCTGCCGGCCGCCTGCGATGCCGGTGGCGGTCCCGAGCTGATCGTTGAGGTCGATCGTGGAGAAGCGTCCCGCGACTTCCCACGCGCCCCAGCCGCCGCCCTCGAGCGAGAACGGGTGCGCCGGCTTGACGCCGCCATAGGCCGCATTCGCCGCATTATAGCTGCGACCCTCGCCAGTCAGCACGTAGCCGGCCTGCGCGTAGCCGCCCTGGAATTTGAGGCTCGGCGCACCCAGCGGCGGCAGGCCGGTATTGGCGCTGCGATCGATGTTGTACCAGAAATACTCGCCTTGCAGGATCAGCGGTCCATAGGTGGCGGCGGCTTCGACGCTGTAGACCTGCGCGCCGGAGGCATTGGCGATCGCGCCGGTCGTAGCCAGCGCCGTGGGATCGATGCGCAGTTCCGGACGATCGGTCAGCGTCACCGTCTGTGCACCCGTCACCAGATTGCGCGTCGGCTGGATCAGCCATTCGGCATTGCCCCCGAGATGGACCGAGTAGTCTTTGCCGCTGACGACTTGGCCGGCGACACGCGCGACCGCGCCGTATTGTTCCGTGGCGCCGTTCGGCGCAACGCTCGACGCTGAGTGGATCGCACCGGTGGCGGGGCCGGTGACATAGGCGCCGACCCAGAACTCGTCGTTGTACCAGCGCGTGCCGACCGCCGAACGGAAGTCGCCCGCGGCGATGCTCGTGGCGACGATCCCCGCCGAGGCGCGCTCCATGAACATGATGTCGTTGGAGCTCGTGGCCTCATCGAGCGTGTAGGGCAGGTCCATGATGCCGCCTTCGATGGCCATCTTGCCGCCGAACGGTTTCAGGCCGGTATAGCTGAGATAGGCGTTCTCGACGCCAGAGACGCCGCCGCCGGGCAGCGAACCCGGAGCTGCGCCGCCAAACCCGTCGGAAGAGCCCCCGAAGTCGTAGACCAGCGCGAAATTCCAGTCGTGGAAGAACTTGCCGGCGACACCGATGCGCGCGCGGCGGACGTTCTCGCCGCTGTCGAGCTTTTGCGGCACGGTTGCCGCCGTGTTGGGCCGATAGTCATAGCCGCCGACATCCCAATGCACGCGGCTTGTGATCCCGACGCAGTTAGCCCCATCGGCAGTGCAGATGGTCGGTCGGTTGTTCGGCATTGTCACGACGACGCCGGATGCGGGCGCCGGTCCCTTGAGCGGGATCGCCGCTTTGGCGTTGGCGACGGCGGCCTTCGCTTCGGAACGCGCTTCGGCTTTTGCCTCCGCCTTCGCCTCAAGCCTGGCCTTCGCTGTGGCCGCAGTATTCGCGGCGGTCTGGCTCTGGAGCTTGTCGAGCTTCTGCTCCAGCATCTTCAGCTGCTGCTTCAGGAGCGCGATCTCCTGGTCGCTGCTGCTCGCCGATTGGGCCCGGGCCTGCGAGGCTGCCAGTGCGGCGGCGAGACCCATCGCCGTGGCTGCAATTCTTGTCCTGCTCACGTCATGACTCCATCGTTTGACGAACTTCCCCAAGTCGCTGGCGGAGAGCCTAGGTGTGATCGATGACTACCCCGCGACGCTGCGGCCGGTTGCGCGGTTCCCACTGGTGTAAATTCGCCGCAACCGAATCCGCCTTGCGCCACCATGCAAGATGACGCACATCGTGCCAATCGGCAGCCCCGGCAAATTGCGATTTCGCACGCGGAGCTTGCAGGCCGGCCACACCGAAAGGCCCCTGAATATGCCGCCGGGC
Source organism: Bradyrhizobium sp. 40 (assembly GCF_023100925.1). Taxonomy (NCBI): domain Bacteria; kingdom Pseudomonadati; phylum Pseudomonadota; class Alphaproteobacteria; order Hyphomicrobiales; family Nitrobacteraceae; genus Bradyrhizobium; species Bradyrhizobium sp. 40. The sequence continues at coordinate 3,054,053 of NZ_CP064688.1, forward strand.
GCCCTTCTAATGAGGGGCGAACGCGCCTATATTCCGGCGTCTTTTCCAAGAGGTAGGAATGTTTCGATCGACCTGGACCGCCGTCGTCACGGCACTGTGCATAGCCTTTTCGGCCAACTTCAATCCGGCCGCCGCGCAGGACCGCCGTGTGCCGTCCTCGCCCGCCGAACTGCGGCTGTCCTATGCGCCGATCGTGCAGCGGGTGCAGCCGGCGGTTGTCAACGTCTATGCCGCCAAGGTGGTGCAGAACCGCAACCCGCTGCTCGACGACCCCATATTCCGCCGCTTCTTCGGCGTGCCCGGCCAGCAGCAGGAGCAGGTGCAGCGCTCGCTCGGTTCGGGCGTGATCGTCGATGCGTCGGGGCTCGTTGTCACCAACGTCCACGTCATCGAAGGCGCCGACCAGGTCAAGGTGTCGCTGTCGGACAAGCGTGAGTTCGAGGCCGAGATCGTGCTGAAGGACTCTCGCAGCGATCTGGCCGTGCTGCGTTTGAAGGACACCAAGGAGAAGTTTCCGGCTCTCGAATTCACCAATTCGGACGAACTGCTGGTAGGCGACGTCGTGATGGCGATCGGCAATCCCTTCGGCGTCGGCCAGACCGTGACTCACGGCATCATCTCGGCCTTGGCACGCACGCAGGTCGGTATCACCGACTACCAGTTCTTCATCCAGACCGACGCGGCGATCAATCCTGGCAATTCCGGCGGCGCGTTGGTCGACATGAACGGCAGGCTCGCGGGCATCAACACCGCGATCTATTCGCGCTCCGGCGGCTCGCAGGGCATCGGCTTCGCGATCCCCGCCAACATGGTGCGCGTCGTCGTCGCCTCCGCCAAGGGTGGCGGCAAGGCGGTCAAGCGGCCCTGGTTAGGGGCGAAATTGCAGGCGGTGACGCCGGAGATCGCCGAGAGTCTCGGCCTGCGTTCGCCGACCGGTGCGCTGGTCGCAAGCGTCGTCCCGAACGGGCCGGCGGCCAAGGCCGGGCTGAAATCCTCCGACCTGATCGTCTCGATCGACGGCCAGACCGTGGATGATCCCAACGCTTTCGACTATCGCTTCGCCACACGGCCGCTCGGCGGCACGGCGCAGATCGACGTGCAGCGCGGCGGCAAGCCGGTCAAGCTGACGGTGGCGCTGGACGCCGCGCCCGATGCCGGCCGCAACGAGCTCGTCATCACCGCGCGCTCGCCTCTCCAGGGCGCGAAGGTCTCGACCATCACCCCGGCGCTTGCCGACGAGCTGCATCTGGACGCCGATACCGAAGGCGTCGTGGTCACCGATCTCGGCGGCGACAGCGCGGCCGCGAATGTCGGCTTCCAGAAGGGCGACGTCATCCTGGCGGTCAACAACCAGAAGATCAGCAAGACCAGCGATCTCGAAAAGGCGGCGGCCGAGCGCCAGCGCATCTGGCGCATCACGCTGGTGCGTGGCGGCCAGCAGATCAACGTCACGCTGGGCGGATGAGTCCGAAGCGACCACAGGAGACGCCAACCCTCTTCGCCGCGGCGGGGCTCGATCACGAGGCTCCGCATCCGCTGCCGGATCGGCTGCGGCCGCGCGCGCTCTCGGAGGTCGTCGGCCAGGATCACATCCTGGGTCCAGACGGCGCGCTGACGCGCATGCTGGAGACGCGCACGCTGGGCTCGCTGGTGTTCTGGGGCCCGCCCGGCACCGGCAAGACCACGGTGGCGCGGCTGCTCGCGGACGCCACCGATCTGCATTTCGAGCAGATCTCCGCGGTGTTCTCCGGCGTCGCCGATTTGAAGAAGGCCTTTGAGGCGGCGCGTGCACGCCGCGAGATGGGCAAGGGCACGCTGCTGTTCGTCGACGAGGTGCATCGCTTCAACCGGGCCCAGCAGGATTCGTTTCTGCCCGTCATGGAAGACGGCACGGTGGTGATGGTCGGCGCCACCACCGAAAATCCGTCCTTCGAACTCAACGCGGCGCTTCTGTCCCGGGCGCGCGTGCTGGTGTTTCGCTCGCTCGACGCGGCCGCGATCGAAAAACTGTTTGCGCATGCCGAGGAGGTCGAGGGCCGCAAGCTGCCGCTCGACGAGGAAGCGCGCGCCGTGCTGGTGCGCATGGCCGATGGCGACGGCCGCGCGTCGCTGACGCTCGTCGAGGAAGTCTGGCGCGCCGCGCGCAAGGACGAGATTTTCGACGCCGCGCAGTTGCAGGAAATATTGCAGCGTCGCGCGCCCATCTACGACAAGTCGGCCGACGGCCATTACAATTTGATCTCGGCGCTGCATAAGTCGGTGCGAGGCTCCGATCCCGATGCCGCGCTGTATTATCTCGCGCGCATGCTCGATGCCGGCGAGGACCCGCTGTTTCTGGCCCGTCGTGTCGTGCGCATGGCGGTCGAGGATATCGGGCTTGCCGATCCGCAGGCGCTGGTCATCGCCAACGCAGCCAAGGACACCTTCGACTTCCTCGGTCATCCCGAGGGCGAGCTCGCGATCGCGCAAGCCGTGGTCTATCTCGCCACCGCGCCGAAATCGAATGCCGTCTACACCGCCTTCGGCAAGGCGATGCAGGTCGCAAAGCAGGCCGGCTCGCTGTTGCCGCCGAAACATATCCTCAACTCGCCGACCAAGCTGATGAAGTCGGAAGGCTACGGCGCATCTTACGAATACGACCATGACGCCCCCGACGCCTTCTCCGGCCAGGATTACTTCCCGGAAGCGCTGGGCCGCCAGACCTTCTACGACCCGCCCGACCGCGGGTTCGAGCGGGAGATCAGGAAGCGGCTGGATTATTGGGCGAAGTTGCGGAAGGAGCGGGGTGGGAAGTAGGTTCTGCAGCACCCAGAAGGCGCTTGCATTTACGTGCCAAAAATGACACACATTCGCAGCCGAATGATCGATCGCACGAAGAAGCTTCCAGCGAGATTCTACGTTAGCTCGACAGGTCGGAATCCTGTTCGCGAGTGGATATTGGATTTGCCTTCTGAAGATCGACGAACTGTCGGGAAGGATATTCAGAAAGTCGAATTCGGTTGGCCGATCGGACGCCCGCATTGCGCCCCGCTAGGGGAGGGATTGTGGGAAGTTCGAAGCGATCTCGGTAGCAACCGGATTGCGCGAGTGATCTTCTGTCTGGAAGACGGTCAGATGATCCTGCTTCACGGCTTTATCAAGAAAACGCAGAAGGCGCCAAAGCAGGATATTGACCTTGCGCTAAAGCGCAGGCGAGAGGTGACGTGATGACGAAAAGCAAATCGCACGTGAGCAAAGAAACGTTCGACGAGTTTCTTACCGAGCAAGGTATACTTGGGACTTGTGAGGAGCGTGCTCTCAAGGAGCTCATCGCTGAGCAATTGACGGAGGCGATGAAGACGCAGGGAATCACGAAGACGGCGATGGCCGAACGCATGAAGACCAGTCGTCGTCAGCTCGATCGGCTCCTTGATCCCGCGACCCCCTCGGTGACGCTGGATACACTGCAGCGCGCCGCAAGTGCGGTTGGCCGTACACTACGAGTCGAGTTGGTATGACTTCGCTCGTGCCAGGCGCCGTCTTGATGAACCTGCAACAGCGAGATGACCTGCGGCTGGCGGAGAAGCAGATTGGCGCGGAAGTCGCGTCACTGCACCGGCGCGCCGATACACGGTCGACACGAACGTTTGGAAAAACCGCATGAGCCGCCGCATCAAGAGAATGAACCCAAAACCTCGCGAGCGCGATGAGCGCAAGGAGGCGCGCCCGTTCAAGGCGCGCAGCGCGAAACCTGCTGGGCTGCGGCCGGGCGGCAAGCCGGGCACGAAGCCGCCGCGCTTCGCGAGTGAGCGCGTCGAGCGGCGCGCGCCCAAAGCCGAACCGGAAAAGGCTGCGCCGGCAAAGCCTCCCGTCGAGGCATTGCTGCCGACCAAGGTGCAGACCGTCAAGGTGACGGCCGACGAGAACAACATGCGCGTCGATCGCTTCCTTGAAGCCCACTTTCCCGGCCTGTCGTTCTCCCACATCCAGCGCGTCGTTCGTAAAGGCGAGCTGCGCGTCGACGGCAAGCGCGTCGACAGCAAGGACCGCCTGGAGGAGGGCCAGAGCGTCCGGATTCCGCCGCTGAAGCTCGACACGCCGAAGGCACCCAACCCGCAGTCAGAGGCGGCGCAAAAGACGCTTGCCGCGCTGAAGGAGATGACGATCTACGAGGATGACGACGTTCTCGTGCTGAACAAGCCGGCCGGACTGGCCGTGCAGGGCGGCTCGGGCATGACGCGACACATCGACCAGATGCTGGAGGTGATGCGCGATTCCAAGGGCCAGAAGCCGCGCCTCGTGCACCGCATCGACAGGGAGACGTCGGGCTGTCTCCTGGTCGCCAAGACCCGCTTTGCCGCCTCGCATCTCACCGGTGCGTTCCGTTCGCGGTCGGCGCGAAAAACCTATTGGGCGCTGGTGCCGGGCCTACCGAAGCCGAAGCAGGGCCGCATCTCGACCTTCCTCGCGAAAGAGGAGAGCGAGGACGACACCATCATGCGCATCGCCCAGCATGGCGATGAGGGCGCAAGCCACGCGGTGACCTACTATGCGGTGGTCGAGACCGCCGGCAACAAGCTGACTTGGGTGTCGCTGAAGCCGGTGACCGGGCGCACCCACCAGCTGCGCGCCCACATGGAACATATCGGCCACCCCATCGTCGGCGATCCCAAATATTTCAACATCGAGAACTGGCAATTGCCGGGCGGCCTGCAAAACCGGCTGCATCTGCTCGCGCGCCGTATCGTCATCCCGCATCCGCGCGGGGGCTTCATCGATGCCACCGCGCCGCTGCCGCAGCACATGCAGCAGTCGTGGAACCTGCTCGGACTCGATGCAACGAGATTTGATCCGATCGAGAATGCGCCTGAAGAGTAGTTGAAAGGGCGGCAGGGGAAGGGCAGGGACCGGAACGAGATGCGCGAATTGTTTGATGAAGCTGCGGGGCGATCCCCGCTTGATCCGCAGGAATTGGTCCGCCAGGCCGCGCGCGTGCCGTTGCGCAAGCGCTTCTACAAGGAGGTGAGGGTGGCCGAGGCTGAGGGCGGTTTTGCCATCATGCTCGACGGCAAGGCGATCCGCACGCCGTCCGGCCGCCACGTGATCATCCCTTCGCGCGCGCTGGCCGACGCAGTGGCTGCGGAGTGGGCAGATCAGGACGAGACGATCAAGCCCATGACCATGCCGCTGACGCGGATCGCCAACAGCGTGGTCGAGGGCGTCGTCGACCGCGTCGATCTCGTCAGCGACGACCTCGCAAAGTATCTTCAGTCCGATCTGCTGTTCTATCGCGCCGGCCATCCCGAGGGGCTTGTCGCCCGCGAAGCCGCGCATTGGGATCCCGTGCTGTTCTGGGCCGCGGAGACGCTGGGGGCGCACTTCATCCTGTCCGAAGGCATCATGCATGTGAGGCAGCCGGATGAGGCGCTCCAGGCCGCGCGTGCGGCGCTGCCAGGGGACGCCTGGTCGGTCGCCGCCCTCCACGTGATCACCACCCTGACCGGCTCGGCGCTGCTGGCGCTGGCGCTGGCCCATGGCGTGCGCGACGCCGACCAGGTCTGGGCGGCAGCCTATGTCGATGAGGACTGGAACGCCGAGAAATGGGGCGTGGACGAGGAAGCCGCCGGCCGCCGCGCCGCCCGCCTGCGGGATTTCGAGGCTGCCGTGGCGGTTTTGGCCGCTGTGAAGCCGCCTGCGGCCAAAGGTCCTTAACGAGAGGTTTACGAGGGCGGCCTTAGGGTGGGGCCAGCGTTCCCCGGGCCCCTACGATGCCGACGCCGATAAGCTCGATTCTTCCCGTCAGTGCCGCCAGCCCCGTTGCTGACGCGGCGACGCCCGATCTTGTGCTGCAGGCCGGCAGCGTGGTCGACGCGCGAGTGGTCAGCGTGCTCGCCGATAATCTGGTGCGGATCGCGATCGCCAACCTCTCGATGGATGTGATGTCAGAGGTGGCGCTGACACCAGGCCAAAATCTCCAGCTTGCGGTGTCGCAGAACGGCGGCACCATCCGGCTCGCCGTCATGGGCGGGGCAGGCGAGGCGGCCGCCGATCAGGTCACGTTGACGCCGGCTGCGGCCTCGCTGGTGGACAGCCCGCCGCTAGTGCCGTCAGTGGGCGCGGCCCGCAATGCCCTCACACCGACCGAGCAGGTCGCCGTCACAGAAGCCTCGGCCGAGGCCGTGACGAAGCAAGGCAGCCAGGCGCCGCTGTTCGCCAATCTGGCCGCGGTCGTCACCGGCAGCGATCTTCCGGCGGGGCTGAAGCAGGCGATGCTGGGCGTGCTGGCGCAGCAGACGCCGCTCAACACCGGACTCGAAGGCGGCGACATCGAGTCCGCTTTCCAGAAGTCCGGGCTGCTCCTCGAAGCCTCGCTCGCCGCAGGCGCGACTCCGTCCTCCGGAACGATGCCGGATTTGAAAGCCGCGCTGCTGGTGCTGCGCCAGACGCTGACGACGCTCGAGGCCACCGCGCCACAGGCGCAAGGTGCCGCCCTTCCAGTTGGCACCGTGGCGACACCGCAGGTCGCTGCCGCGCAGACGCAGGCTGCACAGGCCGCAACGCCGTCAACCGAACCCGGGATCGCCCAACCGCCGCGTAGCGCCAATCTCGCAGCCTCTGTGTTGGCGGACGCCGCTGGCGGCGCGCCGCAGGCCGCGATGCCGCGGACCATGACCGCAGGCCTTGCCGCGAGCCTCCTGCAAGAGATCACGCAAGATCTGCCGCGCATGACGGGTAATTTGCCGGGCTCGAACAAGGCCGTGCCCGACGGACATGTTTTTGAAGCCGCGGCGCGCGCAACGCCACCGCCGGTTCGCGGCGCATTGCCGTCGCCGCAATCGATTGCCTCGCCGTCACTCGTACCGGACACACCACTCTCTGCGACCGTGCATCGCCTGCTCGACGACACCGATGCCGCCCTCGCGCGGCAGACCTTGCTCCAGGTCGCTTCGCTCCCCGATCGCACCGACGCCAGCGGTCATAGGATCGATCCGACTGTGCCGCAGTGGAATTTCGAGATTCCGTTCGCAACGCCGCAGGGCACTGCAATGGCGCAGTTCGAGATCTCGCGCGACGGCGGCAATGAATCCGCCGATCCCGCCAGGCGCGCCTGGCGTGCGCGCTTTACACTCAATGTCGAGCCAGCCGGCCCCGTGCACGCTTTGATTACGCTGAACGGTGACAAGACCTTCGTGCGGATGTGGGCGGAGCGGCCGACGACCGCACAGCAGCTTCGCGCCGGAATCGGCGAGCTCAACCAGGCACTGACCAGGGCCGAGCTCAAGCCCGGCGACATCCTGGTCCGCGATGGCACCCCGCCGCAGCCCACTCCGGCCCGCGCCGGCCACTTCCTGGATCGCGCCACATGAGCGATCCGTCGAAGCTTGCGATTGCGCTCCATTACGAGAAGGGCAGCAACGCGCCGGTCGTCGTCGCCAAGGGCAAGGGCACCATCGGCGAAAAAATCGTCGAGATCGCCAAGGCCAACGACATCCCGATCGAGGAGAACGAGATCCTGGCCGGCGCGCTCTCCAAGGTCGAGCTCGGCGAGGAGATCCCGCCCGACCTCTACAAGGCCGTCGCCGAAGTGCTGGTGTTCGTGCTGCGGCTGTCGGGCAGGCGGTAGAGTATGATCCGGACCCGAAGGGCCGCGTTAGCGCAAAGTGTGCAGCGGTTTTCCGAAGAGATCATGCTCGAGAAATAACCTGTCATCGTTTCACCACGATAGCGGCTGCATGGTCGCGGCCAACTCTATCGCGTAACGGACATCGCCAGTGCTCACCCGCCGTTCCACCCTCGGCCTTCTCGCCGCAGCTGCCGCTTTGCCAGCGCGTGCATTCGCCCATGTCGCGCCGCCGCGCAACGAGATCCGTGACAGCCTCGCAAAGCGCTTCACCGACCTCGGCACGGCCGGGACATTTGTCGGCTACAAGGTCGAGGACTATCTGGTCGTCGCCAGCGACAAGGAGCGTTCGGGCGAGGCGAAGCTGCCGGCTTCGACCTTCAAGATTCCGAACTCGCTGATCGCGCTCGAAACTGGCGTCGTCACTGACCCCGACAAGGACGTATTTCCTTGGGATGGCGTGAAGCGTCCGATCGAGGCCTGGAACAAGGACCACACGCTGCGCAGCGCGATTCTCGTCAGCGCGGTGCCGGTCTATCAGGAGATCGCACGCCGGATCGGACAAGAGCGCATGCAGAAGTATGTCGATCTGTTCGACTACGGCAATCGCGACATCGGCGGCGGCATCGACCAGTTCTGGCTCACCGGCGCCTTGCGCATCGATCCGGTCGAGCAGGTCGATTTCGTCGACAGGCTGCGCCGCCGCGCGCTGCCGATTTCGAAGCGCAGTCAGGATCTTGTCGCTGACATCCTGCCGGTGACCAAGGTCGGCGATAGCGTCATTCGCGCCAAGTCCGGGCTGCTTGGCGCCGAGCGCGGCGAGCCGTCGCTGGGCTGGATGGTGGGCTGGGCCGAGAAGGGCGAAGCGCACACCGTGTTCGCGCTCAATATGGACTGCAAGGAGCCGCGTCTGGTCGGCGAGCGCATGCCCCTGACGCAAGCCTGCCTTGCCGAGATCGGCGCGATCTAGCGCTATCACGCTGGTGTTGCTCGACTAGCATCCCCCGGTCAAGAAAAACCGGGAGGACAACATGAACTCAACGCCACTCTGGCTGTCGTCGCTCACACTCGCCGCGGCGGGCGGCTGGCTCGCCGCCACGATGTTTGCAGCGCCCGCCACCAGCAAGGAGCCGCGCTTTCCGCAGCTCACCATGGACCAGCTCGACGCCAAGCAGAAACCGCTCGGCGAGCAGATCATGAAGGTCTCGAGCGTCGGCATCGGCGGTCCCTACAATCCGATGATCCGCAGCCCGGTGCTCGGCCAGCGCCTGTTCGACCTGTTCCACTATCTGCGCTGGGAGACCTCGGTCCCGACAAAACTCAACGAGTTCGCGATCCTGATCATCGGGCGGCAATGGCGTTCCCAGGTGGAGTGGTACGCCCATGCGCCGCTCGCGGCGAAGGCGGGTCTGTCGCCCGAGATCATCGCGGAGCTCAAGGCGAATAAGCGGCCTGCGAACATGGCCGAGGACGAGGCCGTCGTGTACGACTTCGTCACCGAGCTCACCACGACGAAGAAGATCGGCGACGAAACCTATGCGCGCGCGAAGAAGGTCTTCAACGACCAGCAGATTGTCGACCTCACCGCAGTCGCCGGCAATTACGTGATGGTCGCGATGCTGCTGGCAATGGCGGAGGAGACCGTGCCGCCGGACAAGCAGGAGCCGTTCAAGCCGGGCGAGCCGTAGCCTCCGTCATTGCGAGGAGCCCTTGCGACGACGCAATCCAGATTGCCTCCGCGTCGAGATTCTGGATTGCTTCGCTTCGCTCGAAATGACGGAGTATGTGGCGCCGACGCCGGCTCCCAAGGCCGAGCTGCTTCCCAGCGCTACCCCAGCTTGAACAGCGCCTGCAAAAACTCCTCCACGGCCTTGCGCGACTCGGCGGCAGTGGCTGGATTGCCGCCGACATGCGGATTGAGCTCGACGCAAGCGTCCTGGTAGGTGAACGGCGCTTTCGTATCGGCGTTCATCAGCACGCCGCCGTCGCCTTCGCGGATCTGGCAGTTGCGCACCGTCTGCGCACCCGCGGACACGGCGACGGTACCGACGCCGAGCAGCCCACTGTCGAAGCCGTGCGCGCTGTCCGGGTATTCGGTCAGCACCACGTCGCGGCCGGCCGTCTTGAGTCGCTCGACGAAAGCCTTGCAGCTCTTGACGGGATTGTAGTCGTCGGGCGTGCCGTGGAAAATGCGGATCGGGCGCGCGGCGATGTCCGTGTCGTTCTGATAGGTCGTGGAGCAGTCGGGATAGAAGGGAATGTAGGCGGCGAACTGGATGCCGGACTTGTTCCAGAGCTTGTGGAAGCGGTTGAGGCTCGCATAGAGCGTCGCCTGTCCGCCGCGTGAGAAGCCCATCAGCACGATGCGATCAGGATCGACGCGGGGATGTTTTGCGAGGATCTCCAGCGAGCGGTAGATGTCGATGACGAGGTTGAGCCTGCCGAGCAGGGCCTGGTTCGGCCCCACCACCGTCAGCCCGCGGCCGGTAAAGCCGTCGATCACGAAAGTCGAGATGCCCATGGCGTTGAACGCGTGCACCCAGGCCTCGGTCGTGGCGCCGACGCCGCTCGAGCCGTGCATCAGCACCACGACGGGGAGCTTTCCGCTGCCTTGCGCGACGCGCAGTTCGCCGGCGACCGTCACCGGCTTTCCGGCCGCGGCATCACCGCTGAGGAACTGCTGGTCGGAGAGGGTGAGCGAGGGGATCGGGGGCGCGGGTGGCGACTTCCCTGGGAAGCGATTGTGCGTTGGCGCCCATGCCGACGAACAGCGTTGAAATGCAGAGCGCCATGGCGACGCGGAATGCCGTCGGCATCGGATCCTCCCCCGTGATTTTCAGTGAGTAGAACAACAGGCCTGCGCGCTGTCAAATTGACGCAAGCCGGCGGTTCGCCTCAGGCGGGATCGGCCTTCTTCACCGTCAGCGCCTGGTCGATCGCAAAACCGCCAATCTCGCTCATCGCCTGCGAGATGACGTCGCCCTTGCGGGCAAAGCCGGCGGAGAGGAAATCGAACTGGGTGCGCGCCAGCCGCAGCACCTCGATCGGCACGGAGATTGCGGTCTCGTTGAAGCTGTCGACCGAGGCGTGCAGCGTCTCCAGCTCGCTTGTGAGCTGGCCGATATGGCTCTCGGCCTGCTGCATCAGGCCGAGCAGGTTGCCGCGCTCGGCATCGAATGTTGCGCGCTCGGCCGCCGCGGCCGCGGTGACCTCGGCAAGCTGGCTGCGCAGCGCGTCAATTTGCTTGACCACGGCGTCGGACGCCATCTCACCGGCCTCGCGCAGCTCGCGGTTGCGCGTGTTCTCTTCGTGCTCCCGGTGATAGAGGCGTTCCGCCGACATCGCCCGTTGCGTCAGCGACTCGATCAGCGCGGCCGCGCGCAACAGCATCTCGCCGTTCCGCCCCGACACCATGCTGGCCATGCGGCGCAGGAAGTCGGTGGTTTCGGACGATGGGTTCGGCGGCAGTGGAACGACCGTCGCGGACATGAGGTGATGCTTGCAGCCGGAAATGATGACCGCCGCCGTACCGACTGAGCTCACGCAACATTCGGCGCCTGATCGCAAGCCTGGAGCAAGCCTGAATCGCCGCGCCCGGTCAACCGGGCAGGGCCAGATTTGCAACTGCGTCAGGTATCCTTCTGCCGGCCGATCCGGCCGAGATGGGTGAAGCCGAACCCGGCCGAATATTTCAGGCCATAGCCCAGCGCCCGGTCGATGCCGATATGGGCGAGCCAGATCAAGGCGATGGACAGGGTGAGCGGCGAGGCGAGGCCGAAGCCGAGCGTCAGCAGCGCGACCGGCGCCATGTAGCTGTGGGCGGCGTTGTAGACCATCGCGCCGAGTTTGGCGTCCGACAGGTATGCCAGGAAGCTGAGATCGGGGACGAAGAACAGCAGTGCGAACACCAGCCATGAGCCGTCCCAGGCCCAGTAGAGCATCACCATCCCCACAAACAGGGTCAGGCCCTCCAGCCGCAGCAGGATGTTGACGCCGCCCGTCGCCGCGCCGGTCTCGGCCGCTCCTTCGGTCATGCTCGTCTCCCAGGCAAAACTTTGAAATTCCTTGCGCTTTCCCGCTGCGGCAAGGCAGCCCTGCGGGACCGAAAGCCGCTTCCCGGCCCGCAAAATGCCGTGTTAGAACCCCCGGCAATCGCATTTAGGCTAAGAACTGGCGGGAGCAAATGAAGAATATCCTGGACGCCCTTGAAGACCGTCGCGCCGGCGCAAAGCTCGGCGGCGGCGAGAAGCGCATCGAGGCGCAGCACGCCCGCGGCAAGCTGACCGCGCGCGAGCGCATCGAACTCTTGCTCGACAAGGGATCGTTCGAGGAATTCGACATGTTCGTCGAGCACCGCTCCACCGAGTTCGGCATGGAGAAGAACAAGGTGCCCGGCGACGGCGTCGTCACCGGCTGGGGCACCGTCAACGGCCGCAAGACGTTTGTCTTCGCCAAGGACTTCACCGTGTTCGGCGGATCGCTGTCGGAAACGCACGCGCTGAAGATCACAAAGCTCCAGGACATGGCGATGAAGGCGCGGGCGCCCATCATCGGCCTTTATGACGCCGGTGGCGCCCGCATCCAGGAGGGCGTCGCGGCGCTCGCCGGCTATTCCTACGTGTTCCGTCGCAACGTGCTTGCCTCCGGCGTGATCCCGCAGATCTCCGTCATCATGGGCCCCTGCGCCGGCGGCGACGTCTATTCGCCGGCGATGACCGACTTCATCTTCATGGTGAAGAACACCAGCTACATGTTTGTCACCGGCCCGGACGTGGTGAAGACCGTCACCAACGAGGTCGTCACGGCGGAAGAGCTCGGCGGCGCCTCGGTGCACGCCACGCGCTCCTCGATCGCCGACGGCGCCTTCGAGAACGACGTCGAGACGCTGTTGCAGATGCGGCGCCTGATCGACTTCCTGCCATCCAACAACACGGACGGCGTGCCGGAATGGCCGAGTTTCGACGACATCGGCCGGGTCGACATGTCGCTCGACACGCTGATCCCCGACAATCCGAACAAGCCCTACGACATGAAGGAGCTGATCCTGAAGGTCGTGGACGAGGGCGACTTCTTCGAGATCGCGGACGCCTTTGCCAAGAACATCGTCACCGGCTTCGGCCGCATCGCCGGCCGCACCGTCGGCTTCGTCGCCAACCAGCCGATGGTGCTCGCCGGCGTGCTCGACAGCGACGCTTCTCGGAAGGCGGCGCGCTTCGTCCGCTTCTGCGATGCCTTCAACATCCCGATCGTCACCTTCGTCGACGTGCCGGGCTTCCTGCCGGGCACCGCGCAGGAATATGGCGGCCTGATCAAGCATGGCGCCAAGCTCTTGTTCGCGTACTCGCAGTGCACAGTGCCGCTGGTCACCATCATCACCCGCAAGGCCTATGGCGGCGCCTTCGACGTCATGGCCTCCAAGGAGATCGGTGCCGACATGAACTATGCCTGGCCGACCGCCCAGATCGCGGTGATGGGCGCCAAGGGCGCGGTCGAAATCATCTTCCGCGCCGACATCGGCGACCCCGACAAGATCGCCGCGCGCACCAAGGAATACGAAGACCGCTTCCTCTCCCCCTTCATCGCCGCCGAGCGCGGCTACATCGACGACGTCATCATGCCGCACTCGACCCGCAAGCGCATCGCGCGGGCGCTGTCGATGCTGAAAGACAAGAAGGTGGAAACGCCGGCGAAGAAGCACGACAATTTGCCGTTGTGAGCGCGAGGCGTAGCCCGGATGAGCGTAGCGACATCCGGGTTTTCTATCCAAGTCCCGCATGTCGCTTCGCTCATGCGGGCTACCGATTCTGTTTCTGAGTTGGCATCCTCGATCCAAATCCAATGACCGACAGCGATCCGACCGACGAGATATCCGACATCGAAGCGCGTATCGAGGCTTTGGCCGAGATCGCCGAGCGATGCCGGAAGTACATCCTGGCATCAAAGCTCGCCATCGGCGGCGGCGCTGCGCTGTTGCTGATCACGATCCTCGGCTTGCTCGGGATGGGCCAGACCGCCGCGCTCGGCTCGATCGCTCTGGTGCTCGGCGGAATTGTCTCGCTTGGCTCGAACGTCAGCACGTTGCGGCAGACGGAGAGCGCGATCGGTGATGCGGAGGCGCTTCGGTCTCAACTGATCAGCCGCATCGACCTTCGCGTGGTCGCCGATACGCCGATGAAGCTCGTGTAACCGAGCAGCCTTACGCCGCAGCCCTGCGCGACAGCACCTGCAGCTCCTCGCGGCATTCGGCTGCGAACGCCTGAAGCTGCTCCGCGGTTTGCCGGTCGAGGATCGCCTTTGCCAGCCGTTCGGCGCGGGCAAGCTGGTCTCTGAGATATGCGATGCGGGCCATGTGTCACCTTCCGCAGGGTTGATTTGATGGCCGTGACCCTACGGCCATCGCCGGATTCATTATGTGAGGCACGTCACACCTCACGCGGGTGCGGCGTCAGCGGGTCGCGTCCGCCGCAGCGAAATGCGCCATCTGGTCTGCGTGGGCCTTGGCGAAGGCCGGGCGGGCGGTGGCGCGCGCGACGTAGGCGCGGCAGGCGGGACTGTCCGCGAGCCCATCGAACTGATCGACGACGCGCAGCACGTCCGACATCAGGATGTCGGCGACGGAGAACGTGCCTGCCAGCCATTCGCGGTTGGCCAGCACCGCCTCCATGTGCTTGAGGCGGAGTTTTAGGAAGTCGTCGACGAATTTCCACGCGGCCGTATCGCTCGGATGGCCCATGAACTTTGACATCGTCCAGGGCAGGCTCGCCATCTCCACCGAGTTGAGCGCGGCGAACAGCCATTCCGTGACCTCGTTGCGGCCGCGCGGATCTGATGGCATCAGCTTCGCGCTGAGGCCGCCGAGATGCAGCAGGATCGCGCCGCTCTCGAAGATCGAGAGATCGCCGTCGGTCAGCCACGGCACCTGCCCGAACGGCTGGTGCGCAAGATGCTCGGCGCCGCGCCCGTCGAACGGCGCGCTCGCGACGCGATAGGGCAATGCGGCCTCTTCGAGCGCCCAGCGCACCCGAAGGTCGCGCACGAAACCGCGCGGGGGCGGGGGAACCCAGTCGAAGGTGGTGAGCGTGAGGTTGGGCATGTGGTGTCTCCGTCTGCTGTTCGGGCATAGGACGGGCGAGCGATGCGCGTTCCGACACCGGTGCCGTCCTTTTTTTGTCGTCGTCGACGTCATCGGCTAGTCTCATTCCAAACAACAGGAGGAAATCCGATGCCGTCAGCCTTCTTCGTCGTCCGCGCCACCGTCACCGATGCCGGCACGCGGGCCGCCTTCGACAGATGGTACGAGACGGAACATCTGCCCGACGCGATGAAGGCCTTCGGTGTGAGCAAGGCCTGGCGGTTCTGGAGCCTCGACGATCCCTCCCTGCATCAGGCGATGTATCAGTTCGAGAGCGAGGCTGCGCTGCAGGCCATGCTGAAGGGCGATGCGCTGACGCAACTGGTGGCTGATTTCAACCGCGATTGGCCCGACGTGACGCGCACGCGCGAGTTGCTGGTGCTGGCGCAGGAGTTCGGGAAATAGAGCACCCGGCTACTGCGCTGCGAGTTCTCCTGTCACCTGCGCAACGAAGCTGAACGCGCGATTCAGCTTCGGTTCATGTCATCACCGCGACACTCGCCTCCGCATCACTGGCACGACCATCCAAGAGGAAAGAAGTCATGGAGCGCCGGAACTTTTTGAAATTTGCAATCGGTGTCGCGGCCGGAGCTGCGGCGTTCACGACCGCCGCACAGGCCGCGCCGCTGGCGCCGCAGCCGCTCGGTGATCCCAGCAAGCCGCAAGGCAATCCCGACGCTCATCCCGCAGTCACGAGCAGCGATGAAGCCGCGCAGTTGAAGCCGGAGCAGGTGCACTGGCACGGCCACCACCGTCATTGGGGTTGGCGCCGCCGTCACTGGGGCTGGCATCGCCGACGCTGGCACCGCCGCCATTGGTAAGCGTCGCGCTAAGCGAGGCTTGAACGGGGACCGCGATCGCGGTCCCCGTTCTGATTCGAAACATCCCGGTGCGACGTCAGCGCTCAAAAAGAAAATGGCCGCGCAGGCTTTCGCCGCGCGGCCATTTCGCAATGCGAAAAACGAGATCAGAACGGACGGCAGCGGCCGGCGTACCAGCGGAAGCCGTAGGGGCACATGCGCGCGCGCGGCACGACCACGACAGGGGCTGGCGCAACCACGATCGGACCCGGGCGGACAACGACCGGACCGCGCATCGGGCGGCAGCCGCCATAGGCGCCGCGATACCAGCCGGGGCCGCAACCGCCGGCGGCGCTGGCCGCCTCGCTGAAACCAACGACCGCGCTGGCAAGCATCACGGCGGCAAACAGGTATTTCATTTGATCTTCCTTCTCGTCCTTGGGGTAGGTTTTGGGGGCAGGATTGGGGCAGGTTCTAGGAGGGCTTGGCGCTTTCGGCGCACCATGAATCAAAAGACACGATTCGACACGTTAAAATCGCAACATGCCGAAACGACGCCAGCCAAATCTGCCAATCATGACCTGAATGCGGCATGAACATTCCCCGCACGCGGCTCCGGACGACAGCAATGACGCTACCGGCCGAGAAAACCCAGCACCAGATCCTTGTACTTCTCAGGCGCCTCCAGGAAGACGAGATGGCCGGTGTCCGGGATCACCTCGGCTCGCGCATTCGGCATCTTCGCGGCGAGTGCCTTCGCCAGCTCGGCGTTCTCTCCCATTTTCGCGCGCAGCGCCTCGGGCGCGTTCGGTCGGCCCGGTGCGTTGTGGTCGTCGGCGCCCATAATGAACAGCGTCGGCTCGGTGATCAGTGCGATCTCGTGCGCCACCGGCTCGCGATAGATCATCTGGCCGGAATTGACGAAGGCGCGCAGCCAGCGCGAATAATCAGGGCTGCCCTTGATGTTGAAGCGGGCGTCGATGAACGGCGTGATCGCGTCCGGCGGCAGCTTGATGGCATAATTGGTCTGGAGCTGCTTGCGATAGCCATCAGCCGTGAGCTTGTCCTCGGTCTCGATGATCTTCTCGGTCGGCGTCGGCGGTACATAGAGGCGGTAGTCTTCCAGCCCGATCGGGGCCGTCAGAACAAGGTGGGCGACGCGGTCGGGATAGGCGCGGGCGATGCGGACGCCCAGCATGCCGCCGAGCGAATGCGCGACGATCTCGGCCTTGCCGATCTTGAGGTGATCGAGCAGTGCGATGGTGTTGCGCGCCAGATTGTCGAAATGCAATTCGCCCGCCGGCTTGGAGGATTTGCCGAAGCCGATCTGGTCCGGCACCACGACGCGGAAGCCGGCCTCGCTCAGCATCTTGATAACAGGCGCCCAGTAGCTCGACGGGAAGTTGCGCCCGTGCAGCAGCACCACGGTGCGGCCGTTCGGCTGCGCAGGCGGCACATCCATATAGGCCATGCTGAGCTGCTCGCCGTCATTGACAACAGGCAGCAGGTGCACGGGATAGGGATAGGCAAAGCCTTCGAGCGCGACGCCGTAAGGTTCGCGCGGGGCGGTGTCGGCGGCGTGGGTGGAGGTGAGCGGAGAGGCGATGAGGGCGGCGACGAGCGCGGTCGGAAGGAGGCGGATCATGGGGATCTCTGTGTGTGACAATCGTGGCCATAAACACGTGGATGGCCGGGTCAAGCGAGAGACGTCGTTCACACGGAGTTGTGTTTAGTCCCGCCCGTCACCGAACAACGCGGCGAACTGCTTCTCGCCGGTGCGCGTAAAATTCACCACGCGGCTGCCGGGCGTGGCGTCGCGGGCGGCCCATTTCAGCTCGGCGAAACGCTGCATCATGGCGGCGCCGAGCGTGCCGGCGAGATGATGGCGCCGCTCGCTCCAGTCGAGGCAGGCCTTGCACACGGGGCGGCGCGGATGGGCGAGCATGTCGGGCGAGATCTGCAAATGCTTCGCCAGGAAGCGCTCGCCCTCCGCCGTCAGCTCGATCTCCTGCTTCTTCTGCCTGACAAGGTTTTGCGCGCGCAGGGTGTCGAGCATCTGCACGCCGAGATCGCCGGCGAGATGGTCGTAGCAGATCCGGGCCCGCCGCAGCGCCGGATCCTTCGGCCCGGTGCGCACGCGCATATGGCCCGTCCGCGCGGCGAGGCCCGCAAGGCCCTCCAGCACACCGGCGACGTCGTCGTCGGTGAGGCGGTAATAGCGATGGCGGCCTTGCTTCTCCGGCTCGATCAGGCCGCCGGCCTCGAGCTTGGAAAGATGCGAGCTCGCGGTCTGCGGTGTGATGCCGGCCTCCTGCGCCAGCTCGCTCGCGGTGAGCGCGCGGCCGTTCATCAGCGCCGTGAGCATGTTGGCGCGTGCGGGATCGCCGACGAGCGAAGCGATCATGGCGATGTCTGGACCTGATTTCATGCTTCGATGGTAGCCGAAGCATTGCGGTGGGGCAAGCGTGTAGCGTGGGGTTGCTCGTCATTGCGAGGAGCCCGTGATAAAATTGCGAAGCAATTTTGCACTGGCGACGAAACAATCCAGGCTGCCTCTGCAGAGGGATTCCTGGATCGCTT
Organism: Bradyrhizobium sp. 40; assembly: GCF_023100925.1. Lineage (NCBI taxonomy): Bacteria > Pseudomonadati > Pseudomonadota > Alphaproteobacteria > Hyphomicrobiales > Nitrobacteraceae > Bradyrhizobium > Bradyrhizobium sp. 40. Next base: position 3,072,165 of record NZ_CP064688.1, read on the forward strand.
CGCTGCGCTCGCAATGACGGTGTGGAACCAGAGGAGCCCATCATGTCCATCACCGTCTTCATCCGCTACCAGCTCGATCCGTTCAAGCGCGCGCAGTTTGAGGAGTATTCGAAGCGCTGGCTCACCATCATCCCGAAATGCGGCGGCGATCTGATCGGCTATTTCATGCCGTACGAGGGCACCAACAATATCGCGTTTGCGCTGATCACCTTCGAGAGTCTGGCTGCGTATGAGGCCTATCGCGCCCGGCTGCGTCAGGATACGGAAGGCATGGCGAACTTCCACTTCGCCGAGGAGCACAAATTCATCCTCGCGGAAGAGCGCACGTTTCTGCGCCAAGTGGTTTTGTAAGTGGTATCGTAGGCCATCAACGACAGGAGAGATGCCCATGATCGCCGTGATCTTCGAGGTCTGGCCGAAGCCGGAACACCGCCAGGATTATTTCGACCTCGCGGCCGACCTCAAGCCGATCCTGCAAACCATCGACGGCTTCATCTCGGTCGAGCGTTTCGAGAGCCTGACCGACAAGGGCAAGATCTTGTCGGTGTCGTTCTGGCGGGACGAGGCGGCCGTGCAGGCCTGGCGCAACACGATGGAGCACCGCCGCACCCAGGCCAAGGGCCGCGCAAAAATCTTCGCCGATTATCACTTGCGTATCGCCAGCGTCATCCGCGACTACAGCATGAATGATCGCGAGCAGGCGCCAAAGGACAGCCGCGCGGTGCACGACGCGCACTAGCGCGCGCGGCGGCACGTCCCCATCTCTGCGCGGCCAACAAGGGAGAGAAACATGCACGTGACAACTGCTGACAAGCGCGCGACCTTCAGGAAGCTGCACGAGAGCGGCTGCTTCAGCCTGCCCAATCCGGTCGACGTCGGCAGCGCGAAAGCGTTGCAGCATCTCGGTTTCAAGGCACTCGCGTCGTCGAGTGCGGGCTTTGCCTGGACCATCGGCAAGGCCGACAACCACGTCTCCGTCGAGGACGTCTGTCAGCATCTGGCGGCATTGAGCTCGTCCGTCGATATCCCGGTGAACGCGGATTTCGAGGGCGGCTTTGCGGTCGAGCCGGACAAGGTCGCGGACAATGTCGAGCGCTGTGTGCGCACCGGCGTTGCCGGCCTGTCGATCGAGGATTCCACCGGCGACAAGGACAAGCCGATCTACGAGCGCGCGCTCGCAGTCGAGCGCATCAAGGCGTCGCGCAAGGCGATCGGCGATAGCGGCGTGCTCCTGGTCGGCCGCTGCGAGGCCTATCTGTGGGGCGTGACCGACCTCAAGCTCGTCATCGACCGGCTCACCGCTTACGCCGATGCCGGCGCCGATTGCCTTTACGCGCCGGGCCTCAAGAGCCGCGAGGACATCGCCGCGGTGGTGAAGGCTGTCGCACCCAAACCGTTCAACCTGTTGATCGGCGGCTCCGGGCTGTCATTGCAGGAAGCTGCCGATCTTGGCGTGCGCCGGATCAGCGTCGGCGGTTCACTCGCTCGCGCCGCCTGGGGCGGCTTCATGCGGGCCGCGAAGGAAATGGCGGAGAAGGGGACCTTTACCGAGCTCGGCAGCGGCTATCCCGGCGGCGAGCTCAACAAGATGTTCGGCTAAAGACAAACGAAAGCGGCGGGATCTGAATCCCGCCGCTGTCGCATATTGTTGCAATTCGTTACTTCGCGCCGTCAGCCGGTGCCGGCGTATCCGGGGCCGGCTTGCTCGGTGCGGCGCCCGTGGTCACGCCCGGCCCGGTGTTGGTGCGCGGCGTCACGTCGCGCATGCCGGGAGGTGCGGCCGGATTGGTGGCCGGTGCCTGCTGAGCGGTCTGCGTCGCCGGCGTGGTGCTGGCCTGGTTGCTGGTGCCGGTGTTGTTCAGGCCGTAGAATACGGCACCCAGCACCAAGGCGATTGCCACTGCGAACAGGGCTACTTTGCCGCTGGAGGCGGGGCCTTCGCCAAGCTCCGGGTCGACCTGAAGCTGGGCATCCCGTCGCGCCGCATTGCGATACTCATCATCGGCGAGATTCGGGCGGTACGGATCGTTGATAAAACGGTCGTCAGCCATCGATTGGTTCTCCTCGATTATTGCGGCGGGACAACCCGTGGATGCGAGATTCTGTTCCGCCCCTCTTAATGCTTTCGTCGCATGTTGCGCCCGCGGCGGGAATCGGGAACCTGTTCGCTGGGGAACCTGAAGCGTAAGCTCCGCTGACGGAAGGGAACAAAGCGATGTGGAGCTCGCCGCCGAGCGATAGCGTGCTGCATCTGTTGTCGCTGGTTGCGGTCGCGGCGCAAGGCATGACCGCTGCGCTCGCAGCCGGCCGCCGCAGCATGGATTGGCTCGGCGTCTGCTTCCTCGGCTGCATCACGGCGCTCGGCGGCGGCACTTTGCGCGATCTCTTCCTGGGGCATTATCCGCTGGCCTGGGTGCAGAACCCCATCTACCTCGCACTGGCCGGAGGCGCTGCCTTCCTCACCATCCTGATGGCGCGGCTGGTGCACCGGCTGAAACTGGCCTTCATCGTGCTCGATGCCATCGGCCTCGTCGTATTCACCATGACCGGCTGCGACATCGCCTGGCAGATGGACGCCACGCTGCCGATCGTCATCGTCTCCGGCATGGTGACCGGTTGCGCCGGCGGCGTGTTGCGCGACGTGCTCTGCAACGACGTGCCGCTGCTGTTCCGCTCCGAACTCTATGCCAGCGTCTCGGTGGTGACGGGATTGTTCTATGCCACCGCGTTCGGTCTCAAGCTGAACGCCGAGCTCTGGACCATTTTGACGTTCGTCCTCGGCATCAGCTTTCGCCTGCTGGCGGTGCGCTACAAATGGGAAATGCCGAAATTCGTGTTCACGGAGGAGGAGGAGCGGGAGCCTTGAGCTACGGCTCCTGCTTCCGCGCCCTCGCCACCTGCGCCGGCGTCACCAGCGGCGCGGCATTGCCCCAGGAATTGCGGATGTAGTTCGTCACTGCTGCGACCTCTTCGTCGGACAGCCGGTTGGAATAGGCCGGCATCTCCCCGGTGTTAGGCGCGCGCGGGGTCGTCACGGTGTGGGCGCCGTCGAGGATGATGCGCAAGGTCGAGGACGGATTGACCGATTGCAGCAGCGCGTTGGCGGGCAGCGGCGGATAGATGCGCGGTGCGCCTGTGCCGTCGGCCTCATGGCAGGCGATGCAGAGCTTGGCGTAGACCGCCTGGCCGGCCTTCATCTCGGCATCGTCAGGCGGCGTCACAATCGTCTCACGCCGCGCTGGCGGCAGGTTCTTCAAGTAAACCGCGATTGCGCGCACGTCGGCATCGCTCATCTTCGAGGTCGAGTTGACGACCACCTCCGCCATCAGCCCGCTGGCATGGCTCCTGGCGTTGCGCCCGCTCTGAAGATATTCGGTGACGTCCTCGACGCTCCACGATTTCAGCCCGGTGCGGGCGGCGCCATCGAGCCGTGGCGCGTACCAGCCGCCGACCTCGTTGCCCGCGAGGGCCTGCGCCTGCTTGTCCGCGCCAAAATAGTTCTTCGGTGTATGGCAGGCGCCGCAATGACCGAGCCCGGTGACGAGATAACCGCCCCGATTCCACGCCGCGCTCTGGCCCTGGTCCGGCTCGAACAGGCCCGGCTTCAAATACATCGTGTTCCAGATCCGCATCAGGCCGCGATAGCCAAACGGCCAGCGTAGTTCCGGCGGCTTGTTGCGGCTCGTGACGGCCGCGAGCGTTCCGAGATAGGCGCGGATCGCCAGCGTGTCGTCCTTCGTCATCCGCGTGAAATAGGGGTAGGGAAACGCTGGGTAATAATTGGAGCCGTCGGGCGCGACACCGGTGCGCACGGCGCGGGTGAAGTCGGCATCGGTCCAGGCGCCGATGCCGGTGTCGCGGTCCGGCGTCAGGTTCGGCGCGTAGATCGCGCCGAACGGCGTGTCGATGCGCTTTCCGCCCGCGAACGGTTTGGCGGGATCGGCGGTGTGGCAGCCGGCACAGTCGCCGGCTTCCACCAGCGCCTTGCCGGTGGCGATCAGCTCCGGTGACGGCTCGGCAGCGACGGCCGCGTTCGCAACCGCACTGCACAACGCCAGAGCCACGAGAGCCAGGCCAGCCAGAATCGTCCGCATCGAAAGCCTCTCCTGCGACCCATCGACGCCGTCCCGGATGACCAGGCGTCAATTCGTTGCGCGACGGCGGGGGTATGGTGACACAAAATGAAAATCGCGGATGCCAATGCAGCCACGAAATTGCGATTTTTACCCGGCGCTGCCTTTGGTCCAGAATTGTGATGCGGAGCGTGAAATATCCGACATAGAGTGGCGGAAATGGTCGGCGCGCCCTAGCTAAAAACAACGGGCAGGCAACGGCTTAAGCAGCCAAGCGCTCAAAAGGGCGGAAGAGGACATAATGGGCATCAACCAGGGTCCGATCAGTCTCGATCAGAAATACACCCAGGACACCGGACATATTTTCACGACGGGCATTCAGGCCTTGGTCCGGCTGCCGATGGCCCAAATCCGGCGCGACCGTGCCGCGGGATTGAACACCGCGGGCTTCATCTCCGGCTATCGCGGCTCGCCCCTCGGCGGCTACGACCAGCAGCTGTTCGCCGCGCGAAAACATCTCGAGCAGTACAACATCAAGTTCCAGCCCGGCGTGAATGAGGATTTGGCCGCGACCGCGGTCTGGGGCTCGCAGCAGCTCAACCTCTCGCCCGGCGCCAAGTATGACGGCGTGGTCGGCATCTGGTACGGCAAGGGGCCCGGCGTCGATCGCTGCGGCGACGTCTTCCGCCACGGCAATGCCGCGGGCTCCGCCAAAAACGGCGGCGTCTTGTGTCTCGCTGGCGACGACCACGGCGCAAAATCCTCGACGGTCCCGCATCAGTCCGACCACGCCTTCATGTCGGCGCTGATGCCCTATCTCTACCCCTCGAGCGTCCACGAGATGATCGAGATGGGTCTTCTCGGTATCGCGATGTCGCGCTACTCGGGCTGCTGGGTCGGCATGAAGGTGATCACGGAGACTGTGGAGACCACCGCCGAGATCGATCTCACCGACGAGATGACGCCGTTCGTGATCCCGACCGATTTCGAGATGCCCGAAGGCGGCCTCAATCTGCGCTGGCCCGACGACCGCTTCGCCCAGGACCGCCGCTTGCAGGACTACAAGGGCTTTGCCGCGATCGCTTTTGCGCGCGCCAACAAGGTCAATCGCATCACCATGGACTCGCCGAATGCCCGCTATGGCATCATGGCGTCCGGCAAGAGTTACGAGGATATCCGGCAGGCGCTGCGCGAGCTCGGTATCACACCCGAGGTCGCCGCCAAGATCGGACTTCGATTGTACAAGATCGGCATGCCGTGGCCTCTGGAGCCGGAAGGCGTCCGGCAATTCGCCGTGGGCCTCGAGGAAATCTTCATCATCGAAGAGCGCCGCGAGATCGTCGAAAATCAAGTGAAGCAGGAGCTGTTCAACTGGCGCGACGATGTCCGTCCCCGGATCATCGGCAAGATGGACGACCACGACAAGCGCTTCCTCCCCTTTGCCGAAGAACTCAGCGTCGCCTCGCTGGCCAGCTCGCTCACCGAGCGGCTGCTTCGACTTGATCTCAATCCCGAAATTGCAACGATGCTGCGCGCCAAGGCCGATTGGTTCAACGGCCGCCAGGCGTCGCAAATGCAGGCGACCGCGCCTGTCGCCCGCACCCCCTATTTCTGCTCGGGCTGCCCGCACAACACATCGACCAAGGTGCCCGAAGGCAGTCGCGCCTTTGCCGGCATCGGTTGCCACTTCATGGCGCTGTGGATGGACCGCTCCACCGAGACCTTCACACACATGGGCGGCGAGGGTGTGCCGTGGGTCGGCGTTGCTCCCTTCACCAAGGAAGAGCACGTGTTCGCCAATCTCGGCGACGGCACGTATTTCCACTCCGGCAGCCTCGCGATCCGCCAGGCGATCGCCTCAGGCGCCAACATCACCTACAAGATCCTCTATAACGACGCGACCGCGATGACCGGCGGCCAGCATGTCGACGGCGAATTGTCGCCGCAGCAGATCACCTTCCAGCTTCACAGCGAAGGCATCCGCGAGATCTATCTGGTCTCCGAAAATCCCGACGCCTATCCGGCGAACGAGATCGCGCCCGGCGTCAAGACAGCGCATCGTGACGAGCTCGACGCGGTCCAGAAAACGCTGCGCAAGGTCAAGGGTGCGTCCGCGATCGTCTTCGTGCAGACTTGCGCCGCCGAGAAGCGCCGCCGCCGCAAGCGTGGCACGATGGAAGATCCGGCGCGCCGTGTGCTCATCAATCCTTCGGTGTGTGAAGGCTGCGGCGATTGCTCGGTGCAATCGAACTGCATTTCGGTCGAGCCGCTGGAGACCGAGTTCGGCCGCAAGCGCGCCATCAACCAGTCGACCTGCAACAAGGATTATTCCTGCGTCAAAGGCTTTTGCCCGTCCTTCGTCACCGTCGACGGCGGCAAGATGCGCAAGCGTGCGCCGGCGGGCGTCGGCGATATCGGCGCGCTGCCTGAGCCGGCATCGCGCCCGAACCTGGACAAGCCCTACAATATCGCGGTCGGCGGCGTCGGCGGGACCGGCGTGCTGACCATCGGCGCGCTGCTGGGCATGGCCGCCCATATCGAGGGCAAGGCCTCGATGATCCTCGACATGTCGGGCCTGGCGCAAAAGGGTGGGGCGGTGCTGAGCCACGTCCGCCTGTCCGACCATCCGGCCGAGGTGACCTGCTCGCGCATCGTCACCGGCACGGCCGATGTGGTGCTCGCAGCCGATGAGGTGGTCGCGGTTGCCAAGGACACCATCTCGCTCTGCGACAGCAGCCGCACCCGCGGCATCATCAACAGCCACGTCATTCCCACGGCCGACTTCGTTCTCAACCGCGATTTCAACTTCCAGACCCGCAAGCTGAACGGGTTGCTGGAAACCGCGCTGCACAAGGATTCGGTGTTCTTCGACTTCACCAAGCCGGCCGAGCAGCTGCTCGGCGACAGCATCGCAACCAACATGATGATGATGGGCTACGCCTATCAGAAGGGCCTCTTGCCGTTGTCGGCGGAAGCGATCGAGCAGGCGATCGAGGTCAACGGCGTCTCGATCAAGATGAACAAGGAAGCCTTCCGCCTCGGCCGGCTCGCGGTCGCCGACCCCCAGCGCCTGGTAGACATGTTGAAGGGGACTGACGACGTCGTCGCACCGAAGACGCTGGAGGCGATGACGCTCGACGAACTCATCGAGCACCGCGCCAAGCATCTTACGGCCTATCAGAACGGCCGGCTGGCCAAGCGCTACCGGAAGCTGGTGGACCAGGTCAGCGACGCCGCCAGGCAGGGCGGCTATGACGAGGCGCTGACACGCACCGTTGCGGTCAACTACGCAAAACTGCTGGCCTACAAGGACGAATACGAAGTCGCACGCCTTTACACCGACGGCGCGTTCGAAAAACAGCTCCGCGACCAGTTCGAGGGCGACTTCAAGTTCAACTTCAACCTGGCCCCGCCTATTCTCAGCAGGGGCGTCGATGCGCTCGGCCGCCCGAAGAAGCGCGCGTTCGGCCCGTGGATTCTTCCGGTGTTTCGCGTGCTGGCGAAGTTCAAGGTCCTGCGCGGCACGCCGCTCGACATCTTCGGTCGCAGCGCCGACCGCAAGCTCGAACGCGATCTGATCGCCGGCTACGAGAAGGACGTCGCCACCGTGCTCGGCCTGCTGTCGCCGCTCACGATCGACACCGCGGTGGAGCTGCTGTCGTTGCCCGACCGCATCCGCGGCTATGGCCCGGTGAAGGAGAAGGCCGTCGCGGACGCCAAGGCCCGCTACGCCCAGCTCGCCGCCGACCTCGCGAACCCGCCGCCGGCTCCGCGGCAGATCGCGGCGGAGTAGAATTTGTGGGGTGGGGGCGCTGATCCACCCACCAAATTCCTGTTTGAAATCAACCACCGGTCTACTGTGCATGGGGTTGTTTTCGCAGAAAAGGGTGTTCCGATAAAACGAAACCGCTAGTGCCGTCGGGCAAAACACCTTTAGGGTTCTGCCCGTCGCCCCGTCATTGCGAGCGCAGCGAAGCAATCCAGAAATGCGTCCGCGGAAAGATTCCTGGATTGCTTCGCTGCGCTCGCAATGACGATTCCGGAAGCAGAGGCGTTCCGACCGCACCTCGGCGATTTGCGCGAACCCGCTGCCCTCTCGCCCGGCGGAATATTTCCGCGCTTGCCAACAGGGCGGCAGCGGTTCAGAAAAAAACGGAAGCGAGAAACGCCAGCGGAGACCTTATTTGACCATCAAGGGCAAGGCCTACATTGCCGGGATCTACGAACACCCGACCCGGCACGCGCCGGACAAATCCACCGCGCAGCTCCATGCCGAGGTCGCCAAGGGCGCGATCGAGGATGCCGGGCTCAGCAAGGACGATGTCGACGGCTATTTCTGCGCGGGCGATGCCCCAGGCGGCGCCTGGCCGATGGTCGATTATCTCGGCCTCAACACCAAGAAACTCCGCCATGTCGATTCAACCGAGACCGGCGGCTGCTCCTACATCATCCATCTCGGCCATGCCGCTGAAGCCATCGCCGCGGGCAAGTGCTCGATCGCGCTGATCACGCTGGCCGGCAAGCCGCGCACCGGGGCGATGCCGCCGCGCGCGGCCGGCGCCGAGGCCGATTTCGAGACGGCTTACGGCGCGACCACGCACAATGCCTACGGCATGTGTGCCATGCGCCACATGCACGACTATGGCACCACCAGCGAGCAGCTCGCCTGGATCAAGGTCGCGGCCTCGCACCACGCGCAATACAATCCGCATGCGATGCTCAAGGACATTGTCACCGTCGAGGACGTCCTGAACTCGCCGATGATCTCCGATCCCTTGCATCGCATGGATTGCTGCGTCGTCTCCGACGGTGGCGGCGCGCTGATCGTGACGACACCCGAGATCGCAAAAAGCCTGAAGAAGCCGCTGGTGAAGCTGATCGGCCACGGCGAGGCGATGAAGGGCCCGCGCGGCGGCAAGGATCTCGACCTCACATACTCCGCCGGCATCTGGTCCGGCCCGCGTGCGTTCGAGGAAGCCGGCATCACGCCGAAGGACATCAAATACGCCTCAATCTACGACAGCTTCACCATCACCGTCTTGATGCAGCTCGAGGACCTCGGCTTCTGCAAGAAGGGCGAGGGCGGCAAGTTCGTCGCTGACGGCAATCTGATCTCGGGCGTCGGCAAGCTGCCGTTCAACACCGATGGGGGCGGCCTCTGCAGCAACCATCCCGTCAACCGCGGCGGCATGACCAAGATCCTCGAGGCCGTGCGGCAGCTGCGCGGCGAGGCGCATCCGAAGGTGCAGGTTAAGAATTGCGATCTCGCCATCGCCCACGGCACCGGCGGGCTTTTGGGTGTTCGCCACGCCGCCTCGACTGCGATTCTGGAGCGCGTGTGATGAGCGAAGCCAAGAAATATCCGGCCCCGGTGACCAACCCCGAGACAGCCGCGTTCTGGGACGCGGCCAAGCAGGGCAAGTTCATGATCAAGCGCTGCACCGCCTGCGGCGAAGCGCATTACTTCCCGCGCGCGATCTGCCCGTTCTGCTACTCCGACAAGACGGTGTGGGAGGAGTCTTCGGGCGAAGGCACGATCTACACTTACAGCTTGATGCGGAAGTCGCCGACCGGCCCTTACGCGATCGGCTACGTCACGCTGAAGGAGGGGCCGTCGCTCCAGACCAATTTCGTCGATTGCGATTTGACGGCGTTGAAGATCGGCCAGAAGGTGAAAGTGGTGTTCAAGCCGACCGATGGCGCACCGCTGCCGTTCTTCACGCCGGCTTAGGGCGGTCCTCATCCTGGGGGGCTTGCGAAGCAAGCGTCTCGAAGGATGGCCACAATAAAGAAAGCGTTTCGGGCATCCTCATGGTTCGAGACGGCGCAAGAGCGCCTCCTCACCATGAGGATGAACACCACGGGGAGGAAACAACAAAATGTCAGCCAGATACGACGAACTCAAAGGCCTCAAAAACCTCGGCCAGAAATATTCCTACACCGACCGCGAAGTGATGCTCTATGCCTACGGTATCGGCCTCGGCGCCGATCCGATGGACGAGAACGAGCTTGCCTTTGTCAATGAGGGCACGTTGACACCGCGGCCGCTCAAGGTGGTGCCGACCTTCGCGTCCGTTGCGGCGTGGGGCGCGGGTCCGGGCGAGATGAACCTCAACCGCGTGATGGTGGTCGACGGCGAGCGCGACATCACCTTCCACCAGCCGCTGCCGGTCGCCGCGCACATCACCGCCGATTCCTCCGTCGTTGAAGTCTACGACAAGGGCAAGGACAAGGGCGTCGTCATCAGCCACCAGACCGTGCTCAAGAACGAGAAGGGCGAGAAGCTGGCAACGCTGGTCGCCTCACGCTTCGCCCGCGGCGACGGCGGCTTTGGCGGGCCGAACCTGACCCAGCCGGATCCGCACAAGATCCCGTCGCGCGCGCCCGACAGGACCATCGACATCGTCACGCGCCCCGACCAGGCGCTGGTCTATCGCCTCTGCGGCGACCGCAACCCGCTGCACTCCGACCCTGAGTTCGCGAAGAAGGCCGGGTTTCCGCGTCCGATCCTGCACGGCATGTGCACCTACGGCATCACCTGCCGTGGCGTGCTGCAGACCTATGCCGACTACGACGCCTCCGCCTTCCGCCAGCACGTCGCGCGGTTCTCCTCGCCGGTCTATCCTGGCGAGACCGTGACCATGGACCTCTGGAAGGACGGCAGCGTGATCTCGTTCGAAGCCAAGGTGAAGTCGCGCGGCGTCACCGTGATCAAGAACGGCAAGACGGTGCTGGGGTGATGATGCCGCTCGACGCGCTCTGAGTTATCTCGTCATGCCCGGGCTTGTCCCGGGCATCCATGTTCTTCGCGCGGTTGGCGATCAAGTTCGTGGATGGCCGGGACAAGCCCGGCCATGACGGAGCAAAAGAACAAAACAGGGAGACGCCACCATGGGACTACTCGATGGCAAGGTTGCGCTGATCACCGGCGCGGGCGGCGGGCTTGGTGAGGCCTACGCAAAGCTGTTCGCGCGGGAAGGGGCCTCCGTCGTCGTCAACGACCTCGGCGGTCCGCGTGACGGCTCCGGTGCCGACACGTCGATGGCGCAGCTCGTGGTGGATGCGATCAAGGCCGAGGGCGGCAAGGCGGTCGCCAACGGCGCCGACATCTCCACCATGGAAGGCGGCCAGTCGGTGTTCGACGACGCCATCAAGCATTTCGGCCGCGCCGACATCCTCGTCAACAACGCCGGCATCCTGCGCGACCAGACCTTCGCCAAGGCTAGCGAGTCGGACTGGGACAAGGTCATCAAGGTGCATCTGAAGGGCACCTTTTGTTGCACCATGCCGGTGTTTCGCTGGATGCGGGAAAATGGCGGCGGCGTCATCGTCAACACTTCCTCGACCTCGGGCCTGATCGGCAATTTCGGCCAGAGCAATTACGGCGCGGCCAAGGGCGGCATCTGGGGCCTGTCCAACGTGCTGGCAATCGAGGGCCGCAAGTACAACATCCGGATCTGGACGCTTGCGCCGGGCGCGCTGACCCGCATGACCGCAGACCTGCCCCGCTATAAGGAGAACCCCGGCGCAGCGCTGGGGCCGGACGGCATCGCGCCGGCCGTGCTATACATGGTCAGCGACTTGTCCGGCGACCAGACCGGCAAGGTGCTGGGCGTGTCCGGGCCCCGCGGCGTGCGCGAAATGCGGATGATGGAAATGGACGGCTGGAAGCCGCCGCACATGGGCTGGAAGGCCCAGGACATCGCCGATCATGCCAAGGAGATCTTCTTCTCCGAAGAGCAGATCAAGATGGGGGCGCGGCGGTTTTAGCCATCGACAGAGAGAAACAAGGACAACGATGAAACTCACCGCCGACGCCAAGGGCACCTTCGCAATTGCGCCGACGCCGTTCCACGATGACGGTCGGATCGACGAGCGCTCGATCGACCGCCTGACCGATTTCTACGAGGAGGTCGGCTGCGACGGCGTCACGGTGCTGGGCATTCTTGGCGAGGCGCCGAAGCTCGATGCCGCCGAGGCCGAGCAGGTGGCGGTACGCTTCGTCAAGCGCGCCAAGACAATGCAGGTGATCGTCGGCGTCTCCGCGCCGGGCTTTGCCACCATGCGCTCGCTGGCGAAGGCATCCATGGAGGCAGGTGCGGCCGGTGTGATGATCGCACCGCCGCCGTCGTTGCGGACCGACGACCAGATCATCGGCTATTACAAGCAGGCGGCCGAGGCTATCGGCCCCGACGTGCCCTGGGTGCTCCAGGACTATCCGCTGACCTTGTCGGTGGTGTTCACTCCCGCCGTGATCCGCAAGATCGTCACCGACAATCCCAATTGCGTGATGCTCAAGCACGAGGACTGGCCGGGGCTGGAAAAGATCTCGACGCTGCGCAATTTCCAGAAGGACGGCTCGTTGCGGCCGCTCTCGATCCTCTGCGGCAATGGCGGGCTCTTTCTGGACTTCGAGATGGAGCGCGGCGCCGACGGCGCCATGACCGGCTATGCCTTCCCCGAGCTTCTGATCGACGTCGTGCGACTTTCGAAGGAAGGCAAGCGTGACGCCGCCCATGATCTGTTCGACGCGCATCTGCCGCTGATCCGCTACGAGCAGCAGCCAGGCGCGGGCCTTGCCGTGCGCAAATACGTGCTGCAGAAGCGCGGCATCATCGCCTCCAGCGCCCAGCGCAAGCCCGGCGCCACCATCACGCCGGCGGCGAAGGCCGAGGTCGAGTACCTGCTGTCGCGCGTCGCCCGCGTCGACAAGCGCGCCAATCTCGGCCCGCAATCCAGCGCAGCAGGTTAATCGAATGGCCGAGGCATCAGCATCGCGCCCCGCGTCGACGATCCTCCTGCTGCGCGACGGCGTGAAGGTCGACGGCAAAAGCCGCGACGAAATCGAAGTCTTCATGATGGTGCGCCATCATCAGATCGAGTTCAATTCGGGCGCGCTGGTGTTTCCCGGCGGCAGCGTCGATGCCGGCGATCAGGAGATCGTCAAGCGCTCCGACCTGTATTCGGGCGGCGAGGGCCTGAGTGAAGCGGACCGCGGATTTCGGATCGCCGCGATCCGCGAGACCTTTGAGGAAAGCGGCATCCTGCTGGCGCGGTCGAAAGAATCGGGCACGCCGGTCGATGCCAGGCGCGCCGGCGAGATCGCCGATGCGCATCGCGTCGCGCTCAACGAGCACAAGGTCAGCTTCCTGAGCATTCTGGCCGACAACGGCCTCCAGCTCGCGCTCGATACGCTGGTGCCTTACGCGCACTGGATCACGCCCGAGGGGATGCCAAAACGTTTCGACACCTGGTTCTTCCTTGCGGCAGCACCTCCCGACCAACTCGGCGCACATGACGGCCGGGAGTCCACCGACTCGATCTGGGTCTCGCCGCGCGAGGCGGTGGAGGGCGGCGAGAGCGGCCGCTTCAAGCTGCCGTTCCCGACCACGCGCAATCTGATCCGGCTCGCCAAGCAGTCGAGCGTCAGCGCCGCACTCGAGCACGCCCGCGGCATGTCTGTCGTCACGGTGATGCCTGTCATGACCAAGACCGAAACCGGCCGTCAGCTCCGCATTCCCCGCGAGGCCGGCTATGACGGCGAGGTGTTCGAGGTCGGGGCGCTCGGCTAGGACACTTCGACACACAACGAAGTATCCGCGAGGGCAGACGCGCTACGTTCCGTTCCTGACAACAGGACGAGGCGCGCGACATGGACAACCGGCAGGACAACAACATTGTCGTCGAGCTGGCGCTGCTGCTCGCGCTCGCGACGCTCTGGGGCGGCTCCTACACCTTCATCAAGCTCGGCGTCGCCACCATTCCGCCGATCACGCTGATCGCGGCGCGCACCACGATTGCGGGCCTGCTGCTGCTCGCGATCATGTGGGTGCGGGGCATCAGGCTGCCGACGGCTGCCGCGACCTGGCAACGCTTCGCCTTCCAGGCCGTGCTCAACAGCGTGATCCCCTGGACGCTGATTGCCTGGGGCGAGCGCCACGTCGATGCCGCGCTCGCGACCATCCTCAACTCGGCAGGCCCGATCTTCACCTTCCTGCTCACGGCGGTCGTGACGCGTCACGAGGCGACGACACCGCGCAAGCTGGTCGGCGTGGTTGCCGGCATGGCCGGCATCCTGCTGATCGTCGGCGTCGATGCCTTCCATGATGTCGGAAGCGGCCTCGTCGAGGAGGCCGCCATCGTTGCCGCCACCATCTGCTACGCCTGCGCCGCCATCTTCGGTCGCGGCTTCAAGGGCCTCGATCCCATGGCGCCCGCGGCCGGCTCGCTGCTGGCCGGGGCGGCGGCGCTGATCCCGGCCTCGCTCATCCTCGAGCAGCCCTGGACGCTGTCGCCCTCGCTGAGTTCCGTGCTGGCGCTGCTCGCGCTGGCGACCTTCTCGACCGCCGCGGCCTTCGTGATCTATTTCCGCCTGATCCAGACCCTGGGCTCGGTCGGCACCACCGCGCAGGCCTATCTGCGCGTGCCGATCGGGGTTGCCATCAGCGTCGCCTTCCTCGGCGAGAGCCTGAGCCGGACCGCCTGGATCGGCCTTGCCTGCGTCGTCCTCGGCGTCGCCGCCATGACCATCCCGGCCAGGCGGCCGGCCGGCATCAAAACGTCATAAAGCCAAGGCGGAGGGGGTCCGGCAGGGCTTTAATATTAAGGATATTCGGCGGCTAGACGCATGTTCCCCCGGGACCGCAATACGTCGTATATTGGAGCTCCAATAGCCTGGTCCTCACATCGCCAATGTCCGCCGAATTGACGCCGACCCCTGAGAAAAAGCGAACATTCTCGCTCTCCATCGGCCAGCTCACCTTCGGCAGCTTCCTTCTGGTGCTGGCGGTGATCATCGTCACCTCGACCGCGAGCGTGATCGCGATCCGGCATATCGACACGACTTTTGCCGAGCTGCAGCGGCTCCAGAGCGTCGGCGACCTCGCCGAGGACATCGACCGCCGCATGAACGAGCTGCGGCTCGCCGCGCGCGACTTCGTCACCGATCCCGGCGCCGGCATCCAGTTCAAGCAGGTGGGCGAGGCGGCCTCGACGCTCAGTGACATCCTGAAGAAGACCCGCATCGAGCTCGTGCCCGAGCAGCAGGACATGATCGACGGGGTCAGCGAGCGGCTTGCGACCTATCGCAGCGGCCTGGAGCGGATCTCGACCTTGATCGACCGCCGCGCCCAGCTGCTTGCCGGCCTGCCGCCGCTCCGCGACCAGTTCGACGCGGCCGTCTCTGGCACCGGGGACCGAGAGCTGGCGTCCCGCCTGTCGGAAGCGCAGAGCCGGATCGCGCTTGGATTGCTTGCGCGCAACCCGTCCGCGGCCGAGCAGGCGGCGCAGAGCATGCGGGCGATGGGAGTCACCGATCCCAAGCTCAGATCGGCCGTCAACGACTACGCCGAGGCGATCATCGCGGTCGCTGTCCGTGAACGGCAGATCGCCGACATCGATCGCGAGGTGCTGGGAACCGAGGGCCGGCTGATCGGCCGCGTCACCGAATTGCTGCGCGAGGTCAGCGCCCGGCGCGGCCACGTGCTGTCGCGCGACTTCGCCCGCACGCTGACGGAGGCGCGCTGGCAGAGCATCGTGCTCGGTACCATCGGCGTGCTGATCGGCATTCTCGCGGCCGGCTTCGTGGTGCGACGGACAGTCCGTCCGCTCGCCCAGATCGCGCGGTCGATCCGCGCGCTCGCAGCCGGCGAGAAGAACACCTCGATCCCGTCCGCCGATCTCGACAATGAGATCGGCGACATCGCGCGGGCGGCCGAAGTGTTCCGCCGCGCGCTGGAGGAGGCGGACACGGCGCGCGAGGCGGCGGTGCGCGCACTGACCGAGCAGCGCCTCGCCGAAGAGAGCTACCGGAAACTGTTCGAGGGTTCGGTCGATGGCATCTATGTCACGACGCCTGCCGGCGACCTCCTCAACGCCAATCCGGCGTTGGCGCGGATGATGGGTTATGACAGTCCGCAGCAGCTGATCGACAGCATTAACGACATCGCCCACACCATCTATCTCAATCCCGAGGCGCGCGTCGAATATCAGCGGCTGATGGCCCGCGACGGCATGGTGCGCGAGTTCGAATACCAGGTGCGCCAGCGCGGCGGCGACATCCTGTGGCTGTCCGACAGTGCCACCGGCGTCCGCGACGAGGCGGGCAATATCGTCCGCTACGAGGGCACGCTGCGCGACATCACCGACCAGAAGCGCGCGGAAGACGCCATCGCCGAAGGCCGGCGCCTGCTCCAGCAGGTCATCGACACCGTGCCCGCGGTCATCAACGTCAAGGACCGCGACCTGCGCTACGTGCTGATGAACCGTTACATGGCCGGCATCTTCGGCATCGAGCCGGGCGATGCGCTCGGCCGCACCACGGCCGACCTGATGTCGCGCTACGGCGCGGCCAAGTCCGACGAGAGCGACAAGCGCGTGCTGACGCTGCGAAAAGGTCTCGGCTTCTACGAAGAGGAGTACATTGATTCGTCCGGCCACATGCGGCAATGGCTCGTCAACAAGCTGCCGCTGCTCGATGCCGAAGGCGAGATCGAGCGGATCGTGACCGTGGCGCTCGACATCGGCGAGCGCAAGCGCGGCGAGCAGGAGATGCGGAAAGCCAAGGAATCCGCCGAGACCGCGCTGCGCAATCTGCGCGAGACCCAGGCCTCGCTGATCGAGGCGGAGAAGCTGGCGGCGCTCGGACGCCTCGTCGCTGGCGTCGCGCACGAAGTCAACAATCCCGTCGGCATCAGCCTCACGGTCGCCTCCGCGCTGGAGCGCAAGACCGCGATGTTCACCGCCGAGGTCGAGCGCGGCGAGCTGCGCCGCTCTGCGCTAAACGACTTTCTCCACACCAGCCGCGATGCGTCCTCGCAGCTCGTCTCCAATCTCAATCGCGCCGCCGAGCTGATCCAGTCGTTCAAGCAGGTCGCCGCCGACCGCAACTATTCGGACCAGCGCAGCTTCGATCTCGGTGACCTCACCGAGCAGGTGGTGATGAGTCTGCGGCCGGGCCTTCGCAAGCACAATCTGACGCTCAATGTCGAGTGCCAGCCCGATCTGACCATGAACAGCTATCCCGGACCGTACGGCCAGGTGCTGACCAATCTGTTTCTCAACGCGGTGGCGCACGCCTTCCCGGACGGCCGGCCGGGGACCATCGACATCCAGGTGCGCGAGTCCGGCAAGGACAATGTCGAGATCATCTTCTCCGACAATGGCTGCGGCATGTCGCTCGATGTCCGCCGCCGTGCCTTCGATCCGTTCTTCACGACGCGGCGCGACCAGGGCGGCACCGGTCTCGGGCTGCACATCGTCTACAGCATCGTCACGAACAGGCTCGGCGGACGGCTCGATCTGGATTCCGAACCGGGCAGCGGCACACGTATCCAGATCATCCTGCCGCGCGTGGCGCCGCTCGAGCAGGCCGCGGAATAGCACACGCGTTTTCGAGCGAAGTGGATGCCGGCTTCGCGTGAAGAAAACGCGTCGAAACAACAATTGAGAGCTTCAGTTCTGATTCAATCAGAACCGAAGCTCTAGTCGGCCTCTGCAAGCTTGTGCAACGTCGCGCCGAAAATCTGGCTGGCCTTTCCGACCAACGCGGTGCCCGTCATGTCCCCGCGCGTCTCCGTGAACGTGCCGCTGACGCCGATGCCAACCGCGGCAGGTCCGCCGAACAGCGGATTGTCGTCACCCCGCGGCGAGGTGTGACGCTGGACCAGCACCTCACCCTTGAAGGTGTTGTCCTTCACCGTGTAGCTGCCGGTGTAATAGAGGTAGGCATCGCCGCCAAGAATCTTGCCGTCGCGAAACAGAATCACGCCGCTGCCCTTGCCGACCCGACCATCGAGCAGGTTCACGTGAATCGAATAGAGGCCGTTCTTCATAACGTCCCAAGGCCGGCCGCCATCGCCCAATGGCGTAACCGGTAGTGCATTTATGCCAAAGGGCATGCAGCCACGCAACGCGGCAGTTTGGCTGCCGACCTTGCGAGCTTGCCCGTGAGCCGTAATTGTCCCGGCTTGTCTATGACACTGCCATGACGGTCTGATCATGAAGCGAGGCCAGTCGTTGCGAATCAAGTTGGCCCGCGAAATGCATAACCATTGTTGCACTGGCCGCGGGGTGCTGGAGCAAGACAAACGTGAGCAACTGGATCGATTCCGGCGGCGAGAAGCCGCGTCTGTACGGTGTGCGTCCGACGATTTGCGAAACACGACAACGGCGGATCGGCGGCGCGGCACGCTGGCGAACCGTGGCGAGCCTAGCATGCGTCCAGGCCCTGATCGCACTCGCGGCCCCCGTCGGCCACGCGCGCGACCGCGGCCAGTTCGTCAACACCAATGCCGAATTGAAGGCCTGGTTCGACGGACTGCGAAGCGCCAAGGGGCCTTGTTGCTCCGATGCCGACGGCTCGGCGCTCTCGGACACCGACTGGGACAGCAAGGACGGGCACTATCGGGTCCGCGTCCCGCGTTATGGCTACGTGATCGACGGCCGACCGCAGGAGCTCGTCTGGGTCGAGGTGCCCGAGGAGGCCGTGATCTCGGAGCCGAACCGGGTGGGGCGCACCATGGTCTGGCCGATCTACGGCTACATGGGCGTCGCCGTCCGCTGCTTCATGCCCGGCAGCATGACTTGAGGCACGCCGGGCGGCAACGTCGCCCGGTGAGCCGATGCGGCGCGCGCCGTGTCAGGTATATTTCTTGTCGCGCTCGAGCAGCTCGATGGAGATGCCTTCGGGGCCGCGGATGAAGCAGATGCGCACGCCGGGGCGGATCGTGGTCGGTTCGCGCGTGAAAGTGACGCCCTTGGCCTTGAGCTCGGCGGCGACGGCGTCGATGTCCTTCACCGTGAGACCGAAATGGTCGAGGCCTTGATGCGGGTGCGGCGGCGGCGGGTTGACCGCATTGTCGCCCTCGAGCGGCGCAATGAAGATCCTTGCGCCGCCGAGATTCACGTCGATCCGTCCGGGCGCTTGCACGATCTCGCCACCGAGGATATCCCGCAGCCAGGCCGCCGTGGCCTCCGGATCGGGGCTGCGCAGATGGACGTGGTCCCAAGTGACGACTGGCATTTCGTGTTCTCCCGACGGATCTTGATGTTGCAGCGCATGTTAGCGGCCTCGGCCCGTGACCGCCACCGCTCTTGCCGACTCGGCAGCTGCTCGGGAACCTTAGTTCGCCTTCCCGATTAAGGTAAGCAGTGGCCGAATCCGTTGTCGAACGTGCTTCCGCCGCGATCGGTGAGGCGACCATGAACGCCGGGTTTGACCGCATCGGGTTAGGGCGTTTCGCCGGGACCGGCGAACGACTGGCGCGGGCGGTGACGATCGCGAGCGTTTCATTTGGGCGAGGCTTGCTGTGGCTGTTGGCGGCAATCATCGTCGGTTGCGGCATCTGGATGCTGCTCCCCCTCTCCAGAGGCAACAGTGCAGAGCCGGTGACGTCTGAGATGGCAGCGGTCGCGACGGCGCCTTCGGGCGATTCGGCCGCCGCGTCGCCGCCTTCCGAAGCTCCGATTCCGACAATGGCAGAACTCGGCCGGATCAGGATTTCATCTCAGACCTGGCGCCGCGGTGGCCTTGGCTCGAAGGCGCTGGTGACGCTCACGCTGCGCAACGACAACGACTATGCCGTAAAGGATGTCGAGATCGTCTGCGCTTTTGCGCGGCGCGATGGCAGTCATCTCACCGACCGCACCCGCGTTCTGGCGGATCCGGTCAGCATGAAGAGCCGCAAGACTTTTGCGCGCATTCCTGTCGGCTTCGTCAACGTGAATGCCGATCAGGCGAAGTGTTCGCTTGTGGCAGCACGCCGGACATAAGGCCGGCAGTGCCGGGTAGCGGAAAAGTTACTGTCCCGGGGGCTTGGCCGAAAAACTTGGCGTCGCCATTTGAACCGAACGGCTGGGCCAGGAACCAATTAAATGATCGCCTGTTAAGGCGGAGAGCCCACGCGGGGATGCGGCGGGCGGAGCGTGGCCAATGCCCATCTTTCGGTATTTCTTCTTTGTCGGTGGAGCCTTGCTCGCACTGCTGTTCGCGGCGAACTACGTTCTGCCGACTTCGCCTGTGACGCAGGCTATCGCAACCGCAAGCAACGAACAGCCGTTGATTCGGATCCGGTCCGATCGCCACCTCCCGGAGCGTGTCGTACTCGACACCAGTCAGCCGACGCTTGCCGCCCCTGCGGTGAAGATCGCCGCCGTCGCGGCTCCCCAGCCGCCCGTGGAGAGCATGTCACCCGCTTTGGCAGAGATATCAGCCAAGGCGCGGGTCCGCGAGACGTTCGCCCAATTCACGCCGGCCGCGAAGGCCGATACCGCTGCGGCCAAGAAGACCGAAGCCAGGACGCAAATTCAGCCGCAAGTTCAGGCGCAGGCCCAGCCCGCTCAGACCCAATCCTCTCAGCTCTCGGCGCAGCAGCCCAAGCGCAAGGTCGCCAGAACGCATCCGGTGCCGCAGCAAGGGCGGCCGATGATGGTGATGGCGCAGCAGCCGCATTTCGGCTTCTTCAACAGCACCTGGTAAGGGCGGGTCTGACCCGCCTCGAATCGAGGTGGGAAGGGCTTTTTATTGGCCGGCCTCTCTGCTAATTCGAACCCATCCGAACGTCATCCGGCCTGCTGGCTCGCCAGCAGCGATCTGGGGCGTCTCGGTTACGGCCCAGATCTGGGCCAGGGCGCTCGTAGCTCAGCTGGATAGAGCATCGGATTTCGATTCCGAGGGTCGGGAGTTCGAATCTCTCCGAGCGCGCCAATTGTCAGGCCACAGTATTCGGATAGGGCGCGAGGCCGTGAGCCGCCTCTATTTGCCTTGGATCTTCAGCCCGTTGGGACCGACATTGATTTGCAGGCCATCGGGCTGCTTCTTCGTCTGGTAGAGATTGTAGCCGAGCACGGCCGCCGTGACGACCAGAGCACCGATGATCAGAAACAATACGTTGCGGCTAATAGACATTTTCTTCCTGAACCACTTGGTTGACGGCGAGAAAAACCCCGCACGTAGGTCGCGCGGGGTGCTTCAGTCCGCTGCCAGCGCACCGCTCGGATAATGCAGTTCGAGGGAACTGGTTCCCTTGAGGCGCGCGCCGCACTGGAAAGACTGGAGCCGGGCCTGGTCAACCAGCCGTCGGACCGGCTTGCCGGCCCCGGGCCAGCGTGTCGGACGGCGCTTCGTGGAAGGTCGCACGGTAAGCTGCGGCAAACTCCCCCAAATGGTGAAAGCCTTGGGCGCGCGCGCATGTGGCGACGTTGGCGCCCCCGCCTTTGAGAAGGCGAGACCGCGTCGCCCACAATTTTTTCAAGCGAATGTATTGATGCAGGCTCATGCCACGCACCTTGCTGACGGCGCCGCCGAGCGTCCGGATCGAGACGCCGAACTCGCCGGCGAGATCGGCGGTATAGATCGGAGCAGTCGGATGTGCCGCGACGTAATCGTCGATCCGCTGCACGAGTTTGATCGACCGCTCGCCCTGGACGGAGGCACTCCGGTCCGAGAGCGGATCGATGCGAAACAGATCGTCGAGCGCGAGCAGCAGGCCCTCCTGGAGATGGGCGGCGACCTCGGTCGTTTCGAACAGGGCCGGCTGCACCGACGCGGTTCGCAGAATGTCGAGCAGGAGCTGCCGTATGTGGAGCAAAGCGGGGCGGTTCGCGACATAGGCCCGCAAATCGTCCGCCTGATCGAACCAGCCCCGGTCGCTCATGCCGGGTGAGAAGATGATCATCGCATGATGATTGGTCCGGCGTTCGACGAAATGGCATTCATCGCTGCCGCGGAGCGCGATGAAGAAACGCGCGTCCAGATCCATGCCCTTGGAATTGACCTGAAGGTCGTCCGTCATGGGCAGGATCACCATCCCCCCGGGCATCCGATAGGCGGCGTCGAGGATGCGCGCGAACGAGCGCATCATGACGATGCGGCAGCCGGGCAGGGAGACGACAGCGCGAGCCGCCGCGAAATTCCGGACGTCGAGCGGAATGCTTCTCGCATCCTCCATCGACTCGATCGGCCGAAACGCATCGACGTCGGCAAAGCCGATCAATTGAAGCGCCGAGGATGGGGCGAGGGCGTCGAACAACATGCGTGCGGCCGGCTGCTGCAATATGACAATCAAATGAACGTCGGAACATCGCCATCAATGGCGAAACATCGCGCTTCAGTAAACCGGATTCCGGGCCGTAGTATTGCGGACATCATGGCATGAAGCCGGCGGATCGATGTCGTCGTCAGCGGTCTCGAGTCATCGGCTGGCCGGAGGCGAGGTCGATGAAATGCAGCCGCGTGCAGGCGGGACAGGCGAAGGAGGCAAAGCTCTGCGCCTCCTGTCTCTGTTGCTTCTCAAGATGTGTCTGCACGTTCATGCCCGTCTGGGGACATCGAAAAACGATCAAATCGACCATCGTCGGAGAATGACGGCGTAGCGGATTTCGTCTTTGATCTAGATCAGTTTTGGAATGACTCCAGACCAACATCCTTGATCTCGCAAAAGCGAAGGGGCCCCGGAGGGCCCCTTTAGAATTACCAGCGGCGATAGCGTGGTCCGTAATAGCGAGGCCCACCGTAAAAGCGCGGTGCATATCGGGGACCGTAGTAGGGCCGCGGCGCGTAGTATCCATAGTAGTTCGGGCGCCAGAAACAGCGTCCCCAGGCGTCACAGACCATGCGGACCTGCTCGACGTCGGAAACCTGCGGCGTCGCAGGAGCAGGCGCGATGGGCATGGCGGACGCCGCCGATGATGCGACCAACGCACCCAGCAGGGTCGCAGCGACGAGGCCAATTCTAAGCTTCATGATGTCTTTCTCCGCTTACGCAATACAGGGATATCGAAGTTTGTTCTGATCAAATTGTGGCGGGGGCGAAATGTAATGCTGATGAACAGGTCTTCAGCCAGCCCGCCGCAGGCCTGACCTTTAGCTCCGCCAGACTATCCCAGGTTCGCGCTCTTGACCAATGCTGCGCTTGCGTTTGCGCTCCGCAGGACATCGCCACCATCCTTGATCCCGCGCAATTCACTGGTGCGGCTTCGTCCGTAAGCTGGCGTCGTGGCCAGCCTTTCGAGCAATTCGAAGAGCAGGCTCGCGAGGTCGCTTTGGAGCTGTGCAATGGACAAAATGAGAATCGACAAGGGTGACTGGCTGGTCGTGTGCGACGGGCGCAAGGCGCTCATTCTGGAAAACCTCGGCGACGAGATGTTTCCGAACCTCCACACCAGGGAGGTGCACGAGCAGCCCAATTCCTCGACCAGCGCGCAAGGGACCGACGCGCCGGGCAGGCTCCATGGCGCGGCCGGCACCGCGCGCAGCTCGGTGGAGCAGACTGATTGGCACGACGAGGCCGAGCGCGCCTTCCTGCGCAGCCTGGCCGGACGGCTCGATGCCGCCGTCAGCTCAGGCGAGACCTCGGCCTTGACCATGGTGGCCTCGCCGCGTGCGCTTGGGATGATCCGCGCCGACTATTCGGATGTGGTGCGCAAGGCACTCCAGGGCGAGGTCGGCAAGGACCTCGTCAAACTGCCGGTCTACGAAATCGAGAAGCAATTGCTGCTGTCGGGCGCCGCCAAATAGCGGCCCCCGCGACGCGCCTGCGCCCCTCAGTAGCAGGGGTGCCGGCGGCGGTCCTGGCCGACATAGGCGGCTGCGCTCTGGTAGCAATGGTTGGTCGACGGGCCGTCGTAAAAGGCGAACGTCCCGGGAGTCATGCCGGGCCCGTAATTGTGGAGATAGCTGATGGGGTAGGGCAGCGGGTTCGTGGTATAGCGGTGGTAGCGGTGATGTCCCCGTGCCTCTGCGAGGCCAGGGGCAAGGATTGCGGCCGACAGGGCAGCAATCGCGGCTACAAGCTTCAACTTGCTCATCTCGAATCTCCGGAACCCGCACGAATAGGTCAGCCGTTTATAGCCAGTTCGGGCGGCCGGAACACCCGTCTGCAGCCCGGAAATCGGGGCCAATCCCGCAGATTCCCGGGTGGGTGTGACAGAATTGCCGGTTCTGTGGTCCGGACTTGCCCATTTTTGGCCTTTTCGAGATGCTTAACGAATTCCCCACACAAGTATGACCAAAGAGAATTCGGTTAAATATCCTGTTGCCGGCCCGAGGATCATCTTGGGGGTCCTTCGAGGCCGGTCCATTCCTGAAGGCTTTCGCCGTCACCTCGCCATGCGCATCACGCTTCTGAGCCTGCTGTTGCTCTCGGTCGTCGCCGCCACGCCGGCGCGGGCCGAGCTGCACATTACCCGCGACCACGGCGGCTATGTCGAGGAGTACAAGGCCAAGTACAAGCGCGTCCGCGAGAAGGGTGAGCGCGTCATTATCGACGGCATCTGCAATTCGGCCTGCACCTTGGTGCTCGGCATCGTGCCGATGAACAAGATCTGCGTGACGCCGCGCGCCAGCCTCGGCTTCCACCAAGCCTACTACGACAAGGCCTTCACCTTCGGCATCAAGGTCACCAGCGCGGAGGGGACGTCCGACCTGATGGCCTATTACCCCGACACGGTGAAGGACTGGATCCGCCGCAATGGCGGGCTCACCACCGACATGAAAAAGATCAAGAACGGCGTCGAGCTCTGGAAGATCATCGATCCCTGTCCGGACGAATGGTGAGCGGCTGAGCCGTCCGGTCCGTCGCAGCGCAGCATCGTCCGGACGAAATTGGCCGAAATTCGCATTGCCGCATTGGCCCCCGGTGGGGCAATGAGGCGGCAATGAATCATAATCAAGAAGCCCTGACCGCCCGCGCCGCGCCGATCCTGTTCGTCCTGCTCTGGAGCACGGGCTTCATCGGCACCAAATACGTCGTCAACAATGCCGATCCCCTGACCTATCTCGCCATCCGCATGGCGTTCGTGGTCGGTCTGATGGCGATCATCGTCGCGATTGCGCGACCGAAATGGCCGGACCGTATCGGTATCGCGCACAGCGCCGTCGCGGGCATTCTCGTCCATGGCTTCTATCTCGGCGGCACCGCAATCGCGATCGCGCATTCGATTCCGGCAGGGCTCTCCGCGCTCATTCCGGGCCTTCAGCCGATCCTGACCTCGACCATCGCCAACCGCTGGCTCGGGGAGAAGGTGACGCCGGTGCAATGGGCGGGGCTCGTCCTTGGCCTCGGCGGCGTCGTGCTGATCCTGCACGGCCGTCCCATGACCGGCGAAGCCGGGCTCGGCTGGCTCGCCTCCGTCGTCTCGCTGATCAGCATCACGCTCGGCACGCTCTATCAGCGCCGCTATTGCAACCACATCGACTGGCGCGCCGGCAATCTCGTGCAGTACGTCTCCGTCACGATCTTCTTCGCGATCGGCGCCTTCCTGTTCGAGGACCGCGTGGTGCACTGGACGCGCGAATTCATGCTGGCGCTGGCCTGGCTCGCCGTGGCGCTCTCGATCGGGTCGATCGGGCTGCTGTACTGGCTGATCCGCCATGCCGCCGCCACTTCTGTTGCAAGCCTGTTCTATCTGGTGCCCGCCGTGACGGCGCTGATGGCTTATCTGCTGTTTGGAGAAAAGCTCGATGCGCTGGCGATCGCCGGCATGGTGATGTGCGCGGCTGCGGTGTTTGTGGTCAACCGACGCTTCTAGGACCGGCGGGCCGGGCCGCCGGAATACATCCCTGACGTGCGCGGCAAGATCGTGCTAGGGTCGGCGCATTTCAGTGGCCCTTTTACAGGTGATTTCCATGAAGAAGGCGAGACGCGCGTTGCTTGGCAGGTCCCTGAAGCCGGTCCGGATTGCCTGCATCAACTACGCGGAGCCGACGATCAGCGGCCGCAAGATGGCCAGGCTCACAGCGGCGCTCCAGAAATGCTACGACAAGCACTTCCTGCCGGTGTGGGGCTATCCGGTCGACCTCTATGTCAGCGAAAAGCCGAAGCCGGGCGAGTGGCAGCTGGTCTATTTTGACGAGGCCTCCCACAAGAACATGCTCGGCCGCCATGAGCTGACGCATCGCCGCCAGCCGATCTCAAAGATCTTCGTCAAGGCGCTGGGCGATGAGCCGGTCAGCGTGGCGGCCTCGCACGAGCTGTTCGAGATGGTGCTCGATCCCATGGCCAATCTCTGGGCCGACAAAAACCCGAACACCCAATATGCCTATGAGGTCTGTGACGCCGTGGAAGAGGACACCTTCTTCGTCGCCGGCTTCGAGATGTCGAACTTCGTCCATCCGTCCTGGTTCGAACCGTTCAAGCATCCCCGGGGCACCAAGTTCGACCACAAGGGAACGCTGAAAGAGCCGTTCTCGATGACCGAGGGTGGCTACGTCATCAAGAAGGTCAACGGCAGGAAGGTGATCAAGGCGTTCGGCTCGCCCGAGAAGCGTCGGCGCTTCAACGCCGAGGACCGGCGCGGTCATCGCAGCGAATTCCGCGATCCGCAAGGCGAGCATCACCCGGGCCGGCGTGCAGCCAAGCGGCGAGGGTAGGGCATCGCTGGAGCCGTCTCCGGGCGCGTCCGCCCCCGGAGACCTCGGCGTTGCGATCAGCGCTTGGCCTTCTTGGCCTTCTTTTTCGACTTGGCAGCTTTCTTGGTGGCCTTCTTTGCGGTCTTCTTGGCCGCCTTCTTGGCCGCCTTCTTCGACGACTTCTTTGCAGCGTTCTTCGAAGCCTTCTTGGTGGCCTTCTTCGAAGTTTTCTTCGCAGCCTTCTTGGCTTTCTTCTTGGAAGCCTTCTTCGGCGCTACTTTCTTCGCAGCCTTCTTGGCGGCCTTCCTGACCTTCTTCACCGCAGTGACAGCTGCGTCCTTGGTCGCTTCCACGGCGGCGGTGATCGTGTCCATCGCCTGTTCGGTGATCGGCTTGTCGTCGTCCATAGTGTCCCCCACGGTTTGCATGGAGCGATGACGATAGCGCGTTTCATAATTGTGTCAAAGCAACGCTCAACCTTTGCGGATCTTGGCGTAGGCGGCGAGCGCGCGCTCTCGTCCCTTGGCATGATCGACGATCGGCTGCGGATAGGTCTTGCCGAGCGTGACGCCGGCGCTCGTAAGCTCGATCGGCGTGGCCTCCCAGGGCTTGTGGATCAACTTGGCCGGCACGTCCTTTAGCTCGGGCACCCAGCGCCGGACATAGGCTCCATCCGGGTCGAATTTCTCGCCCTGGAGCACCGGATTGAACACGCGGAAATAGGGCGCCGCGTCGGCGCCGCAGCCGGCGACCCACTGCCAGTTGGCGGGATTGCTGCCGGCATCCGCATCGACCAGCGTGTCCCAGAACCAGCTTTCGCCGTCGCGCCAGTCGATCAGGAGGTGCTTGACCAGAAATGAGGCGACCACCATTCGCACCCGGTTGTGCATCACGCCGGTGTGCCAGAGCTCGCGCAGGCCGGCGTCAACGATGGGATAGCCGGTGCGTCCGCGCTGCCAGGCGGCGAGCGCCTTGGCGTCGGGCTTCCATGGGAAGCCGTCGAAATTCGCTTGCAGGTTTTTGGTGGCAAGGTTGGGGTGGTCGTGGAGCAGGTGCTGGCAGAACTCACGCCAGCCAAGCTCGCTCAGGAACTTGTCGACACCGGGTCCGATCGCAGGGTTCTCCGCCGCGGCGAACCGCGCGGCGTGCCAGACCTGGCGCGGGCTGAGCTCGCCGAACCTCAAATGCGGTGACAGATGTGAGGTGCCCTCGCGGTCCGGGCGGTCGCGATCGCCGACATAGCCTTGTGCAGTGTGCTTGAGGAAATTGCGCAGGCGGGCGCGGGCGGAGGCTTCGCCGGGGGTCCATGTCTCGTGCAGGCCGCCGGCCCAATCGGGCTTGCGCGGCTCGAGCTTCCAGGTCTCCAGCGCCTCGCTGGCGACTGTGGGCGCAGGACGCAGCTCCTTCGGTGCCGGCAATGGCTTCGGCGGATCGCCGAGCGCCAGCACGCGCCGCCAGAATGGCGTGAACACGCGCAGGCCGCAGCCTTCCTTGTTGCGGATCGCCGCGGGCGGAACGAGCAAGTCGCCCGGGAAACTTTGCGAGTCCACGCCGATCTTTGCCAGTGCTGCTTCGAGCTGCCGCTCGATCGCCTGATGTGGCGCCTGTGCGATCCCGTTCCAGTAGACCGAACGCGCTCCGCTCTCACGCGTCACCTCCGCGATCACCCTGGCCGCCCGCCCCTTACGCAGGATCAGCGATCCGCCGCGGCTGGCAATGTCGGCGCCGAGCGCCCGCAGCGACTGCGCCAGCCACCAGCGCGCCCCGGCGCCCGGCGCTCGCCCGGCCGCGTCGTCCAGCACATAGAGGCAGATCACCGGCGCCCTGGTCGTCGCAGCGGCCTTGGCGGCAGCGTGGAGGGCCGGGTGGTCGGACAGGCGGAGGTCGTCGCGAAACCAGACGATGATGGGCGGAGCACTTGGCGTGGTCCTTGGCGTAGTTCTGGGCGTGGTCAGGGTGGCCTCGTTAACGATTTGGAAAGCATGTCGCGGGGCGGCGATTGGAACCGCCGTTAATGTGACCGTAAGCCGATTGCACGAATATGCAGGAATTACGGAGGTAATTTCATTCATGTACGGACGAGCAACGGCGAAGTTTCTGCCGCAATTCAAGCTTGGCACCAAGGCGCTCCTGTGCGCCGTGCTGCTGATCGCTATGAATACGGCGCTCGTGGTCGGCGCCGGCTATTGGTCGCTCAGCTCCGCTTTCAACGATCGCGCGCTCCGCGACATCGAGGTGAGTTTGCGCACGCTGGCGCTGGCCTTTGCCGAAATCGTTCCCGATGCGAAGATCACGATGCGGGATGGCGCGGTCGCGCGCGCCGAGATTCCCAAGATGCCGGACTTCAAGGATCACGCCATCGTCGATCGCGCGGTGTCCTATGTCGGCGGCAACGCGACCCTGTTCGTGTTCGACGATGCGAGCGGGCAGTTCGTGCGGCGCTCGACCAACGTGAAGAAGGAAAATGGCGACCGTGCCGTCGGGACCCAGCTTGCCGCCGATCACCCGGCGCAGGCGCTGCTGCGTCGTGGCGAGGCCTACAAGGGCCCGGCCACCCTGTTCGGCAAGTCCTTCATGACCGCCTATTTCCCGGTCGCCGACGCCAGCGGCAAGGTCGCCGGCATCCTCTATGTCGGCATCCCGATGGCCCAGTTCGAGAGCATGCTGGCCCAGACGATCGAAAGCATGGCGGCTGCCGCCGGCCTCGCCGCGTTGCTGGTGCTGGTCCTGACCTTGCTGGTCGTCCGCCGTGTCACCAAGCCGCTCACCTCGGTCACGCGCTCGCTGACCGCGCTCGCCGAAGGCCAGAGCGACGTCGAGATCGATTGCGAAAATCGCGCCGACGAGATCGGCGAGATCGCCCGCACGGTCGCGGTGTTCAGGAGCAATTCGCAGGAGCGGGCGCGGATGCGCAGCGAGCAGGCGGCGGCTTCGGCCGCAGCCGCCGAGCAGCGCAAATCCGAGCTGCGCAATTTCGTCGAGGAGTTCCGTGGCGGGGTCGGCGGCATTCTCGACAAGGTGCTGACATCGTCAGGGGAATTCGAGCGGACGGCGCGGCAGCTCACCGACACCGCGCGCTCCACCGCCGATCTGTCGGCGCGCTCGGCCGGAGCTTCCGAAAATGCCTCCGAGCACGTGCGTTCGGCGGCGTCGGCCTCGGACGAACTGTCTCAATCGATCTCCGAAATCACCCGGCGGGTGCAGGAATCGAACGTCATTTCCGCTGAGGCCGTGCGGCAGGCCGAGGCGACCGATCAGCGCATCGCGCAGCTCTCCGAGGCAGGCGCGCGCATCGGCGATGTCGTCAAGTTGATCACCTCGATCGCCGAGCAGACCAATCTGCTGGCGCTGAACGCGACCATCGAGGCCGCGCGCGCGGGCGATGCCGGCCGCGGTTTTGCGGTGGTAGCCCAGGAGGTCAAGACGCTCGCCGGCCAGACCGCGAAGGCGACCGACGAGATCTCGAACCAGATCGCCAGCATGCAGCTTGCGACCGAGGAATCGGTTGTCGCCATCAAGGCGATCAGCCAGACCATCGAGCGTATCAGCGGCATCGCGGGCTCGATCTCGGCGGCGGTCGAGCAGCAGAAAAGCGCGACCCAGAACATCGTCGCCAGCGTTCGCGCGGCGGTATCGGGCACGGCCGATGTCGCCGTCAACGTCCGTCAGGCCGCCGAGGGTGCGAACGAGACCGGTGAGACGTCCAGCCGGATGTTTGCCTCCGCCCAGGCGTTGTCGGGCGAGAGCCTGCATCTGAAGGCCGAGGTCGAGGGCTTCCTCGAACGCGTGCGCGCGGCGTAAGAGCTGACATCGTCATCCCGGGTGATGCTGACGCATCGCCCCCGGAATGACAGTTGGGTTATTTCGGCTGCGGCACGATCCGGATGTAGGGCTTCGGCTCCTTCCAGCCCTGCGGGTAGATCGTCTTGGCCTCGTCATTGGAGACCGAGCCCGCGATGATGACGTCGTCACCCTGCGACCAGTCGGCCGGGGTCGCGACGCGGTGCTTGGCGGTGAGCTGGAGCGAGTCGATGACGCGGAGGATCTCCTGGAAGTTCCGGCCCGTCGTCATCGGATAGACCAGCACCAGCTTGATCTTCTTGTCCGGCCCGATGATGAAGACGTTGCGGACGGTCTGGTTGTCAGCGGCGGTGCGGGTGAGGGGATCGCCCGAGATCGCGGCCGGCAGCATGCCGTACAGCTTGGAGACGTTGTAATCGGTGTCGCCGATCATCGGATAGTTCGGGGCCGCGCCTTGCGTCTCCTTGATGTCCTCCGACCATTTGGCGTGGCGATCGACCGGATCGACCGAGAGGCCCATCAGCTTGACGCCGCGCTTGTCGAATTCCGGCTTGAGCCTGGCGAGCGCGCCGAGCTCGGTCGTGCAAACCGGCGTGAAGTCCTTCGGGTGCGAGAACAGCAGCGCCCAGCTATTGCCGATCCAGTCGTGGAACTTGATCTTCCCTTCGGTGGTCTCGGCTTCGAAATCGGGGGCGGTGGCGCCGATCGGAAGTGTCATGGTTCTACCTCATGCTATTGAATTTACTTGAGAATTCATCTTTGACCGTCATGACCATTATAAGGTCTTCGCGATCCCAAGTGAACGCTAACTGAACCGCTTCAAGTAAAATGTGAATTCCTTCTTTGAAGGCCTGATTTCCTAGCACCTTTTTGTTACAGCGGCGCCTGCGGCGAAACATCTCCACCGGGGCTATACGGGCGTGATTGCCCCGAGAAAGCCTTTTATGACTTCCATCACGCTCGCCCGTCGCTTCCCAGAACCAAAATGGTCCTGACAGCGACCAATTGGCAACTATCTCGAAAAGTCGCGATCCCCGTACCGAATCATTAACCACCCCTTTACGCCGGCATGAAAATGCTGGCCGATCAGAAGAAATCTGGAAGTGAACTATGTCTGCCGCTGCGCATAAGTCTGTTGAGTCGCCGTCCCTCGAACCGTCCTGCCGCGATACCTCGGCCCATGCACTGACCATCGTGCGCGACGGCGTGATCACGGGCGAAGGCCCGACCACCAAGGGAAGGGTGCACTTCTCCCGCTCGCTCGATGCCGATGACACCGCCTGGTGCGTCCGCATTCTCACCGCCTCGGCCGTCAACGACCAGCCGGTCAGCCGTGCTGAAGCCGAAGCGCTGTTCGAGATCAACGAAGCTGCGACCGAGCGCACCGATGGTGGCCGGTTCGACGATTTGCTGGCCAAGGCGGTCGCCCATTATGCGGCGAGCGCCTCCGGCCTGAAGGTGCCGCCGCGTAGCGTCGCGCTGTCGGCCGAGTCCGATATCGAGGGGTGGGCGCCGTCCTATGCCTCCAAGGTCAACAGCGAAATGCTTGAGTGGATCGCCGGCCAGATGCGCGGCAAGCGCCAGAACAACCGTCGCCTGATGGCGATGGTGGCGACCTTCCTGGGCGCCACCGCGCTGCCTCTGGCGGGCCAATTGCCGAACGTGTTCGACATCGGCATGTAAAATTCTGCGCCTCTCACGAGGACGCATTTGAACGGCGGGGTTATTTCCCCGCCGTTTTTTGTTTGCCGGTGTCCAACTCGAGGCCGAGCGTGCGGCCCGGGAAACCGGCAGTGTCGAAATAGCGCTGGCTGCCGACGCGCTGGAAGTTCAGCACGGTCTGAAGGCCGTTCTCTGACTTCTTCGACTTCTCGACCCCCTTGTACGCCTTCGGCACGATGCCGTTGGGCATGGCCTCCGACATCACGCGGCCGACGAGGCCGCCGTTCTGCGATGCGCGCAGGCCGAGGAGCTGGGCGGCCGTCATGCCGACGTCGGCATTGCTGACCGGGATCTCGCTGACATAGCCCGTTTTGAAGTCCGGACCGATCGCGGCCATGAAGTTCATGGTGTCGCCGCGGCTGAAGCTGCCATGCATGCCCTGGCCCTGGCGCAGCACGGTGTCGGCGACGTGCACCGAGCAGTTGGTCGGCGCCTCGCCGCAATCGCTGGCATAGGAGCGGAAGTTGACGACGATCGCCGGCGTCGGCGTCGCCGCCTTGCCGCGTAGGTTGACGCTCGACAGCGGCAGCGTGCCGGGGAAGCGGCCGAGCGAGTCGTCGACGAACAGGCCGGAGACGTAATCCTGCTCGAGCAGCACCTTGACGGTCTTGGCCGCCAGCTTCTTGTCCTTGTTCGGCAAATAGATCAGGTCGGAGCCGCCATTGGTGGCGACGATGAGATCGGGCTTTTCCGGATCCTTGCCGAGCACGCCGTTGCCGGCCTTGGGGTGCTTGTTGCCCTCGACCTTGGCGTTCTTGTCGTTGGGATCGAACAGCGGCAGGTCGAGCGCCTTGGCAAGGTCGAGCGCCAGAAAGCCCATCGGCAAAAAGTCCTTCGGCGTGTCGTCATAGCTGACCTTGGCCGAGGGGCTGGTCTTGCTTTCCTTGGAGATGGTCGAGAAGCCGTGGTCGGCTTGGACCATGATGTTGGTGTTTGCGGCAAGGCCGAGCTCGTCCAGCGCCTTGCGGAGCTGGGCGAGATTGTTGTCGGCATTCTTGATGCCGGCCATCGAGGTCGGCCCGTTGATGCCGGGCATGATCTGGTTGAGGCTGTCGCCGGTGTTGTGCTGACTGCCGTCGGGGTCGCGCGACCAGAACACCAGCACGAACGGCTTGTTGCGTGCCTTGAACATCGGCAGCACGACCTTGGCCGCGGCGTCGGCGAAATAGGCCTGCTGCGCGACGTTGGCCGCCGTGGTGCCGGGCGTCTTGGCATCGCCCGCCTTGGAGTTGTCGCCGCGCGGCGGCGTGGCGAGGGGCAGGCCGGCCTTGGTGAGAGCGGCCTTGATCTCGTCCGATAGCGCCACGCCGTTCTTGCCGCCTGTGGCGTCGTCGAACACGACCGAATGCAGGCCGGCCTTTTCGGGCTTGTCGGTGTGGTCGAACTGATAGGTCGGACCATGCTTGCCGAGCGCGGCGGTGCTGTAGCCCTTGTCGCGGGCCAACTTCAGGATCGTGTCCTCGTTGAGGTAGTCGCCCTTGAAGTGCTCGTCGATGTCGCCGAGCACGGCGTCGTTCTCGATGAACGGGACGACGGTGTCGCCTGCGGGCACCGAGGTATAGTTGGTCCAGATCGTGTTGGAGAACACGCCGGTGTCGCCGAGATAATGGCCGGTCGACATCGCCGAGCCGTTGGCCATGGTGAAGGTCGGGAATAGCGAGTGCGAATTCTTGAAATTGACGCCCTTGTCGCGGATTTCGGCCATTGCCGGGGCGGTCTCGGGTGTTACCTTCAGCGCCCGCAGACCGTCCGGAATGAACAGGATCAGGTTGCGGGGCGTGTTGTTCTCTGCGGAGGCAGGTCCGGTCGAAAGTCCGGCGGACAACACTGTCAGTCCGGCTGACAGCAACACCAATGAACGGCGCATCAAAATCTCTCCCTGCGAGGCGGCTTGGCCGCCAACCGCGGCCCCCGGCTTCGTTTAGTTTCGCTGCATGACGGTTTTGTTACAAGAGCGGAGCGGCATGTAAAGAAAGGGCAGGGGCGGTCCGCGTGTCCCGGACGCGCTGCAGCGCACGGCCAAGAGGCGTTGCGCAGCGTCCGGGGCACGAGACAGGAATTTTGGTGGGCAACTGCTTCAGCATCATCATTGCGAGCGCAGCGATGCAATCCAGAGTCTTTCCGCGGCGACAGCCTGGATTGCTTCGCTGCGCTCGCAATGACGGCGTCTTTGGGTGGCAGCGTCACGTTTCCATTCGCATTCCGGATCGCAGACACACCTTCGCCGTCTCGCGGCTTGTTTTGCCCGAGCTTTGCTTCATCGCCTCCCCCTCAAATGAAAGAGGGCGCAGGGAAGACCGGGTGCCGGCTGCACCCGCGGTCCACTGTGCGAGATTGTCGTGAACAAGATTGCACAGCGGCATACAGGTGAAGCCAAAACATCCGGCCTTCCCTGCGCAGTGGCTTTACGGCTTATGTCGCGCTCTCCCCGGGGAGCGATGCACTATTGCCCCCGTCGCCTTGCGGATGGCTGATGCGTGTGCCCGGTTGAGCCACCACATCACCGCAACGCTTGGCGCACAGACCCCGGGCGCCAGGACCACACGATTTTGCCGTACGCCGATCACACCGGTCGTGTGCGCGAGGCCTTCACTCACGGTTACCCGCCCTGCGAAGCCGTTCGCGCCGATGTGACTAACGTCCACCGCCGTCCGGCCCGCGTTCGTGACGATCGCGATACGCCCCTCTTCCTTGGGCCGGAGTGAGAAATGTCTAACAAAAATCCGAATTCTAATAAAGAGAAATATTTTGCCACCGTTCCGTTGACCCCGGACTTGGGTGTTTCGTCTGAAACGACGCAAGGAATTGTGGCCGGAGCGTTCAATCCGGCGCCGTCGGCACCGGCGTATTCTGCGCGACCGCCTTGGCCGGCGCTGCCGTCGCCGAATTGCGGCCGCCATTGGCCAGGTTGCGGCGAAGCGATGGCGGCGCCGCCTGCAGGGCGAAGATGATCGCGATCTGGGTCCGGTTCTGGAGGCGGTATTTGCGCATGATGTTGCCGATATGCGCCCGCACCGTGTTCTCCGAGATCTTGAGCTCGTACGCGATGTTCTTGTTCTGCATCCCGCGTGCGATCAGCATCATCAGGTCCCGCTCGCGCGGTGTCGGCGTGATCGAATGTTTCGGATCCGGACTCATGACTGCTCCTCCGTGGCCTTTGGTCGATGCGAACACCCCAGCATGTTCTCACTCCGTCTTGAGTGCCTCGATCGGGCTGAGCTTGGATGCCTTGTGGGCGGGATAAAAACCGAAGATCAGGCCGGTCGCGATCGAGAAGGCGAGGGCAAGGCCGATCGCCTGGCCGTCGATCGAGGTGATCCATCCCGCCATGCGAGCGACCGTCATCGAGAGCGTGACGCCGGCACCGACGCCGATCGCGCCGC
Organism: Bradyrhizobium sp. 40; assembly: GCF_023100925.1. Lineage (NCBI taxonomy): Bacteria > Pseudomonadati > Pseudomonadota > Alphaproteobacteria > Hyphomicrobiales > Nitrobacteraceae > Bradyrhizobium > Bradyrhizobium sp. 40. The sequence continues at coordinate 3,107,492 of NZ_CP064688.1, forward strand.
CGAGCAGGCAGAGCACGAGGGCCTCGCAGAGAAACTGAAGACGGATGTCCCGCATCCGCCCGCCAAGCGCGCGGCGGATTCCGATCTCACGCGTGCGCTCGGTAACCGACACGATCATGACGTTCATGATGCTGATGCCGCCAACGAGCAGCGAGACCGAGGCGATGGCGACGAGCAGGAGCGCAACGGTGCGGATCGCTCCCTGCTGCGCTTCCATGGCGGCGGCCGGATCCTGGACCTTGAAGTCGTCCTCCTGGCCGGCGGGAATACGGTGGCGCTGCCGCAGCAGGTTTTCGATCTCCGTTCGCGCGCCCGCCATCTGTCCGTCGGCGGCCACCTTGGCGATGATGTAGGCGACCGAATCCCGGTTGATGTTGCTTGCGCTGCCGAGGAAGCGCAACTTGGCCGTGGTGAGCGGCACGAAGGCGACGTCGTCCTGCGCTGGTCCCTTGCGATCGAGAACACCGACCACTTCGAGCGGCACCTTCATGATCCTGATCTGGGCGCCGATCGGGTCCTCGCCGGGCGCGAACAGCTCATGCGCCACCGTGCTGCCGAGGATCACGACCTTGCCGGCGCCTGCCTCCTCGCTTCCGGAAAAATAGCGCCCGGTCGCAAGCTGCCAGTCGCGCACCATGAAGTGCCCGGTCGTCGTCCCGTTGATGGTCGTGTTCCAGTTCTTGCTCTCGTGAATGATTTGGGCCGTTCCTGCAATCGAGCCGGCCGCAGCCTGGATCTCGGGGATCTGCTCGAGGATCGCCTGCACGTCACTCTCGGTCATGGTGAGCTTGCTGCCATCCTTGAGACGTACGCCGCCCTGGTAGACCGCGCCGGGGTTGATCATCAGCACGTTGGCGCCGATCGAGCGGATCTGCTCCTGGAGCCGAAGCTGCGCGCCGGACCCGATCGCAAACACGGTCACGATGGAGGCGACGCCGATCACGATGCCCAGCATGGTGAGGATGCTGCGCAACGGATTGAGGCGCAAGGCGTGCAACGCGATCTGGAAGCCCTGGAGCATCGTCATGGCACAGCGCTCCGTTTCGGCAGGATCGGGACCAGCGTTTCGTCAGCGACGAGCTCGCCGTCATGCAGGCGGATCGTGCGCCGGCACTGGGTCGCGATGCCGGGATCATGCGTGATCATCACGATGGTCTGACCGGTGCGGTTGAGCGCGGCGAACAGGGCCAGTATCTCGGCGCCGGTACGGCTGTCGAGCGCGCCGGTCGGCTCGTCGGCGAGCACGATCAGCGGAGAGGCGATCAGGGCGCGCGCGATCGCGACGCGCTGCTGCTCGCCGCCCGAGAGCTGCCGCGGGAAGTGGTGGGCCCGGTGCACCATGCCGACGGCCTCCAGGCTCTGCTCGGCGCGGGCCAGACGTTCCTTGCGGCCGATGCCGCAATAGACCAGCGGCAGCGCGACGTTCTCGATCGCATTGTGGCGCGCGAGCAGATTGTAGGACTGGAATACGAAGCCGATGCTGCGGGCGCGCAGGGACGACCGGTGGTCTTCCGAGAGATCGGCAACGTCGGTTCCCTCGAGATAGAGCGCGCCCTCGCTCGGCAGGTCGAGCAGCCCTAGCATGTTCATCAGCGTCGATTTTCCCGAGCCGGACGGTCCCATCACCGCGACGATCTCGCCTCGCTCGATGTCGAAGCTGACGTTGCGCACCGCAGCCACCGCCACTCCGTCGGCGCGATAGGTCCTGGAGACCGACTGCAGGCTGATGAGGGGCGGGTGGGCCGTCATGATCCGAACCTGATGCCGAGAAACTCCATGCCGGCCGGCCGGATGGCCTGACCCACGGCGACCTGACTGCCCTCGACGAGGTCTCCGCTCCTGAGCGCGACCTGTTCGGTGCCGGCCGCGCCGACGGTCACGGGAATACGCCGGAGTGAGCCGCTTGCGGTGCGTGCCCACACTCCGCTGCGCGCCGCGGCATCCGGCTGCGTGCCGGAGGGCTGGAAGCGCAAAGCGGCAAGCGGCACTTTCAGCACGTCGTCCTGCCGCTCGATCACGATCTTCACCAGGGCCGTCATGCCGGGCAGCAACGCGCCGTCGAGATTGGAGGTCGCCAGGACGACGGTGTAGGTCACGACGTGCTGCTGGTTCTGCGGTGCCTTGCGCACCTGCCGCACCACCGCCTCGAAGCGGCGGTCCGGGTAGGCATCCACCGTGAAATGGGCGCGCTGATCGGGGGCGATGCGCCCGATATCGGCTTCGTCGACCTGCGCGTGGATCTCCATGTCCTCCAGCCGGTGCGCGACCACGAACGTGGTGCGCGATTCCAGTCCGACCGCGAGCGTCTGGCCCTCGTTGACGAACCTGCCGACGACGACGCCATCGATCGGCGAGCGGATCACGGTGCGGTCGAGATCGGCCTGGGCCGCAGCGAGAACGGCCGCCTTCTCCGGCACGGCCATTCGTGCCTGCTGCAATTCCGCCTCGATCCGGCGGATATCGGCCTGCGCGCCGTCGACTGAGTAGGCGTTCAGGGACATGAGGACTTCGGCTTCGCGTTCTTGGGCAAGCCTCGCGGTGAACTCCGTCTGGGCGTCATCCACCGCCGTTATCGCCACAACGTTTTGTGACTGTAGAGCCAGCTTGCGCTGCAAGGTCTTCTGCGCCGACGCCTTGACCGCCTGCGCGCTGTCGAGCTTGGCCACGAGTACGTCTCTGCTGCCCCTGGCGTTTTGCAGATCGATCCTGGCGCGGTCGAGCTTGGCCCGCTCGATGTCGACAAAGGAGTTCGCCACCGCCACCGCCGCCCTAGCTTCGTCGACCTTGGCCGCAAAGCTGCGCGGATCGATCAGGGCGAGCGGCTGATCCTTGCTGACAGTGTCGTTGAAATCGACATAGACCCGGGCGAGCTGCCCGGATAACTGGGAACCCACCTCGATCGTCTTGACCGGCTGCAGGGCGCCGGTGACGGTGATGGTCTGCTCGATGCTGCCGCGCTGGATTGAGGCAAAGCGGAACACGGGGGCATCCGATCCGAAGCTCCGTGCTTCCGGCCCGACGGGTTTGAGCAGCCGTTGGGTCGATTCATAGGCGCGGGCCGCTTTCTCCGCCGCGGCCCCGGCCGCGTCGCCGATGACGGCCGGCCCCGCGGCGTAGACCGTGGCGAGGCCGCATGCAGTTCCGAGCAAGGCAATAACTGGCACAAATCGCATATCAAAAACCCCGCCTCTTGAAATGGCATCGTTGGCGGCACAGACAAAGGTCGCGCTATGGTTGTAAATCCAAGAAAACGCAGTCGATCGTCAGTGTGTCGCTGTTGCCGGGGCGACGGTCGGGCGCGCTTGATGATCCAGAAGTAAAGTCTGCGGGGTGCTATCTTTCGTGACTTGCCGGAAATGCATACGGAGCGTATCGATATGACGCGCGCGGTATCGAACTCGACAAGCTGACTGAACGTCCCGTCTGCTCTGGCCGAAGCGGCCAGCGCCCGGCGTTCAAGTCGGCACGTGGGTGGCGATGCCATGACGCAGTCGGCGATACCGAAGTTCCGACGCCAGATCGTCGCATTGTCGATATCGCGCATCGCCATGATGCCGCAGGTCGCCAGGGCGAATCCCCCCAATCACGAAACCCGATATGTGAACGCCTTCACTCGTCTTGAACGGGTGTTGGCCCTAAGACGTCGAAGCGGCGGACCGGAGCGACTCGCTCGATCCCCGCGAATTCATCCAAGCACCTTGATCTCGCTTGCAAGAAGAATGGATGGCTCGTTGCTTGTTCATCGAGCCCCAAGCCGGGGAGCCCGTTGCCATGAGTTCAGGTCAAGCCACAGTTTATGTCATTGACGACGAGATCCAGATTCGAACCGCGATCGGAAGTCTCTGCGAGGAGACCGGGCATCAGGTAAAATTGTTTGCATCGACCGACGAGTTTCTCGGGGAGATTATTTCCGGCGGGCCTTCATGCCTCGTGCTCGACGTCCGCTTTCCCGGCACCGCGCCGACCGGCCTCGAGCTTCAGCGCCGGCTCGCCGAGACGGGCGTGCTGATCCCGATCGTCTTCATCAGTGGCCATTCCGACGTCCGCGTCTCGGTCGAGGCGATGAAGCGCGGCGCAGTCGAGTTTCTTCCAAAACCCTTCCGCGAGCAGGAGATCCTCGACGCGATCAGGCACGGCATCGAGCGCGACCGCAGGCGGCTCGAACGCGAAGATAGCGTGCGCGAAGCGCGCCAGCGCGTCGAGACGCTGACGGCGAGGGAGCGCGAGATCATGCTGTTGATGGCGGAAGGTCTCGTCGCCAAGCAGATCGCCGCGAGACTCGGCGTGAGCGAAGTGACGGCCAAGGTCCATCGCACCAGGATGATGCGAAAGCTGGAGCTTCGTTCGCCGATCGAGGTGGTGCGGTTGGTCGACAGCATGGGACGCGAAGACGAGACGGCACGAATCGCCTCGGGCCAACCGTACAGCTAGTGCCGCGGGCACCAAGGCATCGCGCAACGTCTAGTCCGTACCGATTAGCATGAACTGCAGTCTGTCGCACGCAGCACGATCGGTTCAAAGTCTGTCCTGCGATGTCGGCCTCCTCCAAGACGGCATCCGAACCCAGTCAGAGATCTTAGCCAGAAAGGATATTCCATGCGCAAATTGTTTTTTGCTTCCGTTGCCGTGCTCGCCCTGTCCTCCGCCGCGCAGGCCGCCAACACCTCGACCACCGTGCAGGTGGGCGTCGTGAACGGTTCCAGCGTCTCGCAGCAGGGCCTCACCAACGACACCTCTTCGACCAGCCAGCTCGGCATCATCAACAGCGCGAGCACGATGCAGGGCACCAGCGCGGCCTCACTCAACAACGGCAGCACGGTCAACCAGGTCGGCGTGCAGAACTCGGCGACGACCGGCCAGGTGGCGTTCGGCAACAACGGCAGCGCGATCACCCAGAACTCGTTCGGGCCTGCCGCGCTCCAGAACAACGCCGCTGCCGTCGGACAGCTCAGCGTGTTCGGCGTCAACGGCAGCACCGTCTCGCAGACGGCGCACTAAGCCAGCCCCGTTTGGCCGGACGCGTCAACTGCGGCGCGTCCGCGCCATCCTTGAAAGCACCGCCTCGGGCCGGACGACTCGGTGAGAGCTTGTCCGCCGACTTTCGCGGAGGAAATGTCATGCATCAAAAATATCTCGTTGCCACGATCGTCGCGTTCAGCTTGCTGACCGCCGTCGATGCCCAGGCCGGCAACTCGGCCAGCGTGCTGCAATTCGGCACTACCAACAACTCCTTCATTTCGCAGAGTGGCGGCACCAACAACAGCGCCACCACGATGCAATTCGGCGCCACCAATGCTGCGACTACGTTGCAGACGGGTTCGCTCCTTACCGTCAACACTTCGGTGATCGGGCAGGGCGGCACCACCGCGACGGCGTCCAACACCGCGTTACTCGGCCAGGCCGGTGGCTTTAATTCGAGCCTGATCGGCCAGATCGGCGCGAACAACGCGGCGGCCGTCGGACAGCTCGGAATCCTGAACGGCTCGACAATTTTGCAGCAGACTCCTTGATCGCAAATCAATTTTCAGTCGCGAGGCATGTCATGAGGCATTTTTCAGGCGCCGCCTGTGGCGCATTTCTCACCTTGTGTTGCGTGGGCGCCGGATCGGCCGGTGCGCAGACCGCCGACATCAAGACCATCGTATCGCTCGGCGGCCCGCCGGTCGTGCTGAACCAGAACAGCCAGCTCAACATGGCCGGCGTGTTCATGATCGGCGGCAGCACCAGCGCGACCGTCACTCAAAACGGCACGAACAACGCGACCGGAATCCTGCAATTCGGCGGAACGACATCGGCATCGGTCGGGCAGGCGGGCGTGAACAATGTCGCGTTTGTCGGCCAGGCCGGCCAGTCCACCAGCAGTTTCCTGGCTCAGTTCGGTGCGTTCAACTCGGCGACTGTTGTCCAGAATAGCCATTGAGCCGGGCGCGACCTCGTCGTCAGAAATGTAATGGGGGCAAGCGATGAAATGCGCTAGGCTACTCCTGGCATTGGCGGCATTGTTCGCCGTCAGCGTCGCGTCCGAGGCATCCGCCGGATCCGTCCAGCGCGGCGTAACGAACCGGAACGTGAGCATCGAAACGGTCGTGCAGTTCGGCAACAATGTCCAGCCGGTCACGATCGAAGAGAACAGCCGCATCAATATCGCGCGTGTCATCCAGATCGGTGGCACGGGAACGGTCGATGCGACGATCATCCAGAACGGCACGCGAAATTATGTCGACGTGATCCAGGTGGGTGGCACGACCAATTTGGCGATCGGTCAGTCGGGCGTGAGCAACATTGCCGATATCACCCAGGTCGGCAATTCCACCAACGCCCTTCTGCTCCAGATCGGAGACATGAACACGGGAACGGTGCGACAATTCGGGCGCTTCAACTGGCTGTCGATATTTCAGTTCAGCCGGTGATCGTGAAGGCGAGGTGCAATATGAGGTTCATCGCACTTGCAGCAGGAATGAGCATCATGATGGCAATGGCAGCAGGGCCGGCCGGAGCCGGCGAGTCAGGTGACGGCCACACGACCGTAGTTCAGGACGAGAACGGCACGTCCGTCATCACCCAGAGCGGCGATCCGGCGCAGGCCGAGGTCAAGATCGAGAAGGAGCCCGGGCGCACCACGGTCTATCGCCGCAGCGGTGGCAACACCGCCATCGTGACGCAGGGCACCGGAAATGCGCAGGATATGCTGGACTGGCTGCGCAAGCAGCAAGGCCGCTGACGCACGAAGGCCCATCGTCCGTGATGGACGATGGGCCAGATCGTGAGCGGGCGTTACCAGCTGCGATAGACGCCGGTCAGTGTACCGTTGTTATTGCCCTCCGGGCCGACATCGCCCTGCGTCGAGCTCGGCGCCGGATGATTGGTGCCGTTGAGCGCGCCGTATGGTCCAGCGACATCCGGATAGTAGGCGCGGGGCTGAACCGGCTGGTAGGCCGGGGCGGTGCGGTCCCATCCCGCGCGCGATCCGTTCCAATCATAGCCCTGGGCCGAGGCGGCCGACGTGCCCGCGACGAGTGAAGCCGTAATCAGGCAGAGGAGTTTCGACTTGTTCTGCATTGGAGATGCTCCTTGCTTGTGTCGGGAGCCAACGACCGCAGTGCGGGAGCGTTCCGGGTGTCGTCGACCAAACCGATCAACTCCGATCAACTGGTTATGAAGTCCGTTTTCCGGAACACGTGCGACATCAGCCGGAATCCCGGGCGTCTTGCCGCAGTCTGTTCCCCGTTAATGCCGTGCCTTAACCAATAATTAATTATACGTTTGCGGGTGGGCGACAGCCCGGCCTAGCGTGCGGTGGGGAGCCGCTATCCGCGAAGCCAAACGAGTTGGTGCGTATCATGATGTCCAGATCATTTGGGGCGTTGCTCGCCTCGCTCAGCGCAGCCGCGCTGCTCCTTGCTCCCAGCGACAGTTTTGCCAGGCCCGGCGGCACCGTCGCACATGCCGCCACACCTTCCGGTCCGGCGGCGCGTCCGCCGATTGCGCCGGGCGCCAGGTTCCGTGGCCGCAACACGCCCTGGGTCTACTGGCCGGGCGGCGGCGGGTTCTACTATGACAATGCAGGTTACGGTCAGCCTTTTGCCGAGACCGCCCAACCCGTTTCCAGCGACGTTCGCTACACCTATACGTACGACGTTCCCTGGGATTGGACGCATCGCTTCCCGCCGAACGTGGTGCCGTCCGACCGGCCCTACGTGCCGAGCTGTCCGACGGAGCAGGTGACTGTGCCCGGCCGCGGCGGCGGCGAGCACACCGTCAACATCATGCGCTGCTACTGAGCTAGCCCAGCTCGAAACTGGTCACGCCGAAGACGCGGTCGATCCGCAGCGGCGCGATCGGTCCCGTGTACATCCGCGCCGTCTCGAACACCGGCTTCAGCCCCAGCGATTCCGCAAGTGCAATCGCCTCGCGATTGACGGCGGGGACGTCGAGGAAGATCTCGACGCCGTTTGCGCTTTCCAGCAAGGCCTGCACGATCGCCTCCGCCGCCGCGCGGTCGTCGGCGACGAGCGGGCCGATCTTGCGGCCGGTCCGGCACGGCCGGATCACGCCCCATGCTGCGAGCTTGCCATCGCGCAGCAATGCGCGACCGACATGTCCTGACGTGCCGATCCAGGCCCGCAGAAAGGCGCTGCGCGGAGCCGGAAACACCGTTGCATCGTTGGCTTCAACGAGCGCGAACGGGATCGTGTCGAGCGCAACGACATCGGCGGGCGGCCTCGATGGCGCGGCGACGATGCCGCCATAGCGGATATTGGCGTAAGCAAGCTGGAAGCCGGACTTTCTGTAATTATCCTGCCGCGCCACGACGCCGTCGAGACCGATCACGCGAGCGCCCGCATGCGCGATCGCCGCGCTCCAGATGCGCAGGCCGTGGCCTCTGTCGCGATGATCCGATCGCACGATGTAGAAGCCGAGAAACGCGAAGCGATCGTCGTAGTTGACGCAGGAGACGGTCGCGACCGGCTCGCCGCCGATCTCGCCGACAAAGAAGCCATGCGCGTCCGGGATCGCGAAACAGGCGGCGTCCGAGAAGCCCGGATTCCAGCCCTCGGCCGCGGCCCAGTCGACGGCGATGGCGATCTCCTCGGGGCGCAAATTGCGGACCTGCAAATCGCTCATCTTTCAAGTCGCTTTCGACGGTGGACCTTCCGGCTGGTCCGGCGGTAGAAGACCTCATGAAAGGCCGGGCCTGCGGCTCGCCTCCACGATATCATAGAGGATGATCGGTCATGGCAGCAGAGATGGCAGCTGAGAAGGTCGCACTCGTGACCGCCGGCGGCAGCGGCATGGGGGCAGGGGCTGCGCGCCGGCTCGCAGCCGACGGCTTTCGCGTCGCGATCCTGTCCTCCTCCGGCAAGGGCGAGGCGCTGGCAGCTGAACTGGGCGGATTGGGGGTCACCGGTTCCAACAAGTCGAACGACGATCTGAAGCGGCTTGTCGACGGCGCGATGGCCAAATGGGGACGCATCGACGTGCTCGTCAACGGCGCGGGCCACGGGCCCCGGGCGCCGATCACGGAGATCACCGACGAGCAATGGCACACCGGCCTCGACACCTATCTGCTCAACGTGATCCGTCCGACCCGGCTGGTGATGCCAATCATGCAAACGCAAAAGGGCGGCGCCATCATCAACATCTCGACCGCCTGGGCATTCGAGCCGAGCGCGATGTTTCCGACCTCTGCAGTGTTCCGCGCTGGCCTTGCCGCCTTCACCAAGATCTTCACCGACACCCATGCCGCCGAGAACATCCGCATGAACAATGTGCTGCCGGGCTGGATCGACAGCCTGCCAGAGCTAGATGCACGCCGCGACAGCGTGCCGATGCGGCGCTACGGCAAGGTCGAGGAGATCGCCGCGACGATCTCGTTCCTGGCGTCCGACGGCGCGGCCTACATCACGGGACAGAACATCCGCGTTGACGGCGGACTGACGCGTTCGGTCTGAGAGGCGGGGGTTCGAATCGCGTTCGCGCGGGGTGTCGCGATGCGACAGTGGTGTGCGTGGCCCGCCGCTGCCGCAGGGTTATGCGTGGCTCTCGAGTCACACCCGTCACGCGTTCGCGTGCCGCACGGCTCACACTACGTCACAGTCTCTATGAACTTCGCCGCAGCCCAAGACGGCGAGGGACCGGCAGCCTATGCCCGATCAGCGCCGGACAACTTCCGCCCGCGCGCGTTCGAAACGCGAGATCAATCGCGTGGGGTAAGGAGACCGGAATGAAGAAGTTTTTGCTGGCGGTTGCCGCGGTTGTCTTGGGCTCCGCATCGGTGCAGGCGGCCGACCTCGCGGCGCACTACACCAAGGCGCCGATGATGGCGACGGCCTACAACTGGACCGGCTTTTACGTCGGCGCCAATGTCGGCGGGCAGTGGGGCAGCGCCGATCCGGCCACCTCGACCGCGTTCGCTCCCGCCGGCTATTTCGCGGACACCAGTGTTACTGCGATTGCGGCAGTCGGCGCCCAGCGGGTCAACAGCTCCAGCGTCACCGGCGGTTTTACCGCCGGCCACAACTGGCAGGTCAACAACGCCGTGTTGGGCCTTGAAGGTGACATCAACTATTTCGGCTTTAAGGGCAGTGCGACGGGTTCGGCGTTCTATCCCTGCTGCGCGCCGACCGGCTTCACCGTGTCGTCGTCAGTCTCGGCCGATTGGCTTGCGACCATCCGCGGCCGCATCGGCTTCCTCGCGGCTCCGACCTGGCTGCTGTACGCCACCGGCGGCGCGGCCATCGCCGAGGTGAAGGGCAATTTCAACTTCACCGACACGTTCGCCGCCGCGACCGAGTCGGCCGCGATCCGCGACACGCGGGTCGGCTGGACCGCAGGTGTGGGCACCGAATATGCCGTCGGCGGCGGCTGGTCGCTCAAGGCAGAATATCTCTACGTCGATCTCGGACGCAGCACCGTGACCAGCACCAATCTGCTTGGCGGCGCGTTTCCGGCCAACGTCTTCACCCATTCGGTCGATCTCAAATCGAACATCGCGCGCGTCGGCGTGAACTACAAGTTTGGCGGACCCGTCGTCGCCAGGTACTGAGCTTCATCCCGTTCCTGATCTGGCGTGGAAAGCCCCGGCTCAGCCGGGGCTTTCTGTTTTAAGGGATGTGTTCAGTGCGGGCCCATGAGCTTCGCCAGCGCGGGCAGGATCTTGTAGCGGGCGATCTCGTGCGGGTATTCGCCGCGATTGGCCAGCAACACGATGCCGATCCGCTGTGCGGGCACGAGGCCGATATAGCCGGAGGCGTTGTTGAGCCCACCCGGTTTGTCGACGACGGTGACGCCTGGAAGATGCACCGTCTCCCAGGCCATTCCCTGTCCGAACTTCTCGTCGACGCGGAAAATCTCGTGCTGTGTCATCCGCAATGCCTCGCGCAAATGCGGATCGATCGATCGGCCGTCGACGCAGGCGGCAACGAAGATCGAGAGATCCCGCGGCGAGGAAAACATCTGGCCCGTGCCGGGGAAATCAAAATAGCTCTGCTGGTTGCCGATGGGGCCGATCGCCATACCCTGATCCGAATAGCCCTGGACCGCGCGCTGCATCCAGGCCTCGTCCATGACGGCACGGCTGTCTTCGCCGCGTTCGGGCACGGAGGTCGCATTCATGCCGATCGGCCTGAGGATGCGTTGTTCGAGCAGGGTCGAGATCGGAGCGCCGCAACAGCGCTCGAGCACGAGCTGAAGCAGGACGTAGCCGGCGTGGCTGTAGATGCGCTGCTTGCCGGGCGCTTCGCCGGCTTGCGGTCTCCAGCTGTTGAACATCTCGATGAGCTGCGCGCGGGAAAAAGTGTCGCTCGGCCAGGGCGGATGGTCGGTCGGCAGCAGCATGCCTGAGGTGTGCGTGACGAGCTCGCCGACGGTGACGCGGCGGATATAGTCGCCGGTGAGCTCCGGGAGATATTTCACCAGACGATCGTCGAGCCGCAGCTCGCCGCGGAGGGTGCCGAGCGCGACCAGTGTCGCCTCGAACGGCTTGCGCAGGGAACCGAGGTTGAACAGCGTGTCCGGCGTGACCGGCCTTCGCGTGGCGTCGTCGGCAAAGCCGTAGTTGAAGAACTCGACATGGTTGCCGGCATAAAGCGCGGCGGCCAGACCGCCCGGCTGGTCCGGCGTTGCGGTCGGCGCCAGCTCGTTCGCGACGATGTCGCGCATCTGCGCGATCATGTCGGAATCCGCGGCGGCGCCGCGCGGCCAGGCAAGCGCGAGCGGAACGAGCGCAGCCCGGGCCAGCGCCCGTCGGGTGAGGTACGATGAGGTGACAACAGACGGCACGGCTCTGGCGCAGGATTCGATGCGCCCCCGGTCTCTTGTAGCGGGAAGGACCGTGCCCCCCTATTCACGATCGCGCGTGGTGGGTTCCGTCTGCGGAGCCTTGCGACAGTCCGTAGCCTGGATGGAGCGAAGCGCAATCCGGGAAAGTGCCGCAGCCGAGCGAGCGGCCCCCGATTACGCTTCGCTTCATCCAGGCTACCAGTCGGCAAAATTAACTTAGCTAATTGGCTAACAATGTTGACGCCGGATGGCGACAGTCCTATAGTTAGCCTCATGGCTAACCAATTATCCCAACTCGATCAGGTTTTCGCGGCCCTTGCCGATCCCACCCGGCGGGCGATCGTGATGCGGCTCTGCGCAGGTGAGGCGTCGGTCGGCGAGCTTGCCGGTCCCTTCGAGATGGCGCTGCCGAGCTTCATGAAACACATCCACGTGCTGGAGATGAGCGGTCTCATCCTGTCGGAGAAATCGGGGCGCGTGCGCTCCTGCCGCCTCAGTCCTGACGCGCTCCTCACTGCGGAGGACTGGTTCCAGCATCAGCGCGCGATCTGGGAGGCGCGGCTTGATCGCTTCGAAGCCTATGTGATGAAGCTGAAGAAAGACAGGGCCGCTGCCAAGCGGCCGTCCAAGACAAGTAACAAGACGACTGGCAAGACAACCAAACGGAAAGGTTCCTGACGATGACGAATTCTGCCAATCCCGCCCTGTCGCAATGGTCGCTCGACCGCGAGATCGTGATGTCGCGCGTGATCGACGCGCCGCGCGATCTGGTGTTCGAAGCGTGGTCCGACCCAAAGCACCTGCCACAATGGTTCGGGCCGAAGGGTTTCAAGCTCGAGACCTTCGAGATCGACGTGCGGGTTGGCGGCGTCTGGCGCTTCAACATGATCGGCCCCGACGGCACGGTCTACCCGAACCGCATGCGCTTCCGCCGCATCGAGCGACCGTCGCTGTTGGAGATGGATCACGGCGACGACCAGGACGAGGATCCCGGACTGTTCCGTTTCACCGTCACCTTCGCCGAACAGAGCAACGGCAAGACGGTTCTGATGATGCGGCAGCTGGCGTCGAGCACGGCGCAGCGCGACGGCATGATCAGCTTCGGTGCCGTCGAATACGGCTACCAGACGCTCGACAAGCTCGCGGCCTATGTGGGCGGGATGAAGAGATAGGGCGAGCAGCCACCTTCCTCCTTCATGCCGGGGAGGCCGCGGAGCGGCCGCCTCGAAGCACGAGGACCATCGGTGAGGCCTTCATTCTTCAAGGCGCGCGCCCCTCAGGATGAGGGGCGCTTCATTCCTTCGCCTCGTCCGTGACGATGTCGCCGAGTTTCTGCCAGCGCTGGCCGTCGAACTGCACCATCTGGAACTGCTTGTTGACGCGGTAGTCGGTCGGCATCGTCGTCACCGAGATGCCCGGCAGCGTCAGGTCGAGTGTGATGTTGTTCAGGCTGGCGGCCTGGCGCATCACGTTCTCGCGCGTGAGATCGCCGCCGCATTGCTTCAGCACCTGCACCAGCAGCTGCGCGGTGATATAGCCGTAGACGTTCAGGTTCGAATCCCTGTCGCCCTCCGGGTAGTATTTGGCCATGAAGGCGAGATATCGCTTCATGCCGGGATCGTCCTTCCATTCGGGGTCGGCCGAATCCTTGACATAGCCGACGCTGACGACGCCCTTGGCGTTGTCGAGTCCGGCGGGTTTCAGCACCGCGCTGACCGAGGAGGCGTTGATGTCGATGATGTGCAGCGGCTTCCAGCCGATCTCGGCAACCTTCTTGATCGCCTGCGCGGCCTGTTTCGGCGTCGTGGCGCTGAACAGCACGTCGGCACCTGCATCCTTCAACCGCAGGATCTGCGAATCGATGGTCGGCTCGGTGATCTCGTAGGACGTCTCGGCGACGATCATCTTCGACTTGTCACCGAGACCTGCTTTGAAGCCGGCGAGGTAGTCCTTGCCGAGATCGTCGTTCTGATAGAGCACGCCGACCTTGGCGTTCGGATGGTTCTTCAGAATATATTGCGCGTAGATCCGGCCTTCGACGAGGTAGGAGGGGTTGAAGCCCATGGTCCAGGGGAAGTTCCTCGGATCGGTGAAACGCGCCGCGCCCGTTGCCGCGAAGAGCTGCGGGACCTTCTTGGCGTTAAGATATTTTTGCACGGCGACATTAGGCGCCGTGCCGATGATCTGGAAGGTCAGCAGCACTTCGTCGCTTTCGACCAGCTTGCGGGTCTGCTCAACCGTCTTCGGAGGCGAATAGGCATCGTCATACTGGATCAGATTGACCTTGCGGCCGCTGACGCCGCCCTGGTCGTTGATCATCTTCATGTAGGCGGCCTGGGTCTTGCCGATGACGGCATAGGCCGAGGCCGGCCCGCTGAGCGGGACGGTCTGGCCGACCTTGATCTCGGTGTCGGAAGCGCCGGGATCGTATTTCTTCTGCGCCTGTGCTCCCGGGATCGATAGCGCGAGAGCGATCGCGGCTGCCGCGACATGTTTGAGAAGTAATTTTTTCATTCCCATTCCCGTTCGTGACTGTCACTCGCCCTTGAGGCCGGCCTCGCGGATCAGCCCGGTCCACTTTTTTGTTTCGTTGTCGATGAACTGGCCGAATTCGGCCGCGGTGCCGGCGCGCACTTCGAGGCCCTGGGCAGTCAGCTTGTCCTTGATCGCCGGCTCGGCCAGCGCGCGCAGCACTTCGGCCTGCAGCTTGTCGATGATGGCGCGCGGCGTCGTCGAAGGCGCCATGAAGCCGTACCAGCCGGCCGCAGCCACGTTGGGAAAACCCTGCTCGCGCAAGGTCGGCGCCTGCGGATAGAGCGCGCTGCGTTCGGCCGATGCAACGCCGAGCACAATGAACTTGCCGCTCTGGATGTAAGGCAGTGCGGTCGGCAGCGCCGTCAGCGTGGCATCGACGCGGCCGGCGAGCAGCTCGGTGTAGGACGCGGCATCGCCACGGAAGGGGATGTTGAGCCCCTTGACACTGGCATCCCTGAACAGGAGTTCGCCGGCAAGATGTGGCTGCGAGCCGGCACCGGGCGAGGCGAAGGTCAGGCCATCCGGCTTCGATTTGCCGTAGGCGATCAATTCGGGAAGCGTCTTGAACGGCGCGTCCGCGCTGATGATCAGGAACAGCGGCGCGATCACCGCCATCGCGACCGGCTGCAGATCCTTACGCTCATAGGTCAGCTTGCCGAACAGCGCTTCGGCGGTGGCGTAGGGGGCCGCGACATAGAGAAGTGTGTAGCCATCGCCCGGCGCATGCGCGACCGTGTCGTTGGCGATGCGCGTGCCGGCGCCCGGCTTGTTTTCGACGATAAACTGCTGGTGCAGGTTGCGGCCGAACTCTTCGGCCAGCAGCCGCAGCGAGATGTCGTTGGAGCCGCCGGGCCCGTAAGGCGAGATCAGCCGCACCATACGCGACGGCCAGGCGTCCTCAGCGCGTGCAGTAAATGGAAGTCCGGATAGCGAAAGGGCGAGGGTGCCCAAAAATGTTCGCCGTGTGACGGTCATGGTGGCCTCCCGGTGGCGGAGCGCCGATTGCCTTGTTCATCGCTTGGCGCTCTTCTTGTTTTGCTTTTGTGTTTCGGTGGGCGGCGCCGCCCCAATCATGGTGCGGATGCTGTCGGCAAGGGCGGCAATGCGCGGGCCGATCTCGCCCTCCAGCTGGCCGGGCTGGAGCCGGAATGCGGGAATGCCGCAATTGATCGAAAAGGCCTGCTTCGCCTCACGCGCATGAAACAGCGGCGCCGCGACCGCATGGATCGAGGCGATGTACTCGCCGAAGCAGGTGCAGAAGCCGCGGCTGGCGCATTGTGCGAGGCCGGCGCGGTATGTCTCGCGGAAGGCCGACCACAGCTCGGTATCCTCGCTTGCAATGCGCTCTTCGAGCAACGCGGCATCGGCCTGCGGCAAGGTCGCCGCCGCGGCACGGCCCATTGCCGTCATCACCACGGAAATGGGCATGCCGATGTCGGGGACGTGCGGGCCGACGTCGCCGGAGCGCGCGGTCTCGACATAGATCATGGAGGTCGCATCGAGCAGGCCGATCGAGACCGTGCCGCGCACGCTTTGTGCCAGCTCCTGCATCATCGGACGCGCGACCTGCCGGAACTGCATGTCGGCGAGCAGCGGATGCGCCATGCGAAGTGCACGCGCGCCGACGCGATATTTGGCGCGTTCGGCATCGTAGCGGAGGTAGCCGAGCTCGGCGAGCGTATGAGTCAGTCGCGCCACCGTCGGGCGCGGAATCCCGGTCAGCGTCGACAGCTCCATGTTGCCGAGCTGCGTCGCCCCCGCCTTGAACGCTTCGAGCACCACGAGACCTTTTGCCAGCGTCGTCGCGAACGCAGCGTCATCGACGCTGTCCGCCAGCACGGCGGCGGCGGACGAGGAGGCGCGGATCGGTTTGGACGCGGTTCTGGCCATGCGGGCTTAATGAACCCGGTCTCGCCTGTTGTCCAATAGATTTAGAGAACGTGCTTTTATGTCCACTATCCGGACACGGAGCGGCTTTGCCAGCGGGGATAAAATGTGCGCGAAGGGCTCCGCCGCGCACAGATTTTCGTCGCGATTCCGTGGCTTGTTGTGACAGGTTTATTACGACTGAATGTCATATCGATTACATCGGAGCGATTCATGTTGCAGTGGCAGGCGCGGACGAATCCCCTCGCGTGGTGGTGGGGGTCCCTGACGCTGGTCAGTGCTGCCAACATTCTCGTCTGGTTCATGCTGTACCGCGCGTTCTCCCCGACGCCCTCCGGCAGCCTCCGTAGTGGCTCCGACATCGGGCTGATGTTCCTGCTCTGCGCCGGCTATGTCTTCGGCTGCGCCTTCCGTTCCTTCCTGCCGCGCGCCGACGTGCAGCGCATCTGCCTGTTCGACACCTGGCTCTCCAGCGTCTTCGTCGGCCGCACGGTCGCGACCGTGGCCGAACTGTGCTTCGCCGCGCAATGGGCGGTCATCCTGCATCAACTCGGGACCATGACGGGCGCCGAGACGGTCGTGAACATCGCGTGGGTGATCGTGCCGATCATCGTCATCGCGGAGTGCTTCTCCTGGTATGCGGTGGTGACGACCAACTTCCTCTTCAACGCGATCGAGAACTCGCTTTGGGCCGTGACATTCTTCCTCGCGGGCATCGCGCTGTGCCGGCTGATGCCGGAATTCCAGGGGCCGGTGCGTTGGGCGCTGATTGCCGGCATCGTCGGCATCGCCTGCTTCCTGGCCTTCCTCGTCACCGTCGACGTGCCGATGTATCTCAGCCGCTGGCGGGCAGGGCATGAAGAGGGCAACAGGTTGCTCGGCTTCCTCGAAGGCTTGCATGACGTTTCGACCCGCTGGGTCGTGACCCACGACATCGCGCACTGGAAGGGCGAGCTGACCTGGATGTTCCTGTATTTCACCGCCGCCGTGTGGTCGAGCCTCGCGCTCTGTGCGCTGTACGCGATGGAAGGCTATCTCACGCGCTATCTGGTTTGAGCGATCAGGCCTCGCCGAGATCGACCTCCGTCAAGATGCCCTGGCGCAGCGCCAGCCGGACCAGCTCGATGTCGGAGCCGACACCGAGCTTGTCCTTGATCAGAGAATGCAGGTTCGCCACCGTCTTGGGGCTGACATGGAGCGTCTCCGCGATCTCCTCTGTCGTGTTCTCGGCGAGCAGCAGCCGCAGCACCTCGAACTCACGCGGCGTGAGGACGTCGGCGGCAGAACTTTCCCCGGCCAGCCGGCTCAGCGCGAGCTCATGGTCGATGTCGGGGCTGATCGCGATCTTGCCGGCGAGCACGTCCATCACGGCGCGCACCAGCGTCTCTGGTGGACTGGTCTTGGTGACGTAACCTCTGGCGCCGGCGCGGATCGCCTGCACGGCAAAGCCGGCGTTTTCATGCATGGTGAAGACGAGGATTCTCGCGCCCTTGTCCCACTGCCTGATGCGCCGGACCGCCTCGATGCCGCCGATGCCGGGCATGCTCAGATCCATGATGACGAGGTCGGGCGCCTCCGATTTGTAGAGACGGTAGGCCTCCGCGCCGTCGGCGGCTTCGGCGATGACGCGTAGTCCCGGCTGCTTCTGGAGCACGGAGCGGTAGCCCTCGCGGACGACGGAATGGTCGTCGACCAGCAGAATGGTGGCGTCGGCCGCGCTCATGCGGCGTGCTCCAGCGGCGGCCGATCGGCGGCGAGCGGAATGACCACGCGCAGTGCGGAGCCGCCGTTCGGCGAGGCCTCGAAGCTCAATTGGCCGCGCAAAGCTGCGACGCGCTCGCGCATGCCGAGCAGGCCCATTCCCGATTTCGCGACGGAATCGGTCGCGCGTCCGTCATCGTCGATCGCAAGCGCGATCTCGCTCGCCCCCATCGTCAATTCCAGGCTGACCCGCGTGGCGACGGCATGCTTGGCGGCGTTGGTGAGCGCCTCCTGCACGATCCGGTAGAGGCTGGCGCTGATCGTGGCCGGCAGGGTCTCGAATGCGCCGTCGAACCGGATCGAGAAACGCGTCTCGCCGCGGCTGCGCCCGTTCCAGCCCGCGACCAGGCCTTCGAGGCTGGCGACGAGCCCTAGCTCCTCGACATCGGGCGGCCGCAGCCGGAACAGCGTGCCGCGCAACGTCTCCATCATGCCGGTTGCGGTCCGCGCGATGCCGTCGCATTCGCCAAGCAGGGAGGGACACTCTTGTGCGGCGGTCTGGCGGGCGGAGGAGGCGAGCGCGCGGATGGCGGCGAGCGACTGGCCGAACTCGTCATGCAGCTCGCGCGCGAGATGGCGGCGCTCCTCGTCCTGGAGCGCGATCAGCTTCCGCGTCAGCTCGCTGCGTTCGGCAAGCGCGGTCTCGAGGCTTTCGGCGAGATGGTTGAAGCCGTCGCGGATCGCGGAGAGCTCGGCGAGGTCGAACGGCGGCAGCCGCGTGGTGAGGTCGTTGGCGGCAATCCGCTCGAGGCCGGTGCGGATCATGCGGGTGGGGCGCAGCGCGCGCGCCAGCGCGGCGTAGACCAGCGCGCAGAGCAGCGGCAGCGCGATCGCGAGCGCGAGCATCAGTCGGCCGGCCTCGTGCCAGGCCTCCGCGGTCTGCACGGCCGGCTCGACCGAGACCACGGCCTCGCCGAGCTTCGTCCCGCGCACGATTACCGGCCGTGCGGCTTCTCGGCCGGGGTCGAACAAGCCGCGATAGAAGGCCGTGAAGGCTTGCGGCGGCGGGTTCGCCGGAACGGGCGCGCCGCTGCAGAAGCGCTGGAGGACGTCGCCGCTGGTGCCGCGGAACGCCAGGCACAGGCCGGGCGTCATCACATAAGCCGAAACGGGGTCGAGGTTGGGAAAGTCCGAGCGCGGGCTCGCGACCCACTGGATCTTGCCCTGCTGCAGCTCCAGCGTCTTGGCCACGATGGCGGCGATATCGTCGAGGCGCGCATGCGCCGCGCGGTCGGCCGTAATCAGGAAATAAGCGGAGATGGCGGCGAAGCAGGCGGCCGATATCGCGGCCACGCGCAACGTCAGACGGACTTTGAGATCGAACCTCGGGCGGTTCCACATCGGCAGGCACCTGGTGCGAACGGGTTTGTCGCGTCCGCATTAAACGGCAGAACGCATCCGGCGCAAAGCCGCCAGGCGCCAGTGCGGTGCACCGTCGTGAAATTTTCCCGGCCATCGCCGGGACCGGCACCGCTGCATGTCCTGATTGCGCCGTCCAGATTGGCGCGCCGCTCCGTCATACGAGGCACATTATGCACCTGCGCCGGTTGATCCTCTCAGTCTGTCTCCTCGTCGTCCTTCCGGTGTCTTATGCGCTGGCCGGCGCCGAGACCGCCATCGGCATCGCCATGGACGATTTCAGTTATACCGATACGTCAGCAGAGCCCGCCAACCAGACCGCCGCCCACGAGCGACGGCTGGCGGCCTTCATGGCCGCGCTCCGGCAAGATATCGGCGGAGATCGGCGCTACCGGCTCGTGTCGTCGGCCCAGGACGGCGCGGCGTTCAAGGTGATCGGCGGCATCCAGAAGACGAGCACGCTGGTGCAATGGGCCAAGATCGCCGTGATCGACGTCGGCGGCAGGAAGGTCGTGATGGACAAGCTCTACACCTTCCGGGGCGACAATGATGAATCATGGGAGCGCGCCGAGATCTTCGTGTCGCGCGAGATCATGGCCGCACTCGCCACGCCTGCGCCGATTGCCATGGCCGTCTTCGATTTCGAGCTAGAGGATACGACCGCCGCTTCGGCTGGCGCGCCGGCCACATCGGATGCGTCATATCTGGCCGAGGTCACCGGCAGCGTGCGCGAGGCGCTGGGTCAATCCGGCCGTTACCGCATCGTCGATGTCGGCGGCGAGGCGCTGAAGGCGCGTGCGTTGCGCGACTGCGACGGCTGCGAGGCGGCGATTGCGCAGAAGCTCGGCGCGGACCAGTCGCTGATCGGCGTGGTGCGGCGGGTCAGCCGCACCGAATACACGCTGGGTTTCCAGGTGCGCGACGCCAGGACCGGCGCGGTGCTCGCACGCGGCGACAGCGGCCTGCGCCTGGGCGCGGACTATTCGTGGAAACGGGGCGCGGTGCGGCTGGTCAGCGACCGGTTGATCGAGAACCAATAGCAGCGGTCCTCGCTCAGAACGTCAGCTGCACCTTCATCGACTGCGAGCGATCGCTGGCGAGCTCGAACGCTGCGACCGCGTTCTCGAACGGCATGGTCGCCGTGATCAGCGGCTTCACGTCGATCAGGCCGTCACCCATCAGCCGCACCGCCAGCTCGAACTCGGGATCGAAGCGGAAGGTGCCGCGCAGCTGCAATTCCTTGGCGACGATGGAGTTGATCGGCAGCGTCATCTCGCCGCCGAGACCGAGCTGCACCAGTATGGCACCGGGCCTGAGCACGTCGAGCGCGGTGCGCAGTGCGGCCTGGTTGCCCGAGGCTTCGAACAGAGTATCGAACACACCTTTACCGGTCCGCCAGGGATCGAGCGCCGTGGCATCGGCCGCGACATTGATGGCGTGAGTGGCGCCAAGCTTCCTGGCGACGGCAAGCGGCGCGTCGGCAACATCTGTCACGACGATCTCGGCGGCGCCGCCGAAGCGTGAGACCAAAATCATCAGCGCGCCGATCGGGCCGCAGCCGGTGATCAGCACGCGCTTGCCGAGCAGGGGCCCGGCCTGCTTGCCGGCATGCAGGCACACCGCGAGCGGTTCGGCGACCGCGGCTTCCGCCAGCGACAGCTTGTCGGCGATCGGAACGGCCTGCGCCGCATCGACCGTGATGAATTCGCGAAAGCCGCCCTGCACATGGGGAAAGCGCATCGCGCTGCCGAGGAAGCGCATGTCGAGGCACTGGTTGCGCATACCCTCCTGGCAATGCAGGCACTGGCCGCACGGCTTGCTCGGATTGACCGCGACGCGGGTGCCCGGCTTCACGTTCGCGACGCCGTCACCGATGGCTGCGACCACGCCGGCGATCTCGTGCCCGAGGGCCATCGGCTGCTGGATGCGCACGACACCGAAGCCGCCGTGATGATAGTAGTGCAGATCGGACCCGCAGATGCCGCCGTTCGCGATCTTGACGCGGACTTCACCCGGACCGGGCGCTGAGTCCGGATAGCTATCGATCCGCAGATCTTTCGGTGCGTGAATGACGACGGCGCGCATGGTTGGCTCCCTCAGCGTTCGCGGCTCACATCGCAGCGATCATGCCGCCATCGACATAGATGATCTGGCCGTTGACATAGGTCGAAGCATCCGACGCCAGGAAGATCGCTGCGCCAACCAGCTCGTCCGGTCGGCCCCAGCGCTTGGAGGGAACGCGGCCCATCAGCCAATTGTTGAAATCGGTATTGTTGACCAGCGCCTCGTTCATGTCGGTCAGCATATAGCCGGGGCCGATCGCGTTGGCCTGGATGCCGTGCTGGGCCCATTCCACCGCCATCGAGCGGGTCAGGTTCTTGATGCCGCCCTTGGCAGCGGTGTAGGGCGCAATCGTGGGACGCGCGAGCTCGCTGCCGAGCGAGCCGATATTGATGATCTTGCCGTGCTTGCGCGGGATCATGCGCTTGGCCGCCTCGCGGCCGATCACGAAGGCGCTGGTGAGGTTGGTCTCGATCACCTTGCGCCACTCGTCGGTGGTGAACTCCACCAGCGGCTTGCGGTGCTGGATGCCGGCATTGTTGACGAGGATGTCGACGGCGATGCCCTTGTTGTCGAAGTCGTTGAAGGCGGCGACGATCGCGGGCTCGTCGGTGACGTTGAAAGCGGCGCCTTCGGCCTGCTGGCCGGCGGCGCGAAACTCGGCGACGGCCTGCTCGACGCGCTTGGGATCGACGCCATTGATGATCAGCTTGGCGCCTGCCTTGGCCATGCCTTCGGCGATGGCGCGGCCGAGGCCGCGGGAGGAGCCGGTCACGAGCGCGGTGCGGCCGGAAAGGTCGAAGAGGGCGGTGCTCATCTCAAAAGATCCTCAGACGTTGGAACGGCGCACGGTCAGATCGGAGCGGTCGAATACGGCGGGCAGAAGGTCGACGCCCAGCCCGGGGCCTTCCATCGGATAGACAAAACCGTCCTTGATCGTGGGCATGGTGGTCACGAGCTCATTGTACCAGCCCTTGTAGAAGGCGCGCACGGATTCCTGGATCAGCGTGTTGGGCTGGCTGAACGACATGTGGATGGCGGCGATGAAGCCGATCGGGCCGATGCAGTCGTGCGGCGCGAAGGGCCGGTGATAGGTCTCGGCCATCGCCGCGATCTTGCGGCCTTCCGTGAGGCCGCCGGTCCAGCACAGATCCGCCATCACCACGTGCATGGCGTCGCGGTCGAGCATGTCCTTGTAGGGGAAGCGCGAGCCGAGCGTCTCGCTGGCGCAGACCCAGACGTCGGTGCAGCGGGCATATTCGGCCAACGCCTGCGGCGAGTTCATCCGGATCGGGTCTTCGTACCAGGTTGGCTTGTAGGGCTCGAGCGCGCGCGCGATCTGTTTTGCGGTCGGCAGGTTCCAGAGCGAATGGAGCTCGACCATGATCTCCATCTTGTCGCCGACCGCTTTTCGGATCTTCTCGAACGGCTCGATCGCCTGCTTCATCTGCGCGGCGGAGATGTAGAGACCCTTGTTCTCTTGCGCCGCCGGATCGAACGGCCAGATCTTCATGGCGGAGATGCCGCTCTCCAGCAGGTTTTCGGCGAGCGCATCGGCGTTGTTCATGAAGCCGTCGAGGTCTTCGTAGGGCCCCTTGGAGCCACCGAGATTCCAATTCGCGACCGGGCTGATATTGGTGGAGCGGACATATTGGGTGCCGGCGCAGGTGTTGTAGATGCGCTGCTTGTCGCGGCAGAGGCCGCCGAGCATCTGGTGTACCGGCTGATTGCACACCTTGCCGAACAGGTCCCACAGCGCGATGTCGATTGCCGAAGCCGCGCGATATTCGACGCCGGTGGACGACTGCGCCATCGGCAGATTCAGCATGTCGCGATGGATCGCCTCGATATGAAGCGGATTGCGGCCGAGCAGGCGGTCGGCAAAGGTGTCGTGGATCTGCGCCTCGACTGCGCCGGCGCCGTAGAAGGTTTCGCCGAGACCGATCATGCCCGTGTCGGTGTGGACGCGCACCCAGATGACGTTGGAGAATTCTTCGGTGCGCAGCGTCTCGATCGACGTGATCTTCACGGCAATACTCCTCCCATCGCAGGCGCGCACAGCGCCGTCTTGTTGTCATTCTGCACCGCAGCATAGTGCGGGCACGCGCGGAGTCTTACGCTCGCTTGTAATATATCACAACATGTTTTAGGGATATCACGAACTAGGCGCCGCTCTGCAACCATGGCGCGGGCTGAGGGGGGAGACGACATGGCAACGCGCAAGCGCGCGCTCGAGGTGGTGAGGAACGACGACGGCGAGGGCAAGCCCTCCCGGCGCAACCGTCTCAACTTCTTCGAGCTCGCTTATCAGAGGATCGAAGAGCTGCTCGTCCATTGCGAGCTCAAGCCCGGCCAGTTCATGACGATGCTGGAATTGCAGCACATCACCGGGTTCGGCCGTACGCCGGTGCATCACGCCGTCAATCGTCTCTCCGCCGATACATTGATCATCATCCGTCCGCGCCACGGTCTGCGCATTGCGCCGATCGATCTGGCACGCGAACGCATGCTGCTGGCCTTGCGCCGCGACATGGAGCGCTTCGTGATCCGGCTTGCGGCCGATCGCGCCAGCCTCTCGCACCGCAATCAGGCGCTGCACATCGAGCGACTTTTGCGCGAGCGCCGCGCCAGTCTGACCCTCGACGAGTTCAATCATATCGACCGCCGCATCGACGCGCTGGTGCTGGAGGCGGCAGGCGAACCGTTTCTGGTGCACACGCTGCGCCCGTTGCACACGCTGTACCGGCGCATCGGCTACATCCACCACCGGTTCATGCCGGGACAGGCCGAGCTGTCAGGAACAATCGATCATCATCTGGCTATTCTTAATGCGGTTGCCAATCGTCGTGTCGAGGACGCGGTGAAGGCGAGCGATGCACTGATCGACTACATGGGCGAGATGTTCACCGGCATGGAGGTCGGGATCGACCCGGCCCTGCTCGATTGCAGCATCGAGCCGCTGCTTGGCACGTAAGAGAGTTTTGAAGAGAGGACCAAAGATGTCGACGATGGCGATGCCACAACCGACCGCGAGCGAAGCCGCGGTCCGCTATCTCATCACGAACTACAGTCCCAAGGGCAACAAGGTCGGCTGGCTGATGATGGCCTCGATCCTGGTCGAAGCGTGGGACCTCTATTCGATCGCCTTCGTGCTGATCTTCATCAAGGAGCAGTTCAATCCCGATCCGCTGATGCTGGGCCTGGCCGCGGCCGGTACGCAAGGCGGCGCCATGATCGGCGCACTGCTCGGCGGCTGGCTCTCCGACAAGATCGGCCGCCGCGTCATGTTCCTGGTGACGATGGTATTGTTCATCGTGCTGGCGCTGGCGCAGGCCTTCGTGCCCAGCGTCGGCTGGCTCGTCGTGATCCGCTTCCTGCTCGGCATTCCGCTCGGTTCGGACATCTCGACCGGCTACACCTACATCATGGAATCCATGGCCAAGGGTGAGCGCGAAGTCATGGGCAACCGCTGGCAGTTCATGTTCGCGGTCGGCGAGGTCCTGACGATCGGCGTCATCGTGATCTTCCTGCTGCTCGACATTCACCACGAGACGCTGTGGCGGGTGACGCTCGGCCTCGGCGCGCTGCCGGCGCTGATCATCCTGATCATGCGGCACGACGTGCCCGAGACGGCGGTGTGGCTGGTGCAGAAGGGACGCTACCGCGAGGCCAAGCAGGTGGCGCGCGAGATGTTCAACGACGATCTCGCCATGCTGCCGGACCATGACGTGGAGGTGCCCAAGGTCTCCACCCGCGCATTCCTCGCCGACCTCAAGAAGGATCCGATCCGCTGGCGCGCCACGATCTACGGCTGGATCGCCTGCTTCGCGCAAGCCAGCGAGTTCTCGACCTTCGCGTTCTATCTGCCGGTGCTCTTTGTGATGGTCGGCGTGTCGAGCGTGCTCGGCATCAATCTGGTGACGATGGCGCTGTTCTCCTTCGCCGCCGTATCGGGCTGGGTCGGTCCGCTGCTGACGCCGAAGATCGGCCATCGCGGTATCTCGATCGCGGGCTTCTCGATCGTGCTGGTCTCGCTGCTGGTCGCCGCCTTCGCGCTCTACACCGACAACAAGATCCTGCTGCCGTTCGCGGCTGCCGCGATGCTGTGGGGCCATTATTGGGATGCGTCGAACTGCATGACGATCCCGACTATGGTCGCCAAGCCGAAATATCGCGGCACCGCCAGCGGCTTCGCCTACATGTTCGTGAAGCTGCCGTCGTTCCTGGCGATCTTCCTGTTCCCGACGGTGTTCGCTGCGATCGGGCAGGCGAATGCGACGCTGATGGTCGCGATCTTCCCGCTGATCGGATTGCTCGCCGCGATCTTCATCCTGCCGGAAGTCTACGGCTACGAGAACGACTGATCTCGCAACTACCTGATCGCGGCAGCCAATGCCGCGATCAGAGCGGGCGGCGTCACCAGCAGTCCGAGCTTCAGGAACGGCCAGGCGCCGACTTCGATCTTCTCCCGCCGCAGCGCCACCAGCCACAGGATGGTCGCGAGCGAACCGGTCACCGACAAATTAGGCCCGAGATCGACGCCGATCAGGATGGCGCTCACGACCGGCGCGGGCAAATGATCGCTGGCGGCGACTGAGCCTGCAACGAGGCCGACGGGAAGATTGTTGGCGATGTTGTCGGCGATCGCGCTGGCGATGCCGACGCTCCAGGCCGCCTTCGTCACGGATTGACCGACGGCTTCGTGCAGCAGCGCGCTGAGCTGCCCGATCACGCCGGTCTTGATCAGCGCTTCCACCATCACGAACAGCCCGCCGACCAGCGGTAGCACGCTCCAGGAGACGCCGCGCAGCACGGGTAGCGGCGATTGCCGGCTGAGCAGCAGCACGATGGCGGCCGTCGCCACGCCGCAGACGAAGGTCGGCAGGCCCAATTGCTTGTCCAGCGCGGAGGCGGTGACCAGCACGATGCCGATCGCCACGATGCCGATGGCCGTCAGCTTGCCGCCGCGGCCGAGCTTTGGATGCGGCACGCTGCGCGCGATCGTCTCTTCCTTCAGGGCGCGGTGCTGGGTCAGCCGCAGCACGACATAGGTCAGCAGGATCGAGGCCGCCGAGGGCAGGGCGAACAGGCGCAGCCATTCGGTGAGCTCGGGCATATGCGCCCCGAACACGACGAGATTGGCCGGGTTGGAGATCGGCAACACGAAGCTTGCGGCGTTGGCGATGAAGGCGCAGACGAACAGATAAGGCAGCGGCTTGGCGCCGGCCGCACGCGTCGCGGCATAGACGGCGGGCGTCAGCACGATCGCGGTGGCGTCGTTCGAGAGCAGCACGGTGACGAGCGTGCCGACGATGTAGATCAGCAGGAACAGCCGCTGCGGCGAGCCGCCTGCATATTCCACGGCGAGCGCTGCGAGATAGTCGAACAGGCCTTCGAGCCGCGCCAGCTCGGCGATCAGCATCATGCCGATCAGGAAAAGATAGACATCGACGCCTTTCTCGATGCCCGTGAGCGCATCCCGCCACGGCAGCAAGCCGAGCAGCACCAGTGCGCCGGCGCCGATAACGGCCCAGATCGCCTCCGGCAGGCGAAAGGGCCGTATGATGACGCCTGCGGTCGCGGCGACGATGATGCTCCAGGCCAGGATGGCGTCAGACGGCACGGTCGATCCTTGAGATGTGTCGGTTCATTCGGCAGCGATAGCCGAAGCCACCGCCGCTGTCTTCCCCCGGGGGCGCGGACCGCCATCTGCGATTTGCCGCGTCTCGGGTAGCGCGACAAAACAGACGGCGGCGCCGATTGCGGCCACCGCGCCAAGCGTGATGAAGGCCGCACTGTAGCCCGCGCCAACCACGACAAAGCCGGCGAGCGTCTTCGACAGCGCCGCCCCGATGCTCTGGGCGGTGATGATGGCGCCTTGCGCGACGTTGAACCGGCCGGTGTTGCGCATGAGGTCGGCGACGATGACGGGAAAGATCGCGCCAAAAATGCCGGCGCCGAAGCCGTCGAGAAGCTGCACGCCGACCAGCCAGAACGGATTGTCCGAAAGCGTGTAGAGCGCTCCCCGGAGCGGCAGGATCAGGAGCGCGGCTAGGAAGAAGCGCTTGTGGCCCCAGCGGTCGGCCTTCGCGCCCACCAGCATCGCGAACGGCACCATCACCAATTGCGCCGCGACGATGCAGGCCGACATCAGGCTGGTGCCCATGTTCTTGTCTTGCAAGGCGAGCTTTTGGCCGACCAGCGGCAGCATCGCGGCGTTGGAGAGATGAAAGAGCAGAACGCAGATCGCAAACACCAGCAGAGGACGGCAGGTCAGGAGTACGCTGAGAGCGGAGGCACGTTCAGGCTGCTCGTCCGCATCGGCGTCGTCAAGCCCGCGGGCAAGATCGTCATCGATGGCGCGGGCGGGGATTGCGAGGATGCTGACGAGGCTCGCGATCGCCATGGCGCCGAGAAGGTAGAACACGACAGTCGGTCCGAACCAATAGGCGGAGAGACCTGCGAGCCCGGCCGCGACAGCATTGCCGGCGTGATTGAGCGTCTCGTTGCGGCCGATCCGCCGGGTGAAGGCGGCATGGCCGAAGATGCCGAGCGAGACCGCGGCGATCGCCGGCGGAAACACCACGGCGGCGGCCTGCGCGATGCCTTGGGAGATCGCGACCGGCATGAAGCCGGGAAACAACGGCAGCGACAGCGAGGCGATCGTGACCATAATCGCGGCGATCACCATCACCAGCCGCTTGGACCGCGTCGCATCGACCGGCGCGCCGGCCGGCGTCTGCGCCACGATGCCCGCGATCGTCGCAATCGACATGACGAGGCCGATGCGCGCCTCGTCCCACCGCTACATAGACGGCGAGATAAGGCCCGAGCCCGTCGCGGACGTCGGCGAGAAAAAATTCGCTGCATCCAACGCGCGGCCGGCACGCCTCGCCTGATCGGGGCCTTGATCGCGATTCTGGCTCGACATCGGTCCCTCGATCAAGGCTCAAATTCACCCCGGCAGCAACCGTTGTGATGCCGCCCTGGTTCCGCGCATCGGAGGGCTCCTCAAAAGTCGATTGCCGGCAGCACCGCGCCGGCGCCAGCGTGGTGGGGCCGAGTTTCAGCCGATGAATATCCGATGGGATGCCATTCAGCGGTCGTTATGCGGGCAACCGCACCCTAACATCCCGCCGTCGTCCCGGCCTGCGCCGGGATGACGTAGCGTTCTTGGATTTACACTCACCGCGTCACCGATGGCTTTGCCGTGATCGCCTTGCGCAGGATGCGCGACAGCAATTCCACCGAATACGGCTTCTGGATCAGCTCGAATCCGCGATCGGCGTTCTCGGCGAGAACGTTGCTGTAACCAGAGGTGAGCACGACGGGCAGGCCTGGATAGCGTTCGCGGATGATGCCGGCGAGCTCGACGCCGTTCATGCCGGGCATGATGACGTCCGAGAAGACGAGGTCGACGGCGAACTCGTTCTCGCCGAGGATGGCGAGCGCCGCATTGGCGTTGGCGGCGCGGCGGACGACATAGCCGAGGTCTTCCAGCAGCTCCGTGGAGAAGCGGCCGACCTCGTCGTCGTCTTCCACCACGAGCACGCGATAGCCGCGCCCGGTGGCCGCGGCCTCATAGGTCAGCGCCGCTGCTTCCTGAGCTGTCGCGGGGCTTTGCGCCCGCGGCAGATAGATGGTGAAGGTAGCGCCTTCACCATGCGTGCTCGTCACGGCGATGTCGCCCTCGGACTGCTTTGCGAAACCGAAGGCCTGGCTCAGGCCGAGGCCGGTGCCCTTGCCGACCTCCTTGGTGGTGAAGAACGGCTCGAAGATCGCCTCGATGTTTTCGGGCGCGATACCGCTGCCGGTGTCGGCGACCGAGATCGCGACATAGTCGCCGCCGCGCGCCGATTGCGCGCGCAGGTTAGGGATGCCCTGGACTTTCCGGACCGCAATGGTGAGACGGCCTTCGCCGTCCATCGCGTCGCGGGCGTTGATGGCGAGGTTGATCAGCGCGGTCTCGAATTGCGCGATATCGGCGACCGTGAAGCAGTCGCCATCGTGAACCTCCACCGCGATTTCAATGCGGCCACCGACCAGCGGCCGGACCAGTTGCGCGACGCCTTCAACCTGGCTGCCGACGTTGAAGATCTGCGGTTTCAGCGGCTGCCGGCGCGCAAACGCCAGCAACTGGGCGGTCAGCTTGGAGGCACGTTCGACGGTGTCGGAGATGGCATCGACATAGCGGCGGCGGCGCTCCTCCGGCAGCTCGCGGCGGCGCAGGAAATCGGTGGCCGAGCGGATGATGGTGAGCAGATTGTTGAAGTCGTGCGCGACGCCGCCGGTGAGCTGGCCGATCGCCTCCATCTTTTGCGATTGCCGCAACGCTTCCTCGCCGCGGCGGCGCTCGGTGATGTCGACAGCCTCGGGCACTGCGCCGGTGATGTTGCCGTGGCGGTCGAGCACCGGGCGCATGCCGAACTCGAAATCGCGCTCGCCGATGGGAAGGCGCAGGCGCATCTCCAGCCGCACGGCTTCGCCCTTGAGCACGGTGTCGAAGGCCTCGCGCACCCGCGCGTTCATGCCCTCCGTCGTGCTGAACCAGGGCGTCTGCCACAACGGCTTTCCAATCACGTCCGCAGGGCTCGCCTTGATGGCGTCGAGCACGGTCGTGTTGGCGTAAAGCAGCTCGCCCCTGAGATTGACGAGGCCCTGGTATTGGTTGCTGGTCTCCAGGATCGCGCGCAGCCGCGCCTCGTTGGATTCGAGCTCGGCGGTGCGCTCGACGATGCGCTCTTCCAGCGTCTCGTTGAGCTGCCGCAGCTCGATTTCGGCCTGCTTGGCCACCGTGATGTCATGGGCCACGCCGATGAAGCCGATATGCCTGCCGGTCGGGTCCCAGCGCGGCTGCGATTCCGAACGCAGCCAGCGCCATTCGCCGTCGGCGTTCTTGTAGCGGGCTTCCAGCACGAACGGCTTGAGCGATGCTTCACCCTGGACGGACTGCTGCAGCACATGCGGCAGGTCGTCCGGATGCAGCACCTTGCGCCAGTCGAAGGAGATGGCCTGGTCATAGGGCAGGCCGACGAAATCGACATAGGCCTGGTTGGCGAAGGACCGCGTGCGGTCGAGTTTGGTGACCCAGATCGGCACCGGCGCGCTGTCGGCGATCAGCCGGAAGCGCTCCTCGCTCTCGCGCAGGGTCTCGCGCACCAGCATCTGGTCGGTGACGTCGATATGGGCGCCGACGAGGCGGAGGGCGTGGCCGCCACCGTCGCGCTCGATCTTGGCAACGACTCGGATCCAGCGGGTCTCGCTGTCGCTGGGACGGATGATGCGGTATTCGGCGGTGTAGTCCTCGCTGCTGCCGGACAGCGCATCGATGAAGTGCTTCACCGTAGCGTCCCGGTCGTCCGGATGAATGCGATTGATCCAGTCCTCGTGCGACTCGTCGGCGGCTTCCGGCGGCAGGCCGTGGAGCATCAGATATTCCGGCGAACGGCGGTTCTTGAAGCCTTCGCGGAAGTCGACTTCGAGACCGCCGACCTTGCCGATGCGCTGGATGCGCGCAAGCTCAGCTTCGCGTTCCTGGAGCGCGCGATAGGCGTTGTCGCGCTCGCGCGCGACGTCTTCCAGGTGCTGGCGCAGCCTTTCGGCGGCGATGGTCTCGGGCAAAGGATCGTTCAAGGCGTTGGCCGGGGTGATGCGAGAGCGCACGTGGCGGACGGATATTCACACAGACGAAGCGTGATGGCCATTGCCCAAAGGGTATATGGAAAGAAAGACGTCGCCGAATGCAGTGTGGTGGGCATGAAAGAACGCCGGGTCTGGCTATTTGTTCCGAACCTTGGAACGATGAGCCCTCCGCGCGCGTATCCGCGAGACGCCACAACTTTCATTCATAAAAACTCGCTTCCCGAAGAGGCTAAATCTTGAAGCTTTTTGTCTGCCAGGCCTGCGGCAACGTCATCTATTTCGAGAACCGCGCCTGCGAGCGCTGCGGCCACCGCGTCGCGTTCCTGCCGGAGAAGGAGACGATGTCGGCGATGGAGCCCGGCGGAGAGGCCTGGAAGACGCTGGCGACCAAGGGCGAAAGCCGCATGCTGTGCAGCAATGCCGAGCATGATGCCTGCAACTGGCTGACTGATGCGGGTGATACCACCGGCTACTGCCGCGCCTGCCGCCATAACGGCGTCGTGCCGGACTTGTCGGATCCGGCGCAACTCGCCGGCTGGCGCGAGCTGGAGATGGCAAAGCACCGGCTGTTCTATTCCCTAATCCGCTGGAAGCTGCCGCTCCAGACCCGGCAGGACAATCCCGAACATGGCCTGATCTTCAATTTCCTCGCCGACGATCCGCAGAGCGGGCAGAAGGTCCTGACCGGTCACGACAACGGCCTGATCACGATCGCGCTGACCGAGGCCGACGACATCGAGCGCGAGCGGCGCAGGCTGGAGATGGGCGAGCCCTACCGGACGCTGCTCGGGCATTTCCGCCACGAGGTCGGGCACTATTTCTGGGACGTGCTGGTGCGCGACGGCGGCAAGCTGGACGAATGCCGTGCCGTGTTCGGCGACGATTCCGCCGATTACGGCCAGGCCTTGCAGCGCCACTATGCCGAAGGCGCCCCGCCGGACTGGCAGCAGAACTACGTTTCTGCCTACGCGACGACGCATCCGTGGGAGGATTTCGCCGAGACCTGGGCGCACTATCTTCACATCGTCGACACCCTGGAGATGGCCAGCGAGTTCGGCATGGAGGTGCGCCCCAAGGTCGATCGCGACGGGGAGTTGACGACGCGCATCCGCTTCAACCCTTACGAAGCAAGCGACGTCGAGGCGATCGTCAACGCATGGCTGCCCTTCACCTTCGCCATGAACAGCGTCAACCGCGCCATGGGCATGCGCGACCTCTATCCGTTCATCCTCTCGCCGGTCGTCGTCGAGAAGCTCGGCTTCATTCACGGCCTGGTCCCGAATGTGGGCAAGGCCGGGAAGCCGTAGGCCGCCCAGGGGCCCGCCAGACCCGTTTCGGTCTAGCTTTGGTCTTGCGCTGGTACGCCAGAGGACCCGGATTTTGACCGTTGCCTCCGGCCTATTTTGATGTACCACGGGAGCCACACGGCCCGTCCCATAGGCTCCAACGGCCAGGGAAGGGTCCCGCCCAAGGTCGAGACTCAAGAAAAGCATGTTCAAACGCATTCTGATCGCCAATCGCGGCGAAATCGCCTGCCGGGTCATCAAGACCGCTCGCCGCATGGGAGTTCAGACGGTCGCGGTCTATTCCGAGGCCGACCGCGACGCCCTCCATGTCGAGATGGCCGACGAGGCCGTGCTGATCGGCCCGCCGGCTGCGGCCGAGAGCTATCTGGTGATCGAGAAGATCGTGGAGGCCTGCCGCAAGACCGGCGCCGAGGCCGTGCATCCCGGTTACGGCTTCCTGTCCGAGCGTGAGGCGTTTCCGCGCGCGCTGGAGGCGGCCGGCATCGTCTTCATCGGCCCCAACCCGGGCGCGATCGCGGCGATGGGCGACAAGATCGAATCCAAGAAGGCCGCCGCGAAGGCGAAAGTCTCGACCGTGCCCGGCTATCTCGGCGTCATCGAGGACGCCACGCACGCGGTCAAGATCGCCGACGAGATCGGTTATCCCGTGATGATCAAGGCCTCCGCCGGCGGCGGCGGCAAGGGCATGCGCATCGCGCATTCGACCTCGGAGGTCGCAGAGGGTTTCAACCTCGCCAAGGCCGAGGCCAAGGCCTCGTTCGGCGACGACCGGGTCTTCATCGAGAAGTTCATCGTCGACCCCCGCCATATCGAGATCCAGCTGCTGGGCGACAAGCACGGCAACGTGATCTATCTCGGCGAGCGCGAATGCTCGATCCAGCGCCGCAACCAGAAGGTCATCGAGGAAGCGCCGTCGCCGCTGCTCGACGAAGCCACCCGCCGCAAGATGGGCGAGCAGGCGGTCGCGCTCGCCAAGGCCGTGAATTACGATTCTGCCGGCACCGTCGAATTCGTCGCGGGTCAGGACAAGAGCTTCTACTTCCTGGAGATGAACACGCGCCTGCAGGTCGAGCATCCCGTCACCGAGCTCGTCACCGGCGTCGACCTCGTCGAGCAGATGCTCCGCGTCGCCGCCGGCGAGAAGCTCGCGATCACGCAGAAGGACGTCACGCTGACGGGCTGGGCAGTGGAGTCGCGCCTCTACGCCGAAGACCCGTTCCGCAACTTCCTGCCCTCGATCGGGCGCCTGGTGAAATACCGACCGCCGGCGGAAGCGAGCCAGGACGGCATCACCGTGCGCAACGACACCGGCGTGCAGGAGGGCGGCGAAATCTCGATCCATTACGATCCGATGATCGCCAAGCTCGTCACCCACGCGCCGTCGCGCGCTGCCGCGATCGAGGCGCAGGCCACCGCGCTGGACTCGTTCTATGTGGACGGTATCCGCCACAACATCCCGTTCCTGTCGGCACTGATGCATCATCCGCGCTGGCGCGAAGGCCGGCTTTCGACCGGCTTCATCGCCGAGGAATTCCCCAAGGGCTTTGCCGTGCGCGCGCCGGAGGGCGAGGTCGCACGGCGGCTTGCCGCGGTTGGCGCCGCCATCGATCACGTGCTGGGCGAGCGCAAGCGGCAGATCTCGGGTCAGATGGGCGGCCGCATCGTGCAACGCGAGCGTCGCCGTGCGGTCTGGCTCGACCGCCAGGAGATCCTGCTGGAGGTCGCGCGCGAGGGCGAGGCGGTCGCGGTGCGTTTCGTCGATGCCGACGGCAAGGCCGGCAATCCGCATCTGTTGCAGTCGGCGTGGAAGCCGGGCGATCCGGTCTGGCAGGGCACCATCGACGGGCACGTCGTGGCGGTGCAGGTGCGCCCGATCGCGAACGGCATTCGCCTCGCGCATCAGGGCGTCGAGGTGCCGGTCTATGTCTGGACCGAAGCGGAAGCAGCCTCGGCGCGGCTGATGCCGGTGACCACGGCTGCCGACACCGGCAAGAAGCTGCTTTGTCCGATGCCCGGTCTCGTGGTCTCGATCGCGGTGATCGAAGGGCAGGAGGTCAAGGCCGGAGAGACGCTCGCTGTGGTCGAAGCCATGAAGATGCAAAACGTGCTGCGCGCCGAGCAGGACGGCACCGTGAAGAAGATCCACGCCAGCGCCGGCGCGACGCTTGCGGTGGACGCGCTGATTTTGGAGTTTGCGTAACGTCATCGCGAGGAGCCACCGGGTCCGCGCGAAGCGCGGCCCGATGACAGGCTCTGCGACGAAGCAATGCAGTCTGTCTCTGCGGATGCATTTCTGGATTGCTTCGCTTCGCTCGCAATGACGGAGTATGCTGCGGCCTCCGTGACCTAACAGAGACATCACCATGGCCTTTCGTTCCCGCCGCGAAAAACTGCGCTCGATCCTGTCGGGCGGGATTTGCGTCCATCCCGGCTCGGTCTACGATGCCATCTCGATCCGCATCGCCGAGGATCTCGGTTTTCCGCTCGGCATGTTCGGCGGCTCGGTGGCTTCGCTCGCGGTGCTCGGCGATCCCGACATCACGCTGATCACGCTCACCGAGCTTGCCGAGCAGATGCGGCGGATGTCGCGTGCGGCGGCACTTCCGGTGCTGGTCGATGCCGATCACGGCTATGGCAACGCGCTCAACGTGCGCCGCACGGTGCAGGAGCTGGAGACGGCGGGTGCCGCCGGCCTCACCATCGAGGACACGCTGCTGCCGGCTGGCTTCGGCGAAGCGAAGACGCAGCTGATCTCGCTGGAGGAGGGCGTCGGCAAGATGAAGGCGGCACTCGACGGCCGCGGCGACCCCTCGCTCGTCATCATGGGCCGCACCGGTGCGGCCTCGATCACCTCGATCGAGGATGCGATCCGCCGCGCCAGGGCCTATGAAGCTGCCGGCGTCGACGCTCTGTTCTTCACCGGCATCAAGTCGCGCGCCGAGCTCGAGGCCATCGCATCCGCCACGCGCCTGCCGATCGTGCTCGGCGGCGCGCCGGAGGAGTTGAACGTGCTCGAATACCTCGCTGGCCAGCGCGTGCGCATCGCACTTCAGGGCCATGCGCCGATCGCGGCCGCAACGCAGGCGGTCTACGAGACGCAGAAGGCGCTGCGCGACGGTACTGCGCCCAAGAATCTCAAAGGCCTGCCGTCGTCGGACTTGATCAGCCGCCTCACGCGCGAGGCCGACGTCAAGGCGCGCAGCGCCGATGTCCTCGGACTGACAAAATGAGCCGGGCGATCCTCCAGGTCATGATCCGCGGCCGCGTGCAGGGCGTCGGCTATCGTGCCTGGCTCGAGCGTCAGGCGACGACCTGCGGTCTCGAGGGCTGGGTCCGCAACCGCCGCGACGGCAGCGTCGAAGCGCTGTTCGCAGGGCCGCCGAAGCACGTCGCCGACATGGTGGCGCTGTGCCGCCACGGCCCGCCGTCCTCGCGCGTCGACAGCGTCACCAGCGAGACGGCCGACGTCGATGAGCTGAACTTGCGCCGGGCAGGCGAGGCGTTCTCGGTGTTGCCGACGGTGTAGCTGAAGAATTACCGCGGCAGCTTGGCGATCGCTTCGCTCAATTCGTGGATCTCGTAGGGCTTGCGCAGGATCGGGAAATCGCCGCGCACGCCTGCGGCGACTTCGCTGTAGCCGGTGGCGAGCAGGATCGGCAGGCCGGGACGGATCTGGCGGAGGTGATGGGCGAGGCTGAGCCCGTCCATCTTGCCGGGCATGACGATATCCGAGAACACGAAGTCGACGCCGTTCTTCTCGATCTCGCTCAAGGCGGCTTCGGCGTCCGCGACGCGACGCACCTGATAGCCAAGCTGCTCCAGAAGACCGATGCTGACGGCGGCGACGTCCGGATTGTCCTCGACCAGCAGCACCGTGCCGCTGCCCTGGAACGCCGGTTCTCCCGCCGCCTCGCGCGATGGCTCGTCTTCTCCACGCGGCAGGAGGATGGTGAAGGTCGTGCCCTTGCCGAGCGCGCTCGCGACCCGGATCGTGCCGCCGGCCTGATGGGCGAAGCCGTGCACCTGGGAGAGACCGAGGCCGGTGCCCTTTCCGATCGGCTTCGTCGTGAAGAACGGCTCGAAGATCTTGTCGAGAACGTCGGAGGGAATGCCGAGGCCGGTATCGCTGACGTCGATCGCGATGAATTCGCCCACGAGGGGGTCCTCGTCGAGCACGAGATTGCGCGCTGCGATCGTGACCGTGCCGCCGTCGGGCATCGCATCGCGGGCATTGATGACGAGGTTGAGCAGCGCGGTCTCGAGCTCGGAAACGTCGGTCCTGATCGGCCAGACGTCGCCGCTGACGTCAAAAGCCAGGCGCACGGAGCTGCCGACCCCGGCATCGAGCACCTCGCGGATCGCCGCGATGCGATCGGCGAAGTCGATCGCCTGCGGATTGACGCTCTGCCGCCGCGCGAAGGTGAGGAGCTGGTTGGTCAGCGCGGCGCCACGCCTGGTGGCGGTCTCGATGGCCGAGATCGCGCGCTGAAGCTTGGCTTCGTCGTCGGCCCCTCGCTTCAGCATGTGGAGGCTGCCGCTGATGATCATCAGGAGATTGTTGAAGTCGTGGGCGACCCCGCCGGTGAGTTGGCCGAGCGCATCGAATTTCTGGGATTCGGCGAGCTGCTTCTGCATCGTCTCGAGCTTGATCTGGGTATTGCGGCGCTCGGTGATGTCGCGTGTGATTTTGGCGAAGCCGACGAGCTTGCCGTCCTCGTAGATGGGATCGATCACGACGCTCGCCCAGAAGAAGGTGCCGTCCTTGCGGACGCGCCAGCCTTCCTCCTCGTAGCGGCCCTTGTCCCGGGCGATCCCGAGCGCACGGGCGGGCTTGCCGTTGGCGCGGTCGGTCTCGGTGTAAAAACGGGAAAAGTGCTGGCCGAGGATCTCCCCGGGCGAATAGCCCTTGATGCGCTCGCCGCCGATGTTCCAACTGGTGATGATCCCGGTGGGATCCAGCATGTACAGGGCGTAGTCCGCGACCCCTTCAACCAACAGGCGGAAACTGCGTTCACTCTCGAACAAGTCTCTCTGCTGACTGAACTTCTCGACCATTCCCGGACCCTGCCTTAACGGGAGCAAACGCCGCAGATGGCGGATTGTTCCCCGAGTTTGGAACCTTTTTAAGCAATATTGCGAGCCCGTATGCAGCACGCAAGCTATCGGATGCTCTTGACAGCCGATCCTATCCGTCAGATATTTCTGTTATGACAGAAACAACCGGAAGAAAGAAACTCCCAGCCGCCGTCGAGCGCTTCATCCTGCATTGGGGTGATATGGGAGACGAGTGGGGCGTCAATCGCTCGGTCAGCCAGATCCACGGGCTGCTCTATCTGGCCGAGGCGCCGATGACGGCCGAGGACATCGCCGACACCCTCGGCATGGCCCGCTCCAACGTCTCCAACTCGCTCAAGGAGCTGCTTGCCTGGAACCTGATCCGGCGCGTCCCGATTCTCGGCGATCGCCGCGACCATTACGAGGCCGAGACCGACATCTGGGAGGTCGCGGCCAGGATCGCGGCGCGGCGCAAGGAGCGGGAGCTTGATCCGGCGATCACAGCGCTCAGAGCCTGCGTGTCCGATGCCGCCGACGATCCGACCATCAATCCGGTCGCGAGCAAACGGCTGAAGGAGATGCTCGCCTTCACCGAGCTCGCCGACCACTGGTTCATGCAGATGCTGAAGGTGCCGCGGCCGCGGCTGGCCGCCCTGATGCGGCTTGGTGAGAAGATCGCCAATCTGCTGCCGCTGGGCAAGGCCAAATAGGTTTGAGGAGGGTGCGATGACGTCGGCGAGATTATCAGGCTCCGACGCGTCGACCTTCGCTCACACGAAACTGCTCGACGATCGCCGTTTCCGCGCGCTGCTGTCGGATGAGGATTGGGGCCGGCTGCCGCTGGCGACCTGGCGACGTTTTTCGAAACGCGTCGCCGACGGCGACAGCGTCGTCTATGTCGGTGTAGTCGACGAGATCTGCTTCAGCGACATCGGCTGGTGGTTCGCGCAAGCCGCGCGCCTGATCGGCGGTCCGCTGCCGACCGGCCGCGACACCGGCGTCCCCATCATCGTCACGGTGACCGAAGACGCCGGGGGCGGCCAGACCTGGACCCGCATCTGCGCGCGCAAGCGCGGCTTTCCGCAAGTGATCCATTCCGCCAAACGTTTTGCCGGCCCGACCGGGCTGGAAGAATATGTCGGCTTCGGCGTCTCGATGGCGCTCCGCATCGCGGTCGAGGACCAGGCGCTGACGTTTCGCAGCGCCGGCTACGGGCTCCAGTTTGGACGCCTGTGGATTCCCCTGCCGCGATGGCTGACGCCGGGCGATCTCACGGTGACACACAGCGACCTTGGCGAGGGCGCCTTCCGCTTTACCCTCGATGTCATTCATCCGCGTTACGGCGCGCTGATCCACCAGTCCGCAATGTTCTGGGAGGCCGTGTCATGACACAGCTCATGTGGACGCTCATCGCCATCCAGATCGTGATGGGCGTGTTCGACACCTTCTATCACCACGAATTCACCGAGCGCCTCGCCTGGCGTCCGTCGCAGCGTTTCGAATTGAAGCTGCACGGCATTCGCAACATGCTTTATGCGCTGCTGTTCCTCGTGCTCGGCTGGCTCGAAGTCCATGGCGCGCTGGCGCTGCTGATCGTCGCGGTGCTGGTCGCCGAGATTGTCATCACGCTGATGGATTTCGTCGAGGAGGATCTCAGCCGAAAACTGCCGCCGAGCGAGCGGGTCAATCACACGCTGCTCGCGATCAATTACGGCGCCATCCTGGTGTTGCTGTTGCCGGTGCTGATCGATTGGGCCACGCAGCCCCTCGGCGTGATGGTCGTGTCTCAGGGCCTGCTCAGCATTGCCGCGACGGCGTGTGCGGTCGGCGCCGCGCTGTGCGGTGTCAGGGATTTTGCGGCGATGCGCCGGCTCAGCCGCATGAGAAGCGCTCCCGCGCAC
This sequence comes from Bradyrhizobium sp. 40, assembly GCF_023100925.1. NCBI lineage: Bacteria > Pseudomonadati > Pseudomonadota > Alphaproteobacteria > Hyphomicrobiales > Nitrobacteraceae > Bradyrhizobium > Bradyrhizobium sp. 40. Next base: position 3,146,781 of record NZ_CP064688.1, read on the forward strand.
GGGCTCGTCGAAAAGCTGTCCGGCCGCAAGACGGTGCTGATATCAGGCGCCACCGGCTTCATCGGCAGCCGCCTCGCAGCGAGCCTCAGCGGAGCAGGGCATCACGTCATTGCGCTGATCCGCAATCCCGCCAATGCCGAGATGCTGCCGCCGCCGGTCACTTTGATCACGAGCCTTGATCAGATCGCCTCGGACGCGCCTGTCGACGCTGTCGTCAATCTCGCCGGCGAGCCGATCGGCAACGGCCTGTGGACCGAGGCGAAGCGCGCGAAGATTCTCGGCTCGCGCATCGACATGACCGGCGAGATCGTCAAGCTGATCGCGCGGCTCGAACGCAAGCCCGAGGTTCTCGTCAGCGGCTCTGCGATCGGCTGGTATGGCCTGTGGGCCGACCAGGTGCTGACGGAATCGGCGAAGTCGCACGCCTGCTTCAGCCACGAGCTCTGTGCGGCCTGGGAGGCGGCGGCGCGGCCGGCGGAGGAGCTCGGCGTCCGCGTGGTCAATTTGCGCATCGGCCTCGTGCTCGGCACCGAAGGCGGCTTCATCACGCGCTTGCTGACGCCGTACGAGTTCGGGCTCGGCGGTCCCATCGGCAACGGGCGGCAGTGGATGTCCTGGATCGAGCGCGACGATCTGATCCGGCTGATCGCCTATGTGATGGCGACGCCCGATCTCGCCGGCCCCGTCAACGCCACCGCGCCGATCCCTGTCACCAACGCAAAGTTCAGCGAGGAGCTAGGCCGCCGTCTGCATCGGCCCGCGGTGTTCCGGATTCCCGGCGGCCTGCTGCGCCGGATCGGCGGCGGTTTCGCCGACGAGCTCCTGCTCGGCGGTCAGCGCGTGCTGCCCAACAAGGCGCTAAGCCGCGGTTTTGTGTTCCGGCACGAGACGCTGCGCAGTGCGTTCGAAGCAATCTTGTAAAGCCGTGCGGCGTCAGATCGCCGCCACGCTCCGGAATGTTGCCGCGACTGCGCGCAGCGCCGCCAGCTTGGCGGGATCGCTGACCTTGGAATGTAGCATCACCTTCGAGCTGCCGAGTTTCGGCAGCTTGTGGGTCGGCCCGATGTCGACCAGCCCGGGGGGCGCGATCCGTCGCGCCAGCGGCGCGATTGCAAGTCCGGCGAGCGCGGCTGCAACCACGGCGGTGACGCCGCCGCCGACGAAGCGCTCACGCCATTTCAGGCCAGCCTTATCGAGCGCGCGCACGGCGATGGCGCGGACCCCACAGGGCGGGGCGAGCGTCGCGAGCGGCAAAGGCTGCCCCTTTGGCACTGTGAAGCGTCGTGACGCGAACCAGCCGAACTCGTCCTCGGCCAGCTTCTCGCCGCCGCGCCGGCTGCCTTCCTGGCGCACGATCACCGCATCCAGTTGGCCCGAATCATAGGCCTCCTGCATCTCGCGGGAGAAGCCGATGGTGACGGCGAGCGTGAGGTTCGAGGACATCGCATGCAGGCGTTCGAGCAGCGGTACCAACTCCGGGCCCGCGGCATGGTCCGAGATGCCGAGCGAGAGCGACTGCGCGACTGACCCCTCGCCCGACAGCGCGCAATCATGCGCCGCGATGAGCGCGCGGGCGCGCTCGAGGAACGCTGCGCCATCCGCGGTAAGACGGACCGCGCGCGGCGAGCGCTCGACGAGACGTTTTCCCAGCAGCGTCTCCAGCCGTTGCAGCTTGAGGCTGACGGCCGCCTGGGTCGTGCCAAGCGCTTCGGCGGTCCGCGTAAAGCTCTGGAGGTCGGCAACCAGCAGGAAGGCCTGGACGGTGGCGATGTCGAGCGTTGCTGTCATTATTATCTCTTATCACTGGTATCAACAGAGATAAGATACCAAAATGTCGAGGGCGGGTCTAGCTTCTCACCAACGCCGCGCAACACCTGCGCGACATCCGAGGAGAACGACCATGCCGCTGATCACCGTGTCCTACACCACCTCCCGCCAGTCGCCCTCGCTGAAGGCCGACATCGCGAGCGCCGTGTCCGAGCTCACCGCAAAAATCCTGCACAAGGATCCTGAGGTCACGGCCATCATCGTGAAGTCGGTGGAGGCGGCCGACTGGTTCGCCGGCGGCAAGTCGCTCGCAGAGCAAAAGCTCGCGAGCTACTGGATCGACATCCACGTCAGCGAAGGCACCAACACCAAGGACGAGAAGGCCGCCTATCTCGCCGCGATGTTCCAGCGCATGGCCGGGATCCTGGGCCCGCTGCATCACGAGACCTATCTGCATGTCGACGAGGTCAAGGGCGATGCCTACGGCTTTGGCGGCCTGACCCAGGAGCGGCGCTACGTCGCCGGCAAGCTCGAGGTTTCGCCGGAGAAGGCGTGAAACCGCGGACCGCGGGTGAACGATCTCACCCGCGGCGTGAACCGGTTGAGCCTCCTGATCGTCAGCTCGCTATGCGAAACTGAACTTCGTCCTTGTTCAGGAAACAGGTCTTGTCGAACAGCTTCAGGTCGAGCGGGTTCGGCAGCCTGACATCGTCCAGGTCAGGGCAGGGCTTGAGCGAGGGATCATAGGAACGGTCGATCTGCGAGATGAAGACGACAATCAATCCCTTGTCGCGCGCGAATGATTTCAACGCGCGCACCTGAACGGAAAGGTCGGGATTTTCCCGCCGCTGGTCGAGCAGTTGCAGATAGTCGATCACCACGACGGTGCCGCGCGGTGCTGCGGCCATCTGCTTGACAACGTGGTCGGCACTGATGGCGTCGGAGCAATCGACCTCGAAGAGTTTTTCGAATTGCGCCAGGTCCACGCCGATCGCCCGAAAGCGATCGAAGACGTCTTTCTCGGTGTATTCCAGCGAGAAGAACGCGGCGCGATGGCCCGACCGCATCGCCTCCACGGCAAGCTCGAGGCTCATCAGGGTCTTGCCCTGGCCGGGACGCGCGCCAACCAGCACCAGATCACCCGGTTGGAATTGCGGGAAAAGCCGGTTGGCCGGCGTCGCTGCGGCAGCTTTCGCCGCGAGCATGCTCCATGCGGAAAAGCCTTCCGTCGCGGCGATGCGGTCGAGCGCATCGTGCAGCGGAATGCCTTCCTCGCGGGACAGGCGCTTCGCTCTTCGCTTCAGATGATAAATGGGTGCAGACAGTCTCATCGCAAAAACCTCCCATTGCGAGCTGAAACGCAACCCCTCCTTATGCCTGGCGCTCGAACAGTCGGTCCGATGATCAATTCGCCCGGTATGAAATGTACTTTCCCGGCGGAGGGGGGAGGCGGGGGCGACACCGAGATCAAGCGTAGCTGATTCCGGGTTTGCGGAGAATAAGGGAGACCGGAAGTTAGGCCGCCGCTTCCGGCATCAGCGCCTGGGTCGGCCCGAACAGCTCCTCGAAGGCTTGCCGAAGCGCCACGTCGACATCGCTCATCGTCACGAGCTGGCCGAGGTCGACCAGCGAGGTGACGCCGTAGCGGGGATCGGCGACGCCGCAGGGCACGATGCCGTCGAAATGCGACAGCTCCGGCTCGACATTGATGGCGATGCCATGGAACGAGACCCAGCGCTTCAGCCGGACGCCGATCGCCGCGATCTTGTCCTCATGCTCGGGTCCCTTGTCGGGCCGCTTGACCCAGACGCCGACCCGGTCCTCGCGCCGCTCGCCACGGATGTTGAAGGCGGCGAGCGTCCGCAGAATCAACTCTTCCAGGCTCGCGACATAGGCCCGGACATCCGGCCGGCGGCGCTTCAGGTCGAGCATGACATAGGCCACGCGCTGGCCGGGCCCGTGATAGGTGAGCTGGCCGCCCCGCCCGGTGGCAAAGGTCGGGAATCGGGCCTCGAGCAGGTCTGATTCCTTGCCCGAGGTGCCGGACGTGTAGAGCGGAGGGTGCTCCAGCAGCCAGACCAGCTCCGGAGCTTCACCCGCCGCAATCGCCGCGACGCGCGCTTCCATTTCGGCCACGGCCTCCGGATAGGGCACGGGCGCGTCCGAAATCCGCCACTCCACGGGCTCGCCGGAGGAGGCGGAAAACGCCGTCAAATCGAGCTCTTGGCGGGGGTTTTGGGGTGAATTAACCATTGGCTAACCATAACCGGGTGATGATCCCAGGCGCAAATACCAAGTCCCTAGTCCTAGTCCCAAGTTGCGGTGGTGCTGAAGTGCCTACTCTCGACAAAGTCACCGTGGATCTCATGGTCGTCCTCGGGACGACAACCATGCCGATCCATCAAGTATTACGTCTTTCCCGCGGCGCCATCATCGAGCTGGACGCAACCGAGGCCGACGAGGTCAAGGTTTTGGCCAATAATTTGCCCGTCGCCTCCGGCGTCGTGCTGGTCGACCGCAACCGGATCGCGGTCGAGGTCAAGCAGATGCTGCCCCGTATCCCGGGCACGCGGTAGCGGCCTGGGCACGCGGTAGCGGCCCGGGCACGCGCAGCCGCCTGGGCAGGCGGAAAAGGCCGATGCCGGCGCGAAGAGCCGGAACTTTCCTGCCAAGCTTGTGGAATTCAGGGCCTTTGGAGGCTTGTACCCCTCTGATGGATTTGTTAGATCGGCGCCGTTGATCCGGTTGGCCTTCAAGCCTCTAGCCGGCATCCCCAAAAGCGCTCGTGGCGGAATTGGTAGACGCGCTGCCTTGAGGTGGCAGTGAGTAAAATCGTGGGGGTTCGAGTCCCTCCGAGCGCACCAAGCAAACAGACACGCGAAAGATTGTTTCGCGATTTTCGGTGCCCGCCCTGTTCGCGCTGCGAATCCTGGAACGGGGCCTCCCCCAGTCTTCGATGTTCGATCTCGCGGCCGAGAGTCGGCGCGATCGTCGTCCGCGCCTCGCAATCACTTCGGCAAGGTCAGCAGGAGCCACGCGCCCGCGGCCACACAGGCAATGCCGGCAGCGCGCGCGATCCAGCGTCCCACCGGCGTGACTTTCTCCAAAAGTACAAGCAACGACAAAAGCGCAATCCAGAGCACGTTCATCACGCCGCCCACGAACAACAGCGCCATCAATACCCAGCAGCAGCCGACACAATAACCTCCATGCCGAAAGCCCAGCAGCACGCAACCCCGCAGGTCGCTGCGAAAGCCGCCGTGGCGCATCAGGAACAGAAACGGCGACTGGCATTGGGCGAGGCAGATGTCTTTGAGCCGTGTCCATTGATAGGCGCCCGCCGCGATCAGCACGATGCCGCCGAGCAGGTTGCTCGCGATCGCCATCCGGGAATCCAGCAGGGCAGCCCGCTCGATCGCCCATTGGAACAGGGTGGCTGCCAGCGAAAAGCCGCACCAAGCCAAGAGATAGCCGGCGGCAAACCAGCCGGTCGCTGCGAATAGTTTGCCTTGCGCTTTGCCCTGTCGACCGACGCGGGCGTACATCAGGATCATGGGCGCGGCCGAGGGGGCCATCATTCCGACCATCATCACCGCCCACATCAGGAACACATAGGCGAACTCGATTGTTCGCCACGGCTCTTCGGCTGGCAGCATGATTCCGATCCCAGCCGGGATCATGCGGAACTCGGTCATCTCCATTCCGCCCATGTCCATGTCGTTGGCGAGCCAGAGCACATAGCTCCACGCCAGCGCGACCATGAGGACGATCGCGATGCCGACGATCCAGCGATCGCGCCGCAGCACGACTTCCAAGGGGCTGTCCGTCATTTGCGATCGATGTTGTGCGATCGATGTTGCCGGCCACCGATGCAGGGCGGTATCTGGAGTTTACATCACACTTGGTTCGACCAGCGGATCGGCGCATAGAGGCCGTTCCTGCCGGAATTATCCCAGCGCATGCCATGATCGCTGAAGGTATTGCCGGCGGCGCCGACTGCCATCACCATGGCGTCGGGGCTGACCGGATGGCCGATGTTCGTCCACATCTCGCCGCTCGGATGCATGGTCGGCAGGGGATCGACGGACATGTGCAGGATGCCGGGGATTTCCGCGGACCGCGTCTTGCCGCCGATCCGGAACGTGATCGGGACCTTGCGTACCCCCAGGTTCTTGCTGATCAGAGGCGCGAACGCGGCCATGGGACCGCCGGCACCGCCGGTGAAGATTGCAGCCAGGGCCTCGGTCTGGTCATCGTTGGCGCGCTGATCGATATAGGCGGCCACCGACCAGTCTCCGTCTGCCATGACCCCAGGTGCGTGGAGGATGACGAGCACATTCAGGTCATCGAGCGCGATCTCGCCATAGCGGCCGGTCTCGATGTGGAAGATCAGCGGTACGTTGCAGAAGCCCTCGGTCGGTCGCGCGGTCAACGGCGGCGCCGCCGACACCAGGCAGGGGCACACGATGCTGCAATTGCAATTCTCGAAATAGTCACCGGAAAGGTGCCATGGGACATCTGCCATTGCTGTCTCCCGCTTGGCCGAACCCGATAGATGCTTTCGAATGAGCTACGTAGAGTTGAAAATTACGCTTCGTGAGGAAGCACCGCAAGCCGATTCCACCATCGACATATGTCGAGCAAGGTGAGCGCGACGAAGTTCGCTATCCCTCATGCCCGGGTTCCCTTAGTTTGCCTGCGGTCGAAACTCCGGCTCGATCTGCGTGGCCGCGGGCATGAACACTCGCGCCGGATGGCTGAAGATCTCGAATTCGTCGCCTCGTGCGATACCGACAAGCGTGATGCCACTGGCCTCCGCCGTTCGGACCGCAAGCGCAGTCGGTGCAGACATGGCGACGACGATGCCGGCGCCCATCGCGGCGGTTTTTTGCACCATCTCGACCGATATCCGGCTGGTGAGGATGACGGCGCCGGCGCCGCCGGATGCACCTTCGATGGCGAGAGCGCCGGCAAGCTTGTCGAGGGCGTTGTGGCGCCCCACGTCCTCGCGCACCATCATGGTCTTGCTGCCTGGCCGGAAAAAACCCGCGGCATGAGCGGCGCGTGTCTTGTGGTTGAGGATCTGTGACTCGGTGAGGACTGCGATGGCCGTGCTGATCTGCTCCGGCGTGAGGCTCGCCGGTTGCTCGACGCACTGAGCGATATGGCCGGCTTCGCGCAGGCTGTCGATGCCGCACAGGCCGCAACCCGTCGGCCCGACCAGATGTCGCCGTCGCTCCTTCAGCCGTCGCCCGGCATTCGGTCGCAGCCATAGCCGCAGTTCGATCCCGTCGGGACCGGGAACGACCGTGAGCTCCTCGATCTCGCCGATGTCGCCGATGATCCCTTCGGTCAGACTGAATCCCACAGCAAGGTCGGTCAGATCGGCGGGAGTTGCCATCACAACGGCGACGGTCGTTCCGTCGTAGACGAGTGCCACGGGACATTCCTCGGCCAGCATCCGCTCATCGTGCGTCCCGCTCGACGTGAGCCGGGGCATTCTCACGGATGGCGTGGGCATGGATGCGCGATCGTGTGCGCCGGATCGAGAGCCGTGCATGGGTGTTCGTCCTACGTCGATCCATCGACGCACGAACCGGAGCAAGGTTCCGAACGGTTGGAACTTGCCATCCCATCTCGGGTTCTGCGTGCAGGGCTTGCGATTGAAGGAAACGCCATGCGGCAAAAGGCAAAGGTCGAGAACAATGATGCGCCGGCAGGCGGCTGGGGCTCACTTAAAGCCGTTGCAAGCATCCTGACGCAGGAAGAGGTCGCCATTCTCGGCAGCGAGATCCTGCTCAAGCAGAACAAGCCCGACGGATTCATGTGCGTGAGCTGCTCCTGGGCCAAGCCGGCCAAGCCACGTCCATTCGAGTTCTGCGAGAACGGTGCCAAGGCGACCGCCTGGGAGATTACCAGCAAGACCGCGACACCGGAGTTCTTTGCGCAACATACGCTGACTGAACTACGAACCTGGTCCGATCATCAACTGGAGGAGCAGGGGCGCCTGACGACGCCGATGCGTTACGACCTGGCAAGCGACAAATATCTAGCGGTCGACTGGGACGAGGCCTTTGCGGATATCGGCGCCGAGCTGAACCGGCTCGATCCCCGTTCCGTCGTGATGTACACGTCCGGACGTGCCTCGCTCGAAACCAGCTACATGTACCAATTGTTCGGCCGCATGTACGGCACCAACAATTTCCCCGACAGCTCGAACATGTGCCACGAGACGACGTCGGTGGCGCTGCCGGAGGTGATCGGAGTTCCGGTCGGCACGGTGCTGCTGGAGGATTTCGAGATCACCGATTGCATCTTCTTCTTCGGCCATAACACCACCACCAATGCGCCGCGCATGCTGCATCCGCTCCAGGAGGCGGCGCAGCGCGGCGTGCCGATCATAACGTTCAATCCGCTGCGCGAGCGCGGCCTGGAGCGTTTCGTCAATCCGCAAAATCCCGTCCAGATGATCGCTGGCGGCACGCGCATCAGCTCGCAATATTATCAGGTGCGTGTCGGCGGCGACGCGGCGGCGATCATCGGGATTTGCAAATGGGTGATCGAGGCGGACGACCTCGCTCGGGAAAATGAAACTGCGCGCGTGGTGGATGTCGAATTCATCCGGCAGCACACGGCCGGCTTCGAGGAGTTCGCCGAATTCTGCCGTGCACAGGATTGGGAGGAGATCGAACGGGCCTCCGGGCTTTCGCGCGGTGCCCTGCGCGAGGCCGCGAACACTTATATGGAGGCCAAGGCCGTGATCGCCAATTACGGCATGGGCATCACCCAGCACAAGCACGGCGTCGAGACGAACAAGATGATCGTCAACCTGCTGCTGCTCCGCGGCAATATCGGCAAGCCCGGTGCCGGCATTTCGCCGATCCGGGGCCACTCCAACGTGCAGGGCCAGCGCACCGTCGGCATTTCCGAGAAGACCAAGCTGGTGCCGCTGGACAAGCTTGCGGAGCTTTACGGCTTCGAGCCGCCGCGGTGGGAGGGACTGTCCACCGTCGACGCCTGCGAGGGCATTCTGAAAGGCGACGTTCGTGGCTTTGTCAGCCTCGGCGGCAATTTCCTGCGCGCCGTTCCCGAGCGGTCCCTGATGGAGCCCGCGTGGTCCGGCCTGCGCCTGTCGGTGCAGATCGCGACCAAGCTCAACCGGACCCACCTCGTGCCGGGCGAGGTCAGCTATCTGCTGCCGTGTCTCGGCCGGATCGAGATCGACCGGCAGGATAGCGGCGAACAAGCGGTGTCGATGGAGGATTCCACCGCCTGCATTCACGGATCGCGCGGGCAGCGCAAGCCGGTGGCCGATCATCTCCTGTCGGAGCCTGCGATCGTCGCCGCCCTGGCGAAGGCGACGTTGAAGCCTAATCCCAAGATCGATTGGGACGCCTGGGTCGCCGATTATTCACGGGTTCGGGACGCCATCGAGCGCACCTATCCCGACCAGTTCAAGGACTTCAACGCGCGCCTGTTCGAACCCGGCGGTTTTGCGCGGCCGCTCGCGGCGCGCGAGCGGAAGTGGAAGACCCCGAACGGCAAGGCCAACTTCACCGTTCCAAAATCGGCCTTCGCGCCACCCCGGGAGACCGACGGCGTCTATGAGCTGATGACACTGCGCGCCGACGGACAGTTCAATACGACGATCTACGCCGAAGGCGACCGCTTTCGCGGCATCGAGGGCGGCCGCTACGTCGTGTTCATGAATCCCGCTGACATGGAGGAAGACGGGCTAAAATCGGGAGATACCGTCACGCTGGTGACGGAGGCGGGCGATGGCGTCACGCGCAGCTTGAGCGAGCTCCAAATCGTCCCCTATGGCATCCCACGCAGGAGCATTGCGGCCTATTATCCCGAATGCAACGTGCTCATTCCGCTCTGGCATCAGGCGGAGGGCAGCAAGGTCCCTGCTGCGAAATCCATTCCGGTGCGTTTGTTCAAGGACGTCCTTCCGGAGATCGTCGAGGGCGGAGAGGCTCCGATCTCGGCGTCGTGAACGCCGTCGATCGCGCCCACAGGAGTGAAGGACGATGAGAGACAGCGCGTCGGAAGTGACCGGCATCAGCGACGCCGTTCACTTGTGCATCGACATGCAGAACATCTTCGCTCCCGGCGGTCTCTGGGCGACGCCATGGATGGCGAGAGTATTGCCGACGATCGCCTCGATCGTTTCGCGCCATCAGGCCAGAACGATCTTCACGCGATTCATCACGCCCGAGAACCCGGAGGATCGGCCCGGACAGTGGCAGAGCTATTTTCGTCGCTGGCGCGAAGCGACCCGTAAACATCTGCCGCCATCCGGCCTCGAACTCGTGCCGGCCCTGAGCCGGTTCGTTCCGCCGGCTGCCGTCATCGACAAGCCGGCCTATTCGGCGTTCAGCAATCCCGGCCTCGCCAGCCTGCTGATCGACAAGAACGTCGGCACAGCCGTGATCACGGGCGCAGAGACTGACGTCTGCGTGCTCTCGACGGTCCTGAGCGCCGTCGATCTCGGCTTCAGGGTCGTCATCGTCGAGGATGCGCTGTGCAGCTCGTCCGATGTCGGCCACGATGCGCTCATGACGATGTACCGCACCCGCTTTCATGGACAGGTCGATCTGATGACCGCCGAGGAATTGGCGGAGTTCTGGCGCGAGTAGGGTGCAATCTACTCAATTGACGTTGTCGCCGAGCATGTTGCGGAACGCCGTGGTGACGGCAGCAATGCCGCTCGCGCGGTGCATGAGCGCGATCTCCCCCTGCTGCTCGTGGCGGATGGCGTGGGCCATAACACGCAGGCGCAGATCGCCGCCGCTATGCCACATCTGGTCGGCCATCCTGACCGCGCCGGCGTGATGCTTGCTCATCGTCTCGACGAACACCGTGTCGAATTGGTACGCCGGCGCGGTCTTGACCTGTCGCATCTCGGCCTGTGTAAGGAAGCCCGGCATCGCGGCACGTTCGTCCGTGCTGCAATCGGGCATCTCGGTGTCGAACCAGCTCAGCCACCAGGTCTCGAAAATCTGGTTCTCGCCGGTCTGGCTCGCGACCATCAGCATCGCCAGCTTTCGCAGGTGCGGGTCCTGCGCGCGCTCCGCGGCGATCCGCGCCAGCGCGATGCCCTGGGCGTGATGCGCGGTCATGTGACGGATGTAAGTCTGGTCCGCATCTCTGTCGTGGCCCATCCACGGCGGCTCGTAACCATGGCTGCCGAACAACGCGGTCGCGCCGAGCAGCGCGATCAAGGCCAGCGCGCCGGTGATCCAGGCATTGGTGAAACGAACATCGCGCGCGGGTGCAGCTCCCCCCGTCCAGCGCAGCCTGGCGAACAGGGGGTACATCACGGCCGAGGAGCTGTGGACGAGCAGGCCGATCCAGTACGGCTGCTGCAGCGTGAACAGCGGCTGCCAGAACGGAAACAGCGGCACCAGCACGAACCATTCCATGCTTGACGAGAACACGGCCCATGGCAGGGCGAGCAGGAGGACCGTGAGCGGCCGCAGGTCGGCGGTCAAGCGTCCGAGCACACCGAAGAACACCAGCGCCCACGAGAAGTCCGCCCATTGGTGGAAGGCGATCCCGGCAAGGATCGCGCTCCACGACGGCTCTGCGCTGATCGCCCAATCGCGCGCGGGAATGGCGGCGACCGTCATCCAGTCGACGGCGGCATCGCGTCCGATGCGCGCGGCGAAGAGCTGGCTGACGATGGTCGAGAAGGTGCTGCTGATCAGGCCGAGTTGGGCAGCGGCGATCCAGCGGGAGCGCCGCCGTGAGGCGGCTTCATCACCGGGGCGAATTGAACTGGAAATGGCGGACGGCGCGGCGGCGTTCACGTCAGCTGATTGAGTTTCTTCAACGGATTGAGCTCGCTCGGCTTGCTCTGTTCGTCCCGGCCGCGCCCCGCTTGCTCCTTGCCTTCCTCATGGAGATCCTGATCGCCGACGATCTCGCCGACGGCCTGTTTCGCCTTGCCAGCGATCCGCTGACCGAGGCCCTTGGTCTTGCTCATGGTCTGCCTCCAGGCTCACGCCGTGACCCCGGCGCTTGAAGGGGGATGAGCGCCGGGGCCGCGGTTTCGTCTATTCAGCCTCCGGCAGGGGGGACGTCGGAAGCGTTGAATGAGACTCGCTGACGCGTGGATGGTTCCTCGGGCGTCATCTTGGCTCGAGTTCGATGATCACGCCTTCATTGCCGCGGAGCAGGATGGTGGCGCCCGGCAACCGCTCGGACGGCAGGTCGAGATGCGTCGACATCAGCAGGCGGCCGCGACCTTGCCAATGCAATTTCCGCGGCTCGGCGGCAATGTTGAGCGCGACCAGAATGTCGTTGCCGCCGTCCGTCCGCCGGTAGGCAAGAACATCGTTCTGCGAGCGCAGCGGCTCGTAGCCGCCGTGACGCAGGCACGCCTGCTCGTGCCGCAGCGTCATCAGCGCGCGAAACAGCGCCAGGATCGAACGCGCATCGCGCTGCTGCGCGGCCACGTTGGCCGCGCTGTCGGGCGGCTCCAGCGGCAGCCATGGATCGCCGGTGGTAAAGCCACCGTTGGTGCTGTCGTCCCATCGCATCGGCGCGCGTTCGGGATCGCGGCAAAGGCCGTAGCCCGGCACAAGCTTTTCGAAGGGGTCGCGGACGCGGTCGGGCGGAATGGGAACGCGCTTGCGGCCGATCTCGTCGCCCATGAAGAAGAACGGCGTTCCCCGCAGCGTCATCAGCAGCATCGCCAACACCCGCATCTGCGCGTCGCCGATTTTGCTCGCAATCCGCTGCTTGTCGTGACCACCGATTACCCAGACCGGCCATGCGTGATCCGGGATGGCGTTGTAATACGCGTCGATCGTTGCTTGCAGGGACAGCGCGTCCCATTGCGAGTCCAGCAGCGCGAAATTGAGCGGCAGATGCAGGCGCGGTCGATCGTTGCCGTAGAAGTGCCCGATGCGGTCGGTCTTGCCCTGGACTTCACCGCATAGCATCCGCCCCGGATAGCCGTCGATCACCTCGCGGATGAATTCGATGCAACCCATCGTCTCCGGCCGGTCGTCGGTAAAGACGGGCGTCTGGCGCTGCGGCGGCGGCTTGCCTTTGGCTTGCGGGTTATGCGGATTGTCGCGCAGCAGCGCATCCTTGATCAGGACCGCGCTGGCATCGACGCGAAAGCCGTCGACGCCGCGATCGAGCCAGAAGCGCATGACATCGGCGATCGCGGCGCGCAGCTGTGGGTTGCGCCAGTTCAGATCGGGCTGCTCGACCAGGAAGGAATGGTAGTAATATTGCCGCCGCGCCTCGCACCATTCCCAGCCGCTGCCGCCGAAGCGGCTCAGCCAGTCGTTGGGCGGACCGCCATTCTCGGCTGCGTCGGCCCAGATGTACCAATCGGCCTTCGCGCTATTCCGTGAGCTGCTGCTCTCGACGAACCATGCGTGATCGTTCGCAGTATGGTTGGGCACGAGATCGAGGATCACGCGGATCTCTGCTGCGTGCAGGGCCCTGAGCAGGCGGTCGAACGCATCGAGGCTACCGAACGCCGGGTCGATGGAGCAGTAGTCGGAGATGTCGTAGCCGAGGTCGCGGAAGGGGCTCTTGTAGATCGGCGTCAGCCACACCGCGTCGACGCCGAGCCATTTCAGATAGTCGATGCGCGATGTCAGACCGGCGAGGTCGCCCTTGCCGTCACGGTCCGAGTCCTGGAACGAGATCAGTGCGATTTCGTAGATGACGGCGGATTTCCACCAGGCACCTTCATCACGGGACTCGTCGCTCATTGCCTTGCATCACCTCGTCGTGCGTCTTCAGGTCCGTCCCGCCGTGGCGTGCGCCGCGATCTGTTTTGCCGCGGTCCGGGCGCTCTCGATGCCCTTGGGAAAGCCGCTGCGGTTCGGATACAGCTTGCGCCGGGCGTCGCGCGGCGGCCGCCGCGGCTTGGTGTCCTGCGCGGCGCGGTAGTCGAGGATCGCGATTCCGCCGACCATCAGCAGCGCCAGCGCGATATTGCCCTTTTTGGGATTATCCGCGGTCAACCCGGAAAGCAGCGCGGCGGCATCGAGGCCGTCGCCGCCGACGCGGGCCCACAGGCCGGCGTTCTTCTCGACCGAGAGCGTCGTGATCCCGGCCAGGATCTCGCGCACGCCGAAGGCGCGGACCAGCGTCTCATGGCCTTCCATTCCCAGCGTTTCCGTGACCCGCCGTGGCGCGAAGAATTCGACGACGCCGAGGCCGATGCTAAACCAGCCGAGCGCGCGGGCGAGCTGGTCTTCGGGGCGCTTCAGGCTCGGGCCGCCTTCGACGATCTTCGGATCGCCCTTGGTGCGAACGATGTTGGAGAAATGAAACATGTATCTTGCTCCTCAGGGCTTCAGCACGACCTTGACGCAGGAGTCGCGCTTGTCGCGAAACACCTGATACATCTCGGGACCTTGGCTAAGCGGGACGGTGTGGGTGATGACGAAGGACGGATCAATCTGGCCTTCCTCGATGCGATGGAGCAGGTCGTCGGTCCAGCGGTTGACGTGGGTCTGGCCGGTGCGCATCGTCAGGCCCTTGTTCATGAAGGCGCCCATCGGAAGCATGTCGGAGAATCCGCTGTACACGCCCGCGACCGAAAGGATGCCGCCGGGACGGCAGACATAGATCATCTCGCGCAGCACATGCGGCCGGTCGCTCTCCACCATCACCATCTGCTTGGCGCGGTCGAGCAGCGTGTCGGGCAGGGAGGCCATCACATGCGACTCCATCCCGACGCAATCGATGCATTTCTCGGGGCCTCTGCCGTCGGTGAGCTCCTCGAGCCGCTCCAGGACGCTTTCGTTCTCGAAATTGATAGTGGTCGCGCCGCCGGCTTCGGCCATGCTGAGCCGTTCAGGCAGGCAGTCGATCGCGATAACCTGGTTGGCGCCGAGCAGGATGGCGCTGCGGATCGCCATCTGCCCCACCGGACCGCAGCCCCAGATCGCGACCGTGTCGGTCGGCTCGATGTCGCATTGCACGGCGGCCTGCCAGCCGGTCGGGAAGATGTCGCTGAGGAACAGCAATTGCTCGTCGGGAATTCCGGCGGGCACCTTGATGTGGGTGGCGTCGGCAAAGGGCACGCGCAGATATTCGGCCTGGCCGCCGGGATAGCCGCCGGTCAGATGCGTATAGCCGAACAGGCCGGCGCCGGAATGACCGAACACCTTTTCAGCGAGATGGCGCTTGCGGTTGGTGGTCTCGCAGACGGAGAAATTGCCGCGCTTGCACTGGTCGCATTCGCCGCAAATGATCGTGAAGGGCACGACGATGCGGTCGCCCTTCTTCAGCTTGCCATCAACCCCCGAGCCGACCTCGACCACTTCGCCCATGGTCTCGTGGCCCATGATGTCGCCGGGCAGCATGCCCGGTATGTAGTTGTGAAAGAGGTGCAGGTCCGAACCGCAGATGGCACAGCTCGTGACTTTAATGATCGCGTCGCGCGGATCCTGAATCTCGGGATCGGTGACGGTGTCGCAGCGAATGTCTTCCTTGCCGTGCCAAACCAGCGCCTTCATCTCTGTCCTCCCGCGAGCTACGAGGCATCCAAGTCGAACAGCGAACGATGGTTGCTATCGCACGGTGCAGAATCTTTGCGCCGCACCAGAGTGCGTCCCCGATAGGAACGAGCGGCCACCGCGGTGATTGGAGCGTCATCAATCCCACTCAAGGACTAGCGAAGGATACGCTCATGGCCGCGAACCAACTTGCAGTCGTTACCGGCGCCTCCACCGGCATCGGCCTGGAACTCGCCAGATGTTGTGCCCAAGGAGGCTTCAACCTTGTCATCGCTGCCGATGAGCCCGAGATCGAGAGGGTGGCCGTGGATCTCCGCAGGCTCGGCACCAGCGTCGAGGCGGTCGAGGCCGATCTCGCCACCACCGAAGGCGTCGACAAGCTCTGCGCCGCGGTCGGCGACCGGCCGATCGACGCGCTGCTGGCCAATGCCGGCGTCGGCCTTGGTAAGGCCTTCCTTGACCAGGATTTTGCCAGGATCAAGCACCTTGTCGACACCAACATCACCGGCACGCTGTATCTGATCCATCGCGCCGGCAACGAGATGCTTCGCCGCAATTCGGGCCGTATCCTGATCACGGGCTCGATCGCTGGATTCACGCCGGGCAGCTTCCAGGCGGTCTACAACGCCAGCAAGGCATTCCTCGATTCATTCTCGTTCGCGCTCCGCGAGGAGCTGCGCGACAGCGGCGTCACCGTCACCTGCCTGATGCCGGGCGCCACGGAAACCGAGTTCTTTCGCCGCGCCGACATGATGGACACGAAGGTCGGCACCGAGCCGAAGGACAGCGCCTACGACGTCGCGAAGGCCGGCTTCGACGCCATGTTGCGCGGCGAGTCCGACATCGTGACCGGAATGAAGAACAAGATCCAGACCACAATCGCCAACGTCACGCCTAACGAGATGTTGGCCAAGCAGCATCGCAAGATGGCGGAGCCGGGCACGGCGAAGTCGTAGAACGATGCCGTCGCAATCTAGGCTGAGGACCCCGCCGCTCCCGCGGATCGACAAAGGAGGAATCCGATTCACATAGCCTAATGCGCGTGGCTTCCCAGTCCGCCAGATTGGTTGGGCTGGAGAAGGGGGGCTGTGATGCCGATGGATCGCGTCGAACAGGCCTTTATCGCAACGGCAATCACGGGTTTTCTGGTGATGATGGCGGCGATCGCCTGGATGATGATGGGTTAATGGCGGGGAGGGCTGCTGATTTGCGGATCGCGTTGCCCTATGCTGCGGTGCTCCTGTGCCTGGCGGTGACCGCTTGGCTCGCTTTCGCGCATCTGTTCTGATCGCCGTTCGGCTCACCCCTGCGGGTCGGCGATCAGTGCGGCCAGCCTGTGGGCCATCGCCGGCAGATCGATCGGTTTCTCCAAGATCAACACGTCGTGGAATTCCGGACTGATCGTGACCTTGTCGTATCCGGTCGTGAAGAGGAACGGTATGTTCCGTGCCTTCAGTTCGCGCGCGACAGGAAAGATCATCTCGCTGCGGATGTTCACGTCGAGCACGGCGGCATCCAGGATGCTGCCGTCGTGCAGGATCCTGAGTGCGTCCGCGAGATCGCCGACGGGGCCCGCGACGTCTGCGCCGAGCGCGCGACATGCCTTGCCAATGTCATCGGCGAGAAAATATTCGTCCTCGACAACGAAGATCCGCCGGCCGCTGAGCGGCTCCCGCTGATCTGACCTGGGCGATATCGCCATGACGCCTCCCATGCCTTCCTTCCGGTCCCTAGGAACATAGGGCGGTGACCCGCCTTGGTACAAACGTTACAACTGAAAGTGGGTTCCATGAGCAACCGCGACATCATCGTCATAGGTGGCTCGGCCGGCGCGACCGCACCGCTGAAGCAGATCCTGGGCCGCCTGCCGCCGGATCTGCCCGCGGCGGTGTTCATCGTGCTGCACATCCCGGCGCAAGGCATCGGCATTCTCTCGACGGTCGCCAGCAGCGCCGGCCCGCTCCCGGTCCGGCAGGCCGAAAACGGCATGAAGATCGAGCCGGGCCAGGTTTATCTGGCCGCACCCGACCATCATCTGCTGCTGTCAGAGGATCGCGTGTTCCTCGGGCGGGGTCCGCGCGAGAACATGGTGCGGCCGGCCATCGACGCCTTGTTTCGCTCGGCCGCCATCAATTACGGCCCGCGCGTGATCGGCGTGCTGCTCAGCGGCCTGTTGTCCGACGGTGCGGCCGGTCTCAACGCGATCAAGCGTTGCGGCGGGATATCCGTGGTTCAGGACCCCTCGGACGCCATCGCCGATGAGATGCCAAGGAGCGCCCTGGAGGCCTCCATCATCGATCTTTGCGTCCCAGGCGCCGGAATGGGTGATGTCCTGTCCGATCTCACCAGGGAAGTTGCCGGCGCCGCGCTGCCGATCCCGCCGGAGATCCGGCTCGAGGTCGAGATCGCGGCCGGCGAGCGGATCGGCAGTGACAAGCTCATCTCGGTGGCTGATCCGGTTGCGCTGACCTGTCCGGCCTGCGGGGGGGTGCTGTCCGAGATTAAGGAAGCGCACCCGATGCGCTTCCGTTGCCAGGTCGGTCACGCCTACACCGCCGACATCCTCGCCAAGGAGCAGGAAGGGCAAGTGGATGAAGCCCTGCGGGTCGCGCTGCGTATCATCGAGGAGCGGGCGGAGCTAGTGCAGCGCATGGCCGCCGACGGCCGGCGCAGTGGCCGGCCCGCGGTTGCCGAGATGTACCAGGCGCGGGCTGCCGAATATCGCGAATATGCCGACATGATCCGGCGGGTTGTGCTAAAGTCGCTCGATCCTCCGGTTCGCAACCGGGAGGCTTGAGGGTCGCCATGAACATTTCCCTCGCCGAATGGACCGAGCAGCTCGATACCGAGCGCCGCCATCTGATCAAGGCCGATCGTGATATCGATGAGGGTTGGCAGCGCATCCGAGACCAGGAGGATCGGATTCGTGCACTCAGTGCCGGCAGCCATGAGGCGGCCCTGGCGGAGCGGTTGGCGGAGGCCCTGAAGCAGACCCTGACCGAATGGCTGCGCCATCGTGTCCTGATCGAGCAGCGGATTGCCTACCTTCGGCAGCAAGTCGGTCCGGAGTGATCCGGGCGGCAGGCCGCCCGAAATCTGCGCCGAGTTCATACATGAAGTCGAGTTGCCGCTCGACGTTGCGGCGCAAACGGTCGTTCTCGCGGAGCAGCCGGCGGGCGGTCGCGGTGGCATCCTCGGCCCGCCTGATCAGGGCCGCGAGTTCGTCGGACGTTTGCATCCTAGGGCTCCTGCCGCACGCAACTATGGGCCCGTGGTCGGGAATTGACAACGACGCTCGCTGTATGGAACGCAGCGTGGCATTTCCGCCTTTCACCTGTTGAGATAACGTCAATTCTGCTATTGCGGCGAGCGGGCATCCGGTCCCGGCACTGAATGAGAGCCACCGAAGACCATGCATGAAGTCGGCGACCAGTCGGTCGAAAGAGAGCGCCAGATCAACTCCCCGCTGATCATCGGGGTGGGTGCCCCGCCGACCGCTCTGGGCAGCATCGAACGCTTCTT
Source organism: Bradyrhizobium sp. 40 (assembly GCF_023100925.1). Lineage (NCBI taxonomy): Bacteria > Pseudomonadati > Pseudomonadota > Alphaproteobacteria > Hyphomicrobiales > Nitrobacteraceae > Bradyrhizobium > Bradyrhizobium sp. 40. The sequence goes on from NZ_CP064688.1 coordinate 3,165,569, forward strand.
TGGCAAGTTGACCCTTGGGGCCGACCAGGCCGTCGTGCTGGCGCTTCAACATCATGAAGCGCTCGATGAACCCCGGCTGCGCCGGATCGTGCAGAATTCCAGCGGCGGCAAGGTCGCCGACATCAGCGACGGCCAGACCATCGAGGGCGGCACGATCTACCTATGCCCGCCGGCGATGATCACCACCATCCGTGGCGGGCGCTTCGCAGTCCGAGAGGCCGAGCAGGCGCCGGGCGAGCGGGCCACCATCGACAGCTTCCTGGTGTCGCTGGCTGAAGAACGCGCCGAGCAATCGATCGGTGTGATCCTGTCAGGCATCGGCGGCGATGGCACGCTGGGTACTGCGACGCTGAAGGATCACGGTGGTCTCGCGATCGCCGAAAAAGGCGCGAGCGACGAGGCGGATCATCTGAAGGACGCCGATACGCCGGCCGCGATCGCCGACTACGTGCTGACCGCCGAAGACATCGCCGAGCACATCCAGGTCTATGCCCGTCATCTGCGGCGGCTGGAAGAGAAGCAGGGGTTCGACGAGGTCTTGGCCGCTGCGGCGACCTCGCTGTCGCGCATTGCCGACGTCCTGCGCAGCAAGACCGGCAATGATTTCCACGGCTACAAGCAGAATACCTTTCTGCGCCGCGTGCAGCGACGCATGCAGGTGGTTCAGATCGCCGATATTTCCGCCTATGTCGATTTCCTGCGCAACGACCAGGACGAGGTGCAGCACCTCTTCAACGATCTCTTGATCGGCGTCACCGAATTCTTCCGCGACAAGCGCGAATTCGAGGTGCTGGAGAGCCAGATCGTCCCGAAGATCTTCGAAGGCAAGATCGCGGGCCAGCAGGTTCGCGTCTGGGTGCTCGGCTGCGCCACTGGAGAGGAGGCCTATTCGATCGGTATCCTCCTGCGCGAGCACATGGCAAAAATGGACTCCGCGCCGCAGGTTCAGATCTTCGCTACCGATATCGACGGGCGGGCGCTGGCGACCGCGCGCGTCGGCCGCTACCGCACCAAGATCGAGGCGGACATGACCAGCGAGCGGCTGGCGCGCTGGTTCGTGCGCGAGGGTGACACCTATTGCGTGGTCAAGGAGCTGCGCGAAATGTGCATCTTCTCGCAGCATAACGTGATCAAGGACGCACCGTTCTCCAAGCTCGATCTCGTCTCCTGCCGCAACCTGCTGATCTATCTCAATGCCGAACTGCAGAACCGGGTGATCCCGCTATTCCATTTCGCACTTCTGCCGGATCGCTACCTGTTCCTCGGCAATTCCGAGAACGTGACGCGGCATCCAAAATTGTTCGTGCCGATCGACCGCCGCGCCCGCATCTTCAAGAAGCTCGAGACCGGAACGCGGCTGCCGCCGGAATTTCCAATCACGACCGCTGCGGGGAGGGCAACCCTCGAGGTGGTGCCGGCGCGCTCGTTCCGCCCCGACGTCGGGCTGGAGCGCCGCGCGCAGCGGGTCGCGGAACGCTACTCGCCGGCCTATGTCATCATCGACGGCAATTTTCAGGTCCTGCATTTTTCCGGGCGCACCGGCCGCTTCATCGAACCGACGGCAGGGGTCGCTACGCTAGACCTGCTCCAACTCGTCCACCGCGATCTCCGCCTGGAACTGCGCGCGGTGCTCAGTCGCGCGACGGAGACCAACGAGGCCGCCCATGTCGTGCAGGTGCAACTCGGCGCCAACGGCCATCGCATTCTCGTCGACATCACGGTGGAGCCGATTCAGGATGGCGGCAGCGGCCACCGCAATTTCGTCGTCCTGTTCAAGGAAGGCCCGGTCCGCGCCATTGATCCCGAAGAGGGCCAGCCCAATGCGCTGGTGCAGACCGAGCATGTGGAGCGTATCGAAGGCGAGCTGCGGGCGACGCGGGAGCGCCTTCAGGCGACCATCGAAGAACTCGAAAGCACCAACGAGGAGCTGAAGTCCTCGAACGAGGAATACCAGTCGCTCAACGAAGAGCTTCAGTCCGCAAACGAAGAGCTCGAAACCTCGCGCGAGGAACTGCAGTCGGTCAACGAGGAGCTGACCACCGTGAACGGCGAGCTGGCCCACCGCGTCCAGGAATTGACGCGCGCCACCAGCGACCTCGAGAATTTCCTGGAGAGCACCCAGATTGCGACCGTGTTCCTCGACAACGATTTGCGGGTGATGAACTTCACGCCGGCGATCACGCAAATTCTGCATCTCGTCGAAACCGACACGGGCCGTCCCATCGCGCACATCAAGGCGCGCATCCCGATCGAGGAGCTCTACGACGACATTCGCGGCGTGCTGCGCACGCTCGCTATCGCCGAGCGCGAGCTGAGGGACCCGGACGGCGGCACGCGCTACATCGTGCGCATCCTGCCCTATCGCAGCATCGACAATTTCATCGCCGGGGTCGTCATCACCTTCGTCGACATCACCGCCATCACCCGCGCCGAGGAGCGGCAGCGCCTGCTGCTGGCCGAGCTCCAGCACCGCGTCCGCAACACGCTCGGCGTGGTGCGCTCGATCGCGCGTCGCACGGCCGATACGAGCTCGACGGTCGAGGAGTTTGCTTCCCACCTCGACGGCCGACTCAACGCATTCGCCCGTACCCAGGCGCTGGTGACCCGCGACCCCGAGGGCGGCGTTGATCTCGAATACCTCGCGGTCGAGGAGCTGCTGGCCTATAATGCGAGAGAAGGCGAGCAGGTGCGTGTCAGCGGGCCCACGGTACGTTTTCACTCCAAGGCCGCGGAAACCTTCGCGCTTGCCATTCACGAGCTCGCGACCAACGCGCTGAAATATGGCGCCCTGAGCCGGCCGACGGGTCGCATCGAGATTTCCTGGCGCATTGAGCAGGGCACCGAGCCGGCGGAGCTGGTATTCGAGTGGCGGGAGCGCGGTGGGCCGCCGGTTGCGCCGCCGCCGCACAAGGGATTTGGGACCGAGCTCCTGGAGCGCACACTCGCGTTCGAGTTCAAGGGGCAGACCACGATGGCATTCAATCCGAGGGGACTGGAATGCACGATCGCCATTCCCCTCAGCAAGCGCGCGTTTCATACACCGGCGGTAGCCAACTGATGCCCTTGTCGACGCTAGATCGCAGCCTGCTGGATCCGGTCATTCGCCGGCTGAACGTGCTGAGATCGTTGTCGGCCGAGGCCCGCACCTCGCTCGAATACGCAATGCTCGAGGGAATCCAGCGCGCAGGGGCGGGCGAGGATCTGATCTCGGAGGGCGATCCGGTCGACAGCGTGCGCCTGGTGCTGTCGGGCTGGCTCTGCCGCTACAAGACGCTCGAGGACGGCAGGCGCCAGATCGTCAATTTTCTCTTTCCCGGCGAGAGTTGCGACGCGCACGCGTTCCTGCTGTCGGTGATGGATCATTCCATCGCGGCGATGACGCCGGTCGTCTACACCGAAATCAAGCGCGCGCGGTTCGAGGGTCTGGTGGCTGCCGACCGTGGGCTCGCGGAAGCGTTCTGGTGCGAGACGCTCGTCAACAACGCGATCCAGCGCGAATGGGCCATCAACCTCGGCCGCCGGGTGGCCTTTGAACGCGTGGCCCATCTGTTCTGCGAGATCATCGAGCGGCTGCGGCCCGTCGGCATGGTCGAGGGCAATTCCTGCGTGATGCCGGTGACGCAAATGGATCTTGCGGACGCCACCGGCCTGTCGGTGGTCCACCTCAACCGCACGGTTCAGGAGCTGCGTGCCTCCGGCCTGATCGTGCTGCGCGATCGCACGCTGACCATCACCGATCTCGATGCGCTCAAGGACGCGGCGCTGTTCTCGCCGAGCTATCTGCAACTCTATCGACGGGCCTAAGCGCTTTCTCGCCTGGGAACGGTCGTTGGTCCCATATCCGATCGGGTGTTCCGAGGTACTTGATCCAGGTTAGTGTTCGCGGCTGTTTTTGAGCGGACGGCTGGTTTTGAGCAACTTACGTAACTTACGTAAAGGCGCCTTCGTCGCGAAGCTTTTATACTCTCGCTCCATGAACGACGTCCTCCTTTCCCGCGCTGAGCGCGCGATCGAAGCAAGCCGCGTCCTTCGGGCGCAGCACAGAGCGGTCGCGGATCAGCTTGAAAATGCGAAGCGCGAGGTGCGCCGCGTAGTGATGGAAAGTGCGATGTTGCGTGCGGAGCTCAAGGCTCTTCGCGACGATCGCGAAGAGCAGCCCGCCCAACACCTTGTGCCGCCGGAATAGGAGCCGACGAAGTGAACGTGCAGCACGCGCCCCATGGCGCCCCGCTGCGGGCGCCCGGCGCTGCTCGGCCGCTGTCCTTCGCACCGCAAAATCACGCACCGTTAACTTACTGAAATGCAGGAACCTGCGGTTGCGGCCGAAGCTCTGAACGCTGCCGGTCTGGGCCGCCCCAACCGGCACGAAACTCCGGCCCCGGCGCCGACCTCCCGCCGGGGCCAATTTCCTTCCATCCAAAGGGTTTTGTGAAAGTACAATGACCGCCAAACGCAACCGCAGGAAACAAACCCAATCGCTCCAGGAGCGATTAGCGGCATTCGCCGAAACCGCCCGCGAGCGCGCGCGCAGCCTGCCGCCCGGCAAGGAGCGCGACATGCTGCTTCGGCGCGCCATGCAGAACGAAGTGACCTCGAACCTGACGGACTGGTTGAGCGAACCCGTCTACCCGAGACGAGGATGATGATGATGCGGAGCATCAAGCACTACCGTGCTTTCCAGATCGATCCGGACGGGCATGTGTTTGGATGCATCAACCTGGTCTGCGACAATGATGAGCAGGCCAAGCGCGAGGCCGCCTCGCTCGTGCTGGTGCACCGCATCGAACTGTGGCGGCTGGACCAGCGCATCGCGCAGTTCGATGTGCCGCTGGAAGTTGTCCGCCAGTAGAGCGACGAGAGGAGAGCGACGAGGAACCGCGCGCTGCGCCCCGGGTTGGTCGGACTGTACCGACCGACCTCGCGAGGAGCCAGCATGACGGAAGCCGACGTTCGCAAGGGGATGCCGCCCGTCAAGCTCTCGCGCGAGGCGTTCGAGCGTCGCTACCGGAGCCGGTTCGTCGATCCCGCCTTTGCACCGCTCCAGCGCGAGCTCGACGCGATCGTCGGCGCGGCCTGGGATGCCTACAGCGGTTCACGCAAGGCCCCGCTGACGCGAAAGGCGGGCGCGGGATTCGCCGATCCCGGTTACGACATCGCCGTCGACTGGCTTGATGCGCGCGCGAAGATCCTGGCGGCGCAGCGACGCCATGACGATGCGGACGAGACGCCGCGCATCCTGATCATCAACGGCTCGGCCCGCAGCGAGCACACCTGTCCCGGCGAGATGTCCAAGACCTGGCGTCTGGTCGAGCTCGCCGAGCCGGTCATTGCCGAGCTTGGGTTTGCCGTCGACATCCTCGATCTGTCGCGCCTGGCTTCGGAGTTCGGCAAGACGATCCATCCCTGCAAATCCTGCGTCGGAACCGCGATGCCGCTCTGCCACTGGCCGTGCAGCTGCTATCCGAACTATTCGCTGGGGCAGACCGACGACTGGATGAACGATATCTATCCGCTGTGGGTCGCCGCCCACGGCATCCTGATCGTGACGCCGGTGAACTGGTATCACGTGCCCGCCGGACTGAAGGCGATGATGGATCGCATGGTCTGCGCCGACGGCGGCAATCCCGATCCGACCTCGACCCACGGCAAGAAGGCGGACGAAGCCAAGGCGCTGGAGCTGAAGGGCTGGTCCTATCCGCGCCATCTCGCCGGCCGTCATTTCGGCCTCGTCGTTCACGGCGATGCGGTCGGTGCCGAGGGTGTGCGCCGGGCCTTGTCGGATTGGTTGACCGATATGCAGTTGATCTCGGCGGGCCGCTTCGCCGAGCTCGATGGCTATGTCGGCTACATGGAGCCATACGCCACCTCGCACCGCGACCTCGACGACGACAGGGCATTCCAGACAGAGGTGCAGAACGTCGCGCGCGCCCTCGGCAACGCGGTCCGGCTGGCGCGGAGCGGACAGCTTCGCGAGCCCGGTGCGGGCCTGTCCGATCCAAACCCAAAATGACGGCGAATGATCAGCCGTATGATTGCCTGATCGTCGGCGGCGGCCCCGCCGGGCTGATGGCTGCGATCTACCTCGCGCGATTTCGGCGCCGCGTCTGTGTCGTGGACGCAGGCGCGAGCCGGGCGGCGCTGATCCCGCGCAGTCACAATGTGCCGGGCTTCGTCCACGGCCTGTCCGGCACCGACCTGCTCGCGCGCATGTCCGCGCAACTCGGCGAGCTCGCGGTCACGCGCGTTGATGCCGAGGTCACCGGCTTGCGACGACACGATCACGGTTTTCAGGCGATCTGGAACGGCGGCGCGCATACGGCCGCCACCGTCATCCTTGCCAGCGGCATCGTCGACGTCCATCCGCCGTTCGACGAATGGCGCGCGGCGGTCGCGGACGGGCTGTTGCGCTACTGCCCCGTTTGCGACGCCTACGAGGCGATCGGCCGTCGCATCGGCATCGTCGGTCCGCTTCACCGCGCCGCCGGCAAGGCGCTCTTCATGCGCGGCTACTCGCGCGACGTAACGTTGCTGGCAACGGGCGAGGATGACGGGAAGGCCGCCGCACCGGAGCTGAATGAAGCGGGCGTCGAGATTGTCGTCGCGTCCGGCCTGCGCCTGAGGCGGAGAGACCACGGCGTCGAAGCCGTCTTCGCCGACGGCCGGACGGCGCAATTCGAGATGGTCTACCCGGTGATGGGTGCGGAGGTGCGCTCGCATCTTGCGATGAAGCTGGGCGCCGAACATACCGGGGAGGGTTACCTGAAAGTCGACGACCATCAGCGCAGCTCGGTCGACGGGCTCTACGGGATCGGCGACGTCGTCACCGACCTGCACCAGATCTCGGTCGCGTTCGGCCACGCCGCGGTCGCCGCCTGCACCATCCACCACAGCCTGCCGCGGCGGCTGGCATGAGGAGCGGGGTATCGGACATTGGTGACAGAATCATCCTCGAAGACCGCGGTCTATGCGGCGCTCTTCGGCAATGTCCTGGTCGCGGTCACCAAAATCGGCGCCGCCGCCTGGACAGGAAGTTCGGCCATGACGAGCGAAGCGGTGCATTCGCTCGTCGACACGACCAACGAGATCCTGCTGCTCTACGGCTACCGGCGCGCGAGCCGTTCGCCCGACGAATCCCATCCGCTCGGCTATGGGCGCGAGCTGTATTTCTGGAGCTTCATCGTTGCGCTGCTGATCTTCGCGCTGGGCGCCGGCGTCTCGCTGTATCAGGGCATTCTGCATGTCGCCGCACCCGAGCCGATCGAAAGTCCGATCGTCAGCTTCGTGGTGCTTGGGCTGTCGTTCCTGTTTGAAGGCGGCTCCTGGCTGGTTGCCCTGCGGCGCTTCAGCCCGGACGGCCAGCGGTTCGGATATTATCAGGCTTTCGTTCGCAGTAAGGATCCTCCGGCATTCATGGTGCTGCTCGAGGACAGCGCGGCGCTGGTCGGCATCGCTATTGCCGCTGCGGCCACCGCGGCTGCCGTAGTGCTGAGCCAGCCGGTCTGGGATGGGATCGGCTCGATCCTGATCGGGATGTTGCTGGCGATCGTGTCGATCGGTCTCGCGCGCGAGAGCAAGAGCCTGCTGATCGGCGAGCCTGCCGATCCGGAACTTGCGCGATCGGTCCTCGACATCGCAAGACGTTCGCCCGGCGTGCTCAGGGCCAACGGTCTTCTGACGGTGCAGCTGTCGCCGGTCGAGGTCGTTGCGGCCCTCAGCATCGAATTTGCGGATGACAAACGCGCCGACGACATCGAGCGATGCGTCGTTTCGATCGAGGCCGAGATACGGAAACGCCATCCCAGTGTGGCCGCGCTCTTCATCAAGCCGCAGACCGATGCTCGCTACCGGGCGGTGCGCGCGAGGCGTTACGGCTAGCTTCGCGAGGTTCCCCCAGCGTCACAATCGGCAGGACGGCAGGAACGATCACAACGTTCCACTGGTTGACCGGTGCAGGGGGCGAGCATTGGAGACACCGGATGGCTCAATCCGAAGACATGACGCGCTGCATCGCGCTCTGCATGAGCTGCTACCAGACCTGCCTCGGCACCGCGATGAACCATTGCCTCGAGACCGGCGGCAAGCACGTCGAGCCCAAGCATTTCCGCCTGATGATGGCGTGCGCCGAAATGTGCCGGACGGCGGCGCATTTCATGCTGATCAATACGCCGCATCACCGGCACACATGCGGCGAATGCGCCGAAATCTGCAGCGAATGCGCCGAAGATTGCGAGCGGGTCGGCGGCATGGAGGAGTGCGTCGCCATGTGCCGCTCCTGCGCACAATCCTGCCGTGCGATGGCGGCCTGAGGACAAGCCCATGCTGGAAGAGAAACTCACGGAAGCCATCGTCGAGGAGCTGAAGCGGCAGGCGGCGAACCGGCCGCAATCGCTGAGGGTCGAACGGGCGGACGACGCGAAAGCCTCGGAGGAGCTGATCGTCAACGGCAAGATCGACTTGGCCGCGCTGGTCATGGTGATCGCCGGATCTGTCGCCGGCGGACCTTAGGTCCGGCCGGTCAACGGCGCTCTCAGCCATACTCTTCGCCGATGCCGTATTCCCGGTAGATCTCCAGCGGATCGAGGTCGGGAAACAGCCGGCATTTGGCCTGGGCGAGATGCAGGCTCACCGCCGCCGGCTCCTTGCCGTTCGAGAGCATCTTGCGGATGTCGTCCATGTGCGCGCTCGGCTGATGCTTGGTGTCGAGCTGCTCCAGCGCGACTAAGGCAGTCGCCAGCGCCTCGGTCAAAACCCAGTCGTCATGGCCGGTGATTCCCTTCTTCGGCATCGGCAGACCCCACATGTGGCGGCCCAGTCTATCGGGACTTCCGCCAAATCTCCAAGGAGCCGTTGCAGCCAACAGGCGCGCGGAAGGCACCAGCGGCCTTGCTCCGGCTTGCATTATGGCCGGCCGTGGCTAAAAGGCGGCATTGCAGGGGCAATAGTATCTTTGTTGAAACAAAGTTGGCGTAGACGGGCCTGCATGGCATTCAGGCCGGCTGTTCCGGTCTGGGCTCCTGATCCCCGCATTTGCAACACGGTCCGGTTGCGCCACCCTCCAAGGCTTGAGCCCGCATGGTCTTTTTAAGCTTCGTCTATCGCTTCGTGACCAACTTCGCATTCATGGCGATGGTCTATTTCAGCCTGAATTTCATGGAGAAGTACCAGAACCGGGCGATCATCGCGATCCTGGTGCTGGTCTATACCGGCATGCGCGCAGCTTCGACGCTGCGGGCGTTCTACTTCTACCAGAAGATCGAGCGGCTGGAGGCTGAGACCAAGCGGCTGCAAGGGCCGATCAATGACGGCGCGGGCGGAACGAACGCGCGCAGGCAGGTCGTGGTTGACGTCGCCCGGCTGCGGCGCGACGGCGAGGTCAAGTCTTATATGGACCTGTTCTTCCTGGCGCTGATCGTCTTGCTCTGCGTCGCCAACATCATGCGACAGTAAGCACTACTGCGCGCGCTTCTTCAGGCTCGCCACACGGGTCGGGCGCGGCGCGGCGCTCTTGGGCGCAGTGCTCTTGGGGGCAGCGCCCTCGGCCTCTGCGGCATGCTTCGGTGTGCCATGAACAGCGTGCGCGGTGCGGGGAGCGCGCGACTTGCCCGCTTTGCTCTTGGCCGCGCGGGGCGTCTCGGCTGCCATCGCCAGGCGCGTCGCGGCGCGCCGCGACAAGGTCGTCGACAGCAGCACCTCGACCGAGCCTTCCGGGATCGCAAAGAGATCGCGGCCAGGCACGGGCAGGGTGGCCGCGACATTGGCGAGCGCCATGGTCTTGTGCGGCAGCAGCGGTTGGTGCGCGGCCTGTGCGTTGAGGTCGGCCAGCGAGGGCGCCGGAAGCATCTTGGTCTGCGCGAACACGAAGTTCGGCACGGCCGGCCAGCGCGCGATCGGTGTGGTCTCGGTCGGCGGATGCAGCAGCCATTCGACCGGCGTTGTCGGCGTCGCCGGCTGCTCGGGGGTCGCGGGCACCACATGCACGATGCGATAGCCGCGCGCCTTGAGGTCGCGGATGATCTTCGGCAGCGCCGCCACTGTGCGGGCCTGGATGTCGTGCAGCAGCAGGATCCCCTTGCCCTTGGCCTCAAGCCGCTGGATTGCGAGCTGATAGACGCGATCGGACGACACATGGCGCCAGTCGTCGGCCGGGAAATCGGCGCTCCAGACCTGGATCCCGCGCGAGATCAGCACGTTCTCGACGCCGTCGGCGCGCATCAGGCCGGGAATGCGGAAGAACGGCGCGAGCTTGGACGGATCGGTCATTGCGGCCGATGTCCACTCGATGCCGCCATTGATCTGCGCCTCGGCCTTGTCGAGCGGCATCCGGTCCATTGTGAGCGGATGGTTCATGCTGTGCGTGCCGACGGTATGGCCCGCTGCGACCAGCTTGCGCACGCCTTCCGGGTTCGCCTTGGCCTGTTCGCCAATGATGAAGAAGGTCGCCTTGATGCACTCGTCGGCGAGGATCTGCAGCACCTGGTTGGAATATTTCGGCAACGGACCGTCGTCGAAGGTCAGGACGACTTCATGGTCCTTCAGCGGCAGCGTCTCGCGGTACTGCATGGTGCCGATGCGGGGATGCTCGTGCGGATCGACCACGAGCGTGCGGGAGGTCCCGAGTGCGTCCGGATGGCCGGGGCAGTCGGCCGCAATGGCCGGCGAGCCGATGGTCAGGACACCCAAAAATCCGCCGAGGAATCCGCCAAAGCAAAGGACGATCCACGATCGCGTCCGAGCAACAACGCTACTTCCGATCATGAACCCCGTCTGCCCTCTTAAGCGATTGCCGCCATAGTAGGTCGGAGACATCAGCAAACGGTTCAGGCGCAAGAGCCTTTGCCGTTGCAAGTCCCCTCAATACTTGCATGGCGTAGCATGAACAGACTGTTAATAGGGCCCAAATCACCCCATTTTGCGCCGGCGTGACATTCCGGCATCAATGCGCGTCGGCACTCTTCTGCGATGTGCCCGCCGGCACGACGTGAACCACCCGATAGCCGTTCTCCCTCAGATACCGCAGGAAGGCCGGCATGATCGCGGCCGTGCGCGCTTTGGGATCGTGGAACAGGATGATCCCCTTGCCGGCGGCGGCGAGCCGCTCGGTGACGAGCTTCAATTCCTGCTCCGGCGTCATCTCGTTCCAGTCGCTGGCCCACAGGTCAGCCCCGAACACGACGATGCCGCGGGACTGGAGCAGGTCGAGCTCGGCTTGCGTCGCTTCGAAATAGGGAAACCGGAAGAACGGCGTCGAGGGTGTCGTCGTCGGCGTGCCGTGCAGCGCCATCTCGTCGGCGGCAATGCCGCGGTCGATCTCGCTCTTCGCCTTGTCGAGCGGGATCCGCGCCATGAACGGATGCGAGAAGGTGTGGTGGCCGATGCTGTGGCCCTCGCGGGCGATGCGCTTGACCATGTCGGGGTGTTCCGAGGCGTGCAGGCCGATCAGGAAAAAAGTCGCGCGCACGCATTCCTGCGCCAGCGCCGCCAATACCTTCGAGGTCGTCGGCGGATGCGGTCCGTCGTCGAAGGTCAGCACGACCTCGTGATCGGCGAGGGCCAACGTCTGCGGAAAGCTCTTCAGGCCCACGCGCGGCGTGGTCTTGGCGTCGACGCTCAGAATGCGGGAGGTGCCGAGCGCGTCCTTGCGCGGGCACTCGGCGGCTTCAGTCGAGGCGATGCCGGTGAGGGCCGCGAGGGCTGCGCCGGCCGCCATCGAGGTCCGCCTCAGTCGAAGCATCTTTGTCATTGCGCTCAGAGTTGCCTTGTGGGTATTGCCTGAACCAACAGCTCAGACCACTCGTTCCAACCTGTCGGACGGCGAGGCGCGCCATGGATGAACATCTGGACGGTGCCGCGTCTGCCGCGGAATTGGTACTCGACCACGTGCCGATGCGCAATGAAGACGGCGAAATTCGTCACGAATTCGTCGCGGAAATTGCCCATGCGATCGAGGCCGGCGACAGCGCCGCGCTGCGCGCCTGCGTTGCCGAGCTGCACGAGGCCGATCTCGGCGATCTCATCGGGGCTCTCGAGCCAGACGATCGGGTCCGCCTGGTCGAGCTGACAGGGCGCGATTTCGACTTCTCCGCGCTGAACGAGCTCGACGAGGGCGTGCGCGAGGAGATCCTCGAGGAACTGCCGCCGCAGACGGTCGCGGAAGGTGTGCGCGAGCTCGAATCCGACGACGCGGTCGAGCTGCTGGAAACGCTCGATCAGGCCGATCAGGAGGAGATCCTCGAGAAGCTGCCGCTCAAGGAGCGCGTCGTGCTCGAGCGCAGCCTGCTTTATCCGGAAAATTCCGCCGGTCGCCGGATGCAGACCGAGTTCATCGCGGTGCCCCAGGATTTCACCGTGGGACAGGCGATCGACTACATGCGCGAGACGCCGGATCTGCCTGACCGCTTCTACGAGATCTACGTCGTCGACAAGGAGCAGCACTGGCAGGGCGCGGTCTCGCTCGACGTGCTGCTACGCGCCCGCCGCCCGGTGGCGCTTGCCGAGCTGACCGACGAGGATCGCCGCCGCGTCTCCGTCCTGGAGGACCAGGAGGAGGTGGCGCGCATGTTCGGCAAGTACAATCTCGTCGCGGCCCCGGTGCTCGACACCCAGGACCGCCTCGTCGGCGTCATCACCGTCGACGACGTTGTCGACGTCATCGAGGAAGAGGCGGACGAGGACCTCAAGGCGCTCGGCGGCGTCAACAGCGACGAAGAGCTGTCCGACACGGTGTTCACCATTGCACGCGCGCGGTTCAACTGGCTGCTGGTCAATCTCGCCACCGCCTTTCTGGCGTCCTCCGTGCTTGGCCTGTTCGAGGGCCAGCTCGAGAAGATGGTGGCGCTTGCCGTGCTGGCGCCGATCGTCGCGAGCCAGGGCGGCAATGCCGCGACCCAGACCATGACGGTCGCGGTGCGCGCGCTGGCGACGCGCGAGCTCGGCTCCTCCAATGCATGGCGCGTCGTGGTGCGCGAGGGTCTGGTCGGCCTCGTCAACGGTCTCGCCTTTGCCGTGATCACGGGCGTCGCCGCGGTGGCCTGGTTCAGGATCCCGGGCCTTGGCATCGTCATCGGACTCGCGATCATCGTGAACCTCTTCGCCGGCGCGCTCGGCGGCATCCTGATCCCGATGGCACTCGAACGTGTGCGAGCCGATCCGGCGGTGGCGTCAGGCACGTTCGTGACAACGGTCACCGACGTCGTCGGCTTCTTCTCCTTCCTGGGAATTGCGACCTTGTGGTTCGGGCTCAGGTAGGAGCTGTTGAAATCCGTAGCCTGGATGGAGCGAAGCGTCATCCGGGCCGCCGGGTCGGCTCCAGAGACGCCCCGGATTGCGCTGCGCTCCATCCGGGCTACTGGCCATCATCTTTAATCCGAACTTAAGCGGCCTGCCGCATCATCGCCTTGCTTGGGGGAATGAGCATGCGTGTGCGGCTGAAGGCGGACGGACGGATTGTCGAGTTGCGGGACGGGCAGGAGTTTCCGGTCCAGCCATTTCCAATCCAGCCGGTACCCAACGCAGCGCCGGCCGAAGCCAGCTCGCTCGCCGTGCGCGATTTGCGGCGCCGCGCCTGCCTGACGCAGATGGAGTTCGCGGCCAAGCTCGGCGTTCCCGTCGAGACCATCCGCAACTGGGAGCAGGGCAAGCGGGCCCCGCGGGGACCCGCCCGCGCGCTGCTCGCTGTGATCGCGCATGCGCCCGACACCGTGTTCCAGGCGCTCGCCAAAGCCTGAGCTCAAAGCCTGAGCTCAAAGCCTGACGTCATGGCTTGAGTCAGGGCTTGGCGCGAACCTCCCGTTAGCATTGCGCCGAAGATCCGGCTCGGCCGCCGACGTCGCCCGTTGGCAGTGTCGCCAGCCGGGTTCATAATGACGCCTGGATGATGATTTGGGGCGACCGCGACAGAGAGGATTCCTCATGCTGTTCGTCGAGACCAATGGCGCAAGGATACCGGCGATCGGGCTGGGAACCTGGGAGCTGAGCGGGCGCATGTGCGCGCGTGTGGTCGAGCAGGCACTGCGGCTCGGCTATCGCCACATCGATACCGCACAGGTCTACGACAATGAGCGCGAGGTCGGCGACGGCCTGCGCGCCTCCGGCGTGCGCCGCGACGACGTCTTCCTGACGACGAAGGTCTGGACCAATCATTTCGCGCCCCACGATCTCGAACGCTCGGTCAAGGAGAGTCTGGTGCGCATGCGGCTTCCCTCCGTCGATCTCTTGCTGCTGCACTGGCCCAATTCGCACGTGCCGCTGGAGGAGACGTTGGGCGCACTGTCGCATGCCAAGCGCATGGGCCTGGCCCGCCACATCGGCGTCTCCAACTTCACCGTCGCGCTGATCGAACAGGCGGTGGCGTTGTCGCCGGAGCCGCTGGCCTGCAACCAGGTCGAATACCACCCCTATCTCGACCAGGCGAAGGTGAGGGCGGCCTGCGATCAGCACGGGCTCGCGCTGGTCGCCTACAGCCCGATCGCCAGGGGGCGGATCAAGAGCGACCAGACGCTCGCCGAGATCGGGCGTCTGCATCACAAGACGCCGGCGCAGATCTGCCTGCGCTGGCTGCTGCAACAGAATGTCGCTGCGATCCCGCGCACCTCGCGCGTCGAACGCCTGTCGGAAAACATCGAGATCTTCGATTTCGAGCTTTCGGACGACGAGATGGCCCAAATCGCCGCGCTGGCCAGTCCCAAGGGCCGCCTGACCGATTTCGGCTTCGCGCCAAAATGGGATTGAGAGGGGGCTGCCGTATGCTAGGACCAGCTTGGCAACCTGAAGTCAGGCGATGGAACTGCGGAAGATCATACGGACGGACATTGCAGCGTCGGCAATCGCCCATCTGACGCTGGTCGCGCTGATCATCGTGATCAGCGAAGTCCATCCGTTTCACGCCAGCCCGCCCGAATCGGTTTCCGTCAGCATCGTGACGCCGGAGCAGGTGAAGCAGGAGGAGGCCAAGGCCGAGGAGAAGGCCGAGGAAAAACTCAAGGCGAAGCCGCCGGAGCCGACCCCTGACCTGAAACTGCCGAAGCTGGATTTCACCGACAAGGACAAGGCGGCCGCCGCGCCGAAGCCCGAGGCGAAGCAGCAGGCCGCAGCACCGTCCTCGAAGCAGCAGGCCTCGCCCGAACAGCCGCAGCAAAAACAGCCGCAGCCACAGCCTTCACAGACGCCTCAGCAGCAGCGCGAGGCAAACACGCAGACGCAACCGCAGCCTCAACAGCCACAGCCTCAGCCATCGCAGTCGCCGCCGCCTCAGGCCATGCCGCAGCCCCCGACGCCGCAGCCCCCGGCGCCGCAACTCCTGCCGCAAGCGATGCCGCAGCCAGAGGCCGCGCCGCCCCCGTCCTATCAGGCGCCGGAGCCCGACGTCACCGTCAAGTACGGTGTCATGCTGGGCCTGCCGCCGGAATTGCCGACGGAGCTGCCGAAGGACGCCAAGGACGATGGCGGCGATGCCAAGGATTCAATCGCGGCCAAGCTGCCGGCCGAAATCATCGCCGAGCTGCGCCGTCACTTGCGAAGCTGCGCCAAGCTGCCGGCGGGGGTCGCGCCGACCGACAACGTCAACATAAAGCTGCGCACGGTGCTCGCCACCGACGGCACGCTGGCGCGCGAGCCGATCCTGATCGAAGCCCCGCCGTCCGCGAAGGGCGTGGCGCTTGTGAAGTCCGCCATGAGCGCGCTTCAGGCCTGCCAGCCCTACAAGATGCTGCCGGCCGACAAATACGGGGAATGGAAGGTGATGGACCTGCCGTTCAGCCCACGGGATTTCGGCGGATAGCAGGTCATCATGTAGCCCGGATGGCTTGTCCGCCGTAGCTCTAAGAGCGAAGGCGGAAGCGAAGCGTAATCCGGGGCCGCTCGCCCGGCATTCGGCACCTTCCCGGATTACGCCGCTGCGCTCCATCCGGACTTGCTGCTCAGCGCATAGAATGACCGTACGTCCAACTTTGCGTCTGGCGACGGACAAGCCCGAGATCGCCGCTAGTCCTTACAAGCCAGCCGGAGCACACGCTGGGGACACCACCATCTCAACCCAACACCTTGTGCACCGCGCGCTAGTGCCCAGGATCTCGCATGCTGGGTCAGCCGACACAATGTCGCGGCAGCACTTCGGGCACGTATATCCCGCGATGCTTGGTGCGAAGTCATACTCCGGACCAACGTAGGCGCAGATCATGTGGTGGAATACCGGAAACGAGATCAGAGCGGATGAGCCGCAAGCCGGGCAATTCGTTTGAGTCCCTTCGATCTGCATGCTGCACCTCGCTCCCTCTCACAGCTCGTCGAGCCCGAATAGTCCCA
This sequence comes from Bradyrhizobium sp. 40, assembly GCF_023100925.1. NCBI lineage: Bacteria > Pseudomonadati > Pseudomonadota > Alphaproteobacteria > Hyphomicrobiales > Nitrobacteraceae > Bradyrhizobium > Bradyrhizobium sp. 40. The sequence continues at coordinate 3,181,868 of NZ_CP064688.1, forward strand.
CCAGCACGGAAGCGATCCGCGCGCTGAGTTGCGTATAGTGCATGTGGACGTCGACGGCCGAGTTCAGCGCCGGGAGATGCGCGCCTGGGCTGAACCTAATTCGCGCGATTTGCGAGGCGGTACGCTCGCGCGCCACTGACGAGCCCGGTCCCGGGTACACATCTGACACCGGCAGGATTTCAATGATCTCGCCCAGAATTCGCCGGTTGCCGAACAGGACAAACACTTCGTTGCCGACTTTTGGATCGGACAGGCGTTCGTTAGGAACGTACCAGTCGACGAAGACATCAGTGGGGTCGAGAATTTCTGCAATCGGAGTGCCCGCCACGAGCGATTGGCCGGCGCGCGCAGGATTGTTCGCGACTATGCCAGCTATGGGCGCGAAGACTCTCCCATCTGCAAAGCTGCTTTCAACCTTTTCGAGGCGATCACCGAGTTGCCGGCTGAATTCGTCGAGAGCGGCCAATTGAGTGCTGGCTTCGGCGGCTTCCGCCTCCTGCGAGACCACGGCTTTGTTCGCCAAGGCGCGCTCCCGGGACATGTCTATACGGTAATTCAGGCTCGCGGCTGATGAGTTTGCGATAAGTTCGACGGCTTCCTCAGCAAGCCGTAGATGTGAGCGCGCCGCGTCGAGAGATTCGCGCGCAACCCGGGCCTTGACACGCAATTCCGCTCTGCGGCCGGCGATATCCGCGAGCGAGCGCATATAGGTGGCGACAATTTCATCGTGCTGCGGAGACCGAACCCTTCCGATTTCTTCGCCGGCCTTGACCGATGCACCTCTCAGCACGGTGATGCTGTTGATCTGCACGATGTAAGGCAGTGAAATCAAATATCTTGGTGAGGACACGCTGCCCGGCCCGCCGAGATAGAGAATTGGCCTCCCGAAATAGACGACAAAGAATGCGAGTATGCCGAATACGATTGTCGCATAGGCGGCGCGGACAGCCCGTCCCGCCGCGCGCCGACGGCTCTCGATGGGGTCGGGGATATGGGGATCGAGTCGTGTTAGCGTGATGGTCATTTGGCCACTTCCTTCGTCCGATCGCCGAATAGTGCACGGCGAACGCGCGGCGGCACGAAATCATCGTTCCGCGACGAGGCAAAGATGATTTCCGAAGAGTAGGAAAAGAACCGCGCGCACTTCAGATAGACGCCTTGGTAAAGCGGAAAGATCAGCGCCATCTTCCAGCCGAAGGTTCCGACGGATCGATGGAATAGGGCGAACACAAGTGCCATATTGAAGACCGAGATCCAGAGCAGCAGCACGTATATCGCCGAAAGAAACAACACGGCATCCGAGCCGAACAACAGCACAATGTAGGCCAAGTAGAATGGCAGGCTGAGCGTCGGAACGAGATCGAAGACGATGAAGTCCAGCCGTTGGATTGTGTCCGGTAAACGCTCTAGCGGGTGGCGAAAACTCAGCTCGCCATACATCATGAAACGGATGCGCAGAGCATCGCGATCCCAGCGCGCGCGCTGGCGCAGCAGACTTATGCCGCTTGCGGGGGCGGCTGTTTCCGCCCAGGCGTCGGACACGAAGCGAATGACATAGCCGAGCCTGCGGAGCCGCAAGGTGTATTCCATATCCTCTCCCGGGCCGACGTCGAGCCCGCCCTGCTGCGCGAAAATATCCCGGCGATACATGGAACAGGCGCCGGACAGACACGCGATCGCATCCACCACGTCTAGGATCGACCGCCCCGCGGTGATCGACATCAGGTATTCGACGCTTTGAAGTCCTGTCCATATCGAGTCGCGCTCGTTGCTGATCGCGATGCTGCAACTTGCGCCGGCGACGAGCGGATCGCTGAACGCAGCCGCGAGGCGCTCAACCGCGTTCGGTTCGAAGACAGTGTCGGCATCTACGGTCAAGAGAAGATCGCCGCGGGCAAACCGTGCTGCAGCGTTGATGGCGGCGCTGCGGCCGCAGCGCGTCCCATGGCAGATGACCATGTCAACCTGCCCCTGCGCTCTCGCCCGCTCCGCGACCGCACGTGTTTCGTCGGTGGAGCCGTCGTCGACGACGATGATTTCGACAGGTCGGAGGGTTTGCCGGCGCAGCGAACTGATCGAAGGAGCAAGCCCGGAGCCGCCGTTGAACGTCGGGATAATCACGCTTACCCTCGCTTGGCAAACCGTCCCACTGGCGCTTCGCCGCTTCGAGCTGAACAGAGCAAGAGACACCAACGATAAGGTGTAGCGGGGGATGTCGAATATCAGCAGCGAGAAGGCGAGTAGAAATAAACTCGTTCCGGCGAGCACTTCGACCATTTCGGACATGCCGCCACCTCCACTACGACAGGACCACTCCGAGCATCCGACCAAACAAGGTGCGCAAGGCAATTATCAGACCAGAAAATGAAGACCATCGCGTTGATGGTCGAGTGGTAAATTGCGTAAACATTTGCTTTTTGTGTTTGCGCTATTCACCTGCAGCGTCGGCTTCGTCAGTTGACGATGACCGGCTCTCGAAGGCTGATTGTTGGCGTGCCGGCATCAGCGTTGCAGTTGGAGTTGTTCCCCGCGTCGATAAATCCCACAAGGTGACCAGGTCCGTCCAACCTTTCAGGCGCAAGACGGCCTCAGTCTGGAAAGACTGAGGCCGGTGGGGGCGTCGATGTACCGTTGGGGTCGGTACTCCAGAACTCTAATCGCGACGCACCAATCTGCGTATTGTCCTTGAGGACAACCAATCAGCACGTCGTCCCTCTCACACATCTGCGAACCGCCCGACGGGTATGCCGGACGGTGGTCCGTGCCACGCACACGCCGTTGATACGTGTCCTACCGACGCCGCAGGCAGCAGCGACTTCCGTAATCAGGCTTTCGGGCTGTGAAATCGGGGCAGGTGTCATCGCCTGAGCCGATACTGCGAAGAAGAAGGCGGACGTGGCAATTCCGAGCGACTTGATCATATCGAGCTCCCTGGAAGGGCCCAAGCGCCCGGCCGGCGCGGCGAAGCGATGGACGCGACTCCCTCAAGCTGATGCCCGCTCAAGTCAGAGAATTGAGATAGATCAAAGCGACTTCAGGAGCTCCCATGAGGCAATCGCTGCACAGGCCGAGACGCCGGCTTAGGATTATGATCGCAGGCTTCCCTGTGCCCTTGGATAAGAGGGGGAGGTGACCAGGCAAAGATACGGGCGAAATGCGCCGCGAGAGTGCGAAGCTATGTCTGCAATTCAAAATGCGAGCTGGAAAAGTGGCGCTGCCGCCTCATACTGCGTCAATGCGAGCGCAGCGACTTGTCCGCCACACTCCGCCCTCGTACCCCGGACGCAGCGCAAGAGCGCTGCAGCGCGTCCGGGACACAAGCGCGTCAACGACCGCGCCTCATCTCCTCGCCGTCCACCACCTCCGGCGCCATTGCCTCCCACGCGCTCGAGGCGAATTGCCGCCGCCAGGTCACGATCACCACGGCGGCCGTGGTCACGAACAACACCCAGGGGCTGACGAACCAGCCGAGATAGCCGAGTGCGAAGAAGAAGGCGCGCTGGCCGCGGTTGAAGTGGCGGCCGGCGGATTCGAACAGGCGCGAGGTGCGGATCACATGGGCTTCGGCCTCCGGCGTGTCACGCTGCGAGGCCGCGGGCATGCCGCCGAACAGGATCGCGACATAGTTGAACAGGCGGTACGACCATGCGAATTTGAAGAAGGCGTAGACGCAGATCAGGACGAGGCCGACGCATTTCAGCTCCCACATGGCCGGCGAGGTGCTGAGATCGATCGGCAGCTTGCTCAAGATCGTGATCGCATCGTTGGTCGCGTGCAGCAGCGCCAGCGCGCCGCCGAGCGCGATCAGGCTGGTGGAGGCGAAGAAGGCGGTGCCGTTCTGCAGCGAGGCCATGATCTGCATGTCGACCATGCGCGCGTCGCGGTCGAGCAGCCGGCGCACCCACACTTCGCGGTAGCGGTTCATGCGCGCCGACAGGCTGTCGCGGCCATAGGCCGAATGCTCCAGCGTCAGCGCGTAGACCAGCCACTCGATTATGAAGAAGCCGACGGCGGTGATGTCGACCCAATGCCTGCTCATGTCTGTCTCCTGGCGAGGATCGCAACGCTTGCCACGCATGGCGAGGTGCAGCAACGATTGATTGGCGACAGGCGATGGCGTTAAAAGCGGCTCGCTTCAAGCGTATCGGGAAGGACTGATGACATGGCTGCGCTGAAACTCGCAATCGGCAACAAGAATTACTCGTCATGGTCGATGCGGCCCTGGCTCGCGCTCCGCGCCAACGACATCCCGTTCGTTGAGACCCTCATCCCGCTCTACACCGACAATCCCGCGGACAAGGAGCAGATCATCTCGTTCAGCCGCGCCGGCAAGGTGCCGGTGCTGGTCGACGGCGACATCACGGTGTGGGATTCGCTCAGCATTATCGAATACCTTGCCGAGCGCTACCCGGAAGTGAAGTTGTGGCCGGACGCCGCCGCCGCCCGCGCCCATGCCCGTTCGGTGTGCGCCGAGATGCATTCCGGCTTCATGGCCCTTCGCAACGAATGCGGCATGAACCTGCACCGCCCGGTGCGCCCCATGACGCTGTCGGCGGACGCCGAGGCCAATATCGCGCGCGTGCAGGAGATCTGGCGCGAATGCCGGACCAGGTATGGCGCCAATGGACCGTTCCTGTTCGGGCGCTTCGGCGCAGCGGATGCAATGTATGCCCCGGTCGTGCACCGCTTCCGCACCTACGCAATCGAGGTCACGCCGGAGACCCGGGCCTACATGGACACGATGCTGGCGCTGCCGGCGTTCCAGGAATGGACCCGGGACGCGCTCGCCGAAACGCTCATCATCGAAAAGTTCGAGAACGTGTAGTCGCGAATGTGATTGAGCGCGGCTTGACGGCATGGTGCATGGCGGCGCTCAATCGTGGAGCTAGGGGCAAGGAGAGGGGACACCATGGGAATCCTGGACTCGCTGGAGAACAATCCGGCGCTGCGTAGCGCGCTCGGCCAGCTCGGCGCAGCCGTGTTGCCCGACGTGCTGAGCGAGGTGCTCGGCAGCAACAATCAAGGCGGTCTCGGCGCGATCGTCGCAAAGCTCCAGCAGGCGGGGTTCGGTGACCAGGTCAAATCCTGGCTCGGCAAAGGCCAGAACCTGCCGATCTCGGCCGACCAGCTCCGCGGCGTTCTCGGCAGCGATATCGTCCGCCAATTGGCTGCCCGCTACAACATCCCGGTCGACCAGCTGGGCCAGATCCTGGCCCAGGAACTGCCCAAGGCGATGGATCACGCCAGCCCCGACGGCCGTTTGCCCCATACCGCCTGAAGAACCGGTTCCAGCGGTATCATCGGCTGGCGGCATCACTCTGAAATAACTGCAAAATTCGCACGTTTGCCATGTTGCATACTGCTGGCCAAAAACGCCCGCCGCATGCTATACCACGGCCGGGTTTCCGGCCGGCCGACGCAGTGGGACCATGGGCGTGGCAGGCGTTGTTTGAGTGATGGAGAGGGTGTTGAAGCACAAATTCCCTATTGGCGCGCGCGTATTGTTCACCGCCAGCAATGTCGCACGCCCCGCTGCCAGCGGCTCGTATGAGGTCATCCGCCTCCTGCCGACCGATGGTGACGACTGTCAGTACCGGATCAAGAGCTCGACCGAAGCCTTCGAACGCGTCGCCAAGGAAAGCCAGCTCGCGCTGTCCTGAAGGCCGCCGCTATCCGCGCATTGGCGCGTCCCGGGGAATTGTATTCTGCCGCCGTCAAAAGGCCCGCTTCACCTTCAAAAGGTGGGCCGGGGGCAGCAGCCGACTCTCGGTGCTCGCTTTGACCATTCGCTCTCTGCTCGCGTGAGGGGACGTCGCGCATGAACTGGGCATGGGCCTCGTCGCTCGACCAAATCTGGCGCTCGCCGGCGTTTCCAATGTGGATGATGCTGGCGGCTGCCGGCTTCTTCGGACTGATCCTCCTGGTCACGCTGCTGCGCGCCGAGCGATCGGTCGCCAACGGTGCGCTGACCGTTGTTGCACTACTCGCCATTGCCATCGCCTTGGCTGCCGTGGTGCGCGTCGATGGACCGGCGGGGCAGACCACGCCGACCGAGGCGCGCGCGCAGGCCGCGATGACTGCGAGCCTGCCGGCGCTGTCCTGTCTCGACGATCTCGCCGGCGAAGCCGTGGCCATTGGCTGCGAGAAGGCGCTGTTCGGCGCGCCTGACGCGGCGGCTGCGGCCGTCTCCACGACCGCGGCCAGGATCGACCGGCTGACGGCGCTCGGCGATGCCGCGACCGCGGAGAGGAGCCTGACGCCCGACATCAAGCTGCTGCGCAAATCGCTGGAGCGTGATCGCTACGGCCTGGTCGCGCAGGTGCTGGTCGCGCGCGACGGCTGCACGCAGTTCGACTGCGCAGCATTCCGCTCGCTGACCGACCAGCAGCAGGTCGCCGCCAACATGGATTCCCATCTCTACGACACGCTGGTCGCGCGCTACGCGCCGACCTGGAATGCGCCTGCAACGGCGCAATCGTTGCCGGCCACTGCCGCGCTTGCCGGACTGCCGCCGTCGATGCCGACGGGCAAGCCGACCAATGCGGAGTTCCCGAGTGCCTCGTCGACGCCGCCGGTCAGCATCATGAACCCGGAGCCGCCGACGCGCCAGGCGTCCCCCACCGCGAACGCAGCGGCCGCGCCGGCTCCGCGCGCCCCGGCAGCGGCCTCGGCACAGACCGCAGCTCCCGCCGCGAAGAAGCCGCCTGCGCCGAAGGCTGCGCGGGCGCCGGCGGCAGCACCGGTTCCGCTCACGCCGCCGGCGGCAGCTCCCCCGGCTGCGGATAACGAGTAGATCGGCATTCCAAATGCGTGGCTGCCCGGCTAATGCTGGGGGCATGCCACTACATCTGATCAAGCTCGCCGTCGGCTGCGAATCCATCAAGGAATTGAAGGAGTGGACCGCCGAACGGATGCAGACCGCCAAGAAGAAGGGTCTGCCGCAACATCACATCCACATCACCCGCATGGTGCCCAAGCGCGACGCCGAGATCCTGTCGGGCGGCTCGCTCTATTGGGTGATCAAGGGCGAGGTCGCCGCGCGCGAAAAGATCATCGGCATCGAGCCGTTCCGCGACAAGGACGGCATCGGGCGCTGCCGGATCGTGATGCAGCCGAAGGTGATCGCGGTGTCGCCGCGGCCGATGCGCCCGTTCCAGGGCTGGCGCTATCTCGCCGACGATTCGGTGCCGCTCGATCTCGGCAAGTCCGCGGCCGGTTCGATCGCGGCGATGCCGGAGCCGATGCGGCGCGAGCTGCGCGATCTCGGGTTGTTGTAGTCCGCTACTCCCAAGGCGTCACTGCGAGGCGTCACTGCGAAGGCGTCACGATGTGCAGCCGCGCCCAGTCGGACGGCGGTATGACGACGGGGCGCCCGCCTTCGCCGATGCCATCCACAATGTCGACGAGATCGGGCGCAATGCCCATCTCGTTCAGATATTTCCGGTGTTGCTCGCCAAAATACTCCGTGAGGCTCTCGCGCTGCTCAGCCGGGATGTTGGGCGCGAGCCGGTTACGGACGGAGCGGCTGCCCAGCACAACCTTCGTGCCCGGCGGCAGGCTGCGATGCACGCCGCCCGCCAGCGCGAGCACGCAGGCAAAATCGCAAATCAGATTCGACGCCGACAATCTTGCATCGAGCGGTCCGCCCGGACGCTTCAGCGTAAAGCATTCGGCGTCCGGCTTCCCGGCGCAGGCTGTGACCTCGGTCGTCCCGGCGGTGGCGTCGAGGCCGCGGTCGCGCAGGATGTGGCCGAGGCTGCTTGCGACCTTGAGATTGGATACGCCCAGCTATGGATCACGACAGGCAGCTTGCGCCCGGCCTGACGGTCGAGGATCGCGATCAGCCGCTTGTAGCTATCCCACTGCACAGCCCCTTCCGCGGCAATCCAGTCCGAACACCCGGGCCCGCAGGCATCGGCCGGGCCATGGGCGACGTAGAAGATCATGGCGTCGGGCGGCGAGCCGAAGGCGCCGATCGGCGGACGCTGCTGGGCCTGTACGGCGCCTGCTGCAACGAGCGCCAGCACGCAGCTCACGATCCTCGCGCTGATGGATGACATGCCCCGCCAGTCGGCTCGCTTCCTCGTGCCGATCATCCCTCCGGGCGAGCAAAGGTGCAAGATCAACCTTGGCGGTTACACCGCCATATTGTCGATCAGCCGAGTCGTGCCGAGCTTGGCCGCGACCAGGATGCGCAAGGGGCCGTCCTTGCGCGAGATGACAGGCGCCAGGGTCGCTGCATGGCGCACCTCGAAATAGTCGAGCTCAAAGCCGGCCGCCGTGATCATCGTGGCACCGCGTGCCATTGCGGCTGCGACCGCTTCGCCGGCGCGGATGCGCCCGGCGCTGTCCTTCATGGCGCGGTACAGCGTGGTCGCGGTCTGCCGCTCCTGTGGTGACAGGTAGACGTTGCGCGAGGACATCGCGAGCCCGTCGCGCTCGCGCACGGTGCGGGAACCGATCACCTTGACGCCGAGGTCGAGGTCGCGGGCCATCTGCGCCACCACCCGCAACTGCTGAAAATCCTTCTCGCCGAAGATCGCGACATCCGGCCGGCACTGCGTGAACAGCTTGCCGACGACGGTGGCGACGCCGCCGAAGAAATGCGGGCGGAAGCGGTCCTCGAGGCCGGCCAGCGCTGGTCCCTCCGGTACGATGCGGGTGGCAAAGCCCTCCGGATACATGGCCTCGGCGCCGGGATGCCAGACGATATCGACGTCCTCGGCGGCGAGCTTGGCGAGATCGGCCTTCCAGGTTCGCGGATAGGCGCCAAAATCCTCGGTCGGAGCGAACTGGGTCGGGTTGACGAAGATCGACACCACGACGCGGCTCGCGCGCCGCCTGGCCAGGCGCACCAGCGACACATGGCCGTCATGGAGCGCTCCCATGGTCGGGACCAGCGCGATCGTGGCCTTTCGCTTGCGAAGATTGTCGACGGCGCGTCGCAAGGTGGGGACCGTGCGGGCGATCAAGGGGCTGCGTGACATCAGAACTCGACGGAGTTGGGGAATCGGCGGGCGCGTCCCGGCGCCGGCAGGCTAACCTTAACAAGCGGCGACCATGGACGCCACGCATCCGGATGCGGCGCAGCATCCCGCGCAAAGCCGCGTAAGAGGTCGCGACATTGTGGGTTGGATCACAGACGCGAAGCGGCGCGGCGATTCATGATGAAGGTCGGCGCGCCGCGATTTGTATTGCCTGTCACGCATTTCACTTGACCGCAGACGCGGCCAACTCGAAGATATTCGTTAGGGGTGTTGAGGATCGCGATGCTTGTGCAAGCTAGCCAAGGCCAGTCCGGCTCGGCGCATGTGGTCGTGCTCGGCAACGAGAAGGGCGGCTCCGGCAAGTCGACGACCGCCCTGCACATCGCAGTCGCGCTTCTGAAAGCCGGCCAGCGCGTCGCCACCATCGACCTCGACTGCCGTCAGCAGAGCTTTACTCACTACATCAACAACCGTTCCGCCTGGGCGCGCCGCACCAAGCTCGACCTCGAACTGCCGCTGCATCGCTGCATCAAGCTCGGCGAGACCATGCAGGTCGCCGAGAACGAGAATTCGGAGTTCCTTCAGTTCATGGAGGCGGTCTCGGCGGTCGAGAGCAGCTTCGACTTCATCGTCATCGATACGCCCGGCACCGACAGCTACCTGATGCGGCTTGCGCACTCGATGGCCGACACGCTGGTGACCCCGATCAACGACAGCTTCCTCGATTTCGATGTGCTTGGCACCGTCGACCCCGCCAATTACGCGGTAACAGGCGAGAGCCACTACGCCGAGATGGTGCGGGATGTCAGGCGCAAGCGCCGCCAACTCGACGGCGCGACCACCGACTGGATCGTCGTGCGCAACCGCCTGTCGATGCTCGGCTCCCGCAACAAGCAGCTGGTTGCCGAGGGGTTGAAGGATTTGTCGATGCGGCTGGGCTTCCGCTACGTCGACGGCTTCGCCGAACGCGTCGTCTATCGCGAGTTCTTCCCGCGCGGCCTGACCGCGCTGGACGAGATCGACGAGGCCACCCTCGGCATGCGGCCCAATCTCGGCCATCTCACTGCGCGGGAGGAGGTGACGAGCCTGCTCCGCCAGCTCAAGCTTCCGCTCGATGAGCGCGGACGCCGCCGCGCGGCCAACCGCGCCGAGTGGTTCAACCAGGTCGACAAGCCGCTCGAGGTCCACGACATCCTCGGCGCCTGAGGTGGCGGTATATCGTTACTTCCGGTCGATCAAAGCGGCCGGTATCCCGTGGGAACCCGGCCCGCGCTCAACCGTTTTCACCCCGCGTTTACTGCAAAATTGAACCCGATCGAGACAGGTTGCGTCGGAAGGTGACGTGCACCCTGACGTAGCCGTATGAGAGCGAGGTGCCCAACAAACGTGTGCGCCGCACAATGAAAGGGCTGCCAGTTCACAATATTTAGCCTTCCTGTCACGCGGCTGTGACATATATTAGGGAATAGGCGACCAGGGGCCGAAGAGCTCCGGAAGAACACGATTTTCAACAGGGATTCAGGCCGCAAGAGCCTGAGGCTGAGGACGAAAATGAAGCGTGGAATTGCCGTTCTGGTTTCGGTCAGTGCCCTCTGCGGCGTCGCCTATTTCACGGCGAGCAAGTGGGCAATCAGGCACGAGACCATCACCTTCTACGATGCCTCGCGCGACAACCGTGCGGTGCCCGTCGATATCGCGATCCGTCGTGACAAGGAAATGCAGGCCAATGCCGGCATGATTACGATGCCGGTCGCCGTGATCAACCACGGCAACACCGTCAAGAACACCGAGTACGGCTTCCTCGCCAATATTTTCGCCGCGCGCGGCTATCTCGTCGTCAGCCCGCAGCATGATTTGCCGACCGATCCTCCGATGGTGACCAAGCCCGGTGAGATCTATGTCGGCCGGCTGCCGCAGATCCTGCGCGGCGTCGCCAACATCCATCTCGCCATGCAGGAGATGAAGAAGGTTCAGCCCAACGCCGACTACGAAAAGGTGACGATGGTCGGCCACTCCATGGGCGGCGACATCACGATGTATTTCGCCAAGCAGTATCCGGATGAGGTCAAGAAGGTCGTCACGCTCGACAATCTTCGCGTGCCCTTCGTCACTGCCGGCAAGTTCAAGATCCTGTCGTTCCGCTCCACCGATCCGCAGTTCAAGGCCGATGCGGGCGTGATCCCGACCGACGAGGAATGCGAGAAGGCCGGTATCCAGGTCGTGAAGACCGAATTCCAGCACAACGATATGCGCGACACCGGTCCGGACGCGGCCAAGAATTCGATCCAGGGCATGCTCGACAAGTTCCTGAGCGCGACCGACAGTGAAGTGGCGCCGGTCGATACGCAATCGTCCCCGCCCAAGATTCTCGAGCCCGGGCCGGTCGCTTTGATGGCGCCTGCCAAGAGCTGACGCCTTCCTCGTCGTCGATACCGATTTTCAAAGCCTCCGCCGGCTTCCGCCTGCGGGGGCTTTGCACATTGACCGGGCGGCATGCGCTGACCACATTAGCCGTTCACGCCAAGGTCAAGGAATGTCCGGCGAACCCATCAAACCGCGCGGCCGCGATGCCGTCTCGACGCAACCAGGCAGCGCTGTGCCGCAGGCGGGGACCTCGACCTCGGAGGACATCGCCGCCTTCGTCGCCAACGCACGCGCGCTGTCACCGCATGCGCCCGGTGCGAAAGGGCGGCTGATCTTCGCGCTGGATGCGACGATGAGCCGGCAGCCGACCTGGGACATGGCCTGTGCGCTTCAGGCTGACATGTTCCGTGAGACCGCCGCGCTCGGCAGTCTCGACATCCGGCTCGTCTACTATCGCGGCTTCAACGAGTGTCGCGCCACGGGATGGATCTCCGACAGCGCCAGGCTGGCGGCGCTGATGAGCAAGATCGATTGCCGTGGCGGCGACACCCAGATCGGCAAGGTGCTGAGCGAGGCGCGGCGCGAGGCGGTCGCATCCGGCGTGCGCGCCGTCGTCTTCGTCGGCGACGCCATGGAGGAGAACGTCGACGAGCTCTGCGCCAAGGCCGGCGAGCTCGGCATGCTCAAGGTGCCTGTGTTCGTATTTCAGGAAGGCCATGACGCGGTGGCCGAGCAGGCCTTTCGCGAGATCGCGCGCCTGACCGGCGGCGCCTGGTGCCGGTTCGATCCGGGCGCGGCGGCACAGTTGCGCGAGCTGTTGCGCGCAGCCGCCGCCTACGCGGCCGGCGGACGCGAGGCGCTGTTGCAATTGGCGAAGACCGCCAGTGGGGCGGCCAGGCTGATCGGCCAGATGAAGTAACGCTGCAGCGGTCTGCGGGGGGACAAGGACTCGATGCTTTTTGGCGATAGGCCGACTATATTCCGGCCATGACCCTGATTGCCGGTGCTATCGCTGTTATCACCCTTTATCTGCTGCTCCAGATGTTCCGTTCGGCCAATCCGGCCGTGCTTGCGCGCGCGATCAGGTTCGGTGGCGGCGTGGTCGCGCTGGCTGTCGCAGCGTTCACGGGATTGAAGGGCGAACTGGTGGTGGCGATCCCGCTCGGGATATTCGGCGCCGGGCTCCTGGGCTGGACACCGATGGCAAACGCCGGCTTCGGCAATATCGGCGGGCTGTTCGGCGCCGGCGCGACGCGCCCGGCCGGTCAGGCGTCGCGCGTGCGCTCGCAATTCCTGGATATGCGGCTCGATCACGATTCCGGCCAGCTCGGAGGCCGGATCGTCGCCGGGCCTCACGCCGGGCGCGATCTCGATGAGTTCGATCTCGCGGCCCTGCTGGCAATGGTCCCGGCGTTCGACGCCGAGAGCGTGGCCCTACTTGAAAGCTATCTGGACCGCCGGTTTCCCGCTTGGCGTCAGAACGCGCAGGGCGACGCGGCAGGGGGGCAGCGCCGCACGGTGGCGACCGGCAAAATGACGACGGAGGAGGCCTATCAGATCCTTGGCCTGCAGCCGGGGGCGGGCCGTGACGACATCAGCCGGGCTCACAAGTCCCTGATGAAGAAACTGCATCCCGACCAGGGGGGCTCGACGTATCTCGCTGCCCGGGTAAACGAGGCCAAGGATACTCTGCTTCGCACGCATAACGGCTAACTCCGGCACCACGCTACAAACGCTCGTCCCGTGTGAGCCCCGCTTGCTCTGTTTGCCGTCGCCCCGATGCCCGCCATTGTCGGCGTGGTCGATCCCTTGCGTAAAGTTTTAACCGTAAATCCTTGACGAGAGGTTGTCGTGGAACAGCCTCGTCCGTCACCGCGTCCCGAAAATGAAAATGCCCGCGCAAGGCGCGGGCATTTTGATTGGAACGGTGCGAAAAGATCAGTTGCGGACGGTCATGCAGGAGATATCGGCACGCTTCAGGGTGCGGCAGACGGCTTCCGCCTGGTCGCGGTCGAGCCCGGCGAAGCGGGCGCGGTAGAGCTTGCGATTGTCTTTCGCGACGACCGGCTCGGTGAACGGATCGGCCTTGCTGAGCAGGCCGCGAGCCGAGCTGCGCGCCGCGTCGATGCGCTGCTGGGCTTCGTTCTCGCTCTCGAGCGCGCCGACCTGGACGATCCAGCCGCTGTGGGTGACGATCGGCTTCGTGGTGGCGCTCATCTGGACCGGCTGCAGCGCCGGGTCGGCTGACGCAAGCTTCGTAGCAGCCGGGGCGGGTGCGGCGGCGGTGGCGGCCGGCAATACGCCGAGGATGCCATTGCCGGTGCCGAAGCCCGCCGGCTGACGCGGCAGCTCGGTACGGGCGATCTCGGCCTTCGGCGCCTCCAGTTGGCTGGCGACCTCGGGCTTGTTGATGAGGTCTGCCCGGGCCACGACGGCGCCGGAGGTTTCGGCGACGTCGGAGCGGGACGCGATCGTGCTCGTGACCTGCGGTGCGATCTGAGCCGGGGCGGCGGAGGCGACCTTCACGGTGCCGGCCTTGACCTGCACGGTCTTGACCCGGACCGGCTTCATCGGCTCGGACGAGCCGGGGATGATCGAGAGGGGCTGGCTCGAGATCACGCCATTGGTGAGCGGCGCAGGCTCGATCTTGGATTCAGTCGACCGAACTTCAGGCTTGTTGGCTTCAGATCTGGGCTGAGCCGGCGGCACCGCGGCAGTCGCAGCCGCAAGCGTCGACAGGCGCGCGGCGAGACGCGACGGGGCTGCTTCGGGAGCAGGGGCAGCCTGAACCTGCGGAGCGGAGCGTGCCGGGGTATCCGACGCATCAGCGACTTCGGCAGCGGCGTCGGAGCCGTTGCGCTCGGTGACCGCGGCGACGGTGTGGGTGGTCGCGGCCTTGTCGAGGTTCTCCGCGAGCAGGTTGCGCATGATGGCGTCGCGCGAGCCGCCGCTCCGGCCGCCCAGCACCACGCCGATCAGGTGGCGGTTGCCGCGGCGCATCGAGGTCACGAGATTGAAGCCGGAGGCGCGGGTGTAGCCGGTCTTGATGCCGTCCACGCCCTCGACATTCCCGAGCAGATGATTGTGGTTCCGGATCGACTGTCCGCGCCAGTTGAACGTCGAGGTCGCGAAATAGCGATAATAGCGCGGGAAGCGCTCCTGGATGGCGCGGCCGAGCGTGGCCTGGTCGCGCGCGGTCGTGACCTGCTCGTCGTTGGGAAGACCGTTGGCGTTGCGGTAAACCGTCCTGGACATACCGAGCGAACGCGCCTTGCGCGTCATCATCTGGGCGAAGTCGTCCTCGTCGCCGCCAATCGCTTCAGCGATCACAACGGCTGCGTCGTTGGCGGAGCGGGTGACGAGACCCTTGATTGCGTCCTCGACGCGAATGGTCTGGCCGGCACGCAGGTTCAACTTGGTCGGATCCTGATCGGCGGCGTGCTGCGACACCGGCATCTCGGTGTCGAGCTTCAACTTCCCGGACTCGAGGCGCTCGAACAGCAGATAGAGCGTCATGATCTTGGTCAGCGAGGCCGGGTGGCGGATCCCGTCGGGACTCGTTGCCTGAAGCACGGACCCGGAATTGCCGTCGACGATGATCGACGCGAATTTCGGGCTGGAACTCTCGGACACATCGCGCTGCACGCGGTGGTGCGCGTAGTGACGACGGTGGCGCCGCGCCTCGGCAGCATCTGTGGTGAAGATGACCGCACTGGTGACCGCAAGAAGCCCAAAAACGCCAACCCGCGCCAAGCGCGAGGAAGACAAGTTTTTACGAAGCATGAAACCCCGTCCCCGTTTCTGACTTGATCACCGGCTCGTGAGGCGAAATTGTGCCCATGGGACCCGGGATCATTACCTGCTCAGGCTGTCCTTCCGCAGGTGTTCGCTGCGGGGGACGTTGGGCCTGAGCCGCTATTCTGGCTAAGGTGATGTTCTCCAACGGCTTTTGGCCGCTTGTGGAAGCTGAACACGTCCAGGGAATCAAAGTAGGGCGCTGCGGTTTCCAAAACCTTAAGGAACCCTTGCGGGAAAACCCGGGAATTGACGCGAACTTGTCCTTGTTTTTGTGCGTCGCACAAAAATCTTGACTTTTTTGTGCGTTGCACTAATTGTGAGCAGGGTCAGGGAGCCGGGGCTTCCCGACGAGAGCTAGGGAAAAGGATTCCGAATGTTCAAGGTTGAAGACTTTCAAGGCTACGGGAAAGAGCACTTCGAGCAGTACGTCGCCTCCGCGACCTCGATGCAGCACGGCCTTCAGGCGATCGCCAGCGCCTATGGCGACTACACCAAGAAGTCGTTCGAAGACACCAAGTCCTTCGTCGAGAAGCTTTCCGGCGTGAAGTCGCTGGACAAGGCTGTCGAAGCGCAGACCGAATTCGCCCGTTCCGCCTACGAGTCCTTCGTCGCGGAATCGCAGAAGATCGCCGGCCTTTACAGCGACCTCGCCAAGCAGGCCTTCAAGCCGGTCGAGACCATCGTGTCGAAGTTCACTCCGGCCGCCAGCTAACGTTTCCTGACGTCCTGGAATCAAAAGCCCGGCTGAAGCAGCCGGGCTTTTTTGTTTGTCGTGGCGTGTCGATCTCAGCGCGCGACGCGCAGCTTGGACAACGACGTGCCGATGTCCTTGAACACCGAGACGGTCTGATCTGCCTTCGTCACCAGGTAGAACTTGTCGGTGCCGCTGGCGCAATATTGCAGCACGCTGGACGTCGGATCGCTGCCGGTGTTCACCTGCACTGTATAGATCGTGATGTTCGCCGCCTTGGCGTTGTCGCACAGCTTCTTCTGCCGCGCGTCGATTTGCCAGGCGTTGCTGTACCAGCGGTTCTGCGTATTGAGACCGTCGGAGAGCAGCACGATCGCGTCCTTGTAGGTGTAGTTGGGGTCCTTGGCCGGCGCGTTCATGGGATCGCCAGCCGACAGCGTCATCCAGCCCCAGGCGAGGCCAATGCCCTGGTTGGTGTTGCCGGTGGGCTTCATGGCGTCGATCCGACTCTTGAGTAAGCTCCAGTCGTAGCTCAGCGGCATGATTGGCTGCAGATAGGACGAACTGCCGGGGTCGCAGTAGGAGTACTGTTCGGCCGGGAACTGCGTTCCCGCGTTGCCGCTCGTGGGCGTCGTGTTCTTCGTGTCGTAGTCCTGGTCGCGGTCGACCACGCATCCCGTCCATGTGTTGTGGTTGGCGAACCTGGTGCCGCGGGCCGCGTCCCAATCGCTGAAATCGACCCAGTACTTGCTGTAGTTGCTGGCGCCGACGTTGACGTCCTTGGCAAACGGAACAATCGAGATGTAGACGTCGCCATCGGTCTTGGCGAGCGGGCTGAGCTGGTCGACCAGGCTCTTCGCGGCGGTCTGCATCGCCGCCATCTTGCCGTCGTCGGCCATCGACCCCGTGTTGTCGAGCACCAAGGCCACGCGCATGCGCACCAGGCCCCAGGCGCTGGTGGAATTGGCGCCGACGTCGAGTGTCGGGAAGCCTGCGACCTTCATGAAGGTGGTCGTGTAGGTGCCGGTGCCGGTGACCTGGATGGTGGAGCCCATGCTGGTGCTTGCGGTGTAAGTGGCCGCGATGCTGACCGACGGCAGGGCGTTGGTGGCGGTGAACAGGGCGTTGAAATAAGCCTGCGCCTTGATGCTGATCTGCGAAGTCGTGATGGTGCCGGACGACAGATCCTTGGAGACCATCAGCGAGGTCGAATCGAGGGCCGCCTGCATTGCGGAACGAGCCTGGGCCGCGCGGCTGTAATCGATTGCAGCTCCGACGAAGCCTAAAACCGGGAGCAGCGCGATGGCGAAGATCACGCCGATATTGCCTTGTTCGGCCGCTGCAAACCGGGCGAGGTGTCGACCAATACGGCTGACGAATGGCAGGCGAGACATGACGATTCCCGGAAATCTGTGACTTTGCCCGTTTTCGCGCCACGCCGTTGAACGCAGGGTAAATCGGTCCGTAGAAAACCGGAGATAGCCCGCGCGAAACCGCCGCAGCCACGTTGCCGGCCGGGTTCCTGGTCAACATCTTCTAAACGGGCGGGGCGGAAGCTTTTGTCAAATCAGTCCGGATTGATTAACCTTGGCAAGGATCGCCCGGACCGGGAATCGGGACGGCCATGGCCGCATCGGCCGAGCTGTCGCACGCTTGCGGCGAGCCGGGGGCAGGCCCATATTCGGTGAGGCCGATCCGGCTTGGACCGGACCGGCTGGAAGCGGCGATCCAACAAGGCGGTGCGCCTGTGCGAAGCTCCAAAAGCCGGGGCTGCGCGGCAAACCGTTATACGCTTCCGTGGGGAATTTGAACGCCTGAGCCATGCCGCAACTGTCTTCCAGACCAGATCCGTCCGCGGCCGCCGCCGCCCACGCTGCCCTGATGAGCAACGACGAGAACCGTTCCGGCGGTCCCTCCGCGCCAAACACGTCCGTCATCACCAAGGTCAAGCCGAAGACCAAACGGCCGAACCTGTACCGTGTGCTGATCCTGAACGACGACTACACGCCGATGGAATTCGTCGTTCATGTGCTGGAGAAATTCTTCCAGAAGGACGCCGAGGCTGCAACCAAGATCATGCTGCACGTTCATCATCACGGGATCGGGGAGTGCGGCGTGTTCACCTACGAGATCGCCGAGACCAAGGTGACGCAGGTGATGGATTTCGCTCGCAAGCACCAGCATCCGCTGCAATGCGTGATGGAAAAGAAGTAAGACACGACACGTTACGGCGCGTTCGAAGCCGGCTTGTGCATGCCGTAGTGTGATTGCCGCGTGATGTCTGCGCGCGATGTTCGTTGCAGACGGCAAAACTACGGAATTTCGGACCGGTGCCGATCGTGCCCAAACCGGAACGGGTTTTGCATCGAAAAATACCTCAGTTGTGCAGCCGCCTGAGTCGCGGAACCGGTCTTTCGCCGCGATCTTGTATAACTATATGTGACAAAGGTTGTTGTTGCCTGACCGGGCGATGGCGATCATGATGGTGGGGGCCATAGAGGACGCGAATGCCGACTTTTTCCCAAAGCCTTGAACAATCCCTGCATCGTGCACTGGCGATCGCAAACGAGCGTCATCACCAATACGCGACGCTCGAGCATCTTTTGCTCTCCCTGATCGACGACTCCGATGCAGCCGCCGTCATGCGCGCCTGTAGCGTCGACCTCGACAAGCTCCGTACGAGCCTCGTCAATTATCTCGAGACCGAATTCGAGAACCTGGTGACGGACGGCGCCGACGACGCCAAGCCGACCGCAGGCTTCCAGCGCGTGATCCAGCGCGCGGTGATCCACGTGCAGTCGTCCGGTCGCGAAGAGGTGACCGGCGCCAACGTGCTGATCGCGATCTTTGCCGAGCGCGAGAGTCATGCCGCGTATTTCCTGCAGGAGCAGGACATGACGCGCTACGACGCCGTCAACTACATCAGCCACGGCATCGCCAAGCGGCCGGGCGTCTCCGAGGCGCGGCCGGTGCGCGGCGTCGACGAGGAGACGGAGACCAAGGGCAGCGAGGACGCCAAGAAGAAGGGCGAGGCGCTCGAGACCTATTGCGTCAACCTCAACAAGAAGGCGCGGGATGGCAAGATCGATCCGGTGATCGGACGCAATTCCGAGATCAACCGCGCGATCCAGGTGCTGTGCCGCCGGCAGAAGAACAATCCGCTGTTCGTGGGCGAGGCCGGCGTCGGCAAGACCGCGATCGCGGAGGGCCTGGCTAAGCGCATCGTCGACAGCGAGGTGCCGGAGGTGCTGGCGGCTGCGACCGTGTTCTCGCTCGACATGGGCACGCTGCTCGCCGGTACGCGCTATCGCGGCGACTTCGAGGAACGCCTGAAGCAGGTGCTGAAGGAGCTCGAGGCGCATCCCAATGCCATCCTGTTCATCGACGAGATCCACACCGTGATCGGTGCGGGCGCGACGTCGGGCGGGGCGATGGATGCCTCGAATCTGCTCAAGCCCGCGCTCGCTTCCGGCACCATCCGCTGCATGGGCTCGACCACCTACAAGGAATACCGCCAGCACTTCGAGAAGGACCGCGCGCTGGTGCGGCGCTTCCAGAAGATCGACGTCAACGAGCCGACGGTCGAGGACGCGATCGCGATCCTCAAGGGCCTCAAGCCGTACTTCGAAGACTACCACCGGCTGAAATACACCAACGAGGCGATCGAGGCTGCGGTGCAGCTCTCTTCGCGCTACATCCACGACCGCAAGCTGCCGGATAAGGCGATCGACGTGATCGACGAATCCGGCGCGGCGCAGATGCTGGTCGCCGAGAACAAGCGCAAGAAGACCATCGGCATCAAGGAGATCGAGACGACGATCGCCTCGATGGCGCGGATCCCGCCGAAGAGCGTGTCGAAGGACGATGCCGAGGTGCTCAAGCATCTCGAGCAGACCCTGAAGCGCACCGTGTTTGGTCAGGACAAGGCGATCGAGTCGCTCGCCGCTTCGATCAAGCTGGCGCGTGCCGGCCTGCGCGAGCCGGAGAAGCCGATCGGCTGCTATCTGTTCTCTGGTCCGACCGGCGTCGGCAAGACCGAGGTCGCGAAACAGCTCGCGGCGTCGCTCGGCGTCGAGCTGTTGCGCTTCGACATGTCCGAATACATGGAGCGGCACACGGTGTCGCGCCTGATCGGCGCGCCTCCCGGCTATGTCGGCTTCGATCAGGGCGGCTTGCTCACTGACGGCGTCGACCAGCATCCGCATTGCGTGGTGCTGCTGGACGAGATCGAGAAGGCGCATCCCGATCTCTACAACGTGCTGCTCCAGATCATGGATCACGGCCGGCTCACCGACCACAACGGCAAGCAGGTCAACTTCCGCAACGTGATCCTGATCATGACCACGAATGCGGGCGCGTCCGATCTCGCCAAGCAGGCGTTCGGCTTCACGCGCTCGAAGCGGGAAGGCGACGACCACGAGGCGATCAACCGGCAGTTCGCGCCGGAATTCCGCAACCGTCTCGATGCCGTCGTGTCGTTCGGCCATCTCAGTGTCGAGGTGATCGGTACCGTGGTCGAGAAGTTCGTGCTTCAGCTCGAAGCGCAACTCGGCGATCGCGACGTCACCATCGAACTGTCCGACCCCGCCAAGACCTGGCTGGTGAAGCATGGTTACGACGAGCAGATGGGCGCACGTCCGATGGCTCGCGTGATCCAGGAGCACATCAAGAAGCCGTTGGCCGACGAGGTGCTGTTCGGCAAACTCAAGGGTGGCGGCCATGTCCGCGTCGTTCTGGTCAAGGACGAGGCCGACGAGACCAAGGACAAGATCGGCTTCGAGTTCGTCGAGGGTCCGGTCACGCCGAAGCAGGAGAAGCTCCCGGGAGCCCGCAAGCGCCCGCCGGGCAAGTCCAAGCCCGGAGGCCCCGGCGGCTCGAAGGGGCCGACCAAGAGCCCGCTGGTCAAGGCTTGATCCGCACGCGATGAATTGAAAAGGCCGGCTGAGAAGCCGGCCTTTCTTATTGGCAGCCAAATATAAGCAAGAAGATCCGATATGACCGACACGCCTTCTGCAAACCCGTCGTCAGCTTCCTCGATCCCCGCCGACGATCCCGCACGCGCCCTGACGGTGGCCGATCCCGACGGCGCTGACGTGCCGCATATCTCCGTGGCCGGCGGCACCTACACGGTCCTGGTGTCAGGCGCGCAGACCGCAGGACGCTATTGCCTGGTCGACATGCTGGTGCCCGCCGGCGGCGGGCCCCCGCCGCACCGCCACGATTTCGAGGAAATGTTCACGCTGCTCGAAGGCGAACTTGAATTCACCTTTCGCGGTAAGTCCCACACCGTAAGTGCGGGGTCGACCGTCAACGTTCCGGCCAATGCGCCGCACGCGTTCAAGAACGTGTCCGGCAAGATGGCCCGTATGCTCTGCATGTGCACGCCAGCGGGACAGGACGAATTCTTCCTGGCGGTTGGCTTTCCCGTCGAAGGCCGCACGTCGCCACCGCCGAAGCCGACTCCGGAAGAGATGGCCGAGAAAGGCAAGCTGATCGCAGCACTGCTGCCGAAATATCGCACCGAGATGGTGAAGATGTGAGGAGGGGCGGACCCAGCCGAAATCGGCCTTCCCAAATGGTCAAGCGCTATTCGCCGCGCAGGCGCTGGTCGTCCTGCACCCGAACATGCTCGGCGCCGCGCGCGCCCGCGGGCGACAGCCGCAACATGCTCAGCGCCGCGCCGCAGAGCGCAAAGCCGACGCCTGTCAGCAACGCGATCCTGGTTCCCTCGATCGGATAGCGGCCGAGGAACAGCGCGACCAGCGCAGCGCCGGTGGTCTGCCCAAGCAGCCGCGCCGTGCCCAGCATGCCGCTGGCGCCGCCGGCACGCTCGCGCGGGGCGGCTGCGATCATGGTGCGGTTGTTGGGGGTCTGGAACAGGCCGAAGCCGGCGCCGGCCAGCGCCATTCGCCAGATCACGTCGAGCGGCGTGGGCGCCGCCGGCAGCAAAGCGAGCGCAGCGAGGCCGCAGGCGAACAGCGTGAGGCCGATGCCGCCGAGCAGGCCGGCCGGATAATGCTCGACCAGGCGGCCGGCGAGGGGGGCTGCGAACGCCACCGCGATCGGCCATGGCGTGATCAAGAGGCCCATATGGACCGCCGAATAGCCGAAGCGGCTCTGGAGGTAGAAGGGGATCGCAACGAACGCCAGCATTTGCCCGCAGAACGAGGCGATCGAGGTTGCAATCGACAGCGCGAACACCGGGATGCGCAACAGGTCAATCGGCAGCAGCGGCGAGGCCATGTGGGTCTCGCGGTAGATCAGCAGCGCGCCGGCCAGGAGCGCGATGGCGAACTGCACGAGGCAGGTGATCGCCGCTTCGCCATGACCGACGCTATCGACGGCCGCGATGCCGACGCCGAAGGTGATCGCGGACAGCCCCGCGCTCTGCCAGTCGAAGGAATGGCTCGCAGGCCTGGTGTGCGGCAGGCTGCGCAGGCCCAGCACCAATGTCACCACGCCGAGCGGGACGTTGATGGCGAACAGCCAGGGCCAGCTGCCGAACGCCAGGATACCGGCTGCGAGCGTCGGGCCGACCGCGGCCGAGAAGGCGACGACGAGAGCGTTGAGCCCGATGCCGCGGCCGAGCTGGCTGCGGGGGTAAGTGAAACGCACCAGCGCTGCGTTGACGCTCATGATTCCGGCCGCGCCGAAGCCCTGCACGATGCGTGCAATCGTGAGCAGCGGCAGCGTGTGCGCCAGCGCGCAGAATGCGGAGGCAAGCGTGAACAGCACCAGCCCGACCAGATAGACGCGGCGATAACCGACGATCTCGCCGAGCGAAGCCAGCGGCAGCAGCGAGATCGTGATCGCGAGCTGGTAGCCGTTGACGATCCAGATCGAGAACGCCGGGCTCGCGTCGAGGTCGGCCGCGATCGTCGGCAGCGCGACGTTGGCGATGGCGCTGTCGACCACTGCCATGATGATGCCGAGCGCAATGGTCAGGACCGCCTGGCCCCGCTGCGGCTGCGGCAGGCCGTCGGCGTGCTCCATGGGGGCTGGCGACATGAGGGCGGCGTGCTTGATTCGAGCCGTGGTTCGTCTCCGGATTAGGAAATTGCGAGATGCATCGCAACCCGGCAGGATACGGGCGGTTCCTGCGCCGGGAGCGGGTCTCCCGGCACCGCGGGCATGGGTCGGAACGGCGTTCGCGGGCTCACCAGCGCGAGGTCGACTTCCCGAACACATAGAGCGCGACGAGCCCAACCGTCACCGCGGTCGAGACAATCCGGATGGTGCGGTCCCAATCGATTCCGCTCCGCTCGGCGCGGTTGAGATTGAGAGCCGTGAACAGGGCCTTCATGGCAAATCGGCGCATCGGGCTGCCTCGCGGGTGCGCACGATGCCACTGTCGGCGCGGACCGGCTTGATGCAGCTCAAGCCGGACTGCGCCCGGCGCCCCGGCCGCTACACCGCCGGTGGATTGCGGTCGGTGAAAGTCGTGCGCTGGTGCCAGTAGGGATAGGGCAGCGTCACCTTGCTCGCCGCATCGAGCTTTGCGATCTGGTCCTTGGTCAATGACCAGCCGACCGCGCCGAGATTTTCGCGCAGCTGCGTCTCGTTGCGCGCGCCGATGATCAGCGTCGAGACGGTCGGACGCTGCAGCAGCCAGTTCAGCGCGATCTGCGAGACGCTCTTGCCGGTTTCCTTGGCGACCTCGTCGATTGCCTCGACGACGCGATAGACGTGCTCGTCCGGCACGGGCGGGCCGAACTCAGCCGTCTTGGGCAAGCGGCTTACGTCAGGCTTTGGCTGGCCGCGGCGGATCTTTCCGGTGAGGCGCCCCCATCCGAGCGGCGACCAGACCACTGCGCCGAGGCCCTGGTCGAGGCCGAGCGGCATCAGCTCCCATTCGTAGTCGCGTCCGATCAGCGAATAATAGGTCTGGTTGGCGACGTAGCGCGGGAAGCCATGTTTGTCGGCAACGCCAAGCGATTTCATCAGGTGCCAGCCCGAAAAATTCGACACGCCGACGTAGCGGATCTTGCCGGCACGCACGAGCACATCGAGAGTGCTAAGCACCTCTTCAGGCGGGGTGAAGGCATCGAAGCCGTGAAGCTGGAACAGGTCGATGTAGTCGGTACCGAGCCGGCTCAGCGAAGCATCGATGGCCGCGAGCAGATGCTGGCGCGACGACCCGATCTCGTTGGGGCCGTCGCCGAAGCGGAACGTCGCCTTGGTCGAGACCAAAACCTTGTCGCGGCGGCCCTTGATGGCCTCGCCAAGAACGCGCTCGGACTCGCCGAGCGAATAGACGTTCGCGGTGTCGAACATCGACACGCCGGCATCGAGGCAGATATCCAGAAGGCGCCGCGCTTCGGTCGCGTCAGTCGCGCCCCACGCAGCGAGGCGGCCAACGCCGCCGAAGGTGCCGGTCCCAAGACTCAAGGCGGGCACCATGAGGCCCGAGCGGCCCAAGCGTCGGTATTCCATCGATTTGCTCCTCGGCTGGCCGCTGATTGATCCCCGCGACCTCTGTGCCGGATGGTAGTGCAAGCACGCGCCGTGTCCTACGCCGCGCTCACATACCGGCCTTGCTTGGGAGAGGCCTAGTCGTGCAGACGCATGTCATCGAATGCTGCGTCAATCACGCGCGGACCGACCGTCGTCGCGGGAAGCCGAGCCGCGCTCCTCGCTAATGGCGATTGAAGGCAGGCGACCTCGCTCTCGCGCGCCTGCTGCGGCAGGAGCGTCAGGGCCCAGCCCACCGCGACCAGGACCGCGAGCCGGATCGCGATCACGCCGAGCAAGACCTCCGATCCGCTTATTGTGGCGTTGTTTCTCATGTGCAGAGCCTGATCCCGGCAGCTGCACCTGACAATCTGGAATTCACGAGCACCGCCTTCGTCTGAAGCGAAGGCTCGGGCCAATGGCTGCCCGGACCTCAATGCCGCGACTGGCTCTGCCTGAAGTCGCGCGGTGACATCCCGAAATGCTCGCGGAAGACACGGCCGAAATGCGAGAGATCGTTGAAGCCCCAGGCGAAGGCGATCTCGCTGATGTGGCGGTGAGCGAGCACGGCGGAGGCGAGATCGCGCCTGCATTGGGCGAGGCGCTCACCGAGGACGTAGCGCTGGAACGAGGTGTCCTCGTCGGCGAGGAGATCGTTGACGTAGCGGGACGAGATGCCGAGCGCCGCTGCGGTCTCGGAGAGCGAGAGATCGGGATCGGCAAGATGAGCCCGGATATGCGCCTTCAACCGGTAGAGCAGGGCAGAGCGATGGGTCGAGGACGGCAGCGGCGTCTTGCCCAGCCGCTCGCCAAGTGCCATCGCCAGGACATCGATGGCCTGTTCCGACAGAGCGGCGGCGTGGTGCGGATCGATCTGATCCGCACTCTGGCAGAGCCGGTAGATGAAATCGTAGGCGATCCGCTGCAGCGGCGAGTCTGGTCCGAAAGCGCTGGCAGTAAGGGTTTCGCTCGCGCCGAGCCGGCGCTGCAGCATCTCGCGCGGCACCTTGAAGATGGTCTGCGTGAAGATGCCGTCGAATTTCAGCTCGTAGGGACGGGTGGTGTCATAGAGCGCAAATTCTCCCGGATGCACCACGGCCTCGCGGCCGTCCTGCACCACAGCGCCGGCGCCGCGATTGCCGAGCGCGATCAGGATGAAATCCTGATCCGAGCGCGCGATGCGCGAGGGCGTGCGCAACACGTGCTGACGGTCGGAGCAGACCTCGGAGCATTCCGCCTTGCCCAGTGGCGCCCGGGTGACCGAGCCGCGAAAGGCGCTGCCAAGATCGGACTTGCAGTCGAGTCCGACGAAGACGTCGCAGACGATATCCTGCCAGAGCGCAAGGCGGCGGTGGCCTGGGCTGTCGTCCGTGGTGAACTGGATTGGCATCTGCAGAGCCTCCCTTTCACATCCCGCAAAATCGCGTGTCGGTGCAGGTCCCCACTGACGGAGGCAAATCCCGTACCGGGCCGGCGATTCCGTCCGGTCGAGTTTTTGTTTCGCCGTGGTCGAGCGCCCGCCGCCCGGCTTGGTCAAATAGACTGCATCGGACCTGGCTTCCGATCAACCGGCAAGGGAGGTGGGAATGGGCATCGAACATCCGAAATACAAGGTCGCGGTGGTGCAGGCTGCGCCTGCCTGGCTCGATCTCGACGCCTCGATCGACAAGTCGATCGCTCTGATCAGGGACGCCGCCGAGAAGGGCGCCAAGCTGATCGCCTTTCCGGAAGCTTTCATCCCCGGCTACCCCTGGCACATCTGGATGGATTCGCCGGCCTGGGCGATCGGCCGCGGCTTCGTGCAGCGCTATTTCGACAATTCGCTGTCGTATGACAGTCCGCATGCCGAGCGGCTGCGCGATGCCGTGCGCAAGGCCAAGCTCACTGCCGTGCTCGGCCTGTCCGAGCGCGACGGCGGCAGTCTTTACCTCGCGCAATGGCTGATCGGGCCTGACGGCGAGACCATCGCGAAGCGCCGCAAGCTGCGGCCGACCCATGCCGAGCGCACCGTCTATGGTGAGGGCGACGGCAGCGATCTCGCCGTGCACGCGCGGTCCGACATCGGCCGCATCGGCGCATTGTGCTGCTGGGAGCATCTGCAGCCGCTGTCGAAATACGCGATGTATGCCCAGAACGAGCAGGTCCATGTCGCGGCCTGGCCGAGCTTTTCGCTCTACGATCCCTTCGCGCCGGCGCTCGGCGCCGAGGTGAATAACGCCGCCTCGCGCGTCTATGCCGTGGAGGGCTCCTGCTTCGTGCTCGCGCCTTGCGCAACGGTCTCGCAAGCGATGATCGACGAGCTCTGTGATCGGCCGGACAAGCACGCGCTGCTGCATGCCGGCGGTGGCTTCGCCGCGATCTACGGCCCCGACGGCAGCCAGATCGGCGACAAGCTCGCGCCGGACCAGGAGGGGCTCTTGATCGCCGAGATTGATCTTGGCGCCATCGGCGTCGCCAAGAACGCCGCTGATCCAGCCGGGCACTATTCGCGCCCTGATGTGACGCGGCTCCTGCTCAACAAGAAGCGATACCAGCGCGTCGAGCAGTTTGCGCTGCCGGTCGACACCGTCGAGCCCACGGACACTGCCGCGGCGGCGAGCTGATCGCCGAAATCAAGGAGAGGCACGATCATGGAATCCGCAATTCCTCTGCATCTCGAGACCCCACGCACGCGCCACAAGCGCGTGCCGGACGATTACCAGCCGCCATACCCATCCTTCGTGGCGCGCTATAAGCCTGCCGTGAGCCGCGTCGTGATGGCCTATTTCGGCCTTCAGTATCGCGCCACGGCGCCGGCGGCTGCAACGGACGCGCTCGCCGACATCGCGGCGCGGTTTGCCGCGGAAGGCGGTCCTTCGCATTGGGACCGGGCGCAATATGTTGATCAGGCCGGCTACGAGAACGTCGTCTCGGTGGCCTATTGGGACGACATTGCGCGTTTCGACAAATGGTTTGCACCGGCGCGCGAGGCCTGGACCGGAACGCAGCGCGAGGGCATCGGCACTTTCATCGAGGTGCTGCGCCCCATTGTGGAGCGGCACGAGACGCTATTTTCCTCGCTCGGCCGGCCGGAGGGCGTCGCCGCTATTGCCGGCGGCATGAGCGGCGAGGTGCAGGAGCACGCCTATTGGGGCGGCATGCGCGACCGCATCCCGCTGTCGCGGACCGATCCAATGTCGCCGGGCGGCAATCCCGAATTGATCCGCGACGGCGCGCGGCTGCGCGTGCAGGCGCACGACAATCTGTGCCTGATCCGATCAGGCCAGGATTGGAGCGATACCGAGACCTCGGAGCGAAAGCTCTATCTCGACGACGTCGAACCGGTGTTGCGCGAGGGCATGGATTTCCTGCGCGATGACGGCCTCGGCATCGGCTGCTACGCCAACCGTTACATGCGCGTGCTTGCAGCCGGTGGGGACGCGAGTGAAAAGTCCTATGGTCAAAGCTGGTGGAAAAGCCTGGCAGCGCTGGAGCGGTGGGCGGAATCGCATCCGACCCACGTCAGGATATTCGGCGCCGCGATGAAGTACCTGTCGACGCTCGGCCCCTCGGCAAAACTGCGGCTCTACCACGAGGTCACCGTGGCTGCTGCCGACGAGCAGTTCTTCGAGTACCTGAACTGTCACGCCAGGACCGGCATGCTGGCGGCGGTGGAGACCGTCAGCGCTTGATCGATTAGATCACGCAGTGACCGAGCAACTCGGGATGCGCGGCGCAGATGTGATGCGCGCCGGCGTCCCGCAGCTCGGCCTCGCTGCCGTAGCCATAGAGCACGCCGATCGCGGTCATGCCGTTGGTGCGGGCGCCGACCACGTCATGGCTGCGGTCGCCGATCATGATCGCGCTGGCAGGATCGACCTTGGCTTCGTCGAGCGCGTAACGCAGCAGGTCACGCTTGTCGACGCGCGTGCCGTCGAGCTCGGAGCCGAACACGCGCTCGAAATACGGTTTCAGGCCGAAATGCTCGACGATACGGGTGGCGTAGACCGCGGGCTTGCTGGTCGCCACGAACATGCGCGGTGTTGTCGCGGCAAGCGTTGTCAGCGTGTCCATGATGCCGGCATAGGCCTCGTTCTCGAACAGGCCGACCTCGCTGAAGCGCTCGCGATAGAGCAGCAGCGCCCGGTCCGCGAGTTCCGCGCTTCCCGTGAGCTTTTGCAGGCTGGCATGCAGCGGCGGGCCGATGCACCAGGTCAGCTCGTCCTCGCTCGGCACCGCGACGTTCAGTCGCTCCAGGGCGTATTGGATCGAGCGCGTGATCCCGGGCTTCGGGTCGGTCAGCGTGCCGTCGAGATCGAAATAGATTGTCACCATATTGCCGCGCCTGTGTTGATACCGCCGCCTATTGCCAGACCTAAACGAGGCCGGGGACCAAGGCAAACGCGTAACCATCATCACGCCGAAATTCGCCTTCCCAATACCGCATATCCCTTAAAGCTCGCTATTCGCGGGAGGGAAGCGTAGAGTCGTGCCATCACCGCCCTTCCTTGGCATCAACCGGTGACTGAGGGTCACCAGCGCTCCCGCCGACTAAGCAGGAGCGTGCATGACTCGTTTTCGTCTGGTTTACCGGATCCGCCGGAGAGCGCTTCTTGTCGCGTCGATGCTTGGCACATTGATACTTGGGACACTGCCGCAAGGCGCTGTCGCGGCAGGACCGGACTGCCGCGCGATCGAAAGCACGAGCGGACGTCTCGCCTGCTACGATGCTGCGTTTCCTCCGAAGGAAAAAAAGCCCGCTGCTGCGGAGAACGATGGATCGCGTGCTGCCTACAAGGACCCGTTCGTGGCGGAAGAGGCCAGAACCGCAGCGAAGCTGAAGAACATCTGTCGCGGCTGTTGAGAGGTGCTCGTTCGCCGCGTTCTCGTTGATCGGCGAACCCGGACGAGAGATCGAGACAATTTTCCAGGAGAGGCCGGATGAGCGAGCGACTTGAAACCCTGAAGAAGGCCCGTGATCGCATGATCGAGGACAGGGACGCGCACGCGAAAGTGCTGGCCGCTCCTTTTGTGCGCGACACGGCCGAGCGCGCGCGCAACAAGTTCATCGAGATCCAGGCGCTGATCGATGCCCTCGACCGCGCCATCCGGGGCGAAATCCCGGTTCCGGTCAAAAACTAAGGCAGTAGGCAGCGACACCAGTGGAGCGTTCATTGCTGATGCCGCTAGCGCTCCCTCATTGCTGTCTCGCCCATTCGACGATGGCGGTCGCCTCCGCGCCTGCCCGGGTTTCCCAGGCGGCGATGGCGTTCGTTGCTGCCTTCCGAAGCTCCGTGACAAGGAACGCAGGCGCCGGCTCGGCGATATGGACGCCATTGTCGCGCATGCGCGCATAGTTCTCGATGGCGCGGTGGGTCAGTAGCGCGAGCTGGCTCTGTTCTGTCTCGGCCGCCGCGGCCAGCACCTCGCGCTGCATCGGCTCGGAGAGTTCGGCAAAGGCGTCGCTGCGGACGAAGGCAATCGAGATTGGCATCGCGTAGTTGATGGCCGTGAAATGCGGCAGGAAGTCCCACAATTTGCGCCCCGCGCCGCCGTCGCCGGAGGTGAGGAAGGCATTCAGCCGGTGTTCCCTCAGTCCGGCGAGCGCCGCGTCCATCGGCAGGAATTGCGCGTTCGCGCCGGCCGCGCGCATGACCTCGGTGGAGTTGGCATCGTAGGTTCGCAAGTTCAGTTTCGGCAAATCGTCGGCGCCTTCGAGCGGCCGCTCCGACCAGAGGCCCGTGGCCGGCCAAATCGTCACATACAGCAGCTTGAGGCCGCGCGCCGCGAGCGCCTTCTCATAGAGCGGGCGCGCCCGCAGATTGGTGGCGCGGGCAAGATCCACCGATTGCACCAGGAAGGGCAGGGTGGACAATCCGAGCACGGGATCGAGGCCCGAGAGCGCGCCCGCGAAGGCATCGCCGCCGGCGATCCGGCCGTCCAGCGCCGCGCGCGGCATCTCGCCCGAGTTGATCTTGAGCTGATTGTCGAAGGCGTTGGTCACGGTCACGAAACCGTGGGTACGGTCGGAGACGCGGCTGGCGAAAGTCGAGAGTCCAATCCCGGAGATGTTATTCTCGGGGTATTCCGTGGTCATCCGCCAATTGACTTGAGACGCGTCCTGAGACGCCAGCTGCGCGGCGGCTGGCGCGACGCTCAGGATGAGCGCGGCGAGGACAAGGATCGTGCGGATCCGTTTGGCGGGGTAACGCATTGGGAGAAGGAGGTCAGGCAACATATATTGGCAACTCGTCGAACCATGGCACGATGCCACAACATGGCAGATCACATTGTCGCATGCCGCGCCGAGGCGCGCCACCGCCATGCCTGCACAGGATGGGTGCAGACGGCGATGTGCATTATCCCCGCGCTGCTCGTCTCGGCGACCCAGGCCGCGGCGTGGGACAGTTCGCCCGCCAAGACCGATGTCGCTGTCCCCAGCGTCGAAGAGCTCGCGACGCCGCCGGCGAAGCCCGCGGAAGCGCGCGAGAGCGACACGCGGGAATCGATCTGCCTGATCGTCGAGGCGGCAGCGCGCGATGCCAATCTGCCGCTGGAGTTCTTCGCCCGCGTGATCTGGCAGGAGAGCCGCTTCCAGGCCGATGCAGTGGGGCCCATGACGCGCAGCGGCGAACACGCGCAGGGGATCGCGCAGTTCATGCCGGGCACCGCGAGCGAGCGCGGGCTGCTCAATCCCTTCAATCCGGTGCAGGCGCTGCCGAAGTCGGCGGAATTCCTGAACGAGCTGCGCAACCAGTTTGGCAATCTCGGGCTGGCCGCCGCCGCCTACAATGCCGGGCCGCGCCGGGTGCAGGAATGGCTCGCCGGCACCGGCGGCATGCCGGAGCAGACCCGCAATTACGTTCTTGCCATCACTGGCACGAGCGTCGATGCCTGGGCCAAGGCAGGCGCGACCGGCAAGGGGCCGCCGAGCGCGCCGCCGACAAGCTGCCGCGATCTGATGGCGCTGTTGAAGCGCGCGCCGAATGCCTTTGTCGCCGAGCTCGAGCAGCATGTGGAGCTTGCGGCTGCAAAGATCTGGGGCGTGCAGCTCGCCGCGGGCTTTGACCGCAACCGGGCGTTGGCGATGTATTCCCGCGCGGTCACGCGGCTGGGCGCCGTGATCGGCGAACGTGATCCGAGCCTGCTGAGCTCAGTGATGCGCAGCCGTGGCACGCGCGCCTTCTACCAGGTGCGCATCGGCGCCGATACGCGGAGCGAGGCGGATGAACTCTGCGGCCGCATCCGCAAGGCTGGCGGGGCATGCTTCGTTCTGAAGAATCGCGGTGTGAGCGGATAGGGCATCTGTCCCAGCGTGCATGCCAGCCCCGCCGCGCGCTTCCTTGACGCGAGGCGCCGCATTGCCCGTTATGCAGGCACGATTCCTCACCCGGCCAAGACTCCCGTGGCGCTTCCTCCGCTCGATTCACCTCAATGGCAAAGTCCCTGGCGCGCCTTTGCGTGGGGACTGCGCTCGATCACGCAGACGATCCTCACCCTCGTCCTGTTCGCGACCTATCTCGGCATTGGCGCGCTCGCCCACGACACCCATTTTAGCCTGCTATGGGCGCTCTGCTCGACACTGTTCGTCTGGGCGGGGCCGGCGCAAATCATCCTGATCACCACGCTCGGCTCAGGCGCGACGATCATCCAGTCGGCGATCGCAGTCACGGTCAGCGCCGTCCGCCTGTTTCCGATGGTGGTCTCGGTGCTGCCGCTGATGCGCACGCCGACGACGAAGCGGCGCGAGCTGTTTTTCGCGGCGCATCTCACCGCGGTGACACTGTGGGTCGAATGCCATCGCTTCCTGCCGCAGGTGCCGCGTGAACGCCGGATCGCATTCGTCAACGGACTTGGCTTCGGACTTGTCTCGGTGTGTCTCACCGCCAACACGGTCGGCTATTTCCTTGCCGCCAATCTGACCCAGACGCTTGGGGCGGCGATCCTTTTGCTGACGCCGCTGTCCTTCCTGTTCTCGACCGCGCGCAACAGCCGCGAGGTCGCCGACGTCGTCGCGCTCGCGCTGGGGGTTCTGCTCTATCCATTGGCCGCGAAGATGAATTCCGGCCTCGACATCCTCGTCAGCGGCCTCGTGGCGGGCACCATCGCCTATGGCGTGCATTGGTGGCGGGAGGTGCGCGCATGAGCTTTGCGCAGCTCATTGGCGACTGGCACGCGCTGGCGGTGCTGTTCGTGGCCGGCGTCGTTCCCAACCAGATATGGCGCATGCTGGGCCTGTGGTTCGGCGGCGGCATCGACGAGGGCTCCGAGCTTCTGGTCTGGGTACGGGCGGTCGCCACCGCGATCCTGGCCGGCGTCATCGCCCAGATCGTGGTCGAGCCGCCCGGGGCGCTTGCGAGCGTGCCGGATGCCTTGCGCTACGGTGCGGTCGGCGCCGGCCTCGTCGTCTTCCTATTGACCCGCCGCTCGATCTTCGCGGGCGTGGTCGCGGGCGAAGTCTTCATGCTGGCCGGCAAGTGGTGGTTGGGCTAAAACCACCGGCGAACAGCAGGGAATTGGAAATATGGTTCGCGAAAACGAGCTCCGCGAGGGTGAAGTCTCCATCGAGCTGCCGCCGACGCAGGATGCCGGCCTCGTCTTCATCGGCCGCATCCGCACGCCCTGGAGCTCGCGGCTGGAGACCCCGCGACAGGGCCGGCATGACGGCCCGATATGCCGCCTCGAGATCTTCGAGCCGTTCGTGCCGGCGATCAAGGGCGTCGATTTCTACGGCAATCTCGAAGTGCTCTACTGGCTCGACAAGTCGCGCCGCGACATTGTCCTGCAAAGCCCGAAGAACAACGAGAAGACCCGCGGCACGTTTTCGCTGCGCTCGCCGGTGCGCCCCAATCCGATCGGCACGTCGATAGTGAAGCTCGTCGGTATCGAGGGCAACGCGATTCTGGTGCGCGGGCTCGATTGCCTCGACAACACGCCACTGATCGACATCAAGCCGGATCGTTGCGAGTTCACGCCGCTGGCCGCGCCGCAGCCGGGGGATTTCCAGACGGAGTGAAGTCTCTCCTCCGTCATTGCGAGGAGCTCTTGCGACGAAGCAATCCAGACCGCCACCACGGACACAGTCTGGATTGCTTCGCTGCGCTCGCAATGACGCGTGGAGAGCGTCAGCCCGCTTTCAACGCCGCGATCAACTTGGTCGCGTTCTCTTCCAGGACCTTGACGTCTTCCTTGCGGCTGGCGGGCGGAAGCATCGCCACGCCGTCGTGGCGCGGCATCACGTGCATGTGGAGATGAAACACCACCTGTCCGCCGGCCGCCTCGTTGAACTGCTGCACGGTGATGCCGTCGGCCTTGAATGCCGTCATCGCCGCGGCTGCGATCTTGTGCGCGCCGCGGGCGACATGCGCGTAGTCGTCCGGCTTGATGTCGAGGATGTTGCGGGCAGGGGCTTTTGGAATCACCAGGGTGTGGCCAGGTACCCGCGGCATGATATCGAGGAAGGCGAGCACGTGCTCATCCTCGTAAACCTTGTGGCAGGAGAATTCACCGCGCAGGATCTTTGCGAAGATATTGTTGGGGTCGTAGGCGGTCATGGCGGCGGCTCCCTAGAATTTTGCGATTACTGTCACCAGCCGCAGAGAACCGTCAAGGCACCTCGTCGGCGCCTTTGCGGAACGGGCCGAGCTCGGCCAGCTCACGTCCGGCTTCCGCGACATAGGCGCGCTCGCGCTTGAGGTAATCGTCGATGGCGCGGCGCAAGCCCGGATCGGCGATGAAGTGAGCGGAGTGGGTGGTCCGTGGCAGGTAGCCGCGTGCGATCTTGTGCTCGCCCTGTGCGCCCGCCTCGACATACGCCAAGCTGCGTTTGATGGCGAAGTCGATCGCCTGATAGTAGCAGACCTCGAAATGCAGGAAGGGATGATGCTCTACCGCACCCCAGTTGCGGCCGAACAGCGTGTCCGATCCGATGAAGTTGATCGCGCCCGCGATCCAGCGATCGTTGCGGCGCGCCATCACCAGCAGCACGTCATCGCTCATGGTCTCGCCGATCAGCGAAAAGAATTCCCGCGTCAGATAAGGCCGGCCCCATTTGCGTGAGCCGGTCTCCATGTAGAATTGAAAGAAGGCGTCCCAGGCATCTTCGGTGATGTCCTTGCCCGTGAGGCAGTGGATGGTGATCCCGGTAGCCAGTGCATCGCGCCGCTCGCGCTTGATTGATTTGCGGTGACGGGAGTTCAGCGTCGCCAGGAAATCGTCGAAACTCGCAAAACCCTCGTTGTGCCAATGGAACTGCTGGTCGGTGCGCTGGAGGAAGCCGTGCTCAGCCAGCAGCTTCCACTCCGCCTCGCGGGCGAAGGTGACGTGGACCGAGGAAGCCTTGCTGACGCCGCACAGCGCCACCAGCCCGCTCGCCAGTGCCTCCGTGATACGCGCGTGGTCGACGCCGTCGCGGACCAGCAGCCGCGGTCCCGTGGCCGGCGTGAAGGGAACCGAAACCTGCAGCTTCGGGTAGTAGCGCCCGCCGGCGCGCTCATAGGCATCGGCCCAGCCGCGGTCGAAGACATATTCGCCTTGCGAGTGCGATTTCAGGTAGCAAGGCACGACACCGGCGACGCGGCCGTCGATCTTAGCCACGAGATGCCGCGGTCCCCAGCCGGTGCGGATCGTGGCCGAACCCGATTTCTCAACGGCCGATAAAAACGCGTGGGAGACGAAGGGGTTATAGGCAGGCTTTGAGAGGCCGAGAGAATCGCCTGGAAGCCCGGATGAGGTTCCCTTGTCATGCCCGTTGCAAGACTTGCCGGGATTGGCGCAGGCATCCCAGTCGTCCGGCGATAATTCGCCAATGGAAGGTACGGCCTCAAGGGTGATTTCGGATGGTGCCATCGTGCCCAAGATCGTGCATTGCAGCAGCGACTTCAAGAGTGGGAAACATCAAGCCTACGGCACGAAGCCCTCGAAGATCATCTGGTCCGCATGTTGCGCGACCCGCGTCCGCTGCTCGGTAGTACGCACGGTCCACCCGAGCAGAGCGCAGCCGAACAAATTGCGGGCCATCCAGGGGGCCGGGGCGGGCAGGTCGTCGACCCTGAAGGCGACGAAGTGCGGCTGGGTCTGGAAGCCGTGGCGCAGGTACAGCATGCTATCGCGCTGCTCCTGGGTCAGGTAGGCCCAGTATTCGTCCTGATAGCTCCGCTGCGCGACGACGCCGCGGGGACGGGAAGGCAGCAGCTCGCGCAGCGCCAGCACCTGGTCCGGGTCGAAGGACATTCCGACGGCGGGGCCGTCATAGGACGCCAGGACCTCGGCCATCCGCTTCACCAGCTTGCGGTCGCCGTCAAAATGGCTCTTGATCTCGATCACTAGTGGCACGCGGCCGGCGACCAAGCCGCAGAGGTCGCTGAGCGACATCATCCGCTCGGCCGTGTCCTTGAACGTGAGCGCCTTCAGTTCAGTGGCGGTTTTCTCGACCAGCGGGCCGGTGGCCTCGGTAAGGCGGCCGAGCGCATGGTCGTGATGCACCATGGCCTCGCCGTCGGCGGAGAGCTGGATGTCGACCTCGATCGAGAAATTGCCCGCAATCGCAGCCTGCACCGCGCCCGGCATGTTCTCGACGATGCCGCGGGAAATGTCGTGCAGGCCGCGATGGGCGACCGGGCGGGCTGTCAGCCAATCAGGAGCGCGCATTCGCCTCAGGCGACCTCGAACACGCCTTCGACCTCGACCGCCGCATCCGCGGGCAGGGAGGCGACGCCGACGGTGGTGCGGGCATGACGGCCCTTGTCACCGAAGGCGGCGACCATCAGGTCGGAGGCGCCATTGAGGACCTTCGGCCCGTCCAGAAAGTCCGGCGCCGAGTTGATGAAGCCGCCGAGGCGCACCACGCGCACGACCTTGTCGAGGTCGCCGAGCGCCGCCTTGACCTGGGCCAGCAGGTTGACGGCGCAGCCGCGGGCGGCGGCGGCGCCGTCTTCGATGGTCACGCCGGCGCCGAGCTTGCCCTTGGCGATCAGCTTGCCGGCGGGATCGAAGCAGACCTGGCCCGAGACGAACAGCAGATTACCGGTGCGCACGAACGGCACGTAATTGGCCACGGGGGTGGGGGCCTCGTGCAGCTTGATGCCTTGTTCCGCCAGCTTCTGCTCGACCGTTCCCGCCATGTCCGACCTCGTTGTCCAAAAATCCATCAGCCCCGGCGCATCCGATGCAGCCCGGGGCGGGACCTGTTTCGCCCATCGTGCCGCCACATGCAAGCAACCCTCGGGGTGGGATTTTGTTGAGGCAGGGCAGGAGGTTCAACGCGGGGGCCGCAACTTTACGTGAAACGGCCTCAGTTGCGACGCAATGGAACGTTCATTAAAATGTCGAATCTGCGCTTTCCCCAAGGGACCAGACATGCTGCACCTTTTCCGGACTTCGCTCGGTGTGACGGCGCTCGCGGCGGCCGCTCTCGGCCCCGGCGGCGGGGCGCTGGCCGCGAACGGTCCGTTCCTCGCGCATCAGGCGCTTTATGATTTGAGCCTGGTGAAATCGCGCTCCAACTCGATCAACAGCGCGCGCGGCCGCATCCTCTACAATTTCACGGGAAGTTCGTGCGAGGGCTACACCTCCGAATTCCGCCAGGTCTCCGAGCTCGACAGCGGCGAGGGTAAGGTCACGCTCAGCGACCTCCGCTCCAATTCCTGGGAGGACGCTGGCGGTAAAAGCTACCGCTTCAAGATCGAGACGCGGATGAACGAGGCTGACGCCGGCCGGGTCGACGGTTCGGCGGAGCGCGACGGCGACCACATCAATGTCAAGCTGAAGCTGCCGGCGCCGAAGAGCTTTACGCTCGACGGAAAGATCGTATTCCCGACCGAACAGATCCAGCGCATCATTGCCGCCGCGAAGGACGGCAAGTCGCTGCTCGAGCTCTCGGTCTATGACGGCTCCGACGATGGCCAGAAGGTCTACAACACGCTGACCGTGATCGGCCAGCCGATCCCGGCCGAACGCGAAGGTTCGCCCGATCCGTCGACGTCAGACGAGCACATGAAGTCGCTCAAGCGCTGGCCCGTCACCGTCAGCTATTTCGACCGCGAGGCCCAGCAGAAGGAAGGCGAGCAGACGCCGGTCTACGCGATGGCGTTCGAGCTCTACGAGAACGGCGTCTCGCGCCAGCTTGTGCTCGATTACAACGATTTTGTGATTTCGGGCGCGATGGGAAAGTTCGACGCGAAGGACAGCAAGCCCTGCAATTGAGGGCTGGCCTGCAACGCGGTCTCTGGCTACGCTCCTCCCAACCACAAACATTCGGGAGGCTCACCATGCCCAAGCTCGATCATCTCCGCCCCAGCGGCCTGCATCACAATCCCGCCTATTCGCATGTCGTCACCGCCACGGGGGTGCGGACGATCTACATCTCCGGCCAGGTGTCGGTGGACGAGGAGGGGCGGATCGTCGGCGAGGGCGACATCGCCGCGCAGACCACACAGGTGATGCAGAATCTCGGGCACGCGCTGAAAGCAGCCGGCGCGAGCTACGCCAACATCGTGAAGATCACGACCTTCGTCGTGAACTACAAGCCGGAGCTGCGCCCGATCA
The DNA here is from genome assembly GCF_023100925.1 of Bradyrhizobium sp. 40. Taxonomy (NCBI): domain Bacteria; kingdom Pseudomonadati; phylum Pseudomonadota; class Alphaproteobacteria; order Hyphomicrobiales; family Nitrobacteraceae; genus Bradyrhizobium; species Bradyrhizobium sp. 40. Next base: position 3,219,683 of record NZ_CP064688.1, read on the forward strand.
TCGGCAAGGCCCGCTCGGCCTTTTTCGAAGGCATGGAGCCGCCGGCGAGCACGCTGGTCGGCGTCTCGGCGCTCGCCGCGCCGGAATGGATGATCGAGATCGAGGCGGTGGCGGTCGCGGATTGAGATCTTTCCCGTAGCCCGGATGGAGCGAAGCGTAGTCCGGGCTACGAGCGCGTAGCCTTGGACATCTCTTGCAGAAGAACCATCGCGTCGTCCGCCCTGTCAGCCGGCACAAACAGATGATCGTGGTGGAACGCCGAAACGGCGTTCACGCTGATGCCGGCTGTGGCGAGGCGTGCCGTGATTGCGGCCAGAAAGCCCACCGCATCGAGTGCGGAGTGAACCGTCAGGGTGATCAGGCACGATGCAAACGCGTAGCGTAGTCCCGCCGCTTCGGCCTGTTCGCGAGTGATCACGAGCGTCGTTCCTTCCTGCTCGCGGAACGTCAGCAAAGGGCTGAGCGCCGTGGGGATCGACTGGTCTGTCGGGATGGTGCAGAACACGAAAATGCCCGGCCGCCGATCCGGCTTCATGTCTCTCAGCAGCGCGTCGAGATCGCGTTCGCCTGTCATGACTCCTGCGCCTTTTCCGGCCCTTCGTAGGCGATGCCGCGGATCACTGCGGCGCTGCCGAATTTCTTGCGCAAGCTGTCCACCGCGCGCTCGGCGTGGGCGGCACGGCGGTCGAGCATGTCGGTGTCGTCGGCAACCGAGCCCTCGCGCAGGGCGCTGACGCCGGCGCCCATCAGGCGAAAGGCGGTGCCGTCGATCTCTTTCGCCAGCATCTCGCGGCAGATCGAAAAGATCTTTGCGGCAAGCTGCGTCGGGGCCGTGATCGACTGCGAGCGGGTGCGCTGGCGGAAATCGGCGGTCTTCAGCTTCAGCGTGACGGTCAAGCCGGCGAGCTCGCTGCTCTTGAGGCGAGACGACGTCTTCTCGCACAGCCGCCACAGGATCTTTTCCAGCGTCGCGAAGTCGCGGATGTCGGTCTCGAACGTCGTTTCGCTCGAAATCGTCTTGGCGCCCCGATCAGGCTCGACGCGGCGGTCGTCGATGCCGCGCGCGAGCCGCCACAGCCTGCGGCCGTCGCTCGGAAACTGCCGCATCATCTCGATCTCGTCGGCCTTCTGCAGGTCGGCGATGATGCGGAAGCCGCGCTGCACCAGACGCTCCTGCGTTGCGGGTCCAACGCCGAAAATGAAACCGACCGGCTTGTCGGCCAGCATCTCGCGCGCTTCCTCCTGGTCGAGCGCGGCAAACCCGCGCGGCTTGTCGAGGTCGGAGGCGATCTTCGCCAGGAACTTGTTGCAGGAGAGGCCGACCGAGACGCTGATGCCGATGTCGCGCTCGATGTTGCGTGTGAACCGCGCCAGCACCTTGGCCGGGATCATGCCGTGTACACGTTCGGTGCCGGAGAGGTCGAGGAAAGCCTCGTCGATCGAGAGCGGCTCGACCAGCGGCGTCAGCGCCTGCATGGCCTGGCGCACCTCGCGCCCAACCCGGACATATTTCGCCATGTCCGGCGGGATCACGGCGGCATGCGGGCAGGCTTCCAGCGCCTTGTACATCGGCATGGCCGAGCGCACGCCGTAGGTGCGGGCGATGTAGCAGGCGGCCGACACCACGCCGCGCTTGCCCCCGCCGATGATGACGGGCTTGTCGGCGATGTCGGGATTGTCGCGCTTCTCGACGGTCGCGTAGAAGGCGTCGCAGTCGATATGGGCGATGGTCAGGCTTGCGAGCGCGCGGTGGCGGGCGAGGCGGGGGGAACCGCAGGCGGAACAGCGCCGCACGCCCATATCCAGATCGGCCGAACAATCCCGGCAGAAGCAGCGGGGTCCGGCCGTCTCCAGGGAGGTCACGGCACGTCGCGCTCCCAATTGGGGTCGCCGAGCGTATCGCCGAGAACCTGCCGCGCTGCGGCAACGTTGGTCGGATGCAGTTCCGCAGTGCTGGCAAAGGCCTTCACGGTGGCGTCGTCGCGCATCACGAAATCGAGCACGCTGAGCAGGAAATTGGGGTCCGAGGCCGCATTGCGCAGCATCTCCGGGCCGACCCCTGTCTCGGCCAGGAACAGGCCCAGCCGCTCCGGCTCGCCCGCGACGAAAGACAGCGCCCGAAGCGCAACGATTTCAGCGACTTCGCGGGGGTTGTGAACAGGCTTTTTCACGTGGCCGGTTTGCCTTTCCGTTAACTTTCGGTGTCTACTTTGGGGTCACCATGCCCGAGTCTCGTTCCCAAGTCTCTTGCCCAAGTCTTGCGACCCCCGACAAGCAACTGGAAACCACATCGCAGAAAGTCGGCCCTCGGGTTTAACGAAACTCAAGCGAATTCGAGGCTAGTTTGAATCCAGTTTTCGAAGCGCCGGCGACCGGCGCCTGAGGCGTCACATGCATCGGTCTGCGGACCAATCAGGAGGGCGGGATGGCTAAGACCGTCCTGATCGTGGAAGACAACGAGCTCAACATGAAGCTCTTCCGCGACCTGTTGGAGGCGCACGGCTACCAGACCACCGGCACCAGCAACGGCTACGAGGCGCTCGACCTCGTTCGCAAGATGCGGCCCGACCTCGTGCTGATGGATATCCAATTGCCGCAGGTCTCGGGCCTGGAGGTGACGCGCTGGATCAAGGACGATCCGGAGCTGCGCAATATTCCCGTCGTCGCCGTCACGGCGTTCGCGATGAAGGGCGATGAAGAGCGCATCCGCGAGGGCGGCTGCGAGGCCTATTTGTCCAAGCCGATCTCGGTCGGCAAATTCATTGAGACGGTCCGACGTTTCATCGGATAGGAAGTGAGTTCACAGTGTCCGCGCGTATTCTCGTCGTCGACGACGTCCCTGCCAACGTCAAGCTGCTCGAAGCCCGCCTGTCCGCCGAATATTTCGACGTGATGACCGCCGCCAACGGCACCGAGGCGCTGGCGATCTGCGCCCGCGCCGAATGCGACATCATCTTGCTCGACGTCATGATGCCGGACATCGACGGTTTCGAGGTCTGCCGCCGCCTCAAGACCGATCCGGCCACGCATCACATTCCCGTCGTGATGGTCACCGCGCTCGACAGCCCGGCCGACCGCAACCGCGGGCTGGAGGCCGGCGCCGACGATTTCCTGACAAAACCCGTCTCCGATGTCGTGCTGATCGCGCGCGTGCGCTCGCTGACGCGGCTGAAGATGATGACGGACGAGCTGCGCATGCGCGCCATCACCTCGCTCGAGATCGGCATGCAGGCACCCGAGCGCAGTGCAATCTCCGACACCGGCAAGGGCGGCCGCATTCTGCTGGTCGACGACCGCCAGTCTTCCTATGAGCGGCTGGCGACGATCCTCGCCGCCGAGCACACCATCGATGTCGAGCCGAACCCGACGGAGGCGCTGTTCCACGCCGCCGAGGGCAATTACGATCTGCTGATCGTCTCGCTCGACCTCAACAATTTCGACGGCCTTCGGCTGTGCAGCCAGGCGCGCTCGCTGGAGCGCACGCGGCATGTGCCGATCCTGGCGATCGCCGACCCCGAGAACTCGACGCGGCTGCTGCGTGGGCTCGAGATCGGCGTCAACGACTACCTGCTGCGTCCCATCGACAAGATCGAGCTGCTGGCGCGGGCCCGTACCCAGATCCGGCGCCGCCGCTACACCGACCATCTGCGCGACAACGTGCAGAACTCGATCGAGATGGCGATCACGGACGCGCTCACCGGCCTGCACAATCGCCGCTACATGGAGAGCCATCTCGCGACGCTGGCCGAGCAGGCCGCAACCCGCGGCAAGCCGCTGGCGCTGATGATCCTGGACATCGACTACTTCAAGTCGATCAACGACAATTACGGCCACGACGCCGGCGACGACGTGCTGCGCGAATTCGCCGTGCGGGTCCGCAAGTCGATCCGCGGCATCGACCTTGCCTGTCGCTACGGCGGCGAGGAATTCGTCATCGTGATGCCCGAGACCGATCTCCACGTCGCCGGCATGGTCGCCGAGCGCCTGCGCCGCTCGATCGCCGGCGAGCCCTTTGCGATCCACAAGGGCACCAAGCGCATCGAGGTCACGATCTCGATCGGCCTGACCACGCTGGAGCAGAAGGGCGAGGCGGTTGGCGACGTGCTCAAGCGCGCCGACACCGCGCTCTACCGCGCCAAGCACGACGGCCGCAATCGCGTGGTGTCGCACGCGGCGTGAGGCCGCTCGCACCGGCCGGCGCAAAAAAAAATCGCGAAAACAACCCCATGCACAGTAGCCGACGCTAGTCGGATCAATGGCTTACGCGGGTGGCAAAATGGCTGATGCAGCCGCCAACGCCGTTTGACTCGTCGGGCAAAACAGGAGCATGCTGCCAACATCCCGAACGCCCCACGAACTCAGCCGTCATTCCCCGCCACCGGGTCTCGCCTTCGGCGAGCCCGATGACGGGCTCCGGCGGGGAATTCGGCACGCCGCGTCCGGACAAGCGGGCGTCCACCCTTCAAGTCAGGGAGGATACGGCTCCGACCATTCTGCCTTGGCCAGAGCCGCGCCCGTGCTGGACTTTGCGATGATCTCGTAAGTGTACAGGCCGGAATTGCAGGGGCCCCAGGTTCGTAAGCTCTCCGGCTTCACGATGTTATCTGAGGGGAATGGGATCTCCTGGCCGCCCATCTCGTAGTTCTTCTCTCTGCGAAACCTGACGACGATCGTGCGCGTGCCGGGGGGAACACTTTTCATCTTGATTTCGGGATTTGGAAAGACGGTGGTGCAGGGCCGGGGAGGTGCAAACGCGAATTGGATCTTCATCTCGTCAGCCGCGGCCGGACTACAGATGATCAGAAGTGAAAATGGCAGCAACGACGAAAATCTAATCATGGGCGCGCCCCAAAAAGAAACCAGTGTATCGGCAGGGGTGCTTGATGCCAAGTTTACGCCATGTCTCGCCCTCGCAGCCCTAGGCCTTCCACTCCCTTCAGGACGTCACAGAAAAGGCCCGCCGTAGCGGGCCCTGTGGAGATGGAGAAACTCCGGGTTACTTCTGATCGACGTTGCTGGTCCCCGACCCGGGCGTGCCGATCGGCAAGCCGTTCGCCGCATGACCGACACCAACGCCCGGCGCACTGACGGCTCCTGGAGTTTGATCCTGTGGAAGCGTCTTGATCCCCGTCCTTGCTTGCTCCGCGGGGCTGATCTGAGCCTTGTTGTCGCTATTGGCACCGTTGGTTGCCGTGATGCCGGACCTGTCGGTCCCGTTTGGCGTGCCCGTCTGTGTCGACCCGGACGCGGTGCCGCTCGTGCCCGAGCTGGCCGGTGCGGCCGGTGTGCTCGCGGTATTCCCGTTCGGCGTCGGGGGCTGAACGTTCGGATTGGTTGGAGAGTTGTTGGTGTGAGCCCCGGTTGAGGTTCCGTTTGTGCCCATGCCGGATGGCGCCGAGGGGCCTCCGTTGGCGGCCCCAGACGTGCCAGTACCTGCGCCTGAGCTCGCGGATGATCCGGAGGCGCCGCCGCTCGCGGCCGCGCCACCCGCGCCTCCGCCACCACCACCTCCGCCGCCGCCTTGTGCGAAGACGGGAGCGGCAACAGCGAAGGACAGCGCGGCTGTAAGAAGAAGCGATTTTCGGTTCATGACCTTCTCCGGTGTAAAGAAGGTCAACGACGCCGAAATGACGATGGTTCCTTTCAGTTCGGTCATGCAGGTGACCGCTCCCGGTTTTCCGAGAGCGGCTGTTTCGTATGGCTTGTCAGGCAGCCTTTTCCTTGAGTTCGAAGTCCATGGTCCAGGTCGATTTTCCCGGCTGCGTGCGGAATATCCATATCGTCACGCTCGAACCGGGCGGGATGACGATGCTGTCCCCTTCATGCATCGTGAACTGCCGGATGTTGCTTTCGGTCGCCCAAATTGAATGAGAATAAACGTCCTTGTCGCTGGTCTTTGTGCAGGCCAGAACTCCTCCGTTCATAACGGCGCGGATGGCGGTCTGGCTGACGGAGGAGTCCATGTGGATGGTCGTCATCGTGGCAATCTCCGTTTCGGATGCACTAGACCAGCCGGTATGCACCCAAGCGGAGTTTTGGTTCCCGCGCGATTGCTGACCAAGTGGGAGGTTTCTGGCCCTTTTTTGGAAGCCGGTGTTGCAAGCCGACTACAGCAACCGAGGAGCGAATGCCGTAGCTTGCAATCGGCAGGTGGGCGAACGCACCGATTCATTGAACTCATTTTCCTGGGGAGACACTCGTATGAAAAGGCTTCTAGCGGCGGCGGCCGGGATACTCGTTCTGGGTCTGTCAGCTCCGGCGAGCGCGGCCGATCTGGCGGCCCGTCCGTACACCAAGGCGCCTCCGATGGCGGTTGCGATGTATGACTGGAGCGGCTTTTACATTGGCGCTAACGGCGGTTGGGGTACGAGCCGCAAGTGCTGGGATATGACCCAGTTCGGTGCATTTGCGGTTGTTCCTGCCGGGGCGGAAGGCTGCCACGATGCATCTGGCGGCACGGTCGGCGGTCAAATCGGCTACCGTTGGCAGACTGGACCTTACGTTTTCGGCCTTGAAGCACAGGGAAACTGGGCAGACTTCAACGGATCGAACTCCAGCACCTTCATCATCGCCCGGAACCAATCCAAGATCGACGCTTTCGGCCTCTTCACCGGACAAGTCGGTTATTCCTGGAACAATGCGCTGCTTTACGTGAAGGGCGGCGCGGCCGTCACCCGCGACAAGTACACAGGTCGAACCATTCCCGGCGACCTGGCCTTCGATTCAGCTACGGAGACCCGCTGGGGCGGCACCGTCGGCGTTGGTTTGGAGTACGGCTTCGCATCGAACTGGTCAGTCGGCGTGGAGTACAATCACATGTTCATGGGTGACCGCGATGTAACGATGTCGTCGACAGGTCTGCTGGTTCCGGCGGGGACCCTCGTCCGGGTTGATCGCATCAGCCAAGACGTCGACGTGGTCACGGCGCGCCTCAACTACCGCTTCGGTGGCCCGGCCGCCGCGAGGTATTGAGCTTCGCTTTCTTTCAGCACTAGAATACGCAGAAGCCGGCCTTGCGCCGGCTTCTTTGCGTGTTCTGTTGTTCACTAACACCGCTTTACCCCGACGCAAGAGTGAAGACCCTCAAACTCAACACACCCGCGTTGGTCGAGAGACACCCCGGAGAGGTTTTCTGGCGGAGGTCCCCCTGGCGGTTTCTGGACCTACGAGAGAAGGGCTGAGCGAAGTCAGCTTCTGGTTCAAAAGCGGACTAACAGTTCGCTCGCTTCAAGGGATCGAAGGTGAAGCACGGCAAACGGACGTTGGGGTACGTGCTTGCCTGATCAGACTTCTTGCGGCGAGCGAACCGGGTTATGATCTTGCAGCTGCTTCAGGGATGCCGAACCGGCCGCCTGCCTGGCTTCACAGCAGCCTCATCTCCCACATCCACCCCGGCATTCCGCAGCAACACTGTCGCCGCTTCCTTCGCGGCACGCGCCATTGCGGGGTCGTCGCGGACGAGGTCCTGCGCGATGGAGCCGTCGACCAGCAGCACGAGCTGCGTTGCGAGTGCTTCCGCGTTCGCAACGCCGAGCTCGTTGAGGCGGTCGCGAAACCAGACGCGACGGCTTTCCTTGAAGGCGATGGCGATCTTCTTCACGGCGCGGTCCGCCGGGCCAAGCTCGGCGACCGCATTCACGAACGGACAGCCGCGAAAATCTTTTGCGGCGAAGCGGCGCTCCAGCGAATCGAAGGTGGCGAGGATTTGCTCGGCCGGGGGCTTGTCGGAGGGGCGCGGCTGCACGAAGCGGCGCTCCAGATAGGCCGCGATCAACGCGTCCTTGGAGGGGAAGTGGTTGTAGAGCGTGCGCTTGGAGATGCCGATCTCGGCCGCGATGGTGTCGACCCCGATGGCGCGAATGCCCTGCAGATAGAACAACTTGTCGGCGGTCTCGAGGATCCGCTCTTTCATCGTCTGTGGGGCGGGCGGGGGAGCCATGCGGCGGTGAATGTCCTGTTCGCTTGACAGCGCACGCTAACCATAGCCTAAGTACACAGGTCTGTGTAACCAAAATCAACCGATATTGCAGACGACGGCGCTCGCGCCGCGCCGTTGAGGGAGACGAAAATGCCCCTGTTGCAGGTCCTGCGCCCGACATTGCCCATCCTGATCGGCGCCTCGATCATGCTGACGCTGAGCATGGGGCTACGGCAGAGCCTCGGCATCTTCATGCAGCCGCTGACCCACGACATCCATCTGTCGATCTCCGACTTCACGCTGGCGCTGGCCGTGCAGAACCTCGCCTGGGGCTTTCTCCAGCCGCTCGCCGGCGCGATGACCACGCGCTACGGCTTCCGTCCGATCATGATCGCTGGCTCGTTCATGTACATCGCGGGCCTGGTGCTGATGGCAACCGCGAACGGTCTCGTCGCCATCATGATCGGCGCCGGCGTGCTGATCGGCACTTCGCTCGCTTGCACCGCGGCGGCGATCGCGATGTCGGTGGCGGCGCGCGCGGTACCCGCGACGGTGCGTTCCACCGTGCTTGGCATCGTCTCCGGCGCGGGCTCGCTCGGCGCGTTGTTATCGGCGCCGCTCGGGCAGATGCTCAACGAGGGCTTTGGCTGGCGCGTCGGGCTCGCCGGCTTCGTCGTGATGTCGGTGCTGATGATCCCGGCGGCCTGGTATGCCGGGCGCGTTGACGCGGTCCCGCTGCCGAAGCCCGCGACTGACGAGATCGTCGATGCCACGGCCATGATCGCGGCGAAGACCGCCTTCGGCAATGCGTCGTTCGTGGTGATGACCTGCGCCTATCTCGTCTGCGGCATGCAGCTTGTGTTCCTCACCACGCACCTGCCGTCCTATCTCGCGATCTGCGGCCTCGATCCGATGCTGAGCGCGCAGACGCTCGGCATGATCGGCGGCTTCAACGTGCTCGGCTCGCTGTTCTTCGGCTGGGCCGGCCAGCGCTGGAACAAGCTCGCGCTGCTCGGCGGCATCTACATCTTCCGCTCACTCGCGCTCGCCTGGTACTTCATGCTGCCGGCGACGCCTGCCTCGACCTTGCTGTTCGGCGCCATCATGGGCTTCCTGTGGATGGGCGTGGGGCCGCTCGTCGCGGGCGCCGTCGCCGAAATGTTCGGCCTGCGCTGGCAGGCGATGATCCAGGGTCTCGCCTTCATGAGCCACCAGATCGGCAGCTTCCTCGGCGCCTACGGAGGCGGGGTGCTCTACGACGCGCTCGGCTCCTACACCATGGCCTGGCGCATCGGCGTCGCGCTGGGGCTGGCCGGCGGCATCATCCAGGTCGCATTCGCGCTGATCCGGCCATCGCAGCCGCCGGCGCCGGTGTTGCGGACGGCGTAGGCTGGGCGTGTCCTCATGGGTGTCCGCTTTGAAGTTTACAGCGGACGCCGCGCTGCTTGGCCGCGATCGGCCGCTTGTGACCCGTTGCTGACGGTCCGTCGCAGAGCGGGCGCGGCGGAAGGATATGGAGCGTGACAGACGTCACAGAGACGCGGCTTGTTTTTCCCCGAACTCCACTTAGGCTGACCACTTATATTCGGGGCGGCGATGAAGGCTTTTGGCTGGTTTTCATTTCTTCTTTTCATCTGGCTCGCTTGCGGCTCAGCACATGCCGAGCGACGGGTCGCGCTGGTGATCGGGAACTCTACCTACAAGAGTGTACCAAGGCTCGCCAACCCCGTGAACGATGCCGCCCTGGTCGGGGGCATGTTCAGTAAGGCCGGGTTCGACGTTGTTGATATCAAGCTCGACCTAACCGTAGTGGACATGCGGAAGGCGCTTCGCGAGTTTGGCGCTAAGGCGCGCGATTCCGATGTCGCCGTCATTTACTACGCCGGCCACGGTATCGAGCTAGATGGTAATAACTATCTGATCCCCACTGACGCCGCGCTAGAGACCGACACCGACGTTTTAGATGAGACCTTTCCGCTGGACCGGGTGCTCTTCGCCATAGAGCCGGCTAGGCAGCTCCGTCTCGTCATCCTCGATGCCTGCCGCGATAACCCATTTGCCAAGACCATGAAGCGCACGGTGGCGGCGCGTGCGATTGGTCGCGGCCTTGCCAAGGTTGAGCCGGCTAGTCCGAACACGATGATCGCCTTTGCCGCAAAAGCGGGCTCCACCGCCTCAGATGGCGACTGGAAAAACAGCCCGTTCGCGACCGCGCTGGTCGAGCGTCTGCCGATCCCCGGGCTGGACCTGCGCAAAGCTCTAGGCTTTGTTCGCGACGATGTCCTCAAAAATACCGGCTACAAGCAGGAGCCCTACGTTTACGGCTCGCTCGGTGGAAATGACGTGCCGTTGGTGCCGGCAAAGCCAGTCGTCACGGCTCCGCAGGCGAGCACACTGGATGCCGTTCGCAGGGACTATGAACTCGCGCTCCAGGCCGGCGACCGCGACGGATGGGAAGCGTTTCTAAGAGCATTTCCGGACGGTTACTACGCAGATTTGGCGAAGGTACAGCTCAAGAAGATTGCTGCCGAGGAAACCCGCGCTGCCGCAGCAGAGAAGGCTCGCCTAGCCGAAGAGGAAAAGACGCGGCTCGCCGCGTCTCGCGCCAAGAAGGCGGAGCAGGAGAAGGCCGCAGCCGCAGCCAAAGCCGCCGAGGATGCCCGTCTTGTCGCCGAGAGAGCCAAGCAGATCGAGGAGGCGAGAGCCGCCGCCGCCGAACAGCGAAGGAAGGACGCCGAGGCAGCCGCCATGGCACTCGCCGCCAAGCAGAGCGCCGATAAGGCACTCGCTGATAAGATCGCCGAAGACAAATCGGCAGCCGAACTCGCAGCTAGGCTGCCAACGGAGAAGGGGCAGGAAAGCGCCAACCAGAAGGTCGCTGCCATCGCGCCAACCTCTGCAGAGCCAAGCCTACCCCCCCAGGAAACAGCGAAGCTGATCCAGTCCGAGCTACGTCGGGTCGGATGTCTATCCGCTGCTGCGGACGGCGACTGGAATGCGTCGTCCCAGCGGTCGCTGTTGACCTTCAACAAGTACGCTGGAACAAAGTTTGAAGCCAAGCTCGCGACCTTCGACGTCCTGGACGCTATCAAAGCCAAGCCCGGTCGGGTCTGTCCGCTGGTCTGCGAGCACGGCTTCAAGCCGGATGGCGAAGTCTGCGTAAAGATCAACTGCCGTACCGATTATCGCGTCAATGCCGAGAATGAATGCGAGAAGACGGATAGCAGGAATCCCGTTGCGACGCGCGACCAGTCGACGACACGAGAAGACGCCCGGCAGCAGAGTGGGAAGTCGACCAAACCCGTAGCGCAAAGGAGCGGACAAATGGTCTGCAACGGTGCTGGCTGCAGGCCGGTTCGCCCAGGTTGTCATCTTGAGGTCTATCAACAAGGCAAGCACGGGCCCGGGAGCTGGGGCATGAACCAAGAGGTCTGCAACTGATTCTCCGCGCATTCCAGCGCGCGGTAAATGGTAATGCTTTCCAGGCAAGGCAATTCAGTTCGGCACGACGTTGAAGTAGTCCCCGCGCGGCACGTCGGCAGATCATCCGCCGCGCGGCCAGCTATACGATTTCCTTTTTGGCACGTCTGGTAGGGACATTGCAAAAGACGTCGCATGTCACATCGCTGTCCGCGGTTCATGCTCTAATGAGAAATGCCATCACGTTGCTGCTTGCAAGCGTCCCTTGGTCGGCTTCGGCACAACGGGGCGAAGGCGCAGTCCGCGAGCCAACGCCGGGCGTCTGGTTGCCAGCCGCCTTTCCGGTAGTTTTCCGAAATACGAAAGCGTTCGCATAAAGGCCGATCTGACGGCGGGCTCGATCTTCGCGCAAATGAGCCAGCAGACCAGAACAAGCAGGCCCAGCGCGATCCAGACGGCCGAGGTGGCATCCCAGCCGGCATCGACCAGGGCACGAATGATCGCGGTGCCGATGACGTTATGCGTGAGATAGAGCGGATAGGTGATCAGTCCGAGCGTTCTCAAATAGGCTGGTGTTTCAGGAGAAGCTTTGCCCGCAGAGCGCCTGCTCCGCTTCGCGGCGATAGCAATGAGGAGCACTGCAGCAGCCCAGACCATGATCGGCACGAGAGCCGATTGATCCGAGATGGCGGGGATGGACGTCAAGAAGAACGAGGCGAAGAAGTAGATTTCCGCCGCGCCCGAAAGACACGTGATGGCAATTGCGACCTGTTCGAGCGCCGTCAATTGTCTGTTCGCGGAGATGAACAGCCAGATCCCCAGCGCAAAGAAACAGCCATGCGTCAGCAGGAATGCCGCGCACGGCACCCGAAACATCAGAATGACGAGATAAGGCAGATCGGATGGCGTCGTGCATGACAGCACGAGTAGCGCGACGGCATTGAAGATTGCGCTGTAGATGGTGAGACCCCAGGCGAGGTGCCGCAGGGTGACCTTCTTGGTGAGCATCGCGCAGAACACGAGACCATAAAATGCCGTCTCGGCTGCCAGGGTCCAGTAGACCTCGTCAAGCCACTGACCTGTGACTCCCTTGGGGACCATCAGCATGGCGTGGATGTAGGGCAGAATGAGTTCGGATGCCGGTCCGCTCCCGAAGAGGAGCAGAATGAGGAAGGTCGCGGTGGCACAAACCCAGACCGCCGGATAAATCCTGAGGGCGCGACCAAGAAGAAATCCGCCCGGCGACGACGTGCTCGCGGAATTCGCGATGACGAAACCGGAAATGACAAAGAAGATTTCGACCCCGACCCAGCCGAACCACGTGTAGGGCGCGGCGGACGGGTAGAGAACATCGGCGGCGACAGTGCGCTCGAAACCGGGGACGCCGATCGAGGTCCAGGCCCAGGACCAGAACATCTGGTGAAACATGGCGACGCCGAGGGCGGCGGCGAAGCGCAGCGGATCCAGCAACGGCAAATGGCTCTTCACGGGAATGGACCAGGTTCATGCAACGATCCCGCTGGAGATATCGGAGGTGGTGAAGGCGCTCTGCGAGGTGCGTCACACTTGGTCCGTCGCGGTCGAAATGCGCAGGATCTTTGGGTTAGTCACGTAACCCTGCTCTCATGCCCGGACGCAACGCCACGCGCTGCGTCCGGGTCTGGACACGAGTGAGCTGAAGCTCGATCGCAACAGAAGGACTGCGGAGAGGATGGACTAACGCGTGCGTGCTGATCGCTTGAGATCGGCGACCTTAAACCTGTTGCCGGCGGCCAGGCTGCTGCACAACCAGTGGGCCTTGTTTCGGTTGTCGCCCAGGAACGTCCTGGTGTCGACGCAATCCAGGTAGGATTTGTGGGTGATGGTGTCGCGGCAGGTTGGCGAGAAAGGACCGTAGTCTATGTTGCCGCCTGACTCGCTGCATCCAACCCACGGATCCTTGCCGCTTGGGAAGCTTGATGCACAGCCTCCGTTGCAACTGCTGGCGACTTTCTCCAGGCCGGCAATCCTCCCCATCACAGAACCCGGCGCATACGCAGGCGTGCGCGCGGCTGACGTTTGAGCTGTTGAGGTAGTCCGACGAGGGGCAATTGTGTTTGCTCCTCGCTCCGACACGTGTGGCCTTGCCACCTGTTTCGGCGCGTCGACCGTGACGGGGGGAATCGTGGCGGCGGAGCCGGTTGGGATTTGCGACGCTGCCGGCGCGCACAGCAAGATTGTTGACAAGGCAGCGATGGTTGAAGGCACGACAAGGCTTGATGAGAATCTCATGACCATGTCCTTCCAAAGCCGGGACGGACATTCCCGCCCGGCAAGTGCACGCTAACATACATTCGGTAGCGAGCAACCGAGGGTTGAACAAAATCTGGCGATGACTCGCTGTGCCGAGCTCAGCCCTCGTGCCCCGGACGCAGCGCAGCGTCACGTCCACGGGGCACTGCTGCGCATCCGGGACACGCGAGAGGGGCCAAAATAAAACGGGGCCCGAAAGGGCCCCGCAAAAGTCTTCTACGTTCCGCGATCTTGCTTACTTGATCTTGGCTTCGCGGAATTCGACGTGCTTGCGCGCGACGGGGTCGTACTTCTTCTTGACCAGCTTGTCGGTCATGGTGCGCGAATTCTTCTTGGCGACGTAGTAGAAGCCGGTGTCGGCCGAGGACACGAGCTTGACCTTGATGGTGACCGCTTTGGCCATGTTCAGAACCTCAGGAATGAAGGGAATCTGGAGCCGGCCAAATGGCCCGCGTTGGCCGGCAACCTAGCCAGAAACGGCCTGATGTCAAGATTTTAGGGGTCGAAAACCGCCCAAATCGGCCCGATTACGCCTCGAAGAACCGGTTTTTGGGCCGCGGCAGGCCCAGATTCTCTCTCAAAGTGGGCCCTTCATACTCTTTCCGGAAAATCCCGCGGCGCTGCAGCTCCGGCACCACCTTGTCGACGAAATCGTCTAGGCCGGCGGGCAGGAACGGGAACATGATGTTGAAGCCGTCGGAGCCGCGCCCGACCAGCCATTCCTCCATCTGGTCGGCAATGGTTTTGGCCGTGCCGACGAAGGATAGCCCGCCATAGCCGCCAACGCGTTGAGCGAGCTGGCGCACCGTGAGCTTGTCGCGGGCGGCGAGGTCGACCATGCGCTGACGGCCGCTCTTGCTGGCATTGGTCTCGGGGATTTCGGGGAGAGGGCCATCCGGGTCGAAGCCTGAGGCATCCGTGCCTAGGATGACCGAGAGCGAGGCGATGGCGCTGTCGTAATGCACGCGGCTGTCGAGCAGGGCGCGCTTCTCCCTGGCCTCGTCGACGCTGTCGCCGACCACGACAAAGGCGCCGGGGAGGATCTTGAGGTGTTCGGGATCGCGGCCAACCTTCTCCATGCGGCCCTTGATGTCGGCATAGAGTTTCTGGCTGTCGGCAAGACTGCCGCCGCCGGTGAAGACGGCTTCGGCGGTCTCTGCCGCAAGCTGCCTGCCGTCGTCGGAGGCGCCGGCCTGCACGATCACCGGCCAGCCCTGGACCGGGCGGGCGATGTTGAGGGGACCGCGCACCTTCAGATATTTGCCCTGATGGTCGAGCACATGCATCTTGGCGGGATCGACGAACACGCCGCTTTCGACATCGCGCACGAAGGCGTCATCGGCAAAGGAATCCCACAGGCCCGTGACGACGTCGTAGAACTCGCGGGCGCGCTTGTAGCGCTCGCCGTGCTCCATGTGGTCGTCGAGGCCGAAATTCAGCGCTGCATCCGGGTTCGAGGTGGTGACGATGTTCCAGCCCGCACGGCCGCCGCTGAGATGGTCGAGCGAAGCGAAGCGCCGCGCGACGTGATAGGGCTCGTCGAACGTGGTCGAGCCCGTCGCGATCAGGCCGATCCGCTCGGTGACGGCCGAGAGCGCCGACAACAGCGTGAATGGCTCGAACGAGGTGACCGTGTGGCTGCGCTTGAGCGCATTGACCGGCATGTTCAGCACGGCGAGGTGATCGGCCATGAAGAAGGCGTCGAACTTGCCGGCCTCGAGCTTCTGGATCAGCGTCTTGATGTGGCTGAAGTTGAAATTGGCGTCGGGCCAGGCCCCGGGATAGCGCCAGGCGCCGGTGTGGATGCTGATCGGGCGCATGAACGCGCCAAGCTTGAGTTGCCGTTGTGCCATCGCCCGGTATCCGTTTTTGGTGTCGTTCCGAAAGACATAGGCATGCCGCGGAACTCCGCCATCGGGGGAGGCGGGAAGATTATTTTGTTTTTCGATGTCAGCTCAGCACATTCGCGTCATCCCGGGCAACGCCCGGAACGACGGAGGAGTCCCATCGAACCGATCCACGGCTCACTCCGACCAAGCCATGACTTTCGCTCCCGAGGAGACTTTCGATGGCAGGTGCAATGACCGTGGACGGGCGCATCGTCCGCATCGACCGGCCCATGCCCTGGGTCGGGCGACTGCTGTCATTGCCGCTGCTGGCGGCGAGCTTCTATCTGCTGTGGAATGTCGGGCTCGGCCTGCGGCAGGATTTCTCCGGTTTTGGCCGGCTCGCCGATGATCTCATGCCGGTGCTGGTGTTCACGGGACTCGGGTTGCTCGTCGGCATCCCCGGAATCATCCTGCTCACCTTCCGCACCTTCGTCGTGCTGAACGAGACGCTGCGCCAGATCGTCATCACCAGGCAGTTCGGCCCGCTGAATTTTCGCAACCATCGCGATCTCGCCGATTATCATTTCATCAGCATTACCGACGAGGACGATCCGGCGCTGACGACATACGATGTCAATCTCTGCGGCAACAAAGGGACCGAGCCGATCACGCTGATGAGCTTCACCAAGCGCGAGGAAGCCAGTTGGTTCGCCAGCGAGCTCGGGCGAGTGCTGAACGTTCCCGCGCGCGACTATGTCGGCACCGAGCCTGATGCGGACGATGCGGACGTCACAAACTGATCAGCTCAAAATGTCCTTCTGCATCTTGCCGCCGTAGAAATGGAAGAACGGCACCGGTGCATCATGGCGGAGCGGGCCGGTGGCGAGGCGCGCGTCGAGCTCGTTGAGCACGTTGCGCGTCATCGGATGGAGATCGGCGAGCGGCTTCGAGCCGAGCTCGACCCAGACCAGCTCGACAAGCTCGGCATCGGCATGGATCACGCCGTCGACGCGATGGGTGATCGCGGAGGCGTCCGCCGTGAAGAAGCGCGTGTCGAACCGCTTGACGCGGCCGGGCGGCGTGATCGCGCGCGCGATCAGGAACAGGCTGGAGGGATCGGGCAACAGGCCCGCATCGGCGAACGGTTTCCAGGCGCCTTCGAGTTTGGCCTTGCCTTCGGCCTTGCGCCCGAGGCAGAGACCCGTTTCCTCGCAGGCCTCGCGGATCGCGGCAATCGCCAGCGACTTCGCGCGAGAGGCCGGCGTCTTCGGACTGCCTTTGGCGAGATTGGCTTCCAGCTCGGCGGTTACAGGCGCCGCGCACGGCACGCGATAATCGTCCTTGTCGACGCGGCCGCCGGGGAAGACGAACTTTCCGGGCATGAACACCACGTTGTCGTGGCGCTTGCCGACCAGGACTTTTGGAATGGCGCCGCTGCGATCGACCAGGATCAGTGTCGCCGCATCCCGCGGGCGGAAATAGGGATGATGGTCGGCTTCCTTGCCCTCGTGGATCTTGGCCTTGTCGGCTGCCTGCGACGTATCCGTCATGTCCTCACCCAAACTGCTTCTTGTTTATTTTGCCTACACCGGCGGAATACCATCCGTCGGGTTCTCGTCAAACCCGTGCATGCGCAGAGCCCATTGCAATCCGACCACGGCTCCCTTCACCGGCTGCAGTAGTGCGAGCGAGGCGACGAAGGTGAAGGGCAGATAGGCCGCGAAGCTGATCCAGACCGGCGTGGTGTAATTGGTCTCGATCCAGAGGATGCTGGGCACCACGATATGGCCGACGATGACGATGACGAGATAGGCGGGCAGATCGTCGGCCCGATGCGGGGTGAAATCGAGGCCGCAGACCGAGCAATTGTCCGCGGTCTTCAGGAAGGCGCGGAACAGTCTTCCGTCGCCGCAGCGGGGGCAGCGGCCGCGAAAGCCGCGCTTCATGGCAGCAAAGACGTCGCGCTTCTCGACGAGGCCGGTCTCGCGGGTCCAGATCTTCGGGGTTGTGCTCACCATGCCTTACCCTTCTGACCCTTGCCTTTGCTTTTTCCCTTCGCCTTTTGGCCCTTGCCGGGCTTCGGCTTGTCCGGCTTGCGCTTCTTGTCGGGACTGCGCCCGGGATGCGCCTTGAACGAGGGGCGGCGTTGCGGACCAGATCCCCTGCGGCTCCGCGGCGCGGACTCACCGGACGATGACAGCAGCTCGAATCGTAGCGCGCCCGCGATCGGAGCTGCCTCGATCAGGCGGACGTCGACGACATCACCGAGCTGATGCATGGTGCCGCTGCGCGTGCCGACCAGGGCGTGCCGGCCCTCGTCATAGTTGAAATATTCCGTGCCGAGGGATCGGATCGGGATCAAGCCGTCGGCGCCGGTCTCAGCGAGCTTGACGAACAGGCCGGCGCGCGTGACGCCGGAGACGCGGCCCTGGAAGCTCGAACCGATGCGGTCGGCGAGGTGATGGGCGATCAGGCGGTCGACGGTCTCGCGCTCCGCCTTCATCGCCCGCCGCTCGGTCACCGAGATGTGGGCTGCGACCTCGCTCAACGTTTCCGGCGTCTCGGTGTCGGGCAGCGCGCCTTCGCCAAGCCCGAGCGCGCGAACCAGCGCGCGGTGCACGACGAGGTCGGCATAGCGGCGGATCGGCGAGGTGAAATGCGCATAGCGGCGCAGGTTCAGGCCGAAATGACCGTAATTCTCCGAGGAATATTCGGCCTGCGCCTGGGCGCGCAACACGACCTCGCTCACCAGCGGAAAGTGGTCGTGGCCTTCGAGCTGCGCCAGCACGCGGTTGAACAGAGCGGGGCGCAGCGCGCCGCCTTTCGCGAACGGAACGTCCAGTGTCGCCAGGAATTCCGCGAGCGCGTGGACCTTTTCCAGGGTCGGCTCGTCATGCACGCGGTAGATCAGCGGCAGCGACTTCTTCTCGAGCATTTCGGCTGCCGCGACATTGGCGAGGATCATGAACTCCTCGATCAGCTTGTGCGCGTCGAGCCTGTCGGGCACGACGACGCGGTCGACCGTGCCGTCGCTCTTCAACAGGATCTTGCGCTCGGGCAGATCGAGATTGAGCGGATCGCGCTCGTCTCGCCCGCGCTTGACGCAGGCATAGGCCGCATAGAGCGGCCGCAGGATCGGATCGAGCAGGGGGCCGGTGGTGTCGTCCGGTCGGCCGTCGATCGCGGCCTGCGCCTGGGCGTAGTTCAGCTTGGCTGCGGAGCGCATCAGGATGCGATGGAAGCTGTGCGAGCGTTTGCGCCCATCGGGGGCGATGATCATCCGCACCGCGAGCGCGCCGCGCGGCTCGCCCGGCACCAGCGAGCACAGATCGTTGGAGATGCGCTCGGGCAGCATCGGCACGACGCGGTCGGGGAAATAGACCGAGTTGCCGCGGTCGAGCGCGTCGCGGTCGAGCGCGGTGCCAGGCCGCACGTAGAAGCTCACGTCGGCGATGGCGACATCGACGATGAAGCCGCCTCTGTTGTTGGGATCAGGATCCGGCTGCGCGTGCACCGCGTCGTCGTGATCCTTGGCATCCGGGGGATCGATGGTGACCAGCGGCACGTCGCGCCAGTCCTCGCGCCCCTTCAGATTGGCCGGCTCCGCCGCTTCGGCCTCGCGCTCCGCCGCGGGGCGGAATTGCAGCGGGATGTCGTGCGCGTAGATCGCGATCAGGCTGATCGCCTTCTCCGACTTGACCGAGCCGAGCTTCTCCTTGACGCGGCCTGACGCCAGCCCAAAGCCGCGCGAGCGGATGATGTCGACGCTGACGAGATCGCCGTCCTGCGCGCCGTGCGTCTCGGTCGGCGCGATGTTCAGCTCGCGGTCGGCGGACTTCTTGTCGACGGGGATGATCCGTCCGCCGCCCTCGGGCAGGCTGCGGAAGACGCCGAGGATGCGGCTCTTGGTCTTGTCGAAGACCTTGATGATGTGGCCGCGATAGGCCGGGCCTTCGGTCTCGTCGGAGCGCTCGACCCGCAGCAGCGCGCGATCGCCAATGCCGGCCGCGGTGCCGGGTTTTGGCCGGCGCGGCATCGTGATGAGGATCTTTGGCGGTTCGCCGCTTTCGACCTCGTCCCATTCGGTGGGGGAGGCGACCAGCTCGCCGTCGGTGTCGCGGCCGGTGATGTCGGCGACCAGCGTCGGCGGCAGGCTGTCCGGCTCTGAAATCGTATGGCGCTTTTTCTTGACGAGCCCGTCGTCGGCGAGCTCGCGCAGCATGCGCTTGAGCTCGATGCGGTCGGCGTTCTTCAGGCCGAACTCGCGCGCAATTTCGCGGGTTCCGACCTTTCCGGGATTTGCCTTGATGAAGGCGACGATGGCTGCCCGGTCGGGAAAGCCACGGTCATTCTTGCGTTTCACTTAGCCTCTATTTGGTGCCGGCACTTTTCTTGGCCGGAGCTTTGGCGCCGGATGCCTTGGTCGGCGACGTCTTGATGGCCGAAGTCTTGGCCGTCGACGACACGGCGGCGCGCGCCTTGCTGGTGGATTCGGATTTGGGTTTGGCCGCCTTCTTCGCGGCCGGCTTTTTGGTTTTTGGCGCGGCGTCGTCGCCGTCGGCGGCCTTGGCAGCAGCCTTCTTGGCCTTGGCCGGCTTCGCCGCCTTCTTCGGTTTCTTGCCGCCGCCCTTGGCCGCGCGCTCGTCGATCAGCGCGATCGCCTGCGGCAGCGTGATGGCGTCTTTCTCGATGTCGCTCGGGATCGTCGCGTTGACGCCGCCCGCCGTGACATAGGCGCCGTAGCGGCCGCCCTTCACCGTGACGGTGCCGAGGGTGGGATGATCGCCAATCGCCTTGCCGGGATCGGCGCCGAAGCGGCGGCTCGGGCCCTTGGCGATTTTCTCCGCGATCAGCGTCACGGCCCGGTTGATGCCGATGTCGAACACTTCGTCGCCGGCCTCGAGGCTGGCATAGGTCTTCTCGTGCTTCACGAACGGCCCGAAGCGGCCGAGACCTGCGGTGATCGGCTCACCGGTTTCCGGATGCTTGCCGATCTCGCGCGGCAGCGACAGCAGCTTGAGCGCAAGCTCGAGCTCGACATCTCCAGGAGAAGTCCCCTTCGGAATGCCTGCGCGCTTCGGCTTCTCGCCCTCCGCATAATCCTTCTGCTCGCCAAGCTGGATGTAGGGGCCGAACCGGCCGGCTTTGACCCAGACATCGCGACCCGTATCGGGGTCCTGGCCGAGCGAACGATCGGCGGTGGCTTCGCCGTCGGCGGCGAGCTGACGGGTGTAGCGGCATTCCGGATAGTTCGAGCAGCCGACGAAGGCGCCGAATTTGCCGGCCTTCAGATTGAGCCGGCCGTTGCCGCAGCTCGGGCATTGCCGGATGTCGCCGCCATCGGTGCGGGGAGGATAGATGTGCTGCCCCAGCATGTCGTCGAGCACGTCGAGCACTTGGGCTACGCGCAGATCCTTGATCTCGTCGACCGCGCCGATGAAGCCGGTCCAGAAATCCTTCAGCACCTGCTGCCAGGAGATCTCGTTGTTGGAGATGCGGTCGAGCTGCTCTTCCAGATTGGCGGTGAAATCGTATTCGACGTATCGGGCAAAGAAGCTTTCGAGGAACGCGACCACGACCCGGCCCTTGTCCTCGCCGTGCAGGCGCTTCTTTTCGAGCTTGACGTAGCCGCGGTCTTTGAGGACCTGGAGGATCGAGGCATAGGTCGAGGGCCGGCCGATGCCGAGCTCTTCCATGCGCTTGACCAGCGAGGCTTCGGAGAAGCGCGGCGGCGGCTCGGTGAAATGCTGGGTGACGGCGAGCGACTGCCGCTTCAGCGCGTCATTCGGGCTCATCGCGGGCAGGCGGCGGGAGTCCTCGTCCTCCTCGTCGTCGCGGCCTTCCTGATAAAGTGCGAGGAAGCCGTCGAACTTGACGACCTGGCCGGTGGCGCGCAGGTCCAGCGTGCGGCCGCCAACCTTCGCCGTGATGTCGACCGTGGTGCGTTCCAGTTCGGCCGATTCCATCTGGCTCGCGATGGTGCGCTTCCAGATCAGCTCATAGAGCCTCGCCTGATCGGACTCAAGCTTGCGGCTCATGCTGTCGGGGCGGCGCGACATGTCGGTCGGCCGGATCGCTTCGTGGGCTTCCTGGGCGTTCTTGGCCTTGGCCTGGTACTGGCGCGGCGCGTCCGGAACGTAAGCGTTGCCGTAATCCTCGCCGATCACCTTGCGGGCCTGGGTGATCGCGGACGGGTCGATCTGCACGCCGTCGGTACGCATATAAGTAATGAGTCCGGTGGTCTCGCCGCCGATATCGATGCCTTCATAGAGCCGCTGCGCGATGCGCATGGTGTGCGCCGGCGCAAAGCCGTATTTGCGACTGGCTTCCTGCTGCAGCGTCGAGGTGGTGAAGGGGGCCTGCGGATTACGCCGGGCCGGCTTGGCATCGACCGTGGTCACCGCGTAGGCGGCTGCTTCCAGCGCCTTCTTGAAGTCTTCGGCTTCCGCGCCGGTGCCGATGTCGAGGCGCTGGATCTTCTTGCCGTCGGCGCCGACGAGACGGGCTTCGAAGGCGTCGCCGCGCGGCGTCAGCAGGGTCGCGATCAGCGACCAGTATTCGCGGGCAACGAACTTTTCGATCTCGAGCTCGCGGTCGCAGACCAGCCGCAGCGCTACCGACTGCACGCGGCCCGCCGAGCGGGCACCCGGCAGCTTGCGCCACAGCACGGGGGAAAGGGTGAAGCCGACCAGATAGTCCAGCGCGCGGCGCGCCATATAGGCGTCGACCAGCGCACCGTCGATCTGGCGCGGATGCTTCATGGCGTCCGTGACCGCCTGCTTGGTGATGGCGTTGAACACCACGCGCTCGATCTTGTGGTCCTTGATCGCGCGCTTCTCTTTCAAGACCTCCAGCACGTGCCAGGAGATGGCCTCGCCCTCGCGATCAGGGTCGGTGGCGAGAATCAGGCGGTCAGCGTTCTTGAGGGACTTGGCAATGTCGTTGAGCCGGCCGGCCGCCTTGGGGTCGATCTCCCAGATCATCTTGAAATTGGCGTCGGGATCGACGGAGCCGTTCTTCGCCGGCAAGTCGCGGACATGGCCAAACGAGGCCAGAACCTCGTAGGACGAGCCCAAATACTTGTTGATCGTCTTGGCTTTCGCCGGCGACTCCACAATGACGATATTCATGTAGTTCCAGTAACTTATGGGGAAATTTGGGGCCGAATTCGATGAGATTCGGGTCGGCCCTTTCGTCCCGAACATGGGTGGTGAGGCCGTCGCTGTCAAATCGAGGGGTGTTGAAAGCCATCCCGACGGGAAAAGTTTCATATCGAGAAAGTTGCAAAATACCACCTTTGAGTTGCGGCCGATGTCGGCGTAATGTTTCCGCGGGGCATGGATTCGGGTGGGGCTGGTGACTAAGCCAGGAAAGAAACGGGCGGGCGCCGCATCGCGCGCGGCGGGAGGCTCGCGTCACGAGGAACCGGGGGAGGGCGGCGTCGAGGAGGCGGTCGCCTTCATCGCCGAGCAGGTCGGGGCGCTGCGCAAGCTTGCCGAGCGGCACAAGCTCGACGTGCTGCATTATCTCCTGGGAATGACCAAGCTGGAGGCCGACGAGCATCTGCGGCTGCGGAGCAAGCGCAAGCTGTCGTGAGGGCACCCGGCGAGTATCAGACCCGTCATCCCCGCGCGAGCGCGTAGCGCTCGTCGCTGGAGGCGCGAGTGGCGCGATGCAAAGCATCGCGCCGGGAGCCTCGAAGGATGAGCGGCCGGGATGCAGCCGGGCTGTCGTCCTTCGAGGCTCGCCCTGCTTTGCAGGACGAGCACCTCAGGATGACGGCGAGAGATTGGAGCACGCTGCACCAAAGTCGTCATTGCGAGCGCAGCGAAGCAATCCAGAATCCCACCGCGGAAAGACTCTGGATTGCTTCGCTTCGCTCGCAATGACGGGTGAGGTTAGCCGTTGCGGCTTGCCATTCTGGCCAATCGCTGACCGAGATATTCGGCCGTACCGAGGTCGCTCTGAGGCAACGAGCCGTCAATCAAGTGTGTTGCCAAGCCAAGCTGGCTGCCTAAACGATTCCGACCGCTCGGGTCCTCGCCACCCGGAATATCCAGTCCGCACCAGAGCATGCCGTGTTGCGCAGTCAGAATGGAAAAGTAGGACAGCGTGTGGAGTTGGTCGCCGCCAGCGCAGGCCCCCGTCGTGAATCCTGCTGCGATCTTGTTGGCCCAGGCTTGCTTGCTCCATCTGTCGCTCGAAGCGTCTGCAAAAGCTTTGAATTGGGCGGCGGGTCCGCCCATGTAGGTGGGGCTGCCAAACGCAACGGCGCTAGCGCCGTCAATCGTCTCCAGTAAGCTCTCATTCTTAAACCGGCCTGATACGATGTCGCCGCCGGTGATGCGACAGAGCGTGACATCCGCCATGCCATCCGCACCGCGCGCGACCGCGTGCGCCAGCTTCTCGGTGGTGCCTGAGATGGAAAAATAGACGATGGCGAGGAGGGGCATCGTGGTGCCACTTGCTGTGTCCAGCCATCTTTGACGCCGTCGATGTTTTGTACAAGTCCCCCACGCAGTCATTGCGAGCGCGGCGAAGCAATCCAGAGTCTTTCCACGTGGCAGTCTGGATTGCTTCGCTGCGCTCGCAATGACGGGGTGGTGGCAGTTCGACGTTACTAGGCCGACCGCCGTCGCGGCGCTGGCCGCGGCTTCAGCATGGTATCGGCTTGCGTCAGCAGCCGCCCGTCTTCGGCGCGTAGCTCGAGCTTCTTCACCGGGCGGCCTTTCTCGCGATCGACCAGGATGGTCGAGATCTCCGACGGCCGATCGTCGAATTCCTCGCTCCATTGCCGCAGGGCTACCAGGATCGGGAAAGTGCCGCGGCCCTTTTCCGTCAACACATATTCCTGGTAGGCGCTGCCGTCGGAGGCGGGGGCCGTGGTCAGGATGCCGTGGTCGACCAGCGCGCGCAGCCGGGCCGACAAGATGTTCTTGGCCATGCCGAGCTTGTTCTGAAACTCGCCGAAGCGGCGCAGGCCGAACAGCGCCTCACGGATGATCAGCAGCGACCACCAGTCGCCGATCGCTTCCAGCGAGCGCGCGATCGGACAGGCATTGCCCTCGAAGCTCGTTCGTTTCACCATGGTCCAGTCCTTTCGCGATCGCACGGTCCAGTCGCCGTTCACGCGCTCGTGTGGTTGCATCTTAAAACCAGATAGCCTAGATGGCAATTATAGTTTTATGATGCAACCACTGGAGGCGAACGTGAGACTGAAGAACAAGACGGCCCTGATCACCGGCGGCAATAGCGGCATTGGGCTGGCAACGGCAAAGCTGTTCGT
The DNA here is from genome assembly GCF_023100925.1 of Bradyrhizobium sp. 40. Lineage (NCBI taxonomy): Bacteria > Pseudomonadati > Pseudomonadota > Alphaproteobacteria > Hyphomicrobiales > Nitrobacteraceae > Bradyrhizobium > Bradyrhizobium sp. 40. The sequence goes on from NZ_CP064688.1 coordinate 3,244,428, forward strand.
GGCCGAGGGCGCCAAGGTGGTGATCACCGGGCGCAACAAGGAGACGCTCGAGGCGGCCGCGAAGGAGCTCGGGCCGAACGCGCTCGCGCTCGCCGCGGACGCCACCGACATTGCGGCGACCGAAGCTGCGATCAAGAAGGGCGCCGAAAAGTTCGGCAAGTTCGACATCGTGTTCGCCAATGCCGGCATCGCCGGCGGCACGCCGCTGGGATCGGCCACGCTGGGAGTCTTCGCGAAGGTCATCAGCACCAATCTGACCAGCGTGTTCTTCACCGTGCAGTCCGCGCTGCCTTATCTCAACGACAACGCTTCGATCATCCTCAGCGGCTCGGTGATCTCCGTGCTCGGCATTCCCGGCTATTCGGCGTATGGCGCCGCCAAGGCCGGCGTGCGCGCGATGGCGCGGATCATGGCATCAGAACTGTCGCCGCGCGGCATTCGCGTCAACGTGGTCGCGCCCGGTGCGATCCGCACGCCGATCTGGGGACCTGCGACCGCGACGCCCGAAGCCGAGAAGGCGTTCGAGAAGCGGATCGCGCTGACGACGCCGCTGGGGCGCATTGGTGAAACAGATCACGTCGCGAAGACGGTGCTGTTCCTCGCCTCCGACGATTCCGCGCATGTGCAGGGCCAGGAAATCTTCGTCGACGGCGGCGCAGTCGCCTCTCCGAGCGGCGCGCCGATCTATCGCGGCTGATCAATTGAAGTGAAAATTGAATCGGTCGGCGCACGCAAAACCGGTTGCGCCGACCGGTTCCCACGCCTCACGAGCTGTATTTTCTGAACCTTGCGTGAGGCGTTGAACCTTCGCTTGCGCTGCCAAGACACTTTTACGGGCAGGGGGTCACGAAGACTCATTTTCAAGGGAGCCCGATATGCCAAAGGCAGCTCGTATTATTTCCCCGATTTCAGCACCGCGTATTTACACCGAAAACTCCACCATTCCCGCCAAGCGTTCCGACACCTCCGAATTCATCGGGGTCGCTCTTTTCTCCGGCATCGGCCTGTTCGTTTCGCTCGTCGCCGTCATCCTCGGCATTCAGGGCGCCTGGTTTTAGCTTCGCCGACCGCGCACCGGTCGATCAGCCGCCGCAAGCGATGTTGCGGCGGCTGACGATGTGCGCGTTGCGTCAGGCCGCGCGGAGGCTGGTTGCCGCCTCAAGCGCGCTTGCGAGCGACTTCTCGCGATGCTCCGGCCCGACCTGGATGCCATCGGCGCTGATGAATTCGGGATGATGGATGCCCATGAAGCCGAACACGCCACGCAGATAGCTTTCGAGGTGCTCCAGCGACGCGGCGGGCGTGCCCGCGCCGTAATAGCCCCCGCGCGAGATCGCGAAGATCACGCGCTTGCCGCCGGCAAGGCCCTGCGGTCCGTTCGCGCCGTAGCTGAACGTCTTCCCCGCGACGAGGACCCGGTCGATCCAGGCCTTGAGCTGGCTCGGAATGGTGAAATTGTACATGGGCGCGCCGATCACGACGATGTCAGCGGCAAGGAATTCGCCCAGCGCGGCCTTGCTGGCGGCGAGGTCGGGGCCGAGTTCCGCCGGCGCAGGCGCGCCTTGCGCGGCCGCGAGATGCGAACCGGAGAGATGGGCGAGTGGGCTCTGCGTCAGGTCGCGATAGACGATGTCGAGCGACGGTGTCGCCTGCCTGAGACGGTCGACGATGGCGGCGGAGACCTGCCGGGAAACGGAGTGGGGGCCGAGCACGCTGGAGTCGATGTGGAGGAGTTTCATTCGGGATCACCCTAGTATATGTTTGTAACCAGAGCTACATGAGTGACTATCGAAATCCCCGCAAGAACGCACCTTTTTGAGCCATGGGCACATCCTTGAAACCTGCGCACATCGATTTGACTGCCCCGCCGATGCCGGATCGCGACCACGCGGACTGCCGCGGCGTCGCCTCGATCCTCGCGCGCGTCGGCGACAAATGGAGCGTGTTCGTGATCATGATGCTGAGCGACGGGCCCAAGCGCTTCAACGAGCTCAAGCGCATGATCAACGGCATTTCGCAGCGGATGCTGACCTTGACGCTGCGCGGGCTCGAGCGTGACGGCCTGGTCACCCGCACGATCTTCCCGACCATTCCGCCGCGCGTGGATTACGAGCTGACCGATCTCGGCCGCGGACTGCAGCAGCCGGTGAGGGCCCTCGGCGAATGGGCGATCACGCATCAGGAGCAGATCGCCTCGGCGCGCACGCGCTTCGACGAGCGGAACACTCCTTAAAGCAGCGAGACCAAGCCACCGCCGTGGCGTTCGAGCCGGCCGGCGAGCTCGAGCTCCAAGAGCACGGTGCGCACGATGGCCGGCGAGGCGCCGGACATCCGCACGAGATCGTCGATCGTGACAGGGGCGGGGCCGAGCAGGCTGGTGATCTGATCGCGGTCGTGTCCTTGCGGATCGCTTTCGAACGGCTCGCTGTCGGGCTCGTTCGCGGTGCGCATCAGCGGCCGCTCCATGATCGGTGCGACCGCGTTGACGACGTCGGCGGCTTCGCTGACGAGCGTCGCGCCCTGCTTGATCAGATCGTTGGTGCCGGCGGCGCGCGGATCGAGCGGCGAGCCCGGCACCGCGAACACTTCGCGGCCCTGTTCGGCGGCCATGCGCGCGGTGATCAACGAGCCCGAGCGATGCGCCGCCTCCACCACGACCACGCCGAGCGCGGCGCCCGAGATCAGCCGGTTGCGGCGGGGGAAGTCGCGGGCGCGCGGCTCGTGGCCGAGCGGCATCTCGGAGATCGCAGCACCCTTGCGATCGAGGATCGAGGCCAGCAGATCGCCATGCTCCGGCGGATAGATGCAGTCATGGCCGCCGGCGAGCACGGCGATGGTGCCGCTCTCGACACTGGCGCGGTGCGCGGCCTGGTCGACGCCGCGGGCAAGGCCGGAGATGACGACAAAGCCGGCCTCTCCAAGCTCGCGGGCGAGCTGACCGGCGAATTTCAAGCCTGCACCGGAGGCGTTGCGCGAGCCGACGATCGCGATCATCGGCCGCATCAGCGTTGCAGTGTCGCCGCGCACGGCGAGCAGCGGCGGCGCATCGTCGAGCGTTGCCAGCCGCGCCGGATAACCGTCCTCGCCGGGCGCGAGCCAGGCAATTCCGAACTTGCGGCTCGCGGCAAGCTCGGCTTTCGCCTCGTCAGCGCCACAGATGCGCGCCGATCGCTGCGCACCGCCGCGGCGTGCCAGATCCGGCAGCCGCTCCAGCGCCGCGCGCGCCGTGCCGAAATGATCGACCAGCGACCGGAACGTGCGTGGCCCGACATTGTCGGACCGGATCAGCCGCAGGCGGTCGATCCGGTCGGCCTCGGTCATCTCTACACTTGGATTGATGGCGTCCACGGCGGCTCCTTGCAGGCACAGCATGGAACAACCTGAGGGCGTGGGCAACAGCGGCGTGCGCTTGCGCGGCTTCGTCGCGATGCTAAAAGCGATCCCAATAAGAAGGGTATTGCCATGATCTCACTCGCCGACCTCCAGCGCCGCATCGAAGCGGGCGAGCTTTCGCCCGAGTCCGCCATAGCGCAATCGCATGCGGCGATCGAGGCGCGGGAGAAGGAGGTCCACGCCTTCGTCCGTCACGACAGCTCCGCGAAGGCGCAAGGCGCCGGGCCGCTGCGCGGTATCGCGGTCGGGATCAAGGACATCATCGACACCGCCGATTTCCCGACCGAGATGGGATCGTCGATCTATCGCGGCTGGCAACCGCGCGCCGACGCGCCTGTCGTGATGATGCTGAAGCGTGCGGGCGCCACCATCATCGGCAAGACCACGACCACCGCGTTCGCCTCGCGCGATCCAACCCCGACGCTCAATCCGCATAACCTCGGCCATACGCCGGGCGGCTCGTCCTCGGGCTCGGCTGCGGCCGTCGGCGCCGGCATGATCCCGCTGGCGCTGGGCACCCAGACCGGCGGCTCAGTGATCCGCCCCGCCGCCTATTGCGGCACCGCCGCGATCAAGCCGTCGTTCCGGATGCTGCCGACGGTCGGCGTCAAATGCTATTCGTGGGCGCTCGACACGGTCGGCCTGTTCGGCGCGCGCGCGGAGGACCTCGCGCGCGGATTGCTGGCGATGACCGGCCGCACCGAATTTGCCGGCATCGTGCCGGCGAAAGCGCCGCGCATCGGCGTGGTCAGGCAGGAGTTTGCCGGTGCCGTGGAGCCGGCCGCCGAAGAGGGGCTGCAAGCCGCGATCAAGGCCGCCGAGAAGGCTGGCGCCAGCGTGAAGACTATCGATCTGCCGGAGGCGGTGCAGGAGGCCTGGCGTATCCACCCGATCATTCAGGACTTCGAGGCGCATCGCGCGCTCGCCTGGGAATTTTCCGAACGCCACGACGAGATCGCGCCGATGCTGCGCGCCAGTCTCGATGCTACGGTCGGTCTCACACCCAAGGACTATGACGACGCGCGCCGGATCAGCCGCCGCGGACGCCGCGAGTTCGGCGAATTGTTCGAGGGGTTCGACGTGCTGCTGACCTATTCGGCGCCGGGCGCGCCGCCGGCCAAGGAGCTCGCGAGCACCGGCGACCCCCGCTACAACAGGCTCTGGACGCTGATGGGCAACCCTTGCGTCAACGTGCCGGTGCTCAAGGCCAATGGCCTGCCGATCGGCGTGCAGGTGATCGCACGCTTCGGCAACGACGCGCATGCGCTGGCGACGGCGTGGTTCCTGGAGCAGGCGCTGGCGAAATCAGGCTAGCGCAGGCTCGCGGGGAACGATGCGCTGGCCGGATGCGGCCGGCGCTGCGCTGTGATCGGTGCCTTGCTTGAGCCAGCGCCCGGCGGCCTCGCGGCCGCTGCGGTGAAGCGCGCGAATGAAGCCGCGGCCGAGATCGGTGGACGAGCGCTGCGCCAGGCCGTCGACGAAATCTTCCGCGGCGATCCTGGAGAGCCGCAGCGACGATGCGGCCTGCGATTGCGCCCATTCCATCGCCGCGATCTCGGCATTGAGGGCGGCGTTGGCCGCGATCTGATCCAGCCTGCGGTCGATCGCGGCGAGCGTGATCGGCACGTAGCTGTCGCGCGCCGGCGTGACCTGGACCAGCAGGATTTCGGTGCTCGTCGTCTCCGGCACGAGCCGCAGCAGGGGCGGATTGCCGCCGAGGCCGCCGTCCCAATAAGCCTCGCCGTCGATCTCCACCGCGCAATGAACCAGCGGCGGACAGGTCGAGGCCAGCGCGACGTCGGCGGTGATCACGTCGTTGCGGAAGATCTGCTGCTGCCCGTCGCGGATCCGGGTCGCCGCGATCAGCAGCTTCGGGCAGCGCGGGTCGCGCAAGGCGGAAAAGTTGATGTCGCGCGACAGCGCCTGCCGCAGCGGATCGAGATCGAACGGATCGAACTGGCCGGAGCGCAGCGTCGGACCGAACGCGACCGAGCTTCCCGCCGGCGAGAAGCCGCCGATCAGCATCAGCGATCGGAACGAGGCTTCGTGCATCAGCCGGATCCAGAACCGGTTCAGCCGCGCACGCGCGCCTTCGCGGCCACCCTCGGCGAAACCGGAGGCGAGCAGCAGCGCGTTGATGGCGCCGGCGCTGGCGCCGCTGATGGTGTCGATTGCGATGGATGGCTCTTCCAGCAGCCGCTCCAGCACGCCCCAGGTGAACGCGGCGAAGGTGCCGCCGCCCTGAAGCGCCAGCGATAGCTTTTGCGGCGGCCATTGGTTGGCTAGGGGTTGCGCGGGTGCAACTGGTCCCGCGGCGATCACTGCCTCAACTGTTAGAGGAGCTTGCGCGATGCGAGCAGGCTGCGGCGCTGGTGGCGAAACGGGCACAGGCTTGGGAGCAGGAACCGGCGAGGGCGCACCGGACCAGATATCCGTGGTCGAGAGCATCCGGCTTGCCGCAGTGCCCTGCAAGCCACCTTCAACATGCGCGCTGACAATCTTCTCGCTCATTCTGAGCAACCGCGTAGAGCCATGTCCATGATCAGGGCCAAGGCCTGGAACCCGTTCGTCCATACAGCCGTGATTCGGCTGCAAGTTGCGAACACCATTTGCGATATAATGCAGAAGGGGTGCCGCGGTATCCGTGGATTCCCGGCTTATGCCTTCTCGCCGATCCGGCTTTCATTGCCCGATTGCAGCCGCTTGATGTTCTCGCGATGAGCGTAGAACAACAGCAGCGTCAGCACCGCCGCCAGCGTCGCGAGTGCGGGCTGGCCGAACCACAACAGGAACAGCGGGGTGATGAACGAGGCGACCAGGGCCGAGAGCGAGGAATAGCGGGCGGTGAAGGCGGTCGCCAACCAGAGCAAGCAGAACACCACCGCAGCCGGCCAGAACAGCCCGAGCATGATGCCGATATAGACTGCGACACCCTTGCCGCCTTTGAATTTAAGCCAGACCGGGAAGAGATGGCCGAGGAAGGCGCCAAGTCCGGCCAGCATCGCGGCATTGGGACCGGCGATGTAGCCCGCGATCACCACCGCCACGGTGCCCTTGAGCGCGTCGAACAGCAGGGTTGCGGCGGCAAGGCCCTTGCGCCCCGTGCGCAGCACATTGGTGGCGCCGATGCTGCCGGAGCCGATCGAGCGGATGTCCTGCGTGCCGCCGAGTTTCGTCAGGATCAGTCCGAACGGAATCGAGCCGAGCAGGTAGCCGATGACAAAAGCCACCGGCAGGAACAATTCAAGCGCCATGTCTGCAAATTCCCTGGCTGCAGCTCCGCACGTCAGACATGCTCGTACACCGTCCGTCCGCCGACAATGGTGCGCACCACGCGCCCTGTAAAGCGGGCCTCGTCGAACGGCGTGTTCTTGCAGGGCGATTTGAGGTCGGCGGGATCGACCACCCAGGGGACATCGGGGTCGATCACGATGACGTCGGCCGGGGCGCCCGTGCGCAGGGTTCCGCCAGGCAATCCCAAAATCTCGGCCGGCCGGGTCGACATCGCGCGGATCAGCGTCTTGAGATCCAGCTCGTCATTGTGCACGAGGCGAAGGCCCGCCGGGAGCATGGTCTCCAGCCCGATGGCGCCGGGGGCCGCTTCCGCGAAAGGCAGGCGCTTGACCTCGACGTCCTGCGGATTGTGGTCGGACATGATGACGTCGACGAGGCCGGAGGCGACGGCGGCGACCAGCGCGCGGCGGTCGTCCTCGGTGCGCAGTGGCGGCGACAACTTCAGGAACGAACGGTAAGGGCCGATGTCGTTCTCGTTCAGCGCAAGGTGGTTGATCGAGGCCGAGGCGGTCACGGCGAGGCCGGCGTCGCGGGCGCGCCGGAGGATTTCGAGCGACTCGATGCAGGTCAGCGACGCCGCGTGATAGCGGCCGCCGGTGAGCGCGACCAGGCGCATGTCGCGCTCCAGCATCACGGCCTCCGCCGCGTTCGGGATGCCCATCAGTCCGAGTCGCGAGGCGAATTCGCCCTCGTTCATCACGCCTTCGCCGACGAGATCGCGATCCTCGGTGTAGTGCACGATCAGCGCGTCGAAATCGCGCGCGTAGGTCAAGGCGCGGCGCATCACCTGCGCATTGATCACGCTCTTGTCGCAATCGCTGAAGGCGATCGCGCCGGCCGCCTTGAGGAGGCCGAACTCGGTCATCTCCTCGCCGTGCATGCCCTTGGTCAGCGCCGCCATCGGCTGGATGTTGACGATCGCGGTGTCGCGGGCGCGACGCATCACGAAGTCGACGGTCGCCGAGTTGTCGATCACCGGCAAGGTATCGGGCTGGCAGATGATGGTGGTGATGCCGCCGGTCGCAGCCGCCTGGCTCGCAGACGCAAAGGTCTCGCGATGGCTGAAGCCGGGCTCGCCGACGAAGGCGCGCATGTCGATCAGGCCGGGTGCGACGATCTTGCCGGCGCAGTTGACGACGTCGGTGCCCTCGGGGACGCCGGCAGCGCCAATGCCGCGGCGGGTCTCCCGGATGATGCCGTCGGCAATCAGGACGTCGCCGGGGCCATCAAAATCCCGGGAGGGGTCGACGACGCGGGCGTTGGCAAGCAGGATGGGTCGGCGGTCGGTCAACATGAGCATCACGCGTTCGGCAGGTTGCGGGCGAGCGCTTCCAGCACCGCCATGCGCACGGCCACGCCCATTTCCACCTGTTCGCGGATCAGGGACTGCGCGCCGTCAGCGACCGCAGTGTCGATCTCGACGCCGCGATTCATGGGGCCGGGATGCATGACAAGGGCGTCTGGCTTGGCGTAGGCGAGCTTCTTCTGGTCCAGCCCGAAATAATGGAAATACTCGGAGGTCGACGGCACGAAGGAGCCGTTCATGCGCTCGCGCTGGAGCCGCAGCATCATGACGATGTCGGCGCCGTTGAGCCCCTCGCGCATGTCGCGCGCGACCTCGACGCCCATCCGCTCGATGCCGGGCGGCAGCAGCGTGGAGGGGCCGACGACGCGGACACGGGCGCCCATCGCGTTGAGCAGGATGATGTTGGAGCGGGCGACGCGCGAATGCAGCACGTCGCCGCAGATCGCGACCACGAGGCCCTCGAGCCGGCCCTTGTTGCGGCGGATGGTCAGCGCGTCGAGCAGGGCTTGTGTCGGATGCTCATGCGCGCCGTCGCCGGCATTGATCACGGAACCGTCGACCTTTCGGGCCAGCAGTTCCACCGCGCCGGAGGCGTGATGGCGCACCACCAGGATATCCGGGTGCATGGCGTTGAGCGTCATGGCGGTGTCGACCAGCGTCTCGCCCTTTTTGATGGACGATGAGGACACCGACATGTTCATGACGTCGGCGCCCAGCCGTTTGCCGGCGAGCTCGAACGAGGATTGGGTCCGGGTGGAAGCCTCGAAGAAGAGGTTTACCTGCGTCCGTCCACGCAGGACGGTGCGCTTCTTGTCAACCTGGCGGTTGAGCTCGACATATTCTTCGGACAGGTCGAGGAGGCCGGTGATGTCGGCCGCGGAAAGGCCCTCGATGCCCAGCAAATGCCGGTGGCCGAGGACGAAGGTCGATTTCGATGTCATTAAAGCGAGAGCTATAGGCGGGGATGGCCGGGGGGGCAAGGGCCAAAGCCCATGAGGGGAGTTATCCCCCGATCTGTCGGTCTTATCGCTGTGGCGTGAGCTGTCCCCGTCTTCTCCGTCATGCCCGGGCTTGCCCCGGGCATCCACGTTCTTAAGGTGCTGTCGCAGAAAAGGCGTGGATGGCCGGGACAAGCCCGGCCTTGACGACTGGGATGCATTTCGTGAAATCAATTCTGGCAGCGTTCCTGGCGCTAATGACGATCAGCACCGCCCACACTCAATCGCTTCCCGGCGGTTTCGTCTATTTGCGCGACATCGACCCCAGCATCATCCAGTACATCCGCTACGCCACCTCGAACAATTTCGTCGGCCGTCCGCTCGCTGGCTACGGCGTCGGCGAATGCGTGGTGAAGCGGGAGATTGGGCTGCGGTTGAAGGCGGTGCAGCAGGAACTGGTGGCGCAAAATCTCTCGCTGAAAATGTTCGACTGCTACCGGCCGGCGCGAGCCTCGCTCGACATGGTCAGGTGGTCGCAGAACGGCCGTGAGACGGCCGCCGAGCGGCGCTACAATCCCAAAATTCCCAAGACCGAGCTGTTCCGCCTCGGCTACATCGCAAGCCGCTCGCAGCATTCGACGGGCGCCGCGCTCGATCTCACGCTGGTCGATCTCAAGGCGGACAATTCAGGCAAATACGACCCGTCAAAGGCCTACGCCGACTGTACCGCGCCGGTCGAGGCGCGCCCGCCCGAGGGCAGTGTCGACATGGGCACGGGTTACGACTGCACGGACGCGAAAGGGCATACCGCCGCGCCAACGGTCAGTCCGGACCAGCGCGCCTGGCGCAAGCGGCTCGTGGCTGCGATGGCGAGGCAAGGGTTTGTGAACTATGCGAAGGAGTGGTGGCACTTTTCACTGCCGGGGGCGGGCGGGGCGGCCTATGATTTTCCGATTCCGCCGCGGATGAAGTAGATCGCAACCGACGCGCCCGGAATGCCTCCCAATGAAAGCGCTTTGATGGATTCGCTCAATCCCGATCATCCGCCGCCGACCGTGACGCCTGCGCACGAGGCGCCGCGCGTCTGGAAATTCTGGGGCACGGCGCTGTGGGGGATCGTTATCTTCGCTGCAATGTTCGTCGGGCAGATCGGCGCCATCGTTCTGCTGGCGGTGCAGCGTGGCCTGCCGATGGACCTCGCCTCGCTTCAGCTCGTCGGCGGCGAGCCGCAGGCGCTCGCGCTGTCGGTGATACTGGGCTTGCCGGCGACACTGGCTGCGGTGTGGCTTGCCATCCGCATCAAGAAGGCCTCCTTCGTCGACTATCTCGCGCTACGCTGGCCGTCCTGGAAGCAACTCCTGTTCGGCGCGGTCGGGCTTGTCCTGATCGTCGTGGCCTGGGAGACGATGTCGCGGAGCCTCGGCCGCGAGGCCACGCCGGGCTTCATGACCGATCTGTTGAAATCTGGTCGCGACAAGGGCGCAGCCTTCTTCCTGCTGTTCGCCTTCAGCGTGGCAGCGCCGATGTCGGAAGAGGTTTTGGCGCGCGGCTTCCTCTATCGCGGCTGGTCGGCGAGCTTCCTGCGCGTGCCCGGCGCGATCATCCTGTCGTCGCTGCTGTGGACGGTCGTGCACCTGCAATACGACCTGTACTTCCTCGCCGAGGTCTTCTCCATCGGCCTGTGGTTTGGCTATATGCGCTATCGCAGCAGCTCGCTCTGGCTCACGATCGTGCTGCACGCGCTGAACAATCTGACGGCGGTGGTGCTGACGATGTGGCTGGGGAGCTAGCCCGACGGTCGCCCAAGTTCCGTCATTGCGAGCGAAGCGAAGCAATCCAGAATCTGTCCGCGGAGAGACTCTGGATTGCTTCGTCGCAAGGGTTCCTCGCAATGACGAGAAGGAGAGCTGCGCTCGCAATGACGAATTCTAGGCCACCAGCGCGATCACGATCGGCATCGTGATCGCCGCTAGGATCGTCTGCAGCGTGATGATCTGCGCCAGTAGTGGGGCATCGCCGCCCATCTGTCGGGCCAGCACATAGGCGCTGGTGGAAGTCGGCACGGCGGCGCAGATCGCGACGATGGCGAGGCTGTCGCCGGACAGTCCGAACCAGACGGCGAGCACCAGGGCGACCACGGGCATCAGCACCAGCTTGAACACCACGCCGATAGCGGCGCCTGCGCTGGGGCGGAGCAGGCCTTCAAGATGCAGGCCGGCGCCGGTGACGAGCAGGCCGATGGCGAGGGAGGAGCGGCCGAGTGCGTCTGCCACCTCATGCCAGATCCTGGGCAGCGGCAGGTGGATGACATTGATGACGAGACCGATCACGCAGGCCCAGATCAGGGGATTGCGGACAACCGTCATGACGATCGCGCGCGCGGATTGCTTCTCCGGAGCGGCGTAGTGCGCGAGCACAGCCACGCTGAGGACGTTGACCAGCGGAATGATCGCCACCATCGCGACGGAGGCGAGCGCCAGCCCGACCTCGCCGAACATATTGGCGGAGACGGACAGCGCCACATAGGTCTGCCAGCGGATCGCGCCCTGGAAGATCGAGGTGAAGGCGGGGCCGTCGATATCGAGACGCGACAGGGCCGGGCGGAGCGCGAGGCAGAGCAGCGACATCGCGAGCGCGGAGAGCAGCAGCGCGCCGCCGACGCCGGCGACCGGCACCCTGGACAGGTCGGCCTTCACCAGCGTCTGGATCAGCAGCATCGGAAACAGCACGAAATAGGTCAGCCGCTCCAGCCCGTTCCATTGCGTGTCGAGCCGCATCAGGGTGCGCTTCAGCACCACGCCGAGCACGATGAGGATAAAGACGGGAAGGAGCGCCGCGATCACGACGGCCATGGATCAGCCGGGCCCCGGGGCTGCGCGCAGATTGGCGAGGCGGTCGAGCGCGCCTTGCAGGATGAAGATCGCGGCGTGCTCGTCGATCACTTCGGCGCGCTTGGCGCGGCTGACGTCCATGCCGATCAGCTCGCGCTCGACCGCGGCGGTCGACAGACGCTCGTCCCAGAGGCCGATGGGCAGCGCGGTCAGGCCGGCGAGGTTGCGGGCAAACGCCCGGGTCGATTGCGCGCGCGGGCCTTCGCTGCCGTCCATGTTGATGGGCAGGCCGAGCACGAAGCCGACGGCCTTACGTTCACTGGCAATCGCGAGCAGCCGGGCGGCATCCTGCTTGAACGCCTTGCGCTGGATGGTCTCGACGCCGGTCGCTAACCGACGGTCCGGATTGGAGACGGCAACGCCGATGGTCTTGGTGCCGAGATCAAGGCCGACCAACCCGCCGCGTTCGGGCCAGTGGGTTGCAGCATCGACGAGAGGCAGGATAAGAGCCGGCATGGGATCAGCGCATATCACGCGTCAGGCTGCGGAGTGAACCTGTAACTATGGATGCGCTGACATTATTCGGCTTGGTCGCCGTGACAGCGATGCTGGTCACTTACGCCCTGGAAGACCGCAGCCACTGGTTCGTGCTGCTGTTCGCGATGTCCTGCGTGCTCGGTTCGGCTTACGGCTTCCTGCAAGGGGCTTGGCCCTTCGGCGTGGTCGAAGCGATCTGGGCCGTTGTGGCGCTGCGGCGCTGGCATCTCAGGCCGCGATGACATCGTCGTCTTGCTTCAAGCAGGCGGCAAATCCGTTCAGCGCACTGGTTTGATGTCCGGCACGACGCTGGATGAAGAGCGTCTCGACCTGCGCGTGAGAATGGCTCAGCGCGTGGATCGATACGCTGCCGCTGATCGCGCTGCGTTCGACCACGGCGCGCGGCAGCAGCGTCACGCCCATGTCGGCGGCGACACAGCCGATCATGCCGTCAAGCGTGCCGAGGTCGAAGCGTGCGGCCGACGGCCAGCCGAACTCGACAAAGATCTGCTCCAGCCGCTGCCGGTAGGTGCAGCCGGTGCGGAACGTCAGCGCGGTCGGGCCGGATTCCGGCGTCCCGGCGCGCAGCTCGGCGAGCGTGGCCCAGCGCCGCGCGCTGACCAGCACCAGCTCTTCGCGGAACGCGCTCGTCGTGGTGAGATCTGCATGCGCGATCGGACCTGCGACGAAGGCGCCGTCGAGCGTGCCTTCGAGCACGCAAGCGACGAGGTCGGCTGTGGGCGCGGTGCGCAGGCTCAGCCGCACGGCGGGAAAGCGGCGATGAAAATCAGCCAGCAGCGGCGGCAGCCGCACGGCCGCGGTCGTTTCCATCGAGCCGATCGCGAGCGGTCCCTTGGGCTCGCCGTCGTCGCAGGCAGCGAGCACGGCCTCGCGCGCTAATGCGGACATCCGTTGCGCGTAGGGCAAAAGGCGCTTGCCCGCGCCGGTCAGGGTCATGCCGCGGCTATGCCGTTCGAACAGCGGCGTACCGATCTCCGCCTCCAGCGCCTTCACGCGCTGGGTGACGTTCGACTGCACCGTGTTGAGCTCTTCGGCCGCGCGGGTGATGCCCCCGGTGCGGGCGACGGCGGCGAAGGTCTGGATGTCGCTGAGTTCCATGGCATCGTTTCGCTTTTGAGATGGTAGCGTTCGTTAGAATTCAATTTTAGAGAATGGTATTCTGGACTAATGTTCGTGTCGAGAGCGGAGGAGCCATGCCGATCACCACGCCGCTGACCCAGCTCCTGGGGATCAAGCATCCGATCCTGCTGGCTCCGATGGACACGATCGCCGGCAGCCGGCTGACGCGGGCTGTCAGCGAGGCCGGCGGCTTCGGGATCCTGGGTGGTGGCTACGGCGATCAGGAACGGCTCGAGGCCGAGACCAGGCAACTGAGCGGACTTGCGTCGTTCGGTATCGGCTTCATCACCTGGAGCCTGGCAAAACAACCAAGACTTCTCGACATCGCACTCGACGCCCATCCGCAAGCGATCATGCTGTCATTCGGCGATCCCGCACCATTTGCAGCGCGCATCAAGGCGTCCGGGGCGCGCTTGATCTGCCAGGTGCAGAGCGAGGACATGGCGAAGCAGGCGCTCGACGCCGGTGCGGACATCCTGATCGCGCAGGGGACCGAAGCCGGGGGCCATGGCGCATCGCGCACCACCGTCGACATCGTACCTTCTATCGTTGATCTCGCCGCCGGGCGCGTGCCGGTGGTTGCCGCCGGCGGAATCGCCGATGGTCGCGGGCTCGCGGCGATGATGATGCTGGGCGCCTCCGGCGTGCTGATCGGCACGCGCTTCTATGCGAGCGTGGAGGCCAATGGTGCGGAGGAGGCCAAGCAGCGCATTCGCGACGCCGATCCCAATGACACGGCGCGCGGCGTCATCGTCGACTGGTCGCGCAGCCTGTTCTGGCCGGCGCCGTTCACCGCGCGAACGCTGGTCAACGATCATATCAGGCGCTGGACCGGCCGCGAGGTCGAGCTGCTGCAGCGCGCCGCCGAGGTGACCGTCGACTATGCCGCGGCAAGGGCAGCGGGCAATTTTGAGGTCGCCGCGGTCTTTGCCGGTGAGGCTGTCGGCCTGATCCATGATATTCCGTCCGCCGCCGAAATCGTCGAACGGATCGCGACCGAGGCCGAGCAACTGCTAGCCGGCCGGCGTAATTCCAGCCTGTCCGCCTAAACTGCGAGAGAACAACCATGTGGCCGAACCGTCGACTGATCGATCTCTTCAAGACCGAATTCCCGATCGTGCTGGCGCCGATGGCTGGCGTGATGGACGCGGAGCTGGTGATCGCCGTTGCGCAAGGCGGGGGGCTCGGCTCGCTGCCGAGCGCGATGCTGTCGCCGGACAAGGCGCGCGAGCAGGTCAACATCATCCGGCAGCGCGTCTCCGCGCCGGTGAACATGAATTTCTTCTGCCACACACCGGTTGAGCTCACGGCCGAGGCGGAGGCGCGCTGGAAGCAGCGCCTCGCGGGCTACTACAATGAGCATGGCCTCGATCCCGCCGCACCCATCAATGCCGCAAACCGCGCGCCGTTCGACGCCGGCTTCTGCGAGGTGGTGGAGGAGCTGAAGCCCGAGATCGTCAGCTTCCATTTCGGCCTGCCGGAGGCCGCGCTGCTCAAGCGGGTCAAAGCGGCAGGATGTCTCGTCATCTCGTCGGCGACCACGGTGAGGGAAGCGATCTGGCTCGAGCAGCACGGCGCTGACGCGGTGATCGCACAAGGTGCGGAGGCCGGCGGCCATCGCGGCATGTTCCTGACCGACAAGATCTCTGAACAGCCCGGCACCTTTGCGCTGGTGCCGCAGGTGGTCGACGCGGTGAAGGTCCCGGTGATTGCGGCCGGCGGTGTTGCGGATGGCCGCGGTATCGCGGCGGCGTTTGCGCTCGGTGCTGCCGGCGTGCAGATCGGGAGTGCCTATCTGCGCTGTCCGGAATCCAAGGTCAGTACGGCGGCCCGCGCGGCGCTCGCCGAGGGGCGGGATGATTCCACCGTCATCACCAATGTCATGACCGGGCGGCCGGCGCGCGGTGTCCAGAACCGCCTGATGCGCGAGGCCGGCCCGATTTCGCCGGACGCGCCGCCATTTCCCCATGCCGCAACGGCGCTGGGACCGCTCAAGGCCGCGGCCGAAAAGCAGGGCAGGGTGGATTTCACCAATCTCTGGGCCGGGCAGGCAATCGCCTTGGGCCGCGAGGTCCCGGCGGCTGAACTGACCCGCGATCTCGCCAAATCGGCCCTGGCCCGCCTGAAAGCTCTCGCCGGATAGATCCCGCCGCCGGTTGCGGCGCAAAAGCGGCCTCTGCTATACGGCACATAGGTTTTGCCGTGAGAGGCCTTATATAATGTCCGTCGACGCCGCTACCGTCCGCCGCATCGCGCATCTGGCGCGCATTGCGGTTTCCGAGGGCGAGGTTCCGCATCTGCAGGGCGAGCTCAACGCCATGCTCGCCTTTGTCGAGCAGCTCTCGGAGGTCAATGTCGAGGGTGTGGAGCCCATGACCTCGGTCACCCCGATGCAGATGAAGAAGCGGCAGGATTTGGTCAATGACGGCGAGATCGCCGACGATATCGTTGCCAACGCGCCCGCGACCGAAGGTCACTTCTTCCTGGTGCCGAAGGTTGTTGAGTAATTTACGTAGCGTTTTCGAGCGAAGTGGAAGCCGGTTCGCGTAAAGAAAACGCGTCAAAAGAGTCTCAGGACGAAGTCCGATGTGCATGCTTTGCGACGACGAGAAGGCCTATCAGGCCTACATGAACTATCTCGACAAAATGGAGCGGCAGGGCAAGGCTGCCGACCCCAACGTCGCCGTGAATGCCGTGCTCGACGAGATCGAAGCGGCTGCGAAAGCGGCCGCCAAGAAAGACGACCCGGCCAACGACAAGTCCCTGTCTCCGTTCTTCTGCAGCCCGATCAATAAATGACCGATTTGACATCGCTGACGCTCGCCGAGGCCCGCAAAGGCCTCGCGGCCAAAACTTTCACGTCCCTCGAGCTGACCGACGCGCATCTGAACGCGATCGAATCCGCGCGCGTGCTCAATGCTTTCGTCATGGAGACGCCGGATCAGGCGCGAACCATGGCGCGCGAAGCGGACGCCAGGATCGGGAAGGGCGATGCGGGGCCGCTCGCCGGCATTCCGCTCGGCATCAAGGACCTGTTCGCGACCAAGGGCGTGCGCACCACGGCGTGCTCGAAAATCCTCGGCAATTTCGTGCCGACTTACGAGTCCACCATCACTTCGCAGCTGTGGCGCGACGGCGCGGTGATGCTGGGCAAGCTCAACAATGACGAGTTCGCGATGGGCTCGTCGAACGAGACCTCGTGCTTCGGCCCGGTGGGAAATCCCTGGCGGCGCGACGGAAGCAACACGACGCTGGTGCCGGGCGGCTCGTCCGGCGGCTCGGCCTCCGCCGTGGCGGCGCTGCTGTGCATGGGCGCGACCGCGACCGACACCGGCGGCTCGATCCGCCAGCCGGCGGCGTTCACCGCAACCGTCGGCATCAAGCCGACCTATGGTCGCTGCTCGCGCTGGGGCATCGTCGCCTTTGCCTCCTCGCTCGACCAGGCCGGTCCGATCGCGCGCAGCACGCGCGACGCCGCGATGCTGCTGCGCTCGATGGCCGGCCACGACCCGAAGGACACGACCTCGGTCGACATGGCCGTGCCGGACTACGAGGCCGCGATCGGCAAGTCCGTGAAGGGCATGAAGATCGGCATTCCCAGGGAATACCGTCTCGACGGCATGCCGGCCGAGATCGAAAAGCTTTGGGAAGCGGGTGCGGCCTGGCTGAAAGCGGCCGGGGCCGAACTCGTTGAAGTGTCACTGCCGCACACCAAATACGCCTTGCCGGCCTATTACATCGTGGCGCCGGCGGAGGCGTCCTCCAACCTCGCGCGCTACGACGGGGTGCGCTTCGGCCTGCGCGAGCAGGGCCGGAACGTCAACGAACTCTACGAGAACACTCGCGCCGAAGGTTTTGGCGCGGAGGTGAAGCGCCGCGTCATGATCGGCACCTACGTGCTCTCGGCCGGCTATTACGACGCCTATTATTTGCGGGCCCAGAAGGTGCGCACGCTGATCAAGAAGGACTTTGAGGACTGCTTCGCCAAGGGCGTGGACGCGATCCTGACGCCGGCGACGCCGTCGGCGGCCTTCGGCATCGGCGAGAAGGGTGGGGCGGACCCCGTCGAGATGTACCTCAACGACATCTTCACGGTGACCGTGAACATGGCGGGCCTGCCGGGCATCGCCGTGCCCGCCGGCAAGGACGCGCAGGGCCTGCCGCTCGGCCTGCAGTTGATCGGCCGGCCTTTCGACGAGGAGACGCTGTTCTCGCTCGGCGAGGTGATCGAGCAGGCCGCCGGCCGCTTCACGCCGGCGAAATGGTGGTGAACATGGCGGCGTATATCGGCAGCCTCGTCGGCGCCGCGCCGCCCCCGGATCTCAGCGCGCCGCTCGCCGCACTGTGGTGGGCCGCCAAGGGCGACTGGGATCAGGCGCACAGAATCGTCCAGGACGAGAGCAGCCGCGAGGCCGCCTGGGTGCACGCCTATCTGCACCGGGTCGAGGGCGACCTCGGCAATGCCGGCTATTGGTACCGCCAGGCCGGCGAGCCCGCGGCCACGGATTCGCTAGAAGCAGAATGGCAGCGCATCGTCGATGCGCTGGGTGGGAGTGCATCCACATGAGCGAGCCTGGTTTCACGAGTCCGAAAGCGAAGCCGGAGGATTTATTCGGCCGTTTTCGCGAGATCGTTTCCGATCCGCTCAACCTCCTGATCGAACGCGTCCCGATGGCAGGCCTCGTCGAAGGCGACCAAGTCTATCTGCATAACGGCCTGAAGGTTCCGGGCATCGGGCCCGGAGCGTATTACGGCCCGTTCATCGTCAAGGCCTTCGTCGGCAAGGGCAAATTCGAGGTCGACGCCTTCTTCAGGGACAGGAAGATCAAGCATCTCGACATATTGCATGCCGATATCCAGGCCTTTGAGGTCGAGATGCTGCAGGGCGCGGAGAGCGTGCTTGCCAAGCGCCGTGTCGATTATCTCTTCATCGCAACCCATTCGCAGGCCCACCATTACGAAGTCGTCGATCGTCTCAAGGCGCACGGCTACCGCGTCGAGATCTCCAGCGATTTCGAGGAGCAGAGCACGTCGTTCGACGGCTTCGTGTTCGCCTCCTCGCCGGAAGTCGACGCGCTGTTCACAGAGATCGAGGTGATGGGCCGCCGCGAGATCGCGCTGCGCCAGCCGGCCGATGTGCTTCGATCGCTCAACGGGCTTCTCGAAGCGGGGCAAGCGCGAGCGGCCAAGGGGTCAATGAAGGAACGAGTCGAGCCATGAACGCACCTGCCGCACCCCACAAGCTTCTCAAGGGCTCAACCGGTGACTGGGAGATGGTCATCGGCCTGGAGGTCCATGCTCAGGTGACGTCGAACGCGAAGCTGTTCTCCGGCGCCTCCACCGCGTTCGGCGGCGAACCGAATTCGCATGTGTCGCTGGTCGACGCGGCGATGCCGGGCATGCTGCCGGTCATCAACGAGGAATGCGTCAGACAGGCTGTCCGGACCGGGCTCGGGCTGAACGCGCAGATCAATCTGCGCTCGGTGTTCGACCGCAAGAACTATTTCTATCCGGACTCGCCGCAGGGCTACCAGATCAGCCAGTACAAGTCGCCGATCGTCGGCGAAGGCGAGGTCGTGGTCGAACTCGATGGCGGCAAGACCGCCACGATCGGCATCGAGCGGCTGCATCTGGAACAGGATGCCGGCAAATTGCTGCACGATCAGTCGCCGACCATGTCCTATGTCGACCTCAACCGCTGTGGCGTGGCGCTGATGGAGATCGTCTCCAAACCCGACATCCGCGATGCCGAGCAGGCCAAGGCCTATGTGACCAAGCTGCGCTCGATCCTGCGCTATCTCGGCACCTGCGACGGCGACATGGAGAAGGGATCCCTGCGCGCCGACGTCAACGTCTCCGTGCGCAAGCCGGGCGCGCCGCTCGGCACCCGCTGCGAGATCAAGAACATGAACTCGATTAATTTCATCGGCCAGGCGATCGAGTACGAGGCCAGGCGCCAGATCGAAATCCTCGAGGACGGCGGCGCGATCGACCAGGAGACCCGGCTCTATGACCCCAACAAGGGCGAGACGCGGTCGATGCGGTCCAAGGAGGAGGCGCACGACTATCGCTACTTCCCTGATCCCGACCTGCTGCCGCTGGAGTTCTCGCAAAGCTTCGTCGACGAGCTGAAGGCTGAGCTGCCCGAGTTGCCGGACCAGAAGAAGACGCGCTTCGTCGCGGATCTCGGCCTGTCGTCCTACGACGCCAGCGTGCTGGTCGCCGAGCGCGAGAGCGCGGTGTTCTACGAGACCGTGCTGGAAAAGCTCGCCAACCGCGCGCGCGACGGCAAGGTCGCCGCCAACTGGGTGATCAACGAGCTGTTCGGTCGGCTCAACAAGGAAGGCCGGGATATTACGGACTCTCCGGTCGATGCCGCACAGCTCTCAGGGATCATCGACCTGATCGGCGAGGGTACGATCTCCGGCAAGATCGCCAAGGATCTGTTCGAGATCGTCTGGCAGGAGGGCGGCGATCCCCGCGCGCTGGTCGAAAGTCGCGGCATGAAGCAGGTCACGGATCTTTCGGCGATCGAAAAGGTTGTCGACGACATCATCGCGGCCAATCCCGACAAGGCGGCGCAGGTGAAGGACAAGCCGCAGTCACTCGGCTGGTTCGTCGGCCAGGTGATGAAGGCATCCGGCGGCAAGGCCAACCCGCAGAGCGTCAACGAGCTGCTCAAGTCCAAGCTCGGCATCTGACCTCGCACGTTCGAACGAGGTGACGGACAGGCATCGTCACCTCGCTTTCGGTTCGCGATGCGACGCTCGCGCGCATCTTCGGCGACGAACTTCATCCCGATCGAACGCGATATGCCGACCGAATCGCCGTCACGCGATTCGCGCAAAACGGCGACTTGCACACGCTCCGACGAGCGCTCGCGCCGTTAATCATGAAAATATTTTCGTTGCCAAAAGTCGCGACTCAGAGTCCGCGAAGCGCCCTCGCGAGGCGCTTGCGCGATTGGCGCGATAGGTCACTACCTCGATCGTGCGCGATGCGCGCGTGCAGAAAAATACTTGCTGCATAGTGTTTTTCTGCAGTCGCATCTTTTGCGAACGTCGATGCCGCGGGGACTCTCTGCGCTCGCATGCACACGTCGTGCAGTCCGTTTGCATCGTGTTCGCCAGCGCAGGCGCGTTTCGCCGTCAACACTTCTTTAAGCGAGACGCTGTTTTTTTCGTTGTGTTGGTGTATTCGGGATGAGTGTGCACTCGATCCCCGACTGCATGCAGCGATTAAGCCATCTCACACATCGGAGGGCAACATGGCCAAGAAAGCTAAGAAGGCAAAGAAGGCGAAGAAGGCGAAGAGCGCAGTGAAGAAGACTGCGAAGAAGACCCGCAAGGTCGCCAAGAAGAAGTAACTTCGCTTTTTGAAGTTGCCGGCTCCTAGAGAGCCGGCACGTCATCAGCGCCTTCTCGAAGGTTCTGGTCGACGATAGAGGGTGTCGGCGAGACATCAGGTCAACGGTCGGATCGTTCTCTTTCGCGGGTTCGCTCGCCAAAGGCCGGTCCGGCAGAAGAAACAAGTTTTCTTCGTTCGTGCGGTTCTCCGTAAGGGGCTCCGCAATTTCACAAGTGGCCTTCGGGCCAACGTGGAAGCTGGTCCTGACGTGTTCGCCGACGCCCTCGTTCTCATGAGGCCGGGGTATTGCCGGCATTCCCATATCCCCACATTGTTGATCTGATCGCGGCGTGGCTGTGCTGCCCTTGAGCAGGCAGGGCTATCGCAGATGAAGTCTCAGCGATGCCTTGAGCGAGCGCCTCGTCCTTCGAGACGACTGGTTCGCGGCCTCCTCGGGATGAGGCTCAGCTGCATCCATCTGCGTTGATGTTGCCGCATACTCGTCCCTCTCCTGAGGGCCGCCGCAGGCGGGCGTCTCGAAAGATGGCCGCAGTCGAGCTTCCCGCCATATGTTTCTTCATAGGCGCGCCCTGCTTGAACAGGGAGGCTGCGGCGCAATTGCACGCTGTTCGCGCGCCGCTTCTCATTCGCGGTGTCATCGCCCGGCTCCGACCGGGATCCAGTACGCCGCAGCTTCTCATGGGACCATTGCTGTCTCTGGAATACCGGTGACGAGAGCGGAGGGGACACCACTGCACGCCCGTCACCGTGCGCGATGGTTATCGTTCTCCCAAAATCCCAAGGTAAACCGAATCTGACGAATTGCAGAAGTGCCTGCAAAACCGGGACTTCTTGCATTTGTCGTGCGCGCCTGGGGCGGGCGCGTTTACGTCTGCTTCATCGCGATACTTAAACTGCCATTCAAATTTGCGCGCCATCATTACCTCCAACAAGCCGGCAAACGGCACGGGCAACAAGCCTCGGGGATGAGTTGAACAGTTGATTGGACGGGAGCCGCGCTCGGGGGACGAGGCGGCATAAGAAAAAAGGGGATGCGTTATGTTTCAGGGTACTTTCGATCTGGAGACCGCGACGCCGATCGACGCAGGCGCGCTGTCGGACGTGCTGTTCGAGCGCGGCCTGTATTGGGCGAGCGGTCGTTCCGGTCTCGTCGATCTCGTCGCCGCACATAAATGGTTCAACCTCGCCGCGCTCAAGGGCCGCAAGGACGCCGTGACGCTGCGCCAGGAAGTCGCCGGGCAGATGTCGGACGCCGACATCTCGGCCGCGCAGCGCGAGGCGAGGGCGTGGGTCTCCGCCCACTGAGCGGAGAATCTCGTTCTTGGTTTCACAGGTGAAGCTGATTTGTGCTGAATCAGGTTCCCTCGTGGTCTGCCAACCGGATTCGGAGCGGCATGAGGGCACCGTCGCGTGTCAGGTGAGGGAACGCACAGATCTCAGATTCCGCCGCGGGGTGGCGGAGAGGGAGGGATTCGAACCCTCGATACAGCTTGAGACCGTATGACGCTTTAGCAAAGCGTTGCCTTCAGCCACTCGGCCACCTCTCCGGTGCGAGCCTTATGCATCTAATTACTTGGGCTGGTCAATTTGGAAGCGTGTGTTTTTGCTCGAATATTCCCAGCGAATTCCGAAACCAAGCGGTTTGCTCTCCGCGCGAGAACGCAACGCCGCGATAACGGACACAAAGCTGGAGGTTCCGGCGCCCGTATTTAGAGTGGTTCTGGCGCGGACAAAGGCTCCCTTCAACCACATAAACGATTGATTTTGCTTTCAAATTGGATCGGATGGCCCGCGCGTGGGACGATTGCCGTCGTCGCCGACCGCCTCTATCAAGCGAGTCATTTGCAAGTGATTGATTGTCTCTTTCCGCGATTCGCCACAAGCTATGGAGCGGTGATTGCCCTCAGATCGGCCGACGGGGTCCCGTGTCAGGCTGCGGGAAGGGCGCTCTTACTATTAGTCGGGATAACTCGCTCGCCGGCTGAGGAACTACCCCGTCGCGCCGGAGGTCGCCGCAATCAAGGAGAGCCTGTCCTGGCGCGATTGCTCTTTCGGTTGGAACCGCGCCCTCGAGATCAAAGCTGGGAAGGGCTGCCGGGCTACGCCGCTACGTTCTCATGCCGCTACGGTCTCATCTTGCAATGTCGGGGCCGATGGTATGATTGACCCGACGTCCCGAGGGAGGAATGGACTTGGCGGGTGAACTGCAGACCAAATTTCGACGTGCTGTCGAAGCCTTTCACGCCCATGATTTGGTCAAAGCGGAAAGAATACTGCAGCAGATCGCAAAATCCGCCAGGAACATCTTCGAAGTCGAACATCTCTTGGGCGTGGTGAAGCTCGTACAAGGTCGATTTGCCGAGGCCGAGATGCATCTCAGGGCGGCCGTGGCCCTGAACGGAAGCAGCGACGAGGCCCTCAGCAATTATGGATATGCGCTCAAAGCGCTGAATCGGCCTCAGGAAGCCCTGGCCTATTTCACGCGCGCATTGGCGGTGAATCCGCGCAATCCCCTTTCATATCACAACAGCCCTCGTCGCCTACGACAAGGCGTTGTCGATCAGGCCTGACCTGGAGGCTGCATGGCTTGGTCGAGGCAATGCACTCCGGAATCTCAGGCGGTACGACGACGCATTTGCCACGTACGACCAGGCGCTGTTGGCCAGGCCGGATGTCCCGAGTGCATGGGTTGGCCGAGGTGAAGTTCTCACCGATCTCAAGCGCCACGACGAGGCGCTGGCTGCGTACGACAAGGCGATCTCGATCAAGCCCGACCTCGAGAGCGCGTGGGTTGCCCGGGGGCATGTTTTCTGGAGCCTTAAGCGCTACGACGAAGCCTCGGCAGCCTATGACAGGGCGCTCTCGATCAAGTCCGACCTGGAGAACGCGTGGCTTGGTCGGGGCAACGTGTCCTTCGATCTCAAGCGCCTTGACGAGGCGTTGGCTGCCTATGACAGGGCGTTGTCGATCCGCCCTGATCTGGCGGAAGCCTGGCTTGGCCGCGGCAATGTTCTCACCGAGCTCAAGCGCCGTGACGATGCACTCGCTGCGTACGACCGGGCGCTGTCGATCAAGCCTGATCTCGCCGAGGCGTGGCTTGGTCGCGGCAACGTGGGGTGGGGGCTGAAGCGCTACGAGGAGGCTCTTGCCGCGTATGACAGGGCGCTCGCGATCAAGGCCGACATCGAGGGGGCCTGGATTGGCCGTGGCAATGTCTTTACCGAGCTCGGGCGCTATGACGAAGCCTTCGTCGCCTTCGACAAGGCGGTGTCGATCAGGCCTGACCTCGAGGGGTATCGAGGGTTTGCGTCTTCTTGCGAAGATGAACCTGTGCAATTGGGACAATCTGGACGAAGAGATCGGCCAGTTGACGGCAGCAATACGACTCGGAAGGCCAATAGTTCTCCTTTTGCTTTGCTGTCCCTGACGGATTCTCCCGATGATCAGCTCAGCTGCGCCAGGACTTGGGTGAGGGCAAAGCTCCCGCATGTCTCCAGAACGAGGTCAGGTAATCCGTCGCCACGACAAGATCCGGGTCGGATATGTTTACCCGACTTTCGCAAGCATCCGGTCGGGTACCTCACTGCCGAGATCTTCGAGAGTCACGATCCCGACCGCTTCGAGACGTACGCGTTTTCTATGGTCCTGACGACAACCGCGATCTGCGCAAGCGGCTCGAAAAGTCATTTCATCGCTTTGTCGATTGCGAGCACAAGCTCGACGGTGAAGTCCTGAAAGCGATCGACGATGCGCAGATCGATATTCTTGTCGATCTTGCTGGCCACACGCACAATGCCAGGCTGTCGTTGTTCGCGGCCAGTCCGGCTCCGATCGTCGTCAACTATCTTGGGTTCGCGGGGACGTTGGGGAGCGGGGAGCTAGCCGACTACATCATTGCCGATCCGATCGTGCTGCCAGATCAAAACAGCGAATTCTTCGACGAGAAGGTCGTTCGTTTGCCCGGCAGCTTCATGCCGCGTGATAATCGCGTCGGGACAATCGACGATGCTGCGCCCGATCGGGCCGACCACGATTTGCGGCAGGAATGGACTGTGTTTTGCTGCTTCAACAACGCCTACAAGATCAATCCGGCTGTCTTTGGCTCCTGGATGAATATCTTGAAGAGCGTGGACCAGTCGGTCTTGTGGCTGTCCGACGTCGGCGAGATCGCAAAATCGAATCTGCGGAAGGAAGCCAAGGGCAGGGGCGTCGACCCGGATCGCCTGGTGTTTGCAAGGCGCGTTGCGTCTTCATCCGAACATTTGGGGCGCCATCGCCTCGCCGACCTCTTCCTGGATACGCTGCCCTACAACGCACATACGACGGCCAGCGACGCGCTGTGGGCTGGTCTGCCGGTGGTGACCCACATCGGGAATAGTTTCGCCGGCCGCGTGGCGGCAAGCTTGCTGAGCGCTGTCGGCCTGCCTGAGCTGATCACGCGAACGCGTGCGGAGTATGAAGCACTCGCGATCGAGCTGGCGCTTGATAAACAGAAGCTGGCGGATATTCGCGGACGGCTGCAAGGGAACCACCTGACCGCATCACTGTTTGATGCGGCGCTCTACGCGAGGCGGCTGGAGACAGCTTACGAGGCTATGTATCAACGACATCAGGCAGGCTTGCCGCCGGACATATCGATGTTCAAGCGCGGGGATGATGAGGACGACGGTCGCAGCCACTTGATGGTTAGGCGAGCCAATTCCTAAGGAGTGGCGCGCGCCGAGTCCCTAGTTGATTCCACGATTCGGACGCCTCAGACCGACAGCAGAGCGTCTCCACGGGTGTGAGGGGCCGGTGCCGGAACTTTTGACGGCAAATGAAACCCGTCGAAAAAATCCAATAAATTCAAGGTGTTACAAAGTCGCCCTGATCACATCTGCGTGTTATTTGTGCAACACCCGCCGGAAAACACGCTCCACCGGCTCGTTCTGAAGCGTTCTGTTGTTGTGTGTGCAAGGGCGTTCGGTAATTGTGACTGAGCGACGGAGGGGGGCATCCCGAGGTCGTCCCGTCTTAGGTGGTTCGCTTAAGTCCCTCGCGTTCAGCGGGTGTGTCCGAAGGCGCGAAGCGACTAAGCGGTGAATTTAAGGGACAAGGGAACCAACCTTAGGGTGTCTTCACCCAGCGGATCCGGAACCTTCCCTATGGCAAACTTGGAGGTTTAACATGAAGTTGGTTAAGAGCCTTTTGCTCGGTTCCGCAGCGGGTCTGATCGCTGTCGGCGGAGCGCAGGCAGCCGATCTCCCCGTGAAGGCCAAAGCGGTCGAATACGTGAAGATCTGCTCCCTGTACGGTGCGGGTTTCTACTACATCCCCGGCACGGACACCTGCATCAAGCTGGGTGGTTATCTGCGCGCTGAAGTCGCGCTGAACACCAACTCGGACTACAGCGGTCAGTTCACCGGCAATAACGGTTCCCGCAACCGTCTGACGAACTACTACACCATGCGCGCTCGTGAAGATCTCAACATCGACACGCGCACCGCGACCGAGTACGGCGTTGTCCGTACCTTCTTCGACGGCGTGTTCTCCTGGACGACCGGCAACTACAACGGCACCGGCAGCGCGACTGGCACGACCGCCTACAGCAGCACGCTGGCCCTCAACACCTCGGGTGCGGCCCCGGCTCTCGTCGGTTCCTCGATCAACGGCAACGACGGCGGCACCTCGGGCGGCTCGCTCGGCGTGTACTACGCCTTCATCCAGTTCGCTGGCTTCACGATGGGTAAGGCCGTGTCGCAGTTCGACGCGCCTTGGACCAACTACCCGGGCAACAACTACGACGGTCTCGTCGGCGGCAGCGGCACGGTCACTGGTGTCAACCAGTTCTCCTACACCGCTGACTTCGGTCAGGGCGTGACGGCAGCGTTCTCGGCTGAAGATAGGGCGGCCTACTATGACGCCGGCAACCTGAACATGACCGGCGCGTCTGCGGCTGGCATTCTTGGTGGCTCGTATGGCTCCAACGCCATCGGCGGCACGCGTTCGCCGAACCTCGTTGGTATGGTCCGCGTCGACCAGGCCTGGGGTCTCTTCCAGGCGTCGGTGGCTGCACATGACAACCACGTTGCCTACTACGGCGCGACCGAACCCACCGGTCATCCCGATGATAAGTGGGGTTGGGCGGTTCAGCTCGCTCTGTCGATCAAGAACATCCCGACCGGTGCGGGTGACGTGATCAACATCCAGGGCGTCTACACCGACGGTGCGACCCGCTACAACTTCCAGAACCTCGCGGGCAGCAGCTACTCGATGTTTGGCAGCTCCGGCGTTGCCTACCAGAGCGTCGGCTTCGCCAATGCTCCGGACACCGTGTTCGTCACGGGCAGCCAGCAGGAAACGGTCAAGACCTGGGGCTTCCGCGGTGCGTACACCCACAACTGGGACCCCTACTGGAACACCGCGATCTACGGTGCTTACGCCCAGGCCCAGTTCGGTTCCTTGGCCAAGACCACGATCTGCGGCGCCGGTGGTGCTGGTGGCGTGTTCGGCGGCATTGCCGGTGTGACGGGTTGTAACCCGGACTTCGCCGTCGGCTCGGTGGGTCTCATCACCCGCTGGACCCCGGTCAAGAACTTGACGTTCTCGGCTGACGTTGCCTGGACCCGTATCGACCAGAAGTATTCTGGTGTCATTGGCACCGTTACTCCGTCCGGTACGACGGGCAAGCCGCTTGCAGCCTACGAGCTGAAGGATCAGGACACCGTTACCCTGCTCCTCCGCGCTCAGCGCAACTGGTAAGTTCGGTCTAACGACCTGATAGAAAGCCCCGGCGGGAAACCGCCGGGGCTTTTCGTTTGCCGGTGATGCTTGTTTTTGCCTCCGCCCCATGGCGACCGCGTTGGAGCGTCGCTGTCCATTGCTCGATCGTTCGTCGTGACCTGATCGAAGCTGCGTCGGGGAGAGGGGATCTCTGCGCTGCACGCCAGCCCCGACCGAGGCGCGCGGTTCTGGCCGTCGTTGAACCATCGCGGACTTGCGAACCCCGCTTATCAGGTGTTCAGCCGGAAGGGATCGATGCCTTCTTGGAGCCGCAGGGCAACGGAGAGCTCACCGATCTGACCGCGACCCTGCAGGCCGAAGAGCTTGGCAGCTCCACAAGGTTCTGACAGTTCCAAGGGCTCTGGCAATCTCGAAGATACTGGCACTCACGAGGCGCGTGTCGAGAAAGCCCCGCTGACGATTGCACGCCAGTTCTTCTTCGGTGGCTCAAGTCCCGGCGACGTTGGCGGTCGCCACCAAAAGGCTTCCCGGCAGCGAGTCGAGGGAAGATGCCTCTATTCCACGCTACCGGCGCCGCGGCGCAAATCGGCTTCGATCTGCAACCGCGTGCCACCGCCGAAGCGGGCGCGGTAGACCTGAAGGTTCTCCATGATCCGCTGCACGTAGTTGCGTGTCTCGGAGAACGGAATCAGCTCGACCCAGTCGACCGCGTCGACCTTGGGGTCGCGCGGATCGCCGTAGCGATCGATCCACTTCTTCACACTGCCGCGGCCGGCATTGTAGGCGGCAAAGCTCATGATGTAGGAGCCGCGATAGTCCTCGAGCAGCCCACCGAGCTCGGCCGAGCCGAGCGTGGCGTTGTAGGCCGAATCGTTCTTCAGACGCCCCAGATCGTAGGTCCCGCCGTGCCGCTTGCAGACGTAGCGCGCGGCGTCCGGCGTCACCTGCATCAGCCCATACGCCTGGGCCGGCGAGACGACCGAGGGATTGAAGGCGCTCTCCTGCCGCGCGATGGCGTAGATGATGCTGCGCTCGACCTCGGGGCCGATCGGCGTGAACTGCGGAATGCCGTTGACGGGATAGGCATAGAAATCGAACGGCAGCCCGCGATTGAGCGCGGCCTTGCCGAGCAGCAGCATGCCGCGCGCGTCGCTGTGGCGCTGGGTGAGCTCGCCAAGGCCGGCTAGCGCTTCGGGATCGCCGTTCTCGCCCATGTCGGCGAGCAACGGTATCGCCATCTCGCGCTCGTCGAGCTCATAGAGCAGCTGCGCGGCGCGCACGATCTCCAGCCGTTCGGCACCGCGGCTGCGCGGCTGAGCGTTGAGCTCGATCTGCGGCAGGCCGAGCTTGGCGCGTGCGAGCTGGCCGTAATAGCTGGTGGATTGCTCGGCGGCCCGCGTGTAGGCGTTGCGCGCCTCCTGCTGGCGGCCTGCAGCTTCCGCAGCGCGGCCCTGCCAATAGCCGGCGCGCGCCAGCGTGGTCGGATTGACGCTGCCGATCCCGATTCGGGCAAAATGCTGGGTGGCAGCCGCGGGATCGTTGAGGAAGCGTAATGCGATCCAGCCGGCTGTGAACTCCTGCTCGGTCTTGTAGATGTCGCGCGAGGGCAGGGCGGCATCGCGCGCGATCAGATAGGCGCTGCGGAATTCCTCGGTGTCGATCATCTTGCGCGCCAGGAGGCGCCGCTCGATCCACCATTCGTCGAGATTGTAGAGCCGGCCCGGATCCTTCGGTGCCGACAGCATGAGCTGGGCGGCTTCCGCAAATTTCTCCTCACGGCGCAGCAGCTGGATCTTGCTGAAGATGAAGCCGGGATCGCCGTGCAGCTCGCGCGGCACGGCTTCGAGCAGCGCTCGGGCATTCGGCGCTTTCTTGAGCGAGGCGATGCGGGCCTTGGCGAGTGCGACATAGCCGGCGCCGAGGCGCTTCGCAGCACGCAGTGCAGCCTCGTTCTCGCTGCCGTAGAGCAGCGTGTCCATCCGCGCCTTCTGATCGCCGGGCGTCAGCAGCGCGCCGAACTGGTCGAGTGCGTTGTTCTCGGTGTCTTCCGACATCGGGTCGCTGCGCCAGGCATCGCGCACCAGACGTTCGGCGTTGGCGCGGTCGCCGCGCGCCAGCATCGCCTTGGCGAGCGTGAAGCGGCCCTTGGCGGACACGGGCGATTCGTTCTCGAACCACGACCACGCGACCTGGTCGTCGCGCCTGTCGTCCCACATCGCGGCCTCGAGGCGCCGGCGCAGGAAGGTCTGTGACGGCCAGCTCGGATTGGCGGAGAGGAAGGCGCGGTAGCGCTCCACAGTCGCGCCATTGTCCTCGCTGCGCAGGATGATCCATTCCGCGAGTTTTCGCGCGACGGGATCCGAGATCGTGGCCGCCGCATTGGTGGCGTCGCCCGCCTTGCGCTTGCGCACGAGCTCGATCACGGTCTCCAGCGTGTCCTTGTCGGCTTGCGACGTCGAGGAGGTCGCAGCAACCGCAGCCGGTGTGACCGGCTTGCGCGGGGCGGCATGCTGGCGGGTAGCAGGAGCCAGGACAGGAGCCGCGACGGGCCTGGCGGGGGCCGGGGCGGTCGGTCTGACGATGGCCGTCGCAGCCGGCGCGGGGGCGGTCTTCGGGACCGAGCCGCCAGCTGTCGGCGTTGACTTTGGCGCGGCAGCGGTAGGCTTCAGCTTGTCGTTCGCAGGTTCCTTGCCTGCGTTCTTGCCAGCATCCTTGCCCGCATCCTTGGCAGGCTTCTTCGCGGCATCCTTGGCGGGGGCACTGGTCGCGCCCTTGCTTGCCCCCTTGGCGGCGTCCTTCGGAGTTTCCTTGCCGGCTCCCTTGGACGCACCTTTCGCAGTGTCCTTGGCGGCTGGCTTGGCTGCGGGTTTCGCGGTTTCCTTCGCGGTTTCCTTGGCCGTTTCCGCGGTTGTCTCATTGGATTTGGCCCAGGCGGCGCAGCCGGCCGACAGCCCTGCCATCAGGCACACGATCAGGCCGGTGGATCGCCATGCGGCGCGCGGAAATGAGATCACGGCGTTTCGTCGCCCCGAATCAGTCAATTGGCTCAAGACCTAGCTGTACAAGATCTGGCTGTATTTGATTGAATATGCGGACAAATTACCAACAGCCGCTTACCTTCGCCCGGTTTGCACCACCACCGCGGCAAAATCGCGGCCTAAACGGTGCGTCAGACGGGAGCGGGTCTTTTACCGGCGGGATAGACCCGATATGAATGCGCCTGCGCTCAAGATTGCCGCGTACGGAGGAAGTCCATGGCAGCCAAGACAAAATTCCGGGGATCGTTCACCGCCTTGGTCACGCCGTTCAAGAACGGCTCGCTGGACGAGGCGGCGTTTCGCTCCCTGGTCAACTGGCAGATTTCAGAGGGCACCAACGGCCTGGTTCCCGTCGGCACCACCGGAGAGAGCCCGACGCTGAGCCATGACGAGCACAAGAAGGTCGTCGAATGGTGCATCGAGGAAGCGAAAGGCCGCGTGCCTGTCGTCGCCGGCGCCGGCTCCAACTCGACCAAGGAGGCGATCGAACTCGCCCAGCACGCCGAGAAGGCGGGCGCGAACGCGGTTCTGGTCGTGACGCCCTACTACAACAAGCCGACCCAGGAAGGCATGTACCAGCACTTCAAGGCGATCAACGACGCGATCGGGATTCCGATCATCATCTACAACATCCCGCCGCGCTCGGTGATCGACATGTCGGTCGACACCATGGCGCGGCTGTGGGAGCTCAAGAACATCGCCGGCGTCAAGGACGCCACGGCCAGCATGGTCCGCGTCTCGCAGCAGCGCGCGGCAATGGGCGAGGACTTCAACCAGCTCTCGGGCGAGGATGCGACCATCCTCGGTTACATGGCGCATGGCGGCCATGGTTGTATCTCGGTGACCTCGAACGTCGCGCCGCGGCTGTGCTCCGAGTTCCAGGCCGCCTGGGCGAAGGGCGACCATGCCACCGCGTTGAAGCTGCATGACAAGCTGATGCCGCTCCACAACAACCTCTTCATCGAGAGCAATCCGGCGCCGATCAAGTACGCGCTGTCGCTGCTCGGCAAGCTCGACGAGACGCTGCGGCTGCCGATGGTGCCGGTCACCGAACCGACCCGCGTTGCCGTGCGCAGCGCGATGGTTCATGCTGGCCTCATCAACTGACGCGCTAGCCGATTGGGGAATTTTTCATGGCGATCGAGGAAAGAGGCACGCGGATGCTCACGGAGTTCCGCGAGTTCGCCATGAAGGGCAACGTCGTCGACCTCGCGGTCGGCGTCATCATCGGCGCGGCCTTCGGCGCCATCGTGACGTCGCTGGTCGGCGACGTGATCATGCCGATCATCGGTGCGGCCACCGGCGGTCTCGACTTCTCGAACTACTTCACGCCGCTTTCGGGCAAGGTCACCGCCGCAAATCTGGCGGACGCGAAAAAGCAGGGCGCCGTCTTGGCTTGGGGCAACTTCCTCACGCTGACGATCAACTTCATCATCATTGCCTTCGTGCTGTTCCTGGTGATCCGTGCCATGAACAAGCTGAAGCGCAAGGACGAGGCAGAGCCTGCCGCTCCGCCAAAGCCGTCGGCCGAGGTCGAGCTGCTGACCGAGATCCGCGATCTCCTCAAGAAGTCTTGACGCGCGCGCTTCATCCAAACTGTTAGCGTCCTCGCGCATCTCGATCAGGTTTGTCTTCCATGGCCGACAAGAACGAACGTCCGATCAAGGTCATGGCGGAAAATCGCAAGGCCCGCTTCAACTATGCGATCGAGGATACGATCGAGGTCGGCATTGCGTTGACCGGCACCGAGGTCAAGTCGATCCGCAGCGGCAAGAGCACTATCGCGGAATCCTACGCCGATTCCAAAAACGGCGAGATCTGGCTGATCAACGCCACCATTCCGGAATATCTCCAGGGCAACCGCTTCAATCACGAGCCCAAGCGACCGCGCAAACTGCTGCTGCATCGCAAGCAGATCAACAAGCTGATGGGCGCGGTCGACCGCGAAGGCATGACGCTGATCCCGCTCAAGCTTTACTTCAACGAGCGTGGTCGCGCGAAATTGCAGCTCGCGGTTGCAAAGGGCAAGAAGCTGCACGACAAGCGCGAGTCCGAGAAGAAGCGCGACTGGAGCCGGGAGAAGGGCCGCCTGATGCGTGCGAGGGGATAGCGGGATGACTCAGAGAAACCTGCTCGAGGTCGATTGGAGCCGGATTCCCGCACCCGCGGACGACGGTGGTGCCGCGCACCTGAAAGGCATGACATTGCCGCCGGTCAGCCTGCTCGCGACTGACGACACGTCGGTCGCGCTGTCGGCGCTGCGTGGCCGGACCGTGGTGTTCGCCTATCCGCGCACCGGCGAGCCCGGCAAGATCGCGCTGGTCGACGATTGGGACATGATCCCGGGCGCGCGCGGTTGCACGCCGCAGACCTGCGCATTTCGCGATCTGTTCGCCGAGCTGAAGGCCGCCGGTGCCGCGCAGGTGTTCGGCCTCTCGACCCAGAGCAACGCGTACCAGACCGAGATGGCCTCGCGGCTGCATCTGCCGTTCCCGGTGCTCTCGGACGACAAGCTGGCGCTGACGCGCGCCCTGAACTTGCCGACCATGGAGGTCGCGGGCCTGACGCTGATCAAGCGCCTCGCGCTGATCGTCGACGACGCCAGGATCACGCATGTGTTCTATCCGGTGTTTCCGCCCGACCGAAACGCCGGCGATGTCCTGGACTGGCTGAAGGGCAATCCCGCCACGGGCTCGTCTAAGGATTAGTCGAGGTCGGCCTTCACCTTCGCGAACACGGAGCGGAACATGTCCGGCGTCAGCACGCGGGTGTTCGTGTTGTAGCGGGAGCAGTGATAACTGTCGTAGAGCCTGAATGCGCCGGCCTGATGCACGGCGCCGTGGCCGAAGGGGGCCTGTGATCCCTTCAGGTTCAGCGGCTTGAGCACGGTGTCGTGCGCAATACGCCCGAGGGCGACGATCGCGCGCAGGTTCGGCATCGTTGCGAGATTCGCCGCGAGGAACTGCCGGCAGGTGTTGATCTCGACCGGCAGCGGCTTGTTCTGCGGCGGCACGCAATGCACCGCATTGGCGATCCGACAGTCGACCAGCTTCAGGCCGTCGTCGGGACGCGCCTGATATTTGCCCTTGGCGAAGCCGTATTCGAGCAGCGTCGCGTAGAGTAGGTCGCCGGCATAATCGCCGGTGAAGGGACGGCCGGTACGGTTGGCGCCCTGCATCCCCGGCGCGAGGCCGACGATCAGCAGGCGCGCCTTGATGTCGCCGAAAGGCGCAACCGGTGCATTGTGCCACAATGGCTCGCGCGCGCGGTTCGCCTCGCGAAAGGCGACCAGGCGCGGACAGAGCGGACAGTCACGGTCGGGGACGAGGCTGAGAGGCTGGCGGCTTGATTGGGCCGCCTCACTCCTCGAAGTCGTCATCGCCCCTCGCCGGCGCCATCGTGGTCGCGCGCTGGAGGAACTGCGGAGCGTGGTGGCGCGCCTCGCGGTCGCCGCGGTCACGCGGGGCGGGGCGCTCGGACGGGTCGCGACCGAGCTTGGACTGCAGCTCGACGAGGTCGGTGAAGACGTCGGCCTGCCGGCGCAGCTCGTCGGCGATCATCGGCGGCTGGCTCGCGATCGTGGAAATCACGGTGACCCGCACGCCACGGCGCTGAACGGCCTCGACCAGGGAGCGGAAGTCGCCGTCACCCGAGAACAGCACCATCTGGTCGATGTGCTCGGCGAGCTCCATCGCGTTCACGGCGAGCTCGATGTCCATGTTGCCCTTGACCTTGCGGCGGCCGGAGGCGTCGATGAACTCCTTGGTCGCCTTGGTGACGACGGTGTAGCCGTTGTAGTCGAGCCAGTCGATCAGCGGGCGGATCGAGGAGTACTCCTGATCCTCGATGATGGCGGTGTAGTAGAACGCCCTCAGCAGCGTCCCGCGACTCTGAAACTCCTTCAGCAGGCGCTTGTAATCGATGTCGAAGCCCAGAGTTTTCGCCGTCGCGTAGAGATTGGCTCCATCGATGAAGAGCGCGATCTTGTCGGAAGAGGAAGGTGACATTCAGTTTGCTCGCGTAGAGTTCGTGATTGATCGTTTATTGTTGGCGCGGCGACAGCAAGCCGCGCACTTCTAAAGTCCCGCCGAAACCCGTCGAAACCGCAAATCCGGAGAAGTCGGGGCAATCAAGGTATAGTTATGGCCAACTTGCACAGTCCCGGCGCCGCCGTCGCCGGCAGCCCGGGAAACCACCCATCCCAGCCCCAATGTGGGGGTAGCAGAGCCGTTTGGCGAGGCCAAATCACAAATTGGCCTTGCGAAACCCTGCCGGCCCCTATAACTACCGCCATTCATCCACATATTTCGTCCCACCCACAACGGAGCGACAGTCGATGGCTCGCGTCACCGTAGAAGATTGTATCGACAAGGTCGACAACCGGTTTGACCTGGTCCTGCTGGCCGCCCACCGCGCCCGCATGATTTCGTCTGGTTCACAACTAACGGTTGACCGCGATAACGACAAGAACCCTGTTGTGTCTTTGCGCGAAATTGCTGAGACCACCATTTCGCCGGAGGACCTCCGCGAGGAGCTGGTGCACTCGCTGCAGAAGTTCGTCGAAGTCGACGAGCCCGAGCCGGACACCGTACCGCTGATCGGTTCCGCCGGTGCAAGCGTGGATGCAGACGATACCGAAGTCGCCGTTGAGCGCATGACGGAAGAAGAGCTCCTGAAGGGTCTCGAAGGCCTGGCGCCGCCCGAGGAGCAGCCCGAGGAGGACGAGTAATCGTCCCATCGCGCTCATCGACTTCTTTGTGATCTTATCAAAGGCCCGAACCGTTGTTCGGGCCTTTGCTTTTGTTGGCGTTTTCGTGGTTACCATAGCGTGGTCGGTTCGCGCCTGTTCCTGTCACTGAATTGATCGGACACGCGCGCGATCGGAGCTAAGATGTATACAACGGGCTGTGTCGTGGCCCGTTTGAAGGCAGGACGGCATGGTATATCGACGCCGCACACCAACGCAGATGCAGGCCGCAACCGAATCGGTTGCCGTGGCCCCGACTGCGCCGGTGGCGCGCCCTGCGAAGCCTCGCGCACGCATGATGCGTCAATATGACCTCGTCGAGCGCGTCAGGTCCTACAATCCCAACACCGACGAAGATTTGCTGAACCGCGCCTATGTCTACGCGATGAAGGCGCACGGCTCGCAGACCCGCGCCTCGGGTGACCCGTACTTCTCCCATCCGCTCGAAGTGGCGGCGATTCTGACCGACCTGAAGCTCGACGACGCTACCATCGTGGCTGCGCTGCTCCACGACACGATCGAGGACACCGAAGCGACGCGGGCCGAGATCGACCAGATCTTCGGGCCCGAGATCGGCGCGCTGGTCGAGGGCCTGACCAAGCTGAAGCGGCTGGAGCTGGTGTCGCGGGAGGCCAAGCAGGCCGAGAATCTGCGCAAATTGTTGCTGGCCATTGCCGACGACGTCCGCGTGCTCCTGGTGAAGCTCGCCGACCGCCTGCACAACATGCGCACGCTGGACTTCGTGCCGACGGAATCGCGACGGCGCATTGCCGAGGAGACGCTCGACATCTATGCGCCGCTGGCAGGGCGCATGGGCATGCAGGAAATGCGCGAGGAGCTGGAGGACCTGTCGTTCCGGACCCTCGACCCGGAAGCCTATTCGGTGGTGATGCAGCGGCTCGATGCACTGGCCGAGCGCAACCGCAATCTGATCGGCGAAATCGAGGACCAGCTCTCCAACAATCTGCGGCACCGGGGCTTGGGGGCGCGGGTCTATGGCCGCCGCAAGAAGCCATTCTCGATCTGGACCAAGATGGAGCGCAAGTCGGTCGGCTTCGAGCAATTGTCCGACATCTTCGGTTTCCGCGTCGTCGTCAACGACATCGAGGCCTGCTACCGCGCGCTCGGCATCGTCCACACGAACTGGCCGGTCGTGCCCGGGCGGTTCAAGGACTACATCTCGACGCCGAAGCAGAACGACTACCGCTCGATCCACACCACCGTGATCGGCCCCGGCAATCAGCGGGTCGAGTTGCAGATCCGCACCGAGGCGATGGACCAGATCGCCGAGCGCGGCATCGCCGCGCACGTGTTCTACAAGGAAGGCGTGGGCTCGCCGACCGAATTTCTCAAGCGCGAGTCCAATGCGTTCGCCTGGTTGCGCCACACCATCGGCATCCTCTCGGAGAGCGCCAACCCCGAGGAATTCCTCGAGCACACCAAGCTCGAGCTGTTCCACGACCAGGTGTTCTGCTTCACTCCGAAAGGCAAGCTGATCGCGCTGCCGCGCCATGCCAACGTGATCGACTTCGCCTATGCCGTACACACCGACGTCGGCAACAGCGCGGTGGGCTGCAAGATCAACGGCCAGTTCGCGCCGCTGTCCTCGGAGCTTCAGAACGGCGACGAGGTCGAGGTGCTGACCTCGGAAGCGCAAGCGGCGCCGCCGTCGGCCTGGGAAACGCTCGCGGTCACCGGCAAGGCGCGCGCCGCGATCCGTCGCGCCACCAGGACCGCGGTGCGAGATCAATATGTCGGTCTCGGCCGGCGCATCGTCGAGCGCCTGTTCGAGCGCGCCAAGATCGAATACGCCGACGACAAGCTCAAGGGCGCGCTGCCGCGACTGGCGCGGACCTCGATCGAGGACGTCATGGCGGCTGTGGGACGCGGCGAGATCAAGGCCTCCCACGTCGCGCGTGCGATGTATCCCGACTACAAGGAGGAGCGCATCGCGCGCTACGGCGTCAAGAAGGGGCTTGCCGGCAAGCTCAAGGAGAAGTCGTCCGAACCGCCGCGCAGCCCGGTCGCGATCCCGATCCGCGGCATCAATTCCGACCTGCCAGTGAAGTTCGCGCCGAACGGCGGCGCCGTGCCCGGTGACCGCATCATCGGCATCGTCACGCCGGGCGAGGGCATCACCATCTACCCGATCCAGGCCCCGGCCCTGAAGGATTTCGAGGAGGAGCCGGAGCGCTGGCTCGATGTGCGCTGGGACATCGAGGACTCCACGCCACAGCGCTTCCCGGCCCGCATCAAGGTCGAGAATGTCAACGAGCCTGGCGCGCTGGCGCAGATCGCGACCGTGATCGCCGAGCACGACGGCAACATCGACAACATCAGCATGCAGCGCCGCTCACCGGATTTCACGGAGACGACGATCGATCTCGAAGTCTACGATCTCAAGCATTTGAGCGCGATCCTGGCCCAGCTGCGCGCGAAGGCGGTCGTCGCCCGCGCCGAACGTGTTAATGGATAGACGCCTTCCGTCCTGGTCTATCCGTGTGATTCCGTGAGTCCCGAAATGCCTGCACCTCCGCTCCGCCTCGGCGTTAATGTTGACCATGTCGCGACCCTGCGTAACGCGCGCGGCGGCCGCAATCCCGATCCGGTGTGCGCGGCGCTGCTGGCGATCGAGGCCGGTGCCGACGGCATCACCGCCCATTTGCGCGAGGATCGCCGGCACATCCGCGACGAGGACATGGCGCGGCTGAAAGCCGAGATCTCCAAGCCGCTCAATTTCGAGATGGCGGCGACCGACGACATGATGCGCATTTCGCTCGCCACCAGGCCGCACGCGGTGTGCCTCGTGCCGGAGCGGCGCCAGGAGGTGACGACCGAAGGCGGGCTCGACGTCGTCGGCCAGCACAATGCGCTGGCGCCCTATATCGCGCGGCTGAACGATGCCGGCATCCGGGTGTCGCTGTTCATCGCGGCAGATCCCGCCCAGATCGAGATGGCGGCGCGGCTGCGCGCCCCCGTGATCGAGATCCACACCGGCGCCTGGTGCGACGCCGTCGTCGACGGTCACACTGATAAGGCCGAGGCCGAATGGCGGCGGATCGTGGCGGGGGCGAAGCTCGCGAAGGAAGCGGGGCTGGAGGTTCACGCCGGACACGGGCTGGACTATGCGACGGCGGAGACGATCGCAGGCTTGCCGGACATCATGGAGCTCAACATCGGTTATTACATGATCGGCGAAGCCCTGTTCGTGGGTCTCGCCGAGACGGTTCGCAGCATGCGCGCAGCGATGGACCGCGGCCGGAGCCGGGCATGATCATCGGCATCGGCTCCGATCTGATCGATATCACCCGTGTCGGCAAGGTGATCGACCGCCATGGCGAGCGCTTCCTCGATCGCATCTTCACCGCGGCCGAGCGGGCCAAGGCGGAGCGGCGCGCCAAGAACGAGAAGATGGTGGTCGCGACCTACGCCAAGCGCTTCGCCGCTAAAGAGGCCTGCTCCAAGGCGCTCGGCACCGGCATCAGGCGCGGCGTGTGGTGGCGCGACATGGGGGTGGTCAACCTGCCGGGAGGGCGGCCAACCATGCAATTGACGGGCGGGGCGCTGGCCCGGCTCCAGGCCCTGACGCCGGAGGGGTTCGCGGCGCAGATCGACCTGTCGATCACCGATGACTGGCCGTTGGCACAGGCCTTCGTCATCATTTCCGCCGTGCCGCTGGCCAAACCCTGACGGTACTCCGATCATTTTATAATTCGCATTCAAAATCAAACGCTTATGCAGTTTTGATGCGATCCTTGATTGCGTGGCCTCCGACAACCGTCTAAAAGTCCGCGGACGCAAATCAGGCTGGGCGAATTCGGCTTTACGCCGGAATTGGCCCTCATTATCAGAATCAGGACAATCTCCTTGGCCGCGAGCGATGGGCTGCTCGCGCGAGGAGGGCGCTCTGTGACCGCCGGCCGAATTGAGAGAGCAATGAGCGTGACTTCAGGAACGAAAACTGAGAGCGGCGTCGGCGAAACGATCCGGGTAGTGATCCACGCTCTCCTGATCGCGCTGGTGATCCGCACCTTCCTGTTCCAGCCGTTCAACATCCCATCCGGCTCGATGAAGGCGACACTGCTGGTCGGCGACTATCTGTTCGTCTCGAAATATTCCTACGGCTACAGTCACTATTCGATCCCGTTCTCGCCGCCGCTGTTCTCGGGGCGGATCTGGGGCTCGGACCCGAACCGAGGCGACATCGTCGTATTCCGCCTGCCGAAGGACGATTCCACCGACTACATCAAGCGCGTGATCGGCCTGCCCGGCGACCGCATCCAGATGCGGGACGGGCTGCTCTACATCAACGACACGCCGGTCGAGCGGCAGCGCATGAGCGAATTTGTCGGTGAGGACCCCTGCGGCGCCGAAGGCAGCGGCGTCTCCCGGGTGAAGCGCTGGAAGGAAACGCTGCCGAACGGGGTGTCCTACGAGACGCTGGACTGCGCCGACAACGGCTACGTCGACAACACCAATGTCTACACCGTGCCGACCGGCCACTTCTTCATGATGGGCGACAACCGCGACAATTCCACCGACAGCCGCTTCCTCGGCCAGGTCGGCTACGTGCCGCAGGAGAATTTGATCGGGCGCGCCCAGATGATCTTCTTCTCGATCGCCGAGGGCGAGCATGCCTGGATGTTCTGGCGCTGGCCGTGGGCGGTGCGCTGGAATCGCTTCTTCAAAATCGTCCGATGAAGGACGAAGCCAAGGACATCGCGACCCTACCGACCGAGGCGCAAGCGGGCCCCGACGGCGAAGCTGCGACCAAGACTCTTGAGAGCAAGACTCTTGAAAGCAAGGCGCTCGAGATCAAGGCGCCTGCAAAGAAGAAGCGGGTGCGGAGCAGCAAGGCCAGGGGCTCGGATGCGAATGCGGGGCTCGAGGCACGCATCGGCTACAGCTTTGCCGATCCCAACCTCTTGATGCAAGGCATCACGCATGTCTCCGCGCTGAAGTCCGGGCGCAAGCGCGGCGACAGCTATCAGCGGCTGGAATTCCTCGGCGACCACGTGCTCGGGCTCGTCGTCTCCGATATGCTCTATCACGCCTTCCCGAACGCCGATGAAGGCGAGATGTCGAAGCGACTTGCCGAACTGGTGCGCAAGGAGAGCTGCGCCGATGTCGCCAAGTCGCTCGGTCTGCTCGACGACATCAAGCTCGGCTCGGTCGGCCCCAGCGCCGACGCGCGCCTCCGCAAGAGCGTGCTCGGCGACATCTGCGAGGCCGTGATCGGCGCCGTCTTCCTCGACGGCGGCTACGCGGCGGCGGCCGAGTTCGTCAAGCGCAACTGGACCGAGCGCATGCACAAGCCGCGGCGTCCGTTGCGCGATCCCAAGACCGTTCTTCAGGAATGGGCGCAGGGCAAGGGATTGCCGACGCCCGTTTATCGCGAGGTCGAGCGCACCGGCCCGCATCATGATCCGCAATTCCGCGTGGCGGTCGATCTTCCGGGACTAGCCCCGGCGGAAGGCATCGGCGGCAGCAAGCGCGCGGCAGAGAAGGTAGCAGCTTCAGTGATGATCGAACGTGAAGGCGTTGGCGGCGGCAATGACGGTTGAAGCAAGCGGCGAGGCGCCCACTGCCACGCGCTGCGGCTTCGTCGCGCTGATCGGCGCGCCGAACGTCGGCAAATCCACCCTGGTCAATGCGCTGGTCGGGGCCAAGGTCACGATCGTCTCGCGCAAGGTGCAGACCACGCGCGCGCTGATCCGCGGCATCGTGATCGAGAACAACGCGCAGATCATCCTGGTCGATACGCCGGGCATCTTCCTGCCCAAGCGCCGGCTCGACCGCGCCATGGTCTCGACCGCCTGGAGCGGCGCGCATGACGCCGATTTCGTCTGCGTGCTGCTGGATGCCAAGGCCGGCATCGACGAGGAAGCCGAGGCGATCCTCACCAAGGTCGCCAGCGTCAAGCACGAGAAGATTTTGGTCATCAACAAGGTCGACCTGGTCCAGCGCGAGAAGCTGCTGGCGCTGGCGCAGGCCGCCAACGAGCGCATGGCCTTCGCAAAGACCTTCATGATCGCGGCGATCTCCGGCGACGGCGTCGACGACCTCAGGCATACACTGGCCGAGATCGTGCCGCCGGGGCCGTTCCTTTATCCCGAAGACCAGATGTCGGACGCGCCGATGCGGCAGCTTGCGGCCGAGATCACGCGCGAGAAGATCTTTCGCAAGCTGCACCAGGAATTGCCCTACCAGTCCACGGTCGAGACCGACAAGTGGGAGGAGCGCAAGGACAAATCGGTGCGCATTGAGCAGACGATTTTCGTCGAGCGCGAAAGCCAGCGCAAGATCGTGCTCGGCGCGGGCGGCGCCACCATCAAGTCGATCGGCGCGGACTCGCGCAAGGAGATCGGCGAGATCCTGGGCGTGCCGGTGCACCTGTTCCTGTTCGTCAAGGTGCGCGAGAACTGGAGCGACGATCCCGATCGCTACCGCGAGATGGGCCTGGAATTTCCCAAAGAATAACCAAGAAAATGATCGGTCAGCGATGAGCGTACCCAGCAACGTACGACGCTTCGAAGCGTTGCTCTATGCATCGTTGATGCTGGATGCCTTGTCGGTGGCGGTGCAGGACCGCACGCCCAATGCCGAGATGACCGAGCAGATGATCACGACGTCGACGCTGCTTGCCGGCGGCATGATCCTGCTGCTGGTGTATTTCGTCAGGCTGGCCGCGCACGGGCGCAAGAACTGGCCGCGCTGGGTGCTGGCGGCGGCGCTCGTACTGTCGGTCATCTCGCTCGGCCAGATCATCGGCGAGAAAGGCATGGAACTCGACAGCGCCATCGAGATCGTCTCCTGCGTGCTGACGGCAATGGGATTGTATTTCTCGTTCCGCGGCGACGCGCAGGGCTGGTTCAACGCGTAAGGCGTCAGGTGGATTGGCGGCGCGCAATCCCGCCAATCCGCCCTACGATTGAAGGCCGGAATCCGTTAGACTTCACCCATGGAATGGACCGACGAAGGCATCGTGCTGGGGGTGCGGCGGCATGGCGAGAGCAGCGCCATCGTCGAGCTGCTGACCCGTGCGCACGGCCGCCATCTCGGTCTCGTCCGCGGCGGCGCTGGCTCGCGGATGCGGCCGCTGCTGCAACCCGGCAACAGCCTCGGCGTGGTATGGCGGGCGCGGCTCGACGAGCATCTCGGCACCTATGCCATCGAGGGCCTCAAGCTGCGGGCGGCGACGCTGCTGGGATCATCCCACGGCGTCTACGGCATCACCCATCTCGCCTCGATCGCGCGGTTGCTGCCGGAACGCGATCCGCACGAAAACCTCCTGGCGCTGCTCGAGCATTCGCTGGATGATTTCGACGACATCGGCAGCGCCGCCGTACACGTGATCCATTTCGAGCTGGCGATGCTCACCGAGCTCGGCTTCGGGCTGGCGCTGGAAAGCTGCGCGGTGACCGGAGAAACCAACGACCTGATCTATGTCTCGCCCAAATCCGGCGGCGCAGTGTCACGCGGGGCGGGCGAACCGTGGCGCGACCGCCTGTTGCGACTGCCAACGTTCCTGCGTCGGGGCGAGGTGCAGGGCGACCTCACCGACGAGGATCTCCAGGATGGCTTTCGACTCACCGGCCTGTTCCTGTTGCGGCACGTGCTGGAGCCGCGCGGGCAGGGCCATTCCGACGCGCGAGCGGGCTTCATCAACGCGCTGACGCGACAGCAGGCAAAGGGCGCGATTCCCGCGCCATGAGCCTGGCG
This sequence comes from Bradyrhizobium sp. 40, assembly GCF_023100925.1. NCBI lineage: Bacteria > Pseudomonadati > Pseudomonadota > Alphaproteobacteria > Hyphomicrobiales > Nitrobacteraceae > Bradyrhizobium > Bradyrhizobium sp. 40. The sequence goes on from NZ_CP064688.1 coordinate 3,287,465, forward strand.
CGGCTCTGCATTGCCCTGGCGGGACAACGCTTGCTGGAACAAAACGGGGTTCCCCGGACTTGCCGTTTTGGGTTCCAACCGGGGATAGCCTCATGCTGATCAAGGGACTTGTTATATCGGCAGCGCTGATCGCGCTGGCGCCGGACGCCCTCGCGGGTGAGCAGCCGGGCGTGTTTCGGCGTGCCTCATGTACCGTCGTCAGATTCTATGTGGCCAAATATTCCGCTGCGGCCGCAGAGGCATGGGCGAGGTCCAAGGGCGCGACGGAGGCCGAGATCGAGACGGCGCGGCGGTGCCTGCCCAATGCCCCGGCCACCACGCAGGCCAAAAACACCCAACCCACCCAGACCTTCACCGCAGGCTGGGCCGGCCAGTAGGCCCCCCACAGGGAACCAATCGATCCTTGCCCGATTCGCTTCCACGGTTTAACCGGGCGGCATGGGAAAACGATTGATTCCGCCGGAGGAACCGGCCGAAATTCACGAGGTGCCGCTGCGTGAGGCGCTGGAAGAGCGCTATCTCGCCTATGCGCTGTCCACCATCATGCACCGCGCGCTGCCGGATGCCCGCGACGGCCTGAAGCCGGTACACCGGCGCATCCTCTATGGCATGCGCCTGCTACGGCTTGATCCGGGCACGGCATTCAAGAAGTCCGCCAAAATCGTCGGCGACGTGATGGGCTCGTTCCATCCGCATGGCGACCAGGCGATTTACGACGCCATGGTGCGTCTGGCGCAGGATTTCTCCTCGCGCTACCCGCTGGTCGACGGCCAGGGCAATTTCGGCAATATCGACGGCGATAATCCGGCCGCCTATCGCTACACCGAAGCGCGCATGACCGACGTCGCGCGGCTTCTGCTCGACGGCATCGACGAGGACGGGGTCGAATTCCGCCCCAATTACGATGGCCAGTCGAAAGAGCCGATCGTGCTGCCCGGCGGCTTCCCGAACCTGCTCGCTAACGGTGCGCAGGGTATCGCGGTCGGCATGGCGACCTCGATCCCGCCGCACAACGCCGCCGAGCTCTGCGACGCCGCGCTGCATCTGATCGAGAAGCCCGACGCGAAATCCAGGGCCTTGCTGAAATGGGTCAAGGGTCCGGATTTCCCCACCGGCGGCATCTGCGTCGATTCCAAGCAGGCGATCGCTGAAGCCTACACCACCGGCCGCGGTTCGTTTCGCGTCCGCTCCCGATGGGAGCAGGAAGAGGGCGCGCGCGGCACCTGGGTCGTCGTCGTCACCGAGATTCCCTTTCTGGTGCAGAAGTCGCGGCTGATCGAGAAGATCGCCGAGCTGCTGGACCAGAAGAAGCTGCCGCTGGTCGGCGATATCAGGGACGAATCGGCCGAAGACGTTCGCATCGTGATCGAGCCGAAGTCGAAGAACGTCGATCCCGCGCTGATGATGGAATCGCTGTTCCGGCTGACCGAGCTCGAAAACAAGATTCCGCTGAACCTCAACGTGCTGATCAAGGGCCGCGTCCCCAAAGTCGTGGGGCTCGCGGAATGCTTGCGCGAATGGCTCGACCATCTGCGTGACGTGCTGATCCGTCGCACCAACCATCGCAAGGCCGAGATCGAGCGCCGGCTGGAGATTCTCGGCGGCTTGCTGATTGCCTATCTGAACATCGACGAGGTGATCAGGATCATCCGCAATGAGGACGAGCCGAAGCCGGCGCTGATCAAGGCGTTCAAGCTCACCGAGGTGCAGGCCGAAGCCATCCTCAACATGCGGCTGCGAAGCCTGCGCAAGCTCGAGGAGATGGAGATCCGCAGCGAGGACAAGGATCTTCGCAAGGAGCTGAAGGGCATCGAGGGGCTGCTGGCGTCAGAACCCGAGCAGTGGAAGAAGGTCGCCGAGCAGGTCGGCAAGGTCCGCGACATGTTCGGACCCAAGACCCCGCTCGGCAAGCGCCGTACCACCTTTGCGGACGCGCCCGAGCATGATCTCGCCGCGATCGAGGAGGCCCTGGTCGAGCGCGAGCCGGTGACGGTGGTCGTCTCCGACAAGGGCTGGATCCGCACCCTCAAGGGCCATGTCGAGGATCTCTCGGGGCTGGCTTTCAAGCAGGACGACAAGCTCGGGTTCGCGTTCTTCGCGGAAACGACCTCGAAGCTGCTGCTGTTCGCCACCAACGGAAAATTCTACTCGCTCGATGTCGCAAAACTTCCGGGCGGCCGCGGTCATGGCGAGCCGATCCGCCAATTCATCGATCTCGAGCCGGAGGCCGCGCCGGTCACGCTGTTCGTCAACAAGGGCGGACGCAAATTCCTGGTCGCGAGCCACGAAGGCCAGGGCTTCGTCGTCAACGAGGACGATTGCGTCGGCACCACCAAGAAGGGCAAGCAGGTCCTCAACGTCGATATGCCGAACGAGGCGCGCACGGTCACCGAGGTGCTCGGCGACACCGTCGCGGTCATCGGCGAGAACCGCAAGATGCTGATCTTCCCGCTCGACCAGGTGCCGGAGATGGCCCGCGGCCGCGGTGTGCGTCTGCAGAAGTACAAGGACGGCGGCCTCTCCGACATTGCCGTGTTCGACGCCAAGGCTGGCCTGACCTGGAAAGACTCCGCGGGCCGCGAATTCTCCGCGACCATGAAGGAGCTCGCCGAGTGGAAAGGCTCCCGCGCCGACGCCGGTCGTCTCCCGCCGAAGGGATTCCCGAAGTCGAACAAGTTCGGCAGGGTGATCGGGTAGTCCGCGGGCCGTCGCCATATCGACAGTGTCATGCCCCGCGTAGGCGGGGCATCCAGTACTCCGCGATCTCTCGGCTCAATCGTAGCTTTCCCTGGAATACTGGATCGCCCGGTCAAGCCGGGCGATGACAGCGAGGGCGTGGCGCGCAAACGCGCGGCAGATAGCCGTGAGCGCATACGTGTTTCGGCCCTCCGGGCATGAACATTGCTTTTTGTCTGGCGACTTTAACGTCTCCGTCAAAAGGCAAATCCATTCCATGTCCAAACTGAGGGCTTTCATTCCGGCGCTGTTCGCCTTGGCGCTGACCGCACCGCCCGCGCATGCGGCAGGCAATCTCGTCGCGGTGCTCGAGGCCGAGATCGTCACGCTCGATCCGCATTTCTCCACAGCCTATATTACGCGCACGTTCGGCTACATGGTGTTCGACACGCTGTTTGCAAAGGATTCCAAGGGCGAGATCAAGCCGCAAATGGTGCAGGACTGGAAGGTCTCTGCCGATGGCCTGACCTACAGTTTCACGCTGCGCGACGGTTTGAAGTGGCATGACGGCCAACCGGTCACGGCCGCCGATTGCGTCGCCTCGCTGCGCCGCTGGGGCACCCGCAGCGCGCTCGGCCGCCGCATCTTCGCGATCACGGCCTCGCTCGAACCGACCGACGCAAAAACCTTCGTGCTGACGCTGAAGGAGCCGTCCGGTCTCGTCATCGACGCGCTCGGCAATCCCGTCAGTCCGGTGGCCTTCATGATGCCCGAGCGCATCGCCAAAACGCCCGGCGACCAGCGCATCACCGAGATCGTCGGCTCCGGCCCGTTCGTCTACAGCAAGGCCGATCACCGCACCGGCGACCGCATGGTCCTGAAGAAATTCGCCGACTACGTGCCGCGGCCCGAGCCTGCCGACTTCCTCGCCGGCGGCAAGCGCGTCAACATCGACACGCTCGAGATCCGTGTCATCCCGGATGGCGCGACCGCAGCCTCCGCGCTGCAGGCCGGCGAAGTCGATTTCATGCAATACGCGCCGTTCGATCTGCTGCCGACCATGGAGAAGAACTCACGGGTCAAACTGGTCAATTTCACTGGCGGCAACATGTTCGCGGGCGCCTATCGCCTCAATGCCGCATCCAGGCCGTTCGACGATCCAGAAATTCGCCGCGTGCTGTGGAAGCTGGTCGATCAGCGCGAGGTGCTGGACGCACTCGGCTTGGACGCCAAATACGCCACGCCTTGCGCGACATACTTCACCTGCGGCACCACCTATGACAGCAAGGCCGGGACCGAAGCCGCCGCCAAGCCGTCGATCGAAGCGGCGAAGGCCGCACTGAAGGCGACGAAATATGCCGGCGAGCCTGTCGTCGTGATGGAGGCCAACGATCTCGAAGCTCCGCGCGTTTCGGCGCAGGTGCTGGCCGAGCGGCTGAAACAGGCCGGGTTCAACGTCGACCTCCAGGTGATGGACTGGGCGAGCGTGCTGGCGCGCCGCGCCAAGAAGGAGGGCTGGAGCGTCTATGGCGTTCACGCCGGCGGCTTCGACCTCGGCTCGCCGCTGACCAACGTCATGGTCGCCTTCAACTGCGCCGATTTCACCGGCTGGCAATGCGATGCGCGCATTACGCCGCTGATGGAAGCCTTTGCCAAGGCGCCCGCCGAGGAGGATCGCAAGAAGATCGCAGGCGAGATCCAGACCGTCATGTACGATCAGGCACCCGCAATACCGTGGGGCCAATTCGCCCAGCCCGCCGCCTCTCGCGCGACCTTGCGCGGACTGATACCGTCCGCCATCCCGGTGTTCTGGAACGTTGAGAAGTAGCGCGATGTACGATGTCATTGTTGTCGGCGGCGGCTCCGCCGGCGCCGCTGTTGCGGCACGGCTCTCGGAAGATCCCGCACGGCGCGTCCTGCTGCTCGAGGCGGGTCTGGACTGGCGCGCCGACGAGGCACCCTGGGAGGTGATGACGCCGAATCCCATCCCGATCATCCACAAGCGCGAGTACCAGGAGAAATGGCAATGGCCGGATCTTCTGACGCGCCGCGTGGCCGGCCAGGAGCCGCGCTTCTACTGGCGCGGCAAGGGGCTCGGCGGTTCGTCGATGATGAACGGGCAGATCGCCATCCGCGGTGTCGCCGATGCCTTCGACGAATGGGCCGCCAATGGCTGCACCGGCTGGTCCGCCAAGGACGTGATGCCGTTGTTCTCGGTGATCGAGGATGATCTGGAATTCGGCGACGAGGCCTGCCACGGACGCGGCGGACCGCTGCCGGTCTATCGCGCGCCGCCGGACAAATGGGGACCGATCGATCGCGGCTTGCGCGATGCGGCGCTGGCGAGCGGCTATCCCTGGTGCGCCGACGTCAACGGCCCGGACGGCGAGGGCGTCGCCTGCTATCCCATCAACAGCCGCGACAGCCGCCGCATCACCACCAACGAGGGTTATCTGGAGCCCGCGCGCGGCCGCGCCAATCTGGAAATTCGCGGGCATGCGCTGGTCGATCGCGTGCTGATCAGCGACGGGCGGGCGACCGGCCTTCGCGTTCACATCGAGGGGCAGGGCACCAGCGAGATCAGCGCGCGCCAGATCGTGCTGTGCGCCGGCGCCATCCACAGTCCGGCAATCCTGCTGCGCTCGGGCATTGGACCCGCGGATGAGCTGAAGGCGATGGGGATCGCGGTCGAGCGCGACCTGCCGGTCGGCAAGCACTTCTTCGACCACCCGCTGTTTCGCGCCACGATCCAGCTCCACGAAAATCTGCGGCCCACAGATCCCGACACCCGCCACACCAATTGCTGCGTGACCTATTCGTCAGGCCTCGCCGACGGCGGCAAGCGCGACATGATCCTGATCGCCTTCAACCACCGCGGCATCGGCGTGCCGGGCGCGATCGGCGCCGGGCTGTTCAACGCGTATTCGCGTGGCACGCTCAAGCTGGCCTCGACCGACCCCGCGATCGATCCTGTTATCGAGGAGAACATGCTGGCCGATCCCCGCGACATGCTACGCATGATGGATGCGGTGAGGCGGCTGGCCGTGATCACCGCCCAGCCGGCGCTATCGGGCATCACGGACTGGATCCGGCTCGCCGACACGGATTTGACGCTGCCGCAAGCTGCTGCTTTGCCCGATCACGAGCTCGAAGCGCTGCTGCGCCGTGAGACCGGCGACATCCAACACGCCGCCGGCAGTTGCCGCATGACCGGAGTTAACGACGCCCAGGGCGTGGTCAACCCTGACGGCACGGTGAAGGGTATCGCGGGCCTGCGCGTCGCCGACGCCTCGATCATGCCGTCGGATTGCCGGGCCAACACCCACTTTACGACCGTGGTGATCGGCGAGGCGATCGCGCGGTTGATGATGCGTTAGAGGGCAGCATCGAGCGCCGGCGTGCGGACGAAGACCTACCGCTCGACGGCCAGGCCGAACAGCGGTCGGAGCTGTGTTCCCAGAATGTTGCCAACGAAAGCCGCGACCAGCCAGCACCAGCCATGCAGGCTGCCCGATGCGATCCCGCTGAAATAAGCGCCGATATTGCAGCCATAGGCGAGCCGGGCGCCATAGCCGAGAAGCAGGCCGCCGATGATGGCGGCGAGGAGCGAGGATGCGGAGATGCGCCATGTCGGATGGAATTTGCCGGCGAGGCCTGCGGCCAGCAACGCGCCCAGAATGATGCCGAAATCCATGACGGAGGTGATGTCGGCAAAGATGCTTTGGTGCAGCGAGGCCGCCCGAGCGCCCTGCCAATAGGGCCAAGACGCGACGTCGACGCCGAGGCTCATCAGGATCTTCGATCCCCAGAGCGCGAAAGCGGAGGTGATGCCCCAGGGACGTCCCGCAAGATACAGCGTGGCGAAATTTCCGATCGCGAGCAGGATCGCGCCCCACAGGAGCGGCCACGGCCCCTGCATGAAGCGGCGCGCGCCGCGCAGCTTCGTCCGCGCTCCCGGCTCAAGTTGGCCGTGCCGGCCGATCTCGGCCCTGAGCGTGATGAGGTAGATCGCAGCCATGACGGCCCAGCAGAGCACGAGCGCCGGCAGCCAGCCGAGCCGTTCGATCAACGAGACCGCGCCGATGTTCGGCAGCGCGCTCCACCACGGCAGATGCAATGCACCGAGCGTCGATCCGGCGATGAAGGCCGCCAGTGTCACCAGCATGCGGGTGTTGCCGCCGCCGGCGGTATAAAGCGTTCCCGACGCGCAGCCGCCGCCAAGCTGCATTCCAAGGCCGAACAGAAACGCCCCGGTCAGCATGCCCACGCCCACCGCGCCGAGCTCGCCATGCACGGCAACGCCGAACAGCGTGCCTTGCGCCAAGGCCGGAAAGAAGAGGGCGGTTGCCAGCGCCAGCATGACCATTTGCGCACGGAGGCCGGCGCCTCGTCGCGCGACAATGAAGACGCGCCAGGCCGAGGTGAACCCGAACAGCGCATGGTAAAGCGTCAGGCCAAGTGCACCTCCGAGAAGAAACAACAATCCCTGCTGCCAGGAGATCGTGCCTGACAAGGCCGCTGCGCCCGCCAGAAGAATTGCCGCCGCGACAGCGACGACCGTGAGATTGGCGCCGTGCCGGTCATTGTCAGGGGCAAGCAGTCGCGCATCAATGGATAGATCGGTCATGGCTCATCCAAAAAGCGGAGTGTTCGGCAGTGAGAGCTAACCGGGGCGAATTCTCCCCGTTCCAATCTTTCTACCTTGGAACTGATGCGATAGCGCTAGGAAACGGCTGTCATGCCCCGGCTCGACCGGGGCATCCAGTAAGCCGCGGCTTCTCTTCTCAATCACGATCGTCTCGGAGTACTGGGTCGCCCGGTCAAGCCGGGCGAGGACATCGAGAGTGGGCAGGATTAGTCGTCGCGCCGATGCACGGTTCAAACAACGGACGAGAGTTCGCGATCTCGCGGCGCGTTCGGCCCGAGTTTTGATTCGTCGCATGGTCCTCGTAGAGACAAGGGCGCAGCGAAGGCCGGGCGCCGGCTGGCATCCGCAGATCCGTGGGCGATAGAAATGCACACGGGGTGGATCACAGGTTCGCCCGATCGACCGGCCTTCCCGGCGCGATGGTTTTAACGTGTCCCTCGTGCTCTCCCCGGGGAGCGATGCACTACTGCCCCCGTCGCCTTGCAGATGACTGATGCGCGCGCCCGGTCGGGCCGCCACATCACCGCAGGACTTGACGCACAGACCCCGGGCGTCAGGACCACACGACTTGTTCGTCCGCGCACGTCCTCGCTGCGACTTCGAGTGCTGGCGTGTGCTCACACCCGAAGCCATGCGAAGACGCTGTCGGCGTCGTGTCGTAGGCACGAAAGTCATTGCTCACAGCCGAAGCGCCCTGCAATGCGATCGTGCCCGACGCCATCGGGTCCATCGCTGCCCAGCCCGCGGTTTGTGACGATCGCGATCGGCCCCTTGTCTCGGGCCAGGATGTGTCGCTTGTACGTCAAATCCGAATTTCGGTAAAATGGAATATTTGCCCGTACGGGCCTGACAGCGCCAGATCGGTCGTGACTGCAGGTGTTTTGCCTCGACGGGCAGATGGCCGGGACGAGACGTGGATGCGGAGCTAGAGCATCAGCCTCGCGCGAGAAGGAGCCGTTCTTGATGTTCGATCCGACGGGCATGGATGAGCCAGTTCGTTGCAGCGACTGCTCCGCACGCCACAGCAAGGCCGCCAACAATGTCTACGGCATAATGTGCGCCGCAGAGGGGCGTGCCCGCGATAAGAAGAAGATTCAGAGGCACGAGCACCAGGCGCAAGATGCGGATCGGCCAAAGAGCCCAAACAAATAAAATAGCGTTCGCCGTGTGGAAGCTGGGGAAGGAGATCAACCCCTCCACGGACCGAAAGTCGATAACCCGTAGCGTTCCATTCCGAAGCCCGTCGAGAACCGGGAAATAGCTGTGCCCGCCCTCCGGCAAGGTCGAGAATTCCTTGGAAACCCCATCCAAATAGATCATTGCGTTCACGGCCGGAATGCAGCCTCCGATGATGGCGGTCGCCGTTACCGCAACTGCAAATGCAATGATGTATAACCGCAATCTATCAAGCCGCCAGGTCAAAATAGCGGCGACCAACACCAGGATGTTCTGCTTCATCATGGAGTTGTAAGCAAAGGAAAGGACGTCGTGGAGCGCATCGTGCCTTCTCAAAAAGGCGAGATAATTTAGCTCGATCGAATCCGAACCAGCGATCAATCGCGTGTAGTTCTGCATCGCGATAAGGCAGTGGCACTGCGGATGCGGCGTAGGTCAATAAAAGTCCCATGAGAACGACGACAACGAGCTGACCAAAGCAGATGAGAACGCGCGCGAGTTCCGCGTTGGGTCGAACAAAGCTGACATAGACAGTGAGAAACACGTACGAGGTCAGTAGCACGGCCGTATCGGCCGATAGCTCAAAGCTGCAACTCAGGCCCACAAGGTTCATCGCGAGCGCCGCAAGGAGCGCGATTCCCAAGGTGATTTGCCTCGTGACGGCGGACAGCAATCTGTCATCTCTGATCGACCGATCGCTCATCCCGCCATCTACCTCTAATTGCGTGGGGGAATATTGCCCGTAATTGCAAAGGAATTCCTAACGTGAGAAAGGAACCGGCGATCAATACGGCCAGGCTCGCTCTTTCCCGCGAATCCATGCCGAGGCTTCTGGACAATTTCAAGCTTCTGCGTGCGGTTATTGCCGACGCTGCGACGCTTCTGTCATCGGTCTGCCAGGGAGGCCACGTCCTAGATCACCCCTGCCAGCCGCAGCGCCACGCCTGCAGCGCAGCTGCCGGCGAGCACGGTGAGCATGCCGAGCTTGAATCGGAAGATCGCGGTTGCCGCCGCGATCGACAGCACGAGCGCGGAGAGATCGACGCTGGTCAGCACCGGCATGTCGAAGGCAAACGGGAAGCTGTGCACCGGCACGGTCTCGCGGAATAGCGTGTGCAGCGCGAACCAGATCGAGAGGTTGAGGATCACGCCGACGACGGCAGCCGTGATCGCACTGAGCGCACCGCCGAGACCCTTGTTGCCGCGCAGCCGTTCGACGTAGGGGGCACCGACGAAAATCCAGAGGAAGCAGGGCGTGAAGGTGACCCAGGTCGCGAGCAGCCCGCCGAGCGTGGCCGCGAGCATCGGCGACAGCCCGCTGGCGTCGCGGTAGGCGGCCATGAAGCCCACGAACTGGAGCACCATGATCAAAGGGCCGGGCGTGGTCTCGGCCATACCGAGACCGTCGAGCATCTCGTGCGGCTTGAGCCAGTGATAGTGCTCGACCGCCTGCTGGGCGACATAGGCCAGCACCGCATAGGCGCCGCCGAAGGTGACCATCGCCATTTTCGAGAAGAACAGCGCGATGTGAGTGAAGACATTGTCTTGTCCAACAGCGAGCAACAGCGCGATCACCGGCACCAGCCACAGCGCAAGCCACAACACGCCCACGCGAATCGTGCGGACGGTGTTGGGGCGGACATGCTCGGGCACGGCGTCGCCGAGCATGCTGTCGATCACGGCGCTGCTGCCGGCAGGGCCGTGACCGGCCGGCGCGAATTCCGGACGGCCCTGTTTGGCGCCGATATATCCGATGATTCCGGCGGCGATGATGATGACCGGGAAGGGGATCGCGAAGAAGAAAATCGCGACGAAGGCGATCGCGGCAAGCGCGATCATGATGCGGTTCTTCAATGCGCGCTTGCCGACGCGCACCACGGCCTCGACGACGATGGCGAGCACGGCGGCCTTCAAGCCGAAGAACAGAGCCTCGACGAAGCTGACATTGCCGTAGGCGGCGTAGACGTAACTCAGGCCCATGATGGCAATGATGCCGGGCAGAATGAACAGCCCGCCCGCCATCAGCCCGCCGGCGGTGCGATGCATCAGCCAGCCGACATAGGTCGCGAGCTGCTGCGCCTCCGGGCCCGGCAGCAGCATGCAGTAGTTCAGGGCGTGGAGGAAACGGGCTTCCGAGATCCAGTTCTTCTCCTCGACCAAGATGCGGTGCATGACCGCGATCTGGCCCGCGGGCCCGCCAAAACTCAGGCAGGCGACGCGGAGCCAGACGCGAAAGGCTTCGCTGAAGCTGACGCCGTGACCGGCATCAGCTCCTGCTTCGATCGTACGGGTATCCATCAAGCCTTCGCCTTGTTGGTCGGCCAGTTGTGGGTCTCGGACGTGGCGTCACGGCACCAGCGATAGAAGGCGTCGTAGAGCAGCATGCCGGCCTCGAGCTGTTCGAGGTCGTCATCATACATCCGCGACAGCCCGAGCGAAGCTGCGAGCAGGCCGGGGGCCTCCGGCGCGAGGTCGGGCCGCCCGGTGTCGGCGCCGCGCACCAACGTTGCGAGCCGGAGCAGCGCCGGCGCGGCAATCCCAAACTCCTCGATCATCACGTCGAAGGTGCAGAGCTCACCACGGTGGCTCCAGAACACGTTCTCGATGTCGAAGGGGGCTGCGTTGAAGCGTTGCCCGACGGCCACCACTTCCGAAGGCGCCACGAACAGGAACACCGCATTGGGATCGACGAAGCGTCGGATCAGCCAGGGGCAGGCAATGCGGTCGACCTTGGGCCGCGCCCGCGTCACCCAGACGGTGCGTCCCTTGGCGTCGCGCGGCGGCAGCTTGCGGGTATCGAGCAGCGGCAGCTTTGCGTCCTTCCAGCCCTCGAATCCGCCTTCCAGCGTCTCGGCCTGGACCCCAAGCTGCCTGAGCCAGGCCGCCGTGCCCTGCGCCAGCTTTGCGCCGCGCAGGCAGGAGACGATGGCGGTGCGGCCGGCGAATTCGGCACCCCATTCCGGAACATTGTCGTGGCTGAGCTTGATCGAACCTGGGATCAGCCGCCGGTCGGCGGCAAAATCCTCGTCGGTGCGCACGTCGATCAGGGCAGGGGCGTTTGCCGTGCCGATCAACCGTGCCAGTTTGTCAGATGATATGGTCGTGTAGGAAGACATGATGCGCCCTCGTGAAAAACAACGGGACGCGATACTTGGGCATGTCGCCTCGTGGGGAGATCGCTCAAATCCCCATGACCTTCATTACACCGAAACGGCACCTACCTGTCAATCGGCTCATTCCGGGGATTTTGCCCAGAAGACTCGCAGGTCTATATTAGGGGTTAACGGCCCGGGCCTTTCGGAGACTTCGCGATGCATTCCCATTCCATCGAACAATGGACCCATGACCACGCCTTTCTGGGCGACAAGCACGACGAGAACGAGCGGCGCACCTGGCTCGTCGTCATCCTGACGCTGGTCATGATGGTCGGCGAGATCGTCGCGGGCACGCTGTTCGGCTCGATGGCGCTGCTCGCCGACGGCTGGCACATGGGAACGCATGCGGCGGCGCTGGGGATTGCCGCGTTCGCGTATCGCTTTGCGCGACGACATCTGGGGAGCTCGCATTTCAGCTTCGGGACCGGCAAGTTCGGCGATCTTGCCGCCTTCGCCAGCGCGATCATCCTCGGCCTGATCGCGGTCGAGATCGCCTATGAGAGCGTGCTGCGGCTGATCAATCCGGTGCCGATCGTCTATGGCGAGGCCATCGTAGTCGCTGCCCTCGGCCTGTGCGTCAATCTCGCCAGTGCCTGGCTGCTCCGCGATAACCATGGTCATCACCATCACGGCCATGCGCATGATGATCACGACGATCATGACCATGATCACCACCACCATCATCACGACAACAATCTCCGCGCGGCCTATGTCCACGTCATGGCGGACGCGGCGACCTCGGTGCTGGCGATCGCCGCGCTCGTGGTCGCCATGTATTCGGGATGGGCCTGGGCCGATCCGGCGGTCGGCCTGATCGGCAGTGCCGTGATCGCAAGCTGGGCGTTCGGTCTGATCAAGACATCAGGCGCGGTGCTGCTCGACGTCCGCGCCGACGAGAAGCTGGAGCGCGTGATCCGGGCGCGCATGGAGATCGGCGACGACCGCGTCACCGATCTGCATCTGTGGCAGGTCGGCCCCGGCCATTGCGCCGTGCTGGTCTCGGTGGTGTCGGATCAACCGAAGCAGCCGGCCGTCTACAAGAGGCGGCTCGCCGGGTTGAGGGGGTTGAGCCACGTCACGGTCGAGGTCGAGACTTGCCCGCATTAAAGCGGTCTGCGGGAATTCTGCGAACTGGCCGGGGTTGACCCTCGGTCACAGCCGACAATGGCTGCAAGGGAGGAACGAATGACGCCAAGGATCACGCTCGCTCTCGCCGTCGCCGCGCTTGCTCTGTGCGGCCATGCGGCGCTGGCGCAATCGGAAAAGGCCGGTGTCGAAAAGCTCTACGTGCTCAATTGCGGGGAGGGCACCGCCGGCGACATCTCGCGCTGGACGCCCGGCCTCAACGAGGGCAAGACGATGGACTTCGTCGACAGCTGCTATCTCGTCAAGCACGCCAAGGGCTGGTTCCTGTGGGACACCGGCATCGCCGACGCAGTTGCCGCGATGCCGAACGGCCTTACGCCCGCCGATCCCAAAGCCGTGACCTGGCGGCGGCCGAAGACGCTTGCCGCCCAGCTCGAACAGCTCGGCCTCAAACCGGACGACGTCAAGATGATGGCCGTCTCGCACACCCATCCCGATCACACCGGCAATGTCGAGCTGTTCCCGCAGGCCACGCTCTACGTGCAGAAGGCCGAGTATGACTGGCCCGGCGCCAACAACGAGCCGCGATTCAAGCCCTCGCATCCGGTCGAGCTGCTTGCGGGCGACAAGGACGTGTTCGGCGACGGCAGCGTGACCATCCTGTCGACGCCCGGCCATACGCCGGGACATCAATCGCTGCTGGTGAAGCTGCCGAAGACCGGCGCCGTCGTACTGTCGGGCGACGCCGTGCATTTCAAGGACAATTGGGACAACCGCCGCGTGCCCAGCATGAACGCCAACAAGGACCAGAGCGCGGCCTCGATGCAGAAGATCGCCGACACGCTCAGTAAGGAGAAGGCGCAGCTCTGGATCAACCACGACAAGGTCCAGCGCGACAGCCAGAAGATGGCGCCTGAGTTTTACGACTAGCTTCCCGCGACCGCCCCTGTTGCCACTACGGTGGCAGCAGGGGCGTGCTAGCGCCCTCAACAAGCTCCGCAACGGGAGACGATTGTGGGTGAGTGGGCCGGGGTTGCGATCGCGCTGGCGTCGAGCAGCCTTGGCGGCACTGCCGCGGCGATCACCCGCTATCTGGTCGGCGGCGCCGATCCGATCCTGCTCGCGATCCTGCGCTGGGGGATCGGCTTTCTCTGCCTCCTGCCGTGCGCGGTTCTGTTCGGCGTGCGCTGGCCGCAGCGGTCCGACTGGCCGGCCGTGGCGCTGCTCGGCATCTGCTTTTTCGGCCTGTTCTTCATCCTCTACAACATCGCCGTCTCCTACACGACCGCCGCGCGCGCCAGTCTCGCGCTTGCGACGCTGCCGCTCCACACCATGGTGGTCGGCGCCATGCTCGGCGTCGAGCGGCTGACGGCGCGCAAGATCATTGGTGTCGGCATCGCCGTGCTCGGCGTGGCGGCGGCGCTGGCGGCGGGCTTGGCGCAAAGCCCGCCGGGCGCCTGGCGCGGCGAGCTGATCATGAGCGGTGCCGTGTTCTGCATGGCGTTCTACAACGTGCTGTCGCGGCCGCTGATGCAGCGCTCCAGCCCGCTCGGTTTTCTCACGGTCGGCATGGGTGCGGGCGCCGCCGTGCTGGTGCTCGCGGGTTTCGTGAAGGGCAGCTTTGCAGCGCTTGATCATTTCACGATGGGGCAGTGGATTGCCGGCGTCTATCTCGGCATCGGCGGCGGTGCGCTCGCCTTCATCCTCTGGGTCATGGCGCTGGCGCGGGCAACGCCGACCCGGGTCGCCAATACGATGACGGTCAACCCGATCGCCGCCACCTTGCTCGCCGCGCTGCTGATCGGCGAGCCGATCACGCCCAACCTTCTGATCGGGCTGGTCGCCGTGTTCGCCGGCATCTGGATCGCGACCGGCGAAACGAAGCCGGCCTAGTTGCGCGGTGCGGTCACGGCGGGCGGGCTCGCGTCCGGCGCCTTCTTCGGCTTCAGCGAGCCGGCGTAGAAGGAGATCAGCCAGACCAGGATGATGGCGAGGAGATAGACACCCCAGGCCTGCGGCGGCGTGGTCGCCCAGCGCAGGAGGCCTTTGAATGTGCGGGGTGGGCAGGTGTCTTCGGTCATGCTGTGCTTGTGCGCGAAAGCTCCCGCCCGGTCAATCCGGCCGCGGTTGCGCGCGGATCATGAACAGCGCGGCCAGCGCCGAGAGGCTGAGCGCGGATGAGACGATCAGCACCTTGGCGCCCATGACGTCGATCAGCAGGCCAAAGGCCAGCGGCGCCACGGCTTGCGCCATCCGTGCCGGCGCGCCGATGATGCCGAGGCGATAGCCGAAATCCTTGGGGCCGAAGATCGACAGCGGCAGCGTGCCGCGCGCGATGGTCAGGATGCCGTTGCCGGAGCCGTGGAACAGCGCAAACGCACTGGCCGCGGCGCCGCCGAAGATCGCCACGACCACCGCGCCGATCGGATGGGTGAGACAGGCGAGCCGCGTCGACCACAGCGGATGAAAGCGGCTGAGTAAGCCTGCCTCCAGAACCCGCGCGGCCACTTGTGCGGGGCCGATCAGCGCACCGGCCGCGATCGCCTCGACCGGCGTCGCGCCTGTGGTCTCCAGGATGCGCGGGAAATGCGCGGCCATCGCGCCGGTGACGGTCCAGACTGCCGCAAAGATGAAGGCGAGCAGCACCATGGTGCGGTCGAGCGGCAGATGCGGCTTCTCTGCCGCCGCAGCCTGCCTGGCGCCCTTGATCGTCGGCAGCAAGAAGAAGTTGAGCGGCAGGCCGATCAGGATATTGGCAGTGGCCCAGGCGAAGCAGGTGTCGCGCCAGCCGATATGGGCGAGGCCCCAGGCGGTGAGCGGCCAGCCGACGGTCGATGCAAAGCCCGCCATCAGCGTGATGCCGGTGATCGGCCTGCGCGCCTCGGTGCCGTAGATGCGACCGAGCGCGGCGAAGGCGGCGTCGTAGAGCCCCATCGCCATGCCGATGCCGAGCACGAGCCAGGCCATTGCCATCACCGCCACCGATTGCGAGAGGCCGAGCAGAACGAGGCCGGCGGCGATCGTCAGGTTCGACACCGAGAGGACCTGCCGGCCGCCGACCAGATCGATCTGTCGCCCGATACGCGGCCCGAGCAGCGCCGAGATCACCAGCGAGGCCGAGAACGCGCCAAAGACCCAGTTGGAGGAGATGCCGAGATCGCGCGCCATGGGATCGGCCAGCAGCGCCGGCAGATAGTAGCTCGAGGCCCAGGCCAGGGTCTGCGTGGTACCGAGCGCCAGAATGATCGGAAGCTGGCGCTGGCTCATATCCCCGTATTTCTGATCGGCGTCATCATTCGCATTTGCGGCCCGAGGCGGCAGCGCGTCAACAGCGTCCGCGACATATGCGACCTGCCGCGGGCGGGAGCCTGGCCGTGAGCGGGAGCCTTGGCGACGCAAGGTCCGCGCGCCGCCTTTCGCTCGTCACGAATGCACGGCATAATGGCGCATGCAATTGACCTCGCGCGTTGCGCTGATGAACTGGTTGGCCGGCCAGGGGCTCACCGGCCTGCCCGAACCCGAACTGCTGCGCGGCTTCTGCGAGCGCTGCCGCGCCGAGGGGCTGGAACTCTCGCGTGGGCTTGTCGTCATCGATACGCTGCACCCTATCTACGAGGGGCGCGCCTTCCGCTGGAGCGATACGCCGACCAACGAGAGCGACGTCGTCGAATACGGCTCGACGGCCGAGGGCGACGCGGCCAACAATTGGCGCCGGTCGGTGTTCTATCATTTGCTCGAGCATGGTCACGACGAGATGGTGATCGATCTCGCCGACGCGCCCACGCTCGATTTCTCGCAAATCGGCGAGCTCGCTGAAACGGGTCACCGCCATTTCCTGGCCTTTGTGCACCGCTTCGGGGAGACTGGAGCGCTCGGGCAGATGGACTGCCTCTACTCCTCCTGGACAACGCGACGCGACAGCGGCTTCGCCGAAGGCGAGCTCGCGGCGCTGCGCGATCTCGTGCCGGTGCTGGGGCTCGCGATCAAGTCGGCGCAGCAGGTCGACATCGCGCGCACGCTCGGCCGCGTCTATCTCGGACGCGATGCGTCAGAGCAGGTCTTGAGCGGACGTATCTCGCGCGGCGTCACCGAGCGCATCAACGCCGTGCTGTGGTATTCGGATCTGCGCGGCTCGACCGGAATCAGCGAGAGCATCGGCCCCGACGAGATCATCCCGTTCCTCAACGACTATGCGCAGGCCGTGATCGATGCGATCCACGACGCCGGTGGCGACGTCTTGAAGCTGATCGGCGACGGTGTGCTCGCGATGTTCACCGGTGAAGACATGGCGCACGCCCGGCGCGCCGCACTTCGCGCCGAGCATTTGTTCCGCAAGAACGTCGCGGCGCTGAACCTGAGGCGGGGCGCCGAGGGCCGTCCCACCACGTCCGCCTATATCGGCCTGCATGTCGGCGAGGTCTTCTACGGCAATATCGGCAGCGAGGACCGGCTCGACTTCACCGTGGTCGGTCCGACCGTGAACGAGGTCAGTCGCATCGCCTCGATGAGCCGTTCGGTCGATCGCGAGCTGCTGGCCTCGGCGGAATTCTACAAGGGTCTCGACGCCGCCGGCCGGCGCTACCTCGTCTCCACCGGCCGCTACGCGCTGCGTGGCATCGGCCGCGCGCAGGATCTCTACACGCTCGATCCGGAGGTGGACGCGAGCGAGCCGGTGACGGGGAGCTACGAGCGGTATCTGGCGGGCTAGGCTGGCTGCTTCAACATACTCCGTCATTGCGAGGAGCTCTTGCAACGAAGCAATCCAGACTGTCTCCGCGGACGGATTCTGGATTGCTTCGCTTCGCCCGCAATGACGGTGCAGCTAACACCGCGCCACCGCCTCATCGCCCACCATGTCCGGCTGCCGGTCCAGCGCCACGGCGGGCGAGAGCCAGATCACCAGCGCCTGCACGCCGAACACGGCCGCGGCGAGATAGAGGCACGCTTCCGCGCTCCAGAGGCCGCCGACGATCGCACCCAGCGCCGAGCCGATCGGGCGGGCGCCGTAGCTCATGATGTTGATGGCGGAGACGCGGCCGAGCAGGCGTGGCGGGGTCACCGACTGGCGCAACGTCGTGGTCGAGATCACCCACAGGATCGGCCCGACGCCGAGCAGGAAGAAGCTCAAGGCCGCAAGCCAGGGCGAGGGGACCAGCACCGTCAGCGCCATCACCACCGCCGCGACGAAGCCGGTGACGGGGCCGAGGCCGACGACCGTGCCGAACGCGATGCGCTTCATCACGCGCGTGGCGAACAGCGCGCCGATCACCATGCCGACACCGTACATCGTCAGCACGGTGCCGATGCCGGCAGCGGTCAGGCCGAGGTGACGTACGGCGTAGGGCACGAACACCGCGATCTGCAGAAACCATCCGGTGTTGAAGATGAACTGGGTGATGAACACCGGCCGGAGCAGCGGATGATGAAACACGAAGGCCGCGCCCTCGCGGATGTCCTGGAACGGATGCCGTCGTGGGGCCGGCGTGCGGTCGGGCTCGTAGATGCCGGAGAGCAGCACGACGGCGATCGCGGACAGCGCGGCCGCAAAGCCGAAGGCCGGGCTCGCGCCCCACCACCCGACCAGCACGCCGCCGAGCGCAGGGCCGCTGGCGAAGGCGATGGTGCGTGCGAGCTCGATCCGCGCATTGGCTGCCGGCAACAGGTCCGAACTCACCAGGGAGGGCACCAGCGCCGGCGCGGCCACGCTGTAGACGACGGTGCCGCACACGGCGGCAAAGCCGAGCAGCGCCAGCAGCGGCAGATTGAGCGCGCCGAGCGCGAGCAGCAGCACGATCGCTGCAAGGGCCGCGGCCCGCAGCGCCTCGGCGCCCGCCATCAGCGAACGGCGGGAGATGCGGTCGGCCAGCAGGCCGGCCGGTATCGCGAACAGGACGAAGGGCAGGGTCAGCGCGGTCTGGAGCAGGCCCGTCTGGCCCTCGGCGACGCCGAGCGTCAGCACCGCGACGATGGGGGCCGCGGCCAGCGCGATCTGTTCGGCCGACTGTGCCGCCAGGTTCGACCAGGCGAGGCGGTTGAATGTCTCGGGGAGGCGCGGGGGAATTGACATGGCTCATTTCCTGCAAAGTCGGGTTGGCGCCAGTATCCGCCTCGGATAACGGCCAAACCCACCCGCTTCCCGACAGGGGCGACACATAGCGACCGCCCAGAGACCGATGCCGCTAGATGCAGTTGCAAATGAGTTGCAATAAGGCTCGACTTCGGTATTCTCGCTCCATGGATGCTCGCTCTCCCGATCTGACCCGAGACGCCGCCGGCTGGCGCAATGATGCGCCTGCGACCAAGAGCCTTGCCGAGGTGAATGCCTCGGTCGCCCTTCCCATCGCGGGGGTGTGGTGGCGGCGCCTGCTCGCCTTCGTCGGCCCGGGCTATCTGGTCTCGGTCGGCTACATGGACCCCGGCAATTGGGCGACCGACCTCGCCGGCGGGTCCAAGTTCGGCTACACGCTGCTCTCGGTCATCCTGCTCTCGAATTTGATGGCGATCCTGCTGCAATCACTGGCGGCACGGCTCGGCATCGTCACCGACCGCGACCTGGCGCAGGCCTGCCGCGGGACCTATTCGCCGGCCGTGAACTTTCTGCTCTGGCTTGCCTGCGAGGCGGCGATCATCGCCTGCGATCTCGCCGAGGTCATCGGCACCGCGATCGCGCTCAAGCTGCTGTTCGGCATTCCCCTGATTGGCGGCGCGCTGATCGCCGCGCTGGATGCCTTTTTGCTGCTCATCTTGATGAATCGTGGCTTCCGTTTCCTCGAAGCCTTCGTCATCGCGCTGCTCGTCGTGATCGCAGTCTGTTTCACCGTCCAGCTTGCCGCGGCAGCACCGCCGGTGGCCGAGATGCTGAGGGGATTTGTGCCGAAGACCGAGATCTTCACCAACCCCGAGATGCTCTACATCGCGATCGGCATCATCGGTGCGACCGTCATGCCGCATAATCTCTATCTGCACTCCTCGATCGTGCAGACGCGCGCCTATGAGCGCAACGACGAAGGCCGGCGCGAGGCGATCAAATGGGCGACGACGGATTCGACCATCGCCCTGATGCTGGCGCTGTTCATCAACGCCGCGATCCTGGTCGTGGCTGCCGCAACCTTCCACAAGAGCGGCCATTCTGACGTTGCCGAGATCGGCCAGGCCTTCGAGCTGCTGTCTCCGCTGCTCGGGCTCGGCATCGCCTCGACACTGTTCGCAGTGGCGCTGCTTGCCTCGGGCCTGAATTCAACGGTGACGGCGACGCTTGCCGGCCAGATCGTGATGGAAGGCTTTCTCGATTTGCGCCTGCCGAGCTGGGCGCGCCGGTTGCTGACGCGCGGCATCGCGATCATTCCCGTGATCGTCGTCACCGCGATCTATGGCGAACGCGGCACGGCTGATCTGCTGGTATTCAGCCAGGTCGTGTTGTCGATGCAGCTGCCTTTCGCCGTGATCCCGCTGGTGCGGTTCGTCTCGGACCGCCGCAAGATGGGCAAGTTCGTAATCCCGGCGTGGGTCGCGGCGATCGCTTGGATCGTTGCCGGCATCATCGTGGTTTTGAACCTGAAGCTGCTCGCGGATACGCTGTTCGGGTGAGGGCGCCACCTCGATTGCTGTCATCGCCCGGTTTAGCCTGGCGGTCCAGTATTTCAGAGACCGGTTGTGATTGACCCGAAGCGCCGTGGCGTACTGGATGCCCCGACTGCGCCTGGCATGACGGAGAGCTAATCCTGCGGCTCGGACGTCGCATCGCCTTGCGCGTCGATGCGCAGCCAGCCTGACGGCGCGAGGCGCTGCTGCGGCAGGAAGCGGGCCTTGTAGTCCATCTTCTTGGAGCCTTCGATCCAGTAGCCGAGATAGACGTAAGGCAATCCCTGCCGGCGGGCGCGGGCGATGTGGTCGAGGATCATGAAGGTGCCCATCGAGCGGCTGACCTCGCCCGGCTCGAAGAACGAATAGACCATCGACAGGCCGTCGCTGAGCACGTCGGTCAGCGCGACCGCGATCAGATCCTCGCCGCGGCCGGTGATGCCGCTGTCGGGACCACGCTTACGGTACTCGATGATGCGGGTCTCGACGTGGCTGTCCTCGACCATCATGGCGTAGTCGAGCACGGTCATGTCGGCCATGCCGCCATGGCGGTGACGGGAATCGAGATAGGCGCGGAACACCGAATATTGCTCGGAGGTCGGCACCGCGCTGCGCTGCTCGCCGATGATGTCGGCGTTGCGCGCGATCACTTTGCGGAAGTTGCGGGAGGGGCGGAACTCGTTGGCGATCACCCGGACCGAGACGCAGGCGCGACACTGGTCGCAGGCGGGACGGTAGGCGATCGACTGACTGCGACGGAAGCCGCCGTGGGTCAGGAGGTCGTTGAGGTCACCGGCGCGCTCACCTACGAGGTGCGTAAACACCTTGCGCTCGTGCCGGCCCGGCAGATAGGGGCAGGGGGAGGGCGCCGTGAGGTAAAATTGTGGGGTGTCGCGCGAGTGCTGGGTCAAGGGACGTCGTGGGCCTCCAAAATGTGCATCAGCATCGCGCTACGAAAGCCCCCGGTCAATCGGTCTACTCGGCAGGTCAGATCGGACAGCATAGCGGGTCCAGGTTGATAGGTTCTTGATCCAGGTTGGTTGATCAGTAGGTCCTTGATCGAAAGGTCGCTGATCAGTAGGTCCTGGCGCCTTGAGGCACCGGCGCACGAACGGAATTGTTGATCACGACCGTTCCCAACACGAAATCCTGCAGCAAGCGCCTGCGGCCGTTGAAGAGGCCGACCAGGACGACGAAAGGCGACAGGAACGAGACGGTCACCCAGAACAGCACGGCGTGGGTGGCCCCGAGCACGAAATAGCCGGGCGCGCCGTACCAGGTGCGCAATTCAAGATCCATCACGCGCATGCCGATGGTCGCGGACGACGGACCGCCGATGCAGGCGCCGTAATAGACGATGGCCCAGATCACGGAGGCCGGCCAGGCCAGCCAGAACAGCGCCCAGCCGATGCCGAGCGTGACCACGCCGAACACCGCGATGAAGAGGTAGCCGAGGATCACCGGCACCGAGATCACGACCATGTCGATCAGGAAGGCGAACACCCGCCGCGTCGCAACGCCGCGGAACAGTTCCGGGTGCAGATAGGGATCGTAGGCGTGCGGCTGCGCCCCACCGTCATTGCGCCAGGCATTGCCCGAGTCCGAATACGACATGACCATTCTCCCGAGGGAAACTCCCGTGGCAGGACTCCCGTGGCAGGACATGGGAACAGGCCGTCCGCGTGCCAAGGGCGCCGGGATTAACAAGCCGAAATATTCCGGCGATTCGGGGGCGGCGGAGGTGGTGGTGGCACACCCTCGGTGTCGTCCTGGCGAAAGCCAGGACCCATTACCCCAAGGAGATGTTTGGCGAAGATTGATCGTCGGTACTGCGACCGATCGGAATCGAGAGATCACGCGGTATGGGTCCTGGCTTTCGCCAGGACGACCTTGGGGTCTACCCCTGTGCCCGCAGCTTCTCCGCCGCCTTCGGTGCGAAATAACTCAGCACACCGTCGGCGCCGGCGCGCTTGAAGGCGAGCAGGCTCTCCATCATGGCGCGGTCGCCGTCGAGCCAGCCGTTGTTGGCGGCGGCCGCGATCATCGCGTATTCGCCGGACACCTGGTAGGCGAAGGTCGGCATTGCGAACGTGTCCTTCACGCGGCGGACGACGTCGAGATAGGGCATGCCGGGCTTGACCATCACCATGTCGGCGCCCTCGGCGATGTCGAGCTCGACCTCGCGCAGCGCCTCGTCGGTGTTGGCGCTGTCCATCTGATAGGTGCGTTTGTCGCCAGTGAGCGTCTTGGCCGAGCCGATGGCGTCGCGGAACGGGCCGTAGAAGGCGGAGGCGTATTTTGCGGCATAGGCCATGATCTGCACGTCAAGCAGGCCGGTGCGATCCAGGCCTTCGCGGATCGCGGCGACGCGGCCGTCCATCATGTCGGAGGGCGCGATGATGTCGCAGCCGGCTTCGGCCTGCACCAGGGCCTGACGCACCAGCACGGCGACTGTCTCGTCGTTCAGGATCTTGCCGTCGGAGATCAGGCCGTCATGGCCGTGACTGGTGAAGGGATCGAGCGCGACGTCGCAGAGAATGCCGATCTCCGGAAACTCCTTCTTGATCGCGCGCACCGCCTGGCAGACCAGATTGTTCGGGTTGGTGGCTTCCGAGCCCTCCTCGTCGCGCAGGGACGGGTCGGTGTAGGGAAACAGCGCGAGACAGGGAATGGTGAGCTTCATCGCGCGTTCGGCGTCGCGCACGGCCTGGTCGACGCTGAGACGCTCGACGCCCGGCATCGAGGCGATCTGCTCGCGCTTGTTGTTGCCGTCGATCAGGAACAGCGGCCAGATCAGATCGTCCGTCGTGAGCACGTTCTCGCGCACCATGCGCCGGGCCCATTCGGCCTTGCGGTTGCGGCGCGGGCGGACGGTCAGATCGAGGGCAGGAGAGGCCCCAGTGCCATCCCGGCGCGAGACTTCGCGCAATTCGATCGGACGCCCGTATTTGATCGCCATCACTCTTCCTCCGGCTGGAATTATTCTTATACCAGCTCACATGGTTCCCGTCACCGCGGCTTGACGTGCCGCAAGGTAAAGAACTGGCTTGGGCAGCCGATTGATTTTGCGGGGCAAAGCAGCCAGAAGGGGGCATGTCCGAGATCTCCACCCGCGATGCGGCCCGCGACAGTGCCAGGGACGCCGTCCGAGACAATGCCAGAGACAGCGCAATGTCGGTGGCGGCGATCTCGTCGGAGCGAGCTGAGTCCGACGACAATGTCTGGACGCGCCGGCTCGTGCTGTTCCTGCGGGTGATGGCGCTGCTCTCGATCCTCAAGGGCCTCTACCATTGGGCGCAGGTGACGGGCTTCGTCGGCGGTGAGGACGAGGCGTTCGAGAACCAGTCGATGGCCTGGCAGGCCTCGACCATCTACTTCGCCGTGATCGAACTCGTTGCCGCGGTCGGGCTGTGGCTGGCGACGCCCTGGGGCGCCGTGGTGTGGCTGACGACCGTGGTGTCGATGGCGGTGATCGAACTGATGTTCCCGGGCATCTACGGCGGCAGCCTGATTGTGGTCGGGGTCGAAGCCTTCATGCTGGCGGCCTATCTCGCACTCGCCTGGATGGCCGCACGCGAACGGCCGCCATAGCAAACTCTCCTGTCCCGGCTCTGCGCTCCGCTTCGCTGTGCTGGTCCGGGACAGGAGATTGTCGCGCTTGGTTGACGGTTGGTTGCGTAAAATTCGACGTAAGTTTTCGCTAACCAGCGTGTTCCGCCACAGCTCTTACGCGGCCGTTTCGAAACGGGGCGGGGCTGTTCTGGAATGCGACAATCGGGGCGGACGGAGGGTGAACAGGACCTTGCGAGAGTCAACAGAGAGTTGCGAAAAGTGCTTGTGGCACAGGCTTAATCCGCAATTCACTGTCTTAAATTCATGATCTCTTTATTCTCTTATTTAAGCCGATCTTCAAACGAGCCCCTTAAGTTGCACCTATCAGACGGGACACAAGTTTCGTCGAATGAGTGTCGATAAAAACGACAACAGGGGAAGTGTCATGATGAAAGCCGTCGCAACTGCGGCAGATACCGCAGAGCGCGTCTCCGGCCAGCAGGGTTCGGTGCAGACGCTCTATCTGGAAGCCTTGACTCTGGTGGAGCGGCTGCATCGCCGGTTGCTCGACGTCATCAAGGACGAGTTTGATCGCCGCGGCCGTGCGGACATCAACTCGGTGCAGGCGCTGCTGCTCTACAACATCGGCGACAAGGAGCTGACCGCGGGCGAACTGCGCACGCGCGGTTATTATCTCGGCTCCAACGTCTCCTACAATCTGAAGAAGCTCGTCGAGCTCGGCTTCCTCGATCATCAGCGCTCGCGCGTCGATCGCCGCTCGGTGCGCATCCGCCTGACGCCGCAGGGCCAGGAAGTCCGCCGCATCGTCGACTCGCTCTACCAGAAGCACGTCAAGACGGTGGAGCAGGTCGGTGGCATCTCGGGCGAGGAGTTCTCGACCCTCAACAAGTCGCTGCACCGCCTCGAGCGGTTCTGGACCGACCAGATCCTGTATCGTCTCTGAGTTCTTTTCGACGGGACAAGGCCAAGCCGGCCCGCAACAAGACCGGCAAGCCTCCCAACGCGCCTGAGCTTCCCCAAGCGCGCCGGCCCGGCTGTGTCCGGACCGGTGCGTTTTTCCATTTCGCGGTTGCGAAAAAAATCCCCGATCCCAGGGAACGAGTTCCCGGTTCGGCACTTATCTCCTCCGGATCGGAGGCTGACGATGCTGGTCGAGCGTGGCGTGGGGGTGATGAACGTGGAACTCGTGAGCGAGGCCTATGCCATCGCCGCGAACTATCTTCGCCGCTCCGGCGCGATCCGCGACACCCTCGTCACCGACGAAAGCCTGCTCGAGATCGTCATCAAGCTGCTCCAGCACGGCGAATTCAACAAGATCAGGCTGGCCAACAAGGCCATCGTCAGCTTCGAGGCGCAGTCCGAGGCCAAAGCGGTTGCCTGATCTCAACCCCCAAACGCGGCAAGAACCAGAGGGTGCCATGGAAGCTGCCATCGACCGGATCATGCATACCTACGATTTGCTCGCCAACCGCACGTCTGCGGCGAGCGCGGAGGCGCGGGAAAAGGTGACTAACTACCTCAACACGTTGATGGAAGCCGGCGAGAAGGACACCCACAGGTTGACGGTTTGCGGCCTCACCTATCTGCGGCAGCTCGACGGCAGCGTGGATCCCGTGAAGGCGGGGTATACCGGGCTGTAGAGGCTGGCTCGCACCCGCGCGGCCTATCAAGCCCAAAGCAGGCCTTTCAGGACACGGACGACCGGATACCGCCCCGTCGTCCAAATCCTCCAATCCCACCATATCTTGCATAAATCACAGGTCCGACCCGCAACTACTTGGCCTGTTGCGGGCGATGTGGTAGATCGCGCTCGCCGCTTCCGATCGCCACACCAGACCCGCCCGTAGCCCGCCAAAAGGCTGCGGCGGTGGAGATATTCGCAAGATGACCTTCGCCAAAACCGCCTCCGCGCCCGATTCGTTTTTCACCGCCTCGCTCGAGCAGGCTGACCCGGAAATCGCAGCCGCCATCAAGGGCGAGCTCGGCCGCCAGCGTCACGAGGTCGAGCTGATCGCCTCCGAGAACATCGTCAGCCGTGCCGTGCTGGAAGCGCAGGGTTCGGTGATGACCAACAAATATGCGGAAGGCTATCCGGGCGCGCGCTACTACGGCGGTTGTGAGTGGGTCGACGTCGCCGAGAACCTCGCGATCGATCGCGCCAAGAAGCTGTTCGGCGCCAACTTCGCCAACGTGCAGCCGAACTCCGGCAGCCAGATGAACCAGGCGGTGTTTCTGGCGCTGCTTCAGCCCGGCGACACCTTCATGGGCCTCGATCTCGCGGCCGGCGGCCATCTCACCCACGGCTCCCCCGTCAACATGAGCGGCAAGTGGTTCAAGGCCGCGCACTACACCGTGCGCCGCGAGGACCAGATCATCGACATGGACGCCGTCGCCAAGCAGGCCGAGGAGGTCAAGCCGAAGCTGATCGTGGCCGGCGGCTCGGCTTATTCGCGCGCCTGGGACTTCAAGCGCTTCCGCGAGATCGCGGACAGCGTCGGCGCGTATCTCCTGGTCGACATGGCGCACTTCGCCGGTCTCGTCGCCGGCGGCGTGCATGCCTCGCCGGTGCCGCATGCTCACATCACCACCACCACGACCCACAAATCGCTGCGCGGTCCGCGCGGCGGCCTGATGCTGTGGAATGACGAGGCGCTGACCAAGAAATTCAACTCGGCGATCTTCCCGGGCCTGCAGGGCGGCCCCCTGATGCATGTGATCGCGGCGAAGGCAGTCGCATTTGCCGAGGCACTGCGGCCGGACTTCAAGGTCTATGCCAAGAACGTCGTCGAGAACGCCAAGGCGCTGGCCGAGGCGATGAAGGGCCACGGGTTCGATATTGTCTCCGGTGGCACCGATAACCATCTGATGCTGGTTGACCTCCGGCCGAAGGGCCTGAAGGGCAACGCCTCGGAGAAGGCGCTGGTTCGCGCTGCCATCACCTGCAACAAGAACGGTATTCCTTTCGACCCCGAGTCGCCGTTTGTCACCTCCGGTATTCGGCTGGGCACGCCTGCGGCAACCACCCGCGGCTTCGGAGTCGCTGAATTCCAGCAGGTCGCCGGTATGATCGCCGAGGTCCTCAACGCGATCGCGCAGTCCTCCGACGGCAAGGCGCCGCTGGTGGAAGCCGCGATCAAGGAACGGGTCAAGGCGCTCACCGACCGTTTCCCGATCTATCAGTAAGGTCCAAGAAAACCGGTCAAGGTCAACGGATGCGCTGCCCGAACTGCAACAGTCTCGATACGCAGGTGAAGGACTCGCGTCCGACCGAGGACTCTTCCGTGATCCGCAGGCGACGCGTGTGCGTCGCCTGCAATTTCCGCTTCACCACCTTCGAGCGCGTGCAGCTGCGCGAGCTCACGGTGATCAAGCGTAACGGCCGCCGCGTGCCGTTCGACCGCGACAAGCTGATGCGCTCGGTGTCGATCAGCTTGCGCAAGCGGCAGGTCGAGCCGGAGCGGGTGGAGAAGATGGTCTCCACCATCGTGCGCGAGCTCGAGACCGGGGGCGAGGCTGAAATCTCCTCCGAAGTGATCGGCGAGACCGTGATGGAGCATCTGCGCACGCTCGACGATGTTGCCTATGTCCGCTTCGCCTCGGTCTACCGCAATTTCCGCGAGGCCAAGGATTTCGCCGACGTGCTCGGCGAGCTCTCCGGTGAGGAGGAAGCGCGGCTCGCCGCGATCCGCAAATGATCTTCCGCATCCTGGAGGATCAATTCGCGCAGAAGGCGCGCGAGTCCAGGGATGCCGACCGGCGCTTCATGGAGCTTGCGCTGGCGCTCGGCAGGCGCGGGCAGGGACGTACCTGGCCCAATCCCGCCGTCGGTGCCGTCATCGTCAAGGATGGCGTGATCGTCGGCCGCGGCTGGACCCAACCAGGCGGACGACCGCATGGCGAGCCTGAAGCGCTGCGGCGCGCAGGCGAGGCCGCGCGCGGCGCCACGCTCTACGTCACGCTGGAGCCGTGTTCGCATTTCGGCAAATCGCCACCGTGCGCCGACGCCGTGATTGCCGCCGGCATCAAGCGTGTGGTGGCCGCGATCGAGGATCCCAATCCGGAAGTCGCCGGTCAAGGTTATGCGCGCCTGCGCGCCGCCGGCATCATGGTGGATGTGGGTCTGTACGCGCGCGAAGCCGCCTTCGACCACGCCGGACATTTGCGTCGCATCAGGGATCACCGACCGCACGTGATCCTGAAGCTCGCGGTCTCGCCCGACGGCAAGATCGGCGCGGCCGGGGGCAAGCCGGTCGCGATCACCGGCGAGGCGGCGCGCAACCGGGTGCATCTCCTGCGCGCGCAAAGCGACGCCATCCTGGTCGGCATCGGCACTGTGCTGGCGGACGATCCGCAGCTCGACTGCCGCCTGCCGGGCATGGCAGCGCGCTCACCGGTGCGCGTGGTGCTCGATCAGAGCCTGCGCATTCCCGGCGCGAGCAAGCTCGTGGGCTCCGCGCGCGAGATTCCGCTGTGGGTGATGGGTTCTGAGCTCGCGGAGGCCGCGGCCGCCACGCGGCTCGGTGCTGCCGGCGCGCAGGTGATCCGCGTGCCGCCCGGCAATGCCTCGGGACTCGATCTTGCGGCGGTGCTGCATGCATTGGCCGGCAAGGGTATCACGCGGCTGATGGTCGAGGGCGGCAGCCGCGTCGCGGCGTCCTTTATCGCCGCCGACCTCGTTGACGAGATCTGGCTGTTCCGCGGTGCAGAGGCGGTGGGCGCCGACGGGGTGGATGCGCTCGCTGCATTGCCGCTGTCGAAAATCACGCAGTCGCAGGCCTACAAGGTTCATGCTAGCGAGACCTTCGACAAGGATACTCTCACCATCTACGAGCGCGCGTAAATGTTTACCGGCATTGTCACCGATATCGGCGAGATCGTCGACTTCACGCCGACGGCGCAGGGCCAGCTGCACCGGCTGCGCATCGCCTGCCGCTACGACCAGACCACCATTGCCGACGGCGCCTCGATCGCCTGCAATGGCGTCTGCCTGACGGTGGTTGCTTCCGGCGTCGAAGGCGGCAAGGACGCTCAGAGGACCTGGTTCGACGTCGATGCCGCGGCCGAGACGCTGGCGCTGACGACGGCAAAGCACTGGAGGGTCGGCACCAGGCTCAATCTCGAGCGTGCGCTCAAGATCGGCGACGAGCTTGGCGGGCATATCGTCGCCGGCCATGCCGATGGCATCGCGACCCTCGTCAGCCGCGAGGACCTGCCCGAGATGGCGCGGTTCGAGCTCTCCACGACGCGGGAGCTGGCGCGGTTCATCGCGACCAAGGGCTCGATCACGCTCGACGGCGTCTCGCTGACGGTTAATACGGTGAAGGACGTGACCTTTTCCGTGCTGATCATCCCGCACACCCTGACGGTCACGACAATCGGCGGCTGGAAGGCGGGAGATGAGGTCAATATCGAGGTCGACTTGATGGCCCGCTACGCGGCGCGGCTGACGGAAATGAAGTGACGGCGTCTTTGAACTTGGCTTACCCGCTGGTGGCGACTACATAGCGCCAACCCCTGTGGAACGGATTTGACTATGGCAGACGCGCGGCGCGCACCCCTGAAGGACCAGACCGACATCTCCGGCGCACGCGCGCTGATTGTCGAGGCGCGGTTCTATGACGATCTCCAGGACGCGATGCTCGAAGGCGCGGTGGCCGAGCTGAAGGCGGCCGGTCTGACCCACGACGTCATCACGGTTCCCGGCGCACTGGAGATTCCTGCGGCGATCGCCATCGCGGTTGATGCCGCGGCCGCCAATGGCAAGCCTTACGACGCCGCGATCGCGCTCGGCTGCGTGATCCGTGGCGACACCATCCATTTCGAGATCGTCTCGCAGGAATCTTCCCGCGCGCTGATGGACCTGGCGGTGGCGCGCAAGCTGCCGCTGGGTAACGGCATCCTCACCGTCAACACCGAGGCGCAGGCCTGGGCGCGGGCGCGCGCCAGCGAGCTGAACAAGGGCGGCGATGCCGCGCGGGCCGCGATTGCGATGCTGCGCATAAAGCGCCGGCTGGCGCGGGCTTGATCATGGCCGACAACAGCAAGAAGCCGCCGGCTGGCACGGAGAAGAAAGCGAACCGGCGCGGTGCGGCGCGGCTCGCAGCCGTGCAGGCGCTGTACCAGATGGATATCGGTGGTGCCGGCATCAACGACATTTTTGCGGAGTTCGAGAGTTACTGGCTCGGCAACGAGGTCGAGGGCGATACATATCTCCCGGCGGAAGCGGCGTTCTTCCGCGACGTCGTTTCCGGCGTCGTGCGCGACCAGAAGAAGCTCGATCCGCTGATCGACGAGGCGCTGTCGAAGGGCTGGCCGTTGAAGCGCATCGAAGCGATCCTGCGCGCGGTGCTGCGGGCAGGGGCCTACGAATTGGAACATCGCAAGGACGTGCCGGGCCGCGTCGTCGTGTCCGAATATGTCGACGTCGCCAATGCCTTCGTCGACCGCGAGGAGACCGGCATGGTCAACGCTGTGCTCGACCAGATCGGCCGCCAGTTTCGCGGTGACGAGTTCGGGCGGGGGTAGATATCCGCGAGGGCGGTGAAGTGATGCGATACGGCTGCCCCATATTCCGCTGTCATCACCCGCGAAGGCGGGTGATCCAGTACGCCGGGGCCTATCGATGTCCCACGATCGTCTCTGGAATACTGGATCGCCCGGTCAAGCCGGGCGATGACAGCGATGTGTGTGGCTAACGCTAATGACCAGCCCGCACAATCCCTCCGCCGAAGACTCCCTCATTGCGCGCTATTTCAAGCCGCTGGCGACTGATCCCGGCGCGTTGGGGTTGGTGGACGATGCCGCCATCCTGCAGGCGCTCGGCAGCGACATCGTCGTCACTACCGACGCGGTGGTGGAGGGTGTGCATTATCTTGCCAGCGATCCGCCCGATACCATCGCGCGCAAGGCGCTGCGGGTGAACCTGTCCGATCTCGCTGCCAAGGGCGCCGTGCCGGCCGGCTTCGTGCTGACACTGGCGTTGCGCAGCAGGGAAGACGGCTGGCTCAGGCCGTTTGCGGACGCGCTCGGCGAGGATGCGAAAACCTTCGCTTGTCCACTGCTCGGCGGCGATACGGTGTCGACGCCGGGGCCGCAGATGATCTCGATCACCGCCTTTGGCCGCGTGCCGCAGGGCCGGATGGTCGGCCGCAGCGGCGCCAAGCCGGGCGACCGTATCCTGGTGACGGGGACGATCGGCGACGCCGCGCTTGGCCTCGATGTGCTCAAGGGCGGCGCGGTGGCGAATGCGCTGGCCTCCGATCCGCACGCGCGCGAGACGCTGATCTCGCGCTATCGCGTGCCGCAGCCGCGCAATGCTCTCGCGCACGGCGTGCGTGACCATGCAACGGCTGCGATGGATGTCTCCGACGGGCTTGCAGGAGACCTGACCAAGCTCTGTGCGGCGTCAGGCGTCTCGGCCACGATCGAGGTGACCAGCGTGCCGCTCTCGGCCGCTGCCGCCGGCCTGATCGCGGGCAAGGTCGTTTCCGTTGAGACGCTGCTGGCCGGGGGGGACGATTACGAGGTGCTGTGCACCGTTCCGCCGGCGCAAGGCGACGCACTGATCGCCTTGGGGCGGGCGGCCGGCCTTGCCGTCACGGCCATCGGCACGATCGTCGCGGGCGATGAGCGGCCGCGCTTCCTGGACGGGCAGGGCCAAGAGCTGGTCTTGAAGCGACTGTCCTACAGCCACTTCTAGGAATTGCGCCAAACCGGCGTCCGGGCTGCCAAGACCGGCTAAATACCTGCCGAGATCGGCTTTTCGGGCTTATCTGGCGTTGCACCCTCAATTTGATTTTGGCAAGGTCGTGACCGACTAGGGCCGCGCCTTCGGGCAAGGGGCGGCCTTTTTCAAATCAAGGCGCCGCACCGCACGACGGAAAAACAAAAGGCGCCGGGGGTACGTTCATCAAGGATCTGAGGCAAAAAATCACATGACAGCATTATGGTTGATTGTGCTCTGCGGAGTGCTTTCCGTCGTCTACGCGATCTGGGCGACGTCTTCGGTTTTGAGTGCGGATGCGGGGTCTCCGCGCATGCAGGAAATCGCGGCTGCGGTGGCCGAGGGCGCGCAGGCCTATCTCAAGCGACAGTACATGACGATCGGCATGGTCGGCGTCGTGATTTTCGCCCTGCTGGCCTACTTCCTCGGCATGCTGGTTGCGATCGGCTTCCTGATCGGTGCGGTGTTGTCGGGCGCGGCGGGCTTCATCGGTATGAACGTCTCGGTTCGCGCCAATGTGCGCACCGCGCAGGCGGCGACGACATCGCTTGCCGGCGGCCTCGAGCTCGCCTTCAAGGCGGGCGCCATCACCGGCATGCTAGTCGCGGGTCTCGCACTGCTCGGCGTTACCATTTATTTCGCCTATCTCACGCACGGCATGGGGCTGAAGGCCAACGACCGTGTCGTCGTCGATGCGCTGGTGGCGCTCGGCTTCGGCGCCTCGCTGATCTCGATCTTCGCCCGTCTCGGCGGCGGCATCTTCACCAAGGGTGCTGACGTCGGCGGCGATCTCGTCGGAAAGGTCGAGGCCGGCATTCCTGAGGACGATCCGCGCAACCCGGCGACCATCGCCGACAACGTCGGTGACAATGTCGGTGACTGCGCCGGCATGGCGGCCGACCTGTTTGAGACCTATGCGGTGACTGCGGTCGCCACCATGGTGCTCGCCGCGATCTTCTTCGCGACCTCGCCGCTGCTGGTGAACATGATGACCCTGCCGCTCGCCATTGGCGGCGTCTGCATCATCACCTCGATCATCGGCACCTTCTTCGTCAAGCTCGGCGCCAGCCAGTCGATCATGGGTGCGCTCTACAAGGGCCTGATCGCGACCGGCGTGCTGTCGATCGTGGGCGTTGCCGGCGTCATCTACTGGCTGATCGGTTTCGGCCCGCTGGAAGGCGTGAAGTATACCGGCATGGCGCTGTTCGAGTGCGGCGTCGTCGGCCTCGTCGTTACCGGGCTGATCATCGTGATCACCGAATACTATACCGGCACCGATTATCGCCCGGTCAAGTCGATCGCGGCGTCGTCGGTTACCGGTCACGGCACCAACGTGATCCAGGGCCTGGCGATCTCGATGGAATCCACCGCTGGTCCGGCGCTGGTGATCATCGCCGGCATTCTCGTCACTTACAGCCTTGCCGGCTTGTTCGGCATCGCGATCGCGACCGCCACCATGCTGGCGCTGGCTGGCATGGTCGTCGCGCTCGACGCTTTCGGCCCGGTCACCGACAATGCCGGCGGCATAGCCGAAATGGCCGGTCTTCCGAAGGAAGTCCGCAAGTCCACCGACGCGCTCGACGCGGTCGGCAACACCACCAAGGCGGTCACCAAGGGCTATGCGATCGGCTCCGCCGGTCTCGGCGCGCTGGTGCTGTTCGCGGCTTACAATGAAGACCTCAAATTCTTCATCGCCAACGCCGCGAAGTATCCGTACTTCCAGGGCGTACTGCCCGACTTCTCGCTCAACAATCCTTACGTCGTCGTCGGCCTCTTGTTCGGCGGCCTGCTGCCGTATCTGTTCGGCGCGATGGGCATGACCGCCGTGGGCCGTGCAGCCAGCGCGATCGTCGAGGAAGTGCGGCGCCAGTTCCGCGAGAAGCCCGGCATCATGCAGGGCACGGACAAGCCGGACTACGGCAGGGCCGTCGACCTGCTGACCAAGGCGGCGATCAAAGAAATGATCATTCCGTCGCTGCTGCCGGTGCTGTCGCCGATCTTCGTCTATTTCGTGATCTACGCGATCGCAGGTGGCGGTGCCGTCGGCAAGTCGGCCGCGTTCTCCGCCGTCGGCGCCATGCTGCTCGGCGTGATTGTGACGGGCCTTTTCGTCGCAATCTCCATGACCTCGGGCGGCGGTGCCTGGGACAACGCCAAGAAGTACATCGAGGACGGCCATTACGGCGGCAAGGGCAGTGATGCCCACAAGGCGGCCGTGACCGGTGACACCGTCGGCGATCCCTACAAGGACACGGCAGGTCCCGCGGTGAACCCGATGATCAAGA
Organism: Bradyrhizobium sp. 40; assembly: GCF_023100925.1. Classification (NCBI taxonomy): domain Bacteria; kingdom Pseudomonadati; phylum Pseudomonadota; class Alphaproteobacteria; order Hyphomicrobiales; family Nitrobacteraceae; genus Bradyrhizobium; species Bradyrhizobium sp. 40. Next base: position 3,321,368 of record NZ_CP064688.1, read on the forward strand.
TCACGAACATCGTGGCGCTGCTGCTGCTGGCGATCCTCGCGCACTGAACCAGAGGCAGCTTTCCTGCGACAAACCCGCGGTGCAAACCGCGGGTTTTTGTTATCCGCTTTGCGGGAGCGTCGCCATGAAGTTCGAGACGACCAGATGTATCCGGTGCGGCTGCGACATGTTGGCGGCCGACAGTGTTTGTCCAACTTGCGGCAAGACGCAAAGGGGCTCCGGACAATCCGGGCCTCGCACAATGTTGGCAGTCGCGCTGGCGGCGGCCGTCCTCTTAGCATTCAACTGGTTCAAATCCCCAGCGCCACAAGCGGGGCCTACTGCACGTCCATCTGCAGCCCTTCCTTCTGGATGATGCCGGCGAACTTCTTGGTCTCGGCGTCCACGAAGGCGGCAAACTGGTCGGGCGTGCCGTAGTCGGCGCGGGCGCCCATGGCCACGATGTTCTTCTTGATGTCGTCGCGCTCGAGCATCGCCTTCACTTGAAGGTTGAGCGCTTCGACAACGGCGGGCTGCACACCCTTCGGCAGGAACACCGAGAACCACGACGAGACGTCGAAAGCCGCAAGCTCCGGCGCGCTCTCGCGCATGGTCGGCAGGTTCGGCGCAAGGTCGCTACGCTCGGTCGTGGTGACGCAGAGGCCGGTCAGGGTGCCGTTCTGCACCTGCGGCAGGCTCGGATAGAGATTGTCGAACAGGATCTGGATGTCGCCGGCGAGCGCCGCCTGGAGCGCGGGACCGGCGCCGCGGAACGGGATGTGCGTCATCTTCAGGCCGGTGAGCTGCAGGAACCAGGCGCCGGTGAGGTGAGGGCTCTGGCCGACGCCGGAGGAGGCGTAGCTGAGCTTGTCCGGATTGGCCTTGAGATAGGCGACCAGCTCGGCGATCGACTTGATGCCGGTCTTGGGATGAGCCGAGACGATGTTCGGGATCCGGATCATGTTGGAGACCGGCTGGAGCTGGTCCGGCTTGTAGGTGAGATTCTTGAAGATGCTGTAGGCGATCGCGTTCGGGCCGGGATTGCCGATCAGGATGGTGTGGCCGTCCGGCTTGGCGCGGACCACCTCGGCCGTGCCGATCGTGCCGCCGCCGCCGGAGCGATTTTCCACCACGGCCGATTGGCCCCAGGCGGTTTGCAGGTGCGCGGCCAGAAGCCGCCCCATCACGTCGGTCGAACCGCCGGCGGCAGCCGGCACGACGAGGCGGACGTTCTCGGTGGGCTTCCAGTCCGCCAGGCTCGATCGCGGCAGGATCGCTGCGGCCGAGAGGGCGGTAGCACCGGTGAGCACGCGACGGCGGGACAACAATTGTTTGGGCACGAATCCACTCCCTGCATCTTGTTTTGCATGGAGCGTATGGAACAGGACGCGCAACGGCAAGCCGCACGAAGCCGCAGGCTGAAGGCTCAGTTAAAGCTGAGCAGCTTGAAGATCGGCGTGAGGTAGCTCATCTCCTGGCCCGACGTCGGCGTGGTGCGGCTGATGAAGTCGAAGATCTTGCCGTCCTGCAGGCCGTAATTCGCAAGCCGGCGCACGCGCCGGTTCTTGTCGAAATAGACCGCGATGACGCGCTGATCGACCACCTTCTGATTCATGAAGGCGACCATGCGCTCCGAGCGCTGCGAGATGTAATAGAACACCTCGCCGTCGAGGGTTGCGACGGTGGAGGGGGTGCCCATCACGATCAGCACTTGGTCCTGGCTCGCGCCAATCGGGATCTGCTCCAGCGCGTTGGGCGGCAGGATGTAACCCTTCTGGAACTGCTCGCCGGTGCAGCCCGCAAGCGCAGCCCCAACCAGGGCCGCGGCCGCGAACAGGCGCAAGCCGCGCCAACGTGCTTGAAGGCCGCGCCGCTTGTCTGCACGCAGGCTGGTCTGGTTCGTTATCGTCATAGCGGAACTGATTCCGTCCCCTTGCGTCGCGCGAGGCGCTGAAGTACCGGGCGGAGGCTCTGAATGCAACACGCGCGCGCCCGCTTGCGGAAACCACAATGCTTTGGCCGTTCAATCACTTCAGGAAACCCCGCCTAGCCTCGCCGGGCACCATTGAAGCCATCTATGGCATGATCGTGACGCAGGCGCGAGAACCCATATTTTACCGCGACTTGGGCGTGCCGGATACCGTTAACGGGCGTTTCGATCTGTTGCTGCTGCACCTCTGGCTGCTGCTGCGCCGTCTGCGCACGGTTCAGGGCGCCGCCGAGCTGTCGCAGGCGCTGTTCGACCGCTTCTGCGAGGATATGGACGACAATCTGCGCGAGATGGGGATAGGCGACCAGACCGTGCCGAAGCGGATGCGAGCCTTCGGCGAGGCGTTTTACGGCCGGGTCCAGGCCTACGATCAGGCCATGGAAAGCGGCGGCGAGGCGCTGGCGTCGGCGATCTGCAAGAATATCTTGAATGGGGCCGGCATGGACCAGGCGCAGCGGCTCGCGGCCTATGCCAGGGCTGCCGAGGCCGACCTCGCCCGGACCGGCGAGGCCGCATTGTTGGCCGCGTCTTTCAAGTTTCCCCCAGCGCTCCCTGAGGATGTCAAGCCATGAGCCGACCGATTACCGCATCCGGGCCCGATCCCTGGCAGGTGCCCGTCATCGTTGCACAGATCCCGGACACCGGCCTGCATCGCAAGCTCGAGGCCTCGGCCGCCGAGCGGCAGGCCATGGCTGAGACGGCAGGCTTGCGCGAGGTTGTTTCGGTCCGGGCTGATTTCGATGTCGTGCCGAAAAGCGGCAACCAGATCCAGGTCACGGGGCACGTCCGCGCCCGGATCGGCCAGACCTGCGTGGTCACGCTTGACCCGATGGAGAGCGAGATCGACGAGGAGGTGGACCTGATATTTGCCCCCGAGGCCGAAGTCCGCCGCCTGGCCGAGCTGATGGAGGAGGTGCACGACGATCAGGAGCAGGTCGCCGACCCCCCGGAGGCGATCGTCAATGGCATCATCGACCTCGGCCGACTCGCCACCGACGCCCTATTCCTGGCGGTGGATCCCTATCCGCGGAAGCCGGGGGTGGTGTTTGAGCCCGAGGTCACCGCCCCCGATCCGGAGGATCATCCCTTTGCGGTCCTGAAGGCGCTCCAGGACAAGAAGAAAGACCAATAGGCGCCGTCTTTCCCAGAGGACCGCTTTGCTACGGGGCGCGAGGTGTTTGCGATCGTGGTTTGAAAGGTCGAATTATCTGTTTGATTTTGATGTGTTTCTTGTGAATTCGACCGTCTGCGGCCGGATCGTCCCGAATGCAAAAGGCTGGGGGCAAGAGGTTGTTTCGGGATAACAAAACGCTATTGTCGCGCCCCGGTCCGGGTGCGGCGTGGCGCTTGACCGACCGCCATGTTCGTGGCGAACCCATTTGCGGCCCCGCTCGTTCAAGACCGCACCAGACCAGGTTTCCAGGACTTTTATGCCAAGCAAGGTTCGCATCGCGCTTGACGCCATGGGGGGCGACGCCGGCGCCGCGGTGGTCATCCCAGGCGCCGCCATCTCGCTTGCCCGGCATCGCGAGATCGAATTCCTGCTGATCGGGGACCGCTCCAAGATCGAGCCCGAGCTCGACCGCCACCCCGCGCTGAAGGCCGCCTCGAAGATCATCCATACCGATGTCGCGGTCAGCGGCGAGGAAAAGCCGAGCCAGGCGCTGCGGCGCGGCCGCAGGACCTCCTCCATGTGGCTTGCCATCGATGCTGTGAAAAAGGGCGAGGCGGATGTCGCGGTCTCCGCCGGGAATACCGGCGCGCTGATGGCGATGTCGCGCTTCCACCTGCGCACGCTGCCGGGCGTCGATCGTCCGGCCATCGCCGGCATGTGGCCGACCAGGCGCGGCGATTCCGTGGTCCTCGACCTCGGCGCCAGCATCGGCGGCGATACCCACCATCTGGTGTCGCTCGCCATCATGGGCGCGGCGATGGCCAGCGTGTTGTTCAACAAGAAGCGTCCCACGGTCGGCCTGCTCAATATCGGGGTCGAGGAGATCAAGGGGCACGAGGAGATTCGCGAGGCCGGCGAAATCCTGCGCGCCAGGAACCTCCCCGAACTCGACTATCTCGGCTTCGTCGAGGGCGACGGCATCGGCAAGGGAGTGGCGGACGTCATCGTCACCGAAGGCTACAGCGGCAACATCGCGCTGAAGGCCGCGGAGGGAACCGCACGGCAGATGGCGGAATTGCTCCGGGACGAGATGAAACGGGGCTGGCTGTCAAAGCTCGGCTATCTCTTTGCGCGCAACGCCTTCCAGGCCCTGCGGAACAAGATGGACCCGAACAAATCCAACGGCGGCGTATTGCTGGGGTTGAACGGGATCGTGGTCAAGAGCCATGGCGGAATCGCTGCCGAAGGCTTTGCCTATGCGATTGATGTTGGCTATGAGATGGTCAAATTCGATCTCCTCAACAAGATCAATCAGATGCTCAACCGCGAAGGTGGTGCACTCAATTCCGTGCAGGCCGCGCAGGAGGCTGTTTCGTGACTCAAATTCGTTCGGTCGTGCTGGGCTGCGGCTCTTATTTGCCGGAGCAGGTGGTGACCAACGCCCAATTGGCGGCGCGCATTGACACGTCCGACGAGTGGATCGTGCAGCGCACCGGCATTCGCGAGCGGCACATCGCGGCCGAGGGCGAGTTCACCTCGCATCTGGCGCTCAAGGCGGCGCAGGCTGCGCTCGCCGATGCCGGCGTGGACGCGCAGTCGATCGATCTGATCGTGCTCGCGACCTCGACCCCTGACAACACTTTCCCCGCCAGCGCGGTCGCCGTGCAGCATGGGCTCGGCATCAACCATGGCGCGGCCTTCGACCTTCAGGCGGTGTGCTCGGGCTTCGTGTTCGGGCTCGCCACCGCCGATAATTTCCTGCGCACGGGCGCCTTCAAGCGCGCGCTGGTGATCGGCGCGGAAACCTTCTCGCGCATCCTCGACTGGACCGATCGCGGCACCTGCGTGCTGTTCGGCGACGGCGCCGGCGCGGTGGTGCTGGAGGCGCAGGAGCAGCCGGGCAATGCCGCGACCGACCGCGGGATCGTGACCACGCATTTGCGCTCCGACGGCCGCCACAAGGCGAAGCTGTTCGTCGACGGCGGCCCGTCCTCGACCCAGACTGTCGGCCATCTGCGCATGGAGGGCCGCGAGGTCTTCAAGCACGCGGTCGGCATGATCACCGATGTGATCGTCGATGCCTTCAAGGCGACCGGGCTCAATGCCGACAGCATCGACTGGTTCGTGCCGCACCAGGCCAACAAGCGGATCATCGACGCGTCCGCGCACAAGCTCCACATCGCGCCGGAGAAGGTGGTGCTGACGGTGGACCTTCACGGCAACACCTCGGCTGCCTCGATCCCGCTGGCGCTTTCGGTGGCGCGCAAGGACGGCCGCATCAAGCGCGGCGACCTGGTTCTGCTCGAAGCCATGGGCGGCGGCTTCACCTGGGGCTCCGCGCTGGTGCGCTGGTAAGCCACAGTCGATAAAATTTTGCCCGAATCAGATCGGATTATCGATGCGCCTGCATTGATGAGCGCTGTTGACCGCCGTATCGTAAGCTCATAATTTCAGACAACAATTGTTCGCCGTGATGTGGGGCAGGGCGATGACCGATCAAAGTAAAACCGTAACGCGTGTCGATCTGTGCGAAGCCGTCTACCAGAAGGTGGGGCTGTCGCGCACGGAATCGTCTGCCTTCGTGGAACTCGTGCTGAAGGAGATCACCGATTGCCTTGAGAAAGGCGAGACGGTGAAGCTGTCCTCGTTCGGCTCCTTCATGGTCCGCAAGAAGGGTCAGCGCATCGGTCGCAACCCGAAGACCGGCACCGAGGTGCCGATCTCGCCGCGCCGGGTCATGGTGTTCAAGCCGTCCGCAATCCTGAAGCAGCGGATCAACGCCCAGCACCGCACCAATGGCGACGCCAGCAAGGCGCAACCCGAGGCGTAATCCGCCTTCCGGATAAGGATTTGGCATTTGGACAAGGCGCCGGATGCGTTCCGAACCATCAGCGAAGTAGCGCAGGAACTCGACATTCCGCAGCACGTGCTGCGGTTCTGGGAGACGCGTTTCTCCCAGATCAAGCCGATGAAGCGCAGCGGCGGCCGCCGCTATTACCGCCCCGACGACGTCGACCTGCTCAAGGGTATCCGCCGTCTCCTCTACGGCGAGGGCTACACCATCCGCGGCGTGCAGCGGATCCTCAAGGAGCACGGCGTCAAATCGGTGCAGGGCCTCGCCGACAGCGCGGCCGCGGTCTCGTTCGGGGCTATCGAGGACGCCGTCGGCGCCAGCCTGATGGAGCCCGAGGAGGAGACCGGCGTCCGCGGCGCCCGCGATAGTGACGACGACGATTACCAGGGCGAGGAGGAGGAGGGCATCGACTTCCGCTTCTCCGAGACCGACGACGAGGAAATCCTCACCACCTTCCGCAAGGGCGGCACCCCCGCCGCGCCCGCAGGCCCCAGCGCCATCGACCGGGAGCGCCTCGGACGGGTGCTCGCCGAACTCATCGCCTGTCGCGAAATGCTGGATCAGGCGCTCAAGGACGCCTGACGCCGGATCTCCTCGGCTTTGGGGGCAGTTCCGGTGCCTTTCGGCAGAGGCACCAAAATCCAAAATGGTGTGACCTCGCCTTGCGCAAACCGGCGATCCTAGCTAATGGAACGACGTTCGGAGCGTGGCGCAGCCCGGTTAGCGCACTAGTCTGGGAGACTAGGGGTCGGAGGTTCAAATCCTCTCGCTCCGACCATTTTTCTAAATTGCATCAAGGTCAGTTCGGCGCCGTCGACCTACGGCGCATCGCCTGTTTACAGCCGGTTTACAAATTCCGTTCAGCAAGCGTTCTGGGCACTCGGCAGGGAATATTGCACCTACCGTACCCAGCCACGATCTGTTAAGGCGAGTCAGCGCCACACCGCAATTGCTGATGGTGGAAGCGCTGGGGGGCTACGGCTGCAATGGCAGCGCACAAGTTCGATCACCCGCCGCTACTGGCGCCGGGGCGTCACTTTATGACGCTCCGTGAAATCGAGTCCCTTGCGTTCATCGATTTCATGGCCAAGCACGGCAGAGAAGAGAAAAGCTCTTCTATGCCTTGGAAGAGCTTGCCCAGGAGCTGCTTCGCGTAAAGCTTTCCTGCATAGCGTTCGTTGACGGCAGTTTTCTTTCAGAAAAACTAGATCCCGGAGACGTGGATGTTCTTGTAAATATTGACGACGATGTGATGCAGAACTTGCTCCCAGAGGAAAGAATACTTATCGATGCTTTGAATTTAGAACACCATATTGCATTCGTAGACGATCGCAAAACAGGTGCCGGCAAGGACTCCCTGGATCAAATAGCTTCTTGGGACGAGCGTCGGCGTAAGTGCCGCCGCGAAGAACAATGCAACGCCAATCCGACGCCTGATAGAGATACCACGTACCGCCAGACGATCTGCGCGAGACTCTTGACGATGTTCATTCCGCCACTCTCTCCGATGCTGGCTTGTGATCGGGAAGCCCACGGCGGCAATGAACCTGCGCAGACGTGAATTGCGTGCGAGCAAGACCGGCAGCGCGCGAAGCATCCCGCCCAGGGATCATTTCGGACGAATGTCCTTGTAGATGATGCCGTCCTTCATGATCACGACGAATTTGTTCTCCGGATCGGCGATGAGGCGAATGTCCTCCAAGGGATTGCCGTCGACGAGCAGGAGATCCGCCAACGCGCCTTCTTCGACCACTCCGAGCTTGCCGGGATAGGGATTGCGCGCACCGGAGAGGGCAAGCAACTCTCCGTTTGCTGAAGTCGCCATTGCCAATGCTTCCGCCGGGGTGAACCAACGTGTGAGATCCACGATGCCCTGACCCTGATGCTCAGCCAACGCCTTGGAGAAGAGAATATCAGTCCCGAAGGCCGTCTTGATCTTGTATTTTTTGACAAACCCGTACGTGGTGTCGGTGCCAGCAACCACTTGGCGCATCTGCGCTTGTTGCACGGGAGGAAGCATGGCTGCGCCGCCGAGGTCTACGAATGGCTGTGTGCTCAGCCAGATATTCTCCTCCGCGAGGAGACGTGCGGTCGGCTCATCCATCAAATGACCATGCTCAATCACCTTGACGCCTGCAGCAACAGAGCGTCGGATGGCGTTTGGCGTATAGGCGTGGGTCGCCACATAGGTTCCCCAATCGGTAGCTGCTTCGACCGCCGCCCGCAATTCAGCCTCACTGAAGGTGGTCACATCCAGTGGGCTGAAAGGCGAAGCGACGCCGCCGCCTGCGGTCAGCTTGATTTGCGATGCGCCCTGCATGAGCTGTTCGCGCGTTCGCTTGCGAACCTCGTCGGGGCTGTCGGCGATCATGCTTCCACCGAGCTGCTCGACGCGGCTCGTTCCGGCAAGACTTTGCGGCAGCTCCCAGAGCTCACGGAAGTCGCCATGCCCTCCCGTGACTGTGATGACGGCACCCGACGGATAGATGCGAGGGGCTACCACGATCCCCTCATCGATGGCGCGCTTCAGCGCGAAGGCAGGGCCGCCCATGTCCCTTACGGTGGTGAACCCGCGCATCAGCGTAGCAGTGGCTTCCGCGCCCGCGAGCAGCATCGTGTAACCCAAGTCGCTCGAAAGCATTTGAGCAGGGGGCGGACGAACCATCGTCGCATGCCAATGCATGTCGCTGAGCCCGGGCATCAGCACGCGTCCACCGCTTGCTATAGTGCGAGTGTCCGGGGATCGATCGACCGGATTGGAAGCGATCGCAATACGCTCGATGGTGTTGCCCCGGATGAGGACATTCGATGGAGCGGAGAGCGCCTGACTCTTCCCATCGAAAATGCGCACATTCTCGAAAACTGTCAGGGCAGAGCGCTCCTGCGCCAGCCCAGGACTGAGAGCGGCGCATGACCAAAGAATGGTCGCCGCGCACGCGGCTTTTTGCATCCGCACAACGACTTCGGAGAGCATGTCGTTACCTCCTGCTTTGTGGGCCTAACGGTCACTCTGGCCTCGAATTCAGCCTTATTGATCGCTCAACGGACAGCGGCTGGGAGCGAGCTATCCGCCAGTCGCGATTACAAGCGGCACGTGGCCTAGGATGAAGGCAACCGAGGTCATCATCACCGCGCGGAAACGCAAATGTGCGCCCTGGATGGCCGCCTGCTCGAGTGTGGCCTCAAGCTGGGCCACCTATGCCTGTTTCGACGCGAGATCCGCTTCGAAGGGACCACGCTCAAGCCGATAGAGCTCATCGCCTTTGCTGATTTCGGCGCCTTCCTCGATCAGGCGCCGTTCTAGTAATGCATGACGCGGGCAACAAGGTTGACCCGATTGATCGCCTCGATCCGCCCGAGAAATTCACTGCTCTCGGTGATCGGCCGCTTGACCGCCTCCACGATGCCGACCTCGGGTGGCGTGGCCGGAGTCGACTCGGCTTGGGCCGCTCCGCCGGCGACGACCATCAGGAGAGTTGCCCCAGGAGCCTGATCGAGACGCCAGCAAGGATCATCATCCGCTCCTTGCACCGGACGTGGGGCCGGGTCAGTGCTTCCCCGGTGCCTCGCTACTCCCGCCGCATGCGATTGCTGCGTGCGGGTTCGTCGTAGCCCTTGCGGCGGCTGTAGAACATGAGCGCGATCAGGCCGCAGCCGGTCACCAGCATCAGGATTGCAGCGCCTCCCAGGATGACGTTGCGGTAAAGCGGCATGGATGGCGTTGCCTGCCATACGGCCACGCAGTACCAGATTGCCGCGACGAGAAGAGCTGCCAGAAGGGTCCCAACGACCCATCGATTCGTGATGCGCAAAGCTGCCTCCTTCGTCTGATTAGGACTGGCGCGGGCTTCGTGACAAATCTGCTGTCGGCGGATTGCGCGCGTTGCGATCCTAGTGCCATCGCCATCCGCAGCGGCGACGACCGCGATGCCACCAGCAAACCCAGCGGCGCCGGCGCGGCCGGCCCCATCCCCGACGACGAGACGGCGGTCCCCATTGTGCTTGCGTCGGGAGGTCTGGTTGCTCGCTCGGCCGGCCGAGATCGTGAGCAATCGGCATCGCTTTCGCGGCCTCAATGAAACGAACCCCGACGGCGCCGATCGCCACGGCAGCAACGGCATTCTTAGCAAAGCCAAGAAAAGCCCGACGGCTCGGTGTGTCCATCATCTTTCGTCTCCTTTGTCAGGCGGTTCGCCGCGCTGTCTGAAGGGCGTAGAGCAGCCAAGCCACTCCGTGCGAAATCAAATCGACTCCCAGCAGGAATCCGAGCGCCCAGACGCTGATGGCCGGGGAGCCGAACACGATTAGGAAGCCGGCGACCAGCCCGATGACGCCGGAAACCAGCATCAGCCAGCCACCCTGTTGCCAATGTGCAAAGCTGAGCACGCACCGGATGATCCCCGATGCCAGCAGAACCGCCCCAAGCAGCGAGGTCAGGATGAGGGCACCGGCCGCCGGCTGCATAAGCAGCAGCAACCCGAACGCAAGATAAAGCATGCCGAGCAGGATCTGCCAAAGGAATCCGCCCCATCCCTTTGTCCAAAACGCGTGGATGATCTCGAACGCGCCGACAAGAAATGCGGCAAGCCCGATCAGCTTGACGCTGATGATCGTCGCGAACACGATGTCGCCCAGCGCCAAGACGCCGGCCGCGATCATCACGACACCAAGGAGCGCGCATGTCCACCGGGAGCGAGGACCAAAGGTTCTAACGTGGGGGCTGCTGTCGTATGTGGCCACGCCATCCTCCCGCATTCCGGCGACTAATCCAGTTAGCGCCACGGAACGCTAGTCGCGGCCGCGCAATGCTGACATCCGATGAAACCCTGAATGTGTCAGGAGGAATATGCGCGGTGTCCCGAAGCCTGCTAGAAGTGCTTCCCTGGCGCCGCAGATGCGGGTCCAGGTGGTTCGCGCCGGAACAGATCGTGTGGGAAGGGAGCGCTCGAGGCGGAGGTCAGATGGGCGACTCTGCGAGCAAGCGCTGCGTCGCTCGGCTCTGAGTAGAGAGAGCCCGTTGCATGAATGACCACGAAGGTAATCCACAAAAACCCTCAGATTTGAATGGCAATGTGCGGATTTATCCGTTGACCGCCCGGTGATATGCCATGCGCTGCGATCAGCAAATAAAGCGCACACTTGCACCGGCGCTTGATAAATGAAAGGGCCTGCGAGATGCGGAAGCTTTCGCTATTGGTGATTCTCCTTTCACTTGCAGGAATGCTCCCTTCGAGTGAATCCTTTGGCCAGAGCGCAATTCGGGGTGCCGTTATTGGCGGTGCCGTCGGCGGTCGTCGCGGCGCTGCCATAGGAGCTACGGCCGGAGCGATAGCCGGTGCCCACCGGCGACATCAACATTGGCATCGCTATTATTGGCGAAACGGCAGCTGCTGGTATCGCTCGCATAGTGGAAGGTCGCACCGCGTGTCGAGTCGATACTGCCGCTAGGTGAAGCGGCTCCGCATTATGCTTTCGGCCCGTCGAGCCGCTCGAACAACAGGGAGGATAATCATGATCATTTCGAAAATGGCGCCCGTTCTGGCCTTCACCTTCATTTTGTGTAGCGTCGGCTCTGCGAACGCCAAAACCTGTTGTGCTCACTGCATCGGCGGCGCGGAGCGCCTTGCCGCTGACGGGCGCTCGCAGAGATCAATGTCTTGAATCGCGCCGAGCCTGAGAGGCTTTCGTTGCCTGTGAGATACTGCCAATTCGCTTTCCGGACATCCTAGTCATGCGGCGTCGGCTGGGCTGAGGATTCATCCCATGATTCGCCGCGTCGCCTGCCGCCGGGTAAGATGTGAAGTTGGCGTTGCGCCGCATCGCGAGAGCGCGACGAGCGGCATCAATATTCGCCGAACGCGCTTCCAGTTTCCGGACGCGACTTATCTCCTTGTTCAGGCGTTTGAGCGCGCCCGCGAAGACCTGCATCCGCTGCAGTCGGAGCTCGGTGGTTTCCGGAAAGCTTGAGCCGCGTGGTCCGGCCTTGCCTCTCCGTTCACGTTGCTTCTGTCTCACCAGAGTCTGCTCCTTGTCGCGCATCTGCCGCAGGCGGATACGGAGCTTCTCCAGACCTAGCGGATCGAGAGCGTAGATATCCGGATGATGGGAAGCCCGGATCGCACCGTACTCTTCGTGGCTCACCAAACTTCGCTCGAATTTGCATGATATAGCCATGGAGGTCTCCTTCGTCGGCTGCGATCTATCGGCGCCCGCGCGGGCCGAGTGTCAGATTGGTGATCCCCGCTGCAAGGTTCAATCCGATCGACCGCTCGATGGACAGGGGCTGCAGCATGATTGAGCGGCGAGAGCCTCCGATGAGCACATTTGCTCCGAGGCCGGGACCCATCGCGACGTTGCCGCTCGCGCCGATATAATTTCCCCGCAAGGTGCCCGGTCCGACCCGCGAATTTCGTGCTAGGACGGTCCAGGACAGAGATCCTGCGCTGGTAACGCCCAGGTCGAGACCGACGCGCCTGATCCGGCCCTCATAGATGTACTGCTGGCGTGGCCGCGTCGCGGTGAACACGCAACGAAGCTCCTGCGTCGAGCCCAGGACGAGCCCCACACGCGGTGAACTGACGCAGATGAGTCTGCCCACCCTGAACGGCTCAGCTACGGCGGGCGTGGCAAGCACGTACATGACAGCGGATCCGCAGATGGCCGCGGCAAGCGAGCTAATTCGCATTCAACCCTCCGTTGCCGTGTTCGTGTTGATGGGGGACCCGCTTGTGTCTTGATCCTGGCGGCGAAGCCAAAAGGTGATGCCGAGGCCGATTAGCAAAACGGCGCCCAGCAGGAAGAAGATCACGGATTGCTGAAGCCAGGAGATTGCTGGGACCGTGATGCCCATGGCGACGCCGAGAAAGGCTATTTGCATCGACATCAGACTGACGCCCGCGAGGAATGTCCCGAGGGCAAGCAATGTGAGGAGAACGAGGCTTGTCGCGGGCGTTGGCAGCAACTGCTGAACACCGGACACTAGCATGATGTTCATCGCGACGAGAACGGCGACCCAGTGCAGGGCCTGAGTCCAGATTAGCCGCCAGCGCTCCTCCCTGCCACCGAGGTCGGGCCATTTGTCGATGACACACACCACGCCGATCGCAAGCGCGAGGAACTCCCAATAGCCGACCAGGGGCTGGTGCGACGCATTGGTGTAGGCGACACCCGCAACAGCCAGAACTAGTGCGACGACGTAAGGAAGCTGCTGCCATAAAAAGCGCGTCATCCCCGACGGTGTTGACGGCGTGATCGTTCCGGCGATACGTTCAGCCTCAAGCTTGATCATGCGTCACCTCGAGATTGCGCTGGTCGACCATCCGCCGGGGGGCGTCCCCGAGGTAATCCTCGACGTAGAACCTGATGATCGCCACCCGGCCGACAGCGACTAGCGGCATGGCGAGCGCGATGCCCATCACGCCAAACATGGCACCCAGCAGCACGATTGCCACCAATGTCCAAGCGGGAGGGATTTCGACGGCCTGGCGCTGGATCAGCGGGCCGACTACGTAGCCCTCGATTGACTGGATGATGGTATAGACGGCGACGGCCCAGATCAGCAGCGATGCGCCGAGCGGCATCGCGACGAGCGCGATCGGAATTGCGGCAAGGATCGGTCCGAGATACGGAACGAAGTTCGAGAAGCCCGCCTGCAAGCCAAGCACGAAAGGGCCAGGCAGGCCGATTAAATAGAGCGCTGCCCAGACGCACAGGGTCATTAGGACAACGCGGATCAGTTGCCCCACGAACCACAGTCGCAGGACACTACCCATCTGGTCCATCACTTCGCGCGTCCGAGCGCGACACGATGGCTTCGCGAGCAGAACGATGCTCTCGCGGTGGCTGGTAGGATCGAAAGCAAAGAGAATGCCGAGGAACAGGATCACGAGTGCGCCAGCCAGAAAGCTGGATGCTCCGCCAAGGACGCGCTGGGCGTGGCTGAAGAAGCGGCCTTGATCAGAGACCAACCATTGCGCAAAATCGCGGCCCCACTCCGGACCGAGCAGATCGACGCCGTAGGTCAAGAGATGCTGCTGCAGCACGTCTAACTGGGTGTCCATGACCTTCAGCAGAATGCGCGTTTGTTCCGGAAGTTTTCCTGCCCCCCAGACCAGCGCGAGTCCGACCGCTGTCGTGAGCAGCAGCAGCACGACGGTCAGCCGCCAAATGCGATTGAGTCGAACGACAGGAGCCGTGGCCCTCGCGGCCGCATCCAGGAGAGCCGCGAAGAGGACGCCTGCGAAAATGACGAGGAGGCTGGAGACGGTTTTCCAGGTCAGGAAGAGAGCCACGCAGGTCCCGAGCAGGGCCAGGCCGGTAGCGAGAAGACTGCGCTGCCCGTGTGCCACGACTGCAGCCTCGCGCGGTGCGTTGTCGCGTAGTTGGTCCGGTCCAATCCTCAGCTCGCTCATGGGGTAACTCGCGGGTCGCGAAGCGGTCGGTGTGCCGAGCCTAAGTACGGATACGGCGACTGCCATAATGGGGATGAGAGCCGCCGCGATGCCGCCAGTAGCGATGCTTTGTCGGGTTGGTGTTGGTGTTTGGGGTCGCCGCGCCGGGCCCAGGTGTCGCAGCGGCAGGCTTGGGCGCGGATATGGCGGGGGCGGTCGTTTCTGCCCGGGCGAGGGTCAGCTGCGCGGTAGCAACCGACGCGGCCAGGGCCAAAGCGCCGTAGACGGCTCGTACATTCATGTTCGCCTCCACTTGACCAAGACTTCAGATCGAGATGGCTCCGGTCGCCAGTGCATAGACGCCGGTACAAGCGGCGAGCGCGAGCGCAGTAAAGATGATCGCCTCGAAAGGCTTGAAGACGGCCTCCTTGCGTTCGCGCTTGGCCAGAAAAAACAAAAGCGTTCCCGGGACGTACAATATCGAGGACAGCAGGAGGAACGTGGCGCCGCCCGCGTATATCATGCCCATGGCGTAGACCGTTGCGACGGCCGAGCGGATCCCGTCGACGGCACGGGCGCGCTCCCCTGCATGGTAAGACTGGCCAAGACACGATAGCTTGAGGCCGTATGCTGCGACCAAGAAATACGGGATCAGCGTCATCGCGCTGGTCATCTTCAAGGCGAGGGTGAATGCATATTCGGCGAACCAGGTGACCAGAACGAAGGTCTGGATGACGCAATTGGTGAGCCAGAGCGCGCCGGCAGGAACCTCGTGCTCGTTCACGCGCGCCAGAAACAGGGGCATGGTACGATTGATGGCCGCGGAATGCAGCACCTCCGCCGCGAGCAGCGACCAGGATAAATAGTTGCCAAGGATCGAGATGAGTAGGGCCACGCTGATGAAGATCGCACCCCAGCGCCCGACCATCGCTTCCATCACGCCGGCCATCGACGGTGTCGACAGGTCCGCGAGTTCCTGCCGCGGAAGCACCCCGTAGGACAGCAGCGTCACCATTACGAGAAGGCAGAGAACGGAAAGAAAGCCAGTGACCGTCGCAAACCCGATATCGGAGCGATCACGGGCGTAGCGCGAGTACACGCTGGCGCCCTCAATTCCCACGAAGGCGAACACAGTGAGCAGCATCGTGCTTCGAACCTGTGAGGAAATCGCGGCCACGCCCGGCTGTTCGGTCCCCCAAAAATTCCGGGAAATCAGATCGGGATCGAGAACGATGAACGCCACGCCGATGAAAAGCAGGATCGGGATGATCTTGGCATAGGTCGCAACCGTATTCAGTGTGGCCGCTTCCCTGATGCCTCGCAGCACCAGGAAATGGACGCACCACAGCAGGAGGGATGCTGATGCGATGGCCACCGGCGTCGTTCCGTCGCCGAAGATCGGGAAGAATTGTCCGATTGTCGCCTTGATCAGAATGAGACAGGCGACGTCCGCGATGCAGCATCCGATCCAGTAGCCGGCCGCCGAAGCGAAGCCAATATACTCTCCGAATCCTGCCTTGGCGTATGCATAGATGCCTGCGTCCAGGTCCGGCCTTCGGCGAGACAGCGCCTGAAAAACAAAGGCGAGCATCAGCATGCCGGTGCCCGCGATGCCCCAGGCGATTAACGTTCCGAGGACGCCCGTGGCATGTCCGAATGATGCGGGCAGCGCGAATATCCCGGAGCCAACCATCGATCCGACCACAAGTGCGACGAGCGCACTTCGCGAAAGCTTGGTGTCGACTTGTTTCGATGAAGGAGCCATGACGAGAATGGCTTTCCGCCGGAGATGGAGTGGCGCGCCGTCGGACTCGAGCGGGATAGGCGGCCACCCTTGGTCCCGACCTTAGAGCCGACGCTCGCCTCCGGACATCCGGGATTCTCTGTAGAAGAGAAAGCATGGAATCTGCGGACGAGCGTACCGCCGCGTTGAGGTCACTTTGGAATTACCGCGTCCGCTGCCCCCGGGGCGGCAGCGACCAGTATCAGGCCTTCACGGAAAAACTCGCCAGCCTTTGCGAGTTCTGCCGCAATACACCTGGCATGCAGGACGGCTGCGTCCTGGTCCGAGTGCTCATGTCCTGTCCCGTCCGGAGAGAGGCCGTATTTGTCGACGATGTGAAAGAAGTAGCGCATTCCAGACCGAGTAGGCTGGCGCAGCGCCTGCTTCCAGTGACAAACGTGTAAGAATCTAGACAAAAGGGATGAGGAACGCCGGATGGGCGCTTCCCGTTTCGACAAAGCTGCGGGCCGGCGGCCCGCGAGATAGGTAATGTATCCCCCGGCAGTAGGGTGATCATCCGATGTTCCCGCCAGCGCCGGACCAGTAGCTTGGCTTGTTTCTGCGATCAGACGCGATGAGGGAGCCATGTCAAACTATGATCCTAATGCGACCGTATCGGAAGCCGTTGGCGGCTCGCTCGCGATGGACGCTGGATTGCGCACATACATGCTGCGCATCTACAACTATATGGCCGCAGGTGTAGGTCTCACGGCCCTTGCGGCATGGTTGACCTATCAGCTCACGAGCCCTGCATTGCTTCAGAGCCCGCTGATGTGGGTTTTCATCCTGGCGCCGCTCGGGTTGGTGTTTTTCATCGGAGCACGCATCAATACACTGTCGGCAGGAACGGCACGGCTGCTGTTCTTCGTGTATGCCGCTTTGGTTGGCGTCTCGCTCTCAACGCTCCTGCACGTTTACACCAGCGCTTCGATCACGCGCGTCTTCTTCATCGCAGCTGCAATGTTTGGGGCACTTAGTGTCTTCGGCTACACCACCAGGCGCGATCTGTCCGGGATGGGCAGCTTCCTGTTCATGGGCCTGATCGGCGTCGTCATCGCCAGCGTGGTCAACCTCTTCATGAGATCGACAGGACTCGAATGGTTGATTTCGATCGTCGGCGTCGGAGTGTTTGCGGGACTCACGGCCTACGATACTCAACGGATCAAGGCGATGTACGACAATAGGGACGACGAGACAGCGACAGGCCGCAAGTCGGTGGTCGCGGCGCTGTCGCTCTATCTGAACTTCATTAATCTATTCATGATGCTCTTGCGGCTGATGGGCGGGCGACGCTAGGCGGCTCAGGCCGCCGGTCGCTCCGCTGTGCTGGCGAGCGCGTCTCGCAGGATCTTCTCCTTGGTCTCGTCCAGAGACGTTTTCAGCACGACCCCGCCAGCGTCCTTGATCTCGTTGAGCACCTTGTCGGCTGTCATGTTCTTGATCAGGACGAAGAGGGCGGCGTTGCCGGGAGAGAGCGAAGCCGAGAGCTCCTTCACGAACGAGTCGTTGATGCCGAAATCCGACAAAGCACCTCCCAGCGCGCCTGAGGCTGCACCCAGTGCCACGCCGATGATCGGATTGAGAAAAAGTACTCCGATCAGGAGCCCCCAAAAACTTCCGGAGATCGCGCCAGTCGCCGTTGTGTTGACGAGCTGGTTGAGCTTGACGCTCCCGGTTTCGGTCTTCACGGCAATGACGGCGTCGCTGATGCTGATCAGATACTCTTTTTGCAATTTGAGCAGCCGTTGCCGGACGTCTTCAGCCTTTGCTTCGTTCGGGTACACGATGGCGACCAGATCAGACATGGAGACCTCCTGAGAGTTTCAACCGGGGCAGCCTCCGGCGGGAAGGCCGATGCCCACCGCACGGTGCGGGGTCGAGAATAAGCGGCGAGCTGCCGCCGCGGCATCCGAGAAAACCCTCAGGCGCGGGGAGAATGTCCCGGACCTGCCTCGGCTTAATCATGCCGCTTGACCCGGCCCTGGTCTAATTAGCGCCGAACATCAACGCGGCGAGCAGCAATGTGGAAAGCAGGAGGGATATGCCGGCGCTCGACCATTGACGGAGAACGTCGTCGCCCCTTTCGACGAGGCTGCCAAATCCAAGGCAGGCGCGCCGGAACGGACCGATGATGCTCATCAGCGTCTTCCAGCCAGCCGAAAAGCCGACGGGACGCGGCCATGGACTGAGCAGGATGACGAGCGTCCCACCTCCAAGCATCGTTACGCCCAGTTTGACGAGTCCGCCGAATCCGGACAGTTTCGATGCCGCACCAGGTGGGATCGGCAGAAAGGTATCCCAAGGCACGAGTCCAAGCAGAAGCGAACAGAGCGCCAAAGCAAGCGCCGCCAGACCGCTGCTGCGGCGTGGAGGGCGGACGAGGACGACAGATTGATCTGGAGGCGCAAGCGCATGGGAGAGGACCACCAGAACATACGCGGCCGTAAACATTCCGCCGGTGTGGAGCACGACGGCCCACCACCACTGTCCCGTCCTCGCCGTTTCCTCAAGCAAGAGCTCCTTCGCAAGCGACGCTCCGCTCGGCTGAATGCCCATCAGTGCGATGCCGCCTAATCCGAAGGCCGTGACGCTCAAGGGCAGGGCTCGGGCGACGCCCCGTATCCCGGTGATGCGGTCATGACCCAGCCCGACATAGATCGAACCGACTGCCAGGAACATGGCCGCCTTGGCTGTGGCGTGGGAGGCCGCCTGAAGCACCCCGCCTGCTAGGGCCTGTCCGCTCTCGAGCCGGCCCGAGCTGTCGAGGGCGAGCGGAAACATCAAGAAGAGATATCCAATTTGAGCCAGTGTCGAATATGCCACGAGGAGCTTGAGGCGCTCCTGCCGCAAGGCCACGATGCTTCCGACCAGAATCGCGCCGGCTCCCAACGCTGCGAGAAATTGTGCGGCGGCAAACCCGGGCAGGCCCGGCAGAACGTTGAACCAAAGCCGGAGGAGGATGAAGAACGAACCCTTCACGACCAGACCGGACAGGATCGCGCTCGCTGCGGCCGGCGCGCCAGCGTGAGCGGGTGGCAACCAGAGATGCAGCGGAAAGAGCGCGGTCTTGGCGAGAAGGCCGGTCGTCATCAATGCCGCCGCGAGGAGCGTGACGACCCCTCCAGAAGGGCGCCGGGACAGCAGTTCGATATCCAGCGTGCCGTACACGCCATAGAGCAGGGCCGCACCCATCAGGTAGAGGATCGAACCGAGCAATGCGAAGAGAAGATAGCGCAACGCAGCCTGAAGCGTTTCTGCCCCGCCCCTGAGGGAGACCAGCGGTACGGCGGCGAATGTCAGCAATTCCAGCGCCACATAGAGCGTAAAGAGATCACCGCCCACGAAGATCGTATTCAGCGCCGCCCAGATCGCCAGCAACAGAACCCAGAATGCGAAGGGCGCGCGCGCGTCCGCTGCCGAAGGACGAAACTCTGTCGCAGCAAAGAGGGCAACTGCGCAGATCACGATTGCCGTCGTGGCGAGCATCACGACCGAGAAACCGTCCGCGCGCAGCGCCACGCCCAGGGGGGGTGGCCATGCGCCGAGCAGATAGACGAGGAGGCCGTCGCCTGCCGGCAAGGCCAGGCCGACTGCCACGGCGATTGCCGACCCGACCGGTACGACGGCAAAGGCGACCTGCCGGACGCGGCGGTCGCCGAGAGCGAACGCAAGCAGCACGCCCGCGACGGGTACGACGATTGACAGCACCAGCAAGAAGCCAGACGCGGTCGTTGCCGGTGCGGGGGCAGCGGGCAGCATCAGTCACCGGGTGAATCGGAGTGCAGGCTCGTCGGTGCGGGATTGCCGAGCGTGGTGGAGCCCGCGGTGTCGAACAACCGGAGCAACAAGGCGATCGCCAGGGCAGTTGCGGAAAAGGCGACCACGATGCCCGTGATCACCAGTGCCTGTGGCACCGGGTCGTTGCCAACGCTCGCCCCAGCGCCCCTGCGTCCGACGAGGCCGAACAGAAGAAACACGCCGCTGCCGATCAGGTTGAATGCGAGGATCTTGCGGAGCGGTTGCGGGTTCGTAATCAGGCCGTACAGCCCAAGCCCAACCAACGCGGCGGCACACATTCCAAACACTATTGCGCTGCTCATCATCGTGTACTCCTTTCCGGTGGGCCTGCGAGCAACAGGGCGAGAGTCGCCGCGATTGTCGAAATCATCGCGATCTCGATGCCGAGTATCAGGGGCTTTGCGAACTCATCCGGAAAGGCCAAGAACGCCGACGCGAAAAACAACCCTCCAAGGCCGACGAGAAGAAACAGGCCGGGCCCGGCCGTCAGGACAACCCGCAGCCCTCGGCTGCTCACTGGTGGAGTGTCCGTCAATCCGGCCATGATCGCCAGCAGCCACATCGACGCGAGAACAGCGCCGCCTTGGAATGCTCCGCCGGGGTGATCGGCCCCTGTCCACAACATGTAGACGCCAATGACAATGCCCGCGGGGGGCAGCAGTCGGGCGAGGAAGGCGAGCACGCCATCTGGATCGGCTTCGTGCCGGGGTCCCGGACGGCCACCCCAAGCCCCGTCCGACGCAAGCGACCAGACGCCAACGATGGCCAGCAGGAGCACGACCTTCTCGAGCATGGTGTCCATCCCGCGGAACGCCATGAGCACGTTAGTGACAGGGTTAGCCAGTCCGGTTGCGCCGGCATTCGAGACGACGGCCAGCGCAAGGGAGGGTGCCGGATCAGGCAGAAGCAGGATTGCGATGCCCAGCGCCGCCGCGGTCAAGGAACACAATATGGCCGCGCTCAGACGAACGACCTGGCCGGGTCGTTCAGACGCGACCGCCTCGGCATCGCGCAATCGGGCAGCCGCCCCCAACAGAACGACTCCGCCCAGACCTCCGCCGATCGCGGCCTCGGTCAGTGCGACATCGACCGCGTCGAGGCGAACCCAGATCAGCGCAACCAGGAGTCCGTAGGCGACAAATCCCACCGTTGCAGGATAGGTCTCGCGGACAGCGATGGTCCATGTGGCGAGACCCAGCACCACGGCGGCGAGGACGATCTCGAAGGCCGTTGCGATGCTCATCTGGCACCGCTCCGACGTACCGTACGTGCGATCAATTGCGACACCGTGGCGCCAGCAAGAAGCGCGAACACCCAGATGCTGATCAACTTCAACCCTTCCCGCAGGTTTCCTGCTTGGGGAAGCAGCCCGAGCACGACGAAGCCCAGGCCGAGATTGTCGGCTTTGGTCAGGGCGTGCAGCCGGGTCAGAGTGTCGGGAAACCGAAGGAGGCCGACCGTGCCAGCCAAGAAGAAGAACACGCCGGCCGACACGCACGCAATCGTCACGATGTCTCGTACGAGGTTCACTTGTCCTCCGTTGAAACGGCCCCGTCGCTGTTGAGGCGGGACAGCCCCTTCTTGACGAATGCGATGGACGCGAAAGTGGCGAGCAGCGCCAGAATCAATGCCACGTCGACCGACGCGGGAACGCCTGTCACAGTGCCGAGCAGCAGCAGCACGGCAATGCCCCCGGTGCCGATCAATTGCGCGGCCATCATGCGCTCCGCGTCGGTGGGGCCGCGCAAGATCGATACCAGGCCGAGCGCCAGCAGCGCCAGGATCAGGCCGACCGCTGCGGTCAGGAACTCAGTCATTGTAGAGCGCCCGGACCAGCGCCGCTTCCTCGGCGGCGAGATCGGCGAGGACCGGCTGAGTGATGTCGAGACAATGATAGATGATATGGCCGCTCTCCTCTCCGGCTGGCACCGTCCCGGGCAACAGGCTGGTGAGCGTTGTGAACACGTTCTGCCGTACGCCACGGGATAGCTGGGTCGGATAGGCTAGAAAGCCCGGATGAAGCGGCAAACGCGGATTCAACGCGCGGCCGGCAACGTCCAACCCGGCTACGACCGAGTGATACAGGAAAAGCAGAACCAGGCGGGCAACGGCGGGAAGAGAACGCCGCGCGCTGCTCGGCTCCAGAAAGTAAAGGCTTGTCCAGGTCGCTGCGACAACTGCGGCTACTGCTGCGGGAATGTCTCCGACCTGAGCGCCCGCGAGCACGAGCCAGAGGCAGCCGAACCCGGCCGCTCGCAAAGCCGCGCTCGACCATCGGACCCTGGAGGCGTTTCGCGCCGGCTCGTCTGGTCTTCCCGAGTATTCGCTCATGCTCGAAGCCCTCGATCGGCGTCGCATGGCATTGCCGAGCTTCGGGGCGTCCGGAGGGACCGGCTCGGCCTGTTTGATGAGGACGGACCCAGACGGCAGCGTCGCATTGGGGATCTGCAGTTTGAGATCCATCTTCGGCCTTCGGCGTGACCGCGAGTAGCGGTACATCGTCATCCAGAATGGTTCAGAAGGTGCCGCCGAGTCGTTCGTCCGGCGCCACCTTCTTGGATGAGATTTCGCAATCGTGCCGCTCAGCCCGCGCAAGACTAGCGTGACGCCTGGCGCCGGAAGCAGCTTCCGCCTCGTCCGCTCCTGGATGCCCGGCATTGCTCCTCAGTTGAGTAACCACAGTGCGTCATGCCCTGTTTCTTCGAACACCATGATCCAGCCGCGTTGGCCGGAGTAGCCGTTGGCAGAATCGCCAACGTTCCCAGAATTGCGGCTGTGGCTAGGATAAACATTCGCATTTGAATTCTCCTGATCCGGCGGTTTGAGGCACGTTCAAGCGTCATCGTTCGAGTCGGTTTCGCGTCAGCCCGGCTACTTGCCGGTCATGCGAAGTACGAGTAGCGGACGGCTCTATTGCAGGGTGCTACTGCTTCACCTGACAATCCCATCATGTGTCGCCAGTCGAACAGGCGATATCGGGTGATTGCCTGACCGGGTTGTCGGGAATCTCCCAAGGCACGAATGCTCGCGCACATGATTACATCCGGATGAACAGGTAGATTTCCCGATGTTTGCGGCGGACCCCTTAGCCGAAAATGCCGGCGGCGAGACCGGGATACCGCGACCTCGGGAAGGCCGATCTACTTGGCGACACTCACTTCCGGAACGAAGAGCTCATGTCCACGCGTGGCGGCCATTCCACACCTCGACACGTCATTACTTTTGCGTTCGTGGCGGCGCTCTCGCCTGTGCTGGCAGGCTGCGGAAGAGAGACCGCAGCGGATGACCCGCCGGCGCCACGAATTGTGCGCACAGCGACCGTTGAAAAGCGCAAGATCACCACACCCCTGACCTTCTCCGGGCGGATCGAAGCAGAAGATGAAGTGAATGTTGCGTTCCGGATATCCGGGCGGCTTTTGAGCAATGACAGCAAGGTCGGCGACCGGGTCAAGGCCGGCCAGGTTCTAGCGCGATTGGAGTCCCAGAACGAGCTGAATGCGCTGCGCCAGGCGCAGGCGGCTCTCGCCGCGGCCCAGGGACAAATGACGCAGGCACGCAATCACTTTGATCGTCAGGAGACGTTGCTGGCGCAGGGTTGGACCACACGTGTCAATTACGATGCCGCGACCCAAGCGCAGCAAACGGCCCGATCGCAGGTCGATGCCGCCGAAGCGGCACTCAGTTCCGCGCATGACTTGGTCGGGTTCACGGAACTGAAGGCCGACGCGCCCGGGGTGATTACTGCGACCGGCCCGGGAGCTGGCGAAGTGGTGCAGGCGGGACAGATGATCGCGAGAATCGCGCGCCAAGATGGTCGCGATGCTGTCTTCGACGTGCCTTCCCAGTTGGTCCGGTCAGCTTCAGCCGAGCCGGAGGTCGACGTCAGCCTTGCGGATGATCCGGCGATTAACGCCAAGGGGCGCGTGCGCGAGGTTGCGGCGCAAGCCAGTGCCGTGACTCGGACCTTCGAGGTCAGGGTCGGCCTGACCGATCCTCCGGCGGCGATGCGCCTTGGGGCGACGGTCGTGGGGCGGGTGAGCACGAGCGCAGGGCCGATGATCGATATACCGGCCTCCGCCCTGACGAGGATGAACCAACGTCCCGCGGTGTGGATCGTCGACCCCACCCTCGGTACGGTCTCGGTGCGCAATGTGGACGTTCTGCGGTTCGATGAAGCCCAAGCGGTGATTGCGCAAGGACTGGATACCGGCGAGGTCATTGTCACCGCCGGGGTGCAGGCACTTCATCCTGGCCAGAAGGTCCGGGTTCTCGGATCAGAGCAATGAGCGGGGTCAATCTTTCCGATTGGGCGCTGAAACACCGCTCGCTCGTCGTCTACATGATGATCATTGCGGTGGTCGCGGGCGGTCTGTTCTATTTCCGCCTGGGTCGGAACGAAGATCCGGCCTTCATCATCAAGACGATGGTCGTTCAAGCCGCTTGGCCGGGGGCCTCCGTAGAGGAGACGATGAAGCAGGTGACGGAGCGCCTCGAACGTCGCCTGCAGGAAACACCGCATCTCGACTTCCTTCGCAGCTTCACGAGGGCAGGTGTCTCGACCGTATTCGTAAATCTAAAAGGTAGTGCCAGTGCGAGAGAGGTCACGGACACTTGGTACCACGTGCGCAAGTCGATCGGTGACATGCGCTATACGCTGCCCGCCGGAGTCATCGGTCCGGGGTTCAACGACGAATTCGGCGATACTTTCGGGATCATCTACGGCTTCACGAGCGACGGTTTTACCCAGCGCGAGCTGCGTGACCAAGTCGAGGAGATCCGCTCAAAGTTGCTGATGATTCCCGACGTGTCGAAAATCGAGCTCCTTGGCGAGCAGGACGAAGCGATCTTCGTCGAGTTCTCCACTAAGGAGCTCGCGGCAATCGGAGTCGATCGGTCCGCCCTTATTGCGGCCCTTCAGTCGCAAAACATCGTCCGCCCGGCCGGAACGGTACAGACGAGCGCCGAGAGTATCTCGCTACGAGTGTCCGGCGGCTTTCAGTCCGAGCAGGACATCGCCGGCATCAATTTTTCCGCGGGCGGGCGCATGCTCCGCCTGAGCGACATCGCGCGGGTGCGTCGCGGTTACACAGACCCGCCCCACCCGATGTTTCGAGTCAATGGAAAGCCGGCCATAGGACTCGCAATCGCCATGAGAGATGGCGGGGATATTCTTGCGCTGGGTGCGAACATCACCAAGGCGATGGCGCAGATTACCGCGGGACTCCCGATAGGCATCGAGCCCAGCCTGGTCGCGGACCAGCCCGTCGTGGTCAACCACGCAATTCGAGAATTCATGGTTTCGCTGCTGCAGGCCGTCGCCATCATCATGGTCGTCAGTTTCATCAGCCTGGGCGTGCGTCCGGGCCTGATCATCGCGCTGGCGATACCGTTGACGCTGGCTATCGTTATGCCGATCATGGGACTGCTCAGCATCGATATGCAGCGTATATCGCTCGGTGCGCTGATCATAGCGCTCGCGCTGCTGGTCGACGATGCCATGACCACGACGGACGCGACCCTGACCAAATTGGCGGAAGGTGCGAGCAAGATCGAGGCGGCTACTTTCGCCTACCGGACCCATGCGATGGCGATGCTCGCTGGCACGCTGGTGACCATCGCGGGCTTCATTCCTGTCGGCTTTGCGGCGAGCTCCGCTGGAGAATACACTTTCTCGCTCTTCGCGGTCGTCACCATCGCGCTGCTGGTGTCCTGGATGGTCGCGGTCATTTTCACGCCGCTATTGGGCGCCGCCATCCTTGTCCCGCCCGAGCGGGGCAAGTCGGCGGACCCGGGCAGGATTTTCCGGATATACCGTCATTTTCTGACCTTGGCGATGCGCGCGAAATGGCTCACGATCGCAACTTCCCTGGCGCTCTTCGTCGCGTCGGTCCTTGCAATGCCGCTGATCCCGCGGCAGTTTTTTCCGTCATCGGATCGTCCGGAGCTGCTGGTCGATATCAGCCTGCCGCAGAACGCTTCGATCTACGCGAGCGAAGCAGCGGCGAAGCGCCTGGATGCGGCGCTTGCGACCGACCCCGACGTGGCTCGGTGGAGCACTTATGTCGGACGGGGCGCCATCCGCTTCTACTTGCCCCTCAACGTCCAGCTCCCGAACGATTTCTTCACGCAGATCGTGGTGATCGCGAAGGACGTCGCCGCTCGGGATCGCCTGCATGTGAAGCTAGAAAAAACGCTGGCCGAAGAATTCCCCAAGGCGATCGCGTTCGTCTCGCCGCTCGAGCTCGGGCCGCCGGTCGGTTGGCCGATTCAGTACCGGGTCAGCGGGCCAGACGTCGAACGGGTGCGCGAGATCGCGCTTCAGGTCGGGCAGATCGTCGCGTCCAGTCCGGACACTAAGCAAACGAATTTCGATTGGATGGAGCCCGACCGGCAGGTCCGTATTCGCGTGGATCAGAACGAGGCGCGGCAACTCGGCCTGAGCTCACAGGCGATTGCGACCGTTTTGAACGCCGTCATCACGGGCACGCCTGTCACTCAGGTCCGCGATGATATCTATCTCGTCAACGTGGTGGCGCGCGCGACTGACGAGCAGAGGGTCTCGCTGGACAGTCTGCGCAACCTGCAAGTAGCGCTGGGCGGCGGACAGACCGTTCCTCTCAGTCAATTTGCTTCCTTCGAATATGACCAGGAATTCCCGCTCGTCTGGCGTCGGGACCGCGTTCCGACTTTGACGGTCCAGGCTGCCATCGACGGTGACAAATTGCCGGAAGGCGTTGTCGCCTCGCTGTTGCCGGCCATCGAGAAGTTCCAGAAGACCCTTCCGCCATCGTACAGAGTGGTCGTCGGCGGCACGGTAGAGGAGAGCCAAAAGTCGCAGGCATCCGTGCTGGCGGTCGTTCCAGTGATGCTGTTCGTCATGTTTACGGTCCTCATGGTCCAGCTCCAGAGCTTCCCGAGGCTGTTCATGGTCCTCAGCGTGGCGCCGCTCGGACTGATCGGGGTCGTCGCCGCGTTGATGCTTTCCGGGAGGCCGCTCGGCTTCGTTGCCATCCTGGGTGTCCTTGCGCTCTTGGGTATGATCAGCAAGAACGCGGTCATTCTGATCGGTCAGATCGACGCGGAGCGCGCGATCGGCAAGTCGCCTTGGGAAGCCGCGGTAGACGCTAGCAGCTCCCGGTTCCGGCCGATCATGTTGACAGCGATATCGACTGTCCTTGGGATGATTCCGATTGCGCCGACAGTGTTTTGGGGACCGATGGCATTCGCCATCATGGGTGGCTTGCTGGTTGCGACGGTTCTCACCCTCGTCTTCTTGCCGACGATTTATGTTGCCTGGTTCGGCGCGACCGACTCGGCAATCGACCCGGCGCTGAGCAAGACTCCGGAATCGGGAAAGCAAAGCCGGATAGGGGAATCCTCACCTTCGGCTAGGTAGTCAACCTGATGTGCCGGCCGTCGTGCGTCTGTGATGATCGGAGAAGCTATTCCAGTCGCCGTTCGCACCGACCGCCTGGTGGTTGCCATGTGCGACGCAGAAATCGTGTCCCGTCGGGCGTCGCGCGTCGTTCGTCGTGGATAAATGCATAGGATTGGGACGCCTCCATGAGCACAAAAACGGACGTCCAGAGGCTGCCGCTGCGGACCCTGACCGCCATGGTGGTGGGCGGCATGGTCGGCGCCGGCGTGTTCTCGATACCGCGCAACTTCGCGCAGGCGACCGGCATCTACGGGGCGCTCATCGCTTGGGCCATCGCCGGAGCCGGGATGCTCATGCTGTGTTTCGTCTTCCAGACCTTGGCCAACCGCAAGCCCGATCTGGATGCCGGTGTCTACGCATACGCGCGGGCGGGGTTTGGGCCCTACGTCGGCTTCTTTTCCGCGTTCGGCTATTGGGCGAGCGCCTGCGTCGGCAACGTCTCGTACTGGATCCTGATCAAGTCGACGCTCGGCGCGTTCTTTCCGGTTCTGGGGCAGGGCAATACGTTGCCCGCAGTGCTCATCTCCTCGGTCGGTATATGGGCGTTCCATTTTCTGGTGCTGCGCGGCGTGAAGGAAGCAGCCGGAATCAACGCGATCGTCACGGTGGCCAAGATCATCCCGCTGTTGTTGTTCGTGGTGTTATCAATCTTCTTCCTCAAGCCATCGGTGTTCGCAGACAACCTGTGGGGCGGCACCGCGGGTGACTACGGCAACCTGTTCGAGCAGGTCAAGGCGACGATGCTGGTGACCGTCTTCGTATTCTTAGGGATTGAGGGGGCCAGCAACTATTCGCGGTTCGCGGAGAAGCGCGAAGACGTGGGTGTCGCCACCGTCACGGGATTCCTTGGAGTGCTGGCGCTGTTCGCATCGGTGTCGATACTCGCTTACGGCGTCCTGCCACGCGCGGAGATCGCGCAGCTTCGTCAGCCCTCCGTCGGTGGCGTGCTCGAGGCTGCGGTCGGGCAATGGGGTGCGGTTTTCATTGGTGCCGGCGTAATTGTCTCGGTTCTTGGAGCCTATCTGGCGTGGACGATGATGGCTGCCGAGGTGCTTTCCGTTGCAGCGAAGAAGCGGGATATGCCCACCTTCCTGGCGCGAGAGAACGTCAATCAAGTGCCATCGGCGGCGCTGCTAATGACCACGCTGCTGATTCAGGCGGTGCTCGTCGCGACGCTGTTCTCCGACGACGCCTTCACGTTCGCGCTGTCGCTATGTAGTCATCTTTCGTTGATTCCCTATTTCTTGTCCGCTGCGTTCGCGTTGATGCTGGTCTATCGCAGGGAAACCTACGAGAAGGATTCACGCGACCTCCGCAAGGATACCATCATCGCGGTTTTGGCGACGATCTACACGATATTCCTGTTGTTCGCCGGCGGGACCAAATTCCTGCTGCTCGGCTTCATCATCTACGCACCCGGCACCATCCTGTACTACATCACGCGGAATGAGCAGGGCAAACAACTGTTCACGCCGGCCGAGTGGGTCTTGTTCGCGGTAGCGGTGATCGGATGCGTCGTCGGTATCCATGGCCTCGCCACCGGCTACATCAGCATCTAGCCCCGGTACGAAAGGATTCAGCAATGGCGAATTCCCCAGCTTTCGGCGTTCATTCGGAAGTCGGTCAGCTCCGCAAGGTGATGGTCTGCGCGCCCGGTCGCGCGCATCAGCGGCTCACACCGTCGAACTGCGATCAGCTGCTGTTCGACGATGTTCTCTGGGTGGAGAACGCCAAGCGTGACCATTTCGACTTCGTCACCAAGATGCGCGACCGAGGCGTCGATGTGGTTGAAATGCACAACTTGCTGGCCGAAACGATGTCGGTACCCGAAGGCAAGAAGTGGATTCTCGACAACCAGGTTGTGCCGGATCAGGTCGGGCTCGGCTTCATCGACGAACTGAGAAGCTACCTTGCAGGCTTGGACAATCGCAAGCTGGCGGAAACGTTGATCGGTGGCTTGTCCATCCATGACTTTCCCGAGGAGCATGGCGGCCAGGCGATCAAGATAGTCAAGGAGGCGGCTGGCGCCACCGAGTACCTGCTGCCGCCACTGCCGAACACGCTCTACACGCGCGACACCACCTGCTGGATCTACGGCGGCGTGACGCTCAATTCGCTTTTTTGGCCGGCAAGGCACGAGGAAACAATCCTCGCGACGGCGATCTACAAGTTCCACCCCGACTTTGCTGGCAAGGTCAATGTGTGGTGGGGCGACCCCACGCACGACCATGGGCTAGCTACGTTGGAGGGTGGTGACGTGATGCCGATCGGCAAAGGAGTTGTGCTGATCGGGATGAGCGAACGCACGTCTCGCCAGGCGATCAGTCAACTCGCGGCGACGCTGTTTCAGAAGAAGGCGGCGGAACGCGTGATCGTCGCGGCGATGCCCAAGATCCGCGCCGCCATGCATCTCGACACCGTATTCACGTTCGCGGACCGCGATTGCGTCCTGACCGCGCCCGACTTCATCAACCAGACGCGCACCTATTCCTATCGCCCGAGCGATCACCCGAGCGGGCTTGAGTTGCACCCCGAGAACAAGCCATTTGTCAGCGTCGTCGAGGAAGCGCTCGGCCTCAAGAAACTTCGCGTAGTCGAGGCTGGTGGAAGCGACTATCAGCGCGAGCGCACACAATGGGACAGCGGCGCCAACCTTGTCTGTGCGTCGCCGGGCGTGGTGTATGCCTACGACCGCAACACCTACACAAACACCCTACTGCGCAAGGAAGGTATCGAAGTTATCACCATCGTGGGGGCGGAGCTGGGCCGGGGTCGAGGCGGTGGTCACTGCATGACCTGTCCGATAATCCGGGACGCCGTGGACTACTAGCAAGGTAGGGGTAGGGACTGCTCTGGTGCGACGACAAGCTTCGCGGACCTGGAACTCCGGGGCAGCCGCCTCCTCGGCGACTGCCGGAAGTGACACACATGCAAGTGCACGCTTTGAGCAACGCAGGTCTCGGCAGGATCGTCATCAGACTTTCCAATCCGCTGCAACTGTTCAACACACTTGATCCGGCGCCATTTCGCGAGAAGGAGCTCGCAACCGAGGCAGAGCGATACATCGCCGACCAGGCTGAAGATATCGCGAAAGCCGCTCCCATCCAAATCGTGATTCATCTAGCCTGGGCGGGCTCCTTGGATGCGATCGTGCCGGATTTGGCTCCGGCCGTGGCGCAGCATTTCCTGCTGCGCGCTCACGAAAAATCGAGAGAGCTGCAAGTTCTATTCAAGTCAGGGCGCCGCTCACTGATCGTAGGCGTTGCGATCCTCTCCAGCTGTCTTGCGGTTGGATGGCTGGCGGGCCTGGTCCTTGGAGATGGACCTCTCCCGGACATTCTGAGGGAAAGCTTCTTGATTCTGGGCTGGGTGGCGATCTGGAAGCCGTCAGAAATTTTTCTCTACGGTTGGCCCGCGATCATGGAGCAGCGGCGGCTTTTCGAACGGCTCTCGGCTGCCGTGGTTGTCGTGGCTGCCGTTTCGGAGCCCGATTAGTGACGCGGCACGCCGATCAAGGAAGCACCGCTATGAGGACTGCCTGTCGATCTTTTCTGCGCGCCCTTGAGCAATTGCGCACCCATTCGCGTGCTCTCTCTGTCACAGGCGGCCGCAATCTCTGCGAGCATTGTTTGTGCGGGTTGACAATCGATAGGCCAAGCCTATCGTGCTCGCTTGTTGGGGCAGGGCCGACAATCTCGAGGATTCGGATGCGTGTATCTGGATTTCTTTTGCAGATGATTGGACTCTTGGGTTCGACTGCCGCGCTTGCAGCTGACGTGGATCTGAGGGACTTCAAGGCGGATCCGCCGCCGCTCGCTCCGCCTTCTTGGAGTATCGTTGGCTCGGTCTCGCCAACCTTTACTGACAACGCCCTGTTCAGCCGCAACAATCGCAGATCAGATGCCTATTATGAGCCCGATATCAGCGCCAGGCTGGATGGCTATTTGACAGCAGACCTGTCGTATAGACTCTATGCGCGTGCGCAATACGAAGCTTACGCGACGGAGAAGGACAGCAATTTTGGGATCGCGCGCTTGGGTGGGCGGTTGACCGAAAATTGGAACGGCTGGAGATTCTCCGCGATCTACGAGAACCGCTACGACTTCGACGGCGTCTATCGCGACCTCGCGTTCACCTCGCATGACGTGATGGGTTCCGTGGCTCGTGACTTCCAGGTTGCGAATGTAACGCTGTCGCCATTGTGGCTGCTGACTTACCGCTTTTCTGATTTGGCCGAGGCCCGCCGCTGGCGCTTTGATGCCGTTCTTGGCATTGAGGTCAAACTCGATCCGAAATGGTCGATTGTGAGCGCGCCTTTGTTCGAAGCCTACTGGTTCACCGATGGATTGAATTCCGGGCGGCGGGACCGGCTCTATTCGGCCGACATAGGATTGAAGTATAATTTTGCCAGCAATCTGTCGCTCACCACCACCGTGCTCTACGAAGCGCGGACGTCCAACGTTCCGCTGCGGAACTACAGAGATCTGCGGGTCGGGCCGCGGCTCGATTTTGCCTTTTGAGAGGGTATCTGAGAATGCTTGCGAGACGCCTGTCCGTCCTGCTGGGAATGAGTTTCGGGATCATGGCGGCGAGCGCCGCAGCGGCGGATCCTCGTGACTCCGTCGACCGAAGCCAGCGTATGGACACCGACGCACTGAGGGATGACCTTGGGGAAAACCGACTTCGGGTGCCAGCGCATCCCCTGGTGATTGCGCCGCCGCCACAGAATCCTCCGATCTCTCGGCCGAAGAAGAAGTCCGGTCCTGCCGCCGGTAGTGGTGGATAATCCTTGTTGCGCTGCAGGTCGGCAGCTGTGCGACCTGATGCCGGCTGCCTTTCCTCATCTCTCGTCCCGTCGTTTGCAGCTTGAGCCAGTATGCGACGTTGTTCGCATGTCCGAACGACGAATGATCTCGTCATCATTGTCTCTTCTTTTAACAATAACTCGAAAACAAGCGGGACAAACTGGTACGCCGTTAGCTCATGCCAGTCATGCGCAGGTTTCGAAGTATTCGGAATTAACCCCTTGGTTGTATGAAAAACGAGGAGCATGATGCAGATCATCCCTTAGGGATGTTGTGTAGGTCGCGTCGTCTTGGGAGCGCTGAGCTGGTGATTAGCTAGGTCGATCATCACTCGCCCAAAGTTGGCTTTCAAGGCAGGCCAAAAAGGGTGCCTGGAATGAAGCCGTACAGCCCGCGTGCGAGCTTGTTGAATTCACATGGCGCTCCGCAGCGCCTGCCTTTTGGGGAAGCCCGCAATCGCCCTGATCGGGGCCCTTGGGAAGATCTTCTTTTTGTAGTGCGCCCCCTGCGGGGGGGTAAATTCGCATACGATGGGATGGATCGTGCCTGCGCGGCGCTTCTGCAACTGCCGTCGGGCAATGTGTCTGGGCTCGGTATCTCTCAATGTTGGTCGAGCGAAGATTCTGAAAGCATTTGCGAGGTGTTGCGGACGTGCCTGGAAGAGAAGGTTGAGGTTCGAACTCATCACCGCCTTGCGCTTGGCGGGCTTCGACGCCAGGTCGAAACGACCGTGTTCCCCGTTGTTGAATCCGAGGGAGTGATCGCTCTGCTCGTTGGTCGACATCGCATTCTTCCTGAGGAATCCGATGAATGCGATTCAGATGAACCGGCCGGGCTGGGTGACGATTTGGCTGCCATTCGGGAGGATATACAGCAGCGGATAGCCTCCGAGCTTCACGATTCGACATGCCAGCATCTTGTCGCCGCGAGTCTTGGGCTGGTGCGTATTCGCACCTGCGTCGGCCCGGCAAATGGTGTGGACAGACTTTGCGAGCTTGTCGATGCATCGATCGACCGTGCTCTGAGAGAGATCCGCTCCCTGACGTATTTAATGCATCCCCAGGACGTGGTGGCAGAGGGATTGAAGGCGACCATCGAGTGCTACGCCTGCGGCTTTGCGGCGCGGACGGCGTTGCGTGTCCAGACTGACGTCGACGCCGGCGTGGATCGGTTGTCATACGAGATACAAAGGTCGTTGCTGCGGGTCATTCAAGAAGGGCTCTCGAACATATTCAGGCACGCAAAGGCGACAGAGGTCAAACTGCTCGCCAAAGTGACAGGCGAGCAGTTTCAGCTGACAATAAGCGACAATGGAAGCGGCTTTCCGGCTCACCGTGCCAATCGGTTCGGAACGACCATGATGGGTGTCGGCATTCCCGCCATGAGATCAAGGCTTGCGCATCTTGGCGGCAGTCTCGAGATCCGATCCAATCCTGAAAGCTCCGGGACGATGTTGTACGCGGTATTCCCGCTGCCGAGTGAGGCAAAGCGGCGCAGGCGGCGCTTGCCCT
The DNA here is from genome assembly GCF_023100925.1 of Bradyrhizobium sp. 40. NCBI lineage: Bacteria > Pseudomonadati > Pseudomonadota > Alphaproteobacteria > Hyphomicrobiales > Nitrobacteraceae > Bradyrhizobium > Bradyrhizobium sp. 40. The sequence goes on from NZ_CP064688.1 coordinate 3,355,030, forward strand.
TGCAATGATATAAACCAAGGCAAGCGCTTGAACAGGTTTATGGACGATCGTCGCCCTCAGATGCGACCTTCGGGTCTGGCACTCGATACGGCGGCGTTCGAAGCAGGAGCGCGTGCTATGAAGCGAATCTTGATCGCGGATGATCATGAGGCCGTCCGTTCCGGTATCCGCGCGGTGCTTGCGCAACGTGCTGATTGGGAGGTTGTGGCGGAGGCGAGCGACGGCAAAAAGGCGATTGCTGCCGCGATCGAGAGCAAGCCGCACGTCGCTATCCTCGATTTCTCCATGCCGCGCATGACCGGAGTGGAGGTAACCCGGCGGATCAAGGAATTCTCGCTTCCCATCGAGGTTCTGATATTTACCGTTCACAACTCTGGCCTGTTGGCGCAGCAGGCCTATCTGGCCGGCGCCCGCGCGTTCTTGTCGAAGTCGGATGCGAGCAAGCTGCTGGTTGCTGCTGTCGATTCTCTCCTGGTCCACAAATCATTCGGTATCGGGAGCGGGTTGGACGTTCTCGATAGCGTACCAGTTGGCGGAACTAGGCTGACCCCCCGCGAGCGGCTGGTCGTCAAGCTGGTTGCGGATGGCTATAGCAACAAGGGCATCAGCGCTATCCTGAACCTCAGCGTGAAGACGACAGAGGCTCACCGCGCCGCCGCGATGCGTAAGCTCGGCGTGAATTCGACCGCCGGCCTTGTTCGCTACGCGGTTCGCGCCAAGCTGGTTGCCGACTGATCGACCATCAGGCGGTAGAAACATCCGCGACCCAGTTTCAGGGTTTTGTCGGATAACTTTCCGAAAGATGGCCGATACAGTCGGCCGACTTGGCTGCCGGTCATCTCCGTTGATTGCCCGATAGGATCTGGGTCAACATGCGGGAGCGCCGCCGTGAAGCGCATCGTAATTGCGGATGATCATGAGGTTGTACGGTCGGGCCTGCGCGCGATCGTCCAACTGCGCTCTGATTGGATCGTTTGCGGCGAGGCGTGTGACGGGGAGCAGGCACTAGCGATGGCGGTTGAGACGCGTCCGGACATCCTGATCGCCGACTACTCTATGCCCGTCATGAATGGGCTAGAAGTCAGCCGCCGCCTGGGTGCAATGCACATGCGCGTCGAAGTGTTAATTCTGACGATGCATGAGAGCGAGGAGCTGTTGACGGAGGCTATTCTGGCTGGCGTGCGTGGCTTTCTGTTCAAATCCGACGCGAAGGAGCACCTGTTGTCCGCCATCGACGCTTTGCTCGAACGCAGGCCTTACTTCACGGGCGTGTTGCTTGAGAAACTTCTACGCAACTATCAGATCAACAAGCAAAATAGATCGAGCGTACTGCTCACATCGCGGGAACAGAGTGTGGTCCAGCTCATCGCGGAGGGACATACGAACAAATCGATCGGTTGCATCTTGAAGCTGAGCGTAAAGACCGTCGAGACGCACCGTGCTGCGGCGATGCGCAAGCTTGGGATGTCCTCTACGGCGGAACTTGTTCGCTACGCGATCCGCAAGAAACTAGTCGAGCCTTGAGTGTCGAGGGAGTCGCCTTGTTCGTCATCGGCAACCGACGCGCATCTCGTCGTTTGAAACTAGCTTTCAGGCGCGACGTCCGAACAGTGAAGCAGGGCCTGACGCGGGGAGATAAATTGGCAGGGCTGTATTCGATACGACAGGCTTGCCCCGAGTGCGGCAGGCCGATGAGGGTTTTGCCCGACGAACCGGCGAGGGGGCCGCTGCGCTACACCTGCGCAAAATGCGACGACGACCCGTTGCGCGACCCTACGGCGCGCAACTGGGCGGACGGGCCGCTGCGCCCACCGGAGAAGTGAGCACGGCCAGCATTTCGATCTGACGTACGAGGTTATCCAGGCCTGATTGACCGCGCAGGCGCCGAGCCGCGAGACCATCTCGTCGGAACGGTTCATCCTCGGCGGCAGACACCATCGGGGGCAAAGCATGCCCGATCGCAACCTCAGAATCGGATTCAGAACGTCGATCAGCGCGATCTTCGTTGGAACCGTACTGTTCGTCGGACTGTCATTGGTCTACCTCAGTTTCGAGCGGATCGATGCCATCACCCGGGCGGCTGCCGCATCCTTCTTGGACACCGTCGCGCAGTTATCGGCCGACAGGATCGATGCTCAGTTCATGGCGGTCCGCAACGGCCTGGACATCCTGCATGATCTGCCTTCGGTCCGATCGGCCGCTGTCCGTGACAACCCCAGGCTCTACGCGCTGCTCGCTTCGATGCTCCGGAATAACCTTCACCTTTACAGTCTGTACGCCGGCTACGACGACGGCAGATTTGTGCAGATGGACTACCTCGAGCGGGGAGGAGAGGCCGCGCGCCTGCGGAGCGAGGCGCCAGAAGGGGCAAAATTCCGCCTGGTCGTGATCTCGGGTCCGGACGGCGCAGACTCGACCATCGATTTCCTGCGGGAGGATTTGACGACGATGTCACAGCGGCCAGGCCCTACCGACTACGATCCCCGCCGGCGGCCCTGGTACGCCGGAGCGTTCGAGAAGGACCTGCGGCCGCTGACGGAGCCCTACATCTTTTTCGCTATCGGCCAGCCTGGCTACACGCTTCGGATGCCGATTGCGGGCTCGCCGCGCGGCGTAGTCGCCGGCGACGTCCTGACAAGCGAGGCCGAAGCGCTGCTCCGGAGACAGCAACTGGGGCAATCCGGCACGGTCATCCTGTTCGATGACGAAAACCGCGTGCTGGCCCACCCGCAGATCTCGGAACTCATAGGGCGCACTGGCGGGACGGCCGGTGCGCTCTTGCTGCCGCATCTCGCGGACATCGATCGGATCGGGATCGCGAAAGCGGTAGATGCTTGGAGGACGACGGGCAGCACCCAACAGATATTCCAGGATTCAGGTGGGCGGGCTCATGCCGCCGCGTTCCGCACCATCGCTTCGGCCGGGGCGGCCAATCTTCGACTTGCGGTGTCCGCGCCGATCGACGAATTCTACTCGGAGATCGAAGGCGAACGGCGGCGCCTGTTCGTGGCGGCGCTCGGCTTCGTCTTGGCGGTTTTGCCGATGGTGCTCTGGATGGGCGCGATGATGTCGAAGCGGATGAGGGCGCTTGCCATCGAAACCGATCGCATTCGGCACTTTGACGTCGCAGAGAGTCCGCGCATCCGATCGGTGGTGCGCGAGATCGACGATCTCGGCCACTCTGTTGCCGCCATGAAGAATTTGGTCCGCACATTCTCGAGTTTCATTCCGAAGCGCCTGGTCCGCCAACTGGTTGAAAGCGAAGTTCCCATCGAGCTCGGCGGCGAACGCCGGGAACTGACCGTAATGTTCACGGACGTCGAGAACTTCACGGGTCTCACGGAAACGGCCGAGCCCACCAGCGTGATGCGGACGACCTCGCGCTACTTCTCCGTGCTCTCCGAGGAAATCATGGCAAGACAAGGCACCGTCGACAAGTTCATCGGCGATGCCGTCATGGCCTTCTGGAACGCGCCGACTGACGACGAGCGGCACGTCTCCAACGCATGTCACGCGGCGCTTGCCTGCGTCAAAGCTAACGGCCGGCTGAATGCCGAATTCGCGGCCGAAGGTCTGCCTCCGTTTCGGACCCGGTTCGGTCTGCACGTCGGCGACGTTGTAGTCGGCAACATCGGCTCGCGCGACCGCATGAACTACACAGCTGTAGGTGCTTCCGTGAACCTCGCTGCGCGCCTGGAAGGGTTGAACAGGGACTACGGGACCGCGATACTGGTTAGCGAGACCATCAAAGCGCGGGTAGAGGAAGAGTTTCTCTTCCGCAGCATCGATCGGATCAGCCCCAAGGGATTTTCCGCGAATTTTCAGGTGTACGAGCTCTTATGTGCAAGAACGGACGTGACGGACCAGCAACTGGCGTTGGTCGCGGATTGGGAGCGCGCATACGCGTCATCGGCTGGTACAAGGAAGCGAAAGGATAAAGAGTGGATGGAAGCCTTCTCGATGGCTCAGTCGACAACGCCCCGATCGACATCATTCCAGCTGAATGGTTGGCAAAATGATTGTCGAGAGACTGAGAGACACGAATGAACATCCACGCTGTGATAACTGCACGCTCTATGACGCCGAGCAGACCGCGTATCAAGCCGATGATGTGCGCTCGTGTCCCATCTAGCGGAGAAGTCTTGCGGATCAATGGATCGAGCCGCTCGCGCAATTCGCGCGCTGTCGTCTCGGTGTAACCGGTACGCACCTTGCCGGCGTAGAGCAGCTTGCCGTTCTGGCGCCGGCCGACGTAGAGGGAGGCGACCTTGCGCGGGCGCGCCCCAAGCTTCTCCACGAAGGCGACGATTGGGAAGGTCTCGCTCTTCTTGCACTTGAGCTTGATCCAGCTCTCCTGCCGACCCGAGCGGTACCGTTCGCCCAGCCGTTTGGCGACCAGACCTTCGAGGCCCAGTTTGCACCCCTTGTCGAAGATCACGTTGCCATTGGCCGCAAGGGCCTCGACATACATAAATGTCTCAGGAGCGTTCTTCAGGAGCCGGTGCAGCAACTGCTTGCGATCTTGTGGCAGCGCCGCGCAAATCGTAGCCATCGAGGTAAAGGAGATCGAACGCGTGCGCGAGAATAGACTGTGACCTCGCCATCTTCCAGGTGCAGCTGCGCGCGGTAGCTGTCCGCCTTGATCTCGTATACCCAACCGTCGCCTCGGGGCGGACTGTTGCGTAGCGTGGGGTCACAGGGTTCGATGTAACCTGGAAGCGCAGCTCTGCGGGCGCCGACGACGCGCGATACTTCAAAACGAGACTGACGCAACGCCACCGCACACATGCCGATTCACCGCGAAGCCGTTGAAGCGTTCCGTCGAGGACGCAGTAACGGGCGCTCCTGTCCTGGATTGAACGAACGCTTTGGAGCACGGGCCCTTGAACCCCCCCGCCTTCCGTGCGCTTCCTAGAGCTCCACACGATGCAAGCGGGCTGGGCTACCCGCTTTATCATGATCCTAGGGGGAGGGGACGCCGAACGAAATGACGCTCCAGTATATCATTCAAAGATCTCGATGACTCGAGCGCTAGTTCTCTGGGACAAGGCGGTCGATCATGCTGGCGAAGCTGGAACCTAATTTCTACCTGCGCCCCGAGTTCGAGTGGAACCTAATCGTCTAACGTACATCAGATAGTCGCAGCTGACTTCGGCAGTGTGCGGTTTCGCTACAGCAAGGTTCGAGAAAGTTTTGAGAGAGGAGGGCTAGGTTTCGCGCGGCAGGTGGGGTCCGACGCTCACGGACCAGGGCGAACAGCGCGCACCGGGCGAATGGCCGATCCAGACAAATAATCTCAGCGCCCGGGGCGAAGAGCAAGCGGGTCCTAGACATCGACACCCTTGCGCACAGGCGAGGCGAAATCGCGAAGCGGGCCGTCAAGAAACCCTGCTGCAGTTCGCTAACCGGGTCGTGAAGACAGCCGCGAGATCAGCCAAAGAGGAACCAAGCTGCGACAGCGATCACCGGAACCACTGCGACAGCGATGAGAAGAACAGGGGCTGGTTCATTCCCCTCGCGCGAATCGTTGACATGCGTGCACCTGCTACTCGAGACGGTCAGGCCTGAAGACCTTTGCCGGCAAGAGCGCTCGTCCGGCTGGAAAGAAACGGAGGGTGGGGCAACGACGGTTCTCGAAGGTTCACATCGGCAACCCGGCACGGCCAGGAACGATCGGTCGGCGTACTGCTTTTCTGTTTGCGGACGGCCCAGACTTCGAAGCCACCGGGCAGTCGCAACGCGCCGCAGAAGGTTTGGCGCCGTCGGAACTGCGGAGTCATGAGGCGGGCGAAGCCCAGCACGAGCGGATGAACGGGCGCGGGCATGTCGCCACTCTCTTTCTTAGCCGTGCTGTTGTGCCTCGCGTCAGTGTTCGGGCTTCTGAACCGGCGTTTTCTACGCTTGCCCGGCACGATCGGATTGACGGTCGTTGCGCTTGTTGCCTCGCTTTTCGCGATCGGCTTAGGTGATCTATTTCCTTGGTTGAACCTACGCCTCGCCCTGCAGGACATTCTGGGGATTCGAGAGCTACCGGACACGCTTTTGAACGGCGTGCTGTGCTTCCTGCTTTTTGCGGGCACTTTGCAGGTCGATGTTTCCGCGCTGTGGTCCCGCAAGATCACCGTGTTCCTTCTAGCTACCGCCGCCGTAGTGATTGCGACGGTGCTGTTCGGATCAGGAATCTACGCCGCTTTCGCCCTGGCGGGGGTGGGGATGCCATTCTCCTGGGCACTGGTGCTCGGGGCCATCCTTGCGCCAACCGATCCTGTTGCCGTCAGTGCCATCCTCGCACGCGTCGGATTGTCCAAGCAGTTGCAGGCCATCATGGCGGGAGAGAGCCTCTTCAACGACGGTGTGGCGGTGGTCCTGTTTCAGGCCGCACTGGCCTACGCGACTGGGAAGCAACCCACATTCGGCTCTATTGGCCTCGATTTCCTGCGTGAGATGGGCGGCGGCGTCATCGTCGGCGCCGCGAGCGGCTGGATCGCTTATCTGGCAATGAAGCGGATCGATGAATACCCGCTCGAAATCACGATCTCCCTGGCTCTGGCGAGTGGTTCTTATGCGCTTGCCAATGCGCTCGGCGCCTCGGGTCCGATCGCCGTGGTCCTTGCCGGCCTTCTGATCGGCAGTCGCGGACGGCGCAAAGCCATGAGCGAAGAAACGCGCCGCAACCTTGCCCTGTTCTGGTCGGTTATCGACGAGATCCTGAACTCTCTGCTGTTCCTGCTGATCGGTTTCGAAATGCTCGGGCTGGCCCGTCTTGGAAGCTCGACCTTGTTGGTCATGGCATTCGCTATTCCCCTCAGCCTTGCCGTTCGCGCTGCAAGCATCGTCGGCACTGCGCTTTGGCTTCATGCCCGGAATCCGAACCGCTGGCCCGCAATTGCCATCCTGACCTGGGGCGGGCTGCGGGGAGGCGTGTCGGTGGCGTTGGCCCTGAGTACTGGCTCGAGCGAATGGAAGAGCGAGCTTCTGGCGATCTGCTACGCGGTTGTCGTGTTCTCGATTGTTGTACAGGGCCTGACGTTGCAACGGGTGGTCGGGCTGACGCATTTCAAGGATCAGGTTCGGTGAAGCTTCCCGCTCGATGGCGATTGGGTCGAGCTCCCGCCGAGCCGAGCCATTGCAGGGACGCCGCCGCCCCTGCGCGTCGCGCAAATAGCAACCTTGTTTTCGGAGCGTCGTTGGGTTGGCACACACCACCAAGGAGGTTTGAATGAGGAAGACGGCTTTTGCTTTGGCCACGATTGGCGCTTTGGCTCTGGGATCACTGGCGGCGCCAAGTCCGGCAGAGGCGCGGGGCGGCTTCGGTCCGGCGATCGGAGGTTTTGCAGCCGGTGCAGTCATGGGGGGGACTTGCAACCGCCGCATATGGCGCGGGTCCCTATGGTTACTACGGCGGTTATGGGCCGTACGCCGCAGTCGGTTACGCGCCGGCGTATGGCGGCTGGGGCTACGATGACGGCTTTTCCCCTGGCTATGGATACACGACCGTCGGCTACGGCTACGGACCTGCCTACTATGGGTACCGTCGTGCGTTCCGTCCTGGCTATGCCTACTACGGCCGGCCGTGGGGTCATCGACACTGGCATCACCATTGGTGAGCGCGTTAAGTGCCCTGGCTTCGACGAGGCCAGGGCACCGCGCTAAAGATGAAGTGCGTTATTTCCGTTCATTCCAACTCGGAGGACGTCATGAAAGCCAAGTTAGCCATCGCTTTTCTGTTGTTCGCGTTTGTCCAGGTCCCGCCGGCCAATGCCAAGGGATGCATCAAGGGCGCCATCGCGGGCGGTGTTGCGGGCCATATGGCGGGGCACGGCAAACTCGGCGCCGCCGCGGGATGCGCGATCGGACACCATGAAGCGAACAAACAGAACTCCAACAACACGAATCCCAACAACTCGAACGCTCAAGCCCCGTCGGGCCAGAAGTAGCAAGAGTGGGCAATCAAGGCGGTGCAGGTCGAGCCGCAGTCGGCTTGGCCTAGCGTCGCAGGAAGCGGCTCCGACTGAGCGCCAGCGCCACGTTCCTGTATCGCTCCGGCAAGTCGCGACAGCGTTTTCCGATCCGGTGTGTTCGATCATACGATCGGGAAAACGTCTGGGGTGCAGCCCGGCAAGATGATCTCGACAACGCAAGCCGGAGTATACGCAATGCGCTTCCTTCCGACGGTAATGCACGGTGTTGCCGACTACGTGGTCGGGCTCGTCGTGCTCGGGTTGCCATACATCTATGGCATGCATGGCACGTCCAAGGCGTTCCTTCTGGTACTTGGGGCGGCGGCGCTGTTTTACAGTGTGCTGACCGAGTACGAGCTCGACCTCCTGCCTGTCATTCCGTTTCGAATCCACCTCGCTCTGGACAAGCTGTTCGCGGCCCTCATGCTTGTTGGCAGTGTGCTCATCCCTTTTCCACAGAATAGTCGGCTTGTGGTCGGCGGCCTCGGTGTGCTCTCCTTCCTGGTCGTCGTCTCGACCAGACGAGATCGAACCGAACCAGCCCCGACCAACTCGACCTGATGCAGGAGGACGGAGGGCATCCCGCCCGAGAAGGCTCCCGGATCTTTGCCTCGGCAATATCCAGCCGCTAAAAGACCTGCCGAACCCGACCTGCTCAGCGAAGCCGCCAATAACATCCGCGCCGCCCAAGCTGTTGTTTTGGGTGCCAGGAGTGATTGTCGTCGGCGAGCGGCCGGTTAGGCGCACCGTAAGTAACGGCCGCTAGGGCTTGCTATTCTGCTCCAGATTGGAGGGCTTCGGTTCATCTGCTCTGGCATTCCCGGTTGCGCGATCGTTTGTGCTTCCGCCTCCCGTTCCGATAGCGCCTTGGGTGACACCGGGTCCGATTGGCGGGCGCCGTACCTCCCGGCTGCAGCACGAGCTAATGCCCGACGAGCCTGTAGGCTCGGTTCCCGTGTTTTTCATGCTGCGGCTCCGTTGGAATCCATTGAGTGGGTGTGCTCGCCAGTGCCCTTGCGCACGCGACCGGCGCGATTAACAAAAATCTTCGCGGCGCATGGTCGTTCCTTTCGGACATCACGTGCATGGCACGCTGACAGCGGTCTTCAACTTAAGTTAGGGTTTTGCTTTGGAGCGGTTAGCGCTCGGAGCTTCTGTCGGTCCGGACGTGTTCGCGAATTGAACCTTCGTGACTAATTCGCGTTGGCACGGGAACCGCGCTCCTTAGAAGAAGCTCACGAGAATATCTGCAGGGCGATCGCGGATTGGTTCGCCCCGGCTGATCAAGTCTGACAGCTGCCAACCGTTGAGGACCACATGTTGGATCAACCCGAGTTCAGAGCGTGGGCCCTCGGCTTCGCAATCGCTGTTCTTGCTCCGCCTGCATGTGCACAGAGCCCGGCGCCCGGTCCCGTTGCGGTCGGCGTCGTCCAAGCCACGCGACGCCCGATGACGGAGACTGAACAATTTCTGGGCAGGGTCGAAGCGGTTCGCCACGTTGACGTCGTCGCCCGCGTAACAGCCTTCCTCCAAAAGCGGCTGTTTACGGAGGGCGACGAGGTCAAGAGCGGTGACAAGCTGTATGAACTGGAGAAAGGGCTGTTTCAGGCAGACCTTGCTTCGAAGCAAGCGGCAGTCGCGCAGCTGCAAGCGACATTGGAGAATGCGAAGCTCACCACCGAACGGGCCCGCACCTTGCTCAGCGGCCCCGCTGGCTTGCAGTCCAACTATGACGCAGCGATTGCAAACCAGCGCAGCCTGGAAGCCCAGGTGCAAGCGGCACAGGGACAAGTGGAGGCGTCCCAGATCAATCTCGGCTATACGGATATCAGCTCGCCGATCGAGGGAAAGATCGGGCGCAGCGTGGTGACCGAAGGAAATGTGGTGAGCCCTTCGTCCGGCGTGCTCACGACCATCGTCAGCCAAGACCCCATGTACGTCACCTTTCCGGTGTCGGTGCGGGAAGCGCTGATCCTCCGAGACCGCTACGCGCCGCGAGGCGGCTTCAATGCCGTCGTCATTCGCTTGCAATTGCCGAACGGGCGGATGTACGGCACCACCGGCCAGCTCAATTTCGCCAACAACACGGTCACAGCCAATACCGACACGATTGTCCTGCGGGGTGAGATCGCCAATCCGCCGAACCAGGAGGTCAAGGGCAGCGGAACGCCCATCCGCGAGCTGTTCGATGGCGAGTTCGTCACGGTTCTGCTCGAAGGCGTGCAGCCGATCGAGGTGCTCGCGGTGCCGCGCGCAGCTGTGCTATCCGACCAACAAGGCAGCTACGTTTTTGTTGTCGGCAAGGACGACACGGCAGAGCAGCGCCGAATCCAGCTCGGCCAGTCCACCCCGACGCTGGCCGGCGTCATCACCGGTCTGCAGCAAGGCGACAGCGTCATCGTCGAAGGCTTGCAGCGCGTTCGGGCGGGAGCGAAAGTGGCGCCAGGAGCGCCCAGCGCGCAGCTTCAGGCTCTGATGAAAGGAACTGAACCGGCGGCAGGCGAGGGCAGTAGCGCAACTGGCGGGAGCTCGCCGGGAGCCGGAGCCGCTGTAGGAAGTTCGACGACGGTCGGCACTGCGGCCAACCCGGCGCAAAAGGACAGCGCCGGTCCATCGCGCAATCCGGATGGCGGACGCTGACATGATCTCCGCCGTCTTCATCGACCGCCCACGACTTGCCATCGTGATTGCGTTCGTCATCACGATTGCCGGGGCGCTGGCCCTCTCGCGCATCCCGGTTGCACAATTCCCCGACATCGTGCCGCCGCAGGTGACCGTATCCGGCGTCTTTCCCGGTGCTTCCGCCGCGGTAGTCGAGTCGAGCGTTGCTCAGCCGCTCGAAGCCCAGATCGTCGGGGTCGACCAGATGCTCTATATGAGGTCGACCAGCGGCAGCGACGGCAGCTACAGCCTTACGGTATCGTTCGCACTGGGAACCGACCCGAACATCGACACCGTAAATGTCAACAATCGCGTGCAGACGGCGCTGTCCCAGCTGCCCTCCGAGGTGCAGGCGCAGGGATTGACGGTTCAGAAGCGCTCATCCGCGGTTCTGCAGTTCATGGTCCTTTACAGCGAGAACGGCCAGCAGGACCCGCTGTTCATCACCAATTACGCGATCATCAACCTGCTCGATGCCATTTCAAGAACGCCGGGGGTCGGCCAGGCCAATCTGTTCGCTCGCATGAATTATTCGATGCGGATCTGGTTCGACACCCAACGGCTGACCAGCCTGAATCTCGCGCCGAGCGATGTGATCAGTGCGATACGCGCACAAAGCGTGCAAGCGCCGGTGGGGCGTATCGGCGCACGTCCCATCAGCGACCAGCAGCAATTCCAGTTCAACGTTCAAACGCAGGGACGTCTCGCTTCCGCCGAGCAATTCGGCGATATCGTGCTGCGGGCCAATTCAGACGGTTCGGTGCTGCGGATACGGGACGTCGCGCACGTCGAGATAGGTGCGCAGAATCTCGACAGCGAGGCCAGGATCGATGGCAAGCCCGGTGTGCCGATCGGGATTTATCTGGCGCCTGGAGCCAACGCTGTTACGACTGCGAATGCGGTGCAGGCTACCCTGGACCGGCTGTCAGCCCGGTTCCCTGAAGGGCTGAGATATCAGGTGGTGCACGATTCGACGACCTTCGTTCGCGACACGATTGGTGAAGTGCTGCGGACGTTGGCGGAGGCTTTCGTTCTGGTCGTCATCGTTGTCTTCCTGTTTCTCGGCAATCTCCGTGCGACCATCATTCCGGCCGTCGCGGTACCCGTCAGTCTGATCGGTGCTTTTGCCGTTCTTCTCGTTCTCGGTTACTCGGCAAACACAGTGTCGCTGCTTGCACTTGTGCTAGCGATCGGGATCGTCGTCGATGATGCGATCGTCGTCGTCGAAAACGTCGAGCGCGTGATGGCGGACGAGCCGGAGCTTTCGCCGGCCGAGGCAACGAAGAAAGCTATGGACCAGATCACCGCGCCCATCATCGCGATCAGTCTGGTACTCCTTTCGGTCTTCGTGCCTATCGCATTCATTCCCGGTATTTCAGGGACGCTATTCCGCCAATTCGCGGTGACGATCAGCGCTGCGATGACCATCTCCGCCATCAATGCCCTGACGTTGTCTCCGGCACTCTGCGCGCTGTTTCTGCGCCATACTGGGCCACGCCGCGGGATTATGGGGCGCGTGCTCAGCAGAATTGATTGGGTGAGGGACCGATACGCGGGTGGAGTGCGGTGGCTCCTGCGTATGGCCATTGTCTCTGTCCTCCTTGTCGCACTCGGCGGCGCGGGCGTATTCGGTCTCTCGCTGGTCACGCCGACAGGCTTTCTGCCCGAGGAGGACCAGGGAGCGTTCTTCGTGATGGTGCAGCTGCCGGATGGCGCCTCAGTGCCCCGGACCAGCGAGGTCACGGGCGAAGTCGAGAACAAGCTGCGCCAGCTCGAAGGAGTCGATCATGTCCTGTCGATCATCGGCTTCTCCCTGCTTGATGGCGGCGCGGAGCCGAACGCTGCGCTGCTCGTGGTGCGCCTGAAGCCGTTTGCGGAGAGGGAAGGCGTCGCCCAATCTGCACAAGCGCTGATCGCGAAGACCTTTGCGGCAGGCAGCCAGATACGGCAGGCCAACGTGCTCGCCTTCAATCTGCCGCCGATCATCGGACTATCGACCAGTGGCGGCTTCGAATACCAGCTGCAAGCGCTGGAGGGCCAGGATCCCACGGCCATGAACGGCGTCATGAACGGTCTGATTGCCGCAGCGAACCAGGAACCGCGCCTGAGCCATGTGTTCTCGACCTTTTCGGCGAATAATCCTTCGATCTATCTCGAGATCGACCGCGCCAAGGCCGAGGTCCTCGGGCTTAGCATGAGCGACATATTCACCGCTCTACAGGCGACGCTCGGAGGGGTCTATGTGAATAACTTCAACCTGTTTGGCCGGACTTGGCAGGTGAACGTGCAAGGCGAGGCGAAGGACCGGGCCGACATTTCCGCGCTCTGGCAGATCTACATCCGCAATGCACGCAACGAGATGGTCCCGCTGCGCTCGATCGCGAGTGCCAAGATCGTACAGGGGCCGCAGGTTATCAGCCGCTACAACAACTATCGTTCGATCACGATCAACGGTTCTCCCGCGGGAGGCGTCTCGACCGGCACAGCGATTACGGCGATGCAGGATATATCGAGCAGGACCTTGCCCGCGGGCTATTCTTACGAATGGACCGGCACGGCGTTCCAGGAGCAGCAGGCGTCTGGGCAGACCGGCGTTGTCCTGAGCTTGGCCGTCCTGTTCGCTTATCTCTTCCTGGTGGCGCTTTACGAAAGTTGGACGATCCCGGTGCCAGTGCTGCTGTCGGTCGTGGTGGGCGTGCTCGGATCCTATGTGGCCCTCATCGTGGCACGGCTCAATGTCGACCTTTATGCCCAAATCGGCCTTGTGGTCCTGATTGCGCTGGCAGCCAAGAACGGCATCCTGATTGTCGAATTCGCCAAGGAGCAACGCGAGGCTGGCGTATCGGTCGTGGACGCGGCTGTTCTCGGCGCGCGCATGCGCTTCCGCGCAGTCATGATGACTTCGATCGCCTTCATTCTCGGGCTGGTTCCACTCGTCTTTGCGACGGGGGCTGCCGAGCTGAGTCGCCGCGCCGTGGGAACGGCGGTGTTCGGTGGGATGCTCGCCGCGAGTTCGATCGGCATCTTCCTGATCCCAATGCTTTACGTGTCCTTTCAGCACATGCGGGAGCGGGCAAAGGCCCGGCTGAGCGGGAACCGGAGTAGGCCGCAGGCAGCCGAATAGGCGGAGATCCGCGTGACCACCTTGTTGGTCGCGCAGTTTCATCATGCACCAGGTGCAACAGCGAGAGTGCAATCCAATCTCGGTCTCGGGCGGTGGTGCGGAGCAGCGCAGCGATTTCATGATCAAACATTGCGAGCCCTCGTGCGCCATGTCGCGCTGGTAGGTCCTGCTCGGACAGCAAGCATGCACCCTCCAGGATTGGCTGTGCATGCGTTCAGGGCACGGGGCGCAGTCCGCCCCTCCGTCCCGGAGCGGCCCAGCCTAAGTAGCTTCGGCCGGCCTGGGACCGCCTGCTTCAGGAGAGCGCCAGGTGCTTAAGACGCGTCTCGCGTTCGCTCGCTATCGGGAAATGAACCGATGCACCGCAAGCTCGATGTAGAAAAGCCCCGGTCCAGGCCGGGGCTTTGACCCCTGCGATTGATCCTCGATCAGTACTTCGCGATCACCGGACCGCCCCATCGGTAGTTCAGGCGGAGCAGGGCAATGTCCACGTCCTGACCGAGGAAGATGTGATCGTGCTCGAGGCCGACCGACCAATTGGGCGCGAAGCTGACTTCAAGACCCGCACCAACCGTGCCGCCCCAGCGGGTTTCACGCGCGGAGGCGAGGAGGCTTCCCACTGGTATGGGCACTGCGCTCGCGGTACCAGCGCAGATGTCGTATCTATCGCCGACCACCGCACCACCGCCCTTTACATAAAACAGCACGCTATTCCAGGCATAGCCGACCTGCCTGGTGATCAGGCCGAAGGAGTCGATGCGGGAGCGGTTACGCTGCTGCGGCCCAAAGGGAATGGCGATGATCGGGCTCAGGTTGTCGCCCGAGAAGTCCGCCCAGTTGCCCTGACCCTCGAGTCCGAAGACCCAATTGGCGGACTGCCGAAAGCCAATCTGGCCTCCGACCGTGCCGCCGGTCGCGTTGTGGCAGCCTTCGGGCGTGATAGCGCCGGCGGCCGCGACGAAGTCCAAGCACTTATGAGAGGAGCCACCACCACCGTTTATGCCCAGGTAGAACCGCTCCAGTCGTAGATAGCAGCAATGGGCGCGGGAGCCTTCGTGTACGGACGGGCCGCCAAGTCCGCCGCCGAAGCAGAGATCGTAAGCGCAAGTGCGCCCAGCGACACTGTCTTCATAGACGGTCTCGACCGTGCCGGATCGTGGTGACGCATTGGGGGCAATCGCGTCGGTCGAGACCGGGTGGTTGAGTTGCCGCTGTGGCATGCTGGCAACAGACATCACGAGCCGCTCTGGTAAGTTCCATTGGTCTCCTGATTGCACCTTTGGATCAAAACATGAAAACGATTTTGCTTGGAGCAATTGCAGCTGTCGCGTTCTCGGCAACCGCTTTCGGAGCCGATTTGCCCGCGCGAACCTACACTAAGGCTCCGGCACCGGTCGCGGCGATTGCGAGCTGGACGGGGTGCTACATCGGTGGAAACGTCGGCGGGGGATGGGATCGCCAAGGTTACACCAACGTCAATCCTCAGCGATTGCCCAATTTCGATTTGGGCTCCGAGCGCAATGCGGGTGTGATCGGTGGTGGTCAGATTGGTTGCGACTATCAGGCTGGAGCTTGGGTGATCGGCGCGCAAGCCATGTTTGAAGCTGCTGATCTACGAGGCAGCAACCACGTGGTGCCGGGAGCGGCTGATCCACAATTCCCGAACATCTTTGACCTAAGCGCGAGGACGTCCTGGGTCACGACTGCGACCTTGCGGGTTGGCTATGCGGTTGTTCCGCAGGCCCTGCTTTATTTGAAGGGCGGCGCGGCCTGGATGCATGGAAAACTTGATTACACGATCACCGGGATGGGTGTCGCAAACTACACGGGCGCGGAGACGCGTTCGGGTTGGATTATCGGAGGCGGTCTTGAATATCTGTTCGCGCCGAATTGGTCGGTCTTTGTGGAATACAATCACATGGACTTCGGTACCCAGACGCTCAACACGCAGGATGCCTTCGCATTCATCGAGCCCATTCGAGTTAGCCGCCGGATCGACACCGCCATGGTAGGCGTGAATTTCCGGTTCGGACCGTTGGCGAGATGAATGGTCCGACGAGCATCTCGGTAATGGCGTCCACACGGCAACCGGATAAAGCCTGCGGGTCACGATCCTGATTTCGGGGTGGCCTATTTTTCCGGGGCACTCGGCAGGGGCAGCCCGTACTGCTCCGCCCTCTTGGCAGCCAGCTTGCGATAGGATGGCGCTTGCTTCAGAAGCTCCGCCTTGAACCTGAGGTCAGTTTCGCCGTCGGCTAGAGCTTCCAATTGCAGCGCGCGTTCGATGTACTCGGTCAGCAATTTCACCGGAGGACCCCACCAATCTCCGTCCCGGGGCGGTTCCTATATCCCCGTAGTTCTCCCGTCCAGACCATAGTTGCGGCGTGTAGGCCGCCTCGCTTAGGCCGCTTAACATGCGAGAGCAGAACACCGGGAAGAGCGTCAGTCTGGAACTCCGCTCCGGACCCGGCGCGGTGAAGCGGCCCCAGCAGAGATTGCCCCCCAAGGCCTCCAAGTGCTGGGGCCGTTTCTTTTCAGGAGAGCACCCCCGCCGCTGGCTGATAGAGGCGGCGTTCTCGTCTGAACTGGTGCTTCATTCGGCCGCCCGCAGACCTTGCTGAGTGGGCTCGTAACGCTGGCCATGCTGTTCGAGCCAGCCGCCTTCGACCATCTTCCGCGCCAGCGACATTGTGCATACCGGCTGACTGCCGCCTGGGTGATACAGGCCGTCGCTGCGCTGGATCAGATAGCCGTAGACCCGCGCTAAACGCAGCGGCTTGATCATGCCAGGAAAGAGAATGATGGAGCTGTCCGACATCGCTTTGCCCCAAGCGGCGGCACGCATTATCGTTCCGAGTTCTTGGCTACCAACCAGTCCAGGACGCGATCAAGGATCGTCGGACCTCATATGTGAATGTGCGACTCGATGGAGTGTAACAGGCTGGCAACCGCTTGGAGGCCGCTGGGGCAATGGATCAGTCGCGTTACCCGCTTGTGAGACGGTGGACGCCGCAAGAGCACGCACGCCTCTTGGAACTGGCGGCAGCGGGGAGCCGACCGGACGAAATCGCCCGCGCGCTGGGCAGGACAGAACCGCCGTACGAGTCCGCGCACATCTGCATAACATTCCACTGCGGCTAGTGACCCAGAAGCGGCGCAGCTAAGGCGAGCAGTCGGCGGTGTCCTGGCGCAGCAGTCAGGTTGGGCTTACTCTTGCGCTCGCCTCTCCGACCGCCTGCGATCCAGTGCCGCGTGGGTCTCGAACAGGGCGATAATCGATCCGAACATCGTCAGGCCGATGGCCGCCATGAGGATCATCCCAAGTACGACTCGCTCCGCAGACAATCGATCTAGAGGCCTAATGGGCCGACCGTACGCTCCGCGAGGTGGAGGCGGCTCCCTGCAACGGCCTCACTCCACGGGAGGGAGAAACGCTACACGGCGGGTGCGATCCCACAATTCAATCGCCACGCCGTCCACGTATCGTTGCGCCTCGGCAATGGCGGCTTGGTCATCGTCGCCCAAGATTACCTCGGGCGGTCCCAGAACGTGTCCCTCTTTGTCCACCCGATAAAGGCGATATTCAGCCATAGCCCCCGTATCCGACGTGTCACTCGGGGTCGCTTATCACCTTACCGTTTCTGACCCCGCAATCTCATTTGAGACTCCAGACGAAATAAATATCTCAGATGCAACCAGCACCAATTGAGCTGGCCTTACTATTGATCCTCCGGGTGCAGTTCGAGCTTTTGCGCTTGGTGCTCCTGCACCAATTGGGTGATCGCCTCCATGGTCGCCTGGTCGGTGACCCATTTCGAGAGCGCCCGGAGGTGTTCGATCTTGCCGTCCAGCTCAATGCACTTGTCGCACATGGCTGCCCTCCTGCTGCACCATCAAGTGACACAGGTTCATTTCGGTTCCGGCGTAGCGAACAACCCTGCGATGCGCGAGAACGGCACCCCGCATCTTCATGCGGGCAGGACGACAGCGGCTATGGTGGGCTCGCTGCCTGGCCTGACGTCGGCACCACGCTTTCCACACGCCTTGCAGACGAAGCGGGGTTCGAGATCGGAGAACCTGACCTCATCTGCCCACTGGTCGACGACGTCGCGGCCGAGGATCACGTTGTGGCTGGCGTTGTGCAGGCAGAAGACGATGAGACCACGAACGCCGGCCGCGCGCATCTCGCCCAGCGTGATCTTGACGGGGCGGCCGTCAGGCAAGTTGCGGTACCGGCATCTGACGAGAAGGGCCGCACACAACCGCGACTCGGATAAGTAACTTGGGTGATCGGTGCCCGCCGACCGCCAATAACATCAGTTACGAACTCCCGCCGGCTCCCAGGTCGGCGGGCCTATTTTTGAGCGCTTTATGCAAGGCAGGAAACAATAGCCAGCACGATATCCGCGCCGAGGCCGCCAGAATACATTGAGAACAGAAATCCTGCACCGAGAGCGACTGCAACCAATTTAAGTATGATCATTTTGAAATCCACATCTTCAAACACCAGGCAATGTACGCTCGGTCTGTTTCTGGCGTGCTTCGCGCAATCAACAGATGGTTTCGTTCACCGGCCCGTTTCCAAGCGGCGGCGTAGAGGCTCCGCTGGTCCAAGAGGGCGCAAACTTTAGTCGCAGTCCCAGTGATCCTGAAGGTCTGATTGGTCGTTTCAGTTCTGGCGGGTCCTTGGCGTGACACCTAAGAGCCTCCTCCTTAGCCTCATGCCATCCATCTGCGCGGCCCCTGTCTGAACCGACAGGGGCCGTTTAGTTTCCCAAGAACTTAGCCCCAGGACGTCTGGCCGCTGTCTCTCGATAACGGGCGAGCTCCGCTCTTGCGAACGCGCGGGCCTGCTCAAGTGCTTCAGCGCAGGTCAGCCGGTCAGGCCCGAGCCGCCGTCCGGCGACGTCGTCCCAGTAAAAATAAACGCTCGGCCGGCCCTCGTCGAAATAGACTTCGTAGCTGCCGGTTTGGGGCACAGCTTCGTGTTTGCGGATGCGGACCGAGACCATGTGACCGATTGGTAGGAGGTCGGAACGGTGTCGAGCTACTGCGTGTGGTGGGTGTGGATAAGGGCCGTGAACGGAGGCGGTCTCAATCGAGAGCGACAACATCGACCCGCCGACATGGGAAACACCTGTAGGCATAGACGGCGGGTAGGTTCACAATCTCTGGCAGCAAGGCAACGTAATCCATCGGTCGTCTGCACTTCATGCAGATCAAGATGGGGTGGCTGTCCTTGTCGGGTCCGCGTCTCATTCCCAAGCCGGTTGGATCGCAGCGACATAGCTTGGCGTTCCGGGGCGCATCTCCGGCGGACTACCGAGAACTATCGGAATTTGACGCCGGTTGGTGAACTGAGAGAGGCCGCCGACTGAGGCGGCGTTACACGGGAGCGCCAGCATTGAAAAAAGCTTCGATCAAATTGGTCGTCTGCCTCTTGGGAGCAATTCTTCCGTCAGAAGGCAGCTTTGCCCAGCCAGCGTGCGGTCCGGGTTTCGTTATCCGCGTGGTTCGGTTTCCGGACGGCAGAGCATCCACGACATCGTGCGTTAAGCTGCCAAACTCACATCCCGGCGCTGGCGGGCCTCGGGATACAAAACAAGCTAGGTCACTCCCAAAATCAAACTAAGCCACCGAGATGGAAACAGGCCAGCCCCCGACTTATGAGAACAGAACCCCACTTGGGCACGAAGGGTTGCGAGAGGCCGGCGTGGTGGGCAGTGACGGGCTCGAACCCGGCGACATCTCAACTGCTCCAGAGACCCCGGTAGACGTCCGAGTTGTTCGGGTGGCCGCGATTGGAGCCTAAGGCAGGTGTGAGGGGCAGCACCGGGCCGCATGCACATTTCCACAAATACCGGTCGGCCGGATTGCGGAACAGCAGTTGCCAAAGGATATGAAAAACACTGCGATCTCAACGGGGGGTAAATCAGGCCGTTTGCAAAAATAGCTTGTGAAATCAATTTTCTACCTTAGTCTGGGAGATTAGGGGTCGGAGGTTCAAATCCTCTCGCTCCGACCAATTGTTCGTAGGCTTGGCTGAGTACACGCGCGAAAAGCATCGCAACGGATGCATTGTCTGTTGGCCATCTGGCCTAGGGCTCGCCCGGCGACAATGGGAGCACAGAAGTGCCCGACGAGCCGATGACCCTCAAGTTCCGCTGTCCGCCGGGTCTTGAAGACAAATTGCCGCCACCGGTCCCTGCGAGTTTAGGCCTGCCTGCCTGGCTGAAGGCGATGCCGACGCAGGCCTTCAACGCGATCAATCAGCGCGAGGAGGATACGGTCAAGCGGTGTCCTCCGGTCGTCGATGCCATGACGAGCGGCTTCCTGATCCCGTTGATGTGCGATGTCAGGTTTGAGAACGGGGAAATTTCCTGGGACAATGACCTGCCAGCCGGTGGTGAGCTCGATTTCCCGCGCTCTCCCGTGGGATTTCACGACTCGAGTCAGGTCACGGGATCGCCGTTGTTCGAGCCGGACCGGCTTCTCATCAAGTTTCGTAACCCATGGCTGATCGAAGCGCCGGAAGGCTATTCGGTTCTGTTCATGCATCCGATCAATCGGTTCGATCTGCCCTTCACGACGCTCACCGGCCTCGTCGATTGCGATCGATATCGTGACAGTTGGATCCATTTCCCGGTGCACTGGCACGACGTGAATTTCAACGGTGTGCTGCAGAAAGGGACGCCGATCGCGCAATGCATGGCGGTGAAGCGGGAAACCTGGGTCGCCCAGACCGCACCACTGACTGCAGAGGAGATGCGACGGGTGTTCGAGGTGACGAAGTCGGTCGCGCAGGAGCCTGGCGCCTATCGAAGGCAGTTCCGTGCGTGAGCCGTATTACGGCACCTCGCCTTGCAGAAACTTCTTGAGCGAGCTCGGGCGGAAGAAGAAGCGGCCGTGCGATGAATGGGCAAGCGTGTAGGCGGCTTGTGCCAGCATTCGAGGGCGGCCTTGTAAGGCCGAACGAAGGCTCGCCTCGCCCGCTTCGCGCTCACCCAACTCGAACAGGCAAGCCGCGAGGTTGGCCCGTGCCATGGCATCGTCAGGGCGCAGCGCCAGCGCGAGCCGGTACATCTCTGCGGCTGCGGCATAATCACCGTCCTGGCGCAGCACGCGTGCAAGTAGGGTCGAGATATCAGGACGCCCAGGCGCGGCCCCGTGAGCCTTGACGAGAATCGCGCGCGCCTCACCGCGCGTATTGCGCTCGAGATACAGGCGCGCAAGATCCAGTTGCAAGTCGATGCTTTCCGGCGCGAGCGCGAGAGCGTGGCCGATCACCGCGATAGACTCATCGAGGCGCCGATCCTTGGCAAGCTGGCCGGCGAGTTCCTGGAACGCCGGCAGGAAAGGCGGGCGACGCGCCGCGGTCCGGCGCAATTGTTCGACGGCTTCCGTGCGACGTCCGGCTTCGCCCAAGGCCGCGCCAAGCAGAGTTTCAATGCCCGGATCGCTCGTGCGGCGCGCCGCCTTGTCCAAGGGCAGGATGGCCTCCGCTGCGCGGTTCTGAGCGAGCAAGGCGCGGCCGAGAACCCATGTCGCGACGATATCGTTCCGGCTTGCCTTCAAGACTTCGGCTGCAAGCCGCTCAGCCTCGGCGAAATTCTGCATCCGCAGCGCGAGCGTGGCGCGCTCGCGCAATTCGGCCTGTTGAGGTCCGCGGCTGGGGGGAAGAACAGGGCGCTTCGACACCGGGCTCGCAATCGACGACTATCGAGCCGCCAAGTATGGCCTCGGCTCCAACGTCGGGCAACCGCTATTCGCGTTCGCGCGCTGACGCCGGATGGGCGGCGTGCGCGTGTGATCATCTTGCGAGCAGTGGCTTAAGGGAAGATGTGATTGTCACAAAGCGCGCCGCCGCAATGGGGTCTGGCGCTGCCGATTCCCGCACGGAAAGACCAGTCGGCCTCCGGGGCGTTTCCTCGTTTTAGTCTTGGTCCGTCGTCTTGGTATCAGTAGTTTTGCGGGACCTTAGGCGTGGCCCTTGATCTCGTAGTGACCCGGCACGCATTTGTAGCGATCGAGCCGCCAGTTGGCGTGGTAGATCGGATGCTCGCCCATCCATTTCGCCAATGGGGCCTGTGCGCCGATCGCACACTGCATCATCGACATCTCGGGCGTCATGTTGCTGTCGGTCACGATTTCCTCGATGCAACTGCCTGAGCTGGCTGCACTCAGCCGGCAGAGCACGGCAACGACGGTCACGAACATTCCAGTCACCTCATCGGTAGTTTCTGACCACGAAGAGGATGCAAGCGGAGTGCCAGAGCCTGTGACGCAAACAACACGCTGGCCTGGCCGACTCGACCCAGCGTCCGGACTCCATTTAGCGATTCGGATTGTAAAAAAATTGCCCCTAAACCGAAGCCGGGCAAATATGGGGAACCGGCAGGGCTGAGTCGCAGGGATGATCGATTGTGGGGGCAGCGCCGCGCCGGTGGCGCTTCACAGGCCGCGCGCAGCCGGTAGGCTCGGAGGGATCGTGGCCACCCGCCAAAAGAGCGGGGCCGCCACAAGGGATATGGAAACGCGAGGGCAGACCATGAAGGCACGACCGACCGGCGTGATTCCGCCGATGACGACGCCGTTCCGGAAGGATGGCGAGATCGACTACACTCTTGTGGCGCCCCAGGTCGACTGGATGATCGGCGCCGGCGCGCACGGCGTCGCAGCCGGCGGCTCGACCGGCGAGGGGCACACGCTCGATCACGAGGAATATCGCGACCTGATGGAAGCGACGGTCGCTGCGGTGAAGGGACGCATTCCCGTGATCGCCGGCATCATCGTCGATTCCACGCGCGATGCGATCCGCCGCGGCAAGCTGGTGCGTGACATGAATGTCGCCGCGCTCCAGGTCACCCCGGTGCATTACCTGTTCAAGCCGGACGACGAGGCGATGGTGGCGCATTTCCGCGCCATGGCTGATGAGACCGGCATGCCCATCATCATCTACAACGTGGTGCCGTGGTCGTATCTGTCGCCGGCGCTGCTGACGCGGATCATGACCGAGGTGCCGCTGGTGGTCGGCGTCAAGCAGAGCGCGGGCGACCTGAAGCTGTTCGCGGACCTCATGATGATGGCACCGGACAAGCTGATCTACAGCGCGGTCGATGCGCTGATGTATCCATCCTACACGTTGGGGGCGCATGGTTCGATCGCCGCGATCCTGACCGCGGCGCCGCATGCCTCCGTCGCGCTGTGGGATGCGGTGAAGGCGGGTGACCATCCGCGCGCGCTCGAGCTGCACAAGAAGCTGCTGACGCTGTGGAACGCTGTGATCGCCGACAATCTGCCGGCCTGCACGCGCTATGCGCAGACGCTGCAGGGCCTGCCCAGGACTCATCCGCGCGCGCCGATGCCGGAGACATCGCCCGTGCAGCAGGCGGCGATCCGCAAGGCGCTGGACGGGCTCGGCGCGTTGAACGGGCGGCGCGTCGAGGCGGCCGAATAGTCCGCGCGCCGAAATTCCTGATGAACATGGCAGCGCCGATCCGCTTTTACCTGCGGATGCGGCGCTGCTACATTTCGTGCGCGCTTCGATACGCGCGGCACTAGCTGTGAAGAAACATACCGACAAGGGGAGGGGCCGAAAGTCCCATGAAGGATTTTGCAGGAAAGATCGCCGTCATCACCGGCGGTGGCACGGGAATGGGACGCGAGCTCGCGCGGCAGCTCGTCGCCGAGGGCTGCAATGTCGCGATGTGCGACGTCTCGGAAGCCGCGATGGCCGAGACCAAGCGGCTGTGCGAGGTCGAGAAGCTGCCGCAGGGCCTGCGCGTCACGACCCATGTCGCCGACGTCTCGATCGAGGGTCATCTCAAGCGATTCCGCGACGAGCTTGCCGAGCAGCAGAAGACCGACCGGATCCATCTTCTGTTCAACAACGCCGGCATCGGTGGCGGCGGCAGCCTGTTCACCAACACCCGCGAGCAGTGGGAGCGCACCTTCAACATCTGCTGGGGCGGGGTCTATCTCGGCGTCCGCACCTTCCTGCCGATGCTGGTCGCAGCGGACGAGGCCCACATCGTCAACACCGCGAGCGTCAACGGCTTCTGGGCCTCTATCGGCATGAACCAGTCGCACACCGCCTACAGCTCGGCGAAGTTCGCCGTGAAGGGGTTTACCGAAGCGCTGATCAACGACCTCCGCCTGCACGCGCCGCATGTCAAATGCTCGGTGGTGATGCCCGGCCATATCGGCACATCGATCGTCTCCAATTCGCGCAAGGTGCAGAGCGCCGACGGTTCGGAGCGGCTCAATGCAGACGAGGTCGCGCTGACCCGCAAGCGCATGGTCGCGGCCGGTGTGCCGGATGCCGACAAGATGTCGGATGAGGACATCCAGGCGGTGTTCACCGAGCGCGCCCGCAGCTTCCTCGAGGATGCGCCGACGACGGCGGCGCAGGCCGCCAGGATCATCCTCGACGGAGTCAAGGCGGAGCAATGGCGCATTCTCGTGGGCGAGGATGCAAGGCGCCTTGACGAGCGCGTGCGCGCCACACCGGAGCAGGCCTACGACCGCGCCTTCTACGAAAGTTTTACGCAGGAGGTCGGTTGGCGGCTCGGCTGAAGCGGGCGCCGAGCGCGCACGGATATAGGTATGATGAGCATCATGGCAAGAGGCGCGCAGGCAATTTCGCGTGCCACCTCTTGCCAGTCTTCTTGAGGGTGTTCGGTCACTCATGACGAACAGGAATGTCACGCATGCGACACGTCCCTGCGTTCAAGCGATGGTGATCTCCAACGGCTCTCATTCGGCGCACGGCAGCTTGGTCAGGGAACCAAAATAGTTTACTCAGTCATGTGTAAGGCGATGACCAGAGCGTAGCTCCCGATGATACCCGCATGCCTCTCCGACGACTGGACCCTTTGCCCGGAGCGAGAGGACATCTCCGCTGAGTTCACGCGGCTCCTCACCGCGGCCCAGGAGGGCGGCGCCACGATCGCCGAATGCCTGATGATCGCGCGGCAGCTGAAGCGGGGCGAAGACCAGTCCTGGCATCGCGAGTGGAAGAATCTGGCGCAGGCCAATTGGCTTCGTGCCGAGGCCGCGTTCGCGGAAGGTCACAGGGCGACCGCGCAGCGCAACTGGCTCCGCGCCATGAATTACTACAGCGCGGCCGCGATGCCGCTCGATCAAGCGGACGAGCGCCGCTGGGTCGCGGTCCTCGCGATGCAGGATTGCGCCCGCCGCTTCCTCGCCGCGCGCGATCCGGCCGGCGAAGTCATGACGATACCCTGGCTCGACGGCCATTCGTTGCAGGGCTATTTCCTGCCCGCGCCGTCGGGACGCGTGCGAGCTCCGACCGTGATCTGCATCGGCGAGCCCGGCCACCGCAAGGAGGAGTTTCTGTTCAAGCTCGCGCCGCATGCGCGCGAGCGCGGCTTCTCGCTGCTGGCGCTGGACCTGTTCGGCGACCAGCGCGACGATCATCTCGACGCGCTGTTGCGGCGCCGGGATCTCGAGAGCGCGATTCCATGCGTGATGGACTATCTGGAGACGTGCAGCGAGCTCGATTTCGCACGTGTCGCGATCGTCGCCGATGGCTGGGGTTCTTCCTTCGTGGCGCGCGCGGTGCTGCAGGAGCCGCGGCTTGCCGCCGCCGTCTGCGATGGCGGCCTGTGGGACCTGCACGAGCGGGCCTTCTTTGCCAGCCGATTCGCGATGAGCGACGTCAGCATCGTTCCGGTGCCGCATGCGCCGCTGATGGCCTCCAGCGCCGACTGTCCCGTGCTGATCACGCTCGGCGAGGACGGTTGGCTCAAGGCCGATCGGGCGCGTCAGATCGTCCAGACGTCCCGGCTCGGCAGTTCGGATGTCATGTTGAAGGTATTCACCGCGGCCGAAACCGGCGCGGCGCAGGCCCATGCGGACAATCCGAGCCTTGCCAATGAATACATCTTCGACTGGCTCGAATCCCGGCTCGGCGCCGCGGGGCGCATTTAAGGAGGTCGCCTCAGAAGTCGAGGGTCAGGCGGACGCAGGCCTTTTCGAGACGGGTCTTCAGCATCGCGAGCTTGGTGGTGAATTCCGTCAGCTCTTTCTCGTCGAACTCCTGGAAGACGAATTCCTTGATCGTCTTGTACTGCTCGTTGAGGCTCGCCAGGTGCTTCTGCGTCTTCTCGGTCAGGGACAGCCGGACCACCCTTGCGTCGGTCGGCGACGGGCGACGGCGCAACAGGGCCTTCTTCTCGAGCAGCTTGGACTGTGTGGTGACGAACGACGGATCGACGTGGAGGAGTTTCGAGACGACGTTGACCGGAATGCCGTCGTCCTTGTCGAGGTCGGAGATCGCCATCAGGATCAGCCATTGCGGGCCGCTAATGCCGAGCGTTCTCGCCCAGAACTGACGCAGCTCCTCCAGATACATGTTGATCGACGATATCTCCCAGGTGAAGCGCCTGATGATATCCAGATTGCCGATGGAGCGGAGGCGCGCCCCTTCTTTCCTCGTCGCTGACACAGCGTCACTCCCGTGATCTGATTTGTATGCGGCCGGTGTCGTGCAAGCCATAGTCCACGCAAGCCTGCTCTGACGCAAGTGCAGAGCAGGGTAATTTTGTCAGTAAAACTACAAAGATGATCAGCTCATGGAATCGCTCAGCAATGGTGTTGCGAACGGGGCACAGGTTTAGCGAAACCATAAAGCTTACCAAATAAGGTATTTTGATTAGTGAACGGCGCAGGCATATTGCTTGTGACGGTGGGGGGTACTCGATCGTCCCGTTGCAGGTGGTTTGCTCACGTCCCTCGCGTGGAAAGAGGGTGTGTCCGAAAGCGCAAAGCGGCCGAGCGGATTTGAAAGACGGGGATCTGGGGGGCCTCACGGTCCGGTCTTCGTAACATGAGCAACTTGGAGGTTTTAATATGAAAGTGGTGAAGAGCCTTTTGCTCGGCACTGCGGCGGGTCTGATCGCCGTCGGTGGAGCTCAGGCGGCTGATCTTCCGGTCAAGGCCAAGGCGGTCGAGTACGTGAAGGTCTGCTCGCTCTACGGCGCGGGTTTCTACTACATCCCGGGCAGCGACACCTGCATCAAGCTGGGCGGCTATCTGCGTGCCGAAGTGGCGCTCAATGCCGGCGGCAATTACAGCGCGCAGTACAACAACGTTTTCGCGGCCAACAACCGCCTGACGAACTATTATTCGATGCGCGCTCGTGAAGATCTCAACATCGACACGCGCACCGCGACCGAGTACGGCGTTGTCCGCACCTATTTCGATGCGGTCTTCACTTGGACGACCGGCAATTATGTCGGTGCCGGCTCAGGAACGGGTGCCACCCAGTACAGCAGCACGCTCGGCCTCAATGCCGCGGGCACTGGCCTGATCGGGTCCAGCGGCGGCGCCATCAACGGCACCGACGGCGGCATTTCGGGCGGCGCGCTCGGCGTCTACTACGCATTCATCCAGTTCGCTGGCTTCACCATGGGTAAGGCCGTGTCGCAGTTCGACGCGCCCTGGATCAATTATCCCGGCAACAACTTCGACCAGCTCGTGGGCGGCAGCGGCACCACCAACGGTGTTGCCCAGTTCACCTACACCGCCGATCTCGGCCAGGGCGTGACGGCGATCGTCTCGGCCCAGGACCAGACACAGGTGTTCCAGACCGCCCTCTGGAATACGGCCGGCATGTCCACCACCGGCGTCCTCGGCGGTGCCTACGGCTCCAACGATCTCGGCGGCACCCGCGCCCCCGATCTCGTCGGCACGCTCCGTGTCGACCAGGCCTGGGGCCTGTTCCAGGCCTCGGTCGCCGCGCACGACAACCACGTCGGCTATTACGGCGCCAGCGAAACTACCGGTCATCCTGAAGACAAGTGGGGCTGGGCGGTCCAGCTGGCTCTGTCAATCAAGAACATCCCGACCGGTGCAGGCGACCTGATCAACATCTCGGGCGTCTACACCGACGGCGCAAGCCGGTACAATTTCCAGGAGTTGGCGGCGACGAACTACTCAATGTTCGGCGGGTCGGGCGGCGCGTATCAGAGCATCGGCTTCGCCGGCGTGTCTGACGCGGTGTTCGCACCCGGCAGCGGCCTCGAGCTGACCAAGACCTACGGCTTCCGTGGTGCCTACACCCACAACTGGAGCCCGTACTGGAACTCGGCGCTCTATGGTGCGTGGGCTGCCGTTAATTACAGCGGCACGGCCAAGGGCATGATCTGCGGCAGCGCCGCGTTCGCGACCCTGACCGGCACCTGCAACCCGGACTTCAACATCGGCCAGATCGGTGTCATCACCCGCTGGACCCCGGTCAAGAACCTGACCTTCTCGGCTGACTTCACCTACAGCCACCTTGACCAGAAGTACTCGGGCGTGATCACGACGCCGGCGCTCACGAGCGTTGCCAAGCCTGCCGCAACCTATGAGCTGAAGGACCAGGACACCTACAGCCTGCTCGTTCGCGCCCAGCGCAACTGGTAAGCCTTGATCTTCGGACTGGGTCTTCGGATATGACGCAGCCCCGGCGGGACACCGCCGGGGCTTTTTACGAGCGGGGCCTTTTGCGAGATGGGCTTTCGGAAAATCCGGCATCCCGTGCGGGCGACGAAGACGAGCCATGCGATTCGGTCGGCCCAAATTTATTTACTTACCTGAGTTACTAAGCTATATAGTTCTCAGCCGATGACGAAAGTTGCGGCTCTGACTTGATGCTAAACCTCCAGAAACCTCCGGCAATGCCCTGCCGGAGGTTTTTCGTTTTGGTCCATGGCTCCAGCACTTGGCTCTAAGACTTGGCTCTAAGACTTGGCTCTAGCCGCGCATGACGCGCGCGCGGGAATTCGGCCGGTAGGCGAGGCGGCTGTGGCCGGTGCAATAGGACTGGCCGTCGGGTGCGGAGTTGCCGCAGAAGCAGAAATCGTCGGCGCCGGGCGTCGAGATCGGCCAGCGGCAATGGTTCTCGGCAAGCTCCAGCAGCGAGCAGCGATTGGCGTCGTCGATCGGACCGGCGACCATCGGCACACCGGTTTCCCCGTAGATCGTGGCGAGCATCTCGTATTGCAGCCGCGGCACGGTCCGCGGCGCGCGCGCCGGCGCCAGGCCCCTGTCGTGAACCTTGCGATCGTCGACGGTCCGGCCGCGCGTCAGATTGAGGCGGGACAGCTTGCCGATCACGGCATTGCGACTGACGCCGATGTCGGCGGCGATCTCGCGGCAGGAGAGGCCAGCCTCGAAATGCTGCTTCAAAAGTTCAATTCGTTCGTCGGTCCAGGTGGGTGAGAGAACAGGCATTGGTGCGGTCCCAGGTTGCAGATCGGCCATCCGCCTCTCGAGATCCGTCCGCCTCACGTTCGGCGCGCGCTCACGTTCTGCCATTGTCGCGAATCGACAAAAGCCCGTCCTTGATGGCGAGACGGATGCCTTCCTCGATCAAGGTACGTGCGACGCCGGGAACGCTGGTGCCGTGGGTGCCCTGTCTCACCAGCTTCTCCAGATAGGTGATGGTCGAGAGCGCCAAGGTTACGGGAATGCGGTCAGTCTCGGCTTTTTCGGTGGCCATGCCTAAACGCTAGCCTCATACGCGGGTACATAAAAGTTACGATTAAGACTCTATTTAGGTTTGCCAGCGGAAGTCAAATGCAGGCTGCGACGCTCGGTCAGCTCGTTGGAATCGCGAGGGAAATCAGGCATGGCAGGACACGCCGCGCGAGAAGGCAGGCGGCGGCGTGGCCTCGAGAGGTCAGGAGAGGGCGGGTCGGCTCAGCCGTGCACGATCGCCTTGTCGATCATGCAGTGGATGCCTTTTGAGCCGTTCACGGTCTGGGTCACCCGCAGATCGGCCGCCAGGCTGCAAAGCGTATAGGCGTCCTCGCGCGACAAATTGCGCCTCTCGCCCAACAGCACGATCATGTCGCGCAGCGCCCGCACCACGCACTGGTCGAGGTCGGGGTCCATCGCCATGGTCATGTAATGCGTCGCCGTCTCGCCACGGGGATAATCGAGCCTGAGGTCCTTGCGCAGCGTCAGACGGAAGCGGCCCTGGAGTGCGGTCTCGATCGCGGTGACGCAGACCTCGCCGTCGCCCTGCACGCCGTGGCCGTCACCGCAGGAGAACAGCGCGCCCGGGACGAACACGGGCAGGTACAGCGTCGCACCAGCGCCAAGCTCCTTGTTGTCGAGATTGCCGCCCATGGCGCGAGGAACGAGCGAGGAGATGCGGCCCCAGGCCGGAGGCGGCGAAACGCCCATCACGCCGAAGAACGGCTTGAGCGGCAGGTCGAGCCCCCACGGCATGCGGGCGACCATCCGCGACCGGTCGAGCGGGATGTTCAGGATGCGCGTCTCGTGGAAATCGTCGGGCAGGGTGCCGGACAGCGGCTTGATCATGTTCCAGCCCCAATCCTGCCGGAGCTGGACGTCGAGGATCTCGACCGCGAGCACGTCGCCGGGCTCGGCCCCCTCGACCGCGATCGGGCCGGTGAGGATGTGGCCAGGCAGCATGCGCTCGTTTTCGGCGTGAACCTTGTGCATCTCGGGCGGAATGTGAAACTTGCTGGGGTCGGGCAGCATGTCCGGACCGCCGCTGATGGTGTCGACCGTGAATTCGTCGCCGCTCGCGATGGTGAGGACGGGCTTGAGCGTGGCTTCGAAGAAGCCCCAATGACAGGTCTCGGGGCTGGAATGCAGGTGGTGATGCGTCATGTGGTATCCGTCCATTTCACAGGCCCGGGCTTGACCAGGCAATCGATCCTCTTCCAAGAAGCTTTCTGAAGATCGACGGGCGGGTCAAGCCCGCGCGCACCAGGCACGATCATTCCAGCGAGGCTCCCCCTGCTTTTTGTCCTGTCCAAGACCCTCGGCGCCGCGGTGCTGCCGATCAACTTCATGATCGAGCTTGGGATCGTCTCGGTCGTGCTGATGGCGACGCGCTTTGCCGCATTCGGCCGCAAGCTCGCCGCGGCCACGCTGATCCTGCTGGCGCTCGCCGCGTTTTCGCCGCTCGGCAACCTTTTGCTCTATCCGCTGGAGTCGCGTTTCCCGCCGTGGGATCCGTCGCGCGGCGCGCCCGACGGCATCATCGTGCTTGGCGGCTCGGTCGACACCGATCTTTCGGCGGCGCACCGCACGCCGGTCGTCGCGCACGCGGCCGATCGCCTGTTTGCGCCGGCCGAGCTCGCGCGCCGCTATCCGAACACGCGCGTTATTTTCACCGGGGGCACCGCGAACCTGGTTTCGACGGACGCCCGGGAGGCCGACTACTCCGCGCCGATCC
This sequence comes from Bradyrhizobium sp. 40, assembly GCF_023100925.1. Lineage (NCBI taxonomy): Bacteria > Pseudomonadati > Pseudomonadota > Alphaproteobacteria > Hyphomicrobiales > Nitrobacteraceae > Bradyrhizobium > Bradyrhizobium sp. 40. The sequence goes on from NZ_CP064688.1 coordinate 3,385,997, forward strand.
TGGAGAATTTGGGCATCGCGAAGCAGCGCCTGATCCTCGAGCGGGACTCTCGCAACACCTACGAGAATGCCATCTTCACCAAACAATTGGTGGCGCCCAAGCCGGGCGAGCGCTGGCTCCTGGTCACGTCGGCCTTTCACATGCCGCGTTCGATGGGGATCTTTCGCAAGGCGGGATTTCACGTCGAAGCCTATCCCGTGGACTGGCGAATGGGCGGGCGTGACGATCTCTTCTCTTTCACCAATGTCGGCACGGACGGGCTCGGCCGAACCGAGGTCGCCGTGCGCGAATGGATCGGGCTCGTCGCCTACCGCCTGATGGGCCGGACTGGCGAGTTGCTCCCGGGACCGGCGAAGGACTAGAACCGTTCAAGAAGCAATAACAGCGCCGGTGTGCGAACGCCCGGCCGGGAGGACGCCATGCAACAGCAGAGTGCAGACAGCATCGATCTTGCCGGCCTCGTCGCCGATCTCAACAGCCTGCTGCGGCTGAAGACCACGGTGATCGGCATGAAGCTGTTCGCGCGCACCGCGGACATGGAGGCAATCCCGAAAATCCGGCGGCCGAACGCGGTCCACACCACCGACCAGATCGTCAGCATGGCGGCGCGTCTGGGCTGGACCGTCGGCATCACCGCCGACGATCTCGTCGGCGCACAGTGCCGCGCGGTGATCGGCCTTGCACCGCAGGACGAGAAATGGCTCGCCGGCGAAAACTATGTCGGGGTCTGGCACGGCACGGCCGAGGACGCACGCAAGCGCCAGGAAGCGCTGGATGTGGTTCCGTTCGGGCAATATCAGGCGCTCGCAGTCAGCCCGCTGTCGAGCGGCCGGCTCGATCCGCCGGACATCTGTCTCGTCTATGCGACGCCGGGGCAGATGATCATCCTGATCAACGGGCTGCAATATACCGGCTACAAGAAGTTCGAATGGGGCGTGGTCGGCGAGACCGCTTGCGCCGATTCCTGGGGCAGGGCGCTCAAGAGCGGTGAGCCCAGCCTGTCCTTGCCATGCTATGCCGAACGGCGCTATGGCGGCGTACCGGACGAGGAGATGCTGATGGCCCTGAAGCCGGAACATCTCGCCAAGGCGGTTGTGGGCATGAAGGCGCTGGCGAAGAACGGCCTGCGTTATCCGATCCCGCCCTATGGTATTCAAAGCGATGTCCGTGCCGGCATGGGCGTGAGCTACGCGAAGAAGTAAAGTAAAGGCCGACCATGAGCTCTGCGAAATTCGACATCGTCGTCTATGGCGCGACCGGTTTTACCGGCCAGCTCGTCGCCGAATACCTGACCCAGCGTTACAAGAGCGACCATTCGCTCAAATGGGCGATGGCAGGCCGCAGCCTCGGCAAGCTGAAATCGGTGCGCGATGCGATCGGCGCGCCCGGGAATACGGAGCTTATTGTCGCAGATGCGTCGGACCCGGCCTCGCTGAAGGCGATGGCGGAACGGACGATGTCGGTGATCACCACCGTCGGCCCGTATCAGCTCTATGGTGAGGAACTGCTCGCCGCCTGCGTCGCCACGGGCACGGATTATTTCGATCTCTGCGGCGAGCCGATCTGGATGCGCCAGATGATCGACAAGTACGAGGCGGCTGCGAAAGAGAGCGGCGCGCGGATCGTATTTTCGTGCGGCTACGATTCCGTGCCGTTCGAGCTCGGTACGTTCTTCGTCCAGGAAGAGGCCAAACGTGTCTTCGGCGCGCCGGCCCCGCGGGTGAAAGGGCGTGTGCGCGACATGCGGGGCACGCTCTCGGGCGGCACCGCCGCGAGCGCGAAGGCGACCTTCGATGCGGTGGCCAAGGATCTCAGCCTTGTCGCCATTCTCAACGATCATTTTGCGCTGACGCCCGGCTTCACCGGCCCGAAGCAGCCGAAAGGCAACAGGGCCGCCTTCGAGGAGGACCTGCAATCCTGGGGGGCGCCGTTCATGATGGCGCTGATCAACACGCGCAACGTTCACCGCTCCAATATGCTGATGGGATTCCCCTACGGCCAGGACTTCGTCTATGACGAGATGGTCCTGACCGGTCCCGGCGAAAAGGGCGAGGCCAACGCCAAGCTCGTGATGGCTGCCAATGCGGGCAAGACCGGCCCCGACGCACCGAAGCCGGGCGAGGGGCCGTCGAAGGAAGAGCGCGAAAACGGTCTGTTCGATCTGCTCTATATCGCGATCGCACCCGATGGCCGCATGGTCCGCGCCGGTGTCACCGGCGACCGCGATCCCGGCTACGGCTCGACCTCGAAGATGATCTCCGAATGCGCGATCTGCATGCTGCGCGACACGACCGACGTCGCAGCCGGCTTCTGGACCCCGGGCGCGGCGATGCAGCACAAGCTGACCAAGCGGCTGGTCGAGAACGCGGGGCTGACGTTCGAGGTGGAGAAGTAGAAGCGGTCACTTGCTACAATCACGGTGTCATCGTCCTGCTTGACCGGACGATCCAGTATTCCAGAGACGGCACTGATTGACTCGAGAGGCCGCGGCGTACTGAATGCCCGCCCCAGTGCGCAACTGCGCACAAGGCGGGGCATGACAGCCTTCGTGCCGTTACACCGCCCGCGCATCATAAGCGTACATGAAATCGATGCCCTTCGCGCCCAGTGGCAGCAGCCATTTCATCATCTGATTGCGGATCCACGCGCCGGTGGCGCTGAACTCGCGCTTGCTGTTGCCGTTGCGGCGGGCCATGGCGACAATTTTTTCCGTGCGCGGGCGCCGTTCGGCCTCGAAGGCCTGGAAGGTGGCGCCGAGCTCCTGGCCTTGCTGCATCAACCGGGCGAGGCGCATCGCATCCTCCAGCGCAAGCGAGGCGCCCTGGCCGGCATGGGGGCTGGTCGCATGGGCGGCATCGCCGATCAGCAGCGAGCGCTTGCGCGACCAGGTCGGCAGGGTGGCGACGTCGAGCGTGTCGGTGACCACGATGTTCTCGGCTGCCTCGATGATGCCAGGAATCGGATCGTGCCAGCCGCGGTGGAAGCCGCGCAGGTGCTGCTTCAGCGTTGCACGGTCGAGCGCGCGAAACATCGCCGCGTCCATGCCGTGCGCCGGCTGCGTGCTCCACCACATCACGCCGTCGTTCGGGTCGGGACTGCAATAGCCGTAGCCGAAGAAGCCGCTTTGCCCGAACGTGGTCTCGACGTGCCGGCCGATCGGCCGGCCGTCGAGGACGGCGTGCGGCACGAAGCCGCCGAAGCCGATCAGTCCGGTGTCGAACGGTTGCGGCCCGTCCGGCACCACCTGGCGCCGCGTCACCGAGTGCACGCCGTCGGCGCCAATCAGGAAATCGCCTTCGGCCGTGGTGCCGTCGGCGAAGTAGGCGATGATCGGCTGGTCGCCGCGATCCTCGATCTTGATCAGGCGCTTCTCGAAAAAGAGTGAAACGCACGCGCACCAGGCCTTGTCGATCAGCATTTCATTCAGCGTGGCGCGGCAGACATTGACCGCGGGCTGGCCGAAACGCCGCGCCATGTCGCGATTAATCGAGCCGAGCCTCTTCCCGCCTTGCGAATAGAAGTCGAACGATTCCGCGACCGAGCCGCGGCTGATCAGCTCGTTCGAAAGGCCGATCTCGTCCATGACCTGCATGCCGTTCGGTGCGATCTGAAGGCCGCCGCCGATGCCTTTCGAATAGGGCCAGGCCTCGTAGATCGCGGACTCGATGCCGGCGCGGCGCAGCAGGATCGCCGTCACGGGGCCGGCGATGCCGGCGCCGATGATGAGGGCCTTTCGGGGACGATAGGACATGGCTTGCTCCCGACGTTTCGGTGGTGCTATGAGAATTACGGTTGCTAAATCTCTTAGTTACTAAGATATCTACCCACTAAGATACGAGGTCTGCCTTGTCAAGGACGAAGGCGCGCGCCGCGCTGCTGCAGGAGCTCGAGGAGGCGATGCGCAGGTCGTCCGCGCAGGGCGTGCTTTATGGCCAGACCGTTGCGAACGTTGCCGGAATTGCCAATTCCGACCTCGAATGCATGGACATCCTGTATCTCGAAGGCCGTGTCACCGCCGGCCGGCTCGCCGAAGTCACGGGGCTCACGACCGGCGCCATCACGGGCGTGGTCGACCGGCTCGAAAAGGCGGGCCTGGTGCGTCGTGAGCGCGACGATGCCGATCGTCGCAAGGTCTTCATTGCCGTCGTGCCGGAGGCGATAGAACGGCTAGGCCAGTTCTACGTGCCGATGCAGCAGGCGATGGAGAAGGTTTTTGGCGGCTATTCCGACCAGGAATTGCGCCTGCTGCTGCGCTTCGCCAATGAGGGCTACAAGGGCGTGCTCGCGGCGACCGCGGCGCTGAAGGGCCTGCTCGACACGCCGCCGGAGAAACGCCCCGATCTCAAGCTGAAGAAGCTTCGTCGCCAGCCCTAGCCTTGTAGATCTGCGCAGCCGCGATCATGCCCCACATCGCGCCCAGCATCATCCAGAAGTGGCGCCAGTGGTCGGTGTCGATTACGAAGCTTTCGCCGACGGTGCCGACAAAGGCGGAGAACACCGCCAGATAAGCGCGCTGCCAGGGCACCGGCACGAAGATGTACCTGACACCCATGATGACGGTCGTGAAGACCAGCGCGGGATAGCAGATGCCTGACAGCCAGCCGCCGGACATGAAGGCGTTGAGATAGGAGTTGTGGGTGTCCTCGGGGAAGAAGCGGTGGAATTGCAGAGGGCCGATGCCGAACGGCCGGTCGAGCGCCATCTCCGCTCCCAGAATGTGCCGGCCGAACCGGCCGAACCTGCCTTCGTCATAGCTCTGGTCGAAGCTCGCGCGCTGCTTGAACATCTCGGCGGTGGAATCGAACGACATCAACACCGCGATCAGCGCAAGGCCCAGCACTGCGGCCAGGATCGCCATGACGATGATACGCGAGCGTTGCGCGTTGGTGCGGCTGGTCAGCACCATCAGCGCCAGCATGAAGGCGGATGTCAGCACCAGCCCACCCCAGGCGGCGCGGGAGAACGCGAGCAGGATCGCCAGCGACATGATGCCGAAGGCGATGACGTTGCGAAACGCCTTGCCGAACTTGTCGGAGACGACGCTCTGCAGGGAGAACAGTGCCGGCAGGATCAGGAAGGCGCCGAGCACGTTCGGGTCCTTGAAGGTGCCGCGCGCGCGTCCGTACAGCGTGAGGAGGTCGTCGCCGCCGGGAACCAGGTGGAAGTAGCCGGCGACCGCCAGCAGCGAGGCGACCATCGCGCCGATCACGAGCCCGCGGCGGAGCATGTCGAGCCGGGCCGCGGTGTCCTCCGACGTGACCATGGCGAAGAACACGACTGTCACCGCCATGTACCAGGAGGTCGCAATCCAGCTGACCACCTCGGACTGCTCGAACAGCGGGATCGCGCTGATCGTGTAGCCGATATTGAGCAGGACGAGCATCAGCACCAGCGGCATCAAAGCGAGCCGCAGACGCAGGCCGGTAGCGAAGAAGGTGACGGTGGCCAGCAGCGTCACGATCTCGTAGGGGCTAGGCTCGATGAAGACGATCGCGCCGGAGGCGCCGACCAGCCATATCAGCGCGCGCTGAAGAGCCAGCACGCCGGGCGCAGCGCGAACCGCTGCATTCATCTCCCCGGCTGTTGCCGCATACGCCATCACACGCTCATACGTTTACGCAACTCATACGCCGACAAACACCGCTAGGTGCCCGCCTTCGCGGGGCATGACGGAAGACCACAACTCAATACGCATTCTCGTTCTTGGTCAGCAGCGAGATCGGCGTCTTCAGCAGAATCACGAGATCGAACAGCACCGACCAGTTCTCAATGTAATAGAGGTCGAACTCGACGCGTTTCTGAATCTTCTCTTCGTTGTCGATCTCGCCGCGCCAGCCGTTGATCTGGGCCCAGCCGGTGATGCCGGGCTTGACCCGGTGGCGGGCGAAATAGCCGTCGACGGCTTCGTCGAACAGGCGGCTCTGCAGCTTGCCCTGCACCGCATGCGGACGCGGGCCGACCAAAGAGAGATCGCCGGAGAAGACCACGTTGAAGAGCTGCGGCAGCTCGTCGAGGCTGGTCTTGCGGATGAAGCGGCCGACCCGGGTGACGCGCGAGTCGTTCTTGGTCACGACCTTCGAGGCCGTCGGATCCGCCTGATGATGGTACATCGAGCGGAACTTGTAGACGTCGATGCGCTCGTTGTTGAAGCCGAAGCGCTTTTGGCGGAATAGCACGGGGCCGGGGCTGTCGAGCTTCACTGCCAGCGCCACCAATCCCATCACCGGCAAGGCCACGAGCAGCGCGAGGGTGCCGACGACGCGGTCGAACAGCCATTTCATCACCAGGTCCCAGTCGGTGATCGGCGCCTCGAACACGTCCAGCGTGGGCACCTCGCCGATATAGGAATAGGAGCGGGGGCGGAAGCGCAGCTTGTTGGTGTGCGCGGAGAGGCGGATGTCCACCGGCAGCACCCAAAGCTTCTTCAGCATCTCCAGGATGCGCGTCTCGGCGGAGATCGGCAGAGCAAACAGCACGAGATCGACGCGGGTGCGGCGGGCGAACTCGACGATGTCGTCGACCTTGCCGAGCTTGCGCGCGCCGGCACAGGTGTCGAGCGCGCGGCTGTCGTTGCGGTCGTCGAACACGCCGAGCACGTGGATGTCGGAATCCTCCTGCGCTTTCAGCGTCTCGACCAATTGTTCGCCGTTGCGGTCGGAGCCGACGATGATGGTGCGGCGGTCGAGCCGGCCCTCGCGCCCCCAGGCGCGCACCAGCGAGCGCAGCACCAGACGCTCGCAGAGGAGCGCGGCGAGCCCGAGGACGTAAAAGGCGGCAAGCCACAACCGCGATATTTCGCTGCCGAACTTGGCGAAGAAGGAGATGCCGATGAACAGCAGGAAGACGAACGACCAGGACGAGATCATCCGCGTCATCTGCCGGAGCTGACCGCGGAACAGCTGCACCTGATAGATGTCGGCGGCCTGGAAGCAGACCACGGCGGAAACCGCGACGGCGATGACCTGCGCGGGATAGATCCAGCTGAAGGAGCCGGCGTGCGGCATGACATAGCCGAGATAGAGGACGATGCCGACGAGGCTCAGCAGCGCGAAATCGGCGAGGCGTACGAAGCCGGTGATCACGATCGGTGAATAGGCGCGGGCGACTTTCTGGTTAACGACGTCGAGCGCGGCGGGCGAGAGCCGTTGACGCCGCTCCACAAAGGGCCGGTCAGCCGGCTTCGCCGCGGCGCTGGTCGCGGCATCGAGCATCGAGCGTGCGTTGAGCGGTTCCACGGGCGTCCACGTCCATTCCAAAAACCCGCGGGGCCGCGTCCTTGCGCCCCGGGCGAGCATCCCCTGGCGCTTGGATTATCGGACAAATCGGAAGATTCTCTAAAGCGGTCTTAAGGATGGTTAATGATTGGCAAATGCGTTGCGATAGCCCGCGAGCACGCCGTCGACCATCGCCTGCTGGGAGAAATGCGCGGAGATGCGCTCGCGAAGAGACGAGGCGCGCTGCGCTGTTCCCTGCGGATTGTCGAGCGCGGCCGCAATCGCTTCCGCCATGGCCTCCGCGTTGCTCGGCGCAAACAGCGCCGGGTTCTCCGCGCCGAAAATCTCGGGGATGCCGCCGATCTTGGACGCGATCATCGGAATGCCGGCGGCGCCGGCCTCGATCACGACATAGGGCATGGAATCGCCACGCGACGGGACGACCAGCAGCCGCCCCTTGGAGAAGCCGTAGCGTGCCTTGACGTGACCGATGAAGCGGATGGCACCGGAGAGGCCAAGCCTCTCGACTTGCGCTTTCAGCGCCGCGGTCTCCTCGCCGTCGCCGCCGAGCGTCAGTGTGACCTTCTTGCCGCCCTCGTGCAGGCGCGCCACCGCGTCGACCAGCAGATCGGCGCCCTTGATGTGCCTGAACTCACCGACATAAGCGAGGTCGGTGGCGTCGTCGGCCGTGACGACAGGTTCGAATTCCTCCGGCGTCACGCCGTTGAAGACGCAATGCACCACGCCCTTCGGCTTGCCGACGATGCGCTGATAGGTGTCGCGGGCAAACGCGCTTTCGAACAGGAACAGGTCGGTCGCGTCCATCAGCGCACGCTCGAGCCGCGCGTAAAATTCGCCCTTGAGGGTGTTGAGGGGATAATGCAACGAGCCGCCATGCGGGGTGTAGATGCGGATGGTGTCGTCGGATCGCCGCCGCATGCGGATGAAAGCGCCGGCCTTGGCGCCGTGGCCGTGCATCACGTCGGGCTTGAGCGTGGCGATCAGGCGCCGCAAGCGGAACCAGACCAGGACATCGTCGGGCGAGGGTTCGCGGCGGATCGCCATCCGGTGCACGCCAAGCTTCAGCCGCGGTGCTAGCTCGGCAAGGGCCTTGTCGGCGCGCTCACCGCCGGTGAGGCTGTCGGCGAGGATGCCGACATGATGGCCACGATCGACCTGGCCGTTGGCGACGTCGAGGATGTGGCGGAAGATGCCGCCGACCGGAGCGCGCACGGCGTGCAGGATGCGAAGCGGCTGGTCGGGAGAGGGGGGCATGATCAAAACCAGCGCTCGACGGCGAATGCTCGAACAATCTCACGAAATATCGAGACGGATTAAGAGCCCTCGTGGTTAACAAACGGTGACGGACGTGCACGCGCGAGCTGCCGCACGCCACGATTAACCCAGCGGCAACCTTAATGGAGTGTAATCGCCTCGGTTGAGGTAGGTTCGTGGCGTTGCGCCTGCGGGAGTGTTCGATGCGTTTAGCGTTCTGGCGTGCCGGCAAGGACAAGGCGGTGGTCGAGCGGGCTGTCTCGAAAGTCGCAGCCAAGCGGGCCGAACTCGAGCCCAGCATTGAAGCGAAGCCTGCGTTCGTTGCTCCGCGGCCGGCGCCAGTCGAATCCGGCGACATCGACCTGCACGCGCTCGGTGCGGCATTGGCGCGCAAGCGCGGCTGGATCATCGTGCCGACGGTGCTGGCGCTGGTCGCATCAGTCGCGATCGTCAATCTCATCACGCCGCGCTACAAGTCCGAATCCCGCATCCTGATCGACGGCCGCGAGAACGTGTTTCTGCGCCCCAACAGTGATCGCGCCGAGGAACGGCAGGCGCTCGACGCCGAGGCCGTCACCAGCCAGGTGCAGCTCGTGCTGTCGCGCGATCTCGCGCGCGAGATCATCAAGAAGAACAAGCTTGCGGAACGGCCCGAGTTCGATCCGGTGCTGCAAGGCATTTCACCGCTGAAGTCGCTTGCGGCGCTGATCGGCATCGGCCGCGATCCGTTCTCGATGACGCCGGAAGAACGCGTGCTGGACGCTTATTACGAGCGCCTCCAGGCCTACGCCGTTGATAAGTCACGCGTGATCGTGATCGAATTCCAGTCTGCCGATCCCGATCTCGCCGTGCGCGTCGCCAATTCGATCGCCGACGGCTATCTCGTGCTCCAGCAGGATGCGCGCCAGGATCAGGCCCGAAACGCCAGCCAGTGGTATGCCGGCAGGATCGACGAGCTGCGACGGAATGTTTCCGAGGCCGAAGCGAAGGCCGAGGACTTCCGCTCCAAGTCGAGCCTGTTCGTCGGCACCAACAACACGACGCTGTCGAACCAGCAGATGGGCGAGGTCAACACCCAGCTCAACAATGCGCGCGCACTCAAGGCCGACGCCGAGTCCAAGGCGCGCCTGATCCGCGAGATGATCCAGAGCGGCAAGCCGATCGAATCGTCCGAAGTGCTGAACTCGGAATCGATGCGTACGCCTTCGCAGCAGCGCGTGGCGTTGCGGGCGCAGCTGGCCGAGCAATCGTCGACCTTGCTTGGCAACCATCCGCGCATCAAGGAATTGAAGGCGCAGCTCGCCGACCTCGACACCCAGATCCGCGACGAGGCCGCCAAGCTCGCCCGCACGCTCGAAAACGATGCGCGCGCCGCCAGCGGCCGCGTTCAGGAATTGTCCGCAAGCCTCGAGCAGCTCAAGAAGCAGGCGACGGCCACCAACGGCCAGGACGTGCAGCTCCGCGCCCTCGAGCGTGAGGCCAAGGCCCAGCGCGACCTGCTCGAAACCTATCTCGCGAAGTACCGTGAAGCCAACACCCGCGAGACCATCGACACCGCGCCGACGGATGGCCGCATCATCTCGCGCGCCGTCGTCTCGAACACGCCGGCCTATCCGAAGAAGCTGCCGATCGTGCTGATCGCAACGATCGCGACACTGCTGCTCTCGTCCGGCGTCGTCGTCACCGGAGAATTGTTGCGCCAGACCGCGCCCCGGGCGGTAGCGGTGTTCGCGCCAGCGCTCACGCGGGCGTCGGCTCGCCAGGAACAGATCGTCCAACCGGTGGTGGTCGAGCCCTTCGTCGATCCAGTCATGGCAGAACCCGCGCCGCTTCAGCCGGAGATGACGGCTGACGCCGATGTCACCGAATTCGCGGAGATCGAACAGCTGGCCGACAGCCTGCGCGCCGCCGGGACCATGGCGAAGAAAGTCACGGTGCTCGGCACGGCGAGCGGCGAAGCCATCACGCTGTCGGCGCTGACGTTGGCCCGGCACCTGGCGCGCGACGCGCGGGTCGTCGTAGTCGATCTCGCCGCGTCCTCGCCGACCATGGCCGCCGTGTCCGTCGATGCCTCGGCACCCGGCCTTGCCGAGCTGATGCAGGGCGAGGCATCGTTCGCGCAGATCATCACCCGCGACAAGCTCTCGCGGCTGCATCTGGTCATGGCCGGCCGCTCCGGCTTCGATCGCAGCCTGTTGCAGTCGCCGCGCGTGACGCTCGCGATCGACGCGCTGCTGCGCGCCTACGACCACGTGCTGCTCGATGCCGGCAGTGCCTCCGACCTTCCGGCCGAGCTCCTTACGGCGAATGCCCGCGCCGTCGTGGTGCCCGAGGCGTCGATGACGCCGGATGCGCGCGCGCTGATGTGCGAGCAGCTCAGCGCCGTCGGCTTCAGCGAAGTGACGATGCTGAGCAGGTCCGTGCAGCCGTCGGATGCGAGGGACGCGCCACGCGTCGTGGCGGCGTAGGCGTTTCTTACCCTCTCCCCCTGTGGGAGAGGGTGGCTCGCCGCGATAGCGGCGAGACGGGTGAGGGGTCGCTCTCCGGGCATGCCTCTCGCATTTTGATTTGCTGATACAGCCCCTCATCCGGCGCTTCGCGCCACCTTCTCCCACAAGGGGAGAAGGAGGGCAGTCGTGCAATGCGAGAGCTACCCGAACGCTCGCCGTAGCCGCTGCGCCAGGTCGAACAACATCTGGTTCTGCTTCACCAGCCGCTTGCCGTGGCTCAGCGAGGACATCGCCATGGCCGCGAGCTTTCCGCGTGACGTCAGCGGAACAAAACTGTCGAAGATGTCCTGGTCGTCCTTGCAGAACATCCGCTTGTACTCGTCCGAGCCGATGCCGAGGTCGAGCGAGCGGTAGCCGCGCTCGGCGCAGCGGTCGATGATGTAACGCATCAGGATCAGCCCGGGGCTGTAGCGGGCGTGCTCGGACATCGTGTAGGTGTTGAACATCATCGAGAAGCGCTGGCCGTCGGCGACGCCGGCGAAGATCGCGATCACCTCGTCGTCGCATTCGAGCGCATGGATGTCGATGGCGCGGCCGTCACCGCGTGGCGCAAGGCAGGCGCTGCGGACGAATGGCTCGACGCCGGGCTCGGCGAAGACGTTGGGAAGCTTCTGTTCGGCCATCCGCGCCGGCTTGACGCGGAAGAACCAGTCGAGCAGGCGGGTGATGTCCGCATCGGTGGTCGCCAAATGATAGCGATAGCCGGCGAGCGCCTGGAGCTTCTTCTCCTTGCTCTTGAGGCGGCGGCGGAAGGAGTTGCTGATCCGCGATGCCGGCGGACCGCCCGGTTCCATCGTGAGCAGCGGGCAGCCGTTGATCGCGCTCTGGCGCGGCAAATGCGCGAACGGGTTCTGCTGGTCGTTCCAGTGCAGCGGCTGCTGCGTCAGTGCGAGAACGTCGGCATGCTCGCCGAGCGGCGTAAGCAGCGCGTCGAGATCGCCGATGGTGACCTGCGCTGCAAATTCGGCGTTCCACAGGCCCATGTTGAAGGTCGTATGCTTGCCGCCCATGAAGCAGGCCGTGCGGACGCCGTGGTTTTGGCGCAGCGAGAGCGGCAGCAGCAGCAGTGGCTGATGCTCGGCGTCGCGGGCCACGACGATGAAAGGGCGGGCGCGTTCGTGCTCGCCGACCAGACGCTGCCAGGGACTGAGCAGATCAAATCGCTGATAGGGCGTGAAGAGCTGGCCGGGCTGCTCGAAGGCGCGCCAGGCGGCCTCGGCCGCGCCGAGATCGGTCACGATATCGACATGCACGATGCGGTCCGCTTTCGACCGCGCTGGCAATTCTGCCGTCCGGCTTTGCATCGCCGCAGCCATGGTCATTCGCGAACCTGTCGAGAAATCAAAAATATGCGTAATTCGGCCTGTGGCCGACCTTTGCAAAGAAATGTCAACAAAGAGTAATGACTATAAGAGGGGGAACGGCCGCCGACGGGCGCGAGGTGGGACATTGGCATCCGACGACAGATGGCTGGAACGGCTGCGCCTTGAGCTGACTTGGTTCACAGGCCAGGCTGCGCTGCGCAGTCGTGGTGCCGGCGCCATCCTGCGTTTTGCGCATGTGCGGCCGAGGCGGCGCGGCGGGTTTCAGCCGCTGCGCGAAAACGAGATCACGCCGCATTTCCTCGATCGCGCCATTCGCGCGCTGAAGCGGTGGAAGTATGATTTTCTCGGCATGGACGAGGTCTGCCGGCGCGCGGTGACGCTGTCGGAACAGCGGCGCTTCGTGGCACTCACCTTCGACGGCGCCGGCAAGGACCTGATCGACTTTGCCTATCCGGTGCTGGCGCGCCATGCCGTGCCCTTCACGATCTATGTGCCCACGGCGTTTCCCGACGGCGTCGGTGAGGCCTGGTGGCTCGGACTCGAACAGGTGATCGCGCGCGAGAGCCGTGTCAGCCTGATGATGGGCGAGAAGGAGCAGCGCTTTACTGTGACTGGCAACGCCGAGAAGCAGGCGCTGTTTTCGTTCGTCGAGGCCTGGCTGCGCTCGCTGCCGCCGGCGGATGTGTCGGCCGCGATCGCAGACCTCTGCGCGCGCTACCGGGTCGACCTTGCCGCGCTCTCACGCGAGGCATCGATGAATTGGGAGGATCTGGCAAGGATTGCGGCCGACCCGCTGGTGACGATCGGCAGTGCGACCGTGAACTATCCCGTTCTCGCCAACATGAAGGATGCGGCCGCGCTGCGCGAGATGACGATGGGCAAGGCAGTCGCGGAAGCGGCCTTCGATCGCGACATCCGGCATCTCGCCTTTCCGTTCGGCGATCGCGCCTCGTTCCGGCGCAGCCATGTCATCATGGCGGAGGAGGCCGGCTTTGCCAGCGCGGTGACGACGATCCCGGGTGTCGTGGACGCGGAGGGACGCACCAATCTGCGCGCGCTGCCGCGCATTTCCTGGGATGGCCGGGTGCGCTCGCTGCGCATCATGCGGGGGCTGGTGTCGGGGGTTGCTTTTGCGCCGGTGAAGCCGACCAGCACAGCCGCGATCTAGAAGCGCTACGAACTCGACTTGACCCGGTCGCGCCGCTGCATCCAGCTCACGATCGGCATCGCCGGCAGCACCCAGCCCATGCCGACCACCACGTAATAGATTGCCTGCCGCCAGCCGGACTCGGCGATCCAGGGCATCTGCGCCAGCGCCATGCCGAGCAGGGCCCAGACGGTGGCGAGCACCAGGAGCAGGATGGTGCCGAGGAACTTGCGGGTGCGGATCGTCATGATGGAATGTCGCGGCTTTCACGTAACTTGCGCTGCGGAAGCGGGGGACTATAAGGGGCACGCAGTCCGGTTCAAGCTCTGGTTTTGCCTCGAATGACGACGATTTCCGCCCCATCCGAGCCGCATCGCGCCGTGCGCTGGTGGCTGATCTCAGTGGCTGCGCTGATCGCGCTGATGGTGCTGGTCGGCGGCGCGACGCGGCTAACGGAATCCGGACTCTCGATCGTCGAATGGAAGCCGGTCACGGGCAGCGTGCCGCCACTCTCGGAAGCGCAGTGGACGGCGGCTTTCGAGGCCTACAAGACGATCCCGCAATATCGCGAGCTCAACGCCGGCATGAGCCTGTCCGAGTTCAGGGAGATCTTCTGGTGGGAATGGAGCCACCGGCTGCTCGGCCGTTTCATCGGCGTCGCCTATCTGTTGCCGTTCCTGTTTTTCCTCTGGCGCGGCGGCCTGTCCGGCGAGTTGAAGCGGCGGTTGTGGCTGTTGTTCGGGCTCGGCGGGCTCCAGGGCGCGGTGGGGTGGTGGATGGTGGCCTCGGGGCTGTCTGAGCGCGTCGAGGTGTCGCAATATCGGCTGGCGACACACCTTGTGCTCGCGCTCGTGATCTTCGCCGGCATCGTCTGGACGGTGCGGCGGCTCGCCGAGCGTCCGCCGATCGCAGCACCCTCGCGGCTGCGCTTCACGAGCGCCTTGCTCCTGGTCGTGATCTTCATCCAGATCTATTTCGGTGCGCTGGTTGCGGGCTTGCGCGCCGGCCGCGCCTACAACACCTGGCCGCAGATCGACGGCGCGTTCATTCCCTCAGGGGAGCGGCTGTGGTTCGAGACGCCGTGGTGGCGCAACATGTTCGACAATGTGCTGACGGTGCAGTTCGAGCACCGCATGACGGCCTATGCGCTGTTCGCGCTGGCGGCGTTGCACGCGTTCGATGCGGTGCGTTCACGCGCGGGGTCTGCGGCGAGCGGCGCGCTTTTGCTGCTGGGCGCGGTCAGCCTGCAAGGCGTGCTCGGCATCCTCACGCTGCTCAACCAGGTGCCGATTGATCTCGCGCTCGCGCATCAGGCGGTCGCGATCGTGGTGCTGACGCTTGCGGTGACGCAGATGGAGCGGCTTGCGACGCGTGGCGCAACCGACGCGCAGCCGCGCGCCGTTCCCGTCGGTCAGGCCAGCTGATCGGATCTGCTCTTCAGCAATAGCCGTAGATGCCGCACGAATAGGGCAGGCGCCAGAAATAATCGACCTGCTTCCCGCCGTAATACGCGCCCTGGTAATCGTAGTCCCAGGGGCGGCCGTAATAGCCCGGCAGCGTATGCGAGCCCGGCAGTAGTGGCGTACCTGGCAAATTGCGGATGTAGCTGCCGATGCCGTAGGCCGGCGAGATTAGCGCATCCGGATCGGTCTCGACATAAACCTGCGGCGGCTCCTGTGGCGGAGCGGCCGCCCGCCGCCTCGGCGTGGCCGGCAAATCGGCGGCAATCGCAGCTGAGACCGTTAGCATCGCCGCAAGGGCAGGCACCATCCAGCGCAGCATCGTCGGCTCCGAATCAAAAGGGCGATCCAGTGACGATGTATGCGGCAGATATGGTTAATGACTGTTAACTGGAGCCATATTCCGGGGCGCACTCAGGCGCCCCGGAATGACCAGGACAGCTACGCGCCCAGCGCCTGTTCCAGATCGGCGATCAAATCTTCCTTGTCCTCGATGCCGATCGAGAGCCGCACCACGTCGGGGCCGGCGCCGGACTTGACCTTGGCGGCGTCGTCGAGCTGGCTGTGCGTGGTCGAGGCCGGATGGATGACCAGCGAGCGGGTGTCGCCGACATTGGCCAGATGCGAGAACAGCTGCAACTTCGACACCAGGCTGACGCCGGCATCGTAGCCGCCCTTCAGGCTGAAGGTGAACACGGCGCCGGCACCCTTCGGCGCGTATTTGCGCGCGAGCTGGTTGTACTTGTCGCTTGCAAGGCCCGCATAGTTCACCGCGGCCACCGCCGGATGGCCGGCGAGGAATTCGGCGACCGCTTTCGCATTGTCGCAGTGCTTCTGCATGCGCAGCGGCAATGTCTCGATGCCGGTGAGGATCATGAAGGCGTTGAACGGCGACAGCGCGGGTCCGAGGTCGCGCAGGCCGAGCACGCGGCAGGCGATCGCGAAGGCGAAATTGCCGAACGTCTCCTGCAGCCGGATGCCGTGATATTCGGGCCGTGGCTCGGAGAGCATCGGATATTTGCCGCCGGTCGACCAGTCGAAGGTGCCGGCATCGACGATGATGCCGCCGATCGAGTTGCCGTGGCCGCCGAGAAACTTCGTCAGCGAGTGCACGACGATGTCGGCACCGTGGTCGATAGGACGGATCAGATAGGGCGAGGCCAGCGTGTTGTCGACGATCAGCGGGACGCCCGCCTTGCGCGCCACCGTCGAGATCGCCTCGATGTCGGTGATGCTGCCGGCGGGATTGGCGATGGACTCGATGAAGATCGCTTTCGTGCGCGGCGTGACCGCGCGTTCGAAGCTCGCGATGTCGTCGGGATCGGCCCACACCACGTTCCAGCCGAAGCTCTTGAACGCGTGCGTGAACTGGTTGATCGAGCCGCCATAGAGCTTTCGCGCGGCGATGAACTCGTCGCCGGGCTGGAGCAATTGCTGCAGCACCACGACCTGCGCGGCATGGCCCGAGGCCACCGCAAGCGCGGCCGTGCCGCCTTCGAGCGCCGCGACGCGCTCTTCCAGCACCGCATTGGTGGGATTGCCGATGCGGGTATAGATGTTGCCGAACGCCTGCAGGCCGAACAGCGAGGCGGCGTGGTCGGCGTCGTTGAAGACGAACGATGTCGTTTGATAGATCGGAGTCGCGCGCGCACCGGTGGTGGGATCGGGCTGTGCACCGGCATGCACGGCGAGGGTCGAAAATCCCGGAAGGCGATCGCTCATTGAGGGCGTCCTGTTCTCGTGGTCTGAAATCGCGCGGCATGCTGATTGGCGCCGCGGCTGCCGTCAAGGCGCGGCTTCACATCGGAACGATCGTGCTACGCATTGTCGCGTTCGCGAAATGAAACCTTCGCAATTGCGTCAGCTTTGCTCGCTCTTGTTCTTGGCGGCGCGGTCCGATGCCGCGGTGTCGCCGCCGCCGACACTCATCCGATTGAGGGATAAGCGCATGCCCTGCGTCGGCACCGGGGCGCGTTTGGAGCTCAGCGTGCGTGAATTGACGCCCATCCAGGAGATCTCCGACGACAGGCGGCCATATTCGATCTTGGGACAGCGGTTCATCACCACCTTGATACCGACCGATTCCGCCTTCAGCGCCGCCGCATCGTCCCGCGCCCCCAGCTGCATCCAGATCACCATCGGCAGCGGATCGAGGGTGAGGGCTTCCTCGACCACCGGCATGATGTGGCTGGAGTTGCGGAAAATGTCGATCATGTCGACGGGACGGCCGATGTCGGACAGCGAGGCGACGAAGGGTTTTCCGAGCAGCTCCTTGCCGACATGGCCGGGGTTGACCGGAATCACGTCGTAGCCGCGCTGGGCCAGATATTTGAACGCGAAATAGCTTGGCCGCACGTTGGCAGGCGAAGCGCCGACCATCGCGATCGACTTCACGTTGTTGAGGATGCCCCGGATGTAATTGTCGGGATAGGCGTCGTGGTTCATTGGCTTATCTTTTCGGGCTCATCTTTTCGCTGTCATTGCGAGGAGCGAAGCGACGAAGCAATCCAGTCTGCCTCCGAGGAGGGATTTCTGGATTGCTTCGCTTCGCTCGCAATGACGAATTACTCGTCCCGCCATATCGGTGTGCGCTTCTCGATGAAGGCGCCGATGCCTTCCTCGGCGTCTCGCGCCATCATGTTGTCGGTCATCACCTCTGCCGCATAGCGATAGGCGTCTGCAAGGCTCATCTCGGCCTGGCGATAGAACGCCTCCTTGCCGAGCTTGACGGTATAGGCGGATTTCAGCGCGACCTGTTCGGCGAGCGCAATGGCGGCAGCGCGCTCAGTGCCGGCGGCGACGACACGATTGACGAGTCCGATCTCGCGGGCGCGCGCGGCCGGGATCGGCTCGCCCGTCAGCAGCATCTCCATCGCCTGCTTGCGCGGCACGTTGCGCGACAGCGCCACCATCGGCGTCGAGCAGAACAGGCCGATGTCGACGCCAGGCGTGGCGAAGTGTGCTGCTTCCGAGGCGATGGCGAGGTCGCAGCTTGCCACGAGCTGGCAGCCCGCGGCGGTGGCAATGCCCTGGACCGATGCGACCACAGGCTTGGGCAGGTGCACGATCGCCTGCATCATCGCGCTGCAGGCGGTCATCATCTCGGCAAAGAAGGCGCGGCCACGGTCCGGGTCGGTGCGGCGCGCGGTCAGCTCCTTCATGTCGTGGCCGGCGGAGAAGGCGGGGCCGTTGGCCGCGATCACGACCCCGCGGACGGACTTGTCGTCCCGGATCTCGTTGAGCTCGGCATGCAGGCTTGCGATCATCGTCGCCGACAGGCTGTTGCGGGCGGCCGGGCGGTTGAGGGTCAGGACCGCGATGGGGCCCACGGTCTCGCGCAGCAGGATCGCTGGTTGCGGGGAGGGGACGCGGGCGGCCTGGACGGACATCAAAGCGTTTCCGGTTGGATTATTGCGATTGGATGACGCAGATAACTTAATGTAACAGGGGACGTGAAGCGAGGGTGAGGGGTAGCATGGCGTTAGCGAAAATGAGCGTGGCGGAGCTCGAGCAGTTCCTCCGCAACGAGTTTCCCCAGGCCTTCAGCGGCGACGACATCACGATCGAGAGCGCGGACGGTCAGGCCTGCCTTTTGCGTCAGCGCTATAGCGAAAAGATGCTGCGGCCGGGCGGAACCGTGTCCGGCCCGACCCTGATGGCACTCGCCGATTTCGCGATGTACGTGGTGCTGTTGTCCGCAATCGGGCCGATCGGGCTCGCCGTCACCACCAATCTCAACATCAACTTCCTGCGCAAGGGGCAACCCGGGCAGGACGTGCTGGCGGAGGCGCGGCTGCTCAAGCTCGGCAAGCGCCTCGCGGTCGGTGAGGTGAAGCTATTGTCCGGTACCTCGCCCGATCCGATTGCCCATGTCACCTCGACCTATTCCATTCCAAACGTTTGAGCTTTTTGCGGGTATATTAATACCATATTTCTAAGCGATTGATATCGCACATGTAAATTACGCCTTTGGGCATTGACCGCGGCGCCCCCGTTCTCTAGAAAAC
This sequence comes from Bradyrhizobium sp. 40, assembly GCF_023100925.1. Taxonomy (NCBI): domain Bacteria; kingdom Pseudomonadati; phylum Pseudomonadota; class Alphaproteobacteria; order Hyphomicrobiales; family Nitrobacteraceae; genus Bradyrhizobium; species Bradyrhizobium sp. 40. The sequence continues at coordinate 3,404,935 of NZ_CP064688.1, forward strand.
CGCCCAGTCCGGTGCGGTGTTCGCGCCGATGCTCCCCGTCCACGGAAACTCTGACATGAAAACCTTTTCGGCAAAGCCGGCTGAGGTGACGAAGAAGTGGGTATTGATCGACGCCAAGGGTCTGGTCGTCGGCCGTCTCGCCACCATCGTCGCCATGCGCCTGCGCGGCAAGCACCTCCCGACCTACACCCCGCACGTTGATTGCGGCGACAACATCATCATCATCAACGCGCAGTATGCGGTTCTCACCGGCCGCAAGCGCGAGCAGAAGACCTATTACAAGCACACCGGTTACGTCGGCCACATCAAGGAGCGCACCGCGCGCCAGATCCTCGAGGGCAAGCATCCCGAGCGCGTGCTCGAGAAGGCCGTCGAGCGCATGATCCCGCGTGGTCCGCTCGGTCGCGTCCAGATGGGCAACCTCCGCGTCTATGGCGGCGCCGATCATCCGCACGAGGCCCAGACGCCCGAGAAGATCGACATCGCCAAGTTGAACCGCAAGAACACGAGGGCCGCATAACATGGCCGAATCCATCCAGTCGCTCGACCAGCTCTCGCAGCTCAAGACGGCGGCCGCGCCCGACGCGCCCAAGCACGAGAAGAAGGTCGACAAGTTCAACCGCGCCTATGCCACCGGCAAGCGAAAGGATGCGGTCGCCCGCGTCTGGATCAAGCCGGGCGCCGGCAAGGTCACGGTCAACGCGCGCGAGGTCGAGGTCTATTTCGCCCGTCCGGTGCTGCGTATGATGATCGAGCAGCCGTTCTCCGTGGCCGCGCGCTCGGGCCAGTATGACGTGATCTGCACCGTCGCCGGCGGCGGTCTGTCCGGCCAGGCCGGTGCCGTCCGTCACGGCATCTCGAAGGCGCTGACCTATTTCGAGCCGGAGCTGCGCACCGTGCTCAAGAAGGGCGGCTTCCTCACCCGCGACTCCCGCGTGGTCGAGCGCAAGAAGTACGGCAAGGCCAAGGCCCGCCGGTCCTTCCAGTTCTCGAAGCGTTAATCGCTTCGGTCGCATTCGCCGCGAAAGCGGCTTCAATGAGATGCAAAAGGGCGCTGATTTCAGCGCCCTTTTTGCTGTTCGTTTGTATGCAAATTGATGGCGTGTTTCCTGAAAACTTGGGCTCGCATGAAAACCTGAATGGAACCCGCGAGACATAGCGTCGCATTTGGAAGGGCGCGCAAATCGGTGGAGCCGATCGCGTAACTGCTATGTCTAGAAGGGGGCCGACATGATGTCGCTCGATAGCATCACGCTCTATTTGGTCGCCACCATGGTCGCCGCACTGCTCGGCGCCATGATGGTATTTTTCGGAAGGCAGGAGAACAGCCCTGCGCTGAAATGGTGGGGCACCGCCTATCTCCTTGGCGCCGCATCGGTCGCGCTCTGGACGGCGGCCGGCGACAGGCTGGGCCCGCATCTTTACCTTGCGCTGAACGCAGTTGGCTTCGTCGCCTGCGGCATGGTGTGGAATGCGGCGCGCGTCTTTCATGGCCGCAAGCCGAACTGGCCGGGTCTCCTGGTCGGCGCGCTCGCCTGGACCGCTGCCGCCACGCTGCTCGATCCCGCGGTGTCCATGCTGCGCATGATCGTCGGCGCCGGCATCGTCTCGGTCTATGCGGCGCTGACGGCGAGCGAGCTCTGGGTCGAGCGGCGCAAGAGCCTGCAACGGCGCTGGCCGGCCTTCGTGGTCCCGGTGATGCACGGCTGCGTCTTGATGCTGCCGATTCTGCTCGGCAGTTTCCTGCGCCCGAACGATGCCGGCTTCTCCAACAGCATCTGGGTCACCGTGTTCGCGGTCGAGCTCGTGCTCTATGCCGTCGGCACCGTGTTCGTGATCTTCATGCTGGTGTCCGAGCGCACGGTCACTGCGCACCGGACCGCCGCGTCCACCGATCCGCTGACCGGCATGCTCAACCGCCGCGGCTTCTCGGAAGCCTGCGGACGCGTGATCGAGCGCGAGGCCAAGGCCGGCCGTCCCGTGACCGTGATGATCTTCGATATCGATCATTTCAAGTCGATCAACGACCGCTTCGGCCATCCCGCCGGCGACGAGATGCTGAAACTGTTCTCGACCGTCGTCGTCAGCAACCTGCGCATCAGCGACATGTCGGGTCGCATCGGCGGCGAGGAGTTCGCCGCCCTCCTGCCGTGTTCGCTGGAGGAGGGCGTGCTGGTGGCCGAGCGCGTGCGCGAAGCCTTCGAGACCTCCGGGGTCGTCGTCGATGAGGGCCCGGTCGACACCACCGTCAGCATCGGCGTCGCGGGCGGTCCGGCCGGCACCGAACTCGAAGTGCTGCTGGCCTCGGCTGACACCGCGCTTTACCAGGCCAAGCGCGGCGGCCGTAACCGCGTCGAGGCGGCGGAGGAGCTGCCATTGTCGCTGGAGAACTGGCGCCGCCAGAGCGCCGCACGGATAGGCGTCTCCAACACGCAGTCCAAGGCGCAGACGGCGACAGCTTAGGCAACGGAGGCCTTGCGGTAATCCCCTGTTTACCATTCGATCCCTACCATTGCGGTCATGGAATCGATCCGTCGACAGAGCCCGCAGACCGCCCTGATGTCGCTCGAAGCCGCGGCGACTTCGGCACGCGGCGGCTTCGCCTGCCTGTTCTCGACCGCGGACGAATATGAGAGCGCGCTGATCACCGAGCGCCGCGCCCAGGGGCATTACACGCAAGGCCGCAATTACTGGCCGCTTGCGCTGTTCGCCGGTTGTGCGCTGATCGTGGCGGGCACCGCTCTGCTGCTCGCCTGAGTGATCTGCATTCTCGGACCGGGCAGGGCGCCATTTCGGCGCCTTTTTCTTTGTCGCGGGCTGCGGTAGACACTCCCATCGAACAAAAATGGGTGGAAACAGATGATCACCGAGATCGCGCAAATCGACGTCAAGCCGGGCAGCGAGAAGGACTTTGAGGCCGCCGTCGCCAAGGCCAAGGCCGCTTTCGGCCGCTCCAAGGGTTTCCATGGTTTCGAGCTGCACAAGTCGATCGAGAAGCCGCAGCGCTATCGTCTGATGGTGAAGTGGGAAACGCTCGAGAACCATACCGTCGATTTCCGCGGCTCCGAGAATTTCACCGAATGGCGCGGCCTCGTCGGCCAGTATTTTGCGGCACCCCCTGAGGTCGAGCACACCGAAACCGTGCTCACCACCTGAGGCGGCTCAGGCCGCCTCCGCCAGAGGCGGCGCTTCGTACGTCTTGAAGTGGTCGATCACGACTTTGGCGATGGCGACCAGTGGCAGCGCCAGCGCCAGACCCCAGATCCCGAAGACGACGCCGAGCAGGATCTGGAACGCGAACAGCGTAGCCGGCGGGATGTCCAGTGCCTGCCGCTGCAGCAGGGGCGTCAGCACGTAGCTCTCCATGGCGTGGACGCCCATGAAAAGGAGAAAGGCCGACAGCGCCGGAATCCATCCTGAGGCGAGGCTCGCCAGCACGACCACAACGCCGGCAATGATGGCGCCGACGGTCGGAATGAAGCCGAGCAGTCCCGCCTGAATCCCGAGGATGAAGGAGCCCGGGATGCCGATGATGAGAAGCCCGATCCAGGTTACCGCCCCGACCGCGAGCATGACGATCATCTGTGCGATCAGCCATCGTTCAAGTGTCTCGCTGACGCGGTCGATGATGACGGCCGCGCGCGCGCGATGTTTTGCAGGCGCGATGAACAGCAATCCCTCGCGATAGACGCTGGGTTGGGCGGCGAAGGCGACTCCCAGAAACAGCACGATGAAGATGTTTCCCACGCCGTGGATGGTGCCAAGCAGCAGCTTGAACGTCTGGCTCACGATCGCCCCGCCGCTGGAGGCAAGGGCGCCTGCGCCGGGTATTGCCCCGCGCGACGTCGTGCCGGCCGACGGCGTCGGCTCCGGTTGCGCGTCGGGAGACGAATCGGGTCCGGAGCTCCCGAAATCGAAGAAGCTGGTGTCGATGCCGTGATTGTCCAGGAATGATTTGACGTTGCCGATCTGGGATTTGATGGTTTTGCTGAGTCCCGCCGCCTGATCGGCGATGGTGGCGCCGCCGAGATATGCGATGCCCGCGAGCATGAGCGCGAGGGCCAAGCAGACGATTGCGAGCCGCAGCGCATGCGGCAGACGCGCATGCCGGCCAAGCGCGTTGGTCAGCGCGTTGAGCCCAAGGCCCAGCAGCACCCCGGCGAAGATCAGGAGCAGGGTGGTCGCGAAGTACCAGGAGAACGCGAGCAGCACGGCGAACAGCACCACGCCGATGCCGCCGACCGAAATGCCCCAAGCCAGATCAAAACGGGTCGGGGGTCGTTCATCCGGGAATGTGATCACGCAATGTCCTTTAGGTGGACCGGGGGGAAGTCTTTCGGCAAACACGCTTTTGATCAAGACCGCGTCAACGCGCTGGTTTGACGCTGCCGTGTGAACGGTGCAGACGGACGAGGAGAGAACAGGTGGGGCGCGCTTGAGTTTCATCAGCAAATGGGTGGGTCTGCTCGGGCTTTTGGCCGTGCTCGTGATTGGCGACCAGATCCGGATCAACCGGCCCGGCCACAAATATCGCCTCACGGTCGAGGTGACGACGCCCGAAGGCGTCAAGTGCGGCTCCGGTGTTCTGGCCGTCGTGCCCGATCGCGGCTATAGCCGGGGCGGCCGCACCACGATGCGCGGCGAGGCTGTGTTCGTCGACCTCGGCCGGGGAAAGAATGTGGTGGCATTGCTGGCACATCAGCAGGGCGTGAAGCTCGATCTCGACGACATCAACTATGTCGCGCTCCGCGCTTATGGCGCCGCGCGAGGCAACCGTGTCTCGTTCAACGAGCTCAACCGGCAGACCGGCGTCGTCGCGGTGCAGGGGGACCTAATGCCCGTGCTGGTGAGCTTTGGCGATCCCATGGACCCTGCGACGGCGCGCCTTGTCGCCGGCGACCATGCGGAGGCGGTCCTGGGCGACGGCTATGCACTCCGTGGCCTTACCGCCGAAATGGTGCCCAACGGGCTTTGGCCGATCGATTTCGGTGGCGCGCTCGGGGAGTCCGTGACGCGCGGAATCGAAACGAAACTGCCCTGGTTGGCTGCGCCGGGCGACCCGGCGGCGACCGCACTGAAGACCGCCGGCCTGCCCCTTGGCGGCGCGATCGTGGCCCGGGAGGCATTTGCGCGAAAATAGCATTGCCGTCCCGCGTACCCTTCTGTTGAATTTGTTCCACCCCGGGGGCATGTTTGGAGAATCTTCTTCGGCGGGGAGGTCTGAGCGGGAGATGAGAAAGCCGGTCGTCGGCGTGATCGGGAATGCCCATCGCGTTGAAAATCGATTTCAGGTCCAGATGGTCGGCGAGCGTAATCTGCGCGCCGTGGCCGAGGTTTCAGGCGGCCTGCCGGTGATGTTCGCGGGCTCGCCTGACATCACCGATATCGGCGCGCTGCTCGATACGGTCGACGGCATCGTGCTGACTGGCGCCCGGGCCAACGTCCACCCGACCCGTTTCAACGTCGATCCATGTGAGGCGCACGAGCCCTACGACATCCACCGCGACGAGGTGGCGCTGGCGCTCTCGGTCGCCTGCGTTGCTCGCGGTATCCCGCTGTTCGGCATCTGCCGGGGCCTCCAGGAGATGAATGTCGCCTTCGGCGGCTCGCTGCATCCCGAGATCCGCGAGATCCCGGGCCGCATGAACCATCGCATGCCGAGGCTCGAGAACGGTGAGATCCACCCCGATCCGACAGTGGTGTTCGCCGATCGCCACGACGTCGATCTGACGCCGGGCGGCGCGTTCGCAGAATTGCTCGGCTGTGACAAGATCAGGGTCAATTCGCTGCACGGCCAGGGCATCCTCGATCCCGGCAAGCGCGTGCTGATCGAGGGCATTGCCGAGGACGGCACCATCGAGGCAATCCGCATCGCGGAAGCCAGGGCTTTTGCGCTCGGGGTGCAATGGCACGCCGAATACGACCCGCAGCACAATCCGATCAACCGAAAACTGTTCGAGGCGTTCGGTCAGGCCATGGTGGCGAAGCAGCGCGCGGCGGCGTAGCTGCGGGGTTGCGCCGAGGCCGATAAGGCTCTCGATCGTTGCGACCGGCGGCGGAGGATTGGCGATTTTCGCAAACAGGCACGAGAACTAGTCTCCAGGATGGATTTCGCGGCGCTGAACGCATCCTGCGATTACCAACAGCGCTCGCGATCTCTCGGGCGCAATAAACCAGATATCAAGAATTGATGCGCGCCAGTTTTCTCGATTCCGATTCGTTCTTTGAGAACGAAGTGGAGTCAGACGCAGAACAAAACTCGAGGACCACAAAAAAAGGCGCCCCGAGGGGCGCCTTTCGTGCGTCGTAGTCGTTCCGGCGGCTTAGCCCGAATAGTACATTTCGAACTCGACCGGGTGCGGGGTCATTTCGAAGCGGGCGACTTCGGTCATCTTCAGCTCGATATAAGCGTCGATGAAGTCGTCGTCGAACACGCCGCCGTTCTTCAGGAAGCCGCGATCCTTGTCGAGGTTTTCCAGCGCCTCGCGCAAGCTGCCGCACACCGTCGGGATCTGCTTCAGCTCTTCCTTCGGCAGATCGTAGAGGTCCTTGTCCATCGCCGGACCCGGATCGATCTTGTTCTTGATGCCGTCGAGGCCCGCCATCAGCATCGCGGCGAAGCCGAGATAGGGATTGGCGAGCGGATCGGGGAAGCGCACCTCGACGCGCTTGGCCTTCGGCGAAGCGGTGTAGGGGATGCGGCAGGACGCCGAGCGGTTGCGGGCGGAATAGGCGAGCAGCACGGGAGCCTCATAGCCCGGGACCAGACGCTTGTAGGAGTTGGTCGACGGGTTGGTGAAGGCGTTGATCGCCTTGGCGTGCTTGATGATGCCGCCGATGTAGTGGAGGCAGGTCTCCGACAGGTCGGCGTATTTGTTGCCGGCGAACACCGGCTTGCCGTCCTTCCAGATCGACTGGTGCACGTGCATGCCCGAGCCGTTGTCGCCGAAGACCGGCTTCGGCATGAAGGTGGCGGTCTTGCCGTAGATGTGCGCGACCTGGTGGATGCAGTATTTGTAGATCTGCATGTGGTCGGCCATCAAGGTCAGTGTGTCGAACTTCATGCCGAGCTCGTGCTGGGCGGAAGCGACCTCGTGATGGTGCTTCTCGACCTTCACGCCCATCTTGGCCATGGCGCCGAGCATCTCCGAGCGCATGTCCTGCACGGAGTCCTGCGGCGGCACCGGGAAGTAGCCGCCCTTGGTACGGACACGATGGCCGAGATTGCCGCCTTCATATTCGGTGTCGGAGTTGGTCGGCAGCTCGGAAGAGTCGAGGCGGAAGCCGGTGCTGTAGGGGTTGGCGGAGAAGCGCACGTCGTCGAACACGAAGAACTCGGCTTCGGGGCCGACGAACACGGTGTCGCCAACGCCCATCGACTTGACCATCGCCTCGGCCTTCTTGGCGATGCCGCGGGGATCGCGGTTGTAGGGCTCGCCGGTGGTCGGCTCGAGCACGTCGCAGGTGATGACCATGGTGGTCTCGGCGAAGAACGGATCGATCGTCGCGGTCACCGGATCGGGCATCAGGCACATGTCGGACTCGTTGATCGCCTTCCAGCCGGCGATCGAGGAGCCGTCAAACATCGTCCCTTCGGCGAAAATGTCCTCATCGATCATGCTGATGTCGAAGGTGACGTGCTGCCACTTGCCGCGCGGATCGGTGAAGCGCAGGTCGACGTATTTGACGTCGTTGTCCTTGATCGATTTCAGGACGTCTTTGGCGGTCTTCATGCATACCCCTTATGGCTCTGCGGGTCGGTTTCCAAGCTTCAAGCGACCGTGTTCACGCTTCTTGAGGCGCGCGAGGCACAAACAAAATGAGGCCGCCGAAGCAGCCTATTTCTTGTCAGAATGTCGCAAAATGCGGGATAGCACCCGGCTCAGATAGCGTCCAGCCCGGATTCGCCGGTTCGGATGCGGATCGCCTCTTCGATATTGGAGACGAAGATCTTGCCGTCGCCGATGCGCCCGGTTTGCGCGGCGCGGCGGATTGCGTCGATGGCGCGCTCGACCAGATCGTCGCCGATCACGATCTCGATCTTCACCTTGGGCAGGAAGTCGACGATGTATTCTGCGCCGCGGTACAGCTCGGCGTGACCCTTCTGCCGGCCGAAGCCCTTGGCTTCAGTGACGGTGATGCCCTGAAGGCCGACTTCCTGAAGCGCTTCCTTCACCTCGTCGAGCTTGAATGGCTTGATGATGGCTTCGATTTTCTTCACTGCGCGCCTCCCGGCCTTTCGAACAAATAGTAACGTCTTCGTCAGGATGCGCTTTTCTTAACGCACGATCTTGTCTTCGCTATGCCGGGATCCCTGACCAGTCCTGCAACAACGGCCGGCCACACCCTGATAAATGCCAGTGAGCACGACGAACCGAAGCGACTTCCGCGAAAGCAGGGTCTATGCCAAGTTGCAAATGCCCTGATTATTGGAGCGTTATCAGCCTTTTAACGTGCAGCTCTGAAAGGTGGCGCCGACCCGCACAAAATACCGCAGACTACGAAATAGGCAAACGGTTCAATATCTGTGCAGATCGGCATTCCGTCGGATGGCCTGGTGCGGAACGTGCCTCTTGAAAAGGCTTTTGGACAGGGAAGTGGCATGGAAGTTCTGACCAACGCCGAAATGCAGCGCGCCGACCAGCTCAGCATTGCGGCAGGCACCCCCGGCTTCAAGCTGATGCTCAGCGCCGGTCAGGCGGTCGCCGAGGCCGCCCACGCGCTGGTGGAGGAGGGGCCGATCCTGATCGTGGCCGGCCCGGGCAACAACGGCGGGGACGGTTTTGTCGCAGCCGCCGAGCTCGCCGCGCAAGGCCGCGAGGTCTCGGTGATCCTGATGTGCGAGCGGGACCAGCTCCAGGGCGATGCGGCCTCGGCCGCGCGGGGCTGGAAGCACCCGGTGCTCCCGTTCAACCCGCAGGCGATCGGGCGACCGGCGCTGATCATCGATGCGCTGTTCGGCGCGGGCCTCAGCCGTCCCGCCGAGGGCGAGGCGCGTGCGATGATCGAGGCGATCAACGCCAACGGTGCGCCGGTGCTCGCGGTCGACCTGCCGAGCGGCATCAACGGCACCAGCGCAGCCGTGCTGGGCATGGCGGTGAACGCCACCGAGACCCTTACCTTCTTCCGGAAGAAGCCGGCGCATCTGCTGCTGCCGGGGCGGATGCATTGCGGCCACGTGCGTGTCGCCGACATCGGTATCGACGCGCAGGTGCTGGACGAGATCGCGCCGCAAATATTCGAAAACGATCCGGACTTCTGGGGCGCGGCCTTTCCGGTGCCGCGCATCGACGGCCACAAATACGCGCGCGGCCATGTGCTGGCGGTCTCGGGCGATGCGGCGGCGACCGGTGCCGCGCGGCTCGCCGCGCGCGGGGCGCTGCGGGCAGGTGCGGGCCTGGTGACTCTGGCCACGCCGCGTGATGCGCTCGCGATCAATGCGGCTGCGCTCACCGCGGTCATGGTTCGCCCCGTCGATACCGCCATCGAGTTCGGCGAGCTGCTCGGCGACAAGCGTTACAACACCTGCATAATCGGCCCCGGCGCGGGTGTCGGCGAGCGCACCTGCGATCTCGTCCACACGGCGCTTAACGCGCAGCGGCATCTGGTGCTCGACGCGGATGCGCTGACGAGCTTTGCCGCGAATCCCGAGCGCCTGTTCGTATCGATCAAGACGTCGCAGGACAAGGCGGTGGTGCTGACGCCGCACGAGGGCGAGTTCCCACGGCTGTTCTCCGACCTCAGCAATAAATATCCGGGCCGCTCGAAGATCGAGCGCGTGCGCGCCGCCGCCGAGCGCTCCGGCGCGGTCGTGCTGCTGAAGGGCGCGGACACCACGATCGCCGCGCCCGACGGCCGCGCCACCATCGCCGCCAACGCACCGCCTTGGCTCGCCACCGCGGGTGCCGGCGACGTGCTCGCCGGCATCATCGCAGGGCTGCTGGCGCAAGGCGTGCCGGCATTCGAAGCCGCCAGCATCGCCGTCTGGATGCATGGCGAAGCGGCGAGCGAGGCGGGGCCGGGGCTGATCGCGGAGGATCTCACCGAGACGCTGCCGGCCGTGCACCGGCGAATCTATGGTGCGCTGGGGGTGGAATACTGAGCTCTCACTCCACCGCGTACCAGCGCACCAGCCGCGGTGCGGCCCAGTCGGTTACGACGGATTCGATCAGCCATCGGCCGGGACCTCTGGCCTCGAATGCGACGCGCTGGGTCTGGCCGGGTTCGATCGCGAGCGTGTCGAGCCAATAGGGCTTCCAACCGTCGTCGAGCTTGTCGAGCAGGCGGAAATGGTGGCCGTGGAGATGGAAGACGGTGGCGACGGGTGCGGAGTTCTTGAGCGCCAGCACGACGGTGCGGCCGGCCTTGGTGCGAAAGGTAGGGGCGGAGGACGTCGAGAAATTTGCGGGCCGTACCCACCCGACGTCGGCTGCCCCGAGCGTGACATCGAATCGCAGGGCGCCTTTCAGATCTAGCCGGTCGGGCAGGTCATTCGGAGGGAGCGGCGGCTGCGGCAACAGCGGCACGCGCCGGTCAAGCTTGCCGGAGACCGTCAGGCGGCCGATCTGGCGCGCCTCCTTGCCGTCATGCAGCAGGAATGGGGCCGATGTGGCCGCATCCACGAAGGCGTCGGCGCGTGCGCCGGGAGCCAGCACCAGCGCGCCGTTGCGAGCCGGGAACGGCTCGGCCGGCTGTCCGTCCAGGGCCAGCACCTGGACTTCGTGACTTTCCAATTTGATAGCCAGAACAGAACGTTGCGAGCCGTTGATAAAGCGCAGCCGCAGCCGCTCATTGGCCGCAGCTGAGAGTTCGAATGAAGTCGTTCCGTTGATTGTATAGAGCGGGGATGTGTCCTTCGGGTCCCGGCCCGGGGGAAGAGCGGTTCCATCTGGCCGTAGCCGCCATTCCTCGATCAAGAGAACCACGTCGCGATCGGCGGCGACCGGGTTTATCTCGGCAGCAATGATCGGAAGCGGGCGCGCGGGCTGCTTCAGGCCGTCCTCGAACAGGCGAAAGTCGGCCAGCAAGATTCCCGCATTTGGTACTGAAATAATTGATGTTTCTGTCGCGTCCGCGGCCGTCGGGGCGCGTCCTCGAAGCGGGTCGGCCGCGGCCGGGCCGCCAAGGCCGTACCAGACTGGTGCAAGCGGCACAGGCAGGTCGTTGCGGAAGACCACCTCGCAACGGTCGCCACGTTTGAGACGGACATCCCCGAGGTGGCTGACGGCGGCCAGCTCCCAGATGGGTGTGGCCGGCTGCCCCGGCCTCAGAGCCAGCGTCGCCGGCCTTGCCTGAAGCGCGAGCTGGGCGGTCACGGCCGGGACTGCGCCGCCCGCCATCAGCCCGGCCACAGAGGCGCCAAGTCCGGCTCCAAGTCCGGCCAAAACCTCGCGCCTCGTCGGGTCGAAGATCCGCGTTTTCATGGCCGATCCGGACCACGGCGTGCTGGATAAGTCCAGCCGTCGTGCCTAGTTGAAGCCTGCCTCTATCGGGCCATTTTTTTGCTGCGAACAGGCGGGCACATGCTATAAGCCCGCCGCCCGCGGCATCGCGGCCGGTCTTGATGCAAATTTACGCGGGCGTGGCGGAACTGGTAGACGCGCTGGATTTAGGTTCCAGTGACGAAAGTTGTGGGGGTTCGAGTCCCTCCGCCCGCACCAAGCGCTTTCAGCGTTTGCACGGATTACGCGATCTGCTCCTGCGCGGATGTTTGTCCGCCGGAAGCCGGTCCGATGAACCACCGGCGTTGAGGCGTTCGCCTCGCGCCGGATCGATTAATGACAGCGTCCCGACGCATGCGCGCCGGGACCGAACGAGAAGAAGATTGGACACCATGCAGGTCACAGAAACCCTCTCGGAAGGTTTGAAGCGCGAGTTCAAGATCAGCGTTCCCGCGTCTGATCTCGACGCCAAGGCCGGTGCCAAGCTCGTCGATCTCAAGGACAAGGTCCGCATCAACGGCTTCCGTCCCGGCAAGGTGCCGGTCACGCACCTCAAGAAGGTCTATGGCCGCTCGGTGATGGCCGAGACCATCGACCAGACCATCCGCGACACCAACACGCAGCTGTTCTCCGAGCGCGGCTTCCGCCTGGCGACCGAACCGAAGATCACCATGCCGACCGAGCAGGCCGAGGTCGAGGAGCTGCTCAACGGCAAAACCGATCTGACCTACACGGTTGCGATCGAGGTGGTGCCGTCGATCGCGCTCGCCGACTTCAAGACCTTCGAGGTCGAGAAGCCCGTCGCCGAAGTCACCGACGCCGACGTCGATGAGGCGATCAAGCGCATCGCCGATTCGAACCGTGGCTATGCCCCGAAGGCCGGGGGCGCCAAGGCCGAGTCGGGTGATCGCGTCACCGTCGCCTTCAAGGGCACCATCAACGGCGAGGCCTTCGAGGGCGGCGCCGGCGAGGGCATCCAGGTCGTGATCGGATCCAACACCTTCATCCCCGGCTTCGAAGAGCAGCTCACCGGCATCGCCACGAACGAGACCCGCACGCTGAAGGTGGCGTTCCCCAAGAACTACATGAACGACAAGCTCGCCGGCCAGCCGGCCGAGTTCGAGACGACCGCGACGCTGATCGAGGCGCCGCAGGACCTCGCGATCGACGACGAGTTCGCCAAGACCCTCGGCCTCGAATCGCTGGACAAGCTGAAGGAAGCGGCGCGCGAACGGCTGGTCGCCGAGTTCGCGACCGCGACGCGCCAGCGCGTCAAGCGCGCGCTGCTCGACCGCCTCGACGAGGCCCATCGCTTCGAGGCTCCGCCCTCGCTGGTCGACGAGGAGTTCAATCTGATGTGGAACTCGGTGAAGGCCGAGATGGACTCCGCCGGCAAGACCTTCGCCGACGAGGACACCACTGAAGACGCCGCCAAGGAAGAGTACCGCAAGATCGCCGACCGCCGCGTGCGGCTCGGCCTCGTGCTTTCCGAGATCGGCGAGAAGAACAAGATCTCCGTGACCGACGACGAGGTCGGCCGCGCCGTGATCGAGCGGGCGCGCTCGATGCCGGGCCGCGAGAAGGAGGTCTGGGACTATTACCGCAGCAACGCCCAAGCGTTGGCCCAGCTTCGTGCACCGATCTATGAGGACAAGGTCGTCGACTTCATCCTCGAGCTCGCCAACGTGACCGAAAAGAAGGTTTCGCGTGACGATCTCTACAAGGACGACGAGGCGGAAAAGACCGCCGCCTGAGGGCTCCAGAAGAGCCTTTAGGATAGCCTTGCATTAAGGATGATCAGCAAAGAGGTCGAGCTAGCCAGGTGGCCGGCTGGGCCTCTTTGTACGAATCAGTTTCAACTGCCTCACGGATTAAGCCTTAATTCGCTCCGCACTTGTCAGGCGCGAATTGGGCTATATCTGTCGCTACGCCTTCCGCTTCTACCAAGTTCGTCTATCAAGTTCCTGCATCACGGGACGTCCATCGGCCCTCCGGCAGATCCAGCCCCGACTGGCAGCCGGGCCTGGCGATGTCCGCCTCTTCAAAACCCTAGGTGACTCATGCGCGATCCGGTTGAAACCTACATGAACCTCGTGCCCATGGTGGTCGAGCAGACCAACCGTGGCGAGCGCGCCTACGACATTTTCTCGCGCCTTCTGAAAGAGCGCATCATCTTCCTGACCGGGCCGGTCGAGGACGGCATGTCGACGCTCATTGTCGCGCAGCTGTTGTTCCTTGAGGCGGAAAATCCGAAGAAGGAAATCTCGATGTACATCAACTCGCCGGGCGGCGTGGTGACGTCGGGCCTCGCGATCTACGACACCATGCAGTTCATTCGCCCGCCGGTCTCGACGCTGTGCACGGGCCAGGCCGCCTCGATGGGCTCGCTGCTGCTCTGCGCCGGCGAGAAGGATATGCGCTTCTCGCTGCCGAACGCGCGCATCATGGTGCATCAGCCCTCCGGCGGCTTCCAGGGCCAGGCCACCGACATCATGCTGCACGCCCAGGAAATCCTGAACCTGAAGAAGCGGCTGAACGAGATCTACGTGAAGCACACCGGTCAGACCTACAAGGCGATCGAGGACGCGCTGGAACGCGACAAGTTCCTGACCGCGAGCGACGCCAAGGAGTTCGGCCTGGTCGACAGGGTCATCGACAAGCGCGCCGAGGAAACCGCGGCGCCGAAGACCCCGTAGCACTACTGCGGCGGCGAACCCTCCGGGCTCGCCGGCGCCATCAGGGAGCGTTCACGTTAAGGACACGTGCGCGCGTCGCAAAACGTAGTCTTGCGCCCTGCGACAGGCAGAAAGTTCCGCTTTCGTGCTTGTTTTTCGTGGCAATCCAGCAACGCCGGGGTGATTTCGATCACTTCGCCCGTGCCAAGACCGGAAATCACGGTATTGTCACGGGTAGCCGGCGACCCCCGATTAGCGAATTCTTGATAGTCGGGTGACAGCATGGTTCGCTACGACTGATCGGCTATGATCGCGGGGAATCGAGTGACCGTGATTCGCACGGCATGTAACGCGTAGGGTCTTTTTTGGTACGGAATTTGCTCTATTTGAAGGACTGTACCGGCTGTCGTGCCGGAATAGGGCGATCGAGCGGACGGGATCGAACCGCGGACGGAGACATGAATGAGTAAGGTCGGCACGAGCGACTCCAAGAACACGCTGTATTGCTCGTTCTGCGGCAAGAGCCAGCACGAAGTTCGCAAACTGATCGCGGGTCCCACGGTCTTCATTTGCGACGAGTGCGTCGAGCTCTGCATGGACATCATTCGCGAGGAGAACAAATCCTCGCTGGTGAAGTCGCGCGACGGGATTCCGACGCCGAAGGAAATCTGCAAGGTGCTGGACGATTACGTGATCGGCCAGAACCATGCGAAGAAGGTCCTCTCGGTCGCGGTGCACAATCACTACAAGCGCCTCAACCACCAGACCAAGCACAACGACGTCGAGCTTGCGAAGTCGAACATCCTGCTGATCGGTCCGACTGGCTCGGGCAAGACGCTGCTCGCGCAGACGCTCGCCCGCATCCTGGACGTGCCGTTCACGATGGCGGATGCGACGACGCTGACGGAAGCCGGCTATGTCGGCGAGGACGTCGAGAACATCATCCTGAAGCTGCTCCAGGCCGCCGACTACAACGTCGAGCGTGCCCAGCGCGGCATCGTCTATATCGACGAAATCGACAAGATCAGCCGCAAGTCCGACAATCCTTCGATCACGCGCGACGTGTCGGGTGAGGGCGTGCAGCAGGCACTGCTCAAGATCATGGAAGGCACGGTGGCTTCGGTCCCGCCGCAGGGCGGCCGCAAGCATCCGCAGCAGGAATTCCTGCAGGTGGACACCACCAACATCCTGTTCATTTGCGGTGGTGCGTTCTCGGGCCTTGAGAAGATCATTTCGGCACGCGGACGTTCGACCTCGATCGGTTTCGCCGCCCAGGTGCTCGCGCCGGAAGACCGCCGCACCGGCGAAATCTTCCGTCACGTCGAGCCGGAGGATCTCCTGAAGTATGGCCTGATCCCGGAATTCGTCGGCCGTCTGCCCGTCGTGGCGACGCTGGAAGATCTGGACGAGGCTTCGCTCAAGAAGATCCTGGTCGAGCCGAAGAACGCGCTGGTGAAGCAGTACCAGCGGCTGTTCGAGATGGAGAACATCGAGCTGACCTTCGCCGACGAGGCGCTTGGCGCGGTTGCCCGCAGGGCGATCGAGCGCAAGACCGGTGCGCGCGGACTGCGCTCGATCCTCGAGGCGATCCTGCTCGAGACCATGTTCGACCTGCCGGGCCTCGAAGGTGTGGAAGAAGTCGTGATTTCCCGCGAAGTCGTGGAAGGAACGGCGCGTCCGCTCTACATCTACGCCGATCGGTCCGATCGCGCCGTCGAGAACGCCAGCGCCTGATTTGCGGCGCTGGAACGCTCCAATCGTCTCCTCAAGCAAGGGCTGCGGAAAGTATCTCCGCAGCCGGTGTTGCGTCGCTTATTTGCGTGCGTAAGCGCCTGATGGCGCGCGTCTTCAATGACTTGACACCCCCCGGGTCGATAGCCACCTAATGTCGGCGGCGAGCAAAAATTCTCTCCAAGATTCGCCTCAGTTCCGATCCGGCGAGCCGGTCCAACCTCAAAAGGACCGACCGGTTTTGCCGATCACCTCGGCACCTTGTGGCGGTTGCGCATGAGCATGGCGGGCTGCGTGCAAGGGGGCAAAGCAAAAGGAAAAAGGCCATGACCAATCCAAAACCCAGGCCAACCATCGTTCATGGCGAAACGCACGCCTACCCCGTGCTGCCCCTGCGCGACATCGTCGTCTTCCCGCACATGATCGTTCCGCTCTTCGTCGGCCGCGAGAAGTCGATCCGCGCGCTCGAAGAGGTGATGAAGAACGACGCGCTGATCATGCTCGCGACCCAGAAGAACGCGTCCGACGATGATCCGGCACCCGATTCCATCTACGAGACCGGTACGCTTGCCAGCGTGCTCCAGCTCTTGAAGCTTCCCGACGGCACCGTGAAGGTGCTGGTCGAAGGGCTCGAGCGTGCGCGCGTGCAGAAGTACACCGATCGCGCCGACTATTACGAAGCGACTGCGATTGCGCTCGCCGACACCGATGCGAAGTCGGTCGAGGCCGAGGCCATGGCGCGCTCGGTCGTGTCCGACTTCGAGAGCTATGTGAAGCTCAACAAGAAGATCTCGGCCGAGGTCGTCGGCGTCGTGCAGGCGATCACCGATTTTGCCAAGCTCGCCGACACCGTCGCCTCGCATCTCGCCGTCAAGATCGCGGATCGCCAGGGCATCCTGGAGACGCTGTCGGTCACGCAGCGCCTGGAGAAGGTGCTGGGCCTGATGGAGAGCGAGATCTCGGTGCTTCAGGTCGAGAAGCGCATCCGCTCGCGCGTCAAGCGCCAGATGGAGAAGACCCAGCGCGAGTACTATCTCAACGAGCAGATGAAGGCGATCCAGAAGGAGCTCGGCGACGACGACGGTCGCGACGAACTCGCCGATCTCGAAGAGAAGATCTCCAAGACCAAGCTCTCCAAGGAAGCGCGCGAGAAGGCGCAGCATGAATTGAAGAAGCTGCGCCAGATGTCGCCGATGTCCGCGGAAGCGACCGTCGTGCGCAACTATCTGGATTGGCTGCTGTCGATCCCGTGGAACAAGAAGTCCAAGGTGAAGAAGGATCTGGAAGCCGCGCAGGCGGTTCTGGATGCCGATCACTACGGGCTGGAGAAGGTCAAGGACCGCATCGTCGAGTATCTCGCCGTGCAGTCACGCGCCAACAAGCTGACCGGCCCGATCCTGTGCCTCGTCGGCCCTCCCGGTGTCGGCAAGACCTCGCTCGGCAAGTCGATCGCCAAGGCGACCGGGCGTGAGTTCGTGCGCGTGTCGCTCGGTGGCGTGCGTGACGAGGCCGAGATCCGAGGTCACCGTCGGACCTATATCGGCTCGATGCCCGGCAAGATCATCCAGTCGATGCGCAAGGCGAAGTCGTCCAATCCGCTGTTCCTGCTGGACGAGATCGACAAGATGGGCGCCGATTTCCGCGGCGATCCGTCCTCGGCTTTGCTCGAAGTTCTGGATCCTGAGCAGAACGCGACCTTCAACGACCACTATCTCGAGGTCGATTACGATCTGTCGAACGTGATGTTCATCACCACCGCGAATACGCTCAATATTCCGGGACCGCTGATGGACCGCATGGAGATCATCCGGATCGCGGGCTACACCGAGAACGAGAAGGTCGAGATCGCGCGCAAGCATCTGATCCCGACCGCGGTGTCCAAGCACGGCCTGGACTCCAAGGAGTTCTCGATTGACGACGATGCGCTGCTGCTTCTGATCCGCCGCTACACCCGGGAAGCGGGCGTGCGCAATTTGGAGCGTGAGCTCTCCACACTCGCCCGCAAGGCGGTGAAGGAGCTGATGATCTCCAAGAAGAAGTCGGTCAAGGTCACCGAGAAGACTCTGGAAGAGCTGCTCGGCGTGCCGAAGTACCGCTACGGCGAGATCGAGAGCGAGCCGCAGGTCGGCATCGTCACCGGCCTTGCCTGGACCGATGTCGGCGGCGAGTTGCTGACGATCGAAGGCGTCATGATGCCCGGCAAGGGCAAGATGACGGTCACGGGCAATCTGCGCGACGTGATGAAGGAGTCGATCTCGGCGGCGGCGTCCTACGTCCGCTCGCGGGCGATCGTCTACGGCATCGAGCCGCCGCTGTTCGACCGGCGCGACATCCACGTGCACGTGCCGGAAGGCGCGACGCCGAAGGACGGTCCGTCGGCGGGCGTTGCGATGGCCACCGCGATCATCTCGGTGATGACCGGCATCCCGGTCCGCCACGATGTCGCGATGACCGGCGAGATCACGCTGCGCGGCCGCGTGCTGCCGATCGGCGGCCTGAAGGAGAAGCTGCTGGCTGCTGCCCGCGGCGGCATCAAGACGGTGCTGATCCCCGAGGACAACGCCAAGGATCTCACGGAGATTTCCGATGCGATCAAGGGCGGCATGGAGATCATCCCGGTCTCCCGCCTCGACGACGTCGTCGCCAAGGCGCTGGTCAAGAAGCCGGTGCCGATCGTCTGGGAAGAGGACACCAAGGTCACGGTCAAGCCGGACGGCGACGAAGCCGCCGGCGGCCTGACCGCTCACTGAGATCGCAGCTCGAAAAGATGATAAAACGGCGCCTTCGGGCGCCGTTTTTGTTGTGGGGGCATTTTGTTTTGGGCAGTGGATGACGACAATGCACATCGACGGGCAATGCCATTGCGGCGCGATCACCTTTGAAGCCGAGATCGATCCCGAGACGGTGTCGGTCTGCCATTGCCGGGACTGCCAGACCCTAACGGGATCGCCGTTCCGGGTGACGGCGATCTGCACCAAGACCGACGTCAAGCTGACCGCCGGCACGCCCAGGATCTACGGCAAGCGCGGCGACAACGGCCGCTTGCGCTTCCAGCACTTCTGCGCCGAGTGCGGTTCCCCGCTGTTCACGAGCGGCGAGGGCGACCAGGAGGACGATTGGGGCATCCGCTGGGGCAGCATCCGCCAGCGCGACAAATTGCGGCCCGTCAGGCAGATCTGGTGCCAGTCGGCGGCGGTGTGGATCGACGCGGTGCCACTGCTGCCGGGCCGGCCACAGGATTGAGGGCCAGGAATTGGCGTTCCGCGCTTGCCCGTTCGGGGCAGGTGGGGATAAAGAAGCGCCGAGGGGCGGTTAGCTCAGCTGGTTAGAGCATCTCGTTTACACCGAGAGGGTCGGGAGTTCGAATCTCTCACCGCCCACCAGCCTTTGCTCGCTTGGCGAGCTTCGGCTCGGCGAGCCAGCCTCACACGTTATTGGCGCGAAGCGAACGAAGGCTGCCGCGCCGAAGCCGATAGGCGTAGGCGGGCGATACCGAGCCACAGAGGCCTTGATGCAACAACCAAGCGGACACGAGCAGAACGCCGATCAGATCGCTTACTGGAACGGTCCCAGCGGGCAGCGCTGGGCCGATCGCCATGCGGCGCAGGAGAGCCTGCTCGGACCAATTGCCGATGTGCTGATCGACCGCGCCAAGCCGAAGCCGGGGGAGCGCGTCCTCGACGTCGGCTGCGGCTCCGGCGCGACGACGTTCGCGTTCGCGAAGGTTGTCGCGCCTGATGGCTTCGCGCTCGGGCTCGACGTCTCCGAGCCGATGCTGTCGCAGGCGCGCGCGTTTGCGCCAAAGGGCCTGCCGCTCGATTTCGTGCTGGCGGATGCGACGGTGCATCGGTTCGAGCCGGCCAGTTTTGACCTGCTGGCCTCGCGGTTCGGCGTGATGTTCTTCGCTGACCCGATCGTGTCTTTCACCAACCTCCGCCGCGCATTGAGGCCGACGGGGCGGCTGGCGTTTGCCTGCTGGCGCGAGCCGAAGGAGAATCCCTGGATGATGGCGCCGCTGATGGCGGTCTACAAACACGTGCCCAAGATGCCGCCGGTCGGGCCGGACGAGCCGGGCCCGTTCGCCTTTGCCTCCGAAGAGCGCGTGACGCGCATCCTGAAAGGCGCGGGCTTCGTCGACGTCGCGATGGAACCGCACAATCTCGCGATGGATGTCGCGATCGGCGGCGGGCTCGATGCCGCGGTCGAGGGCTCGCTCCAGATCGGCCCCGCCAGCCGCGCGCTGCAAGGCCATCCGCCCGAGACGTATGCCGCGGCAAGAGCCTCGATCCGCGAGATGCTCGCCCCGTTCCTGAAGGGGTCGAGCGTGGCGCTCCAGGGTGCGATCTGGATCGTGACGGCGAAGGCGGCGTAGGCGCCGCTCTGTCCCCGTCATTGCGAGCGCAGCGCGCTGCGCTCGCAATGACGATGGGGACGCAGCCACGCAACTACCTCACACCACATCATCCGGCGCCAGCGCGCAGCCGTTGTCGGGATGCGTCTCGACCTGAAGGGTGGTGTGGCCGATGCGGTGGGAGCGCTTCAGCATCTGCGCCGTCTCCATCAGGAATGCATCGCCGGCGCCGGTGGGCATGACGAGATGGCAGGTCAGCGCCGTCTCAGTGGTCGAGATCGGCCAGACGTGGAGATCGTGGATCGCAGTGACGCCGGGCCGCTCCAGCAGTAGGATCTTGATTGCGGCAATGTCGGTGCCCCTGGGCGCGGCCGCCATCGACATGTCGATGGAGCCGCGGAGCAGGCTGGTGGTGCTCCAGAGAATGGTGGCGCAGATGACGAGGCTGGTGACGGGATCGAGCCAGAGCCAGCCGGTCCAGATGATCAGCGCCGCCGAGACCACGACGCCGAGCGAGACCGCGGCGTCGGCCGCCATGTGCAGATACGCGCCTTCGATGTTTATGTCGTCCTTGCGCCCGCGCGCGAACAGCATGGCCGTAAAACCGTTGATGAGGATGCCGATGCCGGCGACCACCATTACGGTGATGCCGGCGACGGGCTCCGGTTCACGCAGGCGCAAAAACGCTTCCCAGCCTATCGCACCGGTCGCGACCAGCAGGAACACCGCGTTCGCCAGCGCCGCCAGGATGGTGGAGGCGCGCAGGCCATAGGTGAAGCGGCCGCTGGGCGCGCGCCGCGCCGCGATCGACGCGCACCAGGCCACGACCAGGCCGAGCACGTCGCTAAGGTTATGGCCGGCGTCCGCAAGCAGGGCGGTGGAGTTGCCGATATAGCCGTAGACGGCCTCGGCCAGGACCAGCGCGGTATTGAGCGTGATGCCGATCGCGAACGCCGTGCCGAAGCTGGCGGGCGCATGGGCATGGGCGTGGCCACCATGATCGTGATCATGGCCGTGGCTATGATCATCGTGATGATGGCCGTCATGGTCGTGGCTGCCCACCTCTAGCGCTCCCTGGACGCTGCCAAATCAGGCGCCATTGTAGGCGTTTCGGCAGCCCCGTCACGGCGGAACAGCACGTAGAGCGCCGGCAGCACCAGCAGCGTCAGCACGGTTGAGGAGATGATACCGCCGATCACCACAGTCGCGAGCGGCCGCTGCACCTCGGCGCCGGCCCCGGTAGCAAGGGCCATCGGCACGAAGCCGAGGGACGCGACCAGCGCCGTCATCAGCACCGGACGCAGGCGTGTCAGCGCGCCCTCGCGCACCGCGTCGGCAACGGGCTGGCCCTCGCTGCGCAGCCGCTCGATGAAGGCGATGATGACGAGCCCGTTGAGCACGGCGACGCCCGACAGCGCGATGAAGCCGACGCCGGCGCTGATGGACAGTGGGATGCCGCGCAGCAGCAGCGCCATGACGCCGCCGGTCAGCGCCAGCGGCACGCCGGAGAACACGAGGGCCGCATCCGCCGCCGATCCCATGCCCATGAACAGCAGCAGGAACACCAGCAGCAGCGCCACCGGCACCACGAGCGTCAGCCGCTTAGTGGCGGAGACCAGTTGCTCGAACTGTCCGCCCCAGCCGATCCAGTAGCCCGGTGGCAGCTTGACCTTCTCCGCGACGGCGTTCTGGGCCTCGGCGACAAAGGAGCGCAGATCGCGCCCGCGAACGTTGGCCATAACCACCACGCGACGCTTGCCGTTCTCGCGGCTGATCTGGTTGGGTCCCGGTGCGATCTCGATCGCCGCGACGGAGGACAGCGGGACGTAGCGCAACGCCGCGTTTCCGCCCGGCCATGCGGTTTTGGTGACGGCCGGTACATCCTCGCCCGGCGGCAGCGGGATCGGCAGCGACTTGATCGTGTCAGGGTCGGCACGCAGGCTTTCGGGCAGCCGCACCACGATGTCGAAGCGGCGATCGCCCTCGAACAGCTTTCCGACCGGCTTGCCGCCGATCGCGATCTCGACCACGTTCTGCACCTCGCTGAGGCTGAGGCCGTAGCGTGACAGCGCCTGGCGGTCGAGCCTGACGGTGAGGATCGGCAGGCCCGCAATCTGCTCGGTCTTGACGTCGGCCGCGCCCTCGATGGCGTGGACGACGCCGTTGACCTGCTGGGCGATGCCGGCAAGCACGTCGAGATCGTCGCCGAAGATCTTCACGCCGACGTCGCTGCGGATGCCGGCAATGAGCTCGTTGAAGCGCATCTGGATCGGCTGGGTCATGCCATAGGCCGTGCCGGGCAGGGTGTTGGCGGTGCGTTCGAGCTCGGCGATCACCTCGTCCTTGGGCTTGTCCGGGTCGGGCCATTCGTCGCGTGGCTTGAGCGTGACATAGGTGTCGGTCATATTCGGCGGCATCGGATCGTTGGCGATCTCGGCGGTACCAATCTTGGAGAAGATGGTCGCGACCTCCGGTACCCGCTTGATCGCCATTTCCAGCCGCAGCTGCATGCCGACGCTCTGGGTCAGGCTGGTGCCGGGAATCCGGATGGTTTCGATGGTAATGTCGCCTTCGTCGAGGCTCGGGATGAATTCGCCTCCCATGCGCGTCGCGGCGAAGACGCTGCCGGCAACGATCAGCATGGCGCCAAAGGCGACCATGCCACGGTAGCGGATGGCGCGGTCGAGCAGCGGCACATAGAACCGCTTGGCCGCTCTCATGAAGATGTTCTCCTTCTCCGAGACCTTGCCGGTGACGAAGATCGCAACCGCGGCCGGGACGAAGGTGATCGACAACAGCGCCGCGCCGGCGAGGGCCATCAGCACGGTCAGCGCCATCGGCGTGAACATCTTGCCCTCGGTCCCCGTCAGGGTCAGGACCGGCAGGTAGACCACGGCGATGATCATCGTGCCGAACAGGCTCGGCTTGATGACCTCGCTGCTGCCGGCGCGGATTGTCTCCATCCTCTCCTCGAGCGACAGCAGCCGGCCGCGCCTGTGCTGCTCGGCAGCGAGCAACCGCAGACAGTTCTCCACGATGATGACCGCGCCGTCGACGATGATGCCGAAGTCGATCGCGCCGAGGCTCATCAGATTCGCGCTGACCTTGCTCTCGACCATGCCTGTGATCGTGAACAGCATGGAAAGGGGAATGACACAGGCGGTGATCAGCGCGGCGCGGATGTTGCCGAGGATCAGGAAAAGCACAGCGATCACCAGCGCCGCGCCCTCGACGAGATTCTTCTCGACGGTCTGGATGGTGGCTTCCACCAGATGCGTGCGGTCATAGACGGCGCGCGCGATCACGCCGTCAGGGAGCGATTTCGCGATCTCCGTGAGCCGGGCCTTCACGCGCTGGGCCACCGTGCGGCTGTTTTCGCCGATCAGCAGCATGGCGGTGCCGAGCACGGTTTCGCTGCCGTTTGCGGTTGCTGCGCCCGAACGCAGGTCCTGGCCCTCTTGGACGTCGGCGACGTCGCGGATACGCACCGGGACGCCGCCGCGCGAACCGATCACGATGTCGCGGATCTCCGCGATATTGGCGACCTGGCCCGGGGCGCGGACGAGATATTGCTCGCCGTTGCGCTCGATATAGCCGGCACCGACATTGGCGTTGTTGGCGGCCAGCGCCGTCATGATGTCGCGAAAGCCGAGTTTGTAGGCCATCAGCCGGCCGGGGATCGGCAGCACGTGGAACTGCCGCTCATAACCGCCGATCGAGTTGACCTCGATCACGCCGGGAATGGTGCGCAGTTGCGGCTTGATGATCCAGTCCTGGATGGTGCGCAGCTCCGTCGGCGTGAACTCGGCACCGGTCTGTGACTTCGCGCCGGCCTTGGCTTCGACGGAGTAGACATAGATCTCGCCAAGGCCGGTCGAGATCGGGCCCATCGCGACCTCGGTTCCGGCCGGAAGCTGGTCCTTCGCCTGCTGGATACGCTCGTTGACGAGCTGCCGCGCGAAGTAGATGTCGGTGCCGTCCTGGAATACGACGGTGACCTGGCTCAGGCCATAGCGTGAGATCGACCGGGTGTATTCGAGCTTGGGCAGCCCGCCCATCACGGTCTCGATCGGGAAGGTGATGCGCTGCTCGGATTCGAGCGGCGAGAGGCCCGGGGCACGGGTGTTGATCTGGACCTGCACGTTGGTGACGTCGGGGACCGCGTCGATCGGCAGGCGGGTGAAGTTCCAGGCGCCGAAGCCGCCGGCCGCGAGCGCGAACAGCAGGACCAGCCAGCGCTGCTGCAGCGAGACCGCGATGAGACGCTCAATCATGTTCGGCCTCGCCCTTGCCCATCTCCGCCTTCACGACGAAGCTGTTTTCCGCGACGTAATGCTCGCCGGCCGATAGACCGGCCCTGATCTCGACATGGCGCGGATCGGAATCGCCAAGCTCCACCGGACGCGCCTCGATCTTGTCGCCATCCTCGCGGACGAACACGATGGTCCGGTTCTCCAGGGTCTGGATCGCGCTTCGGCGCACGGCGACCGCGACGTTGCGTGCGGCGAGGATCAGCCGTGCCGTGACGAACAGGCCGGGACGCAAGCGTCCGTCCGGATTTGCCAGCACCACGCGCGCCAGCGCGGTCTGGGTCTCGCTCGAGCCGATCGGGGCCATGTAGGAGATGGTGCCCTTGATCTCGCCGCGGCCGTCGTCTGGATCGATCAGCACCTCGTCGTTGAGGCGGACGCGCCGCAGGTCCTGACGGTAGATCGACAGGTCGACCCAGATGGTGGAGAGGTCGGCGACCACGAAGGCCGGCTTCTGCTCGGAGGCGTATTCGCCGAGCGAGATCTGCCGCTCGATGATGGTGCCGGCAATCGGCGCCTTGAGCTCGTAGACGGTGAGGCTCTGGTTGCTCTCGATCGCGGCGAGCAGATCGTCCTTGCCGACCTTGTCGCCGATGCGCTTCTGGATCGATTTGGCGACGCCGGGAAAACGCGGCGTCACCTGCACCACGGCTTCCTGGTTGGCGCGCAGGATGCCGTTGAAGGCGAGCGTGTCGGTCAGCGTGACGCTCGCGGCTTCCGCCAGCGTCACGCCTGCGGCTGCAAGCTTGACGTCGGAGATGCGGATCCGGTCGGCGCCGTGCTCGTCCTGTTCGACATGGTCGTTCGGCTTCTCCGGCCTCTTGTCCGCGGCGTGTTCGGCATGCTCGACCCTTGTTGGGGCCAGCAGGGAATAGCAGTAAGCGCCAAGTGCGGCGGCAAACAATGCGACGAGGATGGTGGAGGACGTCTTCATCGTGCGCTCTCCCGCGCCAGCGTGAAGGGATTGCCGACGAGGCCTTCGATGGTCGCCACCCCCGCGTGGAAATTCTGCAACGCCTCCTGCTCGCGCAGCCGCGCCTGGGTGACGCTGGCCTGCGCATCGAGCACTTCGAGCAGGCTGAAGCGGCCCTGGCCGTAGCCTTGCGCGATGGCGTCCGACGCTTCGGTAGCCTTGGGAATGGCGCTCTCGCGCAGCACCGCGAGCTCGCGCAGCGAGCCCTGCAGCGAGTCGTAGGCGCGGCCGGCGACCACAATCAGCGTGTTGCGGTTGGCCTCGCGCTCGGCCTTGGTCTTGGCAAGGCTTTCCTGCGCCGAGAGGATATTGCCCTGGTTCTGGTCGAACACGGGGATCGGCACCGAGACGGTGAGGCGCGCCGCGTCGTCATTGGTCTCGTTGAAATGGCGCCAGCCGGCGGCGATCCGCACGTCGGGATAGGGCCGCAGCCGCGCCAGCAACAGCTCGGCGTTGCGCTGGGCATAGATCGCGGTCCAGCGCACCAGCTGCGGATTGGCATCGATCGCGGCGACGACCGACTGGAATGTCGGCGGCCGTCCCATGGTGTCGAGCCGTCCGGAGACCTCGCCGAATTTCGGTGCCGCGTCGCCCATCAGGACCGCAAGCTCGCGCCGGGCGCTGGCCAGCGTCGCCTTGAAGCGCTCGCGGTCGGCCTTCACCAAGGCGGATGCCACTTCCGCACGGCCGGTCTCGGCCGGCGAGGAGGCGCCGGCCTCGACGCGTCGGCGCAAAAGCGGCGTCAGCCGGTCAATGGCGGTGATCTGCTCGTCGAGGATCTGGATGCGCCGCTGTGCGCCGAGCACGCTGAGGAAGGCGATCGCGGTCTCCGACAGCACCTCCAGCCTGACGGCCTTGCGCTGAATCGCGGCGACCTCGATGCCGGCGACACCCGCGGCAATCCGCGCGTCGCGCTTGCCGAACAGCTCGAAGGCCTGGCTGATCTGCAGCGTGGTCTCGGCCGATCGCGTGCCGCGATAGATGCCGGACCCGAACGAATTGTCCTGTTCGTAGGTCAGCTCCGGATTGAGAAGCGCACCTGCCTGGATGCGCTGGCCCGTGGCGATGCCGACATCGCGCTCCGCCGCGGTCAGCCGCGGGCTCGTGGCCAGCGCGCGCGAGAGCGCGCTCCGCATCGTCAGAGTCTGGGCGTGAGACGGCGCAAGCGCCAATCCGACAATCAGACACGCTGCCGCGCACGCCAGGCGCGCGGCCATTCCCCTGCAAAACATGAAACCGACCTGTGAAGGATGAACCTCATGGGCGCGGAGCGCCCGACCAATCCGTTCAGGCCATCTGTTTGGGAGGCGGGGAGTCGGTATCGGGAATAATGCCGGAGAGCCGGGTTGCGCGTTGCGGGCGCGATGCAGACACGAGCCCGATCGATGCGGCCGGTGGCGCCGGCTGCGCCACCGTCACCGAGAAGCAGCCATGGCAATGATGCCCGCCGATGGCCTTGTGGTCGTTGTGATCTCCCGGGCCGTCAAGGACGGCGCTGATCTCCGAGCCGCCACCGGGCGTGGTGACGTCGATGTCGTGCAGGCCATGCAGCGCTCCCGCGAGCAGGTAGACAACCGCGATCAGCACAGACAGCAGCCCGCGCCAGTTGCGCGGCGGGCATGATCCTGAGGGCCGGCGGTTCGCGAGCACGATTTCACTCTGGTTGCGGTCTGTGTCCGGCCTAGCATGGGGGTGGGAACAGTGTCGACCCGCAACATTGTTACGTCCCCTGGAACAATTGCCGCAGCGGTTGCGAAGACGACAGCGCTTCTCATTGGCGCGTGATCAAGCTCAACTGGGCATCGGCTGACGTTCCGCTTGCTGCGTTCGGCACATCGCCGGCTTCGACCGTCACGACGGCGCGACAGCGGGCTTCCATGGCCCGTTCCAGCCATTTGATGGCTTCATCAATCCACTGGTCGTGGTGCTCGGGATCGGCGATCGCCTTTTCCCGGAATGCATCTGCCTGATGAAGGCACGCGGTTCTGCGATCCACGCCGCTCTCCCGATCCGGAGGTTCCGCCCCGATCGCATCCTTGATGATCGGAGAGCCGGCGTCGTTAACATAGGACAGGAACCGCCGCCCAAAAAGAAAGCCCCAGCCGGGACTGACCGGCTGGGGCTTTCGTGCTCACAAACTTCATCCTTGGGACTTGGACAGCTAATCCGCATCGCGCCGGTTCGTTCCCGCGGGCTCGGTCCAGTTTGGAACGTTCTTTCTTCGTTGTGATTAGCGACGAGGAGAAATCGAGGAGGACGGACTATGGACGGATTGATTTATCTCATCGGCTTGATCGTCGTCGTCATGGCGATCCTGTCGTTCTTCGGCCTGCGCTGAGAGAGCGGCGATGACGATGGAAACTCTCATACGGGAAGACATCATCGAAGGCGGCGGCGTCGCTGCCGATGACCGGCGCACCATCCAGTGGAGCTCGGTCATCGCAGGCGCTTTGGCTGCCGGCGCAATGTCGTTCATCTTGGTCGGCTTTGGAGTCGCCGTCGGCCTGGGCGTCAGTTCAGCCTCGCCGACATGGCGCGATGCATCGGCGGCGCTGGCTTTGCTGTCGGGGCTGTATCTGATCATCCAGGCGATTATCAGCTTCGGCTTCGGCGGTTATGTCGCCGGCCGGACAACGCGACCAGCCCCGACGATCACAACGATCGAAGACGACGGCGAACGGCGGGACGGGCTGCATGGCCTGATGTCCTGGGCGCTTGCCGTGCTGCTTGGTGCCGCTCTGCTCGCGATACTCGGCGCAGCTGCGATTGATCGTTCGCCGATGCGCAGTTCGGCGAGCAATACCTCCGCCGCCGAGCCTCTGTTGAGCTACGAGCTGGACAAGCTGTTTCGCGCGCCGCGGCGGCCCCCTAACACCGACCTCAGGGAAGCCCGCGCCGAAGCAGGACGCATCTTGATGACGTCATCGAGCCACAGCGGCATCAGCACCGATGATCGGACCTATTTGGTGCAGCAAGTGGCCGCGCTGACGGGACTCGCCGCTCCCGACTCGGAACGACGGGTCGACGCGCTGATCGCGGATTCAAGGACGGCGATCAATCGGGCGCGGCGTAATTCCATCATCGTCGCCTTCTCCGTTGCCGCAGCAACCCTGATCGGCGCTGCCGTGGCCTGGGCTGCGGCGGTGGCCGGCGGGCGGCACCGCGATGGAGAGCCGTTGCCGAACTGGATGGCAAGCTCGAACCGCTTCCATCGCTCTCCGCGCGCGATGCCGGTGCCCTGACGTGCAGGACGATGGCCGGGAGCGATCCCGGCCATGTTGCCTTTGACGAGAGGCGCTAGGCCTTCTCCTCCCAGATCATGGCGAGGTGGACGATCGTTTGCACCGCCTTCTCCATGTCCTGCCGGCTTACCCATTCGAGCCGGGAGTGAAACGCGTGCTCGCCGGCGAAGATGTTGGGGCAGGGCAGGCCCATGAAGGAGAGGCGCGAGCCATCGGTGCCGCCGCGGATCGCGGTGCGCATCGGGCGCAGGCCGGCGCGGCGGATCGCTTCGATGGCGTATTCGAGAATGTGCGGGTGACGATCGATCACCTGCTTCATGTTGCGGTACTGCTCCCGCACCTCGAATGTGTAGGTCGAGCGCGGAAAATCCTTCATCACGTTCTTGACGGTGTTCTCGAGCAGGATCTCCTTCTCCTTCAGCCCTTCCTCGGTGAAGTCGCGCACGATGAAGGAGAGCGTCGCCTGCTCCAGCGCGCCCTCGATGCCGATCGGATGCAGAAAGCCCTGCTTGCCTGATGTCGTCTCGGGCGAGCAGCCTTCGCGGGGCAGGCGCTCGACGATGGCGGCGGCGATCTTGATCGCATGCTCCATCTTGCCCTTGGCATAGCCGGGATGGGCGCTGACGCCGTTGATGGTGATGGTGGCGCCGTCCGCCGAGAAGGTCTCGTCCTCCACGCTGCCCGCGCTCTCGCCGTCCATGGTGTAGCCGAACTCGGCGCCGAGCTTCTTGATGTCGACATTGTCGACGCCGCGGCCGATCTCCTCGTCGGGCGTGAACAGGATCTTGATGGTGCCGTGCTTCACGTCCGGGTTGTTGATGAAGAAATGCGCGGCATCCATGATCTCGGCCACGCCCGCCTTGTTGTCGGCGCCGAGCAGGGTGGTGCCGTCGGTGGTGATGATGTCGTTGCCGATCTGGTTCTTCAGCGCCGGATGCTCGGCGAAGCGGATCACCTGGCTGGTGTCGCCCGGCAGCGTGATGTCGCCGCCGCGATAGTTCTTCACGACCTGCGGCTTGACGTTCTTGCCGGTAACGTCGGGCGAAGTGTCCATGTGCGAGCAGAAGCAGATCACCGGCACCTTCTTCGTCGTGTTTGCCGGGATCGTTCCGTAGACGTAGCCGTAATCGTCGAGATGCGCGTCCTCGACGCCCATCTGCCTGAGCTCGGCGGCGAGCACACGGCCGAGATCTTTCTGCTTATCGGTCGAGGGCGAGCTCGGGGATTCCGGATCGGACTGGGTGTCGATGGTGACGTAGCGCAGGAAGCGCTCGGTCACGGTATGCGAAAAGGTGAGGGAGGACATTTCTGGTCAAACCGCCGGGTCAGGGGAGAGGGGCGGTATACCAGAAAAGCAGGGCGCGGTGAGGCCGGAGGACGCTGATCAGGCTTAACGAAACGTGAGGGGTCAGATCGCCTCTTTCAGTTCCTTGACCGGGCGGAAGGCGACCTTCTTGCTGGCCTTGATGTGGATGGGCTCGCCGGTGGCGGGATTGCGGCCGGTGCGGGCGGCGCGCTTGCGAACCTGGAGGATTCCAAGCCCGACGATCCGGACGCGGTCGCCCTTCTTCAGGTGCTTGGTGATCAGGTCGACCATGTCGGTCAGAACGGCCTCAGCGCGCTTCTTCGACAGGTCTTGGCTCTCCGCAATGTCGGCAGCGAGGTGCTTGAGCGTGATGGTGGCGGGAGCGGCAGCCTTCTTCGCCATATCTGGCCTCCTCGATGCTTGCCGGTGGTCGGGTGACGATCCCTGAACCGCCAAGTTCCGGAGGCGTAGACGATTCGGGACCGGACTGACTACGCCGCCGGCATGAGCGCGGGCCACGTCCGTGCGCGCCCTCGACGGAAATCCGCCCCGTTCAGGCTGTGGACGCAACATCCTTGACTTCAACAGGTCCGGCCTTTAAGTCCCCCCTCGTTCCGCAGACATTTGCGTGTCACGCGGGAGTAGCTCAGTTGGTTAGAGCGCCGGCCTGTCACGCCGGAGGTCGCGGGTTCGAGCCCCGTCTCTCGCGCCATTTTTGGCAATCCTTTCATACCCTTACCTTCAAATCCTGATCTCGCTTCGATCCCGGGTCGCTCGCGCCCCCGACTTCCGCATGCTTTGTTGTCTTCGACCCGCGCAAAATTCCCTCGCCCGCGCGACGGTCGCCAGACGCTCGAGTTGATCGCGCCGTTGATCACATGGTACCGCTCAATCCGGGATTGTTCGGATCGAGTTGATGCAGGCAGCCGATTTCAGCGCGACGTTGCAGAATCTGTTCGCGAAGGGCGTGCGCTACGGGACCGTCATCGATCTGGGCTGCGCCGACGGGCACTTCGTGCTCAACCATCAGTCGTGCCTCAGCGGCGCGGTGCCACTGAACGTCGACGCTAACAGGATCTACGAGGACTCCCTCAAGGCGATCAAGGAGGTGCTTGGCGGGCACTATCGCATTGCGCCATCACCGACCACGAGGGCGAGATCGAGATCATGGAATCCGTGCATCCTTACTGGTCATCGCTGCGTCCCGCGGGCGACGTCTACTGGTCGCGGGTCAACGACCTCACCACCAGCAAGCTGAAAGTACCGGCGACGACGCTTGATGCGCGGGTCGAAGAGCTGTCGCTCAAGCCGCCGTTCCTGCTCAAGCTCGACGTGCAGGGCGCCGAACAGGCCGCGCTGACGGGCGCGCGCGACGTGCTCGAGAATTGCAGCGTGGTCGTCTGCGAGACCGACGTTGACGACTTCCAGGACATCAACGCGATGCTGCTGGCCGCAGGTTTCTTCCTCTACGATTTGACGACGCTGCAGCGCCTGCGCGACGGAACGCTCGGCTGGTTCTACCCGGTCTATGTCAGCGGCAAGCTCGCCCATCTGAAGCCGCAGGCGTTCTGGGACGCCGGCGACAATGCTGCCGTGATCGGCGTGCAGGAGAGACGCGCCGCAAGATGATCCTGGAGCAGAACAGGAAGGCCCTGAACCGGCTGCGTTATGGGCAGAGCGGTGTCGGCCGCAATGATCCTTGTCCCTGCGGTTCAGGCGAGAAATCCAAGCACTGCTGGGGCAGCTATTGACCCGCTTCATGTTGGCTCACTCGCTCGTCGCCTGAATCAGAAAGGCCGCCCGAAGGCGGCCATTTGGTATCAAACCGGACCTTTTTCGTCCTCAGCGGATCTCTGACGTCCCGGCGCTGGTGACCACGACCGGCTTGCCGGCCTTGATCACGTGGGCGGATTGGGCGGTCTGGCTGTAATCGGCATTGGTGCGAGCTGCGATCCCGAAGCCGGCCACCGTGATTCCGGCTACCAGCGCCACCACCACGATCTTGAGGTGGGTCGCACGATCAGCAGAGTGAATGGAGTGGTTCATCTGAGCCCCCCGACGGGCTTTGCCGCCGTCTATGGCTCCTCTTGTAAGGACCGTCTGTTTCCGGATGGTTTCGCGGGTTCCGCAAAATGGTTTCATCTCCCCGCGAGCGGGTTTCGCCCGGGAGGCGTCCGGGGCCGGCGTCAGGCTGCGGCCCGGCCGATATCGTTCCGGATCGTGCGGGCCGCCCAGACGAACAGGAGCGCCCCCAGCGTGGTCGTGACCGCCGCCGAAAGCAGGGAATAGCGCACCGCGTCGGCGCCGTAAGCGCCCTTCAGGGCGTCGTTGACCATGCCCACGGCGAGCGGACCGACGCCCTGGCCGAAGCAGGTGGCGGTGAGCGCGATCAGGGCGGAGGCCAGCGCCCGCATGCTCGGCTTCGCCACCGTCTGCGCGATCGCGAAGATCGGCCCGAGATGGAAGCCGACCAGGAACGAGGTCAGCGCCAGCATGGCCACCATCATCGCAAAGTCCTGCGTCAGCATGCACAGCGCGAACACCGGGCCGGCAAGGCCCGAGGTGATGGCGGGCGCCCACAGCTTCCAGCGGTCGTCGCGGCGGCTGATCTGCGCCACCACGAAGCCGCCGAGCAGGGTGCCGGCCATGCCGGCGAGCCCTTTGAAGGTGCCGGCGTAGGTGCCGATCTCGGCGCTCGACAGATGGTGCACGCGCGCGAGGAACGGCGGGATCCAGGCCGCGGTCGCGTAGTTCGTGTAAGTGGTGAGGCAGAAGCCGATCAGCACGATGATGAAGCTCTGCTGCGAGGCCAGGAAACGCAGCGTCGGCCCGAGCGGCTCAGGCACGAAATTCTCCTGCATGGCGCCGCGCTTCGGCTCGGAGATCGTCAGCCACAGGATAATAGCGAGCAGGATGCCGGGGAGGCCCGCGACGTAGAACGCCATCCGCCAGCCATAGTGCTGGTTGACGTAGCCGCCGACGAAATAACCGAGGAAGACGCCGAGATAGGTGCCGACGGCGTAGATGCCGAGCGCGCGCGGACGCTCGTTCTTGGCGAAGAGGTCGGCGACGATGGATTGCGAGGCGGGCGAGCCTGCGGATTCGCCGATGCCGACGCCGATCCTTGCCAGCGCCAGCGACGTGACGCTCGAAGCAGCGCCGCACAACGCCGTCATCGCGCTCCAGAACGCAAAGGCGACGGCGACGATGTTGCGCCGGTTGAGCCGGTCGGCGACGCGCGCGATGGGAATGCCGAGCAGGGAATAGAACAGGGCGAAGCCGAAGCCCGCGAGCAGGCCCATCATGGTGTCGCTGAGCTGGAACTCCTTCTTGATAGGCTCGATCAGCACGTTGAAGATCGTGCGGTCGAGGAAGTTCAGCGCGTAGATGATCGTGAGCAGGCCCAGCACGTAATAGCGCCGCGCCGGGGGTTTTGCCGTCGCGGCCGTTTGCACCGACATTTGTGACGTCACATCGACCATCGCTTCCCCCAATTAGTCTTTGTTATCGTTGTCGGTCCAGCTTTGATTGGAGCTGGCTGCTTCACGCGTCGCGGATGTAATTCCCCGCTTCGAATTCGACCCGAGGCGCGCTCACATCGAACGAGATTCCGATCGGATCGCGGCCTGCTTCCATCGCCTCGAGCTGCTCGCTCAGCATGCGCCGGATCAAGAGGATGCCGCGGTCGCTCTGGCCGAAATGCTCCTCGGAATGGATGGTCTGCGGGCCCTGGCCGACCTGGGCTTCATAGTCGCCGGGAAATTGCTGGTGCTCTTCCTCGGTCATGTCCCACCAGAATTTGCCGTTGAATTTCGAGCGCATGCGGCCGATGTCGCCGGGGTTCTTGACGCGGCCGGCGACGTAGATGCGGAACGAGGTGTCGTCGATCGGCAGCGTCCAGCCGATCGACTCGACGCGGGCGAACTGCGCCACGCGCGGGTTTGGAACGACGCGCAAGGTGGGGAGTGCCGCCTCGGTGACGCGGTAAAACACCTTGCCGTCATCCTGCTTGCGGATCGAGCGCACGGCGATCCCGCGCGGCGTCTTGTCGAACGTCACCTCCGGCATCGATGCCATCATGTTGGTGAATTGCGGGCCCGAGAAGGAGCCGTGCAGCACCGGCACGTGGTAGGGATCGACCACGTTCTCGAAATGCTGGAGCCAGTTGCAGGGGATGATCGCCGGACCGCCGCCGCCGATCGAGGAATCGTCCGCCTCGACGAACTCGCCGTCATCCATGGTCTCCAGGCATTCATAGGCCGGCAGCACTGGGCGTTTTTCGGCCGGGCCCATATAGGCGAAGATCAGCCCGTAGCGCTCCTCGACCGGATACCAGGGCTGGCGCACCTTGTCCTTGAACTGGCCGCCGTCGAGTTCGCAGGGCTGCTCCAGGCAGTGACCTTCGGTGTCGAACTTCCAGCCGTGATAGCAGCAGCGGATGCCGTCCTCCTCGACCTTGCCATAATAGAGCGTGGTGCCGCGGTGGCAGCAGCGGGCGTGGAGCAGGCCGGCGCGGCCGTGCTTGTCGCGGAACAGCACCAGATCCTCGCCGAGCGCGCGAACCTTTTTCGGGGTGTCGGTGGCATCGCTGATGAGCCCGACCGGATGCCAGTAACGTCGCAGCAGTTCGCCCATCGGCGTGCCGCGCACGACCGAGGTGAGCTCGGTGCGCGTGTGCGCCGGCTTCATCGCATAGGCCGTGCCGAGATCGCGATCTCGCTGGCTGATGGTCATGCTGATCCTCCCGCTGTCGGCCTTGCTGGCTCGGCTTGTGACGCCTTGAACACCAGTGAAGAGCCGGTCGATGACAATGTCAACGAATTTCCAGATGCCTCTTAGTCGCATTCGGATCAGGCTGGGGAGGTTGCGCTACCAAGACTTGGCACGCCGCGGCTTTCTTGGCAGAGGTGGATCATGAGCCAGACATCAAGCAGGGCCGGGCGCGCATCGTCCGATGCGGACGAAAGTCAGTCGCCGGCGCCGATCACTGTCATGCTGTCGTCGCGGCTGATGGTGCTGGCCAATTTGCTCAAGCGCGGCGCCATCCTGCGCTACAAGCGTCTCGCCGGATTGTCCTCGGTCGAGTTTGGCCTGGTCGCCTCGCTCGGCCGGCGGCCGCCGATGAGCGTGGCGCGGCTTGCGGAAGCTGTCGGCCAGGACAAGGGGCAGATCAGCCGCGCGCTTGCGGAACTCGTCTCGCGCAAGCTGATCGCGAAATCAGCGAACCCGAAAGACAGCCGCGAGGTTCTGGTCTCGCTGACCGCAACCGGCCTTGCGGCGCATGATGCGATCGTCGCCGGTGCGCAGGAGCGCAATCGGCGCTTGCGCGAACATCTGAGCGAAGCCGAGTTCGAGGCGCTGCTGCAGCAGGTCGATCAATTGACGACGATCGCTGCCGAGATGCTCGAGAACGAGAAGACTTCGCGCTGACGTTTCGGCAATCCGGGACATGTTGGATCGCTTCCAAGAATCTTTCCAAGAACCCTTCCAAGACTTGTTTCTAAGACTCTTTCTAAGAGGCTTTCAATTAGGGAATTCGCGCGCGCTCCCCTAAGCGTCACCGCAAGCGCATGCCGTCATGGGACTGACGGCATGGGCAAATCAAAACACGCAGTTTTGGGGTTGCGCGTTGAACAGTCTTGGAATGCTGCGGTCGGCCGTATTGGCGACCGCATCCGCTTGGGTTTTGGTGCCGCAGGCATCGCTTGCACAATCTCCTGCGCAGAGTGGCGCGCAGAACATTCCGTCGGTCACCGTCACCGCGCCGGAAACGCGCCACCGGGCGGCGCCCTCCGTCCGCCGCGCGCCGCGATCATCCCAGCAGACCGCCAACCGAAGCAAGCCGCAGCCGCAGCGCAATGTCGGTTCCGTGGAGACCCCGCTCGGCCCGGTGCACGGCTACGTCGCCGGCCGCAGCTCGTCCGGCACCAAGACCAACACGCCGATCATGGAGACGCCGCAGGCGGTGTCGGTGATTGGCGCGGAGCAGATCCGCGACCAGAAGGCAAACAAGCTCGACGAAGTCCTGCGCTATACCGCCGGCGTCCGCGCCGGGACCTTCGGCGCGGACACGCGCAACGACTGGTGGCTGATCCGCGGCTTCAAGTCCGACGACGTCGGACTGTTTCTCGACGGCATGCAGCTGTTCTACACGTCCTATGCGAGCTGGAAGCTTCAGACGCCCAACATGGAGCGCGTCGAGGTGCTGCGCGGTCCGTCGGCCGTGCTCTATGGCGGATCGAGCCCGAGCGGCATCGTCAACGTCATCAGCAAGATGCCGCCGGCGGAGCCCGTCCGTTTCATCGAGACCGGCGTCAACAATTTCGGCAACGCCTATGTCGGCTTCGATGTCGGCGGTCCGGTCGCGACGACCCCTGAGAACGGCAAGCTGTTCTACCGCGTCGTCGGTCAGGTCCAGAACGGCCCGACGCAGGTCAATTTCACCCCGGACAACAACTACTTCATCGCGCCGTCGGTGACCTGGAAGCCGGACGCCGACACGACGTTCACGGTGCTGGCTTCAGCTTCCCGGCAGGAAACCCGCGGCATCAACTTCCTGCCCTATGAGGGCACGGTGACCAACGCTCGGTTCGGCAAGATCCCGACCAGCTTTTTCGCCGGCGATCCCAGCGTCGACAAGTTCACGCGCGAGCAGGAGATGCTGGGCTATCAGTTCGAGCGCAATCTCACCGACGATTTGACGTTCCGGCAGAATGCGCGGTTTGCCCACGTCGATGTGACCTATCGCGGCTACGTCGGCAATAATTGGGCTGACATCAACACGGCCAGTCTCGGTCGCTATAATTGGTATGCGAAGAACACCGCCAACCAGGCCAATCTCGACAACCAGCTGGAGTACCGCTTCAACACCGGCGCGGTGCGGCACACGATGCTGTTCGGGGTCGATTTGAAGGGCTATCAGATCGACGACTATCAGGCTTTCAACTTCGGCACCGTTCCTTCGATCAACGTCTTCAATCCCGCCTATGGATTTGACATTCCGTTGACGGGCACACCGTTCCGCAACTTCCAGATCACGCAGAAGCAGGCCGGCACCTATCTTCAGGACCAGATGAAGCTCGGCAACTTCACGCTGGTGCTGAGCGGCCGCAACGATTGGGTCGAGACGACGCAGGCTGGCCGTGATACCGGCGCCACGCTCGCCAGCCGCGACGACAGCAAGTTCAGCGGGCGCGCCGGGCTGATCTACAATTTCGACAACGGCATCGCGCCCTATGTGTCTTACGCCACGAGCTACAATCCGATCATCGGCCTCAACGCGCAAAACCAGCTGTTCCTGCCGGAGACCGGCCAGCAGGCGGAAATCGGCGTGAAGGTCGCGCCGAGGGGATTTGACGGCTATTTCACCGCCTCGGTGTTCGACCTGAAGCGCCAGAACGTGGCAACCACTGATCCTGTCGTCACGACCTTGCAGAACCAGACCGGCGAGGTGACATCGCGCGGCATCGAGCTCGAAGCGGTGGCGAACGCCACGCGTGAGCTGAAGCTGATCGGCTCGTTCACGGCCTACCATTTGTTCAACAGCAGGGATCTGGACCCGGCGCTGGTGGGCAAGACCCCGACCAACACGCCTGAGCTCCTGGTGTCGGGCTGGGCGGACTACACCTTCAAGGACGGGCCGCTCGCAGGGTTCGGCTTCGGCGGCGGTGTCCGCTATGTCGGTTCGTCGTGGGCGGATACCGCCAATACCCTCGAGGTTCCCGCGGTCGTGCTCGGCGATCTCGCGCTCCACTACGAATGGCAGAACTGGCGCACCGCGCTGAACGTGGTCAATCTGACCGACAAGATCTACGTCGCGAGCTGCGCGGCGGCGTCCTCCTGCTTCTACGGCGACCGCCGGCGCGTCACCGCCAGCGTCTCCTACAAATGGTGAGGCAAATGACGAGAACAGGCGAGGGAAGGCCATCGTGAGAGCCTGACCGGCTCGTCACTGGCTTCCAACCACGAGATCGATGAGCTCGCGGGCCATGCCCCCCGGCCCGAAGCTCATGCGAGCGCGGCGCGCGACGATCCAGCCACGTCGCCGCCGCGCTCGCCATTGATTTTCCGCGGCGGCGGAAGCGGGCGCCGCCCGCCCGACGCATTCGCCAGACGAGCCCGGGTCCGATCGTGATGCATGGCTCCCGGATCGCTCGCCCGATGGTGGGCGCGCCTGTCCTCGTTGTAATCTGGACATTGCTGCGTCGCGGCCTAGATAAAGTGAGCCTTCTCAACAACGGACGTCACGGCCCAGCGGGTGTGGACTGATCGCGGCGCTCTTGCTGGGGCTGTCGATCTGCTCCATACCAGCCGCGGGGTGATTCCGGGATTTCTACCGTTCTGAGGGCGACAAAGGGCCTAAAAAGAGCGTGTCTTGCGCCCATTGGTGCACTGCGCTAAGGCTCAGAACAATTCCAAACTGGACGAATCCGTGGCTGTCCCGAGGCTGCGGGAAAAAGGGCTCGTCAATGAGCGGCATTCTGCAGAACTATCTTCCACTCGTCGTCTTCATAGGGGTAGCGGGCCTCATTGGCTTGGTGCTGCTGATCGCGCCGTTCATCGTCGCGTTCCAGCAGCCGGACCCGGAAAAGCTGTCGGCGTATGAGTGCGGTTTCAACGCCTTCGACGATGCCCGCATGAAGTTCGACGTCCGTTTCTATCTCGTCGCCATCCTCTTCATCATCTTCGACCTCGAGGTGGCGTTCCTGTTTCCCTGGGCGGTGGCGTTCGGCAAGCTTGGCGCGACCGGCTTCTGGTCCATGGTGGTGTTCCTTGGCGTGCTGACGGTCGGGTTCGCCTATGAATGGAAGAAAGGCGCACTGGAATGGGATTGAACCCTGTGTCATCCGCCGGTCCGGTTCTCGCGCCGGCCCCCAAGGGCATCCTGGACCCGTCGACTGGCAGGCCGGTCGGGGCCAATGATCCGTTCTTCCTCGAGGTCAATTCGGAACTGTCCGACAAGGGCTTCTTCGTGGCCGCGACCGACGACCTCATCACCTGGGCGCGCACCGGCTCGCTGATGTGGATGACCTTCGGTCTCGCCTGCTGCGCGGTCGAGATGATGCAGGTGTCGATGCCGCGCTACGACGTCGAGCGCTTCGGCTTCGCGCCGCGTGCTTCGCCGCGTCAGTCGGACGTGATGATCGTCGCCGGGACCCTGACCAACAAGATGGCGCCTGCGCTGCGCAAGGTCTACGACCAGATGCCCGAGCCGCGTTACGTCATCTCGATGGGCTCCTGCGCCAACGGCGGCGGCTATTATCACTATTCCTACTCGGTCGTGCGCGGTTGCGACCGCATCGTGCCGATCGACATCTACGTGCCGGGCTGCCCGCCCACGGCGGAAGCGCTGCTCTACGGCGTGCTGCTGCTGCAGAAGAAGATCCGCCGCACCGGCACCATCGAACGCTAAGGTTTTACGTCATGGACGACGCCAAGCTCGACGCCCTGGGGCAGACGATCGTTAGCGCGCTTCCGGGCGCCGCCATCGGTCATTCGGTGGCCTTCAACCAGCTCACGGTGGATGTCGAGGTCAGCAAGATCGTCGAGGTGGTCAAGTACCTCCGCGACGACCCGAACTGCCGCTTCATCAACTTCACCGACATCACGGCGGCGGACTATCCCTCGCGCGAGAAGCGCTTCGACGTGATCTATCACTTCCTGTCACCGACCCTGAACGCCCGGATCCGGCTCAAGGCCCAGGCCGACGAGACCACGCAGGTGCCGTCACTGATCGAGGTGTTTCCCGGCGCCGACTGGTTCGAGCGCGAAGCCTACGACCTCTATGGCGTGATCTTCGTCGGTCATCCCGACATGCGCCGCCTCCTGACCGATTACGGCTTCGAGGGTCATCCGCTGCGCAAGGATTTCCCGACCACCGGCTTCCTCGAGGTCCGCTACGACGACCAGGAGAAGCGGGTGGTGTACGAGCCGGTCAGGCTCAACCAGGAATTCCGCAAGTTCGACTTTTTGTCCCCGTGGGAGGGCGCCGACTATCCGGTCCTTCCGGGCGATGAAAAAGCGGGGCCGAAGGTCTGATCATGAACGAGCAACCCGAACAGCTTCGCAACTTTACGATCAACTTCGGACCGCAGCATCCGGCTGCGCACGGTGTTCTTCGTCTTGTGCTTGAATTGGATGGTGAGGTCGTCGCTCGCGTCGATCCCCATATCGGCCTGCTTCACCGCGGCACCGAAAAGCTGATCGAGCAGAAGACCTATCTGCAGGCGATCCCGTATTTCGACCGCCTCGACTACGTCGCGCCGATGAACCAGGAGCACGCCTTCTGCATGGCTGCAGAAAAGCTGCTCGGCATCGAGGTGCCACGCCGCGCGCAGCTGATCCGCGTGCTCTATTGCGAGATCGGCCGCATCCTGTCGCATTTGCTCAACGTCACCACGCAGGCGATGGACGTCGGCGCGCTAACCCCGCCGCTGTGGGGTTTCGAAGAGCGCGAAAAGCTGATGGTGTTCTACGAGCGCGCCTCCGGCAGCCGCATGCACGCAGCCTACTTCCGCGTCGGCGGCGTGCATCAGGACCTGCCGCAGAAGCTGGTCGACGACATCGACGCCTGGTGCGATCCGTTCCTGAAAGTGGTCGAAGATCTCGACCGGCTGCTCACCGCGAACCGCATCTTCAAGCAGCGCAACGTCGACATCGGTGTCGTATCGCTGAAGGAAGCCTGGGAGTGGGGCTTCTCCGGCGTGATGGTGCGCGGTTCGGGCGCGGCGTGGGATCTGCGCAAGTCGCAGCCCTATGAATGCTACGCCGAGCTGGATTTCGACATCCCGATCGGCAAGAACGGCGACTGCTACGATCGCTATCTGATCCGCATGGAAGAAATGCGCCAGTCCGTGCGCATCATGAAGCAGTGCATCCAGAAGCTGAACGCAGCCGACGGGAAGGGTCCCGTCGTCGTCGAAGACAACAAGGTCGCGCCGCCGCGCCGTGGCGAGATGAAGCGCTCGATGGAAGCGCTGATCCATCACTTCAAGCTCTACACCGAAGGCGTCCACGTGCCGGCCGGCGAGGTCTACGCCGCGGTCGAGGCGCCGAAGGGCGAGTTCGGCGTCTTTCTGATCTCGGACGGCACCAACAAGCCCTACAAGTGCAAGATCCGCGCGCCCGGCTTTGCGCATCTCCAGGCCATGGACCACATCTGCCGCGGTCATCTGCTCGCCGACGTCTCGGCGATCCTCGGCTCGCTCGACATCGTGTTCGGAGAGGTCGATCGGTGATGGCGCAGGCGCCGATCCAGTTTGACCGCGCCTCGGGGGCCCTTGAAGGGGCCAACCTGTGGGAGCGGACGGCTGCCTTGGCGCTGGTGACGGGGTCGAAGATCTCGTCGCACTTCTCGCATATGGGCTACATCGCCTGCGCCAATCTGCTGCGGAAGACGCTGCCCGAGCGCAACATCGCGATCAAGCTCAACCCCGACGCCGTGTTTGAATTTCCCTACGGCGACGGCTATTGGAGCAAGCTGCTCAACCGCTCCTACAATTACGAGGACGAGTTGGAGCTGTTGTTCGCCGACTCCATCGACGTCGACTACACCCTGCTCGATTGCGGCGCCAATTACGGCTATTGGTCGGTGCTGGTGTCGAGCAAGCCGTTCGGTTCGCACAAGGCGATCGCGATCGAGCCGTCGGGGCAAAACCATCCGAAGCTCGCCAACAACGCCCGCATCAATGGCAGCCGCTTCGAGACCATGAAATGCGCGATCGGTGCGGCCCGTGGCACCGCGCGTCTGTCAGGCACCAAGCACGAGGCCTTCAGCATCGCCGGCGATGCATCGGCGGGCGGCGAGGACGTGCCGGTCATCGCGCTCGATAATCTGATCGACGACGGCAAGATCGCCGCGACCGGCAAGTACCTGATCAAGCTCGACGTCGAGGGCGTCGAGATCGAGGCGATCAAGGGCGGCGCCCGGCTGCTCCAGGCCGACAGCGTCATCATGTGCGAGGAGCACGGCAGCGACCGTTCGCACGCGGTCTCGCGCTACATCCTCGAACACACCCCGCTGAAGCTGATCGTCTACGATCCCAGCACAAGGCGTATGGAAACGGTGACCGAGCTGTCGATCCTCGACCGCATCAAGGTCTCGACCCACGTCGGCTACAATGTTTTCGGCACCGCAAGCGCATTCTGGCAGGACAGGATCAATGCCCTGAATGCGAAAACCGCGCGCCGCATGCAGTGAGAGATTGAAGAGATGTCCGTTCGCCGATTAGCACCGAAGGAAGTCCAGCCCGCGAGCTTTGCGTTGACGGAGGAGAACCTCGCGTTCGCCAAGCAGCAGATCGCGAAATATCCGGCCGGGCGCCAGGCTTCGGCCGTCATCGCCATTCTCTGGCGCGTACAGGAACAGCATGACGGCTGGGTCTCGGAGGCCGCGATCCGCGCTGTCGCCGACATGCTCGACATGCCCTATATCCGCGTGCTCGAGGTCGCGACCTTCTACACGATGTTCCAGCTGGCCCCGGTCGGCAAGAAGGCCCACGTCCAGGTCTGCGGCACCACGCCGTGCCGCCTGCGCGGCGCCGAGGATCTGATCCACGTCTGCGAGCACCGCATCCATCACGAGCCCTTCCATCTCTCCAAGGACGGCAATTTCAGCTGGGAAGAGGTGGAGTGCCTCGGTGCCTGCGTGAACGCGCCGATGGTGCTGATCGGCAAGGACACCTATGAGGATTTGACCAAGGAAAGCTTCGGCAAGGTGCTCGACGGCTTTGCCTCGGGCAATCCGCCCAAGCCCGGTCCGCAGAACGGCCGCCAGTTCTCGGCGCCGACCGGTGGGCCGACCACGCTGAAGGAGATCACCTGATGCGTGATCTCTCGCCGCCAGTTGAAGGGAGCAGTGTTGTGAAGAAGTGGGGCTTCGTCGCAATGCATTCCGCCGTGGCGGCCACGTTCATTTTCCTGCTTCAGCGCTTCGCCCTGAACGCGTCGCTGGAATCCAGTCTGCTCTGGGCGCTGACCTTCGCCGTCTGCGCCGCCGGGCTTGCCTACAAGCAAGCCAACCGTTGATCGGAAAGCACTGACATGCTCGAGGACAAGGACCGCATCTTCAAGAACCTCTACGGCCTCCACGATTGGGGGCTCGAGGGCGCGCGGCGCCGCGGCGCCTGGGATGGCAC
This sequence comes from Bradyrhizobium sp. 40, assembly GCF_023100925.1. Classification (NCBI taxonomy): domain Bacteria; kingdom Pseudomonadati; phylum Pseudomonadota; class Alphaproteobacteria; order Hyphomicrobiales; family Nitrobacteraceae; genus Bradyrhizobium; species Bradyrhizobium sp. 40. The sequence goes on from NZ_CP064688.1 coordinate 3,448,100, forward strand.
GAAGAACATCATCGACAAGGGCCGCGACTGGATCATCAACGAGATGAAGGCGTCGGGGCTGCGCGGCCGCGGTGGCGCCGGCTTCCCGACCGGCCTGAAATGGTCGTTCATGCCGAAGGAATCGACCGACGGCCGGCCGAGCTATCTCGTGGTCAACGCCGACGAATCCGAGCCCGGGACCTGCAAGGATCGCGAGATCATGCGGCACGATCCGCATCTCCTGATCGAGGGCTGCCTGATCGCGAGCTGCGCGATGAACGCGCATGCCTGCTACATCTATGTCCGCGGTGAGTTCATCCGCGAGCGCGAGCATCTCCAGGCGGCGATCGACCAGGCCTATGAGGCCAAGCTGGTCGGCAAGGACAACGTCAACGGCTGGCCATTCGACATCTACGTCGCCCACGGCGCCGGCGCCTATATCTGCGGCGAGGAAACCGCGCTGCTCGAGAGCCTCGAAGGCAAGAAGGGCCAGCCGCGGCTGAAGCCGCCGTTCCCGGCCAATGTCGGCCTGTATGGCTGCCCGACCACCGTCAACAATGTCGAGTCGATCGCGGTTGCGCCGGACATTCTGCGCCGTGGCGCGGCATGGTTCGCCGGCATTGGCCGTCCGAACAATGTCGGCACCAAGCTGTTCTGCATCTCCGGCCATGTCGAGCGGCCCTGCAACGTCGAAGAAGCCATGGGCATTCCGTTCCGTGAGCTGATCGAGAAGCATTGCGGCGGCATCCGCGGCGGCTGGGACAACCTCAAGGCCGTGATCCCCGGCGGCTCCTCGGTGCGCATGGTGCCGGCCGAGCAGATCATCGACACGCCGATGGATTTCGACTCGTTGAGCAAGCTGCGCTCGGGCCTCGGCACCGCGGCCGTAATCGTGATGGACAAGTCGACCGACTTGATCCGCGCCATCGCCCGCATCTCCTATTTCTACAAGCACGAGAGCTGCGGCCAGTGCACGCCGTGCCGCGAGGGCACCGGCTGGATGTGGCGCGTCTTGACCCGCATGGCCGACGGTCGCGCCCACAAGCGCGAAATCGACATGCTGCTGGAAGTCACCAAGCAGGTCGAAGGCCACACCATCTGCGCGCTCGGCGACGCGGCGGCGTGGCCGATCCAGGGCCTGATCGCGCATTTCCGTCATGAGATCGAAGCGCGCATCGACCAATATTCGCACAAGGCCGACATCGACGATGCCGGCGTCCGCGATCCCGTGAACATGGTCGCGGCGGAGTAGAGACAATGACCAAGCTCATCATCGACGGTAAAGAGATCGATGTCCCCGCCGAATACACGCTGCTTCAGGCGTGCGAGGCGGCCGGCGCCGAGATTCCGCGCTTCTGCTATCACGAGCGGCTGTCGATCGCCGGCAATTGCCGGATGTGCCTCGTCGAGGTGAAGGGCGGCCCGAAGCCGGTCGCGAGCTGCGCCTGGGGCGTGCGCGATTGCCGCCCGGGTCCCAAGGGCGAGCCGCCGGAAATCTCCACCCGTTCGCCGATGGTGAAGAAGGCGCGCGAAGGCGTGATGGAATTCCTTCTCATCAACCATCCGCTGGATTGCCCGATTTGCGATCAGGGCGGCGAGTGCGACCTTCAGGACCAGGCGATGGGCTACGGTGTCGACACCAGCCGCTTCGCCGAAAACAAGCGCGCGGTCGAGGACAAATATCTCGGCGCGCTGGTCAAGACCTCGATGAACCGCTGCATCCAGTGCACCCGTTGCGTCCGCTTCTCGGCGGAAGTCGCCGGCGCCCCCGAAATGGGCGCGACCGGCCGCGGCGAGGACATGGAGATCACGACCTATCTCGAGCACGCGCTGACGTCGGAGCTTCAGGGCAATCTCGTCGACATCTGCCCGGTCGGCGCGCTGACCTCGAAGCCCTATGCTTTCGCCGCGCGGCCGTGGGAGCTCGGCAAGACCCAGTCGATCGACGTGATGGACGGCGTGGGATCTGCGATCCGCGTCGACACCCGCGGCCGCGAAGTGATGCGTATCCTGCCGCGCATCAACGAGGCCGTGAACGAGGAGTGGATCTCCGACAAGACCCGTCACGTCGTCGACGGCCTGCGCACCCAGCGCCTCGACCGGCCCTATATCCGCGAAGCCGGCAAGCTGCGCGCGGCGAGCTGGCCCGAGGCCTTTGCCGCGATCGCCGCGAAAGCGGCCCGCACCGACGGCAAGCGCATCGGTGCGATCGCGGGCGACCTCGCCGGCGTCGAAGAGATGTTCGCGCTGAAGGATCTGCTGGCCAAATACGGCTCGGCCAATCTGGCGGTGCAGGGCGGCGACGCCTTCGATCCCGCGCTTGGCCGCGGCTCCTACATCTTCAATCCGACGCTCGCCGGCGTCGAGCAGGCCGATGCGCTGCTCATCATCGGCGCCAATCCGCGCAAGGAAGCGGCGGTGTTCAACGCCCGCATCCGCAAGCGCTGGCGCGCCGGCGGCTTCAAGGTCGGCGTGATCGGCGCCAAGCCCGACCTCACGTACGACTATGATCACCTCGGCGCGGGCACCGACACGCTCGGTGAGCTCGCGGCCGGCAAGCACTCCTTCATGGACGTGCTGAAGAACGCCAAGAACCCCATCATCCTGGTCGGCGCGGGCGCGGCCTCGCGTCACGACGGCGCCGCCATTCTCGCAGCCGCGGCCAAGCTCGCGCTCGACGTCGGCGCGCTCAAGGACGGCTGGAACGGCTTCGGCGTCCTGCACGAGAGCGCCTCGCGCGTCGGCGCGCTCGATATCGGATTTGTCGCCGGTCAGGGCGGACTGAACGCAGCGCAGATGGCGACGTTCGGGACGCTCGATCTGCTGTTCCTGCTCGGCGCCGACGAGATCAAGCCGTCGGACGGCACTTTCGTCGTCTATATCGGCACCCACGGCGACCGCGGCGCCCATCGCGCCGACGTGATCCTGCCGGCAGCCGCCTATACCGAGAAGTCCGCGATCTACGTCAACACCGAAGGCCGCGTGCAAATGACCGGACGGGCCGCATTCCCGCCGGGTGAGGCCCGCGAGGACTGGGCGATTGTCCGCGCGCTGTCGGAGGCGCTCGGCAAGAAGCTCGGCTATGACTCGCTCTCGGCCCTGCGCCAGGCGATCTTCAAGGCTGTGCCGCATCTGATCCGTCTCGACCAGATCGAGGCTGGCCCGGCCGATCAGATCAAGAAACTCGCGGGGAAGGGCGGCCCGACGGAGAAGGCTCCGTTCAAGCCGCTCGTCGAGGACTTCTATTTGACCAACCCAATCGCGCGTGCGTCCGCCGTGATGGCGGAGTGTTCGCGGCTTGCCTCCGGGCAGATGCTGACCGCAGCGGAGTGAGCTGATGGAATTCTTCGAAAGCGCCTTCTGGACCGGGTTCCTCTGGCCGCTGATCATCATGATCGCGGAGAGCGTCCTGGTGCTGGTCGTCCTGCTGGTGGCGATCGCCTACATCCTGCTCGCCGACCGCAAGATCTGGGCGGCCGTGCAGATCCGCCGCGGCCCGAACGTGGTTGGTCCCTGGGGCCTGCTGCAATCCTTCGCCGACCTCCTGAAGTTCGTGCTGAAGGAGCCGATCATCCCGTCCGGCGCCAACAAGGGCGTGTTTCTCCTTGCTCCCTTGGTCTCATGCGTGCTCGCGCTCGCCGCCTGGGCGGTGATCCCGACCAATCTCGGCTGGGTGATCTCCGACATCAATGTCGGCGTTCTCTTCATCTTCGCGATTTCGTCGCTGTCGATCTACGGCATCATCATGGCCGGCTGGTCGTCAAACTCGAAATATCCGTTCCTGGCGGCGCTGCGCTCCGCGGCGCAGATGGTGTCCTACGAGGTCTCGATTGGCTTCGTCATCATCACGGTGCTGCTCTGCGCCGGCACGCTGAACCTCTCGGCCGTGGTCGAGGCGCAGCATGTCCGCGGCCTCGCCAGCCTGATCGGGTTGCCGCAGCTCACGATCCTGAACTGGTACGTCTGGCCGCTGTTCCCGATGTTCGTGATCTTCTACGTCTCGGCGCTGGCGGAAACCAATCGCCCGCCGTTCGACCTCGTCGAAGCGGAATCCGAGCTCGTCGCCGGCTTCATGGTCGAGTACGGCTCGACGCCGTATCTTCTGTTCATGCTCGGCGAGTATGTTGCGATTGCCACGATGTGCGCGATGGCGACGATCCTGTTCCTCGGAGGTTGGCTGCCGCCGGTGGACCTGCCGCCCTTCAACTGGGTGCCGGGCATCATCTGGTTCTCGCTAAAGCTGTTCTTCATGTTCTTCCTGTTCGCGATGGCCAAGGCGATCGTGCCGCGCTACCGCTACGATCAACTGATGCGTCTCGGCTGGAAGGTGTTCCTGCCGTTGTCGCTGGCGATGGTGATCGTGGTGGCCGGTGTGCTGCACTTTGCCGGCATCGCGCCGAAGTGAGGGCCGTCATGGGTATCAACATCAACGCCACTGCACGCTCGCTCCTGTTGTCGGAATTCGTCTCGGCGTTCTTCCTCGCCATGCGCTATTTCTTCCAGCCGAAGCCGACGCTGAACTATCCGTTCGAGAAGGGCCCGATCTCGCCGCGCTTCCGCGGCGAGCATGCGCTGCGCCGCTATCCGAACGGCGAGGAACGCTGTATCGCCTGCAAGCTGTGCGAAGCGGTTTGCCCGGCGCAGGCCATCACCATCGAGGCCGGCCCGCGCCGCAACGACGGCACCCGCCGCACCGTGCGCTACGACATCGACATGGTGAAGTGCATCTATTGCGGCCTCTGCCAGGAAGCCTGTCCGGTCGATGCCATCGTCGAAGGTCCGAACTTCGAGTTCGCGACCGAGACCCGCGAGGAACTGTTCTATGACAAGGCCAAGCTGCTCGCCAACGGCGACCGCTGGGAACGCGAAATCGCGAAAGCGATCGAACTCGACGCGCCGTACCGGTGAGATGAGAGCATGATCCTTCCCGCGCTGTTCTTCTATCTGTTCGCCGGCGTCTGTGTCGCCTCGGCGGTGATGGTGATTGTCTCGCGTAATCCCGTGCACTCCGTGCTGTACCTGATCCTGGCCTTCGTCAACGCCTCCGGCCTGTTCGTGCTGATGGGCGCCGAGTTCCTGGCGATGATCCTGATCGTCGTCTATGTCGGCGCGGTCGCGGTGCTGTTCCTGTTCGTGATCATGATGCTCGACGTCGACTTCCTCGAGCTGCGCGAGGGCTTCATCGAGTACCTCCCGGTCGGCCTCGTGATCGGCGGCATCTTCCTGTTCGAGCTGCTGCTTACGGTCGGCTTCTGGGTCATCAACCCCGGCGTCGCCAAGACGATCACGGCGGCGATCCCGGCCAACGTCTCCAATACCGAGGCGCTGGGCCTGGTGCTCTATACCAAGTACATCCACTACTTCCAGCTCTCGGGCATGGTGCTGCTGGTCGCGATGATCGGCGCTATCGTGCTGACGCTGCGGCACAAGGCCAGTGTCAAGCGGCAGGACATCAACGTTCAAAACGCGCGCACGCCCGAAATAGCGATGGCGATCCGCAAGGTGGCGCCGGGGCAGGGGCTCCAGGATTCGGACGCGGCGGAGTGGGTGAAATGACGATCGGGCTCGGACACTATCTGGCGGTCGGCGCGATCCTGTTCACGCTCGGGATCCTCGGCATCTTCCTGAACCGCAAGAACATCATCGTCATCCTGATGTCGATCGAGCTGATCCTGCTCGCGGTCAACGTCAACCTCGTGGCGTTCTCGACCTTCCTCGGCGACATCGTCGGGCAGGTCTTCGCGCTCCTGGTGCTCACCGTCGCGGCCGCTGAAGCCGCAATCGGTCTCGCCATCCTGGTGGTCTATTTCCGCAACCGCGGCTCGATCGCGGTTGAGGACGTCAATCTGATGAAGGGCTGATCGCATGATCCGGAAAAGTGGACACCGGTTTTCCGACCAGATCATGCGGAAAGATTAAATCATGGTCCAGGCAATCGTCTTTCTGCCTCTGCTGGGCGCCATTCTGGCCGGCCTCATCGCGCTGTTCGGCGCGCATGCCCGCAACCCCTCGGGCGACACGGTCGAGCATCACGATGATCACGGTCATGGCGCGCACGCCCATGCGTCTGATACGATCAACGAGGATGCGTCGGTCGTCCACGAAACTCACCACGAACCCGGCGACGGCCACGACGACCACCACGTCTCCGAGCCGCCCGCGGCGGGCTCGCGCGGCGCCGAGCTGATCACCACGGCATTGCTGTTCGTGTCGGCTGCGCTGTCCTGGATGACGCTGGTCGATGTCGGCTTCATGCACCACGACATCCGCATTCCGCTGCTGCCGTGGATCCTCTCCGGCGATCTCCAGGTCTACTGGACGCTGCGGGTCGACACGCTCACCGCCGTGATGCTGGTGGTCGTGACCACCGTGTCCTCGCTCGTGCACCTCTATTCCATCGGCTACATGGACGAGGATCCGAACCGGCCGCGCTTCTTCGGCTATCTCTCGCTGTTCACCTTCGCCATGCTGATGCTGGTGACCGCCGACAACCTCGTGCAGCTGTTCTTCGGCTGGGAAGGCGTGGGTCTGGCGAGCTACCTCCTGATCGGCTTCTGGTACCAGAAGCCGTCGGCGAACGCCGCCGCCATCAAGGCCTTCGTGGTCAACCGCGTCGGCGATTTCGGCTTCGCGCTCGGCATCTTCGCGATCTTCCTGCTGGCCGGCTCGACCGATTTCGAGACCATCTTCCACGCTGCGCCCGGCTTGACCGGCAAGACCATCGACTTCCTCGGCTGGCACGCCGACGCGCTGACCCTGACCTGCCTGTTGCTGTTCATGGGCGCGATGGGCAAATCGGCGCAGTTCCTGCTGCACACCTGGTTGCCGGACGCGATGGAAGGCCCGACCCCGGTGTCGGCCCTGATCCACGCCGCGACCATGGTCACCGCCGGCGTCTTCATGGTGGCGCGCCTGTCGCCGCTGTTCGAGCTCGCGCCAAACGCGCAGGCCGTCGTGATGTTCTTCGGCGCCACCACGGCGTTCTTCGCGGCGACCATCGGCCTCGTCCAGAACGACATCAAGCGCATCGTCGCCTACTCGACCTGTTCGCAGCTCGGCTACATGTTCGTGGCGATGGGGGCGGGGGCCTATTCGGTCGGCATGTTCCATTTGTTCACGCACGCCTTCTTCAAGGCGCTGTTGTTCTTGGGCTCCGGCTCGGTGATCTACGCGATGCACCACGAGCAGGACATCCGCAACATGGGCGGCCTGTGGCGCAAGATCCCCTACACCTACGCAGTGATGGTGGTCGGCACGCTCGCGCTCACCGGCTTCCCGCTCACCGCCGGCTATTTCTCCAAGGACGCGATCATCGAGTCGGCCTACGCCTCGCACAATCCGTTCGCGATGTACGGCTTCCTGATGACGGTCGTCGCGGCCGGCCTGACCTCGTTCTACTCGTGGCGCCTGATCTTCAAGACCTTCCACGGCGAGCCGCATGACGATCATCACTACGAGGCTGCGCATGAAGCGCCGATCTGGATGCTGATCCCGATCGGTGTGCTCGCGGTCGGCTCCATCCTGGCCGGATTCCCGTTCAAGGAGCTGTTCGCCGGGCACGGCATCGAGGAGTTCTTCCGCGAATCCGTGAAGATGAACCCGCACATCATCGAGGAGATGCACCACATCCCCGAGACCATCGCTTTCCTGCCGACGGTGATGATGGTGCTGGGCTTCCTGGTGTCGTACCTGTTCTACATCCGCCGGCCCTATCTGCCGGTCGAGCTCGCGAACACGCAGCCGATGCTGTACAAGTTCCTGCTCAACAAATGGTACTTCGACGAGCTCTACGACATCATCTTCGTCCGTCCGGCGAAGTGGATTGGCTACCAGCTCTGGAAGAAGGGCGACGGCTTCATCATCGACGGCCTTGGTCCCGACGGCGTCTCTGCCCGGGTGTTGGATGTCACCCGCAACGTCGTGAAAATCCAGACCGGCTATCTCTACCACTACGCGTTCGCCATGCTGATCGGTGCCGCCGGCCTGATCACCTGGTTCATGTTCGGCTTTGGGGGCCAGTAAAATGACGACCTGGCCAATTCTATCCGTCACGACGTTCCTGCCGCTGGTCGGCGCGCTGATCGTCTATCTCAGCCGCGGCGATGACGAGGCGGCCCGGCGCAACTCGCGCTGGATCGCGCTGTGGACCACGCTGATCACCTTCGCGGTGTCGGTGATCCTGGTCATGCGGTTCGATGCGTCGAGCGCCGACTTCCAGTTCGTCGAGAAGGCGAACTGGCTCGCCACCGGCATCACCTATCACATGGGTGTGGACGGCATTTCGTTGCCGCTGGTGATCCTGACCACCGCCATCATGCCGTTCTGCATCATCGCGAGCTGGAAGGCGATCACCAACCGCGTCCGCGAATACATGATGGCGTTCCTGATTCTGGAAACGCTGATGATCGGCACCTTCTCGGCGCTCGATCTCGTGCTGTTCTACCTGTTCTTCGAAGGCGGCCTGATCCCGATGTTCCTGATCATCGGCGTCTGGGGCGGTCCGCGCCGGGTCTATGCGTCTTTCAAGTTCTTCCTCTACACGCTGCTCGGCTCGGTGCTGATGCTGCTTGCCATCATGGCGCTGTACTGGAACGGCGGCACCACCGACATCCCGACCCTGATGCACACCGCCGTGCCGCGCTCGCTGCAGACCTGGGCGTGGCTTGCCTTCTTCGCCTCGTTCGCGGTGAAGATGCCGATGTGGCCGGTGCACACCTGGCTTCCCGACGCCCACGTCGAGGCGCCGACCGCAGGCTCGGTGGTCCTGGCTGCGATCATGCTGAAGATGGGCGGCTACGGCTTCCTGCGTTTCTCGCTGCCGATGTTCCCGCTCGCTTCGCATGACTTCGCGCCGCTGATGTTCACGCTCTCGGCCATCGCCATCATCTACACCTCGCTGGTGGCGCTGATGCAGGAGGACATGAAGAAGCTGATCGCGTACTCCTCGGTGGCGCATATGGGCTTCGTCACCATGGGCATCTTTGCCGGCACCATGCAGGGCGTCGCTGGCGGCGTGTTCCAGATGATCTCGCACGGCATCGTCTCCGGCGCGCTGTTCCTCTGCGTCGGCATCGTCTATGACCGCATGCACACCCGCGAGATCGCGGCCTATGGCGGCCTCGTCAACCGGATGCCGCTCTACGCGCTGACCTTCATGGTCTTCACCATGGCCAATGTCGGCCTGCCCGGCACCTCCGGCTTCGTCGGCGAGTTCATGACGCTGCTCGGCACCTTCAAGGTCTCGATCCCGACCGCGTTCTTCGCCACCTTCGGCGTGATCCTCTCGGCCTGCTATGCGCTGTGGCTCTACCGCAAGGTCGTGTTCGGGGCGCTGGTCAAGCCGTCGCTGGCGAGCATGAAGGATCTCACCTTCCGGGAGGGCCTGACGCTGTTCCCGCTGATCGCGCTGACGATCCTGTTCGGCATCTATCCGAAGCCGGTGCTCGACATGTCGGCGGCCTCGGTCCAGCAACTCGTCAACAATTACAACACCGCTGTGACGGCCGTGAAGGCCGCCGCACTGCTCCAGTGAGCGGGCAGGTCAGGATATCGCCATGAGCTTTGAGACTGCAGGTTATCAACTGGCGCCGGTGCTGCCCGAGCTCGTGCTCGCGGTCGGGGCCATGGCACTCCTGATGCTCGGCGCCTATCGCGGGCAGGAGACCACCAAGACGGTCACGACGCTCGCGGTGCTGCTCCTGATCGTGGTCGGCGTGCTCGAATACATGTTGCCCGCGGGCAAGCACGTGACCTTCGGCGGTAGCTTCATCGTTGATGATTTTGCCCGCTTCATGAAGATCCTGGCCCTGATCGGCTCGGCGGTGACGCTGGTGCTGTCGACCGAATTCCTGTCGGATCCGTCGCGCCGTATCTTTGAATACGCGATCCTGGTGCTGCTCTCGACGCTCGGCATGATGGTGCTGATCTCGGCCGGCGACCTGATCTCGCTCTATCTCGGCCTCGAATTGATGTCGCTGGCACTCTACGTCGTGGCGGCCTCCAACCGCGACAACGCCAAGTCGACCGAAGCCGGCCTGAAGTACTTCGTGCTCGGCGCGTTGTCCTCGGGCATGCTGCTCTACGGCTCCTCGCTGATCTACGGCTTCACCGGCACGGTCGCCTTCACCGGCATCGCGGCGGCCGCGACGATCTCGAATGTCGGCCTGGTGTTCGGCCTCGTGTTCCTGCTCGCCGGCCTCTGCTTCAAGGTCTCGGCGGTGCCGTTCCACATGTGGACGCCCGACGTCTACGAGGGCGCGCCGACGCCCGTGACAGCCTTCTTCGCCTCGGCGCCGAAGGTGGCCGCGCTCGCGGTCTTCACCCGCGTTACGCTGACCGCATTCCCGGGCATCGTCTCGCAGTGGCAGCAGATCCTGGTGTTCGTGTCGATCGCCTCGATGGCGCTCGGCTCGTTCGCCGCGATCGGACAGAGCAACATCAAGCGCCTGATGGCCTATTCCTCGATCGGCCATATGGGCTTTGCCCTGGTCGGTCTTGCCGCAGGCACGGTCGAGGGCGCGCAGGGCGTGTTGATGTACATCGTGATCTATGTCGCGATGACGCTGGGCTCCTTCGCCATCATCCTGGCCATGAAGCGCAACGGCCAGCCGGTCGAGCAGATCAGCGATTTCGCGGGGCTCTCGCGGACCAATCCGCTGCTCGCCTTCATGTTCGCGATGCTGCTGTTCTCGCTCGCCGGCATTCCGCCGCTCGCCGGCTTCTTCGCCAAATGGTACGTCTTCGTCGCCGCCATCAAGGCGAATTTGTTCACGCTCGCCGTCATCGGCGTGCTGACCAGCGTGGTCGGCGCCTACTACTATCTCAGCATCGTCAAGACGATGTATTTCGACGAGCCGGCCGGACAGGTCGATCCGGTGCGCGTCGAAGTCAAGACGGTGCTGGCGGTCGCGGGCCTGTTCAACATTCTGTTCGCCCTGTTCGCAGGTCCCGTGGTGAGCGTTGCCTCCGCCGCGGCAAAGTCGCTGTTCTAGGATGGCATTCGCGCTCGGTCCTCGTGCGGCGTCGGCGGGCTACAAGCTCGCAGCTTTCGAACGGACCGGCTCGACCAATACCGAGGCGATCGAGCACGCAAGGGGCGGCGAACGCGGCCCGATGTGGTTCGTGACGTCGGAGCAGACCGCCGGCCGTGGCCGCCGCCAACGCGCCTGGATCGCACCGAAGGGTAACCTTGCAGCCAGCGTCCTCGAAGTCCTCGACGTCGCCCCTTCCGTCGCCGCGACGATCGGCTTTGCGGCCGGGCTGGCCGAGGAGGCCGCCCTGGAGAAGGTCAGCCTGGAGGCGGCACTGCGCCTCGGCGAGGGCCGTCCCCGCTACACCCTGAAATGGCCTAACGACGTGCTGGCCGGCGGCAAGAAGTTGGTCGGCATCGGCCTGGAGGCCGAAGCCATCGGCGAGCGTCTCGCCATCGTTGTCGGCATAGGCACCAACGTCGTCGCCGCGCCCGAGGGCACGCCCACACCGGCGGTGTCACTGGCCGCGCTCGGCGTCCAGATCAGCGCGGAGGAGTTGTTCTCGGCGCTCTCGGACGCGTGGGTGGAATTCCGCGGTATCTGGGACAATGGTCGCGGCTTTGCCGAAATTCGCAAATTGTGGCTGGAGCGCGCCGCCGGCCTCGGCGAGCGGGTCGCGATCCACACGGGAGTGATGACGCTGGAAGGCATTTTTGACACGATCGACGACACCGGCTGCCTGATCGTCCGCACCGCGGAGGGCCGGCGCGTGCCGGTGGCCGCGGGCGAGGTGTTCTTCGGCACGGCTGCCTCCGTGGGAGCTGCGTGATGGCGAAGCCTGAAGAACTCGTATTTGCGCCGCTCGGCGGGGTCGGCGAGATCGGCATGAATTTGTCGATCTACGGCCTCGGCAACCGCCAGCAGCGGGCCTGGCTGGCGATCGATCTCGGCGTCTCCTTCGGCGACGAGGAGCATCTGCCGGGCATCGACCTGATCATGCCGGACGTCAGCTTCCTGGAGAAGGAACGCAAGAACCTGATGGGGCTGGTGCTGACCCACGCCCATGAGGACCATTTCGGCGCCATCATCGACCTGTGGCCGAAGCTGAAATGCCCGATCTACGCGACCCAGTTCAGCGCCGCGCTGTTCGAGGCCAAATGCGCCGCCGAGCGCAATGCGCCGAAGATCCCGGTGACGGTGGTGCCGTCAGGCGGGCGCGTCGATATCGGCCCGTTCAACGTCGAGTTCATTCCGGTCGCGCATTCGATTCCGGAGTCGCATGCGCTGGCGATTCACACCGACGTTGGAACGGTGCTGCACACCGGCGACTGGAAGATCGATCCGACCCCGATCATCGGCCGCCCGACCGACGAAAAGCGGCTGCGGGAGCTCGGCGATGCGGGCCTGCTCGCCTTGATCGGCGATTCCACCAACGCCGTGCGCGACGGCCGCTCGCCCTCGGAAGCCGAGGTTGCCAAATCTATCACCGAGCTGGTCAAGGCCGCCAAGGGTCGCGTCGCGGTCACGACCTTTGCCTCCAACGTCGCGCGCCTCAAGGCCGTCGCCATCGCCGCGAAGGCCGCCGACCGTGAGGTCGTCGTGGTCGGCCGCGCCATGGAACGCGTGGTGCAGGTCGCGCGCGAGACCGGCTATCTCGACGGCGTGCAGAGCTTCCGCTCCGCCGAGGTCTACGGTCACCTGCCGCAGGACAAGGTGCTGGCGCTCTGCACCGGCAGCCAGGGCGAGCCCCGTGCCGCGCTGGCGCGCATCGCCAATGACGACCATCCCGAGATCACGCTCAACCGCGGCGACAGCGTCATCTTCTCCTCGCGCACCATTCCCGGCAACGAGAAGGCGGTCGGCGCGATCATCAATGGCCTGGTCTTGCAGGGCGTGGAGGTCATCACCGACCGCGACCAGCTGGTCCATGTCTCCGGTCATCCCCGCCGCGACGAATTGCGCGACATGATCTCCTGGACCAAGCCGCAGCTCCTGATCCCGGTCCATGGCGAGGCCCTGCACCTGAACGAGCACGCCAAGCTCGCGCGTGCCGCCGGCGTGCCGCGCGTACTGGTCTGCCGCAACGGCGATCTGGTCAAGCTCGGCCCCGGCGATCCCGGCATCATTGGGCAAGTGCCTGCGGGCCGTCTCTACAAGGACGGCACGATTCTGGAGGACTCCAAGTCCCGCGCGGTGGTCGAGCGGCGCCGCATGGCCTTCTCCGGCTGCGCCTTTGTCGCCATCGTCATGACGGAGCAGGGCGAGCTTGCCGACGATCCCGCGGTCGAACTGGTCGGCATCCCCGAGAAGAACAGAGCGGGCGAGCCCTTCGATGACATCGTCTTCGACGCCGTGGTCTCCACCGTCGAGGGCCTGCCGAAGGCGCGCCGTCGCGACGCGGATGCGCTGGCGGAGTCGGTGCGACGCGCTGTCCGCTCCGTGATCAACGAACATTGGGGTAAAAAGCCCCCCTGTCTGGTACACGTCCTGACAGTGTAACGGGAGAAGCACAATGCTGGGCCGGCTCAACCATGTCGCGATCGCGACCAAGGACGCCGTCAAGGCCGCCAGGATCTATGGCGCCGCGTTCGGGGCCCAGATCTCGGAGGCCGTCGCGCTGCCCGAGCATGGCGTCACCACCGTGTTCGCGACGCTGCCCAACACCAAGATCGAGTTCATCGAGCCGCTCGGCGAAGCCTCGCCGATCGCTAAGTTCCTCGATCGCAACGCCGACGGCGGCATCCACCACGTCTGCTACGAGGTGGTCGACATCATCGCCTCGCGCGACACGCTGGTGAAGGAGGGCGCAAGGGTGCTCGGCGACGGCGTGCCGAAGATTGGCGCCCACGGCAAGCCGGTGCTGTTCCTGCACCCGAAGGACTTTTCCGGCGCGCTGGTCGAAATCGAGCAGGCATAGGCCGAAGCCATGGCCATCCAGATCTCAACCGCAATCGCGATCTACTTCGTCATCTGGTGGGTCGCGCTGTTCCTGACGCTGCCGTTCGGCGTGCGCAGCCAGCACGAGGACGGCGTCGGAGTGCCGGGCAGCGATCCCGGCGCGCCGATCCTGACGCGAATGAGGAGCAAGCTGATCTGGACCACGATCATCTCGGCCATCATCTACGGGATCGCCATGGTCGCCTATCACGCCGGCTATCTCTCGATCGAGCGCCTGTCGAAATTGATGGGCATGCCGTTCTAAGAATTTTTGGTTGGCTTTGTTGGGGGACCAATGACTTTTCAGCGGATCGTCGTCGCGCTTCTGGTGCTGATCGTCGCCGGCCTCGGTGCCATCGGGTATTTCGAGTGGAAGATGGCCGTGCAGGTGCGCACCCTGAAGGCGTTCGTCGAGGGCTACGTCTTCAACGAGGCCGTGGTCGCCTGCGAGCAGGCCAAGAGCTCGACGCCGTTCAAATGGAACGGCGGCAAGAGCACCGCGGTGATCGGCCTGAACTCGGTCAAAACAGACAAATACACCGTCAGCGCCAGCTACACGCTGGTGGCGGACAGCGTCTATTGTGATTACGATCCGATCAAAAGAAAGGCCGAGATCGGCTCGAGCTTCCTGGAGCGGGAGTAACGATCCGGCCCCTATATGGGATGGGATCGTCATGGCGCAGGGGCAGGGGGACTACCGGATTCTGCATGAGGCGGCCTTGCGGGATTATCTCGCAGGCGTTGCGGATATCGCTGCGACCCTCGGTGGCGAGCCGGCCTCCTGGTCGATCACCGAAGTCGGCGACGGCAATCTCAATCTCGTTTTCATCGTCAAGGGCGGCCGTGGCGGCGTCGCCGTGAAGCAGGCGCTGCCCTATGTCCGCCTGGTCGGCGAGAGCTGGCCGCTGCCGCTGTCCCGGGCTCATTACGAATATCTCGCCTTGTCGCGGCAGGACGAGCTCGCGCCCGGCCTCGTGCCGGCGCTGCTGCATCACAACGAGACCCTGGCGCTGACGGTGATGGAGCTGCTCGAGCCCCACATCATCATGCGCAAGGGGATGGTTGCGGGGACGCAATATCCGCGCTTTGTCGATGACATCACCACCTTCATGGCGCAGACCTTGTTCTTCACCTCCGACCTCGCGCTGTCGGCGGCCGAGAAGAAGCAGGGCATCGCCGCCTTCGCCGGCAACCATGCGCTGTGCAAGATCACCGAGGATCTGATCTTCACCGATCCCTACCGGATCGCCGAGCAAAACCGCTGGACCGCGCCATATCTCGATGCGCTCGCCGCAGAGCTGCGCGAGGACATGGAATTGCATGTCGCGATCTCCCGGCTGAAGCTGAAGTTCATGGCGAGCCCCGAGGCGCTGCTCCACGGCGACCTGCACACCGGCTCGATCATGGTGACGGAGATCCAGACGCGGGTGATCGACCCCGAATTCGCGTTCTACGGCCCGATGGGTTTCGATGTCGGCGCCGTGCTGGCCAACCTGCTGATGGCCTATTTTGCCTCCGCCGGCCATGAGCGCGTGCCGGGCGAGCGGCGTGCCTTCGAAGCCTGGGTGCTGGAAACGGTCGAGCAGGTCTGGAACGCGTTCGCCCGCAAGTTCCTCGATCTCTGGCGCGCTGGCGCCGCAGGCGATGCCTATCCCGCCTCGCTCTTCGCCGGCGAGACAGGCGCGGCACGGCTGGAGGCCGAGCGGCAGGCCTACATGCAGCGGCTGTTCGCGGATACGGTCGGTTTCGCCGCGGCAAAAACCATCCGCCGCATCTTCGGCCTCGCCCACAATATCGATTTCGAGCTGATCGATGATCCGCGCCGGCGCGCCACCAGCGAAGCACGCGCGGTGCGGCTGGCGCGCGCGCTGATGCTGGAGGGGGGGGCGTTTCCGGCCATCGCGGACGTTACTTCTGCAGCGCGAAAATTGCGCGACTGGCAGCCGGAGTTCTAGCGGGCGTCTTCGCAAATCGGCGGGGCCCGCGCGACGCTCGCATACGTCAACCCCTTCAAGGCGCTTGCGCTCGACCCGCCGTGGATGGTCAACTCTCGGACCAGAGCACGGCTTGCGTTGTCGGAGGGACCATGATGTTCAGGATAGTGGCGATCGTCGCGGGTCTGGGGCTGGCACTGGCGGCCTCGGCGGAGGCCCAGACGCCGCGCAAGGGCGGAACCGTCCGCATGACCGCGCCTTATGGGTCGAGCTTCACAAGCTTGGACATTCACACCACGCAGCGCGCCCAGGACGAGATCTACGCCAAGGCCCTGCACCGGTCGCTCTACATCTGGAATTCCACGGAAGGCAAGCCGGTGCTGGAGCTTGCCAAGGAGGACGTCGTCTCGGGCGGAGGTCTCGTCCACACCTTCAAGCTGCGCGACGACGCCTATTTCCACAACGGCCGCAAGATGACGGCCGACGACGTCATCTGGACCTACAACCGCATCATGGACGGCACCAAGGCATATCCCGGCGCGCGCTATGTCCGCGTGATCGAGGGCGCGGCGGCGGTCGAGAAGGGCCAGGCCAAGGAGATCTCCGGCCTGAAGAAGATCGACGAGTTTACCATCGAGATGAAGCTGACCGAGAAAGTCGATCCGGGCTTCTACTTCTGGAACGCGATCACGTCGATCTATCCCGCCGACGAAGCCGCCAAGGAGAGCTTTCTCCAGAAGCCGATCGGTCTTGGACCCTTCAAATTCGTCGAGCACGTGCCGGGATCGCGCATCGTTCTGGAGCGATGGGACCGGTTCTACAAGCCCGGCAAGCCCTACGCCGACAAGATCATCGTGTCGGTCATGGGCGAGGCCGCGGCCCGCGATGTCGCTTTCCGCAACAAGGAGATCGACACCTCCGTGCTGGGACCGGCGCAATATGTCGCCTATCAGAACGACGCCGACCTCAAGGGCACCGTCGTCGAAGTCGCCGAGGTCTTCACCCGCTACATGGGGATGAATCCCGCATTCAAGCCATTTGCCGACAAGCGTGTCCGGCAGGCGATCAACTATGCGATCGACACCGATTTGATCATCAACAAGCTGGTCAAGGGCAAGGCCTATCGCGCGACCAGCTGGCTGCCGCTGACCTCTCCCGTCTACGACAAGGCCATGAAGCCCTACGCCTTCGATCCCGCCAAGGCCAAGCAGCTGCTCGCCGAGGCCGGCTATCCCTCGGGCTTCGAATTCGAATGGACCACCAGCCAGAACGAGAGCTGGGGCCTGCCGATCGTCTCGGCCGTGATCCCGATGCTGGACCGGGTGGGCATCAAGGCCAAGGTCAAGCAGGTCGAAACAGCGGTGCTGGCGGAGGTGGTCCGCAGCGGCGACTATCAGGCCTTTGTCTATTCCCAAGCGACCGGACCCGATCCCCAGGCCGCCCTCAAATGCTTCCACTCATCGACGCCGCAGTCGGCCTGCAACTATATGAACTTCAAGAATGCCGAGTTCGACAAGCTGATCGACGAGGCCGGGCAGTCCGATGACGCTGCAAAGCGTACCCAGCTGCTGCAGAAGGCCAATGCTGTTCTGTACGAAGAGGCGCCGGTCTGGTTCTTCAACTACAACAAGGCCGTCATGGCGGTGCAGCCGTGGCTGAAGGGGATTCAGCTGAACGCGACGGAGCTGACTCATCAGAACGTCGAAGACCTCTGGGTCGACGAGACCTCGCCCGCGAAGTGACACCCGCTCTCGCGCTCCCTCCGTCGCCATGAACGACGGAGGGGGAGAGGAAAAGTGCCGATGCTCTCGTTCCTGTTCCGCCGCCTGCTGCAGACCATTCCGACCGTGCTCGCCGTGGTGGCTCTGGTGTTCGTGCTGTTCAGCGTCGTTCCCGGCAGCATCGTCTCGTCCATGAGCGACGATGCCGATCCGCAGGTCGAGCTGCGCATGAAGAAGCAGCTCGGCCTCGACGATCCCGTCTATGTCCGTTTCGGCGCCTACATCGCCAAGCTTGCGACCGGCGATTTCGGAACCTCGTTCCGGACGCGGGAGCCTGTGACGTTCATGATCGCCAAACGGATATGGCCGACGCTCCAGCTCATCTTCACCGCCATGGCGTTTTCCGTCGTGATCGGCGTACCCCTGGGTTTCATCGCCGCGCTCAAGCCGGGAGGCATCGTCGACACGCTGGCCATGGTCGTGGCGGTGTCAGGCCTTTCGATCGCCAAATTCTGGCTCGGACTGGTGCTGATGTATCTGTTTGCATTGAAGCTCGGCTGGCTGCCGAGTTTCGGCTATGGCGATGGCGGACTGAAGTACCTGATCCTTCCGGCCGTGACGCTCGGCGTCTCGCCGATGGCGCTGTTCGCCCGGACCACACGCGCCGCGGTGCTCGAGATCATGACCGCGGATTTCGTCCGCACCGCGCGCTCCAAGGGCATGAGCGAGACGCGGGTCGTGAAGTGGCATGTGATGCGCAACGCGCTCGTCATCATTCTCACCACCGTCGGCCTGCAGTTCGGCGGATTGATGGGGCAGGCGGTCGTCGTCGAGAAATTGTATTCCTGGCCGGGCATCGGCTCGCTGCTGGTCGACAGTGTCCTGCAGCGCGACATTCCGGCCGTCCAGGGCTCCATTCTTGTCGTGGTGCTGTCCTTTCTCGCCATTAATCTGCTGATCGACGTGCTCTATGGGGTGATCGATCCCAGGATCCGATACGCATGAAGCTGCGCGCCAATCTCATCATCGGTGGCGCGCTGTTCGCGCTCGCAATCCTGGTCGGTCTGCTCGCGCCCTGGCTGGCGCATACCGACCCCGTCCTGGATGCCAATCTGCTCAACGCGGAGGAGCCTCCGAGCTGGACCTGGTGGTTCGGCACCGACGATCAGGGCCGCGACATCTATTCCCGCGTCGTCTATGGCGCGCGCGTCTCGCTGACGGTCGGCATCGTCTCGCAGCTCATCAACAGCGTCATCGGCGTGGCGCTGGGCCTGAGCGCCGGCTATTGGGGCGGCTGGTGGGACGATGTCGTCAACGGCCTGACCAATCTCATGCTCGCGATCCCATCGCTGATCTTCGCGCTGGCCATCATGGCGGTGCTCGGTCCCGGCCTCACCAGCCTGCTGATCGCACTCGGCTTGACCAACTGGTCCTTCACGTGCCGGATCGCGCGGGCCTCCGCGCTGTCGCTCAGGAGCCAGGGCTATGTGCAGGCCGCGACCGTGCTCGGCTACGGCGATCTGCGCATCATGATCACGCAGCTGCTGCCCAACATGCTAGGGCCGATCGTCGTCATCGGCACGCTCGGCATGGGCAGCGCGGTCTTGTCAGAAGCCGCATTGTCGTTTCTCGGCCTCGGTGTCCGCCCGCCGTTTCCGAGCTGGGGCAGCATGTTGTCGGACGCCCGCGACCAGATCACGACAGCGCCGTGGCTCTCGGTGTTTCCCGGCCTTGCCATTTTCCTGACGGTGCTCGGGCTCAATCTGCTCGGCGACGGCCTGCGCGACATCCTCGATCCACAATCGCGGAGCCGGCGCACATGACCGGCGCGCCGCTGATCGAAGTCGAGGATCTGCGGATCGATCTCGACGATGGATCGCGACGCGTTGCGGCGGCCGAGGGCATTTCATTCCGCATCGATCGCGGCGAGACCTTCGGCCTGGTCGGCGAATCCGGCTGCGGCAAGAGCATCACGGCGCTCGCCTTGATCGGCCTGTTGCGGCAGCCATTGTCGATCGGCGGCGGCGTCATCCGGTTTGAGGGGCGGGAGATCCAGCACCTTTCCGCGGCCAAGCAGCGCCAGCTGCGCGGCAATCGCATCGCCATGATCTTCCAGGAGCCGATGACGGCGCTGAACCCGGTCTCGCCGGTGGGCCGGCAGATCGCCGAGATGTTCGTGCTGCACAAGGGCAAGAGCTGGCGGGAAGCCGACAGGCTGGCGGTCGAGGCGCTGGCGAGCGTCCGCGTTCCCGCGCCGGAGCGGCGCGTGAAGGATTACCCGCACCAGCTCTCGGGCGGCATGCGCCAGCGCGTGATGATCGCCATCGCGCTCGCCTGCGGTCCGGATCTCCTGATCGCCGACGAGCCAACAACGGCACTCGACGTCACCGTGCAAGCCGAAATCATCGAGCTGATGCGGAATTTATGCGCCAAGCGGGGAACCGCAATCCTGATGATCAGCCACGATCTGGGGCTGGTCGCCAATGTCTGTCGCCGTGTGGCCGTGATGTATGCCGGCCGCATCGTCGAGGAGCGCGGCTCGGCCGATATTTTCCGGGCACCCTCGCACCCCTATACGCGAGGCCTGGTCGCCTCGCTGCCGCGGCTCGGCAGTCGCGCCGCGCTTGGCCGGACCCGGCTGACGGAGATCGCGGGTGTGGTCCCGGCCATCACGAATTTCCCCAGCGGCTGCCGGTTCAATCCGCGTTGCGCGCAGGCGACCGATATTTGCCGGTCCATCCCGCCGGAAGCGGATTTGCTCGACGCCGGCGGTCTGGTCAGGTGTCACCACCATGCATGAGCCGCAGGACAGGTTGGATGAGACACGGCCGGACGACGATGTCATTCTCAGCGTGAGGGATCTCGCGGTCCATTTTCCGCTCGGCGGCGGCCTGCTGGGGTGCGGCCGTCGGCTGCTCCGCGCCGTCGACGGCGTCGATCTCACCCTGAAGCGCGGTGAATGCCTTGGCCTCGTCGGCGAGTCCGGCTCCGGCAAGTCCACGGTCGCATTGTCGATCCTTGGCCTCCAGACACCGACGCGCGGCCGCATCGTGCTGGACGGACACGACGTGACCAACCGGCCATCCGGCGATCGGAAGGCGCTGGCCCGCGTCGTGCAGATCGTGTTTCAGGATCCCTACGCCTCGCTCAATCCGCGCCAGACCGTTCGCCGCACGCTCGAAGATCCCCTGCGTGTGCATGGCGTCACGGCCAAGAGCGAGATCGAGGACCGCGTCGCGAAGATGCTGCGGCATGTGGGCCTGCGGCCTGAGCAGGCCGACCGCTACCCGCATGAATTCTCGGGCGGCCAGCGCCAGCGCATCGGCATTGCCCGCGCCCTGATCCTCAATCCCAGGATCGTCATCTGCGACGAGCCCGTCTCGGCGCTCGACGTTTCGATCCGCGCCCAGATCATCAATCTGCTGCTGGAATTGAAGGAAACCCTCGGTCTCTCCTACATCATGATCAGCCACGATCTCGGCGTCGTCGAACACATGAGCGACAAGGTCGCCGTGATGTATCTCGGCCGCATCGTTGAGAACGGCCACTGGCGCGAGATCTTCGAGCGGCCGGCGCACCCCTATACGCAAGCCCTGATCGCCGCCATCCCCGATCCCTTGCGTCATGCACCGCTGGCGACGACAGGCGGCGACCTTCCCAACCCGCTCAATCCGCCGAACGGATGCGCCTTCAGCCCGCGGTGCCGGTATGCGGAGGAAGTATGTCGGAGCGAGCCGGGGCCGGTGCTGGAGACGCGAGCCGACGGGCATTCGGTAAGATGCTGGCGTGCCGACGAGATTGCGGCGCGGTCGGTGCCGGCTTTGAGCGAAAGTGGTCACACGTAGCCTGGAGCGCACGTCCGATATGCGCTAGCGACTAACCGGGGCGCACGAAGGGGTACTCTGCAACTGGCGAGATACCGGAACGGAGCGCCCGGGACGAGAGCTGACAACCTGTGACCGTAGTCTACAGAACCGTCAACTATGGTGACGTGCGTTGTCTGCCTGGCCAGCCGGTCCGAAGCCGGATCATGGCAGTCCCAGTGCTCAGGAGGTGGTTTGCGGATGCGCAATGAGTTTTCACGCAGCACCCGTGCTGACACGCGACAGCAGGTCAGCTGGACTCTGAGCTTCTATTAGGCCAAATTGGACGCAGCGCGGTCCGGATTAGCAGGTGGATATGCTCTGCTCCCGCTGTGGGTTGCGTGTTGCTACCGGTTCGAAGTTTTGCCGCGACTGCGGCATGCCTCTTTCATGGCAATGCGGTTCGTGCGGATACCAGAACGCTGCCGGCGCGCGATTTTGCTCTGTCTGCGGCCAGACGAGCGCAAAGGAATTTCCCGAACAACGCGAAACAGCCGATGCTTCAAAAACCGGCGCAAAGCCGCAGGCTGAGCGTCGTCGGCTAACGGTCATGTTCGTCGACCTGGTCGGGTCGACAGCGCTTGGCACGAGGTTGGACCCGGAAGATTTGCGCGAAGTGATCTCTGCTCACCACAATTGTGTAACGAACCTAATCGCGCAAAACGGAGGATATGTCGCTCGCTACATTGGCGATGGCATACTCGCATATTTTGGCTATCCAAGCGCACATGAGGACGAGGCTGAGTGCGCGGTGCGGAGTGCCTTGCTTTCGGTTGAGGCCGTTCGTCGTCTGAGCACCCCGGCGGGACCCGCCGGCTCGCTCAGTTGTCGCGTCGGTATCGCCACGGGAATAGCCGTTATCGGCGCGATCGTAGACGGTGACCGGGATTCTCAAACCGCGGTCGGCGAAACTCCGAATTTCGCAGCGAGACTGCAAGCCATCGCAGAGACAGGCTCGGTGGTGATCGATGAGGCGACACGTCGATTGACCGGTGAGATGTTTCAGTACCGACGCTTGGGCCCCTTGGATCTGAAAGGCCTGAAAGGGCCGGTAACTGCTTGGGCGGTCACCAAGGAAAACATCATCGGGAGTCGTTTCAAGGCTCTTCGTTCGATTGAGACGCCCCTGATCGGCCGAACGGAGGAGAAGAGCCTGCTTCTGCGCCGATGGGAGCAGGTTCTCACCGGTCAAGGGGTGATGTGTCTATTGATCGGTGAAGCAGGGGTTGGGAAATCCAGGCTCATTTCGGTCCTTGAGGATGCAAGTCAGGAAGGAGATCGACTTCCGCCGCTGCAGTTTTCATGTTCAGCACACCAGCAGGACGCTCCGCTTTACCCGATCATCCGCCACATCGAGCTCGCGGCGATGATTGAAGGCGGAGATTCCGTGTCCGTCAGGTCGGTGAAGTTGGCGCGTCTGCTCGCCGAATACGGCGCAACAGAAGTCGATGGATTTTTTATCGGCGACCTTCTTTCGATCACCATGCCAACGCCAAGCCTGCCGCTCGATTTGTCGGCGCGCAGGAAGAGAGACATGACCCTGGCTTCGATCATTCGGTTGCTGAGAATGCAGACGTCTCGATCTGCCAGGTTGGCTGTCTTCGAAGACTTGCATTGGGCGGATCAGGTTACGTTGGATCTGATAGACAGGCTGGTCGACGAAATAGATCAATTTCCTCTCATGTTGATCGCCAGCGGTCGCTTGGAGTTTCGGCCGCCTTGGATTACCCGCCCGCAAGTGACACACTTGATCCTGACCGGGTTCGATCGGCGGAACGCAGCTCTTCTTGTTGGTGCG
The DNA here is from genome assembly GCF_023100925.1 of Bradyrhizobium sp. 40. Classification (NCBI taxonomy): domain Bacteria; kingdom Pseudomonadati; phylum Pseudomonadota; class Alphaproteobacteria; order Hyphomicrobiales; family Nitrobacteraceae; genus Bradyrhizobium; species Bradyrhizobium sp. 40. The sequence continues at coordinate 3,471,302 of NZ_CP064688.1, forward strand.
GTCGCTGGCGAGCATGCCCTGTCAGCGGAAATAGTCGATGAAATAGTATCCCGCTCCGACGGCGTGCCGCTGCATATTGAGGAGCTAACTAAATCAGTTTTGGAAATCCAGCTGGACCAGCTCAAAATTGGCGTGGGACGTTCGTTGGTCCCCCCCTCACTCCACGCATCTCTAACAGCGCGATTGGATCGTCACCCCAATGCGAAAGAAGTGGCTCAGACGGCATCGGTGATAGGACGAGAGTTTTCGTTCGACGTTCTCAAGAGCATCAGTGACCTGGATGAGAGCATTTTGGTTGCCGCGCTCAACGAGCTAACTGCGGCGGGGCTTGTGAATCGTCGCGGACACGCGCCCGAGAGCGCCTACTCATTCAAGCATGCTCTGGTTCAGAATGCTGCCTATGACTCCATTTTGCGTAATCGCAGGCGCCACTTGCATCTCCGCCTTGCTTTGCTTTTGGAAAGAACCGCCGAACACAGTCCGATAACCAACCCGGAGGTGTTGGCGCTGCATTTTGAAGAGGCCGGTGAGCCGGCCCGATCCATCGAGTATTATTTGCTCGCCGCAGAAAAAGCCTCAGGTCGCTCGGCGCTAGCCGAGAAAGCCAGCCATTTGAAGAATGCTCTTCGTCAACAAGACCTCCTTCCATCGGAGACACAAAGCGCTGAACGGGAACTGATGTTGCAATTACAGCTCGGGCGGGCACTCATAGATCTTCGTGGGTCGGGCAGCGAAGAGGTCCTGACCTGCTATGAGCAGGCTCGTACATTGAGCCTGCGTACCGGTGATGCCGTATCTCTTCTGAGAGTCTATGATGGTCTAATCAACTATCATTTTACTCATTCGGATGCGGAAAACCTATCTCGATGCGCCGCCGATATTCGAAATCTTCACCAGGATACAAAACTAGCTAGCTCCCGGTCGGAAGTGATGTCGCTCCGGGCTGCCGGTTTGGCGCATTTCCTTCGTGGACAGTTTGGCGAGACCTGCGACGTCCTCTCCAGATTGCTGACCGACTACGAAGTGGATCGGGATGGCCCAGAGGCTAATTTGGCCAGCCGGGACATGAAGGCGTCCATGTATACGATAATTGGAATGTCGCAGACCGCCATGGGCTATCCCGAATCCGGCTGTGAAACGGCAATGAAAGGTGTGAGGCATGCGGAATCGCTTAATCATGTCATAACGCTGGTGCTTGCCATGAGGAGGGCTTGTGTACAGCGTATCATGTGGCGCGACGTGGAGGGCTGTGCAGCGCTTTCGGCACGACTTCTGGAAGTAAACAGAGATCACGAAACCTTTCTGGGGAAGCGCGAAGGCGGCTTTTTCCACTCATGGGCGTTGTCGCGGACGGAAGCCTCTGTAAGTCACCTGGAAGCCATGAGGCGCCACATTGCCGAGCTAGACGAGGCTGGTCACTCGGTCATTCTGCCGTTCTTCATGACTGCGGCCGCGGAGGTGCACCACGAACGAGGGCAGGGTGCCGAGGCGTCCATGCTGTTGGAGAGGGCATTCCAACTGGTGGAGCTCACGGGTGAGACCTGGTGCAAGTCCGAAATCATGCGGATGCGTGCCCTGGTTTGCGCGGCAACCGCCACTGAAAGAGACCTGTGGCTTGCCGAGGCGGTTGCGATAGCCAGAGGGCAGGGAGCAAGGCTTTGGGAGCTGAGAGCCGCGGCCGCCCAGGCAGCGTGCTGGCATGCCGAAGGTAAGGTCGGCGCGGCGTACAAGGTCCTTTTGGCAGCTCTGTCTGGTCTGACGGAAGGTCAATCGACGTTGGAATTCAAGATTGCCTCAAAACTTCTCGCTCGCATAACGGCCGTCGTCGATGCACAGTGCTTGTCCGAAAATCCTGCGGAGGATTGAGCGATTTCTATGCTGAAAGCCAGTGGAGCCATGATCCGCAGCGGCTCGGGCGCACTCAAGGCCTACTACAAGCAACGATCGGCTGAATACGATGACATTTACAAACTGCGTCGGCGTCAGGCGGATCTTGCCCGACTACGAAGATGGGTAGCGCGACACGTCAAGGGAAAGTGCGTGTTGGAGATAGCCGCAGGCACGGGCTATTGGACACAAGTGTGTTCCCGATCGGCCAGGCTGGTGCTCGCGACCGACTGTAACGCCGATACGTTGGCCGTTGCAGCCGGGCGTGGCCTTGGCTCGAATGTTTCGCTCGTAACCGCCGACGCATTCCTGCTGCCCGCATTCGACACCAGATTCGAAGTTGGAATCGCCATGCTTTGGTGGTCACATCTGAGAAAACGGGAGCAAGGAAAATTCATCGCGCAATTGATGTCGCGGCTGGCGCCAGGCGCAAAGCTCCTGCTCGTCGATGAAGTCTATCGCAAGAATGCGACGAAGAACCCGATCTCGAGGCACGATCGATTCGGCGACAGATACGAAATAAGAGTGGGCAGAGACAATTCGCTCTATGAAATTGTCAAAAATTATCCTGCCGATGATGAGTTGAGGTACTCGCTTTCGGAATATTGCGATCGAGTGCGGATCACACGATTAACGCATTTTTGGGCGATCAGCGCACGCATTAAGATGAATTAGCCGGCACGAAGGGATTGGACGAACATCAAACCTTGTGGTTAAGGACGTGGTCCCAACATGTTCATCGCTTTAATCCCGCAGAGTTTCTGTGTCCTCTCCAGCAGGGTGGGCGTGTCGGTGCAGGGGCCAGTCAGCAGATCCGCCGCGAAGCCCATCGTTTCCAGGATGCGGAGGCCCCCAAATGCCGCCAGTGAGTCCGGTGCGGCGAGCACGAGCTTGTCAACGGGGCGCGCTTTCTTGAGACGTTCGAGGAAGACTGGAACGTTTGCACCCAGGATGTCTCCGCCGCACTCGATCAATACGGCTTGGGCAGGCAACCCAAGAATGTACTGAATGGCGCGATCAAAAATCGGCGAAATATCAGCTCTCTCAGACGGGTAGGTGGTAGGAAGGCCGAAGTCGACGCAGTCCAGCGTGGTGAAAGCGCCGAAATCCCGATAGGTCAAGAGTTCGACGATCGACGAGGTCCCGGTCGCCTTGAGTACCGCGACCTGCGAATAACCCTGATGAAGAAGCGACCGTAAGATCGTGAGGCCGGCCGTCGTTTTTCCAACCTCCGCGGACGTGCCCACGATCAGGTACAGTTCTGCGCCTTTGTCCGCGCCTTCCTCTTCGCTGATTGCCGAAAAATCTCGAAGATTCGCTTTGTTCAACCCCAACGTTCCGAGAAATTCGACTTTGCCGAGGGGATTTTTCCTTTGCGAGGACGAGCCGACCAGTTCGCCGACAATTCCGCAGCTCGATAGTATCGAATACTCCTTGTCCGGAAGTAGTCCCTCTATGGGAACGCCACCGACGACCCATCGGGTCGATTCACGATGACCTGGCGTCGCGAGAAAAATGTCACCCGGAAGGACTGACATGGACCTTCCGGATGGGTGTTCCAACGACACAGGTGTTTCACTCGGCAGGAGCTTGAACGCGCCAAGATCTCCTTCAAAGGCCGGAGACCTTATCAATCGAGACCGTTTGAGTGATCCCGCGCGTCTAAGAACCGAGGTAAGCTTCCAGTCACTCGTCAATGTCTGCTGCGCCTATTTCTTTGCTGGCCGTCGCTGTGACTTCTTCTTCGAGGCTGGCTTCCTCTTTTGCACAATGAAGGCTTGGCCCGGAGTAAAATTAGCCCTGTGCTTCTTTGCAACACCGAGCGCGGTGAGAACTTGGTCCAATTGAGCCGACGTTAAATTGACACGAACTGCAACGAAATCTTTGGCCAGCGGGCCATCGCCCTCATCCATTTTCTTCGAAGCCATATTACCCTCCAGATTCAACAATGGCTGACGATACTATCACCTCGCGCTGAGTGGAACACCCGTCGTCGCCCTATCGGTCGCTATGCTGCAAGCTTTGCCGCCGCGGGTGCTGCTCCCTCCTCATCGAAGGAAGCCGTACTAGGCACAGCGCAGGACCCTCGTGGTCGTAGATTGTTGTTTAATAAGCTGGATTTCCCTAGACGATCCGACTTTGACGTCTGTTGGCGCATTGAATGGGTAGGATTGCCATCTAGAGGTGGAGATGCTGCGACGCGAGTTCTGGCGACTTAAGTGGTCCACGCCTTTGGTCTCGCACCCCAAAGAGGATCGAGTAGCGCGCGTCACGAGGACCCGGGCCCGCTGCGGGCGGATCGCCATCATGACATCGTGCTCCTGTGTTGCCCGACCTGTCAAACGCGCCTAAGCGCCGGCTCAAACCGGTCCGCGTCAAAAGGTGTCGAGCGTGCTCCACTGAAAGTCCTTGAAGTGGCGGGCCGGGCGGTCGGTCGTCTCGGCCGCAGCTCTCGCCGCGACCTACGGTCGCTTGTGCGCCTTAGGAATAGCGTCACCGGCAACGCCTCGATCGCCGCCGCGCGCGCGCACCGAACAGGCGTTCGAGCGCACGGCTCAGCTCAGGTTCCGTCAGTGGCACGATGACGGCGAGCAGCGCACGACTGAATTCGCGACCGATCGCGGCCGTCTCAACTTCGCATGATGCCGACTAGACGAGGACGGCGATTTGCGAGCGCCTTTTCATCCAGCAACTCGCGCAGCCACGCGCGAAAACTGACGATTTCGGGGCAATCCGCGGTGCCTTCAGGCGCAACCAGCCAATCGCCGAGGTCCGATCCCTCATCGATCCGGTCGCAGCGATAGCCCGGATGGTGGCCGATGCCGCGGGCGATCAGCAGGTCGACTTTACCCTCGACCAGTTCGTGCAGGCCGGCGGGCTGGAGCACCCGCAAACCGATCTCCGCATGCGTGCTGCGAAACGCCGCGAGATCGAGGCGGCGGAGCTCGAAGTTGCCATGGACCCCCAATTGCAGCAGCACCGCACCTGCCGGCTTCAATTGCGAGGTCGCCTCCGCGATGTGGCGAAAGCCTTCGGAGACCCCGGGCAGATAGGCCTGACCGGCGACGGTGAGGATGAGCTGCTTATGCAGCCGCTCGAACAGCTGCACGCCGAGGCGCGCCTCCAGCGCCTTCACCTGCTGTCCGACGGCGGCGGGCGTCACGTGCAGCTCGTGTGCAGCCAGCTTGAAGCTGAGATGCCGGGCGGCGGCCTCGAAGGCGCGGAGCGCGTTGAGTGGGGGAAGGGCGTAGGTCATCGGGCTCCATTTTGACACTGATGGGCTGTGGCCTTGCAATAGATTTTCTTGCGCTGAGCCGCAGCAATGATGCTTTGCGAAGCGGTGATGGCGCCGGATACGGTCGGCCCGCAATCCGGAGAAACCCTATGCCGCCAGCTCACATCGTCAGCCACAATCCCGCAACAGTCCACGCGCCCGCCGGCGGCTACAGCATGGGGCTTGAACTGACGCAGCATCGCCGCCTGTTGTTCATCAGCGGCCAGGTGCCTGAGACGACCGACGGCGCCGTCCCTGACGGTTTTGAGGCGCAGTGCGCGCAGGCCTGGCGCAACGTGATCGAGGTGCTCGCCGCCGCCGGCCTCGGCGTCGCGCATCTGGTCAAGGTCACCACGTTCCTGACCGACCGCAATCAACTCGTGACCAACCGCTCCGTTCGTCGCGCGATGCTGGGCGAACACCAGCCCGCGCTGACGGTCGTGATCGTCGAGACCGTCGACAGCAAATGGCTGCTGGAGATTGAGGCGATCGCCGCCGATTGAAACCCGCCAACATTGCAATGAGCCAATCATATCAGGTGTCCCATGGCTGAGATCATTCATCCGTTTTACGAAGCGCATCGTGGTGCAATGGAGGCTGCCATGCGCGAGCGGCTCGACCTGGCCGAAGCGATGTTGCGTGAGCGCGCGCAGCTTTCCGAGATCGACGGGATCAGGCAGGAGGTGATGGATGAATTCGAAATCGTGCTCACCCAGATGCCCTATGTCGGCGGCGCGGCAAGCCGCATGAGCGATTTCTTCATGCGTCTGATGGGCTTCATGGCCATCAGCCGGGTGCTGCGGCGCCACGGCCTGCCGGTGCCTGTGATCGGCGAGATCGAGCGGGAAACCTACAAGGCGCAATTGCTCGCCGTATCGGAAGCCGAACGTCTCGCCTCGGGTCGTCAGTTCATGTCGGCTGAGAACCAGGCCCTGCTACGCGAGCAGGCGGCAAGAAGCGCAACCGAAAGCCATCAAACCGAGTTTCCGGAAGATTTCGTCTACGATTTCGTCGAGCCCGATACGGGTGACAGTTTTGAGTTCGGCATCAACTACAAGGCTTGCGGCTTCTGCAAACTCGCGGCGCGCCATGGCGACAAGGACATCCTGCCGAATATTTGCGGGCTCGATTTGTCGCCTACGCAGCGCGAGGCATCCGCCTGGAGAGGACGCAGACGCTGGCGGGCGGTGCGAGCCACTGCAATTTCCGGTTCTCGCGGCTTGCGCCGGATGAGAACGCCGAGAGTTAGGCCGCGCTCCCTTATCCAATGCAGGTGGCCCTGAATTGCTCGCCTGCTGACGGAGGCGTGGTTCTTGCGCGCGCTTATTCGAGCGGCACGTTGGCCTGCTTGACCACGGCCGACCATTTCCTGATCTCGGCATCCACGAAGCGGGTGAATTCAGCGCCCGATAATTTGCCGGGAGTGACCCCCTGTGTTGCGAACTTCTCGGCAATTGCCGGGGAGGCCAGAATCTCGCTCATGACCTCGACCAGCCTGGCATAGGCAGGATTGCCATTCGCTGCCGGCATGTACATGCCAAACCACGCCGTCGCTTCAAAATCTTTGACGCCGGCTTCATCGAGCGTCGGAACGTCGGGAAGCGACGCCGCGCGCGTCATGCTGGTGACGGCGAGGACGCGAATGTTGCCGGCCGAGGCGGCCGGAAGCACGGTTGGGAGCGTGTCGAACATGATCGGGATATGGCCGCCAAGCAGATCGTTCATCGCGGGCGCGGCTCCCTTGTAGGGGATGTGGACGATGTCGACGCCCGCCATTTGTTTGAAAAGTTCGCCGGACAGATGATTGGCGCCCCCGATTCCGGAGGAGCCGAACGAAAGCTTGCCCGGGTCCTTCTTCGCCAGCGCGATGAGCTCGGCGACGTTTTTCGCCGGAAAGTCCTTTGTGACCACGAGTGCGTTGGGCGCGCTCGCGACGACGGCCACGGGCGAGAAGGCTACCTGCGTGTCATAGGGCAGCTGGCGGAACAGGCTCGGATTGATGACGTGGTGGGTCGCGGCGATCAGCAACACGCTGCCGTCGGCCGGCGCTTTCGCAACCATCTCGGACCCAATGGTGCCTGACGCGCCGGCGCGATTTTCCACGATGGTCGAAACGCCGAGCCTGTCACCGAGGTATTGCGCGATGAAGCGCGCCAGAATGTCCGTGGTGCCGCCGGCCGGGAACGGCACGACGATCTTGATCTGGCTCGGAGGAAACTGCTGGGCTGACGCCAAGCCCAGCGGGATCGTCAACGATAGCAGCACCAGGCCGATAGCGAACCAGAGCGTTCTCACCCTTGACATCCGGTTCATGAAGTCCTCCCGTCGAGCGGTCGAAATGCGCTCATCTCGTTATGGTCGTCGCAAAGGCTGGGCGAGATCGACGCCGGTGCCGGGCTTTTCACCCGGCTCGGGCCGCGATTGAACCGGATGTCGGAAATTCGACCATGGCTTCACCGGCTGCGACGTGCTCGCCCCTTTGATTGCGGACCAGTACGTCGATCAGCACCCAATTTGATTTCTGCGTCGACTGCTTCGACTTCACCACGCCTAGCGGCTGGATGGTGTCCCCTGGCTTGACCGGCTTGAGCCAGCGCGTCTCAAGCCGCCGCTGAATGGCACCGGCAGGATAGGCCCAATCCGTCAGCATCCGGGTGATCAGCCCGAAATTGTTCATGCCATGCATGATGATGCCGCCGAAATTGGTCTTGCCGAAACTGTTCTTCATGTAATCGTCGTCGAGATGCAGGGGGTTGTAGTCGAGCGACCCGTCGCAAAACAGACGGATGGATTCGCGCGAGACGTCGAACTTTGGGCCGTCGATCATGTCGCCGACGGTGAGGTTCTCGAAGCTGGTGCTCATGCCATGTTTCCTTGTCTGCCGTTGCGATCAAGCGGGGCGGATCGTCTGGCCGCGGCCGGAACAAATGACGTCGCCATGCTGGTTGAAGAAGACGTTGTCGTGGACGACGAAGAGGCGCTCGCGCTTGATGAATTTGTCCAGTGCGCGTGCCTGCAGCGTGATGGTGTCTCCGGGCCGTGCAGGCTTGTTGTAACTCCAGGATTGACCGGCATTAATGGTCCCCGGCGTTCGCATCCAGTCGTCGGTGGGGGTGCAGGCGAACATCAGCAGAATGTGGATCGACGGCGGTGCGATCAGCCCGCCATAAGGAGTTTTCTTCGCGTAGGTCTCGTCGAAATAGAGCGGGTGATCTTCGCCGACGGAGCGGCAGTAGAGCTGGATAGCTTCCAGCGTCAGCTTGTAGGGGATCGTCTTGCGCGGCTCACCCGGGACGATGTCGTCCCACACCTTGCGCAGATTGGCGTCCTTCCAGAAATCGGTCTCGAATGCCGGCGCTTGCGTCATCGCGTCTCCTCCCATAGTGTTCGCCAGGCGAACAGATTATTCGTTTTGTGAACCACTATGCACGGAGCTTGTTCGTCTCCGCAAGGGGGCCGTGGCATTGCCAAAAGAGAGCGATGGATACGTTCGCGCGATTGAGCGAGGTTTCGCCCTGATCGAGGCGCTTGGCCGGTCCCCAGGGCGGCATACGCTGTCAGAGGCCGCCGTCCACGCCGGCCTCAACCGCGCGACGGCGCGACGCATGCTCGCCACCCTCGTTACGCTGAAATATTGCGAAGCCGACGGCCGCTATTTCCGCTTGCGGCCTCGAGCTCTCGGTCTGGGCTTGTCCTACCTGAACGCCTTGCCGTTCTGGGGCTATGCTCAGCGTGCGCTCGAAGATCTTCGCAACGACATCGGCGAATCCTGCGCGCTCGCGGTGCTCGATGAAACTGATATCGTCTATGCCCTGAGACTTCCGGCGCGGCGTATCCTCTCCGCCAATCTCGGGATCGGCAGCCGGCTACCCGCGCATCTCGTCTCGTTGGGACGTGTGCTTCTGGCCAACCTTACTCCGGAGCAGAAAGCCCAATATTTGGCAACCACGCCACTCAAGTCAGTGACGCCACGGACCATCATCGATCCCAAACGCCTGGCTCAGGAACTGCAACTGACGGAGGGGCGGGGATACGCCTGGGTCGATGGCGAGCTGGATCCGGCGATTTGCGGCATGGCCGTTCCAATTCGCGATCAGGGCGGCAGCGTCGTTGCGGCGATCAGCATCAATCTGATCTCCGGAACGCTGAACGAGGCGGCCGCAAAGAAACGATATCTCGTGCGGCTTCAGAAGACCGCCCAGGACATTCGGACTCAATCAGTGTCGTTGTCGTGATCAAGGATTGCGCGGCAGTAGTCGGAGCAGCGAACCGGGCGTAAAGCTCGCTTCGGAAAGCCGCGCGCCCTGTGGCAGATCTGACCAGACAATTGGCCAGCGCCATCGTGACATCCTGCTCCTGTTTTGCCCGACGAGTCAAACCGTCGCTGCGGTCGCATCATCGCAATTTCGGATTTTATAACTCGTTGAATTCCCTCACAGTATCTACTGTGCATGGGGTTGTTTTCGCGCTTTTTGTTTTGAGGGGTGGCTATTCCACCGCCTTTTCCCTCAGCCGCTGCGCATAGACGTTGATGACCAGCGCCGCCAGCAGGATCAGGCCGCGGATCAGGATTTTCAGGAAGCTGTCGATGTTGACGTGGTCAAGGCCGTTATTGAGGACACCGAGGACGAAGAGCCCGACGATGGTGTTGCCGATGCCGCCGCGACCGCCGAACAGGCTGGTGCCGCCGACCACGACGGCGGCGATGGAGTCGAGCAGATAGGTATCGAACTCGTTCTGCTGCGCGCTGCCGAAATGGGCCACGCCCAGCATGCCGCCGATACCGGAGCACACCGCCGAGATCACCATGACGGCGCCGAGGATGAGCTTGACGTTGAGGCCGGAATATTCGGCCGCCTCGCGGTTGCCGCCGACCATGTAGACGTAGCGGCCAAAGCGCGTGTAGGTCAGCACCAGATGTCCCAAGAGCAGCATGATCGCGGCGACGATGACGATCCATGGGATGCCGCCGATCGATCCGGAGCCGAGCGTGGTGATCACGCCGGGCACCTTGTAGGCGATCTGGCCGCGCACCAGCAGCGCCGAGATTCCGGCCGCGATCTGCATCATCGCCAAGGTCATGATGAAGGAAGGGATGCCGATCACGGTCAGTCCCAGTGCATTGACGAGACCGAGGAACGCGCAGAGCAAAATGGCCAGCAGGATCGCCGCCGCGCCGGGCAGGGGAATGTTGGGAATGTTGACGTAGGATTCCTGGAGCGTGAAGTAGGCGACCGCGATGCCGGTGACGTTGGCGATGCTGGCAATCGAGAGGTCGATCTCCGCGCAGAGAATCACGAAGGTGAGGCCGACGGCGATGATTCCCGTGACCGAGACCTGGGTCAGGATGTTGCCGAGATTGTCCAGCGTGGCGAAGGAGGGACTGGCCAGCGCAAAGAAGCCGGACAGAAAGATCAGCGTCAGGAACGGGGCGATGTTGCGCATCTGCGAGCGCAGGAACGGCGCAAGCCCGCGCGCCCGCTGCCCCGCCGCCAAAGCCGTGTCACTGCTCGCCATGGTGCTTCTCCGTCACGCCGCTTCCAGCAGGCGGTCCTTGCTGACCGGCTCGTTCTTGAATTCACGCACCAATGCGCCGCGCTTGAGCACGAGGATGCGGTCGGCCAGCGACAGCACCGTTTCCGGCTCGGTCGAGAGCACGATGATCGCGAGCCCTTTGGCGCGAAGATCGCGGACGATGTTGATGACGTCGTTCTTGGCACCGACATCCATGCCGCGGGTCGGCTCACACAGCACCAGGAGTTTGGGCGGATAGGTCAGCCATTTCGCCAGCGCGACCTTCTGCTGATTGCCGCCGGAGAGCATGCCGAGATCAAGACCGACCACCGGCGGCCTGATCTGGAGCTGCTCGACCTGGCGCTTTGCGATGTCGCGCTCCTGCGCCGGCTTGAGCAGCAACGCCGAGATGCGATCGAGAATGCTGATCGAGATGTTCTTGTAGACCGGCTCCTGGTGAAACAGCATCGCGCGTCGGCTCTCCGGCACCAGCGCCACCCCGGCGCGCCGCGCCGCTGCCGTGCTGGCAAACGTCTTGGGCTTGCCATCGACCGCGAGCGTGCCGCCGTCCGGCTTCAGCTTGCCGAACAAGATGCGCGACAGTTCCTGCTGGCCGCACCCCATGAACCCGTAGATGCCGAGCACTTCGCCGGCGCGCGCCTCGAAGGAGATGTCCTTCAGGCTGCGGGCCAGCGACAGCTGGTCGACCTTCAGGACCACCGAGCTGTCGCTCGCCCGCGGCAGCATCAGATCGTCGCTGTAGCTGTGCTCGAGCGCTTCGCCGCCGCGGCCGATCATGGCCTCGATCAGCGCGCCCTTGCTGGTCGCAGCACTTGCCGTCTCCGCGACCTTCCGTCCGTTGCGGAACACGGTCACGGTGTCGGACACCCGAAGAATGTCCTCGATGAAATGCGAGATGAAGACGATCGCCGTGCCTTCCTCACGCAGCCGGCGCAGCGTCGCGAACAGTCGCTCGACCTCGGGCGGGGAGAGGGCGGAGGTCGGTTCGTCCAGGATGACGATGCGCGCGCCGGAGAACAGCACGCGCGCGATCTCGATTAGCTGCTGCAGCCCGATCGGGAGATCGCCGAGCCTGCTCATCGGATCGACGTCGATGCCGAAGCGGGCGAGCTGCTCGCCGGCCTCACGCGCCATCCGCCGCCATTGCACCAGGCCGAGGCGGTTGGTCGGCTGGTTGCCCAGAAACACGTTCTCCGCGACCGTGAGGTCGGGCGCGACCGAGAGCTCCTGGTGCACCATGGCGATGCCGGCGCTGTGGGCGTCGCGGGCCGAGCGGAAATGCGTCTCCTGTCCGTCGATCAGGAAGCGGCCGGAGAATTCGGTGTGCACGCCGGCGATGATCTTCATCAGCGTGCTTTTTCCCGCGCCGTTCTCGCCGACGAGACCATGGATCTCGCCGGGTGAGAGCGCGAAGTCGACACCACGAAGCGCCTCGACGCCGCCGAAGCTCTTCGTGATGCCCTGCAGTTCCAGGATAGGCGAACGATCCTCTCGCATGGAGGCTCAGATCAGGAAGTGATCCTGCATCCACTGCATGCCTGCGGCGTTGGCCTTGGTCACAACAGGACCGTCGGTGACGACGTTCTTGGGAATGCCCTGTCCGCTCTTTTCGCCGCCGACCACGGCGGAAACGCCCGCGATGATGGCGCCGCCATGAATCCGGCAGGACGGATTGCGCACGGTGGCGAACATGCGGCCTTCGCTGACCGCCTGGATCGCCGGCGGCATCGCGTCGACGCCGCCGATCAGGATGTTGGTGCGGCCCCGCGCCTTCATGATATTGGCGGCGGCGAGGGCCATGTCGTCATTGTGGAAGAACGCCGCGTCGATCTGCGGATACTTCGTCAGGTAGGTTTCCCAGAGGCGCGCGGTCTTCGACACATCCCAGTCTGCCGGCTGGGTATCGAGCACCTCGATCCCAGGGAATTGCTTCACGACATTGTTGAAGCCCTTGGCGCGGCCCTGCGCGCCGGTGTGGCCGAGGGCTCCTTGCGTCATGATGATCTTGCCCTTGCCGCCCATGGCGTTGCACAGCGCCTGCGTCACGGAGGCGCCCATGAACTCGTTGTCGGGGGCGAGGAAGGAGTGGACGTTGATCTGGTCCAGCGGCGCGATCAGCGTGTCCATGTCGATCACGGGCGTGCCGGCGTCGATCATCTTCTGCACCGGCTGGGTGAGGGTGCCGATGCCAAAGGCCTGGATCGCGACGAAGTCCCATTTCTGCGAGGCCATGTTGTCGATCGCCGCGCGCTGCTTCACCGCATCGAGCTGGCCGTCGAACCAGGTGACTTCGACATTGAACAGCTTGCCCCAGAATTCCGCGGCCTGCTTGCCCTGCGCGCACCAGGTGGCCTGGAGGCCTGCGTTGGAGAACGCCGCCTTCAGCGGCTTCTCGCTTCGTCCGACTTCGGCTGCAAGGGCGGGGTTTATGCCCATGCTGCCGAGGATGGCAGTCGCGGCGCCGGCGGTTGCTGCCGCCTGAAGAAGATCGCGCCTCGTCGTCGAGAAATCTTTCGTCCCGGACATCGCTCGCTCCCATACAATTTTATCTCGGCGCGTCATTGATTGCGCGACCGATGTCCGAAAGTGTCTCACAAGAGTTGGTGCCACTCAATCCGCAATCAACGGCGGGTCGCCGCGAGCCCGTGTTGGTGCAGCGCAAAGCGTCAGGCCGGGACACCCGCGAACGCGTCGATCTCGATGAGCAGTTGGTCCCAGGCCTGCGCGATGTCCGGCGACCATTCCTCGCGGAGGAGATCGCGCAGCGTGTCCCTGACGACGGCGAAGAAGGCGATGAACAGCTCGCGCGGCGTGCCGTAGCCATCGTGCGAGGCGACCTCGCAGGCGATCAACCGGAATTGCCCGCGGCGATCACCGGCGAAGTCGAGAATCGCCTCGATCGTGAGAGCCAGCATCGATCCCATCACGAGTTCGCTGCCTTGCGTGCGGAACATCGCCCGTGTTTCGGGATGCTGTTCGAACAGCCGCTGATAGACCTGTGGCGTGAGATCGGTGCAGCGCGAGGCTGCAAGTTCAAAGCTCTGTTCGATCGGATTGGGAGAAGCATTCATCGGTGCTTTAGCCCCGCAGACAAAAAAAGAGCGGGGCCCTAGCCCCGCTCGAAAATTGTGTCGACCCTATTATCCCCGATTCTAAGATTTGATCTTGATTGGCGGGGCGACGCTGCATTTTGCGCGTCAGGGGCTCCTCCCGAGACTTGGACCACCAGACTTCGACCTCGCGGCCAGCCTGAGCAAGAGGATGCTAGATCAACTTTTCTCACTTGTCATCATTTTCGGCAACGAATGTTCAAAATTCGAGCAACTGACGAAATGATCGGGCTTTTGGCTCTGTAAGCATATGACAAATATAAGAAATCCGTAGATGGGGCCGGGTGCTCGACTGCCGGAGGTTCCCTTCCGCGCGCGGCCGGACCACAGTTTTCCGGGAAATTTGCGCTGGATTAAGGAGGCGGCGGAACCGGGCTCGACTTGGCCATCCGCCGGTGTTTAGTTAGTAGACGAACGAATGGTTCGGCGGATGCGCGCACGGCTGCAAAAATTCCTACCTCTGGTCCTGCTCGCCCTGGTGATGCAGGTGCTGGCGCCGATTGCCGCCTGTCTGGCGGCCGGCCAAGCCGTGGCCGATCCGTTGTCCGCCGCCGTCATCTGCCACAGCGCAGGCGAGCAAGGCGGCCTGAACGATCCGGCGGGTACGCCGGTCGCACATGCCGGTGCATGCGCCCTCTGTTGCCTGGCGCAGGTGGGCGCGTCGCTCGATTCGCCGCCGCACGCCGCGCTTTCCGTTCCCTTCCGCCACGCCGAGCGCGTGGTGTGGCACGCGGCGGAGGCATCCGCCGGCGCGGCCCATAAAGGCACAAACGCGCAGGCGCGCGCACCGCCTCAATTTTCCTGACGACTCTCGTGATCGCCGCGGTCCGCCGCAGGCGATTGATGCTGTCGAATGGCCGGAGAGAACGCCCGGCGTCAGGAATGCCCCATGTTACGTTGTCATGCCCGCCGTGGTGTGAGCGTCGTTGCCATTCAGGCCGCGCTGCTTGCATCGTCGAGCGGCGCCTTTGCCCAAAGCAGCAGCGCAGTGTTGCCGCCAATCACCGTCGAGGCGCCTCAGCAGAAGCGCGCGTCGGCGGTCCGACCGCCACGCAATACGGCGCGATCGGCGCGCGTCACGCGAAGCCCGCGAACGACCCCATCGCCGCAGCAAACCGCGAGCGAACAGAGTGCCGGGGCTCCGGGTGCCCTGACGGTTCTGACGGCGCAACAAGCACTGGCGGAGATTAACCAGACTCCGGGCGGCGTGGCGCTCGTGTCGGCCGAGGTGTACAGGAACTCGACGCCGTCCAACACGATCAAGGATGTTCTGGATTACGTGCCCGGCGTGTACGCCCAGCCCAAATGGGGCGACGACACCCGCCTTTCGATTCGCGGGTCCGGCCTGTCGCGCAATTTTCATCTGCGCGGTGTGCAGCTCTATATGGACGGCATTCCGATCAACACTGCGGATGGCTATGGCGATTTCCAGGAGATCGATCCGAGCGCCTACAAATATGTTGAAGTCTTCAAGGGCGGCAACGCGCTTCAGTTCGGCGCCAATTCGCTGGGAGGCGCAATCAACTTCGTGACCCCGACCGGCCGCGACTCGTTTCCGAATGGTGTGTCCTTCGATGTCGGAGGATTCGGCTACAAACGACTTCAGGCGAACGCAGGCGGCGTCAACGGGCCGTGGGACGGCTTCGTGACCGCTTCCACGCAGGCCGCAGACGGATTTCGCGATCACAGCTTCGGCTCGAGCAACCGCTTGAGCGGTAATGTGGGCTATCAGTTCTCCCCGGATGTCGAGACACGGTTCTACCTCAATGCCAACGAAGTGCGGCAGCGAATCCCGGGTACCGTGACCAAGACGTCCGCTTTGACCGATCCGGAAGCTGCTGCACCGGCGAATGTTGCGATGGATCAGCAGCGCAACATCGATACTGTCAGGCTGGCCAACAAAACCACCGTTCGTTTCGATGACACCAAAGTCGAATTCGGCGCCTTTGGTGTCGATCGCCATTTGATGCATCCGATTTTCCAGTGGCTGGACTACCGTTACAAGGACTACGGCGGATTCGCGAAGATCACGGATGACCGCACCATTGGCGGCTTCCGCAACAAGTTGGTCGCAGGCGTCAATGTGCTGAACGGCAGCATCGACAACCAGCAGTTCGCCAACATTGGCGGGCAGAAGGGTGCACCGCTTTCTTCCTCGATCGATCGATCGGAGAATACCTCCGCCTACGTTGAAGACAGCTTCTACGTCCTTCCAAATCTTGCGCTGATCGGCGGCACGCAATTTCTGTACGCGACCCGCAATCGGCAGGATCGTTTCCTCAGCGACGGGGATCAATCGGGGGCGACGCGCTTTAATCTCTGGTCACCGAAAGGCGGTCTGTTGTGGCAAATCGATCCGGCCTGGCAAGCCTTCGCCAATGTCTCGCGGAGTGCCGAGGTGCCGAGCTTTGGCGAAAGCGCGATCGGCCTCGGCATTCCGACGATCCCGTTCACCAGCATCCGCCCGCAGATTGCCACCACGTACGAAATCGGGACTCGCATGAAGCGATCTGATTATGCCTGGGAACTGACGGCCTACCGGGCCAACATTCGCGACGAATTGCAATGCCTCTATAGTACTTTCGGCAATTGCAATGTGACCAACGCCGACCGCACCATCCATCAAGGCATCGAGGCCGGCGCGGGCGCAGCAATCTTTCGTGACATCTTCGTCAACGGCCCGGCTCCGGACAAGATCTGGCTGAATCTGGCTTATTCCTTCAACGACTTCCGCTTCGACAAAGATCCGACCTTCGGAAACAATCGATTGCCGGGAGCTCCAAATCACTACCTGCGCGCGGAGCTTCTCTACAAGCACCCTACCGGGTTCTATGTTGGACCCAACGTCGAATGGGTGCCACAGGCCTACTTCGTCGACAGCATGAACACGCTGACGTCAGAGCCTTACGCCCTGTTGGGATTGAAAGCGGGCTTCGACAATGGTGGCCCGATGTCCGCCTACGTCGAGGGGCGCAATCTCACCAACAAGACCTACATAGCCAGCGCGAGCATCATCGATCGAGCGACGGCGACGTCAGCATTGTTTGAGCCGGGCACGGGACGGGCAGTGTATGCTGGAATGAGGTATCGATGGTGACGTGCAAATGGCACTTGGGTCTATGTTCGCTCCGCCGCAGGCCGGCATTCCGAATGCCGATGCGGGTGGCGGCGGAAAATCGTCGTGGAATGCAGGGCCATTCTCGGCCCGATCAATCGCGAAAGAGGCAATCAACATGAAGAATATCGGACGAACTCTCCTTGCAATTTCACTGTTGCTGACCGCCTGTGCCGCCGCGCAGGCCGAGGACATCAAGGCCGGCGATCTCGTCATCTCGCAGGCGTGGAGCCGGGCGACACCAGGCGGAGCCAAGGTGGCCGGCGGCTATCTCACCATCGAGAACAAGGGCACAGTGGCAGACAAGCTGGTCAGCGTTTCCGCCGATATCGCGGGGAAGGCTGAGGTCCACGAGATGGCGATGGACAACGGAGTGATGAAGATGCGCCTGCTCGACAAGGGGCTCGTGATCGATCCCGGCAAAACGGTGAAGTTCGCGCCCGGCGGCTACCACCTGATGCTCCAGGAGCTGAAGGGCCCCTTCAAGCAGGGCGACAAGGTGCCGGTGACGCTTCAGTTTGAGAAGGCCGGCAAGGTCGCCGTCTCCCTCGACGTCCAAGGCGTCGGCGCGCAGGCGCCCGGCGACAGTGGGCACATGATGAAGAAAATGCCTGATCATTCGGGAATGAAGATGTGACGAGCGTGATCTGGACCTTCGGGAGACCCAATATGTCGAAGCGAACCTGGCTGATTGTTCTGAGCGTCTTTGCGGCAACGCCAGCGACTGCGCACGTCTTCCTCGAAGGCAAGCAGGCGACAGTGGGGGGATCGTACAAAGCCGTTTTCGCCGTCCCGCACGGTTGCGCGGGCTCGCCCACGGTGAAAATCCGGGTGCAGATTCCTGAAGGCGTGATCGCGGTGAAACCGATGCCGAAGGCGGGCTGGAGTGTTGACGTGGTCGAGGGCAAATACGCCGGCGAATACGACTATCACGGCAACAAGCTCTCGTCCGGCGTCAAGGAGGTGACTTGGTCTGGCGGCAAGCTGCCCGACAAGAACTATGACGAGTTCGTCATGCACACGGCCCTGACCGACACGCTCAAGCCGAACACGATCCTGTACTTCCCCGTCGTCCAGGAATGCGAGACCGGCGTCAGCCGCTGGATCGAGATCCCCGCGGAGGGGGCAGGGCATTCGCATGAGAGCAAATCGCCGGCTCCGGGCGTGAAACTCCTGCCGAAACCCTGATGCGCCTGCTCGCCGCGCTCGCGACGCTGCTCCTCGTTGTCGGCTTCGCGACCGGCGCCTCGGCGCACGCGGCGCTCGTCGCGGTCGAGCCGGCGAGCGGCAGCATGCTCGCGAGCGCGCCGAAGATGGTGGAGTTGCGCTTCAACGAGACGGTGACGCCGGGCGCGATCCGGCTGATCGACGGCGCGGGCACGGCGCGGGATGACGTGCGCGTCGACGCATCGGGCGCGACCATCTCGGTCGCGATGCCGGCGGACCTGCCGCAAGGCACGGCCGTCGTCAGCTATCGCGTGATCTCGCAGGATGGCCATCCCGTCGCTGGATCGGTGATCTTCTCGATCGGCACGCCGACGGGAACGCAACCTCCCGCAAACGCCGATGGCGGATTGAACGTGCTGATCTGGCTGGCGCGAGTCGGTCTCTATCTTGGCCTGTTCGTCGGCGTCGGCGGCGTTTTCTTTGCACGCTGGGTTGCGTGGTCGATGACCGGCATAACCATCCCGTGCGTGGCGCTCGCCATCGGCTTCCCGAGCGCGGTGGTGTCCCTTGGTGTGCTGGGGCTGGATCTCCTCGGCCTACCGATATCCGCTCTCGCGACGATGGCTCCTTGGAAAGTCGCATCCGGGACCAGCGCGGGCCCGGCCTTGCTCGTGGCCATCGCTGCAATGCTGTTCGCATTGCTGGCGCTAGGCAGCGCGTGGTGCGCGCGCGCTCTGGCGATCATTGCCTTCGTCGGCGTCGGCTTGTCGCTGGCCATGACCGGGCACGCTGCTACGGCACCGCCCGAACTGTTGACCCGGCCCGCAATCTTTCTCCATGGCCTCGGTGTCGCCTTTTGGATTGGGGCCCTCGCGCCGCTGGGCGCCCTGTTGTCAAAGCGACCCGTCCCGACATTGCCCGTCGTGAACCGCTTTTCTCGCATCGCGGCGCCGGCCGTTGGCGTTCTCGCATTGACCGGCCTCGCGCTCGCCATCGTCCAGCTCGAAAAGCCGTCTGCATTGGTCGAGACCCGCTATGGATTGATCCTCTCGATCAAGCTTGCACTGGTCCTCGTGCTGCTGGCGCTTGCCGCGCTCAACCGCTTCCGCCTGACTCCAGCTCTGGCGGGGGATCACAAGGCCGCGCCGGCACTGAAGCGCTCGATCGTACTCGAATGCGCGATCGCGCTAGGCATCTTCGCCGTCGTGGCCGGTTGGCGCTTCACGCCGCCGCCGCGAACGATCGCTCCGGAGACGCCGCTGGCGATCCACATCCACACCGACAGGGCGATGTTTCAGGTCCTGGTCTCGCCGGGCAAGGCGGGTATTGACGATTTCGTCCTGCAGCTCATGACCGGCGAGGGGGCGGTTCTCGAGGCCAAGGAGGTGACGCTGACGCTGAGCCTGCCCGAACGCGGCATTGAGCCGATGGAGCGGAACGCCTTGCTGGGGCCGGACCGCTACTGGCACGTGCGCAAGGTCGAGCTGCCCTTTGCCGGCCGTTGGCATGTGCGGATCGACGCGCTCGTGACCGATTTCGAGAAGATCACGCTGGAGGACGAACTCGAGGTGGCGGCGCCCTGAACCCGGCTCTTCGGCACCTCGCGTCGAACCTGAAGTCGACGGAAAAATGACAGGAATTCCGCTGTGTTAGCGGGTTTTCCTCATTCCCGGTCTTGTGTTTTGGCTCCCAATCCGGTTTCACTGCAAGCCATCACTGATTCCTCGAGTATTGCCATGCGGTTGTCGCGGTTCTTTCTGCCCATCCTGAAGGAAAATCCGAAAGAGGCGGAGATCGTCTCGCATCGGCTGATGCTGCGTGCCGGCATGATCCGGCAGGAGGCCGCCGGCATCTATGCCTGGCTGCCGCTCGGCTTCCGCGTCCTGAAGAAGATCGAGCAGATCGTGCGCGAGGAGCAGGACCGCTCCGGTGCGCTGGAACTGTTGATGCCGACGCTCCAGCTTGCCGACCTCTGGCGCGAGAGCGGCCGCTACGATGCCTATGGCCCCGAGATGCTGCGCATCGCCGACCGGCACAAGCGTGAGCTGCTGTACGGTCCGACCAACGAGGAAATGATCACCGAGATCTTCCGCGCCTATGTGAAGTCCTACAAGAGCCTGCCGCTGAATCTCTATCATATTCAATGGAAATTCCGCGACGAGCAGCGCCCGCGCTTCGGCGTGATGCGCGGCCGCGAGTTTCTGATGAAGGACGCCTATTCGTTCGACCTCAACGAGGCCGCGGCGCGCGTCGCCTACAACAAGATGTTCGTCGCCTATTTGCGCACCTTCGCGCGGATGGGGCTGAAGGCGATCCCGATGCGCGCCGAGACCGGCCCGATCGGCGGCGATCTCAGCCACGAGTTCATTGTGCTCGCCGAGACCGGCGAATCCGGCGTTTTCATCAATCGCGACGTGCTCGACCTGCCGGTGCCGGGCGAGGACGTCGACTACGAGAGCGATTTGACGCCGATCATCAAGCAATGGACCTCGGTCTATGCGGCGACGGAAGACGTTCACGACGCTGCGCGCTTCGAGCAGGAAGTGCCCGCGGATAAGCGGGTGAACACCCGCGGTATCGAGGTCGGGCAGATTTTCTATTTCGGCACGAAGTATTCCGACGCGATGAAGGCGCTGGTGGCGGGCCCCGACGGTGTCGACGTGCCGATCCACGGCGGCTCCTACGGCGTCGGCGTCTCCCGCCTGCTCGGCGCCATCATCGAGGCCTGCCATGACGATGCCGGCATCAAATGGCCGGAGGCCGTTGCCCCGTTCCGCGTGTCGATTCTCAACCTCAAGCAGGGCGATGCCGCGCTCGACGCGGCCTGCGAGAAGCTCTATGCGGAGCTGTCCGCCAAGGGCGTCGACGTGCTCTACGACGACACCGACCAGCGGGCCGGAGCCAAATTCGCCGCCGCCGACCTGATCGGCATCCCCTGGCAGATCATGATTGGGCCGAAGGGGCTCGCCGACGGCAAGGTCGAGCTCAAGCGGCGAAGTGACGGCGCCCGCGAGACCATGTCGCCTGAGGACGCGGTCGCAAGACTTGTGGGCTGATAAGGCTGGTCGGCTGAATATTGTTCATCGCCCGAGATCGCGGCCGCCAATCCGGCCACATTTGACCCCGAATCATGGGACTATCGAGCGATGGATGAGACCATGACCGAAACCGTTCAAACCGCGCCTTTTGCGCCATTCGAGTGGATGCTGTCGGCGCGTTACTTACGGGCGCGCCGCAAGGAGGGATTCATCTCGGTCATCGCCGGGTTCTCCTTCCTCGGCATCATGCTGGGCGTGGCGACACTGATCATCGTCATGGCCGTCATGAACGGCTTTCGCAAGGAGCTGCTCGACAAGATACTCGGGCTCAACGGCCACATCCTGGTCCAGCCGCTGGAATCGCCGCTGACGGACTGGAAGGACGTCGCCGACCGCCTCAGCCAGGTCCAGGGCATCCGGCTCGCAGCGCCCGTGGTGGATGGCCAGGCGCTGGCGTCATCGCCCTGGAACGCCTCCGGCGTCCTGGTGCGCGGCATCCGTTCCGACGACCTCAACAACCTCACCTCGATCGCCAAGAACATCAAGCAGGGCTCGCTCGAGGGCTTTGACGACGGGCAGGGGGTCGCGATCGGCCGGCGCCTCGCTGACCAGCTGTCGCTGCACGCCGGCGACAGCATCACCCTGGTGGCGCCGAAGGGCGCGGTCACCCCGATGGGCACGACACCGCGCATAAAACCGTACAAGATCGCCGCGGTGTTCGAGATCGGCATGTCGGAGTATGATCTCGGCTTCGTGTTCATGCCGCTTGCGGAGGCGCAGGCCTATTTCAACCGCAGCAACGACGTCACCTCGATCGAGGTCTTCACCACCAATCCGGATCAGATCGTCGCGTTCCGTCAGGCCGTGACGGAGGCGGCGGGTCGGCCGGTGTTCCTGGTGGACTGGCGTCAGCGCAACTCGACCTTCTTCAACGCGCTCCAGGTCGAGCGCAACGTGATGTTCCTGATCCTCACCATGATCGTGCTGGTCGCGGCGCTCAACATCGTTTCCGGCCTGATCATGCTGGTGAAGGACAAGGGCAGCGACATCGCGATCCTGCGCACGATGGGGGCCTCGCAAGGCTCGATCATGCGCATCTTCCTGATCACGGGCGCCTCGATCGGCGTGGTGGGTACGATGGTCGGCTTCATCGTCGGGCTGGTGATCTGCCTCAACATCGAATCGATCCGGCAATTCCTGTCCTGGCTGACCAGCACCGAGCTGTTTTCGCCAGAGCTGTATTTCCTGTCGAAGCTGCCCGCCGAGATCGACATCGGCGAGACCTCGGCCGTCGTCATCATGGCGCTGACGCTGTCGTTCCTGGCGACGCTGTATCCGTCCTGGCGCGCCGCGCGCCTCGATCCCGTCGAAGCGCTGCGGTACGAGTGAGGGGCTGATGGAGCAGCAGGGGGCGGAAGATGTGCCGGTCATTTATCTCCACGAGATAAAGCGGCAGTACTTGCAGGGCGAGGTGCCGCTGACGATCCTCGACGGCGCCAAGCTCGCGCTGTGGGCGGGCCAGTCCGTCGCGCTGGTGGCGCCGTCCGGCTCGGGCAAGTCGACGCTGCTGCACATTGCGGGTCTGTTGGAAGCGCCCGATTCCGGCGAGGTCTACGTCAATGGCGCGCCGACCTCGCAACTGCCGGACATCGAGCGCACCCAGCTTCGCCGCACCGATATCGGCTTCGTCTACCAGTCGCACCGGCTGCTGCCGGAGTTCTCGGCGCTGGAGAACGTCATGCTGCCGCAGATGATCCGCGGCCTCAAGAAATCCGAGAGCGTCAAGCGCGCCAAGGAGATCCTTGGCTATCTCGGCCTCGGCGAGCGCATCACGCACCGTCCGTCCGAGCTGTCGGGCGGCGAGCAGCAGCGCGTCGCGATCGCGCGCGCGGTGGCCAATGCTCCGCGGGTGCTGTTTGCGGACGAGCCGACCGGCAATCTCGATCCGCACACCGCGGACCACGTTTTCCAGGCCCTGATGCAACTCGTGAAGGCGACCAAGGTCTCCATGCTGATCGCGACCCACAACATGGAGCTCGCCGGCCGCATGGACCGCCGCGTGTCGCTGTCGAACGGCCAGGTGATCGAGCTCGAATAAAAAACCCTCGAAAACAACCCCATGCACAGTAGCCAAGTGCTTGGCCGGGCTGACGAAAAAAATGGGCGGCCGCACGCCCGGGGCGCTCAGGGCCGGATCACCGTCAATTTGAACGGCCCGCCATTGGCGGCGGCATGGGCTACCGCCTCGTTGGCGTGGTCGAGGTCGAACGCGGTGGCTTCGTACTCCTCCAGCCTGAGCAGTCCCGCGCGCACCAGCGCGATCAGGCGGCCTGCCGCATCCGGCGGATACATCCAGACGCCGTGGATGCTGATGCAGTTGCGCATGATCCAGGGGTAGGGCAGTTCGAGCCCCGCGCCGCCGGCCATGCCGACGCCACCCATCAGCACGACGCGGCCGTAAGCGCGCACCGTCATGATCGCCGCGCGCACCACATTCGTGCTCACCGAGGGCGGCATGATGTCGAGCACGCAGTCGATCGGTCCGGGCGCCGTTCGCTTCATGCGCTCGCGGTCGTCGTCTTCGTTGCCGGAGAGCCTGACCGGCTTGACGCGATCGCCGAAGCGGCGGACGAGGTCGGCCAGGATCTTGTCGTTGCGGCCGGGTGCGACCACACAGGCCGCGCCCATCGCGAGCGCGACCGAGACGGCGGCGCTGCCGAAATTGCCGGTGGCGCCGCTCACCAGCACGGTCTCGCCGGGCTGAAGGTTGGCGGCGAGAAAGCCGCCATAAGGCACCAGCAGCGTCCCCAGCGCGCACCATCGCGTGGCGTCCTCCGGCGTGATCGTGCCGAGCCGCTTGACGTTCTCCGTCGGCACCCGCATCTGCTCGGCAAACGAGCCGTGGCGAAAATGCTGTTGCAGGCGCATGCCGCCCGCACCGGCGGCCGTGAGGCCTTGCAGGGCGATGTCGGGCGAAACGACGTCATCGCGCGAACGCACCGTCGGGTCGCAGAACACCCAGTCGCCGACGCTGAGCTTCGTCGCGTCCGGGCCGATGGCGCGGACCCGGCCGATGCCGCCAGGCCCGGGGATGATCGGCAGCTCGAGCGCATAGTTGCGCACCCCGCTGAAGACCTCGTTCATGTAGGACAGCACCCGCGTTGCGATGACGTCCACGATGACCTCGCCCGTGCCGAGCACCGGTTCGGGTGCATTCTCGATGACGAGCGGAGATCCCAGGGATTTGAGTACGGCGGCTTTCATGGTGGTCACCTCATGTTCGGGTGATGCCCATATGCACCGCCTTCCCAGGTCCAGGAAGGCCTGGTATTATCCTAGTATTGCCCAGGCCCTCCATCGAGGCACGTCACCATGGCCGACCCACGCCGCGTCGAATTCGGCGACTTTCTCAGGTCCCGCCGCGAAAAGCTGTCGCCGAAGACGGTCGGGCTTCCTGCCGGCCGGCGGCGCCGCACCGCGGGCCTGCGCCGCGAGGAGGTGGCGCAGCTCGCCGGCATCGGCGTCGACTGGTACATCCGCCTCGAGCAGGGGCGCACCGTCAGCCCCTCGGTCACCACCATCGACGCGCTGGCGCGTGCGCTACGCCTCAGCAAGACCGAGCACGCCCATCTCAAGGCACTGGCCCGCGACGGCGACAGGCGCGCGTTCACGCGCGAGATCGTGCCGCCGCCAATTCGGCGGATGATCGAAAGCCTGAAGCAGCCGGCCTACATCACGGGGCGGCGCTGGGACGTGCTGGCCTGGAACGCGGCGGCCGAGGAGATCTTCGGGTTCGGACAATTGCCCGAGCAGGACCGCAACACGCTGCTGCTGGTGCTGACGAACAAGCAGACGCGAAAGTTCTACGGTGCCGGCTGGGCGGATGTCGCGAAGAGCATGGTCGCGATGTTTCGCGCCACCCACGACGTCTGGGCCGGCGATCCCGCCTTTACGGAATTGCTGACGCGGCTGCGCCAGGGCAGTCCGGAATTCGTCAAATGGTGGGAAGCGCACGAGATCCGCAGCACTGCCGCGGGCCTCAAGACCATGAACCATCCGACCAAGGGCGTGCTCCGGTTCGAGCACACGAGCTTTCAGGCCAACGACGATCCGGCGCTGAAGCTCGTGATCTACACGCCGGTGTAGGGTGGGCGTGGGGCTTGGAGCCGCCTAGCGGCAGCTGGACCGACCTGGTGGAAGTCCGGGTCGATGGCCAGGCTTCCAGGGGACGGTGATGACGGGAACCTAAATGCCATCATGCGGTTATCGCGCAGACATTTGTGCCACCTGCCTGCATCACTCACAGGGTCAGGCGGGCTCACGGTCGAAGCGAACAGCAGCGGGACGATCAAACACTGGCTCATCGTGGAGCCAGGAAAGTGGCAGGGGAAGACCAATGACGACAGCGACCGGGGTCCGCTCGGCCGATCGCAATTCCGTCCTAGCCACGCTCGGCGACTACATCCGAGAGATCAACAATCCGGACGATCTCGCCTATGCCGCGGCAGAGCTGCTTGGCCGCAGCCTGAACGTCAGCAGGGCAGGCTACGGCACGGTCGACACCTCAGCCGAGACCATCACCATTGTCCGCGACTGGAACGCACCGGGCATCCTGAGCCTCGCAGGCGTGCTGCGCTTCCGCGACTATGGCAGCTACATCGAAGACCTCAAGCGGGGCGAGACCGTCATCTGTGCCGATGCGGAAAAAGACCCTCGCGTCGGCGATCGTGCCGAGGCTCTCGAGGCGATCTCTGCGCGCGCGCTCGTCAACATGCCGATCTCCGAACCCGACGGGGTGGTGGCGCTGCTGTATCTGAACAATGCCAGGCCGCGCGAATGGAGCCCCGAAGAGCTGGAGCTTATCCGCGATGTTGCCGAGCGCACGCGCACGGCCGTAGAGCGCCGACGTGCGGAGACGGCCGTCCGGGAGAACGAAGCCCGGCTGCTTTTCCTGGACACACTCAACAAGGAGACGGCCAAGACCCGTGATGCCGACGGCGTGATGGCGGTGACGACCAGGATGCTTGGCGAGCATCTCGACGTATCGAGCTGCGCCTATGCCGATATGGATCCCGACCAGGACGGCTTCACCATCCGCGGGGATTGGGCGGCGCCGGGCGCGGTGCATATCCTCGGGCACTACAGTCTGGCTGACTTCGGCAAGAAGGCGGTGCGAGAGCTCGGCGCCGGCAGGCCCCTTATCATCAACGATAATTTGAAGGAGCTTGCGCCTGAGGAAGCCGCCACTTTCCAGAACATCGGGATAGGCTCGACGATTTGCATGCCCCTGGTGAAAGAAGGGCGCCTGACCGCCCTGATGGCGATTCATCACCGGGGCCCGCACCAGTGGACGCCGCGGGAGCTCGCCTTGCTCACCGAGGTGACCGAGCGGTCGTGGGCTCACATCGAGCGCGTCCGATCGGAGCAGGCCGCGCGGGAGGCTGCCGAACGACTGACGCTTGCGAACAACGCCGCTGGTATCGGCACCTGGGACTACGACCCGGTCAATAACGTTCTTCGATGGGATAACCGCTGCAGGGAGGTGTTCGGTTTACCGCCGGACGCCGAAGTCAGCTATGAAGGGTCGTTCCTGAAGGGCCTTCATCCCGAAGACAGGCAGCGCGCCCACGAGGCCGTGTCCGCAGCGCTGACGCCGCACGCGCCGGCACATTACAATATGGAATACCGAACCATCGGCATCGAGGACGGCGTCGAACGCTGGATCGCCGCGACCGGTCAAGCCATCTTTGCCAACGGCAAGGCTGTTCGGTTCATCGGGACGGTTCTGGATATCACCGCGCAAAAGAAAACCGAGCGTCATCTCAGAATACTGAATGATACCGGGGCTTCGGTCTCTCGCGAACGCGGCCTCGAGACAATCGTCCAGATCGTGACGGATGCCGGCGTCGGCCTCACGGGTGCTCAATTCGGCGCCTTTTTCTACAACGTTCTGGCGCCGGATGGCGGCAGCTACGTGCTGTATTCGCTGTCGGGTGCGCCGCGATCTGCGTTTGAAAACTTTCCGATGCCCCGCAACACCGCGGTCTTTGGCCCGACCTTTGAGGGCTCTGGCGTGGTGAGGTCCGACGACATCCTGCAGGACCCCCGCTATGGCAAGAACGTGCCGCGGAAAGGCATGCCCGAGGGCCATCTTCCGGTCCGATCCTACCTGGCGGTCCCCGTGATCTCGCGAACCGGCGAAGTCCTCGGCGGACTTTTCTTCGGCCACGCCGAGACGGGTAAATTCCAGGCCGAGCATGAGGCGGCCTTGCTTGGTATTGCCGGCCATGCCGCCACCGCTATCGACAACGCCCAGCTCTTGACCCGGCTCGAGGCGCTCAATGCGGGATTGGAGCAACGTGTTGCCGACGAAATCGCCGAGCGCATGAAAGCCGAAGAGCAGTTGCGGCAATCCCAGAAGATGGAAGCCGTCGGGCAATTGACCGGAGGTATTGCCCACGACTTCAACAATATGCTGGCCGTGATCCTCGGCAGCTTGAACCTTGCCAAGCGGCGGCTCGGCAGGGGAGAGGTCAGCATAGACCGCTTCATCGAGGGCGCGATCGACGGTGCAAATCGCGCAGCCACGTTGACGCAGAGGCTGCTCGCGTTCTCGCGCCAACAGCCTCTCGCGCCTGAGGTCGTGGACATCAACAAGATGGTCGGCGGGATGAGCGAGCTGCTCGAGCGGTCACTCGGCGAGCTTATCCGCCTCGAGACGGTGCTGGCGGCTGGCCTCTGGCGGGTCAAGGTAGACCCGGCCCAGCTGGAAAGCGCCGTGATCAATCTCGCGGTCAATGCGCGCGATGCCATGCCAAAGGGGGGCAGGCTGACGATAGAAACCAGCAACGCCTCGATCGATCGAAAGTATGCGCGCGAGTATGCACTCGCACCCGGGCAGTACGTTCTGGTGGCCGTGACGGACAACGGCACGGGAATTCCGGCCGATGTGCTCGGCAAGGTGTTCGATCCGTTTTTCACGACGAAGGTCGTGGGCAAGGGCACCGGTCTCGGCCTCAGTCAGGTCTACGGTTTCGTGCGGCAGTCGGGCGGCCATGTCAAAATTGACTCGGAAGTCGACGTTGGCACGACCGTGAAGATCTATCTTCCACGCTTCGCCGGCGAGGAGGCGGGCTCGGACCTGTCGCAGCAAGAGATACCCGCCGGTGCGAGCCATCAGAACGAAACCATTCTCGTCGTGGAAGACGACGAGCGCGTCCACAGCATGTCTTCCGAAAGCCTGCGCGAACTCGGCTACGTCGTCATCGAGGCAGCCAGTGCCAGAGAGGCGATCAGGACGATCGAAAATGGCTTCGTTCCAGATCTGCTGTTCACGGATGTCGTCATGCCCGACATGACCGGCGCCGAGCTTGCGGCCGAGCTGTCGAGACGATACCCGGCGCTGAAAGTGCTGTTCACCACCGGCTACACGCGCAATGCAATCGTTCACAATGGCGTGCTCGATGCCGGCAAGCATCTGCTTCCAAAGCCCTTCGCTATCGAAGACCTGGCTGCCAAAGTCCGCATCTTGCTCGACGAAATCTGAACGCGTTTTGGAAACGATCTCTTTCGTTTGCAAGCCGCCTTCCCAAGGGCTATGTCCCGGCTTTCGGAAGAGCATGACATGACAATCTCGGATGACGAGGACCTCGCGCGCCTGAAAGAGATCGGGCGCATCGTCGCCAATATCCTGGAGGCAATGGGGAAGGCGCTCGAGCCGGGCATGACCACCTCCGAGCTCGACCGCATCGGGCGAACACTGCTGGAGGCTGCCGGCGCACGTTCGGCTCCGGAGCTGGCCTACGACTTTCCCGGGGCGACCTGCATCAGCGTGAACGAGGAGATCGCTCATGGCATCCCGGGCGATCGGCGGATCGCGCGTGGGGACCTCGTGAACATCGACGTGTCAGCCGAGAAGAACGGCTTCTTTGCGGATACGGGAGCGTCGTTCGCCGTTCCACCCGCAACGCGAGCGGTCGAACGTCTTTGCAGGGACGGCCGGCGCGCGATGTGGACGGGCCTGCAGCAGGTCGGAGCCGGCAAACCGATTGCCGGTATCGGTCAGGCCATCGGTACCTTTGCGCGGAAGAACGGTTACAGCCTGGTCAGGAACCTTGCCAGTCACGGCGTCGGCCTGTCGCTCCATGAGGAGCCGACGGAGATCGCAACATGGCCCGACCGCTCCGAACGCCGCGTCATGAGCGAAGGCCTCGTGTTCACCGTCGAGCCGTTCCTGTCTCTTGGCGCCGAATGGGCCCAGGATGGCGATGATCCGTGGACGCTCTATAGCAGCCCCGAGGCGCCGACCGTTCAATACGAGCACACCGTGATCGCAACTCGAAGCGGACCGTTGATCGTGACGCTGGCTGGTTAAGGAGGCGTCCTCAAGCCACCGGATCTCGGGCAGCATCCGAACGGCTTCGATCATCCGGCGCCAGCGGCGGTGCCCGTCTCACCGGAGGATTCCCCGGTGCGGCCGCGCTGCTTCCCGAGCGGATATCGGCTGGAGCAGACCTGTTTTCAACAGACCTGGCGTCGCGATAGGCGACGATCCAGATCAGGAAACCCAGCACCGCCAGCGCGGCACCGACGGGACCTGTGGAGGTCCACCCCAGCCCCTCGCGGATGGCGAGGCCGCCGAGGAACGGGCCGAGCGCATTGGCGGTGTTGAACGCCGAATGGTTGAGTGCGGCGGCGAGCGCCTGCGCGTCTCCGGCGACGTCCATCAGCCGCGTCTGGAGGATGGCTCCGAGCGAGACGCCGGCGCCGATGGCGAAGACGTCTGCCGCCAGCGCCCAGGGATTGCCGGCGGCAAGCGGAAACACCAGCAGCGCGACCGCCGAGAACAGCAGGATGCCGCCCGCCGTCGGCATCAGCGCACGGTCGGCAAAGCGCGGTATGACCAGATTGCCGAGCGTGGCGCCGATGCCGAACACGGCCAGAAAAAGCGGTATGAGCGCGGGGCTGACCTTGGTCACCTCGATCAGCGTCGTCGCCAGATAGGTGTAGACTGCGAACATGCCGCCGAATCCGATGGCGCCGATCGCCAGCGTGATCCAGACGCGGCCGCTTCGCAGCGCTCCGAGCTCCCGCAGCGGATCGGACCGGCCAGCCTGGTCGCGCGGCGCGAACAGGGCGCAGAGCAGCACCGTAAGCAACGCCAGCACCGACACGAGGCCGAAGCTCGCGCGCCAGCCGATGGCCTGCCCAATCAGATTGGCCAGAGGCACACCGATGATGGTGGCGCCGGTCAAGCCGAGCATCACCTGGCCGATCGCCTGCGAGCGACGATGTTGGGGAACCAGCGAGGCGGCGACCAGCGCGGCGATGCCGAAATAGGCGCCATGCGGCAAGCCCGAGAGAAATCGCGCCGCGATCATTGAGCCAAAGCCCGGTGCCAGCGCGGTGAGGGCATTGCCGAGCGCGAACACGGCCATCAGAACCAAGAGCTGTGCGCGCCGCGCCAACCGTGCGCCGAGCACGGCGATCAGCGGCGCGCCCAGCACGACGCCGAGTGCATAGGCGCTGATCGCGTGTCCCGCGGTCGGCTCGTCGATCCCAAGGTCGGCGGCGAAAAACGGCAACAGGCTCATCGATGCGAATTCGGTGGTTCCGATCGCAAAGCCGCCCATCGCGAGCGAGAACAGGACGATGGCGAGATGAGGGGGCCTGGAGGCCGCGGTCGCGCGGGGCGAGGTCGCTTGCTGCGATGTCGCTTGCTTCGATGTCGTCATATGTCCTGCAATGGTGGCGTCAACGGGAACCAGCCCAGCGAACGTCGCCACCCCTGCAAGATTTCTCTGTCGTACTTAAACCCGGATCAGCCCGCGTCAACACTGGACGCTCAATGCGGGGCAGGCCGCATATCAGCGTCCCGATTTAGTTGACGCGACTCGGGCGGCGAGGGGGCTTCTTCTGCGCAAAATACGGGTTCGCCACGCACGTCGCCGATCGACCGACGGCCAAAAATCTGCACTGCTCGAGCGAGGCGTAGCGGCAATCGAAATAGCCGACGGGACCGTAGATCTGCATACAGACCGGATAGCTCGGATCGTAGGTCTGCGCGTGCGCAGGCGCGCCCGCGAGGAATAAGCCGATCGCGAACAGCGCGAGGCGAGCGCGGCGCATCTCAGCGCGGCACGTAATAACCGGGCGAATAACCCGGCACCTGGGCCCGCGGCCTGTTCTGATACGCATAGGGATCGTCGCTCTGGCCTGCGAAATACGGGTTCGCGATGCAGGTGAGGGCGCGGCCCGACGAACTCGCCTGGCACTGCGCGTAAGTGTCGAACGTGCAATTGCTGAGCCCCGGCCACTCATCGCCGGTAAGACAGAAGGCATGATGGGTCCCGAACGCGTGCGCAGGCACGCTTGCGATAAGCGTCAGCCCAAATGTGGCGAGAGCGAGCGAAAATATGGCGACAATAGGGAAAGCAATTCGTCTGCGCATTCAATTCTCCAATCACGCGAACGTGCGCGCGACGTTGTCACGCGCGCGTGCTGCATACATCGTGTAATCGACAATGGAACTCATGAAAACACTTGTTCCAGAGGGTTTCCAGCGCGCGCTGGTAAATCTTCATTAATGAAGCGCGATCCTTTGGCGCGGACTGTGGCGTCGAGGTTACAGCAATTCCGTCGAGCGCTGTTATGACGACGCCACGGCCCGGGGGCCTAACGACGAAACTGGAACGGGAATCAAATGAACAAGAATCTGTTGCTTGCTGCTGTGAGCCTCATCGCGCTCGGCGCGACTGCGCCGGCGGTGGCTGCTGACCTCGCTGCGCGGCCTTACACCAAGGCGCCGGCGATGGTTGCCGCGATCTACGACTGGAGCGGCTTCTACATCGGTGTCAACGGCGGCGGCGGTTCCGCGCATTCGACTTGGGATCTCGTCGGCGGTGGCCGCGAGGGTTCGCACGATGCGACCGGCGGCACGGTCGGCGGTCAGATCGGCTACCGGATGCAGTCGGGCCAGTGGGTGTTCGGCATCGAAGGTCAGGGCAACTGGGCTGACTTCTCGGGCGACAACGTCAGCGCGCTGTTCGCCACTCGCAACCGCTCCAAGATCGATTCGTTCGGTCTGATCACCGGTCAGATCGGCTACGCCTGGAACAACGTCCTCATTTACGCCAAGGGCGGTGCGGCTGTCGCCGGCAGCAAGTATGAAGTCTCGACCCTTGGCGGCGCACTGCTGTCCTCGAACGATCAAACCCGTTGGGGTGGCACGGTCGGTGCCGGCCTCGAGTACGGTTTCGCCCCGAACTGGTCGGTTGGCGTCGAGTACAACCACATCTTCCTGCAGGACAAGAACGTCACCTTCGCGCTGGTGCCCTCGACCGACCGCATCCGTCAGGACGTCGACATGGGCCTCGTGCGCCTGAACTACAAGTTCGGCGGCCCGAGCCTCGGCCGTTACTGAGCAGAAGCCTGATCTCGATCGCTCGACTTCGAGCGGTCGGCGGAAGCCCCGGCCATCGGCCGGGGCTTTTTTGTTGTTCAAGTTCAGCGGGTTAACCATTCGGTTTCGAGGTGGCGAAGATGGCTTGACTCCTGAGAACGAAATGAGAACAATGTTCTTCATGCGTTCTCGCCATGGAGCAAGCCATGTTCAGGATTTTCGTCGAAGAAGCCGCCGCGCTGGCCTCGATCGCGCTGTTTGTCGGGATGATCGCGATCTGGGCCCAGGTGCTCCCGCAGCTCTAGGCGCGGGCCTAGGTTGGGGAAAAGCAGGACGAGGCGGCTGATCGGCCGCTCCGGCGTGGACTCTGGCAGCGTGGCGCCCCACCATTGTGGGGCGAGTCGGCTAGGCGAGTGCAGGATGCCTCCGGTGCCGGCGACCGCTCCATATCTCATCTGCAAGAGGCCGTCACGCGACCATGCCGAGCGCCGGATTTGTCCACCTTCACGTTCACTCGGCCTATTCGCTGCTCAAGGGCTCGATCAAGATCGCCAAGCTCGCCGAGCTAGCCAAGAAAGACCATCAGCCGGCGCTGGCGCTGACCGACACCGACAACATGTTCGGTGCGCTGGAGTTCTCCGACAAGATGGCGGGCTCCGGAATCCAGCCGATCGTCGGCTGCGAACTCGCGATCGAATTCGGCGACCAGGATCCCACTGCCCGCAACGCGCTTCTGCCCTCGCGCGTGGTGCTGCTGGCCGCGCAGGAGCGCGGCTACCGCAGTCTGATGCGGCTGAACTCGCGCGCGTTCCTGGAGACGCCCGACACTCATGCCCCCCACATCAAGTTCGACTGGCTAGAAGGCGAGACCGAAGGCCTGATCGCGCTGACGGGCGGTCCGGACGGGCCGATCTCGCTGGCGCTTGCCGGCGGTTATAGCGAGCTCGCGGCGGCGCGCTGCGAGCGTCTCGCCGGCCTGTTCGGAGACCGCCTCTACATCGAATTGCAGCGCCACAACACCGAGAAGGAGCGGCGGGTCGAAAGCAGCCTGATCGACATCGCCTACACCAAGGGCCTGCCGCTGGTTGCGACCAACGAGCCGTATTTCGCCGCGACCGACGATTACGAAGCCCATGACGCGCTGCTCTGCATCGCCGGCGGGCGGCTGATCGCGGAGACCGAGCGCGAGCAGCTCACGCCCGATCATCGCTTCAAGACCCGCGCCGAGATGGCGGTGCTGTTCGCCGACATTCCGGAGGCGCTGGCCTCGACGGTCGAAATCGCCGAGCGCTGCTCGTTCCGGCCGATGACGCGCAAACCGATCCTGCCGTTCTTCACGGTCGGCGCTGCCGCAAGCTCCGATGCCGCCTCCGTCGAGGCGGCCGAATTGAAGCGGCAGGCAGAGGAGGGGCTCGCCAACCGTCTGCGCGTGCACGGGCTGTCGCAAGGCACGACGGAAGAAGATTACAACGCGCGGCTTGCGTTCGAGCTCGACGTCATCATGCGCATGAAGTACGCGGGCTACTTCCTGATCGTCTCCGACTTCATCAAATGGGCAAAGGGACAGGGCATCCCGGTCGGGCCGGGCCGCGGCTCCGGCGCAGGCTCGCTGGTTGCGTGGGCGCTCACCATCACCGACCTCGACCCGATCAAGTTCGGCCTGCTGTTCGAGCGCTTCCTCAATCCGGAACGCGTCTCGATGCCGGACTTCGACATCGACTTCTGCCAGGACCGCCGCGGCGAGGTGATCAGGTACGTCCAGGAGCGCTACGGTCGCGACCAGGTCGCGCAGATCATCACCTTCGGTACGCTGCAGGCCCGCGGCGTGCTCCGCGACGTCGGCCGCGTGCTGCAGATGCCCTATGGGCAGGTCGACAAGCTCACAAAACTCGTGCCGCAGAATCCGGCCGCGCCGGTGACGCTGGCAGCCGCGATCGAGAGCGAGCCGAAGCTCCAGGCGTTCCGCGACGAGGACCCGGTGGTGGCGCGCGCCTTCGACATCGCCCAGCGCCTCGAAGGCCTGACCCGTCACGCCTCGACGCACGCGGCCGGCATCGTGATCGGCGATCGGCCGCTGAGCGAACTCGTGCCGATGTATCGCGATCCCAAATCCGACATGCCGGTGACCCAGTTCAACATGAAATGGGTCGAGCCGGCCGGCCTCGTGAAATTCGACTTCCTCGGTCTGAAGACGCTGACCGTGCTCGACGTCGCGTGCAAACTGCTCAAGCCGCGCGACATCCATGTCGATCTCGCCACGCTGCCGATCGACGATGCCGAAAGCTACCAGATGCTGGCGCGCGGCGAGGTGGTCGGCGTGTTCCAGGTTGAAAGCCAGGGCATGCGGCGCGCGCTGGTCGACATGCGTCCCGACCGTTTCGAAGACATCATCGCGCTGGTCGCGCTCTATCGACCGGGTCCGATGGCGAACATCCCGACCTATTGCGCGCGCAAGCACGGCGACGAGGAGCCGGAATATCTCCA
The DNA here is from genome assembly GCF_023100925.1 of Bradyrhizobium sp. 40. Taxonomy (NCBI): domain Bacteria; kingdom Pseudomonadati; phylum Pseudomonadota; class Alphaproteobacteria; order Hyphomicrobiales; family Nitrobacteraceae; genus Bradyrhizobium; species Bradyrhizobium sp. 40. Next base: position 3,506,313 of record NZ_CP064688.1, read on the forward strand.
CCCCGTGCTGGAGCCGATTCTCAAGGAGACCTTCGGCGTCATCATCTACCAGGAACAGGTGATGCAGATCGCGCAGGTGATGTCGGGCTATTCGCTCGGCGACGCCGACCTGCTGCGCCGCGCCATGGGCAAGAAGATCCGCGCCGAGATGGAGAAGCAGCGCGAGATCTTTGTCGCCGGTGCGGTGAAGAACGGTGTGCCGAAGGGGCAGGCGGACACCATCTTCGAGCTGCTGGCGAAATTCGCCGACTACGGCTTCAACAAGAGCCACGCGGCGGCCTATGCGCTGGTGTCCTACCACACCGCCTACATGAAGGCGCATTACCCGGTGGAGTTCATCGCGGCGTCGATGACGCTCGATCTCAACAATACCGACAAGCTCTCCGAATTCCGCGCCGAGGCGCAGCGCCTCGGCATCAAGGTCGAGCCGCCCAACGTCAACCGCTCCGGCGCGACTTTCGAGGTCGGCGACAAGACCATCTACTACGCGCTCGCGGCGCTGAAGGGCGTCGGCATCGCGGCCGTCGAGCAGATCATCGCGGAGCGGACCAAAAACGGCTTGTTCACCTCGCTCGCCGACTTTGCCGCGCGGGTGTCGCCCCGCGCGATCAACAAGCGCATCATCGAAAGCCTCGCCGCTGCGGGGGCCTTCGACACGCTGGAGCCGAACCGGGCGCGGGTCTTCGCCGGCGCCGATTCGATTCTCGCCGCGTGCCAGCGGGCGAACGAAGCCGCAACCATCGGCCAGAACGACATGTTCGGCAGCTCGGCCGACGCGCCGACCATCATGCTGCCGCAGATTGAGCCCTGGTTGCCGGCCGAGCGGCTGCGCCGCGAATATGACGCCATCGGCTTCTTCCTGTCGGGACATCCGCTCGACGATTACGCCACCGTGCTGAAGCGGCTGCGCGTCCAATCCTGGGCCGAGTTCTCGCGCGCGGTGAAGACCGGCGCCACGGCAGGCAAGGTCGCGGCCACGGTGGTGTCGCGGATGGAGCGTCGGACCAAGACCGGCAACAAGATGGGCATCATGGGGCTCTCTGATCCCACGGGTCACTTCGAGGCGGTGCTGTTCTCCGAAGGCCTCGCGCAATATCGCGACGTGCTGGAGCCGGGCGCCGCGGTGCTGCTCCAGCTCGGCGCCGAGCTCCAGGGCGAGGACGTCCGCGCGCGCGTGCTCCACGCCGAGCCGCTGGACGAGGCCGCGGCCAAGACGCAGAAGGGCCTGCGCATCTTCGTGCGCGACACCAAGCCGCTTGAATCGATCGCCAAGCGTCTCGCCGGCCCCGACATGACCGCTTCGAACGGCGCCGCGCCGAAGGTCGGCAGTCCCGGCACCGCGCCGCGCTCCAACGGCGACGGCGAGGTCTCGTTGGTCATGATGCTCGACCTCGAGACCGAGGTCGAGATGAAGCTGCCCGGCCGCTTCAAGGTCTCGCCGCAGATCGCCGGCGCCATCAAGGCGGTCGCTGGCGTCGTGGACGTGCAGCAGCTCTAGCCACACGCACGCTGTTGCAGGCGATTGCATGTTTTGCGTGGGGGATGCTACCGCCCTGTTGCAACCTCTCGCTGTTTTCCGTTAGCATGCGCTCGGGGAAAAATCTGGGGGCGTGATGCTATTGCGTGGGCTGGTATTGCTCGTGGCTGCGGCACTGCTGTGCGGCTGTGAGACGGCGAGGAGCGGGCTCGGATATTCGGAGACGGTACGAAAGCTGGGTCCGCCGAAAGCCGGGCAGGCCCGCGTCGTCGTGTTTCGCGAGAAGGGCTTCGGCGGCATCGGCGATCCGGACTGGGAATTTTCCCTCGACGGTACGCCGATCAAGGGCCTGAAGACCGGGACATATGTCTATGTCGATCGCCCGGCAGGCCAGCACCAGTTCGTAGCAGAGGAAGCAGCGCTCGGTGTCACGCGCGTGGACTTCTCGGCGCAGTCGGGCCAGACCGTGTTCTTCGTAGCGCGCTTCAGTCAGCGCAAGAGCGCCATGATCGCGAATGCGAGCACTGGGGTGCTGGGCTGGGGTCTCACGCTTGCGATGACATCCGGCTATAAAAACCAGGGGCCGCTGGATTTCCTGCCTTTGGATGAACCGGCCGCCCGGACGACGATCGCAGAGCTTCGGTTGGCGGAATAGCCCCGCGCGAATTCGGTCCCGCCCGCACCGTCATTTGTGGTGTCGTCACAGCGTTGCGGCTATGATCACCGTGAGGCCGTTGGCCCATCGCGCCGGGAGGGATCGTGACATGTGCGACAAGTGCAATGAATCCCCACATGAGAGGATCGCGCCGTCGCGGCGGTCCGCGATGTTGTTGGGCGCCTCGGCGCTCGGCCTCGCCCTGACCGGCAGAGCCTTCGCCAAGGAGACCAAGACGCCGCCAAAGCCGCAGAACGTGCTGTCGCCCGACGCATCATTGAAGCGCCTGACGGAAGGCAATGCGCGCTATGTCGACGGCGTTTCGCGGCGGCACGATTTCAAGCACGAGCGCGAGGCGCTGGCCGGCGGACAGAATCCGTTCGCGGCCGTGCTGAGCTGTGCCGATTCGCGCATCGCGCCGGAATATGCCTTCGACACCGGCCGCGGCGATCTGTTCGTCTGCCGCGTTGCCGGAAATTTCGCCGGCACCGAGACCATCGCCAGCATGGAATACGCGGTCGCCGTGCTGAATACGCCGCTGATCCTCGTGCTCGGCCATGACGCTTGCGGTGCGGTCGATGCCACGCTGAAGGTGATCAAGGACAACAAGCCGCCGCCGGGCCATATTCCCTCGCTGGTCGATGCGATCGCGCCCGCCGCCAAGGCTGCGATGCAGCAGGGTGGGGACGTCCTCGACAAGGCGATCCGGCAGAACGTCATCGACAACGTCGCGAAGCTGAAGTCGGCAGCGCCGATCCTCAATGCGGCCGTGGAGCAGGGCAAGCTGAAGGTCGTCGGCGGCATCTATCGGCTCACGACGGGAACGGTCGACCTGATCGCGCAGATCTGACGAGACGGACCGGCTCGCGCCGGCTCGTTGTCGCGAGGCTGACGCAGGCGCCTGGCGTTGGTGCCGGGCGCCATGCCGCCGCCTCAATCCAAGCCTTCGCTATTTGGAAGCCTTTCGTTCAATTGGAAGCCTTTCGTTCAAGTGCCATTCAGCTGGCCACGCGTCTGATGCGTGGCGGCACCTCAACAACAAAAACGGGCAAGCAAGCCATGCGTGGGACGCTCAGAGCCTTCATTTGCCTCCTCCTGCCGGTCGCGGTCCTTGCCGCAGGCGCGCCCGATCCGGCGCGTGCGCAGCAGCAGGAAAAGCGTATCGCGCTCGTGGTCGGCAACGGCGCCTACGCCAAGTCGCCGCTGGCGACGACGGCAAACGATGCCGGCCTGATCGCGCAGACGCTGCAGGCGGCGGGCTTCGACGTCGTCGGCGCGCGCGATCTCGACGGCGACACGCTGCGCAAGAGCTTTCGCGATTTCATCCAGAAGGCGCAGGCCTCAGGCCCGGGCACCGTTGCGATGGTCTATCTCGCCGGCTATGGCGTGCAGCTTGCGGGTGAGAACTACTTCATCCCGGTCGATTCCAACATCACCCGCGACACCGACATTCCGACCGAAGGCCTGCGCATCGGCGACTATCTCCGCCAGCTGGCTTCCGTTCCGCTCAAGGCCAACATCATCGTGCTCGACGCTGCGCGGGCGCAGCCCTTCGTGGAGGGCGGCCAGCAGATCGCGAGCGGACTTGCACTGGTCGAGCCCGACGCCAACATGCTGATCGCTTTCAACGCCGCGCCCGGCACGGTGGCGCCCGAGGAGCCCGGACCTTACGGCATCTATGCGCAGTCGCTGGCGGAGATGATCCGCACCGGCGGCCTGCCGCTGCCCGAGGTGTTCGACCGCGTTCGCCTGCGCGTCAACGAGGCCAGCAAGGGCGCGCAAGTGCCCTGGAACGAGCAGAAGATTTCCGCCCAATTCTCGTTCTTCGAGCGCGGGCCCGACGCGCCGCCGCCTGAGGCCGCACCCGACCAGGTCGCCGCGATCCGCAACAAGCCGATCCGCGATCTCGGCGTGCAGGATGCCTATGCCGCGGCGCTCACGCGCGACACGCTGCCGGCCTACGAAGAGTTTCTCACCGCCTATCCCGGCGACCCGCTGTCGAAGCGCGTGATGGCGATCGTCGCGGCGCGCCGTGAGGCCATCACCTGGCGGCGAACCTATCGTACCGACACGCCGGAAGCCTATTGGTCGTATCTGCGTCGCTATTCGCGCGGTCCGCATGCGGCAGATGCGCGCCGGCGCCTGGCGATTCTTACCGCGCCGGCCGAGCCGCCGCCGAGCTTCGCGATGATCGACTACGACGTGCCGCCACCGCCGCCGGAGGAGGTGGTCTATGTCGACCGTCCCGTGCTGTATTTCAGCGATCCGGATTTTGGCTTCGCGCCGCCACCGCCGCCGCCGGTCTACTATCTGCCGCCGCCGCCGCCGGATTTCGTCGTGCTGTCGCCGCCGATGCCGGTGATCGGCCTGTTCGTGCTGCCGCAGCCCATGTTCGTGCCGATTCCTGTGTTCGTCAGGCCGCCGCTCTATGTTGCACCGCCGCCGAACAACATCATCTATCAGAACATCCATAATCGGACGGTCATCAACACGGTGATCAACCAGCCGCCGGCACCGCCGGCGGGCGCGGGTGCCGGAGCGGGCAATCTCATGCCGGCCATTGCCGGGCGCACCAATCCGGCTGGTCCCGCCATGCCGCAGGCGGCCGTGCAGCGCGCTGCCCTGATTCAGCAGGGCAAGGCGCCGATGCCGCCGAGCGCAACGATGCAGCCGACGGCGAGGCCAGGAACGCCCCCGGCGACGCCCGCCAATGCCGCACCGACCGGGACGCCACCGGCCGCTCCACCTGCCAGTCCACTTGTCAGTCCACTTGCCACGCCACCGGCCAAGCTGCCCCAAGCCAACACGCTGCCGGTTCCCGGCACCCATGGCGGTCCGCCCGTACCGCCAGCGGGAGCCGGGCCTCTGCCGGGCGGCAGACCCGGGCTGCCCACGGCCACTGCACCCGGCGCGCCGCTGCCGAACCATCCGGGGGCGCCGACCACTGCTGCTCCCGGCACCACGCCGCCAGCCCATCCCGGTGCGCCGACCGGCGCGTCGGCGACGGCGCCCACGGCGACAAACCCGGCCGCTGTCCCCGGCCAACTGCCGAAGCCGCCGGTGGCCCAGGCCCCGCCCGGAACCGGGCCTGGGGACCATGGCAAGTCCGCAATCCGCGAGCCGGCTGGTTCGCCGCCGGCTGCCCGCACGCCTCCGGGCCCGGTTGGAAGACCGGTCACGCCGCCGCCCTCGGCGGCGCGGGAGCCGATCCGGCCGCAGCATCAACCGACCGCTGCTCCCGCCCAGGCTGCCCGGCCGTCGGCACCACCACCGCGGCCTCAGGCCGTGGCCCGGCCAGCGCCTCCGCCTCCGCCGCGTATTGCGCCGCCGCCACCGCCACGGGCGGCTCCGCCCGTGGCGGTCGCTCGGCCGGCGCCGCCGCCAATGGCGCGACCCGCGCCGCCGCCGCCGGTCGCCCGGCCGGCGCCACCTCCGCCGCCCCGGATGGCCGTCGCGCCACCGCCGCCGCCGCGCCCGGCAGCACCCCCACCGCGTCCTCCGGCTCCGCCGCCGGCGGCAAAGAAGTGCCCGCCGAACCAGCCCAGATGCTAGGCAGGGGCTAGGCCGCAGCGTGGTCTTTAAGGAAGGGGGCCTCTCGCGGGCGAAAGCCGCCCCGAAAGGCCCTTATTTCCTTGCTTCTGGTCGAAATCGCGCTATACACCGCGCCATCTCACACGGAAGCATGGCTCACAAGGCCGTCCGGTGGCAGCCGGGGCGACAACGCTCTGTCCTGCTCACACGCTTCCGGAGGAACCAACCGGAGAATTAGAACGATGGCACTACCCGATTTCACTATGCGTCAGCTCCTCGAAGCCGGCGTGCACTTTGGTCACCAGTCTCACCGCTGGAATCCGAAAATGGCGCCGTTCATTTTCGGCGCTCGCAACAACATCCACATCGTCGACCTCGCGCAGACCGTGCCGTTGCTGCACAACGCCTTGCAGGCGGTCAGCGACACCGTCGCCAAGGGCGGCCGCATCCTGTTCGTCGGCACCAAGCGCCAGGCACAGGACGGCGTTGCCGACGCAGCCAAGCGCTGCGCTCAGTACTTCGTCAATTCGCGCTGGCTCGGCGGCACGCTGACCAACTGGAAGACGATCTCGGGCTCGATCAAGCGCCTGCGTCATCTCGACGACGTGCTCGCCGGCGGCGATGCCTCCTCCTACACCAAGAAGGAGCGCCTGACGCTTCAGCGTGAGCGCGACAAGCTCGACCGCTCGCTCGGCGGCATCAAGGACATGGGCGGTCTGCCCGACCTGATCTTCGTGATCGACACCAACAAGGAAGACATCGCGATCCAGGAAGCCCAGCGGCTCAACATCCCGGTCGCGGCGATCGTCGACACCAATTCGGATCCGAAGGGCATCACCTATGTGGTGCCGGGAAATGACGACGCCGGCCGCGCGATTGCGCTCTATTGCGATCTGATCGCGCGTGCAGCGATTGACGGCATTTCGCGCGCCCAGGGCGATTCCGGCATCGACGTCGGCGCTTCGGTTCGGCCGGCCGCAGAAGAGCTGCCGGCCGCCACGAGCGGCTTCCAGGGCCTCGCCGGTCCGCGCGGCACCTCCGACGACCTCAAGAAGCTCCCTGGCGTGTCGGGCGCGATCGAGAAGAAGTTCAACGACCTCGGCATCTTCCACTTCTGGCAGCTGGCCGAGCTCGATCACGACACTGCGCACAAGATCGGCGAAGAAGTCGGCCTGCCGAGCCGCGCGGACGCCTGGGTGGCCAAGGCCAAGGCGCTGACCGCGGAAGCGGAATAAGTCAAAAAGAGCGATGGGTTGGCCGGACAAGCTCCGGCCACCATTTCAGTTGACGCGAATTCCTGAGATGGACCGCGGCGAGGCGATCTGGCCGCGCCGCGGCAAACCGGCAGGCAAAAAGGATTTTGAACGATGGCAACGATCACAGCTGCGATGGTCAAGGACCTGCGCGAGTCGACCGGCGCAGGCATGATGGACTGCAAGGCCGCGCTGACCGAAAACGAAGGCAACATGGAAGCGGCGCAGGATTGGCTGCGCAAGAAGGGCCTGTCGAAGGCCGCCAAGAAGTCGGGCCGCGTCGCCGCCGAGGGTCTGATCGGTGCGCTCGTCAAGGGCAACAAGGGCGTCGTGGTCGAGGTCAATTCCGAGACCGATTTCGTCGCGCGCAACGGCCAGTTTCAGGGCCTCGTCAAGATGATCGCCCAGGTCGCATTCAACGTCGGCGCCGACGTCGAGAAGATCAAGGCCGCCAAGGTCGGCGACGTCACGATCGAAACTGCGATCAACGACGCGATCGCCACCATCGGCGAGAACATGACGCTGCGCCGCGCAGCTTCGCTCGAAGTCAGCCAGGGCGTGGTGTCGAGCTACGTCCACGGCGCCGTCGTCGAGGGCGCCGGCAAGATGGGCGTGATCGTGGCGCTGGAATCGCCGGGAAAGGCGGACGAACTCGCAACGCTTGGCCGCCAGATCGCGATGCATGTCGCGGCCGCCAACCCGCTGGCGCTCGATCCGTCCGGTCTCGATCCGGCGGTCGTCAAGCGCGAGAAGGACGTGCTCGCCGACAAATATCGCCAGCAGGGCAAGCCCGAGAACGTGATCGAGAAGATCGTCGAGTCCGGCCTGAAGACCTATTACAAGGAAGTCTGCCTGCTCGAGCAGGCCTTCATCCACGATACCGGCAAGTCGGTGGCGCAGGCGGTGAAGGAAGCCGAAGGCAAGGTCGGCGGCGCGGTGAAGATCGCGGGCTTTGTGCGCTATGCTCTCGGTGAGGGAATCGAGAAGCAGGAAAGCGACTTCGCGGCCGAGGTCGCGGCCGCCAGCGGCAAGAAGTAAGCGCCGGAACGTTCCTTCCGGCGTGCCGCCGGAAGCGGCGCCCGGACAAGGAAAGTGCTCATGACTGATCCGGTCTATCGTCGCGTCGTGATCAAGCTGTCCGGCGAATATCTCGCGGGACCGCAGGGTTTTGGCATTGATCAGCCGACCATCGACCGGGTCGCCGACGATCTGATCGCGGCCCGCCATCTCGGCACCGAAGTCGCCGTCGTGATCGGCGGCGGCAATCTCTTTCGCGGCGTCGAAGTCTCCTCGCGTGGCGTGTCGCGCCCGACCGGCGACACCATGGGCATGCTCGCCACGATGATGAACTGCCTCGCGCTCGAAGCCACGATCGAGCGCAAGGGTACGCCTGCGCGCACGCTGTCGGCCTTCGTCATGCCCGAGATTTCCGAGCTGTTCACCCGCACCGCGGCACACAAATACCTCGCCGAGGGTCGGATCGTGCTGCTCGGCGGCGGAACCGGTAATCCGTTCTTCACCACCGACACGACCGCGGTGCTGCGCGCAGCCGAGATCGGCGCCCAGGCGGTGCTGAAGGCGACCAATGTCGACGGTGTCTACTCGGCCGACCCGAAGACAGACCCGACGGCGACGCGATTCGACCGTCTGACCCATTCGCAGGCGATCGAGGGCGGCTACAAGGTGATGGATGCGACCGCCTTCGCGCTTGCCCGCGAGACGTCGCTGCCTATCATTGTGTTCTCGATCGCGGAGCCGGGTTCGATCGGCGCTGTACTGCGTGGCGGCGGCCACGGAACCATTGTCGCCGGCTGACGGCTTGTCGTTGCGCCCTCAAGGGAAGGGTGCGGAGAGGTCGCCGGGATTTTGAAGGAGAAACGTGATGGCCACGGATAATTTCGATCTCAACGAAGTCAAACGCCGCATGCAGGGCGCGATCCAGTCGCTCAAGCACGAACTTGGCGGCCTGCGTACCGGTCGCGCCTCAGCCTCGATGCTCGATCCGGTGCAGGTCGACGCCTATGGCAGCCACATGCCGCTGAACCAGCTCGCCACCGTCAGCGTGCCGGAGCCGCGCCTGATCTCGGTGCAGGTCTGGGACAAGTCGATGGTCAAGGCGGTGGAGAAGGCGATCGTCGATTCCAATCTCGGCCTGTCGCCGGCGACCGAAGGCCAGGTGCTGCGCCTGCGCATCCCGGAGCTCAACGAGGAGCGTCGCAAGGAGCTCGTCAAGGTCGCGCACAAATACGCGGAAGCCGCCAAGGTCGCCGCGCGCCACGTCCGCCGCGACGGTCTCGACGTCCTCAAGAAGCTCGAGAAGAATCACGAGATGTCCGAGGATGATCAGAAGCGCCACGCCGACGACGTGCAGAAGGCGACCGACGGCACGATCTCCGAGATCGATCAGTTGCTGGCCGCCAAGGAAAAAGAAATCCTCACCGTTTAAAGCGCGCTGGATCGCGCTTTAGGTTATTGTTTGCGCATGATCTTTTCGGAAGGCCGCTTCGCACTCTTCCGGATCATGCTTTAAGGCAGCCTCATGTCCAACGCCGCCGCGCCCGCAACGGAAGGACCCGATCGGTCCGATGTGCCTGCGCATGTCGCCATCATCATGGATGGCAACGGACGTTGGGCGGCCGCGCGCGGCTTGCCACGGGCGGAAGGCCATCGCCGCGGCGTCGAGGCCCTGCGCCGCGTCGTTCGCGCGTCGCATGAACTTGGCATCCGCTATCTCACCATCTTCTCCTTCAGCTCGGAAAACTGGTCGCGTCCGGCGAGCGAGATCGGCGATCTGTTCGGCCTCTTGCGCCGCTTCATCCGCAACGATCTGGCGAGCCTGCATCGCGACGGCGTCAAGGTACGCATCATCGGCGAGCGGGACGGGCTGGAGGGCGACATCTGCGCGCTCCTCAACGAGGCGGAGGAACTGACGCGCGACAACACGCGGCTCACGCTCGTCGTCGCCTTCAATTACGGCTCCCGGCAGGAGATCGCGAAGGCGGCGCAGAAGCTCGCGCGCGAAGTCGCCGAGGGCAGGCGCGATCCTGATACGATCGATGCCGAGACACTGGGGGCGCATCTCGACGCGCCCGACATTCCCGATCCCGATCTCATCATCCGCACCAGTGGCGAGCAGCGCCTGTCCAACTTCCTGATGTGGCAGGCCGCCTATAGCGAGCTTGTCTTCGTGCCGATCCACTGGCCCGATTTCGACAAGGCGGCGCTGGAAGGCGCAATCGCCGAATTTGCCAGGCGCGAGCGCCGTTTCGGCGGCCTGGTCGCGAAAACCGCCTCGTGAGCGACCCCGACTCCGCACCGGCCGGCTCTCAGCCTGCCCCGAGCAATCTCGTGATGCGAATCCTCGCAGCGCTCGTGCTGGCGCCGCTCGCCATTGCGCTCGCTTATGCCGGCGGCTGGCTGTGGGCGCTGCTCGTTACCCTGGTGTCGATCGGACTGTTCGCGGAATGGCTGATGGTGGTGGGCGCAGGCTCGACCGCGCTGACCGGGGCAGGGACGATCGTCATCGCCACGATGGGCTTGTGCGTTGCCTTCGGCGCGCTCAAGACCGCCATCATCACCGGCCTCATTGGCGGCGCGATCGTGACGGTGATCGCGCGGGGCAAGTTCGTCTGGGCTGCCTCCGGATTCGCCTATGCGTCGGCTGCGCTACTCGCCTCGATCCTGCTGCGGAAGGATCTCGTGAACGGCTTCGCTGCGCTGATGTTCGTGCTGCTCGTGGTGTGGGCGACCGATATCGGCGGCTATTTCGCCGGCCGCGGCATCGGCGGACCGAAGCTGTGGCCGCGCGTCAGCCCGAAGAAGACCTGGGCAGGGGCGCTCGGCGGCTTTTCCGCGAGCCTTTTGGTCGCGGCCGGCTTTGCCGCTTGCGGGATCGGAAAGATGGCTCCATTGCTGCTCGTCGCCGCGGTCCTCTCGGTCGTGTCGGCCTGCGGCGATCTGTTCGAATCCGCGGTCAAGCGGCGCTTCGATGTCAAGGATTCCAGTCACTTAATTCCCGGCCACGGCGGGCTATTGGACCGTCTGGACGGTTTTGTCGCCGCCATCCTGGTGGCATGGATTATCGGCTTCCTCCGCCATGGTGTGCATAGCGCCGGAAGCGGTCTTATGGTTTGGTGAAGATATGAGCGCGGTTCCATTGCGTAACAACAAGGCTGCGGCATCGACCGTCCGCAGCGTCACGGTTCTCGGCGCCACCGGCTCGATCGGCGACAGCACGATGGATCTGTTGCGCGCCTCTCCCGAGCGTTACCGTGTCGAGGCGCTGACGGCGAACAGCAATGTCGAGGCGCTGGCAAAGCTCGCGAAGGAGTTTTCCGCGCGCTTCGTCGCGATCGCCGACACCTCAAAATTTGCCGAGCTCAAGGCTGCGCTCGCGGGCACCGGCACCGAATGCGGCGCCGGCGAAAGCGCGGTGATCGAGGCCGGCGCGCGTCCGGCCGATTGGGTGATGGCCGCCGTGAGTGGCGCGGCCGGGCTGAAGCCGGCACTGGCGGCGGTCGATCGCGGCGCGCATGTCGCGCTCGCCAACAAGGAATGTCTCGTCTGCGCCGGCGATTTCTTCATGCAGCGCGCGGCGAAAGCGGGCGCGTGTATCCTGCCCGCGGATTCCGAGCATAACGCGCTGTTCCAGGCGCTCGCCTCGGGCAATCGTGACGAGCTCGTCCGTGTCATCATCACGGCCTCCGGCGGTCCGTTCCGGACCTGGAAGCCTGCCGACATCGAGCAGGCGACACTCGCGCAAGCCCTGAAGCATCCGAACTGGAGCATGGGCCAGAAGATCACGATCGATTCCGCCTCGATGATGAACAAGGGGCTCGAGGTGATCGAGGCCTCCTATCTGTTCGCGCTCTCGCCGGACGAGATCGACGTCCTCGTTCATCCGCAGTCGATCATCCATGGCATGGTCGAGTTCTCCGACCGCTCGGTCGTGGCCCAGCTCGGCTCACCCGACATGCGCACGCCGATCGCGCATTGCCTCGGCTGGCCCGACCGCATCAAGGGTCCGGCCGCCAAGCTCGATCTGGCCAAGATCGGCCAATTGACCTTCGAGGCGCCGGATTTCGAGCGCTTCCCCGGGCTGCGCCTGGCCTTCGATTCGCTCCGGACCGGGAAGGGGGCGACCACGGTCTACAACGCCGCCAACGAGGTCGCGGTCGCCGCCTTCATCGCGGGCAAGATCCGGTTCGGCGCGATTGCCCGGCTGGTGGAGGCGACGCTGGACGACTGGGTTCGTGGCGGGAACCAGGCCCCGCTGACATCAGCGGACGATGCAATCGCTGTTGACCATGTTGCGCGAAATAGGGCTGCCGCCCTATTGCCTCAAATTGCCTTAAAGGCATCCTAGATGGTTCGGGGCCAGGGCCTTGCGGCGCTGGATGAGGGAATTCGATGATCGACTTTTTCGTCCATAGTTTCAACACGTTGAGCCATGGGCTCCTCGGCTACGCGGTTCCCTTCCTGTTCGTCCTGACCATCGTCGTGTTCTTCCATGAGCTCGGCCATTTCCTGGTCGCGCGCTGGGCGGGCGTTCGCGTGTTAACTTTTTCGCTCGGTTTCGGACCTGAGCTGGTCGGCTTCAACGACCGCCATGGCACCCGCTGGAAGATCTCGGCGATCCCGCTCGGCGGCTACGTCAAGTTCTTCGGCGACGAAAGCGAGGCTTCGACCCCGTCATCCGAGAAGCTTGCGGCCATGACGGCCGAGGAGCGCGCCGGCAGCTTCCATCACAAGAAGGTCGGCCCGCGCGCCGCCATCGTTGCCGCCGGACCGATCGCCAATTTCATCTTGGGCGCGCTGATCTTCGCCGGCATGGCGCTGTATTACGGCAAGCCGAGCACGATCGCGCGCGTCGACGGTGTCGTCGCCGACGGCGCTGCGGCGGCAGCCGGCTTCAAGATCGGGGACGTCGTCGTCCAGATCGACGGCAAGCCGATTGAAAGCTTTGCCGACATGCAGCGCATGGTTGCAATGAATGCTGGTTCGCCGCTTGCCTTCCAAGTCAAGCGCGACGGTGCCATCGTGTCGCTGACCGCGACGCCGGCGCTCCTCGAGCGCAAGGATCCCTTCGGCAACAGCCACCGTCTCGGCGTGCTCGGCGTCGAACACAAGTCCCAGGCCGGTGAAGCCTCGACGTCGCCGGTCGGCGTCGGCGAAGCGCTCAAGATCGGCGTGGAGCAGGTCTGGTTCATCATCACCAGCACCTTCAAGTTCCTGGGCTCGTTGTTCGTCGGGAACGGCAATCCGAACGAGGTCAGCGGCGTGCTCGGCATTGCCAAGATGTCGGGGCAGGCGGCCAGCGCCGGGTTCCAGTTCGTGATCAACCTCTGCGCGGTGCTATCGGTGTCGATCGGTCTGCTGAATCTGTTCCCGATCCCGCTGCTCGACGGCGGTCACCTTATGTTCTATGCGGCGGAGGTTGCCCGTGGTCGGCCCCTGTCCGAGCGGACTCAGGAGATGGGGTTCCGAATCGGGCTGGGCTTGGTGCTGATGTTGATGGTATTTGCGACCTATAACGACATCCTGCGGATGGCCGCATCCTGATAGGGGCTTTTTTGTGGCGTTGCCCGGGCGTTGCTCTTGGGCAACGTCTTGGAATGAAAATGAAATTACGGCGCGCTCGACCGTTTGCGGCGTCGGTGAAATTGTCTACAAGCGGCTTGAACTTGGGGAATCTCCAGACCGGCGTTGGGGTTGGGTCTGGTACGGAATGATAAGGGCGCGTTGCGCAATGAAGTTTGGACTGCGACTCCGGGGGGGCTTGCTCGCAACCCTGATCATGTTCGGCGCGCCGGTGCTTGCCCCGGTTGGGGCTGCCTTTGTGTCTTCGTCTGCGCTTGCTCAGACCGTGCAGTCGATTTCCGTTGAAGGAAATCGCCGGGTCGAGGTGGAGACGATCCGCTCCTACTTCAAGCCGGGTCCCGGCGGTCGCCTGGATCAGGGTGCCATCGACGACGGCCTCAAGGCGCTGATCGAGACCGGCCTGTTCCAGGACGTCAGGATCAACCGCGGTGCCGGTGGCCAGATCGTCGTCTCCGTGGTGGAAAACCCGGTGATCGGCCGCATTGCCTTCGAGGGCAACAAGAAGATCAAGGACGAGCAGCTCACCGGTGAAGTCCAGTCCAAGGCGCGCGGCACCTTCTCCCGCGCCATGGTGCAGTCCGACACGCTGCGAATCGCCGAAATCTATCGCCGTTCCGGCCGCTACGACGTCCGCGTCACGCCTGAAGTCATCGAGCAGCCGAACAACCGCGTCGATCTCATCTTCACGGTCGAGGAGGGCGCCAAGACCGGCGTCAAGTCGATCGAGTTCGTCGGCAACAACGCGTACTCGTCCTACCGCCTGCGCGACGTCATCAAGACGCACGAATCGAACCTGCTGAGCTTCCTCGCCAGCAGCGACATCTACGATCCCGATCGGGTCGAGGCCGACCGCGACCTGATCCGCCGCTTCTATCTCAAGAACGGTTTCGCCGACGTCCAGGTCGTGGCCGCGCTCACCGAATACGATCCGGAGAAGAAGGGCTTCAACGTTACCTTCAAGATCGAGGAAGGCTCGCAATACCGGGTCGGCTCGATCGACTTCCGCTCCAGCATTCCGAACTTCGATCCCACCCCGATGCGCAACTATTCGCGCGTCAATGTCGGTTCGCTCTACAACGTCGAATCGGTCGAGAAATCGGTCGAGGAGATGCAGATCGAAGCCTCGCGGCGCGGTTATGCCTTCGCCGTGGTCCGTCCCGGCGGCGACCGCAACTTCGAGGCGCACACCGTGTCGGTCGTGTTCAACATCGACGAGGGTCCGCGCACCTATATCGAACGCATCAACCTGCGCGGCAACACCCGCACGCGCGACTACGTGATCCGTCGCGAGTTCGACGTCTCCGAGGGCGATGCCTACAACCGCGCGCTGGTCGACCGTGCCGAGCGCCGCTTGAAGAACCTCGACTATTTCAAGAGCGTGAAGATCACGACGGAGCCCGGTTCGTCGAGCGACCGCGTGATCCTGCTCGTGGACATGGAAGAGAAATCGACCGGCGACTTCTCGGTCTCGGGTGGTTATTCCACCACCGACGGCGCGCTGGCCGAAGTCTCGGTCTCCGAACGCAATTTGCTCGGCCGCGGCCTGTTCGCCAAGGCGGCGGTGACTTACGGCCAGTATGCCCGCGGTTATTCGCTGTCGTTCGTCGAACCCTATCTGCTCGACTACCGGGTCGCGTTGGGTCTCGACCTCTATCAGCGCGAGCAGAGGTCCAACAGCTACATCTCCTACGGCACCAAGACGCTCGGCTTCTCGCCGCGCCTCGGCTTCTCCCTGCGTGAAGATCTGTCGCTGCAGGTGCGCTACTCGATCTACAGGCAGGAAATCACGCTGCCGTCCTACCTGGCGAACTGTAATAACGTAGTTGGGTCGGCGGCATTCAATCCAAGCCCGGCTTTCTCGGCGGCGAGCGGCATTCCTCTGGATGCCTCGACCAACGGCCTCGGCTGCTACAGCGACGGCGAGGCTTCGCTGCCGGTCCGCAAGGAGCTTGCCAACGGCAAGACGCTGACCTCGGCGCTCGGCTACACGCTGACCTACAACACGCTCGACAACAACAAGAACCCCACCGACGGTCTCCTGGTCGATTTCCGGCAGGACTTCGCCGGTGTCGGCGGCGACGTCTCCTACCTGAAGACTGTGGTGGACGCGAAGTACTACACTCCGCTGGTGTCCGATATCGTCGGCCTCGCTCGCATCCAGGGCGGCATGCTGAACAAGATCGGCAACCAGGATCTGCGCATGCTGGATCATTTCCAGATGGGTCCGAATCTGGTCCGCGGCTTTGCTCCGAACGGCATCGGCCCGCGCGATTTGAACCCCTTTGGTACGCAGGATGCGCTTGGCGGCACCAAATATTGGGGCGCTTCGCTCGAATTGCAGATGCCGTTCTGGTTCTTGCCGAAGGAAGTGGGTCTGAAGGGCGCCGTCTACGCCGACGCCGGCGGTCTGTTCGACTATCAGGGCCCGACGACGTGGTCTGTGACCAACGAACTGACCACGACCAAGAATTCGAGCTGCACGCCGTCGACCGTCAATCCAGCCTCGGCTGGAACCTGCACCGGCTTGGTGTATGACAACGGCAATGCCGTCCGGTCGTCGGTCGGTGTCGGCTTGATCTGGGCCTCGCCGTTCGGTCCGCTGCGCTTCGACTACGCCGTGCCGCTGACCAAGGGCAAGAACGACCGTACGCAGGAGTTCCGGTTCGGCGGCGGCACCTCGTTCTAATTCGAACAGCACGGCACGATCCGGACCACCGGAGCCGGTTTCCGAAAGGGATCGTGCCAGTCCAGGAGATCAGGCATGATGCGGCTTGGCCGCTTCATGCCGAAGCCGGACCGCGACGGGGTGGAATGGCGCAGCCGACCTTCTTCATACAGCCGCCCGCCTCAGCGCTGGCTGACATAGCCACGCTGACCAAGGCGGAGCTGGTCGACCCCGCAAGGGGCGGCCAAATCATCAGGGGTCTTGCTTCGCTCGACGAAGCCGGCCCGATGCACCTGACATTCTTCGACAATCTCAAATATGCCGATGAGCTCAAGGCGACCAAAGCCGGTGCTTGCCTGGTGAGCCCACGCTTCGAGGCTCGGGTGCCCGCGCACGTAGCCGTGCTGCGGGGGCCACAGCCGTTCCGCGCGTTCGTCAGGATCGCGCGGGAGTGGCATGGCGACGCCCTCCGGCCGCAATCCTGGACAGGCAACGACGGTATCGCGCCGTCGGCCATCATCGATCCCACGGCGAGGCTCGAGGACGGCGTGATCGTCGATCCCCTGGCCGTGATCGGCCCTGACGTGGAGATCGGCAGCGGCACGGTGGTCGGCGTGGGGGCTGTGATCGGCCCGGGCGTCAAGATCGGCCGGGACTGCAATGTCGGGGCACGCACCGCCATCCAGTGCGCGCTGATCGGCAACGACGTGCTGATCCACCCAGGCTGCTCGATCGGCCAAGACGGCTACGGCTTCATCTTCTTCGGCCCCGAGGGCCACCTGAAGGTGCCTCAGACCGGCCGCGTGCTGATCCAGAACAACGTGGAGGTCGGCGCCGGCACCACCATTGATCGCGGGTCCTTGCGCGACACCGTGATCGGAGAGGGGACCAAAATCGACAATCAGGTCCAGATCGGCCACAATGTGACCATTGGCCGGCACTGCCTGCTGGCAGCCCAGATCGGTCTTGCCGGCAGCCTCACCCTCGGCGACAACGTGGCGCTGGGAGCGAAGGTGGGCATCAACAATCACGTCAAGATCGGGGATGGAGCTCAGGTGACTGCCATGAGCGGCGTCAAGGACGACGTTCCTCCCAACGGACGCTGGGGTGGTTTTTTTGCCAAGCCGACCAGGCAGTGGTTCAAGGAAATATTGGCGGTCGAGCGCCTGGCGCGCGACAGCAAGGCCGATCCGAAGCAGGAGGAACGGGAGTGACGGACGAAGCACCGGTCAGGTTCGAGCTTGTGGACATCAACATGATCCTGCAAACGCTCCCGCACCGTTTTCCGATGCTGCTGATCGATCGCGTGATCAACATCCGCACCGATTACAGCGGCATCGGCATCAAGAACGTCACCTTCAACGAGCCGCCGTTCCAGGGCCACTTTCCCGATCGCCCGGTCTATCCCGGCGTCATGATGATCGAAGCGATGGCGCAGACTGCCGGTGTGATCGGCATCAAGTCGGTCGAGGGCACCGATAAGCCGCGCGCGGTGTATTTCCTGACCATCGACAAGTGCAAGTTCCGCAAGCCGGTGCTGCCCGGCGATACCATCGAATACCACATGCGCTCGATCGGCCGCCGCAAAGCCATGTGGTGGTTTCACGGCGACGCCAAGGTCAATGGCCAGGTGGTTGCGGAGGCCGATGTCGGCGCCATGCTGACCGACTGAGCGGGATCAACTTCTCTGGATGCGCTCGCGTGCAGGACACGCGTAGCGGCTGCCGCTGACCTCGCGCTTGATGTTCTGGTTGAAGAACTGGCCCATGGACGGTGCGCCCAGCAGGCGCTCGACCGTCTCAACCGGCACGCCGCAGTAGCGGTCGTAAGCGCCGTCCATAGCCACGATGAGAGCCTGCTGCGCACGGTCGTAACAGACCCGCTGGAGCACCGTGCTGCGGGTGATGTCGCGGCATTCGAATGTCTTGAGATCGACGAGGCGGTGTTCGCCGGTCTCGATCGTCTCGGATACGATCGGCGCGGCAGCGAGCTGCGCGAGGAGAAGTGCCAAGGCCCTGACCACGATACCTGAAGCTCCGCGTGAACTTGTTGATGCACCGGGAAGGCTGCCTCATCCGGCACTTGAAACAGGGAGAGATCATACGTCACTGGACAGATCGGGCATAGTCGCGCTAACCAGCGGAAAACCGAGCGACTTCAACACCTAATCAGACCTTCTTGATGAGTCAGATTGCTTGATGAGTAAGATTGATCCCACCGCACGGATCGCGGACGGCGCAGTAATCGGCGAGGGCACCGAGATCGGGCCCTTCTGCATCATCGGCGAGAACGCCGTGATCGGCGCGAACTGCAAGCTGATCGGACATGTGCATATCACCGCGCAGACCACGATCGGTGACGATTGCACCATCTATCCGTTCGCTTCGCTCGGTACGCCGCCGCAATCACTCAGCTATCGTGGCGAATTGACGAAGCTCAAGATCGGTTCGGGCTGCACGATCCGCGAGTCCGTGACCATGAACGCCGGCACGGTCGCAGGCGGCGGCATCACAGAGGTCGGCGACCGCAACTATTTCATGAATTGCAGCCATGTCGGCCATGACTGCCATGTCGGCAACGACGTGATCTTCGCGACCTCGGCCACGCTCGGCGGTCACTGCGAGATCGGCGATTTCGTCTTCATCGGCGGTCTGTCCGCGGTGCACCAGTTCACCCGCATCGGCCCGCAGGTTATGGTCGGCGGGGTGTGCGGCGTGCGCGACGATGTCATTCCGTTCGGCCTCGTCAACGGCCAGTATGCCGTGCTCGAAGGCCTCAACCTGATCGGCATGAAGCGGCGCAAGTTCACCAAGCAGCGGCTTGCGACCGTGCGCGCGTTCTACCAGAAGCTCTTCCATGGCCCCGCTACCTTTGCCGAACGCCTGGAGGCGGCGCGGCCGCTCGCCGGTGACGATCCGGCGATCGGCGAAATCCTCGACTTCATCGGCAAGGGCAAGCGCCCGCTCTGTCTTCCCGCCATCGCGAAGTGATGATGCGATGGCCCCGGGCATGACATCGGCGGCTTCGGAGATTTCATCGCCGGTCGGCGTGGTCGCTGGCGGCGGCGCGATGCCGTTCGCGGTTGCCGACTCGCTCGCTGCCCGCGGCATCACACCAGTGCTGTTTCCCCTTCGGGGGGCCTGCGATCCGGCACGGGTGGAAAAATTCCGTCATCGATGGATCTCGGTCGGCCAGCTCGGCCGCGCCATGCGGCTGTTTCGCGAGGAGGGCTGCCGCGACCTGATCTTCATCGGCACGCTGGTACGGCCTTCGCTATCGGAGGTCCGGGTCGACTTCACGACGCTCCGGCTGCTTGGCAATGTCATCCGCGCCTTCCGCGGCGGCGACGATCATTTGTTGTCCGGCGTCGGGCGCATTCTCGAGCAGGGCGGCTTTAGGATGGTGGGCATCAAGGATGTCGCGCCCGACCTCTTGATGCCCGAGGGCTGCATCAGCCGCGCCTGGCCGAGCGACACCGGCAAGACCGACATCGAGCGCGGCCGCGCGGTGCTGACCGCGCTCGGTCCGTTCGACATCGGCCAGGCCGCGGTCGTGATCGATGGTCATGTGGTGGCGGTCGAGGATATCGAGGGCACCGATGCGCTGCTCGCGCGCGTGGCACGGCTGCGCGAAGAGGGCCGCATCCGCGCCGCCTCCGGGCGGGGCGTGCTGGTGAAGGTCCCAAAGAGCGGGCAGGATTTGCGCTTCGACCTGCCGACGATCGGACCGCGCACCCTCGAAGGCGTCGCCGCCGCAGGGCTCGCAGGCATTGCCGTCGTCGCCGGCAACACCATCGCGGCCGAGCCGCAGGCAATGATCGCACTCGCCGACGCCAAATATCTCTTCGTCATCGGCCTGCCGGCGTGATGCAGGGTCGCGATCCCAAGCGCAAGATATTCCTGATCGCCACGGAGGAATCCGGCGACCGGCTCGGCAGCGCCTTGATGAAGGTGCTGCGCCAGCGGCTCGGCGACGGCGTGCAGTTCGTGGGCGTCGGGGGCCACACCATGGCCCGCCAAGGGCTCGAGACGCTGTTTCCGATCGAGCAGCTCTCGATCGTCGGCTTCGCCGCGGTCGTGCAGCAATTGCCGAAGATCCTGCGGCTGATCCGCGAGACCGCGGAGGCCGTGACCGAAGCCGCGCCGGACGCGCTCGTCATCATCGACAGCCCCGACTTCACCCACCGTGTCGCCCGCCGCGTGCGGGCGCGCAATCCGGCGATTCCGATCGTCGACTACGTCTCGCCACAGCTCTGGGCCTGGCGACCGGGACGGGCGCGGACCATGCTCGGCTATGTCGATCATGTGCTCGGCCTGTTGCCGTTCGAGCCGGAGGAATATCGCAAGCTCGGCGGGCCGCCATGCAGCTATGTCGGCCATCCCCTGATCGAGCAATTGCCCTCGCTGCGGCCGAACGCGGAGGAGCAGGCGCGTCGCGACGGCGAGCCGCCGGTCTTGCTGGTGTTGCCCGGCAGCCGTCGCAGTGAGATCAGGCACCATCTCGACGTGTTCGGGGCGACGCTCGGCCGATTGCGGACGGACGGCCGCGCGTTCGAACTGATGCTGCCAACCATGCCGCATCTCGAAGCCACCATTCGTGAAGGCATCGCGAACTGGCCGGTCAAGCCTCAAATTGTGGTCGGCGAGAACGAGAAGCGCGCCGCCTTCCGCATCGCGCGCGCGGCATTGGCAAAATCCGGCACTGTGACGCTGGAGCTCGCGCTATCGGGCATTCCGATGGTGACGGCCTATCGCGTCGGCGCGATCGAAGCCTTCATCCTGCGCCGCGCGATCCGCGTCTCCTCGGTGATCCTCGCCAATCTCGTGATCGGCAAGGATGTCATCCCGGAGTTCCTGCAGGAAGACTGCACGCCAGAGAAGCTGGCGCCCGCGCTCACGGAGCTTCTAGCCGATTCACCGCTGCGCCGGCAGCAGGTGGAAGCGTTCGCCCAGCTCGATATGATCATGTCGACCGGCAACAAGTCGCCGAGCGTGCTCGCAGCCGACATCGTGCTGGCGACGATGCGCAAGGGCAGGCAGGCTAGCTAGGACGCGTACTCACAAACGTCGGCTTGCCAGCGCAAAGTGGAAGTCTCCCACCTAGAGCGCGATCGGCGGCTTGTGACTCAAAGCTTGAGTAGGAGCCGTCCGCGACTGTGGAAGACCCGCGTAGCACTCGATCCCTAGAGGCAGCGACTCGCTTGACGGTCCAGCGACAAGGAAGGTCACCTAGGCCTTATGCGGCACCGCTTCGGCCTCGATAGCCGCGACAAGCTCGGGCGCAAGGTGCGCAGACAAACGTTGAATGATATTGAGTAGCTGTAAGATTTCCTGCTCACGCAAGGCGTCAATCTTGTTGTGCAGCAATTCGATTTCGAGTTCAGCCTTCACATTTATTCGGTAGTCGTGTTCTGCGTGCCTGCGATCAATCTCGGATTGACGGTTCTGGCTCATCATGATGATGGGCGCTGCGTAGGCTGCTTGGAAGGAAAGAACTAAGTTCAGCAAGATGAAGGGATAGGGGTCCCAATGATTGATGAATGCCATCATGTTCAGAACGATCCAGATGCCAAGTAGTACGCTTTGGATGATAATGAAACGCCAGGAGCCAACCGTTTCGGCCACCCGGTCAGCCAGGATCGCTCCCGGAGCTAGGGCAGGTTTGGGTGTGTTGCGTGCCGGCTTTTGCGCCCGAAGTTCTTGCAATCGCTGCTGATCCTCGAGACTTAGGTGTATTTTGTGGCTTTGCTCGCTGTTCATTTGCGTCCCCAGTAAACATCTGGGCGAGTAAGCGCTTTTTATTGCTCGCCGCTCCACGGTCATACTAGGGCCATTCCGTGCCGATGTCGCTTATTGGCCCAACTCGGACCCAAGGTGAGGTGCGCTCACGCGGCTGCTGTCGGAGACGGAGCGGACCTCTACGACAGCGGCTCGGTTCACGGTCTAGCCGAGACCAGCGTCGACCTGAAAACATTGGCGCGTGATGCGCCGGCTCTCATCTGAGGCGAGGAACAGCGCCATGTTCGCGATGTCGTCGGGCGTCACCGCGTCGGGAATGGCCTGACGCGTGCGCAACTCGGCGATCGTCTGGTCGTCCGGGTACCACAGCCGGCGCTGACGCTCCGTGATCACCATCCCCGGCGCTATCGCGTTGACGCGGATGCGGTCGGGCCCGAGCGACCGGGCCAGGGAGTTGGTGAAGCCGACGATCGCGGCCTTCGCCGCGGCGTAGACCGGCAGCCCCGGCGCGCCGCGCATCCAGGCAATCGACGACATGTTGATGATCGAACCGCCGCCGCGCGCCTGCATCTGCGGCACCACCGCTTGCGCGGCAAAGAAGACGTGCTTGAGGTTGACACCGATCATCCAGTCGAACTCGGCCGGGGTTACCTCGGCCAGCACCTGACGCTGATCATTGGCGGCGTTGTTGACGAGAACCGCGGCGTCGCCCAGCGATCCGTGCACCTGCGCCATGGCGTTGCGCAAGGCGTCGATGTCGAGGAGGTCGCACGGCACGAACAAGGGTCCGGTCCCGGACGCAGCTTTCACTTCCGCGACCAGCGCCCGGCCGGCTGCTTCATCGAGATCCAGGAACGCGACGCGAGCCTCCTGGGCGGCGAACGCCCGCACGAAGGCGGCACCGATGCCGCTGGCACCACCGGTGATCAACACCACGCGATCCCTAAGGCCGGCATAGCTCGTTTGTGTCATGCGATCAGTCGCTCCGTCTCGGGGTCGAACAGGCAGATGCGGCGCGTGTCGAGCGCGAACGGGGCGGCGGCTCCCGGTGTGGGGCGGATGTCCGGCGTGATGCGCGCCAGCGCAGGCTCGCCGCCAAGCCGCAGCAGCACGATCGTTTCGGCCCCCGTCGGCTCGACCATCTCCACCGGCGCGTTGACGACGACGGGCGGATCGGCGGAGAACACGCGGCTCCCCTCGGCGATGCATTCCGGCCTGATCCCGACCACCACGTCACGGCCGACGAAAGGGGCCGCCGCGTCGTATCGGCCAAGGCGGAGGCGGACCTCGTCCGGCCGTCCCGCGCCGATCACGACCACTGGTCCGCCAGCATCGGCCTCGAGCCGTGCCGGCATCGTGTTCATCGGCGGCGAGCCCATGAAACGCGCCACGAACAGATTGGCGGGATAGCGATACACGGTATCGGGGTCGGCAAACTGCTGCACCACGCCCCGATGCATCACGGCGATGCGCGTCGCCATCGTCATCGCCTCGATCTGGTCGTGGGTGACATAGACGATGGTGGCCCCGATGCGCTGATGCAGCCGCTTGATTTCCATCCGCATCTCGACGCGCAGCTTGGCATCGAGATTGGAGAGCGGCTCGTCGAACAGGAAGAGCAGGGGATCGCGTACCAGCGCCCGGCCCATCGCCACACGCTGGCGCTGGCCGCCGGAGAGCTGCGAGGGCTTGCGGCCGAGCAGCGGCTCGATCTGGAGCAGCCGGGCCACGTTCGCCAGCGCCTTCTCCTGCTCCGCCTTCGGTACGTGGCGGCATTCCATGCCGAAGGTGATGTTCTGGCGCACTGTCATCGACGGATAGAGCGCGTAGGACTGGAACACCATGGCGATGTCGCGGTCCTTCGGCGGAATGTCGTTGACGATACGTCCGCCGATTTCCACGGTGCCTGCGCTCGGAAGGTCGAGCCCGGCGATGATGTTGAGCAGCGTGGACTTGCCGCAGCCGGATGGACCGACGAGCACGGTGAATTCACCGCTCTCGATGTCGAGATCGATGCCCTTCAGCACCTCCAGATTGGCGTAGCGCTTGGACAGGGAGCGAATGCTTAGGGCTGCCATGACAATCCGATCATTTCACGGCCCCGGCGGTGAGGCCGCGCACGAAATACTTGCCGCCGATCAGATAGATCAGCAGGGTCGGCAGCGCGGCGATCATCACCGCCGCGCTTTGCACGCCATGCTGCGGGATGTCGGCGACCGCGGCGGATAGCGCGATCAGCGCGGCGGTGACCGGCTGCTGCTGACCGGTCGTGAATGTCACGCCGTAGAGAAACTCGTTCCAGATATGCGTGAACTGCCAGATCACGGTGACGACCAGAATAGGCGGCGAGAGCGGCAGGATGATGCGCCAGAAAATACGAAAGAACCCGGCGCCATCGATGCGCGCAGCTCTTATCAAATCCTGCGGGATGGCAGTGTAGTAGTTTCGGCAGAACAAGACGGTAAAGGAGAGCCCCTGGATCGTATGGATCACGACCAGGCCAGTCAGCGTATTCATCAGGCCCGTATCGCGCAACACGATGGTCCAGGGAAGCAAGCGCATCTGCTGGGGAAGGAAGAGCCCAAGAGTCACGATGCCGTAGATCCAGCTATCGCCGCGAAAGCGCCAGAGCGATATGGCGTAACCGGCGACAGCACCAAGCAGGGTGGAGAAAATCGTCGCGGGGATCGTGACCAGCGCGGAGTTCAGCATGTACGGCCGGATGCCGGCGCAGGTCTCGGCGACGCAGAAACCGCTCCAGGCCGCGGCGTAGTTGCTCCATGCCCATTGCTTCGGCCAGCCGATCATCGAGGCCTGCGCGATCTCCTCGTTGGTACGGAGCGAATTCAGGACGACAACAGCCAATGGCGCGAGCCACGCTGCAGCGACCAGCGAGACGACGAGATAGATCAGGATCCGGCCTGGCGCGATGGTTCGCTCACGCATGGATCGCCCGCCGCCGCTGGACATAGCGCCACGCTGCATAGGGCAGTAAAACCGCGAGAAGAATGAGCAACATGAGCACTGCCGCCGCCGCTCCCCGTCCGAGCAGGCTGCGCTGGAACATCAGGTCGTAGACGACGAGGGCCGGCAGCTGGGTCGCGATCCCGGGTCCGCCGTTGGTGAGCGCGCGGACGAGGTCGAAGGTCGAAATCGCGAACTGCAGCTGGATGACGATGACGGTGATGGTGATCGGCCAAAGGGTCGGCAGGATGACCCGCCGGTACATTCGGATCGGTCCGGCGCCGTCGATCTGCGCGGCCTTGATCAGGTCGGCGTCGACGGAGCGGAGGCCGGCCAGGAACAGCGCCATGGCGAAACCGGAGGATTGCCAGATCGCAGCGATAACGATGGTCCAAATAGCCATATCGCGGTCGATCAGCCAGTCGAACCGGAACGAGGTCCAGCCGAGGTCGCGGACCAGCTTCTGGATTCCGAGGCCAGGATTGAGCAGCCAACTCCAGACCGTGCCGGTGACCACGAATGACACCGCCAGAGGATAGAGAAAGATAGACCGCAGCAGGTTCTCGCCGCGAATGCGCTGATCGAGCAGGATCGCAAGGATGAGGCCGGTCGCCAGGCTCAGCAACACGAAGGCGCTGCCAAACAGCAGCAGATTGTCCAAGGCAATCTGCCAGTTCCGCGATGCTGCAACCGAAGAATAGTTGCGCAAACCGACCCAGCCCGAGACCGGGACCAGAGTGGACGGCGTGAACGATATCCAGATCGTCCACAGCGTAAACGCAATGAGATGCGCGGCGGACAACAGCAGCGGCACCCAGATCGTCAAATATTCGGGCAGCCGGCGTACCCAGTCAGCGGCCGCCGGCCGGCCCGGTGTTGTCGAGACGGCGATCGTCAACGTGAGCTCTCGACGGCGTCGGCGAGGCGTATGGCCGCTTGCTCCGGTTTGATTGTCTTGTTCTTCACGTACTCCGTGATCACGTCGATGATCGCTGCGGTCATGCCGTTTTCCTGTGCCATGTTGTGCGCAAGGCTGAGGACGGCCTGATTGCTGGCGATCGCGTCTTTCAGGGCTGCTGCGGTCCGCCGTTGACCGTCCGACCAGCCTTCGCCGGAGAGATCGACATCGGTGCGCACGGGGATCGATCCCGTGATCTGCGAATACATGGTCTGGATCGCTGGATCCATGACGAGCTGGGCCATCAGCGTCTGGCCGGCTTGCAAATCGGGCTCCTTGCGCTGCCAGAATATGAAGGCATCGGCATTCAACAGGAAGACCGGCTTGCTATTGTCGCTCGGGCCCGGGGCGATGATGAAGTCCTCGAACTTGAAGCCGGCGTTGCGCAAGACGCCCTGCGCCCACCCGCCCATGATCATCATCCCCATGTCGCCGTCGACAAAGCGCTTCAGGTTGGTCGAAAAGTGCTGGGCGCCGACGTTGGGGTCCATCCAGTCGGCAATCTTGCGCACCTGTACGAAGGCCGCCTTTATCTCGGGGCCTTCCAGGGCCTTCTTGTCGAGGTTCATGATGGCTGCGCGGTATGCGGTGGGGCTGATGCCTGCCAAAGCGGCCTCGAATTTTTGGCCGTCGTCCGCGCGGGTGCCACCGTTGGCGATAGGATAGGGGACTCCGCCTGCTTTCATCTTCTCGGCGAGGTCGTTGAACTCAGCCCATGTGACGGGGATCTTGTCGGCCTTGGCCTTGTCCATCGCACGTTTGGAGAGAAACAGCATGTTGGTGCTGTAGATCTGCAACGGCAGTGCAATCCACTTGCCCCCCGGCTTGTGCAATTTTGCAAGGTCTGGAGCGACAACCTTTTCGTAGCCGGCAGCAGCGACGACGGCATCGAGATCGACGGTCGGGGCAATCTTGGACCAGGCTGCGATCTCGGGACCTTTGAGCTGCGAGCAGGCCGGTGGATCGCCGGCCATGATCTGGGCACGCAGCTTGTTCATCATCTCGGTGGTGAAGCCGGGGACGGGCGAGTGCTGCCAGACCCCGCCTTTCTCCTCGAACTTCTTGCCGAGCGCCGTGATGGCCGCCCCGTCGCTGCCTGCGGACCATTGCGAGATCGCAGTCAGACGCGGCTTGATCGCGCCTTGCGCGCGGGCAAATGCCGGCAGCGCGAGCGCGGCCGCAGATCCGGCGAGCAGTTGGCGCCTTGTTGTCGTGATCGGCATGGCAAGTTCCTCCCGGTGTGAACTCTTTCGCGCGAGCGCCGCGCGGCATCAGGTATGTCAGGCGGCCTCGCTCGATGCGGCCGGCATGCCGCCGCGGCAAGCGAGGCAGAAAGCCGCGAACGCCAGCGCCGCCCGCGGATCGTTGCCATTCGACGGCGGCACGAAAGCGAGCGACACTTGCGCGTGCTTGCGGCCGCCCAACAGACAGGCGTCGATCCCCTCGACGAGCGCGTTGCGATCGTCTTCGGCGAGAAGCGACGGCCAGCCGCTGATCGCGACGCCCTTGCAGGGCTTCACGTTCAGCGTATTGCCGATCGCAAGGCCAAGCCGGAATAGCCGCCGGCGCAATTCCTGCCGCACGCGCGATGAGAGCGGCATCGCGGTCACCCATTCGCTGCCGAGCTGAAGCAATTCGGCTTCCGCGACGCCAAGAAGCTCGGCCAGGGCCGGAAGCGACGTATAGGCCTCGACGCAGCCATGATGACCACAGCGGCAAATTGGTCCGTCGGCTCCGAACACCATGTGGCCGAGCTCGACCGGCTGGAGAGCATCGTCCTCGATCGGATCATCCATCCAGGTGCCCGCGACGCCCTGACCGACAAAGACGAAGAGATGCGCCCCGCTGAATGGATAGTTCTCCGTGCGGCAACGGTGAAAAATGGCGTGCGCGACGACGGAGTTGGTGAACTCGACCGGCACGCCGGCAAAATTCTCGCCGAACATCTCGCTGATGCGCCCGACATCGCAGGGAATGATCGGATTGCCTGACGCGCCCAGCCGGCCGAGACCCGGAATGGAGACGCCGATCTGCGCGAGGGGGATGCGTCGGCCCCGCGTCCACTCGTGCAGCAATGTCATCGCCTCGCGAAACGCCCGGCTGACGGTCGCGACGGTCGGCGTCTTCGGTAGCGGCACATTCCCGCTGTAGTGCAGTTCGCCCGACAGGTCCCCAACGCAGACGCTGAGCCGCTGAGTGGTCAGCTCAAACGCCGCGAGCGCCACCGCCTTATCGAGCGACACGAGGCCCGTCGGGCCACCGACATAAGGGGCAGGGCGCCGCACTTCCTCGATCAGGCCTTCGGCCTTCAGGTCGAACAGGATGCGCGACAGGCTCGCTTCCGACAGGCGCACGGCCTTGGCCAGCGGCGGCCGGAACGACCCGCCCGACTGAAGCAGATGAGTCAAAATGGCAGCACGCGTCTGCCGCCGACTTCTCGGCTGCTCCGGCATTTCCATCCCTGTCGTCATTCTTACTTAGAGTAAGAATTTGCGCGCGAAGCGTTTCGACGTCAAGCGCCGGCCGAGGCATTGCGCCGACTTGTTGTTGTGCGCGGCAGCAAGATTGTATCGGCGCAAAACAAAAAACGGCGCCATCCGGAGATGGCGCCGCTTCGAAAGCCGTGATGGCTCGACTTACTTCCGGTCCTTGATCGCGATGTAGTCGCGGCGGGTGACGCCGGTGTAGAGCTGGCGCGGACGGCCGATCTTCTGCTGCGGATCCTCGATCATCTCGCTCCACTGGCTGATCCAGCCGACGGTGCGGGCGACCGCGAACAGCACGGTGAACATCGAGACCGGGAAGCCCATCGCCTTCAGCGTGATGCCCGAATAGAAGTCGACGTTCGGGTAGAGCTTGCGGTCGATGAAGTACTGGTCGCTGAGCGCGATCTTCTCGAGTTCGAGCGCCACCTTCAGCATCGGATCGTCGCCATGGCCGGTCTCCTTGAGCACGGCGTGACACATCTTCTGCATGATCTTGGCGCGAGGATCGTAGTTCTTGTAGACGCGGTGACCGAAGCCCATCAGGCGGACTTCAGAGTTCTTGTCCTTCACCCTGGCGATGAACTCGGGGATCTTGTCGACCGAGCCGATCTCGGCGAGCATCGCCAGCGCTGCTTCGTTGGCGCCGCCATGCGCCGGGCCCCACAGGCAGGCGATACCGGCGGCGATGCAGGCGAACGGGTTGGCGCCGGAGGAGCCGGCGATACGCACCGTCGAGGTCGAGGCATTCTGCTCGTGGTCGGCGTGCAGGATGAAGATCTTGTCCAGTGCATCCGCAAGCACCGGGTTGATCTTGTAGTCCTCGCACGGCACGGCGAAGCACATATGCAGGAAGTTCTCGGCGAACTTCAGCGAGTTCTTCGGATACACGAAGGGCTGGCCGACCGTGTACTTGTAGGCCATCGCAGCCAGCGTCGGGATCTTGGCGATCATGCGCATGGAGGCGATCATGCGCTGCTTCGGATCGTTGATGTCTGTTGAGTCGTGATAGAACGCGGCGAGCGCGCCGACAGCCGCCACCATGATCGCCATCGGATGGGCGTCGCGGCGGAAGCCCTGGAAGAAGCGGGCCATCTGCTCGTGCACCATCGTGTGATGGATCACGCGGTCGTCGAAATCCTTCTTCTGCGCGGCGGTCGGAAGCTCCCCGAACAGCAGCAAATAGCAGGTCTCGAGGAAGTCGCCATTCTCGGCGAGCTGCTCGATCGGATAGCCGCGGTATTCCAGCACGCCCGCGTCACCGTCGATATAGGTGATCTTGGACTGGCAGCTCGCGGTCGAGGTGAAGCCCGGGTCGTAGGTGAACAGGCCGGACTGGCCGTAGAGCTTGCCGATATCGATGACGTCGGGCCCGACGCTGCCGCTGTGGATCGGAAGATCGAAATTCTTGTTTCCGACCGTCAGTGTGGCGGTCTTATTGCTTGGTTTTGCGTCCATCAGAGGTCCCCGATGTATGGTGAAACGGGCCGGACCCGGAGGCCCCGATGAGATATCGCGGGGCAGGCCGGATGTTCCAGAAGGTACGGCTGAGATGGGTATATTATTGCTGTGTGCGCTGCAAGATGGCGCCACGCATGGTCGACTTACGTCGTAGCCTGGTCCTTGGGCCCGGGTCCTTAGCGCGGTCCTAGGCCTATTCCGTGGCCTGATCTTTAAGCCGGCCCAGGCTTTCCTGGCGTCCCAGGACGTCCAAAACCTCGAATATGCCGGGCGACGTCGTCCGTCCCGTCAGCGCCGCCCGCAGCGGCTGGGCGACCGCACCGAGCTTAAGACTATTTTCCTCGGCAAAGGCGCGCAGCGCGGCTTCCGCATTGGCCGCGCTCCACGTCTCGACTTTCTCCAGCGCGGAATGAAGCTGGCCGATCAGCTTGCGGTTCTCGGGCGTCAGCAGCGCTGCCGCCTTCGGATCAAGCTCCAGCGGGCGGTCGGCGAAGATGAAATAGGCGCCGTCGATCAGCTCGATCAGCGTTTTGGCGCGCTCCTTCAGGGCCGGCATGGCCTTCAGCAGCTGCGCGCGCGTGGTGTCGTTTAACTTGGCCTTAAGCTCGTCGCGGCTGGGCACGACGTGGTCGAGCACGTCCTCGAACATCTTCACGAGTGATTGATCGTCGGCATTGCGGATGTAGTGGCCGTTGAGGTTTTCCAGCTTGGCGAAATCGAAGCGGGCTGCTGCGCGGCCGACGCTGGCGAGGTCGAACGCCGCGATCATCTCCTCGGTCGAGAAGATTTCCTGATCGCCATGGCTCCAGCCGAGCCGGACGAGATAGTTGCGGAGCGCGGACGGGAGGTACCCCATGGCGCGGTAGGCATCGACGCCAAGCGCGCCGTGCCTCTTGGAGAGCTTCGAACCGTCCGGGCCGTGGATCAGGGGGATGTGGGACATGCTCGGCAGCGTCCAGCCCATCGCGTCGTAGATCTGCTTTTGGCGGGCCGCGTTGATCAAATGGTCATCGCCGCGGATGACATGGGTGACACCCATATCGTGGTCGTCGACCACCACCGCGAGCATGTAGGTCGGGTTGCCATCGCCGCGCAGCAGGACGAGGTCGTCGAGATTCTCGTTCTGCCAGACCACGCGACCCTGGACCTGATCTTCGATCACGGTCTCGCCGGTCTGGGGCGCGCGGAGCCGGATGGTGGGCTTCACGTCGGTCGGGGCCGTCGCCGGATCGCGGTCGCGCCACAGGCCGTCATAGAGGCGGGTGCGCCCCTCGGCGCGCGCCTTCTCGCGCATCGCGGTGAGCTCCTCGGCGGTGGCGTAGCAGCGATAGGCCTTGCCCTCGGCGAGCAGCTGCTCGGCGACGTCGCGGTGGCGTGCGGCGCGGCTGAACTGATAGAGGACGTCGCCGTCCCAGCCGAGCTCCAGCCATTTCAGGCCGTCTAGGATGGCGCCGATCGCCGCCTCCGTGGAGCGCTCCCGGTCGGTGTCCTCGATCCGGAGCAGCATCTTGCCGCCGTGCTTCTTCGCATAGAGCCAGTTGAACAGCGCCGTGCGCGCACCCCCGATATGGAGGAAGCCGGTCGGAGAGGGAGCGAAGCGGGTGACGACGGGAGAGGTCATTCTTGGCAAGGCCTATGCATTGGAGGCGGTGGTATATAACAGGACCGGAGCATAACTAAAGCCCGGCAGCGGTCCGCGAAGGGTTGCTTGAGACCTTGCTTAAGCCCTTGGCTCAGCCTCCCGAATTTGGCAGAAGGGCCGCTGATTTCCCTACAGGATTTTCGTAATGACAGAACCGGTGGCGAACGAGGTTGGGCGCGATTTCATTCGTGACATCATCCAGGCCGACCTCGACCAGGCCAAATACAAGGAGATCGTGACCCGGTTCCCGCCGGAGCCGAACGGCTATCTCCATATCGGCCACGCCAAGTCGATCGCGCTTAATTTCGGCATTGCCCAGGAATTTCCGGGCCGCTGCCATCTGCGCTTCGACGACACCAATCCGGTCAAGGAAGAGCAGGAATATATCGATTCCATCCAGGCCGACGTGCGCTGGCTCGGCTTCGACTGGGGCAAGAACCTGTTCTTCGCTTCGGACTATTTCGATCGCCTCTATGAATGGGCGGAGCAGCTGATCCGAGACGGGCTTGCCTATGTCGACGACCAGACCCAGGAGGAGATCCGTCTTGCGCGCGGCACGCTGACCGAGCCCGGCAAGAACTCGCCCTTCCGCGATCGCACCGTGGATGAAAACCTCGACCTGTTCCGTCGCATGAAGGCGGGCGAATTCCCGAACGGCGCGCGCGTGCTGCGGGCCAAGATCGACATGGCCGCGGGCAACATCAATCTGCGCGACCCCGTGCTGTACCGAATCCTGCATGCGCACCATCCGCGCACCGGGACCAAGTGGAGCATCTATCCGAGCTACGACTATGCCCACGGCCAGTCGGACGCGATCGAAGGCATCACGCACTCGATCTGCACGCTGGAGTTCGAGGATCACCGGCCGCTCTATGACTGGTTCATCGAGAAGCTGCCGGTGCCGTCGAAGCCGCACCAGTACGAATTCGCGCGGCTGAACCTGACCTACACGCTGCTGTCGAAGCGCGTGCTGACCCAGCTCGTCCGCGAGGGCCATGTCGCGGGCTGGGACGATCCGCGCATGCCGACGATGGCGGGGATGCGCCGCCGCGGCGTGCCGCCGGCCGCCCTTCGCGAGTTCGTCAAGCGCATCGGCGTGGCCAAAGCCAACAGCGTCGTCGACGTCGGTATGCTCGAGTTCTGCATACGCGAGGAACTGAATCGCACGTCGCAGCGGCGCATGGCGGTGCTGAAGCCGCTCAAGGTCGTGATCGAGAACTATCCGGAAGGGCAGACCGAGGAGCTCGAGGCGATCAATCATCCGGACGATCCCTCCGCCGGCACCCGGAAGATCACGTTCGGCCGTGAGCTCTATATCGAGCAGGACGACTTCATGGAGAACCCGCCGAAAAAGTTCTTCCGTCTGTCGCCGGGCAACGAGGTGCGGCTGCGCTACGCCTATTTCGTCAAGTGCACCGGTGTGATCAAGAACGATGCAGGCGAAGTGGTGGAACTGCGTTGCACCTACGATCCCGCGACCAAGGGCGGCAACGCGCCCGATGGCCGCAAGGTCAAGGCCACCATGCACTGGCTGTCGGCGGCAACATCCGTGCCCGCGGAAATTCGCGTCTACAACCAGCTGTTTGCCAATCCGAGCCCGGACGCCTCGAACTTCGCCGCCGACCTCAATCCGCAGTCGCTGGAAATTCTCGCTGATGCCCGTGTCGAGGCATCGGTCGCGGAAAGCAATTCGACCGAGGTAATGCAGTTTGAGCGCCAGGGCTATTTCGTGCGCGACAGGGACTCGACGCCCGGCAAGCCGGTATTTTCCAGGACCATCGGTCTGCGCGACACGTTCGCGAAGGAAGTGGCTAAAGGTTGAAAAGAGCTGCGAGACCACAATGAGTAATGAAGCCGACGCGATCGTTTCCGCCATCATCGCGAAATGGCGCGCCGGCTTCGCCACGCTCGATGCGGCCGCGCTCTCATCGCTCTATGCGAGGAATGCGTTCTTCTTCGGCTCCAACCCAAAGCTCTACCGGGGCAGGGACGGCGTCGCAGACTATTTCAACGGCCTGCCACGCTGGCGCAAGCCGAGCGCGTTATTTTCCGAGGTGAAGGCGGCGCAGGCAGGTCCTGACCTGATCAATATGGCCGCGAGCATCTCGTTCGATCTCGCCGGCGAACGCCCCGATTTCTCGGTCAAGATGAGCTGGGTCATCATGCGCGAGGACGGCGACTGGAAGATCGTCAATCACCATGCTTCGTCCCAGGCGCCGCTGATCTGACCAGTGGAGCACACGACTTCGTCATCCTCGTGAGAGAACGAACATGCACCTCGCGCGTTGGGGTGGGCCCAATAAGGAACCCACCATGCAGAACATCGCAGAGCATATGGAAGTCATCGGCGCCGACGGCGTCCACATCGGCACCGTCGACAAGGTCGAAGGCAATCGCATCAAGCTGACCAAGAAGGACAGCGGCGAGGGCAGCCACAAGGGGCATCATCACTTCATCGACAAGGGCCTCGTCGCCGATATCGAGGGCAACAAGGTCCGGCTGTCGGCCAAGGCCGATGTCGCTGTGACGATGGAAGAGGAAAAGTAGCGATCGCAACCTTTCGTTCCTGATCCGTACCGCTATCCGCCCGCCTGCACGTTCCGGTAGCTTCTGACTTCGTTGCGTATCATCGAGTGCACGAAATGGCGGAGCCGGGCCGGCCGGTACGGTCGCAGGGGATCGCAGGGACGTGGCCCGCGGGCCGCACCGCGTCCGCGGGCGGCCTCGCGCCTGCAGGCCTCGACCTCTGGACATCGCTGGCCGAGACCCTCCGCGCATGGCTACGCGCCGAGGCTGGCGCCGGGCGGCTGTTGCCGTGGGTGCCCGTAGCGTTTGGCTGCGGCATCGCGCTTTATTTCTCTGCCGATCACGAGCCAGTACTGTGGGTCGTTGCCACGACCGCCATCGCACTCCTGCTTGGCGCGGCTCTGTTGCGGCGGAGCCGGCTGTTCGCCCCAGCCATCATGATCGCGGCGGTCGCGGCCGGCTTTGCCGTCGCGACCTGGAAGACGGCGCGCATCGCCCACCCGGTGCTGGCAAAGGCGCTCTATTCGGTGTCGTTGTCGGGCTTTGTCGAGGCTCGCGACATCCGCGAGCGTACCGATCGTTTCGTGCTGCGCGTCACTGCGATGGAGGCGCAACGCAGCGACGTCAGGCTTGAGCGCGTGCGCCTGTCGGTCCGCAAAGGCACCGCGCCGGAGGTCGGTAGCTTCGTTCAGCTGAAGGCACGGTTGATGCCGCCGCTCGCGCCGGTGCGGCCCGGCAGCTACGACTTTTCGCGTGACATGTTCTTCCAGGGCATCGGCGCCTCCGGCTTCGCGATGGGCGCAATCACGGTGGCGCCGCCGCCTGAGACCGCCGGCTTGCGGCTGCGTTATGCGGCCTTCATGCAAGGCCTGCGCGATGCGATCGATGCCCGCATCCGGGCGACGCTCGACGGCGACAACCGGGCGATCGCGACCGCGCTGCTTACCGGGCGGCGCGATGCGATCACCACGCCCGTCAACGATGCGATGTTCATCTCCGGTCTCGGCCACGTGCTCTCGATTTCCGGTTATCACATGGCCGTCGTTGCCGGTGTCGTGTTCTTCGCGGTGCGGGCGCTGCTCGCTCTGATCCCGGGACTTGCGGCCGGCTTCGCCATCAAGAAATGGTCGGCGGCCGCCGCGCTGGTCGCTGCTGCGTTCTACCTGCTGCTGTCGGGCGCGGAGGTCGCAACGCAAAGATCGTTCTTCATGACGGCGGTAGTGCTGATCGCGGTGATGGTCGATCGCCGCGCCATCACCTTTCGCACGCTTGCTGTCGCCGCGCTGATCGTGCTGGCGGTCGCGCCGGAAGCACTGGTGCATCCGAGTTTTCAGATGTCGTTTGCGGCAACGCTCGGGCTCGTCGCCTTGGTGCAGATCGGCATGCCCAATTTGTTTGCCTCGCCGGACCATTCGGCGACCGCGCGCATTGCGATGTGGGGTGGCCGCGAGATCGCGATGCTGTTCATGGCCTCGCTGATTGCGGGACTTGCGACCACGCCCTACGCCGCTTTCCATTTCCACCGTGTCACGCCGTTTGGCGTGCTTGCCAATCTCGGCGCGATGCCGGTGGTCTCGGCGCTGGTGATGCCGGCGGGATTGTTGGGGCTGCTTGCTGCGCCGTTCGGGCTGGACAGCGTGTTCTGGTGGCTGATGGGGATCGGCATCGAGTGGATGGTCGCGGTCTCGCGCTGGGTCGCGGCCTTACCGGGCGCGGTCGGCCGCATCCCGGCGTTCGGGATCACGCCGCTGATCGCGGCGAGCCTGGGAATCATTGTGCTAGGCTTGTTGCGCACGCCGCTACGCTGGTCCGGCGCCCTGGTCCTGCTGGCAGCGATCCTCTGGGGACTGTCGGCGCGGCAGCCCGACATCCTGATTGCCGGGGATGGCGCCAGCGTCGCGGTGCGGGGCAGGGACGGACATCTGCACCTGATCAGGACGAGCAAGGACAGCTTTCTGCTCAAGGAGTGGCTCGCTGCCGACGCAGATCCGCGCGATGCCGGCAGAGCCTCGCTGGCCGATGGCGTGTCCTGTGACGAATCGGGCTGCGTGACGCCACTGGCCGACGGGAGGTTGGTCGCGCTGGCACTGCGCGTCGACGCTCTCGCGGACGATTGTAGTCGGGCCGCGCTGGTGGTGACGACACGCCCCGCGCCGCCCGATTGCGCGGCGATGGTGGTCGATCGGCAACGGCTCGCCAGCCAGAGTGCGCTGGCGCTGACGCAGCGTGGTGACGGCTTTGTGGTTCAGGCGGTGAGGGCGAGAGGCGCGAGCCGCCCCTGGTTGCCAGCCGGCGCAGGCGAGGGTGATTTCGACGGCAGCCTTGCGCCCAAGGCGATCGCGCCCCGCATCAAGGACGCAACGCCGGCGGAGACCGACTTGCAGGCCGACGATTGATCTGACGGTGCGGAGCAATGCAGTGGATTGGTGCATCTGCTCGGATTCACTGGGCGCAAACCGCGCCATCTCGCCGGCCACGGCCGGCGATGGCGATTCAATCTTGACCTCCGACCTCGTAGCCGGCTGCGTCAGCCGATCGGCAGGCGCGTGACGGTCGGCTGCCTGTCGACGATGACCTGCGCCTTGTGCTCGCGCTCCGTCACCGGCTGGGTCACAGGCAGTTGCAGCACGGTCGCGCGCTGGCCTTCGACGAGCTGCGTCACCAGCACATATTTGCCGTCGGGGAATTCGATCGCGTCGTGATGGCGGTCGGGAACGTGCGGATCGATCTTGCCGAACTTGCCCACGCGGGAATTGATGGTGCGCGTCCAGATCCAGCGATTATCGTAGCGCACGTCGTCGGCGAAGGCGAGCTCCGTTCCCGGCAGCAGGCAGACGGCAACAGACGGATCGGCTGCCGAGGCGAAGCCGCGCGTCGAGGTGCCGCGGAAGCTTGTCGTGACGATCGTCTCGCCGACTTCGGCGGGGCGCGACGCGACGGCATGCAGGCTGTAGTCACACATCGGGTGCTCCTCATGCTGGGATAGCAACCCGCGTCTCTTAATCGAGGCGCAGGCCTCTATCAGAGTTGATGCATTAACGCTCTGCTTGGTTGTGGGCAAATCTGCGGCTGGTTTCCGCGAGCCGCGATCACATTATCTTTCCCGAATTCAATAGGAACAAAGCGAGTTGCGATGCATTCGGGAGGCGCGTGCGCGAATATCGCCGGCTTGACTGCAACGGTCGAGCTTGATCGCTGGCCGCTGTTTCCTCGAACACTTGCGCCGCGAACCAGTTCCGCTTCGTGGGCGTCGCGAGGAGCCAGCGCCGAAGGAGGGGCCGGATAGTCTGTGCAGAACCAGAAAGACTACCCAGCCGGAGCGGACGATGATCCGCTCCAATCCCTGACCGGCGATGCCGATCGGAAGCGCGCGCGGCGCCAAGCACTTCCGGTATCAAGTACTCCCGGTATCAGTACTTCCGGTAAAGCCCGATCAGCTTGCCCTGAATCTTCACCCGGTTGGGCGGCAGGATGCGGACCTCATAGGCCGCGTTGGCGGGCTCGAGCGCGATCGAGGCGCCGCGACGGCGGAAGCGCTTCAGCGTCGCTTCCTCGTCGTCGATCAGCGCCACCACGATGTCGCCGGTATCGGCGCTCTCGTTGCGCTGAATCAGCGCCATGTCGCCGTCAAGGATGCCGGCCTCGACCATGGAATCACCGCGCACTTCGAGCGCGTAATGCTCGCCCGAGCCGAGCATGTCAGGCGGTACGCTGATAGTATGGCTGCGGGTCTGCAACGCCTCGATCGGCGTGCCGGCCGCGATGCGACCCATCACCGGCACCGCGACGGGACGTTCGCCCTCGTCCGCGGGCAGGCTGGAGCTCGCACGCACCTTACCGAGATTGCCCTCGATGACGCTCGGCGTGAAGCCGCGGCGGCTGCCGGCGGCTGCCTGGAGCTCCGGCAGCTTGATGACTTCAATCGCACGAGCGCGGTTGGGCAGGCGTCGGATGAAGCCACGCTCCTCGAGCGCCGTGATCAGGCGATGGATGCCCGACTTCGAGCGCAGGTCGAGCGCATCCTTCATCTCGTCGAAGGAGGGCGGTACGCCGCTTTCCTTCAGACGTTCACTGATGAACCGCAGAAGCTCGTATTGTTTGCGCGTTAACATCTCGACCAAAGTCCCCCGGTTGATGTCGTCCGATTCCGAGACGCTGAATTCGGCAATATGCCGCTACATGCTCGAAACAAATCATGAACGGACACTATATGTTCGATACATGTTCCGCAACTGCTTAATTTACCGTGAACAGAGCAAAGTTGGCGGAACGCGCATTGCCGGGGCGCTCAAACAGGGAGCCGCAACACTTCGCAAGCCGTGCCGGCTTCGGCCTTCGGCGCGAACGGTGCGCGCACGAGAAGTACCTGCGCTGCAGCGAGATTCGCAAGCAGCGAAGAGTCCTGATGATTGACGGGAAGAACGACGCGTGTGCCATCGTCACGCTCCTCCAGATGCGCGCGCAGATAGTCCTCGCGCTGGTCGTTGGCGCTGACATCGCGGCCGAGCACGGCGCGCTCACGGCGATGGTGAATCACTGAACGGCCCGACAGGGCACGAATCAGCGGCACCATGAACAGGAAAGCGCACACGTAGGACGACACGGGATTGCCCGGCAGACCGATCACGCCCATTGCGCCGAGCCGCCCGTGCATCATCGGCTTGCCTGGCCGCATCGCGATCTTCCAGAACGCCATCGCGATGCCTTCGTCCCGCAGTGCCTGCTGGACCAGATCGTGGTCGCCGACCGATGCGCCTCCGGTCGTGATCAGGATGTCGGCGCCGCTCTCACGGGCGCGGCGGATGCCGGCGGTGGTGGCCTCCAGCGTGTCGGCGGCAATACCGAGGTCGATGGTCTCGGCGCCTTCGCTGCGGGCGAGCGCGTGCAGGGCGTAGCCGTTGGAATAGACGATCTGGCCGTGGCCGGGCGTGCTGCCCGGCATCACCAACTCGTCGCCGGTGGCGAGAATCGCGACCTTCGGACGCCCGCAAACGGCAAGGTGCGGATGATTCATCCCGGCGGCGAGCGCGAGGTCGCGCTCGGTGAGACGGCTTCCCTTGCGCAGGAGCACGTCGTCCTCGCGGAAATCGACGCCGGCGGGGCGAATGTGCCGACCGGCGATCGCGGCTTCCTTGATCGTGATACGCTTGCCGGCGGCGACGGTGTCCTCCTGGATCACGACGGCGTCCGCGCCACCGGGAACGACGCCGCCGGTGAAGATCCGCACGGCCTCGCCGGCGCCGACCATCCCCGCGAACGGTCGGCCCGCCGCGACTTCGCCGATGATGGTGAGCTCCGAATCGATCGTCGCGGCATCGGCCGCTCGCACCGCGTAGCCGTCCATCGCCGACATCGCCTGCGGCGGCTGCGTGCGCCGCGCCGCGACGTCACGCGCGAGCACGCGATGGTAGGCCTGGTCGAGGGAGATCATTTCTTCCGGCAGCGGCTCTGCACCCGCCAGCACCGCGGCAAGCGCGTCGGAAACCGGCATCAAGGCCACGGCGAAAACTCCTGCTCGGCACGTTCGGGCGAATGTTCCGCACGTCTTCTAGCCGAGCGCGGGCGCAGAGGCAAAACAGCCGAGCGGGTGCAGTCATCCCACCGCATTGTTCCGGAAGGCAGGATCAAGCGCGTTGCGGCATGATCCGAAGAACGTGCCAGATCGGCAGGACAATGGTCATGGCAAGACGAGAACGACGAGCGCCCCGGCCCGCATCGATCAGCTCCCTGGCTGCCCGTGAGTTACGTCGGGCGCCTTGGGTCCCTGATCCTTGTCGGGCAGCGGATCGGCCTGGGATTTCAGGTCGGCGGCCTTGCTCACAAGCTTGGCGGAAAGATCCGAATCTGAAGTTGTCCTGGCGAATTCAAGAAGAAGTGAGGCCTGCTTGGTGAGGTAGGTTTTGCCCAACACGATGATGCATCCGTCTGTAGAAGTCCCAACGGACTCTAGAGTCCGGAAGACGGTATTCCGTTCCGGGAACTCTGTATAAAAATGCACAAAGTGATCGGGTTCCTAAACTTCTTCAAAATTAGTCGCGTTGGGCCGCATCTCCGGGGGTCTCGCGGCGGCAGATCGTCGTCAGATGCCCAATGCTTTCAATGCGTTCCCCACATCACGCGGCGAGGTCACATGCACGGCCGTCAAGCCGCGCGCCCGCGCTCCCTCGATGTTTTCGGCAAGATCGTCGAAGAACACGATACGCCTGGCGGGCACGCCGATCGCCGCGACGACGTGGTCGAAGGCCTCGGCATCCGGTTTGCGCAGGCCGATGCTGGACGACAAATACAGCTCGCGGAAATGGCCGAGGAGGTCGGCATATTCCCTTGAGAAATGGTCCACGTGTGGCCGGTTGGTGTTGGAGAAAGCGTACAGCGGCATCTGCTTCGCTGCCCGCGGCAGCAGCTCGGCGATGTCAGGCATTTCGCCGGCGAAGATCGCGTTCCAGCCTTCCAGGAACTGCGCGTCCGAAATGCCGATTCCGAGCGACGCTCGCAATGAGGCGAAATAGTCCTCATCGCTGATCTTGCCCATCTCGTGCAACCGATAGGCTTCGCTGTCGCGCACATAGCGCGCGACGATGGATTCGGGCTTGCAGCCGGCGTGTCCCGCCCAGCAGGCGATCGCCTTGGAGAAATCGATATCGAGCACCACGCGGCCGAGATCGAACAGAAGCGCATCCGCGCTGCCGGGAGAGAGCGATGTCACCTGCATCCTTTCACTCAGTATCGATATGGCTCGTGGTCGAACAGTGGAAACGCGCTGAACACGCTCGGCGCGTTGGTTGCGGTCGCGTGGTGCAGGCAGGATTTGTTGACCTCGGCGAACGAGGTCGCACCCAAGAGGCCGAGGCAGCGCAGCACTTCGTCCTCGAGCAGCTCCAGCATGCGCGCCACGCCGGCTTCGCCGGCCGCCGCCAGCGCCCAGCATTGCAGCCGGCCGATGCCGACGAGGTCGGCGCCCGCTGCGATCGCCTTGACGATGTCGGTGCCGCGACAGACACCGCCATCGACCATGATCTTGGCGCGGCCGTTCACGGCGTCAACGATCTCGGGCAGCACGTGCATGGCGCCGCGACCGTGATCGAGCTGACGGCCGCCATGGTTGGAGACGTAGATCCATTCGACGCCGTGATCGATCGCGATCAGCGCGTCCTCTGCCGTCGCGATGCCCTTGAGGATCAGCGGGATCTTGAACTTGTCCTTGATCATCTTCACGGTCCGCCACTCCAGACCTTTCTGGTAATCGCCGCCGGTGGCGCGCAGGCGACTCTCGCGAACGTAGCGCTTGGCGATGTCACGTTCGCGACGGCTGTAATGAGCGGTATCGACGGTCAGGCAGAAGGCGGCATAGGCGTTCTTCTCAGCCCGGCTGACGACGTCGGCGACGAAGGCGTCGTCGCCGCGCACATAGAGCTGGTAGAGCCGCAGCGCGTCGGGCGCACCTTCGGCGGTCTTCTCGAGGCCGGGCTCGGACACTGAACTGAGCATGTGCGCCGCACCGAAAGTGCCGCAGGCGCGTGCCACGCTCGCGGCGCCATCCGGATCGAAGATCTCGAGCGCGCCGACGGGGGCGAGCACCACCGGCAGGCGCATCTTGCGGCCGAACTGCTCGACCGAGCCGGTGACCTTGCGGACATCGCGCAGCACACGCGGGCGGAAGGCGATCTCGTCCAGCGCCATGCGGTTGCGACGCATCGTGGTCTCGGTTTCGGCCGCGCCGACGATATAATCCCAGGCATTCTGGTTGAGGTTGGAACGCGCTTTCCGGATGAATTCGTGCAGATTCTGGAACGGCTCGGTGCTGGCGCCGAGTTCGACGTTCCTGTCCGGCTGGATGCGGGGTGCTTCGTTCATTGTTATCCTCCCGAGAATTTGAAGCCTTACCTCATCGCCTAACCCGTCCAGGTCGCCAAAACCATCCTAAAATGGCATGGCTGCAAGGCGTGGGCCGGCCGGCCGTCCCCGCTGCGCACGAACCGGGTCCTGCAACGTTGCCAAAAGTTTAGGCCCCGACGATGGGATTTTTACGGTGTACCCGCCGGCGTGGCATCCCGGCCTTGAAGAAACCAGAATGGTATTGTGAGAAGCAGGCTGGATCGCCATTTGCATGGCGGCTCCCCAGCCCCACCGAACCGCGAAGCAAAAAGGCCAGTCTATCCATGCGGAAAACCCTGCTGTTTCCAATGGGCGCGCTCACCGGAGCGTGTCTGACCCTTCTGGTAGCCAGTCCGCACGGCGGCGTGTGGGCGGCACGGGCGGCAGCGAGCGCGGACGACGCCTATTCCAAGCTCAATTTGTTCGGCGAAGTGTTCGAGCGGGTGAAGGCGAGCTATGTCGAGAAGCCTGACAATGCCAAGCTGATCGAAGGTGCGATCACCGGCATGGTGACCTCGCTCGATCCGCACTCGCGCTACATGAACGACAAGGCCTGGACCGAGATGCAGGAGACTACCTCCGGCGAATTCGGCGGGCTCGGCATCGAGGTCACGATGGAGGAGGGGCTGGTCAAGGTCGTCTCGCCGATCGACGACACGCCGGCCTCCAAGGCCGGCATCATGTCGGGCGACCTCATCAGCAAGATCGACGGCGATGCCGTGCAGGGCATGACGCTCGAGCAGGCCGTCAACAAGATGAAGGGGCCGGTCGAGACCCAGACCAAGCTCACGATCGTGCGCAAGGGAGCCGACGCCCCGCTCGACGTCGCGATCAAGCGCGAGATCATCCATGTGCGCCCCGTGCGCTTCCACGTCGAGAACGGCGATATCGGGTATATCCGCGTCACCTCGTTCAACGAGCAGACCACCGACGGCCTGAAGAAGGCGATCGCATCGATCTCGAAGGACGTTCCGCCGGAGAAGCTGGTCGGCTACGTGATGGACCTGCGCAACAATCCGGGCGGACTGCTCGACCAGGCCGTGTCGGTGTCGAGCGCGTTCCTGCAGCGTGGCGAAGTCGTCTCGACCCGCGGCCGCAACGCCGAGGAGACCCAGCGCTTCACCGCGCATGGCGGCGACCTCACCAAGGGCAAACCGCTGGTGGTTCTGGTCAACGGCGGCTCGGCTTCGGCCTCCGAGATCGTGGCCGGCGCATTGCACGATCACAAGCGCGCGACCATCATCGGCACGCGCTCGTTCGGCAAGGGCTCGGTGCAGACCATCATCCCGCTCGGCGCGGGCAACGGCGCGCTGGCGCTGACCACGGCGCGCTACTACACGCCCTCGGGCCGCTCGATCCAGGCCCAGGGCATCGCGCCCGACATCGAGATCCTCCAGGACGTGCCGCCCGAGCTGAAGGGCCGGATGGACACCATGGCGGAGTCCCAGATGCGCGGCCATCTCCAGGCGGCCGATGGCACCGAGCAGACCGGATCGCAGTCCTATGTCCCGCCGGAGGCGAAAGACGACAAGGCCCTGCATACGGCCTACGACTTCCTGCACGGCCAAACCGCGAATGCGGTCGCCGCCAAGCCCGGGCCGAAGGCTGCGGTGCCGAACTAGGCTCTCGCGACGGTAAAGTATTGATCGCCCGGGAGCGGATAGCCGTTCCCGGGCGAACTTTTTTCGGGATGCTGTGTCAGCTCGGGTTCATGGCTGCGAAGGTGGCCTCATAGAGGCCGTCGCGCTCGGCCCAGCGGCGGGCGCGGTCGCGCTCGACCAGCACCTCGCCGCCCGGATGAACCCGCAACTCCAGCAATTGCATGACCTCAGCGATATAGGCGGCAAGCGGCATCGCGCGCCTGTCGCGCGCCGGTGAGCTCGGTCTGCACATAGGGCGGTGCGAGCTCCAGTACTTCGACGGGGATATTGCGAAGCTGATGCCGCAGCGACTGAAGCCAGGAGTGCAGGAACGCCTTGCTGGCACAGTAGGATGGGAAGTCGGCGCGGGGCACGAAAGCGAGGTTCGAGCTGGTCGCCATGAGCGTCGCGTTCGGCTGCTCTTTCAGGAGCGGCAGGACCGCTGCAGTGACGCGCAGCACGCCCAGAATGTTGGTCGCGACGATGGCTTCCGCGTCCGCGGCGTCCCAGCCGTCTGCCGTGATATCCTCCGCGCGCGAGATGCCGGCATTGGCGATCAGCACGTTGAGCTCGGGAAAGCTTGCGCGGATTTCGGCCGAGAGGCGCGGCAGGCTCAAGGGATCGGCGAGGTCAAGCGTCAGGCCGATCAGGCCCGGACGTTCGGCCGTGATCTGGTCGAGCAGGGCCTTCCGTCGCCCGGTGACGATGACGCGGTTGCCGCGGTCGTGGAAAGCCTCGGCCAGTGCGTGGCCGATGCCGCTGGTGGCGCCGGTGATGAGAATCGTGTTGCCAATCATCTTCATGGTTGCTGCCTTTCGGTGCAGGTGAAGGCCACGGCAATCCAGGAAAACCCCGGCGGTGAGCAACCCGGCGCGACAGCAACATCCAGGCACGGATAAGCCGTGCCGGAAATAATGCCTTGAACGGGAAAGCGTCCGCAAAGGGGGAGGGTAATGGCACGACCGTGGCGTCTCGTGAATCGAGATCTCCCAGCTAGGATCCTCTCGACAAAGGACGCGTTGGATGACGGTAACGCCTACGGCAGCGGCACGCGGCAGCTGCAAGTGCTGAAATACTTTGGTCCGATGTCACCGTCAAGCTGGACGGGATCTTGGCCCTAGCTTGCCTCGCGGCGGCGGCCTTCGTTGCCGCCGCGCTGGGCGAGACGGCTGCGATGAGCTGCGAACAGCTCCAGCACCTTGT
The DNA here is from genome assembly GCF_023100925.1 of Bradyrhizobium sp. 40. Classification (NCBI taxonomy): domain Bacteria; kingdom Pseudomonadati; phylum Pseudomonadota; class Alphaproteobacteria; order Hyphomicrobiales; family Nitrobacteraceae; genus Bradyrhizobium; species Bradyrhizobium sp. 40. The sequence continues at coordinate 3,550,984 of NZ_CP064688.1, forward strand.
CGGCGGGCTTTGCGGCGCTGAATAGATAGCCCTGCATCTCGGAGCAGCCGAGTGCGCGCAGCAGCCGCTGCTGCTCCTCGGTCTCGACGCCCTCGGCCGTGGTGGTCATGCGGCGGGCGGCCGCGAGATTGACGACCGCCTGCACGATGCTGGCGGAGCCGTCGGGGCCGGCGATGTCGTTGACGAAGCAGCGGTCGATCTTGATCTTGTCGAACGGGAAGCGGTGCAGATAGCTCAGCGAGGAGTAGCCGGTGCCGAAATCGTCCAGCGCGATGCGGACGCCGATGGCGCGGAGTTGATGCAGGATTGCAAGCGCCGTGTCGTCGTCGCGGATCAGCACCGCCTCGGTGATTTCGAGCTCGAGCCGGCTCGCCGGCAAATTGGAGGCGGCAAGCGCCGCCATGATCTTCAGCGCCAGCGTGCCGCTCTTGAACTGCACCGGCGAGACGTTGACGGCGAGGCGGATGTCGTCAGGCCAGTTCGCCGCGTCCCGGCAGGCGGTCGCCAGCACCCATTCGCCGATCTCGTTGATCAGGCCGGTGTCCTCGGCGATCGGAATGAACTCGGCCGGCGAGACCATGCCGCGCTCGGGATGGCGCCAGCGCACCAGCGCCTCGCAGCCGGTGATGCGGTCGTCCTTCAGGCTGAGGCAGGGCTGGTAATACACCTCGAGGCCGCCTTCGAGCCCGCCTTGGGCGATGGCGTGGCGCAGGTCGATCTCGAGCTGCCGCCGCTCGTGGATCTTGGCGTCCATCTCCGGCTCGAAAAAGCGGTAGGTGCGGCGCCCTGCGGCTTTGGCGGCGTACATCGCCATGTCCGCGTTCTTCAGGATCTGGTCCAGCGCCGTTCCATGTTGCGGCGCCAGCGCGATGCCGATGCTGGCGTCGGTGGCAAGATGATGTCCCATGCAGTCGAACGGCGCGCGGATGGCCTCAAACACCCGCGCGACGAGTTCGTTGACCTGATCCAGCGATGTCACCGCGCTCTGGACGATGGCAAATTCGTCGCCGCCGAGGCGCGCCACGAAGTCCGCCGGCCCCGCACAGCGGTGGAGGCTCTGCGCGACCGACTTGAGGAGCTCGTCGCCGACGAGATGCCCGAGCGCGTCGTTGACGCCCTTGAACTCGTCGATATCGATGTAGTGCACCGCGAGTTGTTCGCCCCCGGCGACGAGATCGAGTTCCTGACGCAGATGCTCGTGGAACATGGTGCGGTTGGGCAGGTCGGTCAGCGCGTCGTAATGAGCGAGATGGGTGATGCGCTCCTCGATACGCCGGCGCTCCGTGATGTCCTCATGCGTCGCCACCCAGCCGCCGTCCGTGAGCGGTTCGTTCACGATCTGGATCGAGCGACCGTCGGAGGTCTCGACCACCATGGAATTGCGCACGTGGACGTCGCGCAGGACCCGTGCGACATATTGGTCCGCATCGCCGGTGAACGAGCCGGTGGCTTTGCGGTGCGCAATGATGTCGTGGAAGCTGCAGCCGGGTCTCACGATTTCGGCCGACAGCCCGTACATCTCGATGTAGCGCTGATTGCAGATCACGAGCTGCTGGGAGGCGTCGAACAGCAGCAGGCCCTGGGTCATATTGTTGACGGCGCGGTCGAGACGCTGCTTTTCCAGCGTCAGCCGTTCCCGCGAAAGACGATGCTGCTCCAGGAGCTTGCGAACGATCGCGATCAACACGCCCGCAATGGCCAGCGCGGAAGAGGCCGCGACCGAGATCAGGATGCCGATCTGCTCGCGCCAGTCCGTCAGGGCCGTCGCGCGCGTCGTGGTGGCCATCATCAGGATCGGGAAGTGAGGCAGGGCGTGTGAGGAAATCAGCCGGTCCTCGCCGTCGACGGGGCTCATGAAGCGGCCGCTAAAATGTTCGAGCCCGAAAACCCTTTGATGCGCGAACGGACCGTTCTTGAAATTCCGTCCCATCAATTCATTGGAATGGGGATAACGGGCGAGCATCGTGCCGTCCCGGTGCAGCATCGAGATCGTCGTGCTTTCGCCGAGCACGGCTGACTCGAAGAATTTTTCGAAATTTGCCGGCTCGATGCCGCGTCCGACCGCACCCATGAATTCGCCGTCCGGTCCGACGATCTTGCGCACGATCAGGATGGTCCAGGCGCCGGAGATGCGACTGTAAAGTGGCTCGATCAAGACGTCGGGAGCGTCGGGATCGTACCGGAAGGTCTGGAAATAGGCGCGATCGGCAACGTTCACGTTCGGAGCCGGCCATGCCGTCGACGAATTGATCAAATTGCCTTCGGCATCGATGATATTGAGACCGCCTATGTAGGGCAGTGCCTCGATCTTCGAACGCAGCATCCGATGGAGGTCCTGGCCGGCGAGGCGCTTGCGATAGTCCGCCGCACTGGTAATGCCGCTCGCGCGGACGTAGTCGACGAAATCCTTCTGGATGACCGCGAAATCCTGCAATTGCTGGTCGAAATGATGGGCCAGCATCAGCACGGTGTTTTCCAGCTCGCGGCCGGAGCTGCGCAGCGCACGTTCGCGGAAATTCTGCGCCATCAGCGTCGCGCCGACGGCGATCGCAGCGATCAGCAGCGTGCCGCCCACCACCAGCCAGCGGATCGGTCCGCTGCGCACGAAGGCCTGGTCAAAAAGGCGACTGCCGAATCCCGTCATCATGATCGATCGTTGTCGTGCGCACGTCAGGGTCAATTCTTGGCCCCGGAAACATCCGTTGGTTTACGGGAACGGAGTGGAGGCGAAGTTAGCAAGCTGGGTTAATGCGCCGTGAACGGACGCTCACAAAAGCAATCAATATGCGGGACGCGCGGCCTGCAGGAATTGCCGGAAGCTTCCGCGGCCGAACAATTTCTGCCGACCATCGCGATGATCAATCGAAGCTTAACCATCTAAGGTGCTGGCGATCCTCACGTCCGTATTGGCACACGAATTGCGAACGTCTTCGCAACGACGAACGTCTTCGCAACGACGCAGAGGGATACGATCATGAAGAATGCTTTGAAGGATTTTCTCGCCGACGAAACCGGCGCAACCGCGATCGAGTATGGCCTGATCGCCGCCGGCATCGCGCTTGCGATCATCGCCGTGGTGAACGGCCTGGGCAGCAAGCTCAATTCAAAATTCGGGTCGATCAGCGCGTCGCTGAAGTAGCAGCGTCAATCAGACGCGGTAATGGCCGGACTTGCCGCCGAGCTTCTCGACCAGGTGGATGCCTTCGATGCGCACGCCGCGTTCCACCGCCTTGATCATGTCGTAGATGGTGAGACAGGCGACCGAGACGGCGGTGAGCGCTTCCATCTCGACGCCGGTCGGGCCCGTGACCTTCACGCTGGCGCGGACGAGGCAGCCCGGCAGCTTCGCGTTGGGCTCGATCTCGACCGTTACCTTCGACAGCGCGAGGGGATGGCAGAGCGGGATCAGCTCCGCGGTGCGCTTGGCAGCCATGATGCCCGCGATGCGGGCGGTGCCGAGCACGTCGCCCTTCTTGGCGTTGCCGGACACGATCAGGTCAAGCGTCGCCCTGGTCATGACAACGCGTCCTTCCGCGACCGCGAGCCGCTCGCTCGCGGGCTTGTCCGACACGTCAACCATCCGCGCCTCGCCGGAGGCGCCGATATGGGTGAGGGCAGGGCCGGTCTTGGTCTTGGTCTTGGACTTGGACTTGGCTGGTTTCGTCGCGCTCGGCTTGCGGGCCATGTCAGCGCGTGCCCGTCGCACGCGCCGTCGTCTCGCGCGCCAGCAGCGTACGGGTCGCAGCGGTTACGTCGGCTTGCCGCATCAGGCTCTCGCCGACCAGGAAGGTCGACATGCCGACGCGCTTGAGCCGGGCGAGATCGGCGGGCGTAAAGATGCCGCTCTCGCCGACCATCAGCCGGTCCTGCGGAATCAGCGGCGCCAATGTTTCGCTGGTCGCAAGCGTGGTTTCGAAGGTGCGTAAATTGCGATTGTTGACGCCGATCATCGGCGAACGCAGCTTCAGTGCGCGATCAAGCTCGGCGCGGTCGTGGATCTCGATCAGCACGTCCATGCCATGGGCGATGGCGGCGTCCTCGAGCTCTTTTGCCGTGGCATCATCGAGCGCCGCCATGATGATCAGGATGCAGTCGGCGCCGTGCGCGCGGGCCTCCGCCACCTGGTAAGTGTCGAACATGAAATCCTTGCGCAGCACCGGCAGTGACGTTGCCGCGCGCGCCGCCACCATGAAGTCGAGATGGCCCTGGAACGAGGGCGTGTCCGTCAGCACCGACAGGCAGGCAGCACCCCCGGCCTCATAGGCCCTCGCAAGCAGCGGCGGATCGAAATCGGCGCGGATCAGGCCCTTTGACGGCGAGGCCTTCTTGACCTCCGCGATCAGCGCGTAGTTGCCATTGGTGTGCTTGGCCTTGATGGCGCGCAGGAAGCCGCGCGGTGCTGCTTGCGCCTTGGCCTTCGCTTCCACAGCCGACAGCGGCTGCGCGCGCTTGGCCGCCGCGATTTCCTCGCGCTTGTAGGCTTCGATCTTGGTCAAGATATCCGACATGTCAGGCTCAGCCGTTCGAGACCGCGATCAAATGTTTCAGCCGCGCGCTCGCCGCGCCGCTGTCGAGTGATTTTGCGCCGATCACGACGCCTTCCTTGAGGTCCTTGGCTCGCCCCGCCACGACCAATGCGGCAGCGGCGTTGATCAGCGCGACGTCACGGTAGGGGCTCGGCTTGCCGTCGAGCACGCTCTGCAAGGCGATAGCGTTCGCGTCGGCGTCGCCGCCTTTGAGTGCACCGGCCTCGCAGCGCGGCAGGCCCGCGTCCTCCGGCTTCACCTCGAAATTCCGGATCTCGCCGTTGTGGAGCGCGGAGACGAAGGTCGGGCCGGTGAGGGTGATTTCGTCGAGGCCATCGGAACCGTGCACGACCCAGGCGGATTCAGAGCCGAGGTTCTTGAGTACTTGCGCCAGCGGCTGCACCCATTGCCGGGAGAACACGCCGACCATCTGCCGCTTCACGCCCGCCGGATTGGACAAGGGGCCGAGCAGGTTGAAGATCGTGCGTGTCGCAAGCTCCACCCGGGTCGGGCCGACGTTCTTCATGGCGGGATGATGGGCGGGGGCGAACATGAAGCCGATGCCGCATTCGCGTATGCAGCGGCCGACCTGCTCCGGCCTTAGATCGATCTTCACCCCGAGCGAAGCCAGCACGTCGGCGGCGCCGGAGCGCGACGACAGTGCGCGGTTGCCGTGCTTGGCCACCGGCAGACCGGCGCCCGAAACGATGAAGGAGGCGCAGGTCGAGACATTGACCGAGCCGGAGCCGTCGCCGCCGGTGCCGACAATGTCGACGGCGTCCGCAGGCGCATCGACGGTGAGCATCTTGGAGCGCATTGCCGCGACCGCGCCGGTGATCTCGTCCACGGTCTCGCCGCGCACCCGCAGCGCCATCAGCAGGCCGCCCATTTGCGAGGGCGTAGCCTCGCCAGACATCACGGCGTCGAAGGCGGAAGCCGCTTCGTCACGCGACAGGCTGGCGCCGGTCGCCACTTTTCCAATGATCGATTTCAGGTCGTCCATCGCGTGCTTTCAACTCACTGGTTCGCGCCGGTCACCTGCGCGAAGGCGGCCTGATTAATGGTGGTCCCGATGTCGGTTTCGAGCTTGTTGACGTAGGAAGCGACCTGCTCCTCGGTTTGCGCGCGGTCGAGACTGTCCTTCAGCTTCTTGACCGCCTCGGAAGCGGCATCGACCGTGGGATCGACGATCTCGGTGACGCGGAACACGATCACCTCGGTGCCTCCGGTCACTGCCGTCTGCCCGACGCCGTCCTTGGCGACACGGAAGGCGGCCGACACCACGGTTGCGGGCACGCTGGCGGGCGAGTCGTCGCGCTTGAAGCCGGCGGCCGTCTCGACCTTGGCGCCGATCGCGGCTGCTTCGTCGGCGAGCTTGCCGCCGGATTCGAGCTTCTGCACCATCTCGGTCGCCTTGGCCTTCAGCTTGGTCGCGATCTGATCCTGGCGCCAGCGCGCCTCGACCTGGTCGCGGACCTCGTCGAGATTGCGATCGCGCGAGGGCGTGATGGCAAGCACGTCGTACCAGACATAGCCGCCCTTGAAGGAAATCGAATCGTTGTCGACGCCGATATCGGTGTTGAAGGCCTGCGACACCACGTCGAGGCCCTGCGGAATGCCGGAGACCGGCTGGCCGCTCGGGGCGCGGCCGGAACGGTCAACGGCGTCGATGGTGATGGCGGTGAGGCCGAGCTTCTGCGCCGCGTCGATCACGCTGGCACCGCCGCCGCGCTCGTCTTCCATCTTGTCGCGGAGATCGGCGACCTTGACCCGCGCACGCTCGGTGGCGATCTCGCGCTTGATGTCGGCGGCAACGCTCGCATAGTTCGCCTCAGCGCCCGGCTCGATCTTGTCGACCTTGACGATCGACGTGCCGAGACGGCCCTGGATCGGCTGGCTGATTTCACCGGCGGGAAGCGCGAAGACGGCGTCTCCAACTGCGGGATCGAGCGAGGATTTGGTCACGAGCCCGAGATCGACGTCGGACGCGCTCAGTCCGCGCTCCTTGCCGAGGTCCTCGAACGACGTCCCGCTGGTGAGCCGCTCGCGTGCGGCCTGCGCCTCGGCGGCGTTGGGAAATACGATCTGCTGGATCTGGCGCTTCTCCGGCGTGCCGAGCCGGTCCTTGCGCTGGTCGAACGCTTTCTTGGCATCCTCGTCCGACACCTCGCTCCACTTGCCGATCTCCTCCGGCGAGACCACGACGAACGCGATCTTGCGATATTCGGGCGCGCGGAACTGGACCTTGTGATCCTCGAAATAGGCGGCGAGCGCCTCGGGCGATGGCGCGTCGATGGTGCCGGCCTGGGCCGCGTCGAGTCTGACGAATTTAATGGCGCGCTGCTCGTTCTGGAAGCGCGTCAGCACGTCGAGCATCGCCTTCGGCGGCTCGAGGCCAGCACCGATCGTGCCGGTGATCTGCCGACGCAACGAGACCTTGCGCTGCTCCGAAACGTAGCGCTGCTCGGTATAGCCGAAGTTGCGGATCACGGACTGAAAGCGGTTCGAATCGAAGTTGCCGCCGACGCCCTTGAAGTTCGGGTCGTTCATGATGAGCTGGCGGATCTGGTCGTCAGACTGGCCGAGCCCGAGCCGGCGCGCCTCTTCGTCGAGGGCGGCTTCCGCGATCGTCTGCTGCAGCACCTGACGGTCGAGACCGAAGGCGCGCGCCTGTTCAGGCGACAGCGGCCGGCCGAACTGGCGGCTGATCTGCTGGAGGCGATCGGTGTAAATCTGACGGAACTCGTTCAACGAAATCTCGGTGCCGCCGACCTTGGCCACGGTGGATTGCCCGAAGCCCTTGAAGATGTCGGCAATGCCCCAAACGCCGAAGCTGATGATCAGCACGCCCATCACAACGGCCATAATGGTCTTGCCGAGCCAGTTTGATGAGGCCTTGCGCATTCCTCGAAGCATTTGGTCCAACTTGTTTGGCAGGAGGGGAACGGGAGCGCGTCTTAATGCAGATTCCGCAAAAGCGCGTCACCAAATTGATCAATCATCATAAAGTGGTGGCTTTCCCCCCGCAACCTCGGGTCCGACAGGCTTTCGATGCCTGCGGTTAAAAGCCCCTGGTCTCTGGAACTGCCACGGGACCTCTGCTAGCGCATGCACAAACCAAATTTTGCTGGAATTTGACATGACCGATGCCATCCGCCCCCTGATCGCCGGCAACTGGAAAATGAACGGCCTGAAGGCCTCGACTGCCGAATTCGACGCCATGCTCAATGGTGCGGCAGAGGTGGCTGGCAAAGCCGATTTGCTGGTTTGCCCGCCGGCGACCTTGATCGCAGCCTTTGCCGAGAAGGCGCGCGGCAAGAAGGTCGCGGTGGGGGCCCAGGATTGCCACCCCAAGGCCTCCGGCGCCCATACCGGCGATATTGCCGCCGAAATGCTGGCGGATTCGGGGGCGACCGCGATCATCGTCGGCCATTCCGAGCGCCGCGCCGACCATGGCGAGGGCGATGCTCTGATCCGGCAGAAGGCCGAGGCCGCCTGGCGCGCCGGGGTGACGGCGATCGTCTGCATCGGCGAGACGCAAGCGCAGCGCGATGCGGGCCAGACCCTGGACATCCTGCGCGGCCAGCTCAACGGCTCGCTGCCGGACGGCTCCACTGCCGCAAATCTGGTCGTGGCCTATGAGCCGGTCTGGGCGATCGGCACCGGCCTGACCCCGACGTCTGGGGATGTCGAGCAGATTCATGGCTTTATCCGAGAATTCCTGACCTCCAGGTTCAAGGCGGACGGCGCCGGGATGCGCATCCTCTATGGCGGCTCGGTCAAGCCCTCGAACGCGGCCGAGCTGATGGCCGTGAAGAACGTCAATGGCGCGCTGGTCGGCGGGGCCAGCCTGAAGGCGGTCGACTTCCTTGCGATTGCGCAGGGCTGTTCCTAGCTAACTTCAAACCTTAGGACCCGGCCGATCGGGGGTGGCAATGACCCGTCTGATCGTGTAACACCGCGCAACTTCAGGAAAACCCCGCGAAGCACGATTGGCCGCCGCTCGGCGCTGTCGGCTTGTGACGGAAGGACACTATGCAGACCGTTGTCATCGTCATTCACCTCATGATCGTCACCGTCATGATCGGCGCCGTCCTGCTCCAGAAGTCGGAAGGCGGCGGCCTGGGCATGGGAGGTGGCGCAGGTTTCATGTCGAGCCGCGGCACGGCGAACCTTCTGACGCGGACCACCGCGATCCTGGCGGTCGGCTTCTTCCTCACCAGCCTGTTCCTGTCCTGGTATGCCGGCTACGACCGCAAGCCGTCGTCGATCATCGGCGCACCGGCGTCGCAGACCCAGCCGGCCGGTGGCGGACCGATCGCGCCGCCGACCTCGGGCGGCATCCTGGATTCGCTGAAGAAGGCCGACGAGCAGCAGCAGGCTCCGGCACCGAGCGGCCCGCAGGTACCTCGTTCGCAATAAAGCAGGGGGGCCATGCAGGGCGGCTTCTACCGTCCTGCATCAACAATCCCCATCAAGGCTCTGTCACCACTCTTAGTTCTGGCTCACCCACAGCCCCGCAAAATGTTTGGGGCGGAAGACGAATCGCTTTGGCGAATCGAATTCGAGGGATTAGAGGTTAAGCCCCATGGCGCGGTACATATTCATCACCGGCGGCGTGGTTTCTTCGCTCGGCAAGGGTCTGGCTTCAGCGGCACTCGGTGCCCTGTTGCAAGCCCGGGGCTACAAGGTCCGCCTCCGCAAGCTCGACCCCTATCTCAATCTCGATCCCGGAACGATGTCGCCGTATCAGCACGGCGAAGTATTCGTGACCGATGACGGCGCGGAGACCGACCTCGATCTCGGTCACTATGAGCGCTTCACGGGGCGGCCGGCGACCAAGGCCGACAACATCACGACCGGGCGCATCTACCAGGACATCATCTCCAAGGAGCGGCGCGGCGATTATCTCGGCGCCACCATCCAGGTGGTTCCGCATGTCACCAATGCCATCAAGGATTTCGTCCTCGACGGCAACGACGATTACGACTTCGTGCTGGTCGAGATCGGCGGCACCGTCGGCGACATCGAAGGCCTGCCGTTCTTCGAGGCGATCCGCCAGCTCAAGAACGAGCTGCCGCGCGATCACGCCATCTACATTCATCTGACGCTGCTGCCTTACATCCCGAGCGCCGGTGAGCTGAAGACAAAGCCGACGCAGCACTCCGTCAAGGAGCTGCGCTCGATCGGCATCCAGCCGGACATCCTGCTCTGCCGTACCGATCGCGAAATCCCGAAGGAGGAACGGCGCAAGCTCGGGCTGTTCTGTAACGTGCGCGAGAGCGCCGTCATCGAGGCGCGCGACGCCGACAGCATCTACGCTGTCCCTCAGGCTTACCATGCCGCAGGCCTCGACGACGAAGTGCTTGCCGCCTTCGGCATCGGCTCGCGGATTTCGCCGGAGCTGCGGAGCTGGCAGCAGATCAACGAGCGCATCCGCAATCCCGAGGGCAACGTTACTATCGCCATCGTCGGCAAATATACCGGCATGAAGGATGCGTATAAGTCGCTGATCGAGGCGCTCTCGCATGGCGGCATCGCCAACAAGGTGAAGGTCAATCTCGACTGGATCGAAAGCGAGATCTTCGAGAAGGAAGATCCCGCGCCATTCCTCGAGCACGTCAACGGCATTCTGGTGCCCGGTGGCTTCGGCCAGCGCGGCGCCGAGGGCAAGATCCGCGCGGCGCAGTTCGCGCGCGAGCGCGACGTGCCGTATTTCGGCATCTGCTTCGGCATGCAGATGGCGGTGATCGAGGCTGCTCGGAATCTCGTCGGGATCGAGGAGGCCAACTCCACCGAGTTCGGCCCGACCAAGGAGCCCCTGGTCGGCTTGATGACGGAATGGCTGCGCGGCAACGAGCTCGAGAAGCGCACCAACGCCGGCGATCTCGGCGGCACGATGCGCTTGGGTGCCTATCCCGCGGCGCTCAATCGCGGCAGCCGCGTCTCGGAGGTTTATGGCGGCGCGACCGAGATTTCCGAGCGCCACCGCCATCGCTACGAGGTCAACACCGCCTACAAGGATCGCCTCGAGCAGCACGGCCTGAAATTCTCGGGCCTGTCGCCCGACGGCGTGCTGCCGGAGATCGTCGAGTACGAGGATCACCCTTGGTTCATCGGCGTCCAGTTCCATCCCGAACTGAAGTCGCGCCCCTTCGAGCCGCATCCGCTGTTCGCGTCGTTCATTCGCGCGGCGATGGTGCAGAGCCGCCTGGTGTAAGCGGCTCAGGGCGTGGCGGTGCAGTCACGCGCGAGATGCATCGGCTCCGCCGCGACCGGCGTGGACGTATCAGGCGCAAGCGATCCCGTAACGAGCTTCATCTGCGGCCGTTGCGTCAGCTTGTAGACGGCGGCCGGCGGCACGTTCAGCAGGGCACGATCCACCAGCTTTGCGCGCAAGCCCAGCCGATCGAGCACGGGCCGCGGGATCGGGCAACTCATGCCGTAGGTGAACTGGTAGAAGGCGCCGCCGGGGCGGACATGACTGAACGCGCCACCGACGATCGAGACGACCTTGCGCGTCGACATGTTGAGCAGCGGCAGGCCGCTCACGACCGCGCCGACGGGCGCGCCGTCATAGAGGCGCTCCGTTGCCAGCCGCCCCGCATCCATCCACAAGACGCGCGCGTTGGGAAAACGCATCTGGAGCACCTTCATGAAGTCGGAGCCGTATTCGATCAACGTGAGGTCCTGCTGACGCACGCCGCGTTTGAGCAGCTTGTAGGTGAACGCGCCGGTGCCGGGGCCGAGTTCGAGAACAGGGCCGGTCGATGCGGTGATCTCGCGGGTGATGAGATCGGCCAGCGCCGCGCTTGACGGCGCGATCGCGCCGACTCGGCGCGGGGCTGACATCCATGACAGAAAGAACGAGAGGAAATCGTTGGGCATGCGCACTCCGGCATCTTGGTTGCGCCTCGCAGGTCAGTGGCGAGGCGGCCGAACAATCGCTTGAGTGCATTGCGACAGCATTGCGGGCTGCATGCCGATTGCGTCAATTCTCCCGGACGGGCGGCAGTGAAATCCTGAAGCACGCGCCGCCGATCGCTGCGTCCGCGACCGAGATGTGGCCACCATGCAGGAGCACGATCTCGCGCACCATGTTGAGGCCGAGACCGGCACCGCGATCGAGCGGTGTCAGCCGGTAGAACGGCTCGAATATTTGTTCGCGCTGATCGGCCGGAATGCCGGCGCCTTCGTCCGTGACCTCGATGCTCGCGGGCCTGCTGATACGAATGCCGATGGTGCCGCGGCGAGGGCCGTGCTGGATCGCATTCTGCACGAGGTTGGTCAGCGCGCGCTCCAGCGCCGCCGCATCGCCGATCGTTTCGACCGGCGTGAAGGGGGCGTCGAGCGCCAGCTCGTAGCCGGCGGCAATGGCCAGCGGCGCGAGATCTGCGGCCGCGCTTTGCGCGATTGCGACGAGGTCGACGCGCGTGAAGGGATGACCGCAGCGATCGAGCCGCTGAATGTCCAGCAATTGCTCGGCAAGTGTCGCCAGCCGCGCGGAATCCTCCAGCAGCCGGGTCTTGTCCGGCCCCGCTGGAAGCGACTCCAGCCGCGTGTTCAGGATTGCGATCGGCGTGCGCAACTCGTGTGCGGCATCTGCGACGAAGCGCTTGTGGCGGGCATAGCCCTGGTCTAGCCGCGCCAGCGCGTCGTTGACCGCAGTCACGAGCGGCACGACCTCCAGCGGAATCCGGTCCAGCGACAGCCGCGCGCCGCGTTGATGGATGTCGATGCGCCGCGCCTGGTCCGCCGTCGCATCGAGCGCCTCGAAGGCGCGCCGCACGATCATCGGCGTCGCAATGAACGTCGCCGTTCCCATGAGGAGCAGGCCGGGCAGGGCTATTCCCAGCAATGCAAGCGAGGTCATGAACAACGCCTTGGCGCCGGTGAGCTTGCCTTGCGTCGCCGTGATGATTTGCACATTGCCGGCGTCGGTATCGACCCGCTTCAGCCGCGCCGGGGCCTTGCGCGGATCGTCCTCGAACAGCTGCCAGCCGAGCCGGGCCTGGCTGATCTGGTCGAGGCCGCTGCCGATGGCGGCGAATTCGGCCGGCACGGCGCCTTCGCTGAGCGAATGTCCCTGCCTGTCGCGGACCAGGAACCAGAGATCGGATGTCTCGCTGCGCAATTGTTTCAGCTCGGTCGTCGATCGCAGGGCAAGGTCGCCTTGCGCGTCGCGTGCGAGCGCGCGCTGGACGATTTCGATCACACGATCTTCGTCGCGACCGGCGAGCACGAACCCCGACACGCTCAACGCGCTGACGATGACGGCAACGAGCGCCGTGAGCAGCACCGCCTGGAGCGACAGCAGGCGCCAGCTCAGCCGCGAGCGCAGACAATAGGGATCGTGGTGCTTGCTCATGGTAGCTTCTTCAAGAGATAGCCGACGCCGCGGATGCCATGGATCTCCACGTGCGCATCGGCTTCCGAGAGTTTGCGGCGCAGGCGCGACACATGCGTATCGAGCGCATTCGACTGGATCTCGTCGTCGAAACTGTAGACGGCTTCTTCCAGCGCGGAGCGCAGCACGGTCCGGCCCATGCGGCGGACCAGTGCCTCCAGCACGAGGAGCTCGCGCCGCGGCAGCTCGAGCGGAGCCCCGTCGATGCTTGCCTCGCGATGGCCGAAATCGAAGGCGAGGCGGCCGGCGTGCATGATGTCGGGATGCAGCCCGGCGGGCCGGCGCAGCACGGCGCGCAGCCGCGCCAGCAATTCCTCCACCGCGAACGGCTTTGACAGATAATCATCCGCTCCGCAGTCGAGCCCGGCGACCCGGTCGGCGAGTTCGCCGCGCGCCGTCAACACGATGATCGGTACGCCGTCGGCGCGTGCCCTGAGTTTCGGGATCAGGGTGAGACCGTCGCCATCGGGAAGCTGGCGATCGAGCAGGACGGCGGCGTGGACGTCGGCAGAAATGGCCTCTTCCGCCTCGGCGAGCGTGGGGGCGTGGTCCACGACCATGTCGTAGCGCTTCAGCGCCGACGCCAGCGCGTCGGCCATTTCGGCCTCGTCCTCGATGAGCAAAATCCGCATGATCCGCACCTCAACCTCAATCGCGCCAATCTAGCGGGCGTATCATTGCGGCAGCATTGCGGGAACCGGCTCTCCATGAAGCGGCTTTGAGCGGACCTTAGCCATGCGCGGAACGCCACAGGGGGCGGCCGAGCGGGCCTCAAGACACCGTCAGGGCCAGCCGATATAACCGCCGGACCTGATCAGGGAGGAACAAGAATGATCTACGAAATGCGCATCTATCGCTGCGTGCCCGGCCGCCTGCCGGCACTGCTCAAGCGGTTCGAGACCGTCACGCTGAAGGTGTGGGAAAAGCACGGCATCAAGCAGGCCGGGTTTTTTACGACGCTGATCGGTGAATCCAACCAGGAGCTGACCTATTTTCTGGCCTGGGAGTCGCTCGCCGAGCGCGAGAAGAAGTGGGCCGCCTTCATGACCGATCCGGACTGGATGAAAGGGCGCGCCGAGAGCGAGGCGGACGGCCAGATCGTCGGCAACATCGTCAGCCAGATTCTGGCGCCGACCGCCTTCTCGGCGGTGAAGTAGAGGCTGCCGGCGCGAGGCCGTCGCGGGGGGCCTGGGCGCAACCCTGATATTCTGGGAGCCCAGGCCGAATGGGGTTGATCCGCCCTTCATCGCGGCTATGGTCGCGCCGCAACGAGGGATTTGCCTTGAGCTCTTCGACGTCAGCGGCGCCGGTCGTCACCATTGGTAAGGTCAAATTCGGCAATGATCTGCCGATCTCGATCATTGCCGGGCCGTGTCAGCTCGAAAGCCGCCAGCATGCGCTGGAGGTGGCCTCCGCGCTGCAGGAGATCGCCGCGCGGCTGCAGATCGGCCTCGTCTACAAGACTTCGTTCGACAAGGCCAATCGCACCAGCGCGTCGGCTGCGCGTGGCCTCGGGCTTGCCCAGTCGCTGCCGATCTTCGCCGAAATCCGATCGTCGCTCGGCCTGCCGGTTCTGACCGACGTGCATGACGCCGCGCAGTGCGCCGATGTGGCGCAGGCGGTGGACATCCTGCAGATCCCGGCCTTCCTGTGTCGCCAGACCGATCTGCTGCTGGCGGCCGCCGCGACCGGCAAGGTCGTCAACGTCAAGAAGGGTCAGTTTCTCGCGCCCTGGGACATGGCCAACGTCGTCTCCAAGATCACGAGCGCGAACAATCCTAATGTGCTCGTCACCGAGCGTGGTGCGTCCTTCGGCTACAACACGCTGGTCTCCGACATGCGCGCCTTGCCGATCCTGGCGCGGACCACCGGCGCCCCCGTGATCTTCGACGCCACTCACTCGGTGCAACAGCCGGGCGGGAAGGGGACGTCTTCCGGGGGCGAGCGCGAATTCGTGCCGGTGCTCGCACGCGCAGCCGTTGCCGTCGGTGTTGCCGGTGTCTTCATCGAGACCCATCCCGATCCTGACAGCGCGCCGTCCGACGGACCCAACATGGTGCCGCTGCGCGAGTTCGAGGCGCTGATCCGAAAGCTGATGGCATTCGACGCGCTCGCCAAAGATTCTACCAAAGCCGATCCGCGCTGATGCAGGAAGGCGCAGCGCGGCCGCACGATCACGGCCTGCCGGCCGCGCTCTACGTCATCTCCGGTGCAAGCTTTGCCGCAGCGCTCTCCGCGCGCGCGCTCGATCCGGTGCTGCCGCACGTCGCCGAGGACTTTGGCGTCAGCATCGCGACCGCTGCCGGTTTTGCCGCGGTGTTCGCCTTCACCTTCTCGATCATCCAGCCGATCGTCGGCGCCGCCGCCGATCTGTTCGGCAAGACGCGGCTGATGATCGGCTGCCTCGCGCTGCTCGGCCTTGCCAACATCCTGGGCTCGCTCTCGACCTCGTTCTCGGTCCTGTTCGCGACCCGTATCCTCGCCGGCATCGGCTCCGGCGGCGTGTTTCCGGTGGCGCTCAGCCTGACCAGCGATCTCGTCGGTCCGGAGAAACGCCAGGTCGCGATCAGCCGCACGCTTGCCGGCGCGATGACAGGCAATCTCCTCGGAGCCTCGGCCTCCGGCCTGATCGGCGATTTCCTCGGCTGGCGCGGCGTGCTGGCGGTGCTCGGCGTGCTCGTGATCGTTGCATCGATCGCGGTCGCCGCCGGTTTTCGTGGCGCCAAGGTCAAGCATCCGCCGAAGACGAGCCTGTCGGCGCTGAAGGCGGGCTATCGCACTATCTTCACCAACCCGAACGCCTATGTCTGTTATGCGGCGGTGTTCATCGAAGGCTGCTGCGTGCTCGGCCTGTTTCCCTACATCGCCTCGTTCCTGTTCGAACTCGGGCAGACCTCGCTCTCGATCGCGGGTCTCGTCATCGCGGGCTTTGCGGTCGGCGGCTTGTTCTACACCCTGACGGTGTCGCGCCTGCTGCCATGGCTGGGCATGAAGCGAATGATGATCGCGGGGATGACGCTGGTGGCCTCCCAGCTCGTTGTCGTCGCCTTCGGCCTGCGCTGGGAAGTGCAGGCACTCAATCTCATCGTGATGGGCTGGGGTTTCTACATCGCCCATGGCTGCCTTCAGATGTTTGCCAGCGAGCTCTCGGTCGAAGCACGCGCGACCGCGCTGTCGCTGCATTCGTTCTTCTTCTTCATGGGGCAGACGGTCGGGCCGCTCGCCTACGGCCTTGGCCTGCAGCATGGCGGCAAGATGCCGACCCTGTTCGCGAGCGCCGCGATCATGGTCGCGCTCGGTTTCGTGTGTGCGCGGCTGTTGAAACAGCGCGCGCCATCCGACGCGCGCTGAGGCCTGGACACGAGAGAGAGCTCAGCCCCGCCCGCGATAGGGCGCGACGCCCTGTTCCGGCACCCACAATCCCTTCGGCGCGCGGCCGGTCTGCCAGAACACGTCGATCGGGATGCCGCCGCGCGGATACCAGTAGCCGCCGATGCGCAGGAACTTCGGCTTGATCTCGCTCGCGATGCGCTTGCCGATCATCACGGTGCAGTCCTCGTGGAAGGCGCCGTGGTTGCGGAAGCTCGCGATGTAGAGCTTGAGCGACTTCGACTCCAGCAACCATTGGCCGGGGGCGTAGTCGATCATCAGATGTGCGAAATCCGGCTGTCCCGTGACCGGGCAGAGCGAGGTGAATTCCGGCACGGTGAAGCGCACCAGATAGTCGGTGCCGCCTTGCGGATTCGGCACGCGGTCGAGCTTGGCTTTCTCGGGCGCATCCGGCCATTCCACGGCGCGGCCAAGCTGCAGGGCAGCTGAATCCGAGCTTGAGTTCTTCGATTTGCTGGGCTTTTTCGACATCAGGCCGCCTCCGTGGCGCCCTCTTAGCCAATCATCGTGCGGCCGTCACCCGGCCTTTTCCGCTTCGATGCATTGCGGTAGAAGCACCCCAACTGACTGCTTAGTCCCCCGAAAAGAGGCCCTCATGACCGCCATCATCGACATCATCGGACGCGAAATCCTGGATAGCCGGGGCAATCCCACCGTCGAGGTCGACGTCGTGCTGGAAGATGGCGCGCTTGGCCGTGCTGCCGTGCCGTCCGGCGCCTCCACCGGCGCCCACGAGGCGGTGGAACTGCGCGACGGCGACAAGGCCCGCTATCTCGGCAAGGGCGTCACCAAGGCGGTCGGCGCCGTCAACGGCGAGATCTTCGAGGCGCTGAACGGCCTCGATGTCGAGCAGCAGGCCCAGCTCGACCAGATCATGATCGACCTCGACGGCACGCCGAACAAGAGCCGGCTGGGAGCCAACGCCATTCTCGGCGTCTCGCTCGCCTGCGCCAAGGCGGCTGCGAACTCGCTCGACATGCCGCTGTACCGTTACGTCGGCGGCACCTCGGCGCGTCTCTTGCCGGTGCCGATGATGAACATCATCAATGGCGGCATGCACGCCGACAACCCGATCGACTTCCAGGAATTCATGATCCTGCCGGTTGGCGCGTCTTCCTTTGCCGAGGGCCTGCGCTACGGCGCCGAGGTCTTCCACACCCTGAAGTCGGAGCTGAAGAAGGCCGGCCACAACACCAATGTCGGCGACGAGGGCGGCTTTGCCCCGAACCTGCCGTCGGCGGACGCCGCGCTCGAATTCGTCATGAACGCGATCGGCAAGGCCGGCTACAAGGCGGGCTCCGACATCGTCATCGGCCTCGACTGCGCCTCGACCGAGTTCTTCAAGGACGGCAAGTACGTCTACGAAGGCGAGGGCAAGACCCGCTCGATCTCCGAGCAGGCCAAGTACCTTGCCGACCTCGTCTCGCGCTATCCGATCGTGACCATCGAGGACGGCATGTCGGAAGACGACATGGACGGCTGGAAAGAGCTGACCGACCTCGTCGGCAAGAAGTGCCAGCTGGTCGGCGACGATCTCTTCGTCACCAACGTCAAGCGCCTCGCCGAAGGCATCAAGGCCGGACGGGCCAACTCGATCCTGATCAAGGTCAACCAGATCGGCACGCTGACCGAGACGCTCGCCGCCGTCGAGATGGCGCACAAGGCCGGCTACACCTCGGTGATGTCGCACCGCTCCGGCGAAACCGAGGATTCCACCATCGCCGACCTCGCGGTCGCCACCAATTGCGGACAGATCAAGACCGGCTCCCTTGCGCGCTCCGATCGCACTGCCAAATACAACCAGCTCTTGCGCATCGAGCAGCAGCTCGGCAAGCAGGCGCTCTACGGCGGCAAGGCGGCATTGAAGGCGCTGGCATAAGCCAGCGGTCGGACAAAAACAGGGGAGGATCGACATGAGCGACGGCAAGAACGGCCTGCAACTGCGTTCGCTGATCAAGAAGAGCGGCGAGCTCGAGATCTCGCTTCTCGACGTGCCGACCCCCGATCCCGCCGCGGACGAGGTCGTCGTCCGCGTCGAGGCGGCGCCGATCAATCCGTCCGACCTCGGGCTCCTGATCGGCGCAGCCGATATGAGCACGGCAAAGGCTTCCGGCGACAAGGGCGCTCCCGTCATCACCGCGAAGGTGCCGGAAGGCGCGATGCGGGCGATGGCAGGCCGGCTCGACGAGTCCATGCCGGTCGGTAACGAAGGCGCTGGCGTCGTGATCAGGACCGGCTCGTCGGATGCCGCCAAGGCACTGATGGGCAAGACGGTCGCGATGATCGGCGGCGCGATGTATACGCAGTATCGCACGCTGAAAGTACGCGAGTGCCTGCCGCTGCCCGAGGGCACCACGCCGGCCGAAGGGGCCTCCTGCTTCGTCAATCCGCTCACGGCGCTCGGCATGACCGAGACCATGCGGCGCGAGGGTCACAAGGCGCTGGTGCACACTGCGGCCGCATCCAATCTCGGCCAGATGCTGAACAAGATCTGCATCAAGGACGGCATCCCGCTGGTCAACATCGTGCGCAGCAAGGAGCAGGCCGACATCCTGCACGAGATCGGCGCCAAATATGTCGTCGATTCCACCGCGCCGAGCTTCCTCGGCGATCTCACCAATGCGCTGGTCGAGACCGGCGCCACCATCGCCTTCGATGCCATCGGCGGCGGCAAGCTCGCCGGCGACATCCTCAACTGCATGGAAGTCGCGATCAACAAGACCGCGAAGGAATACAGCCGCTATGGCTCCAACGTGCACAAGCAGGTCTACGTCTATGGCGCGCTCGATGTTCGCCCGATCGAGCTGCCGCGCGGCTTCGGCATGGCCTGGGGCGTCGGCGGCTGGCTGCTGTTTCCGTTTCTGATGAAGATCGGGCAGGCGGACGGGGCTAGGCTGCGCCAGCGCGTCGTCGACGAACTGAAGACCACGTTTGCCAGCCACTACACCAAGGTGGTGTCGCTTTCGGAGGCGCTCGATCCCGCCAATATCGCGGTCTACGCCAAACGCGCTACCGGCGAAAAATTCCTCATCAACCCAAATAAATAATCGCGGCGTGCGACTGCACGTCACCCAAAGAAGGTCTTGCCTTCTGAGCGAAGCGGGGGATTATTCCGCCGCCATTGAAAGCGGAAAAATCCGCAAGGCGCGCTCAGAAGGGGACCTCTCAATGACCGATCTCAATCGCCGCCATTTGCTCGCAGGCGCCGCCGCCCTCAGTGCGGCGGCCGTGACCAAGCTTGGACCGACCGCCGCCAATGCCGCGGTGCCGCAAGCCGGCACGCAGGCGCCGGGCTTCTACCGCTATAAGGTCGGCAGCTACGAGTGCACCTCGATCAATGACGGCGCGCGCACTTTCCCGATGCCGGACAAGTTCGTCGTCAACGCGCCGAGGGAGGAAGCGCTGGCCGCGGGCGAGGCGGCCTACATGCCGAAGGGCATGGTCACGTTGCCGTTCAATCCGCAGCTCATCAACACCGGCTCCAAGCTGGTGCTGATCGATGCCGGCAACGGCATTGCGAATTTCGAGGCGAGCAAGGGCGCCGTCGGCCGCACGCTGCAAAACCTCCAAGCCGCCGGCGTCGACCCCAAGAGCATCGACGTGGTGCTGCTCTCGCATCTGCATCCGGATCACACCAACGGCATTCGTCTCGCCGACGGCGCGCTTGCCTTCCCCAATGCGGAGATCATGGTGCCGGGCAAGGACTGGGAGTTCTGGACCAGCGAGGACAACGCCGCCAAGGCCGAGTCCAACGCGATGATGAAGAACTACTTCGCCAACGTGAAGAAGACCTTTGCCGGCCTCGAATCCAAGGTGACGAAATACGAGTGGGGCAAGGAGGTCGCGCCGGGCATCACGTCGATCGCGACGCCCGGCCACACCCCCGGGCACACCTCGTTCGCGGTCGCCTCGGGCGATGCCAAGGTGCTGATCCAGTCCGACGTCACCAACATCCCGGAGTTCTTCCTGCGCAATCCGGACTGGCATGTGATGTTCGACACCGATGCTGCGCTGGCGCAGGAGACCCGCCACAAATTCTACGACATGGCGGCAGCCGAAAAGGCGACCGTGATCGGCTTCCACTTCAACTTCCCCTCGGTCGGCCGTGTCGAGAAGGACGGCGCCAAATATCGCCTGATCCCGTCGGCGTGGAATCCGACGATCTGAGCCGGGTTGCAGATTTGTGCCGAGGAGTCAGGCCGCCACTTGGCGGCCTGATTGTTTGGGCAACCGTTCAGAAACCCAGCGTTTCCAAATCCGACCGGTCCATGCACTTGCATCCATCACTCGGGACCGCTTAAGTGCCGCCCCGGCACTCCCGCTGAAGATTTCGAGGACACTCCATGGCCTACAATATCGTCACGATCGCCGGCAGCCTGCGCAAGGACAGCTTCTCGCTGAAGATCGCTCATGCGCTCGCCAAGCTCGCGCCTGCTTCGCTCAAGCTCGAGGTCATCACGCCGGCCGGCATCTCGTTCTTCAACCAGGACCTCGAGGGCGCGCCGCCGGCCGATTGGCTGTCTTTTCGCGAAAAGATCCAGAAGTCGGACGGCGTCATCTTCGTCACGCCGGAATACAATCGCGCGATCCCGGGCGTGCTGAAGAACGCCATCGACGTCGCCTCGCGGCCCTACGGCAAGAGCTCGTTCAACGGCAAGCCGGTCGGCATCGTCGCGAACTCGCCGGGTCCGCTCGGCGGCGTCAGCGCCGCCAAGACGCTGCAGAACATCCTGCCGGGCATTTCCGGTCCGATCCTGCAGCAGCCGGAGGCTTATCTGAACGGGGTGGGCGACGCCTTCGACGCCGACGGCAATCTGACGAAGGAGTCCCTGAAGCCCGTGCTCCAGGCCTATATCGACGCGTTTGCGGTGCACGTGGCGAAGCACCACGGCTGAGGCGCGATTCCCAGGACTTCGTCATGGCCGGGCAAAAGCGCGAAGCGCGTCTTCGCGCTAGATGTCCCGGCCATCCACGTGCTCGCTAAATTGACGAAGAACGTGGATGCCCGGCACAAGGCCGGGCATGACGGCTAAGTCAGGCACGGGAACGCGATGCGGGCGGGGGCAATTAGCACGCCCTTAACCAACCTGTCTCATCTTCCCTGGATGGTCTCCCGCGCGCGCCTGAAATCGATCCTGACCGGTCTTGCCCTCTATGCGATGGCGGCCGCCATCGTCGGCTATTTCGGCGTCAACGCCTATACCGGCAAATACGGCCTCAACGCCCGCCAGGAGCTCGACCAGGAGATCGTGGCGCTGACGAGCGAGCTTGCCCAGCTCAAGCGCGAGCGTGCCAGGAGCGAGCAGCGCGTTTCGCTGCTGCGCTCCGCGAAGATCGACCCAGACATGCTGGACGAGCGGGCGCGCTTCCAGCTCGACTACGTCAATCCGCGCGATCTCGTCCGGACGATCCCGGCGAACTGACAGCTCTTCCGAAAGTTGAAGGCCTCCAAGTTGAAGGCCTGGAACCGGACTGCCGTCTTGACGGCAGCGCCGCAACCGGCTCATGGCTTCCATCATCATGGCCAGGGTTGACGCAGATCAACCGGGCCGTGCCGGCACCGTCTAGATTGCCACCCGGAGGAAACAGTGATGAATGGGCAATCCCCCCGGCATCACGCGGCCCGTGTCGAGGCCGCCATTACGTCAGGCCAGGCGGCACGCTCGTCGCTCGTGGCCTCGTGGCGCCGTTCATCCAGATTGCATCGTCTCGATCCCGCCGGCCGTAGCTTGCCGAACCGGCTGAGCGAAGCCGAGCTGCACCGCGCGCGGGAGCGCGTCGCGCCGCTGCTCGCCGCTGCGCGGGGTGCGATGGACCGGCTCTATCAGGCGGTCGGCGCCAGCGGCTGCTGCGTGCTGCTTGCGGACGGCGAGGGCGTGCCGGTCGATCGCCGCGGCACCCCGGCCGACGATGCGACATTTCAGTCCTGGGGCCTCTGGACCGGCGCGCTCTGGAGCGAGGAGCATGAGGGCACCAACGGCATCGGCACCTGCCTCGTCGAGCAGCGTCCGTTGACGATCGACCGCGATCAGCATTTCTTCACCCGCAACACGCTTCTGAGCTGCACCGCCGTTCCGATCTACGACCATGAGGCTGCGTTCGCGGGCGTGCTCGACGTCTCCTCCTGCCGCGCCGACCGCACCGACGTGTTTTCCAGTCTGATCGCGCTCGCGGCCGGTGAGGCAGCCAGGCGTATCGAAGCCGATCTGTTTCGCAGGGCCTTCGCCCATGCCCGCATCGTTCTGACGCAAGCTGCGGACGGCCAGTGCGGCGGCCTCGTTGCGGTCGATGCGGACGATCTCGTGATCGGCGCGACCCGGTCCGCCCGAGCGGGACTCGGGATTGCGCCCGGCCGGGCGTTGCAGCCGATGCCTGCCGCTGATCTCCTCGGCGGCGACACCGCGCGCGACCATCTTGCCGGCGGTCAGCGCGCAGTGTTGCAGCGGGCGCTCTTGCGCGCAGGCGGCAATGTCTCGGCGGCCGCGAAGGCCCTCGGCGTCAGCCGTGCCACGCTGCACAGAAAGCTCAAGCGGTTCGAGCTGAACGCGCATTGAGCTGCTGGTAGATTCTCATGGTGAGGAGACCGCAAAGCGGTCGTCTCGAACCACAAGATGCCCTGCTGTCACCCCAGCCATCCTTCGAGACGCGCGCAAGAGCGCGCTCCTCAGGATGAGGTCAGTATGTGCGGCGGCGTCATTACGTGCGGCGGCACGACGTGCAGCCTCGTCACCTGTCGCAGAACTGCGACAGGTCGGCTCCGTCATCGCTCCTATCAGGGCTGACAGAAGACGCCTCCCGCGACATCGTCGGCGCAAGTCGCGACCACGCGACGAATTGCGCAAACAGCAAACATCGGGAGTGATCAATGAACAAGGTAGAATTCCTCAGCGTCACCAAAATTCCCTTCGCCGAACGCTACGACAATTTCATCGGCGGCAAATTCGTCGCGCCGATCTCCGGCAAGTATTTCGACAACGCCTCGCCGGTGACAGGCCAGATCGTCTGCAAGATCGCGCGCTCCGACGCGCAGGACGTCGAGGCAGCGCTCGACGCAGCGCATGCCGCGAAGGCCGCTTGGGGCCGCACCAGCGTCGCCGAGCGCGCCGCGATGCTGAACCGGATCGCCGACCGCATGGAAGACAATCTCGAGCGTCTCGCCATCGCCGAGACCTGGGACAACGGCAAGCCGATCCGCGAGACCCGCGCAGCGGACATCCCGCTGGCCATCGACCACTTCCGCTATTTCGCCGGCGCCATCCGTGCCCAGGAAGGCTCGATCGGCGAGATCGATCACGACACCGTTGCCTACCATTTCCACGAACCGCTCGGCGTGGTCGGCCAGATCATCCCCTGGAACTTCCCGCTGCTGATGGCCTGCTGGAAGCTCGCGCCCGCGCTCGCCGCCGGCAATTGCGTCGTGCTGAAGCCGGCCGAGCAGACCCCGGCCTCGATCATGGTCTGGGCCGAGATCATCGGCGACATTCTGCCGCCCGGCGTCCTCAACATCGTCAACGGCTTTGGTCTGGAAGCCGGCAAGCCGCTCGCGTCCAGCCCGCGCATCGCCAAGATCGCCTTCACCGGCGAGACCACGACGGGCCGGCTGATCATGCAATATGCCAGCCAGAACCTCATTCCCGTCACGCTCGAGCTCGGCGGCAAGTCGCCCAACATCTTCTTCAGCGACGTCATCGCCGAAGACGACGATTTCTTCGACAAGGCGATCGAAGGTTTCGTCATGTTCGCGCTGAATCAGGGTGAGGTCTGCACCTGTCCGAGCCGAGCGCTGGTCCATGCCGACATCTATGACCGCTTCATGGAGCGGGCGCTGAAGCGCGTCGCCGCGATCAAGCAGGGCGATCCGCGCGCGGCCGACACCATGATCGGCGCGCAGGCTTCCGGCGAGCAACTCGCAAAAATCCTCTCCTACATCGACATCGGCAAGCAGGAGGGAGCCAAGGTGCTGGCCGGCGGTGGACGCGCCGAGCTCGGCGGCGATCTCGCCGGCGGCTTCTACGTCCAGCCGACCGTGTTCGAGGGCCACAACAAGATGCGCGTCTTCCAGGAGGAGATCTTCGGCCCCGTCGTTTCTGTCACGACCTTCAAGAACGACGAGGAGGCGCTCGAGATCGCCAACGACACGCCCTACGGCCTGGGGGCCGGCGTCTGGAGCCGCGACGCCAACCGCTGCTATCGCTTCGGCCGGGCAATCCAGGCCGGCCGGGTCTGGACCAACTGCTACCATGCCTATCCCGCGCATGCGGCCTTCGGCGGCTATAAGCAGTCGGGCGTCGGGCGCGAGACCCACAAGATGATGCTCGATCACTACCAGCAGACCAAGAACCTGCTGGTCAGCTACAGCCCCAAGAAGCTGGGCTTCTTCTGATCGGACGGAAGTGGGCGGCGCCGCTTCGGTGTCGCCCACTCCAAACGGCGGGACTTTATCGGCTCGACGCTTTTTGATGAGGTCACGAATCTAGCGCGTGCGGCGACCGTGTCGATTTGTTGCCCGATCCGCGTCAAAGATTTTGCAATATTACGATCACGTTGCAGTGCGGCATAATGAAAGTCGTGCCATGCCGCCGCGGTGCTTTCCAAGGGCATTTGACTTGGGTTAGAGAGGGCTGAAGTTTTCTCTGACCCGGAATTCCCATGGCCGCACCCAAGAAAGCCGCCGCAAGCACTGCACAGGACAAGACCGACGGCGGTTCGCCCCCGGAATTCACCAGAGAGCAGGAGCTCAAGGCGCTCCGCGACATGCTCCTGATCCGGCGGTTCGAGGAAAAGGCCGGCCAGCTCTACGGCATGGGCGCGATTGGCGGCTTCTGCCACCTTTATATCGGCCAGGAGGCTGTGGTGGTCGGGATGCAGATGGCCCTGAAGCCGGGCGACCAGGTTATCACCGGCTATCGCGATCACGGTCATATGCTCGCCACCGGCATGGAGGCCAACGGCGTCATGGCCGAGCTCACCGGCCGTCGCGGCGGCTATTCCAAGGGCAAGGGCGGCTCCATGCACATGTTCAGCAAGGAGAAGCACTTTTACGGCGGCCACGGCATCGTCGGCGCCCAGGTCTCGCTCGGCACGGGGCTCGCTTTCGCCAATCACTATCGCGACAACGACAATGTCAGCGTCACCTATTTCGGCGACGGTGCGGCCAACCAGGGCCAGGTCTATGAGAGCTTCAATATGGCGGAGCTCTGGAAGCTGCCGGTGATCTACGTCATCGAGAACAACCGCTACGCCATGGGCACTTCGGTCTCGCGCGCCTCGGCGCAGCAGGATTTCTCCAAACGCGGCGCTTCCTTCAACATTCCCGGCCAGCAGGTCGACGGCATGGACGTCCGTGCCGTCAAGGCCGCCGGCGACGAGGCGGCGGCCTGGTGCCGCGCCGGCAAGGGCCCCTTCATCCTGGAGATGCAGACCTACCGCTACCGCGGCCACTCGATGTCCGATCCCGCAAAGTACAGAACGCGCGAGGAGGTCGAAAAAGTCCGCCACGACCAGGATCCGATCGAGCAGGTGCGCAACCGCCTGTTGGCCGCCAAGGTCAGCGAGCAGGATCTGAAGGCGATCGACGCCGAGGTGCGCGACGTCGTCAACGCGTCCGCCGATTTCGCCCAGCATGATCCCGAGCCGGATGCCGCCGAGCTCTGGACCGATATTTACCGCTGAACGCGCGCAAGCTTTCTTTTGGAGTCGATATGCCAATTCAAGTGCTGATGCCCGCGTTGTCGCCCACGATGGAGAAGGGCAACCTCTCCAAATGGCTGAAAAAAGAGGGTGAGACGATCAAGTCCGGCGACGTTATCGCCGAGATCGAGACCGACAAGGCGACCATGGAGGTCGAGGCGACCGATGAAGGTACGCTCGGCAAGATCCTGATCCCCGAGGGTACCGCCGACGTGGCCGTGAACACGCCGATCGCAACGATTCTCGCCGATGGTGAGAGTGCCGCCGATCTCGCCAAGGCGCCCGCGCCTGCCCAGCAGCAGAAGGCTGCCGAATCCGCAGCTCCTGCCGCCGCGAAGGCCGAGGCTCCAGCTCCCAAAGCTGCGCCGGCGCCGCAAGCGGTCGCAGAACCCGACCCGGAAGTGCCCGACGGCACCGAGATGGTGACGCAGACCGTCCGCGAAGCCCTGCGCGATGCCATGGCAGAAGAAATGCGCCGCGACGCCGACGTCTTCGTGATGGGCGAAGAGGTCGCCGAGTACCAAGGCGCCTACAAGGTGACCCAAGGGCTGCTTCAGGAGTTCGGCGCCAAGCGCGTCATCGACACGCCGATCACCGAGCACGGCTTTGCCGGCATCGGCGTCGGCGCTGCGATGAGCGGTTTGAAGCCGATCGTCGAGTTCATGACCTTCAACTTCGCCATGCAGGCGATCGACCAGATCATCAACTCCGCGGCCAAGACGCTCTACATGTCCGGCGGCCAGATGGGCTGCTCGATCGTGTTCCGCGGGCCCAATGGCGCTGCTTCCCGCGTCGCCGCTCAGCACAGCCAGGATTATTCGTCCTGGTATTCGAACGTCCCGGGCCTCAAGGTCGTCGCGCCGTTCTCGGCCGCTGATTACAAGGGCCTGCTCAAGGCTGCGATCCGCGATCCCAATCCGGTGATCTTCCTCGAGAACGAGATGCTCTACGGTCACACCGGCGAGGTGCCGAAGCTCGATGACTTTGTGATTCCGATCGGCAAAGCGCGCATCGTGCGTTCCGGCAGCCATGTCACGATCATCTCGTGGTCGAACGGCATGAGCTACGCGCTGAAAGCCGCCGACGAACTCGCCAAGGACGGCATCGAGGCCGAGGTGATCGACCTGCGCACGCTGCGTCCGATGGACACCGAGACCATCATCAACTCCGTCAAGAAGACGGGACGTGCCGTCACGGTGGAAGAGGGCTGGGCCCAGAGCGGCGTCGGCGCCGAGATCGCCGCGCGGATCATGGAGCATGCCTTCGACTATCTGGATGCGCCTGTAACCCGCGTCTCCGGCAAGGACGTGCCGATGCCCTATGCCGCGAACCTGGAAAAGCTCGCGCTGCCTTCGGCTGCCGAAGTGGTCGAGGCCGCCAAAGCCGTCTGCTACAGGTAGACCATGGCGGGCCCGAAGGAGCAGCCATTGCCACCCGACGTCCTCGTCCGCGATGATGCGGTCGAGATCCTGCGCGTGTTCGTGCTGGACGGCGGGCTGTCGATGGCGTTCCAGCGAGCCTTCGATGAGCCCGACATGTGGGGCCTGCTGCTCGTCGATCTCGCCCGTCACGCCGCGCGCGCCTATGCGCGCGAGAGCGAATACACCGAGGAGGACGCGCTGAACCGGATCATCGAGATGTTCCAGGCCGAGATCGAGCGTCCCACCGACACCGGCACCACGACGCCGCGCGGGAAGGGGCACTGACCGTGGCGATCGAATCCTATCATTTCGATTTCATGCTGGAGGCGATCCGCGAGGCGGAAGCCTCAATCGCGCAAGGCGGCCTGCCGATCGGCGCCGTGCTGACCAGCGATAAAAAGGTGATCGCCCGCGGCCACAACAACCGCGTGCAGGAGAACAACCCGATCCTGCACGGCGAGATGAGTTGCCTGCGCGAGGCGGGTGCGATTTCGTTCCACGATACCGTCATGTACACCACGCTGTCGCCATGCGCGATGTGTGCCGGTGCGCTCGCGCTGTTCAAGGTCAAGCTCGTGGTGATCGGAGAGTCCGTCACCTTCGAGGGCTCCAAGGACATTCTCGACAAGTTCGGCATCCCGTGGATCGACCTTGCCGACGACCGCTCCATCACCATGATGAAAAATTGGCGTTCTATTCCTGCCAATGAGCGCCTGTGGCAGGGCGACATCGGCAACTAACCTGGTCTGTCCGTCTTCGGTCCGGAGACGGATTTTTGCAAAGTTCTTCTTGAGGTCAGCATGCCCATCAACATCCTGATGCCCGCTCTTTCGCCGACGATGGAGAAGGGCAACCTCGCCAAGTGGCTGAAGAAGGAAGGCGACAAGGTCAAATCCGGCGATGTCATCGCCGAGATCGAGACCGACAAGGCGACCATGGAGGTCGAGGCCATCGACGAGGGGACGATCGCCAGGATCCTCGTGCCCGAGGGCACGCAGGACGTCCCGGTCAATGACGTGATCGCGGTGCTGGCCGGCGAGGGCGAGGACGTGAAGGCGGCAGGTGCCGCCAAGCCCAGTGCTTCCACCGCACCTCCGAAAGCTGCTGAAGCTCCCGCTGCCGCAGCGGCTCCTGCGGCTGCTGCGCCCAAGGCCGCCCCGGCGCCCGCCGCAGCACCTGCACCGCAGGCCGCAGCACCGGCCGTGCAGAGCAACGGCCATGGCGGCCGCGTGTTCTCTTCGCCGCTGGCGCGTCGTCTCGCCAAGGAATCCGGCCTCGACGTGTCGATGGTGACAGGCACCGGCCCGCATGGCCGCGTGGTGGCCCGCGACGTCGAGCAGGCCAGGTCCGGCAAGGGCCTCAAGGCTCCCGCGGCGACGCCGTCAGGCGCGCCCTCGACCGCGCCGACCATGTCGGACAAGCAGATCCTGTCGCTGTTCGAGCCGGGCTCCTACGAGGTCGTCCCGCATGACGGCATGCGCCGCACGATTGCGCAGCGTCTGACCGCGTCGATCCAGAACGTCCCGCACTTCTACCTCACCATCGACTGCGACATCGGCAAGCTGCTCGCCGCGCGCGAGGAGATCAATGCGGCTGCTCCCAAGGACAAGGAGAAGAAGCCGCTCTACAAGATCTCGGTCAACGACTTCGTCATCAAGGCGATGGCGGTGGCGCTGCAGAAGATCCCGAATTGCAATGTGAGCTGGACCGAAAGCGGCATGGTCAAGCACCACCATTCCGACGTCGGCGTCGCGGTGGCGATGCCCGGCGGCCTGATCACGCCGATCATCCGCAAGGCCGAGACCAAGACGCTGTCGACCATCTCCAACGAGATGAAGGATTTTGCGACACGCGCCCGCTCGCGCAAGCTGAAGCCGGAAGAATACCAGGGCGGCACCACGGCCGTTTCCAACCTCGGCATGTTCGGCATCAGCCACTTCACCGCCGTGATCAATCCGCCGCACGCGACGATCCTCGCGGTCGGCACCAGCGAGGAGCGGCCGGTCGTCCGCGGCGGCAAGATCGAGATCGCGAACATGATGAGCGTGACCCTGTCCTGCGATCACCGTGCCATCGACGGCGCGCTCGGCGCGGAGCTGATCGGCGCCTTCAAGCAGCTGATCGAAAATCCCGTCATGATGATGGTGTAGCCCAGGGAGGCGCGGGGTGAATGCGAACGCGCTGGCCCTGGATCTCCTTGTTGCTCTCGGCTGTGGTTGCACTCAATCCAGTCGGGCTCGATATTCTGCATTCCGCGTTCTTTGCCGGCGAGCAGCTGGCACGGAGCATCGGCCAGGCCGTCGTTCTGATCGCACTGGCTATCATGGCCGGCGCGATCCTGCTCGAATGGCTGGTCCGGGTTATCATTTCCAGGCGCCGCGTCCGCGGCGCCTCTTGAGTTGAATGGGGAACCGCCATGGCCGACACATCCTTCGACATCATCATCATTGGCTCCGGTCCGGGCGGCTATGTCACCGCGATTCGCGCCGCCCAGCTCGGCTTCAAGGTCGCGATCGTCGAGAAATCCTATCTCGGCGGCATCTGCCTGAACTGGGGCTGCATCCCGACCAAGGCGCTGCTGCGCTCGGCCGAGATCTACCACTACATGCAGCACGCCAAGGATTACGGCCTGTCGGCGGACAACGTCTCGTTCGACCCGAAGGCGGTGGTGCAGCGCTCGCGCGGCGTCTCGAAGCGGCTGAACGACGGCGTCGGCTTCCTGATGAAGAAGAACAAGGTCAGCGTGATCTGGGGTGCGGCCTCGATCGACGCGCCCGGCAAAGTCACCGTGAAGAAGTCCGACGTCGAGGGCCCAAAGGGCACGCTGGGTGAGGGGACGTATCAGGCCAAACACATCATCGTCGCGACCGGCGCGCGGCCGCGCGTGCTGCCGGGCCTCGAGCCGGACAAGAAGCTGATCTGGACATATTTCGAAGCGATGGTGCCGGAGCGGATGCCGAAATCGCTGCTGGTGGTCGGCTCCGGCGCGATCGGCATCGAGTTCGCGTCTTTCTTCCACACCATGGGTTCTGACGTTACCGTGGTCGAAGTGCTGCCGCAGATCCTGCCGGTTGAGGACGCCGAGATTGCAGGCCTGGCCCGCAAGCGTTTTGAGAAGCAGGGCATCAAGATCCTGTCCTCGACCAAGGTGACCAAGCTCGAGAAGAAGGCCGATAGCGTCGTTGCTACCATTGACGACGGCAAGGGCAAGCCTGTGACGACCGAGTTCGAGCGCGTGATCTCGGCCGTCGGCGTCGTCGGCAACATCGAGAATCTCGGTCTCGAAAAGCTCGGCGTCAAAACCGATCGCGGCGTCATCGTGATCGACGGCTACGGCATGACCAACATCCCCGGCATCTACGCCATCGGCGACGTCGCCGGCCCGCCGATGTTGGCTCACAAAGCCGAGCACGAAGGCGTGATCTGCGTCGAGGCGATCAAGGGCCTGCATCCGCACGCCATGGACAAGAACCTGATCCCGGGCTGCACCTATTGCAATCCGCAGGTCGCCTCCGTCGGCCTCACCGAAGCCAAGGCCAAGGAGAACGGCCGCGAGATCCGCGTCGGCCGCTTCCCCTTCGTCGGCAATGGCAAGGCCATCGCCCTCGGCGAGGACCAGGGGTTGGTCAAGGTGATCTTCGACAAAAAGACGGGCCAGCTGCTCGGCGCCCACATGATCGGCGCAGAGGTCACCGAGTTGATCCAGGGCTACGTCGTCGCCATGAACCTGGAGACGACGGAAGAGGAGCTGATGCACACGGTATTCCCGCATCCGACGCTGTCGGAGATGATGAAGGAAGCCGTGCTGGATGCGTATGGACGGGTGCTGAATATTTGACGAGCGCGCATCGCCGCCCGCCACCGTCATTGCGAGCGAAGCTAAGCCATCCAGACTGCCTCCGCGGAAAGATTCTGGATTGCTTCGCTGCGCTCGCAACGACGAGCGGAGGGATCTGTTTGCAAAACAAGAAGGAAACCACCCCATGCACGACAACGACAACCTCACCATCGAACGCCCGACCTTCGTCACCCATCTCGAATGCGCGATGGAGGGTGACCATTACGCCGCCGACCAGGTCCATAACCTCTCCAAGGCCGGCAAGCCTTTGCTGGTGCGCTACGACCTTGCCGGCGTGAAGAAAGCGCTGACCAAGGATGCGCTTAGCCAGCGCCCCGCCGACATGTGGCGCTATCGCGAGCTCTTGCCGGTGCGAAAATGCAAGGACATCGTCTCGCTCGGCGAAGTCACGACGCCGCTGATCCGGCTGCCCAAGCTCGGCGCAAAGCTCGGCGGCGGCGAGATCATCGTCAAGGACGAGGGGCGCTTGCCGACCGGCTCGTTCAAGGCGCGCGGCCTCGTCATGGCGGTGTCGATGGGCAAGGCGCTCGGCATCAAGCACATGGCGATGCCCACCAACGGCAATGCCGGCGCGGCGCTCGCGGCCTATGCCACCTCCTGCGGCATCAAGACCACGATCTTCTGTCCGGCCGATACGCCCGAGGTGAACGTCAGCGAGATCGAGCTTCAGGGCGCGACCGTCTACCGCGTCAACGGCTATATCGACGATTGCGGCAAGATCGTCGGCGAGGGCAAGGCGAAAGTCGGCTGGTTCGACACCTCGACCTTGAAGGAGCCGTACCGGATCGAAGGCAAGAAGACGATGGGGCTCGAACTGGCCGAGCAGCTCGGCTGGGACGTGCCCGACGTGATCTTCTATCCCACCGGCGGCGGCACCGGCCTGATCGGGATGTGGAAGGCCTTCGACGAGCTGGAGAAGATCGGCTTCATTGGCTCGAAGCGCCCGCGCATGGTTGCGGTGCAGGCCTCCGGCTGCGCGCCGATGGTGCGCGCCTATGAGGCCGGCACCGAGCATGCCACGCGCTGGGAGGACGCCCACACCATCGCGTCGGGCATTCGCGTGCCGCAGGCGATCGGCGACTTCCTGATCCTGCGCGCGGTGCGCGAGAGCAAGGGTTTTGCCATCGCCGTCGACGACGACAAGATCTCGTCGGCGCTGAACGAGGTCGCGCGCGAGGAGGGGCTGCTGCTGTGCCCCGAAGGCGCTGCGACCTACGCCGCCTACAAGGACAGCCTCGCCGACGGACGCGTCTCGAAGGGTGACCGCGTGATGCTGTTCAATTGCGCCACCGGCCTGAAATACCCGCTGCCGCCGGTCAACCGCACGCTCGATCGCCACAAGCCGATCGACTATTCGCAGTTCTAGCGCGGCATTTCGTCCCTTCACGAGCGATCCCTCTTCCCGTACGCGGGAAGAGACAAAAACAACAATGACATCGTTGGGAGAAGACAATGAAGGCCGCCTGGGCTGCGCTGATTGCTATTCTCGCTGTTGCAGGCGCCGCGCGCGCCGACGACTATCCTTCACGTCCCATCACCATCATCGTCCCCTTCGCGGCGGGCGGGCCGTCTGATGCGATGGCGCGTGTGCTCGCCGAGCGGATGCGGACATCGCTTGGGCAGCCGCTGGTGATCGAGAACGTCACTGGCGCGGGCGGCTCGATCGGCGTCGGCCGTGCCGTGCATTCGGCCCCCGACGGCTACACGATCTCGTTCGGCCATCTCGGCACCCACGTTGCCAACGGCGCCGTCTACAAGCTCAATTACGATCTGGTCGCGGACCTCGAGCCGGTGGTGCTGCTGCCGAGCAATCCGATGATCGTCGTCAGCAAGAACGCGGTGCCCGCGACCTCGCTGAAGGAGCTGCTGGACTGGCTGAAGTCGCGGCCGTCGCCGCCGACCGCCGGCACCGCGGGCGCGGGCTCGGGCAGCCACATCGCCGGGGTCTATTTCGAGAGCGTCTCCGGCATCAAGCTGCAATACGTGCCGTATCGCGGCACCGCGCCCGCCCTGAACGATCTGATCGCCGGCCAGATCGACGTCATCGTCGACCAGACCTCGAACTCCATCAACCAGGTCCGCGCCGGCACCATTCGCGCCTACGCCATCACCGACGACAAGCGCCTGTCCTCGGCGCCCGACATCCCGACGGCGGAGGAGGCGGGCCTGAAGGGTTTCAACATGACGCTGTGGTCCGGGATGTGGGTGCCCAAGGGTACGCCGAAGCAGATCGTTGCCAAGCTCAACGCCGCAGCTGTGGAAGCGCTTAACGATCCCGGCGTGAAGAAGCAGCTCGAAAGCCAGGGGCTGGAGATGACGCCGCAGGATCAGCTCACGCCCGAAGCGCTTGGCTCGCGCCAGAAGGCGGAGATCGCGAAGTGGTGGCCGATGATCAAGGCGGCGAACATCAAGGTGGATTGAGGCGGCGCGGCGCTTGTGCGCCACACCCTCCGACCTCATCCTGAGGAGGCCGCAAAGCGGCCGTCTCGAAGGATAGCCGCGGGCGCAGCTGGGCCCTTCATCCTTCGAGACGCCTGC
Source organism: Bradyrhizobium sp. 40 (assembly GCF_023100925.1). NCBI lineage: Bacteria > Pseudomonadati > Pseudomonadota > Alphaproteobacteria > Hyphomicrobiales > Nitrobacteraceae > Bradyrhizobium > Bradyrhizobium sp. 40. The sequence goes on from NZ_CP064688.1 coordinate 3,584,815, forward strand.
TTCGCAGGCTCCTCAGGATGAGGGGATAGAGCCGGTGTTGGCGGATATCACTCCGTCCCCGTAAACCCCACCGGCGTCGCTACGGCCGCCGCATCCTTCGTCACCACGCGCTGATCGCTCTTGCCGGCGATCATGCCGCTGCCCTCGAACCGGGCCCGGTAGACCAGCACGTTTTCGATCACGCGCTGGACGTAGTTGCGCGTCTCCGACAGCGGGATGCGCTCGACCCAGTCGACCGGATCGACCTTGGGATCCCTGGGGTCGCCGCGCGCCTGCACCCATTCGCGCACGCGGCCCCGGCCGGCATTGTAGCCGGCGAAGGTCATGATCTGGTTGCCGCGGTATTCCGACATCAGCGCGCTGAGCTCGGCCGCGCCCATCTGCGTGTTGTAGACGGGATCGGAGACCATCTTATCCCAGTCGTAGGTCAGGCCGAAGCGCTTTGCGGTGTCGCGGCCCGCTTCCGGCGTCACCTGCATCAGCCCGACTGCGTTGGCGGCCGATTTGTCGCGCTGGTCGAACGAGCTTTCGGTGCGTGCCACCGAATAGATCACGCTGGGTTCGATCGCAGGCGCGACCTGCTTATGTTCAGGGATGCCGATGGTCGGGAAGGCGTAGTGATCGAGCGCGAGCCCGCGCGCCAGCGCCGACCTGCCGACCTCCAGCATCACGCGCGCATCGTTGCGCCGGCCGGCGAGCTCGCCGAGCGCTTCGAGTGCCGCCACGTCGGTGCTCTCCTTGGCGAAATCCTCGGCGTAGTAAAACACCATGTCGCGCTCACCGACGCCGTAGAGCATGTCGGCGGCGCGTACGCGCTCGTCCGCGGGCGGCGCGTCGACTGCTGCCAGCACAAGCGAGGGCGCGCGCAGCTCGATGCGGTCGAGTCCGAGCCTGGCGCGGGCGAGCTGGCCGTAATAGGCGGTCGGATAGCGCGCCGCTGCCTGATAGCTCAGGCGCGCATCGGCGGTTGCGTTCATCGCCTCGGCCGCGCGGCCGCGCCAATAATGCGCGCGCGACAGCGCGATCGGGTTGGCCGAGCCTTCGTCGATCGCGGCGAAGTGCGTCATCGCCGCCTTGGGATCGTCGAGATAGCGCAGCGCGATCCAGCCGCACATGAAGTGATAGTCGACGCGATAGACCTCCATCGCGGGCACGGCCGCCGAGCGCACCACGTCATAGGCGGTTTTGAACTTGCCCTGGTCGAGCAGCTTTCGCGCGAGCAGGCGGCGCTCGCGCCACCAGGCGTCGGTGTCTTGCGCCGCCATCGTATCGGGCGCGGCGGCCAGGATCACCTCGGCCGCGTCGTCGATGCGGTCATTCTGGAGATGCCATTGCGCGCGGCACAGCACATAGCCGAGGTCACGGCGCGCCTCGGTCGAGACGTCCTCGAGATAATCCTTGGCCTTGCTGGCCTTGCCGGTGACGGCGGCGCAGGCCTTGACGATCGCGAGCGCATCCTCGCCGAGCCGCTTGGCTGCGCGCCGCGCCCCCGCATAGTCCTTGGCGCCGAGGCGCTTGTCCATGCGGGCACGATGATCCTCACTGGTCAGGAGATCGCGAAACGCTTCGTAGGAATCTTCCTCGCTGCGTTCGGACAATTCGTCCGTGCGCCAGGCATTGCGCACCAGACGCGCGGCCCTGTCGCTGTCGCCCTCGGTCATCAGCACGCGGGCGAGCGCGAACTTGCCATTGGCGCTGGTCGGCCGGTCCATCGTGAATTTGTGCACGGTCGCCGCGTCGGCCTTCTCCTGCCACAGCCGCGCCTCGGCACGGCGGCGGAGCAGCGCGCTGCTCGGCCAGTCCGGATTGGCGGCGAGGAAGGCGGCGTAGCGCTTGAAATTCGCCGTGCTTTCGGAATGGCGCAGCATGAACCAGTCGGCGAGCTTCTGCCCCGCCGGGTCGGCAATGCGGTCGCGCGCCGCGCCCGCGTCCTCGGTCTTGCCCTTCCGTGCGAGATCGATGGCATCCTTCAACGCGGCGAGATCGCCGGTCAGCGGCGGGGCTGCCGGCTTGTCTGAAGGGGCGTCGTCCTGCTTCTTCGACTTGCGCTTGGCCTCGGCATGCTTGCCGTGCCGCGCCTTGCCGGCGGAGGCGTGGCGCTGCTTGCCGGCTTTCGCCTCATGCGTCTTCTTCGGCGCGGACGATTTGTGACCGCTCTTCGCTGCCAGCTCGGTAGGGATGAAGGCCAGAGCGGCCACGGCAACGACACACGCGAGCGAGCGTAGGCACTGGTTCATTCCGTGGTCCCCCTGCGAAACCAGTACAAACCAAAGTCCGCGACGAGATGCGGCTCGAGAATCAAAACGGCGTCAAAAATGGTGACACGACGTCGTTTCGCATCCTCAAGCTGTTCCAACAATGCGGCGAAATACGGATGGAGCCAGGGAACCTGTACAACGCCGGGTCGAGCGGGTCTCTTAACTTTTCATTAACGAACAGGGCTCGCGCGACGATTGCGGCGGTTCAGGACGCCACAAGCGGCCAAATTGCGCGTATTCCCGGCGGCAAATCCGATGTATTGGGTTCCAAGGCCTTTTCCCTTCAGCCCATTGTCCCGCGCCCATGCCGATTTTCAACCAGTCGATCCGGCGCAAGATCGTCGGGATTGCGCTCGGCCTCATCATCCTGATGGTCGTCACCGCGATCCTGTCGATGGTGATGTCGAGCCGCGTCGGCCATCTCCTGGATGAGCTGACCGCGCGGTATATTCCGGCTTACGGCCACCTGGCGCGGTCCAATGTGCGTTCGCTGGAGCGGGCGCTGGCGATGCGGCGCATGGTGATCGCCAAAATGCAAACGCCGCCGGACGAGGAGGGCTTTGCGGCGCGGCTGAAGATCTTCAGGGAAACGGACGCCCAGGTCGAGCAGGAGGCCGAAGCCGCGCGAAAGCTGATCAACGCGATCATCGACGATGAGAGCACACCGTCAGACAACGCGGCACTCGCCCGGATCGAGACGCGCATCGAGAATGCAGTCAAGGAGCTTCGCCGCGAACTCGACGAGGAGGACGCCAAGCTGCTCCGGCTGCTCGATGCCAAGGACTTTGCGGCCACGCGCGACGTGCTCGTCCATGTGGACGCGCTCCGCGATCTCTTCACCCAGCGGATCGATGCGATCCGGGCCGAGATGCTCTCGCAGGTGTTCGTGAGCACCGCGCAGGTCATCCGCCATCAGCGCCAGGCGATCATCGTCTCGGGCATCGTGACCATCCTCGCGGCGATCGTCGGACTTGCCTTTGCAATCATGGTCTCCACCGGGATCACGCGACCGGTCCGGCTGCTGCTGGCAGGCACCCGCGAGGTCGAGGCAGGCCATTTCGACAAGACCATCACCGTCTCGACCCAGGACGAGATCGGAGAGCTCGCTGCCGCCTTCAACCGCATGGTCGAGCAGTTGCGCCAGAACGAGCGCATCCGCGAGACTTTCGGCCGCTATATCGATCCCAAGGTGGTTCAGGGCTTGATAGACCGGCCGGAGGTCGCCATCGACGGCCAGCGCCGGGTGATGACCATCATGTTCTGCGATATGAGCGGCTTCACCTCGATGAGCGAGGGCATGACCCCGCGCGGTCTCGTAAGGGTGATGAACCACTATTTCACCGTCATGTCCGGTCCGATCAGGAGCAACCGCGGCATCATCGACAAATATATCGGCGATGCCATCATGTCCTATTGGGGGCCGCCCTTCATCGAGGAGGAGGAGCAGGCTCAGCTTGCCTGCTTCGCCGCGCTCGACATGGCCGACCAGGTGCCCGCGCTCCAGAAGCAGCTCCCGGATCTCCTCGGCATCCGCGCCATGCCGGTGCCGTGCGACTTGCGGATCGGCATCGCCACCGGCGAGGTCCTGACCGGCAGCATCGGCTCCGAGCTGATGATGAGCTTCACGGTGATGGGCGACGCCGTGAACCTTGCCTCGCGGCTCGAAGCCGTCAACAAGACCTATGGTACCCGTATTCTGATCTCGCAGGCGACGGCGGATGCGATCGGCTCGCACCTCGAATTGCGCGAAGTCGATCGTCTTGCGGTCGCCGGCCAGAGCGTGCCGCAAACTATTTTCGAGGTGATGGGCCGGGGAGGCGCGCTCACTGCCGCGCATGAGAGCCTGCGTTCGCACTACGCCGGTGGCCTCGCCGCCTATCGCGCCCGCCGCTTCGACGAGGCCCGTACCGCCTTCAACGCGGCACTGGAAGCCGTTCCCGGCGACGGCCCGTCGCGGGCAATGCTTACCCGTATCACGCGGTTCGAGGCCAATCCGCCGGACGAAGGCTGGGACGGCGCATGGCGGTTGGAGCAGAAATAGCCGGCCGCGCGGAAAAATTGATTCTACTCGATAACGATGTTCGCCGTGACCTATTTCCCGGGCTTAGGTTTGGTGTCCTTGAGGCGTTTGACGGGGACACGCCGATGACAGAACTTGAGAACAGGCTCGAACGCTTCGAGACGCTCACCGCCGAATGCGAGCTGATTGCCCGGCTCGCCACCGACAGCACCAAGCGCGAGTTTTATCTGAAGCTTTCGGAGCAGTACCGCCAGCTGGCTGTGGACATGCGTCAGGCAATCGCAAGCAAGGCTGCGGCCTGACGCCAGCAATCCGTTCTTAACACTTGGCGCGCATCCTCAGTGCAGATGCGGGGACGCCTGCGGCGAATTTCCGCTGTGGAAATGCCGGGGGCTCGCTGCGGTGCAGCGCGCCTCGCGAGATTGTTTTGTCGTGCCTCACAGGGCGATCCCATGCGCCTCCTTGCAGTCATCATGTTTGGACTCATGACGGCCGCCTGCAACCAGGAGCAGGACATCACCGGCTCGACCCCGGTCTGCGCGATGCGGAACTACACCTCCTTCAATCCCCGCGACATGGCCCAGTGCGTTGCCGCCTGCAAGGCGTGCGACCACGGCAACACGGTCACCTGCAGCACGTCATGCACGCTCAAGGGCGCCCACTGAGCCGATCAGCCTCCTGGTTTGGGGCCGCGAGGGTGTCTTGACGGTGTTTTGGCACCGGAACGATTCACATGGGTTAATCATTGAAGGGATGGCAGGACGCGGAGTCCTTTGGAATGGGTATGCTCGATCCCGGTCGGTTCCTGGTGTCATGCTCGCATTGCGCGGCCTGGCCGATGGCGGCCAATGTGAAACGTTCGAGCTGGTCGGCTTCGCCAAATGAGGTCCGCTTCGTGTGCCCGCGCTGCCGCCGCGAGGAGACTGCGATCATCTCAGCCTCCGGCGAGTTGACGCCGATCCGGCGCGTCGACGTCCCGCCGCGCGACGTCACCGCGGCCTGGGCTCAGGCCCAGCGCGCAAGAGGGCGAGCGTAGCCCGCCCGTTTAAGGAACAAGAAGGTGAGGCGCTGAGGTCTAGTCATGGCGATGACGGACCCAGCGCCGCAAGGCGACCGCCGTCCAGACCGTCTCGACAAAGCCGAACGGCCAGGCGCCACGAAGCTGTCTCGGTTGTCCGTCGGGCAAAACATCTGACCAATTCTCGACACGTCCGTGTCAAGCCGGGGCGTCTAAAATATTCTGCTTTACCGAAAATCGGTTTTGGCGTATGTATCGCCCATCCCGGCTCATTCTTGAGGGGCGATCTTGTGGTCGTCATGTTCGCGAGCCGGGCTTGCGGTGGACGCTGCAGCGTTAGGGTACGAGAGGCCAAGGGCAGGGCGGATTGCTCTCCGTGAGCCCAAGGCTTCGTTCCGACGAGCGGCGCTGCTAGGCTTCGTCTCGTCATCAGGTCGGCGGCAACGTGCACAACGTCGTCGAAACGGGTGACGAAATGGCGGGCCGTTGCGTACGGAAAAACCGTGTGGTCCTGGCCGTAGTTGCTACGGTCAAGCTCTTGCGGATGCGGCATCTGCGTCAACCGGCGCGGCGCCGGTGACTTTCGCGAAGGCGAGGGAGGCCAAAAGGAACTCGGCTCCCGGAAGAGCACGGCATAAGCCGTCCAACCATCGCGCAGGGAAGGCCGAGTGATTGGCTACACCTGTATCCTGCTGTGCGGTTCTTTGCGCTACATCTTCGCGCAGCGGACCGCGAGTGCCAGCCGGCACCCGGCCTTCCCTGCGCCCTCTTGGATTTGAGGGTGGAGTGACGAAGCAAAGCTCGGGCGAAACGCGCCGCGAGGATGCGAAGGCGTGTCTGCAATCTGAATGCGAGTTGGAAGAGTGCCGCTGCCGCCTCATGCTCCGTCATTGCGAGCGCAGCGAAGCAATCCAGTCTGCCGCCGCGAAGGGATTCTGGATTGCTTCCGCCTTCGCTAAAGCTTCGCGGACAAGTCGCTGCGCTCGCAATGACGATGTGGAGGGAGTGTGGGCCTCACTCTCCTCCACATACCCCGGACGCTGCGCAGCGCCTTTGCAGCGTGTCTCGGGCACGCGGTGGGAATGTGAGAGTGCGAACTCATCCTGGCTGCGCCTTGGCGTCGGGCCGAAACTGGGCATAGCTGCGAGCCGCTAAATCTCAAGTTGTGGATCGTCCTCCCAGCGGGGGTATCTTGGTACGCTCGCCCGTGTCCTCCAGGCCACGATTGTGCCGTCCATGCAACACCCGCCACCGATTTAACCATCATCGCTGTCCGTTCGCATCGACGCCGCTTTTTGGCCACACCTGAACATGAATAAAATCACTCGAATGTTTTAGCGGCAGCGGTGGTCCTGGAAGGCGACGGGAAATCCCCAAGGTCGATTCAAAAGGTCGATTAAAATCTTGGCTCTGATTTTTCGGGTCTGAAAGGGTTGGCCGGGGAAACTGGTTGGCGATGGACGCGAAGAGCAACATCAAGCAGAGGCTGCCGAGCCGTCACGTGACGGAAGGCCCTGCGCGCGCGCCCCATCGGTCCTACCTCTACGCCATGGGTCTGACCACCGATCAGATTCACCAGCCCTTCGTCGGCGTCGCCTCGTGCTGGAACGAGGCTGCGCCATGCAACATCTCCCTGATGCGCCAGGCGCAGGCGGTGAAGAAGGGTGTCGCATCCGCCGGCGGCACGCCGCGGGAATTCTGCACCATCACCGTGACCGACGGCATCGCCATGGGCCATGACGGCATGCGCTCCTCGCTGCCGTCGCGCGAATGCATCGCCGATTCCGTCGAGCTGACGATCCGCGGCCACGCCTATGACGCCCTCGTTGGCCTGGCCGGCTGCGACAAGTCGCTGCCGGGCATGATGATGGCGATGGTCCGCCTCAACGTGCCCTCGATCTTCATCTATGGCGGCTCGATCCTGCCCGGCAATTTCCGGGGCCAGCAGGTCACCGTGCAGGACATGTTCGAAGCCGTCGGCAAGCACTCGGTCGGTGCGATGTCGGACGAGGACCTCGACGAGATCGAGCGCGTGGCGTGCCCTTCGGCGGGTGCCTGCGGCGCCCAGTTCACAGCCAACACGATGGCGACGGTCTCCGAGGCGATCGGCCTGGCGCTGCCGTACTCGGCCGGTGCTCCGGCTCCCTATGAAATTCGCGACGCCTTCTGCATGACCGCGGGCGAGCAGGTCATGGAGCTGATCGCCCAAAACATCCGGCCGCGCGACATCGTCACTCTCAAGGCGCTGGAGAATGCCGCCGCCGTGGTCGCCGCGTCCGGTGGCTCGACCAATGCTGCACTGCACCTGCCGGCAATCGCGCACGAGTGCGGCATCAAGTTCGATCTGTTCGACGTCGCCGAAATCTTCAAAAAGACACCGTACGTCGCGGATTTGAAGCCGGGCGGCCGTTATGTCGCCAAAGACATGTTTGAAGTAGGTGGCATACCGCTTCTGATGAAGACGCTGCTCGACAACGGATTTCTCCACGGTGACTGCATGACCGTCACCGGTCGAACGATCGCCGAAAACCTCAAAAGCGTGAAGTGGAATCCGCACCAGGACGTGGTGCACCCGGCAGACAAGCCCATCACCGTCACCGGCGGTGTGGTCGGTCTGAAGGGCAATCTGGCGCCAGAAGGTGCGATCGTGAAAGTCGCGGGAATGTCCAACCTCAGGTTCACCGGTCCGGCCAGGTGCTTCGACCGTGAGGAGGATGCTTTCGAGGCCGTGCAGAAGCGCACCTACCGCGAAGGCGAAGTCATCGTGATCCGCTACGAGGGGCCCAAGGGCGGTCCCGGGATGCGGGAAATGCTCCAGACCACCGCGGCGCTGACCGGCCAGGGCATGGGTGGCAAGATCGCGCTCATCACGGACGGCCGCTTCTCCGGCGCCACCCGCGGCTTCTGCATCGGCCACGTCGGGCCGGAAGCCGCCATCGGCGGCCCGATTGGGCTGCTCGAGGACGGCGATATCATCGAGATCGACGCGGTCGCCGGTACCCTTAACGTAAAATTGAGCGACCAGGAGCTTGCCCAACGCAAGACCAAATGGACCGCTCGCGCGACTAACCACACGACGGGCGCGCTCTGGAAATATGCTCAGCAGGTTGGACCAGCGGTCGGTGGGGCAGTGACCCACCCGGGCGGCGCGCACGAGAAACAGTGCTATGCGGACATCTAGGCGTACCATCGTTGCGTTTGTGTTGGGGGCTACTGCGCTGGCCGCGCCGGCGCTCGCCTTTGACGGCGCCCCCGTCAGCCCGAAGGATGCGACCATCCCGGTGGTCACGAGCTTGCCGGGTGCAGCAGGCAAGGTGCGTAATGTGCCGCCAGCGGTCGTGACCCAAGAAACGTCGCTCAGCGCCTTGCAATATGCCGCGGAGGGTGGCCACCCCATCGCGCAGTGGAAGCTCGGCCGCATGTATGCCAATGGCGACGGCGTCGCCCAGGACGATATGCGTGCGTTCGAGTATTTCACCCGCATCGCCAACGCGCATGCCGAGGATAGCCCGTCGGCGCCGCAGGCGCAGATCGTCGCCAACGCCTTTGTGGCGCTCGGCCGCTATTATCTCAGCGGCATCCCGAATTCGAAGGTCAAGCCGGACCAGGAGCGGGCGCGGGAGATGTTCTCCTATGCCGCGTCCTATTTCGGCAATGCGGATGCGCAATACGATCTCGCCCGCCTGTACCTGAAGACGCCGGACGCTTCGCGCGAGGATTTTCGCTACGGCGCGCGCTGGCTTGGGCTCGCCGCGCAGAAGGGCCAGCACGAGGCCCAGGCGCTGCTCGGCCAGATGCTGTTCAACGGCGACCGCCTGCCGCGGCAGGCTGCGCGCGGCCTGATGTGGCTGACGCTGGCGCGCGACAGCGCAGGCAGCGACGAGACCTGGATCAAGGAAAACTACAACCGCGCCTTCGCAAAGGCCTCCGACGACGATCGCGCCATGTGCCTGCAGATGCTGGAGCAATGGGTGCAGGGCCGCCGGGAGTAAGTGGTTGGAGGCGGCCTCACGCCGCCTCGAGATCGAGATCCGCCCACACCGGCACGTGGTCCGACGGCTTCTCCCAGCTGCGCACATAGCTGTCGATGCCGACATTGGCGAGCCGGTCGCTGGCCTGTGGCGACAGCAGCAGATGGTCGATCCGCAGGCCATGGTTCTTCTGCCAGGCACCGGCCTGGTAATCCCAGAACGTGTAGAGCCCGGGTTCGTCGGTGACGGCCCGAAGCGCATCGGTCAGGCCGAGGCCGAGCAGGGACTGAAAACTCTCCCGCGTCTCGGGCTTGAACAGGGCGTCCTCGGTCCAGGCGGCGGGATTATGGACGTCCCGGGCATGCGGGATAACGTTGAAGTCGCCTGCGAGGATCAGCGGCTCCTCGGTCTTGAGGCGCTCCTTCGAATACTCAAGAAGCCGCGACATCCATTTGAGCTTGTAGGGATATTTCTCGGTCCCGACGGGGTTGCCATTGGGCAGATAGAGGCAGGCGATGCGCAGCACGCCGGACTTGAGCGTCACCACGCCTTCGAGGAAGCGGGCATGGGCGTCCTCGTCGTCGCCGGCCAGCCCCGACTTGGTCTCGTCGAACCGGAGCTTCGAGAGCAGGGCGACACCGTTAAACGTCTTCTGCCCGTGGGTGACCACGTTGTAGCCGAGCGCCTCGATCTCCAGCCGCGGGAACGCCTCGTCGACGCATTTGATCTCCTGGAGGCAGACGATGTCCGGCTGGCACTCCTTCAGCCAGGTCAGGAGGAGATCGATCCGCTGCCGGACCGAGTTCACGTTCCAGGTGGCTATTCTGATGGGCATCTTGGCGGCTCCGGGCAGGGGCCATGGTTAGAACAAAATGCAAACGCGCCCGTCAAGGATGCTGCGAAATCTCCCACAAAATTAACCCGGCTTAAGTCGGGCCTGGGCCATTGATCGTGAAAAGGTTTTTCGATGGGACGGCCGGACAAATCCATGATGCGAACCGAGCCCCGCGACGGCTTGATCGGCGCGTTCCTGTACTGGCTCGGCGGCTACGAGATCGAGGACGGCCTGACCGCCGGTCTCAGCGAGCGCGAACTGAGCCGCATCCGCGCCAAGCAGATCGACGCGGTGATACGGCTGATCCCGGTGACGATGGCCGTCACCATGCTCAACGTCGCGGTCGTGCTGGTCCTGTTCTGGGGCAGGGGCTGGAACGACTTTCTCGCGATCTGGGGCATGACCCTCGCCACCGCCGCCTCGCTCGCGGTGCGCGCGTGGCGGCGCTCCCACCAGAGCCCGCCACAGGAAGCCTCGCCCCGCGCCGCGCGGCAGATGTTGCGGCAGGCGTTTTTCCTCGCCGCAATCTGGGGCACGCTGCCGGTCGCGCTTTTCAGCCGCATCGAGCCGACCAGCCAGCTCATTCTCGCCTGCCTGATGGTCGGTATGATGTCCGGCGGTGCCTTCACGCTCTCGACCTTCCCGCGCGCGGGCCTTGTCTATCTCGCGACGACGACGATCGCCTGCGTCGCGGCGCTGCTGTTGTGCGGCACCGGGCCGTATCTCGTAACCGCGGTGTTCCTGCTGCTGTTCGCGTTCTTCATGGCGCGCAACATCGTCTCGCAAGGCAATCTGTTCCTCGGCAATCTCAAGGCCCAGCTCGAGCTTGAGCGGCAGACCGAGATCATCTCGCTGCTGCTGAAGGATTTTCAGGAGAATGCCAGCGACTGGCTGTGGCAGACCGACGCCGAGGGGCATCTGGTCGACGTGCCCGAGCGCTTCGCCGCCGTCGCACAGCTGCCGCTGCCGCTGCTGAAGGGCGCGCATTTCGCCGACGTGCTCGACATGCTGTGCCCCGAAGACAAGAGCGCGGCCTACAACGTCGTCGGCCTGATGGAGCACGCCGAACCGCTGCACGAGATGAACCTCAAGGTGGTCGCAGGCGGCGAGGCGCGGCTGTGGTCGCTCACTGCGAAGCCGGCCTACGACCGCGACGGTCAATTCCTCGGCTATCGCGGCTTCGGCCGTGACGTGACCGAGCGCTGGCGCGCGGAAAAGGCTGAGGCCGAGAGCCGCGCCAAATCGGATTTCCTCGCAGTGATGAGCCACGAGATCCGCACGCCGATGAACGGCGTGCTGGGGCTTGCCAGCATGCTGCTGGAGACAAAACTCGATCCGGAGCAGCACGAAGCCGTCACCACGATCCGCGAGTCCGGCGACAACCTCCAGCGCATCCTCAACGACATCCTGGACCTCTCCAAGCTCGAGGCCGGACGCTTCGCGTTCGAGGTGATCGACTTCGCGCCGCAGGCGCTGGTCGAAGCGGTGGCGACCGTCGTGCGCGCGAGCGCCAAGAGCAAGGGGCTCGCGGTCAAGGTCGAGCTCGATCCCAACCTGCCGCCGACGCTGCGCGGCGATGTCGCGCGTATCCGCCAGGTGCTGCTCAATCTCGCTTCCAACGCGGTGAAGTTCACCGACGAGGGCGAAGTCACGATCACGGCCGTCTGTCAGGCCCGCCGCGATCTGCTCACCACCGTCGAATGGAGCGTGACCGACAGCGGCATCGGCATCGCCCCCGAGAAGCTCGGCCAGCTCTTCTCCGACTTCGCCCAGGCTGACGCCTCGATCAGCCGCCGCTTCGGCGGCACCGGGCTTGGGCTTGCAATCTCCCGACGCATCATCGAGCAGATGGGCGGCACCATCGGCGTCACCTCGACGCCGGACGAAGGCTCGACCTTCCGCTTCACGTTGGTGCTGCCGTGGAGCCAGGTGCAAACGTCCGATCACGACGCAGGCCGCGAGGAAGCCGACGATCTCAAGGCGCGCATCGCGGGCTTCGATCGACCGCTGAAGGTGCTGGTCGCCGAGGACGACGCCGTCAACCGCATGGTCGTGAGCAAGATGCTCGGTGCCTTCGATGTCGAGTTGCGCGTCGTGGCCGACGGTGTCGAGGCCGTCGCGGCCGTGTCCGAAGGCGATTACGATATCGTGCTGATGGACGTGCGCATGCCCGAGATGGACGGCCTTGCCGCGACCCGGGCGATCCGTGCGCTAGGCGGACGCTTCGCGGCCTTGCCGATCATCGCGCTGACCGCCAACGCCTTCCCCGAGGACGTCAAGGTCTGCCGCGAGGCGGGGATGTCCGACTTCCTCGCCAAACCGCTGCGCAAGCCTGCGCTGGTCACGGCGCTGCTGCGTGCGCTGGACGGCCAATGGGTGTCGGAGGACGTACCGCTTCAGCCCGAGCAGATGCCGGTCGAGGCGGACTGGACGGACGAGGAAAGGCAGCTCACCGGCGCTTAGCCGGCGCCGTCAGATCGAGAAGCTGGTCCCGCAGCCGCAGGACGCCGTGGCGTTGGGATTGTTGACCCGGAACGAGGCGCCGATCAGATCGTCGACGAAATCGACCTGCGACCCCGCCAGGAATGGCTGCGAGGCGGAATCGACCAGCACCACCGCATTGTCCTGCTCGATCACGAGGTCGTCGTCGGTGCGGGCACGGTCAATGTCGAACTTGTACTGGAAGCCGGAGCAGCCGCCGCCTTCGACCGAGATCCGCAGCATCGCGCCAAACCCTTCGCCCTTGAGGATCTCCCCAATCCGGCGTGCGGCCTTGTCACTGATGGTCACGTCAGTCGTCATCGTTCGTCTCCGATAGTCCCCGCGGTCATACCAAGTCACCTGAAGGTCGCTTGCCCAATTCAGTTGGTATCCCGCGTCCGGCATAGTTAAGTGCCACCATACGCAGAATCAAATGGATAGGGACTAAATTCGCCGTGTCCGTCGGAATGGCTGCCCCCCATGCGCCCTATGCCTGCGATCCGGAGCGCAGTCGCGGCCGGTTGGTCGCGGAACCGCCGAGCCGGACCCGTAGCCCGTTCCGGCGGGATTGCGACCGGGTGATCCATTCCACCGCGTTCCGCCGGCTGAAGTACAAGACCCAGGTGTTCGTGTTCCACGAGGGCGACCACTACCGTACCCGGCTGACCCATTCGCTGGAGGTGGCGCAGATCGCCCGGGCGCTGGCGCGGCAGCTCGGGCTGGACGAGGACCTCACGGAAACCCTCGCGCTCGCCCACGACCTCGGCCATCCGCCGTTCGGGCACGCCGGCGAACGGGCGCTGGACGCCTGCCTGAAGGATTTTGGCGGCTTCGACCACAACGCCCAGACGCTCCGCGTCGTTGCGGCGCTGGAACACCGCTATCCCGAATTCGACGGGCTCAACCTGACGTGGGAAGCGCTGGAGGGCATCGTCAAGCACAACGGCCCGCTGACCGATCGCAGCGGTGCGCCGGTCGGGCGTTATCGCGAGCACGGCATTCCCGTCGGCATCGCCGACTACATCAAGACCTACGATCTCGAATTGTGGAGTTTCGCCTCGCTGGAGGCACAGGTCGCCGCGATCGCCGACGACATCGCCTATGATGCCCATGACATCGACGACGGCCTGCGGGCGGGTCTGTTTCACCTCGACGACCTCAAGGTGATGCCGCTGACCGCGGAGATCATCGCCGAGACTTCTGCGCATTACCCCGCTCTCGAAGACGTCAGGCGCGGCGCCGAGCTGGTGCGCGAGCTGATCTCACACTTGATCGGTGCCGTGTTCGCCGAGGCCGAGAGGAACCTCGCTGCCGTGAAACCGCAATCCGCTCAGGACGTGCGCCAGCAGAGCCGGGCATTGATCGCGTTCCCCGCAGCAGTGGTCGAGGAGGAGGCCGCCATCAAGCGCTTTCTCTATCAGCACATGTACCGCCACAAGCGGGTGATGCGGGTGATGGGCGAGGCGGAACAGATCCTGTTCGACCTGTTCGCAAAATACCTCACATCGCCCGGCGAGCTGCCGCCGGAATGGCTGGTGGGGGCGGAGGTGGACAATGAGGACGACCGGGCCCGCCGGATCGGGAATTTCATTGCCGGAATGACCGATCGTTTCGCCCTGACCGAGCACCAGCGGCTCTTTGACTCGACCCCGGATTTGCGTTAGGCGGCGCCCATGCCCGACACATCCCCAGCACTGCACCTGTTCGCCGACGTGCTCGCACGCGTGCACGCGGTCTGCCGCGCGCTCGCGGCGGAAGCCAACTGGCCCGAGGGCATCGATTTCTCGCGCGTGGTGGTCGAGCCGCCGCGCGATGCCTCCCACGGCGACATGGCGACCAACGCGGCCATGGTGCTTGCGAAAGAGGCAAAGGCAAAGCCGCGCGACCTCGCCGAGCAGATCGCCGAACGGCTGCGCGCGGACCCGCTGATCACGAAGGTCGACGTCGCCGGTCCCGGCTTCATAAACCTGACGCTGAAGCCGGCCGCATGGGCCGAGGCACTGCGGACCGTGCTGCGCGAGGGCGCCGATTACGGCCGCGTCCGCGGCGGCTCCAAGGTCAACGTCGAATATGTCTCCGCCAACCCGACCGGACCGATGCATGTCGGCCATTGCCGCGGCGCCGTGTTCGGCGACGCGCTGGCGAGCCTGCTCGAGTTCGCAGGACGTGACGTCACGCGCGAATATTACATTAACGATGCCGGCGCCCAGGTCGACGTGCTCGCACGCTCCGCGTTCCTCAGGTATCGCGAGGCGCTTGGCGAGGACATCGGCGCGATCCCGGAAGGTCTGTATCCCGGCGACTATCTGAAGCCCGTCGGGCAGGCGCTGGCCAAAGAGCACGGCGACAAGCTCCTCGCCATGAGCGAGGGCGCGTGGCTGCCGGCGGTACGCGCCAAGGCGATCGCGATGATGATGGACGAGATCAAGGACGATCTCGCCGCGCTCAACATCCGCCACGACGTGTTCTTCTCGGAGCGCTCGCTGCAGGACGCCGGCAACAACAAGGTCGCCGAGACCATCGATTTCCTGCGCGCCAAGGGCGACATCTACCAAGGCCGTCTGCCGCCGCCAAAGGGGGCCCCGGCCGAGGATTGGGAAGATCGCGAGCAGTTGCTGTTCAAGGCGACCGCCTACGGCGACGACGTCGATCGCCCGCTGATCAAGTCCGACAATTCCTACACCTACTTCGCCGCCGACATCGCCTACCACAAGAACAAGTTCGACCGCGGCTTTGCCGAGATGATCGACGTCTGGGGCGCCGACCATGGCGGTTATATCAAGCGCATGCAGGCGGCGGTGAAGGCGACGACCTCCGGCAAGGGGGCGCTCGACGTCAAGATCGTCCAGCTCGTGAAGTTGCTGCGTAACGGCGAGCCGGTGAAAATGTCCAAGCGGAGCGGGGACTTCGTCACCTTGCGTGAGGTGGTGGATGAAGTCGGTCAGGACGCCGTCCGCTTCATGATGCTCTACCGCAAGAACGACGCGGTGCTCGACTTCGACCTCGCCAAGGTCATGGAACAGTCGCGCGACAACCCAGTGTTCTATGTGCAGTACGGCCACGCCCGCGGCCATTCGATCTTCCGCAATGCTCGGGCCGACGTGTTCCCGGAACTCCCGGAGGACACGGAAAAGCGCGTCGCCTGGCTCGGTGAGTCGGCGGTGGAACGGCTGTCGGACCCGGCTGAGCTCGACCTTCTTAAGCGGCTCGCAATTTTTCCGCGCATGCTGGAAGCGGCTGCAAGCGCCCACGAGCCGCACCGAATTGCCTTCTATCTCTATGACTTAGCGAGTGAATTTCACGCACTTTGGACGAAGGGGCGCGATTTGCCCTATTTACGCTTCATTATCAATAATGATGCAGATCTAACGAAGGCGCGGCTGGCCATGGTCCAGGGCGTCGTCTCTGTCCTGGCATCGGGCCTCGCCATCCTCGGCGTCCATGCTCCGGACGAGATGCGGTAGTTTGGGGCGAACTACTTAAGGGATTTCGGGGGTAACCGGCAGAAGCCGGATCGCTTAGACTTGGTTGAAAGCCTTGTGGGTCGAAAGCCGTGCCTTGGTCGAGGGGCGCGCGGCTTTCCCGAAGGGACGCATCATCACGATGGCCGAACGATATCAGGACAGACCGTTTCCTTCCGATGACTATCGCGGTGGCGATCAGCATGGGAGCGGCGATCCCTTGGCCGAACTTGCCCGCCTGATCGGGCAGACCGATCCGTTCGCAGCGCAAGGGCGGCCGGGTGCGCACCCGCCAGCAGCGCCTGCGCCTGCTCGGAGCTATCAGGACGACGACTATCGCCAGGACGATGACCAGCAGGACTATGCCGAGCAGGCCCCGCCGCCGCCCGGACCGCCCTCATGGATGCGGCGCGCCAATGTGCAGCCGCAGACGGCGCCAGCTGAGCCTGCCTATCCCGCTTCCGTAAACCCGGTTCATCCACTGCATCGTTATTCAGCCCAGCCGACTGCGCCCGAGCCCGAACGTCAGCCGCAGGCCTATCCGGATCAGGCCTATCAAGCTCCTGCTCATCAAGCTCCTGCCTATCAGGATCAGGCCTACCAGCAGCACGATCAGGCTTACCAAGAGCAAGCCTATCAGCAGCCCGATCCGGCGCGCTACGACGATGCGCTCTACGGACGGCTGGAGGCGGGCGAGCAGGACTACCAGCGCGATCCCGCCTATCCCGACGATCCTTACGCGTTCCAGAGCGACTATCCCGAGGCCGATCTGGACGAGCCGAAGAAGCAGCGCGGCGGCATGATGACGGTCGCGGCGATCCTGGCTCTTGCCGTGGTCGGGACCGGCGCTGCGTTCGCCTACAAGACCTATGTGGGCTCGCCCCGCAGCGGCGAGCCGCCGATCATCAAGGCCGACAACACGCCGACCAAAATCGTGCCGGCGCCGTCGGACTCCTCGGCCAAGGTGCTGGACCGCATGGTCACCGGAGATGGCGCCGAGAAGATCGTGCCGCGCGAGGAGGCGCCTGTCGACGTCAACGCCAAGGCGGGAGGTCCCCGCGTCGTGTTCCCGCCGCTGAACCAGAACGCGAACCCGCCGCCGGTCGCAAGCGTCTCGCCGTCCAGCATTCCGTTGTCGAGTGCGGGACCGAATCCGAGCAACGGCACGCTGCCGAACAATTCGCCGCGCGCGATCAGGACCGTGGCTGTGAAGGGCGATCAGACCGACGCCACGGCGTCGCAAGCCGCCACCGTCGCGAAGCCGGCAGCTCAACCGAAGCCCGTTGCGGCACCGGCTGCACCGCGCACGCCACCGACCTCGGCCAATGCCAGTGCCAATCAGCCGCTCTCGCTGACGCCGCAATCGGCGCCGGCTGCGGAGCCGCCGCAGCGGATGGCTGCGACCAATCCGACGCAGATTGCGCCCGCGAGCAGCGGTGGCGGCGGCTACGTCGTGCAGGTCTCCTCGCAGCAGACCGAGGATAGCGCTCATGCCTCCTACCGGGTGCTTCAGGGCAAGTACGGCAGCGTGCTCGGCTCCCGCGCACCGGTGGTCAAGCGGGTCGACCTGACCGACAAGGGCAAGGGAATCGTCTATCGCGCCTTCGCTGGGCCCTACGGCTCGCTCGAAGAGGCGAACCAGGCCTGCAACAGTTTGAAATCCGCGGGCCTGTCTGCCTGCTTCGTCCAGAGGAATTAACGGCCGTTTCCTTGACCCTCTCGCGGGTCGGGGTTAATCGGCCGTATGAGCACGCGGGCCTTCATTACCGGCGTTTCCGGAACGGAACTAACCGCCGCTGAGCGGGAGTTTATCCGCGGCGAACGCCCATGGGGTTTCATCCTCTTCAAGCGCAACGTCGAGACGCCGGCTCAAGTTGCTGCACTCGTTGCGGAATTGCGGGCGGTTGCGGGCTCTCCTGATGCCCCTGTGCTGATCGACCAGGAGGGCGGCCGCGTGCAGCGGCTGGGCCCGCCGCATTGGCCGGTCTATCCGCCGGGCGCTATTTTCGCAGGCCTCTACGATACTGATTCGGCGCTCGGGCTGACCGCGGCGCGCCTCAGCGCCCGGCTGATCGCGGCCGATCTCGCGGATCTCGGCATTACCGTGGATTGCTTGCCGCTGGCCGACGTGCCGGTGGCTGGCGCCAACGCCGTCATCGGGAACAGGGCTTACGGCACCGAACCGGGCAAGGTCGCCGCGATCGCCCGCGCGGTCACCGAGGGCCTGGAAGAGGGCGGCGTGTTGCCGGTGCTCAAGCACATCCCCGGCCATGGCCGAGCTACGGCCGATACCCATTTCAATCTGCCGACGGTCGACACGTCGCGAGACGAACTGGATCGCACCGACTTCGCGGCATTCAAGCCTTTGGCGGATTTGCCGATGGCCATGACTGCACATGTTGTGTTTAGCGCGGTCGACCCCGCCCATCCGGCGACGACATCTGCGACAATGATCGCTGAGGTGATTCGCGGCACAATCGGGTTCCAGGGTTTGTTAATGAGTGATGACGTGTCGATGAATGCGCTGTCGGGCAATATCGCCGAGCGGACCCGCGCGATTTTTGCGGCCGGTTGCGACATGGCCCTGCATTGCAACGGCAACATCGAGGAGATGCGTGAGGTCGCCGGCCAGACACCCGAACTGGCGGGCAGGGCGCTGGAGCGGGCGAACGCCGCGCTCGCGGCGCGCAAGGGACCGCAGCCGTTCGATCGCGCGGCCGCACGCGCCGAACTGGACGCATTGATCGCACGGGCAAACACGGCATCGGCATGACCGCAGAAATCCTATCGTTTGAAACCGGGCGGCCCGCAGAGCTCGCCGAGGGTGAGCCGGCGTTGGTGGTGGACGTCGAGGGTTACGAGGGTCCGCTCGACCTGTTGCTCGCACTGGCGCGGCAGCAGAAGGTCGATCTCGCCAAGATTTCGATCCTGGCACTCGCCGACCAGTATCTCCACTTCATCGAAGCCGCGCGAAAGATCCGCCTCGAGCTTGCCGCCGATTATCTCGTGATGGCGGCTTGGCTCGCCTTCCTGAAATCGCGCCTGCTGCTGCCGGAGCCGCCGAGTGCGGAAGGCCCTAGCGCGGAGCAGATGGCGACGGCGCTCGCCAACCGCCTGCGCAGGCTGGAGGCCATTCGTGCAGCCGCCAACCGGCTGATGAACCGGCAGCAATTGCTGCGCGACATCTTCCCGCGCGGCGAGCCCGAGCAGATCGCCGAGATCAAGCATCCGAAATACACCGCAACGCTCTATGACCTGCTCACCGCCTATGCCGCGCAGCGCCAGTCGCGCGTGCTGGCGAGCGTGCATCTGGCCAAGCGCACGGTGTGGTCGCTCGCCGAGGCGCGCGCCACGCTGGAGCGGCTGGTCGGCAGCATCAGCGAGCAGGACGATTGGGGCGTTCTCGACGATTTTCTGCTGCAGCACGTCGCCGATCCGACGCAGCGCGCGACGGTGCTCGCCTCGAGTTTCGCGGCTGCGCTCGAGCTGGTGCGCGAAGGTCAGCTCGAGCTGAATCAGAAAGAGGCGTTTGCGCCCATCTATTTCCGGAAGGGGCGCCCCAAGCCGGTCATGGACGCAGCTCCTGCGCCCGATGCGCCGGTCGCTTAAGTGCAACAAGGAGAATCTGCCATGGCAAGCCTGGCTGAAGTGCGGGTAGAAGAGGCCGAGCCGATGGAGAACGAGTCCCAGGCACGTCCCGAAGAATTGCGGCTGCTGGAAGCGCTGCTGTTCGCTTCGAATGAACCGCTGGACACCGCGACGCTGGCCAAGCGCATGCCCGAGGGCGTGGACGTGAAGGCTGCGCTCGAGCAGTTGCAGGCCGACTATTCCCTGCGCGGCGTGAATCTCGTGCGGGTCGCCAACAAATGGACCTTCCGCACGGCGGGCGATCTCGCCTGGCTGATGACCCGCGAGAGCACCGAGACCCGCCGCCTGTCGCGCGCCGCGATCGAAGTGCTGGCGATCATCGCCTATCACCAGCCGGTGACGCGCGCGGAGATCGAGGAGATCCGTGGCGTCGTCACCTCGAAGGGCACGCTGGACGTGCTGCTGGAAACCGGCTGGATCAAGCCGCGTGGTCGTCGCAAGACGCCGGGCCGTCCCTTGACCTTCGGAACCACCGAGGACTTCCTGTCGCAGTTCACGCTGGAACAGCTCGGCGATCTGCCGGGTCTCGAGGAGCTGAAGGGCACGGGCCTGCTGGATTCGCGCCTGCCGACCGGATTCAGCGTGCCGACGCCGTCGGATGACCCGACTTTGCGTGAGGACGAGGATCCGCTGGAGCCGGGCGAGGACCTTGATCTCGCGCTGGCGCCTGCTGTCGAGCCCGAGACGCCGCCGGAAGGCGGCCATGAGGGTGGCGAGGGCGGCAGCGAGGACTGACGTCTGGGCCTTTTAGTGGCCCCCTGCGACCAGTTAACACTAGCAAAATTACGTAGCGCCAACAGCGAATTGGCGCTGCCTTGGTCCTTGTTTTTGACACCTGCCAAGCCTAGGTTTCGGTGAAGATCGGCCGGTCCCCGGCCATGCGCGTTTGGAGGGTTGCAGGATGGGTTCACTCAGCATTTGGCACTGGGTCCTGGTGATCGCAGTGGTCCTGCTGCTGTTCGGTCGCGGCAAGATTTCGGATCTGATGGGCGACGTGGCGCAGGGCATCAAGGCGTTCAAGAAGGGCATGCAGGACGACGACAAGGTCGCCGACAAGCCCGAGCCGGCCAAGTCCATCGAGCACAACAATGCCGCGCCGACCGCGGCACGGTCCGACGTCGGCAGCAAGGCCGTCTAAGCCAGAGAGCACGCGAGACGCGGGTAGCGGACCCGATCCTGCGCGCGAGGGATTGGGCCGGCTGCGGCTGGCGTGAACGGAAGACCTCATGTTCGATATCGGGTGGAGTGAACTGGTCCTGATCGGGGTCGTGGCCCTGATCGCCATCGGCCCGAAAGAGCTGCCGGGCGTGCTGCGCATGGTCGGGCAGTGGATGGGCAAAGCGCGGAAGATGGCCGCCGAATTCCAGGGCCAATTCCAGGAAGCGATGCGCGAGGCCGAAATGGCCGACCTCAAGAAGAGCTTCGACGAGGTCAAGGAAGCGGCTTCCGGTTTCGCCGGCAACAATCTGATGACCTCGCTTCAGAAAGACGTCAGCGACGCGCTCCGCGTCGATGCGCTGGACAAGCCGGCCGAGACCTCGATCTCCACCGATGTCGAACCGCCGGCGACTTCAGGCGAAGCGCTGACGACGCCCACCACGCCGGAGGCGCCGACGCCCGAGACCTTCGTGGAAGCCGAGGCACATGCGGCCGTGAACGAGCCGCTCGCCATCACCCGTGAGGTCGAGCAGGCGCAGGTCGCTCAAGGTTCGGTCACGCAAGGCTCGATCACGCAAGATTCGGTCACCCAAGACACTGCGCCGGCCGAGGCGATCAAGGACGCCAAAGCGTCATGAGCGCCGCCGATATCGAGGCCAGCAAAGCTCCCCTGATGGACCATTTGATCGAGCTGCGTTCGCGGCTGATCAAAGCGCTGCTCGGCTTCGGCATTGCCTTCATCTTCTGCTTCTTCTTCGCCAAGCAGATCTACAACGTGCTGGTCTGGCCGTTCGTGTGGGTCGCGGGTCCCGAGAATTCGAAATTCATCTACACTGCGCTGCTGGAATATTTCATCACCCAGCTCAAGCTCGCGCTGTTCGGTGCCGGCTTCATCTCGTTCCCGATCGTCGCGACGCAGATCTACAAGTTCGTCGCTCCGGGCCTCTACAAGCACGAGAAGCAGGCCTTTCTGCCGTATCTGGTCGCGACCCCGTTCTTCTTCGTGTTGGGTGCCGCACTGGTCTATTTCGTCGTGCTGCCGATGCTGGTCCGCTTCTCGCTCGGCATGCAGCAGGCCGGCAGCGACGAGACCGCGCAGATCCAGCTGCTGCCCAAGGTCGGCGAATATCTGTCGCTGATGATGTCGCTGATCTTCGCCTTCGGCATCGCCTTCCAGCTTCCGGTGATCCTGACGCTGCTCGGACGCATCGGCATCGTCACGTCAAAAATGCTGCGCGAGAAGCGCCGCTATTTCATCGTCGTTGCCTTCGTCATCGCGGCCGTTCTGACCCCGCCCGACGTGCTCAGCCAGTGCTCGCTCGCGATCCCCTTGCTCGCCCTCTACGAGGGCTCGATCATCGCGGTGGGAATTGTGGAGAAGAAGGTGGCAGCTTCAAAGGCCGCCACTGGCACCGACGTATCGACGCCGGCCGACCCGGCGGAGTAAGGCGCCCCGATCTCCGCTGTCATTCCCCGCCTTGTGCGCAATTGCGCACTGGAGCGGGGAATCCAGTACGCCGCCGCCCATCGGGGGAATCACGGACGTCTCTGGAATACTGGATCACCCGCTTTCGCGGGCGATGACAGCCGTGCTAGGGGAAGCAGCCATTTGCATGAATGCAAATCCAGGATTTGCAGGGTTGCAACAAGCCCAGGACCTCGGCCATGCACGACATCAAATCGATCCGCGACAACCCGCAAGCCTTCGACGCCGGCCTTGCACGACGCGGCCTGAAGCCACTGTCGGCGTCGCTGCTCGCGATCGACGAGACCCGGCGTGCGGCGATCCTGGCTTCCGAGCAGGCGCAGGCGCGGCGCAATGCGGCCTCCAAGGAAATCGGCGATGCCAAGAAGGCGAAGGACGAGGCGCGCGCGGCGAAGTTGATGGCGGAAGTTACCGAGCTCAAGACCACGATGCCGGAGCTCGAGGCGACCGCGAAGGCTGCCGACGAGGAGCTCGCCAAGGAGCTCGCGGCGATCCCGAATCTGCCGCTCGGCGAGGTGCCCGATGGTGTCGACGAGCGCGGCAATGTGCAGCGCCATATCTTCGGCAACAAGCGCAACTATGCGTTCGTGCCAAAACCCCATGACGATCTCGGCGCCGCGCTCGGTGACATGGATTTCGAGATCGCGGCGAAGCTCTCCGGCGCGCGCTTCGTCGTGCTGAAGAAGGGACTGGCGCGGCTCGAGCGCGCGCTCGGTCAGTTCATGCTGAATCTACACGTCGACGAGCACGGCTATACCGAGATCAATCCGCCGCTGCTCGTGCGGAACGAGATCATGTTCGGCACCGGACAATTGCCGAAATTCGAGGACGACCAGTTCTGGGCGATCAAGGGCGAATTGCTCGCCGAGCCCGACCATGAGCGGCTCCGCACCGAGCGTCTCGGGATCATTCCGACCGCGGAGGTGGCGCTCACCAATCTCGTCCGCGAATCCATCCTTGACGAAAAGCAGCTGCCGATGCGACTGACTGCGCTGACGCCGTGTTTTCGCGCGGAGGCGGGCGCCGCTGGGCGCGACACCCGAGGCATGATCCGGCAGCACCAGTTCACCAAGGTCGAACTGGTCTCGATCACGACGCCGGAGACGAGCAAGGACGAGCACGAGCGCATGCTCGCCTGTGCCGAGGAAGTGCTGCGGCGGCTCGACCTGCATTACCGTGTGATGACGCTGTGCACCGGGGATATGGGTTTCTCGTCGCAAAAAACCTATGACATCGAGGTCTGGATGCCGGGCCAGGGCGACGGCGGCGCATTCCGCGAGATCTCGAGCTGCTCGGTGTGCGGCGATTTCCAGGCCCGCCGGATGGACGCGCGCTCGCGCGGCCCCGATGGCAAGCCGCGGTTCGTGCACACGCTCAACGGCTCCGGCACCGCGCTCGGTCGCGCGCTGATCGCCGTGATGGAGACCTATCAGCAGGAGGACGGCTCGATTGCGGTCCCCAGCGTGCTCCAGCCCTATATGGGCGGGCTGAAGGTGGTCGCACGCGACTAGGCATGCTGCCCATCTGAAACGGAGAAACGTTTGGTTGCGAAGATCGGGCGGCCGGTTATCCTGCCGGCCACCCGACAACGCGAACCCATCGTTCATGGCCTTGCACCGCGATATCTTCTGGGTCGGCAGACAATGGGCGGTGACGGGTGCCGGCATCCAGGCCGTCGATCAGCGGCTGCGTGGTGTGCTCGACATTGAGACCAAGCGGCTCTGGGACGACGATCTGGTCCAGAGCCGGCGGGCGAAGCCCGGTGTGAATGCCGCGGATTTCGACCAGGCACTGACGCTGGCGCGCGAACGCTTTCCGCAGGTGCCGGTAGCGGACCCGTTCGTTGCACAGCTGGAGGCGCTCGGCGTGATCGAGGTGCCGATCGTGACCCCGGTCGTGCCGGCGATGAAATTGCATGCCGAGGGCCGGCTGGCGCGCTTCCTGCCGCAATGGCGCGTTCGTCGCTAACAGGACCAGGCCGGAAACCTGCCGCCGGCCCCGACCGTCCGGTTTGCCTGATCGGCCCCGGCCGGATAAGACGGCTCAGACCCGCTTCAGGAATCGACCTTTTCCATGCGCATTCTCTGCACCAATGACGACGGCATCCACGCCCCCGGCCTCAAGGTCCTGGAGGAGATCGCGCGCGCATTGTCCGATGACGTCTGGGTGGTCGCGCCTGAGCTCGACCAGTCCGGCGTGTCGCATTCGCTGTCGCTGAACGATCCGCTGCGCCTGCGCGAGGTGGGTCCTCGGCATTTCGCGGTGCGCGGCACGCCGACCGACTGCGTCATCATGGGCGCGCGCCACATCCTCGGCGCCAAGCTGCCCGATGTCGTGCTGTCCGGCGTCAACAAGGGCCGCAACGTCGCCGAAGACGTGGTCTATTCCGGCACGATCGCCGGCGCGCTGGAGGGAACCATTTTGGGGCTGCCGTCCTTCGCCCTGTCGCAGGAGTTCAGCGTCGAGACCCGCGACCGGCCGCTATGGGACACTGCGCGCAAATTCGGGCCCGACATCCTGCGCAAGGTGATCGCGGCTGGCATCCCGAAGGACACGGTGATCAACGTCAACTTCCCGGCCTGCGCGCCGGAGGATGTGCTGGGCATTCGGGTGACGCGGCAGGGCAAGCGCAATCTCGGGTTCCTCAAGATCGACGAGCGCAGGGACGGCCGTGGCAATCCCTATTTCTGGATCGGCTTCGAGCGCACCGCGATGATGGATACGCCGGCCGACGGCACCGATCTCGCGGCGCTGCGCGAACGCTACGTCTCCGTCACGCCGCTCAGGCTCGACCGGACCAACGAGGCGTTTTCCGAGGCGCTGAGTACGACGCTGAAGTAAGTCCGACCTGGCACGGGACCTGGTCTAGCCGCCGCGAAGCGCGGCTTCGATGGTCTTGCCGAGGGCGTCGAGCTGAAACGGCTTCTGAAGCGCCGGCCGATCACGGTACTGCTCGGGCAGGCCGGAGGAACCGTATCCGGTGGCAAAGATGAACGGGCAGCCCTTCGCCTTGATGACATCAGCGACCGGCGAGATGACCTTGCCGTTGACGTTGACGTCGAGAATGGCGATGTCGAACTCGGTTGCCTGGGCAAGCCGCATGGCTTCGGTGATGTCGCCAGCCTCGGCTGCGATCTTGTAGCCAAGCTCTTCGAGCATGTCGGCGACCATCATCCTGATCATCACCTCGTCTTCCACGAGGAATACAGAGCGGCCGGTAAGCCCCGTCGCAGTCATGGTCGAGTCCTTGCCCATCGCCAAAAACGTTCGCAGATAACATGAATCGACGCAATGCGCGTTTCGACGAACGGACGCCTGAAAATGGCCATCGCGGCTCGCCCGTTGCAAGCCAATTTGTGGTCAACTACGCCATCCTAAGCCTATCATGGGTTCCCTGAGCCGGAACAAGAATCTCGCGCCCCAGGTTGGCGTCCCGGACCGTAAAGACAGCACAAGCAGGCAATGACCCCCCATCAGCACCCGCCGGAAAAGATGATGTTTCAGCTCACGCTGAGGCGTCGGGGCATCAGCGACCAGGCGGTCCTGCGGACCATGGAGGAGGTGCCGCGCGATCAATTCGTCGACGACGCCGATCGCGACGGCGCATATCGCGACAGCGCGCTCCCGATCGCCTGCGGGCAGACCATCAGCCAGCCCTTTGTCGTCGCCTACATGACCGAGCAGCTCCAGCTTCAGAAGAAGCACCGCGTGCTCGAGATCGGCGCCGGCTCGGGCTACCAGGCGGCGGTGTTGTCGCGGCTCGCTGGCCAGGTGCTGACGGTCGAGCGCTACCGCAAGCTTGCGGATGCCGCACGTATCAGGCTTGAAAAGCTCAACTATCACAACGTCGAGGTGATGCTGGGCGACGGGCTCAATCTTCCCCCCAACATCGGCCCGTTCGACCGCATCATCGTCACGGCCGCGATGGAGCAGCTTCCGGAGAACCTGGTCGAGCGGCTGGAGGTGGGCGGCATCCTGATCGCGCCCGTCGGCCCGCATCAGGGGGTGCAGACGCTGATCCGCCTGAGCCGGACCGAAGCCGGGATCGAGCGCAAGGAACTCGTCGAGGTCCGGTTCGTGCCGGCGCTGCCCGGTGTGGCGCGGGAGCTGTAGAATTCCGGATTGGCTGTGCTGCCAACATCTTATTGGGAGGGTTAAGCCGTTATTTACTCGGCGCGTGTTTACTTAAAACACCAGTTCTGTTGCGTACGAGTGAGTAACCATGTCCGTTGCCGCCGAGTTGCTTTACTCGCGCCGTGTGCCGCAGGTCGCGGTGCTGGCGCTGATCTCCTTCAGCTTCGCAGGGTGCAGCGCCGACATGTCGTCGCGCATGTCCCAGTCGAACTTCTCCAATCCCTTTGCGCAGGAATCGACCGGTTCGGTGCAGCAGGCACCGCCGCCGCAGCGTGAGCTGCCGCAATATTCGCGTCCGCAGACGCAGCCCGGTTATTATCAGTCGCAGCCTTTGCCGCCGGCGGTGTCCGCGCCGCAATCCTACCCCGTTGCGGCAGGCGGCGTGTCCGGAGGCGGCCGGGGTGTCGGCTCCTACGCACCCCCGGCGCAGCCGCATCTGGAGACCACGGCCACCGTGCCGCCGCGCTCGGTTGCAGCCGCCCAGCCGGTCGGTGGAACCAAGATCATCGTCGGCACCAGCGATACGCTCGACCTGCTTGCCAAACGCTATCGCGTCACGCCACAGGCGATTCTTGCCGCCAACGGCTATAAGGGGCCGCGCGCGCTCTCGCCCGGCCAGCAACTGATCATTCCGCACCAGGCTACGGCCGCTGCGCCCGCGCCGCTCATGGCTCCCGTTGCCGCTGCCCCCGCGCTGGCGCCTGCTGCGAGGCCGGTTGCGGCCGTTGCCGCGCCGTCGAGCACGCACTTCGTGAACCACGGCGACACGCTCGCCAGCATTGCCCGCAAGAACCATATCTCGGCGGGTGAACTGGCCCGCGCCAACGGCCTCGATCCCTCTGCAAAACTCAAGCTCGGCGCCCGGCTGGCCGTGCCCGGCGCCAAGACCGCCGCTGTCGCGGCACCGCTTGCCGCGACCCCGGTCGGAGCCGCTCCCGTCGCGGGGACGCTGCAGCCCGTTGCGGCCGCAACGGCGCCCGCTACCAAGATGGCGGCCGTTGCCGCGCCGGTGCAGAGCGCGCGCCTGGCGCAGGCCACGGCAAATGTCGAAGACAAGACCGCGGAAGCTCCGGCGAAAGCTGCGGAGACCACCAGCGCGCTGCCGACTTTCCGCTGGCCGGTTCGCGGCAAGGTGGTCACGAGCTACGGCGCCAAGACCAATGGCAAGTCCAACGACGGCATCAATCTCGCGGTGCCCGAGGGTACGCCGGTCAAGGCGGCTGAAGACGGTGTCGTTGCCTATTCCGGCAATGAGCTGAAAGGTTATGGCAATCTCGTCCTGGTTCGGCACTCCAACGGCTACGTCACCGCATATGCCCATGCGAGTGAGCTGATGGTGAAGCGCGGCGATACCATCAAGCGCGGCCAGGTCATTGCCAAGTCGGGTCAATCCGGGGAGGTGGCGTCGCCGCAGCTCCACTTCGAGATCCGTAAGGGATCGAGCCCGGTTGACCCGCTTCAATTCCTGAACGGGGCGTGAGCTTGAAATAGGGCGCGCCATCGCCACAAACGCGGTATCGTCGCCCGGCTCGACCGGGCGACCCAGTACGCCGCAGCGTCTCGATCGATCAAAACCGTCTCCGGAATACTGGATTCCCCGCCTGCGCGGGGAATAACAGGTCAGGGAAGTGGCGGCAGCTTGCTACGTCGCCGTCAGCTTCACGCCAAGCCGTCCCGCAAGCTCCTGCACGAACTGCCAGGCGACGCGGCCCGAGCGCGAGCCGCGCGTCGTCGACCATTCAAGGGCCTCGCGCTCCAGCGCGTCGTCGTCGACCTTGACGCCGAAATGGCTGCAATAGCCCCGCACCATGGCGAGATATTCGTCCTGGCTGCAGCGGTGGAAGCCGAGCCAGAGACCAAAGCGATCCGACAGCGAGACCTTCTCCTCGACGGCTTCGCCGGGATTGATCGCGGTCGAGCGCTCGTTCTCGATCATCTCGCGCGCCAGCAGATGGCGGCGGTTGGAGGTGGCGTAGAGGATGACGTTCTCCGGCCGACCCTCGATGCCACCTTCGAGCACCGCCTTGAGCGATTTGTAGGACGCATCATTGCCGTCGAAGGAGAGGTCGTCGCAGAACACGATGAAGCGGAAGGACGAGGCGCGAAGCTGCTCCATCAGCGCCGGCAGGCTCTCGATGTCCTCGCGATGAATCTCGATCAGCTTCAGTCTGTCGGCCGGTTTGCGCTCCGCGTTGATGCTGGCATGCGCCGCCTTCACGAGCGACGACTTGCCCATGCCGCGCGCGCCCCAGAGCAATGCGTTGTTGGCGGGCAATCCGTTGGCGAAGCGCTCGGTGTTCTCCATCAGGATGTCGCGCATCCGGTCGACGCCCTTGAGCAGGAACAGTTCGACGCGGCTGACCCGCGGCACCGCCGCAAGGCGGCCGTCCGGATGCCAGACGAAAGCATCCGCCTGCTTGAACGACTCGCGTTCGACGGCGGGCTTGCCTTGAGCGGAGAGGTGCGCCGCGATCGTCTCCAGCGCGCGAACCATGCGCTCTTGGGAGACGCTTTGGCCGGCCTTCGAAGTTGTCTTGGAAGTCGCCTTGGAAGTCGCCTTGGAAGTCGCCTTGGAAATCGTCTTGGAAGCCGCTTTGAGGGCGGCCTTGGGACGTTTTGCCGCGACGCGGGCTGGCTTCGTGGCAGGGGTACGGGGGCCTTTGCCGGCCGGGCTTTTGCTTGGTTTTTGGGGCATGTCCGAAGTTCCTGAGAATGCAGCCTTATCGGGCCTGAGCGCGCGCCGCAAGGTGGCTAAAAGGGCGGTCTGGCGGCGTTGCAATTGGGGCAATGGCCGCTATAGTCCGCGCGAATTTGACCGAACCGGTCGCCATTTGGGCCTGACCGGTTTTCCCCCGTTCTCACGAGGATCGTCCGAATGCTGATTACCCCTGCGTATGCCCAGGCTGCGGGCGCCGGCGACACCAGCGGCATGTTGATGTCGCTGCTGCCGTTCGCCCTGATCTTCGTGATCATGTACTTCCTGATTCTGCGTCCGCAGCAGAAGAAGGTCCGTGACCACGCCGACCTCGTGAAGAACATCCGCCGCGGCGACACCGTCGTGACCTCGGGCGGCCTCGTCGGCAAGGTCACCAAGGTCGTCGACGACGACCAGATCGAGTTCGAGATCGCCGATGGTGTGCGCGTGCGGCAGATGCGCTCGATGGTCTCCGGCGTGCGCGCCAAGGGCGAGCCGGCCAAGGAATCCAAGGAAAGCGCCAAGGATAGCGCCAAGGACGACGCCGCGGCGAAGTGAGCGCTTCCGCGAGTCTCTGAAATCCCCTGATCTGACAGGTCCAGTCGATGTTGTATTTCACGCGGTGGAAGGCGCTCGGGATTATCCTGACGGCGCTGATCGTGTGCCTCTGCGCGGTCCCGAACTTCTTTCCGGAAGCGCAGGTCAAGACCTGGCCCGCCTGGGCGCAGCGTCGGCTCGTGCTCGGCCTCGATCTCCAGGGCGGCTCCTATCTGCTGCTCGAGGTGGACGGCAACTATGTGAAGAAAGAGAGGCTCGACCAGGTCCGCGACGATGTTCGCCGGACGCTGCGCGATGCCAAGATCGGCTTCACCGGCGGTGTCACCGTGCGCAACGACGCGGCCGAGGTGCGGATCACCAAGGAATCCGACCTGCAGCCTGCGCTCGCCAAGCTGCGCGAGCTGTCCCAGCCGCTGGGCGGACTGGTCGGATCCAGCGGTCAGCGCGACCTGGATGTCACTGACGCCGGCGGCGGCGTGATCCGCCTCGCCATCCCGCAGGCCGCGATGCTCGACCGCATGCGCAAGACCATCGAGCAGTCGATCCAGATCGTCGAACGCCGCGTCAACGAGCTCGGCACCGTCGAGCCCGTCATCCAGCGCCAGGGCAACGACCGCATCCTGGTGCAGGTCCCCGGCCTCCAGGACCCGACCCGTCTGAAGGAATTGCTGGGCAAGACCGCGAAGATGGAATTCCGCATGGTCGATACGTCTGTGCCGCCCGATCAGGCGCAGCAGGGACGTTTGCCGCCGGAATCCGAGCTTCTGATGAGCGCGTCGCCGCCGCCCACACCCTATGTGGTCAAGAAGCAGGTCCTGGTTGCCGGCGGCGATCTGACCGATGCCCAAGCGAGCTTCGACCAGCGCACGAGCGAACCCGTCGTCAGCTTCAAGTTCAATACGTCAGGCGCGCGCAAGTTCTCGCAGGCCACGCAGGAGAACGTCGGGCTGCCTTTTGCGATCGTGCTCGACAACAAGGTCATTTCGGCTCCCGTGATCCGCGAACCGATCACTGGCGGACAGGGCCAGATCTCCGGCAGTTTCACTGTGCAATCGGCCAACGATCTCGCGATCCTGCTGCGCGCCGGCGCGCTGCCGGCACCGCTCACGGTGGTCGAGGAGCGCACCGTCGGTCCGGGCCTCGGCCAGGACTCGATCGAGAAGGGCGAGCTCGCCGCCTATGTCGGCTCGATCCTGGTAATCATCTTCATGCTCTTGACCTACCGGCTGTTCGGCGTGTTCGCCAACATCGCGGTGGCCATCAACGTGGCCATGATCTTCGGCCTGTTGTCGCTGCTCAACGCCACGCTGACGCTGCCCGGTATCGCCGGCATCGTGCTCACCGTCGGCATCGCGGTCGATTCCAACGTGCTGATCTACGAGCGCATCCGCGAGGAATTGCGTGGCGGCCGCAACGCGATCTCGGCGATCGACGCCGGCTTCAAGCGGGCGCTTGCGACCATCCTCGATTCCAACATCACCACTTTCATTGCCGCCGCGGTGCTGTTCTACATCGGCACCGGTCCGGTGCGCGGCTTCGCCGTGACGCTCGGAATCGGCATCATCACCACGGTGTTCACCGCCTTCACCCTGACCCGGCTGATCGTGGCCTGGTGGGTGCGGTGGAAGCGGCCGCAGAGCGTGCCGATCTAGGAGCCTGATCGTGAATCACACCGTTCTCATCGGGCTCGGCGTCCTCATTGCCATCCTCACCGTGGTTGCGGCATTCGGCTGGCTGCCGTCGCTGCGCATCGTCCCCGACGATACCCATTTCGACTTCACGCGGTTTCGCCGGATCAGCTTCCCGATCTCGGCGGCGCTGTCGATCGTCGCGATCACGCTGTTCTTCACCCATGGACTGAATTTCGGCATCGACTTCCGCGGCGGCACGCTGCTGGAGGTGCAGGCCAAGTCCGGCACCGCCGATATTGCGGCGATGCGTACGACGTTGGATGGCCTGCGTCTGGGCGAAGTCCAGTTGCAGCAATTCGGCGGCCCCGCGGACGTCCTGATCCGCGTGGCGGAGCAGCCGGGCGGCGACGCCGCCCAGCAGGAGGCCGTGCAGAAGGTCCGCACCGCGCTTGGCGATTCCGTCGACTATCGCCGCGTCGAGGTGGTGGGACCGCGCGTCTCCGGCGAGCTGCTGGCCTACGGCATGCTCGGCCTGATGCTGGCGATCGTCTCGATCCTGGTCTACCTCTGGTTCCGCTTCGAATGGCAGTTCGCGCTCGGGGCCATGATCGCCAACGTGCACGACATCGTGCTGACGATCGGCTTCATGTCGATCAGCCAAGTCGATTTCGACCTGACCAGCATCGCGGCGCTTCTGACCATTTTGGGCTATTCGCTCAACGACACCGTCGTCATCTACGACCGCATCCGTGAAATGCTGCGGCGCTATAAGAAGATGCCGATGCCGCAGCTTCTCAACGAATCGATCAACTCGACGCTGTCGCGCTCGATCATCACCCATTTCACCGTGACGCTGGCGCTGCTGGCGCTGCTGCTGTTCGGCGGTCATGCCATCCACAGCTTCACCGCGGTCATGATGTTCGGCGTGGTGCTGGTCGGCACCTATACCTCGATCTTCATTGCAGCCCCGATCCTGATCTATCTCGGCGTCGGCGAGCATCGCGAAGATGCGGTCGATAAGGCTACGCCGGCGAAGAAAAGCAAGGCATGATCCGAACCGCATGCCCTCGCAGGAGTTTGCGAGGGCAGTAAGCTCATTCGGACGAAGCTCATGGCCGGCGATCCCAACGCACCGCATTTCCCCCGCTCGGCGCCGATCGAAGCCTATGGCAAGGGCGGCTTTGCCTTTGCCGGCATGTCGCATCGGGGATCGCTGCTTTGCCTGCCCGACGCGATCTGGGCCTGGGACGTTACCGACCCCGCGAAGATCGACCGCTATTCGCTTGATCGAGTCTTCAAGTCCGCCAACAGCATCGACACGCTCCTGATCGGCACCGGAACCGGGGTCTGGCTGCCGCCAGCGGAACTGCGCCAGGCGCTCAAAGCGGCGCGGGTGGTTCTGGACACGATGCAGACCGGTCCCGCCGTGCGCACCTACAACATCATGATCGGCGAACGGCGGCGCGTCGCGGCCGCGCTGATCGCCGTGCCATGAGTGGCTCCGCGCCGGCGCCGGATTCTGCCGCGTTCTGCGCTGACCTCGTACGCAGCCACGACTTTCCGCGCTATGCCGCGACCCTGTTCGCGCCCGCTGCCGAGCGTCGCGCGCTGCTGGCGCTCTATGCCTTCAATGTCGAGATCGTCCGCGTCCGCGACCAGGTGAGCCAGCCCTTGCCCGGTGAAATCCGCCTGCAATGGTGGACCGACATGCTGTCGGGCCAGGTCCATGGCAGCGCCGAGGGCAATCCGGTAGCGGCGGAGCTTCTCCGCGCAATCCGTGATTTCGACCTGCCGGTCGAGCCGCTGTCGCTGCTCGCCGACGAGCATCAATTCGATCTCTACAACGACCCAATGCCAACAATGGCGGCGCTGGAAGGCTACCTCGCGGCGACCTCATCGGCGCTGTTCGATCTCGCCGCCCGGATCATGGGACCACCGTCGGAGGCGGCCGAGCATCTCGCCCGCCATGCCGGGCTGGCGCAGGGCATCGTACAGGTCATTGCCAATCTGCCGCGCGATGCGGCGCGCCGGCAATTGTTCCTGCCGCAGCAGGTGCTGGCGAGCCACGATTGCGACGTGGAAGACGTGTTCGCCGGCAAGGAGACGCCAAACTTGCGCGCCGCGCTGGACCAACTCTCGGGCGAGGCGCGGCAACATTTGACGACGGCCTTGTCGCTGCTGGTGGAGGTGCCGGCATCAGTGCGTCCAGCGTTCCTTCCGCTGAGCCAGGTACGGGCCGACCTCAAGCGCTTGTCGCAGCCCGGGCGTAATCCGTTCACGCCGGAGCAATCGCCGCGGCTGCGCACGCTGTGGACGCTGTGGCGGGCCTCGCGTTCCCAGGAATTTACCAAATAGCGGTTGGCTTATCGCCTCAAACTGCCAAATGCCCTATGCTGTCCCATGGCTGAGTTGTCCCAAAGCATCGCCACTGATCTCAGCGGCCTTCCGATCTCGCTGAGCGAAATCCATGCCGCTGCCGAGACGATCCGCGGCGCCGTCGTCGAGACGCCCTGTAGCTACAGCCGCACGCTGAGCAATATCTGCGGCTGCGACATCTGGCTGAAATTCGAGAACCTCCAGTTCACGTCCTCGTTCAAGGAGCGCGGCGCGCTCAACCGCCTCACGGCGCTGACGCCGGAGGAGTGCGCGCGAGGCGTCGTCGCGATGTCGGCGGGTAATCACGCGCAAGGCGTCGCCTATCACGCCAAGCGGCTCGGCATTCCCGCCACCATCGTCATGCCGGTCGGCACGCCCATGGTGAAGGTCAAGAACACCAGGCATCACGGTGCTGAGGTGGTGGTGACGGGCGCCACGCTGGAGGAGGCGGCCGCGTATGCGCGCAGCCACGGCGAAGCCCGCGGCATGATCTTCGTCCATCCCTATGACGATCCACTTGTCATCGCGGGGCAGGGCACGGTCGGGCTGGAAATACTCAAGGCCGTGCCGGAGCTCGATACGCTGGTCGTCCCGATCGGCGGCGGTGGCCTGATCAGCGGGATCGCCATTGCCGCGAAATCGATCAAGCCGTCGCTGCGGATCCTCGGCGTCGAGGCCTGGCTCTACCCCTCGATGTACAATGCCATCCATAACGGCAATCTGCCGGCGCGTGGCGACACACTCGCCGAAGGCATCGCGGTGAAGTCGCCCGGCAAGCTCACGACCGAAATCGTCCGCCGCCTTGTCGACGACATTGCGCTCGTCAACGAAGCCGAGCTCGAGCGCGCGGTGGCAACCCTGATCTCGATCGAGAAGACGGTTGTCGAAGGCGCCGGCGCCGCTGGTCTCGCCGCACTGATGTCCGACCCGTCCCGTTTCGCCGGCCAGAAGGTCGGGCTGGTGCTGAGCGGCGGCAATATCGACACGCGGCTGATTGCATCAGTCCTGACCCGCGAGTTGGCGCGTGAGGGGCGGCTCACCCAGCTGTCGCTCGACATCCCCGACAGGCCTGGCCAACTGGCTGCGGTCGCGGCACTGCTGGCCGAGGCCGGCGCCAACATCATCGAGGTCTCGCACCAGCGCACCTTCTCGGATCTTCCGGCCAAGGCAACGTTGCTGCAATTGGTGATCGAGACCCGCGACAGCGCCCATCTCGACGAGGTCATGGCAAAGCTTGGCGCATCGGGATTGAGTGCGCGCTGTACCTGAGCTGTGCACGCCCGCCGCTATCGCGGCATCAGACCTGCCAAATGGGCGATCAGCCGATCGATCTCGGCTTCCGTATTGTAGTAGTGCGGAGAGGCGCGCACCAACGGCGGCAGCGAGCGAATTTCGGCATCGATGCGCGTGCTCGACGGATCTGAGGCACCGATCGTGATGCCGGCGGCGGCCGCGTTGCTGACGACCGCTTCCGCATCGTACCCTTCCATCGTGAAGCTGGCGATGGCCCCCGGAGCGCGTCCGAGGTCGCGAATTCTGATGCCGCGAATGGACGCAAGGCCACCCCGGAGGCGGTCCGCCAGCATGCGGCAACGCTGCTCGATGGGGCCTATCCCGATATCGAGGGCATAATCGACAGCCGCGCCCAGCCCAAGCCGGGCTGCGTAGTTGTTCTCCCAAGTCTCGAAACGGCGCGCATCGTCACGCAGCCGGTAAGCGTCCCGGGACACCCAGGGTGCGGCGAAGTGGTCGATCATTGGCGGTTCGAGCTGCTGCAGCATCGCCCGGCGGACGTAGAGAAAACCGGTGCCGCGCGGGCCGCGGAGGAATTTGCGACCGGTCGCCGACAACATGTCACAGCCGATGGCCTCGACGTCGACCGCCATTTGTCCGACCGCCTGGCAGGCGTCGAGCAGATAAGGAATGCCTCGCGCTCGCGCGATCTTGCCGACGGCCGCAGCCGGATTGACCAGCCCGCCATTGGTCGGAACCCATGTGATCGCAATCAGTTTCACGCGCTCATCGATCATGCGTTCGAGCGCGTCAACGTCGAGCTCGCCGCTAGCATCGCTCGGCACGATGTCGATCGCGACGCCTGTTCGCTTGGCGACCTGGAGAAAGGCGACATAGTTGGCAGCGTACTCCGCCTCGGCGGTCAGGATCCGGTCGCCCTGACGAAATGGAAGCGCGTAGAACGCCATTTGCCAAGCAACCGTCGCGTTCTCCATGAGGGCGATCTCATCGGGTGCGGCATTCAGCAGGCGCGCCACTGAGCCGTAGACGGATTCAAGCCGGGGCGCCTCACGGTCGGCGGCGGCATAGCCTCCGACCTCGCTCTCCAGATCGATATGCTGCTTCATGGCTTCGGCGACAGCGACAGGCATGAGAGCCGCCCCCGCGTTGTGCAGATACGCAAGCCTGGAAGTGGCTGGCGTGTCGGCACGTACTCGCTCGATGTTGATCAAGTCAATCTCCGGCTCGGACTATCGTCGCGTCAGTGCGGCATTTCCTCGAACTGCGGCAGGTTGAGCGGCGTGTTCCACGACATGCGACGCTTGGTGAACATCTCGAGCTTCGGTGCGACGAGGTCGGGCCGGTCGAGGCTGCCCAACTGGACGAAGACCGTCTTGGGGAAGCTATCGAGGTTAGTGGTAAAGACCCGCGAACCGCATTCCGGGCAGAAATTGCGATCCAGGCCTTTGCCGGAATTGGCGATGTAGTGAAACGCCTTCGGCTTGCCGCAGAGAAGCGTGAAATCGTCCTCGGGCACCGCGAAGAAGGTCGCCATCTCGCCGCCGGAAGCGCGCTTGCAGTCATTGCAATGACAATTGGCGATGAAGGACGGATCGGTGCTGAATTCGAAACTTGATTGCGCCACAGGCGCATTGAGCGGTGTATTTTTTCGCCATTGATCGCCTCAGGTTGGTTGAGGATAGCGGCGCGGTCATATTGGCCGGTCGGAGAAGCGCGCGCAACAATGCTTCCGGCGTGGCGTCTCGCCTCAGATGCAAAGGCCGAACAGCTTGATGTGGCAGCCGCCGGATTTGGGCTTGCTCGCAGGAGCGGCTTCGCGTTTCACGGCAACGAGGGGCTCCTTGTCCTTCTTGCCTTTGCCCTTCGGCTCGTAGTCGCCGGCGATCACCATCGCCCAATAGGTGCGTTTGCCGCTGGCGTTTTTCGCGCTCGCGATCCCGACGCGGGAAGCGTTGTGCAGCAGCAAATTTTTGCGGTGTCCCGACGAGTCGATCCACTGTCCCAGGGTCTTCTCGAAATTGTCGTAGCCGTAGGCGATGTTCTCGGCGGCGCGGCCTGCGCCGGCCGGTGCGACCCGGCGGTTGAACGGGCCGAGGGCGTCGTGACTGAGGTCGTCCTTCGTCGCCATCGCGCGCGCCTGGTCCATTGCGATGCGGTCGAGGGTCGAATCGCGGACGACGCGGACCTCTCCATGTTTGAGGCGGAAGCTGGAGATCAGCTCGGCCGGGGACTCGGCCATTGCGGGCGCGGCGGCGATCAGCAGAAGGACGGCGATCAGGCCCCCAACCACACGATGCATCATCGTCCCCCGAGTGCCCATGACCCCGCCAAGTCCCGCCGCCAAGTTCGAATTTATCGGATCGCTTCTCTATCGCCAATGTGGACGCTTCAAGGCGTGATCCACGCTAGCCCGCCGGCAGGTCGGCCTCGAAATTGAAGCGGTCGCGCAGGTTCTTGCGCTGCTCCAGGATGTCCTTGAGGAAAGCGCGGTCCTGGTCGTTCTTCATCATCGGCTCGATCAGGTCGAGCTGGTTCATGGCGACCAGTTGCAGGATCTCCGTGCGTGGCTTGCCGTCGGCATTGCGTGGCAGTGCGTGCACGACTTGGATGTGTTCCGGCGGCTTCGGCCCTTTGGCGGCGGTGAGCTCGTTCCGCAATTGGCCTTCGAGCGCGGCCTGATCGGCTTCGACGAAGGCATAGAGCCCGACACCGGAGCGGCGGTCGGCAAAGGCGACGATGGCGGTGTCGCGCACGGCGGGATTCCTGCGGATCAATTCCACCAGCACCGGCGCGTCGTTGACGAGCCTTCGGCCGCCGCCTTCACGGTCGGTGAAGTTGAACAGGCCGCGCGTGATTGCCCGATAGATCTTCTTGCCGGTGGCGAGCCAGAGGCTGGCGGCGAACGACTTCTTCGCCAGGATCTTGCGCTCGCGCGGCGTCAGCGCCTCGGGCGCGTAGGAGCGCTTGTGCTTGAGCAGATGCCGGAGATCTTCATAGGCCAGGATGCGGTAAACCCGGCCGCGACGGTCAAAGCAGGCCGCGAGCTGGAAGTCGGTCACATAGGCGCGACCGTCGCGGCCGACCAGCCAGTTCTGTTCCTTGGCAAGATCGTTGTGGCAGATGCCGGCGCGGCGCAGCCGTCGCAGCGCGGCCTTGGCCGAGCGAAAATAGGCGAGGTCGCCATGCGGTTTCGCCAGATGCAGCGCGACGCCATCGACGAAGCTGCGCACCAGCGCGCGGCGTCCGGCCCACAGCAGCTCAGGGCCGAC
This sequence comes from Bradyrhizobium sp. 40, assembly GCF_023100925.1. Classification (NCBI taxonomy): domain Bacteria; kingdom Pseudomonadati; phylum Pseudomonadota; class Alphaproteobacteria; order Hyphomicrobiales; family Nitrobacteraceae; genus Bradyrhizobium; species Bradyrhizobium sp. 40. The sequence goes on from NZ_CP064688.1 coordinate 3,623,068, forward strand.
ATCGAGTCCCTTGGCAAGTGTGAGCGCATGCGTCTCGCGGGCGAACAGATGGCGCGCCAAAAGGAATGACCACCACGGCGCCTCGTCGAGGCGGCGCAGCACCGCGTCGACCTCGCCGTCATCGTCGCGGAAGCGGCCGCGTTCGACGGTCGAGAACACGTCGCGCTTGAGCAGCACGCCCTCGGTCCAGCGCGCCGAGAGTGTTGCGGCGTCGTCTTTGGGAAGGTTCATCGAAAACTCACGCCGCAGCGGCAATGCGCAGGTGATCGGCGATCCAGCGATCGAGATCGGCGAGCGCCAGCGCGCTCATCGCCTGCTTTTTGGCCACCGTCTTCTCGTTGCCGCGCAGTCGGCTTCCGTCGGGCTTCTTCGTCGGTGCGCTGGCGAGCGGCGGGAACAGGCCGAAATTGATGTTCATTGGCTGGAACGAGCGCGTGCCGGGCTCGACGGTCTCGATATGGCCGCCGGTGATGTGGCCGAGCAGGGATCCGAGCGCCGTCGTGACCGGCGGACTCGCAAGCGTCTCGCCGCGCACGTCCGCTGCCGCGTAGAGGCCAGCAATCAGGCCGACGCTGGCGGATTCCACATAGCCCTCGCAGCCCGTCATCTGGCCGGCAAAGCGCAGCCGCGGCTGCGCGCGCAGGCGCAATTGGCCGTCGAGCAGCTTTGGCGAGTTGAGAAAGGTGTTGCGATGCAGGCCGCCGAGGCGAGCAAATTCGGCGTTCTCCAGCCCCGGAATGGTGCGGAAGATGCGTTGCTGCTCGCCGTATTTCAGCTTCGTCTGGAAGCCGACGATGTTGTAGAGCGTGCCGAGCTTGTTGTCCTGGCGCAGTTGTACGATCGCGTAGGCCTTAGTGGTGGGATCGTGCGGATTGGTGAGGCCGACCGGCTTCATCGGCCCGTGGCGAAGAGTCTCGGGGCCGCGTTCCGCCATGACCTCGATCGGCAGACAGCCGTCGAAATAGGGCGTGTTGGTCTCCCATTCCTTGAATTCGGTCTTCTCGCCGGCGACCAGCGCTGCGACGAAGCCGTCATACTGCTCCTTTGTCATCGGGCAGTTGATGTAGTCGGCGCCGGTGCCGCCGGGGCCGACCTTGTCGTAGCGCGACTGGAACCAGGCCACCGACATGTCGATGGATTCGCGGTGCACGATCGGCGCGATCGCGTCGAAGAAAGCGAGGGCGTTCTCGTCGGTCAGCTCGCGGATCGCGTCGGCCAGCGGCGCCGAAGTGAGGGGGCCGGTCGCAACGATGACGTTACTCCATTCGGCGGGCGGCAGGCCTGCGACCTCGCCGCGCGCGATCTCGATCAGGGGATGGTCGTTAAGCGCTTTGGTGACGGCCGCGGAGAAGCCGTCGCGGTCCACCGCCAGCGCGCCGCCGGCGGGCACCTGGTTGGCGTCGGCTGCGCGCATGATCAGCGAGTCGAGGCGGCGCATCTCGGCATGCAGCAGGCCGACGGCGTTGTTGGCGGCATCATCCGAGCGGAACGAATTCGAGCAGACGAGCTCGGCAAGCCCGTCGGTGCGGTGTGCCTCGGTCGTGCGGGTCGGCCGCATCTCGTGCAGCACCACGGACACGCCGGATTTGGCCACCTGCCAGGCGGCTTCGGAGCCGGCAAGGCCTGCGCCGATCACGTGCACGGTATTTGATTGGGGTGCTGTCATGGGGCGGACAGGTAGCGCTTTTCGGCGGTCAGTGGAATCGCCGAGATCGAGTTTTCTGCCTCCGGATGCGACAACGCCCGCACGAGGCGGGCGCTATCGGTTCGTCCGGTTTAGGGCTGAACGATATCAGCCCTGATACTGACCGGCGGCAACGCGCGGAATGTCCGAGCGATCGAGGCCGATGTCGGCCAATTCGCGATCGCTGAGCTGGGACAGCTCGGCAACATTGCGCTGATAGTCCCGGAAAGCCTGGATCATACGGATGAGCGAGAGCAGCATTGGTAGTCTCCTGTAGTTCGATTCAGCTCTTGCCCGAGCCTCATCGTTGAAATGAATATAGATAAGAGTGGTGCAGTGCGAAAGTTCCGATGTTGCGATGCAGCTAAGCGCTCAATGCATGGCACTGGTAACGGACGATTAACCCGAAAGCACTCCCGCCCAAAGCTTAGGCGGAACAGGAGGCATGTTGTTAAGAATGCCCGTTAATTCACGGATTTAATCTTAGCTCAGCCGGTTCCATTCAAAAGTCAAATAGGCTGCTTTCCGGGCGTCGCAAGGGGATTATGATAGCTCCTATACCCAAGTCTCGCATGCGCGAATCGCATGCTCAGTGAAGTATAAAAGTGAACCTGAGTTCATCTCGACGGCCTGCGCGGACACCTTTCCACTGTGGCCGGCGATTCACCCGACCCCGGCGGATCGACGTGACGAACGGCGGTCAGGCAGGGACGAGTTCATTCCGCTTGGTCAGCCCCAACCCCCGGGCGCGGTGCACACAAGCCGAACGTGTGCCGTTGATTACAAACGTGTAACGAAAATCAGAAATTTGGGATGTGGCTCTGCGTGGCGCAACATCACGCAATTCTCGCGGGGAATTCATTGCGTCAAGTTGCCGCGCGCGGAGGAAGGTGATGTCGCAGAATCCGGCAATGTCGCTGGCTCTGGCCCAAGAACAAGAGAAGGAAGGTAACGTCATGACGAAGTTACTCGGGGTTATCGCAATTGCCGCTGTCGCGTTCGCCGTCGCGCCGGCCCAAGCCGCCAAGCACGCCGCCGGCGGCTGCAGTTCGGCCAATCTGGAGAAGACCGAGACCGCGATTGAGAACATGGCCGATGGTGACGGCAAATTCGTAGCGCAGAGGGAGATCGCGGCCACGCAAGACTCGCTGCTCAACGGCAAAATGGGCGCGTGCGGCGCGCATCTGAACAAGGCGATGCACGCCACCATGGGCAAATAGGGGTAAAAAACGCACAGAGAGGGCCGGTCGTCAGGCGATTGGCCCTACGCGTTTTGACGAGGGGCTGCTAAGGGGCGCGCGCGAGCTGCGTGGCGAAATAAGCGATGGTCTTCGAATAGACCTCGCTCTTGTTCCACTGCTGCAGCACCGCGAAGTTCGGACTGCCCGGCTGCCAATCCTTGCCCTTCTGCCAGCCATAACCGGCAAGATAGTTCGCGGTGGAGGCGAGCACGTCGGGGGCGTTGTGCAGGAGATCGCGCTTGCCATTGCCGTCGAAATCGACGGCGTATTTCATCCATGACGACGGCATGAACTGGGTCTGGCCAAGCTCGCCGGCCCAGGCACCCTTCATGTCGGCCGGTGCAAGGTCGCCGCGCTGGACGATGCGGAGCGCATCCAACAGCTCGGTGCGAAATTGTTCGGCGCGGCGGCAGTCATAGGCCAGCGTCGCCAGCGAGCGGATGGTCGCGAACTTGCCGGTATTGACGCCGAAATCGGTCTCGAGGCCCCAGATCGCGACCAGCACCTCGCCGGGCACGCCGTAGGTCTGCTCGATGCGCGACAGCACCGAGCCGTATTGCTTCATCATGTTGGAGCCGCGCGTCAGGCGCGGCGGCACCATGCGGCCGGAAAACTCCTCGAAGGTCTGGCTGAAGACCTTCTGCGAGCGGTCGCGGTTGAGCACGCTCTGATCGAGCGTCACACCGGCGAGCCCGGCGGAAATGGCCTGTTGCGAGACGCCTTTGGCCGCGGCGTCGGTTTTGAAGTCTGCAAGCCACGCGTCGAAATTGCCCGAGCCGCAGGCAACCGCGGCGAGCGCGGGCTGAGCGGATAGGATGGATGCGGTGATGGCTAAGGCTGCGAGGGCGAGACGAGAAATCGTCGGGGTCATTCGAGCAAATAAATTCCGTGAAGTGATCTGAACGGCGGGCGCAATCTCGATGGAAACCGAGGCCAAAGCAAGGCGTATGACAGTGCGCGATCCTGCCCGCTCCGGGGCAGGATCGCACGTCACGAAATCGTCAGGCGTCGTTCCGATTGCGCCAGGGGAAGAGGTTGGCGGGGAAGTCGGCGGCCGGCTTGCGTGGACGATGCGGCGGAGGCGGCACCGGACGCGCGCCCGGATCGGCGGCGATTACCTTGCGGTAGAGATGCCAGGTGGCATGGCCGAGCACGGGGACGACCACGGCAAGGCCGAGGAAGGCCGGAATCGTGCCCAGCGCCAGCAGGACGGCCACGATCAGGCCCCAGGCCGCCATCGGCACCGGGTTCTTCGCGACGACGCGCAGCGACGTCACCATGGCCTCGAACGCGCCGGCATGGCGGTCGAGCATCAGCGGGAACGACACGGCGCTGATGCAGAGCGCGGCAAGGGCGAACAGGAAGCCGGTGCCGCAGCCGACCACGATCAGCCACCAGCCTTGCCGGCTCGTGAGAACGCGCGTCAGAAAATCCGAGATCCCGGACGCGCCCTCATAGCCGAAAGCGGCGACGTAGATCGCCTGCGCGGTCGCAACCCAGGTCACGAACAGGGCCAGCAGCAGCGCGCCGAGACCGAGCATGGCGCCGAAGGAGGGCGAACGCAGCACCTCCATGGCATCCCAGGCGCTGGCCTCCTCATAGCGCTCGCGCCGACTAGAGAGCTCGTAGAGACCGAGCGCCGCGAACGGGCCGATCAGCGCGAAGCCCGCGGCCAACGGAAACAACAACGGCAGCACTGAATAGCCCATCACCACGCGGGCGAGCACGAGGCCCAGCACAGGATAGATCACGCAGACGATGATGGCGTGGCTCGGCACCGCCTTGAAATCGTCCCAGCCGCGCTTGAGCGCATCATGCAGATCGGAGAGTTGGATGGTTCGGATCACCGGTCCAGCCGCTTCTGCGGTCTGGGCCACGGTGGGGACATTGCCCTGGTAGAGTGTGGCCATGGTCGCTAGCTCCCTTGCCATGCGGCCGCATCTGGCGCCAGCAAACGGCGCAAGCGGCCGCTATTCTGAGTTTCGCGATTCCCAACCAGACGCTCAAATTCCGGATGGCACGCGAACTGAATATCAAGCGTACGCCCATTTGCGAGTCCTGTCCCTCACGCTTGGGTGAGATTCGATGCCGCAGCGCAACCTCGATGATGTCATTCGGTCGTCATTTCGCCGTAGATAAGCTGATGCTGCTTGCTGGTCCGCGGAACTTTGCGGGTGCAACGACGCAACTTGGTCTATAAGTGCCACTCAAGGCCCTCCAGCGGGTCCTTTTCGGGGAGCAGACATGAGCATTTTCGGGAAAATTATGGGCGCGATCTTCGGTAGCCAGCCAGCTTCCGCCGCGCCCGCAGGCAGCGCACCGTCGGGCGGCGCGCCCGCAGGGGCCGCGCCGAGCGGATCGGCGTCCGCGGCGACGGTGGACGTTGCCTCGATCGTCGACGCGGCGGCCGCCGCGCACAAGGGCGAGAAGCTGGAATGGCGCACCTCGATCGTCGACCTGATGAAGGCGCTCGACATCGATTCCAGCCTCGCCGCGCGCAAGGACCTGGCCAAGGAGCTCGGCTACAGCGGCGACACCAACGATTCCGCGACCATGAACGTCTGGCTGCACAAGCAGGTGATGTCCAAGCTCGCCGCGAATGGCGGCAAGCTGCCGCCGGAGATCAAGCACTGACCGATCGCCCGGTCGCAATCCAAGGGCCCGCGATCGCGCGGGCCCTTTTGCATTCAGGCGACGAGATCCGCATCTTCCGGATGCCTGTCGAGATAGTCGACGACGAAGCCGCAACCGGCGATCACCTTCCTGCCGTCGCGGCGGATCAATTCCAGCGCGCCTTTGACCAGCTCGGAGCCGATGCCCCGGCCGCGTAGCGCGCGCGGCGTCTCGGTGTGGGTGATGATCACCGCCGACGGCGTCAGCCGGTAATTGGCGAAGGCGATCTCGCTGCCGACATTGAGCTCGAAGCGGCTTCTGTCCTTGTTGTCCCGTACCGATGGCGCCATGGAAAATCCTTCCGACCTGCTGCTTGCCTTTGATCTAGGCGTCTGAACCGGCCCTTGCCAAGGTGCCACCAAGAGTGGTTGCCGCAGGGGAGATATCCGGAAAATGCGTGTCCCGCTCAGCCTCATCGCGCTGCTCGCCGCGCTCATCTCGCCGGCTCCGGCTCCGGCTCCGGCTCCGGCGTTGGCGGCCGGCGGTCCGGCCTGGGAGGCCTGCGTCGGATTGGCCAGCACGCCGGACGAGCGGATCAAGGCCTGCTCGACCGTGATCGAAACGAAGAGCGAGACCGGACCCCGGCTCGCCGGCGCTTATTGCAATCGCGGTCATGGCCTCACCGAGAAGCGCGAGTTCGACGCGGCGCTGTCCGATCTCGACGAGGCGATCAGGCTCGACCCCGGCTATGCCTGCGCCTACAATAATCGGGGCCGTGTCTACAGTTTCAAGCGCGACTACGATCGCGCCATCGCTGATTACGACCAGGCGATCAAGCTCGATCCCTCGCTGGCGCTGGCCTACGGCAATCGCGGCGAGTCGCGTTTCAACAAGGGCGATCTCGACGGTGCGTTCGCCGACTTTGACGCCGCGATCAAGCGCGATCCCAAATACGCCATGGCCTATGCCAATCGCGCACTGGTGTATTACCGCAGGCGCGACATGGCGCACGCCATCGCCGACTACACCGTGCGGATCAAGCTTGCGCCCGATCTGCTCGCCTATATCGACCGCGGCAACGTCTATCGCGACAGCGAGCAGCTCGATCGCGCCGCCGCCGATTATGGCGAGGCGATCCGTGTTGCGCCGACCGACGCGCGCGGCTGGCGCAATCGTGGCATGATCCGGCTCTATCAGGGCGACAGCAAGGGCGGCGTTTCCGATTACGACAAGGCGCTGCAATACGATCCCTCCGACGTGTTCTCGTGGAACAACCGCGGACAGGCCAAGCTGCGGCTCGGCGACAAACAGGGCGCGATCGCCGATTTCAGGAAGGCGCTGGAATTGAAGCCGGGCTTGGCGACGGCGCAGGAGTCGTTACGGAAGCTCGGGGCGTTGTAGCTCTCGGCCGCTTCTCGCGACGACGAGGCTGCACCTCCATCAGTCCTGAGAGTCCGGATGCTTCAATCGGTCGCCTTGGCGAGCCTGGAATCCTCCGGCTGCGCCTGCGGGCGCAGGCACCCCTGGCAGATGACGAGGGAACGGTTGACCCTGGCGTCCTGTTCCGCCTCGATGCCGTCCTGCGCCTGCCACCATTCCTTCGAATAGGGCTGAAGCCCGGCTTGCGACCTGTTGCGCTCGGATCGGGCGATCCGTGTTGGCTCTGAGGCAGCGCGCGAATGATTGGGATTTTCGCCGGCGCCGTCCCATGCGTAACGCGCAGGCTTGAAAGCGGGATCGGAGGCGAGGTGCGCTTGTGGGCCCACGGCACATCCGGCAAGCGCCAGCGATAACAGCAGGAGGGCGGGCGCTTTGACCATGATGCGGCACTCTTTACGCGTGAACTGACCAAGGTTGCGCCGATCATGTTTAAAATTTCCTGAACGATCGCGGCTGCGCTGAGGACCAATGCCAATGCGATATCTGATCCTCCTGCTCGTACTGTTCGCAACCGCTGCGCGCGCCGACAACGCAAAGCCGTTCAATCCCGCCGACTATCCGCCCGGCGTGCAGAAGGCTGTGCGCCACGCCTACGAGGAATGCGAGAGCCAGGGCGGCGGCGCGGTGACTTTTGCGGTCGATACGGTGCGCAGGATCGACCTGACCGGTGACGGCCGCGATGACTACATCGTCGATTTCCGCGACACCAAATGCGGCGATCGCGAGACGACCTATTGCGGAACCGGCGGCTGCGTCATGAACATCCTGGTCACGTTGCCGGACGGCAGTGTGCAACCCGTCTTCGATGGCCATGTCCGTAGCTACGAGATCAAGCCCAAGCCAACGAAGCGGGGTGCGGGGCGCACCATCCGCTTCGATCTGCATGGCAACTATTGCGGCGGCTTTGGTGCGCAGGCCTGCGTCAAGGAGAAGGCCATCACGGCTACGCCGTTCGCGTTCAAGCAGCCGTAGGGCAGGCGTGCGGCCGACGGCCTTGCGAGGTCGTGGGCGATGGCGATAAATGGGCTGCAATGGGCGGGCGGCTCGCGTGCCGTCCGCCGCCGAAGAGGAAACCCGATGCAGCCCCTGCGCATGTCCCGCCGCGTCATGAATCTCGCTCACATGCTGACCCAGAATGCGCGGCGGAATGGGGCGCGTCCCGGTTTCGTCTGGGGTGACAGATCCTGGACCTGGCGCGAGATCGATGCGCAGGTCTCGGCGCTGGCGGCAGCCCTCGCGGCGCGCGGCATCGCGAAGGGCGACCGCATCCTCGTCCATTCCAAGAACGGCGACGAGATGTTCTTCTCGATGTTCGCGGCGTTCCGGCTCGGTGCCGTCTGGGTACCCACCAATTTCCGACTGATGCCGGACGAGGTGACTTATCTTGCGCAGGCCTCGGGCGCGAAGGCGTTTCTGTGCCATGTCGATTTCCCCGAGCAAGCCGCGGCCGTGAGCGGTGGCGCGCTGGAATTCACCTGGAGCATCGACGGTCGGGCGCCATTTGCCGAAACGTCGGTTGCGGATGCCGTCGCATCGCGCGCCGGCGCGGTGCTCGAGAACGTCGCGGTCGAGCACGACGACCCCTGCTGGTTCTTTTTCACGTCGGGGACCACCGGCCGTTCCAAGGCTGCGGTGCTCACCCACGGCCAGATGGGTTTTGTCGTCACCAACCATCTCGCCGATCTCACGCCCGGCGTCACCGAAGCGGATGCCTCGCTGGTGGTGGCGCCGCTGTCGCATGGCGCCGGCGTGCATCAGCTGGTTCAGACCGCGCGCGGCGTGTGCACGGTCCTGCTGCCGACGGAGAAATTCGATATCGACGAGGCGTTCCGCCTGATCGAGGCGCATCGGGTCAGCAATCTCTTTGTGGTGCCGACCATTCTGAAGATGATGGTCGAGCATCCCGCCGCCGACAAATACGACCACTCCTCGCTGCGCCAGGTGATCTATGCGGGTGCGCCGATGTATCGCGAGGACCAGAAGGCTGCGCTGAAGAAGCTCGGCAAGGTCATCGTGCAGTATTTCGGTCTGGGCGAGGTGACCGGCAACATCACGGTGCTGCCGGCGGCGCTGCATGATCCCGAGGACGGGCCGCACGCGAAGATCGGCACCTGTGGCTTCGAGCGTACCGGCATGCAGGTCTCGATCCAGGACGACGAGGGCCGTGAACTCGGCGCCAACCAGAGCGGCGAGATCTGCGTGATCGGCCCCGCGGTGCTGGCCGGCTACCACGACAATCCCGAGGCCAACGCGAAGGCGTTCCGCAACGGCTGGTTCCGCACTGGCGATCTCGGCCACATGGACGAGGAGGGGTTTGTCTACATCACGGGACGAGCCTCCGACATGTACATCTCCGGCGGCTCCAACATCTATCCGCGCGAGATCGAGGAGAAAATCCTGACCCATCCTTGCGTCGGCGAGGTTGCGGTGCTCGGCGTGCCCGATGCGACCTGGGGCGAGGTCGGCGTTGCCGTCTGCGTCGCGCGCGAGGGCGCCAAGCCGGTGAGTGAAGCGGAGATGGCGGCGTTCCTGTCGCCCAAGGTGCCGCGCTACAAGATGCCGAAGCGGTTCTTCTTCTGGGAGGCCTTGCCGAAATCCGGCTACGGCAAGATTCCCAAACGGATGGTTCGCGACGAGCTCGAGGCGCGCGGCCTGCTCGATCTCGACAAGATACGGGCGGGCTGAGCGAAGGTCATGCGCAGCATCAAGCAGCCCGGCGCGCCGGTCGCCGAACGCATCCAATGGGTGGAGGCGAGGGGACGCGCTTTCTCCTTCACGCTTCAAGCGGGTCTGCCGCTGCTGGAGGCGGCGCGCCGCGGTTTTGCCGCGGAGGGATTTGCCGGTGGTGTGCTCAACTTCGGGCACGGCACGCTCGGGCCGTTCGGCTATGTCATGCCGGCGCTGTCGAAAACCAATGAGAACGCCGCGTTCTATAGCGACACATTCCGGCCGAGCGGCGTGACGCGCACCAGGCTCGGTAGCATGACGCTGGGCATGCGCGATGGCGCGCCGTTCTTTCATTGCCATGGGCTGTGGACGGAGGCCGATGGCCGCGCCAGTGGTGGCCACATGCTGCCGGACGAGACTGTTGTCGCCGAGCCGTTCGAGGTCGAGGCCTTCGGTATCGATGGTGCGGTGTTCACCGCAGAGCCAGATCCCGAGACCAACTTCAAGCTGTTCGGGCCGGTGGCGGCTGCGCGCACCGGCGCACGCACGACCAGCCGCGCTTTCGCGCTGCGGCTGCGCCCCAATCAGGATTTTGCCGGCTGCCTCGAGGACTTCTGCCGCGCGCAGGGCATCGCGCACGCCAGGATCCACGGCGGCGTCGGTTCGACCATTGGGGCGCGCTTCACCGATGGCGCGGTGACCGAGCCTTTCGCGACCGAGCTTGCGGTCACAGCCGGCACGATTGCGGTCGGCTCCTCTGGCGCGCTCGAAGCCGAACTCGATGTTGCCCTGATCGACTACACCGGCGGTATGGCGGAGGGCCGCCTGGTCCGTGGCGACAATCCCGTGCTGATGACCATGGAGCTGGTGCTCGAGGTGTTGGGCTAGTCCCGGCGGGCGATCATCAGTGGGCGCGCAGCTTGGCGATGGCCAAATATGTGGAGTCACTGATCCCCGAACTGGATCCCTGAAACAGGTTGAGCAGGGGAGATTGACCCTGGCCGGTGCTCTGGCTGTTTCTGATGTCGTACATGGCCGAGAAACGGTTCAACAGCTTCGCAACCTTCGCGGGATCGGAGAGATCCTTGATCTTCATGAACCTGTCCACGAACTTGGCCTGCTGATCGATCGGCATCGCCGCCATCGAGTCAGGCAAATCGAAGGTGGTCCTGAACACCTCCGAAAGAGCCTTGTCGGCAAGGATGTCGTACGCGGACGTGATGTCCCCCGCCTTTCGCTGGAAATACAGCGCCAGGCGGACGCCGGGATTGGCATCCCCTTGCTGCTGCTCCAGGCTTTGCTCGACATAGTTCGCTTGTGTTTCCCGAAACTGATCCCGTTTCTGCGGACCCATCATCGGAAGACGCGCGACGTTGCCTTGACTGTCGAAATTGAATGACGCCACGATTTCGGCAAAGCGGGGATCGCTCTCGGTGTTCGCGAAGCTCTTTGGATCGTTCAGATCGGAGCTGAAGACCTTCCCGAGAAATTCGGTGCTGACCTTCTTGGGATCCAGGCCCTTGGCCAGGAGAATGAAATCAACCATCGGCCTGTTTGCGAGGAGATCGGAAACACTGTCGATGCCGGCGATGGCTTGCTGATATTCCGACGCATCCTTTGTGGCCTGTGCCCGAACCGCGGCCTGCTGCTGGGGAGTTGCCGTGCTTGCGCTCTTCGCCGCTCCAATGACGTAGTCCTTGGCGATCTGGAGGACTTCAGCCGAGTCCTGAGCCACCAGGGGGGTCGTCAGATTGCCTTTTGCGTCGAAGTTGAAGGCGCGTGCCAGCTCCAGATACCGATTGTCCTTGAGGGTATAGACGTAGCTCTTGGGGTCGTTGAGGTCGCTTTCGAGCACGGCCTTGACAGTCGCCGGCGGGACGTTTCCGGGGTCGAGGCCGACAGCTCCCAGCGCAAAATCATACACGCCTGGTGTCGATACGAACGTCTGGACTGAATTGATCTTGAGGATGGCAGTTCTGAATTGCCTGATTGCGAAAGCTTCGTTCAACGGGCTTGCCGCCGAATAGACGGCGGACTTGCTGTCGTCGAACTTCTGTTTCGTGATCGTGACATTTGCAGCAGTCTGCGCCGACACACCTGACGGAAGCGAGCCGTCGGGCGAAAACTCGAACGCGCCGGCCAGGTCGACGAACCCGCCAATCGTCCCTATCTGGTCGCTGAGGCTGGAAATGCTGCTCGCATATGACTCCAGGTGATATTTTTCGACCAGGATCTGGACGTTCAACTGGGTCACGTTCGCGCCCGGTTGCGATAATTGGGCGGTGTAGTCTGCGATCCTTGAAGTGGCCGCGGTGACATCCGATCGGGCCTGAGCAAGATCGGCGTTGAGGCCACTCAGCTGAGAAGCGAAAGTGGTGTTGACGTAGCTGTTTGGATCGGACGGATCGCTGCGCAAGACCTGACTTATCGTGTCACGCGACCACTTGCTTTGATCGATGCCGTACGCCGAATAGACATAATTGCGAAGTCGGTCGTTGTTCAGGAACTGGTCTGCACTGCTGATGTTGCCGATTTCGGCGCTGTAGTAATTCGAGTCGCCGGTAAGTGCATCGACCTGGCTCTTCCTGGTCGCCGTGTACAGACCGATCATCTCATCGGTCTGGTTCTCCGATTGCGCAACCGGCGTGGCGCTGCCATTGAAGGAAAATGCCGCGGCGAACTCGCGGTAACGCTTGTCGACCAGCTTGTTGACGAAGCTGTTTGCGTCGGAGAGGTCGCTCTCCAGCACCTTTTTCATGAAGGCCTTGGCGTAGGCCATGTCTTCCAGGCCATACGCCTTCGTTGCATAGTGATAAAGGCGATAGTCTTTCATGAAGTCGTCGACGGACTTCACCTTGCCGATGTGGGCTTTGTAGTAGGCGGCCTCTCGCGCCACGTCCTGTTGCTGTTCGACCCGCGTCAAGGACTGCTTGAGATTGCGCGTGATGTAGCTGTAACTGAAATACGTTGATACCATCGCGCACTCCTCGCGGCTCTTACGGTCCCGGACGTCCGTCAATCATTGCGGGGTCGCGAGGTGGGGGCGGGTCTCATGCCTGCCGACTGCCTCAGAGCTGCGTTCTCTAAGGCGATTTCGGACCGCAATTCCAGATTCCAGTTTGCCCTCGCCACGCGTGTCGGGTTTGTTGCTGTATGTTTCTCAAATGCAGCTTTCGCGAGGGTTGCGTTCCGGATATGTTCTGGCGTCCCGACGGGACGGAATGGATCGGAAACCGGACATGAGCCGAAGAAGCAGCCGAACGATCAACCTGCCGGCGCCTTACCTGAAGCGGGTCTGGCTCGACCCGTCGCAAGTTCGCGATCGCGAGGCTTATCCGTTTTGCCTGCCCATCTTTCCGGATGATTTCGATCTCAACTTCGACGCCGCCATCACGATCATCGTCGGAGAGAATGGCACCGGGAAGTCGACGATCCTCGAAGGGATCGCAGCGCTCGCCGGCTACGACGACGCCGGTGGCGGCAAGGGTTACATGCCGGTCGATCACTCCGAAGCGCGGGAGAAGATGGGTGGCCAACTCTCCAGGGCGCTGCGCGCAAGCTGGCTGCCGAAAATCACGAATGGCTGGTTTTTTCGCGCCGAGAGCTTTTTCTCGGTGGCGCGATATCTCGACAAGGCCGCACGTGATGCCGGGCAGGTCGGCCCCGATTTCCTGTCGCATTCCCACGGCGAAGGATTCCTGCGCTTCTTCGAGGAGCGCTGCCAGCGCCAGGGCATTTTCATCTTCGACGAGCCTGAATCGGCGTTGTCGCCGGCGCGCCAGATCGAATTTCTGAAGCTGCTCCGACGCATGGAGGATTCCCGCATCTGCCAGGTCATCATGGCGACCCATTCGCCGATGCTGATGGCCTATCCCAACGCACAACTGCTTCGGCTCGGGAAATACGGCCTGGAGCCGACGACAGTGGAGCAGACCGATCATTACCGGGTGATGCGGGAGTTCTGTGACGACCCGCGCGGGTTCGTAGAGACGACGCTGGCGGAGTGATCGAGCGGCGTGACCGGCACTCACTGTCTCGGTCGTCATTGCGAGGAGCCCTTGTGACGAAGCAATCCAGAGTCTCTCCGCGGAGGTACTCTGGTCGCTTCGCTGTGCTCGCAATGACGGAGCGAGCAGCATTCGTTGTTCTCCACCAACTCGCTTCTGAATCGTAGACACACCTTCGCCTCCTCGCGGCACATCGCGCCCGAGCTTTGCCGTATTCTTTGCCCTCAAAAATGCCGAGGGCGCAGGGAAGGCCGGGTGCCGGCTGGCACCCACGGTCCACTGTGCGAAGGTTGCGCTACAAGAGGCTGCACAGCGGCATACAGGTGAAGCCCAACACACGGCCTTCCCTGCGCAGTGGTTTTACGGCTTATGTCGTGATCTCCCCGGGGAGCGATGCACTATTGCCCCCGTCGCCTTGCGGATGACTGATGGTGCGGACCCGGTCGGGCCGCCACATCACCGCAACACTTGGCGCACAGACCCCGGGCGCCAGGACCACACGATTTTGCCGTACGCAGGCTGCACCGGTCGTGTGCGCGCCGCCTTCGCTCACGGTTTCCCGCCCTGCAAAGCCCTTCGCGCCGACGCCGCCTGCGTCCACCACGTCCCATCCCGCGTTCGTGACGATCGCGATCCGCCCCTCGGCCCGGGTTGGGGTGGCTTTTTATACGGTAATCCGAAATACGGATAAAGAGAATTATTTTTGCTCCGTGTGATTGACCTTCCATTGGGGTTTTGCCCGCCGTCCGGCGCAAGGAGTTGTGGACCTGCGAGCACCTGCCGTAACGGCGCCATGAACCGGTCTCCCCTCGGCCCCAAAATGCGCTAGGATGATCGCGGCGCGCCTCAAGTCGCGCACGACCAACGAGACGCATGAGGAAACGAGATGAGGGTGACGATTGGACGGCGCACGGTGCTGGCCGCGATGCTGACGACCGCGAGCGCGGCGGCCTTGACGGCGGCGTTTGGCCCGGCTTCGACATCGGCCTGGGCCCACGGCCCGACCCGGCAGAAGGTGCGCGAATCCATCGAGATCAACGCTGCCCCGGCCAAGGTGTGGGCCGCGATTGGCAATTTCCAGGACATGAGCTGGCTGCCGCCGGTCACCAAGACCGAGGGCGAGAAAGGCAACGAGATCGGCGCGACCCGGAAGCTGACGCTGACGGGAGGCGCGACCGTCGACGAGGAACTCTACAAATTCGACGCGGCCGCCATGACCTATTCCTACCGGATCACCAATGTGGACGTGAAGGTGCTGCCGGTGACCAATTACTCCTCGACGTTGACGGTGACGCCGAGCGCTGACGGCAAGGCCTCGACCCTGGAATGGGCTGGCGCGTTCTACCGCGGCTTTCCCAACAACGATCCTCCGCCGGAGCTGAGCGACGAGGCCGCGGTCAAGGCGGTGAAGGGGCTGTACCAGGCGGGCCTCGAGGCACTCAAGAAGAAGATCGAGAGCGGAAGCTGACGGTGCGGGCGCTGGTCCTGGCGGCGCTCGCCGCCAGCCTTTGCCTTGCCGGCATCGCGCATGCGTCCGCCGAAGAGGCGTTCGTCACCAACCAGCTCAGCGACAATCTGATGGTCGTGGATCTCGCCACGGCACGCAGCGTCGCGACCATCCCGATCGGCGGCAAGCCGGCCGGCGTCGCCGTCAGCGCGGACGGGCGCTTTGCCTATGTGACGAGCCCGGATGCCAAGGCCGTGACGGTGGTGGACGCGTCAACGCGGCAGGTTGCGGCGCGGATCGAGGTCGGCGGCGGGCCGCTCGGCGTTGCCGTCGCGCCTGATGGCAAGACCGTCTATGTCGCGGACTGGTATGCGGCGGCCGTGCGGGTGATCGACGCGGCGAGCCGCAGCGTCACGGCCAGCATCGCGGTCGGCGCCTCGCCGTCGGGGCTCGCGGTGACGCCGGATGGCAAGCTGCTGCTCTCGGCCGACCGCGACGACGACAGCGTCTCGGTGGTCGACACCGCGACGCGCCAGCGCAGGGCGACCATCAAGGTCGGCACCCGCCCGTTCGGCGTCACTATCGATGCCGAGGGCAAGCGGGCCTACACCGCCAATGTCGGCTCTGACGACGTCTCCGTGATCGACATCGCCGAAGCGCGCGAGATCGGCCGCGTGCCGGTCGGGATGCGGCCCTATGCGGTGGCGCTGGCGCAGGGCCGCGGCTTCGTCACCGACCAGTATGGCGGCACTGTCAGTGTGTTCGATCTGGCGACCTTGAAGCCGATCAAGCGGATCAACGTTGGCGATTATCCCGAAGGCATTGCCGCGACCGCCGACGGCAAGCGCATCATCGTCGCCTGCTGGGAAAGCAACACGCTCGATATCATCGATGCGGTCGAGCTGAAGGTGATCGGCGAGGTCAAGACCGGCGACGGCCCGCGCGCGTTTGGGGCGTTCTTGCGCAGGACGGAGTAGGGGCGTGTAGCCCGCATGAGCGGAGCGACATGCGGGACAGGGCTCTCCTCATCCACCGGCGTTCCCCGATGTCGCTTCGCTCATCCGGGCTACTGCACCGGGGCACAGCGTCCAGACAATCTGATCCATCTGCTCAAACATGTGATCCGGCGCCAGCGCCCGCAGCGCCGCCGGCGCCGCATAACCCCAGCCCACCGCGCCGCAGGCAATCCCCACAGCGCGAGCCGCCTCGATGTCGCGCACCTCGTCGCCGATCGCGATGACCTTGCCCGGCTCCACGCCGGCGCGCCGCATGACGCGGCGAAATTTCGACGGCTTGCCGAACAGCGAGGCCGCGCAATCGAAATGGGCGAACAGCGCCGCGCAATCGCCGAGCTTCTCGCGCGCATTGGCTTCGCTGTCCGACGTCACCAGCGCTAGCTGCACACCGTTACCGGCCAGCGTTTTCAACATCGCCTCGACGCCCGCAAACAACGCAATCTCCGCCGCCGCCTCTCCCTTCAGCCGCCGCGCATGCCGCGCGATCGCCGGCAGCTTCCACAAGGGCACCTCGAGCCGGCTGAGGATCTCGCGCGACGAAGCATGCCGCAACCCCTCGACATCCTCATCGGCGACGCGGCGGAAGCCGAAGCGATCGGCGACGTCGTTGATGGTGCGCAGGAACCACGGAAAGCTGTCGGCCAGCGTGCCGTCGAGATCGAAGATGGCGAGGGAGTAGGCCATGGAGACGAAGCTACACCGCTAGGCTTTCCACACCGTTTCCTCGGTCCATCCGAGTTGGTCGAACTCGGTGGCTCTGAGCGGCGCCTCTCCCTCGGCGAAGAACTCGTCCAGCTGGGGCGGGGGAACGTGCGTTTCAGACAGCATCGCGTGCGCCTGTCCGCGATGATGAATTTGATGCTGGAACAGATGCATGAGCAGCCGGTCACGAGGTTCGGTCTGCACGCGGGTGTCGCGGTTTATCCGCACGAGACCGTCGAGAATCTCGGGCGTCAGTCCATCGCAGACGGCAATCAAACGCTTGTCGATCGCAGCCTGCGCAGCCTTCAGCGCGGCAAGGGAGGGATGTGGCACTTCGTTCTTCCAGGCCGCCGATCCCAGCCACCCGCCCTCCAGCGCATCGACATAGAAGAGGTCGATGACATGGATGTGGTTGAGCGTGCGCTGCAGGCTCGGAAAGAAGCCGGTTCGTGCGGCTTCGAAGTCGGCCTGAGACAGCGTCGCGCAAGCGGTGAGCAGCCGGTGATTTGCCCAGGCATTATTGTGGGCGAACGCACGATAGGTTTGCACAAGTCCTGCAGGCAAGCTCAGTCTCCCTCAGACAATGTGTCGGCATGCTCTCGCTGCGTAACCTACTCCGCCGCCTCGCTCGCCGCGCGCCTCCGCTTCGGTTTGCGCGCCTTCGCCAGCACGGGGGCCAGAAACTTACCCGTATAGCTCCGCGGTGCCTTCGCGATGTCCTCCGGGGGGCCCCAAGCGACGATCTCGCCGCCGCCGTCGCCGCCTTCGGGGCCGAGGTCGATGACCCAGTCGGCGGTCTTGATGACTTCGAGATTGTGCTCGATGACGACGACCGTGTTGCCCTGTGCGACCAGCTCGTGCAGCACCTCCAGGAGTTTCTTGACGTCGTGGAAATGCAGGCCGGTGGTCGGCTCGTCCAGGATGTAGAGCGTGCGGCCGGTGGCGCGCTTTGACAGCTCCTTTGCCAACTTGACGCGCTGGGCTTCGCCGCCCGACAGCGTCGTGGCCTGCTGGCCGACATGGATGTAGTCGAGTCCGACGCGATGCAGCGTCTGGAACGTCTCACGCACGCGCGGGACCGCCTTGAAGAACTCGGCGGCTTCCTCGACCGTCATGTCGAGCACGTCGGCGATGCTCTTGCCCTTGAACAGGACCTCGAGCGTCTCGCGGTTGTAGCGCTTGCCCTTGCAGACGTCGCAGGTGACGTAGACGTCGGGCAGAAAGTGCATTTCGATCTTGATGACGCCGTCGCCCTGGCAGGCCTCGCAGCGGCCGCCCTTGACGTTGAAGGAGAAGCGGCCGGGCTCGTAGCCGCGCGCCTTCGATTCCGGCAGGCCTGCGAACCATTCCCGGATCGGCGTGAAGGCGCCGGTATAGGTCGCGGGGTTGGAACGTGGCGTGCGACCGATCGGCGACTGGTCGATGTCGATGATCTTGTCGATGTGCTCGAGGCCCTCGATGCGGTCGTGCGGCGCGGCGCCTTCGCTGGCATTGTTCAGCTTGCGTGCGATCGCCTTGTACAGCGTGTCGATCAGCAACGTCGACTTGCCGCCGCCGGAGACGCCGGTGACGCAGGTGAACAGGCCGAGCGGAATTTCGGCCGTGACGTTCTTGAGATTGTTGCCGCGCGCGTTGACCACCTTGATGGTGCGGCGATGGTTCGGCGGACGCCGTTCCGGCACCTCGACCTCGAGCTCGCCCGTGAGATATTTGCCGGTCAGCGAGTTGGGGTTGCGCATGATTTCGGCGGGCGTGCCTTCGGCGATGATGTTGCCGCCATGCATGCCGGCGCCGGGGCCGATGTCGAGCACGTGGTCGGCGAGCAGGATCGCGTCCTCGTCGTGCTCGACCACGATTACGGTGTTGCCGAGGTCACGAAGTCGCTTCAGCGTGTCGAGCAGGCGCGCGTTGTCGCGCTGATGCAGGCCGATCGAGGGCTCGTCGAGCACGTAGAGCACGCCTGTTAGCCCCGAGCCGATCTGCGAGGCCAGACGGATGCGCTGGCTCTCGCCGCCGGACAGCGTGCCGGAGGAGCGGGACAGCGTGAGGTAGTTGAGGCCGACGTCGAGCAGGAAGGTGAGGCGCTCGCGGATCTCCTTGAGGATGCGGCCGGCGATCTCGTTCTGCTGGGTGTTCAGCGCCTCCGGAACGGTCTCGAACCACGCGCCGGCGCCCTTTACCGACATCTCGGAGATGTCGCCGATATGCTTGCCGCCGATCTTGACGCAGAGCGCCTCGGGCTTGAGCCGAAAGCCGTGGCACGCCTCGCAGGGCACGTCGTGGAAATACTTCGCCAGCTCCTCGCGCGCCCACTCGCTCTCGGTCTCGCGATAGCGGCGGTTGATGTTGGTGATGACGCCTTCGAACGGCTTCTTGGTGTCGTAGGAACGGACGCCGTCCTCGTAGGAGAACTTGATCTCGTCCTCGCCGGAGCCATGGAGGATCGCGTTCTGCGTCTTCTTGGGCAGATCCTTCCACTTGGTGGTCAGCGTGAACTTGTAGTGCTTGCCGAGCGCAGTCAGCGTCTGAATGTAATAGGGCGACGAGGACTTGGCCCAGGGCGCGATCGCGCCCTTGCCGATGGCAAGTTCCTTGTCGGGGATGACGAGGTCTTCGTCGACATGCTGCTCGACGCCGAGTCCGCCGCAGGCGGGGCAGGCGCCATAGGGATTGTTGAACGAGAACAGCCGGGGCTCGATCTCGGGGATCGTGAAGCCGGAGACCGGGCAGGCGAACTTTTCCGAGAACAGCATGCGCTCGGGTCCGCTCTTGTCGTGGATCTTTGCGGTCTTCTTTTTCTCTTCCGCGGGTGCTGCTGCAGCCGGCGCATCGGCGAATTCGATGACGGCGAGGCCCTCGGCGAGCTTCAGTGCGGTCTCGAAGCTTTCGGCGAGGCGCTGGCCGATGTCGGCGCGCACCACGATGCGGTCGACGACGACGTCGATGTCGTGCGGGAATTTCTTGTCGAGCACAGGGGCTTCCGCGAGCTCGTGGAAGGCGCCGTCGATCTTGACGCGCTGAAAGCCCTTCTTAAGCCATTCGGCGAGCTCTTTGCGGTACTCGCCCTTGCGGCCACGCACGACCGGCGCGAGCAGATAGAGGCGCGAGCCCTCGGGCAGCGCCAGCACGCGGTCGACCATCTGCGAGACGGTCTGGCTCTCGATCGGCAGGCCGGTGGCGGGCGAATAGGGCACGCCGACGCGCGCCCACAGCAGGCGCATGTAGTCGTAGATTTCGGTCACCGTGCCGACGGTGGAGCGCGGGTTCTTCGACGTCGTCTTCTGCTCGATCGAGATCGCCGGCGACAGGCCGTCGATCTGGTCGACGTCAGGCTTCTGCATCATTTCCAGGAACTGGCGGGCATAGGCCGACAGCGATTCGACGTAACGGCGCTGGCCCTCGGCATAGATGGTGTCGAACGCGAGCGAGGATTTGCCGGAGCCTGACAGCCCCGTGAACACCACCAGCTTGTCGCGGGGAATCTCGACGTCGACGTTCTTGAGGTTGTGCTCGCGCGCGCCACGGATCGTTATTGCGCGCAGGTTTGATCCCGCGTTCTGTTGTTGGCGCTTCGCCTTGATCACTTCATCCATCCTGGTGGTCCTCAGGGAATCCAAAAGCGCGCGATCGCGCCAACTGAATAGGCGCGCTTCGCCCGGAACCGGGATCGGCGCCGATGGGTATGTGAGCGAACGTAGGAAGAACGGGGACGGATTTCCAGTGGCGTCTGCGAATCGTCAACCGATTGTTGGCACGCTGGCGGCATCTGGCAGGAGCAGGGCGGTGGAACTGCGCAGTAACGTGCCCGGCAAACAAAAAGGCCGGCGCGAGGCCGGCCTTTCGTAACACGATGGCGTCGATAGCGAAGATCAGTACTTCGCGACGATCGGGCCCCCGAAGTGATAGTTCACGCCGACCTGCACGGTGTGAAACTCGAGCGTGCCGGTGGGCAGGGCGCCCGAGAAGTAGGTCTCGCCGCCGAGGCTGCGAAAGAGGTACTCGCCCTTGACCGACCACTGCGGAGCGAAGAACGCTTCGACGCCCGCACCGACGGTCCAGCCGGAGTGCCACTTGCTGTCGGAAACGGTCACGCCGAGCGCGCTGATGCTGAGCTTGTTGTCGATCCAGGCGTAACCACCGGTGCCGTAGAACAGGACGTTGTTGACGGCGTAGCCGATGCGGCCGCGCACGGTGCCCATCGCATCGGTCTTCGAGCTGAGGGTGGTGCTGACGAGGCCGAAGCCGGGGACGGCAACGGGGCCGGTGACCGACGCGCTGACGTCAGCCCAGGCACCATCGGCCTCGATGCCGAACACGACATTGCCGGTCTGCCAGTTGTAGCCGGCGGTACCGCCGACGAAGCCGCCCTTCATCTTCGGGTCGGTCGAGGAATTTTCCCAGGCGCCGCCACCGACAACACCGAGGTAGAAACCGGTCCAGTTGTAGACCGAAGCCATGGCCACCGGAGCCTTGGTGTAGGGGCGCGCCGCGAGATCAGCGGCCGAAGCCGGGGCAGCGAGAGCGAACAAACAGGCCGAAGCCAACAAAACCTTTTTCATTTTCAACTAATCCCAGTCCCAGTTTCTGATTGTGCCTTCCACGATAAGGAAGGGCATCGGACTCCCTTGCCCAACTGAGGCCGTACTTACACCATTGAAGCCGCAAGTTGTGTCACTGGAAAGCCACAGCGGCCTGAAAATGGTGCAATTACTGACCTTTGGTTCCCCCATGGGAACAGCAACGAAAAAGGCCGGCGCGAGGCCGGCCTTGCTTTGATGGATGTCAGTTCGATCAGTACCTCGCGATCACCGGACCGCCCCAGCGATAGTTCAGGCGGACGAGGCCCATGTCGACGTCCTGCCGAATCCGGTCGCTGCCGAAGACCCCACCCGGGGGCGTTGTGAAGCCGATCGTGCGATCGCCAAGGAAGATGTGGTCGTACTCAAAGCCCAACGACCAGTTCGGGGCGAAGCCGAACTCCAGACCGGCCCCGACCGTACCACCCCAGCGAGTCTCCCGCGCCGAAGCCAGCAGCGCGCCCGCGCCGGGCGTACCTGTAGCAGCGTAGATGTCGTACTTGTCGCCGACGACGGCGGCGCCACCCTTCACGTAGAACAGCACGTTGTTCCAGGCGTAACCGACCTGACCGGTGATGAGGCCGAAAGCGTCGATGCGGGAACGGTTGCGATCACCCGTCACCAAAGCGGTACCCGGGAAGAGGGTGCTCACATTGTCGCCCCGGAAGTCGGCCCAGTTGCCTTGGCCTTCGAGACCGAACACCCAATTGGCGGACTGCCAGCGATAGCCGATCTGGCCACCGACGGTGCCCCCCGTCGCATTGTGACAGCCTTCGCCGACCAAAACGCCGGTCGCGGGCGTGACGAAGTCCCAGCACGTGTGGCTTGAGCCGCCGCCGCCGTTGATGCCGATGTAGAAGCCGCTCCAATCGTAGATGGTGGCAATCGCCGGCGCGGGGGCCTTGGTGTAGGGACGCGCGGCCATATCCGCCGCGCTCGCGGGAGCCGACAGGCCCATCGCCACTGCACCGATTGCACCAATCAGAAGCTTATTCATTGCCAGTCTCCCCAGGTTCGTCCGCTTCTTTCTTCCCCGAAGCGGCTGATCAGGCGCGAGGGCCCATATGAACTAAGTCCGAGGAAACCGTAGCTCTACGGGGCGGCAAAGTCCGTCTCCGAAATGCAACAAGAACGGGGCGCTGCGAGTACCCATAACTTACTGAATGTTAAGTACTTTCCATCGTTTTTGGGAACCTACAAAGGTTCCAACCGCTGCGCGCATTCCCGCACTACATTGGCCGATCGACGCCACACATCGATGCGATGGTTTCGCCAAGAACAAATCTGGAACGAACAGGAGGTCGATGCTATATGTGGGGATAACCGGAGGGGTGACGGACTGATCGTCGTCCGCAAGCGTTCGGCGAGCGTATAGGGTCGCCTCAACAGGCACGGCGGAACGCGCGGAGCGGACCGGCCTTCTTGAATTCAGTGGCATTCGGAGCGGAGAGCGGAGATGGCGGGAAGCGTCAACAAGGTCATTCTGGTTGGAAATCTCGGCAAGGATCCTGAAATCCGCCGCACCCAGGACGGGCGGCCGATCGCCAACCTGAGCGTCGCCACCTCGGAGACGTGGCGCGACAAGGCCACCGGCGAGCGCAAGGAAAAGACCGAGTGGCACCGCGTCGTGATCTTCAATGAAGGGCTCTGCAAGGTCGCCGAACAGTATCTGAAGAAGGGCGCCAAGATTTACGTCGAGGGTGCGCTCCAGACCCGCAAATGGACCGACCAGAGCGGCGTCGAGAAGTACTCGACCGAAGTCGTGCTGCAGGGCTTCAACTCGACCCTGACGATGCTGGACGGTCGTAGCGGCGGTGGGGGAGGCGGCAGCTTCGGCGACGAGCCGGGCGGCGATTTCGGCTCCTCCGGTCCGGTCAGCAGCGCACCGCGCCGTCCCGTTGCCGCTGGCGGCGGTGGCCGCAACAGCGACATGGACGACGATATCCCGTTCTGAGCGATCCCGCTCTGAGAACGCGGAGTCTCAATGCGACGCGCCGGCCGGATGGGCGGCGCTTCTCATCTCGTGTCAGAAAATCCCACTAATCGGCAGGACGGGCTCGGGATTTCCGGGCCCGCTTCATGTTTCGGGTGAGCTCGGATTGCGGCTTGGCAAGCGCGCTGACGGGGCAAGCTCGCCGCGCGATTTTCGACGCGTGATCGGCGATTTTGCAAGGTCGATACGGGGGCTGTCCAAGACACCGATCGCAAGGGCTTAAGTTGTTGGAAAAATGGGCGGAAAAAGCGCTTCCCAGATCGCCGCGAGGGTGGTTATCAGAGGCTCGATGCGCTATATGATTCCCAGATAAAACCTCACCGGATTTCCCCTTGGCTGACGACGACGACAAGCCCGGCGACCAGCCGGCGCAACCCTCGGATATTCGCCCCGTCTCCATCTTCGAGGAGATGAAGAAGTCCTATCTCGACTACGCCATGAGCGTGATCGTGGCGCGGGCGCTGCCTGACGCCCGCGACGGTCTGAAGCCGGTGCATCGCCGCATCCTGTACTCGATGAACGAGCAGGGGCACACGCCGGACAAGAAGTACGTCAAGTCCGCCCGCGTGGTCGGTGACGTCATCGGTAAATATCATCCGCATGGCGACCAGTCGATCTACGACGCCATGGTCCGGATGGCGCAGGACTTCTCCATGCGCGTGCCGCTGATCGACGGCCAAGGCAATTTCGGATCGGTCGACGGCGATCCCCCGGCTGCCTATCGTTATACCGAAGCCCGATTGACGAAGGTGGCGCTGGCTCTGCTGGCCGACATCGACAAGGACACGGTCGACTTCCAGCCGAACTACGACAACAACGAGACCGAACCGTCGGTCTTGCCGGCCAAGTTCCCCAACCTGCTCGTCAACGGCGCCGGCGGCATCGCGGTCGGCATGGCGACCAACATCCCGCCGCACAATCTGGGCGAGGTCATCGACGCCTGCGTCGCGCTGATCGACAACCCTGCGCTCACCATCGACGAGCTCATCAACATCGTGCCGGGACCGGATTTCCCGACCGGCGGCGTCATCCTCGGACGGCAAGGCATCCGCGCCGCCTATCACCTCGGCCGCGGCTCGGTCATGATGCGCGGCAAGGTCGCGATCGAGACCATCCGCAAGGAGCGCGAGGCGATCATCATCACCGAAATTCCCTACCAGGTGAACAAGGCGACGATGGTCGAGCGCATCGCCGAGCTGGTCAAGGAAAAGAAGATCGAGGGCATCGGCGACCTGCGCGATGAATCCGATCGCGACGGCTACCGCGTCGTCATCGAATTGAAGCGCGACGCCGTGCCGGATGTGGTGCTGAATCAGCTCTACAGGTTCACGCCGCTGCAGACGAGCTTCGGCGTCAACATGGTGGCGCTCGACAGCGGCCGTCCGCGGATCATGCATCTGAAGGACCTGCTGGCGATCTTCGTCGACTTCCGCGAGCGGGTCGTCACGCGGCGCACCAAGTTCCTGCTGGCCAAGGCCCGTGATCGCGCCCATATCCTGGTCGGTCTCGCCATCGCGGTCGCCAATATCGACGAGATGATCCGCGTCATCCGGACCTCGCCCGACCCGACGACCGCGCGCGACACCCTGATGTCGCGCGACTGGCCCGCCCGGGACGTCGAGGACATGCTGACGCTGATCGACGATCCGCGCCACCGCATCAGCGAGAACGGCACGATCCGGCTGTCGATGGAGCAGGCGAGGGCCATTCTCGATTTGCGCCTGCAACGCCTCACCGCACTCGGCCGCGACGAAATCCGCGAGGAGCTCGACAAGCTCGCCGGCGAGATCGCCGACTATCTCGACATCCTGCGCTCGCGCGACCGCGTGCTTGAAATCATCAAGTCCGAACTCGCCGAAGTGAAGGCCGAGTTCGCCACCCCGCGCCGCACCGTCATCATCGAGCAGGAAGGCGAGGTCGAGGACGAGGACCTGATCCAGCGCGAGGACATGGTCGTCACCGTCTCTCACGCCGGCTACGTCAAGCGCGTGCCGCTGTCGGCCTATCGGGCCCAGCGCCGCGGCGGCAAGGGCCGGGCCGGCATGCAGACCCGCGACGAGGATTTTGTCAGCCGGCTATTCGTGGCGTCCACGCATACTCCGATGCTGTTCTTCTCCTCGCGAGGCCAGGTCTACAAGATCAAGGTCTGGCGCCTGCCGATGGCCGCGCCGAATGCGCGCGGCAAGGCGCTGATCAACATCCTGCCGCTAGAGCAGGGCGAGCGCATCACCACCATCATGCCGCTGCCGGAGGACGAGTCCACCTGGGGCAATCTCGACGTGATGTTCGCCACGACAGGCGGCAACGTCCGGCGCAACAAGCTGTCCGACTTCGTCGATGTCCGCCGCTCCGGCATCATCGCGATGAAGCTCGACGACAACGAAGCTATCGTCGACGTGCAGATATGCACCGAGCACGACGACGTGCTTTTGACCGGCGCCGGCGGCCAGTGCATCCGCTTCCCCGTCACCGACGTGCGCGTGTTCACCGGGCGCACCTCGATGGGCGTGCGCGGCATTGCGCTTGCCGAGGGCGACAAGGTGATCTCGCTGGCGATCCTGCGCCACGTCGAGACGACGTCCGACGAGCGCTCGGCGTATTTGAAGATGCGTCGTGCGGTCGCCGGCGAAGCTGCGGCCGAGGAGCCGGCGGCGGACGCCGAGGCCGAAGAGACCTCCGGCAGCTACCAGCTCGCCCAGGAGCGCTACATCGAGATGTCGGCGGCCGAGCAGGTCGTGCTGACCGTCTCCGTCAACGGCTATGGCAAGCGGACCTCGTCCTACGAGTACCGCACCACGGGCCGCGGCGGCAAAGGCATCGTGGCCATGAGCGTCAACAACCGCAACGGCAATCTGGTGGCCTCCTTCCCGGTGGAAGACGCTGATCAAATCATGCTGGTCACCGACAAGGGCCAGCTGATCCGTTGCCCGGTCGAAGGCATCCGCGTCGCCGGCCGCTCGACCCAGGGCGTGATCGTGTTCGACACCGCCGAGGACGAGCACGTCGTCTCGGTCGAGCACATCACGGAAGAGGCCGAGAGCGGGAACGGAGCGAACGGAGACGCAAACGGGGAGTGATGCGCCCTGCCGCGCGCCTGCGTCCATGCGTTTGACCTTGTGACGCGATTGATTAAACCTGTTTCATGCAGGAACTGCATCAGGACGCGCTTGTTGGCTCCGCGTTGATGAAATGACGGAGTTTACCATGCGACAATCCCGAACTCTGCTTGCTGCCGCTCTCGCTGGTGCGACCGCTCTGGCCACTATGCAATCTGCCTCGGCTGCGCCGCTTCAAGTAGATCAAACGCTCGGTGTGAATGGAGCGAATGTCGAGACCGTCCAGTATCGCCCCGGTTGGCGTCATGGCCATCGCGGATATCACCATGGCTACGGACATCGGGGCTACGGAACCGGTGCAGCTGTGATCGGCGGACTGGCGGCCGGAGCGATTATCGGCGGCGCGATCGCAAACAGCCAGGCACGCCAGGATGCTGTGAGCTCTTGTGCCCAACGCTACAAGTCCTACGATCCGGCCTCGGGAACGTATCTGGCCTACGACGGGCAGCGTTACGCCTGTCCATAACGGACAAGCGAGGGAGCCGCGCTATCAACGTGGCTCCCGAGCTACTCGCTCCAGCTCTGTGCCGGCTGACAGTGCATCGATATTGAAGTGGTCATATCCCACTCGCGAGCTTCCGGCGGATGGGAACGCATTGTCGGAACGTTGATACCTCAGTTTAATTCACTGTCATCGTGGGCCAGCATCAGCTCGCCGCCGCGAGCGTAATTTGCGGTCCAGCTGCGGCTCGACGTCGATGCTTGCTTTAGCCGGGCCGGGGCCTGCTAAATCTCCAGCTCCGTGCCGAACTCTACCACCTGCTTGGTCGGCACGCCGAAGAACGCGGCTGAGCGCTCGGCGTTGCGTTGCAGAAAGGCGAACACGGTTTCGCGCCAGACCCACATGCCCGGCACGTCCTCGCGCGGGATGATGGTCTCGCGGCCGACGTAATAGGTGATGTCGGAGAGGTCGATGCCGGGCAACTTACCGTGGCGGCAGGCGAGGGTCAGTCCTTCGTAGATCGTCGGGTTCTGCATGAAGCCGTAGTGCAGGATGACGCGGGTAATACCGGGAATGATCTCGATCACCTCGGTGCGGTCTTCGTCGGCAATGTGAGGAAGCTCCTCGATCAGCACGGTGACCAGGACGATGCGCTCGTGCAGCACGTGGTTGTGCTTGACGAACTGGGTCAGCGCCAGCGGCACGCCGCGCGGCGCCGACGCCAGGAACACGGCGGTGCCGGGGAGTCTGGCGCTGCACTTGTTGACCGCGGTCTGGATCAGATCCTCCTCGGGCTGGCGCAGCTTCGCGCGTGCCGCTTCGACGAGCTTCACGCCGCTGCGCCAGGTCAGCATCAGGAAGGCGACGAAGGCCGCGAGCATCAACGGAAACCAGCCGCCCTCGAACAGCTTGATCGAATTGGCCGAGAAGAAGATCACGTCGATTACGAAGAAGAAGCCGTTCACGGCCACCACGAGCCATGGCGAATAGCCCCACTGGATCGCGACGAGGGCCGCGAGCAGCGTGGTGATAGCCATCAACAGCGACACTGCGATGCCGTAGGCGCCGGCCAGCGCCTCCGAGCTGCCGAAGCTCAGGACGGCACCGAGCGTTGCGGCGGCGAGCAGCCAGTTCACCAACGGCACGTAGATCTGGCCGATCGCTGCGCTCGTGGTGTGACGGATCTGCATGCGCGGCAGGAAGCCGAGCTGGATCGACTGCTGCGTCAGCGAGAACACGCCCGAGATGATGGCCTGCGAGGCGATCACGGTCGCGACCGCCGAGAACGCGACCAGCGGATAGTGCAGTGCGTCGGGGCAGAGCTGGAAGAACGGATTTTCGATCATGGTGGGATCGGTGATCAGCAGCGCGGCCTGGCCGAAATAGTTCAGCACCAGCGCGGGCAGGCAGATCGCGAACCAGGCCAGGCGGATCGGCAGGCGGCCGAAATGCCCCATGTCGGCATACATGGCTTCGCCGCCGGTCACCGCGAGGAATGCCGCCCCCAGGATCGCGAAGGAGACATGAAAATCCTGGTGGATCAGGAAGTCGAACGCATAGAGCGGGCTCAGCGCCGCCAGCACCGCCGGCGCCTTGACGATGCCGTGGATGCCGAGCGCTGCCAGCACGAAGAACCAGGCCAGCATCACCGGTCCGAAGATACGGCCGATGAAGCCGGTGCCCTGCTTCTGCATCATGAACAGTCCGATCAGGATGACGACGGTCACGGGCACCACCGCCGGCGCGAGCGAGGGGGCGTCGACCTTCAGACCTTCGATGGCTGACAGCACCGAGATCGCCGGCGTGATCGCGCCGTCGCCGTACAGTAGCGCGGCGCCGACGAGGCCGACGACCAGCAGATGCGCGCGCCAGGTGCCGGGTTGGGCGTTGCGCGCGTGCAGCAGCGCCAGCAGGGCGACGATGCCGCCTTCGCCGCGGTTGTCCGCGCGCAGGATCAGCAGCGCATATTTCAGCGAGATGATCAGCAACAGCGCCCAGAGGATCAGCGAGGCAACGCCCAGAACGGCATCGTTCGTCAATGTGCCGCCGTGGGCAGCGGCCTTGGCGGCTTCCTTCAGGGCATAGAGGGGGCTAGTGCCGATATCGCCATAGACCACCCCGAGGGCGCCCATGGTCATGGCAAGCGGCAGTGGATCAGGTTGATGGCCGGAGGCGACTGCGGGCGTGCTGGACAATGGCGACCCCTCGATGGGATCGCGCCCGACGGGTCATTCCGGCGGGCGCGAGCATCGGGCAGTCTGCGACGGGACGTCGCAAATATCCATGGGTCATCTTTGGGGTTTATCGTTGGGACTTATCGCGAGGATTCCTGACGCGAAACTGACACACCCCGCTACGGAGTACGGTTGGCGGTCACGAGACGAGCCTCGCGGATGTTGGCTTTGGTGCCGGCCTGACGAAGGCAGGACGCCTCGAAATTCGGCCAGGCCTGCTGCGAGCAGTCCTTGCCGATGGTGCGGATATCGAGCCGGTCGCTCTTGGCGAGCGGCTGCGGCACGCTCGCCTCGACGGTCGGGGCGAAGCCGGGCAGGAGGGTGAGGGCGGCAGCAACACACGCAGAAATGGCGATCGCCGAAAGAGCTTTGATCATGACAGTCCCCTGTGATGCGGCCGCTACGCCCAGTTGTGCGGCCCGTCGTTCGTTGGCCGGATTAGTAACCATGGCCAGTTTCCGGACGTCTTCGCGAACGTGGGAAATGGTTTCGTTCTCGCCCCGTTTTGTTTCGTGGCCCCCTCAGGACGAAACAATTCGGCGCATTCCGACACAGTTTTGCGGAAAAACCGCCAGGGAACCCGACCGGCTTGCCGGGCCGGGCCGGGCGCGGTAGGACGTGGCCATGCCGCGCATTGCCTTCTATCCAGGTTCCTTCGACCCCATCACCAACGGCCATCTGGACGTGGTCCGGCACAGCGTGTCGCTGTGCGACAGGCTCGTTGTCGCGATCGGGGTCCACCCCGGCAAGAAGCCGCTGTTCTCGACCGAGGAGCGGCTCAAGATGCTCCACGACGTCTGCGGGCCGGTGGCGGCCCAGGCAGGCTGCGTGCTCGAAGCCGCGACGTTTGACGATCTGTCGGTGACCTCGGCGCGCAAGCACGGGGCGACGATCATGATCCGGGGCCTGCGCGACGGCACCGACCTTGACTACGAGATGCAACTCGCCGGCATGAACGAGGCGATGGCGCCCGAGGTGCATACGGTCTTCCTGCCGGCTTCTCCCATGGTCCGCCCGATCACCGCCACTTTGGTGCGCCAGATCGCAGCCATAGGCGGGGATGTCTCGACCTTCGTCCCGCCGCTGGTTGCGGCCCAGCTCAAGGCAAAATTCGCCTGATAACGGCGCGTTTCCTTTCTCATCTCTGATCCGGAGTTGTCATGATCCGAATTCTCGCAGTTCTTGCCGCGGTTCTGTTCGCGGTGCCGGCGTTCGCGCAAACTTTGCCGGCCGGCCTCGACAAGGCCAACGCCATCGTCATCGACTCCACGAAGGGCCGCATCGTCATCAAGCTGAGGCCGGACCTTGCGCCCCAGCACGCCGAGCGCATCAAGCAGCTCGCGCGCGAGGGTTATTACAACAACGTGCCGTTCCACCGCGTCATGGACGGCTTCATGGCGCAGACCGGCGATGGTCAGAACTTCAACGGCACCGGCGGGTCGAAATATCCGAACCTGAAGCAGGAATTCTCCAAGGTGCATTTTGCGCGCGGCATCGTCGGCATGGCCCGGCGCGGCGACAGCGTCGACACCGCCAATTCGCAGTTCTTCATCATGTTCGCCGACGGCGGCAGCCTCGACAACCAGTACACCGTGATCGGCGAGGTCGTGCAGGGCATGGACGTCGTCGACAAGCTGAAGAAGGCGCCTCCCGGATCAAGCGGCGGCACCGTCACCGACCCCGACAAGATGGTGAAGGTGCAGGTCGCTTCCGACATCAAGTAGGAGAGGCGATGGCGCGCTGCGGTGGCAAGCTCCTGTTGGTTGCCGCGGTGCTGCTGCTCGGCGTCCCCGGCGCGGTCGCCGAGGACGCACAGGTCAACACCATCCAGGACATCTTCCGGCATCTGCGCACCTGCTGGAAGCCGCCGCCCGCCGCCAAGGCCCGCCCGATCGACATCACCGTCGTCGTGAGCTTTAACCGGGCTGGAAACATTCTGGGCCATCCGAGGATTACCTATGAATCCGCGGAGGCCTCCGACGATGACCGGCTGCAATACCGGATCGCGGTGATGGAGGCATTGCAACGCTGCACGCCGATGCCATTTACCGATGCGATGGCTGGCGCCGCTGCGGGGCGTCCATTCGCGATCCAGTTTCGCAACCGCAAATCTTCACCTGACAGGACTTCACCCCCAACCCAAGAGAGACGAGCATGAGCGCCACCGAAAACACACTGATCCTCGAAACCACGCAGGGCCCCGTCACCATCGAGATGCGGCCTGATCTGGCGCCGGGCCACGTCGCGCGCATCAAGGAACTCGTGCGTGAAGGCTTCTACGACGGCATCGTGTTCCATCGCGTGATCGACGGCTTCATGGCGCAGACCGGCTGCCCGCAGGGCACCGGCACCGGGGGCTCCGGCAAGAAGCTGAAGGCCGAGTTCAACAAGGAGCCGCATGTGCGCGGCACCACCTCGATGGCGCGCGCCGCCAGCCCGGATTCCGGCGACAGCCAGTTCTTTATCGTGTTCGACGACGCTCGCTTCCTCGACAACCAGTACACGGTGTGGGGCAAGGTCACCGAGGGCATGGAGAACGTCGACAAGATCAAGCGCGGCGAGCCCGTGCAGAACCCCGACAAGATCGTCAAGGCGCGAATGGCGGCTGACGCGGAGTAGGCGTTCAACCCTCATCCTGAGGCGCGCGGAACGCGCGTCTCGAAGGATGAAGGCCCCGCTGCTGCAGCCCGGCCTTCATGGTTCGAGACGGCGCTCCGCGCCTCCTCACCATGAGGGTCTGACTGTACGGCCGTGAGCACGCGATGCGCACCGACCTCTTCGATTTCGACCTGCCCGCCGAGCACATCGCATTGCGCCCGGCGAGCCCGCGCGACTCCGCGAAGATGCTGGTTGTCGACCACGGCACGCTGCGCGACCATATCATCGCCGATCTGCCGCAATGGTTGAGGCCGGGCGACCAGCTCGTCGTCAACGACACCAAGGTAATCGCGGCGCAATTGAAAGGCCGTCGCATTGGCCGCGAGACCGAGCCGAAGATCGAGGCAACGCTGATCAAGCGCCTCGACGGTTCGCGCTGGCAGGCACTGGTGAAGCCGGCCAAGAAACTCGCAGCCGGCGACCGCATCCGCTTCGGCAATGAGGGCAAGGTCTGCTTGCTTGGCCATCTCGACGCCGAGGTCGAGGCCAAGGGCGTGGAGGGCGAGGTGACGCTGTCATTTTCGTTCCACGGCCCGACACTGGATCAAGCGATCGCCGATCTCGGCAGCCCGCCGCTGCCGCCCTACATCGCCTCGAAACGTACCCCTGACGATCAGGATCTCGCCGACTACCAGACCATGTTCGCGGCGAATGAAGGCGCCGTTGCCGCGCCGACAGCCGGCCTGCATTTTACGCCGGCGCTGGAGCAGGCGCTGCACGCGCGCGGCGTCGGGATCAATCGCGTCACGCTGCATGTCGGGGCAGGGACCTTCCTGCCGGTGAAGGTGGACGACACCGAAGGCCACAAGATGCATGCCGAGTGGGGCACGCTCTCGGCCGAGACGGCGGAGCGGCTCAACACTGCGCGCAAGAACGGCGGCCGTATCATCGCGGTTGGCACCACGTCGTTGCGTCTGCTCGAAAGCGCAGCCAGCGAGGACGGCACCATTGAGCCGTTCGCCGCCGAGACGTCGATCTTCATCACTCCCGGCTACCGCTTCCGCGCCGTCGATGTTCTGCTGACCAATTTCCATTTGCCGAAGTCGACGCTGTTCATGCTGGTGTCGGCGTTCTCCGGCCTGGAGACGATGCAGCAGGCGTATGCACACGCGATCGCGACCGGCTATCGGTTCTATTCGTATGGCGATGCGTGTCTGTTGTTTCGGGCGCACGACTAATTTTGGCGGAGTAGGGTGGGCAGAGCGAAGCGTGCCCACCATCTTTCGTGGATGCGCGAGAGAAGTGGTGGGCACGGCGCTTGCGCGCCTTTGCCCACCCTACCGCACCGTCCGTTACGCCATCACCCGCTGTGGCAACAGCTCCGCGATCTGCACCGCGTTGAGCGCAGCGCCCTTGAGCAGCTGGTCCGCTGCCACGAAGATCGAGATCGAATGCCCGGAGGGATCGCTGAGATCCTTGCGGATGCGACCGACCAGGACGTCGTCCTGGCCCGAGGCGTCGATCGGCATCGGAAAGTAGTTCTTGGCGCGGTCGTCGACGATCCTGACGCCCGGCGCTCGCGCCATGATGGCGCGGACCTGATCCTCGCTGATCGGCTTCTCGCATTCGAAGGTGATGGCCTCGCAATGAGCCCGCAGCACCGGCACGCGCACGCAGGTGACGCCGATCGCGATCTTGTCGTCCTCGAAGATCTTGCGGGTTTCGTTGATGACCTTGGTCTCTTCGTCGTTGTAGCCGGTGTCAGGGTCGATCGCCGTGTTGTGGTTGAAGAGGTTGAACGCGTAGGGATGCGGCATCACCTTCGGCGTATAAACCTGCCCGTTGAGGTTGGCGCGGGTGGACTCGACCAGCTCGTCCATTGCGGCAGCGCCGGCGCCGGAGGCCGCCTGGTAGGTCGAGATGATCACGCGCTTGATGCGGTTGCTCTGGTGGATCGGCCACAGCGGCACCAGCGCGGTGATGGCGGCGCAGTTCGGGTTGGCGATGATACCCTTGTGGTCGCGGATGCGGTTCGGGTTGATCTCGGGGATCACCAGCGGCACGTTCGGGTCCATGCGGAAGGCGGAGGAGTTGTCGACGACGACGGCACCCGCCTTGACCGCGATCGGCGCGAACTTCTTGGAGATGCTGCCGCCGGCCGAGAACAGGGCGATGTCGACGCCTTCGAAGGCGCGTTCGGTCAGCTGCTCGATGACGACGCTTTGCCCACGGAACGACACCGTCTTGCCGGCCGAGCGGGCGCTGGCCAGCGCCTTGAGCTTGCCGACGCGAAAGCCGCGCTTGTCCATGGTGGCGATGAATTCGGCGCCCACCGCACCGGTGACGCCGACAATCGCAACGACGGGATCGTTACTCACTGTGTCCTCCATTGATTTGAGAATTCAGACAACAAAAAAGCCCCGGACCAACGAGGGCGGGGCTTCGGTAGAGTGATTGCGTTCTAGTCGACGACTACACGCGCACGCCTCCCCGGGCCCCGAAGGCCGTGGTGGTTTTAGTCGCGCGTTTGGTGGTCGTGAACATGGCGGGAGCTTATGCGGGAGAGTCTTGCGCCCGTCAATGGCTTTTCGGCGGGATTGGGGCTGCCGCTATTTGGTCCGGGCGCCCGGCGGTTCGAGGATGACCTCCTTGAGGTTGTCGCCACTGATGACGACGATCGCGAAATTCAGCCGGCCGCTTTCGCGCACCAGCCCGCCGCTGATCGCCTTGCCCGAGGCCGCGCGTTCGGCGACGTGCACGGCATCCGCAAGTCGGTGCTTGATGGCACCGAGCGCTGCGAGGTTGCTGCGATCGTCGAGGTCGAGCTCGGCGAGAGGGAGGGCGGCTTCCCCGCCGACGAGCTCGCCGGTCGCGGCATTGATGGTGTGGCGCCAGATCCGGTCATTGTGCAGGGTCTTCACCCGGTAGACCGGCACGCCGGAGGCTCCGTCGAAACTCACATCCGCCGTGGTGGCACCGGCGTGGCGGGCTTCCGCAATCGCCATGGCCTGGTTGATCGAGATCGACGAGCTGCGGAAGCGCTCGATCTCGCGACTGACCGCTTGGCGATCGGCCTCGGCGTCACCATCTGTGTCGCTGTGAAGCGTGGTCGGCGTGCCCGAGCTCACGATCGCCCGCGCCGGCGCGGCGAGGAGGAGTGCGGACAGGGTGATCGCGAGCAATCCCGAGATCCGTCGTTTGGCCGTCGTCATGCTCGAACCCCTCGGCCAGCGAGTGTGCCGGATGATCGTAAAGAATTTGCGGCCGACCTTGGGCATCGGTCGGCCGCTGAGCGTCGTGACGGGCTGTCCGCCGCGGCGATCGAGGCGGTGCGGACCTCTTTGGGGCTGGTGAAAAAGCGATCCGCATCGCCCTATAATTAAACCATACCGTATCGTTTTGTTTTGGTCAACGGCACGGCCGCGGGATCTCTAGGAAAGATCGCAACCTCACGGAATTGTCAGCGCGAGGGGCGCCGCCGCTGCGTGGTCTTGGCTGCACTCTGGCTGCCGTCCGCAGATCCCAGCGCGCCTGCCAGGAACAGCTTGATCGCAGCGCGCATGCGCTTTTCCGCGACCTTCATCTCCGGCGGCGTTCCAAACGTCGCCAGGCGATGGTTGTGACCGACGACGACGTCGAGAAACACTTCCGCCGCGATGGTGGTGTCGTCGACGTCGAGCGCGCCTTGCGCCACCAGATGGTCGAAGAAGCGCGCCGTGGTGGCGACGGCCTTGAGCCAGCCTTCCTCCTTGCCGAGCTTGGCGATGTCGGGGAAGTTGATGGCCTGCGACGTCATCATGCGGCTGAAGGCGACGGCATCGGGACCGCAGGTGAATGTCAGCATCTCGCGCCCGATCTCGACCAGCCGCTGCTCGACCGAGATGTCCGAGGCGCTGCTGAGCTTCGTCTCGGCGGCCGCGGACAGCGGTGCAAGCCATCGCGCGATCTCACGCCGCAGCACGGCGGCGAACAGGCCGCGCTTGTCGCCGTAACGGGCATAGACGGTGGGCTTGCTCACTCGCGCGGCTTCCGCGACCGCATCGAGCGAGGTGGCGTCAAAGCCGCGATCCAGGAACAGGCGGGTGGCGACCTCGATCAGCCGCTGATCGCGCTCGATCGCGGCGCTTTTCGTCGGCCGGCCGCCGCGCGATTTCGGCACCTCGCGCCGCTGAGCTGCCGGTCTGGTCCTGCTCGCAGTCAATCCCATGCCCAATGATTCCTGCGCAGTCGTGACATCAGTGATGCTCTATAACGCGCAGCAACGGGTGCGTCATGGCCAATCTGGCCGAATGGGCCGCATCGTCAACCGTCTCGGCACGGCCCCGTTCCTCAGCGAGCGCTCACGGAAGCGTCGAAGTCCAGGCCTGGCCCGAAGCCGCCTTCTCATATCCGTACTGATACAGCGCCCGCATATAGGCGGTGTCGAACCCTTCCGAGGGGGCCGCCGGATAATCGCGCGCGATGTAGGAGAGATGGAAGCCCAGGCGGTTGCGGCTGGCAAAATCATAGGTCGAGAAGATGATCGAGCGGGTTTGCGACTGGGTGATCGACGACAGGCTGCGTGAGGCGACGTCGATGGTGCTGTTGGAGACGAGCTCGAAATTGCGTTCGATCTTCTTGTTGACGAGGATGTAGATGTCCAGCTTCGCAGGGCCGGGCAGGCGACTGCCTTGGAAAAGCAGGGCTTCCGGCAGCGTCAGCACCGGGGCCGTCACGCCGCCGTCGACATGCATCTCCTGAAACCTGCGGCCCTCGCCTTCGGCGTCGATCATGATCGGCGGAAACACCAGCGGGATGCTGGCGGAGGCCGCCATCACGTCGCGAAACAGCTTGAGCGCCTCGGGCGTGCCGATCGTGGCGATCTTGCCCATGTCCCAGATCGCGGTGCGCTGGGTGTCGAGATCTGTCGTCACCACCAGCAACTTGCGCCCTTTGGCGTTTTCACGCGCGACCTGCGCCATGATCTCGGGCCCGACATAACGGGCGACGAGCTCGCGCAGCCGCGTGTTGCCGAACAGGCCGGATCCGAACAGCACGCGCATGATGCTGGGATCGCTCAACAGGCTCTCCGCGACGCCGCTGGTGTAGACCTCCTTCAGCGTGTCGTCATATCGCGAGCCGAGAAACGCAAAGGGTGCAATCAGGCCGCCGGTGCTCACGCCCGAGACGACCGAGAAGGTGGGACGGGTTCTGGCCGCGGTCCAGCCGTTGAGCACGCCGACGCCGTAGGCACCATCGGCGCCGCCGCCTGACAGCGCCAGGTAGGACTTGGTCGCGGTGCTGGTGTCCTTCTCGAAGCTGAATCTCGTGATGGGTTCGTCGGCGTAGCGCCGCAGGCCGTCGATATCGAGCACGCGCGATGTGCTGGCTTCAGCGGCCGTATAGGGCGTGCGGGGCAGGGAGGTGCAGGCGCCGAGCGCCAGGCTACACGTCAGGACCAGCCATCCGAACAGGCGGGCGCAGGTCTGCCTTGCCCAGCCATGCGAACTGCCGGACGTGTCAGTCGAATTTAAAGGGAAGGGCATTGTCGGTGGCTGGCGATCACGCATCTACCGCCGCCGGCAACATCGCCGCGGCAGCTCATCCAGCCCCGGGATAAAACTACACTGTATCGTTTTGTTCAACAAGCGTGGCAGGCGCAAATTTCCGTGTTCCAAATATTGGTGGCCCTGTCCCAATCCGATGCATAAGCCGGCCGATGCAGCGCCTGGGCGGGTTGATCGGCCCGCTCCGACACGCAATAAGCACCGTCATGAATCGTCCTGACACCGGTCTGCCCAATCATTTCGAACTGCTCGCCATGGATGGCGCCGCGCGCACGGGGCGCCTGACCACCCCGCACGGCGTGGTGCGCACGCCCGCCTTCATGCCGGTCGGTACCGCCGGCGCGATGAAGGGGATGCACTGGCGCGAGGTGCGTGAGGCCGGTGCCGACATCGTGCTCGGCAATACCTATCATCTGATGCTGCGCCCCGGCGCCGAGCGGATCGCAGCACTTGGCGGCTTGCAGACATTCACCGGCTGGAACGGGCCGATGCTGACGGATTCCGGCGGCTTCCAGGTGATGTCGCTGGCGGATTTGCGCAAGGTCAGCGAGCACGCCGTGACGTTCCGTTCGCATATCGACGGTGCCAAGGTCGATCTGTCGCCGGAGCGCTCGATTGAGGTGCAGCGTTTGCTAGGCTCCGATATCGCGATGCAGATGGACGAATGCGTGCGGCTGCCCGCCGAGCGCGCCGACATCGACCGCGCAATGCAATTGTCGCTGCGCTGGGCCGAGCGAAGCAAGCGCGCCTTCGAGAGCGCGCCCGATGGCTACATGCTGTTTGGCATCGTGCAGGGCGGCGACATACCCCAGCTTCGCCATGCCAGCGCGCAAGGCCTCGTCGAGATCGGTTTCCATGGTTATGCGATTGGCGGCCTTGCCGTCGGTGAGCCGCAAGCCGTGATGCTCGCGATGATCGACGAGACAGCGCCGCTGCTGCCGAGGGAGCGGCCGCGCTATCTGATGGGCGTCGGCACGCCCGACGACATCCTCGAGGCTGTCAAGCGCGGCATCGACATGTTCGACTGCGTGATGCCGACGCGCAATGGCCGGCATGGCGTAGCCTTCACACGCTTCGGCCAGGTGAATTTGCGCAACGCGCGCCACGCCGACGATCCCCGGCCGCTCGACGAAGAGAGTACCTGGCCATCGGCGCGCACCTACGCGCGCGCCTATTTGCATCATCTCGTCAAGGCGGGCGAGACGCTGGGTGCGATGCTGCTGTCCGAGATCAATATCGCTTACTACCAGTTTCTGATGCAAGGCATCAGGGACGCGGTCGCACAGGGAACGTTCGAGGAGTTCTATCGGCGTACGCGCGAGAACTGGGCGAGGGGCGACATCGCCCCGCGCTAGGTCAGTTGCAGAGGAAACGCTGCTTGACGGAGTGCTTGGTCACGAAGCCGTAGCCGCAATTGTCGCAGGTCCAGAGATAGCTGATCACGTGTTCCGACAGATACGCAGAACCTTCGGCGGCGATCATGGAGTCGGCGCAGACGGGACAGGTCGGCAACTCACTGCAACGCGGAGCGCGGTTCGGTGCGACGGTCGACAACACTTCAGCGACTGCTGACATCGTGGTGACCTCCCAGCTTTGAGACCTAAGTCTAACATAAGCAGAATCAGTTGACGAGGTCGCAACACAAATGCGTTGGTTTTCTGATAATTATTGCTCACGCGATTTTGCGATGCAGCGTATTTAACATGTGCCGCAATCTCGCTTGCGTGTCGCCGCAGGCTGTCTCTAACTGCGCAAGAGCTGCAACAGAAGCACATTCATAGCCACAGGGAGTTCATCATGGATGCTTCGTCCACCACGGGTGCAGCGCACCAACCCGGCCGCGGCCGGATCTATGACTCGATCGTCGATGCTTTTGGCGACACGCCGATCGTGCGCTTGCGCCGGCTTCCGGGCATGCACGGCGTGAACGCGACCATTTTGGCAAAGCTTGAATATTTCAATCCCGCCGCAAGCGTGAAGGATCGCATCGGCGCGGCCATGATCATCGCCATGGAGAAGGCCGGGATCGTCAAGCCCGACACCGTGCTGATCGAACCAACCTCCGGCAATACCGGCATCGCGCTGGCCTTCGTCGCCGCGTCGCGCGGCTATAGGCTCAAGCTGGTCATGCCGGAGTCGATGTCGAT
Source organism: Bradyrhizobium sp. 40 (assembly GCF_023100925.1). Classification (NCBI taxonomy): domain Bacteria; kingdom Pseudomonadati; phylum Pseudomonadota; class Alphaproteobacteria; order Hyphomicrobiales; family Nitrobacteraceae; genus Bradyrhizobium; species Bradyrhizobium sp. 40. Next base: position 3,662,538 of record NZ_CP064688.1, read on the forward strand.
CGAACGCCGCAAGATGCTGGCCTTTCTCGGCGCGGAGCTGGTGCTGACACCGGCCGCGCAAGGCATGAAGGGCGCCATCGCTACGGCCGAAGAGCTGTTGAAGACGACGCCGAATTCGGTGATGCCGCAGCAGTTCAAGAATCTCGCCAATCCCGAGGTGCACCGCCGCACCACCGCGGAGGAGATCTGGAACGACACCGGCGGCAACGTCGACTTCTTCGTCGCCGGCGTCGGCACCGGCGGCACCATCACCGGCGTCGGCCAGGTGCTGAAGCCGCGCAAGCCCTCGCTGCGCGTGGTCGCGGTCGAGCCGGAGGAGAGCCCGGTGCTGTCGGGTGGCCAGCATACGCCGCACAAGATCCAGGGCATCGGTGCGGGCTTCGTCCCTGACATCCTCGATCGCTCGGTGATCGACGAGATCGTGAAGATCAACTCCACGACGGCGATTGAGACCTCGCGGGCGCTGGCGCGGCACGAGGGCATTCCGGGCGGCATCTCCTCGGGCGCCGCGATCGCCGCGGCCCTCGAGATCGGCAAGCGGCCGGAAGCTGCGGGAAAAACCATCCTGGCTGTAGTGCCGTCCTTCTCCGAGCGGTATCTTTCGACGGCTCTGTTTGAGGGAATCTAGGACATGGCGGATCAACCACCGAGGCGGCCGCGGACGTTGGGCGACGCCAGGACGGAGGCCGAGGCGGCGTTCAAGAAGGTGACGGCGAAGGTCGCCGCGGCGCCGCCAAAGCAGAACGTGGCGCCGGGGGTCAAGGAGCAGGTCACGCTGCGCATTGACCAGGACGTGCTCGAGCATTTCCAGGCCGGCGGGCCCGGCTGGCAGGATCGCATCAACGAGGCGCTGCGAAAGGCGGCGGGGAAGTAGGCGCCAAAGGTTTGGCTAATCGCAACGAAAAAGCCCGGCGCGAGCCGGGCTTTTGTATTTGCGGTTGGCCTCGCCTCAGCGGCGGAACATGCCGCCCATCATGCCGCCGACGACACCGCCGACGAAGGCTGCGCCGGCGTCGCCGCCGCCGCCGCGATGCTGGGCGGGTGCGCTCTGCGCCTGGGCCGGGGCACGTCGGGCCGGTTTCGCGCTGTCGTCGCTCGCAGTGGTCGGCGCGGAGGCCACGATCTCCGACAGCAGGGCCTTGTGCTGGAGCTTGTTGAGATAGCCGCTCGATGGATAGCCACGTGCCGCCTGCCAGCGCTTGAGCACCGTACGGGTGTCCTCGCTGAACGCCCCGGTGACCTTGGTGTCGAATCCAAGTCCGGTCAGGCGGCGCTGCACGTCGCGGCGCTGCCCCTTGTCGAGGCCGATCTGGTCCTCGGTGAGCTGGCTGGCGTCGTCGGTGAAGGTGGCAGGATCGACACCGGCGTTGAGGTTGCGGGTCGTCGTGGACGGGCCGCTCTTGATTGCCGCGAGCCGCGCCAGCGCCAGTGCCTTGAACTGGCCGTTCGGGTAGGTGGAGAGGTAGGCGTTGAGCTCTTCGGGCTTGTTGCTCTCCTTGACTGACCGCCAGTATTCGAGCTCGACACCGTCCGAATTGCCGCCTGTTGCCGCGGGCACGACGCCAGCAGCCGTCGGTGCCGCATTGGCGACCTGGGTCGTCGGAGCCTGGTTGAGATAGACGGCGCCGATCAAATTGGTGTGGCCCCAGGGCAGCTGACCCTTGTGGGTCTCCTCGTTGACCTGGGCGCGGACCGACGTCATTGCCTGCTGGATCTCGATGCCAGGCTTGGTGATGTTGTCGATCAGCGCACGGGTGAACGGGCTGTTGTTGCCCTCCTGGCCGTCGAGCGCGGTCTGGCCCGGACCGGTGGCGAACGCGATCAGCGTGCCTTCGCCGGATTTCATCTCGGCAAGACCGCTCTGCACGTTGACGCTGCGGGTCGCGGAGTTCGACTTGATCTTGGCGGCGAACGGATTGTCGCGGCAGGCGTCAAGGAAGACCAGCTTGACCTTGGCGTCGCCCATGGTCTGCTCGAGCGTCAGATCGATGTTGATGGCGGCTCCGAGCTTGACGTCCATCTCCGACTTGATGTCGGCGTCGACAGGCAGAAGATAGTTGGAGCCGCCGACCGCGATGCCGTGACCGGCATAATAGAACACTGCGACATCGGAGCCCTGCGCCTTGCGGCCGAAGTCCAGCAGCTTCTCCGTCATCTGGTCGCGCGAGAGGTTCGAACCTTCGATCACCTCGAAGCCGACATTGCGCAGCGTTGCCGCCATCGCCTTGGCGTCGATCGGCGGGTTCGGCAATTGTGCGACGTTCTTGTAGGCGCCGTTGCCGACGACGAAAGCAACACGGCGGTCGGCCTTCGCGGCACTGACCGACAGTACCATGCACATCAGCGACGCGAGGAGGGTGAGAGTGCGCATCTGGAATCCCCAACAGAATCGAAATTGCAGGCAGCAACAGATTGGCAACGAACTTACACGAAGTGCCCGATTTGGCGCCACCAAAACGGTAGTTCGTCGCGTTCAACCCGCTGCTGTGTGGCAGAATGTGCACGATGGAAGGCCCCTCCAACGTGATCTAAATCACACGGCCACTATGTTTTGTCGCGCGAAGCGGCGCGAGGTTCAGCGTGCGCGGGCGGGAACCGGCGAAGCCGGCTTCAAGTTCAGGAGATTGCCGCAGAGGATCAGCGCCGCGCCGAGCACGGTCCAGGAGTCGAGCCGCTCGGAATAGATCAGCCAGCCGACGGTGGCCGTGAGCGGAACCCGCAGAAAGTCCATCGGCACCACGATGGTCGCATCCGCGTACCGGAGCGCGCTGGCGAGGCAATAGTGCGAGAATGTGCCGCAGACCCCGATAACGAACAGCCAACCCCACAGGGAGGCCGACGGCCAGGTCCAGACATAGAGCGTCGGGAGCAGACCCACGACCATCTGCACGACGATCATCCAGAACAGGATCGACAATGCGCTCTCGGTCCGGGTCAGTGATTTCGCCAATATCATGGAGATGCTGAAGCCGATCGCGGCTCCCAGCGCGATCAGCTGGCCCGGATTGATCTCGCCGGTGGCGGGCCGCACGATCATGACCACGCCGACGATACCGAGCACGATCGCGGCGATCTTCCAGACGGTCATGTGTTCGGACAGGAATGTTGCGGCCAGCAGTGCCGTCCAGATCGGCATGGTGAATTCGATCGCGACGACCTGGCCGATCCCGATCAGGGTCAGTGCGTAGAACCAGCCGAGCTGTGCGAAATAATGCACCCCATTGCGCGCGAGATGCTGGGGCAGGCGCTTGGTCGCGACCGCCTTGAAGCCACCGGACCGGTAGACGATCGGCAGCAGAAGCGTGAACCCGATCACCGAACGCACTTCCATGATCTGAAATACATTCAGCTCGCGCGTGGTCTCGCGCCCGGCGACCGCCATGACCAGCATCAGCGACAGCCAGCCCGCCATCCACAGGGCAGCCATCGTTTTGGACGGTGTGGTGTTCATCGGCGCAGGTTTGGGAGGCGAGGGTTCTGAGGGAGGGTCGGTATCGGCGACATCGTCGCCGTTTGCAACGGCCAAATCTGCCGGTGCAGCGATGCATGGCGGCGTGCTAAGGCATCACTGAACAACGAGAAAAATCGGGAGATATTCGCTCATGCACATCTTGCAGCCGGCCGAGTGGAAAAAACCGCGCGGCTTTTCCCATGGCGTCGCGGTCGAGGGGCCGGGCCGCTGGGTGGTGTTGGCCGGGCAGACCGGCGGCGACGAGACCGGCAATTACGCGCCTGACATGGCAGCGCAGGTCGGGACCGCGCTGAAGCGGGTCATCAAGCTCCTGGGCGAGGCCGACGCCGGCCCCGAGCATATCGTCCGCCTGACCTGGTACCTGACCAGCCGCAGCGAATATGAGGCAGCCGGGTCCGGCATCGGCGCGGTCTGGAAGGAAACGCTGGGGCGCAATTTCCCGCCCTCGACCTTGCTCTACATCGGCGGCCTCGTGGACGACCGGGCCAAGGTCGAGATCGAGGTCTCGGCGTTCGTGCCGGGCACATAAAAAATCGACCCGGCGAGATCGCCGGGTCGATTGTCAATCTACTTGTATCGGCTTAGCGCGACAGCGAGATGTTGGCGCCGCGGAACTGGCTATCGGCACGCATCGTGACGTTCTGCTTGTTGCCGGACGTCTTCAGCGAGATGTTGGCGTTGAAGCCGGCGGTGGAGGCGAGCAGCTCATAGTTTCCACCCGCGCCGCGGCCCGAAAGGGAGCCGCTGATATTGCGGCTGGCCTCGGACCAGCTGCCCGCGATGGCGCTGCCTTCAGCCTTGACGTTGGCGCCGAGGTTGAACTTGTAGGCGTCGCTGGCGCAGGTCAGAGACAATTCCATGGTCGGTCCGACCGGAGCGTATTTGGCCCGGCAGCGGATCCGCTCGGTCGAGCCGTCATCCAACGTGACCGTTCCCGAGCCGCTCCAGCTGCCTGCCAGCGGGGCAAACGGGCCCGACTGGGCCTTGCTCTCGGAATTGGCAATTCCGGCCGCAAACATGACGGTAGCCGCAATCAGGAGCCGCTGGCCCAGACCGCTGGTCACGATTCTTCTATTGGCGCGATGCTTCCCACCGCCCGCTGCACGGTATGCCTGCAGATGCTCCATTCCACTTCCCCGATCCGGCGTTGCCGCTGAGTTGACCGTTGGCATATGCACCATTGATCGAAACTTTCACAAGTCCCCCGCTGCCGATGGTGCCGGAAACGTTAGCGCCCGGCGCGGTGATCTTGCCGTCGGCAACCGTCAGCAAGGAGCTTGCGGTCGGCTCGCAGGAACCGCTCTTGGTGACGATGGTGACCTGCCAGTTGCCGTCATAGGGAGTCTGGGCGAAAGCGGGCGCGGCGAGGGTGAAAACTGAAGCGGCACAGAACGCCGCAATGCGAGCAAAACGCATAAAATCCGTCCTTGAATTTGTCTGATATGCTGACCCTTATTCGGGCCAAATGTGACGGAAATTTGGTGCGGTGCCAAATCGAAAATTGTTCCTGCGGGAACAATGGTTTATTTGGATTCTCGGCTGCAATTTTCGAAGCAGAATCAACGCCCCCTCACGTTAAGGGTAAACGTCGGGACAGCGACTCAGGAAAGGGCCTTAGGAAAGGCTTGGCGCCGAGGTCGCGAACTGCTCGTCCTGAGTCTTGGACGGCAGCGCCTTGTGGACCTTGGCATAATCGATCACGTCGGCCAGCAATTTGAGCCCGAGCGGGGCGAGCGCGCGCTCCCACAGCTCCCGCGCCGTCTCGCCCTTCTTGACGAAGCACCACTCCTGGGCCGCGATGGCGCCGGCGTCCATGCGGTCGGCGAGGTGGTAGATCGTGCCGCCGGCGATCGGGTCGCCTTCCTTGATGGTCCATTCCACGGCCGCCTTGCCGCGGTGACGCGGCAGCAGCGAGGGATGATAGCCGATCCCGCCCAGCTTCGCGGCCTCGAGCGCGTCCTTGCCGATCCGGGCGTGGCTGTGCGCGGTGACGATCAGATCGGTGTCGGGAGCGATCTCGGAGGCCACCACCAGCTTGGGATTGGCCTGGACCACGACCTCGATGCCCGCCGCCTTGGCCGTCGCGGCGAGACGATCCTCGGCGTCGGCCACCACAACCCGCACGATCGAGACACCGTGCTCCCGGAGCATGTTCAGGGTGGTCACGCCGAAATGGCGGGAGCCGACGAGGGTAATGCGCATGGGTGTCCGATCCGTCTCGCAACTGCGTCATCTCCCGATAACACGTCCGGACGTCCTGTCACCACCCGCACTGCGTTTGCGCCGGTTATCAACAATGCACCGAGCGAGGCTGCGCGATGAATTCCGCGATTGCGGCGTCGGCCGGTCCGGTGCTTCCATACGCGGATGGCATCGGCTCGGAGCGAACGCATGCGAAGCGCGTGGTTTGTCCTTCTCGCGGCCCTGGTCGCGACCCCTCCGGCGCGCGCCGGCGGACAGCCCTATCCGGTGGTTCCGCCTGAGGTTGGTGTGGCGCCCTTCATCGGTCCGACCTGGGACACCTATCGCTGCGCGGAAGGGCCGGTCATCAATTTCTATCACGGCGCCTATTACGGCCAGGAGCCGCCGGCACTCTATCGCGGCTACGCGTACCGGCCGCATTACCGCTACAGCGCCTACCGCAGGCTGCCGCGCAAATATTTCTGCGTCACAGACTAGCCGTGCCACGCCGCCACGGTCGGGTGGCGATTAGAGATAGGCCTGTTCCTGTGTTTCGTTTTTAACACAGAGATCCAGGATTTGCCGGTAGAACGTGGACCAACCGGGGCTGGCGACATTTCAACCCGTATCCGTTTTCGAACCCGGATTTGGCCGCTGGCATGATCGCCAGCGGCTTTTTCATGCGCGGCCATCACGAAATCATCTGACGGTAACATGATCTCAACCAGCTTGGCGTATCGACGAATCCGTCGCGGATTTGTATTGCGTACCGCGACACCGAGATCGTCCCGCCGGCGTGGGTGCGCCGTGCGGGCTTTTTCGCCGGGACCGATTTCATGCCGAGCGCGATTGAGCAGATCGTCGACGTCTATGTCCGGCTGAACAACCGGCGCGGCCTTGACGAGCTGATGATGCACAGACAGCGGCTTGCGGTCGATCTGAAGAGCAGGTCCGGCTACGACTTCAGCCTGCCGATCGGTCAGATCGACGAGGAGATCTCGATCATCGAAGCCGGCCTCAGCCGGCTCAAGTCAGGCGATATCGCTGCGACGGACGACGGTCAGCCAATTTGACGCTCAGTCGCGCCGGCCGCCGTCGATGACGGTGAACAACGGCCGTGCCTGAGTCGGCTCGACCAGCAATTCCTCCACCAGCGCGGTCGCCGCATCGACATATTTGCGCGTCGGCTTGTCGAGGGGGCGGGTGGCCTCATCGTCGAGCGCGACCTTTGCAGCCTCGACCAGCTTGCGCATTCGCGCCGCGTGGTCATCGCCCGCCGTCAGCGTTGCGCGGGCCAGCGAGCGCAGCACGAACAGCTCGCCCTCGAGGCGGAGCAGACGGTCGTTGAGCCTGGTGAGGACGGCGTTGAGGTCGGCCATGGCGCGCGTTCGTTTTCGGAAGATCCATCCTGCTCTAGCGGCGATCGGTGAACGGAGTCCAAACGGCATCGGCGCAATTGGGGCGATCTCCCCTCAGATCCCCCTCCGCGCCAGATAGTCGCGTGCAAAGGCAAGGTACCAGTCGAGGCAGGCGGGATTGGCCATCGCCTCCCGGTTGATGACCTTCTCGACGGGCTGGCCGAGCAGCAGCTTCTTGATCGGCAGCTCCTGCTTCTTGCCCGAGAGCGTGCGCGGGATCTCGGCGACCGCAAAAATCTCGTTGGGCAGGAAGCGGCGGGAGAGGCCTGCCTCGATCGCCTTGTTGATCCTCGCCCGCATCGCGCCGTCGAAGGCGACGCCTTCGCGCAGCACCACGAACAGCGGCATGTAGCTGTCACGGCCGAGATATTCGAGATCGACGACGAGGGAATCCAGCACCTCCGGCAACGCCTCGATCGCGGAGTAGAGTTCGCTCGTGCCCATGCGCAGACCATGCCGGTTGATGGTGGCATCGCTGCGGCCATAGATGATGCAGGAGCCGTCCGGGTCGACCTTGAGCCAGTCGCCATGCCGCCACACCGGCCCGCGGCCGCTGCCGTCGAAATTGTCCGGATAGGTCTCGAAATAGCTCGCGCGATAGCGCGCATCGCCCTTGTCGTTCCAGAAATAGAGCGGCATCGACGGCATCGGCTCGGTGCAGACGAGCTCGCCCACCTCGCCGATGACGGCGCGGCCCTGTTCGTCGAAGGCTTCCACGGCGGCACCCAGCAGACGGCACTGCATCGCGCCCGGCGTCTGCGGCAGTTCGCGATTGCCGCCAATGAAGGCGCCGGCGAAATCGGTGCCGCCGGAGATGTTGGCCCACCAGATATCGGCCTGCGCCTTGCTGCCGTTGATCTTCGCGAGCGCCGCGAAGCGGTCGTTGAACCAGGCTTGCGTGTCGGCGCTCAGCGGAGAGCCGGTCGAGCCGAGACATCGAAGCTGTGAGAGATCACCGGCGGCGGTGAGGTCGACCTCGGCTTTGGCGCAGTTGGCGAAGAACGCGGCGCCCGCCCCGAAGAAGGTCGTTTTGGATTGCGCGACGAAGCGCCACAACGTGGTCCAGTCCGGCTTGTCCTTGGCTCCGCCGGGGCTGCCGTCGAAGATGCAACAGGTGGTGCCGCTGAGCAGGCCGCCGATCTGGCTGTTCCACATGATCCAGCCCGTCGAAGAGTACCAGTGATAGCGCTCGCCGAACGAGTTCTCGTGGTAGGAGCAGCCGAGATCGTTGTGCAATCCCAGCAGCGCCAGCACCACGATGACGATGCCGCCATGGCCGTGCACGATCGGCTTCGGCAGACCGGTGGTGCCGCTGGAATAGACGATCCAGAGCGGATGATCGAACGGCAGCCACGCTGGCTCGAACGCGTCGATCGCGGCGCCCGTTGCTGCGACAATGTCGGAGAGCAGGGCGTCCGCCGCTGGGCGCGCGGCGGCGTCGCTGTGCAGAATGACGTGCTCGACCGTCGGCAGCGATCGCCGCAGCTCGGCGAGGACGTCTTTGCGATCGTGCCGGCGTCCGGCATAGGTGACTGCGTCGCAGGCGATCAGCACTTTCGGTTCGATCTGCTTGAAGCGGTCGATCACGGCGGGTGCGGCCATGTCGGGCGCGCACACGCTCCAGATCGCGCCGATGCTGGCGCTCGCCAGGAATGCGATGATGGTCTCGGGGATGTTGGGCAGATAGGCGGCGACCCGGTCGCCGGGCCTGATGCCTTTTTCTTTCAGATGCAGCGCGAGGGCAGCCGCCTTGCGCCGCAGCTCCGGCCAGCTCGTCTCGCAAAGCCTGCCGTCCTCGCCGGAACTGACGATCGCGGGCAGGCCGGCGGCGTCGGCCGCATCCACATGGCGGAACACCTGCCGAGCATAGTTGACCTGGGCGCCGGGAAACCAGACCGCGCCGGGCATCTTGCGCTCGGTGATCACGGCCGCAAACGGCGTTGGCGATTGCAGATCGTAATAGTCCCAGATGCTGCGCCAGAACCCGTCGAGATCGCGCACCGACCATTGCCGCATCTCCTCGTAGCTGGCGAAGGTAAGGCCGCGCTGTTCGGCGAGCCAGCCGCGGTAAAGGGCGATCTGGGGAACGAAGGGTGAGGTCATTGCGTGTCGGCTTCAGTTGCGGGGCGCGGATGTTAACCGGTGCCGCAGAGTAGCAGAAGCCGCAGTTCGGGCAGGCAGCGTTGACGGGAGTAGCTGGTCTGGGTCCGCTGGAAGCGGTCTACCAGCCCGCTCCGGCCCAGCGTCTTCCGAACACGGGTGGCTTGGCCTTCACCGCTTCCCAGCCGAAGAAATGATGCTTGCCGGACCAGGTGTGCACCACGCCGCTGCAGATGCTGCACTTGAAGCTGCCGGAATGCGCTTCGGCGTGCTCCTCCCTTGTCGCGGTGTAGTTCATGCTGCAACCCGGGCAGGTGAATTCTTCGATCGTCCAGATGCTATTGGCCATTGCACCGAAAGTGGTTTGGGGGACCTCGACGGAAGCCTAGGTGCCCGCCTTTGCAACGGCGTAAACCGGTCGGCTGAAATCCGGTTAATCGTCGTTAGCCAAGCCGGCATCCGGTTGCCGGCCTTGCCGGCGCGCTCGCCGCGCGCGGCGCTGTCGCAAGATCAATCGCCGGTCCGGTTGCTCCGCATGTCCCGGTCGATGCGCATCTGTACGCGCCTGATGGCGAGCAACGGCAGCCTGCCTTGCACGCGCCCGCAGCGGGCCCTGTCGCCGACGGCATAGGCGTAGCGCCAATAGCCCGGTGCCGCGTTTGGCTTCAGCGAAAAGTGCACGCCGCGGTGAATGCCTGCGTGTGCGACGGGCTCTCTGGGGCGGCGTGCCATCGTCTCGGAATGCCGAATGGCCCGATGCGTTCCTAATCACCGGCTCGGGCCGGCCCCGTCGCCTTGACGCCGGGTGCGCGGCTGGCAATAACGCTGGGCCGCGCAAGTGGCGGAACCCGCGTCAATGCCGCAAGGAAAGCCGTGCCCGTGAAAAGTCTGCGTCAGCTCCTGACGGGCGAGGACATCATCCAGCTCGTGATCCGCGTCGGCCTGCTCGGCCTGCTGATCATCTGGACCTTCCTGATCATCCGCCCCTTCGTGCCGATCCTTGCCTGGAGCGGCGTGCTCGCGGTCGCGTTCTACCCGGCCTTCAGCTGGGTCGCGAAGATCCTGGGCGGCCGGCCCAAGACCGCAGCGGCGATCCTGACCCTGATCACGCTCGGCATCGTCATCGGTCCTGCGACCTGGCTCGGCATCAGCGCAGTGGACGGCGTGCGCGAGCTGGCGCACCAGCTCGGCACCGGCGACCTCGCGCTTCAGTCGGCGCCGGAGCAGCTCAAATCGTGGCCGCTCGTTGGCCCCTGGCTATTCGATTTGTGGGAGCAGGCCTACAACAACATCCGCGCGGTGCTGCGCGAGGTGGCGCCGTATCTCCAGCCGCTGGCGGGACCGTTGCTTGGGCTCGCGGGTGACGCCGGTGTCGGCACGCTGCAGTTCCTGGTCTCGGTGTTCGTGGCCGGCTTCCTGTTTCCGCACGGGCCAAGGCTGGTTGCGGCCGGCCGCGGCTTCTTGTTTCGCATCGTGCCCGAACAGAGCGAGCATTTCCTGGGGCTCGCGGGGGCGACCATCCGTGCCGTGGCGCAAGGCGTGATCGGCGTCGCGATCGTGCAGGCATTGCTCGCCGGCATCGGCTTCAAGCTTGCCGCGGTGCCGAGCGCAGGCCTGCTCGCCTTCATCGTGCTGCTGCTCTCGATCGTGCAGATCGGCGCCTTCCTGGTGCTGCTGCCGGTGATCATCTGGATATGGACCGCCAAGGACGTCACCACCGCGCTGCTGCTCACCGTGTTTCTCGTCGTCGTCGGCTTCCTCGACACCATGTTGAAGCCGCTGGTGATGGGGCGCGGCCTGACCACGCCGACCATCGTCATCTTCGTCGGCGTGATCGGCGGCACGCTTGCCCACGGCATCGTCGGCCTGTTCATCGGCCCGATCATCCTGTCGGTGGCCTGGGAGATGATGATGGCCTGGATCAGAACGGAGGATCGGGCAGAGGCGGGGTCGAGGGCGGGGACAGCGAAGGGCAAGGGCTGACCGGGCGCCTCGAACGGCGGATCGGCCTGCCTGCCGGAGTCAATCAGACCTGGCGGCCTTAGCCCCGTGTGATCAAGGTCCACGGAACTTGTCTATCCGACTAGACAAGTTACCATGGGCTCGATTCTGTTCTCGATTACGGCGGACATGGCGAAGTCTTCCAAGCTGGTCGCCGCCAAGCGCGGCAAGGTATTGTTGGTCAGGCGCCGGTCGGACGGCCTGTGGATGTTCCCGGGCGGCCGCAAGCGCGCGCGCGAGTCCGACAAGGACTGCCTGCGGCGGGAGATCAAGGAAGAGCTGCCCAAGCTGAAGCTCGGCCGGATCAGCCTCTGGAAGGAAGTGACGGCCAGGAACAAGCGCTCCGGCCGCAAGATGAGCGACGCGATATTCATCGCCAAGGGCGCCAAGGGCAGGCTCGCGATCGGCGACAAGAACGAGATCGACCGCGCCGTCTGGCAGAAGCCGCGCGGCATCCGCCTGACGCCGACCTCGCGCTATATCCGCGACCGCCTGTTTCCGCGGAAGCGCGGGTGAGCTAGTCCCCGTCGTCCTCCGACGAGAGCTGTATCCGTCCGGTGTGGGCCCGCGAAAAATTGGCGCGCGGTTGCGGCGCGGACACCCTGGCCATTTCGGTTTCGCGCTGCTCCTTGCGAACCTTGCGCGCGCGCTTCATGGCCTGCTTGACCTGAGGGTTCGGTGAATCTTCCGCGAAGAACAGCACCACCTCGCAGCTCGGACATTGCCTGGAATAGCCGTCCTGCAACCGTCCCGCGCGGTCGCGGAACACGGTCTTGCAGCGCGTGCACTGAATCTGGACGAAACTCATGCGCGGTCGATCGACAATGACTGATGGAAATGGATCGTCAGATGATCCCAAATGTCTGAAGAAAGCTTGAACGCGTCCGGCACTTCAAGCCGCTTGAAACAGCCGCCTATTGCTTGGCCGCCATCGTGTCCAGGCAATGGTTGAGGTAGACGGTGCGATCCCTGGGCAGCACCTTCTCGAGATCTGCCTTCAGCGCGCATTCGCGCTGCCGCATCTGCTCGGCCCGCCGCTTCTCGGCCGCCTCGCGATATTCGGGAGCGACCTTGTTGGGATCGACGAGGGCCTGCGAGCGGGCGGGAGCCGTCACGGCGAGGGCAAGGGCGGTGATGACAATGAACTGTTTCAAATGAGCCTCCATTAAAAGGCTCATTCTAGCGCTCGGGCGCCGAGGGCTCAAACGGCAAATTCGCCGAGACACCCGGCAGCGAAGTTGATTTCAACTACCTGAAGTTGGGACGAGGGGAGGCCGTCACTTCGGGACGTGGTCGATCTTGTGGCCGAGATGCCCGGTGTCGTGATCGCGACGCAACTGGCTTAGCGATGTCTCGTTCAGCTGGTGCAAGACCTCGCTGAGTTCAGTCGTATCCGGATAGCCGGCGGCAAAACCCTTGCCGTAGATCTTGCGCAACGTACCGACCAGCGTGTTGCCGTGCTTCTTGCTGATCGCGCCATCCTTGTCGCGGTGGCGATGATCCAGGCCTGTGTCCTTCATGGCTTTCTCCCTGAGCGGCGTCTGCGCGCCTGGAGAGAGCGTGCTCCCAAACGAGTTGATTGGCAACGGCACGGCGCGCGGCAGTTGAGCCTCGGCAAAGCGTGGAAAGATCGAAGGACGTGTGAAGCAGTTCACAAACGATGGTCGGGATCGCTGCTACGAAGGCCTCATTGCTTCACCAATTGATATTTTGAAACGCCCCAGCGCTCCACCAGGCGCTGGGGTTTTCACGTCGATCACCGCAACGGCCAGAGCGCGCGGCGCGCGATCGGTCGGGTGCTTTCCGAATGATGCCGAAGATTGATGCCGAAGGCGGGCGGCTACGCGGCTTGCTCCTCGAACGAGGTGTAGACCTGGCCACCTGGACCAATCACCTGAACGCCCCAGCACCCGTCAGCAATAAGCTCCTTGGCCTTCTTGAGGGCGGCGGTGAGTGACAGCCGCTTGAGGCTGACGATTCCTGCCGTGTCGAAACCGCTGATTTCAAACATGCCGTTCCTCCCTGTTTTGTCGAATCCTACACTTTTTGAGCGGGTTGTCTCGCGGCTTTTGGGACAGGGGGCCCGGCGCAGGAGCAGGCGGTGGCCAAAATCGCGAAAACAACCCCATGCACAGTAGCTAAGTCCCGCTGGCGCAACGCTTTCTTTTTGGCACACGGCGGTCTTGCATCCGGCGGAGACGCCGTTGACTCGTCGGGCAAAACAGGGGTAGTTTGCCAAATTCGGAAAATCAGCTTCGGACCACGGCGACTTCCCGGGATCGGGAGGAGCTCTCGCGCCGGCCTGCGTGTCATGTCTGTCGCACGCCCCCGTAGTCGGCCGGGGTGGCGGGGTCTGCAGCAGGCCGCGGCCGCTAACGTGGAATTAAGCTGAAAAGCCCACAATTTTAGACAGTTGTAGATGGGTGCTGCGTAAGGGAGCCGTCGCGAGGACGTTCCGGCGACGGCTTCCTGTTGCTCGCTCATTTGGGGTCAATGCCATGACCACGACTTTCGAAACGCAAGGCCTTGTCGAACAGCTCGACCCTGCAGCACTGGCTGCGGCCATCGCGGCCGACGAACCCGCAAGCTTGGACGCTCCAGAACCGATCAAGCGCTCCAGCCGCACGTCGGTCATGGCGCTGTCGGTGTGTGCCCTCGCCATCAACGGCGCGGCGGCGATCTACACATGGCCGTCCGGCCTGCCATCGCTGAACCTGAGCAGCCTGGCGGATCTGCTACCGCGGCAAGAGGCTTCAGCGCCAAAGCCGGATCCGGTTGTCGCCGCCTTGAAGGATATTCAGTCGACCCAGCAGCAACACACGGCTTCGCTGCAGGAGAGCAACCAGGCACTGCAGCAAAACGCGGCTGTGCTGCAGGCGGATTCCATGGTGCTGCTTTCGCTGCGACAGAGCATCACGGACGAACGCGTCGATGTGAAGAAGGTATCTTCGCAGCTGTCCACGCTGATTGCGAAGATCGACTCGCTGCAAAATGCCTTGATGTCGGACGTCACGTCCTCCGTTCGAAGAGCGCATGCGCGCTACGGACTGTCCGCAGCGATCCGCAAGCGGCTCGCCCGGCAGTCCAAATCTGTAGGTCCCGTTTCAGTTGGAGGAGCGCCGCTGAGCGTGCCTGCTACAGTTTCGGCCCCGGAGAGCTGAAGATAGGGCCAGGCAAGTCACCTGGGACCAAGTGATCTGGGACCATGTCCGCGCTCACTTGGCGGGCTCACGCGAGCGGGGCTTTTGCCCGACTTGGAATTACGGAATGCAGGTGACAGTGCAGTCCGGCACCGTCACCACGGATCCGAAGAAGCGATTATTAGGGGCCCGCGGGCTTACCCCGAGGGGCCGTTCAATAGTAACGGCGCCGTGGACGGCGCTCGTAATAATCATCGCCGTAATAGCCTTGCCGGCCCTGTTGAAACTGCGGCGGAACCGTTCCGTTCGGGTAGCACTGGCCGTCGCGGGTATCGATATCGGCACCGTGTCCGCAAGGAACGGGATAGTGGCCAGAGCCTCTGCCGCCACCATAGTATTGCCGTGCGGCCTGTTCTTGCGGCGGCAAGTAGCCGTTGGGGTAGCACATGCCGTCGCGGGCGCCGACGTCCCAGCCGTTGCCGCACGGCGGTGGGTGTACAGGGACACGGTATTGAACCTGATGAACCTCACCGAGCTGTAGAGCCAGCAAGGTTGCGACGACTGCACCGATCATCGGATCTTCTCCCAATCGCAATATGCCTACGACTGAGCGGCTGAATGATCGCTGAACGGGTTCACGCCGGCGATCTTAACCTCACTCTAAGAAATCGTTGTCCGGAGGCGTCCCGTTGGATATAAAGGGAACCTTCCGCCAGCGTCAGTTGCGTCCGTGAGTCATGATTACGTACAAGCAGTACCATATCGAGCAAGTTGAGCACGGCCCCAAGCGCTGGGTTGCTCGCATCACGCGGACAGACGGCCAGAACATTCGCACCATTCTGCCGGCGACTGAGCGTCCCTACCTCGAGACGAAGCCGACAGCGTCCGCCGAGGAAGCCGAGGCACTCGCCAAGGAAGGCATCGACTTCGGCGGCGTGGTGTAGTCCGCCGTCGCGGTCTTCTGACTTTCGTTCGCGAAATTCGCCGGCGCTTCATCGGCAGCGGTGGTGCGGTGCGTGCAGCTTTGTCCGTTACCGGTGATCTGCTCGACATGGTCGTTGATTGCTACGATCAGCGGCCGCTGGCATTCACGCGTACCCAGTTATGGGTACAGGCCCCAAGCGCGAGATCAAGAGACCGTTCATCGAACTGTTAGAACTACGGTGGATAGCGCAACGGAAGGTGCTTTAGTTCGTCGGCCTCGCTCGCCAGCCGTTTTCCTGATGGGGAATGGTGGCAGTGATATCGACGTCTCTCACAGCGGATTGGCGCCACGCCGCCACCCCGAAGCACAGGGTCAGAGTCATGGCGGTCGCCAACAGCAGCACGGACAAAAACTGGCTCACGCGTCCCCCACAAGCAGAACATACTGAGGCAGCGAGCACGCACAGGCGATTCGGAAAATGCAGGCGCGCTGACCTGCAGGGAGTTTTCCCCAGGTTGTAAAACGGTGGACTAGCACCTTCGACCTTGCACCCGCCGCGGCTCCGGAGCCGCTATTGCAGGCCGGCTTTTCACCCGAAAACTATTGTGGCTCGGTTGGCTTGTCGCGCTCGTGGCTCTCGGCTTCGGCGGCAGCGCACGCATCCATGCCATGGCATTTGCTTAGATAGTATCGAGCGCCTGCGAAGATCGAGCAAACAATCACCACGGAAACCAACAGGAAGATCATCCACCGACGATTCAACATTCCATGACCTTCTGCACCCTCCATCCGACGCGGCTCGTTCGCCTGACCGGCCCCACCAGGCGAGGCGAGGCGAAAGCTGGATCAGCCCAAATCAGACCTTGCGCTTCGGATTCAGTCGAGCCTCACGCTCCAGCCGCTCGGACTTCAGGCGTTTCAGGTTTTCCTGAAACTCCGGCGTGGCTTGACTGTCGGCTATCGTCTGTCTCGATCCTATCGGATTGAGGGTCCTTCGTTCGGCTTCGTCCGCCACTTGTTGCGCGGCGGACCGTTTGGGTTTGATCATTTGCTTTCTGCCTTCAGGCGAGATTGACCAAGCGGGCGCCGGTCAATTCATTTTCGATTTGGCCGGTCGTGTCGAACGTTCTGGAATTCCTCGGGTCCCTTGACGAGCCGCCGCTTGCGGCTGGCCTGGTCATCCGGGCTCGCTTTGTTGTCTTTGAGCTTGTCGATCGCGCTGCCCGCCATTTCCCGAGCCCGCTCGGACGAGGCCTTGGCGGCAGACGTAACCGCGAGGGCCGGGGCGGGTTTGCCCAAGCCAATCTCGACCAGCCGACGGATGGATTCAGAACGAGCGGGAGTGTCTTGCTGTCCCGACGCCCATGCGTCGATCTGAGCGACAGTCGATTCCGGCCAGCGCGTGCCGATCTGGACGCCCTGACCAGTCGCGGGGCGGCCGCGATGTTTTTTGGCACGAATCTTTTTTGTTGATTTCATTTATTTTGGTACCAAAAAATAAAGCCAAAGGGAAGCGCGAACCTTCGATAACTGTGCCTGTTTAGCGCACTGTCATCGCATCAATCCCACGCAACATCGTGATCGCAGATTTGCTGTCAGGCGGTTCCCCGTAGAGGGAGCGCCAGTTGTACAGCAAAAGGTCGGGAAGCATTTGCTTGGACGAAGGCCCGCAAGGCCGGCGTGATCTCGCTACCCCTGACACGCACCGCAAGCTCATCTGCGATCTCGCTGGTGGCATCGCGAGACCAGCCCTCGATCGCGTTGAAGGCGACAATACGGACGGGATACGCGTACTGCCCGGAGAGTAGGTCGCGGATGATGGTCTCGACATCGGTGTCCTGCTCGTCGGTCTCGCGCCAGGAGCAGCCGGCGCGCGCGCCGAAGTCTTCCAGCACCAGGTAAATCTCACGGTCGAGCCGATCCAGGGGCACAATCGACGGCGCATGACGCATGACGCAACTCCTACTCATAAAGGCAATCGCCCGGCCGTGGGATCGTTCCGGCCAAACCCCTCCAACAGAGTGAGGCTATCGCCCGTTCTGCGCGCTGATGTAGATGTTGAAGATCGACGTTCCGGTCTCGTCGGTGACCTCCAGGTGCCATTCGTGGCCCGGTTCAAGTCGACCCTGCATGTTCTTCAGAAGGTCGGCGGCAAAAACCGTGGCCTCTCGCCAGGTCGCTTCAGCGTCCGGGAGGTCTTCCCCTTCAGTGTCGGTGCTCGGTTCAACACCCCGGACGTGGAAAAAATAGCGCGGCATGCCTGAAATCCGGACGAAAGGCTCCGTGCAAAACTTGGCTCGGCAGCGAGTGCACTGTTACTTCTCCTCTGGTTCGGGATGAAGTGCAGCTTTCTCCGTCTTCATTTCCTCGATCAAGCCGGCGATGCCGTCTCTCGCGATCTTGTCAGTGATAAGAGACAACAACCGGCTATGGTGCGCGATCTTCTCGTCGATTTCATCGCATTTGCCGCACGTGAAGATATCCTGCGTCATTGCAGGCAAAGCCTGAACGGCCACCTGAGATGAAAAACTTTCATTGCCGAGCTTGGTTCCCGCCGCCACGCTTGGGATGGTGGCCGGCTGCGAGAGCCAGTGAATGGGTGACGGCGGTTTTACTCACGAGTGACGTGATTGAGGAGCTGCGAGACCGCAGTGATGAGCTGGGCCGGCGCGAACGGCTTCTGCAACAAGATACTGCTTGGGACCCCTTGCGAGCCCCAATCGTCCGCCACACCACCGGTCATGTAGACTACGGGCAACGTCGGCTCTCGTTCTCTGACCTGTCTGGCCAAGTCCCAGCCGCTGAGCCTGCCCTTGAGGTTTACATCCGCGACGAGCGCCCGGTACGCCTTCATTCCGCTTCTGAAGAGAGTCAGAGCTTCCTCGGCAGACGACAGGATGTCAGTCGCGAAGCCGGCCTCCAGCAGGGCTTCCTCGACCACCGCCTGCAATGGATATTCATCCTCAACCACCAGGATGAGAGGCGGCGGCGCTGTCATGTTTACTCCGTCTCCGATGGCTGAAACCTGCAATGTTGCCCGGCTTTGTTTCCCCAAAATGTGTCCAAAAGTGAACATAAGAGGGTGCGGAGGCCCCAGGAACTGCCGGGCCGCATGACGCGACATACATTGACATCAAGCCAACGAGACGAAGCATGGGCGCACTCTCAATCTTGGTCGTGGAGGACGTCGCGCTGATCCGTCATCCGTATGATGGTCTGCGACATGCTGGAGGAGTTGGGTCGCGAAGTCGTCGCCGATGCAGGCACCCTGAAGGAAGCAATCGGAGTCGCGCGGGTGGCTGAGTTCGATCCGGCCATTCTCGACCTCAGGCTTGGCGATGAAACGACCGACCTGGTGGCGGAGATCACTCGTGTCGCGGCTTGCCATTTTTCTTCCTGCCCAGCCACACATCCGATGGATTGTCAGTTGGCTTCCGCGATGTCCCCGATTGGAGAAGCCGGTTCTCCGCTCCGCACTCGGGAAGATGATCGAAAACTGCGCGAGATCTTGAGCGGCTAGCAGGGGTTGGCTGTGACCTTCAGGCTGCCGCCTTGCCCTTCGCCAAGCTTGCAAGGTCCTTCCAGGCCAAGGCGGTCCGCAGCCACTTCAACCGCTCGGCGGGACAGGTCGCGGCGATCGCCTTCTGCATCGCGGCGATGGCTTCTGCTTGATGGTCGAGGTCTCCAATCATCGGAGCAATCATTCGCCAGAATTATTAAGACCGGCGAAAATCTACAGCCCGGAAAACTACCGGCTTACGGCGCCGTGGAGCCTGCATCCGAGCCTTGGCCCTGTGGGCTCGCCAGTCCGGCGCCATCCGCTCGCCCCGTCCTGCGGGGGGTCGCTATCATAGGTTAAAGCGCGACTCAGCAAATGCAGCCGAGGATAAACTGGCAACAGGCTGGGGACGCCGGGCGATGGCACAGTCACGCTATCCGTTGATCCGGAGGTGGACACCGGAGGAGCATCAACAACTGCTGGCGATGGCGGCGGCTGGGCACCGACCCGACGAGATCGCGCAGGCGTTGGGCAGAACAGAACCAGCGGTGCGAGGCCGCGCGAATTTGCACAACATTCCATTGCGACTGGTGACGCAAAAGCGGAAAGGCCCATGATCAAGGGCGTGGCCATAGCTGCTCTCGTCCTGGCGGCGGCGAGTCTCGCAGACCAGCAGTTGTCCTACGGGCGGTATACTGACCGGGTCTTGGCAATGCTGCGCGAGATCGAGCATTCATTCCGGCGATAGTCACAGAGCGACGGGGCAGCGATCACCGATGCAGGACTTTTGCCGTCCAGTCGGGCCTCATGTCCGCGGCGCGCCCGCCGCGCGCGGTGCAGAGGGGGCATCGAAGCGCCGCGCGTGCTACACCGGCAACCGAACTGCCGACAGACAGTCTTATCGGAGCGCGTCGTCTCGGCGTAAGTAATTGCTTAATGTGGTGAGCGCGCTGGGGCTCGAACCCAGGACCCCGTGATTAAAAGTCACGTGCTCTACCGGCTGAGCTACGCGCTCCCATGGCCGCTGATGGCTTCAAAGAGATCGCCATCGTCTTCGGACATTTGGAAAAGCATGTCTTGCCGCCACATCGACGCAAGCGTTGCGGAAAAACCGGCTTTTTCCGGATCATGCTTTCGGCCCGCGCTGTGTAGGGGGATGGGGCGCGGAGGTCAATAGCAGGCGAGGGTGCCGAACTTGAAGGCAACGGCGGGAATTCGCTCGCCGTTTCCAATGCTTGAGCCGGGATTCTCAACCGGAATGGCGGCCGTCATCCACGCCGAAGAAGCCGCGACATCCGCCCATGGGCCGGATGCCGCGTTCGGGGCCCTGTCAGTTTGCTTCCCGCCGGACCTCGTTCGGCACCGGCAATTGCTGCGGCGTGCCGGCGGGGGTCGGCAGCGCGACCGGGCGCAGGCCGATCAGCTCGGCGGTGCGGATCGCGCTGTCGCGCCAGAACTGGAACGAGTTGATGCGGCTGAGCTCGAGGATGGCGATCGCGACCGCAGCCAGGAACGGCAGGCTCTGCAGCACCAGCACGCCGGCGAAGATGTAGATCTCGGTGATCTGGCGATAGCTGTTGGAGGCCACCAGCACGCCGGCGCCGATTAGAAGCAGGGCGCCGATCACCGCCTCCCAGAACGCCTGGAACTCGATCGACATCCTGGACAGGCCGCCCTTGGACGTGCGCGCGAACGCGATGTGCTCGGTGATCAGTCCCTGCGCGACCGCGCGGGACACCGTCCACTGCACGCTCATCGCGGCGATCATCGCGCCCAGCATCTGGCCGGGTTTGATCGCGACGCGTGCGCGGTACATCGACAAGAAGTGCGCGAGCGAGACGACGAAGGCGCCGATGATCGGCAGCGTCAGGATCTTGTCGGGGATGGCGATGTCGGCGAAGGCGACGATTGGCACCCAGACCAGGTTGAGCAGCGCCACGACCACGCCGAGGCTCTCGGCGCCCAGCCAGTTCAGCCAGCCCAGGCCGTATTCGCGCTTCTGGTCGGGCGTCAGCCGGCTCCGTCCGGGCAGGAAATTCCGCCAGTGCTTCTTGACGATCTGGAGGCCGCCATAGGCCCAGCGGTGACGCTGCTTCTTGAAGGCCTCGTAGGTGTCGGGGAGCAGGCCCTGGCCGTAGCGGTGGTTGGTGTAGTGCGTGGTCCAGCCGAGCTGCTGGATCGAAAGGCCGAGATCACTGTCCTCGCAGATCGTGTCGGACGACCAGCCGCCGGCCATGTCCATCGCGGCGCGGCGGATCAGGCACATCGTGCCGTGCACGATGATGGCGTTGGTCTCGTTGCGCTGGACCATGCCGATGTCGAAGAAGCCGGCATATTCGCCGTTCATGATGTAGTGCATGATCGACAGGTCGCCGTCGCGATGTTCCTGCGGCGCCTGCACCAGGCCGACGCTGGGATCGGCGAAAGCCGGCACGAGATCCTTCAGCCAGTCGGGATCGACGACGTAATCGGCATCGAGGATGCCGATGATCTCGGCGTCGACGGCGGTGCGGTCCATCGCGATGCGCAGCGCACCGGCCTTGAAGCCCTGCACCTTCTCGGCGTTGATGAACTTGAAGCGTTCACCGAGCGCGCGGCAATGATCCTGGATCGGCTGCCAGAAGGCAGGGTCCGGCGTGTTGTTGATGATGACGACGCATTCGTAGTTCGGATAATTCAGCCGCGACAGCGCATCGAGCGTCTGCTTGAGCATCTCGACCGGCTCGAAATAAGCGGGGATGTGGATCGAGATTTTTGGGAAGTAATTCTCCGGAACGCTCTCGACCGGCTTGCCTTTTGTGAGCAGCCGCTGCGGCGGCCGGCCGAACGCGACGGCCGCGATCTCGTCGACGCGCGCCATCGCGATCAGCACGAGGGGAACAAGCAGGATCATGCCGAGCGTGAGCGCGAAGGCGGAGCCGAAGATGAAATAGTGCCCGTTCCAGAATGCGAACACCGTTGCGGCCCAGGCGCCGACGCCGTTGGCGGTGGCCGACAGCAGGAACGCCTGCTTCGCCGTGGGCTGCTGCAGCCGCAGGATCGGCAGCGACAGCAGGATTCCGACCAGAAGCGCGACACCCATCAGCTTCCAATAGTCGGGATTCTCCACCGGGCCGGTCCAGGCGAATTTCGGCTCGCGGCTGGCGTTGAGGATGCCCCAGTACGGACCGACGCCGCCTTCGAAGTACTTCCAGGGCTGATCGATGGCCTCGACGATGTTGTATTCCATGCCGATGGCGTCGGCGCGGCTGACGAAGTTGCGCAAGGTCAGTGCCTGCTGGAACGGACCGGGGTCGGCGTTGCGCAGATTGTAACCCGCGCTCGGCCAGCCGAACTCGGCGATCACGATGCGCTTGCCGGGGAACAGGTTGCGCAACAGATTGTAGCGGTCGACGGCCTGATCGACCGCCTGGTCCGAGCGGAAATTTTCCCAATAAGGCAGGACGTGGGCGGCGATGAAGTCGACGTTCGAGCCGAGGTCGGGATTGTCGCGCCAGATGTTCCAGATCTCACCGGTCGTGACGGGCACGCGGACCGAGCCCTTGACCTTCTTGATCATCTCGATGAGGTCTTCGACCTTCTGCTCGCCGCGGTAGATCACCTCGTTGCCGACCACGACGCCGTTGACGTTGCTGTTCTTGCGGGCGAGCTCGATGGCGGCCTTGATCTCGCGCTCGTTGCGATCCTTGTCCTTGTCGATCCAGGCGCCGACGGTAACCTTGAGGCCGAACTCGGCCGCGATCGGCGGCACCAGTTCCACGCCGCCGGTGGACGAATAGAGCCGGATCGCGCGCGTCATCGTCGACAGCGTCTTCAGGTCGGCGCGGATTTTCTCCACCGATGGGATGTTGTCGATGTCGGGGTGAGCCGAGCCCTCGAACGGCGCGTAGGAGACGCTGGGCAGCAAGCCCTTGAAGTCGGGCGCGGGTTCCTTGTCGCGCAAGACTCCCCAGAGGCCGGCGTGGAGCGCGGACACAAGCAACAGAACGGCGGCGACAACCCGCATCGCGGCTAAACCAAAAGGGGCTGAGGGGGCAGGGAAGCGGATCCGACCCCGAGATCCGACCAAGTCCGCGGCAAATGGAGCATACCTCTGCCGCGCGGTTTCACAACTGTCATCGCCTCATGACCATATGAGGGCATGCACATTTCGGAATTCGCAGCAGTGCCAATTGCCTCTATTGCCTATCGTTCCTGAACGGAGGCTGAAACAATCGCGGCTATTTGGGGGGCGCCGGTGACGGGCTTGCCGCCGGCGAGGGGCTCGCGGCCGGCTGCGGCTGCGCATTGCCCGCTGCCGGCGCGGCCGGCTGCGAGGCCGCGGCCGCCGCCTGCTGCGGCTGCGACGCCGGGTTGATCCAGCAAGCGTGCACACGGCTATCCAGGGTCTCGGCGACCTTGGGATCAATCTGGCCGCCGAAGCGGGTCAGGCAGCGGAACGCAGCCTGGATGTGGCCGCCGGGGCAGCCGAAGCGGTCGTAGAGGTCGAGATGGCGGAATGCGGTATCGAGGTCATCCCGCCACATCAGCCGCACCACGCGGCGGCCGAGCCAGACGCATTCGGGGTTGCCGGCGGGGCCGCTGATGACCTGGGCTGCTTCGGCGAATTCGTCGGTGCGGCGCTGGTTCTGGGCGGCATCCTTGGCCGCGTCGGCGGGCTGGGCTGCTGCCTTGCTCTGGTCCGGGGCGGGCGTGCCGCTCTGGGCGGAGGCCGCGCCGATACCCATCAGGATGACAAGGGAAGAAACGGCCAAGGTGGCGGCGAACTGCCGCAGGACCGCATTTCGTAACTCGAACACCCGTTGCCGCATGAATTCCCCAATATATCACTGACCGTCCGCGTCAGGACCTTCGCGGACGCGCCAGCGTGATGGCGTCCAAATGGGTCTCCAATGCGGCGGAAAAGTCCTCCCGAGTCCATGGCCTGAATCTGGAATTTTGTCCAGCAAAGTCACGATCCTAGGCCTCGGTCGAACGGCCGCAGGTAAATTCCTCAGGGGAGGGATGGATCCATAACGGAGTCACCCCCTTGGCAGACGGCGTGCTAGCAGGTAATCGACGGCCCTTCGCGGAGGACGGAACCGATTTCTCTTCGTACGCCACTGGCGCTTCTGCTCGTTTCACTGGGTGCGATCGCTGCCGTGTGGTGGTGGCTTGCCACGCCGATCTCGCTCGCGCGCGCCCCGATCGATCCCGCCGACAAGGTCCAGTGCGTCTCCTACGCGCCGTTCCGCGGCGAGCAGTCGCCGCTGAACGCATGGACCCATATCGAGGCCGACCAGATCGAGCAGGACCTGCGCCAGCTCAAGGAGATCACCGACTGCGTCCGCACCTATTCGATGGAGAACGGGCTGGACCAGGTGCCGGCGATCGCTGCCCGGATCGGGGGGCTGAAAGTGCTCCAGGGCATCTGGCTCTCCAGCAATCGCACCAAGAATTTCGAGCAGGCCGCGCTCGCCATTCGTCTTTCCAAGGATTTCCCCGGAATCATCACCAGCATCATCGTCGGCAACGAGGTGCTGCTGCGCGGCGAGATGACGACCGCAGACCTCGTCTCCATCATCCGCTCGGTGAAGGCCCAGGTCAGCGTGCCCGTCACCTATGCCGATGTCTGGGAGTTCTGGCTCAGGAATCGCGAGATCTATGACGCCGTCGACTTCGTCACGATCCACATCCTGCCCTATTGGGAGGACTTCCCGGTCAAGGCGAAGTTTGCCGCTTCCCATGTCGAACAGATCCGCGAGCGCATGGCGGTCGCATTTCCCGGCAAGGAGATCCTGATCGGCGAAACCGGCTGGCCGAGCGAAGGGCGCATGCGCGAGGGCGCGCTGCCGTCGCGCACCAACCAGGCGCGCGTGGTCTCGGAGATCCTGAGTCTCGCGAAAGCGCAGAAATTCCGCGTCAATCTGATCGAGTCCTACGACCAGCCGTGGAAGCGCAAGCTGGAAGGTACCGTCGGCGGCTATTGGGGCCTCTATGATTCGGTGCGCCGGAGCCTGAAATATCCGCCGGGCCAGCCGATCAGCAATTTCCCTTACTGGAAATGGTACATGGGCGCCGGCATGGGCCTCTGCGTGCTGGTGTTCGCGGTGGCCGGCCTGACGTTGCGGCGCAGGCCCTGGACGCCGCGCTTCTCGGCCTGGCTCGGTGTGGCGATCTCGGCGACCTCGGCCGGCATCCTGCTCGGGATCGGCGCCGACAAGATGTACTACGAGAGTTACGGCATCGGCGGCTGGCTGCTCTGGGGCACGCTGCTCGCGGCCGGCATCCTGTCGCCGATCTTCTGCGCGCAGGCGATGGTGATCGGCCGCAGCCTTCCGACCTTCCTCGATCTGCTCGGTCCGCGCGAGGGCCGGAAATGGTCGAAGCTCACCGCCGTGCTGGGTCTGACGCTGGCGGTGACGGCGGTGATCGCGGCGCAGACCGCGCTCGCCTTCGTGTTCGACCCGCGCTACCACGACTTCCCCTACGCCTCGCTGACGATGGCGGTGGTGCCGTTCGCGCTGTTGATGCTGAACCGGCCGCAGATCGGCCAGCGTCCAATCGCGGAGTCGGTGTTCGCCGGTGTGCTGACGCTGTCGGCGGCCTATGTGCTGTTCAACGAAGGCCGCGACAATTGGCAGTCGCTATGGACCTGCGCGATCTATCTCTTGTTCGCGCTCACGCTGTGGCGGGCGCGGGCCGAGCAAATCCAAGAATGAACAGGCCGATCGCCAGGCCCGACAGCACGACATTGTAGAGCACGATGCCGAGGCCGGCGGCGATGATGCCGACGGTGAGCAGCACGATCGACGGCCGCATCAGGTTCAGCGTGGCCACCACCAGCGCGACGATGCCGAACACCGAATTCTTGAACAGCACGGTCGAGACCGAGCGCGCCTTGCAGACCAGGGTCTGAAGCCCGGCGTCGCAGGCGAGACCGACCTGCGAGTTTTCGATTCCGAGGTAGCGCAGATAGAGCGCATAGCCGACGCTGGCGAAGCCGACGACGATCAGGAACTGCACCTGGTAGGGCGTGAGACGGAAGGGCTTTTTTGTCATGGCGGCAATATGGTCGGGAAGGCGCGGACGGGCAACAGGGAAGGTGAATTTATGTCGATTGCGGCCAGTTAAGGGAGGAGCAAGGCGGCCGCGCCTGGCCCGAAGATATCCAGGAACAGGCTGGGGCTGCGCAGGTTTTGAAACGGTGTGACCGCGCAACGCATGCTGCATACAAGGAGCGAGCATGGAAAAGCCAACTCAGGAGCAACTGGACGAACTCAAGCGGCTGAGCAAGCAAGCTCGGGTTGAGGATTGGTCGGAACTGGTTCAGTCGAAGGATGAGGCTGACAACCGCATTCGTGACCTGAAGGAAAAAGCGCGCATCGAGTAGGTGGTTGCGTGCGCCGATGAGCTCTCAAGGGCGAGTTTGTATCGTCCGGTTCTGGTCTCTCAGCCGACGTTCGTATTTTTCGGCCAAGGCCAGCAATCGCTTCCTGATATGGGGGTCGGCCTGTTCGGCCAACTCGCGGATGAGCGCGAGGTGCTCGCGCAGAAACATCTCGTCCGCCATCTCCGCTCCGAATCATCTTCGTCGCGGATCCTGCCGTTTTATGTCGGGCACCTCCGTATCGTTTGATACGTTAGCCGCGAGATGGTCTTCCCGCCGCAGAGCGTCTACCGCCTGAAGAACGACGACAGCGTCGATCCCGCCGACGCCGTCTCCGGCTTCGGCTGTGCGGCCGGCTGCGCCGCAGGAGCAGGCGCGGGCTCCTCGCGCTTCGACGAGCGTTTCGAGGAATAGCTGCGACGATGCTTGTCGGGCTTGGCGGCGGGCGCGGGCGCCGGGGCGGTCTCGGCTTGTGGCACCGAGTCCTGGTTCTTGTCTGAGTTCTTCTCTTGAACTCGATCCTGAGTCTTCTCTTGCTTTTCCTGGCCGCCGCGCATCGACAGCCGCTGACCGTCGAACACGGTGGTCTCGCAGTGGCGGTCGTTCTCGGCGAGGCCGGCGCAGAGTTTTGCCGCAGCTGTTGCGTTGATGAGCGGGCCGGCGCCGAGGCGGAGCTGCATGCCGAGGCCGGTGTTGCCTTCCTTGATCATGATGATCGGCCGCAGCGCCGCGATCTCGGGATTGGATTTGGTGACCCCGCGCCACAGTGCACGCAGGCCTTCGAGCGAGTTGGCGCCACCGAGATCAATCGCAAAGCGCGTCTGCTGGACCGCGATCGCGGGAGCCTCGCTTTCGGCGGCCTCCGGCGGCTTGGCTGGTGCCGCGGCGACTTCGATCGGGGCGGGCACTGGATCGGGCTTCTTCTCGGCAGCCTTCTCAGTGGTCTTCTCAGCGGCCTCGGGCTGAACCAGTTTCGGGGCGGCCGGATCGGGCGGCGCCATGATCGATTTGGATGGGACCAACGGAAGCATCGGCAGTGCCGAATTCGTCGCCGGCGACTGCGCGACCAGCGAGGCCGCCGCTGCGCTCTGTGGCGGCGGGCTCGACGGCTCCTTTGCGGCCTCAGTGCGCGGCTTGTCGTTGGCCGGAGCTGGTGTCGAGGCGACCGGCCCGATGCCGGGCGCCGGCGGCCCGATCAAAGCCGGCGCGTCCTGCGGCTTCGCAACGGACGCCTGCGGCGGGGTTGTCGTCTGCTTGGCGATGGCGCCGGTAACGGAATCGAGCCCTTGCTCCAGCACGGTGACGCGCGAATAAAGCCGGTCGCGATCCGTGTTCAGCGTCTCGATCGCTGAGGCGAGGCGGCGGGCCTCGTTCTGGCTCTCCTTGGTCAGGATCTGGAGCCGGTCGGCCTGGCGCGCGAGATCGGCGGACGCAACCTGATCGCGCCGCCAGCCGAGCTGGGCCTGGTTGGCGAACACGGCAAGCACCACGGCGCCGACGGCCGCCACGCCCCATGAGCCCAGCCGCCACATCATGCCGCGATCGAACGAACTCTCCTCGGCCACAAGTCCGGAGAACAGCCCGCCGGTCTCCTTGGCGCCGAAGGCATCCGCCAGTGGGTCGGAATCCTTTGCCATGAACGTTAAGTGCCCAACCCCTGTCCGGCTTCCCCGAATCAATCAGGGAACATTAACAGGAAAAGCGTGTCGCACTTGAACTCCGGGCGTTTGCGGGGGTAGCAAGGCGATAACTCATCAGGGCGGCCGTCGCCCGCTGGCGCCACTTGATTCGGCCGATT
This sequence comes from Bradyrhizobium sp. 40, assembly GCF_023100925.1. Taxonomy (NCBI): domain Bacteria; kingdom Pseudomonadati; phylum Pseudomonadota; class Alphaproteobacteria; order Hyphomicrobiales; family Nitrobacteraceae; genus Bradyrhizobium; species Bradyrhizobium sp. 40. The sequence continues at coordinate 3,690,441 of NZ_CP064688.1, forward strand.
GACAGGATTTCGATGACCGCCCGTTCCAGCCTCACGATCGTGCTCGCCGCCGGCGAAGGCACGCGTATGCGCTCACACCTGCCGAAAGTGCTGCATTCGGTCGCGCATCAGAGCCTGCTCGCCCACGTGCTCGCCGCGGCGCCCAAGGGAACCGGCACCTCGCTCGCGGTCGTGATCGGACCCGACCATCAGGCGGTGGCGGACGAGGCAAAGCGCATCCGCCCCGACGCGCTCACCTTCGTGCAACAGGACCGGCTCGGCACCGCGCATGCGGTGCTGGCGGCGCGCGATGCCATTGTGCGGGGCGTGGACGACCTGCTGATTGCGTTCGGCGACACGCCGCTGATCTCGGCCGAGACCTTTGCGCGGCTGCGCGCGCCGCTCGCCAAAGGCGCCGCGATTGCGGCGCTCGGCTTCCGGGCCGCCGATCCCACCGGCTATGGCCGCTTCATCGTGGACGGCGACCGCCTGGTCGCGATCCGCGAGCAGGCCGACGCCAGCGCAGAGGAGCGCAAGATCGACCTCTGCAATGCCGGGGTCATGGCGATCGACGGGCGCCGCGCGCTCGCGATCCTCGACAAGATCGGCAATGCGAATTCCAAGAGCGAATATTATCTGACCGACGCGGTCGGCATTGTCAGCGAACAGGGATGGGATGCCGTGGTGATCGAAACCAGCGAGGACGAAGTGCGCGGCATCAACACCAAGGCGCAGCTCGCCGAGGCCGAAAGCGTGATGCAGGCGCGGCTGCGGAAAGTGGCGATGGAGGCCGGCGTCACGCTGATCGCGCCCGAAACCGTTTATCTCGCCGCCGATACCGTGTTCGGCAAGGACGTGACGATCGAGCCGTTCGTGGTGATCGGCCCCGGCGTTTCAATCGGCGACGGCACGGTGGTCCATTCCTTCTCGCATATCGTCGAGACCAAGCTCGGCAAGAAGGTCTCCATCGGCCCCTATGCGCGGCTTCGGCCCGGCACGTCGCTCGGCGACGGCGCGCGCATCGGCAATTTCGTGGAGACCAAGGCCGTGACGCTGGAGGCCGGCGTCAAGGTCAACCATCTCTCCTACATTGGCGACGCCACGATCGGCGCCAATTCCAACATCGGCGCCGGCACCATCACCTGCAACTACGACGGCTTCAAGAAGCACAAGACGATCATCGGGCAGGGCGCCTTCGTCGGCACCAACTCCTCGCTGGTCGCGCCGGTGACGATCGGCAACGGCGCCTATATCGGCTCGGGCTCGGTGATCACCCGCGACGTGCCTGATGACGCCCTGGCGCTGGAGCGCAGCGCGCAGACCATCCGCGAAGGTGGTGCGGCGCGCTATCGCGAGATGAAGACGGGTGGCAAGAAGCTTGAAAAGAAGCCGGAGAAATGAGCCGCTATTCGTCGTCGGCAAATTCCGAGAAGATCGCGCGCGTCAGGCGCCAGCCGCGCGGCTTGGCACGCTTCGCCGGCTCGCCGGCGACGTGCTTGATGAAGACGGGCTTGCTTTCCTTGCCGCGCTGGGGCGGCGGCCAATGCGCAAGGTGCGTGCCGGTGGTCTCGCTGGCGCGCACTGCCATCGATGACAGATCTTTGCGGTTGGATGAGCCTTTCATGGCCTCTCTCCTTGGTACGCAAGGGTTGACCAAATTTGTTGACAACAAGTTAACGCGCGCGGTTTAAGGCCCAGCCAGCTCGACGCACGCGAGGCTCGGCGCCGTCGGTGCTGTCTCAATCAGCAATAATTATTGAGTATCTGGTTCCTTAGGAACTTCGCTAAAAACCGAGCGCGTCGTTTAGGCGATTTTTCGACGATTTGGGGGATATTGATCCGCATGTGCGGGATTGTCGGCATTCTCGGGCGCGAGCCGGTTGCAGAGCAATTGGTGGATTCGCTCAAACGTCTTGAATATCGCGGCTATGATTCCGCGGGCGTCGCCACGCTCGAGGGCAAGCATCTCGAGCGCCGCCGCGCCGAGGGCAAGCTGAAGAATCTGGAGAAGCGGCTGGAAGCCGAGCCGCTCAAGGGCTCGACCGGAATCGGTCACACCCGCTGGGCCACCCACGGCAAGCCGACCGTGAACAATGCGCACCCGCACGCGACCGAGCGTGTCGCCGTGGTTCACAACGGCATCATCGAGAATTTCCGCGAGCTGCGCGAGGAGCTCGAGAAGAAAGGCACGGTGTTCCACACCCAGACCGACACCGAGATCGTGCTGCATCTCGTCGACGATCTGCTCACGCGCGGCAACAAGCCGGTGGAAGCGGTGAAATTGACATTGGCGCGGCTGCGCGGCGCGTTCGCGCTCGGCTTCATCTTCGCCGGCGAGGACGATTTGATGATCGGCGCCCGCAACGGTCCGCCGCTCGCGATCGGCTATGGTGACGGCGAGATGTATCTCGGCTCCGACGCCATTGCGCTGGGGCCGTTCACCGACACGATCAGCTATCTCGAGGACGGCGACTGGGTCGTGCTGACCCATACGAGCGCTTCGGTCTTCGACAAGGACGGCCACGCCGTCCAGCGCGAGAAGACCAAGCACGCCGCCTCGACCTCGCTGGTCGACAAGGCCAACTATCGCCACTTCATGGCCAAGGAGATCCACGAGCAGCCTGAAGTGGTCGGCCATACGCTGGCACGCTATGTCGACATGGCGACCGAGCGGGTCTCGCTGCCGGTCAAGCTGCCGTTCGGCTTCAAGAATATCCAGCGCATCAACATCACGGCCTGCGGCACTGCGAGCTACGCCGGGTTCGTCGCAAAATACTGGTTCGAGCGTTTCGCGCGCGTGCCGGTCGAAGTCGATGTCGCCTCCGAATTCCGCTACCGCGAGGCGCCCTTGCGCAAGGGCGATCTCGCCATCTTCATCTCGCAATCGGGCGAGACCGCCGACACGTTGGCCGCGCTGCGTTACGCCAAGGACCAGGGCGTGCATACGATCGCCGTCGTCAACGTGCCGACCTCGACGATCGCGCGCGAAAGCGAGACCGTGCTGCCAACGCTGGCCGGCCCAGAGATCGGCGTCGCTTCGACCAAGGCCTTCACCTGCCAGCTCATGGTGCTGGCAAATCTTGCGATCGCAGCCGGCAAGGCCCGCGGCGAACTGTCCGACGAGGACGAGACCAAGCTCGTCCACGGGCTCGTCGAGATCCCGCGTTTGATGTCGGATGCGCTCACCACCGAGCTCCAGATCGAGAAGCTCGCCCGCGAGATCGCCAAGTCGCGCGACGTGCTCTATCTCGGTCGCGGCACCAGCTTCCCGCTCGCCCTCGAAGGCGCGTTGAAGCTGAAGGAGATCTCCTACATCCACGCCGAGGGTTATGCCGCCGGCGAGCTCAAGCACGGTCCGATCGCGCTGATCGACGAGACCATGCCCGTCGTCGTCATCGCGCCCTACGACCGGGTGTTCGAAAAGACCGTCTCCAATATGCAGGAGGTCGCTGCCCGCGGCGGCAAGATCATCCTGATGACCGACGCCAAAGGCGCGGCGGAGGCGACCGTCGAGTCCCTCGTCACCATTGTCATGCCTGATATGGCGGCGGCGTTCACGCCGATGGTCTATGCCGTCCCGGTTCAGCTGCTCGCCTATCATACGGCGGTGATCATGGGGACCGACGTCGACCAGCCGCGCAATCTCGCGAAATCCGTGACGGTGGAATAGGCAGAAGGGTCGAGTGCGGAACGCTTCGTGGTCTTCCAAAACCTGCTAGAAGACCCTAGCTTGAACGAAGCGACCGACCTGGAACCCGAATGAACCCCCGTGACGACGCGCCTGCGCCTCTTGATCCCGTGCCGGAGCCGCATACCGGCCTGATGGGCCGCTTCCGCAATTATTTTCTCACCGGGCTCGTGGTGACGGGACCGGTTGCGATCACCTTTTATCTGGTTTGGTGGTTCGTCACCTGGGTTGATGGCGTGGTGCGGCCGTTCGTGCCGCTGGCCTATCGGCCTGAAACCTACATGCCGTACGTCATCCCCGGCTGGGGGCTGATCGTCGCATTCTTCACGCTGACTCTGGTCGGCTTCCTCGCGGCCAATTTGATCGGCCGGACACTGGTCGATGTCGGCGAGACTTTCCTCGGCCGCATTCCGGCAGTGCGCGCCATCTACCGCGGCCTCAAGCAGGTGTTCGAGACCCTGTTCTCGGGCAAGGGCTCGAGCTTCCGCAAGGTCGGCCTGGTCGAGTTTCCCTCGCCGGGCATGTGGTCGATCGTGCTGATCTCGCAATCGCCGAACGAGGATGTCTCCCGCAGCCTGCCTGGTCAGGAGGAGCACGTCTCGGTGTTCCTGCCTTGCTCGCCGAACCCGACCACCGGCTTCTTCTTCTACGTGCCCAAGAGCAAGATCGTCGAGGTCGACATGAGCACCGAAGACGCCGCGACGCTGATCATGTCGGCCGGCGTGGTGCAGCCGGGCTCGGCGCCCGATTCGAAGAAGGCGGCGGCCCTCGCTGGCATGGCGAATGCCGCGCGTATTGCCAACGCCTCGGCGCTCCAGCCTCAGCCTGCGAAGGTGGAGTAGGGCCATTCCTCTGCGGGATGGCCGCCGCTCACGCGGGCGTCCCGTCCTCTGCTAGTCTCCGGTTGAACCGAGCGCGTTGCTCGAAATTCGATCCGGAGTGCACGATGTCCAAAACCATTGCGATCCTCGCGCCCGGTGCCATGGGCAGTGCCGTGGCCCGCCGTCTCGGCGAGCACGGTGCGCGCGTGCTGACGTCCTTGAAAGGGCGGAGCGAGGCGACGCGCAAACGCGCGGTGGATGCCGGCATGATCGGCGCCGAGGACGACGCGATCGCGGACGCCGACATCATCCTCTCGATCGTGCCGCCGGGCGAAGCCGTGGCGCTCGCCGAGCGGCTGGCCGGGCTGATCGTCCGGCGCGAGAAGAAGCCCGTCGTGGTCGATTGCAATGCCGTCAACGTCGATACCGTGATGAGGATCGAGGAGATCATCGGCTCGGCACAGGCGCCGTTCGTCGATGCCAGCATCATCGGGTTCCCGCCCCAGCCCGGTGGCAAGAGCCCGGCCTTCTACATGTCGGGCGAGCACGCCCAGGATGTCGCCGTGCTGAAGGATTTCGGGCTCGACGTGCGGATCGTCGAAGGGCCGGTCGGCGCCGCGTCCGCGCTCAAAATGTCCTACGCCGGTATCGTCAAGGGCCTCGCTGGCATCGGCGCGGCGATGGTGGTCGCGGCAACGAAGGCGGGGGCTGCTGATGCGCTGCGCGACGAACTCGCACTCAGCCAGCCCGCGGTTCTGGCCCGGCTCGAAGTCGCGCTGCCGGACATGATTCCGAAAGCCTATCGCTGGGTTGCGGAGATGCGGGAGATTTCCGGCTTTCTCGGCCCCGATCATCCGGCGAGCCAGGTTTACGAAGGCTTTGCGCGCTGGTTCGAGCATCTCGCCGAGGACGCCAAAGGCGACGCGGCGGATACCGACCTGATGAAGGCATTCGCCGCGCGTATCGCGCGGAAGAAATCCTGATCGTCGGTCTCGCGTCACGGCCATCGATCATCTGCCGTGCACCGAATCCAGAAAACTCTGGATGTCCCGATCGCGTCTCAAGCGCACGACCGGGACGTCAGCGCCATACTGCACGCGTTCGGCCTCGATGACAGGCGCGCGCTCGGTGTCGTAGCGCCATGCCTCGCGCATCAATTTCCAATCGAACTGTTCGGGACACCCTTCGGGGAGGTCAGGCCGGGTCTTGTCGCGATCGAACGCGGATCGCAGGAGAATGCGCCACTGGCAGAGCCAGCGCGGGCGGTCGATGACGACCAGCGTATCGGCGCGCGCGAGCGTGAGATCGAAGGCAAGTCCCGAGAAGCTGCCGTCGACAACCCATGTGTCGCCCGCGATCGCGTCAGTGACGCGCGCCCGGAAGCTCGATTTGTCTGACGGCCTCCAGCCCGGCCGCCAGTAGAGCACGTCGAGATGCACCACGGGCAGCCCGAGCTTTCGCCCGAGATTCCGGGAGAGGCTCGTCTTTCCGCTGCCCTGACAGCCCACGACGATGATCCGGCGCATCGTCGTAGGGTTCCATAAAGTCGGGGCCAGGGAAAGAGGAGGCTTCCCGAACGCGCTTTATTACCTGGCATGTAATTGAGCCCATCCGCAGCCTGGCTACTATCCCGGTCATCCACCCGACAGGACGCATTCAATCAAGCCTCCTGTCGCGCGTGTGTCGGTGCATCAGGAGAGAGCTATGCAAGTCATGTTTACGAAGAAGGAGCCGCCGCAATGGCTGCTCGACATGTGGCGGGAGATCGACGACAAGACCTTTGGACGAGGTTTTGATTGTTTTGCGGAGGATGCCGTCTGCAACCTCGGCGTCGCCGATTGGAAGGGGCGCGAGGCGATCCGCGCCAACCTCAAGGCCTTCATCGACACCGGCTTCACCGCGCTGCATCACGTCACCGAATACTGGGACGCCGGCACCCTGAAGGTGTTTCGCGGTATCGTGGACATGACACCCGATGATCCCTCGATGAAGACGGTTCATCCCACGATGACGCACTTCTTCTACATGGACGAGAGGGACGCTACCAAGGTACGGCACTGGGTCGGCGCCGTGGGACCGGTCGCCTTCGGTTGATCGCCTCGAACCAGCTACCATCGGCGGCGGTGCCTCGGATAAGCCGACGCACCGCCGCCGATGCGCGTTGACGATGCCGCACATTGACAGGAAGGATCAGTCGGCCATGAAAGCGACGGCCAGTGCCCTCAAGACGCGCGCCAGTTCCGCGGGCGCGCTGCTGCGTCAATGGCGGGACATTCGCGGCAAGACGCAGCTCGATCTGTCCTTCGACGCCGGCGTCTCGCAGAAGCACATCAGCTTCGTCGAGAGCGGCCGCAGCGTTCCGAGCCGCCAGATGCTGCTCGATCTTGCGCAAGCCCTCGACGTGCCCTTGCGCGAACGCAACGAGCTGCTGCTGGCTGCAGGCTATGCGCCGACTTATTCCGATCCCGCGCTCGAGGCGCCAGCCATGACGAGCATCAAGCGTGCCCTGCAACGCATGCTGCGTCAGCACGAGCCGTTTCCCGCCATCGTCATGGACCGCTACTGGAACGTGCTGATGACCAACGAGGCTGCGCCGCTTCTGTTCAATTGCTTCATCGACATGTCCGCACGGCCGGCGCCACGAAACCTGCTGCATCTTATGTTCGATCCGGAGGGCATGCGCCCCTTCATCGCGAACTGGCCGCAGACCGCACGCGGGCTGCTGGCGCGGGTGTATCGCGAGGCAGTCGGACACGTGGTTGACATCAGGACGAAGGCGCTGCTGGAGGAATTGTCGCAATACCCCGGGGTGAAGCCGGAATGGCGTGCGCCGTCGGCCTCCGATGCGACGCCGATGATCCCGCTGTCCTTCGTCAAGGACGGCGTGACGCTGGACTACTTCTCTCTGATCACGACGGTCGGAACGCCGCAGACGGTGACGGCGGAGGAACTGCGGCTCGAGTGCATGTTCCCCGCCAACGATGCGACCGAAGCGGAGCACGGCAAATTTTTGCAAGCGCATTCGGGGTGAGGGGGCGTCGCCGCGAGACGGCGCGCGGCCCATCTGTTATTGTTTCTGCGGAAGCAATTCCTCCGCAATGGGAGTTCGAATGAGAGTCCTTGTGATCGGCGCGGGAGCGCTTGGAGGCTACTACGGAGCGCGCCTGGTCCGAGCCGGCGGCGACGTGACCTTTCTGGTGCGGGCCGGGCGTGCGGAGCAATTGCGGCGGAATGGATTGCAGGTCGTGAGCCCGCATGGCGACTTCGCCGTGCAGCCGAACGTCATCCTGGCCAACGATGTCAAGCACCCCTTCGACGTCGTGCTCGTCGGGGTGAAATCCTACTCGCTCGACGATGCGATGGCCCAGTTTGCCCCGGCCGTTGGCGCCAACACGATGATTTTGCCGATCCTCAACGGCTTGAAACATGTCGACGCCCTGACTGCGCGGTTCGGCGCGAGCTGCGTCCTCGGCGGGCTCGCGAACGTCAGTGCCGGGCTCGATGCGGATGGCCGTGTCGTTCAGTTCATGGCCAATCAGACCATCGTCTTCGGCGAGATCGGGGGGTCGTTCAGCGAGCGTGTGCTCGCCCTGGAGACGCTGCTGCATGTGCCCGGTATCGACGTGCGCGCCAGCGAAGCGATCATGCAGGACATGTGGGAGAAATTCGTCCAGCTCTCGACGCTCGCCGGCATCACCTGCCTGATGCGTGCAAGCATCGGAGACATTCTGGCGGTGCCGAACGGCGAGCAATCCATCTTCCGGCTGTTTGCCGAATGCTGCGCCGTCGCCACAGCCTCGGGTTTTGAGCCGCAAGCGCCTTTCATCGAGTTTGACCGCAAGCTGTTCACGACCCCGGATTCCCCGCTCAAGGCCTCGATGCTGCGTGATATCGAGCGCGGCTCGATCACCGAGGCGGAGCACATCCTCGGCGATATGGCCAACCGGGCGCGTGCACTCGGCATCGACACGCCGCTGCTGGATCTCGCCCGCGCGCATGTGGCGGCCTATGAGATTGGGCGGCAACGAGCGGCCGGCTAACCCGCTCCGATCAGCGGGATCGCTTCATCCCGCTCATACAGATACAGCAGGCATCGCAACGCCTCGCCGCGCTCGCCCTTCAGCTTTGGATCGTCCTTCAGGATGCGCAGCGCCTCGTCGCGGGCCTGCGTGATGAGCTGACCGTGCACCTCCGAGCGGGCGATGCGGTAGCCGGGCAAGCCGCTCTGGCGCACGCCGAGCACATCGCCTTCGCCGCGCAGCTTCAGATCTTCCTCGGCGATGCGAAAGCCGTCGGTGGTCTCGCGGATCACCTTCAGCCGCGCCTTCGACATCTCGCCGAGTGGCTCGGAGTAGAGCAGCAGACAGGTTGAGGCCTCCGAGCCGCGCCCGATGCGGCCGCGCAGTTGGTGAAGCTGGGCGAGGCCAAAGCGTTCGGCGTTCTCGATCACCATGATGGTCGCCGCCGGCACGTCGACACCGACCTCGACCACGGTGGTCGCGACCAGCAAGCCGATCTCGTGGGCGGCGAACTGGCCCATGACGCGGTCCTTCTCGGTGCCCTTCATCTGGCCGTGGACGAGGCCGACACGGTCGCCGAAACGCTTTTGCAGGCTTTCGAAGCGCTTGGTCGCATTGGTCAGGTGCTCGGTACCCTCGGCCTCGGATTCCTCGACCAGCGGGCAGATCCAGTAGACCAGCTTGCCGGATTCGAGCGCGCGGCCGATGCTGTCGGTGACCTCGCCGAGGCGGCTCATCGATATGGTGCGAGTTTCGATCGGCTGGCGGCCGGCCGGCTTCTCCCTGAGCTCGCTGATATCCATGTCGCCGAAATAGGTCAGCACCAGCGTGCGCGGAATCGGCGTGGCGCTCAGCACCAGCACGTCGACGGCCTCGCCCTTTGACGTCAGCGCCAGCCGCTCGCGCACGCCAAATCGATGCTGCTCGTCGACGACGGCGAGGGCGAGATCGCTGAAGATCACGTCGTCCTGGATCAACGCATGGGTGCCGACGAGCAGGTCGATCTCGCCGGCTTCGAGGTGTGCCAGCAGGTCCCGCCGCTCCTTGCCCTTTTCGCGGCCGGTGAGGATCGCGACCCGCATGCCCGCGCGCTCGGCGAGCGGCGCGATGGTCTTGATGTGCTGACGGGCCAAGATTTCGGTCGGAGCCATCAGGGCTGCCTGCTTGCCAACCTCAGTGACGGCAGCGGCGGCCAGCAGCGCGACCACGGTCTTGCCGGAGCCGACGTCGCCCTGGAGCAGGCGCAGCATGCGCACCGGTTGTTGCAGATCGTCGGCGATGGCCGCGGCGGCATCGCGTTGGGAGATTGTCAGCGCATAGGGCAGGGCATCGATGATCTTGTTGCGGAGGTGCCCGTCGCCGGCGTTGCGCACACCGGCCGGGCGACGCAATTGCGCGCGAATCAGGGCAAGGGCGAGTTGCCCGGCCAGGAGTTCGTCGAAGGCGAGGCGCGACCAGAACGGCTGGTCGGGCAGAATGTCGGTGAGCTCGACCGGCTGATGCACGCGGATGAGCGCCTCGGTGATCGGCGGGAAGCCGCAGCGGCGCAGCACCTCCGGGCTGATCCATTCCGGGAGTGCCGGGAGCTTCTGCAGCGCCTGCGCGACCGCGCGGCGCAGCGAGCCGAGCGCAAGGCCTTCGGTCAAGGGATAGACGGGATCGATGCCGGAGAGTTTGGAAATCGCCTCCTCGTCCAGCACCCGGTCGGGATGCACGATCTGCGGGATGCCGTCGTACATCTGCAGCGTGCCGGAGACGAAGCGCTTCTCGCCGATCGGCAGCAGCTTCTCGACATAGCCGGGCTTTGCGCGGAAGAACGTCAGCACGACGTCGCCGGTGTCGTCGCTGGCGTAGACGAGATAGGGCGCACGCGCATTGCGCGGCGGGGGCGGGCGGTGGCGGTCGACGGTGACCTCCAGCGTGACCATGGTTCCCTGCACGGCATCGCGGATCTTCGGCCGCGCGCGGCGGTCGATGACCTGGCTCGGCAAATGCAGCAACAGATCGACCAGCCGTGGCGTCTCGCTGCGGCTGAGCAGATATTGCAGCAGCTTGTCCTGCTTCGGACCGACGCCGGGCAGGCTGGTCACGGGGGCAAACAGCGGATTGAGCAGGCTGGGGCGCATCAGGCGAACCTAGGATCGTTTTCGCTCGTCATGCCCGGCTTTGTGGGCGGCATCCACGTGTTTTTTCGTGTCCCTGCGGCGGCGGCGGGCCATGACAAATCGAGGGCTGACAGGGCCCGCCCGAGTGGCTATATCACCCCGGCCCGGCACGTCCGGGCTTTTGGCGTTTGACTGGAATTGAGACATGACGGGAACGACACGATCGAGCAACGGGCTGGACGACCGCCGCAAGCGGCTTCTGTTCCGCTGCTGGCACCGCGGCACGCGCGAGATGGACCTGATCCTCGGCCGCTTCGCGGATGCCGAGATCGGCAATCTGTCCGATGACGAGCTGACGCAGCTCGAGACCCTGCTCGAAGAGGCCGATCCCGACCTCTATGCCGCCATCACGGGGGACAAGGTGCTTGCCGCCGACGTCATCGGCCCGCTGTTTGCGCGCATCAAGGCGTTTCCGATCGCGGACCGCGAGGTATGAAGCCGGGGATGAAATCGCCGGCCGAGCTGCTCACGCCCGGCCGCGCGCTCACCCTTGCAAATGTCGCCGAGGGTGCCGAGGGCCTCGTCGTTTCCGATCTCGCGCGCGCCATCGCGGCGCGGCCGAAGAAGCCGGCTGTCAGCCTCGCGGTGATCTGCCGCGACGGCCCGCGGATGCAGCAGCTCGAACGCGCGCTGCAATTCTTCGCGCCCGATTTGCCCGTGCTGACATTTCCGGCCTGGGATTGCCAACCCTATGACCGCGTCTCGCCGCATGGCGGCGTCCTCGCGCAGCGGCTGACGACGCTGGCCCGGCTGGCGTCCTTGACCGGCAGCGACAAGCCCCTGATCGTGCTGACCACGGTGAACGCCGCGGTGCAGCGCGTGCCGGCACGCGACCTCGTTGCGGCGCAGGCGCTGTCGGTCGCGCCCGGCAACGTCGTGCCGATGGACACCATCGTCGCCTGGCTCGAGCACAACGGCTACAACCGTTCCTCGACCGTGCGCGAGCCCGGCGAATATGCCGTGCGCGGCGGCATTCTGGACCTGTTTCCGGCAGGCCTCGACCAGCCCGTCCGCTTCGACTTCTTCGGCGACAGCCTGGAGTCGATCCGCACCTTCGATGCCGAGACCCAGCGCACGTTGCTCGACATGCGCGCGCTCGATCTCGTGCCGATCTCCGAATTCCAGCTCGTCACCGACACCATCCGCCGCTTTCGCATGGGTTATGTCGCCGAGTTCGGCGCACCCGAGCGCGACGATGCGCTCTACGAGGCCGTCAGCGAGGGTCGCCGTCATCCCGGCATGGAGCATTGGCTGCCGCTGTTCCAGGACCGCATGGACACGCTGTTCGACTATCTGCAAGGAGCAGCCGTCGCGATCGAGCCGCAGGCCGAGGATGCCATCCGCGAGCGCTTCAAGCAGATCCTCGATTATTACCAGGCCCGCCGCGACGCGATGGAGCATCCGGGCGGCGGCGCCATCTACAAGCCGCTGCCGCCTGACCGGCTCTATTTGACCGAGGAGGAGTGGGCCAAGCGCGAGAGCGGGATGCCGCTGGTGCGGCTGACGCAGTTTTCGGTGCCTGCCGATGGCACCAGCGTGGTCGATGCCGGCGCACGCAAAGGCCGCGACTTCGCGCCGGAGCGCAACGATAACAATGTCAATGTCTTCGAAGCCGTCGTCGCACATGTGCATGGGCTACTGACAAGCCGCAAGAAGGTGGTCATCGCGCTCTGGACGGAGGGCTCGCGCGACCGCATGACCTCGATGCTGCGCGATCACAAGCTCACGCCTGTGACCAGCGTCAATAGCTGGCGCACGGTGCAAGCGACCCCGCGCAACGAGACCATGCTCGCCGTGCTCGGCCTCGAAAGCGGTTTCGAGACCGACGAGATCGCGCTCATCAGCGAGCAGGACATCCTTGGCGATCGGCTGGTCCGGCCGCGCAAGGCGAGCCGCAAGCTCGACAATTTCATCTCGGAGGTGACGAGCCTCGCCGCCGGCGACATCGTGGTCCACGTCGATCACGGCATCGGCCGCTTCATCGGCCTGCAGACGCTGGACGTCGCCGGTGCGCCGCATGACTGCCTCGAGCTGCATTATGCCGCCGAGACAAAACTGTTCCTGCCGGTCGAGAACATCGAGCTGCTGTCGCGCTACGGCTCCGACCAGACCTCGGTCGAACTCGATCGTCTCGGCGGTTCGGGCTGGCAGACGCGCAAGGCCAAGCTCAAGAACCGCATCCGTGAGATCGCGGGCGAGCTGATCAAGATCGCCGCCGAGCGGCATCTGCACGAAGCGCCGAAGTTGCCGGTGCAGCCGGGCCTCTACGACGAGTTTTGCGCGCGCTTCCCCTATGACGAGACCGAGGATCAGCTTGGCGCGATCGAGTCCACGCTGAAGGACCTCGAGCTCGGCCGTCCAATGGACCGGCTGATCTGCGGCGACGTGGGCTTCGGCAAGACCGAGGTGGCGCTGCGCGCTGCCTTCGCCGTGGCGCTCGAAGGCAAGCAGGTCGCGGTCGTGGTGCCGACCACGCTGCTCGCCCGCCAGCACCACAAGACGTTCACCGACCGTTTCAAGGGTTTCCCGGTCCAGGTGGCGCAGGCTTCGCGCCTGGTCCCGGCCAAGCAGCTCAATCTGGTCAAGAAGGGCCTCACCGACGGCTCGGTCGATATCGTCGTCGGCACTCACGCGCTGCTCAGCAAGTCGATCAAGTTCCGCGACCTCGGCCTGCTGATCGTGGACGAGGAGCAGCACTTCGGCGTCACCCACAAGGAGCGGCTGAAGCAGCTCCGCGCCGAGGTGCACGTGCTGACGCTGTCGGCGACGCCGATCCCGCGCACGCTCCAACTCGCGCTCACCGGCGTGCGCGAACTCTCGATCATTGCCTCGCCGCCGGTCGACCGTCTCGCGGTCCGCACCTTCGTCGCCCCGCACGATCCGCTGATGATCCGCGAGGCGCTGCTGCGCGAGCGCTATCGCGGCGGCCAGGCGTTCTACGTGGTGCCGCGCATCGACGACCTCGCCGAGGTCAAGGACTTCCTCGACAAGAACGTTCCGGAGATGAAGGTCGCGGTCGCGCACGGGCAGATGCCGCCCGCCGTGATCGAGGACATCATGACCGCGTTCTACGACGGCAAGTTCGACATCCTGCTGTCGACCACGATCGTGGAATCCGGCCTCGACATCCCCAACGCCAACACGCTGATCGTGCATCGCGCCGACATGTTCGGCCTCGCCCAGCTCTATCAGCTCCGCGGCCGCGTTGGCCGTTCCAAGCTGCGGGCCTATGCGCTGTTCACGCTGCCGGCGCAGCAGAAGATCACGGCGCAGGCCGAGCGCCGGCTCACCGTGCTGCAATCGCTGGAGACGCTGGGCGCGGGCTTCCAGCTCGCCTCGCACGACCTCGACATCCGCGGCGCCGGCAACATCCTGGGCGAGCAGCAGTCCGGCCACATCAAGGAGGTCGGCTTCGAGCTCTACCAGTCGATGCTGGAGGAGGCGATCGTGAACCTCAAGGCCGGCGTGTCCGAGCCCGCCGCCGATCGCTGGTCGCCGACGATTACCATCGGCATGCCCGTGCTCATTCCGGAGGACTATGTCGGCGATCTCTCGGTGCGGCTGTCGCTCTACCGCCGGCTCGCCGACCTCGACAGCGAGGAGGAGATCGAGAACTTCGGCGCCGAGATGCGCGATCGTTTCGGTGTGCTGCCGGACGAGGTGCGCTATTTGTTCAAGGTCGCCGCGATCAAGGCGTTCTGCCGTCAGGCCAATGTCGGGAAGATCGATGCCGGTCCGAAGGGCGCCGTCATCGCCTTCCGTGATAATTCATTCGCCCATCCCGACCGCCTGGTGTCGTTCATCCGCAGTCATGGCCAAGCCGCGAAGGTGCGGCCCGACATGAAGGTGGTGTTCCTGCAGGATTGGGAGACGCCGGAGGAGCGTCTGGCCGGCACAACCGAGATCATGCGCCAGCTGGCCCAGCTCGCGCAGAGCAAGAAGGCGGCGTAGAAGTTTCCGGAGGCGGCGCGGCGCGAAACGACGCGCCGCGCCCGGATCCCGGAACAGCGACATATGATCACTTGCGGAATGATCGAACAGTTGCTACCTTCAATCTATCGAGTTTCGGCCGAACGACTTGGCCTCGCCGCTGAAAAGCGCGCCTGACTGACGACCCTCCCTCCAGATCTCGACGACACCCACCGCGCTTCTGAGCGCGGCTAAACGTTTATCTATCTTAAAGGACGATCCCCATGACGACGGGAACTGTGAAGTGGTTTAACAGCCAAAAGGGCTTCGGATTCATTCAGCCGGACGAAGGCAGCCAGGATGTCTTCGTTCATATCAGCGCCGTTGAACGCGCCGGCATGAATACCCTCAACGAAGGGCAGAAGGTTTCTTTTGAAATCGTTGCAGATCGCCGGACCGGCAAGTCTGCTGCTGAAGATCTGCGCGCCGCATAGGCTGCCGCAATCTCATTGACGTTGCTTTGACCACGGATGTACTGGCAGAGCTTCGGATCTTTGGACCCGCGACCGTTCACCGGCCGCGGGTTTTTTGCGCCGGCTGCCGGCCGTCGCGAATGAGAATGCGAACGCTGTTTCGAGTAAAATTCCACATAAGAGCAGTCGAGCTCTGACGGCAGCGAGCGCCGGCGGATGACTATGACGCCGCCCGTGACGCATCGGCCGACAGCCGCCCAAGCAGCGACCGTGCCGTATCCGACGGCGACAGCGAATCCACCGAGATGACGGGATCGCTGCGCATCTCGTGCTTGCCGTTCGAGGTATGCCGCATCACCGCGGAGAGGCGGCGGGCGATCATGTGGGCGGTGCGGAAGTCGGTCTCCGCGAACACGACGATGACCGAGCCGTCCTTCTGCGCCACGCCGAAATCCATCTGCCGCATCAGGCGGCTCAGAATACGCGCGGCATCGAGCTGGGCGCGGGAATTGCCGGGGTCGAAGGCGAAGCGCGCGACCGAGAGGCCGCCACCGCGGGCCAGTGTCTGCTCGACCGCCTTGGCAAAATCGCGTGCAAAGGCTTCCACCGTGAGCAGGCCGCTGCGCGGGTCGAGCCAGCCGCCGGCATCGATCGAGCGCAGGGTGCGGCTCAGCTGGGCTTCCATCGCGTGCTGGCGGATCAGGGGCAGCGCGTTGGCGGCGACCTTGGTCGGCTCGCCCGGGATCAGTTCGAGATTGGGCAGGTCGTAAGTCTGCGTGAGCTGATGCGCAGTGACGATCACGGGCAGGCTGCGGAAGCGGGTGTCCTCGGCGAGCACCGTGAGGAAGGCATCGGTCACGCGGGGGGTAAAACCTTCGGCGAGCACGACGCCGTCGAGGTCGCGGGTGTTGAGATGCTTGGCCGCCGCCTCGATCGACAGTGCCCCGATGACGCCGACGCGCTCGCCGAGCGCGACGGAAAGCGCGGGGTAAGCAGCGCCGCGACCGATCAGAAGCACCGTGGCATCGCGAACGGGATCAGCCTCCGGCAGCGCGACTTTCACCTCGGGCAGCCGGCGCAGCACCGTGGCATGGAGCGTGCGAATCCGTAGTGCGGCGCGAAGCCGCGCGATCAGGCGTTCGGAATGGCCGGCGCGCGAGGAAGAGAAGGGCAGGGCGTTGTGCGGGAGTGCGCCTGCCGCATCCAGCGCCACGAAGGGAAGGTAGGGCGATTGCTCCGCGATCTTTCTGGCGAGCAGCGCCAGATGCGGCTCGTGCCCGGCATCCATCGCGGCGAGAACCACGGCCGGCTGTACCTCTTCGACCGCGCGCACCGCGCCGGCCCAGGCGGTGTCGATTACGGGGAAGAATCGCGCCTCGTCCAGCGCCGCGATGAAGGCCGGCCGCTCGCCATTGGACACAAACAGGATCGGGCCGGCCTGGGACATCGAGAGACTCTGATCACGCGACAGGTGCCGCGCAATCTAGTCCGGCCGCCTTAATGCAGCGTCAATGGAACGGTCGAAACTACGCTTAGACCGGCCCGGAACGGTCGCGAAAAGCTTCGACCATCAGGGGGTTAAGCCCGAGTTCGCTGAGCGCCTCGCGGGCGCGGGCGTTGTCCTGGGCCCGGCCCGCGAGCCGGTGACCGGAGAGCCGGTCGGGCAGCGCGGTCAGCAAGGCGCCCTGGCCGAGCCGGCGCGCCCATTCCTGGAGGTCGTTGGACAGGAAGCGGTAGCCGCCGACCGCCATGATCCCGGAGGGCGGCGCGGTGATGCAGATCGCGCCGCTGGGACGATCGAGCCGCGCGGCATAGCCGGTGTCGACATAGTCGCGTGGCGGCTGCGCGATCAGGCTGTCGCCGACCGGCGGCGGCGGGGCGTAGGCCGCGATCGGCACCATCGGGCCGCGCAGCCCGAGCGTGCCCTTCGGCGTCAGCAGAATCTCGCCGGCGATCGACGAACCCGACTGCTCGCGCGGCGCGCCGTGCGGTCCCGGCATCACCGGCACCGGCATGCCGTCCTCGCCACGCCGGGCGCCGAACAATCCGGCCTCGCCGAACAGATAGACATCCGTGAACGGCGCATGCGGCGCGATCCATGCCTCGCTCGCCGCCACCTGCTCGGGGGCACGCCAGAGGCCGATGACGTTGCGCAAGGTCGGCATCCGCGCCGCCAGATCGGAATCGCCGAGCCGCTGGGCATACTGCGCCGGTGCGATCAGCACGTCGCATTCGTGCGCGTTGATCTGCTGCTCCAACACGTCGTTCTCGAACGGATGATGCAGCGCCAGCGTGCCGCCGCACAGCAGCCACACCGCGAGCGAGGAGGCGAGTCCCGCGAACGACATCGGCGTGAACGCCGCCATCACGGTCGCCCCCTGCCTGATGTCGGCTTCCAGCGACATCGCGAGCCCACCGGCGATCAGGCTGAAATGCGGCCGCGGCACCGGCCGAAAGCCTTCCGCGGTGACGTCGAAGGAGATCATCGCCGCCTTGCGGCCATCCTGAATCACGGCGCGCGCGGTGCCGGGCGGACGGGCCAGCACGTCGTCGAGCGAGGCCATACCTTCGGGCAGGTTGGTGCCGAAGCCGCAGACATGGCGGATGGAGAAGGCTTCCGCGGCCGCGTGCATCGCGAGATCGGAATAGCTGACGCCGTCGACCGTGCTCATGGTGACGATGGCGCGCGCCGCGGTGCGGTTGAGAGCGGCGGTCAGTTCGGCATGGCGCCAGAGCAGTGGCAGCACGGCGACGACGAGGCCGGCGCGATGGGCGGCGAGCACGGTGAGCACGAACTCGACCGTGTTCGGCAGCTGGATGGCGATGACGGAATTGGCCGGCAGGCCCGATTCGACGAAATAGGCCGACAGCGCCTCGATGGCCGTGTCAGCCTCGGCATAGCTCATCCGCCGCGGCTGGTGCCCGGTCACGCGGAACTTGTTCAGGGGGTCGAGCAGAGCGGTCGCGTGCGGCTGCCGCATCAGCGTGCGCTGAAACAGCGTGTCGAGCGTCGGCGATACGGCTGGCTGGTTCACGGCGTCACTTTGCTTGATGAGCTTGCGGCGGCCCCTTCGACCACCAGGTCTCCGGCAAATAGCCGGACAGCGAGGTGGCCTCTGGCCGTTCTATCCGATTCCAGCGCGCGATCCATTGCTCCGATACGTTAAACAGGGGGATTGTATAGAAACCGGAGATCAAAGCGCGATCGAGCGCCCGCACTGCGGATACGAAATCCGTATGTTCACGGGCTTCCAACAGTGCGGCGATCATCGCATCGACCGCGGGATCCCTGGCGCCCATGTAGTTGCGGGTGCCCGGATTGTCGGCGGCAGCGCTCCCCCAGTAGAAATATTGCTCGTTGCCGGGCGACAGCGACTGGTCCCAGCGGTTCTGGATCATGTCAAATTCGTAGGCGAGCCGGCGCTGGTCGAATTGCACAGGATCGACCGATCGCACGCTCGGCTCGATGCCGGCGCGCTTGAGGTCGCGCTGGAACGCAAGCGCGACGCGTTCCTGGTCGCGGGTCGTGACCAAAATCTCGAAGGTGAAGGGCGCCTTGGTCGCGCGGTTGCGCAGCACGGTGCCGTCGAGATCGTAGCCGGCTTCCGACAACAGCTTCAGGGCTGCGCGGAGCGTGGTCCGGTCGCGGCCCGAACCGTCGGTCACCGGCAAGCGGTAGCTGCCGTCCAGGATGTCAGGCGGGATCTGCGCGGCGAACGGCTTGAGCAGCTCGCGCTCGCGCGCATCGGCGGGATGGCCATACGCTGACAGATCCGAGCCGGCAAAATAGCCGGCGACGCGCGAGTAGAGGTTGAAGAAGTAGTTGCGGTTGACCAGCTCGAAATCGAACAGCAGCGTCAAGGCCTGACGCACGCGGATGTCGGCGAAGATGGGGCGCCTCGTGTTGAACACCAGAAATTCGGAAGGTTGCGGCACGCCCGGCCTGAAGGTGTCGCGGATCACGTCGCCATTCTTCGCCGCGGGAAAGTCGTAGCCGTCGTGCCAGCGCAGCGGCTCGTGCTCGATGCGGAAATCATAAAGGCCGCGCTTGAAAGCTTCGAACTGGCCGTTGGCCTCGCGAAAATAGTCGAGCCTGATCTCGTCGAAATTGTAGAGCCCGCGATTTATTGGGAGGTCGTGGCCCCAATAGTCGGGATTGCGGGTCAGCGTCACGCTGGCGCCGGGCCTCACGGCGGTGACGCGATAGGGGCCGGAGCCGACCGGGCCCGTCAGCGTCGTCTCCTCGAAAGCCGCGACGTTGACCGCGTGTTTCGGCAGGATCGGCATCAGGCCGAGGATCAGCGGCAGTTCGCGGTCATTGGCTCCCGCAAGGTCGAAACGGACGGTGAGGGGATCCAGCGCCTCGGCCCTTGCCACCTTGCCGTAATATTGCCGGTGATTGGGGCGGCCGTGGTCGCGCAGCAACTGCCAGGAGAACAGCACGTCCTCGGCGCGGACTGGCTTGCCGTCGGAGAAGCGGGCGCGGGGATCGATGTGGAACGTGACAAAGCTGCGCTCGTCATCGGTCTCGACCGATCTGGCGAGCAGGCCGTAGAGCGTAAACGGCTCGTCATTGCCGCGCGCGAGCAGGCTCTCGACCACGTAGTTCCGGACCGGCTGCACGGCCAGTCCCTTGACGATGAAGGGATTGAGGCTGTCGAAGGTGCCGAGAACGCCCCAGGTCAGCCGTCCGCCTTTCGGGGCTTCAGGGTTGACGTAAGGCATGTGGGTGAAATCGGCAGGCATCGCCGGCTTGCCGTGCATGGCGATGGCGTGGGCTTCCGCGGCCCTTGCGCCGCTTGCCGGGAGCCCCAAGGCGAAAGCCAGGATGCAGAGGCGGACGCAAAGACCCTCAGGGCGGCCCTCGAGAAGGCGCTGGAACATGAACATCTGCACACGTTGATTCGAGGACTGCGGGCCTGAATCCTATCACAGGGATTTTCCCGGGGGCGCACGCCGGCGCGCGGCCAAAGACGCTTGTCGGCATTGATCTTTTCGTCGGCCACGTTAAGAAGGCACGCAATCGCGCACGAGCGCCGAGCCGTCACTTATCCGCCTCATTTGACGGGGAGAGAGCCGCGCCCAACGCGGCCAGGTTCGGTGCGTCGAAGCGGTTCGGGCACTTCCCGTTTAGAAAGGGTTTTCCGCAATGAATTTCCGTTACTTGGCCGCGTCCGTCCGGCCGCGCGGGCGACTTCTCGTCTTGTTGACGGCGACAGCGTTGGCCGTCCCGTTTGCCGCCGAGGCTCAGGCTCCCGCGCCAGCTCCGGGCGCGCCCGCGCCCAAGGCGGCTCCGCCGAAGGCGGCTCCGAAGGCTGCCCCCAAGGCGCCGGCGCCGGCCGCTCAGGCACCCGCCCAGCCGGCTCCCGCCCAAGGCGCTCCGGCTCAGCAGGGCGCGGCTCAGCCCGCGGATCAGCAGATTCAGCTGATCTATGCCCCCTGGACCAAGTTCTGCCTCAAGGGCCAGGACGCCAATGCCAAGCAGGTCTGCTTCACCGGCAAGGACGGCCGTATCGAGTCGGGCCAGCCGGTCATCGCGGCCGTCATCATCGAGCCGGAAGGCGAGCCGAAGAAGATCCTGCGTGTGACGCTGCCGCTCGGCATGCAGCTGGTGCACGGCACCCGCATCATCGTGGACAACAATGCGCCGTTGCAGAGCCCGTACGTGATCTGCTTCCAGAACGGCTGCATGTCCGACTACGAGGCCACGCCCGAGTTCATCAACAGCATGAAGAAGGGCCAGAACCTCGTTGTTCAGGCGATCAATGCCAACGGTGCGCCGCTGACGCTGCCGCTGCCGCTTGCCGGCGAATTCCAGAAGGCCTATGACGGTCCGCCGACCGATCCGAAGGTGTTCGAGGAAACCCAGAGGAAGCTGCAGGAAGAGCTCCAGAAGAAGGCTGAAGAGCTGCAGAAGAAGCAGCAGCAAGCGCCTGGCGCCCCTCCGGCTGGACAGAAGTAATCGGGACCCGATCCCGGACATGAAAAAGGCGCTCGGTTCGAGCGCCTTTTTTGCTGGCCAGTTGATGGCTGCGAACTCAGTTCAGCGACGGATTGCGTGGGCGGTAACCGCCGGTCTTGTCCTTGACGAAGATCTCGGCGACCTGGGAATGCCGGACCGGTTCGCCGGAATCGTCCGGCACCAGGTTCTGTTCGGAGACGTAGGCGACGTATTCCGACTCCGCGTTCTCCGCCAGCAGGTGATAGAACGGCTGGTCCTTGTGGGGCCGCACCTCCTCAGGGATCGACAGCCACCACTCCTCGGTGTTGTTGAATTCCGGATCGATGTCGAAGATCACGCCCCGGAACGAGAAGATCCGGTGGCGCACGACCTGTCCGATCTGGAATTTGGCGGTCCGCGCTTTAATCATTCTCCGTCGATAGACCAGGATTGTGGCCGATGCTAGTGCCCTGATCTGGAATTAACCCGCGGGTGCGGGGCAGATAGCCCCCAAATCTTCAGAAAACACTTTATCAATGGTCGATATCCTCAATCTGGCTCTACCTTATTTCGGCTTGATCTTCGTTGGATTCGCCTGCGGCAAGGTCAAATCCCTGCCGGAATCGGGCCTCGCCTGGATGAACTTCTTCCTGCTCTACGTGTCGCTCCCGGCTCTGCTGTTTGCGATCATGTCGAAGACGCCGTTCTCCGAATTGAACAACCCGCCATTCCTGGTCGCGACCACGCTGTCGACCGTTGCGGCGTTCACACTCGCGCTGGTCGCCGGCAAGGTTCTCGGCGGGCTGACATTGCGCGAGGCGACGCTCGCCGGGCTCTCCGGGGGCTACGGAAACATCGGTTACATGGGACCCGGCCTGGCGCTCGCCGTGCTCGGGCCCAAGGCCTCGGCGCCCACTGCGCTGATCTTCTGCTGTGACAGCATCTTCCTGTTCACCATCGTGCCGCTGCTGATCGAGCTTTCCGACCGCGATCATCCCTCGATCGTGCATGCCTTCGGCGTCGTGCTGAAGCAGATCGTGCTCAACCCATTGATCATGTCGGCCTGTTTCGGCGCGGCCTTCGCATCGTTGCATATCGAGATGCCCGTCGCGCTCGATCGCACCATCACATTCCTCCAGAACGCAGCCGCCCCGACCGCGCTGTTCGTGCTCGGCGTCACGGTCGCACTCCGCCCGTTCGATCGGATCCCGTGGGAAGTGCCGGGCGTGATCGCGGTCAAGCTCCTGATTCACCCGCTCGCAGCGTTCGGCCTGATGCTGGCGTTCGGCCCGTTCGCGCAGCCCTGGGCGGCGACCGCCGTGCTGATGGCCTCGCTGCCGCCGGCGCTGAACGTGTTCGTCATCGCCCGGCAGAACGACGCCTGGATCGAGTCGGCCTCCGTCGCGGTGCTGCTCGGGACGTTTGCGTCCGTGGTCACCCTGACTAGCGTGATGTGGGCGATTCAGACCGGCCGGCTGGCGTTTCCTTGAGCGGTCGTTACTTCCGCCAGGTCGGCGTCACCCCCTCGCGCATCGCAAAACGCCGGAGCGGGCCGATGGCGCCGAGCAGGTGCATGCCGACCGCGCGGACCGGCTGGAGCGGCAGGAAATCGTTGAGCAGCGAGCGGTTGGCGATGTCGATCGCAAAGGTCCGGCTCAGGATGTCGGGACGCCGGGCCCGGTCGTAACGCTTGAGCACGTCTGCTGCGCCAGGATCCTGACCGGACGCGATGGCCTCGCCCGCAAGCCGCGCAATGTCGGCGGCATCGCGGAGGCCGAGATTGAGGCCTTGGGCGCCGATCGGCGGAACCACATGGGCGGCTTCGCCGACTAGCGCGATGCGATCGCGGCCGAAGGATTTGGGACGTTCGATCGCCAGCGGAAACAGATGGCGGCCCGGCTCGACCGTCATGCGTCCGAGGATTGAATGCGACTGCTTCTCGATCGCGGCGGACAATTCCTCGTCGCTCAATCCGCGAATCCGTTCGGCCTCCGCAGGCGCCGAGACCCAGACGACGCTGGAGCGATCGCCAGGCAGGGGCACGAACACGCAAGGACCATGCGGCGTGTGGAACTCGGTCGAGACGTTGCGATGGGGCCGCGCGTGGCCGACGTTGAAAGTCAGCGCCGTCTGGGTCAGCTCGCGCCGCGTCACCGTGATGCCGGAGGCTTCGCGGCAAAGCGAATGCCGGCCGTCGGCTCCGACCACGAGGCGGGCCGAGAGAAATTGCGCCGCGGCAGTGCGGATCGCGACGTCATCGGCTTCGATGACGACAGTTTCGGCCTCGTCGTCGAAACGGACGAGACCAGGCAGCTCGGCCGCACGCGCTTCCAGCGCCAGCATCAGCGAGCGGTTGTCGATGTTGTAGCCGAAGGCATCGCGGCCGATTTCCTGGCAGGAGAACCGGACCTCAGGCGCACGAAACAGCCGACCGGTGTCGTCGACGAGCCGCATGATTTCGAGCGCGGCCGCCTTGTCCTTGCAGCGGGGCCAGACGTCGAGGCTCTCCAGCAGATCGACGGAGGCACCGAGCAGCGCCGTGGTGCGATTATCGGCATAAGGCATGCGACGCGCCACCAGCGCGGTCCGTGCGCCCGCCTGCGCCAGTGCGATGGCCGCGCTAAGTCCCGCCGGTCCGCCGCCGATCACGGCCGCGTCAAAGAGTGTCGATGCATCTGTCATGGAACGACATTGGACACGCCCCGCGGCAAATTCAAGCCCAGTCATATTGCCCTGATTTTATGACGAATTGTGCGACCGGGCGTCGCAATGGCTTATGTGCAAACCGGCGTCATTCTGATAGCAGAAGCCATGGACAGCCAAGAGGATTCCCTGAAGCCCAGGCCCGCGATCCGGGCCGCTGCCTTCTCGGTGCACATCTTCACCGCGTTCGGTGCGGCGATCGCGCTGCTGGCGATGCTTGAGGCCGTGCGCGAGCACTGGGCGGCGATGTTTCAATGGCTGGGCGTCGCCCTCATCATCGACGCGATCGACGGGCCGATCGCGCGCCGGCTCAACGTCAAGGACGTGCAGCCGAACTGGTCGGGCGACGTGCTCGATCTCGTGGTCGATTTCGTCACCTACGTCTTCGTTCCGGCCTATGCGATCGTGGCCAGCGGCTTGCTGCTGCCGGTCGCAGCACCCTTGCTCGGCGTCGCCATCATTGTCACCAGCGCACTATATTTCGCCGATCTGCGCATGAAGGCGGACGACAATCATTTCCGCGGTTTTCCGGCGCTGTGGAATGCGGCGGCGTTCTATCTGTTCCTGCTGCACTGGCCGCCGCTGCTGTCGACGCTGTTGGTCGCAAGCCTGGTGGTGCTGACCTTCGTGCCGTTCCACGTGCTGCATCCGGTGCGCGTCGTGCGGCTGCGCTGGCTGACGATGTCGCTGATCGCGATCTGGGCTCTGCTTTCCTTCTACACGCTGCAGATGGACTTCCGCGTCGGCGCCGGCGTGACTGTCGTGCTCTGCGCGATCGCACTCTGGATCAGCTTCAGCGACGCATTAATACGGCTGACAAGATCCTTCGCATGATGCACCTGTTGACCAGCCCAGAAGCCTGGGCCGCGCTCCTCACTTTGACCGCGCTCGAGATCGTGCTCGGCATCGACAACGTCATCTTCCTGTCGGTGATCGTTTCGCGCATTCCCGAGAAGCAGGCGCACCGCGCCCGCCAGATCGGGCTCGCACTGGCGCTGGTCTTCCGCATCATCCTGCTCAGCCTGCTGGTCTGGCTGATCGGCCTGACCGCGCCGGTGTTTTCGTTTTCGGGCTACGGCTTCTCGTGGCGCGACCTCATCCTGATCGGCGGCGGCCTGTTCCTGATCGCGAAGGCGACGCACGAGATCCATGGTGAGGTCGAAGCCGATGACGGCGAAGGCGACGCGAAGTCCCCTCGTAGCGCTTTCTTCTGGGTCATCGTCCAGATCGTGATCATCGACATTGTGTTCTCATTGGACTCGATCATCACGGCGATCGGCATGGCGCAGGACATCGAGATCATGATCGCGGCCGTCGTGATCGCCTGTCTCATCATGTACATTTCGGCCGGACCGGTGTCGCGATTCGTCGCGGAGCATCCGACCACGAAAATGCTGGCGCTGGCCTTCCTGGTGCTGATCGGCGTCGCATTGGTCGCGGACGGATTCCAATTCCACATCCCTCGCGGCTACATCTATTTCGCGATTGCGTTCTCGGCGGCGGTCGAGTTCTTCAATGTGCTGGCCAAGCGCAACCGCAGGAACACCCGCAAAAAACCGTCGGTCTAGGCGTTCCAGCCGGCGTCGAGTTGACAAGGCGGGCGCGATGTCTTTCGCTGGCCCCGCGAGAAGAGGAGGTCAGGTGATGACCAAAGCCGTCCGTGTGCACAAGGTCGGAGGCCCCGAAGCCCTGGTCTATGAGAGCGTCGATGTTCCGGCGCCCGGCCCCGGCGAGGTGCGCATCCTCCAGCATGCCGTCGGCCTGAACTTCATCGACGTCTATTACCGCACCGGCCTCTACAAGGCGCCGGGGCTGCCCTTCATCGCCGGCAACGAGGCCTCGGGCGAGGTTCTCGCAGTCGGGCCGGGCGTGACGAATTTCCATCCGGGCGACCGCGTCGCCTACTACCACAATCTCGGCGCCTATACCGGGGAGCGCAACATCCCCTGGGAGCGGCTCGTCAAGCTGCCCGACCACATCACCCACGAGCAGGGCGCCGTGCTGATGCTGAAGGGGCTGACGGTCTGGTATCTCCTGCACAAGACCTTCAAGGTCGAACCGCATCATCGCGTGCTGATCCATGCCGCGGCCGGCGGCATCGGCCTGCTCGCCTGCCAATGGGCGAGGGCAATGGGCGCCCACGTCATCGGCACCGTCGGCTCGCGCGAGAAGGCTGCGCTTGCCGAGGCCAATGGCTGCGACCATGTCATCCTCTACAATGAGGAAGACTTCGTCGCGCGCGTCAAACAGATCAGCCGCAACGAGGGTTGCGATGTGGTCTATGACGGCGTCGGCAAGGCGACGTTCCCGGGCTCGCTGTCCTGCCTGAAGCCGCGCGGGATGTTCGTCTCCTTCGGCAATGCCTCAGGGCCGGTGCCGCCGTTCTCGATCGCCGAACTCAATACCCACGGCTCGCTGTTTGCGACCCGGCCCAAGCTCAACGACTATATCGGCACCCGCAAGGAATTGCTGGAAGGCGCCGACACGCTGTTCGCTGCCGTCATCAACGGCAAGCTGCACGTGCCGATCAATCATGCCTACGCGCTCAAGGACGCCGCCAAGGCGCATATCGATCTCGAAAGCCGCAAGACCACGGGCGCGTCGATCTTGAAGCCGTAACTCAGGTCATTGCGAGCGAAGCGAAGCAATCCAGAATCTTTCCGTTGAGGCAGTCTGGATTGCTTCGTCGCTGCGCTTCTCGCAATGACGAGCTTAGGCCACCCGCCGTGCCGCGCCGGCTCTGGTCAAAATCCCGTCGAGACAATCGACCATCTCGCCGATCTCGGCCCGCGTGACGTTGAGCGCCGGCATGAAGCGCAGCGTGTCGACCTGCGGCGCGTTGAGGAGCACGCCGGCCTCGAACGCCTGCGCGACGATGCCGGGCGCGATCGGCAGCTTGAGGTCGAGCGCGAGCAGGAGCCCGCGGCCACGCACTTCGCCGAGCCCGTGCCGCGCCGAGACCTTCTGCAATTCGCTTTCGAGCAGCAGCCCGGTTTCGGTCGCCGTCTTCAGGAAGTCCGGCTTGCTGACCTCGTCGAGCACCGCAAGCCCCGCCGCGCACATGATCGGGTTGCCGTTGAACGTGCCGCCCTGGTCGCCGTGCTCGAAGCAGGCCGCGCGTTCGGTCGCGAGCAGGGCTGCGAGCGGCACGCCGCCGCCGATGCCCTTGCCGAGCGTCATGATGTCGGGCGCGATGCCGGTGTGCTCGTAGTGGAATAGCTTGCCGGTCCGGCCCATTCCTGTCTGGATCTCGTCGAAAATCAGGAGGAGGCCGTGCGCGTCGGTGAAGGCGCGCAACTCCTGCAAGAACCGATCGGTCGCCGGCCACACGCCTGATTCACCCTGGATCGGCTCGAGCATCACAGCGACGGTGTTGTCGTTGATCAGCTTTTCGACCGACGCGATGTCGTTGAGCTTCGCCTTCTTGAAGCCGGCGACCTTCGGCTCGAACAGCGGTTCAAAGGCCTTCTTGCCCGAGGCCGACATCGTCGCCAGCGTGCGGCCGTGAAAGCCGCCTTCGAAGCTGATGATCTCGAACGCGCCACCTCTATGGATGCCGCCATATTTGCGCGCGAGCTTGATCGCGCCCTCATTGGCTTCCGCACCCGAGTTGGCAAAGAACACCTGATCGAACGCGCTGTTTGCGACCAGTGCCTGCGCGAGCTTCAGGCTGGGCTCGTTGTAGAAGGCCGGGCTTGGCGTCAGCAGCCGCTTGGCCTGCGCGGCAAGCGCGTCGGCGATCGCGGGCGGGGAGTGGCCGAGGCAGTTGACGGCCCAGCCCTGCACGAAATCGAGATAGCGCTTGCGGCTGTCGTCCCAGAGGTAGGAGCCGGCGCCGCGGACGAACACGGCCTTGGGCCGAGCGGTGATGTCCATCAACGCGTCGTACGGATGGGTAGCGTTGGTCATGTCGAACTCCTCTGGAGGCGGGTGGAAAGGGCGCGCGAAAAGCAAAAAGGCCGCACCTTGCGGGTGCGGCCTTTTCGAAAACTTACGCTGAATTCAGTGGTTCAGCGGCGTCGTCGGACATGGCGCACCCTCTCATCGTCGCGGAAGCGACGGCGGAGCATTTCGGTGCGCTGATGGGTCCGAGCGTTGATCATGGGGCGCGGCAATACATGCGAATGGCGGGGCTTGTCAAGCGGGCGCTTTCCAAGACACACGCGCAGCGTGCATGGGCAGGTGAAAGATGCGCGCCTGGAAACCATTACGTCTCTAGCGCGTTTGTGATCACAGGACGCGAATTGGCTCGAACCGAACGCATGACGGTTCGGACCAAGAGGGGCGGGACCAACCAGATAGTTTTAAGCCTTGTCCGAGACGCCTTATCCGATCGACCTCGACAGCATTCGCGGCGCGTTTCCGCCGGGTATCGAGGCGCCGCCGCTGTTGCTGGACTTCGCCGGCTGGCTGAAGGGACGGCCCTGGGGCAGCGTCGGCTGCTTCTCGCTGCAAGGCCAATTTTCCGATCAGGCGCCGATTGTCGACGGCAGTCCGTTGCGCGACAGGTTTTCGCTGTTCATGCGGCTGCCGGATGGCTCTGCGGTTGGCGGCTGGTATGGCGCGGGTCTCGACCGCGACAATCCGCCGATCGTGGGGCTTGGTTCCGAGGGCGATTACGAGCTGCTGGCGCCCAGTCTCGACGGCCTGCTCGCAAAACTGACGTCGCAACAATTCGACAAGGCTTGGAGCGATCTGAAGCCGCACGACGAGGTCGAATGCCAGACGGTCGAGCTCGCGCAGTGGCTCACCGGACGGATGAGCGGGGAGATGGTGGCGCCCGATGACGATCCGTCGGAGCTGCCCGACTTTCGCGGCTTCATGGAAAAATGGAGCCGGGATCGCGAAGACTATTGGGCCAATCATCGCTTGATGGCCGAACTCGGCTGGCGCCTCGCCGCGCATCTGCCGAAGGGCAAGAAGCCCCGGGACAAGACGAGCTTCGAGATCGCGATCGTCGGCAGGCAATACCAGGCGCGCGTCCTGTCGCGCGGACCGCAACCGTTCGAGGAAGCCGGCGCGATCGAATCCCTGCTGCGCGATCTGCGCGAGGAGATGCGGAAGGCGCAGCCCGAGCTCGGGCTGTGGTTCGCGATGAAATTCGGCCTCTATGCCGACGGCCGCGTCATGCCCAACTTCGAATACGATGTGCGCCCGAGCATCGACGGCGAGTTGGCGAAGCTGTCCGAGGCGCAAGCTGATCTTGCCCGCGCGCCTCGGCCGGAGCGCTGGGTGCCGAAATGGCTGGCGGGATCTTGAAGCTCGGAATGCCGCGACGCTGCCGCCCAGCCGGCGCGCCGAAATCTTTGCACCTTCGATCCCCCTTGACTTAGAGCGCGCTCGAAGGGGTATCTGTACGTGCGTCAGTACGAGAACGGGCACACATGAAGATCGGCGACCTCGCAAAACGGACCGGCCTGTCGACGCACACGCTGCGTTACTATGAGCGCATCGGGCTGCTTCCATACGCCGACCGGGATCGCTCCGGCCAGCGCGACTTTGACGCATCGATACTCACATGGATCGCATTCCTTGGGCGGCTCAAGACCACGGGAATGCCGATCCGGGACATGTTGCGTTACGCGGCGCTTCGGGATGAAGGCGACGCTACCGGCACAAGCCGGCGGCAGATTCTGGAAGTCCACCGGGAACAGGTACGCACGCAGATTGCCGAACTCCAGGAATGCCTGCTCGTCCTTGATACCAAGATCGCCGGCTATGCCAGCGACGAACAGAGGACGAAGGAAAATGACGCACGCCCAAACACAAGACGAAAGCCGCTTCGATCGCGGCCAGCGGGCCCTGTCACGCATTGACGGCAGAGCTGGTGAAGCGGTCGTCGCTTCACTCGCCGACATCGCTCCGGATTTCGCACGATACGTGATCGAGTTTCCGTTCGGCGACATTTACTGCCGCCCGGACCTTGGCCTGCGCGATCGAGAGATCGCGACCATCGCCGCGCTGACGGCGCTCGGAAATGCCGCGCCTCAGCTCAAAGTCCATCTCGAGGCAGGTCTGAACGTCGGGCTCTCTCGCGACGAGATCGTGGAGATCATCATGCAGATGGCCGTCTATGCGGGCTTCCCGGCGGCGCTGAACGGGCTGTTCGCAGCCAAGGAAGTGTTCGCCGCACGCGACGAACAGCAGGCGTCGGGAGAAGCGAACGGCGGGCGTGATGTTGCTGTAGCTTAGCGACGGCTCGCGACCTCTCCCGCTTGCGGGAGAGCTTGCAGCGAGATCGTGGCTGCACCGGCCGTGACAGCCGAAGATCAGAATCCCGCGACGCTGCCGTGCAGGTCGTATTGGTCGGCGCGCTCGATCTTGGCGGTGACGATCTCGCCAACGCGCAAGGGGCGGCGGCTCGACAGGTAGACAGCGCCGTCGATCTCCGGCGCATCGGCCTTGGAGCGGCCTTTCGAGACGGTCGGGCCGACCTCGTCGATGATGATCTGCTGGCGGGTGCCGACCTTGCGCTTCAGCCTGCGCGCAGAGATCTTCTGCTGGCGCGCCATCAGCGCATTATAGCGCTCCTGCTTGATCTCTTCCGGCACGGGGTTCTCGATCGCGTTCGCGGTCGCGCCGGCGACGGGCTCGTATTTGAAGCAGCCGAGCCGATCGATCTCGGCTTCGTCCAGCCAGTCGAGCAGATAGGCGAAGTCGGCATCGGTTTCGCCGGGAAAGCCGACGATGAAGGTCGAGCGCAAAGCGAGATCGGGACACTGCTCGCGCCAGCGCTTGATGCGCGCCAGCGTCTTGTCCTGCGCGGCCGGACGCTTCATCGCCTTCAGCACCTCGGGGCTTGCGTGCTGGAACGGGATGTCGAGATAGGGCAGCACCTTGCCCTCGTTCATCAGCGCGATGACCTCGTCGACATGCGGGTAGGGGTAGACGTATTGCAAGCGGACCCAGGCGCCGAGCTCGCCGAGCTCGCGCGCGAGGTCGATAAATTTGGCGCGGACCTGGCGATCCTTCCACGGGCTTTCGGCGTATTTGAGATCGACGCCGTAGGCCGAGGTGTCCTGCGAGATCACCAGCAGCTCCTTGACGCCGGCAGCGACCAGGCGCTCGGCCTCGCGCAGCACGTCGTTGGCCGGACGTGAGACGAGGTCGCCACGCAGTTTTGGAATGATGCAGAAGGTGCAGCGGTTGTTGCAACCCTCGGAGATTTTCAAATAGGCGTAGTGCCGCGGCGTCAGCTTGATGCCCTGCGGCGGCACCAGATCGAGATGCGGATTGTGGGCGGGCGGCAGCGCGCGATGCACGGCGTCCAGCACGCTCTCATATTGCTGCGGGCCGGTGATCGAGAGCACGCCGGGATAGGCCTGCTCGATCTGCTCGGGTTCCGCACCCATGCAACCGGTGACGATCACCTTGCCGTTCTCGGCCATGGCCTCGCCGATCGCCGAGAGCGATTCCTGCTTGGCGCTGTCGAGGAAGCCGCAGGTGTTGACGATGACGATGTCAGCCCCGTCATGCTTGCGGGCGAGCTCGTAGCCCTCGGCGCGCAGGCGCGTGATGATGCGCTCGGAATCCACCAAAGCCTTGGGGCACCCGAGCGACACGAAGCTGACCTTCGGCGCAGCCGTCTGATCCATATCCAAATCTGCCTGATTGACAGGGTTGAGCTAGTCCCAATTGCCCATAATTACAACCCTTTGCATGGCCTGCGGGCATGCTATGGATGAATCACTGGTGGTGAGTGAGCAATGAGCGCCGAACAGTCGCCCAAAATCGTGATCGTCGACGAAAGCCCGATCCGGGCTGCGATCCTCGAGGAAGGGTTGCGGGAGGCCGGATTCACGCAGATCGTCCATATCCGCGAGATGCAGAGCCTGCTCGCCCGTATTTATGCGGTCGATCCCGACATCATCCTGATCGATCTGGAAAACCCCAGCCGCGACGTGCTGGAAGCGATGTTCCAGGTCAGCCGCGCCGTGAAGCGGCCGATCGCGATGTTCGTCGACCAGAGCGATTCATCCTCGATCCAGGCCTCGGTCGAGGCGGGGGTCTCCGCCTATATCGTCGACGGGTTGAGGAAGGAGCGCATCAAGCCGATCCTCGACCTCTGCGTGTCGCGCTTCAATGCCTTCGCAAAACTCCAGGAGGAACTGGAGCGCACCAAGTCGCAGCTTGAGGATCGCAAGGTCATCGAGAAGGCCAAGGGCATCCTGATGAAGGTGAAGGGCCTCACCGAGGACGAGGCCTATGTGCTGCTGCGCTCCACTGCGATGCGCGAGAAGAAGAAAATCGGCGAGATCGCCCAGTCGATCATCACCGCGTCGGAGATGCTGAAATGACCGCTCCCCTCCGCATCGGGTTCATTCCGCTGGTCGACGCCGCAGCGCTGATCGTTGCCGTCGACAAGGGATTTGCCGCGGCCGAAGGGCTCGAGGTCGAACTGGTCCGCGAGGTCTCCTGGTCCAACGTCCGCGACAAGCTCAATATCGGCTTGTTCGACGCCGCGCATCTGCTTGCGCCCGTCGCGATTGCGTCTTCGCTTGGTCTCGGCCACGTCAAGGTGCCGATCGCGGCGCCTTTCAATCTCGGCATCAACGGCAATGCGATCACGGTCTCGCCGGCGCTTCATGCCGCGCTGATGGAGGAGATCGACGGCGACCGCTTCGATCCGCTCGCCACGGCAAAAGCGTTGGCGCGCGTGGTCGCCAAACGGCGCAAGGCGGGGGCCGACCCGTTGACCTTCGGCATGACCTTCCCGTTCTCGACCCACAATTATCAATTGCGATTCTGGATGGCGGCGGCCGGCGTCGATCCCGACGAGGACGTGCGGCTGGTGGTGCTTCCGCCGCCCTATATGGTCGACAGCCTCGCCAATGGTCATGTCGATGCGTTCTGCGTCGGCGCGCCCTGGAATTCGATCGCGGTCGATCTCGGCATCGGCCACATCCTGCATTTCGTCTCCGACATCCTGGCCCATGCGGCGGAAAAGGTGCTGGCGCTCCGCCAGGTCTGGGCCGACAAGAATCCGGACGTGGTCGCCAGCCTGGTGCGCGCGGCGGTGAAAGCCGCCGAGTTCATCGAGCATCCGGAAAACCGCACAGAAGCGGCGCGAATCCTGGCGCAGCCGGAGCGGATCGGCGTCGATGCCGAAGTCATCCAGCGCACCCTCACGGGACGCCTCAAGATTTCGCCGGACGGCACCTTTCGCGAGAGCGGCAGCTACCTTCTGGTGGGACGCGAGGAAGCAGGGCGCCCCGATCCGGTCCAGGCTGCTTGGCTCTATGCGCAGATGGTGCGCTGGGGGCAGACGACGCTGACGCCCGACGGGGTCAAGACCGCCATGGCCGTGTTCAGGCCAGATCTCTACGACGGCGCTCTCGGCCGCCGGCCGCCCGCCCAGGCCCCCGCGGCATTCGGCGCATTCGCCGGCCCCGCTTTCGATCCCGGCAATATTCGGGGGCATCTTGAAGCCTTCGAGGTGGGCCGCTGGAGGGCGTGATTCGGGTCTGCATCGTTTTTGAGCGCTGAAGATCCGAGTCTAAATTTTAGGCCGACTGCTCGAATTTCATAAGAGTTCCAGAGGCCAGAGTTCCCACGGGCGCCCTTAACCGCCTGATACCCCACACATTTTCATTTCGCCGAAGCTGGCACGCAACTTGAATGCTGCAGTGCGGCCAGCCTGTCACAGATGCCTGCTGAGCCAAGTCCCCAGCAACGAAGCTGATCGGACCGTTGGGCGCACAGCCGGCTATCGAGCCAGCCGAGCTCCTCGCGGGTCGTGCACTTTCCGTCGATACCACCCCGGTGGCCGCAGGAGCTTCGTTACTGACCATGAAAATCGACACCGTCTCAGTCGACTTTACCGACGACCAGAAACGCTACCTCGAAGGCTTCACGACCGGTCTGCAGATCAGTCGCGTCGGTCGCGGTCTCGGCGGCGGCGCCGGCAAGGCGAACGCGGAGCCGACCGGTCCCGATGCCGTGCACATCAAGGCGCAGGACAAGGTCATCGCCGCGGGCAAGAAGCTCGCCGACCAGGAGAAGGTCAAGCGCGACGAGCATCCCTTCGATGCGTATCCGCGTCTCCGCCAGCAGGCGCTCGACAATACGCCGCCGAGCCCGGCGGACAATTTCCGCTGGCGCTATTACGGCATCTTCTACGTCGCGCCGACGCAGGACTCCTACATGTGCCGTCTGCGCATTCCGAACGGCATCATGAAGCACTGGCAGCTGGCAGGCCTTGCCGATCTCGCCGATGAAACGTGCGGGCCTTATAGCCACGTCACGACGCGCGCCAATCTGCAGCTTCGCGAGATCCCGCCGAAGAACGCCGTGAAGCTGATCGAGGGCATTCAGGACCTCGGCCTGGGCTCGCGCGGCTCCGGCGCCGACAACATCCGCAACGTGACGGGAACGCCGACGGCGGGCATCGATCCGCAGGAGCTGATCGACACGCGCCCTTATGCGCGCGAGTGGCACTACCACATCCTGAATGATCGCTCGTTGTATGGCTTGCCGCGCAAGTTCAACGTCGCCTTCGACGGTGCCGGCAGGATCGCCGTGCTCGAGGAGACCAACGACATCGCTTTCACGGCGGTCGAGGTGAAGGACGGCTTCGGCGTCGAGCCGGGGGTCTGGTTCCGCCTCGGCCTCGGCGGCATCACCGGTCACAAGGATTTCGCAAAGTACTCCGGCATCATCGTCAAGCCGGAGCAGGCGACCGCTGTTGCCGACGCCATCGTGCGCGTCTTCATCGAGCACGGCGACCGCACCAACCGCAACAAGTCGCGGCTGAAATACGTGCTCGACGCCATGGGTCATGACGGCTTTATCAAGCTGGTCGAGGAACGGCTGAAGACGCCATTTACGCGCGTGCCGGAAGAGGCGTTTGCGCCGCGGCCGGCCGCGGACCGCATGGCGCATATCGGCGTGCACAGGCAGAAGCAGGACGGCCTGAACTGGATCGGCGTGTCGCTGACGCTCGGCAAGATCAGCTGCGATCAGATGCGGGGCCTCGCCAAGGTGGCGCGGGACCTCGGCGACGGCGAGATCCGTCTGACCGTCTGGCAAAACCTGCTGATATCAGGGGTGCGCGACGAGAATGTCGAGCTTGCCATCGCGGCGATCAAGCAGATCGGGCTCGCGGTCGAGGCGTCGCACATCCGCGCCGGCCTGATCGCCTGCACCGGCAATGCCGGTTGCCGCTTTGCCGCCTCCAACACCAAGCGCCACGCTGCCGAGATCGGCGACTGGTGCGAGCCGCGCGTCGAGATGGACAAGCCGGTCAACAT
This sequence comes from Bradyrhizobium sp. 40, assembly GCF_023100925.1. Classification (NCBI taxonomy): domain Bacteria; kingdom Pseudomonadati; phylum Pseudomonadota; class Alphaproteobacteria; order Hyphomicrobiales; family Nitrobacteraceae; genus Bradyrhizobium; species Bradyrhizobium sp. 40. Next base: position 3,725,388 of record NZ_CP064688.1, read on the forward strand.
CCACGTCACCGGCTGCCACCATTCCTGTGCCCAGCATTACATCAGCGACATCGGCCTGATCGGGGCGCGCGTGCCTGTCAACGAGGAGGACACGGTGGAGGGTTATCATCTCTTCACCGGCGGCGGGTTCGGTCCTGACGCCGACGTCGGGCAGGAAGTCTATCACGACCTCAAGGCCGAGGACGCGCCGAAGACGGTCGAAGGGCTGCTCAAGGCCTATATCGCCCATCGCTCGTCTCCCGACGAGACCTTCCTGTCATTTGCGCGCCGCCACGACGGCGAGACGCTGCGCAAGCTTGCCGATGCCGAGGTGTCCTCATGAACCAGATCAGCCCTTCGCCCAAACTCGACATCATTCCCACGAGCGCTCCGTTCTCCGACGCGCAACGCTCCTGGCTGAACGGCTTCTTTGCCGGGTTGCTTTCGCCTGAGGCGGCCACGCCGCTGTCGGCCGAGCAGGGCGCCGCTGTCATGCAGGCCGGTGACGGTGACGACGGTGAAGCGCCGTGGCACGACCAGACCATGCCGATCGCCGATCGGATGAAGCTCGCCGAAGGCCGTCCCGTACGGCGCAAGATGATGGCGGCGATGGCGCAGCAGGATTGCGGGCAGTGCGGCTACAATTGCCACGACTATTCGGAGGCGATCGCGAGCCGCAGTGAAGCGCGGCTCAACCTCTGCGTCCCCGGCGGCAAGGAAACCGCGCGGATGCTGAAGTCGCTCCACGAAGAACTGGACAAGGCGCCGGGGGCCAAGGCGTCCGACAAGGTCGACGCGGTGGCGGCCCCCGCCGTGACCGTGACGATCGCCGAGCCCGGCCGCTCGCGCGACAACCCCGTTGCGGCGGCCTTCCTGTCGCGCCGTCTTCTCAACAAGGGAAAGTCGAAGAAGGAAACCTATCACGTCGAGTTCGACCTTTCCGAGAGTAAGCTCGACTATGTCGTCGGTGACAGTTTTGGCGTGTTCGCGCGCAACGAGCTCGGTCTCGTCGACCAGGTCATCGCCTTGCTTGGCGCGTCCCACACCACCAAGGTCAATGGCAAGACGCTGCGCGAGGTGCTGATCGACGACGTCTCGCTGTCGCCGGCGCCCGACACGCTGTTCGAACTGCTCTCCTTCATCACTGGCGGCGCGCAGCGCGAGAGGGCGCGGGCACTGGCGCAGGGCGAGGATCCCGATGGCGATGCCGCCACGCTCGACGTCATGGCGGCGCTGCAGAAGTTCTCGGGCACGCGGCCGCATCCGGAAGCCTTCGTCGAGGCGCTGGAGCCGCTGCAGCCGCGGCTCTATTCGATCTCGTCGTCGCACAATGCGACGCCTGGAAGGCTGTCGCTGACGGTCGATTCCGTGCGCTACATGATCGGCAAGCGAAAGCGCATCGGCGTCGCCTCGACCTTCCTCGGCGAGCGCATCGCCGAGGGCGACAAGCTCAAGGTCTATGTCCAGAAGGCGCACAATTTCGGCCTGCCGCAGGATCCGAAGACGCCGATCATCATGATCGGCCCCGGCACCGGCATTGCGCCGTTCCGCGCCTTCCTGTTCGACCGCAAGGCGACCGGCGCGCCCGGCAAGAACTGGCTGTTCTTCGGCCATCAGCGCAGCGATTGCGACTTCTTCTACCAGGAGGAGCTCAACGCGATGAAGACCTCGGGCCTGCTCACGCGCATGTCGCTGGCCTGGTCGCGCGACGGCGAGAAGAAGTTCTACGTGCAGGACCGCATGCGCGAGGTCGGCCGCGAATTGTGGACGTGGCTCGCCGAGGGGGCGCATCTCTACATCTGCGGCGATGCCAAGCGCATGGCCAAGGACGTCGAACGTGCACTGGTCGATATCGTCGCCCAGTTCGGGGCGCGTTCGACCGACGAAGCCGTCAGTTTTGTCGCCGAGCTCAAGAAGACCGGGCGCTTCCAGGCTGACGTCTACTAGCTGTCATCCTGCCGTCATCCGGGCCGGTTCCAACTGGCTCGGATTTGAACGAATAAGATTCTCTGAAGTTGGGGGTGGGGAGAATTTGCTCCTGTGATGCAGGGTTTTCAGAGAACCCGCATCGCTATTTCCGCGGGGCTCTTGCCCGCCACCCCCGTTGATCCCTCATAATCCCGCAAATGGGGCGTTGGAGATCGACCATGCGCGAACTATCGGCGGAAGCCAGGCTGCACTTCTACGCGCGCTCACTCTCGCGGCGGACCGGTGCGAGCGTGCATCATGCCGCGATGTACAGCGCCTTCGCGGTCATCGCCGCCATCGTGTTCGGCACGCTGTCGGTGCACCCGTTCTAACGAGTCTTCGCAGCTCTCGTAGGGTGGGCAAAGGCGCGCTTGCGCCGTGCCCACCATCTCTCAGCAAGCAGGATGGATTTTGGTGGGCACGCTTCGCTTTGCCCATCCTACGGTACCGAGCAAGCCTCACGCCCCGCGCTTGAACGGCGCGACCTCGATCCCTGCATCTTTCAACGCCTGCCGCAGGCCGCGTGCGATGTCGACGGCGCCGGGCGTATCGCCGTGGATGCAGACCGTGTCGGTGCGCATCTTGATGACCTTGCCCGTGACCGAGACCACCGCGCCGTCCTGCACCATGCGCACCACGCGGTCGGCGATCGCCTTGGCGTCATGCAGCACCGCACCGGGCTTCTTGCGCGAGACGAGATTGCCGTCGTCTTCATAGGCGCGGTCGGCGAACACCTCATGCACCATCGGCAGATTGGCGGCTTCGCCGGCCTTCACCAGCTTCGAATTGGCGAGCACGACGAATATTAGGCTCGGATCGACCGCCTTGATGCCGGCGGCGATCGCCTTCGCGGTCATGTCATCCCCGCAGGCGACGTTGGAGAGCGCGCCATGCGCCTTCACATGCGTCACCTTGTGGCCGGCCGCCGTCGCGATCGCCTGCAACGCGCCGATCTGGTAGGCGACGAGGTTCTCGATCTCGGAGGCTTTCAGGCCCGCGATCGGATGGCGGCCGAAGCCGTGCAGGTCGCGATAGCCAGGATGCGCGCCGACCGAGACGCCGCGCGCTTTCGCCAGCTCGACCGTCTGGCGCATGATGTCGGGGTCGCCGGCGTGGAAGCCGCAGGCGACGTTGACCGAGCTCGCCAGCTCGATCATGGCGGCGTCATTGCCCATCTCCCACGCGCCAAAACCTTCGCCGAGATCGCAATTGAGATCGATCGTCTTCATGGGGTGCTCTCCGTCTCTGGTCGTCTTGTCGTTTACGGCTCGTCCGCAACCTGCCAGGTCCCGGCGTCGACGGCACTGACAGCATAGCCCGCGACGTTGGCATCGCTGAGCGCTTCGATGTTGAGCGCGACGGTGTCGGCGGAGCGCAGGCGATCGGGCAGGTTACGGATCAGCTGCGCAAATTTCCTTGCCTCATCCTGCGCCTCGGCCATGCTGACCGCCTTGAAGCGGAACGCCGTTCCTGCCGAGGTCTGCGCGAGACGGCCGACATCGGCCGTGATCACGGTCGCGATCTTCGGATAGCCGCCGGAGGTGCCGCGATCCATCATCAGCGCGATCGGCGCGCCGTTGCCGGGCACCTGGATGCTGCCGTTGACCGTTCCGTCGGAGACGATGTTGTGGCCATGCAGATGCTTGATCGCGGGGCCTTCCAGCCGGTAGCCCATGCGGTCGGAGGTCGCCGAGATCTTCCACTCGCTGTCGAGGAATAGGGCCTTGTTGGCGTCGTCGAACTCGTCGTCCTGCGGTCCCAGCAAGACGCGGATCGGACCGTTCGATGGCTTCGGCAATTCGATGCGCAGTTCCGGTGCACCGCTTGCGGCATCGACGCTGAACTCGTCGCCGGCCTGCAGCGGGCGCGGGTAGGGGCTGCCGAGCCCGGCACGGGCGTTGACCGCGAGACTGCCGAACACCGGCTCGCCCTTGATCCCGCCTTCGATCGCCAGATAAGTGAACGCGCCGCCGCGAGCAAAGCCCAGCGTCAGCGTCTCGCCGTCCTTCAACGTCACCGATGTGTCCATGGCGACCGGACTTCCCGCGACGTCCGCATTGCGCGGCGCGCCTGAAACCGCGACGCGCACGGCACCGTCGCGCGCGGTGAAGGCGGCGCCGAACGGGCCGACCTCGACAACGGCTGCGAATGGTTCGTTGCCGATAAGCGTGTTCGCCGCCGCGAGCGACAGGCGGTCCATCCCTCCGCTGACCGTCAGGCCATAGCGTTGCGCGCCATGGCGTCCGCCGTCCTGGACCGAGCTTGCCGGCCCGATGCTGGCGATCACGAGCCGGCTCATGCGACCACCTGCTCGGCAATGATCTCGCCGGCCTCGGCGGCGCGGTCCTGTTCCTCGAACGTCTTGTGGTCGATGGCGAAAAACGTCACGCGATCGCCGGGTTCGGTGAGGAAGGTCGGATTGCGGTGGAGCTGATAGGTCCGTACCGGTGTGCGGCCGAGCAGGTGCCAGCCGCTCGGCGCTGCCAGGCACTGGATTCCGGCTTGGATGCCGCCGATCGAGATCGTGCCGGCAGGCGTCAGCAGCCGCGGATTCTGCCGCCGCGACATCTGCAGGGATTTGTCGAGGCCGCTGAGATAGGACCAGCCCGGTGTAAAGCCGATCATGGCAACCTTGTAGTCGCCGGCGACGTGGCGCGCGACGATGTCGTCGGGTGTGGTGTTCAGCGCCTTCGCGACGTCCTCGAGGTCGATGCCGTGCTCGCCGCCATAGGCGACGGGAATACGCCAGCGGCGCGCCTTAGTGGCTGGCGGCAGCGGCTGGCTGGCGAGCGCGAGCAGCTTTTCGCCAAGTACGTCGAAGTCGATCTTGCCGGGATCGTAATGCACCAGCAGCGAGCGATAGGTCGGCACGGACTCGGTGATGGCATCGATCGAGCTTGCTGCGAGCGCCTTGTCGAGCGCCAGCACGCGCTGGTTGGCGTCGTCGTCGATGGTACGGCTGAACTCGACCGTGACGGCGCTGTCGCCACTGGGCAGAAGGCGGGGCGGGGGAAGCGTCGCGGACATGGGCTGTCGAAATCGGGCTTCTGGAGCTACGCGGGCTCGGCCTTGAGCTCCGCTCGTTCCTGCTTCGCGTAAATGCGCCCGCAAGTCCAATAAATTAATGCAGGGGGAGGCGATAAAGCCTTGTTATCGCGACGCATAACTGCGCTGCGGCCCTGCATGATTGGTATCCTCTTGGCCCTTGACGCAAGGCCCGCACCCCGCAAGATGCGCGCGTTCTTTCCCGCCCATCCGGAGCTCGTCTGTTTCCATGTCGCTGTCCCCCGAAGCCCGCAAGACCCTCGCCGGCATCACCACTGCCACCATCACCACGGTCCTGCTGAAGAAGGGCCTGCGCAACATCTGGATGCGCGGCGCGCGTCCGCTGCGCCCGGGTCTGCCGCGCCTGGTGGGACCGGCCTTCACGCTGCGCTTCGTGCCCGCGCGGGAGGATCTGGCGACGCCGGAATCCTGGTCGTCGCCGATCTCGACCCGCACCGCGATCGAGGCGATGCCGGAGGGCTGCATCGCCGTGGTCGACGCGATGGGCATCACCGACGCCGGCATCTTCGGCGACATCCTGTGCGCGCGCATGATGAAGCGCGGCGTCACCGCACTCGTCACCGACGGTGTCGTGCGTGACGTCGAGGGCGTGCTCGGCACCAACTTGCCGGTCTGGTGCGACGGCTATGCCGCGCCGCCGTCGGTTGCCGGCCTGACCTTCGTCGGCTGGGGCGAGCCGATCGGCTGCGGCGGCGTTGCGGTGTTCCCGAACGACATCGTTGTCGCCGACCAGGATGGCTGCGTGCTGATCCCGCAGGCGATGCTCGAACACGTGCTCAATGAGGGCGTCGAGCAGGAGCGGATGGAAGCCTGGATCGTCAACGAGGTGAACAACGGCGCGGTGCTCCCGGGCCTCTATCCCATGAACGCCGAGACCAAGGCGCGCTACGCCGCAAGCAAGAAGTAATCGGGAAGGAAACGAGGTAAATCCAATGGAGATCACTGTAGCAGGCACGCGGCCGACACGCCGTGCGCCCGGGGAACACTTCACCGGCACCGTGTGGCAGGACCCCGTGATCATGGCGCCCGCGCCGGCGCGGCTGAACTGCTCGCGCGTCTCGTTCGAGCCGGGCGCGCGCACCAACTGGCATCACCATCCGCTCGGGCAGACGCTCTATGTGATTTCGGGGGTTGGCCGGGTCCAGACCAAGGGCGGCCCTGTCATCGAAATCCGTCCCGGCGACACCGTCTGGATTCCACCGGGCGAGCTGCACTGGCACGGCGGTTCGCCGACCAACGGCATGACCCACATCGCCATGCAGGAAGCGCTCGACGGCGTGTTCTCGACCTGGCTGGAGCCCGTGACTGACGCGGAATACGGCGCGGCGGTCGGCTAACGTCTCGTGTCCCGGACAGGACGCATCGCGGCAAGGCGGTGCGGCGCCGATCCGGGACCCCGAGATTTGGGATCCACGAAGAATGCTTGGTCCCGGCTCTGCGGAGCAGCGCTGCACGCTGCACCGCGTCCGGGACAAGAGCACTTACATCCGCTCCGCCGTCCAGGTGCCCGTGCACATGCTGCCGCGCCAGGTGCCGGAGCCCGAGGTGCCGCTGAGCCGGCCGAAGCCGACGGCGCGCTTGATGCCGGTGCTCAAGGTGACGTTGATGCTGCCGGCATCCGCAACGCGGCCTGACGCCGTCACCATGGCGTTGCTCGAGGCGATCTGACCGTTGTTGATGCCGATCGCGACGGTCGAGCCGTTACCGCAGGTCTCGCTCGACGACGAGATGCGGACATTCCATGCGCCGTCGAAAGTGCTGGCGCTGGCCTGCGCGGCCGGCAACGCGATGACGATGATGGTGGCGAAGAGAGCCTTGCGAAATCCGTTCATGACACGCCCCTGGGGTTGATCATGCGGGCATCGTGTCACGGCCTCGGAACCGGCGATGTGAGGGCTGTCACGCGCGCGACGGGCTCTGTGATGTCGCGCACGTCGCAATCGATTTGGCGGCAAAAGCAAAGGGGACCCGCGCTGCGGGTCCCCTTGTGTCGGTCAGAGTGTGCCCCCGAAGTCAGTTCACACGCGTCCAGGTCTGGCCGCCGCAGAACATGCCGCCGAAGGCGCAGCCCTGCACGCGCAGGCGATCGGTGCCCTTCAGCGCGATGGTTGAATCGTAGGTCGAGCCGGAGTTCGGATCGAGGATGCGACCGGACCATTTCTGGTCCTTGTTCTGATCCTTGCCGGGCTTCATGTTGATCAGAACCTGCTCGCCATTCTGGTTCGATTTCGAATCGACCGAGTAGCCGCAGAGATTGCTGCCGCATTGCTCGATCCGGACCTTGCCTTCCTTCTCCTCGGTGAGCCAGACGCCGAGCGGTGAATTGAGGTCGCGCGTGGGCGCGGTTGCGGGAGCCGGCGGCGCGACGGCGGCCGACTGAACGGGGACAGGCGCAGGCGCCGGGAGGGGAGGCGGAGACGGCGCCAGCGGCGCAGTTGCAACCGTCGGGGCGGGCGGCGGCGGCGGTGCGGGCGGTACTGCGGCCACCGTCGGGGCAGCACTCGGGGCCGGCTGAGGCGGCGGCACTAGCGCGTCTTCGGCCGGAGCGTTGTTCGCAGTGGTGGCCGGAGGCGCTGGCGGGGCAAGAGGCGCGACGGCCACGGGGGCTTGGACGGGAGCTTGGGCAGGTGCCTGCTCCGCAGCCGGAGCCGCCGTGACGGGTGGCGGGGCCGGATTGGCCGGCGGCTGCGGGTCAGCTTTGGCTTGTTGCGGTGCCTGCGGGTCCGCTTTTGGAGCCCCCTTGGCATCGTTCTTGGCCTTCTTCGCCTTGCCCTGGCCGGTGTTGTCGTAGACGCCGGGGATTTGCACCGTGCCGCGATCGGGATCGATGCGGATGGTACGCCCTCCGTAGTCGAAGGTGTACTGCGCCTGCGCAGCGGTGCTCGCCAAAAGGAATGCGGCCGTGGCCAACAGCTTCCTCATTTCGCATCTCCTGAAACAGGTGGTCCCCGCACCGACGCTTACGCCCCGGTCCGATCGCAAAAAGTGATCTAGATCACTGTCACCGTATGAGTCGTGCTTTCTGCGTTTCGGGTTCAATAACACCGGAGCCGGTCCAAAGTTTGACCGGCGCAAGCGACAGGAGGACGCGGTCCTAGTCGAACCAGGCGGAGTAGATCTTCTTGTAGCTGCCGTCCTGCATGGAAATGTGTAGCCATTGGTCGACGAACGCCTTCAGCGCCATGTCGCGCTGGAGCCAATAGGCCTTCTCTGAGAAGTCGAACGGCTTGTCGGGATGCACCGCGCAGAGCACGCCTTGATGCTGCTTCTGCTGGTAGCGCGTCTCGGAGGCATCCGTCATCATCAGGTCTGCATTGCCCTTGGCGATCTCGTCGAAGATCACGGTATTGTCCGGGAAGACGGTGATGTCGGCGTCCTTGATGTTGGCACGTGCGAAGCGCTCGTTGGTGCCGCCGGGATTGACGATCACGCGGGTGCCCTTCTTGTCGATCTCGGTGATGCTCTGGTATTTGCCGACGTCGGCACAGCGCGCGATCGGCGTCTTGCCCTCGCGCATGATCGGCGTCGAGAAGAAGCCCTTCTTCTGCCGGTCGAGCGTGACCGAGACGCCGCCCATGGCGATGTCAAACTGATCGGCCTCGAAATCCTTCATCAGCTTCGGCCAGGCCGTCGGCACGAATTCGACCTTGACGCCCAGCGCCTTGCCGAGCGCCTCCGCCATGTCGACATCGAAGCCGTTGAACTGCTGCGTCGTCTTGTCGAGATAGGTGAAGGGCTTGTAGTCGCCGGTCATTCCGACGCGCAAAGTGCCGCGCTTGACGATCTCGTCGAGGCGGGACGGCGCCGCCTGCTGTGCCTGCGCCGAAAGATTTGCCAGCAGTACCACGGCCAAAGTCGCCAGAATTCGAATGGTCATTCGAACGATCATCTCTTTTCCACCCATGCCCAAGCTGTCATTGTGCAGCTCTCGAGGGTTGGATTTAGACCAGATGCCCGTGGCTGGCGAGGCGGAAGTGAAGGGAATTTTGAAGTGACGATCTCGATGTATGACGCCTCGGTGGGCGTCTTCGTGCCGTATCTGCGCAATCTGTCCGCACTGCTCGACAAGGGCGTTGCCTATGCCGAATCCCGGAAGTTCAATCCGGCCGTCCTGCTCGGCATGCGCATCGCGCCCGACATGTACGATCTGGCGCAACAGATCGGCGAGGCCTGCCGCCATGCCACGGTCGCCGCGGCCTTGCTGGCCGAGCGCGAGCCGGTGACGCTGCCGGTGCTGGAGCACGACATGGCCGGACTGCAGGCCCGCATCGCGACGTCAATCGAGTTCATCGAAAGCCTGCCGCGCGCGGAGATCAATGCTGCGGCGGAACGGAATGTCTTCTTCAGGCTGAAGAACGGGACCGAGTTGCCCTTCACCGGGCGGACGCTGCTGCTGACCTTCAGCGTGCCGCAGTTCTTCTTTCACGTCACGACCGCCTACGACCTGTTGCGGCACGCAGGCGTCGAGCTCGTGAAGAAGGATTATCTCGGACGACGATAAGCCGAACCGGCATCCACTTCGCGCGAAAAAGCGCTAGGCTTCGCCCTTGCGCTCGTAATCGGCGAGCGAGCTGCGGCCGGCGATCTCGCTGCGCAGCTCTTCGAAGCGCCGATGTGCCTCGTCCTCGTGCGCGTCGACGAAATCCACCGCGGCTTCGCCGGTCATCGGGCCGCTGACCACGGGCACTGACTGCTCGCCGATGGTCTCGTGGACGTAGAACTGGCCGTCATCGCCGCGATGGACCGTCCATTTCAGACGGATCGCCACCATCGGCCCGGGGCCGACCTTGCTGTAGCCGTCGGCATCGGTGTGCTCCGGCACCAGCGACTGCTCCTCGACCACCGGATGCTCATCGACCACAGGGTGCTCGTCGGCGACCCCATGCTCACCGGCAACCACCATTTCGGTCACGATGACGGTCTCGGTCTCGCGCACGGTCTCGGTCTCGCGCACGACGAGAACGGGTTCAGGATGCTCCAGGATGCTGGCGATGGTCGCCAACGCGTGGTCGGTCGGGTCGATCTCTGACAAGGGTCCATCCTCCAGCTCGACGCGGCCGGCAAGTCTGTCCCACTGCCGCCGCGGCCGGACCTATTACGCGGGTTTGATTAAGGCTGAGTGAGGGCTCGATCTGCACCAAAATGGGACTCATTCTGGCGTTCCGAAGGCGGGGGGCGGCGGCCCGCCCTTGATATAGCTCAGCCCAGGACATCCTGATTGATGATGTTCTGCCGGATCGGATCGCCGTCCAGCACACTCAGGATGTTGCGCGCAGTCTGCTCGCTCATCCGGCTCACCGCCTCGACCGTGACGCCGGCGACATGGGGGGCCATGATGACGTTGGGCAGCGCGAACAGCGCGTTGCTGACCGGCGGCGGCTCGACCTCGAAGACGTCGATGCCGGCACCGGCGAGCTTGCCCGAGACCAGTGCGTCGTACAGCGCCGTCTCTTTCACGATGCCGCCGCGTGCGGTGTTGATGAGGTAGGATTTCGGCTTCATCCGGCCGATCCGCGCCGCGTCGAACAGGCCGACGGTCTCCGGCGTCTTCGGGCAGTGGATGGTGACGAAATCGGCGTGCGGCAGCGCGGCATCGAGGTCGGCGACCGGCTCGCAGCCTGCCGCCTTGATCTCTGCGGCTGCCTTGTAGGGATCATAAACCTGCACATTCATGTCCATCGCCAGGCAGCGCTTGGCGGTGCGGGTGCCGATGCGGCCGAAGCCGATGATGAGGACGGTCTTGCCGTAGAGATCGAACGGCAGCATGCCGAGGCGGTCGGCCCATTTGCCGTCCTTGACGCAGGAATGCATCTCCTGCGCGCGTTTGGCCAGTGTCAGCATCATGAACAGCGCCTGCTCGGCGACCGAGGGCGAGTTCGCGCTGCCCGCGACCATCAGCGGCACCTTGCGGCGGGAAAGGGCGGGGACGTCGACGGCGTCGTAGCCGACGCCGATCCGGGTCACCACCTTCATGTCCTTTGAGGCTTCGAGCTCGGTCTCGCCGAAAGCGGTGGCGCCGAGCGCTACGCCATGGACTGGCGCGTGGCTCTTCAGCAAGGCGTCGAAGTCCTTGGCGGAGATCAGGTTCGGAAACTCGATGAGCTCGATGTCATCTCGCTGGGTGAGGAGGGCGCGTGCCCCTTGCGACAAAGTTTGCGTGACAAAGATTTTCTTCTTGTTGGTCGCCATCGTCCCTACCTGCACGAGTTTCTTGCCCGGCCGTCACAATACGGCGCCGGTCGCCTCGTTTAGCAGGTGCATATTGTTGAGGTCCATCGCCAAACGCATGGGGCCCCCGTCCTTGGCGCCCGCATTGGGATCGACACGGCCGCAGATCGGCGTGCCTTCCAGGCCGAAATAGACCAGCGTCTCCATTCCCATCGGCTCGGTGACATCAAGCACGGTGTCGAAGGTCTCGACACCCGGCTCCAGATGCGCATGCGATTCCGTGAGATGTTCGGGACGGATGCCGAGCAACAGGTTTTCAGTTCGGGGCAGCGCGCTGTGACGGGCGGCGCGGGCCGGCGGCAACGGGAACGAGATGCGGTCCGTCAGGCGGACGTTGAGCTTGCCGCCGACGTCCTGGAGCCTGCACGGAATGAAGTTCATCGCCGGCGAGCCGATGAAGCCGGCGACGAAGCGCGTCGCAGGCTTGTGGTAGAGTTCGTTCGGGGTGCCGATCTGCTCGATCCGCCCCTTATTCATTACCACCACGCGATCGGCCAGCGTCATCGCCTCGACCTGGTCGTGAGTGACGTAGACCGTCGTGGTGCGCACTTTCTGGTGCACCTTCTTGATCTCGATCCGCATCTGCACGCGCAGCTTGGCGTCGAGATTGGACAGCGGTTCGTCGAACAGGAAGACTTTTGGGTTGCGCACGATGGCCCGGCCCATTGCAACGCGCTGGCGCTGGCCGCCGGAGAGCTGCTTCGGCTTGCGGTCGATCAGGTCGGTGATGTCGAGGAGGCGGGCGGCCTCGGTCACCCGCGCCTTGATCTCGGCCTTCGGGTAATGCTTGAGCCGCAACCCGAACGACATGTTCTCCGCGACCGTCATGTGCGGGTAGAGCGCGTAGTTCTGAAACACCATCGCGATGTCGCGGTCCTTCGGCGGCACGTCGTTGACGACGTCGCCGCCGATCATGATGTCGCCGTCGGTGATGTCTTCGAGTCCGGCGATCATCCGCAACGTCGTCGACTTGCCGCAGCCGGAGGGGCCGACGAGCACGATGAACTCATGGTCGGAGATGTCGAGATCGATGCCGCGCACCGCCTCGACGTCGTCGTAACGCTTGACCACCTTCCGCAACGCAACCTCAGCCATAAGACATCAACCCTTTGTCGCGCCGGCGGTCAGGCCGGCAATGTAATAGTCCATCAGGAAGGCGTAGATGACCAGCGGCGGGGCAGCGCCAAGCAGCGCGCCGGTCATGATCTGACCCCAGTTGAAGACGTCACCCTTGATCAGCGTGGTGGTGATGCCGACCGGCAGCACGAGCTGGTCGATGGATGTCGTGAACACCAGGGGATAGAGGAACTGCGCCCAGGATACGGTGAAGGCGAAGATGGTCGCTGCGATCAGGCCGGGCAGGGCGACGGGGATGAAAATCCGAGTCAGGGTCTGGAGCCAGGAGGCGCCGTCGATGAGAGCCGCCTCGTCCAGCTCCTTCGGGATCGAGGCGAAATAACCGATCATGATCCAGGTGCAGAACGGCACCGTCAGGGTCGGATAGATGAACAGCAGCACGTACCATCGGTTGAGGAGCGTGATGCCGGTGATGTCCTGGACAGCAGCGAGCATTTTGAACAGCGGAATGAACAAGAGGCTGTCCGGGACCAGGTAGGTCAGAAAAACCCCGGTCGCCAGCGTCGTCGAGCCCCAGAACTTCATCCTTGCCAGCGCAAAGGCCGCAGGAATGCTGATCAGCATGGTGACGCACACAACGACGATGGAGACGACCGCCGAATTCCAGAAGAAGCGCAAAAACTGGTTCGACGTCAACAGCTCGACGTAGTTCGCCAGGGTGGGATGGAACACCCACCAGGGATTGGTGGCCGCCGAAATCTCCGCGCTGCTCTTGAGGGAGGTGATCAGCATGTAGATCGGCGGAACGAGCGAAAAAATCGCGAACAGCACCAGGAAGAAGTAGGACCAGCGCAGGGCCCATGTCCGATCCCGGCTCATGCTCCGGTACTTGACTTTGCGCGTGGGACCGCCCTTGTCGATTGCAAGCGTGCTCATCAGGCTTCGTTCCCACGTTTGTTGACATCGCGCAGGATGAAGACCGCCGCGACTGCGAGGATCGGCACCATGAACAGCGAGACGCATGCGCCGAGCGGAATATCGCTGCTCTGGATTCCGACCTGGAAGGCCCAGGTGGCGAACAGATGCGTCGAATCCAACGGGCCGCCCGAGGTCAGGATGCGCACGATGTCGAAATTGGCGAAAGTGACGATCAACGAGAACAGCGTCGTGATGGCGATGATGTTGCGCATCATCGGCAGGGTGATGTGCCAGATCTTCTGCCACCAATTGGCGCCGTCAATGGCGGCCGCTTCGTAGAGCTGGTCGGGCACCGATTTAAGCGCGGCCAGATACATGATCATGAAGAACGGTGCGCCGTACCAGACGTTGACGAGAATGACGGAGAAACGGGCCCAGAAGGTGTCGCCAAGCCAGGGGATCGGGCCGACACCGAAGAACGACAGCGTGTAATTGAAGGCGCTGTAGGAGGGATCGAACAGCCACAGCCAAGCCAGGGTGCTCATCGCCGGCGGGATCACCCAAGGGACCAGCAGCATGCCGCGCCACTTGCGCTGGCCCTTGGCCGGGAGGTTGTGGACGAAATGAGCGACAATGAAGCCCATCAGCGCTTTGAAAAACACCGCGGTGAGGGCGAAGATGCAGGATTGCCTCACCACCATCCAGAACGTGTCGCGTTTGAACAGGAAGGTGAAATTGCTCAAGCCGACGAACTTCTGCATCGACTTGTTCAGCGTGGCGAGATGCATTGAGTAGAAGGCAGGATAGAGCACGAACAGCGCGATCAGGAGAATCAGCGGCAGCGTCAGGAAGAACGCCATCGTCGACTTCCGCCTGAGTGCATTTTTAAGGCTCGCCCGTTTGCGCGGCCTGGCGGCACGGACGGAGCGAGCTTGCTCAACGACGACATCGGCCATGGTCAGACTTTCTTACGGTACATTCAACAGGGAAGCCGCCCGCATCGGTCGGCCTCTCTCGCAAGGCGATGGAAAAAGGGGGCGAATCCCCGGCGGCTCACGCGCGAACGCGTGAACCGCCATGCCACATACCCGGCATCAGCTGCGCATGAAGCCTTCGCACTCGCCCTCGGCCCAGGCGAGCGCCTGCTCGATGGTCTCGCCACGGGCATAGCGCAGCGCCAGTTTGGTCAACGTCGCCTGGTTGTAGATCTGCTGGGCGATCTTCGGCGGCGCCGGCGAGGCCGCGATCGACATCGTCTGGCGGCCGTGTGGGTCGGGATAGCTATAAAGCGTGCCCTTCGGCGGCCCTTCCTCGGCCCACGTCTTGAGCTTCGTCATGTTTGCGAAAGCCGGGAGATCGTAGCCGCCGCTCGCCGCGACGAACTTTTCGATCGACGACGGCTGCGACAGATGGGTCAGCAGGCTCTTGGCGGCTTCCTTGTTCTTGCCGAAAGCCCAGACGCCCCAGAAGTAGGGCAGGAACGGTGCAAAACGGCCCTTCGGACCGGCGGGCATGCCGTGCGTCCAGCATTGCTCAGCGACTTGTGGTGCGTCGCGTTTCGCAACCGCCCAGGAGCTCGGCGGATTCAAGATCAGTGCTCCGCGGCCCGAGATCAGCCATTTGTTATTAGACGCGTCATCCCAGGAGGCCGCGTCCGCCGGAAGCACCGCGATCAATCTCTTGTAGAATTCGAGAGCCTGACGCACGGCGTCAGTCTTTACGGTGATGTCGCCCTTGGCATTGACGAGCTCGGCGCCGAACGATTGGAAGATCGCGCCGGCGGTATCGACGCTGTCGGTGGTCTCGCCGAGGCCGATCCCGAACGGGACGCCAGCCTTGCTGCAGGCTTCGGCGGCCTTGAGAAAGACTTCCATCGTCCAGTTCTCGTCCTTGGGCACGCTACCGGCCGGATACATCTCCTGGACGTCGATGCCGGCATGCTTCTTCATCAGGTCGATGCGCGAGCAGGGGCCCTTGATCTGACTGCCGACGGTGGCAGGGACGGCAAGCCATTTGCCGCCGGCCTGGCCGAGATATTTGGTCGTGCCGTTCACCTCGCCATTCTGCTTGATGATCGGCTCCATGATGTCGGTGACCGGCTCGAGCTGCTCCGCATAGGCGTGCGGCCACCAGGTCGGCATCTGGAGAATGTCGTGACCGGATTTTGCCTGCGCCTCGGCGGCGACGGTTAGTTCGAGCTTCTTGTTGTTGCTGGTGATGTAGTCGATGGAGACCTCGACCTTCTCCTTCGCTGCCCATTCATTGACGAGCGCGGTGGAGGCAGAGTTGGCACCAGGGACCCAATGGTCCCAGAAGCCGATCGAAAGCTTGCCGGCGGCGTAAGCGCCTCGGACATAGGGCGCGGTGACCAGCGCCGCGGAGGACATTGCAGTGGCAGCCACAAATTGACGTCGCGTCAGTGTCTTGCGTGACATCTCGTTTCCTCGCTTGGGTGTTTTATTGTTCTGGCGTTTCCTCTGAACTCTTCCGAGTTCTACTTTTGATTTTCTTTTTTTAAGTTTCTCGTTCGACGTTTCTTATTGATGCCATCGGCTTCGAAGGCAAATTGGTAGCGCGATCAGATCATGATTGATTGCGTCTGTCGAGAAAACCGAGCGGCTTGCGCCTAGAACTAACGTTGTGTCCGCCAAGGTGGCGCTGCCCTCGACGTCACGCGCGAGCCCTAAACCACAGTCGGTCGTTTTGCGATGCACACTGGGCGCGGGCGCGCTGGACCGATACGTGCGCAATTACGCCGCAGTTTCCAAGGAGCCTGCATAAGCACCTCGCGGCAAACACTTTTCGGGCGTGTATAGCAATTATCGGTGGCTAGACCTCGAAGCGGTGAAAACGATAGAGTTGCAACTGGCAAGTGGTTCTCACCCCCAGCAGCCTAATCAGATCGAGATGGAGACCAGAATGATCAACCCGGCGCCGCTCGCGCGGCTTAACCTGCGACGATGGTTCGCGCTGGGATCCGTTTTCGCGTTGCTGCTCGGCGCAGCCGCGGTGGCGAACGCTCAAGGCCTGGTCAAAGGGGTTCAGGAAGGAGCGGCGGCCGGGAACAAGGCGGCAGGTCCGGTCGGCGGCGTGCTCGGCGGCGCGATCGGCGGTGTGGTCGGCGTCTTCACCGGCGTGCTCGGTGTTGGCAATAATGGCAATCAGGCGCCTCCCGCCAAGGATTCAAGCAAGGATTCGAGCAAGGACGCTGCCAAAGACGCCAAGCAGGGCGCCGGCAAGGACAAGGATGCCAAGAGCGCCAAGGCTGGCAAGGGCGCCAAGGCGAGCAAGGAGGCGAAGAACGCGCCGCAGGACAAGGATGTCACCGTCCTCACCCAGACCGGCGCACCGCAATTGACCGCCGACCAGATCGTCACCAACAGCGACTCCTATATCGAGCGGATCAAGACCGAACTGAACCTCACGCCCGACCAGGAGAAGCACTGGTACGGCTTCTCGAGCGCCATGCACTACCTCGGGCATAACGGTGCCGAGCGGCTAAACCTGCGGGTCGCGCGCGCCAAGCGGGATCCGCCCGACGACATCGTCGAGCAGATGCGCAACGAGGCCCAATTCCTCATCGACCGCGCTGCCGACCAGCGCAATGTCGCCGACGCCGCTGAGCCCCTCTATTCGAGCCTCGATGACAAGCAGAAGCAGGTGTTCGTACAGGAGATGGTGCGGCTCAGCCACGAACGAGGACTGGATTGATCAAGTTGAATCGGATCGGGCGCGTCTGAATTAACGGACCCCGCCACGAATTCGTGAATCCTCTTCGCGATTCGGTTATGATCAGCTTCGGAAGCTGATGGGCGGGGTTGATATGGCGGACGGACTCTCCGTTTTCCTGGTCGAAGACGAGACGTTGATCCGGATGATGATGACGGACATGGTGGAGGAACTCGGCCACCACGTCATCGCGGAAGCGGATAATGTTCGGGACGCCAGCGCTTTCGCCATGACCGCGCAGTACGATCTTGCGATCCTCGACATCAATCTCAAGGGCCTCTACGTCGATCCGGTCGCCGACCTGATCGAGCGACGCGGCAAGCCGTTTCTGTTTGCGACGGGCTACGGTCCGGAACTGCTGCCGTCCTTGCTCCGGCGCCGGCCGATCCTGCGCAAGCCCATCTCGATCGATCAGCTCAAGGCAATGATCGATTCGATGTTTCCGGAAGCGGCAGCAAAGACGCCGCACTGAGACCAAAAACAAAAATGGCCGCCCGTCAGGGGCGGCCATTTCGCGACGGAATTCGTCGCGGTCTCACATCAGGCCGGCGCCGAGATCGATGCCGCGCGCCATCAGGCCGAACGAGGCGACCAGGCCCGTGCAGCAAAACAGCAAGATGGTCTTGAATGAAGAAAACGAAGAATCGGCCAAACGCGTTTCGCTGGTGGCCGGCATCGCGGCGATCGAAATCATGCTCATGTTCATTCCCCCCCTTTGTTGCCCCTGAATTGCATCAGGTAAGGGAACTCCTAGAGCAAAAAGTTTGACGCGAGCTTTCGAGGGATCGTTAACGAAATCGCAATTGATGCCGCGTTTTCGGGCACCGTAGCGCAACCACTCGTTTCACTGGCGCCCGTTCTTCAGCACGGTAGCGATAGTGTGGGCCGTCATGGCGGCGCGGTCCGAAGCGCGCTGGGCGGCGAGGCGGTCACGCGCCTTTTCCTCGATCAAGAGCTCGATCAGGGCCAGCCGCTTGCCATCGTCGTCCGCCTCGAGCAGCAGGCGGTGATAGCGGTGATAGTCGAAACCCAGATCCTGCTTACGCATGTCACGCCCCCGCAACTACGCCACACACAAGCCAGGATTGTTTCTCATCCGGGACGAACGCGCAAGCACGATCCCGCGTCGAGCGGGCGTGCCGTGCAATCAGCTGTGCATGACTGGAATCCGCGGACGGAGGCGCGCGCCGTTAAGGCTGGTTGTGCTCCGCGAACATCTTCAGGCCGAGGAAACTCGCATCAGGTTTCGTGACCAGCCTGGTCGGGATGTCGCGGAGATAGTCCTGGAAGCGTCCCTTGGCTTCGAAGCGCGCCCGGAATGCGGAAGCCGCAAGGAACTCCGGAAAGCGCGGCACGATTCCGCCGGCGATATAGACGCCGCCGCGGGCGCCGAAGGTCACCCCGAGATTGCCGGCGACCGAGCCGAGGATGGCGCAAAACATGTCCAGCGTCGCGCGGCAGAGTTCGCAACTGCCCTCCAAGGCCGCCTTCGTGATGGCAGCGGCATCGCGATGCGGCACCTGCGCGCCTTCCACTTCGGCCAGCGCCTCGTACAGGCTTTGCAGGCCGGAACCGGACAATGCGCCACGCTCGATGGAGACATGGCCGAGGCGCCGGCGCATGCACGCGATTACGCGTTCCTCGCGCTCGTCCTCTGCCGGCAGGGTCGCGTGGCCCGCCTCGGTGACGACGGCCAACCGTGAGCCGTGGCGCTCGACCAGACAGGAAACACCAAAGCCGGTTCCGGGACCGACCACCAGCAACGGTTCTCCGGGAAGACCCTCTTGTCCGCCGAGCGGGATCAGGTCGGCGGGCTGCAGGGCGGGCAGGGACCAGGCCACCACCTCGAAATCGTTGAGAACATGGACGCTGTCGAAGCCGAGAGCCGGCTGAAGCTCGTTGCCGTCGATGACCCACGGGCTGTTGGTCATGACGCAGCGGTTGTTGGTCACCGGCCCCGCGACGGCCAGCACAGCCCTTCGGGGCGTTTTGCCGTCTGAGCGAAGCGCGAGAACATCGGCAATGGCTTCCCGGACGGTCGGGAAGTCTGCCACTTTGACGTAATCGATCGGTCCGGTCTCATCGCCCTGACTGAGCGCGAAGCGCGCATTGGTGCCGCCGATATCGGCGAGAAGAATCTGTCCTGTCTTGCCGATGGTCATGTGCGTGTGGCTGCCGCGGCCTTTCGGGCTGCGGGAACCGCTTCCTCCGCTCTATCCGATCGCAAAATGCGAACGGCTTTCAGAATCCGCCCCCGGGTGGATCTAGTCAACACGCATCAGCCCAAACCGTTGCATCCCGGCACCGACGGGGTGCATTCGCGCAGATCGCCGCACCGCTTCGGTGGTTGCGAAGCAGCGCGGGAAGATCGACACTGGAGACGTTCGTTCTGCGCCGGTCGCGCGGGATGGCCTGGAATGGACCTTGCGATGAAGATTTCCGACCGCGACGTGCTGCTGGTCATCGATGTGCAGAACGATTTTTGCACGGGCGGGGCGCTCGCGGTGCCCGGCGGCGAGACGGTCGTCCCCGCCATCAATCGGATCGCCCAAAAATTCGCCAATGTGGTGCTGACCCAGGACTGGCATCCCCGCGATCATGTCTCCTTTGCGCCGAACCATGCGGGCAAACAGCCGTTCCAGACTATCGCGCTTGACTATGGCGTCCAGGTGCTCTGGCCGAGCCATTGCGTCCAGGGCACGGCGGGCGCGGAATTTCATCGCGATCTCGACGTCACCCGCGCGAGCCTGGTGGTGCGGAAGGGGTTTCGGCGCGGCATCGATTCCTATTCGGCGCTGTTCGAGAACGACAGGAAAACGCCGACCGGCCTGCTCGGATATCTGCGCGAGCGCGAATTGAAGACGATCTTCGTCGTTGGCCTCGCGCTCGACTTCTGCGTCCGCTTCTCGGCGGAGGATGCCCGAAAGGCGGGGTTCGAGGTCGCCGTCATCGAGGACGCCTGCCGCGGCATCGATCTCGACGGCTCGGTGGCCGCGACCCATCAGAGTTTTCGGGAGCGCGGCATTTCGCTCGTCAGCTTGGAGGCCTTCCTGTGAGGACCGTGAGATAGCCATGGCAGAGAAGACCGGCAAACAGCAGCGCGCACCGGGCGCGGTCCCGGATGACCCGCTGCTGTGGCCGTTCGCTGCGGCTCGGCTTGCGATGGACGCCTGCTTCGGATGGCTCGAGCGCGCTCCGCCGGAGCAGGCCGACAGCAGCCTGCCGTGGACCACGCCCAACTCGGTCGCGCTGGAGCTCGCGACCATGCGCCTGCGCAATTGCGCGCGGACGGGGTCCGGTCAGCCGGCCCTGGTCTGCGCGCCCTATGCGCTGCACCGGGCCCTGATCGCCGACTTCGCCCCCGGCCACAGCGTGGTGCAGTCCCTGCAAAATGGCGGCATCGACCGGATCTATCTCACCGACTGGCGCTCAGCCACGCCTGACATGCGCTATCTCTCGATCGACAGCTATCTTGGCGATCTCAACGTCGCCATCGACGAGATCGGCGCGCCGGTCGATCTCGTCGGACTGTGCCAGGGTGGCTGGCTGTCGCTGCTCTATGCGGCGCGCTTTCCCGCCAAGGTGCGGCGGCTGGTGCTGGCAGGCGCGCCCGTCGACCTCTCGATCGACTCCAGGCTGTCGCAGCTCGCCCGCAACGCACCGGAGATGGTCTATGACCAGCTCGTCGCCCGCGGCGGCGGCAATGTCAGCGGCGAGGAGATGCTGCGGGTCTGGTCGAAGGCGCCGAGCCGCGACGACATCGTGACGGCGCTGCAGAGCGACCTCTCCGGCGAGGAAGGTGCGGCGCTGCTGGCACGCTTCGAGCGCTGGAATGCCGAGCCTCTCAATCTGCCCGGCACCTATTATCTCGAGATCGTCAATTGGATTTTCCGGGAGAACCGGATCGCGCGCGGCCAATTCACGGCACTCGGCCGCGTGGTTGATCTGAAGGACGTCAAGGCGCCGGTATTCCTGCTGGCCGGGCTTGATGACGACGTCGTGCCGGCTGCGCAGGCGCTCGCCACCGCCGGCTTGCTCGGTACCCCACCGGCCTTCATTGCGGCGGTCTCCGAGCCCAGCAATCATCTCGGGCTGTTCATGGGTGCGCGGACCCATGCCCATGCCTGGCCCCGGATCGCCGAATGGCTGCGCGACGATCTGCCCGGCATGCTGGTGCGCACAGCCTGACACTGCCCCAAGGGCCGGGCAGCGAAGCTGCAAATCCGTTATGCATGCCGTTGAATGGCCTGCACGGGGCGATGTCGATGGGTTAAATGGAGTCCAGAGCTGGCGGAGGCCGGTCGCGACGAGACAAAGGGACTGTGCTCGATGAGTTTCCACTCGATCTATGCCCACGGATTTGCGCGCGTGGCGGCCTGCGTCACCACCTCTCATGTGGCCGATCCCACGGCAAACGCGACGGCGGTTCTGGCGGCGGCGAAGGACTGCCATGCGCAGTCGGTGGCGGTTGCCGTGTTTCCCGAGCTGTGCCTGTCCGGCTATGCGATCGAAGATCTCGTGAAGCAGGATCCGCTGCTCGATGCGGTTGAGCGCGGGCTCGTGGCCATCGTCGAGGCATCCTCGCCCCTGATGTCCGTCCTGATCGTCGGCGCGCCGCTGCGCTTTGGCAATCGGATCTACAATTGCGCGGTCGTCATCCATCGCGGCAAAGTCCTCGGCGTCGTGCCCAAGAGCTACCTGCCGACCTATCGCGAATTCTACGAGGGACGGCATTTCGCCTCCGGCGCCGGCATCGTCGGTGAGATGGTGGCCTTTGGCGGGCTGCATGCCCCGTTCGGCGTCGACCTCCTGTTCGCGGCCGAGGACGTTCCGGGACTGACCATCGGCGTCGAGATCTGCGAGGACATGTGGATCCCGGTGACGCCGGCCTCCGAGCTAGCGCTCGCGGGCGCGAGCGTGCTGATCAATCTCTCGGGCAGCCCGATCACGATCGGCCGCGCCCGCTCGCGTGCGCTCTTGTGCCAATCGACTTCGGCGCGCTGCCTCGCGGCCTATGTCTATTCCGCGGCCGGGGCAGGGGAATCGACCACCGATTTGGCCTGGGACGGCCAGACCTCGATCTACGAGAACGGCGTGCTGCTGGCCGAGGGTGAGCGGTTCCGGCAGGACGGCCAGATCACGCTGGCAGACGTCGATCTGGACCTGCTCAGGCAGGAACGCGCGCTGATGGGCACGTTCGACGACAACCGCCGGCAGCGCGAGGCCTTCTTCCGGAAAGTCGGCTTCGCCTTGAAGCCGCCGGCCGCCGATATCGGCTTCCTGCGCAAGATCGAGCGATTTCCGTTCGTGCCAAGCGACGAGAGCCTGCTCGAGCAGGACTGCTATGAGGCCTACAACATTCAGGTCGCGGGCCTCGTCCAGCGCATGCGTGCGACCGGCACCAAGCGCGTCGTCATCGGCGTCTCGGGCGGGCTCGATTCTACCCACGCTTTGATCGTCGCCGCCAAGGCCGTCGATCTTCTTGGCCTGCCGCGCGAGAACATTCTCGCCTACACCATGCCGGGCTTTGCCACCGGCAGCGAGAGCAAGACCAATGCGCTGGCGCTGATGAAGGCGTTGCAGACGAGTTGGCAGGAGCTCGACATTCGCACCACGGCGACGCAGATGCTGAAGGACATCGGCCATCCCTTCGGCAAGGGCGAGAAGGTCTACGACGTCACATTCGAGAACGTGCAGGCGGGCCTGCGCACCGACTATCTGTTCCGGCTCGCCAACCACAACGGCGGCATCGTCATCGGCACCGGCGATCTCTCCGAACTCGCGTTGGGCTGGTGCACCTACGGCGTCGGCGACCAGATGGCGCACTATAACGTCAACGCCGGGGTGCCGAAGACGCTGATCCAGCATCTGATCCGCTGGGTGATCGCTTCCAAGCAGTTCAGCGACGACGTCAACCAAACGCTTGGATCGATCCTGTCGGCCGAAATCTCGCCGGAGCTGGTTCCGGCCGAGCCGGGCGAGAAGCCGCAGAGCACGGAAGCTTCGGTCGGTCCCTACGAGCTCCAGGATTTCAACCTGTTCTACACGCTGCGGTTTGGCATGCGCCCGTCCAAGATTGCCTTCATGGCGCTGCAGGCGTGGAAGGACGTCGCCGAGGGCGAATGGCCGCCGGCATTTCCGACCGACAAGCGCAGAGCCTACGATCTCAAGGAGATCCGCCGCTGGCTCGAGGTGTTCCTGCGCCGCTTCTTCGCTTTCAGCCAGTTCAAACGCTCGGCGATGCCGAACGGCCCCAAGGTTTCTGCCGGCGGCTCGTTGTCGCCGCGCGGCGACTGGCGCGCGCCGTCGGATTCGAGCGCGGCGGCGTGGCTTGAAGATCTCGAACGGAATGTGCCGGTTTGAACGGGAGATGAGCGATGTCGGCCGGCGATGGGCCCGAGCAGGGCGGCAACCCACAGAAGGTCCTCAACGGCCTCTACATCTTTGAGATTGAGATGCGTGACGGCAAGCGCGGCCAGGCCAAAGGCGTCGTCGTGCTCTGCGACGGCCGCATCAAGGGCGGCGACAGCTATTTCTACTACACTGGCAGCTACACCTTCCGGAACGGAAAATGGCGCGGCGATATGACCGTCAATCAGCACACCGAGGCCGTCGGCAAGCCGCTCGCGTTCGGCGGCAGGGAAGTGACCTGCGGCTTTTCGGGCGACTATTCCGCCGACGGCGCCGAGGTCGAAGGCATGGCGCTGGTTGGCAAGACCAGCGTGACATTCACGGCGCGGCTCACGATGAAGGACCCGATGTGAGACCGGCCTGAGATGGGAGACCCGCGTGATCGGCCCTCGTTCCTGATCAGGAACCTTCGCACCCACAGAACGTTCGCGTCTGTTGTTGCGAATTTCCGAGGAGAGGGACCATGCGCAAGCACTTGATGTTATCGACTGCAGCGATCGGACTGATGCTTGCTTCCGGCTTCGCCTACGCTCAGGCGCCCGGTGAGCGGAGGGACGAACCGAGACGCAACGAGGAGCCGGCGAAAGGCGCTGCGCCGCAGCGCGGCGGCGCCCAGGAGCGTGTTCAAGAGCGCGCGCAGGGCGCCCAGGACCGATTGCAGGGCGCTGGCCGCGAGGAGAAGGGCGGCGCTGCCAGGCAGGACGCGAGTGACGACAAGCGCCAGCCGGCGAGTTCTGCAGAGCGCAACCAGCCGAAGTCGAAGGATCAGGCCCAGGACTCCCGCGAGCCTTCGCGCGATCGCAATCGCGATGCCGAGAGCACGAAACCGGGACGCGACAGCAAGAGCAGCGCCGAGACGAAGCAGGACAAATCGGCGCCGCAGAAATCGACGGCCGAGTCCGAGAAGTCCAAATCCGGCACGTCTAGCCAGCAGAACGAGCGCACGGGTGCCGCGGCCAACCAGAACGAGCGCAACCAGACCCAGCCGCCGCGCAACGCGGCTGACCAGCAGCAGCCGGCGCAACAGAACAATCGACCGGCCACCGCGACCGACACGAACCGGACGGCCCCGACCAACAATGCGCAGACCGCGCCCGCCACCTCGGGCACGCAGACCAATCAAGCCAACCAGACGACGCAGACCAACACGCAGGCCAATCAGCAGACGCAGGTGACGTCCGAGAAGCAGGTGCGGATCTCCGAAACGGTGAGCCGTGCACGCCTGGCGGAGCCGGAGCGTAATCTGAACATTTCGATCCGGGTCGGCGAGACCATTCCCTCGCGCGTGCGCCTTCACAGGCTTCCGCCCGAGATCGTCTCGATCGAGCCCGAATATCGAGACTACGAATATTTCGCGACCGGTGACGACGTCGTCATTGTGGAGCCGCGGACGCATCGCATCGTCAGCCAGGTCCCTCGCGATCCGTCGCGAGCCCGCGCCCAGATGAGCGGCGGCACCTCATCGGGAATGGCGGCCGCGGGGGGCAGCAATGTGAACTGCCAGATCATGCGGCGTGACGCCTCGGGCAATGTGGCCCAGGCAGAACCCTCCACCGTAGGCTCGACCGCACGAAACGATTCCCTGAGCGTGACCGTCCAGATGCCCGGCGGCGGCTCGTCCGCGCCGATCGCCCTCGGCGCTGCCGCGGGCAACATCGTGGTCGCGACGCAAGGGCAGGGCGACTGCACGGTAACGATCGAGCCGCAGACGCGCTAAGCGCCCGGGTCGGCATAACGACGCCAAAACGACTTCGCGCCGCACGGCTGATCAAGCCGGCGGCGCGAAATCACGTTCAATCTAGAAAGTCCCGAGGTCCGGAGTGCCTAGGAGTCCGGACCTCGTAACCTTGCCCCAGCTCTTGATCCCCGCCCCATGTGGTCCCCAACCCCGTGGTGCGCGATCAGAGGGTGATGCCCTTGGAAGGCCGCCGATCGATGTCCCGCGATGTACGCGACATCGGAATAGGATTCCATTCCGGACGACTACGGATTTTATCGCACTTGCATTTGCGCGGTGCATGGGCCTGCACGCGCGATTGCCCGAAACCAATGCAAGCGCGCGCCGACTTGTAGCCTGGGGAGCGAAGCGTAATCCGGGGCCGGTCTCGTCCGCCGGCGCGCACTTGTCTCGGATTGCGCTGCGCTCCATCCGCGCTACGAAGAGCCCGCGCCGGGAGCAGGGGAGCCCTGTCCGGCCCAAGTTCCCGTTGCGCGCGTTCCCCCCGTGCGCTATCCGGCCGGAAAGGCCTGAGGCGGCTTCGAAAATCGCCCGCCCAGCCAGCCAAACCGAGGACGGAAACCGCCATGCCAGCCTATCGCTCCCGCACCACCACCCACGGCCGCAACATGGCGGGCGCCCGCGGCCTCTGGCGCGCGACAGGCATGAAGGACGGCGATTTCGGCAAGCCGATCATCGCGGTGGTCAATTCCTTCACCCAGTTCGTGCCCGGCCATGTCCATCTCAAGGACCTCGGCCAGCTCGTCGCCCGCGAGATCGAGCAGGCCGGCGGCGTGGCGAAGGAGTTCAACACCATCGCGGTCGACGACGGCATCGCCATGGGCCATGACGGCATGCTCTACAGCCTGCCGTCGCGCGAGCTGATCGCCGACAGCGTCGAGTACATGGTCAATGCGCATTGCGCCGACGGCATGGTCTGCATCTCCAATTGCGACAAGATCACCCCCGGCATGCTGATGGCCGCGCTGCGGCTCAACATCCCCGCCGTGTTCGTCTCGGGCGGACCGATGGAGGCCGGCAAGGTCACGCTGCAGGGCAAGACCAAGGCGGTCGACCTGATCGATGCCATGGTCGCAGCCGCCGACTCCAAGGTCAGCGACGAGGACGTCAAGGTGATCGAGCGCTCGGCGTGCCCGACCTGCGGCTCGTGCTCGGGCATGTTCACGGCCAATTCGATGAACTGCCTTACGGAAGCCCTTGGTCTTGCGCTCCCCGGCAACGGCACGGTGGTCGCGACCCACGCCGATCGCAAGCGCCTGTTCGTCGAGGCCGGCCACACCATCGTCGATATCGTGCGCCGCCACTACGAGCAGGACGACACGAGCGTGCTGCCGCGCAATGTCGCGAACTTCAAGGCGTTTGAGAACGCGATGACGCTGGATATCGCAATGGGCGGCTCGACCAACACGGTGCTGCATCTGCTCGCCGCCGCCCATGAAGGCGAGGTCGAGTTCACCATGCGCGACATCGATCGCCTGTCGCGGCGCGTGCCTGTGCTCTGCAAGGTCGCGCCGTCGGTTGCCGACGTGCATGTCGAGGACGTGCATCGCGCCGGCGGCATCATGGGCATCCTGGGCGAGCTCGACCGCGCCGGCCTGATCGACACGTCGGTTGCGACCGTGCACGCGCCGACCATGAGCGATGCGCTGGAGCGCTGGGACATCAAGCGCTCCAGGAGCGAGTCCGTCCGCACCTTCTTCCGGGCCTCGCCCGGCGGCATCCCGACCCAAATCGCCTTCAGTCAGGAGCGCCGTTACGACGAGCTCGATACCGACCGCGAGAAGGGCGTGGTCCGTAACCTCGAACACGCCTTCAGCAAGGACGGCGGTCTCGCCGTGCTCTACGGCAATCTCGCGCAGGACGGCTGCATCGTGAAGACCGCCGGCGTTGACGCCTCGATCCTGAAATTCGCAGGCCCGGCCCGCGTGTTCGAAAGCCAGGACGCGGCCGTGGAAGGCATTCTGGGCGGCAAGGTCATTGCCGGCGAGGTCGTGGTCATCATCTATGAAGGCCCGCGCGGCGGCCCCGGCATGCAGGAGATGCTGTATCCGACCAGCTATCTGAAATCGATGGGCCTCGGCAAAGCCTGCGCGCTCGTCACCGACGGACGCTTCTCAGGCGGCTCGTCGGGCCTGTCGATCGGCCATCTGTCACCGGAAGCGGCCGAGGGCGGCAACATCGGCCTGGTGCAGACCGGCGATCGCATCGCCATCGACATCCCGAACCGCAGCATCACCCTCGAGGTCTCTGAAGAGGAGCTGGCCAAGCGCCGCGCCGCGGAAGAGGCGAAGGGCGATGCCGCCTGGCAGGCGATCGGCCGCAAGCGCAACGTCTCGACCGCGCTGCAGGCTTACGCTGCGCTCACCACCAGCGCCGCGCGCGGCGCGGTGCGCGAGGTCAAGCGTCGCGTGAAGTAATAGCGTCACGTGCCGGCGTGATCGCAAGCATCACGCACCGCGCATGGTCAACAAGTTCTGAACGGCCGGCGCAAGCCGGCCGTTTGCATTAAGGATGCCCCGACGAACTTCGGCAAAGCAAGGTTTTGCGGCGTATACTGGCAGCGACCTTCGCAAATCCATTTCGGGCAATTGGGGCACCACAACAATGTCTCGCACTTTCGCTGTCGTTTTCTCGACCGTCGTCGCTGCGATTTCCATGACGAGCGCTGCTTCCGCCGGCTGCTACAATTGCTACACGCCGCCGCCGTGCACGACCTGCTACCAGCAGCAATACGTGCAGCCGCAATACCGGACTGTCGACGAGACCGTGATGGTTTCGCCCGGCTCCGTGGTGGCCCACCGCGCGCCGGCGCAGTACCGCACCGTGATGGTGCCGCAGACCGTGATGGTGGCGCCGCCGAGCGTCCAGTACGAGCGCATCCCGCCCCAATACGCCACGCGCCAGCGCGTCGAGATGGTCCAGCCGGGCTATTCCTATTACGCTCCGGTGCAGATGAACTGTGCGTCCTGCGGGTACTGAGCTAAAGCAACAATGAACGGACTTCGCGCGGCGCTCCCTCGGGGGCGCCGCTTTTCTTTGCAGCTGGCAAACGAGGCCCGGAAACGGAAGCGACTCCAAACCGGGCCTCGCAACCGGCGACGCCCTGGGAGATGTCGCCAGTGTCCGGGATTGCCGAGAGGGCATAGGGTAAGGGAACAGGCTGACGCTCGCCTGACAGATCCGATGCCGGGGAAAGGGGCGGGCGCCAACTTCGCGTTGCTATGCGCCGTCGACTGCGTTAAGCGACAGCCATTCCGGACTTGGAAGGGTGGCCGAGTGGTTTAAGGCACCGGTCTTGAAAACCGGCGTGCCCGCAAGGGTACCGTGGGTTCGAATCCCACCCCTTCCGCCATCTTCTAGTCCGATGGCGTCCTAATCCGTCTTTCTCTGTCGAAGAGGCGCTTGATCTAAATCGGCCGGGTTCGTTGGTTGGGCTTGGTGGCAGCGCGGGGTCCGGCAGCGTGCCCACGTGGTCTGGTGCCGCTCGGCGCCGGAACGGACGGCCTCTCCATTCCCATGTTCGCAAGCGGCACCCGTTCGGCGCCGGGTGGACTCTCCATGGTCGGCGAGAAAGGTCCCGAGCTAGTCAACTTTCCGCACGGCGCGCAGGTTTTCAACGCCAGTCAAACGCGGGGAATGCGGGGATCAGTGCGGCCCTGCTGTGGTCATGCGACGGTGTGCTGGGAGTAGCTGCCGAACTTGTGGACTGGCCGCCCCGCCGCTACGATTTGCGGCATGGGACGGACCAAAAAGCTGATCGATTGCCACGACTGCGACCACCCGGTTTCACCGAGTGCGTCGGCCTGCCCAAATTGCGGCTCGAAGGTGCCGTTCGGTCCTCCCATTCTTCACCGCAAAAGACCCCCGATCTATAACGTCGAGGCGCGCAACGACCGCAACATGGTCGTCTTTGCCGGAACGCTGGGAGGCTTAGGCGCAGCCTATGGATTTGCGACAAGCGCGGGGCCGCTTAGCGCTGCGCTGCTGGTCACGTCGTACCGCATGCTGGGTGTCTTGGCGGGCGTCCCGCTTGCGGCGTTGTTCAACATCACGCGCCGGCTGTGGCGATAGCGCCCCCCGGAATCTGGGAAGTCCTAGCGTCGCTCCCGGCGCTCTGATCCGCAATTGATCGGCAGCCGGGAGCATGGGGGCTGGTAAGGAAGCGGTGCCATTTCTACATCCGAGTGACTATCCGGGCCGCTTGGGATTCCGGTAGTCTTACGGAATCCTTTTTCGGAACACGGTGTTCTACTGTGAGAACACCGGCGAGATTTAAGTACCAGTTTGTAATTTGACCGGGATGGCCGCAGTGGGGGCTGGAACCACCCTGCGGCCTTTCGCTTTAGCGAAACCCATTTCTAAGTTGAGCCGTACCGTCTCTGGGGCGAAGTCGGCGGAGAGTTCGTGAGCATTCAAATTATTATAGCCGCCATGCTGGAGCGCGAGCTCACAGCGCGCGGCGTGCAATCGTTGGGACATTCCGATTGCATGGAGATCGTCGAGAACCTGCTCGTGCGACTGAAAGATCTGGACCGGGAGTTAGCTGCGCGAGGCGCCAACCAGGCGGTAGGCTCATGGAGAGGCGGCCCCGGGTCGGAGGGGCCGGGGACTGGTTAGACCGAGGCCGCGACGCGGGAGCTTTGGCATTCTCTTGTTCACGATGCAGGTTCGCGGGAGTTGCAATCGATCGCGGACCGATATTTGCGATCTGCGGTCTGGCAGGCGAGCAATCCGGTCAGCCGGGACGCGTCGCGCCGTGAGCACGATGAGTTTTAGATCGTCTTCCGGTGTCCAATGGTCGGTGCGTATTTGTCCGCTCCAGGCTCAAGATGCTGAGGCCATTCAATTGCCGTGCAAAACAAGCCGCGTCGCTTGATCTCCCCTGCAAGAGCTTCCGCGCGCAGCCTCTCTGGCAATCCGATAAAACGCGTGCCGGCTAGCCTATCTGCTTGCACCTCTTGGCGAATAACTCGTGCATCCGCAGAATGAACTGGTCAGATAGGCCTTCGAATTCGCTCATGCCAGCCAATCGCGCGTCAGCCAAAGATATAGGCAACCAAAAAGGTGGCTGGCTGCCAAGCGATGAACCCAATCGCCTCCAGCGAAACAGCTGTGGCCAGGAGGGCTACAGCGCTGAAGGTGAGGGGAATGACGAGATCAAAAAAGTTGTGGGGCTCGTCTGCATCTGCAGTTTGAAATGCGGTTCTATTGGACATTCGAATATTCCTCTATTTCGAGGTCATATCGAATTCGACGCTCTCAGCAAAACGTTCGCTGGGGTTAACCTGACCGCTAAACCTTAACAGTGGTCCAGTCCCTTCAGGAATGTGTCGCAGCACAAAACCGATCGACGGCCTTGATCAGTGTGTCTTTCAATCCACCAGTCTGCTGCCGACTACTCAGCAAGCGCAGGGATCAAAGCCGGCTGAATGCAAGCTCGCGATACTGTGAACAAGACGCAGCCGCCAACGCCAAGGCGCCAACGCAACCTCGTTGGGCTTGTGGTGGTCTGCTCCCGACAATGATTTGTCAGCTGCGGTGGAAATAGAGCGAGAACGTCGATTGTAGTGAATCCTCGTCTCTGCATTTTATAGTCAGTGCGGCGAGTCGTGCACCGCACGTAGAAGGAGTGAGGTCCGTTCGAAAAAAGTCGAAGATCAATACAGTTGACAAGAGACCCCTCCCGCCGGTCTATCCGACCGGTTCTATCCGTCGCGTTTACCCGGCAGGTAATCAGTGCATCAGACCTCCACTCCGGCCTCCCTCGACAAGCTGAAGCTCCGCATTCAGGCGTTGCGTTCCAAGACGATCGCCAATGGCTGCACCGAGGACGAGGCACTGTCTGCGGCCGCCAAGGTCGCCGAGCTGCTGGATCGACATGATCTGTCGCTCTCCGACGTCGAACTGCGCGCGTCGTCGTGCGAGCGGAGGGTCTACGAGACTTTTCGCAAGAAGCGCATTCCGCTGACGACTGCGTCGGCGCGATCGCTCATTTCTGCGATTGTCGGGTCTGGCGCGAGAAGAACGCGGCCGGCGACAACCGCTATGTGTTCTTCGGTCTCGGCGCGGATGTCGAGGTCGCGCATTATCTGGCCGAATTGATCGACGGTGCCGTGCGCGCTGACCTTGGCCGCTTCAAGACCTCGGTCGACTACGGCAGGTTCCGGCACCAGGAGCGGCATCTGGCCAATGCCTCCTTCGCGCTCGGGATGGTGGCGTCGATCGCGGACAAGCTGGTCGCGATCAAGGCCGGTCGCGATCAGGTCAACGAAAGCACCGGCCGCGGGCTGGTGGTTCTCAAGACGTCGGTGGTCGATGCGGAGTTCGACAGGCTCGACCTGAAGATGCGGACCCAGCGTAGCGCCAGCCGGATGGTGTCGATGACGGCCTATGAAGCCGGAGGCGCCGCCGGCGCGTCGCTCGCCATCAATCCCGGGCTTGGCAAGTCGCAGTCGGGGACCACTCCCAAAGGACGCTGAACGCGTCGGGGGCGTGCAGCGTCGCCGTCATTGCAATTCAGTCGATCGACTTCTCGAGCTTCTTGGCTGCGCGGAGGTCGTCCATATGCTGCAGGTTCGGCCCGTACGCGGCCTCCTTGGTCAGCAGGTGGTAGATCCGGGCCACGACGGTTTGCAGATGTTTCATGCGTCCGCGCGGCATCGCCCGGGCCTTGCAAAGGGCTCGGACCGCATGCGCCCGGAAATAATCAAAAGCGTCTGACATCGCGGACATAACGTTCCGCTCGATGATTGGTTCTTGGATCTGTTCTTGCTCGCGCGTCCAAAAACGTCTCCAGGAACGCTGTCGAATGGGAGAACTTAGCCAGGCACGAAGCTATGGGACGGGCGAGGCATGTTCTTCTTTTTCTCGAACCGGCTGGGATGTCTCGGCTCGCTGCTGGTCTCCGGGTTGATCACTCTCGCGCTGCTGTTCATGTTTGGGATCGTTCGGTTCTAAACGCCCGCGCGTTCAGGAACCTGGCCCTCGCTGACCAGTTGTTCGCACGCTGGTCCAGCCACGGAGGGCGCCCTTGGAAAGTACGATCATCGGAGAATTCGACACGCGCCGCGGCGCCGAGCTTGCGGTTGAGCATGTCGTGCAGGAATGCGGCGTGCCGCGAACGGACGTCTTCGTCCAGGCAGTCGGTGGCGCGAACACGTCGGGGACACGCCCGGCCGGTCCTGACGCCAAGGCCGCGCCCGCGCCGGAGGGGCATCAGAAACTGGAAGGCCGGATCGAGGTCTCCGTGGATTTTCACGGCGATGCGCCCGAGAAGATCGCGGACGCCTTGAAGGGCGCAGGTGCAAAGGCGGTCCGAACCAAGTAGCCGCAATCGTGCGGGTCAGCGCCGTGGCTCAGCATGCGGGCAGGCCGCACGCGAATCGTGGCCATGACGACAAGGAACCCCTCGCGCGTTCGGTGCGTTTAGACGCGAATGCGAATGGCGAGGTTGACCTGCTTCAGAGCTCATCGACCCTGATCCCCGGCGACACCGTCTGGCGGCGGTGCGAGGCGCGGCGTGTGGCGGTTCTGAACGATGCTGCCGCTTATTTCGCGGCGCTGCGGGAGGCACTGCTGCAGGCGCAGGATCTCGTCTATATCGTCGGGTGGGATATCCATAGCGAAACCAGGCTGGTCGGAGAATCCGGGCGAGCGCATGACGGCTTGCCGGAGCAGCTCGGTCCATTGCTGCGCGCGCTGGTCCAGCGCCGTCCCGCCTTGCGGATCAACATTCTGGTCTGGGACTTCGTCTCGTTCTACGCCTCCGAAAGGGAATGGAATTCCGCGGCAAAATTCACCGCCGACACAGATGGCCGCGTCCGGTTTCACCTGGATTCCACGCTTCCATTTGGGTCGGCCCAACACCAGAAGATCGTCTGTGCCGACGGTTCGCTGGCGTTCGTCGGCGGGCTCGATCTGACGATCAGGCGCTGGGACACGAGTGAGCATCGCGCCGATCACGCACCGCGCTGTGATCCCCAGGGCAAGCCATACCTGCCGTTTCATGACGTTCAATGCATGGTCGACGGGGCTGCGGCGGCGTGGCTGTTCGACCTCGTGGAGCAACGCTGGCGCGCGGCGGGCCAACAGATTGACGATCGGCGCCCGCTGAAAAGCTTGCGCTGGCCGGCGAATGTGCCGGTCGAGGCTGAGCATATGCCGGTGGGCATCGCCAGGACCGAGGTGGTCTGTCCGGCGGGTTCGACGGTCAGGGAGGTCGAACGCTCGCTGATCGCAGCGATCCGGTCCGCGACGAACTTCGTGTACATCGAGAACCAGTTCACCAGTGCCACCAAGATCGCACGCGAATTGACGGAGCAGATGCTGCGCGTGCCTTCGCTTCGGGCTCTGGTCGTCACGCCAAAACTGCATTCCTCGTGGCTGGAATCCCAGGCCATGCAGAACGGCCGGGGCGCCTTCATCGACTGCTTCAGTTCGGCCGGCGTCGCCGATCGCATCCGCTTCGTCTACCCGGTGTCGGGGAACGGGGATACGGAAGCGGCCGTGATGGTGCACAGCAAGCTCATGATCGTCGACGATCGGATCTTGAGGATCGGTTCGGCCAATTTGAACAATCGATCGATGGGCGCCGACAGCGAATGTGACCTGATCTTTGAAGCCGCATCAGACGAGCATCGGAATTTCATCGCCTCGGTCCGCCGTCGCCTGATCGCCCATTTCTGCGGTCTCGATGAACAGGCCGTTGCACAAAACGACGATCGTCTTTTTGCGCTTCTGGACGACGTCTCAAGAGAAGGTGCGACGAAGGCGCTGCGGGACGTGGAATCTTCGGTGCTGACCAGCGCTCTGGCCACGATGGTTCAGCCCGTGGCGGACCCCGAGCGGCCTCTACATCTGGAGCGCGCGGCATCGCGCATGTGGAGCACGAAGACGATCATCGGGATGGTCTCGATGGCCGTGGCGCTTCTTGGACTGGCGATGGCCTGGTCCTACACGTCCTTGAGCGATTTCGCCGACGCGGGCCGGATGTCGACGTTGCTGTCTGCCTATTCGCAGTCCGTCTGGGGGCCGCCATTCGCGATAGCGGCTTTCGTCGTCGGCGGGTTGGTCGTGTTTCCGGTTCTCGTGCTCATTGCGGCAACTGCCGCCGCACTTGGACCCTGGCTAGGCTTCGTTACCGCGATGACGGGCGTCGTGCTCAGCGCCTTTATCCTGTTTGTGATCGGACGGGCACTCGGCCGCGAACGCCTGCAGCGTTTGCTCGGACGACGTACCGCGCGCATCCAGGAACGCGTGGTCGGCAAGGGCATTCTGGCTGTCGTCGTCATCCGGATGATTCCGATCGCGCCGTTCTCGGTGGTGAATGTCGTGGCTGGCGCGAGCACGCTGCCTCTGCGTGACTTCCTGATCGGAACGCTGCTCGGCATGACGCCCGGCATTCTCGCGATGGCAGTTTTGGGTGCTCAGATCGCTGATCTCGCCAGGAATGCGTCCTGGGTCAACATATTGCTCCTCGCACTGGCGTTCCTGGGCTGGCTCGCGATCTGCGCAGGCGCGCAATTCGTCGCGACGTGGCTCGCCGGGAGGCGTTGATGGCGCCGATGCGCTTCATGACGTGGAATGTGCACGGCACCTTCAATCTCAATCCGAAGTTCGATCTCGAGGGAATCTGTTCCATCATTCGCAAATGGGCTCCCGATGTCGTCGCGCTTCAGGAGGTGGATTCGCGATCCCGATCGGACGATCCGTTTGCGAAGCTGGCGAGTGTCGTTGGCGATCACCGTGTTCATGCCAAGTCGATCGTCACGGCGGATGGCGAATATGGCCAGACGCTCCTGAGCCGCTTCCCATTCTCCGGCCCGCCCGAGATCGTCGACGTGTCGTATCGTGAGCGCGAGCCGCGCCGAGCGATCGCCGCGGGACTGCTGACGCCGGTTGGCGATGTCCGCGTGGTGGCCACGCATCTCGGCTTGAGCATCCACGAGCGCCATGCGCAGGCTCAGGCGCTGGTGAGCCTGGTGAAACCTGGAAGAACCGTCGTGCTCGGGGATTTCAATGACTGGTTCTGGATCAAATCGGTGCGGCGCGTGCTCGCGCAGGTCTGCCCGAACCGGACGCGGCTGCGAACTTTCCCGTCGCATTTGCCCCTGCTGCGGCTCGACCGGATCTATGCAACGTCCGACAGCCGGATCGGGAAAGTCTGGACCGACGAAGGGGCGAGGGCCTATTCGGACCATTTGCCTGTCATCGCCGACATCGAGATCTCCATCGGCTCAAACGCACCGTCAGCGCGATAAAAAAGTGCTGTCTACAGAAGGACTTGGCTACTGTGCATGGGGTTGTTTTCGCACATTATGAAGTCGGCCCGCAGTGCCGCTCAGCGTGACCATGAGGAACTCTTTCCTCACCCCCGCGTTATCTGGCCATGACGGAAGACATTTCCTACCGGCGCAAGCCTTTGACTCCCGAACAGCGGCAGGCGCGCGATGCGACACGCCGTATCGAAGCCGAGAAAGCCATGCGCGATCACGAAGCGGCGCAGAAGGCGTTCTATGCCAACAAGGAACGGCTGAGAGCCGAACGGTTGGCACGTGAGCAGACGGAGGCCAAGGGCTGACCGCACGCGGTCGCCCCGTCAAAGATGTCCTCGCCCGCGAGCGCTGGCCTCAGTGCCGGTGCGGGACGCGCGTCACGCTCAACGCCTGCTTCAGCGCCTGGACGGCACTTGCGAAAGGTCTGCGAGGCGATTGTGCCTCGATCGCTTCGGCTGCGACGCGACAATCATCAGCGACCTTGAGCAACCCGCCTCGCGCGAGGTCCATGGTGGAGAGGGCTGCCTGCTCCAGGCAGACGCGTTCAAGCCGTCGAAACTCCCGCAGTTCTTTGTTCATGCGTCAGCTCTCGATGTCCCCGGGCCATGCGGCGCTGAGTCTGCTTAACAAATAGTAAACATCCCTCCCTAGCTGAGCTGACTGGCGTAGAGCTGGTCGGTGCCCTGCATAGGCCCGGTGGGCGCAGCCGAGCGGGCTTGACGGCGCTTGGCTTCCGCCGGAAGCTTCAGATGACCCTGACGTGAACCACGGAGACGTTCGCTTTCAGCCAGTCCGATCCCGATCAGCGAAACGACAATGGAGCTGACCATGACCACGTTCGACAAGCGCGAGCAGGGCTTCGAGGCCAAGTTCGTCCACGACGAGGAGCTCATGTTCAAGGCCGCGGCCCGGTCCAACAAGCTGCTCGGCCTCTGGGCCGCAACCCAGCTGGGCCTCAGCGGCGATGCCGCGGCCGGCTACGCGACGGCGTTGGTGACGGACCATCTGGAGAACCAGACGATGGACGAGATCCTCGACAAGGTGTCAGGCGATCTTGCCACCAAAGGCGTCGCGCGCGAACAGGTCGCAGCCAAGCTTCAGGAATGCATGCATCAGGCGTTGCAGCAACTCGAAGCGGACAAGTGAAAGCAAGCCGGCCCTCGACGGCTGGGATCGGGAGGCGGGTGGTGTCTTGCGGAGGAGTATTTTGGAGCAGCTTCGGCACATCGCCCGGCGCGATCACGCTCGCTGCTGCGATCCTGGTCGGCTGCAGCGGCGCTGAGGTATCGGCCACGCCGCTGACGCCATTTCGCTACGAGGCGCAGGCGCAGCGTCATTGCCCGCACGACCGGGTCGTCTGGCTCGATTTCAGCAAAGGCGTCTACTACGGCAAAGGCCAGAAGCGGTACGCCCAGGGATTTGACGGCAGCTTCGTCTGCCTGAGCGAAGCCCGTGACAGCCTGTATCGGCGTTCGCTGCTTGGACTGCGGTAAGCGTATTTTTCGGGAAGTGCCGGGTGCTCAGGCGAAGGCCAAGGCCACGAGGCTGGAGCACAGCAGGACCAAACCACCGGCGGTCAATGCCAGGAAGCCATCGGATACGAGGTCATGGTTGCGCATGGGACACCTGCCGCTCTCGTCTTCGATGCTCGATCGGATCGCTTAAAAATGTCCGAACGCGCCGTCTTGAAAGGGTGATGCTTGCCGCCCGCGCGAGTGCCTCAGGCCCTCGTGCGGTAACCTTCAAACGCATGGGCCAGGAAGATCCCCGCGCTTACCAAACCCATCAGTGCCGAAACCGTCTCGATCATCGTCTTATTCCATTCCGCCCTGCACGCGAGAAAACGCGGGCGGCCTTGCACAGTCAAAAGAATTCCAGTGAGCGGCGCGACAATGGGGGTGGAGTGAGGATTTGGCGCAACAGAATGTCCGGCCACGGCACAGAGCAGGGCGCCCGCGCCCCGTAGTTCAACGGGGCGAACGCATACGCCCCGTTTACCATCCCGGCGTGAACGCTGTGGGCTCCCCATTTCCGCCGTGTTCGGGTTGCGTTATCGTTACCACTTCCGACGCGGTGGTGGGCCGCCTCGGAGCAAAGGACCGGATAGCGCTGCCCCGTAGCCAAAGCGGGTTAGGTACGCCTCCGGCGAAATGGTATTTGGGGCGAATGGGGATCCGTCAGTCAGATTCGGTTTTGCGGGTCGCGCGCGCTGCTGCGGCGGCCGCGACCTGCCTTGCGCTCGCCAATTGCGCCTCCTCCAACAAATTCGCCAGCCGCGTCGATCCGAAATACGGCGTGTCCTCGAGCCCCCGGGTGGTGGCTTTGGGCGATCCGGTCCCGAAGGGCGGCGGCGCCTACCGCGTCGGCAAGCCCTATGTGGTGGGTGGCCGGACCTATGTGCCCGAAGAGGACGTCAACTACCGCGCCGAGGGCATGGCCTCCTGGTACGGCGACGATTTCCACGGCCGCCTGACTGCCAATGGCGAAGTGTTCGACATGGGCTCGCTGACCGCGGCGCATCCGACCCTGCCGATGCCGTCCTATGCGCGAGTGACCAACGTCTCGAACGGCAAGTCGCTGATCGTCCGCGTCAATGACCGCGGGCCCTACCACGGCAACCGGCTCATCGACGTCTCGAACAAGGCCGCCGAACTGCTTGAATTCAAAGGCAATGGCATCGCCAAGGTCCGTGTCGAATATGTCGGGCGGGCGCCGCTGGAAGGCTCCGACGACCGCCAGCTGATGGCGACCTTGCGCACCGGGACCCCGGCGCCGTCGCCCTCGATGGTCCGTGTCGCCTCGGCGAGGCCGTTCGTGCCGGAGTTGCCGTCGTCGAACCGCGGCGCCATGCGCGGCGACGTTCCGACGCCGGAGGGACGGCCCTACAATCTTGGCAACACCTCCCCCGACATGGCTTCACTCAGTGCGACCTCGGAAATGTCGGCCTCGAGCCGTAACCGGGGCCGGGCGCTCCAGAACGCCCGCGCCGTGTCCTATGATGGGGACGGACGCTATGCGACCGAGAGCGCGCCGTCCGGCGCCTACGCCTCGGACGGGGCTGCTGAGGCCCGCGGCATCCTGAGCGGCCGCGGCCTCTACTGAGCCGCGCTTTCCTTCAAGAACCTCACCAGCGCCGCATTCACCTCGTCGGGCCGCTCCTGCTGGACCCAATGGCCGGCGCCCTCGATGATCAGCTTTCGCTCCAGATTGGGCAGCACGCGCTTGAGCTCGTTGACGCGCTTGGCTCCGATCAGGCCGGTGATGACGGCGTCTTTCGAGCCGGCAATGAAGAGCGAGGGCTGGTGGATCTGCGCATCCTGCCAGGGCGCCGTCAGCTCCCAATTGCGGTCGAGGTTGCGATACCAGTTCAGCCCGCCACGAAAACCGGATTTGCGGAAGGCTTCAGTGAAATAGGCAAGGTCAGTCTCGCTGAGCCAGGCCGGCAGAGGCTCCTCCGGGTTGCCGTGGCCGAGGAAGCCCTTGCCCTCCTGCACGAACATTGCCGCGGAGGGATCGGCAAGGCCCCGCCCGCCGAGCACGATGCGCATGGTGCGCGCGACGTCGTGCTCGAACTCGGCCTCGGCAACGCCGGGCGCCTGGAAATACTGCCAATAGAAATTGCTGATGCCGCCCTGGCGCAGGAGGTCGAGCGGCTTGCCGCGGCCGCGGAAGGGCGGCGGCACGCTCAGGCCAGCGACAGCCGTGAAGATGTCGGGCCGGAACAGCGCCGCGTGCCAGGCCACCGGAGCACCCCAATCGTGGCCGACCACCATCGCCTTGGTCTCGCCAAGTGCCTGCACGAGGCCGACGACGTCGCCGACCGTGTCGAAGATCGAATAGGCCGTCGCCTCGGGCGGCGCTGAGCTTTGGCCATAGCCGCGCATGTCGGGGGCGACGACGCGAAACCCGGCCTGCGCCAGCGCCGGGATCTGGTGGCGCCAGGAGTAGGAGAGTTCCGGCCAGCCGTGGCATAGCACCACCAGCGGCCCCTGACCGGCTTCGCGGATGAACAGGTCGATGCCATTGGCCTTGATTACGCGGGTGGATGACATCGCTTTTCCGCCTTGTTTCAGGGGTTTGGTCAGAAAATCTGAGGTGCCACGATAGGGGCGGGACGAGAATCGTGCAATCTCGGGACAAGCGGCCACCCCGTGTTGTTCGCACCCGCTCCAACTGTTAGAACGCCGCTCTCAGGGCTTGGCCATGGAATTTCATCTTTCCTCGTTGGGGCGCACCCGGTTCATCGCCGGAGCGCTGGCGCGCGGGCTGATCGCGACGGCTGTGGTGGCGGCCATCGGCTGGGGCGGGGCGCTCTACGCCGCCAACCAGAGCGTTCAGGGCGCCAAGAAAACAGATGATGCCGGCTTCGACGGCGACGCCCCGACCGCGATCCTGATCGAGGCGTCCAGCGGCAGCGTGCTGTTCGAGAAGAACGCCGACGAACTGCGTGCGCCCTCGAGCATGATGAAGCTGATGACCGCCGAGGTCGTCTTCAACGCCATCAAGAAGGGCGACATCAAGCTGA
This sequence comes from Bradyrhizobium sp. 40, assembly GCF_023100925.1. Classification (NCBI taxonomy): domain Bacteria; kingdom Pseudomonadati; phylum Pseudomonadota; class Alphaproteobacteria; order Hyphomicrobiales; family Nitrobacteraceae; genus Bradyrhizobium; species Bradyrhizobium sp. 40. The sequence goes on from NZ_CP064688.1 coordinate 3,765,301, forward strand.
CCGACGAATACCGGATCAGTGAGAACGCCTGGCGCCGGGGCGGCGCGCCCTCCGGCGGCTCGACCATGTTCGCCGCGATCAACAGCAAGGTCACCGTCGACGATCTCCTGCACGGGGCGATCATCCAGAGCGGCAACGACGCCTGCATTGCGCTCGCCGAAGCCATGGCGGGCAACGAGCGGATTTTCGCCGCCGACTTCATGACCAAGCGCGCCCGCGAGCTTGGCCTGACGAAGTCGACCTTCGGCAATTCCAACGGCTTGCCCGACCCCGCCAACAAGATGACGGTGCGCGAGCTCGGCATCCTCGCCCGGCACATCATTCTCGATTTCCCCGAATTCTATAAACTGTTCGGCGAGAAGGAATACACCTGGAACAAGATCCGCCAGCCCAACCGCAATCCGTTGCTCAATTCCATGGAAGGCGCCGACGGTCTGAAGACCGGCTACACCAAGGAAGGCGGCTACGGCATGGTCGGCTCGGCCGTGCAGAACGGCACGCGGCTGATCGTCGTCGTCAACGGGCTGGAAGACCCCGAAGATCGCGCCACCGAAGCCAAGAAGATGCTGGAATGGGGTTTTCGCAATTTCGAGACCCGCACCCTGATCGCGGCCGATCAGCCCGTCGGCTACGCCAAGGTGTTCGGCGGCGAGAGCCGTTCGGTGAAACTGGTCGCCAAGACGCCCGTGAAAGTGATGGTGCACAAGAACGGCAGCGACAAGCTGATCGCGCGCGTCGTCTATAGCGGCCCGGTGCGCGCGCCGGTCGAGGCCGGGCAGAAGGTCGGGCTGGTCAGGGTCTGGCGCAGCGGCAACATCGCGGTGGAGACGCCGGTCTATGCTGCAGACGCGATCGGCACTGGCTCGACCGTGCGCCGCGCGATCGACGGCGCCAGCGAGCTCGTGATCGGCATGTTCCGTGCGGGCGCCGAGAAGCTCTGATCATGAGTGAAAGTGCGGTAAAGTGGCCGTCCGGACGCGGGCGTTTCGTCACCTTTGAAGGCGGCGAGGGCACTGGCAAGTCGACCCAGATCAAGAAGCTCGCCGATCGTCTCAAGGCAGCCAGGATGCGCATCCTCGTCACGCGCGAGCCGGGCGGCTCGCCGGGCGCCGAGATCATGCGGCATCTGGTGCTGTCAGGCATGGGCAAACTGCTCGGACCCGAGGCCGAGACGTTGCTGTTCGCGGCCGCGCGCGACGACCATGTCCGCACCGTGATCCAGCCCGCGCTCAACCAGGGCACCTGGGTGCTGTGCGACCGCTTCGCCGACTCGACGCGGGCCTATCAGGGCAGCCTCGGCCGGGTACCGGCGGCGCTGATCAACGCGATGGAGCGGGTCACGATCGGAGATCTCAAGCCGGACCTCACCATCATCCTTGATCTGCCGGTCGAGATCGGCTTGCAGCGCGCGGCCGCACGCCGCGGCAGCGGCACGCCGGACAGGTTCGAGGCCGAGAAGCTCGGTTTCCATCAAGGTCTGCGCGAGGCCTATCGCAAGATCGCAGCGGACGATCCTGCGCGCTGCGTGCTGATCGACGCCAATTCCGACTCTGATACGGTTGCCGGACGCATCTGGACCGCGTTGCGTGATCGCCTGCTTCCGACGCCGGCATCGGTGGTGTCCATATGAGCCCGCGTCAGACCGAGCGCGAAACCGCCATTTCTCATCCGCGCGAGACGAGCGTTCTGTTCGGCCATCGCGAGGCCGAGACCGCGCTGCTCGCCGCCTATCGCAGCGGGCGCATCCCGCATGCCTGGCTGATTGGCGGGCCGCAAGGCATCGGCAAGGCGACGCTGGCCTATCGGATGGCTCGCTTCGTGCTCGCTCACGGCCAGCCGCTGGCGCTTTCGGTGCAGCGCGCCGAGGATCTCGCCATCAATCCTGATGACGCCGTGGCGCGGCAGGTTGCGGCGAGCTCGCATGGGGGCCTGTTGACGCTGGAGCGCACCGCCAACGATCGCGGCGTGATGCGCACGGTAATCACCGTGGACGAGACGCGCGAGACGATCGGTTTCTTCGGCTCGACCGCGGCGGCCGAAGGCTGGCGCGTCTGCATCGTCGATACCGTCGACGAGCTCAATCCAAATGCCGCCAACGCGCTGCTGAAAATTCTCGAGGAGCCGCCGCAGCAATCGCTGTTCCTGCTGGTGAGCCACGCGCCGGCGCGCGTGCTCGCCACAATTCAGTCGCGCTGCCGCAAGCTGCGCCTGCGCGCGCTCGCAATTGACGACGTGATTGGAGCAGCCGCCACCGCGGCCGATCTCGACCCGAATGATCCGGCGTTGCGCGAGGCGGCGGAGGCGTCCGAGGGCAGCGTCGCGCGGGCGCTGACGCTGCTCGGCGGTGACGCCCTGAAGCTCCAGCAACGTACGGCCGCGCTGCTGGCGCGACTGCCGCAGGTCGATCCGCGCGAATTGCACACGCTCGGCGAATCGCTCGGCACCAGCGACCGCGTTGCGCTTGCCGCCTTCATCGACGGCATCGATCGCTGGATCGCGGAACGTCTGCACGCCGACGAGGCCAATGCTAACCAGAACCTGCCGCGCCTTGCGCGCCTAGCTGAGGTATGGGAAAAGATCGTCCGCGCCGCGCGCGACACCGAAACCTACAATCTGGAGCGAAAGCCCTTGGTTTTCTCGGTGTTCGGCTGGCTGGCGGACGCAACGCGCTAGAGCATGATCCCGAAAGTGTGCAGCGGTTTTCCGATGGGATCATGCTCAAGACAATAAACTAACGCAGGTTCGTTTCCAAATTTCGAGAAGCCGGTAAAGGAATTCGTCGTGGCAGCGCGAGCTAAGAAAACCGCTAAGGGCGAGAGCAGCAAGAAGAAGGCTGCCACAAAAGCCGTCAAGAAAGCCACGAAGAAGGCCGTGAAGGCGCGCGCGCGCAAAGCTGTCAAGAAGGTCAAGAAAGCCACGACGACAAAAGAGACGGCTGCCAAAAAAAACGGGAAGAAGAGCGCCGCGAAGACGGCAAAGAAGGCAGCGAAGAAGCAGGTCGTTGCCAAGAAGACGGTGAAGACAGCGACCAAAAAGCCAGCCAAGGCTTCGGCGAAGAACGAGACTTCGGCAAAAAACAAGGCGTCGGCGAAAAACAAGGCCCCGGCGAAGAAGATAGCCAAGACGGCGAGGGTGGCTGCGCCTGCCATGACCACCACACTAGCTCCTGTCGCCACGCCGCCGAAGGCTGCGAAGCCCGATGTATCGAAGCCCAAGGCCCCGCGCGCACCGAAGTCCGTCGCCACGCCGCAGGCCACCACGCCAGTGGCCGTCCCCGCGCGCGACAACGTCTTCTACATCACGACTGCGATCGCCTATCCCAATGGCAGTCCTCACATCGGCCACGCCTATGAGGCAATCGCGACCGATACGTTGGCGCGGTTCGCACGACTGGACGGCAAGGACGTGTTCTTCCTGACCGGCACCGACGAGCACGGCCAGAAGATGGTTCAGACCGCGGCCAGCGAAAAAATGTCCGTCTCGGAGCTCGCGGCCCGCAATGCCGGCCGTTTCAAGCAGATGGACGAGCGCTTCAACGTGTCGTTCGACCGTTTCATCCGCACCACCGAGGAGCAGCATCATCGCTCCAGCCAGGAGATCTGGCGGCGCATGGAAGCGAACGGGGACATCTATGCCGACATTTATGCCGGCTGGTACTCCGTGCGTGACGAAGCCTATTACGCCGAGGACGAGACGCGGCTGAACGATGACGGGGTGCGGCTCGGGCCGCAGGGAACGCCGGTCGAATGGGTCGAGGAGAAGAGCTATTTCTTCCGCCTGTCGGCCTATCAGGACAAGCTGCTCAAGCTCTACGAGACGCAGCCCAATTTAATCGGCCCCGACTCCCGCAAGAACGAGGTGGTGAGCTTCGTCAAGGGCGGCCTGCGCGATCTCTCGATCTCGCGCACGACGTTCGACTGGGGTGTCAAGGTGCCCGGCGACGAAGAGCACGTGATGTATGTCTGGGTCGACGCGCTCACCAACTACATCACCGGCGTCGGCTTCCCCGACGAGAGCAACAAGAACTGGCGTTATTGGCCTGCCGACGTGCACATCATCGGCAAGGACATCATCCGCTTCCATGCCGTGTACTGGCCGGCTTTCCTGCTGTCGGCCGGGATCCCGCTACCGAAGCGGGTCTATGCCCACGGCTTCCTGTTCAGCAGGGGCGAGAAGATGTCGAAGTCGGTCGGCAACGTGGTCGATCCCTTCAACCTCGCCGACCAGTACGGCGTCGACCAGATGCGCTATTTCTTTCTGCGCGAAGTGCCGTTCGGCCAGGACGGCAACTACAATCACGAGGCCATCGTCGCGCGCATCAATGCCGATCTCGCCAACGATCTCGGCAACCTCGCGCAGCGCTCGCTGTCGATGATCGCCAAGCAGCTCGGCGGCGTGCTCCCGGAGCCCGGCGAATTCAGCGACAACGACAAGGCGATCCTGTCACAGGCTGACGGCATGCTCGCGGCGTCCCGCGAAGCGATGGCGACGCAGCAAATCCATCACTGGCTCAATGCCGTGTGGGCCGTGGTCGCGGAAGCCAACCGTTATTTCGCGGGCGAAGCGCCGTGGGCGCTCGCCAAGACCGATCCAGTCAGGCAGAGGACGGTGCTCTACGTCACCGCCGAAGTCGTGCGCCAGATCGCGATCCTGGCCCAGCCGGCGATGCCGACGGCCTCGGGATTGCTGCTGAACAGCCTCGGGATCCCCGAAGGGGAGCGCCACTTCGCCGCGCTCGGCGGTGCAACGCGCATCGCGCCCGGTACGACCCTGCCCGCGCCGACGCCGGCCTTCCCGCGCTACATCGAGCCGGCAGCCTAAAGGCGTTCGCACCATGCTGGTCGACAGCCACTGCCACCTGGATTTTCCGGATTTTGCGGAGGATCTCGACGGGATCGTGTCGCGGGCGCGAGCGGCCGGCATCGGCCGCATGGTCACCATTTCGACTCGGGTGAAAAAGCTGAACCAGCTTTTGTCTATCGCCGAGCGCTATGACGACGTCTATTGCTCGGTCGGCACCCATCCGCATAACGCCGATGAGGAAGACGGCATCGCGCCGGACGAGCTGATTGCGCTGACGCAGCACCCCAAGGTCGTCGCGCTCGGCGAAGCCGGGCTCGACTATTTCTACGACAACGGCTCGCCGGAGGCGCAGGCGAGGGGCTTTCGTGCCCACATCGCTGCCGCCCGCGCCACCGGCTTGCCGCTGGTAATCCACACCCGCGAGGCGGACCGGGATTGCGGCCGTATCCTAGAAGAGGAGACGGCAAAAGGATCGTTTCGCGCCGTGTTGCATTGTTACACCGGCGGGCGCGAGCTGGCGCTGAAGGCGGTCTCGCTCGGGCTCTATATCGGCTTCACGGGCATCCTGACCTTCAAGAAGTCCGAGGCCCTGCGCGCGCTTGCGGCCGAACTGCCGTCCGACCGCATTTTGGTTGAAACAGACTCGCCCTACCTTGCGCCCGGCAAGTTCCGGGGCAAGCGCAACGAACCGGCCTATGTGGTCGAGGTCGCAAAAGTACTCGCCGAAACACGCGGCGTGTCGTTTGACGAGATCTCGCGCCAGACAAGCGAAAACTTCTTTCTCCTGTTCTCCAGGGTGAAAGCTTAGAACTGGGAGCCGCATGACGCTGACGCTGACGATCCTGGGCTGCGGCTCCTCCGCCGGCGTGCCGCGCCCGGCACTCGGCTGGGGTGCCTGCGATCCCACCAATCCCAAGAACCGCCGTCGCCGCTGTTCGCTGCTGGTCGAGCAGACATCGGACGAGGGTACCACGCGTATCGTGATCGACACCTCGCCGGACCTGCGCGAGCAATTGCTCTCGACCAATGTCGACCACATCGATGCAGTGTTCCTGACCCACGAGCACGCCGATCAGACCCACGGCATGGACGATCTGCGTTCGGTCGTGATGCACATGCGCCGGCGGATTCCGACCTATCTCAATCAGACGACCGCGAACGACATCATGTCGCGGTTTTCCTATTGCTTCGTCTCGCCGGCGGGCAGCGACTATCCGCCGATCTTGACGGGACATTCGATCGAGGCCGGTGAAAGCCAGACCATCCAGGGGAAGGGCGGCGCGGTGACGATGACCGCCTTCCTGGTGCAGCACGGCAACATTCCCGCGCTGGGCTATCGCATCGGCGATGCCGCCTACACACCCGACCTCAACGACATCCCGCGCGAGAGCTGGGGCGCCCTGGAAAATCTGGATCTCTGGATCGTCGATGGCCTCCGCTACACCAGCCATGTCAGTCATTTCAGCATCAACGACGCGTTGTCCTGGATCGAGCGCTTCAAGCCGAAGCGCGCGGTCATCACCAACATGACGGCCGACGTCGATTATGAGGTGATCCGGCAGTCGCTGCCGGCGGGCGTGGTGCCCGCGTATGACGGGCTGCGGCTGGAGACCCGCTGAACCTGCGGTGGAAATTCCGGCGAGAGCCGGCATACTGCTTGCTTGCGCTAGCCCCATCATGTTGATCTAACGTCTGAAAGACAGGGCGCTGGGCAGAGGCGATATTCATGCAGGACCGGCGTGTGACGTACGATCGCCGGGACTGTCTGAATCGCCTCGTGTGAGGATGGGGATCGCGTTGGCAGGGGACGATGTCACGAGCCGGGGACCGGTGCGACGCGCGCTGGATCTCCTTTATCTCGGTGCGGGCTATGCCGCCGGCGCCTTCATGGTTGCGATCTTTGCAATCATGATGATCATGTCGATCGGGCGCCAGTTTGCGGTCAACATTCCCGCCGGCGATGATTTCGCCTCATGGTGCATGGCCGCGATGGCATTCCTCGGCCTCGCTCACACCTTCAAGCGCGGAGAGATGATCCGGGTCGGCCTGCTGCTGGAGCGTCTGCATGGGCGCTCCAAGCAGGTAGCGGAGGTCGTGGCCCTCGGTATTGCCGCCGCTTTCATCCTCTATTTCACCCGGCATGCCGTGCAGATGACCTATGATTCCTGGCGCTTCAACGACGTGGCGCAGGGCGTCGTCGCGCTTCCGCTCTGGATTCCGCAGCTCGGGTTTTCCGGCGGACTCGTGATCCTCTCGATCGCGCTCATTGATGAAATGGTCAGTGTCGTCGGCGGCAACCGGCCGAGCTACGAGAAGGGCTCGCCGGACGAGACTCCGGACGAATTCATCGAGCGGATCTCACAGGGCGGCGGAGGTTGACGATGGCCAATCTCGGCATGATTGAACTGTCGTTCATTCTGCTCGGCGTCATGATCGTTCTGCTGGGAAGTGGCATCTGGATCGCGGTATCGCTCGGGCTCGTCGGCTTCGTGGCGATGGCGCTGACCACCAGCCTGCCGCTCGGCTCGGTGCTTGCGACCACGACATGGAGCGCAAGCTCGTCATGGACGCTGGCCGCGCTGCCGCTGTTCATCTGGATGGGCGAGATCCTCTTCCGCACCAAATTATCCGAGGAAATGTTTCGAGGCCTGTCGCCCTGGGTTCAGTGGCTGCCGGGGCGTCTCACTCATGTCAACGTGATCGGCTGCGGCATCTTCGCGGCGGTGTCGGGCTCGTCGGCGGCGACCTGTGCGACCATCGGGAAGATCGCGCTGCCCGAACTGGACAAGCGTGGTTACGACAAGAGCCTTAGCCTCGGCTCGCTCGCGGGCTCCGGTACGCTCGGCCTGCTGATCCCGCCGTCGATCCCGATGGTGGTCTATGCGGTCACGGCGAATGTCTCCGTGCTTCAGGTGTTCCTCGGCGGCTTCCTGCCCGGCGTGCTCGTGATGGTGCTCTATTCCGGCTACATCATCATCTGGTCGCTGCTGAACCCGAAGAAGATTCCGCCGCGCGATCCCCCGATGCCGTTCCGCCAGAAGCTGCGGGAGTCGGCCAGGCTTGCGCCCTGCCTGTTGCTGATCCTGGCGGTCTTCCTCTCGCTCGTGCTCGGCTTTGCGACGGCGACGGAATGCGCCGCCTGGGGCGTTTCGGGCGCGCTGCTGCTGGCGTGGTGGAGCCGCACGCTCACGCGCAAGAACTTCCTCGAGAGCATCATGAGCGCGACGCGCCTGACCTGCATGATCATGCTGATCCTGGCAGGCGCTGCCTACACGACCGCAGCCATGGCCTATACGGGCATTCCGGCAGCGCTCGCCACCTGGGTCCAGGGCCAGCAGCTCACCCCGGGCATGCTCGCGCTGTATCTGAGCATCATGTACATCATCCTGGGATGCCTGATCGACGGCATCTCGATGATCGTTCTCACCGCCGTGATCGTGCTGCCGATGGTCAGGCAGGCCGGTCTCGACCTGGTCTGGTTCGGGGTCTATCTCATCATCCACGTCGAGATGGCGCAGATCACGCCGCCGGTCGGTTTCAATCTGTTCGTGCTCCAGAACATGAGCGGGCGCGACACTTTCACCGTTGCGCGGGCGGCGTTCCCGTTCTTTGTCCTGCTGCTCGCGGCCGTGTTCATCATCACGGAATATCCGCAGATCGTGATGTTCTTGCCCAAGCTCGCCTTCCCAGACTGAGCGTACCGTTTTGAAATTGACTGTGAGGAGAAGCCCGATGATGTCTCGTTTATTCCGCGCATCCCTGATCGCCGGCGCCGTGCTGGCCGCGACACCCGCTTTGGCTCAGACCAAATGGAATCTGCCGGCAGCGTATCCGGCCGACAATCCGCACTCCGAGAACCTCGTTGCTTTCGCCAAGGACGTCGAAGCTGCCACTTCCGGCAAGCTCCAGATCACGGTTCATCCCGGCGCCTCGCTGTTCAAGGCGCCCGATATCAAGCGCGCGGTGATGACCGGGCAGGCGCAGATGGGCGAAGTCTTGCTGTCGATCCACGAGAACGAGGATCCGGTGTACGGCGTCGATGTGGTGCCGTTTCTGGCGACCAGCTTTCCGGACGCCATGAAGCTCTATCAGGCGTCGAAGCCGCTGATTACGAAGAAGCTCGATGCGCAGGGGCTCAAGTTGCTGTTCGTCGTGCCGTGGGCGCCGCAGGGCGTCTATGTCAGCAAGCCGCTTGCGACCATCGAAGACATGAAGGGCCTGAAATGGCGGGCTTACAACGTTGGGACCGCGCGGATTGGCGAGCTGGTCGGCGCGCAGTCCGTCACCATCCAGGCCGCCGAGCTGCCGCAGGCGCTTGCCACCGGCGTCGTGAACTCCTTCATGTCGTCCGGCGGCACGGGCTACGATGCGAAGGCATGGGAGTCGCTGAAATACTTCTATGACGTGCAAGCGTGGATCCCGAAGGACTACACCTTCGTCAACAAGGCCGCGTTCGAGGCGCTCGACAAGCCGACCCAGGAGGCCATCCTCAAGGCCGCAGCGACCGCGGAAACCCGCGGCTGGAAGGCCTGGCAGGACAAGAGCACCTGGTACATCGATCAGCTCAAGGCCAAGGGCATGACGGTCGAGCCGCCGAGCCCGGCCCTGAAGGCCGGATTCCAGAAGATCGGCGAACAGCTCACCGCCGACTGGCTCAAGAAGGCGGGAGCCGACGGCCAGGCCCTGGTTGACGCCTATAAGAAGATGTGAGGGCGGGAGGCTCGGCGAACCCGACCTCGTCGAAACTGCGAAACGACTTCGCGGCGACACGCAACCGCCGCGGAGGTCGAGACAAGCTCAGGCCGAGATCGCCTTCGCCGATCCCGCTTCGTTGCGCAGCAGGAATTTCTGGATCTTTCCCGTCGACGTTTTCGGGATCGGCCCGAACACGACGGCCTTCGGCGTCTTGAAGCCGCTCATATGCGAGCGGCAGAAGGCGATGATGTCGGCTTCGCTCGCGCTGGCGCCGTCCTTCAGCTCGACGAAGGCGCAGGGCACTTCGCCCCATTTCGGATCGGGCTTTGCGACCACGGCGGCGAACAGCACAGCGGGGTGCTTGTAAAGGATGTCCTCGACCTCGACAGAGGAAATGTTCTCGCCGCCGGAGATGATGATGTCCTTGGAGCGATCCTTGATGATGACGTAGCCGTGCGCGTCGAGCACGCCGAGATCTCCGGTGTGAAACCAGCCTCCTTCGAAGGCTTCCTTCGTCGCCTTGTCGTTCTTGAGGTAGCCCTTCATCACGATGTTGCCGCGGAACATGACTTCGCCGATGGTCTCGCCGTCGCGCGGCACCTGCCTCATGGTCTGGGGATCGATGACGGTGACGCCTTCCTCGAGCGGGTAGGGCACGCCCTGCCGCCGCTTCAAGCTGGCGCGCTCGGCTGCGGGCAGATCATCCCAGCCTGGCTGCTCGGCGCAGACGGAGGCGGGACCGTAGACCTCGGTCAGGCCGTAGACGTGCGTCAGCTTGATCCCAATGCTCTCGGCGCCCTCGAGCACCGCGACCGGCGGCGCGGCACCGGCGATGAGCCCGACGACCCGGCGCGCGGCACCACCCTTCGGCGCATCGGGTGCGTTGATCAGCGTGTTGTAGACGATCGGCGCGCCGCACATGTGGGTGACGCCGTGCTGCTTGATCAGCTCGAAGATCTTGGTCGGCTCGACCTTGCGCAGGCAGACATTGATGCCGGCGGCCGCCGCAATGGTCCAAGGGAAGCACCAGCCGTTGCAGTGGAACATCGGCAGCGTCCAGAGATAGACCGGATGCTGGCCGAGTTGGCCCGCGAGGATGTTGCTGACGGCATTCAGATAGGCGCCGCGATGATGGGTCACGACGCCCTTGGGATTTCCCGTGGTGCCAGAAGTGTAGCTCAGCGCGATCGCGTCCCATTCGTCCTTCGGCGGGATGGCGGTGAAGTCAGGATCGCCTTGCGCGAGCGCGGCCTCGTACTCGATCTCGCCGATGCGCCTGCCGCCCTTGAAGGCGGCGTCGTCGACGTCGATCACGAACGGTTTTGGACCACTCATCTGCGTGAGCGCATCGGTGATCACGCCGGAAAACTCCGGGTCGACCAGAATGATCCTTGCGCCGCCATGGTCGAGCTGAAATGCGATCGAAGGCGCATCGAGCCGGATGTTCAGGGCGTTGAGCACGGCACCCGTCATGGGTACGGCGAAATGCACCTCGTTCATCGCCGGAATGTTCGGCAGCATCGCCGCGACGGTGTCGCCGACGCCGATGCCCTTGCCGGCAAGATACGAAGCAAAGCGCTTGCAGCGCTCGTGGGTCTCGCGCCAGGTGAAGCTGCGCCCCTCGTAGACCGTGCTAACGTGATCGGGATAGACCGCGGCGCTGCGCGCAAGGAAGCTCAACGGGGTCAGCGGCACGTAGTTGGCGGGCGTCTTGTCGAGACCGATATTGTACTGGTTCTGCCGCTCGCTCATCGACACCTCCCTCACGCGCCGGCTTACAGGAATCCGATGGAGATCCACGGAAACACGGCGACGACGATCAATCCTACCAGCAGCGCCACCAGATAACCCCAGATCGGCCTGATGCCTTCGGCCGGATCGACGCGTCCGATGGCGCAGGCGGCATAATAGCCGACCCCGAAGGGCGGGGCGAATAGCCCGATACCCATGGCGAGAATGATCACCATGGCATAGTGCACCTCGTGCACGCCGACCGCACGCGCAATCGGAAACAACAGCGGCCCGAACAGCACGATCGCCGGGATGCCCTCCAGCACGCTGCCAAGGATGGTGAAGGCCAGGATCGAGACGGCGATGAAGGTCGCCGCGCCGCCCGGCAGTCCGGTCATGGCCGACGCCAGCGCGCGCGAGAAGCCTGATTGCGTCAGGCCCCAGGCCATGCCGGTGGCCGTGCCGATGATCAGCAGGATCGCGCCCGACAGCGCGGCGGTTTCGACCAGCATGGGAAACAGCCGCCGCCAGTCGAAGCGGCGGTAGACCAGGAGGCCGACCAGGGCGCCATAGACGATGCCGATGGTGGAGACTTCGGTGGCGGTCGCGATGCCTTCGACCACAGCGTAGCGGATCACGAAGGGCAGCGCGAGCGCGGGCAGGGCGATGATGAAGGTCTTGCCGATCTCGCCACCTGTGGCGCGTCGAACATGGCTCATGTCCTCGTGGCGGTAGCGCCACCACACCAGCATGCACAGCGTGATCGCCAACACCACCCCGGGCAGCAGGCCGCCGGTGAACAAAGCGGCGATCGAGACGCCCGTGACCGATCCGATCGTGATCAGCACGAGGCTCGGCGGAATGGTTTCGGTCTGCGCGCCGGTGGCGGCAAGAAGCGCGACGAGGTCGCCGGGCTTGGCGCCGCGCTGCTTCATCTCCGGGAACAGCACGGGCGCGACCGCCGCCATGTCGGCCGCCTTGGCGCCGGAGATGCCGGAGACCAGATACATCGCGCCGACCAGGACGTAATGCAGCCCGCCGCGGACATGGCCAAGCAGGCTCGCAAGGAACGCCACCATGGCCCGTGCCATGCCGGTCATTTCGATCAGGAGCCCCAAAAATACGAACAGCGGCACCGAGAGCAAGATGAGGTGGCTCATGCCCTCGTCCATCCGCCCGACCAGCACCATGACCGGCGTCCGCGTGGTCAGTGCCAGATAGCCGAAGATGGCGAGCCCGAAGCCGAACGCGATGGGAACACCGGCAAAGACGCAGAAGCCGGCGACGCCGATGAAGAAGATGACGAGGTTGAGATTGCCGAGCGGCCGCAGATAAGGCTGCGCCAGCCAGAACAAGCCGACGATGACGGCAACGGCAACCGCGGCCGTCAGCACCATGCGGTAATCGGCTGCGCGCAGCAGCCGCAACAGCGCGAACACCGCCATCAGGCAGATTCCGGCCGGCAGCGCCGCGGCGCGCCACATATTGGAGATCTGCAGCGCCGGCGTGGTGATGAAGCTTTCCTCGTAGGCGTAGTCCCAGGACGGCCAGACGATCAGCGCCAGGAAGGCCAGCGCCGCGCAGGTCGCAACCAGATCGAGCCAGGCCCGCGTGGCCGGCCTGGTGCTGGCGACAACCGCGGTCATGCGCATGTGCTCGGAGCGGCGGAACGCGACCGCCGCGCCCAGCATGGCGAGCCACAGGAACAGGATCGAGGCAAGCTCGTCCGACCAGATCAGCGGCCTGTGCAGCCCGTAGCGCGCGACCACGCCGGCAAACAGGATTGCGATCTCGGCGACTACCAAAATGGCCGCCGGGATTTCGACGAGGAGGCCGAGTGCGCGCTCCGTCGAGGCCAGCAACGAAGGTCGGCGAGGGGACCGAACAGTCGCCTCGCCCGCCACTCCGCTCACTTCGACCTCGATATGAGCCATGACGGCTCCAACGCGTTACGACAGCTTGCCGACCGCCTTTTCCAGCAGGTCCCAGGCCTGATCGCCATATTTACCTTTCCACTCGGCATAGAAGCCGGCGGACCGCAGCTTGTCGCGGAACGGCGCGACCGCGGGCTGGTTGAAGGTCAGGCCCTTGCCCGCGAGCTCCTGCTGCAGATTGGCATTGAGCTTGGCGGTATCCTCACGCTCCTTGAGCGCTGCGGCATTGATGTTCTTGGCGACGATGGTGCGCACATCCTCGGGCAGGCTGCTCCAGGCCTTGCGGTTGGCCAGGAACCAGAAGCCGTCCCACATGTGGTTGGTCAGCGAACAGTATTTCTGCACTTCGTAGAGCTTGGCGGTCGAGATGATCGCCAGCGGGTTCTCCTGGCCCTCGACGATCCTGGTCTGCAGCGCGGAATAGACCTCGGCGAAATTGATCGAGGCGGGCGCCGCATCGAACGCCTTGAACATCGAGGTCCACAACGGCGACACCGGCACGCGGATCTTGAAGCCCTTGAGATCGTCCGGACCGGTGATCGGCTTGCTCGACGACGTGGTCTGGCGGAAGCCGTTGTCCCAGATCTTGTCCATGACCTCGAGACCGGCCTTCTTGATCTCGCCGCGGACGAAAGCGCCGAGATCGCCGTCCATGGCCTTCCAGACCGTGCCGTAGTCCGGGAACGCGAAGCCGATACCGTTGATGGAGGCCGCGGGCACCAAGGTCGACAGGATCAGCCCCGACAGCGTGAAGAACTCGACGCCGCCGGACCGGATCTGGCTCAGCATGTCGGTGTCGGACCCGAGCTGGTTGTTCGGGAAGATCTGGAGGTCGAACTTGCCGCCTGTCTCGGCCTTGATCGCCGCCGCCATCTCCTTGGCGCGCACGTTCAGCGGATGGGTGTCCGGCAGGTTGTTGGCGTATTTGTAGGTGAACTCGGCGCTCTGGGCGCGGGCCACATGGGGCGCACTGAGGCCGCCCAGGACCGCGGTGGCGGCGGAGGCCTTGAGAAGCGTGCGGCGGGAAAAGCTCATGGGTCTGCTTCCTCGGAAAGTTTGTTGTTGTTCTGAGATGCAAATCTATACGGACGGAAGGTTAGAAGGTCATCTGCGATCTCGCGAAGCTTCGCTTATTGCAGCCGGACATCCTCACGGCAATATCGGCTTTCGGAGGCATGGGCCGGATTCAAAAACCGAAAACAACCCCATGCACAGTAGCCGTCGAAAGTCGGGCGACGTGCGACGGGCCGGCCCGGAAGAGAACGAGGAACGAAGGTCCGATGAGAGGAATTCTGGCTAAATAACTGATCTGATTGTATATAAATATATTCCATAATATAGCTTATGCGAATCATGGATATGGCCGTGCAGATCAGGGCAGATAAATCCACAGCTACCCAGAACCCCTCTCTCGGCTCACACTTGGCGCCAAACAAGCCCCGGGCAAACCGACGCAGCGGTTGATGCCCACGGCAGCATTGGAGGTTCGTCATGCAGGAGAACGTCGCCCGCACAGATCGCTCGCGCGCCATTCCATTCGATGCGGCCAAGCTCGACCGTCTGATGGAGGCCGCCGGCCTCGACGTCCTGGTCGCGACCTCCAAGCACAATGTGCAGTACATGCTCGGTGCCGAGCGCGCGATCTTCTTCGACTACATGGATGCGCTGGGCGTCAGCCGCTATCTGCCGGTCCTGATCTATCCCAAGGGCGCGCCGGAGCACGCGGTCTATGTCGGGCACCGGCTGGAGACCCATCAGCGCGCTGTCGCGCCGCCATGGATTGCGCAGGTCCGGACCGAGTCCAACGGCTCGGTCGATGCGATCACGCGGGCCGTAAGCCTGATCCGGGATGCCGGCGTGCCCTTGAAGCGGGTCGGGGTCGAGATGGCGTTCCTGCCGATGGATGCGGGCCGGGCGCTTGCAAATGCCCTGCCCGGCGCCGAGCTCAAGGACGCACTGCTGGTGCTGGAGCGGCTGCGCGCGGTGAAGTCGGCCGACGAGCTGGCGAAACTCAAGACGGCCTCCGAGCTCGTCATCGCCTCGATGCTGGAGGTGATCGCCGGGCACGGGCCGGGCACGACCAAGCAGCAATTGTCGGACGCCTTGCGGATCGCCGAAGCCAATCGCGGGCTGACCTTCGAATACTGCCTGCTCGCCTGCGGCAACAGCCACAACCGGGCGCCGTCGGCGCAACGCTGGGAGCAAGGTGACGTGCTGTCGCTCGATTCCGGCGGCAATTATCACGGCTATATCGGCGATCTCGCGCGCATGGCGGTGCTCGGCGATCCCGATACCGAGCTGAAGGACTGTCTGGCCGAGATCGAAGCCGTCCAGCGCGCCGCCTTCGCCGCGGTCCGGCCCGGCGCTATGGGCGGCGACATCTATGTCGGGGCGGAACGGCAGCTCGCGAAGATCAGCCAGCGTGACTGCACGGAGTTTTTGGCCCACGGCATGGGCCTCGTCAGCCACGAGGCCCCTCGCCTGACCGCCAAAGGCCCGATCCCCTACAATGACACCGACGCCCGCCTGCCGCTCGAAACAGGCATGGTGGTGTCGATCGAGACCACGATGAAGCATCCGAAGCGCGGGTTCATCAAGCTCGAGGACACGGTCGCGGTGACGGCGACGGGCTACGAGATCTTTGGCGAGGGCGGTCGTGGATGGAATCTGGGGGGCAGTGCGCTGTAGGCTGGGACCGCGCTCACAGCAGACATCTAGCTCTCGGCCCAAGCCCAGCCCCGGTCGTCAACGCCTGTCCTATACTGCCATGACCTAGACCTCCGCAGAAGCGGTAGCTCTCGGCATTCGCATGACTTGCTCGAGGGCATTTCGGTGCTTCAGCACGGCAAGGGTCTCGCGTGCGCTGAGGCTGCTGACGACTTCCTCGAAGTCGTCGCTCTGCTCGATCTTGGCCCGGCCGATCGCGAGATCTATGTCGATTTGGCCCGATTTGCGAGGCGGCGTTTCGAGGGACTGCATGTGCGGTCCCAGCAACGCGGGGTTCTGTCGAAGTTCGAGCAGAGCTCCATGTGCCTGGATCCGAGCCTGGCTGGCAAGCTCTCTCGCCCTCTGCAACAGCGCCGGCGCGCGATTGTCCTCGGGGGTCGCAAACAGGTGCGCCATTCGCGGCGCCGTCGACGTGACGAGACCGATCGGAATGGCGCAAACGAGGCCGATGATCACTGGCGACATCCAGAGCAGCAGCGGAAGCGACACGGCGTAGGCGCTTGCCGCCATTGCCAGACCGCATAGGGTCGGCACCGTGAACTTGCGATAGACTTCATCGCGCGTGATCCTGCCATCGCTTCGCCGTTGAACTTGCCAGCCCGCGTCACGGCCCAGCAGGATCTCCGCAACGGCGGTGGATTGAAAGATCATCATGGATGGGGCGATCAAGGCGGCAAGCAGGCTCTCGGCGACTACCGCCAGCAGCACGCGAAATCCGCCGCCGAATGCCTGCCGTTCCGCACGCCTGGTGAGCAAAACGAGGTAGGCCAGCAATTTGGGCAGGATGAGCAGCCCCATTGTCGCGGCAAAGACCCAGGCGGCAAGCACGGGATCCTGTGCGGGCCAGGTTGGAAACAACGAAAAGCCCTTGGGAAAGTACTCCGGCTTGACGAAATAGGCCTGCAAGGAGATCAGGATTCCGAGCAATAGAAACAGCAGCCATAGGGGCGCGGTGAGATAGGAGCCGATGCCGGTCAACAGGTGAAGCCTGGAGACCCAGTGCAGGCCTCGAGCAGGCAGAACGGCAAGATGCTGGAGATTGCCCTGACACCAGCGGCGGTCCCGCGCCGCGAAATCCAGCAGCGACGGTGGCACCTCCTCGAAACTTCCACCGAGGCCTGGAGCCATGAAAATCCCCCACCCCGCCCGCCGCATCAGCGCGGCTTCAACAAAATCGTGGCTGAGGATGTGGCCGCCGAAAGGTTTCCTCCCGCGCAATTCGGGCAAACCCGCCTCTTGCGCAAAAGCCTGCACCCGGATGACGGCATTATGTCCCCAGTAGTTGCCTTCTGAGGCGTGCCACCAGGCGTTCCCGGCCGCGATCAGTGGACCGTACAAACGACCCGAGAACTGCTGAAGCCGGCTGATCAGGGTTCGCGCATTGACGACGATCGGAAGCGTTTGAATCAGCGCGGCCTGCGGGTTTGCTTCCATCGCGCCCACCAGCCGAACGATGGTCTCTCCGCTCATCAGGCTGTCCGCGTCGAGAATGATCATGTAGTCGTAGGCGCCACCGAACCGCCTCACCCATTCGGCGATGTTGCCGGACTTTCGGGCGGTGTTGTCGGATCGGTGACGGTAGTAGAGATGGCCCGAACCGCAGTTGCGCTGCAGTTCCAGAAACGCAAGCTCCTCGGCAATCCAGATGTCCGGATCTGTGGTGTCACTGAGCAGAAACCAATCGAACAACGGGGCCTGTCCGGTTTCGCCGACCGACTCGTACATGGCGCGGAGTCGCGCCATGAGATGGTGCTGATCCTCGTTATAGGTCGGCAACAGCATCG
The DNA here is from genome assembly GCF_023100925.1 of Bradyrhizobium sp. 40. Lineage (NCBI taxonomy): Bacteria > Pseudomonadati > Pseudomonadota > Alphaproteobacteria > Hyphomicrobiales > Nitrobacteraceae > Bradyrhizobium > Bradyrhizobium sp. 40. The sequence continues at coordinate 3,782,975 of NZ_CP064688.1, forward strand.
CCGTTCGGCCGGTGATCCCGGGCAGCGGGCCGTGGTTGTAAATTGGCAGCACATCCGGTCGACCCCGCAGGAGCACAAAAAAACCGGCGACTGAAGACACGAACGAAAACGCGATCCAGGCGAGCAGCACGAGAAACAGCCCGAACACCATGCCTTCGAGGGCCGTGACGCCACCAACCTTGAGAACGTCGTACATCTCAACAGCGCCCGCAGCGGTAATCGCGACCGTTCCGCCAAGAATGAACAGGCGCCGCGCTGCAACGGCAGGGGCGGTCCGCAGTCGCGCCGGATAGGCACGATTTGTCGCGTCCAATCGGCAGGGCAGCATCGGGAGAGGCGTTTCGTCGGGAAGATACCGAATGCCAAGCTCAGGCGAAAGCGCGGGCGACGGCGTCAGGGCGCCCATCGGTAAACCCAGACTTCGGAGATCGGTTGGTCGCCCTGCATCAAGACCGCCCTCAACTCGATAGGCGCGTCCTTCGCGGCGCATTGAAAACTCAGGCGCCAGCCGCCGGTTTCCGGGTTTGGCTGTGTGACGACGTTCTTGATCTCGGATTTGTCGGCGCTGACGGCGCCCCTCACCTTGTCAGGATCGACCTCCTTCAGCTTGTCACCGAGCAGCTCGAGCACGAACAATTTGCTGTCGTCGCCCCGGGCGCCAACGCCTGTGCGGGTGAACCGGGCCAGTGAATTGGGCTTCGGCGCGTCCGGACCCCAGTGCAGACGATAGGTGTAATTGTTTTCGCTCTTGGCCTGGAGAGCTGTTTTGGGGCGCCAGAAGGCGGCGATGTTGTCGTGAACTTCCTCCTTGGTCGGGATCTCAAAGAGGACCACACTGCCCTCTCCCCAGTCTCCGATCGGTTCGACCCAGAGGCTCGGGCGACGCTCAAAGCGCGATTCGATGTCCTCGTAGGCAAAGAAGTTTCTCTCCCGCTGCATCAGGCCGAAGCCGCGAGGATTGAGGTCATTGAATGTGCTCGCCTGCAGATCGCGCGGATTGTTGAGAGGACGCCAGAGTTGCTCGCCCTTTCCATTGAACACGGCGAGCCCATCGGAGTCGTGCACCGCAGGGCGGAAATCGTCGACATCGTGTCGGTCGTTCGGACCGAAAAAGAACATGCTCGTCATGGGCGCCAGGCCGGCATGCTGCAGCTCGATCCGCGGATAGAGCGACATCTCCACGTCGAAGACCGTCGGAGCGCCGGGCCTGATCGTGAAGCGATAGCTTGCCGTAGCGCTCTTGCTGTCAAGCAGCGCGTGTACCACGACAGATGTGGCACCCGGCGCGGGCTTCTCCAGCCAGAAGGCCTTGAAGAAGGGAAATTCCTCCCCCTTGCTCTCGCCGGTATCGATCGACAGGCCGCGCGCGGAAAGGCCGTAGGTCTCGCCTTTGGCAACGGCACGGAAGTAGCTGGCGCCGAGAAACGCGCAAACCTCGTCGAAATAGTCGGGGCGATTGATCGGGGTGTGAATGCGAAACCCGGCAAATCCGAGATCGGCGTCCGGTATCTGGCCGATATTGTCGCCGAATGCAAAATCGTCGCGCCGGTACCTGATCGGTACGGCTCGTCCGCCGGAGACCTCGTAAATGTCGACCTTGTTCCTGTAGAAAAAGCCGCGGTGGAAAAACTGGACCTCGAAGGGCAGCTTCTCGCTGCGCCAAGCCGCGCGCTCCGGCAGAAAGCGAATTGACCGGTACTGATCGTAGGTGAGATCCTTGAGCGCGTCCGGGACCTTTTCATCTGGTGGCTCAAAGGGCTTACTCGCCAAATTGCGGGCAAGCTCGCGGACATAAGAGGGGCCAAACGGCAACTCCGCCGCCGATGCCGCAGAGAGTGCGCCGGGCAGTAGTGTTGCCAAGGGCGTCAATGCCGAGGCTTCCAGGAATTGTCGGCGATTCAACTGTGCTACCCGTTCGGTTCCAACCGCAGTGCAACCCCCTCGTCGCGAACGAGTTCCATGAGCGCGGCCGAATCCGAGCACCCTGTTGCCGACGAGCTCGTCGATGCGGACTTGGCAACATCGCGCTGATCCGCTTCCGTTGCGCCTGCAGGACGAGCTGCAATTTCCGATTGAGCATTCTCGAGCCATGGCGCCGCACAACGCTGCAGCCCCCGCAGGCAACTGGATGATCGCCTTAGCGCAGCGGCAGCAACTCCAGCTGGCTCTGCGCTTTCTTGACCGCCGTCGCATACCAGCTCTGGCTTGGTGCCTCCCTGGCGAAGCACGCCGTGTACGCCGTCATCGCATTGTCTTCGCGCGTGATGTCGCCGCGGGGGTCTTTCTTGTCGATGGGTTTGGCCATCATCTGCTTCCAGACCTTTTCGCAGGCCGGGATCTCAGCCGTCTTCACCGCGTCGCTTGCGGCGAGAAAGAAGACCTTGTCGCCCTGGATTGCGACGACGTCGATTTCATGCGGCGGTCCCTTCAAATCGCCATTGCCGCGCACACCCAGTACAGCGACCGCAGCGCTTGCTCCCGCGGGCTTCGTGATCGGCAGCTCGGCATATTTGGCGAAGGCGGAGTCCTGGATGGCTTGATAGTAGAAGCGGTCCGACTTGAATGCCGCGCCGATCTCTTGCGGCATCCCGTCCTCGCGGTGCTCGCGCAGCCAATGCTTGAGCAGCGCGGTGGTGGTCACGACGGCCTGCATCTTATCGCCTTCGGACGCGAAGCCGAGGCCGTCGAGTTGGCCGAAGCCGGAGTCGCCCTTGAAGAGCGTGTCGACGTTGGTCTTGCCGTCGGCCGGCAGTCCCTTGATCGCGACCGGTCCCGCCAAACCGCGCAACACGCGCGTCAACTCCTTGAGCGCCGCATCGTGCTGCTTATAGGTCTCGTCGTTCTCCGTGGCTTTCGAGAACTTTGCGATGTAGCGATCGCGCAAATCGAGATAATGCTGCTCCGGGCCAGCCGCATGTGCGGGCGTGGCGAAAACGAGCAGGCAGAGCAAGGCGAGCGATCTCATGTGATTTCCGACAGGGCTGGGTCTGATCTCCAGTCTTTGTGCCGGTGCCGTGCGGGAAGGTTCATCCGCGAGCGGCCATGAGCCCTACTCCGCCGGCGTCAGTTGCTGCCGGCTCGGACGCATCGCCGCCGTCTCGCGGACGCGGATACGGGCACGGCGCTTGCGCCACCAGATCGCGATGCCGGTAACCGAGAGTGCCGCCACCACCAGCCCCATGATCGAGATCAGGATGCGGCCGAACAGTCCCACGATGCGGCCTGAATGCAATGGGAATTGCGCCTGCACGAAGATGTCGGCGGCGGTGCCGACCCAGGGCAGCCGTTCGCCGATCGGACGACTGTCCTCGCTGTCGTAATAGAGCTGCGCCGGGCCGACGCCGCCGGCGCCGTGATCGTCGCCCGGATGGAAGAAGGCGGCGGCATAGACGCCGTGGGCCGGGCCGTAATTGACTGAGCCGACCGGGACGGTCCACCCTCGCCCCTTGCCGTCGGCCGCCGCGCGCGCGGCGATGTCGGCGAAGCCGACCTTAGGCTCGATGGGATCGTCGAGATCGCGATATGGCCGCTGCTCATAGGGTGTCGGCGTGTAATTCGACACCATCTTCATCAGCGGCGAGAACACCTCGAAATAGAGGTTCAGCGAGAACGCCGTGAAGGCGATGATGAACAGGAGGCCCCAGGTCCACAGGCTGAAAGCGCGATGGAGGTCGAAATTGATCCGGTAGGCGCTGCCCGAGGTTTTGATGGTCCACGCCGGCGCCCAGCGCGCCCAGAAGCCGCGTTCGAGCTGGCGGGTGACCTGGGGCGCCCGTGCCGCCTTGGCGCGCCGGCGCGAGGGCAGCGTCAGGTAGAAGCCGACGAAGCAATCGATGGTCCAGATGATGGCGATGATTCCGAGCAGGCGCATGCCCCAGCGGTCGCTGCCCCAGAATTCCGGGATGTGCATCGTGTAGTGCAGCTTGTAGAGAAACGAGACGAAGTTCTCTCGCGTCACCGGCCACACCGCGCCCCAATAGCGCCGGCCGAGCTCCGCGCCGGTGTTGGGATCGAGGAAGATCTGATTGTAGTCGAGCGCGTAACGCTTGCCGGTCGCGGGATCGATCCTGGGCATGACGAAGAACCACAGCGAGTGGCCCGCCTCCGGCGTCATGAACAGGTAGACCACGCGCGCGCGGGGATCGCGCTGCTCGATCATCTTGGCGAGATCGATCGAGGGAATGGCCGGGCCTTTGCTGCTGACGTCGAACAGATGGCTGTTCAGGACCTCGTCGATCTCGTGATCCCAGGAGATGATCGCCCCGGTGATGCCGGAGAAGAACAGGAAGCCGGCCGTCAGCAGTCCCGCCCAGCGATGCAGCTTGCCGAATATCGCTCTCATCGTCTTCTCTCATCAAGCGGGCCCGGCCGCCATCGCCGGTCTGTCCTCATTCGAACTCACCACCGATACGTCAGCTTGCCGATGGCCTTGCGTCCCTCCGCATAGAAGCAGCCCGACAGGCTGTAGCAGGCGGCGACATAGCGGGTGTCGGCGAGGTTGGTGACGTTCAGCGACAGCCGCCAATTGTCCCTGGTGTAGGCGAGCAGCGCGTCCAGCACGGTCGCGGATCCGACCTTGAACGTGTTGGCGTCATCGCCCCAGGTCGCGCCGACATAGCGGAGGCCGCCACCGAGCTGCAGCCCCGCGAGCGGCCCGGTCTGAAGCGTGTAGTCGTTCCACAGCGAGGCGCGGTTGAGCGGCACGGTGACCGGCGCCTTGCCGACATTGACGGGATCCTGCGTGACCATTGCATCGACATAGGCGTAGGCCGCGCGCAGGTTCCAGCCGTCGGCGAGCGACATCGTGCCTTCGAGCTCAAGGCCGCGCGATTTCACTTGCCCGGTCTGTTCGGCAATGTTGAGCGGAGGCGCAAAGGTGACGACGTTGTCGCGCGTCAGGTCGAAGGCGGCGAAGGTGAACAGCGCGTTCCAGCCGATCGGCTGATACTTGACGCCCACCTCGTACTGCACGCCGGTCTCGGGATTGAGCAGCTGTCCGCTCGGACCGGAGGCGAGCACCGGCAGGAACGATTCCGAATAGCTGAAATAAGGCGCGATGCCGTTGTCGAAATTGTACATCAATGCGGCGCGGCCGGTGAAAGCCGATGCATCCTTCGCGACGGACGTATTAAAGATTCCGCTGTCTACCTGCGTCGTCACGAAATCCTGGCGGCCACTGAGCTGGAACGAGAACCGGCTGAGCTTGATCTGGTCCTGCGCGTAGAGGCCGACTTGCGACTGCTTGACGCCGGTGTCGTCGCTCATGGCGCCCATGGTCCAGTCGTAGCTGTAGACCGGGTTGAAGACGTTGATCTCGGGCGCGGACGTGGTGACGCCAAAGGCTGTGTCGCGGAATGTGGTGTTGCGATAGTCGATCCCGACCAGCGTGGTGTGGCTGAGGAAGCCGGTCGTGAACTTGCCCTGGAGCTGATTGTCCACCGCGAAGGAGTTGATGTAGGAGTTGCTGTAGCTGCCGAAACGCGCGAGCTGTCCCGCGGCCTCGTCGGTATAGCCTCCGCCGAAAAACACCTTCTCCTCGTTGTGCTGATAGGCATAGCGCAAATTCTGACGGAACGTGATGTTGTCGGTGAAATTGTGCGAGAGCTGGTAGCCGGCGGTCGCGATCTCGGTGTTGAACGCGTTGAAGCTCGGCACGCCCGCGAAGAACGAGACCGGGATGGTGCGGCCGTTGATCGGCCACACCGTGCCCGAGGCCGGCAGGAACTGAAGGCCCCACCCTGCCCGGTCGCGCTGGTAGTTCGCGAGGATCGTGATGGTGGTGTCCTCGTTCGGCTTGAACGTGACGGCAGGCGCGATGAAGACGCGGTTGTCCTTGGTGAAGTCGACCTGGGTCTCGCCGTCACGAACGACGCCGGTCAGGCGCCACAGCACCGTGCTGTCCTTGTTGGCGGGACCGCCCATGTCGAACTGGCCCTGATAACGGTTGAAGCTGCCGCCGGAGATCGAGACCTCGCCGAATTGCTGCGCCGTCGGCAGCTTGGTCGCGTAGTTGAGGATGCCGCCGGTGCCGCTGCCGCCATACATCGCCGAGGATGGGCCCTTCAGGACCTCGAGGCGCTCTGCGCCGTAGGGATCGAGGCCGTTGAAGTGCACGTAATTGCTGGAGGGAATCCGCAATCCGTCGACGTAGAGGCCCGACATGGTGGTGTCGAAGCCGCGGATCTGGAGGGCGCCGAAACGGGTATCCGAGCCGCCGTTGACGTCGCCGCTGACACCCGCGGTGTAGCGCAACGCCTCGCCGATCGAGACCGCACCCTGGTTCCTGACCTGGTCGGTCGTGACGACCGAGACGGACTGCGGGGTTTCGATCAGCGGCGTATCCGTCTTGGTCGCGGTGCCGCTGCGCGTCGCAACGAAACCGCGCACCGGACCGTTGGCGCGTTCACCCGTGGCACCGTTCGAGGATGCCGATTGGGTCGGCGCGACTTGCTGCGCCGGAGAGCGACGATTGGCGCGTGCGGTGCGTGTCGCCCCTGAGCGTCGCGTTGATGCGACCGCCGCAGGCCGGGCGCGCTGGGCCGGGGCTTCGACGGTGACGGCGGGAATCTGCGTCTGCGCCTCCACGGCACCGAAGGATACGACGAGAGCAAATGTGCTGGCCGCTCCGAGGAAGAGAGTCTGTATCTGTCGACGACGCGTGTCGGAACGCGAAGCAAGTTGGAAGTTGGTCACGTCGAGGCCCCACGCACTGCCGGCTTCGCCGGTATCGTTTTTGATGCCTCGCCCTAACGCAGGCGATTTCGGAGTGCGATAGGAACTGCGTTAGAATTTCTCCAGACGCGTGCGCAACGCGTGCGACGAATGCGCTCAGTCGTGTTTGGAAGTTTGGAATGTTTCCAGACCGACAAGAACCTGCTTGTTCGAAATGTCTGAAACGGCGTCAGCGATGTCGCAGCCGGCGGTTGACCCGACGCGCGAGATAATCGCCAGCGCTCTGCACCAGCTGCACCAGCGCGATCAGCACCACGACGACGGCGAGCATCATCTCCGGCATGAAGCGCTGATAGCCGTAGCGGATACCGAGATCGCCCAGGCCCCCGCCTCCGACGGCACCGACCATGGCGGAGTAGCCGAGCAGGCTGACCACCGCGAGCGTCAGCGCCAGCAGAAGACCCGGCAACGCTTCGGGGAGCAGCACCTTGAGCACGATCTGCATCGGCGATGCCCCGAACGAGGATGCGGTCTCGATCAGGCCGCCATCGACCTCGCGGATTGCGGCCTCAACCAGGCGCGCGATGAACGGCGCCGATGCGATCGTCAACGGCACGATCGCGGCCGTCGATCCGATCGAGGTGCCGGCCACCAGCCGCGTGAACGGGATGATGGCGACGACCAGGATGATGAAGGGCGTAGACCGTGTCGCGTTGACGACGATGCCGAGCACGCGATTGACGAGAGGCGCCGCGAACAGCTCGCCTTTCCGGCTGGTCGCGAGAAAGACGCCGAGCGGCAGGCCGAAGGCGGTGCCGACCAGAGCGGCGAGCCCGACCATGTACAGGCTCTCGCCGGTCGCCTGGACGATCAGGTTGATGAGTTCAGGCGACATAGCCGAGACGCTCCGCGGGGAATTGATATTGTGACAGCCAGGCCAGCGTGCGCGTCGTCGCGTCCTCGCCGCTGGACATGCCGAGAGGGATACCTAGCGTCAGTGAGCCCACATGCTGGCCGCCGATCTCGTCGATGCGGGCCGACAGCAGCGACACGTCGAGGCCGAGTTCGCGCGCGAGCCGCGCCACCAGCGTGTCGCCTCTCCCTGCCCCGCGCACCTGGACGCGGATCACGGCCTGTCCGCCCGCAGGCGGCTCCGAAACGATACGGCTCGCCAGCGACACCGGCAGGCTGTCGCCTATCACCTCGGCCAGGAAGGATTGCGTGATCGGATGCTTGGGGTGGGTGAAGATGTCGGCGACTTGGCCGCTCTCGACGACGCGGCCGGCATCGAGCACCACGATGTCCTTGGCGAGCTGGCGCACCACGGACATCTCGTGGGTGATCAGCACGATGGTCACGCCGAGCTCGCGGTTGATGTTCGCGAGCAGATCGAGGATCGCCCGCGTGGTCTGCGGATCGAGCGCCGAGGTCGCCTCGTCCGACAGCAGCACGCTCGGCCGCGTCGCCAAGGCTCGCGCGATGCCGACGCGCTGTTTCTGGCCGCCGGAGAGTTCGGACGGGTAGCGGTCGTGCTTGTCGGCGATGTCCACCAGCGCAAGCAGCTCGGCGACGCGGGCTTTGATGTCGGCCTTGGCCCAGCCGGCAATCTCGAGCGGCAGCGCGATATTAGCGGCCGCGGTGCGCGAGGACAGCAGGTTGAAGTGCTGGAAGATCATGCCGCTCGAGCGCTGCGCCAGCCGCAAGTCTCGGCCCGCGAGCGCCGAGATATCTCTGTTATCGACGATGACGCGGCCCGTGGTCGGCCTCTCCAGGCCGTTGATGAGCCGGACCAGGCTCGATTTGCCGGCGCCGGAGCGGCCGATGACGCCGGTGATCGAACCGCGCGGGATCGCGAAGTCGATGTTTTGCAGGGCATTGACGCCGGGCTTGTCGCGATAGGCCGGATAGGTTTTCGAGATGCCTTCGAAGCGGACCATCGCGTCAGGCGCAGTCGCGGCAGGCGAGATCGCCTGACCTGAGATCGCGTCAGGTTTTTCGATCGGCTGTCCGATCGCGAGCGACGGCTGGACGTTCATGGAGGCGGCCTTCATGCACAATAGTTCCGCTTGCCTCTGGGGGCATCCGGGAACCGGTCGCATCAAGCGACGGAGAGTGAAACCGCGATGAGGACTCGGCTGGAGCGCGCTGCACCGCAGCAGGCACCATCCCCCTTTCAGGTCTCTCTGGCAATGTCAGATATTTGTGGGGAATTGGACGAAGTTTTCCGAATTTCTCCCCACTGAAGAAAATTCATCTGCCGCCGTCTTGGCCTTCGCCCCGGCTCAGGTGACCCGCAACCAGGGCCATACGATCAGCAGGAGCCCCGCGAAATAGAGCACCCCGAAAATCAGCCCAAAACCCCAGAACTGACCCTTGCCGATATAGCCACTGCCGAAATACATCGGCGCCGGCCCGGTCGCGTAAGGCGAGATCACGCCCATCAGGCCGAGCGAATACATGCAGAGCATGGCGAGCGTCGTGACCGGCAGGTCGGGGATGCCGGATCCGACCGCGAGTACCACGGGCAGCACGGCGGCGGCATGCGAGGTGATGCTCGAGAAGAAATAGTGGATCCAGAAGAACAGCGCGACCAGCAGGAGCATCGCGGTCGACGGCGATAGCCCCGCGAGCGGCTTTGCATATTCGGTCGCGAACCATTTGATGAAGCCGATCTCGTTGAGGCCCGAAGCCAGCGTCAGCAGCGAGGTGAAATAGAAGAACACCTCCCAGGCGCCCTTCTCGGCGACGATGTCGGCAAACTCGATCACGCCCGTCACCAGCATCAGCGAGATCACGATGAACACGACGGTGGTGGCGTTGACGAAATTCGAGCCCAGAAGCGGTACGCGGATGTCCGGGCTCGAGCCCGCGATCCACAGGAACATCGCGAGCAGGATCAGCGCCAGCATGATCCATTCGTTGCGCGACATCGGGCCCATCTCCGCGAGCTCCTTCGATGCCCATTCGGAAATTTCCGGGCTGCTCTTCACCTCGGGGCGGCAGACCGCGTAGCTGAGCAGCGGGACCAGCACCATCAGGAGGAGGCCGAGCGGCGCAAAGCCGATGAACCACTGCGCCCAGCTGACGTCGATTCCGACGGTCTTCTTGGCGATGGCAAGCGCCGCTGCATTGGGCGCGAGCGCGGTGAAAAACAATGAGCTGGTGACGGCGGTCGACGCGAACGCGGTCCACATCACGTAGGTGCCGATCTTGCCGGCGGTCGGTCCCGGCTCGGAGCCGTAGATGCGCGGGATGTTGCTGATGATGGGATAGACGATGCCGCCGCTGCGCGCGGTGTTGGACGGTGTCGCCGGCGCCAGCAAAAAGTCCGACATCGCCACTGCATAGCCGAGACCGAGCGTGTTGGTGCCGAGCTTTTGCACCAGCACGAGCGCAATACGCCGGCCCAGGTGGCTCTTGCGATACCCGATCGAGAACACGAAGGCGCCGACGATCAGCCACACCGTGCTCTCGGCAAAGCCCGCCAGCATCCAGCGCAGCGACTTGGTCGGATCGGGATCGATATAACCGCCGACGCCGGCAACCGTCAGCCCGATCAGGCCGACCGCGCCGACCGGCATCGATTCCAGGATGAGCCCGGTGATGACGGCCGCGAAGACGGCAAAATAGTGCCACTGATTGACGTTGAGCCCTGCCGGCACCGGCCACAGATAGATCACCAGCCACACCGCGAGCGGCGCGATCAGCTTCCAGCGAAACCCTTTCGCCTGAGGCGCCTGCGAGCTAGTGGCCATGGGCCCTCCCCTCGATCGTCGTTGTCGTCTGCCGGCCCGTTGATCGGGCCTATTTTGTCCCAGCGCCGCGTATACGGATAGTCCGCGGCGCAATCAATGGCCCGAGCCTGCTTCTACCGCCCTCTGAACTTCGGTTTGCGTCGCGTCAGGAACGCCTCGACGCCCTCCTTGTGGTCCTCGCTAAGGCTTGCCAGGGCGAACTGGTCGACGTCCATGTGGCTGGCGAGATTATCCAGCGCATGCGCCAGCCGGTTGACCGTGAGTTTCGTCATGGCAACGGAGAGCGGCGGCTGCGCTGCCACCTTGCGCGCAAGCTCCATCGCGGCATCGAACGCATGGCCGGGATCGACCACCTGCTCGACCAGGCCCCACTCATAGGCTTCATCCGCGCTGATGCGCTGATCGGCCAGGATCACCGCCTGCTTGGTCCGAGCCGGGCCGATCAGATGCAGCATGCGCGGAATGCTTTGCCAGCTCATGTTCATGCCGAGCCCGATCTCGGGCACCCGCAGATGGGCATCGCGTCCCATGACGCGGAAGTCGAGCGCGACGGCGAGCGCCACGCCGCCGCCGACGCAAAAGCCCTCGATGGCGGCGATCGTGATCTGCTCCATCTCCTGCCAGGCGTGGGTCAGGCGCGGTCCGAGCTTGAGATGCCGCCGCAGCGTGCCGAGGTCCATGTCCTTGCGCGAGCGGCCTTCGGCATCCTTGAGGTCGAAGCCGGCGCTGAACGCAGCCGCGCTGCCTGTCAGCACCACGACAGAGGTTGCGGCGTCATCCTCGAAACTGCGCGCGGCTGCGGTGAGCTGGCGCAGCGCCTCTGGCGATAGCGCATTGATGCCGTCGCCGCGGTCGAACCGCACCACCGCAATCCGCCCCTCCGATCCGAGGCCCTTCTCCACCTTGACATAGTCAGGCAACGCAATCTCCCTTGTTCTTGGGTCTTCCTGGTGCTCACAGATGCCCGGTACGCCGATGTTCGGGTTCGCTTCCATGGACCGGAAACCGGACCGTGGTCCCGATGGTGATCCAGTTGGCATTTTCCCCGGTGATGTTGCGGCCGTAGATCACATCGACGGAGAAGATCTCGTTCGGCCGGTAGCGGACGCCGGTCTGGAAACGCGGCTGCACGATGCTTGCGATCTCGGAGGCGCCGGCCTGCCCGTACGCCTCGATCGTCCATTGCAGGGTGTCGGTGAATTTCCAATCGAAGCCGATGCCGTAGGTCAGGTAATGGCGATCCACCGTGCGATCCCAGAGCCAGCCGCCATTGACGTTGATGCGCATGGTCTCGGACAGGCGGAGGGTCGCGGGGATGACGGCAAAGGCGGATAGCGCCTCGCCGGTCGCCGCGTCGAACGATCCGCCGCCATAGGCCGACAATCCCCACCGGCCGATCCCGGTCGGGATGAAATTCGTCTTGGCTTTTGGCGCGACCGTCGTGCTCCAGTCGCCATCGCTCCGGGCTCGGATGGTCTGCAGGCTCAGCTCGATCGGCCTGAAGGGATCGACGACACAGGAGGGATTGGCGACCGCCGAAAAATCCGTGTTGGAAGCCGTCGACAGCCAGCTCTCCACCTTGCAGGAGCCGACCTCGGAAATGTCGGCGGCATCGACCGCATAGGCGCCATTCGCGGCGCGCGCATCCTGCGCCGCGAATGCGCCAAGAGCCGCGATTGCGGCGGTTATCCCAGTTCTTGCAGCCCAGCCCATGCCGCGATGTTAGCAGAGTCTTCGCCTCGACAACGCCCGGATTCTGGGACTATCTTCGCCCTATGAGCGACCATCATCATCACCACGATCACGACCATTCCGAGCTGTCGGAGACCGAGCTGCGCGTGCGCGCGCTCGAGACGATCCTGACCGAAAAAGGCTATGTCGAGCCGGCCGCGCTCGACGCCATCATCCAGGCCTATGAGACCCGGATCGGTCCCCATAACGGCGCGCGCGTCGTCGCCAAGGCCTGGAGCGATCCGGCTTTCAAGACGGCACTGCTGGAGGACGGCTCGAAGGCGATCGGCACGCTCGGCCATGTCAGCCGCGTCGGCGACCACCTCGTCGTGGTCGAGAACACGCCGCAGCGTCACAACATGGTCGTGTGCACACTGTGCTCCTGCTACCCCTGGGAAATGCTGGGGCTGCCGCCGGTCTGGTACAAGGCCGCGCCCTATCGCTCCCGCGCGGTGAAGGACCCGCGCGGCGTGCTCGCCGATTTCGGCGTGCAGGTCGCCAAGGACGTTGAAATCCGGGTATGGGATTCGACCGCCGAAACGCGCTTTCTTGTGCTGCCGATGCGCCCCGCGGGGACCGATGGCTGGAGCGAGGAGCAGCTCGCCGAGCTGGTCACGCGCGATTCCATGATCGGCACCGGCTTTCCCAAAGCGCCCGGAGCGCCGTCATGAACGGCGTGCACGACATGGGCGGCATGGACGGCTTCGGCAAGGTCGAGCCCGAGCCCGACGAGCCGGTGTTCCACGAGGAATGGGAGTCGCGTGTTCTCGCCATGGTGCGTGCGATGGGCGCAGCCGGCGCCTTCAACATCGACACCTCGCGCTTCTATCGCGAGACGATTCCGCCGCACGTGTACCTGTCGAGCTCCTATTACAAGAAATGGTTTCTCGGGCTCGAGGAGATGCTGATCGAGAAAGGCTATCTCACCCGGGAGGAAGTCGCCGCCGGCCATGCGATGCAGCCGTCCAAGGCGCTCAAGCACGGCAAGTTCGATCTCGGCCAGGTCGAGCGCATCATGGTGCGCGGCAAGTTCGCCCGCCCTGCCCCGGCACTGGCGAAATACAAGATCGGTGACAAGGTCCGCGCGAAGAACATTCATCCGGCGACCCACACGCGGCTGCCGCGCTACGTGCGCGGCCATGTCGGCGTCGTCGAGCTCAATCATGGCTGCCACGTATTTCCGGACTCGGCGGCGATGGAGCTCGGCGAGAATCCGCAATGGCTCTACACGGTGGTATTCGAGGGCCGCGATCTCTGGGGCGCGGACGGCGATCCGACCTCGAAAGTCTCGATCGATGCGTTCGAGCCGTATCTGGACCCGGCGTGATGAGCAGCACGGCTGCTGCTGCCGCGACGGCAGCCATCCCGAGCATTCCGCGCGACGATGACGGCCCCGTGTTCCGCGCGCCCTGGGAAGCGCACGCCTTCGCGATGGCGCTGACGCTGCACGAGCGCGGCGTGTTCACCTGGCCCGAATGGGCGGCAGCCCTGGCCTCCGAGATCAAGCGCGCGCAGGCGGCCGGCGATCCCGATACTGGCGAGACCTACTATCTCCATTGGCTCGCCACGCTGGAAGGTCTCGTCGCGCGCAAGGGCGTTGCGTCTGCGGAGACGCTGCATCGCTACCGCGACGCCTGGGATCACGCGGCAGATCGCACCCCGCACGGCAAGCCGATCGAGCTGAAGGCGGAGGATTTTCGGTAAGATCGCGCACACCCGTCATTGTGAACGTAGCGAAGCAATCCAGAATCCCTCAGCAGAGGCAGTCTGGATTGCTTCGTCGCAAGAGCTCCTCTCAATGACCGCGGAGTGAGGCACCTCACCGCCCCGCCACGTACTCCCGCCACCCCTTTGCCCGCAGGCTGCACGCAGGGCACTCGCCGCAGCCGCATCCCCAATCATGCTGCGCGCCGCGTTCGCCGAGATAGCAGGTGTGCGACTGCTCGCGGATGAGATCGACCAGCCCGTCGCCGCCGAGCTCATGGGCGAGCTTCCACGTCGCGGCCTTGTCGATCCACATCAGCGGTGTGTGCAGCTCGAACTTGCGGGCCATGCCGAGCGACAGCGCGGCCTGCATCGCGCGAATGGTGTCGTCGCGGCAATCGGGATAACCGGAATAGTCGGTCTCGCACATGCCGCCGACGATGTGACTGATGCCGCGCCGGTAGGCCAGTGCCGCGGCGAATGTCAAGAACACCAGATTGCGGCCGGGCACGAACGTGTTCGGCAGGCCGTCGGCGCCCATCGCGATCGCGACGTCGCGCGTCAGCGCCGTCTCGGATACGGCCGCGAGCGTTGGGATCGACAGCGTGTGGCTCTCGCCAAGCCTGGAAGCCCAATCCGCGCGCAGATCCTTGATGCCGTCGAACAGTCCGTTACGGCAGGCAAGCTCGATGGCGTGGCGCTGGCCGTAATCAAACCCCAGCGTCTCCACGCGCGCAAACCGGTTCAGCGCCCAGGCAAGGCAGGTGGTGGAATCCTGGCCGCCGGAGAACAGCACCAATGCGGTTTCGGATGAAAATACGTCGCTCATGGCCCGCGCTTTAGCATTGCGCACGCTGCTCGCCAATCCGGCCCGCCAACCGGTGGAAATCACCCTGTTCCGCCGCGCTGCGCTGGGAACGGGAGCTCGCTTTTGGCATAAGGCTTGGGAGCCAGGAGACTGCCCGCAATGACCCCTTCCCGCGACATTTCCCGCCTGATCGAGATCATGGCGGCGCTGCGCACACCGGTGACAGGCTGCCCCTGGGACCTCGAGCAGAATTTTGCGACCATCGCGCCCTATACGATCGAGGAAGCCTATGAGGTGGTCGAGGCCATCAGCCGCGGCGACCTCGACGATCTCTGCGAGGAGCTCGGCGACCTGCTGCTCCAGGTCGTCTTCCACGCCCAGATGGCGTCTGAGCAGAACGCGTTCGCGTTTGGAGATGTCGTCGAGGCCATCACGCGAAAAATGATCCGGCGCCATCCTCACGTTTTCGCCGACAAGGAGGGCAACCTCGCCTCCTCCCACGTCAAGGAGGTCTGGGACCGCATCAAGGCGGAGGAGAAAGCCGAGCGCGCTGCGCGCCGGCCGCCGCAGGAAGCGTCGTCGCACAAATCGCTGCTGTCAGGCGTGAAGGCCGGCCAGCCCGCGCTGACGCGCGCCATGGAGCTGCAGCGCAAGGCCTCCACTGTCGGCTTCGACTGGAACGATCCGCGCGCGGTGCTGGCAAAAATCCGCGAGGAAGCCGACGAGATCGAGGCCGCGCTCGACCGCGACGACAGCGAGGGCCTCGCGGAAGAGACCGGCGACCTGATGTTCGCGCTGGTCAATCTCGCCCGCCATGTCGATGCCGATCCGGAAGCCGCGCTTCGCGCGACCAACGCGAAGTTCGAGCGCCGGTTTGGGTTTATCGAGCGGGCGCTGGAGGCGCAGGGCCGCACGCTGGAGCAAGCGTCGCTCGCCGAGATGGACGCGTTGTGGAACGCGGCGAAGAGCGAGGAGAAAAGCGCCGCACCGGCCGAGAAAAGCAACCAGGCGCGCGGCTAACTCCGTCGTCGTCCCGGCGAAGGCCGGGACCCATAACCACAGGGAGGAGTTGGGCGAAGGCTTGGAGTGAAAATGTT
This sequence comes from Bradyrhizobium sp. 40, assembly GCF_023100925.1. Taxonomy (NCBI): domain Bacteria; kingdom Pseudomonadati; phylum Pseudomonadota; class Alphaproteobacteria; order Hyphomicrobiales; family Nitrobacteraceae; genus Bradyrhizobium; species Bradyrhizobium sp. 40. Next base: position 3,798,742 of record NZ_CP064688.1, read on the forward strand.
CGTCGGTATGAAGACCGCCTTGCCTCGATGGATCACGCGGTATGGGTCCCGGCCTTCGCCGGGACGACACCTGTTATGCCGACAGTCGCGGCACGGCGTCAAACCGGTTCACCACGATATCCCGCTTGGTCTCGTCCACCCGGACCGTCATGTCGAAGCGGCCGTCGTGCAGCTCTTTCGCCAGCACCTCGGAATTCCGATGCAGCCAGCTGATGCCGGCGCCGTCGGAGGCATCGATCGAGAGGTCGAGCGTGATGCGCTTGGCAGCCAAGCGCTCCTCGATCGCGGCGAGCAGTGCGTCGACCCCCTCGCCCGACACGGCCGACACCAGCATCGCCGGATGATCCTCCGGCCTGCGCGCCGCGATGTTCAAAAGCTCTTCGCGCTGTTCGGGACCATAACGGTCGATCTTGTTCCAGACCTCGATGATGCGGCCTGAGTCATCGGGATTGATGCCGAGCTGGCGCAGCACGGCGTCGACGTCGCTCTGCTGCGCCTCGGCGTCGTCGTGCGAGATGTCGCGCACATGCAGGATGACGTCGGCTTCCAGCACCTCCTCCAGCGTGGCGCGGAAGGCGGCGACGAGCTGTGTCGGCAAATTGGAGATGAAACCGACGGTGTCCGACAGCATCGCCTTGCCGCCATGCGGCAGGGTGAGCGCACGCAGGGTCGGATCCAGCGTGGCGAACAGCATGTCGGCGGCCTGCACGTCGGCGCGGGTCAGGCGGTTGAACAGCGTCGACTTGCCGGCATTGGTGTAGCCGACCAGCGCCACGACGCGGTACGGCACGCGCTGGCGGCCTGCGCGATGCAGGCGGCGTGTGGCCTGCACCTTCTTCAGCTCGCCCTCGAGCTTGGAGATGCGCTCCTGGATCAGGCGGCGGTCGGCTTCGATCTGGGTCTCGCCGGGACCGCCCATGAATCCAAAGCCGCCGCGCTGGCGTTCGAGATGGGTCCATGAGCGCACCAGGCGCGAACGTTGATAGTTGAGATGCGCGAGCTCGACCTGGAGCGAGCCTTCCTTGGTCTTGGCGCGGCGGCCGAAGATTTCCAAAATGAGCCCGGTGCGATCGAGCACCTTTGCCTGCAGCTCCTTCTCGAGATTGCGCTGCTGGATCGGCGCAAGCGCGCAATCCATCACCACGAGCTCGACGTCGAGGCTCTTGGCGAGCGCAGCGATCTCCTCGACCTTGCCCTTGCCGATATAGGTCGCAGGGCGGATCTGGTTGATCGGCGCGATGATGGCATCGGCAACGACGAGATCGATCGCGCGCGCGAGGCCGGCAGCTTCGTCGAGCCGGGCTTCCGCGTCACGCAGGACATGAGCTTCCGATTGCGCGTCGGCATTGCCTGCGCGCACCCGCAAATAGGGACCGATGACAAGCACCCGCCCCGTCTGCGTACCCCCTGCCGACCGCGGACGGTCGGCATCCCCGTCGAAATTCCGGGGTTCCAATCAGATCACTCTCAAGCCGGCTGGTCCTCGCCGCCTTCGAACAACTGGATCGGAGCGCCCGGCATGATGGTCGAGATCGCATGCTTGTAGACGAGCTGCGAGTGACCGTCGCGCCGAAGCAGCAAACAGAAATTGTCGAACCAGGTCACGATGCCCTGGAGCTTCACTCCGTTGACCAGAAAGATCGTCAGTGGCGTTTTGGTTTTGCGAACGTGATTAAGGAAGGTGTCCTGCAGGTTTTGTGCGCGGTCTGCCGCCATTGTTTTTTTCTCGCTTTGAGTTTCTTTTTATTGCGCCGGTTGCGGCCCTCTTTTGAAAATTCGGGGTCCTCGTCCGGTGCCGTCCCTCATGAGATCCCCCTCGGAGGGACAGCGGTTCGATTAGAGGACAGGTAGGCTTATTAGGCAAGCCGCTTCACGCGGCAGCCCACGCCGTATTGCCCCGAAAAACTACGGAAATCGATGATTTTCCTCGCCTATTCCAACGACGTCGCAGCGTCAGCCGACGCCGAGCGCCTTCAACTTCCGGTGCAGTGCCGAGCGTTCCATGCCAACAAACTCGGCCGTGCGAGAAATATTTCCTGAGAAACGGCTGATCTGTGCAATCAAATAGTCGCGCTCGAACACTTCGCGCGCTTCGCGCAGCGGCAGGCCCATGATGTGCTCGCCATTGTTGCTGGTCGGCATCGCCGGCACCATGGAGCCGACATCCTGCGGCAGCATGTCGGCAGTGATGATGACCTCAGGCCCGCCCGCGGCCAGAATCATGACTCTCTCAACGTTGTTGCGGAGCTGGCGCACATTGCCCGGCCAGACATGCGACTGCAGCACCGCCATCGCGTCCTGGCCGATCTGCCGCTTGGGCAGGCCGCTGCCCGCGGAGATCTGCTCCATGAAATAGTCGATCAATTCCGGAATGTCCTCACGCCGCTCCGACAATGCGGGCACGCGGATCGGCACCACCGAGAGCCGATGATAGAGATCCTCGCGGAAATGGCCGGCCGCGATCTCCTCTTCCAGATTGCGCGCGGTGGAGGAGATGATGCGGACGTCGACCTGGACCTTGCCGTTGCCGCCGACGCGCTGGAACGACTGCTCAACCAGCACGCGCAAGATCTTGTTCTGGGTCTCGCGCGGCATGTCCGCGATTTCGTCGATGAACAGCGTGCCGCCGTGGGCCTCTTCGAGCGCGCCGGGCTTGCGCGCGTGCTCGCCGTTGGACTGCTCGATGCCGAACAGCTCGTGCTCCATCCGCTCGGGCGTGATCGCAGCGGCGTTGATGACGACGAAGGGGCCGTCGGCGCGGCCCGAGGCCGTATGCAACGTGCGGGCGGTCAGTTCCTTGCCGGCGCCGGCGGGACCGACAATCAGGATGCGGCTGTTGGCCTTGGCCGCACGCTCGATGGTCTGGCGCAGCTGGTTCATGCTGGGCGAGCGGCCGACCAGCGAGCTTGCGCTCGGCGCGAGCTGCTTCAGCTCCTTGACCTCGCGCTTGAGCCGCGAGTTCTCCAGTGCACGGTTGGCGACCAGGATCAGCCGGTCGGTCTTGAACGGCTTCTCGATGAAGTCGTAGGCCCCACGCTTGATCGCGGCGACCGCGGTCTCGATGTTGCCGTGGCCGGAGATCATCACGACCGGGAGATCGGGGTTGTCCTTCTTGACCTGCTCCAGCAGCTGCAAGCCGTCGAGCTTGGAGCCCTGCAGCCAGATGTCGAGGAACACCAGATGCGGCCTGCGGTTGGCGATCTCGGCGAGCGCCGTATCGCTGTCGCGCGCGGTCCGGGTCACGAAGCCCTCGTCTTCGAGGATGCCCGCAACGAGATCCCGAATATCGGCCTCATCATCGACAATCAGAATTTCACTTGCCATGGGTCGCCTGTTTTCTCAGCTGCCTGTTGAGGCTTCGATCTTCGTTGAATCATTGGTCTTTTCAGCCGGCTCTTTGGTTTCGACGGCCGCCTGCTTTGTTTCCGGATCCTTGACGGATTGCGTGGCCGTTTCGCCGCTTTCCGGCTTGGTCGTTGCCCCGCCCGCCGGTTCGGCCCCCTCGGTTTTCGCGGGAGCGCCGGAGATCGCAAAACGCATCCGCATCCAGGCCCCGCGTTGGCCCTCGCGGAAGTCCGAGGCATCCTTCAGTTCGATACGCCCGCCATGGTCTTCCAGCACGCGACCGACGATCGCGAGCCCAAGGCCGGTGCCCTTGGCGCGTGTCGTCACATAGGGCTCGAGCAGGCGCGAGCGCGCCACCTTGGGCAGGCCGATGCCGTTGTCGACGACGTCGATCAGCACGTCCTCGCCCTCGCGCGAGACCACGACGTCGATCCGGCCTTTGCCGAGCTCCTCCAGGGGAACCTGCTCGATCGCCTCGGTGGCGTTCTTGACGATGTTGGTGACGGCCTGCGAGATCAGCCGCCGGTCGAACTGGGCGCGCAGCGGGTCTTCCTTGAATTCGGCCTCGATATCGATCTCGGGATGGGCGACCTTCATCAGGAACACCGCCTGCCGCACTGCGTCGGCGACGTCCTCACCCTCCATCACCGGCTTCGGCATCCGCGCGAAGCGCGAGAACTCGTCGACCATGCGGCGGATATCGTCGACCTGACGCACGATGGTGTCGGTGCACTGTTCGAAGATCTGCTTGTCCTTGCCCTCGGTGATGTCCTTGCCAAATTTGCGGCGAATGCGCTCGGCGGAGAGCTGGATCGGGGTCAGCGGGTTCTTGATCTCATGCGCGATGCGGCGCGCGACGTCGCCCCAGGCCGAGGTGCGCTGCGCCGAGACCAGTTCGGTGATGTCGTCGAGCGTGATGATGTAGCTGTCGTGCGGCTGGCTGGTCTTCTCGGCGCTGACGCGGACCGACAGATTGCGTTCCTGCCCGTCCCGCGTGATCGTGATCTGCCCCTGCACCAGGCGCTGGGTCCCTTCCCGCGCCGTCTTCATCATCTCCTCGAGCTCGGGCAGCACGTCGGAGAGCGGATGGCCGAGCGTCTCGGCTTCGGAGTGCCCGATCAGCTTTTCGGCGGAACGGTTGAGAATGCCGACGCTGCCTGAATTATCCACGCCGATGATGCCGGCGCTCGCGGACGACAGCACCGCCTCGATGAAGCGGCGGCGGCTGTCGATGAGGTCGCTGGCGTTGACGAGCTCGTCGCGCTGGCTGCGCAACTCCTCCGTCATCTTGTTGAAGGTCTCACCCAGCTGGGCGAGGTCGCCTTCCGACTGGTGCACCGGCACTTTCACATGGAGATCGCCTGTCGAGACCGTCTGGGCCGCGTTCATCAGTCGCCGGATCGGCGAGACCAGCGAGTTGGCGAAGTTGAGGCCGATCAGCACCGAGGCCATCAGGATGGTCAGCGCGATCACCGCGAACATCAGCGCGAACGCGACCTGGATGCCGAGCCGGCGCGACTCGATCTGGGCGTATTCGGCGACGCTGACCTCGGTCTGCTTGAGCTGGTTGACGACATTCGGATCGAGCGGCCGCGCGACGTAGAGGAAGGTGTCGCTGAAGGCGCGCAAGCGGACCACCGCGGCGACGAAGCTCGCATCGGGCAGCACCGCGATCTCGGGCTCGGATTCGTTGACGTTGCTGAGGAAGTCCGGCGCCGGCGGCGAATAGGCCAGCCGCATGCCGGTATCGGCGGATTCGAGAATGTTGGTGTTCTTGTCGATGATCATCGCGCCCGGCAAATTGCGCGAGGCGGCGCTGGACGTCAGCAATTCGCGAAAAGAGCGGCGATCCTGGTCGTAGAGCGGCCGGGCGTGGGCGATGTCGTTGGCCATGCCGAGAATGTCGCCCCGGATCAGCTGCGCGTGGTCCTGCATGTAGGCGCGCGCGATCGTCAGCGAATTCTGGATCACCTCCTTGGTCGGGCCGGAGAACAGGCGGTCGAGGCCGCGCTCGATGGTGACGTTGGCGACGACGGCGACCAGCACCGCCGGCAGCACCGCCACGATCGAGAACAGGCTGACGATCTGGACATGGAGGCGCGCCGCCGCCCTGCCCCGCCGTCGCGCCAGGATCAGCTGCCAGAGCTCGCGGATGATGATGCCGACCAGCAGCAGGATCGTGCCCGCATTGATCAGATAGAACGAGCGGACAACCGCAGGGGTCGGCTCGATCGACGTGAGGCCGGTCAGGACCAGGAATGTCAGGCAGGCCGACAGCAGGGCCAGCGCCACGGCGAACGGCGCCAGCCAGCGTCGCGCCGACCAACGCCGGGGCTCTTCAGCTGGGGCCGTGTCAAAGGATGCGGCCGAGGTGTCTGCGCTGGTCATTCCGGCAATGGGTGCTGAAAAACGGGGTCCGCGGCGGGCGGATACTGATGTATTCGTACCACATTGTTGCCGAATTGCGACAATTCCGCGGCGCCCTCGCCGCGACCGACCCGCGCATCCACAGCGACATGCCGGAGGGCGGGAACGCATTCCGGCCCTCACGGCTTGACCAGCATGCACAGGTTCTTTCTCGCAATGATGGTGTCGGCCGTGCTGCTGCTGATCGTGGCGGCCGACCTCCTGGTCAACGGTGTCGGGGTGCAGGAGCCCAATGCGAACGTCGCCAGCGCGATACAGGTCGCAGGCCGGTTTGTCAGATAGGTGTGAGGTCGCATCCCGCGGCTGAAATCATCGTTTGAATGTTCCTGAGGAACATTTCAGTCCGGTCCGGACTTCTGCTCACCGCGTCAGCCACAACGGCCAGCGCGATCCGGACAGGCTCAGCTCCGCTTGGTAGGGGGAGCTGAGCCACCGTCCGTTGCGGGGATGCTACCCCCCGCTCCGGTACACCTGGATATCGAGATCCCGGATCTTCTTCCGCAGCGTGTTGCGGTTGAGGCCGAGCAGATCGGCCGCGCGGATCTGGTTGCCGCGGGTGGCGGCGAGCGCGGCCGTGAGTAGCGGCACCTCGATCTCTTTCAAGATGCGGTGATAGAGGCCCGGCGGCGGCACGCCGTTCGGGAAGCCCTGAAAGTGCGAGGAGAGATACGCTTCCACGGCGCCGCCGAGATTGTCGACGCCATGCTGGACTGCGGCACCCGGGCTGACCGTAGGTGGCGCCAACTCGCCGTCGATGACGGAGCCCGTGATCACGTCCTGCGGATAAAGCGCCGCGAGGCGACGGGCGAGGTTCTCGAGCTCGCGCACGTTGCCCGGCCAGCGGTGCTGCTTCATCCGCTCCAGCGCCAGCGCGTCGAGCTTCTTCGGCGGCAGTCCGTCCTTCTCGGCCAGCGCGAAGAAATGACGGATGAGATCCGGCAGATCTTCGATGCGCTCGCGCAACGGCGGCAGCCGCAGCGGCACGACGTTGAGACGGAAGAACAGATCTTCGCGGAACAGGCCCTGCTGGATCAGGACGCGCAGATCCTTGTTGGAGGCCGCGACGATGCGCACGTCGGTCTTGATCGGGGTGCGGCCGCCGACCGTGGTGTATTCGCCCTGCTGAAGCACGCGCAGCAGGCGGGTCTGCGCCTCCATCGGCATGTCGCCGATCTCGTCCAGGAACAGCGTGCCGCCCTCGGCCTGCTCGAAGCGGCCGGAGGCGCGGGTGTTGGCGCCGGTGAAGGCACCGCGCTCGTGTCCGAACAGTTCGGACTCGATCAGGTCGCGCGGGATTGCCGCCATGTTGACCGCGACGAACGGGCCGTTGCGGCGCTTGCCGTAGTCGTGCAGCGCGCGCGCCACCAGCTCCTTGCCGGTACCGGACTCGCCCGTGATCATCACGGTGAGGTCGGTCTGCATCAGGCGCGCCAAGACACGATAGATCTCCTGCATCGCCGGCGAGCGGCCGACCAGCGGGATCGCCTCCATCTCGGCGTCCTCGTTCGGCGTCGAGACCCGCTCCTTCGGCTCGGCCAGCGCGCGGCCGACGATGGCGATCAGCTCCTTCAGGTCGAAGGGTTTCGGCAGATATTCATAGGCGCCGCGCTCGGAGGCGCGGATCGCCGTCATGAAGGTGTTTTGCGCGCTCATGACGATGACAGGCAAATTCGGCCGCATCTTCTTGATCCGCGGCAACAGGTCGAACGCGTTCTCGTCGGGCATCACCACGTCGGTGATGACGAGATCGCCCTCCCCCTGGCTGACCCATCGCCACAGCGTCGCGGCATTGCCGGTCAGCCGCACCTCGTAGCCGGCGCGCGATAGTGCCTGGTTGAGAACCGTGCGGATGGCGGTGTCGTCATCAGCAACGAGAATGCTACCTGCGGGCATCGTTAATCCTCATTTTGCCCCCTGTGACGCAGACGACGACTTCCCGGCAGAGCCGTCGCGACTGCTTTGATCGGCATGTTTCACCGATGTGGAATACATCGGCATCAGCACGCGGAAGGTGGTCTTCCGCGGCTGAGATTCGCATTCGATGATGCCCCCGTGATCCCCGATGATCTTTGCGACCAGCGCGAGGCCCAGACCCGAGCCGGTCTGCTTGGTGGTGACGAAGGGATCGAACAGATTTGGCAGAAGATCGTCCGGCACGCCTGGTCCGTTGTCCTTCACGCAGAATTCGAGCGGCAGGGATACACGGGATTTTTGACCGGGGACTGACAGCCGCACGCCGGGGCGAAACGCGGTGGTGAGCTGGATTTCGCCGTCGGGAACGTCGATCAGCGCTTCGGCGGCGTTCTTCACCAGGTTGAGGAACACCTGGATGAGCTGGTCCTGGTTCGCCAGCACCGGCGGCAGCGAGGGATCGTAGTCCTCGACGAAGCGGATGTTGCGGGCAAAGCCGGACTGCGCCAGCCGTTTGACGTGATCGAGCACCGAATGGATGTTGACGGGGCCGCGCACCACGGGGCGCTCGTCGCCGAACACCTCCATGCGGTCGACCAGCGTCACGATGCGGTCGGCCTCATCGCAGATCAGCCGCGTCAGCATGCGGTCTTCCGAGGAGGCCTGCTGCTCCAGGAGCTGCGCCGCGCCGCGGATGCCGGAGAGCGGGTTCTTGATTTCATGCGCCAGCATCGCGGCGAGCGCGATGACCGAGCGCGCGGCGCTGCGATGGGTGAGCTGGCGGTCCATCTTGTCGGCGATGGAGCGCTCCTGGAGCATCACCACGATATGGCCGGGCCGTTCCGTGACGGGGGCAACATGCAGATCGACCTGGCGATCTCCGCCCATGCGTGGCGTGCCCAGATCGACCTTGTATTCGTTGACCGGCGCGTTCGACGAACGCACCTGATCGATCAGCGCCAGCAAGGGGCTGCCGAACGGCACCAGCTCTTTCAGCGACTGCCGCTTCAAAAACTGCGTCGAGATATCGAAGAAGGCTTCGGTTGCGATGTTGGCGGCGACGATCTTGCCGTCCGGTCCGATCATGAGCACGGGATTGGGCAGTGCATCCAGGATGGCATCGCTGTCGGACGGAAACGGCCGACGATGTTCAGCGGCTGAGCTCATGCAGCGGCGCTCCATGCGAAGTCGTCGAAGGCATCTTGCAGTGACCGGTGGACAAGGCGCGGATCCTCCGAGGTGAGGATTTTCTGGCGCCAGGATTTCAGTTTCTCGGCCGGCGCGCGGCTCACATCGGCCGCGACGTCGAGCGCCCAGCCCAGATGTTTTCGCGCGTGCCGCAGACCGATGCGCAGGCCGTAGAGCGCGCAGACGCCCTCATAAAGCGTGCGGACGTAATGCAGCTGCGTCTCGAGCGACGGCGTGGCTTCCGCCGCCCCGCCCCTCAAGCGCCGGCCGATCTGGCCGGGCAGCCAGGGCTGGCCCTGCGCACCGCGGCCGATCATCACGGCATCGGCGCCGGAGGCCTCTAACGCCGCGAGCGCCTTCTCGAAAGTGGTGATGTCGCCATTGACGACGAGCGGAATGGAGATGGCCTCGCGTACGGCGCGGATCGCGTCCCAATCGGCCTCGCCCTTGTAGAACTGGCAGCGGGTGCGGCCGTGCACGGTGACGAGCTTGATGCCTGACGCCTGCGCGCGACGCGCCAGTTCCGGCGCATTGCGGGTGCGGTCGTCCCAGCCGAGCCGCATCTTCAGCGTCACCGGTATCTTTACCGCCGCGATCGTCGCTTCGATCAGGCTGACGGCGTGGTCGAGGTCGCGCATCAAGGCGGAACCGGACTGGCCGCCGGTGACGTGACGGGCCGGACAGCCCATGTTGATGTCGATAATGTCGGCGCCGTCGGCTTCGGCAATCCGGGCGCCCTCTGCCATCCAGTGCGTCTCGCAACCGGCGAGCTGGACCACGTGCGGACCGATCCCGGTGGCTTCGCAGCGCAACCGGGACATCCGATGGCCATTGGCGAGTTCGTCGCTGGCCGTCATTTCGGACACCACCAGACCGGCTCCCAACTCCGCGGCCAGCCGGCGGACGGGCGAGTCAGTCACCCCCGACATCGGCGCCAGGAAGACCGGGGTGGCGACATCAATATCGCCTATCTTCAATGGCTTAGAGCCTGATACTGCCGAGCCGGTCACAGGGGTCTCGTTCCGTTGGCAGCGCCTCATCGCGCCTGCCATGACCTATCTTGCGCACAATTCTTGTGCAGTCAAGCGTCATGCCTACAGTTTAGACAGTTCTGACAATCTTTCAAGTGCGGTGCAGCAAAATGCTGTTTCCCACAATCCGGGGAAACCCCCTTTTTTTGCGGGCCTGCCGTGCTAGAGGCATGCGGCAATCACCCCACCCCCGACTCTCTTCATCACCAAATGAGTATTTGAGTCCTATGGCGAAATCACAGCGCACCGCAGTCGTCCTCGTCGCGGCCGGACGCGGCCTGCGCGCAGGCGCCGGCGGCCCCAAGCAATATCGCGAGATCGGCGGCGTGCCGGTGATCTATCGCGCCATGGAGGCCTTCAGCCGTCATGCGGACGTGTTCGCGGTTCAGCCGGTCGTGAACCCCGACGACGGCGCCATGTTCACGGCGGCGGTCGCAGGGCTCAGCCACGAGGCGCCGGTCAAGGGCGGCGCGACCCGACAGGCCTCGGTGCTCGCGGGTCTCGAAGCGCTCGCCAGGCACAAGCCCGACATCGTGCTGATCCACGACGCCGCGCGCCCCTTCGTTTCGGAAGGCGTGATCACCCGCGCGATCGATGCGGCCAGCCGCACCGGCGCCGCGATCCCCGCCGTTCCCGTCACCGACACCATCAAGGTCACCGGCGAGAACGGTAATGTCGAGGACACGCCGGACCGGGCGCGGTTGCGGATCGCACAGACGCCGCAATCCTTTCGCTTCGACGTCATCCTCGAAGCCCATCGTCGCGCGGCCCAGGATGGACGCAGCGATTTCACCGACGATGCCGCGATTGCCGAATGGGCGGGATTGACGGTTGCAACCTTTGAAGGCGATGTTGCCAATATGAAGCTCACCACTCCCGAGGATTTCGTGCGCGAGGAAGCGCGGCTGGCCAGCCTGCTCGGCGATATCAGGACCGGTACGGGCTATGACGTCCACGCCTTCGGCGAGGGCGACCATCTCATGATCTGCGGCGTGCGCGTTCCGCACACCAAGGGCTTCCTGGCCCATTCCGACGGCGATGTCGGCCTGCATGCGCTGGTCGACGCCATCCTCGGCGCGCTCGCCGACGGCGACATCGGATCGCACTTTCCGCCCAGCGACGCGAAGTGGAAGGGCGCCTCCTCCGACCAGTTCTTGCAATACGCCGTCGAGCGCGTTACCCAGCGCGGCGGCCGCATCGCCAATCTCGAGGTCACCATGATCTGCGAGCGGCCGAAGATCGGCCCCTTGCGCGACACCATGCGCGGGCGCATCGCCGAGGTTTCCGGCGTCGACATCTCGCGCGTCGCGGTCAAGGCGACCACCAGCGAACGGCTCGGCTTCACCGGTCGCGAGGAAGGCATCGCGGCCACCGCGAGCGCCACCATCCGTCTGCCCTGGAGTGTCTAGGCCATGGCCGGCAGCGACGCACGCGCCCTCTCCCGCTCGTTGCTCGATCTGTGCCGGATGCGCAAGCTGACGATCGCGACCGCGGAATCCTGCACCGGCGGCCTCGTCGCGGGCGCGCTGACCGACATCCCCGGTTCGTCCGATGTCATCGATCGCGGCTTCGTCACCTATTCCAATGATGCCAAGCGCGCGATGCTCGGAGTCGAGGCGAGCACGCTCACCAATTTCGGGGCCGTCAGCAGGGAGACCGCAACCGCGATGGCGGTCGGCGCGCTGGAACGCGCCGGCGTCGATCTCGCCGTCGCCATCACCGGCATTGCCGGCCCCGGCGGTGCCACGCCCGGCAAGCCGGTTGGCCTCGTGCATTTCGCCGTTGCCGCGCGCGACGGCCGCATCGCCCATCGGGAGCACCGCTTCGGCGCGATTGGACGCACCGCCGTCCGTCAGCGCTCCGTGGTTGAGGCCCTGCGCATGCTGATGGATCTCGCCCGCGGCCCGGCCCAGGCCAAGCCCCGCCGTGAAGCCGCGGTAACCCGCCTGCGCCCGCGCGTGACACGCTCGCCGCGCCGACATGTGGCGAAGCGCAGGCCGCCGCGGTCGCCGCGCGGCTGAGCCAGGCAACCACCACCGTCAGTCGGCCGAAATGAAGCGGAGCGTGCCGGCCCGCCGCGTCGGCTGGCCGGTGTCGTTGGTGTGGTTGATGCCGTCCATGACCGGCACCTCAGTGAAATCGAACGGGCTTACCCCATCCAGGCAGGCGACGTTGACGGCATAGAGAGATTGGTCGGATCGTCGCTGATGGTGCGTGTAGATTCCGCAACGGGAACAGAAGAAGTGCTGCGCTGATCCGGTATGGAAGCGGTAGCTTGTGAGCGCATCCTCGCCCTGGAGGAACTTGATCCCGCCCATTGCCGCCATGACGACGACGGCGCCGCGCATGCGGCAGTAGGAGCAGGTGCAGCGGCGGATCGAATTGAAGCCGTCGCTGAGCGTCGCCTCGAAACGCACCGTGCCGCAATGGCACTGGCCAGCCCGAACGTTCGTGTCGCCCATCATGTTGCCGATGTCTCCCGTTGCTGTCGCTTGTACGATATCCCAGATTGGGAAACCAAGCCCGTCACGCGGCCGAGCAGCATTCCACGCGAACGGTCCCGCAGCCCGGATGGCGCGAAGCGCATCCGGGCCACAAGACGTTTGCGTTCCCCGACGGGCAAAACACACAAACAACGGGTCAATCCGCTCGCGCAAAGATATTCCATTTTACCGAAATTCGGCTTTGGCGTATTCAGCCCGCACCTCATCCCTGTCAGAGGGGCGTATCGCGATCGTCACGAAACGTGGGATGAGCTGCGGTGGACGCTAGTCACATCGGCGCGAAGGGCTTCGCCGGGCGGGAAACCGTGAGCGAGGGTGTCGCGCACACGACCGATGCTGACAGCGTACGGCAAAACCGTGTCGTCCTGACGCCCGGGGTCTGTGCGTCAAGTCTTGTGGTGATGTGGGCGGCCCGACCGGGCACGCGCATCAGCCATCCGCAAGGCGACGGGGGCAATAGTGCATCGCTCCCCGGGGAGAGCTCGGCATAAGCCGTCAAACCACTGCAAGGGAAGGCCGTGTGTTGGGCTTCACCTGTATGCCGCTGTGCAGCCTCTTGTAGCGCAACCTTCGCACAGTGGACCGTGGGTGCCAGCCGGCACCCGGCCTTCCCTGCGCCCTCTGACAGAGGGCGTAACGCACACGCCGACTCGGGCAGGAACTGTCGCGAGGTCGCCGCGTTATGTCCAGTTTTCAAAAAGCACGCAAACTTTGTCGAATCCGATCGGGATCGCAGATATCGACCGCGGCCAAACGTCATGGCTTCTGTCTGAACTTGGCGTGGGAAAATTATTGGCGCAATAATGATCCGCTACGTTGCGGCCGGGAATCAACCCGGTCCTGTTTTCTGGAGGGCGACGGCGTGTTCGCGCGCTTCACTGCTCCGGCAATCGCCATTGCCATCCTGAGCGCCTTTGATGGTGCGGCCGCACAAACCGCTAACCAGCCGCCGGATACGATGGCGGCGCGGGTGGAGGCCTGCACGCCCTGTCATGGCAACAAGGGCGAAGGCACCCGCGACGTCTACTTCCCGCGTCTCGCAGGCAAGCCGGCCGGTTATCTCTACAACCAGCTCCTCGCTTTCCGTAGCGGCCGGCGCAAATACCCACCGATGAACTATCTGCTGGAATTCCTGCCCGATCCCTACCTGGAGGCGATGGCGGAATATTTTGCCAGCGAGCACCCGCCGCTGCCACCGCCGGCGCCGAGCGAAGTCAGCAAGGACGTCCTCGCGCACGGTGAGCTGCTCGCCACCAGCGGCGATGCCGGCCGCAACATTCCGGCTTGCGTGAGCTGTCATGGCCCTGGACTGACGGGTATGCAGCCCGGCATCCCCGGCCTGCTCGGCTTGCGCGCCAATTACATCAGCGCCCAGCTCGGCGGCTGGCGTTATGGCACTCGCACCGCGAAATCCCCTGATTGCATGCAGCTCGTCGCCGGTCACTTGACCGAGGCGGACGTCACCGCCATCGCAGCCTGGCTTGCGACGCGGCCTGCCCCCGCGAACCCAGCCCCCGTGCCGAAAGGCACCTATGCGCTGCCATTCGGCTGCGGTAGCCAGCCCAACTGACGAGGCGGATGATGGGCTTCAAATTGTCGATCAAGCTCCTGTCCATCAAGTTGCTCGCCATCGCCGCGTTCACCACGGCAGCAGCCGCGCAGGACAAAGACAAGACCGGCGACATCATCGCGCGCGGGGAATATCTGGCCCGTGCCGGCGACTGCACCGCCTGCCACACCGCGCCGGAAGGACGTCTGTTTGCCGGCGGCCGTGCCATGCCGACACCGTTCGGCACGCTGTACACCTCCAACATCACGCCCGATCCGGAGACAGGCATCGGCAAGTGGAGAGCCGACGACTTCTACAAGACCATGCACAGCGGCCGCTTTCCCGACGGCGGGCTGATCTACCCGGCGATGCCGTTTGCGTCCTACACCAAGGTCACGCGCGCCGACAGCGACGCCATCTTCGCCTATCTGCGCTCGATTGCGCCGGTGAACCAGAAGAACAAGCCGCACGAATTGCGTTTCCCTTACGACAACCGCCAGCTCATCCTCGGCTGGCGCACGCTGTTCTTCAGCGAGGGCGAGTTCAAGCCGGATCCGAAAAAATCGGCGGAATGGAATCGCGGCGCCTATCTGGTCGAGGGCCTCGGCCATTGTGGCATGTGCCATTCGCCGATCAACGCGCTCGGCGGCACCTCGCAATCGGACGCGTTCAAAGGCGGCCTGATCCCGATGCAGAACTGGTACGCGCCCTCGCTGACGTCGAACCGTGAGGCCGGGCTCGGTGACTGGAGCATCAAAGACATCACGGATCTGCTCCAGACCGGCGTTTCCATGCGCGGCGTGGTTTACGGCCCGATGGCCGAGGTCGTGCACAACAGTCTGCAATATCTCGATGACGCGGACACCAGGGCGATGGCGGTCTACCTCAAGGGCATCGCGGAGCCCTCGCCTCCGCCGGCCGCGAGCTCGGCGCTGCCGACCAGCGAGAGCAGCCTTCTGATCAGCCTCGGCAAGACCGTCTACGACAAGAACTGCGCGAGCTGTCATGGCACCCAGGGCGAGGGCAAGCCGCCGCACTGGCCGCCGCTCGCCAACAACCAGTCCATCGAGATGCAGTCGGCGGTCAACCCGATCCGCATGGTGCTCAATGGCGGCTATCCGCCGGGCACCAAGGGCAATCCGATGCCCTACGGCATGCCGCCCTTCGCCGGCCTCCTCTCCGACAACGAGGTCGCCGCCGTCGTCTCCTACATCCGCACCGCCTGGGGCAATCGCGGCACGCCGGTCTCGGCGCGCGAGGCCAACGAGCTGCGCTCGGCACCGCTGAACTGAGGGCCCCATGTTCAATTCCGACCCGCCAACCAGCCCAGCCGTCGCCGACCAGGCCATCGAGGAAGTCGTGGCGCAGGGCCCATCCGGCGCGATAGTGGTCGCCGGCATCGCCACGGCCTGCGTGGTCGCGATGTGGTTCGCCTTCTATCTGTTCGTGTTCCTGCCGCGCGGCTCGCTGCAATGAGCGTCGAGGGAGCCCACAGCAACGGTAGCGCCAGCGCCGAGGTCGCAGCCCGCGTCGAGCGGCGCTGGGCCACCATCGCCGTGATTATCGTCGTGATGATGGCGCTGCTGGCGGCATTCGCCGGTATCCATCGCGCGACCATGCCGCAGCCGCGCGTCGAAACCACCGATCCCTCGCGGCTGCATCTGAGCGGTGAATTCGTCGAAAGCAATCTCGGCAGCGTGCTGGAGGCCAACGGCAATGTCACCGTGCGCGCGATTGGCCAGCAATATTCCTTCACGCCGGCCTGCATCGTGGTGCCCGTCGACACGCCGATCACGCTGCGCGCCACCAGCGCCGATGTCGTCCACGGCATCCTGATCCAAGGCACCAACGTCAACACCATGCTGGTGCCGGGCTACATCTCCGAGCAGCTCATGCGCTTTACGAAGAGCGGCGACTATCTGATGCCCTGCCAGGAGTTTTGCTCCTTCGGCCACGAGGGCATGTGGGGCAAGGTCAAAGTGATCGACAAGACGGACTTCGCGAACCGCGCGAAGGGTGGCGGGAGGCTGAGCTGTGTTGGTCAATAGAAAGCTCATCCTCGCCCATTTCTGGCTGGCCTTCGCCGTGTTCGGCATCGCGCTCACGCTCGGCGCCTGGCAGATGTTCATCCGCAGCCCGATCGGCACTTGGCTGTCCAATCCCGAACTCTATTACCGCTCGCTGACCGCGCACGGCACGGTGATGGGCTATGTCTTCCCGACGCTGGTCGCGATGGGGTTTGGCTATGCCATTAGCGAGTCCGCGCTGGAGCAGCGGCTGGTCGGTGTGCGCTGGGCTTGGGCGGGATTCTGGCTGATTGTGGTCGGCGCGATCATGGCGATGGTCCCGGTCGGGCTCGGCCGCGCTTCGGTGCTCTACACGTTCTACCCGCCGCTGATCGGCAACGTGTTCTACTATCTTGGCGTCGTGCTGGTCGTGGTCGGCTCCTGGATCTGGGTCGCGCTGATGTCGATCAATCTGCGCGTCTGGCGCAAGGCCCATCCCGGCGCGCCGGTGCCGCTGGCGATGTTCGCCAATGTCGCGGGCTCGTATCTGTGGGCCTGGACTGCGGTCGGTGCCGCGCTCGAGCTGCTGCTGCAGATCATTCCGGTCGCGGCGGGGCTGAAGGCCACCATCGACGCCGGCCTTGCGCGCGTGTTCTTCTCCTGGACGCTGCACGCCATCGTCTATTTCTGGCTGATGCCGACCTACATCGCCTATTACACCATCGTGCCGCGTGCGATCGGCGGCCGCGTCTATTCCGACAGCATGGCGCGGATTTCCTTCATCCTGTTCCTGGTGGTGGCGATGCCGATCGGCATGCACCACACCTTCGCGGATCCGCAGGTCGGCGCCGGCTTCAAGTTCATCCATTCGGCTTTCACGGCGCTGGTCGCGCTGCCGACGCTGCTGACCGTGTTCACGATCTGCGCCTCCGTCGAGATCGCGGCGCGCCTGCGCGGCGGCCGCGGCATGTTCGGCTGGATCAGGGCCCTGCCCTGGGACAATCCGATGATGCTGGCCCTCGCCTTTTCATTTGTCATGCTCGGCTTCGGTGGCGCCGGCGGCCTCATCAACATGAGCTATCAGCTCGATGCGTCGATCCACAACACGCAGTGGATCACCGGCCATTTCCACCTGATCTTCGGCGGCGCCATCGTGATCATGTATTTTGCGATCGCCTATGATCTGTGGCCGCATCTGACCGCGCGCGAGCTGATCGACGTCCGCCTGATCCGCAGCCAGCTCTGGCTGTGGTTCATCGGCATGATCGTCACGACCTTTCCCTGGCACTGGGTCGGCATTCTCGGCATGCCGCGCCGCATGGCCTATTTCGACTTCGGAGACCCCGCGATCGCGCCGCAGGCCCTCTCGGTCACCCTCTCGGCCATCGGCGGCTTCATCCTGCTGGTGTCGGGCATCATGTTCATCGTTATCCTTGCTCGCGGCATGCGCGCGCCGCAGGTCGACGCCGGCCCCTATCGCTTCGCGCTGGCGGTGCACCAGCCCACAACGGTCCCCGTCGCGCTCAACACTCATGCGTTGTGGGTGGCGCTGATGATCGCGCTCACCCTCACCAATTACGGCTATCCGATCCTGAATCTGGCGCTGACCGAGGGCACCTCTGTGCCAGCCGTTTATGTGGGAGCGCAGTGATGAGCACGCGCGACCTCTTCACCTTCACCAATCGTCATTTCAAGGCGAGTGTGATCATCACCGCCGCGATCCTGATCGTCACGGCGATTGCGGGCTTCCTCGTGCTGCCCTTCGCACAGCCCTGGGTTCAGTTCGCCAACGTTTGGGACGCGATCTGCAGCGCTGCCGGCGTGCCGCAGCGCGCAGCGAGCGTGACGGCGCCGGAGCAGACCAGGCGCCTGTCGGGGGTCGTGCTGACGTCGAACACGCTGGCACGCCCGAACCAGGAGGCGATCGGACGCGGCGCCACGCTGGCGCAGCGTTGCGCGATCTGTCATGGCCCGACCGGTGTCAGCCGCGCGGATTCGCCCAATCTTGCCGGCCAGTACGCGGCCGTGATCTACAAGGAGCTGCATGATTTCCGCACCGGCGCGCGCGCCAACGCCGTGATGTCACCGTTCGCCGTCAATTTGACGGACCAGGAGATCGCAGATCTCTCGAACTACTACGCCTACCTGCCGCGGCTGCCGGCCTATCACCCGACGCCGCAACTGCCGAAGCCAAACATCGTGATCTACGGCGCACCGATGCGCGGCATCGCGCCCTGCGGCGCCTGCCACGGCAGCCTCGACAACAAGACGGGCAGCCCGTGGCTCGAAGGCCAGTCCGAGGCCTACATGAAGGCGCAGCTGCAGGCCTTTGCCTCCGGCGAGCGCCGCAATGACATCAGCCAGCAGATGCGCAACATCGCGCGGGCGATGACCCCGCAGGAAATCGAGCAGGCCGCGGCGTATTATGCCTCGCAGCCGCCGGATGTCGTGAAGGCGGTGGATTGAAATTTTTGGCACGCCTGCCTCCCCCATTGTCATTGCGAGCGCAGCGAAGCAATCCAAAGTCTCTCTGCGGAGGGATTCTGGATTGCTTCGTCGCAAGGGCTCCTCGCAATGACGGAGGAGAGAGCGTGCCCGTCCGCAACCACTACGACGACGCCAGCTTCCGCCGTCCGTAGATCGCATCCGCCCGCTTCTCGAACGCGATGGAAAATCGCGCGAACGCGGCGTCGAACATCGAGCCCATCAGGAGCGCCAGCATGCGGCTCTTGAACTCGTAAGCGAGGAAGAAACCAACGTCGCAAACACTCTCGCCTTTGGGCTCGAACGTCCAGCGGTTTTCCAGATTGCTGAAGGGACCTTGCAGATATTCGACCAGGATCTTCAAATTGGCGCGGTCGAGCGTCACGCGGCTGGTGAAGGATTCCCTGACCAGCTTGAACGACACCGTCATGTCTGCGACCAGCACCTCGGTGCCGCCGGGTTTCGCCATGCGCTGACGGACCTTCAGCGCGCTGCACAGCGGCACGAATTCCGGGTAGCGCTCGACGTCGGCCACCAGATCAAACATCTCGGACGCGCTGTGATCGACACGGCGCTTGCTCGAAAAATTGGGCATGGCGATTCAGCGGGCGTTTGCTGCCCGCGCGGCCTTCAGTTTCGCAAAATCCTCGCCGGCATGATGCGACGAACGGGTGAGCGGGCTCGCCGACACCATCAGGAAGCCCTTGGTGTAGGCGACCTTCTCGTAGGACGAAAACTCGTCCGGCGGCACGTAACGCATCACGGCGTGATGCTTGCGGGTCGGCTGGAGATATTGCCCGATGGTCAGGAAATCGACGTCGGCGGAACGCAGATCGTCCATCACCTGCTGCACCTCGTGGCGCTCTTCCCCGAGGCCGACCATGATGCCGGACTTGGTGAAGATGGTGGGATCGAGCTCCTTGACCCGCTGCAGCAGCCGGATCGAATGGAAATAGCGCGCGCCCGGCCGCACCGTGAGATAGCACGACGGCACGGTCTCGAGATTGTGGTTGAACACGTCGGGCTTCGCGGCGACGACGACCTCCAGCGCCCCCTCCTTGCGCAGGAAGTCGGGCGTCAGGATCTCGATCGTGGTCGAGGGGCACGCGGCGCGGATCGCGCGGATGGTCTGAGCGAAATGCTCGGCGCCGCCGTCAGTGAGATCGTCGCGGTCGACGGAGGTGATGACGACATGGGCAAGCCCGAGCTTGGCTACGGCCTCGCCGACGTTGTGCGGCTCGGCCGCGTCGAGCGCGTTCGGCATGCCGGTCTTGACGTTGCAGAAAGCACAGGCGCGGGTGCAGGTGTCGCCCATGATCATGAAGGTCGCGTGCTTCTTGTCCCAGCACTCGCCGATATTCGGGCAGCCCGCCTCCTCGCACACCGTATGCAGGCCGTTGGCGCGCACGATGTTGCGGGTGTCGGCATAGCCGCGGGTGTTGGGCGCGCGTACGCGGATCCAGTCCGGCTTCGGCGGCGAAGCGGAATCGGGCCGGTTCACCTTTTCGGGGTGACGTGGGCGCAGCGGGTTCGAGATGGTATCGACAATAACGACCATGGGGTGTCCGGTCTGACCAAGCCCTACCTAGTCGGTCTGACCGGGCATCGCAACCCGGCTCGCCTCGCTTCAGGGAACATGGCAGATATGGGCAATATCCTGCTCTGTTCTCTGGCGATTCTCACCTCGAATGGCTCCAGTCTCGAAACCTTCCATACCCCGGCTCGGCAGAGCCCTGAAGCGTGCCTTTTTCGCGCGCAGCGTCCACGAGGTCGCGGCCGAATTGATCGGCGCGACCATGCTTGTCGACGGCGTCGGCGGGATCATCGTCGAGGTCGAGGCCTATCATCATACCGAGCCGGCGGCGCACTCCTACAATGGCCCCACGCCGCGGAACCAGGTGATGTTCGGCCCGCCCGGCTTTGCCTATGTCTACCGCTCCTACGGCATCCATTGGTGCGTGAACTTCGTCTGCGAGGAAGAAGGCTCGGCGAGCGCCGTGCTGATCCGCGCGCTGGAGCCGACCCACGGAATCGCCGCGATGCGTCGGCGGCGCCATCTCCAGGATTTGCACGCGTTGTGCTCGGGCCCGGGCAAGCTGACCGAAGCGCTCGGCATCACCATCGCGCACAATGCCTTGCCGCTGGACCGCCCGCCGATCGCGCTGCATGCGCGGACGGAGGATCTGGAGGTCGTGGCCGGAATCCGGATCGGCATCACCAAGGCCGTCGAGCTGCCCTGGCGCTATGGCGTCAGGGGCTCGAAATTCCTCAGCAAGCCGTTTCCGAAATAAGCCTACGAGGCCTGCTTCAGCCGCTCCAGCGCCTCGAGGAGCTTGGCCTTGCGGGCGAGCGCAGCCTCACGCTTTTCGCGCTCCTCCTCGACGACCTCCTCGGCCGCGTTGGCGACGAATTTCTCGTTCGCCAGCTTGGACTCCGCGCGCTTGATGTCGGAATCGGCCTTCCCGATCTCCTTGTCGAGACGCGTGCGCTCGGCGGCGACGTCGATCACGCCCTTCAGTGGCAGCGCAGCCACCTCGCCGCGCACCAGGAGCTGGACCGCGCCGTCGGGCGCACGGTCGGCGAAGGAGATGTCCGACAGCCGCGCCATGCGCTTGATGACGTCGCTCCAGCGCGGCGCGCGCTCCTTCGTCTCGGACGATGCGCCTGCGACCACCAGCGCCGTCAGGGTCGCCGGCGGAATGTTCATCTCGGCGCGCACCGAACGGATCTGCGTGACGAGGTCGATCACCCAGCCGATCTCGGCCTCGGCCGCGGGATCGGTGAAGTCGGCATGGTCGAAGATCGGCAGCACCCAAACCGGTGAGACGAGCGCGTCGGTCGGCCCCGTCGTCGCTGCGAGCATCGCAAGCTGCTCCGGCGTCGGCCCGGCCGGCTTCAGCGGCCACGGTGCCAGCGCGAGCAGACCGTCGCGCTTGGCCGTCACCTCCCACAGCTCCTCGGTGATGAAGGGCATGAAGGGGTGCAGCAGTTTCAGGATCTCGTCGCGCGCCCATGCCACCATGGCGCGGGTTTCCGCCTTGGCAGGGCTGTCGGGACCGAGCAGCACGGGTTTTGCGAGCTCGAGATACCAGTCGCAATAGACGTTCCAGACGAAGCGGTAGATGCTGCCGGCGGCGTCGTTGAAGCGGTAGGCCTCGATCGCCTCGGTCACCTCACGCGTGGTGTGTGCGCTCTCATGCGCGATCCAGCGGTTCAGCGTCTCCTTGACCTTCGCCGGCTCGAAGCCCTCGGGCACGGCGCAGTGGTTCATCTCTGCAAAGCGCGACGCATTCCAGAGCTTGGTCGCGAAATTGCGGTAGCCCTCGACACGGCTGGTGGCAAGCTTGATGTCGCGGCCCTGCGCGGCCATCGCAGCCAGCGTGAAGCGCAGCGCATCGGCGCCATATTGGTCGATCAGGCTGAGCGGATCGATGACGTTGCCCTTCGACTTCGACATCTTGGCGCCCTTCTCGTCGCGGACGAGGGCGTGGATGTAGATCGTCGAGAACGGCACCTCCTTCATGAAGTGAAGGCCCATCATCATCATGCGGGCGACCCAGAAGAAGATGATGTCGAATCCGGTCACCAGCGCATTGGTCGGGTAGTAGCGCTGCACTTCCGGCGCGTCCGCGGGCCAGCCGAGGGTCGAGAACGGCCACAGCGCCGAGGAGAACCAGGTGTCGAGCACGTCCTCGTCGCGCGTGATGAAGCCGTCACGCTTGTTGCGGTCGAGCGCCATCTCGCGGCCCTGCTCGACCGTGATGACCTCCTGCTCGACGTAATAGCCGAGGGCGTGGCTGACGGCCTCCTCCTCGGTCTCGGCGACGAACACCTTGCCGTCGGGACCGTACCAGGCTGGAATCTGGTGGCCCCACCAGAGCTGGCGCGAGATGCACCAGGGCTGGATGTTCTCCATCCACTCGAAATAGGTTTTTTCCCAATTCTTCGGCACGAAGGTGGTTTCGCCCGAACGCACGGCGGCCATCGCCGGCTTCGCCAGCGTCTTGGCGTCGACATACCATTGGTCGGTAAGATAGGGCTCGATCACCGTGCCGGAGCGGTCGCCATGCGGCACCATGTGGGTATGGGGCTCGATCCGCTCGACGAAGCCGAACGATTCCAGCCGCTCGACGATGCGCTTGCGCGCTGCAAAGCGATCGAGCTTGTTGAACTCCTCGGCGAACTGCGCGGCACCTGCCGGCAGGTCGCGCAGATAATCTTCGTTGTCGAGGAGATCGAGGCAACCCTCCTTGTCGATGACGCTGATCCGGGCGAGGCCATGGCGATTGCCGACCTCGAAGTCGTTGAAGTCGTGCGCCGGTGTCACCTTGACCGCGCCCGAGCCCTTCTCCGGATCGGAATAATCGTCGGCGACGATCCGGATCTTGCGGCCGACCAGCGGCAGAATCACGTTCTTGCCGACCAGCTTCTGATAGCGCTCGTCATCGGGATGCACGGCGACGCCGGTATCGCCGAGCATGGTCTCCGGGCGCGTGGTGGCAACGACGATGAAGCTCGAGGGATCCTCGGGGCTGAAAGTCTTGCCCTCGATCGGATAG
This sequence comes from Bradyrhizobium sp. 40, assembly GCF_023100925.1. NCBI lineage: Bacteria > Pseudomonadati > Pseudomonadota > Alphaproteobacteria > Hyphomicrobiales > Nitrobacteraceae > Bradyrhizobium > Bradyrhizobium sp. 40. Next base: position 3,821,746 of record NZ_CP064688.1, read on the forward strand.
CGCAGGTACCAGAGGCTGCCCTTGACCTCGGCCTGCTGCACTTCGAGATCGGAGATCGCGGTGAGCAACTTGGTGTCCCAGTTCACCAGCCGCTTGTCCTTGTAGATCAGGCCGTCGCGGTGCAGCTCGACGAAGACCTTGACCACGGCCTTGGACAGGCCCTCGTCCATGGTGAAGCGTTCGCGCGACCAGTCGCAGGAGGCGCCGAGCCGCTTGAGCTGGTTGATGATGGTGTCGCCGCTCTCGGCCTTCCACTGCCAGACCCGTTCCAGAAACTTCTCGCGGCCCATCTCGCGACGGCTGGGCTGCTGGCGCTCCATCAGCTGCCGCTCCACCACCATCTGGGTGGCGATGCCGGCATGGTCGGTGCCGGGCTGCCACAGCACGTCGCGGCCGCGCATGCGCTCGAACCGGCACAGGATGTCCTGGAGCGTGTTGTTGAGGGCGTGGCCCATGTGGAGCGAGCCCGTCACGTTCGGCGGCGGGATCACGATGGTAAAGGGCACTGCGTCGCGACGGTCCGGGCGGCCGGCCTTGAAGGCAAGGCTGTCCTCCCACACGACGGACATGCGGGCTTCTATATCGGCGGGTTGGTAATTTTTCTCGATCATGGCGCTGTTAGAAAGCCGCGCACGGGGTCCAAGTCAACGGACAAGTCAACGGAAAGCCAGGCGGCAACAGGGCTTTCCGGTCCGGTCAGGGGACAAAATATATCGCACAAGCAGGGTTTTTGAGGGCTCTGCGGCCCGATCTACCTGCCGCCGCGCGATACCCGCTCGATTTCCGCCTTCACGATGCGTTCAACGAGGCCCGGCAAATTGTCGTCCAGCCAGGATTTCAGCATTGGACGCAGCATCTCCTTGACCAGATCCTCCAGCGTTCGCGCATTGCTGCTGAGCACCGTGTGGGCCAGGGAATTGAAGGCGGATTCGACCGCGGAGACCGTCGATTGCGCCAGGATCGGCTGTTGGGGCGGCAGTGGCGGCGCATCGAAGTCCACCGGCGCATAGGATGCCGGCGTCGGGCGCGGCGGCGGCGATTCGGCGAATTCGAGATCGTCGCGCGGCTCGACCTTGCGGAAGCTCGGCGGCGGCGGAGACGGCGTTGGCTCCATCGCCAGCGCCATATCGTCGGTCAATTCCAGCACGTCGGGCTCAGGTTCGGGCTCCGGCTCGGGAGCACGGATTTCCGGCGCAGCGGTGGCCGTATCGAGGCCCGCTAGCAGTGCGTCGATATCGTCCTGATTGTTGGATGCATCCGCCTCGGGTGCCGGGGCTGGCGGCGCTGCCGGCTTTGCAGCCGGAGCCGGTGCGGGCTTCTCGGCGGCCGCTTTGGGCGGCGCGACCTTGGATGGCGGAATATCGTTGATCGCCTGCGGCTTCGGTGGCGCGGCGGGGGCGGCAGCTTTCTCGGGCTTGGCAGCATCCGCCGGCGGCGGCTTGGCCTCATCGTCGGCAATGATGCGCCGGATCGAGGCCAGAATCTCCTCCATCGAGGGTTCTGTGACCTTTGCAGGCTGCGTCATCTCCGACTCCACATCATCAACGCCCTCGCATGCGTTGTTTTACACCAAGCACGACAGGATTGGCCGGTTCCGGATGGGTGGCCCGACATTTTCGTCACGGCAGCCCGACTTGTCCCCAGATGACGGCTCAACGTGCAGCGGTGCGCCCCTGCCCTCGGCACTCATGCTTTACGCACACGGCATCGGATGCAGAGCGAATCGGCCCGCATCTTCTTGGCAAGGCTATGTCAGGGATTTTGCTGATTGCAAGCAAAGCACCGGTCGGCTTCGACTATTCGCGAGGCCGACCGGACGATTACGGGACTCTAGCGTCCGTCAGGCGTGCGCACGCCGGCCCAGCTGTCGCGAACCTGTTGGTAGTGAACGCTGGGATCGTAGACCGTGGTGTTGAGGCCGAGGACTTGCGGCGCGAGACGGCCGACCGCATTGAGCACCGAATAGGACGCCACCACGCGGTCATGCTGGGCAGTGACGAGCGCAACGCGTGCGTTCACCAGCGCCTGCTGCGCGTTGAGCACGTCCAGCGTGGTACGCTGGCCGGCCTTGGCTTCTTCGCGCACGCCGTTCAGCGCGATCTCGGAAGCCGTGACCTGCGCCTGCGCAGATTGTACCTGCGCCTTGCCGGCTTCCAACTGCCCCCAGGCCTGCACGACGTTGGCACGGGTCTGGTCGCGGGTGGTTTCGAGATTCAGGCGCTGCTGCGCCAGGTTCTCTTTCGATTGGCGGATGAGCGCATATTCAGCGCCGCCCTGATAGATCGGCACGGAGGCGGTCGCGATGGCGGAAGCGGTCGTCGTTCGGAAGACCGTCAGGGTCTGCTGGTACGACTGGGTGATGCCAGCCTGAACCGTGAGGGTCGGCAGCAGCGCGCCTTCGTTGATCTTGACCTGAAGATAATTGACATCGATGCCGAACATCGAGGCCGTGACGTTGGGGTTCTCCACCAGGCTGAGACCGACGGCGGAGGCGAGCGTCCCGGGCAGGAAACGATCGACGGGCGAGCCCGGCGCAAGGTTCGTCGGCTCATTGCCGATGATGCGGCGGAAATTCGCGCGCGTCGTCGTGAGATTCGATTCGGCAGTCAGTGCCTGGGTCCTGCCGGCCGCGAGCTGCGCTTCGGATTGCGCCACGTCCGTGCGCGTCACTTCGCCGACATTGAAGCGATCGCGGGTCTGCTTGAGCGTCTGTTCGAGCACGCGCACGTTGCTGCGCTGAACTTCGAGGGTGGCGGAGTCACGAAGATAATCCATGTAGCTGGTGGCAGCCTGCAACAGGACCGTCTGCTCGAGCACGCGCAACGCCTCGCGGGATCCCGAGACCTGGCTCTCCGCCGCGCGCGTCCTGTTGGCGGTCTGATTGCCGTTGTAGAGCGTCTGGTTGATGGTCAGGCTGGCGCTATTGGGCTGAAGGGGCGGGTCGCTATGGATCGGCAGACCCTTCTGCTGCTGCTGAATGTCCTGATATTGATAGCCGGTGCTGAGGTTGACTCCGACCTTGGGGCGATAGCCCGACAGCGCCTGTGGCACGTTTTCGTCAGTCGAGCGCACCTGGGCGCGCTGCGCGTTAAGCTGCGGATTGTTCTGATAGGCGCGCACCAGCGCAGCCTCGATCGTATCCGCCAAGGCAGGCGTCGGCGCGACAAGCGCCAGCAGCAGGACCGAAACCGCTGCTCCGGTGAAGAGCTTCACCCCATGCATCCAAAAATTCCGTTCATTCTAGCGCCCGGCTCGTGCCCGCGAGCTGGGTTACCGTCTACGAGTGGAGTCGTTGCCCCGCCGCAACATAGGACGCGGTCAAGCGCGACGGAACTACCTGAGGGTGGTTCTCAGTGGAAACTCTTCACGTGCAGCATCCCGGCCACACTTCTGATTCAGAACGGGATTTTAACGGGCTAAAGCCGCTATCGGGCCGTCAGAATACGAAGGCGGCGGCCCGTTCCAGCCCGGGAAGGACCGGGGCCGCGGCATCGAACAGCGCCCGATGGCCGAATTCGCCGTGGGTATGGGTCACGATCATGGCGCGCGGCGGCCTGGATTCGGCCGAAACCCCCAACAGACGCCCACCCTCCTTGAGCTGCCCGAGCAGCCCTGCCGGCGTCACCTCGGTGGCGCCATTGAGGACGATCACATCATAGGGACCACCAGCAGTATCACCCTCGGTGCAGGCCGCGGCCTTGCAGGCCACGTTGGCAAGCCCGAGGGCGGCGAAGGCGTCATTGGCCTTCTTGGCCAGCGCCGAATCGCATTCCGTCGCGGTGACCTGGCGTGCGAGCTTGGCGGTCAACGCAGCGAGATAACCGGTGGCGCAGCCGACGACCAGCACGTTGTCGTCCTCGCCGATCTCGGCGGCCTGGAGCAGCTTGCCGGTCAGCTGCGGCTTGATCAGGAACCGCTTGACGCCGCCCTCGCCGACGTCGAGATCGAGGTCGAGATACGCCACTGCCTGCCGGCTGGCCGGCACGAAGGCCTCGCGCGGAACCGTGAGCATGGCGTCGAGAACACGACGGTCGGTGACGTCACTGGTGCGCACCTGGCCATCGACCATTTTTAGGCGCGCCGTCGAGAAAACGGACATTTGCGGACCCTGCAAGGCGGACGATGCCGCGGACGAAAGTTGGCGGCATCTTTGGAGCAGGCCCTGCAAAAACGCAACATGGCTTTGGCCCAGCGAACCGGGCCTTTCCGCAACTCGCAACGTCCAGGGTGAGCCGGCCTATTCGATCGTGACGGCGAGGCGGCCGATCAATGCGGCGACTTCATCCAGCCGTGCCGAATCGTGGGTCTCGACCGCGCGCGCCAGACAGGCGAGGCATTCGTCGTCGCTGAGTTCGGGGATGTCCGCCGGCAGAATGGAGGGAGCCAGCGGGAAACGGTCGACCTGGATGTCTCGCATGGGAATCAGCTCCGTAAAGGACCGGCGCCTGGAAGCTCGATTTCAATTGAGTCGTTTTGGCGTCGCCGCGGAGAACACGGGCTCGCCACTGTACACATCTAATTGAGAATTTGCCGCAACGAGATCGCACGCCAGATCAGAGTCTTGACGCAAGCCGTTGAAGATGAAGCGGAATTTGGCTCCCCGGGCTGGATTCGAACCAGCGACCATCCGATTAACAGTCGGATGCTCTACCGCTGAGCTACCGAGGAAAAGGGCGAACCCGTCGTTCGCGCGCGGCTGCGTATAACAAAGCCGCTTGCGCTTGCAAAGGACGAATTCGCCATCTCGCACATTGCGGCGAGGAAGGGCGCTTGGCCCCTCCTCCGCCTGGCCTCAGGTCAAGTTACTCGGCGACGAACGAAGTGGTCTTGGTGCCGGAATCGTAGCGCAGCCGAAGCGCGGTGAACTTGCAGAGGTTGACGTTCTTCCAGAGCACGGTCTCGTCATAGTTCTGCCAGTCGACGCGGACGTTCCAGACGCATCCTTCGTCGTCATCGTCGAACTCGACATAAGTGCTCGCCTGGTTCTGCAAAACCTTGTCCAGCTCGTTGTCCCATTCGTCCATGCCGTCATCCGGGGCGTTGAAGCCCAGGAATTTGATCGCATAGCCGGTCTCGTTGACGACAGTGACGTTGCGCGCGTCAGCCGCGAAAGACGGCGCGGCGGCAATCGATAGACCGATCGCAATCAGTGCAGATAGAAAATACTTCATATGAAATTCCCCCGATCGAAACGGGCTTTCGGTGCCTGACGTCGATCGGCGCAGGCGCCGCGGCAACCAATGGCGTTGCCTCGAAGGATTCGTCGGAGGTGCAATCGAAAGGTTCAAGTCGCGATCAATTCGCCTCCGGCGCGTTGCACGACGCGAGACGCGCAACGAGCTAATTCTTACCGATTCGAATTCTCCGCAGCAATGAACCGGCATTCATAGATCGGCGCGGCTTGCAGTCGCCGGCGCGGGCGCCGCATGCGGACGGGCAACGCAAGGTCTTGTAGCCCGGATGGAGCGAAGCGTAATCCGGGGCCCTGTATCCGCGGAACGAATTCCGGATAGCGCTTCGCTCCATCCGGGCTACGGGCTGTCGCCTCACGGCCGGCGGCAGACCAGGTCAATCTCGATCAGCGCGTCGTAGGCAAGCCCGGTGACACCGACGCAGGTGCGGGCCGGCAGGCGGTCCGGCGGAAAGAACCCGCGATAAGTCTCGTTCATTGCGGTGTAGTCTTCCTTGAAACGTGTGAGATAAATGCGTGTCATCACGACGTGTTCGAGACCGAGATCGATGCCCGCCAATACTACCTTCAAATTCTCCATCACCGCCCTCGTCTGCGCGACGATGCCGTCGGGCAACACGCCCGGTGTTTGCGGCGTGTCCGGCATCTGGCCGGTGACGAAGACAAAACCGTCGGTCTCCACCGCGTGGCTGAAGGGCGCGACCGGCTTCGGTCCGCCGCTGATCATGTGGAATTTCACTGGGGTTCCTTGTTACGGCGCTTCTTTCAAGGGAATGCTTGTCTAGGGGAAGGTTTGAAACAGGCGCTTGCTGATGATCGCGTGCACGCCCCAATTGCCGTCGACCACCTGCGTGACGCCGAAGTCGACGGCGGCCGACATCAGCGCGATCGCCTCGTCCTCGCTGAGGCCCTTCACGTTCATCAGGAAGCGCCGCATCTTGCGGAACGCATCTTTCATGGCGAGGTCGAGCGAGGATTTTGCGTAGACCTCGCTTTGGCCCTGAGCGCCGAACTCGGCGAGGTAGTTGGGATGGCTGAATCCGGTCAGGACCCAGTCGGTCTCGGTCTCGATCAAGGGATAAGAGAGATCGGCGAAGGGCTGGCCGGCGAGATCGGCCTTCTTGTGCAGGATCACCTCGAACGTTCCGGTCATTGAGCATTCGATCGCGGTGCCGCTCAATTCGCCGTCGCCTTGCGTGGCATGGGGATCGCCGACTGACAGCAATGCGCCGGGGACGGACACCGGAAGATAGACGGTCGCCCCCTTCCCCAGGCGCCAATTGTCGAGATTGCCGCCGAAATAGGACGGCGGCACGGAGTCGATGAAATCCACCTCGCGCGGCGCGACCGCGATCACACCGAAATGGGGGCGCAAGGGAATGCGGATGCCGTCGAGCACGGCGTGGCGGCGCTTTACCGTGCCGGGCAGGACGGGAACGCCGGGATAGTCGTAAGTGGAGTGCACCACGCCAAACGGGTCGGTCTGCGGCTCCCAGCGATAGGAATACAGCGCGCGGGCGTGCGGCGCATCGGCGTCGTCGAAGATTTCGTAGATCGTCACGACCTCGCGCGGCTTCGGCCCTGAAAGAAATTCGTCGTAATGATAGCCCCACCAGGCCGCGACCGAGGAGCCGAACACGCGTCCTGAATGTTTCGGATGACGACTTGCGCGCGGTACGATGTCGAGGATCCGCACTTCCAGCACGTCGCCGGGCTGGGCGTCCTTCACCGACACGGGCCCGGTGCAGATGTGTACGCCAAAGCCTTCGCCGGCGCCGCGCCCGAATATGCTGGCATCCATCGGACCCGCGCCGCGGCGATCCACGTTCTTCCTCGCCTTGGTCCAGCCGAAAACGTCTTCGGCGGCGGCATCGCCCGCGATCATCAGCTCAGGATCGTCGGAGGCGTGCTGCGTCAGGGTTTCGATGGTGATGGTATCGCCCGAGGCGATCTCGAGCTGCGGCTGTAACGAGCGACTGAAATATCCCCAATGAACACGGTCGGCTTCGACCGGAAGATGATGATGCTTGCGCTCGGCCGTCCTCGGCTCATCGATGTCGGTACGGGCGAGATTGCCGCGCGCCTCGGCACTCGCCTGGTGCACGCGAAGCTGCGCCAGCGCATCCTGCGGCCAGCCGCGCTGACCGGTTATCCCATGCTGCGTCGTCGCCCGCTCCGCCTCCTGCTGGCGAAACTCGCGCGGCGGCAGTCCGAAGCGATGGCGGAAGGCGCGGCTGAAATGCGCGGAATCGCCGAAGCCATAGGCGTAGGCGATCTCCGAGATCGAACGATGCGCCTCGGACGGATTGGACAAATCGGCCCAGGCGCGCTGCAGCCGCCGCTCGCGCACGTAGTGAGTAAAGTTGTCGCCGACCGTCTCGAACAGCTTTTGCAGATAGCGCTCGGAGATTCCTTCGGCCTGCGCGACGCGCGCGGGCACCAGTTCGGGATCGTCGAGGCGGCGTTCGATGCTCTGGCAGATCCGGTGCAGGAGTGCCGACTGCGTCGCGCTCGATCCGGCGTCGGACGTCGAAGCCGCCAATTGATGGGCGAGTGTCAGCAGGAGATCGACGAGCGACTGCGTGACCGCATTCCATTCGGCATCGCTCAGGGTGTCGAGCGTGCGCGCGGTCGCGTCCATCAAGCGCGCGAAGACGTCGGCAAAGCCGCTGGGCGGAACGACCCTGGGTTCGCCGAGCCGCGGCCTGCCCGAGAGGCGGCCGTGCAGCGCGTCCGACGTCACCGACAGCACGATGGCGCGCATGTCGCGCTGGAACACGATACTCCAGTCCCCGCTCCGCGGCAGCAGCACGAGATGGCCCACCGGAACGATGCGATGGCCGCCGGCACTGTTGAGCACCATGCCGTCTTCGACCGGCATCAGCGCAATCGGCAGGTCTTCGTTGGCCTGCGAACGCGGACCAATGGTCTGGGCGCCGGCGGCCATGCGCGTCAGCGCAACGCCTGCGGCGTGGCGATGTGACGCCGTTGCGTGCCCATCCAGGAAGGAATGGCCTGCCGCCGGCTGCAGGCCGACCGCGGCGAGCACGTCCCGCCAGGCTTCGGGCCGGTCGTCTTGCGCGTAGGACTCGCTCGTGAAGGGACGGAAGCTCATCGGATCGACCCAGATTGCAGTGGATCGAAGCAACCTCTGTGCCAGACGCAATTGGTCATCCGTCGCAGCGACGGGCCGCAAATGACGGTCTTTGGTCACGTCCTCGTCCCGGAAACGGATTACCTCTCAAAGCATTAGTCACATCGGAAGATGTTCTTGCGGATCGTGCCGTGAACGCCCCAATTGGCGTCGACCACCTGGGTGACGCCGAAATCGGCGCCGACCGATAGCAGCGAAATCGCCTCGTCCTCGCTGAGGCCGTGCACGGTCATCAGGAAACGGCGCAGTTTTCTGAACGCGTCGCGCATCGCACGATCGAGACTCGAGTGATTGGCAATTTCGGTTTGTGCGTCGACGCCGAGCGCGGCAAGGTAGTTCGGATAGGTGAAGCCGTAGAATGACCAGGCCTGATCAGTCTCCAGCATCGGATGGTCGAGACCTTCGAGGCTGGTGCCGGCGAGATCGGCTTTCTTGTGCAGAACGAACTCGAAATCGCCGGTCAGCGAGGTCTCAATCGCGGTGCCGCCAAGCTCGCTGTCACCTTGGGCTGCATGGGGATCCCCGACCGAGAAATAGGCGCCGGGGACCGCGACCGGATAGAACATCCGCGCCCCCTTGCCGATGCGCCAGTCGTCGATGTTGCCGCCGGTATAGCTCGGCGGGATCGAGCTGACGAAATCGGCCTCCGACGGTGCGAGCCCCATGGTGCCGAAATGCAGCCGTGCCGGCACCTTGACGCTCGCGAGAATGTTCTCCCGCTTCGTGATGGTGGCGTGATCGACGCGCACGCCGGGATAATCGATGGTCGGATGCACGATGCCGTCAGGATCGGTCTGCGGCGTCCAAACATAGTTGTAGACCGCCTTGGCGCAGGGCTCGCCGGAGGTGTCGAGCTCGAAGATGGTGACGACCTCGCGCGGCTTCGGCTCCTCGATCAGATCGTGATAGTGAAACCCCCAATTCGCGGCGACGTTGGAGCCGAAGCAGCGCCCGGCATGACAGGCGCTGCAGCTCGGCCGCGGCCTGATATCGAGGATGCGCACTTCGAGGATATCGCCGGGCTCGGCGCCATCGATCGCGACGGGACCGGTGAGGAGATGCACGCCGATCCCCTCGCCTGCGCCACGAATGAATGGGCCTTCGACAGGACCCGAGCCGCGCCGCGCGACTGCCTTGTGCTCGCGCGTCCACTGGAACACGCTCTCGGCGCCGGGATCGCCCTGGATCATGCGCTCGTAATCGTCGTTGGCGTGGTGGGTCAGCGTCTCGATAGTGGCGCGATCGCCCGAGCGCAGCGTCAGGGCCGGCGCGACCTTCTTGGAGAAATAGCCCCAGTGGACGGTTTTCGGTGAAACCGGCAGCGTGAAATGCTTCATGAGGTGGCCTCTTCTGGAAACGCGGTCTTGAACGTTGCGGGTGCGGCTCTCATCGCACCGCCTCCGGAGTCTTGTCGGTTTCCATCACGCTGAGGAAACGCGCAGTCAGCGGATTGCGGGGGCTGGAGAGAACCTCATGCGCAGGCCCCTCCTCGATGATCGTGCCGCCGCTCAGGAAAGCGACACGGTCGGCGACCTCGTCCGCGAAGCGGATCTGGTGCGTCGAGATGATCATAGTGAGGCCATCATCGATGGCGAGCCGCCGGATCACCTCCAGGACCTCGCTGACGAGCTCGGGATCGAGCGCCGAGGTCGGCTCGTCCAGGAGCAGCACGCTGGGGTTCGGTGCGAGCGCTCGGGCGATCGCAACGCGCTGCTGCTGACCGCCGGAGAGATGCCGCGGCAGCGCGTCGGCGCGGTGCGACAGCCCGATCCGGTCGAGCAGCTCGGCGGCGCGGCGATCGGCATCGATGCGGGTCATGCCGTGCACCCAGCGCAAGGGACCGGCAATGTTCTCTTTCGCCGAGAGATGGGCGAATAGGTTGAATTGCTGGAACACCATCCCGACGCCCACGCTTGCCCGCTCATTGGCGATCGCGCGGGGCGGCAGCAGCTTGCCGTTGTCGTCGAAACCGAGACGGCGTCCCCCGACGCGCACGGTGCCCCCGTCCCAGCTTTCGAGATGATTGATGCAGCGGAGCAGCGTGCTCTTGCCGGAGCCGCTGGGCCCGAGCAGTGCGACGACCTCGCCGACACGCACCGTAAAATCGAGGCCTCCAAGCACCTTTTGCGTGCCGTAGCTCTTGGTGAGGTCCCTGGTCTCGACCGCGATGTTGTTTCGAGAGATCGTTGCCGCACGCCGGGTGCGCTCCTCGCGGGTCAGCGCCCGCGGCGGCGTGTCGGTGAGCTCTGCCTGTGCGGACACCGGGACGTCGACGGTCGCTGCGGCAAGTTCGAGCTTGGTGGCGAGATCGACGCGGCGCCAGGGCAGATAATCGGCGAGCTTGCGCTGGCGACCTTTGGCGCGGTCGAGATCGAGCAGCCATTCGACAAAAAGCTGGATGATGCTGATGGCAAAGGTCAGCACGAGATACAGCAAGCCCGAGGCGAAGAAGATCGAGAAGAAGTCGAAGGTCGAGGACGCAAGCTGGGTCGAGCGCAAGGTCAGCTCCTGGACCGCGACCACGGAGGCGAGCGACGAATTCTTCAGCGCACTCACGGCCTCGTTGCCGAAGGCCGGGATCATGGTGCGGATCGCCTGGGGCGCGATCACCCGCCACATCAGGATCCGCGGCGTCATGCCGAGCGCCTGGCCCGCCGTCACCTGCCCGCGATCGACGCCGAGCACGCCGGCACGCAGCATCTCGGCGATGAACGGCGCCTCGTTGCAGGCCAGCGCAAGGCCGGCGGCCAGCACCGCCGGCAGTTTGATGCCGATATGCGGCAACGCGTCGTAGGCGAACACCATTTGCAGGATCAGCGGCGTGCCGCGGAAGATCACAGTGTAGGCCCTGGCGATCGCCGCCAGCAGCCAGAAGCGGGAGAGCTGCATGCCGGCGAGGATCAATCCGAGGATCAATCCTCCGCCGAGCCCGAGGGCAGTCACCTCGAGGGTGAGCTCAATGCCCTCGAGCAGATACGGCATGCTCAGGTAATGGAGGAACAGCGACATCAGTCGGCCGTCAGAATGTCAGGCTCCTTGAAGTTGTTCACGTCGAGCCCATGCTTCTTCAGAAGCTCCATATGCGTTCCGGCCTTCTGGACCTCGATCAGGGCTGCGAGCACGGCGTCGCGGAATTTCGGCTTATCCTTCGGAACGGCGATGCCGACGGAATACGGGATCGTCACCGCGGTCGCCTTCTCCAGCTTGTCCGGATAGGCCTTGACCGCGCTGTCGACGGTGTTGACGTCGTTGACATAGGTGTCGGCACGACCGGCGAGGATCGCCTGGATGCAGTTGGCGTTGTTGTCGTAGAGCTGGACGGTCGGCTCGGACTTGCCGGCCTTCTTGCACTCGGGCATCAGTGCCTGGATCAGGGGCACCTCGACATAACCGGTGTTTTCTGCGGCAGCGGCGCCGCACATCGACATGTTGATGCCGTTGATGCCCTTCGGATTGCCCTTGGCCACCAGCACGCCGTCGAACACTTTCGAATAGGTGATGAAGTCGGCGGCCTTGGCGCGCTCCTTGGTGGCGTAGATATCGGAAATGACGATGTCGGCTTGTCCCGCGGCCAGCGTGGTCAGGAGCGCCGCGAACGTCACCGGCTTGTAGGTCAGCTTGAAGCCGAGGCATTCACCGATGGCTTCGCCGAGATCGATGTCGAAGCCGATATATTTGCTCGGATCCTTCGGGTCGATGGTCTCATAGCCCGGCGTGTGCGGGTTGATGGCGTTGACGAGGGTCTTGCCCTTCCAGTCCGGATATTTGTCCTGGAGCGCGGCGCAGGCCGCAGGCGCCGCAGCCTGCGCGCTCAGGGGCGCGGCTGCCAGCGCGCCGAAAGTGACCGCGGCGCCGACCGCGGCCTTGCGCCAAGACAGCGATGCACGCGCGTTCCCCCGCGCCTGGGGCAATACCGGTCTCTCCATCTCCAGCTCCTTCGAATTGTCATGGCAATGGCCATGTTCCAGATCTCGGAAGCGAGCCTAGGAGGAGAGCGGACTGGAAAGCTTGTCCGCGGGCGTACAAAAAATTGGATGGAGGGAGCCCGCCATTTGGGCAGGCGGCTGCACAAAAACTGTTCGTGAATGCGGACGCCGCAGCGCGCAATTCCGAATTCGGGGAAACCACATGACCGTGCGTGACGCCCCGATCTGCGCGATCAGCGAATCATTCGGTAAGGTCATTTGACAGAGATATGACAATAGAAGGACGCATCTGCGGGCGACGTCCGAAGCACATCACCGCTGTTCCACAGCCTGTCCGCAGCATACCCACAGGTATATCCACAGGCCGACTATGCCGGATTCGCGAGCCCGCGCGAGCCACTTGCTGCGGACAAACCCACAGGGCCGGTATGTTAGCCGCCGGCCTGATCGAACACGGTGCGGCAAGCCTCACTCAAGCTTGGCCTATTGCGGCGCAGGCAGGCTGTGATGGCGCGAACGTTGGGGATTTCGCCGGCGCAGAGCCGGTAGACGTCGGGGGTACAGGCCCGGCGCTGCTCGGGCGTTCCCTGCTGCGCATGGGCGGCGGACGCAAACAGCGTCAGGAACAGCCCGACCGTCGAGGCGCGACGCGCCCGGCTTTTCACACCCGCAAACCGCAAGAACCTCGCCTTCATGACCAGTCTCCCGTTCTGCCCTGCCCGCCGGCCTGTGTTGGCCGGTGTGCGAACGGGTAGGAGAAATAAACAGCCGAAGATGTGACCTCCTTCACACTGCGGGCATCCGGCAGGAACCTAAGTTTCCCAACGGGATTTCATCAATCGCTAACCAATCGGGACCCGATTGGCCGATCGTTAAAATGCGAACGATCGGCTCAATCGGGAAACAAGCCGGCTTTGCGACATTGCGCCATCCGGTCCGGAGGGTGTGATGAGCGAAGCCGAATTCAACTTGCTGCTGGATGCCGTCCAGGACGCCATAGTCCATGACGATCTGGCGGTCGTGCCGGGGGAGGATTTCGTGCCGCGCTCGTGGACCTATTACGCGAAGCCCAAAGCCGCCAATGACAACGAGGGCGCATGGCCCCTGCTGCCGTTTCCCGACGGCTGGTACGCGGCCTGCTAAGACCAATTTCACCGTGAGCCGATGCGCCCGCGCTCTGCGGGCGTTTTGCTATGGGCCCTACGCCGCGAGATTCGGCATGCCCGCGATCAGGTCTTGACGCGCTCTCCGCCGTCCTGCGGCGCCTGGTCGGGTGCGGCCGGCGGAAAGATGCTGTCATAGATCGCGCGGGCCTCGCGAATGAGGCGAGCCCGCTCCAGCTCGGATTTCGGGACAAATCGGACGATTTCGCTCACGTGCTCTCCAGCGCTCGATCGTTGGGATGCATCACTTCGCAGATGCGAAGACTATGCCAGCAGGCTGAATGACGGGTTTCCGCCGGGCCCCGGGCAAACCCGGTGTGCGCGGCAAGCATGCATCGCTCGCGCGGGCCCATAGCAGGCGCGACCCGATCGAATATTGCTGAGATATCAGGAGGTTGTGATGGAGGCCACGTCGGGACTCGAACCCGAGTAAACGGTTTTGCAGACCGGCGCGTAACCACTCCGCCACGTGGCCCCAACGAGGGCGGAGCAATATAGGGGATCACGGGTTTAGGCAACCCCGACCGGGCAGCTACGCCTTCGCGCCGCCGAGATATTGGCCGAGAATCTCATCGGTTGCGCCGGCCGCCACGATCCGCCCCTCCTCCAGCAGGATCGCGCGGTTGCAGGTGCTCTTGATCAGCGCGACGTCGTGCGAGGCGAGCACCAGAATGCCGGCGCGCACGACGATCTCGTCGAGCCTCTGCCGCGCCTTCTTGCGGAACTGCTGGTCGCCGACGCCGATCCATTCGTCGAGCAACACGATCTCGCCCTCGACGGCGGTTGCGACCGCAAAGATCAGGCGCAGCATCATGCCGCTGGAATAGGTGCGCAGCGGCAGGTCGAGCCGGTCGCCGAGCTCGGTGAATTCGGCGATCTCCGCGCGCCGGGCATCGATCTCGGAGCGCCGTGCGCCGATCACGAGCCCGCGCCGCATGATGTTCTCGTAGCCGGTCGCTTCCTCGTCGAACCCGGCCGAGAGATCGAACAGCGGCTGGCAGCGGCCCAGCACGTCCACGCTGCCGGACGTCGGATGGTAGATGCCGGCGAGCACCCGAAGCAGCGTGGTCTTGCCGGCGCCATTGGCGCCGATGATGGCGACGCGGTCGCCGGCACGGATATCGAGGCTGACGTCGTTCAACGCCGAGACGATGTGCGGGACCGCTGTGTTCCGCCGCAGCGTCACGGCGCTGACGAACCGGCTGCGCAGCGAGCGGTCGCGGAACGACAGCACCGGAAACCTCACCGAGACGTTGCGAAGCGCGATATGAGCTGCGGGGGTCATATCTCGCGCCTCACAGCCAATACGCCACGCGATGGCGGTATTTCGCGTAGCAGCCGAGGCCGATGACGGTCACGACGGCCGCATAGATGATCCCGAGCAGCCACTGCTCCGCATCGGTCGGCTGCGACAGCAGCGGCCTGCGGACCAGATCGAGCAGCGTTGCAAACGGATTGGCGCGGATCAGCCAATAAAACGCGGTGCCGCGCACGGTGTCCTCGGTCCAGATGATCGGCGTCAGGAAGAATACGAATTGCAGGCCGCTGACGATCGCCGAGCCGATGTCACGAAACCGCGCGCAGAGCATGCCGAGCGCAACCGAGCCGCCGAGCAGCACGACGAGCAGGATCGCAATGCCCGGCACCGCGAGCAGCATGCTCGCATGCAGCGGCCACGGCATCACGAGATAGAGCAGGACGACGATCACCAGATGATGCGCAAAGATGAGGACGTTGCGCGCCATCATCTGGAGCACATGCACGATCAGCGGCGCCGGCACGGCCTTGATCAAATGGCCTGAAGCCACGAAGATGTTGGAACCTTCCTGCAGCGTCGTCGCGATCAGCGTCCAGACAATCAGGCCGACAGCGAAGGTCGGCAGAAAGCTCGCGATGTCCTGCCTGAACAGTGCCGCATAGACCGTGCCGACGCTGGCAATGGTCGCAGCGAGCGTCAGCGTAATCCAGAGCGGGCCGATCACAGTGCGCCGGTAGCGCAGCGAAATGTCCATCAGGGCAAGCGTGCCCCAACGATCGAACCGCGCCGCCTGGGCAAGGATCTCCTTGGCTGCAAGCTGAATGCGACGGCCCTTTCCGCTTCCGGCGTTCCGATGGTGCCACAGGATAGCAGATCGCGGCCTGTTGGCCGATGGTCTCTATTCGCCCGCCTCTCGCGGGACAATCGGCCGTACGGATGATCCGGACCGGACTCAGGCTCGCTTGCCCCGCCGCACACCGCGCCGGCGGTCCTTGACCGGCGGCTTTGGCGCCAATTCGGGCATCTCGGTCTGAACCTCGCGGTAGCGGGTTAACATCCGTTCGAAACAGGCATTCAGCGTCTCGGCGATGTCCGGGCGCTTCTCCAGAGTGGAGAGGATCGTCGCTGCGGCCTCGATGGTCGACAGTCCGTCCTTCCGAGGCTCCTTGCGCAGGCGCCCGTAGCGCGATGGTGCGGCCGGGTTGAGGATGACGCGCTGGCATTTCAGCATCCAGGGGTTGCGCCACCACAGGGCCTTGGCTTGGCTCCAGGTGCCGTCGAGCAGCACCACACCTTCGAGCTTGCCGAGGCGCGCGCGCTGGTTGTCCGCGACCTCGCCCTTGCGGTTGAGGGCCAGGATTTCGCCCTCGGCCTCGAGGTCGGCGGCGTGCGCCGAGCCGAGATAGAGCACGGCCCAGTGCGAGGCGTTCTCGATCGGCTGCCCCAGCGCCTTGGACAGGCTCGGCCAGGACAAGCCGACCCGCAGCGTGGCACCGGCGAAATGCTTCGCAAGCAGCCGGGCGGTGCCGAGCGCCCTCTCCTGCTCCTGCGGATGCTGAAGGATCAGGAGTCCAAGGCGGTTTTTGAGCGGCGTGACGCTGTCGCAGATGCACAGCGGCATCGGCTTCTGGCAGTGCGGACATTCGGGGATCGGATCGGCCGGCGCGGCGGCGGTGGGGTTCGACATGGTCGCCGCTATACGCTTTGCAGGGCGGTTCAACAACCCGCCTATTCCGCCGGCGCGGCCAGCGGGCGCGGCTCGCGCCGTCGGCGCAGGCGGTCGATCAGCAGGTAGATCACGGGCGTGGTGTAGAGCGTCAGGATCTGCGACACGAACAGCCCGCCGATGATGGTGATGCCAAGAGGTCGGCGGAGCTCCGTGCCGGGCCCGGTCGCGACCACCAGTGGAATGCCGGCGAACAGCGCCGCCATCGTCGTCATCAGGATCGGCCGGAAGCGCGCCTGGCAGGCCTCGAAGATCGCCTCCGCCGAAGACAGGCCGCGCTGGCGCTCGGCATCGAGCGCGAAATCCACCATCATGATGCCGTTCTTCTTGACGATGCCGATCAACAGGATGATGCCGACGAAGGCGATCACCGTCAGTGGCGTGTTGGTGAGCTGCAAGGCCAGCAGCGCGCCCAGACCCGCCGAGGGCAGCGTCGAGATGATCGTCAGCGGATGGGCGAGGCTCTCATAGAGCACGCCGAGCACGATATACATCGCCACCAGCGCGCCGAGGATCAGGAGCGGCTGGCGGCCGCTGGTCTTGGCGAAATCGCCGGCATTGCCGTCAAAACTGCCGCGAATGCCCTCCGGCATGTGCAACTCCTCGACCGCGCGCTGGATGTTCTGCGTTGCGGCCTGGATCTGCACGTCCGGCAACAGATTGAACGACACGGTGGTCGATGGGAACGATTGCGAATGATAGACCGCGAGCGCGGCCAGCCCGCGCGTCGCATGCACCACGGCCGACAGCGGCACCTGCGCGTCGCCCGCGCCGGCGACATAGATGCGTTCGAGGTTGGACGGGTCGACCTGGAATTTCGGGTCGATCTCCAGCACGGTCATGTACTGGTTGCGCTGGGTGTAGATGATCCCGATCTGCCGCTGCGAGAACGCATTGTTGAGCGCGTTGTCGATATCCTGGACGCGGACGCCGAGCGCCGAGGCCTTCTGGCGATCGATCGACAAGGTCAGTTGAAGCCCGCCGGGATCGCGGTCGCTGGAGATGTCGGTGATGCCCTCGACGCTCTCCATGCGCTTGGCCACGATCGGCGCCCACTTTTGGAGCAAACCGAGATCGGTGCTGGTCAGCGTATACTGGTAGTCGGAATCGCTCTGCCGTCCGCCGGCGCGCACGTCCTGGGCGGCGAACATGAACAGGCGGATGCCGGGCACCGGGTATAACGCTCGCCTGAGACGGTCGATCACCACCTGGGTCGAGACGTGGTCGCGCTCCTCCGGCGGCTTCAGGCTGATGAACATGGTGCCGCGATTGGAGGTCGCGCCGCCCGGCCCGCCGCCGCTGCCGACGGTGGAGCCGATGCCGGCCACGGCCGGATCCTGCATCACGATGTCGGCGAGCCGCTGCTGCAGGCTCAGCATCGACTGAAACGAGATGTCGGCCGAGGCGCGCGTCGCCCCGATAACGAAGCCGGAATCGTCGGTTGGGAAATAGCCCTTGGGGATCTTGATGTAGAGCGTCACCGTCAACGCGATAGTGGCGAAGAACACCAGCAGCGTCAGCAGCGGATATTCCAGCACGGTGCGCAAGGTGCGGGTGTAGAAAGCGACGATGCGCGACAACGAGCCCTCGATGATCCGGTCGAACAGGGTCGCCGTGCCGGACGTAGTCTGCCGGATGTAGTGCGCGCAGATCATCGGCGTCACCGTGAGCGACACCAGCGTCGAGACCAGGATGGCGAAGGTCAGCGTCAGCGAGAACTCGCGCAGCAGCCGGCCGACGATGCCGTCCATGAAGATCAGCGGCGTGAACGCCGCGATCAGCGACAGGCTGATCGACACCACGGTGAAGCCGATCTGCCGGGCGCCGTCCAATGCCGCCTGGAGCGGCCGCATGCCGTGCTCGAGGTTGCGGTACATGTTCTCGATCATGACGATGGCGTCATCGACCACGAAGCCGACGGAGATCGCCAGCGCCATCAGCGACAGATTGTCGATCGAGAAGCCGGCGACCCACATGCCGGCGCAGGTCCCGGCCAGCGCCAGGGGCACGGAGATTCCGGCCGCGATCGTCGGCGTGAGCCGCCGCAGGAATACGAACACGACGACCATTACGAGAATGGCCGTCGCGAACAAGGTCCACTGCATGTCGAGCACGCTGGCGCGAAGCGTGCTGGTGCGGTCGACCAAGGTGGAGATATCGACGCCGGCCGGAATCCACTGCTTCAGCGCGGGGATCAACGCCTTCACCCGGTCGACGGTGTCGATGACATTGGCATCGCCCTGCTTGGTGATCTGGATCAGCACCGCCGGCTGCTTGTTGAACCAGGCGATGGAACGGGCGTTGCGGACGGAGTCCTCGATGTCGGCGACGTCGGCCAGCCGGACGAAATTGCCGTTCGAGCTCTTGATGACGATGTCGCGGAACTCTTTCGCGGTCCGCATCTGCCTGTTGAGCGACAGCGTTTCACTCTGGCGCTCGCCGTTGAAGATGCCGACCGGACCGAGCGGGTTGGCGTTGATGATCGCAGTCCGCACGTCGTCGGTGGCGATGCCGGCGTTCGACAGCGCAACGGGATTGAGCTGCACCCGCACCGCCGGCTGATCGGCGCCGGACACCGTGACGTCGCCGACGCCCGGCACCTGCGAGATGCGCTGCGCCAAAACCGTATCGGCGACGTCGTAGATTGCGCTTGCGGACAGCGTCTTCGAGGTCAGCGCCAGCACGAACACGGGAGCGCCGGCAGTGTTGGCCTTGCGGAAGCGCGGCAGCGTCGGCAAATCGCTGGGCAGGTCGACCAGCGACGCGTTGATCGCCGCCTGCACGTCACGTGCGGCCTTGTCGATGTTGCGGCCGATGTCGAACTGGAGCTGGATGTTGGTCGTGCCGAGCGACGAGGTGGAGGTGATCTGGTTGATGCCCGCGATCTCGCCGAGCCGCCGCTCCAATGGCGAGGCGACCGTCGCGGCCATCACGGACGGGTCGGCGCCGGGACGGCTGGCGGAAACGAAGATGGCGGGGAAATCGACGTTCGGAACCGAGGCGACCGGGAGGAACTCGTAGGCCACGATACCCAGCAGGAACAACCCGATCGACAGCAGCGTGGTCGCGACCGGGCGGCGGATGAAGGGCTCCGAGATCGATGCCATCACTGCATCCCCTCGGTCGCGCCCGCGACGGGCGGCCCGCCGGACTCCGCCGGCGGCAGCGCGTGCTCGAGGCGGCGGTTGATGCGGTCGAGTGCGAGATAGATCACCGGCGTGGTGTAGAGCGTGAGCAATTGGCTGAGCAGCAGGCCGCCGATGATGGAGATGCCGAGCGGAAAGCGCAGCTCGGCGCCGGTGCCGCTCTCGATCGCCAGCGGCAGCGCTCCGAACAGCGCGGCCAGCGTCGTCATCATGATCGGGCGGAAGCGCAAGAGGCAGGCCTGCACGATCGCCTCATGCGCCGGCATCCCCTGCCCGCGCTCGGCCTCGAGCGCGAAATCGATCATCATGATCGCGTTCTTCTTGACGATGCCCATCAACAGGATGATGCCGATCAACCCGATCACCGAGAGATCCTGCCCGCACAGCATCAGCGCCAGGATCGCGCCGACGCCGGCCGAGGGCAGCGTCGAGAGGATCGTGATCGGGTGGATGTAGCTCTCATAGAGCACGCCGAGCACGATGTAGATCGTGATGACGGCGGCGAGCAGCAGCCAGGGCTGGCCCGCCAACGCCTTGGCGAATTCGGCGGCGTCGCCGGCATAGACGCCGACGATGCTGTTGGGCATCTCGATCCGGGTCTCGATGGTCTTAACGGCCTCGACAGCGTCGCCGAGCGCCGCGCCCGGGGCGAGATTGAAGCTGAGCGAGATCGACGGGAATTGCGCCTGGTGCGAAATCGCGAGCGGCGCGGTGGTGCGGGTCAGCGTCGCCACGGCGGAGAGCGGCACCTGTGCGTTGGGCGCGCCGGCAGTCGCGCTCGCCGCGCCCGGCAGATAGAGCTTCGACAGGATCGAGGGATCGCGCTGGTACATCGGCAGCGCTTCCAGCACCACGCGGTACTGGTTGGCCTGGCCGTAGATGGTCGAGATCTGCCGCTGCGCGAAGGCGTCGTTGAGCGTGTCGGTGATGCCCTGGAGGCTGACGCCGAGCTGGCCGGCGCGGGTGCGATCGACCGTGAGCTGCGCCCGCAGACCGCCTTCCTGCGCCTCCGAGGAGACGTCGCGGAACAGCGGATCGCGCCGCATCTCGGCAACCAGCTTGCGCGCCCATTCCGACACCAGGGCAGCGTCGGTGCCGGTCAGCGTGTACTGGTATTGCGAGCGGCTCGACTGGGTCGAGATCTGCACGTCCTGCACCGGCTGGAAATAGACGGTCATGCCGGGGATGGCGGCCACTCGCTCCTTCAGCCGGGTGATGACCACGCTGACATCATCGCGCCGCTCGCCGCGAGGTTTCAGCGTCATGACAAGACGGCCGACATTGGTGGTCGGATTGACCGAACCAGCACCGATCACCGAGACCACGCCTGTTACATCGGGGTCGGCCTTGATGGCGTCGGCCGCCGCGGCTTGCCGCTTCTGCATCTCTGCGAACGACACGTCCGGACCGGCTTCCGTCACCGCCGTGATCGAGGCAGTGTCCTGCAGCGGCAGGAAGCCCTTTGGCGCGACGACATAGAGCGCCAGGGTCGCAATCAGCGTGGCGAAGGTCACGACCAACGTCGCGCGCTGGCGCTCCAGCACCCAGAGCAGCGTGCGGTGATAGAACTCGACGGTGCGGTCGATGAAACGGCTGACCGCGGCAAGACCCGGCACTGCCAGCTCTTCATGGGCATGCTTCAGCAGGCGCGAGCACATCATCGGCGTCAGCGTCAGCGAGACGACGGCCGAAGTCACGACCGCGATCGTCAGCGTCAGCGCGAATTCGCGGAACATGCGGCCGACAAGGCCCGACATGAACAGCAGCGGGATGAACACCGCGATCAGCGACACCGTCAGCGAGATCACGGTGAAGCCGATCTCGCTGGCGCCCTTTAGCGAAGCCTCCATCGCGCTATCGCCGTTTTCCATGTGGCGGACGATGTTCTCGATCATGACGATGGCGTCGTCGACGACGAAGCCGGTGCCGATGGTGAGCGCCATCAGCGACAGATTGTCGAGGCTGAAGCCGGCGAAATACATGATGCCGAAGCTGGTGATCAGCGACAGCGGCAGCGCCACGCCGGCGATCAGCGTGGCCCGCAGCGAACGCAGGAACAGCAGCACCACCAGCGTCACCAGCACGACGCTCAGGATCAGCGTGAACTGCACGTCGCGGACCGAGGCACGGATGGTGACGGTGCGGTCGGAGACGATGGTGAGGTTCACGCCGGCCGGAATAGCGCGTTGAACCTTTGGGATTTCCGCGCGGATCTGGCTGACGACGTCGATCACATTGGCGCCCGGCTGACGCTGGATGTCGATGATGACGGCGGGCGAGCCCTGGTACCAGCCGCCGGTGCGGTCGTTCTCGAGCCCATCGACGATCTGCGCCACGTCGGCGATGGTGACGGGGGAGCCGTTGCGGTAGGCGATGATGACGGGCTTGTAGGCGTCGGCGGCGGCGATCTGGTCGTTGGCGGCGATGATGTAGGATTGCTGCGCGCCGTCGAGCGAGCCTTTCGGCCCGGAGACGTTGGCATTGGCGATCGCGGTGCGCAGGTCTTCCATGGCGATGCCATAGGCGGCCAGCCGCGCGAGATCCGCCTGGATGCGGACGGCTGGCTTCAGTCCGCCGAGCACAGAGACGCGCCCGACGCCGGAAATCTGGCTCAGCCGCTGCGCCAGAAGCGTGTCGGCGATGTCGCTCATCGCCCGCAACGAGATCGTGTCGGAGCGCAGCGCCAACGTCATCACCGGCGCATCGGCCGGGTTCACCTTGGCGTAGGTCGGCGGATAAGGCAGCGTCTTGGGCAGCACGCCGGCCGCAGCGTTGATCGCGGCCTGGACGTCCTGGGTCGCGCCGTCGATGTCGCGGTTGAGATCAAACTGGAGCGAGATCTGGCTGACGCCGAACGAGCTCGTCGAGTTCATCGCCGACAGCGACGGGATCTGGCCGAGTTGCCGCTCCAGCGGCGCGGTGATCAGCGAGGCGATCACGTCGGGGCTCGCGCCGGGCAATTGCGTCGTCACCTGCACGGTCGGGAAATCGACCTGCGGCAGCGCGGACACCGGCAGCGCGAAATAGCCGAGCAGCCCGCCAATCAGAAGCGCGATGCCGAGCAACGAGGTCGCGATCGGCCGTCGGATGAAGGGTTCGGAGACGCCCATGGGATGCGCCTGCGCTCAGGCGGCTGTTGTCGGGATCATGGCTGCTTGGCTCCACTTCCCGATGCACCAGGACTTGACGGAGGCCCTGGTGCCGGTCCGGTCTGGCCCTTCTGGTCGCCTTCGCTGCTCTTGCGCTTGGCGCGGAACTCGCCGTCCTTGTCTTGTCCGTCCTTCTGGCCGTCTTTTGCGCCGTCCTTCTTCTGACCATCCGGCCCGCGCGAGCGCTTGCGCGGCGCCAGATCGGCCGACGGGGTCTGGTCGTCGCGCCCGATGACCACCTTGGAGCCATCGGACAGATTGGCAAAGCCGGTGGTGACGACCTTGTCGGTCGCCGACAGGCCGCTGGCGATCACGGCGTCATGCTCGTTCTGCTGCGTCACCGTCACCGGCTTGGCCGCAACCACGTTGTCCTCGCCGATGACATAGCTGAAGGTGCCGATCGGTCCGCGCTGCACGGCCGAGGTCGGCACCACCAGCGCCTGCGTCAAGGTCTCGACCTTGAGGCGGACATTGACGAACTGGCCGGGCCAGAGCTGGTAATTGGCGTTGGGGAATTCGGCCTTGAGCCTGAGCGTTCCCGTGGTCTGGTCGACCTGGTTGTCGATGCCGGTGAGCTTGCCGGTGTCGATCACGGTGAGGCCGTCATTGCCGAACACGTCGACCGCGAGCGCGCCCTTCGCCGCCGCGGCGTTGACCCGCATGATCTGCTGCTGCGGCAGGCTGAACCACACCGCGATCGGCTGCAATTGCGTGATCACCACGAGGCCGGTGGTGTCGGAGGCGTGGATGATGTTGCCTTGGTCGACCTGGCGCAGGCCGGCGCGGCCCGAGATCGGCGCCACGATCTTGGTGTAGCTCAGCGTCGCCGCCGCATTGTCGATCGCGGCCTGATCGGCCTTCACCAGCGCCTCCGTCTGCGCGACCAGCGCGCGCTGGGTGTCGGCCTGCTGCTTGGATCCGGCATTGGAGGCAGCTAACTGCTCGTAGCGCGTGAGGTCGATACGCTGGTTGGCGAGCTGGGCCTGGTCCTGGGCCTTCTTCGCGACGGCCTGATCGTACGTCGCCTGGTAGAGCGCCGGGTCGATCTCGCCGACCACGTCGCCTTTCTTGACGTCCTGGCCCTCGGTGAAATTCACTGCGATCAGCTTGCCGTCGACCTGCGAGCGGACGGTCACGGTGTTGAGCGCGCGGATCGCGCCGACGCCGTCAAGATAAACGGGAACGTCCTGGATACGCGGCGTCGCCGCCAGCACTGGTACCGGCAGATCGGGCCGTTGGTTGCGGCCGTTCGCCTGCTGCGGCTGCTGGTGCCAGGTGCTCCAGCCGTAGTAGCCAAGCCCGCCGAGGATCGCCAGCGTGATCAGGGGCATGATGAAGCCGCGCCCGCGCGGCTTCTTCGCCGTTCCCTCCTTCGCGCCTTGCTTCGTATCCGGCTTAAAGAGCATTGACCGGTTTCTCCATCCTCGGCTCCCAGCCGCCGCCGAGCGCCTGATACAGGCTGACGATAGCAAGAAGGCGGGCAAGTTGCGCCTGCGACAGCGCGTCTTCCGCCTGGAACAGGGTCAGTTGCGTGTTGAGCACGGTGACGATGTCGGCGGTGCCGGCGCGCAATTGCTGTTCGGAGAGATCGAATGCGCGGCGGGAGGCGTTGAGGACGTCACGCTGCAATTGCAGCCTGATCGTGGTTTGCTTGATCGAGAACAGCGCGTTATCAACGTCGGCAAAGGATTGAATGATGGTCTTGCGGTAGGTCTGCAGCAGTTCGTCCTGCCGCGCCTTGGCAAACTCGAAATTGCCGAGGATCTTGCCGCCGTCGAAGATCGGCTGCGTCGCGCTGCCAACCAGCTGGAAGAAGGCCGCATGCGGCTGAAACAGCGAGACCAGGGCGGAGCTCTGATAGCCGCCATTGCCGGTCAGCTGGATGGTCGGAAAGAACTGCGCGCGGGCATTGCCGATATTCGCCGTCGCCGAGGCGAGCTGCGCCTCCTGCCGACGAATGTCGGGGCGCTGGGTCAAGAGCTCGGACGGCAGACCGGGTGTCACGCGGGGTATAGCGATCCGGTTCAGCGAGCCGCCGAGCACGCGCACGCTCTCCGGCGGCCGCGACACCAGGACCGCAAGCGCATTGACGTTCTGGTCGAGCGTCTGGCGCAGCGGCGGCACCAGTGCCTTCTGGTTTGCGAGCACGCTCTCCTGCTGGGCGACGTCGAGATCGGTACCGGTGCCGGCCTTGCGCCGTTCCCTGACGGCATCGAGGATGCGCTGCGCGCTCGCGATGTTGCGCTGTGACGTCCGGATGCGATCCTGCGAGGCCAGCACCTGGAAGTAAGCGTTAGCGACGCCTGCGAGCGTGGTCAGCGCAACGACGTCGCGATCGAAGCGGTTGGCATTTGCCGTCTCTTCCGCCGTTTGCAGGGCGTCCCGGTTCTGGCCCCAGAAATCGAGCTGGTAGCTTGCGCTCAGCGAAGCCTGGTAGTTGACGACCTCACGGCCGCCATTGGTGAGCCCCGAGGCGGAGGAGCCGGAGGTGCGCGAATAGGCCTCCTGCCCGGTGCCGGAAAGGCTCGGCAGCAGCGCCGCACCCGCCTGCCGCGCCTGCGCGTCAGCCTCGACGATGCGCGACACGGCGGCGGCAATGTCGAGGTTGACGGTCTGCGCCTCCTCCATCAGCTGTGTCAGCTCCGACGAGCGGAAGCTGCGCCACCAATCCAGCGACGGCGGGGCATCCGCCTTGCCCGCGTATTTGTACTGCGTGGGAACGTCGAGCGCGGGATCAGGTAGATCCTGCGTCAACACGCAAGCGCCCGAGCCGGCGGCAAGGCAAACGACCGCAAGCCAGCGCGCCGCACGTCGCGTCCGGGACGTGGCGCCTGGAGACCGCCGCACAGCGATCGCAGGAACATCCTGTGTCACACATACCCCCCGCCGGGCAGATCGAGCCGCCACCGCGCAGCTGGAGTAACCGATTCGCGGCGGCACAGTCGGGGGGCTTTGGACAACTCGTTCACAAGGTGAGGCTTTCTACGGAACCGGACACCCATACTAGCCGGGTGCGGAACAGCGGGACAGTCCCGCAGTTGCGAGATGGTCGCCAAAGTGCGACGATCCCGCGGCGAACAAATTGCAAAAAGTCTCTGTCCTGCAGTACTTTCTTGAATCTCGAAGCCGTTCCGGAGCGCATTCAAGCTTACCAACATTTCATGTGATATTGCCGCCACACCAACTTCAGTGGCTTTAATTCGTCCGTAGCGCTCGCAATCCGGCTTCAGAGCTGGTCGCGAAGCCGTCCGAGCCGGTCCACGAGGTTGTTTACCGTCGAAAATAAACAGGCATTCGTCGCGCCGATATGTCTGCCGGCTTCTGCAGGCTATCCACGCGCGTCGTTATCGACGCGTCCCGCCCAAAGGCGATGAATTGTCGCGAGTGCGCTGACGACGGCCTTAATCTTCCATGTTTTGGCAGAGTCCGACCCGATCTTCCTCTGTTGTCGGCGCCGCGTAGCCCAGCATCATCGGCCATCGTCCCTCGCAAGAATTTCACTGCTTCGACGGGCACTTCCGCCGGTTTCGCCGCAGCGCAAAAGCCTTCCCCTTTGGCCTCCCAAGCACTAGGTTCTGGCCAACCTGATCAACCCCTTTGCCAGTGATTTGCCCAGACATGACCATCAACAACGACGTTGTCGAAGCCATCGGCAACACCCCGCTGATCAAGCTTAAGCGCGCTTCCGAACTGACCGGCTGCACCATCCTGGGCAAGGCCGAGTTCATGAATCCCGGCCAGTCGGTGAAGGATCGCGCCGGCAAATGGATGATCCTGGAGGCCGAGAAGCGCGGCGAGCTCAAGCCCGGCGGTCTCGTCGTGGAATCGACCGCCGGCAATACCGGCATCGGCCTTGCGGTCGTGGCCAGCGCGCGCGGTTACCGCACGCTGATCGTGATCCCGGAGACGCAGAGCCAGGAGAAGAAGGATTTCCTGAAGCTGTGCGGCGCCGAGTTGCTGGAATCACCGGCACTGCCCTATTCCAATCCGAACAACTACCAGCATGTCGGCCGCCGTCTTGCTGACGAGCTGCGCAAGACCGAGCCGAACGGCGTGCTGTTCGCCGACCAGTGGAACAACCTCGACAATGCGAAGGCGCATTACGAGTCCACAGGTCCCGAGATATGGGAGCAGACCGGCGGCAAGATCGACGGTTTCGTCTGCTCGGTCGGCAGCGGCGGCACGCTCTCCGGCAGCAGCCGCTTCCTGAAAGAGAAGAGCAAGGACGTCAGGATCGCCTGCGCCGATCCCCATGGCGCCGGCATGTATGAGTATTTCAGAACGGGCGATGCCAAGGCGACGCCGGGCGGCTCGATCACCGAGGGCATCGGCCTCAACCGCGCGACCGCAATCGTCGAGAGCGCAAAGGTCGATGACGCTTATCTCATTCCCGATGCGGAAGCAGTTACGGTGATCTACGAACTGCTCCAGCACGAAGGCTTGTGCCTCGGCGGCTCGACCGGCATCAACGTTGCCGGCGCGATGCGTCTCGCGAAACAGCTCGGGCCCGGCAAGACGATCGTCACCGTGCTCTGCGATTCTGGCAGCCGTTACCAGTCGAAGCTGTTCAACGCCGACTTCATGCGCGCCAAGAGCCTTCCTGTGCCTGAATGGCTGGAGAAGCGCAGCAACATCAAGCTGCCGTTCGTCTAGCCCCAAGTCGGCCGCGACGATCCCTGCGACACCCGCGCGAGCCGCTCGTTCGATAGCGAAGGCTTGTTCGCGCGCGTGCGCGGCGGGAGGGGTGCGCTGTAGGAGCCTTCGCTGTCGCCGCTCGGCCAGAACATGAGCGCGAGCATCAGCGCGAGGTTGACGAGCGCGCCGACCGCCGTTGCCTGCTGCTCCTGCCCGATCCCCCAGGCCGGAAAACGGCCCGCGACGACATGGTCGACGATCATGAGCGCGAACCAGGCAGGCACCACGCAGACCGGATCCCAGCCGATGTCGCGGATGCGCATCGATTGCAGCGTGAAGGTCGCAACTCCGAAGAACACGATCGCGGCGATCATCGCCCAGCTCTTGGTGAGGTCTTCGGGTCGGATCGCGCCGGGCGAGTTGTTGTTCAGCACGGCCATTGCGATGGCAAAGCAGATCGCCGTCATCACGATCGCAAGCGCGACCGTCGCGAGGAGGAAATGCAATCGCCCGAGCCGGGCGTTCAAGCCGAAGACGAAACCGAGCATTGGCGCACCCTTTTTGGCGCCACATGCCCAGAGATAGCTTTCGGAGCCATGAACCGGCACGGTCGCGCAGCGCCGCATGGTTTCCGGAGGACTAAGGTGGCCGGCGCAATTCGAGGCTTCGCCCCACCCGGCACGGTCAGGCGCCCTCGCCGCCTTCCGAGGCCGCAGCACAATAGTTGCGCCAGAACTGGCGGTAACCCGCCTCGACCCTGGCCGTGTAGATTTCGACATTGCCGGCAGGCGAAGCCGCGATCCGAGCCGGCAAGTCCGCGCGCAGCTTCGCCAGATGCGCCGGCTGTGCCGCATATTTGGATGCGATCGCGGCATAGCCCTCGTCATTATCGGCGACCCAGTCATTGAGACCGACCGCAGCCACGATCGACCCGCCGGCGCGCGACGATGCACCGTTGCCGAGCTTGGCTACGACCGGCACGCCCGCATAGAGCGATTCCCAGGTGCTGACGCCGCCGTTTTGCGGGAACGTGTCGAGCGATATGTCGACGTTCGCAAACGCCCGCAAGTGCTCGTGGCGCGGCGACGAGCCCAGGCAGGTGACATTCTCCTCGGCAATTCCCTGTGCCACGAACCGCGCGACCAAATTGTCGCGCAGCATGGGATCGTCGAGCAGGGTATGTTTGATGATGATCTTCGAACCCGTCACCTCGCGCATCACTTTCGACCACACCCGGATGGCCTCGTCCGAGATCTTGTAGATGCGGTTGAACACGCCGAAGGTGACATAACCATTGCGGAGCATGGGCGGCTCCGATGCAGGTAGATCCAAAATGGGATCGATCGTGATCAGGCACGGCAGGTCGTAGACCTTTTCAGCCAGCAGATGGCGCGCCGATTGCGGAATGAAGACCGGATCCGCGAGCACGTAGTCCATGGTCTGAAGGCCCGTGCCCGTGGCGTGACCAAACCCCGAGACCTGGATCGGAGCCGGCTTGCGGGCGAAGACATGGAGCCTGTTGCCGGTCGTGTGCCCGGACACGTCGATCAGGATATCGACCTTGTCAGCCTGAATGCGATCGGCCAGTTCGTCGTCCGACATCTGCCAGGCGTCGACCCAGACGTCCGCCGAGGATCTGAATGCGGCGGTGATCTCATCTCTTACCGGCGAGCACGAATAGCAGACGATCTCGAACCTGGCGTGGTCATGGTGGCGCAGCACTGGCAACAGAGCGAACGCTGCCGAGTGATGCCAAAATTCGGCAGCAACATAGCCGACCACGATCCGCTTGTCGGGATCAAGCTGCCGGGGGGCAAGAATCCTTCGCGGCAACTTCGAGCCGATCGCGTTCCACCACTGCTTTCGTGCGGCCTGCTGAACCGCGAAATCGGCGTCGGAAAGATAGTCGAGAAAGAAGATCTTCCGGCCGATCAAGGACGCATCCGGTACAATGGCCAGCGCCGCATCGAGTAGCTCGATCGCCGATGCGATCTCGCCCTGGTTGGCAAAACAAGCGCTCAGCAGCGCCATCGCGATCGCGGAGCGTGGATATTCCTCCAGCAACGTGGTGCACGCCAGAATCGCTTGCGCCGTGTTTCCCATGGCAAGCGCGACTTGTGCCTTCCCCTGCAGGGCCACCTCGAGCTTGGGCGCAAGCGCAAGGGCCGCATCAAAGTCCGCCGCCGCCTGTTCCAGGCTCGACGTCTCAAGATTGAGCCGTCCACGATTCGCCAAGATCTTCGCCGACCCCGGCCTGATCGCGAGCGCCGCCTCCAGCGCGCCCTTGGCCTCGTCGAAGTTTTTGAGCTCGATATTGACCAAACCTTTGCCGACGAGCGCCTCCACGTTTCGCGGCTGAAACAACAGTGCGCGCTCGAAGCTCTGTTTGGCGCGAACAAGCTGGCGCAGCGCAAGCTCTGCCAGGCCGCGATTGCAGAGCGCATCGGCATGATCGGGCTTCAGCCCGATCGCGCGATCGTACGATTCGATAGCCTGCTCGACGCGGTTGAGATGCAACAAGGTATTGCCGAGGTTGGCCAAGGCCATGGGGAAGCTCGGCTTCAACGCGATGGCCCGCTCCAGGGATGTACGCGCGTCCTCATATTCCCCAAGTGCGAAATGCGTGGCTCCCAAATCGGAAAATGCCTGTGCCGAGCGTGGGTCGACCGTCACGGCATATTTGAGCGCCTGTTTCGCTGCCTCGAAGTGTCGGCTCGCGAATGCGCCCAAGCCAAGCAGGTGCAAGGCGCCGAAATGCTCCGGAAGTTCATTGAGGATCTGGCGGCAGAGCGCCTCGGTCTCCGCATACCGGCCCTGGCCATAGGCCGTATTCGCGGTCGAAATGATCGCGTCCGCCTGCTTCTTCAATTTCTTCTGCAACCGCGCGTTCTGGAACGCGCGTGCGCCGGCGCCGCTGCTCTGCAAGGATTCTCTCCGGAGGATGCCCGGGAGGATTCTAGCTGATTCGCGGCCAAGGCCGTCCGGTTTAGGCGGCCCGGCAATCTCCGGAAGATGCCGGTGCTCAACGCAGGCCTCGCCTACGCAACGCCGCCGTCACTCGAGGCGGCGGCACAATAGTCGCGCCAGAACTTTCGGTAACCCACCTCGAGCTCGCGCGTGTAGGTCTCGACATTGCCCGAGGGCGAAACCGCGATCCGAGCCGGCAAATCCGCGCGCAATCTCGCCAGATACTCGGGCTGTGACGCAAATTTGCGGGCGATCTCGACATAGCCATCGTCATCTTCCGCGACCCAGTCGCCGAGGCCGACGGCGGTCACGATGGAGGCGCCAGCACGCGAGGAGGCACCGTTGCCGAGCTTGGCAACGACGGGAACGCCCTTGTAGAGAGATTCCCAGGTGCTGATGCCGCCATTTTGCGGGAACGTGTCGAAGGAAATATCGACTTGGGCGAAAGCCGCCAGATGGTCGTCGCGCGAGGTGGTGCCGAGGCAGGTGAGGCTCTCTTCGACAACACCCTGCGCCAGGAAACGCGCGATCAGGCTATCGCGCAGCAGCGGATCATCGAGCAGACCATGCTTGAGGATGATCTTCGATCCCGGCAGCTCCCGCATGATGCGCGACCAAACACGGATCGCATCATCCGAGATTTTGTAAATGCGGTTGAACACACCGAAAGTGACGTAGCCGTTGCGGAGCATCGGCAGCTCTGAGGGCTGCAGATCCGAGACTGGTTCAATCGTGATCAGGCACGGCAGATCGTGGATTTTCTCGGCAAACAGATGCCGAACCGACGGCGGAATGAAAATGGGATCCGCCAGCACGTAGTCCATGGTCGGCATGCCCGTGCCTGTCGCGTGTCCGAAGCCAGTGGCCTGGATCGGGGCCGGCTTCCGAGCGAAAGTCAGCAGCCTGTTTCCGGTCGTGTGCCCCGAAACGTCGATCAGGATGTCGACATTGTCCGCCTGGATACGATCGGCGAGCTCGTCATCCGAAAGCCCCCAGGCTTCGACCCAGACGTCCGCCAACGATTTGAACATGGCGGTGTACTCGTCCCCGCCCGGCCAGGAATAGTAGCAGATGATTTCGAATTTGGTGTGATCGTGATGGCGCAGCACCGGCAGCAGCGTGAGCCCCGCGGAGTGCTGCCGGAATTCGGCAGCGACATAGCCGACCACGATCCGCTTCTCCGGATCCAGCGGCCGCTTCGGCAGCTCCCTTCGCGGCTGTTTGGAGCCGATCTGGTCCCACCAGGATTTTCGCACCGCCTGCTGGACCACGAAATCGGCCTCGGCGCGGTAGTCCTCCAGGAAGATCTTTCCTCTGATCGCATCCCCATAATCCGGCCGGAGCGCCAGCGCACGATCGAGATATTCGATCGCGGCGTCCATGTCCCCCTGGTTCGAATACGAGAAGCCCATCAGCGCCAGCCCCATCTCGGAGCGCGGATTTTGCTCGATCAGGGCCGCTGCGGCCGCCATCGCCTGCGCGGTCTTTCCCATGACGAGGCAGGTCTGGGCCTTGCCGCGCAGAGCCAGCTCGAGCTTGGGCGAGATCGCAAGCGCCGCCTCGAAATCCGCAAGCGCGGGCTCCAGGCGCTGCAACTCGTAACTGAGCCGCCCGCGTTGGGCTACGATCCTCGGCGAGCCGGGCTTGATCGCGAGCGCCATGGCAAACTTGGCGGCCGCCTCGTCGTGGTGCCGCAGCTCCATGGCGACCATGCCGCTGCCGACGATGGCCTCGGCGTGACGGGGCTGAAACAGCAGGGCCCTGTCGAAGCTTTCCTTGGCGCGCATGATCTGTCCAAGCACAACTTCGACCATGCCGCGATTGCAGAATGCATCGGCATAATCCGGCTTGATCTTGATGGCGCGCTCATGCAGCTCCAGCGCCTGTTCGTACTGCCCCAGATGCATCAGCGTGTTGCCGAGGTTGGTCAGCGCGACCGCGAAATTCGGCTTTAGCGCGATGGCCCTTTCCTGGCACCGCCGCGCCTCCTCGTAATTGCCGAGGTCGAAATGCACGGTGGCGAGGTTGTTGTGGGCATCATGCAGTCGCGGATCGAGTGCAATCACGCGCTCGAGCAGCTGTTGCGCCTCCTCCAGGCGGCGACCGTCATGCGCGCACATGCCAAGCAGGTGCATCGCGTCGACATGATCGGGCAGCGCCTTCAGGATATCCCGGCAGAGTGCTTCGGTCTCGGCATATCGACCCCGGCCATAGGCGCTAGCCGCGGCGGAGAGGACGGCGTCGGCCTGCTTCATCAATTTCTTCTGCAATCGCGCGTTCTGAAATGCGCGCGCGCCGGCGCCGCTGGTCTGCAAGGTGTCTCTCCGAGGGATAGCCCGGCGAGAGTCTAACTGATTCGCAGGCCTGGCCGGCCGGTCAGCCGGCGCGGTGATACCCCGGGATTTCCCGGGGCTCAGCGGCCCGGCGCCGCTGGCCTCCTACGCATGTCGCCGCCCTTCGAAGCCGCGGCGCAATAGTCGCGCCAGAACTGGCGATAAGCCGCTTCGACCTCGCGCGTGTAGATTTCGACGTTGCCGGCGGGCGAAGCCGCGATCCGAGCCGGCAAGTCCGCGCGCAGCTTCGCCAGATGCGCCGGCTGTGCCGCATATTTGGATGCGATCGCGGCATAGCCCTCGTCATTATCGGCGACCCAGTCATTGAGATCGACCGCAGCCACGATCGACCCGCCGGCGCGCGACGATGCACCGTTGCCGAGCTTGGCTACGACCGGCACGCCCGCATAGAGCGATTCCCAGGTGCTGACGCCGCCGTTTTGCGGGAACGTGTCGAGCGATATGTCTATGTTCGCAAACGCCAGCAGATGCTCGTGGCGCGGCGACGAGCCCAGGCAGGTGACATTCTCCTCGGCAATGCCCTGTGCTACGAACCGCGCGACCAGGCTGTCGCGCAGCATGGGATCGTCGAGCAGGGTATGCTTGATGATGATCTTCGAACCCGTCACCTCGCGCATCACTTTCGACCACACCCGGATGGCCTCGTCCGAGATCTTGTAGATGCGGTTGAACACGCCGAAGGTGACATAACCATTGCGGAGCATGGGCGGCTCCGATGCAGGTAGATCCAAAATGGGATCGATCGTGATCAGGCACGGCAGGTCGTAGACCTTTTCAGCCAGCAGATGGCGCGCCGATTGCGGAATGAAGACCGGATCCGCGAGCACGTAGTCCATGGTCTGAAGGCCCGTGCCCGTGGCGTGACCAAACCCCGAGACCTGGATCGGGGCCGGCTTGCGGGCGAAGACATGGAGCCTGTTGCCGGTCGTGTGCCCGGACACGTCGATCAGGATATCGACCTTGTCGGCCTGAATGCGATCGGCCAGCTCGTCGTCCGAAAGCTGCCAGGCATCGACCCAGACGTCCGCCATGGACCTGAATTCGTCGGTCATCTCATCTCCTAACGGCGAGCACGAATAGCAGACGATCTCGAACCTGGCATGATCATGATGGCGCAGTACCGGTAACAGAGCGAATGCTGCGGAGTGGTTCCTGAATTCGGAAGCGACGTATCCGATCAATATCCGCTTGTCCCGATCGAGCTTGCGGGACGACAACGCGCTTTGCGGCAATCTGGCGCCGATCGCGTCCCACCACTGCTTTCGTGCGGCCTGCTGAACCGCAAAATCGGCGTCGGGGAGATAGTCCAGAAAGAAGATCTTGCGCCCGATCAAGTCCGCATAATCAGGCGCGATTGCCAGCCCCGCGTCGAGATGTTCGAGCGCAGTCGCGATGTCTCCCTGGCTCGCATAGCAGGAAGCCAGAAGCGCAATTCCGATGTCGGACCGCGGATTTTCCTCGAGCAACGTCTTGACCGCCGCAATCGCCCCGGCCGTGTTGCCCCTGACAAGGTTGACTTGCGCCTTTCCCTGCAAGGCCACTTCGAGCCTTGGCGAAAGCTCCAGCGCCCCATCAAAGTCCGCGAGCGCCTGCTCCAGCCGCGACAGATCGAGATTGAGCCGTCCGCGCTGCGCCAGAATCTTCGGCGAATCCGGCTTGATCGCGAGCCCTGCCGCGATCGCCGCGGCCGCCTCTTCGTAGTGCCGGAGCTCGATGCATACCATGCCCTTGCCCGCGATCGCTTCCGCGTGGCGCGGCTGAAAAGCGAGGGCGCGATCGAAACTCCCCTTGGCGCGCTGGAACTGACCTTCGATCAGCTCCGCCATGCCCCGATTGCAAAATGCATCGGCATAGTCCGGCTTCAGCCTGATAGCGCGTTCGTGCAGCTCGATAGCCTGCTCGGCGAGGCCCATGTGCAGCAGCGTATTGCCCAGATTGGTCAAGGCGATCGGAGAATTCGGCTTCAGCGCAATCGCCTTCTCCTGGCATGCGCGAGCGTCCTGAAACTTCTGGAGGGTGAAATACACTGCCCCGAGATTACCATGGGCATCGGGCGAACGCGGATCGAGCACGGTCGCGCGCTCGAGCAATTGTTGCGCCTCTTGGAGCCGCCCGCCATCATACGCGCGCAGGCCGAGCAGGTGAGCGGCGTCGAAATGATCCGGAACCTCCGTCAAAATCCGGCGGCAGAGTGTCTCGACCTCCGCGTATCGGCCCTGCCCGAGTGCCTGAACCGCGGCGGACATGAGCGCGTCCGCCTGCTTCTTCAATTTCTTTTGCAATCGCGCGTTCTGGAATGCGCGCGCGCCGGCGCTGCTCTGCAAAATCTCTCTCCGGAATATGGCCCGAAAAGAGGCTGGCCGATTCGCATGGTGCCAAGCTGGCGGGTCGGTTAGACCGGCGACGCCACCGGATTGCAGGTACTCAGCGCAGGATCTGGCTCAGGAACAGTTTTGTGCGGGCATGCTGCGGGGCCGCGAAGAACTCGTTGGGCGTGTTGGCTTCGATGATCTGGCCCGCGTCCATGAATACCACGCGGTTGGCGACCTCGCGGGCAAAGCCCATCTCGTGGGTGACCACCAGCATGGTCATGCCCTCCTCGGCGAGGTCGACCATGGTGTCCAGCACCTCCTTGACCATTTCGGGGTCGAGCGCCGAGGTAGGCTCGTCGAACAGCATCACCTTCGGGTTCATCGTCAGCGCGCGGGCGATCGCGACGCGCTGCTGCTGACCGCCGGACATCTGTCCCGGAAACTTGTTGGCTTGGTGCGGGATCTTGACCCGCTCCAGAAACTTCATTGCCGCTGCCTCCGCGTCCTTCTTGGGGATGTTGCGCACCCAGATCGGCGCCAACGTGCAATTGTCCAGCACGGAGAGGTGCGGAAACAGGTTGAAGCTCTGGAACACCATGCCAACTTCGCGCCGCACCGCGTCGACGTGCTTCAGGTTCGGCCCGAGCTCGATGCCATCAACGACGATCTCGCCTTCCTGAAACTCCTCGAGCGCGTTGATACAGCGGATCAGCGTCGACTTGCCGGAGCCGGAGGGGCCGCAGATCACGATGCGCTCGCCCTTCTCGACCGCAAGGTCGATGTCGCGCAGCACGTGAAACTCGCCGTACCATTTGTTCAGGCCGGATATCTTGACGATGGGGTCGGACATGGTGACCTCGATCAGTTGCGGCGGTGAGCGTTGAGGCGGTGCTCGACGAAGAGCGAGTAGCGCGACATTCCAAAGCAGAAGATGAAGTAGATGATCCCGGCGAAGGCGAACCCGGTGAACGCGGTCGATGGCGACGACCATTTAGGATCCGAGAACGACGCCCGCAGCGAGCCCAAGAGATCAAACAGCGCCACGATCGAGACCAGCGATGTGTCCTTGAACAGCGAGATGAAGCTGTTGACGAGGTTCGGAATGACGTGGCGCAGCGCCTGCGGCAGAACGATCAGCGAGGTCGTCTTCCACCAGGACAGCCCCAATGCCGCGGCCGCCTCGCCCTGCCCGCGCGGGATGGCGGCCAGCCCGCCGCGGACGTTCTCGGCCTGATAGGCGCCGGTGAACAGCGAAATTCCAATCAGCGCACGCACCAACCCGTCGACCGTGAAATTGCCCGGGAGAAACAGCGGCAGCATGTAAGTGGCGAAGAACAGGACGGTGATCAGCGGCACGCCGCGCCAGAACTCGATGAAGGCTATCGAGAAGATCCGGATCAGCGGAATGGTCGAGCGGCGGCCAAGCGCCAGCGCAATGCCGATCGGCAGCGAGGTGACAATGCCGGTAACAGAGACCACCAGCGTCACCAGAAGCCCGCCCCACAGGTTGGTCTGCACGATCGGCAGTCCGCCGTGATCGAGCCCCATCAGCTTGATCACGATTGCGATGGCGACGAAGGTGGCGATGCTGGACGTCAGGGCCCGCCCCCCGGTGCGGAGGCCGCCGCCGAGAACGAAGGCGATCAGGGAGACGATCGCGGCGGTGATGGCGAAATCGGCCCAGATCGACTGGCCTGTCCCGTGCAGCTGATCTCGCAGCCAGGTCAGCGGAAAGATCAGCCAGTAGATCAGGTTACCCACGAGCACGATGACATTGCCGACGACCCACAACACCGGTGCGGCAGAGGACGTCTTGCCGAGACTGAGCAGAGCCTGCCCGGCGCCGATGATGCTGTCGTCGAATAATTGCAGCAGGTCAGCGGTCCAGCTCAGGCCAAATCCCTTGATGCCGCCGCCATGCAGCAGAAAGAATGCAACCACTGGAAACGCAAAAAAGAACAGGCCTGCGTTCAATCCTTTCGAGGGCAGCCGCGGAATGAGCAACGGCACCAACAGAACCACTGACAGGACGAGCGTGAGGTCGACCCGCCAGCGTTCGGCTTCGGGGTAGAAGCCGTAGATCAGTTGCGGCAGCTTGGCCTGGATGTAGGGCCAGCAGGCACCGACCGCAAAGCCGGCGTTCTCGGCGAGGCAGGCGGTGCGATCCTTGCCGGTCCAGACTGCGTCGACCATCAGGAATTTGACGGAAGGAATGACGGTGAACCACAGCAGCAAGGCGCCGACGATCGTGAGCAGGATGTTGGTCGGCGAGTTGAACAGGCGCGTCCGTACCAGGCCGACGAAGCCCGTGGTCTTCACCGGCGCGGGACGCTCATCGAGAAGATCCTGGCGGACGAAACTGGACGAGCTGATATCGCTCATGCGCCGAGACTCCGGCTGATGCGCCAACCGTAGACGCTCATGACGGCGCTGGTGATCAGCGAGATCAGGAGATAGACGCCCATCGTCATGGCGATGATCTCGATGGCCTGCCCGGTCTGACTCAGCGACGTGCCGGCGAACACGGAGACGAGGTCGGGATAGCCGATCGCGACGGCCAGCGACGAATTCTTGGTGAGGTTGAGGTACTGGTTGGTCAGCGGCGGAACGATGACGCGCATCGCCTGTGGCACGACCACCAGGCGCAGCGTAGTGCCGCGGCTCAGGCCCAGTGACGACCCCGCCTCCATCTGCCCGCTATGGACGGAGAGGATGCCCGCACGCACGATCTCGGCGATGAAGGCGGCCGTATAGGTCGACAAGGCCAACGTGAGCGCCACGAACTCCGGGATGATGCGCGAGCCGCCGGCGAAATTGAAGCCCTTGAGCTGCGGCAGCTCGAAGGTGAAGGGCAGACCCGCTACCAGCATGGTGACGAGCGGCAGTCCGAACAGCAGCCCCAGCACATAGGGCCAGATCCGGATCACCTGACCGCGCTGGAACAGCGCCCGGCGCGCATGGATGCGCAGCGCCACCGAAGCCACGATGCCGAGCGCCAGCACCACAAGAAACGCCTCGAATCCGCTCTCGCCGATCGGGCGGGGAATGACGAGACCGCGATTGCTGACGAAAGCGATGCCGAGCAGCGAAATGCTTTGTCGTGGATTGGGCAAGGCCGCGAGCACCGCCAGGTACCAGAACAGGATCTGAAACAGCACCGGCAGGTTGCGGATGATCTCGACATAGATTTCGCCAATGCGCGCGAGCAGCCAGTTGGGCGACAGCCGGCACAGCGCGACAATGAAGCCGATCACGGTGGCGAACACGATGCCCACCACCGAGACCACGAGCGTGTTGAGGAGCCCGACCAGGAATACGCGCAGGAACGTGTCTGAGCCGGTATACGAGATCAGCGTCTGATTGACGTCGAAACCGGCGTTGTTCGCGAGGAAGCCGAAGCCGGCCGCAATGTGCTGGTTCTCGAGGTTGGCGCGGGCGTTGGAGACGATTTCATAGGCAATCCAGCCCAGGACCGCAGCGAAGGCAAACTGGACGGCGATGCCGTTCCAGCCTGTCTTGCCTCCCAGCACGCGCCTGATCTTCAGCGCGATCTGAGGCGGGGGTTTGCGAGCCTCGATGCTCATCGCCGCGAGCGCGGATCAGGCGGGGTCAGCGGATCGGCGGCGCGTACTGGAGACCGCCCTTGTTCCAGAGATTGTTGAGACCCCGATTGATACCAAGCGGCGAGCCTGCGCCGACGTTGCGGTCGAACACCTCGCCGTAATTGCCGACGGCCTTCACGATGCGCACCACCCAGTCCTTGCTCAGGCCGAGCTGTTCACCGAAATTGCCGTCGGTACCGAGGACGCGCTTCAACTCCGGATTTTCCTGTTTCGTCTTCTCGTCGACGTTCTTCGCCGTCACGCCGAGCTCTTCGGCGGTGATCATGGCAAACAGCGTCCATTTCACGATGTCGAACCATTGGTCGTCGCCGTGGCGCACCATTGGTCCGAGCGGCTCCTTCGAGATGATTTCCGGCAGCACCATGTGATCGCCGGGATTGGCAAGCTTCAGGCGGTTGGCGTACAGGCCCGACTGGTCGGTGGTGAAGACGTCGCAGCGCCCGGCCTCGTAGGCCTTGACCGTTTCGTCGTTGGTGCCGAACGCGATCACCTCGTACTTCATGTTGTTGGCCTTGAAGTAGTCGGCGAGATTCTGCTCGGTGGTGGTGCCGGTCTGGACGCAGACCGAGGCGCTGTTGAGCTCGAGCGCCGAGTTCACCTTGAGCGACTTCTTCACCATGAAACCTTGCCCGTCATAATAAGTCACGCCGGTGAAGTTGGCGCCGAGCGAGGTATCGCGCGAGATGGTCCAGGTGGTGTTGCGCGACAGCACGTCGACTTCGCCGGATTGCAGCGCCGTGAAGCGGTCCTTGGCGGAGAGCGGCACGTATTTGACCTTGGTCGGATCGTTGAAGATCGCCCCGGCGATCGCGCGGCAGACGTCGACGTCAAGCCCGGTCCAGTTGCCCTTGTCGTCCGGCGAGGAGAAGCCGGGCAGACCCTGACTGACACCGCAGGACAGCATGCCCCGGTCCTTGACGGTCTTGAGCGTTTGCGCATGGGCGGCTTGGGCAGTCAGGCCGGCGGCGAGAGCGAGAGTGAGAGCCAGGGTTACGCGTTTCATGGGCTTTGGGCCTTTCAAAGTCGTCTCAAGGTCAGGAACGTTGTCTTTGCGATCGTCTCTGCCAGGGCTAGCCGTATCAAGACCAGCCCTGCAAGAGTCATGCTGGAAAACCTTGCCGATCACCCGCCGATCCCGGGAGGCCTTGCCTTAATCCTCGCCGAAAGGCGCCCGCCGTTATGGCTGTGGCGCTAGGTCCGGTCAGGCGATGGATCGAAGGTCGCGGCAGGCCCCTCAACATGCGGCGACTGAATAGCACCTGCGATAACAGAACGACTGGCGTGCCGGGTCAAGGGGTTGACGGGACTCTTCTGTGTTCTGTTATTAACGACAGCGGCCTTTCGGCCAGCCCGCGGGCGCAGCGCCTCGTGGAAACGCGCTTTTGAAAGCAGACGCATGGATTCCTCACACCCCTCCGAGCAGCACGCCGAGACCCGACTGGTCACCTCCGGCCGCGACACCAAGGCGCAGAAGGGGTTCGTCAACCCGCCCGTCTTCCACGGCTCGACCGTGCTCTATCCGACCGCCGAGGACCTGCACGCCCATCGCGGCGAGTTCCAGTACGGCCGGCACGGCACGCCGACGACCCGTGCGTTCCAGGAGACCCTGGTGGCGCTGGAGGGGCCGCAATGCGCCGGCGTCGGCATCGTGCCGTCGGGGCTGTCGGCGATCTCGACCACCCTGCTCTCGGTGCTGAAGGCCGGCGACCACATCCTGGTCTGCGACAACGTCTATCGGCCCTCGCGCAATTTCTGCAACGGCATGCTCACCCGCTACGGCGTC
The DNA here is from genome assembly GCF_023100925.1 of Bradyrhizobium sp. 40. NCBI lineage: Bacteria > Pseudomonadati > Pseudomonadota > Alphaproteobacteria > Hyphomicrobiales > Nitrobacteraceae > Bradyrhizobium > Bradyrhizobium sp. 40. The sequence continues at coordinate 3,862,133 of NZ_CP064688.1, forward strand.
GAGACCACCTACTTCGATCCGATGATCGGCGCCGGCATCGACAAGCTGTTCAGGCCCAACACATGCGCCGTTCTGGTCGAGGCGCCCGGCTCGCAGTCGTTCGAGATGCCGGACATCCGCGTCATCGCCGAGGTCGCGCATGGGCGCGGCGCGCTCATCATCGACGACAACACCTGGGCCACGCCGCTCTATCACCGTTCGCTCGAACAGGGCGTCGACATCAGCATGCAGGCTGCCACCAAATATATCGGCGGCCATTCCGACATCATGTTCGGCACCATCTCGGCTAATGCCAAGGCCTGGCCGCAGATCGCCGAAGGCATCCGCCTGCTCGGCGTTTGCGCCGGTCCCGATGACGTTTTCCTGGCACTGCGCGGCCTGCGCACGCTATCGGTGCGGCTGGCGCAGCATCATCGCTCCGGGCTCGACATGGCGCACTGGCTTGCGAGCCGTCCCGAGGTCGCGCGCGTGCTGCATCCGGCGCTCGAGACCGATCCGGGCCATGCGATCTGGAAGCGCGACTTCACGGGCGCGTCGGGCCTGTTCAGCATCGTCCTGAAGCCGGCGCCGCAGAAGGCGGTCGACACCATGCTCGATACGCTCAAACTGTTCGGCATGGGTTTCTCCTGGGGCGGCTTCGAGAGCCTGGTGATTCCCTTCGATTGCGACGCCTATCGCACTGCGACCAAGTGGGCGCCGGGCGGCCCCACGCTGCGTCTGCATATCGGGCTCGAAAGCGTCGACGACCTCAAGGCCGACCTCGATCGCGGCTTCGCTGCCCTCAAGGCAGCAATGTGAGCCTGCTCACAAGGCATCGCGCCGCGGGACGCGCCAACGCGCGCCGGGGGAACGTGCAGAACCCGCAAACGTTAACGCCGACGCGCCAACAAATGGTTTGAACCTCAAGCATTTGGCGCTAGCCTCACCAATCGACTCCAATCCGGACTCGGAGCATGGGAACGTTGGTACTGCTCGATCTGATGGGCGGCGTGGCGCTGTTGCTGTGGGGCCTGCACATGGTCCACAGCGGGATTCTGCGCGCCTTTGGCCCCGACCTGCGACGGCTGCTCGGCAAGGCGCTTGGCAATCGCTTCAACGCGTTTGCCGCCGGTCTCGGGCTGACAGCGCTGCTCCAGAGCAGCACGGCGACCGCGCTGCTCACGAGCTCGTTCGCAGCCGAGGGCCTGCTCAGCCTGGTCACCGCGCTCGCCATCATGCTCGGCGCCAATGTCGGCACGACGTTGATCGTGCAGGTGCTGTCGTTCAACATCGCCGCCGTCGCGCCGGTCTTGTTCGTGCTCGGACTGATCGCCTTCCGCGTGGGTCCGCGCTCGCGGATCAAGGACGTCGGCCGCGTCTTGATCGGTCTCGGACTGATGCTGCTGTCGCTGCACATCCTGCTCGACACGCTGGCGCCGGCCGAGAACGCACCGGGCGTCCGCGTCGTGATGTCCTCCATCACGGGCGATCCCGTTCTGTGCATCGTGATCGCGGCGCTCGTCACTTGGGCGGTGCATTCGAGCGTCGCCAGCGTGCTGCTGATCATGTCACTCGCCTATTCGCAGTTCATCTCGCCTTACGCGGCGCTCGCACTGGTGCTTGGCGCCAATCTCGGCAGCGCCATCAATCCCGTGTTCGAAGGCGCCAAGCGTGACGATCCCGCCAGCTATCGCCTGCCGGTGGGCAATCTCGTCAATCGCGTGATCGGGATCGCCCTGGTCCTACCCTTCCTGGGCCCGATCGCCGAGCACATGCACGCCTGGCAGCCGGATCTCGCCAGGATGACTGCGGCGTTCCATATCGCCTTCAACGTCGGCACCGCCATTATCTTCATCGGCCTGCTCGACACCATGTCGCGCCTGTTGACCCGGCTTCTGCCCGATCGTTTGCAGGAGGCCGATCCGGCCCGGCCGCGCTATCTCGACGAGACCGCGCTAGAATCGCCGTCGCTGGCGCTGGCCGATGCCGGCCGCGAAACCCTGCGCATGGGCGATCTCGTCGAGATCATGCTGCGCAAGGTGATGGCGGCGATGATGAGCGGCGACCGCGCGCTGGTCGACCAGGTCTCGAAGATGGACAACATCGTCGACGGCCTCGACGAAGCCATCAAGCTCTACGTGACGAAACTCATGCGGGGCAGCCTCGACGAGAGCGAGGGCCGGCGCGCGATGGAGATCATTTCCTTCGCCATCAATCTGGAGCATATCGGCGATATCATCGACAAGAGCCTGAGCGAGCTCGCGACCAAGAAGATCAAGCGCCGCTTCCAGTTCTCGCCCGAGGGCGCCGAGGAGCTCGCCGCCTTCCACAAGCGCACGATGGATTCGCTGCGCATCGCCTTCGGCGTCTTCATGTCGGGCGACGCCAACGAGGCACGCAAGCTGCTGGTGGAGAAAACGGCACTGCGCAATACCGAGCTTGCCGCCGTCGAGCGCCACCTCGACCGCCTGCGCGAGGGCCGTCCCGAGACCATCGAAACCACGTCGCTGCATCTCGACGTGCTGCGGGACCTGCGCCGCATCCACTCGCATATCTGCTCGGTCGCCTATCCCGTGCTCGACGCGGCCGGCGAGCCCCATCGCAGAACCGAGACGGAGACCGCTGCCCTGCCTGCGACAGGCGCGGCGTCAGCGCTGCCGCGCTAGTCGCCTTGGATCAGCGCTCCAGCGTCTTTGACGCCCGGCCGCGGTTCTTCACGATCAGCATGATGTTGCGAATATAGATGACGGTCGCCAGCGCCTGGCCGAGGATGATCACGGGTTCGCGCTTGACGACGCCATAGACCAGCGTCATCAGCCCCCCGCCCATGGAGCAGAACCAGAACGCCATCGGCACCACGCTGTTGCCGGCGCGCTCGCTCGCGATCCACTGCACCAGGAAGCGTGCGGTAAAGAACAGCTGCGCGACGAGGCCGAACGCGAGCCAGAAGTCGAACTTGGCCACGAAGACGTCGTAGAAATAGTTGCTCAGCGCCTGACCGTATTGGATGATCATGCCTTCACCTCAGTCACATCCGGCGTCGGCTTCTTGCGGCGGATCAGCCACCACACGCCCACGAGATCCATGATGCCGATCCACAGCCGGTCGAAGAAACCGTAGTTTGACACGCCGGAGCGGCGCGGCCGGTCGATCACGTCGACATAGGCGATCTCGTAGCCCTCGCGGCGCACCAGCGCCGGCAAAAAGCGATGCAGCCCGTCGAAATAGGGCATCATCAGGAACACCTCGCGCCGGAACGCCTTCAGGCCGCAGCCGGTGTCGCGCGTACCGTCCTTCAGGATCGCGTTGCGGACGCCGTTGGCGACGCGCGACTGGAATTTCTTGAAGCCGGTATCCTTGCGGCCGACGCGTTGTCCGGCGGCGAGTCCGACCTTGCTTCCGTTCTCGACGGCCGCGATCAAGTCCGGCAGGAAGGCCGGATTGTTCTGCCCGTCGCCGTCGAGCGTCGCCACGATCGCGCCGCGTGCCGCACGCACGCCGCTGCGCACGGCCGCGGATTGGCCGCCTGATTTGGCATGGCGCAGTTGGCGCAGATTGTCCCGCTGCTTCATGACCGCGCCGAGCCGTTCGCCGGTCGCGTCGGTCGAACCGTCATTGACGTAGATGATCTCATAGGCCCAGCGGCCGTCGAGCGCCGCGCCGATCTCCTCGATCAGCGGCACAATGTTATCGGCTTCGTTGCGCACGGGAACGACGATGGAAACCGAGGGCTGGAAAACCGAAGGCTGGGACGACAAATCGAAGCTCGTGGTTGGAATTGGCTTGGCTCGGGAACCGGCGGCCCGGCAGGCAGCCGCTTTTATGGGGCGGATGCCCCGTGGGCAACCCTTTTGAGGCGGCCCGAGACCGCCCCTGCAAGAGGCACAATGGTGCCGTCGGCACGGATGGCAAAGCCGAGCCTGCGGGCCGCGAACCAGTAGCGCACCGCCATGGCGCCGACCATGCCGACCAGGGCGCCGGCCACCACGTCGCTCGGGTGGTGCGCGAGCAGCACCAGTCGCGTCAGCAGGATCACGATCGCGTAAGTGAACATGAATACGCGCAGGCGCGGCCATAGCGCCGAGACGGCGAACGCCAGTGCGAACGCCGTCACCGCATGACCCGACGGCAGACTGGCATAGGCCCCCGTCCCCTCGAACGGGATGAAGTTGAACGGATTGGCCTTGCCGCCGACGAACGGACGTCCTCGACCGATGAGATATTTCAGGATCTCGGCGACGAATATCGGCACGGCAACAGACAGAAACATGAACTGCAGCCGCGTGCCGAGGCCGAGCAGCAACGCGCGGCTTCTGCCGCGCAATCCCGCCGCAACCAGCGCCAGCACCACCAGCCCGCCCCCGAGCACGGAGAGCACATACTCGTCCTTGCCGAAATCGGTCAGGATGCGGATCGGCCACAGGCCCGGCGTGCCGCGCGCCGGCATCAGCTGGATCTCGGTCAGGTCGAACACGACCATCAGCGCGATGACCAGGGCTGCACCTGCCGCACTGAGCCATAGCGAATGCCGCGCCAGCTTTCGCGCGGCCTCGGCGCGGCGCGAATGCGAGGGCGTACGCACGAGCTGCGCCAAGGCGCGCCCCGACAGCGTGAGCAATTGCGCGGGATAGCTCGCGCGCGGCGCGATGTCGGTGGGTGCCGACATCCTACTCGGTGCCTTCCGAGCGGAAGATCGAGATCGAGATCGCTCGCCCTTGGGAGAAATTGTAGCCGTCGATGCGCGTACCAACCTTGTAGCGCAGCCCGATCGCCTCGGCGCGCTGCACGAAGCCGCGCTCCGAACGCTGCTCGATCAGCGCGAAACGGCAACTCCCCTGCCGCAGGAAATCCGCCGCGCCCGAACCATCGGTGAGCACCGTCTGCGTGCCGGTCAGGAAGACGAGGCTTGGCTCGTGATAGCCGGCCGCGGCCGCCTTCGGGCCGACGCAGGTGACGTTGCGAAGCGCGCGTGCGATCTCGATGCTCGGAAACAGCGGCGTCAGCGACGGCAGCACGATGCCGTAGACTGTCACCGCGAGCATCAGGGCTGCGACCAGCGCGTTGAGCAGCGAGCGCTCGGCGTGATTGTTGTCGTGGAGCCACCAAGCGAACAGGCCGAAGATCAGCGAGGCCGCGATGAACGGCCACGCCACGAAAGCAGGCTGCCGCGTCAGCATCACCGCGCCGACGACCGCGATGATCGAGCCGCCAACGGGGATCGCGAACCACCAGGCCGAGCCGCGCATCAGCCAGGACCAGGACAGCACGCGCCGCTCCAGCGCGCCCGCGGTGAGGATCGCGACCGCAGGGTACAGCGGCAGCACGTAATGCGGCAGCTTCGTCAGCACCACCTCGAACACGATCCAGGACGGGACCAGCCAGGCCAGCAGGAACTGCGCGCCGGGCTCGCGCCGCGCGCGCCAGACCGCGGGCGCGGCCATCGCGGCGAGCGGCGCGCCGGGCCAGAACGTGATCCAGAACAGCACCAGGTACAGTCCGGGCGGCGCGCCGTGGGATTCCTGCGCGCCCAACTTGCTCAACATGTCGCCGCCGACGGAATCGGCGAAGAAGGCATCGCCCGCGCGCCAGAAGATCGCGACGAACCAGGGCAGCACCAGCACCAGCATCCACATCAGGCCCCAGAGCGGGCGCAGCTTCCATAGCCAGGAGGCATCGCGGTCCTGGATCGCGAGCGCGACGATGGTGAGGCCTGCGAACATCAGGATCAGCGGGCCCTTGATCAGGATGCCGACAGCGAGAGCCGTCCAGAAGATCGCGGGCCAGCTCCATGGCGGATGCGTCTCGTCCTCGGCGCGCTGCCACGACAGATAGGCCCGCGCCATCGCGCCCATCGCGGCGACCACGCAGAACAGCAGCATCGCGTCGGTCTTCGCAAGCCGCGCCTCGACGCCGAGCAGCACGGAGGCGCACATCAGAAGCGCTGCAAGCACCGCGGCGCGCCGCGTGACGAAGCCGAGCGCCGTCCAATAAGTCATGAGCACGGCACCGATGGCGCCGATCAGCGAGGGCAGCCGGTAGACCCAGATTCGCAACTCGGCCTTCGGCAGACCGAGCGCCGATGCCGTCTCGACCGCGGCCGCTTGCAGCCAGTAGATCCCGACCGGCTTCTTGTAGCGGACGTCCTCCTGAAAGCGGATGTCTACATAATCGCCGCTCTCGACCATCTGCTTGGTCGCCTGCGCAAAGCGCGCCTCGTCGCGGTCAACCGGCGGAATCGTAAAGAAGCCCGGCAGGAATAGCAGCAGCGCGCACAACAGCAGGAAGCTCACCGCGCGGACGTGGCTGGCCGTGGCGATATCGAACATGGACACGAGCCGGCTGCCCGGATTCACCGGGGATTTCGGCTCGCGCGGAGCTCCAAAACGGGGTGCTGGGTAGGTCTCGGCCATCGGTTCCGCTTACGCTGAAACCGCCATCGCCACAACCGCTTGAGGCAGGGTCATTGAATTCGAATGACAACTGTGTCCGCGGCGCCCGTGGCGTCGATGACGGTCAGCCGCGCAAAGCCGGGACCGGGCGGATCGATCAGCCGCTGGCGCCGTCCGTCTATCTCGCCCTGCGCCGTTCCGTTAACCATGACGGTCATGGGCAGGACGCCGCCGGCGACTTTGACTGGCATGGCTGCGCCCGCCTCGCCACCTGAGCGATCGACGTCGATCCGCGAGCCGTTCAGCGGAAACTGGATGTGCAGGGCCTGTTCGCCCCCGGTCCGCACCAGATCCCCGACCGGGCGGAACCGCCTCAAGGGCAACGGCAGCTTGGCGTTGCTGGCAACCAGGGTCCCCTTCGGTGGCTTCGGCAACGGCAGGAGCGTCTTGCCGATCCGGGCGAAGGCGTCGAACAGGATCGGCGCGGCGGCAACCCGACCGATCAGGCCTGGAACCGGCGCACCATCGGGCCGGCCGACCCAGACGCCGATGGTCATGCGCCCGTCAAAGCCCATCGACCAGGCGTCGCGGTAGCCGTAGGAGGTGCCGGTCTTGAAGGCGATGCGGTTGTGAGCTGCGTTCTCCGGCGGCGGGGTGCCGAGCAGCACATTGCCGACCTGCCAGGCCGCGACCTGATCGAGCAGCCGCAGCGGCTCGCGGTCGTCCCTGTCAGTTATGATCTCGCGCAGCGGCCTGGTGGTGCCGAGCCGGGCGAAGCCCGCATAGAGCTGGGCGAGGTCCTGCAGCGTCACGCCGACGCCGCCAAGGCCCATGGCAAGTCCCGGCGCCTCGTCTTTGGGCAGAACCAGATTGCCACCGGCCTGGCGCAGCCGCGAGGCCAGCCGGCTCGCGCCGACGCGGTCGAGCAGGACGATCGCGGGCACGTTCAGCGACAGCTGCAGCGCCTTCTTTACCGGCACCGTGCCTTGGAACGTCATGTCGAAATTCTCCGGCGCGTAGGAGCCGAAGCGCACGGGTCGATCGTCGATCAGACTGTCGGGATGAACGAAGCCGTCCTCGAAAGCGAGCCCGTAGATGAAAGGCTTCAGCGTCGAGCCCGGCGAGCGGACCGCGCGGGTCATGTCGACCTGCCCTGCCCGGCGCTCGTCGAAATAATCCGCCGAGCCGACGCGCGCGAGCACGTCGCCGCTCTCATTGTCGAGGACGATGATGCCGACCGAGATGTTCGGCCCCAACGCAATGGCACGATCGCGCGCCAGCGGCTCCAGCACCTTCTGCAGGTTGGCATCCAGCGTCAGCTTGATGACGGGGGCGTCCTTGACCGTCGCGAGCGCCGCATCGGAGGCATGCGGCGCCAGGATCGGCATCGGCTTGCGCAGTTTCGGCACGGGAACGGCTTTGGCCTGCTTGGCATCGTCGCGGCTGATCTGTTGCTCCTCGACCATGCGGTCGAGCACGCGGTCGCGCGCTTTGCGCGCCGCATCGGGATAGCGATCGAGCCTGCGGGTCTCCGGGGATTGCGGCAGCGCGACCAGCAACGCGGCTTCAGCCAGCGACAACCGCTTCGGCTCCTTGCCGAGATAGGCGATCGAGGCGGCGCGAATGCCTTCGAGGTTGCCGCCGTAAGGCGCGAGCGCGAGATACAGATCGAGAATCTGCTCCTTGCTCAAGCTGCGCTCGATCTCGATCGCACGCACCATCTGCCGCAGCTTTGCATAAAGCGAGCGCTGCCGCCGCGGCTCCATCAGCCGCGCCAGCTGCATCGAGATGGTCGAGCCGCCCGAGACGATGTGGCCGCGGGTCCCAAGCTGAAACGCAGCGCGCCCCAGCGCCAGCGGGTCGATGCCGTCATGTGCGTAAAAGCGCTGGTCTTCATAAGCGAGCAGCAGCTTGAGGTAGGTCGGATCGACATTCGCCTTTGTCTCGACCGGCAACCGCCAGCGCCCGTCCGCCATCGCATAGGCGCGCAGCAGCTTGCCGTTGCGATCGACGATGGTGGTGGAGACCTGGCGGGCTTCGTCGAAAGGCAGCGGGCCGAGGGAGTAAACCCACGCGACGAAGCCGACGATGGTGAGGATGAGCGTGAGCGCGAGGCCGGAGAGGAGGCGATGGCCCCTGCCCCTTGCTCCATCATGGCCGGGCTCATCCCGGCCATCCAGATTTTCTCTCCCGCTCATCTTGCCATCACTCACTTCGCCGCCCGCACCTCGACCGTGCCGGTCCCGGTGCGGCCGTAGCGCGAGGGATTGTACATGTCCTCGACATAGGCTTGCGGCAGCACGTATTTGCCGGGCGAGACCACACGCACGACATAGGCCACCGTGAACACCGCCTTGGAATCCGAGGCCCGGTCGACGGCAGCCGTGAAGCGGTCGTCGCGGAACTCGGTATCCTCGGGCTCTTCGCCATCCTCGATCCAGCCCAGCGTGCCGCTGTCACCCGACGACACCAGTTTTGGATTGTCGATCTCCAGGCCGGCCGGCAGATAGTCGGACACCATGATGTGGCCGTACTCGGGCTTGGCCTCGGTGATCTTGAGCACCACGGCGAAGCGGTCGTTCTGCTTGACCTTGCTGATATCGGCGGGCTTGCCGTCGAGCGTGAAGAAACTGCGCTCGATCTTGAAGCCGTTCGATGCCGCGGGCTCCGGCGTCACCGGCGAGCCCGACACCGAGACCACCGCCTGCACCGGCGCATCACCGGTGTTGGTGATCTTCAGCGGCTTGCCTTCCAGGGTCGCAGCCTTGTAGCTGCGGTACAGCGCGGTCTTGACCGGCTGGCCGTCCACCTCCATCGACAGGTTCTCCTTGGCGAGCGCGCGCGCCGCCAGCACCAGCCACGCATTCTCCTGCGTGGAGGTGTAGGGCGTCAGCCCGCGCGCGGTCTCGACCCGCGACACCGCCTGCGTCAGCGTCGCCTTCGGGGCATTGCCTTCACTGGCAAGCGACACCAGCGCTGCGGCATCGCGGAGCTGCGAGCCATAGTCGGTGCGGCCGAACTCCAGCACCGGCTTTGGGGCGAGACTGTCGAGGGCTGCGCCATAGACCCGCTCCGCACGGTTGCGGTCGCCGACCAGCGCGAGCGCCGCGGCGAGCTGCGATTTCGCGATGGGAGTTGCGAGGTTGCTCAGCTTGGTGTCGGCGAGATAGCGGAGGTCGCCGATTGGCGCCGCGCCGTTTCGCGCAAGCACATAGAGGCCGTAGGCGAGATCGCGGCCGCCGTCCTTCTCCGGCTCGTTGCCGTTGACGACGGAGTTGCGGATACGATCCAGCGCAGTCTTGAACAGCACATCCGGCACCACAAAACCCTTTTCGCGGGCGCGGGTCAGGAAGTCCGTCACATACGCATCGAGCCAGGCATCGTCACCACCGGCCGACCACAGCCCAAACGAGCCGTTCGAGCCCTGGCGAGCCAGCAGCCGCTCGATGGCGTCGCGGATGCGCTGGTCGACCTCGGTGTCCATGGCCAGATGCGCGCCGACAGCGAGCTCGTTGACATAGAGCAACGGCATCGCCCGGCTGGTGATCTGCTCCGAGCAGCCATAGGGATAGCGGTCGAGCGCTTTGAGGATCGTCGCTGCATCGAGCGCAGTCGACAGGCTGGCTGAGACCGAGACGCTGCCGGTTCCCGGCACGAGATCGGCGAACATATCCGAGGTCAACGTCAGGCTCTCGCCCTTCGCGAGCGTCCGGATCGAGCGCCGCGCCAGGACTTGCGTCGCCGCCTTGACGTCGAGCGCATAATGGCGCGCCAGCGCCAGGCCATTCGGCCCCTTGATGTCGACGTCGAGCGTCGCCTGCCCCGCCGCCGTCGCGTCGATAGCGAGCGAGAAGGAGTTGCGCTGCTTGGCGGCGAGCTTGACCGTGGTTGCGGGATTGCCGGTCATCTTCACCGGCCCGCCCGTCTTCACGTTGATGACGTAATCGCCGGCCTGCCCTTCGACATTGTCGATCTCGAGATTGACCGTGCCGTGGTCGCCGTTGAGCAGGAAGCGCGGCAGGGTCGTGGTCAGCACCACGGGATCGCGGATCACGACGTCGATGTTGGCGCGACCGAGCTTGGTCGCGGTCCACGCCACCGCCATCACGCGCGCGGTGCCGGCGAACTCCGGAATATCGAAGCTCACTTCTGCCGTGCCGTCGGCGGCAACGGTGACGATGCCCGAATAGAGCGCGAGCGGCTTTTGCGCGGGCGGCGAGCCCTGGAGCTCGGCGGCACCAGCGTCGCCGCCGGACTTGATCTGCCCGCGCGTGCCCGACATGCCGTCGATGAGTTGCCCATAGAGATCGCGGATCTCCGCGCTCAGGCGGCGCTGACCGAGATAATAGTCGTCCGGCGCGGGCGGCTTGTAATTGGTGAGATTGAGGATGCCGACGTCGACCGCGGCGATGACGATCTTGGCGTCCTCGCCCGGATTGAGCCCGTCGAGCTTGACCGGGATCTTCAACATCGCATTCGGCCGGATCAGAGCCGGCGGCGTCAGCTTCACCTGGAGCGTGCGGGTCTGCTTGTCGATGCCGAACCATTTGAGGCCGATGGCACGGCCCGGCATGCGTTGCGCGGCCGCATCGAGCGGACGGCGCAGCGTCGCCACCACATAGGCGCCGGTGCCCCAGTCCTTGCCGACCGGGAGCTTCACCTGGGCGGTGCCTTCCTTGACATCGATGGTCTGCGTCGTCAGCAGGCGATCGCCGAGCACGTTGACGGTCAGCTTACCGGCGCTGCGGACGTTGACCGACACGGTCATCGTGTCGCCCGAGGCGTATTGCGGCTTGTCGATCGAGGTCTCCAGGAGGTCCGGCGTGTCGGCGCTGCCGTCGGAATACCAGCCGACGTCGAACTGCACCGAGGTCACCGGGCCGTCGGCGTCGTTCGACTTCACATCCAACCGGTAGCGGCCGGGCCGTGGGGTCAGCGAAATCCGCGACGGCTTGTCCGCGGCAACGGTCACGTCGCCGTCGGAGACGCGCGAGGTCGATTTGACCGGCTCGTACTCCCAGTAATTGCTCTGGCGATACCACTGGTAGCGCGACTCCATCTTCAGGAGCTCGTAGCGCAGACCGTCGCGGCGAAGCCTCTCACCCTCGGGCGAGACGAACACGACATCGAACTCGGCCTTGTCGCCCTCGGCGACGTTCTTGTCGCCGAACAGCGGCTTGATGCCGATCATGGCAGCAGCAGGCGCGACCGGCAGCACGATCTTGCGTTCGACGGCGCGGCCGCCGGTCTCGACCATGCGGACGAAGATCTGCGCCTCCTGTGGTCGCGTCGAGGCCGGCTGCTTGTCGAGCGTGACCGGGAAGGTGGCAACGCCGTTGGCGTCAGCTTCCGGCAGGTTCTCCAGCGGCGTGCGCTCGTTCGAGGTGGTCTCCTCGTCGGCAACACCGAACTGGTAGCCGGCAAAGCCCGGCCGCTCCGACGCGGGCGCGACCAGCATGTCGCCTTCGAGCGCCAGCCCGGAGGCCGGCGCGCCATAGAGGAAATGACCGTCCGCCTTAAGCTCCACTGGAGCGTTAGCTTTGATCAGCTTGTCCTTGGCAGACAAGTCGAATTCGATCCGATCAGGGACGTAGTCCTCGACCATGAAGGTAGTTTCGCCGACCGAAGAGCCCTTCGGATCGGTGAAGGCGCGCACCCGCCAGGTCCCGGTCGGGACGGCCGAGTTGAGCGGCACGGACAGGGTGCGCCCGCCGGCGCCCTGGTCGGCCAGCACGGCGCGGCGGTATTCGACGCCGTCGGGGCGCTCGATCACCAGGGTCATCGGCCCGCCGGTGACGGCGTTGCCCTGCCCGTCCCGCAACAGCGCGGTCAGATAGACGGTCTCGCTGGAGCGGTAGACGCCGCGCTCGGCATAGACGAAGGCGTCGGCGCCCGCAGGCACGGCCCTGCCCGAAACGCCACGGTCCGACAGGTCGAAGGCGGAGGACTTGAGGCTGAGGAAGGCATAGTCGGCCTTCTCACCGGTCACGGTGAGCATCGCCGGCGACAGACCGCCCTCGCCGCGCGCAAGCCCCGCCTCGAACAGCAAATGGCCGCTCTCATCGGTCTTGCGGGTGGCCAGGATCTCGTTGTTGCGCGCGACCAGCCGCACCTCGGCCTTGCCGACCGGATCGGTCGAGGCCAGCGAATTCACGAAGACATGGATGCCGTCATTGCCGGAATAGGCCGTGACGCCGAGATCGGACACGATGAACCATTGGGTGGCGAGCTGGTAGTCGTCGTCCGAGCCCGGCCCCTTGGCCGCGGCCGTCATCACATAAACGCCGGGCTGCAGTTCGCCGAGTGCCTGATCGACCGGGAATGCGGTGGTGACGTCCTGGTTCAGCGTCATCGCGGTCGCGAGCTCGCCGGTCCAGACTTTCACGCCGCGCTCGCCGCCGAGATCGCTGAGCTGGTATTTCGACAGAGTCTTCTGGAAATCGCTGTCGACCACCGTGTTGATCAAATTGCGGTCGCCGATCCGGAACACGTTGATGTTGACGGCTGGCGTGTTGACGCTGACCACGGGAATGCCGCGCTGGCCGGTCCTCGGCAGCACATAGGCGCGGCTGGTGAAGCGCACGAACGGCTTGCGGTCGCGCACATAGACGTTGAACTCGGCCGATTTCGGCAGGCCCTCCTTCACGGTGGACGGCAGGCCGGCGCGCAGATTGATGTTGTAGCGCTCGCCATGCTTCAGCCCGTCGACGCAGAGCTGCTTGCCCTCGGCCGACAGGGCCGGCTTGTCCTGGCCCGCCAGCGCGAGGTACGGCGCGAAATCGGTGCGTTTCGCCAGCTCCTCCGAGAACTGGAAGCAGGCGCGCGGACTGGCGGAGTCCGAGTCCACGGTGTAGTCGAGCAGCCGAAAACCGTGCTCGTCACGCATCTTCTCATATTGGCCGCGGACATCGGCGACCTCGCGCATGTCGAGCGACAGCCGCAGCGCATCCAGCGCCGGCCGCCACAGCTTGCGTTCGGACAGCGACTTGCCGAGCACCGCGAGCGCGTCGGCCTCCTCGCCCGCATTAGCGGCACGCTGGTAGGCGATGTAGGCGGCAGTCGAGGCGCGCTCCAGCAGGAACGTCTGCTCGCTCGAACTCTTCGGCGATATCTGGAAGATGACTTTCGCCAGCCGCAGCCAGTTGCCGGCATCCTCCGGCGTGGTCGCCGCGATCTGGCCGAGCACCGACAGGCCGGTGCGATAGTCGTTGCGCCGGAAGGCAGCATCGGCGTCGGTGCGCAAGCTCGCGCCAGTCTTGGCGACCGGCCCCGCCTCGCCCTTGATCTGCGCCTCCAGCTTGATCGCGGAATCGGCGAGGTCGTCCCGCTTGAAGGCTTTGTCGGCGGCCTGCGCTACGCTAAGGCCGAACGCCAGCGTGGCGCAGAGTGTGACGGCGCGAACAAGACCGATCATGGATGGACTCCCGGAAATCGCGGACGAACGCCGCTTGTCGCATGAAATGCGCGGAAAGGTGACGGACTCAAGGCGATGGAACCAAAGGTGCAGATCGTCGCATTCGCCATGACAAGGCAGGCCCAGAGGAGACCGATCAAGCTACCGCCGCGCACGCCGTCCTGATGGCGCAGCAATACCCGACCAGTCGTCCGGCGGCCGTGTCCCGGAAGCTGGCCAGCGTTCCCGGCGATGTGATCCATCGTCCAGTCCGCTGTCGCTCAACCCGGCACCCTGACACCCCACCGTTCCGCTTTGTCGCGGCTTCGCGGAAAACGGTTCGGTTCAGGCTTGGCGAAAGACGATATTTTTCATAATGGCATGGTAGATGAACAGCCGGCCCCAACCAGAGGGGCTCAAGACGGTCCCGTAGCTCAACTGGATAGAGCATCAGATTTCTACTCTGAGGGTTGCAGGTTCGATTCCTGCCGGGATCGCCATTTTCAGGTTCAAGCGCTCATGGTGAGCCCGGTCTACGACGCGCGCCCGCAGGGTCCGCTGTCCTTCACGAACGCGTGGGTCGCCTCGCTCCGGGCTTTGATCCGGGCAAACGAGCCCTATCTATCCGCCGAGCGACGTGCGCCCGATAAGGACTTCGATGCCACTATCCGACTTGACGAGAATGGCTATCGCATCTGCGGTGGCGGTTGTGGCAATATCGTTTCTGGCAGTTGACGCGGGAGTCGTGAACTCCGGTGTGGTCACAAAGCCCATCGCGACGGCCCGGGCCACTATCGCGGACGCGGCAGCGAGTCAGCATCAACTCGCGTTCGCCGTTCAGGCGTGGGCGCGTCGCGACCACCAGAAGCCGGCCGTGGAAGAATGCCTGGCGATCGATTGAAACAGCGCAGTTTGTAGCCGCTCTCGTCTCGCGGATGTATGCGCAACGTAACAATCATGTTTGTTATAGGCCGTTATTCCCCCGGATGAAGATCGTCCAAATCCAGCCGAACAGTGCGCTCAAGGCGGCGGCCGATGCGGCGATTGCCGCGGTCCGAGTCCACCAGATCTGCCGCTCGTGCCGTTCGATATCCGCCTCGGATTTTTGATTATCTTTCCAGTTCAGCCATTCCTGGGCGAACCCGATCGTCATGACGGGCGCGGTTCCGATCGCGATCGCTCCTGCGGATGCCGCGTCGGTCTGGGCGAGGCGCGCTCGGACGTTGGCTGCACCCGTCTTTTCAAGCACCGCAAGCCATTGCTGGGACTGTTCGTCTGAAACATGCCATGTGCATTCCCTGTAAGGAAACGCTTTCGGTCGCTCTGTCATGGCCTTGCACCGTACTCACCCTTCAGCGTCCCCCTTGATGTCGCGCCCACCACCCGGCAATCGCCGCCGCGAGATCCTTCCACGACTCGGTCGGCAGATCCGGCACCGCCACCCGGACGCTGTACCGATCCGTAGTCGCGTCGTGAAACCACTCGGTCGCCGCGAAATCGAAGCCAAAACTGCCGGCGTGGCGAATGGGGAAGCCTTTGCCGCTCAGGTCGCGGCTCATGTCGTCGGCCGCCTGCCGCGCGGTCGCCTCGTCGAGGGCGCGCCTGCCGCGAAGCGTGACATAGAGGCCGTGGGTGAAATGCAGCTCGGCCGAGAGCGAAGCGAGCTCGGAGGCGAAATATCGCGCCGTGTGGCGACCGTTGCGCAGGATTGCCGCGACGCGCCTTTTCGTCAGGGCCCAATAGGCCGCCGAGCCCACGAAAGGCGGGAAGTGCGCCGGCAACGCCGCGCCACCGAGAAGCCGGACGGCATTGCGGGTTTCCGCCGCCAGGCTTTCGGACAGCAGCTGGCCTGCCTTGAGGTCCTTCCGGCTCCAATGCACGAAGACGGCAGAGCCCAGCCGGCCATATTCCACGCCGAGCGAATCCAGCTTGTTGTGACTTCGCACCAACACGACGGGGATGTCCCATCGCGCGGCCCATCTCAGGACGCGCCGGATGCGCCCTGACCTGCCGGCAAAACATGTCGTGTCGAAGATCAACAGGTCGAGCCCCGAACCGTCGCAGCGCAGAGCCGCCTCGAACGCCCCGGCAGGGGCGCATGAATCCAGCAGCAGAAGCCGTGGCGCGGCCACCGCATCAAACGCTTCGCCCAGCGGCAGCCTGGCGGTCACAAGCTGCAAATGGGGGACGAGGCTCTCGATCAGCTCCACTGTCTCGCCGTAGGTGCCCGGCAGCACTACGACGTCTGCCTTGCCGATAGTTCGTGTGGACGCGAGCAGCAGTGCGGAGATCGCGGCCATGCCGGAGGCGGTATAGATCGCCTCGCTCCTGCAGCCCCGCTCGAGTTCATAAAACGAGGGACCGCACACCTTGAGGTCCGCGCGCTGATAATCGTAGCTGAACACGAACGGACCGCTGGAGGGAGACGCCGCGTGCGACCAAGCCGTCTCCGTCGCCTTCCAGTCCTGCAGCGCATGCTCCGCGCGCAGTGCGGCGGCGAGCTGAAATTTGGAGTCGACAACCTCCTCGACCGATTGCGGCCGAGCCAAATGCAGCGGGCTCCTCAGGCAATCGTTCAGCAGCCCGATTTCCCTGTGCTTTCGTTCGAGATAGGCCTCGGAGGTCTCCATGCGGATCTTGATGATGGTGGTCTTGGCAATTGCGACTGCCTTTCAACGTTCGGCGAACGCATTGGCTCCAACAGCCGGGCCCGCTCATCCTTGCAACAAAGACCGGCCCTCGCCGTTGACACTTCATAGGGAGAACATCATGAGCGAGATCAGAGAGCACATGAAGATCATCGGCAAGGACGGCGCACCTGTCGGCACCGTCGACCGCGTCGAGGGCAACCGCATCAAGCTGACGCGGAAGGACAGCCCGGAAGGTCACAAGGACCATCATCATTACATCGACACGAAATATGTGGGTGCTGTCGAAGGCGATGTCGTCAAGCTCTCGGTGAATGCCGACGCGGTGCCAAAGTCGGAAGCTGCCTGACACACTGCAGCCCTTTGCGGGCTTTTTGTTTGTTCACGATCCTGCTCCGCTTCGTTCCGCGAAACGAATCGCGATCGGAAAATCGTCATCCGAACGAGTCTTAACGTCGCGTTTCGGCGACTTGCGTCAGGCGTCGAGCGTCACGAGCACGGGCCGGAAGCGGTAGGCATCGATCGCGGCGTTGGACAGCAGCAATCGTCGCCTTTCGCCAGCCAGCATCATGCGGTCGATCCTGTGCAGGATGAATCGGGCCGCGTCCCTGCGCTCGCCAGTCAGCAGGCCGGATTGGTCGAGATACTTCCAGGCAATCTCGAAGGATTGTGCGCGCAACTCGGGATCGGTCATAGCGGCTCAACGTCGCCGGGAAACCGACGTTCCACCTGCACGCGCCTCCCGCTCGGTCGTCCTTGATCTCGCGCGAAAAGAATTGAGGGGGCGCGGAACGAACCTGCGATCGACGCGTTCGAAATCCAGTGGTGCCGATTTGCCAGCCCCGATCGGCTCTCGAGAACCCCGTGCTTGTCCCCCCGACCACGGGGTTTTTCTGTGAATACGGGTATTGTCGTAAGAGCGTGAGCTCAGTCCGTCCGCTCTTCGCGCCGGTCGCGGGCGAGTTGATGCCAGGCCAGGGCCAGCTCGATGAGACGTTGCCGGTCGGGACCTTCGGCCGCCACGGCGCGCTTCATCGCCGCCTCGGCTTCATGCTGTGGATCGTACTTGGTACACATGAAGCCAATTCTAGCCGGACGATCTGGACAAGCGCGTGGCAATTTCGTCCGTATGATTGCGGGGTTAATGCCTCCCCACACGGATTTGCGACGCGATCCAACTCACGCATCTGTCGAACGACCGCCAACCATTGTGGGCTTGACGCGCACCGATCTGTGAAGTGCGTCACAGCCGGCGCCCGGCGTCTCCGCTAAACAGTCCTCAGCGCTCCCAGAGAGCGAGAAGGCTTGGGAGATATTCCCGTCATGACACAAGAAGCCGCAGCCGAAATTGCCGTCCCGACGCGGCGCGAACGATCCGACCCGCTCGGCATCGCATATCTTGCGACCATCGGCATCGTGATGCTGGCCTGGATCGCAGGCCTGGTCTGGGCCGCGATCGCGTTCTTCGGCTGGCTGGTTTCCTGAGGCGCGGACCGATCCTCTTTAATTCCCGGCCAGCTGGCGGCCAGCGCCAAACGAAAAGAGGCGGGATCTTGGCCCGCCCCTTCGCTTCAGCTCTCGCCTGGAGTGCTCAGTAACAGGCCCGGGGATCGGCCTGCACATACTGGCCGCTCGGATAGCGGTAGTAGCAGTTGCCCTGGGCCAGATAGTAGCCGGGGCGCGAAGCAGCCGTCGCGCCGGCGATCGCGCCGGTGGCACCGCCGATCACGGCGCCTGCGGCCGCACCCGAGGCGTTGCCCGAGATCAGGCCGCCCAGCACACCGCCGACGATGGCGCCGCCAAGGGCGCTCGCGCCGGGGTCGGCTGGCGGCGGAGGCGGTTCGTAGGCGACGGGCGGGGCGTAGGCTACCGGCACGTCGTCGTAATAATCCTCCGAAATGTAGGCCGGGGGCCCCTCCATCCGCTGCGGATAATAATACCGCGCGCCGCCCACATCCCACCACCAGCCGGAGCGGCCGTTGTGGACCTCGTGGCGCCAGCGTCCGCCATCCCAGGCGAGATGGCCGCGATAGGCATGTCCGCCCCAATCGCGCGCCGGCGCGGGACCCCTGGCGTAATTGCGTCCGGGCGGCGGACCGCCGGCATTGCGCGGCGCAGGACCTGCACCTGGACCTGCATGACCAGGACCGGCAGCGTGGGGCTGGCCGCCGGGCTGTGGCGCGGGCCGGACAGCCTGCTGCGGCGGCGGACCCTTGCGCATGTTCTGAGGCGGCGCGCCGCCGCCTGGCCCGGCCGATGGCTGGGCGGCGTCTCTCGGCGGTCTGGCGTCCTGAGCCTGCGCCGGGACGGCGAGCAATGCCATGGCCGAAACCAAGGGAATGATGATCTTGATGCGACTGGACGCACTCATGCGTGCTTGCCCCCTACTCTCTCGATTGCCGTCAATGGCCGTGATGCCTCGCGCGACAGACGATTCGGCTCGCGCTGAGCTGATGCCGGCTGACATGACTGACCTGCTTTGGTCGCCCAAGTCCCGTTACAAATGATTAAGATCACGACATTTTTCCGTCCGCCCGGGCCGCTCTGGAGTGCCTCTAGCGGGCCGGCTCGATCACATTGCAGTTGCTTCGCCCGGACATCAGGCAGTCCTGCATCTTGCTCGCGGAGGTGAGATCGCGGGCGAGCCACCAGCCGACGCCGAGGATCACGATCGCGATGATCAAGCCGGCGATGGCGCCGCGGCGGTTGTCACCGGCCTGAGGTTTTGGAGGGGATTTGAGCTTAGCGCCCGGTTCGGGCTTAGCTTCGGAATTAGGCTCGGAATTGGCTTCGGACTTGGACATGGCTGACCGATCACGGGGCGAGCGGGCTTTATCACCTCTGCGGCGTGGCGTCACATCCTGCCCAAGCTTCTCCCGGTTAGCCTCGGGTCGGGCGGATCGCTTCCTTGCGCGAGGTTTCGACCGCCGGGATCGCCTGCTGGACCCGCGGTGCGCAGGTCGTAAGTACAAACGCGGTCTGGGTGCATTCCCAATCTGCACCCAGGACGGCACTTTCGATCGGCTGCGGGCCAGCGAGGAGCAGCGCCGCACCGGCCAGGGCTGCCACCGCGACGGCGATTGCGAGCGCCTTCAGGCTCAGTCTTGAGATCGTCATACCCGTGCTCCGCGTCTCATACCCGGGCGGACGCTAGGCACCGCCCTGGTGCCCCCTTATGAGGGACATCACAATTCGGCAGTTTTTCGGGGCTACGAGAGATCGTCGGGGGCGGCGATTTTCGTCTACCTGATCGGCTGCGATTATAGGTGGCATCACGGCGCGCGCCGATGTACACGCATCTGCGTCGCGCGGCGCCCGCTATGCCCAGCCGACGTACCAACAGGCAGTGATGTAGGATCGAAAGCGAGGATGACAAGGTTCGCCGATGAGTGGATTTAGGGAACCAGGCTTCTCCGACCGGCAAAAGGCGGCACAGGAAGCACGCAAAAACCTTTTGAACAAATTCAAGTCGCAGCCGGGGCCGGATGATCCCGCGGTTGTGGCGAAGCGTGCGGAGCGCGAGGCCCTTGCGGCCAAGCGCGCCGAGGCAAAGGCTGCGCGCGAGACGGAAAAGGCCGAGCAGAAGCGCCTTCAAGAAGAGGCTGCCGCGCTCGACGCCGCGCGGATCGCCCGCGAAGCCGAAGAAGCCGTCGCGAAGGCGGCCGAAGCCGAGGCCGATCAAAAGGCCAAGCGAGACGCCCGCTACGCCGCCCGTAAGGCGAAGCGCAAGTAACGTTCGCAAGTCTAACGCTCGGAAGTCACGTTCAATTGAATTTGGACTGAAACAATACTCCGGGGGCGGTCTACGTGACCGCCCCCGGATTTTTGGCGCGCGTCTGCCTGTCGCAAGCGCCTCCTCGACGATGGAAGATCAGTGCTTCTTCATCATCCCGTCGTCTTTCTTCATCCCGTCCTTCGACATCGTGTCCTTCTTCATGCCGTCGTCCTTGGACATGGTGTCCTTCTTCATGCCGTCCTTGGACATCGTGTCCTTTTTCATCATGCCGTCATCCTTGCCCATCTTGTCCTGGGCAAAGGCAGCCGGCGACAGCGCGAGGCCGAGCGAGAGAATGGCCGCTGAAACGCCGAGCGCGATGCGGGTACGAATGGTCATGACTGGTCTTCCCTTCGAGGTGAGGTTTGTCAGCGACGGACGCCGCTATCTGATCTCGACGGATTGCCACGGGGCGTTGTTACTCGGCCGCTGATAAATTTCCGCGGCAATTGCCGCTGATGCAGTAAATCAGAAGTGTGCAACGCAGCATGGCCGGCACTTGCCGCGGCATTCGGTCTCGAACTATCAGATGAGAGAACATTGTCCGAAAGACCGGCTAGGATGGGCTTCAGCACGGTCTCAAAGACCAACCCAAAATCACGGCAAACAAGGCCCTCCAAAGAACCGTCCAAAAAACCGTCCAAGAAACCGTCCAAGGGAATCACGCCATGCTTACGCGCCGCCACCTGATTGCGACCGCCGTCGCCGCACCCGCCATTCTCCGTTTCGGCACCGGCACCGCGCATGCCGCGACCACGCTGAAGATCTCGCATCAATTCCCCGGCGGCACCGTCGATAAGGGCGATTTCCGCGACCGGCTCTGCCGCATGTTCGCCGCCGAAGTCACCAAGCGCAGCAATGGCGACATCGCCGCCGAGATCTATCCGAACTCCTCCCTGATCAAGACCAACGCGCAGTTCTCCGCGATGCGCAAGGGCGCGCTCGACATCAGCCTCTATCCGATGCCCTATGCCGGCGGCGAATTGCCGGAAACCAATATCGGCCTGATGCCGGGCCTCGTCACCACCTACGACCAGGGCATGCGCTGGAAGAAGGAGCCGGTCGGCAAGGCCTTGACCGACTTCCTCGCCGACAAGGGCATCATCCTTCTCAGCTGGGTGTGGCAGGCCGGCGGCGTCGCCAGCCGCTCCAAGCCGATCGTGGCCCCCGAAGATGCCAAGGGTCTCAAGGTGCGCGGCGGCTCTCGCGAGATGGATATGGTGCTGCAGACCGCCGGCGCATCCGTGCTGTCGGTGCCCTCGAACGAAATCTACGCAGCGATGCAGACGGGTGCCTGTGATGCCGGCATCACCTCCTCGACCAGCCTGATCTCGTTCCGCCTCGAAGAGGTCGCGAAATCGCTGACCTCGGGCGCAGGCGCGTCCTACTGGTTCATGCTCGAGCCGCTGATGATGTCGAAGGCGATCTTCGACAAGCTGCCGAAGAACCAGCAGGACGTCCTGCTCGCGGTCGGCACCGAGCTCGAAGCCTTCGGCCGCAAGGGCGCGCAGGACGACGACGTCGAGGTCGCCAAGGTCTACGAGAAGGCCGGCGCCAAGGTCTCGGCGCTCGATGCCGCGACCGTCGGCAAGTGGCGTGACATCGCCCGCGACACCGCGTGGAAGGACTACGGTGCCAAGACCGCGACCTCGGCCAACCTGCTCAAGCTCGCGACCGACGTCGCCGCATGAGCCACGGTCCGCTTCCGGATCGTGACGACCAGGCAAACGCTGCCGCAAGGACCGGCCTTGCGGCGGCGATCGATCGCGGTCTCGCCATCCTCAACAACATCATCGTCGTGTTCGCAGCGATTGCATTGATCGCCGCCTGCGCCATCCTGAGCTACAGCGTGCTCAGCCGCGCCTTGTTCAAGGCCGCCAATTACTGGCAGGACGAGGCCGCGGTGTTCCTGCTGGTCGGCGCCACCTTCATGACGGCCGCCTACGTGCAGCAGAACCGCGGTCACATCGGCATCGAGGCGTTCGTCGGCCTGCTCTCGCCGCTGGCGAACCGGATCAGGCTCTGGCTGGTCGATGCCGTGACGCTTCTGTTCTGCGCTTTCTTCGCCTGGAAGTCCTGGACGCTGGCGCATGAAGCCTATGTCGACGGCCAGGTCTCGAACTCGATGTGGTCGCCGCCGCTGGCCATCCCCTATTCGCTGATGGCGTTCGGCATGAGCCTGCTCTGCGTCCAGATCCTCGTGCAGCTTGCGCTGCCTTTCGCTGGAGCCAGGCGATCATGAGCGTTTTCGGTATCGGCCTCGCGTACGGGATCGCGACGTTGGTCGTGATGTTTTCGGGCATGCCGATTGCGTTCGCGCTCGGCGCGGTCGCAGTCGTGTTCATGGGCATCTACATGCCCGCCGCCTCCCTCGATACGGTGACGCAGAACGTCTACGAGGAAATGGCGTCGATCACGCTGCTGTCGATTCCGCTCTTCATCCTGAAGGGCGCCGCGATCGGCAAGTCGCGCGCGGGCCAGGATCTCTACTCGGCCCTGCACGCCTGGCTGCACCGCGTCCCCGGCGGCCTCGGCGTCGCCAATGTGTTCGCCTGCGCGTTGTTTGCGGCGATGGCGGGCTCCTCGCCCGCGACCTGCTCGGCAATCGGCTCGGCCGGCATCCCCGAGATGCGCAAGCGCGGCTATTCCGGTGGTTTTGCCGCCGGGATCATCGCCGCCGGCGGCACGCTCGGCATTCTGTTGCCGCCGTCGATCACCATGATCCTGTTTGCGGTCGCCGCCGAAAAATCGCTGGGACGGCTGTTCCTCGCCGGCATCGGGCCCGGCCTGCTGCTGGTCTCGCTGTTCGGCGTCTACGCCGTGATCCGCTTCCGCCAGGAATATGCCGCGGCCGAAGCGATCTACAAGAACGGCGGCCCGGAAGCTGCGATCCTTGCCCGTGACGAATACACGCTCGCGGAACGCTTCAGTGTGCTGCCGCGCGTGATCCCCTTCGTGCTGCTACTCACCGGCGTCATGATTGCGCTCTATGGCGGCTATGCGACGCCGTCGGAGACCGCTGGCCTCGGCGGCCTCTTGGCGCTGGCATTGATCGCGGCGATCTACAGCGTGTGGCGTCCGAGCGACCTCGCCCCAATCCTGAAATCAACGATCCGGGAATCGACCATGCTGATGATGATCATCGGCATGTCGCTGCTCTACTCCTACGTGATGAGCTATCTCCATATCTCGCAATCGGCCGCCGAATCCGTCGTGGCGATGCATCTGCCGCGCTGGGGACTCTTGTTCGCGATCCTCGTCATGGTCGTCGTACTCGGCTTCTTCCTGCCGCCGGTCTCGATCATTCTCATGACCGCGCCGATCATCCTGCCGCCGCTCCGCGCCGCCAATTTCGACATCATCTGGTTCGGTGTCGTCATGACCATCGTGATGGAGATGGGGCTGATCCATCCACCCGTCGGCCTCAACATCTTCGTCATCCGCAACGTCGCGCCCGACATCCCCTTGCGCGAAGTGATCTGGGGCACGTTGCCGTTCGTGCTGCTGATGATGGTCGCGGTGCTGCTGCTGTGCTTCGTGCCGGAGATCTCGACCGGGCTGCCGGACCTGGTGATGGGGCCGGACGGGAGCAGGTAGCTGCTGCGTCCACCGTCATTGCTTCGCTGCGCTCGCAATGACGGGAATTAGGAAGTCGCGCGCTTCCTCCTAGCGTTCAGCGCGGACGCCACGCGGCTCACGGGCGGTTTGCCCAGCATGCCGCTCATCTCGTTCGTCGCCGCCAGCAACCGATCCATGTCGACGCCCGTCCTGACCCCCATGCCATCGAGCATATAGACGACGTCCTCGCTCGCGACATTGCCGGTCGCGCCAGGCGCGTAGGGACAGCCGCCGAGGCCGCCGGCGGCGGCGTCGATGACGCGGACGCCCTGCTCCAGCCCGGCATAGAGATTGGCGAGTGCCTGGCCGTAGGTGTCGTGGAAATGCATCGCGAGATTGGCGGGAGGGATGTTGGCGCTGACCGCGCGCAGCATCTCCTTCGCCTTTTCGGGCGTGCCGACCCCGATGGTGTCGCCGAGCGAGATTTCGTAGCAGCCGAGCTCCCACAGCGTGGTGGCGAGATCGGCCACCGCCTTCGGCTTGATCTCGCCGTCGAACGGACAACCGAGCACGCATGAGATATAGCCGCGCACCTTGATGCCATCGGCCTTGGCGCGCGCCAGCACCGGCTTGAACCGTTCGATGGACTCCGCGACCGTGCAGTTGATGTTGGCCCGCGAAAAGCCCTCGGAGGCCGCGGCGAACACCGAGACGATCTTGGCGCCGGCCGCGCGAGCGGCGCCATAGCCCTTCTCGTTAGGCACGAGCACGTGGAATTCGGCGCCAGTCACATGGGCGACACCGCGCAGCACGGCGTCCGAGCTCGCCATCTGCGGGATCGCCTTGGGCGAGACGAAGGCGCCGACCTCGACTGTATTGAGGCCGGCTGCGACCAGCGCCTCGATGAAGGCGATGCGGGCCTCGACGCTGACCGCCGTCTTCTCGTTCTGCAGGCCGTCGCGCGGCCCCATTTCGATGATGCGGACCGGATCGCTCATCTCATTCTCCGGAAGGCTCGACCACGGCGAGCTCGACGCCCTCCTGGACGATGTCGCCGACCTTGCATTTGATGGACTTCAGCACGCCGGCATAGGGCGCGCGCAGCGTCTGCTCCATCTTCATCACTTCCAGCGTCAGGATCGGCGCGCCCTTCTCGAGCTTGGCACCCTCCTCCGCCAGCACGGCGACGACGGTACCCGGCAAGGGCGCCGCGATCTTGTCCGCGCCGGCCTGCTCCTCCATCTCGCCGCCGAACGGATCGACCCAATGCAGGTCCAATCGCCCGTTGCGCGTGCGCAAATACAGCTCATGGCCATCGATCACGGCCGCGACCGAAGTTTTGACGCCGTCAAGCGTCAGATCGAAGCCGCCGTCCTTCACCACGATCGTGAACGCCAGCTCGCGCTCGCCGATCACCAGTGTGGACGGGCCGCTGCCGTAGTTCAGCCTAACCTTCTGCTCCGGCTCGTGGCCAACGCGGAACGCAAAGCTGCGCTGGCGGCGGCCGACCGGCATCCAGCCAAAGGTCTGCCAGGGCGAGCTCGCCTCGCCTTGCGCGGCCTGCCGCTCGTCCTTGATCACAGCGGCCACCGCGGCGCAGAGCTCGAGCTCGCTTGGCGCCGGCGGTGCCTGCGTCAGCACCGCCAGCTCGCGCTCGATGAAGCCGGTGTCGATCGCATTCGCCCTCACCTTCGGATGCGTGATCAGGGCGGAGAGGAACGGGATATTGGTGACGATGCCGCGAACGTCTGAGTCCTCAAGCCCGCGGTTCAGCCGCTCGATCGCGACATCACGCGTCGGCGCCCAGGCGATCATCTTCGCTAGCATCGCATCGTAGTACGGCGAGACGGCATCGTCCTCGCGATAGCCCGCGTCGATGCGCAGGCCGCCGGTTTCCGCCGGCAACCGCCAGGTCGAGATCTTGCCGACCGAGGGCATGAAGTTCTTGGTCGGGTTCTCCGCGTAGACCCGAGCCTCGACGGCATGTCCGTTGAGCTTGATCTGATCTTGTTCGAGTGGCAGCGCTTCGCCGAAGGCGACGCGGAGCTGCCACTCGACGAGATCGATCCCGGTGATCAGCTCGGTCACGGGATGCTCGACCTGGAGACGGGTGTTCATCTCGATGAAGAACACGTCCTTGCCGTCGGAAACGAACTCGATGGTGCCGGCACCGACATAGTTGACGGCCCCCGCTGCTTTTCGCGCGGCGGCGCAGACCGTCTCGCGCTGGGCCGCATTGAGCGTCGGTGACGGCGCCTCCTCGATCACCTTCTGGTGGCGGCGCTGCAGTGTGCATTCGCGCTCGAACAGCGACAGCAGATTGCCGTGGCTGTCGCCGATCACCTGCACCTCGATGTGGCGGGGATTGTCGACATATTTTTCGATCAGCATGCGGTCGTCGCCGAACGCGGCCTTGGCCTCGCGCTTCGCACTGACGATCGCAGGCGCGAGTTCATCCGCCGAGCGAACGATGCGCATGCCACGGCCGCCGCCACCGGCGGACGCCTTCACCAGAATGGGGAAACCGACCTTCTCGGCCGCCTTCGCCAGCGTGGCATCGTCCTGGGCCTCGCCGTGATAGCCGGGCACCAGCGGTACGCCGGCCTTCTCCATCAGCGCCTTGGAGCCGGATTTCGAGCCCATTGCGGTCATCATCGCGGCGGTGGGGCCGACGAAGACCAGGCCGGCGTCGAAACACGCCTGCGCAAACTCGGCATTCTCCGACAGGAAGCCGTAGCCGGGATGGATCGCCTCCGCGCCGGTCTTGCGCGCGGCCTCGATCAGCCGCTCGACGTTGAGATAGCTGTCACGGGCACGTGCGGGACCGAGCAGCACGGCCTCGTCGGCGAGCGCGACATGCATCGCGTCGCGGTCGGCCTCGGAATAGACGGCCACGGTGCGCAGGCCCATGGCGCGCGCGGTGCGGATCACGCGGCAGGCGATCTCGCCGCGGTTGGCGATCAGGAGCGTGCGAAAACGGCGGTAGAGCTTTGAGCGGTCCATCGCATCACATCCTGAACAGGCCGAATTTCGTCGGCTCGATCGGCGCATTCGACGCCGCCGAGAGGCCGAGGCCGAGCACCAGCCTTGTATCGGCCGGGTCGATCACGCCGTCGTCCCAGAGACGCGCGGTCGCGTAATACGGGTGCCCCTGGCTCTCATATTGAGCGCGGATCGGCTCGCGGAATTTATCTTCGTCTTCTTTCGACCAACTGTCGCCCTTCGCCTCGATATTGTCGCGGCGGACCTGGCTCAGCACCATCGAGGCCTGCTCGCCGCCCATCACCGAGATGCGGGCGTTCGGCCACATCCAGAGGAAGCGCGGTGAGTAGGCGCGGCCGCACATGCCGTAATTGCCGGCGCCGTAGGAGCCGCCGATCACCACAGTGAACTTCGGCACCGACGCCGTCGCGACCGCCGTCACCAGCTTGGCGCCGTCGCGCGCGATGCCGCCGGCTTCGTATTTCTTGCCGACCATGAAACCCGTGATGTTCTGCAGGAACACCAGCGGAATGCCGCGCTGGCAGCACAGCTCGATGAAATGCGCCCCCTTCAGCGAGCTCTCGCTGAACAGGATGCCGTTGTTGGCGATGATACCGACCGGAAAACCCCAGACGTGGGCGAAGCCGCAGACCAGCGTCGTGCCGTAGAGCTTCTTGAACTCGTCGAACTCGGAACCATCAACGACGCGCGCAATGATGTCGCGCACGTCGAACGGCTTGCGCCCGTCGACGGGCACCACGCCGTAAATCTCCTCCGCCGCGAACAAGGGATCACGTGGCGGATGCATGTTGAGGTTCGGTCGTACCGATGGCTTCAGCGTGCCGACGATGCGGCGGGCAATGCCGATCGCGTGCGCGTCGTTCTGGGCATAATGATCGGTCACGCCCGATTGCCGCGAATGCACGTCGGCGCCACCAAGCTCCTCCGCGGTCACCACTTCGCCCGTCGCCGCCTTCACCAGCGGCGGCCCGCCGAGGAAGATCGTGCCCTGGTTGCGCACGATGATGCTCTCGTCCGACATCGCGGGGACATAGGCGCCGCCGGCGGTGCAGGAGCCCATCACGATCGCGATCTGCGGGATGCCTTGCGAGGACATCTGGGCCTGGTTGTAGAAGATGCGGCCAAAGTGACGCTCGTCCGGAAAGATCTCGTCCTGCAGCGGCAGGAAGGCGCCGCCGGAATCGACCATGTAGACGCAGGGAAGATTGTTCTGCCGCGCCACGTCCTGCGCGCGCAGATGCTTCTTCACGGTCATGGGATAATAGGTGCCGCCCTTGATGGTGGCGTCATTGGCGACGATCACGCATTCGCGGCCCGCGATGCGCCCGACCCCGGTGACGACGCTCGCCGAATGCACGTCGCCGCCATAGAGGCCATAGGCCGCGAGCGGCGACAGCTCCATGAACGCAGTGCCGGGATCGACCAGCAGGTCGACGCGCTCGCGCGCCAGCATCTTGCCGCGCGAGGTGTGGCGGTTGCGCGAGACCTCGCCGCCGCCGCCGGCGACCTGGCTCAGCTTTTCGCGCAGATCCGCGACGAGGGTGCGCATGGCCTCGGAATTGCGCGCAAAGTCCGATGAAGACGTATCGATGCTGGAATGGAGCGGCATGTTTATTCCAATTGCGTGAAGGTTTTAAGCCGTCTCAGCCATCAATTCGCGACCGATCAGCATGCGCCGGACCTCCGAGGTGCCGGCGCCGATCTCGTAGAGCTTTGCATCGCGCCACAGACGTCCGACCGGAAATTCGGAGGTGTAGCCGACCCCGCCCAGCGCCTGGATCGCCTCACCCGCCATCCACGTCGCCTTCTCGGCGGAATAGAGGATCGCAGCGGCGGCGTCCTTGCGCAAGCTGCGCGCGTGATCGGCGCGGTCGCAGGCACGCCCCACCGCATAGACATAGGCGCGCGTGGCCTGCCAGGTCGCATACATGTCGGCAAGCTTGCCCTGCATGAGCTGGAAGTCGCCGATCGGCTGGCCGAACTGCTTGCGCTCGTGCATGTAGGGCACCACCGCGTCCATGCAGGCCGCCATGATCCCGAGTGGCCCGCCAGAGAGGACGGTACGCTCATAGTCGAGGCCGGACATCAGCACCCTGACGCCCTCGCCGACCTTACCGAGCACGTTCTCCTCCGGCACCTCGCATTCGTCGAAAAACAGCGGATAGGTGTTGGAGCCGCGCATGCCGAGCTTGTCCAGATGCCGGCCGTGGGTGAAGCCCTTGGCCCCCTTCTCGACCAGGAAGGCGGTCATGCCGCGCGGGCCCGCTTCCGGATCGGTCTTTGCGTAGACCACCAGCACGTCGGCATCGCCGCCATTGGTGATCCACATCTTCGAGCCGTTGAGTACGTAGCGGTCTCCGCGCTTGTCGGCGCGCAGCTTCATCGAGACGACGTCTGAGCCGGCGCCGGGCTCGGACATCGCGAGCGCGCCGACAAACTCGCCGGAGATCAGCTTTGGCAGATAGCGCTCGCGCTGCGCATCATTGCCGTTGCGGCGGATCTGGTTGACGCAGAGATTGGAGTGCGCGCCGTAGGAGAGCCCGACCGCGGCCGAGCCGCGCGAAATCTCCTCCATCGCGACGATATGGGCGAGATAGCCCATGTTGGAGCCGCCATATTGCTCCGGCGCGGTCATGCCGAGCAGGCCGAGGTCGCCGAAGCGCTTCCAGAGGTCCGCCGGGAACAGATTGGCTTTCTCGATATCGGCGGCACGCGGGGCGATCTCCGCCTCCACGAAGGCGCGCAGCGTGTCGCGCAGCATGCTGATATCTTCGCCCAGATCGAAATCGATGCTCGGGATATTCAAGGCGATTCCTCCGTATTTTGGGGACCAAACCTAGCGGCATCGGGGCCCTTCTGCGGTCGAAAAGGTTGCATTTTCCGCCAAACTTGGCGAGGATTCTTCCAGAGGATGTCCGATGCCTTTTCAAGTCGCAACCGCGATCCCGCGCCGTGCCGTGACCCCTGCCGCCTTCGTCCGCGGCGTCGTTGCCGCTTACGAACGCTACGGCCGCGATCCGACCGAGGCGCTGAGCCGGGGTCAGGTAACGCCAGACCTTGTCAATTCTCCGGATGGGCGGGTCACGGCCGGCCAGTTCGAGGCGCTGGCCGGTCATGCCATGCGCGAACTCGACGACGAGGCGCTCGGCTGGTTCTCGCGGCGGCTGCCCTTCGGCACCTACGGCATGCTGTGCCGCGCCTCGATCACCGCCCCGACGCTGGAGGTCGCGCTCAAGCGCTGGTGCCGGCACCACCGCCTGCTGACCGAGGACGTGCTGCTCGATCTCGCCGTCGGCGAGGAGACCGCCGTGGTGTCCATCCGCGAGCTGCGTGACCTCGGGCCTTTACGCGAATTCTGCCTGGTCACCCTGCTCCGCTATGTTCTCGGCTTTTCCTGCTGGGCCGTGGATTCCAGGATCGCGCTTCGCGCCGCGGAATTTCCGCACCCCGAGCCCGGCCACGTCTCGGTCTATCCGACCATCTTTTGCCGAAACATCCGCTTCGATGCGGACCGAGCTTCCATCACCTTCGACAAGCATTATCTGCCGCTGCCGCTCACCCGTAGCGCGGCGGACCTCGACAACATGCTCAAGGGCGCGCTGCGGCTGACCGTACTACCCTATCGGCGCGACCGGCTCCTGGTCGAGCGCGTTCGCCGCGTGCTCCGCAATGCGCGCGGACGCAGCCTCGGAGCCGAGGATGTCGCGAGCGAGCTGGCGCTCTCCACCCGCACCATGCATCGGCGCCTGCGCGATGAAGCGACCTCGCTGCGCGATCTCAAGGAAGAGGCAAAATTCGAGCTCGCCAAGCAGGAGCTGATGCGCGGTCGTAACCCGATCAAGCGGATCGCGGAGGTCGCGGGCTTCCGCAGCGAGAAGAGCTTTTCCCGCGCCTTCCGCACCTGGGCCGGCGCCTCACCGCGCGAGTTTCGCGGCCGGTATCGCTGACGCGCGGGCTGTCATGCTGTCGCGGCCTCCGAGATCCAACTCGGAGGCCGCAACATTTCGAAACCGGTCTCGATCAGTTCGAGTTGGTCTGCCCACCCGGGCGAAGCTTGGTGCGCGACTGCGTCTGCTTCGGCTGGAAGGCCAGCGCGTCGGTCGAAGTCTTCGCGCCGCCGCTCTGCGAGCACGAGCCGCCGATGCCGCCGGCCGCGGCCCGGCAGGCCTCCATCGTCGGATAGCCGCAGCCGTGTGCGGCCTGGGCGCCATTGGTGATGCAGTAGTCTTCTGCCTGGGCAGCCGGCGCGGTCATCATGAGAAACGCAGATGCAAACAGCGTCGCAGCGGATGCGACGAACGTCTTCGAGGTCGGGGTCATGTTGTCTTTTCCTGCTTCAGGGTCCCACAAAAGAGGCCTCGGCATGCGACGCAGGCTGAGGTTCACAGCTCGCATGTAGGCCGGCGCCAGGAACCGGCAATCACGGCTCGGCGCATTGCAGAACTTCCCAAATCACATGTCACAGTTAGGTGAGTTACTTATGTTTTATCCGTCTTATCCGAACCTGTATCCCGGCAAGGGGATCACTCCCGCGCCTTCGGAGTTTTGGATGTCGTTGTGCCCGCCACGCTTTGGCACCCGTCCCCGCCGAACTATCCTGCCGCCGCGATCTCCTGCAACGGCAGCGGCACGTCCTTCGCCACACCCAGCACCGGGAAGCTCCGGACGTTCTTCACGTTCGGCATCGCGGCGAAATGCAGGAGCTGCTGGCGCATGCTCTCGACGCTCGGCGCCACGCATTTGAGAAGATAGTCGGTGTCGCCCGAAATCCGCCAGCACTGCTGGATGCGCGGGATCGCGGCGATCGAGCTCTCGAACGCCGCCAGCACCGGCTGGGCCTGGCTGCCGAGCTGGATCGAGACGAACGACACCACCTCGTAGCCGAGCAGCCGCTCGTCGATGACGGCGCGCACCGCCCGGATCACGCCGCGACTGAACAGCGATCTCAGCCGCCTCACGCAGTTGGGCCCGGACACCCCGACGCGCAGCGCCAGCTCGTTGTTGCGAACCCGCCCGTCCTGCTGCAATTCGGAGAGTATTTTCAGATCGACGCCGTCGAGCTGGTCACGCCCCGCCATACCCCACCTCGCCATGAGCCTGTCTTGCGCGGCAGCGAAGCACGGGGCGGAATGGCTGCCAAGGGCAGGACCATGGGAAGAACCCGCGTGATTGACCGAGCTTGTCCCGGCCGTCCGCGCCTTTTCACGCGGAGGCTAAAACGTAGATGCCCGGGACCCGGCTCCGCCAAGGCTTGCCGGGCATTCGGTGTTGGGCCGGCGAAGCTTCAGCGAAGACTGCAAGCCCGGGCGCGACGAGAGTCTCGACGCGTGGCCCGCCTTCAATGCGTCCAGGGCTCGCCGCGGCGGAACGAGAAGTTGTCCGCATAGGCGACCGGACGGCGCACCGATTCCTTCGGCTCGATCACCTGGTAGGCGATGCCCTTGCGCTCGCAATAGGCGACCGCCTCTTCCTTGCTGTGGAAGTGCAGCGTGATCTGCTGCTTCATGTCGCCGGACGAGGTCCAGCCCATCAGCGGCTCGACCACGCGCGGCTGCTCGGGCTCGTAGTCGAGCTGCCATTCCTTGGTCTTCGACCGGCCGGATTGCATCGCGTTCTTGGCGGGCTTGAAAATGCGTGCGGTCATGGATGGTCCGGGCCTCTTGTTCGTCTTTTCGTCCGATTTCGATGCGTCACGGTAGCAGTTGGTTGAAACCGCGGGCATAGTATAGAGACACCTTTTGGGAACTGATCGGTGATTCCGGCCCCCGGGATGGCTCGCCGATGGGTATAATCATTATGCTGCATCGTGACAATTGCGTACCCGCCTTCCGCGCCGGGGTCTCGCCCGGCGGCCCTGCTTCGTTGACATCTCCCTGTCCGTCCCCTCCGAAAGCTCCCGTCGCATGTCCTTCCTGAACATCAACGCCACGCTCCCCGAGAAGGGCCGTGACCTCAGGCTCGACCTGTTTCGCGGCATTGCGAACTGGGCGATCTTCCTCGACCATATCCCCGACAACGTGGTGAACTGGATCACCACCCGCAATTACGGCTTTTCCGACGCCGCCGATCTGTTCGTCTTCATCTCCGGCTACACCGCATCCTTCGTGTATGCGCGGATGATGCTCGAGCGCGGCTTCCTGGTCGGCGCCACCAGGCTAACCAAGCGGGTCTGGCAGCTCTACGTCGCCCACATCATCCTGTTCGTGATCTACATCGCCTCGATCAGTTATCTGGCGCTGCGCTTCGGCGATTCAGAGATGATCAACGAGT
Organism: Bradyrhizobium sp. 40; assembly: GCF_023100925.1. NCBI lineage: Bacteria > Pseudomonadati > Pseudomonadota > Alphaproteobacteria > Hyphomicrobiales > Nitrobacteraceae > Bradyrhizobium > Bradyrhizobium sp. 40. The sequence continues at coordinate 3,895,148 of NZ_CP064688.1, forward strand.
TCAACGTCGCCGGCCTGGTCGACAACGCCACCGAGACGCTGCGCCAGGGCCTGTTCCTGCGCTTCAAGCCACTCAATCTCGACGTGCTGCCACTCTACATCGTGCTGATGGGACTGTTTCCGCCGGTGCTCTGGTTCATGCTGCGCAAGCCAGACCTCACCATGGCGCTCTCAATCGTGCTGTGGCTCGCCGCCCGGCATTTCGGCCTGAACCTGACCGCCTATCCGGCCGGCCAGTGGTACTTCAACCCGTATGCCTGGCAGGTGCTGTTCGTATTCGGCGCCTGGTGCGCCATGGGTGGCGCGCGGCGCTCGATGACGCTGATCAACGCGCCGGTCACGCTGTGGCTCTGTCTCGGTTACATGCTGTTCGCGCTGGTCATGACCATGGCTGGTCGTTTCCCGACCCTCGGCGGCATGTTCCCGGAATGGCTGTTCTCGGCATTCAACCCGAACGACAAGACCAACCTCGCGCCCTACCGCTTCATCCACTTCGTCGTGATCGTGATCCTGGTGATCCGCTTCGTGCCGAAGGACTGGCCGGGCCTGGAATGGAAAGGGTTCGACCCCATCATCGTGTGCGGCCAGCAGTCGCTCGCCGTGTTCTGCGTCGGCGTGTTCCTGTCCTTCGTCGGTCATTTCGAGCTGTCGATGAGCTCCGGCTCGCTGTTTGCGCAGATCTTCGTCAGCGTCGCCGGCATCGCGATCATGACGACGGTGGCCTATTACATCTCCTGGTCGAAGAAGCAGGACAAGCCGATGAAGCCGCCGCCGCCCAAGCCTGCGGCCGCAAAGGCCGCTTGAAGGCAGCAGCGATACCGCGCCGGACGACAGCGACGCCGCTTCAGGCCGCCGCTTCGCTATCGTACTCGGTGAATTTCTTGTAGATCCAGTCGCGGCCGTCGTGGCGGCGCCAGACCTTGCCGTAAACCAGCTGCCCGTTGATCGAGCGGCGCGGCACGAGCACGGTCCAGAGGTGCCAGATCTCGGTCCAGCTCGCCTGCGGACCGGTGGTTCGGACGTTGCGATCGAAAGACATGATGCAGAACTCACAGGATACGAGCACTGCGACGAACTGTGATGTCGTGTGAGCACGAATTCAGGCAGCCCATCGCGAGCCGGACCGATCTGATAACAGTCACGAACGCGGCCGCAACAACCGCTCGCCCTTAACCTAACCGGTCAACCTTACTTCCTGTGAGCGCGTGGCAAGACCGGTTGAAAGCGCTCGCCGATTTTCCTAGACTGTGTGCGATTTGAGAATGAGCGCGTCGTTTTGAGGACGCGCGGTGATTTCCAGGCTGACGCGAATTTTTGAAAACGATTGATGGGCGGGGGCCACCACGATGAATTTGCAATGTGCATGTCTGCGCTTGGCGCTGCATTCGACGCCGCCTGCTCTGCCCGCCAAGACGCCGGAGCAAGAGCCGCGGAAGGTCGCCAACGACAATCAGCTGGCCTGGCCGTTCCTGCCGTTTCCGTTCGGCTGGTACGCGACGAACTGATGGTTGGAAAAGCGTAACGCCGCGCAAGCGGAATATCATCGCTTGGCGGCGTCCGTTAGGCATTGGGCGCTGAAATCCCCCAACACCTATACGTCTAGGGCGACGCCTAAAGGTTCGACAAAGTTTTACGATTTCCGCGCCGTCCGACCCGCCCTATGCCTTGAAAAATCGCGCGAAAGTCGCGTTGCGCAGGGAATGAGCGCTGAGGGTTTAGGAGGCTTTGGCAGCTCCGGCATCTGCATCGAACGCGGCTGGTCGGCTTGGCCTGGATCGCCGCGCTCGGCTGGAAACCGCGCTCGCCTGGATCGCCTGGCGCCTCGCCGAATGGCTGTTGTTCTCTGGTGCCGTTCCGACCCACCTCCGGACTGGTCGGGGCAGCTGGATTCGAACCAACGACCTGCAGTACCCAAAACTGCCGCGCTACCAGGCTGCGCTATACCCCGAATGTCCGGCGAGCCCCGTCGATACACGCTTCCCAAAGCGCCAGCAAGCCTCCCAAAGGCGCCAGCAAGCTTCCCAAAAGACCGTCAGGACGGGGGCAATGGCCCTACCAATAGCCCCTTGCCCGCCTACTTGCTGCCGAACAGCGGGTGGCCGACGCGGTCGCCGGCGCGGATACCATATTTTTGCGCCGTCCCCGCCACCACCTCCAGAACGGCCCGCGCGGGCCCCCTGGATGAGATGATCTTTGTCGACATCGGCTCGGTATTTTCGGCGATGCGCAGGATGCGGCCGTCGGCGCGAATGAAGATCATGTCGAGCGAGACGTAGGTGTTCTTCATCCACATCGACACCTCCTGCTCGGGATTGAAGTCGAACAGCATGCCTTTGCCGTCCGCCAGTTCCTTGCGGTACATCAGGCCGGTCTGCTTCTCCTCCTCGGTGGTCGCGATCTCGACCGAGAACACCTGCACGCCGTTCCTGGTGACGATCTCGAGCGGCTGGAAGCTGGCGGCGCGGACGGGTGCGCTCGCGACGGCACAGCCGGCGATGACGAGGATGGCGGCAAGCCAGCCCTTCGCAACGGCGAAGACGGCCTTTCGATCGAAATTCATGGATGGCTCTCGAGGCGTGGGACTGGACCAGTCCTTACGTGGCGGTCGCCGGAAAAGCCAGAGGCGCGCCGGCCAGCCAACGCGCCTCTGCTCACGATCGCGGGAATGGAATTAGTGGGACGAAACCGGCGATCCCGTCTCGGGATGGATCTCGGCCGCCATCATGCCCTTCGAGCCGGGTCCGAAGCGGACCAGGACATACTGGCCGGGCCGCAACTCGGTCATGCCGAAGCGGCGCAGCGTCTCCATGTGCACGAAGATGTCGGGCGTGCCCTCGCCGCAGGTCAGGAAGCCGAAACCGCGCAGCCGGTTGAACCATTTGACCTGAGCCCGTTCCAGCCCGCTGGTCGCGGTCACCGTGACATGGGTGCGCGGCGGCAGCATCTGCGCCGGATGGATCGCCGTGGATTCGTCCATCGAGACCACACGGAACGCCTGGTAGCCCTTGGCGCGCTGAATGCACTCGACGACGATGCGGGCGCCCTCGTAGGCGGTCTGGAAGCCGTCGCGCCTAAGCACGGTAACGTGCAGGAGCACGTCAGGCCAGCCATTGTCGGGAACGATGAAGCCGTAGCCCTTTGAGGCGTCGAACCATTTGATGACGCCGTGAACCTCGACGAGGTTAGCGCTGCTCTCACCAAGTCCCGTGAACGGACTGAGTGCGCTGTCGCGACCGCCACCGCCGTGTTCGCCCACCGCGGGAACTCCGACCTTCTTGGACTCAAATCCGTCCGACGACCCCATAACCCCGGACCCCACACATGCCATGCAACCCGCCTGAATGGCGGCGCCGAATCACGCGTCTTTAGAGAATCTTCTCAACTCGACGCGACGCGAATCTTTCGACTCAAAAGATAACACTCCCGGTTGCGACGCATAGACAAAAAAGAGATTCGGCGGAACCTATGAACAGCTTGCACAGCCGCGAATCAAATTGCTGCCTCAATTACCGACAAAGGGCCCGAGCGTTTCGCCGATGTCGTGGCGGATCACGAGGTCGGCGATGTCGTCCTGCTCGGTGGACTCGCGATTGACGATCACCAGACGTGCGCCTGATCTCTTCGCCATCATCGGAAAGCCCGCGGCCGGCCATACCACCAGCGAGGAACCGATCGCGATGAAGAGGTCGCAAGCTTGCGACAGCGCAGTCGCGCGCTGCATTTCGTCCTCCGGCATCATCTGGCCGAAGGAGATCGTGGCGGTCTTCACCGGCTCGTCGCACACGGTACAGTTGGGCGCGGCGCCCTCCTCGTCGAAGCGGCGCTTGACCCAATCAAGCGGATAGGCCTGACCGCATCCGATGCAGCGCGCATACGTGGTGTTGCCGTGAAGTTCGATCACGTGGTCGCTCGCGACGCCTGAGGCCTGGTGTAGATTGTCGATGTTCTGGGTGATGATCGCGGGAACCTTTCCCGCACGATAGAGCGAGGCGAGCGCGCGATGGCCGCGGCCGGGCCGGGCCGCCGCAAAGACCTCCTCCATCGCGAAGCGCCGGCGCCAGGATTCGTCGCGCGCCTCTTGGCTGGCGACGAACTCGTCGAATGGGATCGGGCGGTTGCGCGTCCAAATTCCGCCCGGCGAGCGGAAGTCGGGGATGCCGCACTCGGTCGAGATGCCGGCGCCGGTGAACGGCACGATCCGTTTGGCTTCGGCGATCATGTCGCCGAGGCGCTCGACGCCGCTGCGAAGATCCGATGCAATCAACGCGGCCTCCCGTTTTGCTTTGCCGATTGGCTTGGCCGATCGGTTTTGCCGATTTGTTTTTGCGCTAGCTGCAACATGCGCAAGCGACAAGATTGTTGACGCGGTTGTCCACCGCGGCGCACGACGTGGTCGGCAATTTTTTCCGCCCCTCGCTTATCACAATCCTGCAATGCCTCCTCCCCATTGACGCCCCAATCAGAAGCGCCAATGCATGTGTTGATGCGACTCAACGTGATTGCGGCGGCAGTGCTTGAGTTCAGTAGGACACATACTCACGTGCAGAGGGGATTTGAAATGACCGAGGACGAACAACGTAAAATCCGCGAACGCGAAGAGATCGCCGCCCGTGTCGCCGCCTTCCGTGCCACCCAGGAAAAATTCAAGCGCGAGCGTGACGAGTATTTCGTGTCGACGCTCGACAACGCGCGCAAGGTGGAGCGGCCCTCGCTCTGGCCGTAACGACACCACATCACCGAGCATGAAAAAAGCCCGGAGCGTTGCTCCGGGCTTTTCATTTGGTCAGCCGTTACCAGTGACGGTAATAATGGTGGCGGCGGTAGTACGGTCCATCGCCGTAATAGGCGTACGGACCGGGGCCGTAAGCATAAGCCGGGCGGCCATAGTAGCCGTACCCCGGGCCGTAGCCGTAGCCGTAGGGGTGGGACGCGGCGACGGCGCCCGCGGTGATGGCGCCGGCGGCGAGGCCGAAGGCGAGGCCCGGACCGATGCCGCGGCCGCGCGCCTCGGCGGGCGCAGGCGCCGCGACCGCGGTCACGCCGACGGCCGCAACGGTAGCCAGAACTGCCAGTGTCTTCCTCATCATCAATCTCCTCCTTCGTGTCTCGCATAAACAACGCCGGCGCGGTGCGATGGTTGCGTGCAAGGCTGTGGAACCGAGCTGGGATTAAATCCGCCACGCATGGAACAGGCGCGCGTTCCGCGAATTGCTTGTTCAAGTGCGGACGCCTCCGCCATCCGGTTGAGGCAACAGCACCAAGACCCCGTCAGCATCACCAATGCTGGCGGGGTTTTCAGTTTCACGGACAGCAAATTGGCAACGCAGCACAATTGCTGCCAGCGGGGAGCGCCTAGGAGGATATAAAGTGCCGATATCCAGATTGCTGGCCCGTATCCGCAGGCTGGTTCCCCGATCCGGCGATCAGCATTACGACGAGATCGTCCGCAGTTTTGGTGTCGGCACGCTGCGCCCGCCGCCGACGCCGATGAGCGACGGCGAGTTGGCGCGGGCCATTGCCGAGTTCCTTAAGGAACAGCCGTCGACCGAGTCCGTAGGCGCCCTCGGCCGGCGGCTCGACCCCACCACCCCGCTTTGAGGCGCCAGTCCGTCTTGTCCGGGAACATGCGCTTCGCGCGCACGTTGCCGTAGCCTTCAAGGAGAAAAGAGGCCGACATGCCCGTGTGGCTCGAAGTCCTGCTCAACCTGTCCGGTTATGCCGGTTTCGTGGCGCTCGCCTCACATGGCACCGCGTGCCCAGGGAATTGCGCCGACCATCAGATCTCCGGCGACGACCGTTAATTCGTGTGAGGTGGCTGGCCCGCCGTGCGCATCAGCCTGTCGGCCTTGACCGCGACACGCGTGTCCTCGAGCTGTGGCCGCAGCGAGACGCTGATCACCACGAACGCCAGACAAAAGAGCGTGCCGACGATGGCGACGCGCCGGTAGGTGTGGCGGTCGCCCTGATAAAAGCTCGGTTCTGAAAAAGGTGTCATGAATTCGTTCTTGGCAAAATTGCTTGTTGGCCAAAGTCGCTTGTTGGCAAAGTCGTTTCCAGACGTCGCCAGACACACTTATCCCAAGCAGCGGCAAGCGCAACGCGATTGGGCTTTTAACCTAACCGAATAGGGTTATCGGCTTCGCGGCAAGCTTCCGTTAGGAGTTCGCCAAGCGCCTTCAGAACTCGGCGAGCCGCCTCAAGCTCGCGCGAAAGCCGAGGCTGCGGAGCTTGTGGCGATCCGCCGTCCGGCTTTGTTCCAGCTTCACCTGCTTTTCGTTCTCGAAGAACGAATCGGAATCGCAGAAATCGGCGCGAAGCAGGTCTTAACACTTCGTTTGTGCGCAAACGATCGCATCATCGCCAACGATCGCGCGCTCACATCGCGTCTTCGGATTTCGATCGCGGTGGCACCTGCGGCACCGACGGCCTGCCTTTGCGCAAGCGCGGGTGCCGGTCGTACCAAAACACTTTTGCGATCTCTGCAAACATCTCGAGAAACCAGCACGCATCCATGTCGCGTCTCCCTCGCCTGATCTCGTAGCGAGGAGACGCCAACGGGACTGTGCCAAGCATCACGCCGGCTTGGTCAGGAAGGGCATGTCCCGCATCGACACAGAAGCCACGGCTTGTTCTGCATCCGACTCCATTTCGTTCGCAAGGAACGAATCGGAGTCGAGGAATCAGCGCAAAACGATTCCTAACGATCGGTGAAGGCAGGCGCGATTGGCCTGTTATCATCGACGTAGTGCGACGCTCATCACGCCGCGCGCTTCACCGTCTCCTTCCCCGACAGATCCTTCTCCGAAAAGCATTCGAGGATCTGGATGCGGAGTTCTTCCGCGGCCGGACCTTCGAGCTTCCTGAGCTGATTCCAGAGCCTGATCACTTCGCGTTGTTTCTCGACAGTCATGGGCACCTCCAACCAAATGGTCGCCGCCAAAAGAGATACTTCACTAGAACAAACTAAGAACAAAAAGTCCAGCCTTTCCCTGCGAAATCCGCGGGGCCTATCGTCTCGAGCCTTCTTGAGCCTTCCGCGCGTCGGCGCGGTTGCTTTTTGGGTTTTCAACCTTAAGTTCGAGAACGCGGCCGGCGGCGCGGCGCTGAAATCCCATCGCAGCCAGCCAGGAAGGCCCCGTGCGAAAGCGCGGGGTTTTTCTTTTGGGGAACGCGCCATGGCCCTCCCCGTTAGTCATTCCGGAGCGAGGGACCGTGACCAGAAAATACTACGCCGTCGAGGTGGTGCGTCAGATCGAGGAGACCGTGGAAATCATGGTCGAGGCGCCGGATCAGACCGCCGCACATGATGCAGCGCTCGCGCATCTGAAGGCGCGCGGCTCCGAGTATCAGTGGCTCAATCCCAAATGCGATCTCGTCGTCTGGCGCGAGCGCCAGGTCGATACGCCGGCGATCGTCGACGTGTCCGTGTCGGCGGAGTAGCCGCCGGAACGAATTTTTTCGTCTCGCGTTGTCAAACCGAATTCAGTGGTGCTGGCGGCATGTCGCGACGCGGCCGACCAGCTTGAAGAGCCCCGGTCCCTAAGCCCGGGGTTTTTCTTTGAGGCCGCCATCCAAGCGATGGCCCGAACAGCAAAGCAGCCACCCGGGCGTTACGCCGGGTGGCTGCTTTGAGAACTGTCGACGCTCGCCTCTGTCCGCCTCTTAGACCGGCAAAGTCAGACCGGCAGATTGTCGGTCATCCCGGGCGGGACTTCGCTTTGCTTGGTCCGCTCGGCGAGAAGCTCTTTTTCGGCCTCGTACCAGAAGGTGTCCATCGTGCCCGCGGGCTCGCCGGCCTCCTTCCAGAGGTGATAGGCGCGGTTTCGAATCTCTACTTCACTGAGACCAGTCATGTGATTTCTCCCTTTCGGAAGCAAAGCCTGACGACGCCCAAGAGTTCCCTAACAGAGTTCCTTATTGGTTCAGCACAAGCAAGCGGTCATTGCAGCACTCCGCGGCAGCACTCCGCGAAAAAGAGGGTCCACAACGAAAACGCGAGCCCTTGGCGAGCCCTTAGACGGAATCCTTGGCCACCTTCAGCGGCGAGGCCTTCACCGACTTGCTCGCCGGCTTCGCGGCGAACTGCATCGGCTCCTTGGTGAAGGGATTGACGCCCATGCGGGCTTCGGTCGCCGGCTTGTTCACAACCGACATCTTGACGAAGCCGGGAATGACGAACTCGCCGGACTCGTTGAGCTCCTTGTAGCCGACGGTTGCCATGTACTCGATGACCGACTTCACGTCGTTCTTCGACAGCTGCGTACCCTCGGCAATTGCATCGATCAACTGAGTCTTGGTCATCTTCGCCATGTCTGAATTTCCTTCTGTGCGCGCGAGCAGGCTTTGCTCAGGACGCGGTCCAACCGCGCAACGCGCTTCTGATTCATGCCAACTTTCATGAAGTGACGGGGCTTAGAACCCATCGACGCCCAAAACGCAAGCAGGGGGTTTTGGGGGAGCCCGGACGCCCCGGCAAAGATGCGGCAGCTTGCGCCGTTTCCGCGTTGAACCATTTTCTCCCTGAGGCGTCTAACTCTTTGAAGTCCCCAAGCTTCACCCTCGTCAGAGAGCCCCGCTTCCCCCAGGCGGGGCTTTCGCCTTTTCCGGGGGACCCGGCCGCGCAATGCCGATCAGGCTGGCCCCCAGGTCTGCGCCTGGGGCCGCGCGGGTGACCGTCACAAGGCAGGTTCTCTTTTCCGGTCATCTCCTGCATAATGCGGCATGGCAAAAACAAAAGTGACCTTCAAAACCGTCCGCATTGCAGACAACGACTGGAAAATCCTGGCGGATTACCCGGACAGCGAACAGCGCGAAATCAAGGGCTTCACCAGCAAGGCAGATGCCGACGACTGGATCAACGGCGACCGCAAGATCGCGTGGCTCCGCTCCCAGGGATACGCCAAGTAAAGCGCGCATAAAGTCACGCGCGCATCGTGTGACGCCCTTAGGGGTATGAGGCGCGCTTCGTCCCTCCCCGTTCCAGATGTTCTTTCCGTGCCGGCGCATTGCCGAGCAGGCGGCAATGCCCGCTTGTCTATCGCCTCGCGGGGGGCGCCCGGTCGAGAAACCTGTTGCCGGGCATGCGCCGTTGAGACTTCGGTAACCTAACCCCTCCAAGCTCCTCTCAGTATCGTTGCGTTGGAGTACCCACAGTGCTGGATTTTAACGAGCTGCGTGAACTCGCGGCCGATGTTCGCGTGTTCGTCGAAATTGCCGAAGACAAGGCCGAAGCGCTGCGCGCCGTCATCACGGCCTATGACGTGGTGCTCGCGATCTTCCCGTCCGAAGAGGGCATGGGCCTCCACGTCATCAAGGGCGGCGAGATCCTGGACCAGATTGCAAAATCACGAACCCATGCGAGCTACAGCCACACCGCCATCGCGGTTCCAGACCTGGAGCATGCGGAAGTGCTCAAGCACTTGACGGGTCCGGCCGACCAGCGGATTGCGGCTTAGAGCGCTTTCAAGCGAAGTCGATAGCGGTTCGCGCGCAGACGAGAATTTTTGCACTCTGGAACGCCCTGTTTTAGGAACAGGGCTTCTGCGCTCCCGTTGGCTTACTCAACCAACCAGGAGTTTGAGATGAAGAAGCTCATCATTGCGACCGCCGCCCTCGGCCTCATGTGCGGCTCTGCCTTTGCCCAGACCCAGACCGGCCCCGCCGCGCAGTCGGACAACATGCAGAAGCCCGGCATGAACAACGCGGACAAGGGCACGATGACGAGGGGCACGACGGGCATGAGCCATGACGGCACGAGCAAGGGCGGAATGGTGAGGCCCGACGCCTCCGGCCAGGGCGGCTCCGGCCCCGGCAGCGACCAAGGCGGCACCAAGACACGCAGCAACATGAAGTAAGCCGGTTTCCTGTATCGCTTGCCTCTTGGCCGCGTCGCTTTCCAAAAGGCGGCGCGGCCATTTCATAACGGGTCCTCGATGGAAACCTGTCGCCCGAAGCCGCGTTGTCCAACGCACTGCCGGGTGACAACCGGACGCAATGGGGATGTTGGACGCGGCGCATTTTTCCGGTTTCTGCCCGCGACATCAACGCATCGGTACGCGCTGACAACTAACCTGTTCCCGGCAAGTGCACTCTTACAAAGTGCACTCTTACAAAGTGCACCCTTACAAAGTGCACCCTCAATACTGCACTCCTCACATAGGTGCGCGCACCGGAACGGTCAGGTCTCGCGCGAGTTGACCTATTACCAGGACAAGGAGATCGTCATGAGCGTTGAAGGTAAAGTGAAGGAAGGCGCCGGGTTCATCAAGGAAGAGATGAACGAACACGGCAAGTCCCCTGAGAGCCAGAAGAAAGCCCAGGAAGGTCGCGACTTGCGCAACGAAGGCCGGATCGAAGATGGCAAGCCGCCGAAGACGACGAAGCCCGGCACCGGTCACTAGACCCCGTTTCGAAAACCCCGTTTGCTAAAACCGCCCCTGGTCATGTCAGGGGCGGTTTTTCACGTTCATGACCAGGCGATATGTGACCATGCGATCTTTCGGTGGTGCGATCCTCCAACGATAGCGGACGTCTCGAACCATGCAGCGCGATGCTGGTAGAACGCTCCGGCTGTTGTATGGTCGGACGTTTCTTACGAGGGGCTGATGAAGATTGCCATTGTTGTCGCCGGCGTGATCGTTGTTGCCGCGGCCGTTCTCGTGGCGGTCCAGCCGAGCTTTCTGAAGCCTGCGTCACTGGCACTCGTGCAGAAGTCCGACATCCTCGGCTTTTCGCCCGGCATGACATTCGACGAGACCAACAAGCTCATCACGCAACGTCGCTACCGCTGCCGTCAGCTTCGCGATTCCTACGTCCTCGAATGCGCAGTCGACGGCGCCAAGGTCACGATCTTTGCCGACGACGTCGACCCCAAGAATCCGGACCCCAAACATCCCATCTGGCGCGTCAACGCGGAGTTGAGCAATCCGGGCCCCCAAGACGCTGCCGTCAAATCGATATCCGACCAGTTCAACGCCCAGCCAACCGGGGATGCCCCGGAGGGATGGATATGGACCGTCGGTCGTGGGCTGAAGCTGAGCTACGACGGCGCCGCCTTGAAGCTGGTGGACGAGGCAGAGGAAATCAGGCGGGGCAAGCAGGAAGCAAAGCGCTAGGGAGTGCTCCTGTGGTCGTGCCTTGGAGGAAGGGCACAGCAATCAATCCGCCTCAGATGCATGCCTCACCCTAACGCATCCGACACCCATTCTATCGCATCCGCGCAACTGTTCCTTAATGGGTTTCTCGCCTAAATTGCACTATTCTGGAATGAACGTGGCGAGGCTTGGTGCGAATCTTCGCGGGTGTACAGGCGATGCGCGGCGTCGCTGCGCTGTCGGTGGTCTGCGGACACGCGATCAGTGCGCGACCCGACATGGTCGGGCCGGAGCTTGCCGAGGGTGCGCTGACGATACTTGCGAGCGGCGTCGACATCTTTTTCGCGATCTCCGGCTTCATCATCGCGACCACCGCGACGGCACAACACAACCCGCTGGATTTCGCTTTCAGACGGGCCCTCAGAATTTTCCCGCTCTATTGGCTGGTGTTGCTGGCGGCGTTTGTCAGCTCCTCCTGGATCGCGCTGGCGCCGGGCGACCGCCCCGCTCTCGATCTCGGAACCATCTTCGCATGGACCTATCCGAACTGGTACCTTGGCCCAGCCTGGTCGCTGGCTTTCGAACTGCACTTCTACGTCGCCGTCGCCATCGTCCTGGCGATCAAGCCGGACCGGCTGTTCGAGATCTTGTTCGCTGGATTCGCCCTGGTCATTCTTGCTCTCGTCTTCGGCCTGGAGGCCGGGATCTACTTTCATCCGCTGGTGCTGGAATTCGGTGCCGGCGTTGTCATCGCCTATCTCCAGAGAAGCGGACGATTGCGCTTTTCGCGCCACTTCCCCGCCGTTTCCGCGGGCCTGTTCGTGGCCGGGTGGTACTGGATTTTCGTACGCGGCGCGGCCGACCCGCAATTCGCGCGCGTCCTGACCTATGGCCTCGGCGCGGGATTGCTGATCCATACCGTGGTCGCTGTCGAGATCGAGGGGCGATCCTTCTCACCGGTCCTGCAATGGCTCGGCAAGATCTCGTACGCGTTGTATATCGTCCATTATCTGGTGGTGAAATGGATCGCCAGCTTCGACGGACTGTGGCTTCTGTCGACCGTCGGGACAACCATCGCGGGCATCCTGCTCTCCATCGGTCTCGCCGCCGCTTTGCACGTCGCCGTTGAGGCACCGATCCTCGATTGGGGGCGCAAGCTAAGTCTGATGCGCAGACGCCGATCGCTGCCGGCCGTTCCGTGATCATCTCCCGACGCTGATCCGGGCAAAGTGCGCCCCTGGCTGCGTCAGGGGCTGGCCATGAACAAATAAGGAACAAAAAGCATCAGTCGGCATTGAGCCTGAAAAGGAGAGATCGCCGTGACTGACAACAAGATGGCTGGCAACACCGCAGGCAACACCCAAAAGGATCCGAAGGATTGGGTCTCCGGGGACGACCCGATGACCGGCGCCCAGGAATCCTACCTCAAGACCCTCGCCGAGCAGGCCCACAAGCCCCTCCCCAAGGAGGATCTGACCAAGGCAGAGGCGTCAGAGCTGATCGACACGATGCGGCAGAAGGCCGGGCTCGAGAAGTAAACGGCGCTGCATTTCGAAACACGAGAGATGGGCGGCGGCTGACAGGGAGGCCGCCCATCGCCGCCCTCTCACGAAGCGCCAATTCACCCCCATCATCGCTGGCGAGCGCGGGCCCTCTGCGGCAGGTCGCCGCCAGACAGCTAATCGCTTTCGACGACCCTCACAGCCAGCTCAGCGACCGCACGCCGGCCGGCCGCGACGAGGCCGTCGATCTCGCGTGTCTCGTGCTTGGCGCAGTGGATGATCCGTTCGGCGACATACCGGCGCGCGGTGTAGGCTTCCATCACCTCAGGCATCATCTCGCTGACGCGCTCCAGCGCCCTGTCCATGTGCGACAGCGTTCGTTCGTTGAACTCCTCCAGAAGCAACATCACCTGTCCTCAAACTCATAATGAATACGGCTAGTCGTGTTGGCGGGCGGACGCCGATCGAGGCATGCACGCTCCGTCCCGCGAGACGGGAGAGCCTGACTCCACCGATGATCTGAAGTGCCGCCAATACTGGAAAATTGCAGGCGTTCGGCCAACGCGGCATTCACAAACGTTAAGCGTGATGCGTTTCGTTGGCACCTGCGGCGTCAGTGCACTATCCCGTAAGGTAGCCGTCGGTGCTCGCGAACAGCACCGCAATCACGCAGTTAACTGCGTGTCACCGTAATGCGTAATTCCCGACGCATAGGCCAAGATCTGACCCCACGGTCATTGCCAGATCACTTCGGCAGACCGCGAATTGCCAGCTTGACGACTGTAAGGACAACGAAGGCGGGCGCGCCGTAAACGATTGCATTCACGGCCCAAGTGATGGCGACGCCCAGGAAAACGGAACTGCCAACCGCTCCCCAGAAAAGGTAGGCTGCGGATATGCCCGGCATCTCCCATGCCATCACAGCGATGGAGTAGTCGGTGAGCTGCTCCATGACGAGCAGCACCGTTGAGACGAGCGCCCCGATTGCCAGTGCGACGATGAGAACGGATTTCATTGTGTTCAAAGGCCCAACAGCCCCATCAAGATCGGAATCATAAAATAAGCTGCCAAGCCGAGGAGGCCTCCTACGGCAAGCTTCACCCAACGCCGTTGGATTTTCGGGTCGAGCCATGTCGCCAGTTTGACCCAGAGCGCATACGCCCATCCAGCAACAATCGAGCGGATCAGTGCAAACAGAAGCTCACCTAGGATATTGGCCATGGCCGTTAGTCGCGTCATTGCCGCGAGGAGTTCATCTGCGAGCGGCTACACAAGCCTGTCCACCCGTGAGTGAGGTGGCCAATTCTGCGGTTTGCGTCACCGTTCTGACGGCCCGGTTCGCGCTGTCGGGCGCTTCGCGTGAAGGGGCTCGTGGTCTAGCGCTTGAGCACTGCCATCGCAATTCATGCCCTTAGTTCGCACGCTCGGCGCGGCGTCGTGACTGCTGACATCAGGGTGGCAGCAGCGGTGTGCGACGAGCCCCGCGATGCCGCTCAAATCTGCGGTCAACCAAAGGACATGCCATGAAGTTCGCCTCCACTCGCCTGATCGCCACCGACATCAAAAGCATGGTTTCGTTCTACGAAATGATCACCGGAGTTTCCGCCGAATGGCTCGCGCCGGTGTTCGCCAAGATCGTGACGCCGGGCGCCAACCTGGCAATCGGCGCAGCCGAGACGGTCGCGCTCTGGAAAGAAAATAGTGCCGAGCCCGGCGCCAATCGGACCGCCGTGATCGAGTTTCAGGTTGAGGACATCGATGCGGATTATGAGCGCCTGAAAGACAAGGTCATGCTGGTGCACGAGCTGAAAACGATGCCATGGGGCAACAGGACGTTCCAGTTTCGTGACCCCGAAGGCACCGCAGTATCGCTCTTCACGCCGCCGGCCGAGCAGGCCGGAAAGCGCCTCGCGACGCAATAGGCTGCGGCAGCAGACCGCCCCGCACACACTGCCAATGGCGCGTGTGCGCCACTGGATTTGCGGTGAAAGTGCATTGAAATTTCGCCGGCTGATTTACTTCATCAGCCGGCTTCGCCCTCATGCACATGTGCACCCGCCCCCTGCCCCTCCTCGGATTTTCCTGCTATCTCCTACTCCCTTCGGCTCGGCCGAACCAAAAACCCTCCATCCACCCAGGGAGCAACAACCATGCGATACCTCCACACCATGCTGCGCGTGCGCAATCTCGATGTCGCGCTGAAGTTTTACCAGGATGCGTTGGGGCTGAAGGAGGTGCGGCGGATCGAGAACGACAAGGGGCGTTTCACGCTGGTGTTCCTGTGCTCGTCGGACGATCTCGAGGCGCTGAAGAAGCAGCCGCAGACGCGCGGCGCGCCGCTGGTCGAGCTCACCTGGAATTGGGACGAGGAAAAATACGGCGAGGACCGCTTCTTCGGCCATCTCGCCTATGAGGTCGACGATATCTACGCCACCTGCGAGAAGCTGATGAAGGCCGGCGTCACCATCAACCGGCCGCCGCGCGACGGCAACATGGCCTTCGTCCGCTCGCCGGATCTGCACTCGATCGAGATCTTGCAGAAGGGCGACCCGAAGCCGCCGCAGGAGCCGTGGTCGTCGATGCCTAACATCGGCCATTGGTAGAGCCTTTCCGCGGGAACCAGCCCCTGCCCTAAGCGTTCTCTCTTCGACAATGCAATTGGAGGAGGACACGATGGGACGCGGAATTTTGTTGTGGATGCTGGGTGTGCCGATCCCGGTTATCATCTTGCTGTGGCTGTTCTTCGGCCGCTGATCGCCTGACCAGCTTGACCTTGCAATGAAAGCTCCGCCTCGGGCGGAGCTTTTTGCATGCGGACCTTTGGCATGAGAGGATCGGCGCAATCACGCGTCGCTCGCCGCAGTGAATTCCGCTATCACCCGCGCCGAAAGAAACGCTTGGGGAGGATGACGTGCCGGACCAAAAACTGACGATCTGGGGCCGCGCCAATTCGGTCAACGTGCAGAAGGTGCTGTGGTGCCTCACCGAGCTCGGCCTGGCTTACGAGCGCATCGACGCCGGCATGGCTTTCGGCAAGACCCGCGAGGCCGACTATCTCGCGATGAACCCCAATGCGCGGATCCCGACGCTGGTCGAGGGCGACTTCACGCTGTGGGAGTCCAATTCGATCATGCGCTATCTCTGCCTCGCGCACGGGCGCGGCACGCCGATCTATCCCGAGGCGCCGAAGCTGCGCGCCAGCGTCGACCGCTGGCTCGACTGGACGCTGTCGATGGTGCAGCCGGTCGACCGCCCCGTGTTCTGGGGCCTCGTGCGCACGCCGCTTGCCGAGCGCGACATGATCCAGCTGCAGAAGGATGCGGATGCCGCCGCCGAGGTCTGGGCCATCGCCGACCGTCTGCTCTCCACGCGTCCGTTCATGGACGGCGATGCGTTCACCCTCGCCGACATGGCGATCGGCGCCTATGCGCGGCGCTGGCTCGGCGTCGAGGGCATCACCCGGCCCGCGCAGCCACATCTGACGCGCTGGCTCGCCGAGCTCGGCAAACGGCCCGGATTCGCGCAATTTGTGGCACCGCCGATGTCGTGACCGGTGACGCGGCTTAAAGCCCGTTGAGAGCACGATGAATCGGCACTTCGCCGCGTGCCGCCAAGAGGTGGCGGCTACTGTGCATGGGGTTGTTTTCGCGTTTTTTTGTTTAGGGCCAACCGCGCTCGAAAAGCAGCACGCAGAAAATCAGCACGAGCGTCACGGCCGCGGTGGCGAGCCGCGCAGTCCAGCTCAGGCCGCGGCCGACCCACCACAGCAGCGCGCAATACATCACGAACGGGACGATGATTTCGGGCCGCATGATATCAGGTGGCATCGAGGTCAGCGCCTGATCGTGGTCTCGACGCTGATCGAGCCGCCGATCTTGACGCAGGTGCCGGTGCTCTCGACCAGATGGAAGCCGCGGCCATAGGCGGCGCAGGAGCCCGCTTTCGCGCTCCCGCCGGCACCCTTGAGCGGCAAGGCCTTGCCGGTCTGCGGGCGCTCCGGAGGCGGCAGACGCAAGGCTTCCGCCGCGGCCGCGGACATGGTCAGCAACGAGATCAGGATGAGGAGCGGCGCACGCATGCGGGCCGTTCTAACCCGAACCGGCGCCGCGCGCCATCGAGGTCACTTTGCCCGGGGTCAGATGAACTTGATGCCGGCCGATTTGCCGCGGCGCCACACCACCTGGCAGCTCCGCCCGGTCCGCGCATCGCGCGCGAACGCCATCCGGATCACGCCCGGGAGCTGGCTCGCATCCTCGTCCAGCGTGATCTTGGCGCCCGTGGCGGAGATGTCCTGGACCAGGCATTGCCGCGCCGCGAATCCGCCCTCGAGCGTGATCCAGGCATGCTGCGACAGCGACTTGCGGGCTGCGCGCTTCTTGGGCGGTGGCATCGGCTCAAATTCTCCCCCTCCAGCGTTAGCTCAGGGAACCTAAGAAACCGTTGAATTCGCCCCGAATGATCCGGCGGAGGATGCTATCCACCGGTGCCAAAAGACCGTTCCCGAACGGCTTGCCCAGGGCGCCAAAGGCCATTATAGGTTCGCCCGCTGCAGCCGCCGGGCATGACTCGGGCGGCCAGCGGTCGTGCCGCGAAAAGCGGCGGGGCCCTGGGTTTGCTCCCTTCGTCTATCGGTTAGGACGCCACCCTTTCACGGTGGAGAGAGCGGTTCGATTCCGCTAGGGAGCGCCATCATCCGGGCGTTTTGGATGACGCGGCGATATCTGCGGCCCCCGCATGAACCTCCCTGCCCCTCGGCTCCGACCAATGTCCAGATGGAACCGGATGCAGGCCCATGGCGCAGCATAAATCTCCCTCGGACGACCAGGCCGGAATTGCCTCGCCGGCGCCGCCGCCATGGATCCACCGCTCGGCAGCCTACGCGCCGGAGCGCCGCGCTAGAATGCTCGAGCACATGGCGCGCGCCAGGTCGCTGCCTCGGGCCACGGCTGCACCGGAGCCGTCGCAGGCGGCCGGCACGACCATCGTCAGTGACGCTTTCGGCTACGCCGTCCTGTTCGGCATGGTCGCGCTCCTGTTTCAGTCGCGCGTCCCGCTCTACCTCGGCGCCTTCCTCTTCTTCACCGATGGCGAGCGCATCGAACTCGCTCTTGGAAAGATCGGCATCCGTCTCGAGCCCGGCACGATCGGGCCCGACATCATCAAGGGCTTCGTATCGCTGTTCGGATGGTTCGCGCTGCTGGCATCGCTGAAGGCGTCCGTTCCCGCGTGGCTCGCGGCATGGATGCTGCCGGATGCATCATGGTCCTTCCTCGCCGGCATCGCTCTCTTGTTCGTCATCGTCGAAGCATTCGCAACGCGCGCGATGCGGCATGCATTGCCGTGGTTCGGATTTGAGCGCGGACCCGGCAGCCAGACCTGCGCGACGATCAAGCTCGTCATGGCCATTGGCGTGCTGGCGCTGCTGGTGCTGCTCGGATGACGCAATCGTGAGATCGCGGGCCTGCTAATCGCGGCGCTATGCCGCCCATCCCGATCCGTGCGTTTACCAAAAATTTACCCCTGCTCGTGAGCGCCGGTATCATTTGCTTAGAATTTGATTGCTACCGTGGAATTACGGAAAACCTCCGCAACACGATTGGCGCCCATGTCCGTCGCAGAGTTCCTCAGACAGCGTGCCGTGCAAGTCACCGTGAGCGGCAGCTACTCTCTGCCGCGCTGGTACGATTGCGAGGGCAAGCTGCGCACCTTCGCGTGCCGCACCAGCCGCGTCTCACCGTTCCGCATGATGGTCGACGTTCCCGTGGTCGGAAAGGTCGGCGAGCGCGTGACCTCATACTTCCAAGATTTTGGCGAATTCCAGTGCACCATCAGCGCGACGCTGAAATCGGGCTTCCTGATGGAGCTCGACATGACGCGGGCCCGGCGCGCCTGGATGTCGGAAAAGCTGACCTGGCTCGAGAAGAAGCAGAAGGACGCCAGCGTCCAGGAGCTGCGGAATGACGCGCGCTTCGTTCCGCAGGTCGCGCACACCTTCCTGACGCTCGCCGACGGCAGCACCCATGCCTGCTTCATCATCGACGTCTCCACGGCCGGTGTTGCGATATCCTGCGAGTACGATCCGCCAGTGGGAACTCCGCTTGCGGTCGGCGCTTGCGTCGGGCGCGTGATCCGCAAATTCGAAAACGGGTTCGCGGTCAAATTCGCGGAAAAGCAGTCGCGGGATGACGTCGTCCGGCTGATCGTCCGCACGCCCATGCTGCAATCGGCCTGATCCTCGCGCCGCGCCGCCCTACCGCAGCCCCATTCCGGGGTCAGCTTTTGAAGGTCCGCGGCTCTTGCCGGGCATCATCTGCAGACTTGCGATCGGGGGACCGAATGGCAGTCGAGAAAATCACAGTCGAAAAGATCAGAGTCGATAAGATTACCTGGGACAGGGTCGGCCGGGTCACCGAGCCCGGACGCTACATGTACACGTTCGGCTGGCTCACCATCACCGCCGGCGATCTCGACATCTGGAAGCAATACCCGCAGGCCGCGTTCACGCTGATGGCGCAGCATTCCGAGCCGGACGCGTCCATCGGCGAGGAATTCCATCTCGGCGCCTTCGACGTCGCGCCCGACGCACCGCCGCCGTTCACCACGCATTGAGTCAAAGCGGGCTTGGGAGCGGCGGCCCTTGCAGATAGCACAGGCCGCGGCGGGAACGCGTGGCACGGGCGTTGCTTTATCATTGCCATGACTCCCATCCCCACTCACATTCCTGCCGTCGACCAGGCCTTTCTGCTGTTGCTCATCGTGCTCTGTCTCGGCACGTGCCTCATACGCGCCTTTTGGGAGCTGGAGCAGATCCGGGCACACCGGATCTCGTCACCCTCTCGTGCGACGAAGCGTGACTAGGCCGGCTTGCCAAGCCATGCCTCGCCCGGAGGGGCTATCCCGGTTCTGGACTTGCCGCGGCGACACGTTCATCGTGAATCGAAGAAACCTGCACATTGCCTTGATCTAACTTACCAATCACGATCCGACGACGGGCGCGCGACCGTTGTCAGGGATGACGAAGTGGTTCTGTCATACGATTGATTGCACTCCATATTCTACACTTCGGGGATCGTCTTGATGAACGCAGGCTGTCACGCTTGTTAAGAGACGCGACAGCAAGCGCATGACAGAAGGTCGCATCGGACGATGTGGATAAGCGGATCAAGGGAACCTATTTTCGGCGCCGATGTACCTGATTGAAGCGTTACCCACCGTCATCGGAACGGCCGCCATTGCCCCGGCGCTGCTGATGCTGTGGCTTGTCATCGCCGCCGAGGAACGCCCGGGACCGCCGGCCCAGGTCTGGACCGCGTTCCTGCTCGGCGCGGCCAGCATTTCGCTGCTGGGCCTGGCCCGAGCCCCTTTCGCCAAGATGGTCGCGGCCCCGGACAACCCCTGGGCGGCGCTGGCCATGCATTCGATCTTCGGCGTCGCGCTGCCCGAGGAAGCGGTCAAGGTGATCGCCATCGTGCTGGTCGCCTCGACCAAGCGGCGCACCTTCGCCAATCCGATGGACACCGTGGTCTATGGCGCGGCGGTCGGCTTGGGCTTCGCCGCCTACGAGAACCTCGCCTATCTCGTCCAGCACGCCGAAATGTGGCGCTCGCTGGCCGCCTTGCGCAGCGTGCTGACGGTGCCGTTCCACGGCGCGCTTGGCATCATCGCCGGCGCCTATCTGACCATCGCGCGCGCCGGCACGGCGCTGGGTGCGAACCGCCATCATCGCGACTGGGCCCGTCTCTCCAGCCGCCTGCTGATCTTCGCAGGCCCGCTCGCCCTGCATTCGGCCTTCGACTTCCCGCTGCTCACACTCCAGCGCATGCCGGATCTGGATCCGACGCTGCGGATGTGGTTGGGCGGCGCGAGCCTGCTGATCGGCTTCAGCTCGATCGCCTTCGCCATCCGACTGGTACGGCGCGTTGCGCGCCATCATGCACCCCGAACCGACGTCGCGCGGGAGCGCCTCAGCCAGCTCCGCCGGATGTGGGCGCTGCTGCTGGCCGGTGGCGGCGTCGGCTTTCTCGGGCTCGCCTTCGTGCTGACCTCGATCCATCACTGGCTCATCAACCCCGAGCGCAATCTGACGCTGGCCCTGATCCCGATCGGCCTGGTCTCGATCCTGCTCGGCCTCGCACTTCTGATCGTCACGACCGCGATCTATGTTCTCGGCCGCAACCGCATCCGCACCAGCGGCGAAGGTTTTTCGTCGGCGCACGGCGGCGGCTGAGCCGCGGGGTGGCGAGCGCGGGGCGCACGTACTAGACTAGATCGAGCACACACGTCTCGATCCGGAGCCTGCCCATGACATCGCCTGAGGATCTTTCCCGGCTGCAATCCGCCATGAGCCGGACGGTCAAGGCGCATTGGAAGGCCTTCCTGTTCGAAGGCATCCTGCTTTCCGTGCTCGGCGTAGCCGCGCTGATCCTGCCGCCGCTCGCAAGCCTTGCGATTGCGATCTTCCTGGGCTGGATGTTCTTGATCAGCGGCATCGGCGGATTGATCGCCACCTATTGGGCACGCAGCACGCCGGGCTTCTGGTGGTCGCTGATCTCAGCCGGGCTCGCCGTGCTCGCAGGCATGCTGCTGCTGGCGCGGCCGATGCAGGCCGTGCTGACGCTGACCATCGTGCTCGGCGCCTATTTCCTCGCCGAAGGCGTCGCCACCATCATGTACGCACTGGAGCATCGTCGCGAGCCGGGCGGCCGCTGGTCGTGGCTCCTGATCTCGGGCCTCGTCGACATCGCGATCTCGTTCATGGTGATCACGGGATTGCCGAGCTCGGCGGAATGGGCGATCGGCATCCTCGTCGGGATCAACCTGCTGTTCGGCGGCGCCACGCTGATCGGCATGGCGCTGGCGGCACGCAAAAGCAACAGTTGAGGCGCCCCGTGGCCGTCACGTCCATTCGGGGGGTGACAAGCCGCCGCCCCCGCGCTATATGACTGGCCATGATCACCGCCACCACCAGCTTCTATTGGTATTTTAGCTACGACAGCTCGCTGGCGGTGGGAGGATCACGCTCAATCTGACAAATTGCAGCATCTAGTCCGAACAAGCCGCCAGACCTGGCGGCTTTTTTATTGGCCGGCAGGTTCTCAAAATGACAGGAGCCCGCCGTGCTGAGCACGACCGACGATCTTCGTATCCGCGAACTGAAAGAGCTGAGCACGCCCGAAGAGGTGATGCGGGAAGTCCCACGCACGCTCACGGCGACGCGCGTGGTGATGGCGGCACGCAACGCCATCCATGCAATCCTCAATGGCCAGGACGACCGGCTTCTGGTCGTGGTCGGCCCGTGCTCGGTGCATGATGCCAGGGCCGCACTCGACTACGCCGAGCACCTCGCGAGCTTGCGCGAAGAGCTTGCCGACCAGCTCGAGATCGTGATGCGGGTCTATTTCGAGAAGCCGCGGACCACGGTCGGCTGGAAGGGCCTGATCAACGATCCTGATCTGGACGGCAGCTTCGACATCAACAAGGGCCTGCGGCTGGCGCGCAACGTGCTCTCGGCGGTGAATAATCTCGGCCTGCCCGCCGGCACCGAATTCCTCGACATGACCACGCCGCAATACATTGCGGACCTCGTGTCCTGGGCCGCGATCGGCGCGCGCACGACCGAAAGCCAGATCCATCGCGAGCTGGCCTCGGGGCTGTCCTGCCCGGTCGGGTTCAAGAACGGCACCGACGGCAATGTGCGCATCGCGGCGGACGCGGTGAAGTCGGCCTCGAATCCGCATCATTTTATGGCGGTGACTAAGCTCGGCCGCTCGGCGATCGCCTCAACCGCGGGCAACGAGGATTGTCACATCATCCTGCGCGGCGGCAGCACGCCGAATTACGATGCGGCGAGCGTCGCAGCGGCCTGCAACGATCTGGCGAAAGCGAGCGTCGCACCGCTCGTGATGGTCGATGCGAGCCACGCCAATTCGAGCAAGAAGCCGGAAAACCAGCCGCTCGTGACGGCCGACATCGCCCGGCAGATTTCCGGCGGCGAGAACCGCATCATGGGGGTGATGGTCGAAAGCAATCTGGTCGCCGGGCACCAGGACGTGGTGCCAGGCAAGCCGCTCACCTATGGCCAGAGCATCACGGACGGATGCATCGACTGGGCGACCACGGCAACCGTGCTCAAGCAGCTTGCTGACGCGGTCGAGGTCCGGCGCAACACCAAGCGCGCAGGGCTGCACGAGCGCTCCGCCTGACCGAACGATCGCGGGCGGGGTGAGGCTGTCGCACCCTGCCCGCTTTCCACGGCGCCTAGCAGCCGCGGCAGATGCTCTTGATCTTCTTGTCGAGCGCCTGATTTTCCTTGCTGAGGGGATCGTTCGGGTCGCTCAGGTTCTTCTCGTTTGGCACGTCGCCGACGCGCGGCTGCCGATGGCCCACGGGCGCAGGCGGCAAAGAACCCGCCGATTGTCCCGAGGTCGTCGATCCCTTGCTTCCCGTCTGCGCGAAGCCGGCGCTGCCGAACACCGTCAGAAGCGACAGTGCCAAAATGATGCTTCTCATTTTACCTCTCCATTTCTCAAGCCGGCATCTTCAGGTCTCGGGCGGATAGACATGAATGTCGCCGCAATAATCCACGATACGATAGCGCGTTTCCGATGCCGCATCACCCGCATCAGGTGCGGTATTTTGCATCGGCACCAAGTAATTCGGCCCCACCGGCGACTTGCCGGCGCCGCCGGGAATGTCGATGACATAGTCGGGCTGACACAGTCCGGACACCCGTCCGCGCAGCTGCCGCATCAAATCCTGCCCCTCGGCGAGCGTCGTTCGCAGATGCGCCGTGCCGGGCGCGAGATCGCCGTGATGCAGATAATATGGCTTGATCCGGCATTCGACGAAAGCTCGCATCAAATCCGACAGAGCGGTCAAATTGTCATTGACGCCGCGCAAAAGCACGGACTGGCTGACCATGGGGATTCCGGCATCGACCAGCCGCGCGCAGGCGGCACGCGCCGGCCCTGTTAGTTCGCGCGCATGGTTGGCATGCAGCGCTACCCAGGTGGTGGCGCCTTCGGCCTTGAGCGCCGCGACCATCTCGTCACTGATGCGCGCGGGATCGGCCACCGGCACGCGGGTATGAAGGCGGATGATCTTGACGTGATCGATGTCGGCAATATCCGCCATGATCTCGCTCATCCGCCGCGGCGACAACATCAGGGGATCGCCCCCGGTCAGGATCACCTCCCAGATCTCGCCGTGCGAGCGGATGTAGTCGATCGCCGCGCGATAGGCGGCGTCCGAGAGCGCGTTCTCCTTGCCGGGTCCGACCATCTCGCGGCGGAAGCAGAAGCGGCAGTAGACCGCACAGACGTGAACGAGCTTGAACAGCACGCGGTCGGGATAGCGATGCACGATCCCGGGAACCGGCGAGTGCGGATGATCGCCGATTGGATCTGCGTTCTCGCCCGGTTGCATCTCCAGCTCCGCGGCCGTCGGAACGAATTGCCGCGCGATGGGATCGTCGGGATCGGACCTGTCGATCAGATCGACCAGCGCGGGGGTGATCGCAACTGCGTAGCGCGCGGCAACACGTTCGAGCGCCGGCAGCGCTTCGGCTGATACCAGCTGCTCGGCCACAAGTTCGGCCGGCTCGCGCAATGTGCGCGCAAGATTGCTCTTCATCATGTCTCGCTTAAGGTTTCATTTGCAGGCGGCGTCCAGACCACCTGATCAATTCGCGATGCGCCGCTCGCCAGCATCACCAGCCGGTCGAAGCCGAGCGCGACGCCGCTTGCCTCCGGCATGGCCGCGACCGCGTCCAGAAAGTCCTCGTCCAGCGGATAGGCTTCGCCGTAGCGGCGTTGCTTCTCCGCCATGGATTGCGTGAAGCGCTTGCGCTGCTCCTCGGCGTCCGTCAGTTCGCCAAAGCCGTTGGCGAGCTCGACACCGCAGGCATAGACCTCAAACCGTTCGGCAACGCGAGGATCGCCCGCCTTCACGCGCGCCAGTGCCGCCTCTGGAGATGGGTATTCGAACAGAATGGTCAAACGCCCATGCCCCAGATGCGGCTCGACATGCTCCACCAGGACCTTGCTGAAGATGTCGGACCAGGTGTCATCCTCGGCGACGCGGACCTTGCCGGCAGCGGCCCGGGCGAGCGAGGCGCGGTCGCCCTCGCCGCCGGAAATGGTCGCAAGCAGGTCGATTCCCGCAAGCTGCTCGAAGGCGCCGGCCACCGTTACGAGCTCCGGCTCGGCGAAGGGATCGGCGGTCCGGCCGCGGAAGGCGAACGTGCCGATACCGGTCGCCTGGGCCGCGCGGGCGATGAGGACGACGCAATCGGCCATGATGGCGTCATAGGGGGCGTCTGCCCGGTACCATTCGAGCATGGTGAATTCGGGCAAATGCAGGTCGCCGCGCTCGCGGTCCCGGAACACCCGGGCGAACTCGAAAAGCCGGGTCTCTCCGGCCGCCAGCAGCTTCTTGCAGGCGAATTCCGGCGAAGTCCGCAAATATCGGCTCACACGGCTGCCGTCGGGTCGCATGATCTCGGTCCGGGGGGCATGCAGATGGGTTTCGTTGCCCGGAGAGATCTGGAGAACGGAGGTTTCGACCTCGATGAAGCCCTGCTCGGCGAAAAATCCCCGTAGAGCCCCGGTGATGGCCCCCCTGGCCTGAAGGAACGGCCGGCGGTCGAGATGCCGCGAGGGGGACCAGAACGGCGACATCGGCTTGTCCCCAGCCATTAGCCGACTGCTCCGCTGGCCAGCAAAATGCTGGCATCCAACGGCAAAACCAGTATGTTGCGGCCCGAAACGGGTGCCGCGGTCTGATTTGGGGCCCCAGGTCCCCCATCAATTTGACCACCTCCTGGCCCGAGCCGGGCCAAGCAAGCAGGAAATACAGCTTTGAGAGTCATCGCCAGTTCTATTCGCAAGGGCAACGTGATCGAGCAAGACGGCAAGCTATATGTCGTCGTGACCGCCGAGAACATCCATCCCGGCAAGGGCACCCCGGTCAGCCAGATCGAAATGCGCCGAATCTCGGACGGGGTAAAGATCTCCGAGCGCTACAAGACCACCGACCAGGTCGAGAAGGCCACGATCGAAGAACGCAACTTCACCTATCTCTATGAAGACGGTGACGGTTTCCACTTCATGAACCCTGAAACCTATGACCAGGTCCAGGTGTCGAAGGACGTCATCGGCGACGCTGCGGCCTATCTTCAGGAGAGCATGACCGTCAAATTGTCGACGCACGACGTCAATGTGGTGTCGATCGCGTTGCCGCAGCGCGTGACGCTCGAAGTGGTCGAGACCGAGCCCGTGACCAAGGGCCAGACCGCCTCCTCGTCCTACAAGCCCGCGATTTTGTCCAACGGCGTGCGCACCACCGTGCCGCCGCACATCGCCGTCGGCACCCGAATCGTCGTGATGACCGAAGACGGCTCCTACTCCGAGCGCGCCAAGGACTGACGGGGCCAAAGCGAGCGCAACAGGTGCCGCCGGGGGGCGAGACAGTGGTTGGGAAAAGTTTCCGCTTCGTCTCGCAACTTCTGGCGTCGCTTTCGCTCTTCATTGCCTCTCCGCTGGCCGCGGATGAGTTCCGCAGCCCCTCGCTCACGGCGCTGCGCGTTGATTGGCGCGCGGTCCTCGATCAGCTCCGCACCGAAATCAATGCCCATCCCCGGGCGGCGGACGATTTCATCTTCGCCCCCCGTCGTTCGGTGCCGCGCTATGATTCCCGCGCAATGCCGGCGCTGGTGCAGCTCAATGCGATCTCCTCGCAATTCTTCACCGGCATCACCCGGAGCTCCGTGCCCGTGCTGCTGCCGTTCGACGCTGCCGCGTATTTCGAAGCACGGCGCAATGGCGCGCCGGCGACCCTCGCGCTGTCGCGCTACCAGGCCGACTTCAATTCCGTCGACATGTTCGATGCCGGGCCCGCCGGCTACAGCGCGACCTTTTCGTTCGAGCCTGGTACCGGAGACGGCATGCCGAGCCGAGTCTTCGCAAGGCCGGTCGAGGTGCAGATTACGGGTTCGGCGCTCGTCTATGACATTGCCGATCCCTCGGGCGGCAAGGGCGAGCCGGTCAAACCGCTCGCGGCGCTCTACCCGGACCTGCGCAAGTTCATCCGGGAAGGCTATGTACGCTACGCTTTCACCCGTTTCGGCGTCACCTATGTGGTGTCGATACAATGCCTCGACAGCGTCGCAAAACCGCGGCGGCTTGCCTGCAAGGAGGCCTATCCGGTCGCCGAACGCTTCCTGAAGGCGCTGCGCGTGGCCGGCGGCCAGCGCATGCGGCCGCTGACGGACATCGCTTCCAACATTCTCGATCGTCCCGGGGCACGTTCCCCGGACTTCACCTACCGGCCGAGCGGCGACATCATCCCGAACACCGGTTATCGCAAGCAGGGCGGCCATCCCGACGTAATGGCCTACGCACAGATCCGCTTTCCTCTTGAGAAGGCGCCCGCCTTCGTACACTCGCAATCCTATGCCAAGCGCGACAAGATGGAGAGCACGACCGCCTATCCCTGGCGGGACAATTTCTGCGAGTCCCGCAGTTTCGAGGTCTGGCAATGCGGCGGCGGTTATGGCCATCAGGGCGAGGACATCCGCGCGGCTGAGTGCCCACCGCCCGGTGAAGGCCGCCAAGCCTGTGATCCCAAGCAGCGCGCCGTCGTCGCCGTGCGCGATGCGAGGGTCATACGCGCTTCCAAGGACCAGGCAGTGACGCTGCAAATCAACAGCCGGAGCGAGCACATCCGTTTCCGCTACATGCATATGAACCCGCAGGCACTGAACGCCGATGGCCTGCTCAATGGCCGCGTCGTATCGGAGGGCGAGAAGATCGGCGTGGTCTCGAATTATCTCGACCATCCCGCCGGCACCTCGATGCACCTGCATTTCGACGTGCAGGTGTTCACTCGGGACGGCTGGATCTGGGTCAGTCCCTACGTCACGCTGGTCTCCGCCTATGAGCGCCTGATCCGCGCCCGCGGCCGCGAGGTCGGCCCGGAGATCGCCGGCACGCCGCAGCCCGTGGCGCATGCGCTGCCGGAGGACGTGCTCAAGCCGGACCTGCGCGAGGGATCGGGCGGCGACGAGAACTGACGGCTTGCTCCTTCCATTGCCAGGCAGTGCAACAGAGTGTTTGTCGCACACACCGCCCGCTGGAAGGCCGAAGGAACTGGGTTGATGAGTGTCGGACTGATTGGTCTTCTCGACGATATCGCAGCGATCGCAAAGGTGGCGGCAGCCTCGCTCGACGATGTCGCGGGCCAAACGGCCAAGGCGGGAGCAAAGGCGGCTGGCGTGGTCATCGATGACGCAGCCGTCACGCCCAACTACGTGATCGGCTTTGCCTCGAAACGCGAACTGCCGATCGTAGGCAAGATTGCGGTTGGGTCGCTCCGCAACAAATTGCTGATCCTGCTGCCCATCGCTTTGTTGCTTGGTTATTTCCTTCCCGCCGCAGTCACGCCGCTGCTCATGCTGGGCGGCGCCTTTCTCTGCTACGAGGGTGCCGAGAAGGTGCTCGAGGCCGTGATGCCGCATCATGCGCACGACCACGAAGCTCAGCCCCAGCCGATTGCGTTGAATGCCAGGTCGGTCGAGGACGAGAAGGTCGCGAGCGCCATCAAGACGGATTTCATCCTGTCAGCGGAGATCATGGCAATCACGTTGGCAGCCGTCCCGGCGGGCAGCATCTGGACGCAGGCGCTCGTGCTGGCCCTCGTCGCCATTTTCATCACAGTTGGTGTCTACGGCGTGGTCGCCCTGATCGTGAAGGCGGACGATGTCGGCCTGGCCCTTGCGCGGTATAGCGGCGCCTCAGTCATTGGCGGCGCAATCCGCTTGCTTGGACGTGCGCTCGTCCGCGGCATGCCGGCCTTCCTTGCGGTGCTGAGCACCATCGGCACCGCCGCCATGATCTGGGTCGGCGGCGGCATCATCCTGCACGGCATCGAACAATACGGCCCACCAGTGATCGGTCATACGGTCCATGCCGCCGCCGAGGCCGCCGCGCATTTCCTTCCCTCCATTGCCGGCATCGTCGAATGGTCGGTCGAGGCAGCCATCTCGGGCGTCGTTGGCCTCCTTGTCGGCGCGGTTGCGATACCGGCCGTCACATACGGTCTTTCACCACTATGGAAGCGTCTTAAGCGATCGCAGCCGACCTGAACAAAAGCGGCTCCGGATTGTGAGTGCCAGCTACTCCAGCAGCGTCGTGAGTTGCGCGCCCTCGTCCGCCACGAACACCGCGATCAATTCCGCCGGCTCCGTGGTGCTCGCATTGGCCGAGACCAGATGGGTCGAGCCGGGCGGCTCGAAGAAGGACTGGCCGACGCCGAACGTTTCGACCGGGCCGCCGCCGAGCTGGGAGCGGATCTCGCCCTTGGTGATGTAGGCGGTGACGGATCCCGCGTGACGATGCGGCCGCGAGAACCCGCCGGGACCGTAGAACACGCGCACGATGGTGACGCGTTTGCCCGGTACGTTCGGCAGCGCGTAGGAGCCAATCGGTTCGACGAGCGGCGAGCTTTCGGCAGCTGTGGCGCAGAGCGGCGAGAGTGCGCCGGATATGGTGTCCATCGTTACCGGCAGCGCCTTGCCAATCGCAAGCGCGCAGGCGAGCCCTCCGACGACGGCGATCGCCATCGAGCGCGGTGGCAACGGGCGCGGTGTGGTGGGCAGACTCATCGCTGTCATCATGATCTCCCTTCGTTGCAATCAGGATGCCGCTGCATTCGCTGCGACCGGCCGGTTCGCCGGCGTCCAGCGAAACGCCGCACCAAAACGGTTCCAGACGTTGATCGAGGCGACCGCCGAGGTCAGGTATGTCAGCTCGGTCTCGGAGAATTCACGGCTCGCCTCGGCGTACACGTCTTCGCCGACGCCGTCCGGCAGGCAGGTGAGCGCCTCGGCCCACGCCAGCGCGGCACGTTCCCGCGCGGAAAAGATCGGCGCCTCGCGCCAGACCACGACCAAATTGAGCTTGTCCACTGGGACGCCGATCCGCTCCGAAAGCAGGATGTGATGCTGCAGGCAGAAGGCGCAGCCGTTGATCTGCGATGCGCGCAGCTTGACCAGTTCGAGAAGCTGCTTGTCGAGGCCGGCCTTGGCCGCGACCTGGCCGAGCGCCAGCACCAGCTCATACGCGTCGGGCGCGATCCTCTTGAAATCCTCGTATTCGCTGCGGGCGTGTGACATTGCCGTTCACCTCGTGGTATTGTAAGAGTGCTGACACATTATAAGAGCACTTACATGACGCGCAAGCCGCCTGATATCACGAGATCGCAACCGCGGCGGCGGGCAGCCACGGCCGCCCCGGCGGTGCGCGTCCCAGCCCCAGGAGAAGGCAAGCGCGGCGAGCAAGGCTATCTCGGCTATCTGCTGCGCCAGGCCCACGCCGCAGTCCGTCTGACGATGGAGCGGGCGCTGGCCAATCTCGGTGTCACCTCCCCGCAATTCGCGGTGCTGACCATGCTCAATGCCTATCCGGGACTGTCAGGCGCCGACGTTGCCCGCCTCACCTTTCTGACGCCCCAGACCGTCGGCGTCATCATCCGCAATCTCGAACGTGACGGTGCGATTGTGATGACGCCCCATCCCGTCCACGGCCGCATCCAGCAATGGACGCTGACGCCGCGCGGCGCGACGCTTTTGAAGGCGTGTCGGGAACGGGTGATTGCGTTGGAGAAGCGCCTTGCCGCCGGGCTCGACGCCAAGGCCGAAGCAAGCATTCGCCGCTGGCTCGCAGGCATCGCAGCCGATTTGCAGGAGGACTAGGCGAAGCGCGTTCGCCGCTGACCAGCCCTAGTCGCCTCCTCCGTCGCCGCAGCCGCCACCGTCCGAATCCGAAAAGTCACTGACTGCGCCGTCGCCTTGAATACCGCGCCCAAAGTTCTCCGCGAGGATCATCAGGATGACGACGAACAACCCGGCCCCGAACGGCCAGGGATTGGCGCGGATAATGTCGAACAGCTCCTGCATTCACGCATTGTGCGCAGACGGAGGCAAACCGACCGTAAAGTGACAGGCTCAAAATTGGGGATATCCGACCTGTTGCAGGCGCGCCCTACCCGCCCTTCAACACTTTCTTAACCTCGCCATCAGGCCAAGTCTCGCCCGCTGCGATCACCCGGACGCGGCTTTGATCGGCGTCATTCACCAGCTCATGCGAACTCACCCGCTCGCCGCTTCGCTCCAGGTGCAGATCGGTTTCGGGCTCCCAGCTCAGCGTGGTCGCGAGATCGCCGGGAAAGATCTGCCATTGCGATCCGTCGTCCAGTTCGACGACATGGCTCTCCGCGTGCGCGCGTATCTTCATTCCACCCCGAATTCTCGATGAACGGACTGCGACCGACGGAGGGCCCCGGCGATCGGCCGGGGCCCCACTCCATCAGTCGTTGTCGTGATGAATCACGGTCTTGCTGCGATTGCCGAATTCATCTTCCTTCTTGATCACCGTGGTGCGGTCGGCGGGCTCGCGCTCCCTAATGACGGTGGTGCGGTCGCGATCGCGGTCCCGCTCACGATATTCGTGAGACTGTCCGACGGTCACACCGGCACCGACCGGACCGACGTGAACGCCGACTTCGTCGGCCAACGCAGGCGCGGCGATGGCGGTGACTATGGCGGCGGCAAACAGATATTTCCTCATCTTCTCCTCCTCAAACGTGATGCTGGGGGAATGCGGGAGTGCGACAGTTTGTTCCGGGGAACGCGGGCCCGCGTCTGTTCCTGCAGTTCCAGGAACTGGTCACAGCCACCATGTTTCCCGCTAGAATGGGTCCATGAAACACGCTGATTCCATAGCCTCTCGCAGCCGCCGCGCTCTGCTTCGATCCACGCTCGGCGCAGCCGCACTCGTCGCAATCCCAACGCGCATCCTGGCCGCGCCTCCAGGCTTCGAGGAATGGCGTGAGGGTTTTCGCGCCCGTGCCATGGCGAAAGGCATTTCGGCCGCGACCTGGCAGCGCGCGATGGCGCGGGTCGAGCCCGACATGAGCGTGTTCAAGCAGATGCGCAACCAGCCCGAATTCCATGAGCAGGTCTGGCAATACATCAACCGTCGCGTCTCCGACTGGCGCATCATCAACGGCAAGATCGCGCTGAAGAACAACGAGGCGCTGCTCGCACGCATCGAGCGCGATTTCGGCGTCGAGCGCGGTACGCTGCTGGCGCTGTGGGGCGTCGAGTCCGCCTACGGCGATCCACTGGTGCAGCAAAACCACATGACGCCGGTGTTTCCCTCGCTTGCCGCGCTCGCCTGGAACGAGCCGCGTCGCAAGGCCTATTGGGAGACTGAGCTGATCAACGCGCTGCGCATCGTCGACAAGGGCTGGAGCACGCCGGAGCAGATGCAGGGATCCTGGGCCGGCGCGATGGGGCATTCGCAATGGATGCCGGAGGTCTGGCTCAATGTCGGCATCGACTATGACGGCGACGGCAAGGTGTCGCCGTTCGGCAAGCCCGACGACGCGCTGGGCTCGACCGCAAAATATCTCGTCAACCGCGGCAAATGGCACCGCGGCGAGCATTGGGGCTACGAGGTGCGCGCGCCCGGCGAGATGAGCGGCAGCCGGACCTATGCGGCTTGGCAGGCGGCCGGCGTCACCCGCGCCGACGGCCAGCCATTCCCGCAACCCTCCGCATCGGCGCAGATATGGACTCCGGTTGCGGGCGGGCCGACGTTTCTGCTGGGGCCGAATTTCAACGCGGTGAAGAGCTACAACCCCTCGATGAACTACGCGCTGGCGATCTGCCATCTCGGCGACCGCTGCCTCGGCGCCCCGCCTTTCATCCAGCCGTTCCCCGGCTCCGAGCGCGCGCTGACGCTCGCCGAGGTGCAGGAAATGCAGACGCGGCTGACCAAGGCCGGCTTCGACACCGGCGGCACCGATGGCCGTGTCGGGAACGACACCATGAAGGCAATCAAGGATTTTCAGCAGCGCGCGGGGATCACACCGGCCGATGGCTATGGCGGGCTGAAGGTGCTGGCGAAGCTGCGCCAGGGGTCGTAACGCGCCTCAATGTCGGTACTGCGGCTCTTCCGCATCGAGCTGGCGGCGGATCGCAGCAAGATGCAGTTGCGCAGATTCGGAATCGCCCTCGCGCATCTGCTTGTAGGTCTCGGCCGCAATCGCGGGATCGACCGGCAGCACTTTCCGGCCCGTCGACATCGCCAGCACCTGCACCTCGGCGGCGCGTTCGAGATAATAGAGATCGTCCCAGGCCTCCGCGATGGTCGGTGCCAGCACCATCACGCCGTGATGCTTCATGAAGATGATATCGGCATTCCCAACGCTGGACGCGATGCGCGCGCCTTCGCGGTTGTCGAGCGCGAGGCCGTTGTAGTCGCGGTCCACGGCCGTGCGACCGTAGAATTTCAACGCGGTCTGGCCGGCCCAGATCAGCGGATCACCCTCGGTCATCGACAGCGCCGTGGCGTAGGGCATGTGGGTGTGGAAGGCGACCTTGGCGCGCGGCAGGCGCTTGTGCATCTCGGCATGGATGTAGAACGCGGTCGCCTCGGGCACGCCCTCGCCGTCGAGCACGTTGCCGTGGAAATCGCAGATCAGCAGTTTTGACGCGGTCAGCTCGCGGAAGGCGTAGCCGTAAGGGTTGACCAGGAAGAGATCGTCATGGCCCGGCACCACGGCCGAGAAGTGGTTGCAGATGCCCTCCTCAAAGCCGTTGCGCGCAGCCATGCGGAAGCAGGCGGCAAGATCCTCGCGCGCACTGCGGATCGCGTCGGTCACGAGGTCCGGACGGTTCGAGCGGAACGTTGCTGGCATAGATGACGAAGAGTGAAGGCTGTGCGCCATGGCGGAAGGACACCTCTGTCGGCCGGAAGACGCCCGCGTTGTACAGGTCCGACGCCTGCGCGTCAGCCCCCGCGGGCGCCACCCTGCCCTTCGCAGCCCGCGCGGCGGGCTATTGCCGCCGCGGCACGCCGCCGGCATTCATGCCGCCGTCGATGACGAGCTCGCTGCCGGTGACGTAGCGCGAAGCATCGGAGGCCAGATACAGCACGCCGGAGGCGATCTCACCAGCCTGGCCGGCGCGGCCGAGCGGCGTGACGAGGCGCGCACGCTCGTCTGGATCGATCGGCGCGTTGCCCTGGTTGCCGGTCGCGCCGGTCGGGATCTTGCCCCAGAT
The DNA here is from genome assembly GCF_023100925.1 of Bradyrhizobium sp. 40. NCBI lineage: Bacteria > Pseudomonadati > Pseudomonadota > Alphaproteobacteria > Hyphomicrobiales > Nitrobacteraceae > Bradyrhizobium > Bradyrhizobium sp. 40. The sequence goes on from NZ_CP064688.1 coordinate 3,928,866, forward strand.
CGGCGTGTCGATGATGCCGGGATGGACGGAGTTGACGCGGATGCCGTCACAGGCGGCCGCGCACTCCATTGCGATCGACTTTGCGAACAGCCGCACGCCGCCCTTGGTCGCCGAATAGGCCGACAGCCCGGGCGCGCCGCGCAGGCCCGCGAGCGAGGACATCATGATGATCGAGCCGCCGCCGGTCTTGCGCATCAGGGGCAGGCAATGCTTGACCGAGAGGAAGACGCCATCGAGGTTGATCGCGTTCTGCTTGCGCCAGTCGCTGAGCGTCATGTCGACGATCGAGGGTACGGCAATGCCGATGCCGGCGTTGGAGACGAGAATATCGAGCCGGCCAAAGCGCTTCGCGATCTCGGCTGCGATCTCGATCCATCGCTCTTCGCTGGTGACGTCCTGCTCCAGGAAAATCGCCTTGCCGCCGGCCTTGGTGATGCGATCGGCGAGTTCTGGACCTCGCAGCTCGTCAATGTCGGTGGCGATGACGGTGGCGCCCTCGCGCGCGAACAGCTCGACGACGGCTTCGCCGATGCCGGAGGCGCCGCCCGTCACCAGCGCCACTTTACCCTCAACCTGCCCTGCCATGCTCACTCCCTTTTTTCTATACGTTTTTTTGTTGTTTGCCGGGCCTATCTAATCATGGATGGTCCCTGGTCGGGTAGCGCGACATCCATGACCCGGAATTGCACACGCTCGGCGCCCTGGTAGCGATCGACCGACAATGATCCCGCGACATGCAGTTGCTGGCCGCGATTGGCAACAAGCGCGTTGCCAAGCTTCTGTCCGATCGAACGGAACGCGATGCCGTTGACGATGGCACCGTCCCCTGACTTGAAGCGTAGCCTCAAATGCGCTTGGCCCACCTCATCGGCGTAGACGAGCTGGTGTGCCGGCAGCGCCAACACGACTTCCGGATTGCCGCTGCCAAAGGGACCTGCGCGGTTGAGCGTCGTTGCAAGCTCGGTCGTCACGGCGCGCGCGGAGACCGCGCCGTCGATGTAGAGCTCGTTGACGTGGCGCGCCTCGGCAACGTCGCGCGCCAAGGCATGCTCGAGATAGGCGCGAAATTCGGCGAGCTTTTCCTTGCGCAGGGTGACGCCCGCAGCCATCGCGTGACCGCCGCCCTTGAGCAGAATGCCGTCGGTGACCGCCTGGCGCACGGCCTTGCCGAGATCGACGCCGGCAATCGAGCGGCCGGAGCCGGTGCCGATGCCGCCAGGCTCCAGCGCGATCGCGAAGGCGGGCCGCGAGAACTTCTCCTTCAGCCGGGACGCAACGAGACCGACGACGCCGGGATGCCAGCCTTCGGAGGCCGTCACGATCACGCCGATCTTGTCCTCGAGTCCGATCGAGGCGAGCGCCTCGGCTTCGGCCTGCGCTTCGGCCGCCTGCTCGATGATCCGGCGCTCACTGTTGAGGCGGTCGAGTTCGGCTGCGATCCGCGCGGCCTCGACGCTGTCACCCTCCAAAAGCAGCCGCACGCCGAGATCGGCGCGGCCGATGCGGCCGCCGGCATTGATGCGCGGCCCCAGCATGAAGCCGAGATGCCAGGCCTCCGGCGGGCCGTTGAGCCGCGCCACGTCCATCAGCGCGGTGTGGCCGACATGGTCGCGCCGCCGCATCGCGATCAGGCCTTTGGCGACGAAAGCGCGGTTGAGACCGATCAGCGGCGCGACATCGGCAACCGTGCCGAGCGCAACGTGATGCAGCATGCCGAGCAGGTCAGGCTCGGGCATCTCCGCATTCCAGAAGCCGCGCTGGCGTAATTCGCGATTGACCGCGACCAGCGTCACCAGCACGAGACCGACGGCGGCGAGATGGCCGAGGCCGGAGAGATCATCGAGCCGGTTCGGATTGACCAGCGCGTCGACCTCCGGCAACTCCGTGCCGGCCTGATGATGGTCGATCACGACGACGGACATGCCGAGACGTTTTGCTTCGGCGAGCGGCTCGATGCTGGTGGTGCCGCAATCGACGGTGACGAGCAGCGTGGCGCCCCTTGCGGCCAGCGCACGCACGGCTTCCGTGTTGGGCCCGTAGCCCTCGAAGATGCGGTCGGGAATGTGGATCAGCGGGTCAAGCCCGCAATGGCGCAGATGCCAGGTCAGCAGCGCCGCCGAGGTCGCACCGTCGACATCGTAGTCGCCGAAGATCGCGACCTTCTCGCCGTTCGCCGCGGCATCCGCGATCCGCTTCGCGGCGGCTTCCATCTCCGTGACCGTGAACGGGTCCGGCAGCAGCTTGCGGATGGTTGGATCGAGGAAATCGACAACGGCATCGCTGTCGACACCGCGGCCTGCCAGCACCCGCGCCAGCAGCTCGGGCAGTTGGTGGCGCTGCACGATGGCAAGCGCTTTGGCCGCCCCGCGCGCATCCAGTCGGTCGCGCCAGAGCTTGTCGGTAAGCGAGCGCGCCACCCCCAGGAATGCCTGGGGCGCTTCAACGGGCAAGGCGGTGGCGGGCGGCGTCATGAGTAACGGTTGGTTTGAGGAACCTGGGAGCCGGAGGTATTGCATCGTCCGGCCGACGGAACGATTGGCCCGCAATCCCCCGGGATTTGCAACGTCTGCGCGCCACAAAGCGGTGGATTGCCGCTTTGCTACGCGGACTGACTATCATTTGAGCATTCCGCAAAACAGCAAATTAAGCAGGCGTTAGGCGGAATCTTCGAAAAAGAATCGTATTCGATCTGTCAGTGATTGTTCCGGGTTCGTTGCAGATCAGACCTCATTGCCAAGGGAAGCCCCCGATGTCTGCTGCGCTGGGTCTCAAAGCCAAGCCGATCGCAAATGAACCCGCTGATGATGATTCCGACATCTCCGCGCTGATCAACCGCCTCACGGCGGAGGTCAACCAGATCGCAGTCGACAAGACCAAGGCGATCCAGCAGATCACCAACCAAATGAAGATGCTGGCGCTGAATGCGCTGATCGAAAGCTCGCGCGCCGGCGCGCAGGGCGCGGGCTTCGCCGTGGTGGCGCAGGAGGTCCGTGGTGTCGGCCAGCAGGTCGAGACCATCGCCCGCGAGCTCGAAAGCCAATTGACGAAACGAACCGGCGATCTCGTCTCCTCGATCGACCGGATGAGCCAGCGCTCGCGCGGCGAGCGCATGGTCGACCTGTCGCTCAATGCCATCGAGCTGATCGACCGCAACCTCTATGAACGGACCTGCGACGTGCGCTGGTGGGCGACCGATTCAGCGTTGGTCGATTGCGCGGCCTCGCCCGACGCCGCGGCCGTGTCCCATGCCTCGCAGCGTCTCGGCGTGATCTTGGGCGCCTACACCGTCTATCTCGACCTCTGGCTCTGCGATCTCGAGGGCAACGTCATCGCCAACGGCCGCGCCGACCGCTTTCACGCCGTCGGCCAGAATGTCGCCCACACCAAATGGTTTCGCGAGGCCAAGACCCTGCGCTCCGGCGACGACTATGTCGCGGGCGACGTCGAGAACCAGCCGCTGCTCGGCAATGCCCAGGTCGCGACCTATTGCGCCAGCGTCCGCGCCGGCGGCCAGGCCAACGGCGCGCCGATCGGGGTGCTCGCCATCCATTTCGACTGGGAGGCACAGGCCCGCGCCATCGTGCAAGGCGTGCGCGTCGGCGACAGCGACAAGGCGCGCGTGCTGCTGGTCGACTCCAATCTTCGCGTGATCGCCGCTTCCGACGGACAAGGCATTCTCAGCGAACGCATCTCGCTGTCGCTGGACGGTCGGCGCTCCGGCTTCTATCAGGACCGCTCCGGCACGCTGGTCGCGTTCCATGCGACGCCGGGCTACGAGACCTATCGCGGGCTCGGCTGGTATGGCGTGATCGTCTGCGGGGCGTGAAGCGGGAGGCGGCCTGCCTGTCCAATTCAAAACCGTGAAAACAACCCCATGCACAGTAGCCATCTGGTTGTTTTCATGACGGTTTTTTTCGCCGTTTGACGCGGGCAAAACGCCGGCATGCATGCGATCATGGCACCGTTCGCGGTCCGGACCCAGAGCGCTAGGCTCTGGCGATGTCGTCTTCGACTGCGTGCGGCGTCGTAATTCCAAGCGTTTGCGATGGACGCTCCCCGAACATCGCAAAGTAATACTGAGAAAACCGGCCGAGTTCGTAAAAGCCCTGTTGCATGGCGACGGCTGTCACGGTGGTCGAACCGGGTGCGCTCTGGTGCAGGATGGAATGAACAGCGCATAGACGCTTGTGCCTTAGGAAGCTGACCGGGCCGAGGCCGAATACCTCCTGAAAGGCGCGGTGGAGGGTGCGCCGCGATACGCCCAGCGCCGCGCAAATTTCCGACACGTGCACCGGACGCGTGCCGGCGTCGTCGAGATACTCCTCGACCTTGCGGATCAGCCGTCGGGCGGAAGGGAGCCAGCCATTGCCGTCGGGTGGCAGCGACGACGCGACGTTGGCAGCCATGCATTCGGCGATCGATCGTTTCCAGAAATCGGCAGTTGACGGCGTCAGCCCATATTTGTTGTCGCGCAGGTGCGACATGACCCGAACCAGGCGGCGCGAGGCGACCGCGCCGGTCGCGAGGTCCGCGCGGAAATGCCCGCGACTTCGCCATGTGTCGGGGTCGCTCAGGCGCGCTTCTCCGCCGAACAGCGTCGCGACCTCGTTGAGGTCGAACCGCATGGCGGCGTAGGCGGAGCCGCCGTGAAAAACACCGTCATGTTCGAGCCGCGGCGGAATGACGAGCACATCGTTGATCTGCATGTCGAACGACCAGTGGGCGACGCGCTCTTCAGCCACGAGCAGCATCCCGATGATCAGCTTGTCGTCGCTGGAAACCCGCTGCGTGCGTATGCCGACGTTGAAAGCACCAATGCTGAGCGAGAAGTGGCCGATGCCGACATGGGACAACGTTCCGCGCAACCGACCGCGGCCGAGTTGCATCACGTCGACATGCGAGCCGTGGACGGCCTGCTGAAGTCCTTCGAAACCGTCCAGCTTGCGCGAATCAACCAGAAGGAATTGCCCCATGGCTGTACCCTGTTACTGAAGCGCGACAATTCTGCGGCAGGCAGCAGCGAAATACCACCACAACGCGAGGTGGGTGCGACAAGCCGACTTCGCGTTTTGAGGTAAATCATCGCCGAATTTGTCGCTCGACATGCCACTGAATTGCCTCTGCACTGAGGCTTTGCGGCATGGGGCATTGGGTCTCACCAACTGGCCACGCAGACTGGCACAAACTGCACATCACAGCCGTCCAATCTTCGGGTACCGTTTGCAACCTTAGTGATATTGAGCGGACGGGCTCTGCGGATGGCAGAGCGGGCGCGGCATGGATTTGCCGCGTGCTCGGAAACGTGCGTGCAAAGGAAAGAGATGTGGACGCAATGCAGTGTCCTCCTCTCCCCGAGGGCCAAAAAAGTAGGGATCAGACAATGCGTCTAATGAGCAGGGCAAAGAGCTATCGTCGAGGTCTCCCAGAGTTGGCGCAGTAGCATCGGGTGGAATGCGCGTATCGGAGCTTCCACCATGTTGCGAGCGGATCTGGATCACTGCGAGTGGTTGCCGGATGATTTGAAGAGCGGCGAGATGGTCTTCATTCCCGGCGGAACCTTTCGCATGGGTTCGGACCATCATTATTCCGAAGAGGCGCCGAGCCATCGCGTCGCTGTCGACGGCTTCTGGATTGACCGCACGCCCGTGACCAACCGGCAGTTCAAGCAGTTCGTCAACGCAACCGGCCATGTCACCGAGGCGCAGGTCGTTCCCGATCCGAAGGACTATCCAGGCGCGCTGGCGGAGATGCTCTACGCGGGATCGCTGGTGTTCTCCCCGCTGCCGCGCATCACCGATCTCACCGACTGGAGCCAGTGGTGGACTTTCCTGCGCGGCGCCAGCTGGCGCCATCCCTATGGTCCCGGCAGCAACATCAAGGACCTCGACGACCATCCCGTCGTCCACGTCTCCTTCAGCGATGCGGCAGCGTATGCCCGCTGGGCCGGCAAGGACTTGCCGACGGAGGCGGAGTGGGAGTTCGCGGCGCGTGGCGGCCTCGAGGCGGAGGAATACGCCTGGGGCGACGCGCTGATGCCGGGCGGCAAGCACATGGCCAATATCTGGCAGGGCAACTTCCCCGTCCAGAATCTCGGCGAGGATGGGTACGAGCGTACCTCGCCGGTCATGGCCTTCCAGCCGAACGGCTACGGCCTCTACGACATGATCGGCAATGTCTGGGAGTGGACCTCCGACTGGTGGTCGTCAAAGCACGCCGCCGACGCCGCAAAACCCTGCTGCATCCCCAAGAATCCTCGCGGCGGCGGTGAGCACACAAGTTACGACCCGCGCCTCCCCGACATCCAGATTCCGCGCAAGGTCCTCAAGGGCGGCTCGCACCTCTGCGCGCCGAATTATTGCCGCCGATATCGCCCGGCCGCGCGGCACGCCGAACCGGTCGACACCTCGACCAGCCATGTCGGGTTCCGCTGCGTGGTACGAATGCCGTCTGTGACCGAACACCAACAAGGACGCGCTGCAATCTAGCGAGCGCCGCTGGCGGATGCCGGCGTCAGCGGTGCGCTCCGCGCGTCGGATGATTTCGATATGCAACTTTATCTATCGGCGATCCGACAGACGTCTTCAGCATTTTTGGACAAGGCGGGCCGGTTACAGGCAAGAGCCTGCCCCATTTCCCCGGTAAGAGTCGCCTCATCGCTTTCGCGACGCGCGCGCCGTCAACCCTGAAACGCTCGCGCCCGCGACGTGCCGAGGAGACATGCCATGAAGATCGTCGTGATCGGCGGGACCGGATTGATCGGATCCAAGCTCGTAGCGAAGCTCAAGCAACAAGGCCACGACGCCGTCGCGGCTTCGCCGAAATCGGGCGTGAACGCCGTCACCGGAGAAGGCCTCGCAGCAGTGCTGGCGGGCGCGGATGTCGTGGTCGACGTTGCCAACGCGGCGTCGTGGGAGCCCGCCGCCGTGCTCGAATTTTTCGAGCGTTCGAGCAAGAACCTCGCCGCGACCGAGGCGGCTGCGGCCGTGAAGCATCATGTGGCGCTCTCGATCGTCGGGACCGAGCGTTCGCCCGACATCGCCTATTTTCGGGCCAAGCTGGCGCAAGAGATCATCGTCAAGGCATCTCCGGTCCCCTGCTCGATCGTCCGCGCCACCCAGTTCTTCGAATTCCTCGGCGCCATCGGCGATATGGGTGCGGCCGATGGCCGGATCGTCGTTCCCTCGGCATTGTTTCAGCCGATCGCCGCCGAGGACGTGGCCGATCACCTCGCGGAGGTCGCGATGGGCCAACCGCTCAACGGCACGATCGATATTGCAGGACCTGAGAAGGCGCCCTTCAATGACTTCATCGCACGGCGCCTGAAGGCGTCCGGCGACGCTCGACCGGTGGTGGGAGACCCAAGGGCGCCGTACTACGGCGCTCCCATCGACGACACGTCGCTGAACCCTCTCGGCGAGGCGCGGCTCGGGAAAACGTCGCTCGCAACCTGGCTCGCGAAACTTTGAGGAGACTCCCATGCGCAGATTGCTGATCGCAACCGCTGTTTATGCCGCATCATTCCTGACGGCCCATGCCGCCGAGACGGCGACACCCACGGCGAAGGTGACCGTCGTGTTCGACCAGGCGCTGCCCAATGTCCCCGGCAAGAGCATGAAGGGCGTGCTGGTCGAGTACGGCCCAGGAGGCTCCTCGCCCGCCCACATGCACCCGCGCTCCGCATTCATCTATGCCACAATCCTGGAAGGAGCGATCCGCAGCCAGGTCAATGACGAGCCTGCCAAGGTTTATCACAAGGGAGAGAACTTCTCTGAAAAGCCCGGCGACCGCCACGCCGTCAGCGCCAATGCCAGCGACACCGAGCCCGCGAAGCTGTTGGCGGTCTTTGTCGTGGATACTGCTGACAAGGAGCTCGTGACGCCTGTCGCGAAGTAACGCCAGGTCATCGCGTGTAATCAGGTGGCGCGCGGAGCGGCCATCTCCGCGGCGAGCAACACCGCGGCGCGGCTGGCACCGATTGATGCAATGCCCTGGCCCGCGATGTCGTAGGCGGTGCCGTGGGCGGGCGTGCAGATCGGGAACGGAAAGCCGCCGAGCAACGTCACGCCGCGATCAAAACCCATCAGCTTCATCGCGATCTGGCCCTGGTCGTGATACATCGTCAGCACCGCATCGAAGGCGCCGCCCTTGGCGCGCAGGAACACCGTGTCGGCAGGGAACGGCCCCTCGGCGGCAATGCCCTCCCGCTGGCCGGCCGCGACCACGGGCGCGATGACATCGATCTCCTCACGGCCGAAATTGCCGCCGTCGCCGGCATGCGGATTGAGACCGGCGACCGCGATGCGCGGCCGGGCGAAGCCGGCATTGCGCATGCACACATCGGTCAGCTTGAGCGCGCGATGGATGCGTTCGCCGGACAGTCGCGCGGCGACGTCCTTGAGCGCGATATGGGACGTCACGCGGGCGTTCCAGAGCCGGTCCAGCACGTTGAACTCGCTTGCGGGGGTTTTGAGCCCGACCACTTCCGCGGAGAACGCGATCTCGTCGTCATACTCGGCGCGGGCCAGCCGCATCGCCTGCTTGTTGAACGGCGTGAAGCAGACGGCATCGACCCTGCCGTCACGGCCGAGCTCGAGCGCCTGCTTGTAGTTGGCAAGCGCGAACCTGCCGCCGGCGAGGCTCGCGACCCCCTGTTGGACGTCGCTGGGATCGAGGTGCCCGAGATCGACGAACAGCGTTTCGCCCTCCGCCAGGCGTAGATCGGCCCCCTGCTCCACTGTTGTCAGCTCTGGCTTGACGCCGGCAATGCGCGCGCCTTCGTCGAAGATGCGGCGGTCGCCGATCACGACGATCCGGCTGCGCGCGCGGATGTCGTCCTGCACCACGAGCTTGGCGGTCAATTCCGGGCTGATGCCGGCGGGATCTCCCATTGCCAATGCAATGAGCGGCTGTGCGGTCATATGATCACTTTCTCCCGAGCGGTCTCTTGAGCTCTCTCTTGGGCTGTAATCTCGTCAGCGGACGGCGCAGGCTTGCGCACCAGGCGCGCAAGCTGCAGCACGAGCGGGAGCAGCAACAGCACGATGCCGGCCACGATCAGGCACGTCACGAGCTTGTTGGCGAAGAATATCCCGAGCGATCCCTTGGACATCAGCATCGACTGGCGAAACGCATCCTCGGCCTTGTCGCCGATGACGATCGCGAGCACGAGCGGCGCCAGCGGATAGAACAGCTTCTTGAAGAGGTAGCCGACGATGCCGAAGCCGAGCATCATGACGACATCGAGATAGGAGTTCGACACCGAATAGGCGCCGACGACGCAGATGATCACGATCAGCGGCGCGATGATCACGAAGGGAATCCGCATCAGGGCGGCGAAGACCGGCACGGTCAGCAGCACCAGCACGACGGCGACGATGTTGCCGACGTACATCGAGGCAATCAGGCCCCAGACGAAGTCCTTCTGGTCCACGAACAGCATCGGCCCGGGATTGAGGCCCCAGATCATCAGCCCGCCCATCATGACGGCCGCAGTGGCCGAGCCGGGAATGCCGAGCGAGAGCATGGGCAGAAGCGCGCTGGTGCCGGCGGCATGATCGGCCGTCTCCGGCGAGATGATGCCCTCGACCTCTCCGGTGCCGAAGTATCGGCCGCGGCGCGAGAAGCGGCGGGCGATGCCGTAGCTCATGAAGGATGCCGCGGTCGGGCCGCCTGGCGTGATCCCCATCCAGCATCCGATGGCCGCGCTGCGCAGCAGTGCCACACTATGCCGCGGCAGGCGGCCGATCGCGCGAAATACCTCGCGCCACTCTATCTTCGACGAGACCGCGCGGGCATGAAACTCCTCTTCGACGGCGACGAGCAGCTCGCCAATGCCGAACAGCCCCATCACCGCGACAACGAAGTTCACGCCCTTGACCAGTTCGTCGACGCCCATGGTGAGACGCACGCTGCCGGAAACGGTGTCGATGCCGATGGCGGCAATGGCGAAGCCGATCGCCAGCGCGACGACGGTCTTGATCGGCGCCGCCCCGCCCATGCCGACGAAGCTGGCGAAGGCCAGGAAATAGACCGCGAAATATTCCGCCGGCCCGAAGGCGAGTGCGACCTGCGCCACCCATGATGCGAGGAAGGTGATGAGGATGACGCCGATCAGCGCGCCGAACGCCGCCGAGCCGAACGCGGTGGCGAGGGCCGTGGTCGGACGGCCGTCGCGCGCCATCGGGTAGCCGTCGAAGGTGGTGGCGACAGACGACGGCTCGCCCGGGATGTTGAACAGGATCGAGGTCACGGATCCGCCGAACAACGCGCCCCAATACATGCTGGAGAGCAGGATGATGGCGGAGACCGGCTGCATGCCGAAGGTCAGCGGCAGCAGCAGCGATACCCCATTCGGAGCACCCAGCCCGGGTAGCACGCCGACAAGAATGCCGAGCAGCACGCCGATCACCATCAGCGCCAGATGCGGCAGCGTGATCGCGATGCTAAAGCCGTGAAGGAGTTCCTGGAGATTGTCCATCGGCCTCTCCGTCAGAAGCCGAAGGCCGCGGCGAGCGCGCCGTGCGGCAAGCTCACCTGGAACATGCGCTCGAACACGATGTAGAGCGCGAGCGCCGTCGCCGCCGCCATGCCAAGCGCGCGCGGCACGGATTGTTGTCGGGGGATCGCCAGCACCGCGAAGATGTACAGGGCTGAGGCGACGTACATCCCGGCCAACGGGATCGCAGCCACAAAAATCGCGGCCGGCACGAACAGGCCGGCAAGCCGGCGCAGCTCGATCGATGTGATCGCGATGGGGACGTTCGCCAGTGACGTAACCGGCATCAAACCGCGCACCAGATTGTAGAGACTTCCGAGCACGATGATGATGCCGGTCAGGAACGGGAACGTGCCGGCGTCCACGCCCGCGCTCGACCAGCCGATACCGTTATCGAGGCTGGAGACAACGACGGCCACACCAAAGCTGCCGGTGAGGATTGCGGTCGCAAGTTCGAGGGCGCGGCGCGATATCATGGGAGGCTCCGGTCAGGCTAAGTACAATGGCCGGCTATGGCGCACATGTTCCCCGACGCTCGGTGTCGTCCCGGCCTAGTGCGCAATTGCGCACTAGGCCGGGACGACGGAGGGGTTGCAGGCTTGCGCCGCCTCACTTGACCAACCAGCCCTGCTCGCCCGCGACCTGCTTGACGTGCTCGAGGTCGTCCTTGATGAACTTGTCGAAATCGGCGCCGGTCAGGAAGGTGTCGACCTGGGAGGTTTTCTCGATGTAGTCCTTCCACTCCGGGGTCGCCTGCACCTTCTTCATGAGATCAACATAGAACGTCGCCTGGTCCGGGGTGACCTTGCCGGGGAGCCACACCGTCCGCGGCTGCTCATATTGCTTGATGTCGAGACCCTGCTCGACGCAGGTCGGAACGTCGCCCCAGCCTTCGGTCGCGGTGACCTTGGCGCCCTGCGGCAACCGCTTCGGGCTGAAAACGCAAAGCGGCCGCTGCGTTCCACCGCGCCATTGCCCGAGACTTTCGCTGGGATTGTTGACGTGGGAGTCGAGGTGTCCGCCGGCGAGCTGCACGGCGGTCTCGGCCCCGCTCTTGAAGGGGATGTAGGTCAGCTTGATGTGGCCGGCCTTCTCGATCATGCGGGTCAGCACCTCGTCGGTATCCTTCGACTGCGCGCCGCCCATCTTGAACTCGCCGGATGCGGCCGCCTTCAGATAGTCGCCCGCCGTCTTGTAGGGCGCGTCCTGCTTGACCCAGAGCAGGAACTCGTCCTGCGCCATTGCCGCGATGGCAGTGAGATCGGTGTAGTTGAAGGCGACCTTGGAGACGAGCGGCTGCTGCCAGGCATTCGACGTGCCGAAGATCACCTTGTAGGGATCGCCGGCGGATGCCTTGCCGTAGACATAGCCTTCCGCTCCGCTGCCGCCGCCCTTGTTGACGACGACGATCGGCTGCTCCACCAGCTTGTGCTTGGTGATGATGTTCTGCACGGCGCGCGCGAGATTGTCGGTGCCGCCGCCGGGTCCCGCGGTCGCCACGAACTCGATCGGCTTTTGCGGCTGCCAGGCCGAGAGCGCCGGCACCGTGCCGGCGAGCACGGTTGCGGCGGCGGAGAGCAGAAGTGTTGACGTCCGACCCATGATGTCCTCCAGCTGATTTTTGTCTCTTGTTCTTGTCGTTTTCGACGCCCGGTCAGGCGACGCGTTCCTCGCGTCTTCCCGATGCCAGCACGATTGCGCCTTCTTTTTCGAGCGCTTCGATCTGCTTCTGGTCGAACCCGTGCTCGACCAGCACCTCGCTCGTATGCTCACCGTAGACCGGCGCGCCCGTACGCACTTTGCCTGGGGTCTCCGAAAACTTGACCGGCAAGCCGATCGTCTTCACCGGACCGAGCGTGGAATGCTCGACCTCGACGACCATCTCGCGCGCCAGCGTCTGCGGATCGCTGAGCGCCTCCAGCATGTCGTGCACGGGTCCGCACGGCACGCCCTTCTCGTCCAGTGCCGCCAGCCAGTGCGCCCGCGTCCGGGTGCGGAAGCGCTCGCTCAGGACGGCTTCGAGCTCCTTCAGATTGGCCATGCGGTCGGCGCCGTTGATGAAACGCGGATCTGATGCAAGCTCGCTTGCACCGAGCGCCTCCAGCATCAACAGCCAGTGCTTCTTGTTGGCGCCGCCGACCACCAGCCAGCCGTCCGAGGCCTCGAAGGCCTGATACGGCGCGTTGAGCGGATGGGCCGAACCCATCGCGCGCGGCGCGGTGCCCGCGGCGAGCGCGATAGTCGACTGCCAGTAGGTCTGCACCAGCGCGGCCTCATAGAGCGAGGTCTCGACCCACTGCCCTTCGCCGGTCTTGAGACGGTGCGTGTAGGCTGCGAGGATGCCCATGCTCGCCAGCAGGCCGGCGGTGATGTCGGACAGCGGCGGGCCGCATTTCACGGGCGGACCATCGGGACGTTCGCCCGTGAAGCTCATGATGCCGCTCATGGCCTGGGCGACCAGATCGAAGCCGCGGCGATGCTTGTAGGGCCCGGTGCGGCCGAAGCCCGACAGCGAGCAATAGATCAGCGCTGGATGCTGCTTGTGCAGGTCTTCATAGCCGAAGCCGAGGCGCTCCATGGCGCCCGGCGCAAAGTTCTCGACCAGCACGTCAGCGCCCGCGATCAGCCGCCGCAACACCTGCTTGCCGCCATCGGTCTTCAGATCCAGCACGATGCCGCGCTTGTTGCGATTCATCATCAGAAAGGAGGCCGCCTCGTCGCCAATCTTCGGCGGCACCGAATGGCGGGTGTCGTCACCGTTCGGCGATTTCTCGATCTTGATCACGTCGGCGCCCATATCGGCCAGCATCAAGGTGCAGGTCGGCCCTGCCATGACATGGGTGAGGTCGATGACCTTGAGGCCGGCAAGCGGCCCCGAACGGGCGGAGGTTGATTGCGAGCGATCGCTTTGCATCGGGGCGTCCTATTGGCCGCGCCATTGCGGCGCGCGCTTGGTGAGGAAAGCATCGAGCCCTTCGCGAAAATCCTGGCTCGTGTAGCACATCAGGATGAGGTCTTCCCCCTCGTCCGGCGTCAGCCGCCTTTGCAGGCGCGCCACGGCCAGCTTGGTCGCATTCAGCGTCAGCGGCGCGTGGCTGGCGAGCAGCCGGGCAACCTCGTCCGCGCGCCTGTCGAGCGCGGCGAGATCCTCGACGACCTCGCCGAGCAGCCCGACGCTGGCGGCCTCCGTCGCGTCGACCAGGCGCGCGGTGAAGATCAGATCCTTGACACGGGCAGCGCCGATCAGCGCGGTGAGACGACTGACATTGGACATCGACAGGCAATTGCCGAGCGTGCGGGCAATGGGAAAGCCGATTTTCGCGCTTTGGGTGCCGATGCGGAGGTCGCAGGCCGCGGCAATGCCGGCGCCGCCGCCGGTGCAGAACCCGTTGATCGCGGCGATCGTCGGCACGCGGCACTGTTCGAGTGTGGTCAGCACCCGATCGATGCGGTTCTCGTAGTCGACCGCGTCCTGCGGCGACTTGAAATCGCGGAACTGATTGATGTCGGTGCCCGCGGCAAACGCCTTGTCGCCTGCCCCGCGCAGCACCAGCACCTTGATCGACTGATCGTCGTTGATCTCCTCGCAGATCGCGGCAAGCCGCTCGTACATCGCGAAGGTGAAGGCGTTGCGGGCCTGCGGACGATTGAAGGTGATCCGCCCGATACCGTCCTGGCGCTCGAAAACGAGGTCTTCCGCCACCACCTGCTGGTCCATTCCTCATGTCCTTCTGCTTTTCTACATTTTTGAATGCAAAATTGTCGATTTACAAGCTGGAACTTGCCTTAATCCGCATGTATCTTCATTTTTGCATTCAAATGGACTTCAGACCCATGCTTCATGAGGAAGTCGTCGGCCGCATCCGGGCCATCCTGCTCGACGGCGAAATCCCGCCGGGCGCGCGGATTCCCGAGCGTGAGCTGTGCGAGCGGCTCCAGATATCGCGCACGCCGCTACGCGAGGCGCTCAAGGTGCTCGCCGCCGAAGGGCTCGTGCAGCTCCTGCCCCACCGTGGCTCGCGTGCGGCAAAACTGACCGACAAGGACATGCGCGACCTGTTCGAGGTCTGCCAGGGTCTCGAGGCGCTCGCCGGCGAACTCGCCTGCGAACGCATCACCGATGCCGAGATCGCTGCGATCGCCGCCGCGCACGCGGACATGGTGCGGCGTTATCGTGATGGCGACCTCATCCAGTACTATCGCGGCAACCGCGCCATTCACGAAGGCATCGTCGCTGCGGCCGGCAACCCAGTGCTCGCGGGGTTGTATGCGTCCGTGACCGCGCGCATCCGGCGCGCGCGTTATGTCACGCCGATGACGCCCGAGCGCTGGGCGGTCGCAGTGCAAGAGCATGACGCCATCCTGAATGCACTGCAGAGGCGCGACGGCGTCGGCCTCGCCCATATCCTGCGCGCGCATCTACGCCACAAACGGGAAGAGGTTTTGCAGGCGGGCTTTGCCGAAACGGGCAGCGAACTCACGCCGAGAATTGCGTGAGACGGCGTTCGCGACGCAGAAAGAAACCTGCGGTCCCGCCACAACGCGCGGTCAAGAGACACAATCGCGACACAATCATTGATTGCATTTGACCGCATCGGTCGGATCGTGCTGACGCGAGGCGATCGGCCAGGCCGAAGGTAACGCGCGAACAATTGCGCAAAACAAAAGACAAAAGCGGAGGAAACGCATGACAATCGATGTCTCACGTCGGTCCTTGTTCGCCCTCGGGGCTGGCCTCGGTGCCAGCGCAATGCTCGGCAGCAGCGCGATGGCGCGCGCTCCCAAGCGGCACCCAGACGCCTTACTGGCACCGCTTCGTTCTCGGCGATGCCGAAGTCACGATCGTCTCCGACGGACCGCTTCCGCTCGGCGACCCCTCCGGGACCTTCACCGGCGTTCCCAAGGAAGAGGTGAAGAAGATGCTCGCCGACAATTTCCTGTCGCCGGACAATGTCGTGCTCGAACAGAACTCGCCGATCGTCAACACCGGCGACAAGCTCATCCTGTTCGATACCGGCATGGGCAGTTCCAAGCTGTTCGGCGCCACGACCGGCCGGCAGCAGAAGAGCATGACCGAGGCAGGCATCAAGCCCGGGGACATCGATGCCGTGGTCTGCTCGCATGCCCATATCGACCACATCGGGGGCATCGTGGACGACGGCGGCAAGCCGCTGTTTCCGAACGCGCAGATCTACATCTCGCAGACCGATTTCGACTTCTGGACCGACGAAGGCAAGCTCGGCAGCGACGCCAAGGATTTCGTCGTTCACGCCCGCAAGAACCTGCTGCCGGTGCGCGACCGCATCGTGTTCTTCAAGGACGGCCAGGAATTCCTGCCGGGCGTGCAGGCGATCTCGGCCCCCGGTCACACCGTCGGCCATACCATCTTCATGGTCTCGTCGGCTGGCAAGTCCTTTGCCTTCCTTGGCGACCTCTCGCACCATCCCGTCCTGCTGCTGGAGCGGCCGCGGATGGAATTCTCCTACGACACCGATCCCAAGCAGGCGGCCGAGTCGCGCGTAAAACTGCTGACCATGCTCGCGGCGAACAAGGTGCCCGTGATGTCCTATCACTTCGCCTGGCCGGGCTATGGCCATGTCGCCAAGGCCGGCGAAGGATTCCATTATTATCCCGAACCGATGCAGATGACGTTGTAATCGCCGGATCAAGTCCGGGTGGCGCAAGCGCCGCCCGGACCATCCGAACGATCACCGCCGACCGGCAAGCAACTGCAATCCGCAATGTCTCCGGCGGCGTTGGCAAGCGGACATTTTGGTGTTATTGAATTACATCTACTAATTGCAAATCGAATTTATTGACGTGAATTTGTTTGGGAGCGTCAATGTCCCGCGAGAACGATGGTTTTGTCTTCCATCGCGGCCTGCTCCAATGGGTCCCGGATGTTGTCTATCGGGCCATCAGCTTCTTTGTCAGATGGGACAAACTGCCGAGGCTGCTCGGAGCTGCCAATCTCTCGGCGTTCCGCGATCGGCTGCGGGAGCACAATCTGCACCATACCGGCTACGGCACGACATCGCCTCGCTGGAGCACGGGCAATGACCGCTGGCGTTCCGCCGACGGCTCTTTCAACAGCCTCGACCATCCGCGCATGGGGATGGCTGGCGCCCGGTTCGGACGCAATTTCGCGCTGCCTGAATGCGTGCCGGACCGCCTGGACGACCTGCTCGAACCCAGTCCGCGCGTGATCTCGGAGGAGTTGCTGGCGCGCCGCGAATTCATTCCCGCGACCAGCCTCAATCTGCTGGCCGCCGCCTGGATCCAGTTCGAAACCCATAATTGGTTCAGCCATGGGGCCCCTAAGTCGGGAAACGAGTTCAAAATTCCGCTGAAGCCAAACGACGAATGGCCTGCGGATGAGCGGATCGACGGCTGCATGAAGATCCGTCGGACCGTTTGCGACGAGACGCCACGTGAACCATGGCTCGGCGCGACCCCCACGTTCCGCAACCTCAACTCGCACTGGTGGGACGCCGGACAGATCTACGGCAGCGACCGCGCGAGGCAGATGCAGATCCGTTCGCGGGCAGATGGGAAGATCGCAGTCGGCAATGATGGGATGCTTCCAGCCGATCCGGTGCATCCGGGCGCCGATCTCACCGGCTTCAACGACAATTGGTGGGTGGGGCTCAGCCTGCTGCACAACCTCTTCGCACGCGAGCACAATTTCATCTGCGACGGCTTGAAGGCGCGGTATCCGACCTGGAAGGACCAGGAGCTATTCCAGCGCGCTCGCCTGATCAACGCGGCCCTGATCGCCAAGATCCACACCGTCGAATGGACGCCAGGCATCCTCGGCCATCCCGCACTGGACTTCGGCATGCACGCCAACTGGTCGGGGATCCCGTGCCGGGTGCTGCGCGCCGTGCTCGGCAAGAACAGCGAAGCCGCCTTTGGCATCATCGGCTCTCCGACGGATCAGCACAGCGCGCCCTATGCGATGACCGAGGAATTCACCGCCGTGTACCGCCTGCACCCGCTGATCCCCGAAACGATGGATGTACGGCGGCTCGATAGCACGGAGATTACCCCTAGCGACTTGGTCAATATGCAGGGGCGCGCCTCCCGGGAGTTCATGCAGACTCACGGCTTCGTCGACCTGCTGTACTCGTTCGGCACCGCTCATCCCGGCGCCATTCGCCTCCACAATTATCCGAACTTTCTGCGCCGGTTCACGAAAGACGACCAGCCGCTGCTCGACGTGGCGGCGATCGACATCATGCGTGATCGCGAGCGCGGCGTGCCGCGCTACAATCGGTTCCGCGAACTGGTCGGCAAAAAGCGGGTCAAGACGTTCGAGGAAATCACCAGCATCCCCGGCGCGGCCGGGAAGATGCGCGCGATCTACAAGGGCGACGTCGATCGCGTTGATCTGATGGTCGGACTATTGGCCGAGGACCTGCCGGATGGTTTTGGCTTCAGCGATACCGCCTTCCGCATTTTCATCCTGATGGCATCGCGGCGTTTGAAGAGCGACCGGTTCTTCACCGATGACTACCGGGCGGAAGTCTACACCAATTTCGGTATGGACTGGATCCACAACAACGGAATGAAATCGGTGCTGCTGCGGCATGTGCCGCAACTCGGACCGGCGCTCGAGGGCGTCAACAACGCCTTCGCGCCGTGGAACGTGCTGCGACGCTGAGCCTTGGCCCTCTGCAAAGTCGCAGCCGCCCTAGCACCCGAGCTTGTCGGCGATTCCGCCAAAATCCCTGGCGACGATGTCCCAATTGCCGGTGGCCTCGAAATCGACCTTCTGGAGCGGACCGTATTCGGTCGGTCGCGCCACGAAGGCCGTCTTCAGCCCGTTCTTCTGCGCGGCGGCGAGATCGCCGTTGTGGGCGGCGACCATCATCACCTCTTCCGGCTTGAGGCACAGCAGGCGCGCGGCGCCAAGATAGGTTTCGGGATCGGGCTTGTAGTGCTCGAACAGCTCGGCCGACATGATGAGGTCCCAGGGAAGCCCTGCGAACTTCGCCATGTTGGTCAGCAGCGCGACATTGCCGTTCGACAGCGGCGAGATCACGAATTTCGTCTTCAACCGCGTCAGGCCCGCGACGCTGTCGGGCCACGGGTGCAGCCGGTGCCACCCCTTGGTGAGGTGATCGAGATCGGCTTCGGTCAGGCCTCGAATCGAAAATTGCGCGACCAGCTTTTCCAGCGAGCGGCGATGCAGATCATCGAGCATGACATAGCCGCGCTCGGGATGTTTGCGCACGTCATCCATCGAAGCCATGTACATGCCGCGCCAGCCGTCGACCAGTGCGGTCCAGTCGGCGGAGATGCCGCGGCCCTTCGCCCACCACATGAACTCCGTGATCAGGCTGGTGCGCCAGTCGACGACGGTGCCGAACACATCGAAGACGAGCGCTTTGACGACGGACAGATCAGACATGGGCGCTCCCCTGATCTTTTTGTTGTCATTCCGGGACGCAACGAAGTCGCGAACCCGGAATCCAAAAGTTGTGGCGCGAGATTCCGGCTTCTCGCTTTGCGAGCCCCGGAATGACGGAGAAAATCAGTCCAAATGGAACTTCGCCAGTTCGCGGTGCTCGGCCTTGATGTAGCGTACGGTGCCGGTGACGGAACGCATCACCACCGTCTCGGTCTCGATCACGCCGTCCTTGCGGAATTTGACGCCTGACAGCAGCGAGCCCGTGGTGACGCCGGTGGCGGCGAACAGGCAGTCGCCGCGCGCCATGTCCTCGATGCCGTAGATCATCTTGGGATCGTTGACGCCCATCTTGGCGGCGCGCTCCCGCTTCTCGTCGGAGTCGAGGATGAGACGGCACTGCATCTGGCCGCCGATGCAGCGCAACGCCACGGCCGCGAGCACGCCTTCCGGCGCGCCGCCGGTGCCGAGATACATATCGACGCCGGTATTATCAGGGTCGGCGCAGTGGATCACGCCGGCAACATCGCCGTCGGTGATCAGGCGCACGGCGGCGCCGGTCGAGCGCACGCTCTCGATGATGCTGGCATGGCGCGGCCGGTCGAGCACGAGAACGGTGATGCCGTCCGGCTTGACGCCCTTGGCCTTGGCGAGGCGGCGGACGTTTTCGGCCGGCGTCGCATCGAGCTCGACGACGCCCTTGTCATAGCCGGGACCGATCGCGAGCTTCTGCATGTAGACGTCGGGGGCGTGCAACAGCGTGCCGCCGTCGGCCATCGCCATGGTGGCGATCGAGCCCGGCATGTTCTTGGCGCACAGCGTGGTGCCTTCGAGCGGATCGACCGCGATGTCGACTTGCGGGCCGGCGTTCATGCCGACCTTCTCGCCGATGAAGAGCATCGGCGCCTCGTCGCGCTCGCCCTCGCCGATGACGATCGTGCCCTCGATCGGGAGCTTGTTGAGCTCGCGCCGCATCGCATCCACTGCGGCCTGATCGGCCGCCTTCTCGTTGCCGTGCCCGCGCAGACGCGCCGAAGACACCGCCGCCCGCTCCGTCACCCGCACGATCTCCAGCGTGAGAATGCGCTCGAGCAATGCTTGCGGCGGGACTGAAATATGGGTCGACATCGGCTCACTCCTTCGAAACAGTTTTGGACGGACATCTCCGCCACATCAACTCGTAACACCCACAGTTCGTTCGAACCGTGTCATTGCTTAAGCATGCTCAGTTCTTCTCGATCCGTATCACCTGCGGCCGTCCGCTGATCACCTTGTCCTTCTGCACGGCCGCGAGCGCGCGGCGCACGGCGTCCTCGTGCGTGGCATAGGTGATGAGGATGACGGGCACCGGGACCGCCTTCCCGTCTGCCGGCGCAGCGCCGCCATTGGGATGGCGCTGCACGATCGACTCGATCGAAATCTTCTGCTCCGCGAGCCGGGTCGCGATCGCAGCCGCGGTGCCCGGGAAATCGCGTGCCAGAAGGCGGATATAGTAGCCGCCCTCGTGGCGCTCCATCGGCGCCTTCTTGGTATCGCGCAGCTGCGAAATCGGCCGGCCGAACGGATTGGCGCGGATGCCACGCGCGACGTCGGCGATGTCGGCCACGACGGCGGATGCGGTCGCCGCTCCCCCGGCACCGGGGCCGACCAGCGTGATCGGCGGGATGCCTTCGCCATCGATCGTGACCGCATTGGTGACACCCATCACCTGCGCGATCGACGAGGATTTCGGAACCATGGTCGGATGGACGCGCTGCTCGATGCCCTTGGCGGTGCGAACGGCGACGCCGAGCAGCTTGAGCCGGTAACCAAGATCGTCGGCGGCACGGAGATCTTCCGGCGCGATGGAGGAGATACCTTCGACATACACCGCGCTTTGAGCAACTTTCGTGCCGAAAGCGAGGCTGGCGAGAATGGCGAGCTTTTGCGCGGTATCGTGGCCGTCGACGTCGAACGACGGATTGGCCTCGGCATAGCCGAGCCGTTGCGCGTCCTTCAGGCATTCGGCGAAGGACAGGCCCTCCTGCTCCATCCGGGTCAGGATGTAATTGCAGGTGCCGTTGAGGATGCCGTAGACCCGGTTGATGCCGGTTCCGGCAAGACCTTCGCGTAACGTCTTGATGACAGGGATCGCAGCGCCGACAGCTGCCTCGAAATTCAGTGCGCCGCCGTGCTTTTCGGCGGCCTTTGCCAGCTTGAGGCCGTGCTTTGCCAGCAACGCCTTGTTGGCGGTGACAACGGACTTGCCGGCGTTCAGCGCAGCTTCCACCGCCGCCAGCGCGGGATCGCCGGAGCCACCCATCAGCTCGACGAAGCAGTCGATGCCGGGATGCGTGGCGAGGGCAAGCGGATCCTTGACCCATTCGATGCCGCGCAGATCGACGCCGCGCTTCTTCGCCTTCGAGCGCGCGGTGACGGCGACCACCCGGATGCCGCGGCCGCTGCGGCCGGCAAGCACGCGCGCCTGCGTTTCAATCAGACGGACAACTTCGGCGCCCACGGTGCCGAGCCCCGCTATGCCCACTTTCAGGGGTGCAACCATGATGCCTTGGAAAACCTGCGGAAGAGAACTTAACGCCGAGTGGCGAGCGGAACGACGTTGTGCAACGTTTCGATGCCGCTTTCAAGGAAGCGGCGCACGCCGCGCGCGGCCTGCCTGATCCGTTGCTCGTTTTCCACCATGGCGATGCGGACATATCCTTCACCATGCTCGCCAAAGCCGACGCCGGGCGAGACCGCGACACCGGATTTCTCAACCATCAGGGTCGCGAACTGCATGCTGCCGACGCTGCGGAAGGCTTCCGGCAGCGGCACCCAGGCAAACATCGACGCTTCCGGCGGCGGGATCTCCCAGCCGGCACGGCCGAACGATTCCACCAGCGCGTCGCGCCGCTTGCGGTAGGTGTCGCGCATCTCCTTGATGCAATCGTCCGGTCCGTTCAGCGCGGCGGTCGCTGCGACCTGGATCGGCGTGAACGCACCGTAGTCGAGATAGGATTTGACGCGGCCGAGTGCCGCAATCACGCGCTCGTTGCCGACCGCGAAGCCCATACGCCAGCCAGCCATCGAATAGGTCTTCGACATCGAGGTGAACTCGACGGCGACGTCCATCGCGCCCGGCACCTGGAGCACCGACGGAGGCGGGTTGTTCTCGTCGAAATAGACCTCGGCATAAGCGAGATCGGACAGGATCAGGATCTCGTGCTTCTTCGCGAATGCGACCAGGTCCTTGTAGAAGTCGAGGCTCGCGACATAGGCGGTCGGGTTCGAAGGATAGCAGACGACGAGCGCCAGCGGCTTCGGGATCGAATGCACGATCGCCCGCTCGACCGCCTCGAAGAATTGCGGCGTCGGCTCCGAGGGCACCGAGCGGATCACGCCGCCCGCCATCAAGAAGCCGAAGGCGTGAATCGGGTAGCTCGGATTCGGACAAAGGATGACGTCGCCGGGCGCGGTGATCGCCTGCGCCACGTTGGCAAACCCCTCCTTGGAGCCGAGCGTCGCCACCACCTGGGTGTCGGGATTGAGCTTCACGCCGAAGCGGCGGGCGTAGTAGCCGGCCTGGGCCCGGCGCAGCCCGGGAATGCCGCGGGAGGCCGAGTAGCGGTCGGTGCGCGGCTTGCCCAGCGTCTCCTTCAGCTTCTCCAGCACGTGCGCCGGCGCCGGCAGGTCGGGATTCCCCATGCCGAGGTCGATGATGTCGGCGCCGGCATTCCGCGCGGCTGCCTTGGCCCGGTTGACCTGTTCGAACACATAAGGCGGAAGGCGGCGGATGCGGTAAAACTCTTCCATGGCTCTCTCGGCTCCGGGCAACCGGTCAGGACAGAATCGACAGGCCATAAAAGACCAGGCGGAAAGGCGCCCGCATCCCTCGCGAAAATTACTCAAGATCAAATACTTAGAGCAATTATCGACGACGTTGACTGAAGTCGTTCGCCCTGACTCTCGGCTGAACTAAGGTCTTTTAGCACGGCGAGGCGGAGGCGCCAGCGATTACCTTGCAGCGCCCTATTTCGCGTCCTTGGTGGCAACGGCCTGACGGTCGCGCGCGGCAGCAAGTTCGGCCTCGATCTTGGCGCGTTGGTCCGGCGGCATCACCGCCTGATCGCGATCCGGCGGCAGATCGTGCACCGGCAGATAGCTACCGGCCTCCCTGGGATGCGCTTGCGCATCGGAAGGCGTCATATCCGCGAGCTGGCTCGAGCAGCCGCCCAGGGCGAGCGTCGCCATCAGCAGCGCGCCACAGATCCGTCGCGACTTTTGCAGGTCCCTCAACGCCAACACCAGGGAAATCCCCACTTCGTCCCAAAGCACGGCCCCGGGCAACCTTACCCAAGTCCGCGCCCAAGCTCAAACCATTGCTGCCCAAATGGTCCGAGCGAGAAAATAGCCCCGGTCCACCAAGCCGAGCGGTGCGGCTCGATTGTGACGGAACCAAGAAAATTTATCGCACTGCAACACATCTTCGAGAGTGTTTAATGCCAAACATGCGAGCTTCGCGGTGACGAATACGGAATGAATCGTTACTGTTCTGCTCATGAGTATGGCCACGACCGATACGCCCAAACCCGAGACGAAGTTCGATGCGGAAGCCTTCGCGATAAATGTCGCGCGGGCGATGGAAAGCGGCGGCAAGGCGCTCGCCGCGTACCTGAAGCCGCGCGAGAGCGGCGAGGTGCAGGATCGTCCGCCGGCGGAGCTTACCGAGGTCGTCAAGACCTTCACTGCCGTCGCCGAATACTGGCTGTCGGATACGTCGCGGTCCTCCGTACTCCAGACCAAGCTCGCCAAGGACTATCTCGATCTCTGGGGCTCGGCGGCCCGCCGCATGGCCGGTCAGGACACCCCGCCCGCGATCGCGCCGTCGCCGCGCGACAAGCGCTTTGCCGATCCGGAATGGAAGTCGAACCAGTTCTTCGATTTCCTGATGCAGCTCTACCTGCTCACGACCAAATTTGCGCAGGAGCTTGTGCGCGACGCCGAGGGGCTCGATCCGCTGACCCGCCGCAAGGCCGAGTTCTACGTCCAGCAGCTCACCAACGCGATGTCGCCCTCCAACTTCGTGCTGACCAATCCGGAAGTGCTGCGCGCGACGGTGGCCAGCAGCGGCGAAAATCTCGCGCGCGGGCTGAAGATGCTGGCCGAGGACATCGCCGCCGGCAAGGGCACGCTGAAGATCCGTCAGTCCAATCCGGACAATCTCGTCGTCGGCGTGAACATGGCGACGACGCCCGGCAAGGTGATCTACCAGAACGAGATGATGCAGCTGATCCAGTATGCGCCGGCGACGGAGAACGTGCTGCGCACGCCGCTCCTGATCATCCCGCCCTGGATCAACAAGTTCTACATCCTCGATCTCAAGCCGGAGAAATCCTACATCAAGTGGTGCGTCGATCAGGGCATCACCGTGTTCGTGATCTCATGGGTCAATCCCGACAAGCGGCTCGGTGCCAAGAGCTGGGAAGACTACATGAAGGAAGGCCCGCTCACGGCGATGGACGTGATCGAGAAGGTCACCGGCGAGATGAAGGTGCACACCGCCGGCTATTGCGTCGGCGGCACCATGCTCGCGACCACGCTGGCCTGGCTCGCCGAGAAGCGCCGCCAGCGCGTGGCCTCCGCGACGTTCTTCGCGGCACAGGTCGACTTCACCCATGCCGGTGATTTGCTCGTGTTCGTCGACGAGGAGCAGATCGCATCCCTCGAGCAGGACATGAAGGCGGCGGGCGTGCTCGAAGGCTCGAAGATGGCGATGGCCTTCAACATGCTGCGCTCCAACGATTTGATCTGGTCCTATGTCGTCAGCAACTACCTCAAGGGCCAGCAGCCGAGCGCGTTCGACCTGCTGCACTGGAATTCGGACGCGACGCGCATGACCGCGTCGAACCATTCTTACTACCTGCGCAATTGCTATCTCGAGAACCGGCTCTCGACCGGCACGTTGGTGCTGGACAACACCTTGCTCGATCTCTCCAAGGTCATGGTGCCGATCTACAATCTCGCAACCCGCGAAGACCATATCGCGCCGGCGGAATCGGTGCTGTACGGCTCCCAGTTCTTCGGCGGCCCGGTCAAATACGTGCTGTCCGGCTCGGGCCATATCGCCGGCGTGGTCAATCCGCCCGCCTCGAACAAATACCAGTACTGGACCAACGACAACGCGAAGTCCGCCAACGTCGCCGAGTGGATGAAGGGCGCGGTCGAGCACAAGGGCTCGTGGTGGCCGGACTGGCGGCAATGGCTGGGCGCACTCGATCCCGAGGAAGTCCCGGCCCGCACGGTCGGCAGCGAGGCGTTTCCCCCGATCGAGGACGCGCCCGGCAGCTATGTCAGGGTTCGCGCATAGCAGAATCTTCCGCGCTTTCGTATAAGCTCCACGCCTGCAGCAGAAATTGATGAGGGGACCGGGTTATGACGCGTGAATTGTTCTGGCTGACACTGACGGTGGTCCTGACCGGAATCCTCTGGATTCCCTACACCATCAACCGCTGCCAGATTCGCGGTCTCGGTGGCGCGATGGCCAATCCCTCGCGCACCGACAAGCCGCAATCGGAATGGGCGAACCGCCTGATGTTCGCGCATGACAACGCCGTCGAGAACCTCGTGCTGTTCGCGCCGCTGGTGCTGATCCTGAACGCGATCGACTACTCCTCGCAATGGACGGTGCTTGCTTGCGCCGTCTATTTCTGGTCGCGCGTCGCGCATCTGATCGTCTATGCGCTCGGGATCCCGGTGTTCCGCACGGTGGCCTTCACCGTCGGCTTCATCGCGCAGGCCGTGCTGGCCGTCGCGATTTTCAAGGTGGTTTGATCGGATCTCCGATGGCTTAGCGCCTGCAACAAAGGGGTGAAATGCTCGAAGGCCTGCCGCGGCCGCCGGTGTTGCCAAAGGATGACAGTGCGACAAAAACAGGGATGCGATCCCTAGGCTGACACGAAGGATCACCCAACCACAGGTATATTTGCCCATCGCATTGATGATTCGGGGCAAACATGAATTGGAAGATTGCATCCGCGCTCGCCGGCCTCTCGCTCGCGGCCGTCGCGACCCAGGCCAGTGCCGCAGATCTCGCCGCCCGTCCCTACACCAAGGCGCCGCCGATGATCGCGGCGATCTATGATTGGAGCGGCTTCTACATTGGCGCCAACGGCGGCTATGGCTCGTCGCGCAATTGCTGGGACCAGACTGTTGGTTTCGCGCCCGGCGTTGCGGAAGGCTGCCATGACGCGACGGGCGCCGTCGCCGGCGGCCAGATCGGTTATCGCTGGCAGAGCAGCGCCTTCGTGTTCGGCCTCGAAGCACAGGGCGACTGGGCCGATCTCTCGGGCCGGAACACCAGCACCGTAGCCGGCGTCGCGAACCGCACCCGCGTCGATGCTTTCGGCCTGTTCACGGGCCAGGTCGGCTACGCCTGGAATAACGCACTGCTTTACGTGAAGGGCGGCGCCGCCGTCACCCGCGATCGCTACCGCGGTATCGGAACGGGTGGTCTGGCCGGAGCCGAGTTCGATCGTGCCGACGACACCCGCTGGGGCGGCACGGTCGGCATCGGCATCGAATATGGCTTCGCCCCGAACTGGTCGGTCGGCCTCGAATACGACCATCTGTTCATGGGCCGTCACGACGTCACGCTCACCTCCAACGGCGCGCTGACGCCGGTCGGCACGTTCTCACGCACCGACCGCATCGGCCAGGACGTCGATTTGATCACCGCCCGCATCAACTACAAATTCGGCGGCCCGATCATCGCGAAGTACTGAGGAAGCGTCTCGCAACCGTCATGCCCGGGACAAGCCCGGCCATGACGAGCAGCGAATGTTGCTGCTACTCGTCAGCGCATCCGATCGTCTATGCGCTCGGGATCCCGGTGTTCCGCACGGTGGCCTTCACCGTCGGCTTCATCGCGCAGGCCGTGCTGACCGTCGCGATCTTCAAGGTGGTTTGAGATCAGGCCTTGCGAACGACAAGATGCAGCATGTTCGCCGGCGTCTCGTCAAAGCTCTGGATCACGTTCCTGTCCGATGACAGCGTGATCCATGGGCCTGCGCTGGCGTAAGTCGCCTCGAGCCATTCTGGCGACGCATAATTGTAATAGCGCCCGAGACTGTCCCGGCCGTCGCCCTCGCCCATCTTGTAGCTGGCATAGAACACGCCTGACGGCCTGAGCGCGCGATGAATCCGCGCCAGGATGCCGGTGAGTTCGTCGCGCGGCACGTGCAGGAGACAGGCGCTCGCCCAGACGCCGTCATAGGCCTCGTGCGCGTCAAGCTGGTCGAACCGCATCGCCTCGACGGCATGACCGAGCCGCTGCGACGCGATCTCGGCCATTTCAGGCGAGCCGTCGGTGGCGCGCACCGAAAAACCTTCGGCCAGCATCACCGCCGAATGATTGCCGGCGCCACAGCCGAGCTCAAGGATCGAGCCGCCGGACGGCAGCAGAGCAAGAAAGCCTCGCAGCCGCGTCGAGGGCGCCTTCGCCCAGTCCGCATAGGACCGGGCGTTGCTGCGATAGAATTGCAGAGTCCCTTCGTCCACGGCGATCACTCCGATCAGGGAAACAGCGCGATCTGCTCCAGTCCAGCGGTCTCGGGGAATCCGAACATCAGGTTCATGTTCTGGATCGCCTGACCGGCCGAGCCCTTCACCAGATTGTCGAGCACCGAAATCACGATGGCGCGGTTCTTGATCCGGTCGGCGATGACGCCGATCTGGACATAGTTCGAGCCGCGTACGTTCTGGGTCTGCGGCAGCACGCCCTTCTTGACGACATGCACGAACGGCTCTTTCGCGTAGGCTTTCTCGAGGGCGGCCCGCAAATCGTCCGGCGTCGCGCCGTTGAGCTTGACGTAGGACGTGCAGAGTTCGCCCCGCGACATCGGTATGAGATGCGGCGTGAAATTGACGGTCACGCTCGCGCCCGCCGCGACGCCGATCTCTTGTTCGATCTCCGGCGCATGCCGGTGCGTGCCGACCGAATATGGCGAAATCCCCTCGCCCGCCTCGCTGAACAGCGTGTTCTGTTTCAGGCCGCGTCCGGCGCCGGTGACGCCTGACTTGGCGTCGATCAGGATGTCATCGACGTCGATCAGTTTTGCTTTCGCCAGTGGCACCAGCGCCAACAACGCTGCCGTCGGATAGCAGCCGGGACAGGCGACCAGCCGCGCAGCGGTAATCTTCTCCCGATAGAATTCGGTCAGGCCGTAGACGGCTTCGCCCTGCAACCCGAGCGCCTGATGTTCGTGGCCGTACCACTGCGCGTAGGTTTCCTTGTCGCGCAGCCGGAAATCGGCGGACATGTCGAGGACCTTGATCTTCGGGTTGGCCTTCAGCACGGCCGCGATGATCTGCTGCGTGGTGCCGTGCGGCAGTCCGCAGAACACCGCGTCGAGCTTGGTCCAGTCGACCTTTTCCCATTCCACG
Organism: Bradyrhizobium sp. 40; assembly: GCF_023100925.1. Lineage (NCBI taxonomy): Bacteria > Pseudomonadati > Pseudomonadota > Alphaproteobacteria > Hyphomicrobiales > Nitrobacteraceae > Bradyrhizobium > Bradyrhizobium sp. 40. The sequence goes on from NZ_CP064688.1 coordinate 3,957,191, forward strand.
AGTTGGGGCAAATCCAGCATGAAGAAATGCGGAAACACCTCGCTCATGGCCTTGCCAGCATGGGTGTTGGCGGTGAGTGCCGTGATTTCCGCATTCGGATGCCGCGCCAGCAGGCGCACCGCATCGGCGCCGGTGTAGCCGGACGCGCCGAGAATGCCGATTTTCTTCAAACTCATCACACGTTCCTTTCAGGCGTCGCTGGATCGTCTTGCCGGAGTAGAAAGTTGCAGCGTCGCTTCGTCCACCGGACCGGTCTGGCAGGCAACGCTCATCGGCTACTCCTCGGCAAGGCCCAGCATCAGCCGCATGTTCTGCACGGCCGCGCCGGACGCGCCCTTGCCGAGATTGTCGAGCCGGGCGACCAGCACCGCCTGGTGGTACTTGTCGCTGGCGAAGACGTAGAGCTCGAGCGTGTTGGTCTCGTTGAGCGCTTCCGGCTCGATGCGGCCGCCCCTGGTCGCCTCGTTTTGCAGCGGCATCGCCGAGACGTATTTTGAGCCGGCGTAACGCTTTGCCAACGCGGCCTGGAGATCGGCACTGCTGGGCTTGCCGGGCAGCGTGTCGAGCTGGAGCGGCACCGACACCAGCATGCCCTGCCGGTAGTTGCCGACCGACGGGATGAAGATCGGTCGCCGCGTCAGGTTCGAATAGAGCTGCATCTCCGGCAGGTGCTTGTGCTCGAAGCCGAGGCCGTAGAGCTCGAACGACGGCGCACTGCCGTCCTCGAAACTCGCGATCATCGACTTGCCGCCGCCGGAATAGCCGCTCACCGCATTGACGGTGACGGGATAGTCCGCAGGCAGCAGGCCGGCATCGACGATCGGTCGCAGCAGCGCGATCGCGCCGGTCGGATAGCAGCCGGGATTGGAGACCTTCTTCGCAGCCTTGATCTTGCCAGCCTGATCCGGCGTCAGTTCCGGAAAGCCATAGGCCCAATCGGGCGCGACCCGGTACGCGGTCGATGCATCCAGCACCTTCGGGCCCGACGGCCCCATGCTGTCGATGAGCGCAACCGTTTCCCTGGCAGCATCGTCCGGCAGACAGAGGATGACGAGGTCAACCTCCTCCATCAGCGCCTTCTTGGCCGCGGGATCCTTGCGCTTGTCGTCGGCAATCGTCTTCACGACCACGTCGTTCTGCAGCTTCAGCCGCTCGTTGATGCCGAGCCCGGTGGTGCCGGAGCCGCCGTCGACGAAGACGGTGGAGGGCTTTGTCGCAGCGCCCGGCTTCGGGGCATTTTTGGTATCAACGAGGCTGGCTTCAGAAAAGGTCATGGCGCGCTCCTTTCGAGCGTGTTGGTTTCGGACGCGAAGGCCTCCGGCCTGACGTCCTGCATCAGTTCCGCGATCTCCCTGGCGTCGGCATGGGCCTGCGCGCCAAGCGCGTTGGCGATCGCCGTATAGTCGGCGTCGGACTTGTGCTGGTTGAGCTTGAAGCTGCCTTCGACCTCTTCGACCGTCATGACCAGACCCACGATTCCCTTCTTCAGCGCCTCGAGCCGCCCCGCCGTCATTTTGGCTGAGGTCCACGGCTTCTTCGGCAACAGCCAGCTCTCGAACTTGTCGCTGAGCGTGTCGATCTGCACGGCCAGTTCACCATCCGACAACAACCGCACCGGCCCGGTCAGATGGACCGACTGGTAGAGCCAGGTCGGCACCTGATCCGGCGAGACGTACCAGTCCGGTGACACGTAGGCATCGGGGCCGTTGACCGCGAGCAGCCAGGAGGTCGTCCCGTCCGCAAGCTTTAGCAGCGGATTGTGACGGGCGGCGTGAAAGGCGGCATGCGGCGTGCCGTCGGCGGCATAGGTCAAATAGAACGGAATTGGCGAGGCGATCGGCTTGTGGCCGTCGAACGCGCACATGGTGCCGAAGCCGCGCGTGTCGGCGAACTTCAGGCTCGCGGCGCGGTCCTGCTTGAAAAAGGGTGGCGTGTACATCGTTGTCTCCTGCTGGGCCTCCTTGGGGGCCGCCGGATCAGATCGCGCTGACAGGAGAGAGAATGCCGCGGATCGGATCCAGCGGCAAAGACGATGATCTCAAACGCGATCGACCGCCCAAACCGCTAAAAAGCGGCGGCGGCGACGGGCGAACAAAATGGTCGCGGCGTTGATCATGGCGCGGGGCTATAGGGCCAGTTGCGGTTCGCGTCAAGGTTCGGACGTCACACCACCCGCCAGATCCATTCCATGATCTTCGCGATCACGTCGCCGAACAGCAGGAGCGCCGCCGACCAGATCAGCGCCGAGACGAAATTGGCCGCCTGGAAGCTCCAATAGGGCATCTCGAAAATGCCGGCTGCGAGCGGCACGGAGGCACGCAAGGGACCGAAGAAACGGCCGATGAAGATGCTCGGCACGCCCCAGCTGCGCACGAAGGCCTCGCCCCGGGGCAGGAGTTCCGGATAGCGCGAGAGCGGCCACATCTGCGCGACCTTCTCCTTGTAGCGGTAGCCGAACCAGTAGGAGACCCAGTCGCCCAGCGCCGCGCCGATGCCGCCGGCGATCCAGACCGGATAGAAGCTGATGCCGCTCGCGCCGATCAGCGCGCCGATCGCGACCAACGCGCCCCAGGCCGGGATCAGCAGCGAGATGAAGGCGAGCGACTCCCCGAAGGCGAGCACGAACACGATGGGAGCTGCCCATGTCTGGTGAGCGCGCACGAAATCCGCCAGCGCGTGCGCAAACTGCTCCATTCAAAATAGCCTTTCCGCCCTGCCCGAAGGTGCTGCTCGATGAAAAGGACTGGTAAGCCAAGGACTTGTGTGACATCAAGTCACAAAGTCCGGTCCAGACCGGACCGGACCGTCACATTGCCGGGAATTGATGGGGCTGCGGCGTAAAATCGCCGGGATTGGCTCCCAACCACACCGCCCGGCCCGCCCTGCGATAACCTTTCCAGGTCAGAAGTGGCATAGTCGGCCCAACCGATTCGCCGCTCATGCGGCCCTCAAAACGCATAAAGATATATGTCCAAGCAGTTGAAGCCCAAAGCAAAAGACGATTTTTTCGGCGGCGATGAGCCGAAGCCCCGCGCCGCCAAGGCCGCCTCGCGCGCAGGCGGTGCCGAGGCTGACTACACCGCAGCCGACATCGAGGTGCTCGAAGGCCTGGAACCGGTGCGCCGCCGGCCCGGCATGTATATCGGCGGGACCGACGAGAAGGCGCTGCATCACCTCTTCGCGGAAGTCATCGACAACTCAATGGACGAGGCGCTCGCGGGGCATGCGACCTTCATCGGGGTCGAGTTGAGCGCGGACGGCTTTTTGACCGTCACGGACAACGGCCGCGGCATCCCGATCGATCCGCATCCAAAATTTCCGAAGAAGTCGGCGCTCGAAGTCATCATGTGCACGCTGCACTCGGGCGGCAAGTTCGACTCCAAGGTCTACGAGACCTCGGGCGGCCTGCACGGCGTCGGCATCTCCGTGGTGAACGCCCTCTCCTCGCTGCTCGAGGTCGAGGTCGCGCGCAGCCAGAAACTCTATCGCATGACGTTCGAGCGCGGGCACCCGAAGGGCAAGCTCGAGGATCTCGGCAAGATCAACAACCGCCGCGGAACCCGCGTGCGCTTCAAGCCGGACACCGACATCTTCGGTGCGAAGGCAGCGTTCAAGCCTCAGCGCCTGTTCAAGATGACACGTTCGAAGGCGTATCTGTTCGGCGGCGTCGAGATCCGCTGGAATTGCGCGCCCGAACTGCTCAAGGGCGTCGACGACGTGCCGGCCGAAGCGACGTTCCACTTCCCCGGTGGCCTCAAGGATTATCTGGCGGCGGCGATCCACGCCGACACGCTGGTGCATCCCGACATCTTCTCCGGCAAGTCGGGCCGCAACGGCGCGCATGGCGCCTGCGAATGGGCGGTGGCTTGGACTGCGGATGCCGACGGCTTCCTGTCGTCCTACACCAACACCGTGCCGACGCCCGATGGCGGTACGCATGAATCCGGCCTGCGCAGCGCGCTGCTGCGAGGTCTCAAGGATCACGCCGAGCGCGTCGGCCAAGGCAAGCGCGCGTCGTCCATTACGTCTGAAGACGTGATGGTCGGTGCAGCCGTGATGCTCTCGGTATTCGTGCGCGAGCCCGAATTCCAGGGCCAGACCAAGGATCGCCTTGCCACCGCCGAAGCGCAGCGCATCGTCGAACAGGCGATGAAGGATCCGTTCGACCATTGGCTGTCGGGCAATCCGAACCAGGCCAACAGGCTGCTCGACTTCGTGGTCGACCGCGCCGAGGAGCGGTTGCGCCGCCGGCAAGAGAAGGAGACCGCGCGCAAGACCGCCGGCAAAAAGCTGCGCCTGCCGGGGAAGCTCGCCGATTGCAGCGATGCCGGTTTGGACGGCTCAGAACTCTTCATAGTCGAGGGAGACTCGGCCGGCGGCAGCGCCAAGCAGGCGCGCGACCGCAAGACCCAGGCCGTGCTGCCGCTGCGCGGAAAGATCCTCAACGTCGCCTCCGCCGGCAAGGACAAGCTGACGGCGAACACGCAGCTCGCCGACCTCGTGCAGGCGATCGGCTGCGGGATGCTCGCGCAGTATCGCGAGGAGGATCTGCGCTATCAGCGCATCATCATCATGACCGACGCCGATGTCGACGGTGCCCATATCGCTTCGCTGCTGATCACCTTCTTCTACCGGCAGATGCCGCGGCTGATCGACGAAGGCCATCTCTTCCTCGCCGTGCCGCCGCTCTACAAGCTGACCAACGGCACGAAGTCGGTCTACGCCCGCGATGACGCGCACAAGGCAGCGTTGATCAAGAGCGAGTTCAACGCCAACGCCAAGGTCGAGGTCAATCGCTTCAAAGGCCTCGGCGAAATGATGCCGGCGCAGCTCAAGGAAACCACCATGGATCCGGCCAAGCGGACAATGCTGAAAGTGGTTCTGCTCGCCGACGACCGCGACACCACGGCGGATTCGGTGGAGCGGCTGATGGGCACCAAGGCCGAAGCGCGCTTCGCGTTCATCTCGGACAAGGCTGAATTCGCCAATGACGATTTGCTGGACGTCTGATCCGCAGGCGCTGCTCGGTCGTATCCCATCAAGAGCCCCGGCATGAAGCCGGGGCTCTTTGTTTTTGGGGACGACAACCGCCATTTCCCGACGATCCTGCCCGCCGATCCTGCCAACGGTCCGCCACGGCTTCGGTGATTCCCTGCCTCGTCGCATCGCGACTCGGCCAACGACTCACCCAGCCGGGCTGATGCAGGATTGCCTCCATTTCGGACAAAGCCGGATTTACTAACGAGAAGTTACCAAAATACAAATCGCAAAATTCGACCTACTGCATTGATAATACAAGACTATTTCGAATTTCCACGATGGTGCTCAGAATCCCTGCCGTGCGGCGTTTCCCGGCGACTGTGCCTGCTCTGCAACAGCATTTCGGAGAGAAGCAGGTATAGTCCGGGACATCAGATCACACGGACTTCAGTGCGCTCGCGCCTTCCAGACAGACCAAAGCTTGGGGATTTTAAGATGAAGAAGATTTTGCTCGCACTGACCGCGGTTGCCGCGATGACCGGTTCGGCCTCGGCCGCTGACCTTGGCGCCCGTCCCTACGTGAAGGCGCCGATGGCGGCTCCCGTCGCCAACTGGACCGGCTTCTACATCTTCGGCGGCGCCGGCGGCGGCCTCTCGGCCTCTGACCAGCGCGTGCAGACCACGGTTGGCGCAGTTCCCCTGACGATCGATCAGCGCCAGGGTGGCTCGGGCTGGTTCGGCACCGTCGGTCTCGGCTACGACTGGCAGTTCAGCGGCACCTGGGTCGCCGGCGTGTTCGCTGACGGTCAGTTCGGCAGCATCCGTGCTACCATTCAAGATCCCCTGCTCTTCGGCGGCATCACTGGCAACCAGAAGCTGGAAGACTCCTGGGCCGCGGGCGTGCGCCTCGGCTGGCTGGTCGCTCCAAACGTTCTGTCCTACGTGAACGGTGGTTACTCCGGCGCCCACTTCGGCAGCACGAACTTCATGACGCTGGCTGGCGTTCCGGCCGGTGTGCATCTCAACGGTTACAATCGCAACGGCTGGTTCGTCGGCGGCGGCGTCGAGAACAACCTGAACATCTTCGGCATCCAGTCGCCCGGCTGGTTCATGAAGACCGAATATCGTTCGGCCTTCTACAACGCCAAGACCCAGGACATCCTGACAGACGCTGGCAATCTGCCGGTCGGCCAGAGCATTCGCGCCAACAGCTGGAACCAGACGATCTCCACCTCGCTGGTCTACCGCTTCAACTGGACCGGTCCGGTCGTCGCGAAGTACTGATCCGAACGCAAGTTCAGACGTTAAAGCCCCGGCATCGTCCGGGGCTTTTTCGTTGTACGGTGCTTCAGCGGACCTTGCGTATGGACATGCATCCGCCCTGCGGCCTGCATCAGCGGCCATTGTATCCGAACCACGGCTACGGCTAGTCTCCCGGCAAGTTTTCGGGCCGCGGCAGTGGTCATGCCGCGTCACGACAGAAGCGGACCTATGGGGAGGAATGCATGCGCAGATTTCTGCTTGTAGCAGGCCTGTTTGCCCTTGCCGTCGGGCTGCTCTGGATCGGACAGGGCACGGGCACCGTCGCGTGGCCGCGATCGAGCTTCATGGTCAACCAGTTGCAATGGGCCGGCTATGGCGCGGCCATGGCAGGCTTTGGGCTGGTGCTGATCTGGCAGAGTAACCAATAGAAGAAACCAGGGAATAGCAGCATGACATCCAGTCGGTTCGATCTCCGCGGCAAGGTCGCGATCGTCACGGGAGGCAATGGCGGCATCGGGCTCGGCATGGCCCGCGGCCTCGCCGATGCCGGCGCCAACATCGCCGTGGTCGGACGCAACGAAACCAAATCGGCCGCCGCCGTGGCCGATCTCAGTCAACGCGGTGTGAAGGCGATCAGTGTTGCCACCGACGTCACCGACAAGGCGGCCATCGCCGCGATGGTCGAGCGTGTCGTCGGGGATCTCGGCCGCATCGACATCCTCATCAACAATGCCGGCATGAGCATCCGCAAGCCGCCGCACGAGCTCGAGCTCGACGAATGGAATACGGTGATCAACACCAACCTCACCAGCGCCTTCCTGTGCTCGAAGCTGGCCTATCCGGAGCTGAAGGCGTCCGGCAACGGCAAGGTGATCAACATCGGCTCGATGATGTCGATCTTCGGCGCGAGCTTCGCAACGGCCTATGCGGCGAGCAAGGGCGGTATCGTTCAGTACACGCGCGCCTGCGCCAATGCGTGGGCGCCCGACAACATCCAGGTCAATGCCATCCTTCCCGGCTGGATCGACACCGACCTGACCCGCGGTGCGCGGCAGCAGGTATCGGGATTGCACGAGCGGGTGCTGGCACGCACGCCGGCGGGGCGGTGGGGCGACATCGACGACTTCGCCGGCATCACGGTGTTTCTTGCCTCGTCCGCGTCTAACTTCGTCACCGGCACCGCGATCCCCGTCGATGGCGGGTTCTCGGTGATGGCGTAGGCCGTACGCAAGAAACCTGCACACAAAAAAGAAGCCCCGGACAATGCCGGGGCTTTTGAATTTGGGCAGTGATCGTCTTTTATGGTTGCTTGGTCGTTCGTTGACCCACTCAGTAGCGGGCGATCACAGGCGCGTCGAACTTGTAGCTGGCGCGCACGACGGCCCACTGGAGGTCGCGCGGCTTGGCATCGAAGCTGTAATTGCCCGAGGTGCCGCCGAGCTGATAGGTCTGGCTACCGAAAGCTGCGTAATTGTATTCGAGGCCGACGATCCAGTTGCGGGTGATGCCGTATTCCCAGCCGGCACCGACGGTCCAGCCGTTGGCCCAATGGGTCTGACCGCCAGAACCGGTGGCCGGACCGACCGTATCGGTGACCGACAGACGGTTGTTCACGCCGGCATAGCCGCCCTTGATGTAGAACAGGTTGTTCTGCACGGCGAAGCCCGCGCGACCGACGACGGTGGCAAGCACATTGGCGCGCCAGGAGAACACGTCGTCACCCGCGCCGAACGCGGTGTTCAAGAACGAGCCCTTGTTGTCGAGGCCCGAGATCGTGCCTTCCATACCGAACACGTAGTTGTTGGCCTGCCAATTGTAGCCGATCTGGGCGCCGCCCAGGATGCCGGAGTTGCGCTGACGGTAGCCCTGCCCCGGGGTCAGATCGCCGAACGGCGCGCCGGTCCCGTTGTTGATGAACTGCTCGTTGGTCCATGCTCCGCCGATGTGACCGCCGACATAAAAGCCGGTCCAGTTGAACAGCGGCTCCGCATAGGCGGGCGCCTTCGTGTAGCGCGCACCAAGATCGGCGGCGGAAGCGGCGCCGGTCGAAACCAGAGCGGTCGTGCAGGCGAAGGCGGCAATCAACTTGTTACGCATGGTACACCCCGTGTCCTTTGATGGGTGCACGCTCACACGCAGTTCTTACTCAAATTTGAATCAAGACAGTTAAGACGCCGGATTGGCAAGCAGCGCGCCTTCAATCCATCTGAACTGTTGTACGCAGGCAACGCGCTGAGCGCGATTTAACGCCGCGTTATCCCTACCGAGTCCTTGCGCTACCGTGCCGGCGCAGCCTTCGACTGCACGTGCTCGGGCCGGACGCCGAGCGCGAGCAGACGCGCCGGAATGCCCTGGAGCCACGGCAGCGCGGTGATTAGGCGCACGATCAGCGGCACTTTCAGCGGCCGGTCGCCGCCCTGCAAGGCGCCGCTGATGATGTTGTTCTGCACGATCATCTGCATTCGCTGCGTCATCTTCACCGGGAATTCGCGGCGACGGCGCACGGCATCGAGTTCGTTCTCCGACGGGCAGCCGTTTTGCAGCTTGTCCGCCAGCAAATTTGCGGTCGCGACCGCATCCTGCACGGCGAGATTGACGCCGACGCCGCCGACCGGCGACATCGCATGTGCGGCGTCGCCGATGAGAAGCAAGCCGGGCCGCGTCCAGCGCGGCAGGCGGTTGATCGCGACGGTGAGCAGCTTGAAATCGTCGAACCTCTTCACATCGGCAATGCCGCTCTTCAGGATCGGCGCCATGCGAACGACGTCGTCGAGCAGCGCCTGCAATCCCCTCGCCTTCACCGCGTCGTATTGCCCCTTGGCGATGACATAGGCGCATTGCCAGTAGTCGCCGCGGTCGAAGGTGATCATCATCTTGCCGGGCTCGACGCGCGCGAACACGTTCTCGGTCTCGTTCCCCTTGCGGCCGACGCGGAACCACAGCACGTCCATTGGCGCGCCGATCTCCTCGACCTCGAGGCCGGAACGCTGGCGCACGGTCGAATGCCGGCCGTCACAGGCGATGGTGAGATCGGCTTCGATGTCCACGATGCCGTCCGGCGTATTCGCCCGCACGCCGGCGATGGTCTCGCCGCGGCGGATCAGATCGACCGCTTCCGTGTTCATCATCACCTTCAGCGAGGCGAAGCGCTGGCCGGCCTCGCGCAGGAAGTTCAGGAAATCCCATTGAGGCATGAAGGCGATGAAGGGGTACTTGGTGCGGAGGCGGCTGAGATCGGCGATGCGAACGGGGGTACCGCCGAACAGGCCGTCCATCTTTTGCAAGCGCTGATGCGGCAACTTCAGGAATCCGTCGATCAGGCCGAGCTCGTCCATCACCTGGAGCGTCGAGGGATGCACGGTGTCGCCGCGGAAGTCGCGGAAGAAATCCGCATGCTTCTCCAGCACCACGACATCGATGCCGGCGCGCCCCAGAAGATAGCCGAGCATCATGCCCGCCGGTCCGCCGCCGACGATGCAACACCGCACTTTCAGCGAGGCGCCTTGGAGATTCTGCGACGTATCGGGTTTCACGGCCGGGTTCTCATTTAGGGTCAAGGTTTCTGTGCAGTGCAGCAAGCAAGATTCATTTGCCGCGATTGTGAATGGCCGTTAGCCTTTACGCCAATTCCGACTCATTCAGGAAATTGCAGTGCAGACAATCCTCATACTGCTCGGCGTCTGGATCCTGATCAACGTGCTTTTCGTCTTGATCATGATCGCACCGCGCAGGCCGCCGCTTGCGCCGGTGCGCATCGAACGGAACGGCTATCCGTACGAGGAGTAGGAGAAGCTCAAGAGCTTCATCAGGAAGCGCCGCGGGTAACAAGAAGCGCGCGCGACGCCTTCGGCCGCCTCATCAATTATTGCTGCGGTTCGCGCTGCGGAAGCTCTTGATCTCCGACACGCTGCCGTCGCGATAGGTCAGCTCCACCGAGATGAACTGCGTTGCCGGCGCGAGCTTCATGTAGAGCGGCATGCCGGCGCTGATCGCGCTGGGATCGCGCATGTCGCAGCCCGGCATCTTCAACACCTGGTTCGGAACGGCGGTGTCGATGCCGATGCGCACCTCGCGGATGGCGCAGCGGTAAGACACGAGGTGCGTGTAGTAGACCAGCAGCCCGTTGAACTCGCGGAATGACAGCCAGCTCGTCGCGGTCATGTCGAGGATCTTGCGCTGGTCGCGGATCAGCGCGGCTTCGGGATCGAACCTGATCGGGAACGGCCCCTGCATGTCACCGGACTGGTCGACATAGCGGACCTCAATGGTGCCGGCCTGCGCGTCCGGCGGCAATTCGATCGACGAGTTCGGCATTCTCTTGCGCGTGCGCGGGTCGAGCGTATCGATGAAGCCGGTTTCGCGGAAATCGCCATTGCCGGCCATGCGCCAGGAAACGCCAAGCGTCGGATCGGCAAAGGAGAACACCACGCTCCAGCCGCCATTGTGGCGCGAGAAGCTCGCGATCGGCGCGTTGGTGGTCTCCTCCTTCGGCGCGCGCGGCACCGACACTGGCGGCAGCGCCGCGAGCTTCTGCGCCGGCGGATCGGCCGGGCGCGCGGCGACATCCTTGGCGATGCCGCTGAGGAAGACGTCGTCGACCATCTGATCAAAATAGACCGGCACTTGCCTGTGCTTGACGGTGTCGGCCATCTCGCTGACGAGACGGCGCGTACGCTGCGCCACCTGCACCAGGTTCTCGCCGGGCTGGAGCAGCTCTTTGGCGAAGGTGCGCGTGAACACCGAATTGGGATTGGCGTCGTCGTTGGAGAGGCGGTCGAGCGCGGTCTGGCGCGGGCCCGCGGAGAAGACCGAGAACACGCCTTCGGGCAGCTGCACCATCGGGGCAAGCCCGCCACCGCCGGAGACGGCGCGGGTACCCTTGCGCTCGAACGGGTTGTTGCGGCAGGCGTCGAACACCAGGATCGAGGTTCGCGCCTTCTTGTTCTGGAGGCGCTCGACGATGCGATCGGCCAGGATGGAGGCGTCACGCACCAGCTCTTCCTGCCCTTCCGTCGCTGCCGGCACGTCCGTCGGCAGCAGGTAATTCTGGCCTGCGATCTCGAAGCCGTGGCCGGCATAGAAGAAGAACGCGGTGTCGCCGGGCTCGATCGTCCGATCGAACGCAAGCAGCGTCTCCGAAAATTGCTGCCGGCTCTGGTTTTCGGCGAGCATCACCGAGAAGCCGAGCTGCTTCAGCGTATCGCCCATGGTGCGGGCGTCGTTGACCGCCTTGAGCAGCTTCGGAACGTTCCTATAGTCGTTGTTGCCGACCACGAGCGCGACGCGCTTCTCGGCACAGGCAGGAAGCGCGAAACCGCTGAGGCCGGCCGCAAGGCCAAGCGCTGCCAGTACTCTGAAAAGCCGACGTGTCATCGAAAATCCCTCAAGAACGGCCCACGCCGGTTCCTTCGAACAGCGGTTCATGGGAACCGCATCGTTGATGTGATAGTCGGCCCAGCCATAGCGCTGGTTCAACAGCCCTGAGGACTCAGGTCTGTCGTCTAGCCTATGGTAGATGCCACCGGAATTTGCTTTTTCTCGGTCAATTCTTGTGGGCAATTCCGCTGGAAGCGAGGGGACGCCGTGTATCGCTGGTGCACCGACGAGGTCGAGCCGCACGACCGCTTCGACTTTTGGCGCGAGGTGCGCGCCAAGGGCCTGTTCGGCGTCACCGTCGAACTCGAGCGCGAACGCCGCGCGGACTTCTTCGGCGAATTCTCGCTGTGTCAGCTTGGCGGAGCCGGCCTCGTCGAGCTGAAGGCTTCGCATTACACGGTCGAGCGCAGCATGACCGACATCGCTGACGCGCCGGGCGACAGCCTCTGCGTCTATCAGCAACTCGGCAGCGGCGCCTGGTTCGGCGGCATGCGCGGCAGCGACTTCACGATCGCCAACGGCAGCTTCGCCACCAGCCATACCGACCAGCCCTATCGCGCCGCGCCGCTGGGCGCGGGAGGCTTCCACCTGCGGATCCTGAAGATTCCCGCGAGCGGTCTCTCCACGCAGGACAAGCGCATGCGCGAGCTTGCGCCCCGGACGTTCGTCGATCCCAGCCTGGCGCCCCTACTCGACGCCTGCTTTGCCGACCTCGGTACGGTTGCCGCGGGTGATGACGGCGCCGCCGATGCCGCCCCCCTCGTCCAGGCTTTAGCCCATCTGGCACTGATCGAGCGCGGCATCCTGCGGCCCGGCAGCCGCCTCGGGCAGGCCGCGCTGCGGACCGCCCGGCTCTCGTTGGCACGACGCCTGATCGCGCGTCACCTGCAAGACCCGGATATGGCGCCGACGATGGTGGCCGACCTTCTCGGCGTGTCGGTCCGTCACCTGCACATGCTGTTCGAAACCGCGGCCAAGAGTTTTTCGCAAACCGTGACGGACGAACGCCTGAACCAGAGCCGCCGCCTGATGCGCGAAGCCCCGGACCGGCTGATCGCCGACATCGCGACCGCCTGCGGCTTCGACAGCCTCGCGACCTATTACAGGGTCTTCAACGCCGCCTATGGGATGGCCCCCGGCGACTTCCGCGCCCAGGGTCCGGAAGGGCGTTAGCCGACGTTTGGACAGCTCCGGCCGACCGCTGGATGGGGCGGAAAACCGCAGCCTCGCCCGCTATTTGAGCGAAAACCTCAGGTTTTTTAGGGCCTTCCCGCGGCTGCTCCATTGACTTTGGCCGATTCCCCCCTATGTTCCGGGTCGACGCGGCTCGGTATCGAAGAGCGATTCCTGAGCTTGGCGCTTTGTTCGCGTGAGTCAGCACCCCCAGCTTCTTTGAGAGCGCGCCGTTTTGGGGTGGAACGCGACAGCCTTATTACCCTCGAATCCGAACGGCGGTTTCGACCAGAGGCTCAATGTCTTTTACCCATCTCGGACTATCCGAAAAAGTCCTCGCCGCAGTGGCGGCCACCGGTTACACCACCCCCACCCCCATTCAGGAACAGGCGATCCCTCACGTCCTTGCTCGCAAGGACGTTCTCGGCATCGCCCAGACCGGCACCGGCAAGACCGCCGCCTTCGTGCTGCCGATGCTCACCATTCTCGAAAAGGGCCGCGCCCGGGCGCGCATGCCGCGCACGCTGATCCTTGAGCCGACCCGCGAACTCGCGGCGCAGGTGAAGGAAAACTTCGACCGCTACGGCGTGGGCCAGAAACTCAACGTCGCCCTCCTGATCGGCGGTGTTTCCTTCGGCGACCAGGATGCCAAGCTGACGCGCGGTGTCGATGTGCTGATCGCCACTCCCGGCCGCCTGCTCGACCACACGGAGCGCGGCGGCCTGCTGCTCACCGGCGTCGAGTTGCTCGTCATCGACGAAGCCGACCGCATGCTGGACATGGGCTTCATTCCCGACATCGAGCGCGTCTGCAAGCTCGTCCCGTTCACGCGGCAGACCCTGTTCTTCACCGCGACCATGCCGCCGGAGATCCGGCGCATCACCGAAACCTTCCTGCACAATCCGCAGAAGATCGAGGTATCGAAGCCCGCCACCACCGCTGTCACGGTTACGCAGTGTCAGGTCCCGGCCGGGCGCGAGGCGCACGAGAAGCGCGAGCTGCTTCGCCGACTGCTCCGCGAGGCCAAGGATCTCCAGAACGCGATCATCTTCTGCAATCGCAAGCGCGATGTCGCCGTCGTTCATAAATCGCTGCAAAAGCACGGCTTCAGCGTCGGCGCGCTGCACGGTGACATGGATCAGTCGGCCCGCACGGCGGCGCTCGAACAGTTCCGCAAGGGCGAGCTGCCGCTGCTGGTCGCATCCGACGTCGCCGCCCGCGGCCTCGACATCCCCGAGGTCAGCCACGTCTTCAATTTCGACGTTCCCCACCATCCCGACGACTATGTCCACCGCGTCGGCCGCACCGGTCGCGCAGGCCGGTCCGGCATGGCGATCTCGCTCGTCACGCCGCCCGACCAGAAGTCGATGGTGGCGATCGAGAAGCTGATCGGACAGAGCATTCCGCGCGCCGAAGGCGATTTCGAAGTCCGCACCGATGCTTCCGATGCGAGCGAGCGTCCGCGCGAGCAGCGCGGCCGTGAACGTTCACGCGGCGGACGCGGCAAGCCGCAACGCGGTCGCGAGCGCAGCCAGGAGCCGCGCGAAGCGCGTGGCGAGGCACAGCCTTCAGCCGAAGCACGGTCCGCTCCCGAAGCAAGGCCCGCTTCCGAAGCAAGGCCCGCGCGCGAGGCAAGGCCTCCGCGTGAAGCCAGATCTTCGCGTGAAGCCAGACCTTCGCGTGAAGCCAGACCTTCGCGCGAAGCCAAGCCATCATCCGAGCCGCGTGACGGTGCGCGCGAGCAGGCCAATCCGTCGCATGTGCCGTCGATCGGCCGTCCCGAGCCGCGCCGCCAACGCGAGGCCGACAGCGAGCCGGGCGACCACTCGCATCTGCCGGCCTTTCTGCTGCGTCCGGTTCGCTCCCCAGCCGGCGCCTGAAGCCCGATGCGCGCCCGGCTTTGGTTGAAATAAAGCTTGCGTGCACTTTTCTGGACGTATTCGTGGACGTATATTTACGGGGCGTTCACGATCGTCCGTTAGCCTACGAACATAATTTAAGTATTGCTGCGGTCGACGGCACGCCGATCGCTGTGGGGTATGTTCCGTGGTCAAGGTGCTCGACGAACACGAACGCACGATGGCGTTCGCCGAGGTGGCGCTCGGTCAGATCCGATCGCTACGACAGACCGCAATTCCCCGTAATTACGAGATCTGGTTCGTCTACGCCACCGGCTACAATGCCCCGCTCAACAAGATCATCAACGAGACACTGGCGCGGAGCGGCACGCTGACCGAAGCCGATCTCGATCAGATCTACGAGACCTACCTCTCCCACATCAAGACCACCGACCGCATCGACAAGGTCGGCGCGCGCGTCATCGGCGAGATCGACGACGTGATGAAGGTACTCGGTGACGCGCTCGGGATGACCGGCTCCTACGATGCCAGCCTGTCGGGCGCGACCGAAAAGCTCTCATCGGCCAAGAGCCGCGAGCAGATCAAGTCGATCGTCGAGACGCTGCTGCATTCGACCAGCGAGATGCGCGAGACCAACAAGGCGCTGGAAGACCGGCTGACGCTGTCGAAGAGCGAGATCAGCAACCTCCAGCAGAGCCTGGAGGCGATCCGCGCCGAGAGCCTGACCGATCCGCTAACGGGGCTCGGCAACCGCAAATATTTCGATCGCATGATCGACATGGCCGTGCAAGGCGCGCTCGCCTCCGGCGATCCGCTGTCGCTGCTGCTGGTCGACATCGATCATTTCAAGTCGTTCAACGATTCCTACGGCCATCTCACCGGCGACCAGGTGCTGCGGCTGGTCGGCCTGTCGCTGAAGCAGACCATCAAGGGCCAGGACATCACCGCGCGCTATGGCGGCGAGGAATTCGCGGTCGTGTTGCCCAACACCGCGCTGCGCCAGGCCCTCACGGTGGCCGATCACATCCGCCGCGCCGTGATGGCCAAGGAATTGAAAAAGAAGTCCACCGGCGAAATCCTAGGCCGCGTCACCATCTCCATCGGCGTCTCCATGCTGAAGCAGGGCGACGACACCGATGCGCTGATCGAACGCGCGGATGCCTGCCTGTACGCCGCCAAACGCAACGGCCGCAACCGCGTGATCTGCGAGGCCGATCCGGAATTCGCGGTCGAGACGCACAACCGGGTGGCGTGACGCCGAAGCCGCGCACCGCCACCTGCGCTTGACATTCTGGCCTGACGAACGACATCTCCCTCGCCGTCTCAAGGCGTCCGACTGCGAGCATCCGGAGGACTTGTCGTCTTGCCCAACCCGCATGATTTTCACACGCCGCAACCGTCCTACACCAGGGACGACCTGCTGAGATCGAGCGAGGGCAGCTATTTCGGTCCCGGCAACGCGCAATTGCCGGCGCCGCCAATGCTGATGATGGACCGCATCACGGAGATCAGCCTGGACGGCGGCGAGTTCGGCAAGGGCCATATCGTCGGCGAGCTCGACATCGCGCCAGGCCATTGGTTCTTCGATTGCCACTTTCGCGGCGATGCCATGATGCCGGCGTCTCTGGGACTGGATGCCATGTGGCAGATGATCGGCTATTGGCTCGGTTGGTCGGGCTCAGCGGGCAAGGGCCGCGCGATCGGCGTCGGCGAGGTGGAGTTCACGGGCTCCATCACACCGGACACACGATGCGTGCGCTACGAGGTCGTCATGCGCCAGGTGAGGCGCGGCAGGCTGGTCCTGGGATTTGCCGACGGCCGCGTGCAAGCTGACGGTGTCTGCGTTTACATCGCCAAAGACATGAGGGTTGGCCTGACAAAGGCCGTGGACTGAGCTTAACCCAGTCGCCTGGCGCGCTTCCCAACCGCTTTTTTTTTGCTCGCCTTCTTCCGCCCTTTCGCAGGCTTGGCAACCTTCTTCGCCGCCTTCTTGACCTTGGGCCGCTTCTTCACCTTGGCGCGCTGGGCGGCGGCGAGAGCCGCCTTCGCCCATTGCGCAAGCTCCTCGGAATCGTCGAACAGGCGGGCCGGCAGCTCCCAATAGGAGTTCACCAGCACCGTCTTGGCGCGGGTCGCGTATTGGAATGACTTCGAGCCTTCCGCTTCAAAGTCCGGGATGGTCATCTCGTCGGCGCGAAAGAACAAGCCGGCACGCAGGGACAGCGCGAAATTGATGCCGTCGGCGGAGATGCCGTAGCCGGAAAACATTTTTCGGATGGCGACGGGGCCGAAATCGGCGAACAGGTCGATCAGGAATTCGCGGTCCATGGCAGGCTTCCCGGGGCGAGCAGGCCAGCCTTCATACCACCGCCGTCATTGCGAGCGAAGCGAAGCAATCCAGATTGTCGCCGCAGAGACAGTCTGGATTGCTTCGTCGCAAGTGCTCCTCGCAACGACGGAAAAACTACCCGTCGATCTGCGCCGGGCGCAGTTCGACCGACTCACCGCAGCCGCAAGCGGAGATCTGGTTGGGGTTGTTGAAGACGAACTGGGCCTGCATCTTGTCGGCCTTGTAGTCCATCTCGGTGCCGAGCAGGAACAGCACGGCCTTGGGATCGACCAGGATCTTGACGCCCTTGTCCTCGACGACCTCGTCGGTCGGGCGGACATCGTGGGCGTATTCGACGGTGTAGGACTGGCCGGCACAGCCGCCGTTCTTGACGCCGACGCGCAGGCCCACGATCTCGGAATCGGCCCGCTGGGTCAGCTCGTTGATGCGCTGGGCAGCAGCGTCCGTCAGCCGCATCACCTGCGGGCGCGGCCGCCGCGGCTTCGGAGTGGATGCTGGTGTTGAACCCGACGATATCTGTGTCATGTCAGTGATGTGGTCCGTTGCCGAGCGAATTCAATGCCAAGGATCTAACGAGTATCTAAAGCCAGGGTTACGCGTCACCACATGTTGAGCACGAGGCGGGCCTCGTCGCTCATGCGTTCCGGCGTCCAGGCCGGCTCCCAGACCACCTTGACGTCAACCACGCCGACGCCGGGGACGCTGGCGACCGCGTTCTCGACCATCGTCGGCAACTCGCCGGCGGCCGGACAATTCGGCGTCGTCAGGGTCATTTGCACGTCGACGGAACGATCGTCCTTGATCTCGACCTTGTAGATCAGGCCGAGCTCGTAGATATCGGCCGGGATTTCCGGGTCGAACACGGTCTTGAGCCCGGCGATGATCTCGGTGGTCAAACGCTCGGTCTCCTCAGGCGGCAGCGCCGACTGGGTTTCCATCGGATTGGCTTTGATTTCGGCCGTGTCACTCATGCGAACAAATCCCGCGCCTTCAACAGCGCCTGTGCCAGATGATCGACTTCTTCCCGCGTATTATACATGCCGAACGACGCCCGGCATGTGGCTGTGACGTTGAACCGCTCTAAAAGCGGCATCACGCAATGGGTGCCGGCCCGCACCGCGATGCCCTGGCGGTCGATCACGGTGGCGACGTCATGGGCGTGGGCGCCCTTGAGCTCAAAAGAGATCACCGGGCCCTTGCCCCGTGCCGTGCCGATCAGCCGCAGCGAATTGATCTCGCGCAGCTTGTCCTGGGCGTAGGTGACGAGATCGTGCTCGTGCGCGGCGATACGCTCCTTGCCGATCGAATTGACGTAGTCGATGGCGGCGCCAAGCCCGACGGCCTCGACGATCGCCGGCGTGCCGGCCTCGAATTTGTGCGGGGGATCGCCATAGGTGACGATGTCGCGCGAGACTTCGCGAATCATCTCGCCGCCGCCGTTAAACGGACGCATCGCGACGAGGTGGTCGTACTTGGCCCAGAGCACGCCGATGCCGGTCGGACCGTAAACCTTGTGGCCGGTGAAGACGTAGAAGTCGCAGCCGAGGTCCTGGACATCGACGGGCAGATGCACGGCGCCCTGGCTGCCGTCGACCAGCACGGGGATGCCGCGGGCGTGAGCGATCTTCACGACGTCCTTGACCGGAACGATGGTGCCGAGCGCATTCGACATCTGCGTGATCGCGACCAGCTTGGTCTTCGATGTCAGGAGCTTCTCGAATTCCTCGATGAGGAAATTGCCCTCGTCGTCGACCGGCGCCCATTTGATCACGGCACCATGGCGTTCCCTGAGGAAATGCCAGGGCACGATGTTGGAGTGGTGCTCCATGATCGAGATGACGATCTCGTCGCCTTCTTTGATGTTCGGTTCACCCCAGGACGAGGCGACGAGGTTGATTGCCTCGGTCGCATTGCGGGTGAAGATCACTTCCTCGGTCCGCGCAGCGTTGATGAACTGCGCCACCTTGGTGCGGCCGCCCTCATAGGCCTCGGTCGCGGCGTTGGCGAGATAATGCAGGCCGCGGTGCACGTTGGCGTATTCGGAGGTGTAGGCCTGCGTCATGCGATCGAGCACGGCGCTCGGCTTCTGCGCGGAAGCCGCGTTATCAAGATAGACCAGCGGCTTGCCGTAGATCTGCATGGCCAGCGCCGGAAAATCCTGGCGCACGCGCGCGACATCGTAAGAGCCGTTCTTGACTGCCGGATGCGTGCTCATTGGCGCCGCTCCAGCCAGCGCTCGGCAATGCCGATCACGTGCTCGCGCAGATCATCGTCGGCGATCTGCTCGATCGCCTCGCCGACGAAAGCCTGGATCAGCAGCGCCTGGGCCTGCTTCTCGGGCAGGCCGCGCGCCTTCAGGTAGAACAGGAGGCTGTCGTCTAGCGCGCCGGCGGTGGCGCCATGGCCGCAGGAAACGTCGTCAGCAAAGATCTCGAGCTCGGGCTTGTTGTCGGCTTCCGCTTCGTCCGAGAGCAGCAGCGCGCGGATCATCATCTTGCCGTCGGTCTTCTGTGCATCGGGACGAACGATGATGCGGCCCTGGAACACCGAATGGGCGCGATCGTCGATCACGGCACGGAAAACTTCGCGGCTCACACAATTCGGCACGGCGTGGTCGACCACCAGCGTCGTGTCGCCATGCTCGGTCTTCTGCAACAGGTTCACGCCGTTGACGGAGAGCTCGCTGCCCTCACCCGCCAGCGTGATGAAACCCTGCAGGCGGCTGACCGCAGCACCGGTCGTCATGTTGAAGAAATTGAGCTTCGTGTTCGCACCGACCCTGACGAACTGCGAGGTGATGTTCACCGCATCCGGCGAATCATCCATCAGGCGGATATGCGCGACGTCGGCGTTGTCGCCGACCGAGAGGATGACGGCATCGCTGACCTGGTAAGCCTTGGCGCCGGCCGCGACGAAGCTCTCGATGATGGTGGCACGAGCGCCCTTCCCGACCGCGACCTGCGAGCGGGTGAACGTCGACGCGGAAGACGAGATCGCGATGTGGATGATCTGGATCGGCGCGGAGAGCTGCGCGCCATCGGCGACCGTAAGCACGACACCGTCGGTCGCCATCGCCGCGTTCAGCGCGATCACCGCATCGGTGGCCGCGGTCTTCAACAGACCGGAATCCTTGTCCAGCGTCTCCCGCAAGGTCTTAACGCTCACCTCCGAGGCCAGCGCCTTGACGTCCGAGAGATCGGGAGCGAACACGCCGTCGACTAACACCAGCTTGCGGGCGCCCGCGATCGCGTGCGCTTTCACGGCGTCCGCGGCGCGCTTCAACGCAGCCGCATCGGGCGCAGCCGCAAGCGGCAGCACCTCGCCGACCAGCGCGCGCAGATCGGTGTATTTCCATTCCTCGCTCCGGCGGTGCGGCAGGCCGAGACGCTCATAGGTCTCGAACGCCTCGCGGCGCACGGCGATCACGGAAGGCGAACCCGGCAGACGGCCTTCGGCGCTGGCGAACAGATCGCTCACCGCGCGGCCGTTTCCGGTCTTTGCCACAGCAACGTTCATCGCAAAATTCCTTACGCGTCCTCGTACTGGGCGTAGCCGGACGACTCCAGCTCCAGCGCCAGGTCCTTGGCACCGCTCTTCACGACACGGCCCTTCGACATCACGTGCACGACGTCAGGCACGATGTAGTTGAGCAGCCGCTGATAGTGGGTGATGACGACCATCGCGCGCTTGGGCGAATGCAGCGCGTTGACGCCGTCGGCTGCGATGCGCAGCGCGTCGATGTCGAGGCCGGAATCCATCTCGTCGAGGATGCACAGGCTCGGCTCGAACAGCGCCATCTGCAGCACCTCGTTGCGCTTCTTCTCGCCGCCGGAGAAGCCGACATTGACGCCGCGCTTGAGCATGTCCTGCGGGATGTTCAACGACTTCGAGACGTCGCGGACTTTCTTCAAAAAGTCCGGCGTCGAATATTCGCTCTCGCCGCGCGCCTTGCGCTGCGCGTTCAGCGCGGTGCGCAGGAAATTCATGGTGGAGACGCCGGGAATCTCGACCGGATACTGAAACGCCAGGAACACGCCCTTGGCGGCGCGCTCGTTCGGGGCCATCGCGAGCAGGTCTTCGCCCTTGAACAGGATCTCGCCGTCGGTGACCTCGTAACCGGGTTTGCCGGCGATGACGTGGGACAGGGTCGACTTGCCGGAGCCGTTCGGCCCCATGATCGCGTGGATCTCGCCCTCGTTCACGGTCAGCGTCAGCCCGTGGAGGATCTCACGCTCCTCGACACGAACCTTGAGGTCTTTCACTTCGAGCAAAGCCATATCTTGTTTCCATCTATCTCCTCAACCGGAGGAGCGCCGCAGGCGCGTCTCGAAGGATTGAGGCCAACAATCTTTCCATATCCATCCTTCGAGACGGCCGCTTACGTGGCCTCCTCAGGATGAGGCCGGCGCTAGCCGACCGATCCTTCGAGCGAGATCGAGATCAGCTTCTGCGCTTCCACCGCGAATTCCATCGGCAGTTGCTGCAGCACGTCCTTGACGAAGCCGTTGACGACGAGGCCGACCGCCTCCTCCTGCGTGAGGCCGCGCTGGATGCAGTAGAACAGCACGTCCTCGGAGATCTTGGACGTGGTGGCCTCGTGTTCGAACGTCGCCGACGAGTTCTTGGCTTCGATGTAGGGCACGGTGTGCGCGCCGCATTTGTCGCCGATCAATAGCGAATCGCAGGCGGTGAAGTTGCGCGCGCCGGTCGCCTTGCGATGCGCCGTGACGAGCCCGCGATAGGTGTTCTGCGACTTGCCGGCGGCGATGCCCTTGGAGATGATGCGGCTCGACGTGTTCTTGCCGAGATGGATCATCTTGGTGCCCGAGTCGACCTGCTGATAGCCGTTCGAGATCGCGATCGAGTAGAATTCACCACGCGAATTGTCGCCACGCAGGATGCAGCTCGGATACTTCCAGGTGATCGCCGAACCGGTCTCGACCTGGGTCCAGGAGATCTTGGAATTGTTGCCGCGGCAGTCACCCCGCTTGGTGACGAAATTGTAGATGCCGCCCTTGCCTTCCGAATTGCCCGGGTACCAGTTCTGCACCGTCGAATATTTGATCTCGGCGTCGTCGTGCGTGACCAGCTCGACCACGGCCGCGTGCAGCTGGTTCTCGTCGCGCTGCGGCGCGGTGCAGCCCTCGAGATAGGAGACGTAGGAGCCCTTGTCGGCGATGATCAGCGTGCGCTCGAACTGGCCGGTGTTGCGTTCGTTGATGCGGAAATAGGTGGACAGCTCCATTGGGCAGCGCACGCCCGGCGGCACGTAGACGAACGAGCCGTCCGAAAACACCGCCGAGTTCAGCGTCGCATAGAAATTGTCCGAGGTCGGCACCACGGATCCCAGATATTTCTGCACCAGCTCGGGATGCTCGCGGATCGCCTCTGAGATCGGCATGAAGATCACGCCGGCCTTCTTCAGCTCGGCCTTGAAGGTGGTCGCAACCGAGACCGAATCGAACACGGCGTCGACCGCGATCTTGCGCCTGTTGGGGTCTTCCTCGCCGGGCTTCGGCTCGACGCCTTCGAGCATGGCGACTTCCCGCAAGGGAATGCCGAGCTTCTCGTAGGTCTTCAGAATCTCGGGATCGATCTCGTCGAGCGAGGTGATCGTCTTCTTCGGCTTCGGCGCCGAATAGTAATAGAGGTCCTGGAAGTCGATCTTGGGATAGTCGACGCGGGCCCAGGTCGGCTCAGTCATGGTCAGCCAGCGCCGATAGGCCTCAAGCCGCCACTGGAGCATCCAGGCGGGTTCGTTCTTCTTCTCGGAGATGAACTTGACGGTCTCTTCCGACAGCCCCTTGGGGGCCTTGTCGGACTCGATCAGGGTCTCAAACCCATAACGATACTGATCGACGTCGATGCGCTTCACGCGCTCGACCGTCTCTTGCACGGCTGGCATTCTATCCTCCGCTCGCGGTTTCAAGGACCGCGGTGGATCATCAAACTCGGACGACTATTACGATGTTTCTTGGCGAGACGCACGCGCTTAGAACCGTTCAAGCCGTGTTTCATCGCTTATCCCTTAAGTAGGGTATTACCGAGCTTTCGCCAAGCCTCTAACGTCCTGTTGATGTCATCCGGCTCCGTGGACCAGCCCAGACTGAGACGCACCGCTCCCTGGGCGACGGTGGGATCATACCCCATCGCCGACAGCACGTGGGACGGCTGCACCTTGCCCGAGGAACAGGCGGAACCCGAGGATACCGCGATGCCTTCGAGGTCAAATCCGATCACCGCGGTCTCGGCTTTCAAGCCGGGAGCCGTGAAAAGAACGGTATTTGGCAATCGCCTGATGTCATCTGAGAAGACCGTTGCGCCGGCCATGGAGCGAATGCCATTCTCCAAGCGATCTCTGAGAGTTGCCATGCGCTCCGCATCCTCCGGCAAAGCCTGACGGGCAACCCGCACGGATGCCCCGAAGCCGGCAATGCCGGCGACATTCTCGGTTCCGGCGCGCCGGTTCAGCTCCTGCCCGCCGCCCCGCAGCACCGGCTCGAGTCCGGCCACGCCGTCGGCCACGACCAGCGCGCCGACCCCCTTGGGGCCGCCGATCTTGTGCGCAGAAAAGGTTGCAAGGTCCGCGCCGATCACCTTGATATCAAAGGGAGTTTTTCCAAGCGCCTGGATTGCATCGACATGCAGGAGGCCGCCGGCCCCGTGAACGATTCCCGCGACGTCAGTGACCGGCTGCAGCGCGCCCGTCTCGTTGTTGGCCGCCATGATGGAGACCAGCGCCGGCGGGCCGTCGCGGAGCAGCGCCTCTAAATGACCGAGGTCGACCACGCCGGAGCGTGTGACCCGGATCTGACCGATCCTATCCGCCGGGAACCGGCCGCCTGCCAGCACCGAAGCATGCTCGACGGCCGAGACCAGAAGCCGCTCCACAGGCCTGCCAGACGGCCCTCGCAGGCCCGGCGACAGCGCCAGCGCGTTGGCTTCGGTTCCGGTGGAGGTGAAGACGACGTTCCGCGGCAGCGCACCTACAGCTGCGGCGAGGACGGCACGAGCGTCCTCGACCAGCCGCCGCGCCTGTCGCCCCTCGGCGTGAACCGAGGACGGATTGCCGATCAGCTCGTAGGCGGCCAGCATCGCTGCGCGCGCCTCGGCGCGCAGCGGCGTGGTCGCATTCCAGTCGAGATAGACGCGGCTCGGCATGGCGCCCTCTTAGCATCTTTTACCCTCGCGCCAATCGGCAGCCGCCGCACATCAGGCCGGCTGTTGCTGCGCAATTCCGGCCGAGGATCGGACCTCTGTCCGGAGGCCAAACAGTGGCCGTAGCCAGGCGATCCGACGCGCGATCTCGTAGGCGACGAGGCAAGTGAGCGCGGTGCCTGATATTACGATGGCGGCTTCGCTTCCGGCTGATAGCCCGCTGCCCTGCAATGCGTGCGCGATCATGATGATCGCGGTCTGATGCACGATGTAATAGGGAAAGATCGCATCGGTCAGATAGCGGCGCACGGGGCCGTCGGCCGTCAGGTGGCGTCGCGCAAAGCCGAGCACCGCCGCCATCGCCAGCCATTGGTAGCAGCCATAGGCCGAGCTCGCGAACCATCTCAGCATCGGCGATGGCTCGACCAGGCCGGCACGAAGCAGAATGAACAGGACGAACAGGCTTGCGGCAACTGCGAGCGCAATCCAGCGCTGCCGTTCGATATCGCGCCAAATACCGCCCTCTTTCGCCAGCAGGAAGCCAATCAGGAACGCGGTCGCATGGTCCGCATGGTTGTACCAGTCGCCGAACAGCGCGTGCGTCGACGGGAAGGCCGGAAACAGGAACAAGCGGCAGGCCGCGAACAAAAGGCACGGCAGGACCAGCAGCCCGGGTCCGGTGAGGAGGACAGCCAGTCTCGGGCCGAGCCGATCGGCCAGCATGGGCCGCAGCCAGAGCACGCCGGCCAGCGCGACGGTGTAGACCCATAGATAGACTACGAACCAGAGATGGTTCCAGGTCGGCAGCACGATACAGGGGTTCGGGCAGAATTGCGCTCCGAACGCCAGATAGTGCCGGACGTAAAAATCGGCGAAGCCGGCGGGGTAACCGAGGCTCTCAACGATCTGGAGGTAGGACTGCGGCGGCACGATCACGAGCATGCCAAAGATCAGTGGGATCAGGAGTCGTGCCGAGCGCGTGCGGACGAAGGCACCGAGGTTGTACTTGCCCAGCATGAAACGGGTGGCGACGCCGGAAACCAGAAACAACAGCGACAGCCGCCAGGGATTGATGACCAGCATCAGGGGCTCGAGCCAAGTCAGCCGGTGCTCGCTCTTGATGTGAAACCCCCAGGACACGTAGAGCATGCCGACGTGGTAGAAGATCAAGAGCCCGAACGCTAAAATCCGCACCCAATCCAGATCGATGCGTCGTTCCGAATTCGAAATTTGTTGCGGTGTTGACATGGTTCTCTGCTCCTCGGCGGGACGGCAAACACGGGTTTTGGGCCATGGCTGACGGCCAAAATGCCCCCGAAACGGAGCGTGTCGAGACGGTTTGGGATCAGGACCGGGCGCGAGGGGACGAGGCGTCGGGGTCCGGGACGAGCGGTTGGCCCGGCGGGATCAGTGGCGACGGAACGATGTTCGCCGCGATCGCCGCCGTCTCGCTCGCCATCGGGATCGTCAATGCGCTCTCCGGCGCGCAGGACGCCGCCTGGCGTGGCGACAGCTATGACATTGGCCGGCGACTGTTCTGGGAGCTGTCGAGCATCATCGTCATCTTGCTGCTGGTGCCGATCCTGGTGCTGGCCGTCCGGCGCATGCGCCAGACACGGCCGCTGGCAATTCGGATCGGAATCGCCGCGGTCGCCTTGCTTGGCTTCTCGGCCCTCCACATCACCGGAATGGTAGCGGTCCGGAAATTCCTGCTCTGGCTCGCGGGAAGTGCCTACGACTTCCATTTCTCGTTGGCGGCGGTCCTGTACGAGTTCCGCAAGGATGCCGTGACCGCTTTGCTGCTCGGAGCAACGCTCTGGCTGCTCGAAAGCCGGCGCGAGCTGCGGAAGGCCGTGCGGACGGCGATGCCCATCCCGGCCGTTCCATTGGAGCAGTCGTCCCCCGATCTGATCTGGCTCCGGGACGGCACCAGCCGCATTCGCGTCGTGCCGCGCGACATCCTGTGGGTCGCCTCTGCCGGCAATTACATCGAATACAACCTCGCCAGCGGCACCCAGCACCTGATCCGCGGCACGTTGGCCGCGACCGAAAGCGAGCTCGCCCGCTTCGCCATCGTGCGCGTGCACCGGACCAGGCTCGCCAATCTCGACCGGGTGAGCGCCGTGGACTTCAAGCCGTCAGGGGATTTCGAGCTCACATTCGACAATGGGCAGACGCTTGGGGGCAGCCGCCGGTATCGGCCCGCGGTCGCCTCCCTGGGAGATCGCACCGAGCCGGTGTGAATCGCCACCGGCGATCGCCCGACAAACGATAAACAATCGTGATTCCAATTGGTTGTTGCCACACCACCGATCCTGGCCGTCACCTGGTTGGGTCCCGGCAGCCGTCGGCATGACACTGGCATGACCGGGTAAGCTCTTGAGCTCATTGGGCGATGTTCAAGATGCTTGCTTTTTGACCCTCGCCTCATGTTAGAACGCGCGCGTCAGTTCGCCGCGCGCCGCTCGCGCATCATCCGAGGGCGCCGCTCCACCCTTCCCTTCGCGGCTTGATCGGCCCAGCAGCCGATGAAATCCGCACAATCGGTTGATTGTTGAAGAGCGTCTTCAAGGGATCAATCAAGAGATTATCATGCCTGAAGTTATTTTCACCGGCCCCGCCGGCCGTCTCGAAGGCCGCTACCATCCGGCCAAGCAGAAGAACGCGCCGATCGCGATGGTCCTGCACCCGCATCCGCAGTTCCACGGCACGATGAATCACCAGATCATCTACCAGTGCTACTATGCGTTCGCGCATCGCGGCTTCTCGGTACTGCGATTCAATTTCCGCGGCGTCGGCCGCAGCCAGGGCTCGTTCGACCACGGCACCGGCGAATTGTCGGACGCGGCCGCGGCGCTCGACTGGGCGCAGACCATCAATCCCGAAGCGCGCGCCTGCTGGGTTGCCGGCTTCTCCTTCGGCGCCTGGATCGGCATGCAGCTGCTGATGCGCCGTCCGGAGGTCGAGGGCTTCATCTCGATCGCACCGCCCGCCAACCTCTACGACTTCTCGTTCCTCGCGCCCTGCCCGTCCTCTGGGCTCATCGTGCATGGCGAGAAGGACGCGGTGGTGCCGCCCAAGGACGTCAACACGCTGGTCGAGAAGCTGAAGACGCAGAAGGGCATCGTGATCGACCAGCAGGTCATCCCCGGCGCCAATCATTTCTTCGACGCCAAGCTCGAGCCGCTGATGGAAACCATCACGGCCTATCTCGACATGCGCCTCGCCAACGTGCGCTAAGGCCTCGTCGCTGAGCCTTGTAGCCCGGATGGAGCGAAGCGAAATCCGGGAAGCTCCATCTGCTGAGACAAGGCCCCGGATTGCGCTTCGCTCCATCCAGGCTACCAAACTAAAGCTCGGTTTTAAGCCAGCTTGAGGGCGACGATTCCCATCAAGACGAGCGCGATGCCCGCTAGTTTCATCGCGCTCAAGGTCTCGCCGAACAGCACGACGCCCATGACGAAGGTGCCGGCGGCGCCGATGCCGGTCCACACCGAATAGGCGACGCCGACCTCGAGCACCTTCAAGGCACGCCCGAGCAGGACAACGAAGGTTGCGAGCAGCACGAGCGAGACGATGCTCCAGCCAGCGCGCGTATAGCCCTCCGCATATTTCATCGAGATCGCCCAGCCGACATCGAGTGCGCCGGCGATCACCAGCATCAGCCAGGCCATGGATTGCGACATCGGCGTGGGCTCAGGCCGCAAGCTTGAGCAGATGCGCGTCGTGGCGCACGAGGAAGGCGCGCAGCAATTGCGGATAGTCCGCGCCCACCGCAGTGCGGACGCTCGGACGCTTCGCAAGATCGGCGCGCCACGCCCGGACCTTGGGCAGATCCTTGAAGATGTCGAGTTCGGCCAGTTCATCGAACACGTCGAAATAGCGGAAGATGGGAGCGAACACCGCATCGACGAGACTGAACGCATCGCCGGCAAAGAATGGGCTTGCGTTGAGCGCGGCCTCGACACGCGCGAACTTCGCCACGAGTGCCTGGCGCTTACTCTCAAACGTCGCCGGGTCGGTCGTGGTCTCCAGCCCCCAGAGATCGCCGAGAATCGCCGAGCCGAACTCCATCCAGGCGCGATGCTCGGCACGCTCGAGCGCATCAGTCGGATGCAGTTTTCGGCCGCCTTGCGTCTCCTCGATGTACTCGCAGATCACGTTGCTCTCGAACAGCGCGACCTCGCCCTTCTCGCTCGTCACGACCAGCACCGGCACCTTGCCGAGCGGCGATAGTTTGAGAAACCAGTCCGGCTTGTTGGCGAGATCGATGTCGACCCGCTCGAACGGGACGCCCTTCTCGTTGAGCGCGATCACGGCGCGCTGCACGAATGGACAAAGCTTATGGCTGATCAGTTTGAGTGAAGCGGTCATGGCAAAGATCCCGGCGGTTGGATGCAACTGCATCAAATATAGATGCATTTGCATTCATTCGTCAAGTTCGATGCATTTGCATTGACCGGTATCGATGTAGGATCACCTTCACGGCCGCGCGATCACCCCGCCTGTCATCGGCATCGGCACGCCCGTGGTCGCGGGATATGACAGCGGCAGGCCCTTTAGGCCGCGGGCAGCCAGGAAGCCGAAGGCCTGCGCCTCGATGGCGTCGGAGGCCCAGCCGACTGTCTCGGCGGCCTCGACAGTGGCGGACCCGACGCGCTCCCGCAGCATCTCGAGCATGGTCCGGTTGCGGGCGCCGCCGCCGCAGACGATCCAACTTCGCGGCCTGCGTGGCAGCAGCGGGATGATGCGGGCGATGGCCGCCGCGGTGAAGGCGGTGAGCGTCGCGGCGCCATCGGCCGGCGCGGTATCGCCCAGCTTGAGGGCAGCAAAATCGTTGCGGTCGAGCGATTTCGGCGGCGGGCTTGCGAAGAACGGCAATTCCAGCGCCCGTGCAATCCAGGCCTCGTCGGCCTTGCCGAGCGCTGCGAACTTTCCGTCCGCGTCAAACGCCTGATTCATGGTGCGGTACATGAAATCGTCGAGCAGCGCGTTGCCGGGCCCGGTGTCGCAGGCAATCAGCGTGTCGTTGCCGTCGATATAGGTGATGTTGGAGACGCCGCCGATATTGACGACAACGATCGGCCCTTCGCGCTCCAGCGAATGGACGAGCGCCCGGTGGTAGACCGGCACGAATGGCGCGCCCTGCCCGCCGGCCTCGACGTCGGCGGCGCGGAAATCATGCATCACCGGGATATGGATCGCCTTGGCCAGCGCCGGCGCATCGCCGATCTGCACGGTCAGTCGCTTCTCGGGGCGGTGCAGCACGGTCTGGCCGTGGAAGCCCACGATGTCGATGTCTTCCGGCTTCATCCGGTTCTGGCTGACGAAGGCGGCGACCGCCTCAGCATGCGCCTGAGTCACCGCGCGCTCGGCCTCGGCCAAGATCCCCGGCCGGGCATCGCGCTGCGGCAGGTGCACCGCCTCGCTCAGCGCCTGCCGCAGCAGGTTGCGCTCCGCCGGGCTATAGGGCCGGTAGCCGGATGGTCCGAATGCCTTGACCTGCTTTCCGTCGGTTTCGATCAGCGCGACATCCACCCCGTCCAGCGAGGTGCCGCTCATCAAACCGAGTGCCGTCAACATCATGGATCAGCGTCCTCAAGAGACCCTTCCGGCATGCCGATCTTGTGCCAGAGGGACACATCTTATAATGCCACAGGCCAAAGTAGCGGGCAGCAACCGAGTTCCCATAGAAGACCCTTAAATTGCTCCCAAAACGGTAAACCAAGAATTGTCAGGCGCGCCGACAAATGACTGCATTCAAATCGGATTTCCTCAACACGCTGCAGGAACGTGGATTCATCCACCAATGCTCCGATTTCGAGGGGCTGGACGCACTCGCCGCCAAGGGCGAGGTGACGGCCTATGTCGGCTACGATTGCACCGCACGCTCGCTGCACATCGGCAACTACCTGACCATGATGATGCTGCACTGGCTGCAGCAATCCGGCAACAAGCCGATCACGCTGATGGGCGGCGGCACCACCATGGTCGGCGACCCCTCCGGCAAGGACGAGACGCGGGCGATCCGCTCCGTCGCCGAGATCGAGGCCAACAAGGAATCGATCCGCGGCGTGTTCGCAAAAGTGCTGCGCTATGGCGAGGGCAAGAGCGACGCCATCATGCTCGACAATGCCGAGTGGCTGACAAAGCTCAATTACATCGAGATGCTGCGCGACATCGGCCGGCACTTCTCGGTCAACCGCATGCTGACCATGGACTCCGTGCGCCTACGCCTCGAGCGCGAGCAGGAGATGAGCTTCATCGAGTTCAACTATATGATCTGCCAGGCCTACGACTATGTCGAACTCGCCAGGCGGACCGGCTGCAACTTGCAGATGGGCGGCTCCGACCAGTGGGGCAACATCATCATGGGCGTCGATCTCGGCCGCCGCATGGGCACCCATCAACTGTATGCGCTGACGACGCCGCTGCTGACGACGGCATCGGGGGTCAAGATGGGCAAGACCGCACAAGGCGCGGTCTGGCTCAACGCCGACCAGTTCTCGGCCTATGATTTCTGGCAGTACTGGCGCAACACCGAGGACGCCGACGTCGGCAAATTCCTCAAGCTGTTCACGACGCTGCCGATGAGCGAGATCAGGAAGCTCGAGGCACTCGGAGGCTCCGAGATCAACGAGGCCAAGAAGGTGCTCGCCACGGAGGCGACCGCGCTCCTGCATGGCCGCGACGCAGCGAACGAGGCGGCCGAGACCGCGCGCCGCACCTTCGAGGAAGGCGCGCTGGCCGAGAGCCTGCCGACCGTGGAAATTCCACGCGGCGAGTTCGACGCCGGCCTCGGCGTGCTCAATGCCTTCGTCAAGGCGGGCCTCGTTGCCTCTAACGGCGAAGCACGGCGCCAGATCAAGGGCGGCGGCCTGCGCGTCAACGACGAGCCCGTCACCGACGAGAAGATGGCGTTGTCGGCGGCCGACCTGACGCCGGAAGGCGTGATCAAGCTGTCGTTCGGCAAGAAGAAGCACATCCTGCTCAGGCCTGCATAGGCGTATGAGATTTTCGCTGCTTGTCAGGGCGCGCCGAAGCGCGCTCCCTGATCGGCAATGGACCAGAACACGCTAGAGGAACAGTCCAAGCAAGCGACCAGGGAACGCGTCACGGCGACGCCGCAGGGCGTCGTGCGCACCGCGCTCGTGGTGCTCGCGCTCTGCTTCACACTCGCCGTGCTCGGCCGCGGCCTCAGCGAAAGCTTTACCGTCTTCCTGAAGCCGATCTCGGAAAATTTTGGCTGGGATCGCGCCCAGGTGGTCTCGATCTATTCGCTGACCTGGCTCGTCAGCGGACTGACTGCGCCGTTGGTCGGACGGCTTTTCGATCATTCCGGACCGCGCATCGTCTATGCACTCGGCCTGTTGCTGCTCGGCTCGGCTTTCCTGATTGCGGCGCACGCGCAGTCACTCTGGCAGTTCCAGCTCTCGATCGGACTCTTCGTCGGCATCGGCGTCGCCTTCATCGGCAATGTGCCGAACTCGATCCTACTGGGCCGCTGGTTCGGCCCAAAGCTGCCGACCGCGATGGCGGTGGTCTACTCGGCCATGGGGGGCGGCGTGCTGGCACTGCTGCCGGCCTCGCAGCTTTTGATTGATCATCTCGGTTGGCGCGAAACCTACCAGCTGTTCGGCTTCGCCGCGCTCGGCCTGCTGGTGCCGCTCATGCTGCTGCCATGGCGGCTGTTCGCCTCGGGCTCGCCGCATATCGCGAAGAAGACCGATCCGGATTTCGTCGATCACGGCTGGACCCTTCCGAGCGCGATGCGCCATCACGCCTTCTGGGCGCTGTTCTCGACCTTCTTCTTCACCGCGGTCGGCATGTATGCGATCGCCGCACAGATCGTGGCCTATCTGATCGATGCCGGCTTTCCGCCGCTGCAGGCCGCGACCGCCTGGGGCTTCTCCGGCGTTGTGCTGGTGTTCGGCATGCTCGGCGTGTCCGCGCTCGACGGCCTGATCGGACGTCGGCCGTCGGTGCTGCTCAGCTACGCGATCTCGATCCTCGGCATCTTCCTGCTGTGGCTGTTGCAATACTCCGCCAATCTCCTCCTGCTCACCGGATTCGTGGTCTGCTTCGGCAGCATGATGGGCTCACGTGGACCGCTGATCACGGCGACCGCGATGAAGATCTTCGGGGGCAAGCGCGTCGGCACCATTTACGGCACGATCTCGATCGGCAGCGGACTCGGCTCGGCGTTCGGCTCCTGGAGCGGCGGCCTGATCCATGACGCGACCCACGGCTACAACGCGCTGCTCGCCTTCGCGCTTGCCAGCGTGGTGCTCGGGATGATCCCGTTCCTGGTCGTGCCCGCCCTGCGGCGGTAGGTGTCTCAGAGGTAACCTGCGGGCATTCGCGTCACCGGGAAATTACGGATGGGCACGACGCGAACAGCTGCAAAAGATGTGGATGGCGCGCGGGTGAAAGTCCCTCCTGCGGTGTTTTGTCCGACATGACAAAAATGTCAGCGCAAATTGCCCTTGGGCGGCTTGCAGGGCAGAACTGAATGCGGTCCTAGTCGCAAGCATTGGATGGAGGGCACAAACCAATGAACTTTCCCTATCTCGTTCGCTTTCAACCGGTTCTCTTGAGCCTGTTTCGCTTCATCACTGGACTCCTGTTGCTCCAGTACGGCATCGCCAAGCTGTTCAAGTTTCCGGTGCTTCCCTACTTCGCAAACATCCCGCCGCTCATCTACGCAGCCGGTACGCTTGAGCTCGTGCTTGGCGCGCTGCTGATGATCGGCCTGTTCACCCGCCTCGCGGCGTTCATCCTGTCGGGTGAGATGGCCTTCGCCTACTTCATGGGCCACATGTTCAAGGGCGAGACGCCGGTGTTCCTGCCGCTGCTCAATGGTGGCACCGCGGCGATCCTGTTCTGCTTCGCCTGCCTCTATCTCTCGGCAGCCGGCGGCGGCTCGGTCAGCGCCGATGCGGCGATGGGCAAGGACTAGCGGCACAACCGGCGGCGCGTTCCCGCGGCGCTGAGGCATCAGCAATTGATTCGCGGATAAAGGGATGGCACCCGAACATTTACGGGTGCCATCTCAGCGCGAGCCCAGCACGTTCCAGACGAGGACGAGGACCGCGACCAGCAGCATCGACATGATGAGGCGATGAACGAATCGGTTCATGTCCGCTCCCACCGGATTCGGTCGGGACTAAAGACCCACACAATCTTTCTCCCAGTTGACTTGCCATGCGCCGACACGGCGCTTTTCCGCATGGATGTTTGCGCATGCGGCTCGCGGACGCCGCTTGCGCGGCAGCCGTCGCACGCGTCCATTCATGATTGGTAAGAATTTCATGCTACCGACGCGAGCAACAATAACCATTCCGTCGAGGCCGTGATGAAGCTGCTGAGCCACCTCAAGATCCGCACCAAGCTCGCCAGCATGGTCTGTCTTTCGGCACTCACGGTCACGGCCATCATCGGGGTGTCGTCCGTGCTCAGCAAGAGCCGCATGCTTGAGGACCGCGTCCAGCAGATGCGGACCGCGGTCGATATGCTCCATAACCTCGCCCAATCACTTGAAGAAGAAGTCGGCGCCGGCAAGCTGACGCAGGCCGAAGCGAAGGTCCAGTTCCACCAGCGCGGCCGCCGCATGAGCTTCAATGGCGGCCAAGGCTATCCGGTGGTCTATAACGCCGATACGTCCCTCATCGTCAACGGCGCCAACCAGCAGCTCGAGGGCAAGATCACCGGTGCGAAGGACTCCAATGGCGTCCTGATCGCCGACGCCATTATCAAGGCTGGCGCTGAGACCGCACAGGGCGGCGTGACCTCCTATCTCTATCCCCGCCCCGGCCAGACGGAGCCCGTCCGCAAGACCGTGTTCGCGCGCAAATTCGCGCCCTGGAACGCGACGATCAGCTACGGCCTCTATGTCGACGACATTGACGCCGACGTGCGAGCCTTGACGCTGGAGCTGGGGGCGATCGGCATCGGCCTGATGCTGCTGATGGCGACGCTGTCCTGGCTGATTGCGCGCGATGTGCTCGGCGCGCTCGACCGCCAGAAGAACCGCATGCAGGCCATTTCCGAAGGCGCCATCGATGCGGCGGTCGAGGAGACCGGTCGCGGCGACGAGATCGGCCGCATGGCCGAGACCCTCGAAGTGCTCAGGCAGACCGCGCTGACAGCGCGCAAGCTGGAGGCCGAGCAGGTCGCCACCAAGACCCGCAGCGAACAGGAGAAGCGTGACGCGCTGATCTCGCTTGCCGACCGGTTTGACGCCTCCGTCGGCCAGCTAGTCGGCCTGATGGCCTCGGGCTCCGGCGAACTGGAGGTCACTGCCAAGTCGATGTCGTCGACCGCGGAAGGCACCAACCGCCGCGCCGCCGTCGTGGGCTCGGCCGCCACCGAAGCCAGCCAGCGCGTCCAGACGGTTGCGGCCGCCGCCGAGGAGCTCTCCTCCTCCATCACCGAGATCAGCCGTCAGGTCGCGCAGTCCGCCGTGGTCACCGGCCGTGCCGTGGACAGCGCACGCCGCACCGACACCATCGTGCGCGCCCTCTCGGACGGCGCCCAGCAGATCGAGCATGTCGCCGAGCTGATTTCCAGCATCGCGGCGCAGACCAATCTGCTCGCGCTCAACGCCACCATCGAGGCCGCACGCGCCGGTGAAGCCGGCCGCGGCTTTGCTGTCGTCGCTTCGGAGGTGAAGTCGCTGGCGAGCCAGACTGCGGAAGCCACCCGCGAGATCGGCGACAAGATCGCCCAGATCCAGGGCGCGACCAAGGAAGCGGTAGACGCCATCGGCGGCATCACCGCCACCATCGAGGAGGTCAGCCGGATCGCCACCTCGATCGGCGCCGCGATCGAGGAGCAAGGCGCCGCCACCGCCGAGATCGCCCGCAGCGTCTCGCAGACGGCGGAGGCGACCCAGGAAGTCACCACCAATATCGGCGGCGTCAGCACGGCAGCAAACGAGACCGGCAATGCCGCAGGCATGGTACTCGCCGCGGCCTCGAACCTCTCCAAGCAGGCTGAGCAGCTCTCCGGCGAAGTCGGGACCTTCCTGGCTGGCGTGCGCGCGGCGTAAGGCGGCCAGCACGTCGTCATGGCCGGGCTTGTCCCGGCCATCCACGTTCTGCGCGCTTATGGAAACAAAGTTCGTGGATGCCCGGGACAAGCCCGGGCATGACGAAGTCAGCTCGCCGCTATCGCCGCGCGAGGGTGCAGCCGCTCGAGAGCTGGCGCGTCGTTCCGGTCGAACCATCGTTCGACTGCGACGGGAATTCCTCGAACGGCGAGTTCTGTTTGCCGGTGTTGAATTCGAAGATCTTGCGGAACAGACCGGGTGCCATCGCCGAAATCGGATTGACGCGCATCACGGGCGCGGCCGGGGTGCCGACGACCTCGTAGGTCACGCCGATCAATCCTTCATTGTTGCCGCCGCCGAGGAAGATGCCGAACAACGGGATCTGGCCGAAGATGTTGTTGACGCCATACATCGGCACGAATGTGCCGCTCATGCAGACCTGATTGCCGGGAAAGTCGATTGAGCCCTCGATGGTGGCGCCGATCATCGGCCCCTTGACCACGCCGTCGCGGATCGTGAGCGCGCCGTTCTGCCGCGTGAACTCCGCACGCATCGCCGTAAAGGCCACGCCGCTCTGCGCCCCGTTGGGAGCGCCCGCCGCGACGCGATCGAGTTGATCCATTCCCTTGACCGAGAAGTCGCGCACATTGATCAGGCCTTCCCGGGTCGTGGGCTCCGACGTCGGCGGCTCCATGGCCACCACCATCTGGCCGCCAAAGACCTTGTTGGTGGTGTCTGTGAAGCGCAGGAAGTTGCCGGCATCGCTGGTCTGGAGATAGATCACCTCGCGGTTGCCCTGGGCGCGGCCGCCGCGCAAATCGGCGGCCACAGGCGTGTCTTTTCCGATCCTGCCGCTCAGCGTGAAGGCTTTGACCGCACCATTGCGCCGCGACATCTTGGCCTCGACGCTGCGCATCGCCTCGCCGTTGAAACCCATGACGGCGCCGAGCTTCACGTCCATGTCGAAATCGACGTTCTTCGTCTTGCTCTTGGCGTCGTCCTTGGAATTGCCTGAGATCGCCGATTTCAGGAAGCCGCGGCCGTCGAATACGTCGCCGCGCATCGTGCCCTTGACCACGCCGTCCTGGCTGCGCTCCACCTTCAGCGAAGCCTTGTCGCCGTCGGACGGCGCGTAGGTCGGGAAGTTCGCGTTCATGAGATCGCCGTTGGCATCGACCTCGATCGACCCCTTGATCGAGGCGCCGCCGCCTTCGATGACGATCTCCTCCAGGCGCGTCGATTGCGCCGTCGGCACCACCTTGAAGCTGGCCTTGCCCGCTCTGCCCGGCAGCTTGACCCAGCCGGGCAGGATGTTGTCGAGCTTGACCGAGGTCAGGTCGGCCTCGATGCCGAGCTTCGTCGTCTGGTCGGGCCCCCCGGCGATCTTGCCCGACAGCTTGATCGGCACCGATCCGCTGACGGCGGGGCCCAGATCGAACCCGAGGCGCGCGCGGCTCGCATCGTCCAGCGTGGTCTGCAATTTGACGTCCGCATCGCCCTCGGCGGGCTTGCGGTAGTCGAGCGAGGCCGCCTGCCCGTTGATCTTGACGTCGCCCTTGACCTGATAGCCCTGGTTGCTCGCCACGATCTTGAGGTTGTTGGCCTCCAGCTTCTGGTTCATCACCAGCTTGTCGGCACCAAAACCGTTGAGATCGGCGGTCACGCTGTAGGTGGTGTCGGCTTTGGTCAGCTCGCCCTTGACCGGCAACCCAAGCTGGACGTTCGCCGAGAACGTCCCCTTGCTGGTGTTGGGATCGATGACGGTCGACGACAGATCGCTCAGGCGATCATTGGAAAGCATTTCGGCGGCCGCAGGCACCGGACCCTCGACGCGGAACCGGGTCCGCGACGGCGACGGCTTGGGCGCCATATCGGGCACCTCGAAGACGAAGTCGGAAATCGTGACCTTGCGGCCCGCCGGCGTATCAGCAATGCCCTGCCCGATGTTCACCATCGCGGTGCGCCCGGTCACGCGCGCCTTCAAATCGGCATCGTGCACCACCGGCAGGCCATCGACAGGGCGAACCGTGACACCGCTCGCCACGATATTGACGGACAGGCCGTCGTCGGGAATGGGTGGGCCCTTGCGCGGAAGATTCTTCGTCGGCGAATTAACGCCGATCTCGATGCGCTGGAGCGTTCCACGCTCGATCCGCTCGATCACCCATTCGCGCAATTCGGGAACGACAAGCGTCGGCCACATCCGCTTGAGCGCCGAGGCCGACATCGGCGTTCCCGCAAAACCCAATGTCAGCCGTGGCTCGCCCGAATAGTCGATGGCACCGGTGCCGGCGACGCCGATCTCTCCGTTGGAGATGTCGGCCTGGGTCAACAGCAGCCTCTTGTGGTCGGTGTCGAAGCGGAAGCCGATCGCAATACGGTTGAAGACCAGCGGCGGCTCGTTGTCGATGCCGCCGAGCAGGATCGAACCGCCGCTGAAACCGAGCTGCCAGTCATTGACGGTGCCATTGGGCGGCTCGACATGAGCCAGAAGCGTCAGACGGTTCGCGCCCGAGAGGACCTTGAACGGAGCGACCAGCACCCGCCGATTGGCGTCCCACTCGACATTGATCTCGGCCGAGTCGATCGCCATCGGATAATCGGGTGTATCGGTGTCGATGATGTTGCCCGCACCGACTGCGATCTTGCCGCGAAAGAAGGTCGGCACGCCGTCGCGGCCGAGTTCGCCCTTGAGCTCGCCGGTCAGCGGCAGGTCGGCGGTGTAGGTGAGATCCTTCACCCGCAGCGCCAGCAGGATGTTGGCGGTCGAGACCTTGTCGGCGCGGATATCGACTGAGCGCACGCCGTTCTCGGTGGGGCCGATCGTGGCACGCAACGACCACGGACGCGCGCCCTCCTCGCCGAGGCTGAGCGCGACGCCGCCACGGCTCGGTCGGCGCAGGCTGAGCGTGATGTTCTCAAACGTCCATTTGCTGCCGCGCTGCTGGTCGTCGACGATCAGATTGCCGTTCTTCAGGCCGATCTCGTTGAGATTCTGGCCGTCGAGGCCGGTCATGCTCAGACTGTCGAGCCAGTCGAGGCCCTGAAGAATGCCGGTCGGGGCCGTGGCCTGGGTCGCGGCTTGCGATGCGTCGGGGGTCGCAGGCCCGGTGGCGAATGGCGGCGGTGGGACACCATTGCGCGGGAAAGTCGGCGGCAGCCCCGCGTCCTTCTTGGAGGCGACGCCAGTTGCAAGCGGCTTTGCGGTGTCGCCAGCCGACACCGTGACCGTACCGTCAGGCGCGATCCGGATCGCGAGCTCGGCATCGACGAGGTTGAGGCTTTCGGCGCGCAGATGCCCCATCAGCAGGCCTGCACCCGACAGCTTCACCTCGGCCTTCGGTGCGGTGGCGACAATGACGTGATCGTGGTCGCGCACGACGATATCACGGATGCGCACGGCGATTCGGATCCGCCCGGCCCGTTCGATCTGCGTGCCGCCGACCTCCACGGTGTTGCCGTGACCGATATTGTCCTCGATCGCGGCCGCGAGCCACGGAGTCGCAATGTCGAGATTGATGGGACCGGCACCGAGCCGCCACCACAGCGCGCCGAAACAGCCGACGAAGATGACAATCAGGGCACCGACGACCACGGCCACGCGCTTCAGCCAGCGACCGCCGCCCAGCCAGCGGCGCAGCGGCCCAAACCCGTCAGCGAAGCGATGGAAGCCCGAATTGGAACGCGACAACAGCCGGCGCGCCCGATAGCCCGCCGCCGCTTCCTGATCCGGATCCCAATCGGCGTCGTCCCATTGCTGCTGCTCTGGTTGGCTGCCGCGCCGATCCGAATCCCGATTGTAATCCTGGGGCGACGTATTCCTTGCCATTGCCTCTCGATACAGGCGCCCGTCGTGGGATTGAGCGCCGCCGGGGCCGCAGCCGTCGACGGGAAGCGAAGCTTCCCGCGACGGCATTGCCGCCATACCTCGAATATTTCTTCTGTTCGTCATGTCGCCCCGGGAGCGCGTTCAACGAGCAGTGGGGTGGTCCGTGTAATTCCTTGTAACCAGACTTCGCCGTCGTCAGACTCATCCAGCCGAAGGCACGATTCCGGCATACCGGAAAAAGGCTGCAATACCGCTTTGGTTGACCCGCCGAAAGCGACGAAAGGAAGGCGTATGTCCAAGAAATCCCGAAAGAAATCGTCCAAAACGCCCTCCGTCAGTCCGACGGCTAAAAAGACGCCCGTGAAAGCGCGGGCTGCGACTCAAACTAAGTCCGCGAAAACACAGCGGACACCGGCGAGCAAATCAACTGGGACCATAGCAAAGACAGCATCGCATAAGGCCGCACCGAAACGGTTAAATTCTTCCAAATCGGCATCAGCGCCCAAAGCGACGACGAAGGCCGGCTTGGCCGAGGGTCAGAAGGCCCCCGCCTTCCGCCTGCCCCGCGACGGTGGCGGTGTCGTCGCGCTGTCGGATTATGCCGGCCAGAAGCTGGTCCTGTTCTTCTACCCCCGCGCCGACACGCCGGGCTGCACCAGGGAAGCCATCGACTTCACCCGGCTCACCGGCGCCTTCGCCAAGGCTGGCACCGCCGTGCTTGGTATCTCCGCCGACCCGATCAAGGCTCAGGACAAGTTCCGCGACAAGCACGGTCTGGGCGTGCCCCTGATCTCGGACGAGACGCACCAGATGCTGGAGGCCTACGGCGCCTGGGGCGAAAAGTCCATGTATGGCAAGAGCTTCCTGGGAATTCTTCGCACCACCGTGCTGCTTGGCGCCGACGGCAAGATTGCCCGGATCTGGCGCAATGTCCGGGTCGACGGCCACGCCGACGAGGTGCTGGAAGCCGCAAGGAGCCTTTAACCAATCATTTAAATTCAAGCGGTTCCGTTTCCGGAAAATTAACCATGACCGGCCCAGATTGCCGCGGCAATTAGGCCGCACGGACTCATCCGATCGGCGCGGGAGTGCCGATGTCGAAAAGTTCTGCCCAACTCTCGCAGTACCCCCAACATCACCCCCACGACCACGGCCGAGCCTTTCATCGCCGTGCTGCCGCGGTGGCAACCGCGCTTCCCCTTCCGGACACTGACGACGCCTACACCATCGTCCATCACGGCAAGCAGGTTCGCCTGGGGCCTGTGGTGTTCTGGATCGTGGTCGGCACGATCGTGTTGCTCGGGCTCTGGTCGGCCGCAACCGCGACCTATTTCGCCTTCCGCGACGACGTCCTCACCCGGCTGATCGCCCGGCAGGCCGAGATGCAATACGCCTATGAAGACCGCATCGCCGAGCTCCGCGCCAAGGTCGACCGCACCACCAGTCGGCAGCTGCTCGACCAGGAGCAGTTCGACCAGAAGCTCGACCAGATCATGAAGCGCCAGACGGCGCTGGAGTCCCGTGCCACGGCGCTCGGGTCCATGCCGGACGTGACCGGATCGATTCCCCGTTCCAGCCCGCAGCGTGGCGATGCCAGCCAGACGACGCAGGGCACGCCAAAGCCCTCACCGATCAGCGACACCGTGATCTTCCTGGCGCCGCCGGATCGCGAAGCGCGGCTCGAGTCGCGCGCGCCGACCCTCGCAGCTCCGCCCGTCAATCAATTCGCCAAGAACCAGGGATTCGACAACGTCGTCGTTCGGCTCACGACCTCGCTGGACCAGGTCGAGCGTCGTCAGATGGCGGCGCTCAACGCCGTCGAGGAAGGCATGGATTCGCGCATGCGCCGGATGCGCGGCGTCGTCAGCGATCTCGGCCTGAACCTCGCAAATCTCGAAGCCGCCGTACCACGCACGGCAATGGGCGGGCCTTTCGTACCCGTCAAGCTCACCGCCAGTTCGGGGCCGTTCGAGAAGCAGCTCTATCGCATCAACAGCACCCGCGCCGAGATGGACCGGCTCAATCGCACGCTCGCACTCGTGCCCTATCGCAAGCCCGTCATCGGCGAGGTCGAGTTCACCTCCGGCTTCGGCGTGCGCAGCGATCCGTTCCTCGGCCGGCCCGCGATGCACACCGGGCTCGACTTCCGCGCCGCGAGCGGCGATCCCGTTCGTGTCACTGCCAACGGCAAGGTCGTCTCCGCCGGCTGGTCCGGCGGCTACGGCCGCATGATCGAGGTCGATCACGGCAATGGCCTTGCGACCCGCTACGGCCATCTCTCCGAGATCAATGTCCGGGTCGGCGAGATCGTGAAGATCGGCCAGGTCGTCGGGCTCGTCGGGTCGACCGGCCGTTCCACCGGCCCGCACCTGCACTACGAAACCCGCATCGACGGCGAAGCAGTCGATCCGCAGAAATTCCTGCGCGCCGGCGTGCGCCTGAGCGCGGGCTAGGCTCGTTGAGAGTCCGCTCGCCTGGTTCCTGTTTACATCGCGGAACTTCGGAGTTCCCTCGACGTTAGATCGCAGCTCCCTTATCAGCGCGATCTTCCGATGCAACAGACCGATACCAAAGCTCGTCCGGCCAAGGGCAAAGCGAACCAGCCACGTAACAGCGCGGCTCAACTCTTCAGCGATATTGCTAACCGAACATCTCAAGCGGCCGGGCGCGCGCTAACATTCATGATTGCAGCCGGCATCATCCTGGTTTGGGCGGTCACCGGTCCCATCTTCCAGTATTCCGACACATGGCAGTTGGTGATCAACACCGGCACCACCATCGTGACGTTCCTGATGGTCTTCCTGATTCAGAATTCTCAGAATCGCGATAGCGCGGCGATCCAGGTGAAGCTTGACGAACTGATCCGGGTGAGCGCGGTGCAGAATTCCTTCGTCGGAATTGAGCATTTGACCGATGACGAGCTCGACGAGATCCGCACCAAATGTGAGCTTCGCGCCAACGCCGAAAAGGCCGGAGAAGAGACGGTCAAGAATACCGGCAAGAAGGCGAAACGCGCCGCCGATCTCGTCACCGAATAAGCGGGGGGACGCCGAAAATGGGGCTGACTACTGTCCGCGCTCGTGGCCGACCTCGCCCGTGATGACGTCGCCGAACAGCTCCCAGGCCTGTCCGTTGAAGCGCATCAGCTGCATCTGCTCGATCGGAAAATAATCGTCGGCGGAGGTGTTGACCATGATGCCGGGCAGCATCAGGTCGGTGTGAAAATCCTTCAGGTTCGTGGCCTGCTTCATGACGTTGTCTCGCGTGAGGTTGTCGCCGCACTGCTTCAGCACCTGCGCCATCGCCTCCGCCTGGACGTAGCCGTAAAGGTTGTTGGCGTTGGTCTTGTCCCCTTCGGGATAGTACTTGTCCATGAAGGTGCGCCACGCGATGACCGCCGGATCCTTGTCCCAGGTCGGGTCGGTCGGATCCTTCAGATATGCGGTCGAGATGATGTCCTTGGAATAGTCGAGCCCGGCGGGCTTGAGCACCGAGGCGATCGACGTAGCCGTATTGGCAAGGAAGAATTTCGGCTTCCAGCCGAGCTCGCCGACCTTCCGGATCGCCTGCGCCGAGCCTTTCGGCGCGGCCCATGAGAAGAAGATGTCGGCGCCGGAATCGTGAAGCGCAACGATCTGCGAGTCGATCGAAGGATCGCTGACCTCATAGGATTTGTCGGCGATGATCATATTGGCTTTGTCGCCGAGCCCATCCTTCAGGCCCTTGAACTGGTCCTTGCCGGCGTCGTCGTTCTGCCAGAGCACCGCGATCTTGCTGTTCGGAAACTTGTCACGGATATACTTCGCGTAGATCCGCCCCTCGCTCTGGTAGTTCGGCTGAAATCCCATGGTCCATGGGAAATTCTTGGGGTCGCCGAACTTGGTGCCGCCGGAGGCAACGAAGAGCTGCGGTACCTTCTTGGCGTTCATGTATTTCATGATCGCGGAGTTCGAGGGTGTGCCGAGCGGCTGGAAGATCAGCAACACCTCGTCGCTCTCCACCAGCTTGCGCGCCTGCTCGATCGCCTTCGGCGGGGAATAGGCGTCGTCATAGCTGATGAAATTGATCTTGCGCCCGTTGATGCCGCCCTGGTCGTTGATCATCTTGAAGAACGCGGCCTCGGTCTTGCCGATCACGCCATAGGACGACGCCGGCCCGCTATAGGGCATGATATTGCCGAGCTTGACTTCGGTGTCGGTGGCGCCGGGATCGTATTTCTTCTGCGCCAGGGCCGGTGTCGTGACGAGCACGCCGGCAGCAAAAATGGCGAGGGCAGCAAAATTATTGCGACGACCCGGCATCGTTCTCTCCCCTGTGTTTTGTAGTCTTGTTTTGCTGGGAGTGTCGCAAGGTGGCTCTCGGCTGGCAAGCGCCGCGATTTTCCGCGAGGTGAAACGGCGGCTCTGGAACTATGTGCCGCGCCGCAACAGGTTCAGAACGCGCCCATCAATCACCAGCAATGCGCTGCCGATCACGATCGCGCCCGCGATCTCGCGCATCGAGATCGGCTCGCCCAGCACCAGCCATCCCAGAAGAATGGCGGTG
The DNA here is from genome assembly GCF_023100925.1 of Bradyrhizobium sp. 40. Classification (NCBI taxonomy): domain Bacteria; kingdom Pseudomonadati; phylum Pseudomonadota; class Alphaproteobacteria; order Hyphomicrobiales; family Nitrobacteraceae; genus Bradyrhizobium; species Bradyrhizobium sp. 40. The sequence continues at coordinate 4,000,774 of NZ_CP064688.1, forward strand.
ACGGGAATGACCAGCGTCACCAGCATCACATTGGTCGCGCCTGAGCGCCGCAGGATCTGGAAGAAGACGATGTAGGCGAGGGCCGTCGACAAGCCGGCAAGGCCAAGCACAGCGAGCCACGTTGTCGCGCCCGGCATCGGGAGACGCCACGGCTGCTCCATCGCGCCGGCGACGATCGCCATCATCACCGTGGAAGCCATCAGTTGAAATGCTGCCGTCCCCAGCGGGGCTGCGTCCTTCAACAACCGCCGCGCCGCTAGCGCCGCAAAGCCATAGCTGAAGGCGCTGCCGAGGCAGAGCAGGATGCCGAGCCCCTGCCCTGCCCGTGTTTCAACGCCCCATCCGCGCAGGATGATCACGCCGGCAAGCCCGAGGGCAACGCCGGCCACGCGGCGCAGCCGTAAGGCCTCTTCGCCTGCCGCGGCCATCACGATCACCGTGAACAGCGGCGTGGTGGCATTCAGGATCGACGCCAGCCCGCTTGGAATGAAAGTCTGGCCGATCACGATCAGCGAGAACGGGATGACATTGTTGAGGAGCCCTATCGCGATGAACGGCTTCCAGCCGGCTATGCCCCGGGGGAAACTGATGCCCTGCATGCGGAGCAGCGGCAGCAGAATGGCCGATCCGAGTGCAACTCGCAAAAGCACCAGCGTGAGCGGCGGCAATTCCCGCAGCGCAGCGCCGTTGAAAAAGAACGAGCCGCCCCAGAGGACCGAGAGCACAGCGAGCAGCGACCAGTCGCGCGCGTCGATCCGTTTGTGGTTCGGGGGCATGGTGTCTCGTATCAGTGACCAAGGCGGTCGCTTATACGACATGGCGGACATTGCCACCCGATTTCCGATGAATGCCGGTTTATGAAACCGATCCCGACAATGAATGGGGCGATCGAATTTCTCCCACGCGATGCTGACCGGCCAGGACGCGTAACTCATAAACCCGATCAGCCCGCGGAGGCGGCGCCTTGTCCGTTCAGTTTTCAATTGCGGACACAGCGAGGTCGCCCCAACTGGTCGGCTAAGGGCCAGTTACAGAAGTCCCGAAATTGGGCACGGCCCCGAACTGATCAGGGCGCAGCGGTGCCATCTCGCTTGGCAATGCCGCGTTCGACGATGTTCGCCGCATCCTCAGCGGTCATGCTTTGATTGTAGAGCCGCCGCACTGCCGGGCTCAACCGCTCGGCAAAGATAACGACCATCACATTGCGCCGGTGACTTCCTGCTGGCCCATCTGCTCGGCGTGTGCCTCCGCGCGCTGCATCACGCGCTGAAACGCCGCCGATGGTCGCGATCCGCCGAGGGATCTACCAGGTTCGACCACGATGGCCCGCAGTTCGTTGTCGATGTAGTCGGTCAAGCTCTTCTGGAGCGCGGCAAGATCGACACCGCACGCCCGCAATGCCTTCGAAGCATTCCCATCATCGGTCAGCGCAAGCAGCAGATGTTCTAGCGTCGTGTACTGGTGTCTGCGTGCGTCGCCGTAGCTGAGCGCATGCTGCAGAGTGAGTTCAAGCTCGGTAGAATACCGAGGTGCCCGAGGCCTGATCCCCGCGTCGATTGCGCCCGGTGGCGTGGCAACCTCGGTGCGGCCAGCCGTGACTTCGCCGCGAATTGCAGCGGCAAGCGTATTCCAGTCGGAAACTCCAAATGCCTTTGCAACCAGTTCAAGACTTTGACTGTTTGTGATCTTTAGGTTTTGGTGCGCCAAGAAGCTTCGAACCGTGTGTGCCATAGCCTTGGCATCGCGAAAATCGCGCATGACCTTTCATCCTTTGCTTGAACGAAAAAGAGGTGCCAGGAGCTTGCGTTGCTGACCCGTTCGTTCGGGCAAAGGGCTATGAAAGACCTGTGATACGTTCACCGTCCCCGTTGGGGCGCAAGCAGCAGGTCGTATCTACCTTCCAAGGTAGAATGATCCGGATGCAAAACGCTGTCAATTACCTTTGACGCGATAGATCATGTCCGAGTTGGGTCATTCGCGCCGGTTTGCCCGAGAGGCAGTGACTTCCGGTCTATCCAGATAAGCGGACGTGGTCAGATCGGGCCGGCAGGTCTCGAACGGGCCAAATGCAGACTTATTGGAGCCATGGGAAACGCGCTTTCGCTTCTCGTTCAGCGACGGCTGGCGTTTGGAGAACAGTAGAAGTGCGCACAAGGGAGTACCACACTCTGAAGCTTAATCGGTGATCTTTAGCCGGATCTGGGCACCGTCGGGAAGATCATTGATCTGTTTCGCAACGTGGCCCGAGAATGAGATCAGTTCTGCTCTATCGATAGTTCCAATATTGGCGAGCGCGTAAGCACCGCCCAGGGTGGCGGGGATTTTCAGGCAGTAGCATCGCTGAGCATCTGGCATTCCCAACGTTGTGCGAACTTGTTCAACGAGTTCGCGCATAGTCCAATCTTTCAAGAATTCGTCCGTATCTTGCAGCCTTGCAAAGTTCTCTCCGTTGATCGCGACAACCTCGCAAGTCAATTCCTCTGGGCAGATGCGCCAATATTGCCCGTCTTCATCAGTGAAGATCACATTGCCAAATTCATTCTGCATGACAAATGCACGTGGCCGTACCCCCCGCCAACCCCAAGCATCAGCTATCTCATTAAGGATGTGCATCGCATCATGCTATAGGTGTGAAGGTCACCCGCCAATGTCTCGTTCGGGTCACAAGCCGCCGAACACCTTCAAGGTCGGAGACTTCCGCTTTGCGTTGCTAAGCTGAAGTTTATGAGTCCACACCTAGGACGTTTTCTTCGGCCGCGACACCAGCTCGATCATCTTGCCTTCATCGTCATCCGGCATCGCAGCTTTTGCCTGCGCGTAGGCCTCCACCGCGGCGCGCGCGACCAGCGGCTTGTCGGCCAGCAGGCTCTCGGCGAGCTTCACCGCGTAGGCGGCATCCTTGTGCCGCAGTGCCGCCGTGAACGTTGCGCCGGAAAAATCGCGGGCGACCATGCGCCTGGAGTGGCGCTGCACCTGCGGGCTCGCGGCGACGCCAGCCTGAATCGAGTCCAGCACCAGATTCATGTCGAGCCCGGCCTGCTCGGCGATGGCAAGTCCCTCGGCGAGGCCGGCGATCTGGATCGCGCCCATCAGATTGTTGATCAGCTTGTAGACCGTGCCGGAGCCGACCGAGCCGAAATGGCGGATGGTCGAACCGATCGGTGTCAGATAGGGCCGCGCGCGTTCGAGATCGGCCGCATCGGCGCCAACGAGCAGCGTCAGCTTTCCGCTCGCGGCCGCATCCGGCAATCCCGTCACGGGGCAATCGATATAGATCAGCCCGCGCGCGTTCATTTCGCGGCCCATCTCGCGCGCATGGTCATAGGAGACGGTGGAGCATTCGATCGCGATGGTGCCAGCCTTCGCCGTCTTGGCTGCGCCCTTGGGGCCGAGCCAGACTGCGCGCGAGGCCTCGTCATCGGCGACCATGGTCACGACGGCGTCGGCGTCGATCGCTGCGTCCTCGGGCGAGGTCGCCCACAGCGCGCCGCGCGCGATCAGGTCTTCCGCTTTTGTTTTGCTGCGATTCCACAGCGTCACCGTAAAACCGGCATCGAGATAGCGGCCGGCCATGCCATGGCCCATCCGTCCAAGCCCGATGAAGGCGATGCGGAGCATCAGTCGACGTCCTCGATGTCGGCGCCGGGAGTGCCGAAGGCGCGCTGCGCCAGGGTTGCGGCCATGAACTCGTCGAGATCGCCCCCGAGCACGCCTGAGGTGTCCGAGGTCTGCACACCCGTGCGCAGGTCCTTCACCATCTGGTAGGGCTGCAGCACGTAGGAGCGGATCTGGTGGCCCCAGCCGATGTCGGTCTTGGCGGCCTGGTCGGCGGCGGCCTTCTCCTCGCGCCGCTTCAGCTCGATCTGGTAAAGCCGGGCGCGCAGCATGTCCCAGGCCTGCGCCTTGTTCTTGTGCTGCGAGCGGCCGGCCTGGCAGACCACGGCGACGCCGGTCGGGATATGCGTCAGTCGTACCGCGGACTCGGTCTTGTTGACGTGCTGGCCGCCGGCACCACCAGAGCGCATGGTGTCGACGCGAACGTCGGATTCCTTGATGTCGATCTTGATGGTGTCGTCGATCACCGGAAACACGGCTACGGATGAGAACGAGGTGTGCCGCCGCGCGTTTGAATCGAATGGAGAGATCCGCACCAGGCGGTGCACGCCCGCCTCGGTCTTGAGCCAGCCATAGGCATTGTGACCGGAGACCTGGATGGTCGCGGACTTGATGCCGGCCTCTTCGCCCTCGGACTCTTCCAGCATCTCGACCTTGAAGCCGCGGGTTTCGGCCCAGCGCGAGTACATGCGGAGCAGCATCTGCGCCCAGTCCTGGCTCTCGGTGCCACCGGCGCCGGCATGCACTTCGAGATAGGAATCGAAACTATCGGCCTCGCCCGACAGCAGCGCCTCGAGTTCGCGTCGGGCGACTTCCTTCTTGAGGGTCTTGAGCGCGGCTTCGGCTTCCTTGACGACGCCCTCATCGCCCTCGGCTTCGCCGAGCTCGATCATGCCGATGTCGTCTTCGAGCTCCTGCTCGACCTTGCCGATGCCGGAGAGCGCATCCTCGAGCGAGGTGCGCTCCTGCATCAATTTCTGGGCTTTCTGGGGATCGTTCCAGAGGTTGGGATCTTCTGCGAGCTTGTTCAGCTCAGCGAGGCGCGCCGTCGATTTCTCGACGTCAAAGATGCCTCCTCAGCAGCCCGACAGACTGCTTGATCTCTTCTACCAACCGTTCGATTTCGGCGCGCATGTGATTCTCGGGTCTCGCGGAATTGTTCCGCGTCTCGTTGCAACGGGATGTAGCGGCGGCGGCTGCAAAGCGCAACCGCCGCGGCGAAGAACGCCCTTTTTGTCCTAAGCCCTAGTACAGCCCGCCGGTGCCCGGCCGCATGAAGAAACCGGAATCCGGCTGCTGCTGCTGTGACGCCGGCATGCGGCCGTCGGCATCGGCAACGCCGATGACCGAATAATTATCCGGCGGCGCCGTGCCCGGCTTGAAGGCTTCGAGGATTGTTCCGCCGGTCTCGCCTGGACCGGCGCGCATGCCAGACTTGGCGACGACCCGCACCAGCTTGATGCCGGCCGGCACCTTGAACGGGACCGCCGGCTTGTCGGCGAGCGCGAGCTGGAGGAAGTCGCGTGCGATGGGAGCCGCCAGATGGCCGCCGGTCGCGGCGTTACCCTTGCCGAGCGGACGCGGCTTGTCGTAGCCCATATAGATGGCAACGGCGACGTCGGGCGAGAAGCCGACGAACCAGGCGTCCTTGGCCTCGTTGGTGGTGCCGGTCTTGCCGGCGATCGGCTTGCCGACCTGCTTGACCACGGTCGCGGTACCAGCCTGGACCACGCCTTCCATCAGCTCTGTGATCTGATAGGCGGTCATGGAATCCAGCACCTGCTCGCGGCGGTCGATCAGCTGCGGCTCGTTCTGGTTCTTCCAGCCGCCCGGCGCGTCGCAGCCGCGGCATTCGCGCTGGTCGTGCTTAAAGATGGTGTGGCCGTAGCGATCCTGGATCCGGTCGATCAGAGTCGGCTTCACCCGGCGGCCGCCATTGGCGAGCATCGAATAGGCCGTGACCATGCGCATCGCCGTAGTCTCGCCGGCGCCGAGCGCGTAGGAGAGATAGTTCGGCAGTTCGTCATAAACGCCGAAGCGGCGGGCATATTCGCCGATCAGGGGCATGCCGATGTCCTGGGCGAGGCGCACCGTCACCGTGTTGAGCGACTGCCGCAGCGCATTGCGCAGCGTCACCGGCCCCTGGAATTTGCCCGAGGAGAAGTTTTCAGGCCGCCACACGCCGGCGCCCTGGCCCTGGTCGATTTCGATCGGAGCGTCGAGCACGACAGTCGAGGGCGTATAGCCGTTGTCGAGCGCGGCCGAGTAGACGATCGGCTTGAATGACGAACCGGGCTGCCGATAGGCCTGCGTGGCGCGGTTGAACTGGCTCTGGTCGAACGAGAAGCCACCGACCATCGCCAGCACGCGGCCGGTCCAGGGGTCCATCACCACCATCGCGCCGGACACTTCGGGAATCTGGCGCAGCCGGTACTGGCCCTCGACAGGCTGGGCGTCCTTGTACAGCGGATCGGCATAGATCACATCGCCGGGCTGAAGCACTTGCGACACCGCGCTCGCCGCCCTGCCCTTCGCAGCCCCCGAGGCCGCTCGTGCCCATTTGATGCCGTCGAGCGTGATGAGGCCGGTCTCGCGCTGCTTGCTAATGGCGCCGCCGAGTTCGCGACTCGGCTGGAAGCCGATGCGCGCCGACTGGTCGCTGGTCTCCAGCACCACCGCCATGCGCCATGGCGAGATATCGGACAGAGACTTGATCTCGGCGAGCTTGACGCCCCAGTCGCCCGAAATGTCGAGCTTGCTGATGGCGCCGCGATAGCCCTGCTGCTCGTCATAGTTGACGAGTCCGGCGACCATGGTCTTGCGCGCCATGACCTGGATCTTCGGATCGAGCGTGGTGCGGACCGAGAGGCCGCCCTCGTACAGCTTCTTCTCGCCATAGCGCTCGAAGATGTCGCGGCGCACTTCCTCGGCGAAATATTCGCCGGCGAAGGTGTGGGCGCCGTTGGAACGGCTGGTCACGGCCAGCGGCTCCTTGCGCGCCTTGTCGGCGTCGGCCTGCTTGACCCAGCCGTTCTCAACCAGACGATCGATGACGTAGTTGCGGCGCTCGATGGCGCGGTCGCGGTTGCGAACGGGATGCAGCGTCGCGGGCATCTTCGGCAGCGCCGCGAGATAGGACGCTTCTGCCACCGTCAGCTCGTTCACCGACTTGTCGAAATAAACCAGCGACGCAGCCGCGATGCCGTAGGCACCGAGGCCCAGATAGATTTCATTCAGATACAGCTCGAGGATCTTGTCCTTCGAGTAGGTCTTCTCGATCCGCATCGCCAGCAAGGCTTCCTTGATCTTGCGGGCGAAGGAGACTTCGTTGGTCAGAAGGAAGTTCTTGGCGACCTGCTGGGTGATCGTGGAAGCGCCCTGCGGGCGGCGATTGGAGCCGTAATTCTGGATGTAGACCACGCCGGCGCGCGCCATGCCGGTGTAGTCGATGCCGCCATGCTCGTAGAAATTCTTGTCCTCGGCCGCGAGGAAAGCGTTGATCACGAGCTTCGGCACCGCCTGGATCGGCAGGTAAAGCCGCCGCTCCTTGGCGTATTCGCCGAGAAGCGAGCCGTCGGTCGCGTGCACGCGGGTCATCACCGGCGGCTCGTAATCCTGAAGCTGAGAGTAGTCCGGCAAGTCCTTGGAGAAATGCCAGATCAGGCCTGCGATGGCACCGACCCCGACAAGGAACAACACCGTTCCCGCGGCGAACAGGAAGCCCATGAACCGCACCAGCAAGCGCATTATCTGTTTATCCGTTCAAACTCTGGATCAGCCCAAAGATCAGCCCAAGACCAGCTTAAGATCAGCCCTTGGCACCGAAAACAGGCACCAAACCATCGCGAATTCACCGGCCTTACTCAATACTATCAGTGCCGGACCCAAGACGCTTGCCGAGCGGGATTCTCGCCGATTCCGGAACCCCCTGCGGCGTTTTTATAAAGCGCCCGCTGTGGCCAAACTAGGGCTTTTGCGGCGGGACGGAAAATCACTCTCAATTCGACGATCCCCGGGTCGTCAGTTCGACGATCCCCCGGTCGTCAATTGGACGATCCCCCGGTCGTCAATTCGACGATCCGGCCGTGGCCATCCGCTTGGCCAAAAACCCGTCGATCGCCTGCGCCATCGAGCCCACCGCACGCGAACGCCATCCCTCGGAGACCAGATGCTCGAGGTCGCCCTTGTTGGAGACGTAGCCGATCTCGACCAGGACCGACGGCACATCGGGCGCCTTCAGCACCCGGAAGCCAGCCGACTTCAGGGGATGCTTGTGCATGCGCACCGTCGACTTCATTTCGCCCATCAACAGGCGGGCAAAACGACTTGAAAAGGTGCGGGTTTCCCGCTGGGTGAGATCGATCAGGATGTCGGCGACATCGGTCGGCTCCTCCGCGAGGTTGAAGCCGGCGATGGCGTCCGCCCGGTTTTCCGCATCCGCCAGCCGCTGCGCCTCGGCGTCTGATGCCTTGTCGGATAATGTGTAGATAGTCGCGCCCTGCGCATCGCCCTCGGCGCGCGGCAGCGCGTCGGCATGGATAGAGACGAACAACGCCGCCTTGAGGTTGCGGGCGACTTTGACCCGGTCGTTGAGCGGGATGAAGGTGTCGTCGTCCCGTGTCATCACCACGCGATATTTGCCGGTCTTTTCCAGCCGTTCGCGCAGTGCCAGGCTGAAGGCCAGCACCAGATTCTTCTCGCTCTCGCCGCTCGACTGCGTGCCGTTGTCGATGCCGCCATGGCCGGGATCGATGACGACCACCGCGCGGCCATCGGCCTTCTGCCCGGCTTCAGGGTGCGCAGATGCCGGAACCGTCGCGGGCGGCGGATCGGCAATTGCCGGCCGCAGCTCAGGGCGGTTTTCCGGAGCTAACGACGCCACGAAGGCGGTGCGCTCGACCTCCTCCAATTCGAGCACCAGCCGCGCCGGCTGACCGTTGGCAGCCTCCACCACGTAGGAATTGGCGATCTTGGCCGGGCCGGTCAGGTCGAACACGATTCGGGAGCCGCCGGGCATCACCAGCCCATAGCGGAAGGCCTTGACCAGTCCGCGTCCGCCGGAACCGGTGCCGGCGGGAAGTTGAAAATTAAGCTGGGGCACGTCGACCACCACCCGGTACGGGTCAGCCAAGGTGACGGCGCGGAAGGTCACGGTCTGGTCGATGTCGAGGACAAAGCGCGTTTGCCGGCCGTCGCCGGCCAGCCGGGCGGCCGAGGCCGTCGGGAAATTCGCTGATGCAACAGGGAGTTGAGGCTGACTTTCCGCAGCCTTCAGACGCGAGGAATCAGCACACGGCAATGCCGCCGCGCAGAGCAGCACGCATCCCAGCAGGATCCTTTGATTTGCGCGGCTCGCCACCGATTCCGTGCCTCCGAGCAGCCTCTTTAACGCAATAGAACCACAGGGTTAAACGATCCTTAATGACGGACACGCGAAACTCGCTGACTGTGACCGCCGTGCGACGCTCCTTGCACGGATGGCCCAATCCACGTATGTACGGAATGCTGACGGCCGATATTTCCGGTTGTGTCGCATTCAGCCTCCCGGTGCAGCGCCGGAACTCTCAAGGTTTGGGAATTCCAGCGTTTTCCGTTCCCCTCTAAGTCCAGCGCGGTGCGCGGCAGCGAGGTGGACGGGGCAAGCCCCGGCGGCGGACGGTCCCCGGTTACCACCACGTTTCCGGGACGGTTCTGACAGCGGCGCGACCCGTTACCCGGTCCCTTAATCCCAGGGGAACGGTTCGTAATACCCAAGGCGAGCGCGCTCGCGCCATGCCTGGCCAACAGCAACTGATTGAGGGGCGGCCCCGCCGCCCAATGTTTCATACGGGCCGACGCTTGATGCGCCAGACTGTGCCGACCAATTCCGAAGGACCATTCGCGACGCTGCGGAGTGACAATTCTGCGCGCCGCTTTGGTCCTCCGGCTTTCGGTTCGGCAAGGCGCGAGAGACGGTGTTTCGGCCTTCCCCTCACCCCCGAATCAGGTGGACCGTCGCGTCACCCGGCAGCGCTGATGGCGCCCACGGTGAATCGCGCCCGCCGCCGCCAAGAGTTAAGACATGCCCAACAAGATGTTGATCGATGCCACCCACCCGGAAGAGACCCGGGTCGTCGTGGTCCGCGGCAATCGCGTCGAAGAGTTTGATTTCGAGACCGCGCAACGCAAGCAACTGCGCGGGAATATCTACCTCGCCAAGGTCACAAGGGTCGAACCCTCGCTCCAGGCCGCTTTCGTCGAATATGGCGGCAACCGCCACGGCTTCCTCGCCTTCAGCGAAATCCATCCCGACTACTACCAGATCCCGGTTGCCGACCGGCAGGCGCTGATCGAAGCCGAGGAGCAGGCCCATCGCGAGGCCGAGGAAGAGAGCGAGAACCGCTCCCAGGGTCGCCGTCGCTCCCGCCACCGCAATTCCCGCCGCCGTAGTCATGGCGAGCGCGTCCGCAGCGACGTCGTCGAAGGCAGCGATCCCGCGGCCCGGCAGGTCCAGGGCGAGGCCCTGCCCGAGGGCGCGTCGCACGAGGGCGAGCACCTGCACGCCGGCGCAGAGCATCACGGCGAGCACGAAGGCCACGATCATCATGATCACGGCCACGAAGCACATGACCACGAAGGGCATGACCACGACGACCATCATCATGCCCATGGTGACGATCATCACGCGCACGAACATCACGACCACGATCATGGCGACCATGGTCATCACGACCATGATCATGCCGACGAGACACCGGCGCCTGTCGCAGCGATCGGTGCCGAGCCCGCGGTCGCCACCGAGGCCGTTGCCGAGCCGCAGGAGGTTGCCTCCGACGCACACGCCGACGACCTTGCCGAGGCCGTGACATCGGCTGCTGAGCCTGCCGACGCCGTTTACGCCGCAGGCGAGAGTGCGGAGCCTCCGCATCACGAATCCGAAGCCACGGCCGAGGATGACGACGAAGACGAGGACGACGAGGAAGCCGAAGAGGACGTCGTTGAATCCGTCGGCGGCGACGATGTGCTGGAGGAAGTGCCGGAACGCACCTTCCGCCCCCGCCGCCAGTACAAGATCCAGGAAGTCATCAAGCGCCGCCAGGTGATGCTGGTGCAGGTCGTCAAGGAAGAGCGCGGCAACAAGGGCGCGGCGCTGACGACCTACCTCTCGCTCGCCGGCCGCTATGCCGTCTTGATGCCGAACACCGCGCGCGGCGGCGGCATCAGCCGCAAGATCACGAGCGCGCAGGACCGTTCGCGCCTGAAGGAAGTGGTGCAGGATCTCGACGTGCCCGAGGGCATGGGGATCATTCTGCGCACCGCGGGTGCCGCCCGCACCAAGCCCGAGATCAAGCGCGATTTCGAGTACCTGATCCGGATGTGGGAGACGGTGCGCGACATGACGCTGAAGTCGCAGGCCCCGACCCTCGTCTACGAGGAAGGCTCGCTGATCAAGCGCTCGCTGCGCGACCTCTACAACAAGGAGATCGACGAGATCTCAGTTGCCGGTGAATCCGGTTACCGCGAAGCGCGCGACTTCATGAAGATGCTGATGCCCGCCAATGTGAGCGCGGTGAAGCAGTATCGCGACGGCCAGCCGCTGTTCTCGCGCATGGGCGTCGAAAGCCAGCTGGATGCGATGTTCTCGCCGACCGTGCAGCTGCGCTCCGGCGGCTACATCGTGATCAACCAGACCGAAGCGCTGGTTTCGATCGACGTCAACTCCGGACGCTCGACGCGCGAGCATCATATCGAGGACACCGCGCTCAAGACCAATCTCGAGGCCTCCGAGGAGGTCGCGCGTCAGCTTCGGCTGCGCGACCTCGCCGGCCTGATCGTCATCGACTTCATCGACATGGACGAGAAGCGCAACAACCGCGCGGTCGAACGCAAGATGTCCGATTGCCTCCGGCAGGACCGCGCGCGGATCCAGGTCGGACGCATCTCGCATTTCGGCCTGCTCGAGATGTCGCGCCAGCGCATCCGCGCCAGCGTGCTGGAGTCCTCGACCGATCCCTGCACGCATTGCGGCGGCACCGGCCATGTGCGCTCGGTGTCCTCGGTTGCGCTCCAGTTGCTGCGCGGCCTCGAAGAGATCCTGATGAAGGGCGCGACCCACAATCTGGTGGTCCGCACCCGCACTGACGTCGCGCTCTATGTGCTGAACCACAAGCGCGGCCATCTGCGCGACCTCGAGAACGGCTTCAAGGTCACGTTGGCGGTCATCGCCGACCCGAGCGTCAACGGACCTCAGGCCTATGTCATCGACCGCGGCGAGCAGGTGCATACGCTGGAAGCCGCCAAGGCTCTGCTGGCGGCCCAGGCGGCCGCAAGCCCGCCGCCCCTGGTCGAAGAGGCTTATGACGACGAGGAATTCGATCCCGAGACCGAATCCGAGGTCGAGACCGAGGAGACCGAAGGTCTCGCCGAGGAGCAGACCGCAGGCGAGCAGACCGCAGGCGACGCTACCGAGCAGGACAGCCAGCGCCGCAAGCGTCGCCGTCGTCGCCGCGGTCGCGGTGGCCCGCGCGACGAGGAGACGCGCGAGGATGGCGCTCCCGCTCTTGCCGAGACGGCCATGGCGGCCGGCGAAGGCGAAGAGGATGCCGAGGCCGAGCCGGACGGCGAGGACGGCGAGGACCAGGCAGCCCGTGGCGAGCAGCAGGGCAGCGCGGACCGCCGCCGCCGGCGTGGTCGCCGTGGCGGACGCCGCCGGCGTGGTCCTGGCGAGGAAGGTCTCGCCGGCTCCATCGGCGACGAGCTCGCGGCCAATGCGCCGTCGGAAGCGACCGACGCAGTCGCCGATTTCGACGGTTTCAGCGGCGAGGCAGCGCCCTCGATCGCGCAGGCCGAGCACACCTCGCAGCCGCAGGTCACCCAGCCAGAGCCGCGCGCCGCGGCAAAGATCGAGGCAAGCATCGAGGCAACGGCCCGGCCTGAGCCGGCTCCTGCTGCCGCGGACGAAGAGAACGCCGACGACAAGGCCTCACGACGCCGTTCGACGGTTCGGGAAAAGGTGAGCTTCCTGTCGAGCAGCCAGAGTGAACCGGCGCCGGTTGCTCAGGCGCCCGAGCCGGTTGCCGCACCGGCTCCGGAGCCCGCGCCCGCAGCGGCAAGCGAAACGTCGGCCGCACCGCGTCGTGCCGGCTGGTGGTCGCGCCGCTTCGGCGGCGGCGAATAAAGCGAACAAAACTGTTGAAACCGCCCGGCCAAACCGGGCGGTTTTGATTTGCGAGGTCAGTTCGATGCAAAGCGTGATCGTCCTCGGCGGCGGCATGATCGGCGTCAGCGCGGCGCTGCACCTCCAGCAGCGCGGCTGGTCCGTCACGCTGATCGACCGCAGGGAGCCGGGCCGCGAGACCAGCTACGGCAATGCCGGCATGATCCAGGCGGAAGCGGTGCGCCCCTATCCGATGCCGCGCGACCTCGCCACGCTCCTGAAGATCGCGACCGGACGCACCAACGACGTGCGTTACAGCCTGTCATCGCTTCATCTCCATATCGAGCCCCTGCTGCGGTATTGGTGGCATTCGGCGCCGAAGCGGCATCGCGAAGCGATCGACGCCTGGGCACGGCTGATCGCCTACGCGACGGCGGAGCACGACATCCTCATTCGCGAAGCCCACGCCGACAATCTGATCCGCCGCGCGGGATACCGGCACCTGCATCGCGACGCAGCTTCGTTCGATCTCGCTGTCAAGGCGGCGGAAGAAGACCAGCGCGAATTCGGCGTGAGGTTTCGTACGCTCTCGGGCGCCGAGCTCGCCAAGGCCGAACCTGTCCTGCGCGACGACCTGCCCGGCGCGATCCATTGGCTCGACACCTGGACCGTGTCCGATCCCGGCGCGCTGGTCACGGCCTATGCCGATCTGTTCGAACGCCTCGGCGGCACCATCGTGCTAGGCGATGCCCAGAGCTTGCAGCAAACCGCGACCGGCTGGTCGGTCGGGACCGACGTTGGACGCATCGACGCCGCCCACGCCGTCGTGACGCTCGGGCCGTGGTCGCCGGATCTCCTGCTCAAATTCGGCTATCGCATCCCGCTGGTGCGCAAGCGCGGCTACCACATGCATTACAGCGGTGGCGCCTCGCTCGATCTGCCTCTGGTCGATAAAGCCGGTGGCTACGCCATGGGTCCGATGGCCAAAGGCATCCGCATCACCACCGGCGCGGAGCTGACCGGCCTGGACGCGCTCGCAACGCCCGTGCAGCTCGCCAGCGCGGAAGCCTCCGCGCGCGAGCTGATCGACCTCGGCAAGCGGGTCGAGCCCGATCCGTGGTTCGGCACCCGCCCCTGCACGCCCGACATGCTGCCGGTGCTCGGCCCCGCCCCACGCCATCCCGGCCTCTGGATGAACTTCGGCCACGGCCACCAGGGCTTTACGCTGGGACCCGCGACCGGGCGCCTGCTCGCCGAGATGATGAGCGGCGAAACGCCCGCGATCGATCCGACGCCGTACCGGCCGGAGCGATTCTAATTCGCAGTGTTGACGGCAAGCACCGCGCGCGCGTCGCCCGATGCAGGTTGAACGCGCGAGTTCGCAAATTCCGTCAGCCAGCGCGCTCGGCGAGAAGTGTCCTGATGCGTTCGGCATCATCAGGCGTCGCCGGATTGTAGACGACCATGCCGAGATCTGGCCTACCATCTACGGCAAAGGCCGAATATTCGAACGCGATCGGACCGAGCACGGGGTGGCGCAGATGCTTGACGCCTTCGCCATGGGCGCGGACGTCGTTGTCGCGCCATAGCGACGCGAATTCGGGGCTAAGGCGGCAGAGCTCATCGACGAAGTCGGCGACATGCGAGACGGCCCCGGCCCGCGCTGCATCCGCCCTGAAGGCGGCGACCACGAAGCGGGCCACACGGCCCCAGTCATGTTGCGCGGCGCGCACCCGCGGCTCGCAGAAGATCAACCGCAAGATGTTGCGTCGCTCCGGCGGGAGCTTGGCGTAATCGGTCAGCACGATGGTCGCGGCGCGATTCCAGGCAACGACGTCCCAGATTGCAGTTCTGATGATCGCCGGGCTGGTCTCCAGCGCGTCGAGCACGCGTTGCAGCCGCGGCGAGACGCCTTCGCTCGCCTGGTAGCGCACCTCGGGCGGGCGGCCGAGCCCGATCAGGAACAGGTGTTCACGCTCGACATCGGTCAGCATCAGCGCTCGCGCGATGCGGTCGAGCACATCGGGCGACGGCGCGCCGCCGCGGCCCTGCTCGAGCCAGGTGTACCAGGTTGGGCTGATATTGGCGCGCTGCGCCACCTCCTCGCGGCGGAGTCCCGGCGTACGCCTGCGGCTACCCGCGAAGCCGAACGCGGCGGCGTCGAGCCGGGTGCGCCGGTCCTTGAGGTAGGTCCCGAGCAGGTTTTCGGCTGAAGCTGTCTCGCTCATCCTGTTAGTTATTATACCCCGATAATGTCACTACTTTACCCGGATAATTCTAGCGCAGATCGTCGTCTCCACCAATCCTTGCTTGATCCCTGGAGAATGCTCATGCGTGTTTTCGTCACTGGCGCCACCGGCTTCGTCGGCTCCGCCGTCGTCCGCGACCTGATCGCCGCCGGCCACCGGGTCACGGGCCTCGCCCGCTCCGACGCGGGAGCCGCGGCGCTCGCCGCGATGGGTGCCGAGGTCCATCGCGGGTCGCTGGAGGATCACGCGTCCTTGCGTAGCGGTGCCGCCGCAACGGACGGCGTCCTGCACCTCGGCTTCAACCACGACTTCTCGAAGTTTCTGGACAATTGCGAACTCGACCGCCGCGCGATCCAGGCGATCGGCGAGGAGCTCAAGGGCTCCGGTCGCCCTCTCATCGTCACCTCCGGCGTCGCGCTGCTTGCGCCCGGACGCCTCGCCACCGAGGACGATGAATCATCGCACCGCTTTCCACGCGTGTCGGAATCGACCGCGCTGTCGCTGGCCGGCGTCCGCGCCGCCGTTGTGCGTCTTCCGCCGTCCACGCACGGCGAGGGCGACCACGGCTTCGTCCCGATCCTGATCAACCTCGCGCGCCAGAAAGGCATATCGGCCTATGTTGGCGATGGCGGCAACCGCTGGCCCGCCGCGCACCGCTTCGATGCCGCGCGCGTCTACCGGCTGGCGCTGGAGCAAGGCGCAACCGCGAAGCACTTTCATGCGATCGCCGAGGAAGGCGTGCCGTTCAAGGCGATTGCGGAGGTGATCGGCCGGCGGCTCGGCGTGCCCGTGGTGTCCCAATCGCCCGAGGAAGCGGCCGCGCATTTCGGCTGGTTCGCACAGTTCGCGGCCGCCGACGTTCCGACCTCGAGCGCGAAGACGCGTGCTGCTCTCGGCTGGTCGCCCAAAGAAAAAGGGCTGATCGAGGATCTCGACCAGCCCTATTACTTCAAGATCTGACGGCGCTCGGCACCGCCAAATGCAGATCAGTCCGTCGTGACCGCCGTTTCCATGTCAGTCGGATCGATCTGCCTGGCGAGGTTGGCGTTGAGCTTGTCGCGATCGAGTTCGCCCTCCCACCAGGCGACGACCACGCAGGCAACGCCGTTGCCGCACAGATTGGTCAGCGCGCGACACTCGCTCATGAACTTGTCGATGCCGAGCACGATCGCCATGCCCGGCACGAGGCGCGGATCGACCACGGCGAGCGTCGCCGCCAGCGTGATGAAGCCCGCGCCCGTGATGCCGGAGGCACCCTTCGAGGTCAGCATCGCCACCACCAGGATGGTGAGCTGCTGGCCGAAGGTGAGATCGAAGCCCAGCGCCTGCGCGATGAACAGGGTCGCCAGCGTCATGTAGATGTTGGTGCCGTCAAGATTGAACGAATAGCCCGTGGGCACCACGAGGCCGACCACCGACTTGGAGCAGCCGAGGCGCTCGAGCTTTTCCATCAAGGACGGCAACGCGCTTTCCGAGGACGAGGTGCCGAGCACGATCAGCAGCTCGTCCTTGATGTAGGCGAGGAACTTGAAGATGGAGAAGCCGGCGAAGCGTGCGATGGTTCCGAGCACGACGAATACGAACAGCGCCGCGGTCACGTAGAACGTCGCGATCAGGCCGACGAGGTTGAGGATCGCCCCGGTGCCGAACTTGCCGATGGTGTAGGCCATCGCGCCGAAGGCGCCGATCGGGGCTGCGCGCATCACGATGGAGATGACGCCGAACACCGCATGCGCGGCGTCGTCGATGAAGCTGCGGATGGTGTGGCCGCGTTCTCCGAGCCCCATGATGGCGAAGCCGAACAGCACCGAGAACAGCAGCACCTGCAGGATCTCGCCTTGCGCGAAGGCGCCGACAACGGTGTCCGGAATGATGTGCAGCACGAAGTCGACCGACTTCTGGCCTTCGGCCTGCTTGGCGTAGTTGGCGACGGCCTGCGCATTGGCGGCGGCGCCGCCGAAGCCCGCACCCGGCTTCACCAGATTGCCGATGATAAGTCCGATCACCAGTGCGAAGGTCGAGACGATCTCGAAATAGACCAGCGCCTTGACGCCGATGCGGCCGACCTTCTTGGCGTCCTGGATATGGGCAATGCCCGAGACAACGGTGCAGAAGATGATCGGCGCGATCACCATCTTGATCAGCTTGATGAAGCCGTCGCCGAGTGCCTTGATCCACTCATTGGTAGCGACTGACGGCCAGAGCCAGCCGACGATGGCGCCAAGCACGATCGCGATCAGCACCTGGATATAAAGTACCTTGTACCACGGCTTGGCGGCGGGCGGCGCGACCGGCGCCCCCACCATCGTTGTCGTCGTCATTGTTTCACTCCCCCTCAAAACGCCAGGCCAGCCAAGATCAACTTGGCCGGCCCTGTCAATCGGAACTGCTCGATATTGCGCGCTTTACCCGCGGTCGACCACCCGGCGTATCGCCGGCATCAAGTCGCGCCCAGCGCGTTCTTGACCAGCAATGCCGCAACGAACGGCATCAGGCCGACCTGCCACGCCTTTGCGGCGCCGAGACCGAAGGCCAGCCAGCCAAAGCCCGCGGCCAGAATGAGGATGTGGCCGACGGCCATGGCCGCAAACAGCAGCATTACGCTGCGATCCCAGCCGCGCTCGGCGAGCCAGCCGGTGACGAACGCGGCGCCAATGAAGCCGAACAGATAGCCCGCGGTCGGGCCGACCAACGGTGCGATTCCACCAACGGGACCGGCGAACACCGGCAGGCCCATTGCGCCCTCGGCGAGGTAGGCGATCATGGTTGCGCTGCCAAGCCGCCAGCCATAGGCGGCGCCGATCATCAACACGACCAGCGTCTGCAATGTCATGGGCACGTAAGGCAGTGGCAGGTTCACCTTGGCTGACAGCGCCATCAAGGCGGTGCCAAGCGCAATCAGCACGACGGCGCGCAAGGCGCCGACGGTTTCACCCGGCCGGATCGGCCACATCAATGCGGCGAGAGGAGAATGCGTGGCGGTAGACGGGACGGAACGGTTAGACAAGTTGCACTCCAGAAGGCTGTCGAAAACTGGCGGCTATTTAAGCCAGTGGGCGATCCGGTCAACTGCTTCCCGCATCTCCGCAGCCGAACGCGCGTAAGAGAGCCTTATGAATGAACGACCATGGATGGGATCGAAGTCGAGCCCCGGCGTGACCGCGACATGGGCCTGTTCGAGCATCTGCTTGGCGAACTCGAAACTGTCGGAGGTGAAATCCGAGACGTCCGCATAAAGATAGAATGCACCGTCGGCCGGCAGAAACCTGGTCAGGCCGGCCTTGGGCAATCCCTCGATCAGGATGCGCCGGTTTTCCTGATAGCCGTGCTTGATCTCCTCCATCTCGGCCGCGCCGTCGAAGGCCGCTTCGGCTGCGATCTGCGACAGCGATGGCACCGAGATCGACAGGTTCTGCTGCAGCCGCTCGATCGGCCGCACCAGAATCTCGGGCACGACCATCCAGCCGACGCGCCAGCCCGTCATGCAAAAATACTTCGAGAACGAGTTGATCACGAGCGCGTGGTCCGACAGCGCCGCAGCCGTCACCGCGGGAAACGCGTAATCGAGCCCGTGATAGATCTCGTCCGAGATGAAACGGATGCCCGCGTCTTCCGCCGCCGCGATCAGGCTGGCGAGCGCCTCGCGGGACATCATGGTCCCGGTTGGATTGGCGGGGCTGCCGACCAGCACGCCCTTCAGCGGCGCCTTGCGATGGGCGGCCAGCAGCGCCTCGCCGGTCAACGCATGGCGCGTCTCGTTCGTGGTCTCGATCAGCACCGGCTCGCAACCGAGCGCGGTGAGGATATGACGGTACGGCGGATAACCCGGCACCGTTACGGCAACGCGGTCGCCCGGCTCGAACATCGCGAGGAATGCCAGAACGAACCCGCCGGAGGAGCCGGTGGTCACCACGATCCGCTCGGGGCTGACGTCACAGCCATAGGCATCGCGATAATGCCGCGCGATGCGCGCGCGCAAGGAGGGGATGCCGAGTGCGGAGGTATAATCAATCCGCCCCGCCTCGAGCGCCACATGGGCGGCCGCAATCGCGGTCGTCGGCGCGCCGGCGGCGGGCTGGCCAACCTCCATGTGGATCACATGGCCTCCGGCCGCCTCGATCCGGGCCGCCGCGGCCATCACGTCCATCACCATGAACGGGGGAACATCGCTGCGGCGGGAGGGCGCAAGCCACTCTCCCAATCGGTTCCTCAATGTCGCATCGTGCATCGATTTCTGCTATTCGCTGGCGGGGCCGATCCGTCCGACCCGGGAAAAACGGGGTGCTTGCGCCCCAGACTGGCCGCATTGTACGGCTCATAAGGGGTACGGCTCAAAGGGGCATATCGCGTATCCGGTCCGCCGCCAATCGCCAAAACCAATCACTGAACTGCTTGACCAGGAATGCCTGACAAGCCTGCTGACAAGACCGTTTGACCCAGACCGCTTGATGTTGTTCCAGATCGCATTGCGCAAGACGGCCACCGCCCTCACCTCCCTCGTCGCGGCGGCTGCGATCGCGCTGACGCCGTTCTCGGCCGCGCATGCGCAGGCCAAGGGACCGCCGGTCCTGCGCGACACCGAGACCGAGCAGCTGCTGCGCGAATACACGCGCCCGATCCTGCGCGCCGCCGGTCTGGAAAAGCAGAACATCCAGATGGTGATCGTCAACGAGGGCTCGTTCAACGCGTTCGTCGCCGATGGCCGCCGCATCTTCGTCAATTACGGTGCGATCCTCCAGTCGGAGACGCCGAACCAGATCATCGGCGTGCTCGCGCACGAGACCGGGCATCTGGCCGGCGGCCATCTATCCAAGCTGCGCGAGCAACTCGCCAACGCCCAGACCCAGATGATCATCGCCATGCTGCTCGGCGCCGGCGCGATGGCCGTAGGCAGCACCCGCGGCAGTGGCAGCGCCGGCAACAATGGCCTTGCCAATGCAGGAGCCGCCGCCCTCGCCGGCCCCCAGGAGATGATCCGCCGGACGCTGCTGTCCTACCAGCGCCAGCAGGAGGAGAACGCCGATCGCGCCGGCGTGAAATTCCTGACTGCGACCCAGCAGTCGCCGAAGGGCATGTACGAGACGTTCAAGCGCTTCACCAGCGAGAGCCTGTTCGCCGCACGAGGCGCCGATCCCTATCTCCAGTCGCACCCGATGCCGGCCGAGCGCGTCGCTTCCTTGCAAGAGTTCGCCAGCTCCAGCCCTTATTGGGACAAGAAGGACGATCCAGCGCTCCAGCTCCGCCACGACATGGTGCGCGCCAAGATCTCCGCCTTCATGGAGCGGCCGGAGACGGTGTATCGCCGCTATCCCCTGACCAATGACAGCATGCCGGCGCGCTACGCCCGCGCCATCAGCACCTATCTGCACGGGGATTTGCGCAGCGCGCTCACCCAGATCGACGCGCTGATCCAGGTCCAGCCCAACAATGCGTATTTTTACGAGGTGCGCGGCCAGGCCCTGCTGGAGGGCGGCAAGCCGGCCGAGGCGATCCCTGCCCTGCGCAAGGCTGTCGCACTTTCGAACAACGCGCCCCTCATCGAGATGTTACTTGGGCAGGCTCTGGTTGGGTCCGATAATAAGGCCTACACCGATGACGCCGTTCGGATTCTCCGGGCCGCGGTCGCACGGGAACCGGAGGCCATTCTCGGCTACATGCAGCTCGCGATGGCCTATGGCCGGAAGGGCGACTATGCCGAGGCCGATCTGGCGTCGGCGCAGGCCGCTTATCTGCGCGGCGACAACAAGACCGCCCGCGAGCTTGCGACGCGCGCGAAAACCCGTTTCGCCGTCGGCACGCCCGGATGGGTCAAGGCCGACGACATCGTGGCATCGAAACCGCCGCGCAACTGACAAGACCAAGACGACCTTACAGGACGACGCCTTACGCCACGACGCCTTACGAAACGACGTCACGACACCGAACTTAAGTCCGCCGGGACGTTTTCCGAAACCTGCTTTGGATAAGAGGATTTGCCTATGCCTTCGCTGCGCCTGCTTGCTCCCGCGCTGTTTGCGCTCGCCATGTTCGGCGCAGCCGCGCCCGCGTCGGCCGACAGCTTCTCCGATGCCCAGCGCACGGACATCGAGGTGATCATCAAGAACTATCTCGTCACCCATCCCGAGGTGCTCGAGGAAGCGATGGCCGAGCTCACCAAGCGCCAGGCCGCGGCCGAGACGCAGAAACACGAGGCCAGCGTCGCGCAGAATTCCGATGCGATCTTCAACTCGCCACGCCAGGTCGTGCTCGGCAACAAGGACGGCGACGTCACCTTCGTCGAGTTCTTCGACTACAATTGCGGCTACTGCAAGCGCGCGATGGACGACATGCTCACCCTCATGAAGGCTGATCCGAAGCTGAAGGTTGTGCTGAAGGAGTTTCCGGTGCTGAGCCAGGGTTCGGTGGAAGCAGCCCAGGTCGCAGTCGCGGTGCGCATGCAGGATCCCTCCGGCAAGAAATATCTCGATTTCCATCAGAAGCTGCTCGGCGGCCGTGGCGCGGCCGACAAGGCGCGCGCGCTTCAGGCGGCCAAGGAAGCCGGTCTCGACGTCGCGAAGATCGAGAAGGATATCGGCAGCGCCGAGGTGCGCAGCACCATCGAGGAGAACTTCAAGCTCGCCGAAGCGATGGGCATGAACGGCACGCCCAGCTACGTGATCGGCAAGCAGATCGTTGTCGGCGCCGTCGGTGTCGATAGCCTGAAGGAAAAGATCGCTGTGGCCCGCTGCGGCAAAGCGACCTGCTGACAAGGCGACTTGCTGATCAGCGATCTGCTCTACAACTCACCAACGCAAAAGGCCGGCTGAAAAGCCGGCCTTTTCATTGCGCCGAAATCTGGCGCGCGCGTTCATCTGGCGTTCAACAAACAAATGCCGCGGAACCGCCAATGTTCCGGAACTCCTGATACCTCCTTTCGTTGTCGGCGCGGGCAATGACGCAGAGAAACACGTGAGGAGAATTCAATGTCTAACCGCTTTATGATCTCGGTCGCCGCGCTCGCGCTCGTCGCCGGCACCGGTCTGGCAAACGCACAGGGCACCATGAACCGCGACAGCGGTGGCGGCGCTGGCGCGCAGCCGACCCAGCACTCGCAGCCTTCCGGCGCCGCCGAGCGCGGCGGCTCGATGGGCCGTGAATCCGCTCAGGAGAAGGGCACCGTCGGCCAGACTGGCGGCGCCATGAAGCCCGGCGGTGCAGCCGAGGAGAAGTCGTCGGGCGGGATGGATAAGTCCGGCGCGATGAACAAGAACGCGGCCGACGAGAAGGCCGGCGCCGCGAAGGGTGAGCACGCCCAAGGCGCGCAGGATAAGTCCGCGCAGGACAAGTCCATGCATGACAAGTCAGCGCAGGACAAGGCAGCGCAGGACAAGTCGAAGAGCACGATGGACAAGTCCCAGACGGACAAGTCCAAGAGCACGGAGACTGACACCAAGAGCGGCAATATGAACGCCCAGACCAAGGGCGCAGACAGTCAGACCAAGGGTGCGGACAACAAGGCTGCCGATACCAAGTCTCAGACCACGACCGGCACGGCCTCCGCGACCGCTTCTGCACCGCCGCCCGAGAAGCGGACCGAGATCACATCCGCGATCAAGTCGACCAAGATCGAGGAAACGACCAACGTCAACTTCAACATCTCGGTCGGCACGACGATCCCTGCCAGCGTTCATTTCCACCCGCTCCCGCCGCGGATCGTCGAGATCTATCCGGAGTGGCGCGGCTACGAGGTGATCTTCGTGCACGGCCAGTACGTGATCGTTCGCCCGCAGACGCGCGAGATCGTGTACGTCATCGAGGGGTAAGCCGGTCCGCTGACCGACCCGTCCCGCACGAGCCCCTGCCGAGAGATCGGCAGGGGCTTTCGGTCTCTTGGGAGACCCGACCCCTCTGGCACTGCGGCAGCCATGCTTCGGACTGGTTAACAAGCAATTTCCGTAGCTTGCGCACAGGTTTTTGCACCCCGGATGAGGCATCTGAAGCCAGCTCGGAGGTCCTTCAAGGCTTCCCCTCACGCGCTTTGTTACCTATAACCCCCGCCACGCCGAAGCACCTCTTGCGGGATTGGAATGGCCGAACCAGCAACCGACACGATCCTTGTCCTGAACGGGCCGAACCTCAACATGTTGGGGACACGCGAGCCCGAGAAGTACGGGCATGTGTCGCTGGCCGACGTCGAGGCGCTGTGCCGGGAGACGGCAACGACGTTCGGCCTCAAGGCGGACTGCCGGCAGTCCAACCGCGAGGGCGAGCTGATCGACTTCATCCACGAGGCACATGCCCGCAAGATGAAGGGCATCATCATCAATGCCGGCGGCTATTCGCACACATCGATCGCGCTGCACGACGCGCTGCTGGCGGTGCAGATCCCGACGGTCGAGGTGCACGTCACCAACATCCACGCCCGCGAGAATTTCCGACATCACTCCTACACCGCGCGCGCGGCCTTCGCCTCGCTCTGCGGTTTCGGCATCGAGGGCTACCGCCTCGCCATCCAGGGCCTTGCCGCCAAGCTCGGCATCAAGCCCAAAGCCTGACGCTCCCCCTTCACACAGAACATTCGGATCAAACAACATGGCGCGCCAGCCAGACGACAAAGCAGCCGCAAAGTTTTCCAGCGAGGATTCCGCCCTCGTCCGCGAGCTCGCCTTGCTGCTCGATGAGACCAGCCTCACCGAAATCGAGATCGAGCGTGCCGGCCTGCGCCTGCGCGTCGCCCGCAACATCAGCGTCGCCGCGACCATGCCGATGCAGATGGCGGCTGCCCCCGCCGCGCTCCCGGTGGCTGCAGCTGCCGCCGCGCCTGCCGCTGCCGACCTGTCGAAGCATCCCGGCGCCGTGACCTCGCCGATGGTCGGCACCGCCTATTGGGCGCCGGAGCCTGGCGCCAAGCCGTTCATCGAGGTTGGCAGCAAGGTCTCGGTCGGCCAGACGCTGCTGATCATCGAAGCCATGAAGACCATGAACCAGATCCCCTCGCCGCGCGCCGGCACGGTGACGCAGATCGTGATCGAGGACGGCCAGCCGGTCGAGTACGGCGAGCCGCTCGTGATCATTGAGTGACGTTCGAGGGCGGTCTCATCGCCCTCGCCGCTTTCCGCGCGTCAGTCCAACAAGGACACCATGTTCGACAAGATCCTCATAGCCAATCGCGGCGAGATCGCCCTTCGCATCCTCAGGGCCTGCAAGGAGCTCGGGATCGCGACCGTCGCCGTGCACTCCACCGCCGACGCCGATGCCATGCATGTGCGCCTGTCGGACGAGAGCGTGTGCATCGGGCCGCCGGCGTCCAAGGACAGCTATCTCAACGTGCCCGCGCTGCTCGCGGCCTGCGAGATCACCGGCGCCGATGCCGTGCATCCCGGCTACGGCTTCCTGTCGGAGAACGCGCGCTTCGCCGAAATCCTCGCCGAGCATAATCTGCATTTCATCGGCCCGAAGGCCGAGCACATCCGCCTGATGGGCGACAAGATCGAGGCCAAGAGGACGGCCAAGAAGCTCGGCATTCCCGTGGTGCCCGGCTCCGACGGAGGGGTCGGCCCCAACGACGACGCGATGGCGATCGCCAGGAAGATCGGCTTCCCCGTGCTGGTCAAGGCCGCGGCGGGCGGCGGCGGCCGCGGCATGAAGGTGGCCGAGAGCGAGGCCGATCTTCAGGTCGCGCTGTCGACGGCTGCCAACGAGGCCAAATCCGCTTTCGGCGATGCCTCCGTCTACCTCGAGAAATATCTGCAGAAGCCGCGTCACATCGAGATCCAGATCCTCGGCGACGGCCGCGGCGGCGCGATTCATCTCGGCGAACGCGACTGCTCGCTGCAGCGACGCCACCAGAAGGTTTGGGAGGAAGGCCCCTCGCCCGTGCTGACCGCGGCTGCACGCGCCAAGATCGGCGAGACCTGCGCCAAGGCGATGCGCGAGATGAAATATCTCGGCGTCGGCACCATCGAATTCCTGTTCGAGGACGGCGAGTTCTACTTCATCGAGATGAACACGCGCATCCAGGTCGAGCATCCCGTCACCGAGAGCATCACCGACATCGACCTCGTGCTGGAGCAGATCCGCATCGCCGCCGGCGGCGACCTGCCGGCGAGGCAGGAAGAGGTCCAGGTCATCGGCCACGCGATCGAGTGCCGCATCAACGCCGAGAATCCGCAGACCTTTCGTCCTTCGCCCGGTCGCATCACGCAATATCACCCGCCCGGCGGGCTCGGTGTGCGGATCGATTCCGCCGTCTATCAGGGCTACACGATCCCGCCTTATTACGACTCGCTGGTCGGCAAGCTGATCGTGCACGGCAAGACCCGCGGCGAGTGCCTGATGCGGCTGCGCCGGGCGCTGGACGAGATGGTGGTCGAGGGGATCGAGACCACGCTGCCGCTGTTCCGCGCTCTGGTGCGCGAAGACGACATCATCAACGGCGACTACCACATCCACTGGCTGGAACAATATCTTGCCGGCAAGGCGGAACCCGCCCCGAAGTAGCCGTCCCTCCGCATGGAACCCTTTGGCCCCAATCGCGTTTGGGACGATGGGGACAGTTCCGAGGGGGCGTTTTGAAGTCCGGCAATCCTGATCCAGCGAGACCGTCGTGACCGCTGACGCGCAGCGACGGCGTACATTTTGGCAGATCCTGCTGTTCGCAGCGGGACTCCTGGTGCTGACCGTGATCAGCGCCGGCTCCGTCTACCTCGTCAACAAGGCGAGAGACGACAGCAAATGGGTGGTTCACACCATCGAGGCGGAGAACCAGATCAACGCCCTCCTGCTGGAAATCCGGCGGGCCGAGAGCGCCGCCCGCGGCTACCTTCTGACACAAGGGGCGGATTTCAAGGTCGAGCATGACAAGGCCGTGGCGGCCGTCATCCCCGCTCTCGACAAGCTCACGCGCCTGATCGGCGACAACCCGGCGCAACGCCAAAGCATCGAGAAGCTGAGCGCGGCGATCGAGACCCGGCTCGGGCAGTTCGCGCAGGAGATGGATTTCATCCGGCGGGGTGAGCCGGAGAAGGCCGCAGCGCTGGTCCGCGAGATCGCCTCCACGGACGCAACAGCCGTGATCGCCAATGTCGCGACAGGGATGATTCAGGAGGAGGAGCGGCTGTTCCGGCTCCGAACGGTCAATTCGGATCGCAGCCAGACCCTCGCCGCGTCGATGACCGGCATCGGCTCCGGCCTCGTCGTGCTGCTGGCGCTGATATCGATCTGGCTGGTGCGGCGCTCGGCCGGCGCCCGTGACGATGCCGAGGCGCGCCTGCGCGATGCCAACGTCAACTTGGAAGCCGTGGTCGACGAACGCACGGCCGATCTGCGCGAAGCCAACAACGAGATCCAGCGCTTTGCCTATATCGTCAGCCACGATCTGCGCTCGCCACTCGTCAACATCATGGGCTTCACCAGCGAACTCGAAGAGCTCGGCGGCGACATTTTCCGCCGTATCGGCGGCCTTACCCACGTCCCGGCCGACGGGCCGCCGCTGCCGGACGGCGAGATCGCGCTCGAAGGTCCCGACAAGCAGCTCTCAGCGGATTTTTCCGAAGCGCTGGGCTTCATCAAGTCGTCGATCGCCAAAATGGACCGCCTGATCTCGGCGATCCTCAATCTCACCCGCGAGGGCCGGCGCGAGTTCCAGCCGGAAAAGATCGACACCGCCGAGCTGATCGAAGCGATCGTATCGACGCTGGCGCATCAGGCCGCCGAGGCGCAGGCGGAGATCCAAGTCGCCCCCCTGCCCAATCTCGTCAGCGACCGCCTGGCGCTGGAGCAGATCTTCTCCAATCTGATCGACAACGCCATCAAATATCTCAAGCCCGGCGTCCCCGGCGAGATCAGAATCCGCGGGCGCACCAAGCTCGGCTACGCTATCTTCGAGATCAGCGATAACGGCCGCGGCATCGACCCCAAGGACCACCAGCGGATCTTCGACCTGTTTCGCCGCGCCGGAACCCAGGACAAGCCCGGTCAGGGCATCGGTCTTGCGCATGTGCGTGCACTTGTGCGTCGCCTCGGCGGCACCATGTCGGTATCATCGGAACTAAATACGGGCAGTACCTTCACCATCACGCTGCCCATCACCTGGAACACCAGCAACCGGAACGCGGATCAATGACTCAACCCGTCAGCATCATCATGATCGAGGACGACGAAGGGCACGCGCGGCTGATCGAGCGGAACATCCGAAGATCCGGCGTCAACAACGAGATCATCTCCTTTGCCAACGGCACGGACGCGATGAAATACCTGTTCGGGCCCGACGGCAGCGGGCTCGTGCAGAAAGGTAATGCGCTCCTGATCCTGCTCGATCTCAACCTTCCCGACATGACCGGGATCGACATTCTCAAGCAGATCAAGGAGAACAAATATCTGAAGGCCTCGCCCGTCGTGGTGCTGACCACCACCGACGATTCCCAGGAAATCAAGCGCTGCTACGAGCTCGGCTGCAATGTCTACATCACCAAGCCCGTGAACTACGAGAATTTCGCCAATGCCATCCGGCAGCTCGGCTTGTTCTTCTCGGTCATCCAGGTCCCGCCCGCCGCCCCATGAACCAACGCATGCCCACACTGCTCTACATCGACGACGACGGGGCGCTTGCGCGTCTGGTCGATCGCGGCCTGACACGGCGCGGCTACAAGGTCGTTCACGCCGCAAGCGGCGAGGAAGGCCTCGAGCTCATCCGCCGCGCGGGCGCGCAGGACAGCATTGACCGCGGCATCGACGTCGTGGCGCTCGACCAGTACATGCCCGGCCTCGACGGATTGGAGACGCTGGAGCAGATCATGGCGATCCCGGGCGCGCCGCCGGTGGTCTTCGTCACCGCTTCGCAGGATTCCAGCATTGCGGTGACGGCGCTGAAGGCGGGCGCGGCCGATTATCTCGTCAAGGACGTCAAGGGCGATTTCATCCCCCTGCTTCACGTCGCGGCCGAGGGCGCGCTGCGCCAGGCCGAAATGCAGAAGGCGCGCGAGGAAGCCGAAGCCGAGATCCATGCCTCACGCGACCGCTACGCGGCCCTTGCCGCCGAACGCGAAATGCTGCTGCGCGAGGTCAACCACCGCGTCGGCAACTCGCTCCAGATCATCGCCTCCCTGCTGCATCTGCAGGCCAGCTCCGCTGCGCAGGACGAGGTCAAGGCTGCGTTGACCAATGCGATGGGCCGCGTCGCCGCGGTCGCGCAGGTGCACCGCCGCCTCTACACCTCGCAGGACCTGAAGAGCGTGGTCCTGAACCAGTATCTGGACTCGCTGCTCGAGGATTTGCGCCGCTCGGCCGAGGGCAACCGGATGTCGCGCCTGACGCTGAAGGCCGAACCGATCGAGATCGATCCGGACCGTGCGGTCGCCGTCGGCATCATCGTCAACGAGCTGGTGATGAATGCGGTGAAATACGCCTACCCTGACGGCGCCGGCCCGATCCATGTCGAGCTGACCTCGCAGGGCGACGATCTCCTGCTGTCGATCAGCGACGATGGTGTCGGCGACAACGTCAAGGCCGATCCGCGCTCCACCGGTATGGGCCAGCGCATCGTCGCAGCCATGGCCACGAAGCTCGATGCTTCGGTCGAGCGCGATCCCACCCATTCCGGAACCCGCGTCATGTTGATGTTCCGCCGTGTCCCAGTTGCCGCCGGCAAGCCGGCTGCTGCCGCAGCGAACTGATCTGCACCGCCCATCGCAACCGCATTGCGATCCTGCTATTATGGCGAGCCATGACTTCGCGCGACTCTGCCCCGTCTGAAATCACGCCGGCCGTTCTGCTGCGCGCCTATGCCTGCGGCATCTTTCCGATGGCCGAAAGCGCCGATGATCCGACCCTGTTCTGGGTCGAGCCGGAGTTGCGCGGGGTCATCCCGCTCGACGGATTTCGCGTGGCTTCGCGGCTCGCGCGCACCGTACGTTCGGATTCATTCCGTGTGACCGTCAACACCGCCTTCAAGGCCACGATCGCCGGCTGCGCCGCGCCGCAGGCCGGGCGCGAGGACACCTGGATCAACAAGCGCATCCGCGACCTCTATGGCGGGCTGTACGAGCTCGGCCATTGCCACAGCGTCGAGGCCTGGCAGGGCGAGGACCTTGTCGGCGGGCTTTACGGCGTCAGCCTGGGCCGGGCCTTTTTCGGCGAGAGCATGTTCCACACCGCGCGCGATGCCTCCAAGGTCGCGCTGGTGCATCTGGTCGCGCGGCTCATCCATGGCGGCTTCGAGCTGCTCGACGCCCAGTACGTCACCGAGCACCTGAAGAGTTTTGGCGCGGCCGAGATTTCGCGGCGGCGCTACACCGCGCTGCTCGACAAGGCGCTCGCGGGCGAGCCCGGCGATTTCCTGAGGCTCTCCGCCGGCGAAGCAATCCCGGGCGCACGCGCGCTCGAGATCATCGCCGCGGGGCAATAATAAGGGATATTAGCCAACCCCCGGGGATTTGGCCTAGCGGCCGAACCCGGGGATACCGAACAGACCCGGGCGCTGCTCGGGCGGCGGAGGTGGTGGCGGCGGTGCCGGCTGCTGCTGCTGGATCGGCGGCAGCGGCTGCGGCGGACGCTGCTGCACCTGCTTGGGCGCGGCTTTCTTCTGCGCGGGCGGCGGCGGTGGCGGCTTGGTGCCGGGATCCGGTGCCGCGGTCGCAATCGTCTGCTGCGGCTCTTTGCAGTCGGTGAGCCAGATATCGTAGATCGGGTGCTCGACGCCGTGCAGGCCTGGACTTGCCGCGTACATCCAGCCCGAGAAGATGCGCTTCACCTCACCTTGCAAGGTGATCTCGTCGACCTCGACGAAGGCGTCGGTGTTGGCGGCCTCGGTCGCCGGCCGCGTGTAGCAGGCGTCGGTTTTGACGCGCAGCGCACCGAACTGCACGGTCTCGCCGATCTCCTCGTCGAAATTGATGATGCGCCCGGTGATCTTGTCGAGACCGGAGAAGGTCGCCTTCTTGTTCACGATCTTCTGGGCCGGCGGCTCGGTAACGACCTCGTCGCCCGGCTGAAGGCTCGCCGGCGTCTGCGGGACTGCGCCTCCGGGCGCGCCCTTCTGCTGCGGCTGGCGCTGACCCGGCGCGCCTTGCGGATTGGGTGGAGCGACCGCGACGGACGGCGGCTGGTTTGGCGGAGCTGCGCTAGACCCTGGCGGCGGCGCCAGAGGCTGGGTCTCGACCGGCCCCGGCATCACATTGCCCTGCCGACCCGGCGGTGGCGCCATCGGACGCGACGGCAGCACACGGCCCTGCGCGGGCAGCTCCGGCACCTCTTCGTCGTCGTCGGGTATCTGCTGCTGCGGCTGGGGCTGGCCACGCGGAATGTTGCCGGGCGGCCGCAGCGGCGGCGGATCGGAGAAGATCGTACCGATCTGCGCCTGCGCCGGCGTCGCAGCCGTCAGTGCGGTGGCGGCCAGAAGCGCCGCAAGACCTGTCAGAGTAAATGTTCGAAACATCTCGCGCGGCTTCAACAGCGAATCGGGCTTGCTGGACATTCTACAGGGGATACCGCCGCTCGCAGGCCATCCGGTTAACACGGCGAATACGGCGGGGGAAGGGCGGCATCCCTGCCCTTCCCGGCCCGGTCTGGCCAGATCGGCCCCCGGATGGGATAGTCGAGCACTCCTCTCAGGGGTCAGGCGGGCATCGCCCCTGGAAACGACGTCCAACGAACAATCAGAAACCCGCAAGGTCGCTCCCCCATGCCCGTTGTGCTCGATCCCGATGCCGCCGCCGTCTACAAGGCCTTCCAGGAGGCCGGTCGGCCTGCCTACGAGACGCTGACCGCCCCGGAAGCGCGGGCCTATTACGCGCAGGCACGCTTTGCGACCAATCCCGAGCCACCGGACCTCGCGCGCGTCACGCCGCTATCGATCCCGGCACCGCACGGCGCCATTCCCGCGCGTCTCTATGTTCCGAAGGAGCCGCGGCGGCATGATGGTTTGTCGCCAGCGCTGGTGTTCTTCCACGGCGGCGGCTGGGTGATCGGCGATCTCGATTCCCATGACGTCGTCTGCCGCCAGCTCGCCGACGCCGGCGCGCTGATCGTGATCTCGGTGGATTACCGCCTCGCGCCCGAGCACAAATTTCCCGCCGCCATTGATGACGCGATCGCCGCGACCAAATGGGTCGCCGCCAACGCGCGCGAGCTCGGCATCGACGCCTCCCGGCTTTCGATCGGCGGCGACAGCGCTGGCGGCAATCTCGCCGCCGTCGTCGCGCTCGCCGCGCGCGACGGCAACGGTCCCGCGATCGCGGCCCAGTTGCTGATCTACCCGGCGACCGATTTCGCCATGACGCATGGCTCTCACCGCGAGCCCGAGACCAGCGTGCTGCTGACGCATTCGGTGATCCGCTGGTTTCGCGACCATTATCTCAACGGCGCCGCCGATATCCACGACTGGCGCGCCTCGCCGGCACGGGCGACAAACCTGGCCGGACTGCCGCCGGCCTATGTGCTCACCGCCGGTGCCGATCCCCTGCGCGACGAAGGCGACGAATATGCTCACCGCCTGAAGCAGGCCGGCGTGCCCGTGGCTACCAAGCACTATCCCGGCCAGTTCCACGGCTTCATCACGATGGGAAAATTGCTGCGTGAGGCCAATGTCGCCGTGAGCGAGATCGGCGCGTGGCTGAAAGGATTGGGCTGAAACGCCGTTCCCGATGCCGCCCGTCCTTCAAAGCATATTCGTCCTCCCCCTGCGCTGGCTGACATGGCTTGGCGGCCAAGGCACCCGCGCGGTGGCCGCCGTCGTGTTCATCGCGCTCGCGGTGCCGCCGCTCGGGATGTTGCTGCGCCCCTTCGTCACCGAGGCGATCTTCGTTCTGCTCTGCATCTCCTTCATGCGGGTCGATCTCGCCGCGCTCACCGGCCATCTGCGGCGGCCAGCGCTGGTCGGGACCGCCACCGTCTGGACCATGATCGGCGTGCCCGTGATCGTCGGGCTGATCGTCCATGTCACCGGGCTCACGGCGCGCGCCCCCGACCTTGCCCTGGCCTTGATGCTGCAGAGCATGGCCTCGCCGATGATGGCCGCGCCGGCGCTGGCCGCGCTGATGGGTCTCGATGCCACGCTGGTGCTGGTCACGTTGGTGAGCGCGACCGCGCTGGTGCCGTTCACGGCATCGCTGTTCGCGAGCCTGTTCCTCGGCGACATGCTCAGTATCTCGCCGCCTGCGCTGGGGCTGAAGCTGCTCGGCATCCTCGCAGCATCGCTGCTGGCAGCGACCGTGATCCGGCAGGTCTTCGGCGCGGCCGCGATCCAGCGCCACAGGCAGCCGATCGACGGCTTCAACATCGTCATCCTGCTGGTCTTCGCGACCGCGATCATGGGCGACGTCGCGAGCGATCTCGTCGCCCGGCCGGTCTCCACCCTGGGCTTTGCAGCTCTCGCCTTCGCGATCTATTTCACGCTGCTCGCCGTGACCACGCTGCTGTTCCGCCGTATCGGCTATGAGCGCGCGCTGGCGCTCGGGCTGATGGTGTCACAGCGCAATCTGGGCCTGATGCTCGCCGCGACCGCCGGCGCGCTGCCGCCCACCACCTGGCTCTATTTCGCGATGACGCAGTTTCCCATTCACCTTGCGCCCTACATGCTGATGCCGATCGCGCGGCGCTTGACGGCGCGCGCACAGGCCTCGAGCGCCGCGGCGACCGGCGGCAAGGCCGCATCGGGCTGAACCAATCCGCAAGTCAACCGCTGGTGACCAAGCGAATGCCGTCACGCAGCGCGCCAATGTCCCTTGTGAATATCGAACTTCACGGCACCGTCGTCACGCATCTTCAACAGGAGCGATTGGCAGTCGTCCTGGTTCTTGATGTTCACGCGCTTCATGATGTCGAAAGTCTTCAGAGGTTTTTCGCGAAGGGCAATCAGAATCTTTTCTCGATCGGTCATTGGGGTTCCTTGCATCGGTTTCGGCGACGGTACGTGTTGTACAGATCGTCCGCAACGGCTGCATTCGCTTGAGGGAGGTCGGTTCCGGGTCCAAAAGGCGAAATGCCGCGCAATATGCAAGTCTGCTCAAATATCCAAGTGTGCTCACCCGCTCAAGCGGCCTCTCCAAATCGGTGAATTCTCCCTACACGGCCCTTGCCGCGCGCCGCAGCGCCTGCGGCGGCTGGCCGAAGGCGCGGATGAAAGCGCGCCGCATGCGCTCGGGGTCGCCGAAGCCGGTTGTCTCCGCGACGAGCTCGATCGCCTCGCGCGAGGACTGCACGCGCTCGCGCGCGACCTCGATGCGCAAGCGCTCGATGGCTTTCGAGGGCGTCGTGCCGGTCTCGGCGGCAAAGGCGCGGGCAAAATGCCGCGCACTCATGCCAGCGCGGTCGGCGAGATCTTCGACCGTCAAGCGGGCGTCGAGGTTCTCGCGCGCCCAGGACAGCAGCGCGCCGAAGCGCCCGTTCGGCGTCTTCAATTCCAGAAGTGACGAGAACTGCGACTGGCCGCCGCTGCGGCGATGATACAGCACGAGCTGCCGCGCGGTGTCCTGCGCGATCTGCTCGCCGTGGTCCTCGGTCACCATCGCGAGCGCAAGGTCGATGCCCGCCGTGATGCCCGCCGACGTCCACACATTGCGGTCGCGCGTGAAAATCTGGTCCGGCTCGAACTTCACCTTGGGATAGCGCGCGATGAAATCCCGCGTGCGTCCCCAATGGGTGGTGGCGCGGCGGCCGTCGAGCAGGCCTGCCTCGGCCAGCACATAGGCGCCCGAGCAGACGCTGGCGACCCGCACGCCGCGCCGCGCCAGCCGCTGCACGAAGGCGCGCGTGACCTCGCAGCGCGCGGCGTCCGTCACGCCCGCGCCTCCCGCCACGACCAGCGTCGTGATCGCATTCGCCGACTTGAAGTCGCGCGCCATCATCTCCACGCCGGACGAGCTGCGCACGGGCCCCGCGTTCACCGCCAGCACGCGGATCCCGGGTGTCGTCTTGCCCGTGCAGCGCGCCGCGATCTCGAACACCGAGATCGGGCCGGCCGCATCGAGCAACTGGAAATCCGGGAAGATCAGGATGCCGATCATGGTCATGTCCGAAAGCGAGGGAAATACGCCATTTTGGACGGAAGGGCATCATGAGAGGCTGCGTCCGTCAAGCTCATAATTGGAGGCTCTCATGTCGTCCCCGCTCCAGATCGGTCTCTTGGTGTTTCCGCGCGTCACCCAGCTCGATTTTACGGGTCCCTTGCAGGTGTTCTCCTCCGTGCCCGGCGCAAAACTGCATTTGATCTGGAAACGGATCGAGCCGGTGCCGAGCGATTCCGTGCTGACGCTGACCCCGACCACGACCTTCGCCGACTGCCCGCAGCTCGACGTGATCTGCGTGCCCGGCGGCGGCGGCACCAACGATCTGCTCGATGACGAGGAGGTGCTCGGTTTCCTGCGCCGGCAGGCCGAGGGCGCCAAATACGTCACCTCGGTCTGCACGGGATCGCTGGCGCTCGGCGCCGCCGGCCTCCTGAAGGGCTACCGCGCCGCCACGCACTGGAGCGCGATGGAGATGCTCGCTCAGTTCGGCGCGACGCCGACCAAGACGCGCGTCTGCGTCGACCGCAACCGCATCACCGGCGGCGGCGTCACCGCGGGAATCGATTTCGCGCTGACCCTGGTGTCGATCATGGTCGATCGCACCACCGCGGAGGCGATCCAGCTTCAGCTCGAATACAATCCCGCCCCGCCGTTCAATGCAGGCTCGCCCGACACCGCACCCGCCGAGGTGCTGACATTGCTGAAAGAGCGTGGCGCGCAGGGACAGGCGCGGCGGCTAGAGGCGGTGAAGCGCGCGGCTGAAAGGATGACCTAGTCTCCGCTCTCGTGTCCCGGGCGCGCTGCAGCGCGTAGCGGTGCTGCGCACGGACGCGACATCCAGTTGTGCCTCCATGAAAGAAAAAGGCCGCCCGGTTTCCCGAGCGGCCTTTCCTGTCTTACGGCGGCTGCACATTTCATCGGGCGATTTCGGAGCTTCCAGACCGGGGGCCTATTTCCCGATCGAGTCCTGGTCGGCGGCCGCTGCATTTCGGGACAGTCGCGAACTGTTGCCCGAACCGAACGCGATGGTCTCCCATCTCCGTAAGATGCGACCATTGAGCCGCATCGCCCGCGTGGCTGCAATGCCCGCGCAGGACTCATCCCCGCTGTTCCCGCTGTCCACAGCAGAGCGAGGCGGATGCGGGTGCATCCACTCCAACGACAAGGGTTGAGACGGGAATCGGAAGCCTAGCTGGGCGTCCAGGGCTGATAGTCGCCGGTCGCCTTGGGCCGCTTGCCGCTGGCGAGCGTCGAGCCCGAGGGACGGTAGGCGTTGGCCGTGCCGGTGAGATTGGGCTGGTGCGGCTTTTCCCACTCGCGCGGCTGGTAGTTGTCCTGCGTCGGCGGCACGTCGACGGTGTGATGCATCCAGCCGTGCCAGGACGGCGGGATACGGCTGGCCTCGGCGTAGCCGTTATAGACCACCCAGCGCCGCTCGAAGCCGAGGGCCGGATCGATCGCCCCGCCGCGGGTGCGATAATAGAGGTTGCCCTGCTCGTCCTGGCCGACCAGCTCGCCATAGCGCCTGGTCCAGAGTTGGGTGCCAAACGTCTGGCCATTCCACCAGGTGAAGAACTTGAGGAAGAATTGTTTCATGCGGCAAGGGCCCTGCTTCGTCGGATCCTGATGCCATCCGGACGGCGAAATGTCCAGTTCGGCGGGGGCGGCGGTGCCCTGCTGCAGATGCGTCGCCGGGCACACCGACTCTGCCGCAAATCGGACGCGATCCGTTCATGCCGGATACAGCGTCGCCATGAAAGCTTGTCCTCGCACGCAAACCGCCGTGATCCCAGGAACTACAGCCCTTTCATCGGGTTTGCTTCCGGGAAAAGGAGTTTTGATCATGAGAAGTCTGAAAGTCTTGAGCGCGGCTGCGGCCGTGGCGCTGGTTCTCCCGTTGGCGACGCCAAGCTTCGCGCAAGGTCGCGGCGGACATGGCGGTGGCGGCGGTGGCCATTTCGGCGGGGGTGGCGGTGCCCACTTCGGCGGCGGTGGCGCTCACTTTGGCGGTGGCGGCGCCCGCATGGGCGGCGGCAACTTCGGCGGCGCGAGGATCGGTGGCGGCGGTGGCAATTTCGCAGCAGGTACAGCCATGCGTCCCAGCGGCGGAGCTGCCTTCAACGGCGGCGGCGGGCGCAGCTTCGCAGCAGCCGGGGGTCAGCACTGGAATGGCGGCGGCGGTCATTGGCACGGCGGCGGCTGGCGCCATCGCGGCGGCGGCTTCTGGCCCGGTGTCGCGGCAGGCGCTGCGATCGGCGGCCTCGGCTCGTACGCCTATTACGGCGGCGGCTATTACAACGACCCCTACTACTATGGCGACGACAGCTATTATGATGAGCCGTCAGTAGCCGTGGTCCCAGATAGCGGCGGCGACTCCGCGGGCTATTGCGCGCAGCGCTACAAGTCCTACGATCCGGCGTCCGGCACTTATCTCGGCTATGACGGCCAGCGTCATCCCTGCCCGTAAGCCGACCTGCAACACGTGAAGAAGAAGGCGTCGCAGCGATGCGGCGCCTTTTTCGCATACAGGCGCCTCACCTGTTTCGCTCGCCTCGTGTTCGCCATCGGCGATCGCGGCGTACAACCGATGCGAACGGACCTTTATTCACCGCACCGTGCATACCTACCCTTATCCAATCCCAAATTGACCCGACGCGCGATTCACCTGTATCAACTTGGCTATGGGGACTTCGATGACTGGGAAGTGTCATGCCGCGTATTCTCGTGGTCGATGACGATCCGATGGTCGGTGCGACCATCGAGGTCCTCCTCCAACGTCAGGGCTTCGACGTCACGTTGACTGATGGCGGAGAAACGGGTTTGGCTGCGCTCGAAACCCAGAGTTTCGACGTGATGCTGGTCGACATCTTCATGCCGCATATGCGCGGCTTCGAGTCCATTCGCATCTTTCACGAGCGCGCGCCGGCGGTTCCGCTGATCGCGATGTCCGGCTACGCCTTCGCCTCATCCGCCTCGCCCTCTCCCGACTTCCTCCGGATGGCGCTGGAGCTTGGCGCGACCCGCTGCCTGCGCAAGCCGTTCACGCCGGACGCGCTGCTGACCACGATCCGGGAATGCATCGCCGCGCCGGGCGATGGCTCGCAGCCGAAGGACAAGAAAGAAGCCCCTTGATCCCAACGCAGCGTGTCATTCTCGGTGCTGGACTTGCCATCCTCCTGATCATCACCGCAGCCTCGATCGGCCTCGACGTCAAGTCGCGGTCCGACGCGGCCTGGGTCAATCACACCGTCCAGGTGCTGAAGAAGATCTCCGACCTGCGCGTGCTGATGCGCAGTGCCGAGAGCGCCGCACGCGGCTACGAGATCTATCGCAACCCGAGCTTCAGCGAGGAATTCCAGGCGGTGCACGCCCGGATCGCACCGGCACTCGCCGACCTCAAGCGCAGCGTGCGCGACACTCCGGAACATGTCGCGCTGCTCGAGGGCACCGAGCCGCTGGCGCTGCGCCGGATCGAGATCGCCGCCGAAGTGATGCGCCTGCGCGCCGGAAACGACCAGGCCGGCATTGCCGCGCTCCAGGGCAAGGGCGAGGGCCGTGGCCTCATGGACACGGTGATGGGCAATTTCGATCATCTGAGCGCAGAAGAAGAACGATTGCTCGCGGCGCGCTCCCAGGATTCGCGCCGCACCGGCATCGTGCTGCTCGGCATCGACGTCGCCGGCGCGCTGGTGATCCTGCTGCTGGTCGTGATGATGATGCGCGAGAGCCGGCGCACCGAGGGCGCACTCAAGAGCACGCTATTGGAGACCACGGCCGCCAACCAGCAGCTCGAGACCGCAGTGGCCGAGCGCACCGAGCATCTGGTCACCGCGCATGACGAGCTCCGCCTGTCGGTCAACGTGCTCCAGAGCACGTTCCACAGCATGGCGGAAGCGGTGCTGGTCATCGACGCCGAGGGTAACGTCCTTCTATCCAATCCCGCCGCCGAGCGCATGCTGCTGCACCGGACCGGCATGAACCTGCGCAATCTGCGGGCGCTGTCAACCGTGCTTCACGGCGACGGCGTCACCCCGCTCAAGCCGGACGAACTGCCGTCGGCACGCGTGCTGCGCGGCGAGCCGTTCGAGAATATGGAGATGATCGTCCGCCCGCACAGCGGCAATGCTCCCCGTCATCTCATGATCAGCGGCCGGCCGATGCTGGACGGGCAAGGCAACGTCTCCGGCGCGGTGCTGGTCTATCACGACGCGACCATGTCGCGCGAGACCGAGCGGCAATTGTACCAGTCGCAGAAGCTGGATGCGATCGGCAAGCTCACCGGCGGCGTCGCGCACGACTTCAACAACATGCTGACCGTGATCTCCGGCAATACCGAGACGCTGGTGGCAAGTCTGAAGCAGCAGCCCGAGCTCCAGCGCGTGGCGCGCCTGATCGACGAGGCCGCCGAACGCTGCGCCGAGCTGATCCAGCATCTGCTCGCCTTCGCGCGCAGGCAGCCGCTGCAGCCGCGCAACGTCGAGATCAACGCCGCGGTCGCGGACATCGCGAAACTCCTGCGCCCCACCCTCGGCGAGCAGATCGAGATCGAGACCGTGCTCGAACAGGGGCAGATGACCGCGCACATCGATCCGTCCCGCCTCACCAATGCCCTGCTCAACATGGCGATCAACGCGCGTGACGCCATGCCGAACGGCGGCAAGCTGCTGCTCGAGGCACACCGCGTCGTGCTCGACCAGGCCTATGCGCAAAACAATCCCGACGTACGGCCCGGTCCTTACGTGATGCTCGCCGTCAGCGACACCGGCACCGGCATGCCGACGGAGGTGCAGCAGCAGGCGTTCGAGCCGTTCTTCACCACCAAGGAGGTCGGCAAGGGAAGCGGCCTCGGCCTTTCCATGGTCTACGGCTTCGTCAAGCAGTCCGGCGGCCACATCAAGATCTACAGCGAGGAAGGCCACGGCACCACGATCAAGCTCTATCTGCCGCCGGGCGAAGGCATGGCCGAAGTGGCCCCCACCACGACGCCGCAGGCGGAAGGCGGCGCCGAGACCATTTTCGTGGTCGAGGATGATCCGCTGGTGCGCAACTTCGTCACCGTGCAGCTCCAGAGCCTCGGCTACCAGACCGTCGCCGCGCCCGACGGCAAGGCTGCGCTCGAGTTGATCCAGGCCGGCCAGCCGTTCGATCTGCTGTTCACCGACGTCGTCATCCCCGGCGGCATGAGCGGGCGCGAGCTCGCCGACAAGGTGGCGACGATCCGCCCCGGCGTTAAGGTGCTCTACACCTCCGGCTATACCGACAACGCCATCGTCCACCACGGCAAGCTCGACGACGGCGTGATGCTGTTGACAAAACCGTACCGCCGCAACCAGCTCGCCGAGATGATCAGGAAGGCGCTCGGTGGCGGGGTGGCCGGTTAGAGTTTCTGCTTGGCGGCACATCCAATGGCGTTGCAGATGATCCGCGCTGCGCAGATCGCCCCAATAGTCTGCACATCACACTCCGGCACCAATTCGACCAGATCGAGACCGACAATTCTGGCCTTCGAGGCGACGCCCGCTATCAGGTCTACGACGTCGAAATAGGACAGGCCTGCTCTCAGGAGCCGTTGCAACAGGGGTAG
Organism: Bradyrhizobium sp. 40; assembly: GCF_023100925.1. Classification (NCBI taxonomy): domain Bacteria; kingdom Pseudomonadati; phylum Pseudomonadota; class Alphaproteobacteria; order Hyphomicrobiales; family Nitrobacteraceae; genus Bradyrhizobium; species Bradyrhizobium sp. 40. The sequence goes on from NZ_CP064688.1 coordinate 4,040,341, forward strand.
CGTGCGTTTACTCCGAACAACATAAGCCATAGCCGCAGCCGAAGAGGCATGTGTTTTCGCGTCTCGATCGCACCGGTTCCTCGGCCAGGTAGACGAACCCCAGGAAAAACCCGACTGAGCTGCAGCTGAACGTCAGCCACGCTGCCCAGTGCAGTCCGGTTCGATTTTGCGGATCACTCCACGCAATGACATCTGACACCTCGGCTTTTGTGCGTACACCAAGGTCGTCGTTCCTTCCTGCCCCGGCGGTAGCCCGTCAACAACATAGACTTCTGCAATTGGCCCCATAGCCGACTTGTCACTCTTCGCACATTCCGCAGTGTTTCGATGCCTACCAATCGCCGCGACAACAGGCGAGTGTGGCTTTCCGGGGACAGTAATTTGCCAGAATAGCGCTACTTTCGGGCCACGATTTCGGATGCGCCATGGGAGAGTGGACATGAAAAAGATCGTGATCTCTATCGCCGCTATAGCAGCATTCACCGGATCAGCTATCGCCGCAGATATGGCTCCTCGTTATGCGAAGGCTCCACCCCCCGCACCTGTCACGGTCTATAACTGGACGGGTTGCTATGTTGGCGGCAACGTCGGCGGTGGTTGGGCCCGGACTGATCAAACCCGAGTGTCGCGACTCGGTGTACTGTTTCCGGCGGACTATGGTTCTAGCGATAACAGCCAGGTCATTGGCGGCGGTCAGATCGGATGCGATTACCAATTTGCTGGAAATTGGGTGGTCGGTATCCAAGGCATGTACGATTATGCTCGCATCGGCAGCTCGCACGCTTTGCCAGCGTTCCCGACCTTTACCTCCGTTAACGAGACCAAAGACGTTTGGACTGTCACGGGCCGCGTCGGCTATTTATTCGTTCCGCAGCTGCTTGGCTATATCAAGGGCGGTGGCGCTTGGACCCAGCAGGACAATATCGTCGTGCAGCCCAGCGGAGCTCTTTCCGAAACGGCTCTGGGTGTGAACCGTTCTGGTTGGACAGTGGGTGGCGGTCTCGAGTGGATGTTCGCTCCGGGCTGGTCGGCTTTTGCCGAGTACAATTATATGGACTTCGGCCGTCGAGACGTTCAGCACATCTCGGCCGTTACCGGCAGTGGCTTCGTGGCGGGACTTCCCTCCGAAGTCATCTCGACTCGGCTGGAGGTATCTACCGCGACGGTCGGCGTAAACTACAAGTTCAACTTCGGCGGTCCGGTCGTCGCCAGGTACTGATCCTTAAGAGCACTGCGAAAGCCCCGGCATCCTCCGGGGCTTTTTTGTGTGCTCAGCATGTCGCCGATCGGCCCATCGGCGACCTCGGAGACCTTCCGCTCGCCGGCGGATGTTGGCGGTAAGCCGGACATCCGCCGGCCAGTCGCTTCCTGAGTACACGCCCTACCGCGTCGCCAGCACCACCGCCGCCAGCGTGAAGATCAGTGCCGCGATCTGCCCTGCCCCCAGCGGCTCGCCGAGCGCAATCGCTGACGCCACCACGCCGATGACAGGCACCGCCATGGTGCCGATCGCGGCGACGGAGGCCGGCAGGCGCGCCAGGGCCGCGAACCAGCTGACATAGGCGATGCAGAACTGCACCACGGTCGAATAGACCAGGAGCCACCAGCCGACCGGCGTCACCAGTTCCAGATGCGTGGTCTCGACGGCAAGGCCGATGATCGTGATCGGCAGGCAGCCGATCCCGATCTGCCAGGCCGCGGCGGTGATCGGCGGCAGACGGATCGGGTACCTCTTCGAAAACACGGTGCCCGCGGCGAAGCCGATCGCGCCACACAGCGCCATGATGATGCCCGGCAGCTTGTCCGCGGTGGCGGCAAAGCCGTTGCCGCCCATGATCGAGGCGAGGCCAGCAAAGGCCATCACCAGCGCGATGGTGCGCAACAAGGTCGGCCGCTCGCCGAGCACCGGCCAGGCGATCAGCGAGGCCCAGACCGGCATGGTGTAGGCGATCAGCGCCGCTTCGCTCGCCGGCAGCCACAGCAGCGCCAGACCCATCAGCACCATCCAGCCGGTGACATTGAGGGCCGCGGCGGTCACGAGCCGCGGCCAGATCTCGCGCGGGACCCTGAGGCTGTCAGCGCGGATCAGCGCCAGCGCCGCCAGCAGCACCGCGCCAAGCACGCCGGTGACCCCGCGCAAGGTCAGCGGCGGCAGCTCGGAGAGCAGGAATTTCGTCACCGGCCAGTTGAAGCCCCAGCCCACCGAGGTGATGGCGAGGAACATCAGGCCGGCCGGGGCGATGCGCGGTCGCAGCACCGGCCGAGTCGAATCAAGCATGTGGGTAGTCCGGCAAAATTTGACGGAGCTTGGCGCGGATTCGCCCCTCCCACCACCACCCCGGCGGGCATGCCTGCCCTCACCTTCCGTAGCCCTACGTGAGTCCCCCGGAGGCAAGCCCGCCATTCAAAAATATACCTGCCCTGTGAACAGCGGGGTGAAGCCTCCGTGGCACCACAAGATGCAAATTTTTTCGGTTGGGAATCCCTGAGGACTCACTGATACTTGGCTCAACAACAGGCGTGGGCTTGCCCCCTGTTATCCCCCGCAATCCACCATATTTAGTATTTGATTCAGGAACTCGCACTAGTTCTTGACGGGCGTAACGGAGAGTCCTAGTTTTCGATCCGTTCGGCGCGAGTGTGTTTGCGTCCCGCCGGCACTCCCCCAAAGGGTCTGCAAAACAGCACTCCGCCAAGCCAGACAAGGGCAGCGGGATACGGGCTTGTCTGCCCGGCGAGAGCGGACTTTTCGGGCGCCTGAACGGGCTGGAAACAGGCCCGGATGGCAATGGTTGAAGACGTGCAGTGGTTGAAGACTTGATGTGTGGGGCGTTGAACGCATGTCGGGCTCATCCCTTTGGGGCGGATGGGTCTGGACGTGCCGGCGGATGATCGGTGCGCGCATCGAGCAATCGCGTCGGGAGAAAACGGGCCGGGTCTACCGGCTGAACTGCGATGCCAAGGGCCAGGCGGCCTCGAGCACCGCGAAATGAAATGATGACCCGGCACGCCTGAACGGAGGCGGTTCGGTCAAAGATAGGACGGGGCAAGACCATGCGGATTGAGCGGCGCCACACCACTTCGGGACAGTCACCTTACGCCGGCATCGATTTCCGGCTGACCACGTCGGAGATCAGGAATCCCGACGGCTCTGTCGTGTTCAAGCTCGAGAACGTCGAGGTGCCGACCGCGTGGTCGCAGGTCGCCTCCGACGTCCTGGCCCAGAAGTACTTCCGCAAGGCCGGCGTTGCCGCGCGTCTGAAGAAGGTCGAGGAAGAGTCCGTTCCCTCCTTCCTGTGGCGCTCCGTGCCCGACACTGAGGCGCTCGCCCTCCTGCCCGAGAAAGAGCGCTATGTCAGCGAGCTCTCGGCCAAGCAGGTGTTCGACCGTCTCGCCGGCTGCTGGACCTATTGGGGCTGGAAGGGCAATTACTTCTCCTCCGACGAAGACGCCCAGACCTTCTACGACGAGCTCCGCTACATGCTGACCATGCAGATGGTCGCGCCGAACTCGCCGCAATGGTTCAACACCGGGCTTCATTGGGCCTATGGCATCGACGGCCCCGGCCAGGGCCATTATTACGTCGACCCCTTCACCGGCAAGCTGACCCGCTCGAAATCCTCCTACGAGCATCCGCAGCCGCACGCCTGCTTCATCCAGGGCGTCGGTGACGACCTCGTCAACGAGGGCGGCATCATGGACCTCTGGGTCCGCGAAGCCCGCCTGTTCAAATATGGCTCCGGCACCGGCTCCAACTTCTCGCGGCTGCGCGGCGAAGGCGAACGCCTCTCCGGCGGCGGCCGCTCGTCCGGCCTGATGAGTTTCCTCAAGATCGGCGACCGCGCCGCGGGCGCGATCAAGTCGGGCGGCACCACGCGCCGCGCGGCCAAGATGGTCGTCGTCGACGTCGATCACCCCGACATCGAGACCTATATCGACTGGAAGGTGAAGGAGGAGCAGAAGGTCGCGGCTCTCGTCACCGGATCCAAGATCAACCAGAAGCACCTCAAGGCCGTGCTCAAGGCCTGTGTCAATTGCGAAGGCTCGGGCGACGATTGCTTCGATCCCGAGAAGAACCCGGCGCTCCGCCGCGAGATCAAGCTGGCCCGTCGCTCGCTCGTGCCCGACAATTACATCAAGCGTGTCATCCAGTTCGCCAAGCAAGGCTACAAGGACATCCAGTTCGACGTCTACGACACCGATTGGGATTCGGAAGCCTATCTCACGGTTTCGGGCCAGAACTCCAACAACTCGGTCTCGCTCAAGGACGACTTCCTGCGCGCGGTCGAGACCGACGGCGACTGGAATCTCGTCGGACGCACCACCAAGAAGATCACCAAGACCCTGAAGGCGCGCGACCTCTGGGAAAAAATCGGCTACGCCGCCTGGGCGTCGGCCGACCCGGGCCTGCACTTCAACACCACCATGAACGACTGGCACACCTGCAAGGCGTCCGGCGACATCCGCGCCTCCAATCCGTGCTCGGAATACATGTTCCTGGACGACACGGCGTGCAATCTCGCCTCCGCGAATCTGCTGACGTTCTACGACATCCCCTCCAAGCGCTTCGACGTCGAGGGCTACGAGCACCTCTGCCGGCTCTGGACCATCGTGCTCGAAATCTCGGTGATGATGGCGCAGTTCCCGTCGAAGTCGATCGCCGAGCTCTCCTATGAGTTCCGAACGCTCGGCCTCGGCTACGCCAATATCGGCGGCCTGCTGATGACCATGGGTCTGTCTTATGACTCCAAGGAAGGCCGCGCCATCGCCGGCGCGCTGACCGCGATCATGACCGGCATCACCTACAAGACCTCGGCCGAGATGGCGTCCGAGCTCGGCACCTTCCCCGGCTACAAGAAGAACGCCGCGCACATGCTGCGCGTGATCCGCAACCACCGCCGCGCTGCCCATGGCCAGTCCAACGGCTACGAGGCGCTGAGCGTCAATCCGGTGCCGATGGACCTGGTGTCCTGCCCGCAGACCGACCTCGTCACCCATGCGCAAGCGGCCTGGGATGCGGCGCTCGAGCTCGGCGAGAAGCACGGCTATCGCAACGCCCAGACCACGGTGATCGCGCCGACCGGCACGATCGGCCTGGTCATGGATTGCGACACCACCGGCATCGAGCCTGATTTCGCGCTGGTGAAATTCAAGAAGCTCGCCGGCGGCGGCTACTTCAAGATCATCAACCGCGCGGTCCCCGCAGCGCTGCGCGCGCTCGGCTATCGCGAGAGCGAGATCGCGGAGATCGAGGCCTACGCCGTCGGCCATGGCTCGCTCTCCAACGCGCCCGGCATCAACGCCTCGACGCTGAAGGCCAAGGGCTTCACCGATGAAGCCATCGCCAAAGTCGAGAAGGCGCTGCCGACCGCGTTCGACATCAAGTTCGCCTTCAACAAATGGACCTTCGGCGAAGACTTCATCCGCGACCAGCTCGGCATCGGCGCCGAGGCGATCGCGGCCCCCGGCTTCGACCTGCTCCAGGCCGTCGGCTTCACCAAGCGCGAGATCGAGGCGGCCAACGTCCACATCTGCGGCGCGATGACGGTGGAAGGTGCCCCGCACCTCAAGGCCGAGCACTACCCGGTGTTCGACTGCGCCAACCCTTGCGGCAAGGTCGGCAAGCGCTATCTGTCGGTCGAGAGCCACATCCGCATGATGTCGGCGGCGCAGCCCTTCATCTCGGGTGCGATCTCCAAGACCATCAACATGCCGAACGACGCGACGGTAGAGGACTGCAAGTCCGCCTACATGCTGTCGTGGAAGCTGGCACTGAAGGCCAACGCGCTCTACCGCGACGGCTCCAAGCTGTCCCAGCCGCTCAACTCGCAGCTCATCAGCGACGATGAGGACGAGGACGATGCGATCGAGCATCTCTACGACAAGCCGATGGCGGCACGCACCGCCCAGGTCTCGGAAAAGATCGTCGAGAAGCTGGTCGAGCGCATCATCGTGATGCGCGAGCGCGAGAAGATGCCGGATCGCCGCAAGGGCTACACCCAGAAGGCGGTCGTCGGCGGCCACAAGGTGTACCTGCGCACCGGCGAGTATGACGACGGCCGCATCGGCGAGATCTTCATCGACATGCACAAGGAAGGCGCCGCACTTCGCTCCTTCATCAACAACTTCGCCATCGCGGTCTCGCTGGGCCTCCAGTACGGCGTGCCGCTCGACGAATATGTCGACGCCTTCACCTTCACCCGCTTCGAGCCGGCGGGTCCCGTGCAAGGCAACGACAGCATCAAGTACGCGACCTCGATCCTCGACTACGTCTTCCGCGAGCTGGCGGTGAGCTATCTCAGCCGCTTCGACCTCGCCCATGTCGATCCCAGCGAGACCGGGTTCGACGTGCTCGGCAAGGGCGTCGAGGAAGGCAAGGAGCCTGACGATCACGGCCAGCGCGCCTCCAAGCTGGTGTCGCGCGGCCTCACCCGCTCCCGCACCGACAACCTGGTTGTCATGCGCGGCGGCTCGACCGCGGTCGCGCAAGGCAACGACAGCGCACCATCAGGCGGCAGCAAGGTCACCTCGCTCGCCTCGCACGGTGCGTCAGGCCGCGCCGGCGACGTCCTGGAAGGCGCGGTCGCGCTGAAGCAGGAAGTCCAGCACGACCTCTCGCCCACCGAGAAGCTGGAGGCCCTGCAGTGGAGCAAGTCCGGCACCGCGCAGACCATGGTGCCCTCCAAGGCCGAACGCCGCGCGGAAGCGAAGGCAAAAGGTTACGAAGGCGAGATGTGCGGCGAGTGCGGCAACTTCACGCTGGTGCGGAATGGCACGTGTATGAAGTGCGATACTTGCGGCAGCACGACGGGGTGTTCGTAAGTTTTCGACACGACGTAAAGGGATAGGCGCACAGAACTGCGGCCCCAAACGAAATTGCCTTCGCAAAGCAGCCATTCGAATGGATAAGTCGCATCCCGAGACCCGACCCGCCGCTAAAGTCTGGTAGATTCGAGCTTCCAGAGATATAGCGGCGCCCCTCGGGGCGGCTCGGGGCTACCGATGACGATTCTAGAACGTCAGAGGTGGGCCGATGAACCCGTGAACGACGGCTTATTCGTTCGATGGGACGTGAGACGCAACCCTAACGGATTGCGCCGGCGTGATCCGAGGGCTTCCAATGCGAAAACCTCAGATCATCATCGAAGTCAGGGTGAATGTTGCGCTGTGCCTCTTCGGAGTCGCAGCGATCATCAAAGCCCTGATGTAAAGATAGGGGCAGAAGTCCATACGTGGACTTCTGCTTCTTTATTTTGAGCTTCTTTTGACATCTGACGGGCGAAGCGACACTTACGCTGTCGCAAAGAAGGCGATCAGCTTCGCAAGCGGCACTATCTGCCCCAACGGCTGCGGGTTCAGGTCGTTAAAGCTGACACGGCTTTCAGATTCTAACCCGCAGTATGTGTTGAGCCTGCGAAACCCATCAATCTAAATTCCGAGCCTTGGTGACTGCGCTCCGATCACGCACGCCGTTCCCACAATCCAGCATTATCTCCGAATCGCCTTTGCGGTAGAGCCCTTCCCTCCTAAACTCCCGACACACCGGCATGGGTTCCGACGGGCCCGGTAGAAGCGGAGTCGAGTTATGCCCAAATCGGAAAGCTTCCCGATCGAGAAGATCTTCGTTCCCACGAAGCAGAAGAAAGCGATCAAGCCCGAGATCGTCGGGGAGATCGCGGAAAGTATGCTGGACATTGGACAACAGACCCCGATTTCCCTTCGGCTCGACGGAGACCGCCTCGTTCTGGTCGAGGGACTGCATCGGCTCGAAGCCTGCAAGGCGCTCGGCGAGACGACTATTCTCGGTGTCCTGGTCCCGGCCGAGGTTGCTCAGCACAAGCCGCAGCTCGCCGAACGCCCCGAAGTCGAGGCAGAGCGCCTCAAGATGGCGCGATTGAAGCAGCTGCGTCTCGAGAAGGAAGCCGCAGAGGCATCGACGACTGCCTTGAGGAGCGTCCACGCAACGGATGCGCCGCGCACCCGTTCGACCAAAGGCACCCGCGACAATCCGAAGGCCTTACCGGCCCGGACCGAGAAATCCAGACCGAAAACATTGTCGGACTGGATCACGCAGCAAAAGGGCAGCGGCAGCCGCTATTGATCGCCGGCTCCAGAATTCTGGCGCGTAAGGTGGGTTAGCGAAGCGTAACCCACCTCTTTTGTTTTCTCCGGCGAGTCGTGGGGGGTTACGCCTTCGGCTAACCCACCCTACGAGCCAATTTCATTTCGATAGCGCCACGTGAACCGGGGTTGGATGGCATCTCCACGCGCACCGTCACCGCAACCGCCCCCTTACGCCGCGTTGCTGCGCTGGGTGTGGCGGCCTTCCTTCACCTCTTCGATGATCTTGGCGCTGAAGGCCTTGAGGTCACCGGGATTGCGCGAGGTGATGATGCCCTGGTCGACGACGACCTCGGAATCCTCCCACTTCGCCCCGGCATTGGCGATGTCGGTCTTGATCGATTTGTAGGACGTCATCCTGCGGCCCTTCGAGATGCCGGTCTCAACCAGCAGCCAGGGCGCATGGCAGACCGCGGCAACGACCTTCTTGGCATCGAAGACGCTCTTGATGAAGGCCAGCGCCTTGGGCTCGACGCGCAGGAGATCAGGATTGATCTGGCCGCCGGGCAACACCAGCGCGTCATAATCGCCGGCCTTGGCCTGATCGAGGGTCTTGTCGACCTTGACGGGGCGGCCCCAGTCCTTCTCGTCCCAGCCCTTGATCTCGCCGGGCTGCAGCGAAATGATCTCGACGGTCGCTCCGGCCGCCTTGAGGGTATCACGCGGCACTTCGAGCTCCGATTGCTCGAAGCCGTTGGTCGAAGAATCGCAATCTTTTTCCCGGACAGTTCCATCCGTGTCTCCGTTGATCGTGGGGTGATGCTCATCAATCGAATGATTTTGCATTTGGTTCCCAAGCCCAACATTACGGTAAGAGCTCGTCGGGTGGACGAGCGAGGCGCTACTTCGTATTGGCCTCGACCGCATCCAGCAGCGGCATCTCGCGATGCGACTCGCAGAAGCGCGAGAGCTTGTTGCCGTTCTTGTTCAGCGCTTGCGTGTCCACAACGGGATTGTTGCGGCGGCCGGCGTAGAACCCGGCGAGCCAGACGTTCACGGTCTGCATGTGGGTAATGCGCTGGGTGATGTACTGGTCGCAGCTGATCTTGGAAACATCGACCAGCACCTGGGCCTTGGCCGGCACGGCCAGCAGCAGGGCGGCGAAGGCACCAAGGACGATCACTCTTGTCTGAACCATGTTTTCCTTCCGATGAATGCCTGCACGCTGGAGGCGGTCGGGCGCTGCCTGCTTGATCCAGATCAAGGGGCGCCACGTTGCATACCCCGCGCCCGGTCCCACCCCGGGCCCGCCATAATTTCTCCTTCGCACGCGCGTTGTGTGGGACAGCGGCGGGACTTATCGTTCCGATTGAACTGCCGCACTCCCATTGACGCCCGACTGGATCGAGAGCGCATCGGTGCCCGAGACGAACGACCCCAAACCTGACGACCACAAGGCAGACGCGCCCAAGCCGGACGCCGCCAAGCCTGATGCCCCCAAGCCGGACGTGGGGCGCGCCGATGGCGGGCTGGCGCGGGCCTACGACCGGATCAAGAGCGCGGAGCAAGACCTTGCGCGGCTGGACCGGCTGGTTTCCGGAATGGAACACAGCAGCGAAGGCCCGCGGGTCTCGCGAGTAAGCGCTGGTGTGGAAGCTGTCGAGACTCCCAAGGACAAGGCTCCCGAGGACAAGACCCCCAAGGCCGCGGCGCCGGCGCCGGATAGCAGGGTTCGTAATCAAGGCCTGATGGGAGATCGCCCCATGCTGCGCGCTCTGATCGGCCTCGTGCTGGCAATCGGCATTCTCGGTGTCGCCTTCGCTTCGCAATATCGCGATGAGGCCAGGTCGATCAGCAGGTCGATCATGGCGCGATGGGCTCCGCCGGTCGCGAAGGCGCCTCCGCAAGCCTCCGCTGTCGAAAGTCCGGCGCCACCGCGGGCCGTGCAACTGGCTGCCGCGGATGAGCCCGGCACGGTGCCAGCGCCGCCGGTCGCCAAGGACACGGAGAGCGCTGCAGGATTTGACGCTTCAAGACCCGACGCCTCGAGATCCGACGCCTCAAGAACCGGCGCCACAACGCCTGACTCGTCGTCGTCTGATCTCGCGCAATCGCTCAAGACCATCAGCAGCGAGCTCGCGAACATCAACGGAAAGCTCGAGCAACTGAAAAGCCGCAGCGAGCAGACGCTGCGCGAGCAGGCCGACACCATTCAGCAGCTCAAGGCGGCGCAGGAGAAGGATGCGGCGGCCAATGCGCGCCTCGCCGCACAGGTCCAGACGCTGCAAAAGGAGCTGACGACTTCACCTCCATCCGCGCCTGCATCCACGAAACCCGCCCCGCGCAGCATGATCAACAACGATGCCGCTGCGCCTGCACGGCCGCACGCGCAAGCGGCCGCACCTCGGCGGCCCAGGCCGTCGCGAGGGCCCTGGATGCCCCCGCCCTATATGGTCGATCCCTATTACGGCGATCCGGATTGGTGAGCCCGCTGGGCGAATGAGCCGACTTTACGGAGCCGCCGATCGAAGGCGGCCCCGGATGTTGAGTCGGTTTGCGTTTAGCGCCAGCCGCGATGACGGCCCCTGCTCCAGCCATAGTGATGACCGTGGCCGCCACGTCCCATGTGACCGTGGCCGTGTCCATGACCGCCGCGCGCGAGAATCACCGGACTGTCGGAGCCAGCGACCAGCGTCTCCGCCGCAACCCGGGGCATGGCAGAAGCGGATAGTGTCGACATTGCCGCGATTGCGCACGCGGCAACGCCGATCAACAAATGACGTATCATGTTGGGGATTCTCCAGGAGCCGCGTGATCGCGGCTGCAGATGTGAATGCTTCCGCGGCCCCAGAGTTCCATCGAAGCATCAGGGCGCGGCAATCAACGCGAGCATTTCTGCGCCGGCACGCAAGCTAGCGGACCGGCATCAGTCACGGGGCGAGATCTGAAGCTCCATCAACGCCATGCGCTCCAGGACAGCGGGGTCTCGCTCGCCCTCCTTCGCCGTGCGAAGGATTGTTTCCGCGATCGACCGGACATGCGCAGAGCTGACCGGGGCCGGCAGTGACGCCACCGCCGTGTCCAGCGCGGTCTTCATGACGCCGATGGTTTCAGGCGTAAAAGATGCATTCGAAAAGTCTAACATGCTGAATCCGATCTGGAGGTCATCACGAGCGTCGCTTGGTTCGAATGGCTGCTGATATGCGCGATCCGGTCGACCAGGGCCGCTAGATGTCGCGGCAATGGGTCGTGCTCGCCGCCAAGCTTGATCCGCAGGCGGTCGCCTATTTCATTGCAGATCGCCAGGCTGGAGCCGCGGTCGATCTGAATGGCATTGCGAACATCGGGGCTGTTCATGAAGGTTTCCGGTTGATACGCACGGAGGACGCTTCGCGCCGAGCCGCTCTCACGAGGCGACTGCGGTCTTGTTCAGGCGAGGATCGGAGGTTCGATCTCGCTACGCTCGGGGATCACAGGCTCAACGGCTCCCTTGGGCCAGAGTTCCCTCCGAACACAACTTATGTTTGGATTTCACCGATGGCGTCCAAGCCAACGCGGGATAGATGCGGTTTTGGCCCGCGCCTCACGCACGTGGGATGGGTAGAGCACTTGCGAAACCCATCGCGTCATAATGGCAATTGATGGGCTTCGCTTCCGCTTGACCCATCCTACCTGCTTCAGACCATCGCTTCGGTATCTGCCACTGGACGCTTTCCGTCCTCCGAGTCTCCAGAGCGAACAGCCCTGCTTCCCGCCGCGAAAATGTCGTGCACCAATCCGAGCTTCCCCAGCCCGAGAATGATCAGGCCGTTGATGTCGATCTCGTACCAGGCGTGCGAAATGTAGGCGTCGCGCGGAAACCGGTGATGGTTGTTGTGGAGGCCTTCACCGAAGGTGAGGATCGTGGTCACGAACTCGTTGGTGGTGCCGTCGTCGAGATCGAAGCGGCGGTAGCCGTAGCGGCCGTCGCTGTGGCAGACCGAATTGACCATCGAGGTGGCCATGGTCATGAGGTAGCTGCGGAACAGGCCGGAGAACAGGATGCAGCCGGTCATCGTGTGCACGCCGCCGAAGGCGTAGCCGATCGCGCCCGGAATGATCACCGCCGAGAGCGCGTACCAGTACCAGCGTGTCCTGGTGAAGAACATCGCGATCGGATCGGCCAGGATATCCTTGGCGTAGTATCCGGCATCGGTGGTGGCCTGGTCCCACACCCAGCCGCCTTGCGCATGCATCATCCCCTTGGCGAAGGTGACATAGGGGTTGCCGTCGCCGTCATAGTAAGGGCTGTGGACGTCGCCGGGCTTGTCGGAGTGAAGATGATGCCGGCGATGATTGCTCACCCATTTCAGGATCGAGCCCTGCACCGCCATCGTGGCGATGGCCGCGAACAGCGTCCGCATCACCGGACCGCAGCGGAAGCTGCGGTGGACGAAGTAGCGATGCATGAAGCCGATCCCGACCGTGGACAGCGCGAACGTGCCGGCGAAGACCGAAACCTCCACCCAGCCGACGCCTTGCCAGAACGCCCAGACCAGCGCCGCGATCGAACCGCCGATCATGATGACGAAGGAGATGTAGGAGTCGCGAAACTTGGCCTCGACCACCGGCCCTTCGACCAGCACGCCCGGCGGCATTTTCCGCTCCGCGCCTTCCGCCGACACCACGCTTTCGATTGCGGTCATTCCGGCCGATCCATTCACACAAAATTAACCCTGTTGCGCCGCACAGTACAACCTCGGGTTATTTCCATCAAGGATGCGAACTGCCGTGGGAGTACGGACCGGCGGCTTGAAAGGACGCGACCAGAGCGAAAAGAAGCCGGATTTCAAGGCCTGGTGGCAGCGTTAACCAGGTGCAAAGCCTCCGCAATGCACTCCCAGAAGACCGATGCCAGGACGAAGCAAGCCCCTCCTCTCTCGCCTTTGCAAGCTCAGGCGACGCGCACGATGGATGCGAAAGACCTTCGCGCGCGCACCGCGGATGGTCCGGATCGCGGGTGGCGTGGCGATGCTGCTGGCGGCCGTCGTGCTCGTGAACATCGCCTATCAAACCATGCGCAAGCCGACCGAGCTGTTCGTCCTTGTCGGCCACGCGCTCGACAAGGATCCACCGGAGACCTGGCGGCAATACGGGCCGCTATTCCGCAAGCATGCCACCGCGACGATCACGCCCGAATTGCTGGCCGCGCTGGCGCAGGTCGAGACATCGGGCAATCCGCTCGCGCGCACCTACTGGCGCTGGCGATGGAGTTTTCATCCGCTCGCGATCTACCGGCCCGCCTCCAGCGCCGTCGGCCTCTTCCAGATGCTGGACGCAGCCTATGCCGACGCCGCGCGGTTCTGCGTTCGTGGCAACGCGGTCACGGAGGCCGGCTGCGGCTCTCCCTTCCTCTATATCCGCGCGATCCCGAGCCACGCCATCGAACTCGCATCGGTGTATCTGGACCGTAATGTCGCCGATGTTCTCGCCCGCGCGGGCGATGTAAAGGCGAGCGCGCGCGAGAGACAGGATCTCGCCGCCTTCATCCATCTCTGCGGCGCCGGCCCCGCCACGGCCTATGCGCGCCGCAAGTTCCAGATGAGCGCCGACGAGCGCTGCGGCGATCACCTCGTCGCGAGCTATGTCGCCAGGGTCAACGCGATGAAGCGGCAGTTTGTGCGGCTTGCGGCGGATGACGGCGGTTAGGAACGTCGCCCTTCACCACCAATACGGCCACCGCCAGCCCTCGTAGCGGACATACGACGACACCAGCGGCGGGCCATAGGGATCGACCCGGTCGTCTTCAGGGCGGTAACGATAGCGTGGAACGATATTGTAATCCCACGGCGTCGGCCGGAGCACCGGAACATCCACCCTCAGCCGTTGTTCATCCACCACTCGGGCCTTCCGCACCCGGGCTTCGGCATCCGATATCCCGAAATTACACAGCACCAGGGCGGTTCCGAGCGCACACGCGACAGTCATGATCTTCATGCGTTGGTCTCCTTGCCGCCAGAGTGCAAAAGGACGCCAGGCAAGGCAAGCGAATTTGCGATCAAGCTTTGCCGGAATGACCGACGCCGGCCGCTCCGCCGTTTCGGCGCAGCGCAGACCGACCATCATGCGCCGGGCTTGCCATCCAACAGCGCGAGCGCTCGCGGCACCTGATCGCGGTCCGCAACCAGCACATATTCCTGCCGCGCCAGGCTGGCGCCGCTCGCGATCACGATCGATTGCTTCGGGCACAGGCCGAAGCATCCGGTCACGATCAGCTTGGCCGGCTTGGTGCCGTCGCGCTTGTTCGCCTTCAGTTCGGATTTCAGCGCACGCCTGACGTCGCGGCCGTCGTCGCTGCGCTTGAGGCACTTGCGGCAAACCAGGACAGGCGCCGCGCGGCGCGAGCGCACGATCATCGGGCTTTTGGAATTGACGCTTTTAGAAATCGACGGCTTTTCAGACATGGCAACCTATGTGGGACATCAGTCCATATAGGCATGGAACCGCGACCTCGCCGCCAAGGACGACGACGCGGCGCGCATGGCCGGGCATTTACTCCCGCGCGCGACGCACAGCCTCCGCCAGCTTCATCCTCTGCTTGTCCCACCGGCTCTGCTCCGCCTCGGCGCGTTCGTCGAGTGCAGCGCGCTCGGCTTCAATCGCCTCCGCCCGCGATTCGTGCTCCCGCTTTGCCTCGTCCAGCGCCGCCTGCGCGCTCGCAACCGCCTTGTCGCGGCGCGCGCGCTCCTTGGCGCGAGCGGCCTCCTCCTTGCGGCGCTCGGCTTCCCGCCGCCGCTCTTCCTTCTCGAACGCCGCGGCGGCCTTGCGCGCCTGTTGATCGTCGATCTTGCGGGCTGGTTGCTTTGCAGCCTTTAACGGACGCTTTTCCGGCTTGGACTTTACTTTGGACTTGGCCTTGCGCTTCGGCGTGGCCTCGTCGTCAGCGAGATCGGTCGGCAACTCGGAATGCTCGGTGAACGCCCCGTCCGACCCCACCGGACGCCGGAGCACCACGCCCGGCTTCTCCATCGTCGCCGCGACGATGTCGGGATCGTCGGTCTCCTTCGCGGCGCCCTGATGAAACAGATTGGACCTGGCGCCCCAGGCGTCCAGCGCCGCCTTCATCGAGGGCGCGGCGATCGCCTGGTCGTAGAAGCCGAGCGAGGTCTGGTAGGTCTTCAGTTTTCTTTTTGGTGTCTTCGGCATGTCGCTCCGCAGCTGGCGAGCCACCAGCTTCCAGCGGCGCCATCATGCCATACTGCCCCTGTTTTGCCCGACGAGTCAAATTCGATTCGGTATCGCCGAAGTCGGTGCGAGGCCCGTAGCCCGCTGCGCTCCATCCGTGCTACGGCTCAACACCACCGTTTTTTCGGATTTTCAACACACTGAAATCCCTCGGGATTTCTACTGTGCATGGGGTTGTTTTCGACGTTCTTATTTTGACGGGGTGCTGACTACGCCGCGTCGACGTCCTCGGGCGCCGGCCCTGCGACGAGCCCGTCGAGACCGACCATCAGCAGATCGGCGATGTGCATCAGCTGGTACAGCGGAATGTCCGCCAGGCCCTGCTCGGCCAGCGAGACGAAGGCCGGCGTGGCGCCGATGAGTTCGGCGAGCTGGCCTTGCGTGTAGCCGCGTTTTTCGCGCGCAGCCCTGAGGCGCGCACCGATGCCGAGCCGGTGGCGGGACTGCTCGTCCGCGGTCATCATCACGGCCTGCTCGTCCGCGCTCGCATAGCCGTCCGCGAATGCGCTGCCGATCAGCCGGCCCTTGCGCCAGGCGACGCGGCAGTCCTTGCGCAGTCCGCTGCTGAAGACCAGCGTGAACTGCTCGGCGACCCAGAGCGAGGCGTTGAGGCCAAGGCGCGCGCCGGTGCCCGAGACATCGCGGATCGTGCAGGGCGCGCTGATGATCTTGCCGGTACCGTTGTCGAATTCGACAATGCCGGTGCGCAGCGTGTGATGTCTGACTGCGGCGCGATGCTCGCTCATGACCAGAACACTCCCTTCCGCCGCGACGTCGAACCGGCGCAGCCACAAATTCCGGACCTCGATACCGCAGAATTTTTCCCGAACTCCTAAGTTTCCAGGGGTTCGACCAGGACTGAAAGCCATGGTAAAGGATTTGCTCCCAATCCATCTTTTCCGGCGGAAAGCGTGCGGCGCGCCCGTGACGGGCGACGAGGCAAACGATGACCGACGCGATGAAATGTCCGACCTGCAACTCCGAGCACGCCTATCAGGATCGCGGCCTCTGGGTCTGCCCGGAATGCGGCCATGAATGGAGCGGCACGGCGGAGGCCGCCGCGGACGCCGCGCAGGAGGCCGGCGTGCGCGATGCCAACGGCAATGCGCTCACTGATGGCGACAGCGTCATCGTGATGAAGGATCTCAAGGTCAAGGGCTCCTCCTCCGTCGTCAAGGGCGGCACCAAGGTCCGCAACATCCGCCTGCAGGACGCCACCGACGGCCACAACATCGCCTGCAAGATTGACGGCATCGGCGCGATGAATTTGAAATCGGAGTTCGTGAGGAAGGCGTAAGCCGAGGCAGGCCGCATGTCGCAATGTTCAGAAGTGGACATACGTTGCTGCGCCGGACCGCTACCCATGAGCCGACATCCGTACGAACAAGACTTGGGAGGCCGCTCTGCGAGGACCGCCAACAAGCGACGCGACCAAACCAAACTCGACCGATGACATGTTCGACAATCTGAGCGATCAGGCCGTCTTGCGATTGTACGAAAACATCCGGCATCAGGTTGTCGCCGACAAGGCTCTCGGAGGCAGGTATCGGCTGCTCGGCAAATCCGCCAGCGAGCGCGCCGAGCGGCTCGGGCGGGAGCTGACCGGCCGCGGCGTCAAGTTCACCACCATCGAATGGTAAGCGCCGTGCGGAGGCTTGCGGTCTATTGCTGCCTCTGCGCCAGATAGAATCCGCACAGCACCGTCACCAATCCCGCCGTCTGCAATAGTGTCGGCGGCTCGCCGAGCAGGAGCCAGCCGGTGAGCACCGTCAGCGCCGGCACGCAGGCGGGGACAACGGCGGCGCGGGCAACGCCGAGGCGTTGGACCGAGACGGCGAACAGATAAAGCGCAGCCGGACCCGCAAGCACGCCCTGCGCCAGCGCCTGGATGGCGTTCTCACCGACACCGATCGCCGCGATCCGCGCGAGGCCGCCGGTCATGAGGTAGATGGGCAGCAGCAGCAGCGACAGCACGTTGATGACGAGCGCAGCCGACACGGCGGAGACCCGCCAGTGGCGCACCAGCGCGCCGAAACCTGCGAACATCAATCCGGTCAGCACGAAGGTGAGATCGCCCAGCACGCCATCGACGCCGATATGACCGATCGATTCCGCGCCGATCACGCCGAGCCCGGCGACGATGACGAGGGCGCCAGCGATGCGCGACGCGGAGACATGCTCTTTCAGAAACAAGGCCGCGAGCAGCAGGCCGCCGAGCGTCGCGCAGGAGGGCTGGATCACGCTGCCATGGCCGAGCGGCACGAACAGAAAACCGGTGTAGGAGATCAGCGACATCACGGGGCCGCCGAGCACCATCAGCGCAAGGCCCCTGCCCCAGCCGATGCCGCAGAGATCGGAGATTCCGCCGCGTATCACCAGCGGCAGGAACGCGATGCCGGACCAGACATAGCGATGCACCAGCAGATCGACCGGCGTGAAGCCGACCTTGAGCCCGTGCCGCGTGCCGGCAAAGCCGAGCGCCCAGAACACCGCCGCGGCAAGGCCGCAGAGCACGCCGACAAGCGCCGGCGCCTGATCGTTCTTTTGAGTGAGAGCGTCAGCGCCGCTCGTCCGCTGATCCATGGGACAAAGCGGTACGCCGACAGAGGCCATGGCTCAACCCATGTGCCTGCAAGGCTGGCACGCAAGCGAGAGACGCCAGCGCGCCTTCTCTCAGAAAAACCCGGGGCTGAGATCGAGCCCATAGGTCAGGCTCAGCACGAACACGAACAGCGCGGCAGCTGCGAACAAGGCGAGATGCTCGAGAATGAACGCGCGCGGCGAGACGCTTGCAACAACGGCTTTCTGTGCAACAGGCATGACTACTCCATTATGAAAATGATTCTTGGCTGCTCAATAAGCGGCGCCCGCATCAAGCGCCGTGATCTGCAAAGCAACTATTAAAGAGATCACACTCGCTTTGAACGGCCGTACACAACCGCACGTGATCATGACTCGCTGCGCCAAAAAAAGACCGCGCTCCCGAAAGGGAACGCGGTCCAGGCAGGCTCGAAGAAAACGAGCCTGCATCACGTTGGCTCGATGTTGGCTTGTGGCGTCCCCAGATCAGCGGGCGCTGCCCGTCGTGACATCAGCCGTCTTCACCTTGCGCGGCGACAGAACGCGGGTCTGGTGGACCGAAGCGACAGTAGTGGGCGCCGAGGCCTGCTGCTCGACATGCGCTGCACCGAGCACGCGCACCTGCATCGGGGAGACCGGAAAGCCGTTGGCCTCATAAGTCGGCAGCTCGGCGGCGAAAGCCGCGGTGCTGCCCGCGATCATCAGAATGGCGGCGGCGATCGACAGAGTCTTCTTGTTCATGGGTGATGCTCCTGATGGAAGGTTCGGAGCACATCTAAGCTCATTTTGCTGCGTTGCGACATGCGTTGCTGCATTGCAACAACGCGCCCGGTGCATAGCAATATGTTTAATGCGCACAAGGCTTTGGCCGAATCACCGCCGACCACGACATGACACTTTTATGAGCGGCGGTCAGCCGCCGAGCACGTGTCCCCAGCCGTCGAAGACGTAGGTCTTCCAGATCACGGTTCCGTCCTGTCCCGGCTGGCTGGCACGCCTGAAATCGTCAGCCTGCTCAGCGGTCCACGTGATGATCGTATCGGAGAGCTGGTCGTGCAGGATGGCGGGCTCGGTGGGGTCGAAGGCGTCCATGGGACGAAGCGATGAATGCGTCATGGCCGCCCAACGCGCCAACCAGCCCAAGGTTGCGGCGAAGCGCCGGGCGCCGCGCCACACAGCTCATTTCAACGCCGTCGCCAGCGATTGCAGCTTTGCGACGAGGTTGGTGCCGAGGGCGTAGATGATCTCGATGATCGCGAGCGCGATGCCGGCTGCGATTAGGCCGTATTCGATCGCGGTAGCGCCGGATTCATCGGCAGCGAATTCGGCCCATTTGCATTTCAGTTTCATGTGCGTGTCCTTCCCAACTCTGCCGGAATCGCCGACGCGGGAGACTTGCACAGCCACAATCCAAGATTGAGTAAATTCAGTCGCCTCAAATTGATGACAATGAATGCCGCATTTCCGGGCCCTTTCGACTACGGCACCCTGAAACCACAATGGAACCCGCGTTGCCCGCGCGCAACACCCGCTCGAAAAGCCCCATTTCGCCGAATTGCGCCATTGCGCCGCCACACCGTCCTCCGAACAATCGACGCGTAGCGTGCCTTTTCGTGCAAGACTGTCTGGTCAAGACTGTTCGGAGAAGACGAGGTTCGACAGAACCGTTTGGAGGCAGGGATCATGAATGATCGGCGGTCTCTTCTGGTGGCGGTCTCCTGCCCCTCGGCGGTTCTCGCCGGCTGGCTGGCGCTCTCATTGTCCGCCTATGCCCCTGCCCTCATCGAGAACAGCGGCGCGAATGCTTCCGCCGTCTCGCGCGCGAAGGATCTCAGCCGGCTTGACCTCGCCGACATCCCGCACGCTGCGGCCATCGAGGACGGCGTCGCCCTGACCGCCGACATCGCGGCCGCCGTCGCTGCGACACCGTCGATCGTAACCACTGAAACGGCAGCGCCCGAGGCGCCAGCTCCGGCCATCAAGCTCGCCTCGGCCGACCCGGTGCTGATCTTGCCGACCGAAGCGCCGCTCGCGCCGCAGATTTCGCCTGAGCCGACACCAGTCGCCAGCGAGGTTGCTCCGGCGCCGGAGCCCGTGATTAAGCTCGCCTCGGCCGATCCCACCGAGATCGTGACGACGGACGCGCTGTCGCCCGCGACGATCGTAACCGGCCCCGCGCCCGCGGCGAGCAAGGCCTCGCCGTCCGCGGACACGACCGCGGTCCTCGACGAATGCTACGTCATGGAGGCCTGCATCGACCGTTATCTCTGGGCGCTCTACCAGCGCACGCCCAAGGAAGATTCCGTCAAAGTCGAGGATCGCCGCGCTGTCACCGTCAAGCGCAAGGGCAAGATGGTGACCGTGATGCGCAGCTTCACGAAACTGGTCGACGAGGACTTTGGCTGGAAGGATCCGAAGGCGGCCGACCGCGCCGGCATGTCGATGATGGACTACGTCATCGGCGGCATGGACAAGAGTTTCAAGAAAAAGCTGTTTCGCACGTTGCTCGCGGCTGAGGCTGCCGGGCTTTCGCCTGGTATCACCAGCGCGTTTCGGGACGACTATCGCCAGTCGATCGCGAGTGGCCTGAAGGCTGCATCGGACCGCTCCTATCACGGCGGCAGCACGCGCGGCGGCTACGGCCACGGCATGGCGGCCGACATCGTCAGCACCAAGGGCGACAACCGCGCGCAACGCTGGGTCTCGACCGAGGTGCTGTGGAAGTGGGTCGATGCCAATGGCAAGGCGCTCGGTATCGGCCGACCCTATCTCGGCCGCGATCCGCCGCATGTCGGCCCGGTCGACGGTTCGGAATATGTCTCGCGCCGAGGCACGTCGGACCGTAAGGAAGCCAGCGTCAAGCCGAGGAAGGCGCGGGCCGTGGCAAGCGCAAAGCCGCCAAAGGCGAAGGCACAGGCGACGCGCGAGCAGAAGGTTCCGGCAAAGCCGCAGAAATCAGCGCAATCGGCCGCGAAACGCGCGACCTGAGTATCACACCTTATCGTCCCGGCGTCGGCAGCGGCACGAGCTGCATCTCGACGGTGCCCGCCTCCTGTGTCCGCACCAGCACTGCAAAGATGGTTTCGACCGCGAGCCGTACCGCCGCCTCGGTCGCTGTGCCCTTGGCCAGATGCGCCGCGATCAGGCCCGTGAGAAGATCGCCGGTGCCTGAGGGGCGGATCGGCAGGCGCGGCGTCGCAAAGCGCGACAACTGACCGTCGGCGCACAGAATCGTTTCCACCTGCCCTTCCGCCGTATCAGTGAGCGTGCAACCGGTGGCGACCACGTCGATGTGGCCGGTCCCGGCCAGCGCTGCGCACGCCGCGCGCAGACCCTGCGCATCCGCGATGTCGAGGCCTGCGAGCAGCCCGAGCTCGAACTGGTTCGGCGTGGTCAGATTGGCGGCCGGCAGCAGCCGGTGCCGGACCACGTCCAGGATGCCGTCGGCGACGTAGACGCGGCCATCGTCGCCGATCACGGGATCGCAGAGATAGACCAGTTTTGAATTGCGGGTCAGCGCCCGCTCGACGAAATCGGCAATGACAGCGGCATTGCCGGACGAACCGAGATAGCCGGTGACGAGGACCGCGGCCTCGTCGACGAGATCGCGCTCCTCGACGCCTCTTAGCAGATCTGCAACGAGCTCGGTCTCCAGCACCCGCCCGCGCAGGGTCGGATAGCGCGGATGGTTCGACAGCAGCGTGGTCGGCACCGCGGCGACATTCACGCCTTCCGCCTGCATGGCATAGGCGGCGGCGCTGTTGCCGACATGGCCGTGGACCACCTGGCTTTGAATGGAGATGACGAGCATGAAAGAGGTCCGTAGGAGTAATCGTCAAGCGAGACAAGGTCGCCCAGTCACGAAAAATCATATCCAAGCCCCGGCCGCAGCGCTTGCATCTTCCGCGCCAGCCGCCGATCCCCGCTCTCCTCCGACCGCGCCAGCCGGCCGGCGACCGCGACGTGATCCGCATCGCTCTTGTGCTGGTTGAGCTTGGCCTGCCCCTCGACGGTATCCACCACGAGATCGATGACGCGAATGGTGGCTAACATGGTCTCGCGCTTGTCCGGCTCCATCTGCGCCAGGTCCCAGGGCGCCTTCGGCAGCCGCGCTTCGGCGACCGCGAGTAGCGCATCGCCGTGCCCGCGGTTCTCGTCGAGCCCGCGCACATGCGCCACGCCCGACAGGTGCACGGCCTCGTACAGCCAGGTCGAGACGTTGTCGCGCGAAGAATACCAGTCGTTGGAGATGTAGGCGTCATCGCCGGCAACGATCAGCAGAAAGCGCCGCACGCCATCCGCGAGCGGAACGAGCGGATTCCGGGCGGTGAAATGGATCTGGACGATCGCGCGCCCCTCACGTTGCTCCAGCACGAAGGGCACATGCGAGGCGCGCGGACCGCGCTCATCCGCAGCGACGATCATGCCGAAGCCGCGCTGGGTTGCGAATTCCAGCGCTTGCTGCTCCTCGATGCGGAATTGGGGGCGGAGGACATGCATGGCGGGGCGCTCGTTAGCGGGCTGGAGGACAAATCGAGGCTAACTCATGATCCGGTCAGATTAGAAGCGATATTGGCCCGCAAACGCGGATGTCAGGAATGATCTCGCCGCCGCGCAAGCTCATCGATATAGGCGCAGAACATGTCGGCCATTGCGTCGGCATGACGCGCGATCTCCGCCTCGTTGCGCGGTGTCTCCGAGAACTGCTTGCCGACCTCGCTCAGCGTC
Source organism: Bradyrhizobium sp. 40 (assembly GCF_023100925.1). Lineage (NCBI taxonomy): Bacteria > Pseudomonadati > Pseudomonadota > Alphaproteobacteria > Hyphomicrobiales > Nitrobacteraceae > Bradyrhizobium > Bradyrhizobium sp. 40. The sequence goes on from NZ_CP064688.1 coordinate 4,062,934, forward strand.
GTCTTGATCAGCTCGCCGGCAAGCTCCCGCGTCGCATCCGGCGCCTTGGGCAGGGCCTCCCGCATGAAGGCCGCGACGATGCCTTTACCGGCGGCCCGCGCGTCGTGTGCTTCGGGCGCATCGCGATAGAGCGGCGCGGCGTCGCTGAGCGCCGTGCGGATTGCAGCCTCCTCGCACTCGGAGCGAATGAAGGCGTGGACCAGCGCGCGCAGCCGCACCAGTGGCGGCTTCGCCCGGTCCGCCAGGATGCCGCGCAGGAGCTCGCTCGTGCACCGCCACTCGTCGCTCTGGAGGCGGAACAGGATCGCCGCCTTGTTCGGAAAATATTGATAGAGCGACCCGACGCTCACCCCGGCTCGCTCGGCCACCCGCGCCGTCGTGAAGCGCTGCGCCCCCTCCTTTGCCAGGACCTGAACAGCCGCGTCCAGAATGGCCGCCACCAGCTCGTTCGAGCGGGCCTGCTGCGGCTGTTTTCGTGAGGAAACTGAACGGCTTCGGCGATCGGCCATGGGGCCCTCGGGCAATGCGAATAGCGAATGCGACGAATTAGTCGTATTTCAATTCTCACGCAAGCACTCGCCTCTCGGCGACATCTGGAGAGTACACATGACCACCCCGACCATCACATCACTTGCGCCACTGCTCGATCGTCTGTTCGACCAGGACGAAGCCGCGCGCGGCGCGATGCGAGCCGCCTTCGCCGATGTGACCGACGCCGACCGCGCACGGATGATGCGGAGCAAGACTGCTTACCGCGACCTCTACGGGCGGCTGAAGGACGCACCGCTCGCGGTCTCCCGCGAGACCGGTCACCTGCTTTACATGCTCGCACGCAGCTCCCGCGCCAAAGCGATCGTCGAATTCGGCACCTCGTTCGGCATCTCGACCCTGCACCTTGCCGCGGGCTTGCGCGACAATGGCGGCGGCCGCCTCATCACCAGCGAATTCGAACCGTCCAAGGCGGCCCGGGCGCGCGAGAACCTCGCGGCCGGCGGGCTGCTGGATCTCGTCGAAATCCGCGAAGGCGACGCGCTGAAGACGCTTCAAGTCGATCTGCCTGATACGATCGATCTCGTGCTACTCGACGGCGCCAAGGCGCTCTACCCCGATGTCCTGGATCTGGTCGAAGGCCATCTCCGGCCAGGCGCGATCATCGTCGCCGACAACGCCGACGACAGCCCTGACTATCTGGCGCGCATGCGGATGCCCAGAAGCGGCTACATGTCCACGGCCTTTGCCGAGGACGTCGAACTCTCCGTGCGGATCAACTAACGCCAAGACCAATGAGCCGCCGCGCGAACCATCGCGCGGCGGTTTCGTGCGGCGCTCCTTCGTGTCGCAGGCTCGTCACTGACACGTGATAGCTGGACCCGGGCAAACGTCATATTCCCCGTACCGTGCGGTATCTTTCTTTGCACAATACGCCCGAGCCCGTGATGACTTCCGCCTTCAATGCCTACGCAGCGCTTGCCCTCGCTATCGTCCTCGAGGTCACGGCGTCCGCCTTCCTCCAGCAATCCGTGCAGTTCACGCGGCTGTGGCCGACACTGGCGATGGTGCTGTTCTATGTCGCCTCGTTCTACGCGCTGTCGGTCGCGATCCGGGTCATCCCCCTGAGCATCGCCTATGCGATCTGGGGCGGGGTCGGCATCATCCTGACTGCAACGATCTCCTTCGTGCTGTTTCGCCAGATGCTCGACGCTGCGGCCTTCGTCGGCATCGCGCTGATCGTGTCCGGAGTGGTGGTCATCAACCTGTTCTCGGCGACCAGGGTGCATTGATGCCGGCAAGCACGGTGTTCACCGGCAAGGCCTTCGGCTTCGCGACGCCCTTCCAGCAGCCGACCCACGCCTACTGGCTTTGCGACGGCTTGGGCGCACGCGGCCCGGATCGCTTCGCGCCAGGCTTGGCCGCAGCTCGCGGCGGCGCCGTGTCGACCGATTCCAGATAGGCGGCAAGCGCCTTGGCTGTGTCCGAACTGGTTGCGTAATGGTCCTTCAGAAACCAGGACAGCGTCAGGTTGAAGCGCCCCTTGGCAAGACCGCGCGGGCTGCGATGGCAGGTCGCGCACCCATCGGCGAAAAGCTTTTGCGGCGACTTGCCGGCATCGAGATTTTGCGCCACGGCAACCGTCGCCGTCAGAACGGCGGCCGCCGCAAGAGTCATCGTTGGAAGAGTCATAAGGGGCGCGATCACGCCGCGCCCCAATCGAAATGGCGAAATCAATGTCTTGCCCAGCCCCGTCTTGCGGTCAGGCCGCCAATAGCTGATCGAACTCGGGTGGCGCGTAGGCCTTGCCGTCCTGGTCGGTGATGACGACCTTCCACCCCTCGCTTGCCCAAACCTTTGCCTTCGCCACGATGAGCAAACGGCTCTCGCGGGCAAAACTGCACTTCTCATTGTCGCGTTCTGCGATCATCTTGTAGGCCAATGCGCATCCCCTTAGCGTTGCCTGCACCCGCTCTCGTCGTGGCAGCGGGCTTTGGCGGCAATTCGCCGGGAGCGTGGCAATTTGGTGCCATCCGCGGCAGCATTGTGCCTGGTTCCGATTACGAAAGGAGCTTTTCGTGCGCCGCATCATGAATGCGATCCTGCTTGTCGTGGGCTGCCTTGGTGCGGGCCTGCTTGGCGCGGCGCCCACAGCGGCTCAGACCTACGATCCGCGCCATCCCGTCTGCATCGAGATCTACACCATCGACGGCCGCAGCATCGATTGCAGCTTTGCGACGATCGCGCAGTGCGCCGCGACCGCCTCCGGGCAATCCGCCCAGTGCTACGCCAATCCCTATGCGACGCAGAGCCGGCAGCTGAGCCCGGTTCCGTCGCCGCCGCGACGAAGCCGATAGCATCAGGTCTGCGCTCCGATCAGTGGACGCGAATGATGTGGGGGCGGCCAAGATCGATCAGCCCCTGCACCGCGGAGAGGCGGTCGTCGAGGGCTGCGATGGTCAGCAACAGATTGTTGCGGCGTTCGTCGAGAAGGCCCATCTCGGCGCCGGAGAGTTTGGTGCTCGATCGCTCCTTGTGAATCACCTCGAGAGATTGGCGCAATCCGGCAATCAGGCCGGACAGCTGCTTGGCTTCCTTGGTCATCGACCTCTTCGCGACATTATGGCGGCGCGTCTCCGCCTGGTTCTGTCTCATCGTCGTCATCCTCCCGTGCCCCGCTGCCCCGAGTGGAATGCTTACAGCTTTGAGTAGACATATTACGATCGATGAAATCTGCCCGCGAAGAAACTTCTTAAATTGTATGGGCAAGGAACTCGCTCGGGCCTCAGCAGAAAGCCCGGCGCGAGGGCCGGGCTTTCGTTGGCAACGCTAGTGCTTCTGGTGCCCGCCACCGGGACCGCCGGCCGGCGCACCGCCGCCGTGCGGCGCGGCGTTGATGTGAGGAGCGCCGCCACCGCCATGAGGCATCGCAGGCGCAGCCGTGCGCGGCGCCGGCATTTGGGCATGAGCGTTCATCGGGGAGCCGTGGCTCACATTAGGCTGGGCCACATGCGGCATCGCGGGCCGGCTTGCGGGAGCTGCTGAGACACGAGGCGCCTCATGCGGGCGCGCCATCGGCTGCGCATGCAGGGCCGCGCGGTGTGCGGCCTGCTCGTGCATGATGCGGGCCTGTGCATCGTGCGGATTGCGGCCCTGAAGATTGGTCCGCTCATGCGCGATGCGGTCGCTTCGTCCCGCACGGCTCCGGTCCGTCGTCACCGCAGTCTCGTGCCTTGCGACGGCGGCGTCGTGCCGTGAAGTTGCGGCATCACGTCCGGAGACCGCAGCCGCGCCCTCCGCATTTTCCCTGGCATTCGCACCGTTGCGCCCGAGTGCGACCGCCGCATCGCGCGTTGCCGCGCGGCCGATCCGGGCCGCGCGCGGATCGATCGTCATCCGCGTCGCTTCGCGCTGATGCGAGGTCCAGTAGCTATTCCAGTGGGCATGGCGCCGATACCAGGGCCGCCCCTCATAATAGCTTGACCAGTACGAGGTCAGCACGAAGGGGACGATCGGCACGTCGATCTCGTCGACATAGTCGGGGAGATAGACGTAATGATTGCGGTAGAGATATTCGAGATATTGCGACGACACCCAGCCACGGTCATCCGAGAAGCTCACGTCGCACCAGGCTTTGCCGCGCAGGCAACCATGGATATCGACGCGGGCGCCCTCGGGGATGCGATCGACCAGCGGAAAGCCCGAACCCGGCCCGGCGCGCAGGCCGGTCGAGACGGTGACCATACCCGGAGCGGCCAGCGCGGCCGTCGGGGCGAGCAGCAATGCGGCTAACAACACGCTTCGGAATTTCATGGCGTAGTCCTCCTCTTTCGAGTCGGAACGCGCAAGCGGAACGGGCGTTCCGCGAACGAAGGTCTCATCCGTCGAAAGATCGAGACGAATGCCGCGCGCGGTTCAATATTCATTCGCCGTTCATCGACATCGCGCGCACGCGCGAGTGTGTGCGCCGCCGTCCCGTCAGTTCACTTGCTGCATAAAACCGTCGAAGTACGCAGCAAGCGCAGCAAAATGATCGAGCGGCAGCACGGTCGCGACATACTGATCCGGCCTCACCACGACCATGCAGCCGGCCTTACGATCGATACCGCGCATCGCGAAAACGTCTTGGCCATTCTTGAGGTCCGGACAGAACATTTTCTCGTAGTCGATCAGGCCGTACCGGCCCTTGCGCGGAAGCAACAGCGCGGGCATCGCCTCGACGGCGAGCTCGCGATGATCCTGCTGGAAGACCGCCCGCAGGTCGATCACGCTGTCGATGTCGGCGGCCACGGGCGTGTAACGCCGGACCGGCGACTCCCGCGCCTCGGAGAGAAAATTGCACAATGCGCGCATAGCCGAGCCGGCTGTTGCCGGATCCTCAGCGCCGGAGAAAGCGTAGATGCGAAAGCGGCCATCCGCGGACGCTGCGTGACCGAGATGCACCGGCTTGGCATCCGCAAGCCGGATCACCGGCGCGGAATGAAAGCGCGTGCCGATGACGAGGCCTTGCGCGAGACGCTGGTGGGACGTCGCTCCGGTCAGAACCGACGGGCGGTAATGCGTCGCCGTGCCCGCGGTGTAGCGACCGTGCCTGACGAAATAGTCCTGCGTCCTGGCGGCATCGGCGCCGCCCGCCTTGGCGGCGGACGCGAGAATCCCGGCCCATTCGCGATCGAAATCAATCAGCTCTTTGGCAACCGCCTGGCGCTCGGCCGAATAGGAATGCAGCAGGCTTGGCGCAGACTGCTTCCGCAAAACGGCAGCGAGCTTCCAGCCGAGATTGAAGGCGTCTTGCATCGAGACGTTCATGCCCTGCCCCGCCTTCGGGCTGTGGGTGTGGCAGGCATCGCCGGCGATGAAGATCCGCGGCAGACGCCTAGCGATCTCGGTCCCCGGCACGTCGTCGAACTTGTCGGTCAGTCGCTGGCCGATCTCGTAGACCGACCACCACGCGATCTCCTTCACATCCAGCGTGTGCGGCTTGAGGATCCGCTGCGCCTTCGCGATCACGTCATCGGCGGTGATGTTGCGATTGGCGACGCGCTCGCCGATGTCGAGCTTGGCGAGCTCGACATAGAGGCGGACCATGTAACCGCCCTCGCGCGGAATGATCAGCAGGCTGCCGTCCTTCGCCGACTGGATCAGGGCCTTGAAGCGGATGTCCGGAAAATCGGTCACCGCCAGCACGTCCATCACGCCCCAGGCATGATTGGCGGAATCGCCGAGCAACTCGCGGCCGATCGATTTGCGCACTGTACTGCGGGCGCCGTCGCAGCCGACGACGTAGCGCGCCTTGATCGTCTCGATCTTGCCCTCGTTCCCGGCATCGAGCCGTTCGAGCCGCGCCGTCACGGCATGGTCGGCGGGACCCGCGGCCGGATCGACCTGAAGGTCGAGCAGGCGCCGGCTGTAATGGGGCTCGAGGCTGGCGGGCGCTTTGCGCATGACGTCGAGAAAACCGTCGTGAATGCGCGCCTGGTTGAGAATGACGTGCGGGAATTCCGACAAGCCGTCCTCGACGTCCTGCACCCGGCCGCTGCGGACGATGTGTTCTGGCAGCCGCTCGTCCGGCTTCCAGAATGTCGTCTCGTTCACCCAACAGGCTTCCTTGAGGACGCGCTCGCTGAATCCGAAGGCGTGGAACATCTCCATGGTGCGGCATGCGATGCCGTCGGCCTGCCCGACCAGCAAGCGGTCCGGCTTCTGCTCGACGATGCAGGTCTTGATGTCGGAAAACTGCGCAAGCTGGGCCGCAAGCGTCAGGCCCGCAGGACCACAGCCGACGATGAGGACATCGACCTCTTCAGGCACGGCGCCCGTTGCGCCAGAAGGCTGAATGCGCGCGGCGGGATCTCCGATTTCAGGGTCGCCCGGCTGAAATCCATTGAGATGGAATTGCATGAGCACCTCTCCCGCCGACGTTCTGTTTGGATATTGCTCAGTATGCTGACGATCAGTATACTTGTCAACGATCCCGGCCGTCCTACCCCAACGGAGAAATTCGGTGAAAGACAACAACGACATGCCCGGACATCTGGCGCGCCGTTTCCAGCAGATCGCGGTCGCGGTGTTTCTGGCCGAGGTCGAGGATGCCGGCTTCGACCTCACGCCGGTGCAATACGCCGCGCTCGCGACCATCAAGGCCAATCCGGGGCTCGACCAGGTGACGCTCGCAGGATTGATTGCCTACGACCGCACCACCATCACCGGCGTGATCGACCGCCTCGTGCAGAAGGGGCTCGCGGAGCGCCGCGCCTCGCGCCGCGACCGTCGTGCCCGCGAGCTCGAGATCACCGACGAAGGCCGCCGCACGTTGCGCAAGATCATGCCGGCCGTCGAATCCGCGCAACGCATCATGCTGCGTGGCCTTAGCGCGAAGGAAGGTGAGGATCTGATGCGCCTTCTGCACAAGGCCATCGCCGCCGGTAACGAACTCAGCCGCGCCCCGTTGCGCGAGGTGCAGGCATAGAGCGTGTTCTAGCGAAGTGGATACCGGTTCGCGTCAAGAAAACGCGCCAAGACAGAAAGCCCCGTAATTCTACCCCTCATTGTCGCAGTATCGCGAAACCAGGAACTAACCTTCGGCTGTTACGGTCGGCGGCATTCGGCGTTTAACGCGCGATTAACTTTGCCGGTCTGGAGTTTCGGATGTTCAGGTTCCTCATTGCGGCGGCGGCGATCGCGCTCTCGGCCGCTCCGGCGCTCGCGAATGGCCATGGCGGCGGCGATGCCCCTCCTCCGCCGAAGCCCGCGACCTCACCGGCGAAAGTGATCCTGACCAAGCAGGGCCCCACGCTCGTCGACCTCAACGGCATGACGCTCTACTATTACGAGCGCGATACCACCGGCAAGACGTCGAACTGCAACGGCAAATGCGTCGAGAGCTGGATTCCGCTCTCCGCAACAGCCGATGCCAAGGCGATCGGCGACTTCACCGTGATCAACCGCAACGACGGCAGCAAGATGTGGGCATATCGCTATCGTCCGCTCTACACCTCGCCGGCCGACAAGGCGCCGGGCGAGGCCAACGGCAATGCCACGACGCTGCAATGGCGCATCGCCCGTCCCGAGAACTAGGGCGACCTCACCCGCGCCAGCTGGGCCGCGCCTCGACCTGCGCGTTCTGTCCGGGCGGCAGCACCACGACCATTGAATTGAGCTTCACGCGGTCATAGAGATCGATCACGTCCTCGTTGCGCATCCGGATGCATCCGGACGAGATCGCCTGCCCGATATATTCCGGCTGGTTGGTGCCGTGGATGCGGTAGAGCGTGTCCTTGTTGCCGGCATACAGATAGATGCCCCGCGCGCCGAGCGGATTGGCGGGACCGCCGGGCACGCGCGCCGGATAGGGTCCGAGCCGCGCCTGGATGTCCGCCGTCGGAACCCAGTCCGGCCATTCCGCCAGACGACCGACCCGCGCGACCCCGGAGAACGCCATGGCTTCCTCGCCGACCGCAACGCCGTAGCGGATCGCCTTGCCTTCGGGCAGCACGAAATAGAGATAGCGCGCATCGGTATCGACCAGGATCGTGCCCGGCTGCTCCTTGCGCGGATAATCGACGATATGACGGAGATATTGCTCGGGCACGTTCGCCTGCGCGTACGGCGTATGCGCCAGCAACTGCCGGTCGCGCGGCGTCATGCTCGCATCTGTCGATGGCGAAAGCGTTGTCTGCATGCAGCCGCCCAACGGAAGCATGGCAAGGACGAATAGAACGAATAAGGATCTTGGCACCGCCGGCCCCGATAGCGATAGCAGCACCCCCAGCAACACCAGATGCTGCCAAAATCGTGCTGAAAACAAGGCATTGCGGAACAATTGCGCGTGTTTGATCAACCGGGTTCCATCACCACAAACGGCGCAAGAGCGTCGCACAGTCTCCATGCCCTCGCCTTGCTTTGGTCAAACCCGGCTGGACTCGTGCGTCATGTGCTTGGGCCTCGGGGAATTGGATGGGCTCACCTCACGGATCTGCTCGCGCGAATGCGGACGGCTAACACTTCAACTACTCAACAACTGGGCTTCAAAACACCCAGGCTTCAAAGGAGCTGCGATGCTCGCGACGCTGAACTCTCGGCAAATCGTCGATGAGATCGTGAAGGACACGGTCACGAACAACGACCCGCACGACGCCGTCCAGATTTCGCCTGACATTGTGCTGGCCTCGCGCCCTCTCAGCATCGCGCCCGCGCTCGCGCCTGAGATTACGGCCCGTCCGGAGCCCAAGATAGATCCGGCGTTCACGCTGAAGTCCAGAACGAATCCGGAGCCGAAGTTCAGTCCCCTCGTGGAGCCGCAGGCGGCAGCGCCCTCGGTCGACACCGCCGTGCGCGTCGCGGCCAGTGATGGTCTCAGCCGGCAGAAGCGCTCCTCAGCCGGCAAATGGCTGCGCGGCGCGTTCGTCACGATGCTGTTTGCGGGCGGAAGCGCGGCCGCCACTGTCGCCTGGGAGAAACATGGCGACACCGCAAGACAGGTGCTCGCCGAATGGACCCCGGCATTGTCGTCGCTGCTGCCGTCGACCTCGCACTCGGCACCGGTCGCCGCCGCACAAGCCGCGGCGCCTGCGGACCAGGCTGCAACGGATCAAGCCGCCACGGATCAAGCAACCGATCAATCTGCGGCTCCGCCCGCAACCCAGCTTGCAGCAGCGGTGCCCGCGGCAGCACAATCCGATCCTGTACAATCGGTGCAGTCGATGACGCGCGATCTCGCCGCGATGGCGCAACAGATCGAGCAGCTCAAGGCCAACATCGCCGACTTGAAGGCCGGGCAGGAGCAGATGGCACGCGAGATGGCGAAGCCGCCCGCGCCGAAGCCGGTGGCCGATGCCAAGCCGCGCATCGATCCGCGCGCGCAAATGTCTGCGCTGCCGCCGCGACCCGCGGCGCCGCCGGTTCGCAAGCCCAAGCCGGTCGTGTCGCACACCTACATGCCGGCTTATTCGCCCGCGCCGCTCGCTCCGCCGCCGCCTTCGCAGGCTGCCGCAGTCCCACCGCCAGCTGCCATGACGACGCAAGCCGTTGCCGACGACGACGGACCTGTCGTACGCCCGCCAATGCCGCTGCGCTGAACGATCGTCACGCGATGACACGAAAGCGTCGCGCCAGCGATGCTGTCCGAGTCGATATGATGCGTTGACTCCGGATGACTACGGGACGCGGCGCTTCGATCGTTCTCGATCAAGAGAAAAGGCCGTCGGGATTTATGCCGGCGGCCTTCTCTTGCAGCTGCCGGTTCCCGGAGCCCGGTTCTGCTGCAATTCCATGCCTCATGATCACGCCGACATATTTAATAAAATCTTAACACGCTTGAATGCTGCACATCATTTCTGCGCCATAAGCACAGAGATTGCGCGCGCCGTTCATTCGATAAACATCGACTCAGTGGTACCATCGGTCATGTGTTGAAACGTCCACCTGAAGCTCAATTCGTCACACCGGGGAATTCGGATGCCCTACTATTCCTTCGATCTCGTGGTTGGTGAAGAGTTCAAGAACCAGGGCGGCATCATCCTCGAAGACATCGAGGTCGCCTCCGACCGCGCCGTTCAACTGGCCACCGAGCTGTCGCAGGTGAAGCCCGAGCTGCAAAGCAAGGGTTGCGCTGTGCGCGTCACCGACCGCGATCACAAAGAGGTCTATCGTACGCCGCTCGATCCCGTGCCGGCCTGGCGGCGCTAGGTCGCCGACCGGCTTCGCAGCCGCACGCTATCCCCATTGCGGAGCGGCGCGGCAGCCGCTAGCCTTCCCGAAAATTCGGGGAGGTACCAAGGATGCGCACTGGTTTTCTGATGACGGCCCTGTTGCTGCTGGCGGCGCCGGCCCAAGCGGCCGACCATCCACGTTCGACCTATGTCACTTTGGTCTTGCAGGCCTTCGCCGCCAAGGTCGAATGTCCCGGCACGGATGTCGTCTACCAGGATCTGGTGCAGAAGGCGGAGCAGATGCAGCTGCCCGAAGGCACCACCGAGAAGGTCCGCAAGGCAATCGCGTGGATGCACACCGGCGGCAAATTGGGCGAGAAGCAGGACGACGATCTGATGGCCGAGGTCGCGGTGGCCACCCAGGCGACCGACCTCAACCAACGCCGCCTCGGCATGCCCAGCTGGTGCGAGGCCCAGAAGACCAACCTCGCCGGCCTGATCCGCAGCAAGGGCGGCTAGCGTTGTCGCGCGGCGTTAAGCACGCCGCGCCGGAACTTTTGCTTCGGCCAATAATCGTCACAATCCTCGCCAGCATGCGGCTCTCTTCGAATTCGAACAGGGGAGCCCCCATGCGGATCAACCATGTCCTTCTCGCCGTGGCGTTTGCCGTCGCCACGATCCTGACTGCGCCCGTGCTGGCGAAGAATTCCGACGCCCAGAAGGGTGAGGACAAATCGACCTCGTCGTCATCGTGCAGCGCTTATCAGCAGGCGCCGGACGGCTCGTGGGAGCCGCTGCCCTGCAAGGAAACGGGCGAGCGCTCCCAGCCGCAGACGCAGCATCGTACGTCGCCGCAGGGCGCCGACCGCGGGGAGCGTTGAACGCGCGGGAGTGTCAGCTCTGGTGCGGACCGCGAATGATCTTCATCGCGTCGGCGAGGTGACGCCACTCTTTGGCTTCATCGGCCTCGCCGCGGCCCTCGCAAGCCCTGGCCTGTTCCGCGGCCTTCGCGATCGCCGCAAAACCGTGCTGTTCCAACATCTGGCGCGCGACGGTGTGGACCTGGACCTCGGTCATCATGGGCGTTCTCCCGTTTGACGAAACCGCGGTGCATCGCGCCGCCGCGGGTTGTTCACAACGATTGAGCCCCGGACCTCGTTCCGTAGCGTTCACTCGACGCGCAAAAGGCGGCCCGCTATGCCCAGCGGACCGCCTTCTCACCCACCCCAAATTCGAAGCGTCGCGGCCGAAATCCTACCCGGCCGCCGCGCGCTTGCGCTCGAAATCGTTGGGCACCTCGATATCGACCTCGAGCGTCGAGACCTCGTCGCCGCGATCGAGCCGGACGATGACCTTGGTCGGGTCCAGCGTGACGTGCCTGGAGACGACCGCGAGAATTTCCTCACGCAGCACACCGAGCAGATCGGGCTGGCCGCGCAGTCCGCGTTCATGGGCAAGCAGGATCTGCAACCGTTCGCGCGCGACGGGTGCAGAGGCCTTGTTGCCGCGGAGAAGCCGAAGCAAACCCATGCTCATGCGGCCCTCCTTCGCAGCAGGCGGTCCATGAAGCCCTTGCGCTCGGTCGGCACCTGCATCGGCACGGTGTCGCCGCACAGCCGCCGCGCCGCGTCGATATAGGCCCGCGCCGGAGCACCTTCCGCGTTCGACAGCGTCACCGGGGTGCCGACATTGGAGGCGCGCAGCACGTCCTGGCTCTCCGGAATGATGCCGAGCAAGGGTGTTGCAAGAATTTCGAGGATGTCCTCGATGGTCAGCATCTCGCCGCGCGCGGCGCGCGAGGGATCATAGCGGGTGATGAGGATGTGCTTCTCGACCCGCTCGCCCTTCTCGGCCCGCACCGTCTTGGAATCGAGCATGCCGATGATGCGATCGGAATCGCGCACCGAGGAGACTTCCGGATTGGTGACGATCACGGCCTCGTCGGCAAAGCGCATCGCCATGGAGGCGCCGCGCTCGATGCCGGCCGGGCTGTCGCAGATCACCCAGTCGAAACGGCTGCGCAGATCGTCGATGACCTTGCCTACGCCCTCTTCGGTCAGCGCGTCCTTGTCGCGGGTTTGCGAGGCCGGCAGCAGCCAGAGGTTCTCCAGCCGCTTGTCCTTGATCAGCGCCTGCGGCAGCTTTGCGACGCCCTGCACCACGTTGATGAGGTCGAACACGACGCGGCGTTCGGCGCCCATCACGAGGTCGAGGTTGCGCAAGCCGACGTCGAAATCGACGACCACGACCTTTTCGCCGCGTTGCGCGAGCGCAGCTCCCAGCGCGGCGGTCGTCGTGGTCTTGCCGACGCCCCCCTTGCCTGACGTCACGACCAGTACCTTGGCCATCTCTCAAATCTCCTTCTGGTCAGTTCAGCGCAGTAATTCGCATGGTGTTGCCCTGCAGCCAGGCCTGAGCCGGCTTGCCGCGCAGGGCCGCGTCGATATCGTCGGCGGTCTGGTAAAAACCATCGATTGCAAGCAGTTCGGCCTCGATCTTCTGACAATAGATGCGTGCGCTCGTGTGGCCGTTCACGCCCGCCATGGCACGGCCGCGCAGCGCGCCGTAGATGTGAATGGAGCCGCCGGCAACGACCTCGGCGCCGGAGCCGACAGAACCCAAAATGGTGACGTCGCCTTCGGGGAATATCACGGTCTGACCGGAGCGCACGGGGCTTTCGAGCAGCAGCGAAGTCGGCTTGGTCTCGACCTTTGCCTCAACCTTCTTGGGCGCACTCGGCTCGACCACGCAGCTCCGACCGCCCGACAGCAGCGGCGGCATCATGGGGGTCAGCCGGCCCTCCTCCACGCCCTCGATCCCGAGCACGCGGATGTTGCGGTCCTGAAGGCTGGTGAGCAGATGGCCGATGCCGGACTGGCTGAGATCGACCGAGGACAGGTCGATCACCACGGGGCGGCCGGCGAAGAAGCCCGGCGAGCGCGCGATGGTGGTGTCGATCTCCTGCAGCCAGTCCTGGATGGGAACCGTCGGCACGAACACGAAGGCCACATAGGAGCGCCCGCGCAGGCGAACCATTTGGCGTTGAGGTTTTACTGCAGCCTCCATAGCGGCCGACTCGTTCCCTGTTATTGAATGGTTAACGATGCCGCCGATATGGTTAATGGCTGGTTAATTTCTCCGTGCGGTTACGTGGGGATGTTGGTGGGCCGCGATGAGCCGGCGGGCATTGGGCGAGCGTCCGGCAGACGCTCTCGCCCAACGCACTGCTGTCATCGCCCGCGAAGGCGGGCGATCCAGTATTCCGAGACGGTTGTGGGTCAGCCGATAGCCGGCGGCGTACTGGATGCCCCGCCTGCGCGGGGCATGACAGCGACATGCGGGGCGAGCGCTTGCCCCCTACTTCTTCACCTTGCTCGCATCCATCTTGATGGCGGGGTCGAGCATCTTGGTCGTGAACGCCGTCGTGACGTCGAACGGCTTCTCCATGCCGAGATAGGTCTGGACCAGATCGTAGTCCTTCTTCATCCGCTCGCCGTCGATCCAGCCGAGCGCCTTCGTCGTCGTGAATTCGTCCGTCATCAGGAACTTGATGCGCTCCCACTGGCGCTCCTGGTTCTCCTTGTCGAGACCGGAGACCTGGTCGAGCAGCGCCTTCAGGCAGGGCGCGGCGTCGGCAACGCAAGTCGCGAAGGCCTTTTGCGTGACGCGGACGAACTCCTCGACCAGCTTCGGGTTCTTCTGCAGATAGCCGCCGTTGACGATCAGCGAATTGCCGTAAGGATTGAGCCCGATGTCCTTCCAGTTGACGTAGCCGAGATCGGCTCCGAACTCGATCACCTTCAAATCGTGCTCGTTGTAGAAGTCGCTGATGATGTCGACGGTATGGCTCTTCAGCGCGGCGATCTTCGCCGTCGGTCCGACATTGACGAAGCCGACGGAGTCGGGGGCAAGCCCTGCAGCCTTGGCGAACGCCGGCCACATCACGCGCGAGGCGTCCCCGGGCGGATTGCCGATCTTGTGGCCGGCAAAATCCTTCACCCCGTTCACGCCGTAGCTCTTCAGCCAGTAGAAGGTCTGGCCGGTGTTGGCGTAGACGCTCATCACGGCAACGGCGTCAGCCCCCTTGCTCTTCGCCACCAGCATGGTGGCGAGATCGGCGACGCCGAAGGGCGAGCCCCCGGAGCCGACCTTGGCGGCGGAGACACCGGAGCCCTTGCCGACCTCGATGGTCAGATCGATGCCCGCTTTCTCGTACCAGCCTTGTGCCTTGGCGTAATAATAGGGCGAGTGATCGGCCGTCGGTGCCCAGTTCAGGATCAGGTTGACCGCCTCGCCCGCGGTCGCCGGCACCGCCAGTGATCCGAGCATCAGGGCCACAGCCAGGGCCGAGCCCGCCGCCTGCAAACGCTTCATCGCATCTCTCCTCGTTGCCCGCGACCGGCTTGTCGCTCTCCCCCTGTGAGGATACCAATGCAACAAGGCCGCCCTCAACTTGTCAACTGTTTGGTTGGAAATGCCCGCAAAACGTTCAGGCGACACCGTGCCGCAGCGGCGCGACCCGGTCGCCACCCGCAGGAAGCTGCTCACCGCGGCGCGCGAGGAGTTCGCCCGGCACGGCTTTGCCGGTGCCCGCGTCGACGAGATCGCGGAGCGCGCCGGCGTCAACAAGCAGCTCGTCTACCATTATTTCGGCGACAAGGACGCGCTCTATCTTGCCGTGCTCGAATGGGTTTACGCCGATATCCGCGAGCAAGAGCGCCAGCTCAATCTCGAAGGTCTGCCGCCGGAAAAGGCGATCCGGAAACTGATCGAGGCCTCGTTCGATTACCTTGCGGCAAACCCCGATTTTATCGTGCTTCTGAACGACGAGAACCGCGGCGGCGCCCGCCACGTCCGCGGCTCGACGCGGCTGGAGGCGATGCATTCGCCGCTGGTGAAGAGCGTGTCCCACATCCTCCACGAGGGCGTCCGCGCCGGCATGTTCCGCAAGGGGATCGACCCGATCCAGCTCTATATCTCCATCGCGGGCCTCAGCTATTTCTATCTCTCGAACACGCCGACGCTATCGGCGATCTTCGGCAAGGACCTGTCGAGCCGGGCCGCGCGCCGCGCCCGTCGCCGGCACGTCGCCGATCTCGTGCTGCATTCGCTTCGTCCGTAATCAACCAACTGGTTGAAACTTCCCTCAAGGACGGTTAGGCTTCAGACCAGGCGGCAAGGTGGCCGGCGGCAACAGGGAGCAACCGGTGACAGGAGACGGCGCCCGCAATACGCGCAGCTTTGCGATCGTCCTGATCGTGCACCTCGCCGTGCTCGTGCTCTGGCAGGTCCTGGTCGATGCCTTCCACGTGCCGAAGTTCATCCTGCCCTCGCCGCTCGCGACAATCCAGACGCTGGGAACCGCGAGCTACGCCTGGGGCGCCAATACGCTGGTGACGGCGATCGAGATCCTCGGCGGCTTTGCGCTCGGCGCATTTGTCGGCGTGGCGCTGGCCGTCATCTTCAGCTGGGCGCCGCTGATCAGCCTCGTGCTGCTGCCGCTGTTCGTGACGCTGAACATGATTCCGAAGGTCGCGCTCGGCCCGCTCCTCATCGTCTGGTTCTCCTACGGCATCGTGCCGAACATCCTGATCGCCTTCAGCATCTGTTTCTTTCCGATCCTGCTCACCACCGCGCGGGGCTTGCGCGAGGTCGAGCCGGATCTGCTCGATCTGGTCAAATCGCTGCGCGGCTCGCGCTGGACGCTGTTCCGCAAGATCCAGCTGCCGGGATCGCTGCCTTACATCTTCTCCGGCATGAAGGTCGGCGCCATCCTCGCGGTGGCCGGCGCCATCGTCGGCGAGTTCATCGCGTCCGAGCGCGGGCTCGGCTACCTCATGATCCAGGTGCAGTCGTCGCTCGACACGCCCGCGATGGTGATGGCTGTCGTGCTGCTGACGCTGCTCGGCGTCGCGCTTTACGGCTTCGTGCTCGTCCTCGAACGCATGTTCGTGGTCGGTGACGCAACACCGACTTGAACGGCAAAGCCAAGACCAAGGACCACAACCATGCTCCTCACCCGCCAGACACTGCCGAAGACCATCCCTGATATCGCTGCGCTAGACGATCTGCTGTGCCAGCCGACGCAGGCATTGGTCGACGACCTCGCCAGGGTTGATGGCGACATCATGATCCTCGGCGTCGCCGGCAAGATGGGGCCGACGCTGGCGGGGCTCGCCAAAGCCGCAGCACCCGATCGCCGCATCATCGGCGTCGCCCGCTTCAGCGACGCCGGCGTCAAGGACTGGCTGCACGCGCGTGGCGTCGAGACCATCAATTGCGATTTGATGGACGAAGCAGCGATTCTAGCGCTGCCGAAGGCGCCCAACATCGTCTTCATGGCCGGCCGCAAATTCGGCGCGGAGGGCGACCTCTCGCTGACCTGGGCGATGAATGCGCACGTGCCGGCACTGGTCGCGCAGGCCTTCCCGTCATCGCGGATCGTGGCGTTCTCGACCGGCTGCATCTATCCCTTCGTCCCCGTGGGCGGCAAAGGCGCAACCGAGGACATGGCGCCCAATCCGCCCGGCGAATACGCCCAGTCGTGCGTCGGCCGCGAGCGCATGTTCGAGTATTTTTCGCGCAAGTTCGGAACGCCCGGGCGGCTGTTCCGCCTCAACTACGCGATCGACATGCGCTATGGCGTGCTCCACGACATCGCATCGAAAGTGCTCACGGGCTCGCCGATCGACGTCAGCATCGGCCATGTCAATTTCATCTGGCAGGGCGATGCCTCGTCCCAGGCGCTGCGCTGCCTCGCGCATTGCACGACGCCGACCTCGCCGATCAATGTCAGCGGCCACGAGATCTTGGCCGTGCGCGACCTCGCAGCACGATTCGGCGCCAGGTTCGGCCGCGCGCCGGTGCTGACAGGAAACGAACAGCCGACGGCGTGGCTGACGGACACGTCCAAGGCCGTCGAGCTGTTCGGCCTGCCGGTCGTCGACACCGAGCAGCTGATCGCCTGGACCGCAGATTGGGTGTCCCGCGCCATGCCGAGCCTCGGCAAGCCCACCAAATACGAGGTGCGCGATGGACGCTACTGACGAGCTGGCCATCATCAAGCTCGGCGTCGACGATGCGATCGCCGGGCTCGTGCTGTCGACGGAAGCACACTGGAACCAGACCGAGGAGGACTGGCGCATCTTCCTGCACGATGGAATCGTGTTCGGCGTTCGCGACGGCAGACGGCTGGTGGCAACCGCGGCCCTGCTGCCCTACTCCGGCAAAAACGCCTGGATCAGCATGGTGCTGGTATCAGGCACCCATCGACGCCGCGGCATTGCAACGCGCCTCGTCGATGCCTGCCTGGAAACCGCTCGCAGGAACGGCCTGACGAGCTGGCTCGACGCAACACCCGACGGTGCTGCCGTCTATGGACCGCTCGGGTTCACGCCGACGCTGCAATTGCGCCGTCTCAAGCTGGTGAAATCCGCGTTCGCGTCCGCGCAGCCACCTTCATCCGCGACGCTCGACGCGCTCTGCGCGCGTGACCGGCGGGCTACGGGCCTCGATCGAACCGCCCTGCTCTCCAACTTCGCTCAGCGTCCCGGCTCACGCATCGTCTCCGCGAACGGCGCCATCGCGCTGGTTCGCGACGGACGCATCGCGCGCCATATCGGCCCGCTGTTTGCCGACGACACGGCAGCCGCGCTGACCCTCGTCGAGGCAATCGCGCGATCGGAGACCGGGCCGCTGCTCCTCGATGCCGTCGCGTCGCAAGCCGCGTTCCCTGACGGATTGACCGCATCGGGCTGGAGCATCGAACGGCCGTTCCAGCGCATGCGGTTCGGCCCCGCCACTGCCGCCGGTGAAGACATGCCATTCGCCGTCGCCGGCCCTGAATTCGGATAGGACATCATGCACCACAGCCAGATCAACAGCGAGATCCGCAAGCTGATCGCCGACGGCACCGTGCTGCCGGCGCATCCCCTCGCGCTCACCGCCGAACGCCAGCTCGACAAGAAGCATCAGCGCGCGCTGGCGCGCTATTACATCGACGCCGGCTCCGGCGGCCTTGCAGTCGGCGTGCACACCACGCAGTTTGCGATCCGCGATGTCGGCCTCTATCGTCCCGTGCTCGAGCTCGCCGCCGAAACTGCGGCGAACTGGACCAAGCGTCCGCTGGCGCTGGTCGCGGGCCTCGCCGGTCCGACCAGGCAGGCCACCACTGAAGCTCGCACCGCGCGCGACATCGGCTACCACGCAGGGCTCCTCAGCCTCGCTGCGATGAAGAGCGCGTCCGAAGACGAGATCATCGCGCATTGCACAGCGGTCGCAGCCGAGATTCCGCTGGTAGGCTTCTATCTTCAGCCGGCAGTCGGCGGCGTGGTCCTGTCGAGCCGGTTCTGGCAGCGCTTTGCCTCGATCGACAATGTCATCGCGATCAAGATCGCGCCGTTCAACCGCTACAGGACCCTTGATGTTCTGCGCGGCGTCGCGGCGGCTGGCGCGCTCGACCGCGTCGCGATCTACACCGGCAATGATGATCATATCCTGCTCGATTTGATGCTGCCGTTCGATCTGCGCGACAACGGCGTCACCACGCGGACCTACTTCAAGGGCGGTCTGCTCGGCCACTGGTCGGTGTGGACGGCGAGCGCGATTGAGCAGTTCGAGCGCTGCAAGGCGGCACGGCACAAGGACAGCGTCCCGGCCGAACTGCTCGCGCTCGATGCCCGCGTCACCGATTGCAACAGCGCCTTCTTCGACGTCGCCAACGATTTTCGCGGTTGCATCGCCGGCTGCCATGAGGTGCTGCGACGGCAGGGCCTGATGCAGGGCCTATGGTGCCTCGATCCGAACGAGGGCCTGAGCCCCGGCCAGAAGGACGAGATCGACCGCGTCACTCGCGAGCATACAGATCTCAGCGACGATGCCTTCGTGGCCGCAAACTTGAATAAATGGCTGGCATGAGCTCAACCCCCTTCATCAGCCTGCAAGGCGTCCGCAAGGTCTATCGTAGCGGCGGAGCCGAATTCCTCGCGGTGTCCGACGTCACCATGGACGTGCAGGAGGGTGAGCTTGTCTCGCTGGTCGGGCCGTCCGGCTGCGGCAAGACCACGGTGATGAAGATCTTGGCCGGCCTGCACGACGCCGACGGCGGCACGGTGAAGATCGGCAATGCCAAAAGCCCGTTCGATCCGACCCGCGACATCGGCATGGTGTTCCAGCAGGCACTGCTGCTGAAATGGCGGACCATCCTGGACAACGTGCTGCTGCCGGCAGAGATCGTCGGCCTTCCGATGAAGGCCGCGCGCGAGCGGGCGCGCGATCTGCTCAATCTGGTGGGGCTTGCCGGCTACGAGCAGAAATATCCGCGAGAGCTGTCCGGCGGCATGCAGCAGCGCACCGCCATCGCGCGCGCCTTCATTCACGACCCAAAACTGATTCTGATGGACGAGCCGTTCGGCGCGCTCGACGCCTTGACGCGCGAGCAGATGAATCTGGAGATGCTGCGGATCTGGCGCGAGAGCGGCAAGACCATCATCTTCATCACGCACTCGATTCAGGAGGCCGTGTTCCTGTCCTCGCACTGCGCCGTGCTGACCGCCGGCCCGGCGAAGATGGCCGATTATTTCCCGATCGATCTGCCCTTCCCGCGGGCTCTGCCGCTGAAGACGACGGACGCGTTCGGCGCCTATGCACGGCGCATTTACGAGAAGCTGGGTTTGGGCGCGGCTTAATTCACCGCACGATAGATGCTGTAGGGTGGGCAAAGCGAAGCGTGCCCACCATGGCGAGTCGAGCAAGCAGTGGTGGGCACGGCGCAAGTGCGCCTTTGCCCACCCGGCGGGAGTTTGCGCGATCAGGTCTTGTTGCGCATCTTGCCGAGCAGATAATTGTCGTAAAAATTCTCCGCGATCTGCGTGTAGAACAGCAGCTCTTTCATATAGGCGTCGTGGCTTTCCTTGGTGCGCTTGAAGAGGTCGCTCTTGGTGGCGAGGTCGTTCAGATGCTCCTGGGTCGCGGCGTAGCAGGCCTCCAGCACCGGCTGCGGAAAAGCCTTCAGCTCCGCGCCATTGGCGATCAGCCGCTTCAGCGCCGCCGGATTGACGCTGTCGTATTTCTCAAGCATCCAGGCGCCCGCGGCCGACGCCGCCTGGTTGACGATCGCCTGGTACTGCTTGGGCAGCGACGCCCACTTCTCGTCGTTGACGATCATGTGCAGCATGGCGCCGCCTTCCCACCAGCCCGGGAAGTAATAGTATTTGGCGACCTTCTGGAAGCCGAGCTTTTCGTCGTCATAGGGGCCGACGAATTCGACCGCGTCGATCGTGCCCTTCTCCAGCGCCGGATAGATGTCGCCGCCCGCGATCTGTTGCGGGACCACGCCGAGCCGCGCCAGCACATGACCGCCCATGCCGGCGATGCGGAATTTCAGGCCCTTGAGATCGTCGACGGTCTTGATCTCCTTGCGGAACCAGCCGCCCATCTGGGTGCCGGAATTGCCGCAGAGGATGGCATGCGCCTTGAACGGCTTCAGCGCCTCGTTGGTGAGGTCGGCGCCGCCGCCGAAATGCCACCAGGACTCCTGATGACGATGGTTCATGCCGAACGGCGCGCCGGTCGCATAGGCCAGCGCCGGCTCCTTGCCGATGTAGAAATAGAGCGGGGTCTGCGCCATGTCGACGGAGGCTGTGCTGACCGCATCGAGCGCCTGCAGGCCGGGGACGAGCTCGCCGGCCGCAAAGGTCTGGATCTGGAATTTGTTGTCGGTGGCCTCGGCAACATATTTCGCAAACGTCTGCGCGGTGCCGTAGATGGTGTCGAGCGACTTCGGGAAGCTCGACGTCAGGCGCCATCTGATCTCGGGCGCGCCTTGCGCGATCGCGGGTGCGGCAACCAGCGTCGTCGCGCCGGCGACCGCGCCGCCCTTGAGAAATGTACGGCGTTTCATGATGGGTCTTTCCCTGAACTACGTTTCAATGTATCGGCTTGAGCGCGATCTTCGCGAGCTATTGCCGTTCCTATAGCGGAATTCAAGTCGTGAGCGGTAGCCCGGATGGAGCGCAGCGCAATCCGGGAATCTCCCCAAATATCTGCCGTGTCGCTCTCAGAGCAGCTTGGCGCTGACGAACAGCGCGCGCACGGCGTTGGTCGCCTGCACGACGAGCATGGCGTTCTCGGCGGCGCCTTCGAGCGCCGCGACCGCGTCTTCGTGCAGCGAGCGGAATTCCATCCACTCGACCGATTTGAAATTGGTGAGGAATTGATAGGCCTGGCCGACGGTCGCGATCGCCAGCGTGTCGCCGTTCAGCTTGATCTTGAACGTCGTGCGCAGCGGGGTCTCGGAACTTTGCGGATCACTCATGGGCTGCTTCTGGACGATGACGGCTTAACGAAGGGAAAACGGCAGCCCCGCCGCGGCAGGCAAATATCGGGAGCAGATATCAGGACTCAGTGCTCGCGCGCTGCGAGGCGGTCGCCGATGGGGTCAACCTGGGCACCACGACCAGACGGTTGAACTCACCGTTGTCGTAGGCCTTCATGAACCGATCATAGTCCTTGATCGACACGCAACCGTTGGAGTCGCCACGGGGCCCGAGCATGTAATTGTGGGTGAGCAGGCCGACGCGGCCGAGCGCGCTGGTGCCTTCGGTAGGCGTCAAGCGCAGTGCGCGGACGCCGTGGAACAGTTTTTCGCGCGGCTTGAGGTCGTAGGTCGCGGGCGGGGTGGCGCCAACCATCCGCTGGTCGACGTGCTCCGGATCGTCCATCAGCGCGCCCATGCCGGAATGCGCTTCCAGCGCGAGGCCGCTCGGCAGGTAAAGCGCCTTGGCCGAGATGTCGTAGACCGCGGTGCGCGAATCGTAGCCGAGCGCGGCGAGATCCGGCGCCTTGCCGAACAGGCCACTGTCGGGCGTCAGCGAGGCCAGCCTGATCTTGTCGGTGAATTTTTCGAAGAAGTTGCGGTTGTCGACCCTGGGGTTGGTCTCCGCGTGAGCCTGGCTCGAGGCGATCTGGGCGGAGATGTCGGCCTGGGGCGGGCGCGAGCGCGGCATCGGGATGGCGTCAGCACGCTGCGATTGTCTCGTCTCCTCCGACATATGCCGGTCGTCGTCGGTCAGGGTCGAGCGCCAGTCGTCGCCCTGGAGCTTCTGGGCAAGCATCGCCTTGGCGTCGCGCAATTTGAGCTGGACTGCACTCACCGCGGAGCGCTCCAGCGTCCGCAAGCCGAGCTCGCGGGCGGGCGGACTGCTGGAAGCAGAAGCGAAACGATCATCGAATGAAGGCGCATTGGACGGCGGCAGCGCGGCGGTGACCAGCGAGGCCGAACCGCCGATATCCGCGACCCAGGCGGCGGCGCCCAGTGCCAGCGCGACAGCGGCCAGAGACAGCAATATCGTCTCGGCTCGCCCAATACGGCGGCGCGACAATAGCCTCTCGGCTTGTGCCCGGTCGGAAACCATCAGCTCCCCAAAATCGATCCCCGGGGGATCCACCCCCACCCGGAGATTCTATACCAGCTACCACATTGGGAGCCAAAAGTTAGGCATAATCGCGGCCGGCAAGGCTCCGGCAAGCCATTCCAGGGTATCCTAAGGTATCCAATGACCGATCCTTTCGACCTCAAACGCTTTGTCCGGGCCCAGGACCCGGTCTACCGCGACATCCAGGGGGAGCTGACCCGGGGCCGAAAGCAGAGCCACTGGATGTGGTTCGTCTTTCCCCAGGTCGCCGGCCTCGGCTTCAGCGCCATGTCGCAGCGCTACGCCATCGCCTCCCGCGCCGAGGCCAAGGCCTATCTCGCCCACCCCATCCTCGGTCCGCGCCTGATCGAATGCACCCGCCTCGTGCTTGCCATCGAGGGTCGGACCATCAACGCCATCCTCGGCGCGCCCGATGACGCCAAATTCCGGTCGTCGATGACGCTGTTCGACGCGGTGTCCAATGAGCCCGTTTTCGACGAGGCGCTCGCCCGGTATTTTTCGGGCGAGCGCGACGGCGCTACGCTGGAGATCCTGTCGAAGCTGGATCGGCCGACATAGCGCGTCGGATCAGCGCCCCTGAAAGACGGCCGCGCGACGCTCGATGAAGGACTGAATGCCCTCCTTCGCGTCGGCGCTTGCAAGCACGCGATCGCGGATTATCGGGATATAGGCGATCGCCGCCGCCTCGCCCCCTTCGATATATTTGGCCGCGGCTTCCTTGGTGACCTGGATGCCGAGCGGGGCATTGCGCGCGATGATGGCGGCAAGCGCCATCGCCCGCTCGACCTGCTCTCCCGCCGGCACGACCTCTTGGACGAGACCGATTGTGTGGGCGCGCTCGGCTGAAAACTCGTCGCAGAGGAACAAATGATACATCGCGTCACCCCAGCCGGCGCGCGACAAAAAGCGGAAATGCGCGCCCCCGAGCGGCGCAATGCCGCGCTTGGACTCCATCTGGCAGAAGCGCGCATCCTCGGCGGCGACCACGATGTCGCCGGCGAGCATCAGCTCGATGCCGATCGTGAACACGATGCCCTGCACGGCGGTGATAACAGGCTTGCGGCAGCGCTTGGCAAGGCCGAACGGATCGACATTGCCTTCCCTGATATTGCGCTTCTCCGCAGTCGGGCCGAAGAATTTCGGCATGTCCAGACCGGCGGTGAAATCCCCGCCCTCGGCGCAAACCACGCCGACGCGATAGGCATCGTTGTCGTGCAGCTCAGTCAGCGCATCGGACAATTGCTCCATCATCGCCGGCGTGAACGCGTTCTTCTTCGCGGCGTTATCGATGATGATCTTGAAGACATGGCCGTGCACCTCGGTGCGGATCTGACCTTCGCTCATTTCGCTTCTCTCCGGATTAGTCGGTGGGCAAATCAGGCCGGCGGCTGAATTGCCGCGCGGATAGCCTCGATCCGCTGCGGCGTGAACACACCGGAATCCAGGAGCTGGAGGATCGAGAGCACGCCGCCGCGCGATCCCCAGCTTCCCTCCTCGATGATCTCGAAATTGACCCACCAGGTTGGCGCAGGCGCCTGCATGCCGCAGGCCTCCGCAAGCCGCGCCAGCACATTGCGGATCACCTCCGCTCGCACCTCGGCAGGCCAAGCTGCGTTCATCACCGCGATATTGACGGTCATCACGTCGCGCGGCGTTTCCTGGTCGGACAGGAGCCGGCCGCCAATCGCCATGCAGTCGGCTTGCAGGTCATGGAAATGCACCTGAAAGCCCATTCGCGCCGCCGGCACATGCTGGCCGATCTCGGGCGCGAGCACGGCGTCGGTCAGGCTTTCGGCGAGGCAGCGGCGCTGCGCCAGTCCGAGCCGGCCGGCAGGTGCGGTCACGGTGATGATGGTCAACCTATTTCTTTCTGCGATTATGACGTACATCATAATCGCAGTGCCGCTTGCCTATGTCAATCGTCATAGTCTAGATGAAGCACAGCCAGCTGCGGAAGTTCCGATGACCACCACGCGCGACAAGATGATCGCCGGCGCCGCCGACCTGATGAGCCGGCGCGGCGTCAACGCCACCAGCATGCGCGACGTCGTCCGCCATACGGCGACGCCACGCGGCTCGATCAGTCACCACTTCCCCGGCGGCAAGCAGCAGATGATCGCCGAGGCCGTAACCTTTGCCGGCAAGCAGGTGTCGATTCCCCTGGAGAGGGCCATGAACGAACGCGGCGTGATCGGTGGCTTGCGAGCTTTCGTCGCATCCTGGCGCCGCCAGCTGGAAGCGACCGGCTTCGAGGCCGGCTGCCCCGTGCTCGCGGTCGCCGTCGACCGCTATGTCGGAGAAGCCTCCGACAGGGACGACGAGACGGCGCAGCAGCACCTGCTCGATCTTGCCGACGGCGTGTTCGCCGATTGGCGACAGATCATGCGCTCAGCCCTCCTGCGCGAGGGAGTGGCCGCCGAACGCGCGGAGCGGCTTGCAACGCTGGTCGTCGCCTCGATCGAAGGCACGGTCGCAATGTGCCGTGCAAATCGCAGCGCCGACGCGCTCGATCAGGTGCAAGAGGAGCTGGAGACGGTCCTGTCCTCCGCCCTCGCCCGCACACCAGGATAGAATGGAGACGCACCGATGGATCTCTCCCGACAACGCGAGCTCGCCCGCCATCTCGCCGATTTGCGCCGCGAGGGCCGGCAGCAAAGCGGCCTCGAGCAACGGCTGGTGCCACCGGATGCCGACACGGCGTACCGCATCGCGCAGATGGTGGAAGAAGAATTGGGCTGGGACGTCGTCGGCTGGAAGATCGCCGGCATGAAGCCCGGGCTCCAGCGCCAGCTTGGCATTTCCACGCCGATCTATGGGCGGGTGTTCGCGCCACTGATCAAGACCTCGCCCGCGAGCGTGGAACACGTCAAACAATGCAGTCCGATTCCGGAGGTCGAGTACCAGGCCCGGCTCGGCGCCGACCTGCCGCCGCGCGCGAAGCCCTATATGGTGGAAGAGATCGGCGATGCGGTCGCTTCGCTGCATCCCGGCATCGAGCTCGCGGAATGCCGCTTCGTCCACGACGCGGCGTTTCCCCCGATGCCCGCAATCATGGCCGACGGCTCCGGATCGGGAACGATCGTGCTTGGAGAGCCCATCGCGGACTGGCGCAAACGCGACATTGCCAATCAGGAGGTCGTCCTGAACTGCAACGACGCCGAGAGGCGCCGCGGCAGCGCTGCAGAGGCGATCGATCATCCGCTGGTGCCGCTCGCCTGGCTCGCCAATGAGCTGTCACGAACCGGCATCGGCCTCAAGGCCGGCCAGACCATCTCCACCGGCACGCTGACGGGCATGCTGCGGCCGAAGCGGGGCGAGACTTACGTCGCCGATTTCGGTCCGCTCGGAACCGTAAGCGCGACCTACGCCTAGACGGACAGACTCAGCGCGCGGCTGCCGCGGCCACCAGCGTAAACCCGGGATTAAGATCGCCTGCCTATGGTCCGTGCAATAATTTCCCGCGCCAGTTGCCGGACAGAATCATGAAAATCGGTACGCTCCTGACCACCGCCATCGTCTCGCTCTCGACAGTGGGCGGCGGCCTCGCCGTCTACGTCGCCGTGACGAAATACCAGACCATGGAGCGGATCACCGAGGCCCAGGGGCGGCTGGCGATCGTTCGCGCCGTCAGCGACATCCCACGCTACCTCAATCCCGAGCGCGGCTTTTCCACCAACATCCTCTATGGCCCTCCCGCCGTCGACCCGGCGCTGCTTGCCGAGCAGGACAAGCTGCGCAAGCAGACCGATGCCGCCCGCGACAGGATGAACGCGCTGCGCAAGGACCTGCCCGGCCCGTTCGACGACGGCAACACCACCGGCGGCAACATCGACGCCGTCAATTCGAAGTTCACCGCGCTGCGCGAGGCCATCGACAAGGCGATGTCGGGCCCGCCGGAGGCGCGCAAGGACGCGGCCAAGAAGATCGTCGCCGACAACGCCGTGCTCAACGCCGGCGTGACCGCGCTGCTCAACGAGCAGGTCCGCCGCATGGCGATCCTCAACGGCGATGCCTACCGGCAGGCCAGCTACGCCAACATCGCCATGACATTGCGCGACGTGGGCGGCTTCAACTCCAGCCTGCACAAGAATCTCGTCGGGGGCAAAAAGCCGGCGACCGATACCGAGAAGGCCGAGATCAGCCGCTCGCAGGGCCGCAACGACCAGATCGTGATGTCGCTGCTGGAGTTGCGCGGCAATCCCGCAACGCCGGCGAACGTCGCCGCCGCACTGGAGAAATTCAACGCGATCTATATCGACGAGTTCGGCCGCGAGCTCAAGCTGGTCAAGGAGGGTGCGGTCAGCGGCAAGTACGAACACGACATGGACACCTATTACACCGCCACGCAGCGCGGCCTCAGCACCATCATCGACGTCCGCGATGCCTTCTACGACAACGCGGAGCAGATTCTCGCCGGTGCATCCACTGCCGCCCATACCAGCTTCACCATCGCACTCGCGGGCCTGCTCGCCGTGCTGATCGCCAGCGCCGGCCTCATCGTCACGGTCCGCCGCCGCGTCTGCGCGCCGATCGTCAACCTGACCACGCGGATGTCGCGGCTCGCCGACGGCGAGGTCACGGAAGAGATTCCCGGCGCCGAGCGTTCCGATGAAATCGGCGCCATGGCCGCGGCCGTCCGGGTCTTCAAGGACAACATGATCCGGGCCGACAGCCTTGCGGCGGAGAAGCAGGCCGAGAACGACGGCAAGATGCGCCGCGCACAGGCGCTCGACGGGATCACCCGCGCGTTCGAAGCCAAGGTCACCGAACTCGTCGGCGGACTGTCCCGCGCGTCATCCACCATGGAAAGCACGGCGCAGTCGATGACCTCGACGGCGGCCCAGACCAACAGCCAGGCCGCGGTCGTTGCCGCCGCCTCACAGCAGACATCGAGCAACGTCCAGACCGTCGCGAGCGCCACCGAAGAGCTGACCTCTTCGATCTCGGAGATCGGCCGTCAAGTGGCCCAGTCTACCGAGATCGCGGCCCGCGCCGTCGACAACGCCCGCCGCACCGGCGACACCGCCCGAGCGCTGGCCGAGGGCGCACAGAAGATCGGCGACGTCGTCACGCTGATCCAGAGCATCGCCGAGCAGACCAATTTGCTGGCGCTCAACGCGACGATCGAGGCCGCCCGCGCCGGCGACGCCGGCCGCGGTTTTGCGGTGGTTGCTGCCGAAGTGAAATCGCTGGCGGGCCAGACCGCCAAGGCCACCACCGAAATCTCCGAGCAAATTTCGGCGATCCAGGCCGCGAGCGACGAGACCGTGACGGCGATCCGCAACGTTGCCGACGTCATCGGCGAGATCGACCAGATCGGCACCGCCATTGCGGCCGCGATCGAGGAACAGGGCTCGGCGACAAAGGAGATCGCCCGCAGCGTCCAGGAGGCCGCGCGCGGCACCCAGGAGGTCAACACCAACATATCAGGCGTGCAGCGCGCCGCCGACGATACCGGCACGGCCGCAAGAGAGGTGCTGGGCGCAGCCGAGCAGCTCTCGACCCAGTCACGCGATCTCGCCGGACAGTTCGACCGCTTCCTCGGTGAGGTCAGGGCTGCGTAAGCGCGGCAAACGCGCAGCTTCGTAGTCCGAGACCGTCAGTAAGGCGGTGCCTTGCGCGCCCGCTGCGCCTTGGCGGCCTCGATCCACCAGGCGAGATCGTCGGCGAAGCGCGGGAATGAACGTTCGAGCGCCTTGCCGCCCTCGCCGATCGGTTCGCCAGCTTCCGACAGCGTCTGTGCGATCGGGCCGACGCCGATGGTGCTCGACACCACCACCATGCCCATCTCCGACAACGTCCCATGCCAGGCGGTTGAGGCACGCGCGCCGGACAGGCGGCCGGCCGAATAGCTCACGATCGCGGCCGGACGCCAGAACCACTCCTCGAGGAAGTGGTCGGTGAGGTTTTTCAGGCCCGGCTGGATGCCCCAATTGTATTCGCCAGTGACGAAGACGAAACCGTCCGCGCCGCGGATCTCTCCGGCCAGCTTCTCCAGCGCCTCGGGTGCGGAGCCCTTGGGATATTCCTTGTACATGCGATCGAGCATCGGCAGGCCGATCGCCTTGGCATCGATGAACACGGCGTCGTCGCCGCGGGCGCGCAGGCGATCGATGACGAAATTCGCAAGGCGGATGCCCATGCGGTCGGAACGGTAGGAACCGTAGAGGACGAGGATGCGATTGCTCATGGGCGGCAGTCTAGCACGGATCAGCAAGCCGGCCTCAACGTTTTGACGCGCTAGGTTCGCCGTCCGCGCTCGAGCGTTTGCGACGGTGTCTCGCCGAACTGGTCGCGATAGCTTCTGGAGAAGTCGCCGAAATGCCAGAACCCGAACGCCAGCGCGACGGCCTTGACGCTGTCGGCACCGGCGAGCAGCCGCTGGCGCACCAGCCACAGCCGCCGCAGACGTAGATAGCGGTGCAGGCTCATGCCGCGATAGCGGCGGACGACGTCGTGCATGGTGCGAACCGGCAGGCCAAGCTTGCGCGCGATCTCGGCGCTGTAGATGGGCTGAGAGAGGTCGTCGGAAAGCAGCGCGCGGATGTCCTGAAAGACCTTGAAGTTCCGCTCGTCATTGGGGTGCAGGGTCCATCGCGCGGGACCCATATTTTGGAAAATTGCGTCCACGGCGCTGAGCAGGGTCTCCTTCATGGCGGCCGACTTCAGCGGCACGTCGGGCGCGTCGACCGGCTCCGACGCGGCTGTCAACACCTCCCGAACCACAACGCGGAGCCGGTTCAAGCCCGCGGCGGTCGTTTCGAAGATCTTGAAGCAGAGGGCTGCTTGTGGCCAGCCGCGATCCGTCACCTCCGGCCTGAACACCACCGAGGCGATTTCCCGCTGAACCTCCTCGACGGTGGTGTAGGCCGCGCCGCCGCTGCCGATGACGATGACGGGTCGCGCGCGCTGCGTGCCGTTAAATCGAACCGGCACGTCCAAATCATCCATCGTGAATCCGATAGCGGTGCAATTCTCGACAAGCTGTGCGTCGACGACCCGCGGAAATGCCCGCGTCAAATTCACGTCGCAGCCGGGCAGCGACAGAATGGTCTGCTCGGCCGAAATCCTCCGTACGAAAGGCGTGAACTCGAAGTTCAGGCCCCGTATGGCATTTCGAAATTCATCGACGTCAGAGAAACGAAATACCTTTGGCGCCAGCGTCGGCGCATCATCAATTCTGTTCATGGCAATGTGAAA
Organism: Bradyrhizobium sp. 40; assembly: GCF_023100925.1. Classification (NCBI taxonomy): domain Bacteria; kingdom Pseudomonadati; phylum Pseudomonadota; class Alphaproteobacteria; order Hyphomicrobiales; family Nitrobacteraceae; genus Bradyrhizobium; species Bradyrhizobium sp. 40. The sequence continues at coordinate 4,092,707 of NZ_CP064688.1, forward strand.
CTTCGCGTCGCAACAAACGCGCGTCCGGCGACAATGCCGACCCAACTTCCCGTTCCGGTGTCCCCTCAGTCTGAAAGAATCACTTCGAACTATGCCGACCAGTTGGCGAGCGTCGAAGTCCAAGGACAACCCGGCGCATCAAATCTCGCCAATTTTCGATAGCGTTTCCTGCCGTGCCAGCGGTGCACCAATACCCAAACGGTCGAAAGCAACATTTCATATTAACCTCTGTCGAGCGGAATGAGCGCTGTTCGATAGTCAAAATCAATTTTGAGTCAGGCCCCTGCCATGATGGCAAATTCGCCTGCTGCTATTCTCGCTGAATTGGAAGAGGTGGTCGCAACGTGCCCACCGCACCGTTGCGCACGCATTCTCACCGGCATGGTGCAGTTGCTCATTGGCAGCCAGGACCAGTGCCGGGAATTGCTCAGCAACGTGGTCGACGGTGTTCTGCTGCGATTGACGGAACGGGTCGAGGCCAGCGCACTGGTTCAGCTCAGCACGGCGCTCGCCGAGCTTGACGTGGCGCCTCCCGAAACATTGTGGCGTCTCGCCTCACACGACGATCCCGACGTGGCGTGTCCGGTCCTGCTCAAATCGCAGGCGCTCTCCGCGGCAGACCTCGAGGCTGTCATTGACTCCCGTGGCGAGCGGCATCGACGCGCAATCGCCGCCCGCAGCGAGATCGCGCCGACCGTGACCGAGGCGCTGATCAAGCACGGCGGCCCGATCTGCCTTGCCCTGATCAAGAACCCGGGAACGAAATTCTCCGACGCAGCCTATGCAGCGCTGATTGCCAAGGCTGACCATGACGGCGAGATCGCGAAGGCGCTGGTGCTCCGGCCCGGCACGCCCGACCTGGTCGTGCGCAAGCTGCTCTCCGCCCCACCAGCCCGGAAGGCACCGGCCACACCCAACCCGCCCGCCGCGGCGCCGGTGCCGGAAGCGGAGCCGGCTCCGCCAAAGCGGCCTTGCAGGGCCGACTACGCAAGCGCGAGGCCGGAGATCGTCGTCCTCAACCGCATCGGCAAGCTCAACGATTCCACGGTGAACCGTTTTGCGATCCGCGGCGAGACGGCCAATTTGTTCACGGCGCTGTCGGTGCTTTCAGGGGCGCCGCTCGAGATCATCGAGCGTGTCGTGAGCGACGACGATTGCGAAGGGCTGGTCATGGCGTGCCGGGCTTCGCGGCTGAACTGGCAGACCACCCTTACCATCCTGAGCAACCGCGGCGGGAAAAGGCTCTCCTTTGCCGAGCGCGAGCGCGCGCAACGCATCTTCGAGACGCTGCTTCTGTCCACCAGCCAATGGGCAGTGCGATGGGGAGAAATAGCAGCAAGCGCCAACACGCGCGATCCGGTAGATCGCGGCTCGAAGATGGTGGTTAATCGATGAAGTTCGACGGTCGCAAAGCGCAGCGCGTAAAAATGGATCACAAGCAGCCGGTCAATCTGATGGGCTCGGACGGCACGTGGCGGCGCAGTTGCGTTCTGCTCGACATATCGCAAAGCGGTGCGAAGATCGAAGTTGAGGGCACGCTCGACGTGCTGCGGGCAAAGGAATTCTTCCTGCTGCTATCGTCGACGGGGCTCGCCTACCGGCGCTGCGAATTGGTCTGGATCGACGGCACCACCGCCGGCGTGCACTTCGTCACCGCAGACGGAAAGAGGAAACCGGCAGCCGCCGCGCAGACTGCCGCTCAGAGCAAATAGCCCCAAGGATTCAATAGCCCCAATTAACTCCAGCATGATTCAGGTCAACCGTGCAGAACGCGCGAATTATATCCCGCCCCGTCAAAGGCGACGGCGGCATCCGAGAGAAGGAAGCGGCACGCCGGTTCGTGCATGTGCTGGCTGATTCCTCGGACAAATTGTCGAGCGTCTGTTCGATTCTCGAGCAGCAGTTTGCCGTCGCAGGCGAACGGCTCGACGCGGAAGCCAAGCTGTCCGAGGTGCCGTTCGCGATCGTGATCCGTGCGGAATTGCGTGAGGTCCGCACCATTGCGGCCATCAAGAAACGAGCCGTAAAGCTCGCGAAGGCAACGAAACGCATCTTCCTGGTCGAGCACTCCTCTCACATGAGTATCTCGCAGGCGTACGCGCTCGGGGCCACGCTCGTCCTTCCCGGGACGATCGACAAGATCAAGCTGCTGGCAGCGCTGGCTCATCCCGCCGAAGAGGCGTCTGGTTCCTCAGGTCACGCGCCGCAGCCGGACAACGCCGTCGAGACCGCGGCGATCGCCATCGCGTCGATGTTCACGGCTGTCACGCTCGGCGAGCCTGTCGACGTCGACGGCACGAAGGAAGCCGGCCGCCAGATCGCCGATCGCATCACCCAGCATGGCCTGTCGGAGTGGCTCACAACGGTGCGGCGCCATCACGAGGGGACCTATCAGCATTGCCTCCTCGTCACCGGCGTCGCCATCGACTTCGGCCTGAGCCTTGGCGTCGGCAGGCCAGATCTGGAGCGGCTATACACGGCGGCCATGTTCCACGACATCGGCAAAGCCCGGATTCCGCTTGCCATCCTCGACAAGCCCGGCCGTCTCGATCCGGAGGAACGTGCCATAATCGAGACGCACCCGGTGGCGGGCTACGATTTTCTGAAAGACCACGACAATATCTCGCCAGAGATCCTTGATGCCGTGCGGCATCATCACGAATTTCTCGACGGCAGCGGCTACCCGGATGCGCTTTGCGCCGGGAACATCGGTGATGTCGTGCGCATCCTGACGATCGCGGACATCTTCGCTGCCCTGATCGAGCACCGGCACTACAAGCCGACGATGCCGCGGGCAGAGGCTTATAACATTCTCTGCGGAATGAGTGGAAAGCTGGAAAAGGCACTGCTGACCGCGTTCAGACAGGTCGCGCTCACGAGATGAGCGCAGCAACCCGTCTCGACCCCGGTCTAGTGCGCGGCGCGATGTCTGGTGCGGCGCGGAACGGTCCGGCACGCGAGCCCTTCGGCCAGCAGCTTCATGTCCTCGTGCCGGCCGCTGCGGATCAGCCGGCCGAACTCTTCGGGTGTGAAAGGAAGACTTGGATCATCATCGATCGGACGCCGCACTCGCGGGCCGAAGAACCGTCGAACCAGGCTAGCGAGCCGCCGCATGTCAATTCCCTCGCGCCAGCATCAAACCTTTCAGTCCGTACATTGTTCCTCCTGCACGATCGAGATTGCAAGAGGCCGCCAAGCGGTCCGCACCAAAAAAATTCGGCGAGAGAATAATCTCCTCTGCCTGCGCTACTCGGCGAATCCGACGTAGCGCACGAAATCGTCGTTGCCCTCGCGATCGGAGCGAACGGCGTTCGCGGCAAAGTTGTCGTCGGGATAGCCCATCGCGACGCAGGTCATGATCACCTCGTCCTCCGGAATGTTCGCGACCTCGCGCACGATGTCGGAGCGCATGATGCCCTGCCCGTTGATCACCGAACCGAGCCCGCGGTCCCAGGCCGCGAGCACGATGCCGTAGCAGAGCGCGCCCAGGTCGAAATGGCAGACCGCGCCGGGATCGAGCACGCGGTCATAGGTCAAGACCAGCGAGACCGGCGCGTCGAACTGGCGGAAGCCGCGCAGCACCCAGTCCTGGCGCATCGGCTTGTCGTCGCGCGCGATCCCCATCGCGCCGAACAGTTTCTTGGCGACGTCGACCTGCCGCGTCCGGTGCACACCCTGGTACTCGCCGTGGCTGACGATGTCGCGCTTGACCTTGGCGCCGCCAACCATTTCCTCCATGTTGCGTCGGCGCAGCTGTTCCAGCGGACTGCCTGTGAGCACGTGGACATGCCAGGGCTGGGTGTTCATCGATGACGGCGCACGCTTGGCGCTGTCGATGATCGCCTCGATCACCGCGCGCGGCACCGGCTCGTTCCTGAAGCCGCGCACGCTGCGGCGCGACTGGACCAGCGTTTCGAATTCCACCTCAAGACCTCCCTGCCCGTTCATTCCCTGACATTGCCACATGCGAGCGGTTGCCGATGCGGCGCGCCATATCTATGCTAACCCGCAAGCAAGACCAATAACCCTGCGAGGATCCGCCAACATGGCCGCACCGCTCGATCCCGTCATCGCCCAGATCATTCCGCTGCTGCCGATGCGCGATGCCACCACGATGACGCCACAGAGCGCCCGCGATTCCTTGCGCGCACTGGCTGCCTCGCGCGCGGCCATACCGCCGCCACCCGTCGACACTGTCGCGGATATCAAGGTGAAAGGCGGCGCCGGACCGCTCGATGCACGTGTCTACCGGGTCGGCACCATGTCGGCGCCGACCGTGGTGTTCTTCCATGGCGGCGGCTGGGTCGCTGGCGACCTCGAGACCCACGACCGGCAGGCCCGCAACCTTGCGATCGAGACCGGCGCCGTCGTCGTCTCCGTCGACTATCGCCGCCCGCCCGAAACGCGCTTTCCCGGCGCGTTCGAGGACGCCTTTGCCGCGGTCAGCGACGTGTTTGGCCGCGTCGCGGAATTTGGCGGCGATGCAAAACGCCTCGGTGTTGCCGGCGACAGCGCCGGCGGCAATCTCGCCGCCACCACTGCGATCGCCTGTCGCGACGCCGGCATCAAGCTCGCTGCGCAACTCCTGGTCTACCCCGTGACCGACGTCCTCGGCAGTTATGCGGACGCGCGCGAGAACGCACGCTTTCCCTCGCGCGCAGAGAATGCCGAGGGCTACTTTCTTTCACGCGCCGTGATGGAGTGGTTTTGCGGCCATTATCTCGCCGATCCCTCGCATGCGACCGACTGGCGCGTTTCACCGCTGCGCGCGAATTCGCTTGCCGGCGTCGCGCCCGCGATCGTCACCACCGCCTGGTTCGATCCCCTGCGCGACGAAGGTGCCGCCTATGCGCGCGCGCTGGAGGCCGCCGGCGTGCCGGTGAAGCACCATGAAGGCCCCGGCCTGATCCACGGCTATTTTGGTCTCGGCGACGCCTCCGAGGTGGCGCGAGCCGAAGCGCGGCGCGCACGCGCGGACTTCAAGGCGCTTCTCGCGCGCGGCGCCTGAGGGCGATATCGGGAGCGGCAGGATCGGCCGCCACGCCGGCCGGCGTTCAGGCCTTGGGAGCGGGCACCTCGAAGAAGCCCGTCGCCTGAACGAGCCGGCCGTCGCCGCCGAAGCGGCCGAAACTCTCACCCGTGACGAACACGCGACCGGCGCCATCATACATAGTCCAGCGAAAAAGCCCCTGCTCGTGGTGTTCGAGGAAGCTGTCGTTCCTGAAATGCGCGCCAGGAAACTTGAGCTGGGTTTGACCGATGCGCGCCATCAAGGCGTCGCGTCCATCAATCTGAGAGCCCGGATCGGTATACACGCAGTCCGCGGCGACGCTTTGCTCGAGCAGCCGACGCCGCTCGTCCTCATCGACGGGTCCCCACGCCGCCTGATAGGTGTTCCAGGTCTTCAGTCGCGCTTCATCGTTCATCTCGCAGACCCTCTCATGGCTTCATGCTGTTCCGGCAGATTGACAATTATTGTTCTTTTGTCAATATGACGGAGGTTCAATTCCGACGCCGGTGAGGCTCATGGCTCGTTCCAGCATTTCGAAAGAGGAGCTCGCGATCGAGGCTGCGACGGAGGTCTTCTCCCGCTACGGCCATGCCCGTACGACGATGGGCGATATCGCCGCCAAGGCGGGCATGTCGCGGCCGGCGCTCTATTTGCTCTTCCCCGACAAGGATGCCGTGTTCGCGGCGGTGATCCAGAGAATGGACGAGCAGAAGCATCGCGACATTAAGGCCGCAATCGCGCGTCTCGACGGTCTCCATGCCAAGCTGCTCCACGCCTGCAAATCCTGGGGATCCCATGGCTTCGACCTGATCGAGGCGCATCCCGATTCAGCAGATCTGTTCGACCTCCGTTTCCCGGCAGTCCGAAACGTCTACGACAACTTCCAGTCTTTGGTCGCCGACCTCATCCGCGATCAGGTGAAGGCCGCTGCGATAGCGGACGAGCCGGAAGTACTGGCGCGATGCCTGGTGTTCGGCATGCGGGGGCTGCGCGAAACCGCCAGGACCGGCAAGGAGATGCGGCGGCTGATCGCCGTTCAGGTCACCATGCTCGTCAGAAGCATCGATGACAGCGTTTGAGCTGCGAACAGCCGCCTATCTCCCCACCCGTTGCGCGTCGGTGTGCCCCCACGTCTGGTCCCAATCCTGACCGGCGGCATCGACGACGCGGCCGTCGGCTTCGAAGAACTTGTTCGGCACCTGGAAGATCGCCAGGATCAGGGCGCCTTCCGGGCACCAGGCGGCATGCCGGCTGCCGGCCTCGCGCCAGATGAATTCGCCGGCCTTGCAGGCAATCCCCTTGGCCGGTCCCTCGTTGTCGACGAGAGCGCCCTCGATGACATAACTCTGCTCGACGCCGACATGCTCGTGATCGGGCAGCACCGAGCCCGGCGCAAAGCGCATCAAGGCCGTCATCAGACCGCTGCTGCGATCGAACAGCAGCGTCTTGGCCTCGCAGCCGGGAAAGCGCGTCTTCTGCCATTCCATCTCTTGCGGCCGAACCAGGTGAGAATGCCGGTCAGCAGCGGCATCCGGCATGTTCGCAATCAGGGTCTCCATCACGATGCTCCCTTCGGCTAAACCCGCCCGAAGCTAGCAGCATCGCCCGTCCCGGTCAGCGAGCAGTGCAGCAGGCCGTCGGCCCTTTCGCACCCGCGCTCGAAAAATCGCCAGGAAGACCGGATGGCAGGCGCTCATGCAGCTTGATTGCGCCACGATTCCCGGCTCCAATCCGCGCGCCATTTCTGGTTTAGGGAGACAATCATGATGAAGCGGATTTTCCTGGCTGCGATCGTTGCCACGTTTGCGGCGGGTTCGGCCTTCGCGGAGGACACCTGCGAAAGCAAGGCCGTCGGGAAGGACGGCAAGGCCCTGGCTGGTGCCGCCAAGACCTCGTTCATGAAGAAGTGCAAGGCCGACGCCTGCGCGCCCAAGGCCGTCAGCGCCGAGGGCAAGCCGCTCGCCGGCGCCGCCAAGAACAGCTTTATGAAGAAGTGCGAAGTCGGCGCCTGACCGCTGCGACTTTGGTGCTCATTTGGCGAGCAACAGTTCCACAAACTCGTCATGCCCGGGCTTGTCCCGGGCATCCACGTTTTTGTCTCTGAATAACAGAGGCAAAGACCGTTTGCCTCTTCTCGCACGCGCCGAGCGCGCAGAGCAAAATCGTCGCCTAGACAGAGTGCCTCGGCTAGCGGAACATGCAGCGCTGAGCGAACCGGGGCGCACCAACGAATCTTCCAGCAAAGGGTGGTCGAGATGTTGCAGTTTCGAGTGCGTGATTACACGATGGCGATAATGAGCGTGCTCTTCGCGTTGCTCATCAGTTTTGACGTCGCGCATGCAAGGGGCCCGGGACTGCCCAACGTCATGGTGCTCGCAACCGGCGGCACGATCGCCGGCAGCGGGGCGAGCAGCACCACCGTGGTCGGCTACACCGCCGCCACGGTTGGCATAGAGACGCTCCTGAACGCCGTCCCCGAGCTGAAAACGGTGGCCAACGTCAAGGGCGAGCAGGTTTTCCAGATCGCCAGCGAGAACATGAACAATGACTACTGGCTCAAGCTCGCCAAGCGCGTCAACACGCTGCTCGCGCAGGACGACGTCGATGGCATTGTGATCACGCACGGGACCGATACGATCGAGGAAACCAGCTATTTCCTGGACCTCGTCGTCAAGAGCAAGAAACCTGTCGTCGTCGTCGGCGCGATGCGGCCGTCGACCGCGATCAGCGCGGATGGGCCAATCAACCTCTTCAATGCGGTGATCCTCGCAGGCAGCGACGAGGCCGTCGGCAAGGGCGTGCTCGTTGCTCTCAACGATCAGATCAACGCGGCTCGCGATGTGACCAAGAACAACACCTCGACGGCAGACACCTTCCGCACGCCTGAACTCGGCTTTCTCGGCTACATGCAGGGCAACAAGCCGTTCTTCTATCGTCAATCGACGCGGCGGCACACCGCGGACTCCGAATTCGACGTCTCCAGCCTCGATGTCCTGCCGCAAGTCGACATTGTCTACGGCTACGCCAACATGAACCGGGTCGCGATCGACGCGTTTGTCGCCGCCGGTGCCAAGGGGATCGTGCATGCCGGCGTCGGTGACGGCAGCCTGGCTCGTCCCGCGGTCGAACCGGCCCTCGACGAGGCCCGCAAGAAGGGCGTCGTGATCGTGCGCAGCAGCCGTGTCGGCAACGGCATCGTCGCACGCAATGGCGAGGCCAAGGATGACGAACACGACTTCGTCGTCTCGGATACGCTCAATCCTCAAAAGGCGCGTATTCTGCTGATGCTGGCGCTAACCAAGACGACCGACACCAAGGAAATCCAGCGGATGTTCTTCACTTACTAGACCGTCCGGTCGCCCTACTCCCGCTTGAAACGGTAGTCGAAGGCGGCGCCGAACGGCTTGATCAGCCCGACCGTCGGCGCCGGGAAATGAATCGGCAGGATCAGCGTGTCGGTGTCGACGACGGAAGCAAAAAACTTCCGCCGCGACACCGCCGACTGCTTCGCATCCCAATCCGGCTTGGCCGACCAGTCCGGCTCGCGGCACTGGATCTGGTGATGCATGAGATCGCCGGCCACCACCGCGCGCTGGCCCTTCGAGAAGATGTTCACGCAGCAATGACAGGGCGAATGCCCCGGCGTCGGCGTCAGCGTGACGGTGTCGTCGAGCGCGTAATCGTCATCGACCAGCAGTGCCTGTCCGCCCTCGACGATCGGCAGGCAGTTGTCGCGAAACACGGTACCGGGCGGGTTGCTGCCCTTGGCGTGCTCGGCCTCCCAGGCCGCATATTCCCCCTTGTGGAAGACGTATTTCGCATTCGGAAAAGTCGGCACCCAGCGGCCGTCGCGTAAGGTCGTATTCCAGCCGGTATGGTCGATATGAAGATGCGTGCAGAAGACGTAATCGATCTGCTCGAAGCCGATGCCGAGCGCGAACAGCTCGTTGCGCCAGCGCTCCTTGCCCGGAAAATCGAACGGCGGCGGATGGCCCTTGTCCTCGCCGGTGCAGGTATCGACCAGGATGGTGTAGCGCGGCGTGCGCACCACGAAGGTCTGATAGGTGATCACCATCATGCCGCGCGCGGCGTCGAACACCTCCGGCTCCATCGTCGGCAGATGGTGCTTGAACACACCCTCGTCATAGGCCGGGAAAAAATCCTGCGGCCGCCGCCACGGCCCCTCCCGCTCGATCACCGCATCGATGGTGATGTCGCCGATCCGCAGCTGCTTCATGCGCGTTCCACCCCAGCTTTTAAAGCAGCGTAGCGGGCGGCATCGGACCGTTCAAGCCGGAAGGCGCAGAGCCGTCCCCTTGCGTGACGATTGCCGCAAATCAACCCCAAACGCCGCCGACGGTGATCACGGAATTGGGGGAAGAATCGGTGGGCACGAAACTGAGAGTCGCGACGGCAGCCATGATCGCCGTCGCCGCGGGCGTCTACGTCAACAACACGAGTCTGCTGGCGCCTCGTCGTGACGGCAAGCCAGTGCTGCTTGCCCATCGCGGCATGGCGCAGCGCTTCGATGAGCGCGATGTGAAGAACGACACCTGCACCGCCGCACAAATGTTGCCGCCGACACACGACTATCTGGAGAACACTGTTCGCTCGATGCGGGCAAGCTTCGACGCCGGCGCGGATGTGGCCGAGCTCGACGTGCACCCGACCACCGACGGCGAGTTTGCCGTCTTCCACGACTGGACGCTCGATTGCCGCACCGACGGCCACGGCGTGACGCGCGAGCAAAGCATGGCGAGGCTGAAGCTGCTCGACATCGGCTATGGTTACACCGCCGACGGCGGCAAGACATTTCCGTTTCGCGGCAAAGGCATCGGGATGATGCCGAAATTGTCGGAAGTGTTCGCCGCCTTCCCTGACAGGAAGCTGCTCATCAACGTGAAGAGCCGCGACGCATACGAAGGCGAGAAACTTGCCACGGTGTTGAACGCGCTGCCGGCCGAGCGCCGCCGGACGATCATGGTTTATGGCGGCGACGAGCCCATCGACATGATCCGTCGCCTTACCCCGGAAGTTCGCACGATCTCGCGCGCGGCAATCCGAAGCTGCCTGATCGGCTATATCGGCTACGGCTGGACCGGCTTGGTGCCGGCAGCCTGTCGGAACGCGATGGTGCTGGTGCCGATCAATATCGTGCCCTTTCTATGGGGCTGGCCTGACCGCTTCCTCGCGCGCATGGAGGGCGCGAACAGCGCAGTGTTCGTGCTCGGTCCCTACAGTGGAGGCGAGTTCTCCACCGGCATCGATACGCCCGAGCTCTTCGCCCGGCTCCCGCAAGGCTATTCCGGCGGGATCTGGACCAACGAGATCGAGGCGATCGCCGCGATCGCGGGCAAGGGCAAGGGCAAGGGAAAGAGCAAGAACTAGCTCCGCAATCCCGGCGCTTCCTGCCCCGTGCGCGCGACATATTCGGTGTAGCCGCCGCCGAACTGGTGGATGCCCTCGGGCGTCAGCTCCAGCACGCGGTTCGACAGGACGCTGAGAAAATGCCGGTCATGCGAGACGAACAGCATGGTGCCCTCGAAATCCGACAGCGCCGTGATCAGCATCTCCTTGGTGGCGAGATCGAGATGGTTGGTCGGCTCGTCCAGCACGAGGAAGTTCGGCGGATCGAACAGCATCTTCGCCATCACCAGGCGCGCCTTCTCGCCGCCCGAGAGCACGCGGCAGCGCTTCTCGACGTCGTCGCCGGAGAAGCCGAAGCAGCCGGCGAGCGCGCGCAGGGAGCCCTGCCCCGCGGTCGGAAACGCGTATTCGAGTGACTCGAACACCGTCTGCTCGCCATCGAGCAAATCCATCGCGTGCTGGGCGAAATAGCCCATCTTGACGCTGCCGCCGACCGCGACCGTGCCCTCGTCCGGCTCGCTCGCACCGGCGACGAGCTTGAGCAGCGTCGATTTGCCGGCGCCGTTGACGCCCATCACGCACCAGCGTTCTCGGCGGCGGATCATGAAATCGAGCCCGTCATAGATGCGCTTGCTGCCGTAGCCCTTGAACACCTTCTTGAGCGCAACGACGTCCTCGCCCGACCGCGGCGCCGGCGGAAAGTCGAATGCCACCGTCTGGCGACGGCGCGGCGGCTCGACCCGCTCGATCTTGTCGAGCTTCTTGACCCGGCTCTGGACCTGAGCCGCATGAGAGGCGCGCGCCTTGAAACGCTCGATGAACTTGATCTCCTTGGCGAGCATGGCCTGCTGGCGCTCGAACTGCGCCTGCTGCTGCTTCTCGCTCAGCGCCCGCTGCTGCTCGTAGAACTCGTAATTGCCGGCGTAGGTGGTGAGCGAGCCGGAATCGATCTCGACCACTTTGGAGATCACGCGGTTGATGAACTCGCGATCGTGCGAGGTCATCAGCAACGTGCCTTCGTAATCGTGCAAGAACTTCTCGAGCCAGATCAGGCTTTCGAGATCGAGATGGTTGCTCGGCTCGTCGAGCAGCATGACGTCGGGCCGCATCAAGAGGATGCGGGCGAGCGCCACGCGCATCTTCCAGCCACCGGAGAGCTTGCCGACGTCGCCGTCCATCATCTCCTGGCTGAAGCCGAGGCCGGACAGCGCCTCGCGCGCGCGGCCGTCGAGCGCATAGCCGTCGAGCTCCTCGAACGCGTGCTGCACCTCGCCGTAGCGCGCGATGATCTCGTCCATCTGGTCGGCCTTGTCGGGATCGGCCATCGCGGTCTCGAGCTCGCGCAGCTCGGCCGCCACCGCACTCACCGGCCCCGCCCCGTCCATGACCTCGGCCACGGCGCTGCGGCCGGCCATCTCACCGACGTCCTGGTTGAAATAGCCGATGGTGATGCCGCGGTCGGTCGAGACCTGCCCCTCGTCGGGCAGTTCCTCGCCGGCGATCATCCGGAATAGCGTGGTCTTGCCCGCACCGTTCGGGCCAACGAGGCCGATCTTCTCGCCCTTGTTGAGGGCGGCGGAGGCTTCGATGAACAGGATCTGGTGGCCGGCTTGCTTGCTGACGTTGTCGAGGCGGATCATGGGGTCTTTTTGGGGGATTGTTGCGTTGCAGCGTCATAGGCCATGCCGGCCGCCAGGGGAAGCCCGGCCGGACCCGGATCAGCCCCGCGCGCCGCCGAATTCGCGCAATTCGACCCGCAGCTTAGGCCTTGTAGACCTCCACGGTCTGCATCATGCCCATCTCCTCATGGTTCATCATGTGGCAGTGGAGCATGTAGACGCCGGTGAAATCGATGAAGCGCGAGCGGAACACGACCTGGCCGCCCTTGCGCTCCACGATCACGGAATCTCGCCATTCCGGCACCGCCAGCGCCTTGCCATTGGCCGAGATCACCTGGAACGGGTTGGTGTGGATGTGGAACACGTGGTCGTCATGCTCATGGGTGTTGACGATGGTCCACTCCTCGACCGCACCCAGCTTGACCCGCTGATCGATACGGCCAGGGTCGAACTTCTTGCCGTCGACGAAGAACTCGAATTCCTGCCAATGGCCGGCGGCATCGGCCTCCGGCGCGGTCGCCGACAGCACCACCTTGCGACGGTTGGTGATCTCGGAATCCTTGATGGTCGCGAGCGGCGCCGGCGGCAGGGCCCGCGGCAGCTTCATGTCCATCGGCGCGCCTGAGACCACGACCCGCGCCAGCGGTCCCACTGGCGAAGGATGGCCCTGGTCGTACTGCGCCGCGTTGAAGGCGTAGGTGCCGGGGCTCCCTGCCTTGACCAGAATGTCCGCGCGCTGGCCAGGCGCGATCAGGACCTGCTTGAGCGGCTGCATGGCGCCGAGCTGGATGCCGTCATAGGCGATCGCTTGCAGATCGTGCTTCTCCAGGTCGAGCAGCATGTCGTCCTGATAGGCGGCATTGAGGATGCGCCAGCGCTGCACCTCGCCGGGCCGCATCTCGATCATTGGCCGGCGCTGGCCGTTAATGGCGAGAAAGCGCGTCGCGGTCTCGGGAAACAGCGTCTCGAAATTCTCGACCATGCCGCTGGCATCGTAGACCACCTGGGTCAGCACCATGAGGCGTTCGCGGGCGGTCGCGATCTCTGGAATTTCGGCGAAATCGCCTTCGATGACGACGGCGCCGACCATGCCGGAGGACATCTGGATGTCGGCGCTGCCGTGGTGATGTGGGTGATACCAGTAGGTGCCCCTGGTGTGATCGGCCGGCAGCGTGATTTCGATGTTGTAGCTGCGGCCCGGCGCCATCGAGCGCATGACGTTGTCGGAAATCCCGCTCGGGCTGGTGTGCGCGCCGTGGAAATGGAAATTGGTGTTGTTGAACTGGTGCGGATGACTGATGTCGGCCGGCAATCCATCGCGGTTCGGCGGCAAATCGTTGATCATCTTGATGCGCAGCGTATCGCCGGGCTTCATGCGCAAGGTCGGGCCGGGGCTGCCGCCCTCATAGGACCTGACATAGAGCCGGACGCCGCCGATCTGGCGATAGGCATAGCCGACGCGCAAGGTCGTGCTCAGCACGCCATTGACGGACCGCCGCACCTCGGGCTCGATCAGCGGCTGGTCCATGGCGGGAACGGGCGTATCAGCGATCATTCCCATGGTCGGCGACATGTCCGCGGTGTGGGACGTGCCTGCATGGTCGTGCACGGCGTGCTGGGCATTCGCTGCACCTGCGAACAGCGACAACGCGCCCGCTTTGAGACCGCAATCCAGCAATTGGCGGCGCGACAATGTCGTCGTGCCCATGGTGCTGGTGACTGAAGACGCACCGTTCGGATCGTGCTGCATTTGAATCGCGCCCCCTGTTGCCGGACCGTCTTCCGTTCGATTCGATTTCAAAGCAAGCACGAAACCACAATTCGATCTGCGAGCGCACGACATTCAGCGGTTGTAAACCTTCTCACCCGTTCTATCGTCGCATGATGCATCGTGACGGATTCGCGCTGGCGCTGACCTATGCCCTCCGGACATCGCATGCTGGCCGCATCCCGATGTTCTCGAAACTCTGTACAAGGATATGATCATGGGGCCTTCGCGACGTGAGTTCGTGAAGTGGTTGTCGGCGGGAGGCATCTCGGTCAGCCTGTCACATCTGGCGTCCGCGGCGGGCGTGCCCTTCGCAGCGCACGAGACGCTGCCCGGACGCGGCAAGTTCAATCCGGCGGCAACGGGCGCTGGCCGTGTCGACGGCGTCGCCAAGGTCACCGGCGCAAAGCTCTACGCTTCCGACTTCCGCGCCAACGATCTGCAGGGCTGGCCACAGACCACCTCGCACGCGATCCTGGTCCGCGCCAACGACGCCACGCATGTCTATACCGGACTGGACCTCGCCCGCCTCGGCGGCGCGCTCAAGCCGTCGGTGGTGGTGACAGCCGCCGATCTCGACCGGATCGGGACGCAGGTGCCGGAATTCTATGCGGGCGACCTGTTCTGTCCGATCGGCAAGACGCCGCTTTATCTGGGACAGCCGGTAGCGCTTTTGATCTTCGAAAAGTTCGACGCCTTCGACCAGGCGCGTCTCGCGCTGCGCGACGGCACGTTCGTCCAATTCGGCGAGGAGACCGGGCCTGTCGTCGTCCCCGATTACGGGGCCTTCCGCTTCACCCGCGTGGCAGGTCCCTCGCCTGACCAACCGGATGTCTATTCGCCGCTCCAGGCCGGCTGGGTCTCGCCCAAGAAGGTGCAGAGCGCGGCGCTGCCGGTGTGGTCACCGCTCGCGAAGGACATGCCGGCGGATTACGCCAAGGCGGCGAAATATGGCGAGCAGATCCGCGCCGAGCTTGCAGCGAATGACGCCTCGATGCTGGTGCTCGACCGCGAGTTCGAGACGCAATCGGTCGACCCGATGTTCCTCGAGCCGGAATGCGGGCTCGCCTGGTACGACGGCAAGGGCGGCAATCTCGAACTGCTGCTTGGCGTACAGTCACCTTACGAGGCGGCGGAGTCGATCGCGCATCTGTTCGGCAAGGCCCGCGCGCCCTACAAGCCGGCGCACATCAACGCGCAATTCGCCCATGTCGGTGGCGGCTTCGGCGGTCGCGATCACACGCCTTTCATTCTCTATGTTGCGCTCGCGGCGGTCTGCTTTCCCGGCAAGCCGGTGCGGCTGGCCCATGACCGCTACCAGCAATTTCAGGCCGGCATCAAACGCCATTCGATCAAGATGCGCTCACGCATCGGCATCGATCGCGCGACCGGCAAGATTAAGGCGTTCGCCGCCGATCACGTGCTCGACGGCGGCGGGCTCGCCCATTTCTCGGCCAGCGTCGCAATCGTCGCGGCCACCGGCGCGATCGGCATCTACGACATTCCGAAGGTCGACGTCAGGACCGTCGCGGTGCACTCGCGCGGCGTGAGCGCAGGCTCGATGCGCGGCTATGGCATCCTGCAAGCCATGACGGCGCTGGAGGTCCTGATCGACGAAGCCGCGTCCGAGCTCAAGCGCGATCCGATCGAATTCCGGCGGCGTAACGCGCTGCCGCAGAACGGTCGGACCATGACGGGCAATCCCTACATCGTCTCGGTGCGCACCCCCGAAATCCTCGACAAGCTCGAGAAGCATCCGATCTGGCAGCAGCGGGCGCAGTTCAAGCAGACATCGTCGGATCGGCTGGTCGGCACTGGCGTTGCCTGCGTGACGAAAGACTATGGCTCCGGTGCGGACGGCTCGCTCGGACGCGTCGAGCTTGGACCTGACGGCAAGATCGTCATCTATTGCGATCATGTCGAGATGGGCAACGGCATCGGGACGGCGCTGGCCAACCGGGTCGCCGGCCATCTCGGCGCCATTGCCGATGAGGTCTCGGTCGCCCGCGTCGACAGCTATGACGTACTCGGGCTGGTCACATCCGGCGATCCCTCCACCATGGACCAGAAGACCCAGGATGCCGCGGAGAAGAACCCGCGCTGGGTGCCCGCGATCAGCTCGCCGACGAGCTCCTCGATCGGCGCGCATGTCGGCACGCATTCCGCCGCGGAAGCCGCCCGCGTGATTTTCCGCTTCGGCCTATGGCCCGCGGCGCTTGAGCTGTGGCGCATCGCAAAGACCGATCCGCGCGCGGGGCAATGGGCCAGCGCAAGCTGGCAGAACGGCCAGCTCATCATGCCCGGCCTCGAACCGCTCGCCCTCCCTGCGCTCGCGGCGACAGCTCACGCGCGCGGCTTCGTCACCGGTGCGGTTGCGCACAGCTTCTCGCGCTGGGCGTGGTCGCGGGCACGCTTCCCGCTGTCCGGCGAGCAATACCGCGCCGAGATCGACGCGCTGGCGATCCGCAAAGGCAACGGCAAGTTCGAGCGGATCAACCGCAGCAGCGTCAAGTTTCCGCCGACCGACAACAACCGGATCGGCACCGCCTACACCTCGATGTGCGGCACGGTCGTCCGCGTCGAGATCGAGCGCGCCACCGGCGCGCTTCGCATCGCCAAGGCCTATAGCGTGCTCGAATGCGGCACCGCGCTGGTGCCCGAGGTGGTGATGGGCCAAGCCCAGGGCGGCTTCGCCATGGGCGTCGGCTACGCGCTGCTCGAAACCCTGCCCCCGTTTGAGGGCGGCCCCGGCAACGGCGAATGGAATCTCGGGCGCTATCTGGTCGCACGCGGCTCCGACCTGCCGCTCCGCGATCTCGAGATCGAGATGCTGAAGCCGCTAGTACCAGACGAAGCGCCGAAGGGCATGGCGGAGGTCGTGATGATCCCGATCGTGCCGGCGCTGATCAACGCCATCCACGACGCCACCGGCCATCGCTTCCGCGCGCTGCCGGTCACCGCAAGCCTATTGAAGGGAGTGCTCGCGTGACGACCCTCAGCCTCACCATCAACGGCCAGAAGCACGGTCCGATGGACGTCCGCGACGATCTCTCGATGAACGATTTTCTGCGCGAGATGCTGGGCATGACCGGCACCAAGTTCGGCTGCGGCGCCGCGCAATGCCTGAGCTGTGCCATCATCGTCGACGCGCCCGACGGCACCAGCACCACCAGCCCGACCTGCGTCGCGCCCGCCGTGAATTTTAACGGCAAGTCGATCCGCACCGTCGAGGGGCACGCCAGGGACGGCGAGCTCTCGACCCTGCAAAAGGCCTTCATCGCGCATTTCGCCTTTCAGTGCGGCTATTGCACCGCCGGCTTTCTCAACGAGGGCCAGGTCTTGCTGGAGCGCCTGTCGCGGGCACCGGTCGCGCGCGAGGCGCTGGAGCAGACCATCGCGGATGCGCTCGACGGTCATCTCTGTCGCTGCACCGGCTACGTCAAATATCACGAGGCGGTGCGCGACGTGATCCTGGCCGATTCAAGTCGCTACCTCATGGCCACCAAGTGACACGCATCATGACATCCGACGTGCGGTTCAAGATGATTGCCGTGGTCGCCGCCCTCGCCGGCAGTCTCAGTGCGGGCTACGCGGCGTCGGAGACGGCAAGCCACGCCCTCGCCTCGCCCGAGAGCTTCGCCGCGATCGGCGACACAGAGAAGCGTTCGGCCGCAATCTTCACCGAGCTCGGCAAGGTGCTGACGAATCCGCGCTGCACCAATTGTCATCCGGCCGGCGACAGGCCGCGCCAGGGCGACAATGCCCGTCTGCATCAGCCGCCGGTCACGCGCGGCGCTGACAGCCATGGGCTCGAGGCGATGCGCTGCAACACCTGTCACCAGAAGGCCAATTTCGAGCCCGGCCGCATGCCCGGCCATCCCGACTGGCATCTGGCGCCGCGCGAGATGGCCTGGGAGGGCAAGACCGTCGGCGAGATCTGCGAGCAGATCAGGGATCCCGCGCGCAATGGCGGGCGCAAGGTGGAAGACCTGATCGACCATATCGGCAAGGACACCCTCGTCGGGTGGGCCTGGAAGCCCGGCTTCGGCCGCTCACCCGTGCCGGGCACGCAAGAGCAGGCCGGCGCGCTGGTCGAAGCCTGGGTGAAGACCGGAGCGGCCTGCCCGGCGCCGTGACGACGTCGAAGCATGACAAAAAAGCTCCAGCGAAGCAGCAGTACGGTGACAGGGCATCGAGGCTTCACTCCTTCGACGCCGAGAAAATGCAAACCAACGCAGTGTGAAAAATAACTGAGGGGCTCCGTCGCCGGGGCCCCTCTTGCGTCTCGTTCTCAGCCAACGTCTGAAAGCTTCGTTCGCTTAAGCTTCGTTCGCTTAGAAATGATAGTTCACACCAGCGCGCACGACGTGCATGTCTGTTTTTTCGCTGACAGAGAAACCGGTGCCTGGGGGAAGGCCAAATTGATCTAGGTTGAATGCGTCCTTGCCCAGGTCAACGTAAAGGTACTCGGTCTTCAAAGACCAGTTTTGTGCGATCATGTATTCGAAGCCGGCGCCGGCGGTCCAACCGAGCTTCGTATTCGTCCCGAGTGGAACGCCGCTGTTGGTTGTTGTCTGTCCATAGGCGAGACCGCCCGTCGCGTAAACGACGAAACGCTCCCACGGCAGGAAACCAATGCGTCCGCGAACCGTACCGAAATAATCCACCGTCGTGCCGGCGGCGCCGCCAAAAAGCGCGGGGATCCCGAGGCTGCTTTTCACATCGGTGCCCTGAATGTCAGCTTCGAAGCCATACAAGAACTGTGCGGCCTGCCAGTTGTAACCAAATTGGCCGCCGCCGAGAAATCCGTTCGACTTGAGGGCCAGCACTCCGCTCCCGAAAGGAGACTCAGTGATGATTGCCGATTCACCGCCGCCATATCCGGCGTTCACACCGACGTAGAAACCTGTCCAATTGAAAACCGGAGCGGCATGGGCCGGCGCCTTTGCGTACAAATCAGCGGCCGATGATGAGCCAACCATAGTCAGTAAGGCCACCGAGGCCATCAAGATCTTCTTCATTAAAGCCCACCTGTTTTTTAAGTTATCGACTGTATTCATAGCTTTCGAGAACGGTAGCAGTGCGTCCTCATCGTCACGCTCTCGACTCGTCTTTCAGTAAGAATGACGCTCGGTAGCAAGCAGACAGCGTCATTCGGGTCGGCGGCGCCCGCGCGCCGCCGCTTCTTCGCGATCTCAACAGCGCGCCAATCGATCTCATTTCTCAAGCGCACTCCGTCCCGGGAACGGAGTCCAATCGAAATTGTAGTTCACGCCGAGCGTCATCACGTGATCGCGCGGCCTGATCATTTCCGACGGCACCGCTGCCAGGAGTTCACCACGCATATCGCACCACGCCTTTGCCGGCGTAGCTGCGCGTCACGTTGGAGAACTCGCCTTCGAAAGTCGCGGCGGTCGACCAGCCGTTCATCCATTTGGTTTCGGCGGATGCGGTGAGAAGCGCGGAATCGGTAGCCTGCGGGGCGCCGTTGACGAAGAAGCTGGCGCCCGGCAGAGTCTGGAACGTCGCACCGATGCCGCGGTCGGAACTGAAGTCATGCGCCCAGGCCACGCGGCCGCGCAGCGTCAGCATCGCGCTCTGCATGGCGAAGGATTTGTCGGTGCGCACGCCGAGTTCGCTGCGGGTGTCGGTCACGCTCTTCGCCGTATAAGCGAGCGTAAAGGTGTTGTTGCCCGAGATGACACCTTCCGCATAGGCCGGCAGTTCGAACGTGGTGAACTGGCCCGCCCCGTAGGGCGTGAAGCCGATCCCGCCGATCAGGGGCGCCACGAAGCGGTAACCGCCCTCGACGCGGCCGGACCAGGCATTGGCGTTGAACTGCGCGCGCAGCCGATCGATGCCGGCAATGGTGACGGTGCGATCGGTGGTGACATCCTGCCAGCCATAGGCGAGTGCGCCGGAAACATAGGCGGCGCCGATAGTGTGCCGAACGAACGCGCCGGCCTGGAACAGGTCGGAACGCCCGGTGCCGTTATTGGCGACGCTGAAACTGGTACCGCCGCCGGCCAGCGAGAAGCCGGCGATGGTAAACGGCGAGAAGCGATAGTCAGCGCCAACAGCTGTGCCAAAGACCTGCGACGTCGCCGCATTGGAGCCGGTCACGTTGTTGCCATTCGTCGTTTGCGAGCCGCCGAAGCCGGCCGCCCACACGCTCCAGCGCTGCTGGAACGGCACCGCAGCTGGCGCCTTGGTGTAAATCGCCGCCAGCGCATCGTTCAGATTGCGCTTCTTCGCGGCAAAGGCGAGCGCTTCCTCGTCGGCATAACCGGGGGCGTTGCCGCCGGCAGTTCCGCCGTCATCGCGTCCGGCAATGAACGGGTCGGTCATGACGCCCATGAACTGGTTCATCGCGTTGAACGTGGATTGCTGCGATCCCGTTCCGGTCTCGCCGGCCGCCTGCGAGAGCCCCTTCGGCGACATGCTTGCGAACACTGCGGGAATGCCGCCGGTGGTGTTGAAGAACTTCGTCAGCGCGTCGCCGACCGCCTGCTGATTGGGGTTGAGGCCGCCTGGAATGCCAAAATTCAAGACCATGTCCAGGTAGACGTTGTTGGCATCGTAGCTCAACGTCGAAGAAAAGTTCGATGGCGCACTGGAAGTAATCACGCCACCGAAGGCACCGCTGACGCCGCCCGTCGCGGTGAGGATGATGTACTTTTTCTGCACATAGGTCCCGGGCGCAAAGCTGGCGCCCACCGCAGCGCCGCCAAGCGTCGCTGTACCGTTGACGACCGTGAATGAGGCCGTCGTGGGGTCGATTTGGACCAGATATTGCGCGGCCGCCTGGAACGCGAGATTGCCCGTTATCACCATCCACGAACCCGGCGTGCCGTTGCCAGGCGTAAACATGCCGGAGATCGTGCTGCTGGCGCCGGTCACCGTGCCGGCGCCTTGCAAAACGGCGAATGTCTGGTTGAAGCCGTTCAAATCCAGCGTCGCGCCGCCCGCGACCGAAAACTGATTGCTGGTCCCGAACGCGGCGGCGTGTCCGGCGCGCAGCGTTCCGCCGTCTACCATCGTTGCGCCGCTATAGGTGTTGGCCGCCGAGAGCACCAGCGTGCCGACGCCGTTCTTGTTCAGTCCCCATATTCCGGCCTCGACACCCGTGCCGCCAGAACCGGTCTGGTCGGCGATGCCGTCTGAAAGTGTTTGCGTCGCGCCGCCGCCGGGCTGGAAGTTGAGGATGCCGTTGCCTTGAAGGAAGATGCCGGCTCCAAAAGCAGAACCGCCACTACCCGCCGTGCCATTGTCCACGCCGCCAAAACCGTTGCCGCCCGTGCCGCCGACTCCCCCGGCGACGCTGCCGCCGTTGACGTTGAACGCGCCGGCGATCGTTAGCGAGCCGCCCTCCTGAACGAACATGGCGCCGCCCAATCCGGCGCCGCCGCCGCCGCCGCCACCTCCACCACTGCCACCGTTCGCCGCGATGCTGCTGCCGTTGCCACCGACGCCACCACCAAATCCTCTACTCCCGCCGGTTCCGGCCACCTCACCCAAATGGTCTGCCCCGCCGCCGCCGCCGCCGCCGCCACCAACGCCACCAGCGCCTCCCTGATGGCCCGCTATCGAGTGACCCCCTGCGCCGCCGCCGCCAAATCCCCCCGAGCCGCCTCTGTCGTCCGCAGCACTATGAGTGCCGCCGCCGCCGAAACCGCCTTGGCCATTGCCGAATATGGGACTTCCGCCGATCCCGCCGGCACCTCCATCGCCGCCACCTCCGCCGTTAATGCCACCGGGGGAGCCGCCGAAACCCTGTCCGCCACTTGCCGCACCAACGACAATGCCCGCCCCGCCTCCGGCCCCTGTGTCGCCATCGGCGCCGCGTCCGACACCGCCACCGGCGAACCCGCCCACTGCATGGCCGCCGAGACCGCCGCCTGCGCCGCCGGCCGTTCCTGCGCCCGGCACGCCGTCACCGCCGACAGCGCCGGCGCCGCCGGTTGCGTTGTTGCCTGAAAGAACGACGTTGCTCACGGTCACATGGCCACCGCTCGCCACGAACAGCGCGCCGCCTGCACCGAGGCCGCCAGCGCCGCCCCCGCTACCGAATCCAACGTTGCCCCCGTCGCCGCCAAGCGCCTGGGTGTTCTGGATCGTCAGATTGTTAATGGCGACAGTGCCTGCGTAGACAAAGAACCCGCGCTGCACGCCACCGCCGTCCAGCCTGAAGCCGCCGCCATTCACCGTGACGTTGCTGGTGGTGTTGAAGGCGCTGAGCGTGTCGGCCGCTGCGCCAGTCAGCGTGATGTTGTTCTGGAAATTGATGACATAACTCGCGCTGGCATTGCTGTCGGCCTGCGCGATCGCCGCCGACAGGCTGGCACCGTCGGACACATTGATGACCGTCTGGGCGTGCGCACAGGTGCAACTGATCAGGGCATAAGCCGTGCCGCTCAGGAGAGTTGATCGCACCAGAAGCTCGCGGCGCTGTCGACGGGCAGGCGTATTCTTCACTTCATTGCTCCACCGCCGGCACCCTGGCCAGTGGAAGCTGCGAGTGCCGGAATAGCGCCTGACAGGACGAAGAAAGAGCCGGGCCATCGCCTGTCCGTCCGGCCTTCGCCGGGCCATCTAAGCCGGCGCGCGCCCGTCGTCGTACGCATCGCTGATCTCCCAATGTCGCTACGCTGAGAGAATCCGTCTTCCCAGTCACGGCGCCGAATATCGCGCCACTGGATAGGTCTGAGAACTACCTAGAAAGGTGGTTCGCCGTGCTTTATGTATGCCCGCGCAGGTCGGCGACCTCTGAGGTCAGAGAAACTCTGCACGCGCACTGGGAATGACATGCTTCTCTCCACGGATCCCATCGATCCGCAAAATCAAGACGTCTATGCACTCTGGGATCAACTGGCCGACTTCTCGGTAGCCGATGGTGATGCTGCGCTGACCCACCTGATGTCCGCACTGCGCACCATGTTGTCGGCACGCAATGTGCTGTGGGGCGTGGTCGTGCGATTGCCTTCGCCGAAGCGGGCCGATCCCCTGCTCGGCTGGCGTCCGCGCCTCGTCAGGGTGCTGGACCCGGTACCGGCGGTCGCGGCATCCGTGCAGAAGCAGTACGATACGCTCTGGTCGGACGACGTCGACCTGTCGCAGATCCTGTCAATGTCGGGCGATGAGCCGTTCCGCGTCCGCCTGCTGTTCGAAACGCTGCCGCCGGCATGGTTCGAGGGCAAGCACTATCGTCGGCACTATCTGGATGTCGGCTTCGCCGACAGCATTTCCGTGCGCATCGCACTCAATGACGATTTGAGGATTCGCCTGTTCGTGTTTCGTGATGCCCAGCAACCCCGCTTTACGGCACAGGACGGCCAGCGTCTGGGCTCCGTGATGCGCGCCTTGAGATGGTTTCACCGTCAACAATTGCTCAGCCATGGTCTGCTCATCGCCAACGCGCCCCTCACGCCAGCTGAACGCCGGGTGTTGCTCGGACTGCTCGCAGGGGACACGGAAAGGCAGATCGCGCAAAAGCTCGAGCAGAGTCCGAACACCACGCATTTTCACGTCAAGTCGATCTACGCCAAGTTCGGCGTGCGCAGTCGCCAGTCGCTCGCCGCCCTGTGGCTCGGCAAGCTGCAATAAACGAACTCAAGTCCGCAGTTAACCCGGCCTGACACAGGTCGGTAGAGGCTGTTCTCAAACACGGACGGCGGGCCGATGCACCCCTTGACCGACGAGGAAATCGTTTGATGGGAGTTCTATACAACCGAAGCCCTTTGGTCTGTGGCGCGCCTCGCAAGTCAAAGAGCCGCTGCGGCACCGGGCTCTCGCGTGGTCGAAATTTCTTAGATCAGGACTTCGCAACTGACCCGGCCTTCCGGCGAAACCGCCACCGGTCGCAGCAGTCGAGCTTCGATGCGATAACCACGCGGCCCTCAATGAAATGCGCCGCTACTTCGCTGATGGTCCAAGAGCAGAAGTCGCAGTGCATGAGCGCGCCGACGCGGCAGCCTTACTCTTTGTTCTCAGTCCAGGTTTGCTCGCCGCACTGGCACTTGAACATGCGAACGATTCCACCGGTATCCGGGTTGAGCATCTTCACCGCGAGGGCCAGCCTTCGGCCACAGTGATTGCAGGGCTTGGTCGGATTTGGCTGATAGCTGGAAAAGACTTCGTTTTTGAAATCGCGGTCCACTGTACTGCACTCAGGTTGCGAGAATCACTAAGTTCCAACGTGCACAATTGTTCCGCAGATTGAACCAAGCGAGCGCGAATTCAACTGAGGCTGCGGGCGGTTAAGTAGCCCCGGTGTCGCGCCGAGAATGAGAACAAATCGGCATAGAACGCGAACCTCCATGTCCTCTTGGGTCAACAAAGCCGGTTTGACTGGAGTCGTGGCACTTCCGGACTGACCCGAACTGCAGATAGATCGCTGCACGGCGTCCGGGCAATGCGAAGGGCCAACACCGGAAGTGTCAACTCACCACATGTATCTCACCACGCCGAACTGGCTCTCGGCTGCAAACTTCCGCTCTAACCTCTCGAGCCGACATGCATCGCACCGCGTCAACCGAAGCGATGGGCCAACAGAGGAAGTCAGCACGTCGATCACGATTCAAATCCGTGACGCCGCAAACTAGCGGCGGCCGGCAGGGACCATGCGCTCGCGAAAACAGAAGCCATCCTCCATAGAAGCTTTCGAGCTTTTGGTCTGCCTCGTTATTGAAGGCTTCATATCGCTCGAGTGCATTTGCCTCCAGATATCCGGGCCCAGGACTACGCAGCCCTCACTGTGCTAAGAAACTTGCCAACCTCCAGCTTGAGACGATTAGAATCACCTGAGAGTGACTGCGCAGCAGATAAAACTTGCGAGGAAGCCGACCCGGTCTCACTAGCTCCCCGCTGCACATCCATGATGTTGGAGGAGACCTGCTGGGTGCCTTGCGCCGCCTGCTGGACGTTGCGGGAAATCTCCTGCGTCGCCGCGCCCTGCTCTTCGACTGCTGCGGCAATGGTTGACGAAATCTCCGACAGCCGCTCGATGGTGCCGCTGATTTCCTTGATGGCGCTCACCGATTCCTGGGTCGCGGCTTGAATACCGGTGATCTGCTGACCGATCTCGCCGGTCGCCTTTGCGGTCTGCTCGGCCAGGGCTTTAACCTCCGAAGCCACGACTGCGAAGCCGCGACCGGCCTCGCCAGCACGGGCCGCCTCGATGGTTGCGTTGAGAGCCAGCAGATTGGTCTGGCCGGCTATGGTGTTGATCAGTTCTACCACATCGCCGATGCGCGCGGCAGCCTTCGACAACTCGCCGACTCGATCGTTGGTGGTGCGGGCCTGGTTGACGGCATCATTGGCCATTCGCGCCGATTCCTGCACTTGGCGGCTGATCTCATTGACGGACGACGTCAGTTCCTCAGTGGCGGACGCCACAGACTGCACATTGGTTGAGGCTTCCTCCGAGGCCGCAGCGACCATGGTGGTGAGCTCCTGCGCTCGCTCGGCGGTGGAAGTGAGCGTTGCCGCGGAGGCCTCGAGTTCGGTCGAGGCCGAAGACACGGTTTCGATGATCTCGCCGACAGCGCCTTCAAAACCATCAGCGAGCTTGATCATGTCCGCCTTGCGCTGCTGCGCGGCAACTTGGTCCTGCTTGATCTTGGCTTCGGCTTCCGCTTGGGCCTTCTGTGCCGACACCACCTTGAATTTCTCGACCGCTCCAGCGACCTGGCCAACCTCGTCCTTACGGCCGAGGCCGGGCAGCACCACTCCGAAATCACCCTCGGCAAGCTTCTCCATGGAAAGGCTCAATGCGCGCATGGGACGGGCAATGCTGAAAATCGAGAACACGCAGCTTGCGACCAACAATAACGCTGCCGACAGGCCGATCGCCAGCGACATGAGTTCGGCTGAAGCCATTTCCTTTGCGGCAGTGACATTGGCCTCATCGGCGCTGCTCTTCGAAAATTCAACAATTTTGTTGGCCAGCACCTCAACTTCGTTCGCGACGGGCAAAATCACCTCGCGAGCGACGCGGACTGCCTCGTCGTTGAGTTTTGCGATCTTTGCAACAGCATCAGCCGGCAGTTCGCCGCCGGCGACGCGCTTAGCTTCGATCCCAATGATCTCGGTCTTGATCGCTGCGATCTGCTGGGCACCCTTGGCATATTCTCCAATACCGCCCTTGAGCTTCTCCATGCGTCCTCGATTTTCCGGGGAATGGCTCAGCTTCAACATCGCGTCGGCAAATCCGTGTGCCCGCGTCACCCGGGCCGCAAGGTACTCGCTCGCCGCTTTGAAGCTCTCGGGGCCATTGGCGAGGCGCATGTCGCGAAGGCCGATCTGCATGCCGCGCTGCGCCGCCTTCGCCTCTGCAGCAGTGAGCGCGATTGTCTGTTGCTCGGTCGCAGTCTGATTAGCTCTTTTAACCGCCAAGTTGCCGGACATCTGGGTGTAGATCATCAGGCCCACCAGAAGAATGCTCAGGGCCGAAGCGATCCCAAGCTTGGTTCCAATGCGCAAATTCTGGATCATGCCAATCATGTCGTTTCCTCAAAATGTGTTCAGCCCATCAACGATGTGCGGTCGGCAATTGATGATTTGGGGGGCGAGCGGCGGTGCTCTGCCTAAATCTGAGGCACGGCTGGTATTGTTAGTCTTAACATTCCGTTACGTAAAAATACGGATCCACCCTGCTCGCAATTTTGGGCGTCCTCGCCGGAACGGCACAGGTTGACACGGTGGTGGTGCGATCGAGGATGATCTGCAATGGCGGAATTACCGAATGACGCTTCGTTCAGAAGCGCCGCTATCGGAAGTTCAACGAGAGATCCGCAATGGGGTCACGTGCTGACCTCGACCTCAGCGGAACGCCAGCCTGCTTATCTTCGCAAGCGGACACCCCGGACCTTTGAATAACCGCCCTACGCCCGTCGCATCAACTTGAGCGATGCTGCCAGCCGCAAGCTGCGCTTGCCTGCAAGCGCGATGCCTTCGAGCTCGCCGCTGTCCGTTGTGCAGGTGCCGGAGAAACCGATCCCGACCTCATAGCCGCCGAACACGGGGTTCTCGCCTTTCGCCGGCGTGTGCTCCTGGTTGAGGATTTCGCCCTTCCAGCGGCCGTCGGCCGAGGAATAGGAGCCGAGATAGTAGAAGAACGCATCGCCGCCGAGGATGCGGCCGTCCATCAGCAGCATGACGCCGGAGAGCCCGGCATCGACGCCGTCGAGCGCGCGCAGGTGGATCGCATAGAGCCCGTTCACCACCCCGCCCGGACCAATCGTCCCCTGCGGCGGCACCCCCTCGTCATCGAGCCGGGTGAGATTGGCCCAGAAACCGGCGCCCGGCATCGTGTCCGCGCTGCCCGCGAGACGGATCTGGTTGCCAACGAGCCGGCCGCGCGCGCCGATCGAGGCGACGTCGGCCCCCATCAGCGGCTTGTAGTTGGGATCGTCGTTATGCCGTTCGGTGATGACTTCGGCGATGATCTCGCCGTCGCGCTCGAAATAGCTTCCGAGATGCGCGAAGGCCGAATTGCCGCCCAGCAGCTTGCCGTCATGCATGCACATGATGCTGCGGCCGAAGGCATCGTTGACCCCGTATTCAACCTTGTAGAGTCCGTCCAGCAACGCAATTGACCCGGAATATCAGAAGGAAAGCACGCGCTACCTAGCACCGCCATCGCACCAAGACCATCGGGCTTTTTCGCGCAGGGGCATTCGCGAAGCCACACCCTGCCATGATGCCATCATGCGCCTGTTTTGCCCGACGGCGCAATAGATTTCGGCAATTCCGCAGGAGGCGATTTCACACCATCTGCGGGCCTGTGATTTCAAACACTTGGCTACTGTGCATGGGGTTGTTTTTCGAGTTTTTTGTTTGGCCGGTCGCGAGCCGCCCTTACGCACTCCCCCAAGCCGGCTTCGAACCCGCCGGTTGAGGCGCGCGACAAACCGGCATGGATCACATGGAGCCATCAGCCGAGGCGCAGATCGCAACCTTCATCGCAAGCGCGGCGAAGCAGCCGCTGCTCGATGCCGCGTTCGAGCTTTGGCGCCGACGCACCCAGCTGGATTCGGTCGAGGGGCGCCCGACCGCCGAAGAGGTCCGCGTCAACCGCACTCTCACGCCGGAGCAGATCAGCGCGAAATACCGCTGGGATCGCGACCACGCCCATGAAGGACCGATGTTCGATTATCTGAAGCGCGCTCATCCGCGTGCCGATGACGACGCGATCAGGCAGGCCATCATCACCGCCGTCAGGTTCGAGGACGCGACCTTCACGTATTTCAGCTGGGATGGCGATTTCTGGGACTGCGTCGTCCGCGCGGTGGCGAAGGCCTCCGCGCACTATCCCGATTTCCTCGAGACGACCTATCGCGACGCCCGCAACAACGTCGCCTACTACTACAAATGAGCTACAGCATGATCCGGACCCGCAGGGCCGCGTTGGCGCAAAGTGCACAGCGGTTTTCCGAAGAGATCATGCTCCCAAATAAATCCAAAGCGCGTTCAACGCGCTTTAGAAGCACAGCGTGGTGACGAGCTTGCCCTGCTTGTCCTTGATCGCATAGGGACAGCGCAGCCGCTCCAGCGCCTGCTTGGCATCCGCATCGCCGAGCGCTGCGGCGCGCTCGTAATAGGATTTCGCGGCGTCCTTGTCCTTTGGCCCGCCGCGGCCTTCTTGTGCGAAGGCACCCATCCGCTCCAGCGCGCCGGGATGGTTTTGCGCGGCCGCCTTCTCGAACAGCGCGCGCGCCGCGGCGTCGTCCTTCGCCCCGCCGGTACCTTCGGAGAGCATCACGCCGAGCTGGTACTGTGCCTCGGCATTGGTCTCGGCGGCCCTGCCGAGCAATGCGCGCGCCTGTGCGGGATCGGCCGGCGCGGCACCGCCGGTACCACTGAGCGCGGCGAGATTGCTGATGCCGCGGGGATTGCCGGCCTGCGCCGCCTTCTCGAACAATTTGCGCGCCTGCGCTTCATCCCTGGCGACGCCGGAGCCGGTACCGTAGGCCACACCGAGCTCGACCATCGCCGCACTCGATCCCTTGTCGGCGGCCTTGCGCCAGGCTGCCATCGCTTCCGCCGTCTGCCGGTTGGCCGCATAGGCGCGGCCGAGCGCGAACATCGCGCGTCGCGATGACGGCGCGGCCTGCTTGCAGAACTTGATGGCGGTCGCAACGTCGGAGGCCGCAATCTCCGTCACGCCCCTCATGTCGGCCGGCTTGTCGGGATCGCTGGGGTCGGCGGCGACCCGGTCGCACAGGACGAGATCGGCCGATTGCGCATGCGCCGACAACGGCGCCGCAAGCGTGAGGAGGATGGCAACGAGGAAAGTCCGCATGGACGCCAGGTTGCGTCGTGGCCCCGGCAAATTCAAGGCTCCAGCCCCGATTGGCGCAGCACGGGAATGACCTCGGGCGATGCCAGATAGCGCAGCAGCCGGTCAGCGGCTTCGGCATGTTTGGCGTTGGCCATCCGGCCGGCGGAGAACACGGCCGGCGTTTGCAGATCGTGCGGGACCGGGCCGACCACCTCGATGCCTTCGACCTGCTTCAGCTCGCTGATCTGCTGCACGGCGAGGTCAGCTTCGCCGGTCACGAGCCGCTCTGCGGTAAAGCCCTGCTCGACGATGGTGGCCTTGGCATTGATCTGGGCCGCGATCCCCATCCGGACGACCAGCTGGGCGAAGTACACGCCGCTCGCGCCCAGCCGCGAATAGGCCACGGACCGCGCCGCCAGCAGCGTGTCGCGCAGCGCGCATGCGGTGGCGATGTCGGGATGTGCTTGCCCTGCCCGCACCGCGATGCCGACGAAGGAGCGCGCGAGATCGGCTGCGTTCCCTGAGACGACGCGGCCCTCGCCGATCATCTCGTCGAGCCCTTCGCGGGTGAGGATCACGAGATCGGCGGCCTCGCCGTCCCGCAACCGTTTGAGCAGCGCCAGGGTCGGCGCAAAGTCGGCGTCGATGCGGACGCCGGTCGCGGCCTCGTGCGCGGAGGACAGGCTGCGCATCGCGCCCATCAGGCCGAGCGTCGAAAGCATGCGAATTGTTTCCATCAGCGATTCCCGTGGCGATCAGGCGCGGTGCATCAGCTTGAGCGCGGCGGTCAGGCGCAGGCTGCGCTTGCCGGCGAGCGCCGTTGCCTCCAGGACCGCCTCCTCGGCATCATAAGTGCCGGAGAAGCCGATGCCGACCTCGTGGCCGCCGAAGATCGGGTCGTCCTTGGCCGGCGTGTGCTCCTGATTGAGGATCTGGCCCTTCCAGCGCCCGTTGGCGGCGGTGTAGCTGCCGAGATAGTAGAATGATGCGTCGCCGCCGAGGATGCGACCCTTGTTGAGCAGCATCACGCCGGTGAGACCGCCGTCGACGCCGTCGAGCATGCGCAGATGCACCGAGTAAAGCCCGTCGGCGATGCCGGCCTCGCCGACGCCGCCGGCGATCGGCATCTCGTCTTCGGTGATCGGCGTCATCAACGACTGAAAGGGTACGCCGGGCAGTTCCTTGAGCTCGCCCTTGAAGCGATAGAGATCGCCGTCGGCCCAGCCCTTGGCCAGCAGGGTCGCATCGTCCGTGCCCGCCATGGCGCGATAGGTCGGATCGGGGTTGTGGCGGACGGTGTTGATCACGATGTCGACGCCGGCTTCGGTCTTGGCGTAGGTGCCGATATGGGCGAAGGCCGAATTGCCGCCGAGCATCTTGCCGTTGCCAGCATGCATCACGCTCCGGCCGACCCCGTCGCCGAGCTGAAATCTCACCTTGTAGAAGCCTTCAAACACCAGCCGTCCCCGGCCCTGCACGCATCCAGGCGCACTCTATCCCGCTTTCGGCGGCGATGGACAAATTTCCCGCCATGACGTCCGAGGGGTCTCCGCAACGGCTGTCATCAGAATGAAAAATCCGCCGAAGCCTTTCGGCTTCGGCGGATCGAAGTCCAACCCGGGCCAGCCCCCCAGCCCGGGCCGGGAGGATCTTAGGCGGCGGCCTTCTTGTCGGCCGGCACGGAGGCGATCGTCTTCAGGATCTGCGAAGCGATCTGGTATGGGTCGCCCTGCGAATTCGGACGACGGTCTTCCAGATAGCCCTTGTAACCGTTGTTGACGAAGGAGTGCGGCACGCGGATGGAAGCACCGCGATCGGCAATGCCGTAGCTGAACTTGTTCCAGGGCGCGGTCTCGTGCTTGCCGGTCAGACGCTTGTCGTTGTCCGGGCCGTAGACGGCGATGTGGTCCATCAGGTTCTTGTCGAAGGCCGCCATCAGCGCCTCGAAGTACTCCTTGCCGCCGACCGTACGCATATACTCGGTCGAGAAGTTGGCGTGCATGCCGGAGCCGTTCCAGTCGGTGTCGCCGAGCGGCTTGCAGTGGAACTCGATGTCGATGCCGTACTTCTCGGTCAGGCGCAGCATCAGGTAGCGGGCCATCCACATTTCGTCAGCGGCCTTCTTGGAGCCTTTGCCGAAGATCTGGAATTCCCACTGGCCCTTCGCGACTTCCGCGTTGATGCCTTCATGGTTGATGCCGGCAGCCAGGCAGAGGTCGAGATGCTCTTCGACGATCTTGCGGGCGACGTCGCCGACGTTCGAGAAGCCAACGCCGGTGTAGTACGGACCCTGCGGGGCCGGATAGCCGGAGGCCGGGAAGCCGAGCGGACGGCCGTCCTTGTAGAAGAAGTATTCCTGCTCGAAACCGAACCAGGCGCCGGAATCGTCGAGAATGGTGGCGCGCTTGTTGGTCGAGTGCGGCGTCTTGCCGTCGGGCATCATGACTTCGCACATCACGAGCACGCCGTTGGTGCGGGCGCCATCCGGGAACACCGCGACCGGCTTCAGCACGCAATCGGAGCTGTGGCCTTCAGCCTGCTGGGTGGAGGAGCCGTCGAAGCCCCAGAGCGGAAGCTGCTCGAGCGTCGGGAACGACGCGAATTCCTTGATCTGAGTTTTGCCGCGCAAGTTCGGAGTCGGCGTATATCCGTCGAGCCAGATGTACTCGAGCTTATACTTGGTCATTGAGCCTCTCTGTAGATGATGCGAAAGGTGGGGGCCGCAGGCCCCCGCACGATTGTTTACCCGGCCAACATCGGCCGACCCTTTCCAAGCATTTAACGTGCCAAAAGGCCGCAGCGCGGGAGGTTTTCCACCGCGGCCGGCCCCCTCTCCCTCCCGGCGGATCGGCCAGTGCGCCGTGCGTCATAGCGGCGCACCTTTGCGTGAAGCTGCACCGCAAAAATCCCGCGGAAATCGCCCGATTCTGGAGCAGGCAGGCCCGGGTCTAGGTTGCCGGCTAAACGCGCATCAACGTCCGGCAATATTCGCCAAGTCTGCGCCCGTCGCCCGCAACCTTCGCAACGGCCCACGCGTTAGCCACCCGAGCGCTGCCTTAGAGGAAGCAGAATGCAGTCTGCCTACAAAATAGGCCAAGGCTGATTTCCTTTTCAGCACTTTGCATTTCGGAATGCACGGCCGATATGGGGATTCCAGTAACCACAAGCCAACGAGTCGGGCGCACCATGGAGGCCCAGCGCTGCGATCTCGGGAGATACCGCAATGATGAACAATGGACTGAGTCACGGATCTGCACAGATCTACCAATTCCCTGTCGGGGGCCGCTCGGCTCTCGGGGGGCGCCGCAACGGTGAGACCCGCCTTCCCGCCAACCACGCCTCGCTCCCCGTGAACGAGACGATTTGCAGCGGCAGCTGGTACCATCAGGAAGCAGTCGATGAAGCCAAGCCGAAATGGGATCGCTGATGCCTGCGTTCGGTTCAATACCGCCGCGGTCTCTCAATGCCCGGCGTCAGTCGAAAAAGGGTCGAAACAACGGTGTTTCGGCCCTTTTTGATTCCGGACTTGATTGCGGGATCATATGGTCGCACAGGCGGTCACCGACCGCTTCAGATGCGTGACAAGACACCTCCATGAAAGACTCCCCTACCCGCCATCTCGCCCTGCAAGGCGCCAGCAATTTTCGCGACCTCGGCGGCTATCCGACCGCAGATGGCCGCACCACGCGCTGGCGGCACATCTTCCGCTCCAACCATCTCGGCCAGCTCACTGCCGCCGATGTCGAGATCGTCCGCGCGCTGGGCGTGCGCAGCGCCTTCGATTTTCGCGGCGTCGAGGAGCGCGCGGCGGGTGTCTGCGTGGTCAGCGAGATCGCCGTGCACTCACTGCCGATCGAGCCGACGGTCGTGGCCGCGCTGCGCGCCGAGCTCGCCAGGGGCAGGCTGACCGCGCCGGTCGCGCTCGAACTCATGCGCGAATCCTATCGCAACTACGTCCGCCACAACACGGCCAGTTTCCGCAACCTGTTCGGTCATCTCCTGGAGGACCGCGCGCCACTGGTCATTCATTGCACCGCCGGCAAGGACCGCACCGGCTTTGCCAGCGCGCTGATCCTGCATGCGCTCGGCGTCGCCGACGAAATCATTGCCGAGGACTACCTGTTGACCAACCGGCACTACAAGCGCGACGCATCAAATGTCTCCGATCTTCCCGCCGATGTTCTCGACGCGATCGGCACCGTCGAGGCCTCGTATCTTGCCGCTGCTTTCGAGGCCGTCGGTAGCGAGTATGGCGATCTCGAAACCTACTTGCGCGACGGTCTCAAGCTCGGCACAGCGGAACGGACTGCACTGAAGGCGCGCTATCTGCAATCGTAAGCGGGCATAAATCTTAAGCGGCCGTGCCGGGAGAACAATGATGCAAGGCAAGGTTCTGATCGTGACCGGAGCACTCGGCGCACTTGGAAAAGTCGTAGCCGAGACCGCGCAGTCGCGCGGCGCGCGCGTGGCCGGAATCGACCATGCGCCATCGCAAATCTCCGCGACGCCTGAGCGCATCGAGATCGGCGGCGTCGATCTGTCCGAGGCGGCACAAGCAAAGACGGCGGTCGAGGCGGCGGCAAGACACTTTGGCAAGGTCGACGTGTTGGTCAACATCGCCGGTGGCTTCGCCTTCGAGACCGTGGGCGACGGCGACGTCAAGACGTGGCAGCACATGCATGCGCTCAACCTGCTGACGGCGCTCAACGCCTCACACGCGGCGCTGCCCCATCTGGCCGCGTCCACAGCCGGCCGCATCGTCAATATCGGCGCCATGGGAGCGCTTCAGGCCGGCTCCGGCATGGGGCCCTATGCGGCTTCGAAAGCCGGCGTCCACCGGCTCACCGAGGCGCTGGCGAGCGAGTGGAAAGGCAAGGTGACCGTGAACGCGGTGCTGCCCTCGATCATCGACACCGAGGCGAACCGCGCCGACATGCCGAAAGCCGACTTCGCCAAATGGGTGACACCGCAGGAGCTCACCGAAGTCATCCTGTTCCTCGCCAGCGATGCCGCCAGCGGCGTCACCGGCGCGCTGATCCCGGTCGGCGGGCGGGTGTAGGTTCAACTGCCGCCCACCTTTTCTAGACCTTCCTGCATTGCTATATTCGAACCATGACAACGGAAGATATCGAGCAAGCGGTCGAGCGACTTACGCCTGACGAATTGGCCCGGTTTCGTGCATGGTTCGAGCAGTTCGACGCTGAACGCTTCGATCAGGTCCTGGAGCAGGATATCAAGGCGGGTAAGCTCGATCAATTTGCCGAGGAAGCGCTGAGCGATTATCGCGCCGCCCAAACGCGCGACTTGTGAAGCACACAGCTTCCACGAGATTCTGGAAGGCTTATGAGGCATTGCCCGTCAATGTTCGGCGGCTCGCCGATGCCAATTTCAAGCTGCTGAAGAACGACCCAACGCATCCCTCGCTTCAATTCAAACGGGTCGGACGATTTTGGTCCGCCAGAGTCGGCCTACGTTATCGCGCCCTGGCTATCAAGTCTGATGGAGCCTGCGTCTGGTTCTGGATCGGCTCGCACGCAGACTACGACCGTCTCATAGGCGAAAGGCGTCAATCCGGCACCCAAGAGCCGGAGATTGCCTTTGAAACGGATGCTCTGCTCGCCGGTGAGTGCGATTTTCTCGCCAACAGCCGGATCATCTGTTCCCGATCAAATGGCGCAGAGCCCCAAGCCCGTTCCGGGCTAAACTGCCGCAACTGATTCTCCGATCGGACGTGACACCCGGAAGCTTTCTTTGGAAACCACGCTCTACCTGCCTGTCAAACGCTTCCTCGAAGAGCTCGGCTTCACGGTCAAGGGCGAGATCGGCGGCTGCGATCTCGTGGGCCTCAGCGCCGGCGATCCGCCGGTAGTCGTGATCGGCGAGCTCAAGCTGAGCTTCAATCTCGAACTAATCCTTCAGGCGGTCGATCGTGCACCGGCCGGCGACGAGGTCTGGATTGCCGCGAAGATGTCGGTGCGCGGCAAGGGTCGTGAGACCGACGCGCGCTATCGCAATCTCTGTCGCCGCCTCGGCTTCGGCATGCTCGGGGTGACCGACCGCGGTCAGGTCGAGGTGCTGGTGAAGCCGCCGACGGCAGCGCCACGCCGCGAGCCGAAGGTCCGTTCGCGCCTCGTCGCAGAGCATCAGCGCCGCCAGGGCGATCCGGTGCTGGGTGGCAGCACGCGCGCGCCGATCATGACGGCCTATCGGCAGCAGGCGCTGGCCTGCGCCTCGGAGCTTGCGGTAGGCCCGCGGAGGGTGAGCGAATTGCGCCAACGCTGTCCCGATGCCGGCAAGATCATGCTTAACAATGTGTATGGCTGGTTCGAACGCACCGAGCGGGGGATCTACGGGCTGACGGAAGCTGGCCACGCGGCGCTGAAGCGCTGGCCACAACAGCGGGTCCAGTTGTTGCCGGTGAAGCGTCACCACCTGACGCCCGACCGGTGCATAGCTGAGATGCCGCACCGATTTCATATTGCAATGCAACATAGACAGCACTAGGTATCCCGGCATCGAAACGAGGCCGTTATGAACGCAGACTGGAATACGAAATATGGCACGCGGCGCGTGCGCCACGATCCGCCGACCCTGGACGAGGCGATCTTCGCCGCCGTCGGCATCACCGATGATCAGGAGCAGCAGGCCGAGATCGCCGCAGCCCTGATGGGCATGCCGCTCGATGTCGTCCAGGCCGAGGTCAAGAAACAGGTTCGCACCAACAGCCGCATCACCTCGACGCGCGTGATCGCCGGCGAACAGGGCGCGCAGCGCTCCGTGGTGGTCGAACGCCGTGTCGTGCGCCGCTTCGGCAACGACAAGCGCACCGGCACTTGAGCTCGCTATTCTGAATACAAAAGCGGACCGGTTTTGCCGGTCCGCTTTTTTGATTCCAGTCGGCTTTTTCAGGTCAGGCGGCGCGATTGCCATAGATGCTGGAAATGATCTTCCAGCAGGTCGAGTTGAAGCTGATAAGAGCGCGGCCGGCCGCGAATGGCGAGGCCGCGAGATCAGCGAGCTCGTCCTCAGGCGCCTTGGCGAGATCGATCGTACCCGTCGATTCGCCATGACGGAATTGCAGATGCGCCCCGAACTTCCTGGCGAGCGCGCGCATCGCGTGATTCTCGGCGCCGGTGGTAATACGCAGGCGCTTGTAGCCTTTCCAGCGCGCTTCCGCGATCAAACGGCTGAACAGCACGGTGCCGACGTTCTGGCGCCGCGCCGAGGCTTCCACGCTGAAGGCGACCTCGGGTAGCGAATCGCCCTCGGGCGGATGCAGCTCGGCCGCACCGCGGACCACGCCATCTATGATATAGGCGACGATCACGGTGCCGTCCTCGGCACAGCGGGCGGCGTAACGCTCGATAAAACTGTCGTCGAGAAAACCGTTGAAGCGGTCGTGCCGGCTTTCGGCATCGAGCCTCAGCAGGTGATCGCGCAAGAGCGGCAATTCTTCCTGCTGGCTCAACGTGCGCACGTAGCCCTGAACGGACTTCGGGCGGCTGGTTACTTCAAGTCCAAAATCTGCTGCGAGTGACAAGTCAAAACTCCTCTTGGTGTCCCTCGAGGAGGCGTTCGAATCCCTAGGCCTCCAATATTGTGCATCGCAACAAATTTTTCAAGATGGGAACCTGCCAATGTTTCGGGCATGGGAGGCGACTAATTCGTTAACAAAATCAAGCCCCCGTATTCATACGAGGACTAACTGGGTCTGCGTCACCACGGCGACCAGCTTGCCGTCCTCGGTCTCCAGCCGGGTGGTCCAGACCTGGGTTCGCCGGCCTCTGTGGACTGGGGTGGCGGTCGCGATCACCGTGGTTCCCTCCTTGGCCCCGCCGATAAAGTTGGTCTTGCTCTCAAGCGTGGTCGTGCCCTTGGCGTCCTCCGGCAGATTGATCACGGTGGCCGCCGCGCCGACGGAATCGGCCAACGCCATCACCGCGCCGCCGTGGATGGTGTGATGGAGCGTGCAGAGATCGGGCCTGACCGTCATCCGCGCCACCACGCGATCTTTTCCGGCCTCGACGAACTCGACGCCCTTGAGTTCGGCAAACGGCATCTTCATCGCTTTAAGTTTCTCGAGCGGCGTCATCGGATCTCCTCCCAAGTCATTCTGCTCACAGGGTGAATTGCTCCGCGCGGCAAAGCAATGACGTCCGAGGTCGTCATTGCTTCGCTGCGCTCGCAAGGACGGGGGAGACAGCCTTCGTACCTCACGTCACCGCATTCACCACCTGATACTCCGGCCGCCGCCAAATCTCGCCCGCGATCACCTCCTCGATGAACTCGGCCGCACGAACGATCTCGCTCTCGCCGGTATACAGCGGCGTGATGCCAAACCTCATAATGTCAGGCGCACGGAAATCGCCGATGACGCCACGGGCGATGAGGGCCTGCATTGCGGCGTAGCCGCCGTCGAAAGCGAAGGAGACCTGAGAGCCGCGGCGCTCATGCGTGCGCGGTGTAACAAGCTTCAAGGAGGGACAGCGGCGTTCGACCTCGGCAATCAGGACATCGCCGAGCGCCAGCGAACGCGCGCGGACTTCCCCGATATCGACGCGGTCCCAGATGTCGAGCGAAGCCTCCAGCGCCGCCATTGCCAGCACCGGCGGCGTGCCGACGCGCATGCGCTCGACGCCGCACGCGGCCGCATAGGCAAGCTCGAACGCGAACGGCTTTGCGTGCCCCATCCACCCCGACAAAGCGGCGCGCACGCTGTCGGCGTGGCGCGGCGCGACGTAGAGGAAGGCTGGTGCGCCGGGGCCGGCGTTGATGTATTTGTAGGTGCATCCGGCGGCGAAATCAGCGCCGGTGC
Source organism: Bradyrhizobium sp. 40 (assembly GCF_023100925.1). Classification (NCBI taxonomy): domain Bacteria; kingdom Pseudomonadati; phylum Pseudomonadota; class Alphaproteobacteria; order Hyphomicrobiales; family Nitrobacteraceae; genus Bradyrhizobium; species Bradyrhizobium sp. 40. The sequence continues at coordinate 4,130,567 of NZ_CP064688.1, forward strand.
CTGCAAGGTCAACCGGCAGCGCCCCGGCCGAATGCGCGAGGTCCCAGACCGTGACGATGCCGAGCGCATGCGCTCTTGCAGTCAGCTTCGCCATGTCATGGCGCCGTCCGGTGCGGTAATCGACCTCGGTGATGTAGAGCACCGCGATCTCCTCCGACAACGACGCCTCGATCTCCTCCGGCGCGACCAGGCGCAATTGATGGCCACGGCCGAGCGTCGCGATCAGGCCTTCTGCCATGTAGAGATCAGTCGGGAAATTGCCGGTGTCCGACAGGACGACCTTGCGCGATGCGTTCATATCGAGCGCGGCGGCGAGCGCCTGATAGATCTTGAGCGACAGCGTATCTCCGACCATGACGGAGCCAGCTTCCGCACCGATCAGACGCGCGATGCGATCGCCGACATGACGCGGCTGGGCGTACCAGCCCGCCGTGTTCCAGGCTCGGATCAGCTCGTCGCCCCATTCGGCGGTGATGACGCGGCTGACGCGCTCGGCAACGCCAAGCGGCAACGCGCCGAGCGAATTGCCGTCGAGATAGATCACACCATCCGGCATATGGAACAGCGCTTTGGTGTCGTCGTAAACGCGAAGCTTGGTCATGAAAATCTCTACAGGATCGTGCGCACGCGCCAGAGTTCGGGAAACAGCTCGACCTCCAGCATGCGCTTGAGATAGCTGACGCCGCCGGTGCCGCCGGTACCGCGCTTGAAGCCGATGACGCGCTCGACCGTCGTCACATGGTTGAAGCGCCAGCGCCGGAAATAATCCTCGAAATCGACCAGCTTCTCGGCCAGTTCGTAGAGCATCCAGTGCGTTTCCGGCGCCTCGTAGACGATACGCCAGGCCTGCAGCACAGCTTCATTGAAGCTATGAGTTTCGCGAACATCGCGCGCCAGCACGGCCGCGGGCATCTCGAGGCCGTTGCGGTCGGCGAGCCGCAGCACCTCGTCATAGAGGCTTGGCGTCGCGAGCTCGGCTTCGAGCAGCTGCGTGGTTTCCAGATCGTGCGCGTGCGGTTTGAGCATGGCATGGTTGCGGTTGCCGAGCAGGAATTCGATCAACCGGTATTGCCGCGACTGGAAGCCCGAGGACTGGCCAAGCTGCGAACGGAAGCGCGTATACTCGCTGGGCGTCATGGTGCGCAGCACGTCCCAGGCGCCGTTGAGCTGCTCGAAGATACGCGACATCCGTGCCAGCATCTTCATCGCAGGCTGCACTTCATCCTTCGCGATCGAACGACGTGCGGCGCTGAGCTCGTGGATGGCGAGCCGCATCCAGAGTTCGGTGGTCTGATGCTGGATGATGAACAGCATCTCGTCATGCGCTTCCGACAGCGGATGCTGCGCACCGAGGATCGCGTCCAGCGCCAGATAGTTGCCGTAGGACATGCGCCGGGCGAAATCGGTCTCGGCGCCTTCGCTTGCGGGATCGTATTCGCTGGACGTCATGGCATGCCCTTTCGATCGATCTTTAAGGCCTCGTCAGTCGAGGCCGATCAGGCGCGCGGTGATTGGCGACGACGGCTCCTTGAGGGCGTCGATCACGGTGAAATGGTTCAGCCCGGGATCGACGACAAGACGCGTCGGCACGTCGAATCCAGTCCAGACATTGGCCACCAGATCGGACTGGCGGATGAATTCGGGCCGCTCGTTGCCACCGACCCAGGCGGTCACGGGTGAAGGCCCGCGCGGCAGATGCAGCGCCGCGCTTTCCAGCGTCGCCTCCTCCATCGTCATGCGCAGGGTGTCGTTCATCCTGGTCTTGAGCAGCGGACGCAGATCATGCAGGCCGCTGATGGACAGCGTCCCGGCGATGCGGTTGAAGACGGCGGGCTCCAGCCGGCTGTCGTCGCACAGCATGCGCGTAACGAGATGCCCGCCCGCGGAATGGCCGGCGAGCCGGATCGGTCCCGCGACGAGCGCGGCCGCCTTGGCGATCGCTACGGTGATTTCCGCCGTAATGTCGGAGATGCGCGCGGCCGGCGTCAGCGTGTAGCTTGGCAGTGCCACCGTCCAGCCGTGATGCCGCGCGCCTTCGGCGAGATCAGTCCACGCCGATTTGTCGAAGCGCATCCAATAGCCGCCGTGGACGAAGACGACGAGGCCCTTGCTGTCGCCGTCGGGCAAGATCAGGTCGAGGCGCTGGCGCTCGCCGGGGCCATAGGCGATGTCGGAGCGAAATTCCTTCAGTCCGGCGCGATAGGCCGCCGCGCGCTCCGCCCACAGCGCCGGTATCTTGTCCGAGCCCGGGATATGGGCCGAATTGGCGTAAGCGTCATCCCAATCGCGCATCGTGACTTCCTCGACGGACTCAAGCCCTTGTGGACCCGGCGCCAGTCTGCCACCGGCGCGGGCGGCATCCTAGTCTTTAGTTTAAGCTTAAAGGATTTTGGAACGCCGGTGGATTGGGCAGCTCCCGTCATTGCGAGGGCAGCGACTTGTCCGCCGAAGCTTTAGCGAAGGCGGAAGCAATCCAGTCTGCCTCCGCGGTGGCAGTCCGGATTGCTTCGTCGCAATGGCTCCTCGCAATGACGGCTGGAAGGCCCCTACCCCTTCTCCACCCCGCACCAATCCGCGATGAACAGCGCCATGGCCTTGGTCGTCTTCTTCAGCGATTGCAGATCGACATATTCATTGAAGCCGTGCATCTCGCCGCCACTCGCGCCGAAGCACAGGCTCGGGATACCGTGATTGAGGCCGTAGAAGCGCGTGTCGGTGAGCGCGGTGAAGACGAGGTCTTCGATTTGGCCGCCATAGACGGCGCTGAAGGCCTTGCCGAACGCGGCTTCCGGCGCGGCGGCGTCGGTCAGCTCATAGCCTTCCGACAAGAAGCCCGACCATTCGACCTCCGGGGGATTATTGGCGAGGAAACGATGGTTGCGCGCGGCAGCCGCAACGCAAGCCATGATCTCCTTCTGGTGATCGGCGATCGACCAGCCCGGCAACACGGCAATCCGGCAATCGACGTCGCACCAGGCCGGCACGCTGGAGGCCCAGTCGCCGCCCTTGATGATGCCGGGGTTGAAATTGATGGGATGGTTCAGCGTCTTGAAGTGACGATCGGCTTTCGCGCGCTCGTTCCACTCGATCTCGAGTTTTTGCAGCGCCTGGATCAAATGATAGGCCGCCATGATTGCGTTCGCGCCGGAGCCGGCGAAGGCGACGTGTGTCGGATGGCCCTTCACGCGCAGGCGAAACCAGATCACGCCGACCTGCGAGCGCACCATCTTGCCGCCGGTCGGCTCAGGAATGAAGCAGGCATCCGCGCGATAGCCACGTTGAAGCGTCGAGAGCGCGCCGACCCCGGTGCTCTCCTCCTCTATCACGGACTGGAAGTGAATCCGCGCCGTCGGCCTGAGGCCCGCGGCCTTGATCGCATCGAGCGCGGAGAGCGCTGCGATGGTGCCCGACTTCATGTCGCAGGCACCGCGTCCGAACATCTTGCCGTCCTTGATGACGGGCGAGAACGGCGGGGTGTCCCACAGTTCCAGCGGGCCGGCCGGTACGACGTCGCAATGGCCCTGGAGGATCAGCGATTTGCCCGCCTCGGTTTTGGGCCGGTACGTGCCGACCACAGTGCGCGCCTTCGAAAAATCATGCTCGATGGGCCCGAAGCCGCGCAGATCCTTGAGGTCATTGACATCGATGTGCCAGTCGTCGACCTCGTAGCCGCGCGCGCGCAGGAGGTCGCCGATCATGTCCTGACACGGCCCCTCCGCCCCGCGGGTCGAGGGGATCGCGACGAAATCGCGTGTGGTCGCGAGCTGGGCTTCGAAGCCGGCATCAACGGCGTCAAGAATCCTCTGCTGCGTTTCGGCATTCATCAGGCAACTCCAATCGGGCATTAAGATCATCGATGGAGCGCAAGCTAGCCGATTTCAGCCGTTCGGGTACTCTGCAAAATAGGCATCCCGCAATGCATCTTCGAGCAGCCGGCCCTCCGAATAGCCATTCAGTGTCGCCGGTCGGCGCACGCCCTCGAGCAGCCGCGGGCAAGGTTCCGGCGCACCGAGCACGGTGCGCACCGGGATGCGCTCGGCATAGATCGGCAATTCATAGTCCTCGTCATCGTCGGCGACACCCTTGGCCCGGATTTTCGCGGAGGCTTCCTCGATCTCCATCGCGATAAAGGAGGTCGCCTTGATCTCCTGCGTGTTGCTCGCCCGCAGGCTCGCGGTGCGGTCCGGGAAGAAGCGGTCGACCATGGCGATCACCGCGCGCTCCTTCTCCTCGGGATCGGTGACGAGATAGGCGGTGCCGAATGCCATCACCGCGCGGTAGTCAGCCGAGTGATTGAATCCGCAGCGCGCCAGCACCAGGCTGTCGAGATGGGCGACCGTCAGGCACACACGCTCGCCCCGGGTCTGGTTGCGCAGCATGCGGCTGGCGCTCGAGCCGTGCCAGTACAGCTTCGTCCCTTCACGCCAGAAGAAGGTCGGCGTGCAATAGGGTTGGCCGTCGATCGCGTAGGAGACGTGGCAGAGCATCGAGGAATCCAGGATGCGATGAACGGTGTCGTGATCGTAGAAGCCGCGGTCGTGACGGCGCTTCACCTGGTTGCGCGCGGATGTCGGATAGGAATTTTGGTTCTCGGTCTGGCTCACGGCCGCTCCTGTCGGATTGAAACACTTCCAGCGCAGTTGTAGCCACGGATTTGGTCTGCGATAGTGCCAATTCCATGCGAAAAATTTCGACCAATTCTGTCCCCTCGCCGGCCAAAGCCGAGCTGCCGCTCGACCTCGCAGGCCCGCACATCACGGCTGGCGCCTCGTCGGCGCACCGGCTGTATCAGGCGCTGTGCGAGATGATCGTCGGCGGTCTGGTGAAACCCGGCGAGCCGCTGCCGCCGTCGCGCACGCTGGCCAAACAGACTGGCTTTCGGCGCAATGCCGTCGTCACCGCCTATGAGCGGCTGATTGCCGACGGCTTTGCCGACGCAACAGTCGGCTCCGGCACCTTCGTCGCCGCGCGCATCCCCGCGCGCGCGGCCGAGCCGAAGCGGCCGAAGATCAGCGTCGAAACGCCCGGGCAAGGCGCGTTTTCGCTCGGCTGCACCCATATCGACGCGCGCGCCGTGCAGCGTTTCCGGGCCTTTGTCGGCCGTCGCATGCGCTCCTTCGGCGCGGAGCATCTGCACTATGGCGATCCCCGTGGCAGCCGCGAGCTGCGTGCGGCGATCGCCGATCATCTGTTGTCGGCGCGGGGCCTGCGCTGCGATCCCGATCAGATCATGCTGACGTCGGGCACGCTGCACGCGCTGCGCATCGTGCTGAGCGCGATCCTGAAGCCCAACGACCAGGTCTGGTGCGAAGACCCCGGCTACCCCGCTGCGCGGAAAACCATCGCGCATTGCGGCTATCGTGCCGTGTCCGTTCCCGTCGACGCGCACGGCATGCGTGTCGCCAAAGGCCGCGCAGCGGCGCCGTCCGCGCGCGCAGCCTATGTGACCCCGTCGCACCAGTTTCCGCTGGGTGTGCAGATGTCGATGCCGCGACGGCTCGAGCTGCTGGACTGGGCCAGGCAGGGCGGCGCCTTCGTGCTGGAAGACGATTACGACAGCGAGTTCCGCTATGACGGCGCGCCGCTGATGTCGCTGGCCGGCATCGATCACCTCCAGCGTGTGATCTACATGGGCACGTTCGCCAAGACGTTGTTTCCGGGCCTGCGCATCGGCTATTGCGCCCTGCCCGAGCGCTTGATTGCTGATGTCACCGCCGCGCGGGCCGCGCTCGACCGCTTTCCCGGCACGCTGACGGAGGGCGCGGTGGCCGACATGCTCAATTCCGGCGCGTTCGCGGCGAACCTGAAGCGCGTGCGCAAGCTCTACCGCGAGGCGCGCGACGCGCTGGCCGGGACGCTCGAAGCCGCATCTGACGGCGTGCTGTCGGTGCCGGTCCCATCACAGGGTCTGCATCTTGTCGCCCGGTTCGATCCCTCAGTCGATCTGGCTGTGGCAGCAGACGCCAAGCAGGCCGCCGGCGCCGAAGGCTGGCTGTTGGCCGACACCTATTCACGCGCGCGTCCTCTTCCCGGTTTCGTGCTGGGATTTTCCGGCCACGCGGTTCCGAAGCTCGTCGCATCCGCCGAGCGGCTCGCGCGGGAATCGCGAGCGGCCTTGCGTGCGAGACGCAAGCCGGCCCGGCGGGCATGACGAACGCTCACTATGAGAATCGGCTGCCGCTCCCTACATTGCGGCATCGATGCCGGGAGCTCACACCATGCTGCTACGCCGCGCGACTTGCCTCTCGCTCCTGATCTTCATCGCACTCGCCGCAACCGCGCGCGCAGGCACGGTCGGACGCGAGCAGGACATCGTCGATCTCAAGCTCGGCCAGCGCGTGCAAGTGGACGACGGAACCTGCCCCGCCGGACAGGTCAAGGAAGTGCGCGGCGCCAAGATGACCGACAAGGGCGTCGCACGGACGAGCACCTGCGTGTCGCGGTTTGGTCCGAAATCAAAGCGATGAGCGCTACTTCGCCGGATCGAACATACATTGCAGGGTCGGCTTGGCGATCTTGGTGAAGGTCGGGCCGATTTCGGTCTGCTTTGCGGCCGGCACCCAGTCGGTCTCGATCGTCGGCACCCCGGTCTCGCTGATGCCGCGCAGCAGGGCCTCGCGGAGATCGCGATCCTCGACGACGGCGGCAGCATGATCGTGCAGGCAGCCGCAGACCTCTTCCGGATGCTCCCATCGCCCGAGCATGCGCGGCGCGCATTGCCTCACGAACTCGGTACGGGGATCGGGTAATCTGGAGGGAGAGCGCACCTGCGCCTGAACGGCACTGATCGTCAGAAGGAATATGAACGCCGCAGCGAAGGTACGAACAATCATGATGGCCTTTATCGGCTGATTTTTCTTGTTGGCGATCAGAAGCGCGCCGCAACCACGATCGGCTGCGGCGCCGGGGTCATGATCGGCGAGCCGCTGTACTGGAAAGTACCGATACCTGGGACATTGCCGTCCGGCGAGCCCGCGAACGAGGAGCCGGCGAGCATGAAAGCGAAAGCAAGGATGAGGCTGAGCGTGCGCATGGACTTGTCTCCGAATTCTCTGGCCGGCGTGCGCCGTCGTCGTTGTGAGGTTGATAACCATGGGCGGTTTCGCGCGTGATGCGCCAAAGCCGGAAAATGGTTTCATCTCCGTGAGAATTGTTTCGTCCCGTTCGGAGCGACGACATATTCGACGGAAAATCTCAATCTTTTCAGATGGGTCGTGCGGCCGCCCAATGTGGCTTGGCAGGTTCCGTGCGCGCTCGGCTGCGCGCCGGAACGCTGGCGCTGTCATGATCCCGCCTCACACCCTTCACATGCGTTTTACGTTTTTCTGCTGAAGAGAAGCCGAACGAAGGCTGGGCCCCGTCGAACCGGGGGCGCTTCGACGGCGACCCAAGCTATCGAGACCGAGACGCCCGGAATCACCGAGCGCGTTCATGTGAGGAACGGCCATCATGACGGCGCAGAATCGCGCAACGACGCGCGATGCGGACCAACGAACGGACCGCCGGGAACAACGGTCTGTTCGCAGCAGCGCCAATTCGCCTGGCGAAATGGCGCTGCAATCGAGCCGTGGGTTTGAGGCCACACCGCAATCATTCGTGCGGCTGACCGGCTCGCATCTTGCAAAACCGCGCCAGCCGCGCTGACATCACCGAGTGAACGCAAACGCGTCACTGAGTGAACGCAAGGGCGTCACTGAGTGAAGAACTCTCCGCACTTCTGGACGTTTGCGTCCGCCGGTCCCCACGGCATGACCGGCACGGTCGAGGTCGAGTTCTTCGGCGAGCCCTCGATCAGCCTGTCCGAATAGACCATGTAGACCAGCACGTTGCGCTTGGCGTCACAGCCGCGCACGATCTGCATCTTCTTGAAGAACAGCGAGCGGCGCTGGCGGAACATGTCGTCGCCCTGCTCCATCTTGTTCTTGAACTTGATCGGGCCGACCTGACGGCAGGCGAGCGAAATGTCCGAGACCTCCTCGGCAAGGCCCAGCCAGCCCTTGAAGCCGCCCTTCTCCGGCACCGTGAAATGACAGGCCACGCCCTCGACTTCAGGATCGTCGAGACCATAGGTCGCAAGCTTGTCGTTCGGGCTCATCCATTTGAACACGGTCGAGCGGCGGAAGATCAGATCCGGCTCGTCCGCGGCGGATGCGGACGCCGCAGGCACGGTCAACGCCAGGAGAAATAAAGCGAGGCCTTTCAAGCGGATGCTGGAAAGACCGGGGAAACGAGATGACATGAAGTTCTCCAGTAACAAGTCCCAGCAATGTAGGTATGAGGCGACCGATCAGGAAGACGATCGGCAGGCCGATACGGCCGCCGTTTACCGCTCCGTGAGGCTTTTTTGCTACGCTTTGGACAAAAGTAGCTGATCGCAGAACCGCCGCGCTGGTGAACGCGTATCCCCTCTGAGAGACTAACATCTGATTTGGATTATGGATTCGATGATGAACAGCGTGAACGGGTCTGGTTTTTCTGCCAAGCCGGCGCGATTTTGGCAGGTCGCCATTTTGACGGCGGCGGGTGCGATCGGCACGGCGAGCCAGGCGGACGCAGCGTTTTATTACTGGACGGATTATTCCGACGGGTCCTACGGGCGCCAGGAGCGCCATCCCGAAGTCCCGCGCCAGAAGCCGCAGAAGCGTGGTGCGGCCGGCAAGAAAGACCTCGTTGCCGAAAAAGAAGCCGGCACGAAACCGCAAGGCCCCCTCGTCATCGTCGTTTCGATCGATCGGCAGAAGGTCACGGTCTACGACACCAAGGGCGTGTTCGCGGAATCCCCGGTGTCGACGGGCATGAAGGGCCATTCGACGCCGATGGGTGTGTTCAGCGTCATCCAGAAGCACAAATTCCACCATTCCAACATCTATAGCGGCGCGCCGATGCCGTACATGCAGCGGATCACGTGGTCGGGCGTTGCCATGCATGCCGGTGTGCTGCCGGGCTATCCGGCCTCGCACGGCTGCATCCGCATGCCGATGGCGTTCGCTGTGAAGATGTGGAACTGGACCAGGATGGGCGCGCGCGTGATCGTTTCGCCCGGGCAGATGTCACCGCAGAACTTCTCACATCCGCTGCTTGCCTCGGTGCGCGTTCCGCCGCAACCCGCGGCCAGCCTGGAGCCGCAGACCAATGCCGCCGAGAAGGCCGACAAGGGCGCGGCCAATACCGGGGCCACCGAAGCAAAGCCGGTTGAAACGAAGACTGCCAGCGCGGACGGCGTGCTCGAGCTGCGCTCGTCGGTCGGCCACACCGTGTTGTCGGACGTGACCACCGGATATGCCCCGGTCCGCGAGGAGGACTCGGCCGACCAGACCGAGATCACCGCAAAGCCCGAGACCAAGACCGCTGAGGCGGCGGACGCGGCCAAGCCCCAGGCCGGAGATGCCGCGCAGCCCGCGAACACTGAAGCGAAGCCTGTCGAGGCCGCGGAGACGCCGAAGTCCGAAACCGCCGAACCCGCGAAGACGCCCGATGCACCGGCCGTGGCTCCAGCGCAGGCGGCCACGCCCGACGTCAAGAAGGACGAAACCCGCGTTGCCGATCCGGCGCCCGTGGCGAAACCTGAAGCGCCCAAGCGCGCGGGCCAGATCGCGGTCTTCATCAGCCGCAAGGATTCCAAGCTCTACGTGCGGCAGAACTTTGCGCCGCTGTTCGAGGTGCCTGTCACGATCGCCGCGAGCGATCGACCGCTCGGCACGCATGTCTTTACCGTCGAAGTCGACAAGGCCGATTCCAATGCACTGCATTGGTCGGTGGTGTCCTTGCCGGTGTCCGTCCGCTCTGCCGCGCGCGAGGATGATCGCCGCATGACAGGCCACCAGCGTGGCGCAGCCGTGATTCCCGTCGCTGCCAAGCCTGTGGTCACGCCGGACAGCCCGGCCGAAGCCCTCGACCGCATCTCGGTCTCGGCCGACACGATCACGAAGATCAACGAAATGCTGACGTCAGGCGGCTCGATCATCGTCTCCGACCAGGGCATCAACCAGGGCGAGACTGGCGAAGGCACCGATTTCATCGTCCGCCTGTACTAGCGGGCTTTATCGCGGCAGATAACGCGGTGTTGACGAGGCCGCTCGCAGCGGCGGGGTAACATGTGCCTCGTATCATTTCGGGGGACGCCGTCATGATGAACCGCAGGACGATGCTCATCGCCGCCTTTGCAGGCACGCTGGCGCCGGTGACGCGTGCACTGGCGGATGGCGGCATGAGCCGAATCTCCGCCTACGCCTTCTCTTTCCCGGCATTGTCAGGCGGCGACATCCGCCTTGCGGCCTTCACCGGCAAACCGCTGCTGGTGGTCAACACCGCTTCGCTCTGCGGTTACACGCCGCAATACGCTGGCCTGCAAGACATCTGGGGCGAGTTTCGCCAACGCGGCCTCACCGTCATTGGCGTGCCCTCCAACGACTTCGGCGGACAGGAGCCCGGCGGCACCAGCGAGATCTCGGAGACCGCCCACCACCAATACGGCGTTACCTTCCCGATCGCGGCCAAGGCTGTCGTGGTCGGTGCCAAAGCGCATCCGTTCTACAAATGGGCGGCAGAGGCGCGCCCCAAGGATGTTCCACGCTGGAACTTCCACAAATATCTGATCGGCCGGGACGGCTATATCGCCGACGTCTTTGCATCCACGGTCGAGCCGGCCGACACGCGGATCAAGACGGCGATCGCCAAGGCGCTGGCCGACACTTGACGGCGCATGTCCCGCAACCCGGTTGGGCACAATTGCGGTGGGGCGCCAAACAGCCGTTGCAATGGCGAGGGCCCACCATCTAGGCTAGGATCTCGTTAGGGGCAGGATGGTTTTGCCGGAGGCGAAAAGCCGCGGCGGAACAACGGGATCAATCTCGAGGACAACACCATGCGTGTGGCGGCAGGACTGATTTTGGCAAGCGCGATGTCTCTGGCGATGACGAGCGCGGCATGGTCGCAGACCCCGGCTGCAAAGCCCGCTGCCGCGACGCAAGCCCCACCGGCGGCAACACCGGCTGCGGCTGCGCCCGCTGCGGCTCCGGCACCCGCTCCTGCAGCAGCCGCCGCGCCGGCGGGCTTCGTCAATCCTCCCGCGCCTAAACAGGCGCCGCAGCCCGCGCGCGCGGCTTGCAACACGCCGGGCGCCTTGGGCGTCGCCCGCACCGTCGAGATCGACACCACGGGCGGTCCCGGCTTCGGCTTCGAGCATTTCAAGGAGCTCGATTTCCTGCGCGACAAGGAGGTCGTGCTGACCTTCGACGACGGCCCCTGGCCCAAGAACACGCCTGCGGTGCTGAAGGCGCTCGCCGACGAGTGCACCACCGGCATCTTCTTCTCGATCGGCAAGCACGCGACGTACGAGCCGGAGATCCTCAAGCAGGTCTACGCGGCCGGCCACACCGTGGGCACCCACACCTGGTCGCACGCCAATCTCAACAACAAGAAGCTCACGGAAGCGCAGCGCAAGGAAGAGATCGAGAAGGGTCTTTCCGCGGTGAAATGGGCGCTCGGCGGCATTTCGCCCTCACCGTTCTTCCGCTTCCCGGCGCTCCAGCATCCGCCGGAGATGGTCACCTATCTCGGCAACCGCAACACGGCGATCTTCTCCTGCGACATCGACTCCTTCGACTTCAAGGCCTCGAAGCCCGAGAAGGTGGTCGAGACCGTCATGAAGAAGCTGGACAGCAAGGGCAAGGGCATCATCCTGATGCACGACTTCCAGAAGCACACCGCGGAGGCCCTGCCCGAATTGCTCAAGCGCCTGAAGGCCGGCGGCTACAAGGTGGTGGCGATGCGCGCCAAGTTCCCGGCCTCTACGCTGCCGGAATACGACCAGGAGCTGCTCAAGGACGTCAAGCTGCCGACGGTGAGCACCCGGCCGGTCAACAGCGTCGTGACGACGGTTTCCGAATAGCCGCGCCTTGTCCTTTCGCATCGAAGGCTACGTCATCGTCTCCGCGGACGGCATGCTCGCCGACGCGGCGCATGTCATGCCCGACAGCCTGAAGTTCGAAGGCGACAAGCTGTTCTTCGAGCAGGCGCTCGATCGCGCTGCGCTGATCGTGCACGGCCGTCATTCGCACGAGCAGCAGCCGAATTCACCCAAGCGCAAGCGCCTGATCCTGACCCGCAAGATAAAGGAGCTGACCGTCGATCCCGAAATGCCGAACGCGACCTTGTGGAATCCGGATCACGCCAGCTTCGAAGACGCCTGTGCGTTCGCCGATGTCGCCTCCGGCACCGTCGCAATCATCGGCGGCCCCGTCGTGTTCGACATGTTCATGAACCGCTACGACACGTTCTGGCTGTCGGAAGCCCCGCATCTGCGGCTGCCCGGCGGCGAAGGCTGTTTTGTGGAAGTACCGGCGCGGACGCCTCAGCAGGTGCTGGCCTCACACGGGATGAAACCGGGCGCGCCGTATCTGCTCGACGCCGCGCACGGGGTGACCGTCACGCCGTGGCGCAGGACGTAGCGGTTTAACTTTTATACGTCCCCGTAGGCCGCCTCCGCCGGACGCGTGGCGCGGCCGTAGCCCATGATCATGAACAGCGCGCCGATGATCGACAGGTTCTTGAGCGCGTCCACCAGCATCTTGCCGTTGTCAGGCGGCACCTGGTTCCAGAAGTCGTAGAACAGGAAGGTCGCGACCGCGACATAGATGATCATCAGCATCGCGAAGAACCGCGCGCCGAAATTCAGCGCGATCATCACCCCAGCGATGATCTCGAGGACACCGACCGCGATCGCCAGCAGTTGCGGCGTCGTCATGGCCGTCGCCGTCTCGACCTGCTTGGCGTAAGGCGCGATCATGTCGGGCACCACGACCTTGGCGGCGATGAAATCAACGGTCGCCTGCATGGCAAACAGTCTTGCCGCGCCCGTGTAGATGAACAGCACGGCGAACAGAATCCGCCCGAAAGTCACGAACGCTGGCATGATCGGCCTCTTTGCTCAGGCTTTTTGAAACCGGAATTTTCGCGAAAGCACTGAAGGATTATGGAGAGTCATTCGCCGGTTTACAAACGGGGAAATGGCGAAAGTCGTTTTGAAAGCATTGAATTGCCGACGCGCGGCAGGTGCGCTCCCTCGCCCCGCTTGCGGGGAGAGGGTTGGGGTGAGGGGGAGCCTCGGCCGGGACGGTGAAAGTTGGACTCGCGGAGAGTCCCCCCTCGCCCGAATTCGAGCTGCGCGCGAATTCGACCTCTCCCCACAAGCGGGGCGAGGTGAAGAGCCCCGCCCCTACGTAAACAACGTCGGCTGCTGCCGCGACGCGCGCTCCTGCGCTTCCACCACAGCCACTGCGGTCATGTTGAGGATGCCTCGCGCCGTCACGGACGGGGTGAGGATGTGGGCTGGACGCGCCGGCCCGATCAGGATCGGACCGACGGGCAGCGCGTCCGCCAGCGACTTGATCATCTGATAGGCGACGTTGGCGGTGTCGAGGCTTGGCATGATCATGATGTTGGCCTCGCCCTCGAGGTTGGAGTGCGGCAGCACCATTTTGCGCGCCGCGGCCGAGAGCGCGGTGTCGCCCTGCATCTCACCGTCAGCCTCGAGCTCCGGATGCTTCTCCTTCAGGAGCTGGGTCGCCCGGCGCATCTTGCGCGAGGATTCCGTGTCGTAACTGCCGAAATCCGAATGCGAGACGAAGGCGATCTTCGGCTTGATGTTGAAGCGTTGGACGTGGACCGCCGCGAGCGAGGCGATCTCGGCGAGCTCTTCGGCGCTCGGATTGGGCCGCACCTGGGTGTCGGCGATGAAGAAGGCGCCCTTGCTGGTGATCAGCAGCGCCAGCGCCGCATAGTCGCTGATCCCCGGTGTGAACCCGACGATCTCGCGGACATGGCGCAGATGGCTCATGTAGCGGCCCTCGACGCCGCAAAGCATGGCGTCCGCCTCTCCGCGCACCACTGCGAGCGCCGCGATGACGGTGTTGTTGGTGCGCACCACCGTGCGCGCCGCATCGGGCGTCACGCCGCGGCGGCCGGCGACCTCGACATAGGACTGCACGTAGGAGCGGTAGCGCGGATCGTCCTCGGGATTGACGAGATCGAAGTCCCTGCCGGCCTTGATCGACAGGCCGAAGCGCTCGATGCGGGCCTCGACCACCGACGGACGTCCGACCAGGATCGGCGTCGCCAGCTTCTCCTCCAGCACCACCTGGGTGGCGCGCAGCACGCGCTCGTCCTCGCCTTCGGCGTAGATCACGCGCACCGGTTGGGTCTTGGCCTTCGCGAACATCGGCTTCATGACGAGGCCGGAGCGGAAAGCGAAGCGCTCGAGCAGCGCGGTGTACTCGTCGAAATTGGTGATGGGCCGGGTCGCGACGCCGGAATCCATCGCAGCCTTGGCGACCGCCGGCGAGATTCGCAAAATCAACCGCGGATCAAACGGAGACGGGATCAGCGAGCCCGGGCCAAACCCTTGCGTCTCGCCGGTATCAAAGCCTTGCGCGACCGCGTCGGACGGCGCCTCGCGCGCGAGCTGCGCGATGGCCTCGACGGCGGCGAGCTTCATCTCCTCGTTGATGGCGCTGGCGCCGACGTCGAGCGCGCCACGGAAGATGAAGGGGAAGCAGAGGACGTTGTTGACCTGGTTCGGAAAGTCGGAGCGGCCGGTGCAGATCATGGCGTCGGGGCGCACCTTGCGCGCCTCCTCCGGCATGATCTCCGGCGTCGGATTCGCGAGCGCCATGATGAGCGGCTTGTCGCCCATCGCCTTGGCCATCTCGGGCTTGAGCACGCCCGGTGCGGACAGGCCGATGAAGATGTCGGCGCCGCCGATGACGTCGGCGAGCGTGCGCTTGTCGGTCTTCTGCGCATAGACCGCCTTCCAGCGGTCCATCGTGGTGTTGCGGCCCTCATGCACTAGGCCGTCGATGTCGCAGACCCAGATGTTCTTGCGCTGCGCCCCCATAGACACCAGCAGGTTCAGGGTCGCGATCGCCGCGGCCCCTGCCCCCGATGCTACGATCTTCACGTCGGAGAGCTTCTTGCCGTTGAGTCGCAGGGCGTTGGTGACGGCGGCGGCAACGATGATCGCGGTGCCGTGCTGGTCGTCGTGGAAGACCGGGATCTTCATGCGCTCCTTGAGCTGCGCCTCGATCTCGAAGCATTCCGGTCCGCGGATGTCCTCGAGATTGATGCCGCCGAAGGTCGGCTCGAGCGCGGCCACGGTCTCGACCACGCGCTCGATGGTGTCGGCCGCGATTTCGATGTCGAACACGTCGATGCCGGCGAATTTCTTGAACAGGACCGCCTTGCCCTCCATCACCGGCTTCGAGGCCAGCGGACCGATATTGCCGAGGCCGAGCACGGCGGTGCCGTTCGAAACCACGGCGACCAGATTGGAGCGGATCGTCAGCGTCGCCGCTTCCGCCGGGTTCTTGGCGATCTCCAGGCAGGCGGCGGCGACGCCGGGCGAATAGGCCAGCGCGAGGTCGCGCTGGTTGGCGAGCGGCTTGCTCGCCTGAATCTCGAGCTTCCCGGGGCGCGGCAGACGGTGATAGGCCAGCGCCGCCTGGTGGAGATCATCGGAATAAGACGACATGCGGTGTCTCGCCTCGCGTTACCGGCCTCAAACTACGTTGTCCTGACCGGCCCGCCTTCGGGTGGTATTTCCGGGTCATGGAAACGGGATGAAGCACGCCGGGCGCCCCGGTGGCAACATCCGATTGCGGCTCCATCAACAGGGCGCCCGGTCAAATATCTGATAGCGCTCACTTTCCCTGGACCCCGCATTGCTTTGCGAATATGGCAAGTTGCGTCCTGCAACGCGAGCAACTGGAGCTGAGAATGAAGCGAATCCTGATCGGCCTGATCGTCGTGGCCGTGGTGGTCGCGGGCGGATGGTTCGGCTTCAATCTCTACGTCCAGCATCGCACCACCGCCGAGGTGGAGGCCGCGTTCGAGCAAATCCGCAAGCAAGGCGGCAAGGCCAGCTACGGCAAGATCGCCTTCGATCTGCCCACGCGCACCCTCACGATCGAGGACATCGCAGTTACGCCCGGCAAGGCACCGCAGGCGCAGATCAGGATCGCCGCTATCAAGGGCACGGGCGTTCGCCAGATCGACGAGACAAGGTTCTCGGCCGACGATATCAACATCACCGGGCTCGAGGTTACGCTGGACCAGATCGGCGCTGCCAAGCTTAAGGTCGCGTACAAGATCCCGCAATTGGTCATGCGCGACTATGCCGGTCCTGTTCACGCGGATCAGGTGCCGGCGGACGGCTCGCTGGTCGACCTGTACCGCTACGTGCTCGGCCAATATGCGAGTGTCGCTGCATCGTCGCTCACGGCCCCGACCCTCACGATCAGCTTCGATTCCGGCGCCGCCGGCAGCGGCGAGGTCATCTATTCCGGACTGGCGATCCAGAACCTGAAGCACGGCAAGATCGACGCGATGAAGTCGGACCGCGCCGTGATCTCGGTCGACGTGAAGCAGCCCGGCAAGCCGGACAAGCTGACGGGCGAATTGTCGAACATCATCGTCAACGATTTCGATTCAAGCGCGATCCTCGCCGCGCTCGATCCGCAGACGGCCAGCGACGACAGCTATCGCCGGGTCTACCGGCAGGTCTCGACAGGTCCCTATGCGCTCAAATCGGCACAGGGGATGCGAGTGGATATCGACGGCTTCACCATGGAAGACATCGCCGTGCAGCCGTCGAAATTCCGGCTGGGCCGAGATATTTGCCGCGCTGCCGCGGGATCAATCGACCCCGCCGACGCCGGCACAGGCACGCGAGCTGCTGGAGAAGCTCGCCGGAGTCTATGAGGGTCTTCGCATCGGTAAGGCCGAAATCGGCAAGATGTCGGTCGGCACGCCGCAAGGAACGGCCACGGTTAATGCCATCCGATATCGCGACGGCGAGTTCGCGGTCGAAGGCGTCGACACGCCGTCTCCGCAGGGACAGTTCAAGATGGAGCGCTTCGCGCTGAAATCCTTCAGCACGGCGAATTTGATGCGCTGGGCAGCAAGCCTCGCCACTCCCGGGCGGGCGCCCTCGCCGGATCAGATGCTCGGGCTGTTCGGCGTGCTCGCAGGCGCAGAGATCAAGGGCGTGACGGCGCCGTTCAAGACCACCAAGAAGCTGGTCATGATCGACACACTGAGCCTGGACTGGGGGCAGCTGGTCGGCTCAATCCCGACCAAGGCGCATGTGATTGCCAAATTTGTCACGCCCACCGATCCATCCGACCCGAAGCAGCTTCCATTGATTGCCAGCGGGATCGACAAGCTCGCGGTCGACCTCGATCTCGGCGCTGCCTGGACCGAACAGTCCAACAGCTTCGTTCTGACGCCGGCGACGCTCGACATCGGCGGGATCGCAAGCGCGCAATTGCGTATTGCGCTCGGCAACGTGCCGCGTGAGGTGTTTTCGACCGATCCCGCTCAGCTCATGGGCCAGGCGGCACGCATCGAGGCGGGCACACTCGAATTCTCATTGCGCGATAGCGGTGTCGTCGATCTCGTCGCGGCGCAGTTCGCGCGCATGCAGAATGTAAGCCGCGATACCGCACGCCAGGCGCTCGTCGAGAGCATCACGGCTAAACGCGAGCAAGTTGCTTCCGCCAATCCGGATGCGAACGCGGCCGTGGACGCGATCGCCCGCTTCGTCGAGACGCCGGGCCAGACGCTTTCCATCAAGCTGTCCCCGCGCGCCAAGGCACCGCTGATGCAATTGATGCAGCTCTTGCAAACCGACCCACCGAGCGCGCTTGCCCAGTTCAGGATCGAGGCGTCGACGGGGCTGTAGGGAACGACGCTGCGCGCGGGGACGGCAATTGGACCGGCGAAAATCCCTCCCCGTCATTGCGAGCGAAGCGAAGCAAGCCAGAGTCCCGCCGCGGAAAGATTCTGGATTGCTTCGCTACTCGCAATGACGCCGTGGAGACAGCCTCACTTCTGCGGCAGATTCACCTTCACATGCAGCTCGCGGAGCTGCTTGGGGCTGGGCTCCGACGGCGCGCCCATCAGGAGGTCCATGGCCTGCTGGTTCATCGGGAACAGCGAGATCTCGCGCAGATTGTTGGTGCCGCACAAGAGCATGACGATGCGGTCGACGCCGGCGGCCATGCCGCCATGCGGCGGGGCGCCGTACTGGAAGGCACGGTACATGCCGCCGAAGCGATCGACGACTTCCTGTTCGCCATAGCCGGCGATCTCGAAGGCCTTCACCATCGCTTCCGGCACGTGGTTGCGGATACCGCCCGAGGCGATCTCGTAGCCGTTGCAGGTAATGTCGTACTGGAATGCCTTGATGGTCAGCGGATCCTGGCCCTTCAAGGCATCGAGACCGCCCTGTGGCATCGAGAATGGGTTGTGCGAGAAGTCGACCTTCTTGTCTTCCTCATTGTACTCGTACATCGGGAAGTCGACGATCCAGGCCAGCTCGAACCGCTCCTTGTCGGTGAGGTTCAACTCCTCTCCGACCTTGTTGCGGGCCAATCCTGAAAACTTCCAGAACTTGTCGGGATCGCCGGCGACGAAGAACGCGGCATCGCCTTCCTTCACGCCGATCTGGGCGCGGATCGCGGCGGTGCGCTCAGCACCGATGTTGTTGGCAAGCGGACCGGCACCTTCGCCGCCCTCGCGCCACATGATGTAGCCGAGGCCGGGCTGGCCCTCGCCCTGCGCCCATGAATTCATGCGGTCGCAGAAGGCGCGAGAGCCGCCGCCCGGCGCCGGGATCGCCCACACCTGGTTCTTGGGGTCCTCCAACATCCGCGCGAACACCTTGAAGCCGGAGCCGCGGAAGTGTTCGGACACATCCTGCATCTCGATCGGGTTGCGCAGGTCCGGCTTGTCGGAGCCGTATTTGCGCAAGGCTTCCGCGAACGGAATCCGGCGCCAGCCCTTGGTCACCGGCTTGCCCTTGGCAAACTCCTCGAACACGCCAGTGATGACGGGCTCCATCGCGGCGAAGACGTCTTCCTGCGTGACAAAGCTCATCTCGACGTCGAGCTGGTAGAACTCGCCCGGCAGACGATCCGCGCGCGGGTCCTCGTCGCGGAAGCAGGGCGCGATCTGGAAGTAGCGGTCGAAGCCCGACATCATCAACAGCTGCTTGTACTGCTGCGGCGCCTGCGGCAGCGCGTAGAACTTGCCGGGATGGATGCGCGAGGGCACCAGGAAGTCGCGCGCGCCTTCCGGCGAGGACGCGGTCAGGATCGGCGTGTTGAACTCGAAGAAGCCCTGCCCCTCCATGCGCCGACGCATCGACTTGATGATTTCGACGCGCGTCATGATGTTCTGGTGCAGCTTCTCGCGACGCAGGTCGAGGAAGCGGTACTTGAGCCTAATGTCCTCGGGATATTCCTGGTCGCCGAACACCGGCAGCGGCAGGTCGCCGGCCGGGCCCAGTACCTCGATCTCGGTGACATAGATCTCGATCTTGCCGGTCGGCAAATCGTCATTGTCGGTGCCTTCGGGGCGGCGACGGACCTTGCCGTCCATCTTGACCACGAATTCCGAGCGCAGCTTCTCGGCCTGCGAGAACGCCGGCGAGTCCGGATCGACCACGCACTGGGTCAGGCCGTAATGGTCGCGCAGGTCGATGAACAGCACGCCGCCATGGTCGCGAACGCGATGGACCCAGCCTGAAAGGCGGACCGTCTCGCCGATGTTGCTCTCGCGGAGCGCGCCGCATGTATGTGACCGGTAGCGATGCATGGTCGTCCCAAAATGATGTCTGAGGATCGAATCGGACGGCCTGAAACGACCGGTCCGAAGTTGCGGCAGGGTTTACCCGACGAGGCCCCAAGCGGCAACCAAGGGAACGCCCTGTTTTCGGCTGGAAGTGTCCCTTTTTGCCCAATCCAGGCTCAAGCCTTTGCCATCCGGCGTTCCACGCCTATCTTGAGGCCATGACAGTCCATTTCCCGTTCCAGAACTCCTATTCGGCGCTGCCGGACAGCTTTTTCGCCCGTGTCGCACCGACGCCGGTGGCGGCGCCCCGGCTCATCAAGCTGAACAGGCCGCTGGCGGTCCAGCTCGGGCTCGATCCAGATGTGCTGGAGACCCCTGAGGGCGCCGAAATCCTGGCGGGCAAGACGGTTCCCGCCGGTGCCGATCCGATCGCCATGGCCTATGCCGGCCACCAGTTCGGGCAATTCGTACCGCAGCTGGGCGACGGAAGGGCGGTGCTGCTCGGCGAGGTCATCGACAAGGACGGCATCCGCCGCGACATCCAGCTCAAGGGCTCGGGTCCCACTCCGTTCTCCCGCCGCGGCGACGGCCGTGCCGCGCTCGGGCCGGTGCTGCGCGAATACATCGTCAGCGAAGCGATGTTCGCGCTCGGCATTCCGACCACGCGCTCACTCGCTGCCGTCGTCACCGGCGAGCACGTCATCCGCGAGACCGCGCTGCCAGGCGCGGTGCTGACCCGCGTCGCCTCGAGCCACATCCGCGTCGGGACCTTCCAGTTCTTCGCCGTTCGCCGCGACACCGATGCCATTCGCCGGCTCGCCGACCATGTCATCGCGAGGCACTATCCGGAGCTGCTCGGCGCCGAGCGGCCCTATCACGCGCTGCTCGGTGGCGTCGTCGCGCGCCAGGCCGATCTCGTCGCACGCTGGCTGCTGGTCGGTTTCATCCATGGCGTGATGAACACCGACAACAGCTCGATCTCGGGCGAGACCATCGATTATGGCCCCTGCGCTTTCATGGATGCCTACAATCCGGCGCAGGTGTTTTCCTCGATCGACGAGATGGGCCGCTACGCCTATGCGAACCAGCCGCGCATCGCGCTGTGGAATCTGACCCGGCTGGCCGAATGCCTGCTGCCGCTGTTCTCCGACGATCAGGAAAAGGCGGTCGCCGATGCCCAGGACATTCTCGGCGCCTTCTCCGAGACGTTCAGCGACGCCTATCAGGCGGGTCTACGCAAGAAGGTCGGCCTGTTCACGGAGCGCGACGGCGACGATGCACTGATCCAGGACCTGCTCGACGCCATGGCCAAGAACCAGGCCGACTTCACCCTCACCTTCCGCAAACTCGGTGACGCCGCTGGCGATCCTGCTGCCGACGATGCACGCGCGCAATTCATGGACCCCGCGGCGTTCGACGAGTGGGCCAGGCGCTGGCACGAGCGCACGGCGCTGGAGCCGCAGAGCGCAGCCGAACGGCAAGCAGCCATGCACGCCGTCAACCCGATCTTCATCCCGCGCAACCACCGCATCGAGGCCGTGATCCAGGCCGCGGTCAACGATGACAACTACGCGCCTTTCGAGGAATTGGTGAAGGTGCTGGCAAAGCCGTTCGATGACCAGCCGGACTACGCCGCCTACGCCGATCCCCCGCTGCCGGACCAGCGGGTGCTGCAGACGTTCTGCGGGACGTGAGGCAGGCTCGGTGCGCAGGGTGGAGGAGCCGAAGGCGTAATCCGTGATGCGGGTGCGGAAATCGTTTGTCCAGGACGATCGTTCGCTCAGATCGACACCACGATTTTGCCGACCTGCATGTTTGACTCCAGAAAACGGTGCGCCTCGACGATCTCGTCAAAGCGAAACGTTTTGGCGATGATCGGACGCAAGGCACCACCCGAAAGCCCATCGAGGATGAACGCCTTCGCCTTCGCAAGCCGCGAGGGGTCGCGGATGATCTCGTGCACGAGATAGCCGCGCAGCGTCAGGCTCTTGGTCAGGACGTTGACCAGCGGAAATGGCGTCGGCTCGGGGCTCAGGCCGCCATATTCGATGAGAACGCCACCCGGCGACATCGCGGCGGTGAGCGGCTCAAATATCGGGCCGCCGACCGCGTCGAACACCACACGAACGCCGTTTGAGCCGACAATGCCCTCCAGGCGCGACCGGATGTTTTCTTCGACCGAGGCGATGACGTCGGCGGCGCCAGCATCGCGTAAGGCTTGCCGCTTGATCGAAGTTCGCGTCACTGCAATCGGTATCGCACCAATCCGGTTCGCGATCTGAATCGCTGCAAGCCCGACACTGCTCGACGCTGCTGTAATAACCACTGCCTCCCCTCGCTTTAGCCCAGCAATATCGACCAGAGCGCCGAACGCCGTCAGATATTGCATCCATGTCGCGGCCGCCGCGTCGAAGCCGAGCTCGGGCGGGTGCTTCACGACGAACTCCGCGGGAAACGTGACGAGCTCGCCATAGGCCGGCCATCGCACCATCGACACGGGTGGCACGATGCTGACGACCTCGCCCGGCGAGAAGCCGCTCACGCCTTCGCCGATCGCCTCGACGATGCCGGCGGCCTCGAGACCAAGGCCGGACGGAAAGGTCGCAGTCTCGATATAGGTCCCCGCTCGCAAGAGCGCTTCCGCGCGATTGAGCCCGAGGGCCTTGACCCTGATCTGCACCTCGCACCTTCCTGGCGGCGCGACGTCAACGGTCTCGATGCGCAGCACCTCGGGGCCACCATGTCTGTGGAAGCGAACGACGCGCGCCATGAACACACTCCAAAACGATTGAATTGAATGGAGCTATGCCAACCGCAGGGCAGCGGATAAAGCGTTGAAACGGCCGAACACTCGAAACAAGGAGTTTGCAATCATGGACCGCCTGACCAGCATGACCGTCTTCGTCAAAGCGGTTGATGTAGGCTCGTTCGCCGCTGCAGCCGATGCGCTCGAAATGTCGGGGCCAATGGTCGGCAAGCACGTTCGTTTTCTCGAGGAGCGCCTCGGCGTCCGCCTCCTCAACCGCACCACACGGCGCCAGAGCCTGACCGAGACAGGCCGAGCCTATTACGAGCGCTGCCGCACTGTGCTCGCCGAAGCCGAGGCCGCCGACGCCGTCGCTTCCGACGAATTGTCCGAGCCGCGTGGCCGGCTTCGCGTGACCATGCCCGCCCTGCTGGGCCGGCACTGCATCGCCCCCTTGCTGATGAAGCTCGCGCGACGATATCCTCATCTGGAGCTCGATCTCTCGTTCGGCGACCCGATCGCTGACATCATCGAGGCCCGCTATGATCTTGCGATCCGGACCGGCGATCTAAACGATCAATCCGGCCTGATGACGCGGCGCATCGCAAGCCAGCGCATGGTGGTGTGCGGTTCGCGCTCCTATCTGCGCGCCAACGGCAAGCCGAAATCGCTCGACGATCTCGCCGCACACCAAGCGATCATCTATCGCCGCTCCGGACGCGTCCGGCCGTGGCTGTTTCCCCGCGAAGGCCAGCCTCCGAGCGAAATCATGCCAGCGGGAAGGCTCAGGCTCGACGATCTCGACGCGATTGCGGACGCCGCTACACAGGGGATGGGACTGGCCTGGCTGCCATACTGGCTGGTCCGCGAACGCCTACGCGCCGGTACGCTCATCAATCTGTTGAGCGGTCAGCCGGGATTTCTCTACGACTGCCACGCGCTCTGGCCCCGCTCGCCCCGGATGCCGCCGAAAGTTCGCGCCGCCGTGGACGCCTTGGCGGCCGTCCTGCCGAAGCTCATGACGTGACGCCGGATGCCGCGGCGCTGCATCACATGGCGCCCCCGTTAACCCCGCGTCCACCATCCGGCCCAGCCCGCCGCCGGTAACCACGAGAATTAACAGACCCTCAATTCCCCCCGGACAAGTTTAGCAATGTTGCTGGGGGATATTGCCGTGGATCTGTTGGTTTTCGAGTTCCTGGGGCTGGCGCTGGTCGCCATGTGCGTGGTCGTGGTGGCGCTGCCCTGCGCGCGCAAACCCTCCCGGCGGGTCCGCTACGAATAGGATTTTCGTCGGAAAATGCGATTCCGGCCCAAATGCAAGGCTCGAATTCGCTTCGAGCCCCTTGACATCACAGCGCTTTCGGCAGAACGGCTGATGGACTTGTCATGGGCCGTTCATGGATTTGATTACCACCACCGCTGACCTTGCGGCTGCCTGCAGCCGGCTGGCCAAGCACCCCGTCATTACCGTCGATACCGAGTTCCTGCGCGAGACCACCTATTACCCGCTGCTGTGCGTGGTGCAGATGGCCAGCGCCGAGGAAGCGATCGTCATAGACACCCTGGCCGCGGGCATCGACCTCAAGCCGTTCTTCGAGCTGATGGCCAATGAGGCCGTGCTGAAGGTGTTCCACGCCGCCCGGCAGGACATCGAGATCATCTGGCATCAGGCGGGCATCATCCCGCACCCCGTGTTCGACACCCAGGTCGCGGCCATGGTGCTCGGCTACGGCGACAGCATCGCCTACGACGCGCTGGTCGAGAAGGTCACCGGGCACCGCCCGGACAAGACTCATCGCTTCACCGACTGGTCGCGCCGGCCGCTGACTAAGGAACAGATGCACTACGCCGTGTCCGACGTCACGCATCTGCGCGACGTGTTCGCAGCGCTCGATGCCGACCTCAAGAAGCGCCGGCGCAGCGAATGGGTCTCGATCGAGATGGAGGTCCTGACCTCGCCCAAGACCTACGACTTCCACCCCGAGCGCGCTTGGGAACGGCTCAAGACGCGGGTGCGCAAGCCCAAGGACCTCGCAGTCCTGATGGAGGTCGCCGCCTGGCGCGAGCAGGAGGCGCAGAGCCGCGACGTGCCGCGCGGCCGCGTGCTGCGCGACGAGGCCGTCAGCGACATCGCAACCCACGCGCCGAATACGATCGAGAAGCTCGCAAACCTGCGCTCGGTGCCGAAGGGTTTTGAGAAATCCAAATGGGGCGCCGACATCGTCGCCGCCGTCGAGCGCGGGCTGGCGCGGGATCACGCCACGCTGCCGAAGCTGGAAAAGCCGCGCAACAACAACAATGGCGCCGCGATCGTCGAGCTGTTGAAGGTGCTGCTGCGCATGACCGCGGAGCGCCATGCGGTCGCGAGCAAGGTGATTGCGACCGTCGACGATCTCGAGGAGATCGCGGCCGACGACGAGGCCGACGTGCCGGCGCTACGCGGCTGGCGCCGCGAGCTGTTCGGCGAGGCCGCACTGAAACTGAAGCGCGGTGAGCTGGCGCTGGCGGTGGAGAAAGGCCGCGTGATCGGGGTTCAGCGAGCGGAATAGGCCGCCATCCCTCCACAACGTCGTCCCCATTACTCCAGGCAAGAGTTTGGCGAAGACTCGTCGTTCGGGACTACTACCACCCGTCTCGCTAGATCACGCGGTATGGGTCCTGGCTTTCGCCAGGACGACACCGAGAGTGGGGTGAGCCGCTCCGCTCGCGTTAAAACGCTTCCCTTACGCCGGCGTCAGCTTCGCCACTTCCGGCTTCATGTCTTCCAGCACACCTGAAATCGCCGCAACCAGCTCGTCGATCTGGGCCTTGGTGACGATCAGCGGCGGGCAGATGGCGATGGCGTCGAGCATGTTGCGCGAGATCACGCCGCGCTCCTGCAGCATGCGGCTGGCCATGCCGCCGACGACGCCCGGCGTTGCGGCAGCCGTCTTGCGCGCCTTGTCCAGCACCAGTTCGATCGCAGCGATCATGCCGACACCGCGGACCTCGCCGACCAGCGGATGGCTGGTGAGTTCACGCAGCTTGCCTTGCATGTAGCCACCGAGTTCGGCGGCATGCGCAACGAGGCCCCGCTCCTCGATGATTTTCAAATTCTCCAGCGCAATCGCCGACCCGACCGGATGGCCGCCGGCGGTGAAGCCGTGGCCGAGCACGCCGATCTTGTTGCTCTCATCCGCGATCGGCTCGAACATACGATCGTTCATCATGATGGCTGACAGCGGGAAATAGCTCGAGGTGATCTGCTTGGAGACCACGATCGCGTCGGGCTTGATGCCGTAGGTTTCGCAGCCGAACATCTTGCCGGTGCGGCCGAAGCCGCAGATGACCTCGTCGGCGACCAACAGGATGTCGTACTTGTTCAAAACCTTCTGGATCTTGTCCCAATAGGTCGCCGGCGGCACGATGACGCCGCCCGCGCCCATCACCGGCTCGCCGAAGAACGCCGCGATCGTGTCCGGGCCTTCCTTCTGGATCAGCGCATCGAGCTCCTCGGCCCGCCGCGTCGCGAAGGCTTCCTCGCTCTCCCCGGGCGCGCCGTCCTTGTAGAAATGCGGCGAGCCGGTGTGCAGGATGTTCGGGAGCGGCAAGTCGAAAGAGCGGTGGTTGTTCGGCAGCCCGGTGAGGCTGGCGGACGCAATCGTGACGCCGTGATAGGCGCGCATCCGGCTGATCACCTTCTTGCGCTGTGGCTGGCCGAGCGCATTGGAGCGATAGGCAATCAACTTCAGAACGGTGTCGTTGGCCTCCGAGCCGGAGTTGGTGAAGAAGACCTTGCTCATCGGCACCGGCGACAGCGCTACCAGCTTCTCGGCGAGATCAATCGAGGGCCCGTGCGATTTGGCGGAGAAGGTGTGATAGAATGGCAGCGCCTGCATCTGCTTGTGCGCGGCTTCGACCAGCCGCTTCTCGTTGAAGCCGAGCCCGACGCTCCACAGGCCTGCCATCGCCTCGAAATAGCGCTTGCCCGACGCGTCGAACACGTAAGGGCCCTCGCCGCGTTCGATCACCAGGGGACCGGCCTGCTGATGGGCGCGCGCGTTGGTGTAGGGATGGAGCTGATAGGCCACATCCCGGGCCTCTTGCGAATTGGGCAACATGGACATTTGCAGGCATCCTTGAAAGCGTCACGTCGCCGGCGCGGCCAGCGTCATCACTCGATGATCCAGCTCCTTGGCTATTGCCACCGCGCAAAACTTGCAACGTCAATTCGTCGGCAGCAAGCGCTCAGCAGCGTTGCACAAAGCCGCACATCGGGCAGCTGTCACGCCGCGCCGTCGTCATTTCCATCGCTGTCGGCGGCAGCGGCCTCCCGCACCTCCACCAGCGCCATCGAGAGCAGATACACCGTCGTGGGCAGACCGAGACGGCGCGCCGCCTCGGCGGCACGCGACAGGTCGCTTGCCAGCTCCTCGAGCTGATCTCCCCGTGACAATGTCCCACTCCATCCGTCGATCGCGGCCGCCTACACCGCAACGGCGCCGCTGGTTCTGATCAGTTCGGCGCTGGACTGGATTGTAGCAAAATTCCCGATCACATTCACTACCGCATGCTTGTAGGCGGCAGCATCGCCTGTCCCCGGCTGCCGGCAGGCCACCGCGTCAGCCACCACCTGGAAGTGATGACTGCGGTGAAACCCGTCAATAGCGGTAGCCAGGACAGTTTCGTCCAGGGAAAAGCCCGCGAGCACACAACGGACATTGCGGATATTGGACATGTAGTCCACAAAACGCGCCGAACTGTAGGCCGACGGCAGCGGATGCTCGAACGTCATTTCTCCCGGCCGCGGCTTCGCCTCCGCGATCCAATCGGTCAGCTTGGATGCCGGATTGAACCAGGCCGCCTGCGCGATGCGCTTCAGATGCATCACCGGCCAGAGATTGTCGCGCCAGAACGTCAACAGTTCCACGCAGCGCGCTGTCGCGGCGTCGCCATCGAGGATGACGTGGCGACGTCCGGGGGTCAGATATTCGACCTGGAGATCCGCGCAGACCAGGATCGGCGGATCGTCGGTGATGGAAACCAGCATGTTTATGCGCGCAGCTGCACCAGTTTCAACGGCCAGCGAGCGCGACGTCCCGCAGCGGCGACGTCACGGCCCGTCCCGCCGAGGCGTCGAGCACGCCCGGCCGGTCCCAGTCGCCCTCGGGTCGGATGATCACGTACGGATCGCTGTCCAGCGTAATGGCATCCGGGCCCGGTTCGATCTCCAGCAGCATTTCCGTGTAGGAGAAGTCGGAGAAAGTGATCTTGCGATTGTGGCCGAGCGGCTTGGCGCCGAAATGGGCCCAGAAATCGACCAGCCGATCCTGCGCCTGGCCGTAGATCTTGCGAAAGCCCTTGCGCTTCACATAGTCGACGCTCGCCTGCACCAGCTTGAACGAGACCCGCGAGCGCCGATATTGGTGCCGCACCGCAAGCCGTTCCACCTTGGCGAAATCGCCGAAGAACCGCACCCGCAGACAGCCCGCAGGCTCGTTGCCGACATAGCCGATGAAATGCGCGGCGACCATGTCGTTGCCGTCGAACTCCTCGTCGAACGGGCAATCCTGCTCGGCGAGATAGACGGCCGAGCGGATCGAGGTGACCAGCATGAGATCGCTGAGATCGCGTGCGAGGCGAATGGTGATCGCGCGGGAATCGGGCTTCGCGAGAGGAATCCTAGTACCGTGCATCTGCAAAACTCCTTGCTTGAATGATCGCGCCCGGCATGCGCATCGGCTGCCGATGCCAGGGCCGCTCGTAGCACCAGAGGTCGGGTTGGAAGCTTGGAACAGGCTCGAATCCTGTCGCCTTCATGATGTCGCGTCCGGCCACGGTTGACGGCTGCGCATAGCAATCCGCGTTGCGAAACCTTAGCTGCCTCAGATGAGCCGCGGCCTTGCCGAGACCGGCGACGCCGCGCCCCGTCGCCGCAATCGCCCAGATGTAGATGGCGGAAACGTCTTCCTTCGCGGACGCGAGATGGCGCGTCTCCGGCGCGGTGAGGCAGATCTCGTCGAGCAACAGCGCATCATGCCCGCGATCGTTGAGAAACAGGAAGGCCATGCCGCCGACGAGGTTGCCCTTTCGGCTGAAAGTCAGGATGCTCTCGGGATCGAAGGCGAAATATTTTGCAAGCTCCGCCGCCCCGATCCGAACGCCCGGCACCAGCCGGTGCGCCAACTGCGAAAGCGCGGCGATTTCGGAAAATTGGGCGCGACGGACGTCGACATCCGGACTGAGCGGCAGCGCGTCGAAATCATGCCTTGCGGCAAACGAGCCCCTTTCCATACCCATGTCACCCCTCTATCGTTCACGGCTTTCGTGCCCCGCTATGACCAAGAGCTTAGCGGCTGGGGATCTGGCGTATGCAGCAGTTATTGCACCGGGGTGCTGCGATGATGCAGCACCGTGAAGAAGCCCTGGATATGTCCTGGGACGATTTGAAACTGTTTTTAGCTTGCGCAAAATATAAAAGTTTCCGCAACGCCGCCGAGGAGCTCGGGCTCACCTCCACCACCCTGATGCGCAGGATCGACCGGCTCGAAGAGAGCATCGACTGCAAGCTGTTCCTGCGCGACCAGAGCGGGCTCACGCTCAGCGACGAAGGCAGCGCGATGATCGCCGACGTCGCGCATATGGAGCGTCATGCCTTCAACGTGTTCCGGCGTGCTTCGCGATCGTCGAACGACATGTCAGGCACCGTGCGCGTCGCGGTGACGGAAGGCCCCGGCAATTTCTGGATCCTGCCGCGACTGATCGACTTCCAGAAGACCTATCGCAAGATCACCGTCGACCTGCGCTGCGCGATGGAACAGGCCGACGTCGCGCGGCTCGAATCCGATATCGCGATCCAGCTCGAGCCGCCGACCAATCCCGATCTGATCGTCGCCAAGCTCGGCCGGCTGCACATCTATCCCTTCGTCTCCAAGGAGTACGAAAACCTCTACGGCGTGCCCGCGACCCTGGCCGAGCTGAAGAACCATCGCATCATCAAGCAGAGCGCCCCGCAGGTCGACGACGGCGCCTACGCCCGCGTGCTCGGACTGAAGTCGCTCGAGGGCATCGTTGGGATCAAGACCAATTCCTCGGTCGGCGTGCTCTATGCGGTGGAGCGCGGCGCCGGCATCGGGTTCCTGCCGACGGTCTCGATCGCGCTCGGCGCTCCGCTCGTTGCCGTCGATCTCGGCGTCAGCCACCACGCCGATCTCTGGCTCACCTATCACAAGGAGTTCCGCGCCTCCGAGCGCCACAAGATCGTGGTCGATTGGCTGAAGAAGATCTTCGATTCCAAGATCCATCCCTGTTTCCGCGACGAGTTCATCCATCCGAACGCGCTGGCGCCAATGATGACGGCCGCGCGCGAGGGCTTTGGATTGACGGGTTATGTCGCGGCGATGCCGACTTAAAGCTTGAACATGATCTCTTCGGAAAACCGCTTCGCAGTTTTCCAGATCCGGCTCTGGGCGGACGTGGGCAGGCTTCGCCTCACCACCGATATTCGAAGCCGACCGTGCCCTGATGCGACGTCAGCTCGCTGCGGAACTTGCCGTCGTAGTTGACGTAGAGCCGCGCCGTGTTGGTCAGACTGATCGAGGCCGAGGCGCCGGCATCCATGCCGTAGCGGCTCTCGCCGATCCCGGGCACGACGATGCTCTGGGTCCCGAGGCTGACCTGCACCGATCCCAGGTTCTGATGGAAATTGTCGACGAACTTGCCGTAGGCGGACAGGTCCAGGATCTTCTGGTCGAAGATGAAGTAGCGTCCGACCTCGGCTCCGATCATGACGCGCGCGCGAGAGAGCGCCGTCGAGCCGACATTGAGGGGATCGAGGCCGCCAACCTCCTGGAACGCGACGCTGGTGGCGCGGACATATTCCAGTGCACCCTTCGGCACGATGCGCATCTGGTCCTTGGTCCAGTAATAGCTGATCTCGGTCAACGCGCCGTCGACTGCGGCGCGATAACCCGCGGTCGCAAGGCCGAGGCCGGTATCCCGGCTGGAGCGGACCTTGCCGAAACCGTGCACCAGCGCGAAAGCCCAGGTCCAGGGGCCCTTGTCGACGGAGCCACTGAAGCCGAGTTGAGTCAGGTCCAGCGTCGCGGACTGGAGCGCGAGCGGAACGTCGATGTCGGTGTGGCTCTGGTCGACGGAGAAGCCGAGATTGACGCCCGGTGCGAGCCGCGCGCCAAAGCCCGCGACACCGCCGAAGGTCTTCCGCTTGTCGCCGACAAAGTCTCCTTGCGCATCGGTCCGGACCGAGATGCCGTAGCCCTCGAACCAGGTGCGGTAGCGCGGATCTTCCGCGCCGGCCGATGCGCCGCCGCCGCCGGGATTGGTTCGGAACGCCCGGTTGACGCCGCCAGATGCCTGGTTGCCGAGCCGCTCCAGGAAGTTCGACCCGAGATTGAGCGCGCTGTTGCCGGCCGATTGGTCGTAATTGGTGGAGGTGGCCGACGGCGTGGGAGGCGGTGGCGGTGGCAGCGGCGGGGCGACCTGAGCGAGAACGGGAGCAGCCGTCGTCACCAAGCCAAGCACGATGGCACTCGCGACCTTGGCCGCCGTCCGACGAACCCGGTCTCCGCCAATCACCCGCCGCGTCCCGGAAAGCTGCAATGTGCAGCGCATGACGATGAATCCCAAAGCAAAATGGCGGCGCGCAAAAATGCAACACGCGCCACACTGCACGTGACGATTTGTGCTGAACTGCCCCCGAGGGTCAATCGGTCCAGACCTCATCGCCAAGGCGATTGCCCTCGATTGTGGTTCCCCGGCCACAGGTCGTAAATTGCAGATGACGGCACCCGGCCCGGACTTGAAATTCGCGCGCGGCTTGCTAACGGGCGATTTTCATGTTGCAATATCGGACACAATCGGAATTGGCCGCTCGACTGTGCGTTTCGCGACATTGAGACTCAAGACTCGAACAGACTACCGGAAGCCCGTTTGTGGCGTGGCACGCGAAAAGCGGCCGCGTCGTTTTTGTATCTAGCGGAGGAGACTGAGGATGCCGCAAAAGGGCACCGTCAAATGGTTCAACCCGACCAAGGGATATGGGTTCATCAAGCCGAACGGCAGTGACAAGGACGTCTTCGTCCACATCTCCGCCGTCGAGCGCGCCGGACTCTCCACCCTCAATGAAAACCAGGTGGTTGAATACGACCTCGTGGAGAACCGCGGCAAGGCATCCGCGGAGAACCTCAAGGTCTCCTGACTTCTCTCGCGGTCTGCGCAAGAGATCATGACGTTGCCCCCGGCTCTGCCGGGGGTTTTTGTTTTGGGGATGAGAAGTATTTCGTGCGACGGCGCTTCACCGCACCAACGGCGCAACCAGAAAATTCTCCGACGGCCCGCTGCCCGCGGTCTTGCACACGTCGCCCTCGATCCGGACCTTGCCGGTCGCGAGCAGGCTCAGCGCTGCGGGATAGATGCGGTGCTCGACTTCGAGGATACGCTCCGACAGCGTGTCCGCCGTGTCGTGATCGCTCACGGGCACCGCACCCTGCATCACGATTGGGCCGGCATCGGTCTCGGGGATGACGAAGTGCACCGTTGCGCCGGACAGCTTGACGCCGGCGCGCAAGGCCTGGCCATGCGGGTCCAAGCCTGGGAATGACGGCAGCAGCGAGGGATGGATGTTGAGCATCCGCCCGTACCAGGCTTTTGTGAATTCAGCCGTGAACAGCCGCATGAAACCGCCGAGACAGATCAGCTCGATGCCGTGCTGATCGAGCGCTGCTTGCAGCACCTTCTCGAAGCCGGCGCGGTCCTTGCCGAACGGCTTGCTTTCGATCACCAGCGTGTTCACGCCGCTCGCTTTGGCCCGTTCGAGCCCGAGCGCGTCGGCCTTGTTCGAGATGACGAGCGAAATCTCCGCCGGGAAATCCGCAGCAGCAGCGGCCCTGATCAGCGCGGACATGTTGGAGCCGCGACCGGAGATCAGGATGGCGACGCGGCGTTTCATCAAAGCGCCAGATCGAGGTGGCCGTTATAGATGACGCGGTGCTCGCCCTCAGCCGGGATCACGGTACCGAGCTGTGCGACGGTCTCACCGGCGTCAGTGAAGACCTCCACGACCTCGTCGACCTTGTCCGGCTCGACGATCGCGATCATGCCGATCCCGCAATTGAAGGTCCGCAGCATTTCGAGCTCGGCGATGCCGGCTTGGGCTGCCAGCCATTTGAACACCGGCAGCACCGGCAGGCGCGCCAGATCGATACCGACACCGAGAAGGTTCGGCAGCACGCGCGGAATGTTGTCGGTGAAGCCGCCGCCGGTGATGTGGGCAAGCCCCTTCACCGCGCCGGTCTCGCGGATCGCGCGCAGGCAGGATTTGACATAGAGCCGCGTCGGCGTCAGCAGCGCGCCGCCGAGCGTCATGACAGGCGCAAACGGCGCCTGCGCCCCGAAGCCGACGCCGGATTGTTCCACGATCTTCCGGACCAGCGAGAAACCGTTGGAGTGCACCCCCGACGAGGCCAGCCCGATCACGGCATCGCCGGCGGCGATGTCCTTGCGCGGCAAGAGCGTGCCCCGCTCCGCGGCGCCGACCGCAAAGCCGCCGAGGTCGTAGTCGCCGTCCTTGTAGAGGCCGGGCATCTCGGCCGTCTCGCCGCCGATCAGGGCGCAGCCGGATTCGCGGCAGCCTTCGGCGACACCGGCGACGATCGACGCGGTCGCCTCCGGATCGAGCTTGCCGCAGGCAAAATAGTCGAGGAAGAACAGCGGCTCGGCGCCCTGCACCACGAGGTCGTTGACGCTCATGGCGACGAGATCGATGCCGATCCCCCCATGCAGGCCGGTCTCGATCGCGATCTTGACCTTGGTGCCGACGCCATCGGTGGCTGCCACCAGGATGGGATCCTTGAAACCGGCCGCCTTGAGATCGAACAGGCCGCCGAATCCACCGATTTCGGCGTCGGCGCCGGGCCGTGCGGTGGCGCGCACCATGGGCTTGATCAGGTCGACCAGGCGGTTGCCCGCGTCGATATCGACGCCTGAATCGGCGTAAGTGAGGCCGTTTTTGCGGTCGGTCATGCCCGATTTCCAGTGGGTTTGCGGCTGGTTACGTCGAATTCCGGGGACGCGCAATGGCTCGCATGGCGCGCCTCCGTATACTATGTAGAGATATCAACCGGTTCAGCCTCCAAAGGGCCGAATTCGAGGTCAGGCCGGGTGCCGGGAAGCGCCGTGTGAGTATACCGAACATCATTACTTTGGGCCGCATCATGCTGGTCCCGATCATCGTCTGGGCCATCGTGTCGAGCCAAATGGAGGTGGCGTTCGCCGTCTTCCTGATCGCCGGGATCAGCGACGCGGTCGACGGCTTCCTTGCCAAGCGCTTCAACATGACGAGCGAGCTCGGCGCCTTGCTCGACCCGCTCGCCGACAAGGCGCTGCTGGTCTCGATCTACATGGCCTTGGGCATCTGGGGCGCGATTCCGCGCTGGATCGTCATCCTAGTGGTCTCGCGCGACATCATGATCGTCGCCGCCGTGATCATATCGTGGCTGTTCGACCGCCCTGTGGAGATGAAGCCCTCGAAGGTATCCAAGCTAAACACTGTGGCCCAGGTGGCGTTCGCAGCGCTGGTATTGGCCGCCCTCGCCTTCGGCTTCAAAGCCGGTCCTTATGATATAATCTTGATGGGCCTCGTTACGGTCTTCACGCTCTCCTCCGTGTCGCTCTATCTCGTTGAGTGGTTGCGGCACATGAGCACGATCGAGGCCAAGTGAGTTGGGAAGCGGCCCCGCAAAAGGCCAACTCCCGCTCGATGAAGTCGCATCTCGTCAAACGAAGCCGGCACGCCGGCACGGAGCAAAGCAAACGTGCCAGGCCGCGTTCATCCCCGACAATTGGCGTTTTCGCTTCCGCATGCGGAGAGCCTGAGCCGGGACAATTTCCTCGAAGGCCCCGTTAATGCCGCCGGTCTTGCCCTCATCGACGCCTGGCCGGAATGGCCGAACCGGATCATGTGGCTGGCCGGCCCGGAAGGAAGCGGCAAGAGCCATCTCGCCGCGATTTGGGCCGAGGCTTCAGGCGCCCGCTCGACCACGGCCAATGGGCTGACCGCCGAAGCCGTCCCGGCCGCGCTCGCCACCGGCGCGCTGGTGGTCGAGGACCCCAAGGCCAGGGAATTCGACGAGCGCGCCCTGTTCCATCTGATGAATCTGGCGCGCGAGGACGGCGCCTACGTCCTCTTCACCGGACGCGAGGCGCCCGCTTCTCTCGAGATCGAGCTTGCCGACCTGCGCTCGCGGCTCCGCGCCGTCCCTGTTATCTCGCTGCTGCCGCCTGACGACCAGCTCTTCCGCGGCCTGATCGTCAAATTCTGCGCCGACCGCCAGCTCGCGGTGGACGAGAGCGTGGTCGGCTACCTCGCCACTCGCCTGGAGCGGTCCTCGGCCGCCGCCCGACGGGCTGTCGATCTGCTGGACACCGAGGCCCTGCGCCTTGGCCGTCCCGTCACCCGGGCCTTGGCAGCCGAGCTGCTCCGGGATGTCTGACCAAGGCGGCTTGACGCGGCCGGGCGGCGGAACATCAATGTCATCGAAACGTCATCGCTCTAACACATGCTCCCGCGGGTTTTGCGCGTAAGTCGCAAATTGGGGCGAACTGGATGGATCGACTTCTGATGGACTCTGCGCAAGCTGTTGAAGTTAAAGAAAAAGCCCCGGAAGCCGAAGGCCCGCCGGCGATCGCATCGAGCCCCGAGCGGTTCATCAATCGCGAGCTCTCCTGGCTGCACTTCAACCGCCGCGTCCTGGAGGAATCGGTCAATCCCAGCCACCCCATGCTGGAGCGGGTGCGATTCCTGTCGATTTCAGCGAATAACCTCGACGAGTTCTTCATGGTCCGCGTCGCCGGCATCAAGGCCCAGGTGCGCGAGGGCATTGCCGAGCGCAGCCCCGACGGTCTGACCCCGTCCGAGCAGCTCGCGCTCATCAACCGGACCGTCTCGCAGCTTGCGTCCGACCAGCAGGCGATCTGGCGCGACCTGCGCGGCACGCTTGCCGACGAGGGCATCGTGCTGGTCGATGGCAAGGAGGTCACCAAGGCGGAACGAACCTGGATCGAGGACTACTTCCTCAGCAACGTGTTCCCGCTGCTGACGCCGCTCGCGATCGACCCGGCCCACCCGTTCCCGTTCATTCCGAGCCTCGGCTTCACCATCGCGCTCCAGCTCACGCGCGCCGCCGACGGCAAGCAGATGAACGCGTTGATCCGCATGCCTGGCAAGATCGACCGCTTCATCCGCCTGCCGGCCGAGGGCAAGGTCGTCCGGCTGATCTCCCTGGAGCAGGCCACCGCTCTGTTCATCAACCGCCTGTTCCCCGGCTACAATCTGCACGGCCAGGGCGCATTCCGCGTCCTCCGCGACTCCGAACTCGAAATCGAGGAAGAGGCCGAGGATCTCGTCCGCCTGTTCGAGACGGCGCTCAAGCGCCGTCGCCGCGGGTCCGTGATCCGACTCGAGATCGACGCCAAGATGCCGGAACAGCTGCGCAGCTTCGTGCAGCACGCGCTGTCGACCGCCGACGACGAGGTGTTCCTGGTCGACGGCGTGCTCGCCATGAACGAGCTCTCGCAGCTCACCCGCCTCGACCGGCCCGACCTGGAATTCACCCCTTATGTGCCGCGCCATCCCGAGCGCGTGCGCGAGCAAGGCGGCGACATCTTCGCTGCGATCCGACAGAAGGACCTCGTCGTCCATCACCCCTACGAATCCTTCGACGTCGTGGTGCAGTTTCTCCAGCAGGCCACGCGCGACCCCGACGTCGTCGCCATCAAGCAGACGCTCTACCGCACCTCCAGCAACTCGCCGATCGTGCGTGCGCTCGTGGAAGCCGCCGAAGCCGGCAAATCCGTCACCGCGCTGATCGAGCTGAAGGCCCGCTTCGACGAGGAGGCCAACATCCGCTGGGCGCGCGACCTCGAACGCGCCGGCGTGCAGGTCGTCTACGGCTTCCTCGAACTGAAGACGCACGCGAAACTCTCGATGGTGGTGCGCCGCGAGGGCGGCAGCCTAACGACCTACGTCCACACCGGCACAGGCAATTACCACCCGGTGACCGCGCGCATCTACACCGACCTCTCCTACTTCACCTCGGAGCCGACCATCGGCCGCGACGCCGCGCGCGTGTTCAACTTCATCACCGGCTACGCCGCGCCGAGCGATCTGGAAAAGATGGCGGTCTCGCCGCTGACCTTGCGCAAGCGCATCATCGAGCACATCCAGGGCGAGACCGCGCATGCGCGGCACGGCCGGCCTGGTGCGATCTGGATGAAAATGAACGCGCTGGTCGACCCCGACATCATCGACGCGCTCTACGAGGCCTCACAGGCCGGCGTGCAGGTCGAACTCGTGGTGCGCGGTATCTGCTGCCTGCGACCCGGCATTCCCGGACTGTCGGAGAACATTCGCGTCAAGTCGATCATCGGGCGATTCCTCGAACACGGCCGAATCTACTGCTTCGGCATGGGCCAGGGCCTGCCGAGCGCGAAAGCGGCTGTGTATATCTCCTCGGCGGACATAATGCCGCGCAACCTCGACCGCCGCGTCGAGGTGCTGTGTCCGCTGCAAAATCCCACGGTGCATCAGCAGGTTCTCGAACAGATCATGGTCGCGAATCTCAAGGACAATGAACAGAGCTGGCAATTGTTGCCGGACGGGTCCTCAACGCGTATGAAGACCGCGAAGGGCGAGGAGCCTTTCAACGTCCACAACTACTTTATGACAAATCCGAGTCTGTCTGGCCGTGGTAAGTCGCTCAAGGAATCCTCGCCGCGCCGCCTCACGCGCCGTAATGAACGTCATCAATCCTGATCCGGGATCGTCGACGTGAAGCGGCCGCGCAAGCGCGGCTCGAGCGTCGCCGTCATCGACATCGGCTCCAACTCGGTCCGTCTCGTCGTCTACGAGGGACTGACGCGGAGCCTGATTCCGATCTTCAACGAGAAGACGCTGTGCGGGCTCGGCCGCGAGGTGCAGAGCACCGGCTTGCTTGCGCCCGACGCCGTCGACAAGGCGCTGACCTCGCTCAAGCGCTTCCGTGCGCTGTGCCGGGTGATGCAGGTCGGACGGGTGTTTGCGATTGCGACCGCCGCCTGCCGCGACGCCTCCAACGGCGCCGACTTCATCGCGAAAGCCGAGCGCATCTGCGCGGTGAAGATCGAGATCCTGTCGGGCCCGCGCGAGGCGCGGCTGTCGGCGCTCGGCGTGATCTCCGGCATTCACCATCCCGACGGCATCGTAGGCGACCTCGGCGGCGGCTCGCTCGAACTGATCGACGTGCGCAAAAACACCGTGCGCAGCGGCGTGACGCTGCCACTCGGCGGCCTCGCACTGCAGGACCTCGCGCATAAATCCCTGAAACGCGCCGACCGCATCGTGCGCGAAGCGCTCGACGGGGTGCCACAGCTCAAGGCAGGGAGCGGCCGCAGCTTCTACGCCGTCGGCGGCACCTGGCGCGCGCTTGCGCGCATCCACATCATCCAGAGCGGCTATCCGCTCCAGGTGATGCACGGCTATTCGATTTCGGCGGCCGAGGCGCTCGATTTTTCGCGTCGTCTTCGCCGGCTTGCGGCCGCCGGCATGCTCGCCGACATCGAGATCGTCGCCGATGCCCGGCGCCCGCTCCTCACCTATGCCGCACTGGTGCTCGAGCACATCATCCGGGTGGCGAAGCCGAAGACCATCGTGTTCTCGACCTTCGGCGTGCGCGAGGGCCTGCTGCACGAGAAGCTGCCGGAGTCCGAACGCAACAAGGACGGGCTGATCTGCGCGGCCGAGGAGCTGAACCAGCTGCTGTCGCGTTCGGCCAAGCACGCGCGCGAGTTGATCGCCTGGACCGACCGCCTCGCCCGCGTGGTGAAGCTGCGCGAGACCGAGGAGGACCGCCGCCTGCGCCACGCCGCGTGCCTGCTGTCCGACATCGGCTGGCGCGTGCATCCCGACCATCGCGGCGAGCAGACGCTGAGCCTCGTCGTCAACGGCAATTTCGGCGCGATCACCCACACCGAGCGCGCCTTCGTCGGCCTGTCCGTGTTCTATCGCTATGCGGGGCTCAGCGAGGAGAACCAGCCGCCGGTCGCCATGCAGGAGCTTCTGACGCCGGCGCAGCTCGAACGCGCCCGCCTGCTGGGCGCGGCCTTCCGCGTCGCGCATCTGATCTCGGCGGCGCGTCCGGGCGTCTTGCCTGCGACCCATTTCCGCAGCGTGGGCCGTAAGCTGTTGCTGGTGTTCGAGCACCGCCTCGGCGATCTCGTCGCGGACCGCGTCGGCAGCCGCTTCCGCGCGCTCGCCCGGCTGATCAACCGCGCCGGCTCGATCGTGCGGCGCTAGCGCATGATCCGGAAAAACGTGAAACGTTTTCCGGAAAGATCATGCTCGAAAGATAAGCCTATTCCGCCGAGGCCTTGGCGTGGCGTTCGGATGACTCCAGCGCGGCTGCGCTCATGCTGCGGCGGCGCCAGATGGAGCCGACGACCAGCACGACGACGACGCCGAGAGCTGCGCAGAGATATTCGCCGCCTCCGCCGCCATGGGCGAATTGCGGCGGGATGCGCAAGGCGCCGAGCATGTTGTCCAGCGAGGCGCCGAACGGACCGTCGAACAGCGTGTGCAGCCTCGGCGCGATGCCGGGATCGGTCGCGATCACCTCGCCCGCGATCCAGCCGAGCAGCGCCGCGCCGGCCCACACCAGAACCGGGAGCTTTGCGAGCAGCGCCATGATCAGCGCCGCACCGGCGACGATCAAGGGCACGCTGATGGCAAGGCCGAGCACCAGCAGGGGCGCACTGCCATTGGCGGCCGCGGCCACCGCAATGACGTTGTCCAGGCTCATGACGATGTCGGCGACGACGACGATCTGCACGGCCTGCCACAGATGCGAAGCCGACTCGACGCCGTCCTCGTCCTCCTGTTCCGGCACCAGCAGCTTTGCCGCAATCACGATCAGCGCAAGACCGCCGACCAGCTTGAGGTACGGCAGCTCCATCAGGCTCGCGACGATCCCCGTGAAGATGATCCGCAGCAGCACCGCCGCGCCGGCACCGAGAATCATGCCCCACAGCCGATGCCGCGGCTTGAGGCCGCGGCAGGCGAGCGCGATCACCAGCGCATTGTCGCCGGACAAGAGGATGTTGATCCAGATGATCTTGCCGACCGCGACCCAGAAGGTCGGTTCGGCCATCTCAACGCGGAACTGGGTGAAGAATGCCCCGATCGTAGCGGGATCGAAGATCTGCCAGAGCCAGTTCACACTACATCCTTTCGCCGCGTCTCGTTACCTTATCGGCCGACGGATCAGCCGACGATCTCGTTGCCCGAGAAGAACTGCGCGATCTCGATCGCGGCGGTTTCCGGCGCATCCGAACCGTGCGCGGAGTTCTCGCCGATCGACTTTGCGTAGAGCTTGCGGATGGTGCCGTCAGCCGCCTTGGACGGATCGGTCGCCCCCATCACGTCGCGATACTTGGAGACGGCACCCTCGCCTTCCAGCACCTGGACCACCACGGGGCCCGAGGTCATGAAGTCCACGAGCTCACCGAAGAAGGGGCGCGCCTTATGGACCGCATAGAAGGTCTCGGCCTGTTCCTTGGTCATGCGGATGCGCTTCTGCGCGACGATGCGCAGGCCCGCCTTCTCGATCACGGCGTTAACCGCACCGGTAAGGTTACGCGCGGTGGCGTCGGGCTTGATGATCGAGAAGGTGCGTTCGATGGCCATGATCTTGTCCTTGAAGAGAAAACGGTGGTTCGGAGTTGCCGGGCTTATATCGGCGCGTTCGCCATACGGCAAGCGACCGCCAAAACCGACTCGCGGGTGCTTCGCCGCAGGCCAAGCGCCCGAATTCCAACATGGATTACGACGATTTCACCCAAATGAACCCAATCTGAAGCCCTCGTCAGGGTTTGGTTCAGCCTCGCTCGGATAACCTCAGGTCCATCGAAACCAAAGCCTCTGCCCGAGGCGGACCGTTTCGGCGGCCTTTCCATCGACGCGATAGCCCCGCGCCGGCAGTTTTGAGGAGATCACCATGTTGAGGAAGCTTTCGCTCGCCGCGGTCGCCGTGGTCGCGCTTGGTGCCGCGCTGGCGCCGACCTCCGCGTCCGCTCATTGGCATGGCGGCTGGGGTCATGGCGGCGGCGGTGGCTGGCATCACGGCTGGGGCGGACCGCGGTTCTATGCCGGCGGCCCCGTCTCCTATGGCTATGGCGGCTGCTATGTGCGCCGGCTGGTCCCGACCCCCTGGGGACCCCGCTGGCGGATGATCAACCGCTGCTACTGAGCCCGACAGCACCTTTCCAAAGCTACCTGAGCCCCAAGGTACCTTCCAAGCGAAACCCCGGCGTCCCCCAGCGCCGGGGTTTTGTATTCGGAGGGGGCCATTGCGCGGCTTCACACAATTTTTGCTAGAATGCCGCGCAATCGCCGCGAGTGGCGAAACCATTTGGGGGCCAAGGACTTGGTACCGTGTCGCTTCTTTGAGAACACGGAACCCTGCGATGGTTAGCCTTTTCGCCGACGACAGCGAGCAAATCGACCGGCGCACCAGCCGCTCGATCCGCGATGCGGTGGGCGAACGGCTCCAGCAGAGTCTGCGCCCCGAAGCCAGGCTCCCGACGCACCTCGAGCAACTCCTCAATGAGCTGAAGCAGCGCGACCGCGACTCGCACTGAGTTGACGAGCACTGGCCCGTGGACACGGAAAAACGGGTTGCGTTTGATCGCGGGTGCGGTGACAAGGCCGCATGCTTGCCATCACCGACCTCTCCATCCGCCTCGCCGGACGCCTTCTGATTGACCAGAGTTCCGTGCAGATCACGCCAGGATCCCGCGTCGGCATGGTCGGTCGCAACGGCACCGGCAAATCGACCCTGTTCAAGGTGATCCGCGGCGAGCTCGCCGCCGAGCACGGCACGGTGACCCTGCCGCCCCGCTGGCGCGTCGGCAGCCTCGCGCAGGAAGCGCCGAACGGCCCCGAGAGCCTGATTTCGGTCGTGCTCAAGGCCGACCTCGAACGCGACGCGCTGCTCACCGAGGCCGAGAGCGCGACTGACCCGCACCGGATCGCCGAGATCCAGACCCGGCTGGTCGACATCGACGCGCATTCGGCACCGAGCCGTGCCGCCGCCATCCTTTCCGGCCTCGGCTTCTCCGCCACCGACCAGCTCCGCCCCTGCGCCGAATTC
Organism: Bradyrhizobium sp. 40; assembly: GCF_023100925.1. Classification (NCBI taxonomy): domain Bacteria; kingdom Pseudomonadati; phylum Pseudomonadota; class Alphaproteobacteria; order Hyphomicrobiales; family Nitrobacteraceae; genus Bradyrhizobium; species Bradyrhizobium sp. 40. Next base: position 4,172,123 of record NZ_CP064688.1, read on the forward strand.
TCCGGCGGCTGGCGCATGCGCGTTGCGCTCGCCGCAACGTTGTTCGCGGCTCCCGACCTGTTGCTGCTCGACGAGCCCACCAACTATCTCGACCTCGAAGGCACGCTGTGGCTGGAGGATCATCTCGCACATTATCCGCGCACCGTGATCGTGATCAGCCATGACCGCGACCTGCTGGAAAGCTCGGTCGACCAGATCCTGCATCTGGAACGCGGTAAGCTCACGCTTTACAAAGGCACCTACTCCTCCTTCGAGGAGCAGCGCGCCATGCGCGAGATGCTGGATGCCAAAGCGGTCAAGCGCCAGGAAGCCGAACGCGCGCGCCTGCAGGCCTTCGTCGACCGCTTCAAGGCCAAGGCCTCCAAAGCCCGGCAGGCGCAGTCACGCGTGAAAATGCTGGAGCGGCTGAAGCCGATCACGGCGCTGGTCACCCAGGACGTACGCGAGATCAGCTTTCCCGCGCCGGAGAAAATCCTGTCGCCGCCGATCATCGCCGCCGACAACGTCGTGGTCGGCTACGATCCGAATACGCCCGTGCTGAACCGCGTCACCTTGCGCGTCGACAATGACGACCGCATTGCGCTGCTCGGCTCCAACGGCAACGGCAAGTCGACCCTTGTGAAACTGCTCGCCGGCCGCCTCGCGCCATTCTCGGGCAAGGTGACGCGCGCGGACAAGCTGTCGATCGCCTATTTCGCGCAGCACCAGCTCGACGAACTGAACGAGGATGCCTCGACCTACGACCACGTCCGCAAGCTGATGGGCGAGGCGCCCGAAGCGAAAGTACGCGCCCGCGCCGGCGCCATCGGCTTTTCCGGCAAGGCGGCCGACACCAAGGTTGGAAAATTGTCGGGCGGCGAGAAGGCGCGCCTCCTGCTGGGACTTGCGACCTTTTTCGGCCCCAACATGATCATCCTGGACGAGCCGACCAACCATCTCGACATCGACAGCCGCGCAGCGCTCGCCGAAGCCATCAACGAATTCCCCGGCGCCGTCATCATGGTTTCGCACGATCGCTATCTGATCGAGTCCTGCGCTGATCAACTCTGGATCGTCGCCGACCGCACCGTGACCAATTACGACGGCGACCTCGACGAATATCGCCGCCTGGTGCTGTCCGCGCGCAATGGCGAGCCCGCCCCGCGCGAGCGCAGCGCCGCGAGCGAGAAGCCGCAGCGTCCGAGATCGGACAATCGCGGCTCGCTGAAGAAACGTATCGCGGAAGCCGAAACCGAGATCGCCCGCGTCAGCGCGATCATCAGCAAGATCGACACTGCGCTGGCCCTGCCCGACATCTTTACCCGCGACCCCAAGCAGGCCGCGCAACTGTCGAAAGCACGCGCCAATGCGGCCGACGCGCTGGTGCGCGCCGAGGAGCAGTGGCTCGAGGCGAGCACGCAGTTCGACGAGGCGGCGGGTTGAAGCCTCCACGACCGGGCCGACATCAAAATCGCAAAAACAACCCCATGCACAGTACCGGTATTTTGCTACCCGGTGATTAGCTGTTGAATGGGCTGGTCTTTACCGTGGTGGCTTAAACCCGCTCACGCAGCGATGTCGGCACGAATTGAGCAGAAACGGCTCAGTCCGCGAATTGGCCGGCTGCCTTGATCATCGGAGCCCACCGGTCGACTTCACTCGCGAGCATCGCGGCCAGCGCTTCCGGCGTCGCCTTCTCCTGCGGGACCGGCTCCGTGTTGATGTCGTTGAACCGGGCGATCAGCGTGGAATCCCTAAGGGCGGACTGGAGCGCCGCGGTCAGCTTCTGAACGACCGCCGGCGGTGTGCCCTTGGGGGCATAGATGCCGTGCCAGACACCAAGTTCGAAGCCTTTGAGGCCGGCCTCGTCGGCCGTCGGCAGATCGGGCAGGCTCTTCAGCCGCTCCCTGGTGGTGATCGCATAGGCCTTGACCTGCTTCGACATGATCGGGCCGGTCGTGTTCGTGGCCTGGTCGCAGGTGAGATCGATCTGCCTGCCGAGAAGATCGTTCATGATGGGGCCGTTGCCCTTGTAGGGCACCGCGGTCAGCTGCTTCTGGATCGCCGTCATGAACAGCATGCCGCAGAGATGCGACGCCGCGCCGAGTCCGGCATTGGCATAGGTCAATTTGTCGCCCTGCTGTTGGGCGTAGGCGACCAATTCCTTCAGCGTGTCGGCCGGAAAATCCGGACGCGCGATGATGGTCATCGGCGCATTGGTCACAAGCCCGATCGGCGCAAAGGCCGTCTTCGTGTCATAGCTGAGGTTGCGGTACAGTGTGGCGGCGGTCGAGAGGCCGACATGATGGATCAGCAGCGTGTATCCGTCGGGCTGGGCTCGCGAGGCGCGGGTCGTGGCGATGGTGCCACCGGCGCCGGGCGCGTTCTCGACGACGACCTGTTGGCCAAGCGATTTCGCCATGCCTGCCGCGGTCAGGCGAGCAATGGTGTCCGTAGGTCCGCCGGCGGCGAACGGCACCAACATGGTGACGGGCCTGATCGGATAGTCCTGGGCGAGCGCCGCGCCAAACGGCAGAACCAGAGCCGATACGAGGGCAATGAGCCGCATGCTTTCCTCCAAATTTTTTGCTTGCTCCTATGTACGCATTCCGGGCTGCGCGGCCACACCAAAATGACTTCATCGCGAGTGGCGCGCCCGCGGCATGGTGTAGCTGCCGAAGGCCTGATCGGCCCCCTCAGCACGCCTCGCGAAGCTTCGTCGGCAACAGGCGGGAACTAGCGCTCCCGCATGATCTCGTGCCGGTAGCGCTGCAGGGGCGACAGGAGATAGCTCAGGATGCTGCGCGAACCGGTCCTGATCTCGACGGTCACTGCCATCCCCGGGGACAGATTGACGAGGCGATCGTCCACCTGCATCTGGCTGCGATCGAGCGAGATGCGGGCGCTGTAGCTCAACTCCTGCCCGCTGGGCTCGCTGCTGTCGCGTTGCGTCCCAAGCGCACGGTCGCTCCCGCGCTCCTGGGGCCGGTCGCGGATGATGGCGTCCTGCGAGACGCTCACGACCTGGCCCGCGAGAAGGCCGTAGCGGGTGAAATTGAAAGTATCGATCTTGATGGCGGCGCCCTGCCCGGCCTCGACAAATCCGATATCGCGGTTGGAGATCATCGCCTCGATCTCGAGCTGCGTATCGGTCGGCACGATTACCAGCAGCGACTGCGCGGGCGTGACCACGCCGCCGACAGTGTGGACCGCGAGCTGCTGCACGACGCCGTCGACCGGCGACGTCAGTTGCTGAAGCCTCGTCCTCTGCTGCGCCTTGATCAGATCGCGTGCGACGCCATTGGCTTTCTGTTCGCTCTTGGCAAGCTCGTCGGAGAGACTTTTCCTGTACTCCGCCAAGGCCTGGATGCGGGTCTCCCGGATCGCGGCGACGGCCGCCTCGGCCTCCTTCAAGCGGCTGCTCTGGACGCGAAGCTCCTCCTGCTGCTCGATCTGGAGCTGGAGGGTCTCATAGTAGGTCAGCTTCGAGCCGATCTCCTTCTCCATCAGCGTCTTGCGGATCTCGACACGCTGCTGGGTGACCGGCAGCAACGCATCAAGCTTGTGAATCGTCGCCGCAATCGTCTGATGTTCGGCCTCCTTCTGCGCTTCCTGACGCGCCAGCGCCGCGAGCTTGGCCCTGTTCTCGCTGACCTGATTGGCGAGGAGCTGCCGTTGCGTCGCGACCAGCATGGGATCGGCGTCCTCTGGTACGACGAGATCGGCGGACACCTCTTCGCCGCCTGCCAATGCGGCGCGCAGGCGCGCAACGTTGAGCCGCTCGGCCATGAGATCGTCGTGCAGACGATCGCGCTCTGCGGCGTTCACGGTCGGATCGAGCTCGATCAGCAGGTCGCCCGATTTGACCGATTGACCGTCCTGCACGTGAATGGCGCGCACCACGCCGGTCTCGAACGGCTGGACCACCTTGCTTCGCCCGCTCGACACGACCTTGCCGGTCGCGGACGCCACGATGTCGATCGTGCCCCAGGCCGACCAGGCCAGCGCTGCGCAGACAAGCAGCATCAGGACCAGGGCGATGGCGCGGCCGATCGGCGACGGCGGTGTTTCCGTGATTTCCAGCGCCGCCGGCAGGAAGGCGACTTCCTCGGCGCGCCGGCCCTTTCCATTCCGGAACGGGATCACGGTCTGCTCCGGACGAGCGGCCGGCACAGTGCTAGCCGACCTCATAAATGCCTCCCTGGAGACGATGCAGGGCGGCGTAGCGGCCGCCGGTCTTGATCAGCGCATCATGCGTGCCGTCCTCGACCAGACGGCCGCGTTCCAGGGTGAAGATGCGATCGGCGCCGCGGACGGTGGACAAACGGTGCGCGATGATCAGGACGGTGCGGCCTTTCGCGATCTCCTTCATGTTGTCATGGATGATCCGCTCGCTTTCATAGTCGAGTGCGCTGGTGGCTTCGTCGAAGATCAGGATCCGGGGATTGCCCACCAGCGCACGGGCGATCGCGATGCGCTGGCGCTGCCCGCCCGAGAGCGTCGAGCCGCGCTCGCCCACCATCGTATCGTAGCCCTCGGGGAGCTCCAGAATGAAATCATGAGCGCCCGCCAGCTTCGCCGCGTCGATGATGCGGTCCATCGGCAGGCTTGGATCGGCCAGCGCGATGTTGTCGCGCACCGACCGGTTGAACAGCATGTTGTCCTGGAGCACGATTCCGATCTGCCGACGGAGCCCGGCCGGGTCGGTCGTCATCAGATCCATTCCGTCGACCAGCACGCGGCCGCCTTGCGGAACGTAGAGCCGCTGCACCAGCTTGGCGAAGGTGCTTTTGCCCGAGCCGGACGATCCGACAATGCCGACGGTTTGTCCGGCTGGAATGTCGAATGAGACATCGTGCAGGATCTCCGGCCCATCGGGCCGGTAGCGGAAAGAGACGTGCTCGAAGCGGATGTTGCCCCGGATCGGCGGCAGCCCCGCGCGGGCGGCGGAGTACGCCGGCTCCGCCGCGCTGTTGAGGATGTCGCCGAGCCGCGCGATCGACAGCCGCGCCTGATGAAAATCCTGCCAGACCTGCGCGAGCCGCAGCACCGGGGCCGACACCCGCCCCGCGAAGATGTTGAAGGCCACGAGCTCGCCGACCGTCAATGCGTCACCGATCACCAGCCTGGCTCCGACATAGAGAATGGCGGCAGTGACGACCTTACTGACGAGCTGCACCAGCTGGCTTGCCGTGTTGCCGAGGCTGGTGACACCGAAGCTCGCCGAGACATAACCGGCGAGCTGCTCTTCCCAGCGACGCTGCATCTGCGGCTCGACCGCCATCGCCTTCAGCGTTTCGATGCCGCTGACGCTCTCGACCAGGAAGGCCTGGTTCTCGGCGCCACGGCGGAATTTCTGGTCCAGCCTGCGGCGAAACAGCGGCGTCGCCACGGCCGAGATCGCGATGTAGAACGGGAACGATGCGAGCACGATGAAGCTCATCTGCGCCGAATAGGCGAACATCACCGCCAGGAACACCGAGGTGAAGACCAGGTCGATGAGAAGCGTCAGGGACGAGCTGGTGATGAAATTGCGGATGTTCTCGAGCTCTCGGACCCGGGCCACGGAATCTCCGACGCGCCTGGCCTGAAACCAGGCCATCGGCAGCGCCAGCAGATGGTGGAACAGGCGTGCCCCGAGCTCGACGTCGATGCGGTTGGTCGTGTGCGCAAACAGGTAATTGCGCAGGATCCCGAGTACGGTGTCGAACAGGGAGACGACGACGAGGCCGATGACGAGGACGTCGAGCGTGGACAGCGAGCGGTGCACCAGCACCTTGTCGATCACGACCTGGAAGAACAGCGGCGAGACCAGCGCAAAAAGCTGGAGGAAGAACGAAGCCGCCAGCACCTCGCCCAGCAGCCGCCGGTATCTGCCGATCGCGCCGATGAACCAGGTGATATCGAACTGCCGGCCGAGGTCGGACAGGCCGGCGCGCCGGACCATCAGGATCAAGCCGCCGTCCCAGATCGCGCACAGCTCGTCGCGATCCATCAGCACCGGGCGCTGCGCCTCCGGGGACTGCACCAGCACCTTGTCGGCGGAGGCCTTTGCGATGACCATGAAGCCGCCGTCCCGCAGCATTGCGATCGCAGGCAGCGGGGTGTCCGACAGACGGCTCCACTGCGTTCGGTAGGTTCGCGCTTTAAGTCCGAGAGACCTGGCGCAGCGGACGATATCCGCTGCGCCGAAACTTGCCGCGCCGAGCCGGTGCCTGAGCTGCTCGCGATCGGCCGCAACGCCTTGCAGATGCAGCAGCGTCAGCAAGGCATCGAGCCCCGTATCGGCGGAGACCGCGTTGGTCGTCATGAGCGTTCTCCAGGCCGCAGCCGCCAGCTTCAGGCGTGCTGGGGCGGTGCGAGCACCTGGCTCTGCGCCGCGTGCGGATCGGGCAGCGGCATCTCGCCATTGCCCTCACCTGCCGGGACGAAGCTCGCCGCCATGGCCTGGTTGAGCAGCATCGCGGCCGCGAACGCTCCGCCCTGGATGACGACGTTGTTGCCGGTGCCGCCGTCCAGGATGTCGAGGCCGCCCCCGCCGATCAGCACGTCATCACCGGCACCACCCGCCAGCGTGTCGTTGCCGGGGCTGCCGATCAGCACGTCGTCGCCGTTGCCGCCATTGGCAACGAGCTGGATGCCGCCGTGCAAGCCGGAAGCCGTGATGACATCGTCGCCATCGAGGCCGTTGATGACGATCCTGTCGCCGGTGCCGGCATCGGTGATGTTGATGTCCTGGCCAAGCCCCGACACCGTGATGATGCCGTCGTGCTCGGTCACCGTGATGACGTCGTTGCCGCCGGTTGCGTTGATGGTCACGGTATCCGCGGCGCCGTCATTGGCGCCGAGATCGAGGTCGACCTGGCTGACGCCGGTGCCGGAGAGGTCGCCGACGGTAATGTTGTCGGCACCGCCGAGAGCATTGAAGTCGACATGCTCGACCCCGTTCAGGTCCATCGCAATGGCGGCGACATCTCGCGTGAACAGCACGCGGCCGCCATTGGCCGAAATGTTGATGTTCTCGCTGATATTGGCGCCGTTGAATGCCAGCGTGTCGGTGCCCTTGCCGCCTTCGACGGTATCGCTGCCGTCGCCGGGATTCCAGACGAAGGTGTCGTCGCCCGCACCGAGATTGGCGAAATCGTTGCCGCGTCCGCCGTTCACAATGTCATTGCCGGCACTGCCGGTGATGGTGTCGTTGCCGTCACCGCCGTTGATGTTGAGGCTGAACGACTGTCCCGCCTTGATGGAAGACGCATTGATGACGTCATTGCCTTGTCCGCCGTTGATGCCGAGCACATCACCGGCGTCCGCGTGTGCAATCGTCACCTGCGCAGCGAGGCCGTTGACCACGATCGATCCGCCGGAGGTCACAACCGATATGTTGTCGTCACCGGTCGTGCCGTTCGCGGTCACGCGGTCCGCCGCTCCATCGCCGCTCTGGCTGCCGGGGCCGGCACTGAGGTCGATGGCAACTTGCGTGATTCCTGTCCCGGTCAGATCGTTGACGGTGATGTTGTCGGCGCCGCCTGCTGCCGCGATCTGCACGTGCTCGACGCCAGCGAGGTCCATGACGATAGCACCGACGTCACGGGTGAGTAGCGCACGGCTTCCGTTCGCCGAGATCGACATGGTCTCGGCCACATTGGCGCCGTTGAACAACAGCGTATCGGTTCCCGTGCCGCCTTCGACAGTGTCGCTGCCGTCACCGGGATTCCACGTGAAGATGTCGTCGCCTGCGCCGAGAAGCGCGACGTCATTGCCGCGGCCGCCGATGACCTTGTCGTTGCCGTCGCCGCCGATCAGGGTGTCCGCGCCCTGGCTGCCGGTGATGGTGTCGTTGCCCGCCCCGCCGTCGATGGTCAGCCCGATCGCCGAGCCGAGCGTGGATGCATCGATCACGTCGTTACCGCCGAGCGCCTGCACGACCAGCCGGTCGTTGCCGGCCTCTGCGTTTGCGATTGTCACGACCTCTGGCAGCCCCGTGACCGTGACCGTTGTGCCCGTGGCTGTGACCTCGATGTGCTGATTGCCGTTGCTGCCGTTGACGGTCACCGTATCAGCTGCGCCGTCGCCTTGCGTCCCTCCCGGGACGGCTCCGAGATCAACCAGCACCTGCTTGACGCCGGTCCCGGTGAGATCGCCGACGGTGATATTATCGGCGCCGCCGCGCGCATCGAATTCGATCTGCTCGACGCTGTTGAGATCCATCGTGATGTTGGCGACGTCGCGGGTGAAGCGCACCCGGCCGCCATTGGCCGAGATGTTGATGGTCTCGTTGATGTTGGCGCCATTGAAAAGCAGCTTGTCGCTGCCCGAGCCGCCCTCGACCGTGTCGCTGCCGTCACCGGGATTCCAGATGAAAGTGTCGTCGCCACTCCCGAGCTGGGCGACGTCGTTGCCGCGTCCGCCATTGACGATATCGTCGCCGCTGCCGCCGATGATGAGGTCGTTGCCGTCACCGCCGATGATCCTGTCGTTGCCAGCGCCGCCATCGAGCGTCAGCGAGATCAGGCTGCCGAGCCCGTTGCCCGCGGTGATGGCATCGTCGCCGCCGCCACCGTGCAGGACGAGATTTTCCGTCGTGCCGATATCGAGCGAGAACGGCGCCGCGCCCGCCCCGTCGAGCCGCACGCGGGTGCCGTTCGCCGTGATCGTGAACGTCTCGGCGCCGTTGCTTCCGTTGACCTGAGCCGTATCGTTGCCCTCACCACCCTCGAACAGGTTGGTGCCGCCGCCGGGATTCCAGATCATGACGTCGTCGCCGGCCTCGCCGAACAGCTGGTTGTCGCCGCTGCCGCCGTCCAGCACGTCGTTACCCGCTCCGCCGAACAGCAGATCGTTGCCGCCGCCGCCCTTGATCAAATCGTTGCCGGCCTGACCAAACAGAAGATCGGCTCCCGAGCCGCCCGTGATCTTGTCATTGCCGTCGCCGCCGAAGACGTGCACCGCCGGCATCGGTCCGTGGCATTCGTCGACGGTGATCGTGTCGTCACCGCCCTGACCGAAGATGTCGATCGCGGTGGTGTTGTCGACCGTGGGTTCGCCACCAACCGTTTTCACGTGCCCGTTATTGACCAGGATGCGGCCGGACTTGTCGCGACTTATCACGAGGCCGTTATTCGCGCTGTCGCCGAAAATGGTGAGCTGCCCCGTAACCGGGGAAAACACAGAGGTAATGGACATCCAAATGATCCTTCCGACCTAGCCCCTCCCTTCGACGCGTAGCATTCGCGCACAAGACATTCTTGAACCGTTGCTTGAGACGCGCGTGATTATTCTGGAGATTTCCTCCAGTTTTCCTTCGGGGCAGTTTCCGACGGCGGATGCGAAGGCTCGCTCATCACGAACCGCCTGATCACGGATCACGCGTAACGCCCCCGTGATTTTCAACGCGCGCGGAAGAACGCAGCTCGAGGCAATGATGGCACTTTGGGCGAAGGTCGGCATCCGCGATGTCGAAACTCGCGAACAAGATCGCCGGCGAGCGCGAACGGGAGAGATCACGATTCACGCCTCTGCCGTCGCAATAGGGATGCAAAGCCGCTTGACGATGGGGACGAGCGTGCGCGGCTGATCGCATCGACAGCCGCAACCAGCTTCAGGGCAAAAGGCCGACCCGTGTTACGCCGACTTCTTCTTCGGCTTTGGCTTGGTCGCCTTCGGCATGACCGGTGCCTCCGGCGTGCCCTCGATCGAGGACAGGCGGCCGGCCGTGAAGGTGTAGATGCCGGCGCGCGGCCCGGTCGTCCACGTCACGACGGCAACGCGCCTGCCGGCGGCATCACCGGAGAGGTTGACGCTCGAGGGCGCGCCGATGCCGCGCACCACGTCGCATTCGGTGTGGCCGAGCGCGACGGTGCCGCCCATCGGAGCCGGCGCGGTCGTCGACGCATTCGCATCGGCCGGCCCGGGCGGCGGCGCCATGCCGGCGCAAGCCCCGTCGGCGCTGACCAGATCCTCGGCCCCAACCGGCTTGTCGGGGGTCAGCGGCGGCGACTCAATCGAGATGCTTTTGATGAACAGACGGCTGGGCGTGTTGAACCACTGGGCATCCCTGGACAACAGATCGGTCCCGCCCGAACAGCCCGCGACCAGCGGGGCTACGGCCGCCAACGCAATTATGAGCGAGCTGGGAAGCTTTTGATGTCGCACGATGAACTAAATTCCCCGAGTGAAGGATCGGCCCTAAGCAATTGTAGCAACATCACTTTGCGGCACGAAGGTGACAAAAGCCATCATCACCCGAAAAGTGCAAATTATCATTAATTGCGAGCGACGGCTAATTCCGCTTCTGCCATCGGCCCCGCTCGTCAGCCTGCCAATAGGTGACATCAAATCCCCGCGCCTTGCAATCCGCCCAGGCGCTGCGGGCGAACGCAAGCGCGTCCGGATCGTCGCCATCGAACAGCAGCACCATGCGCTCATAGCCCTGCGCGTCCTGCGGCAGCGCGGCGCTGTCGACGAGGAAGCGGACATTGGCACCGTTCGGATTGTCCTCCTCGACCGCCAGCACGATCGGCTGATCGGCGGCGTCGCTGACCCGCCATGTCGCGTGCGGCAGGAAGGAATCGTCGCGATAGGTCCACAAATGGGCGTCGAGCGTATCGGCGCGCTCCGGCGAGGTCGACTGCACCACGACGCGCCAGCCGCGCTCCAGCGATTTCTCGAGAAGCGGCGGCAACACGTTCTCCACCGTCATGTTTTGCAGATGGTAGAACAGGACTTCAGTCATCTCTGGTCATTTGCGTTCGTAATGGTCGGCGACCAGACGGTCGAGCAAGCGGACGCCATAGCCGCTTCCCCAGCTGTGGTTGATGTCGGTCTTCGGCGCCCCCATGGCGGTCCCGGCGATGTCGAGATGCGCCCAGGGCGTGCCGTCCACGAAACGCTGCAGGAACTGCGCCGCGGTGATCGAGCCGCCATGGCGGCCGCCGGTGTTCTTCATGTCGGCGAACTGGGAATCGATCAGCTTGTCGTATTCGGGGCCAAGCGGCAGGCGCCAGACCTTCTCGCCGCTCTCGATGCCGGCCGCCAGCAGCCGCTCGGCAAGCTCGTCATTGTTGGAGAACATGCCGGCATGCTCGGTGCCGAGCGCGACCACGATGGCGCCGGTCAACGTCGCCAGATCCACCATGAATTTCGGTTTGGTTTTCTTGGCGACGTACCAGAGCACGTCGGCAAGCACCAGGCGGCCTTCCGCGTCAGTGTTGATGATCTCGATGGTCTGCCCCGACATCGAAGTGACGATGTCGCCCGGGCGCTGCGCGTTGCCGTCCGGCATATTCTCGACGAGGCCGATGGCGCCGACGACGTTGACCTTGGCCTTGCGTGCCGCGAGCGCATGCATCAGGCCGACGACGCAGGCAGCGCCACCCATGTCGCCCTTCATGTCCTCCATGCTGCCGGCCGGCTTGATCGAAATGCCGCCGGTGTCGAAGCAGACGCCCTTGCCGACGAAGGCAACCGGCGCCTCACCCTTCTTGCCGCCGTCCCAACGCATGATCACGGTGCGGCTCGGCCGCGCCGAGCCCTGGCCGACGCCGAGCAGCGCGCCCATGCCGAGCTTGGCCATCGCCTTGACGTCGAGCACCTCGATCCTGACGCCGAGTTTTCGGAGCAGGCCCGCCCGGCGCGCGAACTCCTCGGGATAAAGCACGTTCGGCGGCTCGTTGACCAGGTCGCGCGCAATGACCACGCCGTCCACGATCGCAGCGGCCGATGCAAACGCCCTCTTCGCGGCGACGACATCGCCGACCGCAAACGAGACGTCGGCTCGCGTGCCGCCCTCCTCGCCGTCCTTCTTCTTAGTCTTGTAGCGGTCGAACTTGTAGGTGCGCAGCCGCAGCCCCGAGGCGATCGCGACCGCCTGCTCGCTCGTCATGGCGCCATTGGGCAGTTCCGCCATGACGGTCATGGCCGCCGCCCCGGACGGAAGCTTGCTCGCCGCCACGCCGCCGAATTTGAGGAAGTCGTTCGCCTTCAGGCCGGCCGCCTTGCCGGCGCCGATCACGATCAGGCGGGTGGCCTTCACGCCCTCGGGTGCAAGGATGTCGAGCGCAGCACCGCTTTTGCCCTTGAAGGCGGCGGCGGTGGCCGCCCGCTTCACGAGTTCGGTGGCGCCGCCGAGCGCCTTGGCGGTCGCCGGGCCGAGCTTCAGACCGTCATCGCAGAACACGACCATGATGCCACGGACGGCGGCAGACAATGGAACGAAGCCGACCTTGATGGCATCGGACATGAGTAACTCCTCAAAAACATTGCGCTTTTTACCGATCGGCGGTCCCGGCCACGGGCCGGAGCTGAACGGCGATTCACTGCGCGTGCCGCACTATGGGCCACCGGCCCGGCAGATGCCAAGCACCCCCGTGGCCGAGGGGCCACAACGAGGGAAATATTAACCATATATTGAGGGTGCCACGGGGCAGCCATTTTGTTGACGGATCAAAGGGATGGTACTGAGAGAGTAAGCCGGCGGATGAGATGGTTGGCCGACCTTGGGGATCCCCTTGCGGGGATTGGTTGGACAGCCGGAATTCCGGCCGGCATTGGGGACTTGGTGGGATTCGTGCGGTAGCGCATGGGGTCAATCGATAGGTATATCTTCCGCACGACGCTCGCGTCGTTTGCGCTGGTCTTGGTCAGCCTCACGGGCGTGATCTGGATTACGCAGGCGTTGCGCGGCATCGACCTGATGACGAGCCAGGGTCAGACCATCCTGACCTTCCTCGGCATCACCAGCCTCGTCGTGCCCGCGCTGGTCCTGATCATCTCGCCGATTGCGCTGATGATTGCGATCTCGCATACGCTGAACAAGCTCGCGACCGATTCCGAGATCATCGTGATGAATGCCGCCGGCTTCTCGCCGTTCCGGCTGTTCTATCCGTTCTTCTACGCCACCTGCGTCGTGGCGCTGCTGGTCGCCTTCATCGCGGCCTATCTCGCTCCCGACGGCATGCGGCGGATCAAGCAGTGGGACGCCGAGATCACCGCCGACGTGCTCACCAACATCCTGCAGCCCGGCCGCTTCGCCCAGCTCGACAAGAACCTGACGATCCGGATTCGCGAACGCCAGCCCGGCGGCATCCTCGCCGGCATCTTCATCGACGACCGCCGCGATCCGAACGAGCGGGTCTCGATCGTCGCCGAGCACGGCGAAGTCGTGAAGAACGACAACGGATCGTTCCTGGTGCTGGAGACCGGCAATCTCCAGCGCTTCGAGGCCGGCAAGCGCGATCCCGCGCTGGTGGCGTTCGGCCGCTACGGCTTCGACATGTCGAAGTTCTCGGGCCAGGGCCGCGATGTCACGCTCGGCATCCGCGAGCGCTATCTCTGGGAGCTGCTCTCGCCGTCCGAGGACGACCCTGTCTACAAGCAGATTCCCGGCCAGTTCCGCTCGGCCCTGCATGACAGCCTGCTGGCGCCGATCTATCCGTTCGCCTTTGCCGTGCTGACCTTCGCGTTCCTGGGTGCGCCTCGCACCACGCGCCAGAGCCGCAACTTCTCGATCGGCTCCTCGATCATCGCCGTGTTCGGCCTGCGCATGGCCGGCTTCGCCTGCTCGGTGATGGCGGTGAAATCGCCGGGCGCGGTGCTGGTCCAATATGCGATGGTCATCGGTGCCATCGGCCTCGGTCTGGCGATCATCATTGGCGGCCTCGTGGTCGAGCCGCCACCGCGCCTCATGGAGGCCATCAACAGGTCGAACGCGCGCATCGCGCGGCTGTTCCGACGCCCGGCCACCGCATGAGCATGCTCACCAACACACTCGGGCGCTATTTCGCCGGCCGTTTCGTGGTCGCGGCGCTCGGCGTGTTCGCCAGCATTTTCCTGTTGCTGGTGCTGGTCGATTACATCGAGATGGTGCGCAAGACCTCGGGGCTCGCATCCGCCTCCGCAGTCATGGTGGCCGAGACCTCGCTGTTCCGCGTGCCGCAGCTGTTGGAGAAGCTGACGCCGTTCTGCATGCTGATCGGTGCCATGACCTGCTATCTCGCCCTCTCCCGCCGGCTCGAGCTCGTGGTCGCGCGCGCCGCCGGCGTCTCCGCATGGCAATTCATCTCGCCGGCGCTCGGCAGCGCGCTGCTGATCGGCGTGATCGCCACCGTCGCCTACAATCCGATGTCGGCCAATCTGCGCGAGCTCTCCAAGCGCATGGAAGCCGAGCTGTTCGGCTCGGCGCCCGGCGGCGGCATTCAGGACGCCTCCGGCTTCTGGCTCAATCAGGTCACCAATGACGGCCAGACCATCATCAACGCGGCGCGCAGCGAGCAGCAGGGCGTCCGGCTCACAGGGCTCACCCTGTTCCGGTTTGACACAGAGCAGCACTTCAAGGAGCGGGTCGAGGCGCGCGAGGCGACGCTCGAGGCCGGCCGTTGGCTGTTCAAGGGCGTCCGCCGCTTCTCGCTGGATTCGCCGCCGGTCGATCAGGCCAGCCTGGAGATTCCGACGACGCTGACCGAGGCGCAGGTCCGCAACAGCTTTTCCACACCCGAGACTGTGTCCTTTTGGCAACTACCGAGCTACATCCGCTCGTCCGAGAGCTCGGGCTTCGCGACAGCCGGATACCGACTCCAGTATCAGAAGCTTCTGGCACAGCCGTTTTTGCTTGCGGCCATGGTGATGCTCGCGGCTTCCGTGTCGTTGCGCTTCTTCCGGATGGGCGGCGTGCAGAAGATGGTTTTGAGTGGCGTGGGCGCAGGCTTTCTGCTCTACGTTCTGTCGAAAGTGACTGAAGATTTGAGCAAGGCTGAGTTGATGCATCCGATCGCTGCGGCGTGGTTGCCCGTGGTGGTGGGCGGCCTCACCGGCTTTTTGGCCTTGCTGTATCAGGAGGACGGATAGTGACGGCCGTCCACCGCGGGCCCGTGTCTCGTTTGACGCGGCGCACATTGGTGCGCGCGAACGGGTGTGGCTTGTCCATTCGCAGGTTCCTGCTTGCTGTCGCCGCCGTGGCATCGCTCGGTGGCGTGGTGGACGTTGCCGCCGTTGCGCCGGCCTCCGCCCAGAGCTTCACCTACAATCCGCTGCCGCCGCGTGCGAAGCCGCCGAAGGCCGTCAACGACAACCAGATGCTGGTTCAGGCGACCGAGGTCGACTACGACTACAACAATTCGCGCGTCTCCGCGGTCGGTAACGTCCAGCTGTTCTACAACGGCACCAGCGTCGAGGCCGACAAGGTCATCTACGACCAGAAGACCAAGCGGCTCCACGCCGAAGGCAACATCCGCATGACGGATGCCGACGGCAAGATCACCTATGCGGAGATCTTGGACCTGTCCGACGACTACCGTGACGGTTTCGTCGATTCGCTGCGCGTCGATACGGCCGACCAGACCCGCATGGCGGCGAGCCGCTCCGATCGCTCCAGCGGCAACTACACGGTGTTCGAGAACGGCGTCTACACGGCCTGCGCGCCGTGCAAGGACGATCCGAAGAAGCCGCCGCTATGGCAGGTCAAGGGTGCGCGCATCATCCACGACCAGCAGGAGAAGATGCTGTATTTCGAGACGGCGCAGCTCGAATTCTTCGGCGTGCCCATCGCCTATATGCCCTATTTCTCGACGCCCGACCCGACCGTGAAGCGCAAGACCGGCTTCCTGATGCCGGGCTTCACGTCGAATACGCCGTTCGGCTACGGCGTCGAGGTTCCGTTCTACTGGGCGATCGCGCCCGACATGGACGCGACCTTCAGCCCGCGCATCACGTCCAAGCAGGGTGTGCTGTTCCAGGCCGAATTCCGCCAGCGCCTGATGGACGGCGCCTATCAGATCCGCGTCTACGGCATCGACCAGCTCGATCGAAGCGCGCTCGCCGGCCAGCCCGGCGACAAGCAATTCCGCGGCGCCGTCGACACCAAGGGTCAGTTCGCGCTGAACGACAAATGGGTCTGGGGTTGGGACGGCGTCCTGATGTCCGACTATTATTTCTTCTCGGACTATCGGTTGTCGCAATATCGCGATCCGCTCGGCTCGTTCCTGTATCTGCCGACGGATGCGCTCTCGCAGCTTTACCTGACCGGCGTCGGCAATCGCAGCTTCTTCGACGCGCGCACCATGTACTGGCTGAGCTACTCGGGCAACCAGAGCCAGGTGCCGGTCGTCTACCCCGTGATCGACTATTCGAACGTGCTGAACTATCCGGTCTTCGGCGGTGAGTTCAGCTACAAGACCAATTTCGTGAACCTGTCGCGTGACACCGCGGTGTTCGATCCGATCACGACGCTCGCCAACACCAACAGTCTGTGCACGACGGCATCGGCCGATCCGCTCGCGCGCACGCCGTCGCAGTGCCTGATGCGCGGCTTCCCGGGCACCTACACCCGCCTGACGGCCGAAGCGCAGTGGCGCAAATCCTTCACCGATCCGTTCGGTGAAATCTGGACGCCGTTCGCCATTCTCCGCGCCGATGCGATCAACTCCTCGGTCTCCAACCAGCCGGGCGTGTCGAACTATCTTCCTGTCGGCGACACCCAGGCGTTCCGCCTGATGCCCACCGTGGGCCTCGAATACCGCTATCCCTTCATCAACGTTCAGCCCTGGGGCTCGACCACCATCGAGCCGATCGCGCAGATCATCATTCGGCCGAACGAGACCTATGCCGGCAAGTTCCCGAACGAGGACGCGCAGAGCATGGTGTTCGACGCCTCGAACCTGTTCAGCGTCGACAAGTTCTCCGGCTACGACCGTGTCGAGGGCGGCGGCCGCGCCAATGTCGGCGTGCAGTCCACCACGCAGTTCGACAGGGGCGGCGCCATCAAGACGCTGTTCGGCCAGTCCTACCAGCTGTTCGGCATGAACTCCTTCGCGGTCCAGGACTCCATCAACACCGGCGTGGATTCCGGCCTGCAAAGGCCGCGCTCCGACTATGTGGCGAGCGCCGCCTATTCGCCCAACAGCACCTATACGTTCAGCGTTCGCTCGCGCATGGACGAGCAGACCTGGAACGTCCAGCGCTTCGAGGCGGAAGGCCGCGCCAACTTCAACCGCTGGTCCGTCAGCATGCTGTACGGCAATTACGCGGCGCAGCCGGAACTCGGCTATCTGACCCGCCGCGAGGGCATCCTGACGTCGGGCTCGATCAAGGTCGCGGCCAACTGGGTGGTCACGGGCTCGGCGCGCTGGGACCTGGAGGCCAACAAGATCAACCAGTATGTGCTCGGTGCTGGCTACGTCGACGATTGTTTTGTGCTCGGCTTGAACTATGTAACAGCGTATAGCTATTCCGCAGGCGCGACGCCGCCCGTGCTGAACCACGCGATCATGTTCCAGATCGGCCTGCGCACGCTGGCGAACACAGCGACGACCAGCAGTTCCGGCAGCGGTCTCCAGTGATTGGTTTGAAGGTGCCGGCCGCGTGTTCCCGATCGCAGGTTCACCGCGGCTGACATGCGAGCGACAAATATGACGATCCCATTGCCTGTCTTCCGCCTCTTCCTCCTCCTCACCGCCCTGCTCTTGGCCGGCACGCCGTCGCGCGCGCAGAACATCGTCGTGATGGTGAACGGCGATCCCATCACCGACTTCGACATTGACCAGCGCTCCAAGCTCGACCAGCTGACGACGCAGAAGACACCGGCCCGTCAGGAGGTCATCAACGAGCTGATCGACGACCGGGTGAAGATGAAGGAAGGCAAGAAATACGGGGTCGATCCCGGCGTCTCCGACATCAACCAGTCCTACGATGGCATGGCGCAGCGCATGCGCATCTCGCCGGACCAGCTCACCAAGTCGCTCGAGGTCAAGGGCGTCCGCCCCGAAACCCTGAAGAGCCGCATGAAGGCCGAGATGGTCTGGAGCAGCCTGGTGCGCGGCCGCTTCAAGGAAAAGCTGTTGGTCGGTGAGAAGGACGTCGCGCAGGCCGTGCAGGCCCAGACCGGCGACAAGCTGCAGATCGAGGGCACCGAATACAAGATGCAGCCGATCGTGCTGATCGTGCCGCGCGGATCGTCGCCGGCGTTCCTGGAGACGCGGCATAAGGAAGCCGAGCAATATCGCTCGCGCGTCGGAAGCTGCGAAGAAGCCAATTCGTTGTTCCGCTCCACTCCGAACGCCACCATCCGCGACATCGTCACCAAGACCACCGCTGAATTGCCCGAGGCGCTACGCAAGGTCCTCGACGACACGCCGATCGGCCACCTCACCGCCCCCGAGACGACCAAAGCGGGCATCGAGATGGTGGTGCTGTGCTCGCGCAAGCCGACCATGATCGACACGCCGAAGAAGCGCGAGGTCCGCGAGAAGATGTATCAGGAGAAGTACGAGAAGACCCAGAAGGCCTATCTCGAGGACCTCCGCAAGGCGGCGATGATCGAGTATCGCAACCGCTGATGGCCCAGCAGCCTGCCAAGCCTCTCGCGCTGACGCTGGGAGAACCTGCCGGCATCGGCCCCGACATCACCATCGCAGCCTGGCTCAAGCGCCGCGAACTGGACCTGCCCGCCTTCTATCTGCTCGGCGACGAGGCGCTGATCGCGCGCCGCGCCAAAGCGCTCGGCGCCGACGTCAGGATCGCTTCGGTGAGCGCCGGCGAGGCCGGGGCCGCTTTCCCTGAGGCCCTGCCCGTGGTCGCGACCGGCGAGCCCGCGAGTGCCGAGCCCGGCAAGCCCGACGCATCGAGCGCGCCGGCCGCGCTCGCCTCGATCCGCCAGGCGGTCACTGATGTCCGCGACGGTCGCGCCGGCGCCGTCGTCACCAATCCGATCGCCAAGAGCGTGCTCTATCGCGCCGGCTTCCGCCATCCCGGCCATACCGAATTCCTCGCCGAGCTCGCCGCGGAAGACGGCCGCGTGCCGCAGCCGGTGATGATGCTGTGGTCGCCGCGGCTTGCCGTGGTGCCCGTGACCATCCACGTCTCCTTGCGCGACGCACTGGCCCAGCTCACCAGCGAGCTGATCGTCTCGACCGTGCGCATCGTCGCGACCGAACTCAAATCCCGCTTCGGCATCGCCATTCCGCGCATCGCGATCTCCGGCCTCAATCCGCACGCGGGCGAGGACGGCTCGCTCGGCCACGAGGAGCAGACCGTGATCGCGCCGGCGATCAAGACGTTGCGCAGCGACGGCATCGAAGCGAAGGGACCGCTCCCCGCCGACACCATGTTCCACGAAGCCGCGCGAAACAGCTACGACTGCGCCGTCTGCATGTACCACGACCAAGCTCTGATCCCGATCAAGACGGTGGCGTTCGACGACGCGGTCAACGTCACCCTCGGCCTGCCCTTCATCCGCACCTCGCCCGACCACGGCACCGCCTTCGACATCGCCGGGACCGGCAAGGCCAATCCGGCAAGCCTGATCGCCGCGTTGAGGCTTGCGAGCCGGATGGCGGCTGCGAAAACCCGATGAGCGCGATCGACGACCTCCCACCGCTTCGCGAGGTCATTCGCCAGCACGCTTTGTCGGCCCGCAAATCGCTCGGCCAGAACTTCCTCCTCGACCTCAATCTCACCGCGCGCATCGCGCGTGCGGCGGCTCCGCTCGAGGACTCTACCATCATCGAGATCGGCCCCGGCCCGGGCGGATTGACGCGCGCCTTGCTCGCGCTCGGCGCCAGACGCGTCATCGCCATCGAGCATGACGAGCGCGCGATCCCTGCCTTGCAGGATATTTCCGCGCGCTATCCCGGCCGTCTCGAGATCGTGCATGGCGACGCCATGACCTTCAACCCGCGCCCGCTGCTGTCGGGCGAACGAGCAAAAATCGTCGCCAACCTGCCCTACAACATCGCGACCCACCTTCTCGTCGGCTGGCTCACCACCGAGCCCTGGCCGCCCTGGTACGACATGATGGTCCTGATGTTCCAGCGCGAGGTCGGCGAGCGCATCGTGGCGCGCGAGGACGACGAGGCCTATGGCCGGCTCGGCGTGCTCGCCAACTGGCGCTGCGAGACCAAGATCCTGTTCGACATTGGGCCGTCCGCCTTCGTGCCGCCGCCGAAGGTCACCTCTTCCGTCGTGCGACTGATCCCGCGCGAAACGCCTCTCGCCTGCGATCGCAAGCTGCTCGAACAGGTCGCCGCCGCCGCCTTCGGCCAGCGCCGCAAGATGCTGCGGCAAAGCCTGAAGGCGCTCGGCGCCGATCCCGCGCGGCTCGCCGCAGCTGCGGGCGTCGACGCGACGCGGCGCGCGGAGACCGTTCCGATTTCCGGCTTTGTTGCCATGGCCCGTGAATTGGCCAATATACGCAGCGAAACAGAGAGATAATTTCGGAGGAAGAAATATGGCGTTGATGCGTCGGCAGTCCCTTGTCAAGTTCGATGCGCCGCTGTGCGAGACCATCGTCGACACGCCGAAGCCGCAAGGAGGCGAGGTGCTGGTGCGCATCGAGCGCTGCGGCCTCTGCCACTCCGATCTGCACATCCAGGACGGCTACGCCGATCTTGGCGGCGGCAAGAAGCTCGACACCACGCGCGGCATGACGCTACCCTTCACGCTCGGCCACGAGATCGCGGGCGTAGTCGATGAAGTCGGCCCCGACGTGTTCGCCGGTCTCGTCGGCAGCAAGAAGGCGGTGTTTCCGTGGATCGGTTGCGGCCAGTGCCGCGACTGCGCCAATGGCGACGAGAACCTCTGCGCCAGGCAGCGCTTTCTCGGCGTCTCCATCGACGGCGGCTTCGCCACCCACGTGCTGGTGCCCGACGCGAAATATCTGCTCGACTACGATCCCCTGCCCGTCAACCAGGCCGCGACCCTGATGTGCTCCGGCGTCACCGCCTATGGCGCGCTCAAGCGCCTGGTCGACCGACCGCGCCAGCGCAACCTCCTGCTGATCGGCCTCGGCGGCGTTGGCATGATGGGCCTTTCCTTCGCGGCGGCCATGTTCAAGCAGCCGATCACGGTCGCCGATCTCAGCGGTGCCGCGCGCGAGACCGCGCTGAAGAACGGCGCGGCGGTGGCCTACGATCCGGCCGAGCCCGACGTGATCAAGCGCATCCTCAAGGAAACCGATGGCGGCTTCGACGAGATCGTCGATTTCGCGGGCAATGAGAAGTCCATGGCTTTCGCGGTCGCGGTCGCCGCGCGCGGCGGCAAGATCGTGGTCTCCGGCCTGATGGGCGGCCAGTTCACGTTGCCAATGGTGCAATGGGTCTACAAGCGCATGACCATCGAGGGCTTCATGGTCGGCACGCTCACCGAGGCTCACGAGCTGATGGCGCTCGCCCGCGCCGGCAAGATCAAGCCGACGCCGATGCGCGAGGAGCCGATGGGCGACGTCCAGACCTGGATCGACGAGCTTCGCGCCGGCAAGGTCGTCGGCCGCATCGTGCTCAAGAACTAGCGCCGTAGAAGATCGACGAACGCAGGGCGGCGGAATCCATTTCTCGCCGCCCGCTTCGTGGACGGCGATTAACTCGAAATTGACGCAAGGCGGGGTTCCGAATTGGGGAACCCGCTCCCTGCGGATTATGGTCCTCGCCAGCTCTCTTATTGGAATTCTGGCAAGACCATGCAGACCATCCGCCGCTTCCTCGCCGACGAGTCCGGCGCCACCGCGATCGAGTACGGCCTGATCGCCGCCGGCATCGCGCTCGCGATCATCGCCGTCGTCAACAATCTCGGCGCGACGCTGAACAAAAAGTTCACCTCGATCAGCAGCTCGCTGAAATAGCGCGGGCACGCTCGTTAATACACGGCATTCGTCTGTCCCGCGGAACGGCAACGGCCGCGCCGCGTTGGCAGCCATGTCCATTCGCTGCACCGTCGAGAACGCATTCTTCATCGCCTGGAGCTTCCTGGAGCAGAGCGGAGAGCTCGGCTCTCCGGACGAGACGGCGAACGTCCTGCTCGACGCCATCGAGGCCCAGCTCAGGACCGGTGAACGCCGGCAACTGATGCTCGCCAACAGGGCGATCGATGCCTATCGCGCCCACGCGGAAAAAAGCCGGCCCGCGCATGATTGCGAAGCACGCTTCGGGTGACGAACATCCTCGCCGCCCTCGGGCCCGCCGGCCCGGCGGCTTTTGAGGTATAGGCCGGCGGTCCGTCGGGCAGAGCGCACGGGCTGCGGCGCCCCGCATCGGGGACGCTACGCCGATCCGCGCCCCTGTTGTGTGCACTCCTGCACAGAGTTCGTGAAGTTGAAGGCCGCCGGGTTCGGCAGCGCCATTTGCCTCGCGTAACATGCGCCTCGCCAGCGATTTCCGTAATTCCGCAGACCGGAGGCCAATTTTTCAACGCTTGGAAAACGCCTTGTGTGCACTTTGGAACCGTCGGCTCCGTCGCGGAAACGTAGGGTTCTGGCCGGTGCCGATTCCCGGCCAGAGCAAGACATGTGACCGGTCGGCCCCAGAACGATCTTCTCCAGCGGCTCAGCCGCCCGGATTTCGAACTGCTCGCGCCGCACCTCCAGCCGGTTGAACTCGAGGCGAGCCACATCCTGCATCACGCGGGCGACGAGGTCGCGGCGGTGCATTTTCCCTGCCGCTCGACACTCGTGTCGTTCGCCGTGCCGGTCGAGGACGATCGCGAGGTCGAAAGCCTGCTGGTCGGACGCGAGGGCGCGGTGGGCATTGCCGCCGGCCGCAGCGCCTCGCTGGCCTATTCGCGCATCGTCGTGAAGCTGGGCGGCACCCTGATGCGGCTGCCGCCGCGCGCGCTCGAGCAGGCCCAGCAGAGGTCGGCCACGCTCCAGCAGGTGTTCTCGCGCTACGCCGACTGCCAGTTCGCTCAGCTGCTTCAGACCGCGGCCTGCAATGCCGCGCATTCGATCGAGCAGCGCGCTGCCAAGTGGATCATGTCGGCGCAGGAGCACGTCGGCGGCCCCGAGATCCCTCTCACCCACGAGCAGCTTGCCGGCATGCTCGGCGTCTCCCGCAGCTATGCCAGCCGCGTCATCCAGATGTTCAAGGCGAGGCGGATCCTCGCGACACGCCGTGGCGCCATCCTGATCCTCGACGCGCCGGCGCTCGAAGCCAGAGCCTGCCGTTGCAACGATTGGGTGAAGAAGCATTTCGACGAAGTGCTCGGCGCGCGGCATCTGCCAGCGGCTGACATATTGCGGCCTCACGCGCGCGGCGGCGACTGACGCTTGAGATGCAGATAGGTCGGACTGAAGCCTCCGAGCCGCTGCAGTTCGCGCCATTTCAGCACGATCAGCTCGCTGTCGCGCAAGTCCATGGTCCCGCTCCGCCTGAGGTCGGCGAGCGTCCGGTTCACCGTCGCGATCGCCATGCCCAGCGTCTCGCCGAGCTGCGCCAGGCTGATCGGCAGGCGGCAGCGATTGCCGCGAACGAGTTGCGCGGCGCGGGCGCGGTAGAACAGCTCGCAGAACAGGTGTGCCATGCGCGTGTGCATCGGCCGGGCGCTGTTGTTGGTGATGGCCTCGCGAAAAATAGCCGCATCGAGCAGTGTCTCGCGCCAGACCGAGAGCGCGAAGGTCGGTCGTCGCCGGAAGGCAATGAACAATTCGCGATGCGGGATGAAGGCCACCGAGGCGGGCCCGAGGGCGCAGAGGCCATGGTCCATCTGGTCGATGAACAAGCCCTGGGAGTCCGGCAAGTCGCCGGACAGATGGAACGCGAGATATTGCCGCCGGCCGCTGTCGAGCAGATGGTAGCGCGCGATCATGCCGGAGACGACCAGCGCCGAATGCTCGGGTTCGTCACCCTGACGGATGAAATCCTCGTTCGGCGCGAACTCGCGCTGCACAAAGGTCAGCCCGCGAATTTCAGCGACATCTTCCTGTGCGAGCGCGGTGTGCTCGCCCAGGTTCCGGATCAGCACGTCATGGGCTTTTTCCATGTGTCCCGTTCCACGTATCCCGCCAAAAATCCTGCCGCTTCGATCAAATGATACATCTGTCCCATATCCAGCGGACTAGAACGCTGGTCGGAAGCACAGGTTGCTACCGGTCTGCGACATTACTTGGTCGCAGCCCACCGTCCCTCGATCGCGGACTGCACCCGCCATTCGCATGAGCTCTACGACGATCCTGAAGCGCATTCGCCACCTGTTCGCACCGGATTCGGGCGAGCACCTCGACAGTATCAGCCATGCCTTCCTGCAGGGCAGGTTGAAGGAGCCGGCGCAGCCGATGTCGGATCAGGAGCTTGCGCGCGCCATCCGCGAGTTCCAGGCGGTTCCCGTCTCCGATTGGACCATCGCAAAACTCTCCCAACGCCTGCTCGACCCGGCGATGCCGCGTGACGAGTGAAACACCTCCTCTTGTCCATGCCGCACCCGAAGTTCATCGCTCATCTCCAGGCGATTGAAGGCCTCTCGGAAGACGAACGCCGCCAGATCGCTGGCCTGCCGTCCACGCTCCGTCAGGTTTCGGACGGCGAGATCGTGCTGCGCCAGGGTGAAGATGCCTCTCGCTGCGTTTTCGTCGTCAGCGGCTTTCTCTACCAGGCTCGCATCGTCGGCGATCGCAGCCAGATCCTCGCCTTCCACGTTCCCGGCGACATGCCGTGCCTGCACACGCTGCTGGTCTCGCCGATGGATGCGGACCTCGTCGGTCTTGGCCCCACCATCGTCGGCTACGTCGCACACAGCCAACTCAAGCAGCTGCTCGACGGCTCCATTCACCTGACCCGCGCGTTCTGGCGCGAGACGCTGATCGATGCGGCGATCTCGCGACAATGGATCGCGCGCCTCGGTGCACAGGCGGCACTGCCGAAGGTAGCGCATCTGATCTGCGAGCTCGCCGCAAGGCTGGAGGTCGTGGGCCTCGTCAAGAACCGCCGCTTCCAGATGCCGATGACGCAGCGGCATGTCGCCGATGCCTGCGGATTGTCGATCGTCCACGTCAACCGCACCATCCAGGAGCTGAGAGGGCGCCGATTGATTGCCTGGGAGGGAAGCGAGATCGAGCTATTGCAACCCGACGAACTCCGCGCGCTCGCGGATTTCACGCCGGATTATCTGACCTGAGCGCGACGGGCAAGTTGGGGGACGCGCCGGCGCTCCAACGAGGCAAGCCCGGTCGACCTGCGTCCGGGACACGAGATGGAAGGATAGCGCACGCTGTCTCCACGCAGTCATTGCGAGCGCAGCGAAGCAATCCAGAATGCCGCCGCGGAAAGATTCTGGATTGCTTCGCTTCGCTCGCAATGACGAGGAGGCCGCGGTCCTGCCCCAAGCCCTCTCGCCGCACAAGGCCTGCACCGCGACCGGAGGCAATAGTGCATCGCTCCCGGGAAGAGCACGAAGGACACCGTTAAAACCATCCACGCAGGGAAGGCCGGGCGATCGGCCACCCCATCGGTCCACCCCGTCTGCATTCCTGTAGCGCACGGACCAACGGGTGCCGCCGGCGCCCGGCCTTCCCTGCGCCCTTTGGCCTCCATTGGGCGATGAACGGCGGCAAGGCTCGGGCAGAATCTGCCGCGGGAACGTGCAAGCATGCGCCTCGCCTGCGAATACATAACGCAGCCTATCCGCGTCATGGCCGGGCTTGTCCCGGCCATCCACGCCTTGCCGCGCAGCACGAAGGACGTGGATGCCCGGCACAAGCCCGGGCGTGACGGCCTGTACAAATGCCGCACCGCTTTTCGCCGGCGCGTGGGACTGCTAGACTGACGCCATTATTTTGGGGAATTTTGATGCGCGCGAGGATTTTCAGTCGCGTCCCGGGGCTGGCGACGCTGGTCGCAGCCCTGCTCGTCGTCGCCACGCTACCTGCATCGGCCGAGAAGCGCATCGCGCTCGTGGTCGGCAACTCCGCCTACAAGAACATCACGCCGCTCGACAATCCATCCAAGGACGCGAGCCTGATGGCGGAGACGCTTGGCTTGCTCGGCTTCACGCTGGTCGGAGGCCGCGCCCAGCTCGATCTCGACAAGGGCGCGATGGACCTGGCGGTGCAGAGCTTTGGCCGGCAGGTGCAGGGCGCCGACGTCGCGCTGTTCTATTATGCCGGCCACGGCGTGCAGGTCTCGGGCGCTAACTATCTCGTGCCGGTCGGCGCCAATCCGACGCGCGAGGCCGACGTCGACTTCCAGATGACCGACGTCAACCTCGTGCTGCGCCAGATGCAGGGATCGGGCACGCGCCTCAACCTCGTGATCCTGGACGCCTGCCGCAACAACCCGTTCGGCTCGCGCGGCCTGCGCGCCTCCGATGGCGGTCTCGCGCAGATGCGCGCGCCGGAGGGCACGCTGATCTCCTACGCAACGCAACCCGGCAACGTCGCCCAGGACGGCAGCGACGGCCACAGCCCCTACACAAAAGCATTGGCCGCGACGGTCCGGACCGCGGGCCTCGACGTATTCCAGACCTTCAACCAGGTCGGCCTCGCGGTGAAGCGCGCCACCTCCGGCGCGCAGCAGCCCTGGGTGTCGTCCTCGCCGATCGACGGCACTTTCTATTTCGTACCCCCGACGCAAACCGCCCCGCCGCAGGTCGCAGCGATGCAGCCTGATCCGTTGCCGGCGGATCGGCTGCGCGCCGATCCGGACCGCGTCCCGTTGCGCGATGCCGCCCTGCTGAGCGAACTCAGCGAGCGGCTCTACGAGCTCAATTTCGATCCTGACAGCCCTGACGGAATGACCCGCGCGATCACAAAGCTCCAGCAGCGGATTTCCATGGCGCCGACGGGCGAAGCCACCGAAGGCCTGCTGCTGCGGATGCGCAAGATGGAGGACCTGAAGCCATGGGGCTCGATCGTCTACGGCCCCGACGGCAGTAAATGGGGCATATCCTGGAACCACGCCTCGCGGCGGGCGGCGGTGGCGGATGCGCGCGGCAATTGCGCCGGCGCCAAATGTCCGATCGAGCTGTCTTTCTATGGCAACCGCTGCGGCGCGTTCGCGATCTCCGACAAATCCTGGTCGCTGGTCCAGCGCGACAGCGTGCAGCGCGCGAAAGACGCCGCGCTTGACGAATGCGGCAAGGCTGGCAAAGTTTGCCGCATTATCGGTTCCGTCTGTGCCGACGGCTCTGGCCGCTGATACGATTTTCATTTTGGATTTTTACGCATGCGCAATGCCGTCATCCCCGCGATTGCCCTCGCCTTCTTCCTGTCCGCCACCATCGCTCCACCGTCCGCCGTCGCACAATCCGGCAGCGCCGGCGGCTCGATCGGCAATGACGAGAAATCGCTGTCCGGCTCGCGATCGGACCGTTCCGCCGAGCCGGCGCCCTCGGCGCGTCGCAGCAAGCCGGCCGAGGAGCCGCGCAGCTCCTCGCGACGCGGCGGTGGGGGTGGTGGCGGCGGGAGTTTCGACGGCGCCTGGATGGTCGTCAGCGTCGGCTGCGGCGGCACCACGTCCGGCGCGGTCGTGGTTTCCTCAGGCAAGGTCATAGGCCAAGGCGTCACGGGTACCGTCAGCGCAACCGGCGCGGTCAGCACGTTCGGTCAAGGCGATGGTGTGACCTTCACCGGCTCCGGCCGCCTCGCTGCCCGCAGCGGCTCCGGATCATTCCGCCGCTCAGACGGCTGCGGCGGAACCTGGACCTCAAGCAAGCAATAGCGGCGAAAAAGTCTGATCCCGCGGCGGAACGAACGCCGCGCAGGCCCGATTCAGGCCACATCCTCTCCGGATTTGCGGCTCATTGCCACCCAAGTCTTTGACGACAAAGGGAAGGTAACGAGTTGCGTCATGCGTAATCGGGAGACCAGGATGGGCAACCGCACCGCAAAATTCTTATCTGCCCTCGTAGGCAGCATCATTGCCGGCGCGCCACTTGCCGCCGTGTCGCAGAATGCCTCGACGCCGCCGAGCGCGGCAAATGCCGCGAGCGACTGCATTGGCTCGCCAAAGGGCGCCGCGCCGCAGGGCCAGCATTGGCATTATCGCCTCGAGCGCGCGACCAAGCGGCAGTGCTGGTATCTGCGTGCCGAAGGCGGCAAGGCCGCTCAAACCGCCCAGGCTGCGCCGGATACGCCTGCAGCGGATTCAGCCGTGCCGCAGCAGCACTCGGTCCAGGACGCGCGCGCCGAATATCTGACGCCGCAGAGCATCGTCACTGTGAAGACGCCTGCACAGGCGGGACCGGCGCCGACGCAGCAAGTTGCGAGCCCCTCCGCTGACGTCAACGCTCAGCAGCCCGCCGTCGCCGGGCGCTGGCCCGACGCCACCACGGCGTCCGCCGCGCCCACAGAGCAGCCATCGCCTGCACCTGTGGCGGCCGCTGCGCAGCCGACGACCACGAAGCCGGCGAAGTCCCCTGCTCCGATGGCTCTGGCCGCGGCCGACAGCACCGCCGACAAGCAGACCGGCTCGCTCCAGATGCTGCTGCTCGTGATCGGCGGCGCGCTGACGCTTGCCGGCATCCTCGCCAGCGTCATCTACCGCTTCGCCGGTGGACGCATCCGCGTCCAGGCCGCCGACCAGCGCCGCGTCAACTGGGACAATTTTGAGCCGCACGATCGCGACGATGGCCGTGCGCCCTGGCTCAACGCAGCGTCGGCCGGCGCGCCGCACGCTCGGCAGCCGCGCCCGGTGGATTTCGATGCCGTGCGTCCGCAGGCAGACCAGCTCAAGACCGCGCAGCTCGCCGCGATCGATCGCGAGATTGACGTGATCGACAAGCGCGTCCCGCAAGCGCACCAAGATGCCGCAGAGCTCGACGATGCCAATATCTTCGATGCCGATATCTTCAACGGAGAATTCCAGATCGAGGCGGCGCCGCGGCTCGCGGCCAATGACGTCAATGACGAAGAGCCGGCCGGTCGCGATGACGATGCGGGAGTCGAGGACGCCATCGACATCGACGTGATCACGACGATGCTGGAACGGCTCGCGAAGGACGGGCCGCGGCTGACGCAGCCTAACCTTGAAGCTGACCTTGCAGACCTCGCACGAAGCCCACGAGGCCGGTCTGCCGCTCGCGCTTGAGGCGTTCGGCCTTCAGGATCGACTGCACCTCGGCGAAGGCCTCGTCGACGTCATGGTTGATGACGATGTAGTCGTACTCCGCCCAGTGGCTCATCTCGTGGCTGGCGCGGCTCATGCGCTTGCGGATCACCTCGTCAGAATCCTGCGCGCGCGAATGCAGCCGCTTCTCGAGATCGGCGGCCGAGGGCGGCAGAATGAATACACTGACGACGTCGGCGCGCGCCTTCTCTCGGAGCTGCTGCGTGCCCTGCCAGTCGATGTCGAACAGCACGTCCTGCCCGGCTGACAGCGCAGCCTCAACCGGCGCACGCGGCGTGCCGTAACTGTTGTCGAACACGGTCGCCCATTCCAGCAGCTGGTCAGCCTTCACCATCGCGGCGAAGGTGGCCTTGTCGACGAACGAATAATCCCTGCCGTCGACCTCGCCCGGCCGCATCGCCCGCGTGGTCGCCGACACCGACATTCGAAGGCCGGGCATACGGTCGATCAACATGCGCGACAGCGTCGTCTTGCCCGCGCCCGACGGCGAGGACAGCACGAACATCAATCCGCGCCGCTCGACACCATCAGTTCCGTGACCGCCAATCGTCATCGATCACTCCAGATTCTGGACCTGCTCGCGGAACTGCTCGACCACGTTCTTCATGGCGAGCCCCGTATTGGTCAGCTCGATGTCGTTCGACTTCGAGCAACAGGTGTTGACCTCGCGGTGAAACTCCTGCGCCAGGAAGTCGAGCTTGCGTCCGACCGGGCCGCCCTTGCCGATCAGCTCGCGCGCCTGCGCGATGTGCGAGGCGATGCGGTCGAGCTCCTCGCGGATGTCGGCCCTGGTCGCAATCAGGATCGCTTCCTGCATCAGGCGGTCGGAATCGAAACGGTCGGAGGTGTCGAGGAGGCTCGCGATCTGCTCGGCGAGCCTCGACTTGATCGCCTCGGGCTTGCGGCCGGGCGCGGCCTCCGCCTTCTTCGCCAGCTGCTCGACCTCGTCGACGCGCTGTATCAGGATCTGCCCGAGCGAGGTCCCCTCGCGCTTGCGCATCTCGACGAGTTCGGCGAGCGCCTTGTCGAAGGCGTCCGCGGCGGCGGCGCGCGCGGCCTTGTCTTCTTCCTCGTCGCCCTCGGGCTCGGCAACCTCAATGACACCCTTGATGGCCAAAAG
The DNA here is from genome assembly GCF_023100925.1 of Bradyrhizobium sp. 40. NCBI lineage: Bacteria > Pseudomonadati > Pseudomonadota > Alphaproteobacteria > Hyphomicrobiales > Nitrobacteraceae > Bradyrhizobium > Bradyrhizobium sp. 40. The sequence goes on from NZ_CP064688.1 coordinate 4,202,039, forward strand.
CCCGTCGACGCTCGGCGCGACCGCGTCGACCTTGCCGGCGATCACGGCGGCGGCCTTGAGGACGGCGTTGAGCACGTCCTCGTTGACGCGGACGCTGGTGGCCGCATTGGCGCGTTTGACGGTCAGATTGGCGTAGACGGTGCCTCGCGAGAGCAACTCGGCGGCCCGCTTCTTGGCATGAGCCTCGAGCTCGTCGAATCCCTGCGGCAGCCGCACCCGCAAGTCAAAGCCCTTGGCGTTGACCGACTTCAATTCCCATTCGAACGTATACGGCCCGCTCGCGCCGTGGCTTCGGGCAAAGCCGGTCATGGACGACAACGCCATCAGGTCAATTTCTCCAGAAGCACGGGATTCGCGCGGCCATCAAGCCACGCGAATCTTAAGACTATTTTGCAGGAAAGTGTAATCCGCAAAGTCCCGCGGGGGCAGGTCTGCGCGCAGGCCTAGCGCTGCACCACCGGGGGCGAGGCCTGCACCGCGCCTTGGCGGGCCGGCGGCGGACCCGCGGGGCGAGCGGCCGGCGGCTTTTTCTGCTGGTTGGGGCGCGCCGGCGTGGTCGCCGTCGGCGTATCGGCGGCACCGGGCGCGGCGGCGGCCGGCGCGTCCTCAGCCGGCTCGACCGTGTCGTTCTGGATCTGCTTTTCCATCGCGCGCAGCTTGGCGACGTTCTTCTGGTGCGCGTCGTAGGTCTCGGTGAAGGAATGCCCGCCGGTGCCGTCCGCGACGAAATAGAGGTCACGGGTGCGGGCCGGGTTGGCGGCAGCCTCGAGCGAAGCGCGGCCGGGGTTTGAGATCGGGCCCGGCGGCAGACCCTCGATGACATAGGTGTTGTAGGGCGAGGGCTGCGTGATCTCGCTGCGCTTGATCGGTCGGCCGAGCGTGCCCTTGCCGCCGACGAGACCATAGATGATCGTGGGATCGGACTGCAGCTTGATCCTCTGCTTCAGGCGATTGACGAACACCGCGGCGACGCGGCTGCGCTCGTCCGGCTTGCCGGTCTCTTTCTCGACGATCGAGGCCAGCGTCACCAATTGCTCCGGACTCTTGACCGGAATGTCCTGATTGCGGCGCTCCCAGATCTCGGTCAGCACTCGCTTGTGCGCCTGCTGCATGCGCTGGATCACCTGATCGCGCGGGGTGCCGCGCGGGAACTTGTAGGTCTCGGGCAGCAGCGTGCCTTCGCGCGGCAGCTCACGCACGCTGCCGGTGAAGATGTCGTTGTCGGACAGGCGCGCCACGATCTGCTCGGAGGTCAGGCCCTCCGGGATCGTCACGGCATGCTGCACCACCTTGCCCTCGACGATGGTGGCAATGACGTCGCGCAAGGACGCGTTCTTCTGGAACGAGTATTCACCGGGCTTGAGGTCCGAGCTCGCCTTCAACGCAGCGACGCTGGCAATGAACGCCCACGGATTGACGTCGGTCACGCCTTCCCGGTTCAACGTCTCGGCGATGTCGCGCTTGCCGGCCCGCTGCGGGATGTTGACGATCTTGTCTTCCTTCAGCGGTCCCGGCGCCTCGAGCACCTGTCGGCCGTAATAGTACACGCCGCCCGCACCGATCATCGCAATCAGCAGCAGGGTGATGATGGCGTTGCCGACGATCACGAAGGGATTACGCGCGCGGTCCGATCGCTTCGGCGGCGGCGGGACCTGCTCGGGCTCGAGCGCTGCCCGCGGACTCCGGGGCGAAATGGGCGGCCTTTCACTCATCGAAGCAACCTGAATCCTGCCGGTTCAATCGCGACCTGACAATCGCTTGCCGAGCCAAATGCACGCGCCCGCTTCCATGACTATCGCCGAATACGGCAAAACGGTGGATTCGTCGCAACAACAAACTAATGGACCAGACGCCGGAAGATGACCGACGCGTTGGTACCGCCAAAACCAAAAGAATTCGACAACGCGACATTGACCTCGCGCTTCTTCGCCTGATGCGGCACGAGATCGATCGCAGTCTCGACCGACGGGTTGTCCAGGTTGATGGTCGGCGGCACGACATTATCGCGAATCGCGAGAATGGCGAAGATCGCTTCGATCGCACCGGCCGCACCCAGGAGATGACCGGTCGACGATTTGGTCGAGGACATCGCGACCTTGGAAGCGGCATTGCCGAGCAGACGTTCGACCGCACCAAGCTCGATCTCGTCACCGAGCGGTGTCGAGGTGCCGTGCGCGTTGATGTAGTCGAGATCGGACGCGGTAAGGCCGGCTCGCTTGAGCGCCGCCGCCATGCTTCGGAAGCCGCCGTCGCCGTCGGGTGACGGCGAGGTGATGTGATAGGCATCGCCCGAGAGACCGTAGCCCATCACTTCGGCATAGATCTTGGCGCCGCGGCGTTTGGCGTGTTCGAGCTCTTCCAGGACCAGAACGCCGGCGCCCTCGCCCATCACGAAGCCGTCGCGGTCCTTGTCGTAGGGGCGGGAGGCCTTCTCGGGCGTTTCGTTGAAGGCTGTCGAGAGCGCACGTGCGGCGTTGAAGCCGGCAATGCCGATGCGGCCGATCGGCGATTCCGCGCCGCCGGCAACCATGACGTCGGCATCGCCGAGCGCGATCAGGCGGGCGGCATCGCCGACCGCGTGAGCGCCGGTCGAGCAGGCCGTGACCACCGAATGGTTCGGCCCCTTCAGCCCATGCTTGATCGAGACATAGCCGGAGGCGAGATTGATCAGCCGGCCCGGAATGAAGAACGGCGAGACCCGGCGCGGCCCGCGTTCCTTCAGCAGGATCGCAGTTTCTGCAATGCCGTTGAGGCCGCCGATGCCGGACCCAATCATGGTGCCGGTGGCGCATTTGTCCTCTTCGGTCTCGGGATGCCAGTTGGCATCGTCGAGCGCCTGGCCGGCTGCGGCCATGCCGAAGATGATGAAGTCGTCGACCTTGCGCTGGTCCTTCGGCTCCATCCAGATATCGGGGTTGAAAGTGTCGTTGGTACCGTCGCCGCGCACGACCGTGCAGCCGATCTTGGTCTGAAGATCGGAGACATCGAAGCTCTCGATTTTGCGTGCGCCGCTTTGGCCGTCGAGGATGCGTTTCCAGGTCGGCTCGACACCGCAGCCGAGTGGCGAAACCATGCCAAGACCCGTGACGACAACCCGCCTCATATCCGAAAACTCCGCATCGAAACATTCACGGCCAATAACAAGAAACCGGCTGACCGCTGTTGGGCGGTCCGTCCGGTTTCAATGTTGTCCCCGCGAAAATGAAGAGCCTTAGCTCTTCGCGTTCTTCTCGAGAAACTTGGTGGCGTCGCCGACGGTGAGAATCGTTTCCGCGGCATCGTCCGGGATCTCGCAACCGAATTCCTCTTCGAACGCCATCACCAGCTCGACGGTGTCCAGACTGTCGGCGCCGAGGTCGTCGATGAAGCTCGCAGCATCGACAACCTTCTCGGGTTCAACACCAAGGTGTTCGACCACGATCTTCTTAACCCGCTCGCCAATCTCACTCATTGCATAACCTCGTGTTGTTCCCTGTAGACCCGACCCCCCGGGACGATACGAGCCGTCGTGGTCGTTGACTGCCTTCGCTTACGAACTTTGATTTGGCCCCATCCTAACCGATGCAGGCCCGGCGAATGACGGCCAAGGCTCCGCATCGCCAATATACAGGGTTTCAAAAACCTGCAATGGCGTTCTTTGCCCATCCGTTGAAGGTCCGGTTATCATACTTCAATTGCGTTGACTACAAGCCTCATTTCGCTCCGGAAACGGCCGTTTGCCGCATTCCGCGCCGCCAGGGGGCGGTGCGGCATGGAGCGTCAGATCATGGCCATGCCGCCGTTGACGTGGATGGTTTGGCCGGTGACATAGGCCGCTTCGTTCGAACTCAGGTAGACGGCGGCCGCCGCGATGTCCTCGGGCGTGCCCAGGCGATTGGCCGGAACCTTGGTCAGAATCGTTTCGCGCTGCTTGTCGTTGAGCGCATCGGTCATCGGCGTCTTGATGAAGCCGGGAGCGATACAATTCGCGGTGACCCCGCGCTTGGCGTATTCGGCACCCAACGTCTTGATCATGCCGATCAGGCCCGCCTTCGACGCGGTATAATTGCCCTGCCCCGGGTTGCCGGTGACGCCGACCACCGAGGTGATGGCGATGATGCGGCCGAAGCGCTTGCGCATCATCAATTTGGTGGCCGCTCGGGCAAGCCGGAAGGTCGAAGTCAAATTGATGTTGATGACCTCCTCCCAGTCCTCGTCACGGAGCTGCACGAAGAGATTGTCGCGCGTGATGCCGGCATTGGCGACGAGGATGTCGACCTGTCCCATCGCCGCCTCCGCAGCGGGCACCAGCGCCTCGACCTCGTCGGCCTTGGAGAGATTGCAGGGCAGCACATGGGTGCGCTCGCCGAGCTTGCCGGCAAGCTCATCCAGCACTTCCTTGCGCGTCCCCGATATCGCGACGGTGGCGCCCTGCGCGTGCAGCGCCTGTGCGATCGCGCCGCCGATGCCGCCGGTTGCGCCGGTGACGAGCGCCTTTTTGCCAGTCAGATCGAACATCGATAACTCCTCCAAAGCACGATCCGGAAAAATGCGCAGCGGTTTTCCGAAAGGATCGTGCGTCAACTAAAGAACTCAAGCGCGACGACGAATCATCCCGCCTCAGGCCTGCTTCGCAGCGGCCAATGCATCCTTGGCGGCAGCAATGTCGTTGGGACCACCGACCGCGACGCCAACGGCACCGTCCGCAATACGCTTGACGAGACCGGTCAGCACCTTGCCGGCACCGATCTCGAAGAAACGGGTGACGCCCTGCCCCGCCATATAGGCCACCGACTCGCGCCAGCGCACGGTGCCCGTGACCTGCTCGACCAAGCGGCGGCGGATCTCGTCGGGATCGGTGATCGCGCTCGCCAGCACGTTCGACACCAGCGGGGCCGCCGGCGCCTTGATCGTGACCTTGGCCAGCGCCTCCGCCATCGCGTCGGCAGCCGGCTGCATCAGCTTGCAATGGAACGGTGCGGACACCGGCAGCAACATTGCGCGCTTGGCGCCCTTGGTTTTGGCGATCTCGACGGCGCGATCGACCGCGGCCTTGTCGCCGGAGACGACCACTTGCCCGCCGCCATTGTCATTGGCTGCCTGGCAGACCTGCCCCTGCGCGGCCTCGTCCGCCACCGCCACGGCTGCCTCGTAGTCGAGGCCGAGCAGAGCGGCCATCGCACCGACGCCGACCGGCACGGCTTTTTGCATTGCGAGACCGCGGATGCGAAGCAGCCGCGCGGTGTCGGAAATCGTCAGGCTGCCGGCCGCGGCCAGCGCCGAATATTCACCGAGCGAGTGGCCGGCGACGAAGGCCGCATCCCGCTCCACGGAAAACCCGGCTTCGGCCTCCAGCACGCGCAGGGTGGCGACAGACACCGCCATCAGGGCCGGCTGGGCGTTTTGAGTGAGCTGGAGGGTTTCGGCCGGACCATCCCAGATGGTCGCCGTCAGCTTCTCCCCCAGCGCGGTATCGACCTCGTCGAACACGGCGCGCGCCACCGGAAAGGCATCCGCCAGCGCCTTGCCCATGCCGACCGCTTGGGAACCCTGCCCCGGAAATGTGAATGCAGCCGTCATCGGCGCTCCCTGCTTGTCGGGCGTGATCTCTGCGAGAACCGGCAGCCGATTACGCACGGCCGTAGGCCATGGTTCCGGATCATGCTCCAAAGGGGGCCGTAGACACTGTCCGGGGCTGGAATGTCAAGCCAAGATAGGAACTTCGTTCAGCCTTCAACTGATGAGACGGCTCCCTAAAATCCGCCGGCCGTCTGGTTGGCGTCGACCTCGGACCCCGCTTGCGCGCGGCGCGCGCTGTTGACCAGTTGCCCCGGGCGGTCATCGCGGTTCGGCTTCGCGGTCGCAAGCCGCAGCACGGCCGCGTAACTCGGCTGCACCTCCATGCGGCCCGCATGCCGGCTCTGGCTCAGCAGGCGATGCACCTTCGGCAGATTATAGCAGGGCACATAGAACAAGAGATGATGTTCGAGGTGGTAGTTCACGTAATACGGCGCGATGAACAGACGCTCGAAGAAATTGGCGTAGGTGGTGCGGGTATTGCGCAAGGGATCGCTGCTGTCGGGCACGACTGCGTGCTCGGCGATGTTGCGGATACGGGTGATCACCATCATCCAGGTCAGGAGCGGCACCAGCCATAGCAGCGGATAGGCCCACCACACGCCGGCCGCCGTGAGCGCTGCGAACATCGCGCCATTGACCAGACATTCCGGGCCGAGCTGCTCCCAAAAATGCGCCGCGCGCTGTCGCAACGGCCAGTCCTTCGGCCCCAGCGCATTGAGCAACTGCGCCTTGCGCTGCTGGTAGCCGGTCTGCCCGGTCATGTCGCGAATGAACTTGCGGCGATAGCTCAGCTTCGTGATCGGAAATGGCGCCGACAGCACGAGATCGGGATCGTCCTCCTGCTGCGTGCGCGCATGATGCTGAAGGTGATAGCGCCGATAGCTGCGCGTCTCCGCAAACAGAGGATAGGCGCAGAACCACTGGCTCATGGTCAGATTGGTTTTCTCGTCGGCGGACAGGCAGCCATGCGCGCCGTCATGCATGAGGATCGCGAGCCCGAGCTGGCGCGAGCCGATGATGGCGACGGCGAAGAGATAAGTGATCGGATTGGGCCACCACGCGACCAAGGCGATTGCCGCGATGATGAGCGCCCAGGCGTGCGCGATCAGCGCGACGCCTTTCCAGGTCACGCGCTGGCGCACGTCGGCAAGTTGGTCGTCGGTCAGGAAATCGCGGGCACGCATGCGAAGCGCAGTCATGGCCTAACTCTCCTCATTCGAATTGCTCGATGCGTCGCGCGCGTCGACAAGGCGCAGGCGCGTCGTGTCACTATTGAATTTCGCCTGTTCACCCAGTACGCGCAGCATCTCGGCGCACAGCGCCTCGGGCGAACGGCCCATCGCGTAGCCCTCGAGGATGACGCCGATGGCGACGGCCCAGAACCGCCGCGAACTCTCATCGGGCGCGCGCAGGGAGCGCCAGCCGTGCCGCGCGACCTGGCTCGCATAGGCTCGCGCACCCTCACTGTGCAGGCGCTCGATGGTGCGCTCGACCAGCGGCGCGAGATCCTGGCGCCGCCGCGTCAGCGTCAGCGCCTCGGCGAAGAAGGTCACCGAATCGCTCGCCGTGACGGTCTCGGCCAGCGCGTGGGTATAGTCCCGCGGCGTGCGCGCCTTCAGCGCCGCCTGCTCGGTCGCTCGCGCCAGGTACAGCAACTCGCGGCAGGCGCATTCGACGAACAGCGCCTCCTTGGTGCGGAAGTAATAGGTGATCTGGCTCGGGAACGCGTTCGCAGCGGCTGCGATGTCGGTGATCGCCGTGCCCGACAGCCCCCGCTCCCGAAACAGCGGGCTCGCGGCATCCAGCAGCAGCGAGCGCATTTTGCGGCCGGCCGACCGCGTGGCGCGGGTGGCGTGTTTGGGGTCGCCTGCCGCCTCGAGCGGCTCCTGGGCCGACTTTTCTGCCATTGGGGTTCGCTCCCGTCAGATCTGTTTGTATGATATACAAACAAACAAATCAAGCCGGTATGGTGGTCCGCGGTGGATCCAGCCGCCCGCATAGACCATCCGCGCCAAAACGCCGCCTGCAACCTTGCCAGAGACCTTGCCAAGTCAGCCGAAATCCGTATAACGCGCCCATCCGCAGACCCCGGCCGGGAGCTGAACGGACGGTCTCAGCAAATCATTCGTGATTTTGGTGTGGCAGGGCCAGTCGGCCCGTCGTCCCGTGTTTCCGCCTTCTGAGCTTAATCCCAGAGTCCTTTCCGAAGGCCTCTTAAGGGCTTGACGCCGGGCGATGCGCCAACATGAGGAAAGGACTTCCATGGCTCTCTATGAGCATGTTTTTCTCGCGCGCCAAGACGCGAGCACGCAGCAGGTCGAAGAGCTGACTGCGCAGATGACCGGCATCGTCGAAGGTCTCGGCGGCAAGGTCACCAAGACCGAGAATTGGGGCGTACGCTCCCTCACCTACCGCATGAACAAGAACCGCAAGGCGCATTTCGTGCTGCTCAACATCGACGCACCGTCCGCGGCGATCGCCGAGATCGAGCGCCAGGAGCGCATCAGCGAAGACGTGATCCGCTATCTCAGCGTCCGCGTCGAGGAGCTCGAGGAAGGCCCGTCCGCGATGATGCGCAAGGCCGACCGTGACCGCGAGCGTGACGACCGTGGCGGCGGATTCCGTGGCGATCGCGAAGGCGGTGGCTTCCGTGGCGACCGCGAGGGTGGTTTCCGTGGTGGCGATCGTGAAGGTGGCGGCTTCCGCGGTGACCGCGGTCCGCGCCGTCCGCGCGAAGACGCTGAAACCACCACGACCACCACCACCACGACGGATGGGGAGTAAGAACAATGGCTGAAGCTGGTGCACGCCGCCCGTTTTTCCGTCGCCGCAAGAGCTGCCCGTTCACGGGCGCGAATGCTCCGAAGATCGACTACAAGGACTCCAAGCTGCTGATGCGTTACGTCTCCGAGCGCGGCAAGATCGTGCCGAGCCGCATCACCGCGGTGTCCGCGAAGAAGCAGCGTGAGCTTGCCCGCGCCATCAAGCGCGCGCGGTTCTTGGGCCTGCTGCCCTACGTCATTCGCTAAGACGAATTCGGCCGGCGGCGACATCGCCGCCGGCCGAGCTACCTAGTTTCTCATAAGGCTTCCGGGTCGTCCGGTCGCCGATGGTTGGGGCGAGATGCCTCTAACCGCTCGAAGGGAGCGGGACAGCTGATGATGGCCTTTGGACTGATAGCCCTGATCGCCGGCGCTGCGTCGGCCCTGATGTTCGCCTCGATCGCTTCGGGCGCGCTTATCTCGCTCGTCCTGTTCTATCTCGCACCGCTGCCGCTGATGGTCGCTTCGATCGGCTGGGGACCGCTTTGCGCGAGCCTCGGCGGCATCGCCGCCGCGGTTGGCCTCGGCGCGCTGTTCGGCCTGCCCTACTGCATTGCCTTCGCCGTCACCGTCGCATTGCCGGCCTGGTGGCTCGGCCATCTCGTCCTGCTCAGCCGGCAGGTCGGACCCGCCGCGCCGAAGCCCGCCGCCGAGCCGCCCACTGAGCCAGTGCTCGAGTGGTATCCGGTCGGCCGCATCCTGCTGTGGATCGCGGGCTTCGCCACACTGACCACGCTCGCCGCCCTGCTCACGCTCGGCACCGACGCCGAGACCATCACCGGCACGCTGCGCCGTGGCCTGATGCGCCTCCTCCGCGCCGCCGACCCGCAGACCTCCGGCGAGACCGACCAATTCGTCGACGCACTGGTGCGGATCGTGCCGGCCGCCGCCACCATCGTCGCGATGATGACGCTGACCCTCAACCTCTGGCTCAGCACCAAGGTGACGGCGACGTCGGGCCGGCTGCGACGCCCCTGGCCGGACCTGATGACGGCGGAGCTGCCGCCGATGACGCTCGTGGCGCTCTGCATCGCGCTCGCCTTCTGCTTCACCGGCGGACTGCTTGCGATCGTGGCGCAGATCGCGGCGGCGGCGCTGATGATGGGATATGCGCTGACCGGCTTTGCCGTGCTGCACACGCTGACGCTGGCGCTGAAGAGCCGCACCTTCTGGCTCGGCTCTACCTACGCCGTCGTGGTCGTGTTCGGATGGCCCGTCATGGCGATGGTGATCCTCGGCCTCGCGGATGCCGTGTTCGGCCTCCGCGAACGCTTCCTTCGTACGCGCCAGCCACCGCCGCTGCCGACCTCTTGAGTTCAAATCCGAAAGTTCAAGTTCGAAATTCCAACTCACTCAACACATCAAAGGAGAACGAATATGGAAGTCATTTTGCTGGAACGCGTCAACAAGCTCGGTCACATGGGCGAAGTCGTGAAGGTTCGCGACGGCTATGCCCGCAATTTCCTGCTCAAGCGCGGCAAGGCGCTGCGCGCCACCGCCGACAACCGTGCCAAGTACGACGGCATGAAGGCCGAGCTCGAGGCTCGCAACCTTGAGTCCAAGGGCGAGGCGTCCAAGATCGCCGAGAAGATCCAGGGCAAGAACATCATCGTGATCCGCCAGGCTTCGGAAGCCGGCCAGCTGTTCGGCTCGGTCAACGTGCGCGACATCGTCGTGGCGTTCGAAGCCGACGGTGTTTCACTGTCCCGCCCGCAGGTTCAGCTCGACGCGCCGATCAAGACCATCGGCAAGCACACCATCACGGTCGCCATCCACCCCGAGGTCGAGATCGAGATCAGTGTCACCGTGGCGCGCAGCCAGGACGAGGCCGAGCGCATCAACCGCGGCGAGGACATCTCGAGCCGGAACGAAGACCGGGATGCTGCGGCCGAAGCGATCGCAGCTGCCGGCGAGTTCTTCGACCCGGAAGCCCAGCAGGACGACGCCGAGCCGGCGCCGGCTGCGGAAGAGACCGAGAAGTAAGCCTCGCATTCGCGCAAGGCTTTCGAAGCCCGGTCGCCTCAGGCGGCCGGGCTTTTCGTTTTGGCGGCAACGTCCTCGCTCAGCATCGCGATCGACGCGAGCGCGGTTGCCGGTTGCTTCTCGATGCCGTCGGTGACGCAGAAAGCGTCGGCTGCGACCACGGAGACCTGACGCCCCGGCTTGATCACCCTCGCCCGGCCGATCAGCTTCTTGCCAGCCGCGGGCGACAACAGATTGAGCTTGTATTCGGCCGTCAACGCCGGCTGGCCGCGCGAGATCGCGGCTGCGATCGATCGTGTTGCGGTCAAGACGACGAAGGCCGCGCGAGCGCGCGGCCTTCGCATGTCGAAATATATGGTCGTTTATCGCGAAATCGGCGGCGTCGGCGGACCGGACGATTCGGCTGGCGGCGGTGGGGCCGCAGCGGTTGCGGGCGGCGCGGGCTCCTGCGACTTCGCTGGCGGTTCGGCCCTTGCGGCGGGCTTGGGGGCGGCGTCTTCCGCCGCCTTGGGCGCAGCTGGCTCGGCGGGCTTCGCGGCGGATGGTGCCGCCGGCGTCACCTGCGGCACTGGATCGGGCCGCAACGCCGGAGCCTCGCTGCCGCGCGGCTCAACCTTGGCACTTTCCGGCTTGGCCTCGGCGGGCTTCTCGGACGGCTTGCTGCCTTCAGATTTGCTGCCTTCGGATTTAGCCTCGCCGGAATCCCCCTTTGCAGTCTCAGGCTTTGTCTCGGGCTTGGACTCGACCTTCGGCTCGCTCTTCTTGTCGTCTGCCGTGGGCGCCGCGGCATCGACCTTCGGTGCCTCATCACTTCCCGGCTTGCCACGCTTGCCGAGACGCTTGGCCTTGCGCCCTTCGGGGGCAGCCTGGTCCTCGGGCTTCGCGCCTTCCTTCGTTCCTTCTTCGGCCGGCCGCGCGGCGCGTTTCTGACGCGCGCCCTCGACCGCGGGAGCGGCACCCTCGCCTTCCGGCTTGGCGGACTCCTGGGAACGTTGCCGGCGGCCCTGACGTTCGGGGGACTGCGCGGGATTGGTATTGGCTTCCTTGTCCTTGTCCTTGGCGCCGTCCTTCTTGTCCTTGCCGTCCTTGGCCTGGTAGCGGGTGTCGGTGGCTCCGTTGGAGACGAGGTAGGAGGCGAGCACGCCGGCCATGTCGGAGCTGGTCGTGTAATGCTGGCGCAGGAAGCCCGGCAGCGAACCCGGCGCCACCGTTTTCAACAGGCCGCGCGGGCTCTTGTGACATGCATTGCAGGTCTGCGCGAAAAGCTGGGATGGGGCCTTGCCGGCCTCGAGGTTCGTCGCCTGCGCGAGAACGGTATTGGTCGCGCCGAAGCCGATCAGAAGCAAGATCGTCGCGAGGCTGAGCGCTCGGCTCGACATTCCCATCATCTCCATTGAATTCCGAGAGGTGCAGCCGGCAGGCGGCGCCGCGGCGGGTCACCTTTTATCCGATTGAGCCGCGAATGGAAGCAGCCTCCGCGCGCAAGGATGTGATTAAGCGGTTTGGGAATATCCGCTTTGAGCGCAGCGCAATAGCGGGCCCGGGACACCTCCCTAGATCTAGATGCAACGCATAGGAACCGCCGAGATGCCCGGGCGTAGGGTGTGAAAGGCCGGGTAGTCGCATCTCTTCGGGTCCGCTCGAGAGGATGGGTGCCGATGGATCGATTGCTGCGTCAATTCCTGTCTCAATTCATCCGCCGCGGGTCGATGACGGTGACCACGGCGAAGGGCGCGAAGTTCACCGTCGGCGACGGCTCGGGCGAACCGGTCGCAGTCCGCTTCGTCACCGCGGACGCAGAACGAAGGATCCTCGTCAATCCCGAGCTCGGGCTTGGCGAGGCCTACATGGACGGCGAGTTCGTCGTCGAGCACGGCACCATAGCTGATGCCCTCGCGATCCTGCTCGATCAACCCGACCTATTGCCGCACTGGGCAAAACCCTGGTGGCACCTGCGCTATCTGGTGCGGCACCTGAAGCAGTTCAATCCGCGCCCGCGCTCCCGCAGCAACGTCGCACACCATTACGATCTCGATGCAAGGCTCTATTCGCTCTTTCTCGACGCCGACAAGCAATACAGCTGCGCCTATTTCGAGACGCCCGAGAGCACGCTCGACGATGCGCAGCTCGCCAAGAAACGGCACGTCGCCGCAAAGCTGCTCGTCAAGGGCGGCCAGCGCGTCCTCGACATCGGCTCTGGCTGGGGCGGACTTGGGCTCTATCTCGCCGAGATCGCAGGTGCTGACGTCACTGGCGTCACGTTATCGACGGAGCAGTTGCAGATCGGCAATGCGCGCGCAGCCGAAAAGGGCCTGACCAGATCGGCCAAATTCCTGCTTCAGGACTATCGCGACATCGCCGGCCCGTTCGACCGCATCGTCTCAGTCGGCATGTTGGAGCATGTCGGCGCGCGCTTCTACGACACCTACTTCCAGCGCTGCGCCGAGCTGCTGGACAAGGACGGCGTCATGTTGTTGCACTCGATCGGCCGTTCGCAGGGCCCGGACTCCACCAATCCGTGGATCGCCAAATACATATTTCCCGGCGGCTACATCCCTGCTCTCTCGGAGGTGCTGCCGGCGATGGAGCGGGCCGGCCTGCTGATCTGCGACATCGAGATACTGCGCCTGCATTACGCCGAAACGCTGAAGGCATGGCGCGAGCGCTTCATGGCGCGGCGCGAAGAAGCCGTGCAGCTGTATGACGAGCGCTTCGCGCTGATGTGGGAATTTTACCTGGCAGCCAGCGAGATGACGTTCCGCAAGCAGGATATGATGAACTTCCAGATTCAACTCACCCGGCGTCAGGGCGTCGTGCCTATGACGCGCAACTACATCGCGCGTGAAGAAGCCCGGCTGCGGGCCGTCGAGGCCGGCGCCAAGCCGAGGCTGAAGCTGGCTGGTGAATAAGTCCTAGTGGCGCAGGGTCGAAATCGGAGCGGATCGGAAAGAGGCCGTTAAGGCCAATTGCATCCGCAGTGCCTTCAGGATTTCGGGGGCGACCGGTTCCCGACGCACTTCAGGCCGCTCAGCATGCTCCATGGCCGCGATCAGCCCCGACAGCCAAAGTCGGCTGCCTGCTTCGCTTCGCCAATTCCGGGGCTGCCGTTCTGGCCGCATCGCTTGCCTCGTTCCCTGGTGGCAGACCGGGAGACAACCCCCCGCCCGCTTGCCTGTTCCGGCTGTACCCCCGAAAGAATCCGGGGAGATGTGATCTGCTTCACATAAGTCTCGTCGGCCCTGGCTTAGACCGTCGCCATGAGCAAAGAGACCCAAACCTCATTCGACGTGCAGGACGACCTCCGCACCGATTATGCCCTGATCGCTACCGGCGTCGGGGCGGCTCTGGTTGCACTGGTTTACCTCCTGCTGGTCTGAACCGAGCCGAAAGCGCCCAGCGTGCGTCATTTCGCGCGCGTCTCGATACGTCTGCCCGCCAACCCATTAGGTTCACTTCAACGAGCGTTTTCCGTGGCGCGGTAGCGACGGCTTTCAGGTCCCGGCATGGTTCCAGGAAAATCCGTCAAGCGCGGCGCGGGCTGCGGCGGCCAATCATCCACCATTTTAATGATCGGTTGATAGCGGCGAGCTTTTGCTTCCGCTTTGGTCTGAGGCGGCGCTTTATCCCGGCCCCGCATCCGCCCCAGAAAATTGCTATCGCTCGACCATGGCCCTGACTGATTCGAACGTTCTCAAACTCGCGCCCGAAGCCGGAACCCCCGCCTATCGTAGCGCGCCGCATAATATCGAGGCGGAACAGAGCCTGCTGGGCGCGATCCTGGTCAACAACGACGCGTTTTACCGCGTCTCCGACTTCCTGGAGCCGAAGCACTATTTCGAGCCGTTGCACCAGACCATCTTCGAGACCGCCTCGAGCCTGATCCGGATGGGCAAGATCGCGACGCCCGTCACGCTCAAGACCTTCCTGCCCGCCGACACCGACATCGGCGGCATGACCATCGGGCAATATCTGGCGCGCCTCGCCGCCGAAGCGACCACGATCATCAATGCGCAGGATTATGGGCGCACCATCTACGATCTGGCATTGCGACGCGACCTGATCGGCATCGGCGAGGACATGGTCAATGTCGCCTATGACGCCCCGGTCGACTTCGCGCCGCGGGCGCAGATCGAGGACGCCGAGCGCCGTCTCTACGAACTCGCCGAATCCGGCCGCTACGACGGCGGCTTCCAGAAATTCTCGCAGGCGCTGACGCTTGCGGTCGATCTGGCCGCGAAAGCGTTCCAGCGCGACGGAAAGCTGTCGGGCATCTCGACCGGCCTGCGCGACCTCGACACCAAGATGGGTGGGTTGCAGCACTCCGACCTCATCATCGTCGCCGGCCGCCCCGGCATGGGCAAGACGTCGCTTGCAACCAACATCGCCTACAACGTCGCCCGGGCCTATGTCGGCGAACTCCAGGCCGACGGCACCATGAAGGCCGCCCATGGCGGCGTCATCGGCTTCTTCTCCTGCGAAATGTCGGCCGACCAGCTCGCCACGCGTATCGTGGCCGAGCGCACCGGCATCCCCTCCTCCTCGATCCGCCGCGGCGGCATCTCGGAGGCCGATTTCGAGAAGATCCGCGAGGTCTCGATCGAGCTGCAGTCGTTGCCCTTCTATGTCGACGAGACCGGCGGTCTCTCCATTGCGCAGCTGATGGCGCGCGCCCGCCGGCTGAAGCGGCAGAAGGGCCTCGACCTCATCGTCATCGACTACATCCAGCTCTTGTCGGGTTCGGGCAAGCGCAGCGAAAACCGCGTGCAGGAAATCACCGAGATCACGACAAGCCTGAAAGCGCTCGCCAAGGAACTCAGCGTGCCCGTGATTGCGCTCTCGCAGCTCTCGCGCCAGGTCGAGTCGCGTGACGACAAGCGGCCGCAGCTCTCGGATTTGCGCGAATCGGGCTCGATCGAGCAGGACGCCGACGTCGTGCTGTTCGTCTACCGCGAGGAATATTACCTCGGAAACAAGGAGCCGCGCCCGGGCACACCCGAGCACGAAAAATGGCGCTTGGACATGGATCTTGCGCATGGCAAGGCCGAAGTCATCATCGGCAAGCAGCGCCACGGACCGACCGGCACCGTCGATCTGGCCTTCGAAGCATCGATCACACGGTTCGGCGACCTCGCGCCGGACAGCCAGGTGCCGGACCGCAGCGGCAACGACTATTGAGTTCCCTGGGTTGAACCCGACCGGCCTCTTGCGTAAAACGGCGCCATGACAATGGCGTCCGACTCGAAAATCATCCCGCAATCCGGCCTTCTCTCCGCGGAGGCCAATCAGGCTGCCGCGCTCGCGACCTTCGGTGGCGTGCTGACCGTCGATCTCGACGCCATCATCGCCAATTGGCGCAAGCTCGAGAAGACGGCGGTGCCTGCCGAATGCTCGGCGGTGATCAAGGCGGACGCCTATGGCTGCGGCGCCGAGCAGGTCGCGCGTGCCCTGAACAAGGCCGGCTGCAAGACCTTCTTCGTCGCCACCATCGAGGAAGCGCGCAAGGTGCGCGCGGCGGTGCCGGAGCCTGCGATTTACGTGCTCGGCGGCTATTTCCAGAACACCGGCGAGCACTACGCCCAGATCAACTGCCGCCCCGTGATCGGCGATCTCAACGAGCTCGCCGAATGGGACGTGTTCTGCCGCCGGACCGGCTGGACCGGTGGCGCCGCCATCCACATCGACACGGGCATGAATCGGCTCGGCCTGACGCTTGCGGAAGCACAGGCCATCATCCCCCGCATCAACGCCGGCGATCACGGCATCACGCTGGTGATGAGCCATCTGGTTTCGGCCGAGCAGCTCAACAGCCCGGTGAACGCCAAGCAACTCGCGGCCTTCCGCGGCATCGCCAGCGAATTCTCCGGCGTGCCGGCGGCGCTCGCCAATTCGTCCGGCGTCTTCCTCGGCGCGCCCTTCCAGTTCGACATGGTGCGGCCGGGCGCCGCGCTCTACGGCGTCAACCCGACGCCGGAGGCCGACAATCCGATGCAGCCGGTGGTCGATCTCAAGGCCCGCATCGTGCAGATCCGCAATATCGAGCGCGGCGAGAGCGTCGGCTATGGCGGCACCTGGACCGCACGGCGGCCGACGAAACTCGCGATCATCGCGGTCGGCTATGCCGACGGCTATTTCCGCGCCGCAAGCTCCAACGACGGCACCCGCGGCGCCGAGGTCATCGTCGCCGGCAAGCGCTGTCCGGTCGCCGGCCGCGTCTCGATGGATCTGATCGCGATCGACATCACCGATCTGCCGCCGAACGCGGCGCGGCGCGGCCACATGGTGACGCTGCTCGGCGAGGGCATTACCGTCGACGAGCTCGCGCATCATTTCGGAACGATCGGCTACGAGGTGCTGACCAGCCTCGGCCGCCGCTACGCCCGCATCTACAAGGGCGGGAACGTGGTGGAGCCGCTGGCCAAGCCGGCTCCAGCGCAAGCGGTCGAGCAGCAGACGGCCGCTCCGCCGCCGGTCGAGCAGCCCGCTAGCCCGCCGCCGCTGCCGGGCTGAGCAGCGCGCCGCTTACTTCTTTTTCCTGCTGTCCAGCGCCGTCTTGCAGGTTGCGCTGAGCTTGTCGCGCTTGGCGTTGAGGCAGGCGACGATGCCGCCGCCCGGCGCAATGCCGGCGCAGAATTTGTCATAGTCCGCCTTGCACGCGCCGCGCGGATCGGATGATTGTGCCGAGACGCCCCCGGAGAACGCAACGGCGACGGCGATAACGGCAAAGCTCAACTTGGACATTGTTTCTCCGGTAACGGAAGGCAGGAGCCGATAGCTCTACATGAAGATCGCGACCTTCAACATCAACAACATCAATCGCCGCCTGCCCAATCTGTTGGCATGGATGCGAACGGCGAAGCCCGAAGTCGTCGCACTTCAGGAGTTGAAGGCAAGTGATGGCGAATTTCCGGCGGCCGCGATCGAAAAGGCCGGTTACGGCGCAGTGTGGTGTGGACAGAAGACCTGGAACGGCGTCGCCATCCTGGCCCGCAATGCCGAGCCCGTTCTCACCCGCGATCGCTTGCCGGGAAAGCCCGGCGATCACGAAGCCCGCTACATCGAGGCCGCGGTACGCGGTGTCATCGTCACCAGCATCTACCTGCCGAACGGCAATCCGCAGCCGGGACCGAAATTCGACTACAAGCTCGACTGGTTCGCGCGGCTCAAGCGCCATGCCAGAACGTTGATCAAGCAGGATCTGCCCGTGGTGCTCGCCGGCGACTACAACGTTGCGCCTGATGAGATCGACATCTATCCGACGCGCTCGTGGGACAAGGATGCCTTGATCCAGCCGAAGAGCCGTGCGGCTTTTGCGTCGCTGGTGGCGCAAGGCTGGTGCGACGCGATCCGCGAACTACACCCGGAAAAGCGCATCTACACCTTCTGGGATTACAAGCGAAACCGCTGGCCGCGCGAAGCGGGCCTGCGGCTCGATCATCTCCTGCTCAGCCCTGCCCTCGTCTCACGCCTGGCAAAAGCCGGCGTGGACAAGAAGGTTCGCGGCGAGGAAGGCGCGAGCGATCACGCACCGGCTTGGGTCGTGCTGCGCTAGGTCAGCGCCCATAATATTCCTGCACCGTGTCCCACGCTGCTTTTTGCAGCAGCTCCACCGTCGGTGCGTCCAGTCCCATCGTGTAGGAATTGCCGACCGGCGAGCGGCCCGTCAGCGCGGCGAACGTCACGCAGGTCGCCAGATACGTGCCTGCGGGGCTCGGGTGCCGCTTGTCCGGCGCATACAGATTGAGCTCGGGCTGCAGCTTGCGCACGCGCGCGAAGGCAAGACCTGCGGGGATCACCAGCGCATCATTGGCGTTGCCTGCGATCGTGTAGGCCTCCGCCAACGCTTCCGTCATCTCAGGCTTGTCGGCGTAGGCCCAGGACATGAACAGGACCGGCCGCATGCCGTGGGCGCGGACGATCTCGCTGTCCTTCTTCGCGAAGGTCGCGAACGCGTCCTTCAATTGCGGATGGATCGGGCACTGGCTGCAATCCATCATCACGACGGCGTCGTACTGCCTGCCCGGCTTGTTGAAGACGACGTTGTTCTGCTCGTCGAACGAATAGGCGCCGAGGCCGCCCGGCCGCAGCAGATTGTCCATATCGTGCCAATCGAGGCCGGAGCCGCCGATCGTTGCCATGGTGTTGCGATAGGCCGCCTTGTTTTCGGGATACGCAGCCCGCTCCATGAAGGAGAGATGCCCGGGCATGCCGTTGTTGTAGTAGAAGAAGCTGTTGCCGACGAACAGCGCGGCCTTGGGGAAATCCGGTCCTGATGTCCTGACCTTGGGTTTGGTCTGCGCCTGCGCATTGAAGCCGGCTACAACGGCCAGACACATCGCGAGCATCACTCGCGCGAAAAGACGCATCATTGGCTTCCTCCCCTTTTCTGTCGGGCGGAAACAGATCAGCTTTTCAAGAGTGCCTCAAGAGCACGGACGAGCAGCAGACATGCGTGAGAGCGCATGCTCACCACAGATTCTTGCCGTCGATCATGGTCACCGGCACGGCCTCGAGATCGAACTCGTCAAACAGGCGCGCGTTGACGCCGACCTTGGGATTGTCGAAATCGGGCTTGCCGGTCGACCAGTCGGGCGACTCCGAATAGGTACCGCAGCCGCAGCTTGCGCAGAAATGGTGTTTGACCGTGCGGCTGCCCCAGAGATAGGTCGCGACGTTCTCCGCGGGCGACAGCAGCCGAAACTGCGCCGGCGTGTAATAGGCCCACAACGCGCCGCGCTTGGCGCAGAGCGAGCAGGTGCAGCGGGTCACGCTCGAGGGCGCCTCCGTCACCTCGAACACCGTCTCACCGCAATGACAGCTTCCCTCGATCGGCATGACCCGCTCTCCATTTTGTCAGGAGATGGTCGTAGCCGGACCCTGCTGCCAACATGCTGTCAGCAGCGCGCAGCCGGCCTTGACCGGTGTGCTGCGAACCCCGACTTGCCGCGCCAACTCGACAAAAACATGAAAAACAACCCCATGCACAGTAGCCGACCGCTGGGGAATCAATGGGTTACGCATGCTCCGAACCGGGCAAAACACCCGCGGGATGTCTCCGGAAGCAGTCATCGCCCACTGGACAGTGAACAGGAGAGATCGCCCACGAGCGACCTCTCCTTCGCATTCAGCGCAGTGACGGCGATCAGCCTTTTTGAACGGCGGCCGCGGCCTTGCGTATGACGTCGATGACCACACCAGGCTGGGACAGCATTGGCACGTGGCTGCTCGCGACCTCGGTCACTGTCGCTCCCATACGCTTCGAGACCCAACGTTGCAGATCGGGATGCACAGTGTGGTCTTTCGTGGCCAGGACGTACCAGCTTGGCTTCGATCTCCACGCGACCTTATCCGCGCTGAGCTTTTGCTGCTGGAACAGATCGTAGACGGGCGCATAGTGGGTGGCCCAAACCAGCTTCTGGTCTGCCTCGGAGAGGTCACCTGCGAAGAACTTGGTGCCGCTCGGAAGCATCCAGGCACGCCCATCCGCCACCTCGACGCGAGAGAAAATGTCCGACGGATATTTGTCGAGCTGATCCTGTACGGTTTCGCCGGCATCCGGAGCCACCGCTGCAATGTACACCAGCCCAACCACGCGCTCATCGGTGCCTGCGCCTGTAATCGTTGCCCCGCCGTAAGAATGACCGACGAGGAGGACGGGGCTGCCCACACGATTGAGCGTGCGCTTAACCGTCGCCAGATCCTCCTCGTAAGAGTCCAAACCATATTGAACGGCAATCACCTCATGCCCATCGGCCTGCAATGCAGGGATGACCTTACTGAAGCACGAGCCATCGGCCCAAATGCCGTGGCAGAAAACGATCGTTGGTTTGCCGTTCATGGGAACTTGCCTTCCTGATCACAATTGAAGAGCGACAGGATAGCGAGGCAATAAGGCGCGTCTTCCGAAATGGCACGGGTAGGTGTGGTCTTTCAAAATGGCGATGGACCGATTTTCAAAACGTCTCCTTCGCGTCAACAGTGCCGGTTTGACTAGCGCCGCGTCGCGTCCGGTCTGACCGACAGATAGCGTTAGCGCGCCGTGCTTCGGGAAGTCGAAGGCATGAAATTGCGATGGCGAATTGCAATCTTTGGTGCCGCTCTAACCGGCGCAGCTTTGAGCTACGCTTATACTCATACCGCAATCAGGGTGACTGAGCCGTGCCGGAGAAGTCCTCCGGGAGAGGTGGTCTGTCCTCCGCCCTACAGTCCGTAATGCTTATGCCTACCGGATGACCTCGTAGGCGACTTGCATTGCCCCCTTGTCCGGACGCGTTACTGGGCCTCGGCGATCTTCGGTCCGGATGACGGCATCTGCGCGTGAGTTGCCGAGAACCGGTTCGAAGGCGATGCCGGGTCCGGCAATCGGAAAGCGGCGTCGGCCGGCGCTACCTGGGGTGGTCGACGGGCAAGGGTTGTCGGAAGCACGATCACTTTCGCGCCGACTTTCACGCGATCATAGAGGTCAACGACGTCCTCATTGGTCAGCCGGATACAGCCCGACGAGACCCGCTTCCCGATCGTATCGGGCTTGTTGGTGCCGTGAATTCGATATTCCGTTTCGCCCAGATACATCGCCCGAGCGCCAAGCGGGTTGCCGGGACCGCCGGCCATGAACCGCGGCAGATAGGGCTGACGCGAGACCATCTCCGCAGGCGGATGCCAATCCGGCCATTCCGCCTTGCGAGCCACAGTCTGCTCACCGGACCATGTGAAACCTTCGCGGCCAACACCGATGCCGTAGCGCAGTGCCTGCGCGTCGTTCAGAACGAAATAGAGGAATGTGTTCTTGGTATCGATGATCACGGTGCCCGGGGTCTGGCGGCTGGCATAGTCGACCACCTGCCGAACCAATGCTCCGGGAACGTCGACCGCTTTGGGCGGCTCGACCAGAGGCGCAGGAGCCGGAAGCGGAGCCGGAGCCGCTGCTGACGGTGATGCACGAACCGGCGTTGAGACGTAAACCGGAGTGGACGACGCTTGGGCTTCGTGCGCGGGCGGCTTTCGTGCCGGTTGCACGTTCGCCGGCCGGGACAGCAAACCGTAGCCCAACGCGCCAACGGCCACAGCGCCAATTGCAACTCTCGCGGCCATCGGGATCGCGAAGGTCTCCGCCTTTCCGCGTTTGGCCCGCTTACCCATACTCTTCCCCCAGATCACTATGCCCAAGAGAGGTACCCAGTAAGATTTAAGAAACTTCGAAGCGAATTCGCTCAGACTGGAACCGTCGGTGATGGTTAACGCCGGGCTCTCGGCAAGACAGGGTTCCCTCGCCTCGCAGATCGCCTGCGCCCCTGGCCGCGGCTAAACTCCCGATTCGTGGAGACCGTTTTGGCTTTTCTCTTCGTCCTCATCGTCGGCCTCATCGCAGGCACCATTTCCGGCATCGTCGGCACGGGCTCGTCGATCATGCTGATGCCGGTGCTTGTCTATGCCTATGGGCCAAAGGAGGCGGTGCCGATCATGGCGGTGGCCGCCGTCATGGCCAACTTCTCACGAATCCTGGCCTGGTGGCGCGAGGTCGATTGGCGGGCCTGCGCGGCCTATTCGGTGACAGGCATTCCGGCCGCCGTGCTCGGCGCGCGGACGCTGCTGGCCCTGCCCTCTCACGCCGTCGATCTCGCCATCGGGGTCTTCCTGATCGCGATGGTGCCGGTGCGACACTGGCTGGCGCGGCACGATCTCAAGGCCAATCTCTGGCATCTGGCGATCGGCGGGGCCGTCATCGGTTATCTCACCGGCATCGTCGTCTCCACCGGCCCGCTCAGTGTCCCGCTGTTCCTGTTCTACGGCTTGTCCCGGGGCGCCTTCCTCGCGACCGAAGCGGCTTCTTCGCTCGGGCTCTATGCCGCGAAATCCGTGACCTTCGAACGGTTCGGCGCGCTGACCGGCGACGTGTTCGTCAAAGGCCTGATCGCTGGATCGTCGTTGATGGCGGGCGCCTTCATCGCCAAACGCTTCGTGCTGCGCCTGAAGCCGGAGATGTTCCGCGTCGTGATGGACGCGATCATGATCGCCGCCGGCCTCTCCATGCTGTGGAATGCGGCGCAGCCGTAGCCGCGCTGCGCTCAGACCGCAAATTCGGGTGCGATCGACGGGCTATCCTCGATGACGCGGCTCTGGTGGGCCGGCCGTCCCTCGAGCCATAGCAACACGGCCTCGAGTGGCTGCGGCCGATGATAGAGAAAGCCCTGGCCGAACCTCACGCCCATCTCGCGCATGGCTTGGGCCTGCTCGGCGCACTCGATGCCTTCGGCCACCAAAGTGAGGCCCAGCGTGCCGGCGAGCGACGCGATGACGCCAACAATCGCCTTGTCTTCCGCACTATCGGGGATCTCGCTGATGAAGGCCTTGTCGATCTTGACCTTGTCCAGCGGAAACCGCCTGAGATGGGCGAGCGAGCTGTAGCCCGTGCCGAAATCGTCGAGCGCGATGGTGGCACCCAGGCGCCGCAGGCGGTGCAGCGTCTCGGATGCGCTGGCCATGTTGTTGATCAGCGATCCCTCGGTGATCTCGAGCTCCAGCAACGATGCCGCCACGTCAAAGCGCGCGCAGGTCGCGCGCAGCTCGGCGGCGAACGAATGGTCGGCGAGCTCGGACGGCGGCAGATTGATCGCAATCCGGATATGCGGCCTGCCGGCCGCAGCCAGATGTTGCAGCGCGCGGCAGGCGTCGGTGAGCACATAGCGCGTCAGCCGCGCATTGTTGCCGCTGCGGCTCGATCAGCGGCAAGAATTCACCCGGACCGATCACGCCATGTTCCGGATGGCGCCAGCGGATCAGCGCTTCCAGGCCGACGATGTCGTGGCTTTCGAGATCGACTTGGCTTTGATACCAGACCTCGAATTGCCTCTCGTCGAAGCCTGTGGGAATGGCAAGCTCGAGCTCCCGGCGGCGGCGATAGTCGCGCTGAAGCGCTTCGTCGAGCACCGCGACCGTGCCGGGCGCCTTGCTCTTGGCATGGTAGAGCGCGATGTCGGCGAGCGCCGGCAGGTGCGAAAGCTCGGGATCTCCGGCACGGCGCACGGCAAGGCCGATGCTGGCACGCGGCACGACTTGCTTGTCGTGAAGTCGGATCGGCTCGGAAATCGCATCCAGCAAGTGGCGCGAAAACCTCTGCGCGGTCTCCTCGTTGCTGACCTCGGGTCGAATGACGACGAATTCATCGCCGCCGAGCCGAGCTACCCAATCTTGCGGTTCGACCGCACCACGAAGGCGCTCGGAAATGTGCACCAGGAACTTGTCGCCGGAGTCATGGCCAAAGGTGTCGTTGATGCCCTTGAAGTCGTCGAGATCGATGAAGCAGAGTGCGATCAGCGCGTCCGGTGAGCCGGCATCGTGACTCAGGGTCACGAGGTGCTCTGAGAGCGAACGGCGATTGGGCAGCCCCGTGAGCGGATCGTGCGCGGCCATGTGGCCGAGCCGGTCGAGCGCACCCGACGTCGTGTGCTGCATGGCGTTGAAGGCATGCGCGAGCTGACCGAACTCGTTCGAGGATTTGACCTCCGCCGGATAGGCGCGGCCGTCCTGCTTGCTGCGCTGGATCGCGGACATCATCGCCGCCAGCGGCCTGCCGATGAAGAGGTTGGCGGAGATCCGCATGGCGATCAGGGTCGCAAACGTTGCCAACAGGCCGACGACCAGCAGCAGCACCAGACGGCTGCCCGTGTCCGCGTAGAGCGCCGCATGCGAATATACGATCGCGATGCGGCCGGCCTGGACCGCCATGTTGCCGTTGCTGTAGTTGATCGGACGCGAGATCTCCGCGACCGCCTGTCCCACCGGGCGCGCCACCACGCGGGCAATCGCGATTCCGGTATCGTCGTAAACGGCCGCCGCGGCGATGCTCTCGTCGTGCATGATCTCGTTGAGCACGCTCGTGACCTGATCGTAGCGCATCTTCCAGAGCGGTTCGGCGATCAGCTCGGCACGGCTCTCCGCGAGGCGGGCGATGCGCGCGTCGAGCTGCCTGATCTGCGACCAGAAGCTCGAGGCCTCGACGCCGGCGGAGGCGAGCAATTGAACCAGCAGCAGAACGGGGACGGTGGCCCAGATCATCGCGCGGACGACCGAGCGCAAGCGCGGCGGCGGCGCCTGCTGCTTGCGATCCGGATCGATCATGTCGTCGCCGTTTCGCATCAGTCGGCAGCGCCTTCCACAGGGGTCAGCGACGAGATCAGCGCATCGACGGAGAAGTCGTACTGGCCGCAGCGCCCTGCCTTGGCCCTGAAACGCGCGAAATCGATGCGGTCGAAGGCGCGCGTGGTGATGAGGTCGTCGACCGCAGCGAGGTTGTCGCGCGTGATCGCGGACGTCTTGACCTCGACACGGGGTGATACGTCCGCAAAATCGCAGCCGTCGGCGTAATCGCGCAACAGAACGATCGACCAGCCGCCGAGCAGGAAATGCCCGCCGTCGGTCAGAAGCAAGCGGCCCGCCTTGATCTCGCGCAGCGCATCCTCCGACCAGTTGAGGCCGACCAATTGGATGTTCCGCCCGGGCGTGAGGCCGCCAGCGATCACCGCGCGAAGCGCTCCCAGCGCCATCGGATCGTTTCCGGCCCATATGCCTGCGGGCCGGATGTCTTTGCGCGCGGCCCAGCTCAGATAATTCGTGGTGACATGCTCGGCCTCCGACCACGTCCAGTTGGCGAACAGCATCCGATCCACCACGACGTCCGGCGCGGCGTCCACCGCGAGCTTGAGGCCCGCGTTGCGGGCGATCGAGGCCGGCGTGATCTCGTCGCCGCCCATGCCGAGAATGTGGATCTTGCCGTCCGGGCTCTGCCATTTCTCGGCACGCGCCGCGTCGATCAGGGCATTGGCCATCCGCGCGCCCGCGGTCTGAAGATCCGTCGTGATGTCGCCGAGCCAGGTCTTGAGCTTTTGACGCGGCGGTCCAAGACGCGCCGCATCGTCACCGATCAGCGTGTTCGAGAGCAGCAGCGTCCTGATCCCAGCGGCCTCGGCTGCCTCCATGATCGGGACGGCGGCCGATTCCTCGTTCGAGAGAATGAGAAAGTCGGGCTTGTCGCTGCGTGCGACCACGCCGAACCCGAGCTCCTGCATGGTGCGGTAATTGCGCTCGCTGGTCAGCACCTCGACATGCGCGCCGAGCTTGCGGCCGGCGGCCTGCATGGTCAGCGAAACCATGTCCCAATAGACCTCGCCGGTCTTGCCCGGGTTGACGAAGACGACGTTGAGACGCTTCGCATCGGCCGCAACAGCGCCGCCAGCCGGCATCAGAACGCCGCAGGTGATGCCGAAAGCCAGCAATATCCGCAAAAGTCCGGTCATTCGTTTCGCCATCCCGTATTGGTTCCGAAACTGGACCCGCGTCCGCTAACATTTGGCAAAGTCCGGCCTGTTGCGGCGGCATAGAGCTAACAAAGGGTGTATCAGGCGTGCCGAACTGCGATATGCGGTCCGCTCGGACTCACGCTCTCGACCCGTCATTCCGTGCTATCAGCAAACCTGAAACCCCCGACTCGCTGTCCCCGGACTCGCTGTCCCCATGGCCAAGAACACGCTTTCCTTCGTCTGCCAGAACTGCGGCGCGGCCTATAACCGCTGGCAGGGCAAGTGCGAGTCCTGCGGCGAGTGGAATACGCTCGCGGAGGAGGACACGACCGGCAGCGTGCCGGTGTCGATCCGCTCCAAACGCAAGGGGCGGACGTTCGCGCTGGAGAGCCTGTCCGGAAAAACCCAGGACGCCCCGCGTCTGTCCTCGGGCATGACGGAGCTCGATCGCGTCACCGGCGGCGGCTTCGTGCGCGGCTCGGTGCTTCTGGTCGGCGGCGATCCCGGCATCGGCAAGTCGACGCTGCTGACGCAGGCCACAAGCCTGCTCGCGCGCGCCGGTCACCGCGTCGTCTACATCTCCGGCGAAGAGGCGGTCGCACAGGTGCGGTTGCGCGCGGAGCGGCTCGGGCTGTCGGATGCGCCGGTGCAGCTCGCCGCCGAGACGTCGGTCGAAGACATCGTGTCGACGCTGTCCGAGGGCGCGGTGCCCCGGCTGATCGTGATCGATTCGATCCAGACGATGTGGACCGACACGGTGGAATCGGCGCCTGGCACGGTCACCCAGGTGCGCGCCTCGGCACAGGCCCTGATTCGTTTTGCCAAAAGGACCGGCGCGGCCATCATCCTGGTCGGCCATGTCACCAAGGACGGTCAGATCGCCGGCCCTCGCGTGGTCGAGCACATGGTCGATGCGGTGCTGTCGTTCGAGGGCGAAGGCTCGCAGCAATTCCGCATCCTGCGTGCCGTGAAGAATCGTTTCGGGCCGACCGACGAGATCGGCGTGTTCGAGATGACCGGGCTTGGCCTGCGCGAAGTCACCAATCCCTCCGAGCTGTTTTTGTCCGAGCGCGATCTCGGCACGCCCGGCACTGCAGTCTTCGCGGGCATCGAGGGCACAAGGCCCGTTCTGGTCGAATTGCAGGCGCTGGTGGCGCCGACCTCGCTCGGCACCCCGCGACGGGCCGTGGTCGGCTGGGATCCGAGCCGGCTGTCGATGGTGCTGGCGGTGCTGGAAGCCCATTGCGGGGTCAAGCTGTCCGGCCACGACGTCTATCTGAACGTCGCGGGCGGCCTGCGCATCCACGAGCCCGCGGCTGATCTGGCCGCCGCGGCGGCGCTGGTGTCCTCGCTGGTTAATGCGCAGTTACCCTCCGATGCGGTCTATTTCGGCGAGATCTCCCTGTCCGGCGTGGTGCGCCCGGTGGCGCAGACCCCGGCCCGGCTGAAAGAAGCGGCAAAACTCGGCTTTCAGCGTGCCGTGCTGCCCGAATCGGCCCGGGGCGAAGCCGCCGGCGATGCCGGCCTGTCGCTGAACGCGATCAACAGCCTGACGACATTGGTCGCCGAGATCGCCGCGCGCGGCTCCCGGCGGGGCGAGCCGAGCGCTCCGGCAGAGAAAAATGCCACACCGGCAAGATTCCGCCGTGGAGAGGGTTAGCCGGTGGTGACGTCCCCCGCCCTCGCCGCTATACAGCCGTCACAAAAGCAGCATGGGATTGCGTGGTTGCGGCCTTGCCGGGAACGTCGTCTGGCCCTCACTTAGGGGCGGCGGCCAAACACCGATTCGCTGAGCACCTTGAAGTACGAGCGGACCAGACCAGCCGATGCCAGTAACCATCCTCGACCTGATCCTGCTCGGTGTGATGCTGATTTCGGGCCTGCTCGCCATGGTTCGCGGCTTCATGCGCGAAATCCTGTCGATCGCGGCCTGGGGCACGGCGGCGATCGTCACCCTTTATTCGTTCTCGAAGCTGCTGCCGACCGCAAAGACCTATTTCAACAACGATACCGTCGCGAGCGTGGTCGTGGTCGCCGGCGTGTTCGTAGGCACCCTGGTCGTGGTCTCCGTGATCACGGTCCGGATCTCCGACATGATCCTGGATTCGCGCATCGGCGCGCTGGACCGCACCCTCGGCTTTCTGTTCGGGCTGGCGCGCGGGCTTTTGATCGTCGTGGTCGCCTTCCTGTTCTTCACCTGGCTGGTGCCGGACAAGCAGCGCCCGGATTGGGTCACAGGGGCCAAATCCCGCGTGGTGCTGCAGGGAACCGGCGATTGGCTGATGGCCCTCTTGCCTGACGACCCCGAGAACACCATCTTGAAGAGATTCAAGAAAAACAAACCAGATGAAGAGCAAACTGATTCCGAGCAGCAGCCTTCGGGCAGTGGCGACGGATACAGCAAACCGGCTCGTGACAGCCTTAAAAAGCTGATCGAGAAACCCGCGGCGCGTTGATAAGCCCTAACGAGAGGCTCGGACGAGATGCGAAATCCTGACCAGGACGCCCTACTTGATCTCGGCCCGGCCGCGCTGGAACTTCAAGACGATCTGGAGGGAGATACGCTGCGCGAGGAATGCGGCGTCTTCGGCATCTACGGCCACCCAGATGCCGCCGCCATCACGGCGCTCGGCCTCCACGCCCTTCAGCACCGCGGCCAGGAAGCCGCCGGCATCGTCTCCTATGACGGCGGCCGCTTTCATTCGGAACGCCGCCTCGGCCTCGTCGGCGACACCTTCTCCCGCCGCGAGGTGATCGACCGCCTGCCCGGCACAATGGCGGTCGGCCATGTCCGTTATTCCACCACCGGCGCGACCATCCTGCGCAACGTGCAGCCGCTGTTCGCCGAACTGAATGCCGGCGGCCTTGCGGTCGCCCACAACGGCAATCTCACCAACGGCCTGACGCTGCGCCGCGAGCTCGTGAAGAACGGCGCGATGATGCAGTCGACCACCGACACCGAGGTGATCCTGCATTTGGTCGCGCGCTCCAGGCGCAGCCGCTTCATCGAACGCTATATCGACGCGCTGCGCGAGATCGAGGGCGCCTATGCGCTGGTGTCGCTGACCAACAAGAAGCTGGTCGGCGCGCGCGATCCGCGCGGCATCCGTCCGCTGGTGCTCGGCGAACTCGATGGTTGCCCGATCCTGACCTCCGAGACCTGCGCCCTCGACATCATCGGCGCACGCTTCGTCCGCGACATCGAGCCCGGCGAGGTCATCGTGTTCGACGAGAACGGGCAGGACATCCACAAGCCGTTCCCGCCGATCGCGCCGCGTCCCTGCATCTTCGAATACATCTACTTCTCCCGTCCGGATTCCATCGTTCACGGCCGCTCGGTCTACGAGGTCCGCAAGGCCTTCGGTGCGCAGCTTGCGCGCGAGAGCCACGTGCCGGTCGATGTGGTGGTGCCGGTGCCGGACTCCGGCGTGCCCGCCGCGGTCGGCTACAGCCAGCATTCCGGCATCCCGTTCGAACTCGGCATCATCCGCAACCACTATGTCGGCCGCACCTTCATCCAGCCGACGCAGGCGATCCGCGAATCCGGGGTGCGCATGAAGCATTCGGCCAACCGCGCCGCGATCGAAGGCAAGCGCATCATCCTGATCGACGATTCACTGGTGCGCGGCACCACCTCGAAGAAGATCGTGCGCATGATGCGCGATGCCGGCGCCAAGGAAGTGCACTTCCGCCTCGCCTCGCCGCCGATCCTCTATCCCGATTATTACGGAATCGACCTGCCGGATCGCGGCGGTCTTCTTGCGGCGACACATTCGCTGGAGGAGATGCGCGAAATCATCGGCGCCGACTCGCTCGCCTTCCTGTCGATCGACGGCATGTACCGCGCCATGGGCGAGCCGGGCCGCGACCCCGCCAATCCGAAATTCTCGGATCATTGCTTCACCGGGGCCTATCCGACCCACCTCACCGACCAGACCCAGACCGAGCAGCAGCCGCGGCAATTGTCGTTGCTGGCGGAGGCGAGCTAAACTCGTCGTCCCGGCCTATTGCGCACGGGGGCCGGGACCCAATAACCACAGGTCTTTGTGGTTTGAAGAGGATGGCCTGACCATCTTCACCCAATCATCGCCGTCACGGCGTATGGGTCCTGGCTTTCGCCAGGACGACGCTGGATAGAACCTTTCAATGACAAATCCTCTCGCCGACCGCATCGCTCTCGTCACCGGCGCCTCGCGCGGCATCGGCTTCGCCACGGCCAAGGCGCTGGCCAAGGCCGGCGCGCATATCGTTGCGGTCGCGCGCACGCAGGGCGGGCTGGAAGAGCTCGACGACGAGATCCGCAAGGACGGCGGCAGCGCCACGCTGGTGCCGCTCAACCTCACCGATTCCGACGGCATCGCGCGCCTCGGTGCCGGCCTGCATGAGCGCTACGGTAAGCTCGACATCCTCGTCGGCAATGCCGGCGTGCTTGGGCCCTCCTCACCGATCGGCCATATCGAGCTGAAGGCCTTCACCGACGTGATGGCGGTCAACGTCTCCGCGAACTTCCAGCTGATCCGCTGCATGGAGCCGCTTCTGAAGCAGTCCGACGCCGGCCGCGCCGTGTTCGTCACTTCCGGCGCCGCCAACAAGGCGACCGCCTATGTCAGCCCCTACGCCGCCTCCAAGGCGGCGCTGGAAACGCTGGCGCGCGCCTGGGCGCAGGAGACCGCGAACACCAAGCTGCGCGTCAATCTGTTCAATCCGGGCCCCGTCCGCACTCGGATGCGCGCCACGCTGATGCCGGGCGAGGATCCGGCGACGCTCGATACGGCCGAGCAGGTCGCCGAATTGATCGTGCCGATGTGCGCGCCGGATTGGACCGAGACCGGCAAGTTCTACGACTACAAGACCCGGACCTTGATGAGCTTCCGCTCCCCGGCCTGATTGACTTGACGGCCTCCCCGCGATTGACTGCCCGCGCTCAAGCGGCAGCAAGCTGCAGGCCAATAAAGGGAGGTTGCCATGGCGCCATGGCGAAATCGCGCAGGCTCCACGCATGCGCTCGCAAATGTCTCTCGCGTCCTCTCCGTCCTGATCGCGGCCGTCGCGTTTGCGCTTCCGGGCGCGGCGACCGCCGGCGATGTCCCGACCTTCGTGGTCGATGCGTCCTGGCCAAAGCCGTTGCCGAACAACTGGATCCTCGGCCAGGTCGGCGGCATCACTGTTGACTGGCAAGGCCACATCTGGGTGATCCATCGTCCCCGCTCGCTCACCGACGACGAGAAAGGCGCGAGCCTGACCCCGCCGCGCTCGAAATGCTGCGTCTCGGCGCCGCCCGTGCTCGAATTCGACAGCGACGGCAACCTGCTACGATCGTGGGGCGGCGCGGGCGAAGGCTATGAATGGGTCGGCCGCGAGCACGGCATCGAGGTCGACGAACGCGGCTTCGTCTGGGTCGGCGGCAATGCCGACAACGACAACGCCATCCTGAAATTCACGCTCGACGGCAAGTTCGTCGCCCAGATCGGCAAGATCGCGCCGAGCCTCGGCAGCAACGACACGACGCAGCTCGGCAAGCCCGCCGAGACCGCGATCGACAAGGCCGCCAATGAAATCTACGTCGCCGATGGCTACGGCAATCGCCGCGTCATCGTGTTCGACGCAACCACCCTCGCCTACAAGCGGCACTGGGGCGCCTACGGCAACAAGCCCGATGACACCAAGCAGGCGGCGTACGATCCCAAGGCGCCGGTGTCCCAGCAGTTCGGCAATCCCGTCCATTGCGTAAAACTCGCCAATGACGGTCTCGTCTACGTCTGCGACCGCATCAACAACCGCATCCAGGTGTTCAAGAAGGACGGCACCTTCGTGAAGGAGTTCTTCTTCGAGAAGAACACGCTCGGCAACGGCGCGGTGTGGGACATCGCGATCTGGCCCGATCCGAAGCAGACCTGGCTGCTCAGCGCCGACGGCGAAAACAACGAGATCAGGGTGATCAGGCGCGAGGACGGCAGCGTGGTCGGCAGCTTCGGCCACAACGGCCGCAATGCCGGACAATTCCACTGGGTGCATGCCATGGCGATCGACGCCAAGGGTAACGTCTATACCGCCGAGGTCGACACCGGAAAGCGCGTCCAGAAATTCAAGCTGACATCGGACGCGCTGAAATAGCGTCTCGACGCATTTTGCCCAAAAGTTAACGGAGGGATGACGCTGCGACGCAGCGTCATCCGGCTTTAGGCGCATTGCCGCCGGCCGTGGGACACGGTAGAGCCATCAGCCGGAACAAGGCTCCGTTCAAGAGAGCCGTCCGCATGTTTGACAATGGAGGAAATCTTTTATGACGACGACGTTCGCGCGCCGCTCTGCGGCCCTTCTGGCCTGTGCCGCCTTCGGTTTTGCCACATCCGCCTTCGCCCAGGACAAGACCGTCAAGATCGGCGTGCTCAACGACATGTCCAGCCTCTACGCCGACATCGGCGGCCCGAACTCCGTGGTCGCGATCAAGATGGCGGTCGAGGATTCCGGCCTGCTCAAGAAGGGCTGGAAGATCGACGTCATCAGCGGCGACCATCAGAACAAGCCGGACGTCGGCGTCAACATTGCCCGGCAATGGATCGACAACGACAAGATCGACGCGATTGCAGACACGCCGAATTCCGGTGTCGCCCTGGCGGTCAGCAATCTGGTCAAGGAAAAGAATGCGGTGCTGCTCAATTCCGGCGCGGCCTCGGCCGACCTGACCGGCAAGGCCTGCACGCCGAACACGGTCTCGTATACCTACGACACCTACATGTTGGCCAACGGCACCGGCAAAGCGCTGACCAAGGCCGGCGGCGACAGTTGGTTCTTCCTGACTGCAGATTATGCCTTCGGCCATGCGCTCGAACGCGACACCACCGCGGTCGTGACCGCGAACGGCGGCAAGGTGCTCGGCAGCGTCAAGCATCCGATCAATACCGCGGACTTCTCGTCCTTCCTGCTGCAGGCGCAATCGTCCAAGGCCAAGGTCGTGGGCCTTGCCAATGCCGGCGGCGACACCACGAACTCGATCAAGCAGGCCGCCGAGTTCGGCATTGTGCAGGGCGGGCAGAAGCTCGCGGCGCTGCTGCTGTTCATCAACGACGTGCATTCGCTGGGTCTGAAGACCGCGCAGGGCCTGACCTTCACCGAATCTTTCTACTGGGACATGAACGACCAGACCCGCGCCTGGTCGAAGCGCTTCTCGGCGCTGGCCAACAAGAATGCGATGCCCTCGATGACGCAGGCCGGCAATTACGCGATGGTGCTGCATTATCTCAAGGCGATGGACGCGCTCGGCAGCAATCCGCATGACGGCGCCAAGGTCGTCGCCAAGATGAAGGAGCTTCCGACCGACGATCCGCTGTTCGGCAAGGGCCCGCTGCGCGAGGACGGGCGTCGTCTCATCCCGGCCTATCTGTTCGAGGTGAAGAAGCCCGAAGAATCCAAGGGACCGTGGGATTACTACAAGCAGATCGCCACGATCGCGGCGGAAGACGCGGCCAAGCCGCTCAAGGACAGCGAGTGCCCGCTGGTGAAGAAGTAAACGAGGCTTTGTAGGGTGGGTTAGCCGAAGGCGTAACCCACCCTACGATTCTGATGTTGCCGCGCCCAGCGCCCGCACAGCAATCGCCACGCACGCCACCATCAGCACCGCCGCGAGCAGGAACGGCGCGCCGGGCAGCTGCCACGGCGCGCTGGCGCCGATGAAGTATGAAAACGTCAGCGTGAACAGGAACGGGCCGACGAGCTGCGACACGCTCTGCACGCTCGCGGTCGCGCCCTGCAACTGGCCCTGCTGATCAGGCGCGACCAGCCGCGTCATCAGCGATTGCATGGCAGCGCCCGAAATGCCCCACAGCGACATCACGGGAATGCCGATCCAGAACAGCGGCCCGGTCGGCGCCGCGCCGAAGATCACGAAGCCGATCGCGCCACAGCACAGGCCCATCAACAACGCATTGCGCTCGCCGAGCACACGCACGATCGGGCCGATCGCGAGCCCCTGCACCACCATGGCGCAGACGCCGACCATCGCCAGCGTCAATCCCACGGTCTTCGAATCCCAGCCGTAGCGATAGGTCGCGTAGAGCACGAAGGTCGAGGGCAGCACGACATGCGCGACCTGCGCGATGAAGTTGACGACTGACAACGCAGCGAGCACCGCGTTGGAACGCAGCAGGCGGAGCGCGCCGAGCGGATTGGCGCTCCTCCAGCGGAACGGTGCGCGCTTGTCCGGCGCCAGCGATTCCGGCAGGACGAAGAGCCCATAGAGCGCATTGGCAAAGCTCAGGGCGGCCGAGGCCCAGAACGGCAGGCGCGGATCGATATCGCCGAGCAGGCCGCCCAACGCCGGGCCCAGCACGAATCCGGCGCCGAACGCAGCGCCAATCCTGCCGAACACCGCAGCGCGCCGCTCCGGCGGCGTGATGTCTGCAATATAGGCAAAGGCGGTCGAGATGCTGGCCGAGGTGATGCCCGAGATGACGCGGCCGACGAACAACCAGACCAGCGACGGCGCCAGCGCCATCAGCACATAATCGGCCGCGAGCCCGAAATTCGACAGCAGCACCACCGGCCGCCGCCCGAAGCGATCCGACAGCGCGCCAAGCACCGGCGAGAACACGAACTGCATCAGCGCCCAGGCGGTGCCGAACAGCCCGAAGATGCGGGCCGCATGCGCCGTGTCGTTATCGACGAAGCTCTCGATCAGTTTCGGCAGGATCGGCATGATCACGCCGAGCGCGAGCATGTCGAGCAGGATCGTGACGAAGATGAAGGCGACCGCACCGCGCCGGACTGGCGCTGCGCCCTGCGCCATCGCCTCGCCGGCGTCGTTGCTCACGACGGCCGCTTGCGCTTGTGGGCGAACGGATTGGCCTTCTCGCGCAAGGTGATGCGCACCGGAGTGCCCGGCAGCTCGAAGGCCTCACGCAGCGAATTGGTGAGGTAGCGCAGATAGGACTGCGGCACCGCATCCGCACGCGAGCAGAACAGCACGAAGCTCGGCGGGCGGGCCTTGGTCTGCGTGATGTAGTTCAGCTTGAGTCGTCGTCCGGACACGGCCGGCGGCGGATTGGCCTGGACCGCCTCCTCGAACCAGCGGTTCAGCGCCGCGGTCGACACACGCCTGTTCCAAAGCGCATAGGCATCCTGGATCGCCTGCATCAATCGATCGATGCCCTCGCCCATCAAGCCGGAGACGGCGACGATCGGCACGCCCTTGATCTGCGGCAGCAAGTGATCGGCATCGCGGCGCAGGTTCGAGATCGCGCCGCCGCCCTTGCTCTCCATCAGGTCCCATTTGTTGACGGCGAGCACGACGGCGCGACCCTCGCGCTCGATCAGGTCGGCGATGCGAAGATCCTGCTCCTCGAAACGGTTCTGCGCGTCCATCATCATCACGACGACTTCGGCAAAGCGCACCGCGCGCAGTGCGTCGGCGACCGAGAGCTTTTCGAGCTTCTCCTCGATCCGGGAGCGCCGGCGCAGACCTGCGGTGTCGAACACGCGAAACTCGCGGCCCTTCCAGTTGATCTCGACCGCGATGGAATCGCGCGTGGTGCCGGCCTCCGGGCTCGTCAGCAGACGCTCCTCGCCGAGCAGATGATTGATCATCGTCGACTTGCCGGCGTTGGGCCGGCCGACGATCGCGACCCGGATCGGGCGCGTGGCGGCCTCTTCCTCCGTCAGCGGTTCGTCGTCTTCGAACTCATCCTCCTCCACCGGCTCCGGCATCAGCGGTCGCAGAGCGTCGTAGAGCTCACCCATGCCCTCGCCGTGCTCGGCCGAGATCTGGATGGGATCGCCGAGGCCGAGCGCGAAAGCCTCCATCGCGCCGGCATCGCCATGCTTGCCTTCGCTCTTGTTGGCGACGAGCAGCACCGGCTTGTTGGCCTTGCGGGCGAAATCGGCGAAGGCGCGATCGTTGGGCGTGAGGCCCATGCGGGCATCGATCACGAAGAACAGCGCGTCGGCCTGTGCGATCGCGGCCTCCGTCTGCTCCTGCATGCGGGCGGTCAGCGAGCCCTTGGCGCCTTCATCGAGGCCGGCGGTGTCGATGATCGTGAAGTCGAGATCGCCGAGCCTGGCCTCGCCCTCGCGGCGATCGCGGGTGACGCCCGGCAGATCATCGACAAGCGCGAGCTTCTGCCCGACCAAGCGGTTGAACAGCGTCGACTTGCCGACATTCGGCCGGCCGATAATGGCAATCTTAAAGGACATGGGTCATTCGTGCGCTGCCGGAGCCGCGCCTGTCAATGAAATGAAAAATTAGCGCGAGAAGCTGCCGCTCGGCATCGGTGCCGGGAAGGCGCCCTGCGTTTGCTGCTGGGTGGTCTGGGTCGGTTGCGCCTGCTGGACGGGCTGATCGGGCGGCGGCGCGGTGGTGCGCTTGCGCACGATCTTCTGCCTGGGCGGCGGAGTGGCCGCGGGCGGCGCGGCCTCGGGCTGGGCCTCGCCATCGACTTCGCCGGCGGGCGCCCCAGCCGGCGCGACGGCCGCACTGGCCGGCTGCCTGGTCTTTTTCGCCTTGGCACCCTTCGCCGGCTTCGGCTCGGGCGCAGGCTCGGTGGGCAGAGCCGCGACGGCGGGGCCGTTCGGATCGGGCTGTTGCTGCGCGCCCTTGTACATATCCTTGGGCACACCCTGCTCGAGGCCGGGCACGCCTTCCGGGAACACCGGCTTGCGGTCGCCCGGCAGCTTCTTCTTGGTATCGAGGAAGTCGAGCATGTCGCTCGGATCGAAGCTGGAGCAACCGCCCAGCACGCCCGTGAAGGCGATCAGGACGGCGGCTGCGATCAAGCGTGGCGTGCGGCGCATATCGGGATCTCGTCTCAGCTCTCGGCTCAGCTCTTCGCTACGGGCGGCAGCAGGGCCTGCAGCGCCTCGGCGCGTGAGCGCAGGCCGGGCGGCGTTTCGCCGTCCTCGGCAATCGCGTCCAGCCATTTGCGGGCCGCAGTCATGTCGTTGTTGCGCCAGGCCGACAGCGCCAGCATCTCGCGGGCGGTATGACGGAAGGTCGATTTGGGCGCGGTGGAGGCTTCCAGCCGCTGCTGCATGTCCGCATAGCCGGCGCTGTCGAGCAGGAGACCGGCCGCGCGGATCTTCGCCAGATCCTGCCACTCGCCGCCTACGCTGCGGTCGGCGGCGATGTCGTCATAGAGCTTGGCGCCCGCCTTGGGATCGCGGGCCGCCGCCTCGGCCGCAGCACGCAGCCGCGCCAGGGTGCGATAGCCCGATGGAGCCTTCGCTGCGAGCTCGGTGAAGGCCGCCTCGGCCTCCGCATGCTTGTCCTGCTCGGACAGCTCTGCAGCCTTCTCGAAGGCAGCACCGGCCTCGGCGGCTTTCTTGGCCTCCACATACTGGTAAGCGCGCCAGCCGCCCACGGCGGCGACGATCAGCACCATCAGGGCGATGAACAAAATCGAATACTTGTCCCACAGCTTCTTGAGCTGTTCGCGACGTACTTCCTCGTCGACTTCGTCAAATAATTCAGACACTTATGCTAATCCCATGCCCGTCCGGGTGCGCGCGCCAATGCGTTCGCGTCAGGAATCCCGTCCCCCACGTGGCGGCGGGGTACCCTAACGATATGGCGGTGGCAAGGCAAAGCGAGCCCGATCAAGGCGTTAACCACCCGAGACAGCCCGGAGAGATCATCTCCCGGGGTTAGGTTCCCAACAGCTCCCGCAGCTGCCGCTTCAGCACCTTGCCATTGGCATTGCGCGGCAGCGGCTCCGCGGTGATCACCATGGTCTCCGGGACCTTGTAGTCGGACAGCCGTTCCGCGCACCAGGCGCGCAAGGCTTCGCTGTCCACTGGTGCGCGCGTGACCACCACGGCGTGAACGCGTTCGCCCAGCACCGGGCAGGCCTTGGCGACGATCGCGCTCTCGACCACGGCGGGATGGCCGGCCAGCACGGATTCGACCTCGGCCGAATAGATCTTGAGGCCGCCGCGGTTGATCATGTCCTTCTGCCGGTCGAACACCCGGACAAATCCCTCCGCGTCAACCGAGCCGAGATCGCCGGAATGCCAGAACCCGCTGGTGAAGCTTTCGGCCGTGGCTTTTGGATTGTTCCAGTAGCCCTTGATCACGGAGGCACTCTGGATCCAGAGCTCGCCGATCTCCCCGGGCGGCAGCTCACGCCCGTCCGCGTCCATCGCCAGGATGCGCGCACCCGGACACGGCAGGCCGACGCTGTCGATATGGCTTGCGGTCAACCTGCCCGGCATGATCGTGGACGGCGACGTGGTCTCGGTCGCGCCATAGCAATTCGCCAGCTCGAGGCCGGGAATGATCGCCTTGAGCTTTTCGATGGTGGCAACCGGCATCGGTGCGCCGCCAAAGCCGCCGATGCGCCAGCTCGACAGATCGTAACTGGCGAAATCAGGCTGGAGCAGGCAGAGATTGTACATCGCCGGCACCATCACCGTGTAGGTGACGCGCTCGCGCGCGGCGAGCTTGAGATATTCGCCGGCCTTGAACTCCGGCATGATGATCAGCGCGCCACCGCAGCAGATCATCGTCGTGATGTTGGCGACGACGCCGGTGACGTGGCCGAGCGGCACTGCCGCAATCGAACGTTCGGCAGCCGTCAATTGCAGGCAGGACACGAAGATCATCGAGGAATGGACGATGTTGCAATGGGCCAGCATCGCGCCCTTCGGCTTGCCTGTCGTGCCGGAGGTGTAGAGGATCATCGCGGTGTCCTCCTCGCTGGTCTCGACCGGCGCCGCGGCCGGCGCGTTGTCTGCCAGCACCGCGAAACGCGACAAAGCCGGATCGTCGTCGACGGCGATGCGATGGACCAGTTCGGGCACATCCCGCGCGTCCGGCAGACGCGCCGCGAGCGCCGCCTCGTGGATCAGGATTTTGGCACCACAGTCGGCGAGCACATAGGCGATTTCCGGCTTCTGCTGGCGCGTGCTGAGCAGCACCGTGACGAGCCCTTCATGCGCGGCAGCAAACAGCAGCAGCGGGAATTCGACGCGGTTGCCGAGCAGGATCGCGACACGATCGCCGCGCTGCAATCCGAGCTTGCGAAATCCCGCCGCAATCCGCGCAGCCTGCTCGACGGCCTGCCGCCAGTTCAGCCGGACATGGCCTGAGATCAGCGCTTCGCCGTCGGGATTGCGGGCGCAGGCGTCCGCGATCATCGCCCACAGGCTCGACGGCCGATCGCAAAATGCCGGCACGATCCGATCGCCGAAGCGCGCCTCGAACCGCATTGGCGGGATCTGAGAATGCGACCAGTCCATCGAAATGCCTTGGCTTGTTGCTCTCGTTATCTTCCGCGCATGGCATGCGGTCCTGTCTTGTGCTGATCGGCTAGCCGCCCATCACGGGAACGCCGATGACGACAGGATGGAACGCAAACGCCAGCGCCAGATAAGCGACGATTCCAACCACGACCGCGATCAGATCGTTGGTGACGCCGCCGACCGGAATCGGCGGACCGCCACCATCGGTCCGACGCTTCAGCGTGATGCGATCATACACCGCCCAGCCCAGGAAGGAGCCGAACAGGATGATGGAGCCGAGATCGCCATTGGCCAAAAGATGCGCCGCCGCCCACAGCTTGATGCCGGCCAGCATCGGATGCTTCAGCGTCGCATAGATGCGGCCGCGCAAGTAGGATGCGACCACCAGGATGACCGCGGGCAACATCAGCGCGAGCGTGATGTGCTGCAGCGCCTTCGGCGGATACCAGACGTCGATCCAGCCGGTCGCGCGATAATGCGCGAAGCCCCAGATGATCAGTGCGAGCCCCGCGAGCGAGGCAAGCGAATAGAGGATCTTGTAGGTCCCCTCACCCAGTCTCGCGATGGCCTGCGCGCGCGCCTCGCGTTTCGTCGTGAACACATGCGCCGCGAAAAACAGCGCAAGCCCAAGGATCATAACCAGCAGACCCACGAGATTCTCCCCTCAACCAACGCCCCAGCCCATGGCGTATCATCGATTGGCGGCGGGTCGCAACTAATGCGCTACTTGTGGATCTCGCGATTGTCGACATACCGGATCGCGATCGGCCGCCCGGCGATGGCACCGCCAAGACCGCCGGTGAATTTCAGCGGCAGGCAGGCGTTCAACGATGAATTGATCGCATTGAGATAGGTGATTCTCGTCTCGGCGGGCACGCCCGCCGTCGCAAAGGTCAGGCGCGGCGGGCCGATCAGGCCGCCCGATTTGTTGAAGCTGAAACGCACGGCGATCTGCATGCCCGCGCGCGCATTGTCCGTTGGCGGCGACCAGCAGCTGCGCAGCTCGGCGAAGAGATCGCCGATCGTATCGAGATCGTGATCCGGCTTTTGGTATTTGGCGCGATCGGCCTCTGACGGCACGCTTTGGATCGTGAGCTGGAGGTTCTGGCCGTAGGGATAGTCGATCTCGGGAATACAGGGACCAGGCTCGAGCGGGCTGCAATAGGACGGCGTGCAGGGCCTGCCATCGAGCACGCTGCACGGCTCGTGCGAAAACGGAATTGGGTTGATTTGCCGGGGCCGCGCATCGGCGGCGATCGTCGAGATCGCCAGCAGGAGGAAAACAAGGATGCCGCGCCACATGAAGTGAACTCGCAAGGCCACATGGGTGAACGTGGCATTGCCGCCGGCAACGTCAAGCCTGCGGCTGTTCACATGCGCGCGTCCAAGGACGGTGTCGTCGCCCGGCTTGAACGGGCGACCCAGTACTCCGAGGCGTTTGTGATTGAGCCGAGAGGCTGCGGCGTACTGGATGGCCCGCTTTCGCGGGGCATGACAGCGGAAGGGGGGAGTGGCTGCAGAGCGACGGAGCTGCGCCCTACCCCTTCTTCTTGACGTCCTTGACGTTGGTGAACTCGATGCCCTCGGCCCGTTCCCTTGTGTAGCCGAGATAGAACTCGTTCCGCGCCAGATAGACGGGATCACCGTCGACATCGTCGGCGATGCTCGAGGTATTGGCAGCGATGAAGGTATCGAGCTTCTTGCGGTCCTCCGAGGAGACCCAGCGTGCAAGCTGGAACTCGCTGACCTCGAATTCGACCGGCAGCGAATATTCCGCATCCAGCCGGGCCTTGAGCACGTCGAGCTGCAGTGCGCCGACGACGCCAACCAACGCAGGCGCGCCGTCGCGGGGACGGAACACCTGCACCACGCCCTCTTCCGACATCTGCTGAAGCGCTTCCTTCAGCTTCTTCGCTTTCATCGCATCCGTAAGGCGCACGCGGCGAACGATTTCCGGCGCGAAGCTCGGCACGCCGACGAAGTTGAAATCCTCACCGTCGGTCAGCGTATCGCCGATGCGCAGCGTGCCGTGATTGGGAATGCCGACGACGTCGCCGGCATAGGCCTCGTCCGCAACCGAACGGTCCTGCGCGAAGAAAAATTGTGGGCTCGACAGCGGCATGCTCTTGCCGGTGCGCACGAGCTTCGCCTTCATGCCGCGGCTCAGCTTGCCGGAGCACAGCCGCGCGAAGGCGATGCGGTCGCGGTGGTTGGGATCCATATTGGCCTGGATCTTGAACACGAAGGCGCTCATGCGCGGGTCGGTGGCTTCGACCTTGCGCTGGTCGCTCTCCTGCGCGCGCGGCTCGGGCGCGAACTTGCCGAGCCCTTGCAGCAGGTCGCCGACGC
This sequence comes from Bradyrhizobium sp. 40, assembly GCF_023100925.1. Classification (NCBI taxonomy): domain Bacteria; kingdom Pseudomonadati; phylum Pseudomonadota; class Alphaproteobacteria; order Hyphomicrobiales; family Nitrobacteraceae; genus Bradyrhizobium; species Bradyrhizobium sp. 40. The sequence continues at coordinate 4,243,275 of NZ_CP064688.1, forward strand.
CGAAATTGCGGAGCGCGCTGCCGAAATAAACCGGCGTCAGATGGCCCTCGCGAAACGCTTCGAGCTCGAACGGTTTTGAAGCCGCGGTGACGAGCTCGAGCTCGTCCTTGACCGCCGACACGTCGAGATTGGCGTTGAGCTTGGCGAGCTCGGCGATCTCGATCTGCTGCGCCGCGCCGGTCTTGGCGCCGCCGCCTTCGAGCAGACGCACGCCGCCATTGACGACGTCATAGGTGCCGAGGAACTCACGGCCGCGGCCGACAGGCCAGGTCATCGGCGTGGTATCGAGCGCCAGCGTCTTCTCGATCTCGTCCAGGAGCTCGAAGACGTCGCGACTCTCGCGGTCCATCTTGTTGATGAAGGTGATGATCGGGATGTCGCGAAGACGACAGACCTCGAACAGCTTTCGGGTGCGCGCCTCGATGCCCTTGGCGGCGTCGATCACCATGACGGCGGAATCGACCGCCGTGAGCGTGCGATAGGTGTCTTCCGAAAAGTCCTCGTGGCCCGGAGTGTCCAGCAGGTTGAACACCAGACCTTCGAACTCGAAGGTCATAACCGATGTCACGACCGAGATGCCGCGCTCGCGCTCGATCTTCATCCAGTCCGAACGCGTGTTGCGCCGCTCGCCCTTGGCCTTGACCTGGCCGGCCAGATTGATGGCGCCGCCGAACAGCAGCAGCTTTTCGGTCAGCGTGGTCTTGCCGGCGTCCGGATGCGAGATGATGGCAAAAGTCCGCCGCCGCGACACTTCAGCGGCAAGCGAGGAACGGGCCGTCGATTCGGCTGTGGTGGCGATGTCGGACATTGCGGCAGCGTTTGGCAGGGAAAATGAGCCTGATCAAGCCTCATCTGGTGATTGCGGAGCCTTCCGGCCAGCCCCATATCGGGCTTGAGTTGGGAGGGACGACCTTCCCTTTCCATCAGCACACCAGTCGCGGGGACGACCCTGCCTTGAATGGAGGGTCGTCATGGCCTGGAGCATCCTGTTCGTCGCCGGTCTGCTGGAGATCTCCTGGGCGATCGGCCTCAAATATACCGAGGGGTTCACCAAGCTCGTTCCGTCGGTTCTCACGCTCGGCGCCATGGCCGGCAGCATCATCCTGCTCGGGCTCGCCCTCAAATCGCTGCCGATTGGAACCGCTTATGCCGTCTGGACCGGTATCGGCGCGGTCGGTACCGCGACACTCGGGATCATCCTGTTCGGCGAGCCGGCCACCGCGTTCCGCCTCGCCAGCATCGGGCTGATCGTCGCCGGGATTGTCGGGCTGAAGCTGGTTACCTGACGAAGATCTTGACCGCCCACCAGGAGAGCGCGGCGACGATGGCCGAGGCCGGCATCGTGATCACCCAAGCATAGACGATCGAGCTGGCAACGTTCCAGCGCACCGCCGAGAGGCGCCGGGCGGCGCCGACACCGACGATGGCGCCGGTGATGGTGTGGGTGGTCGAGACGGGAACGCCGAGGAAGGTCGCCATGAACAGGGTCGCGGCACCGCCGGTCTCGGCGCAAAAGCCCTGCATCGGGGTCAGCTTGGTGATGCGCAGGCCCATGGTCCGAACGATGCGCCAGCCGCCCATCAGCGTCCCCATCGCCATTGCGGCCTGGCACGAAAGCACCACCCAGAAAGGGACGAAGAATTCGCCGCCGAGCTGGCCCTGCGAATAGAGCAGCACGGCGATGATGCCCATGGTCTTCTGCGCGTCGTTGCCGCCGTGGCCGAGCGAATAGAGCGAGGCGGAGGCGAATTGCAGGATGCGGAAGGCGCGATCCACGGCAAAGGGCGTGGAGCGCACGGAGGCCCAGGAGACGATCGCAACCAGCACCATCGCGAGCAGAAAGCCGACGAGCGGAGACAGCACGATGGCGATCACCGTCTTGGACAATCCGCTCCAGACCACCGCCGAAAGGCCCGCTTTGGCCACGCCGGCACCAAACAAGCCCCCGATCAATGCGTGCGACGAGGACGATGGGATGCCGAGCGCCCATGTCACCAGGTTCCAGACGATGGCGCCGACCAGCGCAGCGAAGATCACCTGGGCATCCACGATCGCGGGATCGATGATGCCGGTGCCGATGGTCTGGGCGACGTGCAGCCCGAACACCATGAAGGCGACGAAATTGAAGAAGGCGGCCCAGAACACCGCGTATTGCGGCCGCAGCACGCGGGTCGAGACGATGGTCGCGATCGAATTGGCGGCGTCGTGCAGGCCGTTCAGGAAGTCGAACAGCAGCGCGACGGCGATCAGTCCGACCAGGACGGGAAGACCCAACGCAACATCCACGGCGCGGTCCCCTGCCCTAAACTTGCTCGATGACGATGCTGTTGATCTCGTTCGCGACGTCGTCGAAGCGGTCGGCCACCTTCTCGAGATGGTCGTAGATCTCTGCGCCGACGATGAAATCCATCGCGTTGCCGTTGCGATGCTTGAGGAACAGTTCCTTCAGCCCGATATCATGGAGATCGTCGACGCGGCCTTCCAGCTTGCCCAGCTCTTCCGTGATCGCGGTCAGCATGGCCACGTTCTGGCCGATCTTCTGCATCAACGGCAGCGCACGGCCGACCAGATTGGCGCATTCGATCAGAAGCCCGCCGATCTCCCGCATGGGCGGCTCGAAGCTGCGGACCTCGAACAGCATCACGGCCTTGGCGGTCTGCTGCATCTGGTCGATGGCGTCGTCCATCGAGGTGATCAGGTTCTTGATGTCGCCGCGGTCGAACGGGGTGATGAAGGTACGGCGCACCGCCGTCAGCACCTCACGGGTGATGTTGTCGGCATCGTTCTCGAACTGGTTGACGCGCTGGCAATAGACCGGCGTCTCCTCGCCCCCGTTGAGCATGCTCTGGAGCGCGATCGAGCCCTGGATCACGGTCTGGGCGTGGCGGTCGAACAGGTCGAAGAACCGTTCTTCCTTGGGCAGGAAAGCGCGAAACAATCGCATCATGGGAGAGAGACTACCGGTTGGATAATGGCCTGGCCCGAGCGGGCCGTCATGAAACTGTCATAGACCATTTTCGATCCACGCGCGTGCCACCTCACGCCCGTGGAGCCGGATCATCCACCGCTTTCGCGCGTCAACACATCTTCCATTATATCAATGACTTACAGCGACCGCCGGAAGTAATGCGCGATTTCTCCGATGACGCCGCGGCGGAAGGTGAGCACGCAGATCACGAAGATCGAGCCCTGGATCACGGTCACCCACTGGCCGAACCCCGCCAGATATTGCTGCATGGCGATGATCACGAAGGCACCGACCACGGGACCGAACACGGTTCCGAGTCCGCCGACCAGCGTCATCAGCACGACTTCGCCCGACATCGACCAGTGCACGTCGGTGAGCGAGGCGTTCTGCGCCACGAAGACTTTCAACGCACCGGCAAAGCCGGCCAGCGTGCCCGACAGGACGAAAGCCAGGAACTTGTACTGATCGGTGCGGTAACCCAGCGAGATCGCGCGCGGCTCGTTCTCGCGGATCGCCTTGAGGACTTCGCCGAACGGCGAGTTGATGATGCGGAAGATCAGCAGGAAGCCGGCGAGGAAGCCTACCAGAACCACGTAGTAGAGCACGGTCGGCTTGGTCAGATCGAAGACGCCGAACATGCGTCCCTGCGGAATGCCCTGGATGCCGTCTTCACCATGTGTGAACGGGGCCTGGAGGTAGATGAAGTACAGAAGCTGCGACAGCGCCAGCGTGATCATCGAGAAATAGATGCCCTGGCGGCGGATCGAGATATAGCCCGTGATGAGCGAGAGCACGAAGGCACCGGCGACGCCGACGAGGATGCCGAGCTCCGGCGGCAACGCCCACACCTTCAGCGCATGCGCGCTGCAATAGCCGGCCGTGCCCAGGAACATCGCATGGCCGAAGGACAGCAAACCGCCATAGCCGATCAGCAGGTTGAAGGCGCAGGCGAGCAGCGCGAAGCACAGCGCCTGCATCACGAAGAACGGGTAGACCCCCGTGAATGGCACCGAAGCCAGCAGCAGCGCCATCACCACGAAGACGATCATCTCGTCGCGGATCGCGCGCGGGGTTACCGGCAGCGTGTCGTCCGTCAAGGCTGTCATGTCAGGCCGCCCTTCCCGTCAATCCCGTTGGCTTCACCAAGAGCACCAGCACCATCAGCACGAACACGACGGTGTTGGAGGCCTCGGGGTAGAAATATTTGGTCAGGCCCTCGATCACACCGAGCGCGAAGCCGGTGATGATGGAGCCCATGATCGATCCCATGCCGCCGATCACCACCACCGCGAACACCACGATGATGAGGTCGGCGCCCATCAGCGGTCGCACCTGGTTGATTGGCGCCGACAGCACGCCGGCGAGCGCGGCAAGGCCGACACCGAGGCCGTAGGTCAACGTGATCATGCGCGGAACGTTGACGCCGAAGGCGCGCACCAGCGTCGGGTTTTCGGTGGCGGCGCGCAAATAGGCGCCGAGCCGGGTCTTCTCGATCAGGAACCAGGTCGCGATGCAGACCACCAGCGAGAAGATGACGACCCAGCCGCGATAGACCGGCAGGAACATGAAGCCGAGATTCATGCCGCCCTTGAGCTGGTCCGGAATGGCGTAAGGCAGGCCGGAGGAGCCGAAATAGTTCTGGAACACGCCCTGCACGATCAGCGCAATGCCGAAGGTCAGAAGCAGGCCGTAGAGATGATCCAGCCCGGTCAGCCATTGCAGCATGGTCCGTTCCAGGATCATGCCGAAGATGCCGACAATGATCGGTGCAAACAGCAACGCCCACCAATAGTTGATGCCGCCGAGGTTCAGCAGGAAGTAGGCGACGAACGCGCCCATCATATAGAGCGCGCCATGGGCGAAATTGATGATGTTGAGCATGCCGAAGATCACGGCAAGCCCGAGACTGAGCAGCGCGTAGAACGAGCCGTTGATCAGTCCCACCAGTAGCTGAGCGTAAAGAGCCTGCATCGATCCCGCACCCGGTCCCTTCGGCGTTCCCTGAAAGTCGCCCGCAGGCCTGATGGCCTGCGGGCGGTTATCTTACTTCTTCAACAGAGCGCATTTGCTCTCGGACAGCGGCGTGAAGGCCTGGTCGCCCGGCACCGTGCCGACCAGCTTGTAGAAATCCCACGGTCCCTTGGACTCGGAGGGCTTCTTCACCTCGAACAGATAGGCATTGTGGATGGTGCGGCCGTTGGGCTGGATCTCGCCCTTGCCGAACAGATCGTCTTCCGTCGGCATCGACTTCATCTTCTCGACGACCTTGGCGCCGTCATGCGGGTTGCCGCCGAGCGCTTCGAGTGCCTTGAAATAGTGACGCACGCCCGCATAGACGCCGGCCTGCACCATGGTGGGCGGCGCGTTGTTCTTCATCTTGTCGGCGAAGCGCTTCGAGAACGCCCGGGTCTGGTCGTTCATGTCCCAGTAGAAGGTCTCGGTGAAGTTGAGGCCCTGTGCGGTCTCGAGCCCGATCGCCTTGACGTCGGTGAGGAACAGCAGCAGCGCCGCGAGCTTCTGGCCGCCCTTGACGATGCCGAACTCGGCCGCCTGCTTGATCGTGTTGGTGGTGTCGCCGCCGGCATTGGCAAGGCCGATGATCTTGGCCTTGGAGGCCTGCGCCTGCAGCAGGAAGGACGAGAAGTCCGGCGTGTTGAGCGGGTGCTTGACGCCGCCGACCACCTTGCCGCCATTTGCGGTAACGACAGCGGTGGTGTCGCGCTCCAGCGCCGCGCCGAAGGCGTAGTCCGCGGTCAGGAAGAACCAGGTGTCGCCGCCGGCCTTCACCAGCGCCTGGCCGGTGGTGTGAGCCAGCATGTAGGTGTCGTAGGTCCAGTGCACCGTGTTGGGCGAGCACTGCGCGTTGGTCAAATCCGAGGTCGCCGCGCCCGAGTTGATATAGACCCCGTTCTTTTCCTTGATGACGTTGTTGACCGCGAGCGCAACGCCGGAATTCGGCACGTCGACGATGACGTCGACCTTGTCGACGTCGAACCATTGCCGCGCGATCGCGGTGCCGATGTCGGGCTTGTTCTGGTGATCACCCGAGATGATGTCGATCTTCCAGCCCTTCGCAGCCAGACCGGAATCTTCAATGGCCATCTGCGCGGCGAGCGTCGAGCCCGGTCCGCCGAGGTCGGCATAGAGCCCGGACTGATCGGACAGCGCGCCGATCTTGACGGTCTTGTCCTGCGCGAAGGCTACGCCCGCGGTGGTCACGGCCAGTGCCGTGCCGAGCAGAAACGACGCAATCGACTTTGTCATCATGCTACTTCCCTATGAATCTTCTTGTTGGCCGTTCTAGACGCCGAGATAGGTGTGGAGCTTGTCCATGTTGGCGGCAAGCTCCGCATTGGAAAATCCGTCAATGATCTTGCCGTGCTCGACCACGTAATAGCGGTCGGCGACGGTGGATGCGAACCGGAAGTTCTGCTCGACCAGGAGGATCGTAAAACCCTCCTTCTTGAGCCGCGCAATGGTGTGGCCGATCTGCTGGATGATGACGGGCGCGAGACCCTCGGTCGGCTCGTCCAGCATCAGGAAGTTCGCGCCGGTGCGCAGGATGCGCGCGATCGCAAGCATCTGCTGCTCGCCGCCGGAGAGCTTGGTTCCCTGGCTGTTGAGCCGTTCCTTCAGGTTCGGAAACAGATCGAAGATCTGCTCGAGCGGCAATCCGCCGGGACGCACCACCGGCGGCAGCAGCAGGTTCTCCCGGACATCGAGGCTGGCGAAAATTCCACGCTCCTCCGGGCAGAACGCGATTCCCATCCGCGCGATCTTGTCCGAGGTCGTGCGGATGATGTCCTGGTTGTTGAACTTCACCGAGCCGGTGCGCTTGCCGATGATGCCCATGATCGACTTCAGCGTGGTGGTCTTGCCGGCGCCGTTGCGCCCGAGCAGGGTGACGACCTCGCCCGCGTTCACGTCGAAGTTGATCCCGTGCAGGATGTGAGACTCGCCGTACCATGCTTCCAGGTTGCGGACCTGGAGGAGGTTGCCGCCGCTCGCGGCCTTTGCGGGAGCTTCCGCCGTTGCAGTCTCAGCCATGACCGGCTCCCAGATAGGCTTCCTTGACGCGTTCGTCCTTGGTGAGCTCGCTGTAATGGCCCTGCGCGAGCACCTGTCCGCGCGTCAACACGGTGATGATGTCGGAGAGATTGGCCACGACGCTCAGATTATGCTCAACCATCAGGATGGTGTATTTCGCGGAGATGCGCTTGATCAGCGCCGCGATCTTATCGATGTCCTCGTGGCCCATGCCGGCCATCGGCTCGTCCAGCAGCATCATCTCGGGGTCGAGCGCGAGCGTGGTTGCGATCTCCAGTGCACGCTTGCGCCCGTAGGGCATCTCGACCGCGGGCGTATTGGAAAACTCGCTGAGGCCGACATCGTTCAACAGCTCGCGCGCGCGATCGTTGAACTGGTTGAGCACGGACTTGGAGCGCCAGAAATCGAAGGAGCTGCCGTGCTGGCGCTGAAGCGCGACGCGGACGTTTTCCAGCGCGGTGAGATGGGGAAATACCGCCGAAATCTGGAACGAGCGAACCAGTCCCAGGCGGGCCACATCGGCGGGCGCCATCGCGGTGATGTCCTGCCCCTTGTACAGGATTTTTCCGGCAGACGGTTTGAGGAACTTGGTCAAAAGATTGAAACACGTCGTCTTGCCGGCGCCGTTCGGGCCGATCAACGCGTGAATGCTCCCACGGCGAACCTTGAGCGCAACGTCGCGGACGGCGAAGAAGCCCGCGAACTCCTTGGTCAAGCCTTCCGTTTCGAGAATGAACTCATCGGCCAAACAGTTTTCCCCCTGCCCGCACAACGCGCGTGGCTATCCTTGTTGCTTCGGCTTTCCGGAGGCCTTGGAGCCACTCCCTGGAGCCCATCCGGAACGCCGCCTCCGGGCGCGGAATATGCCGGAGGTGACGGGGGTTAGGCAAGGCGGAAAGCTGAGCAGGTCAGGCCTCCGGCCGGGAGACTTATGCTCCCTTAGTCGGACGTGTTTTGATGTCGCGCCTGCCCGGCTTCCCGGTTCGCAAAGCGCCGGTCATCAAGCCGTCGTTAACGGTCTTTCGTTCCATGCGCCAGCCTTCATGGAAAATTTTCCCGCAGTGAGGATCATGCGCGGGTTTCAAGCGTCCGGAATTTCTTTTCGTCGGGAATATTGCCTTGGATTTTGCAAGCGCGGCTCCTTCCGTGGTCAAGTCGATCAGGCAGCGTGATCTCCTGAACACGTGGCTGCGGCTTTATGCGCGCCAGCAGACGGCTCCGGCGATCTGGGAGTACCAGCCTGCGCGGCTCGAGGAAGAGCTCTCCGATCTGATCTATTATACGGTGGACATGTCGACGCCGACGCCGCGTCTGACCATTCAGAGCGAAGGTACGCGCATCTCGCGGGCCTATGGACACACCGGCAAGGGCGCTCTGCTCGACGACTATATCGGGCCGCGTCTCGCGCCCCTGGTGATGCCGGTCTATCATGAATGCGTGGCGCGCGGGCTGCCTGTCTACAGCGTTGCCGACGTCGATGACATCTACGGCCGTATCGTCGCCTATGAGCGCCTGCTGCTGCCGTTCCAGACTGACGGCAAGGTCTGTCACATCATCGCGTCGCTCAAGACCTTCTGCGAGGACGGCGGCTTCGAGATCAAGAATCTGATGCGCGGAAATGACGCGCTGCCGCGCTCGAGATTGCGCACGGTGATCGATCGGGACCTGTTCCATCGCACCCCCGGCCGCATCGCGCCGGCCGAGTTGGTCGAGTTCGCGGACCAGCAGGGCTCCGGTGTTCCCACCGAGATCATCGAGCTGAACTAGCGGTCAGCGCGATTTGGCGGCGGCTTCCTTGGTCGTGACTTACTTGGTCGTGACTTCCTTGGCATAGACGTCCGGCTTGAAGCCGACCAGCAGCTTGCCGGCAACTTCAAGCACCGGCCGCTTGATCATCGATGGTTGCGCTAGCATCAACGCCAGCGCCTTTTTCTCCGAGAGGCCTTCCTTGTCGGCATCGGGCAGCTTCTTGAAGGTCGTTCCGGCGCGATTGAGCAGCGTCTCCCAACCGACCTTGTCGCTCCACTGCTTGAGCTTGTCCTTCTCCACCCCCGTCGCCTTGTAGTCGTGGAACGTGTAGGCGACGCCATGGGTGTCGAGCCAGGCGCGCGCCTTCTTCATGGTGTCGCAGTTCTTGATGCCGTAGATGATGTTGGGCAAGACAGTCCTCGCGCATGCGTCGCAGCGTAATGCTCCGGCGTTGTACGCAACTCCAGTTCGCACGACAATATTGCGAATGATGCCAGCTCTTCGGACGGACACTCCATGCACGTCACCCACGATCCAGCCGCGACCGCATCGCCGACCATCGACTTCGACACCTTCCTCGCGGTCGATATCCGCGTCGGCACCATCATCGATGCAAAGCCGTTCCCGGAGGCGCGCAAGCCGGCCTGGCGGCTGTGGATCGACTTCGGTCCCGCGATCGGCGTGCGCAAGAGCTCTGCGCAGATCACCGAAAACCATCCGCTTGAAACGCTGGTGGGCCAACAGGTGGCTGCGGTCGTGAATTTCCCGTCGCGCCAGATCGGCCCTGTTGTCTCGGAAGTGCTGACCCTCGGTTTCCCTGATGCCAGCGGCAAGGTCGTGCTGGTGCAGCCGAGCAAGCCCGTCCCGAACGGCGGACGGCTGTTCTAGCCCCGCGCGATCGAGGGCGGTCTTCAGGCCGCCGGCGACGCTCCTTAACGATTCGCTCCGCCTGTGTCCCGGTCCGGGTTGTCGGGGTTGACCGGGATCCAGTTTGGTAATAAAAATGACTGACTGATCGTTTTTTATATTGATTAACGTTCTTTGGTCTTTAGCCCGCAGAGCAACTAAAACGATCGAGCTGTCAGTTATTTATGGATGGCCGGATGCCCAAGATCAGCGACAAGCAACGTGAAGGCCGCCGGCAGCAGATTCTCGAAGCCGCCCTCGCCTGCTTCGCCGAGGACGGTTTTCACCAGACCGGGATGGCCGACATCGTCAAACGGTCGGGGCTGAGCCATGGTGCGGTCTATCTCTACTTCCAGAGCAAGGACGATCTGATCGAGGCACTCGCCGACGACCGGCACCGGCGCGAGGCCGTGCTCAACTCGGTCGCGCAAGGATCGGGCGATCCGATCGAAGGACTTCACGCGCTGGTCGGCGTCTATGCGCAATGGCTCACCGACCCCGCCGGCGAAGCGCGCCGCCGTGTCGGCATCCACGGCTGGGCCGAGGCTCTGCGCAACCGCCGCGTCCGCACCAGCATCGTAGAAGGCATCGACATGCCGCGCGCCCTGATTGTCGCGCTGGTCGAGCGCGGCCAGCATGACGGCCTCATCAAGCGCGATCTCGATGCGGAGGCGATCGCGCGCGTGCTGATCGCGATCTTCCAGGGCTTTGTGCTGCAAAAATGCTGGGGCCAGGATTTTGACATCGAGGCCTGCATGGCAGCCGTGACCGGCGTGATCGATGGATTTCGCACCACGAAGGCCGACGTCAAGCGACGGATCAAGAGCTGAGCGATGTCGTGGATCCATGACTTGCTCGCAGGCATTGGGGTCGGCCTCATCGGCGGACTGACATCGGGCTTCATGGGCACGAGTCCCGGAGGCGGTCTCGTGATCTTCAGCGTGCTGCTGCTCGGCGCCGAGCAACACGTCGCCCAGGGGACGTCGCTGATCACGCAGGTTCCACCGACCGGACTCGCGGACGTTCGCCGCTATTGGCAGAGCGGCAATCGCAGCCCGTTGCTATGGATCGTCTGGATCGGCATCGGCTTTCTCTTCGGCGGCGCCGGCGGCGGCTACGCTGCGGCGGCGGTCTCCGACTCGGTGTTGCAATGGACTTACGTCGTCTATCTCGTCGCGCTGATCGCTCTCCTGATCCTGCGTCGCGACCGCGAGGACAAAAGCAGCGAGACCGGCGACCGAGACAAGCTGCCCTGGCTGCCGTTGCTCCTCATCGGCATGCTTGCCGGATTTTCCTCCGGCTTCATGGGCATCGGCGGCGGGCTGGCGATCACCGTCGGGCTCGCGGCGGGCCTGCGGGTGCCGCAGCACCAGGCGCAGCTCGTCAGCCTCGTCTTCTCGGTCATCCCGACCAATATTCCGGCCGCCGGGATCTACTGGAGCAAGGGACTCATGGTCGGTTGGCCCGCCATCATCGGCATTCTTGCCGGCCTCTGGGTCGGCACTGATCTCGGTGCGCGCGCAGCCAATCGCGTCAGCAAATCGGTGCTGCGCCGGGTCATGATCGCCGTCATCCTGCTGATGGCGCTCTACATGACCCACAAGGCGCTAACCTGATCTTACGGCCGCTTCGGAATGTTGAGCCCGCGCTCGACCGCCGGACGCGCCAGCCCGCGTTCGAGCCAGGCGGCGACGGATTTGAACTGGCTGAACTCGACGAGATCGCCGGCGCCGTAGAAACCGATGAGATTGCGCACCCAGCCGAGCATGGAGATGTCGGCGATGGTGTAGTCGTCGTCCATGAACCATTGCCGACCGGCAAGATGCATCTCCATCACCCCGAGCAGCCGCTTGGCCTCGCCCACATAGCGCTCGAGCGGCCGCTTGTCCTCGAAGTCCTTGCCGGCGAATTTGTGGAAAAAGCCGACCTGGCCGAACATCGGCCCGATGCCGCCCATCTGGAAATGCAGCCACTGGATGGTTTGGTAACGGCGCGAGGCATCCTGCGGCAGCAGCTTGCCGGTCTTCTCCGCGAGGTATTGCAGGATCGCTCCGGATTCGAATAGCGGCAGCGGCCTGCCGCCGGGACCATCGGGATCGAGGATCGCCGGAATCTTGCCGTTCGGATTGAGCGAGAGGAACTCCGGCGTCTTCTGGTCGTCCTTGCCGAAATCGACGAGATGGACTTCGTAGGGAAGCCCGATCTCTTCCAGCATGATCGAGACCTTGACGCCGTTCGGCGTCGGCAGCGAATAGAGCTGGAGCAGCTCCGGGTGCTTGGCCGGCCAGCGCTTGGTGATGGGAAAGGCGGACAGATCGGACATCAGGACCCCGGCTTCGTTCATGAGATGCCGCCTAGTCTAGGCCAGCGGACGAACGACACAAGGTCGAGTGGTCAGATCATTTTCCCGCACAGGTCACAACGGCCGCAGCAAATGGTTGGTGGCGTGCATCACATCGCGCTGTGCGCGTTGCTCGATGAAGAGCTGGCCGGTGACGAGCAGTGCTCCGGTGAAGACGAGCGCAAGCATCGCGGTCGCGAATTGACTGGCATCCCTCATCGGACGAGCTTCTCCGTGTTCGGTTCGCACGAGGAACGCGGGCCGGCCATCGTCTGTTCCTGCAAGCTTCAAATAAATTGCAGCTTTTTCCCGATCCCTCGCACCCCGACGACCTCAATAATTGATCTCCATCCGCAAGCCCCGCGAATCGGTCTCCTCCCCGCCGAACCGCTGCGTGCTGTCACGCGCCGCGACCGCGCAGGCACAGGCGTCGATGAGATCGTCGCGGCCGATGCCGGTGCCATGTCGTTGAGACAGCCATGTCGGCAAGCGCACGAAGCCGCGCTGCTGCACGAGTGCGATGCGCTGCTCCCGGCCCTCTGCAGAGGTCTTCTTTGCAAGCCGGGCCCGCCCAGCGAGATTCCAGAAAATCAATTCCGGATGCGCTTCGCCGATCGTTGTCTGCCGCGTCGGCGTCATGATCTCGTCGGCGTCCCTGATCTTGTCCCTGATGTTCCAGAGCTGCGCTGACACGCCCCTGCCCTTGCCCTCGCACTCCCAGTAGTGACGGTTAGCTGCGGCCATGTCGGCAAATTTCCAGAGGTCGCGGCGTGCGCCGAGAAACACGGCAGGACCGACCAGCTCGCGCGCGCGCAAATCGCAGATGCGATATCCGTTCCATTTCAATCCGATCGGCATGTCGATCATCGCCCGGGCATGCGGCAGCGCAAGCAGCCGCACGAGACCCGGCGAATAATCGAACGCGTGATTGCCACGGTCGTCGATCCAGGCGGCGACCCAGCCGAAGCGAAATCCGTCAAGGCCGAGATAGTTTGGCAATTTCCTGATCCCTGACGGACATCCGCCCGCTCCTCTATCCCGGTTCCTCGCCCCGGTGCTGCTCGAACAGGCGTTGCGCCAGCAACCCGTGGCCGAGCGTGCCGCCGGCGCGAACCGCCGCCGCAATCAGCGCGGCTTCCGCGATTTCTTCGCGCGTTACACCGGCCTTCGCCGCCTGCGCCGTGTGCACATCGAGGCAATAGGCGCATTGCGTGGTGAGCGCGACCGCGAGCGAGATCAGTTCGCGATATTTTGGCGGAATCAATCCGTCCTTGCGCTCGACCGCGTGGTTGAAGGCAAGGAACGCGTTGGCCTCGACCGGCGCGAGCGCCACCAAGGCCGGGACGGATTTCAGATCGTCAGGGCTTTGATAACAGGTCATGGCTCACCTCGTCAGATATTCGCGCAGCAGGGCGCGGGCGCGATGCAGGCGTGCTTTCACGGCCTGCCGGGTCGCGCCGAGTGCGTCGGCGATTTCGTCGATGGTCATTTCCTTGACGTCGCGCATCAGCGCGACATCGCGGTAGTGCGGCGGCAGCGCCTCGAAGGCCGCCGCGACGTCGAGCCGCAAATCGGCTTCAGGACGCGACAGCAGCAGCGCCTCCGCCTCTCCGTCGTCGATCGCCGACGCGAGGCCTGCCTTACGGGCGAGCCGCAGGCATTCGCGGCGGACCACACTGAACAGCCAGGCCGAAAACGCCAGCCACGAGCGGATCGTGCCGACATGGCGATACAGGATCCATAGCGCCTCCTGCGTCGCATCCTCGGCATCCGCCGAGCTGCGACAGGTGGCGCGGGCATAGCGGCGGATGTTCGGCTGCGCCGTCTCGAGCAGAGACGCGATCGCCCGGGAATCGCCGAGGCGCGCGGCCTCGAACAGGTCCGGCGAGATCCCAGTGGCGCTCACGACACGCCTCCTCTTCCGATGCCGGCCATCGCGCACATCGGACAATAGCCGACGAGGCCGGTCAGTGCGAAGCCGGCGCCGCCGAGCGCAACCAGCCAGGCCGCGGCGCCGGTAAGGTACGCGAATGCCGCGACGGCCACCGCGACGCCCAGGGCGATCCGCACGGCCTGATGCAGGCCGCCGATGTTCTTCCTGTAAAATGCCATCACATCCTCCGAGACGAGCCGAAGCAAAATGCCTCGACCGTCAAGAGAGGGCGCGACGACCAGAAAGGATTCGCGGCAACATGCAGTTATTTTCGCGATCAGCCTCCGACGGCCTGATAGGCCAGACGCTTGAATTCGAAGAAGAACGGATTCCAGAAGCCCATGTAGCGCTGCGCCATCAGCACACCGGCGGTATTGGCCTGCGGGCAGATCCACCAATGGGTGCCGGCAAGGCCGCCCCACTGGAATTCGCCGGTCGAATTCGGAGGATCGAACGGCATCGGCGCGAAGGTGACGGCGCCGCCGAGGCCAAAGCCCTTGCCGGGGATCGGGCCGAGATTGGCGAAGCGGATGTTCTCGCCGGCGGGCAACTGGTTCGTCATCATCTGCCGCAGCGTCTCCGGCTTCAGCAGAGCATCCGAGCCCGGGAGCAGCGCCCGTATCAAAGCGAGCATGTCGGGCAAGGTCGAGACCAGTCCGCCGCCGCCCGACAGCCGCGGGAATTGCCGCCGATAGGCTTGCGGATAAGGCAGGTCGTCGGCCCGGGTGAGGCCGGGCTTCATGGGATCGAGCACATCCGTGCCGTTGTAGAGCGCGACCAGCCTGCCCTGCTGCGCGTCCGGCACGTGGAAGCCGGTATCGGTCATGCCGAGCGGCTCGAAGATGCGCGCCTTGAGCACGGCGTCGAGCGGCTTGCCGGAGACGACCTCCACGACACGCCCGAGCACGTCAGTCGCAACCGAATATTCCCAGGACGCGCCGGGATGAAAGGACAGCGGCAGGTCGGCGAGCTGGTCGATCATGTCGGTCAGCGGCGTCAACGGATTGAGAACGCGCGCCTCGTTATAGCCTTTGAACAGCACCGTACCGGGATCGAAGATGCCGTAGCTGAGGCCGGAGGTATGGGTCAAAAGCTGCCGGATCGTGATCGGGCTTTTCGCTGGCTCGACCTCGGCAAGGCTCAAAGCGCCCGGCTTGAGAACCTTGCGATTGCCGAGTTGCGGCAGGAATTTCTCGACAACGTCATCGAGCCCGATGCGGCCATCCTCGACCAACAGCATGATCGCGCAGGTGACGAAGATCTTGGTGTTGGAGAAGGCTCGAAATATGTGATCGGGCCGCAGCGCGGTGCCCTCCTCGCGATCGGCGAAACCGACGCATTGCTGATCGACGACCTCGCGGCCCCGCAGCACCGCCCAGGATGCACCCGGAATGATCTCCTGATCGACGTAACGCTGCATTGCCGTCCGCGTGGCGGAAAAATCAGGTGTTCTGGCGTCCATGTGTTTCCCCAATGATGGCAGGGATCGGTATAGCGTGAATTCGCCGGATATGAAGCCTGACCGGACGGCGCAGCTCATTCCTGCTTCATGAACGCGGTGACGTGCAGGCGGCGCCGAGTCCGCATCCCCTGCCGCTGGTACAGCGCGATGGCCGACGAGTTGCTCGAAAACACGTGCAAGAACGGAATTTCGCTGCGCGCCTCGATCTGGCGTGCGACAGCCGCCAGCAGCGCCTGCGCGTAGCCCCGCCCCCGATGATCAGGCTGGACGCAGACGGCCGTCATCTCGACGAAATTGCCCGGCTTCATGCGCTCGCCGGCCATCGCCACCAATTCGCCGCCGGCACGGATGCCGAGGAACGTCCCGAGTTCGTGGGTGCGCCGCGCGAATGGACCGGGCTTGGTCAGCTCCGTCAGCGCCATCATGGCGGGAACGTCGGCCGCCCCCAGCCGAACGATCTCGGCATCACGAAGCGGACTGTCGACCGGAGAGCCGATCATCTGCTCGCAGGGTCCGGCCAGCACGACTTTGAAACCTGCGGGAACGTCGACGGCGTCCGGTGTGAACAGCGCGGCGACCTGCGAGCCCGACAGGAGATCACGAAGCGCGGCGAAGCTCGCCTCGGACATGTCGACCATGTCGGCAAAGGGCGTCACGTCCACCGGATAGCGCAGCGCGCGAGGGCCACCTTCGGCCAGATGTTTGTGGCTGGTCGTCAGCGCGCTCCAGATCGGGCGATCCAGCAGCCGCTCATCATGATCGGACACCGGCCTAGTCCTTGTCGAAGCTGACGATGACGGCGGCATTGGCGATCAGGATCGGGTCGTTGCCCTGTTCCGGGGCCGACGGAATCTCCAGCCCGCCCTTCACCGCGTTGACGGTGACAGTGCCGTAAGGCAGTTCCTTCGCGACCGCGTCCTTGTCGACGCTTTCCGGATTCGGCACCGCGATCGTGACGTCCACGAACATGTCGTTCGCAGTCTTGTCGATCATCCGGAAGAAGCCGAGGCTCGAATGCCTGATGGCATCAGAGACGGCACGTTTCGCCGCCTTGGTGGCGTCCCTGCCATGGACGTCGACGCCCATCCCCATCTCGGTGATACAGCGAATGCGAGCCATGTTCTTATTCCTGTGACTGATTGAGTGGTGGGGAGTGTGGGGGATCGAACGGCACGATACAAGTAGGGTCGTTCCTCTCGTGTCCCGGATGCGGTGCGGCACGCCGTGGCGCTCCGAGGTTGCGGCATTGCAAGCCGCGGGCGCTGTGCTATCGCTCGGGCGATGACTCCCAAAACTTTCGAAACCCGCTGCCTGCGCCTGCCCGCCGTCACCAAGGTGGTGCAGTGGGAGGGCACCTCGGTGTTCAAGGTCGGCGGCAAGATGTTCGCACTCGGCGGCGGCTTTGCCGCGCGCTCCGGCGGCTACATGTTCAAGGTCTCGAACATGGCCTATGCCATGTTGATCGAGCACGGCCTTGCGCGGCCGGCACCGTATCTGGCGCGCGCTAAATGGGTGCAGCTCGTCGGCAACAACGCGCTGCCGGACGCCGAGCTCACGGCCTATCTGGCGCAGGCGCACGCGATGGTCGCGACGAAACTCACGCGGAAATCCCGCAAGGCACTGGGCCTGGATTGAAGCGCAGTTCGCTGGTGGAGCGAAAGCCTGCGCTGATTGACATCGATGATATGCCTGACTAAAGTCAGACATCATGCTCGAGCCTGTTTCACGCGTCCGCCGCTTCAATCGCGCCGTCACGTCCGCTGTCGGCGCGCTCGACACGTCATTCCTGGGACGCGGGCGGCCGCTGGGTGCGGCGCGCGTGCTCAACGCGATCGGGCACGGACGTTCGGACGTGGCCGAGATTCGCGACTATCTCGGCCTCGATTCCGGACTGATGAGCCGCCTGCTCCGCAGCCTCGAGGACGAAGGGCTGGTCGAGACCATTGCGCATGAAGATGATGCGCGCCGCCGCGTGGCGACGTTGACGCGTGCGGGCCGGCGCGAGTTCGCGGCCTATGAGGCGCTGTCGAACACGCAGGCCGAGGGCTTCCTCGCCCAGCACTCGCAATGCGAAGCGCTGCTGGCGGCGATGGATTTGATTGCTTGCGCATTGACGCGCGAGCGCGTCACGCTGGACGAGATGGACCCGCGGAGCGAACAGGCCCGTTATTGCCTCGGCGAATATTATGGCGAGCTCGGCCGCCGCTTCAAGCAGGGGTTTGACGTCTCGCTGTCGCGCGATCCTGACGCCAAGGATATGCGCCGCCCGCGCGGCACATTCATCGTCGCAATGTCGGACACGCTGCCGATCGGCTGCGTCGGGCTCAAGGGCACGGATCACGGCTATGCCGAGATCAAGCGTCTTTGGGTCGCACCGGCGGCGCGCGGATTGCGGCTCGGCAGGCGCCTGATGGACGCGACCGAGGATGCCGCGCGCGGGCTCGGCATCAAGCTGCTGCGGCTCGACACCAACAGCGCGCTGGCGGAGGCCGGCCAGCTCTACCGACGAAGCGGCTGGAGCGAGATCCCCCGCTTCAATGACGACCCCTACCCGGACCTGTTCTTCGAAAAACGTCTGTGAGCGCCGGCGCCTTTTCTCCCGCTGCCGCGTTATGGCCGGAGCCGCAGGAGCACGCCATGACCGGGTCCGACCTCGCCGACATCTACCGCGACTACATCGCCTGCCTGAACCGGCAGGATTGGCCCGCCCTCGGACAGTTCGTCCACGATGACGTCGCCCACAATGCGCGACCATTCGGATTGTCCGGCTATCGCGCCATGCTGGAGCAGGATTTTCGCTCAATCCCAGATCTGCATTTCAAGATCGAGCTGGTGGTCTGCGAGCCGCCCCACATCGCCTCCCGGCTGAAGTTCGATTGCACGCCGGCTGGAAAGTTTCTGGGGCTGGATGTGAACGGCAGGCGCGTGTCCTTCTGCGAACACGTGTTCTATCAATTTCGCGACGGAAAAATACGACACGTGTGGTCCATCATCGACAAGCCCGCGATCGAGGCGCAGCTCTAGCGCTGCGCCTCGACGAACCTGCTTACGCTGCTGCCGGCGCCAACTCCGCTTGCGGCTTCGGGAACGGCTTGAAATTCATCGCCATCAGGAAGGCGCCGAGGCCCATCGCCCAGGAGGCGATATAGAGCCAGGCGTAGCTCGAGAACGCATCGTAGATCAGGCCGCCGGCGAGCGGGCCCGTGGCCATGCCGAGACTGCCGGCCATGGCGGTGCCGCCGATCACCGTGCCCATCATCTTGAGCGGAAAATTTTCGCGGATCAGCACCGCGTAGAGCGGCATGGTGCCGGCATAGATGAAGCCGAAGACAGCCCCGACCGCGTAGAACGTCGCAAGCTGGTGCGCGAAGACATAGGCGAGTGCGCCGAAGGCCTGCAGCAGCAGGCCCGAGACGAGCACGCGCTTGGCGCCGAAGCGGTCACCCATCAGGCCGAAGGCGATGCGGCCGCCGAGGCCGGCAAAACCCTCGATGCTGTAGATCGTCACCGCCGCGACCAGCGGGATGCCGCAGCTCACCGCATAGGAGACGGTGTGAATGATCGGGCCGGAATGGGTGGCGCAGCAGAAGAAATTGGTCGCGAGCAGGATCAGGAATTGCGGCGAGCGCAGCGCCTCTCCCATCGACATCTCACCTTGCGTAGCCGTCTCGCCCACAGGCGCGGCCACGGCGTGCGCGAGGGCCGGCGGGCGGCGCACCAGGAACGAGACCGGGATCATGATGGCGCCGACCACCAGCGCCACGATCTGCATCGAGGTGCGCCAGTCATGGCCAGAGACGAGCCAGGCCGCGAGCGGCGCCATCGTCATCGGCGCCATGCCCATGCCGGCCGACACCAGCGAGACCGCAAGGCTGCGATGGGTGTCGAACCAGCCGGTCACGGTCGCCATCATCGGCGCGAAGATCGCGGCACAGGACGCCCCGACCAGAAGGCCGAAGACGAACTGAAACGCCAATAGCGAGGTGGCGTGGCTCGCCGCGAACAGGCTCACGGTTAGCACGCACGATCCGGTCAGCACCACCGGCCGCGGTCCAAACCGGTCCGTCAGCGTGCCCCAGACCATGCTGGTGCAGGCCATCGCCAGAAAGCCGATTGTCATCGCGCTGGAGATGCCGGTCACGGACCAGCCGGTATCCTTTGCGATCGGCTGCAGGAACACCGGCAGCGAAAACATGCCGCCGATGGCGACGCAGCCGAGCAAGCCGCCCGCGGCGACGATCACCCAGCGATAGGAGGAAGCGTTCATTTTGGTCTCCCGTCAGATCTGTCTGGGTGGAAGACGAATGGGAACATGGTGGGCCGACAGGCCGACGCAAGTTTTTGCGGCACGCTTTTGTGATCTGCCAAACAAAAAACGCGAAAACAACCCCATGCACAGTAGCCGGGCGCTTTGGGATCAAGGACTTACAGCGCAGCTCTTTGCAGTGCGAAGGAAGACCCGCCGTTTGACTCGTCGGGCAAAACACCTGCACCATGGCATCATCCCGCCGCTATTAATTCGTCCCCCGCGAACAGGCCTTCAAACAGCCACGCCGCGCCGCCACTCGCCGACTGTGAGCCAGACCGCCGAGACCAGGAAGTAGAGCGCACCGACTGCAGCATAGCCCGCGACGTTCGCGATCGAGGGAACCGCGGGCATCATGGCCTGAAAGATGAAGAAGCCGCCTGCGACAGCCGACTGGCCACCGCTGAGCACCATGGCCCATTGCGCGCCAAGACTCCGCCAGCGGCGAATGGCCGTCCCCAACTGCAGCAGTCCGGACACAATCGCCCATGCCCCGAAGATTCCGAGAATCCGGTTCATGCTCATCTGCAAGGTCACAAGCACCGCGACGGTGGTCGCCAGGCTGACCACAACGTTCAGAGCCTGCGTGCGGTTTTGAGCGAGTCCGCCGCTGCGAACAGCGTCCGCGAAGTTGGCTGCGGCGTCCCATGCGGGATAGAGGACGAGCAAGGCGCCGGCGATCACTGGAGAAGAAGCCGCGGCGGCAAACGCAGCAGCGACCCAGGCCACCGAGAACGCCGCTCGCACGAAGTAGTATTGCTTCAGCCATCGCTCGCGGTCGGTATGAACCGGATCCAATTGATATCGCGCCATCGCAGTCTCTCCATACCGACTAGTTGGTAGTTTTCTTACACGCAACGAAACCGTCTTCGACCAGCCCACTTGCTGGCTGTCGTCATCGTCTTGCTGATGTCTCTCAGTGCTTGTTGGACAGCCGGTCCAGCAGCGGGGTGGTAATCACACCGAACATCTTTGGATCGCCATAGGCACGCGCCGACAGCATGGCGCCGTGAATGGTCGCCATGAATCCTTCGGCCTCGACGCGGGCTGTGCCGGAGAGTTTGAGTTGCCCTTTTCGTTTGCCGCGCTCCATGACGGCCGTCAGCCAGGAAGCCAAGGAGCGGAAGTGCGCACGGACTTCGAGCGCAACCTGCTCCGGCAGGATCGGAAGCTCGCTGGCCAGCAGCGCGCACACGCAGAACGGCGCCGTCGCATCATTGATGCACGCCTTCCAGTACGCGACATAGTTTTCGAGCTGCTCGCGCGGATCAGGGACATTGCGCTCGAGCGCGGACAGTCCCGCCTCGGCTTCGGCGCGGTAGCGCGACACGAGGGTGCGGACCAGATCGACCTTGCTGGCGAAATGGTGGTGGATGCTCGGCTTGCGGATGCCGACCACCTCGGCCACGTCGGCGTAGCTGAAGCCGTTATAGCCGCCCGCGATGATCAAGCTGCGCGCGCACGCCAGGATGTCGTCGGCTGTCGAGGAAACGTTGGTCATGGTCCTAGCTACCTTCCAGTTGGTAGGGCGTCAAGAACGGGATGCTTCAACCATCCGTGAGTGCTAGGAGCCTGCATGACCATTCGCCCGATCGTCCGCTATCCCGACCGCCGCCTCACGTTGCCGGCCCGCCCCGTCACGGCATTCGACGCAACGCTCCGCGAGCTTGCAAATGATCTGCTCGAGACCATGCGCGCCGCGCCCGGCATCGGCATCACGGCGCCGCATATCGGCGTGCCCTTGCGCGTCGTCGTGCTCGAGCTCGACGCCAGGGAGGGTGCGCAGACCTATGTCAATCCGGAGATCGAGTGGGCCTCACCCGAGATGATCCTGCATCGCGAAGGCAGCGTCTCGATGCCCGGTGTCAACGACGAGGTGCAGCGCCACGCCCGCGTGCGGATCAGCTATCAGGATCTCGACGGCAACATGCACAGCGAGGAGTCGGACTCCTTGCGCGCCGTCTGCCACCAGCACGAGATCGACCAGCTCGACGGGATGTTCTGGATCCAGCGGCTGTCGCGGCTGAAGCGGGAGCGGCTGGTGAAGAAGTTCGAGAAGATGTCGCGCGGGTGAGCGGGCCGGCAAAGATCGGACTTGTGTGAAGTCGCGCCGCCTGTTCGATATGGAGAAGTCAAACCAGCCTGATATGATCAGACCGGTCGGCCCCGTCGGGAGGGACACGAATGACTCATTCAGGTCGTTGCGCCTGCGGCGCGGTTTGTTACACCATCGCGTCCGCGCCGATCCGCGGCTTCCAATGCCAGTGCAGCGACTGTCAGCGCGATACCGGCAGCGGCCACAGCTCCATCTTCGTGTTCGCGCGCAGCGCAGTCTCGGTGACAGGCGAGGTGCGCGAAATCGAGCGCACTGCCGACAGCGGCGCAGTCAAGCGCAAGGGGTTTTGTCCGAACTGCGGCTCGCCGATCTATAACAAGCCGGACGAGAAGCCGGAGTTTATCGGCATCTATGTCGGCACGCTTGACGATGCCAGCACGTTCAAACCGTCCGTCGTGCTGTTCTGCTCGCGCGGATATGCCTGGGATCACCTCGATCCCGAGATTCCCAAACTCCCGGAATGGCACCCGGGATCGCGCTGATTTTTTGCAGATTGGGAGACAGCCAATGGCGATGAGCTTCGAGCTATCGATGCTGGCCGCCGCAATCGTCTGGGGCTTCGTACAGCTTGTCGCCGCCGCGCAAGCCGCGAACCTGCAATACGGCCTGAGATGGGCTGCGAGCCCGCGCGACACCGAGATGCCGCCGCTCAAGCCCATCGCCGGCCGGCTCAACCGAAATTTCCGCAACTACATGGAGACGTTTCCGTTCTTTGCCGCCGCGATCCTCATCTCTCACGCCGCAGGCGCTCACAACGAGCTGACCTATTGGGGATCGATCGCCTATCTTGGCGGACGCATCGCCTACACCGCGCTTTACCTATCCGGCGTACCGCTCGTCCGCTCACTGTTCTGGAATATCGCCAGCTTTGGCATGCTTGCAGTCTTGGCAGCGCCTTTCGTGCCTCACTGAAGCGACGCCTTGGCGACTTTGCCTTTGCCGCGATGCCTTCACGCCCGCTTCCCGCTCCGCTTGTTCATTGGAGCATTGCGACGCTCGCGTTTGCCGCGCGCGATCTCCGTCGCCAGGGCGTCCAGCTTCGGCTCCCAGAAATTCCTGAACTGGCCGACCCATGCGTCGACCGCGCGAAGCCCCGCAGCATCGACCGAATAGAGCCGTCGTTGCGCCTCCGCCCGAACGGTCGCGAAGCCGCTCTCGCGCAGCACCTTGAGGTGCTGCGACACGGCGGCCTGCGTGATCCCGAACTCCGCTCCGATCGCCTCGACGACCTCACCGGACGCCATCTCGCCGGGCGCAAGCAGCTCGAGGATGCGACGGCGGACGGGATCGGCAAGGACATCGAAGATTTGCATCAGCTTCCTGTGCCCGGATGCGCAACGTCGGGCGGCGTCTCGCCGCGATAGAAAGCGATGGTGCGGTCCGACCGCTGCTTGGCGGAGGCAGGATCCACGCCGCTTGCGACGTGCGCCGCGCGCCAATACTCGCCGCTGCTCGTCATGAATTCCTTGCCCGCGGGAGAGCCCATCCATGCCTCGGCCGTCTCATGGTCGACCGATGCCCCGGTCGCAACATATCGCTCCAGCCCCGCAATGGCGAGATCCCAGCCGATGCCGACTGCCCCTGGACCGAACTGATTCCAATGATCCTCGATGATCGCGGTGTGCTCAAGCGTCAGCCGCGCCTGGCTTCGTTCTGCCGTCAGCTTGACATCGATCCAGCTCATCGCGCCGCCGAATTCCCACGTCGCCGCGAAATGGGTCGGCGGCGTACACGCCGTGATGGTGCCGCCGGCATTTCCCTTGAGCTGGTACTTTCCACCGAGCCGGAGATCTCCATCGACCGGCAAGAACCAGCGCGGAATGCGTTGTGGGCTGGTCACTGCGTCCCAGAGATCATCGACGCTGGTCTCGTATAGCCGCGTCAGCGTCACCGCACTGGCCGCTTTCCCGTCCCTCTCGAAATTCCTCACCGAGCGCGTAACCAGCCCCAATACCCTGACGACGTCGATCTCCATGGCGCTCCTCCTTGTCGTTGCGTGCCATGATGAATATCGGTCGAAGCTAATATAAGTCAATTCTTATATTCTGAGGAGATGCCGCTCAGATATTTGCCCGGCGGTTTCCCGAGCGCCTTCTTGAACATGGTGATGAAGGCCGCGACGGAGTCGTAGCCGAGATCGGCGGATACCTGCTGGACGCTGGCGCCGGACGTCAGCTCCCGCAAGGCGACGATCAGGTGCAATTGCTGGCGCCAGCGCCCGAAGCTCAAGCCCGTCTCCCTGACGACGAGACGCGCGAGGCTGCTCTCGCTCAGCGCGACGCGATCGGCCCATTCGGCCAGCGTTCTGCGGTCGGAAGGGTTTTTCGCCAGCGCTGCGGCAATCTTCTTCAAGCGCGGCTCGGGAGAGAGCGGCAGATGAAGCTGCTGAACCGGCATGCGGGGAAGCTCGCGCAGAAGGACGCTCGCCAGAAGGTCCCCCCTCGCCTCGTCATCCGCGATCTGATCGGACAATTCGACGATCACTTCACGCAGGAGCGGGGAGATCGAAAGCGTGCAGCAGCGATCCGGCAGGTCCACGAGATCAGGCTCGATATAGACGAAGAACAGCCGGGCATTTTCTGTCGCGAGGTTACTGTGCTGCAGGCCCCCGGGAATCCACACCGCGCAATGCGGCGGGACCATCCACAGGCCGGTGGGAACGCGACAGGTGACAGCGCCGCCCAGGGCAAAGACAAGTTGCCCCTTGCGGTGCCTGTGATCGGGCACCTCATCCTTGGTCCCGATCACGTCGACGCGCACCGCGATGACAGGTGCGGAGACATCATCCACATTGAGATCAGGCCATGGAAAACGGAGCGGCTGCCGCATGCTTGCCGGTTTTTAGCAATTGATTGGCGGAACATCTAAATCGAGCGGAGAGGAATGTCGATAGGGTGCCGCCTGAACCTGCCCGGGGGCGTCCGGGCGCCGCCCACGTGATCGAAAGAAACGGCCATGCATGGTTTCACGAGTACGACAGCGGCCGGGCTGGAACCCGTGGTCCGCATGCAAGCGGGGGCCGTGCGTGGCGGCCCGCGCGATGCAAGCGGCGTGATCGCGTTCAAAGGCATTCCCTACGCAGCACCGCCGGTCGGGCCTCTGCGTTGGTGCGCACCAAAGCCGCCGGCGCCCTGGGATGGCGTGCGCGATGCGCTTGTGTTCGGCGCGGGGTGTCTATCGGCGCTCGAAAATGACCAGCGGCCGGGGCCGCGCGACGAGGATTGCCTTTATCTCAACGTCTGGACCGCGGCGAAGCACGCGGACGAGACGCGGCCCGTAATGGTGTGGATTCACGGCGGCGGCTTTCAGTTCGGCTCCTCGGCGAATCCGGCAACCGATGGCGGCCGGCTAGCAGCGAAGGGTGTCGTCGTCGTCAGCTTCAACTACCGCCTCGGCATCCTCGGCTTCCTCGCCCATCCCGATCTCGATACAAAGGCGCCCTCGGGCAATTACGGCCTGCAGGATCAACTGGCGGCGCTGCGCTGGGTCAAGGCCAACATTGCCGGCTTTGGCGGCGACCCCGACAACGTCACCCTGTTCGGCGAATCCGCCGGCGCCATGGCCGTCGGCATCCTGATGGCCTCGCCGCTTGCACATGGACTGTTTCACAAGGCCATTGGGCAGAGCGGTGCGTTCTGGGACGGCAAGCACGGCCCACTCCAGGGCTTTGAAGAAGCCCGCGCGCGTGGTCTGGCTTATGCCCGGCAACAGCACAACGCGTCGATCGCAGCTTTGCGCAGCATGCCGGCCGATCGGTTGAATGCATCCGCGCCGTGGAGTTTCAGGACCAGCCCGGTCGTGACGGCCTTCTCGCCGAGCATCGATGGTCATGTTGTGCCTGATGTGCCCGCGCGGCGCTTCCTGCGCGGCGAACAGATGCACATCCCGCTACTGGCGGGCTGGAATGCGGCCGAGGAATTTCCTTTCCGTTCGCAGTCACTGCCCGATCAATCAGCGCAAGCCTTTGTCTCCGCGGGCGAGGCGATGTTCGGCAAGGAGCGCTTGGCCGATTTCCTGAAGGTCTATCCCGCGGCGACCGACGCGGAGGCCAGGACTTCCGCGGCGGCGCTTAACGGCGACTATGTAGTTGGCGAGCAATGCTGGCAGTGGCTGCGATTGCATTGGCGCGGGGGACGCGCGCCGGTTTACGGCTATCACTTCAGCTACACCTCGCGCTACACGCCGATCGCCTCGCACGTCACCGAAATTCCGTTCGTGTTCGGCACACTCACACCGCAACAGGTGATCGGCAGTTCGGCACCGCCGGCCGAAGAGGACCGCGCCCTGGCGCGGACCATGATGGCCTATTGGGTGAATTTCGCGGCGCATGGCGATCCCAACGGATCAGGCCTGCCACCCTGGCCGGCCTATGACGAGACGGACGTCGTGCAGATCCTGGGCACGCCGATCGAAGCCCGCCCCAATCCGCAAGCCGCCGGCTTCCGCTTTCTCGCCAGTTTCAGGCATGACGGCATTTTGCCGATGCGCTGGCGGGAGCTGCCGTAGGCGTACCTCACCCGCCCGCCATGAGCTCCTTCGCCAGCGCCATGTAGGCCGGCAGCGTCACGGGATCGTTGGCGGCGTTGCCCGCTGCGGGGTGCGAGGCGTAGCGCGCGATCACCATCTCGGCCTTGGGATCGATATAGATGCCCTGCCCGTGAACGCCGCGCGCCATATAGGCGCCGTGGGCATTGTGCGTGACCCACCATTGATTGCGATAGGAGGCACCGGGTAGCGTGGTGTAACCGGCGGGCTTGAATTTCTCGGGATCGCCGCCGCGCGCGATGTCTTCGACAACAGATGAAGGCACGATCTGCCGGCCATTGAAGCGGCCATGATTGCGCATGGTCTCGCCGAAGCGGGCGAGATCGCGCAAGGTGGTGGAGAGGCCGCCACCGCCGCTTTCGGTGCCGATGCGATCGACGTGGTAATGCGCGTCCTCCTCGGCGCCGATCGGCTGCCAGATGCGCTCGGAGAGCAGATCGGACAAGTTCATGCCGCTGACGCGCCGGATGATCCAGGCGAGCACGTCGGTGTTGACGGTCTTGTAGGCGAAGGCCTTGCCGTGCTCGCCCTGCTTCTTCTGCGCCATCAGAAATTCGAAGATGGTGGTCGGGCCGTCGTAATCCGGCGGAATCGGTGCCATGCCGTTCGCCCGCCGGAGGCCCCAGACGTGAGAGTTCTTGTCGGTATAGACCTCCGTGTATTCGAGCCCGGTGGTCATATCCATGACCTCGTGCACGCGCGCATCGCCGAAGGCGCTGGCCTTCAGCTCCGGCACATACTCCGTGACAGGCGCCTGCGGATCGATCTTGCCCTCGGCGACCAGAATGCCGGCGAGCACGCCCGTGAACGATTTCGTCACCGACATCGCGATATGCGGCTTGTGCGGCTTCAACGCGCCGAAATAGCGCTCATAGATCAGCCTGCCCCGATGCAGCACGGCGATGCCGTCGGTGTAGGTCTCCTCGAGCATCCTCGCGAACGTCATGGGCCGGCCGTCCATCGTGGTCGACGCGGAGGCGCCGATGTCATGGTCTTGGCGCGGCAGCACCGATGCAGGCTCCGCCCCGCGCCAGACGTTCACGGTCGGCACCAGCTGGCGAATGTTGCTCCATGCCCAGCGCAGCTCGGGGAAGCTGCGGAACGAGCCGTTCTGGAAGGAGATGGTGCGGTTTTCCGGTGGCGGGAAGCCCTTCATCCAGCCGAGTGTCTCGGAATCGGTTTCGGCGGCGGTTGCGGACGGCTGACTCGCGGCGGTGGCGGCGGACATGGGCATTGGGCTCCGGAAGCGAACGACGGGGTCTCGTATCATGGAGATACGTGGCGAACATCCAATGTTTGCGCCGAGGTGACCGTCGCCGCGCGCTTGGCACTGACCGTCTCCTGCGCTCCACCCATCGTCCGCGCCATCTGCGTCAAACGGCCCCGCAAAGGCGCGTTGAACAAAACACTTGCTAGGGGCTTCTATCTCCTCAACCCGCCAACTTTGATCGCAAGACGGAAAAAATCTCATGCAAGTTCGCAAGTTTGCAATTCCCGACGCAACGTTCGAGCGCTCGCCCGGACAGGATGGAGAGGTGTTCGCCGGTAATGTGATCGACCAACGCCACGGCGCGCCGATCACCATCGGCTACGGCCGCTACGCGCCCAACCAGAGCATCGACGAGAAGCTCGCCGTGGACGACGTCATGATCGTCCTCGAAGGGAAGCTCTCGGTGTCGAGCAACGCCGGCACTGTGACCGCCGGTCCGGGCGAGATCGTCCACATGCCCAAGGGCGAGCAGGTCACCATCCGTTCGCACGACCAAGGCGCCGTCACCGCTTATGTCACCTATCCGCACTGGCAGGAGGCGCGCGGGTGAGGCAGGCCTTCGCGCCCGCGCACCCCGCTATCAATTGGTTCGATCGACGGCGCAGAGTCCGGTCGATCGAGCCGGAGCGGGTTCGCCGTCAGGTCAGGCGCACGGACATGCCGCCGTCAACCGTCATGGGGCTGCCCGTCATAAACGAGGCCCGGTCGCTCAGGAGAAAAACCGCCGCCTGCGCGATCTCCTTGGGACTGGCCATCCGCTTCATCGGGTGAAGCCCGGCGATGAAATTCAGGGCGTCGGGATTTCCTTCGCCTGCCGCCGGGGTGATGGTTCCTCCAGGCAGAAGCGCGTTGACGCGGATGCCTTCGGCCGCATGCTCGGCGCCCAGTGATTGGGCCAGGCCGATCAGTCCTGCCTTTGAGGCTGCGTACGCCGCCATTCCCGGCAGGCCCCCGTTGCTGAAGCCAACGAAGGACGAGGTAAAAACGATCGAACCGCCGCCCTGCTTGCGCAGCGCCGGGATCTGCGCCTTTGCGCTGAGGAACGCCGAGGTGAGATTCACCGCAAGCACATCGGTCCAGTTTTCGACGCTCATCTCGGGGACTGGCGTCATGTCGCCGACAATGCCGGCATTGTTGAAGGCGCCGTCGAGCTTTCCGAAAGTCTTGACGGCGTGCTCGACAAGGCGGGCTGCATAGCCGGTGTCCCGAACATCGCCGGCGAGAAACGTCGCGCGCCCTCCGGCGCTCTTGATGCTTGCAACAACGGCCTGCAGCTCGGGGCCGCGACGCGCCCCGAGCACCACATCGGCGCCTTCGGACGCGAACAATGATGCTGCGGCAGCACCGATGCCGCTGCTGGCGCCGGTTATGATGATCGTCTTGTTTGCCAGTTCCACCGCGAGACTCTCCTGATGTCAAAAAGGAGCCGAACAAGACATCAGGCACCAGCGAGCTGCCACCCGTTTCCCGAGTTGAACGCGGGATCACATCGTGGCGGTATTGATCCGCGAATGGCGGCCTGCCGGTTTCCGTGATCGGAGTGACAGGCCGCCGTCAGCAGACGCTACTTCAGCGGCAAGAAAACGTCCGCGACCGTCTCGTGCTCCGGCACCTCCGGGAACAGGCTCAGCCGCTGGCAATAGATCGGGAAGTCGCGCGCTTCTTCGCCGCTGGCGGGAAGCCAGTCGCGATAAAGGAAGAGCGCGGCCGGCTCGAGATTGTCGGTGTAGCCGACGACGCGCAGCACCGCGCAACGTCCGCCGGGGATCTCGCCGGCCTTGATCTCTTCGCCGTTCGCCGCGATCGGCTGGTCGGTCCCGACGCAGAGGTCCGTGCTGTACTCGGCCGGCGAGGCAGGACGCCGCTCGGAGCGCCAGACCGTGAAGGTCGGACTTGTCCTGGGGTGCAGGTTCGCCGCCTTGCGCCACGCGATGAAGCGCTGGATCGTGGCGGGAAGCGTCGCCGGGTCGCCGCGATGCTCCATGATCGCCACCTCGGTGGGTTGCACATCGCGGATCGTCACGTCGTCAAAGGTAAAGGTCTTCTGCATGAGCTTGTTCCTCGCATTGTCGAGAGGCCCGAAGGCCGCAAGCCACGGCTCCCAGTCGGGAGACTTCCGGAACGACGACGGCGATTGCCCGAACCGTTGCCGGAAGGCGCGGGCGAAGGCATCCGGTGCATCGTAACCGGCATCCATCGCAATCTCCGTGACATCAAGGGCGTCCATGTAGGCCAGCTGATGCGAAGCGCGCTTCATGCGGGCCAGCTGGACATAGCGATGCACTGATAATCCGAAGGTTGCCGAGAACTGCCGGTGGAAATGAAATTTTGAGAAAGCCGCAACAGCACTCACCGTGTCCAGATCCAGATCATCGTCGAGATGCCGGTCGATATGATCAAGCACCCGTCGCATCCGGTCCTGATAGTTTTGCAGCGCCGCCTTCATCGTCCCTCCTCCGTGGCGGCTCCATCTAGTCGCTGACGGCCATGACACGCTCGACCGATCTTGCGGTTTGGCAGGCATCCCGTCCATCCTATTTTGAGCGTGATGGGTGCCTGCGCAAGGATCAAGACGGCGGCAACGGACGTGGCGAACTTCATCAGATCTGGCGGCCGTCAAAACGGAAAAAGGGAGCCCGCATGTCGCGGGCTCCCCTCTCGTATGTTCCGACATCATACCGCTGCTAGCGGTCAGCAGGCTCCAACGCCTTCTGCACCATCGCGGTGTCGACATATTGCGTCATGCTGGCGATCTTGCCGTCCTTCAGCAGATAGAGATGCGCGAACGTCGCGCGCATGGATGTGCCCGTCGCCTTGTAGGTGCCTGAGTAGACGCCGAAGGCGGCGACGCGGTCGCCGTCTTCGAGATAGGTGTGAACATCGGCGCGGTAGCCGGTCCATTCAGTGGCGAGACGCCGGAACACACCTGAGATGATCGCGTCGGGTCCGACATAGGTGCCCGCGTACGGAAATCCTTCCGCTTCGGTCCATGCGGCATCGGGAGCGAGAGCGGCCAAGAGATTGCGGCCGTTCTCTTCCGACGACGATCCCTCGTAGATGGCGCGGATCAGGTCGAGATTGCCAGCCATCTCACCCCCATTTCATCTCGCCGGTGGCGACCTTGGCGCCGATGTCGAGCGCAACGCCCATGCCGAGGCCGGGGAAGCGCGCCTCCATCGCCGCCTTGAGCGCCGCGGACTCCTTGACCTTCGCCAGCTCTTCGTCGAACGCCTTGAGGTAGGCGATGGTGTGCTCGACACCGGACAGATCGGTTTTTGCATCCACCGACAGATGGCCGGGCACGACGACCGCCGGCTTGCGCGCCGCGATCTTTTCGAGATTGGCGATCCAGGCGGCGCGCTGCTCCCTGGTTGGCGTGTCGGCGGTCCAGACATGGACGCCGGAGAAGATCAGCACGCCGCCGAACACCGCGTTGAGCGAGGGCACGAACAGATAGCGCCGGTTGACCAGGCCGTCCGCGCTGACGATCTCGATGGTCTCGCTGTCCACGCTGAGCGTCTTGCCGTCGAACGCTTCGGGGATGACCACATCGGCGAGCACCTGCGGGCCGTTCGCCTTGAGCTGCGGCCCCCAGACGGCAAGCTTCTTTTCGACGCTGGCGTTAATGGCCGCCAATGTTGCGGGCGCCGCGAGCACGCGGGCCTCCGGGAACGCCGCCTTGATGGCGCCGAGGCTGAAATAATAATCCGGGTCCGACTGGCTGATATAGATGGTGGTGAGCTTCTTGCCGGTGGCCTTGATGGCGTCAGCGACAGCCTTGCCATCGGACAATGTGAAGCCGCCATCGATCAGCACGGCTTCTCTCGGCCCGGACACCAGAACGGGAGCCCGGAAGAAGCCGTTCTGTCCGGCTGGAAAATGCTTCCAGGTGAGTCCGCCGGCGGCATGGCCGACGCCTGCGGGTGCGAAGACTGCTGCGGCGCCCGCGGCGAGAGTGGTTTTCATGATGGTTCTCCTTGTCAGCATGTTGGTCTCCTGGTGCTGGTCTGCAATTTCGAAATTCAAATGGGATGGTCTCGACTGTGTTGATCGCTGCGCTCACGCCGCCTTCAGTCCATCGATCAGGACGTCCAGGCTGCCGAACAGCGCGCTTGCCTGCACAAGGCGGCGATCATTGCCGGTGCCTACGATCAGGGCCGGGACGCCGTTGGCGCCGAGCCGGCGCATTTCGGCACGCGCTGCCTCGAGACGCGCGCGATACGCGGCGATCAATACGGTGTCGGGGCTCGCCAGGCGGGCGGCAACCTCCGGCAAATTCATCGCGCAGAGCACATCCGACAGAACGGACATGTCCGTGCTGTCGCGGCCCTCGACATAGCGGACGAGCTGGAAGGCCTTCAGCGCCGCGAACTCCCGATCAGGCGCCGTGAGCGCGACAGCCGTGAGCGCCAATGTGGCCGGGCCGGAGTCGAACAGGCGCGTGCGGTTGCCCAGCACATCGCGGCGATAGGCTTCGCTGAAGGGCTGGCCGCTCAAGCGCGAAATCCGCTGGTCGTTGGTCCAGGCATAGGCGGCAAAGCCGTCGTCCATCGGACGCGCGCCCTCGCCGGCGAACAGGCCTGTCGGCGCAAGTTCGACCGCAAAATCCGGTCGGGCGACGAACTGTTCGAGCAACGTGGAGGCGCCGTAGCACCAGCCGCAGAGCGGGTCGAACAGGTAGGTGATGGGAATGCGCGCGGACATGGCGATCTCCTTGAACCGCAATGTGGCACGCGCACATTGGTAGATAAATATCAACAAAACAGACATAATGTATGGCATTGGTTGACAATAAATCTGACCGGAGGAGCCTATGAACCTGAATCGCCTCGCCTATTTCGCAGCCGTCGTGGACACCGGATCCTTCACGCGGGCCGCCGAGCGGCTCGGCATCACCAAGGCCGTGGTCAGCCAGCAGGTGGCGCAGCTGGAGCGCGATCTCGGCACCAGCCTGCTCGTGCGCACGACGCGCCGGGTTCATCCGACCGAGGCGGGCCGGATGTTTCATGCGCGCTGCGCCATGATCCTGCGCGAGGCCGAGGATGCCTTCGACGAACTCGCCCAGGCAGCCGCCGCGCCGACCGGCACATTGCGGATCACGGCGCCGAACGACTACGGCACCGCCGTCGTCGTCGCCGTCGTCACCGCCTACGCGGCACGCTATCCCAACTGCCGGGTGGAGTTGACGCTCGAAGATCAGACGGTCGACCTCGCCTCAGGCCAGATCGACATGGCGATCCGGGTCGGCTGGCTGGTCGATTCCAGCCTGCAGGCGCGCAAGATCGGATCGTTCCGGCAATGTCTGGTCGGCGCTCCCGCGTTCACGGATCGGATCGCCGCCGCGCGCGATCCCGACGACCTCGTGACGCTCCCGTTCGTCGCCAACATGGCGCTGCGCGAGCCGCTGCTGTGGCAGTTCTCGCGCGGCGATCTCGATCGACGCGCCGTGCGCCTGCAGGCGAGCATCGCCATCGACACGACACCGGGCGTGCTCGCGGCCGTGCTCGCCGGCGGCGGTCTGTCGGTGCTGCCGGATTTCCTGGTGGCCGACGATCTCGCGGCCGGGCGCCTCATCCACATCCTGCCGCAATGGCAACTGCCATCCGGCGGCATCCACACGGTCTACCCTGCGGCTCGCTTCCGCCCGCCCAAGGTCACCGCGTTTGTGGAGATGCTGATCGCGGCTCAGCGACAGGGGAGTTCGGTCGGGGCGGATTAGGGCATGTACTCGCTAAGCGGCTAGCGGCGATAACCAGACCTCAGGTTACGAAAGCGCATCTGATGCGGCCTCCCTGCGGGTGAAGCAAGGTCCCACACCAGTTCGGTCTAAGCGGAAACTGCCTCGATGACCTGGAAGTGCGAGCCCGCGCGAGTTGTGCCGCGCATCTCAAATCCGGCCGTTCGGCATAGCTCGGAATATTCTTCGTAGCTCCGTTCCAGTGCACCGAGCATGACAAGCATATTCAGGTCACTGAATTTCGAGATTGGCCCCTCGTTCGGCGGCTCCACCACACGTTCGACAAGGAGCAATCTGGCATCAGCGGTCATCGCGCGGCGGCAGGTCTTCAGGATAGAAATCGCCTCCTTATCGTCCCAATCGTGGATGATCGCCCGCATCACGTAGGCGTCGGCCCCCTCCGGGATCGTTTCAAAGAAACTGCCTCCAACGATTTCGCATCTGTCGGCGACATCATGTTGGGTCAGAACTTCAGCCGCCTTGCCAACCACGTGCGGCTGATCGAACAGCGTTCCGCGCAGGCCCTTGTTTGCGCCGAGAATTCCCGCCAACAGTTGACCTTGGCCACCCCCGATATCCGCGACGTGACGAAAACGGCTAAAATCGTAGGCGGCGATTATGGCCTCGATGGCGCCACGAGAATTGGCCGTCATGGCTCGGTTGAAGATCGCGTTCTCATCTGGACGGGTGCTGCGATACTCCCATACGCTCTGACCGTTGAGATGCCGAAAGGCATTCTCCCCAGTGCGGACGCTGTGTTCAAGATTGCCCCAGGCCTGCCAGGCATAAGGTCGGCCGACATATGCGGCCCAGCCGTCGAGTGGCGTCGGCGAGTCAGAACGAAGACACTCGCCGATCGGAGTGAGCGAGAACATCTTGTTCTCGGCCTCATGGAAAACACCGGCTGAAGCCAGCGCCCGCAAGAGCCGATAAAGTGTCCTGGGATGCGATCCGCTGAGCCGAGCAAGTTCGTTGCTGCTTAGTGGCCCGTGACTGAGGTGGTCGGCTATGCCAAGCCGGGCCGCTACGTGAATGGCCTGCGAAATCTGATAGCCGTTAATCAGCCGCGTAAGGTCCGAGAAAGCATTCGCGGTCATGATTTCATCTCCTCGCGCGGCCACGCGCACAGTGAAGATCCATCGAGCGCGGGCACTCGTGCAAACCGATGATATCGCAGAAATTGCGGTACGCACGCTGTATCGCAACGAAGGCCTTCAGATTCGACGCGGCTTAGGGGCCACAAGCCGCCGATCACGCTCAAGGTGGGTGAATCCCGCTTTGCTTTGGCGAGCCGAGCCAAGCCGGTGACCCACCCCGCCTCAGTCGCGCGCCACCGACAGCCCTGCCAGCAGCGGCGCATACGCGGCGAGCCGGCGGGATACGAACTCCGTGAAGAGCCGCACGCGCTTGGTCTTGCGTGTCTCGCCCTGTGTGAGGAGCCAGACCGTTCCGTACATGTGCAACTCGCTGCCCGGCACCCTCGCCAGCAGCGGGTCGGCATCGCCGACGAAGCACGGCAGCGTCGTGATGCCGAGCCCTTGCCGGACCGCAACGATCTGCGCCCCGGCGTCCGTGACCCTGAATGGAACGCCCGTGATGCGAACCTCACCGGCGCTGGCCCAGTCCGGGATGCCGTGCATGCTGATGACGATCCAGCGGACGGGATCAGGCGCGCCGGCACGCCACGCGGCCAGTCGATCCCTGGACATGTAGACGCCGCCGAACAGCTCCGGTCCCTTCATGCCGTGAAGATTTTGCGGCAGGGTTTTGCGGTCGTAGACGACGCGGATCGCGACGTCGGCCTCCCGGTTGGTCAGATTTGCCAGCTCGCCGAACGACAGGATATCCATCTCGATGTCGGGATGCAGACGCGCGAAATCGGCGAAATCAGGCATGAGCAAATGTGTCGCCATCGGCGGCGCCAGCGTCACCCGCAGACGCCCGCGCACGCTCTGGTCGCGCCCGAACACGCGCGTCTCGAGCTGGTGCGACGACGCTTCCATTTGGTCGGCAAATTCGAGGACCTCCTCGCCCGCAGCCGTCAGCCGGTAGCCCGAAGGCAGCTTTTCGAACATCTGGACCCCGAGGCGTTCCTCGAGCTGGGCGATGCGTCGCAGCACGGTCGCGTGGTTCACGCCGAGGTGCTCGGCGGCCGCCCGCACCGAGCCTCCCCGCGCGACGGCTAGAAAATAGCGAACATCGTCCCAGTCGATCATGGTGCAATCCCGCACCGCGCGGTGCGCCTTCCAAGTCCAATCGAATGCCTCGTACCGCAGTATGGGCGGTCATCATAGCCCCGTTCCGGCAGGCGCAGCCCCTTCCCAACGGCCCGACGTCGATCGTCGCCGCTGGCGTCAGTCGTCCGGCCGGATCGATTTCGCACCACCGATGTGCGCGTTTCCGCACTGAACGCCTGCCGCCGCCGGACCTATCTCGCGGGTCTCGGGGGCAGATGCTGTCCCGACACCACGACA
Organism: Bradyrhizobium sp. 40; assembly: GCF_023100925.1. Lineage (NCBI taxonomy): Bacteria > Pseudomonadati > Pseudomonadota > Alphaproteobacteria > Hyphomicrobiales > Nitrobacteraceae > Bradyrhizobium > Bradyrhizobium sp. 40. The sequence continues at coordinate 4,279,129 of NZ_CP064688.1, forward strand.
GGAGAAATCATGGGAAAGCTTGACGGCAAGGTTGCGGTCATCACGGGTGGATCGAGCGGCATGGCGCTGGCGAGCGCCAGGCGGTTCGTTGAAGAAGGCGCTTATGTTTTCGTCACGGGCCGGAGGCAGGAGGCGCTCGACGACGCCGTCAAGTTGATTGGCCGGAACGTGACGGGCGTGCGCGGCGACGCGGCCAATCTCGACGACCTCGACCGCCTGTTCGAAACGGTCAAGCGGGACAAGGGCAGGATCGACGTCCTGTACGCGAGCGCCGGCATGGGCGAAGCCGTCCCACTGGGCGAGATCACCGAGCAGCATTTCGATGCAACCTTCGGCCTGAATACGCGCGGCACGCTGTTTACTGTGCAGAAGGCGTTGCCGCTGTTTCGCGATGGCGGATCGATCTTCATGACGGGGTCCGTTGCGTCGGTGAAAGGTTTTCCTGGTTACGGCGTGTATGCGGCGAGCAAGGCGGCGCTGCGCTCATTTGCACGCACGTGGCTCAACGAACTGAAGGGCAGGAATATCCGGGTGAACGTGCTGAGCCCGGGGCCGATCGCCACACCGATGCAGGATCAGGTTCTCACCGAGGAAGCGAAGCGGATGTTCGAATCCCTGATCCCCAGGGGAACGATGGGTCGTCCTGAGGAAATCGCGGCGGTCGCGCTGTTTCTTGCTTCAGACGATTCGAGCTTCGTGAATGGGGTGGAGTTGTCGGTCGACGGCGGCTTCTCGGCCATCTGAACGGCCCGGAAATCAATATCAACACGGATTGGAGAAATATTATGAGCTACGCAATCATAGGATTCGGCAAGATCGGCCAGGCCCTCGCCCATGCCTTCGCCCGTAAAAGCATCGCCGTAACGGTCGCGAGCCGCCGGCCGCCCGAGGCGTTGGCGCCGCAGGCCCGGGCGATTGGACCCACGGTCGTCGCCAAGTCGCTGCGGGAAGCACTGGAGGCCGACACGATCATCCTGGCGGTCCCATTCGGGGAGCATCGCGAGGTTGCGAAGGCCCTGCCGAGCTGGAAAGGCAAGACGATCATCGACGCGACGAACGGGTTTGGAGAAGAGCTGGATGGTCTTCTGTCCTCCGCTGTCGTCGCGAAGGCGTTCACCGGCGCCAAGCTCGTGAAAGGTTTCAATCACCTGGGTGCGGCCACTCTGGCCACCGATCCGGTCGTCGAGGGCGGCCACCGCGTCGTCTTTCTCTCGAGCGACGACGACGACGCGATTGCTCCCGTGGCGGCGCTGGCCAAACAACTCGGGTTCGCACCCGTCAAGCTGGGAAAGCTCAACGAGGGTGGCGCGCTGGTGCACGCACGCGGCCGGGTTTGGGGCCCGCTCATCTTCCAGGATTTGTTCAGGAAGGAGCAGTAATCGGCGTATCGGCGCCGTTTCAGGAGCGGAGCGACGCCCGGCGAAGCGGGCGGATTACGCCTTGCGGCTAATCCGCCCTGCGCACTGGCCGTGACGACCGCAGGCGTGCCCTCTACCGCCGCATCGACAACCGCGGAGAACCTGGCCTTGGCATCGCGAATTCAATTTCGCGTATGGGCAAGCCTGGATTTTTATAGCTTCACACCGACGCTCGTCAGAAAGCTTCCCATACGGTTGTCAACCTCGGCCTTCGTCTCCGCCCACGCCGGGAACGACCGAAGAAGATTGTCGTGCCAGGCGATCAAGTTCGGATAGTCCTTGAACGGAAACTTTGCACGATCGACCTGGGAGAAAGGCGCCGCAATATCGATATCAGCAAAGGTCAACGCATCGCCAACCATGAACTTGCGGCCTTCAAGATGCTGGTCGAGGACCTTCGCTGCGGCGCGGATCTTACGCTCCGCGAACGCGATGAGGGACTCGTCCTTCGGCAAGCCAATGATCGTCTTGGCGACGCGCTCGTCGAAGAGAGTGGTCGTGAAGGTGCGCCACTGTTCGCCGGACCAGAACATCCACTGAAGCACCTGGAATTGCTCCTCCGGCGTGGTTCCGACCAGCGGCGAGTTCACCTTGCTGGCGAGATACAGATTGATCGCTGACGCTTCCCAGACAATGGTGTCCCCATCCTCCAGAACCGGAGTGAGACCGTTGGGATTGAGACGTGATTTGAACGCGTCGGTTTGGCTCTCGCCTTTGAAAAGGTCGACGCTCACGCGATCGAGTTCAATGCCCATGATCTTCGCAGCCGTGGTCACGCGACGCAAGCTGCCCGAGCCCGCATCACCATAGATCTTGATTGCCATAACTCTTCCTTTCAGCACGGCCCCTCAGCGGGCGGCCGACTGCCGAGTCGCATATTCGTTTTGCAAATGAAATTGACGCCTATAGAATGGTATCTATTCTTGAGAGGAATGGATTGAGGATTGCATGCGTGGCCCGGCGTGTCCGGAAAACATGTGACGGATAAGCTGGACGCGATGCGGATGTTCGTGCGCGTCGTCGAAAGCGGAAGCTTTTCGCAGGCGGCGCGTGACCTCAACGTCAGCCAGCCGACCGTCAGCAAACAGCTCGCTGCGCTCGAAGCGCGGCTCGGGACGCAACTCCTCGCGAGAAATTCCCGTGCCCTTGCCGTGACGCCGGCAGGACAGGACTATTACGAGGCCACCGTCCGTATCCTTCAGGATATCGACTCGCTCCAAGAGAGAGTCCTTGAGGGGCAGTCCGCCCCTTCAGGGCTGGTCCGCGTGACCCTCTCGCCGGCCTTCGGGAGGATGTTCGTTATTCCCCGGCTATCGGATTTCAGGAACCGTTTCCCGGACGTCGCGATTGAGATGGAAGTCTCCGGGCGACACGTTGACCTCATCGAGGAGGGGATAGACGTCGCGATCCGTATCGGTCGGCTTTCGGATTCAGCACTCGTCACCCGGCGCATCGGCGACATGCGGATGATAACCGTGGCCTCCGCCAGCTATCTTGCCCAACACGGCACGCCGCAAACGCTAGACGAACTGCGCAACCACCAGCGCATCAGCTATGTCTACCAGGGCGATATCATTGGGTGGGGTTTCCACGTCGACGGCCGGCAGGTCACGGTGGACGGTGGCGGAGCGTTCCGCACAAATGACGCCGAGCATGTCCGCGGCGCGGTCCTCGCGGGCCTCGGCATCGCCCATCACGCGAGTTGGTTGTTCACGGATGTGCTGGCGTCGGGCGAGGTCGTACGCATTCTGGCCCAGCATGCGCCGCCGCCCTTTCCGATCAACGCAGTCACCGCTGCCGGACGGCGCATGCCTTCCCGCGTGCGGCAATTCATCGATTTCCTCGCTGCGATTTGCGCCGAGGAGCCGGAATTGAGGGTCGGCGAAGGCTAAAGCCGCAGGGATTGGACGGCGTGACCGGACAGTGCACTAAAGTTGAGTCCGGTTTTGCGCACTGTCACCATAACCGAGCCGGATCACTTTTTGGTCGTGCCCTCAGATGGCAGCTGTGCCGACCCGCCGATTTTCGTCGAGACCACGTAGACGTCGACGCCGCTCATCGAGCATTCCTCGCTTGATGCCTGGCTTTTCGTGATGACCTCGGTTGTCTTGCCATCCTTGGTGTGAAACGTGATGTCGTAAACCTGCTGGTAGAGGTCCTTGCCGATCTTTTCGGATGCGAGACGAACGGCCTTGGTCTGCGCCTCGATCACTGATGGGATATCAATCAGGCCGGCGTTCTTGAGGTGCACGAGGGCCATGTTGGTGGGCCAACTCGCGCAGTCCGGAGACTTCGCCAGAGCCACCGCAGCCGGCATGACAAATATTGCGGCCATCACCACTTTCAACGCGGCGCGCATCAATGCACCACCTTGATGGTGGTCGCCACTTTCCCAGATCTGCTTGCGCCTTTGATGGGCAGGACGGCAACGTACATGCCGTCGCGGTCGCCGCGCTTGTAAAGCTTCTCGCCAGGCTTGAGCTTCTGAAGTCCCGTATCGGTCAACAAGGTATTCTCCGTTGGGTTCGCCGCCAGATTCCATCATGGCACATGATGGTACAGAACCGACTGCAACGGAGCCCCTAAAAACGTGCCCTCGCATCAGTAAAGCTATGGCCAGCAGCACCACGAAAAAATATTGATGGTGCTTTTGCTGCTCCGCCTACTCTGGCGGAACCTCCAACAAGTCGCACATTACCAACCGCACCCACGCGTGCACCCGAACAACCTCCTTCTTATCGGTCGCCGTATGCGTCGAGATGCTTGTGCGGTTGTAGACCGATCGCGTGATGCCGCCCAGAATGTCCTCGATCCCTTGCACGGCGCTCTCCGGCGCCGCCATAGCCCCGTGCGGAGTGTCGCGCTTCTTAAGGATGTACCGTACCTTCTGCTTCATCGTCGGACGGTGCGCATCCTTTTCCAACTTGAACCCCGACTCCTTCGTGATCGCCTCGTCAGGCGCTAGCACATCGAGTGTTTCGCGTAGAGCTTCGCGCAGGTCCGTTGCCGGACCTCTCCACGACTCTCGCTTGTCCGCACCTAAGTCCACTAAAGCTTGAGAGTACGCCGCCGCAGCAGCGGGGCAGACGTCCCGTAACGTCTCAATAATAAGCTGATCGGTTGCCGTACGCCTGCCGGCCGATCTTGCAGCAGCCGAGGTAAGAGCTGCACCCTCCAGTTTTACGAGCAGTTGCTTCGCCAATGTCAGGCGATCCACCACCTTCGTTCGGCTCGGCTTGCCTCGCGCTGCCGAGTGCAACTCCTTAAATATCCCATCGGCGGCAAGCGCGTCCTCGGAATCGGCAAACGTCGACCGCGTGTCGAAGTAGGCAGCGCACAATGTCCGTATCTTCTCACAGTCCAAGCCGGCCTGAATTTGCGCTCCCGGACCGCTCTTCAGCGATCGCCTGAGTTCGTCCGTCTTCTTGAGCAACGCCTCGATAGTGCCGGCCATCAACTCTTGCCTTTACCTGGAAGTTGATGTGCAACGAGGTTGTGACCGACACGTGTGAGTTTGTACGCGCCTCGAGCCGCGCTCTCGAAGTAGCCCGCGCCTCGGCAGTCAATTAATAATTGCTCTAGCTTGGTCGGCAATGCGAACCTGCCCTGCTTAAAGTACTTCTCGATGTCTTCGATCGTGATGACCTCCTTGCGCTCGTCGCCCGTGGCGATCTCGGCGAGGTAGTACGCAACCACGCACGCCATCTGGCGTGCCGACGAAGGATTTTTCAGCTCTTTAAAGGTCTTGATGTCCATCCCCGAGTATTCGTTCTCGGCTGCACGAGGCGGCGGGGGCGCTGCGCGCTCTTCCTGGGGTGGCTCCTGCCGCTTGCCAGCAACTTCGCCCGGTCCCGAGATGTTCAGATGTGCATAGACCGCTCTTAGGATCGTTTGCTGGTCAGCCGCCTTAAAAGCTCCAAGCGCAGTAATGACTTGGTCAATAGCCTGACCAAGCGTCAGCTTCACGTGTTCATCACCAGACGCATCAGTCATCTCGGGTCTCCGAATTCTCGCAGAACTTTGCCATCAACATGGGTAGAGAGCGGCGATGCCATGCCTATGCTAGGCGCTAACGGCAAGTCGCATGCTATTTGCGATATGGCGCATTTGAACGCCGAAATCTGATGCCCGCATGCCCATAACCGAGTGAATCAGCAAGGTAAGTAAGAACACGCTCACTCTCCATTGCGGGCGCGCACGGTCCGATCACAATCTCTTCGATCGGCATAAGCTTTTCATTTTGCGCACTCGTCATGTCGAGCACGCGATACGGGACAAGACGATTGGCCGAAGCCCTATACCGAACTTCGCCCTGCAGCGCTATGATCCGCCACTCTTGCTCTTCGTGGAAAGCTGGGTGCTTACATTCGAACGCGACCTCATGGAGGAATTCGCTAATTCTCAGCTGCAGCCAACTATCGAAACTCATTTCTGGCCAACCAAATGTTTGAAGCCGATTTGCGAAAGGAGCGAGAGCTGAAGCAAAATCCGAAAAATACTTCGTGACGATTCTTTCCTCTACCGACCCGCCATAGATCATGCGCTTAGGGCTTGCCTCACGATCTTCCTTCAGAACTCGAAACCTGCTGGGATCGAAACCTATCGCAAAGCCCATGCCGTCCGCCGCATATGCTCGCCACTGACTGAGCACATCTCCGTCTTCCGAGAAGCAAGCTACGTACACGCCCAGACCAATCAGCCCGCGACGAAAGGTTGCCGCCGTCGCGGAAATCTTCTGGAATTGTTCAATAAGAAATTCGGATCCTTTGGTGCGTTTCGCGGCAAGGTGACCAACCACGTTCTTGAACAACGAAGCGAGCTCGTCCGCATCGTTGAGGTAGTTTGTATCAGTAGCCCAAACTTGCCGGTTCTGAAGAATGCCGAGAAGCGCATTCGCGTCGCAGTAGTGATAGATGAGAGTTGGAAGTGCCCGACGCTCCTCTAGCCCCTTAAGCCCTCGATCATAAGCGGCGTGAACTCCTGTCACGAGCTCCTTTGGCGGTCGCACCTGCCGACCGGCGCTCCGCCCCCCTACTCCCACTCGATCGTCCCAGGCGGCTTGCTCGTCACGTCGTACACCACCCTATTCACGCCCTTCACCTCGTTGATGATACGCGTGGCGGTCTCGCCGAGGAACTTCATGTCGAACTGATAGAAGTCCGCGGTCATGCCGTCGGTGGAGGTCACGGCGCGCAAGCCCACGACGAAGTCATAGGTGCGGCCGTCGCCCATGACGCCGACGGTCTTCACAGGAAGCAGCACCGCAAAAGCCTGCCAGATGTCGTCGTAGAGGCCGTGCTTGCGGATCTGGTCGATGTAGACGGCGTCGGCCTTGCGCAGGATGTCGAGCTTCTCCTTCGTAATGTCGCCGGGGCAGCGGATGGCGAGGCCGGGGCCCGGGAACGGGTGGCGGCCGACGAAGATTTCGGGGAGGCCGAGCTCGCGGCCTAGCTTGCGGACCTCGTCCTTGAACAGCTCGCGCAGGGGCTCGACCAGCTTCATGTTCATGCGCTCAGGAAGACCGCCGACATTGTGGTGCGACTTGATCGTCACCGAGGGGCCGCCGGTGAAGGAGACACTCTCGATCACGTCGGGATAGAGCGTGCCTTGGGCGAGGAAGTCGGCGCCGCCGATCTTCTTGGCCTCCGCCTCGAACACCTCGATGAAGAGGCGACCGATGGTCTTGCGCTTGGTCTCGGGATCAGTGACGCCTTCGAGCTCACCGAGAAATTGCTTCGAGGCATCCACGTGCACGAGCGGGATGTTGTAGTGGTGCCGGAACAGGTCGACCACGGTCTTGGCTTCATCGAGACGCAGCATGCCGTGATCGACGAACACGCAGGTGAGCTGCTCGCCGATCGCTTCGTGGATCAGCACGGCCGCGACCGCGGAATCGACTCCGCCGGAGAGGCCGCAGAGCACCCTGCCCTTGCCGACCTGGGCGCGAATTTTGGCGATCTCCTCCTCGCGGAAGGCGCGCATGGTCCAGTCGCCGGACAGGCCTGCGATCTTGCGAACGAAGTTGCGGATCAGTTTGGCGCCGTCGGGCGTGTGCACCACTTCGGGGTGGAACATCAGGCCGTAATATTTGCGCGTCTCGTCCTGGATGATCGCGAACGGCGCGTTCGGCGACGTGCCGGCCACCGAGAAGCCCGGCGGCATTTTTGTAATGCGGTCGCCATGGCTCATCCAGACCTGGTTCTTGCCGCCTGGCGACCAGACGTCCTCGAACAGCTTGCTCGGCGCCTTCACCTCGACATCGGCGCGGCCGAATTCGCGGTGATGGCCGCCCTCGACGGTGCCGCCGAGCTGCTCCGCCATGGCCATCTGGCCGTAGCAGATGCCCATCACCGGCACGCCGGAATCGAAGATCGCTTGCGGCGCGCGGGGCGAGCCCGCTTCATGCACCGACTCAGGCCCGCCGGAGAGAATCACCGCCTTCGGCTTCATCTCGTTGAAGGCTTGTTCGGCCTTGTTGAACGGGACGATCTCGCAATAGACGCCGTCCTCGCGCACGCGACGCGCAATGAGCTGCGTCACCTGGCTACCGAAGTCGACGATGAGAATCTTGTCATGCGCCGAGGCCACGGAGGGCGTCGACGCGGAGCGGTCGGTCTGTGCTGCTGTCATGGCAAGCAAATACGCGACGGGGACTTTTCCCGCAACCGCGCGCGCCGCGGGCCCACATTCTTCTTTGGGCATGGACAAATCAATATAGGTAAGCATTATTGACCTAATATGGCCCATCACTCACCAAGGGCCGAACAGGGAGAACTTCATGCCATACCATCATCAGCCGTCGAATCTCGCCGCACTCGGCCGCACCTGGGTCGAGGCCTGGAACGCGCGCGACCTCGAACGCGTGCTCACGCTCTATGACGAGGACGTCGTGATGACGTCGGACCGCATCCCAGCGATGGGGTTCGATGAAAGCGGCACCGTGCGCGGCAAGGATGCGTTGCGCGCCTATTGGGGCAAGGCGCTCGCGCTGTTGCCGAACCTGCATTTCTCGCTGATCGAATTGTTCGTCAGCCCTGATAGCGTGGTGGTGTTCTACGAGAACGAGCGGGGAAAGCGGATCTGCGAATATCTGCGGGTGAATGCGGCCGGAAAGATCGTGCAGGGATCGGCGAATCATCCGGTGCACTAGCCTGTCCCCGTCATTGCGAGCGGAGCGAAGCAATCCAGAATCTATCCGCGGAGATAGTCTGGATTGCTTCGTCGCAAGGGCTCCTCGCAATGACGGAGACTGTGGCGAGCACATACGCTAACAACACCGGCGCCGGCTCTGACACAGGATTCCAGATGAAGCTCCCCACCTCCCCCTTCACCGTCACCGACTGGAGCAAGGTCGAGCCGACCATCCATCCCGGCGAGACCGGGCAGGCGCAGTGGCGCACGCTCGACATCGGCGATCTCCGGGTGCGGATGGTCGAATATACGCCGGGCTATCTCGCCGACCATTGGTGCGACCGCGGCCACGTGCTGTACGTGCTGCAGGGCGAGCTCGACAGCGAGCTGCGCGACGGCCGCAAGTTCAAGCTCACGGCGGGGATGAGCTACCAGGTCTCGGATTTCGGCGACGCAGCGCACCGGTCCTCGACCGCGACGGGGGCGACGCTGTTTATCGTCGATTGAGCGCCCCGGGAGGGTTAATTTGCACCGCAAAATAGCAAAATTCGGGGACATCCCGAGCGGCGGGTGGTGCCTTGAAGTGGCCCCAAAATCTCGCTATATTGTGATCATCGATACTTGGCCGAACGACTGGGCCGCTTCGCTTCGTTGCTGACGGGCGCGCACGCTTCAGATGATTTCTCCAACATCGACTGATCAGGATTATGGGCGCAATAGTGCGTACCGGTCCGCGTGTTAACTTCTTAAGCAAAGGAAATTCCCATGGCTATGGGCACCGTGAAGTGGTTCAACAATCAAAAGGGTTTTGGTTTCATTCAGCCGGATGACGGCGACAAGGACGTGTTCGTGCACATCAGCGCCGTCGAGCGCGCTGGCCTCTCGACCCTCAACGAAGGTCAGAAGGTCTCGTTCGACATCGTCGCCGATCGTCGCAGCGGCAAGTCCTCGGCTGACAATCTCCGCGTCGGCTAACGCCAGCGCACCGTTCTGACCACGGACGTACCGGCAGAACGTAGAGCTAGAAAACCCCGCGACCGGGTTCCGGTTCGCGGGGTTTTTGTTTTGGGGCCCGCCGCACCGGCGGTGACGGGGGTGGGTTATGCCTTCTTCAGCACCGAGACGAAGAACCCGTCCGTGCCCGTCCGCCGCGGCGTCATCAGCCAGCCTTCCGGCGATTGCAGCGCGGCTTGCGCAAACTCCTCCGCCTTGTCCCAGAGCACGCTCGCGGTCTGCTCGGGCGGCACCACCGCGAACTCGGGATGGCGGGCGGTGAACGCCCTCACCTGCTCGCCGTTCTCCTCGGAAAGCACCGAGCAGGTGATGTAGGCGATGCGGCCACCGGCCTTGAGCAGCGGCACCGCGCGCTCGAGCACCTCGGTCTGGTCCCGCAGGCGAATCTCCAGCGCGCCCGGGCGCATGCGCCATTTGGCATCGGGGTTGCGGCGCCAGGTTCCGGTTCCGGTGCAGGGCGCGTCGATCACGACGAGGTCGGCGGTGGCGCTGATCTCGGCCAGCGGATCGACCTCGCCCTTGGGAGTGCGCACATCGGCATTGTGGACGCCGGCGCGCGACAGGCGTTCGTGGATAGGCGCAAGCTGCCGCTTGTCGCTGTCGGTCGCGATCAGCCGGCCCTTGCCCTGCATCATCGCGGCGAGCGCCAGCGTCTTCCCGCCGGCCCCCGCACAGAGATCGATCACCTGCTCGCCGGGTTTTGCCGCGGTCAAGGCAGACGCAAGCTGCGACCCCTCATCCTGCACTTCAATGGCGCCCTTGATGAAATCCTCTTCGGCCTGGATGCCGGGGTTGCGCGCATCGGCCGAGAGCTCGATGCGCAGGCCGGTTGCGGACCACTGCGTCGGTTTCGCATGAAGATGAGCAAGCGCCCCCAGCGCCTTGTCGCGATTGGATTTTAGCGTGTTGACGCGCAGGTCGAGCGGCGCCCGGCTCGCCATCGCGGCCGCCTCCGCGACGCGCTCGTCGCCGAACGCCTTTGCCAAATACGGATCCAGCCATTCCGGATAGTCGCCGGCGATCGCGGCCGGGGCACCTTCAAGGGACCGCGAGGCGAGCGCGGCCTGCTCGGCCTCGGTCAACGGCGCGGGGGCAAAGCGGCTGCCGTCGAACAGCGCGGCCATGGTGGCCGTATCCATGTTGCGCTCGAGGCGAAGCATGCCGATCAGCCGCGCACGCGCGGTATCCGAATCCATCAGGTAGGCGCTCGAGGCATAGCGGCGCAGCACGTCCCAGACGAGACCGGCAATGGCGGCGCGGTCGCCGGAGCCGGCGAAGCGGTGCGCGGTGCCCCACTCCTTCAGCGCCTTGGCCGCGGGCACGCGGTCTTTCTCGATGGTGTCGATCAGTTCGATGGCTGCGGACAGCCGGGCAGCGGGAGTCATTTGAATCTTTCAGATCAAATCCGACGGCTAACCGTCAGATCAACAAGAGCATCTTCAGTGCGAAGTAGATCCACATCGCGAGCAGCACGAGCACGCCGGCGAGCCAGATCGTGGAGCGGCGTCCGAGATTGTTGGAGGAGACGAAGATTCCGGCATGGACGAAGCGCGTCACCACGAACACCCAGGACATCAGCACGATGAAGAGATCGGCATGGCGCAACGGGAGCGCCAGCGCGATCAGGACATAGAACAGCACCGGCAGTTCGAACTGGTTGCGGTAGCAATTGGCGAATTGTGTGGCCCCCTTCGGCCAGTTGGGCTCGCCCAGCGCAATGTCACGACTCTTGGTCTCGCCGGAGACGAGCGCGCGCCGGCGTCCCATCGCCATGGCGATCAGGAGCGCGAAGGTGAGACCGACCTGCACGAAGACCGGCAGCAAAACCATTTGAACGGACATCGGAATTCCCGGGGTTGTCCCATCCGGCGGAAGCCACAGCTAGCTTCCATTAGCCGTCACCGCTGGCCCTGACAATCAACGAGTTGAACCGGCGTTCCCGATGAGGCGACCAACTGTCGACAGTTAAAGCGATTTCGCCCCTTGGGGCGCGCAAGGCGAGAGACCGCCATGAACACCCTCTTCAGCCAGATCGGCAGCCTGACCGGCGCTTTGACCGAGTCCGCCGATGGCCAGTTCGGCATCCTGATGTCGGCGCTGGCAGGCATCTCGACGGCGCTTGCGGTGGCGCTGGCGATGACGGTCTACTTCCGAATGAGCTATCGGACCTGGCGCGATGTCCTCAGGCACGGCCTCGCTGCGCTCGCCGCCCTCGCTCTGTTCGCCTTTGCCGCCTACGACATGCGCCATGCCGCGCTGGCCTATCTCGGCCTCAATCCGTCAAAACCCGCGGTCGAGTTCGAGATCCGCATGCCCAGGGAGACCTTGGCGGCGGCGTCCGACACCCAGATCGAGCTGCATACCGACCGAAACCAGACGCTGGCACTGGTCGAGGGCGTGCGGGAGCTCGGTGATGGCCGCTCCGTCCTGCGTGGCGCGGTGGCGCTCAACCACCGCACCGCGGACCGCGTGCTGGTCGTGAACCTGTCCGGCAAGGGCACCTTCGAATTCCGCCTCCGCCTGCCGGCCGAGCCGCATCGCTCCGAGCAGTCGGGCGCCCAATTCGGCCCTCAGTTCGGCCCTTGGCACCTCGCCGACCGCATCGCCTCGCCACTGGCGAGCCCGGTCGCGCCGCAGGACGCCTACATGATCCGCTATCGCGTGCTTTAACTTTGTTCGATCGCCGCAAGATGGGCGGCGAGGATTAGCGCTGCCCGTCGCTGCTCAAGCGACGCTTTTGAGATCCTGCTGGATCGCGGCAAGCAAGGACTGCAGCGCGTCGCTGTTCACTGGCTTAGCCCCGGTGTTGGCAGGCGCAGCATTGGCAGGCCGCGTGGCTTTGACCGGACGCTTGGGGAACGGCGGCATAGGCGTGGGTATCGCGGATTGCGCCAACGCGCCGGCGTCCTCGGTGTGAACGAACTTGCCATGGATGACGTCGTCGCGACGGCCCATGACAAACATCGTCGCCCAATAACCGGCGGCCACAAGAATTACGCAGAAAACAACAAGCTCTAACATCATCGCACCTGAAATATGCGCAATGATTCAATGCCTTCGCGGGCCCGTCAATGAACCAACGGTCACACCTGCGGCTTTTACGGGCGGGTGTGGCCGATCGGTCACTCTTTGTTAACCATACCCGGCCCCTGAGCGGGCCGAGAGCGGCCGGTCAAGCCGTGTCCGGCCCAACCCGCACCAGCTGCTTGCCGAAATTGGCCCCCTTGAGAAGCCCCATGAAGGCTTCGGGCGCGCTCTCCAGGCCCTCGGTGACGAACTCCTTGTACTTGACCTTACCCTCGCGGACCCAGCCGGACATGTCGCGCAGGAAGTCGCCATGGCGGGAGGCGAAGTCGGAGACGATGAAGCCGCGGAAGGTCAAGCGCTTGGTCAGCGTCGCGCGCATCATGCTGGCGGCCCATTTCGGCGGCTTCGCTTCAGTGTCGTTGTAATGGGCGATGAGGCCGCAGACCGGCACGCGCGCAAACGCATTGAGCAGCGGGAACACCGCCTCGAACACGGCGCCGCCGACATTCTCGAAATAGACGTCGATGCCCTTCGGGCAGGCGTCCTTCAGCTTCGCCGCCAGATCGGGATCGCGGTGATCGATGCAGGCATCGAAACCGAGCTCCTTCACGACGTAATCGCATTTGTCCTTGCCGCCGGCGATTCCAACCGCGCGTGCGCCCTTGATCTTCGCGATCTGTCCCACGGCCGAACCGACCGCACCGGAGGCACCGGCGACGACGACGGTCTCGCCTGCTTGCGGCTTGCCGATATCGAGCAGGCCCGTATAGGCCGTCATGCCGGGCATGCCGAGCACGCCGACGGCCGTCGAGATCGGCGCGAGCTTCGGGTCGATCTTGTTCAGCCCCTTGCCGTCGGAGATCGCGTGCGTCTGCCAGCCCGCGCGCGAGAGCACGATGTCGCCCTTGGCGAAGTTCGGATTGTTGGAGGCTGCGACCTCACAGACCGTACCGGCTTCCATCACACCACCGACGGGCACCGGCGTCGCGTAGGACGGACCGTCGCTCATGCGCCCGCGCATGTAGGGATCGAGCGAGAGCCAGATCGTGCGCAGCAGGACTTCGCCTGCGGCAGGCGCAGGAACCGCGAATTCCTCGATGCGGAAATCGGACGGCTTTGGCTCGCCGACAGGACGCGCGGCGAGAACGATGCGTTTGCCTTGGGACATGATGGCTTCCTCCAATTTTCTGTCATTGCGAGCGAAGCGAAGCAATCCAGTCTCGTCAACACAAAAGGGCTGGATTGCTTCGTCGCACCAGCGCAAAATTGATTCGCAATTTTGTCGCGGGCTCCTCGCAATGACGAGCTTTTGGCACGCGCACGCGACACACTCGCCGTCATCGTCCGCGAAGGCGGACGATCCAGTACTCCGAGACGGTTATGATTGAGCCGAAAGGCCGCGACGTACTGGATGCCCCGCCTTCGCGGGGCATGACACCGTCATTTGGGCAAGCGCGCGAATTCCAACGCGCAGCCGGAGACTAACCCCCGCCCGGATAGTTCGGCGCCTCGCGCGTGATGGTGACGTCGTGGACGTGGCTTTCGCGCAGGCCCGCGCCGGTGATGCGGACGAACTGGGCCTTGTCGTGCAGGTCCTTCATGTCCTTTGCACCAACATACCCCATCGCGGCGCGCAGGCCGCCGGCGAGTTGGTGCATGACGTTGCCGACCGGACCCTTGTAAGGCACCTGGCCCTCGATGCCTTCGGGCACGAGCTTGAGCGTGTCCTTGATGTCCTGCTGGAAGTAGCGGTCAGCCGAGCCGCGCGCCATCGCGCCCACCGAACCCATGCCGCGATAGGCCTTGTAGGAGCGGCCCTGCCACAAGAACACTTCGCCGGGCGTCTCGTCGGTGCCGGCGAGCAGCGAGCCGACCATCGCGATGTCGGCACCGGCAGCCAGCGCTTTGGCGAGGTCACCGGAGAACTTGATACCGCCGTCGGCGATGACGGGGATGTCGGACTTCTTCGCCGCCTCGACCGCATCCATGATCGCGGTGAGCTGGGGAACGCCGACGCCTGCAACGATGCGCGTGGTGCAGATCGAGCCCGGGCCGATACCGACCTTGATGCAGTCCGCGCCTGCATCGATCAGCGCCTGCGCACCCTCTGAGGTAGCGACGTTGCCGGCAACGACCTGCACCGAGTTGGAGAGACGCTTGATGCGGTTGACCGCATGGAGCACGTGACGGGAATGGCCGTGCGCGGTGTCGACCACGATGAGATCGACGCCGGCGTCGATCAGCCGCTCGGTGCGCTCGAAGCCGCTGTCACCGACCGTGGTGGCGGCAGCGACCCGGAGGCGGCCCTGCGCGTCCTTGCAGGCCAGCGGATGGGCGACCGCCTTCTCCATGTCCTTTACGGTGACCAGGCCGACGCAGCGATATTGCTCGTCGACCACGAGCAGCTTCTCGATGCGGTGCTGGTGCAGCATCCGCCGCGCCTCGTCCTGGCTGACATTCTCGCGCACCGTGACGAGACCTTCATGCGTCATCAGTTCGGAGATTTTTTGCTGGCGATCGGTGGCGAAGCGGACGTCGCGGTTGGTGAGGATGCCGACCAGCTTGCCCGGCGTGGACTTGCCCGCACCGGTGACGACGGGAATGCCGGAGATGCCGTGATCGCTCATCAGCTTGAGCGCGTCGTCCAGCGTGGCATCGGGGCTGATGGTGAGCGGATTCACCACCATGCCCGACTCGTAGCGCTTGACCTGCCGCACCTGGGCGGCCTGCCCTTCGGGATCGAAATTGCGGTGGATGACGCCGATGCCGCCGGCCTGCGCCATGGCGATCGCCATGCGGGCTTCGGTGACCGTGTCCATGGCGGAAGCCATGATCGGAATGTTGAGCGGAATGGCGCGGGTGACGCGGGAGCGGATGTCGACCTCGCCCGGCATGACGTCCGACAGGCCCGGCTTCAGCAGCACGTCGTCGAACGTCAGGGCTTCGCGAATGCCTTGTTGCACCGTGGCCATGTGCCAACTCCTTCCGCGGCCCTGCCGCAAATAGCTATGGATGAGCGCCGCCCTCGGCGTACCTTGCGGCAACGCCGGAGAATCGGAGCCCATCGGTGGGGTTGACGCGGGTCGATAGCACGGGCGGGCGACGAATCAAAGCAATTCGGACCGCCGGCCAGCCATGCACAGGCTTTTTAGGCAAATTCAGCCGGGATAACCGGCGGCAGCTCGTGCCGGCGGACGGCGTCCACGCCCCTCCTGTGCCGGCAGATCATCACCGACGCAGGACGCACCCCACCCTGGGGTCACGCAGGATTTAGGTGCCATGCGTCGATCCGCAATGGTCGCGGCCCAGTGGCGGTGATAAGCCGCAATTCTCGCCCTTTTCCAATTTCCATTACCAATCCGTCATGGTCGACAAGCAACGCATCATTCCGCTGATCGTGGCCACTGCTCTCTTCATGGAGAACATGGACTCGACGGTGATCGCCACGTCGCTGCCCGCGATCGCGGCCGACATCGGCACGAGCCCATTGACGCTCAAGCTCGCGATCACCTCCTATCTGCTGTCGCTTGCGGTGTTCATCCCGGCGAGCGGCTGGACCGCCGACCGGTTCGGCGCGCGCATGGTGTTTGCGATTGCCGTCGGCGTGTTCATGGTCGGCTCGGTCGGCTGCGCGCTCTCGACATCGGTCACCGACTTCGTGTTCGCCCGCATCCTGCAAGGCATGGGCGGGGCAATGATGACGCCGGTCGGGCGCCTCGTGCTGCTGCGGTCGGTCGACAAGAGCGCGCTGGTCAACGCCATGGCGTGGGTGACGGTCCCTGCCCTGATCGGACCTGTGATCGGGCCGCCGCTCGGCGGCTTCATCACCACCTATGCGTCGTGGCACTGGATCTTCCTGATCAACATCCCGATCGGGCTGCTCGGCATCTTCATGGCCTTGCGCTTCATCGATCCTATCAAAAGCGAGGAACGAGAGCCGTTCGACCTCTACGGCATGGTGCTCGCGGGCCTCGGGCTCGCCGGCATTGCGTTCGGGCTGTCGGTTGCCGGACTCAATCTGCTGCCGTGGAGCACGATTGCCGCCCTGGTCGCCGGAGGATCGATCTCGATGACGCTGTATGTCATTCACGCGCGACGAACCGGATCGCCGGTGCTGGACTTCACGCTGCTGAGGCTGCCGACACTGCGCGCGGCCATTTTCGGCGGCTTCATGTTCCGGCTCGGTATCGGCGCGCTGCCGTTTCTGTTGCCGCTGCTGATGCAGATCGGCTTCGGCCTCTCGCCGTTCAAGTCCGGCCTCGTCACGTTTGGCTCCTCGCTCGGCGCCATGGGCATGAAAGCGCTGGCCGCACGCATCATCCGCGCCTTCGGCTTCCGCAACCTGATGACGGTGAACGCGATCATCAGCGCAGTTTTCCTCGCCGCCTGTGCCCTCTTCACGGTGACGACGCCGCTGCTGATCATCATGATCATCCTCGTGGTTGGCGGCTTCTTCCGTTCGCTCGAGTTCACCGCGATCAACACGGTTGCCTATGCCGAGGTCGAGCACGCGCAGATGAGCCGCGCCACCACGCTCGTCAGTGTCAACCAGCAGCTCGCGGTCTCGGCCGGCGTCGCCGTCGGCGCCGCGTCGGTGGAGACGACGATGTGGCTCAGCCATGTCAGCGAGCTCAATGCCACCGTGTTCGCGCCCGCCTTCGTCGTCATCGCGCTGACCTCGGCGGCGTCGAGCTGGTTCTTCTGGCAGATGCCCGCCGATGCCGGCCACGAAGTCTCCGGCCGCAAGGCCGTGGAGATCGCGAGCCGTAAGGGTGCCGGCAAGGGCGCGGCCAAGGCGGCCGTCAAGGCGGCGACCGAGGATACGCAGGACGTGCGGGATCAGCGGCTGGGGTAGCCTCTCTTCTCGTCATTGCGAGCGCAGCGAAGCAATCCAGAATCCCTCCGCGGAGACAGTCTGGATTGCTTCGTCGCAAGAGCTCCTCGCAATGACGGAATTCGCGGCTACTGCGTCGCCCCGCCCCGAAATCCCGTCGCGAGAACGTAGCGCTCCGAGGAATCCGCACGGCTCGCGGCGGGCTTCACATGACGCACCATGGCGAAATCGCGCTTGAGCTGGGCGAGCAGCTCGGCGTCGGCGCCGCTCTGGAACGCCTTCGCCAGGAAGGTCCCACCCGGTTTCAGCACGTCGCAGGCGAACGCGGCGGCGGTCTCGATCAGGCCGACGATGCGAAGCTGGTCGGTCTTGCGGTGACCGGTAGTGTTGGCAGCCATGTCGGACATCACGATGTCGGCGCCGCCATCGAGCATCGCCTTGAGCTTGTCCGGCGCGTCATTGTCCATGAAGTCGAGCTGCGCGAACTCCACCCCGGCAATCTCGGGGATTTCCAGCAGGTCGATCGCGATGACCTTACCCTTGCCCTCGACCGAGCCGACGCGCTTGGCGGCGATCTGGCTCCAGCCGCCCGGCGCCGCACCGAGATCGACCACCGCCATGCCGTGCTTGAGCAGCCGGTATTTGTCGTCGATCTCGAGCAGCTTGAAAGCGGCGCGCGAGCGATAACCCAGCGCCTTCGCCTTCACCACATAGGGATCATTGAGCTGCCGCTCCAGCCAGAGCTTCGACGACAACTTGCGCTTGCCATGGGTCTTGACCTGGACGTGCAAGCGGCCGGTGGTGTCCTTGGCCATCTCACCAACTCCTGAGCGCGCCGTCTTCGCGCATCATTTCGACCAGCATGCCTTCGCGCAGGCCCCGGTCGGCGACGCGCAGACGTGGCAGCGGAAAGGCGCGGCGGATCGCGTCGAGGATGGCGCAGCCGGCCAGCACGAGATCGGCGCGCTCGACGCTGATGCAGCTGTTCGCCGCGCGCTCCTCGTAGCTCATGCCGAGCAGCTTGTTGATGGTCGCGGTGACGTCGGTGTCGTTCATCCAGACGCTGTCGATGCGGCGGCGGTCGTAGCGCGCGAGATTGAGATGGATGCCGGCGAGCGTCGTCACAGTGCCTGAGGTGCCGAGCAGATGCATGTCGGCGAGATCGCCGCCATGCTGTTCGGCGAACGGCGCGATGTGATGGGCCACCTCGCGCTTCATCGCGGCGTAGATCTCCGGCGTCACGTCGCGGCCCCCGAACTGCTCGGCAAGGGTGACCACACCGAATGGAATCGACATCCAGGCTTTGATGCGCGGCTCCGGATTTGCGGCGTCGCGCTCGATCCGCACCAGCTCGGTCGAGCCGCCGCCGATGTCGAACAGGATCGCGCCGCGGCCCCTGGGATCGACCAGCGGCGAGCAGCCGAGCACGGCGAGCGCCGCCTCGGTCTGGCGGTCGATCACCTCGAGCTCGATCCCGGTCTCGGCAGCGACGCGGCTGCGAAAGCCTTCGGCATTCGAGGCGGCGCGGCAGGCTTCGGTGGCGATCAGCCGCAACCGCCGCGCCTTGCGCAGGTTGATCTTGTCGCGGCAGATGCCGAGCGCCACGATGGCGCGCTCGATCGCGGCCTCGCTGATGCACCCGGTTGCGGAGACGCCCTCGCCCAGCCGGATGATGCGCGAGAAGGAATCGACCACGCGAAAGCCGTCGTGGGTCGGACAGGCGATCAGGAGCCTGCAATTGTTGGTGCCGAGGTCGAGCGCCGCGTAGACGCCGGTTCCCGGCGCTTGCGCGCCGACGGCCGGTTCAGGGGCGAACGCCGCCGCCATCGACCCCAGCTCACCGTGCGGCGCAAGGCCGTCGCGGAGCCGCG
Source organism: Bradyrhizobium sp. 40 (assembly GCF_023100925.1). Taxonomy (NCBI): domain Bacteria; kingdom Pseudomonadati; phylum Pseudomonadota; class Alphaproteobacteria; order Hyphomicrobiales; family Nitrobacteraceae; genus Bradyrhizobium; species Bradyrhizobium sp. 40. Next base: position 4,298,424 of record NZ_CP064688.1, read on the forward strand.
TGTGGTCATTCATACAAACTGTCTTTCCGCGGCCGGTTGGGCCGATCTGGAATTGCTTTTTCGCCTGAAACCTTAGCAGCGCGCCAATCCTGCGCAACAACGCATCACATGGGACCATGCCCATTCGTGCGTTGTCGTGAACGGGCCGGTGGGCTATTTTTGAAGAGTCCGGTCTCCCAGGCGCCCCCCAAACCGCGCATTTGCCGGCTTTTCAGGTCAATTCCATGCAAGAACACACCAAATCCTCCGCGCTCGAAAACGCTATTGCACTGCAAAAATATGGCGTCGGCCAGCCGGTCCGCCGCAAGGAGGACGACACGCTGGTGCGCGGCAAGGGCCGCTACACCGACGATTTCAACCTGCCCGGCCAAGCCCACGCCGCGATCGTCCGCTCGACCCATGCCCACGGCGTCATTCGCGGCATCAACATCGACGCCGCCAAGGCGATGCCGGGCGTGCTGGGGGTGTGGACCGGCAAAGACCTCGATGCGGCCGGCTACGGCCCCTTCACCTGCGGCCTGCCGCTGAAGAGCCGCGACGGCTCGCCCCTGCTCCAGACCAACCGCCAGCCGCTCGCAACCGACAAGGTCCGCTTCGTCGGCGATCCCGTCGCCTTCGTGGTGGCGGAGACGCTGGCCCAGGCGCGCGACGCGGCCGAGGCGGTCGAGCTCGATATCGAGCCGCTGCCGGCGGTGACCGACCCTGAAGACGCCGCAAAAGCCGGCGCGCCGCAACTCTACGACCACATCCCGAACAATGTCGCGCTCGACTACCACTATGGCGACATCGAGAAGGTCAACGCCGCCTTCGCCAGCGCCGCTCACGTGACCAAGGTCGACATCGAAAACACCCGTGTCGCCGTGGTCTCGATGGAGCCGCGCGTTGGCCTTGCCTCCTACGACAAGACGACCGAGCGCTACACCATCCAGATGCCGACGCAGGGCGTCGCCGGCAACCGCGCCAACCTCGCCAAGAACCTGAAGGTGCCGAACGAGAAGGTCCGCATCCTCACCGCCAATGTCGGCGGTTCCTTCGGCATGAAGAACGTCAACTATCCCGAGTACATGTGCATCCTGTACGCGGCCAAGGAATTGGGACGGCCGGTGAAATGGCTGGACGAACGCTCGACCAGCTTCTTGTCCGACAGCCACGGCCGTGCGCAGAAGATTCACGCCGAGCTCGCGCTGGACGCCGAGGGGCATTTCCTCGCCGCCAAGCTCTCGGGCTACGGCAATCTCGGTGCCTACATCACCGGCGTTGCGCCCAGTCCGCTCTCGCTCAACACCAGCAAGAACTTTTCCAGCGTCTATCGCACACCGCTGATGGCCGTCGACATCAAGACGGTGCTGACCAACACCACCCTGATGGGCGCCTATCGCGGCGCCGGCCGGCCCGAGGCGAACTATTACATGGAGCGGCTGATCGACCGCGCCGCCGACGAGATGGGCATCAACCGCCTGACGATGCGCAAGCGCAACTTTATCAAGCAGAGCCAGATGCCGTTCGCTGCGTCCTCCGGCGTCACCTATGACAGCGGCGACTTCCAGGCTGTCTTCAACAAGGCGCTCGAAATCTCCGACCACGAGAATTTTGCCAAGCGCAAGAAGGAGAGCAAGAAGTCCGGCAAGCTGCGCGGCATCGCCGTCGGCTCTTATCTGGAGGTGACCGCACCTCCCGGCGTCGAACTCGGCAAGATCGTGTTCGATCCCGATGGCTCCGTGCAGCTCATCACCGGCACGCTTGATTACGGTCAGGGCCACGCATCCGCATTCGCGCAGGTACTCTGCCAGCAGCTCGGCGTGCCCTTCGACAGCGTCAAGCTGGTGCAGGGCGATAGCGATATCGTCCACACCGGCAATGGCACCGGCGGCTCGCGCTCGATTACCGCGACCGGCATGGCGATCGTGGGCGCCGCCAAGCTTGTGATCGAGAAGGGCAAGCGCGCCGCCGCGCATATGCTGGAGGCATCCGAAGCCGACATCGAATTCGAAGGCGGCAGTTTCACCATCGCGGGCACCGACCGCAGCATCGACATCATGGAGCTCGCAAAACGCCTGCACGGCGGCAAGACGCCGGAGGGCGTGCCCGACAGCCTCGACGTCGATCACACCAGCGAACCGGTTCCGTCGGCCTTTCCGAACGGGTGCCATGTCGCCGAGATCGAGATCGACCCTGAGACCGGCGTCGTGCAGATCGTGCGCTACAGCGCGGTCAACGATTTCGGCACGGTGATCAATCCGCTGCTGGTCGCTGGCCAGCTCCATGGCGGCGTCGTCCAGGGCATCGGCCAGGCGCTGATGGAGCACGTCCGCTACGACGAGAGCGGCCAGCCGATCACGGGCTCGCTGATGGACTACGCACTGCCCCGCGCCGAGGACGTCCCGAATATGACGGTCGGCGACCACCCGGTGCCGGCCACGACCAATCCGCTCGGCAGCAAAGGCTGCGGCGAAGCCGGTTGCGCCGGCAGCTTGTCGACGGTCGTGAACGCGGTGATCGACGCGCTCTCCGACTACGGCATCAAGCACATCGACATGCCGCTGACGCCGGAGCGCGTGTGGCGTGCGATCCAGGACGCGAAGGGGAAAGCGGCGTAAAGCATTTTCTCTCCGCCGTCATGGCCGGGCTTGACCCGGCCATCCACGCCGTGAGGCATCAAGAACGTGGATGCCCGGGACAAGCCCGGGCGTGACGGTGTTGTAGCGATGTGCCTTTTTCGCGCCTACGCCGCCGCCTGCTCGCGCGGCTGGTAGATCGCGGTGTGCTGGCAGTGCGCCAGCGGCGTCGTGCCGTTGGCGACCACCAGCGCGTCGAGCTCGACGAAGCGGTGGCCCTTCTTCTCGTAGTTCGCGGTGACTTTGGCCCGCGCGGTGATCTCGTCACCGGCGCGTGCGGCTGACAGCAATTGCATGCGGCTGCCGACATGGATCCACGGGCCGAGGATCGTGTTGTCCACCAGCACGCGGTTCATGACGCGCTGGATCAGGCCGGGGTGACCGAGCTCCTCGCGCGCGAAGATCGGATCGGCCTCGCGGATGTCGGCGAGATAGTCGGCCGCATCCTGCCCGGCCCAGCGGCGCGGCGTCGTGCCGAGCCATTTGCCGGTCTCGAAGGTTGCCGGGTTGACCGGTTTGCGCTCGGCAACCGCGGAGACCTCAACGTAGTCGCTCAACGACACCGCAGTCGCAGTCGCCGCCAGCGACGCCGTGCCGGCGGCACAGAGCTCGGTGCGGCTGAACACCTCGATGGTGAGCAGGCCGTTGTGCTCGGTCGCATCGACATCGGCGGTCTCGCCGTCATAGACCGGCTTGATGAAACGCGCCTCGATCAGTCCGCGCGACAGGAAATCGCGGCCCCAGCGCGCCACCGGCACATGCATCATGTAGGCGAAGACGTCGACGCCGGGGACCAGCCCGCCGGAAAAGCCGAAGCGGCGCGCCACATTGTCGTCATGCATCTTGTTCTCGGACTGCTTGGCCGTGTTGTAGGCCTCGACACGATAGGTTTCGAGCCGGTTCGGCATGGCTTGGCTTTCCCCAAATTCTTGTTGTTTCAGGCCGATCGTAGGCCCTGAGGAACCGGGGTCAATCCCCTCGCCTTTGCGGCCCGAATGGGGTACCACGCGGCTGCTGCGGAACCGCTTCGCAAGCCCCATCTACGGACAATGACGAACCCTCAAAACACCACCCGCATCTATGTCGACGCCGACGCCTGTCCGGTGAAGGACGAGATCTATCGCGTCGCCGGCAGACACGGCCTGCCCGTGAGCGTGGTCGCGGGCAATTTCATCCGCGTGCCCCAGGATCCATTGATCGAGCGGATCGCTGCTGGTGCCGGCATGGACGCAGCCGATGACTGGATCGCGGAACGCGCCGGGCCCGGCGATATCGTCATTACCTCGGATATTCCGCTCGCGAGTCGCTGCGTGAAGGCCGGCGCCGATGTGATTGCATCCAACGGCAAGGCGTTCACCGAGGAATCGATCGGGATGACGCTCGCGGTCCGTAACCTGATGACCGATTTGCGCTCGGCCGGCGAAGTCACCGGCGGTCCGAAATCCTATTCGCCGCGCGACCGCTCGACATTTCTGTCGACGCTCGACCAGACCATCCGCCGCATTCAGCGCCGCCGCGCCGACCAGGCCGCAACAAGACAGGACTGAGACACCGCATGGCGCCACCGTTGATTCAACTGCGCGATATCAAGCTGACCTTTGGCGGCACGCCGCTCCTGGCGGGCGTCGAACTGTCGGTTTCGACAGGCGAGCGCGTCTGCCTGATCGGCCGCAACGGTTCCGGCAAATCTACGCTGCTCAAGATCGCCGCCGGCCTGGTCGAACCGGATGGCGGCAGCCGTTTCGTGCAGCCCGGCGCCACCATCCGCTACCTGCCGCAGGAGCCGGACTTTTCCGGTTTCTCCACCACGCTCGCCTATGTCGAGGCCGGCCTCAATGCCGGCGACGACCACTATCAGGCGCGCTATCTGGTCGAGCAGCTCGGTCTCAGCGGCGAAGAAGATCCGGCGCATGTCTCCGGCGGCGAAGCCCGCCGTGCCGCGCTGGCACGCGTGCTGGCGCCCTCGCCCGATATCCTGCTGCTGGACGAGCCGACCAACCATCTGGATCTTCCGACCATCGAATGGCTGGAGAGCGAACTGGAGAGCCGCCGCTGCGCGCTGGTGATCATCAGCCACGATCGGCGCTTCCTGGGCAATCTCTCGCGCAGCACCGCCTGGCTCGATCGCGGCCAGATACGGCAGATCGACCGCGGCTTCAGTGCCTTCGAGGCCTGGCGCGACGAGGTGCTCGCGGAGGAAGAGCGCGACCAGCACAAGCTCGACCGCAAGATCGTCAACGAGGAGCACTGGCTGCGTTACGGCGTCTCGGGCCGCCGCAAACGCAACGTCAAGCGGCTCGGCAATCTCCACGCACTGCGCGACCAGCGCCGAACCCATCGCGGCGCGACGGGCAACGCCAACCTCGCGGCTGCCGAAGCCGACAAGTCCGGCAAGCTCGTCATCGAGGCCAAGAACATCAGCCGGTCCTATGGCGAGCGAAAGATCGTCGACGGCTTCTCGATCCGGGTCCAGCGCGGCGACCGCATCGGCATCGTCGGCCCCAACGGCGCCGGCAAGACCACGCTCATCGAGATGCTGACCGGCGGCAGCGCGCCGGACAGCGGCAGCATACGGCTCGGCGCCAACATCGAGATGGCGACGCTCGATCAGCATCGTGAAAGTCTCGATCCGAAGACGACGCTGGCCGAGGCGCTGACCGGCGGCCGCGGCGACCATGTCATGGTCGGCGGCAAGCCGAAGCACGTCGTCAGCTACATGAAAGACTTCCTGTTCGCCCAGGAACAGATGCGCACGCCGCTGGAGGTGCTGTCGGGCGGCGAGCGCGGCCGGCTGATGCTGGCACGCGCGCTGGCGAAGCCTTCAAACCTCCTGGTGCTGGACGAGCCGACCAACGACCTCGACCTGGAGACCCTCGACGTCCTCGAGGAAATGCTCAGCGACTACGAGGGCACCGTGATCCTGATCAGCCACGATCGCGATTTTCTCGACCGCGTGGTGACGTCCGTGATCGTGCCCGAGGGTAACGGACGCTGGCTCGAATATGCCGGCGGTTATACCGACATGCTGGCCCAGCGCGGCGCCGACGTGAAGCGCGCGACAGCGAAGGCCGTCGAAGAGACGAGAGAGCAGCGATCCGTCGCGCCTTCCGGCGTCGCGAGACGACGGTTGACCTTCAACGAGCAACACGCGCTGGAGACGCTGCCCAAGACCATTGCCAAGCTGCAGGCCGAAATTGCCAAGCAGCAGCGCTTCCTTGACGACCCCGATCTCTTCCGCAAGGATCGCAAGCGCTTTGACCAGGCCTCCGACGCTCTGACGAAGGCGCAAAAGGAATTGGCCGAGGCCGAGGACAAATGGCTGGAGCTCGAAGTGCGGCGCGAAGAGATTGAACAGGCCTAGCGTGCATTCCGCAAAAGTGGCACCGCTTTTGCAAACGGAATGCGCGCCAACTCAGAGACTTCCATGACAACGACCCTTGCCGCCAAAATCGCCCGCGAATACGGCACGCCCTGCGCCGTCATCGACATGGACAAGGTCGAGCGCAACATCGCGCGCATCCAGAAGGCCTGCGATGGCGCGGGGATCGCCAACCGTCCCCACATCAAGACGCACAAGAACCCGACGATCGCCAAGATGCAGATCGCTGTTGGTGCCAAGGGCATCACCTGTCAAAAGCTCGGTGAAGCCGAAATCATGGCCAATGCCGGCATCGATGACATCCTGATCAGCTACAATCTGCTCGGCGAGGAGAAGATGGCGCGGTTAGGGGCGCTGCAGGCGAAGGCCAACATGACGGTCGCCGCCGACAATTCGACCGTCGTTGCCGGCCTGCCCAAGGCCGCTGCGGCCTCAGGCCGACCGCTGTCGGTCGTGGTCGAATGCGACACGGGCCGCAAGCGCGCCGGCGTCGAGACGCCAGCCGAGGCCATTGCGCTGGCACAGGAGATTGCCGCATCCAAGGGCCTGCAATTCGCCGGCTTCATGATGTATCCGACCGAGACTGGCTGGGCGGACGCGCAAAAATTCTACGACGAAGCACTGGCTGGCGTGCGCGCGCACGGGCTGGATGCAAAAATCGTTTCGACCGGCGGGACGCCGAACCTGAAGAATCTCGGCAAGCTCAAGGGCGGCACCGAGCACCGCTTCGGCACCTACATCTACAACGACCGCATGCAGGTCGCCGCCGGCTCCGCCACCTGGGACGACTGCGCGCTTCACATCTATTCGACGGTGGTGAGCCGTGCCGCGCCCGAGCGCGGCATTCTCGATGCCGGCTCCAAGACGCTGACCACGGATACCGGCGGCCTCGACGGCCACGGCCTGATCCTTGAGCACCCCGAAGCCAAGATCGCGCGCTTCGCCGAGGAGCACGGCTTCCTCGACCTCTCCCGCAGCAACACCCGGCCCAATGTCGGCGACGTCGTCCGCATCGTGCCCAATCATGTCTGCGTCGTCGTCAACATGATGGACGAAGTCGTGATGGTGCGCGGCGATGAGATCATCGGCACGCTGCCGATCGCAGCGCGGGGGAAGCTGCGGTAGCTATCCCCCGATCAGCGCCTGGAGTTCCCGGACCAGGCCATCGCGGAAGAGCTTGATCGGCCGCTCCAGCCGACCGGCCGGGGCGCGATGCACCACCCATGCGCGCACGGCGGGTTTGAAGTCGCGCGCAGCGACCGGCTTGAGCCTGTCGCGAAATGCGCTGCGTTTCAGGGCGATCGGGGTGACGAGCCCGACGCCGAGGCCGCGCGACACCAGCGACAGGCGAAGCTCACTGTCCAGCGCCTCAACGGCGATGTTGAACGGCAGATGCGAGGCATCGAATTTTCGCTTCAGCGTATCGCGAAATCCACAGCCATCCTGGTTGATTACCCACGACAGTTGGGACAGCCGTTCCAGGTCGACGGTGCGCGGGATCTTCATGTCGCGTGCGACGACGAAGACGACGGGCTGCGCGCCGAGATCGTCGGCCGCCAGATCGGCGGGCGGCACTGCACCGTCGGGGAGACAAATCGCGGCTGCATCGAGCTCGTTGCGGCAGACACGCTCGAGCTGGTTCGGCGACCAACCGGAGACCACCCGCACGGCCAGCGCGGGAAATTCGGCGCGCACCGCATCGAGTGGTGCGGTCAGGCCTGCCTCCGAGAGAAACGGCGTCAGACCGAGCCTGAACTCGCCGCGGACCATTCCGTCGTTGGCCACGCCCGACTTGAGGTCGTCCAGCATCCTGAGCAGACGCCTGCCCTGCTCGTAGGCCTCATGGCCCGCCGCCGTCGGCTTCAGGGGCTTCGAGAGCCGGTCCAGAAGCTGCGCCCCCAACATCTCCTCGAGATTCTGGATACGTCGGGTCACGCCAGGCTGGGTGAGATTGAGACGCGCCGACGCTGCGACAATCGATCCGGTCTCGACCACGGCGACGAAAGCAACAAGGTCATGGGTGTTCATAACAAACTCGCATATTCTTTATAGTCTTATTTGAATTGTAGCATATTGATGCCCCCGCTTAAAGGGTCCCGCGCCACAGCTGCGAGGTCCCATGACTGTCTCCGAAACCACCAGGCCTGCGCCCCGAAACCAGCTCGCCGAGCGGCCGCTGATCTGGCTCGGCGCGATCACCGCCGGTGTCGTCGTCACCAATTTGTTCGCGCCGCAGATCCTGCTCGGCTTGATCGGCCGGTCAATGTCGATGCCCGCGTGGCAGGCGGGGCTGATCAGCACGCTGACCTTGCTGGGCTACGCACTCGGCCTGCTGCTGCTCGTACCTCTGGTCGATCTGGTCGAGAACCGGCTTGTCATCCTCCGCACCCTCGGCTGCGCGATCCTCGCCGCTCTCGCGACGGCGCTCGCGCCGACGCCCTCGCTGCTGCTGCTCGCCACCTTCATCCTCGGCGCCTGCTGCGCGGCGATCCAGATGATGGTTCCGCTGGTCGCATCCATGGTGGCACCGGATCGCCGCGGTCAGGCCATCGGCGAGGTGATGGGCGGATTGATGATCGGCATTCTGCTGTCACGACCTGCGGCGAGCCTGATTGCAGATCTCTGGAACTGGCGTGCCTACTATGTCGTCTCGGCCGCTTTGATGGCTCTGCTTGCCAGCGCACTCGCCCGTTATCTTCCAACCCTTCGACCGACGGCACGCGCGCGCTACACCGATTTGCTGCTGTCCTTTCCAAGACTGCTGCGCGAAGAGCCGGTGCTGCGCGTCCGGGCCTGGACCGCGTCGCTTGTCATGGCCTCCTTCACGGCGTTCTGGTCGGCGGTCGCGCTGCGGCTGCCGGAGGCCCCGTTCGATCTCGATGCCAAGGGAGTTGCCGCTTTTGCACTGATCGGCGTAGCGGGCGCCGCGGCGACACCGATGGCCGGCCGCTGGGGCGACAAGGGCCGCGCGCGGCCGATGTTCTTTGCCGCCCATCTGCTCATCATCGGCTCGCTCGCGCTCTGCGCCTGGGCGGGCATGCTGGACTCCCAGATCACCAGTCTGCTGGTACTGAGCCTCGGCACGATCCTGCTCGACGTCGGCATCACCACCGACCAGACGCTGGGCCGCCGCGCGATCAACCTGTTGCGCCCCGAAGCACGCGGTCGCATGAACGGCCTGTTCGTCGCGCTGTTCTTTATCGGCGGTGGCGTCGGCGCGGCGGCGGCATCGCTGGCCTGGAGTTTTGGCGGCTGGACCATGGTCTGCGCGGTGGCGGCAAGCTTCGGCGTGCTCGGCCTCCTCACGGATCTCGCAACCCGGACCGGGACGTCATGATGTGGATGGTCAGGACGACAATTGGGCGAGCCGTCGCAACACGCCCCGCCCTGCCGCCTTCCCCGTCGCGAACGAAGCCTGGAGCAAATAGCCCCCCGTCGGCGCCTCCCAGTCCAGCATCTCACCGGCCGCGAACACGCCCGGCAGCTTGCGGATCATGAAGTCGGCGTCGAGCTCGTCGAGGGAAATCCCGCCGGCGCTGGAGATCGCGCGCGCGATCGGCGCGACGCCTATGAGCTTGATCGGCACGGCGTTGATGAGCTCCGCCAATCGCTCAGCCGACATTGCCGACAACGACTGGCCAGCACCGATGGCGGCTTCCTGCAACAGCCCGACCGCGACCGGCGACAGCTGCGCAGCCTTGCGCAGAAAGTTGGAGAACGATTGCTTGCCGCGCGAGGCGAACAGGCGCTTGACGAGTTCGCCATGATCGACATCCGGCCGCAAGGTGACGTGCAGGACCGCTTCGCCGCTCGCCGCGATCGCCTCGCGCAGTTCGGCCGACAACGCATAGATCGCCCCGCCCTCGATTCCGCCCCTTGTGATCATGGCCTCGCCGCGCGCCCGGTGTGGGCCGAAGGACAGCGTAATGCCCTTGAGCGGCTGGCCTTCGAAGCGCGTGCGGAAGATTTCGGACCATGCGACTGTGAAGCCGGAGTTCGCCGGCCGCAGCGGCGAGATCGCAACGCCTTTGTCGGCCAGGATCGTCGTCCAGCCGCCATCGGAGCCCAGTCGCCGCCAGCTGGCGCCGCCGAGTGCCAGCACCGTGGCGTCCGCGGCGATGGTGGTGTCGCCGCCGGGTGTGTCAAAGACCAGTCGTCCGTCCCCGTCCCAGCCCATCCAGCGCTGGCGAAACGCAAAGCGCACGCCGGCGGCATCGAGCTGTCGCAGCCAGGCCCGCAGCAAGGGCGATGCCTTGAACGCTTTCGGAAACACACGCCCGCTGGTGCCGACAAAAGTCGGCTCGCCCAGCGCCTCGCTCCAGGCGCGCAGCGCGTCAGGCGGAAACGTTTCGATCGCTGCTTGCAGTTTCGGCGCCGCCTCCCGGTAGCGCGCCATGAACTGCGGCAGCGGTTCGCTATGGGTGAGATTGAGCCCGCCGCGGCCGGCCATCAGAAATTTGCGGCCCGCGGACGGCATCCCGTCATGGATCGTGACGCGAGCACCGCCCTGCGCGAGCACCTCGGCCGCCATCAACCCGGCAGGGCCGGCGCCAATGACGGCGACGGCTGTCAGAGTTTCACCCCGGCGCGCGCAGCGGCCTGCGCTACGTATTTCTGCGTCTGCTCGAAAGCCCCCTGCAGCGCCTTCGCCTTCGACATGTCGCTGATCTCGGCGAAATGCGCCGCGACCGCGTCCGGCGTCCACTCGGACTCCGGCAGGTTGATGCCTTCGCTCTCGACGATCTTGATCACCGCGAACGAGCCGGCGCCAGCGCCCATGATGGTGCGCGTCGGCGCATCCTCGCTCAGCATGTACTCGACCGCGGGCGTGATCGCGTTCGGCTTCATCAATTGCAACGCCTGCGGCGGCAGCAGCTCTTCCGTCATGCGGGTTGCCGCCGTCGGCGAAATGATGTTGACCCGGATGTCGGCCTTGCGGCCCTCTTCGGCCAGCACGTTCATCAGGCCGACCATGGCGGATTTGGCCGCACCGTAATTGGCCTGGCCGAAATTACCGTAGAGGCCGGAGGACGACGTCGTCAGCACGATGCGACCATAATTGCGATCGCGCATGCCGGCCCAGGCCGCCTTGCAGCAATAGAAGGTACCGACGAGGTGCACATCGAGCACCTTCTGGAAATCGGCCGCTTCCATCTTGCCGAACGACTTGTCGCGCAAAATGCCGGCATTGGCACACAAGAGGTCCACGCTGCCCCACTCCTTGGTGGCGCGTTCAACCATCGCCGTGACCTGCTCGAAATTGGAGACGTCGGCGCCGTCGGCCATGGCGATGCCGCCCGCTTTACGGATCTCCTCGACCACGGCTTCCGCCGGCGACAGCGAACCGCCGCTGCCATCGCGCGCGCCGCCGAAATCGTTGACCACGACTTTGGCGCCGCGGCTCGCCAATCCCAGCGCATGCGCGCGCCCCAGACCATTGCCCGCGCCGGTGACGATGGCGACGCGTCCGTCGAACCTGATTGCCATGAGTGCAGTTCCTGCTTCTTCTTCCTTCTCCCCTTGTGGGAGAAGGTGGCATAGGCGGCCAACGGCCGCCGTTCCCAGTTAAAACGCCAACGCGTAGCGTTGGCTACGGCGCCGGATAAGGGGTCTCTCGCAACGGATGTGCTCGCGGAGAGAAACCCCTCACCCGCCTCGCATTCCGCGAGGCACCCTCTCCCAAAAGGGGAGAGGGTTCGAGCCCACCGATTTGGACAGCTTTTGAGCAGCGATGGGTTGCCGGGTCAAGCCCGGCAACAATTGTTAGCGTCAGGCGAAATAGATCAACCCCAACCAATCAGCGACCAGTGCGGGCTTGTCCTCGCCTTCGATTTCCACGGTGACGTTGGTGCGCGACTGCAATTCATTCGGCTTGCGCAGCTTGGCTTCCGCCAGCACGAAACGGCCGCGAACGCGTTTTCCCGAACGCACCGGCGAGATGAAACGCAACTTGTCGAAACCGTAATTGACCCCTATCGTCGTACCCGCGATGACGGGCATCACCTCGTAGGACATGATCGACAGCAGCGACATCGTGAGGAAGCCGTGCGCGATGGTGGTGCCGAACGTCGTCTCCTTCTTCGCACGCTCCGGGTCGACGTGAATGAACTGGTGATCCTCGATCACGTCGGCATAGGTGTCGATGCGGGGCTGATCGACCAGGTGCCACGACGACACACCGATCTCCTTGCCGACCATGGCTTGATAGGCCTGAAGCGTAATCGGCGGCTTCTTCCAGACTTCGTTCACTTAGGTCTCACTCCGTGTTTTCGGCAGCTCCGGAAAATCCTCTTCGCGGAATTCCCGGCCGCGCAGGGGATCGTTGCGGTCGTCGTCGCGCTCGAGACGTCTGAGCTGAACGCGGCGGATCTTTCCCGAGATCGTCTTCGGCAGCTCCGTGACGATTTCGAGGCGGCGGATGCGCTTGAACGGCGCAAGGCGCGTGTGCAGATGCCTGAAGATGGAGAGCGCGGTTTCCGGCGACCGTTCCGCGCCGGCTGTCAGCAGCACAAAGGCCTTGGGGATCGCGAGCCGGATCGGATCCGGGCTTGGTACCACGGCGGCTTCCGCGACGAGCTCGTGCTCGAGCAACACGCTCTCCAACTCGAACGGGCTGATGCGGTAGTCGGAAGATTTGAACACGTCGTCGGAGCGGCCGACGAAAGTGAGATAGCCATCGTCGTCCTCGAACACGACGTCACCGCTGCGATAGAGCTCGCCTTCGGCGCCGGACAGCTCACCGTTGTCGCCCTGATAGCCCTGCATCAGGCCGGCGGGGCGGTTTTCGCCGAGCACCAGAGCCACCTCGCCCTCCTTGGCCGGATGACCGTCGGCGTCGCTGACCTGCACGCGATAGCCCGGCAGCGGTCGGCCCATCGAGCCGACCTTGATCTTTTGCCCCGGCGAGTTGCCGGCGAGCGCCGTCGTTTCAGTCTGGCCGTACCCGTCGCGGATGGTGAGACCCCAGGCGGCCTGCACCTGATCGATCACTTCCGGATTGAGCGGCTCGCCGGCACCGCAGACCTCGCGCAAGGCCACCTTGAACGACGCCAAGTTCTCCTGGATGAACAGCCGCCAGACCGTCGGCGGCGCGCACAGCGTTGTGACACCGCAGCGGCCGATGGTGGCAAGCAGGCCCTTGGCGTCGAAGCGTGGCTGGTTGACCACAAAGACGGTCGCGCCTGCGTTCCACGGCGCGAAGAAACAGCTCCAGGCGTGCTTGGCCCAGCCGGGCGAAGAGATATTGAGATGGACGTCGCCGGGCTTTAGTCCGATCCAGTACATGGTCGAGAGATGGCCGACGGGGTAACTGCGCTGGCTGTGCCGCACCAGTTTTGGCTTTGCGGTCGTGCCCGAGGTGAAATAGAGCAGCATCGGGTCGTCGGCGTTGGTCGGGCCGTCGGCTGCAAAGCTCTCCGACGCTTCTGCCGCGTCATCATAGGAAAGCCAGCCATCGGAGGCCTCGCCCATGACAATGCGGACGATATTGTCGGCACCAAGACTTGCGAACTTCGCAACCTGGTCCTGCGCTGCCACCACCGCCTTCGCCTTGCCGCGATCGAGCCGGTCGCGGAGCTCGTCGGCGGTGAGCAGCGTCGTCGCGGGAATCACGACGACGCCGAGCTTGATCGCGGCCAGCATCGTCTCCCACAGCGGAACCACATTGCCGAGCAGCAGCAGGAGATGATCGCCGCGCTTGAGGCCCTGCGCGCGGAGGAAGTTCGCGACCTGGTTGGAGCGGCGCGACAGCGCCCCGAACGAGAGCTTGGTCTGCCGGTCCTGCGCGGCATCGACGATCCAGAGCGCAGGACGATCCTTGCTATCCGCATTCGCCGCCAGCTCGGCGTCGAACCAGTCGAGCGCCCAGTTGAAGGGAACAGGATGGGGCCAGCGGAAGCCCTTGACCGCTGTCTCGTAGTCGGTGCGGTTGTGAAGCAGAAACGCGCGCGCTTCCTGAAATGTCGTCATCAAGCTTTCCCGGCCAGCCCCCTAACGTGCTTGATAATTCCGGAAAAATCCACCCCGCCCTGGCCGGCTGCGTCGAATGACTGATAGATCTCCTGCGCATGTTTGCCGAGCGGCGTTGCCGCGCCCGCGGCCTTGGCGGCGTCCTGCGCCAGCGTCAAATCCTTCACCATCAGCGCCGAGGCAAAGCCCGGCTTGTAATCGTTGTTGGCGGGCGAGGTCGGCACCGGCCCGGGCACCGGGCAATAGGTCGTCAGCGACCAGCACTGGCCCGACGAGGTCGAGGCGACGTCGAACAGCGCCTGATGCGAGAGCCCGAGCTTCTCAGCCAGCGCGAACGCCTCGCTCACCGCGATCATGGAAATGCCGAGGATCATGTTGTTGCAGATTTTTGCGGCTTGGCCCGCGCCGGCACCACCGCAATGCACGATCTTCTTGCCCATGTTCTCCAGCACGGGCTTTGCCGCTGCAAACGCCTTGTCCTCGCCGCCACACATGAAGGTGAGCGTCGCACCCTTGGCACCCCCGGTGCCGCCGGAGACCGGCGCATCGACCGAAAGCACGCCGTGCTTGGCCGCGAGCGCATGCGCATGCCGCGCGCTCTCGACGTCGATGGTGGAGGAGTCGATGATCAGCGCGCCCTTGGTCATGACAGGAACGACCTCGCCCCACACGCCGAGCACATGCTTGCCGGCCGGCAGCATGGTGACAACGACATCGGCGTCTTTCACCGCGCCCGCGGCGCTCTCGGCGATGCCGGCACCGTCGGCCTTGGCCTGGTTGCGGGAGGCCTCGGCGAGGTCGAAAGCGACGACCTTGTGGCCGGCCTTGACCAGATTGGCGGCCATGGGGCCGCCCATGTTGCCGAGACCGATGAATGCGATCGTGGCCATCTTGGTTTCCTCCGCTGAACGTTTCGTTGATTAGTTGAACTTCAATTCGTCGGCGCCGATCTCGGCGAGATAGTGCGCAAGCATGTCCGGCGTGACGTCCTCGATCCGCGACGGCGACCAGGTCGGATTGCGGTCCTTGTCGATCACGGCGGCGCGCACGCCTTCGCGAAAGTCGTCGCTGCGGAAGACTTCCAGCGCAGCCCGATATTCGCGCACCAGGCATTCTTCCAGGCTCGACGCGGTGCGCGCGAGCCGCAGCAGCTTGAGCGTCACCACCATGCCGCGCGGCGATTTTTCGTTGAGCGTCTTCAATGTCGCCAGCGCGAACTCGGAACCGTCGCGCTTGAGCGCGGCAAAAATGTCTTCCATGCGGTCGAAGCCGAACAGTGCGTCGATCGCCGGCTCCTTCGCGGCGACCGGCCCAGCGGTCTCCCCGGTCGCGAAGCCGTTGATGAGCTTACTGACATCGGCCGCTGTGACGCCTTGGCGAACCTTGGTCAGCGCTTCCCGCAATTCCGGCCACTTGGCTGCCGGTACCACTGCATCGGCAAACCTGGCGTGGATCGCATCGGGGCCGTTCATGGTCTGGCCGGTCAGGCCGAAATAAATGCCGATCTCGCCCGGCGAGCGTGACAACAGCCAGGTGCCGCCGACGTCAGGGAAGAAGCCAAGCCCGACCTCGGGCATCGCGAGCCTGGTGCGATCGGTCACGATTCGATGGCTCGCATGTGCCGAAAGCCCGACGCCGCCGCCCATCACGATGCCGTCCATGAAGGCGACATAGGGTTTTGGGAATTTCTTGATCCGCGCGTTGAGGATGTACTCTTCCCGCCACAGGATCTTGCCGAGATCGCCGTCGATCTTCGAACTCTCCCAGAGCGCACGGATGTCGCCGCCGGCACACAGGCCGCGCTCGCCGGCACCTTCCAGCACGATCACGGCAACGGCTGGATCGGTCTGAAAACGGTCGAGCGCCCTGTCGATGTCGCGAAACATCTCCAGCGTGACGGCGTTGATCGCCTTCGGGCGGTTGAGCCTGATAATGCCGGCCGAGCCCTCGACCCGTGCGACCAGATCGCCCTCCTCCACTCCACTCATCGCGCGCCCTCGATCAATTTGCGCGCCACGATCAGCCGCATGATTTCATTGGTGCCTTCGAGAATCTGGTGCACGCGCAAATCTCGCACAATCTTCTCGATGCCGTATTCGCTGAGATAGCCGTAGCCGCCATGAAGCTGGAGCGCCTGGTTGGCGACCTCGAAGCCGGCATCGGTGCCAAAGCGTTTGGCCATCGCGCAGAGCATCGTGGCGTCGGGATCCTTGCGGTCCAGCGCCGCCGCTGCGCGCCACAGGAACGTACGCGCGGCCTCGAGCTCGATCGCCATGTCGGCGAGACGGAACTGCAATGCCTGGAATTCGTCGAGGCGTTTTCCAAAAGCCTTGCGCTCTTTCATGTAGGAACGCGCCTTGTCGAGCGCGGTCTGCGCGCCGCCGAGCGAGCACGCCGTGATGTTGAGACGCCCGCCGTCGAGGCCCGCCATTGCGATCTTGAAACCGACGCCCTCCTCGCTCAGCCGGTTGGCGACCGGCACGCGGGCGTTCTCGAAGATCACGGCGCGGGTCGGCTGCGCGTTCCAGCCCATCTTGCGCTCGTTGGCGCCGAACGAGACGCCCGGCGTCTTGCCGTCGATCACGAGAGTCGAGATGCCGCCGGGACCGTCGCCACCGGTGCGGACCATCGCGACCAGCAGATCGGTCCCGCCGGCGCCGGAGATGAACTGCTTCTGGCCATTGAGCACGTAATGGTCGCCGTCGTGCACGGCGCGGGTGCGGAGCGCTGCCGCGTCCGAGCCGGCGCCGGGCTCGGTGAGACAGTAGCTCGCGATCAGCTCCATGGTGCAGAGCTTGGGCAGCCATGTGTGGCGCTGGATGTCGCTGCCGTAGGCATCGATCATCCAGGACGCCATGTTGTGGATGGAGATGAAGGCCGAGGTGGTCGGACAGCCCGTTGCCAGCGCCTCGAAGATCAGCGCGGCATCGAACCGCGACATCGCGGAACCGCCGACATCGTCGCGGATATAGATGCCGCCCATGCCGAGTGTGGCGGCCTCGCGCATCACCTCGACGGGAAAGTGCTTCTCCTCGTCCCAGCGCAGCGCGTGCGGCGCGATCTTTTCCGCCGCAAACGCCAACGCCATCTCGCGAACCGCGATCTGATCCTCGTTCAGAGCGAACTGCATGTTGGGCTGCTCACTGTTCTCGGCATTGCGAGGAGCGAAGCGACGAAGCAATCCAGTGGGTCCGAGGAGAAAGTCTGGATTGCTTCGCTACGCTCGCAATGACGGGCTGGGCTACAGCCTTACTTCATCAGCGGGATCGAGAACTCCGCGCCTTCCTTGACGCCGGACGGCCAGCGCGAGGTCACCGTCTTGGTCTTGGTGTAGAAGCGCACCGAATCCGGGCCGTGCTGGTTGAGATCGCCGAAGCCCGACTTCTTCCAGCCGCCGAAGGTGTAATAGGCGATCGGCACCGGGATCGGCACGTTGATGCCGACCATGCCGACATTGACCTTGGCCGCGAAGTCGCGCGCGGCATCGCCGTCGCGGGTGAAGATCGCAACGCCGTTGCCGTAATCATGCTCCGACGGCAGCGCCAGCGCTTCCTTGTAATCGTGCGCGCGCACGACCGAGAGCACGGGACCAAAAATCTCTTCCTTGTAGATCCGCATGTCCTTCGTGACGTTGTCGAACAGCGAACCGCCGAGATAGAAGCCGTTCTCGTAGCCCTGCATCTTGAAGCCGCGGCCGTCGACGGCAAGCGTCGCGCCTTCCTTGATGCCGATGTCGATATAGCCCTTGACCTTCTCGACCGCCTCGCGCGTCACCAGCGGACCGTAATCGGCGGACGGATCGATCGAGGTGCCGATCTTGAGCGACTCGACGCGCGGGATCAGCTTTTCCATCAAGCGGTCGGCAGTGGACTTGCCGACGGGGACCGCGACGGACACCGCCATGCAGCGTTCGCCGGCCGAACCGTAGCCGGCGCCGATCAGGGCGTCGACCGCCTGGTCCATGTCGGCGTCGGGCATGATGATGGCGTGGTTCTTGGCGCCGCCAAAACACTGGCAGCGCTTGCCGGTTTGGGCTGCGCGCTCGTAGATGTATTGCGCGATCGGAGTGGAGCCGACGAAGCCGACGGCCTTGATATCGGGATCGTCGAGGATGGCGTCGACCGCTTCCTTGTCGCCGTTGACGACGTTGAGGATGCCGGCCGGCAGGCCCGCCTCGATCATCAGCTCCGCGAGCATCATCGGCACGCCGGGATCGCGCTCCGACGGCTTCAGGATGAAGGCGTTGCCGCAGGCAATCGCAGGCGCGAACTTCCACATCGGGATCATCGCCGGGAAATTGAACGGCGTGATGCCGGCGACGACGCCGAGCGCCTGGCGCATGGAGTAGATGTCGATGCCGGGACCGGCGCCTTCGGTGTATTCGCCCTTCATCAGATGCGGGATGCCGCAGGCAAATTCCGCGACTTCGAGGCCGCGCTGGATGTCGCCCTTGGCGTCAGGAACGGTCTTGCCATGCTCGCGGGCGAGCAACTCGGCGAGCTTGTCGTAGTCGCGCTGCACCAGCTCGACGAACTTCATCATGACGCGGGCGCGGCGCTGCGGGTTGGTCGCGGCCCATTCCGGCTGCGCGGAGCGGGCGTTCTCGACGGCGGCGCGGACCTCGGCCTTGGACGCCAGCGCCACCTTGGCCTGGACGTCACCCGTCATCGGCTCGAAAACGTCGGCGGTGCGGCCCGAGGTGCCCTTGACCTCCTTGCCACCAATGAAATGTCCGACTGAACGCATGGAATGGTCTCCTTAAGGCGAGCTTGAACGCTTTGACAAATCCTATCGACCTGCATTTTATAGGATTCAAGTCTGAGATAATGCACCATAGATGTGCGAAAATGCTGGATCAAGGCGCTATCGACTGGGACGACTTCCGCTTCGTGCTGGCCATCGTGCGGGGCGGCTCGGTTTCGGCTGCGGGAAAACAGCTCGGCGTCGACCATGCTACCGTCATCCGCCGCGTCGACCGGCTGGAGAAGCACCTCTCGGCCAAGCTGTTTGACCGGCGCAAGACCGGCTACCTGCTGACAGAGGCCGGCCAGCGCGTCGCCGACAGCGCGGAAGCCATGGAATCGACCATCGTCGCCAACCAGGAGCAGGTCGGTGGCTCCGTGGCGCGGCTGACCGGCACGGTGCGGATCGGCGCGCCAGACGGATTTGGCACCGCCTTCCTGGCGCCCCGGCTCGCTCAGTTCGCCGACCGGTATCCCGATCTCGATTTGCAACTGGTGGCCACCGCGCGGCTGTTCAGCCTCTCCAAGCGCGAGGCCGATATCGCGATCAGCCTGACCATGCCGAAGGAAGGCCGCATCGTCGGCCGCAAACTGCTCGACTACCGCCTCGGACTCTATGCCGCGCCCGCCTATCTCGACCGCTTCCCGAAAATCACCTCGCGCGAGGTGCTGCCGCAGCATCGCTTCGTCGGCTATATCGAGGAGCTCTTGTTCACGCCCGAGCTCGACTATCTGCCGCAGGTGTCGCCGAAGGTCTCCGCACGCTTGCGCAGCGCCAATCTGATCGCACAACTCAATGCCACGCTCGCCGGCTTCGGTATCGCCGTCCTGCCGCACTTCATGGCGGCCGACTATCCGCAGCTGCTTGCGGTGCTGGCGGAAGAGGTCTCGATCACCCGCACCTTCTGGATGCTGATGCACGCCGACAGCAAGGACCTCGCACGCATCCGCGCGGTGGCCGATTATATTTCCGAGATTGTGGAGCGCGAGCGGGCGCTGTTTGCGGGAAGGTAAGGACGGTCTCGTAGGGTGGGCAAAGCCGCCCTAGCGCCGTGCCCACCATGTCTCCACACTCGCGGTTGGATGGTGGGCACGCTTCGCTTTTGCCCCCCTACGGCACCTCGGCCTAACTCTGCTTCGGCTTCTTCGCCGCCGTTACCTTCAGCTCACGCCGCGCGCCATCGAGCGCACTGTCCTTGCCCGTCTTCAACACCTCGTCCGACAGCTCGCTCGAGCCGGCAATGCGCGCGAGCAGCATGGTGCCGGCCATGGTCGCCAGCGTCGCGATCGCCTGCTTGCGCGCGGCCTTGCGCGGCAGATTCGGGATGAAGTCCGTGATCATCTCGATCATCTCGTCGAGCTTGCCCGCAAAGGCCTTTCGTGTCTTCGGGCTCTCCCGGGCGATCTCGGCGCCGAGCGCGGGAATCGAGCAACCGTGACCGGGGTTGTCGCGATGCACCGTCGAGAGATAGGTCTCCACGATCTGGGGGAGCTGCTTCTCCGGCGCGACCTGATCAGATTGCTTGCGCCAGTGCTCCATCGAGCGATCCATGGCATAGTCGAACGCCTCGATCACGAGCGCCTCGCGGGAATCGAAATGGGCGTAGAAGCCGCCATGGGTCAGGCCCGCCTCCTTCATGAGGTCGGCGACGCCGATGCCGTGGGCGCCCTTTTCGCGCAGCCGCACGGAGGCCTTCTTCACGATGCGGTCGTGGGTTTCCTGCTTGTGTTCCCGGGAATAGCGCATGCGGATCTCATTGAATGTCGGAAGTCATCTAATAACACGGATATCGGCCGGACGGCGCATTAATTCCCGGTAAAATTGTTGCCGATCATGGAAAAGGTCGCCGTTGCGTGCACCGCAAGCGCCCCCTGACCGTCTCGGACGAAACCCTCGGTGTAGCTGGTCTGGCGTCCCAGCTTGATCACCTTGCCCTCGGCGGCGATCAGCCCGGACCGGACCGAGAGCGGACGCAGGAAGGTCATTTTCAGATCGAGGGTGACGGAGCCCTGCCCGGGCTCCAGCCTGGTCGAGATCGCACACCCCATCGCGGTGTCGAGCAGCGCGGCGGCTGTAGCCCCGTGCAGGAGGCCTATGGTGTTTTCGAGATCCTCGCGCGGCTCGAGTTCCATGACGATCCGGCCCGGCTCGACCACGGCCATGACGAAGCCGATCAGCTTGGCAAAGGGGGGCGGCGGTAACCGTCCGTCGCGGATACCCAGCATCGCATCCATGCCTGACAGGCCCATCGCCACTTTCGCGACCGGCGCAGGCACCTGCCACTCCACCACCCGCTCGCGCCGGCCCGCAGGCGAAAACAGGTCGAGTTGATCGTTGCTGGTCATCGCGGCCTCTTGGTATGATTTCCATCATACTATTCTGCGGACTTCGCGCTGGCAACTCCGTCCCGCCCGCTTGACAAGCAAGGCGTTTCGGCCCGGAAGTGATCCCGACAGGCGTATTCGCGCGTCCACGAACTCAGAGATCCCCTCATGGAAATGCTCAACCACCACTGCGGCGTGACGCGCGATGCGCGCGGCGTCGTTCATGTCGCGATCTGCAATGCCGGCTCGCTGAACATTTTGGGCTCGCCCGTCACCGATGCGGTTCGCGAAGGCTTGCAGCAGCTCTCGTCCGACCGCAGCATCCGGGTTGTGGTGCTGCGCGGCCAGAGCGAGAAGAGCATGATCGGTGGCGCCGACATCAAGGAGATGGCCAGGCTCGACCAGAAGTCCGCCGAAGCCTTCATCAGCCGCCTGCGCGACCTCTGCGAGGCCGTGCGCGCCTTCCCGGCTCCCATGATCGCGCGCATGCCCGGCTGGTGCCTCGGCGGCGGGCTCGAAGTCGCTGCCGCCTGCGACTTCCGGATTGCAGCCCATGATGCGCATTTCGGCATGCCGGAGGTGCGCGTCGGCATTCCCTCAGTGATCCATGCCGCGCTGCTGCCGCGTCTGATCGGCTGGGCCCGCGCGCGCTGGCTGGTGATGACCGCTGAGAACATCGACGCGTCGACGGCGCTGGCCTGGGGGCTGGTCGACAAGGTCGCGCCGGAAGGCGGGCTCGATGCCGAGGTCGAGCACCTTGTGCAGGCGCTGCTCGAATGCGGCCCCGAGGCGCTGCGCTCGCAGAAAGCACTGCTGCGGCAATGGGAGGAACTGCCGCTGACGGAGTCGGTGAATTTGAGCGTGAAGGTGTTCGGCGAGTCGTTCCTGACGGACGAGCCGACGCGGCTGATGGGCGCGTTTGTGAATCGGAAGCGGTAGGCGCTCTCAACCTTTTCCGTTCGCACGACCAAATCTCATGCGAACCACAAGATTTTCTCATGCCGGACGCAGTTGCATTTTTTGCGCCGCATCATATGATGGTCATAATCTTATATGTCCGACATCGTAGGGAGTCTCCCCCATGGCCGAGGCCGCCGATCCCGTCGTCATCGTCTCCGCCGTCCGTAGCCCGCTCGGGCGCTTCATGGGCGAACTGTCGCCGCTTCCCGCACACAAGCTCGGTTCGCACGTGATCGGCGCGGCACTCGAGCGTGCCAAGCTTGCGCCGGAGAAGGTCGACGAGGTCTTCATGGGCTGCGTCCTTCCCGCGGGCCAGGGCCAGGCACCGGCGCGCCAGGCTGCGCGTGCGGCCGGCCTGGCCGACGCCACAGGGGCGACCACTGTGAACAAAGTCTGCGGCTCCGGCATGAAAGCGACCATGCTGGCGCACGACATCATTCGCGCCGGCTCGGCCGAGATCGTCGTCTCCGGCGGCATGGAGAGCATGAGCAACGCGCCGTATCTGCTCGCCAAGGCGCGTGGCGGCTATCGCGCCGGCCACGACCGCATCATCGACCACATGATGATGGACGGCCTTGAAGACGCCTACGAGACCGGCCGCTCCATGGGCGATTTCGGCGAGGCCACCGCCGAAGCCTATCAGTTCACCCGCAAGGACCAGGACGCCTATGCGATGGAAACGTTGAGCCGCGCGCGCAAGGCGGTCGAGGGCGGCGCGTTCAAGGCCGAGATCGCGCCGATCACGCTGAGCGAGAGGGCAGGCCCCCGCATCGTTGCCAATGACGAGCATCCGCTCAAGGTCGATCCCGCAAAGATCCCCGGGCTGAAGCCGGCGTTCCGCGCCAACGGCACCATCACGCCGGCGGCCTCCTCCGCCAACGCCGACGGCGCCGCTGCGCTGGTGCTGACGAAGCGCTCACTCGCCGATCGCAACGGCCTGCCGGCTCTCGCCGTGATCAAGGGCCACGCCACCCACAGCCAGGAGCCGCAATGGTTCACCACGGCCCCGATCCCGGCGATCCGCAAGCTCTTGGACAAAGTCGGCTGGAGCGCCGACGACGTCGACCTGTTCGAGATCAACGAAGCCTTCGCCGTGGTGGCGATGGCGGCGCAGCGCGATCTCGGCATTCCCCGCGAGAAGCTCAACATCAACGGCGGCGCGTGCGCGCTCGGCCATCCCATCGGTGCCACCGGCGCACGGCTGATCGTGACGCTGCTGCATGCGCTCGAGGCGCGAAACCTCAAGCGCGGTGTCGCGGCGCTCTGCATCGGCGGCGGCGAAGCCACAGCGATCGCGGTGGAACGCTTGACGCACTGAGGTGAAAGTCCGGAAATGAGGGAACTCCGTCATTTCAGACAGACGCGTCTCGTGTCATTCTGCAAACTTGCGCAGGTGTTTCAAATCCTGCCTACTCAAGATTGAGGCCCAATGATCTCGAACTGGCTCGCGGCAACACTCGGCCGCCGCAATATCCACTATGGCTGGGTGATGGTCGGCGTGACCTTCCTCACCGCGCTGATCAGCGCCGGCACGGTCGGCGCGCCCGGCGTGTTCATCGTTCCGCTTCAGAAGGAATTCGGCTGGAGCACGGCGGAGATCTCCTCCGCGCTGTCAATCCGCTTCATCCTGTTCGGGCTGATGGCGCCGTTTGCGGCAGCCCTGCTCAACCGCTACGGCCTGCGCAACGTCACGCTGACCGCGCAGCTCATCGTGGTCTCGGCGCTGGTGCTCTCGCTCGGCATGACAGAGGTCTGGCAGCTCGTCGCGCTGTGGGGCGTCGTGATCGGGATCGGCACCGGCATGACTGCGCTGGTGCTGGGCGCCACCATCGCGACGCGCTGGTTCGCAGCGCGGCGCGGCCTCGTCGTCGGCATCATGACCGCGAGCGTCGCCACCGGCCAGCTCGTGTTCCTGCCGCTGCTGGCAAGCCTCACCGAACGTTTCGGCTGGCGGCTTGCGCTCGGCTTCGTCTGCATCGCGCTTGGTGTTTCCGCCCTCGCGGTCCTGCTCGCGATGCGCGACCGTCCGAGCGATTTGGGCCTGCGCCCGTTCGGCGACGAAGGCACCACACCCCTGCCCGCCCCGCCCGTCAGCCATGGCTCGATCACCGGCGTGGCACTCGGCACGCTGCGCGACGCCTCCAAGAGCAGCGCGTTCTGGGTCCTGTTTGCGACGTTCTTCGTCTGCGGCGCATCCACCAATGGCCTCGTGCAGGTGCATCTGATTCCGATGTGCCTCGATTTCGGCATCCCGCAGGTGCAGGCCGCGGGCTTGCTGGCAGCCATGGGCATCTTCGACTTCTTCGGCACCATCATGTCTGGCTGGCTGTCGGACCGCTACGACAACCGCTATTTGCTGTTCTGGTATTACGGCCTGCGCGGGCTCTCGCTGATCTTCCTCCCCTTCAGCGATTTCTCGTTCTATGGGCTCTCGATTTTCGCGATGTTCTACGGGCTCGACTGGATCGCAACCGTGCCGCCCACGGTGCGCCTCACCGCGCAGAAATTCGGACCCGAGCGCGCCAATCTGGTGTTCGGCTGGATCTTTGCCGGCCACCAGCTCGGCGCGGGCACCGCCGCCTTCGGCGCCGGTTTCTCGCGGACGGTCTATCAGAGCTACCTGCCCGCCTTCTTCATCGCCGGCGCGCTCTGCGTGTTCGCCGCGCTGATCGTGCTGACGTTGTCGCGACAACCGAAGCCAAAGCCGCAAGCCGCGATGGCTTAGTATCTGATGGTGCCGGTGACGCCGTAGAGTGCGGCGTCACCGATCCGCCCGACACGAGGCGGGTCGTTCGGGTTCGGGATGCCGCTCGATTGCGGAAGACGTACCTGAAATAAAACGCGACCAGCCGTCGCAGATCGAAAAATCAGCAAGGCGAACCTGCCGTAGCCGTCGACAGACGCCTTGCGGATGTTCATGCGTCGCAATTATGTCGGCTGGCCTCTCAGGCGACGGAACCACCGCGCGGGTTGACGATCGTATAGCCACGCAATGAACGCGCATGCATTCGCGTCGCGTGTCCGCCCGAGTTGGCGTCGTACGCCATCCAGGTGTCCCCTTCCAGGTGCTGCTCGAGGACGAACACATGTCCACGTCGCGCTGCGACCATTCCCGGTGCGGGTGATGTCCGCGGGAAGCGCAGCCAATTGGCCGCAAGATTCAATTCCGGCACGATACGGCCGAACACGCGCAGAGCCGCGCCGCAGCCGCAGAAGGATGAAGGACACCCTGCCGGACGACTGCCTACGATGCGGGTGCCGGAGATGCTCGTCGTCGGGGCGCCGCCCGCGTCGGTCGCTGTCAATTGCGTCGCGCGATAGGCTTGTAGCGAGGACCTGGGATTCAGTGGGGACCGGGAAGTCCGCTCACGGCGCGTTTGCGCATACGAGAAGTCGCAGGGCATCGTGACGTTGCATTCAGGTACTTGATGAATGCGATAAGTCCGTGCTTCGGAAGCGACGGAGCTGAGGGCAACCAAGAGACACGCAGAAAGAACCGCCTTGAACATTGCAGGGCTCCAAATTGAAGATCCCTGCCCCGGCAATGAGAAACCAATAACAGTTTGGCTGAAATGGGCTAAAAAGCGGCCGAAAGTGGCTTCATTTGCGGGCCGATTTCTGCAGTCCTCATAGCCCAGACGTAGCGGCAGAGATGGACTACTCGCAGAGAACGAATGCGTGTCGTCGCAACTGAGCACGCCGCCCAGCGACGGGCGTCGACCGGCCGAGCGCGCAAACGCCCAGGGCGCCCCTCGAGCCATAAACCCGGGCAGTAATTGTTGCGCGCGTGGTCAGCCCCGAGTCGTCGCCAAACCCGCTCCTGTGGCTATCGCAAAGTCCGATTTTGCAGCACTGAGCGCTGCGGCGAGCTCGTCGATGTGGTAGGGCTTCGACAGGATCCGGATCCCGGCCATTTCGGCGTCGTGAACCGCGGCTTCGGCGTATCCGCTCGTCAGCAGGACCGGGATGTCGCTTCGCCTCCTCTTTATCTCGGACGCGAGTTCGACACCGTTCATGCCGCCCGGCATCATGATATCGGAAAACACCAGATCGACGGAGCGGCCGTCCGCTAGGGCACCGAGGGCCGCCGCAGCACTGGCTGCGCGCGTGACCTGGTAACCGAGTTGCGCAAGCATTTCGCTGACCAGCGCGGCGACCTCGTCGTCGTCTTCGACGAGGAGAACCCGGCCATGATTAGCCTTCTTGGGACGCGCCCTGTTCAGGTCGATGAGATGCCGTTCACCCGAAGGAATATTCCTGGATCGCGGCAAATAGAGCTCGATGCTGGTGCCCTCGTCGACGATCGATTTTATTCGAACCATCCCGCGTGACTGCGTCGCAAATCCGTGCACCTGCGCAAGCCCCAGGCCCGAGCCTTTCCCGACATCCTTGGTCGTGAAGAACGGTTCGAAGACCCGCGCCAGGATCTCGGGGCTCATCCCGACACCCCTGTCGACCACGGACAGGCGGACGTAATCGCCCGAAATTTCATCCTCGTCGAAGCCGGCCAGGTTCTCGCCACGAACAACGATCGTGCCGCCGTTCGGCATCGCATCGCGGGCGTTGACCGCCAGGTTGAGAATGACCAGTTCGAGCTCTCCCGGATCGACCTCCACCGGCCAAAGACCATCCGGAAAATCGAACTCGACGTGAACGTCGCCTCTCAGGCTCCGATCGAGCAGTTCGCGCATGCCGCCGATCTGCGATGCGATGTCGACGGCCTCGGGCCGGAGCTTCTGCCGCCGTGAAAAAGCCAGAAGCTGCCGGGTCAGGCCGGCACCGCGCTGCGCCGCCTGAACCATTCCCTGCAACAGACGACGCCGCCGATCAGGATCTGTCTGCCGATCGAGCATGTCCAATCCACCGGAGATCACCATCAGCAGATTATTGAAGTCGTGAGCTACTCCGCCGGTCAATTGTCCGATGGCTTCGATCTTCTGGGCTTGACGAAGGGTCTCCTCGACCCGGGCGCGCTCTTCCATTTCGGCCCGCAGATGCTTGTTGGCCTCCTCGAGAGCACGGGTGCGCTCGACCACGAGCTTCTCGAGCTCCTGGGCCGTCCGCTCGCGCGCCTGCAGCAAGGTTCGAATTTCATATTGCCGCCGGCGGGCCCGCATTGCGGATTGAATTGCGCTCGTCAGCGTGATCGGCTGAACCGGACGTTCAAGCAGCGAAACGTTGCGGAGTGTCTCGACGATGCTGCGGCGCCAGGCAACCACCGCCGGCTGCTCCCGGTGGCTGGTGAGAATGACAAAGGGCAGGTCAGACCAGGGCGGCTGCCGCTCGATCCAATGTGCCAGCGGCTGGGTATCCTTCCCGAACAAGCCCTCCTCGGCGAGAAGGACCGCGCCCACTCCCGCCGACATCTCGCTGACCAGTTCAGGCAGACCACGACAATTGATTGCGACGAGATTCGAATTGCGGAAAAGCTCGACCGATGCCGCCCCATCACGGCCGATCGGAGCAAACACGAGAACGCAATGATCGCGGTCCGCGCTCATTCCGCCGGCCCCTCCGGCATCTCCGTGCCCGTATAACGCGGATTTCCGGAGAAAATGCCGCTGAACTCGCTCAGCGGAGGACCTAGCGTGATGCCAGCGCGGCCAAGACGAAACTCGCGGATTGAGTTTTCATGATTGCCGCTGCGCTTCTTCACGACGGAGAGGGCACGCCGCACCGTTCCGCCGACCTCAAAATAGCGCAGCATGAGCACCGCATCACTCAAATAGCTGATATCGAGAGCCGTTTCCATCGGACCGACCAGCCCATGTTGAGCGAGGATCAGGACGGTCAGCACGCCTTTCTGCCCGAGATAGCTCAGGAGCTCATGCATCTGAAGGATGAGGAATCGCTCATCCGGCATCGCGTTGAGGTAACCGTTCAGACTGTCGATGATGACAATCCGGGCGTTATCCTTTTCGACGCTCTTTCGTACATTCGCGGCGAATTCCCCGGGGGACATCTCGGCGGGATCGATCTGTTGAAAGCGGATGAGTCCCGATTGCAGGTGCGTTTCAAGGGGCAGGCCAAGCGTCCGAGCCCGGGCTTCCACCGTGCCGCGACCTTCATCGAAGGCAAAGAACACCGCATGCTCACCACGGGCTGCCGCCGCGATCGCATAGGTCAGCGCGAGAGACGACTTGCCGACACCGGCGGCGCCCAAAAGAAGCGCACTGGTGCCGCGCTCGAGCCCTCCTCCCAGGAGCTGGTCGAGTTGCGCATTGCCGCTCGGCGTCAACTCACCGATGAACGATGCGTGATGTTCCCCCGCGACCAGCCGGGGGAATATCCGCACACCTCCTGCTTCAATGGTGAAATCGTGGAAGCCGCCGCGAAATCGAATGCCGCGCATCTTGATGACGCGCATCCGCCGGCGCTCTGCTCCATAATCAATGGCGAGCTGTTCGAGCATCACCACGCCATGCGCGATCGAATGGAGTTGTAAATCGTCCTGGGAGGACGAGAGGTCGTCGAGGAGGATGACCGTGCAATTGCGGTTGGTGAAGAAGTGCTTCAAGGCCAGGACCTGGCGCCGGTACCGCAGCGGGTTCTGCGCGAGGAGGCGCAGCTCGGACAGGCTGTCCAGCACCACGCGCGCGGGATTGATCCGTTCGACTTCCTTGAATATTAGGCCCGTCGTTTCGCTCAGCTCCATTTCAGCGGGATGGAAGACGGTGAGCTCCCGCTCGGGATCCAGCGTCGTCTCCGGCGGAACCAGTTCGAAGATGTCGACACCTTGCAGCGACCAGCCGTGCCGCTGCGCAACCAGCGTCAGCTCACGTTTGGTTTCCGACAAGGAGATATAGAGCACGCGTTCACCGCAGCGGACGCCCTCGAGAAGGAATTGAAGCGCCATCGTGGTCTTGCCCGAGCCGGGCCGACCCTCGTAGAGGTACATGCGATTGGGATCGAGCCCGCCACAGAGGATGTCGTCCAGACCGTCGCTGCCGGTCGAAATCCTGGGCAAGTCTTCGGGGTCGCTGGTTTGCGCCCCGCTCGAAGAATCGATCATTGAACCCCCTTAAGGTCTGTCGCCAAAAAGACGCGCTCAGGCCCGACACGGACCGCGCAGCCTAGCGCCCCGGTTCCAAGCCGAAAGGCGAGATTTGGCAAAGAAACGCCCGAGGCCGGTTCCCGGTTCCGCAAGCGGGCGCATGGGCCTCAGCCTGTCCCAGCGGAACAGTTTTGGCTGCATCATTTCAGCGTGCAAGGGCTCATTGACATGCTTCCCGGCGGACGGTGCAAACCGCCCCGGCTCACTGCATGATCGCGGCCGCGATCTTCTCCGCCGACATCAGGACCGGAAAATTGGTGTTGGCACACGGCACCACCGGGAAGATCGAGGCGTCGACGACGCGCAGGCCCTGCACGCCTTTGACGCGGCCCTCTGGATCGACGACCGCCATCGGATCGTCGGCCCGGCCCATGCGGCACGAGCAGGAGGCGTGCCACACGCCGATGGTCGCCTTGCGCACGAAGGCTTCCAGCGCCTCGTCGTCGTTGATGACGTCGTCGAAGGTGAAGCCCTC
This sequence comes from Bradyrhizobium sp. 40, assembly GCF_023100925.1. Lineage (NCBI taxonomy): Bacteria > Pseudomonadati > Pseudomonadota > Alphaproteobacteria > Hyphomicrobiales > Nitrobacteraceae > Bradyrhizobium > Bradyrhizobium sp. 40. The sequence goes on from NZ_CP064688.1 coordinate 4,327,942, forward strand.
GACCACGAAATTGTCGATCATGTAGTGGCGCAGCGCCGCCGGCCCGTCCATCAGGGCCGCGGCGATTTTTGTCAGTATCCGGTTCCTAGTGTTGACCACGCCGATCTTGCGTACGCGGTCGGTATAGGAGGCCGGGAATGGCTTGTCCGTCACGGCCCTGACGACGTCGCTCATCTGCACGGCCGCCATCTTGCGGAAACCGCTCATCAGGCGATCGAGGTCGCGCCGGTCGGACAACAGGTTGAACTCGACGATCGGCTCGGCTGCCGGGTCGCGCGAGGCAAGCTTGACCTGTCCTGTCTCGGAATAGGTCTTGTTGACGAACGTCAGCAGCGATCCGATCTGCTCACCGACGGCGTGCCAGGCTGATTTGCTGAGCAGGACGACGAACATGTCGCCTTTCGGCACGCCTTCGAGCCCGGACGAATAACGCAGGCCAAGCTGCATGTGGCGCCTGGTGTGCTCGTTCATCCGCGCTCCGCGGCGGACAAAGGACGACAGCGAGATCGAGGGATGATCCATCAGGCGCTGGCCGACGCCTTGCAACCCCATCAGCACGGGAATACCCATATCCTTGAGGTGACCGACCGGGCCGATGCCGGCGCGCAACAGATGCGCCGGCGAATGGATGGCGCCGCTGGAGAGAATGATCTCGCGGCCGCGGAATTCCTGCTCCCGTCCGTCGACCACGGCCTTCACACCGACGCATCGCGTGCCTTCGAACAGCAGCTCTCTGACCTGCGTGTTGGTGGAGATCGTCAGATTGGCGCGCTTGCGCGTATCACGATCGAGATAGCCCATGGCGGCCGAGACGCGTTGCTCGGCCTGGTTGGAGTGCGTCACCGGGAAAAACCCGTCGACGAACTCGCCATTCTGGTCCGGCAGGAACTGATGTCCGGCCTGCTGGAAGGCTTGCGCGAACGCCTGCGAATGCCGCGTCCAGTGCTCCCTGGGAATTCGGCGGACCGGAATGCGGCCGTCCTTGCCGTGGTAGGGACCGTCGAAATCGAGGTCGCGCTCGACCTTCTTGAAGAAGGGCAGCACATCGTTCCAGCTCCACCCCGCAGCGCCGCGCGCGTCCCATTCGTCGTAGTCGGTCGGCGCGCCGCGGTTGGCCATCTGGCCGTTGATCGAGGAGCCGCCGCCAAGCACGCGAGCCTGCTCGTATTTGCGTAAGGGCGGACGTCCTTCGTTCGGATTGTTATGGCTGACGATCTGGGTCGTGACCTTGAGCTCGGTCCAGTGGAAGCGCGGGTCGAAATAGGCCGTACCCGGATAGCTGTCCCTGATCTCGGCCGGCTCGTCGCCGGGCGGTGTGTCCTGTCCAGCCTCGCAGAGCAGGACCTTGTTGGCGCTCCTCGCGGAGAGCCGGTGGGCCAGCACGGACCCCGCCGAGCCGCCGCCCACGATAATGAAGTCGTACACGATTGGCGCTTCCTCTTGTTCTTGCCCGGGAAGCGTAGCGCGTAATTGTTTTGAGGTCACGTCATCACTGCCGCGGCAAAGCGGAGCACAGACAGCGGCAACATCGAAGGCGCCCTATCGGCAGGCACCCATCGTCGGGTCAGCAGTTGACGAGCTACCGAACCTGGGAAGCTTTACGGCTTCCTCACGAAGCCCGCGCGCAACCGCTCGGCAAACCAGACTACAAAAATTGAAGCAAACGACAGACAGAAAAATATGGCCGTCCAAAGCAGCGCGTTACCCGCATTTGTCATGACGTCTCTCCCTCGTTTCAAACGAGACGCTTGCAGACAATCGGACGCGTGGCGTTGCGATAGATCAATTTTGCTCAACTGGCATTGGGCAGAGGTCGGCATCAGCGGCTCGCAGTGACGGCTGAAACTACGGCCTGATCGAAAAATTCCCCGGCGGCCCCGGCTTTCGCAATGGCTCCGCCAGCCGCGCAAACTCGCACAGCAGCGACCGCGTCTTCCTGGGATCGATGATCTCCTCCACCCAGAATTTTTCGGCGGAGCGGAACGGCGAGCGCAGCTTGTTGAGGCGGTCCTCGATCTCTTTCAGTTTCTCCGCCTTGTCCTCAGCCGCGTCGATGTCCGCACGGTAGGCGGCTTCGATGCCGCCTTCGAGCGGGAGCGAGCCCCAATAGGCCGACGGCCAGGCGTAGCGGATCGAGAAGCGGTCGGCGGGCTGATGCACCACGCCGGCGACGCCGAAGGCATTGCGCAGGATCACCGTGCACCAGGGCACCGTGGTCTGGTTGACCGCGGCCATGGCGCGAACGCCATGGCGGATGGTGCCCGCCTTCTCCGCATCGAGCCCGATCATGAAGCCGGGGCAGTCCATGAGATAGACGATCGGCAAATGGAAGGTCTCTGCGAAGTCGACCCAGCGCACCACTTTCTGGCAGGCGTCCGCCGTCCAGGAGCCGCCATAGTGAAAGCTGTCGCTGGCAAGCACCATCACCGCCCTGCCCTCGAGCCGCGCGAGGCCGACGATGATCGGCTTGCCGAAATTCTTGGCGACCTCGAAGAACGAGCCCTTGTCCACGACCTGTTCGACGATCGGCCGTATCTTGTAGACCTGCTTGCGGTTGCGTGGCACCGCGCTCATCAGCGCCTCTTCGGTGCGCTCCGGATTGTCGGTGCAGGGCAAGGTCGGCGGCAGCCCGTCAACCGACGACGGCAGATAGGACAGGAATCGCCGCGCGCAGGCAAAGGCCTCCTCCTCGGTGTCGACGGCATGATCGACCGCGCCGGCGCGGGTCTGGATGTCGGCGCCGCCGAGCTCTTCCTTCGAGAGATCCTGCCCCAGCGCCTTCACCACCGGCGGGCCTGCGACGAACATCGCGGACTTCCGGGTCATGATGGAATAGTGGCTGGCGGCAAGACGCGCGGCACCGAGCCCTGCGACCGAGCCGAGGCCGAGCGCGACCACGGGCACGCGCGACAAGTTTTCGGTGGTGAAGCGATACCAGCGTGTGCCGCCGATACCACCCGGCAGGTTCGCCGCGCCCTTGGTCTCGATGGTCTTGACCGAGCCGCCGCCGCCCGAGCCTTCGATGATGCGGACGATGGGCAGGCGGAGATCATGCGCCATCTCCTCCGCCATCAGCGGTTTTGCGGAGATGGACGCGTCCGCCGAGCCGCCGCGCACGGTGAAATCGTCGCCGACCACGACGACGGTGCGGCCTTCGACGCGGGCACGGCCGAACACGCAGTTCGCCGGCGTCAATTTCTGCAACTCGCCGCTGGAATCGTACTCGCCGACGCCGGAGACGGCACCGATTTCGTGAAAGCTGCCTTTGTCGGTCAGTCTGTCGATACGTTCCCGAACAGTCAGTCGGCCCTGGTCATGCTGACGCTTGACCTTGTCAACGCCGCCCATCTCCCGCGCGAAGGCTTCGCGCCGGGCGAGCTCGTCGAGTTCCGACTTCCAGTTCATTCACTCCCTCCGAATTGATCGGCTTGTTATTGTTGTGCACGGCCATGGCGACCGGTTTGCGCGGGATGCGGGCGTTGAATACGTCGCCCTCCGCGCCGTCCATCAGGCTGCCGAGCGAGCGGCCGAGCGCGACCATCAACGGGGCGACTTCGGCATGCAGACGCTGCTCGTCATACATCGACGACAGAAGACCGATCGTGATCACCACAAACGTCTGATACTGCGGCGACCAGATCGGCACCGCGAGCCCGTTGATGTGCGGGCTCCACAAGCCGCAGGCCACGACATAGCCGCGCTCATGCAGCGACTGCCGATTGGCCTCGATGCGGGGCCGCAGGATTTTCGCAGCCTCGGGAGCTTCCCGCTCCATGTCTGCGATGAAGGCATCGCCGACCTCGGGCGCCAATGCCGCGGTGTAGGCTGCGCCCGCAGCAGTGGAGGCCATCGAGATGCGGCTGCCGGTGCCCTCGTGCAGGCCGAGTGCCGAGGCCGAGCGCGCAAACTGGAGATAGACCAGATGGAAGCGATCGGGCACCACGAAACCAACCGTGCCGGGCAGTTGCTCGGCGACTTCCTGGAGCCGCTGGCGAATCATGCTGCGCAGCTGCGCGCCCTTCATCATCGAGGCGCTCATCGCCACCGCGCTCGGCCCGATGCGATATTTCTGATCGCGCGGCAGATAGACCAGCTGACCCATTCGCGTCAGCGTGTGCGTGAGCCGCGACACGGTCGAGCGCGGCAGGCCGCAGCGGTTTGAAATTTCGAGATTGCCGAGCCTGCTATCGTGGCCCTCGAAGCATCGTAACACGTCGAACGCGCGCGACACCACTTGGATGACATCACCCTCACCGGCATCGCCGGCGAGCGCACCTTGTCTACTCAACCGCTCTGAACGTCGTCCCATGATCCCTACCGCTTGTTCCGCTGTGCGGAATTAAATTCCGCTTGCAGAAGAAACTACCTCAGGCATTTTGCGACCACAAGAAGAAGGCGATGGCATGCCAGAGATTAAGATCGTCACGGAGATGGCGGGTCGCATCTGCTCAACTCCCGTGCAAGTTGGAGGAACCGTTGCGGATGGTGATGAGATTGTGCTGGTCGAAGCGATGAAGATGGAGATACCTGTGCTTTCTCCTGCGAGCGGCGAGATCACATCTATCCTGGTGAAGATCGACGACGTCGTTGCCGAGGGACAGGCGATCGCGATCATCGCGAGCTGACTGTATTATCAATCTGTCAGCCTCATTGCTGCGTTCGCGGTACGGCGTTGCCATCGCCTGATCGCGATGACATGATCCGTTTCAAACAAAACTTGTTTCAAACAAAGAAAGAAAATCGTCGCGGCAAAACGCGAGGATCATTGGAGGGAAACATGCTTCGTGGGCTGATCATGCTCGCGCCTGCCTTGGTGGCGGGCCTTTCTTTTGCGTCTACACGCTATGCAGCCGCCGAAGACATCAAGCTACCGGCGACATTGACGTTCACCGCCTATGACACCGGCACCGCCGGCTTCAACATCGCGGTCGGCGTCGGCAAGATGATGAAGGACAAATACTCGACCGATGTGCGCGTGCTCCCCGCAGGCAACGACGTCGCGCGTCTGGCGCCGCTGCGCGCCAAGCGTGCGGTCTCCGCGGCGATGGGATCGGGGACCTATTTCGCACAGGAAGGCGTGTTCGAGTTCGGCTCCAGGGAGTGGGGCCCGCAACCGCTCCAGATCCTGCTCTCATCCGTCGACTGCAATTGCGGCACGCTCGGCGTCGCTGCGGATACAGGCGTGAAGGAGCTGAAGGATCTCAAGGGCAAGCGCGTCGGATTCGTCGTCGGCTCGCCGGCGCTGAACCAGAACTCGCTCGCGGTGCTCGCCTTCGCCGGCCTGACGCAGAAGGACGTCAGAGTCGTCGAGTTCGCAAGCTACGGCGCGATGTGGAAGGGCCTGATCAACAACGACACCGACGCGGCCTTCGGCACCACCATCACTGGCCCCGCCAAGGAAGCCGAGACCTCGCCGCGGGGCCTGATCTGGCCGCCGCTGCCCGCCAAGGACAAGGAAGGCTGGGCGCGGATGCAGAAGGTCGGCTCGTTCTTCTTTCCGCAGACCGCGACCTGCGGCGCCGGCATCTCGCCGGACAAACCGATCGAGCTCGGCAACTACCCCTACCCGATTTTCGTCGCCTACGCCTCGCAAGCCCCCGACCAGGTCTATGCGATCACCAAAGCCATGATCGTGAACTACGATTCCTACAAGGACGCCGCGCCCGGCGCCGGCGGGCTTGCGGCCGATCGCCAGACCAAGAACTGGGTGGTGCCGGTGCATCCCGGCGCGGTGAAGGCGCTGAAGGAAGCCGGGCGATGGAGCGACGCGCAGGACGTGCACAACAACAGACTGATCAAGCGCCAGGAGGTGCTTGGCGCAGCGTGGACCGACTACGGAAAGTCCAACCCGCCTGCGGATGACAAGGCGTTCCTCGACGGCTGGATGAAGGCGCGTGCCACAGCCCTTGCGAAGGCCGACATGCCGAACGGGTTCGAGGATTAGTTCTCAGCGTTTATTGCCCACGCGCGGGGTCGATCATGTCGTCTGCTTCAGTCTCCACCGCCGCGCAGGACGAGGCCAAGCGGATCGTGTTCGACGATCCGCATGGCGCCGCCGGCAACATGCAGGAAGCGGAGGTCACGCGCGTCCGAAGCTTGCCCGGCGCGTGGCGCTGGATGCTCGTCGTCGCGACCGCCGCGACCGTCCTGCTCTGCATCAACCAGCAATTCTCGCTGCGCTTCTTCGTCGGCTACACCCAGCTCAACACGGAGTACTTCTATCTCCTGATCGCGCTGATGCTACCGTTCACGTTCCTGATCTTCCCGGGAACCGCACGCGCGCCGCTCGACCGCATTCCCTGGTATGATCTTCTCTGCTTCGTCGTGACTTTTGCCGCAGCGCTTGTGTTGATGTCGAACGTGCGCAAGGCCGCGGAGGCCGGCTGGGAATTCGGCGGCGCGCCGAACAGCGTGACAGCCGCGGGTCTCGTGATGTGGGTGATGCTGATGGAGGCGCTGCGCCGGACCGGCGGCTGGAGCCTGCTACTGAGCGTGCTCCCCTTCACCGTCTATCCGCTGTTCGCAGAATCCAGCTGGCTCGGGCCGTTCCGCGGCACGCAGTCGACGCTGGAGCAAGCGACCGCCTATCACGTGCTGTCGGGCGAAAGCCTGCTCGGCATTCCCATCCAGGCGTTTGCCGACACCGTGATCGGCTTTCTGGTGTTTGGCACCGCGCTGATGATGACCGGCGCCGGAAAGTTCTTCATCAATCTCGCCTTCGCGCTGTGCGGCACCTTCCGCGGCGGCGCGGCAAAGGTCTGCATCTTCGCTAGCGGCCTGCTCGGCATGATGTCGGGCTCGATCATCTCCAACGTGCTCACCGCCGGCACCATGACCATTCCGGTGATGAAGAAGAGCGGCTTTCGCGCATCTTATGCCGGCGCGATCGAGGCTTGTGCCTCGACCGGCGCGGTGCTGGCTCCGCCGGTGATGGGTGCAACCGCCTTCGTGATCGCGCAATTCCTCAATGTCAGCTACGCCGATGTCGCGATCGCCGCCATCATTCCGGCCGCGCTCTATTACATCGGCCTGTTCATGCAGGTCGATTCCTATGCCGCACGACACGGGCTGAAGGGCATTCCGCGCGCGGAGCTGCCGCGGGTCATGGATACGATCCGGGACGGCTGGTACTACGTCTTCGTGATCGCGCTGCTGATCGTGATGCTGCTCTACTTCAAGCGCGAGAGCCATGCGCCATTCTACGCTACCGCCCTGCTTCTGGTCCTCAACCAGCTGTTCTCGAAGGACACGCGCTGGACTGTGGCGACCATCGGCAAATTCCTCGAGGTCAACGGCCGCACCTTCGTCGAGCTCGTCGGCATCCTCGCCGGCTGCGGCCTGCTGATCGGCGCCTTCTCAATGACAGGCGTGGTGTCGAGCCTCGCCAACGACCTGCTGCGCATTGCCGGTGACAATCCGTTCCTGCTGCTCGGCATGTGCGCCCTCACCAGCCTGATCCTCGGCCTCGGGTTGACCACGACGGCCTGTTACATCTTCCTCGCCATCCTGGTCGCACCGGCGCTGGAGAAGCTCGGGCTAAACAAGATGGCCGTGCACATGTTCATCTTCTACTGGGGCATGTTGTCGTCGATCACCCCGCCAGTTGCGATCGCCTCGTTCGCGGCGGCAGGTATTGCCGGCTCGCCGGCGATGAAGACGGGCTGGGAATCGATGTGGGTCGGCAGCATCATCTATTTCATCCCGTTCTTCTTCGTGCTCAATCCCGCGCTGGTGCTGCAGGGGCCGAGCCCCTATTTGGCCGGCCTCGGTTTGATGGCGCTTGCGGCGTTCGGCACGCTGTTCATCTGCGGGGGCATCCAAGGCTACCAGCCCTTCGTCGGCGATCTCCGCGGCGCCGGTGCGCTGGAATGGCCGATCCGCGTGCTGCTGGTGATCGGCGGGTTCGTGGTGGCCACCCCCGGCGGCGGCATCATGCCGCTATCGCAAATGCAGGTGACGCTGCTCGGCCTCGCCATCCTCGTCCCCACGGTTTTGCTCGCCTTGCTGCTGGTCCGGCGGCAGACCATGGTGCCGGACGGGTTGCGCGTGCCCTGATTGCGTTGCACAAAGAGAGGCGATGAAACCGCTTTCGCCACTCGCCACCGCCTGGACCCGCTCGAAGCCGCCATTGCTGCGGTTTCTGGACAATTGCCTCAACGAATTCTCGGCGGAGACCTCGGGCGCGGTCGCCGACTACATTCCCGAGCTCGGCAAGGCCGATCCTGCTTGTTTCGGCATCAGCCTCGCGACCCTGGACGGTCATGTCTACGAGGTCGGCGACTCCAGGGTACCCTTCACCATCCAGTCGATGTCAAAGCCGTTCGTGTTCGCACTGGCGCTGGACCTGCTCGGCGCAAGCAGGGTCGAGAGCGCGATCGGCGTCGAGCCCTCCGGCGATCCTTTCAACTCGATCCGGCTCAACTCGGACAACCATCCGTTCAACCCGATGGTCAATGCCGGCGCGATCGCCTGCACCGGGCTGATCCACGACAGCAAGGGTCGGGACGCTTTCGAGCACATTCGCCTCGCGCTCGGTCGTTTTGCCGGCCGCGACCTCGCCGTCGACGAGGCCGTCTACGCTTCCGAAAGCCAGACCGGCGACCGCAATCGCGCCATCGGCTATCTCCTCAAGACCAATGCGGTGATCTCGGACGATGTCGCCGCCGTGCTCGACGTCTATTTCCGGCAATGCGCGGTACTGGTCACCGCGCGCGACATCGCGGTGATGGCGGCAACGCTCGCCAACCGCGGCGTCAACCCGGTTACCGGCGAGCAGGTGCTGACGCCTTACGCGATCTCGCGCACGCTCTCGGTGATGACGTCGTCGGGCATGTACGACTATGCCGGCGAATGGATCTACCGGATCGGCATCCCCGCCAAGAGTGGCGTCGGCGGCGGAATTCTCGCCGCCCTCCCCGCTCGCCTCGGGCTCGGCAGCTATTCGCCAAGACTCGACAAGCACGGCAACAGCGTGCGCGGCATCAAGGTGTGCGAGGCGCTGTCCTCGCATTACGATTTGCACATGCTCAACCGGAGCGACGACGCGCGCAACGCCGTCATCGCCGATTACGACATCGGCAAGAGTCCGTCGCGGCGCGTGCGCCGCCCGCAGGAGCGCGATATTCTCGCAGCCCACGAGCAGGAGGTGCGGATCATCGAGCTGGTCGGCACGCTGTCGCTGTCGGCGGTCGACTATGTCTCGCGCCGGCTTGCGGGGCGGCCGCGGCCGCAATTCGTGATCTGCGATCTCCACCGCGTCACCTCCACCACACGCGCCGGAGCGCGGTTGGTGGCCGAGGCGTTCGAGGAACTCGCGGTGCTGAATGTGACCGTCGTGCTGTCAGGCGTCAGGCGTGCCTCCAAGGAATGGGACAGCCTGCGGGAATGGACCGCCGAGCTCAAGAACGTCCGCGACTTCTATTTGCTCGACACCGCGATCGAATGGGCCGAAGACCAGATCATCTATCGGTACGGAGGCTCGATCGATTTCCACGAGACCACCGAACTTGCCGAGCAGCCGCTGCTGGCCGGCATGAGCGAGGAAGAGCTGACCGACCTCGCCTCGATCTGCACGATCCGGACCTATCAGTCTGGCGCGAAAATCCTCACCACGGGCGCCGCAGCCGATTCCCTTTTCTTCCTGCGCAGCGGCGCGGTGCATGTCACCCTGCCCGACGGAGTACGGCTCGCAACACTCACCGCCGGCATGGCGTTCGGCGAGATGGCGCTGATCGAGACCACTCGCTCCGCCGACGTGTTCGCGGATATGGCGGCGACCGCGTTCGAGGCGCCTCTGAAAGCGTTCGAACGCTTCCGCAAGCAGCACCCGCACGCCAGCGAACGCATCATGCGCAATCTTGCGCAGCTTCTCGCCGACCGCCTGATCGTCGCCAACGCCAGGGTGGATATCCTGACGTCGACCTGAGCGGCCTAGCGGCTCGCCGCCTCGCTGATCCGCCGCTTGATCTTTGCGGCACTGGTCTTGAGCAGCTCGGATGGCTGCTGGCCGGTCGCCACGCACAGGCATGCCCAGTAATAGATGACATCACCCAGCTCTTCGACGAGGCCCGCCTGGTCGAGCCAGTCATCGCGGAGCAGCTTCTTGATGTGGTCGGCGACTTCGCCGGATTCGCCGGCGAGGCCGAGCCCGAGATAGGACAGCCGTTCGTTGGACGGACGCTCATCGACTTTCGCAATCGTTGCAGCCCAGGCGGCATATTCATCGATCGTCATGAGCGTCCCTCACAGCAATTGCTCGATCAGCCTACCACTTCGGTGACCGGCTGAAGGTCGATCTCAAAGGTCTCCAGAAACTTTGACGTCATGATGTAGAATCCGACCGAGAGCTGCAGCTCGACGAGCGCGGCTGGCGTCAACTTCGCCGCGATCGCCTTGAAGATCGCATCCGTCGGCTTGTTCAGCTTCACGATCTCGTCGGTGAACGCGAGCGCGGCGCGTTGCGTCTCGTCGAAACAGCTCGCGGTCAGCCAGTTCTCGAGCGCCTCATTCTGCTCGTCGGTGACGCCGACATTCTTGCCGATACGCTTGTGCGCGACGATCTCATACGGCGCCTCGCACAGGATGCCAGTGCGAGTGATCGCGAGCTCGCGCACGATCGGATCGAGTTCGCCCTTGTGGCGGATGGCACCGCCGAGGCGGCAGTATTGCTCAAAGTAGCTCGGCGAATGCGACATCATGCGGAAGATGTTGGCATTGCGATTCTTGTCGAGGATTTCGCGGGTGCGGTCGGATGCTTGGGATGGGTCGCTGTAGTTGATACGGGCCATGATTTTCCTGAAGTTTTTCCCTAAGCCTTTGATGCTTTTTGTCGTTAGCGGCGAAAGTTCCACGAAACTGTATTCTTGCGCGTCCGCAGGAGCAACAACATCGAGTCAAAATGCCGCCGCATTGCTGAACGACCTTGGTACAGTCGATATTCGCCGCGTGGGGACTTGATCGCGGCGGATACTCGCAAGGGGTGTTCCGAGTAAAAACAATTGGCCGTTGGGCGCTAACCGCGCATCGATGAGTCACGCCCAAGTCTAGGGAGAATACGGCATGAAGGAAGCCACCAAGGGGGCGGCCTCGGAAGCGTTCGCGCATATGCTGGCGGTGATGGCGATGCTCGTCATCGCCAGCATCCTGTTCTACGGGCGCTAGTTAAGAGTTGGGTGAGTGCTTTCGTCATTCCGGGGTGGCCCTCGCACAGGCCAGGCCCAGAATTCCCGTTCCAGGCTCGGTCTCTCAGGACCGCCCCCGAATGACGGATCCCACCGCTTGCGTTGCTGCAGTAGCCCAGATGGAGCGCAGCGCAATCAGGGCTACATCCAATTTCACTATCCGTCTTTGGCGAAGAACGGCACCAGCTTGCCGGCGAACCGTTTGAAGCTCGCGCTGACCTCATCGCCGATGGCGAGATCATTCTCACCATGTGCCATCATGCGAAAACCCTCGGCGCAATCGACCAGCAGGATGTTGTAAGGCACGTGCGCGCGCGTCTCGGGCGTGGCGGCGCGGCAGACCAGCGACGTCGCGTAGACCCTGCCCTTGCCGCTGGCGCGCTGCTCGCGCGAATCGGACGCGCCGCAGGCCGCGCAGAAGGCGCGACGAAAATACTGCACATGGCCGCATGCGGTGCAGGTCTGATAAATGACGGCCTGTTCGCCCTTGGTCCAGTCGGCTAGACGCTCGCTCATCGCACCCGCTCCAGGAACATGCTGACGTGAGACGACAGCACGCCGCCGTCGCCGTGCAGCAGCGCGATCGAGGCGTCGCGCACCTGACGATTCGCCGCTCGCCCCGTCATCTGCAGATGCGTTTCGACAAGATGCGCCATGGCGCCACCGACGCCGCAATGACCGTAGCTGAGCAGGCCACCATGGGTGTTCAGCGGCATCGCGCCGTCGCGGCTGAAATGGCCGGCGCGCACGCGTGCGGCTGCCTCGCCCCGGCCAGCAAGGCCAAGGTCTTCCAGCAGCATCGCGAGCGTGATCGTAAAGCTGTCGTAGATCGCCGCGTAGCGCACGTGGGAAATCGCGAGGCCGGTCGCCTCCCTGGCGCGGGCGACGGAGATCTCGGCGCCGAGTTCGCTCAGGGCGGGCGCTGCAGTGACGTGCTGATGGGTATGAGCCTGGGCACAGCCGCGAATGCGCACGCCGGCCTCTCCGGTCCGCTCGCGGCTGATGACGAAGGCGGCGCCGCCGTCGGACACCGGGCAGCAATCGAGCAGCTTCAGCGGCATCGCCACCGGCTTCGAGGCCATGACGTCGCCAACAGTGATGGAATCGCGGAATTGCGCACCGGGATGGGTGCAGGCGTGGGCGCGCATCAGCACGGCGAATTCGGCGAGGTCTTCTTCCGTCACGCCGTATTCGTGCATGTATCTGTTGGCGACCAGACCGTAGTAGGCGGGAATGGTCGGGCCGAGCGGCACCTCGTAGTCGGGATGACCGACCTGCGCCAACGCCTGGATCGAGGCATCGCGGCTCTGCCCGGTGAGACGGTTCTCACCGGCGACCACGAGCACGTTGCGGGCGACTGCAGCCTCGACGAGGTGATGCGCCAGCATGGTCATCGCGAGGCCGGTCGCGCCCCCGACCTGGACGGCGTGGGCGTAACTGGGACGGATGCCGAAATGCTCGGCAAAGACGGTCGCCAGCATGATGTGCGGCGAGACGGTGGAGTAGCCACAGAGGATGCCGTCGATGTCGGCGCGCTCGAGCCCGGCGTCGTCGAGCGCGGCCTGCGCGGCATTGCTCATCAGGTCGAGCGAGGACGAGCCTTCGTGCTTGCCGAAAGGCGTGAGGCCGACGCCGGTGATGAAGCTCACGGACGCACCTGTGCATCGTCATTACGGGGCGGCGAACGGGTGACGCCATCGCGGACCATGGCGTCGATCTCATCCGCGGAGTAGCCGACCTCACGGAGGATTTCCGCGCCGTGCTCGTTCAGCTGCGGCGCGAGCCGCACCGGTTCGGCTTCGGTCTCCGACCAGGTCGCCGTCACCCTCATACTCCGGATCGGCCCTTCAGTTGGATGGTTCACCACTGGGAAAAAGCCGGTCGCCTCCAGATGCTCATCGTGCAGCATCGAGGCGAGGTCGTGCATCGGCATCACAGGCACGTCGGCCTTGGTGAGCAGGTCGATCCATTCCGTTGTGGAACGCGTCTCGAAGATGCGCGCGAGCTCGGCATAGACCAGGTCGATATTGGCGGCGCGGCCGGCGAATGTCGCGAACATCGCGTCGGCCCGCAGATCGTCGCGTCCCGTCGCCTTGAAGAAGTTCTCCCACTGCTTGTCGTTGTAGACGATGACGCTGAGATAGCCGTCCGACGTCTTGTAGGGCCGGCGGTCGCGCGAGAGATGGCGGGCGTAACCGCCTTTGTCCAGCGGGGGCTCGTAGGTGAGCCCGCCCATGTGGTCGCCCATGACGAAGCCGGCCATGGTCTCGAACATCAATATCGACGCGCTGACCGCGTCCGGTGAGGTCGCGGTGCACGAGGCTGGCGCAGATCGCGCCGACGGCGGTGAGGCCGACGATACGATCGACCAGTGCGTTCGGCACATAGCGCGGCACGCCGTCACCGGTCTGCGCCATCAGAGCCGGCAGCGCGGTGGCGCCCTGGATCAGATCGTCATAGGCGGGTTTTGCAGCATACGGCCCGGCCTGGCCGAAGCCGAACACGCCGGCATAGACCAGACGCGGATTGATCTTGGCAACAACGTCATAGCCCAGTTGAAGCCGCGCCATCGCCTGCGGGCGGACGTTGTAGACGAGAACGTCGGCATCTTTCAGCAAGCGCAGCACGGCCTCGCGGCCGGCGGGCTTCTTCAGGTCGAGGCAGATCGAGCGCTTGCTGCGGTTGGTGTTGAGGAACACCGGGCCCATGCCGGCGTGCCGCATCGGACCGATCAGGCGGGTGACGTCGCCGTCCAGAGATTCCACCTTGATGACGTCTGCGCCGTAGTCGCCGAGCATCTGGGTCGCATAGGGACCCATCAGCACGGTGGTCATGTCGACGACCTTGATGCCCTTCAGCGGTCCCATCGTTCGCTCCCGATTGCGCGGGCTCAGATGAGCCCTGCGATTTCGGTCCAGCTAACGGCAGCGGCGTCGCGTGCGCAAGGGCGGCCGGCGTATGGCCGCATGCGCCGGCGACGAAGGGCCGCTATTTCTTCTGACGGGATTCGCGAATCTTGAGGAGACGGTCGAGCTCCTCATTCTGCTGGTTGATGCGGTCCGCGATCCGCGACTCGTTCTGCTCACCCGATGCGGCCGCGGCCTGCTCGATGAGCTGGCGGATATTGTCCTCGAGAATCGCGATGCGATCGTTGAGTGCGTCCATCGACAGCGAATCTTCGTAGTCATTGCTCATAATGCATGTCCCGCGAATCAATCAGTGCCGTAGGGTGGGCAAAGCGAAGCGTGCCCACCATGATCTAGCGCAAACAAGATGGTGGGCACGGCGCTTGCGCGCCTTTGCGCACCCTACGAGATCGGGGCTTACTTCAACGGCTCCAGCACGGAGACGTAGTTGGCAACCGCCGCACCGCCCATGTTGAAGATGCCGCCGAGCTTTGCATTCTTGAGCTGCATGCCCTCCGGCGCTTGCCCGGCGAGCTGCATCGCGGTCATCACGTGCATGGAGACGCCGGTGGCGCCGATCGGATGGCCCTTGGCCTTCAGGCCGCCGGACGGATTGACCGGCAGCTTGCCGTCCTTGAGCGTCCAGCCTTCCTTGATGGCACGGGCGCCCTGCCCCCTCGGCGTCAGGCCCATCGCTTCGTACTCGATCAGTTCGGCGACGGTGAAGCAGTCATGGGTCTCGACGAAGGAGAGATCGGAAAGTGTAACGCCCGCCTTCTCCAGCGCGCGCTGCCAGGCGACCGTGCAGCCCTCGAACTGGAGGATGTCGCGCTTGGACATTGGCAGGAAATCCTGGGCGTGCGCGGTGGCGCGGAAGCCGATCGACTTGCTCATGCCCTTGGCGGTTTCCGCGTCGGCCAGCACCAGGGCAGCGGCACCGTCTGAGACCAGCGAGCAGTCGGTGCGCTTCAGGGGGCCGGCAACGTAGGGGTTCTTCTCGCTCTCGGCGCGGCAGAACTCGAAGCCAAAGTCCTTGCGCATCTGGGCGAAGGGATTGGCGACGCCGTTCTTGTGGTTCTTGGCCGCGATCAGCGCCAGTGCATCGGACTGGTCGCCGTATTTCTGGAAATAGGAGCTGGCGATCTTGCCGAACACGCCGGCGAAGCCGCCGACGGTGTCGCCGTCCTCAGGCAGATAGGACGCCTTAAGCAGGTTCTTGCCGATCTCCGGCCCCGGCGTGCGCGTCATCTGTTCGACCCCGACGACGAGGACAATCCTGGCCGCGCCGGCCGCGATCGCGCGCACGCCCTGATGGACGGCGGCGGAGCCGGTGGCGCAGGCGTTCTCGACCCGGGTCGCCGGCTTGAAGCGCAGCTTCGGGTCGGCCTGGAGCACCAGCGAGGCGGTAAAATCCTGGGGCGAGAAGCCGGCGTTGAAATGGCCGAGCACGATCTCGTCGACATCGCCAGCCGAAATGCCGGCATCCGCCAGCGCCTCATTGGCGACCTTCACCACGAGGCTTTCCACGGTCTCGGTGTCGAACTTGCCGAACGGCGTATGCGCCCATCCGACGATGCTGGCGGTCATGGTCTTTCTCCCTGGCGGTCTCTTGCTGACCTAAGTCTTAGCCCAGGGATGGCAAGACTTCACGCGGGTTTAAGGGCCTGGAGGGTGCGCTGGCAGATGGCAGTTATGCCGGCCCAGTTCCCGGCCCTGATCTCCGCCGTCGGGCACAGCCAGGAACCGCCGACCGCGACCACATTGGGCTCCGCGAGCCAGGTCGCCGCATTGGCCTCGCCGACCCCCCCGGTCGGGCAGAACCGCACGTTCGGGAACGGCCCACCCAGCGAACGCAGCCCCTTGATGCCGCCGGCCTGCTCGGCCGGGAAAAATTTTGCAATGTCGAAGCCGTAGGATAGCGCCATCATCAGTTCGGACGCCGTGGCGATACCCGGCGCAAACGGCAAGGAGCTATGGGTGGCGGCCTTCAACAGGTCCGGGGTCAAGCCCGGGCTGATGCCGAAGGCGACGCCGAGCTTCTCGACACGGGTGAAGTCGGCCGGATTGAGAATCGTGCCGATGCCGATCACCGCCTCGGGCACCTCGGCCATCATCGCCCTCGCAGCCTCGATCGCAACAGGGGTACGCATGGTCACCTCCAGCGTACGGACGCCGCCGGCCACCAGCGCACGCGCCAGCGGCACAGCATCCTGGATACGCTCGATGGTGAGGACGGGAATGACGGTCGCGGCCTTGAACAGCGCGGCGAGGTGGTTCTGCTGGGCAGTCGTGGTCATCTTGGCTTTCGTTTCACTTGGTCGCTTGACGCGTCGTCGCCGGCCGGTGCCGTTTCTTCGGCGGCATGGCATAACCCGGAATGATGGCGCCGGAATAGCAGATCACGAGGCTGGCGAGGCGGTGCCCGGCCTGGGCGGCCTCGACCGGGTTGGAACCGGCGAGCCGCGCCGCGATATAGGCCGCCGCAAAGCTGTCGCCGGCCGCGGTGGTGTCGACCACGGGTTTGGTCATGGGCTCGGCGCGGACCTCGTAGGGGCCCCCGGGAAAGCGCAGCAGGCTGACCGGCTCGGCGAGCCGGAACACCAACTCGGGGGTCGGGATGCGCGCCATCAACTGCTCGTGGCTTTCGCCGGGATAGAGAGCGAGCAGATCCTCGGTCGAGGTCAGCACGATGTCGGCAGCCGCGAAGGCGGCTGAAAACACCTCGCGCGCGACGTCGCGATCCGGCCATCCCCGCGCGCGGAAATTGGTGTCGAACACGAAGCGGGTGCCGAGCAGGCGCGCGCGCTTGATCGCCGCGAAGAGGCGCTCGCGCCCGGCCGCGTCGTAGATCGAGAGCGTGATCGCAGAGAGATAGACGATGTCGTAGCTCATCAGGGAGTTGAGGAGATCGTCCGTCTCCGGCAGATTCATCAGCTGGCGCGCCGCCGCACTGTCGCGCCAGTGGAAGAACTGGCGCTCGCCCTTCGCGTCCAGCTGGATCATGTAGAGGCCGGGCAGCTTGCCGGGCAGCCGCGCGACGCGCCTCGTGCCGACGCCCTCCGCAGTCCAGGCTGCGATCATCTCATCGCTCAGGGCATCGTCGCCAAGCGCGGTGAGATAGTCGACCTTGACCTCGAGCCGCGCGAGGTACACGGCCGTGTTGAGAGTGTCGCCGCCGAATCCACGCGAGTAGAGGCCCCCGCCCTGCCCGCTGGAATGTCCGGCGGATTGTCCACCCTGGGCCTGCCGGAGCTCGACCATGCATTCGCCGATGCAAGCAACGCTCGCCATCACTTTACCCGCTCAGTCAGAGATCAGGCGACGAAATTGCCGCTGAGCTCGTCTTCGATGTGAATGCGGATGATGTCGTCGAAAGTCTTTTCGGCGGTGGTGAAGCCGAGCTCGAGCGACCGCTTTGCATTGAAGTTGCGCGGCCAGCCGCCGACGATGCCGACGATGAAGGGATCGGGCTCCCGCTTGATGCGGGCGGCGACCTTGTCGCCGGCGACGCGTTTCAGCGCAGCGATCTGCTCGCCAACCGTCGCCGACAGGCCCGGCATGGTCAAATTGCGGCGCGGCCCCACCGCGGCGAGGTCCATGGTGCCCGCATGCAGCAGGAAGCCGACGGCGGAGCGCGGCGTGGCATGCCAATGGCGGACGTCCTCGGACACCGGAAGGACCGCTTCCTTGCCGGCCAGCGGCTCCCGCAGGATGTTGGAGAAGAAGCCCGATGCCGCCTTGTTGGGCAGGCCGGGCCGAATGCAGATGGTCGGCAGGCGGATGCCGATGCCATCGAGGAAGCCGCGGCGGGAATAGTCGGCCAGCAGCAATTCGCCGATCGCCTTCTGCGTACCGTAGCTCAGAAGCGGCGTGTGGAAGAACTCGTCGCCGATCGCATCGGGGAACGGCGCGCCGAACACCGCAATCGAGGACGTGAAGACCACGCGCGGCTTGTAGCCGCCCCCTGCGACCCTGACGGCATCGAGCAGCATCCGCGTGCCGTCGAGATTGATGCGGTAGCCCTTGTCGAAGTCGAGCTCGGCTTCGCCCGAGACGATCGCGGCGAGATGAAAGATCACGTCCGGACGGCCGGCGATCAGCTTTTCGGCCGCACCCGGGACGGCAAAATCGCTCGACACGGTCTCGACGGCAAAACCGGCCTTTTCCGGCGTCTTCGGCTCGACCACGTCATGCATGGTCAGCTTGGTGATGTCGCTCTTGCCAAGCCGGCCGTCGCGCAACAACCGTTCGCACAATTTGCGGCCGACCATGCCGGCGGCGCCGAGAACCAGGATGTGCAAGAGCCTACTCCTTTTTATTGGCCGGAACGCGCCCTTGGCGATTCGTCCTGGCACGCTCTCGAGGCAGGCCCCGCGATCATTCCTTCACGGCGCCGGTCATCGCCGACACATAATACTCCACGAAGAAGGAATAAAGGATAACTACGGGAACCGAGCCGGTCAGAGCCGCCGCCATCAGCGCACCCCAATGGTAGACGTCGCCATTGACGAGCTCGGTGATCGCGCCGACGGGGATCGTCTTGTTCTCGGACGAGGAGATGAAGGTCAGCGCGTAGATGAACTCGTTCCAGGATAGCGTGAAGGCGAAGATGCCCGCCGAGATCACGCCCGGCAGCGAAAGCGGCAGCGTGATCTTCATCAGAATCTGCAACCTCGTCGCCCCGTCGATCAGCGCACACTCCTCCAGCTCATAGGGGATGGTGCGGAAATAGCCCATCAGCAGCCAGGTGCAGAACGGGATCAGGAAGGTCGGATAGGTCAGGATCAGCGCCAGATTGCCGTCGAACAGGCCGAGCTGAAATACAATCGCCGCCAGCGGAATGAACAGGATCGAGGGCGGCACGAGATAGCCGAGGAAGATCGCAAGGCCGACATAGCGCGAGCCCCTGTAGCGAAGGCGTTCGATCGCATAGGCGGCGCAGACGCTGGCGAACAGCGAAATGAAGGTCGAGGACACCGAGACGATCACGGTGTTCCACATCCAGAGCGGATAGTCGGTGTCGAAGAACAGCTTCTTGATGTGCTCCAGCGTCGGATGCACGATCCAGAACGGATTGTACTTTTCGTAGTCGTACATTTCCGCGTCCGGCTTGAACGTCGCGACCGCCATCCAGTAGAACGGGAACAGCAGGAAGAAGATGATCAGGCCGAGCGGAAGGTAGACCCGAAAAAACTTCCGCGGGAAGCTCTCGAGGTAGTCCATTCCGACGCTTTGGTCGTCTGCCGTGGTCATGGTCAGTCCCTCCCGCCCTGCTGCCAGCGGGAACGCTGAAGCCCAAAGAAGCTGAGCAGGATCGCCGCAACCAGGAACGGAATCATCGCGTTCGAGATCGCCGCGCCCTCGCCCAGATTGCCCCCGGTGATGGCACGCTGGAACGACAGCGTCGCCATCAGATGGGTGGAGTTGATCGGCCCACCCCGCGTGATGGTGTAGATGAGCTGGAAGTCGGTGAAAGTCATCAGCACCGAGAACGTCATCACGACCGCGATGATCGGCGACAGCATCGGCAGCGTGATGTGGCGGAAGCGCTGCAGATTGGTGGCGCCGTCGAGATTGGCGGCCTCATAGAGCGAGGGCGAGATGGTCTGTAATCCCGCCAGCAGCGTGATCGCCACGAAGGGCACGCCGCGCCAGATATTGGCGGCGACGACCGACCAGCGCGCATTCCAGGGATCGCCGAGGAAGTCGATATAGCGCGTGATCAGGCCGGCCTTGATCAACACCCAGGAGATGATCGAGAACTGGCTGTCATAGATCCACCAGAACGCGATCGCAGAGAGCACCGTCGGCACGACGAAGGGCAACAGGACGATGGCGCGGACCATCGACTTCATCGGCAGCCGTTCGTTGAGCAGCAGCGCCAAATAGAGGCCGATGGCGAATTTCACCGCGCTGGCGGCGACCGTGTAGAAGATGGTGTTGAACACCGAAAGCCAGAACACCGAGTCCTTCGCCAGCGAGACGAAATTCTGGAAGCCGATGTAGCGCCCGGCGCCACCGATCTTGGTGTCGGTCATGCCGAGCCAGAAGCCCAGCGCCAGCGGGTAAGCCAGAAACAGGATGAGGATGGCGATCGCCGGCACCATGAACATCGCGCCGAGGAAATTCCGGCTCTCGAATGCTCTGGTCCACAAGCTGCTGCGCTTGACCTGCGCGGCAACGGACTCGGCCATAACTGCCATGTCGGATTCCCCTCGACGAAAAGTCGCGGCGTCCGGCGAACCGGACGCCGCGTAGATTGGAGCTGATCAGACCTGGTAGTAGCGCTTGGCGCGCTCGGCTGCGCGTGCGGCTGCCGCCTTCGGCGTCACGGAGCCTGACGCGGCCTCCGCGAACATGTCGACGACGACGAAGTCGCCCATCACGGCGGCCGAGGCATAGCCGAGATCGCCGGCAT
Organism: Bradyrhizobium sp. 40; assembly: GCF_023100925.1. Taxonomy (NCBI): domain Bacteria; kingdom Pseudomonadati; phylum Pseudomonadota; class Alphaproteobacteria; order Hyphomicrobiales; family Nitrobacteraceae; genus Bradyrhizobium; species Bradyrhizobium sp. 40. The sequence continues at coordinate 4,348,446 of NZ_CP064688.1, forward strand.
AGCCGTTGTCGCGGCAGCGCTTCAGGCAGTCGCGATACGGCGTGATCTTCGGATCGGAGGTCCACACAGGGTTGTCGTTGTAGGCCGGCAGCGGCGGCGACACGTAACCGTTGGAGGAGACCTCCCAGGCGTCGTAGTTCGCCTTGTCCATCATGAACTTGATGTATTCCTTGACGGCCTTCGGATACTTCGAGTGCTTGTAACCGTAATAGACGAGCACGTTCTGCTGCTCGGTCGACACGCCGACCGGCCCGATCGGCATCGGCGCGTGGTTCATGTCCTTGGCGATTTCCTGCTGCTTCGGATCGGTCGAGTTCTTTCCGACGGTCCAGATCGAAATGCCGTTCAGCGTCAGGCTGAGCTCGCCGTTGAGGAACGCCTTGTTGTTGTTCGAGTCATTCCACGACAGCACGCCGGGGATGAAGGTCTCGTAGAGCTGCTTGACGTATTCAAGCGCGGCGATCGTCTCCGGCGAGTCGATCACGACCTCGTTCTTGTCGTTGACGACCTTGCCGCCGAAGGCCCACAGCGCCCACTGACACCAGCCGTTGGCGTCGCCCGTGGCGTGGCCGAGCGCGAAGCCGGCCGGCGTGTTGTTCTTCTTCAGCGCCTGGCAGAGCTTGAGGAAGCCGGCAGTGTCCTTGGGGAATTCATCGAAGCCGGCGGCCTTCACGTGGCTGACGCGGTAGTTCAGGCAGCCGCCGGTCGCGCCCTGCGGAATAGCGATCCAGCTGTTGCCCTTCTTGCCGTAGCGCTCGGCAACCGGGTACCAGCCACCATACTGCGCGCCGAGATAGTCGGCGACGTCAGTCATGTCGATCAGCTTTTCCGGGAATTTGTGGGGATCATCGAGCGTTCCGATGATCAGGTCAGGACCGGCGCCGACATTGGCGGCGACCGCGGCTTTGGGACGGATGTCCTCCCAGCTCTCGGCCTCGAGCTTGATCTTGACTCCGGTCTTCTCGGAGAACGCCTTGGTCTGCTCGGCGAATTTGTCGAACTCGGCCTGAATGAACTGCTTCCAGCGCAAGACGCGGATGGAGGCGTTTGGCTCGGGCGTGTTGGTCCACTCCGCCGCGCGCACCGGGACGATACCCGGGCCGGCCAGCAGCGCCGCGCCGCCCAGACCGACTTTAAGCACACTTCGCCTGTCGAAATCGCTCATCGTTCTCTCCCTAAATTTTATATTTGTATTGGGTCGTCTTGTATTGGGCAGTTCTGCTTGGGCAGTTCTTTGGCGTCGCTACACGCGTTTGCCCGTCGCCTCGTCGAACAGATGAATCACGGAGGGATCGGGCTTCAGCTTGACCTTGTCACCCGGATTGAACTGGTGACGTTCGCGGAAGACCGCGACGACCTGCTCACCGCCGAGCTTCGCAAACACCTGCGTTTCCGAACCGGTCGGCTCGACCACGACGATCTCGGCATCGGCGCCGTCGTCAGCGATGGTGAAATGCTCGGGACGCACGCCGTAAACGACGGGACGCCCGTCGGACGCCGCCGGCGCGTTCCTGAGCGGCAGCTTGACGCCATTCGGCCCCTCGAAGGTCGCAACGCCGTTGACGCGCACATGACCTTTCAGGAAGTTCATGGACGGTGAGCCGATAAAGCCGGCGACGAACTGGTTCTCGGGCTTGTCGTAGAGCTCGAGCGGCGTACCCATCTGCTCGACGATGCCATCGTGCATAACGACGATCTTGTCGGCCATGGTCATGGCCTCGATCTGATCGTGGGTGACGTAGACCGTCGTGGTCTTCAGCCGCTGGTGCAGCTCCTTGATCTCGGTGCGCATCGCGACGCGCAGCTTGGCGTCGAGGTTCGACAAGGGCTCGTCGAACAGGAACACCTGCGGATCGCGCACGATAGCGCGGCCCATGGCGACGCGCTGGCGCTGGCCGCCGGAGAGCTGGCGGGGATAGCGTTCGAGCAGCGGCGACAGCGCAAGTATCTCGGCGGCGCGCTTGACGCGTTTGTTGATCTCTTCGGTGCTCTCGCCCCGCAGCTTCATCGAGAAGCCCATGTTCTCGCCGACCGTCATATGCGGATAGAGCGCGTAGTTCTGGAACACCATCGCAATGTCCCGCTCCTTGGGCTGGACATTGTTGACGACGCGGTCGCCGATCGAAATCGTGCCTGAGGTGATGTTCTCGAGACCGGCGAGCATGCGCAGAAGCGTCGACTTGCCGCAGCCGGAGGGACCAACCAGGACGACGAACTGGCCGTCCTCGATCGGAATCGAAACGCCGTGCAGGACTTCAAAATTGCCGAACGATTTCCGCACGTCGCGGATTTGCACAGACGACATCTAGCTCCCTCCTCGAAAGTCCACGACGCATCTCGCGCCGCGACCGTCTTGTTTTTTCAGACTTCACCGAACGAAGCCCAACCTTAGCGGGCGCCATTGTCGGCAGTTTGTGCGGTTTTGGCAATTTGTCTTTGGTTAGTCTGTGCTGGTAGCGCTGTCAACGTTCCTTTGTTTGCGACAGTGAGTGTGTTAAGAGCAGCAAATGGGTCGAAACCGCACCAAGTCAGGCAAAATCCGGCTGGCGGAAGTCGCCGAGCTTGCCGGCGTAAGCCCGATCACGGCGTCCCGCTTCTTCCGCAATCCCGAGGCGCTGTCGGTCGCCAAGCGGACCCGGGTCGAGAGCGCGGCCAGAGAGCTCGGCTATGTGCCGAACCTGGCGGCACGCGCGTTGGCCTCGCAGCGCACCGAGGTGATCGGTGTCTTGATTCCGTCACTAACCAATAATGTGTTCTCCGACGTGTTGCGCGGCATCTACGACGCCTCCGAAAACAGCCGTTACTCGATCCAGCTTTCCAACACACGCTACAGTATTCTCCAGGAGGAGAAGCTGCTGCGCCTGTTTCTTGCGCAGAAGCCGGCCGGGCTGATCGTCACCGGCATCGACCAGACCACGGAATCGCGCGCGATGCTCGATGCCGCCGACTGCCCGATCGTGCAAATCATGGAGATCGGACCCAATCCGGTCGACATGATGATCGGCTTTTCGCACTATCACGCAGCCCGTGCGGCGGTTGCGCATCTGTTCGCGCAAGGTCACCGCAAGATCGGCTTCGTCGGCGCGCGGATGGATCCGCGGGTGCAGCGGCGGCTCGACGGATATGTCTCGGCCATGAAGGACGCCGGACTGTTCGAGCAACGCCTCGTCGTCACGACGGCGACTCCGACCTCGGTAACGCTCGGAGGCGCCCTGTTCACCGATCTCCTGGCGCGGGAGCCCGGCATGGACGCGGTGTTCTGCGCCAATGACGACCTCGCGCTGGGTGTGCTGTTCGAATGCAGGCGCCGCGAGATCGCCATCCCCGAACAGATCGCGATCGTGGGCTTCAACGATCTCGAATTCATGGCCTCCGCCGTCCCAACTCTCACGAGCGTGCGCACCAACCGCTACGAGATGGGCAACACGGCCGCCAGCATGCTGATCGACGCGATCGACGGACGGCGCCCGGAGCATCCGGTGCTCGATCTCGGCTTCAAGGTGATCGAGCGGCAAAGCTCGTTGGCCCGGCGGTCGGACAACCGGCCAGCCGCTTCTAGCACGGGCGCTGCGAACAAAATGGTAGCGTTACCAAGCGGCCATGACTAGTATCGGATTTGTGAGGAAACGACCCGCCAGCGGGCAGGCAAATCGTCGCTCGCGCCGTTGGGCATCGCACAAGTCGATACCATAAAACGGACGCCGGTGCGTTTGCATTGCAGGAGAAACCAATGACAAAAAAACCAACCAATGGGCATGCCCCCGCCGGCAACGGCGCTCGCCGCCACCTCCGCTCGCAGGAATGGTTCAACAATCCGCATAATCCGGGCATGACCGCGCTCTATATGGAGCGCTATCTGAACTACGGTCTCACCCGCGCCGAGCTCCAGTCCGGCAAGCCGATCATCGGCATCGCACAGACCGGCAACGACCTCTCCCCCTGCAACCGCCACCATATCGAGCTTGCCCATCGCGTCCGCGAAGGCATCCGCGAGGCCGGCGGCATTGCGATGGAATTCCCGACCCATCCGATCCAGGAGACTGGCAAGCGCCCGACCGCGGCGCTCGACCGCAACCTCGCTTATCTCGGCCTCGTCGAGATCCTCTACGGCTACCCGCTCGACGGCGTGGTGCTGACCACCGGCTGTGACAAGACTACGCCGGCCTGCATGATGGCGGCGGCGACCGTCAACCTGCCCGCGATCGTGCTGTCGGGCGGGCCGATGCTGAACGGCTGGCACAATGGCGAGCGCACAGGCTCCGGCACCATCGTCTGGAAATCGCGCGAGCGGCTCGCCGCCGGCGAGATCGACTATGAAGAGTTCATGGAGATCGTGGCGTCATCGGCGCCCTCGGTCGGCCATTGCAACACCATGGGCACCGCCTCCACCATGAACGGGCTCGCGGAAGCGCTCGGCTTCTCCCTGCCGGGCTGTGCGGCGATCCCCGCTCCCTATCGCGAGCGCGGCCAGATCGCCTACGAGACGGGAAAGCGTATCGTCGACATGGTCTGGGAAGACCTCAAGCCTTCGGACATCCTGACCCGCGAGGCGTTCGAGAACTGCATCGTGATCAACTCCGCAATCGGTGGCTCGACCAACGCGCCGATCCACATCAACGCGCTGGCGCGCCACATCGGCGTCGAGCTCTCGATCGACGACTGGCAGAAGGTCGGCCACGACGTGCCGCTGCTGGTCAACATGCAGCCGGCCGGCTTCTATCTCGGCGAGGAATTCCACCGCGCCGGCGGCGTGCCGGCCGTGGTGCGCGAGCTGATGAAGCACAAGCGCATCCACGAGGACGCGGTCACGGTGAACGGCCGCGGCATCGGCGAGAACTGCGCCAATGCGCCAAAGCCCGACAACGACGTGATCTGGGCTTACGACAAGCCGCTGGTGAAGGACGCCGGCTTCCTGGTGCTGAAGGGCAATCTGTTCGATTCCGCGATCATGAAGACCAGCGTGATCTCCAAGGAGTTTCGCGACCGCTATCTCAGCAACCCCAAGGACCTCAACGCTTTCGAAGGCCGCGCCGTCGTGTTTGAGGGGCCTGAGGACTATCACGAGCGGATCGACGATCCCTCGCTCGAGATCGACGAGCGCTGCGTGCTGTTCATCCGCGGCACCGGCCCGATCGGCTATCCCGGCGGCGCCGAGGTCGTGAACATGCAGCCGCCTGCGGCGCTGATCAAACGCGGCATCATGTCCCTGCCCTGCATCGGCGACGGGCGCCAGTCGGGCACCTCGGGCTCGCCTTCGATCCTCAATGCTTCGCCGGAAGCCGCCGCCAATGGCGGGCTCGCGATCCTCAGAAACGGCGACAAGGTGCGCGTCGATCTGAACAAGGGCAGCGCCAACATTCTCATCTCCGACGACGAGGTGAAGAAGCGCCACGCCGAGCTGACGGCCAATGGCGGCTTCAAGCATCCGCCGAACCAGACGCCGTGGCAGGAGCTTTATCGCAACACCGTTGGACAGCAGTCGACCGGTGCCTGCATGGAGCTCGCCACGCGCTACCAGAACGTCGCCGGCACATTTGGCGTGGCGCGGGATAATCACTAGCAGCCACATCGTCATTGCGAGGAGCGAAGCGACGAAGCAATCCAGACTGTCTCCGCGGTGAGATTCTGGATTGCTTCGCTTCGCTCGCAATGACGATGCAACAGACAAAATTCGATAAGTGAGGAGAACAAGACCATGGCAGACCGCCTCAAGGGAAAGCGCGCCGTCATCACGGCTGCAGCGGCAGGCATCGGACGCGCATGCGCCGTCGCATTCGCGCGTGAAGGCGCGACCGTCATCGCCACCGACATCAACGAGAGCGGCATCGCGAGCCTGGCCAAGGAAGGTATCGCCGAGACCGCGAAGCTCGACGTTCGCAACACCGCCGACGTCAACGCCTTCGCCAAGCGCGTCGGCAAGGTCGACATCCTGCTCAACGCAGCGGGCTTCGTGCATCACGGCACCATTCTCGAGTGCTCGGAAGAGGATTTTGATTTCTCGTTCGACCTCAACGTCAAGTCGATGCACCGGACCATCAGGGCCTTCCTGCCGGACATGCTCGCGGGCGGCGGCGGCAGTATCGTCAACATCTCCTCCTGCGCGGCGCTGCGGCCGCCGGCCAACCGCTACGTCTACAGCTCCTCGAAGGCCGCGGTGTCGCTGCTGACGCGCGCGGTCGCGCTCGACTTCATCACCAAGGGCATCCGCTGCAACAGCATCTGCCCTGGCACCGTCGAGACGCCTTCGATGCTCGACCGCGCCGCGGCGCAAGGGCCGCAGGGCAAGGAGATGTTCGTCTCCCGCCAGAAGATGGGCCGACTCGGCACCGCCGACGAGATCGCGTCCATGGCGGTCTATCTCGGCAGTGATGAGAGCGCCTTCACCACCGGCGTCGACCTCGTCGTCGACGGCGGCTACATGCTCTGACGCCAAGGCATCCAGAAGGCATCCAGCATGAACAAGATCGATCTCAACGACCGTGTCGCGATCGTCACCGGCGGCGCGCAAGGCTTCGGCCGCGCCATCGTTCAGCGCTTCGTCGCCTCCGGCGCCAAAGTCGCGATCTGGGATTTTGATGCAGCCCTCGCCGAGAGGACGGCAAAGGAAATCGGCGACAATGCCCGCGTCTTCAAGGTCGACGTCACCGATGCCGCGGCCGTCGAGCAGGCCCGCGACGCCACGCTTGCCGCCTTCGGCAAGATCGACATCCTCGTCAACAACGCCGGCATTGCCGGGGTCAACAAGCCGGTCTGGGAGACCGATCTCGAGGAATGGCGGAAAGTTCTGCGCATCAACCTCGACGGCCCCTTCATCGTCTGCAAGGCGATCGTGCCCGCGATGCTCAAGCAGAAATACGGGCGCATCGTCAACATCGCCTCGATCGCCGGCAAGGAAGGCAACCCGAACGCCTCGCACTATTCGGCGTCCAAGGCCGGCTTGATCGCGCTGACCAAGTCGCTCGGCAAGGAATTGGCAGCACATGACATCCTCGTCAATGCGGTGACGCCCGCGGCTGCGAAGACCGCGATCTTCGACCAGATGACGCAGCAGCATATCGACTTCATGCTGTCGAAGATTCCGAAAGCGCGCTTCGTACAGGTGGAAGAGTTGGCCGCGATGGTGAGCTGGCTCGCATCCGAGGACTGCGGGTTTTCGACCGGCGCCGTGTTCGACATCTCCGGCGGGCGCGCAACTTACTGAGGGCGTCATGGTCAGAGAAGGCGGATGCCTGTGCGGCGCGGTGCGATTCAAGGCGGAAGGCGAGCCGCTCAACGTTCGCATCTGCCATTGCCGCATATGCCAAAAGGCAATGGGCTCGCCCTACTTCGTCCGCGCGCAGTTCGACCAGCGCGCACTGACCGTCGAGGGCGACACCGCCCGCTATGCGTCGTCCGAGAACATCGACCGCGTGTTCTGCAAACGCTGCGGCACGCGGCTGTTCTCCTGGCGGCGCAACGGCACGCTGGCGGGCGTCGCACTGACGACGTTCGACGATCGCAACGCCTTCGCGCCGACCGAGCACATCTGGGTCTCCGAGAAGCTCGCCTGGCTGAAGCTCGACGACGGGCTGACGCAATATCCGGGGACGATTCCTGCATGAATTGCACGACTGCACGGCGGGTTCGGGGCGCCGATCATTTGCAGCGTGGCATTTCGGAACCGCCCACCCTATGTTGAGGTGAAGCGTTGCTGCACCACCGGTTGGCTGGGTCGGCTGCTAGACCGCAAGCAAACCGGGACGGACGAGCCGTGAACATTTCTCTCTATGATCTCTCCGTGTGGGTCCTGCCGGTGCTGCTCGCCATCACCTTCCACGAGGCCGCGCACGCCTTCGTCGCGTATCGTCTTGGCGACAACACGGCCTCACAACTCGGCCGCGTCAGCTTCAACCCGTTTCGCCACATTGATCCATTCGGCACCGTGGTGCTGCCGGCGATGCTGCTGTTTGCGCATTCGCCGTTCCTGTTCGGCTATGCCAAGCCGGTGCCGGTCAATTATCGCAATCTCGCCAACCCGAAGCTCGACATGGTCTGGGTGGCGCTGGCTGGTCCCGTCATCAACATCGTGCTGGCGCTCATGGCCGGCATCGCCATTCACGCCCTGCCCTTCGTACCGGCTAGCTCGGCGCAGTGGATTCTCGATAACCTCGGGAATTCGGTCCGACTAAACGCGGCGTTGGCCGTCTTCAACATGATGCCGATCCCGCCGCTCGACGGCGGGCGCGTCGCGGTGGGGCTGTTGCCCCGCGCGCTCGCCCTGCCGCTGGCGCGGCTCGAGCGGTTCGGGATGCTGATCCTGATCGGCTTGCTGATCCTGCTACCGTTGGCGGGCTCCCAGTTCGGTCTAAATCTTGATGTTATTTCAGCAATACTGCGAACGTTGACCGGTTATGTGATTCAGGGTGTTCTCATTCTGACCGGCAATGCGTAGTTGAACAGCGACACACCCGAACACAAGCCGAAGGGCTCGAGGCCGACTTGGTCAAAGCTGCCGATATGCTGATCGCGCGACGCGCCGATACCCGCGCTCGCGCCGATTTCGCCACCTGGAAGATGATGGCCAAGCTCAACGGGTCGTCCGCGCTGCCTCCGGGGGCGCAGGAGTTCCTGGTGAGCTACAAGAATCTGCAGGCGCAGATGAATGAGGGCGAGGCTACCGAGGCCACCATCGGCGCCATCTACAAGGCCTACTATGCCGAGATGGGCGGCGCGGGAACCCCGCCTGACGTCCGCCCACGGGCGGCCGAGCCGGCGGCGGACAATGTTACCGCGTTCCGCCGCCCAGACCCGAAACCGAAAAAGGCCAGTTTCTTCGGAGCAGCGACCGCGGGCGCAAGCCAGAAACGGCCGCTCCCGGTGGCGCTGATCTTCGCCTGCCTGGTCGTGGTCTATGTCGGGATCCGGCTCTACTGGCGCTGAGCCGTCTTCTTCTTTTTCTTTGCGTCCGGCGGCGTGAAGATGATGTCGACGGTGCGCTCGAACCGGTCGTCGGTCAGGCTGGCGGGCGGTTGCGGGATGGGATCGGACTTGCGGACAATCGAGATCGCAGCCGCATCGTAAGCTGCATCCCCGGACGACTCGACAACGTCGACTGAAAGCACGTTGCCCCGTCGGTTGATCGCGAAGCTGACCTTGACCTTCTGATTGTTGGGCTCCTTGCCCTCGGGGTTGACCTTGTGGGCCGCGAGATGCGCGCTGATCTTGCGATTCCAGTCCGCCGTGAGCTTCAGAATGTCCTTGCCGATGCCCAGCACAGGCGCCAGCGCCTTCTCGGCCTCGCGCGCGTCCTCATCGAGCGTCTGCCGCGCCGTCGCAACGGACTTCGGCGAAGCTTCCGCAGCGGGCGTTTCGACCGCTGCAATCTTCGGATCCTCGTCCTGCGGCTTCTTCGAGATGTTCTCCGTGACGACCCGATCGGGATCGTCGACCTGTTGCGACTGATCCTTTGGAAGCTCGGTTTCCTTGGTCTCGGCCTTTTGCTCGGGAAGCGCCTGCTGCTCCTGCATTGCTTCGCTATCCGGCCCCGGGGGAAGGTCGGTGTCCGGCGCCTTCGGCGAAGCCATCTCGACCGCGAACTCCGCGCCGACTGCGCCGAGGCCGTCGTCGCCGTCATCGGCCCGAAAGTGCGCCAGTGCGAGCGCGGCACCGCCCAGATGGAGCGCAAGCGCCGCCACCGCTGCAAAAATCCAAAGCGTCCGGGCTGGTCTGGACTCGTCCGACATCGCGGGCCTCTAAGGCTGAGCGGCGCCTGCCGCGGGCGCCCCCGGAGCGCCTTCCAGCGCAACCAATTTCACCCGTGAATAGCCGCCTGAGCGCAACAGCTCCATGACGCCCATCAACTCGCCATACGGCACCGAGCGATCGGCGCGCAGGAAGACGTACTTGTCCTTGCTCATGTCGGACAGACCATCGAGCGTGCCGATCAACTCGGCGCGGTGCACCGGGTTCTCTCCGATGGCAAGGGTCAAATCGGGCTTGATGCTGAGATAGGTCGGCTTGTCCGGCTTCTTCTGCGGCGTAGCGCTCGACGTCGGCAGATCGATCGGCAGATCGACGGTCGAGAGCGGCGCTGCGACCATGAAGATGATCAGCAGCACCAGGATGACGTCGATGAACGGCGTGACGTTGATTTCATGCGTTTCGCCGAAATCGTCGTCGTCATCATTGTCTGCGAGCGAAACGCCCATGGTTCACTCCGCCGCGCGCGAATGCACGCTGCCGTGGCTGCGGTCGAGATCGCGCGAGAGCAACCGCCCCGCCGCGCCCGAGGCACGGCTGACGAGCTCGAGATAGCTCTTCGTCACGCGCGAGAAGTAGTTGTAAATGATGACGGCGGGAATGGCGGCGACCAGGCCGATCGCGGTGGCGAGCAGCGCCTCGGCGATACCGGGCGCGACGACGGCGAGGTTCGTGGTCTGCGACTTCGAGATGCCGATGAAGCTGTTCATGATGCCCCACACCGTGCCGAACAGGCCGACGAAGGGCGAGGTCGAGCCGATGGTCGCGAGCACGCCCATGCCGACGCGGATGCGCCGCGCCTCCGCGCGCATGATCTCGGAGAAGCTCGAAGCCGCCCGCTCCTTGATGCCGGTGTCACTGGACAGGCCGGCCGACATCCGCGCCTCCCGCAGCGCCGCCGCCAGGAAGGACGGCAGGATCCCCGCCTTCGAGCCGAGCGCCATCTGCGCTTCCGCGAGCGAGCGCGCCTCCGCGATCTTCTTCAGCGCCGAGCGAAGCTTGGTCGAGGCGATCGACAATTCGATCGACTTGGCGATCAGCACCGTCCAGGTCACGAGCGACGCAAAGGCGAGCCCGATCATCACCGCCTTCACGATGATATCCGCCGACTGGAACATCACCCAGGGCGACAATTCCTTCATGGCGGGCGCGATGCCGGCTGCCGTATCGGACTTTGCAGCCGCGGACACGACAGCTTGGGGCGCCGCAGGCGGAGCAACAACCGGGGCCGGGCTGACCGCGGACGGCTGAGCCGTCGACTGGACCGGTGCCGCGGGCGCGGCCTGTGTCTGGGCAGAAACAGGGGATGCAAGCCAGGCGGCCGCCAGCACCAGAGCTGCGGCAAGGCTTGCTTGGAAGGACATGATCTTCATACTTCGGCCCAGTAGCGAATGAGATTGTGATAGATACCCGTCAATTTGACCGTTTCGGGATCGTCACGCCCGAGCCGTTCCACCAGCGCCTGTATCGCGGTGTCGAGGTCAAAGATCATGCTCCGGGCTTGATCGTCCCGTATCATGCTCTGAAGCCAGAAGAAAGACGCAACCCGCGTTCCCCTCGTCACCGGGGTGACCAGATGGAGGCTGGTCGAGGGATAGAGCACGCAGTCCCCGGCCTGCAACTTGACTTCGTGCGAACCGTAACTGTCCTCGATCACAAGTTCGCCACCGTCGTACTCCTCCGGCTCGGCCAGGAACAGCGTCACCGACAGATCCGTGCGGATCCGAAGGCCGGTCAGCCGGTCGCCGCGGATGGCATTGTCGACGTGCAGGCCGAAATGGTGGCCGCTGCTGGCCGCATAGCGGTTGAACAGCGGCGGGAAGATCTGGAGCGGGATCGCCGCGGCGATGAAGCGCGGGTTCGAAGTCAGCGCCGAAACGATGCGGTTGCCGAGCTTGCGCGCGACCTCGCTGTCCGGCGGCAATTGCTCGTTGCGCTTGACCATCGCCGACTGCGAGCCCGCGGTGGAGCGCCCGTCTTCCCATTCGCTGGCCTCCATGATGCGGCGGAAATCCGCCACATCATCCTTGCTCAGAACGCCAGGAAGGCAGGTCAACATGATCAGAACTTCGCCGTCGTGATGAGGTAGAACGCCCGCCCCGGCGCGACCGCGACGAAGGGAACCGCGCTGCGATAGAGCGTATCGTAGTAGAGCTTGTTGGTGAGATTCTGGGCGTAGAACTTCATTGTCCAGTTCTTGTCGATCTTCTTCTCGACGAACGCGTCGAAGCGCCAGTAGCTCGGCAGCTCGTTGCCGGTATTGGCCGCGAACGTGCCGCCATACACCTTCGAACGGTACACCGCCTGACCGCCCAGCTCCCAGCCGTCGTCGAATTTGTACTTGGTCAGCATGCTGAACGATTGATGAGCCACGTTGGCAAGCTGCAGGCCGAGATTTGAGGCGACACCGCTCTGCGTGACCTTCGATTGCATCAACACCAGGCCGCCGAAGATGCTCCAGCGATCGGTGATCTTGCCTTCGGCCTCGATATCGATGCCCTGGATCCTGTAGGCAGCGCCCGAAGTCAGCAGGCCGCTGACGGTTTCGCGCGCATTGTCCTTCGTGGTCTGGAACAACGCGGCGCTGACCAGCAAATGGCGATCAGCCAGCTCCCATTTGGTGCCGAGTTCGGCTGCCTTGTTGCGCTCCGGCCCGAGCAAGATAGCCGTGTTGGCAGGAATGCCGCCGTAGTCGGTGGCGGTCGCGTCAAGCTCCGATCCGAACGGATTGGCCGAGGTCGCATAGGCCGCATAGAGGCTGCCGATCGACATCGGCTTGTAGACCAGGCCGACGTTGTAATTGACGAGATCGGCATTCTGTTTGAGATGATCCGCGTTGGTCGACGAACTCTGGCTGTAACCGTCGTAGCGCACGCCACCATTGACGATGATCGTGTCCTGCCAGTTCGCGGTGTCCATGACGTAGACGCTGCTGGTGTTGACGCCATAGCGCGTCGGATTTCCAACCAGCGACGGCGTGTTGCTGAAGGGAATGTAGGTGTACTGCGGCGAGTAGAGGTTGACCCCCGGGACCGCCCCGCTGCTGGTCGAGCCGCCGCCGAACAGTTCGGACGAGAGGCCGGTGTAACGGTCGATCGAGATGTTCTCGTTGGCATATTCCACGCCGAACACCGCGGTGTGCTTGACCCCGCCGGTGTTGAGCTTGAACGTGGCCTCGTTCTGGTTGGCCCACACGTCGACGTTCTGGTAGCGGCTCTGCGCACTGGCCGTCGTGGTCCAGAGCAGCGGATTGGGGCTAGTCGTGATCGGGTTCTGCGGCAGCGTGCCGATATAATTCAGCAGCGAGTGCTCGCCGCGCACCTTGCTGCTCAGCGTGATGGCCTCGTTGACCTTGTACTCGATCGTGCCGGTGCCGAAATCCTGCCGCGCGGTCTGGAAGTCGCGGTTGAGGAAGCCGTACCAGTTACCACGCGGAATGCCCGCCGACGTCACCGGGACGTTGCCCTGCTTGTAGTAGGGCACGCCGAAATCAGGATAGCCGCTGAGGTCGGTGTGGACGTAGTTCGTCGTGATCTTGATGTCGTTGGTCGGGGTATACTTGGTCGCGATGAACGAACCCCAGCGATTGTCGGTGACGTAATCACGGCCGGCGACGTTGGCGTCCTGGAACAGGCCGCCGGCCCGCACCGAGAACGTCGGATCGATGACCTGGTTGACGTCGAGCGTGACCCGCTTGGTCCGGTCGGTGCCGAACTCGGTGTCCATTCGCTTGAAATTGACGTCGCCAGCCTGCTTGGTGACGATGTTGATGGCACCGCCGGCGGTGCCGCGGCCTGCGTAGGACGAGGCCGGCCCGCGCAGAATCTCGATCTGCTCGGTGAAGAAGTTCTCGCGGATCGAGACCGCGGGATCGCGGATACCGTCGATGAAGACGTCGTTGCGCGCATCGAAGCCGCGGATGAAGAAGCGATCCCCGAACGCGTTGCCGCCTTCCCCAGATCCCAGCGTCACGCCGGCGGTCGAGCGCCCGATCTCCTTCAGCGTCGTGGCGTTCTTGTCCTCGAGCACTTCCTTGCTGAGCACGGTAATGGTCTTCGGCGTGTTCAGCATTGGCTCGGGAAACTTGCCGGAGGCCTGGACGTGGTCGACCTTGTAGGGTGCCGCCGGATCGGAATAGGGATTGCGATCGGCTTCGCCGGCCGGAACGGTGGGAGCGGTCTGCTGCGCCGCCTGCTGCCGCTGCGCGGCGCGGCGAAGCGCATTGCGCGCGCGGACCTGGTCCGCCGTCGGCTTCGAAGCCACCGGGCGCGGACGCGCGACCGGCGCATCGACCGTTACCGGCGGCAGGTTCGACTGCTGCGCCTCCGCGCCGCTCGACACCGATGCTGCCGCGATCAGGCCCGCGACAGCCGAGACCTTCTTGCCGGAAACGCCCGTGAACTTTTCATCGAATGCTGCGACCGAACGCAACGACTTCGGTGCGACCACCTGCCCCATTACCAACACGCCCCATATTCCTGTTCGCCCATTCACTTCGATGAGCGATTGGAGTGTTGGTATCGGCCGCAAAATAGCGGGTCAATGCGAGCAAGCCGCGAGAACCCTTGAATAAGTCCAGATCAAAACGATTCTAAACTGCAGTTTGAAATCGTTCTAAATCAAGATTGGATTTGTTCTAAAGCGAGCGCGAGATCGGCGATCGCGCGCGCATCGTCAATCACTGCTCGGCGGCTTCATCAGCGAGAACAATTCATCGACGGTCTTCTGCGCCACCGCGCGCACGCGATCGCTGTTGTCCATGCCGGCAATGTTGACGCCCCCGACCACGGCTCTGATCTCGTCGCGGAAGTCGGTGAGAAAGTGCAAGGGATCACGCTGCTCGTTGGCGACGCGTGCGATAAGTCCCGTGATCAGGATTTGACACGCGATCAGCTTGCCGTTCAGTTCGTCCATCCTGCGCTCCCATTGCAACGCGCCGATATGGCCGATGCCGAATTTCCTGACAACCGAAACGGCCTCTGCGCGACTTAGAACCGTTCTTGGGAGCCGCCCCGCGTAGCGCATCCCTATCCCGCGCACACCGCTTCCGAGCATTGCACAAGATTTGCTCGCAGATCGTTCGTGGCGGGAGAATGCAGCACTGCACACCGTAGTGACACGGAGCTGCCTAGACAGTGCAAAGCTTTCCAATTGTTTAGGATTCTCAGCCGATAGTGCTGTTTACACTGGAACTTGGCGTGTATTATACAAGCGCGCTGGAACCCTATGATTGCCTCACAATTCGTAGCTTAAGGCACAAGAGCCGACACGAGACGATATGAAAAAGTCCCGGCCGATCCTCTGGATTCTGATCATCGCGGCCGTGGCCTCCGCGGGTTACTATGGTTGGCAGAAATTCGGCTCGCCCGACGCTGGAAAAACCCAGACCGCACAGAAGGGGCCGCAGCGCCCGCCCGCCGTCCCCGTGAGCGTTTCGCCGGTCCAGAAGGTGGACTTTCCGGTTTACCTGACCGGTCTCGGCACGGTTGCGGGCTTCAACACCGTCCAAGTCCGGACCCGGGTGGATGGGCAGATCGACAAGATTGCCTTCACCGAAGGCCAGATCGTCAAGGAGGGCGAGCTCCTCGCCTCGATCGATCCCCGCCCCTATCAGGCCACGCTCGACCAAGCCAAGGCCAAGAAGGCGCAGGACGAGGCAAATCTGGCCAACGCCAATCTCGAGCTCCAGCGCGCCATGAAACTCGGCGAATTCGCCACCGCACAGCGGGTCGACACCCAGCGCTCCACGGTCGCCCAGCTCACCGCGCAGATCGCCGCCGACGAAGCTTCGATCTCCAACGCGCAGACCCAGCTCGACTACACCCAGGTCAAGGCGCCGATCACCGGCGTCGCGGGCCTGCGCCAGGTCGACGTCGGCAACATCGTCAATTCCTCGACGCAGACCGGCATCGTCACGATCTCGCAGGTCGAGCCGATCTCGGTGATCTTCACCGCACCAGAAGACCAGCTGCCCTATATCAGCGAGGGCCAGAAGGCCGGCGCGCTCAGGGTGATCGCCTTCACCACCGACGGCAAGAAGACTCTGGCCGAGGGCAAGCTCGCCGTCATCAACAACCAGGTCGACACCAGCAGCGGCACGATCCGGCTCAAGGCGGTGTTCGACAACAAGGACCACGCGCTGTGGCCCGGGCAGTCGGTGTCGACGCGCCTGCTGGTGCGCACTCTGAAGGATGCGACCGTTGTCCCGGATGACGCGGTCCAGCACTCCACCAACGGCCTCTACGCCTATACCGTCAATCAGGACAACAAGGCCGAGGTGCACAAGATCAAGGTCAGCTACGCGATTGACGGACGTTCGGTCGTCGACGAAGGGCTGACGCCCGGGCAGCAGGTGATCACCGGGGGCCAATTCAAGGTCCAGCCCGGAAGCCTCGTCTCCACGGCCGTGGCGAGTACGGATCCGGCGCAGAACAAGGTTCGACAGGAATGAACGCGGGCGGGATTTCGGCACCTTTCATCCGTTATCCCATCGGCACCTCGCTGCTGATGGCCGGCATTCTCTTCGTCGGTCTCGTCGCCTATCCCCTGCTGCCTGTCGCGCCCCTGCCGCAGGTGGACTTCCCGACCATCCAGATCACCGCCAATCTGCCGGGCGGCAGCCCCGAGACCATGGCCTCGTCGGTGGCCCAGCCGCTCGAACGGCAATTCGCCCAGATCCCGGGCATCGCCCAGATGACCTCGACGAGCTATCTGGGCACCGCGTCGATCACCATCCAGTTCGACCTCAACCGCAGCATCGACGGCGCCGCCAACGACGTGCAGGGCGCCATCAACGCCGCGAGCGGTCAGCTGCCGAAGAACCTGCCCTCCCCACCAACCTACCGCAAGGTCAACCCGGCCGACGCCCCGATCCTGCTGTTGTCGGCAACCTCCGAGACAATGCCGCTGACCAGCGTCAGCGACGCGGTCGATGCCCAGCTCGCCCAGCAGATCAGCCAGCTCTCGGGCGTCGCGCAGGTCTTCATCGGCGGCCAGCAGAAGCCCTCGATCCGCATTCAGATCGACCCGGCGAAGCTCGTCGCCAAGGGCCTGTCGATGGAGGACGTGCGCAGCCAGATCGCGATCACCACGGTCGACAGCCCGAAGGGCAACATCGACGGCCCGAAGCGCGCCTACACGATCTACGCCAACGACCAGCTCACCCAGGCCAAGGACTGGAACGACGTCATCATCGCCTATCGCAACGGCGGTCCCTTGCGAATCCGCGACATCGGCCAGGCGGTCAGCGGCCCCGAGGACGCCAAGCAGGCGGCCTGGGCCAACGGCAAGCGCGGCGTGTTCCTGGTGGTGTTCAAGCAACCCGGCGCCAACGTCATCGAGACCGTCGACCGGATCAAGGCGACGTTGCCTCGCCTCGTCGCAGCGATCCCGCCCGCGATCAAGATCGAGGTCATCAGCGACCGCACCACGACAATCCGCGCCGCGGTCGAAGACGTCCAGTTCACGCTGCTGCTGACCATTGCGCTGGTCGTCATGGTCATCTTCATCTTCCTGCGCAGCTTCTGGGCAACGGTCATTCCCACCATCACGGTGCCACTGGCGCTGCTGGGCGCGTGCGCGCTGATGTGGGTGTTCGGCTACTCGCTCGACAATCTGTCGCTGATGGCGCTCACCATCGCGGTCGGATTCGTCGTCGACGACGCCATCGTGATGCTGGAGAACATCACGCGCTACATCGAGGAAGGCGAATCGCCGATGGCGGCGGCCTTCAAGGGCTCGAAGGAAATCGGCTTCACCATCGTCTCGATCAGCATCTCGCTGGTCGCGGTGCTGATTCCGCTGCTGCTGATGGGCGGCATCATCGGGCGCCTGTTCCGCGAATTCGCCGTCGTGCTGGCGATGACGATCTTCGTCTCGATGTTCGTGTCGCTGACCCTGACGCCGATGATGGCCTCGCGCTTCCTGCGCGCCCATGGCGAGGTCACCCACGGCAAGTTCTACCAGTGGAGCGAGCGCGGCTTCGACCGGATGTTGCGCGGTTACGAATGGATGCTCGACCATGCCCTGGCCTGGCGCCGCACCACGCTCACGATCTTCTTCGCGACCCTTGCCCTGTCCGTCTATCTGTTCGTGCTGATCCCGAAAGGGTTCTTCCCGCAACAGGACGTCGGCCTGATCACTGCGACCTCGGAAGCCTCCCAGGACATCTCGTTCGCGGAGATGCAGCGCCGCCAGGTCGAGCTCGGCAAGATCGTGATGGACGATC
This sequence comes from Bradyrhizobium sp. 40, assembly GCF_023100925.1. Lineage (NCBI taxonomy): Bacteria > Pseudomonadati > Pseudomonadota > Alphaproteobacteria > Hyphomicrobiales > Nitrobacteraceae > Bradyrhizobium > Bradyrhizobium sp. 40. The sequence goes on from NZ_CP064688.1 coordinate 4,366,411, forward strand.
CCGACATCGCATCCATCGCGATGAACATCGGCGGCAGCGGCCGCGCCGGCAACAACGGCAACATGTTCATCACGCTGAAGCCGCGCAACGAGCGCGAAGCCTCCGCGCAGCAGATCATCGCGCGGCTGCGTCCCAAGCTCGAGAAGGTGTCCGGCGCCCGCCTCTACATGCAGGCGGCCCAGGACGTCCGGCTCGGCGGCCGGCCGACGCGCACCCAGTTCGAGTTCACCCTGCAGGACGCCGATCTCGCCGAGCTCAACGACTGGGCACCGAAGATCCTCGCCAAGATGCAGACCTTGCCGCAACTGCGCGACGTTGCGACCGACCAGCAGACCCAGGGCACCACGGTTCAGCTCAAGATCAACCGCGATACTGCAGCGCGTTACGGAATCCAGCCGCAGCTGATCGACGACACGCTGTACGACGCCTTCGGACAGCGCCAGGTCACGCAGTATTTCACCCAGCTCAACACCTACAAGGTGATCCTCGAGATCCTGCCGGAGATGCAGGGCAGCCTCGAGAGCCTGAACAAGCTCTACCTGAAATCTCCGCTGACCGGCGATCAGGTGCCGCTGTCGACCTTCGCGACCTGGAGCACCGATCCGGTCCGCCCGCTCTCGATCAGCCACCAGGGCCAGTTCCCCGCGATCACGATCAGCTTCAACCTCGCCCAGGGCGTCGCGCTCGGCCAGGCCACCGAGGCTGTGCAGAAGGCGATGGCCGATCTCGGCGCGCCGCCGACGCTGAATTCCAGCTTCCAGGGCACGGCACAAGCGTTCCAGCAATCGCTCGGCACCGTGCCGCTCCTCATCCTCGCCGCGCTGGTCGTGGTCTATCTGATCCTCGGCATCCTCTACGAGAGCTACATCCATCCGATCACGATTCTGTCGACCCTGCCCTCGGCCGGCGTCGGCGCCCTCGCGATCCTGATGGCGGCCGGCTTCGAGTTCAGCCTCATTGCTTTGATCGGAGTCATTCTGCTGATCGGCATCGTGAAGAAGAACGGCATCATGATGGTGGACTTCGCCATCGCCGCGGAACGCGACGAGCACAAGACGCCGGCGGAATCGATCCGGCAAGCGGCGCTGTTGCGCTTCCGTCCGATCATGATGACGACGATGGCTGCCCTGCTCGGCGGCGTGCCGCTGATGCTCGGCCACGGCACCGGCGCCGAGATTCGCCAGCCGCTCGGCTACGCCATGGTGGGCGGCCTGATCGTCAGCCAGGCGCTGACGCTGTTCACCACGCCGGTCGTCTATCTCTATCTCGACGAGCTCAACAACTGGTTCTCGGGCTGGGGCCGTAAGGGTGACGGCGAAGGCGACGAGACGGTCGAGCACGGCACCGTTAAGGAAGCTGCCGAGTAGCAGCTTGCACCGCACGCCTCACGACGTTACAGCGAGGCCCTCGGTTCACGTCAACGCGGTCTTGCCATGCCCATGCAATCCAGACTTGTCGCCCTTGCCGCCGCTGTCCTGGTGTCGGCGGGTGGCGCGCATGCCCAGCAAGGCGCCAAGAAGAGCCCGGCTCCCTCTGCCCCGGCAGCACAGCCCGCACCGGCTCCGGCGCAGCCGCAGGCTGACGGCGCTGCGGCGCAGCAGCCCGGTTGGGTCGTGCGCTGCACCAGCGTCAGCCGCGACGCGCCGCTCGAATGCGCGATGGAGCAGAACGCGGTGCTCACCAAAACCGGCCAGACCATCGTCCTGATCAACATCCGCATCGCGCCGGACACCCGCACACCGGTGGCGCTGCTGCAATTGCCGCTCGGCCTCAACCTCCCCATCGGCGCCAAGCTCCAGGTCGACGACGGCAAGACGGTCGATCTCCAGATCCAGACCTGCGAGAACCGCGGCTGCTACGCCTCGACGCCGATCGCACCGGACCTGTTGGCCACTTTAAGGTCAGGCAAGCAGTTGAAGGTCTCCTTCCAGAACATGGCCAAGGAAACGATCGCGATCCCGATGCCGCTCGGCGATTTCGCGGCGGCCTACGATAAAATCAAATAGCCGTATCGTCGTCACTGCCGCGCCATCTGCGCCTTGCCGACGGCATCGCCGTCGAGCTTCTGGTCGTTGTGCATGTCTCGCTGACGTGCGAGCGCCGTCCGGTGAATTGGAACGGCGCATCGTAGTGCGACACGGGGCTGCCGCGATCGCGGCCGATGTCGAGGCCGGACCACGAGATCAGCATGTGGAATCCGAGCTGGGTCTGCAGCGCTCCCGCCGGCTCGCCCTCGATCAGCCGCGTGTAGCCGGTGACGCCGGTACGCGAGCCCTTGGCCGGCGGCTCCTTGCGCACGAGACGTTCGACATGCACGCCGAGCCGCCGCGCGCCCGACGGCACCTAGCGCTCCGAGCGGACGACCTGGTGACTGCCGCCGATGCTGAGGTCATGCACGAGATCGCCGTCCTTGACGTAAAGGCTGTAGGTGGCAAGTGAAACGGCTAGCCACGATGCTGCTGCATGGGCAAGCACTGATGTGTGGGGCTGGTCAGCGCCCTCACTTCACGGGGTCGCTCGCCCTCAGCAGCGTCGTGAAGCCGCCATAGATCATGCGCTTGCCGTCGAACGGCATGCCCTCCAACTTCAGCCGCGGGTCCGCCATCACTTTCTTGTTGACGGCGTCGCGAGTCTCCCGGTCGCGATAGACGATCCATGAGAACACCACGATCTCGTCCTCCTTCGCCATCACCGCGCGCGGAAACGAGGTCAGTTCGCCATAGGGCACGTCATCGCCAATGCATTCGACATAATCGAGCGCACCGTGCTCCATCCAGATCGCGCAGGCCGTTGCCGCCAGCGCCTTGTAGGCCTCGATGTTGTCCTTCGGCACGGCCAGCACGAAACCATCGACATACGGCATCACGGATCTCCTTGGGTTGTGTGTCCGGAGGACGATCCAGCGCGCGGCGGCCCGACTCGTCGTGGCACCCACAAGGTGAGGCAAACTGTCGCGAGCAATTCGTGCGCTACTTCACATTCGCCCGTCGCGGCTCCGTGACATCATCCCTGACGTTTGCATCCGCACAGTCGCTATTTCAGGTTGTATTTAAGGAGGCCGCTTTCATGAGCACCCGCCTGTCGTTGCTTTGCGTCCATGGCGTCGGTCACGCGGAGATCGATGCCGGGTTTCAGAAGTCCTGGTCCGAAGTCATCACGCGTGCCGTCGGGCAGGTCGACCAGGGAGTCCAGCTCGAGATTGATTTCGTTCGCTACGACGATCTGTTCGAGAAGGCCCCGCTCAATTCCCTCACCTACGCCGCGGCTGCGGCCAAGCTGCTGGCGAGCGCGGTCGTTCACGGCATCGGCGACCTCCTGACTGGCGCACGTGGCATCGGCGACATCCCTGCCGTCATCAAATGGACCGCAGGCATGATCGCCCAGTGGTCAACCGACGAACAGCTCCGCAAGGACCTCCGCCGGCTCATTCTCGACAAGATCGACGGCAAGACCTACGACATGGTCCTGGCGCACAGCCTCGGCTCGCTGATCTGCTACGACACCTTCCTGCACGACGGCGACGCGATCAAGGACGCGATCTTCGTCAGCTTCGGCTCGCAAATCGGCAACCCGGCGGTGCGCGACGTCTTTGCCGGCCGCATTCAGCCCCTAACCTGCCGAAAATGGTACCACCTCTATAACCCCGGCGATCACGTGCTGACCTATCCGCTCGACATTCGTGCGGATAATTATCAGCAGGTCATCGTGTCCTTCGACGTTCCCAACGACGCGCTCAATCACGATGCGACATGGTACCTGTCGCACACCAGCACAGTTGCGACGGTCTGGCATGAGGGCGCTCCGGCGCCTGCCTCGCGCGCGATCGTGAGCGCTGCGCGCGAGATGGCGAGCCTTGCTGTCAAACCCGGCCGCCGCGCGCTGCTGATCGGCATCAACGACTATCCGGAACCGGCCAGCAGGCTCGAAGGCTGCGTCAACGATGTGTTCCTGATGAGCTCGGTGCTCCAGGAGAGCGGTTTCGAGCCGGAAGATATTCGCATCGTTCTCAACGATCGCGCGACGACGCAAGGGATCATGGACCGGTTGCATTGGTTGCTCGACGGCGTTCGTGGCGGTGACGAGCGCATGCTGTTCTATTCGGGGCACGGCGCCCAAATTCCCCGCTACAACATCCAGGGCGAGCCTGATCACGTCGACGAATGTCTCGTTCCCTATGATTTCGACTGGTCCCCGGCCCACGCCATTCTGGACCGCCAGTTCGCCGAGCTGTATTCGCAACTGCCCTATGACAGCTATTTCGTGGCGATGTTCGATTGCTGCCACTCGGGCGGGATGACGCGCGATGGCGGTCCTCGTGTCCGAGGTTTGAGCCCGCCGGACGACATCCGCCACCGTGCGCTGAAATGGGATGCCGCCGAGCGAATGTGGGTGCCGCGCGACTTCACGCCGCTGAACAGGAGCTTGAAGGACAGAAAGAATGGAGCCGACTTCCTCGGGCAGAACGGGGCAACACAACGGCTGGGGCGCGCGATGATGCTGCGAACCAAGCCGGACAAGGATTACGACAAGACGCGCAAGGAGCTCGACCATCTCGGGCCGTACATGCCGATCCTGCTCGAGGCCTGTCAGGAGCAGCAGCTCTCCTATGAATACCGGGATGGCGTGACGTCTTATGGCATCTACACCTACTCCATGGCCAGCACTCTGCGCGAGCTGAGGGCCAAGGGCGAAAATCCCTCGTTCAAGACGCTCAACGAGCTGGTCACGGAGAAACTGAGGCGGATGCGATACAGCCAGACGCCGAATCTGGTCGGCGCCAAGGTTCGCTGTGCGGCTCCTGTGCCGTGGGGCAAATCGCAAGGCGCGGCGTCCGCCAGGCCTGCTGCGAAAACACCGTCCAGGCGGCCGCGTAAGACGGGGCGCAAGCAGGCGCCGGCGACAAAGAAGGCGACGAGAAAGAAGAGATAGCAAAGCACTCGCGATCAGGCTTTGGAGAAGTAATCATGGCAACAGGCATGTCCCTGCACATCGGATTGAACGCGGTCGATCCGCAGCATTACGAAGGCTGGAGCGGCCCTCTCAACGCCTGCGAAGCCGACGCCAACGACATGGCGGATCTCGCCCACACAAGCGGCTTCGCGCCGACCAGGCTCGTCACCCGCAAGGCGACACGCGCGGCCGTCCTGGGCGGCATCGCGCACGCGGCCAAGTCCCTCAAATCCGGCGACATGTTCTTCCTGACCTATTCGGGCCACGGCGGTCAGTTGCCAGACCTCAACGGCGACGAGCCTGACGGCAAGGACGAGACTTGGTGCCTCTACGACGGCGAGTTGGTCGATGACGAGCTGTATTCCTCATGGGGCGCATTTGCAGCCGGCGTGCGCATTCTGCTGCTCTCGGATAGCTGTCATAGCGGCAGCGTGAGCAAAGCCCTGCACTATCAGGCTAGGGCACGCACCGTCCCCGGCACCATCTATCGTGCGATGCCGGACGAGATGGCGCTGCGCATCTATCAGGCCAACAGGAAGACCTATGATCCGATCCTGAAGCGGCGCGATCTTTCCGAGGCCTTCTCCAACGTCAAGGCGTCGGTGCTGCTGATCTCCGGCTGCCAGGACAACCAGCTCTCGCAGGACGGCACATTCAACGGCCTGTTCACGGGAACGCTGAAGGCGGTCTGGAACGGCGGGACATTCAAGGGATCTTACCGGCGCTTCCACACCGCCATCGGCGCCAAGATGCCGCCGGATCAGTCACCCAAACTGTCGCTGGTGGGCGCCAGCAATCCGGCCTTCATGGCCGCCCGCCCCTTCACCCTGGCCAAGACGAAGAAGGCCGTAGCGAAGAAAAAGAAATCAGCAGCGAAAAAAGGAAAGAATCCGGCGCGCAGAAATTCGAGGTAACGCCGACACGGCGCAGCGGGCGAAACAGAAAGGCGCCGGAATTGGCTGGGGAACTAGGATTCGAACCTAGACAAACAGAGTCAGAGTCTGTTGTGCTACCGTTACACCATTCCCCAACGGAATAGCCGAACAAATTCAATGGCTTATTGAATAGCCCGGCTGGGGCCGGAAGCGCATTCAGCGCAAATCACGGCTCAGGCGTGGCAGCGTTCTACCCGCTCGGCCGTGGGCTGGCAAGCGCTGCAGTGGATGGGCTGCGTGCCTCCCCCGGAGATCCCGCGGTCAGCTACTCCAGCTTGATGTTCGCGGCTTCGATCACCTTCTTCCAGCGCGCCGTTTCCGCGGCGATGTAGGCCGCGAACGGTTCGGAATCCACCGCAGCCGCGGTTGCGCCGAGCTCGGCCATCTTCTGCACCGTCTCCGGCTGCTGCATGAAGGCGCGGATCTCGGCCGAGAGCTTTTCGACGATCGGCTTCGGCGTCGCGGCGGGAACGAAGAAGCCATGCCAGGCGACGGCCTCGAAGCCGGGCAGGAATTCGGCGACCGCGGGCGTTTCCGGATCGAAGGCGGCGCGCTTGGGCGTTGCGGTCGCAAGCATCGCGAGCTGGCCGGTCTTCACCTGCGGCAGCAGCAGCGGCACGTTGTCGAAGGCCAGATCGATCTGGCCACTGAGCAGATCCGTCAGCATCTGGCTCGAGCCCTTGTAGGGCACATGCACCATCTGGGTGCCGGTCATCTGCTGAAACAACTCGCCGGCAAGATGCTGCGACGTGCCGACGCCGGCCGAGCCGAACGAGACCTTGTCCGGGTTCGCCTTGAGATAGGCGATCAACTCCGGCACGGTGCGCGCCTTGATCTTGTCGGGGTTGACGACGAGAACGTTGGGCACCACGCTGATCTGGGCAATCGGCGCCAGATCCTTGTCAGGTTGGTAACTGAGCTTCGGTCCGTAGAGAGTGGGGTTGATGGCGAGCGCGGACGTGCTGGCAAGCCCGAGCGTGATGCCGTCAGGCGCCGACTTCGCCAGCCGCGTCACGCCGAGGATCGAACCGGCGCCGCCGACATTCTCGACCACGAACGGCTTGCCGAACTTCAGTTGCAGATGGTTCGAGACCATACGGGCGAAAATGTCCGCGGTGCCGCCGGCGGCGAAGGGAACGATCACCGTCACCTGCTTGGACGGATAGCCGTCCTGGGCCTTCGCCGGCGACGTCGCCAGCAGCACGACCGAGGCAAGAACAAGCCATATCGATCTCATCGAAGTTTCCTCTGCATTTCCTGTTGTTGATTGGCCGCCGCGCGCGTGCGCGGAGAGGGCTAGAACGCGACCTCGTACATGCTCAGGATCGCATCCCGGCCGAGGTCGCGCGGATTGTTGTCGAGCAGGCGCCGAATTGCGTGCGCCTCGCCAGCCATCACGCCGAGATCGTCCCGGGGCACACCGAGTGCGGACAGCCGCATCTCGATTCCGAGATTCCTGCAGAACCCATAAGTCGCCTCGAATGCAACCTTCGCATCGCCCTGCGCCGGCAGTCCGAGTGCCGCCAGCACCGCCACCGTCTTCGCCTCGGCTGCCGGCATGTTGAACGCCAGCGTATGCGGGAAGATCACTGCGCAGGCGAGCCCGTGCGCCACATGATGGCGTGTGCCGAGCGGATAGGCCACCGCATGGCCGGCGGTCGTGTTCACCGGTCCGAGGCAATAGCCGCCGTACAGCGAGGCCAGCGCCAGACCGGCGCGCGCCTCGCGATCGCCGCCGTCGGCGACCGCGCGCTTGAGATATTGGCCGACCAGCCGGGCGCCTTCGAGCGCGTAGAGGTCGATCGCCGGATGCGCCTTGCGGCTGGTATAGGCCTCGACGCAATGCGCCAGAGCATCGACCCCGGTGGCGGCAGTGACCTCCTTCGGCACTGTCATCGTCAGGTCCGGATCGACGATGGCGATATCCGCCAGCATGAAGCGGCTCTGCACCGCCTGCTTGTTCTTGCTGACGGGATCGGTGACGAGCGCGCGGGTGCCGGCCTCGCTGCCGGTGCCTGACGTCGTCGGAATCTGCATCAGCGCCACGCTGCGGCCGGCCACCTTCTCGGGACCGACGATATCGGCAAAGGCCACTTCGGAGGTACACAGCACCGCGACCAGCTTGGCGAGATCCATCGCACTGCCGCCACCGAAGCCGATGACGAGATCGGGTTTGAGGTCGCGCGCCATCGCCACGGCCTTGTCAAGATTGGGCAGGTCCGGCTCGGGCTTGACCTCGCCGAACACCTTCACTGCACCCGGCAGCGCCAGCGTGTCGACACGGCGCGCATTGAAGGGGTCGGAAATCACGAGCGGTCGTTTGGCGCCGATGCGCTCGGCGAAGCGCGCCGCTGCGGCGATCGTGCCGCAGCCGAACTCTAGGACGGTCGGACGAAGGATTTCGATGGGTGTGAAAGCGTTGGTCATCCTCGCGCTCGATCTCATGATTTGGATGCGGAGGCGCCAGCGGCCAGCCGTTCGGCATAGTCGATGGCCTCGATCAGGCTGTGCTCGTTGGCGATGCCCTTGCCGGCGATATCAAAGGCAGTGCCGTGATCGACGGAGGTGCGGATGATCGGCAGGCCCAGCGTGATGTTGACGCCGGAGAGCTCCTGCCAGCGCCCGGTCGCAGGATCGATCTGGAAGCCGAGCAGTTTGACGGGGATGTGCCCCTGGTCGTGATACATCGCCACCACGGCATCGTACTGGCCGGCCCGCAGCTTGACGAAGACAGTGTCGCCGGGCACGGGACCGACGACATCGAGGCCGTCGGCGACCGCTTTCGCAATCGTCGGCGCGGACACGTCGATGTCCTGCCGGCCGAACAGGCCGCCCTCGCCGGCGTGCGGATTGAGCGCGGCGATGGCGATCTTCGGCTTGGCGATGCCGAGCCTGAGCAGCGCATCGTTGGTGAGGTCGATGACCATGCGCAGGCGCTCCGGCGTCAGACGCTTCGGCACGTCCTCGAGCGCCACGTGGGTCGAGACATGGCTGACGCGCATGTTGCCATGGGCTAGCAGCATCACCGAGCCGCGCACACCGGTGAGATGCGCCAGCATCTCGGTATGACCGGGGAAATGATAACCAGCCTTGTTGAGCGCTTCCTTGTTGAGCGGTGCCGTGACGATGGCCGCGGTCCGTCCCGCCTGCGTCAGGCGGACGCCCTGCTCGATCGCCTTGTAGGCAAAACGGCCGCCATCGGCCGAGAGCACGCCGGGCTTGATCGGGTCGCCTTCGACGTCGGCCTGCAGGAAGCACAAGTTTGGCCACTCGCGATCGTCGGGCGTAACCTCCGGGATCGCAATGCCCACACCGAGCGCGGCTTTCGCCCCATTGAGCGCCGCGCCGCTGCCGATGATCAACAGACGCAGATCGCCCGTCGCGATCCGGTCCTTCAGGCCGACGCAGGCCTTGACGATGATCTCCGGTCCGATTCCGGCCGGATCGCCCATAGTGATGGCAAGATGGCGAGAGGTCATGTCGGACTCTCCATGTTGAGCAAATGATTGGTCCGGAGCAGATCGCGCCACAGCTCGCTGGGGCCGAACGCGCCGGATTTCGAGATCACATCGACGCCGGCCCAGCGGCCGCCCTGCAAGATCGAGCGCGGCAATCCCGGCACGATACGTCCTGTCACCTGCAGCGCATGCGCGCCGAGGGCAACGCATGCGGCCTTCAAAGTCTCTCCGCCGGCAACGATCAGCGTGCCCGGCCGCTCAAGCGTCGCAATCACCGCCGTCATCTCGCGCGCGATCCGTCGCGCCGCATCGGCACGGGTCAGACCGTCGGCGAGGGAGAACCTGACGAGCGCAACGCCGTCGGCCGCCAGTTTGCGCTGGACGCGCGGCGCGCCCTCGGCTTCCGCAAGCGTGATGGTTGCCTCACCGCATGCTGCAAGTTGGGAAGCGGTGGCAACCTGGTCGGAGCCGAACAGCCCCAGCACCGGCAGCTTCACCTGGTCCGGCGCGTCGGCGCGATGACTGCGGGCGAGCGCACCGGCCAGTCCGCCGCTTCCGCACCAGAGCACGTGCCCCGGCATGCGCCGTCCCATCTCGACCACCCGATCGAGCTCGATATCGCTCTCGGCGTCGAAGACCTGAACGCCGCCCCGCGAGAGCGTATCGGCCCCGCCCTGCCGTGCCTCGATGCCCTCCACCTGCAACTGGGTCAGGAGATTCTCTCCGACACGATGCCAGTCGCCGTGCACCGTACGCGCAAATTGCTGTCCGCCCACGGTGCGGCGCCCCTGATAGTCGAAGGCCGGTGCGACAACGCACGACGCCCAATGGCCGCTGCGCAGGCAGGCCCCGAGCTCAGCGGCCCATGAGCCACGCAGCAGGCTGTCGACCTTCTTGTAGGCGATCGTCCCACCCTGAAGCCGCGGCGCCAGCCGTCCGACGATCTCGGTGCTCTCCGCCTTCGACCGCTCGCGGCTGCTGCTGTCGATCGCGAGGCTTCCGGATACCTGCGACGCAGACACTTCCGGCCAGGTGACGTTGAACGGTCCGCACAGCCCGACAAACTCCGCGGCGGTGTCGAGCGCACCGGTGAGATCATCGGCAAGCAGGCGAACGCTCGTCATCCTCGCGCGCCTCCGACATTGAAGATCTTGCCCGGGTTCATCAGGCCCTTGGGATCGAGCAATTGCTTGATATCCCGCATCAGCTCGATATCGAGGGGATTGGCGACGCGGGCGAGCCGGCTGCGATTGGTGGTCCCGATGCCATGTTCGGCACTGATCGCCCCGCCCTGCGCCGCGGTCTCGTCATCAACGATCTCGTTGATTTGCGCGACAAGCGCGGCCGTGGCGTCCGGATCCCGGCAATGCGCGCGGTCGATCAGGGCGATCACATGGATGTTGCCGTCGCCGATATGGCCGTGCATCACGACGCGCGCATGCGGCACGGCGGCGTTGATCCGGGCCTCGACATTGGTGACGAAGGCGGCCTGACGCTCCAGCGGCACCACGCTGTCGTGCGACACGACATAGCCGCTGCGCTTGTTGCCTTCGGACACGCTGTGCCTGACGGCCCAGATTGCCTTCGCCTGCGCCAGGTTGGACGCCAGGATGGCGTCCTCGGCGAGCCCCGCCTCCATCGCATCCACCAGCACCGTGCCGAGCGGCTCATCGAGGTCGACGCCCGCGAGCGTGTCGGTCAGCTCGACGATCAGATACCACGGCGTCGTCAGCTCGAACGGGATCGTGACATGCGGCACGGTCTCCGATATCGCTTCGACCTGTGATCGCGACATGATCTCGAGACTGCCGAGCCGGTCGCCGACGGCACCGCGCAGGCGCTGCATGATCTCCAGCGCCTGCTCGACGCCCTGCAATTTGAGCAGCGCCAGCGCCGAGCTGCGCGGCGGCGAAAACAATTTCAACACGGCAGCGGTGACAATGCCGAGCGTCCCCTCTGCACCGATGAAGAGCTGCTTGAGCGCGTAACCTGTGTTGTCCTTGCGAAGCGCACGCAGGCCGTTGAAGATTCTCCCGTCGGGCAGCACGACCTCCAGCCCGAGCACGAGATCGCGCGTCGGCCCGTAGCGTAGCACAGCCGTGCCGCCCGCATTGGTCGAGATATTGCCGCCGATCTGGCAGGAGCCCTCGGCACCCAGGCTCAGGGGGAAATAGCGATCGACGTTCCGGGCTGCATTCTGCACCTCGGCGAGAATGCATCCGGCCTCGACCGTGATGGTGTTGGCAAGCGGGCTGACGTCGCGCACGGCCCGCATCCGGCCGAGCCGGATCACGACATTGCCCGCACGATCATCCGGGGTCGCGGCGCCGCACATCCCGGTGTTGCCACCTTGCGGTACGATCGCGAGCTGCCTTGCCGCACAGTACTCGACGACGGAGGCGACCTCCGCGGTCGAGCCGGGCTTCACCACGGCGGCGGCGCGACCGTGATAACGCCCGCGCCAGTCCACGACGTACGGTTCCTGGTCGGGCCCGGACGCGATGACGTGCTTGTCGCCGACGATGGCAGCAAGCCCGGTCAACGCATCACGGAAAGGATCGGACATCGGATGGCCTCGTCGCGTGCCGCGCTAGGCAGCGATTGCCGTCGCGTTCGCGAGCAGCTCTTTGCCCTGCTCCGGCGGCAAGGATTCCAGCGGCGGCCGCAGGCGCTGCCATCCGGCGTGGCCGGTGCGCTCGGCCACCAGCGCCTTCAGGGAAGCCATCTGCGGGAAACGCGACACCAATTCGCGCGCTTTCACGATGCGCGCCTGCGCAGCCTTGAGTGCCGCGTCGTCGTCGCTGTCGCGGAAATGCTTGTAGACATAGGCAAGATCGCGCGCGACGAGATTGGAAGTCGCGGTGATGCAACCGGCGCCACCCTTGCGCAGCAGCGGCAACAGCAGCGGATCGGCCCCGACCAGGACCGAAAAGCCCGGGAAGCGCTCGACCATCGCGGTCATGTTGGCGAAGTCGCCGGAGGAATCCTTGATGCCGGTGAAGGTGGACGGATAAGCCGCGCGCAGCCGCTCGATCAGGGCATGCGAGATCGGCTGCGCCGACATCTGCGGGATGTGATAGAGCACGACGTTGAGCCTGGCATCGCCGATGCGCTGCACGACTTCGCTGTAGGAGGCGAAGATGCCGTCGTCGGTGACGCCCTTGTAGTAGAACGGCGGCAACATCACGACGGTATCGACGCCGACCGAGAGCGCGTGGCGCGTCAGCGCAATGGTCTCACTGAGCGCGGCAACGCCCGTGCCGGGCAGCAGCCGCTGCGGTGTGATACCGGCGGCGACAACGGCCTCGAGCAGTGCGATGCGCTCGGCCGCCGAAAAAGAGTTCGCCTCGCCTGTCGTGCCCAGTAACGCGATGCCGTCGCAGCCTTCGTCCAGAAGATGGCGGCAATGCGCGACGAAGCGCGCATGATCGGGGGCGAACTCGGCGTCGAGCGGCGTCAGCGCGGCGGAGAACACCCCATGAGGGTGCAGCGATGATGTCGACAAACTTCCTCCGATCGTCAATCGATGTTGTTCGGAATGCGAACATTTGTTATTAGCTTGGCCTGTCGTAAAATCAGCTTGCCGCCACGTCAAGGGCGACATGTCATGGCGAGACATTACAGCATGGCCAAGATCGAAAAGAAGGCCACGAAGCGCGCACCGGCAACGATCCCGAAGAATCCCAAGAATTATGTCGCTTCCGTCGGCAAGGCCTTCGCTGTGCTCAAAGGCTTCACCAGCGAGGCCTTCGAGTTGACCCTGAGTGAGATTGCCGCACGCGCCGATCTCGATCGCGGGACGGCGTTCCGGCTGATCCAGACCCTGGTCGAGCTCGGCTATGTCCAGGCGGTTCCGCAAAGCCGCCGGTTCCGCCTCGGGGTTGCCTGTCTCGACCTTGGCTACACCGTGCTGTCGCACGGATCGTTGCGGCCGATCGTCGAGCCGCTACTGCGCGATCTCGTGCCTGATGTCGGCGATGCGGCCTCGCTCGGGATCCTCGACGGCGGCGACGTGATCTATCTCGCGCGCATCGGCGCGGGCCTCGACCGCCACAAGATGGATCGCCGGCCGGGCACGCGCATTCCCGCCTACAGCGCCGCGCTCGGTCATGCCATGCTGGCGCATCTGGCGCGGGACGAGCAGATCGAGCGACTGGAAGCGCGCCCTCGCGTCAAATTGTCGGAGCGAACGTTGACCGATCTCGATGCCCTGCTCGCCCGGCTCGATCAGGTGAAGAAGAAGGGCCATGCCGTCTCCGACGGCGAGAACGCCTATGGGCTGCGCACGCTGGCAACGCCGATCTTCGATGCCCGGGGTCTCGTGATCGGGGGATTGAGCGTCACTGTCGATGCGATGCGCATGGACATGCAGACCTTCCGCGACCAGGCGCTGCCAAGGCTGATGCAGGCGACGCGCGAGGTGCAGGACCTCGCGATCAAGTCGGGATTGACGAACTGAGGGCGGCGTTCAAATCACGATGTGATCGAAGTCGGCGGCGACCCGCGTGTTTGGAAAAATCCCTATCGCCTCGGCCAGAATTTCTTCGTCCCGATAACGCCCCGACATGTGATTCAGCACGAGTTGCCCGACGTTGTTCGCTGCGGCAAATGAAGCCGCCTCGCGGGCGGTGAGGTGGCCATAGTCCCGTGCGGTCGCAGCGTCGCGATCGAGGAAGGTCGCCTCGACCACCAGCAGATCGGCGTCGACGACATGTTTGGATAGCCCGTCGGTAGTTTCGGTGTCGCCGATTACCACGAGCTTCCTGCCGCCGCTCGGCGGCCCCAGAACGTCTTCCGGATTGATCGTACGGCCGGCGATCACGACCGGTCGTCCCGCCGCCAGTTCTCCGCGCATCGGCCCATCGGGAACACCGAGCTCAGCGAGTCGCTCCCGCTCCAGATGGCGACGTGCGGGGCTCCGGAAGGAAAAACCAAAGCTGTCGGTGTCCCGGTGGCGGACCGGAAAGCAGTCGATGGTGAAGTCACCGGCGTCGATAACTTGTCCTTCAATCAGCGGCGCGAACTCCACAGGGATCGGCGCCCTGCCTGTGCCCCACAGGCCGGCAAGCATGCGGATGACGATGTCGAGTGTCCCCTGCCCTCCATGGACGGTCATCACGTCCGATTGCTGGCGCAACCCCAGCGTCGAGAAGAGACCGGGGATGCCGAGCACGTGATCGAGATGGGCATGCGTCAGCAGAATGCGGTCAAGCCGCCGAAACCCCGCACCGCCGCGCAGCAACTGGCGCTGCGTACCCTCGCCGCAATCGATGAGGACCCGCTTGCCCGCAGCCTCCACGAGGAGAGCCGGATGGTTGCGCTCCGTCGACGGAACGCTTGCCGAGGTCCCAAGGAATGTCAGGGCGAACATGCTCGTCAGTATCCAGACTTCACCGCCCCCAATGCCACGCGAGCAGCAGCGCGTACAGAGCCCATCGATCCGCAGCAAGCGCCGGTCCCCGCAGGACGCTCGAAAAAAAACGCGAAAACAACCCCATGCACAGTACAAATCATTGAAGAATTTCGCACCGCGTGGCGGGTATCCTGCCCGCAAAGACGGTTTGACTCGTCGGGCAAAACAGGCGCAGAATTGCATGATCCCAGATTTTGAATCCGCAAGTCGCGCCGACGCCGTGAGCGGTTCGGATGGCATGGCCGACCGCACCTTTCCCCGCCGCATGTTCGATACATGAATCGACTCGCGGCTTGCAGCCGAACGACCTCGACACGGCGAGGCGAGACAATGGAGATCGTGATGCAACGGGGACTGCCGCAGATGCCCACTGACTGGGACTACGGTTCGATCAGCACACTGCTGAGCGCCCTGCACGCGCGCAAGGTTTCTGCGTCGGAGTTGATCGAGCATACGATCGCGCGCATCGAGGCGCTGGACGGGCGGATCAATGCCGTCGTCGTTCGCGATTTCGATCGCGCAAGAGACGCCGCACGCGCCGCCGATGCCGCGCTTGGCCGCGGCGAGCAGCAGCCATTGCTCGGCATCCCCGTGACGTTGAAAGAACCGTTCAACGTCGCCGGCCTGCCGACGACATGGGGCTTTCCGCATTTCAGGGATTTCCAGCCGGCGGAGGACGCCCTTGTCGTCTCGCGCTTGAAGGCAGCGGGCGCTGTCATCATCGGCAAGACCAACATCCCGATCGGTCTGCGGGATTTTCAGAGCTACAATGAGATCTACGGGACGACGAGCAATCCATGGGATCTCGGCCGGTCGCCCGGCGGCTCCTCAGGCGGATCGGGTGCGGCGCTGGCTGCGGGATTCGGACCGCTCTCGATCGGCTCGGACATCGGCGGCTCGATCCGGGTGCCCGCGCATTTCTGCGGTGTGTTCGGACACAAGCCGAGCCTCGGCTTGGTCCCGCTGCGCGGATACAGCCTGCCGCCGGCGCCGCCCGTGCCTGGCCAGGGCGATCTGGCCGTCGTCGGGCCGATGACGCGCACCGCCTCGGATCTTGCGCTCGCCCTCGACGTGATCGCCGGCCCCGACGAGACGCGCGACAGGATCGGCTATCGTCTTGCGTTGCCGGCCCCCCGACACGACCAGCTCAGGGATTTCAGGATCCTCGTGATCGATACGCATCCGTTGATGCCGACAGGCGACGCCGTGCGTTCCGCCATCGGGCGATTGGCCGAACGGCTCGAACGATCAGGCGCGCGGGTTGCGCGCTCGAGCGCATCGCTGCCCGATCTCGCCGAGTCCGCGCGGCTTTACATGAAGCTGCTCAACGCCGCGCGCAGCCCGCGCCTGACACCGGCCGCCCTCGCGGAGGCGCAAGGCGTTGCCGCGGCACTCTCGCCCGAGGACCGCAGCCTGCAGGCCGAGCGCGCGCGGGGCTGGGCGATGGTCCATCGTGAATGGCTGGCGACCGATGCGGCGCGTTTGCGGCTGCAACAACGGTGGCAGGAGCTGTTCCGAGATTTCGACGCAGTGATTTACCCCGCCGCCGCCGTGCCGGCGTTTCCACAGGACCAGTCCGAGCCGTTCGACGCGCGGCAACTGGATATCGATGGACAGCTCTATCCCTATGCCGATGCGTGCTTCATCTGGGCAGACCCCGCTTCGACCTGCGGATTGCCTGCAACGGCCGTTCCGATCGAGCACACGTCATCGGGCCTGCCGATCGGCGTCCAGATCATCGGGCCTTATCTCGAGGATCGCACCACGATTGCGCTCGCCGGATTGATCGAACGCGCGTTCGGCGGCTTCGTCCCGCCGCCGTCGTTGGCTGCCACGCAATCGGTGAGATGATAGAGGAAGGCGGCAACGGTCGTCAGGTTCTTTCAGTCGACTGCGCCTCGACCGCCTGCACGGCGACGCTCGCGACCTGCTGCAGCGCTTCGCGATCGGAGCCTGACGACGCCATCACGCCCATGCCGACCGAGACGGCCGAGACATAGCGCGCAAGTGCTGCGGGATCCGAGCCCGGCTTGAGATCGCCTTCGGTCTTGGCGCGGATGAAACGGTCGCGAAGCTGGTCCTCGTTTTCGGCGCGGCGGGCGGCGAGTTCAAAAGGGACGCTCTCTGATCCGGTGCCGCACGCAATGCCGCCCTGCACGAGCAGGCAGCCCGGCGGGTTGGCCGGATCAGTTTGCTTGTCGGCGATGCCCATCAGCATCCGCTCGGCGACGTCGCGGGCGGTAGGTGCCGCCACCACCTCGTCCATCCAGACGTTGCGCAGTTTGGTATAGCGGTCGAGTGCGGCCTTCAGCAGCCCTTCCTTGTTGCCGAAACAGGCATAGAGGCTGGGCGGATTTATCCCCATGGCCTCGGTCAACTGAGCGATCGTGGCACCCTCGTAGCCATGGCGCCAAAACACTTCCATCGCCTGGTCCAACGCCGTTTCGGCGTCGAATTCGCGGGGGCGTCCCATGCCCATCTGCCTGTTCTCCTCGAAATCGGCGTCGTCCCTGAGCCTAACGCCCGATCCTATCTCTTTGTTCTCGCTTTATTTTCTCTTCCACTTGCCAACTCTTGCGGTAAGGGGCTACAATTTTCTTAGCGGACGGTACATAATTATCTTGCGCTGCGGTATCCAGCTCCACATCTGTAGTGAACACTACATATCTGGAGCGCGCAAATGCCCCCCTCCCAAAATACCTCTCGCCCTGGCCGTGTCCGCCGCCTTCTCGGCGGCGTCGCCATCATGGGCGCTCTCGTCGTAGCCGGCTCGATCGCGACCGGCCATTACTTTCGTGCCGCGCAGGCGACCGCGACCGCCGCGGCCGAGCAAGCCGTCCCCGTCACTGTCGCGCTGATCGAACCAAAGCAGACGGTGCTGTGGGACGATTTCTCCGGCCGGCTCGAGGCCATCCAACGCGTCGAGCTTCGCGCGCGCGTGGCCGGTGCGATCCTGTCGACCAACTTCACCGAAGGTGCGCTGGTGAAGGCAGGCGACGTCCTGTTCAAGATCGACCCGGCGCCCTACGCGGCCGAGGTCGACAAGGCCGCGGCCCAACTCGAAGCTGCGAAAGCGCGCGTCGTGTTCACGCAGAATGAGCTCGAGCGCGGCGCGCAACTGGTAGGCAACGCGGTGGTCACGCGGCGCGACTACGATCAGCGCGACAACGCCAACCGCGAGGCCATCGCCAACGTGAAGGCGGCCGAGGCGACGCTCCAGACCGCAAAACTCAATCTCGATTACACCGAGGTACGTGCGCCCGTGGACGGCCGCGTCGGCAAGATCGAAATCACCGTCGGCAATCTCGTCGCCGCCGGCACCGCCTCTCCGGTGCTGACCTCGCTGGTCTCGGTCAATCCGATCTATGCGTCATTCGATGCGGATGAAGAGCTGGTGGTGCGGGCGTTGAACTCGATTTCCGAGGACTCCGGCAAGCGCGGCAATCTCGACCAGATCCCGGTCGCGATGGCGACCTCCGGCGGTCTCTCGGCGAAGGGGCACATCCAGCTCATCGACAACCAGGTCAACGGCCAAAGCGGCACCATCCGTGTCCGCGCGGTGTTCGACAACGAGGACGGGCGTCTCATCCCCGGTCAGTTCGCCCGCGTGCGCATGGGCCAACCCAAGCAGCAATCGCTGGTCATGATCGACGAGCGCGCGATCGGCACCGATCAGGACAAGAAGTTCGTAATGGCGGTCGGCGACGATAGCCGCGCGGTCTACCGGTCGATCACGCTCGGCGGCTCGGTGGACGGGTTGCGTATCGTGACGGCCGGGCTGAAGACCGGCGACCGCATCATCGTCAACGGCCTCCAGCGCGTGCGCCCGGGTGCCCTGCTCAAGACGGAGATCGCGGCAATGGGCGCGCGCGGGCCGCAGCAGGCATCCAACCACAGCAATCAGGACGTCGTGCAGCGTTAGCGTCTCCGCCATGCCGGAGCGCGCGGGCAGCGCGAACCGGAATGTCGAAATCGTTGAACTACCTAGACATCTGGATTCCGGGTTCGCGGCTTTGTCCGCGCCCCGGAATGACGGGAGAGTCATCTCTCGCGCAGGGGCAAGGCCATGAATCTCTCGAAATTCTTCATCGATCGTCCGATTTTCGCCGGCGTGCTGTCAGTCCTGATCTTTCTCGCGGGCCTGATCTCGCTGTTCGCAATGCCGATCTCGGAATATCCCGACGTCGTGCCGCCCTCGGTGGTGGTGCGCGCGACCTATCCCGGCGCCAATCCGAAGGTGATCGCGGAAACGGTGGCGACGCCGATCGAGGAGCAGATCAACGGCGTCGAGAACATGCTCTACATGTCGAGCCAGGCGACCACCGACGGCGCGATGACGCTGACGGTGACGTTCCGGCTCGGCACCGATCCTGACAAGGCGACGCAGCTGGTGCAGAACCGCGTGCAGCAGGCCGAGCCGCGCCTGCCCGCCGTGGTGCGGCAGCTCGGCATCATCACCAAGAAGTCCTCGCCCGACCTCACCATGGTCGTGCATCTGCTGTCGCCGAACAATCGCTACGACATGACGTATTTGCGCAACTACGCCGTGCTCAACGTCAAGGACCGGCTGGCGCGGATCGACGGCGTCGGCGACGTTCAACTCTATGGCGCCGGCGACTATTCGATGCGGGTGTGGGTCGATCCGCAGAAGGCAGCCGAGCACGGCCTCACCGCAAGCGACATCGTCAAGTCGATCCAGGCGCAGAACGTCGAGGCCGCCGCCGGCGTGGTCGGCTCCTCGCCGAACGTCAAGGGCATCGACCTGCAACTGTCCGTCAACGCCGAGGGACGGCTTGCGAACGAGGAGCAGTTCGGCGACATCGTAGTCAAGACCGGCACACGTGGCGAGGTGGTGCGGCTGCGCGACGTCGCACGTATCGAGCTCGGCGCCTCGCAATACGGCCTGCGTTCGCTGCTCGACAACAAGCAGGCGGTTGCGATCCCGATCTTCCAGGCGCCCGGCTCCAACGCGCTCGAGATTTCCGACCACGTTCGCGCCACCATGGCCGAGATCAAGAAGAACATGCCGGAAGGCGTGTCCTACCAGATCGTCTACGACCCGACCCAATTCGTCCGCTCGTCGATCGAGGCCGTGATCCACACGCTGCTGGAGGCGATCGCGCTGGTGGTGCTGGTGGTGATCCTGTTCCTCCAGACCTGGCGCGCCTCGATCATTCCGCTGCTGGCGGTGCCCGTGTCGATCGTCGGCACCTTCGCGGTGATGCACGTCTTCGGCTTCTCCATCAACGCGCTCAGCCTGTTCGGCCTGGTGCTTGCGATCGGCATCGTGGTCGACGACGCCATCGTCGTGGTCGAGAACGTCGAGCGCAACATCGAGGGCGGGCTATCGCCGCGCGATGCGACCTACCAGGCGATGCGCGAGGTGTCGGGGCCGATCATCGCGATCGCCATGGTTCTGATCGCCGTGTTCGTGCCGCTCGCCTTCATCTCCGGCCTCACCGGGCAATTCTACAAGCAGTTCGCGCTGACGATCGCAATTTCGACCGTGATCTCGGCCGTCAACTCGCTGACGCTGTCGCCGGCGTTGTCGGCCCTGCTGCTCAAGGGACACAACGAGCCGAAAGACCGGCTGACCATCATCATGGAAAAGGGCCTCGGCTGGTTCTTCCGCGGCTTCAACAAGGTGTTCACACGCTCGTCGGAGAATTACAGCGGCACCGTCACCAAGGTGATCTCGGGCAAGGCGGCCGTCATGGGCCTCTATGTGCTCCTGGTCGGCCTCACCGCCTTCCTGTTCCAGCAGGTCCCGAGCGGCTTCGTGCCGGGTCAGGACAAGCAGTATCTGGTCGGGTTCTCACGACTGCCTGATGGCGCAACGCTGGACCGCACCGAAGACGTCATCCGCAAGATGAGCGACATCGCGCTGACCCAGCCCGGTGTCGAGAGCTCGGTTGCATTCCCGGGCCTGTCGATCTCGGGCTTCACCAACTCCTCCAACGCCGGCATCGTGTTCTCAACGCTGAAGCCGTTCGACGAGCGCAAGGGCCCCGCGCTGAGCGGCAATGCAATCGCGGCCGACCTCAACAAGAAATACGCGGGGATTCAGGAGGCCTTCATCGCCATGTTCCCGCCGCCGCCGGTCAACGGTCTCGGCACCATCGGCGGCTTCAAGCTGCAGATCGAGGATCGCGCCGGCCTCGGCTATGAGGCGCTGAACCAGGCGACGAATGCGTTCATGGCGGCGATGCAGAAGGCACCGGAGATCGCGGGCGTGTTCTCGAGCTTCCAGGTCAACGTGCCCCAGCTCTTTGCCGACATCGACCGCACCAAGGCGCTCCAGCTCGGCGTCCCCGTGACGGAGGTGTTCAACACGCTCCAGATCTATCTCGGTTCCTACTACGTCAACGACTTCAACAAGTTTGGTCGCACCTATTCCGTTTACGTGCAGGCCGACGCGCCGTTCCGCGCGCGTGCCGACGACATCAGGCAGTTGAAGGTGCGCTCGTCCTCCGGCGACATGGTGCCGCTGTCGGCGTTGCTCACGATCCGCCAGAGCGCGGGCCCCGAGCGCGCGATCCGCTACAACGGCTTCCTGTCCTCCGACATCAACGCGGCGGCTGCGCCCGGCTTTTCCTCCGGCCAGGCACAGGAGGTAGCGACGCGGATTGCGGCGGAGACATTGCCGCCCGGCTTCGCCTTCGAATGGACCGACCTGACCTATCAGGAGTTCATCGCCGGCAATTCCGGCCTCTGGGTGTTCCCGCTGGCGATCCTGCTGGTGTTCCTGGTGCTGGCCGCACTCTATGAAAGCCTGACCTTGCCGCTCTCGATCCTCATGATCGTGCCGATGGGCCTGTTGGCTGCGATGTTCGGCGTCTGGATCTCCAAGGGCGACAACAACGTCTTCACCCAGATCGGCTTGATCGTGCTGGTGGGACTCTCGGCCAAGAACGCGATCCTGATCGTCGAATTCGCGCGCGAGCTCGAGTTCGCAGGCCGCACGCCGATCCGGGCGGCGATCGAGGCGAGCCGGCTGCGGTTGCGCCCGATCCTGATGACGTCGATGGCATTCATCATGGGCGTCTTGCCGCTGGTGTTGTCCACCGGCGCAGGCTCGGAGATGCGGCGCGCCATGGGCGTCGCCGTGTTCTCCGGCATGATCGGCGTCACCGTGTTCGGCCTGTTCCTGACGCCGGTGTTTTATGTGCTGCTGCGGACCGTCACCGGCATGAAGCCGCTGACGCATCACGGCAGCGATACCAGCGCAGCGCCGGTGCAACCCGTCGGGCACTAGATCAGGGAAATCCCCGACAGCAACAACAGAACGAGCACGGTCTTGCGAAAGACCGTCTCGTTGACCCTGTGGAAGGCGATCACGCCGAGCGCGGAGCCTGCGAACAGCGCCGGCAGGCTGACCGCGAGATCGACGAAGACTTTTGACGACAGATCCTGATGTCCGACCAGCAGCGCGATCGCGAACAGCTGCATCGCGGCGATGAACGGCTGCACCAGGCCGCGCTGCTCGCTCTTGGGCATGCCGCGCATGTCGCACCAGATCGTCGGGATCGCGCCGGGCATCGCGGTCAGCCCGCCGACCAGCCCTCCCCCGAACCCGATCAAGGCAACCCAATGCCGCCCGACCGCCTCGCCGGCCGTCACCAACGTCGGCCGCAGCAACATGTAGGCCGCATAGAGTGCAACGATGATGCCGAAGCCGCGCCGGAGCAGATGCGTATCGGTGCTCTGGAGCAGCGATACCGCAATGGGAACGCCGATCAAGCCACCGACGATCAGCAGCAGGCTGCCTTCCCAGCGGATATTGCGTCGAAGCGCCCACAGATTGGTGGCCTGCACGCCGATGCTGCACGCCATCATCAACGGCACGGCTTCGAGCGGCTGAAACATTCGGAGCAGGATGGCGCCCGCAACCGCCGAGAAGGCAAATCCCGAGAGCCCGGAGACGAAGGCACCGGCGAACACGGCAACGCTGAGCAGCATCAGAGTCGTGACATCAGGCACAATCCGCCCTCCGGTCAATCGTAGGTAATTTGCGAGACAGGGACCTCGGCGCTCTCCGTGCAAGCGGCCGGCTCGAGTGGGGCCGACGGATGCATCGCGTAAGCGTGAGATCGCTCCACCATCGCGAGGCCGACCAGTTGGAGCGTGACGAGCGCCGCGGTCAGCGCGATCGCGACGACGTTGACGTTACGCACGTTCGAATTTGGAGTGTCCGGCGGCGCGCTCGCACCCATCAGATCCGTGGGCATTTTCTGCAATATCCTCTTCGTTGCTGACCGGAATGATTTCATTCAAACGCAATGTTTCGTGCGGCTGCTCCAGCAGATGGCGATAGCGTTGCAACACGCGCTGCGCGTCGATTTCCCGCTGCGCGCGGAGTACCGCGCCTATGCGGGCGACGATATCGCGGAACCTGCCTGTCAGAACTGGTGACGCCGTTCGCATGACAATCTCCTCTCAACCTGCTCGAGAGGTTGACGGGATCCACTTCCGTCTGCAGTGAATTGCTTCACACAAATGCCCGATACGTCGAACAACAGACCGTGTGATGTTCAGTAGAATAGAGCGCGGAAAATCGCGTCATTCGATCGAACGACGCGCGATAACTTTCTAATGATGTTTCTGATTGAACCTATTGCGAGCTGCAGCGACTCGCCTGCGTTTTTGAACGCGTCTCAGTGCACGAGCGGATTGGAGAATCCAGCTGCCAGCTTGACGAGATCGGCTTGACGAGAAACGCCGGTCTTGGCGAACACCCGATGCAAATGCGTCTTCACCGTCGTCTCCGCGATGCCGAGCGCAACCGCGGTCTCCGGCACGCCGCCGACATCGACGATCGACTGCAAGACCCTCAGTTCCGCAGGGGTGAGTTCGAAGGTGCGATCAATGAGACCGGCACACGAGCGGCCGTCGAGTTCCGCTTTCCAGATGAACAAGGCTCCTACGGCCGAACTGCGCTCGGCCGTCCCCTCGCGCAGCAATGATGGCAGCGCGATGATTTGCGCGACGTAGTAGGAACCGTCACGCGACGTCAGCGGAATTTTCCGACCCGAAGATGCCGCCAAAGCGACTTCGCTTGTGTCGCGGAAAATATCGCGCAACGCCGAACTTACGGTGGAGGAGCTTGCCACCAACCGGCCCGAGACAGACCGCAGGACATCATCGACGGCCAGGATTGTCTCCGCGGCCGAATTGCTGTGGACGATATGACAGGTCGAATCGAGCAGGATGACACCCGCATTCAACTGGTCCACGACGTCGGCGAGCGCGACCGCGCGCTGCTGCTTCCGTTCGATCGCCCGGTTGATCAGCAACGCCCGGCTCGCATGCGGAACCAGGAACTGCATCCGCGCCCGTTGCTCGGCGTCGAGCATCCCCCTGCCCGGAATCACCGTCATCAGCATCGGACAGGGCGACTTCGACTGCTCCAGCACCACATTGGCGACGTCGACGCAGCCCTGGGGGCGCAGCCATTCCTGGTAGAAGCGGCCGCGGCGATATTCGTCGAAATCCACGAGATCGGGAATGTTGCGCACCTCGCCATAGCGCGGAAGCCGAGCAAGTGGGTCGTACCAGGAGTAGGTCTCCGCATAGAGCTGAATGTAGTGCGGATCGACCCCGCAGTAATAATGCGTCGCGCCTGATTTGCTGACCGGGTCCTTCGAAATCAGACCACAGGCCTGGCTGCCGATGAAGGCATTGAGCTTGACAACGACCTCGCTCCACAACTCCGGGTGGAGACCCGCGTCATAGATAGTCTCGATCAACTCGGACGGCTTTGGAGGTCGGGGCATCGGAAGAGCCAATGGTGACACATGGAGATGGCGACATGTTCTTCATGCCTGGCGGCTTCCGTGAGTCTTGCGCGGGAGCGAAAGGTTCAATCGTGATGGCAGAATCAACGGTCTAGTTGACGAGCGGATTGGAGAATCCTGCAGCAAGCTTGACAAGATCAGCCTGACGCGAAACGCCCGTCTTGGCGAACACGCGATGCAGATGCGTCTTCGCCGTCGTTTCCGCGATACCGAGCGCGACCGCCGTCTCCGGGACGCCGCCTACCTCGACGATCGACAGGAACACGCGCAGCTCGGCCGGTGTAAGGTCGAATGTCCGCGCGATCAATTCGCCGTAGGACTGTCCGCCGGGCGATACCTTGCGCAGCAGCAGCGCACCGACGGCATCGACCACCCGCTCGCTGCGGTCCCGTAGGACGGACGACAGCGGCAGGATGTGCGCGACGTAGCGCTCGCCCGAAGGCGAAAGCAGCGAAAACGCATACCCCTTTGTGGCAGGCAGGGTAATTTCATTGCGGGTCGCGAACGCTTCCCGCAGCGTCTGATTGGCCTCCGCACTGCTGGTCACCAATTGCCCCGCAACGGACCGAACCAGATCGTCGGCCGCAAGCAAATCGTGCCCCGCAGAATTCGCGTGCACCACCCGGCAGAAACCATCGAGCAGGAAGATGCCACAGGCAAGATTGTCCAGGACCTCCGCCAACGCCGTCGCCAGCGACAGTTGCGACGTCATGGCGCGGTTGATCAGCAACGCGCGGCTGGCGTGCGGGACGACCAGCGAGAGGCGGTGCTTCATCACGGGATCCACCATCCGGCGGCCCGACAGCACCGTCATCATCACCGGGCAGTTCGGATTCGAATTCTCGAGCACGACGTTGGCCGCATCGCTGCAACCCTGCGGCCGCATCCATTCCTGGTAAAAGCGTCCTCGCCGATATTCATCGAAATTGACGAGATCGGGGATGCTGACGATCTGGCCATGCGGCGGCAGGACCGTCAGCGGATCGAACTTCGAATGCGTCTCGGAATAGAGCCGGATGTAGTGCGGGTCCGCCCCGCAATAATAGTGCGTCACGCCGAATTTGCTGATCGAGTCCTTGGAAAACAGCCCGCAGGCCTGGCCGCCGACGAAGTCGCGGATGCCGGTGACGACGTTATTCCACAGCGAGGGATCGAGCCCGGCATCGTAGATGGCCTCGACCAATTCGGGCAGTTTCCGTGGTCCGTGCATGGCTATAAATGGCCTGGGTGATCGACATCACCAAGCATACCACAACCTCAGCACGCGGCATCCTCCGATCGGATGAGGCGCCGGCCGGGCGGATGGAGCCCGGGCCGGAACGAACGGATATCCGTTTCGGGCGCTACTGATGCCGAGTCGCGATACTCGCACCGGGACGCTCACGCCTCGTCCCAGCCGACCTTCTCCACATTCTCCGACCAGACCGCGGCGCGATAGATCTCGCGCCCGTCGGTGTCTCTAACCCGGATGCAGGCATCGCGGCCGCGCAAATCGTCGCGCCAGACGAACAGGTGGCTTGCCATCTCGTTGGCCACCACGAATGTCGCTTCGGGGCATTCGAACACCATGCCACCCGGATCGATCTTCACGATATTGCCGAGCATAAGATCAAAGAAAAAACGGCGCATGCAACACAACACTCCAACTGCGGGCGGCGCACGCCCGTGCCGTCTCCAATCGGCATTTGACCTGACATTCAATCGTGCGCGGTCACGACATCTCGCGGCTCCTGACGTCACTGGGCGTGGCGCCATAAGTCCGCCGGAAGCAGCGGTTGAAATAGGAGAGATCGCCGAAACCGACATCGTAGGCGATCGAGCTGACCGTCCGCTCGGCGTATCCGGGTTCGCGCAACATGCGATGCGCACGCTTGACGCGTTGTTCGATCAGGAAGGACGAGAACGTCTTGCCATCGGCCTCGAACAGACGCTGGAGATAACGCGGCGTCACGCCGAGCTCCTGGGCGACCGTGGCAACGGAGAGATCCTGCCGCCAGCAATTGTTGGCGATGGAGACTTTGGCCTTCTGCAGCCGCGCCGCCTTGACGCCGCGCCGCCCGGCCAGCTCCCGCGGCTCGTTGGTGGCACCGAGGACGATTGCCAGAAGATCGTGCAGATGCCCGACCCCGAGCTTGCGCAAATTGGGCATCGCGAATGCCTTCTCCCGCACCAGCGTCACCGCGTAATCGACCAGCAACCGAAGTCCCGTCGAGCTCTCCGGCATCACGCGCATCACGGCGTCATCGACATCCACGATCATCGGCGCCAGCACGCGTCTCGGCACACGGAGCGAGAAGCAGCTACCCAGTGACAATCGCTCGAACGTCGTGACGTCCTCCGCGCTGGTCAGAACGGCCTCTCCCGCACGAAGGCTCAGATCGTGTCCCCGCTCGGATATCCCAAGCACGCCAGATCGATTCACGATCAGGGCCAGACTGTCGTCGCCGTCGGCAACCAGGTGCTTGGTGCGAATGACCCGCGCTCCGCACAATCCTCCCATCAGCAATTGGGCTTCCGGCAAGACGTGGGAGGTGAAGCTCGCCGCGAACGGCTTTCCTTCCCTCACCTCGACCTCCGCCTTCAACACCCCGCGACAGTAGAAATCGCGAAGCAGCGGGATACGCTCGTTTTCGGGAATTTCGTTCGTTGAAACATTGATAACGGAAAAATCAAATTGGCTCACTGCAATCCTCCAACCGACGAGCAGGTCCGGCCGTGCGCTGTCGTTTCCTCACACTCGCGTTTGACGCCGTCGTGGCATCTCTTCGCGGCGCTTGCTGCTCTTCACTTTTCTGGATCGCGATATACGAAAGTATCAAATGACTCGCGTCCTGCATTCGGAGGACACGGGAGCTAGGCTCATCACAATGGATTGAGATTGCCGCACATAACGGCGAACCATGTGAAATGGATCACACGGCCTCGCCACTGCCGTTCGTTCGACGCGCGAATGGAACGGCAAAACCGGTGGCGATCTTGACCAGGTCGGCCTGCCTGCCGGCGCCGGTCTTCTCGAACAGGCGGCCGAGATGCGTCTTCACCGTCGTTTCGGCGATGCCGAGCTTTGCAGCGATGTCGGGAACGCCGCCAATCTCGATAATGGCCATCAATACGCGCAGTTCGGACGGGGTCAGCCTGAAGGCCGCAGCGATCGCATCGGCTGCGAGCCATGTCGCTGCCGAGGCCTTCTGCACGAAGAGCACCGTGGCTGCAGCATCTCGCGATGGAATGCGATCGCGCTTCACGGGAAAAGCGTGGAGCAGATAGTGCTCCCCATCAACCGACGTCGCAAGCTCGATCTGGCGGCGGGCAGCGGAACGAGTTTCGCTGCCTGAATCGATTTCGCACAGAGCGCGGAATATTTTGTCGGTCTGGGTGTTTCGGGCCACGATCCGGTCGCCGACCATCGCGAGCAGGCTGGCATCGGCGAACAGGCCGCGGCATGCTGCGTTGGCATGCACGACCCGGCCATCTGCGTCGAGCAGGCAGATCGCCGTGCTCAGCCCATCCAAGACATCGGCAAGGTCGTCCACGGTATGCGAGCGTGCCCTGATCTGCCGGCCCATGATCCTGGAGCGCTGGAGGTGCGGAGCAAGCAGCCGCATGCGCTCTCGCATCGGCTCGTCAACGAGTCCGCGCGACCGGTGGCGCAACACCTGCAGGATCGTGGTGCGCGTCTCCGACTTCTCGAGGGCAACGGTGGCAAGGTCTATCGCTCCTTGCGGTTCCACCCACTCGCGATAGAAGCTTGTTGCCAGGAAATCCGTCTGAGACATGATGTCGGCGACGCCAATCGTCTGTTCCGCCGCGAACGTGAGATGACGATCGAGCAGAGGGTCGAGCTCCACATATCGGTCGCGATAAAGCTGGCGGAAGCGGGGTTCGCTGCCAAAATGCTCATGGATCTCGATCGAGAGCCTGGCTCTGTCCCTGGACAGGATGGTCACGGCACATCCGCCGACGAAATGCGAAACCTGTTCTAGCACCCCGTTGCGCAGCGCGGGATCGACCGCCGCGTCGTAGATCTCGCCGACGAGGGACGAGAATCGATTTGCGTGGAGGATCGTCATCGGCCGGACGACGCAATCCGCGTATGGCTCGCACGCGCGAGAGAGATCGCGATCCGGACACTGGCGCAGGAGACGGGCCAGTCAATCGCCCCATTCCAAGCCGAGAAAACGTTGCAACGAAATGCTGGAATATCGAACATCGTCCTTGCGTAACGTCAACCGCAGGATGCGGCTTGGACGTTTTCGCCAAAGACTAGGATTAAAGCGAACAGCGCGCGGACTGTGTGCGATGAGTCACGCGTGCGATGCGTCAGGCGCCGTTCGCGCTGCAGAACCCTGTCGCCACCGATCCCGCCGGCCTCGCATCCGGCTCCGGCAATCTACTTGCGATTCTCCTCGCAAAACTTCAGCGCTGCCAGCGCTTCACCGGCACGCGGCACCTGCATCTCGATGCTGTCGTCGTCATCGTCCTCGAAATCGAGCGAGAGACGCTTGGCCCTGGACAGCCGGTCCATCATGGACTGATCGTATTCGAAGATACCGCGAACGGTGGTCTTGTCCATGACCTCCCACTTGGCCTTCTTCATGATATCGGCGTCATCGGTGCCGACATCGGCTCGGAGGATCTCGCCAACCTTGTCCCACTCCCAGCCGTCATAGATCATCACGATCACGATAGCCTTCTCGGAATAGGTGATGACGATGACGTAGTCCCGGTTCTCGTCTTCCTTGTCCTTGTAGCCGCGGCTCGCATTGCAATGTGCGTCTTGCGTACGCTTTTCGATGGTCCAGTCGCCGACTTTGGCTTGTTGCGCCTGCACCGGTCTTGCGGTCAAAGCGACGGCGCTCAAGGCGCCGGCCAGCAACCCGGCGGCGAGAAGAGATCGTTTCATGTCAGCCTCCAGCGTGTTCCCCGGACCGAGATGACCACCTCTGCCGGTGACCCGCAAGGGCTTCGGGGGGTGCGTAGGGCGCCGGCCCTGCCCTACTCCTGCCGCGGCACGATCGCGATCGGGGTGAAGGTGTAAACCTCCTCGCCGTTCTGGTTGAACATCGTCCATTTCACCAATGCGATGCCCTGGGGCTTCGACTTCGACGGCGTCAGGCTCATGACCTCCCCGACCAGATGCAGACGGTCATCGGGCCGTACCGGGATGGTCCAGCGCAGCCCATCGACGCCAGCGCCGATCAGCGGATGCGGGCCGAAGGGGCGGGTCTGGATCGCGAGGCTCATGGCAATCGCGGCGGTGTGCCATCCCGAGGCAGCGAGACCCCCGAACAGGGTCTGCTTGGCGGCTTCGTGGTCGAGATGCATCGGCTGCGGATCGAACTCGGCCGCGAACCGCTTGATGTCGGCCGCGGTGACGTGAACTTCGGGGGATTTGAACTGCATTCCAATGGTGAGATCGTCGAACCACTCGACTTGCGCCATGATTTCGCCTCGCCATGTGATGCGCCGCCTCGCGGCTAATGGGATTGAGCAAGAGCGGGATGTAGCGGCTCCGCAGCGCACAAACCAGCCCGGGGTTCCCCAAGAAACCCGTTTCCAGATGCGACGAAACACGCCTGAAACAGATGGTCGGTTATCTGGTTGTCAAAATCATACAGGGACGGCCACCATGCAATTCTTCCTCGACCTGATCTGGGATTATTCCTGCTGTCAGCACCTCGTCGCCCTGCCGCCGCAGGAGGGTGAGCTATGATCGAGCTGATCTCGGCCTTGCTCGCGCTTTGCAGCGTCGGCGTTTTTGCAGCGCACGCGGTGGATGCCTATCGCACCACACATTACTGATAGCCTTGCACTGATAGCCTTGCTCTAGGCTGATAGCCTTGCCCTAGAACGGCCGCCGGTAGAAGTGCTCCGAATGTGTTGCCGGCGGAAACCTGTTGGCGAGCGCGAGAGCTCCCCTCTCGTCGGTTTCGAGCGCGATCTTCTGTGCGAGCATGACGTCGCCGGGGACGAGAAAGCCTGACGGGACGAAGCACCACCCCATCGTCGCATTTCCGGCCGCATCGATCTCATGGACATTGGCGGCGGTGCCATAATGGATGCGATAGGTCTTGCCGGTATCGCAGCCGACGACATCGAAATGCCGGTACTGCTCAAATTGGACGCGCTGCGCCGGCGACAGCCATTCGGCCAGGAGCCGGCGGCCGCGGGCATCCGGCGTGTTCTCGCCGAAGAAGCGCCGATAGAGTTCGCGTAGCGCATGCAGACGCGCACGCGCCGGCGCGCGGAGCCAGACCGCCGCGATCATGAGCAGCTCAGATCAACCGCCGACTAGGCGGGGATAGAACAGCGTTTCCTGCGCGGTCGGGTCGAACGATCGGATCCGGGTGACCTCGCCAGGTCCGGTTCGCAGCGCGGCGGTGAAGCCCGCTCCGGTCAGCTCCCGAAAGCGCCGTTCGGCCCGCGCCAGCGCTTCGGCATTGCCAGGATCAAACTCGTGGCGCGTGTCGCCAGTCTGGTCCATCACGATCTGGGTTGCCATGTTGAGTCTCCTCATGCCCAGCCCTGTTCGATCAAAGCAAACCTCGTGCCGTCGGTTCCTGATGGCAACAACTTTCTCTTGTCGGCGCATCACGCCTTGCTGAGCAGGAGCGTGTTCAAGCGAAGTGGATGCCGGTTCGCACAAAGAAAACGCGCCAAGAACAAGAAGCTAGAACCCCCTTCGAAACGGGGCTCCGGTCAGCGCGAGGCGGCCGTTCCTCCGCCCTCGTCGATCTGCCGTCCCATCAGGGCGATCGCCTTCTGATAAACGCCGGCGGCATTCCAGGCTTCGATGGCGACGAAATTCGGTTCACCCGGCTGGTAACCGGCTCCTGCACGCCAGCCATGGGCCTTGAGGAAATTCGCCGTCGAGTTCAGCGCATTGGCGGCAACCTCGAGATTGCCGGTGCCATAGGCCAGGATGTTCTTGGGCATGAACTGGGTCTGGCCGACTTCGCCGTGCATCGAGCCGCGGGTTGCCCCCGACAGCGTGCCGCGATCGATCAGCTTCAGCGCCGCATAGAGCTGCTCGGTGAAGAATTCGGGACGGCGGCAGTCATAGGCGAGCGTCGCGATCGAGGAGAGCATGTTCTGGTTGCCGCGCTGGCTGCCGAATCCGGTTTCCATGCCCCAGATCGCGATCAACGGGCCCGGCGGAACGCCATAGCGCTGCTGGATCGAGGCGAACAAGGCAGCCTGCGACTGCTTGAGCTGGCGGCCCTTGGCCACAATCGTTGTGGCGCCGCGCTTGGCGAGGAACTGGTCGAGCGTTAGCGAGAAGCTGCGCTGGCCACGGTCGGCCGCGATGGTGGCACTGGCGTAATTGGTCTGCACCAGGGCCGCGAGCGCGGTCTGGCCAACGCCCTTGCCCTGCGCCTCCGCGCTGAACTCGCGCTTCCAGGCCTCGAAGCCGGCCGACGAGCTGCCGCATTGCGCGGCGTGGGCGGCGGGCGCCAGGCAGCTGAGCAGCGTCATCGCCCCAAAAACCGCCGCAGCTACAGTTCTGCCCCTAATCATGTCCGATGTCCTCTCTCTGGCGCGATCCGATGCCCGAGCTTACCCGGACGAAGGCGCCGACTCCATGGCATGATCATACGACAGTTCCAGTCCAACCAAATTGCCCTCCTTGCGCCACTTGTCGAGCAGCCGCAGGAATGCCACCGGCCCGCGCCAATACTGGCTGTTTCTCGCCGCGATCGGATCGAACACGCCTTCATTGTTGTAGTAGCCGGGCGTGCATTCGGCGAGATAGGTCTGGCGGCCGAGCGCGGCTTTGACCACCTCCTCGACCCAGGCGTTTTCGGCCGCCAGCGTCGGCTCGAGGGTTCGCGCCTTGCGCTTGCGCGCTTCGGCGATCACGTAGGCGATGTGCTGCGACTGCTCGTCGATGATGTGCGGGAAGTTGGCGCTCTGGCCGGCCTGCACCATGACGATCAGGAAGCAGTTCGGGAAGCCGCGGCTGTAGAAGCCATGCATCGTCTTGACGCCGTCGCGCCAGCGCTCGGACAGGCTGACGCCGTCACGGCCGTAGACCTCAAAGCCCATGCGACGGGCGTAATCGGTACCGACTTCGAAACCGCTGGCATAGATCAGGCAGTCAAGTTCGTAGGCGTGGCCGTCGACCACGACGGCATTCTCGGTGATGCGATCGACGCCCTGTCCCCTGGTGTCGACGAGATGCACGTTGGGGCGATTAAAGGTGTCGAGATATTCGTCGTGGAAACACGGCCGTTTGCAGAAGGCCTTGTACCAGGGCTTCAACGCCGAAGCCGTCGCCTCGTCCTTGACGATCGCATCGACGCGCGCTCGGATCTCCTCCATCTTGCGATAATCGGCCTGCTCGATGACCTTGAGCGCCTCCTCGATCGAGGTCACCGGCTGGGATTGGCGGCGCGGTGCCAGCAGTATCTCGCCGAGCAGGCCGGTCCAGCCGTCCTGCACCAGATCCTGTTCGAATGGTTCGCCCGAGATCACGGCGGTGAAATTGTCCATGCGTTCGCGCTGCCAGCCGGGCCTGAGCCGCTGCGCCCAGCTCTGATCCGTCGGGCGGTCGTCCCGCACGCCGATCGCCGACGGCGTACGTTGGAAAACGTAGAGCTCCTTGGCCGAGCGGCCGAGATGCGGCACGCATTGCACGGCGGTGGCGCCGGTGCCGATGATGCCGACGCGTTTGTCGCCAAGACCACTAAGATCACCTTCGGCCGTGCCCCCGGTGTAGGCGTAATCCCAGCGGCTGGTGTGGAAGCTGTGTCCCTTGAAGCTTTCGATACCGGGAATGCCGGGCAGCTTCGGACGGCTCAGCGGGCCTCCAGCAAGGATGACGAAGCGCGCGCGGATGCAATCACCGCGATCGGTCTCGACCAGCCAAATTGCCTCCTGCTCTTGCCATTCCATGCGCGTGATGACGGTCTGAAACAGCGCGCGCTCATAGAGATCGAAGTGACGGCCGATGCGGCGCGAATGCTCGTAGATCTCGGGTGCTCGTGCATATTTGCGCACGGGCACGTAGCCGGTCTCTTCCAGCAACGGCAGGTAGATGTAGCTCTCGGTATCGCAGGCCGCGCCAGGGTAGCGATTCCAGTACCAGGTGCCGCCGAAATCGGCGGCCTTTTCCACGACGCGGAAATCATCGATGCCGGCTTCGCGCAGTCGTGCGCCGCACAGAAGGCCGCCGAAGCCGCCGCCGACGATGAGCACCTCGGTCTGTTCGCTGACAGCCTCGCGCGCGAATCCGGAATTGGCCCAGGGATCGTCGAGATAGCGCCCGAACTCGCCGGTCACCTCGACATATTGCGCCTTGCCCTCGGTGCGCAGGCGCCGATCGCGCTCGTCGCGATAGCGCGCACGGAGTGCGTCAATGTCGAGTGTAGATTCGCCGGCTGCGCCGGTCTTGTGTCTTTGCGCTGACATCCGTTTCCTCCCCGGCGGATACTGCTTCGCCGGCAGCTCGCATCACTTAGCCCTGAAAAAGTGACGCATGCAATCACGTCCCTCGCTTTTTGGCGTGAACGTCGCCTGGCGTTCCGCTAACCTCAAACGCACATCACAAGCGTACGTCATGCAACGACATGGCGGTCCGGAGGAGACGATGCAGGGATTGATGATGGACATGCCGCTCCTGATCAGCGGCCTGATCCAGTATGCCGCCGATTATCACGGCGAGGCCGAGGTCGTCGCCCGCGAGATCGAAGGCGACATCCATCGCTACACCTATGCCGACGCCCATCCGCGCATCAAGCGCATGGCGTTGGCGCTCAAGAGGCTCGGCATGATGCCCGGTGACCGCGTCGGCACGCTGGCCTGGAATACACACCGGCATTTCGAGATGTTCTACGCCGCGCCGGGCATGGGCTACGTGCTGCACACCATCAACCCGCGACTGTTCCCCGAGCAGCTCGTCTACATCGTCAATCACGCCGACGACCGGCTGCTGTTCATCGACCGTGCCACGCTGCCGATCGTGGAGGCGATCGCGCCGCAGCTCACATCGATCGAAGCCTATGTCGTGATGTGCTCGCGCGAGCGGATGCCCGAGACCAAGCTTGCCAACGTGCATTGCTACGAGGAGCTTCTGGACAACGAGAACGACGCCGGCTTTGCCTGGCCGGAGTTCGACGAAAAATCGGCGTCCACCATCTGCTACACCTCCGGCACCACCGGCAATCCCAAAGGCGTGATCTATTCGCACCGCGCCGCGATCCTGCAGACCATGGTCTCCTGCAATTTCGACTTCCTGCCCGGGCACCTGGAAGGCGTGCGCGAGGTGATGATGCCGATGGCGCCGCTGTTCCACGGCAACGGCTGGAACATGCCGTTCACCGCGCCCTATACCGGCTCGAAGCTGGTGCTGCCCGGCCGCAATTACGAGCCCGACAAGCTCTACGAGCTGCTCGAAGGCGAGAAGGTGACGCTGTCCGCGGGCGTGCCGAGCTTCTGGCTGATCCTGCTCGACTGGCTCGGACGCACCGGCAACAGGTTTTCGACGCTTCGTGCAACATTGTCGTCAGGCTCGGCGCCGCCGGGCGCGATGGTCGAGAAGCTCAAGCGCGAGTATGACATCGACTACGTCCAGGCCTGGGGCATGACCGAGGCGCTCGGCTGCTCGATGCCTGGCCTGCGGCCGGGCTCCGAGCATCTCGACGACAAGGAGAAGTTCGACCGCCGCCAGGTGTCCGGCCGCGCCTGTTTCGGCACCGCCTTGCGCATCGTCGACGACGGCGGCAACGAGCTGCCGCGCGACGGCAAGAGTGTCGGCCATCTGCGCGCGCGAGGACCGTGGGTTGCGTCCGGCTACATGAAACTCGACGAAGGCCTCGACCGCGACGGCTGGCTGATCACCGGC
The DNA here is from genome assembly GCF_023100925.1 of Bradyrhizobium sp. 40. Taxonomy (NCBI): domain Bacteria; kingdom Pseudomonadati; phylum Pseudomonadota; class Alphaproteobacteria; order Hyphomicrobiales; family Nitrobacteraceae; genus Bradyrhizobium; species Bradyrhizobium sp. 40. The sequence goes on from NZ_CP064688.1 coordinate 4,401,804, forward strand.
GACATGGCCGTGATCGATCCCCAGGGCCACGTCACGCTGACCGACCGCTCCAAGGACGTGATCAAGTCCGGCGGCGAATGGATCTCCTCGATCCAGCTCGAGGACGTCGCCTTGTCTCACCCCGATGTGCTGCAAGCCGCCGTGGTCGCGATCAATCATGAGAAATGGCAGGAACGACCTCTGCTCCTCGTCGTCCGCAAGAAGGGCGCGACCGTCGACGGCAAGACGCTGCTCGAGCACATGCGCCCGAAGATCGCGAGCTGGTGGATGCCCGACGCCGTCGAGTTCATGGACGAGTTCCCGATGACCGGCACCGGCAAGGTGCTCAAATCAGCGTTGCGCGAGAAATTCAAAGGGTATCGCGTCGCCTGAGCCGATTGCGCCCGGCCTGTCCATCGATCAAGGAGACAAAGATGCTCTACCCGATGTCGCCCAAAGTCGTCGAGCTCAAGCGCAGGCTCGAAAGTTTCATGGACCGGCACATCTATCCGAACGAGGAACGCTTTTATCGCGAGGCGGAGGAGCTGGGTCCCTGGAAAGTCTATCCGGTCGTCGAGGAGCTGAAGCCGCTGGCGCGCGCCGAAGGCCTCTGGAATCTGTTCCTGCCGGACTCCGGCCACGGTGCAGGCCTGACCAATCTTGAGTATGCCCCGCTCTGCGAGGTCATGGGCCGCTCGCATCTCGCACCCGAAGTCTTCAACTGTTCGGCGCCCGACACCGGCAACATGGAGGTGCTGGAGCGCTATGGCACGGAGAAGGACAAGGAGCGCTGGCTGAAGCCGCTGCTCGCGGGCGAAATCCGCTCCTGCTTCGCCATGACCGAGCCTGCCGTCGCCTCATCCGATGCGACCAACATCGAAAGCTCGATCGTTCGCGAGGGCGACCATTACGTCATCAACGGCCGCAAATGGTACACCACCAACGCGACCGACCCGCGCTGCAAGATCTGCATCTTCATGGGCAAGACCGATCCCGACAATGCGGACCGCCACAAGCAGCAATCCATGATCCTGGTGCCGATGGACATAGCAGGCGTCGAGGTCAAGCGTGCCCTGCCCGTGTTCGGCTTCTACGGTGTGCCCGACCGTGCCTCCGAGGTCGTCTTCACCGATGTGCGCGTGCCCAAGGAGAACATGCTGCTCGGCGAGGGTCGCGGCTTCGAGATCGCGCAGGGACGCCTCGGCCCGGGGCGTATCCACCACTGCATGCGGCTGATCGGGCTCTCCGAACGCACGCTGGAGAAGATGTGCCGGAGGGTGCGCAGCCGCGTCGCCTTCGGCAAGCCGGTCTCCGAGCAGACGGTGACGCAGGAACGCATCGCAGAAGCCCGCATCATGATCGAGCAGGCCCGGCTGCTGACGCTCAACGCCGCCTACGCGATGGATACCGTCGGCAACAAAGTGGCGAAAGCCGAGATCGCGATGATCAAGGTCGCCGTGCCCAACATGGCCTGCCAGATCATCGACTGGGCGATCCAGGCCCATGGCGGCGGCGGCACGTCGAACGATTTCGGATTGACCCAGGCCTATGCGACCGCGCGTTTGCTACGTCTCGCCGACGGCCCGGACGAGGTCCACAGGAACCAGATCGCGCGGTTCGAGCTGAAGAAATATTCGAACGCTTGAATCGGGCGATGGCAATCGCATCTACTTCAACACCTCGACCGTCGCCGAGCGTCCCGCGACCAGCGACATATTCTCAGGCACCGGATCCAGCGCGATGCGCACCGGCACGCGCTGAGCGAGGCGTACCCAGCTGAAGGTCGGGTTGACGTTGGCGAGCAGGCTCGCGCCCTCGGCTCGGTCGCGGTCCTCGATGCCGGCAGCGATGCTCTCGACATGGCCTAAAAGCGTGACCTTCTCGCCCATCAGGCGGACTTGGACTTTGTCACCGATTCGGATCCGCGCGAGTTTCGTCTCTTCGAAATAGCCTTCGACATGCAGCGTGTCGATGTCGACGAGTGCCATCACGCCCTTCCCGGCCGTCACGTAAGCGCCGGGACGCAGATCCATGTTGGTGATCACGCCGTTCACAGAGGCATGCACCTCGCTGCGATCGAGATTGAGCTGGGCGACCGCGCGGTCGGCAACGGCCTGGTCAAAGGCAGCCCTGGCCTGGAGCTGGGTGGCCAGAACCTGCTCCTGCTTCTGCTGTGACACCGCATCCGTCGTCAGCGCGCTGTAGCGCTTCAAATCGGCATTGGCCTGATCGAGCGTGGCCTGATGACCGGCCACCGACGCATCGGCTTGCCGCAGCGCCAGCGCAAAACGCTCGCGATCGATCTTGAACAGGACGTCACCGCGATGGACCTTCTGATTGTCCTTCACCAGCACTTCGGTCACGAAGCCCGACACATCGGGCGCGACCTGCACCACGTCGGCACGCACGCGGCCGTCGCGCGTCCAGGGCTGCTCCATGTAATAGACCCAGAGTTCGCGGCCGACAGCGAGCGCCGCGACGACGACGATCGCAGTCAGCAGGAGGCGACCGAGCCAGGCGAAATTCCCCTTCATGCGAGATACTCCGAGAGATAGACGACGACGCCGAGAAGGCAGACGAAGATCGCGAAATCGAACAGCGCGCGGTGCCAGACCAGCCGATAGAGATCGAAGCGCTGCATGAAGCGGCGCAGCAGAGCACTCAGGGCAAAGGCGATGATGATCCACAACAGCAGCGCTGGCACGAGCACACCGTAGATATCGATCACGTATCTCATGCCGCAACACTCTCGCCTGCACGCGGCCGATAGGCCGGCGCATCCGGAAACAGGCCGCGCCTGATGCCGACGAGGCCCACCAGGGCGTCCTCGCGCGCCGTTTCGTTGGGATCCTTCACCGCCCGGGCCAGTGCCCGATCGACGCTCGTCAGAAGCTCGGCGGGCATCCCATCGCCCGCATATTTGCGGCAGGCGATAGCGAGCTGATCGAGCATGTCGTCGATGACGGCAATGGTGGACGCCGCAAGTCCATAGCGGGCACGGCGCAGATCGATCACGTTAATTCCGATACGGAGCTGGACCAGGCTGTCGGTATCGCGCCGGTCGCTCTCCGAGAGAAAGGCGATGCGCTGTACGAGCAATCCGAGCCGGTGCAGCATGAGGCCTGCGAATTCAGCGCGATCGCCCTTGCCGCGCCGCTCGGCGGCAACAGCCAGCGTCTCCCAGTTCGACAGCACCAGGCGATTTGCGATCCACTCCGCCCCCACCCCACGCGCGATCCGTGTCACAAGCTCGGCGATGGCGACGCCGACGAAGAAGGCAACGGCGGAGTTGGCGTAGGCCGCGAAGTCCGCGCTGTAGGTCGATTGCAGCGCCAGCAGCGTTGCGGTGTTGGCCGCGAGCGCCATGCCGGTACCCGCCGTCGCCGGCCGCGCGATCAGGAAGCCGTAGAGCAAGAAGGTCGGCGCCAGCACGGCGACCAGAACCTCGAGATGGGAGATCGCGGGCACCAGCGCGAACAGGTAGATCGCGACGACGACAATGGCGACCAGCGACCACAGGCCGAAGCTGCGGATGAAGCGTGCAGGCTCGTCCTGCGCGGCAAAGAACGAGCACGCGACGGCCGCCATCATCGGCGCCGAGGCGCCGTCAGGCCAGCCGGTGCCGATCCAGAAAGCGCAGCAGATCAGGATGGCCGACGCCGCGCCGGCGGCCGACCACAGGGCAAGGCCGCGATCCCTGTGGCGCACCGGCGCGGCACCGGCTTCGGAATGGAAGTCCAGATCGAGGGACGAGACGTTCCGGTTCTCCGCAATCGCTTCCGTCAGGGCGCGGCAATCGCGCGAGAGGTCGACCAGCTCGCGCAGCCGCCACAACAGGCTGGTGACGATGATCCGCTCCCAGGAGGCGCTGTCGTCGAGGATCGCCTGCTGCCCTGCGATCATGGCACGAATCCGCTCGGCGGGCTGTCGAGCGTTGACGTCGCTCGTGATCCATCCCGCGAGATCTTCCAAGAGCCGCTTCAGCTCGGGCTGCCGCCGCAATGCCTCCTCCCCCAGCGCGGCCAGCCGGTCCTCGAGCGAAGCGATCACGGGCAAAAGCATCAGCATGCGGAGCCGGATTTCGCCTAACCCGACGACGGCATTGCGGTCGGTCAGCCGGTCATAGGCAAGATGGGCCGAAAGCGTGTCGATCTCGACGATGTCGGTCGCAAGCTTGATGCGCTTGCCGCGGCGCGTTTCGTTGGTCCCGTGACGCAGCAGGACAACTTGACTCAGGCGCTGCGCGTCCGCCAGCCAGTTGTCGATGCGATTGGCAACAGCCGGCGCGACGCTACGCGGGAATACGATGGTCGAAACCAGGCTGGCGCAGATGATGCCGAGCGAGATTTCCTCGAGCCTTGCCACCGCGGTGTCGAAGATGGCACCCGGCTCGGACACCGAAGGAAAGCCGATCAGCGCCACCGTATACCCGGCCAGCATGAAGACATAGCTGCGCGGTGTGCCGTCGAGCAGCGAAAGGTAAAGACAGAGCCCGACCCAGAGCGCGATTGCCAGGCACAGCAGCTCGGGTGCATCGATCAGGTTCGGAACGAGCGCCACCGTCATGACCGCGCCGACCAACGTGCCCATCACGCGGAAGAAAGCCTTCGAGCTGGTTGCGCCCGCCAGCGGCTGCGAAGTGATGTAGACGGTCGCCATCGCCCAATAGGGCCGCGGCAGATCCATTGCCAGCGCGATGACGAGCGCCAGGATTGACGCGGCGAACGTCTTCAAAGCGAAAATGAGGTCCGCGTGGCGGACCAGGAAGGGCTCATCTGCGCGCATGGCTATTTCGCTTTGGCGTCGGTCTTCATGGCTTGCAGGCGGCTTACCCGCGGTCCTATGCGCTGGAGAGTCGCGAAGGTGACCGCAAGTTCCTCGGAGCCGGCAAGAGCAAGCTGGCCCGCACCCGGCAGGGCCCGAGGGCGGCGCGGGTTCCCGACGGCCTGCTGACATCTCGGCGGGCCGCTTGCGCGCACTCCCTCTGGCGGCGACAGCCCTCGCCTCAGTTCGCTACGTAGACATCTGGATCGAAGCTGGAGCTCGGCTTCTTGAAGGCGTTGCGCAAGGCGCCCGACATCGGGACGTTGTAGTTGAGCCCGCTCGGCGGCGTCGGCGATTCCAGCCACTTCTTGTAGAGGACCTCGATCTCCTGGCTCGCGTATAGCTCCGCGGTCGCGCGGTCGGCGAGCGCCTTGAAGGGCGCGTCCTCCCGCCGCAGCATGATCCCGTAAGGCTCGGGCTTCGAGAACGTCTCCTCGCTGATCATGAAGAGCTGTGGTTCCTTCGAGCGCGCGATCGCGACCGCGAGCTGCACGTCGTCGAGCGCGTAGGCCTGCGCGCGGTCGGTTTCCAGCAACAGGAAGGCTTCGGCCTGGTCCTTGGCCGGCATCACATTGATGCCGAGATTTCGCTCCGTGTTGACCTTGGCGAGCTGCGTCAGGTTGACGGAGCCGGCCACCGCCGTCACCGCTTTGCCCTTGAGATCGTCGATAGTGTTGATCTTTGCGGCTTTCTTGGCCGCAAATCGCGTTGCACTGAGGAAATGCGTGTTGGTGAAGGCGACCTGCTTCTGGCGATCGGCATTGTTGGTGGTCGCCGAGCAATGCAGGTCGAGCGTCCCGTTGACCATCAGCGGAATCCGGTTCGACGACGTCACCGCGAGCGTGTCGACGGCGATGTCCGGCATGCCGAGCTGCTTCTTCACCGCATCCACGATTCTAAGGCAGATATCCATGGCAAAGCCAACCGGCTTCTGGTTGCCGTCGAGATAGCTGAATGGGACCGAGGCCTCTTGATAGCCCAGCGTGATCTTCTTGGTCTCTTTGACCTTTTGAAGCGTACCCGACAGGTCTTCGGCGGAGGCGGCAGTTGCAAGGCATGTGAGGGCCAGGACAACAGTGGGTAAACGCATCGGGAACTCCTCGAGGAGGCTCGCGCCTCCATGCCGGGCGCAGCGATCGCACCGTTGATAGCGCAGGCGCGCAGCAGCCGCCACACGAGCTTGCATCTATCAGCTATCGCGGCTTGCGATATGGTGACCGGCCTTTTGTCCGCCTGGAGTCGAGGCGCCTCAAGCGCCAGGATGGCTGTTACTCGTCGATGCCGCGCTGGACCAGGATCCGCTCGGCGCTGTCGTTCCAGACGTCCATCTTGGTGATCTGGCCATTCCGCACCACGAAGCGGTCGACGTAGCGGTTGCCCTCGAACGCGGTCCCGTCCATCCATTCGCCGTAGAGCGTGCCGACGCTATAGACCACGGTCTCACCGTCGCCGGGGCAGACGTCGAACCGATCCATCTTCTTCTTGACCCAGCGGTAGCGCTTGGCGTTGAACCCGGTCGGGCCCCGCGGATGATCGAACTCGCGCCCGCCGGTAAAGGTGATCACCGTGCCCGGCGCCAAATAGGCCGCCGCGGCGTCCGGATCGGGGATCATCGACGCTGTGAGATAGGCTTCAACGATCTCGGCGTCGGACGACGGACCGGCTTCGGCTCTTGCGGCAGCGGACATGGCTCAATCTCCCGGGCTTGCGGAATACTAACGCCACTCTCGGGGAATACGTGCATATATTTTGAACATTTCCGTCGCTACACTGCCGACAATCTGGAGCCGCCAAACGCGGCCGAATGCACTAAATTCCTTCCGCAAGAGCCATGACCGCCCAATCCGCCTTCGACCTCATCTTTCGCAACGCCCTGTTGCGCGGTGCCGCCGCCCCAATGGATATCGGCGTCACGCGCGGCCGGATCACCGCCATCGAACCGACGCTCGCCTGCGAGGCTGTCGAAGTCGATGTCGGCGGGCGCCTCGCCCTGCCCGGCTTCGTCGACAGCCACATCCATCTCGACAAGGCCTGCCTGCTCGGCCGCTGCGGGCACGATCACGGCAGCGTCTCCGAAGCGATCCGCGCCGTCTCCGGGATGAAGAAGGATTTCACGGTCGAGGACGTCTACGCGCGCGGCGCCCGGGTGCTCGAACGTGCCATCGTCCACGGCACCACGCGCATGCGAACCCACGTCGAGATCGATCCGCGCATCGGCTTGCGCGGCTTCGAGGCGGTGAAGGCGCTGAAGCGTGACTATGCCTGGGCGATCGACCTGTCGCTCTGTGTCTTTCCGCAGGAAGGCCTTACCAACGATCCCGGCAGCGAGGAGCTTCTGGTCCAGGCGCTGCGCGACGGGGGCGAGGTGATCGGCGGCTGTCCTTACACGGACACCGATCCGAACGCCCACCTCGCACGCATCTTCGATCTCGCCGAGGCGTTCGATGTAGACGTCGATCTCCATCTCGATTTCGATCTCGATCCCTCCTGGTGGCACCTCGACGAGGTCTGCCGGCAGACCGAGCGACGCAACTACGGGGGGCGCGTGGCAATCGGCCATGCGACGAAACTCTCCGCCCTGCCACCGGAGCGGCTGAAGGCCGCCACCGCGCAACTGGCGAAGGCCGGCGTTGCCGTCACCGTGCTGCCAGCAACCGATCTCTATTTGATGGGGCGCGAAGCGACCCACAACGCGCCACGCGGGCTGACGCTCGCCCACAAGCTCGCCGCCGACGGCGTGGTGTGCTCGATCGCGACCAACAACGTGCTCAATCCCTTCACGCCGTTCGGCGATGCCTCACTGCTGCGAATGGCGAATTTCTACGCCAACGTCGCGCATGCCTCGGTCAACGACTTCGATACCTGCCTTGATCTCGTGACCGAGCTGCCGGCGCGGCTGATGAACCTACTGGATTACGGCATCGAGGTTGGGAATCCAGCCGATCTCGTCGTGCTCGACACGCAAGACAGCCGCTTCGCCATCGCCGAGCTGCCGGACATCGTGATGGGCTTCAAGAGCGGCCGGCAGACTTTTGCGTGTCAACGGCCCACTCTGTTCAGCCCCGGCTGCTGATCCGCTCTCGATGCATATCTGCATTGAAGGGCGGCATATTTCCGAGCAGCTTCCGTTCGATGGTACCGCTGATCATTCCGCAATTCCGAATCCGGTAGATTCCCGGATAGTAGATTCTTGCTGATTCTCGATAGCTGCGCGCATTGCAAGTCCCGCAGTGCCGGTCATAGTAGGACCGGCACTGATGTCTGCATTCAACGGGGAAGCATCGACATGTTCAGCGCATTCAGCGGCATCGACACTCACTCCATTCGAGCGAGAACGCCCAGCGAGGCCGCCCTGAAGCGGCTCGACGGCATCGGGCACGTCCTGTCGGACCTCGATCTGGCGGGCGTCCGGACACAGGATGACCTGACGCGCATGCTCCTGACGCTCGATACCGCCGACAAGTGTATTCGATCGATCCGCGCAGAATTCCGGACCGAAGTCGCGAACGATCGGCTGGCCCACAAGGCCGAAGACCTGATGGCGTCGATCGAACGCACCCGCGACGATCTCACCGGCTGTCGCACGCCAAAGTCCTGAGCAGGAGCCACCCTATTTCTCGCGATTGATCTTCGCCAGGATTAGATCCGCCTCAGTGCGCCAATCAGCGCTGCGGGCGAACTCCTTGGTGCCTTTCGTTCCGAACAGGCCCTCATCGGCAAGGTCCGCCACCCAGGCCTGCCGCTCGGCGGTGCCCTGCGCGGACCACGGCGTCAGCCCCGCTTCACGCACGGTCTCGGCGACCTCCCGGACTTCCTCGGCGCGGCGGCGGCCATGCTCGATCACGCGCTGGAAGCAATAAGCGCCCTGCTTCTCCCAATCGATCGTGGGAAAGGTTTCCGCCAGCGAAGCCAGTACCGCATCCTCGACGCCATAGGCGCGCGCGGTGGTGAAGCTTTCAATGACCATGGCCTCCAGGCCCTTGATCATGATGCTGCGACACATCTTCACCGCCGAGGAAACACCGAGCTCGTCGCTCGCAACCTTTGCCGCAAAACCGATCGCGTTCAAGAGCGGCTCAAGCTCCCTGGCACCGGGACCACCGAGCAGCAGCGGCACCTTGATGCGATAAGGCGGTACCGATGTCATCACCGCGCCTTCGACATAGCGTCCGGCGGCGCCATCGATCAGCGCGGCGGCGCACTGCTTGGCGCCGGGAGACGCCGAATTGAAATCCAGGAACCAGGTGCCCTGATTGATCGCGGCCGCGCAGGCCTTTGCCACCAGCACGGCCTGGCTCGCCGTGACCGCGGAGATGATGAAATCGGATTTGGCGGTCAGCTCGGCGTGAGACGCCGCCAGCGCCACACCGAATTTCGCCGCATGCTCCACCAGCGGTGCGCCCTGCTCGCCACCGAGCTTGATGTCAAAGGCTGAGACCTTAATGTCCTGCTGGCGCAAATCCTCGGCCAGGATCCTGCCGACCTCGCCGTAACCGACCAGTCCGATCTGCCATCGCTTGGGATCGCCCGCCATCACTTCAGTCCTCGCATTGTCTCGTCGAACAGATCCTCGACGGCATAGCGGCGCGGGATCAGCGCCTGCTGGAAGGCGTAGTCGACGATCAGCTCCAGCGGCATCCTGTTGGCGTCGATCCCGAACGGCACAAGATCGGGCGTTGCCGCCGATCCCGCCTGCGCCTTGCTTTGCTTGAGGAGATCATAAATGCCCGATACCACGTCAGGACGCGATTTCGCCAACTGTTCGGTCACGACCACGAGATGGTTGACCGGCACGACGCCGCGACGGGCGTACCACTTGGCGGCTTCCGCGGCCGGATCGGGGAACAGCGTCTTCAGCTTGGGATCGGTCGAGGCCTCGCCGAGGACGGCGTCGAGCTCGCCGTCGATCAGCATCTGCAAGATCTTCTTGTCCTTCGGCGCGCGCTCGGTGGTGTCGACATATTCGGCGACGTGCGGATCCTCGAACGTGACCCAGCGGATCTTGTCGAGATTGACGCCGTAGTCGTTGGCGAGGATGCCCCTGATCCAGGCTCCGGTGGTGGTCGTGAAGGAGCGGATGCCGACGCGCTTGCCTTCGAGATCGGACGGCTCGAGCGTTCCACGCGCAGGATTATAGAGCGCGTAGGAATGCTGAAAGCGACCGAGCATGGTGGCAGGCAGTAGCACGAGCGGCTTGCCATGCGCCTTCGCCATCAGATAGGTGACGATCGCCATCTCGCAGACATCGAAGGCCTGCTCGCGCACCATCGGCTTGAACGCGGTGTTGGTCGGCGTGTACGCGATGAAATCGAGATCGAAGAGGTCGGAGCGGAGCTCACCGCTCCTCACCGCCTGGACATGGGGGTGACTGCCGAGCACGGCCTTCAGCTTGAGACGATCCATCGGCCCGCTCCACTTCTCTTCAGACATCCTCGGGATTGTCGACATAGACGAGCCCGGCCTTCGCCAAGGCCTCACGCATGCCGTACATGTCGAGGCCCAGTTCGCCCGAAGCCAGCCGCGTGCGTTTGCCGGCTTCGTCCGCGTTGCGCTTCTTCGCCTTCTCGGCGACTTCGGCCGCATGGCGCCTCGGCACCACTACGACGCCGTCGTCATCGGCCACGATGATGTCGCCGGGATCAACATTGACGCCGGCGCAGACCACGGGGACATTGACCGCGCCGAGCGTCGCCTTCACCGTCCCCTTGGCCGAGACCGCGCGCGACCACACCGGAAACTCCATCTCGTGCAGCGCCCTGACGTCGCGGCAGCCGGCATCGATGATCAGCCCCTGCACGCCGCGCGCCTGCAGCGAGGTCGCGAGCAGCTCACCGAACATGCCGTCGGTGTTGTCGGCGGTACAGCCGACGACGAGGATGTCGCCCTTCCTGCACTGCTCGACCGCGACATGGATCATCCAGTTGTCGCCCGGCTGCGCCAGCACGGTCACGGCGGGACCGGCGATCGCCGCGCCCGGCCAGACCGGCCGCAGATACGGCTTCATCAGGCCGATGCGGCCATAGGCCTCGTGCACGGTCGAGACGCCGTACTCCGCCATCCCGGCGGGATCGGCACGCTTGATGTTGCGAACGACGACCGGCTTCATGCCAGCTCCTCCGCAACCGTCGGGAACAGGCGCTGATAAGCCTCGCCATACGTCATCGGCACGCCGGTGTTGCGGCTGCCCTGAATGCCGCGATTGAGCGCGACGCGCTCGTAATAGCCCCACAGGTGCTTCTGCGCGGCGAGGATCTGGAATGCCTCGTACTTCTCCTTCCAGACCTCGTCGATCTTGAGCAGCAGGTCCGGCTTGTAATTGCACTGCTCGGGCTGGTGTGGCTCGAACAGGAACACCGGAGGCGCCGAATATTTGTACTGCGCACCCGGCTTGTGGCCCATGGCCTGCGCGACCACGCGCGTTTCCTGCGCGAAGTGCGCGGCGTTCGGGTGGTCGAAATTATAGGGATCCTCCAGCGCATGCGTCAGCACGAAGCTTGGATTGAGCTCGCGGTAGATGTCGACCATGCGGTCGAAATGCGCTTCCGTCAGCTTCAGCGGATAGTCGCCGCAATCGAAGAACTCGATCTCGGCGCCGAGCAGTTTTGCAGCGCGCTCCGCCTCATCCTTGCGGCCGGCCTTGACCGACTCCAGCGTCGCACCCTTCTCCTTCCAGGCGAACTGGCTCTCGCCGCGCTCGCCGAAGGACAAGCAGACGATCTTCATGCGATAGCCCTTCTTCGCATGCAGCGCGATGGCGCCGCCGGCGCGCCAGACGAAATCGCCCGGATGGGCCGTGATCACGAGACCTGTTTTCATGGGACAAACTCCCCTCTTTCGTTCGTCAATGTCATCGGTTCATCGAGCCGCGACAGCGGATTCCTCGCCGTCGAGCACGCGCTTCAGGCGGTCGCCATCAAGCGCGCCTTCCCATTTGGCAATCGCGATCGTCGCGACCGCGTTCCCGATCAGATTGGTCGGCGTCAGCCCCTGCGACATCAGGCGGTGGATGCCGAGCACGAGCGCCACGCTCGTCACCGGAATGCTGCCAGTGGCGGACAGCGTTGCCGCCAACACGACGAAGGCGGCCCCCGCGATGCCCGCCGCGCCCTTGGAGGTCACGAGCAGGATCAAGAGCAGCTCGATCTGCTCGGCGAGACCGAACGGCGTGTTGGTCGCCTGCGCCAGGAACACCGAGGCGGCGGCAAGGTAGAGGCAGGTGCCGTCGAGATTGAAGGAATAGCCGGTCGGGATCACCAGCCCAACGACGCTGCGCTCGCAGCCGGCCTGCTCCAGCTTGGTCAGCATGCGCGGCAGCACCGTCTCGGACGATGTCGTGGCAATGCAGATTAGGAGCTCTTCCCAGATGTAGCGGATCAGCTTGAGCAGCGAGAAGCCGCACAGCCGCGCGACCGGGCCGAGCGCCACGATGATAAAGATCACGCAGGTGAGATAGAAGCCGCCCAGCAGCTTGCCGAGCGAGGCCAGCGAGCCGACGCCGAACTTGCCGACCGTGAAGGCGATGGCGCCGAACGCGCCGATCGGGGCCGCCCACATCACGAAGCCGACCACGGTGAATACCATCTTGGCGGCGATGTCGATGAGATTGACCAGCGGCGCGGCGCGCTCGCCGAGCTGCACCAGCGCAAATCCGCACAGTACGGCGATGAAGAGCACCTGGAGGATGTTGCCCTCGGCAAAGGCGCCGACGAACGTCGCAGGCACGATGTTCATCAGGAACGGCACGAAGCCGATCACGCCGGTCTGCTTGACATAGGGCTCGATCGCGCTGGCATTGATGCTGGCTGGATCGATGTTCATGCCGACGCCGGGCTTGAGCACGTTCACCGCGATGAGGCCGATGATCAGCGCGATCGTAGTCATGATCTCGAAATAGACAATTGCCTTGACGGCGACCCGCCCCACCCGCGCCATGTCGGCCATATGCGCGATGCCATGGACGACCGTGCAGAAGATGATCGGCGCGATCAGCATCCGGATCGCCTTGATGAAGGCGTCGCCAAGCGGCTGCATCCTGGCGCCAACCTCGGGATTGACGATCCCAAGCGCGATGCCTGCCGCCATGGCGACGAGCACCTGGATCCAGAGCTCCTTCCACCAGGCGCGGCCGCGTGGCTTGTCGATTGCAAGCGCCGTCATTGCTCGAACTCGAACAGGCGCGACGGATTATCGACGAGGATCTTCTGCTGATACTCCGGCTCCGGCGCGAACAGCGGGATCAGATCGACGAGATCGCCGTCGTTCGGCATCGCCTTGACGTTGGGATGTGGCCAATCGGTACCCCAGATGACTCGGTCGGGCGCGGTTTCGACGATCTTTCGCGCGAACGGCACGGCGTCGGTGAACGGCGGACCGGCCGATGACACTCGCTCCGAGCCGCAGATCTTGACCCAGCACTTCTCGTCGCGCTGCATCAGCTCAACCAGGATCTTGAACGGCAATTGATCGAGCCCCTCGGACGCCTTCACCCGCCCCATATGGTCGATCGTGTAGCTCAGCGGCAGCCTTGTCAGCGTGTCGGCATATTCGGGCAGGTCGATCGCGTCGAAATGCAGGTCGATGTGCCAGCCGAGCGGCGCGACCATCGCGACGATGCGGTCGAACACCCGCTTGTCGGGAACGCCGCCGAGATGGCGAACGAAATTGAAGCGGCAGCCGCGGAATCCGCCCTCATGCAGCACGCGGAGCCCACGCTCCGTGATGGTGTCGTCGATATTGGCAACCGCGCGAAAGGCTCCGTTGCTCTGCGCGATGGCATCGAGCGCCACCGTATTATCGGTGCCGTGCACACTGGCATTGACGATGACGGCTCGCCCGACTCCGAGCTTGGCATGTAGCGTGCGGAAATCGGCGAGCGGCGCATCCGGCGGCGTGTAAGAACGGTCCGGCGCGTAGGGGTATTTCGCGCCGGGCCCGAAGATGTGGCAATGCGCATCGCATGCCAGCTTCGGCAGCTTGAACTTCGGCGTGCGCGTGTTCGGGTTGGGCGGCGGAATGGTCGGCGTGTACATCATTGCCATCGGATAAACCGCCGGACCAGATCGTGTCTTCAAGTCTTGCTGCTGACGACCGGCCGTCGCCGTGCTGGCGCCTGATCCAGCGCCGGCGCCTGAAACGCGGCCACGGTGGCCTGCACCAATTGCTCGATGGCACTTGCGGCATCGCTACCGTCGGCCTCGCCGCGCGACAGGCGCGAGACGCGATCCGGCGTCACCAGCGAATAATAGAGTGCGCCAAGCAGGAAGTGGCTGCGCCAGACGATATCGGTGCGCGGAACGTGCGGCAGGCTTTCGTGAACAGCATCGATGAAGGCGTGGCTGGTGTCGTCAAAAGTCTGTGCGATGATCTTTCGCGCGACTTCATTGCCCTCCGCGGACATCACCGCGCGCAGCCGCGTGAACCGCGCCCCGCCCCCGGCAAGATCACTGCCCGAGGTGAAGGCCGGCACGACATAGGCCCGCACCACCGCTTCGAGCCGGTCCTGGAGATCGCGCACGCGCTTGGCGGCCGCGAGCAGCTCGGAACGGCGCAAATTCATTGGCCCGCAATGGCGCCGGTAGATCTCCAGCAGCAGGCCGTCCTTGGTCTTGAAATGATAGGTGACGCTGCCGGGATTGGCGCCGGCGGCCTGTGCAATATCGCGCACCGACACGGCGTTGAAGCCGTTGGTGGCGAACAGCTCCTCGGCCGCGGCGAGAATTGCCTCGCGCATGTTCGGCTTGCGGGCCGTTTCCTTGCTGGCGGGGTTGCGCGTCATGTGATTTGTACTATCGTACAAAAGATCAGGTCTCGTCAACAAGAACCATGGGCGGCGTCCGACGGTTCGAAAGACCGACGGTCCACACGCAATGCTCGCAAGGAGTGCTGGAAAATGCTGGGTTTGAACAAGAAGATCGGCGGCTTGATGCTGGGTGCCGGTCTGCTGCTGGGAGGCGGCGCCGCGCAGGCCGCCGACAGCTATCCGAGCAAACCGGTTCACATCCTGGTGCCCTACGCTGCCGGCGGCGCGGTCGACGTGCTCGCGCGCACGCTCGGACAGGCATTGGCGAAAACCTGGGGCCAGCAGCCGGTGATCGACAACCGCCCCGGCGCCGGCGGCATCGTCGCCTCGCAGGCACTGACGCAAGCCGCCCCCGACGGCTACACGCTGATCCTGGTCGCGAGCGGTCATCCCCTCAACCAGTTCATCTATCCGAGCGTGCCTTACGACACCTTCAAGGACTTTACCGCGATCACCGAAGTCGCCTCCTCGCCGCTGGCGATCGTCGTCGCCAAGGACAGCCCCTACAAGACGCTCGGCGATCTCCTCGCTGCGGCGAAGAAGGACCCTGACAAGCTCTCTTACGGTATGTCCGGCAACGGCACCTCGGCGCATCTCGCCGGTGAGCTGTTGAAATACATGTCCGGCACTAAGATCGTCGCGATCCCCTACAAGGGCGGCGCCCCCGCGCTGACCGCTGTGATCGCCGGCGACATCCCGCTCAGCATCAATCCACTTGCGGAAGCCATTAGCCAGATCGAAGGCGGTCCGGTGCGCGCGCTCGCGGTGACCGCGGCCGAACGCTCCAAGGCGCTACCCAATGTTCCGACCGTCGCCGAGTCGGGCGTGCCTGGTTACGACGTCTCCGTCTGGTGGGGCGTTCTTGGCCCGGCAAAAATGCCGCCGGAGATCGTGGCGAAGCTCGAAACCGATCTGAAGGCGGCGCTGCAGGACCCGAACGTGCTGTCGACGCTCGGCAAGATCGGCGCAGCCGCGGTCGGTTCGTCGGCGAGGGAATTCGACGTCTACATGCATTCCGAGGCGACCAAATGGGAGCCGGTGCTGAAGGCCGCCGACATCCGAGCGCAATGAGGTGCTTCGCATGAGGACCGGCGCGCTGGACACGATCCAGCGCCAGACCGGCTTGCGCGGCGCCACGAAGGCGACGTAGGTCAATTGCGTGCGCTCGCCCGCATCTTCTCCGGCGGCGCGGGACGCCGCACGAAATCGGCGTCATCGTCGCCTCCTCCCGACGGGATCAGGATCGCGCGTTCGCGCGGCAGCGCTTCCGGCATCTCGTCGCGGATGAAGGCGATGAGCTTCTCTCTCATCTCGCAGCGCAGGTCCCAGGACTGCGGCGCGTTCCTGGCGCTAACGAGAGCGCGGAGCTCGATGGTGCGAGCATCCGCGTCGATCACCTGGAGATTGACCACCTCGCCGTCCCAGAGCTTGGATTCCTTCACTGCTTCTTCCAGCCAGCGCCGGATCCGCGGCACGTCGGCACGATAGTCGACATGGAACGCAATCACGCCGATCAGGGACGCGGTGTCGCGGGTCCAGTTCTGGAATGGCTTTTCGATGAAATAGGACAGCGGAACCACCATGCGGCGCCAGTCCCACAGCCGGATCACGACATACGTCGAGGCGATGTCCTCCACCCAGCCCCATTCGTTCTCGACGATGACGGCATCCTCGATGCGGATCGGCTGGGTGATCGCGATCTGCATGCCCGCGATCAGATTGCTCAGCAGCGGCCGGGCGGCAAGACCAACGATGATACCCGCGGCACCGGCGGAGGCGAACAGGCTGACACCATATTGCCTGACCGAGTCGAACGTCATCAGCGCGGTCGACACCGTGATGATGACGATGATGATATCGGTGACGCGCTTGAAGACGCGGACCTGGGTGACGTGCTTGCGCGCGACGAAATTCTCGGTGACGTCGCGAAAGTTCAGGAGATACCGTGCCGCGCTCATATCCACGATCCGGATCGAGATCCAGCCGATCAGCGCGATGAAGGCGACGACGAACAGGCGCGTCAGCGGCGTGCGGAAAGCGTCGTCCAGCGGCGCGAGCGGCAGCACCAACGCCACGGCGGCAAGGCTGAGGGCCAGCTGAGCAGGGCCAGCCGTGCGCGCGATGAACACGCTCATGAGCGGGAGGCGGGTTCCGAAGGCGCGGTTGAACAGCCAAACCGAGAGATGATAGATCGACAGGGCAATCAGGATCGCGCCAGCGACCAGGCAGAGGCCGACGAACCACGACGGTATCCACCCGAACATCCTGTCGATGTCGGCCAAAAGGGTCTGCCGATTCATTAAAGTCCCCGCATTTGCTTCGCGCTTGCCGTTCAACGCATTGCAGCCTGGTTCGCTCCCCTGATCGGTGCAATACAGCATCCCCTCTGGTGCAATCATCGCCGAACTGCGCTATTTCTGGTCGATCATGACTCGACGGACCGGCAGCGCCGACCTTCCCCTTCACACCGGCCGGGTTCCACCCTGGCTGGCGAACCGCATGTCGTCGCTGGGCGCGATCGTCACGCAGGCGATCGTGCATCACTACGGACGCGATGCATTCCTGCAGCGTCTCTCGCATCCGTTCTGGTTCCAGTCATTCGGGGCCGTGATGGGGATGGACTGGCACTCCTCCGGCATCACGACCTCCGTGATAGGCGCGTTGAAGCGGGGGTTAGGCCCGCTCCAGGATGAGCTCGGGATCTACGTCTGCGGCGGGCGTGGCCAGCACTCGCGCAAGACCCCGGATGAACTGATGCAACTCGGCGATCGCGTCGGATTCGACGGCGCAAAGCTCACGCGTGCGAGTCGCCTTGTGGCGAAGGTTGACAGCGCCGCGGTCCAGGACGGCTTTGACCTTTACCTGCACGGCTTCTTCGTCACCGCCGACGCCAAATGGACCGTGGTGCAGCAGGGCATGAACGGCGACAAGCGGCAGGCCCGCCGCTATCACTGGCATTCCGAGGCGCTGAAGAGTTTTGTCGATACGCCGCACAGCGCGATTGACGGGCCGCTGCAAGGCGAGATCGTCAATCTCACTGACCATCGCGCCGAGATCTCGCGCACCGCGCAGCTCGAGCTTCTGAGCGATCTCGGGCCGGATCGCATCCTTTCCGAATTCGAGCGGCTCACCGGGACTACGCCCGAGCCCGCGCAGGCGATGCTGCCGCACCTGATCATGCCGGCACATCACGACGTGCGGTCGAAGGACGTGTTTGCGCGCCGCCTGCACGGCACACTCGCGGCGGCGGCCGAGCGCGGCCCGGTCGACTTTCCGGAGCTGCTGCTGACGCCCGGCGTTGGCGCTCGCACGGTGCGTTCGCTGGCGATGGTCGCCGAAATCGTGCACGGCGCGCCCTACCGCTTCAACGATCCCGCCCGCTTCTCGCTTGCCCACGGCGGCAAGGACCGGCATCCCTACCCTGTTCCAATCAAGGTCTATGACGAAACCATTCGCGTGCTGAAGGGGGCGATTCAGAACGCAAAGCTCGGGCGCGAGGAAGAGATGCAGGCCATCAAGCGCCTCGACGACCAGGCGCGGCGGCTGGAGCGCACTGCGCGTGGGCCGTCTGTCGATGCGTTCATCGCCGGGGAGCGTGCGGCCTCGCCTGATCTCGACGGCCGCTCAGTGTTTGGCTGGGAACGCGACCTTGCATCGACAAAAAAGCGGACCGGCTGAACACCGGTCCGCAAGTTGGTCGGGAGGAACGCCTCTCTCAGGTCTCGTCGGTGCCCGGCTCCTCGTCGAGCCGGTTGGCCGAGTGGTCCTGATATTGGTCGGTCTGGATCGCCTTGCCGTCCATGCCGCGAATGTCCGAGTGCTGCGCCTTGTCGCGGTTTGACAGCACCATGTTGTCGCCGATCTTGTCCTTGGGCACGTCCGTCATGGCGCCGGTGCCGTCGCCCTTGCCGTGCATGCCCGATCTGAAATGCGTCTTGCTGCCATGACCACCTGGCATCTTTTTCTCCTCTTGCTTTGATCGCCCGTGAAGCTCAGTGCTTCTGCTGTGCCGGCGTCGGTTTCGGGGGCTTGTGACCGCTTTGGCCGGGATCGTTGTGCTTGTTGTGGTCGCTTTCCTGGTTGAGGCCGCCCCGGCTCACCGGAAATTCACTCTGCCGCGCCTCAGGTCGCGCGCGGTGGACGGCCGTGTCCTCCGGATTGTGGCCGATCGCTTGGTCAAGCTCTCGCGCGTCTGGAACATCCGGCTTGCGCTCGAGGATGCGAACCTGTTGCTCGTGGGTCTTCTTGCCTTGCATGCTCGTCCTCCGGAGCTATCGGTCTCCTCGGCGCGCGCCGCTGCGCGCGACGTCCTTGTCGATGCCGCCAGCGGCGTTTACGTCGTTCTCGACATCGCCTTCGATCGTGTTCTCGCCCAGGGCGTCCTCGAGGTCGTCAGGCGAGATACCGGCCATCGTTGCGCCCTTCGATCCGCCAATCATGGGATTTTCGTGCAGATCCTTTTCGGTCGGTGCGTAGAGTTTGGGTTGCTTATTGGTCATGCCTCACCTGCCTCCGCCTTTTCCGGTCTCGTCATGCCTGTGGTGTGAATCGTGCTCGCCACCCCCGCCAGAGACGCGGCTGTGGTTGCGCTGCGGGTCGTCCGCCGGTGGCTTCTTCACTTCGAGCGGCGCCTTCGCATTCTCATGCGATGCGCCAGGTCCGCCCTGACGGATGCTGTTGAGTGTCTTGGTGGATGTCGACATGTCACCTCCTCAGCGATCTTGCTGATAGCCTTGGTTGGTGGTGTTCTGCTTGATGTTGCCCTGCTGCCCTTGCTGGTCCGGATTTTGCGCACGCTGCTGGCCGTGCGGGGCAGTCGAGGACACTTGCTTGCTGTCGCCGGTTCCCTTCGGGCTTTGGTTCTCGGCGGGAACAGGTGGCATCTTGCCGGTCATGATGCTGTGTCCTGTTGTTGATCTGCGATATCGACCGGAGGAACTCATCGCGGCCTCCAATGTCGCAAAAACAACGAGAGAAACGACATGCCGTTCCTACCGACGAGTGCAGAGAAAATTTTTCCGCAAGGTGTAAGTCTCAGCAGGCCACTGGCTGGGAATGAACCATCATCGATCCAGCTGCTGCGTGGCCGTCGGGCACAACGGGGAGGTTCGCGATCGCACGCATGCCCGGTCGCTTGCGCCAGTGGATCTGAGACACGTCCACAGCAAAGCCAAGTTTCGGCCATCGCACAAACAGCGCTTCCAAGGCACACGCTGCCTCGATCCGGGCGAGTTGATGACCGAGGCAGAAATGGATGCCCGTTCCGAAGGACATGTGACGGTTCGGCTTGCGCGCGAGATCGAGACTGTCGGGACGATCATGCGTCGCCGGGTCCATGTTCGCGGCGGCGAGCATCACCATGACGCGATCGCCCTTCTTGAGACGCACGCCCGCGAGCTCGATATCCCGCCTCACATAGCGCGGCTTGGAGAACTGCACCGGCGACACGAAGCGCAGGAATTCCTCCACCGCAAGCCCGACGCGGCTCCAGTCCTGTGCCAGCCGGTCACGGACGCCAGGATTTCTGAGGAGCTCGTAGACGGAACCGCTGATGAGATGCGTGGTGGTCTCGGAGCCCGCCGCGAGCAGCAGGAACACCATCGACACCATTTCGTCGGGCGTGATCTGGCCGCCCTCGCGCTCGACCTGGACCAGCTCCGCAATCAAGCCGTCGCCGCCCCGCACGCGCGCAATCTGCAACTGCCGTTCGAGGTAGGCTCGCATCTTTCGGAACGCGAACAGCAGGCGGAAGAAGCTGGCGACATTCCTGAGCGAGGACATTGTATTGGCCCACGCGATAAAGCGAGGGCGATCGGCCAACGGCAACCCAAGCAGCTCGGAGATCACCGCAAGCGGCAGGATGCGGGCATAGCGCTGGACGAGATCGGCCGGGCTTCCTGCCGAGAATAGCTCGTCGGCGAGACCGTCAGCGATGGCGCGGATACGCGGCTCCATCGCGACGATCGCGCGGCGGCGGAAGGCCTCGTCCACGATGCTGCGCAGCCTTGTGTGGTCCGGCTCGTCCATCGTCAGCATGTTGTTGGCGATGGTTTTGACGTAGTTCGGCATCCACCAGCGCAGACCTGCGACGTCGCCATCCTCCTTGCGAAGCGTGAAATTGGTGCCGTCCTTCAGGACTTGCGCCGTGGCCTCGTGGGTCGTGGTGATCCAGACATCGCCGACGAGAGGAAATCGGATCGCGACCACAGGACCGGACATGCGCAACGTTGCGATCGCCTTGGGCGGATCGCGAAAGAAGGCCTCGCTGGTGAAATCGAGGCGTGGTGCCATGTGTTCACCGCAGCGGTTGACGGGGTCTCACCGAGATGGTGCACGACGCCACCCGCGCAAGGGGTGCGGAACCTCCGCCGTCATCGGTGCAGGCGTGAGAGTCGCTACCCCCGCCCGGGCGAACGCGGGCCGATCTTGCGCTGCTGCTGATTGGTGTAGGCGTCCCAATTGCTCCAGCTGCCGTTGCTGAGGCTTCGCAGGTCGGTGGTGAGCGGACGGCGCGTGCGCTTGTCGTGATCGGCGATCACGCGCTCGGATTGCACGATCTTGCGCTTGAGTTCCCCGACCGCCTTCTGGGTCTGGCCGTTCCGCTTCGAAGACGCGATCTCGCCCATCGTGAAGCGCGCGGTCTCGAGCGCCTTCAACTCGGCGCGGTTCTTCTTCAACTGAACCCGGTGCCAGGCGATGTTGCTGTCGCTGTCCGCAACCATGTGGGAACTCCGCTGATTCGTTCCCACAGTGTATCGCGTGCCGAATCGGCGCCGCAACGGGCGCGCGGCGGCGAAAATACGGTCTTATTGCGCGGGAGTTCCGGGCCTAGCGCTCGGCGAAGGCCTTTTCGACCACGAATTGGGCCGGCTCGCCGTGATTACCCTCGACAAGCCCCCGCTCGCCGAGGAGCACGCGGGTGTCCGCCACCAGAGCCGGGCTGCCGCAGATCATGACGCGATCGTGGGCGGCTTCCAGTACCGGCAGGCCGATGTCGGAAAACAGCTTGCCCGAGGTGATGAGGTCGGTGATGCGGCCGCGATTGCGGAAGGGATCGCGCGTCACGGTCGGATAGTAGATCAACTGGTTGCGGATGTACTCGCCGATCAGTTCGTCCTTGGGCAGCGTCTCGGTGATCATCTCGCCATAGGCGAGCTCCTTGACGTGCCGGCAACCGTGCAGCAGCACGACCTTCTCGAACCGCTCATAGGTCTCGGGGTCCTTAATCACGCTCAGGAACGGCGCAAGGCCCGTACCTGTGCCGATGAGGTAGAGGTTGCGGCCGTCCTCCAGATTGTCGATCACCAGCGTGCCGGTGGCTTTGCGGCTGACGATGATCTCGTCGCCTTCCTTCAGATGCTGGAGCCGTGAGGTGAGTGGGCCGTCCGGCACCTTGATCGAGAAGAACTCCAGCGTGTCCTCGTAATTGGCGCTGGCGACGCTGTAGGCCCGCAGCAGCGGCTTCTCGCCGACCTTGAGCCCGATCATGGTGAATTCGCCGTTGCGGAAGCGGAAGGTCGGGCTGCGGGTGGTCTTGAAGGAGAACAGCGTGTCGGTCCAGTGGTGGACGCTCAAAACGGCTTCCTGATTGAAATTGCTCATCTCACCCTTCCGTGGCGCGTCGTGGCGGTTTTCAAGGCGGCAGCTATGCGTCGTTTGTACACGATCATTTGTATACTAATGAATAATCCGGCTTGATCCCGCAGTCAAGGCTGCCCAAGATCGGAAGCGTTGCAGTTAAGGACAAGGACCCATTCCATGGCGCATGACGCACCCCAGGCCACCGGACCCTCGAAGCTCGTGATCCGCAATATCGGCCTGATCCTGTCCGGCGCGCTGGAGAAGCCGATCCTGGACGGCGACACCATCGTCGCCGAGAACGGCAAGATCACCGCGATCGGCCGCTTCAAGGACCTCGACACCGAAGGCGCGACCACCATCGTCGAGGCCAACGGCACCACGGTGGCGCCCGGCCTGATCGACAGCCATGTCCACCCTGTTGCGGGCGACTGGACGCCTCGCCAGAACCAGATCGGCTGGATCGACAGCAATTTGCATGGCGGCGTTACCACGATGATTTCCGCCGGCGAGGTGCATATGCCCGGCCGCCCGCGCGACGTCGTCGGGTTGAAGGCGATGGCCATCTTCGCACAGCGCGCATTCTGGAATCTGCGGCCTGGCGGCGTGAAGGTTCACGCCGGCGCGCCTGTGATCGAATGCGAGATGGTCGAGGAGGACTTCAAGGAGCTGGCCGCAGCCGGTGTCAAGCTGCTCGGCGAAGTGGGCCTGGGCGGCGTCAAGGATGGCCCCACGGCGCGAAAAATGGTTGGCTGGGCCCGCAAATACGGCATCCAGAGCACGATCCACACCGGCGGGCCCTCGATCCCTGGCTCCGGATTGATCGACAAGGACGTGGTGCTGGAGGCCGACACCGATGTGGTTGGCCACATCAATGGCGGCCACACGGCGCTTCCCGACGACCAGATCCGCTGCATCTGCGAGGGCTGCAAGCGCGGCCTCGAGCTCGTGCACAATGGCAATGAGCGCTCGGCGCTGTTCACGTTGCGCATCGCGCGCGAGATGGGCGATCTGCAGCGCGTCATCCTCGGCACCGACGCGCCGGCCGGCTCCGGCGTGCAGCCGCTCGGCATTCTGCGCATGGTGTCGATGCTGTCCTCGCTTGGCGACCTGCCGGCCGAGATCGCGTTTTGCCTGGCCACCGGCAACACGGCGCGGATGCGCGAATTGGATTGCGGCCTGATCGAAGTGGGTCGTTCCGCCGACTTCGTCATCATGGACAAGGCGCAGCACTCGGCCGGCAAGAACATTTTGGACAGCGTCCAGCTCGGCGACCTCCCGGGCATCGGCATGACCATCATCGATGGTATCGTGCGCACCCAGCGCAGCCGCAACACCCCGCCGGCCGGCAGGGTGCCGGAGGTGGTGGCGAAGTGACGGGGGCCGAAGCGGCTCGCGCTCCGCGCGGACCCTCGGGAAAAGCTGATCACCCAATCAGTGGCGCTTAGCGATCTCACAACGCACATAGGTCTGGCGCTTGCCTTGCCCGACCGGGCTGTTGTCCATCACCAGCTTGCCATCCGCGGCAATGGAAACCCGGGGACTGGAGCGATACTTCTCGCCCTCGCCTTCGCAGGCGAGCTTCATTTTCCAGCTGAGCTTTCCGTCGGCGGTGATCTCGCTGGCGCGGCACCGGGTCTCATACCAATAGAGACGGTTGCCGCCCTCGATGCTCATGCGGCTGGCACTGTCCTGGTCGCGGCAGTCCTTTTTGGTCGAGGCCCAGAAGCCTTCATAGGCTTCCGCCGCCCCGGCGGGAGCACACTGGCCCGCCAGCACCGCGCTCATGCTCAGAGCCATCGCAAACCGCGCCGCCGCTCTCATATCAAAAACCTCGACAAGACCTTCACCGAGGTTAGTCGCGCCTCACCGCAGCTTGTTCAACAGCGCCATCAGCATCTCGCGCTCCTTTGCTTCGAGCGGCGCCAGCGTCTCCCGGGTGATCGCGAGCGCATTCGGCGCGACCTTTTCCGCCAGCTGCTGCCCCGCGCGGGTCAGGCTGACCAGAAGCCGCCGTCCGTCCTCGGGATCCTGGCTGGTCTCGGTGAGGCCGCGCGCCGTCAAACGATCGATCACGCCCTTGATGGTCGCCACATCCATCGCCGTCAGGCGCCCGAGCTGGTTCTGCGAGCATGGCCCGGCCTCGGCGAGCTTCGACAGCGCCGCCCATTGCGTCGGCGTAATGTTGGTGCCGATCTCGCGAGAGAAGATCGCGCTGTGGCGCTGCCAGACCTGGCGAAGGATGAACCCAACCTGCTCGTCGAGCACGTAAGGCGGCTTTGCCGGTTTGACGCTTTTCTTCGCCGCGACGCTTCTCGCCATCCGCTCGATACCCTTGCCCTTTGCCTTCACAACGACAGATGCGCGTCGCGGATATCCGGACGCGCGTCGAGCTCGGCCATGGTGCCGCCGAAACAGATGCGGCCGCGCTCGATGATATAGGCGCGATCGGAGATCAGCCGCGCAAAATGCAGATTCTGCTCGGAGACGACGATGCTGACGCCCTCCTTCTTCATGGTCAGGATGGCATCGACCATCTGCTCCACGATCTTCGGCGACAGGCCTTCCGAGGGCTCGTCCAGCAGCACCAACGACGGATTGCCCATAAGCGTGCGGGCGATGGTGAGCATCTGCTGCTCGCCGCCGCTCATGCGGCCGCCCGGGCGATTTTTCATCTCGCCGAGGTTAGGGAACAGCGAAAACAGCTTGTCGCGGGTCCAGTGCGGCGCGTTCGGGCGCTTCGGCTGGCGGCCGACCTCGAGATTTTCTTCCACCGTCAGGTCGGTGAAGATACGCCGCTCCTCCGGCACGTAACCAAGCCCATCCCGCACGATCTCATGTGTCGGACGCGCCGAGACATCCTTGCCTTCGAACATGATCCGTCCCGAGCGCTGCGCGACGAGCCCGACGATCGAGCGGAACGTCGTCGACTTGCCGGCGCCGTTGCGGCCGAGCAACGCCACGACTTCCCCCTCGCCGACCTCGAAGCCGATGTCGAACAGGATATGCGCCGGGCCGTAATGACTATTGAGATCTTGCACCGTGAGCTTCATACCGATGCTCCCTCGCGATGCCCGGCCTCGTAAAGGAGGCCCTCGCCGAGGTAGACCGCCTGCACCTGCGGATTGCCGCGCACCTCCGCCGGCGAGCCTTCGGCAATCAACGTGCCGCGGTTGAGCACGATGATGCGATCGGCGTGCTCGAACACCACGTCCATGTCGTGCTCGGTGAAGAGAACGCCAATCGATTTTTCCCGGGCGATCTGCGCGGTCAGCCGCATCAAATCGACGCGCTCGCGCGGCGCCATGCCGGCGGTCGGCTCGTCCATCAGCAGCAGCTTTGGCTGATTGGCGAGCGCGACGGCGAGCTCGAGCCGCTTGAGATCGCCATAGGCAAGCTCGCCACAGGGGCGATCCGCGTAACCGCCCATACCGACCAGCTCGAGCAGTCGCCCGGCTTCGCCGCGGTCAAAGTTCGGCGCCGAGCCCCAAAGATTGTACAATTGCTTGCCGTGCGAGATCAGCGCGACCTGCACATTCTCGCGCACGGTCATGGTCGCGAAGGTCGCGGTGATCTGGAAGGTGCGGCCCACGCCCATCCGCCAGATCTCGCGCGGCTTCCTGCCGGTTGTGTCTTCGCCGAGCAGGCGGACGTGGCCGCTATCAGGCTTGTTCTGGCCGTTGAGCATGTCGAAACAAGTGCTCTTGCCCGCGCCGTTCGGTCCGATCAGCGCCAGGATTTCGCCTGATCGCAACGAGAAGGAGACGCCGCGCACGGCGTGGACGCCGCCGTAGGATTTGGTCAGGCTTTCGACCGCGAGAAGTGGGGGGGCGACGCTCATTCGGCGGACTCGATCGGCTTGGCAAGCAAGGGGGAGCCCGGCGGCGATGCCTTCCTGCGGCGCTGCGCCAGCATCTCCAGCATGCCGACGATGCCCTTGGGGAAGACGACGACGATCAGAACGATGAAGCCGCCGAGCACGAGCTTTGACAGGTCGGTCTGGCTGACCAGCCAGATGTTCAAGGCCTTGTAGACGATGGCGCCGATCACCGCGCCCGACACCGTCTCGACGCCGCCGAGCAGCACCATCACAAGCGCATCGACCGAGAGCGAGATGCCGAGATTGTCCGGGAAGACGCTGCCCTTGAGGTAGGCGAACAGCGCGCCGCCGATGCCCGCGGTCGTGCCCGCGATCACGAAGGCGGTCCACTGGATGCGCTTGGCGTTGATGCCGACCGCTTCGCTGCGCAGCAGCGAGTCGCGCGTCGCCCTCAGCGCATAACCGAACGGCGAGAACACCATGGCCCGCAACGCGATCGTCACGAGCGCCGCAACGCCGAGCGACAACCAATAGAAATGCGATGGGCTCGCCGCCCAGCTCGCGGGCCAGACGCCCAGGATGCCGTTGTCGCCGCCGGTGACGCTCACCCACTGGAACGCGATCGACCAGACGATCTGCGCGAAGGCGAGCGTCAGCATTGCAAAATAGACGCCGGAGAGCTGCACCGCGAAGAAGCCGAACACGGCAGCGCCCATGCAGCCGAGCAGCGGCCCGAGCAACAGGCAGACGATCATCGGCAGTCCCGCCATCTTGGCGAGGAAAGCGACGCCGTAAGCGCCGAGGCCGAAATAGGCGGCGTGACCAAAGGAGGCGAGCCCGCCGACCGACATCAGGAAGTGCAGGCTGACGGCGAAGATTACGGAGATCGCGATCTCCGACCCGACGGTCAGTGCATAGTTGCCGGCGAACAGCGGCAGCGTCGCTGCGATGACGAGCGCTGCAAGCGCGGCCAGCCGCTCGTTCGACGTCAGCGGTCGCCAGGGATTGACCGTGAGACCCGGCGTCTTGCGCGCGGGGGCCTCGGGCCTGCCGAACAGGCCCCAGGGCCGCACGATCAGCACTGCCGCCATCACCAGGAAGACCAGGATGATGGAGATTTTTGGAAAGATCAGGATGCCGAAGGCGTTGAGCTCGGAGACGAGCACCGCCGCGACGAAAGCGCCGATGATGCTGCCGAGGCCTCCGATCACGACGACGACGAAGACCTCGACGATGATACGCAAATCCATCGCATGATGCACGGCATCGCGCGGAATCTGGAGCGCACCGCCGAGAGCGGCGAGGAAAACACCGACCGCAAACACGCTCGTGAACAGCCATTTCTGGTTGACGCCGAGCGCTGCGACCATGTCGCGGTCCTGGGTCGCTGCGCGCACCAGCACGCCCCAGCGCGTGCGCTGGAACAAGAGCCAGAGGATGCCGAGCACGACCGGGCTGAGCACGATCAGGAACAAATCATAGCTCGGGATGTTTTGGCCGAAGAAGTCGATCGCCCCCTTGAAGCCGGGTGCACGGCGCCCGACGAGATCGTCCGGGCCCCAGATCAGGACGACGAGGTCCTCGACCATCAAGGTCAGGCCGAAGGTCGCAAGCAGCTGGAACAGCTCGGGCGCGTGATAGATGCGCCGGAGCAGCACCATCTCGACAATGACGCCGATCACTGCCACGGCAAGCGCTGCGATGACGATCCCGCCCCAGAAGCCGAACGTCCCCGATAGGCGCTCGGTGAGCGTGAAGGCGATATAGGCACCGATCATGTAGAAGGCGCCGTGCGCGAAATTCACGATCCGCGTCACGCCAAAGATGATCGACAGGCCCGACGCCACCAGGAACAGCGACGCTGCACTGGCGAGGCCGGTCAGAAACTGTACGACGTAAAAGGCCATCAGCGGTCCGGGTTGGTGTTGCATCACCTCTCCCCGCTTGCGGGGAGAGAGAGCTTCGTAGGGTGGGTTAGCGCAGCGTAACCCACCTGTTCTGGTTCTGCGGGTACAGACCGTGGTGGGTTACGCCTTCGGCTAACCCACCTACGGCAGCGGAGATCAATCCTTCGGACGCAGCTTCTCGACTTCGGCATCACTTGGCAGATAGTCCGCGCCCTTCTTGTAAGACGAGTCCACCATCACGCCCTTGCCGTCCTTCAGCGCGGTCTTGCCGACATAGGCACCGAGCGTCGACTGGTGATCGATCTTGCGGAAGGTGATCTCGCCGAGCGGCGACGGCATCGACAGTCCCTCCGCCGCGCTGATCAGCTTCTCCGGATCGGTCGAATTGGCCTTCGCCAGGATCGCCGCCGCCGACTTGATGGTCTGATAGCCGACGATCGAGCCGAGGCGCGGATAGTCGTTGTACTTGGCCTGATAGGCCTTCAGGAACGCGTCGTGCTCGGGCGTCTTGATCGAGTACCAGGGATAGCCCGTGACGATCCAGCCCTCGGGCGTCTCCTCCTTGAGCGGGTCGAGATATTCGGGCTCGCCGGTGAGGAACGAGACGACCTCGCGTCCCTTGAACAGACCGCGGGTGTTGCCTTCACGCACGAGCTTCACGAGATCCGCGCCGAAAGTGACGTTGAGGATCGCTTCGGGATTGGCCGCGGCAACCGCCTGCACCACCGGACCCGCGTCGATCTTGCCCTGCGGCGGCCACTGCTCATCGACCCACTGGATGTCCGGCCGCTTCTCCGACATCAGCTTCTTGAACACTGCCACTGCGGACTGGCCGTATTCATAGTTCGGCGCGATCGTCGCCCAGCGCTTTGCCGGCAGCTTGCTGGCTGCCTCCACCAGCATCGCCGCCTGCATGTAATTGGAGGGGCGCAGTCGGAACGTGTACTTGTTGCCCTTGGACCAGGTGATGGCGTCCGTCAGCGGCTCGGCTGCCAGGAAGAACACCTTCTTCTGGTTGGCGAAGTCGCTGACCGCAAGACCGATGTTCGACAGGAACGTACCCGTCAGCATCGCCACGCCCTCGCTCGACACCAGCTCGTTGGCCGCGGTTTGCGCATCCGCCGGCTTGCCGCCGTCGTCCTTGGAGACGACGATGAGCTTCTTGCCGTTGATGCCGCCGGCTGCGTTGATCTCTTCGACCGCGAGCTGCCAGCCCTTGCGATAGGGCTCGGTGAACGCCGGAAGCAACGAATAACTGTTGATCTCGCCGATCTTGATGTCCTGCGCCAGAGCCGAATGAGCCATGCCGCTCGCCAACAGCGCAAATGCCGCGCCGGCGAAATAGTTCTTTGCTCGCATCCAAACCTCCACTTTTCTGAAAAGATTAACGCAGTCCGTCTTCGCCCTTGATCTCCGCAGCCGTCAGCCCGCCGACGCGCGGCAAAGGACGGCCGCTGTCGGTGACGGCGACCGCGACCATGATCTCGTTGGCGCGCGGCGCGTCGTTGATCTGCACTTCCATGCCGTCGAAATGACTGCGCACGAAGGCTGCATCCTTGTGGCCCAGCGGAATATCCAGCGTCGTGCCAGGTCCACTGCGCTTCTTCGACGACGGGATCAACGCAGCGCCCTTGCTCAGCACTTTACGCACCGGCGCGCCCATTTTCGGGTGAAGGATGGCAGCTGCATGCTCCAGCTCGCCGTTCTCGCCGACGGCCGCGGCCTTGCCATAGCTCTGAGCCTTGGATCCTTCGATGCCGAGCGCCGCCACCGCGCGCTTCGAGAGCAGCTCGCCGAGCTCCTCGCCAATCGCGATCAGGGGCGAGAGATCCTCGACATACTTTCCGGCAAACGGATTCTCGATCACGGCGATTGCCGCCGCACGCCGCGTCGGCGGCGAGACCTGGCGGCCCATCTCCATATGCGTCTCTTCGACGACGGTGACGATCTTGCGGATGATCGCGCTCATGATTGTTTCCTCAAGCCGCTTCCCTGTTCAGGCATGAACCGCGTTCTCTTGTACAAGCGGACGCGATCGTTGCCGTTCAATATCCTTGGTCCCGATGACAAGCATATCACCACAAAGCTGCAACACGGCACCCTCGATCAATCCGCGATTGAATAATTGCCGTGCACATTCCGCGCCAGATTCGAGTGCGGTCGTGATCTCATCCTGTGACAAACCACTGACGCCACGGGTCACGAGCCGCGCACCGAGATCGCTGTCGGGCTGAAGTTCGTTCGCTGGCTTTCGGATGATGGCGGGATGCCCCGGCAGATCAACGGCATTCGCAATGATCGTCGCGGCGGCATCGGCTTGCGAGGCCGTTCCGGCCAACACGGTCACCGCATCGGCAATCCCGAGCGAAAAGCTGCGGCCGTGCCTTCCGCTGGTAGCGATGCCGCGCACAGGGTCATCCGAATCGATTCTCATCGTATGCATCATGCCGTCGCGGTCAGGGCGATCCATCAGGCCGACGGAGAAGTGCTCGTCCTCGCCGAGGTGAAGCGCAATGTCGCCGCCATTGTTGACATAGGCCCGATCGAGCGCCGCAGCGTCCAGCATTGCGCCCAACACCTCCTCCGCCACGCTGCCGGCCACAGCGGCCATCGGCGTGATGAAGCCATCACCGGCATAGGGCGCCACCGCGGCGTGCATGCGACGCGCCACAACGCCTCTCAACGAGGTCCGCTCCTCGACAGCGGTCCGCAGTTCTGGCAGTTCCGCGCAGAGCTCGTCGAGAAGTCCGGTGAACCGTTCGGCCGCAGCCTCATAGGCCGCGCGCACCGCGTCGGCAGCCCCCCTCGCCTCGACGACCAAATCAATCGGTCCATCCTGCAAATGCAGCCGCCGGCCATCAGACAGCAACGCGATTTGCGGGAGCCTTGTCATGCCCGAGGTCCCGGGATCGGGTTTTGCCAGGGCAATTGGCGGACATCGTCGCCGCCCTGCACCTCGGACAGTGGTTTCACATAATCCATGTGCCCGCCGAGCGCCGCATAGTCCGACAGCTTCATCGTGAATTCGATCGGCGCGACCAGCGCGGGCGTCGGCACGTAACCGAATGCGCCCGCCGGCATCTGCGTCACGTCGACCATGTAGGTAATGCCGCCGCCCGGCCAGACGTAAACAGGCGCGCCGCCGCTGGTGACGCGCGTCAGGGCGTCCTTGACCGAGCGCGTCAGCCGCACCGGATTGTCGGTCACGCCCGCCCGCAAGGAACCACCGGCACCGGCCATGAACAGCACCGTACACAGCGCCGGCTCGCAATTCTCCTGAATGCGCTCGACCGAAAACTTGAGGTCATCCGGCATCTCGGTCTCGACCGGCTTCAAGGCCTCGTCGAGCACGTAATAGGACGAGTGCTCGCCGGTCGTGGAGACCATCAGCATGGAGAGGCCGGCCCTGGCTTCCTTGGGGTCGAACGGTCCCAGGATTGCGAGCGGATCGGAGATATTGGTGCCGCCCCAACCCGTGCCGGGATCGGCGACCTGGAAATAGCGGCCGGGCGTCGAGCGGCGCCCCTTCATCTTGATGCCGGTGTCGGCGATGTCGAGCAGCTTGCCGGCCTGGTGTTCCGAGAGCACGCCGGTGATATGGTCGTCGACCACGACGACCTCGTCGACCTTGCCGTGCCATTGCTTGGCGAACATGCCGATCGTCGCCGAGCCGCAGCCGACGCGCATGCGCTCTTCTTTCATGCCGTTGACGATCGGCGGCTGGCCGGCCCGCACCACCACGCTCGCGCCGCCGTCGATGGTGAGTTCGACCGCCTTGCAGTTTGCGAGGTCCATCAGCGTGTCGCAGGTGACGCGGCCTTCCTTCTTGGAGCCGCCGGTCAGATGATGCACGCCGCCGAGCGACAGCATCTGCGAACCGTATTCGCTGGTGGTGACGTGACCGACCGCCTCGCCTTGTGCGCGGACGGTCGCGGTCTCCGGCCCGAGATAGCGGTCGGTGTCGATCTTCACCTTGATGCCGCAATAGGAGAAGATGCCCTCGGTGACGACAGTCACCATGTCGACGCCGTCGACCTCCGCCGAGACGATGAACGGCGCCGGCTTGTAGTCGGGATAGGTCGTCCCCGCGCCGATCGCCGTTACAAAGGTGGAAGGCTCGTGGACGATCTTGCCGTCCCAATCTTCGGTGCGGCTGAACGGAACGAGCTTGCCGCCATGCGACACGGTGCGTTCCAGGATCACATGCGGATCGACGCGGACGAGTTTGCCCTCGTGATTGGCATAGCGGTCGCAGGCGCCCGCCGCGCCCGGCTTGATGTAGCACATCACCGGACACGCATCGCAGCGGATCTTGTCGATGGCGGCGCTCGTAGGTTCAGTCACCATGTCAAAGCCAGCCGACAGTGCAGTTATCATTTGTACACGAACGATGTTGCGCGCCCTCCCGATGGCTGTCAAGCGGCGGTGCGGCGCAAAACATACGCCTGCCGCATAAAACCTCATTTGCCTATCCGCTCTGTCCACAAAGAAGGCATTCGCGCTGCACTGCGGCATGCACGGCTTGCACGTTTGTGTACAAACGGTATCGTCGCAACGTAGATTTTGAGCGGACTTGGAATTTTCGCGAAGCTTTGGCCGCGGCGCTCAACGAGTCGACTTGGGAACGAGATGACGCAGACACCGATCCGCATCACCGTGAACGGCAGGATCCACGAGATCACTACGGCGCGAGATACGCCGCTGCTCTACGTGCTGCGCAACGATCTCGCGCTCAACGGTCCGAAATACGGTTGCGGCCTCGGTGAATGCGGCACCTGCACTGTCCTGATCGATGGCGCGGCGGCGCGCTCCTGCGTCATTCCGATCAGCGGCTGCGGCGGCCGCGACATCGTGACGCTCGAGGGGCTCGGCACCCGCGACAAACCGGATGTGGTGCAGCAGGCTTTCATCGACGAGCAGGCCGCGCAATGCGGCTACTGCCTCAACGGCATGATCATGACCACCAAGGCGCTGCTTGCGATCAACCCGCGGCCCACCGAACAGGAGGCGCTGGCGGCGCTGCGCTACAATCTCTGTCGCT
The DNA here is from genome assembly GCF_023100925.1 of Bradyrhizobium sp. 40. Classification (NCBI taxonomy): domain Bacteria; kingdom Pseudomonadati; phylum Pseudomonadota; class Alphaproteobacteria; order Hyphomicrobiales; family Nitrobacteraceae; genus Bradyrhizobium; species Bradyrhizobium sp. 40. The sequence goes on from NZ_CP064688.1 coordinate 4,434,752, forward strand.
GCGGCACGCATATCGAAATCCTTCGCGCCGTAATGCGTGCGTCTGGCCAGCTCGCCGAGGCCGGTGATTGATGGCGTCCCCGCATCCGAACGGAGCTGAGCTGCAATCCGGCTCGCTCGTCGTCGTCCGCACTGTGGACGAGTGCACATCCGAGACCTTCGTCCGCATCACCGCGAGCGGCTCGGTCACAGCCTACAACGGACATGTCGATCTCGGCACCGGCATCCGCACGGCGCTGGGCCAGATCGTGGCCGAGGAGTTGGATGTGTCCTTTGCCCGCGTCGTCGTCGTGCTCGGCGACACCGCGGTGGTGCCGAACCAGGGCGCGACGATCGCGAGCGAGACCATCCAGATCACCGCCGTTCCCCTGCGCAAAGCCGCCGCGCAGGCGCGTCACTTCCTGATCGCACGTGCGGCCGAGCGCCTGGAGCTGCCGGTAGCCGATCTCAGGATCGAAGACGGCCTCGTGCGCGGCCACGACAATCGCAGCGTCAGCTATGGCGAGTTGATCGGCGGAGAGACCATTCGTCTCGAGCTTGCCGACGGCGTCGCCGTCAAGCCGGTCGGCGATTACGCCATTGTCGGCCAATCGATGCCCCGCGTCGACCTGCCGGCCAAGGCCACGGGTGAGCTGACCTTCGTGCACGACATCCGTATGCCCGGCATGCTGCACGGCCGCGTGGTGCGACCGCCCTATGCCGGCGTCGACGCCGGCCCGTTTGTCGGCACCAGCCTGATTTCGGTCAATGAATCCTCGGTGCGCGGCATTCCCGGCATCATAGCCGTCGTGCGCATCGGCGATTTCGTCGGAATCGTCGCGGAGCGCGAGGAGAACGTGATCCGCGCGGCGGAGCAGCTTGCGGTGAGCTGGCGACCGACGCCTGAACTGACCGATCTCGCCGACGTCGAGACCGCGCTTCGTGCCAACCCGTCCACACCGCGCACGCTGATCGACAAGGGCGACGTCGATGCTGCCATTGCCGGTGCGGCCAAGCCGATGCAGCGCACTTACGTCTGGCCATATCAGATGCATGCCTCGATCGGCCCGTCCTGCGCGGTCGCCGACTTCCAGGACGGCAACATCCGCGTCTGGTCGGGCACGCAAAATCCGCACCTGCTGCGGGCAGACCTGTCGCTGCTGATCGAGCGTCCCGAGAGCGAGATCGAGGTCATCAGGTTGGAGGCCGCGGGCTGCTATGGCCGCAACTGCGCCGACGACGTCACCGCGGACGCGCTGTTGCTTTCGCGCGCTGTCGGCCGGCCCGTGCGCGTGCAGCTGACGCGCGAGCAGGAGCACGCCTGGGAGCCCAAGGGCGCCGCGCAGCTCATCGACGTCAATGGCGGCCTGAACGCGGAGGGCGGCGTCGCTGCTTACGATCTTGCCACGCGCTATCCGTCGAATGCCGCGCCGACGTTGGCGCTGTTGCTGACGGGGCGGATATCGCCGAAGGCGGACGTCCTCCAGATGGGCGACCGGACCGCGATCCCGCCTTACGATTACGACCACATGCGCGTCGTCGCACACGACATGGCGCCGATCGTGCGCGCGTCCTGGTTTCGCGGCGTCTCGGCCCTGCCGAACACCTTTGCGCATGAATCCTATATCGACGAGGCCGCGACAGAAGCCGGCGTCGACCCGATCGAATATCGCCTGCGTTACCTTAGGGATCAGCGCGCCGTCGATCTCGTCCATGCGGTCGCCGAGCGCGCGGGGTGGACGCCGCGACCGGTGCGCGAAGAGAAAGACGGCGAGATCGTGCATGGGCGCGGCTTTGCCTATGCGCTGTACGTCCACAGCAAATTTCCCGGTTATGGCGCGGCGTGGTCGGCCTGGGTCACCGACGTTGCCGTGAACAAGTCGACCGGCGACGTCAGCGTGACGCGCGTGGTCGCCGGGCAGGACTCCGGATTGATGATCAACCCGGACGGTGTGCGCCACCAGATCCATGGCAACGTCATCCAGTCCACCAGCCGCGCGCTGATGGAGGAGGTCTCGTTCGAGCGCGGCGCAGTCGCGGCGCGTGAATGGGGCGCCTATCCGATCATCCCGTTCCCTGACGTGCCCAAGATCGACGTGTTGTTGCTGCCGCGGCCGGACCAGCCGCCGCTCGGCGTCGGCGAATCCGCCTCGGTCCCGAGCGCGGCTGCGATTGCGAACGCGATCTTCGATGCTACCGGCGTGCGCTTTCGCGAGCCGCCGTTCACGCCCGAGCGCATCCTGAAGGGGCTGCACGGCGGCGCGCCGGCCACGCCGCAGGCGCTGCCCGCTCCCGCTACGCCACAACCATCCCGCATCTGGGAGAATCCCTTCGCCAAACGCGCCGGCATCTTCGCGACGATCGCGGCCGTCTGCACCGCGGCAATCGGCATCGGTGCGGCGCTTTTGCCTGGCCGCGCCATCGCGCCGATCGCCCGACCCGATGCATCTGTCTATTCCGCGGCGACGATCGCGCGCGGGCAACAACTGGCCGCACTCGGCAATTGCGCGGAGTGCCACACCATGATCGGCGGTGCGCTCAACGCCGGTGGCCGCGCCCTGGAGACGCCGTTCGGCACGATCTACGCGACCAACATCACGCCAGACGTCGAAACCGGCATCGGCGCCTGGTCCTATCCCGCGTTCGAGCGCGCGATGCGCGACGGGCTGCATCGCGACGGACGGCAGCTCTATCCCGCCTTCCCCTACACGCACTTTGCGAAGACTGGCGATGCCGACATGCAGGCGCTTTACGCTTACCTGATGGCGCAGCCGCCGGTGCGCGCACCGGCAGCGGCGAATGCGCTCGCCTTCCCGTTCAATCTCCGTCCGCTACTTGCCGGATGGAATGCGCTGTTCCATCAGACGCGCGAGTTCAAGCCCGATCCCGCCAAATCCGAAGTCTGGAATCGCGGCGCTTATCTGGTCGAAGGTCTCGGCCATTGCAGCGGCTGCCATTCGCCGCGCAACGCGCTCGGCGCCGAGCAGCGTAGCGCCTATCTCGCCGGCGGCTTTGCCGAGGGCTGGGAGGCGCCGCCGCTGACCTCGCTCTCGCACGCGCCGATCCCATGGAGCGAGGACGAGCTTTTCGCCTATTTGCGCACCGGCTACTCGCGATATCATGGCGTCGCCGCCGGGCCGATGGCGCCGATTGTCAGGGATCTCAAAGCCCTGCCCGACCAGGACATCCGCGCCATGGCGGTCTATCTCAACTCATTCAACGACACCGCAACCGAAGCACCGGACGCGCTTGCGGCACGTCTCGAAAGCGCGACGCAAGTTACAATCGCGTCCTCCAGCGGCGCGCGACTCTATCAAGGCGCCTGCGCCGTCTGCCACGAGGTCGGCGGCCTGCCGCTGTTCGGCAGCCGGCCTTCGCTGGCACTCAACAGCAATCTGCACAGCGTCACATCGGACAATCTCGTGCAGATCATCCTGCACGGCATCGCCGAGCCGGTGTCGAGCGATCTCGGCTACATGCCGGCCTTCAAGAACAGCATGAGCGATGCGCAGATCGAGGAACTGGTCACCTTCCTGCGCGAGCAGTTCGCCCCGGACAGGCCAGCATGGACCGGCGTGAAGGAGACGATTGCGCGTGTGAGAGCCGCCACGAACTGAGCGCTACTTCTTATCCACCACCGGCGGCGTGCCGTGCGTATGGAACGATTCGATCGTCTTCAGGCCCCACGCCTGCCCCTTCTTGCGCTCCTCTTCCGTCCACACGATCGGCTTCCAGTCGGGCGCGAGGATGAGGCGCGCGCCGGCATTGGCGACTTCGACGCGGTTGCCGCCGGGCTCGTAGACGTAGAGGAAGAAGGTCTGCTGGATCGCGTGCTTGTGCGGGCCGGTCTCGATGTGGATGCCGTTCTCCAGGAAGATATCTGCAGCGCGAAGAATCTCTTCGCGGCTGTCGAGCGCGTAGGTGACGTGGTGGAAGCGGCCGGGCGTGCCGGAATGGTCGAGCGAATAGGCGAAATCGTAGCTCTTGTTGGACATCGTCAGCCATATCGCCGCTTCGCGGCCGTCGTTGAGCACGATCTGCTCGGTGAGCCGGCAGCCGAGATAGTTCTCGAAGAACTCGCGGTTGGCCTTGATGTCGACGGCGAGGCAATTGAGGTGGTCGAGGCGGCGGACATTGACGCCGCGCGCGGGAAAGCGTTGCGCCTGGTTCTTCAGCGCCGGCTTCAACTCCGGCGGCGCCTGATACCATTCGGTCTCGTAATAGAGCTCGACGATGTGTCCATCGGGATCGCGGCAGCGGAAGGTCGGCCCCTGCCCCATGTCGCCGTCGATCCAGCCGATGTCAAAGCCGGACCCCTTCAGCGCTGCGACGCGGCGCTCCAGCGCCTGCTGGCTGCGCGCGCGCAACGCCATGTGCTCCATGCCGGACGTCTTCGACGCCGTCAGTTTGAGCGAATAGCGCTCGTAATCGTCCCAGCCGCGCAAATAGACCGACTCGCCCTTTTGCCCGCTGACGGTCATGCCCATGACGTCGACGAAGAATTTCAGGCTCTCGTCCGGCTTTGGCGTCAAGAGCTCCATGTGGCCGAGATGAGCGAGATCGAGGATCGGTTCGGGTTGCATGGTGTCCTCCAAGACGTGGCTTGCGATCCGCTGGACCGGATCCCGCGATCTGGCGCAGGCGGCAATCCGCTCACGCGCCGGTGGGCGGCACAAGGCCGCCGGTTCATTTGTACCAATGTACAAATGATTAGGTCCCGTCAACAAATCAAGCAAGACCGCCGAGGGTGGATGACGAACCGTCTAGGATGACCAACCCGTCCCGGAACCGCGGACCGACTGCCCGAATGGTAAAGTCTCTCTTAAGCGCCCTCAGGCCCGTCGGCCGGGAAAAAGCAGCATTTTCCGGGCGCTTCTGCCAGGGAATATGCATTGGGAACAAACTTCGCACCCGAATTGTCGCGGATTTAACGAAGCGCCGGCGCCTGCCGTTTAACCGTTTGTCCAGCGACGGCCGTGCATAGTCCGGGCAACCCGTTGCTCTTGCCAGGTTCATTCATTGTGACATCCTTTGGACGCGTGATTTCGGTTCGCGGATCGCTCGCCCGGGTCGGGCTACTGCCTGAAAGCCGGATGCCGGTCTCGGAAGTGCGGGCAACCGTCGGCCGCTTCGTCAGTATCCGCTGCGCCAGCTCGGTCATCGTCGCCATGATCACCGAGGTGTCCTGCGAGAACCTCTCGAGCAACGACGATTTGATCGCCATCGCCTCGGTCGACCTGCTCGGGGAAATTCTCAACGCCACCGGCAAGGCCAAATTCCAGCGCGGCGTCACCAACTATCCGACCATCGGCGATTCCGTCGACCTGATCACGAGCCAGGAGCTGCGCACGATCTACGCGCCCACCGGCTCCGACCAGATCAATGTCGGCTTCCTTCAGCAGGACAGCTCCGTCGTCGCCTATGTCGACATCGAGGAAATGCTCTCCAAACACTTTGCGGTGCTGGGATCGACCGGCGTCGGCAAATCGACCGGTGTGTCGCTGCTGCTCAACGAGATCCTCAAGGCACGCCCGAACCTGCGCATCTTCCTGCTCGATGTGCACAACGAATATGGCCGCTGCTTCGGCGACCGCGCGCTGGTGCTCAACCCGCGCAATTTGAAACTGCCATTCTGGCTGTTCAATTTCGAGGAAATCGTCGACGTGCTGTTCGGCGGCCGCGCCGGCGTGCCGGAGGAGCTCGACGTCCTCGCCGAGGTCATTCCCCTCGCCAAGGGCGTCTACACCCAGTACCAGAACGCCGACCGCATTGGCCTCAAGCGCATCGATCCCAAGCAGATCGGCTACACCGTCGATACACCGGTGCCCTATCGCCTGGTCGATCTGATGTCGCTGATTGACGAGCGCATGGGCAAGCTCGAGAACCGCTCCTCGCGCATCATCTATCACAAGCTGATCTCCCGCATCGAGGCGGTCCGCAACGACCCGCGCTACGCCTTCATGTTCGACAACGCCAATGTCGGCGGCGACACCATGGCGGAGGTGATCAGCCATCTGTTCCGCCTGCCGGCCAACGGCAAGCCGATGACGGTGATGCAGCTCGCCGGCTTCCCGGCCGAGGTCATCGATTCCGTCGTCTCGGTGCTCTGCCGCATGGCCTTCGACTTCGGCCTGTGGAGCGACGGCGTTTCACCGATGCTGTTCGTCTGCGAAGAGGCTCACCGCTACGCCTCCGCCGATCGCAATGTGGGCTTCGGGCCGACCCGCAAGGCGGTGTCGCGCATCGCCAAGGAAGGCCGCAAATACGGCGTCTATCTTGGCCTCATCACCCAGCGTCCGGCCGAGCTCGACGCGACCATCATCTCCCAGTGCAACACGCTGTTCACGATGCGTCTTGCCAACGAGCGCGACCAGGCCCTGCTGCGCGCCGCGGTGTCGGATGCGGCCGCGAATCTGCTTTCGTTCGTGCCCTCGCTCGGCACCCGCGAAGTGCTGGCATTCGGCGAAGGTGTCGCGCTGCCGACGCGGCTGCGCTTCAAGGAGGTGCCGCCGCATCAATTGCCGCGCGGCGAAGCCACCATCAGCAGCGTGCCGTCCGTCACCTCCGGCCACGACATGCATTTCGTCGGCGCCGTGCTCGAGCGCTGGCGCGGTGCCACCTCGCAGCGCGACGTGCCGAACGATCCGGTATTCTCGGCACCGCCCGCGAAGACGCTCTCCAACGTCGAAGCCCCGATGCTGCAACCGTCGATGGGGCTGGATCCGGACCGCTTCTCTCTGCTGAAGAAGCCGCTGCGATAAAGCAACGCTCGTTTTCCAGCTCCGGCATTGCGAGCCTGGCGTCACGTTGAGCATGGCGCCGGCATCGACTATGGTTGCCGGCCCCAAGCCGGAATCCATGACCATGACAAAGCCTGCGCAACGCTTCGCCGCTCCCGCCCTCGATGCGCTCCCTGACGACATCCGCACACGTCTCCTCGCCGTCCAGGAGAAGAGCGGCTTCGTGCCGAACGTGTTCTTGACGCTGGCCTACCGTCAGGACGAGTTCCGCGCCTTCTTCGCCTACCACGACGCACTGATGGAGAAGGACGGCGGCCTCACCAAGGCCGAGCGCGAGATGATCGTGGTCGCGACCTCGGCAGCCAATCAGTGCCAGTATTGCGTGATCGCGCATGGCGCGATCCTGCGCATCCGCGCCAAGAACCCGCTGATCGCCGACCAGATCGCCACGAACTACCGCAAGGCCGACATCACGCCGCGGCAAAAGGCGATGCTCGACTTCGCGATGAAGGTCTCGGCCGATGCGCAGCGGATTTCCGAGGACGATTTCACCGCGCTTGCGCCGCATGGCTTCAGCGACGACGACATCTGGGACATCGCCGCAATCTCCGCCTTCTTCGCACTGTCGAACCGGCTGGCGAATTTCACCGGCATGCGGCCGAATGACGAATTCTATCTGATGGGACGGCTGCCAAAGAAATGACCGACTGCCGCGAACGCGGAAGGAACGCATAGCCGACAAACGCAGTGGATGAGTTCCCGTTTGACGGGAACTCTGCGTTTTCGCAATCGCACACGTTTTATTAAGAATCTCACCCTCAACTAGCACAAACGCTTTGGCACAACTTGCGCAGTTTCCCTCACCGGAGATGCTGATGAGTCGTGCCTGTCGAGGGGCTTCTCATGAACGTGCGGGCATTTGTTATCGCGACCTGTATCGGCACGGCATTCTTCGCGGCCGGATACGCGTGGAACTATCAGCCCGAGATCATCAACGCAAACGAGATATGGAGCATGTTCGAATCGGAGCATGGCAAGGCGCGGGCTGCCGTGTTGCGCGTCCTCGTTGCGCCGAATTCAGCTCACTTCAACGGCCTGCGAACGATCGATACGGACCAGGCAAAATACGTATGCGGCTCCGTAAAGGCGATGGACAAGGAGAGGCAGTATGTCGAGGCCGCATTCGTTTACACCGTCGCGATCGATTTTGCCCGTATCGACGACGACGGCCGGATGACGTCGCAGCGGTCTCCTTACAAGCCCTGCCCAGACGCGGCCGATAACAAAATTGCCGACCAGAACACGCTGATATCCCCTAGCGCGCTGTCAATGATCAAGACCGTCGAAAAAATCATCCCCAAGTCCAGCGGCGGAACGATGGAACAACAGCTTGGCCAGCTCGCCGGACAGACAGCGGCGGTCGCGCCAGGTTCGGCGGTCCCGCGGAGATCGGCCGGCTCATCGGGTTCGGCAGCCTCAGCGGGGGCAGGATGGGCGCCAGCCGCGCAGCATTCAGGTTCGGGCGTGGAGGCGCGACAAGCAGATGAACTGACGTGGCGTGTCGACCAGCCGCCGGCCGCATGGCCGAATTTCCCCTCGGACCATCCGCTGGCGAAATCGGCGCAGAAGCGGACGAGCGCCGAGGCCCTGGCTTTTGCAAGAGATGTCGAGGCTCGCTGGGAAGACGCCAAATCGTCCGGAGTTCCGGCCAAGCGTCCTCCGCCTGAGGAGATCAAGGAAGCATGCCGCGCGCTACTTACGATCGATCCCACGGACAAGGATTATCCGCGGGCCTGGGCCGCCTTTGTGCGGCTGCGCAAAATCGATCGCGACGCTGCTGGTTGAACTGGCGGGGATCTGTCCTAGCGCTTCGCCATCAGCTCGAGCGCCGGGGCAAAGCGCTCGGAAAACGTCAACGTCTTGGCATGGTGTACTGCGGCAAACGATGCCGATATCCCGGCTGAAGCGACCACGAGCAGGGCAACGGCGAAAACCAGACAGCGCATTTCGGCCTCCTGTGTGAGCTCGACAACCCACAGATGGCACGGCTTTGTTTCAGCACCGCTTCGTGCGGACGGAAGATGGTTTCGCTCAAGAGGCTGTGATCAGATCCAGTTTGCGGAGCCGCATGCCGTACTGACGTGAGCGTTGCGCCTAATCATCGTCAGCCGGACCGCACCAGCCGGGCAGATAGATCGCGTCCTTGCTCTTGGCTGAGGACATCGCCTTCTCGAGCGCCTTGTCAAAATTGGCGTCCACAGCCTTGCGCGACAGCTTTCGGCGCAGATAATCCGCCCACAGGAATTCGGAGAACGGCGTGGTGTCCTTGGCGAAGCCGCCCATGCGGCGCAGCTCGCCGGCAAGGCTCCGGAAGGGATCGTCCTTGAGAGCGACGACGGATTTCGGCAAATCGCGGAACGGGCGCCGTTCGCCCTTGGCGTCGTAAGGGTAAACCCAGCGCTTGTTGTCCATCACGCCCCAGAACGCTTCGCGCTCCACCATCCTGAGGTCGCCGACGATGGTGACCAGCACCTCCTTGACGCCCTCGTCGTGCAGAGCGCGACCGAGATGATGATGGTCAATCACGTAATAGCGCTCGTCGGGGCCATGCACGACGGGGATCATATGCTTGCCGAGCAGATCGGCCTGCTTTTTCTTGTCGTGCTCGCGCCAGCGCTTGCGCTTCTCCTTGACCTCGCGCATCCCGACCGTCATCTGCGTCGGCCGCAGCGACAGGATCGACACCGGATGCACTCTCGGTTCGCGCGTATTGGTCATGGTTGAGAGCCCTTCACATGGTTGCAGCTGCGTGATCAGGTTCCCTGGACTATGCCATGGGCATTGCGCCGGCAATGCATTCGGCTGGGCGGAGATTATTGCATTGCACCCTCTGCAGGCCCGGAACGACCACGGTTCCACGGTCCTTCGTTTCGCAACCCTGCTAGATAGTGCGACGCGCAATGCACGTGCTCGTTGAGAAGATTTTCTGCAACGTGTTCACCACGTATGCTATCTAAAAATCGCTGCTTCGGAGTGATCCCTGCACCATGACAACCCAGCGGCCCATAAGCTCGGATGACGAGCACCGGGTGCTCCAGTTCAGGCCGCGCACCTCGCCTTCCCCGACGGGCTACCGCGGCAACGCTAGCGTGCAGCAGTTGCGCGTCGCGCCCGAGCCGCTCGACCTGTCGCGCTACGAGCAGCCCCGCACTGAACCGGACGATTTCCGCCATCGCATGCTCGCGAATATCGCGGCGCTGGCCTTCACCATCGCACTGACCGCGATCGGGATCTGGCTCGCGGTGAGCATCGCCGACCTGCGCCGGACCCAGGATTGCGTGCTGATGGGCCGCCGCGACTGCGTCAAGATCACGACGCCGCACATCTAAGGCAAGACGTCTGGCGAGGCCCGCCGACGGTCCTTCGGCCGAAGCGGCTCAGCCGGGGCGTCCCCAGCCCTGTCCCCACACCCGCCGGCTCCATTGAACTCAGGGCGGCGCTCCGATATACGGGCTTTCGACCCGGCCAGAGGGGGGTTGAGGGCGTCATCGGGGCGCGATGCCCACCCACCGTTCCACTCTGGAAAATCTGACAAACATCTGCAATATATCAAAGGCTTAGTGATGTCCTCCACATTCGATCAGGTCGCTACGATCATCGCTGAAACCTGCGACATCCCGCGCGACACGATCACGCCGGATAGCCATGCCATCGATGACCTCGGCATCGACAGCCTCGATTTCCTGGACATCGCGTTCGCGATCGACAAGCAGTTCGGTATCAAGCTGCCGCTGGAAAAGTGGACCCAAGAGGTCAACGACGGCAAAGCCACCACCGAGCAGTATTTCGTGCTGAAAAACCTGTGCGCCCGCATCGACGAACTGGTTGCGGCCAAGGGCGCGAGCGCCTAAGCGCGCGGTCATGCAACTCGAATACTTCCACATGATAGATCGCGTCGTCGACCTCAACGTCGACGCGAAGACGATTGTCGTCGAGGCTCAGGTCCCGATGGAGAGCACCATCTTCGAGGGGCACTTCCCGGGCTATCCCCTGATGCCCGGCGTGCTCCTGATCGAATCGATGGCGCAGGCCTCTGGCTGGCTTCAGCTTGGCGTGCTCAAATTCGAGCGCATGCCGATCCTGGCTGCCGTTAAGGAGGCCAAGGTCCGCGGCTCGGTCTTCCCCGGCGATCTCATGAGCATCGAGGCGAGCCTGGCCCATCAGGGCTCGGGCTACGCCGTGACCGAAGCCAAGATCAAGGTCGGCGGCAAGCTGCGCGCGAATTCGACGCTGACCTTCACGCAGATTCCCTTTCCCCATGCGGATATGCGCGCCCACATGGACGCGGTCGCCAAACGCGTCGGCTTTCCGCAACAGGCCGTATCGCCATGACCGAGACTGCTTCGAAGCCCGCCCAGACGGAAGTCTGGATCACCGGCATTGGCCTGGCCACCTCGCTCGGCGAGGGCCTGGACGCCAACTGGGCCGCGCTTCAGGAGAAGCGCATCAATGTCGACGAGAAGGGCTTTGCGCCCTACATCGTGCACCCCCTGACGCCGGTTACCTTTGACAGCCAGATCCCGAAGAAGGGCGACCAGCGCCAGATGGAAGCCTGGCAGCGCATCGGCACCTATGCGGCCGGGCTTGCGCTCGACTCCGCCGGGATCAAGGGCAACAAGGATATCCTGTCGAAGATCGACATGGTCGTCGCCGCCGGCGGCGGCGAGCGCGATCTCAACGTCGACACCGGCGTGCTCACGGCCGAGGCCAAGGGTGCCAACGCGCCCGGCTTCCTCAACGAGCGGCTGATGAGCGATCTCAGGCCGACGCTGTTCCTGGCCCAGCTCTCCAACCTGCTCGCCGGCAACATCGCCATCGTGCATGGCATTGGCGGCACCTCGCGCACCTTCATGGGTGAAGAGGTTGCCGGCGCCGATGCCGCCCGCATTGCATTGTCGCGCATCGCCTCGGGCGAGAGCGACATCGCGCTGATCGGCGGCTCGCACAATGGCGAGCGCAAGGACCTGATGGTCCTCTACGAATTCGGCGACTTCAATCTCAAGGACAAGTTCGCACCCGTGTGGGCGCGCGAGGACAACGCCGGCTTCGCGCTCGGCTCGGCTGGCGCGTTTCTGGTGCTGGAGTCCAAGGCGCATGCGGAAGCGCGCGGTGCCAAGCCGTTCGCGAAGCTGTCGAGCGTCGTCGCCGACCTCGCCCGGCGCAAGACCCCCGGCGACATGGCCGCGACGCTGGAGAAGCTTTGGGCAAAGTTGCCGAAGCGCGACGGCAAGGGCGCGATCATATCCGGTGCGACCGGCGCTGAGCCGGCGACATCGGAAGAGCGCGGCTTCCTGAAGGGCCACGCCGAGTTCCCGGTGCGCTCGACCGGCACGATGTTCGGCCACACCATGGAGACGCAATTCCCGCTCGGTATCGCGCTCGCCGCGCTGTCGATCTCTCGCGGCGCGCTGTTTCCGCCGAACGATTCCACGGGCACCGAGATTGAAATGCAGGGAGCGCCCACCCAGATTGTGGTGGTGGGGGCCGGACACTGGCGCGGCGAAGGCATGGCGCTGGTCGAGGCAGTAAGCTAGAGCGCGTTGCGCTTTGGCAGGTTATTGTTTGGGCATGATCTTCTCGGAAAATCGCGTCACGCTTTTTCGGATCATGCTCCAGCTCAAGCGGGGATCGACATGACTGCACCACGCGACAAACTCGGGCGTCCCGTCGTCGTCGTCACCGGCATGGGCATCATGACCTCGCTCGGCAACGGCAAGACCGACAATTGGGCGAAGCTTGTCGCCGGCGAATCCGGCATCCGCACCATCACGCGCTTTCCAGTCGACGGCCTGAAAACCACGATGGCCGGCACGGTGGATTTCGTCAGCGTCGATCCGTTCTCCTCCACCGGCCTGTCCGAGCGGATGGCCGAACTGGTGACGCAGGAAGCGCTGGACCAGGCCGGCATCGGCGCCAAGGCGGATTTCCCGGGCCCTCTCTTCCTTGCGGTCGCACCTGTCGAAGTCGAATGGCCGCAGCGCCGCGAACTTGGCCGCGCGGTCGGTAAGCTCGACTTCAATTACGACGATCTGCTGCGCATCTCCGGTGGCGGCAAGTACAGCGCCTATCACCACCGCTTCATGTTCGGTTCGGTCGCGGCCTACCTCGCCGAGACCTTCGGCACCAAGGGCTCGCCGATCTCGTTGTCGACGGCCTGCGCCTCGGGCGCGACCTCGATCCAGCTCGGTGTCGAGGCGATCCGCCGCGGCGAAACCGATGCCGCGCTGTGCGTGGCGACCGACGGCACCGTAAATCCGGAGGCGCTGGTGCGCTTCTCGCTGCTCTCGGCGCTGTCGACCCAGAACGATCCGCCGCAGGCGGCCTCCCGTCCCTTCTCCAAGAACCGCGACGGTTTTGTCATGGCCGAAGGCGCAGGTGCGCTGGTGCTCGAAAGCTATGAAGCCGCCACCGCGCGCGGCGCAAAAATTCTCGGCGTGATCGCCGGCTGCGGCGAGCTCACCGATTCCTTCCATCGCACCCGCTCCTCGCCCGACGGCAAGCCGATCATCGGCTGCATGAACAAGACGCTGGCCGATGCCGGCATGACGCCGGACCAGATCGACCACATCAACGCGCACGGCACCGCGACGCCCGAGAACGACAAGATGGAGTACAATACGACATCGGCCGTGTTCGGCGATCTCGTCTCGAAGATTCCGGTCACCTCCAACAAGTCGATGGTCGGCCACACCATCTCGGCCGCCGGCGCGGTCGAGGCAATCTTCTCGCTGCTCACGCTCGAACATCAGCGCATCCCGCCGACGATCAACTACGACAATCCGGATCCCACGATCCTGTTCGACGTCGTCGGCAACAAGGCACGCGATGCCCGCGTCACCGCGGTGATGTCGAACTCGTTCGGCTTCGGCGGCCAGAACGCCTCGCTGATCCTGACCCGCGAACCGGCCTGACCGGACGCATGGCGCTGCTTCCTGCGAGGACGAAGGCCCGCGCGCGGGAGACGGCCAAGTCGATCGGTGGAGGGCTGATCGGCGCCGCCACCGTCGGCATGTTGCGCACCACGCGCTATTTCGATCCGGTCAAGACCTCGGACTTTTTCGCGCGCGTCACCAAGACGATCGGTCCGCGCCTGCGCGAGCACCGCATCGGCCGCGCCAACCTCAGCGCGGCCTTTCCGGAGAAATCGCCCGAAGAGATCGAAAGCATCCTGATGGGCGTGTGGGACAATCTCGGTCGCGTCGGCGCCGAATTCGCCCATATGGACCACGTCTGGGACTACGACCGCGCCCATCCGGAAAACAGCCGGATCGAACTGCCCAGCCGCAGCATCGAGCTGTTCGACCGGATCCGCGACGACGGCAAGCCGGCGCTGATCTTCGCCGCGCATCTCGCCAACTGGGAATTGCCGGCGCTCGCCGCGGTCGCGCATGGGCTGGATACGGCGATCCTCTACCGCCGCCCCAATATCGCCTCCGCCGACCGCATCATCCAGGAGATGCGCCAGGTCAACATGGGCACGCTGATCCCGGCGGGGCGCGACGCGCCGCTGCGGCTCGCGCAGGCGCTCAAGGACGGCAAGCACGTCGCGATGCTGATCGACCAGTATCTGACCGGCGGCGTCGAGGTCACCTTCTTCGGCCGCAAGACCCGCGCCAATCCGATGCTGGCACGCCTGTTGCGCCAGGTCGAATGCCCGATCCACGGCGTCCGCGTCATCCGCCTGCCCGGCGGCCGCTTCACCGCCGAGATCACCGAAGAGGTCCAGCCGGTGCGCGACGCCGACGGCAAGATCGACATCCAGGGCACCACCCAGGCGATCACGAGCGTGGTGGAAGGCTGGGTCCGCGAGCATCCCGAGCAGTGGCTGTGGCTGCACCGCAGGTGGCGGTAATCTTGTTCCGTCATTGCGAGCGACTTGTCCGCCGTAGCTCGAAGAGCGAAGGCGGAAGCGAGCAATCCAGAATCCTCCCGCGGAAAGATTCTGATTGGTTCGTCGCTTCGCTCCTCGCAATGATGGGCGCGATTACCTTCCCGTCTTCACCCTGGTCCACAGCCGATTGATGACCCGCTGGGTCGCCGGCTCACGCGCCGTGATGACGAACAGCTTTGCGAGCATCGCCTCGTCCGGATAGATGTTCTTGTCGTTCAGAATTTTCGGGTCGACCAGCTTCTGGCTGGCGAGGTTGCCGTTGGCGTAGGACAGGAAGTCCGTATTCTTGGCGGCCACGTCCGGACGGTAGAGATAGTTGATCAGCTCGTAGGCTTCCTTGACGTTCCTGGCATCCGCAGGGATTGCGAGATTGTCGAAGAACATCTGCGCGCCCTCCTTCGGGATGGCGTAGCCGATCTCGATGCCGCTTTTGACTTCGGCAGCGCGGGCGCGGGCCTGCATGATGTCGCCGGACCAGCCGACCACGAAACAGATCTCGCCGGTGGCGAGCGCGCTTAGATATTCGGACGAATGAAACTTGCGCACGGCAGGCCGCACCTTGGCCACGACATCGGCGGCCTTGTCGAGGTCGGCCTGCTTGGTCGAGTTCGGATCGAGCCCGAGATAGTTCAACGCCGCCGGGAAGATGTCGTCGGCGGAATCCAGCATGTGGACGCCGCAGTCTTTGAATTTCGCGAGATTCTCCGGCTTGAACACGATGTCCCAGCTGTCGATTTTCGCATCAGCTCCGAGAATCTGCTTCAGCTTGGCGACGTTGTAGCCGATGCCCGTCGTGCCCCACATGTAATTGGCGGCGTAGACATTGCCGGGGTCGTAGATCGCGAGACGTTCAGTCACCACCGGCCAGGCATTGGCCAGGTTCGGCAGCTTCGACTTGTCGAGCTTCTGGAAGATGTTGGCCTTGATCTGGCGCTGAAGGAAATAGGCGGTGGGCACCACGACGTCATAGCCGGACTTGCCGGCCATCAAGCGCGTCTCCAGCGTCTCGTTGGCGTCAAACGTGTCGTAGACCACCTTGATACCGGTCTCCCTGGTGAAGGCCTCGAGGACGTCGGGCGCCACGTAGTTCGACCAATTGTAGAAGTTGACGACCCGCTCCTCGGCCCCGGCGGGAGCGGAGAGCAACGTCAGCGCGGCGGCGATCGCGAGGCCAAAACCAAAGCGGCTGACGATCGTCATCTGCTACCTCTTGCGCCCGCGCACCGCGTCCGACAGCCGCTCCAGCGCGGTGTCGAGCGTCTCGTCCTTCTTGGCAAAGCAGAAGCGCACCACCGAGGTCACAGGGTCCTGCTCGTAGAAGGCCGACACCGGGATTGCCGCGACCTTGTAGTCCTTCACGATCCGCCAGCAGAACTCGGTGTCGCTCTCGTTCAGCCCGAGCGGGGACAGGTCGACGGTGAGGAAGTAGGTTCCCTGCGACTTCAGCACCGGGAAGCCGAGGCTCTCCAGTCCCTTGGCAAGGCGGTCCCTGCTCCGCGCCAGGTCCTTGCGCATCGACAGGAAATACTCGTCCGGCTTGCCGAGCCCGTAGGCGACGGCGGCCTGGAGGTTCGGCGCGGTGGTAAAGGTCAGGAACTGGTGCACCTTGGCGGCAACGCGCAGCAACGGCGGCGCGGCGCAGACGAAGCCGATCTTCCAGCCCGTCAGGGAGAAGATCTTGCCGGCCGAGCCGACCTTGATGGTGCGGTCGCGCATGCCGGGGATGGTGATCAGCGGGATGTGCTTGTGCTCGTCGAAGGTGACGTGCTCCCAGACCTCGTCGCAGATCGCGATGACGTCGAACTCCTGGCAGTAGCGCGCCAAAAGCTCGAGGTCCTCGCGCGGAAACACCACCGCGGACGGATTCAGGGGATTGTTGAAGAGCACCGCCTTGGTCTTTGAATTGAAGACGCTTTTCAGCATGTCCTCATTCAGCCGCCAATGCGGCGGCTCGAGCCGGACCAGGCGCGGAATGCCGCCGGCCTGACGGATGATCGGCAGATAGGAATCGTACACCGGCTGGAAGCACACCACCTCGTCACCGGGCTGGACGACGGCGAGGATGGCCGAGGTCAGCGCCTCGGTGCCGCCGGAGGTCACCATCACCTCGCTCATCGGATCGAGCTCAAGGCCGTGCCAGTGGCCGTAATGGCTCGCGATCGCCTGGCGCAGCTCCGGCAGGCCCATCATCGACGGGTACTGGTTGTAGCCGTTCAGCGAGGCCTCGGCTGCGGCGCGGCGGATGTCTTCGGGGCCGGGATCGTCGGGAAAGCCCTGGCCGAGATTGATGGCGGCATTGTCGCGCGCGGCCTGCGACATCGCCTCGAAGATGGTGACGGGAAGGTCCGCGAAGACCTTGTTGAGGGACGAGCTCTTGGACATCGGCGGGGTCAGCCGCCGACCTTGCTGGGAAGACCCGCCGCCTTCCAGCCCAGCATGCCGCCGGCCAGATGCTTGTCGTAGGGCAGGCCTGCGGCCTGCGCTGCCAGCGAGGCCGTCACCGAACGCTTGCCCGAGCGGCAGGCGAACACGACCTCCTTGCCGGCGGGATCGGGGATCGCCTTGGGATCGAAGGTCGAGAGCGGCACGACCACGCCGTAGGGATAAGCCTCGGCCTCGACCTCGTTCGGCTCGCGCACGTCGACGAGGAGATAGCGCCCTTCCGCGACACCCTTGGAGACCTCGTCCGGGGTCAGATCCTGTACTTGATTTGCCACATCATCCTCCAACGTCGCGGGCCGCTGCCGGGGCGATCCCGGCGGCCGGCAACCTCGCCTCTCGGCCGGTGAAAATCAAGCGCTACAAAGGCTTGAGCTGCCTTGCGCAAGTTAAAGCTAAATCGCAGCGACTTGAAGCGCGACCTTCCAACGGAGGATCAGATCGTCACTTTAGATGGTGACCTGGGTGCCGACCTCGACGACGCGGCCGGAGGGGATCTGGAAATAGTCGGTGGCGTCGTTGGCGGAACGGCTGAGCGAGATGAACAGCCGGTCCTGCCAGCGCGGCATGCCGGAATGGGCGGCCGGTTTGAGCGCCCTCCGCGACAGGAAGAACGAGGTCGACATGATGTCGAACTGCCAGCCGAGCTTGCGGGCGATCGCCAGCGCCTTCGGCACGTTGGGCGATTCCATGAAGCCGAACTTCAGCGTCACCTTGGAGAAGGTCGGCGAGATTTGTTCCAGCTTCACCCGCTCGGCCGGATCGATGCGCGGGGTCTGTGCGGTCTCGATCGTGAGAATGACGTTCTTCTCGTGCAGCACCTTGTAGTGCTTCAGACTATGCATCAGCGCGGTCGGCGCGCTGAGGGGATCGCTGGTCAGGAATACCGCGGTGCCGGGCACGCGCTGCGGCGGCCGCTTCTCCAGCATCGCCACGAGGTCGGCGAGCGGGAATTCGAGCTTGCGCGACTTCTCGAACAGCAGCCGGCTGCCGCGCCGCCACGTGTACATCAGCATGATCATGACTGCGCCGAGCGCCAGGGGCACCCAGCCGCCTTCGAACACCTTGAGCAGATTGGCGGCGAGAAAAGTCAGATCGAGGAACAGGAACGGCGCGATCAGGGCGGCGGCCGTGAACGGCGACCATTTCCAGACCTTCCAGATCACCACAAAACCCATCATCGCCGTGACCACCATGGTGCCGGTGACCGAGATGCCATAGGCCGATGCCAGCGCGGTGGAAGAGCGGAACAGCAGCACCAGCAGGACCACCGCTACCAGCAGGAGCTGGTTGATGCGCGGGATGAAGATCTGGCCCGAATGGGCTTCAGAGGTATGGCGAATTTCAAAGCGCGGCAACAGACCGAGCTGGATCGCCTGGCGCGTCAGCGAATAGGCACCGGTGATGACCGCCTGGCTTGCGATGACTGTTGCGGCGGTCGCCAGCACGACCATGCAGCCGCGGAAAAAACCTTGCGGGAAGAGCTGAAAGAACGGGCTGACGATCGCGCCGGGATCGCCGAGCACGAGGGCGCCCTGCCCCAGATAGTTCAATGCCAGCGACGGCACCACGATGAACAGCCAGGCGGTCTGGATCGGCCGCTTGCCGAAATGGCCGAGGTCGGCATAGAGCGCCTCGGCACCGGTGACCGCCAGAAACACCGCGCCGAGCGTCACGAACCCGATGATGCCATGGTGGATCATGAAGGATACGGCGTAGAGCGGGTTCAGCGCCAACAGCACCTGCGGCTGCTGGATGATCGGGTGGATCGCCGCGGTCGCGATCACGGCGAACCAGACGCACATGATCGGGCCGAAGAAGGCGGCGACGCGAGCGGTACCACGGGACTGCACGGCAAACAGACCGACCAGGATGATCACGGTCAGCGGTACGATGTAGGGCTCGAAGTGCAGGGTGACGTCCTTCATGCCTTCGATCGCCGACAGCACCGAGAGCGCCGGCGTGATCACGGCGTCGCCGTAGAACAGGGCGCCGGAAATGATGCCGAGCAGGACGATGGTTGTTCCGCGGGTGCCGACTGCGCGCTGGGCCAGCGCCATCAGCGCCAGCGTGCCGCCCTCGCCGTTGTTGTCGGCGCGGAGCAGGATCACGACGTATTTGAGCGTCACCACGATGATGAGCGCCCACAGGATCAGGGAGAGCACGCCGAGCACGGCCGCCGGCGTCGGCAGCCCCTCCGCGCCAGAAGCCGCCATGACCGCCTCGCGGAACGCGTAGAGCGGGCTGGTGCCGATGTCGCCGTAGACGACGCCGATGCTGCCGAGTGTCAGCGCACCGAAACCGGCGGTGGTGTGGGCATCGCCATGCCCATTGGCCGCCGCCGTTTCCGGGGCGGAAATCGCTACATCACTTGTCATGGGAGAGCCTGATGGCCTCTGAAAATGCTTCACTGCACAACGGCAGAAGGGCGCGCGGCTTATAGGCCTGCGCTACCGGCATAGCCTAACCCGATTTTGGGCCCTAGACATGCAATTTTGCATGCCTTCGCCATCGCGGCTTAGATGGTGACTTGGGTTCCGACTTCAACCACCCGCCCGGTGGGAATCTGGAAATAGTCGGTGGCGTCGTTGGCGGACCGGCTCAGCGCTATGAACAAATGATCCTGCCAAAGCGGCATGCCGGATTGCGCCGACGCCTTCAGCGAGCGCCGCGACACGAAGAACGAGGTCGACATGATGTCGAACTGCCAGCCCTGCTTGCGCGCGATCGCAAGCGCCTTGGGCACGTTTGGCTGCTCCATGTAACCGAAGCGCAAGCGGACCTTGAAGAACTTGTCGCTGATCTTCTCCATCCGGAAACGCTCCGACAGATCGACCCGCGGCGTATGCGCGGTCTCGATGGTCAGAACCACGTTGTGCTCGTGCAGCACCTTGTTGTGCTTGAGATTGTGCAGCAGCGCGGTCGGCACGAAGGAGGGATCGCTGGTCAGGAACACCGCGGTGCCCTTGACGATGTGCGGCGGCCGCTTCTCCAGGCTCCGGATCAGATCGTCCAGCGGCACCTCGATGCGGCGCGTTTTCTGGATCAGGATCCCGGACCCTCGTCGCCAGGTCCAGATTGTCCCGGCCATGATCACGCCGAACAGCAGCGGCACCCAGGCGCCTTCGAGCAGCTTCAGGAGGTTCGCGCTGAAGAAGCTGATGTCGACCACGACGAAGGGCAGGATCACCGCTGCGGCCGTCGCCGCGCGCCAGTTCCACAATTTCCAGATCACGATGAAGCCCATGATGCCGTCAGCAACCATGGTGGTGGAGACCGCAATACCGTAGGCGGAAGCCAGATTGCTGGGCGTGTGGAACAACAGCACCAGCAGCATCACACCGATCAGGAGCAGCCGGTTTACACGCGGCAGATAGATCTGGCCGGCATGAGTTTCCGAGGTGAAGCGCACCTCGAAGCGCGGCAGGAGGCCGAGCTGCACTGCCTGATAGACCAGCGAATAGGCCCCTGTGATCACCGCCTGGCTCGCGATCACGGTCGCCGCGGTCGCAAGTCCGACCAGCGGCAGCACGAAATGCTCGGGCACCATGCGATAGAAGGAGTGTTCGATCGCGCTGGGATCCGACAGCACCAGTGCGCCCTGCCCGAAATAGTTGATCAGGAGCGCAGGCAGCACGAAGAACATCCAGGCCGACTGGATCGGCTTGCGGCCGAAATGGCCGAGGTCTGCGTAAAGCGCCTCGCCGCCGGTCACCGCGAGGAACACCGCACCCAGTGTCACCAAGCCGATCGTGCCGTGCGACAGCAGGAATTCCAGCGCGTAATAGGGATTGATTGCTGCCAGCACCGACGGATCGTCGGCGATGTGAACGGCGCCCAACACGGCAAGGACGGTGAACCAGACGACCATCACCGGCCCGAAAGCCGAGGCGACCAGCGCCGTCCCCTTGCTCTGGACCGCGAACAGCAGCGCCAGGATGAGAACGGTCAGGGGAACGACGTAGTGCTCGAAGGCGGGTGTTGCGAGCTTCAGACCCTCGACCGCCGACAGCACCGAGATCGCCGGCGTGATCATGGAATCGCCGATGAACATGGAGGCGCCGACCACGCCAAGCGCCGTCAGGAACCAGCTCCGCCGCCCGAGCGCGCGCTGACCGAGCGCCATGAGGGAAAGCGTGCCGCCCTCCCCGTTGTTGTCGGCGCGCAGCAGCAGCAGAACGTATTTGGCGGTGACGACGATCAGCAGCGCCCAGAGGATCAGCGAGAGCACGCCGAGCACCATGACCCGCGAGACCGGCTGACCGTGGGCCGCGCCCCTGACTGCCTCGTGGAATGCGTAGAGCGGCGACGTGCCGATGTCGCCGAAGACGACGCCGATGCTCCCGAGCGTCAGGCCCCAGAAACCCGAGCTGACCGGTCCGTCCGGAGCTTCGGTCGATGTGATGCTCGCCGTCATATGAAACTGGAACGCTTTTGCCCGAGAATTGATCCGGCGCCTTTTGACGGTTCCGGCGCCCCTGTCAATCGGCACATCACCATAGCAGGCGCCGGGGCAGATGCTGTGACGGCGCAGCAACGGTCGTCGCCCACGCGACGACATGCCTCAGGTAAGACGGTGGCACAAGAGCCCTGAGCCTTTCCGTCCCCGATCGAAGGGGAATTGGCTCTACATCCTTGTTTTGTCGCGCTTTCTTCGCGCGAAACAGGGTCCGCTTCGCTCGAATGCGCCCTACGGCTTCAGATTCGGTGGCAGCGGCGGATCTTCGCGCATCAGGGTGATGGTCACCCGCCGGTTGGCTGCGAGCGAGGGATCGTCCGGAAACAGCGGCTGGGTATCCGCCTTGCCGGCGACGGCGAAGACATGGGCGGCCGGCAGGCCCTCGCGTTCGAGGATCTGACGCACGGCATTGGCGCGGTCGGCCGACAGGTCGAAGGCGCCGTAGTCGCTGCGGGTCGGCACGAAACCAGCCGCGGTGTGGCCGGCGATGGAGACGCGCAGCGGCGTCGCCTTGAGCGGGACAGCGAGCTTCTCGAGCAGGCGACGGGTGCGGTCATAGGGCACCTTGGAGCCGTCGGCGAACATCGAGCGGCCGTCCTGGTCCACGATCTCGAGGTTGAGGCCCTGCTTGGTCTCCTCGAACATGACGTGCTTGGACATCTCGGTCAGTTCCGGCATGTCCTGCAATGCCTGGCGTAGCGAGGCCGCCGCCAGCGCAAAATTGCGGTCGACCTTGATCTTGGCGCCCGACGTGCGGTCCCGATCCTCCTGGTCCGGCGTGGGCGTGTTGGAGGAGTCCTCGGGCTGAATGTGATCGACGTTCTTCAGCCGAGGGCGGGTCGGCAGGCCGTCGGACTCGACGATACCGGAATAGCGCGCTTCGGTCTGGACACCGAAGGCGTCGCGCATGGAGCCTGCGACGACCTTGAGCTTGTTGGCATCCTGCGTCGAGAACGCGACGAGCATCACGAAGAAGCTCATCATCAGGCCCATCAGGTCGGCGAAGGTCACGAACCAGCCGTGACCGCCTCCGTGTGAATCGCCGCGCTTCTTCTTGGCCATGTCTCAAATCCCGACGCGCGGCCTCAGGCCGGCACCGGCTCGCCTTCGGCGTGGCGGTGCTTCTCGGGCAGGTAGGCCAGCAGCATTTCGCGGACCAGCGTCGGGCTCTTGGAGTCGCGGATCATCAGGATGCCGTCGATGATCAACGTGCGGTTGGTCTCTTCGTCCAGGAGCTTGCCATGCAGCTTGTCGGCGATCGGGGTACAGAACAGGTTGGCGACCAGCGCGCCGTAGAGAGTCGCGAGCAACGCGGTCGCCATGAACGGGCCGAGCTTTGAAGGGTCGGTCATGTTGGCGAACATCTGCACCATGCCGATCAGCGTGCCGACCATGCCGAAGGCCGGGGCGCAGTCGCCGATGGCGCGGTAGATCTTGCTGCCTTCGTCCAGATGCATCAAAAAATTATCGCGGTCGCGCTCGAGATTGTCGCGAATGAAATCAAGGTCGTAGCCGTCGGCGACGTAGCGGATGCCCTTGGCGAGGAACGGCTCGTCGGTCTCGACTTTTTCCAGCCCCACCGGGCCCTGCTTGCGGGCGATCTCGGCGATACGGGCGAGCTCGTCGACCAGATCGTGCGCCGACAGACGGCTCATCGTGAAGGCAAACTTGGCGCCGAGCGGCAGGCCGTGGATCAGCGTCGAGAGCGGAAAGCGGATCATGGTCGCAGCCGTCGAGCCGCCGAAGATGATGATCATCGCATGCTCGGAAACGAACATGTGGAGATCGCCGCCCAGCAGCATCATCGTCGCGATGACGACAATACCCGCCACGAGCCCGATGCTCGTCATGATATCCATGGGAGACTCCAACGCGAACGCAACAACGGCCGTCCTGGCCGATGGCGCGGCCCAACCCCGAACCGCATCGGAAACCCTAGTGAGCCGCGATTAAAGACGCGTAAAGGTTAAGTTGAGCCGGCGCGCCCGGCGGCCGCAGCGCGCTGAAAGGCGCCGACTTTTGCCGAGTGCCGACAGGGATTTCAACATTTCGCTAACCATAGGGCGTTGCGCGCACCCCATCACCCAAGGCCGTGCGCGCGCGATCCCTTCGGCTGCGGCCCTGCGCCACATCGGGGCGACCCGATCAGTTGGTATTCTGGAGCGGGCCGGCTCCTCAGGGCGGAAGGCATCGCAATGGTGACGCTGTTCAGTCTTCTCACCGCGCTTCCCGCAGTGCTGGCGCTCCACATGCTCGAACCCGGGCTCGTGCTGCCGGCGTTCAGCGTGCTGCTCTTTGTCGAGGCGGCCCTTGCCGTGATCGCAGCACGCCTGATCCACATGCCGGACAATGCGGAAGATATCACCCTGTGGGATTTTGCCGGCGGCTTCACCTTGATCGGATGCGCTGCCGCGGTGCTCGGCGAGCCGGATCAGGCCGCCTTGTTCCTCACGGAACAGGGCAGCCTGCGAGCGGCGTCGCAACCGTAGATCATTGCGGTCCCGCCGTTAGTGGATCTCCGCCGAGCGCTTCAGGGCGGCCTTCAGCTTCTCCAGCGAGAAGTCGGGGCTGCGGGCGATCTCGAGGATCGGCGTCTCGCGGCGGCCGCAGAGCTCGGCAGCCTCGGGCAGCTTTGCGGCGATATCGTGCGGGATCACGATGGCGCCGTGCTGGTCGGCATGGATCAAATTACCCGACTTGACGGTCATGCCGGCGACGCGCACTTCGCCGCCAAAGCTCTCGGCGTGCACCCAGGCATGCGACGGGCCGATCGAGCCGGCCAGTGCCTGGAAGCCCGGCGCCCATTGCGGAATGTCGCGGATCGAACCGTCGGTGATGACGCCGAGGCAGCCGAGCGCCTTGTGCACGTTGCTCTGCACCTCGCCCCAGAACGCGCCGTAGCCGACGTCGGGACCGTCGATGTCCTGGATCACCGAGATGCGCGGACCGTGGCCAGTCCCGACATATTCGTAATAGTCGATGCGGCGCTTGGACTGCTCTTCCGGCGGTAGCGAATTTTTCAGCACCGAGCGGATCGCGACCGTGCGGGCATAGCCGACGATCGGGGGCAGATCGGGAAATGGGCAGACCAGTGGCTTGGTGGTGTAGCCGATTAGCCGGCGCTCGGGCGCCACGATCTCCATGGCATTGCAGATCGTCGGCGTGTCATAGCGGCCCAGCGCTTCGAGGACGGAAGCGGGCAGCGGCCCGGTCGCAGTATTCGTCACGGCGTTCTCTCCCAGATTGGCGGCCGCTGTTGGCGCGGTGCCGCCGGCACCGGGCGATATAGCCGAGATCGGGCCTCAACCCAACTCAGGGCGCCTCATGGCAGATATCCAAGTCTCGCTGTTCAGCGCCTTGCTGCTTGGCCGTTCAGTGCAGCCGGTCGGGCCGGTCGTCTTCGCGCGGCGGCTCCGACAGGTTTGCCAGCGTCGGCGCCGACGGCGGCGAAGAGACCTCACCTCCAGCCGGCGCGGTGGCTTCCATCGCGCGCGCCTGGTCGCGATAGGATTTGTAGCCGAGCGGCAAAGCGAGGAGATACAGCACCGTTCCGATGGACAGCACGTGCCAGGGATAGGCGATCAGGATCGCGATGAACACGACCACCGCGACGAACGCCGGCAGCACCAGTTCGGGCGGCACGCGCATGCGCTTGGTCTTGCCGGAGAACACCGGCAGGCGCGACACCATCAGGAAGGCGATCAGCAGCGTATACGCAGCCGTCACCGCCGCAGGCAGCCGGCCGAGATCGAGGAAAGCGACATAGATCGGCAGCAGCACCGTGATCGCGCCGGCCGGCGCCGGCACGCCGGTGAAGAAGTTCGCGGCAAAGGCCGGCTTGTTGGGATCGTCCATGGTGGCATTGAAGCGCGCCAGGCGGAGGCCACCGGAGATCGCGAACACCATGGCGGCGATCCAGCCGGCATTGCCGAGCTCGTGCAGCTGCCAGAAATACAGCATCAGGCCGGGCGCCACGCCGAAATTGACGAAGTCGGCGAGGCTGTCGAGCTCGGCGCCGAACTTGGACTGCCCCTTGATCATGCGCGCGATGCGGCCGTCGATGCCGTCGAGTGCCGCCGCGAACACGATGGCGTAGACCGCGAGCGACATCCGCCCCTCGATCGAGAGCCGGATCGAGGTCAGGCCGGCGCAGATCGCCAGCAGCGTGATGACGTTGGGCACCAGCATGCGCACCGGGATCGGGCGGAACCGCCGCCGGCGCACGTCTGGATCTCTAGAGTCATAGGGCGTCATGGCTCGTCCTCACCTTGGGGCGAGATATAGCAAGCCGCGTTCCCCTCCGCCATTGCGGCGGAAGGCCCCTCAGGACCGACTTATTGGTTAATTGGCACGGTAGGCGCGACTCGGGTCGTCTCCGGCGAGATCGGCCAGAATCGTCTCGCCGGCGATCGCGGTCTGGCCTTCCGAGACCAGCGCCTTGGTGCCCAGCGGCAGATAGACGTCGAGCCGCGATCCGAAGCGGATCAGGCCGAAACGCTCTCCGGCGCCGATCGCCTGCCCCTCCTTGACGAAGCAGACGATGCGCTTGGCGACCAGACCCGCGATCTGGATCACGCCGATCCGCGCCGTCGGCGTCGTGATCACCAGCGAGTTGCGCTCATTGTCCTCGCTCGCCTTGTCCAGCTCCGCATTGATGAACAGGCCGGGGCGGTAGGCGATACGGTCCACCCGGCCCGCGATCGGGCTGCGGTTCACATGGCAGTTGAATACGCTCATGAACACCGAGACGCGCGGCAGCGGCCGATCGCCGAGCCCGAGCTCGGCCGGCGGCAGCGCCATAGTGATCATCGAGACGCGGCCGTCGGCGGGCGACACCACGAGCCCCTCGCGCACGGGGGTCACGCGCACGGGGTCGCGGAAGAACAGCGCGCACCACACGGTCAGGATGGTGCCGATCCACCCCAAAGGCGACCACAGCCAGAACAGGAGGAGGCTTGCCAGCGCAAAGCCGCCGATGAAGGGATATCCCTCCTTGTGGATCGGCGGGATCTGACGCTGGATCGAATCGAGAATGGACATCGCTATCTGCCGCTCAGGGTTGATGGCGCAGGTCGTCCCGCGCGGTGGTGTTGTTTAGGCCAGAGTTGGGACCGGAGACAAGGTCACTCCGCCGCCGCAGGCGTCGTCAGGACATCGGCGACCGGCGGTGGCTCCCGGTTGGGCGCCTCGTCAGGGTCGGCCATCCTAGCCAGTTTCTCGCGCGCCGCCTCGGCCTCGCGCTGCCTGTTCCACATGCTGGCGTAAAGCCCCCCCTCCGCGAGCAGTTTTGCGTG
The DNA here is from genome assembly GCF_023100925.1 of Bradyrhizobium sp. 40. NCBI lineage: Bacteria > Pseudomonadati > Pseudomonadota > Alphaproteobacteria > Hyphomicrobiales > Nitrobacteraceae > Bradyrhizobium > Bradyrhizobium sp. 40. Next base: position 4,461,613 of record NZ_CP064688.1, read on the forward strand.
GGTGCCACGCTCGGCGATGCGGCCCTGGTCCAGCACGATGATCTCGTCGGCGCCGACGATGGTGGAGAGCCGATGGGCGATCACCAGCGAAGTGCGGTTCTTCGCCACGCGCTCGAGCGCGCCCTGGATTTCGTGCTCGGTGTGGGTGTCAAGCGCGGAGGTCGCCTCGTCCAGCACCAGGATCGGCGGCGCCTTCAACACGGTGCGCGCGATCGCGACGCGCTGTTTTTCGCCGCCGGACAGTTTCAGACCGCGCTCGCCGACCTGGGTCTCGTAGCCTTTCGGCGCCATGCGGATGAAATGATCGATCTGCGCCAGCTGCGCTGCCTGCTCGACCTCGGTATCGCTGGCGTCCCAGCGACCGTAGCGGATGTTGTAGCGGATGGTGTCGTTGAACAGCACGGTGTCCTGCGGCACCATGCCGATGGACGCGCGCAAGCTCGCCTGCGTGACCTCGCGAATGTCATGGCCATCGATCAGGATGCGGCCGCCGGAGATGTCGTAGAGGCGGAACAGCAGCCGCGAGATGGTCGATTTGCCGGCGCCGGACGGGCCGACGATCGCCACCGTCTTGCCGGCCGGCACCTCGAAGCTGATGCCCTTCAGGATCGGGCGCGCAGGGTCATAGGCGAAGCGCACGTCCTCGAAACGCACATTGCCCGCGGAGACCACCAGCGGCTTTGCGTCCGGCGCGTCCTTGATCTCGGCCTCGCGCCCCAGCACGTTGAACATCTTCTCGATGTCGATGATCGCCTGCTTGATCTCGCGATAAACCATGCCCATGAAGTTCAAGGGCTGGTAAAGCTGGATCATCATGGCGTTGACCAGCACGAAATCGCCGACCGTGTTGGTGCCGTTGCGCACGCCGATCGCGCACATCAACATGGTCGCGGTCAGCCCCAGCGTGAAGATCACGGCCTGCCCGGTGTTGAGGACTGCAAGCGAGGTATAAGCCTGCACGCTCGACTCTTCGTAACGCGCGACCGATCGGTCGTAGCGCTGCGCCTCACGGGTCTCGGCGCTGAAATATTTGACGGTCTCGTAGTTGAGCAGCGAGTCGATCGCCTTGGTGTTCGCCTCGGTATCGGCATCGTTCATCTTGCGGCGGATACCGATCCGCCACTCGGTCGCGATGTAGGTGTAGTACATGTAGACGGCGACAGTGACGAGGGTCGCGAGCACGTAGCGCCAATCGAACTGCCACAGCAGCACGGCCATCAGCAGCGAGACCTCGACGATGGTCGGGATCAACTGCAGGATCACCATGCGCACGATGACCTCGATGCCCTCGCGGCCGCGCTCGAGCACGCGCGTCAGGCCGCCGGTCTTGCGCTCCAGGTGGAAGCGCAGCGACAACTCATGCATGTGGATGAAGGTGATGGTGGCAAGCTTGCGCACCGCGTGCATGGCGACGCGCGCGAAAATGCCGTCGCGCCATTGCGTCAGCACCGCCATCACAATGCGCATCACGCCGTAGCTGGCGGTCAGCAGCAGCGGCGAGGCAATCACCCAGAGGTGCCAATTGTCGGCCTGAACCGGCGCGGTGTTGGCGCCGGTCAGCGCGTCGGTTGCCCATTTGAAGCTGAAAGGAACCGTCAGCGTGATCAGCTTGGCCGCGAGCAGCAGCACCATGGACCAGACCACGCGCATCTTCAGGTCGAAACGGTCGCCCGGCCAGATATAGGGCCACAGATGCGCCAGCGTGCCCATCAGCGTGGCCCGCTCCAGCGGCCCTCCGGCGGGATCAGGAACGTTGGGGCCGGCGGGCGATTGAGCTTGGTCCATCAAGAAGCCTGAAAAGCCCGTCGGATGCGGGCTGCGTTGCCATTAAGGATTTTCGTTTGTCATATAGAGCCTTACCGATGCCCATGCACCCCGCCAGATGGCGAATCTTCAATTGTTCGCCGTCGTTTACCGGTAGATTTCCGGAAGTCCCGAATCACCGATTGGGCTTGACGCCTCTCCGCTGCAATGCATCATGGCACCAATGAGCACGATCAAAACCGTCTGTGTCTATTGCGGCTCCGGCCCAGGAACCAATCCCCGTTTCACCGAAGGCGCCAAGGCGTTCGGCAAGGCGCTCGCCGAGAACAACATCCGCCTCGTTTACGGCGGCGGCTCGCTCGGCCTGATGGGCTCGGTCGCGACCTCCGTGCTCGATCACGGCGGCACCGTCACCGGCATCATCCCCGACTTCCTGCGGATGCGCGAAAACGCGCTGACGCGCGTGCAGGAGATGATCGTCACCCCCGACATGCACGAGCGCAAGCGCTTGATGTTCGAACGCTCAGACGCCTTCGTGGCGCTGCCGGGCGGCGTCGGCACGCTGGAAGAGCTGGTCGAGCAATTGACCTGGAAGCAGCTCGGACGTCATGCCAAGCCGGTGCTGCTGGCCAACATCGATAATTTCTGGGAGCCGCTGTTCTCGCTGCTGTCGCACATGCGCCAGACCGAGTTCATCCGCGCCGGGCTTTCGGTCGACATCCTCAAGGCCGATCGGATCGAAGAGATTTTGCCGAAGCTGAAATCGGCTGCGGCGCAGATCGAAGACGCGGAAAAGCAGCTCGCCCCGGAAATGGCGCGCAAGCTTTAGTCCGCAGGAAACGTCACCACCTCGATCCGGTTGCCATCGGGGTCGACGACAAAGGCTGCGTAATAGCGCACGCGATCGTGCGGGCGGATACCGGGCGCGCCGTCGGACGCGCCGCCGGCGGACAGCGCTGCGGCGTGAAATGCATCGACCTCGGCGGTCGTCCTGGCCCGCAGGCAGATATGCACGCCGCTCTCCGACGTGACGTGCGGCATGCCCTCGCGCAGATTGATCCAGAATTCGGGATAGGCCTTGCCGAAGCCGATCGTCCGCGGTCGCGTGACGACGCGCGCGAGTCCGAGGGCCCTGAGCGCCGCTTCGTAAAATGTCGCCGAGCGCTGCAGGTCGCTGACGCCGACGGAGATGTGGTCGATCATGGGTCGCGCTCCCCTCTCTCCTCGTCATTGCGTTCTTGGCGCCATGTCCCCTATGCCGGCGCGCCCGACTTCACCAGCTTGTAGATCACCGAATCCATCAGCGCCTGGAATGAGGCGTCGATGATGTTGGGGGACACCCCGACCGTGGTCCAGCTGTCGCCGTTCTCGTCCTCGCTCTCGATCAGGACGCGTGTGACCGCGCCGGTGCCGCCGTTGAGGATACGCACGCGATAGTCGATCAGCGTCAGGCCTTCGATATATTTCTGGTACTTGCCGAGATCCTTGCGCAGCGCGACGTCGAGCGCGTTGACGGGACCGTTGCCTTCGGCCGCCGAGATCAGATGCTCGCCGGCGACGTCGACCTTGACCACCGCCAGCGCCACGGTGACGCGCTCGCCGTGCGAATTGTAGCGCTGCTCGACATTGACGTCGAACTGCTCGACCTCGAAATAATGCGGCACCTTGCCGAGCGTGCGCCGCGCCAGCAGCTCGAACGAGGCGTTGGCGGATTCATAGGCGTAGCCCTGCGCCTCGCGCTCCTTCAACTCCTCGACCAGCCGCGACAGCTTCGGATCGCTCTTCTCATAGGCGATACCGGCGCGGTCGAGCTCGGCGATGACATTGGAGCGGCCGGCCTGATCGGACACCAGCACCTTGCGGTGATTGCCGACCAGCTCCGGCAAGACATGCTCGTAGGTCTGCGGGTCCTTCAGCACGGCGGAGGCATGGATGCCGGTCTTGGTGACGAAGGCGCTCTCGCCGACATAGGCCGCATGCCGGTTGGGCACGCGATTCAGCATGTCGTCGAGCGTGCGCGACACCTTGACCAGGGTTGCGAGCTTTTCCGCCGTGACGCCGATCTCGAAGGCGTCGGCAAACTCGGCCTTCAGCTTCAAGGTCGGGATCAGCGAGCAGAGATTGGCGTTGCCGCAGCGCTCGCCGAGGCCGTTCAGCGTGCCCTGGATCTGGCGCGCGCCGGCGCGCACCGCCGCGAGCGAATTCGCCACCGCCTGTTCGGTGTCGTTATGGGCGTGGATGCCGAGATGATCGCCGGGGATGTGCTTCGCTACCTCGGCAACGATCGCCTCGACCTCGTTGGGCATGGTGCCGCCGTTGGTGTCGCACAGCACCACCCAGCGCGCGCCGGCTTCATAGGCAGCCTTCGCGCAGGCGAGCGCGAAACCGGCGTCTTCCTTGTAACCGTCGAAGAAATGCTCGCAGTCGAGCATCACCTCGCGGCCGGCGGCCTTCGCCGCCGCGACGCTGTCGCGGATCGAGGCGAGGTTCTCCTCCTTCGTCGTCTCCAAGGCAACGCGCACCTGATAGGCCGACGCCTTCGCCACGAAGCAGATCGCGTCGGCTTTTGCTTCCAGCAGCCCGGCCACACCAAGATCGTTGGAGACCGAGCGCCCTGCCCGACGTGTCATGCCGAACGCAGTGAAGCGCGCATGCGAAAACTTCGGCTTGGTGCCGAAAAACTCGGTGTCGGTCGGATTGGCGCCGGGATAGCCGCCCTCGACATAGTCGATGCCGAGTTCATCGAGCATCTGGGCGATGATTTGCTTGTCGGTCAGCGTGAAATCGACGCCGTTGGTCTGCGCGCCGTCGCGCAGCGTGGTGTCGAACAGATAAAGGCGCTCCTTGCTCATTGCAGGGCTCCCGTCGCAGGGCCGCTGCCGAGCGTCTTCTGCATGGTGGTGTTGGCCAGCCACTCGTCGTTGACGGTGATGCTGTTGCGCTGCATGGCGACATAGCCGCGCTTGCCGAAAAAACCCTGCGCGTTGTCGCTGGCGTCGACCGTCAGCTTGTCGGCGCCGCGGCCGCCCGCAAGCTTTTCCAGCGCATCGACGAGCATCGTCGCCAGGCCCTGCCCCGCCACGGCCGGATGCACATAGAGCATGCGGATATGATCCTTGCCGCGGAGTGAGGCAAAGCCCACTGGCGATCCCTCCAGCGTAGCGATCAGCGTCAGGTCGGAGGCAAGCCCCTTGCCGAACTCTTCGTCCTCGGCTGCGGCCATCCAGGCCTGCTGCTGCGCTTCGCTATAGTCGTCGCCGGTCAGCTCTTCGATGCTGGCCGTGAAGATCGCGGCGAGAACCGGCACGTCCTCCGGCAGGAAGGGCCGCAAACCAGGCTTTGGGAGTGCTTGTGCCATCGTCTTCACCACATCCCATAGAGTTTCAGCGCCAGCGCCACGGCAGCAGCAAGCAGCAGGATTTTCAGCGCGATGTAATAGAACCAGTGCCGCGGAAACGGTGTGTCGGGCCGCTTCATCGCGCGACCTCCCACGTCGTGATTGGATTTCCGTCCGCATCCTTAGCGTCCTTCAAAACAATTCCCATTGCAGCGAGCTCATTGCGGATGCGGTCTGACTCTCCCCAATTTCTCTGCTCACGCGCAGCCAAGCGCGCTGCGATCAACTTATCGATCAACTTCTCTCTCTTGGTCTGTTTCGGAGCTGCCTTCGCAAGAACTCCGCTTTTGAATTGGCTTACGACGGCCTCGGCGGGTGACCACTTCGCGCTGAGCTTGCTGACCAGTTCCGTAAGCACCGATGTCGCTGCAATCAATTCGGTAGCGGGCCGCGGCTCGCCCGAGGCCGCTGTCGGTTGCCGCTGAACGGCGTTCACTAACGCGTTCCATTCATTCGACGTGAGTTTTGCCAATCCACGCGCCGCCAAGATTACGTTCCGCGAAAGCTTGAATACTTCGCTATGAGGTCGCTTAAATCCAAGAAGGTGGAGTATCTTACCGACAGTGTATCTATCCCTATCATTAGCACCTATCGAATTCACGACGCGGTCGACGAGACCCAATGCGCCAGGGGTATTTAGATCGTCGCACAGGAGCCCCACTACATCGTCGAATAGACCTTTGTTTTGCCGGCTCTCTACTCTCTCCGCGGCAAATCCTTTCCATGACTCGAGTCGGGACAGTGCCTGATCGAGAGAACTGACCGTCCAATCGATCGGCTGCCGATAATGTGTTTGCAGCATCGCGAAACGGAGCACTTCGCCGCTCCACTTTCGTCCGCCAAACTTGTCGCTCTCAAGAAGCTCACGGATAGTGATGAAGTTGCCGAGCGACTTCGACATCTTCTCGCTCTCGACCTGCAGGAAGCCATTGTGCATCCAGTAGTTCGCCATGCGCTGCTGGTGAAAGGCGCAGCAGGTCTGCGCCACCTCGTTTTCGTGATGCGGAAACACGAGATCGATGCCGCCGCCATGGATGTCGAACTGCTCGCCGAGATGTTTCCAGGCCATGGCCGAGCACTCGATGTGCCAGCCGGGACGGCCTTGCGCGGCGATGCCGGCCGGCGACGGCCACGACGGCTCGCCGGGCTTGGACGGCTTCCACAGCACGAAGTCGGTGTTGCCCTTCTTGTAGGGCGCGACATCGACGCGGGCGCCGGCGACCATCTCGTCCAGCGAGCGATTGGACAGCGCACCATAACGCGGCAGCCCGGAACTGGCCGCGTTCATCGCCTGCGGCGAGAACAGCACGTGGTCCTCAGCCGGATAGGCGAAGCCACCCTTGACCAGCCTTTCGATGATCTCGCGCATCTCACCAATATGATCGGTGGCACGCGGCTCGACGCTTGGCCGCAGCGCACCGAGGGCATCGACGTCGGCGTGAAACTGCTTGCCGGTCTGCTCGGTGACTTTCCGGATCGCCTCGTTCAGCGGCAGGCCGGGGAAATCACGCGCGGCGCGGTCGTTGATCTTGTCGTCGACGTCGGTGATGTTGCGGACATATTTGACGTGGGCCGCGCCATAGAGATGGCGCAGCAGCCGAAACAGCACGTCGAACACGATCACCGGCCGGGCATTGCCGATATGGGCGAAGTCATAGACGGTCGGTCCGCAGACATACATGCGGACGTCTTCGGCATCGAGCGGCACGAAGGTGCGCTTTTCCCGGCTCAGCGTATCGTAAAGGCGCAATTCCATAAGGATACCCGTCGGCTGTTGGCCGGGCGTCCAGTGCTCTCAATGGTTTTGAGAAAAGACGGCTCCAGCCAGCGAATCGCTAGCTCGTAATCTCGCGGCAAATGGCGCAAATGACGAGGAGACCGTTCATCACGGAACATATGGGCTATGAGGCGGCCCCGCGTCAAGAGAGCCGCGAAAATGCCGCTTTATCTCCGCGATGCGCAGCCGCCGCGCATCATGGTTCATCTCCTTAACCATTTGAGCCCATTCTGGAACTGGCAGTTCCTATTTTTTGCCCCGGTGTTTTCATGCGATCATTGCTCGCGCTCATTTCCTGCGCCTCCATCCTCGTCGTTTCCAGTGCTCTCGCCGAGACCCGCGTCTTCATCATCCCCAACCAGGCGGATGGCTACGGCGTCGATCAGTGCCTGGCCAAAAGCGACAAATGCGGCGCGCAGGTCGCCCGCACCTACTGCCAGTCACGCGATTTTGCCCAGGCTTCGGCCTATCGCCGGGTCGATCCCGACGAAATTACCGGCTCTGTCCCCAAATCCGGCGCAAACTGCTCCCATGGCCATTGCGATGAATATGTCGCAATCACCTGCCAGCGCTGAATTCGCTCGGAACTGGCGTACCTTAGGTCCAATCCCTGGCCTCTGAAACGACGTGACGATGCCGCAGGAAGCGGCTATGGGAGGGCGCGCTTCGGCCCCCCACATCACGCGTGGCCGTGACCTCGCTAGAATGGCGGATATGCCTGAATTTTTGTCTCTCTCCCGTGCTCGCTCGATTCTTGCCTGCGCCGTGCTCTTGAGCACGGTCGCGCTCGCCAATAACGCGTTCGCACAGGCCGGCCCGCCGGGACCGCCGCCTCAGCCCGGCCAGAACGGGCTCGGACCCAACCCGATGTGCGCGCGCCTGGAAGGCCAGCTCGCCGGGCTCGATCGTGGCGGCGGCGGTGATCCCGCACGCGAAGACCAGATCCGCCGCTATCAGGAGTCCCAGACCAAGCAGCAGGCCGAGCTCGACCGCGTCACCATGCAGGCCAAGCGCATGGGCTGCGATTCCTCCGGCTTCTTCTCGCTGTTCAGCGGCCAGTCGGCGCAATGCGGTCCAGTCAACACCCAGATCCAGCAGATGCGCGCCAATCTGGACCAGATCACCGGCAATCTCGAACGCCTGCGCGGCGGCGCCGGCGGCTTCAGCCCCGAGCGTGACAACCAGCGCCGCTCGGTGCTGGCAGCGCTGGCGCAGAACAATTGCGGCCCGCAGTATGCCAACGCCGCGCAGTCGCAAGGCGGCGGCAACTTCCTGAGCAATCTGTTCGGCGGCAACAACCCCAACAATCCGCAAGGCGTGCCGCCGTCCGATCTCGGCCCGCAATCAGGCACCTATCGCACCGTGTGCGTGCGCACCTGCGACGGCGCCTACTTCCCGGTCTCGTTTGCGACCGTGCCGGCGCGCTTCCCCGACGACGAGAAGACCTGCAAGGCGCTGTGCCCGGCCGCCGAAGCCGTGCTCTACACCCATCGCAATCCCGGCGAGGACATGAACTCCGCGGTCTCCACCAGCGGCCAGCCCTACACGGCGCTGCCGACCGCGTTCAAATTCCGCAGCGAGTTCAACCCGTCCTGCTCCTGCAAGGCCGCTGGCCAGACCTGGGCGGACGCGCTCAAATCGGCAGACGACAAGGCATCGGCCGAGCAGCAGGGTGACATCATCGTCACCGAGGAGAGCGCCAAGAAAATGCAGCAGCGGCAGCTCAACAAGGGCACGCCTTCTGCCAATGGCAAAAAGGGTGCGACGCCGACCACAGCGACTGCACCTGTCGCGACTCCGCCTGCCGATACCGGCGCCGCGACGACCTCGTCCGAGAACAAGCCCATCCGATCGGTCGGGCCGAGCTTCCTGCCGCAACAGCAGAAGTAGGCGGCACAACTGTCATGCCCCGCGAAGGCGGGGCATCCAGTACTCCGTGTCATCACTTGGGTTTCGACAACGTCCGCCGCGGCGTACTGGATCATCCGCCTTCGCGGATGATGACAGCGTCGTACGTGACGAACCGTCCATCCCACGACCTTCGGCCAGCCTCACCCCTCGAATGCGTCGATCGAGGCTTTGCTCCCACGCGACACCAGCGTCTCGTCCGGGGCGGCGAGCTGCTCGCCTTTATCGCGAAAGCGGTTGGTGATGGGATAGCGGCGGTCGCGGCCGAAATTCCTGGCCGTCACCTTGACGCCGGGCGCGGCCTGGCGGCGCTTGTATTCGGCGACGTTAAGGAGATGGTCGATGCGGGTCACCATCTCGCGGTCGAAGCCGGCGGCGATGATCGTGTCGAGCGGCTCCTCGCGCTCGATCAGACGCTCCAGGATGGCATCGAGCACGTCGTAGGCCGGCAATGAATCCTGGTCGGTCTGGTTCTCACGCAGCTCCGCGGTCGGCGGACGCGTGATGATGTCGGGCGGGATCACCTCGCCTTCCGGCCCCAGCGCCCCCTCGGGCTTCCACGAATTGCGCAAGCTTGCCAGCCGAAACACCTGCGTCTTGTAGATGTCCTTGATCGGGTTGAAGCCGCCGTTCATGTCGCCATAGAGCGTGGCGTAGCCGACCGACATCTCCGACTTGTTGCCTGTCGTCACCACCATCAGGCCGGTCTTGTTGGAGATCGCCATCAGCAGCGTGCCGCGAGTCCGGGCCTGGAGATTTTCCTCGGTGACATCGGGCGGCAGATTCTTGAAGACGCCGGACAGGATGGTCTCGAACCCGGTCACCGCTTCCGCGATCGGCAGCACCTCGTAGCGGATGCCGAGATGGCCGGCGAGCTCGCCGGCGTCCGCAATCGAGCTTGCCGCAGTGTAGCGATAAGGCAGCATCACGCCATGCACCTGATCGGCACCCAGCGCATCGACCGCGATCGCGGCGCACAGCGCGGAGTCGATGCCGCCGGAAATGCCGAGCAGCACACCAGGAAAGCCATTCTTGGCGACGTAGTCGCGCAGACCCAGCACGCAGGCCGCGTAGTCGGCGTGGTCGCCCTCGGGCTGCGCGGCGATCGGACCGGTGCAGCGCCAATCGTCGCCGCTTCGTGTGAACCGCAGTGTGGTGACGCTCTCCGCGAACGCCGGCAATTGCGCTGCGAGGGAAAGGTCGCCGTTGAGTGCGAAGGAGGCGCCGTCGAACACCAGTTCGTCCTGGCCGCAAACCTGGTTGAGATAGACCAGCGGCAGGCCGCACTCGGTGACGCGCGCGACCGCGACCGACAAACGCACGTCGGCCTTGTTGCGGGCGTAAGGAGATCCGTTCGGCACAAGGATGATCTCGGCGCCGGTCTCGGCCAGCGTCTCGACCACGTTCTCGTAATCCTCGGACTCCTCCAGCCAGATGTCCTCGCAGATCGGCACACCGATGCGCACGCCGCGCACGGTGACGGGGCCGGCCGCGGGGCCACGCGAAAACAGCCGCTTCTCGTCGAACACGCCGTAATTCGGCAGATTACATTTGAAGCGCAGGCCAGCGATACGACCGCCATCGAGCAGCGCGCAGGCATTGTAGAGCCTGCCCTCCTCGACCCAGGGCGTGCCGATCAGCATGGCCGGCCCGCCATCGGCGGTCTCGCGCGCCAGCGCTTCGATCGCAGCGCGGCAAGCTGCCAGAAAGGAAGGCTTCTGCACCAGATCTTCCGGCGGATAGCCGGCGATGAACAATTCCGGAAACAGCACGAGATCGGCGCCGTCGGCGGCTGCCTGCATGCGCGCCGCGCGCGCTTTCGCGGCATTTCCGTCGATGTCGCCCATGGTCGGATTGAGCTGGGCGAGCGTGACCGCGAATGCGTTGAGACGTTCGGTCATGGCGCTCCGATCAGAGCATGATCCGGAAAAATGTGAAGCGGTTTTCCGAAAAGATCATGCTCAAAACAACAACCTAAAGCGCGATTAGCACTCTAGAGAAATCCCAATCGCTCGATGATGGCGATGATCCAGAACGCGCCGGCCATCAGCAGCGCAACACCGACCGCGGCCGACCCCATGTCCTTGACCCGTCCGATCTGCTTGTCGTGATCCATGGTCAGCCGGTCGGCAAGCTTCTCGATCGCCGTATTGAGCAGTTCGACCACCAGCACGAACGCGACCGCGCAGATCAGCTCGACCGCGCGCATCGCGGTCGCGCCGACCAACCACGCAAGCGGCAGCGACAAGAGGAGCGCAACGATCTCCTCGCGGACCGCCTGCTCCGAGCGGAACGCAAAGGCCAGACCGTTACGGGAATTGATCGTGGCCTTCCAGATCCGCAGCAAGGTCTTAGAGCCCCGCTGCGGCCGGCATCGGCCTGACCTTGCCGGCGCGTTCCTGCTTGAGCAGTTCTGCGACCAGGAAAGCCATGTCGATGGATTGCTCGGCATTGAGCCGGGGATCACAGACCGTGTGATAGCGGTCGTTGAGATCCTCGTCAGTGATCGCGCGGGCGCCGCCGAGGCACTCGGTGACGTCCTGACCGGTCATCTCCAGATGCACGCCGCCGGCATGGGTGCCTTCCGCGGCGTGAATCGCGAAGAACGACTTCACCTCCGACAGGATGCGGTCGAAGGGCCGCGTCTTGTAACCTGACGTCGAGGTGATGGTGTTGCCGTGCATGGGGTCGCACGACCAGACCACCACTTTGCCCTCGCGCTTCACGGCGCGGATCATGTTCGGCAGGTGCTCGCCGATCTTGTCGGAGCCGAAGCGGCCGATCAGCGTCAACCGGCCCGGTTCGTTGTCGGGATTGAGCACCTCGATCAGCTTCAGCAGTTCGTCGGGCTTGAGCGAGGGTCCGCATTTGAGCCCGATTGGATTCTTGATGCCGCGGAAATATTCGATATGGCCGTGGTCGAGCTGGCGGGTGCGGTCACCGATCCAGATCATGTGACCCGAGGTCGCGTACCAGTCGCCGGTGGTGGAATCGACGCGGGTCATGGCCTGCTCGTAGCCGAGCAGCAGAGCCTCGTGGCTGGTGTAGAAATCGGTGGCGCGCAGCTCCGGGTGGGCCTCGAGATCGAGGCCGCAGGCACGCATGAAATTGAGCGCATCGGAGATGCGGTCGGCCAACTCCTTGTAGCGGCGGGACTGCGGACTATCCTTGAGGAAGCCGAGCATCCACTGATGCACGCTGCCGAGATTGGCGTAGCCGCCGGTCGCGAAGGCACGCAGCAGGTTCAGCGTCGCGGCCGACTGGCGATAGGCCATCAGCTGGCGCTGCGGATCAGGGACACGCGCTTGCTTGGTGAAGGCGATGTCGTTGACGATGTCGCCGCGATAGCTCGGCAGCTCGACACCGTCGATCTTCTCCATCGGCGAGGACCGCGGTTTTGCGAACTGGCCGGCGACGCGCCCGACCTTCACCACCGGGACGGCGCCGGCATAGGTCAGTACCACCGCCATCTGGAGCAGCACGCGAAAGAAATCGCGGATGTTGTTGGCGCCGTGCTCGGCAAAGCTCTCGGCGCAGTCGCCGCCCTGCAGCAGGAAGGCCTCACCGGCCGCGACCCGCGCCAGCGCCTTTTTCAGATTGCGCGCCTCGCCCGCGAACACCAGCGGCGGAAAGGTCGCAAGCTGCGCCTCGACGTCGGCCAGGGCCTTGGCGTCGGGATAATCGGGCACCTGTAGCACCGGCTTGCTGCGCCAGGACTCGGGCGTCCACCGCTCGGACATCGCAATCTCTCCGTGAAGCAAAAAGCACAACCTGATCTGTGGGTTGCGAGGGTCGCCTTATACACAGGCTGGCCACCGGCCGCCAGTTGTAAATCCATCTGGCACTGCAAAGCCTTGCGGGGAAAGCCAAATTCGCATTTGCTGGGAAACGGCTTGGAAACTGGCAAGATACCTTCGGCCCATGGACGTGGCACTGGACGACGTTTTCATCGACGAGATCAGCTTCCCGGCGACCGACGGGTATGCGCTGAGCGGTACGCTATTCTTGCCGCGCGGCACCAAACGTCATGCCGTGTTGGTCAATTCGGCGACGGCCGTCCCGCGAAAAATCTATCGCGGCTTTGCCTCCTATCTCGCCCATCGCGGCTGCGCGGTCCTGACCTACGACTATCGCGGCATCGGGGACTCCCGGCTGCCGGCGATGGTTGGCTACAACCAGCCGAAATCGCTGGTCGGCTTCAAGGCCTCGATGTCGGACTGGGCCGCACTCGACGTTACCGCCGCAGTGCACTGGATGCGCGAGCGGTACAACACTCTCCCTCTCGCCTATATCGGCCACTCCTTTGGCGGCCAGGCCCTCGGTCTAATCGCGAACAACACGGAGATTTCGCGCGCCGCGTTCGTGGCCTCGCAGGCCGCGACCTGGCGGCTGATGACGTCACCGGAAAGATACCGCGTCTTTGCCTTCATGAATTTTGTCGGTGTGCCGCTCGTGCACGCGCTCGGTTACGCGCCGGGCTGGGCCGGCATCGGTGAGGATTTGCCCAAGGGCGTCTTCCTGCAATGGGCCGAGTGGGTCTCGAGCCCCCGCTATCTCTTCGATTCAAAGCTGCCTGAGCTGGAGAATTTCGCCAGGTTCAAGGGCGAGTTGCGCACCCTCTGCTTCTCCGACGATCCCTGGGCGACGCGGCCCGCGGTCGAGCTGCTTGCGAGCGGATTCACCACGATCAAGCCGGAGGTGCTCGACGTGAAGCCGTCCGACGTCGGCGCCAAGGCGATCGGCCATTTCGGCTTCTTCCGCCCCGACCACCGCGACACATTGTGGCGCGGCGTCGCGGAATGGATCCAGGGAGAGTAGACGGCGCTTACCGGAGGATCGTGGTCAGCGACGAGTAGCGCTTGTTCGGCTTGGCCTCGCCCGGCGCGAATTGCGCAAACGCCTCGCTGACGCGGACGGCCGGCGGCGTATCACCGGCGAAACGAAACTCCTTCGGCCGCGGCGCGTAGAAGCTGGCGCTGTAATAGGCGTCGTCGAAGCGCGCCTCGCCGACCCCGAACACTGCGTCGCACGCGAACAGGAGCGCATAGACTCCCGCGACCGCGACGACGACCTCCCTGAGAACTGACATGCTGATGCCCCACCCTGTTGCAGGCAGGATGCACGCCGGTTCCAAAGCCGGAGTTTAAGGCCGCACAGTTCTTGTCCGCAGGGTTTGCCGCCGCTGAGCGGAATGCAGACAATTCTATCGATCTCGAAAAAAGAGCCCGCCTGCACGTGGGGGGCAGGCGGGCTCCAGGCTTGGCCGCTCGGGAGGTATCAGACGGCCAGATTCATCCAGACAGCCTTGGGCTCGGTGAAATTGTCGAGCGCGGCGGTGCCATGCTCGCGGCCGAGGCCGGAGTCGCGCTCGCCGCCCCAGGGCAGCCGCACGTCGGTATAGCCATAGGTGTTCATCCAGACCGTGCCCGCGCGCGCCTGCTTGGCGAAGCGCTGCAGCTTGCCGATGTCGCGGCTCCACACGCCGGCGGCGAGGCTGTAGGCCGTGCCGTTGGCAATCCGCAAAGCGTCGGCCTCGTCCTTGAACTTGATGACGCTGACGACGGGCCCGAAGATCTCCTCCTGCGAGATCCGCATCTCGTGCGCGACATTCGCGAACACCGCGGGGCTGATGAAGTAGCCGCGGTCGCCGACCTTCTCGCCACCGGTGACGAGGGTCGCGCCCTCCTTCCGGCCGATCTCGACATAGTCGAGGATCGACTTCATCTGCTTCTCTGAGATCACGGGACCGAGCGTCGTCTTGCGGTCGAGCGGGTCGCCGATCCTGAGCGACTTCGCGCGCGCCGCCAGTCGCTCGACGACCTCGTCATAGGCCTTCTCCTGCACGAGCACGCGGGAGCCGGCCGAGCAGACCTGGCCGGCGTTGAAGAAGATGCCGGAAGCCGCAGCTTTCGATGCGGCTTCGAGATCGGCATCGTCGAAAATGACGTTGGCCGACTTGCCTCCCAGCTCGAGCGAGATGCGCTTGAAGTTGCTTGCGGCGGCCTTCATGATTCCCCGCCCCACACCGGGAGAGCCGGTGAAGGTGACCTTGTCCACGTCAGGGTGATTGACCAGCGCGTCGCCGACGACCCGGCCGGGGCCAGTGACGACGTTGAAGACGCCCGCCGGCAGGCCGGCTTCGAGCGCGAGCTCGGCGATGCGTAGCGCCGACAACGAGGTCAGCTCGGCCGGCTTCATCACGATGGTGCAGCCGCAGGCCAGCGCCGGCGCGAGCTTCCACATCCCGATCATCAGCGGGAAATTCCAGGGCACGATCGCCGCGACCACGCCGACCGGCTCGCGCACGGTGTAAGTCAGGGCATCATCGCGCACGGGCACGACGTCGCCGCTGATCTTGTCGGCCCAACCGGCGTAGTAGATCAGCGTGTCGACGGCGGCCGGAAAATCCTGCCGCGATGTCGCGGAGATCGGCTTGCCGGCGTCGATCGACTCGAGCTCGATGATCTCCTCGGCGTGGACCTTGAGCAGGTCTGCCCAGCGCAGCAGGATCTGGCCGCGTTCGGACGCCCGCATCGTGCGCCAGGGACCTTCGAAAGCGCGGCGCGCGGCGGCGACCGCATGCTCCACATCGGCCTCGTTGCCTTCGGCGACGACGGCGATGACCTGCCCGGTGGCCGGATTGAGCGACTTGAAGGTGCGACCGGAGCTGGCGGGGACGCGGCGGCCGTCGATCAGCAGATGCTGTGGGCGGGACATGAACTCGCTCGCAGGCGAATGTACAAAGCATATGCAACAGACATCATATTTTCTCCAGTTCTGGTATACCAGACTAGGCGCCTAGGGGCGGGAGTAAATATGATATGGATTGCAAATGGACCACCATCATATGAAGTGCAGTTCATAAGGAAGACCGATGCTTCAGATCGAGATCGAGGCCGTCTGGCGGTTTCGCCGCGAAGGGAATCCGCGCACCGCCATCGTCATGCTCGGCGTCCTCAACGAGATCAGGAGAACCGGGAAGATCACCAGCGCGGCCAAGGACGCGCATCTCTCCTATCGCCATGTCTGGAATCTGATCGAGCAATGGTCGGAGTTCTTCGGCACGCCGCTGGTCGAGACCCAGCGCGGCAAAGGCTCAAAGCTCACACCGTTCGGCGAGCGGCTGGTGTGGGCGGGCGAGCGCATGCAGGCCCGGCTCGGACCTCAGCTTGAAAATTTGGCGCAGGAGTTGGCAAGCGAGATCAAGCCATTCCTCGAGCAGCGCCCGTCGGTGATCCGCGTGCATGCCAGCCACGGCTTTGCGGTCGCAAAACTGCGCGAATTCCTCGACCGCGAGCCCGGCATCGGCGTCGATCTGCGCTATGTCAGCAACCAGCATTCGCTGGTCTCGCTGGCGCAGGGCGCCTGCGATCTCTCCGGACTGCATCTGCCGCACGGCGCGCTGCGCGCCCAGGGCATCAAGGCTGCGCGCGAATGGCTCGATCCCCGCGAGGATCGCATCATCAGCTTCGTCACACGCGAAATGGGATTGATGGTCGCGCGCGGCAATCCGCTGCGCATCGCTTCGCTTGATGATCTCACCGGACCCAAAGTCCGCTTCGTGAACCGCGATCACGATTCCGGCACGCGGCTTCTGTTCGACCAACTGCTTGCGGCAAACGGTATCGACGAGAGCCGCATCAACGGCGCGCAGCAGATCGAATTCACCCACGCCGCGGTCGCAGCCTATGTCGCGAGCGGCATGGCGGACGCGAGTTTCGGCGTCGAAGCCGCGGCCCGGCATTTCGGCCTCGATTTCATCCGGCTCCTGACCGAGGATTATTTCTTCGTCTGCAAGCGCGCGTTCCTGGACACCGAGCCGATGCAGCGCATCCTGGAGATCATCCGCAGCGCCGATTTTCGCGCGGCCGTCGCGACACTACCCGGCTACGTGCCGTCGGACACGGGCACCGTCACCGGCGTGAAGGCGTTTCTGGAGATGCACGCTGTGCGATGATGCCGAAGGATGCCGTCGCCTTGTCCGCGCCGGTCAGATCGCCGGCTCGTCCTTCAGCGCCGACAGGACCCGCTCGCCTTGCGCGGTCAGCCGGTACGTCACCAGCGGACGGCTCGACGGCGGCTTTCGCGCGAGCTCGACGATGTAGCCGCGCACCATCAGGGCTTCGAAGCTGCCGTAATAGCCGAACATGCTGATCTGGTTCTGCCTGAGCAGCTTGAACTCGCGCAAGAGACGGATCTCGTTGCCCGACAGCAGTGAGCGGCGCACGCGTTGAACGAACCGCGCGCGCTGCTCGAACCAGGCCTGGTCCGGCAGTTCGTGCGAGGCCGGTGCCGGGGCCCGTTCGCAGAGACGCGCGTCCTGCGCAATCTCAACCATCACCTGCGGCAGGCTCGGCATACTGCTGGTGACAACCGCGTCCTTCGCAACGTCGAGCAACGCGAGCGGCCAGCGCCGCTTGTTGTCCACCATAACAGGCGGTGGCACGACGCTGTCGCGCACCAGTTGCTCGAAGCGTCCGGCGGTCACGCCGACATAGGCGGCCGCGCGACGGCGATCGACCAGGCGCGTGTCCGGCGCGACCTCGCAAACAATGTTCTCGTCCACCCCGAATCCCCTGGCGCCTCGTTGCGCATGGCATGACGGTCTGGCGGGACCGGCAATCCGGCGGCGAACCTAGGTGGGAGGAGCGCGCTCGAAAAGCACAGAATTTCGCACATGTTGATGCCGTTTCAGCAACAGCTATAGTCCAGCCGGGGGTCCCATGCGCTTTCACTCACCGGCCATCCAGTACTTCCACGCCGTTCGCCGCACCGGTTCGATCCGGGCCGCGGCGCGCCTGCTGAACGTTGCCTCGTCGGCCGTAAGCCGCCAGATTCTCAAGCTTGAACAAGAGGTTGGGTCACCGTTGTTCGAGCGCAATGCGCGCGGCCTGACGCTGACGACGGTCGGCGAGATGTTGGCCCGGCACGTCATGAACGTGCTCCAGGACCTCGACCGCTTCCGCTCGGACGTCGCGTCCCTGTCCGGGACGTGGCACGGCACTGTCAGCATTGCCTGCATCGAGTCGCTCACGGAGTCGGTGCTGCCGGACCTGATAGCCGCCCATCGCGGCCGCGCCCGGCGCGTCAGCTTCACCACCGAGGTGAAGGGATCGTCGGATGTGCTGGAGGCCCTGAGCCGCGGCGAGGCCGACATCGGTATCGCCATGGCGCTTCGCCATCCGCCGGATCTGCGCCAGGTCGCCTTGAAGCGGTTTCGCCTCGGCGCGGTCGTGGCGTGCGATCATCCCCTGGCGCGCGGCAAGACGGTCACGCTGACCCAATGTCTCGCCTTTCCAGTCATCCACGCGCTGCCGGAGCTATCGATCTACCATCTGCTCCAGCCGCTGATCGCGCAGCTGTCCGAGACGCCGGAGCCTGCCATCCAGGCCAACTCGATCGACCTGATGCGCGAGCTCGCCGCGCGCGGCGTCGGCGTCGCCTTCCAGACCCAGCTCGGCATCGACCGACTGTCGCGCGACAGCCGGCTCGTCTTCCTGCCGCTCGACAACGCCGGCAGTCCGGTGTGGTCAGATCTCGGCATCTACGTTCGCGCCGAGCGCACCCTGCCCGCCCACACGGAATCCTTCCTCCAGGAGCTGGTACGCGAATTGGGCGAGCGCGAGCGGCGGGAAAACGTGGCCTATCCGCAGGTTGCGTGATGAAGCGTCGCAGTAGTCTTCCGGGATAGGGCCGATGGTCGACCATCTGATACCGTTTGTATTTTGCGGCTGATCCCTCACGCCAGGATTCCGAGATGCCGCTATGTCGGCTGAAGCCTTCGCGAATCCTCGGCATCGAGCGCTTCTCGGATTTCGCCGAGTTTCGCGCCAACGAGGTGCTCGGCCTCGGCATCAGCACGCCGCTCCGCCCGCGCGAATTCTCGCTGTCTCGCGCCATCCTGCCGCTCCAGGATGGGCTGTTCGTGCTCCAGCGCTCCTTTGCACGGCGGTTTGAGGCCGAGATCGGCACGGACAATGGTGTCGGCCTCGTTGTCCCCCTCGCGTTTCACTCCACCTCCAACGGCCGCGAGGTCGACAATTCCACGATTGCCATGATGCGCGGCAAAGCGCCCGTAGATGCGATCGAGCATCATCCCAACACTTACCTGATGCTGCGCTTCAACTCGGACATGCGTCATCGCGGCTGGACGGATTTCGACACGGGCCTCGCATATGTTCGCGCGCAGGACCATCCGATGGCGCGCCTGCGTACCGCTATCCTGGAGATGTTCTCGCTCGCCTCGGCGTGCAACGATCCCCGGCAATTCGAGGCGCTCAACCGACCCATCCAGGAGACGCTGCTCGCCTGCCTCGACGATGCGCTCGCGCCGGCAGGCGGGCTAACCGCGCGACGCGGATCGTTCGCCAAGCACCGCAAGCTGATCGCGCGCCTCGACGAAATGGTCATGTGGTCCGGCAGCAAGGCACTCTACAGTGACGACCTCGCCTCTGCGCTCGGCGTATCGGTGCGTACGCTCCAGACGGCCGCGCACGCAGTGCACGGCGTGAGCCTGCACCACTATCTGCGCCTCAAGCGGCTGTGGTCCGCCCGCATCCAGCTCATGGTCGGAGGCGGCGGCATGAGCGTCAAGGCCGCAGCGCTCGGCAACGGCTTCTGGCATCTTGGTGAGTTCTCGCGCGGCTACAGATTGGCGTTCGGCGAGACGCCCTCCGAGACGCTGGCGCGGAGCCGACGTCCCTGAGCGCAGCCTTCGGTCTTTGAGCGGCCGTGTGTCACACTCAGCCGTGGCCGGCTCCCTTGCGCTGGCCGCTATCGCCGAGGCGGTCGACCCAGGCGATGCCGATCGCGGAGATGATGAAGGTCAAGTGGATCAGCACCTGCCACATCACGCCGCTCTCGGTGAAATTACTCCGCGTCGTGCCGAGATTACCTGCCTCGATGAAGGTCCTGAGCAGAGAGATCGAGGAGATGCCGATGATCGCCATCGCAAGCTTGATCTTGAGCACGCTGGCGTTGACGTGGCTGAGCCATTCGGGCTCGTCCGGATGACCGCTGAGGTTCAGGCGCGAGACGAAGGTCTCGTAACCGCCGACGATCACCATCACCAGCAGGTTCGAGATCATCACGACGTCGATCAGCCCGAGCACGACCAGCATGATCTGCTGCTCGCTGGCGTCGAACGAGTGCACGACCAGGTGCCAGAGCTCCTTCAGAAACAGCAGCACATAGACGGCCTGCGCGACGATCAGGCCGACATAAAGCGGGACCTGCAGCCAGCGCGAGCCGAAGATGAGTTGGGCAAACGCGCCGATTTGCGGCGCCGGCACGGAAACCGCCGAAGGTGCTTTGGGTTCGGACGTCATTGATCACTCCGGATGATGGACAGGCACGTTGCCTCAGAGACTCGCGATCACAGGCGCGAGCTCGAGCGACCCGCGATAGATCATCTCGAAGGCGACGTAAACGATGATGGCGAGGCCGACATAGCCGATCCAACGCTGCTTCTGGAGCACGCGGCCGAGCAAATCGGCGGCAACGCCCATCAGCGCGACCGACAACAGCAGGCCGAAGGCGAGGATGTAGGGATGCTCGCGCGCGGCGCCCGCGACCGCGAGCACGTTGTCGAGCGACATCGAGACGTCGGCGGCGACGATCTGCACGGCCGCCTGTCTGAAGGTCTTTCGGGAGGCAGGCGCGGCGCTACTGCCGCCATGGCTGAACGCAAGCTCGTTCGCGTGCGCGGACTGCTCGCGCAGCTCGCGCCACATCTTCCAGCAGACCCAGAGCAGCAGCACGCCGCCGGCGAGCAACAGCCCGATCACTTGCAGAACCTGGGTCGCGACGCCGGCAAAGACGATGCGCAAGACGGTGGCGGCTATGATGCCGACGACGATGGCGCGCCGGCGCTGCTCAGCCGGCAGGCCGGCTGCGGCAAGGCCGATGACGACGGCATTGTCGCCGGCGAGCACGAGGTCGATCAGGACGACCTGAAGCAGCGCGGTCAGCGCTTCGGTGGTGATGAATTCAGTCATGACCGGTCATTTTTCGGTGCGGCAGGATCGAGCCATTGCGGCTTCTTCCGCTCGACCCAATCCAAAACCTTGCCGCGCGAGGATCGCAGTGCGGGAACGTCTTCTGCGAGCAAAGCGAGGCCGAGCGGGAGCATCCAGATTCCGAGCACCGGCAGGAACGAGAGCACGCCGCCGGCAATAAGCAGCGCGCCCGAGGGGATTCTCACCCAGCGGCTGGACGGCTTGAGCAGATAGGTGACGGTGTCACCCATGCGTGGCGGGAGGCGACGGACGAGCTTGTCGAGGCGCGGGTCGCCGCCGGCCATCTGGCCGGTAGCACCCGCAGTCCCTGTCTTATCTTCGTCCGAAACTACGCTCATGCTTACTCCTCGGCGGCGATGCGTTGTTCGGCCCGCACTGCACCCGGCGCCACCTGCTTTGCGCGCGGCAGCACCAGCGTCAGCAGGCGCAACAGCTTGATCGCCTGCACTTCGTGGGGATGCACGTCCTCGTCGGCGGCCGCGACGCGCTCCGACAGTTCGATCAAATGAGCCGACAGCGGCAGGTCCGAAACCGGACGCAAATTCTCGATCACCACATTGGCGAAATCCGGCTCCTCGAGTCGTTCGGCAAGCTCGTCGAACATGGCGTAGAGCCGGTCCTCCGATATGTGCGGTGCGAGCTTGCGATCCCGGATGAAACGGACGACCTCGTCGCGTTCGACCGGCGAAACTTGGCGGTCGGCAACCGCAACCAGCGCGCCGACGATCACCAGCGCCACCGCAGCCTGCTCGTTCAGGCTGGACGGCTCGGTGATCTCGATTTCGATCGGATTGGAATGCTTGGCGTCGGACATCGTTGCTCCCTTATCTTGCGAAATGACCGCACGGAGCTGCGATGGGGACGATTGGGTCGGAGAGACTCTCAAGAAGGCCCGACGATCGGCCGATCCATCGCATTCGCGCGGGACAGGTGATCCGACATCACGAGGTTTGCCGACAGCGTCGGCGTCCTCGCCAGAGGGGCCCGGATTCTTGTTCCTTCCACACATAAAGATGGGACTGTCGGAATCAAGGCGACGCGACTGCGACCAGCCGCCGCATCGGGTTCCGTGTGTTACTCCACCCGCTCGACAAGATGCGCCCGCGAGGGCGAGGGCTCGAACCTGTCGCCGAAATACTGCGTCTCGTGCGCCACCAGGCCGTCGCGGAATTCCATGATGCTCACCACGTAAGACGGCACCCCGTCATAGGTCAGCACGAATTCGCTCACCCAGAGATCGTTACCGCCGACGATTCGCCGAACCGTGAAGCGCTTCTTGTTCGGTTGCACGAACCGGCTCTGCTGGATGTTGCTGCGACCGCGGATGCGCTCGCCGGATTGCGGATAGTCGAGCACCGCGTCCCCGCGATAGATGTCGTGCTCGGCCTCGAAATCGTTCGCATCCGAAGCGTCCCAATGCCGCTGGAGCGCGGCCAGCTTGCCCTGATCATCCATCGTGGCCTCCCGTTGTCCCGATTGCGTTGGCGTTACGCCATCTCAGATTGGCCTCAGGGCCGCCGGTGGCAAGGCTTGCTCGCAACCTCTAACAACGACTAACGAGCCAAAAACGCCCTCTTGCTGCAAGGATGACGGCAGAACCGCGCAGCCAGATCGGGAACAATGGCACGTCTGCTTTCAATCAATGTCGGCCTGCCGCGCGACGTCGCCTGGCAGGGTCGGACCGTCCACACCGGCATCTGGAAGGCGCAGGTCACAGGCCCGCGCAGGGTGCGCCGGCTCAACATCGATGGCGACGGCCAGGGCGATACGGCCGGTCATGGCGGCGAACATCGTGCCGTATTCGTCTATCAGGACGAATCCTATCGGTACTGGCAGGAGCATCTCGGTCGATCGAACCTCGTTCATGGCCAGTTCGGCGAGAACTTTACGGTCGAGGGCCTCGCCGACACCAACGTGTGCATCGGAGACCGCTACAGGATCGGCTCTGCCCTGTTCGAAGTGACGCAGCCGCGCGTCACCTGCTACCGGCTCGGCATTCGGATGGACGAGCCGGACATGGCCGCGCTGCTGGTCAGGCACGGGCGGCCCGGATTCTATTTCCGTGTGCTCGAGGAAGGCGACGTCGAAGCCGGTGACGAGATCAAACAGATCGCTGTGGGACCCGAGCGCATGAGCGTGTTCGAGGTCAATGCGATGCTTTACCTGCCGCCGCATCCACGCGAACGCCTGGAGCGGGCGCTGCGGATTCCCGCGCTGAGCCGCGGGTGGCAGCGTTCATTCGCGGCGCTGCTCGAGCAGCAGAAGGACAACAAGATCGCGGGAAACACCGGACTTGGGCCGGCGGCGAGCCCTCCTCCGGCCTGGCGCGGATTCCGCTCATTTCGCGTGGCGCGCAAGATCGCCGAAAGCGGCAACGTGACGTCGCTGATCCTCGAACCCGCCGACGGACATCCCGTGGCGGCCGCCCTGCCCGGTCAATTCGTCGTCATCAGGCTCGAACCTTCCGCTGCGCAGGCGATGACGCGCAGCTATTCGCTGTCGAGCGGCGCCGATGCCGCGTCCTATCGCATCAGCGTCAAGCGCGAAGCGCACGGCGCCGCCAGCCGCTACATCGCCGACGAGCTGGTGGACGGCGCTGCCGTGCAGCTCGGTGCGCCACGCGGCAGTTTCACGCTCCGGCAAGATGCGCGCCCCGTCGTCCTGCTGAGCGCCGGCATCGGCGTCACCCCGGTACTCGCAATGCTCCACGCCCTCGCCGCCGAAGGGACGACGCGGGACGTGTGGTGGCTGCACGGCACCCGCAACGGCCGCGAACATGCATTCGCCGCCGAGGCGCGCGAGTTGCTAGGTGGGCTCTTTCGTCACCATAGCCACGTCTGCTACAGCGCGCCTGACCCGGACGATCGTCTCAATGTGGCGTTCGATACAGCCGGACATCTCGACGGACGCCTGCTCCAGACCCTGAGTGTGCCCCGCGACGGCGATTTCTATGTGTGTGGACCGGCAGCTTTCATGAGCGATCTGAAAGCTAGCCTCGCCACGTTGGGCATCGCACCGGATCGCATCCACACCGAATTGTTCGGCGCCGGACCATCCTTGACGCCCGGCATAGCGTCCTCCCCGCAGAAGCGAGCGCACTCGCCGGTTGGCGCTCCTGGCCCCGGCCCGATGGTTTCGTTCGCCCGCAGCGGCCTCAACGTGTGCTGGGGACCGGCCTACGCCAGCCTGCTGGAATTGGCCGAAGCTTGCGACGTCCCCGTGCGCTGGTCGTGCCGGACCGGCGTCTGCCATAATTGCGAGAGCGGATTGATCGCGGGGACGGTCGACTATGCGCCGGATCCGCTCGATCCTGCGGCGGACGGCAATGTCCTGATCTGCTGCTCACGGCCCCGAAACAACGTCGTGATTGATCTGTAAAACTGGGAGAGCGTAATGCGACCTGATATGATACCGGGAGTAACTTTCCCTGATTACGAGCTCAGCGACCACACCGGCAAACATCGAAAGCTCTCCGAGCTGCAGGCGGGCGATCCGATGGTGCTCGTGCTCGGCCGCGGTGGATTTTGTCCCAAGGATCGCCGCCAGGCCGAAGGCTTGCTGCAACTCCATCGCGAAATGGAGGTGGGCTATTGCCGGATGGTCACGATCACGACCGACAATATCACCCAGACCAGTGAATATCGCAGCGGCGTCGGAGCGCACTGGCCCTTCCTCTCGGATTCGCGGCGCCTCGTTCAGAAAGATCTCGACATCGCCGAATACACCGACCCCGTCCATAATCCGATGATTCCGCACGTGGTCGTGCTCGAGCCCGGCCTTGTCATTCACAAGATCTATAACGGCTACTGGTTCTTCGGCCGTCCAACCGTCGAAGAACTCCGCCAGGACCTCAGGGCAGTCGGCATGAAGTGCCGGCCGGATTGGGACATCGCGGCGCCCGGCCTCAGGGCACTGTGGGACCAGGGCCGCAAGGAGCATTTTCATCCCTACGGCAAGGCTTACGTCGAAACTCTCGGCGAACGGGACTAGAACCACATTCCGACATCGTCCGCTCGGGCGAATGCCGGCTTGGAATGTGGATGATCCAGATGAAGACCAATCCTGCTCTCCGTGCCGACCGCATGGGCGCGCGCCAGATCTACGAGCTCTTGAGAGATCAGATCCTGGCGGGGGTGTACGGGATCGACGGGTTGCTGCCGTCCTCGCGCGCGCTGGCCGGCGAAATGGGCGTGGCACGCTCGACCGTCACGATCGCCTACGAACAGCTCGCCGCCGAGGGCTTCATCGAGACACGCCATGGCGCGCGGCCGCGGGTGGCCCGCGCCGTAGTCGAGCGGGGACACGCGCGCATCGTGTCGCGAGCGGCGGCGCGGAAGGTGCGGCTGTCGGCCTTCGGGGACCGATTGCTTCAAGACCCGCCGCGCTGGACCGAGCCGCCGCGCGGGCTTGTCGCGAACTTCCGCTATGGCGAGCTCGCGCCGTCGGATTTCCCGGTAGTGGCCTGGAAGAAGGCCGTGACTGCCGCGATGGCGCGCAAGCCCGAGCGGCTGGCCTATGACGATCCCTGCGGCGCGCTGCGGCTGCGGACCGCACTCCAAGGCTATCTCTGGCGGTCGCGCAGCGTCCGCTGCGAGGTCGATCAGATCGTCGTCGTCAATGGCTCGCAGCAGGGCCTCGACATCTGCGCGCGCCTGCTGCTCGACGCCGGCGACCGCTTCGTGATGGAGGATCCCGGCTACCAGATGGCGCGGCACACCTTTGCGGCGACGGGCGCGGAGACGATCCCGATCCCGGTCGACGCGGATGGACTGGAGACCACGCGGCTCGACGGCGTCGAAGCCCGCCTCGCCTATGTCACGCCGTCGCACCAATATCCGCTCGGCGGCGTCATGCCGATCGGACGCCGGCACCAATTGCTCGCCTGGGCCAGGGCAAACGACGCCTACGTGATCGAGGACGATTACGACAGCGAGTATCGCTACGACACGAAGCCGATCTCGCCCCTGCACGCGCTGGCAGGCGGCGGCAATGTGATCTATCTCGGCACCGTCTCCAAGACGCTCTCGCCGACCTTGCGGATCGGCTATCTTGTTGTGCCCGCCGCCCTGCGATCCCTGTTCGCCGCGGCCAAGCAGATCATGGACCGGCACACGCCGCTGATCGAACAGGATGCTCTCGCTTCGATGCTCGAAAGCGGCGCCTATGACGGCCACATCAGGCGCGTGCGCCGGCGCAACGCCGAACGCCAGCGGGCGCTGCTCGACGCGCTTCGCCGCAGGTTCGGGGATCGCGTCCGGATCGAGGGCACTGCCGCCGGCCTGCACATCGTGGCGTGGTTCAACGAACTGCCGCAGAAGCGAGAGGACGCGTTGATCAAAGCGGCCCATGCCAAGGGCGTCGGCATCTATCCCGTCTCGGCACTGTTCGTCGGACCTCGCCGACCGCGCAAGACAGTCGGCCTCGTCATGGGCTATTCGGCACTGGAGGTGTCACAGATCGAGCGCGGCTGCAGGCTTCTTGCACAGGCGGTCGCCGAACTGGACTGATAAAACAGACGATAACTGGCAGTTTCTTATAGGCCAGATTCCGGCTATCTCCAGACCAACATCGGAGATAGACCATGTACATCCCTCCCGCCTTCAAGGACGACATCGAGAGCATCCGGGCGACCATTCACGGCGCGCGCCTCGCCAGTCTGGTCACGGCCACCAGCGAAGGCCCGGTCGCCACGCCGCTGCCGCTCTTTCTCGACGAGGGCGAAGGCGAGCATGGCGTGCTGTACGGACATGTGGCGAAAGCCAATCCGCAATGGAAACTGCCGCCGATCGGAGATGCGCTGACGATCTTTGGCGGTCCCGACGCCTATGTGACGCCGTCCTGGTACGCAACCAAGCAGGAGACAGAAAAGGTCGTGCCGACCTGGAACTACGTCGCGGTGCATGCCTACGGCCCGGTCGAATTCTTCCAGGAGCCCGAGCGCCTGCTCGAGGCCGTGACGCGGCTCACGAACAGGCACGAAGGATCGCGTGCCAGGCCTTGGGCCGTTACGGATGCCCCTGCGGATTTCATCGCTGCGCAGTTGCGCGGAATCGTCGGCGTGCGCATTCCCGTCGTGCGGTTCGAAGGCAAGCGCAAGATGAGCCAGAACCGTCCCGAGGCCGACCGCGTCGGCGTCGCACAAGGTCTCGCAGCTAGCGAGAACGCGGGTGATCGCGAAGTTGCGCAATTGATTCCGGTTCCGGTGTAGTGGCCACCTGGTTCCCGACACTCGCTGTCGGGAACCATCGTCCTGTCAGGTTCGTTGATACATTTCAGCAAGCATCTCCTGACAGGATTCCCATGTGTCGCTGGATCGCATACCGGGGCGAGACCACGTCTTTCGAACCCTACGTCACCGAGCCCGAGCATTCGCTGATCGCGCAAAGCATCCGCTCGCTCCAGTCGACCGCCGGCTCGAATGGGGACGGCTTTGGTCTCGGCTGGTACGGCGAGCATCCGGAGCCTGGTCTTTATCGTGAAACACGCCCGGCCTGGTCGGACGAGAATCTCCGCTACCTCTGCCGCCATTTGCGCTCGCATCTGTTCTTCGCTCATGTGCGCGCCGCAACCGGCACGGCGGTGACGCGGCAGAACTGCCATCCCTTTGCCTGCGGCCAGTGGATGTTCATGCACAACGGCTTCGTCGGCAGCTGGAACCGCCTGCGGCGCAAGGTCGAGGCGCTGATCCCCGATGCCTACTACCCCTCGCGGACAGGCACGACCGATTCGGAAGCCGTGTTTCTCGCCATGATGGGCGCGGGACTCGATGCCGATCCACTCGGCGCTACGCATCGCGTGCTGCGATCCCTCGTCGGCCTCGTCAACGAAGGCGAGCTTCGTGAGCGGCTGCGCTTCACCAGCGCCATCGCCAACGGCCGGGATCTCTATGCCTTCCGGGTCGCCGTCAACGATGCCGCCAACACGCTGTATTTCCGCGAGGCCGGCGGCCAGGTCATCGTGGTGTCCGAGCCGTTCGACAAGGAAACGGACTGGACAGAAGTGCCCCCGAATCACGCGCTGGTCGCACGTGCGTCCGAAAGCGCGAAAATTGTTCCGTTCGACCTTGCAATTTCCGGTGGGGCCGACGCGGAACCCGCCCCTGTCAGAAGGATTATCGCCCGCAGGTAAATACCTTGGCCGGGTGGCACAATGACATTTGCATCAGACGTTTTGAAACTTCTGCGGCTCGATTCCTCGGAAGACAAGCAGCACCTCGTCATTCGCTCCGCCGGCGGACGCGGCAAAGCCGCGGAATATTCGTTCGGCATCGAGGAGGAATACTTCCTCGCCGATCGGCGCAGCCTTGAGGTCGCGATCCAGACCCCGAACGAGCTTTTCGAATCTGCGAACTGGTCCACCGGCGGCCAGGCGATGCGGGAGATGTTGCAGTCGCAGCTCGAGGTCGCCACCAACGTTCATGTCGACGTCGCCGACGCGCGCGAAGAGCTTCGCTTCCTGCGTCGCGAAGTCGCAAACGTCGCGGCACAATACGGCTTCGTGATCATGGCCTGCGGCACACATCCGACCGCGGTCTGGCGCATGTCGCAGCCGAGCCCGAAGCCGCGCTACGAGGAGATGATCGAGGATCTGCGCAGCATCGGCCACCGCAACCTGATGTGCGGCATGCATGTCCACGTCCAGCTGCCCGATCCGGACAAGCGCATGGCGGTGATGCGAGCGATGCTGCCGCATCTGCCGTTGTTTATCGCCCTGTCGGCCTCCTCCCCGTTCTGGAATTCACACAAGACCGGGCTGAAGGGCTATCGGCTCGCCGCCTATTCCGAGCTGCCGCGCACCGGCCTGCCAGAATTGTTCGAGAGCAGGCAGGATTACGACGAATATGTCGGCGCGTTGCAGCGCTCCGGCGTGATCCCCGATGAAAGCCACATCTGGTGGGCCATGCGCCCCTCCATGAAGCACCCGACGCTCGAGCTGCGTGCGCCCGATACCTGCACCTTCGTCGACGACGCCGTTGCCATTGCCTCGCTCTATCGCTGCCTGACCCGCTATCTCTACCTGCGGCCTCATCTGTCGAAAGAGGTCACCGCGGTGGAACGCGCGATCGCGGTGGAGAACAAATGGCGCGCCCAGCGCTACGGCACCGATTGCATCTTTGCCTCCAAGGACGGGCCGGTCGAGATCTCCGAGCTGCTCTCCCGCGTGATCGAGGACATCGCCGAAGACGCAGCCGCGCTGAACTGCGCCGCCGAGGTCGAACACTGTCGTACCATCGTCGAACGTGGCAGCTCGGCTGAATTCCAGCTTCGTGCCTTCCGCGACAATGCGGAGGACATCGCCGCGGTGTCGCGCTGGATCGCAGACGCGACGATCTCGGGGACGAGCACCCCGGCCGCAGGCGTCGCTGCGCCCTCATAGCGCCCGCGCAAGCTTCGGGAGCAACGATGTCGCTCCTGAATCCGGAAAGTCGCGGAGAGAACCATGAATCGCGTCAAATGTTGCGCCGGCTGTGGCCATGGCCTCATTCCCATGCTCTCGGCCAAAGGTCGCGCGGAGCTCAGCTGCCTGTGGTGCGAGCTCATCGAGGCGCGTGCAGTGGACATGGCGAAATGGGCTGACAGCCCGTACGGCAAGCCCGAGCGGACCCTCCGTCGATCTTTCGAATGAACGGCTTCAGACATCCGGCCGCCGACTTCCTCTGATCGGCGCGGCTGCACGTCCGCGCCAGGATGCCGACAAATTAGACAAGACACGTTTCGTCGCCAGGTTTGCAGACCGGGCGAACATGGCCATGCAGGCTGGCGAAGCGTGTCAGCTAACCTCAGGTGCAACCTCGATTTTTCCTCGCGTGGCGGCTCGTCGCGAAGCCTCCGTGCCGCGCGGCTCCTCGACTGGCCCAGAATTCGCAAGGCAGCATCAGGCCTGATCCCTGCTCTCCCGATTGCAGCAGCAAGATGCGTGCGCCGAGAGACCGGGTGAGCGGTCTAGAATCGGAGAATGCCATGAACGTGCATGCCGCCGGCGATCTCAAAATCACCGGCCTCACCCGTCCGAACGGCGCCCCCCTTCGCCTCAACGCTCAGGAGTTTGTGGCGATCGACCGCGACCGGAATGCGACGTTCGAGGCAACGTACCGGCCGCAAGCCCTCTACAATCGCGCCAACGAGGGCTTTCACGCCAACAACGAAACCTTCCTGCTGCACGAAGTCGCGACCAATCTGCCGATCTATCTGCCCGACACCGGTCCCACCGATTTCCACCTTCATCTGCCACCGGGCGGCTTTCAGCTCGTGCTGGTCACCTCGGGCGCGTTCACCTTCGACTATGATGGGCGCTTCTACAATGTCGGCCCCGGCGCGGTGATGCTGCAAAGCGCGATCGTGCACCGCCAGCTGTTCTACACTTGGTCGGGACTGTCGACCGAAGAGAATTTGAAGACGCCGCAGACGGTGGTGCCGGATCCGATCTCCATGGGCTATTCGGGCAAATTCCTCGAAGCCTTCATCACCGACCCGACGACGTTTCCAAACCCAACCATCGTCGGTCCCGACCAGATCAACGAGGCCGAGACGCCGCGTGTGGCCTGGAGCCACTCTCTGCACGATCGCCCGGTGGATGCAGGCTTCTGGCTTCAAGACCCCTTGGCGCTCGATGCGCTGTTCAAGCCGCTCACCGACAGCCCGATCAAATCGGCCATGCCGGTTTATGTGCGCGATATCGGGATCGAAGTCCCGAGCGGCCATCTCGTCACCGGCCACATCATCGCAACCGATCCGCGCGGCCAATCGCTCTTGCCCAAGAGCACGTCGGCAGCAGCTGACACCACATGCCTCGACAAGGGCGAGGTCGTGATCTACCGCGTGATCCGCGGCACGGCCGAATTCAAGAACAAGACTGGTGAGACCTTTGAGCTCACGGCCGGCGATGTGGTGACAGCGGGCAAGAACGCCACAAGTCTCGTCGGCGTGGGTGAGAACACGCAGGTCCTTCGGCTCGGCCTCCTCAAAGGAATGAACGACCTCCGCAGCTGGACGCCGACGCAACGCGACGAGATCGACGGCCTCGCCGGTCAGATCATCACGCAGAAGGACATCCGTCCCCTGCGCACCGAGGGCAAGCCGGTCGGGTACCTCTACGGCTGAGCGGAGTTACTCCGCCGCCTGGCGGACGTGGCGTGCGGTCGGTGTGCGCATGGTGACGAGCTCTTCGGCCGCGCTCGGATGCAGCGCGATCGTCGCATCGAAATCGGCCTTGGTCGCCTTCATCTTCACCGCAATCGCGACCGCCTGCGTGATTTCGGCCGCGGCATCGCCGACGATGTGACAGCCGAGCACGCGATCGGAGGCGCCGTCGACGACGAGCTTCATCAGCACGCGGGTATCGCGGCCTGACATCGTCGCCTTGATGGGGCGGAACGTGGTCTTGTAAATGTCGACATGGCTGAATTGCGCGCGCGCCTCGGTCTCGGTGAGGCCGACGGTGCCGACCTCCGGCTGCGAGAACACGGCGGTCGGGATGTTGGCGTGATCCACCTGCACCTCGCGCTTGCCGAACACGGTGTCGGCGAACGCGTGGCCCTCGCGAATCGCGACCGGCGTCAGGTTGAAGCGATGGGTGACGTCGCCGATCGCATAGATGCTGTCGACCGAGCTCTTCGAGAAATGGTCGACCGCGATGCCGCCGTTCCGCGGGTTGATGGCGACGCCGGCCTTCTCCAGGCCGAGATTGGCGACGGCGGGATGGCGGCCGATCGCGAACATCACCTGGTCGGAGGCGAGGCTCGATCCGTTAGACAGATGCGTGGTGAATTCCTCGCCATGGCGATCGACCTTCGCCACCGTGCAGCCGGTGAGGATGGTGATGCCCTGCTTCTCCATCTCGGCGCGGACGTGGGCGCGAACATCCTCGTCAAAGCCGCGCAAAATGTTGTCGCCGCGATAGATGACTGTGACGTCGGAGCCGAAGCCGGCGAAGATGCCGGCGAATTCCAGCGCAATGTAGCCGCCGCCCTGGATCACGATCCGCTTCGGCAGCTTGGTCAGGTGAAACGCCTCGTTGGAGGAGATCACGTGCTCGATGCCCGGAATCGGAGCGCCGTGATTGGGCGCGCCGCCGGTGGCGATCAAAATGTATTTTGCGGTGATCTTCTTGTCGTTCTCGAGCAGGCGGACAGTGTGCTTGTCCTCGATCACCGCGCGGCTCTTGACGATTTGCGCGCCCGACTTCTCGACATTGGCGGTATAAGCCGCCTCCAGACGCGCGATCTCCTTGTCCTTGTTGGCGATCAGCGTCGGCCAGTCGAAGGTCGCAGGCGGAACGGTCCAGCCAAAACCGGCGGCGTCCTCGATCTCATGGCGGAAATGCGAGCCGATGACGAACAGCTTCTTCGGCACGCAGCCGCGGATCACGCAGGTCCCGCCCATGCGGTACTCTTCCGCGATCATCACGCGGGCGCCGTAACCAGCCGCGATGCGGGCGGCACGCACGCCGCCCGAACCGCCGCCGATGACAAAGAGGTCGACGTCGAATTCAGCCATTGTCCACTCCGACCTCTTCAGAACATGATCCGGATTCTGATCAGATAGGGACTGTCAGATTTCCTTGCCACGCTTGCGCATCTCGGCGCGGAAGTTGCCCATCACGGTCTCGGAGAAGTTCTGGGCCCAGGAGTTCATGAAGGCCATGCTCAGCCCGATGGCGCGCGGCTCGGCCTCGATCAGCTTCTTGCCCAGCGGCGACTTGTAGAAAGTGACGAGATCCTTCAGCTCCTGCTCGGTGAACTCGCTGGCATAGACCTGCGCCATGCCATCGCCGATTTCGCTTTCGCGGCCCTTGAGCTGCTGGGCTACGATCTGGGCGACCTCGGTGAGGTCCTTCTGGTAGTTGAGGTTCTGTTGGATCAGCGCGATCTTGGTCTTATCGACCAGGCCGGGCACGGCGTTGGCGTACATCGCACTGGCGTTCTTGATCGTCAGGATCTCCTTGGCCGCCGCCACGGCGGCCGGCGACGATTTCGGCGCCGCTGCCTGCTGGGCCCCGGCCGGGGCGACCGAGAGGGCCAGTCCCACAGCGAGGGTCACGACCGGCAACAATTTCAAAACGCTCTTCATTCCTAGTCTCCTTTCGGCTTTCGCCGTTCAATCACACGAATTCCCTCGCCACCGGCCAAAACAGCCGAGCTGGCCAAGCCAATGAACAAACCATGCTCGACGACGCCGGGGATCGCGCTCAACGCCGTGGCGAGGCGGGCGGGATCCTCAATCTTTTCGAGCTGGGCATCGACGATCCAGTGGCCGCCATCGGTGACGAAAACGTGGCCGTCCTTGCCCTTGCGGACCGCCATCTGCCCGGAAACGCCGCATTCCGCAAACGCCTTCTCGACCGCGCGTCGCGTTGCGCCGAGCCCGAACGGGATGACTTCGATCGGTAGCGGAAAGCGGCCGAGTGTCGGCACCCATTTGGTGTCGTCGGCAATCACGATCATGCGATCCGAGGCGGCCGCCACGATCTTCTCGCGCAACAGCGCGCCGCCGCCGCCCTTGATCAGATTGAGTTCTGTGTCGATCTCGTCGGCGCCGTCGACGGTGATGTCGAGATGGTCGATCTCGTCCAGCGTGGTCAGCGGCACGCCGCAGCGAATTGCATCGAGGCGCGTCGCCTCGGAGGTCGGCACGCCGATCACTTTCAGTCCGGCGCGGACCCGCTCGCCGAGCAGCTCGACGAAATGTTTTGCGGTCGAGCCAGTGCCGAGCCCGAGCTGCATGCCGTCTCGGACGTCTTCGAGGGCGCGCGCCGCAGCCTGCCGCTTCAACTGGTCCATGTTCACGTTTGCGCCGTCCCTGAATTACGAGTGTGCTGCCCGATAGGCTTGCGGCGGCTTGTGTAGCCTCGTTTTCCCTCGGAGAACAGGGTCTGGGGGAACAGGCCTCCGGGCTCACCTTATAAGGTGATCTTATGGCTTCGGCCCTTGCGTGGGCGGGGCCGGGCCGGTAGCGCTGGACCATGACCTCCTCCCACACCATCGTCTTCGATCTCGACGGCACCCTTGTGGATACGGCGCCCGACCTGATCACTGCGCTCAATTACGTGCTCGACCGCGAAGGGCTGCCGCCCGTGCCGATGGCCTCGGCCCGCAACATGATCGGCGCCGGCGCCCGCAAGCTGATCGAGCGGGGGCTGGAAGCCGAGGGCCGCAGCGTCACGGTTGCCGACATGGACCGGATGACGGCCGATTTCATCGCCTATTACGCCGACAATATCGCCGTCGAATCCCGGCCCTTCGAGGGGCTGGAGGCCGCGCTCGACCATTTTGCGGCCCAGGGCCATCGCCTCGCCGTCTGCACCAACAAGCTGGAATGGTTGTCGAAGCGCCTGCTGGACCAGCTCGACCTGAGCCGGCGCTTCGCGGCGATCTGCGGCGCTGACACTTTTGGCGTCCAGAAGCCCGATCCGACCATTTTCCGGGAAACGGTGGCGCGGGCCGGCGGCGAGGTCAAAGCCAGCATCATGGTCGGCGATGCCGGACCCGATGTCGGCGTGGCCCGGCGCGCCGGGGTTCCCGTGATCGGGGTCAGCTTCGGCTATACGGACGTGCCGATCGCCGAGCTGAAGCCGGACCGGCTGATCCATCACATGCGCGACCTTCCGGCCGCCGCCAGCAGCCTGATGACTGCGCAGGAAGCTCTCAAGTAGCTGAGATATCTTGTTATTTCGCAGAATCCCGCGTTAACCATCTACTAACTATGCGCGGCCGGCCGGTTGCTTGGTTAGAACGACGCTCCTAACTTCGCCCGGGGTTGTGGCGGTTCGTCGCACTAGGTGGATGTCATGCGTCGTGTCATCTCGTTTGCGTTAGCTGGAGTAAGCGTCATCGGGGCAACAAGTCTTGCCGGCTGCTCCTCAATGTCTTCGACTTCCTGGGACATGTTCAAATCGGCCCCGCCGACCGTTCAGGTCCGGCTCGAATCCAATCCCCCGGGCGCTGACGCCACGACCTCACTGGGTGCAGGCTGCAAGACCCCCTGCTCCGTGTCGGTTCCCGCCCCCGAGGTCCCCTTCACGGTCGCTTTCGCGCTGCCGAAATACCAGCCGGTGAGCGTGCCGGTGAATGTCATCAGGAATCCCGGCGACTTCACCACCCCCACCTCGGTCACCACCGACCCCAACCCGATTTTCGCGGAGCTCCAGCCGGCCGTTCCGCCGAAACCGGTCCGCAAGCCGCACCGGCCGAAGAGGCCGAAACCGGTGGCGCCCGCCGCTGCCCCGGCTGCTGCCGCACCGGCCGCGGGCTCGCCGTTCCCCGATCCGAACAACGGCAATCGCTGACCTCCGTCATCCCCCCAATTGTCTCTGACGCGTTCGATGCTTAGATTGCTTCCAGGACGCCGCTGAAGCAAAACTGCTCGCGTTGCCGCAAGTGACAAGGCATTTGGTATGAACGGACTTTCCGCAAGCCCCCGCGCCGCGCTGTCGAGCGCGATGACCGATCCGTTCGGACGGACCATCTCGTATTTGCGCGTGTCCGTCACCGACCGCTGCGACCTGCGCTGCTTCTACTGCATGTCGGAAGACATGACGTTCCTGCCCAAGGCGGACCTGCTGACGCTGGAGGAACTCGACCGGCTCTGCTCGGCCTTCATCGCCAAGGGCGTGAAGAAGCTGCGGCTCACCGGCGGCGAACCGCTGGTCCGCCGCAACGTGATGACGCTGGTGCGCTCGCTGTCGCGGCATCTCAAGAGCGGCGCGCTGAGCGAGCTGACGCTGACCACCAACGGCACCCAGCTTGCGAAATACGCCAGCGAGCTCGCCGATTGCGGCGTCCGCCGCATCAACGTCTCGCTCGACACGCTCGACCCGCAGAAGTTTCGCGAGATCACCCGGTGGGGCGAGATCGACAAGGTGCTGGAGGGCATCGAGGCGGCGCGCGCTGCGGGCCTCGCGGTCAAGATCAACGCCGTTGCGCTGAAGAACCTCAACGAGGACGAACTTCCCGACCTGATGCGCTGGGCCCACGGCAAGGGCATGGGGCTGACGCTGATCGAGGTCATGCCGATGGGCGAGATCGGATCGGGACGAATCGATCAGTATCTGCCGCTGTCGCTGGTGCGCGCGCGCCTCGCCCAGCAGTTCACGCTGACGGATCTGGCCGAGAGCACCGGCGGGCCGGCGCGCTATGTCAGCGTCGCCGAGACCGGCGGCAAGCTCGGCTTCATCACCCCGATGACTCATAATTTCTGCGAATCCTGCAATCGCGTGCGCGTCACCTGCACGGGAACGTTGCACACCTGCCTCGGCCACGAGGATGCCTCCGATTTGCGCAAACCTTTGCGTGCATCGGACGACGATTCGCTGCTTGCGGATGCGATCGACCGCGCCATTGGGCTCAAGCCCAAGGGCCACGACTTCATCATCGACCGCCGCCACGACCGTCCCAGCGTCAGCAGGCACATGAGCGTCACCGGCGGCTAGCATCGGTCTGCCGGCCGCGGCTTATTCCCCTTAACTATCAACAAACTTCCGATTGACTGGCGGCAAACTCGCTGGTTTGGTGCGGCTGCCTCATGCCTGCGCGGCGAGACAAGCCAACGCGCCACTCGGCGCAGTCAAGACGGCCGGGGCAAATCGGGGAGGACCAATCTTGCAAGCGCTCCTGAAGCTGAGCAATGGAATTGACGCGTTCACACGTTGGACCGGCAAGCGTCTGGCTTGGCTGATCCTGCTCGCCGTGATCATCTCGGCGCTGAACGCGATCATTCGAAAGACGTTGGACACGTCCTCCAACTCGTGGCTCGAGCTGCAATGGGTGCTTTTCAGCATCGTGTTCCTGCTGTGCGCGTCCTGGACGCTGCTCGACAACGAGCACATCCGGATCGACATCTTCAACAGCATGATGCCGAAGCGGGTTCGCAACATCATCGACATCATCGGGCACATCTTCTTCCTGATCCCGCTGACCGTTGTCATGATCGTCACCGGGGTACCGTTCTTCCTGCGCTCACTCCAGATCAACGAGCAATCCGGCAATGCGGGCGGCCTGCCGCAATGGCCGGCCAAGTCGCTGATCATGGTCGGCTTCGCCCTCCTGCTCGTTCAAGGCATCTCCGAGCTGATCAAGCGAATCGCGATCATGCGCGGCATGATCCCGGACCCACACGAGTCGCAGGTGTCCGCACTGGAGGCCGAGGTCGAGCACCTCGTCGAAGCGATCGAAAAGAAGTAGCCCTTGGCGACGGTTTAGGGGGAAGTCATGACCGC
This sequence comes from Bradyrhizobium sp. 40, assembly GCF_023100925.1. Classification (NCBI taxonomy): domain Bacteria; kingdom Pseudomonadati; phylum Pseudomonadota; class Alphaproteobacteria; order Hyphomicrobiales; family Nitrobacteraceae; genus Bradyrhizobium; species Bradyrhizobium sp. 40. The sequence goes on from NZ_CP064688.1 coordinate 4,498,688, forward strand.
GTTTATTATCGCCAATCTGGCGCCCATCATGTTCGCGACGCTCGTCGTCGTGCTGCTGCTCGGCTATCCGGCGGCATTTTCGCTCGGCGCCGTCGGCCTGTTCTTCGCCATCATCGGCGTTGAGCTCGGACAATTCCACCCGGACTTTCTCCAGGCCCTGCCGGAGCGCGTCTACGGCGTGATGAACAACGACACGCTGCTCGCCATTCCCTTCTTCACCTTCATGGGACTGGTGCTCGAGCGCTCCGGCATGGCGGAGGATCTGCTCGACACCATCGGTCAGTTGTTCGGCACCATCCGCGGCGGCCTCGCCTACGCGGTGGTGTTCGTCGGTGCCCTGCTCGCGGCGACCACCGGCGTCGTGGCGGCTTCGGTGATCTCGATGGGCCTGATCTCACTGCCGATCATGCTGCGGTACGGCTATGACCGCCGCGTGGCGACCGGCATCATCGCGGCCTCCGGCACGCTGGCGCAGATCATCCCACCCTCGCTCGTTCTGATCGTGATGGCCGACCAGCTCGGCAAGTCGGTCGGCGACATGTACGAGGGCGCGTTTATTCCGGGCTTGGTGCTCGCGGCCCTCTACGCGGGGTACGCGTTCCTCGTGACCTTGATTTTCCCGAACGCCGCTCCGGGCCTGCCGAAGGAAGCCATCGGCTTCCGCGAGGAAAGCGGTGACCGCGGCCTGAGGTCGCTGGGCGTGCTGTTCCTGGCGAGCTGCGTGTTTGGCTGGTTCATGATGCGGAATTCGGAGACTCACGGCGCCGACTTCGTCGTGCTCAGCATGTTCTTCGGCATCCTCTTCGCCTTCTTCGTCGCGATCGCGAACTGGGCCATCGACAAGCTCACGGGCTTCCGTTTCCTCTCGAAGATGGCGCAACAGACCACCTTCGTGATGGTGCCGCCGCTGTTCCTGATCTTCCTGGTGCTGGGCACGATCTTCATCGGTGTCGCGACGCCCACCGAAGGCGGTGCGATGGGCGCAGCCGGCGCCCTCATTCTCGGTGCCATGAAACGTCGGCTGACCTGGGACCTCGTTCGTCAGGCGGTCGAATCGACGGCAAAGCTCTCCGCCTTCGTCGTCTTCATCCTGGTCGGGGCACGCGTATTCTCGCTCACCTTTTACGGCGTCAGTGGCCACGTCTGGGTCGAGCACCTGCTGACCTCCCTACCCGGCGGCCAGGTTGGCTTCCTGATCTTCGTCAACGCGTTCGTGTTCGTGCTGGCGTTCTTCCTCGACTTCTTCGAGCTCGCCTTCATCGTGATCCCGCTGCTCGGGCCCGCGGCGGAGCATCTCGGTATCGACCTGATCTGGTTCGGCGTCATTCTCGGCGTCAACATGCAGACGTCGTTCATGCACCCGCCGTTCGGATTTGCGCTGTTCTATTTGCGCTCGGTCGCGCCAAAGGAACGTTATACCGATCGCGTCACCGGCAAACGCATGGAGCCGGTCACGACAGGACAGATCTATTGGGGCGCGGTTCCGTTCGTCGTCATCCAGCTCATCATGGTGCTGCTGGTGATCACGTTCCCGTCGATGGTGATGCACTACAAGGGCGTGCAGTCCACAGTCGATCCCAACAGCATCAAGATCGACATTCCCCAGATCGATCTGCCGCCGCTCGACTTCGGCCAGCCGAAGCAATAGCGCCCGGCCCGCCGCAAAAAAGAAAACCCGGAGCTTTCGCTCCGGGTTTTTTTCGTTTAGGCGGATCGCTCCCGGCGATCAGCTCTGCGAATTGCGCGCCATGAAGTTGTCATAGCCGACTTCGGCGACCTGGAACCACTGATATCCGTTGTTCGAGAACGCGGTCAGCGATTCGTAGACCTTCTTGAAGTCCGGGTTGGTGGCCGAGACTTCGGTGTGCAGCTCCTTTGATGCCTTGAAGCAGGCCTGCATGACCTCGGGCGAGAACGGATGCAGCTTGGCGCCGGCCGCGAGCAGGCGCCGCAGCGCCGGCGGATTGGCCTGGTCATACTTCGCCATCATCCAGTTGTTGGCGTAGTGCCCTGCCTGCTCGAGGATGCTCTGATAGTGCTTCGGCAGCGCATTCCACTTGTCCTGGTTGACAAAGGCCAGAAGCATGGGCCCGCCTTCCCACCAGCCCGGGAAGTAATAATGCGGCGCGACTTTCACGAAGCCGAGCTTCTCGTCGTCATACGGTCCGACCCATTCCGCGGCGTCGATGGTGCCCTTCTCCAGCGCCGGATAAATGTCGCCTCCGGCGATCTGCTGCGGCACCGCGCCGAGTTTGGCCATCACCTTTCCGGCGAAGCCTCCGATGCGGAATTTCAACCCGCTGAAGTCCTGGGGCGTCTTGACCTCCTTGCGGAACCAGCCACCCATCTGACAGCCGGTGTTGCCGGCAAGCAGCGAGACGACGTTGTACTTCTTGTAGAACTCGTTGAGGATCTCCCTGCCGCCGCCCAGTGTGTACCAGGCCTGGTTGATGCGCATGTTCGGTCCGAACGGCACCGACGATCCGAAGGTGAAGGTCGGGTCCTTGCCAAAATAATAGTAGGACGCGGTGTGGCCGATTTCGCAGGTGCCGTTCTGCACGGCATCGAGCACCTGGAGGCCCGGCACGATCTCGCCGCCGGCAAATGTCTGAATCTGGAATTTGTTGTCGGTCGCTTCCGCGACCATCTTGGCCATCATCTCGGCACCGCCATAGAGCGTATCGAGTGATTTCGGCCAGCTCGTCGGCATGCGCCATTTGATCTCGGGCGTCGTCTGCGCGATCGCTGGAGCGGCGAGCGTCGCGACACCCGCCGCACCAAGCCCAGTGACCTTGATGAAATCTCGTCTTTTCATGATTTCCTACCCTGATGGATTGTGACGGTGGGCCTTCTTGCCGAGGCTTGGACGCCAGCATGGAACATGTGTCGTCCGATTTCCATCCCCATCCGATCCTACGACTTTAGGCTTAGGCGACCGACCCTCGCCCTCCACGTCACGTTCGCCTCGGCGGTGCCTGATGGGTGTGCCGGGCGCGTGACAAGCGCCGGAAACACGGGCATACCGCGCCATCCCCCCAATCTAAGGCTGCTACGCATGTCTCGATCGCACCCTGCTCCATCGCTCGTTGGTCCGTTGATCGCGTCGCTCTGGCTGGCCTGTGCGGCAATGCCGGCCCACGCCGCGCCCGGCGCGAATGTCATGGCCGACGTCCATGCGCTGGCGCAAAAGGAGCAGCAGCCGCTGCTCGACACGCTGCGCGATCTCGTCAGCATCGAATCCGGCAGCAAGGATGTCGAAGGCCTGAACCAGATCGCCGAGCGCGTTGCCGGCCAGCTCAAGCAGCTCGGCGGCACGGTGCAAATCCTGCAACCCACAGACGTCTATCGCCTCGACGACACACCCGAGAAGATCGGCCCGGCCGTACACGCCGTATTCAAGGGCACAGGCAGCAAGAAGATCATGCTGATCGCCCACATGGACACCGTGTACCTGAAGGGCATGCTGAAGGATCAACCGTTCCGCATCGACGGCGACAAGGCCTACGGCCTCGGCATTGCCGACGACAAGCAGGGCGTCGCGCTCATTCTCCACACCGTTGCGTTGCTGCAGAAGCTGGGCTTCCGGGATTACGGCACGCTCACGGTGCTCACCAACGGCGACGAGGAGATCTCCTCACCGGGCTGGCGCAGCACCATCACCAGGTTCGCCGCGGATCAGGACGTGGTGTTCTCGTTTGAAGGCGGCGGCACCGACGGCACGCTGCGCCTCGCTACAAGCGGCATCGGCTCGGCCTATCTCACGGTGCAGGGCAAGTCCTCGCATGCGGGCTCACGGCCCGAGGGCGGCGTCAACGCGCTGTACGAACTCTCGCACCAGCTGCTGCAGATGAAGGACCTGTCCAAACCAGAGCAGGGCCTGAAACTGAACTGGACGGTCTCCAAGGCCGGCACCAACCGCAACGTCATCCCGGCGGAGGCCACGGCCCAGGCCGACGCACGTGCACTCAAGGTCGCCGATTTCGACGACCTCGAGAAGACACTTCAGCAGAAGATCAAAAATCACCTGCTGCCCGATTCCAAGGTCGCGCTGAAATTCGAGGTGCGCCGTCCGCCGCTTGAGGCCAACGACGCCTCACGTCGCGTCGCGGCCCACGGCAAGACGATCTATGGGGAGCTCGGACTGCCCCTCAAGGTCGACGAGAAAGCGACCGGCGGCGGCACCGACGCGGCGTTTGCCGCACTCAAGACCAGCGGAGCCGTGGTGGAGGGCATGGGTCTGTCGGGCTTCGGCGCGCATTCCAACGATGCCGAATATGTGCAGCTCAACAGCATCGTGCCGCGTCTTTATCTGACCACGCGCATGATCATGGATTTGTCCACCCGCAAGCTGAAATAGCCGTCGCTTTCGCCTTCTCCCCTCATGTCCGCGTTGGCGAAGGCGGATGCGGGAGAAGGTGGCGCGTCAGTGCCGCACCGCGTTCAAATCAACGTCGCCGACTTCTCCGCCAGCCTGAACCGCAGCGTGAACTGCGCGCCGCCCCCCGGAAGATTCTCCACCGCAACCGTCGCCGCGTGATCATCCGCCACCGCGCGCACGATCGACAGCCCGAGGCCGGCGCCGTCGCTGCGCTGGCGGTCGGCGCGCCAGAAGCGCTGGAAGATCAATTCGCGCTCGGCTTCCGCAATTCCCGGTCCGCAATCGCGCACGCGCACCGCACCGTCCTCGCTCACATCGACATCGACCGACGTGTCCTTTGCCGTGAACTTGATGGCGTTTTCGGCGAGATTGAAGATCGCGCGCTGGAGCATCACGGAATTGCCGTGGATCAGCACCGGCGCCTCGGTGCCCCTCAGCGCGATATCCTTGTGCTGCGCGATCGCGAGCGGCGCGATCGAACCGACCACCTCGGCGCAGACCGCGCGCAAATCCGCGGTCTCGCCGGGATCGAGCACCAGCGTGTCGAGTTCGGCGATCTCCAGCAGCTGCGCCACGATGCGGCTCATGGCCTCGATGTCGGCATGCAGCGCCTGCCTTGCAGCGCCGTCGCCGAGCGTCTCGATCCGCGTGCGCAGGATCGCGAGCGGCGTGCGCAATTGGTGCGCTGCGTCGGCGGTGAACTGCCGCTGCACTCGAAAGCCGTCCTCGAGGCGGTCGAGCGCCTGGTTGACGGCGGTGACGAGCGGCATGATCTCGCGCGGGATCTGCTCCGTCGGCAGGCGGATGTCGGTGCGCGCCGGACCGATATTGCTTGCCTCCTCGGAGGCCTTCCACAGCGGCGCGACGGCGCGGCGAAAGATGATGATGTCGATGGCGAGCAGGACCAGCAGGATCGGAATGGTGATCCACCCGACCCGCCGGAAGAAGTTCGACACGATGTCGTCGATGATGACGTCGCGGTGCGCGAGGTCCTCCGCGACGCGAATGCGTATCACCTTGCCGTCGATGGTGCGGGTGACGCCAGCGCCGGAAATCGTCTCGGAGAGCGGCGGTGGCGCGACCGCGGCAGTGCCGGTCTTGCGACGCGACGAGAACAGCAGATGTCCCTCGGCATCGCGAATGTCGTACTGGTAGCGGCCATAGGCTTCCGAATATAGGCCCTTGAGACTGTCCGGCAGGTTGAACGTCAGCAGCCCGTCGGGCTGGACGACGATGCGCTCGGCCAACACCTCGGCCTGGGCGCGCATGGCGTCGCGGTGCAGCTGGTCGATCTCGGAGTTGAGCAGCCAGAACAGCACCAGCGGCAGGAAGATCGCGACCACCGCGACCGCCACGATGTGCAGGAACACGATGCGCCAGATCAGCGATTTGAATGTGGGCGACCTCGCATGGATCCCGGCGCGGAATCCGGCCTGAGATCCGATCCGGGCCACGCTATTTCTCCTCGGCCATGAGATAGCCGACGCCACGGATGGTGTGGATCACGACCTTGGCGCCGTGCTCGGCGAGCTGCTTGCGCAGCCGCGAGACGTAGACCTCGACCGCGTTGGAGGCGACCTCGCCGTCGAGGCCGAAGATGTGGTCCTCGACGTTCTTCTTCGGCACCACCCGCCCCTGCCGGCGCAGCAGGATCTCGAGCACCGAGGTCTCGCGCGCGGAGATGATGCGCGGCTGGTCGTCGACGAAGATCTGGCGGCTTTCGGTGTCATAGACAAGGTTGGCGAGGCGCAGCGAGCGGCCGAGCAACTGGCCCGGACGGCGCAGGATCGCCTCCAGCCGCGCCACCAGCTCCTCCATCGCGAAAGGTTTTGCGAGATAGTCGTCGGCGCCGCTGCGCAGGCCGCTGACGCGGTCCTGCAAGCCGCCGCGCGCGGTCAGCACCAGCACCGGCAACGGCTCCATCTGCCGGCGCAGCTCGCGCAGCACCGACAGGCCATCGCCGTCGGGCAGTCCGAGGTCCAGGATCATCGCGGCATAGCTGACGCTGCTGACCGCCTCGCGCGCTTCGGCGACGCTGCCGACAATATCGCTCTCATAGCCGGCCGCCGACAGCCCGCCCGCAACGAGCCGCGACAGCTCGGCATTATCCTCGACGATCAGAAGGCGCATGGCATTCCCGCGGATGCTCCGGTGCAAGCACGGCTCGCGCCGCATCTACGACCTCTTCCACCATCCGCACGATTTCGGCCAGAACACAAGCGAGCCCGGTTTCGCTTTTAACTTTGTCAGGTTGGTGTAAGCTAGTCGGACCGGTGCCCATATGGCCGCGCAGGTCGGCTGCTGGGCTGCAGGCAAGGAATCCGCGGCTCGATCAAACGTTACCGCTTCTGACCCATTCTGACATCAAGCGGCCCACGGCTATTCGCCGGAACGCGAACCCTTTCATGCTTGCGATCCGCCGGTCGCCCTAGGCTTTTTGGATAACGATGAGGCTGTTCTCAAAGAGGAGGAAGCTGCAATGCGTGAACCAAACCTTGAAAAGCTGAACGCGCTGGTAGGAAAGCTGGTCGGCGACCTCGGCATCGCGCTTGGCGGCGCCAGCATACTGCTCGGCGATCGCCTCGGACTCTACAAGGCGATGGCGGATGGTGCCATGATCACTCCGTCCGAGCTTGCGAAGAAGACCGGACTGCATGAGCGTTACGTGCGCGAATGGCTGTCCGGACAGGCCGCCTCCGGATACATCGACTACCATCCGGAAAAAAATGCGTTCTCACTCTCGGCGGAGCAAGCCATGGCGTTCGCCGAAGAGGGGTCGCCAGCCTTCTTTGCAGGCGCATTCGATGTCGTGCAATCCACCTATCTCGACGAACCCAAAGTCGCCGAAGCGTTTCGAACCGGGAAAGGCGTTGGTTGGCACGAGCATTCGAAGTGTCTTTTCTCCGGCACCGAACGCTTCTTCAGGCCGGGCTATAACGCCAATCTGGCTTCGAACTGGATTCCGACGCTCGAAGGCGTCGAAGCGAAACTGAAAGCCGGCGCCAGGGTAGCCGACGTCGGATGCGGCCACGGCGCCTCTACGATTGTGATGGCGCAGGCCTACCCCAATTCAGAGTTCTTCGGGTTCGATTACCATAAGCCTTCGATTGAACGCGCCAAGGTCCTGGCACAAGAAGCGGGAGTTGGAGGCTGCATCACGTTCGCGCAGGCCAGTGCCAAGGATTTTCCAGCCAAAGACTATGATCTGGTGGCGTTCTTCGATTGCCTGCATGACATGGGCGATCCCGTGGGTGCAGGCAAGCATGTCAAGGAAACGCTAGCCAAGGATGGGGCTTGGATGATCGTCGAGCCGTTTGCTCATGACAATCTCAAGGACAATCTCAACCCGGTCGGATGCGTCTACTATCACGCCTCGACATTCATTTGTACGCCGGCATCACTGTCTCAGGAAGTGGGCTTGGGGCTCGGCGCACAGGCCGGTGAAAGCAGATTGCGTCAAGTGGCGACTGAAGCGGGCTTCAGGCGCTTCCGCCGCGCCACCGAGATGCCGTTCAACATGATCTTCGAAGTACGTCCTTGACCGATCCGGCCGTTGCCTCGGTCCTGCAAGCCGCCGCGCGCTAATGGACAGATGCCCCGGCGTCGCGGCGCGCGCTAGCAAGTTCTAAGTCGGTATCGCATTGGTCCGTGCCCTGACGAACTGAGGAGCTTGCCGGTGATAACGATTCCAGAACTGACGTCCCAGGCGCTCGGTGCGTTCCTGATCTCGGAGACAAGAGGCCGCTTCGGCTCGTCGCATGCCACCTTACCGGAATTGCTCCCCTACGCGGCAAAGCTTGCCCTGGAATGTATCGGCAACAGCGATGCATTATACCACAATGTCGAGCACACGTTGTTGGTCACGCTGGTCGGGCACGACATTCTGATCGGCCGCTCCCTCCTGAGGCCGACGACGGCGAGCGACTATGCTCACTTCATCCTGGCCTGTCTGATTCACGACATCGGCTACGTTCGGGGAATAATCCATGGAGACCAAGAGGGAGCCTATGTCGTTGATGGTACCGGCCGAACGGTGGAGTTGCCGATCGGCTCCTCCGATGCAGCGCTTGCACCCTATCACGTGGACCGCTCGAAATTGTTCGCCGCGGAGCGTCTCGACGCCGTCGACCAGATCGACGCCGCTCGCGTTGCCAGGGCCATCGAGTATACCCGTTTTCCCTATACGGACGAACCAACGAGCGAACTCAAGGATGACTTGGACGAGGAGGAAGGTTTGCTGCTCCGCGCCGCTGATCTGATTGGTCAGCTCGGCGATCCGAACTACATGAAAAAGTCAAATGCGCTCTTCTATGAATTTGAGGAGATCGGGCTCAACAAATCGCTCGGATACGCCACGCCCGCGGATGTGGTGTACAAATACCCTCAATTCTACTGGACCAAGGTTGCACCCCAAATCCAGGCTGCCATCCGCTGCTTGAATGTAACCTCGAGCGGACGGCAATGGATCAGCAGCCTGTATGGCAATGTCCTACGCGCTGAGCGAGAAGTCAGACTGTCTGGTCCACAGCTATAGATCGGCGTTCTAAACCGTGGTTTTCGGCAAAGAGGCCGGCGCGGCCTGAGGGGGCGCCGTTATCGGCTACTCGCGCCCCGTATTGCACGCGCGAGTCTGCACCAACGCCAGAGGCCGTTCGCCGGATCCTCGCGCCGGCTCGGACGTCTGCTTTTCATCGAGGAACCAAACACCCCGCATCCCCGTTTGCCTCGGCTGCAACATTTCTCACTTGCATGAGGCGTCGTGCAGACCACCGAAGGTAATGCACATGCGGGTTGCACGACGAACACGTTCCCCCTCGCTTCTGTCCGACTGCCTGGCCGCCCTCACGCGACATCCGGGCGCCACCGCATTTGCTGCCGCAGGTACTCTCATCGCGGCTACCGCAATCATAAACCGGCGGCTCGCGAACAAAGCGCAACGCGATAATCCTCCGCAGGGGCGGTTCATCGACGTCGAGGGGGTCCGCCTGCACTATTTGGAACGCGGCAGGGGCAAGCCGCTGGTCTTGTTTCACGGCAATGGCAGCATGGTCCAGGATTTCGACGCGAGTGGATTGATCGATCTCGCGGCCGAGAACTACAGGGTCATGGTGTTCGATCGTCCAGGTTTTGGGCATAGCTCGCGGCCGAGGCACGTCGTCTGGACCCCGGATGCCCAAGCGGACCTGTTCAAGAAGGCGCTCGATCAGTTGGGGGTCTCTCAAGCGATTGTCCTTGGCCATTCGTGGGGAGCGTCGGTTGCGGTTGCGCTGGCGACAAGACATCCCTCGTTCGTGCAGGCTCTCGTGCTGGCCTCGGGCTATTATTTCCCGACTCCCCGCGCGGACAGCGCCGCGTCGGTGCTGTCCGCCCTACCAGTGGTCGGGGACGTCATCAGCTCCACGATTTCGCCGCTAGCCGGTCGGATGATGTGGCCCGCGATGTTGCGCAAGCTGTTTGGCCCCCGGCCGGTCCCGAACAAGTTCGCGGGCTTTCCGAAAGAAATGGCGCTCCGCCCATCACAGATGCGGGCCACAGCGGCTGAAGCGACGATGTTGATCCCCGCCGCATTCTCAGGTTCGAAGACTTATGCAGAGCTCAAGATGCCGACGATCATTATCGCAGGCCAGGACGATCGTCTGATCGATATCAAGCAGTCGGTCAGGCTGCACGGCGAGGTCAAGCAGAGCAAATTGCGCCGCATCGACGGAGCGGGACACATGATTCATTATTCCGCAACTGCTGACGTGATGGCAGCCATCGACGAAGCTGCTGCCGAGGCCGTGTTGATCCATGGAAAAGAGGGTCCGGGCGTACAACAGCCCCGAGAGACTACCGGCGCCTGACGGGCAGATTGTTGGCGAGAAAGCGGCGGCACGGAATTTCCGAATAAAATGCCGAGCGCCCCAAAGGACGTGATGACCCGGCATCTCGCCAACGGTTCGTGGCGATGCCCATCGGTTCGTAGATGTGTTCAATCGGCACCAGCTCAAATTGCTGAATGAAGGTGCGCGAAGCAATGCGTAGTCGCAGACGAACAGCGCCACTTATGGCCGTCGGCGAGCCTGATGGCTCGTTTGAGGATCGCTTCTGAGCCAACTCGGGCACGGGACCACACTTCAACCCGCCCTCCCGGTCGAACCGAGACCTTTTCTACGGGGTATGGTATCTGTCGATCGCCCGTCGGCAGAGATGCCGATCTGGTCGGATCAGCAGGAAAGCAAAGCGCGATGTTTCCTAGCCAGGTGACGATGCCGTTGTGGCACGAAAAGCACCTTCGGGCTGCCACTCGCGCGGCCGGTGTCGCTCTATGGTCCTGGAACGTTGATACCGACGCCATCACCATGGATGAACCCGCGTACGACCTCTGGGAGGTGTCCAAGGACGAGCAGAACATTACGTTCGAAATACTCTCCAAGAGTATCCACCCGGCCGATCTTGAGAGGGTCAGATCAGCATTTGCGGCTACTCGCGCAGTCGTGGGCTCTTACGAGATCGATTTTCGTATTCTAACCGGAAGCGATATTCGTTGGATTTCCGCTCGGGGCCAAGGCGACGACGCCGACATAGCGGATCGAACTATGTTCGGTATTTTCCTGGATGTCACCCAACGCAAGCAAGCTGAGGAAGCCAACGAGCTACTGGCGGGCGAGATGAGCCACCGGCTGAAAAACCTTCTCACCGTCGCAACGGCGCTGACTCAAATCAGCTCACGCTCGGCAGCATCAAAAGAAGATATGGCCCAGGAGCTGACCAGCCGCCTGATCGCTCTTGGACGTGCTCAGGACCTCGTTCGCCCGGTACCAGGACACAACAGAGGGGGGACGCTGCTTGGAGACCTCATCTCCGTTCTGCTTGCGCCGTACGACGAGGAGGGAGCCAGTGTTCGTATTCGCGTCTCGGTCCCCAAGATGAACGTGGGAGAAGCTTCCAGCACAGCACTCGCCTTGGTGATGCACGAACTGGCAACCAACTCTGCGAAATACGGTGCGCTGTCGCTTTCGAGTGGCACCTTGGACGTATCGTGCAACGCCCACGAGGACGAGGTGTTGGTCAAGTGGACGGAGCGGGGTGGTCCCCCTGTTGTCGCTCCAACAAAGCTCGAAGGCTTCGGAAGCCAGTTGGTGCACCGAAGTATGGCCGCCCAGCTTGGCGGGGCTATAAGTTTTGACTGGTCGGAAGAGGGTGTGGTGATCATCCTGCGCATGAGCAAAGACCGCCTTGCGAATTGATGCTCAGCTGATTTCCCGCGCCCACTCCTGTCACCCGTCTGCGATTGATGCGATTGTAAAAATGGTCGCCGGCCGGAAGCGGCGTCTTCAGCAAGTCGCCGCCGAAGAGCTCGTGAATCAATAGCGAAGTGACGTTGCATTGTCCTGCCGCCGGATGCTCGCCGTCCATTGTCTGGCGGTTGCCAACGACCAGCCCTTGCGCAGCGCGCTTTGAACCTCATCGGGATCGAAGCTCATCGTCACCCAGGCTGACCACCGAGGCGCCAATTTCGGATTATACGATAATGCCTTTCTGCCACTGTTTTGCCCGACGAGTCAAACGGTCTCGCTGAAGCAGTCGCTTCGTACGCCTGACCCACCCCGCTTTTGGCTCCCAAAATGCCAAGTTGCCATCGACCGCGCGATGCCCGGGCCTGCCTGCCATTAACTCCATCGCATCAAGCTGTTGGCTGCACTCGCAGCGCCTTGTCCTCTCGCCCCTCGTCTACTGTGCATGGGGTTGTTTTTCAGATTTTTTGCTGGACGCCCCGCCCCTACCGCGGCGACAACGCCGCTCCGCGGTGTCGCCCCAAAGAAAAAGCCCGGCCTCGCGAACGAGACCGGGCGTGTCGTCTTGCGACTTGCTCGAAGATCAGCCGCGGGTGCGCGAGCGGATCATGAAGCTGTCGTAGGTGTATTCGGCGACCTGCCACCACAGATATTCGTCGGAGCGGTAGGCCTGCATGGCGTCGATCGACTTCTTGAAGTCGGGATTCTTGGCCGAGATCTCGCCCCACAATTCGTTGGTCGCCTTGAGACAGGCTTCCAGAACCTCATTGGTGAACGGGCGAAGCTGCGTTCCGCCGGCGACCAGACGCTTCAGGGCGCCGGGGTTCACCATGTCGTAACGCGCGGCCATCCAGGTGTTGGTGTTGACGGTCGCGTTGGTGAGGATCGCCTGGTAGTTCTTCGGCAGTTCGTTCCACTTGTCGATGTTGGCGAAGGCGTGAACGGTCGGACCGCCTTCCCAGAAGCCCGGGTAGTAGTAGTACTTGGCGACCTTGGCGAAGCCGAGCTTCTCGTCATCGTAGGGGCCGACCCATTCGGCCGCGTCGATGGTGCCCTTCTCCAGCGACGGATAGATGTCGCCGCCGGCGAGCTGCTGTGGCACCACGCCGACCTTCTGCAGCACCTGGCCGGCAATGCCGCCGATGCGCATCTTGAGGCCCGAGAGGTCGGCAACGGTCTTGATCTCCTTGCGGAACCAGCCGCCCATCTGGGTGCCGGTGTTGCCGCAGGGGAAGCCCATCACGTTCGACTTCTTGAAGAACTCGTTGGCGAGTTCGTTGCCGCCGCCCTGGTAGAGCCAGGAATTCTGCTGGCGTGCGTTCAGGCCGAAAGGCACCGACGCGAAGATCGCGAAGGTCGGGTCTTTGCCGACGTAGTAATACGACACCGTGTGGCACATCTCGACGGTGCCTTTCTGGGTCGCATCCAGCGCCTGCAGGCCGGGGACGATTTCACCCGCCTGGAAGACCTGGATCTGAAACTTGTTGTCGGTCATCTCGGCGACGTACTTCGCCATCTGCTCGGCACCGCCATAGATGGTGTCGAGCGACTTCGGGAAGCTCGACGTCAGGCGCCACTTGATCTCGGGCGAGGACTGCGCGATCGCCGGCGAGGCCACCGCTGCGGTCGCCGCCGCACCGGCTGCCGACACTTTCAGGAAATCACGACGCTTCATCTTCAGTCTCTCCTTGTTGGGGCGTTTCCCCTAACTTCCTCTTTGCTGCCGCTCATTCCGGCGACGCGTTCTTTGGCCGCGTCGAACCGAAGGGGCTTGACTGCCGTGGGCCTTTAACACGGAAGCCCCGCTTTCGAAACGCGACATTGGCATGACAGGGCTCTACGAAAGTCGCATGTCCCCGGGGTATTGGTTTGAAGGGATTGCTTGGATCCGCTCAGGCCGCGGCGATGACGCCCTTGAGCTGGTCCCGCACCTGTCCCGCAATGGCGCGGTAGATCGCCGCATGGGGCCCGTCCGGCTCGCTGTCGACCACGGGCGTGCCGGCGTCCGAGGTGGCGCGAATCGCCATGTGCAGGGGGACCTCGCCCAGGAACGGTACCCCGAGCTTCTCGGCCTCGTGGCGCGCGCCGCCATGGCCGAAAATGTCGGATTTCGTGCCGCATTGCGGGCACTGGAAATAGCTCATGTTCTCGACGATTCCGATCACGGGCACGTTGACCTTCTTGAACATCGCAAGCCCCCGCCTTGCATCGATCAAGGACAGGTCCTGCGGGGTCGAGACGATCACGGCGCCCTTCAAGGGGACGTTCTGCGCCAGCGTGAGCTGGGCATCACCAGTCCCCGGCGGCATGTCGACGACGAGGACGTCGAGCTGGCCCCATGCGACGTCGCGTAGCATCTGCGTCACCGCCGACATCACCATCGGCCCGCGCCAGATCATCGCGGTCTCTTCCTCAACCAGGAAGCCGATCGACATGATCGCCAGGCCAAAGCGCTTGAGCGGAATCATCTTGCGCTCGCCATCCAGCTCCGGCTTCTCATGCAGGCCCGTCAGCCGCGGCACCGAGGGGCCGTAGATGTCGGCATCGAGCAGCCCGACCTTGAGGCCGAGATCGCGCAGGCCCAGCGCAAGATTGAGCGCGGTGGTGGACTTGCCGACGCCGCCCTTGCCCGAGGCGACCGCGATCACGGCCGCGACGCCCGGAATCTCGGACTGCCGCGCCATCGGCGATTGGGCGCCGCCCTGCGGCGGCGGCTTGTGGGCGTGGACCGGCTGCACGCCCGGCGTGCCGCGACTGGGCGTTGGCGGCGGCGGTGGTGCCGCGCCCGCCTTCCGCTCCGCCGTGAGCGCCACCATGACGGTGGTGACGCCGGGAATGGCGCGCACAGCGGCCTCGGCCTCGGCCCGGACGGATTCCCAGGCGCGCGCCTCGGCGGCATCGACATTGATCGAGAAGAACACCTTGCCATCGGCCGCGCTGATCGCGCTCAGCACGTTGGCATTGGTGAGCGCGACCCCGCGGGGCGACTTGATCCTGGCGAGGCTGTCGAGAACCTGTTGCTGCGTCACGCTCAAAGCGCATCTCCTAGAATTCAAGATGCCCCATTAGAGCGGAAACGCCCAAAATGCTACTGCCTGCCGATATCGTCAGCCATCTCGGCGGGCGCCGCGCCCTGCTCCAGGGCAGCCTCGTAATTCAGCTCGATCATGACCCCGTTGGGGTCATGGACGAAGATCTGCCAGAGTTCGCCGCCGGGCACCTGGCGGGAGTCGAATTTCATCCCCTTTGAGGCCAGCCGCTGCTTCATGCCGTCAAACCCGCGGCTGGCGAAGGCGACGTGGTGGACAACGCCGGAATCCGGCTTTTGTGGCTCGGCAGTCGGAGAAATATCGACGAGGTGCACCACCGGCTTACCCTCGCTGTACATCCAGGCGCCGGGAAAGGCGAAATTCGGCCGGGCGCCCTTTTCCAGGCCCAGCACGTCCTCGTAGAAGCCGACGGTCTCGGCCAGATTCCGGGTCCGGATATTGAAATGATCGAGCACGCCCACGCTTACGCCGCCCATGCCTTCGCTCCCTTTTTTTGAAGTCCTTAGGTCCGCCACCCTAGCACAAGCGGGGGCCAAACGAACCCGTTGCCCTCCGGCCTCAAGGGTTTATGGTGCGGCCGATCTGCCGCAATGGCGGAACCGGGCGGCCCTCGCCCGGCAAGAACCGTAAAACCCAAACTACGGACAAGGTACCACAGATGGCTAAAGTCGCTTTCCTCGGTCTCGGCGTGATGGGCTTCCCCATGGCCGGACACCTCGTGAAAAAAGGGGGCCATGAGGTCACCGTCTACAACCGCACCGCGGCCAAGGCGAAGGAGTGGGCGGACAAGTTCGGCGGCAAGACCGCCGCGACCCCGAAGGCTGCAGCCGAGGACCAGGACTTCGTGATGTGCTGCGTCGGCAACGACAACGATCTGCGCGCAGTCACGATCGGTGCCGACGGCGCGTTTGCCGGCATGAAGAAGGGTGCGACCTTCGTCGACCACACCACCGCGTCCGCCGAGGTCGCGCGTGAGCTCGATGCTGCCGCCACCAAGGCCGGCTTCAAATTCATCGACGCACCCGTGTCCGGCGGGCAGGCCGGCGCAGAGAACGGCGTCCTGACGGTGATGTGCGGCGGCGCACAGGACGCCTATGCGGGTGCCGAGCCGATCATCACAGGCGCCTATGCGCGGATGTGCAAATTGCTAGGGCCGGCCGGCTCCGGCCAGCTGACCAAAATGGTCAACCAGATCTGCATCGCCGGCCTCGTCCAGGGCCTCTCCGAGGGTGTTCACTTCGCCAAGAAGAGTGGCCTCGATGTCGCCGCCGTGATCGAAACCATCTCAAAGGGCGCCGCGCAGTCCTGGCAGATGGAAAACCGCTACAAGACCATGAACGAGGACAAATACGATTTCGGCTTCGCGGTCGAATGGATGCGCAAGGATCTCTCGATCTCGCTGGCCGAAGCCCGCCGCAATGGCGCCAATTTGCCGGTGACCGCGCTGGTCGACCAGTTCTACGCGGAGGTCGAGAAGATGGGCGGCAAGCGCTGGGATACGTCGAGCCTGCTCGCGCGCCTTAATCGCTGACCTCTCTGACGAAGTGATTCTGCCTTGCTGATCGCACTCGCCGCAATCTTCGTCCTCGCCTATGCGGCGATCGCGCTTGAGCATCCGATCGGGGTGAACAAGAGCGCGTCTGCGCTACTCGGCGCCGGCGTGCTCTGGACAATCTATGCGCTCGCGACCGGTGACCACACAGTGGTCGGCCGTCAGCTAGATGAGTCCGTCGCCTCCACCGCGCAGATCGTGTTCTTCCTGATTGGCGCGATGACGATCGTCGAGGTCATCGACGCCCATGATGGTTTCGAAGTCATCACCTCCCGCATCAGCACGACCAGCCAGGTCCGTCTGATATGGCTGATCGGTTTCGTGACCTTCTTCCTCAGCGCGATTCTCGACAATCTGACCACCACCATCGTCATGATCTCGCTGATCCAGCGGCTGATCGCCAAGCGCGACGACCGATTGCTGTTCGCCTCCCTCATCGTCATCGCCGCAAATGCCGGTGGTGCATGGACCGTGATCGGCGACGTCACCACGACCATGCTGTGGATCGGCGGACAAATTTCGCCCCTGAAAATCATGGGCGCGGTGTTCCTGCCCTCCCTGCTGAACCTGCTGGTGCCGCTCGCATTCATTAGCTTTTCGCTCAAGGGCAAGACCATCGCACCGCCGCCGAAAGAGGACGGATTGCAGGGCGTCGATCCGTTCGAGCGGAACGTGATGTTCTATCTCGGACTCGGCGTACTGATCGCGGTGCCCGCCTTCAAGACGGTCACGCACCTGCCGCCCTTCATGGGTGTCCTGCTCGGGCTTGGCGTCGTGTGGCTGGTGGGCGAGATCGTTCATCGCGACAAGGATGAGCATGTCCGTGGTCCGCTCACGCTGGCGAATGCGCTGACGCGGATCGACATGGGCTCGATCGTGTTCTTCCTCGGAATCTTGCTCGCGGTCGCCTGCCTCGAACATGCCGGCTTGCTCTCCATGCTGGCCAAATGGCTGGACACCGCGATCGGCCGACAGGACATCATCGTGATCGTGCTCGGGCTGCTTAGCGCCGTCATCGACAACGTGCCGCTGGTCGCCGCGACCATGGGCATGTACGACCTGGCGCATTATCCACCCGACAGCTTCCTCTGGGAGTTCATCGCCTATTGCGCCGGCACCGGCGGTTCGATCCTGATCATCGGCTCGGCCGCGGGCGTCGCCGCCATGGGGCTCGAGCGCATCGAGTTCCTCTGGTACGCCCGTCGCATCGCCCTCCCGGCGCTCGCCGGCTATCTGGCGGGAGCCGTGGTGTACATCGCGCAGCACGCGGCGCTGCATTGAGCGGCTCACGTCGGATCCAAAATTAACGCCGGGTTAACGTAATTCTTTAGCTCCTTAAGTCACCTCTTAAGGATTTCTTGCCAGAGATAGACAATGCAGAAGGCCCGTCCCGCGCGGGCAGGAATTGTTGTTGTGCGATGAGTAAACCCGCTGAAAAGCCCGAGGTTGTGCAGCTTCCGGCCGAGCCGGTGAGCGTGCCGTCGGCGAGCCATCGCCGGGCTGCGGCACAGCGGGTGCGCGAGGCGCGCGACAAGTTAACGTCGACCAGTGGAACCCGGCCGGCTTTCGACGCAGAGATGCTGCGCCATTACGCCCAGACCCGGCTGTCGGCCTCCTATGTCGTGATGCTGCTTGTGGTCGCGACGGGCGTGTTGTTTGGGCTGTGGATGCAGCCGATCCCGGCGGCGGCCTGGACCGCCGGCATGCTGTGCATCCATGCTGCGATGATCCGCAGCTGCCACCGCTTCCTGGCCGAACCCGCCTCGCCCGCAGCAACGCGCGCATGGCAGACGCGTTTCGTCGTGCTCGACCTGCTCTATGGCCTTTGCTGGATGGCGATCCTAATCCATCCCGTGCTCGACATGATCACGGAATCGCTGATGATGTTCCTGATGCTGCTGGTGATCGCAGTATCGAGCATGCTGGCCGCCAATCTGCCGATCGCCGCCCTCGCCGCCACTGCACCGGTCGCGGTCGCGATGGCGCTGAGCTTCGTGATGACGGGCTCGCTGGACAATTACATCCTGGCCGCGCTCGCCCTCGCCGCCGAAGGCTATTTCGTGCTGCTGGCCCACCGCCTGCACTCTTCGACCTTCGCCACGCTCGAGGCGCGCGCCGAGAAGGACGCGCTGATCGGTGAGCTCGAACAGGCCAAGGCGATCTCGGACGAGGCGCGCCACCGCGCCGAATCCGCCAACGTCGCCAAGTCGCGCTTTCTCGCTCAGATGAGCCACGAATTGCGGACGCCACTCAATGCGATCCTCGGCTTTTCCGAGGTGATGAAGAGCGAGATTTTCGGCGCGCATGCCGTGCCGGTCTACAAGGAGTACTCGGCGGACATCCATAATTCCGGCGTCCACCTGCTCAACCTCATCAACGAGATCCTCGATCTGTCGCGGATCGAGGCCGGCCGCTACGAGCTCAACGAGGAAGCGGTCTCGCTGGTCGGCATTGTCGCCGACTGCCATCATCTGATGAAGCTGCGCGCCTCGAGCCGTGGTATCACCATCCACGAGGTGTTCGAGCAGGCGATGCCGCGACTGTGGGCCGACGAGCGCGCGATCCGCCAGGTCGTGCTCAATCTGCTCTCCAACTCGATCAAGTTCACTCCGCAGGGCGGCGAGATCTGGCTCAAGGCCGGCTGGACGGCCTCAGGCGGACAATATCTCTCGGTGAAGGATACCGGCTCCGGAATCCCCGAGGACGAGATCCCGGTCGTGCTGGCCTCGTTCGGCCAAGGCTCCAACTCGATCAAGTCGGCCGAACAGGGCGCCGGTCTCGGCCTGCCGATCGCCAAGAATCTGGTCGACCTGCATGGCGGTACGTTCACGCTGAAATCGAAGCTGCGCATCGGCACCGAAGTGATCGTCACCTTCCCGCCCGAGCGCGTGATGAGCGCGCTGGCGCCGATGTCGGATGATTCTCCGCCGCTCCAGCCCGAGAGTTCCGCGGTAGCGGACGAGAAGCGCCGGCCCCGTCGCAAGCCGATCATGAGCGCAGGTACGGGCTCGTAACGAGATGCTTGCAGACATGCCCGACCATCCGCCACTATGTCCGAATGAGCAAAGAAACGCCGTGCGTGGCCGTCTGCATGATCGATCCCAAGACCAGGCTGTGCTTCGGCTGCGGACGCACGTTGCCGGAGATCGCGCGCTGGCACGCCATGGAGAGCGCGGAACGGCTCGCGGTCATGGCGCTGTTGCCGGCGCGCATGAATCAGGCTGGACTTGCGCCCATCGCGGGATCGCCGGAACGCACCTGACCGGCCTGAGCGCATCGGGAGGTGCGCAATGATCCGATTCCTGCTCGTTCTCACCATGCTCGCCTGCACGGCAGGTGCCGTCGTCGCCTATGGCGATTCCGACCAGATCGCGCGCGCGAGCAGCAAGGTCTCGCATATCTTTCGCGCGCAGACCGCAGCGCCCGCCCCCGCCGTGCAGATCCCGCGCGGCCAGGGCGGCGAATTCGCGCTGCGCGCGAAGATCAACGGCGTGGCCGCACCGATGGTCATCGACACCGGCGCGACTTCGGTAGTGCTTACCTGGGAAACCGCGAAAGCGATCGGGCTGCCGCTCGAGATGCTCGAATACGACGTCGATCTCGAAACCGCGGGCGGTCACACCAAGGCGGCCCGCCTCACGATCGACCGCCTCTCCGTCGGTCACCTCGTCGAGAAATCGGTGCCGGCCCTCGTCGTGCAGCGCGGGCAGATGAAGACCAACCTGCTCGGCATGAGCTTCCTGGACCGCCTGGAGAGCTGGGGCGTGCGCGCCGACAAGCTGATGCTCACCGGTTATCCGGAGCTCCAGACCAGTCAACGCCGCTCGCGCCTGGCAGTCGACTAGACTTTTGCAATCCGGCTCGCCATGTGCCTCGGCTAGGCTGCCGCCTCCGCCGGCGCGCGGGCACCGACACGCGCAATCGCATCGCGCAGCACCTCGAGGCCGGCGCCCGGCTTCACCCCCTGCTCGGCAAGATGGCGGCGGAAGGCGCGCGCGCCGGGCACGGCATGGAATGCGCCGACGAAATGCCTCGTCATGGAGTGCAGCCGCGTGCCGCGCGCGAGCTGTCGTTCGATGTAGGGCATCATCGCTTCGAGCGCATCCTGCATCGAGGCATGCGGCGCCGCCTCGCCGAAAATGTCGGTATCGACCGAGAGCAGCCGCCACGGCTCCTGATAGGCGGCTCGTCCAAGCATCGCGCCGTCAACGTGATCGAGATGTGCTCTTGCCTCGTCGATGCCGGGGATGCCGCCGTTGATGATGACAGGCATATCGGCCATCGCTCGCTTGAGGCGATAGACGCGATCATAGTCGAGCGGCGGGATGTCGCGATTTTCCTTCGGTGACAAACCGCTGAGCCATGCTTTCCGGGCATGCACGATCAACGCATCGCAGCCGGAGGCAACGACCCCGCGCGCAAGGTTGTCGAGCGCGACTTCCGGATCCTGGTCGTCGATACCGATGCGGCACTTCACGGTGACGGGCACGGCAACCGCACCCTTCATCGCCTCGACACACCTCGCCACGAGATCGGGCTCTGCCATGAGGCAAGCGCCGAAACGGCCGTCCTTCACGCGGTCGGATGGACAGCCGACATTGAGGTTGATCTCGTCATAACCGAACTCCTCGCCGATCCGCGCCGCCAGCGCCAGCTCGCGCGGATCCGACCCGCCGAGCTGAAGCGCGACCGGGTGCTCCACCAGGTCGAACCCAAGCAACCGCTCCCGGTCACCATGAATGATGGCACCAGTGGTCAGCATCTCCGTATAGAGCAACGCCCGCCGCGTCAGGTGACGGTGGAACACCCGGCAATGCCGGTCGGTCCAGTCCATCATGGGCGCAACAGAAAAGCGATAGCCTTGATCTTTCAACAGTTTATCTTACTCTTCAATGGGATGAACCGCGAACGTGTGCACTCCAAACTAGGCGAAATTGCACACGTTTGTACCCGTTTTGACCTCTCAGTGCACACATAGTGCACACGAAAGTCGGAGTGCACACGCGTGGCGACCTTCACACAAATGGCATCAGGGAACTGGCGCGTCCAGGTCCGCCGGAAGACCCGCTATGTGGCCGAGACATTTCGACGGCGCAAGGACGGCGAAGAATGGGCGCTCGAGATGGAGCGCAATATCGATCGCAACGGATCGTCCAAGCCACGCGTGGCGCGGAACGTTCGCACGTTTGGCGATCTGATCCACCTGCACGATGAAGACATGCATGAAGTTGGAAGGCCCCCTCGCCGGTCAAAAGCTGCTGTAATGGCGTCGCTCAAGACTGCGCTCGGAAGCGTGAAGCTTCCCGCGCTCAATCGAGAGCGGCTGATCGAATTCGGAAGGAAGCGCGCCAAGGAAGGCGCCGGTCCCGCAACGTTGGCCATCGATTTATCTTTCATCCGGACAATCATAACTCATGCCGCCGCGGTGCACGGTATCGAGGTTTCTGCCGAGGAAGCCCGCCTCGCACGCGTCGCGTTAAGTCACCTCAATCTGATTGGAAAGAGCAACGAGAGGGACCGACGGCCCACACAAGACGAGCTCGACGAACTAATCGAATACTTTGAGACGAACCCGCGGCAGTTCATACCGATGGGACGAATCGTCAGATATGCCGTGGCAACGACATTGCGCCAGGAAGAGATATGCAAACCCGAGTGGCCCCTGGTCGACATGAAAAAACGACTGGTGGTCATTAGAGACAGAAAGGATCCGAGGAATAAGGATGGAAATGATCAGAAAGTACCTTTGCTCAATCTAACAGGGTATGACGCATGGGAGGTCATACTTCAGCAGAGGATTGTGACTCGTGGCTATGGACGGATCTTTCCCCATAACCACAGATCCGTAAGTGCGGCATTCACCCGCGCTTGCGATGAACTCAAGATCGAAGACCTGCACTTCCACGATCTGCGTCACGAGGGAACGAGCCGTCTGTTCGAGGCAGGCCTTCCAATCGAAAAGGTAGCACTGGTCACCGGCCACAAAGATTGGCGCCAACTCCAGCGCTACACCAACCTTAAGGTTGAAGATCTTCTCAAGCTGCAACACGCGCAGCAACCGTCGATGGAAGAGTTCATAAAGTTGTTGGCGTAACTACTATCAACGCACGTGGCGCGATCATGGGTGCGGCGCCGAACTGCGCACCAGCAATCACGGGCTAGTTTGCTTGGTAGCGTGCACGTGACGTGAAACGGGAAATCCTGTGAGAGATTCTCTCGGAGAAATTCGCAAGGGCAAAGGAGGCAGGGCCCGCCGAGAAAACGACAAGCCCGAAGCGGACGATGTTCAAGGACAATGCTAGCGATATAGGCCGTGAGTCCGGACGCGGACGAAACATCACTCCCAAGCCGCCCGGAGGTAGAAAACCTACTTGAACCCGCTTCCAGCTTCGAGGCGATACTTAAATTCTATGAGGTATAAGGGAATGTTTCGGGTACAATTCAGAGGCCATGCTCAGCCCGGAACGATATCAAGGTCATATTCTTCTTAAAAGCGCCCGCATTCCGCTGACTACAACTGTCTCTGCAGATTCATCCGGAGAACTGAAGTTTGACGTGGAGCCTCTGCCATTTGAGGGACAACAGTCGGCCCTCCTCGAGCTGATGCAAACGATCGGAAAGTTGGGAACTGAAATCGCGGAATTCGGGATCGAGTGCAGCGAAAGCGGAAAGCAGCTAAAGTCGGAACGCGTTTTTCTAGCCGGCTACCACCACAAGAGCGGCGTCCTTGAGATCTCCCTTGAGGCTTACGAAGCCGAGCTTCGGATCCAGATTTCCCAGCCGTCGCCGCCGGCTCTGCAATTCCGCCTTCGCGGCATTCGCAGCTTTGGTCCTGGACTCAATGGCACGACGCGCTTGGGAAACGTCTACGCGCGGAATGACGGAAGTCTCCGGTCCCTATGCAATAACGGGGCATCTTACAGTTCAAGCGCCAGAAGGTGAGTTGCCTGCCAACTGGCGCGGCGAGGCCAATGACCTCCTCCTGCATCTCAGGATGGCTCTGTCCTTTGCGAACGGGCGACACCTTAGTTCGCCCATCGTTGAGTATCGGGTAAATGACACCCTTACGGTGACATTCTATCGCACAGCCAGCAGTGGGACTTCTGAGCTGCCGGTGCAGCACTTCCTGAATTTGCAGCCGTTCTTCCATTCCGTCGCGGCTAATTTCGATGCTGCTCGACATAATCGCGACGCGTTGGCCAACGCGATCGGCTGGTTGCACGTCGAGACAACGCACGATGAAGTACGCTTCCTAAGCGGCATGACCGCTCTTGAACATTTGGCCTCGCATCATCTTCCCGAAGAATCGCGGCAGCTTATCCCCGCGCCTGATTTTGAAAGGATCAGAGGCGAGATTGAAGACCTCCTAGAGAGGAGCACCTACCTGTCCGATGATGTCAAACAGGCCCTCAAAGTTCGGCTGGAAGGATTAAGTCGCCAATCGCTCGCACAAAATATCAGGGCACTCTTCGACCTCTGGGGCGTCAGCAAAACCGACATCACGAATAAAATGTTGCGTCGACTGGTGACGACCCGAAACGATATCGTGCATCGCGGCATCGCTTCCGATAGAAAAACCCTATGGGATCTCATCGTGATCGTGCGCGAAATTAACGCACGGCTCATTTTAGCCCTGCTGAAATTTCAAGGTAATTACGTGTGCTATATGGGCGGCCGCCACATGCGGCAGTTTCCAGCTTGCGAACGGATTCCGAACTCCTGAAGGCCCGTCCCAACGGCGAAAGTAGACTACTTTCACCCGGCGTGATCTGATCGACGCAATATCCGAAGGCGTCCGTCTGCCCTTTGGCTTCCTAGAAAGAGGCGCAGAATGCACTTTCGGGTCGGAACCTGCATATTGGCTCTCCGTTTTGAGAGCCACGAGGTCCGTTGCCGAGACGCAGCTTCGGTAAACTCTCTCAGGAGGTTTTTTTCCTTGCACCCGATTTTGCACGTGCTTTTACAGCATCCAAATACGGCGACTCCGTACTTAGGAGAAGTTGGCGTGCATAGGTGCGGGAAGCCTCGCGAACGGCATCCTCTGAAGAGAACACTGCGAGATATACAGCGTGCAGAACGGCGATCACGAAAACGGGGATGAGATCAAGCGAGTATTTCTGCGGCAACGCGTACCAATATGCGAGGGCGCAGCCGATCATAATTGCGGCGTTCAGAGTCAATGCCGGCCATTTGAGCGCATATAGATTGCGCCGGTAGCCGTAGGTGACATTCTCGTTGAACAGGATATCGAACTTCTTCTTGTCGCGCGTATTCTCGCGCAGCCACGTTCCTGCACGCATGTAATAACCGTCGGCCGCAGCGGGATCGGCTTGCTCCTGGGCAGCGGTGGGTGCCTGCTCGGACAGCTTTGCAGAAATGATCGCGTGCATCCTCGCCTTCGTCAGAGCGTCGATGGAGCTATCTTGATGCCGAAGCATGGTGATGCTGGGAAGGCCTCCCATACGGTCGATCAATTTTGGTTCGATGCGCTTGCCCTGGCGCCGGGCAACGTCAGCAAAAACCATAAGGAGGACTGTGAGCGCAGTTCCGGCTTATTGCATGGGTGACGCTTAGAGATTTGCCCGATACAGCGACCCAAGCAAGAGCGATCGCTGGCGCCGCTGCGATGATGGCAGGGAACAGCCGCGCGAAGAGCGTGTACTTATCGAACTTTGGCAGAGGTTAATCCTCAACGTCTGGCGAAAAGGGAACAGTTGTCGCGTAGCCCATATTTGGTCTGCGATCATAGCCGCTGTGGAAGTTTACCCAGCCCGTGTCGGTCTTGTAGACATCAAAGCCCCGTCGAACAAAAGCGTTGGCAACCTTCGCGCGCGGATACCGAGATTCATCCTTGCCAACCGACGCGATTGCGTCGCCACGGCGTGATGATGGATACGAACCGAGCCAACGATTGAGGACCGCAGCCGTGACATTGCGGCGGCTTCCGTGGTGGGGGATTTGAATCAGGTTGGGTTGGATTTGGAGATAGAGGCTCTCGGCATACTGGGCGGCTTCGTCGAGTCCCTCGGGGCCGACATCGCCCGTGAGCAGCACGCGCTCTGTGCCGAACGTGCCCATCTGGACCACCGAGGACTCGTTTGATGCAGACGTAGCTGGCGGGTTGTTATCTAGCGTCTCGAGGTCCAGGCGTTCTTTGATCTTCTCGACGATATTCTTTAGCGCAGACCCGAAGATGCCGCCAACTGTCGACGCCGAATCGCTGGCGTAGGAAGGCGGCGTCTTGTCGAGATCAGGGATTAGGACGACGTATCGTGCGCGGCTCGGCGCTAAAACAGTAAAGGCACCGATCTGGGCTCCCTGCAACGGCGCGCGGATAGCGATGCCGCGCCGCGCGGCGATCTTTTCCATCTCAACCAGATATGGATGCATCTCGCGCATCTTCTTGACTAAGCCTTCGCGAGTATAAAGGCGGTGGAATTTATCCAGTACCTCATCAACGTAATCCCATGGACGGTTCATCCAAAGGGTATGAATCGTGAAATGTGGGTGCTCCAAGAGCTTGATGAGACCAGTAGCGTGATCATTGTCGGCGTGTGTCAGAACGACGTTGGCGATGATTGCTCGGTTCGAATGATACCGCTTGATGTGAGCGATAATCTGGTCGCCAGTGTCGGTGAAACCACCATCCACGACATTGAGATAGAAATCGCTGTATTTGGAGTCGCCCCATTTGACGACGATGGCATCGCCGTTACTGTCGCCGGCACGCAAGAAATCAATCTCGCATGGCAACGCGCGAACTCCTATGATCGCTACATGGTAGGCGACCGTTGGATCGACGTGAAACGCGGGCAGTATTCTGGCGAGTACAACCCCCTCCGCACAGCTATGTGGTGCGCGGCTCGGAGGCTGCAAGCGTAGAAGAGAATTTAAATCTCAAAGATTGGCTAATCGAGAGGCCAAGTGGCTACAATTCCAATAGGTCAACTTTATTGACTGTATCGAGCTTGCCGACCTTCACGCCGGTCCGTGGCCCGACCAGCTATTCGTCTGCGACCGAAATATTCAAGTGATATCTCGTATGACGTAGCTCGCCAGTTTTTGTGAGCGCGCCCATGTTCACGAGATTCTGCAAATCTCGCGTTGCCGTAGCGCGGGAAGTCTTCGTGATGCTGATGTAGTTCTCTGCGCTAAGGCCACCCTTAAAGCCGTCGATGCCTTCGCGAAACATCCGGGCAATCGCCTTATCTTGACGTTCGTTGAGCTGGTCTCGCAGCGTTTCGTACAACTTGGTCTTGGCGAGATAGAAGTTCACGCGCTTGATCGTATTGGCCTGCGCATCAGTGATAGTGTTCGCGAAATAAAGAAGCCAGTCGGTGATTTCCATGTCCTTGTTGTTGCGTTCGAGAGCGGAATAGTAATCCTTTCTCGATTTCTCAATTGTGTATGAGAGTGCAATCAGGGTCGGTTGCGCCAGATTTTGCGCGAGCGATTTTTCCGCGAGGGCTCGCGCAATACGGCCATTACCATCCTCGAACGGATGGATGCTTACAAAATATAGATGAGCGAACCCGGCGCGCGTCAACGCCGCAAGCGGATGCTTTCCGCCCGGTGCCGTTTCGTTGAACCAGGACACGAACGCATCCATCTCCTCCGTCATTTTTGAAGACGGGGGCGCTTCGAAGTGAACCTTCGGATGACCGATGCTGCCCGAGACCACCTGCATGGGGTCCGGGTGAGTGCGATAGGCCCCAATTGTATGGATGCTCCCAGCCCCGCTCATAAGCATGCTGTGCCAGGCAAACATGGTCTCGTGAGAAAGGGAGGTGTCAAAGTTCTTGTAGAGATCGGCCATCATCTCCGCGATGCCGTTTTCGGCTGGCAGAATGCGTTGGCCATCGTTCCCCAGGCCGAACTGCCGCCGAAGGGAAGATTGCACGCTATCCCTGTCCAGCACCTCGCCCTCGATCTCTGAGGTTTTCAGCGCCTCGTCACTTATCAACTCAATTTTTAAGGTCTCCCGGTCATCCGGGCCGATGTGCTTAAAAGCGCCTATGAACTCCCCTGCGCTAAGCAGAAATTTGCGCTCCAGCGCCTCTAAGTCGCTCGATTGATAAGTAAATTCTGGCCAAGACGGCCGCTCCCAGTTCCATGGCATGAGCTATAGCGCCCCTCTCTATAACTCATGATACCAGAAATAATGAGCTATAGGGAACCTTCCTATAGCTCATAGTACAACCATGCGGGGAAATCAGTAGGCTCTGCCTCAGAAAAACCCTGAATCGGGTTCCATCTCTGTTCTCGTAAATCCCCAGACAGCCGAAATACTGCCTGTGCTCGAAGGACTGCAATCATTTGATCAATCGCTAGAACAAATATCGAACGAAAGCTCCGCTCATGACCGCTACTATTACCTTCTTCCCCGTGTCGAACGGCGACATGACCCTTCTGCGTTTTGACAACGGTCAGACGTTTCTTGTCGACGTGAATATCCGTGGGGCCGCCGACGACGAAAACGACGATACGCCCGATGTCGCGAACGAGCTGAAGGACCGGAAAGCCCCGAACGTGAAGGCGGACCGCACCGGAACGGCCGGAGCGTCAGCGGAGGACCGCGCCAAGCACACAAGCGGCGCAGAGAGCCTAAGCGAGGCGCGGTTGCGGACCGCCGGTTCGGGGCTATGCGGGAGCGCCGCCCACCGCGCCGTCCGGGGGCTCATCAAAAGCGCCGGCCGCCTGCGGCCGGCTCCCCGAGAGCATCGCCCTCAGGAGCCTTGCCGGCGGGTCACCGAGACCCGTCGCGCTTGACCAATCGCGCAGTCGACACGCACTCGCCGGCGCAGACGACGCCTATTGCGCCAGGGCTCGACGCCGGAGGTCAAACCGCCAAGCGGCTCGGTCCACGAGAGCCCGGCCCGCAAGCAGCTGCTTGCGCGAGGCGCCATTTGGGAGAGCAATTCCTGAACCTTCCGGCTGAGGGCCTTGTCGTCCAGCGACACGACGCATTCGAGCAGAGCCTGTTGGACGGTGGCGGCGAGGACGCGGTGATCAGCTAAACGCCATAAGGCAAGGCACCGATCGGCTTCATCACGTGCGACCGACAATCCGAGTGCAACCGCATGTCGCAGCCGTGCCGCAAGCCTTCCAACGCTGCAATCAGCAGCTCTTTTCAAGGAATGCTCCGCCCTGAAAGACGACGCCGGCACCTGATTCCGCAAGGCGTGTCGGAAGTCGTGGATCCCGCCACACGGACGGGGCGTCGACATCGAGATGCACGAGCCAAGCGCAACATGATGGGGAAGCTGCCCCGCTGCCAGGCGTGCGCCAAGGGCGCATCGCCTTGACGCAAAATGGCACCCGGAGAGCGTGAGCATAGCGACCCGAAGGGGCACGCGGGTCCGAGTGCAGCGAGGAGACCGGTTAACAGCGGCACCCGGGAACGGGGCAGTGATAGCGATCGCCGAAGGCGAGCCCCTTTTCCGAGTGCCCCCGGCGAGGAGCTCTGTCATTCCCGCATGAGAGATACCGCATGGCCGAGACGCAAAGCGGCTCGGTGCACGAGAGCCCGCTGCGGCGCAGCCGCGACGCGCACCACAGCGAGGCTCACGCCGATGGAAGCACTGTATCGTCCCGACCATCGGTCTTGGCATCAAGGACTCCGATCTGAAGCTTGGGAAAAAGCAGCGTCAGCTGCCCGGCAGCGCTCTCGGCAGCGCTCCTGGCCCCCTCCCTCCTTGCAAATTCGGGCTTACGGCGCCCGCCAATTTCAAGCGCGTAAGCTGAAGCAGGCAGTTCAAGGGCGGCAAAAACCATTTGGTTCCAGAGAGCAGATCGGCGTTCGCGCTGTGCTGTCGCCCCGGCAAGCTAGCGTCCGTTATGACAACAACCGCCCGACCTTGTGCTTCAGGAGCGGATCGTTCAAGAACACCGCCCATTCCAGCAACAACTGACGAACAGTCGTTGCGAGCACGCCATGAAGAGCTAACCTGTCAAGCACGATCGCTCCGTCGCGCTCCACGCGCGGGGACGTGAGGTCGCAAGGCAAGCGGACGTCATAGCCCCGCCTGGCGGCTTCCAATGCCGCAATGAAAACGTCCTCCTCGAGCCAGGCGCCTCCCAGCACGATCGCCCCCGCCGTGGACGCCTCCAGCGCATCTGCAAAGCCCTGATCGTCCCAAAGATAGAGGCCGCTCGCATTCACCTGCACGAATGACGCGCCGGCCTGCTCGGGAAGCTGTAACAGCTGCGATTCTCCGGCGACGATGATCTTGGTGCCAAATAGGCCGGCGCCGGCCTGCAGCAACGAAAGGGTTGCAGCACCCGCTGCTCCGTCCGATGTCGTGCGGGTTTCGCCACGCATCGGGTTGACGAGGACCACTCGACTGCTCCGCGGGTCTATCAGCATCTCGAGCTCCAGATCGAGCTGGCCCGGACCGCGCTGCCGAACAGGCAGCGGCGCCTACCCAGCAACGCGAGCTGCGCCTCTGCCGATGCGCCCGATCGGGACACCGGCCGCAGCATGGCTGCGCAGCGACTCGGTCCCTGAACGCCCAGCGGCTTGCAAGCGCTCAAGTCTCGGCTATGGCGACGAATCCGTCAGGACGTACCAGGATGATGGCATCATCCGCTCGCTCGGTCAGAGACGACCAGTTGAGTCCGCTCAGCGCAGATCAAGGCGATGGAGCAGGGGGTCCGTGAAGCGCGACGGGCAAGTTGCCGGCACCGATCGCCGCCTTGACCAGATCACTGATATGCGCGTCCGACCATAGTTCGGGGTTGGCGTGAGCGGGACGGCACCGTGCGCGCTTGATGCGCGCGCTCGAGAGGCTGGCGGAAGGGAACGCCGTGACCACGGTTGCACTTGACCTTGGATACAGCAGCGTCAGCGGATTTATCGCCCTATTCCGCCGCGCATTCGGCGTAACACCGGCCGCCCATCCTCTCAGCCGGGTCCGATCGGCACTCAAGCTTCCTACTATATCCAGCTGGCCCGGAGGAGCTCCCGGAATAACGCGGAAGAGGACTGAAGCACTCACCGCCGAACCGGGCCGCTGAGCTCAGGCGCCCACCCAGGCGGGCGTGGGAAGGAAGTCCTCACCGACTCCCTGTGGCAAACCTTGAGGACGCCCGATCAGGTATCCCTGCATTTCGTCACACCCCATAGACACCAACATCGACATCTGCTCGTTGGTTTCGACGCCCTCGGCGAGCACTGGAATACCAAAGCTGTGGGTCAACCCGATCACTGCACGAACAATGCCGATCGACTTATCGCTCGTACCAAGGCTTGCGACAAAGAAACGATCAATCTTTATGCGGTCGAGCGGAAATGCGTAGAGATACGATAGTGAGGAGTAGCCGGTCCCAAAGTCATCCAAGGCAATCAAGACTCCGAGGGATTTCAATCGTTTCATCGTCTCACTCGCCCGGCCGACGTCTTCAATCAGCACGCCTTCCGTGATTTCCAATTCAAGTCTGGCCGGCGCAAGCCCGCTCTCTCGCAGAGCTCGCTTCACCTGGGTCTCGAGGTTTTCGCGACGGAATTGAGCCGCGGAGATGTTGACGGCGATCCTGAGCGGCGTTTCCCACAACGTCGCGGCGCGACACGCTTCCTTGAGGACCCACTCGTCGATTTTGGTGATCAAACCGCTCTCTTCCGCAATCGGAATGAACTCGCCTGGTGCAATAACGCCGCGAATGGGATGCTGCCACCGCACCAGAGCCTCGTAACCGACGATTTGCCTGAGGCTGTCCACTTGCGGCTGATATTCCAGGAACAGCTCGGCATTTTCTACAGCCGAACGCAGATCGTGCTCGACGGCACGTCGCTGGCGCAGCTGCTGATCCATTGCGCTGGTAAACAGGCGGATCGCGCCTCGGCCATCGTGCTTGGCGCGGTAAAGGGCCGCATCCGCATTGGCCAGCAGCGAGACGTCGTCCTCGCCATCCCTTGGGTATACCGCGACCCCGATGCAGAGGTCGAGCTCCAGACTATGACCGCCTGTCTCGATCGGGATCTCAAAAGCCGCGCGCATTCTTTTAGCGAGCAGCTCGGCAGCGCCTGGAAGCGGCACCTGTTCGGTAATCGCCATGAACTCGTCGCCCCCAACCCGGGCAACGTAGGCCCCTTCAGCGGCATTGTTCAAGCGGCGAGCAGTTTCGCGCAAAACGGCGTCGCCGATTGAGTGCCCGAAGAGATCGTTGATGTCCTTGAACCGGTCCAGATCAATGCACAGCACCCCCACACTGCCATTGATTTCCCGCGCTCGCTCCATCGCGGCCAGGAGTGCTCCATCTAGCGCGGTTCGGTTCGGCAGCTCGGTTAAAGCGTCGTGGGACGCCAAATGACTGACCCTGCGTTGGCTTCGGTTGCGCTCGGTGACGTCGAAGGCGGCGACGACGTGTGCCGGCTTGCCCTCGTACATCAAGGAACGACGTTCAACGACCACCTCGATTTCACAACCACTACTGCGCCTATCGCCGTGCCGGCAGAGTATCAAGAGCAGCCCGCACCGCATCTAGCGTATGTTAAATCGGGGTGCCCCACGTTGACGCCCCTGATTACTCTCTTGGCCCGAAGGCGAGACGATGCGCAGCAGTTCGGATTCGCCTCAATGCCCCGTTCTTTCCCAGTGACTGCTCCTCTTTCGGAACAGGAAAATATGGCAGCAAACTTAGCGTAGGTTATTTCTCACTGCCGCGATCCGGCGAAGCATCGGCTCCCTTCCAGTGGCGTTCTGGGGAGCTTCACATGTCAATCAAGAGCACAACTATTGCTGCACGCGCCGAACTTCTCACCGACCGGCTCCGGCGGCTTGCCGTCAGATCGCACATTGAGGAGCAGTACGACGAGGTCCTCATTCAGAGAGAGACACTTCGGATCGCCAGCGCCGATGCCAGGAAGCTTCGGCCGCTGCACGCGAAGGATACCGATGGTAACCTTGCTGCGTTACCTTAATCCCAGCGCGCACTTGCAGGGCGCCTGACCACCGCAGCAGTATCGCAGTGCCAGTCGTCTGACCGCGTATAGCGGGAGCGGGCGTTCCGGCAACCAGTCGGGCGCCCCCGAGCACAGGCGCGGCGCTAGAGCATGAGCTCCAGGTCCTTCCTGAGCACGACCTGGCCATCCCGCTCGACAACATAAGTGGCCTTGTAGGACCCGCGTTCCCAACCCCCAGGGGGTCGCTTCTTACCCGCAAAGAGCATGAATTGCGCCTTGTTGGCCTGAAGCGGCGCAGACCGATTTTCCGCAATGACGTGCTCGAGAGGATCCTTGATGACCAGCCATTGCGCATCGCCTGCCTTGAGCCCGATAGCCCGCACGAATGCGACGATCGCCATCGAACTGGCAGACGGCATTTGCCTCTCGGCACTACCGTCCTCGATGAGTTCCATCGTGACCGGACCCGTCGTAAAGCCGGCATTGAGGATGGCTCGTTCCTGATACTCGAGTTTCTGGCGCAAGGCAGTAAGCCAGAGGGATTGACCGCCTTGGCAAGACTCGGGACGTACGCCATACGCAAATGGATCGACGACCACGCCATTGTGCCTCACCGTGAAATGCAGGTGAGGATACTCCGTGAGGCCGGAGAGACCGACACGGCCGATCGGCTGTCCAAGTTCGACCTTGTCTCCAAGTTTGACCAACACACTTCCGGCGGCCAGGTGGCAGTACTGGGTTTCCCACTGCTCCGGGTGTTCGATGACGACGCCATTGCCGCATTCGGTCTCGCGCACCGCTTCGCGCCCCGATTTTGTAAAAGTCCCGTCTGGAGCGTCATTGCGGATACGAAGAATGCGGCCGCCTGCCGCTGCGCGCACTTCCACGCCGGCCTTTTGCACTGCCAGTGAGGGCAAGCGAAAGTCGGTGCCGTTGTGTTCGTCATAAGTCAGCGTGCCGCACTTGTAATCTCGCGCCGACCGAGACGGATCGAGATCCGTGTAATTCTGGATGTAGCAGGTGCGGCCAGGCTCGCAGGCAATAGGAAGCGCCAATTGAATGCTCTGGGCATCGGCATGGAAGCCGGCCCCAACCAATACCAGGGCGGCAAACGCCCGGTGGAGCAAACCTGCGCAGCTCATGCGATTCGACATCGCGGAGACCCCGTACTCAGTCAGGCGAATGCTTGCCAACCCTCCGCAATCGCATCGAGCCCTCTTCATCCAATCGAAGGTCGGAGACCAGCCGGCTCATCGAGTTCTCCCGCCTGCCAGCGCCAAAAGGCGATTGGGTGAGATGATACAGAAGAAAGAATTCCGACTGTCGATTGATCCCTAGTTTCAGCATGATCCTCTTGGTGTAGGTTCGCACCGTTGCCTCGGTCAGCCGAAGCTCGGCTCCAATATCGCGAGGGCACTGGAATTGAAGAATCCGGGTGACGATTCTTTCCTCAGCCCAGTTCAATCGGAAGGCAGATGCAATGCAGTGCGCGCCCTGCACGTCGTCGAATTGCGGCACGACAATGAGGGCCTGTCCCAGCTTGTCATGCGTTGGAACAACGCCGATCTTGGCGAAGGCGAACTGCTGACGATCCATCGAGAGCGGTACCGTAGTATTGAATGATCCATGAGTCCCGCTCTCGATCAGCACCTTCCCGACTGCCTCCCGCAAGCTCTCGGTCACGGAGCCGCATGAGCCCGCGAGCCTGCCTCCGTCCATCCTTAGCAGCTGGCGCTTGGCAAGCAGTACTCGTCCACCACGATTGACTGCGTAAATGTGCAGGCTCTGGTCCGCAACGATGGCGGGAAAAGTCAGCTCTTCGAGCCAGAGTTGCGCATCGACATGCCCCGGGGTTTGCCGGGCAAGTGAATGAGCGGCGTTCCATAGCGGGCGTACGGTATGCGCCAAACCAGGAATCTCGGCTGCCGCAAGCGCGGTCGGTCGCCATCCGGCCACGAATACGACCGTGGCTCGCTCATCGGAAGCAAACCTACCAATGACTGAATGACTCTTTACTGGGGGTTCCGCACCGATCAACTTGCGGACGAACCAGGTCCGGGAATTGATCGGCTCGAGCGAGGCGATGTCCTCAGGGGTGCCCGTGCGCGCAATTCGCTCAACCATCGTCGTGCATGACGGATCGGTTGGGGCGTCTCCGATTCTGACTTCTTCAAGCCCGGAGGAGGATATCATCGCTACGTAGCAGCTCCGGCAACCGAGCAATTCCGCCATGGCCTTCGCGAAATATTCCATTGCGATCTGTGGCGGGCGCGGCTCCGGACAAGGCCCTGATAGACCACATCCATCATTGCCTTGCTTCGAAGCGCGCTCGACGCAACCGGAACGAAAATCATCCTGTGCGGACGGTAGTGCCTTACTGCACTCATGCACGGTCGCCTCCCTCGTAGGCCGGCCCACCCTCACCAGCTCTTAATTCTCCCTGAACGCACGGTTGATCCGTAGCGTCATCGGCTGCAACAGATATTCCGCAAAGGTTCGTTCCCCCGTCTCGACAAATATCTCGACAGGCATTCCAGGCATCAATGTGGAGATGTAGGAGGCTGTCGGCGCGT
This sequence comes from Bradyrhizobium sp. 40, assembly GCF_023100925.1. Classification (NCBI taxonomy): domain Bacteria; kingdom Pseudomonadati; phylum Pseudomonadota; class Alphaproteobacteria; order Hyphomicrobiales; family Nitrobacteraceae; genus Bradyrhizobium; species Bradyrhizobium sp. 40. The sequence continues at coordinate 4,533,419 of NZ_CP064688.1, forward strand.
TGGGGTCCAGCTCAACCTCGGCCAAATAGGAGCTCTCGCCGGAACGGGTGTCGGTCAGCGCGTCTGCCGCAACGCCGACGACCCTTCCCTCGAGCATCGGCCGGCGACGAACGTTCAGCGCGTGAACCCGCACACGCGTCATCTGTCCGACATAGACCTCTTCCCGATCGGCAGGCTTCAATGTCGCCTCGATGACAAGCCGATCTTGCGTCGGAACGATTTCCAAAAGGGTTTCCCGAGGTCCAAGCACGGCATTGAGGTCCCTGCTGTTGAGGCCGACGATCCTTCCACTTTCCGGGGCACGCAATTCGGACCGGACAAGCTGGGCACGCAACGCGGCAATTCGATGTCTGAGGTCACCGATTTCCTCGCTCGTCGCATGCCGCTGCTTGGCGATATCCTGATTTTGGTTGAACCCTAGCTGCCGGCGTCTGTCCTGCAACTCCGAGATCTTGCCCTGCATCTCCGAAATTGATGCGGCATTGCGATCGACCTGTCCGGCAGCCTCGGCTTCCGCGCGTTGCAACGCCAACACACGTGGTTTCCGGGCGAGGCCCTTTGCGAGGAGATAGCTCGTGTCGGCTATCTCTTCTCGCAACAGTTTGAGCTGCTGTTCAAGTCCTTGAGCGTTGCTCTCCAGGCCGCGGATGGCATCCGCGTTTTGGAGCATCTGCTGATCGATCACCTTGCGCTCGTTTTCAATCGCGGCCAGTCGCGCGGCAAATTCAGCCTCCTGGGTTTGAATGGCGATACGTGCGGAGAGACGGGTCGCACTTTCCCGCAATTCGTCCGGAAACCGGATTGACTTCGCGGCGTCTTGCTCCGCCGCCAGCCGGGCCTCCATCGCTAGGTCAGCAAAGAACTTCGTTTCGAGGGAACCAAGGGTCGCTTCAATCTGCGCGGTGTCGAGCCGCGCAATGAGTTGACCGGCTTCGACATGATCGTTCTCCCGAACATAGATCGATTTGATGATTCCGCCCTCCAGATGTTGCACCGCCTTGCGCTTTGAATGGACCTTGATGAATCCTGGTGCCACGACGGCGCCGCGGAGCGGAACCGTGGTTGCCCACAAGCCGAAGCCGCAAAATTGCAGGACGAGCAGCACACAACCCCAGGCGATGATCCGTCGCATGTCGGATCGCGGTTGCTCCGTCGGCCACGTCTTCGAGCCGAGGCCGGCAACAGGCGCGGAAATCGCGGAGGCATGACCGGTCTGCGTCATGGTAGGACCCTCCTGCCTGGCAGCTTCTGAGGTTCGACATTGCGAGGGAGGCCAGGCGAACCGGGTACCGGTGCCGGCCGCTGGGCGCGAAGAACTTCAAATGGCGGTCCGAAGGTGATCTGGTTGCCGTCCCTCAACAGCAGCACAGCATCGGCGATGGTCAACAGCCGCGGTCGGTGGGTGACGATCACCGATGCCGCGCCGCGCGCTTTGGCTGATTGAATGGCGGAGCACAATGCTTCTTCGCCGTCCGGGTCGAGATTGGCATTGGGCTCATCCAACAGGATCAATTTGCGATCGCCGAAGAAAGCGCGTGCAAGACCAATGCGCTGACGCTGGCCGCCAGATAGCCTGCTGCCGTCGCGGCCGATCTCGGTCTGATAGCCGGCCGGAAGGGACAGGATCATTTCATGCGCCTGCGCGAGCATGGCCGCGGCGACGATAGCCTCGTCCCGTGCGCATTCATCAAACCCGGCAATGGCTTCGGCCACCGTTCCACCCAAGAGCTGCACGTCTTGGGGAAGGTAGCCGATGAATTGCCCAAGCTGATCGGGATCCCAGGTATGGAGTGCTGCGTGGTCCAACCGGATTGTACCGCTGCTCGGCCGCTCGAGGCCTGCCATCAAGCGCAGCAATGTGGATTTTCCAGCGCCGGTCGGTCCGATCACGACGACAAGTTCGGATGGCCGGCATTGAAATGATGTGCCCGCGAGAACGGGACGCTGCGTTCCGCCAATCCGGAATGTCACCCGTTCGACCTGGAGAATGCCGGATGGCGGCGGAAGCAATGTCTTCCGCGCACGTGCAAGAACCGGCATCGCAGCGTTGCTGACTTGCGTCCAGGCGTCCTGCGCAGATGCCAACGCGCGCCAAGCCGAGACCAACCCTTCCATGGGCTGCAATGTGCGAGCTATCAGGATTGAACTCGCGATCAGACTGCCGGAGAGCACCTCGTTCCGGAGCACGAGCCAGGCACCGGCGCCGATCGCGGCAATCTGCAGAATCGTCCTGACCATTCGGGCGGCGGCCGCAATCGTGTAGATGCGTTCGCTGGCCCGCACCACCGGAGACAGGGCTTCGTCATTGAGGCTCATGAAGGCGCGGATGGCGCCTCGGGTCCAGCCCATTGCCCGCACCACGCTGGAGTGACGGACGATTCCATCGAGCATCGCCTGCGTCTTCAACGCGGCTTGCGAAGCCTGCGCAATTTCCCCGCGCGCGATCCAGTGGCTTGCAACACCCATCGCCAACAGGACCCCCACCCCAATCAGGGCTATGACGCCATACCAGGGGTGCAGGAAGAACAGGAGAAGAATGAACACCGGGAGGAATGGAGCATCTATCAGCGATGTGACCGTTCCGCTCGACACGAAACTTCTCAACTCGCGAAGCTTGACGAGATCGTGCTGCCGTCCGTCGCCCGGCGCCGTGCCGATGATGCTGCCCTCAAGGATGATCGGAGCGAGGCAATGCTCGAACCCAACCGCGAACCGACTCAACAGTCGGTTACGAAACGTGTCGAAGGCGGCGCTGAAGGCGAGAGCGCCCACGGCGATGAGGGTGAGGCCGACAAGCGTCTCAACGCTACCGCTGCTGAGCACACGGTCGAACACTTCGATGGAATAGAAAGGTACGACCAGCAGCAGCATGTTTACGCACACGCTGAAACACACGATCCACATCAACGCGAATCGTCCCGGAATCAAGGTCACCAGCAATCTTTGGCCAGATGCTGGGATAGCACCACGGTTACGAGAATACATAACGGGCCGACACTATCACTGACTGAAAACATGCAGACGGCGGGGCGGCCTGACAGCCGCCCCGCTGCTAGTCGGCGCTAGACAACTTCGATCGCCGTATAACCGGCGGCATTGTTGATGTCATCGATCGACTCGAACGGCGTCGCACCGCCCGAGACGCCGTCGAGCTGGATTGTGCCGAAGCCGAAATCCAGCACGGTGTTGGTGCCGTCGTCGTCCACGACGACGGTGGCCGGGTCAAAGCTGGGCGGAGCATCGACATGAACGACATCGCCGTCCGCAGCACTGAGATCGGTGACCTCATCATTGCCGAAGTTGGTCGCCGTGCCGTCACCGAAATTGTGCGTATCGGTACCTGCGCCGCCCGTCAGCACATCGTCGCCAAGCCCGCCGCTGAGGACATCGGCGCCGTTGCCGCCGCTCAACTCGTCATCGCCGGCATCGCCATTCAGGGTGTCGTTGCCGGCCCCTCCCGACAGTGAGTCGGCCCCATCTCCACCATTCAGGACGTCGGTGCCGTCGCCGCCGGCCAGCGTATCGTCTCCGGCGTCGCCGTTGAGCGTATCGTTGCCGGCTCCGCCGCTGAGTTCGTCATCGCCATCACCACCGTTCAGGATGTCGTTGCCCGCACCGCCGGCCATGACGTCGTCTCCGGCATCACCGAACATCGTATCGTTGCCCGCGCCGCCATCCATGAGATCATCACCGGCATCGCCGTGCATGGTGTCGTTGCCGTCGCCACCGTTCAGCGTATCGGTGCCGGCACCACCGTTCAGGATGTCGTCGCCCGCACCGCCATTCAGCAGGTCATTGCCAAGTCCGCCGTTCAGCGTGTCGTTGCCGGCGTCGCCATTCAGAGTGTCATCCCCGAGGCCGCCGTTGAGTACGTCGTTACCGCCGCCGCCGTTCAATACGTCATTACCGGCGTCGCCGCTCAAGGTATCGTCGCCGGCGTCGCCCCACAGGGCGTCGGCACCCGCGCCGCCATGGACGTCATCGTTGCCGTCCCCGCCGTGAATGCTGTCGTCGCCGGCGTCACCAAAGAGGTGATCGTCGCCGGTTCCGCCATCGATTGCATCAATGCCCGCGTTTCCATGGATGGTGTCCACGCCGGCATTTCCGCTCAGCGTATCGTTGCCCGCGCCGCCATTGATCGTGTCATCGCCATCGCCACCGGTGATCGTATCGATACCGGCATTTCCATCCAGGGTATCATTGCCGGCACCGCCATCTATGACATCGTTGCCCGGGCCGCCGCTTACGGTATCGTTTCCGTCGAGAGCGCTGATGGTGTCGTTGCCTTGCAGGCCGTTGATCTGATCATCCGCAGCCGTGCCAACCAGCGGATCGTCGCCTGCTGTTCCATTGATGAGTGCCATGGTCTCCGCTCCCTTTGCATGGAAATGCGCGACGCGAGTCCCATTGCGACCCGTCATGGACGTCGCAGATTTCGGGTTTGGCTTGATGCCCATCACCGATCGATGTGGGCTCCGATCAGGCAATCTTGGACGAAAGGAGAGCGATGCCGCAATCCCCATTTGGGGACAAAAGAATACGGCAATCTGGTGGACCCAATGACGTGGCACCGAATGAGTCCGTCAAGGTGCCGTCGGCCTGAGTGCGAGCGGAGATGCTGCCGTTAATGTCCGCCATGTACCCGACGACGCCTTTCAAGGTGGTCGGTGACAAAACGGTAGAACTTCTCACAGTGCATATCGTCGATAAAGGCAAGCCCCTCTACGACAAACCTCCAGCGAAGTAGATCGGCTGTGAGAGGTAGGTTCGCAATTGCCGGCAGCATCGCGAGAAAATCCATTGACCGCTGACATCTGTTGCAGATGTGGGTTGGTGCATTGTCCGTGTCACCGCCGCGCGGCTTTGCGGGTCCGGCCAAAGGTGAGGCTGAAGGGCCGCGGAGGATTCGAAGATCGAAGGGAAGCTGACTACCTGCCGAATGGGCGTGCTGAACAAACGAGAAGCACCGATCTGAGCCGCCCTGATCGGTATCACCCACTGTGCTGGCGGGGTTTCCGGTAGTCAGAAAGTTTGAGCCCGAGTATTACATTCAGCTATGCGCGGATAGCTATGCTCGGATCACGAAAAACATTGCGGCAAGCTCATCAGCTGACGAGATCACCGAGTTGAAATGTAAGCTCACGATCATCAGAGATGGCGCCCTGGCAGAGGCCGAAGCTGAACGTCGATGCCGAATGTGGAAACTCCCAGATGTCTGGAAGCGCATCATTGGTGGAGCGGGCGTACCGGAGAAGCCGATCCCGAGGGCGGACGCACTTCGCCTGATCGATTACTTCGCTGTACCTCCAGCAGGTACACTAGGCTTGCTGTCGAGCTCGCAGATGGCACATCTTGCCGACCAATGCGAAGGATGGCGTGCACACCGAACTTGCACGACTATGAAGCGGCTCGCCTGGACGGCAAGGCGATAGGATTGCGCCGTTTGGCAGAATACCTAGGGCCTCTTCACCAACCTCATGAGCCCCCTGAGTCACTTCATAGGGTTCTGGCAGGAAAAGCCTGACGGAGCAGCTATGATCCCCCGCAGTCGCTCTGAGTGCGATTTTACAAAATTGCTCCCGGAGCTTGGAGACTTGTGGCAAGGTCAAGCACAGCGATACACGAGACGGTCCGGCCACTATCCGCCCAGGAGCCGTGCGGAATGGCTGGCCGACCGCCATGTGACCTGCAACATCCAATGCCTGAACGGCCGCTGCAATCACAAGGTCGAGTGCGGCTCGTGTGCTCCCGCAGGATCAGCCGTGGTCGCGCGTCGGTTTGCGCTTTGTCTGTTCGGCATGCGGCGCCGCAGGATCTGTGCATATCGTCCCGGACTGGCATGACAGTCGCGGGCAAGTCAGGCCAAGCATGGGCGCTTGAGGTTTTGATTCCAGCGATGAAGCACGTCACCGAACGCCCTTTTGCAAATCCACAAGCCGCAGCCCGCAAGCTGATCGAGCTCGCCGCCGGCATACAGCCGGTTCAGGACGGCCGTATCCACATTGAGAAGGTAAACTATCCCTTCCTCTTCACGCTGAAGGGAAGCGGCCCGGAGTTCGGCGCCGGCATCAAGTGCGCTATCGAGAAGGGTTGGCTGGAGCTGCACGAGAGCGGTACCTACGTGCGGCTGCTGACGCTGGGCGAGGATTTGTTGGCGCCTTAAGGAACCTGCCGGGGGCGTTTCCGCTTGAATCCGCGCTGGCTCGCCGCCCGAGCTGGCGGAGCGGCCTCGGCCTAACCTCAAAAGCCCCCCTGAAGCCGGGGCCGTCTCTCCTGCGATGGAGTGAGCGTCTAGCTCTCGATATTTCGTGCGGCTAATTCCTGGTCCAGCTCCTTCAAGCGCCCGAGGAGGTTTTCCACGATCTCCATGCAATCGGATTGCCGCAATGATTGCACGCCGCGCGCCGCCAGCTCGCGCTCCAATATAGTCTCCATGATTACTTGGATGCTCACAAATCCCCCTCGAAAACCTTGTTTCCTCAGGTGCGCTCATGGGAAAAGCCGCAGCGTGGTTCCAGCCCCACTGCGGCATTCCCGGGAAACTTGAAATTGGTTGGTATTTAAATCGCGCCGGTGTTCTCACAGTAGAACGCCCCGTTCCGAAAATGGACTCCGGACAACTACCGGATTCCGGTTTTGTACGCGTTGTCGATGTAGGGCGAACCTGGCATCGCTTGGTTTCCAGCCCCCAATGCTCCCGGCAGCCGATCCAATTGCGGATTAGAGCGCCGGGAGTGCTAGGGCCGCCAGCGTGACCGGCAGCCCTCAACCCCGCAGTTGGATACCAAAGCTTCCCGCCACACGCTTCACTGATGCAACGTATCTATCCAACGCGCTTGCAATCTGGACCGCGCCGGCGCCTTCGCGCGACAGCGCGAGCAGAAGTTGCACCTCTGCATCGGTCCATTCTTTGGGTTTGTCGTTTCTCTTCATCCGCGCAATGCTTTGATGAACTAATCAGACTGGTTTCGAAAAGCAAGAAAGCCCGCCAGGTGCGTTAGCTAGCGGGCTTCCAGCCGGAAGTCGCAGCGAGTTCACCATTGCGACCGACGAATATGAACGGAACAAGGTTTACACTTTGTTAGCGGCGGCTGCGTAGCGTGTTGCTTGGGACGGGGCCGTGGGGGACATACGCCGCCTTGTGCTCGGGGTGAGAGCCCGCCAGCTAGCCAGCCCCGGCGGCGCTCTCCCTCAGCATAGATGGTTCGGATTCATTACAAATTTGAATTGTGATTTAGATCATATTCCCTTGCCCAATGGCCCAGTATGATGGCCTCCACCCGGGCTGGCTCCATATTTCACTTAGATCTTTTTCACCCGTTTTTCTTGACAATGAGGCCGCAGCGGGCCCCCTGCTGCGGCCTTCGTTTAGGGTGCTTAGCATCTAGGATCAACCCGGCTGCCGCCATTTCACACCAGTGCTGATTGCCCTTGGAGAACGGATTGTGCCCAAAGCAAATTGCCTGATCGTTCGTGCTGCCGGAAGACAACTGGACCTTTTACGCGGCGAAGCCTCCCGCATCGCGAGAGGCAATAACGTCGATTGGTCGATTGATCGCGCGGAGGTCGGAGCTCGTTTCTGCTTCGAGGATGCAAAGGCAAAAGAGTCATTCGCTCTCGCGTGTGACAACCTCGGTATTTCCTGCCAAGACGGCTAGTCCACAGTCCTGCTGTAAGCCAATCGCAGTCGGAAACCATTATAGCACTCAGCGCTAATCCGGCCCCCGTACCTGGAGGTCCGCACCTTCGATCCAAAGCACGGGAGCCGAGCGCGTCGGCGCCGCCGCCGACAGCGGGCTTATGAAGCACGCACCTGTGAAGGGAGCAACAGAGTTGGCGTAGTTCGATTAGCGGTCGAGCAGCCATTGCCCCGGGGGTGCCTTGCTTTTCTCGATGCTGGAGGTATGCGGTCCTAGCTCGTTCGCCAATGACATGCTGACGCCCACCAGCTAACGAGAAGGCCGCCCCCTGAGGCGGCCTCTCGCTTCCGCTCTCAGGCTCGTGGCACGCCTTTCCCGGCATCTGCGCGGCGCGCCTAGCCTTCGATCCAAATCGTACATCTGGATGCCGTGAACTACGCTGGGGCGGTGCTACGAGGTGACGGTGGAGGCAAGAAGAGCGCGCGACGAGCGGAACCCGCTAGGACAATGGATGGGTCGAATCCAGACACTCTGTAGCTGAGCGACGGCTGCTAGGGGAACTTCGTAGCTAATCACCGTACCAATTTGCGCGCAGCTTCACTGAAGCGCCAAGAAGCGTTGCCTTCACAGTAGCTTGCGACCGATGGTGAGGAGGAGTGGATATCCTCGGCGCGGCGAGAACCAGGGGACCAGTAGCTCGCCCCCTTCCGCGAAAGCGCTCTGCGTTTTTTCCGCGCGGAGCTTGCCACTTCTACGGTTCGAGCCACGTTGACACATTAGATCGCGGGAGCCGCTAGGCTCAGTCGCGCTTGACCGAAGTGAGGTGTGGGGCTCCCGGCTGCGGCTAGCCTCACAAGCCACTTGCGGAATCCTCCGCGAAAAGTGTGGAGAGGTAGTCTGGAGCGGCCGGATTATGGGCGCGATGATCCATGCGCAAGGAGCCCGCGAGCGCGCCCAGGAGGCCGTTCGAGAAGCCGACCGGGCGGAGGCGGAAGCCTGGTCCGTCCGCATGGAATGCTACGCGGGCCCGGCGCAGCCCTGCCCGACGATCGATCAATGCTTAGTGGCGGACTCGCCTGGCTGGAGGTTGAGTGCGCCCCCTGCAAGACACGCGAGCCTGCCAGTCGACGTCATACATCGGCATAAGCACACGCCGCTCTGGAGTTTAGGCGCTTTTTCCTGCCTCGATCAGCCTCGAACTTTCGGCGATCGGACTCATTTGCCGACGGCGCCTTCGCGCGCAGCGCTGGGCCCGAGCGCACAGGCTAAAACTGTGCTAAACAACGAAAGTCAGCACCGTCGTCAAGGGTTCATATGGAGCACCAAATGGCTTCCACGCGGGACGACAGCGTCGCGGAACGGCAGATCGCGGAGGAGCTTTCGCACCTGACGCGCAAGGCGGAAGACGGTCCCTCGGTCCAGCCGACCATGGAGACGTCTCGCGCACCGGCAACGAACCATCAACCGACGAAACAGCCCCACGTGGCCTTCGTCTGCTCTCTGTTGGCTGTGTCCTTTGCTGCTTGGTGGTGGTGGTCGTCCTCCGCTCAACCGGCGATGAGGGCCCCTTCGGACCCTGCACCCCTGACGCGGGGCCCCCGAGATGCTGCGGCGCCGAAAGACGCGGCGCCGTCTGCAATCGACCTGGTTTCCGACTTGACGCAGCAGGTGCAGGCGATGACGCGCGATCTCGCTGCCTTGAGGCAAGCAGTCGAACAGCTTAACGTGACGCAAGAGAAATTGGTCCACGACAATGAAAATGTCGCGCGCCAACTCAAGACAGGCCAGGAAGAACTCGCACGTAACAGCCGTGTCATCGACGATGTCAAAGGGATCCAGATCCAGATGGCACGCGAAAGTCAAACGCTCACCGATCGCCTCAACGCAAACCAGGAGCAACTCGCCCGCGCCACGGCGAACGCCTCAGCACCAAAGGAGATGATGCCTGAAGTTACGAACGCGATCCCAGAAAAGCCACAGGTCATGCAGGAAGTAACATTGCCGCGTCCACGGCAGTCGGCCAATGTTGCCCAGGCGCCAAAGCCGGCGCCAATTGCCAGACCGCAAGCTATAAAACCGCAACCGTCGTTATCGTGGCCATGGTCGCGCTAAGCTGCGACCGACCTGCTCCTGCGGCCGAACTAAAGCTATGGAGACGGGCGCCGTTGACTGCGGCTCCTATTCAGACTTTCGGATCTGGCCCGCTGTCGCCCCGTGGTCCCTTTCGCTACGTAATCGCCCTCCCGTAAGACCTTGTAAACCCGCGAAATCATCAGGATGATCGGCGAGTCGTAGCATCGCTCGCGAGGCCTTCATGCGAAAATGCGAAGTCGCCGTGCTGGGTCTAGGACTCATGGGCGGAGCAGCGCTCAACTCATTGTTGGATGCCGGCGTCGATGCGCTCGGCTTCGACCCTGTCGGACCCGGTTCGGATCGAGGCTCGTCACATGGTTCATGTCGAATTTTCCGTCGCTTCAATTTCGAAAACCCCAACTACACCAGCCTGAGCGACGAGGCTCATGCCGGTTGGATCCGGCTGCAGGCCGAAAGCCGTCAAACGGTACTGACGGAAACCCCTGTTTTGGAGGCAGGCCTCCCCGGCTCTGCGATGGTGGCGTCGTCACGCGCGGCCGCGATCGCGAAAGGGCGCCCTGATCCGATGTTGACCGCGACCGTAGCGAACAAGGAATTTCCGGCTTTCACCCTGCCCGACGACTGGGACGTCGTAGTACAAGACGGTGGCGCGATACTGCGGACCGGTGTCGTCATGAGACTGATGCGCTCACGCGCCGGGAACCGTGTGATTCCGGAACGCGTGAGCTTCACGCCGCACCACGACGGCGTATCGATCCGCACGGTGACCGAAGAGTTCTTCGCCGAGCGCGCGATTCTGGCGCTGGGTCCATGGCTCGGTCGCGCACTCCCGAGACTGGGCGCGCTGCTCAACGTGACCCGACAGGCGGTCGGCTGGTTCAAGCCGACCCGCCCTGACACTGTGGCGCTCGGTCGTTTCCCGATCTTCATTCTGGACCGAGGTCCGAACGACGTGGTCTACGGCTTTCCGGACTTCGAACAGCGCGGCGTCAAAGCGGCGCCTCACAACCACGGGCCCGTGGTCGGCCCCGATGACTGGGGTCCGCAGGCCACCGAGGCCGAACTCCGCCCGGTCGGCGATGCGTTGGCGGCCCTTGTCCCGGGCGCGGCCGGGCCAATCATCGATCGAGACGTCTGCCTCTACACCAACACCGTGCCCGCCGACCGCCTGCCCGATGCGGGCGAGGAATTCATCATCGATCGCTGGCCGGATTCCCGCCTAATCGTCTGCTCCGCGTGTTCAGGCCATGGTGCGAAGTTCGCGCCAGCCATCGGGCAAAGGCTTGCCCGACTGGCCACCGATCCGTCCTACGAAGCAGAGTCCTTCTTTCAGCTTTCCCGATATTCTCAATTCGCCTGAGCGGATATCGCGGCGTGGCCGGATCGGCTACGTGACCTTGGCGGTGTCACTGGCCGATATGTTCTGCGCCGGCGAGCTTCGGCGCGGGACCTCCGAATTCGCGCGCGAAGACTCTTGAAGCGCGAATTGAGCCTTGAGCCGTGGTGTGAATCGGCGTGGGGGTCCTGAGGCTGATCGGCACGATAAGTCTCTGATTCACATCACATTGGAGGGGGCATGCTTCGATGCCGATTCACATCCCGGCCTTCCGCCGACCTGCACGCTCGTCGGCCGGACGTGCTGCGGTGGTCTCGGGTCTCGCCGAGCATGCTTCGTCGCTAGGCCGTCAGGCGGCCGTGGTGCGACCACCGCAAATCCCCTGGCGGCTTCGCCGGCGCGGGCCGCCTCGTGTTGCATTGAGCGCCAGTAGATTCGTCTGTTCGGCAAGCCTCGATGGAGCTTGGCTTGACCGTCTGTTTTGCGCGCCGAACGGGCGAGCGCTACACCCGGACCCGGCTTTCGATTTCGCCGCGCTCGATCGTCAGCGTCACGTCGGCGAAGGTCTCGAGCAGCTTCGGATTCGACTCCGTGATCAGAAGGGTAATGTCCCGGTCCTGCGAACGAAGCCGACGCAGCGCCTCGGCGTACCTCTGCGCCAGCACAGGGGCGAGGCCCTGGAAGGGCTCGTCCAGAATGACGAGGCGGGTTCCTAACATCAGGGCGCGTCCGAGGGCGACCATCTTGCCTTGGCCGCCCGAGACGGAGCCCGCCGGGCGACTCGCCAGTTCCTTGAGCTCCGGCAGGACCGAGTAGGCTCGCTCCAGCCGCCGGCGCGCCTCGTCCGCGCCAAGTTTCGCGACGCGACCGGGCAAAAGAATGTTTTCTTCCACCGTAAAGGCTGAGAAGAGACGACGGTCCTCGGGGGCGTAGCCGATGCCTAAGAAGGGCCGGCGGTGCGGAGGAACATGTCCCAGGTCCTGTCCGCCCAGGCGCACGGTGCCGCTCGCCTTCGTGAAGCCCATGATGGTCCGTACGGTCGTGGTCTTGCCGGCGCCATTTCGCCCGATGAGCGCGGCGGTCGCACCCGGCGGCAGCGAGAAGCTGACGCTGCGCAGCACCGGCGCATCGGCGATCGCGACGTTGACGTTCTCGAAGTCCAGCATCGCCGTCATATGCCGATCACCTGTTCGCGGACCTTGGGATCGGCCAGAACCTCCGCCGGCGTGCCGACCTTTTGAATCTTCCCGACGTTCCACACCGCGACTCGGTGGGCATAGCGCTCCACCATGTCCATGTCGTGCTCGACGAAGACCGAAGTCACATTCTCCTTGGCGAGCGCGGACGTCAGGATGTCCATGATCTCCAGCTTCTCGGCGGAGGCGACGCCCGAGGTGGGCTCGTCCATCAGCAGCAGTCTGGGCTTCAGCGCGAGCGCCAGAGCGATGTCGACCAGCTTGCGTTGTCCCTCGGGAAGCTCCCTCGCCTTGCGAGACGCGTACAACTTGACGCCGACGAGATCCAGAAGGCGCTCCATTTCAGGCAGCTCAGGCAGGGCGGAAAGAGCCGTAAAGCCGGAAGGGCTTCCCAGCCGTGAGGCCGCGGCGATCAGCATGTTCTCCATCACAGTCTGATCGAGAAAAAGCTGCGGTATCTGAAAGGCCCGCGCGATGCCGAGCTTGGTGATCGTGCGCGGGAGCTGCGCCGTGATTTCCTGGCCTAGGAAGGTGATGCTTCCGGCCTGCGGCCGCAGATAACCCGTCGAGATGTTGAGGAAGGTGGTCTTTCCGGCGCCGTTCGGTCCGATGATCGCGAGGTTCTCGCCTTGGAGCACGTCTAGGTCAATACCGTCGGCGGCGACGACGCCACCGAACCGGATCTTGATGCCCTTCGCGGAAAGGAGGACGTTGGCCATCAATGTCCTCCCTGCTTCGCCTGGCCGTGGCGCTGCCTGAGACCTATCAGTCCGTTAGGCGCATAGAGAATGATGACGATCAAGACCACGCCGAGGATCAGCTGCCAGGTGTCGGCCAGGTGGGCCGCCGCATAGAAGCGCACGCACTCGAACATCGCCGCGCCGGCGAACGCTCCGAAGGCGTGGGCGCTGCCGCCGAGGATCGCGATAAAGACGAACTCGCCCGACTTTGTCCGGAACCCGAACTCGGGCGTGGCGATCTGCTGGATGATCGCCACCAGCGTGCCGCCGATGCCGCCGAGAAAAGCCGAGATCACGTAGCCTATCAGAAGCACGCGCCGTGCGGACGTCCCGAGGTACTCGAGCCGGGTCTCGTTCGATTTGACGGCACGCAGCATGTGTCCGAGCGGGCTATCGAGATAGCGCTGCACGCCGTAGAACGCGACGACCGCGATCAAGAGGCTCACGTAAAGAATGACGTACTGGAAGGTTTCGGGCGTAAACGACAGCCCTAACAGGGCCGGACGAGGGACCCGGATGCCGTCGGCGCCGTTGGTGTAATGAAACATCTTCTCCAGCAGCGACCACAGCACCATCGAAAACGCCAGATTCAGCATTCCGAAAAAGATTTCCCGGTAGCGCACGACGAAGAGCCCGATGACAAGGCCGAAGACGGCGGAGGTTGTGCCGCCCAGCACGATGAAGAGCACGATGTCGCCGCCACCGACGTACTTGCCCCAGAACGCCGCGGTATACGCCCCGGTAGCGAAGAACATTGCATGTCCGAACGACACCTGCCCCGCCTGCAGCAGAAGAATGATACCGAGAACGACGATGCCCTTCGCGAGGATCAACGCGAACAAGGTCGCCCAGCTCGATACCAAAAGGGGCGCGACGGCGCTGACCAGAAAGAAGATGATCGCGATCGTGGTGACCGGCTTGATGCGACCGCTCATCATATTTTCCTTGCCTGCACGGCGCCGAACAGGCCGAACGGACGCACCAGAAGCACCAGCACCATCAGCAGATAGGGAACGAGAACTTCGAATTCCGGCTGGAGATAGATCACGAAGGCGCGGGTCAGGCCGATCATCAGCGCGGTGAGCGCGGTGCCCTCGATCTGGCCGAGACCTGCGGTCGCAGCGACGGCAAAGGAAAGCACGATCATATCGGCGCCCATACCGGGGACCAGCGAGGTCGTCGGCGATGCCAGCGCTCCTCCCAACGCGGCCAGACTCGCGCCGATCACGAAGGTGACGAAATATACGCGTTTTGCGTCAATCCCGATGGCCGTCGAAGCTTCGCGGTCCTCCGTGACCGCAAGGATCACCGCTCCCGACAGCGTCCTGCGCAGGAAGTAGCGGAGCCCGAACAGCGTCGCCAATGCGACGCCGGGCAGCAGAATGACCTGGTACGACGTGTAGCTGACGCCGAACACGGCGACGTTGGGAAGTAGTCTCAACGGCTCCGCGGCGAAGATGGGCTGCACGCCCCAGATCAGACGCTGCAGGTTGTCCATGATCATGAAGGCGGCGAAAGTGATCAGAAGCTGGAGGACGTCCTCCTGTCCGGAGAGCGGCCGCAGCAGAAACCGTTCGATGAAACCGCCGCACACGACGCCGATCACGACGGAGGCGACCAGCAGCGCGGGATAGGTGAGCCAAGGCGAGATCGGCGCGATTGCAAGGCTGAACGTCGCAGCCAGGTAGGCGCCGAACGCGTACAGCGAACCGTGCGCGACGTTGACCACGCGCAGCACGCCGAAGATCAGGCTGAGCCCGACCGAGACCAAGAACACCAGTGCGGCGTAGCTGATCCCATCGAGGATAGCCAAGATAGCGAGTGTCGAGTTCATGATGGCCTTCGGAAAAGGTCCGTCCTCCGGGACGAGGCTCGGAGGACGGGAAAAAAGTCGAGCGTGCCGCTACTGAGCTTTGAAGGTCGGCACGTCCATCTTGACGAAGTCCGGCTTGAGCGTCTTGAGCCACTCAACCGACCGTACGCCAGCCGGGTTGGTGATCATCTTCGGATCGAAGATCATAATGTTGTCGAGCAGCTTGAAGTCGTACCCCGGAACGGACTTGGTGACGCCGACGAGCTGAGCTTCGAGACCCTGGTTGTCCTCTGGCCGCAGCGTAATCGGACGGCCGAAGCCGGTGGCGAACTCGGCGCCCGCCGTCGCGTCGACGACCTGTTCCCGTGTGGGCCAGTTGCCGCCGTTGGACTTGATCGCCTTGTCGTAGGCCGTCTGCAGGGCCTTGAACGCCTGCGCCATGTGATAGACCGGGTAGATCGGCCATGCACCGGTCTTCGCCTTGAAGGCTTCATTGAACGCCTTGAAGGCCGCGTCGTTCTTCTTCTCGGGATGCAGGAACCAGTGGTCTCCGCGCGCGCCGACGATCAGGCCTTCAGGCAAGTCCTTGCCCAACCGCTGGATCGATGATTCGCCGATCCCGAGCACGAAGATCGACTGCTGCAACAGGCCGCGCTGACCGGCCTGGCGGACCAGCGTGTCGAGATCTCCGCCCCAAGACGTGGTCAGAACCACATCCGGCCGCAGCGCCAACAGACGGGAAACTTCAGTGGAGTAGTCCGGTGCGCCGAACTTCGGGAAGAGCTCCGCGACGACTTGCACGTCCGGCTTCATCGCCTTGAGCGCGGTCGAAAAAATCTCCCAGCTCTCCCGACCCCATGCATAATCCTGATTGACCACCGCGATCGTCTTAAAGTCGGGCTTGGTTTTGAGCAGGTAAAGGAGCACGGCCAGCATTTCCGGCGTGCCGTTCGCCTGAGTCCGGAAATTGTAGCGGTACTTCTTGGTTTCGAGGATCGAGGCCGCACCGCAGTCCCACATGAAATTCATGACTTTGAGGTCTTCGGCGACCGGCACCAACTGGGTGCAGCTGCCCGACGAGATCGAAGCAAACGTGGCATCAACCTTTTCGTCCTGCACCACGCGTCGGTAGTTCGAGACGAGCGCTTCGCCTCCCGCGCCTTCGTCGATGAAGGAGAGCTTGACCGGCACGCCGCCGATGCCGCCCTTCTTGTTGAGGTCCTCCGCGATCATCTCCGCTGCGACCTTCGCCGGCACACCGAAGACTGACGCAGGGCCCGACAGGAACGTCGTGATGCCGATTTTGAGCTCCGACGGCTTGCTCTGCGCAAGCGAGGTGCCCGTAAAGGTCACAACTACAAGCCCGGCCGCAACCGCAGCCTTGAGAAATTGCATCGAAAGTCCTCCCTCTTCTATGTGTCGCGTCCGGCTTCAGCCGCCGTGCGCTTCTTCTTGCAACAACGCTACTATAATTGGCGCGTGTTGCCAGCCCTCTTCGCCGCCATTCGCGAGCCTACGGTTCGACGACGCCGCCCATTTTGTCGGCTGCGCATCGATTGGAACGGACAAGGTCCCCGAAATGATCGATGCCTCCAATCCCAGGGTGGGATAAAAGCTCCGGCCAGAGCTGCTACGCTCCATTCGTGCCTGCTCTTCCTCTGCGACGTAGGCTTCCGAATAGCGTCGAAAGGCCATGGCCTGTCCTTCGCGTACCAGCCAGCCGTTCACGGACTGCCTGGAGGATTGGGTTTGGACCATAGCGGGCATTGGAATTACGACACGTGACATTTGGAAATTGAGCGCCCCAGGAGAGCTATACGTCTACTGAAATTCCACATTTGGCCTGCTGCGGTTGAAGACTGGTTTCAGCAGGAATGCCCCTCCCATCCACTCACGCAACGAGCCTCAGCCAATCCTGACCACCGGCGCCGCAGTACCGTCGGGTGAACCGATACACCGTCCAGAATTATTGACAGGTCTACTGCGGCGTGTTGAACTTAGGTGCATCCTGCCGGCGCCTCTGCGGCTTTGCACAGAAGCAAAACATAACAAAATTCGCGACGAGGGAGGCAAAGAATGACCTGCAAATATTTGACGGCAATGGTCGCTCTTCTCGGGAGCGTATTATCGAGTACGGCACTAAGCGCACAAGACCTTAAGCTCTACGCGTTCAGTTCCGGCGCGTTGACTCTCGGCAAAGGATTTTTGGTGAACGGCGCACCCATGGAGCCGGCGATCCAGGTTCCGGTCGGTTTTTACGTGATCAAACATCCGAAAGGGAATGTTCTCTTCGATACGGGTAACAACGACAAGATTATCACCGACCCAGGCTACTGGGGTGCCGCGTTCACCGGGTTGAAGCCGGTCAACACGCCAGATGTCGCGATCGATACGCAGCTGAAGAAAATCGATCTTACGCCCGACGATATCACCTACGTCGTGGTGAGCCACCTCCACCTCGACCACGGCGGCAACGTGGCCAAGTTCCCGAAGTCGACGCTCGTCGTGCAAAAGAGCGAGCTTCAGAACTTCTTCTGGCCGGAGCCCGGCACCGGCTCCAATTACGTTCTCGGCGACGTCCTGCCGCTGCGCGGAAACATGACACCAAGCGCAAACGCGGTGAAGATGTTGCAGCTCGAAGGCGATCAGGACCTGTTTGGAGATGGCACGCTCGTCGTGAAGCGCTGGGTTGCCCACACGCCGGGCAGCCAGATGATGACGGTGCGGCTGAAGAACACCGGCCTCACCATCCTCACCGGGGACAACGTCTATTTCCGCGAGAACGTCGAGCAGAATATACCGCCGAGCACCCCGTTGGTCTATTCGACATCGGGATACTACTCGGCCTTCGAGTGGATCAGACGGGAGATGGCGACGCAGAAGGCAAATTTCTTCACTGCCCACGACCCAGACGCGTTCAAGGCGATGAAGAAGGCGCCGGAATTCTACGATTGACCGGCTCGACGCCGACAGTGGACCGGCACCTGACCGATCGACCGCCCCGAGCCCCGGCGGGGCTTGGCATTGCGCCGGCTGAAAGCTCGCGGCACGGCATCGCCGTCGCCTCCGTCGAACGGCTGGGCAAACGTTATGGCCGCCGCCAGGCAGTGGACGGCGTCTCGTTCGAAGTGAAGGAGCGGGAAGTGGTGGGCCTGCTTGGTCCCAACGGCTCCGGTAAGACCACCATCCTGCGCGTCATCACCGGCTATCTGAGGCCGAGCGAAGGAACTGTCCGCATCGACGGCTTCGATGTGGTCCGCGACGGACACCAAGCGCGCGCGCGGATCGGCTACGTGCCCGAGAACGCCCCGCTCTACGGCCATATGCGGGTGGACGAATTTCTCCACTTCATGGGCCGGTTGCGGGGCTTGCGGGGAGGCGCGTTGCGCCGAGGCATCGAGTCCGCCCGCGCGCGGCTCGCGCTCGAGCCGGTCGGCGACGCCGTGATTGGCCGGCTGTCGCGCGGCTATCGGCAGCGCGTCTCAATCGCCCAGGCCGTGCTGAACGAACCCAAGTTGTTGGTGCTCGACGAGCCGACCAACGGCCTTGACCCGCGTCAGGTCATCGAGCTGCGCGGGCTGCTGCGGACCCTGGCCCGCGACAGCGCGGTCCTTGTCACCTCGCACGTCCTTGCCGAGATGGAACGCGTCGCCGATCGGGTCGCGATCCTGCTCGACGGGCGGCTGCTCACCGTCCACCAGCTCGCCGGCGCGGGGCGCGGCACTTCGCTTCGCGTCCGCGCCCGAGCCGATCGGGCGGACGAGGTCGCGGCGGCGTTGTCCGGCCTGGCGGGGATCGGCGGCGTGACCCGGGAGGAGCCGGAGGACGGCCTCGCCGGCTGGCGGGTGGAGATGTCGGAGGCCGGCGCAGCCCCCCGTGTCGCCGCCGCCCTCTGCCTCGCCGGCATCGCCAGCGTCGAGACGGTTGAGACGGCTTCAGACCTGGAGGAGCTGTTCCTCCGGCTAACGGCGAGCCGAGCGTTCCAGTGACGGCGTTCCTCGCCCTGGTTACCAAGGAGTTGCGCGCGCTGTTCGTCTCGCCGATCGCTTACGCCGTCATCGCCGTCTTCCTTGTGCTCAACGGCTATGGCTTCGCCGTCACGCTCATCGCCACCAAGCAGGCGACGCTGGTGAACGTCTTCTTTCAGGCGGCCGTGCAGCTCGTCCTGTTCGTGCCGCTCGTTACCATGCGGCAGTTCGCCGAGGAACGCCGGGGCGGCACCCTCGAGCTGCTGCTGACGTCGCCGGTGCGCGAGGGCGACATCGTGCTGGCCAAGTTCGCAGCCTCGATGGGCATGCTGCTCGCGATGGTCGCGCTCACTTTGGTGTATTCATGGATATTGGCGCGGTTCAGCACTCCCGATTGGGGCCCGATCTACAGCGGCTACCTCGGCCTCACCTTGCTCGCCGGCGCCCTGGTCTCGATCGGTCTTGCCGTTTCCGCGCTCACCGCCAACCAGGTCGTGGCCGCGGTCGTTTCGCTCGGCGTGTTCGGGATGCTGTGGGCGATTGACGCCTGGGCCGCGTTGCTGCCGTCGCCGATCGACAATTGGGTGCTCGGGCTGTCGCTGCTGGCGCGCTTCCAGCCTTTTGCCCTCGGAGCCATGTACGCTTCGGATTTCGGCTTCTTCCTCGCGGTGACCCTGCTCGGGCTGTTCCTCGCCGCGCGCGGGCTGGCCCGGCGCTGACGCCATGGAGCACCCCGAGCTCGACTGGAACGCGTTGCTCTGGGCTGGTGGCTGGCTCGCTGCCGTCCTGGTGCTGTTCGCGACCGGGCTGAGACTGCCGCTGCAGACCGCGCTCGCGGGCTGGCGGGGGCGGGCCTATTCGGCCGGAGTCATCCTGATCGCGCTCGGCGCCGCGGTGCTGGCCAATGTCGCGCTGCATCTGCATGACGTGCATTTCGACCTGACTCGCGAGAAGGTCTATACGCCCTCGGGGGCGGCCATGCGGGCGATTGACGAGGTCTCCCGCGAGGTAACCGTCACCTACTTTTATCGGTCGCAGGATCCCGCGGGGCGGCGCGCGCGCGACCTCCTTGCGATCATGGCCCGGCGGAACCCGCTGCTCAAAGTCGTCGCAGTCGATCCGGACCGGGACCCGAGACTCGCACGCGAGAAGGCAATCCAGATCTACAATGCCGCGGTCGTGGAGGCGGAGGGACGTCGGGTGCTGGTGCAAGGCACGGACGAGACGGAGATCGCGATAGGTATCCAGCGCGTATTGCGCGGGCGCGCGATTACGGCCTGCTTCCTCGAGGGCCACGGCGAGCTGCCGATGGACAACTTCGAGTACCACACGCACCTGGAAAGCGGCGCTGGCCACAGCCACGACGACGCCAGCTCGCAGGTGGTGGAGATGCCGGGCCACGGCGCGGGGCGGCTGCGCCGCGCTCTCGAAGCGCAGGGTTATGAGGCGCGGAAGCTCATCCTCGCCACCGAGGGTGACGTGCCGACCGGGTGCACCCTCCTCGTCACGGCAAATCCGCGGACCACGTTCCTGCCGGCTGAAAGCGCGGCCTTGCGCGCCTATCTGCGGCGCGGCGGGTCGGCCCTTCTCCTGCTGGACCTGGGTTTCGTGCTCGAACCCGGGCTCGCCCGGCTCGTGGCCGAGCTCGGCGTCCGCCCGGAGCAGGAGGTCGTCGTCGATCCGTTGAGCCACTACTCGACCAACCCCGAGATCGTGGCGGTCACGGGTTACGACCCTCACCCGGTTACGCGCTCGGTCTCGCTCACCTTCTACCCCGGCATCCGCCCCATCACGATGCTACCGACGGCGGGCGACCTCCGCGTGACGGCCCTGCTGCTCAGCAGCCGGGACAGCTACACGCGCCCGGTCAAACCGGTGGGGTCACACGCGGTCGAGCCTGACGCGGCGCGTGATAAGGACGCGGCAGCGCCCCCGGTCCCCGGCCCGCGCGTCTTGGGCGTCGCCGTGGAAGGGCGCCTCGACAGCAACTCCGAACCCATGCGCGCCATCGTCGTCGGCGACAGCGACTTCGCCAGCAACTCGTTCTTTCCTTATATGGCAAACAGTGACCTTTTGCTCTCGGCGGCCCGCTGGCTGGCACGTGAAGAGCGCACGACAGCCGTCGCCGCGCGCGTTCCCGTGCCCCCCCTCATCGCGTTGACGGGGCGGCAGTCGAATGCGGTGTTCTTCCTGGTCGTCTTCGCAATGCCGCTCCTGGTGGTCGCGCTCGGCTGCGTCGTTTGGTGGCGGCGCCGATGAGGCGGCACGTGCTGCACCCGGTCCTCGCGGCGCTCGCGCTCCTCTACCTTGCGGCGATGGTGGTGAGCGGCGCCATGCCGGTGCAGCGCCAGCTCGTGCGGTTCGAGCCCAAGGGCGTGCTCAGCCGCGCGCCGGAAGAGGTCACGCGGGTAGAGTTGAGCCGCGGCACGCGACGCGTTACCCTGCTCCGCGCGGGCGAGACGGCGTGGGCGACGCCTGACGGAGTCAACATCGGCACCGCCGGGCTCCGGGTCAGCAAGGCCGTCCAGATCATGCACAATTCCGGTCCTGTCCGCGAGATCGAGGCGGCGGAGCTGGCGGGGAGCGACCCGGCGCCGTTCGGCCTCGACCCGCCGCAGCTCTCCGTGAAGCTCTACGGCGGGCACGGCGAGCCGGTTCTCAGCGCCCGCTTCGGCGAGTTCAACCCCGAGGGGTACCTCCAGTACATGCGCATCGATGGCAATCCGCGGCTCTACCTCATGTCCCGCTTCGTCGGCGGCGAATGGGCCGAGGTCATGACTGAAGCGGACGCGCGATGACACCTCCTGCCTCTCTGCGCCGCGCCGCGCCGTGGACTGCCCTCGCGCTGCTGCTACTACTCGGACCAGCACAAGGGCACATCGCCGGCTCCATGGGCTATGCCACCGTGAGCCTGCACGGCGGAACTGTCCGATACAGCCTCACTCTCGGCCCCGATGCGCTCGCGGCGGCCGGCGGCGAGGCCGCCGGGGTGCGGCTGGCGCCTCGTGGAGACTACGCCACGCTGGCCGATTTGGTGGCGCGCAAAGTCGGCATTTCCGCGAATGGGGTGCGATGCGAGCCGGTGCCCGGAACGGTCACGCCGCCCACGTCCGACCGCGCCAATGCCGTAGTGATCATCGATTACGCCTGCCCTGGTACCCCGCGCGAACTTGTGCTGCGCGACGACCTGTCCGACGTCCTCGGCAACGACTACCACACGCTTGTCCGCGTCGAAGCCCTGGGGAGCGTGCAGCAATACACCCTCGAACGCGACCGGCGCGAGGCTCTCCTCGCCGTCGCGGCACCGAGCGGGAGGCCGGCGCCCGAGGTTACTGCCGGGAGCGGCGTCTTCGCCTTCTTTCGGCTCGGCATCGAGCACATCCTGACGGGAGTTGATCACCTCCTGTTCGTGCTGGCTCTCGTCCTGGGCGGCGGAGGAATCGGATCCTTGTTCGCCGTCATCACCGCCTTCACGGTGGCGCACAGCATCACCTTGGCCGTGGCGGTCCTGGGCGCGGCGTCGCCGCCTAGTTGGATCGTCGAG
Organism: Bradyrhizobium sp. 40; assembly: GCF_023100925.1. NCBI lineage: Bacteria > Pseudomonadati > Pseudomonadota > Alphaproteobacteria > Hyphomicrobiales > Nitrobacteraceae > Bradyrhizobium > Bradyrhizobium sp. 40. Next base: position 4,555,750 of record NZ_CP064688.1, read on the forward strand.
CCGGTGATCGCGCTGTCGATCGTATACGTCGCGGCCGAAAACATTTTCCTCAGACGCACGGCGTCGTGGCGCTGGGCCGTTGGCTTCGCGTTTGGCCTCGTGCATGGCTTCGGCTTTGCCGGCGCGTTGCTCGATCTCGATCTGCCCCCGGCCGCCCTGGCCGGGGCGCTCGTGTCGTTCAACCTCGGCGTTGAAGCCGGCCAGGCAGCGGTGATCGCCGCTTTCCTGCCGGTCCTCCTTTGGTTTCGGCGCGCCGCGTGGGAGCGGCAGGCGGTGACGGCGCTCTCCGCGCTCGTGCTGGTCGCTGGGCTCGCCTTCCTCGTCGATCGCGTTCTGGTCGCCGCGAACTGGTGAGATTCCGCCAAGTCGGACGACCGCCTCGTTATGTTGACCTCCTCAACTGGTGCGGCTGGTCATCTTCAAGTCGGAGGGCTTTCGCTGCAGGATCTGCTTCTGGGCCTGTTGCAAACATTGCAGGATTAGCATCGTCGCGCGATGATCAACAACTGGCTTGCCGATATCCGTACATCGCTGTCTGTTTGATTGCTATTGCGCTGGTTCCCGCGCACCATGGGGCTGTTCTTTCTTGGAGCGTTCATCTGGCGGAGTGACGTTGTACGAAAGCCAGACCGGGTGCTCTTATGCTCAACAGCGGCCGCATGCGTTGGTCTGGGCGCAGCTTTGATCTTTCTGAAAGTCAACGGCGTTTTAGCGAGCCGCAGTCTTGACGGAGTGGCCACACCCGCCGGCACGATCCTGCTCGCTCTCGGCTATCGAAGGCATTCGGCCGAATTCCGCGATTTGACAAATTCGTAGTGCCCTGCCCTTCGGGCCCGCTCGCAGCGGCGAGCAAATCTGTAGCTTGTAACCGTAGTTAGTCACGTCAACCGCGCCTCACCGCGCCGAAAATTTTAGAATCCTCAACGCCTTGGTCATTCCCGTTTGGAGGAGCGGTGAACGTCGGCAGCACAACCTTAGTCGTTCTTGCGTGCGTGTTCCTTAACTCTCTCAATGAATTTGAGAGCTTCGCCCTGCGGCAATCCTTTTCCGATCGAAAGGCTGAGATCGCGCCGCACGGAGCTGATAAACCTCGCTTCGTCAAATCCAAGATTTTTTTCACGATAGTTGATCAACTCGACGTGCAGCAGCCGGCCCTCTTTGATCGAGTCCTTCAGTTTGTCGGAGGCGTAACCGCTCAGCTCCACCATGGGCCGGGTTTTTTGCGGCTCCTTCGAACCTTCTCTTTTGTATGTCAGTTCCTGCTCGTCGGCTATTATCTTGAACTCTGCTCGCAGAAATCCTTGCAACAGCGATCTGCCGAACCCCGAGACATCTTCGTAAACCATCCGGTAGAGATGACCGCCTTTCTGGGTGGGCCTGAGGGAAACTACGGCATGTACCGAAAGACCACCCGCTTCGTCGGCGGCCCGCCTCGGAATCCTGACCTTTCCAGTTTTGATATTGGTGAACCCTGGATCCGCCTTGTCTCTGTCGCCCAAACAGAACAGCATTGCGACTGCCGGCGAGCCATTGGAGAGCTTCACTTCCCTAACGGCGGAGAGCCGGATCACGCGTCGTTCGTTGTCGATCACCTGGAAGCACAGATCATTCTCCTGCCGCTTCTTTAGGTACGGAATGAAGTCCGTTAGCGGCAGAGGTGGTGCGTCAGAAGGATGCGGTGCGCCACGGCGAGATCAAAAAAACAAAATGAATCGCTGATTGCCTTTAAGCATAATGCCCCGAAATAATTTTCGGGAAGACTTGCACATCCAGCAATAGACTCAACAGAGTGAAATGTCTTTGCACCAACGAATTTGGGCTTGACCGTCAGCTTGAGCTTTGGAGCGGACCTGTCCCCCAGCGCTAGCGGCTTTCCTCGGGATTGATTCAGCGCGATTATGCGCGGTGTCCCCACGCATCATCCAAATTCCGCTCCCAGGCGGCGACCGCAAGGCCCAGGTCAAAGGCATCCGCCAAGCGCACGGGCTGCATGCGAGCTACTACGCCCAGTCGGTCCTGATCCGCAGTGCGGCAGAGGAGAAGCTTCGCGAGGCCGACCGGCTGGAATGCGACGCCTGGAACGCGATCATGTGAGCCGGCGGCCCCGCGATGCCGTCACCCAGCGAGCCACAGGCCAATCCGACCATCGCCAAGGCGCGCCGGCTATGACCTGATCGAGGCCAAGTGCAACCGCTGCGGCGGATCTCCCTGCTCTCGCTGCGCGCGATCAAGCGGCCGGCCGCCCCCCTCTGGAAGCTGGAGCCTGTGCTGTATTGTGAGCCGTGCTCGGTCATGCGAGGCAGGCGGCAGCGTGCGCATATTCTCCGGCTGACCTTCGCTAAGCCTGATGGGAGTCGACGGAGCAAGCCCAACCATGAAATACGCCAACGCCCGCCCGTTCTCCGATCCTGAAGCGGCCGCCCGAAAGCTGGCCGAGATCGCTTCCGGTATCGAGTCGGTCCAGGACGGCCGCATTCATATCGAGAAGATCAATTACCCCTTCATCTTTCGGTTTCAGGGAAGCGGGCCGGAGTTCGGCGCAGGTATCCGCTACGCCGTCGAGAAGGGCTGGCTAGAGCTGCATGAAAGCGGCACTTACGTGCGGTTGCTGACGCCGGGCTGAGGCAGCCTTACTCTGGATTTGTAAGGTCGCTCTGGATCCACCCGGCCGCCGCTTTTATCGGGTCTGGCACTTCGATGTCCCACGAGTGGTCGCAACTCGGACACTCGTAGCTCTCTCGAACGATGCCAGCGGTTACTGGCATGACCCGAGCAAGCATGGACCGCTTACTACAGTTCGGACACACCGGACGCTGGAGCATGACTGAACCACGACGTGCGTTAGGGATGTCGAAGCTTAGGCTCCTTCTCCCGAACCCAGCAATAACAAAAGTCAAACCAGGCCGTCGCGAGAATGAATTGGGCGACCAGACAAACAGGCCAGTACCCATCCGGCCGCCGCCTAACTGGGCAGCGAAGGGCCATAGCGAGCACGGCGTCCACAGCAAAAGCGGAGGTCGCCCGGCCTCGAAGGGACCATCGTCAGCCATCCCGGAAGTAAGCTCTTGTGCGAAACAAAACGGCCCCTGTCGGTTACCGACAGAGGCCGTGCGGATGGATGGCATAAGGCTAAGCCGGGTTTAGGTGTCACGCACAAGGACCCGCCTTTCTGAAACGCTCGGCGCCCGTTTTGGGATCAGCGGAATTTGCAGGCAATGTGCGCAAAGTTTGACGGTGACTGGAGAATTTACCGGTCGGCGCCCCTGTTGGAACGACAGGCGCGGCCGGACATTTGAATCACAGCTGGCTCGCCGCCAGAGCTGGCGGAGCGGCCCCGGCCTTAACCTCCAGTGTCCCCAGCAGCCGGGGCCGTCTCTCCGCAAGTGAAGCCATTTCGCACCTCGGCGAAATCTTCTTGAAACAAAGCAGGTGGAAGCTGGCCGCATCAAATACGAGGAAGCCAAGATGCTAGTCCTAATGAACCTGATATGGCGGCGGCTTGCCTACACGATGCTGATCGGTATGCGCTCCAGGCTCGTACGGCAGTAAGGGTAAGGCGGCTCTCGTCCGGAGGCCACCAACCGTGCCTAAAGAAATCGCTATAGCGCTCTGGTCCTTGGCAGTTGCCTGCGTAATCGCATTCAGCATGGCGGCGCTGGTTGCGACCCACTAGATAAGAGAACTCGAGCGTGAGCCTGCACCCGGCAGAAGGTTTGCCGTCCGAGGCCATCGATCTCGCTTCGGCTGTTCCCATGAGATTTTTTGGCAACCGGAGCACCGAAAGATAGTCATCAGTCCGTCCGGCGAACTAATTGCGGCCATGAATAGCATGGGTTTGTTGCACGCTGCACAGATCGGCAGGTGGTTTCTCGTTTCGCCATTTCCGCGCAACGCGGGAACAGCGGGGGAGTTTCTATTCTTCTGGAAGCTCAGGGTGCCAGATACTCGGAACCTTATGCCGGAGCAGTGCCATCGAAATCGCGATCTGCTCCCGAGAACGGCACAGCATCTCTCGCGTCATTTGGCTTCCATCGATCCGGTGCATTGTCTGCTCGTCCAGATACGCCTCAAATCCTTCTTGGTGAGCATGAGACAGGCCCTTTCGTCTTTCCTGTTCCATTCGCGAGAGTAGGTCGAGAACCAAACTTGGACAGTCCAAAAGTGAACTCAGGACGCTCTGAATCATCGCGGACAACACGCGATGCCCACGGGAGCTAGGGCGACGACCACGGGGATTTAGGGGTTGCAATCACGCGCGTTCGGCAAGTTAGCGATGATGACGAAACCGGATGCGCGCAAGCAATCGCTAAACCGGGCCGCGCGCCGGTTCTGGAACGCAATACACGATAGCCATACTTCGGTTCCCCCGAACTTTCGCTTGCAATCGAGAAAAGGTTAGCGCTAAATTTCGCTACCGGGGCTGGCTGCATATTTCACTTAGTTCATTTTACCCGGCCAATTTGGACCATGCGCGGGCCGCAGCGATTTAACCTCCCGCTGCGGCGTTCGCATGTGCGGTCACACCCGCCGCGTGAACCGGCGGGCCTCTTTGCAAAAGCGAGCAAGGATGCTCCTAGGCCCCACAGTCCCTCAACTACGCGATCGCCTCTCGTTACGCTTCCGTCAGCGAACAAGCGCCCATCTAGCGATGCGTGCCCATAGTTCATCTCGTTGTAATCCTCGCGCACGTAAGCCCTGGCTGTTCTCGCGACAATCTCGATAGCAACGCGCCCTCCGAGAATATCGAGTATCAGTCGCCCCATCACTTCGTCTCGGATGTGACGGGGCAACTTTCGGGACACAGCGGCATCGACCGCTGAGAACGTTTCATCAGGTTGCGCCGCGATCCGCCCCGTGAGTGTGGGAATCCGAAGATTTGACGTGCCGATGCTGCGCCTCAGATTGAGACGTGGCGTCTTCTGCGCGGTTGACGATATGACGAACCGATCGAACTCCGGATTTAGCCCGCGGTAAAACTTTAGCTTCCGATAGCTGAAAAGTTCTTGAATCCGTTTGGCTGCAACTTGTCCTGTGCAAATGAGGTTTAGCGAAGTACCGCTGCTTAATGCTGCCATCACCTGCGGGATCTGCTTTTCAATGGAGGCCAGCGGGGGGTTCTTCTCTTGCCTCTCTGGCACGTTAAACACCTGCGGAATCTTCCTCCTCCCTCAATTCGGATGTTTGCCCCTGAAAGCGGGTGTCCAAATCTGCAGTTGGTCTGGTTGCGCCGGTGACCTTTGTCCACGGCTTTAGCGTTCGCTTCTGCTAGTCGTCTGGCTTCAACAGCCCACACGGGGTACAAATCGCAAATGTTTTTTGAACCGCTGGGGAGTCACCAGCGAGGCGCCACACCTTTTGTCGCCCGACGTGATCTTTCGCAGCGTGTCTCCCGCAATCAACTTCGCATAAACACATCAGCAAGTTCTGGCGTGATGCCTGGGGGTGCATTGAGCCACTTCAATCTGGCCGCGCTGCGTTCTTCATGAGATCGGTATTTTTGAACACGGGATGGCATGCTCGTCTCCCACTAGCGCTTGATTGCGCTTGTGGGATGCCGGACCTGAGTCGCGGCGAGCAGGTGGCGGCTCCCGCCATCCTGGTTTCACATTGAGCGTAGCTCCGCGATTCGTCAGCTAACCCGAATGAAAGGCGTGGCGGGAACGAACGCGGTCTGGGTCATGCTCACAAAACCCGCATGATCTTGTTGAGTGCGATCGTCGGTTGCATGTTCGTGAAGGCCGTAGCGTTCTGCCCCGAAAACGCGGTTCCGTTAAAGCTCGCTGTGGTGGTCGCCTGAGATGCCGACAGAGGCGAACCAGACACACCGAACGCGCCGCCGCCGCCCACACCCGAGCCGGAGCCAGAGCAAATAAGTTGGCTCTGCCCGTTGATCGTGATCGCGCCGTTGCTGACGGAAATCGTACCTGAAGGCGTCTGCGCCGGCAGGTTCGTGGTTGCGAGTGCGCCGGACTGTCCGCCGCCCGTGGCGCCAAGCGTCGCGCCGTCCGGCGTCATGCTTGCCGAGGTAATGACGGTTGCCCCGCTGTCCAGCATGGCGACGACGCGTCCGCGGAGGTTCGGAAGCATGAAAGTCGTGGAGCCATCGCCGCCGCCGATACCGAGCGGGCGCACCAGTAGATTTCCGTTGAGTGGTTGGCTGGGCTTGCCGCACCCGCGGGCCGAGCGGGGCCTCACCGCCGCTGATCGCGCGGATGCACTTCGCGTCGTCAACGACGCGCTCGGGTCTTTCCTGCTGCGCGCTGGCGAGGTGATTGATCAGGTGCGGATGTCTGCTTATGACCCCCAGAGCTGACATCGGCGGCCCCGTCACGCCGAGCTAAGCTGACGGTCACACAGCATGCTGATCTCACCCGAGATCGTCTCAACGTCACAGGGCTTCTCAAATCGCCGCACATTCCTGAAACGGTGAGGAATGGCATCGGCACCGTAGCCTGTTGCAAAAATAAAGCGTTTCCGGAGACGTATCAGTTCGTCCGCAATCGGATAGGCTAAACATCCGCGCAGGTTTATATCGACCACGGCAACATCAAAGGCATCCGGCTCGATTGACATCGCATCGCCAAGCTCGGGGACGGGCCCGATCACTTCGTAGCCGAGCAACCGAAGGGCGGTCACCAAGTCGTGTCCGAGGAAGTATTCATCCTCAATGATCAGAACGCGGCACCCTTTCACCGAACGTTGAGCGTGGTCCGTCATCGGGTTCACCTCTCGATCGCGCCGTCTGCCATCTTGATCAAACGGGGGCGCTGGGTTCCAAGTTCCGGCGAACTAGCGCGTCCCCGAAGCCTACGTCGGAAAGGTTAGCGTCAAGGTCCGGCAGTAGTAGCCTGTCACCTGCGCACCGGCTGGAGCGCCCCCGCCTCCGCCGGCTCTGTCCGAGTTCGGCGCTTTTCGAAGTAGCATCTGGCCTCGCGGATGTCCGCTGACTGAGGCACGGGCCAGATTTGCTCAGGTTGAGTTCTTCGCCTTGTGACCCCGGAGCTGACATTCGCATCGGCGCATGACCTTCAGCCCGCGCAGCCGGGGTCTCGTTACGGCATCTTCGAACCCTGCTGTCAGCAGCGCAATCAGTCCGACGGCGCGAAGTGCATCCCGCCCCTTTTGGTTAGCCTCATCAAGCGCTGATTTGCGAGGAGTCCAGTCAAGCTTCCTGCATCCCTTCGCTGCATGACAGACAGCCCGATGCGTGCAAACGCCGCTCCATCTGGCCGGAGCGCGAGGAAGCCATCTTCGTTGCCGAAGAATCTGGAGCGCTGGCGAATTTCATGCTTTACTGAAGCATCACCGGCCGAGGCTTTGTCCGTAGGCGTCGGTGGCTGAGAGATCGTGCGCTCCCGCCTGCTTGTGCAAGGGAGCGATCATGCCGCACCGCAAGCTAATAGCGCGCCTACAGGCAGTCGGCGGTCTGTTCGAACAAGATAAGCTTAGACTCGCGCGCATACCATACAGGGTGAAGTCCTTGGCTGACGGCGAATACGCGGTGCGCGAGGGAGACAAGCCTAGCAGCTGCATCGTTGTGATCGACGGCTTTCTAGCCCGGCAAAGGGTGGTGAATGATCGAAATCAGATCTCGTCGTTCTACCTAGCGGGGGACATGCCCGACTTGCCTACCCTGCTTTTGCCGATCGCGGATTGTGATCTTTGCAGCGTCGGCAACTCGACCATAGCCACTGTGCCCCATTCATCTCTCAGAGAGATGATGACCGAATCTCTCGGACTTGCACACGCTTTTTGGCGCGAAACGCTGATACACGCTGCCATCTATCGCGAATGGGTTGAGAATCTCGGAGCGCGCCAAGCCTTAGGTCGACTCGCGCATCTTGTTTGCGAGCTCACCACTCGGATGGAATTCGTCGGGCTGGCGGACAACGGCAGTTTCACGATACCGCTCACGCAACAAGATGTTGCCGATGCATGTGGACTTTCGATAGTTCACGTGAACAGGACGATCCAGGAACTCAGGGCTTTGGGTCTCATCGAATGGGAAAAACACACCGTTACTCTGCTCCGCGCACAGGAACTGCAAGCTGTAGCCGAGTTCAGCCCTGAATATCTGCATGAATTGAACCCAAGCGCAGGATCAAAGCTCGGCAAATCTGGCTCAGGGTTTTAGGAACGCGCGGGCATTTACTAACTTAGCGCAAATGCCGCGTTTTCATTTCGACTATCATGAAGCGGAACGGGTCACTCTCGACGAGTTCGGCCAGGAAATGCAGAGCATTGTTGCAGCTCACAGGATGGCCATGGTCGCGCTAGGCGAGGCCGTGCGCGATTTTACCCTTGCTGCTCGTCCAGGCACCATCGCGATTGTCGTTAGGAAGGACGGCGGCGTTCTCCTGACAGTCTCTGCTACTGTTGCGCAGACTGAAGGGGAGACTTGGGCGAAAGAGGCCGCCGACTGCCGCGGCTTTTAAGGCTTACTCCGTCGCGCCTTGTGCATCCGGATTTGCTCCGCGCAACGCGCGAGGCATCGTTAGTCTGGGCGATGTTCCGCAGCGTTTCCCTCACAGGCGGGTGTTCTGCGTTGTCGGCCTTAGTCCGAACTCGTTTGCGTCGGGAACAAAGCCGCCAAGGTGTCCCTCAGCGGCTTGTGGCGTTGCATTGCGTTGCGTTTGTTGCCGCGCCGAGCGGTGCTCTAACGTAGCCCAAGCCTGCCACCCACAGGACGCACAACCTTCACGAATGAGGCAGTGGATGCGTCATCGCATGAGGCAGTCGATGCGCTACGTACAGCCGTTTTGTTCAAGTTGGAACGAACAAATCCGCGCCTAGAAACACGACGTGCCGATCAGCGGATCCGTGACTTCTACCAGCCAGCAATTCGCTCCCTTTGAAGTGAGCGGACGGCATCGTATGTGCACTTTGGAACATAACTCGCTCTCATGAGTTCCTGATCCGGAACAAACCTGACCGGCGACAGGGAGCGAGGGATGCAAGGGGCCGCGGTTCTAATCTTGGTCGTGGAGGACGATCAGCTTGTCCGTGACCTGGTGGCAGATGCATTGTCCGACGGCGGCTTTACGACCGAGGTCAGCGTCTGTGGAGAGGATGCCGTCAAACTTCTTCTAAGCGACGCCACCAAATATCGAGCCCTCATCACCGACATCAATTTGGTTGGTACTGTTGACGGTTGGCAAGTCGGCCACCACGCCAGAGAGTTAAATCCTGACATCCCTGTTATTTACATGACGGGTGCGGCGGCCGATCAGTGGTCCGCTCACGGCGTGCCCAACAGCATCCTATTGAGCAAAGCCATTTGCGCCAGCGCAGATCATAGCAGCCGTCGCTCAGCTTCTGAACAACGGCGCGCCTCCAGCGTAGTGTCACACTGATGCCTACAAAGAAAAGAAGGCCAAGAAGTCAACCGCTTCGTCGAAGCCGGGTCGAGAAGCTGCCATGCAGCAGACGATCCTGAATGAAATGGCCGAACTGCGGGCCTTGTGAAGAAGCTGCTGCGCAAGCCCAACTGATCGGTGCTCCCTTGAAGAGAGTGATCGGCGCCCCTAGGGAATGCCAGGGAACAACGGCCGTCGATCGGCCTTAATATGCGATGACGGAGACCGCACCGACACAAGTCGTCTTTGCATGCGCGAGATGCGGCCAAGCGTACAGCGCTGTTCAATTCCGCTCTTCGTTGACGAGAGCAAGCTCTTTCAAGTGCCTATCCTGCGACGCTGTAGTTATCGCCTGGATGGGTGACTACGACTATGGGAATTGGAAGCCACTTCCCCGCACCACCCCAAAGAACGGTCTGCCCCGAGCGCAGTGACGCGCCGCAAAAAAACGGCAGCAATGTTGCCTGTTTATTTCTAGCGACGCCGCACCGCAGTTGGCTGTATCGTTCCATTTTTCCAACAGCGGATTTGATTGCCATGCACCATATCCAGAGTAGGCATGTTGCCGCGATCCTCAAACTGACCGACCAGCAGCTTGAAGCAGTTCGCACCGCTCCAGAGATCCAAAAGGAATATTCCGAAATCCTCGTCTTGAGAGAGAAGATAAAACTGGCGACCGATCTGAAGAAAGCTCGCCGGCAGCTCCTTGCTCCCTGCCTGCCACGCGCCTGAGGTAAATGATCCTGAACTCCACGATCACGTGTCCCAACTGCAGTCACGCTGCTGCCGAGGTCATGCGGACCGACGCTTGCCAGTTCTTCTATGACTGCAAAGGCTGCGGCGAGCGCCTGAAGCCGCTCCGTGGCGACTGCTGCGTGTTCTGCTCCTTCGGCACCGTTCCCTGTCCGCCGGTTCAAGAGAACGGCAAGGGCTGCTGTAGCTAGCTGCCCTGAAGGGAGCGAGCCGACATCCCTGAGGGAGTGAACACTCGCCGGAAGGCTTGCCGTGTGGATCCAGCCGGTTTTTAGATCGGAGAAGGAAGCCGCTTCTGTCGGGCGCGCGTCCGCCAACGGGCTCTTTGAAGCAACCGCTGATGGCGCTGCACGACCGCGGAATGCAACTTAGGTCAGGAGCGCGCTCCTAATCGCTCGCGAGGCCGACCCGATATCTTCACGTGCCCGCAAATTTTGATCCATCCATTTTAGAACGCTGCAAAATTTAATCGCGCTTCCGGTGCCGCCCGCATTGCGGCGGGTGCCGCGACGAAATCCGGCGAGAATGAACACTATTCGGAGCCGCGAGGTTCTTCCCGTTAGAGGCTAATGGAATGCGGAGTTTCTTCCATGGCTACCCAGATCGTTATGGACCACAGAGGCGACAGCAGACATTTCTTTGAACGAACTGATCCGAAGGGGCTCGCCAAGGCTGAACGGCGATTTAAGCAGCTCACTGATCAGGGATTTACCGCCGCCACGCGGACGGCGGGCAGTGAACTAAAGGTCACACGGTCGTTTGATCCCACCGCGGATGAGACGCTATTTTATCCGCGGCTCGTCGGCGGCTAAGCTATCGAGATGCGACAATGTTTCTGTTCAGACGCAGGGACGTCAACAGTGCGCGCTTCCGTGCCCTCCGTGAGCTTTATCGGAGCTTCACCGAGCAAAACGGCCCGGAAGCGCGTTCGCGGCGTCTGCTGCGGGATTGGCTATCTCCAGAGCAGCGCGCGCAATTCGATGCCAACAACTATTTCGAAGTCACCGGTTCTCACACCGGCAGACGATATCGAGTTCAATATGGTACCCTGAGCAATGTTGTAGAGCTTGACGTAACTGGGAAGCCCGCGATCGGCTGGTGTTTCGTTCCCGATTGTGCTCTGGCGGCTGGCGATGTGATGCTGGCTCAGAAAATCGCTCTCGAAACCGACGAAGCCGCGGTGCTCGCGCTTGCCCACCAGTTTTCTCCGAGACTGCCATCCCTGCCCCAAGTAGTGCGGCGTGCTTACTAGTTCGCTCACGGACCAGGCTGCCGTTGTGACGGTGACGTCTAGCGGTTCCATTCACGATCAGCGAGGTAGCGCCGAACGCGATCCTATTGGAGACCGCGCCGATAGAAGCTGTGTCGCAGGAGACGACCGCATTCCGTCCTACTGTTCAGGATTTCCGATGTCGAACGCGCCGAGACGATATTCTTCGCCGACTGGCTGCTCATCCGCCGTTTGCCTTATCAATGTAAACGTCGCGCCCGGATAGTGTGCCCACACATCGAGGTCCTCGGGCGTGACTGTGAGATATCCGAAAAAGCACTTATAGCGACCCGGCTCCGTCACCCTGCCGATTTTGTCCGAATTGATCTTGTTAACGCGCATCGCTAGCTCCACTCGTTCTCAGGGAGTGAACCGGGCGGAGGTTTAAGTTCTTCGAGCCCGGCTTCGATCACAGCCAGTTCGTCCTGGATCGCCCTGACCGCGTTTTCGGGGTTGATGCCTGATACGGCCTGCAATTCAGCCAGCACCTTGCGCCGATGCGCCAGCAGGTCCGTCAGCGCGCGACGGTCCCGCACCTTCACGTAGCTGGCAACGATCAATTCCATGGCCTGTGACACGTTCGTCGATTTCCCACCGGTTTGCGCCTATCTGCGGCGGCTAAGTTCAGTCGTGTAAATGACGTTATCCGAGCTCTCGAAGCCCTCGTAGTGAGACGGATACCACAACAGTCCATCGAACTTCTCAAAGCACGGGATTACCTCCTTGCGGCTCGACGAGGTGTAGCAGCCGACCACGTGCCGGATGCCGGAACCGAGCAGCTCGAGACTGAGCGAACGATAGCGCGCGAGGTCGCCGGATGGGTCGACGACCACGGGCTCGAGCGCCATCTCCTCACGGCTCGCATTGACTTCCTGGAACGCCAGCAATGCTCCGTTGAGGATAGAGCGCGCGACGACGCTGTAGGGACCCGTCGTCGAGAACATCACACCGATCCGGTATCGCTTCTGCGTCATCACTCGATCGAAAACAAAAAAGCACCCGTCGGCTGTGAAGCCGAGGGCGCCCTCGCCGCCAACCGAACACGCGATGAAAGCGTGGCGTTGGAAATGGTTGAACTCACCGCGTTGATGGGCCGTCTTGCCCTACGCTTGCACGATACGGTCGTTGAGATCGGATACTATGTCAAGCGCGTTGTTGCAGCGGAAATTGCCGCAATTCGTGCTGGCCTGTAGCAAAACTATGCACGCTAGTTCATGACCGCGAAAGGGCCTACCAAGGCGGCAGGCATGACGGCGGGCCAAAGATCGCCCGCATGCCGGACCTCCACCGGCACGGCGAAATACGGACAATGCTGCCTCAGCGCGGCATGCGAGGGATGCCAGATGCGCTCCCAACTGAAGTTCAGCCCCCGCGGTTCAATCTCCGTCCATTGAGGACTCCCGCACATATGGAACTGTAGCGAACTCGTCGGATGACCCAAAGCTGCGAACAGGATGAAATACGAAACCGAAACAAGTCAGGCTGCCGCTAGGGAACGTCCGAGCGCCGAGCAGCGCCGGAGGGTGCCACGTCGAGGCGAACCGCTATGCCGTACAGCGCTGGGCTGGGCGCCGGATAGAATTCCATGACGAGCGGATCGTGGCCGGGAACGATGTGGTCCGGATCTGGCGCTGCGGCCCGCAGCTTGTCGAACCCCACCAGCATGTCACCGACATGAAACGCTGTCGTGAACGGACGCTCGCTGGTCATGTTCTCGTAGAAATGGCTGACGTCGGAGGCGAGCACGACGGGGCCACGGCGCGTGTTGACGCGGACGAACTGGAGGCCGGCCGAATGCCCGCCCGCCGCGTGGACCGTCAACCCGGGCGCGATCTCGGCGTCGCCGTCATAGAACAGCACCCGGCGCGCGTAGTTCAGCCGCACGATCCCGCAGACATCCTCGACCTCGAAGGAATGCGACAGCCGCGGATATTGCATGTAGCGCCCGGTCGCGTAGGCGAGCTCGCGCTCTTGAAGGTGAAACCGTGCGTTCGGAAACCGGTCGAAATTGCCGGCGTGGTCGTAGTGCAGATGCGTGAGGATCACATTCCCGATGTCGGCGGCATCGATATCGAACGCGCGCAGCGTCTCCACCGGGCAGCGCAGGAAGGTCCGCCTGCGCTGCTTCGCGATTTCGGCATTGAACCCGGTATCGATGACGAAAGAGCGCCCGCCGCCCCTCGCCAGCCACATGAAATAGTCCATCGGCATTGGTTCATCATGCGGATCACCGCCGATGAAGTGCTCGCTCCGCTGCGCGTCGCGCGTTGCGTAACGGATGGCGAAGAGCTCGTATTCCGGGTCGGCCATGGGGCTTCCATTCAACGGCTCAGGAGGCAGCATCGACCTCGTTGAAGGCCTCGCGCGCATTGCGGAAGGCATCGATTCCGGCCGGAACGCCGCAATAGACGGCAACCTGGAGCAGGATCTCCTTGATCTCCTCCTTGGTCAGCCCGTTCTTCAAGGCGCCCTTGACGTGCAGCTTCAGCTCGTGCGGTCGGTTCAAGGCGCCGAGCATCGCCAGATTGACGATCGAGCGTGTGCGCCGGTCGACGCCGGGTCGCGTCCACAAGGCGCCCCAGCAGAATTCGGTCGACCATTCCGCCATCGCGCGCGTGAAGTCGTCGGCTCCGGCAATCGACTTGTTGACATAGTCTTCGCCGAGCACCTCTTTGCGAACCTTGAGGCCCTTTTCGAATAGTTCGGTCTTGCTCATGATCGTCCCTTTCCGGTCTTGAGAGAGTCTAGTTGGAAGTTGTTTGGAGCGATGCCGATTGCGGTCGCAGCGATTGCAGGAGATGGCCGGCGTCGTCCACCATATCGAATCGCCAGACCGCGTCGATCACACGGTCCGCATCCCAATCGCTTCGACCGGACCGCACGCCTTCGCGCAGCTTGCCCTCGAGATCACTGTCAGTGAGAGGAGCATCCCGGCTACCACGCGGCGACACTGCGGCCTCGCTGAGGACATCACCGGACGACAGGCGCAAGATCACGCGCGCGGCACCGTCGGGCATCCCGCCGTCGAACTCCGCCCTCACTTTCTGCCGCAACTGCGCGATGTCGGAACGAACCACGCTCTCGTGTGCGAATTCGGTAACGCCGGCCGCGCCGAGCAGCAATCCGCACGCCACGCAATGATGGATGCTGACCCGCGCATCGCGCTCGTTGTTGACGGGGCGGTCGCCGCGGGCGAGCAGCAGCGCCGAGCCCTGCACCGTCACCGACTCGACCTGGTCGACCCGCAGACCCATGCGTTCGCGCAGCAGCAGGCAGGCGTCGATCACCGAATGGAACACAATGCCGGCGGGATAGGGCTTGTAGGTGTTCTTCGCGATCTCCCAGGTCTTGCCGAGGCCGTCGAACAGGCGGGCGAGATCAGGCTCGTCGCCCATGGTGCGGGCCCAGCCGAGCGGACCTTCGATGGCGCGCGGCGCGGCCTCATAGCCCTGCTGCGCGAGCAATGCGGCGAACAATCCGTTACGTGCCGCATTGCCGACGCTGACATTCTTCGCCGCACTCGGCAGGTTCTCGACATTGCCGGCCGATTGGCTCGCCGCCAGTCCGATCGCGTTCGCAATCCCCTCAGCCGGCAATCCCAGCAATTTCGCACACGCCGCCGCCGCGCCGAAAATCCCGCAGGTCGAGGTGATGTGCCAGCCGCGCGCGTAATGGCGCGGCGAAACGGCATTGCCGATGCGGCACTCGACATCCACGCCGAGGATGAAGGCACTCAAGACGTCACGCCCCGACAGCTTACGCATCTCCGCCAGTGCCAGTATCGGTGCGGCGACTGGTGCTGCTGGATGAATGATCGTCCCGGGATGGGTGTCGTCGAAGTCGAGCAGGTTCGCAGAGACGGCATTGAGAAACGAGGCGCACAGCGCGTCCATCGGCTCGGAGTGGCCGATCACGGTCGATGTCGCGGCACCGCTGAACGGCGACAGCGTGCGCATTGCCGCGGTGACCACGGGATCGCGCGCAGAGCCGAGCGCGGTCGCAAAGAAATTGAGGATGGATCGCTGCGCCTCGTGGCCTTGCGCCTCCACGTCCGTCCATGACGAGGACGCGACGAAATCGGCGAGCGTCCTGCTCACACTCGGAATTGAATCTTGCGGCACGCGGGGCGTCTTCCTCGTTTTCCCGGACCTTATGCCGATCCGCGGCAAACTGTCGACCCCAAATGTTATGCTTGACAGCTTGTCTGACAATCATAACAATCCGACCATTGGCGCGGGATCCCGCGGCCACGACGACGGCGGCTGACACGGCCGGCCGGCGAAAACGGTCGACCGGAAATATCGGCCACAAGATCAAGAAGGCGCGCCCGGCACGGGATCGCGCGACAGGGAGTAGACGATGGCGGGAGAGATTCTCGGCGTAATCGGCACGGGCCGCATGGGCGGCCCCATGGCGGGGCGACTGATCGATGCGGGCTATTCGCTCGTCATCTATGACACACAAAGTGAGGCGACCCAGCCGCTGGTCGAACGCGGCGCGCAACTTTGCAAATCGCCGGCCGACGTTGCTTCCCGCGCCGACATCGTGCTCGCCAGCCTGCCGACGCCCGACATCGTCAAGGCGGTCACGCTCGGCCAGGACGGCATCAGCAGCGGCAGCCGCGCGAAGATCGTCATCGATCTGTCGACCTCGGGACCCGGCGCGGCGAAGATCGTCGCGGAAGGCCTGAAAGCCAAAGGCATGACGCTGGTCGACGCGCCCGTGAGCGGCGGCATCAAGGGCGCCGTCAACGGCACGCTGGCCGTGATGGTGTCCTGCCCGCAAGCGACCTACGAGACCGTGCAGCCGATCCTGAAGAATTTCGGCAAGCTGTTCTATACCGGCGACAAGCCCGGCGTGGCGCAAACGGCCAAACTCGCCAATAATCTGATGGCGGCCGCGGCGCTGGTGATCACGTCGGAAGCGGTCGCGATGGGCGTCAAGGGCGGCGTCAACGCAAAGGTGCTGATCGACATCATCAACGCCAGCAGCGGCCGCAACAGCGCGTCCGAGGACAAATTCCCGCGCGCGGTGCTACCGGGCACGTTCGATTTCGGCTTCACCACCGGCCTCTCCTACAAGGACGTCCGGCTTTGCGTCGACGAGGCCGAGGCCATGGGCGTGCCGATGGTCTGCGGCGCGGTGGTGCGGCAGATGCTCGCGATCACCAACGCCAAATACGGCGCGGCATCGGATTTCACCTCGATCGCCAAGGTGCTCGAGGAGTGGGCCGGCGTCGAAATGCGCGGTTGATCACGCATACATTCAGGGAGAGCGATTGCGATGACGATCGGCCCGACCGTATCAGGCAAGGTCTCGCTCGCGCGCCAGATGGCGCGGAGCGTGCTTGCGCTCGATCTCGGTGAGTTCGGGCGGGACGTCGTCGCCAAGGCCAAGCTCTGTCTGCTCGACTTTTTGTCCTGCGCTTTCGAAGCAGGCAACCATCCCTGGAGCCGTCAGGCGGTCGCGATCGCGCAAGGCAGTGGCAGCGCGACGATCATCGGGACGTCGCAGCTCTCCTCACCGGCCGACGCCGCCTTCGCCAATGCCGTGATGGGACACGGCCTGGTGCGGGAAGACATGCATGCGGCCAGCATCGCCCACCACGGCGTCGTGATCTGGCCGACCCTGCTCGCCCTATCCGAGCAGACGCCGCTGCACGGGGCGAAGCTGCTGACCGCCGCCATCATCGGCTACGAGACCGGTGCGCGGATCGGCCGTGCGCTGCTGACCTCCGATCTCGCGCGCCTCTATCGCCCGACCGGCCTCGTGACACCGCCCGGCGCGGCGCTGGCGGGAAGTTTTGCGCTTGGCCTTTCCGAGGATGCCGCGACCAGCGCCATCGCGATCGCGGCCAATACATCCAGCGGACTGAACGAATGGCCGCATGCCGGCGGCTCCGACATGTATTTCCATCCGGGCTTTGCCGCCAGCAATGCGATGAAGGCCGTCGGCCTTGCTGCGGCCGGCGCGTTCGGCTCTGAGACCATCCTCGAAGGCGAAGCGGGCCTGTTCGCCGCCTATCGCCGCCAGGCCGCGCCCGACAGCATCGCGCTTTTCCCGGATGGCGAGTGCGAAATCATGGCCGTCTACAACAAGCCGGTTCCCGCCTGCAATTTCGCGCAGACCGCGGCGCAGGCGGCGCTTCGCGTCTCACTTGAGCTTGCGGACGCCGGCGAGATCGACCGCGTCGTCATTCGCGCCCCCGATGCCGCCGTTCGCTATCCTGGCTGCGATTCCACGGGCCCATACCGCAACGCGCTCCAGGCCAAGATGAGTATTCTCTTCAGCGTCGCCGCGACGCTCGCACGGGGCGACATCGAGGAAGAGAACTATTCCGACCTCGATGATGCCGACATCCTCCGCCTGGTTTCGGTCACTGACCTCAAGGTAGACCTCGGCTTCACCGCCGCCTTTCCCGGCAAGCAGGGCGCGGACGTGACCGTGCATCTGCGCAGCGGCCGGACGATCCGGCACGCCCTGCCCGACGTCGTCGCCGCGACGCCTTCAGATATCCGCGCGCGCTTTCGCGCTGCCGCCGGCCGTGCGCTCGGCGAGGACCGTGCGCACCGGCTCGAGCAACTCATCGACGACTGCGAGCAGCTCGGCAACGCCGGTGTCATCGCAGCGCAATGCCGTCTGGACACGACGGAACGGGTTTTACGATCGGCATCATAAGAAATGCCGGAGAGTACGGGGGAAACATGGTCGATCTGGAGACCAGCTTGGCATCGTCAGCAATCAGCACGACTGCTGCGCGGAGGCGGGGCTGATGGAAGGATTTCTGCAAGCGCTCGCCGCGGGCCTCCTGATCGGCGCCGTCTACGGCCTGATGTGCGTCGGGCTCGGCCTGATCTTCGGCGTCATGCGCGTCATCAACTTCGCCCATGGCGATTTCATGATGCTCGGCATGTATGCCGCCTTCTATCTCTTCACCACGGCCGGCATCCAGGCGCTGTTCGGTAATACGGTCGGACCGTTCGTCGCGATTATCCTGGCCGGGCCGGTGCTGGCCGTGTTCGGCTATTTCGTCCATCTGGCTCTGATCTCGCGCGTCTCGGGTACGCGTACCGCCTCGCTCGAGGGTGATGGCCATTACGCCCAGCTCATCCTCACGCTCGGCATCGCGCTGATCCTGCAGAACGGCGGCCTCATCGTGTTCGGATCGGTGCTGGCTTCGATCCGCACGCCGCTGTCGAGCTCGGCGTGGGAGTTCATTCCGTTCCTCGACATCAGCATCTTCCTCAACAAGGCGCGCAGCATCGACGCGATCGTTTCGCTGGCGATCATGATGCTGCTGTCGCTGCTGATCACGCGGACCCGGATCGGCAAATCGCTGCGCGCCGCCGCGGACAATCCAACCGCCGCGACCTATATGGGCATCGACGTCGACCGCGCGCATCGCACCGCTTTCGCGCTCGGCTGCGGCATCACCGCGATTGCCGGCGGCCTGCTCGCCACCAACTATCCGTTCCATCCCTTCGTCGGCCTCGAATACGTCATCGTCATGTATGCCGGCGTCGTGCTCGGCGGCATGGGCAGCATCATCGGCGCCTTCTGGGGCGGCATGACGATCGGCCTCGTGCAGCAGATGTCGACGCTGATCCTGCCGACGCAGCTGCAAAACGCCGCGATCTTCGCCGTCTTTCTCCTCATCATCTTCTTCCGCCCGCAAGGCTTCTTCGGGCGCATGGTCGAGAGGACATGACCATGCTCCCGCTGCGATCATTGCTGCCTCCCCTGCTGTTCACGCTCGCCTATGCCGGGATCTCGCTCGGCGTCAGCAACTCCTATTACCAGCTGATCCTGACGCTGGTGCCCGTATGGGCGGTGTTCGGCCTGTCCTGGAATCTGCTCAGCGGCTACACCGGGCTGATCTCGTTCGGCCACGCGGCCTTCTTCGGGATCGGCGCCTACGCGACCGCGCTCGGGCAGATCTATTTCGACATCTCGCCCTGGCTGCTGATCCCGATCGCCGCCATGCTCGGCGGCATCGCCGGGCTCCTGATCGGCTTTCCGACTTTCCGCCTGCAAGGCCACTACTTCGCGCTCGCGATGCTCGCCTATCCGCTCGCGATTCTCTACGTGTTCGAATGGCTCGGCTTTCAGGAGGTGACGCTCCCGATCAAGCGCGATGCGCCGATCGCCTATATGCAGTTCGCCGATCCCCACATCTACACCCTGCTGGGGCTCGCCATCATGCTGGCGACCATCGTGCTGACGCAAATGATCGAGCGCTCGCGCTTCGGCATGGCGCTGCTCGCGATCAAGCAGAACGAGGCCGCGGCTGAAGCTGCCGGGATCAACACGCTGGCGTGGAAGCTGCGCGCGATCATGCTCAGCGGCGCGATCGCCGCCACCATCGGCGGGTTCTATGCGCAGGTGCTGCTGGTCGTGACCCCGGCATCGGTGTTCGGCATGCTGGTATCGGCTCAGGCGCTCACGGTTGCGATGTTCGGCGGTGTCGGCACGGTCTGGGGCCCGGTCATCGGCTCGGTGATCTTGATCCCGCTTGCCGAGATCCTGCACGCGGAGGCCGGCGCGCGAATCCCCGGCATTCAGGGCGTGATCTTCGGCATTGCCATCGTCTGCGTCATCCTGCTCGCGCCGGAAGGCCTGTTCTGGAAACTGCGCGATCTCCTGCGCAAGCGGAATGCCCCCACGGCGGCGGCCAGCGCCGCCCCGGACACGACCGCGGTCAAGGTCACGGCGCTGAAGCCCGCCGCGCGGCAACGTACAGCGACCGGTGAGGTCGTGCTCGAGGTTCGCAACCTTTCGCGCTCATTCGGCGGCCTCAAGGCCGTGCAGGACGTCAGCTTCAAGCTGCACAAGAATGAGATCCTCGGCATCATCGGCCCGAACGGCGCCGGCAAGACCACGCTGTTCAATCTCCTGAACGGCTTCCTGAAGCCGAGCCAGGGCGAGGTGCTGATCGACGGCCGCAACATGTCGGGCCAGCGGCCGCATGTGATCTGCGAGGCCGGCATCGGCCGCACCTTCCAGGTGATGCGGCCGTTCCTGCGCATGTCGATCCTCGACAATGTCGTGGTCGGCGCCTATGTGCGCGCCCGCACCGACACAGAGGCTCGCAAGCTCGCGGCCGATGCCGTTGCCAGCGTCGGACTCTCCGCCGTGGCCGACCGCGTCGCCGGCGAGCTTTCGACCAAGGAACTGCGGCTGATGGAGCTCGCCCGCGCGATCGCCGGCCAGCCGCGCATCCTGCTGCTCGACGAAACGCTCGCGGGCCTGGGTCACGGCGAGGCGGACGAGGTCGTCGCCGTGATCCAGCAGCTCGCGCGCAACGGCATGACCATCGCCATCATCGAACACACCATGCAGGCGATGGTCCGCCTGGTCGACAGCTTCCTCGTGCTCGACCACGGCGCCGTCATCACCGAGGGCCTGCCCGAGGTAGTGACGCGCGACAGCCGTGTGATCGAGGCCTATCTCGGCAAAAAATGGGCGGGCCATGTTGCGAATTGAGGGATTGAGCGCGGGCTATTCGGCAAAACCGGTCCTGAACGGCGTGTCGATCAACGTCGGCGCAGGTCAGTTCGTCGCGATCGTCGGTCCCAACGGCGCCGGCAAGACCACGCTGTTCAAGACCATCTCGGGCATCGTGAAGCCGAGCGGCGGAGCCATCTGGTTCGACGGCGTCGATCTCCTCGCGGTACCGCCGCCGCAGCGTGCGCATCTCGGCATCGCCCACGTCCCCGAGGGGCGCCAGGTATTCCCGTCACTGACGGTGATGGAGAATCTGGAGATGGGCGCGATGACCGAAAGCGGCCGGCGCGACTGGCCGGCCAATATCGAACGCATCCTCGAGTGGCTGCCGGTGCTGAAGGAGCGCCGCACCCAGTTCGCCGGTACGATGTCCGGCGGCCAGCAGCAGATGCTCGCGATCGGCCGCGGCCTCGCCTCCTCGCCGAAGCTGCTGATGTTGGATGAGCCCTCGATGGGGCTCGCGCCGTCGACCGCGGATTTCATCTTCGAGCGGCTGATCGATATCCGGCGCCAGTCCGGGCTGACCATGCTGCTGGTCGAGCAGCGCGTCGCGGAGGCGCTGGAGTCAGCCGATCACGGCTATGTCCTCGAAGCCGGCCGCGTCGTGCTCGAAGGCAACAACGACACGCTGCGCGCCGACGACCGCGTGCGAAAAGCTTATCTCGGCATGTGACGAACAGAAAACAATGACCAGGGAGACGACAAATGAACAAGGCATCGAGAGGCAAGACATCGAATGGCTTGACGCGCCGTACCGTGCTCTCCGGCGCTGCCGCGATCGGCCTCGCCGGCGTCGCACGCGCGCAAACGCCGGCCGAAGTCAAGGTCGGGCTGATCGTGCCGCTGTCGGGCATCTACACCCGCCCCGGCCAGGTCATGAAGATGGGCGCCGAGATGGGCATCGAGCACATCAACGCGCAGGGCGGCATCAAGGCGCTCGGCGGCGCCAAGCTGAAGCTGGTCGTGATCGACTGCGGTGACACCACCGAGAAGGCCAAGAACGCGGCACAGCGCATGGTGGCGCAGGAGCCCGACCTCGTCGCCGCCACCGGCTCTTATCTCTCCTCCTTCACCCTCGCCGTGACCGAGGTGACCGAGCGCGCCGAACTGCCGGTGCTAACGCTGTCTTATTCGGACCTGCTGACCGATCGCGGCTTCAAATACATCTTCCAGACCGCGGCAACGGCGAGCCGCCAATCGGAGCTTGGATTGCCGACATTGATGAAGCTCGCCGAGAATGCGTCGGGCAAGAAGCCGAAGACCGTGGCGATGCTGATGGACAATACCGCGACCTCGGTTGCGACCGCCAAGGCGCTCAAGGAAAAGCTGCTGGCGCAGGAAGGCCTGCAACTCGTCGTCGAGGAGGTCTGGACCCCGCCGCTGTCGGATGCGACGCCGCTGATCCAGAAGGTTCGCTCGGCTAAGCCCGACCTGCTGCTATTCATGCCGAACGCGGTCTCCGATGCCAAGCTCGGGTTGGAGAAGATCAGCGAGTTCGGCCTCGGCCAGGGCAAGATCCCAACGGTGTCCTTCAGCATCACCATCGCCGAGCCCGACATGCTCCAGAGCGTCAGCCCCGAGACCGTGCAGGGCATTATGACCATCGTCGCCAATTGGGGCTCGAAAGGCCACGAGGCCCTGATCGCCGAGCTGAAGACCAATACAAGGAGCCCTGGATGACGCAGAACGTCATCTCGACCTATGGCGACATGTGGTTGATGAAGGAGGCGCTGGAAAAGGCCGGCAAGGCCGACCGCAATTCGGTCGCGCAGGCCTTCCGCACCATGGATGCCGGCCCGTCGCAATATTATCCGGGCGGCCAGCTCAAATTCGACGAGAAGGGCCGCCGCGTCGGCGCCGGCGTCGTCATCGTGCAATGGCAATCGGGCGTGCCTGTCACCGTTTATCCGCCCGAGCTCGCGCAAGCGCAACCGTTCTGGCCGAAGAAATCATAAAGCGCTGCGAGAATTTTTCAGGGAGGAGAATTGTCATGACTGCAAAGAGCAAGATCACGATCTCGCGGCGAACATTGCTGGCCGGCGCCTCCGGCACGCTGATCGCATCCCGCGCCTGGGCGCAGCAGCCATCCGAGGTGAAGGTCGGCCTGCTGGTACCGATCTCCGGGCTCTACGCCCGCCCGGGAACGGTGATGCGCGAGGGCGCCGAGATGGCGGTCGATCACATCAACGCGCAAGGCGGCATCAAGGCGCTCGGCGGCGCCAAGCTGAAGCTGGTCGTGCTCGATTCCGGCGACACCACGGAGAAGGCCAAGAACGCCGCCCAGCGCATGGTCGCGCAGGAGACCGATCTGGTTGCGGCCAGCGGCGCCTATCTGTCCTCGTTCACGCTTGCGGTGACGGAAGTGACCGAGCGCGCCAGCCTGCCCGTCCTCACCCTCTCCTATTCCGACCTGATCACCGACCGCGGATTCAAATACGTATTCCAGACCGCGGCCACCGCTGGTTCGCAGGCACGGCAGGCGCTGCCCCAGCTCATCAAGCTGGCGGAGACGGCCGCCGGCAAGCGGCCGAAGACGGTCGCGATCCTGACTGACAACACCGGGGCCTCGATCGCCTCCGCAAAGGCGATGCGCGAGGGTTTGCTGGCGGAGAACCAGCTGCAGCTGATCGTTGACGAGACCTTCACACCGCCGCTGGCGGACGCGACCTCGCTGGTGCAGAAGATCCGTTCGGCGAAACCCGACCTGCTGTTCTTCCTGCCGACGGTGATATCGGATGCAAAGCTGCTGCTTGAGAAGATGAACGAGTTCGGCCTCGGCCAGGGCAAGGTACCGACCATCTCGTTCGGCATCGCGATCGCCGAGCCGGACATGCTGCAAACCGTCAGCCCCGAGCTGCTCCAGGGCGTGCTGACCTGCGTCGCGAGCTGGGGCGCCAAGGGCCACGAGGCGCTGATCGCGGAATTGAAGACCCGCTACAAGGAGCCGTGGATGACGCAGAACGCGATCTCCACCTATGGCGACATGTGGGTGATCAAGGATGCGCTGGAGAAGGCGGGCAAGGCCGATCGCGTCGCGGTCGGCGAGGCGCTGCGGACCATGGATGGCGGTCCCTCGAAATATTATCCGCTGGGCGAGATCAAGTTCGACGAGAAAGGCCGCCGCGTCGGCGCCGGCATGACCATCGTGCAATGGCAGGCCGGCGTACCCGTGACGGTGTTCCCGCCCGAGCTCGCGCTGGCAAAGCCGTTCTGGCCGAAGAGCTGACCCCGCCTCAAGACAACGGAGAACAACATGGATAAGGCGACTTACGACCGCGGCCTCGAAATCCGCAAGAGCGTGCTCGGCAACGGGTTCGTGGACAAGGCGATCGCATCCGCGGACGACTTCAATCGCCCGATGCAGGACCTCACCACGGAGTATTGCTGGGGCTACGTCTGGGGCCGCGAAGGCCTGACGCGCAAGACCCGCAGCTTCCTCAATCTAGCAATGCTCTGCGCGCTCAATCGCCCGCATGAATTGAAGACCCATGTCCGTGGCGCGCTCGCCAACGGCGCAACCCGCGAGGAGATCCGCGAGGTCTTCATGCAGGTCGCGATCTATTGCGGCGTGCCGGCCGGCGTGGATGCGTTCCGGAACGCGAAGGAAGTCTTCGCCGATCTCGACAAGACATAGCGGAGCGTGGTTGCGATGAAGGGCAAATGGGCACTTGTGACCGGAGCGACGGCAGGCCTTGGGCTGGCCGTCGCGGAAGGCTTGGCTGGTGCCGGCGCCAATATCATCCTTCACGATCTCGTTGCGCCGAAGCAGGCCGCGGATGATCTCCGCACCCGTTTCGGCGTCGAGGTCGTCACGGCCGGCGTCGATCTCGCGCAACGTGACGCGATCGAGGCCATGGTGACCGATTTGCTCGACCGTTGCGGGGCCGTGGACATCCTCGTCAACAACGCGGTGGTCCGGCATTTCTCGGCAATCGAGCAGTTTCCGCCCGACCGCTGGGAGCAGGCGCTGGCCGTCAACCTGTCGGCGCCGTTCCATTTGATCCGCCTGGCGCTGCCGGCGATGAAGCAGCGCGGGTGGGGCCGGATCATCAACATGGGCTCGATCTATTCGAGCCGCGCGATCGAGGACCGCATCGACTACGTCACCACCAAGACGGCCATCCTGGGCATCACCCGCGCCGTCGCCATTGAGACGGCGCGCCGCGGCATCACCTGCAATACGCTCTGCCCCGGCACGCTGCCGACGCCCGCCATCCTCGACAAGATTGCCACTTCGGCGGCGGATAGCGGCCGTCCGGTCGAGGACATGACGCGCGAATATCTCGGCGAACGCCAGCCGACGCAGCGCTTCATCGAGATGAATGCCGTCGCCGCCATGGTCGTCTTTCTCTGCGGACCCGCCGCAAACGACATCACCGGAGCCAGCCTGCCGATCGACGGCGGCTGGTCGGTCGCATGAGGGCATCGGAATGGGAGTGTTGCGATGACTGAACAATTGGGCCAGACCGTCGTGCTGACGGGCGCCGCCGGCGGCATGGGACGCGCCATCACCAAGGCGCTGCTGGAAAGCGGCCGTCGAATGGTGCTGGTCGACCGCGATGCAACGGCACTTGCGGAGCTGGCAGCGACGGTCGGTGACGCGGTGTTTCCGATCCAGCTCGACATCAGCGATGCAAAGGCCGTGGATGGCCTGCCGGATGCCATTCCCGGTCATTTCAAACCGGTCGACGTCCTCATCAACAACGCCGGCCACGATATCGGCGGCCGGACGCGCTTCGATGCCGGCTCCGCGGACGACTGGTCCAATATCATCCAGACCAATCTGATCGGCCTGATGCGCGTCACGCGCGCGATCCTCCCTGGCATGGTCAAACGCAATTCCGGTCATATCGTCAACATCAGCTCGATCAACGCGGTCCGGATCGTGCCTGACATGGCCGCCTACAGCACCAGCAAGGCGGGCGTGCACATGTTCACCGAGACCCTGCGGGGCGAACTGGCGGAAACCGCGATCCGGGTGACCGAGCTGCAGCCCGGCCTCACCCGGACCAACATCATCCTGACCCGCTACCGCGGCGATCGGCAGAAGGAAAAGGACTATTTCGACCAGTTCAAGCTGGCGCTCGAGCCGACCGACATTGCCCGCTCGATCGTCTTCGCCCTTGACCAGCCCGCCCACGTTCAAATTGCCGAAATGATGATTCTGCCTGTAAACCGGTACTGACTTTTCCCGAACAGGATTCGGACATGGATAGACGTAGCGAATTGCAGTCGACACTCCGCGTCGAGGACGTCCCGACCGTCCGCGCGATCGTCGCGCAGAAGCTGCGCGAGGCGATCATGTCGGGCAACCTGAAGCCGGGCCAGCGGCTGGTCGAACGCGAGCTCTGCGAGATGATGGGCGTCAGCCGCCCCTCGATCCGTGAAGCGCTGCGGGCGCTGGAGGCCGACGGGCTGGTGACGACGGTCCCCCACCGCGGCCCCTTGGTCTCCACCATCAGCCTGGAGGAGGCCCGGCAGCTCTATACGGCACGAGCCGTTCTCGAAGGATTCGCCGGCCGTGAATGTGCCAGGCTGCACGACCCGGAAGTCGTGCGCCGGATAGGCGACGCCCTGACACGGCTGAAGGCGGCCGCAGCGAAGCAAGACCTCGTCGGCTGCCTCGAAGCCAAGACCGACTTCTACGGCGCGCTGATCGGCGGCTGCCGCAATGCCTTCATCGAACGCATGCTGCGGCCCTTGCACGATCGCATTCAGCTGTTGCGCATCACGTCGATGTCGCAGCCGAAGCGAATCAACAAGAGCCTGCGCGAGGTCACCGCGATCTGGCGTGCGATCCAGAGCGGCGATGCGGATCTAGCCGAGCGCTGCTGCGTCGACCACATCAATGCAGCCGCAGTGGCCGCGCTCGACATGATCGAAAAATCGTCGGCGGCCAAGGAGGCGGCGCCTTCCGACGACTAAAATAATGCCGCCAGGGAGTGTTCGATGACGTATCTCGTACGATCGCTGATCCTGTTTTTCCTGCTCTGCCCCTCCGGCTCCGTGATCGCGGACGACTATCCCGCGCGTCCGGTCACGATGATCGTGCCCTTCTCCGCCGGCGGCCCCGGTGACGTCATCGCACGGATTCTCAGCAACGCCATGAGCCCGACGCTGAAGCAGTCCATCGTCATCGAGAATGTCGTCGGCGCCGGCGGCACGCTCGGCACCAACCGCGTCGCCAAGGCCGCGCCCGACGGCTATACGCTGCTCCTGATGCATGTTGGGCAAGCCACCGCGCCCGCGCTCTACGCAAAGCTGCCGTTCGACCCCGTCGGCGATTTCGCCATGATCGGGCTCGTCACAGACGTGCCAATGATCCTGGTGGCCCGGCCGAGTTTTCCGGCCAAGGATTTGGCCGAGATGATCACGCGCATCCGCAGCGAGGGAGACAAGATGACCTTCGGCAATGTCGGTCTTGGCTCCGCCTCGCAGCTCTGCGGCCTGATGTTCATGAGCACCACCGACACGAAACTCACGCCGATCTACTACAAAGGCGGCGGCCCGGCGCTGAACGACGTCATCGCGGGTCATATCGACGTCTATTGCGATCCCGCGACCGGACCGACGCCCTATATCCAGTCAAACACGATCAAGGGCTACGCGATCACCAGCAAAGCGCGTGTCGCGACGCTGCCGGACGTGCCGACCTCGGCTGAAGCCGGCGTTCCCGAATTCGACGTGACGACCTGGTATGGCCTCTACGCGCCGCGTGGCACGCCGAAGCCGGTCGTCGACCATCTGGTGGGCTCGCTCCAGACGGCGCTGAAGAATCCGGCCCTGATCAGCCGCTTTGCCGAGCTCAGCATGGCTCCGGTCGAGCCCGAGCGCGCAACGCCGGAGGCGCTCGAGGCATTCTTGAGGTCTGAGATCGGCAAGTGGGGACGAATTATCAAAGCAGCCGGAATCGAACCGCAATAGAGTACGAGCTCAAGGAGGCCACTAGGTGTCTGGTCCCGTTCATCGTCAAGGAGACCGCAAGTTACAAGCGGATGATCGACCGCGCAGGCATCGCCGTCCGTTAGCTCTGGCGTACGGCGTCAAACACCGGCCACAGCAGTGCCGCTGTTCGCACGAATGTCGTGTTCAGCAAATTCTGAAAATGTCTTGACGCGGGGTCAAGTATTTCAGCGACGAGTGCGGGCGCTCCGCCACGACAGCAATTGGTTGGGTCTGGTGAGAATGCCGCTCGTGCTGACGTGATGGCTGCTATTGGCCCCCTATGGCGTTGGCCGTGGATCACCTGACGACTCAGCATCCTGCCATGACTAAAGCGAATCCGCCCGCGCGGTGCATCGAAGGTTAGTGTCCTGAGGCCCCGCCGAGAATTGGGAAATTGCCTTCTTCGCAGACTGCAACGAACAACCGCAGTGTAACGAGGTCTATGCGTCGGATGAAATCAGATCCCTGCGACATGCTCTACCCGCATGAGTGCGCCTCTTCGTCTCCTGAAAAACGATACAGGATACCGGCAGTCGAGTTTTCTCATTCTTTTCGAAGAAAAGGCTGATTCGCGGGATAGTATCCCAGTAACGTCAGTCCTTTCGCGTCCATTTACTAACAGATGGCGGCAGCGCCTGTGCCGAGATCGTTGAGACCCGCTTGCTTGGCTCGCCGTGTGCGCGACTCCAACGCGATGCATACTAAGAGGCGGAAAGCCTCTTCGGGCTAGTCCTTAATCGGAGGTGCTCTTCTAGCGGCGATGAACCGCCCCGGGTTTGCCGGAGGCTCCAACTCCTGAGAGGATGGAGCCATGACAAGCAAGACGACGAACAAGTTTTCAGCCGAGGTCCGGGCCCGCGCGGTTCGGATGGTTCTAGATCACGCCGGCGAGCACCCTTCGCGCTGGGCGGCGGTGACATCGATTGCGGCCAAGATCGGCTGTACGCCGCAGACGCTGCATGACTGGGTCAAGAAGGCGGAGATCGACAGTGGGCAGCGGGCCGGCGTTCCGACCGACACGGCCGAGAAGCTGAAGGCCCTGGAACGGGAGAACCGCGAGCTTCGACAGGCCAACGAGATCCTGCGCAAGGCGAGCGCTTATTTTGCGATGGCGGAGCTCGACCGCCGGTCCAAGCCATGATCGCCTTCATTGACGATCATCGTGGGGCGCATGGGGTCGAGCCGATCTGCAAGGTGTTGCCGATCGCCCCCTCGACCTACCACGCCCATGTTGCCAAGCGGCGCGATCCGGCCACGCGGTCGGCCCGCGCCAGGCAGGATGCCGCGCTGAAGATCGCGGTTCGCGCGCGTGTTCGATGAGAACTTCCGGGTCTATGGCGTGCGCAAGGTCTGGCGGCAGCTCAAGCGCGAAGGCTTCGATGTTGCCCGTTGCACGTGTCGCGAGTGACGCGGGACATGGGTTGCAAGGGGTTATCCGCGGCAAACCGGTCAAGACCACGATCAGCGACAAGGCCGCGCCATGCCCGCTGGATCACGTCAACCGCCAGTTCAGGGCGCCAAGGCCGAACGTTCTTTGGCTCTCCGACTTCACCTATGTCGCGACCTGGAGCGGCTTTGTCTGTCGCCTTCGTCATCGACGCCTATGCCCGCAGGATCGTGGGCTGGCGGGCCTCGCGCACAGCGCATGCGGGCTTCGTGCTCGACGCGCTGGAGCAGGCACTGCATGATCGACGGCCGATCCATCGTGGCGGGCTCGTGCACCATAGCGAAAGGGGCAGCCAATACGTCTCGATCAAATACACCGAACGCCTGGCTGAAGCAGGCGTGGAGCCCTCTGTCGGCAGTGTCGGAGATTCCTCTTTACAAGGCCGAGGTGATCCATCGGCGCGGGCCATGGCGAAGCTTCGAGGCCGTCGAGTTCGCGACCCTGGAATGGGTGGATTGGTTCAACAACCGACGGCTCCTCGAGCCCATCGGCAACATCCCGCCTGCCGAAGCCGAGCAACGCTACTACGCAATGCTGGAACAACCCGCCATGGCGGCATAACTTAAACCAAATGGCCTCCGGCAAACCCGGGGCGGTTCACTCCACAATGGGAACCATATCCGCCGTGACCGGTTGGACCCCTGTTGAGTTGTGCAAACAGCTGGGCACCAGCCGGCACGAGGCCTAGCGCCGGACATCCGTGGGGGACGAATCCCATGATGGACCACACGACCAGAGTTGGTAATCGATTGTTAGCAGCGTTGCCGCCGGCGGATTTTGCTTTGCTTGCGCCTCACCTGAGGAAAATCATGCTCGGACGCGACGCCGTACCGATCCGATCGGGTGATCGGATCGACCACCTTCTCTTCCCCTGTGGTGGTGCGGTTACGTTTATCGTGGACTTGCCGAACGGCCAGACTGTCGCCGTAGCGGTGATCGGTCATGAAGGTGCGATCGGCCTGACCTCGGCGCTTGGCACATCCCACTCACCCGTGACGGTGGTGGTCCGCGTACCAGGGCCCGTGCTGCAGATTCCGGCGGCGCAATTTTTGTCAGCTCTGGGTCGCAGCCCCGCGATCGCATCCATGGTGCAGATTTTCACGAGATCGCTGCTGACGCAGGTTCAGCACGTCGCGGCTTGCAATGCACTACATTCCGTCGAAGCCCGGATGGCCTGCTGGCTGCTTCAAATTCACGACCGGGCGAATGGCAGCAATCCCCTCCCTTTGACGCAGGAGACTATGTCGGAGCTACTGGGCGTCCGGCGCACCACCGTCACGCATGTTGTGAGGGCGTTGCGCGCGTCAAGAGCGTTGAAATCCAACCGCCGCGGTCAGCTCGAGATTGACCGGCCGCGGCTCGAAGCCGTGGCATGCGAGTGCTACAAGGTGATGAGCCGCAGGATCGATCGGATCGTCTCGCGTGGCGGAGCAGGGCTTCTTCACGCCGCGCCTTCACGAGACGCCCGCCAGCCGCCGGGCAACCGACTATCCAGGGCAGGCTCGTAGAAGCAGGCCTCTCGCGCGAGCCATTCGTGAGTAGCCGCACAGACCCGGGCAATAGACGCGCGAGAAGAATACAGCGCTGCAGCGAAACCTTCGCGATCGGTCTCGATACCCGTCGAAATGGCGTCACCCGTTTTCGGGCACTTGATCATCACCACACCCCATCTTGATTTCCTGCAATCTGTTGCGGACTCTAGGCACGCTGGCCCGCCATCAACTGGACCGAGCGTCCGTCCTGGCGGAGACGCCCTCCAGCCGATGCGCGCGCGCGGCAGGTAGCCTCGGTTCAGGCGGTCTTGTGCAATAGCCGGTTGAAGCTGGTTTTGACGGCTCGGTCGTCTCGATCGCTACTTTCTGCGCGAGCTCCCAAAGCTCCCGATTCTGTGCGGAGACGACTTCGAAAGCCTCGCTGCTTCGGGCGGTTGAAAGACGCACAATATCCAGCAGCGGTCTGGTCTCAACGAGCCGGGAAAAACTCCAGGTGGCGCTGGTATTGTCTTTGGAAATCTCGATGACCTTGGCGCCGTAATCGACAGCACCCCTGGCGTTCATAGAGCAGGCTTCGCGGAGAACATCGCTGATCTCCTCGGAAATTGCTTTCATGCTCGCGATATTTTTCTTGGTCGGTGCGGCGAAGCCACGGAGGAGTTCCTGGAAACTCAAAACGAACTTTGGCTTGGCTCCGTTCACGTTCTCATTCACGGAAGCGGCCTGCGTTTCGACTTCATTTTGGCATCATTCACGAGCTTTCATCCTTCCAAGCGAAACTAGTAAATGAATTGAAGACTCCCCGCTCCCGGCACGTATTGCACCAGGAAACCAGCGCTCCTATTCTCGGCGTAACTGGATGCTGCTGCAGATGAACCGCTCGACCAGGCGGAACAGGCAGGAGCTTTACATCTGCGACCTTGCAGCGACCGCTCGGTTGCACTCTGAACTCGCTCGTCTGAGATAGCCGGACCGGCGTAGCTCGCGCTGATGGTTCTCTTCTCGATCCACCCGGTCCCTGAGACTCTCAAGTTCTGCGAGTTGGGCGGCAAGCGCTTCGAGACGCTGGCGAAGAACAGCACCGGGGTTGTCCACTCGAGCGCAGATTTTCATGTGAGGTCTCCTAGCAATATGTCCGCGAGAATTCCGCCAGCTTTGACGGTGGGCAAAAAATGCAATCACAGGAAAACGCGACTAATTTGGCATGCTGCGTTGCCGATAACGATGTGGCGGCGCGTTAAAAAAGTACTCATGTGCCCAGGCGCGCGGCACGCTCCATTGGGCCTGGCTGCTCAGCCTGCGATAACAGCGGGTCGAGCCGTTGTTAATGCTCGGAGCGGGTTGCGCTCGAAAGTCGAGTGGCGGCTCGCTCGCACTCGGGCTTGTGCCTCCGCTCGTCGTCCTCTTCATCTGCACAATCGACCCCTCCATATGCGGTCGGATTTCCGGAGTTCCCTCCCGTCGCGAAAGGTCCTTTGCCACCTGCCGCTCCGCCGGATCCGCCGCCACCGCCGGATGGCGGCCCTCCAGCAGCAGATGGCCCACCACGGCGCCCCTCCGGTCCGCCACCGCCTCCAGGTGACCCGCTGCCAGAGGACCCCGACGCTGCAGAGGACGGACGATCGTTGTCGAAGAATGACTGGTCTCTGTCATCGCCATGCGTTGCTCCGTTCTGTCCGCCTGAACGTGCGATGGCTGTCGAGGTCAGCGAGGTCGACAGCAGCAGCGTCATGACGGGGGGTGTCACGGCCGCGAATCTTCCGCAGGTTTTCAGGAACGCCCGCCGGTCGTCATCTTCATTGCTAGCTTGGGTCACCATGCGCTCCCCTTGATTTAAATTTGCTTCATTTGTATTATATATTAAATAGACTTTCAACGGAAACTTTGTTTGAAAGATGGAGATTGCGAAGCGTGCACCACCGGCAGATTGCCAGCATTTCCATGCCTCGAGCTTGCTAGCCCCGGCGCCGGAGCCCCAATCGGGGGTGTCAAATTAATATTTAATATTCATATATCTGATTAGCTTGGTTAAGGGCAGCGCACGACGGATGATTTCCATGCCACTGCAATTTCACCGGCCCATCGAAAACATGGAGATCTGGAGCGCGAGCGGCGATGGCTTCTCGTTTGTGATCAGCCTGGAGAGCCCTACCGGTCCGGGCTTTCACGGACGCTCCGGGTACCTGGCGAGTTGGCGGCCACTCTACGAGAACAACGGCGCGATCAAGATCAGCGGGTCGCCCTTCCGAACATTGGCTGAGGCCGAAGCAGCCTGCCGCAACATGGCCGAGCATCTGCGCGCCGCAACCGATGCTCACCGCTCAGCATGATGCGATGTCCAGCTAACGCGTACGTTCCGGAAGGACATTGCTTCGCTTGACGTCCTCGTCGTTTCGAACCGCCGAATCCTGCTGTAGTAGGCCGGAAGAGGCGAGTTCACATGCGGCCGCACGTTGCCCGTTTTGCGAAATGGCAAATGCTGCGAGAACTGTTCGATTGCTGATATCGAGCTTCTGGAAGATGTGGTGAAGGTGGACTTTGATCGTACCATCGGTAATGCTTAAGAAACGCCCAATCTCCTTGTTCGACAGCCCTTCCGATACAAGTCTCATGATCTGCCGCTCCCGGTCGGTCAGCTGCGTCGGAGCCTTTTCCTCACCGGTGTGAGACTCCCCACGGACCTCGCCACCTGTGCACGGCGACCGCGATGCCGGTCCCTGGCGTTCCGCAACCTTCCTCAGGGTCGCGACCAGCATCTCCGGCTCAGCATCCCTCGTGAGGACGAGGCAGGCGCGGCCCGCGGCCAGCGTCTGCAACCTTTGATCGCCGGCCTTTTCAGCGAAGAAAATGACGCGGGTACCTTGGCCAGCGGTGTTTGCGATAGCCAGAATGTCCGGTCGACTGATACTGGGCATTGCAATATCGACCAGTGCAATGTCGGGCACCAGAAGTCGGATGGCCCCAATGCAGCTTGCAGTATCGCCGCAGGCGGCCACGATCGCAAAATCACGCTGCGCCGCAAGGACGCTGCTGATCCCCTGCAAGACGATCGGGTGCCGATCCGCGATGACGACTCTGATGCGGCGCATGCTTCCCCTGCCTATTCCTGATACCCCGCGCGGCAGTTTTTATTCCTGCATTCACCTCAAGACGCGCGGGAAGCACAACCATCCGTTCTGCCAAAACGCCGCACTGTCAATTGGTCACGGCGCGCGGCAACGCATGATGGCCACACCACTGTAACTCGCTTTGAGAATGCGTGCAGCACCGTAGGATTCCGGTCCTCCATGGAAAATCCGAAGCAGCCAATTCATCTACAAACAGCGCCTTCTCGGCTGGCTATGATCTGCAAAACTCTCCCGCAGATCTGGCGGTCCAGTATGTGGCTGCCTTGTCAGGATTGGTTAACCGCCATCAGGCTCATCACCGACCACTTATTACGAACGATATATAGTCACATTGATGATTCAAATCTAACATTCGACAAACTTGACCGGAGCGAGGCAGCTGAAAAGCCTCGCCCCATAACATGAAGAAGGAGGCTCAAAAAGTAATACTATTCATCCAACATCAATATGAGGAGTGGAAATTAATCAGACGTCTCGAACGATAACGGCCCTGCTTCGGCAGAAGCACCGATGAAAACCTGGTCAGCAAAGTTCGGGCGACATTTTCGCTAACCCGGCAAACTTCAATCTGCGGTCACGGGTCATCGCTGGTAATGAGTAGGTGGTCATATGTATTCTTCGGCTGTTTTGCGGCAAACGCATGAATCTCTGATCGTTCAATTCACCGAATTGCAGAATTTACGAAGTCGCGTGTCGATGGCCGAGCAGCGCTTGCTCGGCCCGACGCGAAGGGTCCGCCGGCGGAGACCGGCTGGGAGGCGACCGGCCGGTCGAAGGCACAGGCCCGGCTGGTAGCCCCAAAAAGTACCGCACTGCACACTAGAGTTCTGTGCGCGGGCCGATCAGGCTTGCCCGACGGGGCTTCGACCTGATAAGCCCCCCTCCTATTTCAAATCGGAAGTAGTGGGGACGGCTTCCATGGGGAACGACGAGTGGGCACCTGCGACCACAGCCGAGCTGTGGCGGCTTTACGATGAAGTGACGACTGTTCTAAGTCGGAGAATGATTGCGGAAAAGGCCAAGCTCGAAGAGCGGCTCCGCAGGATCGAGGGAACTGCCGGAGCCCCCAACGGGGAACGTGCGCGCCGCCCCTACCCGCCAGTGCTGCCGAAGTATCAAAATCCGAAAAACCCATCCGAGACCTGGTCCGGTCGCGGCAAGCAACCCCGATGGCTGAAAGCGCAGCTTCGAGCCGGCAAGAAGCTAAACGATCTGTTGATCAACCGCTCATCGAGCCAAAAGCGCCGCCGGACCGGTTGAGCACGGCGCGGCGCCGACGCCGTACACACCGCAACGGCGCGGCCGTCCACAGCAACATCTAGCGATCGCGATCCTCTTTATTGTTCGGACTGCCGTCACCGCCGCCGTTGCCGTAGCCATTGTTGCCATGAACAATATGACCGCCTGAACTGGCTATCGCGGTTGACGTAAGAGAGGTGGACAGCAACAGCGTCATGGCAGGAGGGGTGACGGCGGCAAATTTTCCGCAGCTCTTCAAGAACTCACGACGATCTTCGCCGTCGGTATCAAGATGGGTCATGGGGATCATCCTGCAACAGCCAGCCCTCAATTAAATGGTACGTCAAATTAGCGGAAGAGCAACTTAAATTTGCTAATGCAGTAATTTATTCCTCAGCTTGCCCGATGATACTTGCCATTAAATCGGCGGCGACCGGAGTTGCGGCGAAAATGGAAACTTGGGCCGGCCGCGGATTGCATTTATTTCGACGTTGAGGGCTGCTGAAGGCGCGCAGGACAGCCAAACGCCTTGGCACCTGTAGGAATATCCCTGTTGACCAGTGAATTTGCACCTATGATCGCGCGATCGCCGATCGTTACACCCATTTGGATCACGGAATTAGGGCCCACATATACTCCATTGCCGATCCAGGTGGGTGCGTAATCGATCGGGTCCCTGCCGAGCGAAGTTGAACGATTTACGGTGTTATGTGTGTAGATCTGGACGCCAGCGGAGATGGAGCACCAGTCCCCTATCCGCAAAACTCCACCCGAGCCATCCAGGATACATCCTGGTCCAATCCAGGTATTTCGTCCGACCTTGACAGACCCCAGAACGAGCACGTTGTCGTACATCGTGGTGCCCTCGCCGAAGCCATACGCTGCGGCGTTATCGTCGCGCTCGGTGAGAAGGTCTCCGATCGAGACTCTTCGGTCAAATTGTTCTTTTTTGCGAACTGCAAGAACTCGCAGAAACTCTCGGATGAGCGCGACCCATCGATCGGCTCGGCGATCGGGCATTCTGGGATCTAAGGGCATCGGAAGCCACCAGGTGATTTGCAACTGCGAACAATGCAACCGGAGCCGGACCCGCGGTCGTTTGAATCTGGGAGAATGGCACTGGCTTCGGCTCCGCACAAAGCGTTTTCGAACATACGCGGTCCAGGCCGTGCTCCGCGCCGGAGCTGCGAGCGGGCCCTTTGATAAGTCGCGGCCTACTTGCTCATTGGCCTCAAGGAACGGAAGCCCGGGACGTAGACGGCCACGCCTGATCGTCAACGCTGTGGGCTCGGTCGGTCAAAACCAACTTTTCAACGGTTCGGGTTCAATGCCCTTCCGGACGAAGGGCGGGCGCCTATCTATTCCCTGCGAACAGGGAAGTTTACAGGGATAGCGCGCCGGGCGCAGGGCCGCTACCCCCCTTCCAAGCTGCGGCAAGGCCTTAGATTCGCGAAGCAAATCCCAACCGTGAACCTGCCCTGCGCCCACGTCTAACAGGGAAATCTTCGCTGGCGAACAGGGAATTTGTTTGCCTTGCGCAGGGAAGTACCGCTGCGGGGCGGCTCCGAGCCGAACTTGAGGGTGTTCGCTAGAGGGCTATCGTAGCCAGGACAAAGGGGATCCCGGCCAAGGGGTTTCTGGGAATCTTGGGGCCGGGGCCGTGCGGTAGGTGGGGATCGCCGAGCATTGCGGAGCGTCCCGCGATCGAGCGAGCCTGCGCGATCAGGAAGGCGTTAGCCCCGCTCAGAATGCCCCTTAAGAATTACGATTTTGTCCGGGTGGTCGGAACCTGAGTTCTTGCTTTACCTTTTGACCACCTGCTCAAGCTCAAGCGCCTCTATGGCAAGCTCATCCGCCAAGCGTCCAAACAGTTCACGCTTTTCCGGGTCGATCGCCCGTCTGCTCATCAGGGCGAGATCTGCGGCATCGGCGCGGAGCTTGTCCAATCTTTCCCTTAGGTCTCTCATGTGATCCGGCCCAGGTCCTAAACCACCTCACCTTCGGGTGGCGTACAGGTCAACGACGGAAACAGGCTATGGGTTCTTCCTTAACCGCGCATTAGGCCGGCGCCCCGATTACCATATTGAATCGATCACCATTCTGAATTGACGATGTAGCTCCGCTCCGGCCATTCACCAAAGAATTCCGGAACGAAGCCAATTTGCTCGCCGCGCATCAGCCCCGCGCGATTGAGGACCGAAGCGCCCGCGTCTGCCTGACCAGAGCGGCGCGCTCATAGCGGTCAAGGCCCGTGACGCGCTTAACATCCGCCGGGACTGGGCAGTCCAGCAGCGCCGCCAACATCCGCTGACGGGCGGCGCGGATGCGCACCAGTTCGAGCTTGGCCCGCGCGAGGTCCACCACCAAGTCGGATATGCCACCATGCCGAAGTCCGGAAATGATGGCGCTGACCAGACGCGCGATATCCGGGTCAGCGCGGTCGCGGGGACGCGCCAATCCGTGACGGAGGGCATTGCCGCTGGACCTTGCCTTTCCACCCGCCGTATTCGGGCCGGTGCTGCGCCTGGCGTTGGCGCGATTGGCTTTGATTTGTCGAATTGACGCCATCTCCGAGCTCGTTGTCCGAGGCTGGTTGCGGCACTCGGAAGCATCACTCCAACATCTTAGTTCATCAAGGTTTTCGGGCTAAAAAACAGCAAAATTGCTGCAGAAAAGGACTGGCATTCCCGCGCCAAAGGAGCGTTAATAATGGCAACCGGGCCTTTGCCGTTGGCCCCGGTCTCTCTCCTCGCTGGTGCGGGGCTTTTGGTGGTGCGGCGGCAAGCCGCGTTTGCCAAACCAAGGAGACCGGTGATCCCGATTGCAACCGGCGGCGCCGAGGCGCCACATCGCATCGTCAAGTTCGACCCCATTGACCGGCGCGCCTTTGTCGGCGGCTCGGACGCGCGCATCATCATGGGCCATGATCAGGAGGATCTCACGCGGCTGTGGCAGGAAAAACGCGGCGAGATCGCGCCGCAAGATTTTGCGCACAACCTGATCGTCCAGCTCGGCAGCGTCACCGAAGACCTCAACCGCAGCTGGTACCAGCGCGCGTCGGGTATGACCATTACCGACATTCAGAAACGGGTGCGGCATCCGGTCCACCACTGGATGGCGGCCACCCTCGATGGCATTGTCGCAGAAACCGGCGCGGTGTTCGAGGCCAAGTTCATGCTGCCCTGGGCCTTCACCGAGGAGACCGCGGCCGACAAGCACATGGCGCAGCTGCAGCACAACATGTGGGTGATCGCAGCGCGCTCCGCCGTGCTGTCGATCATCACCGGCGGCGGCAAATGGGTCGAGCTCACCCTCCACGCCGATCCGCTCTACCAGCACCTGCTACTCACGGCAGAAAAGAAGTTCTGGCGCTGCGTGCAGAGCGGCGAGCCGCCGCTGCTGTTTGGGATCGAGACCCCACGTCCGCGGCTCGCCGCCGTCAACGTCGTCGACATGACCGCGTCCAATCTGTGGGCCGCATGCGCGGCGACCTATCTGCGCACCCGCGAGGCCCATGCCGAGCACGAACTGGCCAAGACCGAGCTGAAGAAGTTGCTGCCTGAGGATGCCAAGGAAGCATTTGGCCACGGACTTCGCGCCAAACGCTCCAAAGCCGGCGCGATCAGCTTTGATCCGGTTGAGATGGAGCGCGTCCATGCACCAGGCCAGTGAGCATATCGGGGCGATCGCGGCGGCGCTGGCCCGCGCGCAAGCCGAACTGACCAACCCGGAAAAGACCCTGACCGCGCAGATCCGCTCGCCGTTCCTGCGCGATGACGACCACACCTTTCGTTACGCCTCGCTGGCGAGCGGCCTCGACATCGTGCGCAAGACCTTGAGCCAGCAGGAGATCGCCACCATCCAGAGCACCCGGGTAGAGGCCAGCACCGGCACATTCACCTCACCACCCTGCTCGCCCATTCCTCCGGCGAGTGGATCTCCTCGGACTGGCCGGTCTGCGCCTCAAGGGACATCGAGGCGCCGCATCGCATGGGCGCGGCGCTCACCTACGCCCGACGCTATGCCCTGTTCGCGCTGGTCGGGATTGCCGGCGAGGATGATCTGGACGCTCCCGATGCCCTCTCGCCGGTGGCAGGGCCGCGAGTAGCTCAAGGGGCGACAGCCAAGCCCGCCCGGGAGATTGTCAACCGCGCACCGGTGCTGGCGCCGCCAGACTCCGCCGAGCTCCGCGACCAGCTCTTGCGCCAGCTCGCATCCCTGACCGAGAGCGCGGACCTGCTCGCCTGGGCCAAGGCCAGCCTGCCGCGCAAGAACACCCTTTTGGAGCCGGACGCCAAGCTCGTCGAGACCGCCTATCAGGCCAAGCTAAAGGACGACGCAGGTCTCGCAGCCGCCGACCAAGCGGCCGCCTTGGATTGCGACCCAAGCTCGCCAGCGGCACCCGGTCCTGCTGCAGGCACCGCGGCCGCGTTGCAGCCAGCTCTCCCCGAGTCCGGGCTCGTCCATCCCAAGCCGCCCCGCAAGCGCAGCAAGGCGCACCTGCTGTCCGGGCGCAGCCCTGCTTGGTGTGCCAGCAAACCCCGTGCGATGCCCATCACCTAAAATTCGCCCAACCCAGAGCACTCGGCCGCAAAGTCGGTGACGAATTTACCGTGCCATTGTGCCGCGCCCATCACGAGGAGCTGCATCGACACGGCAACGAGCGGGCTTGGTGGGCCAACCTGCAGATCGGGCCGTTGCCGGTCGCGCAGGAGCTGTGGGCGGCGAGTCCCGTCCACGGTCCGGCCGACACCGCGATCGACACCGCGCCGTTTCCGGTCAACCTTGGATCGGAGGCCTCAGTCCGATGAACGGCCTCGTCCAAACGGCGCGCGAGCTCACCACCACGGCACTCCCGGTCGAGTTGGAGGTCTTGGCACCGCCGCCCCTGCTGCTGCCGGGCGAACAGCTCGAACACTACCAGGCACTCCGGCAGGCGATCTTTGCCGACCTTGCGCCGCAATCCGCCATCGAGTGGCTCCTGGCCATCGATGTCGCCGAGCTGTCCTGGGACATCCAGCGCTACCGCATGTTGCGGCATAAATTGCTCGAGACCTATCGCCAAAAGGCGGTGGCGGCGGCGCTGCGGCGCATCGACCTGGTCGGGATCGATCCCGAGTTCGAGGCGGAGGCCGAGTACCATACGCTGCAAAATGCGTTGAGCTGGCGGTGTGATCCGATCGCTGCGACAGAGATCGACGCGCGGCTTGCGACCTATGGCTTCGACCAACACGCCATCACCACCGAAGTCTACGTTCAGGCGCGCGAGGTCCTGGTCCTGTTCGAGGGGCTGCTCAACGCCGCACAAACCAAGCGCATGCTGCTCCTTCGCGAGATCAACAACCAACGCCTCTTGGCTGGACCGCTGCGTCGGCGGCGCTGAGTGATCAGATTGAAGACCCCGAGCTCAACAGCAAGGCCGAGCCGAAATTGCCGGTGCGGAGGACGAGGCGAGCGGCCATGCCGCGCGCGCCGAGCGCTCGACGTCCGGCGATTGACTCTGCGAGCTTCCGGAAAAGGTGGACGGGTTAAGCGGTTTTTGCCCAATTTCGATCGGGGTTCTAGCCGGTCGCGGAGTGAAGCCGGGCCCCGATATAGAAGCCGTGGAAGGCAAAGGTATCCCGCATCGGCTCACGGATAACAAAATTCCAAAGCCAAGTACGCGCTATGAAGCCTTTGTCAAAGCTTACGCAGATAACTGAGGATGGCTCGGCGTTCGGTCGCGCTGGCATCACCGGCGAAATCCATTCTCGTTCCAGGACAGAACGCGCTTGGTGCCTTAGGAACTCGTCAAGGCGATCTTCGGTCCATATGCCCCCCAAACCGCGTAAGCTTGATGAGTAATCCGGATAGCTCGCGACCGACGCAATTTGACGACCGACAATGCCGGGTAAATCTGGTCCGATCCGATTGCTACTCATCAAATTCGGCTGACGGCAACCGCCACACTTCTGCGCGAAAAGGGTTTCACCCGTCGCGCCTTTCTTGGGATGAAGCGCGATCAATTTTTGCTCATCCGTCCATAGCACGAGACTGCCATCACTGCCCTCGATCAGGTCGCGGATGCGACTCCCGATTGGGATCGCCTCGAGGTATTTGACTTGTCCGTCCCGCACGCGTGCACGATCAGCGTCATGGCTTTGAGCGTGGCGATCAACAGATCGCCTTCCCACTCCGAAAACAATCCACGCTCCACGCCAACTAAATTAGCGACTGCGATCGACGGGACCCATGCAAACACGGGAGTTTCATAGTTTTTCCGGTCCAGTTCGGGCTTGTTCAGTGGCCATGAGAACGAACCGCAATCCGTTCCATATGTCGCATACGGCCAACCGTAATTTGCGCCTTGGACTACCCGATTGAGTTCATCGCCGCCCTGCGGTCCGTGTTCGGTCGACCAAATCGTTCCAGATCGATCGACGTACAAGCCCTCCGAATTTCGGTGGCCCATCGTAGCGCGTCCATCCGCAATCTTAATGGCCAGTGTTTTTCCGTACGAGGCTGCCGGGTCACTGCGCATAGGCATGAACCGAGGCGACACCGTCAAAGCCGAAATCCTACGGTCAACAGCAGCGTTTCCGGATCTAGAAGGGCCATCCGGCCCCCACCAAAATAAACGACAAAAGGAATCCCGCGGCGGCGGTGTTCTCCGCGCACTGGCAGGCAAGGCGAGGTCTCATATAGAGTTCTCCACCGGAGGCAGATTCGCCGCGAAGTAGCCCCGCACCGTTCGTAACGAGGACGGAGATGCGTTCGGTCCAACATTCCTGACCGACATTCCAGTAAGCGTGCGAAACGAAAATGCGTACGCTAGCGCCGACCTCCTGAACCAGTAAGCCATACGTTCGGAACCATTCGGGATTGAGGATCTCGCGTCCGGCCTCCCTGCTCTGGGTCTCTTGAGGCACCCAGTTGGAGCCATCCACGCATGGACGCCCGGCAGCCGCGGAAAAACGCCTCGCCGTTGATCGGTACCCGGTACGGCAGCGTGTGGACCGTCATCTGGTCGATCGCTTTCCAGTAGAAGATATGGAGTTGACCGTCTCCGCTCACGAGAAGATAACGATCCCCGATCCGTGCCAGCGCGCCGCCGCGCACTGCAGATTTTGGAAACGCGTTCGAATAACTGTGAACGTCCAAATTGTAGAACTCGGTCCTGATCAGGGCATTGGTATGCACCGCGACCCCGGGTGCAAGGCGGAATCCGAACGAACCCGCGGCTGCCGTAGCCAGCAGCCCGCCAAGCGCCAGAGTTCGGTGCAGCGCAGCGGTTCCCAGGAAGTACGGTGCGGGGACGAGCACCAGGGCAGACGTGAAAATCCCGAGCGTGATGGCGCGGGAATAATTGGTGAGTACAAACCCCAAGAAGACCACACCAAAAATCGCCGTTGTGGACACGATCGTCCAGCCCAATCGCCCCCCGGAAATGAAGGCCTAATCAAAAGAGGACATGCGGCGCTTACGACGAAAGACGCCACAAGTCAGCCAAATGGAAGTGACTGGGCGGCAGGAAGCCGCCAAAATGGCACGCCAAAACCTATTATTGGAAATAGCAAAAGCAACACGATAGAGGTCGCATACCACAAGACCAGACCATGACGCGTGCTGGCGCCGGCCGGGATTCACTCCAGTTCTCGTTTGGTCGAGGAGCTTGAAGCGTGTCACCACACCTTTGCTCAAAGGCGGAATAATCCTGGCCTCTCGAACCTCCTCAGCCTTCAGCTTATCCCGCAACTCCATTTCATTCTCGCGCTTTTAATATGACGAAAAGGTCGCGCCCATATTAAATTTCTCATATTTATTTTATAACTCTATTAATGCGGACCCATTATAGAGCACGGCAGCGGCGCGCAGTACGAATACCCATCGTCCACTCGCTCACGCCCCTTCCCGCCCAACCGCCGCCCACAGCCCATCGCGGCCCGGACTCTGCACGCGAACCCAGCGATAGGTCGTCCGCGACCACGGCACGATCTGCGGCGTGAGATTATCGAGGACGACATCGCCGCTTTCGGTACGCACCAGAAGCACCAAATGATGTTCTCCGGAATCGACAACGACCTCGCTCAATAACAGTACTCGCGCCGGCCAGCCGCGCCGAAGCAACTCGTGGCGCTTGCTCACCGCGTAGTCGTTGCAATCCCCGCGAGCGGGGTTGATGATCCAGGTCTCACCCGCAAGACCGAGCTCGTTGCGAGCTGGCGCTATCGCCAAGTTGACCGCGCGATTGATCTCCCGCAGATCCGCCCATCGCTTCTCGGTCAGCCAGATCGGCCCGCCCCGGAAGAAGCGCCGCAGGCGGCATTCGGCCTGATAACGGAGGCAAAACACCGTGTAAGTGAGGGGCGGAAGCCTCGGGCGTCCCAGCTCGATATGCGCAAGAGCCGCTCGCTGGGCCGTCTGCACGGTCAACGGTGCCGCACGCGCCCACTGGACCCCTGCGATCATGACAGTTACGGCTGCCGCGACGATTGGCCCCGAGATACGTTGCATCTACGATCCCCCGCGAACGCCAAGTGAGGCCCGGGTTCAACTCAGAGCGCGGGCCGCCCCGTTGCAAGAACAATTTACCCGCAATTATAATATTAAATCTTAGATAGTTATAATATAATGTGCAAGAATAAATTAAATAATTAAATATGCACAACCGACTGCAAGGAGACGCGATTGCGCTCAATCTGGCGACGAAAGAATGGGGGAGAATGACGCAGCAGAAACTGTTGGTCGGCTCGGGTGTCCCGCTGAAAAGCCGCTCCACGGTACGTGCTTCGCGCGTCTAGAGCCGGGGCAACCATTTAACGCCTCATACGATTTGAAGCGTTGGTCTAATTTTCGCCGGGGCCAAATCGATCGGGACAGTTTCATCTGCCAGATGAGCTACTCGTATCCTGGAGCTGAACTTGTCTTCTTGGCCGCGATGACCCTGTACGCTTAAGCGAATGGATGTGCTGAGCGGACGGTGGTTCGAGCGATCCGTAGTCTCGCCCGCGGACGACCGACATCCGCTACGACCCGTCCGTCGAAAGCCGAGCGATCTATCCCCATTGATCAGGAGGTGGATCGGTTTCGCCATCTCTTGCGATGGCCCGACATTACCAGAACGCCGCGGTCGAGCCTTAAGACCAGACCGCAGTTCCGCCCCGACTTGTAAGGCGCACTCTTCGGCCAGCCGCGGTCCGCCGCGGATGCTTTCCGGCCGCCCAGCAGCAGCGGCTGGTCGCATCGCTGGCGCGCACGGATCGGGCGCCAGGCCCAAATTCGGGCAGTCGAGCGCTGCTATCTTCTCGCGAAGAGTCAGCGCTCCTTGAATGCGCGCTCCGCCTGATCGTGCAGCGGCTTGAGCAGGTAGGATAGCGCGGTCCGGCCTGCCGTCTTGATGAAGACCTCGACCGGCATGCCGGGCAACAGCTTGGCCGACCCGAGTTTCGCCAGCTCTTCCGGCTTCAGCAGCACACGGCCCGTGTAGTAACTGGTGCCGGCACGCTGATCCTGTGTAATGTCTGCCGAGACCATGCTGACCTCTCCGTCGATTTCGGGCGTGGTCTTCTGGTTGAACGCCGCGAAGCGCATTGTCGCGGTCTGCCCCATATAGACCTGGTCGATATCGCGGGGTACGATCTTGACCTCAACCGCAAGCGAGTCCGCATCGGGCACGATCAGCATGATCTGCTCGCCGGGAGATATCACACCTCCAACGGTGTGCACGCTCAGCTCGTGGACGCGGCCAGTTTGCGGTGCCCTGATATCGACCCGGTTCAGTTGATCGACCGCCGCAGTCTTGCGCTCGCTCAGCTCGGAGAGCTTCGATCGCGTT
This sequence comes from Bradyrhizobium sp. 40, assembly GCF_023100925.1. NCBI lineage: Bacteria > Pseudomonadati > Pseudomonadota > Alphaproteobacteria > Hyphomicrobiales > Nitrobacteraceae > Bradyrhizobium > Bradyrhizobium sp. 40. Next base: position 4,600,699 of record NZ_CP064688.1, read on the forward strand.
TCGATCAGATCCTTGCCCACTTCCGTCCGAAGGTCCTGGTCGATCTGAATGATCTGGAGTCCGATTTCGGCAATCTTGCCCTTCGACTGAGCAATCATTCCTGCCAGCTGGCTGCGCTCGCCTTCGAGGCGAGCGGAATCACGCTCGAGGGAATTGAGCCGCGTGATCGGCACCAAATTTTTTTGCCAGAGACTGCGCACGCCCTCCAGTTCCTGCCGGATAAATTCGACTTCCTTCTGCTTGGCCTCGGTCTGCCCCGTAAGGCCTTTGATCTCATTTTCCAGCTGCGCGCTTTTCTCCTGCAACTGCGCTTTTTGGCCGCTCCGCGCCTGACGACGCAGATCGAACAGCTTTCGCTCCGCAGTGATCGCACGGCTCGCCTCCGAGTTGCTCTCCTTGGCCCGGTCGAGCAACACCTTGGGAAAGATGGCCTGCTCGGCGCCATCGCGCTCGGCCTCCAGGCGAGCCTGCCGCGCGAACAGCTCATCGAGGCTGTTCGTGACGATGGTGGCATTTGCGAGCGTCTGAGTCTCGTCGAGGCGGATCAAAATATCCCCTGCATTAACCCGCGCGCCCTCCCGAACGCGCAACTCTCCCACGATCCCACCAGTGGAGTGCTGAACCTTCTTGACGCTCGAATCCACCACGACCACGCCTTGGGCGATCACCGCGCCCGACAGTTGCGTGGTTGTCGCCCAGCCGCCGACCCCAAAGGTTACCAAACCAAACATGATCATACCCACGATCATATAACGCTGGATGGATTGCATCGCCGGCGTCACCTGGCCATTCATCGGCCACCTCCTTGAGCTTCCGCGACGACCTTGAGCGGTGTGGGATTTTGCAACACTCTCTTGAGGACCTCCTCTCTCTTGCCGAAGGACTGCATCTTGCCTTCCCCGAGGCACAAGACATGGTCCACACCTTCCAACGCCTTCGGACGATGCGCAACAACGGCGACAATTCCTCCCCGACGGCGCACGTTCAAGATCGCCTCGGTCAAGGCGTCCTCTCCCTCGGCATCGAGATTGGAAGAGGGTTCATCAAGTACGACCAGGAACGGCTTGCCGTAAAAGGCGCGCGCGAGCCCGATGCGCTGCCGCTGCCCCGCCGACAGCGCCAACCCTCCTTCGCCGATCTTCGTGCCGTAGCCGTCTGGAAGCGAGAGGATCAGATCGTGCGCGCCCGCGGCATGCGACGCTTCCAGAACTGCTGCGGCCGTTGCCTGCGGGTCGAACCGTGCAATGTTCATTGCAATGCTGCCGTCGAACAATTCGACGTCCTGAGGCAGATAACCGATGTGCTTGCCGAGAGCGTCCGAAGACCAGTGATCGAGCGAAGCGTTGTCGAGTCGGATCCTGCCTCGAATGCACGGCCACACTCCCACCAGCGCGCGTGCCAACGTCGATTTGCCGGATCCGCTCGGACCAATGATTCCAACCGCCTGCCCGCTCCGCAGCTGGAACGACACTTCACTGATGGTGGGCCTCTCCGAGTTCGGAGCGCCAATATAAAGGTGCTCGGCGGTGAGGGTTTCAACAGGCGCAGGCAATTCCAACCGCTCCTCCTCGCTCGGCAGAAGCTTCAGCAAGCGATCAAGCCGTTGCCCCGATTGCCGCGCGGCGACGAACCCTTTCCAGTTCGCAATGGCCAATTCAACGGGCGCCAGGGCCCGCGCGGTGAGAATCGATCCGGCAATGATGATGCCCGCGGTCGATTCCTGGTTGATGACGAGAACGGCGCCCACGGCAAGAACCAGCGATTGCAAGATCGCCCGAAAGATCTTGGAAACGCCACCGAGTCCGTTTGCGACATCGCTTGCCTGCTCATGGGCCGCGAGGTACTTCGCGTTGACATCCCGCCAACGTAAGCCCGCCTGTTGCCGCATGCCCATGGCCTGCAGGACCTCGGCATTTCGCCGCCCTTCGAGCGCCAGTGCGGTCCGCGAGACGGCGAGACGGGAGGTTGCCTTTGCCGGCCCTCGCGTGCGCGTTTCCGTAAGGATCGTAATGCCGACTAAGACCAGCGCGCCGGCCAGCGCAGTCACGCCAATCCAGAAGTGAAACAGGAAGCAGATGCCGAGATAGATCGGCATCCAGGGGAGATCGAAGAGCGCAGTCGGCCCTCCACTCGACAGGAAGCTGCGGACCTGATCGAGATCCCGCACCGGCTGCAAACCATCGCCATCCGCTCTGGTCTTCAAAGGCAAGCGAACAAGCGAGTCGAATATGCGAATGCTGAGCTTTTCATCGAAATACCGGCCGACCCGGGAGCTGATCCTGCTCCTGACGAGATCGAGCCCGCCCTGGAACAGGTAAAGAACCGTGGCCAGAACCATCAAGGCGATTAGCGTCGGTATGCTGCGTCCGGGCAGCACCCGATCATAGACTTGCAGCATGAAGAACGAGCCGGTGAGCATAAGGAGATTGCTCATGCCGCTGAAGGCGGCGAGAGCCCAGAAAATCCGGCGGCAAGACCGCAGGAATGCCGACATCTCTGACTGCGACTCGTCATAGTGATTCACCGGCCGGGGTCGACCAGCGAATATCCGTTGCCGCAGGGCTTCGATCGGACGCTTTGCCCAGCCAATCAGTTGCGGTGTCCCAAATTCGGCGTCTTCCGCCCACTGCCGTCCAGCCGCCCAGAGCTCTGATATGTGAAGAAGTGGAATCCGTACGAGATTCGCGGGCGGGGGGAATACCCCCCGCCGTCCAAAGTCAATCATGGTAGCCGCCCTTAAACCATGCCTTTGTCGGAAGATCCGCAAGAGATCCCCAAGGCCGTTGTTGAGTACTACTCGGTGTGGATGCCCATACCTTACGCGAAGTGGAAGTCCTCGTTGGTCAACGATCCGACCTTCATGTTCTTCAGCGTGAGCGTGTCGCCCCCCGTCGCGATGACGACGTCCTGACCCGATTGGGTCGCATGGGAAAGAACACTCGCAAAGCTGTCGAACACGCTCTTGCTGAACTGGATCGTGTCGTGAGCAGGTCCGCTGGCAGTGAAGTCCTTGATGACATCGCTGCCGAAATTCGCAGCAAACGAGAACGTGTCGGCCTTGGTGGTGCCAACGAAGGCGTCATTTCCTGACGTGCTCGTCTGTACGTTGCTGCTTGTCGAGCTCGAAGTCGCAGCGAGGGAAGTGGTGCTCGTGGACGACGTTGCAACGCTCGACGTACCGACCTGCCCATCGCCGTTGAGATCCTGATGGAAGCTCGTCTCGAGCGATTTAAGGCCGGAGTTCGTACCCGACACGGTGCCGCCCGACGTGGAACCGGTCAGGCTGCTTACGTGCGAAACGTAGTTGCCGTTGCTGTCGGTGTTCCACGCCGTATAAAGGCCGGTGCTCGCTTCCTTCCAGACGACCTGATAGCCCGTGGTGGTCTTTTCCGCGGCAATGGGAGCCCAGGTGTGATCTGACCCATCGATGAAATCCACGCCGCCTTGCTTCAGCGTGGGGCCCGTCCCGGTGCTGCCGTTGAGGTAGAACTTGTCGCCACCCTCAACGAGACGTGTCGCTCCAGCGGACTCGATCACCGTGCCAGCAGTGGGCGATGTCGGAGACGTCGGTGTGGACGTGCTGGAACCGATCTGTCCGTCACCGTTCAGATCCTGGTGGAAGGTCGTTTCGAGCGATTTGAGGGCAGAGCTCGTACCAGACACGGTGCCGCCCGACGTGGAGTCGGTCAGGGCGCCGACATGGGAAACGTAGTTGCCGTTGTTGTCGGTATTCCACGCCGTGTACTGACCCGTGCTCGCCTCTTTCCAGACAACCTCATAGCCCGTGGCCGTCTTCTCCGCACCAATCGGCGCCCAGGTGCCATCTGACCCGTCGACAAAATCCACGCCGTGAGACTTCAGGGACGGGCCCGTCCCGGTGCTGGTGTTGAGGTAGAATTTGTCACCACTCTCAACGAGACGTGTCGCACCGGCCGACTCGATCACCGTGCCAGCAGTAGGCGACGTCGGGCTGGTGGGAGACGTCGGAGCGGTGGGGGACGTCGAGGTGATGCTGGCCGTGACCACGGAGGACGCCGCGCTGGTGTTGCCTGCCACGTCCGTGGCCTTCGCCGTCAGGCTGTGCGCACCGACCGCAAGGGCAGCGGACGTATAGGCCCACACACCGCTGCTGTTTGCCGTCGCGGTCCCGATCTGGGTCGTGCCGTCGAACACCTTTACGGCGCTGCCCGTTTCGGCATTGCCCGACATCACCACCTGATTGGCGCTGTTCACCTTGTTGCCGGCAATGGTCGGCGCAGTCGGCGCCTTGGTATCGACGGTGACCACCACCGCAGCCGACGTCGCGCCGGTCTGACCCGATGAATTGGTCGCCGTTGCGGTGAGCGTATGCTTGGCGTCAGTCAGGACCTTTGTGATGTAGTCCCAATTCCCGCTCGAATCCGCAGTGGTCGAACCGATTTGGGTCGTACCGTCATAGACTTTGACGGCGCTGCCGGCAGTCGCCTTACCCTTCAGCTCGAGAGTGTTGTCGTTCGTGATGCGATCGCCAGCGGTGCCGCTATCGTTCGAGATGGAGTCGATAGTGGGCGCAGTCGGCCCGGTCGGCGATGTCGGTGATGTCGGTGATGTCGGTGATGTCGGCGCATTTGCGTCCTGAAGGACGGCACCAGTCTTCATGTTGACGTTGTGGATATAGATCGACTTCGAACTGGAGTCGTTGGGACCGCCCCGGACGCCGCCGAATGCCAGTCCCGAAGACGAGCTGGACGGATCGAAGTAGTTGTCGTGGACGGTGAACGTATTCTGGATATCTGCCACCGTGACGCCTGTGAAGGCGTTGACGCTGCCAGTGAATACATTGTTGCCGATTTCGCCGGAAACAATCTCGCCCGGGCTGCTGCCGATGTCAGGCTCCACCATGAAGCCCTGGCTCGCCCCGCCGTTCTGGGTGGTGGTGTTGTACATGATGGTGGCGGTAAACGGCCCATCCATGAACTCGGTGTAGTCGCCGTGCGCACCGGATGCCATTCCGGCGTTCTGAATCAGATTGTACTCAACGATAAGGCCGGCCGACTTGCCGCCATTGTGCATTTGAATCATGTCGCCGCCGGCATTCTTGAGCCAAGAATACTCCACGGTCAGGGTACCTGAACCACGATTTTCAATGAGCCCGCTGACGCTGCCGTTGTTGTTGCCGTCAAGCGTGGAGTACATGACAGTCAAATTCGACGACGAATCCGTCGCCAAGATGGGTTTGAGGCCATTGGCCCCGACCTGGAAGTTGGAATTCAGAATCTTTGTATTTGCGCTCTGGACGACAACGCCCCAGCCACCGTTGAGCGAGAAATCATAGCCGTCGAGCGTAACCTCGCTGCCCGTCACCGTGATGGTGTGGTTCGCCGTATTCACCGATACCCCGGCCATCGAGATCGTCGCCGGATTTTTCAGCGCTAATCCCTGAGGTGTCCCGGCGTAGTAATCCACGCCCGCGACATTCCAACCGGGCCGGTTCGCACCGTAGGAATCGAGCAAGTTCGGAAGCTGCGGCGTTCCAGTTGGAGCATTTGCGAAGCCGTCGTTAATTGCCATCTACCCTGTTCTCCTGATTTAATACCCGATAGGGATGCGCTCAACCATGAAGGTCCCCCAAGCGACATGCCATCTTTAAAAGCCGAGCATCTCGGCCGCGGCGACTTTTGGCCGAGTACGGCGGACTTTTTTTGGACTAGATCTAGGCCGTGCTGGGGTGATGTTTGGCTCAGACCGCCATACTCACGCGTTTATTGAATTAAACCCGGTACCGCGACGCAATCCACAGACAAGAACAGCATCATTACCGAGCGCAGAAAACGAAGCGGCCAAATTTGCCAGAGATAGATTGACACTAAGAGGTCTTAGAGAATTTGCATTGCCAATTAATAATCCGGCTCGACATAACCGTCTTAATCGAGGGACATAACCTGAACCAGCCAAACAGTAAATCGAAGTAAGGCAGTGCGCCAAGCAATGCCACAATATTTTGCCGAGTCTAACCAATCCAGCGAAGCTCTTTGCGGTGGAAGGTTAAAGAACTTTGGTCGCTCCGATCCAGGCCGCGCGGGCTCAGACCCAGCTCTTCGTGCGAGGAGCGCGTATTACAGTGCCTCTGCCGCTCGATCAACGCGTTTTCCCAAATCCCGGCTCGCGCAAGACTGACAGACACAAGCCGCCCCTAGAGACCGAAGCTGGAAATGTGCAGCGCCTAGCTGGACTGAGGCAATCGCACAGAAGCGTCGGGTTTCCCGGACTTTCCGTGCGCGCCGTCTATTAGGCCGATGAGCGCAATCTTCGCGGCCAAAGGAGCGCCAATAGCGGCATACCTGGCGGCGTGCAGCAATCCCCATCCAAAGTGAAGCACCCACCGGCGTCCGGCCCATCGGCGTGCGAAGAGGATGCTGTTGCGCGCAGACAGATAGACCGAAAGGAATGACTGCTTTCTGGGATCAATCGCAGAACCGATGGCGGTGCCGCCAACGTGACGTATGATCGCCCGTTCCGCGAAGCCAATCCTGTGCTTACCGCGGCGACGACCCCAGTCTATATCCTCCATATAGAGGAAATAATCTTCGGCCATTAGTCCGACGTCCTCGATAAACGCTCGCGTGACTAACACGCAGGCGCCACTAATCGAATCGATCCGTGAAAGCACCTCAGCTGTGGGAGAAGTGCCGGCCGCCAAATTTCTGCCGACTGCGAGAACCCGGCCTGTCACGGGCGACCATCGAAGCCCGTAGTTGATGATTTTGTCGGGCGCATGATCGAAAACCAGGGTGCCGCCAATCATTCCGAAACCCTGATCTGCTTTGGACATGAACTCCGTCAGGCAGCTATCGTGGACCTCGGTATCGGGATTAAGAACGAGCACAGCTTCCCAGCCCCCCGTGTCGAGCAGGCGTTCGAGCCAGGCATTTATCCCGCCGCCATAACCGAGATTATCTGTCGCGAGTCCAAGTCGAACAATAACTGCCCGGTTCGGAAATCGACATTTAAAGACAGAGCCAAACCGTCCGCCGGGGGCGTCTACGGCATCATCTGCATCTTGAATGCACGGCAGCATCCGCTCCTGATCGATAAGAGCAGCCGCCAACGTTTCGAACGCGTCTTTCCCTCCATTTTCGCAAACAAAGATTTCAAACTCCTGCCAATCGGACGCTGCGAGCGACCTCAAACAACGCTGAATGTCATCGGGATTGCGATACGCGACAATCAGTACGACAAGCTTTGTGCGATTAGAGGCCATCGCCAAGACATTCCTTGATCTGCTGACGGCGCTGACTGGCGACCTCAGCCCAGACGAAATGCTCTGCACGCTCGGCAGCGGCTTCCGACATTGCTCGTCGAAGCTTGAGGTTGCCAGCCAGCGAACGAATAGTCTCGACCCAACGGGGCGCATCGTAGGGATCGAGCACAAAACCTTCATGGCCGTCTCGCACGAACCGCCCCGCCCCCATCTCCGTCGTGACGACCGGAAGTCCAGCGCCGCTCGCTTCGTATATGACCAAGGGACTACCCTCCTCCAATGAAGGAAATAGGAAGAGATCGGCCGATCGATAAAGCGCGCCAACATCTCTAACATAGTCCAAGAGGATCACGTCATCCCTGGCAAGAAGACTGGCGCACTTCTCCCTAATGGTAGGCTCCATCTCCCCCGCAAGCACGAGCCTACCCTTCACCCCGCTCTTTGCCCAATAATCCAGAAGCAGATGGGCCCCTTTCCGCACGCAAATGGCGCCGACGAACACCGCCGTGACGCCTGCGCTCGGCTCAAGCAACGGCTTCTTTCCGAAAAGCCGTGCCGGCTCCCAGCCGTAACTCGCGTTCAAGAACTTGGATCGTGGCACGCCGTTCTCCAGCAACGAGGCCTCGACCAGCGGGCTGGGACAAAACACGTGATCCACCGCCTGCAGGACTTGAGCCTCACGATCGACCTTCTCGGCCGTGATCCCATGCGCCGGCGCCACTCCAAGCCGCTCGTACGCATGATCAAGGATCCGCTTTGCAGTCCCGGTGTGGCAATTGAACTGTTCCCGAAACACAGTGACTCCGCGTCGTTTCAGTTCCTTGATCGTGTCCAGGCTTGCATCCGGCCAAAGATAAGCTGCCGACCTCTTGGATTGAAACTTGTCGATATGAGAGAGAAATACGCCCTCGATCGTACGGCCGACCCAACGTCGCACGCACCCGTACGGGACGTATCGCGCCCAATCCGGCAGCACCTCGATGAGTCGTACCGGTGGCAACGCCCACTGCGCCCGCGGCGTCACGATCGTGACATCGAAATTCTCGCTCGCCATGCCCTTTGCGAGGGAACTGCACGTATAGCCAACTCCCATCCCGTTGAGTGGCAGCGGCATCATCACGCCTAGCGAGATGCTCATTGCGGCGTCGCGCTCAGAAGCTTGATCCCGCCTCTGGTGAACGCGTCCAGGTTCTTCCGCAAGAACTCGGGGAAGTACATCCTCCGGCACATGCTTGTTCCGGTGCGATCCAGGGAGCTTCGCAATCATGACGGAGGCGCCCGATAGAATGGTTGACTGCTAACCCCGGTACGCCACCTTCGCTTAATTCCGGCAAGCCATGATCTCCCCAGCAAACTCCGGGCCAGACGATTCAACTTGCCGATGGAGGTGCGCAGGAGGTTGATGCAGACCGCCTTGAATCGCGGGGCAAAAATATAAACCGTCGACTCCTGCCTCGATAGGTTGGCCAGCAATTCCTTGTAAGTTGCATCGCCGATACCAAAGTCGACCAGCCGCACCGGCCGGCCCGAAGACGCCTGTAGTTCTTCCAATATGCTTAGAATGAGGTGGAGGCCGGGGCCGTACTTCGCGTAGGCCGGATCGTAGGAAACATACTCGCTGAGAAAGACCCCATTGCGCAGCGAGCCGATCCAGAGAGCGACCGGTTGGCCGTCGAGGTAAAGAATGTATCCTTGCAGCCAGCCCTTGCTTGCTTCGAAACAGAGCCGCGATCGGATGAGGGGCGTTTCCGAGAAGCCTACGCCCAGCCCCCGTTGATAGGATTTGGCTGCGATGGTCTCCGCGTCCCGCATCAACTGATCCAAGTCGGCAGGTGAACCAAATCGCTCGATCCTGCTTTCCGCAAAATCACAAGCAATACTTTCGGCGCGTTTGCGCTGGTTGTATCGCCCCTTCTTCGGAAGGCCAGCCAGGAACGAACCAGCTTTCTCCGGAATTTCGCACAACCGATGAGCTAGTGGGTTGATCAAGTGATCGGCGCACAACCAGGACGGAAGACCGCGGGCATACTTGACGAGCGGAGAATTGACGTCCGGAGAATGGAATGAGGCCGCATCGGCCTCCCCGGCCGCCAGCGAATTCATGATGCTCTCGAGCAGCATCCGTGCGTTTTGCTCGGAGATTTCTCCCAACCAGCCGCCGTGCACAATCTGCAGGACTCCTAACTCAGGAACCGGAAGAGCAAAATACCCCAGCTTGACCGGCACCTGACTCGCCTCCAATCGACCGACGAGAAGTGCGACGGGAAGCCCTCCATAGTAGAGGACTACGATGTGCGGCCGCTGAACCTGCGGATATATGTCCAGGATAAATTGGAAGAAGTCGATATCTGCGTCTCGAGGGGGATTGCACGAGTTCCAGAACTCCCGAAGCGACTCGATCTCGGAACGTGTTCTGACGACCCTGATCTGGTGGCGCGCAGTGATTTCGTTCATGGTGTTGACCTGATGAACACTCCCTCGGCTCTCATTCCCGACCCTACACGCCACCGATGGAGCTAGGCCGCTACACGAGCTCGGGCGATCAGCGACGGGATATCCCACTTGTCTTGACATCCTGCACAATGGCGCCCGTGAGCATGTTCACGTTGCGCAGATAAATCGACTTGGCGCTGTTGTCGTTGGGGCCGCCGCGGATGGGACCACCAAAAGCCAGTCCCGACGAGGTCCTCGAAGGATCGTAATAATTATCGCGCACGATAAACGTGTTCACGATATCGGCGACCGTGACACCAGTGAATGCGTTGACGGCGCCGGTGAACGTGTTGTTGCCGATCTCGCCCGAGATGATCCTGCCGGGGTTGGAGCCAATATCGGGCTCCACCATGAACCCCTGACTCGCTCCTCCACTCTGGGCGGTGGTATTGTACTCGATCGTCACCGTAAACGGCCCGTCAATGAACTCCGTGTAGTCGCCGTGGGCGCCAGGCGCCATACCGGCATTCTGAATGAGATTGTACTGAAGAACGAGGCCTGCCTCCCGGCCACCATTGTGCATTTGAACCATGTCGCCGCCGGCGTTCTTCAGCCAGCAATACTGCACCGTCAGCGTACCTGAACCACGATGTTCAATGAGGCCGCTGACGTTGGGGTCGTTGTGACCATCAATCGTACAGTTGGCGACCCTCACATTGGATGACGATGGCGCCGCAAGGATGGGCTGGTTGCGATGGACGCCGACAAAGAAGTTGCAGTTTTGAATCTTTGTATCGTCTCCTTGGACAACGACGCCCCAGCCACCATCGAGAGAGAAGTCATAGCCGTCCAGCGTAATGCCGCTTGCCGTTATGGTGATGAGGTGCATCTTGCGATCGACAGTCACCCCGGTCCTCGAGATTGCAGCAGGATCCTTGGGTTCGATGGCCGCTGGATGTCCCACGCAATAGTCGACCCCCGCAACAGGCCAAGAAGGACGAGCGGGATATCGGCTTAGCAGCGATGGATATTGAACATCGCAATGGGGCGCACCGGAGGCCCCATCGCTCTTCTCGCTGTATGCGCGCGGCGCGCCCGTGTCCTCGAGCGCTCCTGCGAGGGAGCAAGCGGTGTGTAGTGCCACCACGGCGGCGGATGAGAAGGCAATCAAGCCCCTAACGGCGGTTGTCAAAGGTAACTGCATGGATACCTACCATCGACGCGTAGTCGCCGGAACGTAGACCGGAGGACCATGCCAAGCAGAATACAGTTGGCCGAGGTGTCGCGTTCCCAGAAAATGCTCGTAGAGCGAAGCCCGTATTCCGATATATGCCCCCCAAAGCATCCACATGGTGTTCCAATAGTGCACGGTTAGTCCGACCAGCACGAACGTTATGACCGCAAACGTAAAGCCCGACCGCATCCTGTCCATATACTCATCGAGCGTCGGGCCAACGGTCGTTCGTCCAAACCCGACAAAGAAGGAGGTCACATTGGCCAGCAGCAAGAAGACAACGATCGGAATGCCAAACCGGAGCGCGATGACCAGCCAAACGGCGTCCACCGAAGCGTTGTCGAAGAACTCCAGGCCTTCGCCAATATCGCCAAATCCAAAGCCTATCCAGGGAGCAAAACCGATGTTGTAGAATGCTCGATCCCATGTGGCCTTACGAAAATAGCCCGTCGAGGGATCGAGGGTGAGGTGCGCGATGATCCAGGAAGTCGGATTGTTTGTGGTCAGGTAGATGAACGCGAGCACGGCTCCGATGACCGCTGCGAACGCTTTCCATCGCCATGGCGAGGATTTCAGGAGCCGATCATAGCTGTAGACCGACAAGACCACCATGAACATCAGCATGGGGGCTGAAGACATCGCCAAGAAGCATCCGACGAAAGCAACTCCAACCCAGCAAATCTGAGACATCCGGTGTCTTCCCGCATACAAAAATATCGCTCCGGCAGCAGTGCAGAATGTCCCATAGGAGATCGCGTGCGGAAAGACCGACGCTCCTCTCATCAGGCCGTTTCTGTACTCCGGCTCGCTATTCAGCCCGAGAAAGCTGTTGACGATGAGCTTTCCCGACATATGGTCGACCATCGCAACTGCGACGATGACCACGACTGCGACTTTCAAGCCGCTGATGAACTCGGCGACCGCCAGGTGCCCGAAGAAGTATGCGCGCGCGACGAAATAGCCGCCCAGGAGTTCGAGCGCCACTGCACCTGCCGACGACAATTCGGCCGAACGGTTGTCTGCTGATACGACCAGCATCCATGCTGACGCCAGCAAGACGAACAGATCGCAGACGACGAACCGCCGTCCCCTCTGCAGCAACAAGAACAAGGCCGGAATCAAGAGCAGAGCGATGATGAACCGTTCAGGATTGAACTTCGCGCCCGCGAGCAGAAAACTCATATCGCCGGGTAATACTACCCCAAGAACGAACAACCAGGTCGCGAATTTATGGGCGCGTTGCGAAGCCGCACCGGCACTCGCAATTATCCAAGGCTCCTGCTTCACCGGGCCCTTGTCTACCGTAACGTTGGGGAGGCGGTTCCTCAACGAATGTCTCCCCACCTGTTGGACCGGTCGGCTCGCAGTGCCTGCCCCGGGACGCTCTTCGCCATGCCGACGCCGTCGAATGAAAGATGATCAGCGCCTGAACATTCTCGGAATCTGCCAGACGATGGGCGGGATGAAAGGCTTGATGATCTCGAGGGTTGTTCGGTTTCTGACCTCGCCCGGCCGCATTTTGAAAATCGTCGTGTGGTCTTCGGACATTTCGTCTTCCGGCCGACCATTAGTGTAATAGTAGAGCGCGATCGATCTGCGATACTTTCCTTTGGGACTCGTCAGGGGATCGGGATGTCCGTGATAGGCAGTATCGGTCGTTGAGAATACAACGATTCGATTTGCGATCGGCAGATATGCTTTTTGCCTTGCCTTGACGTCCTTATCCCACAGCTCAAGGGCGCCGCCCCACTCCTGCTTCCAATCGTGGTTCAGATAGACCAGCAGATTGAGCCGGCGGTCCAGCCTGAGCTTCTTGTGCTTGTTGAAGTCGGCGTGAATGGCGAGCCGACCTCCGCGCGGAATCATGTGCAACCCGCCGCCAACGAGGTAAGGATCGGGAATAAGGCCCTCGATGCCCGTGAGGCGCTCCAAAAACTCCAGAAAGAGCCGCGAATTCAGCGAGCTGACGAATTGCTGAATGTAAGGAGGAAAGTCTTCAAAGCGGTCAAGTCCGAGCTTCTGCTCTTCATACGCGCCGGCATCGAGAAAGGTCCGATTCCACGAGCTCTCGAATTCCCCGGGAAACTCCGCGGCGACTCTTTCAATGACCTCGTCATCAAAAAAGGTATCAATTCCGATGTGGGAAAAGGGCTGGTTGTCCCGATACTGCTCGGCCCATGCGTCGGCATGGCGACGCATTTTATCCAACGGAAGGAAGGACTTGGTATCGAGACATTGAGACTCCGCAGACCGCGGCAGCACAGCTGTGGCAACCATTTCTACCTCTTTCCCCGTTCAGCGGGGTAAATGACGTCACTCGAATGCCGCTCTCTCGAGTGGCCGGCCGCATTATTAAATCACAATACATTATGATATTATATGCATCAAGCTAATTAAATAAACCTAATCAGGAACGTTAATGGCCCACCAGGGGAGACACCGGGCTTGCCCCAAGAAGGCGGAATGAATCACGCCGGCGTCAGGCAGCCAATCTCCGACAAAGAAGCAGCCAGCATCCGGTCCAACCCCAATTCCTTAGATATTGCACAGGGGTCCGAGGCGCGCTGCGTCGAATAAGTTGACCTCCGGAATATCGCCTTATGTCGCATGCGCAGGCGACGCATCGGCAGGACGAGCGGATTGCGGGTGATCGTGCCGCACGTGGTCTGGACGGGAAGGCGATCCCGCCATTTCCGCACCATGTAGCGATAGGCTCGAACGTAGTCGCGCCCTAACGATAGCTGTGCCTTGGCGTTGTGGATCAACGGCAGGTCCAGACCGTAACAGGACCTGCCCAGCCCCTCGGCTTCGAGCACGATGTCTGCCCCGTAGAGGTGAAACTCCGGCAGCAAGGGATCGAAGGACACGCCCGAGTCCCGGCGAACAATGATCGCCAATTCATCCACGCTGACCACGCGTACAGGTACCTTCAATTCCCCCCCATGAATCCCTCCAGTTTCGGGAAATAACGGGGCTAGCGAGGCATCCCACGTACGACCAACCACGTCCCCTGCCGCAGTGACGCTGCTCATTCCAGCCACGGCCCACCGGCTGTCTTGCTGCGTGAGCCGTCGGATTTCCCAATCCAGCCGCTCAAACCAGTATTCGGGCAAGAACACGTCGCAATGGGCAAAGATGAGGATGTCCTCCTTCGCACTTGCGATCGCCTGGGCATAAGCGCTGGAAGCGCTAGGGTGATTCCATAAGACCGTGAGCTTTACGTCGCCCCTGGCAATCGCCGGCGAGCGCCGAAGGTCACGATCGAGGATTTCGGCATCACTCGATCGAGCACAGGTATAGACGTGGAAGCCAGCGACCGGAAACATTGCGAGATCACCATACAATAACAATTAAATAGGCAACTACATTAACTTGGGACAAATCGCAATCAAGCCTTTCAACGAATAAAATAAAGTCATTTGCTCGGCGCAGATCCTAGCCCTTTCGCTAATGGGAGTCAGCATCGCGCTCTGACAGCTTGGCGGCAGTGGGCGGCGAGCGAAACTGCCGCCGAATCCCCTAAACGGTAGCGGGATGCAGAATGCCGACGGGCCGGGCATGGTGCTGCCGTTGCTCCATTCTCATTTCGCGCAAGTTAGGTGAACTCTTCACTCGGAGCCGCGGCACTTTTCCGTCTCATCGCATCTTGGATGAGCGACGCGATCGCTCGCCCCCCTTGCTTGGGGGTATGGCACGTCTCAAATTTTCGTTTCGCCGCGCGTCCCATTTGTTCGCGCAGCGCAGGCGACGAGAGGAATTCGATCACTTTCCTGCTCATTTCCCCAACATCAAATTCGGCCACGCTGAAACCGGCGTCCGGTTCGACAAATCTGCGCGCCGCGCCGCTTGCATCGAAGCAGATCGTGGGCGTGTTGCGCCGCGCTGCCTCCAGAACCACAAGGCCAAACGCCTCCTCGCGCGACGTGAGAAGAAAAATGTCGGATGCGGCAAAATATGTATCGACGTCCGCCTTTCGCCCAACGAAGCGCACCTGCGCGGCCGGCGCTTCGCTCTTGAGCCTGCGCTGCATGGTTTTGACTTTGTCCGGGGCGCCGCCCACCCACACGAATTGGACATTTCGCCCACTGACGCCGCCTGCGACTTGGCGAGCGACCTCTATGAAAAGGTCCGTGCCCTTGCGCGCCTCGATCGAGCCGCAACCGCACACGATGCTTACGTCAGGCGAAATGTCCAATTCGTGCGCGAGCCTGAGGCGCGCTTCCTCCGCGTCGGGGGAAGCCCCTTCGAGCTCGGGAATGAACGGCTCGACGACCTCGATCCGGTGCGGTGCTATGTCGAACTTTTCGATCAGGCAATCCCTCACGGCGTCGGACACCGCAATGTATCGGGGGCGCCGCCGCTCAAGCGCCGCGAGATTGGTCAATCCGACGCTTCGGATGGCTCCAGCAAGCTCGTGGACGTGACAGAGGACCTCGCAATCCCCGATGGGCAATCGTTCGAGCAACCGCCCAGAAGCGATCGAATTGACATAGACGAGACCGAAGCGGTCCTTGGAAAGATCCTTTTGCAGGCGCGCCAGATGATTTGACTGCGCGAAATGATGCACATCGAAGCGCCTCATCGCACGATAAAGCAGATCGCCGGGTTCGACGGAGTCGACCTTGCCAAGCATGGCGAGTTCCCTGCTGAGGTCGCCCGGGCTCGCAGTCACAGTACGGAAGGAAATGGAATCGTTGCGCCGGAGCCATCGCTGTATGTTGAGGAGCATGATTGGCGCCCCCGTCCGCGACGCCTCATGGCTGAGGAAGAGAACCTTGTTCGTCATAACCTATCTCTGGCGCTCCCTGTCCGCGCGTAAAACGGGAATGGCGGCTGATTTCTGCAACACCTTTCGCCGTCGCGCCTTCGACTTGCCCATCAAGGACAGGAGTCTTTGGCGTCCCTCCGGCCCAGGCATCCGCAGAAGCCGCCAGACCGGTGGAAGGTAGCGCATTCGCGAGTCTAGGCTCATGGCCCAGCGCAGAAGCGTCAAGCCGCTTTCGATGCGCCCCTGTCGGATATAACTGATCCCGGTGTCGAAGGCCTGATCGGCGAGCGAGTGCGCCACCTGCCGCTGCAACAACGATATGTCCGGGCGTCGATCGCGACAGGTCTCGAAGAAGCTGTCGAACGCTGCTTTCCTCTGTCCATACTCCGCCAGCATTTCCGCGAGATAGGCGTTCGACATAGCGGAGTCGTGCTTCCGATAGATCGCCTGCACGGCCTCGATTTTGGCGACTTCCGCATGCGCGCCAAACCGGAGCCACATCTCCAGATCGCCGCTGTGAGGAAGCGACGGTCTATAGCCGCCTACAGCCTTCTGGACGGTTGTTCGCGCGATCGCTGTCCCCGTGGCCACGAAGTCAGACGCGGTCCGGCACATCTCCGCGACCAGATCTTGCTTGGTCCATCGCAAGTCCTGGACAGAGTTGACGAACGGCCGAGGAGTGTCCCGACGCCACACCAGGCATTCGCCAAAGGTCAATCCTACTTCCGGACACGAATCCATGATTTTCGCCGCACGTTCGAGCGCTCCCGGCGCGAGGAGATCATCAGCGGAAAGCAGCAGAAAGTAGTCGCCGTTCGCCCAGTCGATTCCCTCGTTGTACGTTGCGATATGTCCCTTGTTACTTGCATGCGCCACAACCCGTACACGCGAATCTCTGTCCGCGAGGCCGCGCGCGATTTCGACCGAAGAATCTGAAGATGCGTCATCGATGATGAGGATACGAACGTCGGCGACGGATTGATCAAGCACGCTTCGTACGCAGTCCGTCAGGAAGCGTCCGTAATTGTAGCAGGGGACAACGACGTCAAACTTAGCCATCGCTTTGATTTCTCTCGTCGTGGCGACCTCTCAAAAATAAGAGGCGACTGCGGCGACCGTCGCCTCACATGTAGCGGCGTTCAACCCGGACTAGCTTGCTACTCTTTCCTGATCATCGGCGTTCGTCTGCGCGTAGAGGGAAGGGGAGTCGCGTACAGCGACCAAGTGTCTGCCGAATGTCAGCCTCGCAATAGCTATCCATGGGCCAGTTCCGCTTTAAGGCACTCTGCGACGCAAAGCTGCTCTGCCTGGCTCATCTGCGCGTAGATCGGCAGCAGGATCGAACGATCCTGGGAGAGTTCTGACTGGCTAAGGTCATGACGCTGCGCCGCCGTCGCATAAGGCAGCTCCCGATGCGAGCACATGATGCCCCGACGGGTGGCGATTCCCTGGTCTAGCAGCGATTGCATCGTCGCCCTCTGGTCGATGCGATCAGGCAAGCGTACACAGTAGCTCTGCCAGTTGGATCGCGCCCACCCCGGCTCCAAAGGTAATCGCAGCCCCTCTATATTCCCAAGCAGTTCGGCGTAACGGGATGCCAGCCTGCGCCGCCGCGCGATCAGCTGCGGAAGCCGCTCGAGCTGTTTGCGCCCGATCGCAGCCTGCATATCCGTCATTCGATAATTGTAGCCGAGAAGGACGTACTCCTCGAAAATGACGCGCTGCGACCCGTGACGTACAATATCCGGAACGCTCATGCCGTGTTGCCGCAGCAGCCTGAACTTGCGATCAAGCTCGGCATCCGCGGTGGTGAGCATTCCACCCTCGCCTGTCGTGATTACCTTTCGCGGATGAAAGGAAAAGCAGGCAATGTCTCCATGCGGCTTGCCGATCGGCTCCCATTCGCCGTTCATCCGGATCTGCGATCCGGCGGCACAGGCCGCGTCCTCAATCACCACGATGCCGTGGCGTCGCGCCACCGCGATGAGCGCTGCCATATCACACGGCATGCCCATCTGATGGACCGCGATGATCGCACGCGTGCGCTCGGTGATGGCTTCGGCCAGCCGAGCGCAATCCAAATTGTAGGTCTCCGGGTCGATATCGACGAAAACCGGAGTGGCGCCCTGGTATCGGATGACGTTCGCCGTCGCAATGAAGGAGTGGCTAACCGTGATCACCTCGTCGCCGGTGCCGATACCCAACGCTGCCAAAGCAAGCTGAAGTGCGGTCGTACAATTGGCGACGGCACAGGCGTGCGGCGCGCCAACAAGTGCGGCGAACTCACCCTCAAACGCGGCCACCTCCGGGCCTTGCGACACCCAGCCCGACAGCACGACCGCGCGCGCAGCATCGGCTTCTTCATCCGCAAGCAGCGGCGCCGCGATCGGAATCACGATGCCGCCGCCTGCCGCTGGGAGCCGGAAGCAAGTTCGCGTTCGGATCGCCACCATTTCACGAGCTCGGCGAGCCCCTGTTCCAGCGAAACCGTGGTGCGGAACCCCAGCAAACGCTCTGCTTTGCCAGTTGATGCCAGCCGTCGAGACACGGGATTAACGGAGCGTTCCGGCGCGAATTCGGGTGCCAGGCCGCGGCGTCCCATCACGGAGGCAAGCACCGTAGCCAGCTCCGCCAGGCTGGTTTCCGTGCCGCTCCCGACGTTGAACACCTCATCAGTGATCTTTGCCCTGGCCGCAAGGATATTGGCACGCGCGATGTCGCGGACGTGGACGAAATCCATGGTTTGATGACCGTCACCAAAAATGATCGGAGGTAATCCGGCTTCCAGCCGCTCCATCCAGCGGATCAAGACCTCGGTATACCGGCCGTGGATGTCCATCCGGCCGCCGTAGACGTTGAAATATCGAAGCGCGACGTAGTCGATGCCGTACGCATCGTTGAAGGTACGCAGCAGAGCCTCATTAAAGGCCTTAGCGGCTCCATAGAGAGTTCGGTTGTTGTACGCATTCTGGCGCTCGGTGGTGGGAAATTCCTCTGCCATGCCGTATACGGATGCCGACGACGCCGCGATGATCTTCTCAACATCGTGCTTGATGCACAACTCCAGCAGGTCGTAGGTGGCGTCCACCATGACCTCCTTGGCAAGGCGTGGTTCGGCCGCACAATGAGTGATTCGGAGCGCCGCCTGGTGAAATACAATATCAGCAGCCTTGAGCAACGCTTCCATCAGCTTGCGATCGCGTATGTCGCCATGAACCACTCTCACCGGGCCACGTCCGAGCGCGCGCCCGAGATTTTCCGGCCGGCCTCTTATCATGTTGTCGATGGCAACGATCTCGATGCAGCCCTCATCGCAGAGCAGATCAATGATGTGGGAGCCGATGAAACCTGCGCCGCCGGTGACCAGAACGCGTTTTCCCTTGAGATCAATCAAGACGCTCTCCTGTTGTGGGACCTTGTCACGAGACTCTCTGGATGCTCTGCTCGGTCGCTTGTCACTTCGCTGGGCTGCAGTGCCGCGTTCCTGAGTGTGGAGGCAACCTCGACCACCTGTTCCGGCAGCAACTCTGGATAGATGGGAAGAGAGAGGAAATCGTTCGCCAGCATCTCGGTGACGGGAAGATCACCGGCACGATAACCGAGTTCTGCATAGGCAGTCTGCAGATGCACCGGAACGGGATAGTGAATCCCGGCGCCGATGCCGGCTTCACGCAATAGCGTCAGCGCTTCGTCGCGCCACGGCAATCTGACCGCATAGACGTGATACACGTGACGGGCGTACGGGGGCGGCTGGGGACGCGGGCATAAAAGATCAGACAGCAGTGCATTGTATCGCTCAGCGAGCGAACGACGAGCTTCCGTCCAGCGCTCAATGTAGTTCAGCTTGACGTTCAGTATCGCGCTCTGAATTTCGTCCATGCGATAGTTGTATCCGGGAATAACGTGATTGTATTTCGTCTCCTGTCCCCAATCCCGCAGCAGTGACACGCGGCGTGCCAATTCAGGCCGATCGGTTACGACGGCCCCACCCTCGCCAAAGGCTCCAAGATTCTTGCCGGGGTAAAAGCTGAAGCATCCCAGATCGCCAATCGAGCCCGCGCGACGTCCGCGGTATTCCGCGCCATGCGCCTGCGCGGCGTCCTCGATGACGACCAGACCGCGACGACGCGCGATCTCCATAATGGAGTCCATGTCGGCCATCTGCCCGTGGAGATGAACCGGCAGGATCGCCTTCGTTCGCGGTGTTATCGCAGCCTCGATCGAACCGGGATGCATCGTCCATGTTACCGGGTCAACGTCGACAAACACCGGCCTGGCTCCGCTGTAGAGGATCGCTGCGGTTGTCGCGACGAAGGTCATGGATACCGTGATGACTTCGTCACCGGTTCCGACGCCCGCCGCCAGCAAGGCAAGATGAAGTGCCGAGGTTCCGCTGTTCACCGCGCGGCAATGGGCGGTCCGGCAATATTCCGCGAAGCGACCCTCAAAGGCAGTGACCTCTGGGCCGAGCACAAAGTGCCCGCTGCCGACGACTCTCGCGACCGCGGCGTCGATTTCCGGCTTGATCTGGCTATATTGCGCTTTCAGATCCAGGAAGGGTATCAAGATTCAAGTCCTCCATCGGACCAACATTATAATACATTTAACCCGCATTATTATATTTAATCAACCATTGAATCTTGCCGTTTATGTGGGAATTTAAAATGGTTTACGAAGGGCCTCTGCTGAGCCGCGATCGCCCAAGACCGCCGTTTCAGCCGCAGACAATACCCGAGCGGGCACTCCCGCGACGACAGCGCCAGGCGGAACGTCCCTCGTCACCACCGCACTCGCGCCTACGGAGGCCCCCTCTCCGATCGTCACTCCGCACAGAATCGTGGAGTTCGAGCCGATCGAAGCTCCCCTACCGACGCGAGTGCGCTGCAGCGTCCAGTCCGACGCTTGCTGAGGACGACCATCCGCCGTCGTTGCCTTCGGGTGTTTGTCGTTCGTGAACATCACGCCATGACCGACGAACACTTCGTCCTCGATCGTGACGCCCTCGCAGATGAAGCTGTGCGACGATATCTTGCAACGTGCACCAATCGTGGCGCCCGCCTGGATTTCGACGAAAGTCCCGATTCTGGTCTCGTCGCCGACCGTGCAGCCATAAAGATTGACCAGTTCCGCATGGAAGATCCTGACATCGCGGCCTAGCTGTACGTCATTCGTAATCGGCATCTTCGTCTCCAAAATAGCCGCAAGGCTTTACAGGGCCGAACGCGACAGTCGCCACCTTGGCGTAATGCGAGCGAGACCCGCTACCGCCTGATGAAGCTGATAGAGCAAGGGGTGCCCAGTCAGTAGCAGCCCCAGCCACCAGCAAAGCGCCGCAGCACACGATGCCAAAGCGAGCCCGGTGAGGGACGTCAGCAATCCAGCTTCCGTCAACGCCGCACAGACGGCGACGCCGAAGGCAGTTGCCGCCGTAACGAGTCCGCTCTTCATCAGCGCCCGCAATAGATCCTTTAGCCCGAAGCGTAGGTGCCGTCCGATAAAATAAATCGCGACCGCGGCCTGAAAAGGCAGCGTCAAAAGTGCGGATCCGGCGACAGCTTGCACACCGCAGAAGGATGCTCCTAGAATTACAAGAAGCGACGGGGGTAGCGAGATGCAAGAGGAGATCAACGCATCCCGGACACTTCCAACGGCTACGAGTACCGGATAACTCAAGCACGCCGCAAAAACTGCCATGTTCGCGATGCACAGCAGGCGCACGAGCGGCACGATATCCAGCCAGGTCGGGCCGAGCCAGATCGCAATGATCGGCCGGGCCATCAAGGCCACGAATATCAGGAATGGCCATTGCGCGACGGAAAGCAGTTGGATCGCCTCAAGGTAAATGGCCTTCAAGTCCTCCCCGGCTTGGCGCCTTGCGACAATCGCCGGCATGATGACGGGGTTCAGGACCTGCGTGACAAGCCTGTCAAAAATCTGCGTCAAATTGATCGCGCGGCTGTACAGACCGACGGACCCAAAGTCGATAATTCTGGCCAGAAATAGCTGGGGCGCCAAATTGTAGAAGACATTGACGACGCTGACCCCACTGGAATAAACGCCAAAGCTGACGATGTCGCGGTAGGCGAAAAGCGAAGGACGTAGCGCGCTGGGGTCTCGATGGCCTACCAGCAGCGCCAGGGTCAGGATCACGTTTCCTGCCAGACCACCCCAGATCGGGGCCATATAGCTCAATTCTGCTATCGCAAGTCCGATCGAGACCAGAGCGACCGCCACACCAGACACAAAGTTGCATAAAGCCAACGTTCCGAACTTCATGTCCCGTCGCAGCAAGGCAGAAATCGTCCCGGAGATCGGCAGTAGCAGAAAATTCAGGGCTGAAACCTCGATGGCTCCCTTGAGGCTGTCCTGCGCGAACAACTGCGACAGACTGTCAGCGAGGACGAACAGAAGAGCGGCAATTACGCCCGAAATGCCGAACGTGATGGTGAAGGCCGAGCGCACGTCGTCGGGCGACAAATCGCGCTTCTGAATCAGATAATTTCCGCCTCCGAACTCCTGAAAGGAGGCAGCAATGACCACCGCGATGGCGTTGACGACCGCATAGACCCCGAATTCCGCTGGCGACAACAAACGGGAAAGGACCGCGGTAGCCACAAAGAATAGGACAAGGCTGCCATAGCGGTCGGCCGCCGAAAACAGAATGGAACGTTGGACCGAATTCATCGGGAAACCGTCGCCCTTCGGCGGATAGCAATGCCCCGCCGGCATCACGATTTAGACCGTGGCCCGGGCGCGCTCCCGGACCTGATGCGGTTGCTTGAGGAGGACTGGTTTCCCCTGCGCGGCTATCGAGCGCGACGCCGCCTCCAGCACCTCAATCACCTGCAATGCGGACAGGCCGCTGGAAATTGGCCGCACGCCATTGTGGACGCAATCGATGAAGTGCTCGACCTCGGTCTGCAGCGCCTCTTTCGTGGAAATGTGAGGAGCCCACATGTCGCCAGCTCGATATCCAATACGGAATTCATGGGCATTTTCAGTCGGAGTATCAAGAGTTATCCCCCTGTCATAGACCTTGATCTTTTCGGTCGGCTCGACATCGTCGTAGACGATCATCTTCTTGCTCCCGCCAATGAACGTCTGGCGCACCTTGACCGGCGACAACCAATTGACGCTCACGTGCGCCACGCAGGCGCTGGCGAAGAACAACGTGATATGCGCCATGTTTTCCGGAGAACCGGCGACGTGACACGAGCCCGTTGCCGACACCGCAACCGGCTCCTCGTCGAGAATATAGTGGATGATCGAAATATCGTGCACCGCCAGATCCCAGATCACATTCACGTCCTTCTGGAACAGGCCGAGGCTCGAGCGCGTGCTGTCATAGTAGTAGATGTCTCCGATCTCCTTCTTCGATAGGAGCTCTCGGATCTTCTGGACCGCCGGCGTGTAGAGAAAGGTGTGATCGACCATCAGCGTCAATCCGCGCCGATCGGCCTCGTCAATCAGGCGCCGAACCCTATCCGCACTTTGCGCAAGCGGCTTCTCGACCAACACATGCTTGCCGGCCTTAAGTGCAGCCATTGCCAGCTCATAGTGAGTGTGCACTGGTGTAGCGATGGCGATCGCATCGACGGCTGGGTCTTTCAGCAGGTCCTCATAGCAGGACGTCGTCTCCACCCCCGGATAAAGCCGCTTGCTCGCAGCAAGCTTGCTCGAATCGAGATCGCTCACGCACACGACCCGCGCCGATGAATTGCCTGAAAAACTACGGACAAGGTTCGGCCCCCAATAGCCGTACCCCACTACGCCGATTCCCAATTGGCTGCTGTTCATGCTTTCCTCGAATTCCTTCCGCGAATTTCACTCACCGTCGCCTGTCGAGCGAGCGGCAGCATTATGTCCGCGCCGGCATATCCTGCCATATGCCTCGCGTATCGATGACGTCGAGGTGCCGCCGCTCTGCCAGCGGCACCATTTTGAACTCATCATGATCGACGAGGAGAAGCGCGATCTCGCAACTGCGCAGGGCTTCCTCGATACTCACGAATGCGACACGATGATCCGCCAGCCGAGGAGGCAGACGGCGCAAGTTCGGCTCGACAACCTTAATCCGTTCGCCGTATTTCGCCGCGAGATGCGTGGCTATCTCCATGGCCGGGCTTTCACGCAAGTCGTCGACATTGGCCTTGAAGGTCAATCCGCAACAAGCAACGTTCGCATATGGATGATCGTCGATCAGCGCCTCTGCGCGCTCGATGATCTTCTGTGTTTTGGCATTGTTCACTTCCCGACTTATTCGCATCACACGTGCGAGGTCCGGCGCAGAATCGATGATGAACCAGGGGTCTACCGCAATACAGTGCCCGCCAACACCTGGCCCCGGCCGCAATACGTTTACGCGAGGGTGACGGTTGGCGATGTCAATCACCTCCCAGACGTTGATGTCGAACCTGTCGCAAATCAGCGAGAGTTCATTGGCAAATGCTATGTTGGTATCGCGGAAGGCGTTTTCCGTCAGCTTCACCAGCTCGGCCGCGCGCGCCGTTGTACCGACGCAAGCGCCGCGAACGAACATTTTGTAGAACCGTTGAGCACGCCGCGTGCAGGTTGGCGTAATCCCGCCGATGCACCTGTCGTTGTTGATAAGCTCGGTCAAAATCCGTCCCGGCAACACGCGTTCGGGACAGTAGGCCACGTAAATCGCTCCATCCTCCTTGCCGTTGACGCCTATGTGCAACTCTGGCCTGCGTTCAACGATCCGCTTTGCGATAGCTTCGGTGGTTCCGATGGGCGATGTCGATTCGAGAATAACAAGATTGCCTGGCGCGAGGAGATCTACGATACTGTCGACGGCCGCATTCACGCTCGACAGGTCCGGACGGTTCTCGCGATCGATGGGCGTCGGCACCGCGATGATGAAAACGTCGGCCGGCTGCGGCGTTTTGGACGTGGTGAGCGTACCACTCGACACGACCTTGGAGACGAGGCCGTCCAGATCGGGCTCGGCGATATGAATTTTGCCAGACGCAACGGTGTCGACGATGCGCTCATTGGTATCGATGCCAACCACCTGCAGACCTCGACTCGCAATAAGCGCTGCGGTCGGCAGACCGATATAGCCAAGTCCTAGGACATTGATTTTTTGGAATTCATGCATCGAGAAGAACCTTCACGATCCGCTCGCTCGCGTGCCCGTCACCAAACGGATTGTGCGAACGCGACATGGCAGCATAGGTCTCGTCATCGTCGAGCAGGCGAAATGTCTCCGCAACGATCCTCTCGTAGTTCGCACCGACCAGGCGTGCCGTTCCCGCTTCCACCCCCTCAGGACGCTCGGTCGTCTCCCGCATCACCAGCACCGGCTTTCCGAAAGTCGGTGCTTCCTCCTGTACGCCGCCTGAATCTGTCAGGACCAGATAAGATAGCGAGAGCAGGCTCACAAAATCAGTGTATTCCTGAGGAGAAATAAGTACGACCCGCGGGTGGTCCGAAAACCGAGACGCAAACACGTCACGGACATTCGGATTCGGATGCACGGGGAGCACCACAGCGACATCCTCCCGTTGCAGGATGGTCTCCAGCGCGTTCACGATGTTAAGGACCCCGCCGCCGAAATTTTCCCTGCGATGGCAGGTCACCAGGATGATGCGCCGATTGCCGTGACGCTTCTTGATGCCATCCCAGCGGCACGACAGTCCTGGGTCGGATTCGACCATGGCTTTGGCGAGGATGAGAGCGTCCACCACCGTGTTTCCGGTAACGTGAATGCGGTCATCCGCGACGTTTTCAGAACGCAACGCGCGCGCCGCGCGCTCTGTCGGGGCAAAATGTTGATCGGCGATCGAGCCGACGATCTTGCGGTTTACCTCTTCGGGCCATGGCGCGAAGATGTCACCGCTGCGTAGCCCGGCCTCGATGTGCGAGACCGGTATACGGTGGTAATAGGATGCCAGTGCACCCGTCATGGCAGTCGCCGTGTCGCCTTGGACAATGACCCTGGTGGGCTTCAACTTCTCCAGAAGTTCGCCAATTTGTCCGAGCAGCCGCGCGGTCAGATGATCCAGCGTCTGATTGGTCGTCATGACGTTTAGATCAAAATCCGGGACCACTTTTGCCAGCTTGAGGACCTGATCAAGCAGTTGCCGGTGCTGTGCGGTCGCACAGATCGTCACGGAAATGTCCTTGCTCTTTTCGGCCTTGAGCAGGTTGATGACTGGAAAAAGCTTGATTGCTTCCGGCCGGGTTCCCAGAAGGATGAAAAAATGCTTGCGCACGCCTTACCCTCCGATCCGGCTGGGACCCGGCGGAACGACGACGCCGGGCGCACCAAGCCAGTACCGAAGGGCCTGCTTGATGAGGGCCTGCGCCAAGACGCCCGCAAACAGTGTGTTCGTCGTGGCGTATCGCCACCACATCCGTCCAGGCTCCTGATAGATGCGGTACAGCCATTCGAGCCCGAGCCGCTGCATCTGTACCGGCGCGCGCCGAACAATGCCTGCTAGAACATCGAACGCACCACCCACGCCCATGATGAAGGGTACGCCGAGATCATCGCGATGGGCGGCGAGAAAGCGCTCTTTCCGGGGTGTCGGCATGCCGATGAAAAGACAATCAGCCGCGCTGGATTGGATGTCCCGGACGACGTCATTCTCTTGCTCGGGTTTGAAGTAGCCGTCGTGCCAGCCCGCAAAGGCAAGTGAAGGATACCTCCCGCGCGCCACTTGCACAGCTTGTTGTAGTACGACGGGAGTGGCTCCCAGGAAATAGGGCTTGAAGCCCTCGTGCGCACATACCGCAAGCAACTCGGCAAGCAGATCCACGCCCGCGACCCGCGACGTCGCCGGAAGCCCGAGCGCTCGGGCGCCCCAGAGAATTCCCATGCCGTCGATGCCAACGACATCGCTGTTGGCGACATCGGCCGCAAGCACGGAATCGGATCGCATATTGACGAATTTGGCGACGTTCAGCGCCACATGTTGCAACCGCTGACGGCTACGCATGGCCCCGCGCGCCAATTCGACGGTTTCAGCCATTGTCAGGAAGTCGACGGGGCATCCCAGAAATGATGCGCGCATTGGAACCTACTCCCAGAAAATCAGATCCCATTTAAGTTTGCATTTAAGATTATTATAGAGATAATACGCAGCGGGATATTTAATTGCAAGGTTTAAATGATCGAACTTGGCCACACGCTGCGGAGAATGAAAGCTGCCGGGCAGATGAGGCAAGCGGCGAACGGAACAGAAATTAAATAGAGAATTAAACGATGATTTCGGTCATTATTCCCCACCTCAACCAGCCTGACGCGCTGGAATCCTGTTTGCGTAGCCTGGATGCACAGACCCTGAGTCGGCACTCGTTCGAGGTCATCGTGGTGGACAACGGCTCGGCAACGCCCCCAACGGACGTCGTTGCTCGACATCCCGGCGTATCTTTGCTGCATGAATCGGAGCCCGGTCCCGGTCCAGCGCGCAATGCCGGCGTGACGATTGCGAGAGGTGAGATGCTCGCCTTCATCGATGCGGATTGCAGGGCGCATCCGGATTGGCTGCACACCATAGTGCAATGGTCGCGCTCGTCGCCGCCGGACACGGTCCTCGGGGGCGACGTTCGCATCTGGACGGCGGAGAATGAGAGTCTTAATGCCGTTGCAGCTTATGAGACCGTCTTCGCTTACCGCTTCAAGCTCTATATCGAGCGCCACGGTTATTCCGGCACAGGCAATATGGCAGTGCTTCGTCGCGATTTCGATCGCGTCGGCCCTTTCGCTGGCATCGATGTTGCGGAAGACATGGAGTGGGGGCAGCGTGCACTACGTGCCGGACTCCGATTTCGGTACATCCCCGACATGATCGTCTTCCATCCAGCCCGGAGCTCCCTTCGGGAGCTCTATGCAAAATGGGATCGACAAATCGCACACTATCGCAACATGGCTGAAGGTAATCCAGCATGGCAATTGCGTTGGATTGCGCAGGCTTTGCTGGTCCTGGCATCACTTGCTCCAGGCGCTGTTACGATACTAACCAGCGACCGCCTACATGGCGGCAGCCCCCGTCTCAAGGCTATCGCCGTTCTGTGTGCTGTCCGAGCACATCGTGCCATGACGATGCTTTCGCACCTGGGCGGGCGGCGAGCAATGGCTTGGAACCGTTAGTTCACGCCAGTTCAGCAGGTTCCACGGCAAAGACGTGGTTGTGCGTCAGTTCCGGCAAGCCGGTACGCCGACCGAATGACCACAGAATCCAACCGAGTTCGTAGCTGCGGCACTCAAGCCGAACACCCACGTTCGCGTTGTCGATCAGCGTCCCCCCCTTGTCGCGCCAGACGTTCTTGACCGCGCGCAACACCCGCGGCGCCTTGGTCTTCAATTCATGCTTGCGTACCTGCGAACGGATGGTCAGGCCTAGTTCAGGCACGAGCATGGTCCGGCCTAGCTGGTTGTGACCAAGTACCCAGTTGAATCCCTTGATCAAGGCGTCCCGCGTTTCTCGCCGCCCAAAGCGCTCTGCCCATTCCAGCAGCGCCGGGGCCATTCCATACTGATGGACTGAATATACTTCGTAGAAATCAAGGACGCGGCCGCTCAGCGCGTCGAAAAACCAGGGCCATTCGCCTTGTGGCCCCTGGACCGCTATGAGATCGCGCACACAAGTATCGGCCATGACAAGCGCAGACGCATCGCCAAGGAATTCGCCATACTGATAGCAGGCGATGGAGAGATAGGTCTGGGTCGCAAATGACGCGAAACGGCGTCGAAAACCACACGGCGCATCGAAGAACAGTCCTGACTCGCTATGGAAACGCTCCTTCAGGAAACGGAAGAGCGGGGCGGCGAAGCACGTCCACTCCCTGTTACCTGCCCTTGCCTGAGCAACGACTCCCGTCAGCAGCATGCCCAGATCCTGCGCCCGAAACGTACTCCACCGCGACTCATCCGAAAGTATTCCTTTCACCTCGCCCGTCACCTGCTCCGGAATCGGAAGGTCGAGCTCGGCGGCGGCCCACAAGGCCATGCCAAAGGCATATTTGCGCACTGGAAGTGCGGTGAGCTGCATGACATTTCGATGGAATATCTCTGGGATATCGATACCGATCGGACGTTCCACGACCCGCGACATCCCAAGCAGGACATTGAGGGTATAAAACACGTCACTATGCGGTATCGACTCGTTTGGGGAAGCACGTCCGTCGAGGTGATAAATGTGCGACCAACGGCGCTCCCCGGGCAACCAGCAGCGTTCTAGGCCCTTGAGCGCATAGTTTATCAGCGGTGAGTTGAGGGACGGCCTGTTCGCCGCGGCCGGCACTGCCAGCTTCACACCAAAATTGGGACCGATCATCATCGCACTACACCATAGTCAATCGGGTCAGTATTCCCGGATGCTTTCATCCAATCCGCGAAGCAAGGGATAGAGGAAATAGGAAATCACCGTCCGCTTTCCGAGCTTTATTTCGGCGGTGACCGCCATACCTGGCATGAACTGAACGCGTTCCGGCGGCAGCCGAAGATGCATGTCGCGCAAATCGATCAGTACGCGATAAAAGGGAACTGACGGGCGGCGCGCACCTTCGGCCTTCGCGTCTGGCGAGAATGAGTCCTGGCTGATGACCCCAATCTCACCAGTTGCCGTGCCGTACTTCTGGAACGGAAATGCTTCAAACTTGATTCGTACGGCCTGCCCGACCGTCAGCTGTCCGATATCCCTGCCTTCGACGTTGACCTCCGCCCGGAGCGTCTCGTCGCGAGGGACCAATACAAAAAATGTCTCGGCCTCGCGAATTACCGAACCCACCGTCCGATTGGCAATTTCAAGTACCACCGCATCAGCCGGTGCGTGCAGCACGATCAATTGCCGGCGAAGCTCCGTCTTCTTGAGCTCCTCCGCGGCGCCGTTACGCTTGGGCAACGTCTCCACGAGCTCCTGATAGGCAGTACGGCGAAACTCTGCAGCGAAGACCTTTTGGTCTGCACGGGCCTTGTCCAAACGATGCATGTTGTCGACAATGGCGCCACGAACACGCGCCAGATTGCTTTCAACCTCCAGCCGCGCGTCCCGGGACAGCAGGAAGTTCAGTCTTGAACCGACCTCCTTCGCCATCAACACATTTCGCATGGCCTCAATGGACTGCATGGTCTCCAGCCGCTGGGTCAGAACGAATTCCTCATCCTGGGCCGTCTTCAGATTGGCCTGAGCGGACGCAATCTGCGCGTCGTAGTTCTGGATCTGAAGATCGTAAGCCGTCCTTCTCTGGAGAAATACCTTTCGCTGCAGCGCCTGATCGGCATTCGCGGACTCCTCGAGGACGTACTCAACGCCGTCCAATTCCGCCCGGACCCGGTCGATGGAGGCGTCGAAACCCGCCAGGCGGCTGCGCAGTTGATCAAGGTCGGCCTGAGAAAATGTCGGATCGAGGATCGCAAGGACATCGCCGCGATTAACCGGATCGCCGGCCTTAACGCGAATGTCCCGAATGACCGATGTTTCCAACGGCTGGACGACCAGGTTGGGACGTGTGGTGATCAGTTTGCCCTGTGCCGTCACAATCATGTCGACACGCGACACGCACGCGAACGCGATCGCGGTCGCGATCAGGGCGACGACACAATAGAGCGTGATCCGTCCTCCGCGCGGTGGCGTTCCCTGCTCGATCTCGGCAGCGTCGGACTGAAATTCCGCAACTACGCGAGATGCCGTCGACGCGGGCCTCGACAGCCCTCGCCGCTTCCGCGAGACGGTCGAAGGCCCCGATCTGCCGGAGCTCCCCTCCGCCCTGCTTTTCTCGGCACCGGTCATGCGACCTGCCTCGTCTGCTGATTCCAGAGATGCCTGTAGATGGTGCACTTCGACAGCAGGCCGTCGTGACGATCCACATCGACGATTCGTCCACGGTCGATGACCAGAATCTGGCTCGCATCCGACAGCATCGAAAGCCGGTGCGATACGATGATGACGGTCCGTCCCTCTGCGATACGCCGCAGATTGCGCCGGATGATCGCTTCGCTCTCGGAGTCCAGCGCGCTGGTCGCTTCATCGAGGATCAGAATGCGCGGGTTGACGATCAAGGCGCGGGCGATCGCAAGCCGCTGCTTTTGCCCGCCCGACAGGTTCGATGCCTGCTCCTCGAGCATGGTATCGAATCCCCTCGGCAGCCGCTCTATGAACTCGTCGGCGCCGGCGAGCTGGGCCGCCCTGACAACTTCGTCGAACGTCGCGTCACGCTTCACGCAAGCGATGTTTTCGCGCACGGTGCCCCGGAACAGGAAATTGTCCTGGAGCACGACCCCGAGATTCCGCCGCAGGTGGGTAAGATCAATCTCGCGCGAATCATGGCCGTCGATCCGTAGTAATCCCTGCTGCACCGGATACATTCCCGCGATCAGTCGCGTCAGCGTCGTCTTGCCTGAGCCGCTGCGACCGACAATCCCAAAGACCGAACCGGGAGCGATCGTAAACGAGACGTCGTCCAGCGCCGGCGCTCCCTCGCCATAGCGGAAGGTCACGTTTTCAAACTCGATCTGGCCGACCAAATCGGGACGCAGCCCGTCGCGATGACCGTCCCGTTCCGGCTGCTTATTCATGACCTCGCCCAGCATCTTAACCGCCAGCGCGACCTCCTGATACTCGTGAACCATGGTCACCATCTGAACCAGCGGCCCCGAGACGCGTCCCGCCAGCATGTTGAAGGCGACCAGTGCGCCGATCGTCATCTGGCCACCGAAGACGTCCAGCGCGCCCAGGGCCACGATACCGAGCGTCATCATCTTCTCGAGAAAACCGGTCAATGCCTGCGCGCCCGCCGAGATCTTTTCAACCCCGAAACGCATCGATACCGATTGCGCGCAGCGATCGTCCCATGCCCTGTTCTGGTTGGGCTCCATGGCCAAAGACTTCACCGTGCGCATTCCGTGCACCGTCTCGACCAGAAGAGCCTGGCGGCCGGCTTCGGCTTGGTAGAGCTGGTAGAGCCGTCGTCGGAACGGTCCCATCAAAATCACAATCACGCTGCCGCTGATGGCGGTAAAGGCCAGGACGACGCATGTCAGCTTAACGCTGTAGAGCGCGAGGACAGGCAGGAAGACGAACAGCGAAAGCGCGTCCAATGCGGTCAGGAACAGTCGACCGGTCAGAAACTCGCGAATTCGCCCGGCCTGCTGCATGTGCTTCACCAGCACACCGGCCGAGATATGCTCGAAGAAGGTTACCGGAAGCCCCAAAAGATGCCGGAACGTTTTGGTCGCAACCCGGATGTCGATCTTGTTCGTGGCATAAAGCAGCAGGTAACGACGCAAGAAGCTGAATATGGCATCGAAGCAGAGCGCGATAATCGCGCCAGCCGAGAGTACGTAGAGCGTCGTGAGACTCTCGTGGACAAGAACCTTGTCGATCACGAGTTGAAAGAAGATTGGAAGCGCGAGGCCGAGCGCATACAGGAAGACGGCGGCGATCGCAACGTCAGAGAGCAAGCGCCATTCCCGGAGCATTTCGGGTACGAACCAGCGCAATCCAAAGGTCCTAGGGCCCTGTGTTGAACGACTCTCGCGCTTGAACAAGATCGCCTTTCCGAGCCATCGGGCACAAAACCGTTCAGCATCGACAAGCAGCGGCTCGTCCGTCCGTTCAGCCAAGGGATCGAAGACAGCTACGGCATCGCGTTCCGGCCCGGCCTCGACAACAAGAACGCAGTTCTGATTCGAGAGCTGAACAAGAGCCGGATAGGCTTCGCCGAGCCGACACAGCGCCTTCCAATCGAGCTGCGTCGCCTGGGCGCGAAGCCCGGCCTCATGCGCCATGCGCAGCAAGAGGTCGGTCGAGATGCCGGCATCATCGACGGCATAAGCATGCCGCAAACGGTCCGACGGCAGATCGATACCGTGATGGGTGGCGACCCTCGACAGGCATTCAAGGGCGGTTTGAGCGGCCCAACGCGGCTCGTCCTCAGACGAGAGCGGTGCTGGTTCACACCGCTCGATTTCAACGGAAGTTGGCTGAGACATTTGGAGATCGTGAGCTGTCCGAAACAGATGACGCAGGCTCCACCCGCGCAGGCGCTGCAGTCGGCGCTTTTGGCCGATTGCGCTGGACGACGCCGGCATCCACGAGACCCTGAAGCGCGTTTTGCATTACCTCGACGGAGTTCGCGAACGACTCCGCCGAAAAGATCAGCCTTTGCCGAAACACCTTCTTTGGCGCATTGTTGGCGTCACGTTCCGTGGGCGAGAGACTGACCAAGTCCACCCGCACGATCGCCCCGCCAATTGTGACCTCGTCAATCCCGTCGGTATAGAGCTCCGTATGCATTCCGACTCTCCCTATGCTGCGAGCTGTGGCCTGAAGACGACGTCCACCGCGTAGCTCGTCGCGTTAAAGGTGTTGGTGGGGAAGAGGCTTCCAGATCCGTACGCATAGACGCCGTTCCCCCCGCTGGACGCGGATGATGGGGCTGTCAATGGTCCGTTGGTTACCGAACTGGCAAACAGATTGGGATCTGCCGAGTAATTTCCCGCAGTGTGATAGGCGGCGATATAGGTCGTGCCCGCTGCTATCGTCACCGGCGTACTGAAACTGACCTGCTGCCAGCCGCTCGCCGCCTCGTTGGAAAAGGTGGCGGTGGCCAGCAAAGTCCCTGTGCTGCTCCAGAGATCGGCGACGTGCGTTCCCGTGTTGGATGGCCCCTTGTAGAAGCGCAGACCGACGATGTCGCCCGAGCTGGACGCCAGGAACTTCATGCCCAGCTCCACGGAATTCGGATCATTCACTGTAACCACACTGGGCGTTGGATTCGCGCTGAACAGGCTCACAGTGCTCGCTGACGGCGCATGAACGGTCACGTCCACCCTCGCGCTTGCGGTGCCGCCCCGGCCATCTGCCATGGCGTAGTTGAAGGAAGCCGGCCCGGTGTATCCGTTGGCTGGCGTGAACGTCACAGTGTTGTTCTGAGAACTGAAACCGACTATACCATTGACGGCCCCACTGACGCCCGTGATCGTTAGAGCATCCCCATTCGGATCGGTATCGTTTGCTAGAAGCGTCGAACCGGAAATGCTGAGGGGTACGTTTTCGGTCGCATTGAAGCCACTGTCGTTATTGGCGATCGGGGGCTGGTTCGTGCCGCCGCTCGAATTGTTGAACACGACGTCGACCCAGTAATTGGTGGCGGCGAACGTGCTGGTGGGAAACAGATTTCCTGACCCGTAGGTGTAGACACCATTGTTGCTCGCGGGGGCCGTAAGCGGGCCATTCGATTGAGCCGTGGTGAAGTCGTTGGGCGTATCGGCATAGTGGCCGTTGCTGTGGAAGCTTGCGACATAGGTGGTCCCGGCCGCGATCGAGACCGGGCTGCTGAATATGACGGTTTGCCAACCGCTGCTGGTCTCGTTGGAGAAGGTTGCAGTCGCCAGGAGCGTGCCTGTGCTACTCCACAGCGAGCCGGCGTGAGTGCCGGTATCATTCGCACTCTTGTAGTACTTGATGGCGGAAATGGTGCCGGCCGCCGAGGACGTAAACCGCACGCCAAGATTGACTTGCGACGTGTCAGACGTCGATAGCACTGACGGCGTATCGGCGCTCGAGAACAAACTGACCGTCGAGGGCGCTGTGCTCACCGCAACATTGAACGTCTCGCTGGCGGCGAGGCTGCCGAGATCGGTCACGGTTGACTTTACGCTGAGCGTGCCGACATCGCCAGACGCCGGCGTGCCGCTGAAGGTCCGGTTCGTTGCGTTAAAACTCAACCAGCCAGGCAGTGGCGAGCCATCGGCGGCGGTTGCCGTGTAGGCGAGCGAATCGCCGGAATCGACGTCAGTGAAGGTGCCGGCGGGCAGCGTCAGCGAGAAGGCCGAACCAACCGTTGCCGTTTGGTTGCCGGTCTGGACCGCCAGCACCGGTGCGTCATTGGCGCCGTGAACGGTGATCGCGAGTGTCGTGGACGATGTCGCGCCGGCGGCGTCGCGCATCGTGTAATTGAAGGTGTCGGTCAGCGTGTTGGTCGCAAGCCGTAGGGCCTGCACGGCGGGATCGGCTTCGTTGACGGTATAAGTGAAGGCTCCCGTGGCATTGAGCACCAGACTGCCGTGCGCCCCATTCAGAGCCGAGCCCAGCGTGCCGGAGGTCGAGCCGAAGTTGACCGCAGTCACCGTCTTGGTGTCACCGGAATCTGGATCAGTGTCATTGGTCAGTACGTTTCCCGTAGCGGGCGAGCCGCCGGTGCCGTTGGCGAGGCCGCCTTTCTCCGTGGCGTCGCCCGTATCGGCGACCGCTGTCGGCGGCGCGTTCGGCGTCGTCGTCACGGCTATACTGAACGTCTCGCTGGCGGCGAGGCTGCCGAGATCGGTCACGGTTGACTTTACGCTGAGCGTGCCGACATCGCCAGACGCCGGCGTGCCGCTGAAGGTCCGGTTCGTTGCGTTAAAACTCAACCAGCCAGGCAGTGGCGAGCCATCGGCGGCGGTTGCCGTGTAGGCGAGCGAATCGCCGGAATCGACGTCAGTGAAGGTGCCGGCGGGCAGCGTCAGCGAGAAGGCCGAACCAACCGTTGCCGTTTGGTTGCCGGTCTGGACCGCCAGCACCGGTGCGTCATTGGCGCCGTGAACGGTGATCGCGAGTGTCGTGGACGATGTCGCGCCGGCGGCGTCGCGCATCGTGTAATTGAAGGTGTCGGTCAGCGTGTTGGTCGCAAGCCGTAGGGCCTGCACGGCGGGATCGGCTTCGTTGACGGTATAAGTGAAGGCTCCCGTGGCATTGAGCACCAGACTGCCGTGCGCCCCATTCAGAGCCGAGCCCAGCGTGCCGGAGGTCGAGCCGAAGCTGACCGCAGTCACCGTCTTGGTGTCACCGGAATCTGGATCAGTGTCATTGGTCAGTACGTTTCCCGTAGCGGGCGAGCCGCCGGTGCCGTTGGCGAGGCCGCCTTTCTCCGTGGCGTCGCCCGTATCAGCGACTGCCGTCGGCGGTCTGTTGGTGCTGGAGGATCCGTTGAAGACCACGTCGACGAAGTAGTTGGTCGACTTGAAGACGTTGGTCGGGAATACGGTTCCGGTTCCGTAGCTATAGATGCCATTTCCCGTGGCGGGGGCGCTCAGCTGGCCATTGGTAATCGACGTTGTGAAATAGCTCTGAGTGTCCGAATAATTGCCGTTGGTGTGGTAGGAAGCGACATATGTCGTGCCCGCGGTAATGGCTATCGGGCTCGAAAAACTTACCTGCTGCCAGCCGCTGGCGGTCTCGCCGCTGAAGGTCGCTGTGCCCAGCAGCGTTCCCGTCGCAGTCCAGAGATGCGCGACGTGGGTACCCGTGTTCAACGAGCCTTTGTAGAAGCGCAGGCCGGTTATCGTCCCATTGACCGAGGCGCTGAACTTGACGCCCACCTCGACGGAGCTTGTATCACCCGAATTGGTCACGCTCGGCGTGTCGTTGGTGCCAAACAGGCTCTGGGCAGATATCGGATAGTTGACGTTGAGAAACACCTGCCCTGTTCCACTGGCGCCACCGGAGTCGGTGATCGTGTAAGCGAACTGTGCCGCTCCCGCGTAATTCGCGATCGGGGTGAACGTCACCGTCTGAGTCTGGACGTTGTAGCTTACGGTGCCATTGGCCGGATTGCTCACGCCGCTGATCGAAAACGATAGGCCGGCGGGATCCGTGTCATTGGCAAGCAGCGCCGATGCCGCGATGTTCAGCGTCCCGTTTTCCGTGACCGTGAACCCGCTGTCGTTATTGGCCTGCGGCAGCTGGCTGTTGTCCCTGAAGACGACATCAACCCAGTAATTGTCTCCCTTTGCCATCGAGATGCTGTTGGGGAAAAGTGGTCCTGTCCCGTAAGCGAAGACGCCGTTCAGGCCGCCGCCCGTCGCTGTCAATGAACCGTTGGTGTGCCCTGCATTGTCGAAGTAGAAGTCGGTGGTGGAATAGTGACCGGTGTTCGTATGGTATGATGCGATATAGGTCGCCCCGGCCTGTACATGCACCGGGGTCGTGAAATTGACCTGTTGCCAGCCACTCCCCGTTTCGTTGGTGAATGTTGCGCTTGCAAGCAGCGTCCCGTTCGCCGTCCAGAGATCGCCGAGATGCGTTCCCGTGTTCTGGGTGCTCTTATAGAACCGGATGCCGGTGATATCGCCCGAAGCCGCGGCAACGAACTTGACACCCAGCTCCAGAGCGCCCGCGTCGGGAGTGTTGACAACGGCCGGCGTGTCCGAGGGACTGAAGATCGTCAGGTTCGACGACGGCGTCACTGTGTAAGCAATGCCCGTACCAGGCACTTCGAGGTTCAAGCTATCATCGACCGCCCTGCTCCGGATCTTCAACTGTCCCGGCGCGCCGGCCGCAAATGTATAGGTCCAGGTAACATTCGACGTTCCGGCGGTGCTGCTGGCCGGATGCCAGGTGCTGCCGCCGTCGCTTGAAATTTCGACACCACCGATCACCCCCCCGGAGTCGCTTGCCGTCCCGGTCACAGTGATAGATTGGCCTTCCACGACGCTTGCGGAGGAGAGATTTGTGATGGTCGAGGTCGGTCCCGTATGATCGGTCGATTGGGCGGCAATCACCAGACTTGCCTGCAACGTCGCGGGTTGCACGCCCATGTCCGCAAACAGATTGACCATGGCCTGCTGGACGTTCGGATCAGTCGGAGTCGCCGGCGCCAAGTTGTACTGGTCGTGATCCGATGCAAGACCCCAGGACCAGAACACGGTGCCGGCGCTAAAGACGAGAGCGCCGCTCACAGGATCACGAAATTCCACCAAGTTGTGGGTTGCGGTACCGCTGCCCGTCGTATTGCCGTAGTCAAGTAGGTATTTTGTGGTTTGGAGAGTGGTCGACGAGACATCCACCAGTCCAGCCGGACGGAAGCCGTTATCCGGCGACGAATCCCATTCGTAGCCCAACAGGTTCGGTGTCAGCGATGCAGTTTGGCCTTGCGCCGTCCCCGCGATCGGCGCGTTACGCCAGAGCCTCAACTGCGTCATTCCATACGGAATCTTGATCGTGCCGTAGGAATCCCCGTCCACCTGAAAGACAGTGCCGGTCAGTGCGTTGGAGGGAATGCCTGACATGCCTCCGGTTGACGCAAAACGCGCGTCCATAAATGTTCCCGTCGCCGTCCCTGTTGGGTCGATCAACTGATTGGCATGAGTGTCCTTGTACGTGATCAAGGTGCGGTTTGCCGTGTGACTGGGATCGATGCTGGCTGCAAGCCTCGTCTGCCAATACACTTCGTTTCCGCTCAGAAACGTCAGATTGACGCCAGCGTGACCGGCGGCCTGGACGTTGGAGACCTGGCTATCGGTCCAGTACTCGTCGTGACCGACCTCCATATAGATCTGATGATTCAACAGCAGCGATCCGTTGGTTGCCGCGTCGATGCCCGAAATGTAGGAGACGTCGTATCCGTTTTGCTCAAGCCAGTAGATCGCCGGAAATTCCGCCGAGAACACCATGTCATTGGAGGTGCCCTCGAGCCCCCCATCACGCGTGGTGATAGGACGATTGTAGCTCACGGCGTAAGCGGAACCGTTCACGCCAGGTCCGTTGCCAGTGTAGAGATTGGCCCCGCCCCAAGGGTTATATGCCTCCCAGGTTTGGTCAGCTGTCTGGAACACGATTGCGCTAGTTGACGCATCGCTACGGACGACAAACGGAATTTGGAAAACCTGCGTACCGTCAATGACATTGGCAATGTAGACGCCTGACACAGCGGTCGTCGGAACGGTCCAGGAATCAGTCACGCTCCAGTTGCCGGCGTCCACGAGACCCGTGGACGCGTCCTTTAACGGGGTCGGTTGCACAACCGATGTTGCAGCCTGATGCTGCAAGCTCGTAATCAGTCGAGCACCGTTGCCGCCGTAGTAACCAAGCCGATAGATATCGACATGGTAGTTCGGCGCGCCGGTCTGGTTGTTGATCTTGAACTGAACGGTGCCGCCGATATTGGTACTTATCGCCGTCGTGAAGCCCTGGACCTTCGTTGAGTCTGCGCCAGCGTTGATCTGCCAGATGCTTTGCGGCGTGCCTTGTTTCTGATTTTCCAGCACGATGGGGTTCGTTGCAGCTGGGTCCGCAACAATGGTGCCGCCCTGCCCGTCGCTTGCAAACGTCCAGTTCGGGTCATTTCCAGAGAACAGCAACGTGACGTTGCCGGCCCCGTTGCCGAAATCGACTGTGCTGATGTTTGAGCTGCTGTCGTAATGAACCGACGCCGACATCGTTGACGTGAAGGAAAAATCCCGGAGATCAATGAGATTGCCAGCCGAAAGCGGTCGATCCGGCGATGAACTTCCGATCAGACCGTGGAATTGGGCGGAGTGACCGAGGATGAGACTGCCGGCTTCCGTCTCGAACGAGACGGTTATTCCGGAAAATGATCCACTCAAGACTTGCCCAGAGACCGCCCCTCCGATCTCGAGAGTTGCCCTGTCGGAAATCGCGAAGACCCCCGATCCGCGGACGTCTCCCTTAAAATCTGCCGCAGCTGCGCGATCTCCGCCCAAGGATCCGAGCGTGATGTTCCCGTTGTTTGTCGCATGGCCCTCTACGACGAATGAGCTTCCGGCCGCGAGCGAGACTGCCGCCTCTGCATCGACAACCAGCCTGCCTATGTCGACATTGCCTGCGGTTGCAACAACATAGGATCCCGGCGCATCGATGAACGCCGTCGACGCGATATCCGGAACGCCGGCACTCCAGTTCGCAGCAACATTCCAATAGCCGCCGCTCGCATTGATCCAACGAGTCGCGCCGGACGGCTGGGCAGAGAATGTTGTCTGCAATGCTGCGGCAGCGTGACCGCGCACACCGCCGATAGCGGTCAGCTGCCAGGAACTTGCAATTTGACTTGTGCCCACACTTACCTCGGCCCCGACATTCGAGCTCCCACTTGGCAGGTCTGCGCGGGGCGGAATCCAGAGCGGCTGCCACGCCGGCAGATTGCTGCTCCAGGTCGCGGCCCAGAAGGGCGGTCGCTCCAGGCTTGGGATCGTCGGGTTGAAGTCACTTTCTTCCGAGAGGAGAGGCCTTGCTCCTCGATAGAAGACGCTCGACCTTTGATTCAGCATGGTCAGCCTCTCGAAATCAGCATAAGCAGAACGCGATTCAATTAATAATTAAATCGACCGCAATTTCAATCCATTTATTTTAGCATTTAATTTAACGATGAAACTGCAAGATTTCGTTGAGATACCTGCC
Organism: Bradyrhizobium sp. 40; assembly: GCF_023100925.1. Classification (NCBI taxonomy): domain Bacteria; kingdom Pseudomonadati; phylum Pseudomonadota; class Alphaproteobacteria; order Hyphomicrobiales; family Nitrobacteraceae; genus Bradyrhizobium; species Bradyrhizobium sp. 40. The sequence continues at coordinate 4,640,520 of NZ_CP064688.1, forward strand.
ATACCCGCTCTTCTGCAGCGACTCGGCCAGCGAGAGAAGTTGATCACGATTGATGAAGCCGAGTCTGAAGGCGACCTCCTCAAGACAGGCGATCTTCATTCCCTGCCGCTTTTCGAGGGTCTGCACGAACGTCCCAGCATCGATGAGCGACTCGACCGTGCCGGTATCCAGCCAGGCAAACCCCCGCCCCATGCGTTCGACATGGAGCGCGTCGGCTGAAAGGTAGCGCATTTGCAGATCGGTGATCTCAAGCTCGCCGCGCGGCGACGGTTCAACGCGACGAGCGTAGCGGACAACGCGATTATCGAAGAAGTAAAGACCGGTGATCGCCCAATTCGACGCTGGCTTGCTCGGCTTCTCCTCGATCCGTATCGGACGATCCGCCTCGTCAAACGCCACGACGCCATATCGTTCCGGATCGCGCACATGATACGCGAAGACCGTGGCGCCTTCCTCACGTCCCGCCGCCCGGGCCAGCAGTTCACTCAAACCATCGCCGAAGAAGATATTGTCGCCAAGCACCATCGCCACACGATCGCTTCCGATGAAATCGGCACCAACAATGAAGGCGTCCGCGAGACCGGCAGGACGGGTCTGTTCCGCGTAGCTGAGCCGAATGCCCCATTGGCTGCCGTCCCCCAGCAACCGCTCGAACTGGCACCGGTCTGACGGCGTGGTAATAATCAGAATTTCGCGGATCCCTGCCAACATCAGCGTCGACAGGGGATAATAGATCATCGGCTTGTCATAGATCGGGAGCAACTGCTTGCTGACCACGCGCGTGATCGGATAGAGGCGCGTTCCGCTGCCGCCAGCCAGCACGATTCCCTTCAGCATCGGTGTCTCCTTCTTCGACCAGCTGGTCAAGACAGGCTTCGAGTGAATGGCGCCAGGACGCCAGGCGAATTCCGAACACGCGTTCGGCCTTGGATGAATCTAGGCGCGAGTTTCGAGGCCGACGCGCAGCGGTCGGAAACTCTTCAGTCGTGATCGCCTCGAGCGTCGGAATCCGCGCTCCACGACGGGAAAGCTCGTCGAAGATTGCCTTCGCAAAGTCGTGCCAGCTTGTCTCGCCTTGACCGGCGAGATGAAAGATGCCGGCCGCGGCCCTGCGATCGACTGTTACTGACCGTTCTGCGATCTGAAGGACGGCCTCCGCGAGGTCGTATGCGTAGGTCGGATTTCCCTGTTGGTCCCGGACAACCCTTGCGATGGGCTGCGTCTCGCATAACCGCAACATCGTTCGAACGAAGTTGCTGCCATAGGGGCTGTAAAGCCACGAGCATCTGATCACGGTCGCGAGCGGATGCGCGGCCAATACAGCAGCTTCGCCGGCAAGCTTCGACGCGCCGTAGACATTTAACGGCGCGGGAATGTCGCTTTCGTCGTACGCATCCAGTTTTGCGCCGTCGAACACATAGTCGGTCGAGAGATGGATGAGTGGAATATTCATCTGCCAAGCGACATTTGCCAGCGTTGCCGCACCATCGCGGTTGATGCTGAACACTTTCGCCGCTTCAGATTCGGCCCGATCGACCGCCGTATAAGCGGCCGTATTGATGATTGCAGACGGCGCGATCGATGCGATGAGCTCGTCGATCCCTTCGCGGTTCTCCAGATCGAGTTCTCGGTGCCCGAGAGCCACCGCAGGCAGACCGCGCATTACAGCGAGATTACGAAGACACCTTGCCAACTGACCGTTCCGCCCGGCAATGAGGATGGGTCGATCTGTCATCTTCACCTCAATGTTGAGTAGCGAGCAGGCCCAGACGCGAGCCGTCATAGACACCGCAGCGAGCACGCTGCCACCATGCACGATTGTCGAGATACCATCCGACTGTTTCGGCCAAGCCATGTTCGAAGGTTCTCGTCGGTTCCCAGCCTAGTTCGCGATGTGCCTTCGACGCGTCGATCGCATAGCGCGCATCATGTCCTGGACGATCCGGCACGAACCTGATGAGAGATCGTCTCGCTCCCGCGCCCGGGGATAACCGATCCACCACGTCACAAATCCTGGTGACCACCTCCAGGTTGGATCGCTGGCCATCTCCGCCGAAATTGTACTTCTCGCCCGGTCTTCCTTCGTACAGAAGTTTTATCAAGCCAGCGGCATGATCATCGACATGAAGCCAGTCGCGAATATTTCGGCCGTCGCCATAGACCGGTAGGGGCTTCCGGTCGAGCGCATTGAGGATCGTCAGCGGGATGAGCTTTTCCGGGAACTGGTACGGCCCGTAATTGTTCGAACAATTCGATACGATGACCGGCAGACCGTAGGTTCGAAACCACGCGAGTGCGAGGTGGTCCGAGGCCGCCTTGCTCGCCGAATACGGCGAACTCGGCCTGTAGGGCGTGTCCTCGCGAAACAAGTCCTCCGGCCCCAATGAGCCATAGACTTCGTCTGTCGATACGTGGATGAAGCGGAACTGCTTCCGCCGCGGAAGCGGCAGACGTTCGTAGTAGGTCCTGGCCGCCTCCAACAGCGTGTAGGTACCAACTATATTGGTGCTGACGAAGGCCTCGGGTCCGGTGATCGAACGGTCGACGTGGCTTTCGGCGGCCAGGTGTATGATCGCATCCGGCTCGTAGTCGGCGAACGCGAGACCCATAGCCTCTCGATCGCAGATGTCGGACTGCAGGAATGCATAAGACCCCAGCCCCTCGATGCTCGCCAGCGAAGTCAGGTCGGCTGCGTATGTCAACTTGTCGATGTTGACCACCGCGGCACTGGTCTGCAGCACCAAACGGCGACACACAGCAGAACCGATAAAGCCCGCTCCGCCGGTCACCAGGATACGCATTCCACTCATCTCCACTATTTCATCTCCACTATTCGAAAACGCAAGCAAGCTGGTTGAGCGCAGGAAGGGTCTGGTCCTTTGGCGATATCTGAGCCTCTGACGGTGTGACGGGCCACTTGATCCCCAATGCGGGATCAGCCCAATAGACGCCGCTGTCATGGCTCGGCGCGTAGACTTGGTCGACCTTGTACAAGACGACGGTCTTGGGCTGCAGCGTACAGAAACCATGCGCGAATCCCTTCGGAATGAACAGCTGCTCGCTGCTTTCGCTATCCAACTGGATGGCGATGTGCTTGCCGAAGCTTGGCGATGAACGCCGGAGATCAACAGCAATATCGAGAATAGCCCCGTTCAACACCCGTATGAGCTTCGCCTGGCCGAAGGGTGGTCGCTGAAAATGCAAGCCGCGCACCGTGCCGACCCGATCCGAGCTGGACTGATTATCTTGAACGAAGTCGTGCAGGATTCCTTTCTCAGCAAAAGCCGATCGCTGAAAGGTCTCACAGAAGTAGCCGCGGGCATCGGAAAACCGATCCGTTCGAAGGACTTTGACATCAGGGATCGCTAATGGTCGCAGTTCCAGCATTGGGCACCCTCCTGCCGGCCCTCAATTTCCCCATCGGGGTTCGTTGCGACGGACCATAAGTAAATATTCGACGGAATTTAATTATCCGCCCGCCGATCCGTCTCGAAACGCTCACATTATTTTCGATGCAAATACCGGCTAGACCGTAACCCTCAGAAGCACCTTCCATTTTGCCAACACCGGGCCGAAACGACAGACCCATCAGCATTTTCAATTTCAGCCTCGATTAATAGATGATTTATTTAATTTGGCAAGCGGATTTTTATATGCATATAATCCCCCACCGCCTGCGCGCCCCTCGGTCTGCGGGCGAGCGGCCCCAACGTGACCCACCGTCGGACAGGTACGTGATGCTCCAGAACAATCTTCGACACACGGATAGCGTACGACTGCCTGTGACCGGGCTGGCCCAACCCGTTCAAACGGACAGCGGAGGAATCAGCGACGTCATCAATTTCGGCATCGGGCTTCTACGACGCCAATATCTCATGATCCTTGTGACTGCTGCACTCGTGACTGCGGCCAGTCTGCTCTATCTGCGCTTAGTGTCTCCAACCTATACCGCGCAGGTTCAGATCCTGTTGGCCAATCCAAGGGCCCAATTTGTCCAGCAGCAGTCACTCCTTGCAGAGCCGGCTTTCGATCTCACTCAAATCGAGACCCAGCTTCAGCTCCTGAGATCAAAGGCCACTGCGGTCGCGGTCATCGACCAGTTGAAACTGTCGGACGATCCGGACTTTAGTGCGACAGGGCTATCTCTACAGGCGCTCTGGCACCGAATTCGGTCGTGGGCGTCGATTGGATCGAAGAAGGATGGCCCATCCGATACCCATGGCGAACCTTCGGACACTATCGTAGACGCATTTCTCAATCGGCTTTCCGCGGGGCGTATCGGCTACAGCAACGTCATTGAGATCAATTTCAACTCGAGCAACGCAGCCCGAGCCGCGGAGATCGTCAACGCGGTAGCCAATACCTATGTTGCGGACCAGCTCAATGCAAAATTCGATGCTAATCGCAGGGCAACAAGCTGGCTGCAGGACAGGCTGCGCGATCTCGGTGACCAAGCCCTCGCTGCACAACGTGCCGTCGACGTCTACAAGGCCCAGAACAATATCGTCTCTTCGGACGGAAAGCCCATCAACGACCAGCAGGTCACAGAAATCAACAATCGATTGGCTGCCGCACGCGCCCAGACCTCTGATGCCACGGCCAAGTTGGCTCGCTATGAAGCTCTTCTTGCCTCCGATCCGACAAAGCCGTCCTCGATGGGCAATTTGGATGCTGTCGGGGCCGATGCGACAAACAGCCAGATCATTACTGGGCTGCGCCAGCAGTATCTGGAACTCCTGAGGCGTGAGGCCGAGTTGACGGCCAGGGTTGGTCGCGACCACCTGGCAGTCGTCAATGTTCGGAACCGCGCGCGGGAATTTCGCGTCTCCATTTTCGACGAAGTTAAAAGACTTGCCGAAGTCAGCCGAAGCGAATTCGAATTCGCCAAACAGCGCCAGCAAGAAATCGAAAAGCAACTGTCCAAGGCCGTCTCGCAGTCCCGTTCAGTCAATTCTGCCGAGCTAACCAACAAGGATTTGGAAAGCCGGGCAAAGGGCTTGCGTAGCTTGTACGAGACTTTCCTGCAGCGTTACATGGGCTCCGCACAGCAGGAGACATTCCCCATCTCGGAAACGCGCGTACTTTTTCCCGCTTCGCCGCCGCCGAGCAAGAGCAAGCCAAAGACGACGTTGGTGCTGGCGCTCGGCATCGTCGGCGGCCTCGCGATGGGCGTCGGCTTGGCGCTGCTCAGAGACATCATGGACCGCGTCTTTCGTACCTCCTCACAAGTCGAAACTGTGTTGGAATTGCCTTGCCTATCCTTGGTCCCATTGTTGCCGGCCCGCAAATCCGCGAAGATACCAGTTCGCCCCCAGCTTACCGATGATGATGTTCAACAACGGATAGTTCCGTCTCCAACGGCAATTCATCGCACCGTGGTCGGGATGCCGCTATCTCGGTATACCGAGGCAATTCGCTCCATCAAGCTAGCCATCGACCACAATCCGGCCAAAATCTCCTCCCAGGTCATCGGGATTACCTCGGCCCTGCCGAATGAGGGGAAGACTACGATTGCAGCCTCGCTCGCGCAATTGATCGGCCACACCGGCAAGAAAGCTATCATCATCGATTGCGACCTCAGGAATCCCTCACTTTCTGCTATCTTTGCGCCTAAGGCTGTCAACGGAATCATCGAAGTTGCAAACGGCAGCCGATCCCTGGCGGACACGATTTGGCGAGATCCCACGACGAACCTTGCATTTCTACCCGCCGTGCGGCGGGGATCTCTGCTTCACACCAGCGAGATTCTGTGCGCCGACGCAATAAGCAAGCTGTTCGACCGCCTGCGAGCTGACTATGACTACGTCATCGTCGACCTTCCTCCCCTGACCCCGTTAGTTGATGTCCGAGTCACTTCATCTCTAATAGACGGCTATATTCTAATCGTTGAGTGGGGCCGAACCAAAATAGATGTCGTGCAGCACGCACTGCACACGGCACCCAACATTCATGAATCGCTGATTGGGGCAGTTCTCAGCAAGACGGATACCAAGGCAATGGCTCGATATGACGGCCATCGGAGCTATTACTATCATGACAGCCACTACATCCGTTATGGCCTTTCCGGCTCTTGATGCTGTCTCGTAGCGGCCTGCACGTTCTCCGGCTAGCGGAGTGGCCGCACCACACCATGGTGTTTACATGATTATCCGGCTTGTCCTGTTAGCCGAGTTTGTGGCGATCACCGCGGCGCTCGCAATGCCGGAAAGCCTGCAAAGCTTGGGATTGGCATCCTTCATACTAGCAACAGCCGCGCTGGTTGTAGCGATCTTTCCATCGCCCGCCTCCCTCGGGCTCACTAAGCTGCTCCGGACTGGTCCCGTCGTTGTGCTCGCGGCTCCGGCCCTCTGGATGGCGTTACAGGTGGTGCCGATGCCTATGGACACGCTCGGAAATCCCATCTGGGCAACTGCTTCGGCGGCCTTAAGCGAGCCCCTCGCCGAAAAAATCACAGTCGATATGGGGGCGACTATGCTCTCGCTGGCGCAGTATTGCGCTGTGCTCGCCGCGGCCCTCGTCACTTCGGTCATTACGCTTGACCGATATCGCGCAGCGCACGTCCTGCATATACTACTGTCGATAGCCACGATTGCCACGGCCATGTGGTTCGGCAAGGAAACTGCCGGTGTCGCCGGGCCCGATGGCTCAACCGTCGCAGTGCTCGGCGTCTTGCTCTCCTGCGCCACGGCAATACGCGCGGCTGATCAAATAGCGCGGCACAGTCGGCCAGGAACAGTTGCGCCAGTTCCGCTCCTTGCTCTGTCCGCCGCGACCATCGCAATGATTGTCTGCTTGGCCGCGCTGCTCATTCGGACCAACTCCACCGCCGTCGTCGCCGCCCTCCTCGGATCAGCAATCTTGCTCTCGGTGTTCGTTATTCGCAGGTGGTTCTTGGGCTTGTGGGGTACCGCTGGCGTTTTCGCAACCGCCGCAATATTCTTTATTGCCAGCGTAACGGTTATTCCGTTTCGGACGAACACCGATGTGACGATCGCCTTGTCAACGAGCAGTCAGATCGCGACAGAACGGATGCTACAGGAGGTCAGGCCGGCGGGATCCGGTGCCGGCGCTTCGACGGTCCTTTTGCCGCTTTATCGGGACATTGGAATCGGCGCCCCGCGAGAAAGGCCAACGGCTGCCGCCGCAATGGTTATAGACATGGGCTGGGCGTTCCTTTGCGGCCTTGTAGTAATAGCGATGCTCGGCGCTTGTATTCTGATCAGGCGTTCTCTGTCACGAGCTTACGACTACGTGTACCCCGCCTTGGGCGCCGGTGCTTCGATTGCACTGACGGCACTGGCCTTTGCCGACCATGGAATTCTGGGTTTGGGCGCATCGCTTTTGGTCGCTGCGCTTTTTGGGCTGGCGTTCGGTCAAAGCGTCTCCGGTGCGGGCCGTGAGGCCATATCCTTGGAGTCGAAAGAGGCTTCGGACTGGACGGCCGGTCCAGCTCCGGCGTCTCGTCCAAGGCTCGCGCCAGCGTTTGTCAGCCTATGGCCGCGCGCTGCTCTGGCGGTACTTGGAATAGCGCTGATCATACAGACGATATGGATGGTCCTCCCTGGGTGGTATCTCGGAGGTCAGTCTTCTTTGTCGGCAGCTGTTTCGGCCGCAGCAGCATGGCCAAACGGGATCTCGAAACCAGTTTCGGCCGCGGCAGCGCATGAAGACCTTTGGATCCGAGGGGAATCACGATCCCGTGGAGATCCGGCTCTCGCCGCGAACGAGCAAAAAACGGAACTTCCGGCAGCGTCGAATGCGTTTGCCCGCGCGCTGCGCTCGTCGCCGCTCCGCGGCGACATTTGGCTCATGCTCGCGGTGGCGCCGAAACAGAATTCGATCCAGACGGCAGCCATGCTTAAGATGTCGTACTATACTGCGCCGAACGATCTGGATCTGCTTCCGTTAAGGCTGTCCGTCGCGCTCGCTACAGATGCTGTGGTACGCGAGCTTGAATTTCGGGACTTGATCAAGCGGGACGTCAGCCTCGTCGTTACGCGTCGACCTGCTATCAGACCAGCGCTTGTGGCCGCGTACCGGTCAGCCTCGGCCGAGGGGAAGATCTATCTCGAGAACTTAATTTCGGAGCTCGATCCGACCTACCTCGACAACATGCGCGCGCGGAATTCGCGACAGGGATCTCGATAGGATCCTCTGAGCAGTGCGACATATTTAAATGGCGGACACCAGGATTTTTCTCTTGATAAATCGGATTAATTAATAATATATTAAATATTAACTCGCGGGTGTCCCGACAATGAATTTCGTGAACCGACATTTCCCCGATCGGGAAGTTACGGATCGTGTCAGTCCCGGGCCGATAGTATCCCGCCAGCACAAATGGCCTCTCCGTTACGACTCGATCGAATACGTGGCGCTCTGTGCTGATATTGCGACCGTTGTTTTTGCGAGCGTCGTTTCGACGTGGCTATGCCAAGCGCAGAATGGGTGGGCTGCAGGCGACTTAAGCAACGCACTTGGCCTGGCGCTAGTCAGCGCAACATGTCTCGTTTGCCTCTTGAAGACCCACGGCCTTTATCGGCCAGCCGAGCTCCTTGTCCTGCGAAGTCAGATGCGCGCCGTCTGGATGGCATGGGCGTCATTGTTGTTCTTGATATGGGCCGGGTACGGTTTTGCAATTGGTTCGGGCTCTTCTCACCAAGCGGGCACACTTTTCGCTGTCCTGGGCCTCGGCTTGCTTATGGCCGAGCGGTGGGGAGTGAGAGCGCTTCTCGGGAAGGGCCTGAGCGGCAGAAAATTCGCCAGCACAAACATTGTTCTGGTCAGCGACCAGCCGCCATCGAAAAACGCCGGACTGCCTGAAACGCTGGCGATGCATGGTTATTGTGTCCGAGGCCGGTTCAGCTTGCCCCCAATCGGCTTCGGTCCTGCCTGTCGAAGGCGGCTCACGGCTCGCGTGATTGACTACATTCGCAGCTCCGAGCTCGACCAGGTGGTTGTGGAAGCGAACCCGGAACGATGGCCCGAACTTCGGGCCTTCGTTGCCGATTTGCGGGTTTTGCCGCTACCGGTTGTGTTCGTGCCGGTCGGTACGACATCCGAATTGCTTCGACACCCCACGCGAAGCCTTGGAAGTGCGGTTTGTGTTGAACTCCAGCGTGGGCCGCTTACGCAGCTGGACTGTGCGGCCAAACGAATCATTGATCTTTTCGGCGCCGCGCTCGCCTTGACGATACTTGCCCCGCTGCTTGTGCTGGCCGCACTTGCAATCAAGCTGGACTCGCCCGGCCCCATATTCTTTCGACAACAACGCTGTGGTTTTAATGGCCGGATCTTCCTGATCCGCAAATTCCGGACGATGCATGTGCTCGAGGACGGGCCGGCGATCCTTCAGGCCCATCGCCTCGACCGACGGGTGACGCGCGTCGGCAAATGGCTGCGTCGAACAAGCTTCGATGAACTGCCACAGCTGTTAAATGTTCTCGACGGCAGCATGTCGCTGGTCGGTCCGCGTCCTCATGCCTTGGCTCACGACGGAGAATTTGACAAGCTCGTGCGGAACTACGCCCTACGCCGCAGGGTCAGGCCAGGACTGACCGGATGGGCCCAAGTCCATGGCTGCCGCGGTCCAACCCCCACAGCCATCACGGTCGAAACACGCGTACAATACGATCTCTGGTACATCGACAACTGGAGCCTTCGGCTTGATCTCGTAATCCTGCTGCGAACTCCCCTCGAAGTGCTGCGGGGACGCAACGCCTATTAGGCCCACAGGATCACGGGCACTGCGGCAGCCATTTAACCCAACCACCCCGTCGAACAGTGCAGATCAGGTTACGCGCGCTGACGAAGCTTCGGACTTGCATCCCCTATGCGAAAGTCCTCAATTCTCCGGCCAGACTTCATGGCAGCAACCAACCACCGCGGCCGCTTGCCGCGCCCCGACCAGGTCTCGGAGGTCTGGGGGTTCCGGTATTTCGGCAGCACACGCGGATATTTGCGTCTCGCCTTGGCAGTCGGAGACACGCCCGGTCCGCTTGAGTCCGCCACAACAGCCACCCCGCCCCCGAGAACCGCCAAGCGCTTCTCCAGTTCGTGCTTTTCTGCCTTAATTCGGTCCGATAAGATCCCGCTAATTTCCTCATGAAGCGACCAGAGATCGTCAAGGGACATTGATTCTAACTCGAGTTTCTTAGCTGGCATGCTCGCACCCTGTAGTTGCGCCAAACTTAATATGCCCCGGATCGACATTAATCAAGATGGTGAACTCGATTTACCCAAGAAAATACATGGAACCGAACTGAAATCGCATTCCCCAGATAACTGCGTCGCAGCAATCAATCAAGCCGAAACAATGGGCTGTCCGCATAATTTAATTGCGGAGCGGGTAAATTCACACGTCCAGCGGGCGGCCGGGGAACCATTCAAGCGAACTGATATGATGGGATCACATGGAGCGCCGGTACAAGCCATCCGCGACGCAATATTCTCGATGAATATGGTTGGCGTAGGCTGTCCTTTTGTTCTGGGCAATCTCGATATTGCAGCCTTCGGATGTGCACGAGCGCCAACGAATGTCCCTCAGCGCTAGCCGCCTGAACTCGATTTGAGCTTCAGGTCCCGAATGTCCGAGGGGCCAGCCGGGGAAGGATGCTCCGACTGTGCCGCCGAGAGGAACTCGATTGAGAGACTCCCCTTTCTTGCTTTGCAGCAAGTCCTTGATCTGCCTACCCCCATTTAATAAAATAACCCTAGTAATAATTATTAAATAATATACTATTTATTTATTGTAGCGTCGATTTGAAGCACTGGCTTTGGTCCATCGTTGATTTGGGCGTTCGGGCAATGATGCGCTCGTAAGCTGAGAATGACAGATGGATCAGGCGTCAGTCAAACGGTGACGAGAATGCTATGCGTCGGCAAGATCTCGAAGCCATGGACTTTGAGGAACTCTGGCTCCTTCACGAAGAGCTGACAAAGATACTTGCCGAAAAGATCACAGTCGAGAAGCGAGAGCTCGAAAAACGTCTTGCGCAACTCAACCAGCCGGATCAATTCGGTGAAACTGAACGCCGGGTCGCCAACGCCGGAACGAGCGAGCCGCCGCGCCGCAAATACCCGAAAGTCGTGCCAAAATACTTCAATCCACTCCGCCCGACGGAGACTTGGTCGGGGCGTGGCAAACAGCCTCGCTGGCTAGTTGCCGCGCTCCAATCGGGGCACACGCTCGAAGAGTTCAGGATTCGCGAGAACGACGAGTCGTCCGATCGGAATGCCGGTGGACAAGGGCATTGACTCCGCGCAACTGCAGACATGTCGTTTGCTAAAACTGTTTGGCCTTGAAGGCGTGCGAGCGTTGCCGGCTTTACACCTTTCCGACACGAACGGCGGTGGCGGCCCTCAACAGGAACTGTAAGGTGTCCGTTCTTGGCACGGACCACAATCCAGGCCGGCGCATACCGGTTTGCGTGCAACCAGAGGTCGCCTCCCGCCGGTAGTTTCTGAGGTCCAGGACCGTCATTGCGAGGAACGGCACACGTGTGGCCGGAAAGCGCGCTTGCATTAATTGTCGCATGAACTGCAGACGAGGAATCAGCCGGGTGCGCATTGAGCGCGGGATATCGACCCCAAGCAGCGCAGCAAGGGCGAGCAGTTGGGTTTCGACCGCGTTTTTCATCAATTCGCCCGAGACATGAGAGGCAAGTTCCTGCCAGTCCAACCCTTCGGACGCGTTCAAGTCGCGCAACCCAACCAGATGCCGGAGATCGAGTTCGCCAAGCCAGTAGCCGTAGTCTTGGAACTGATCGTGGATGATCAACATCAGCGCTCGATAAGTGGGCGTCGGGACGTACACGCGTCCGCGCCCCAGCAGCGCGGGGACGCAATGGTCCAGGGCATGTCCCGAGCCAGCATAGAGGTAGGCGGGGCCTGGAGCGGCCCGCTGCAGATCGATGGTTCCGACATCCCGCGGTCGACTTAGCTCGACATACCACCTCCGGCTTGCAGGGCGCGCTTGATCGTGAATTTCATAGCCAATTGCGCCCAGAGCGGCGACCGCCCTTTCAGCTTCGTCCGGCATGACCATAATATCCAGATCACACATCAGCCGAACTCCCCGCCGCTCGACAGGTACTGTGGCTAGCGTTGCCGCACCCTTGAGCAACACCGGCGTAACTCCCTGGCCATTCATCGCAATGACGGCCTCTTCCAATTGACCGGCCAGCCGATCGTTGCGCAGCACGTTTCGGCGATGGATCTGGCGGATATATGTGCACACGTCCTCTGGCAACACCGATGCAAATTGATCGACGAAGTCAATGAGCGCAGGCGTCGTCAACGTCTGGTTTGCGAGGCCGATTACCGAGGTCCACTCCACTTCGACGGGCGGCAAGCCTCGCAAGCAGTTGCAAAGGCTTGTCAGTGCCGCACTATGCCTTGTCATTGCACAACTCCATCAGCAGCTCCCGAGCCTGCGCCGATTCGGAAAAAGTAAGTTGAAACGATCGCGCGCCCGCAACAATCCGCTTCAAAGCGAAAAAGCCGGGCTGCGACAGCTTCCCGTCTGCGGCAAAAGCGCCCTCAATGAGCCGCTCGATTGAATCAAGCTGATCCAGCGGGGTCAGCTCGACGGGGCCGCTTGCAACCCGGTTCAGAAAGATGATCCAGTTGGCAGAGAGGCTTCCATTGTGCGCATCCGGAATCGGCAGATACCGCACTTCGGCGCCATCGGACCGGCGGTGCGTCACGTCGTTCCACTCGCCATACACTCGGGATAGCAACCGCCACGATCCCTGCTTGAGGGTGAGAGCAAATGGGATGCCGCAGATCGTTCCGTCAGCCCCAATCAGCGCAACATCATCGCCGGCATACTGAAATCCAGCGTCTACCAGTTCTAGCGCAAGAGTCGACTTGCCGGCTCCCGGTTGGCCGCACAGCAGCAGGCCCTTGCCGCACTTCATAAGAGAAGCGGCGTGGAGCGCGAAGGCCCACTGATTGCTTCGGATAAGTCGCTCGGTGATGTGAGCTTTGATTGTAGGGGCCAGAGCTGCGGCTTCACATCTTTGGATGCTCGCGTCATTCCCGCGGAAGAATACTCGGTCGCCGAGCATCATCGTCTCGATCGCAATATCCTCCTCCTCGCCGCTGTCGTCCGTAACACAAAATAGCGAAATCAACTGTTGCGAGAGCTCCCGATTTGCAGCCCGGACGCTGATCCTGCGCTGACCAAGAACCGTTGAGAAGGCACAATCGGCCGACATTCGCCAGTCGAGATCGAGCACCCCTCGATCGATCCAGACGTTCATCGCCTGGCACGTGAACTCGCGCGCTGCGCGCTCGCCAATGCCTAGATGCCCAAGCTCCTGATGGACGTCTTCCAAAGAAGCGCCTTGTGCCAACTTGCACCAAATGAATGCCCCTAGCTGGTCCAACTCATAGAGCTTCTGCCTTGTCTCGCTGAAAAGCACTGATCGACCGTCCACCAGCGCGAAGACTGCACCCGCGGCGGGTCTCAACACGATCTCTGCCGATGTTTTTTCCAGCATGGCTATGCCCGATAGCGACGATATCTGTTTCTCCGTCGTGTCGACGCGACGGCGACAACATCCTGATCCTGCAATGTCCTGTCCGCGGCGCGTTCAAACCAGCTGCAGTTGCCGAGGAAACTCGGCTTGATCGCCGTGCTACAGCGGCGCAAATCCACCTTCAGTGCGGATGCACATCGCCTGACTGGGATTCGGTTCGAATGACCCTACGGCCTCGGGTCACGCCGCCAGCTGACCACCCTCGTTCACCCCAGATGGAGAAATATTCAACACTTGTCCTCCGAGAAAGGTCGCCGGCGCGGTCAACCGGTGAGAGTCCAGCAGATAGCGGTAAAGTTCGCGAGCAGCACTCCGCTCTCGTAGAACGCGCTCCCTCTCGCTGATGCTCGCTAGTTTCTCGCGCATTTGAGCCAACTGCTTCGCAGCCGAGGTGGAGTTGCGCTTCTTCTGGACTGATTCCCGCATCGTCTCCTCCGACCAAAAAATGACGAAAGCAACTTACGTCATTGACAACAATTAACAACGAGATTTATATGATCTCAATATAATCAATATTTATTTCATGTTTGAACCGGCTGCAACCATTCAAATACCAAGAAGCGGGTCCTTCATCGAAAATAGCAGCCGACCGAGAAACAGCGTCGCAGAAATCGCCGCGATGATCTTGGCCTCCTGCGTGCAGACAGCAAAAAAATAAAACTTGACGAGAGTCGCAAACCAGACCGACAGCGCAAGGCTTAATTTGCAGGATTAAATCCTAACGACGAATATTTCGCTGACGGGAGTGGAGTGAAACCGGTGATCGAATTAGCCAATTTGCCCATCACGGGCGACATGATCGTCTCCGTCGCGAGCGGCATAGCACGCGCAAAACTCCCACCCGCTCAGATTGGCCCATTTTCAGTGGCGCCCCAGGAGCTTTCGAGAGACGAATAATCAACGCCCGCGCTGCCGAGCCAAAGAGCGGCGGCGTCCAAGGAATCGCTCAAGCAGCGATCCGGCCGGTTGGAAAAACGTCGTCACGAGCAACCCGCCCTGCTCGAACAAGCACTCCCAGTGTGCGATGCCCCCCAAATAACCCACACTGAGATGACGACGCACTCCAGCCGGCCGATTCTCTTTCGTTTGACAACGAATAATAATTTCCTAGGGAGGCTCGCATGGGAATGATCATGGTCAAATGTCCGCAAACCGGTCGCGCAATTCCTACTGGTATTAGGTCGAACCGTGAGGCTTTCCTGCGGAGCGTTGTGTTTTATGGCAATACTCGTTGCCCGGTCTGTCGCGCCAATCACAACTGGTTCGCTCGCGAGGCCTGGGTCGATGAGCCGGTTGTGCGGCCCAGGGAGATATTCGAGGAAACGCCGCTGTGTTGATGGGTAGCGGGCTTCGGTACAGACGCGGAGCCGAACTGACTAGCATTACACGAATTTGGGCCGACCGCCTCATTTGACGCCGCGTGTGCGGAGTTGATCTGTTGCGGCATGGCTGCCGCACCGGCTGGGAACTAGTGTTGGTACGGACTGGATGCGCTGCTCAATCATCGCGCAGCGTTCATCTAGATCCCTGTCTCGGCGGCTATTTCTGCCAGGACTTACTGGAGGGATGCGAAATATTTTGGCCTATCGTCGCAAAGCGAACTGACGCCCGCATGAACCGTAAGTTAAGCGTCACACCGGCAGGTCGGCGCAAACTAACGCTTCCAATCGCTGATCCTGCAAGGGCCTGTTTGGGGGTATTGTAGTGAGTAGTGGGGTTTGCAGCCGCTTGGCTGTTCTGCGTCAAACGGCGATGGAGCTCGTTAGCCTGCTTGCCCAATTGCACAGGCTACGAGAGCAAGTGCGAAGGGCGGAAGGGCGAAGCCTCGGAGAAAGAGCGAGATTAGGGCCGGCGTCACGGATGCGTAGGCCCCGGTTTGGGACGAGTTGCCGCACGCGGATTCAATGATGGCGAGCGGCGCTCGTAATTTGAGCGAACTCGAAGACGATCGTTTCACGGATCGACCTTGAAGCCACCAACAACCTTGGGCACAGCTCCAAGCCGCCCGATCGCTCCCAATGAGGCGTGCGCGTAGCGGAGTTTCAAGGCAGGCCGATGCGAGTGAAGGCTCTGTGCCAGGAAAAGTGCTGCACTTGGATCCGGCGTCCCTTTCCGGCTCTGACCGAGATCATCCACGAGCGGCATGCTGCGGATCATGTCCCGCACCTGAGTTGGCTTAAGCCTGACTTTTATCTGTTTTTGGTTTTATGAAGCAGCGCTTCATCTGAAAGACGATTTGAAAGCAAAACGAAAGTCGTTCGCGTCAAATCGTTTCGGCAGTCGGGCCATGGAAAGCAAATTTAGTTATCCAGTATAATCATAATTAATATGGCGTAAAACAGAAAATAAGGTGAGGAAAACTAAATGGGAGGAGTGGATGGAGACCGTACGCCGCTTGCGCGCGATGGCGTCGCTGTGCCGACAGACTTCTGCGCATCATCCTGATCGAAGCTGGAAGCTTCTCGCCGAAGCTGAGTTCTGGGAGCACTTGGCTAATGACATGCTTCGCGAGCATTTCGAACGATGCACGGCTGGCTCCTCGCTCCGACCGATCGGACATGATCCGAATGCCGCGGAATCGAGCGCTCGCATAACCGCGTGAATGCTCTCGCCTAGCCCAAATCCCGCTCGGCCGTGTGCCGGGCGTCAGTCCTCTTCAAGGCGCCCCATGGAGAAGCAAGCCCTGCCGGCGCCTTCGTCTGGCGGCGCGCAGACCTGAGCAGGGACGCCAAAGCGCGCTCGGCTGCCCGGCTCGGTCCGCTCAGACTATCGAGTTCTGTTTTCTGGGTCGGGAATACGCTTATGCGAAACTGTCGTTCGCCGTTGGACTAGCACTTTGGCGTCCAGCACTTTTTCCCCAGCTCGTGCGGCGCGCGGCCGGCTCACCTGGTCCGAAAGGCCGGAGCCCCTACCAACTGTTCCAGCGATATTTCCGTCGACCGTCGCTGCCGGTATTTTTCGGTTAGGTGACGGCCCAACGATCATCTGCTCCTCGTTGCTCGTGCCGGTGCCAATAGCTCCGATCGGCAGACCATTTTGAGCGTGGCCAGCGCCGGCATTTCTTTTGGCCTGCGCCGCCGCCCGCGACTTCGACGTGGCGGGTTGAACGTCCGGGCTGTTGGTTTGACTGGTGCGGTTCAGGTTTGCACCGGTACCAACGTCTCGTGTCCGCATTCCTGGAGGCGCCGATGGACCAGGGTTGGCGCTACTCGCATTTGTACCCATGCCGGACGGAGCTGACCCGGCAGTGTTGGCGCTGCCCGTGCCCGTCCCAGTGCCGGCACCCGCGGAGCCCGCCACTGCGCCGCCTGCTTGGGCCAGGGCCAGCACAGATACGCTCGTGATAATCGCAACGATCAGCGATGGGATTCGGTGGAGCATTGGACGATCTCCTTCTCAAGCGACCGGCCGCATCGGCCGAAATTAAATTGCGATATAAATCATTGAATAAATTATAATATAGTTTATTTTGCCTATCGATAAGTGCAATTGGGAAACGGATTGACGCATTAATGTCGCGGATGTGGGCACAAGCGCCGATGCAGGCAGCGCCGGGCCTTGGATCGCCCGTTCGCGCAGACGTGTGGATTGCCTCGGATTGTGTTCGTAGCTGTGCGCTCACCTGCGCAACAAGGTCGTCGTGGGTTGCACCGACTGTCCTGACGGTAATATCGGCATTAACCATACCCGTTCTCGCGCAGCAGCCAAATCGGCCGGCGAGCGACGCCCATGTCATGGCGACGCACCTGCGCGGCGCGACCGGCTCGGGAGGGTGGCGCGCGGCGCGGCTGAAACCATCTGCCGATACGCCCCCCCTGAAGCTCGCACAAGCCACAATCAGCAATACCGAGCGATCGCGGCAAGTGCTCGCCGCAGAACAGGAGAGGATACAGGCCCTTGCTGCTGACCTTCGAACATGCCGGCGGGAGCAGGATACCGTGCTGGGGCTGTTGCAGCATGCACGCGAGCAGTGGACCAGCATTGCGGAGGCCACCGAGAATGAAACTGATAAGCTGCAGAAATCGCTCCGGGAGGAGCGCTTGCACACGCAGCGTCTGGAACAGGAACTTGTCAAGGCGCGCAACGATTTCGAAGTGCAGGCACGGCTAAGCCGCGAAATCGGCACCGAGGGTCGCGAACCCGAACGCCGGGCACAGAGTGATCCGAGAGACCTGCAACAAGCTGTCGAGCGGGAGAAAGATCGGGCAAACCGGCTGGAGCAGAATCTGACAGCCGCTCATCACGACCTGGAGACCCAGTCAGCAGAGGTAACCAGACAAGCCGCAGAGATCAGTGCAAAAGAGGCAGCGGAGGCTCAGGTACAGGCAAGCCTCCGACAGGAACACGATCGTACCAAACAGCTGGAGGAGACGCTCGCGACGACGCGAATTGAGCTCGACAACCGATCCCAGCAGATCGCGAAGGCAATCGAAGAGACGGCGCAGGCGAACCGAACCGCGGAGAATACCTCGGCCAAACTGAAGCTCTCATTGAGGGAAGAGCACGGAAGAGCAGATGCGCTGGCGCAAGAGCTCTCGTTGGCGCGTTCCAAGCTGTTCGCGTATGAAGCGCAAGCCGCGGCAAACGATGATCGAGCCGAACAGTTGAAAAAGCAGCTCCGGCGAGAATGCAACCAATCCGGCCGACATGAGCAAGAATTTGCCGCAGCACGCCCGAATGTCGGACCGTGGCTACCCTCCGGGGTATCGGGTGAAGGCGGAGCCGGCAATTCACCAACAAGGGAACTGCTCCGAACACTGCTGCTGGGATCGCCGCAGGCTCCGCCCGCGCAGATCGCGCGAGAGCTCGTGGTCACAGCAGCTGAGCCTAAGGCGCCATCCTCGGTTCTCGGGAACGAAAACGCCGCCGAGCTCGTGCGATTGATCGCTCGCGCAACCGGATTGCTTCGACAAGGCGACATTGGCGCGGCACGAGTTGTCCTGGAGCGTGCTGCTGAATTAGGGAGCGCACCGGCAAGTTTCGCCCTCGCAGAAACGTATGACCCGAGCCTGCTTGCAAAATGGGGCTCGAGCGGAACGCGCGGCGACACGTCCAAGGCGCGAGAGCTTTACGCCAGAGCAGCAGCCGGAGGGGTCAAGGAGGCAAGGGAGCGATTCGACGCACTTGGTCGTTAGCACCATCGGTGCAGACAAATGGTCGTGCGCTGTATCGACTAGTCAGATCGAACTTAAACTTACGTGTCGGAGTGAAGAGCGCAGCGGACAAAACAGAATAGACGTTCCCAGGGGAGCCGGATCGATGAAGCAGCTGGTTGGAATACGCTCTTGGTTTCTCCTCATCGTGATAGCCGCTCCGCTTCTGATCATGGGCTGTTGCCCAGCAATGGCCCAGCAGACTCCGCGGGCGCGTGCGGATCATGCAAGGGCGGAAATTGCGGCCATGAACGATTGGACTGTTGGAATTGCCGGAGGTCTGCTGGAAGGAGCTCCCATTCGGCTTGCCGCGGAAATGGCGCGAGTGGCCGATGATGGAACGGACCTCCACGTGCTGCCCATCGTGACCCGCGGCGCAACCGAAAACGTCAATTCGCTGCTGTATTTGCGGGGTATTGATGCAGCAATCATCAATTCCGACGCACTTGACGAGTACAAGAGCCAAGTGCCGGACATCCAGCGACGGATCACCTATGTGCTCAACCTGTTTCCATCTGAACTGCACGTATTCGTCAGGCCCGAAATTCAGAGCTTGAGTGATCTGGTCGGAAAGAAGGTCAATTTCAACACCCAAGGTACCGCCGCGGCTTATTCGGGCCCACTGATCTTCAGCCGGCTGGGGATCGAGGTCGATAAGGCATTCATCCCCCATCAGGTTGCGATGGAACAAATGCGCAGGGGTGAGCTGGCCGCTGTCGTTTTCATAACATCGAAGCCGGTGGATGCATTCATACGTGGTCGCTGGGATGCCGGCTTCAAGTTCTTGCCGGTCCCCTACGAGAGCAAGTTCGAAGATTATTATCTGCCATCTTCGCTGGACGCAGCTGATTATCCGAACTTGATCAGGCAGGGGGAACGCGTGACAACTATTGCCGTTCCAACCGTGCTGGTCGCTTTCAATTGGCCGATCAAATCCAATCGCTTTCATCGGGTGGCGCGCTTTGTTGACCGCCTGTTCTCGCGGATCAACAAGCTGCAGGAGCCCGGCTTCGATCCGAAATGGAAGTCGATCAACTTGGCGGCGACGGTCCCTGGCCTGACGCGCTTCCCCGCGGCGCAGGCTTGGCTCGATCGTCTGCCGCGTTCGAGCCAGGCGGCACAATGACGTTCACCCTGATCGCTCTCGTCGCGACGCTCGCGATCGCAAATGACCTCGCTCGGGCCCGAGGCGTCGAAGACCCTATGGCGCCGCTTCGCGTCTCTGATCGGCCCCCAAATGGAGCCGGGGCGTGGATCGTCAGCGAAACCACATCGCCAATTGATTATTCCTCGATCATCAAGGCTACGCTACCATCTCAAGGTGGCAGTTCCGACGCAGCAATGAGCCTGTCGATTCGCTGTCGAGGAGGCCTGACCGACGTGTTGCTTGAGGGAGCTGGCTTGTCGGGCCGCGGCGGGGACCATATCCTTTCCCTGCGCATCAATGATGATCCACCTTTTCGGGTCTCGACAGTTGCATCGGCGCGCGGTGTCGCGCTTGAAAGCGATGTGGTTCACCTGTTGCAAACAATCCCCGACCACGGCCAACTTTCTGTGCATGTGTCACGCCGGGCGGGGACCGGCGCCGGTGCAGTGTTCGTTTTGGATGGTATGGACCGCGTACGTGCAAAAATGGCGACAACATGCAAATGGCCAGGCGCTTTCGCGAAGCCCAAGAATTGATGATGAACCCCAACTCGCTTGGAGAAGCAACATGATGAGCAATTTTTCGCAGACTATCAGCGCAATGAGCGCGACAATCATCTCGCTCCTGGTCGGGCTGTCTAGCTCTGTGGCACAGGAGGCTGGCCTTGTCCCGGCACAGACCAGCGTGACCGCTGCCTCATCGCACGGCGCGGCAAGAACGCACGCAAATTCATTGCCAAGGAGCGGAACGCAAAAAAGAACCGAGCTGGCGCGCATCGCACCACCGTCTGCTGCCAAGCAAGAGCACCGCTTAATCCTTCAGGTTAACACAAACGACCCTGCGTCAATGAATCTTGCATTGAACAATGCACTTAATGTCACGCAATACTACAAGGAGGTTGGCGAAGCGGTGAAAGTTGAGGTGATTACCTTCGGCCCCGGCCTGCATATGCTCCGCGATGACACGTCGCCGGTGAAAGCTCGAATCGAGGAAATGGCTCTGAGCACGCCGGAAGTATCGTTCAAAGCCTGTGGAAACACGCAAGAGAAAATGCAAAAGGCCGAAAATAAAGACATTCCGATCGTTGCCCAAGCCCAGGTGGTGAGGTCGGGCGTCGTTAGGGTGATGCAGTTGCAGGAGCAGGGATGGACCTATGTCAAGCCGTGAAATGGCGACCGGACAATGCCTATCGAGCGACTAGGTGCCGGCCTGCGGTCGCGACACCCCGATCGAGTGGGTCGCCGGAGCCGATGCAAATTGAACTGGCCTCGATCGGGACAGATCTATCGTGCGCTATTCACCGGGCAGCGCCAGACCGACTGTCTGATTACGAGAGCGACTTCGGAAGAGGGTTGAGCGAACATCGGTTCTCAGTCACTTGCGAGGTCTGGTAGCAATTTTGCGGGGCAGCCTCTGGCCCGCCTATCCTACTCGGCAGCCTGCTATGGTCGATTGTCCGTAGCAGCATAGGGTATCGGAGACGCAGGACGGCGCGAGCTGTGACGCACGGTGCTTCGATTTACGTCAGTTCCGATGACCTCTTTTTCGAAGACAAGCGATTAAATTCTACTGGATTTTATTTTGTTAACGCGCCAGATTTCTAGACTTGAAACGAGTCGATTTTACGTTGGGGATGTTAAATGGCAAAACCTGCCGTTTCCCGTAATACCTTTCGAGGGTTATCCGCTTTTTATGCGAAAGCTGATCCCAAGTACGATGGCGAACAATGTGTGTTGAAGCTGTTTGGATCCGCTCAAGACATTCCTGATCGGCTGCTACAGCAGCGGTCGCACCAGGCTGATCTACCCGGCGCGGAATCCATCGCCAGCACACTGGAGCCGCGCACCCGCGAGATCGTGAATGGTCGCAAACGCTATGACCACGCCAGCGACTTTCTCCACGTGCTGCTGAGAGACCTAGAGCTAAGGGAACACTGAAGAGACGTCGCTGCGTCAGGCTCCGCGAGGTCTTGCAGACCTGAATGATAATGCCTTTTGCCTCGCGCTCTATATGCACCAGACTGCTATTCCAATGCCGGGCAGCCGGCCCATTTGTCGACATAGTGCCCGCATGCCGAGGTCGATTTACCAGCCATTGCATGAAAGGCTGCGAACGGAGAACGGTCAAAGTCTCCGCCTGACCTTTTCAGAAATTGAAGCGATATTGGGGAAGCCCCTGCCGAGATCAGCTTACACCTTCACTGCGTGGTGGAGCACACTGAAGAGAGCAGGTCCTCAAGCGAGAGCGTGGATATCCGCTGGTTATCGTGTCCGGGTCTCAATGAAGCACCGCATCGTCGAATTCTATCGTTCTGATGTGGACGCCAATGATCGTCATGGAACGCCCTGGCTGCATTGAAGCTTTCCATAATGGCGGACCTATCGACCTCGATGTTCGGAACAAACTGCCAGAACAAGCCGGCGCAGGATCACGTTTTGACTTCAGGGCCGCAGCGAAACCCACTGCGGCCCTGTTTTTGAGCGGAAGCCGCGAGCCGGATGCTCCGGAACGTGGCGATAAGAATCTAATGGAAACGCTGCGACGGCCTTAGGCAGCATGAGGGTTGACGATGGTGTACCCTCGCAGGGAGCGCGGGTGAATTCGCGTTGCGTGCCCGCCTGAGTTGGCATCGTACGCCTTCCAGATGTCACCGCCGATGTGCTGTTCGAGGACGAAGACGTGTCCACGTCGCGCGGCAACCATTCCCGGTGCTGGCGAGGTGCGGGGAAAGCGCAGCCAATTGGCTGCGAGGTTCAGTTCCGGTACCACGCGACCGAACACTCGTATCGCCGCACCACATCCACAGAACGCTCGAGGACAACCGGCCGGACGACCGCTGACGATCTCGGTCCTTGAGGCCTCGGAGCCGGCCACGGACATCCGTAGGCTAGCAACAGCAATTCGCTGCAGGCGCGGTGCCGCTCTCGTGTATCTCTGCGCCTGCACCAGCGAGGATGAAAAGTCGCACGGCATGATCACGTTGCATTCAGGTGGCGAAGCGGCGCGCAACGGGCGTGCTTCAGAAGAAATGGATGTCGCAAAAGCGAGCACTAAAGCTACGACTACTCGATTGAACATGCAGGACTCCGGGTTAATAGCCCTGCCCCGACGCGAAGAAGGCGCCTTTTAATTTGGCGAAATTAAGTTGCAAACCATAATTAAATAGGATTTTAAGGCCGAATTAAATAAAGAAAGGAACGTTTCATTTTGCCTCGAGTCCTGCTTGTGCGACCGATCGCTTGTTGTCGTGGATCGACAGATGGAAAAGGCAGTCGCCTACGCAATCTCAGCGGCCCTCGTGGGTATTGGTGTATTGATACTGGTCGTTGGCCTGTCCTCCAGCTCGCCCGCTCTGTGGGTGGTGGTCGCGCTCGTGCCGATCACGATCGGGATCGTGAGCGCTTTTGGCCCCGTGTAAGGATGGGGAAAACAGCCGATGGGTCAGATCGTCTGCATTTTACGAATCGGGCCTCTGTGCACGCTCTCAAGGGGTTTCGGATTGCGGGTACACGCGCGTGAGCCATTTCGTCTCTATGCTTCTGCTTGCCCTCGCCCTGACGCTGACCTTGTGCTTCGGGGTGGCAGCGTGGCGCGTGTCGGCCGGCAATGACGTCGAGATCACCGCAACGATTCCGCATGGGGAATACGGATGGAGGTCGAGGTCGAGGAACTGAATGCCTTGCGCTCACCCTTCGGCTACATCCTGGCGACTATGAACGTGGACCTTGACGACTCGCCATCGAGCGGAGGCTGCCCCGCGTCTCCTACCGTTCCTACCTCCGGCTCGCCAACGGGCCTTTAGGACCGCAGGTCGTCCGTTCGCAACATAACGATCAGGTTCGCGACCGCCAGCTCCAGGTGCGGCAGGGCATCACAGGGCTTTGCGGCATGGAGATCGTCCACGTGCCAATTCTGGACCCGGTCCGCGATGGCCAGGAAAGCGGCGTTCGACCATCGATTGATGCTCCGCCTCTTTTAATCCTATGACGATATCTGCTTGCCGGTAAGGTGCACGGCAGCGGAAGTTCATCAGCATCGTTGCGGAAAAATCCCGGACACGCGGCGAGGTCATAGCTTACCGTCAACTATTCTGACGAAGGAGGAATGGCACCAGCTTCTCAAAGATTTCTATCCGAAAGCGATCAATCTCCCAACTGAGCGCATCGCTAAATCCCGCGGCATGCGCATGGATGATCGCTCGGTCCGCAGTCACTTTGGTCGTCACGCCATTTACGACCACCGAACCTGTCAGGATCTTTCCGTCCCATTCAACAGCGCGACCACAACCCACCGACATGGCAACTCCAAACACAAAAAGGGTTGGTCTTATGCCGCACCAGGCAGTTATCTCACACCCACGTCGTCGCTTGTTTGTTCGTGCTGCCGCTCATCATCCTCGTCTCGGATAAGTTTGTGAGATTAGCGCAAACCAAAGCAAGGCACGACTGCGCACCACAGTCAGTTCCTTCCGACTCTCTCGATGAATTCCAACGCGGCTGGCGCAATGTCATCGAACTCGACAAAGCAGCGGCGCAGTTCATCTGCGATCTCTACGGTTACATCACGCGACCATCCCTCAACCGTGTTGAAGACCACGATCCGAGCAGGGTGCTTGTATTGACCTTCCATTATTTGCCGCATCAGCGTCGCTCGACCAGTGTCGTCTTCGGAGGTTTCGCTCCAGGCACGTCCGAGCCCACCTCCATAATCCTCGAGCACAAGATAGACGTCACGTGGATATGGATGAGGCACGATGGACGGAGAATGAGGCATGATCCCAAAACCCTGAAAATCGTCGCGATTTAATTTCGATATTAAACTATAGTAAATATGGAATTTCAATCTAATTTACAGCCGTCCGGCTGCGCTTTCGATCGGTCGACACTGCCTATTGAGCGACCCACTCGCCGGCGCACGCGCTTATGGAGGCGAGCAAAAAGCGAGCCGTGGGGTAACGGCGGCGGCGATGGCAGCCCCAACGGCAAGGACGACAGAGGCCGCTAACGTTTTCGGAGGCACCGCGGTTGGTACGGGCTCGCCAATTACCGCGTTTTCCCGATCCCTCTCCCCAAGTGGGCGATGCAGTCGGGCCCCAGCTTTCCCCATTGCCCCAAGAGGCTAGGCTCATTTTTGTTCGGCTTGGAACGACTTACTGATTGCCAAGTTTTCCCGTGCCCTCCCAAGGGGCGGCTGCCTTCACCAAGGCAGATCGATAGCCCCAGCTTCACCGCCCTGAGGCTGGGGTCCTTTTGCTGTCTGGATAGCTGCAGACTCAGGAGGGCGTTGATGCAGGGTTATAGCTCGATCCTTCTTGTCCAACGGTTGAACGACCTCGTTTGTCAACTGTCAGAGCTGGAAGATCTGCGGCTTAAAGTCCAAGAGGCGGAGCGACGCGCCTCGGCTGGACCTGCATTGCAGTCGCCTCCGAGCACTCAATCGCAGCGGCGGCGAGCCGCGGGGGAGCGGACCCCCGAGGAGTGACTGGAACCCGATTTAACCTGCGTTAGCGAACGAGCGTAGAGGCTGTGCAGCTCGACTGCCCTGAAGGGAGTGAACTTCACCATCCTCGCGTGGTGAGGCTTGAGCAAGGGGCTGCGCATTTCGCATTTAGGTGTCTACCGCCCGGGCCGTTGCTATCTTCGGCTTTCTCGCGCGCGACAACGGGCGCCAGTCAGTTATCCGCGCAGAGCGACTGAACGCCGAACTGATTGAAAATATCGATAGGCTGTTTGCCCCTTTCCTTCTCGATGAAGGGGAATAAGGCGCAGCACGCTCGAGCGGTCGATGGGCGCAAGCGTGCATTAGCGGACTAGCTGGGTGCACAGGCCGCACGCGACAGCAATAGCGATGAGGCAGCATGGCGTCTGAAGCCTTGCCCACGCTGATGTTCGTCACGGAGCCGGCGAACTCGACCAAAAGAAGGACCAGGACTTACGTGATAGCTGCGTCATGCTGCTCGATCGGGCAGGCTGCGACTTGCTGACGATCTGCGACGTCACTGGGCATTCAAACCGAAGTGCGCAGACCATCGTGAAGCACTACCGCGCCCGCAATGCGGCTCGCGCCGATTCTGGCATCGACAGGCTTGAATTGCAGGTGCGGAAGGAAGGCATGAAGAGTGAACGCAGACCGGTAGGGCTCGTGTTAAAGTAGTGGATGGGCTTCGGTCCTAATTATCCGCCTCGTCGCACGGCGTGCGACGTACGACCATTAAAAGCGTAGTACGAGAGTCGCGCGCAGTCTGTAGCCAGGCCCGAGCGGGCGCACGGCCGCCAGCGCCGCGCGCCCGGTCCCCGCCCTACGGGAACGTCAGGCCGAAAGCGGCCGGATCGAGCTGCTCGCCTTTGCGGGGGACCAAGAAGCGCTCCAGCCCACCCAGCACGAAGCTGAGCAGCAGGGTCGCTTGACCGCCGACCACCTCGATTGTATGCGGCACACCGCGGGGAAGAGCCGCGTAGGCGCCGGGCCCCACGCGACGCGGGCATCGCCGACGCGCGCGATTAGCTGCCCCTGCACAACGTAGAGCAGCTCGTCCTCGCGCGAGTGGGTGTGCAGCGGCGGCTCCTCCCCCGCGCGCACTGTCCAAAGGACAGTGCCATATTCGCCTCCGGTCTGGCTGCTCTCCACTTTCATCTCGACGCTTGAGCCCCCAGTCGAGGTCACCGTCTCACCGCCTTGAGGCGGCGTGAGAACCGGCTGCTTCACTGACATTTGTACCCTCCTAATTGTGGACCCTTGTCTTCGGGTGTGTGGCGGCGAAAGTTGCCGCTCACGCTCGTCAGCATGGGATTGCCCGCGGCGAATGGGAAATGACCTCGCGCCATGAAGTCGATAGCCGCGCGTTATGATGGCCGCAGGCACGTGCACGGCTCTTTGCGGTCGCGCAGACTTCCGATTCCGGGATTGTGGATCCACCTGCGGCACCCAGTTTGGTCTGCAAGATCCTCGAAGCCGCAAAGACCGGCGAACGACACCGGACAAGCTGCGGCAGACCGGCCGAAAAGCCCTGACACAAGCGCCGACGACGTAGCCTTGATCGGGCGAGGTGCGGGTTGAACTTGCAGGTGACGGTGTTGAAGATCTTGGTGAGCTACCCGGACAGGTTCGCTTTGGTGGCGGACCTCAACCGCCATGTGGCGATCCTCGCCACCAGCGGCCCGGAGTGGGCCGAGCGCACCAAGCGACTGGCCGCGCGCGTGCCCGGACTGGACATCTTTTCGGACGGCCTCGTTGAGCGTCAAAATGGCGGCTGGATGATCGCGGTCAAAGGGCGAGCCGTGCTCGAGTCCATGGAGGCGCGCCGAAGCGAAGACCCTATGGTTGAGAAGGTCGCAATAGAAGCGGCTGCCGCGCCGGTGCCAGGGTTGCCGCAGCCCATGGAGCGAGCGAAGCGCCGACGCGAATGTCGCCAGCGCCGGCGCGAAGCCCGCGAACGGGCGCGAGCGCATGCTTCCTGATGCGCCCTAAGTTGCCGGAAGGGCCGAAAGGTTGACCGTTGGCTCGCATTGAAGACGAACAACTCCCCCCGACGTCCGAGTTGCTGCTGTGCCGGGTTGGCCCGGAGCGGACAATCCCGGCGGGGGCGTCGAAGCGGCCGGGCATTCCGCGGCGAGTCGCGCGAGATGGGTCCAAGTGAACCGCCGTGCACGACTGGTAATGTTTGGCGACAATCCTTATCAGTCTAGAACCGTATCTACACTTCGGATCGTTACAAGCAAGCTGACTGATGCTCCGTTCTTCAAATTGTCATCAGATTGGGTGCCACTTTCCGCCGGTGCGCTCGTCTTCAAGAGCGGATGGCGTCAATCGCGTGAGCTATCAGGACCGCAACGCTGGCCGCGATTATGATGACTAACAGCCAACTGATCACGCTCGTCTCCATCAACATTATGGATGTGAACGCGCTCAATCCCGCACAGTCAAAAAGAACCTGCCGGAAAGCTTAATTTCAGCGAGGGCTGAGGACTCAAGGCAACTCTTGCGTCCGCAGTGGTCCTATCGGCGTAATGCCAGTAGCCGGGTCCCCACCGGCTAGATTGACTGGGTCTCTGTGCAGCGCCCCCTCCCTTCGTAGCGGTAGAAAATCAGAATTGTTCCGCCGCTCGGAACAGAATGCCCGCTAGGTGGATTTCGGTTCCACCGAATTGTGTTTGCAAAACAGACAAAGGTGCGGCAGAATTTTTGCTACCGGGGCTGGCTGCATATTTCACTTGGTGTTTTTACCCGGCTTCATTTGACGACGCGTGGGCCGCAGCGATTTAACCTCCCGCTGCGGCCTTCGCGAGCGCCCCTCAAGGTACGCCCTGTCGTTGAGGCCTCATAGTCGGAGGACCGTGAGAACTCCAGCCGCAGCTTTCCCGTCTGCTCCGCTGATCGAGCTTCGCAGGAGTGGCTCGCTCTGGGCATTTAGCCATTGAGATAGTTGACCGCGAATCGATGCCGGTTGCATGAAAAGGGGCGGAATCCGCATTATGGTTTTGCTGGGCGAAGCGGATCTACCGTGGCTCAGAAGAACCCCGACGCTATTGCGGCAGTCGTGACCGCGCTCCGGCTTACTTACGGCGACGAAACGGCACGAGCCATGCTGGTCGGCGGCATGAGCCTGGCCGCGCTGATAGAGGCGATGTTCTCCGCCTCGGTTGAGCGACGCGATGCCGTTCGATACGTCGCGTCTGCCTTGGACGATCTCGCCATCTCGCCGGGACCCGGCCCGGTCTGGCACCTTCGCTACGTTTACGAAAGTCATGGCTCGTTTCGGGTCGTCGATATGGAGATTGCGACGCCAACCGGCACACTGTCCAGTAAAGACGTCTGGCTTCGTCTGCCCGTTTAGCTATCTCGCCACCTCTGCGATGTGGCCGGTGCTGTCGACGATTAGCGAGCGCGCGGTGCCTTCCTTGACGGCCCTGTAGGTCTTTATCTTTCCGGCTGGTAGTTCCTGGATGTGCGAATAGCCGGCGGCGCGAAGCTTAGCGATGATCTCCTCCGACGTCAGGCTGAGCGCGGACGAGGATCCCCAGACCAGTGCGAGGGCAGCAATGATGAAAGATCGCAGCACTTGGCTCCTTGCGCACTCGCCGCCATCGGATTGGCGCCTTAGCTTAACCGCCGACCGGCCCCGACAACGTCTCCAGGCCCGCCTCGATGGCCTCGATGTCCTGCTCGATCTGCGCAATCGACAACCTGCAGTCAAAGCCCGTCCAGGCTTTCAGGTCTCCGGCAAGGCGCCGGCGGTGCACCCTCAGCTCCTCAAGCGACTGGCGGTCTTTCAGTCTCGCATAGCCGTCCACAATCAACTCAATCGCACTCGACATGACGCTACTCCACAAAAACAATTCGGATCTAATCGGATGAGCTTAGTGCAACTTGAAAGGTTGGTGCAACTTCTACGCTGGCTTATACACCCATGCCCCTTTTGAATCCGAACGCCCAACCAAGCTTTCGACAAATAGGTCAAGATCATTGACGGGCTGGCCAGGGAGTGGACGCAGTCCTGAGGCCATTAAGCCTGAGGTGTTGAAATCCGCTATTTGCCGATGTAGTCTTCTACTTTTACTACTCGCGCTATTTGAGGCCACCTGATAGTGCTTTTTTTGTGCTGGGGAGGACATTTATGCGAGGCTCTCGCGCAATCCGTTACGCCGAACGACTTAGCGAACTCACTTCTCAGCTCTCAGAGTTGGCAGATCTTCGAGATCTGGTCGAAGAAGCTGAGCGAAGCGCCCGCGGTGTGCCTCCATTACGCTTGACACATCCTCCGTCGCGCCGCGTTCGACGCCGTGAACGGGGCGAGCCTGACGAAAGATCGCACCACTTGCCCTCCCTGCGCGCTCGCCGCCACCGGTTGGCCCGTTAGCCTAACTGGCCTCAGACCCCGAAAGCGCCTCCAGCCCCGTGCATATCGCAGCGATGTCCTGTACTGCAAAAGCGAATGTCACTTGTCGGCGAGAACACCGGCGTCAAGTAAGGTCATTTCGTAAAGATTGGTTTCAACACCTCTGGAATTGCCATGACGAAGAACGACACCGCCGTGTTCGACGCGATGCGCCCTGATCCAAACGGACGGAGACAATGGGCCGGCCGACTGGGGACGGGCGAGGCAATAAAACGGGATGGCCTGGAGCTCGACCCCGGCTCGCTCGTTTACTGTCCTCACGAGTGGATCAATGCCGCCGGCTATGTTGACCTCGAACTGGTCCGCAAATACCCGCTGATGTTCGCGGTCTAAAGTCGTGACGAACCAGAGCCGACGCGCAAGCGATCCGCCGTCGGACGAACCAGCGATTCGACGGCTGCTAAGCCGAGCGGTAAAACGCAGGCGTCCAAAGCCGCCTGTGCCACCTGTCCCGTTCGGCACTGAAACAGATCCCAACCGCGAATTTTCCCGGCACGAACCGGAGGCCGTTTGGTTCTTCGTCTTCTTGCCGATTTTCATGCTGCTCTATGCGATCGTCGAGAAAACGCACGTGAGATAGCACAGGGGCGCTAACGTGTCGCAGGTGCCGCCAGCCGCCGGGACATGCGCCGGGGAAGTGTCCAGCCGAGCGAGCACCGCATTGGGGTGATCTTGGCGCAACGAAAACTGAAGCGGCACGCATCCCTGTGGACGAACAATCACCTCCAACAGCGGGAAGTCGGCCGCTAGTCCGGGAGGTTCGTGCCACTGCGATTGACGAGTCACGCATGGGCTTAGAAGGTAGAGGGGGCGTCCGACGGTGATCGTCGCTGGCGGCAACAGGTCGAGATCTCTGGCTCGACCGTTTTGCCAGCTCCCGGGCAATCAGAGCGCGCTCCTGTGAGTAAGCCTTTTGGACTTCGATCAATGTGTCCAAAATGGAAAGCGCAAGTGTGAGCTCGCGTCCCTCGCGCTTGAGCCGAGCGATCAGCTTTTCCTGGTGGGCGATGTGTTGCTCGCCCTTGAGAACGCGGCCCTCGGCCACCGTCAAGAGTTCGCTCAGACGCAGCAGCGGCCTGACTCGACTGCGATCCGGCTCATAACAAGCGAGCCGCCGGGAACCGCACCAAACTTCGACCCGATCTTTTAACGCGGCAACTGAGCCTAGCTGAAGAGCATCTCCCGGGCCAACGCACTCAATCTCTTGCACTTCCAGTGTTCTGCCCCAGTCGTCGAGCGTGAAGACATGACAGCGCATGGACTTTTGATCAGCGCGAACAACTCAGTGCCAAGCCACACCTGCGCGGGCCGCGAGTTGGCACGCGGGCGCGGTCCTGTTGGAGGGCCGCGACTCGCACGCTGGCTGGCTCCGTGGGAAGGGGGCTTCCGTAGACTGCCAACGTTAGAGTGTGGACGGTGCCGCATTTTTCAGGCCTCTGCATTTCAGTATGTGAATCAGCTTTCGCAGGGTCTTGGGGCGACACCTCACATCCGAGCCTCGCGCAATCCACCTGCGCAGCCCTGGTCGAGTGCACCGACAGGGGCTTGTTGGCTTGAGGGCCGCTAGGCTGGACCGCGGCACGCCCGGGATAACAACTCAGTGAATGAAACTGTCTGCTGAACCCCGCGAAGCAGCCCGGAAACAGACCGAGCCCACATTGGTTCTCGCGACTTAAGTGGAGATGTCAAATGCTGACACTCAAAGTGATTGTAGCTGCTCTGGCCGCGGGATTTCTGATTTCGGTGTATTCGGGAGATTTCGGCGCCGACATCGTTCTCGCTATTGCCACCTGCCTTCCGTAGTTGTGCGCGATTGCGGAGTCGCGGCCCGACGCGTCCTAGTCCGGAAGATGCGCCGGGCCTAACCATTCCCTGCTTTCCCCGTAAGGTTTGGCTGAGTCAGCATAGTGCGATTCTGGAGGCGGCCGATACGTCTGCGTCTTTGTGCAGCGCTCCTCGCGCTTCGCAGCAAAAGGCCCATGTCCGGGAACGGCTACTCACTTTTTCATGCAAAGCCCAATCGTTGGAGAGGTCACGCACTTCGCCCCGTCCGCGGCACCGCCACTCGGGCAGAACACGGAAACTAGTGCTTCGCTGCTATCGCAATTGACTGCGCCGTCGGCCTGAACCGCTCGGATGTTGACCGTCGCCGGATCACCCTTGTCTCCCTTTTCGCCGGACCCTGCGGGCCTTGAGGCCCGTGCGCGCCGGCGGGGCCTTGTGGTCCAGGCACTCCTTGCCTTGGGCTCCCTGCGGGCCGGCTGGACCTTGCGCGCCTGGATCTCCTTTAGGCCTTGGGTCTCTCCCACACGCTGCAAGTGAGAAGCCAGCGCTCATTGCGGCCACAGCGTCATTTTATGCATTGCCAACCTCCAACGATAACATGATTAAACTTCTCGGCTAACAGCCGCGTAAGAGGCGTCAGAGGCCCTTGCTGATCGCATCTTGGAACAATCCCCTTGAACCATGATTGCCGCTCCATGAGGTGGCTCATTGGCATCCTGGCGGCGTTCCTGATCTGCCTCTTCATCTACGCCGGATCAGCCTTCGTTTCGGTCCTGGGCCTAGTTTCGGCGGTGCGAAGCGGAGATGCCGCTCAGGTGATGGCCCGGACTAATCTTCCGCGCCTCCGTCATTCGGTAGTCGATCAGGTTGTGTCCGCTTATCTCGACCGAATTGGCCGAAAGCGGCCGGTGCAGCCGTTCGAACGAATGGCAGTCAACGCATTCGGTGCGACAATTGCCGACGATCTCGCGGTCAAGCTCATGACACCGGAAAATTTGTCCGTCCTGTTGAGGAGCGGCACCGTCCGCAACGCGGCAGAAAACATTACATTTGGGACGATGTCTTCGTTTGCCGAGCTTGACCTTTCGAACATCTTTGTGTTCGTGGGGCGGATAACGCTAGTGAAGCCGGTCGAGTTTGCGGTGAAGCTCGGAGCAAATCAGGACGCCGGGAGCGTTAGCCTGCATTATGAAGGAGCGACCTGGAGGCTGTCTGGCATCACGTTGCCTCCAAAGGTCTTGTCCAGCATAGTGGACCGGCTACCAACGCGCTGAGCCCACCACGTTCAGAGAAGAAGCGAGGTTCGCGCTCTACTCGGCGCCACGTCCGACAACCAGCCATTGCTGGTGTGCGGGGAAGGCCTTGATGCCGGAGACGAGTTCGTCTCCTGGCAGATGAAACGCTCGCCTCGGACTTTCGAGCTCAAGCCAAGTAGTCCTCTGGCGGTGCCTTCCTTCAGCCCAGAACGATAGTTTCAACTCTCAGGCAGGGCATGCACCTGTAGGCATTGGCGGCGGGCAGGTTTGCAATTGCTGGCAGGAACGCGAGAAACTCCATTGGACGCTGACATCTGTTGCAAATGAGGGTTGGTGCCTTGTCCGTGCCACCGCCTTGCGCCATTGCTGGTCCGCCAAAAGGTGAGAACGGTAATTCCAATGGCCGGCGTTTACACCTCCGGACGACTACAGGGTGGCTGTATGGAAAATTGGCCCGCCAGCGTGAGCCGCTATTGCTCCTGAACCGAGACTCAGTTCTGATTTCGATCATTGTGGCCAAATTGCTTGCGGGAGGCGATCGTGAACGGCGAAGCCGGATGCACCGTTTGTAGCCAAGCTCGACTGCTCAAAGCTGTTTTCCCCGTCACCAAAGGCTACGAACTGAAGCGTTATGAATGCGGTAGTTGCGGCAGCGATCTGTGGCTGGTTACGAGAGTGTCCCGATCATCCGCGCCTAAGCAGCAAAGCGGAATATCCCGACGAGGTGCGCGGCTCAAGACCATCGAAGCGGCCTTGAGGGGCGCCCGTGGCACAGCTAATCAAAAACGGAAAGCGCCGCAAGCGTGACTGGCCCCCGCACTCCTCCATTTCTGTACGGTCAACCGCGGCGTCCCGATTGCCAGTTGAAAGCGAGATTTTGTCGTCGAGTTGCGAGACGGCCGCGACTGGGCACCATTATGATCCCCATCGCTCAGACCTCCTTCGCGGCGTCAACGACCCCACCATGCCGACCTCGCACGAAGCCATTTCCCGGCCCCGCGAAATCTTGCTGAAACAGAGGGGGCCGAAAGTACCAGAATCGAACACGGGGACGCGACATGCTAGTCCTGATGAACCTGATCTGGCGGCGCTTTGCCTACACCATGCTGGCCGGTATGCGGTCCAGGCTTGTGCGCCAATGACCAGAAGGGCGGCCGCGTAAGAAGCATCCGTGGCCGCGTCTGGCGACCCGCCCCGGAGCCCTCCCCTTGGGCGCCGCGACTTCAACCGCCCCTTCGTGAGAAAGGGGCTTTCCGTTAGACTGCGAGCGTCGAAGCCGCGACATCCCGCGGCGATGCCACCCTCTTCCGGGGGTGCGCATTTCATTGTGTGACTCATCTTTCAGTCAGGCTTGCCAAGAAGCGGCCCCAGGACGGGAAAGACCTGAAGCCGAATTACCTTCCCTCCGCGCCAGGCTGATAGGCGAACAAGGCTCGAGCCCATGTTTTTTTTAGCGGGCTAGACCGGTCCTTGCTATCCCGAACAGGCCACCCAAGTGAACCAGCGCGTTTGTTTACCCACCTTGCGCGCCTGCTGAGCCGCTAAGGGCCGGCCATTGACTCTCGGCGACATGGCCGTGAATACCGGCATGCGGCTTCAGAAGATCACCTTTGGTGAGATGCGCGAGATGGCCGAAGCGGCACCTGATCTTCTGCCATTGGGCTCGCAACTCCGTGGCCGGAGAGGTTCGCTTGTCTGGTATCGAGCCGCGCTGTGTGTGCGCCGGGCGCGGCTATCGAGGGGCGGAGGTCAGGCCGGATTTAGCAACGGCAGGCCGCCGCAGTTTGCGAGATCGAGCGCTCGTTAGAGGAACGAACGCGCAGAGGAAAAATTGGAGGCTTGTTAGCTCTCTTCTTCGAGCTGGCGGAGCGGCCCCGGCATCAACCCTCAGGCCCCCAAGCCGGGGTCGTCTCTCAGTGCGCCAGCTTCCGCTGAATTGACAAAATATCCCGGATAGCTTCCGACCGCCACCCTTTCATCTGCCAAATGGCATAGACGACCGCTAAATCAAACTGGCGCCAAGGCGGTCCTGCAAAAAGCCGGCCCCAGATGATGATTCCTGAGGCCGGAAGTTCTACGCGTCCGCTCCGAGACATCGCCCGGAGCTGGAGGCGAACGCACCCAGATTGCCGATTGTTCCCGATCAACATGGACCTGAGAGCCGGCGCACTGATGCATGTTAAGCCTTCTGCCGATTGTGAAACTGATCATATTGCGAGCCAGAGATGTTGCGGTACGATCATCGCACCGGGGCTGGCTGCATATTTCACCTCGTCGTTTTTCACCCGGAATTTTTGACCGCGCCGGCCGCAGCAGCAGTCCCCCTGCTGCGGCCTTCGTGTTCACGGCTCTTAGTACCAATGACTTCGCGTCCTGTGCCATTGGAGAAGGTATTATGCCCAAAGAGAAAAATTGCCTGATCGTTCGTGCTGCGGGAAGACAACTGGACCTGTTACGCAGCGAAGCCTCCCGCATCGCGAAAGGCAGCAATGTCGATTGGTGGATCGATCAGGCAGAGGTCGGCACTCGCTTCTGCTTCGAGAATACAAAAGCAAAAAGAGTCATTCGCTCTCGCTTGTGACAACTTCGGTATTCCCTGCCAAGACGGCTAGTCCGCAGTTGAGCTGTAAGCCGGCGGCAGGGCCGCACAACCATCAAGCAGTCCAGCGCTATCCGGCTCCCGCGCCCGGAGGTCCGCACCTGATCCCAAGCACGCGAACCGAGCCCGTCAGCGCCGGCGCCGACAGCGGGCCTTGAAGCAACGCACTGGCCGAGATACAGGCCAAGCTGTTCCGGTCCGAACTCGTTGCCACCCGCTCTGTGGCCATCGCACTGAGATCAGATTGCGCTGTGTAGAGCGCGCCTGAATGGGGCGCGAGATCAGAACCAGCTGCGGTTATTTTGGAAGCATGCCTGTTTGGTGCGGTCCCAGATGAAATCCCCGCCGCCGCAGGGTGGACGGGGGCGAGAGGTCGCCGGGCATTCGTTCCGAACCTTGGCTCCCGTGCCCCAGCCGTCAACGACACATGCGCCACCGCTTGTCCTATGACAGCCCTCGCCACAGCCACCCGCTGCGTGCGCCCCACTAGCAGCAGCGAGAACCGTGGTCGCGAGGAGCATTCCTTGCAAGATTTTGATCACTGCCAGACTCCTTGGAAGCGAATGACCCGAGCGAGAAGGAAAAGATCATAACTCCTGCCGTGCCTCTTAGCTACGATCAGCGCGGCGCGAAGTCCCCGGCTCCGCACGAACCGCTCGATGGCTGCGCTCCCCGTTCGAAGCTGTTGATCCAGCAATTTTTACAAACTGCAACCAGGTCAGCACAGCTGCATTTTTCGAATCATCCACCTGTTCTCCGGACTGGAGGGACGTTCTGTTCCCGAGGCGCGTGTGAGCCACTTGCCTCGGTCCTGCTCTTGCTGGCCAACTTAATGCTAACGCTATGTTTCGGCTTGGCAGCGTGGCGCGTTTCCGACGAGGGGACGCTGGTAAACCGGTAGCAATGGCCTAGGCTGGATGCAAACCTCGGCCTACTGACATATCCGCGTAGCCCTCGCATTGCTGAGCGCAGGCGACCACCTGCCCCGCTATGCGCCGCGACGCTGCTACGCTCTCAAGTGCAAGGCGGTCCTGAAGCATATGACGTCTAGAGTGGGTCACGAGCGGCCTTTGGTGTCCCAGGCTGCTTACTTCCGCTTGAGCTCCGGGGACGGACATCATCAGCGCCGGTCAGAATGTCCGAGATGGGCCGATTTTGTTGCAAAAGTCGGCTGCAATGGATTTAGCCGTTGGGCCTTTCGTTGAGCCGCGCTCTGAAGCACTGGCCCTGACGCATTTTACGCAACTTCGACGCCACGCTACCCGGTGCGCAGAGCCTGAGCCGGTGGCGGTCGTGCGACCAGCGATGCAAACCGCCTCAGATTCTGGGCGATGGCGGCTAGAACAAACTCATCCTGGGCGCCTTGCGGGCCGCCAATCGGAGCCGATCAAGCTTCGGATGCGCTTCAAGTGTGCGAACCTCATCTCGATCTTTTTGCGCTGACGCCGA
The DNA here is from genome assembly GCF_023100925.1 of Bradyrhizobium sp. 40. Taxonomy (NCBI): domain Bacteria; kingdom Pseudomonadati; phylum Pseudomonadota; class Alphaproteobacteria; order Hyphomicrobiales; family Nitrobacteraceae; genus Bradyrhizobium; species Bradyrhizobium sp. 40. The sequence continues at coordinate 4,677,348 of NZ_CP064688.1, forward strand.
GAGAGCTCGAAGCCCTCGGTGCCAGCGAACGACCGGGCAACGTCTCAACCCGACGAAGGGCTACGGGTTTATTCAACCTGACAACGGTGGCAAGGGTGCAGACCGCTGCATCCGTTAAGGCCGCCGGAGAGTTTCGCGGCTTGTCCGCGAAATCTAACTCGCGAAAAGGCGTACGCGCGAGCCCATACCCTCTAAAGGAGACGACAGAGTAGGCGCGAGCCGATCGGCCCCGGGAAGTTATTGGCGACGCTCAACGCGAGGCTCTCCTCGGTTTCGAGAGCAATTTCTGGGCAAGCGTGACGTCGCCCTCGGCCAAGCCACCTAATGGGACGAAGCAGCGCCCCGGTCGGCCCGGCAGCCGACGGAGTTTGGCCGGTAGACCGAGATCCGGACAGACCGCGAGGCTTTGTCGCATGAAGACCGCCAGCTGTGAACGAGGGGCCGCGAGTTGAGGCGGTAGCCCAAAATAGGAAGCGGGATCGGTCAGCGACGATCTGGACGCACGTGGAGGGGCACGACTTTATCCATGTCGCTGTGACCGGAGCGCCGGCTTTGCAGCTTCACCACCTGCTCGAGTTCGAGAGCCTCTATGGCGAGCTCATCTGCCAAGGGTTCGAAAAGTGCGCGCTTTTGCGGGTCGCTCGATCGCCTGCTCATACGGGCCAAATCCGCGGCATCGGCACGGAGTTTGTTCAATTTTTCCGTTAGGTCCGCCATGGTACCGGCCCCGTCCTAGACCCACCTCGTTATGCGTGACGGGATGCAGGTCAACGGCGGAACACGCCAGGGGTTCTTCGTTAACCGATTGTAAGGCCGACATTCGTGAAGGCCGAGATGTGTGAGCGAGCGCCCGCTAGCTTTGCCGAGCGCGTCTGCGGCTATCCGATCAATGCTTCAGTGCGCACACGTGGTTACGAGCAGCATGGTCCGGCTGCATTGCCAATCGGACCCCAACATTGGTTCATGGACTCCACGAGGAGTACCGATGACCATAGTAGTACCAGCCGCGACCAGAACAGCGGCCGTCAGCGCGAGCATTCGATACGTTGCCAAGTTCCACTTCATTGCGCTTCCCTCCAGTGGAAGCGCGCACGCTAGGCTCAGGAAATACCTCCCGCTTGTGAACTACTTCACAGGGCGTTTCCTAACAGTCATCACAGTCGCGTGCAGCAAGCACGCTGCATCAACCGGCGGCCCTCGATGCGCTAGGCCCCCGAGGCGTAGTCATACGTGATGCTGCAGTCCCCAGAAGGCGATCAGCAGAAGGGCTGCGGCCCCAATTCCCAGCAATAGGAGAATGGCTTCCAGCATGACGAATCAAGCCCCGCCCAAGGGAATCATACACATGGGTGAAACTTAGTCATCGTGGACTGGCCTGCCCCGGTCCGATCTGATCAAAGAAAAACCCGCCGGCCTCCCCACCTGTCGTGAGCACCGCATCATCAACCGGCAGTTAAGGGATTTGGAACTATCTTACACGTAAGTTCTTCCGTTCTGAATGGCCACTGGAGGCTAACAGATGACGGATGAACAGCTAGCTCTTCAGGCTGTTAGCGACGCCCAGCGCATTCTGGAAGAATACTTAGAACCGAGGCCCCGGAATAACGAGCGCATCATCTTGGACAAGCTGGTGGAAGTGCTCGAGCGGCCAGATCTTCTGGTCGCTATTCATCGGATGCAGCGCGGCTCGTAGGCGCTCCGTTGTCGCGCCGTTGCTGGTCGGCTCGTGCGAATTCGAGCCAGTCCTCAGCAAGCTTTAGCCACGGCTCCGCGTCGGCGGACTGACGGGCTTGCGCCGCCCGTTCCCTGCACACCTCAGCAAACTGGTAGAAGCGAAGTACATCTTCCGACATGCAAAATGACGCGACTAGGCCCATCATCCCGCATCAAGAGTATCGCCTCTTCCGACACTGTCTGTCGAGTATCTCACATATCATCCCTGATTGGGGTGAATCCTCGCCAATGTGCTAAATGGGCAACCCCCACCGGCCCGCAGACGCTTTCAGGTGTCGGCTTTGCCGGTTGCCAGCACCATAGAGGCAGACGCCGCGTCACAACTCAGCAGGTGGCGTACCAGCCATCAGGGAACGGCAGCAGAGGCCATTCGCCCGCGATGTCATTCGCGGCTTCCGGCTCGGCGTCGATTGGCCCACTTGCCGAAGGACGCCACGCAGGAGGCGCACCCGGCTCGCGATCATAGGGGTACTGGTCGGAAGGCCCTGTGCTGCTGAAGTGCATAGACTCTATCGAGGGCATAAGTGCACCCCGCGCTCTTAATATCTCACAATTAAATGGTTAATTTACCTATTAAATATATTAAATATTTGACTTGTCCAATTACGAAATGGTTGAATAGGTTTGTCCTACCGGCGCCCGTGAGCGCGGTATTTTGAGGCCAGCGACCATGTCCTTGGCATTCCCGCACTGGCTGAAGATCGCAGGGGCCCTACTGGTGGGTGACGGCTATATTGGTGTCCTCGTCAGCGGAAAGAAAGCGAACAGGGTTGATCGACCTCCAGGCGAGCCGATCGATGTGCCGGCTTTACCGCTCGTCAACTCGCATGACCCGCAGTAGCTCGCGCGCGTTCCCCCAAGAGCGAGGTTAGCAATGGCTGTCAGAATTGATTGGGGTCCGCTTGCGGCGATAACGAACGTCCGCAACGAAGCGTGCAAGGCCCGAGACTTCATCATCCAATCCCATGATGGACACGTGCAGGGGCAGATTGTCGTGCCTGACGACGCCGATCAGTTCGTCATGGGGGCATGTGAAATCCGGCTTCTCGAACTGCTAAAGGATGCCGTCAAGGAACTGGAGCGGTGAAAGCGCCGAAGATCGCAGCACCAAAGCGTGTACTCAATTTCGATACACGTGATCAAAGCGCCCGGCCCGCCGGCGCGAATCGGCGGGTCCTGTCCAGCCACGCCTACACTCTCAGATTACCTGCGGACTGCTTGTCCGATCGCTCACGATCAAGCGCCCGAGGAGGTTTTCAGCGATCTCCATGCAAGCGGAATGGTCTCTCAGCAGCGTGTGAAGAAAGTCTTCGGGCTTTGCTCCGCTCATGAAAGGCAGTTCACTGTCGCGGGCGAGCGGCTCGACGTAGAAGCAAAGCTACCGCACGCGCCTGCCGCCGTCGTCATCCGTGCCGACCTAGCGTCCTCGATGCCGAGCTTGCAAAACCAGCGATAGGCGAGGTTCGCCTGCACTTCACGGCAGATCAGCCCTTCAGAGCGGATCGCAAAGACATACCCCACGACCAGCATCCGGATCACCAGTTCCGGATCAATCGACGGGCGCCCCGTCGTTGAGTAGTGAGATGCAAGGTGACCGCGAAGCCAGGACAGATCGAGAGTAGCATCGATCTTGCGCACCAAATGATCTTCCGGAACTTCATCGACACGACGAAACTCGTAGAACAGTTGACCTTGGTTACCCTTCAGACGGCCATCATAGATCGACCTCGCCGCGATTCGCGTCAGCACAACGGAGTCACGCCTCGCGCCCTGTCTCAACTGGCTTTTGCAGCAAAATCGGCCAATAACGGAAGTCACGTGGACTGCACCTACCCCATACTATCGCCAGCGATAAATGCCTAACGTGAACGGGTTCACAAATGGACGAGAAGGCCAAAATGTAACCGCGGACGATACGCGAGACCGGGCGCTTAGTGGATGTGCGCTGGTGCGATCGGCAGGTTAGGAGAAAAGCGTCGAGCATCGACGCCACCGCGCTTTCCAATGATCCCAAAAACGATTAATCTCCTCTTCACGCAACTAGGAAGCCTGATCGGAGAATAACCCACACGATAAATTAGATGGAGGGACCAATGGCGAAGAGAGCGACTACGCTCGGCGGTGGTGGACCAGTGAAGAGAGCGATTACGCTCGGCGGTGGTGGACCAGCAGCAGGGCTGCACATCGGGGCTCTGGAAGCTTTTGCCGCTGCCGGTATAACCTTTGATGTATGGGCGTTGTCCTGCATCGGCGCGTGGGTTGGAATCGTCTACAATCAATTCGATGACGACGAAGACAGGGCCAGACTAACCTATCAGTTCTTCAAGGATGGCGTATTTCGAGACGACGAAAGCTATGAGCGCTTTCCGATCAATACGGTGTTCGGGCCCGATTGGCGCGCTAACATGAAAGCTCTGAGTAAGTTCGTAACGGATTTCGATAATTACAAAGATTTTGTATGGGACCCGTACAGAATGGTGGATTCGTTTCAGGAATCCATGTCGCTCCTGCTCAATCGCATGAAGGACAGTGACGGGAGGAAGAAATACGACAAATTGGACGAGGGAGATATCAATGGATGGATTCTCAATCACGGGATGGCCCCGAATCCCTTCATTCGCTATCTAACATCCATGATGTACTTGTCCAACGTCACCGGACTTTCAAGGATCAACTATCCGAAAAGCGAATTTATGAAGCGCATCAAATTCGAAAACCTGTTCGACAAGAAGAAGGGAGGGAAGGAAGGAGAGGAGAAAGAGAAGAAGAAGCCATTTATTTTTCACAATGCGTGGAATCTAGATGAGCAGGAACTCGCGTTGTTTTCAAATCGTCCTATGCGCGATAGGTTTTATCAGGGGCCGATCGACGCATCAACTTTGTGCGCATGTTCGGCTCTTCCCTTCGTCGAGGAAACTGTAAAGATCGATGGAGACACGTACTGCGAAGGAGCGCTGGTCGACACCGTCAATTTCGAAAGCTTGATAGACGAGGAAGATCCTGACGAGATTTGGGTGATGCGGATTGTCGATGCGAAGCAAGTCCGCAAACCGGACAACCTTCATGATGCCCTAGCAAATCTCTGCCAGCTGTTTGCAGCAACCGTCGGTGAGGATGACGTTAAGTTGTTCAAATATCACGTCCAGTATGACAAACCCGCCCCTGGGAAGAAGCCATGGACCGGTACGGTCGTTGAGATTCACGTGCCGGCGGGCATTAATTTCAAGTGGAATCATAGCAATCTGGATAAGGGGCGGACGCTGGGAAGAAAGGCGGCGGAGGAAGCAGTCGCCGCGTATCAAGCGAGGGATAAAACGCCTTTTGCCGAAAGCGAAAGAGTTCGGTTCATAAACGAGAGGAAAGACGACAAAAGGGGGCGGTATATCGAGAGGGAGCGGCTGGCAATCGCGATTGCCGAAGCGAAGGGCACGCGCGATCAGAAGCGTTGGTTAGAAAGAATGGAATCGTGGGTTGATGCTGCGTCGGGAAAAGAAGTCGAGTCGGACGAGACTGGCAAATATCCGATAGGCGCCATTCCTTTTCCCGACTTCGCACTACGCGTCCCCCAGGTGAAAGCGATCTACGACCGCCTTGGTGCGCCAGCCTCGCGTTTGGAGCAGTTGTAGTTCGTGTCACCGCAACCGGTCGAACAAAGCCTTTGCCTGCTTTAGATCCTGTGTGTCGAAGCCCTCGGTGAACGAGGCGTAGATCGGCGCGAGGACGTTGAGCGCTTCATCGCGTCTGCCCTGATCGATCCACAGAGCGGCTAGATCCGTTGCGGCGCGGAGCTCAAGCGTCCTGGCGCGTTGGCTTCTTGCCGTGCTCAATGCCCGGTCGAGCAGCGCCTGCGCCTCGGCTTCAACGCCCGGTCCGCCGCGGGCGACCAGCACCCGTGCCTTCAGCCGATACAATTCGGCCTCCAAAATTCGTTCGCCGTTTCGGTTCGTTGTAGCGAGGCCGTGCTCGATCAATTCCAGCGCCGTCTCGTAGTCGTGACCAATTAGCAATGGCGGACACAAAAGCACGTACAGCGCGGTGATGGCCAGCTGATAACCTGCGCTACGATATTCGTCCAGCGCGGCACGGATCTCCCCGAGTGCGCTGGGTGAAGGTTCGAGCGACGCCGCGCATATGCCCCGAATAGCGCGCGCCAAGCGCCATTGCCGGAATCCATGCTCCTCCGACAGGGCGATACAGCGTGCGGCATGACCTTGCGCAGTCAGGAACTCGCCGCGAAGAGCGTGAAGAATGCATGCATAGTAACAAGCATACGCTTGCGAATGCGGATGACTGATGGCGTCGGCACGCTGAATGGCGAAGTTCACTCGCGTGAGTGCCGTATCAGCATGGCCGAGCAGCCAGAGCGCCCACGACATCAACGCCAGGTCAGCAACGCCGGCGTCCTGGCCGGCCACACGTGCCGCCAGCCTATCCCCTTCGCTGCTCGCCTCAAACGCATCGTAGGCCCGTTCGATCGCTTCATGGGCACCAGTGAGACGTCCCATGAAAAGGCGGATCATCCCCTGCCCGCGCATCGCATTGAGCAACGTCGGTCGATCGTCGCGCGCTTCGGCGAGTTGCAACAGGGCGGCGATCGTTTCCTCAGCCACCGGCAACTCACCGCGCATTACGCTCGCGGTGGTCAACCAGAACATCACCTGGAGTTGCTCGGGAGGGTCTCCAAGGCGCTCGCACAGCCCACGCGCGCGGGCAAAGGTTGCCATCGCCTTGTTCGAGGCTGGTCCTTGAGTAGCGATCAGGCAAGGCCCGAGAGCGAATTGGAAGTCAAGTTCCAACCTGTCCTTTCGCTCGCTGTCGGGCAGATGGCCCGAGGCCTCGATACCTCGTTGCAAGTGCGCGATGGCCTCAAGGTTGGCCGAGCGCATGGCGGCCTTCTTGCCGGCGCGCAGCCAATATGCCTCCGCCCTTTGAAACAGCCCGGCCTCCTTCAGATGGTGCGCGAGAGTTTCGGGTTGAGTCTCCACAATTTCCGGGAATCGTTGCTCGAAGGCGTCTGCGATGGTGGCATGCAGCGCTGCGCGTCGGCTCTTCAGCAGCCCCGAGTAGGCAGCATCCCTGACAAGCGCGTGCTTGAAGGTATAGACCGCCTGGGGTATCTCGCCCCGGCAGAATATCAACTCCGACCGAACCAACTGGGCAAGCGCCTCCTCAAGTCTCTCTTTTGGCAACCCGGCTACGGTGCTCAGCAGTTCGTAGGAGAACTCGCGACCCACCACAGCGCCGATCTGAGCCACCTCCCTCACCGGAGCCAATCGATCAAGCCTCGCCATCAGCGATGCGTGCAAACTCGTCGGAATCGCCATCGGGGGCAGAGGACGGTTGAGGACGTAGTGATCGCCCTGCTCATGCAATAGCCCGGTTTCGAGCACAGTCTTGGTCAGTTCCTCGACGAACAGGGGCACGCCATCGGTCCGGGCAAGGATCTGGTCCATTACCTCTTCCGGGAGCGTCTTGCCGGCGGTGACGCGCTCGATCAACGCCGCCCCGTTGCCTCGGTTTAGCCGCGTGAGCGAGATCGTCGTTACATGCGCATGACCTGGCCACGGCGGCGTGAACTCTGGCCTCGCCGTGATGAGCAGCAGCACACGAAGGCGGGGTAGCTGTTCCAACGTCATCGTGAGCAGCTCCAGCGACGTCGGATCTGCCCAATGGACATCCTCCACAATGACGAACACGGGCTGTCGCGCCGCCAATAGATTGAGCTGAGTCAAAAACGCCGCCAGTGTCATCTCCTTGCGCTTCTGCGGGCTCAGCTCTGGAATGCGGTAGCGCTCACTGGTTGGTAGCGACAGAAGGTTAGCTAGAGGTAGCAACACGCGGTCGGCATCAGCCCGCACGAGCAGAGCCTCGAGCTTAGCGAACTTCTCTGCGGGCGGATCGCCTCGCTCGAACCGGGCAGCGCGTTCGAGCTGGCGGGTGAAAGGATACAGCGCACTGTTGGTGTGGTGCGCCGAGCAGAACTGGCGCACCGTGATATGCGGTCCGCCCTGGAGCCGCTCCTCAAGCGCCAGCGCAATGTGCGACTTGCCGATACCGGGCTCTCCGATGAGCATCACCGCGCAACCTTCGCCACGCCTGGCGTGCTGCCAGCGACGCAAGAGCATCTCGATTTCCTCGTCACGCCCAATTGGCGGTGCCAATCGGGTTTTGTGCTGTGCCTCGAACCGGCTTTCCACTTCGGTTGTTCCCAGAACCTGCCAGGCTGGCAGTGGCTCCGCCCATCCTTTAAGCGCGACAGGGCCGAGATTGCGGAATTCGAAATGCCCATCAGTGAGCCGGTGCGTACTTTCGGAAATCAGCACGGTACCGGGATTGGCGAAGGTCTGCAGGCGCGCAGCCAGGTTCGGCGTCTCGCCAATGACCGTCTGCTCTTGAGCTGAACCTTCGCCGGTCAAATCGCCCACGACCACCATACCGGTAGCGATGCCAACGCGAACCTGCAGCTCGGTGGCGGGGTCTGTCCGGAGGCTAGCTACGGCATCGACAAGCGCCAGCCCGGCGCGTGTCGCCTGTTCGGCATCATCCTCGTGCGCCTGGGGATAGCCGAAATAGGCGAGCACGCCGTCTCCCATGTACCGCGCGATAACGCCTTCATTCCTGGCAACAACCTCTGCGATGCAGCGGTGATAGGTGCCCATTACGGCCCGCAGGTCCTCCAGATCAAGGCGGGCCGAAAGTGCCGACGAGCCGACCAAATCGCAAAACATGACTGTAAGCTGACGCCGCCCGGCGTGATCCGCCGACGCCGGCTTAGCGCCGACTTGAGGCGTTCGCGGGACCTCTCCCTGAAGTTCTACGATCGCGCGCAGCATCTTGCGGCGATGCCCAAGCAGGACGCCCAAATCCTTTAGATCCTGCTCCGTGAGATCTCGAACCACCGAGAGGTCGATGGCGTTTTCGCGGAATCGATCGGCGTACTCGCCCAAACCGATCGATGCCAGCCACTCTGCAACACCGGTCATGTTATACCTATGGCTTATACAATTCAGAATAGCACATGGGAGAGCCTTGCGAAGCCACATCTGTCGACGAAGCGCCGATCGCCGGACTGCTCGCGCAATGTAACCAGTGGCCACTGCATAAAAGAGACGCTTCCAAGCGCGATGTCTGTTGGGGGTCAAAGGGTGAAGAATTCAACCTGAGCAAATCTAGTCCGCTGTGCCACTGAGCGGACTTAATGAAGTGCGCCGCTACTTCTCTAATGGGCCAGCAGGCGACGTTCGTTAGCTGGCATTGCGACCGCCAGAGAAAGGCCACTCTGCTGCCGGTCCCCGTAGGCCGTGTCGGAAGATGGCGAAGATTATTTCTACCTGCCCTGCCCTGCGGTAGCCTTAAGGCCTTCGTTGGATGTGTACTCGCCTCTTGCGCCACGGACGATTTGTCAGCAGCTTTCAGCATCAAGTAGGTCCCGGCGAACGATGATTTCTGTTGTGGTCGGGTCACGACAGCATGCCTTTTGACCGACGATATCTACGTTGGAGGGTCAAACCATTTCGCTTCGTACGCCTCTGGCGCTTCTGATCATATCCCTAGGTGCGATCGCGGCGGCCTGGTGGTGGCTGGCCATACCGATCAACTTGGCGCGCGCACCGATCGACCCGAATGCCAAACTGCATTGCATATCCTACGCGCCCTTCCGCAACAACCAAACGTCAGAGCCGCCGACACCAGTGCCGCGAGACCAGATCGCGGAAGATCTCGCCCAACTTGCCAAAATAACCGACTGTATCCGTACCTATGCGACTGATCTCGGTCTCAATCAGATCCCCGAACTTGCGTCCAAGGTGGGGCTGAAAGTCATTCAGGGAATTTGGCTCGACAGGGACCGACAGAAGAACGCGACGCAGATATCCACGGGCATACGGCTGGCCCAGCATTATCCGGAAACCATCACCGCGCTCGTGATCGGCAATGAGGTTCTGTTGCATCGGAAGATGACGCCTTCCGACCTTGCTGCCTTAATCCGCTCGGTCAAGGCACAAGTGCCGGTCCCCGTCACCTATTCCGACGTCTGGGAGTACTGGTTGCGCTATCGGGAACTCGGTGACGCGGTCGACTCCGTCACCGTGCATATCCTGCCATATTGGGAAAACGTCCCGGTCCCGGCGAAATCTGCCGCTGCTCACGTCGACGCCGTTCGAAAGCAGGTGGCGTCGGCGTCTCCGGGCAAGGAAATCCTGGTTGGAGAAACTGGTTGGCCGAGCGAAGGGCGGATGCGCGGTTCGGCGCTACCGTCGCGCACCAATCAGGCGCGGGTGGTCTCGGAGGTCCTCGATGTTGCCCGGCGCGAGAATTTCCGCGTCAACCTGTTCGAGGCGTATGATGAATTGTGGAAGCATGAGTTCGAGGGCACCGTCGGCGGATCGTGGGGCTTATTCGATTCCGCGCAGCGCACGCTGAAGTATCCGCCCGGCGTCCCCGTCAGGAATTATCCGCTCTGGAAGCTGCAAATGAGCGCCGGAATGGCGCTGGCGATCCTGGTGTTCGGCGCTGCATGGCTGACCTCGCGCCGGAAGCCCTCGCAGCCCCGGCTCGTCTCATGGTTTGCGGTCGGAATATTGGCAAGCACCGCCGGAGTCCTGTTTGGGGTGGCCGCTCAAAAGATGTTCTATGAAAGCCACCATGCGGGCAGCTGGCTTCTGTGGGGCGCACTTCTGGTGGCGGCAACTGGCTCGCCAGTGTTCGGCGTTAACGCCTTGATGTCGGGGCGCGCACCGCCCACATTTCTTGAACTGCTGGGCCCGAAGGACTACCGCACCCTATCGGTCCTGGCGATGATGCACGGATTGATCTTGATCGTAACCGTCGTGATCGGCGCGGAGACCGCGCTCGGCTTCATGTTTGACCCGCGCGAAAAGGATTTTCCTTTTGCGGCCCTCACTATGGCGGCGGTCCCTTTTGCGGCTATGACGCAGCTCAATGGCCCCAAGAAAGGAATCCGCCCTATGGCGGAAGCAATATTTGCCGGCGTGTTCTTGGTGGCAGCCCTCTATGCGGCGCTTAGCGAAGGGCCGGACAATTGGCAGTCGTTGTGGACTTGTGCTGCCTATATACTGCTTGCGGTTACGCTATGGCGGGCGCGCGCTTGAGAAAACCTGGCCTGCGGACTTCCGGTTTCGGTCATTCGCGTCGGTCCGCCCTGAGTCGAAGGCTTCCTGTTCTCCCCCACTCCAGACCTGCCGATGCGCTGCCTCAACAGGCGATGGGCCATCCACCGCCATGAGTACGAAGTCGTGAGGGTAATCTGGGCGGCCGGATACTGGGCGCAAAGATCGATGCCCCAAGTAGCCCGCGAGCGTGCCAAACAGGCAATGACGGACGGAGGCCGAAGCCTGGTCCGTTCGCATGAACGGCTACGGACGCTTTCCCTTCAAAATGGCCGGGGAGCGGATCTAAGGCGCGCACGGACGCCTGAGCACATGGCTTTCGATCAGGGGTCCTGGGTTCTAGCCCCAGCGCGCTCACCAGGCAAAATCAATGACCCAAGCCCAGCATTTCCCGCCTGAGAATCAAGCCAGGACACATCAGGGTAGCACCGGGGTAACTAACATGTGATCGGCAGAGACCGCGCCTCCGGCAACGCCTGTTTGCGCGCGGCGGAGCGCACAGGAAGAGACGGCTCTGGTGTATCCCAGCCTCGCGAGGTGGAGCCGTTCTCGTTTGCGGGTTTGGACTGGCCACTCCGCGCAGGTTCACGTGCCCTATTTCCAACGCCGTCATTCCGCGCCGCTGCCGCGCATGCTCCGCACTGGCATCGCTCTTGCTGATGAAACGGTAAACCGACCATTAGGCATTGAAATGTGTGACGCCATGAGATCGATGGTGTGTCAAAAGAATGCGGCCGGCATCGCTGTCAGATACGCACCCGTGTTCTTACTGGCCCGTCTGCAGCCACGGCGAAAAACCCTCCGGCTGCACCGAAAGCTGCCAGCCAACTCTAGGCAGATGCGCTCCATGCGCGAGAACTCGTCGGTGTCGTGCTGATGTCGCCCCATGCGGCCGCAGACTTCCGATCGCCGACGCGGTCCCCTCTTTCTCGCAGTTGTGAAGCCGGCACAGATTGTGAGGGAACAGTCGGAGCATCAGATAGGGGCAGTTGCGGAATTGGAGCTGACCCTATGCGCTCGGTTTTGGCGGTGAGTTTCTCGATGCTCCTGTGCACCTCGGCCGACGCTGCGAAGGTGCGTCACTCTCGGGCACGCCAACTCGCGGCGGAACGTCCGAGCCCAGATGTCAATTCTCGGGCACGCTTCGCGGTCCCCGGATGGAGTGACGACGCAACGCGGCGATGGCTGGATAACGCTTCGTCCAATGTCGGCCGCGGTGGCTAACGACCGCCTCAGCCTCTCGCGGCTGCGCGTAACCTCTTTCGTGATGGGGCTCGACGTCCTATCTCCGAGACATTCGTGACGCGTTCGAGTGGAAAGGGATCCAAATGCGCAACTCATAATTGCCGGCGTCACCCTTGCTTCGCTGGTTTCAGCCGAGGCGGCCGATGATTGCCGCAGACAACAAAGAAGATGGACAGCTGCAGCTACATGCTTATGGGCGGGCAGTCGGTCGATCTACCAGTTGGCGCAGACGTCTGCGTCCGCTCACCCGCCCCATATACAAACGAATACGCGCTGCTTCACTGTTATCTGCCCCTTCAACAGGTCGATCTCGTATCGCGTGGCGGAGATCGCCAGCGGAAAAAGTAGCCATTCCTGGCCGACGCCTCTCGTTCCGGCTTATCCCGGTCAGGGCGCTGTTCCGGCGCAGCGACCCTGGCTTTTAATCGGTGCCAGAGACCGAAAAACCCGCCGGCTCCGGTAGCCGACGGGTCCTCTATGCCCATGCGTACCGCGGTACTCGTCACCAATCCGCGATGATAGATCCTAACGCGATACCTGTTTACGGTAGGTTACCGCTTTAACCGCCGGCGGTGCGTCAGTAGCCGCTGCCGGGCCCGCCGCTCGGCGCCGGCGCTTCATTGGTCACGCTCCCCTATGATTCGCTTGATCTCATCCTTCACGATCGCCTGATCCTCGGGCGAAGGTTGAGCATATCTCGCTGCGACCTGCTCGGCGGACGCAGCTGCGTCTCTCGACCGCGGCGCTCGTCGACCATCTTCTTGAGGTCCATCAGACAGCCGCCGAGCATCCAGTCGAAGCTGATGCGGTGACGTCGGCAGTACTCGGCAAGGTCCTCGGACGGGGTCCGGCCAACCATGGGCGGCGCATCGAGCTTCCACTCGACCTCTCGGAAAGCTCTGTGCTGAAGTGCGTAGACACTATGTAGGGCATAAATTGCAGTCCGCGCCCTGGGAGCGCTGAAATTGAAATTGAGGGAAAACGTTCGGCTCAGATCACGCCCACAAGGATCAAAACTCCGACCTCGACCAGTAGGAGCGTACCCGTCGCTGCGGAGATGAAAAACCAATCACCTAATGACAGGAACTGCATGATCCGCCTCCCAATTTGCCAAAGAAGCGGCCCCTACATCCATTGGACCGCGTAAGCAGGGGCACGATGATGGGGCCGCTTCCAGGAGGTCCTTGACGCGTGCGTCCGGCGCCAAGCACTCGCATTCTAATCCAAATTTAAATCTCGTCTAGCATTTAATTCAGTTAATTGATATTTAATGGGTGACATTTGAAAAGATTGCAAGCCGCCGATCTCCTCGTGGGGCGAGCGAGGGTCGCTTTTTTGGCGGCGAGCTATCCATCTGCTTGGTCGCGCCATTCGAGCGGCGAGCTCGGGCCTTACGTACATCGGGCCGCCGCCGCATCGGGTTTGTTGGTGTCGACGCCCACAAAGGGAAAGGGAATGGGTCAGCGACGATCTGGACGCACGTGGAGAGGCACGACTTTATCCATGTCGCTGTAACCGGAGCGCCGGCTTTGCAGCTTCACCACCTGCTCGAGTTCGAGAGCCTCTATGGCGAGCTCATCTGCCAAGCGTTCGAAAAGTGCGCGCTTTTGCGGGTCGCTCGATCGCCTGCTCATAAGGACCAAATCCGCGGCATCGGCACGGAGTTTGTCCAATTTTTCCCTTAGGTCCGCCATGGTATCGGCCCCGTCCTAGACCCAACCTCGTCATGCGGTGACGGGATGCAGGTCAACGGCGGAACACGCTATTGGTTCTTCGTTAACCGATTGTTAGCTCGACATTCGTAGGGCCGAGATGTGTGAACGAGCGCCCGCTAGCTTTGCCGAGCGCGCGTCTGCGGCTATCCGATCAATGCTTCAGTGCGCACACGTGGTCACGAGCAGCATGGTCCGGCTGCATTGCCAATCTCAGCCCAACATTGGTTCAGGGACTCCACGAGGAGTACCGATGGCCATAGTAGTACCAGCCGCGACCAGAACAGCGGCGGTCAGCGCGAGCATTCGCTAGGTTGCCAAGTTCCACTTCATTGCGCTTCCCTCCATTAGAAGCGCGCACGCCACGTTCGGTGATACTCTGCCAGTTGTGAACTACTTCACACAATGCGCATCACAGCCGTGTGCAGGAAAGCCCGCCGGCATGAATTGGTGGGCATTGTTCGCCAACGTCGCGCTTCCCTACCCGTTGACGATTGACTCTGACGGCGGCGCCGCTTGGCTAATCATAGTCGGGATCACTGGCGATATCCCGAGCAACACGGGCGCCGTATTCGATGGCTAGTTCAGCAGAGCCAAACACCTCCCCTGCATCGTCCGCCTGTGTCTCTCCCTTGTGGAAAATCGGGAAGTAGTAACGTCTCATTGCTGCGGCCCTCGTCCTTAGGCGCGATTATGCCCGAGCCTCGGGACGGCGCGCACCTTTCGGAAACGACAGGGGTCCGTCAAACAGCGCCGGATGGGCGTGTGCGAGAATCCGCAGTACCTAAACCCGATCAGCCGGCCGTCGAGTGCGAATTGCCCGAGGACCAAACTCAATGCCAGGCTAAACCCGTCCGCCGGCGGGACATGATCGGGTGAACACGCCTTGTTGCTCAATCCGGTCGCAACGAAACGTGCAGCCGTGAGCGCAGGCGAAGACTTAGGCCTCCGCAATTGCGAGCGCACCTCGAACGCGTGTCGATATACCGGTCCCGAATTATCACCTGCTGGCGTGCCGATATCATCCAAAACGCTCGCCAGCCGGGGCAAGTAGTCTTCGCACGTCTCCACGAACGCGTCGGATCAATTACGGACTTTTCAAAGATTTTGCGGTGTCCAGATGCTTTTGCAACGTATCTATCTGGCCGGAAGCATATTCTCCGGCAGCATCCTTAGTTTTTGATGCCTTCTTGTACTCGGCGATATCCTTTTCGTGGTCTGCGACCATGTGATTCGCGAACATCTTATCGAAGCCCGCGCCGGACATTTTTGACATCTTGTCATGGTCGGCTTTTTGCTTCGCATTCGGTCCGCTTGGTGAGTTCATTCCAAGTCCTTGGGCAGCATCTAAAGCCTTCTGGTTGGCGGCAGCGTGGTCTGTGGAAAGCATTCTGCCAAATGACTTTACGGCATCGCTTTGACCGTTCTGCTGGGCCAGCTCTCCCATGCTCACTTCAGCGAAATTGCCCTCGATTGCTTTCTTCAGGAACGTTTCGCTTTGCTTATCTTTCGCAGATGCGTTGGCAATTGAGATCGCCATCAAGGTTGCTGTCCCGAGCGACACAAGCAGTCTGTTCATCGGTAAACTCCTACGGGTTCTTTGCCGTGAACACGCCTATCGTGGAAGAGGTTCCAATTCAGCACATCGGGCGCGTTCCCTCTAGCACTGCGAGCGCAGGTACGAGGGGCCAAGTGAACAGCGGCTCAAATCATGGAGATGCGGAACGTCCGGCAGGTCCGATAGCCGTCCACGGGCGCCGGTCTGCTCGGTGCACTAGTCCTTTGAACCTATCCGGTGGCGCCCCGCTCCGAACTGCAGACCCGCCTCAATCGCCGCGACGTCCTTGTGGGCCTAAGCGATCCACTGCCAACGCCCCTCCTGGCATTCAGGTCGACGCCACGGTTCCGACTTATCTTTAGATCTCATTCCGTTGCGACAAGGAGCGGTCAGCAGCAACTGGAACATGGCTCGAGCAGCCATGTAACGCGCCGCGGACCGGCTCCTCTCGCTTCCGACCAACAGAAGGTTTCCGGATGGACTTGAAACAGACCACCGCCAGCCGCGGCCGCGCCGCCGAATCCAAAGATCAAAGAGAGCAACGTCGCCAACTGTCATGGCGCGAGCACCCTGAAATAAGCGCCCGAAAATAGACAGGACACATTACAAATCTGACAGCCCAACTTTCGGCTAATGTCAGGTTCCAAGGCGTGATACATTTAAAAATAGTAGAAGCTTAAAGCATCCGTCTCCTCGACGATCTGCGGTAGTGACCTATATAGAATGCGACTGCCCATCCGCGTCGCGCGCCCGCGACGCTTCCAGCTCAATCCGCGCTGCTTCACCGAAAGCGTGAACTGAATGTCACCTTCCTCTTCCGACAAGATCGCGCTCTTCATCGATGGAGCCAATCTCTACGCGACGGCGAAAACTCTGGGCTTCGACATCGATTACAAGCGCCTGCTGAAGGAGTTTCAGAGTCGCGGGACGCTGCTGAGGGCGTTCTACTACACCGCCATCATCGAGGATCAGGAGTACTCCTCGATCCGGCCGCTGATCGACTGGCTCGACTACAACGGCTACACCGTCGTCACCAAGGCGACCAAGGAGTTCATCGACGCCTCCGGCCGCCGCAAGGTCAAGGGCAACATGGACATCGAGCTCGCCGTGAACGCGATGGAGCTCGCCGAGCACATCGACCAGATGGTGCTGTTCTCGGGTGACGGCGACTTCCGCTCCCTGGTCGAGGCCGTTCAGCGCCGTGGCGTGCGGGTCACCGTGATTTCCACGATCGCGAGCCAGCCGCCGATGATCGCCGACGAGCTGCGCCGGCAGGCCGACGTCTTCACCGACCTCGTCGAGCTGCAGTCCAAGCTCGGTCGCGACCCGTCCGAACGCCCCGCCCCGCGCGATCGTGATGCGCGTGGACACATGCCCAAATTCTTGCAGGAACCGAAGGGAAACGACCCACACGAGTAGACCCTGAAGGCGGCGCCCACATTCCGCAAGCGCGGCTCGCAGTGGGCATGTTTGTCGCTTGAGATATCTTGGCGTCGGCTCCTTGTCGCTTGCATGAAAAGGGCGGCATCCGGCATTGTGTTTTTGCTGGCGAAGCGAACCTGCTGTGGCTCTGAAGAACCCCGACGCTATCGCCGTCATCGTGACCGCCCTCCGGCTTTCTCACGGCGACGAAGCTGCACGAGCCATGCTGGTCGGCGGCATGAGCCTGGCCGCGCTGATAGAGACGATGTTCTCCGCACCGATCGGGCGACGCGATGCCGTTCACAACATCACACGCGCGTTGGACGACTTCGCCATTTCGCCGGAACCCGGCCCGGTCTGGCACCTTCGCTACGTTTACGAAAGTCATGGCTCGTTTCGCGTCGTCGATATGGAGATTGCGACGCCAACCGGTACGCTGTCCAGTAAAGACGTCTGGCTTCGCCTGCTTGTCTAGCTACCTCGCCACCTCTGCAAGTTGGCCGGTGCTGTCGACGATTAGCGAGCGCGCGGTGCCTTCCTTGACGGCCCTGTAGGTCTTTATCTTTCCGGCTGGTAGTTCCTGGATGTGCGAATAGCCGGCGGCGCGAAGCTTAGCGATGATCTCCTCCGACGTCAGGCTGAGCGCGGACGAGGATCCCCAGACCAGTGCGAGGGCAGCCATGATGAAAGATCGCAGCACTTGCCCTCGCTTGCGCACTCGCCGCCACCGGGTTGGCCCGTTAGCCTAATTGGCCTCAGACCCCGAAAGCGCCTCCAGCCCAGTGTCTATCGCCGCGATGTCCCGCTCTATCTGGGCAATCGCTAACCTGCAACCAAAGCCCTCCCAGGCTTTCAGGTCGACCACCAAGGCGCCGGCGGTGCATCCTCAGCTCCTCAAGCGACTGGCGGTCTTTCAGTCTCGCGTAACTCCCACAACCTAAGGGACTTCCATTTATAGCTAATTTTTAGATTTATTATAAGCATATTTAATGTAACAGCCCGATTTAATGTGGTATTTATTTAGGCCACGCCGGGTTGGATGGGCTACCGAGATTCTAACGAACTCATTTTGAGGCAGTAGGTGCGACGACAACCGACGTGCGCTCTGCGGGCGAACCCTTTTCTCGGAGAAAAACTATGGAGCAGAACAGTTCTCATTCGACACGCATCCCAAAGTCCGGCTCAATCAGCTTCGGCCGTTCAAAAGCAAATTGCTTGATCCGCAGCATCTCTGTACACGGTGCCGCCCTTGATATTGCAGGAAATGAAAAGATTCCCGACGAATTCGCGCTGACTGTCATTCCGGACGGTGACCCACGTCGCTGTTCAGTCGTCTGGCGTAAAGAAAAACGTATCGCCGTCGCGTTCTATTGATACGCCGCCAACTCATGCGGATGCAGGATTTCAGCAGCGGCGAGCCGCCGCAATTTGCGAGGCCGAACGCTCGTTAGCCAACGCGTATTTTGCCAAGGGCAAGGCGCTGCCAGCCTGCGTAATGCGCGATTAGCACTCGCGGCCCGACGCGTCCTTGTCCGGTAAGACGCGCCGGGCCTAACCATTCCCTGCTTTCCCCGTAAGGTTTGGCAGAGCCAGCATAGAGCGATTCTACAAGCGACTTATACGTGTCTGTGCAATCCCCAGAACGCGATCAGCAGGAGGGCCACGGCCCCGATCCCCAGCAACATGAGAAAGTTTCCAGCATGACGAATCAAGCTCCGGCTCGTGTGCAAGATACACGGGACGAAATTCGCCTGATAGCCGCTCTGATGGTGGAGACGGGCCGCTGAGCATCTAGAATTTCTCTGACGATCTTTAGCCTCTTCATCCGTCGGCAAAAAAGAATCCACCGGCAGAAAGGCGCAACTGAGGGCACCTTCCTTATCTATCTTAATGCCTAGCTGCGAGGAGTCTTGTCTTCTCGGTTGAGCAGGCCAAGCCGTCGCTCCAGCTCTTGCTTTTTGGCCACGAGCCTCACGGCAAGAATGTCATTTACAACCGCGTGGAGTTGCCACAGCTCTTCAACCGACATGCTCTCAAACGGCTTCCGTTTCATGAATCCCCCGACTCACGTGTTTCCCATAGCCTGGGCTTACAAGCGGGAGCCGGCAACTCGTTGTCGGTTGAGCGCGGAAGGTTATCTACCGTGATGACGTGTGTGCGATTTTTCGGAAGCTCGCCGGCTCGACCTTAACCGGTAGCGTCGCAACTCAGCTTGCATTAATCGGTGTCGCAACACGCCCAATTCTGCAATCTGATGTTCTAGAAAGGCGACACGTTGATGCAAGGCGATAGCGGCATAGGGGATACGATCAGAAATACTCATCACGACCTCAAAATAATAAGACCGCAAAAACATCTCGACAATCTGAGCATTACACCAGAGGACCGGCACAATTGCAAGTCGAGGCCCTTTTCGCATTGGCACAAAGCTGGCAGAGACGTGGGCCGCGAGTTGAGGCTTTGAAGGAACGGAAAGGCGCGCGGGCATTTGAATTCGCGCTACCTCGCCCAAGCTGGCGGAGCGGCCCTCGGCGCACCCCAAAAGCCGCCCTGAAGCCGGGGCGGTCTCTACGCCATCAATGCCAAATGAGAGAGGCCGCTTACTGAGGCGGCCCTATTTTTGAGGGCCTTCGGCAGCACTGCCACGAAGGGAGTGAATATACTTCCGTGCCGGACTCGTCGGTGACTACCACCGCCTCCGGCACATCAGGTTTTCGGGCCTTGATTGCCTCTGCCAATAGTTCCCGAGCAGCTTGTTCGGCCTCCCGTGTCGCGGCCGAGATGTCCGGTAGGTCCACGCCGTCGTCGTCCGTCCGTGCCTTGTCACCGCTCTTAAAATGGAAGTAGTACCGAGCCATTAAGTGCTCCTGTATCGGAAGCCCGATGGGAGCGTTCGGCGGTAGTTCCTAAGTTTGCGACGTTCACTCCCATTTCCAAATCAGGCCACCGAGGTCGGAAACAGGCCAGGTACTCCAGTCTGCATGAGGACGGCGGAGAACGAACCGCATTGGGGGCCGGCGCCTGAAGAGGGATCAATGAAGAGGTCGGGCGGCCCTACTGGCCGCTTCTCGTCGAGAAGATTTGGCCACAGTTGCATTGGAAGGTCAGCACGTAGCCGTTCGATTCCCGTTCGGGGCGCTCCTTGCCGACAAGCCGCATAGTATCGAGACAAGATGGACACGGAAACTCGCTCATCTCTCACTGTTGGTCTTCCTGCTTGCACTTAGACATGTAACGTCTCCCGTCGAGGCGGGAGCGCGATGGCGTCTCTCAGTCACCGATGACAGCCGAGGTCCGGACGGTGATGCATGCTAATACCTGCAGTCGGAAGGCGCTCCTCGGCCAAACTAAACCAGTACTGCGGCTGGCGGCGGTTCAATGCCCATGGCCAACCCTTTCCAATTGGACCGTCCATAAATCGATGGGCGTTCAGGCCAGCTTGTTCCGGGATGCACGCGAAAATAGCATAAAGCAGAACAGGCCACTGCTGAAATCAGCCGAGGCCAGTAGTGATGGAACAGGCCCTTACAAACACCGCCCGAATAGGGAAAAGCCGCAGCGTGGTTCCAGCCCCACTGCGGCATTCCCGGGCAACTTGAAATTGGTTGGTATTTAAATCGCGCCGGTGTTCTCACAGTAGAACACCCCGTTCCAATAATGGAGTCGGGACAACTACGGGAGTGCCATGGCATGGTTTGGTTTCCAGCCCCCATGCTCCCGGCCGCCGATTCAATTTCGGATCAGAGCGCCGGAGCCTCGAAAGTGAAGGTCGCAGGAACGGCTAAGAGGCTGCTCCTGCGACCGACGCCGCGACGTTCCGCACGGCACCGTGGTGCTAGCACAGCGGCCCGCCAGCGTGAACCAGCGAGCCTCAAGTCGGACCTGCGATCACCTTACCAAGGAAGATAGAGCGCGACGAACAGCGCGAGGCCGACCAGAACTAGTCCCCACATGAGCGGCCTGCCGGTTGCTAAACGATCCACGATTGTCCCCTGAGCTGCGACGAGATGCTTACAACGCATCCGAGGCGAAAGTTGGGGCTCAGCCGCATGGAGGGTCCCAATGCCATGCGCGCCGCTTTGAATTAAAAAGATCCCCGCTAGGATCCGCAGCGCTGCCCGCGCATGCGTTAAAACGACCCCGCCTGTGATCGCGCAAGCATGTAGCAGATCGTGAAGGAAGGTCCATCGCCGGCTGGTGGCGCATGGACTACCTGGTCACCAGGGTCTTGCAACTGCCGCATAGCCTCGCAGGCCATTGCGGGCAGGTTCTCGTCTGCGCTAACGACTCGGTGCAGCTCGCCGGCATTGATCTCGACGTGAGGGCGATCCTGCCTGGCCGCCCTGGCAATCTGAGCCTCAAGTCCTCCCGGAAGTCGTCCATTGTCGCCATCGTGGCCCCCCGCTGGTCGTCGCACCCGTGCGGTCCGGCTCGCATTCATCATCCTCTGCGGCGCAACCTTAGAGCTCGGACCCTGGGAAATTTCCCAGGTGCCCGGCCCGGGCGCTAGTCGCTACGCTTCCGCCCATTGGGGCGTTTGGTCGGGGACGTAGCGGTATGGAAGAATCGATTGCCCAGCTCGAGAAGTTTCGGGCGGAGGTGGAATATTGTGCTCGATTGTCAAGAACTGCGCCCGACAGGCAGACGCGCGCGCTGTTCGAACGGCTCGCCGAACGGCTCGGGGAGATGGTGCAAGAGATCGAAACGACGATCGCCGCGCGGACCAAACTGAGTGGCCGCTGGGAATAGGTGCGATAAAAAACGTCGTCAGCCGCGCGCGTAAGGACTGACTTAGCCTCGCTGATTTCGTTGACAAAAATGGCTTGGTTTTTCTCACCTTTTGAACACCCTTTTCGCGTGAGGGAAATTCCTTATTCGTTCTCGCATGTCAGACGACCTCACCATGCGCCGCACCGTGATCGGCGGCGAAACCGAGCCCGACGATTACGAGGTGATCTGGGACGAGCTTTCGATCGGACGGATCTTCCGCCGCGTGGGCGTCGCCGGCATCAACGGGTGGTCCTGGTCGGTCTTCCTGCCGAACGCGCCGCAGCGCGACCAGCACCGCGGTGGGGCCGGCAACCTCGCCGAGGCCAAGGCCCGCTTTCGAAACGCATGGGACGATCTGCACGGGCAGATCAGTTACGATGAGACAAGGAAGGCCCGCGAGATCCAGGGCCGCCGGCGGCCGTGGTACCGCTAGAGCACCGTCCGCCCGCTTTAACTTGCTTGAAGGCACCGATCTGACGCGCGTTGTATAAACGCGAAGGTTGGGGACCGAATCAATGCTGAAGCGAGTGGCCAGAGCAGAGCAGCATCCACGCTGCGAGAACTGCGACATCCCGACAATGCTGAGAACCTTCGTTCTCGACACCCAGTCCGGTCGCGAAGTCGGGGTGTACCAATGCCCTAACTGCGCCAAGCTGCACTGGAAAGAGTGAAGCAGATCAGGACGAAGCGCGCGACCCTAATCAGCTGGTGAGGTGAGGCGCTGCGATCAGTTCGGCTTCGCTCCACGTTCGAATTCGACCGTCAGATTTTTTAGCGAGACCTTGACGGCGAAGCCAGCATCGAGCCAAGCGCGTGCTTGACTGTGACCCGCGCGGACGTTCTCGTTGCTCCACCACGAGGTGAACTTTCGAGCCGACGCCGGGAGCTTGCGTCCTAGGACTTCCTCGATTTCGGCGAACGTTAGCCGAACGATCGGTCCACGCTCATTCGACAGCCGAACATGCAGTGGGTTGTAAATAGACTTTCTAGGGTTCATGGCCTCAACGCCGCAAATGTAAAGCCTTCATCATAGAACATCCGCGCCGCGCTGCACTGATCGCAGACCGCTTCGACCTCGCAATAGCGGCAGTGCCTGCGGCTGAGAAGAGGCACGCCATTGAGGCGGCCTTACTCCTTCTCGGCTTGCGAAATTGCGCGTTCTAGTTCGGCTGCCGGGATCGTGTAGTGCGCGACGATCCTTTCGAAGGCTCCGCGCTTGACGGCGAACTTTGCGGCGTCCCTCAATTGCTCACACTTCACGATCTGCTCGCGCAGTGTCGCAAGATGTTCGAGCATGTCTTTCATGACGCGTTCCCGGCGGGAATACGCTACCGGCAAATTCGGATATCTGCAATCGGGCCTCAGTGCTCGGTTCGGCCGAGCTTTCGATGCGACTGTGCCAACTGCTTGTCGAGCTGCTCCTCGACGAACATCAGGACAAGGCGTCGAGTGTCCTTGTCTGCGATCTTCTGGAAGGATGTGATCAGGCGCAGCATCTGCAGATCGTCAACTGGTTGGGTCATGGCAAAGACCTCATCGGAAAAGCGGCACATTGAAATATGTTAAATTATGCCGCCGTTATTGCCGAAAAGGAACATGGAACTTGATTGAAAGTTAAACATCCGCCGGCTCGCCGCCCGAGCTGGCGGAGCGGCCCCGGCCACCCTCAAGAGCCCCCCTGAAGCCGGGGCCGTGTCTCCGCCCGGGCGGATTGTAGGAGTAAGCGTATACGTTCCTCGCCCTCGATCGTGCCGGCCGACCGCCTCGACCGCGACATCTACCTTGTCCTTGAAGACTTCGGCGCGCGAGCCGGCTGCGCTTGGCGCGAGACGGACGAAGCGGACACCGACCTCGAGACCGTGCTGCAAGGCCTCCTGTCCGGCCAGTACGTCTATCCGGTCCGGATCGTCTGCTTCAACGCGATCGAGGGATGGTCGCGCGACGCAACCTCGGACGTCGCCGACGTGCTGCCCAGCGCGCGGCCGACAGCGATGACGATGTCTCGGACGCCCTTCAGGGTTTCATCAGCGCCAACGCCACCAGGCGGTTCGATGTCCAGCTCGCGCTGCCGTTGAAAGGCGCAGCTTGATGTTCCGGGAGGGCAAGCCGGAAGGCCCTGCGCCGCAAAGCGAGCGCGAGCACTTCATCCGCTGACCGGTCCTGCGGCAAGATGCTCGACATGCGTGACCTCGGCGACGTGCTCGACCATTTGCACGGGCTTGAGATCGAAGAAGAACCGACCCTGCAATGACCATCAGTTGCTCCACTTGCGACGATACGGGCTGGGTCTGCGAGAACCACGAGGACCGACGTTGGGACGGCCCGCGCGCATGCACTTGTGGCGGCGCGGGCGCACCCTGCCCGGTTTGCAACGTCGCCGCCGAAGGCGAGACGCCACGCATGCCGGAAGGCTTCCGTACCGAGATCGACAAGGACGGCTGGCGGCACTGACGGGTTTGCAGTTCGAGAAGTAAAAAGGCCGCAGCCTAGGTGCGGCTGCGGCCTGTCTTCTGAAAAAATATCTGGGTGAAAAATTTTAAGAGAACTATGCGCCAGCCCCGGTGCGCTAGTTAAAGCACCGGATTGTTTCAGGCGTGTTTCGTCACACAAAGAAAATGTGTTCCAATTCAGGAACTTAAACCGCCGTGAGGGAGGCCCGCCGGGGCTGGCGAGCTGGCGGGCCTCGACCTCGGAGCAAGGCCGGGTATGTCCCCCCAACGGCCCGTCCCAACAGCACACTGGCAAATTCTCGCTTAACATTCAGACTCCAAACAGCGTCCCGCAGCCCCTATCTCAAAGCATGCCCAAAACGTTCGAGTTCTGCCTGCCTACGGCCGCCAAAGCCGTGCCGGTCGGCCCCGACTGGATCCACGAAATCAAATATGACGGTTACCGCCTCCGCGTCGAGCGCCAGGGCAAGACCGTGCGGCTGATCACCAGGAACGGCCACAACTGGACCCACCGATTCCCTTGGATCGTGCAGGCCGCGCTGTAGAACCGCGAGCAGCAATTCGTCGTCGACGGCGAGGCCGTGGTGCTCGGCGTCGACGGCGTCTCGGACTTCAACGCGCTGCATTCGCGCAAGTACGACGACGAGGTGTAGCTTTAAGTGCGCTGGTTGCGAACTGCGCACTATGTTGTTAGACCGCGCCTTCAACATTGAAGGAGCGCCGCTTGCCGAAGAAGAAACAAGTAGTTCGTCGCGAGTGGACCACGTCCGACGTCAAGGAACTCAAGGCGCACTCAAAGGCACGAACGCCTGTCGTGAAAATAGCCAAAATGACCCAGCGAACCGAGGGCTCGCGATGTCAGAAGGCGCTCTACTTGGGAATTGGTCTGGGCCATCAACGGTGATTGAAAGCTCGCTGGCTCACACAGAACCGACCTGCCGAATTTCGATACTGGTTTGACATCAATCTGACACGCTCGGGTGCAGGTTATTCATATTGCGATGCGCCGCTGAATCTCGCGGCCTCGTGCTAGAGGTTGAGGGCTCGCTACCGCCAGCTCCGGCGGGCCCTCCCTCAGTCAGCAAGACGGACGTTTAAGTTTTCCATAAGTGTGACATCGACGACATTGCGCCCCCGCACTGTCGCTCTAGGCTGTCTTGCCGGGGCTGGAATCAATCTTTCACGTCTTCGTTTTACCCGGCTGGCCGCAGTGGTTCGCCGCTGCGGCCTTTTCGTGTGGCGCCTATCTTCACGGCGCGTTTGGAGGGCTCACCCGACGCGCAGATTTTCCGCCGAGTCTTTTCCGCGATTGTTCACGACGTCAAAACTGACTTTGGCTCCCTCATTGAGGCTGCTTAAGCCGGCTTTCTCAACCGCCGAAATATGGACGAAGACCTCCTTGCCGCTGTTGTCAGGTTGGATGAACTCGTAACCCTTCATCGGGTTGAACCACTTCACCCTCCCCATAGCCACGTAACGTCTCCCTTTCCAAAAACTAAAACGAATACTGGAACTCAGACAAAAGCAAGGCTGGTGCTAGCGGCTTGGAGGCCACGGGCTCCACAATCGCTGCTCGCGGTCACAGCCGACGAGGATTGCCTGGCTTTCGTCGATGGCGATCTCGGAGTGATCAACACATGGTCGAAACCGCTACTCGGTGTCATTGAGCAACGAATAGGGGCGACTGCCCGGCGGAGGCTAAAGCATGTAAGTAAGTGCAAGCCAACCCGACACTGCGAAACACACTACAAGTCCGACATAGGGAAGAGCCACCCTCATTGGAATCTCCCAAGGAAAGAATTACGTAGAAATGGCCGTCTCTCCGACGCTCGCATCTCCGACAAGCCTAAAGCCTCGCCTTGTCGCAAGGCGGGCTTTCTTAGCGGCCGTCTGTTTTCGGAATTCGATCTCTGCTAGCGCAACGCGCCTGCGCAGCCGTTGGACCTCCAGCATCAAGTCGTTTAGCTTTTGGAGTTCCTCAGAAAAATGGTGGCGACGTGGGCTACAAAAAGCATCCATTGGCCCCTCACAAATCAGTCAGATCATGCAAAAAAGATAGATCAATAGAATACTAATATACGTATTTCCGCTTTTCGAAAATAGATTATTTTTGCGGAAGTTCCCTCAAAGGAACTGACGGGCGCTTGCGAAATCGACTTATTTAATTCAGACTATTTAAATAGGTATTATTAGAAGCCCGGACGTAGGGCTGTAGCGCGCTATTTCGCTGCGGCTACCGTCGCTTTTGATCTGCCGGAAGGCATTATCTCAGGACTGATTTCCGTTCGCTCATTAGCCGCGCGCGGTGCTCGGCGACTTCGGGTGACCCCGTGAAGTGATTGAGAGTTCGAGGCTCGGATGATTTTGGATCTTCTTGTCGTCGTGCTTGCCGTATCCGCCATCTCGTTGTTAGTCGCAAACCATGTTGTTCGGCGACGAGACGTTCTGTGGCAGGTGCGAAAGAATAATCGAGAAGGTCGTCAGGCTCTTCATGCAGCGTCTCTCATGAATAGGCGCCGCTCCCCAATTTCCTTCAGAAGCCGCGCCCGCAATTCGAGCGCGACGTCGGCCGACTCAACGTCGCAGCCGATCAACGACCTTGGCTCGCGATCCAGCGGAGATGCGCGGAACTTTGATCGCCCGAGAGCGGCGGCGATTGCGATCCTTAGGTCCCTGAACTCGTATGGGTCGTGAGGGCCGCACAAAACTTTTGATGTCTTGTGAATACGGCAACTGCCTCAGGCCTCACCTGCGCAGGACGACGCCGCTTCACGGCACCAAGCCGGTAAGAAAAGACGCGCGCGGGATCGAATGCGCTGAGTTTTACCTCACCTCGAGATCAGCATCCGTATGGATCAATACGGTTCAAAGGTCGGAACCCGCGTCGACAAAGACGTTGCGATCAGTTCAGAAACTTCACAGCGAGACGGCGTTCATCACGCCATACAACGGAACAATCAATATTCAGTCCAGCACTTGGAACGCGCAGCCCAAATGCCGCGGGCACGATAGGCGCGCTATCGATTTGGACAATCGCAGAGGAATCCGTGAGGTGCCGGACCTTGCACCGCACAAGACTGCCGTCGACCAATATCTGCGCAGCATAGACGTTACGTCGCCGCTCATTCGCCACGTCTCGCAGTCTCCCCCGATCTAGCGCGCCAGAGATATTGATCGGCGATTCCAGTCTCAAATGAGGCTGGACAATGGTTTCATTGCTAGGCTACGCGTCTTTTCTCCATCGCAGCCAGAGCCTCCAAAACCAGGTCCCGCGCTGCCAGCGCCATCTCGCTCGCGCCTAAGGCCGACAACTCTGTACCCTCGGATCGAAGGCCTGATTGGCGATCCATTTGCTCAAGAGCCCCAACGGCACATGGCGAGTTCAGTTCTTATGCCGCTGGCGTCACGAGCGAGCTCCATTGTGCTTCGAAACGTCGAAGCGCCTGTTCTGCAAGCAGGTCTCGCTTCGCTATTTTTTCGGCGCGGAGCCGTCCTTTAGGGAAGCATTGTAGTCGGCCTACGAACTGTTGATGTTTGATTGATCGTTGGGTGTACTGCTTCCGGTTGTTGCAGATAGGACAGTTGGGATCAGTCATGGCATGAAAAAGCGCGCGGGCCTTGCTCCAAAGATCGCAAGCATACCGCGCCCCTCGGTTACGCCACTAGCTCTTTGCGAACAGCGGCGGCCGAATTGCCTACCTTGTCGACGGCGTTCTGCAACTCATCCTTCGGGACACGAAGCTGCTTGGTCCAATACTTGATCTCGAAGTCTTCATGCATGTTGATCTTGCTACGGTCGCGCTGGTCCCGCTTGGTGAGATTGTCGCTCATCTTCCTCCTCTATCGCCTGGACAAGCCGCTCATCGTCAAGAATGGTCAGCAGGTCATTGATCGTCTTCTCGCTGTCCCTCGGCCCAGGCTCGACGTAGCGAGCCAGGATAGCTTGGGCTTCTTTTACCGCTTGGGTTACGCGATCCGGCATGTCGGTACTCCACTCACACGTGGAGAAAACGCGGTCAGGAACGCCGCGTTCCCTTGCTGAGCCCCTTGAAAGAGCTGGCCCGCAGCGGGCCTTGGGAGGTGATGTCCCGGTATTCGAGGTCGGCGTAGAACTTCGGCTCGACCCAGGTCGCCTTCGGTTTCCTGACAGGCTTGGTGAGCTTTTGTTTCGGACTGATGACGGTATCGAGAGCCTTGCGGATCTCCGCCGATTTCGTCCGGCTCCAGCCCGTCCCGACTTTCCCCATGTACCGCAGCTCTTTCCCTTCCTGCTTGCCGAGGTAGAGCGCGGCGACGCCGGACGGGTCCTTGACGAAGCCAACGACGGGAAATTTCTCGCGCTGGACGGTCTTGATCTTCTGCCAGGTCTCAACCCGCTCCGACCGGTACGGCGCATCAACCCGCTTGGAGACGATGCCCTCGTAGTTCAGCTTGCTGGCCGCCTCGGACAGCGCCTGCCCGTCACCTTCATGGTGCTCACTGTAGAAGATCGGTGCTTCCAGTCCGTTCTCGTCTATCAGCTGCTTCAGGAGCTCCTTGCGGGCAAGCTGCGCATGTTTGCGGAGATCTACGCCGTCCAGCCACAGGAGATCGAAGGCGAAGAAAACAAGGCGGTCCTGGTCGCCTCTACCGAGGTCCGCCTGAAGTTCGGAGAAGTTGGTGCGCACTTCGTGGATGACGACCACCTCACCATCGACAATGGCTTGCCCTTCGATGTCGAAGGCGCCGGCAATGACCGAGAAACGGTTCACCCAGTTGTGCCCGTTACGGGTGAAGGCCTTCCGGTCGTCGCCGTCGATGTGAAGCTGGATGCGGTAGCCGCCGTATTTGACCTCGTGCATCCACTGAGCCCCCAAAGGCGCTTTCATCTTCAGGGTCGCAAGCTGGGGGCCGACAAAGCCCGGCATGGCAGCTTTCGGCTTCTTGGCCGGTGCCCGGATACGCTTTGCCACTAACGCAACTCACAAAAAGCCCGCCGCCGGTGTTCGGGAGCCGACGACGGGGCAGTCTACCTACCTTATTCGCGACTCTCCAACCGCGGAGCCGAAGCGGCGTCCCGGGCGTTCTCTCATACAACCGTAATCAAGATTCCAGGTTGTATTTTCAACGTCAACGAGAACGGCAGCCGAACAGGAAGCGAACGCTGTGTGCTAATTCCTTCTCAGTACCGCCGCCGCTGCGGCGCGCCCGGGCCGGCGGGAGATCAGTGCCGACAACACAGGCCGGCTTGGCGGGAGTTTGCTTGCACCAATGATTGGCTGCGGAGATGATGCGGAATGTCAAAAGCCATGGAGTTGATTGTCGCAGGTTATGTGAGAGGCAAGGATCGACGCGCTCTCGCAGAATTGCTCGCGCATCGGCGCAAGATGCTGGGCGAGCTGCAGGCCGTCTCGGGTATCGATCCGACGAATGCCATTCAAGCCGTTCAGGACGAACTTGCTATCATCGAAGCCGGCTTGGAAGAGCTTAAGCCGCCGCCTGGCTCAGTGCCCGAGAACGAGTGGAGCTAGGCATGTCCGCACTTCGTACATCTCGCCGCCAGCATCAAGCCAATTCAAAGCGACCCCATCCGCATCGATAGGTTCAATGCGCCGCTCCTGTCGCTCGCCGGAATGGCGAAGAGGCGCTAACGGACGCCGGCCTTTATCTTAGGGCCGCCTCCCATTCAGCTTCGTCGCTCTTGAGGAGTTCGCCCGTGTCGTCAGTGGGCTAAGCCCCGTCCGTACGCACGACGGTCATCGGCGGCGACCGCGTCGCGACCGGCAGGTGATCTGGATGGCCTTTCGATCGGCAGGGCGATGCGAACAAGTGCTTCGATGTTGCCTACGTTCGTCGATGTGATATCTTTTGCGGACGATCCTTTTGAGGAATCGTATGCTGGGGCGCCTGTGCAGTTTTGTGGGGCCCGCTATGGGCGAAATTCGCAACTTCCGATCCGGGAACAACGGTGACCCCCCTTCCCGCGGCGTCGGGCCTCGCCGTCTGGCAGCGATCATTGTCGGTGACATCGCTTCCTACAGCCGCCTGATGCAGGTCGACGAAGAAGGCACGCACGTTCGCGTCAAGCGGATCGAGCGGGATCTCATCCAGCCCAGCATCATCGAGCATCATGGAAGTCTGGTGAAGACGACGGGCGATGGCTTCATCGCGATTTTCGACAGTCCGGTCGAGGCCGTGCGATGCAGCATCGTCATCCAGCAGAACCTCATCGGACGCAACGCCTCGCTTCCGAGGGAGACCCGGATCGAGTACCGGATCGGCGTCAATCTCGGTGACGTCATCGTGGAGCCGGACGACGTCTACGGCGATGGTGTCAACATCGCCTCACGCATCGAGGGCATTGCCGAGCCTGGTCAGGTCTACATCTCGGGGGCGATCTACGAGCAGATCAAGCACAAGGTGGTGTGCGGCTACGAGTCGCTCGGGGACCGCAAAGTCAAGAACATCACCGATCCCGTGCGCGTCTATCGCGTGCTGCCGGATGCAGATGCGGTCGGCAAGACCAAGGGCCGGCGTGAGAATATCTTGATCTTCCTCCTGAGCCTCACGCTGCTGGTCATTGCCACCGGCGTGCTGTGGTATCTGCTGGCTCAGGCGCCGCGCAGGGCGAGCGAGCAGGCCGCCCTGCCCACCGCTTCTCCTGCCGCATCACCGAGCCCGCAGCCTCCGCCGCGCGAGGCGGCGCCGCAGACGCCGCAGCCTTCTCCCTCGTCGGCTTCGTCGCCTCCCTCGCCCGCTCCGGTGCCAAGTCAATCGACTGTTCCCGTCCGCGAACCCGAGATGGTCGTCATTCGCGGCGGCAGCTTTGCGATGGGAAGCAATGACGACCCGACCGAGCGTCCTGTCCACCAGGTTGCGGTCAAGCCGTTCTCGATCGCCAAATATCCGGTGACCGTGCAGGAATGGAACGAGTGCGCCGCTGCAAAGGCGTGCAGCTTCACCGCCATCGGTAAGGACGATGCGCCGGTCAGCAATGTGAGCTGGACCGACGCGCAGCAATATGCGGCCTATCTCGCTCAGGCGACGAAGAAGACTTATCGGCTTCCGAGCGAAGCCGAATGGGAATATGCCGCGCGGAGCGGAACGCAGACCAAATATTGGTGGGGCGACAAGCTGCAGCCGGGCATGGCCGGTTGCAAGGATTGCGGTGATCTCGCGGCCGAGCAGCCGGCGAAGGTCGGCAGCTTCAGGCCGAATCCGTTCGGTCTCCATGACATGGGCGGCGGCGTCGATCAGTGGGTCGAGGACTGCTGGCACAAGACCTATCAGGGCGCGCCCGGCGACGGCTCGGCATGGAGCAGCGGGGACTGCAGTGCTCATGTCCTGCGCTCGGGCTCCTGGAAGAACGATTCGAGATATGTGCGGCCGTCCAACCGCGATGGCTACGACACCAATGTTCGTTATCCGACGCACGGATTCCGCGTGGCGCTCAGTCCTTGAGTGGAGGAGTTGGTTTGATGCAGGTCCTTCGTTGCGTCGCGCTGCCGGCGGCGCTCGCATTGCTCCCGGCGGCAGCCTTCTCGCAAGGCAAGGCAGCTCCCAAGGACGCAAAGCTGTATTTCATCACCCCGCACGACGGGCAGAAGGTACGCGGCGGATTCTGGATCCGGTTCGGCTTGCGCAACATGGGAGTGACCCATGCCGGCGACGAGTATCAGAACGCCGGTCACCATCATCTGCTGATCGACGTCAACGACCCCATCGATCCCAAGGAGCCGATCCTCCAGGACAAGTCGCATCTGCATTTTACCATCCTCGCGGACCGCGAAGTAATCTGCGATGTCTTCCACAAGACCCCGAACATCGGAGGTCACGTGCTTTTGCTGATCGGCTTCGATCGCAATCGACAGGTGTTCTTCGCTAAGAACCACTGGGGCGAAGGCAAATTCATCGAGATCGCCTACAACAACGATCCGAACTGGCAGATTAATTCGGGCTGGTACATCACGGACGTCGTCGATCCAACGTTTGTGCAGAGCGAGGCTTGTTGGCTTGGCAACTGGCACGCAAACGTGGGGAACTCCTCGTTTCGGCTTATCCTGCGGAGGTCTGAGGATTTTGCCAATCCGGGGACGCCGACGAAGCTTGGGACGGCGTACTTGAGCGATGGGCCTCACGACGTGAACGGACTATTTCTAAACGGGGGCGCTCATCTGCGTATGTTTATTGCGCCGACAACCGCCCCAGTTCCCATTGGAACACTGAGCGGCTGGCAGATCGACGCCGACCTGAACTTTTCCGACATCTACAACGCGGCTGGGCAGGCCGGACAAGAGTCCGCCGCACTCTCCCGCTTCAACACACGCTTCGCAGCTCTGTTCGACAAGGGTGACGGATCGGCATGGCAAGCACGGCACGGGATCACCCCAGAGGCCTATCAATCGATTTTTGATTTGCTGGTCAGAGAAGGGTACCGGCTGACCAATGTATGCGGATACAGCGAGGGGACGGGCTCCCGGCTCAATGCTGTCTGGCAACTGCGCGATGGCCCCGCATGGCAGGCGCGCCACGGCCTGACTAACGACCAGTACCAATCGACATTCGATGATCTCGTGGCAAAAGGCTACCAACTCGTTTGCGTCAGCGGTTACGCCGAGAACGGACAGGCCCGGTACGCCGCGATCTGGGAACAGCGGACATCTTCTGATTGGCAAGCGCGGCACGGGATGTCGCGGAGCCAATACCAGCAGACCTTCGACCAGATGGCCGCCGACGGCTTCGCGCCCGTGCAAGTTTGCGGTTTCCGGGTCAATGTTGATGTACGTTTCGCAGCGATATGGGAACGGCGCCCTGGCCTGGAATGGGTTGGTCGGCACGGGTTGACGGCGAGTGAATACCAAAAGGCTTTTGATGACCAGAACGCCGCAGGTTTCCGTCTGGTTTCTGTGAGCGGGTACAGTGACACAGGGATCGCTCGCTACGCTGCAATTTGGCACAAGGACCAGCCGGGCGAATGGCAAGCACGGCACGGTCTCGATGGCGCGGCGTATCAACAAGCCTTCGACGATCTGTCCCGGCGAGGATTCCGTCCCGTCCAGGTGTGTGGATACGGTGATGGATTTTATCCGGCCTAGACCCGGAGCTGCCGCCGCTCAGCAGCCGACAAGCTCTCGAACTGCGCGGCTAATTGTACCGATCACGCGGGCGAGGCGTAACGCCTCGCCCGCGTGATGATCATGTTACCTTTGCGGGCTGTAAGTGCTCCGGTCTTGACGGCTTGGCAGAAGTCTCGGCTCGGGATGGGTGAAGCAAGCTTTTCCGTATCCGTCTTTGACGTCGATAATTCTGTTCTGACTGAGTAAGTGTCCTCAGCGCACGGGTTGCAGCGAGACTCGCGGTGGTTGCAGAGTTTCAGAAATGGATGCCGACTTACTGCAGCTTCGCCGCGCAAGGGCCACCAGACCAAAAAACGAGCGGCCCGGCTCCGAAGGGTGATGAGCTCCGTCCGAGCCGGAATCTCAGCCAAACTTCATCATAATTTCAGGACAGTAACGCCCGGCCATGGTCTACTGGGAGCGGCTTAGTCGCGAACGCGGTGCCATCCAAGTCCTGGCAACATCGTGTTTGAAGACCTTTTCGAAATTCTCCTTCGAGGCCGACCGGGAGAAGCTAGTGGGGTTGCGAGACCTTCGAAATGTCGTCCGCGTCGCGATGCTTCTTGCCGGAGCCACCTGGGCGACTGTATCCACCTGTCGTGGAGACGACACCTGGCCAGTGCGCAATGTGAAGATCATTGTCCCATTTGCCGCAGGCTCCGCCAACGATGCAAGCGCGCGTTTCTATGCCGACGGTTTGACCAGGCGTTGGGGCAAGCCGGTCATCGTCGAGAACCGGCCCGGCGCCGATGCCGTCGTCGGAGGCGGCGCGTTTGCAAACGCCAGGGACGATCACACCCTTCTCTATGGGACCGCCTCGATGGTCACCGTGAGCCCGCTATTGCAGGACTCGCTTCCCTACGATCCGTCCCGGGACATGGTACCGATCGCCTCGACAGCTAGTTCGATCCTGGTCATCGCGGTTCACGACCGCCTCCCAGTGCGCTCGCTACGGGAGCTGGCGGAACTGGCCCGAGCGAAGCCCGGTGAATTGTCGTGGAGTTCGGGTCCGAGCCTGCCACACTTCGTGTTCGCGGCAATGCTGGCGCGGCACGGGCTCAAGCAGATCTACATCCCCTATCGGGATGCCTCGGCCCAGCAGGCGGATTTTGGCGAGGGACGCGTGCAAATTCTTTCCCACGCCCTGCTGTCGGTGAGAGCTCCTGTCCTTGCGGGCAAGGCGCGGATACTGGCCGTCACAAGTCCCGAACGCCAACCAAGCTTGCCCGACGTACCGACCGTCGCTGAATCCGGGTTTCCTGAAATGGAAATCGAGGGTCTTGCAGGCGTGTTCGGCTGGCGCGACATGCCGCCGGCGTTGCGCGACCGGATTTCCGCGGACGTGAAGGCGGTGGCCGCCGATCCCTTGGTCCGCTCTCGAATTGAGGCAAGTGGCGCGCAAGTCCTCGGCGGCACGCCCACTGAATTTTCGGCGGCCATTGAACGGCAGCGAACGCGCATCGAGCAGATCAGCCGCATCGTCGATTTGAAAAATGTCGCAAGATAGTGCGAGATCACGCAACACTCTTCAACCACCAAGGTTGTGGTTGCAATGGACGAGACCGCTGTGGCGTCGCCGCATGAGCGTGGCTCGAATTTAGCCCGGGGAAAGGCGTACGTCCGAGCTCCTCGCCTCTGCGGGGCGACGCCTGGGGCGCGTCCGCGGTGAATGGCGCTCGCCGAGGTCCTATAGTCGGCACCGTCATCAGTTCAGCTTGAAAAACGTCTGCCCTAGCCGCTCCTTGAGCGTTTCCAGTAACGACAGTCTTGTATCAGGCGCCGCAGCTTGCGCTCCCGTTGCGGGTGCGGGAATAATATTCAACGGTTTCGCTGTTCGGCGGTTAGAGGCTTTTTTCCCAGATTCGCCTTTTGCCGCATGCTTCGGCTTCAAGACCTCGCCGCCTGATTTCGGAGTGACCGGCTTCCCGGCGACGTCAAGTTCGGAGAATGCGCTCTGCAGAGGCCGAGCAGATTGCACCAACGTCGTCGATGTTGAAGGACTGATGTTCGACGGAGCCACAAGCGTCGGCAAACTGGTATCGATTATTACCCGTTCAGGTGCCCACTCAACTGAGCTGATCCTTATGGACGGTCGCTCTACGTCACTGTTCCCTGGGCCCAGCGCCTGCTGCGGCAGGCACCAGCCGATTCCGATCATCAACAGGACGAGAGCGCTGCCGACGAATCCGAAGTATTTCATCAAAGGCACAGGCCGCCTCCGTTTGGGGACGACCTTGCGGCCTCGTTTGTTAGCAAAAAGCTAAAGGTAGATTAAAACGGAAGACATGGTTACTACGCACGTTGCGATGCAAAGTGGCTATCTCGCGGGCGTCCGTGACTTCGATGCTGCGTCGTAGATCTCGATCTTCAGCATCGGATACTTGGCCAACAATTCAAGGGCCGCTTTAGTCGCGGCGTCCTGATCAAGAAATTCAGTCTTGAAGCGACCATCGACGAGCATCGCAAAGCCGGTGGCCGGCGCGAGGTCAGCACGCCGAACTTGGCTTGGTTGCGGACGTTCCAGGTGAAGGGTTGTTTTGTTCATTCCTTACTTATCCGGCTGGAGAACGCTCTTGCTGCTGAGGCTCTCGCAAATCGCCGAATTGAATGCTTGGGGTTTCCCAACCGGCGTAAGCACAGAACAAGAGAACAGAGATTCGAAATGCAATCGACATGCCGCCCGCCTTTTCTTGTTGGTGAGGACGGTACAAGCAACGTCTTACGGCCAGCTTAGGAGAAAGGGTTTGCGCGAGGTATACGCCTGATCAAACGTGCGAGGCTGGTTTGCCGAAGCCCCCGTCACATTTCTGTCGGTGCCCGCACCGATTCAGCATTCATGAATGAATTCGCTATCGTGACCAGGTGTACTGCGGCGGTGCCCAGCTGCTCCATTTCCTTGTCAGCAGTGTAGGCTGAAGCCGCTCGTCGATAGGCGATTGCAACGGTTGCGTATGCATCCGTGATCAGTACAGCTGAATGGTCGTGCGCATCCTTGGCTTTCCGATCACGTGCTTGGACGACTTTTGTTGCCGCCTGAGCGGTTAATTCAGCAAGCTTCTCGTTACTTAAGCTCGGATCATCAATACCAGGCTGACATGCAGAAGCCGCGCCGGCGATGGCCTGATAGTATTGGCGCTTTTGCCACTCATTGGCCGTCAGGTAACTCTGCAGCAGGCGGCGAGCCCTCACTTCAAGCTGCTTTCGATCGCTTCGGATCTTTTGATGATCTGAGCTAAGCCAGCGGAGCATCGTCTGCCTATTCACTTCGGCGCCTAACGCAAAGATCAAGGGGCTATAGAGTTCCATCAGCACACTTGAGCGTTCGCCCAGCGCCCTCGGGAAATGTTGAAGTCGATTACAGCCTGCAGGTCTAGCGAATGAGAACGAATTCTACGATGAATCAAGTGAGAGGAAAGAGGGAGTTGAGCGCAGGTCGAAAGTAATTTGCCTCCATGTTGCTTTGTCCGCCCTGCGAAGGATGCGTGCCGTCAGGGTATAAAGCTTGGTTTGCGGCAGCGGAGTCAGGGCCCCAGGTCGGATCGGCAGCCCAATCGACAACAAAGTCGCACTTTCCTTCACTCGGAAAACGTCGCAGACCCCCATCGGCGGTGGCCCGATTAACATTGAAGAGACCTTCGTTACGAGGATTGTGAGTGCTGATTCCGAGCTGCACGATTTTGCGTGAGGATTTAATTGCATCCTGGAAAGTGGCCAAATACCTTGCAAATGCAGCAAGCCACGCAGAAGCGTCAGTCGAACGAAGATCGTTTTGTCCGGCCTGAACGAACAGGATGTTCGGGACATCTTTGAATGCGGCGATCACTGACGGTTGTCGGCCGAGCATATCTGCAAGAAGAGCACCATCCGTCGCAAAGCATTGCTGACTAGTCTCATGGACAGCGTTTGGTAGGTAGAGGGTGTGGTACGATATCGTCCTAGCCCCACCATTATCGACACTGGAGCTTGAACCTTCGACGATGAGGTGACGCATCAGAGGCATTCACGTCGTCTCCCAGTTGCAGATCATCAGCGCAGCTGTACCAAGAGCATTTCGTCCCTACCTAGCTGCTCGGCGAAAGTGCATGGCGCCCTGCGCTGGCTGCAGAATCCGATCATGCTCCCCCCAAGTAATCTGATTCAGCGCCTTATTGTCCTGTTGCGACTTCCATTTGGAACGGGATCGAGCTGGGGCGTTTGTTCCTTGCAGCATAGGAGTTCAGAATGAGATCTTCCAGATTTCTCTTGGTAGCGGCGCTCGTTTTGACCAGCACCTCGGCTTTGGCGCAAGCTGGCGGAGGTGGTTCAGGTGGAGCTTCGGGAGGAGGAACAGGCTCAGGCAGCACAGCGGCCGGCTCGATGTCGAGCAGTGGCACCGTGAACGGTACGGGTGGTTCGCCCGGACCTAACACGAGCAACGCTCTCAACCATCAAACCACGGGAAATCGGCTGGGCGATCCGGCTAGGAATGAGAACAATGGCTCTTCAACCCCCGCCAGCGGCTACGTCAACGATCCTACGATGAACAAGGCTGTGCAGGATTTGGGTAATACGAATACTGGTATTGTAGCGCCTACGCGCTAGGCCTCCGCCACCGGCGGGCGCCCCACAGTGAGCGCCCTGGGTGGAATTAGAACGGCTACCGCACGCCACGACGTGAAGACTATGCGGCGCGGCCCGAACGGGTTTAGCCAGACGGGCTCTTGGACTGATAAGCTTTTGCGTATTTCCTTATCAGTCCCCGAACTGACTCCGATTGCGACCGTAGCTGATACGGCCGTTTCCAATCGCGCAAGTTCGTCATTCGAAGGCACGCCTTCCATGACCATAAGGTTGACCCTGGAGAATATCAAAGCGAGGCGCTCGCGTTTGTTGGGCTAGGACCGCAGTGCAGCTGTCGCATCCTTATCGAGGTCGCGTTTATAGCCCGTATTACAACACCATAGATCGATCGATCCCTCTCCGGGCTTACGAGTCCATCGCGAACATCGCGTAGCACTGCCTGAGGATCCGGACGAAGCGGGTCGCCATAGCCTGGCGAAGCCATCGATACGGCCATGTCTACGCGCCAGAACACTATGTGGAAGCATGGGTTGCAGTCGTCGACGTCCGCGATTGGCCGGCCGAAGCACTTGGAAATCTGAAGAGTCATCTCGGAAATGCTGCGAGGGCCTCTGTCGGCGCCGGCGGCGACAATCCCAACATCGATAGGGGAGGATAGCGCGCCCGCGATCCTACGGCAGCCGCGCCAGCTTAGCTGCGTATCACGCTTGATGAATTCGGCACCAATATTCGTCAGTTGGCTAAGACGGCCGCCAATCTGGCGGTGGCGCTGGAGGGGCGTTTGCCGAAAGCGCCTAACGGCGGTCGCCGATCGCGCGACATCGGTTCGGTACACCGACGGAACTCTGCTAGCAGGTGAGCTGCGGCGTCATCGGAAGGCGCCTATTTCCCGGAGGCGGCAGCCGCGCGAGCATCTCAAAGAAGGTTTCTCACTGCGGGAGGCCGCTAACGCGCTGACTACCAGCGCACGCACCCCGCGGTGCGTTGCGAAGCAGTAGTGGAAAAATCGCCGCTCTCCTATTTTCAGAATCTTCGTGGCGAACGTGCACAACCCCTGCTTCACGGCAGCGGACTCGACCTTGACGCCAACGCAACTGAAGTTGGCAACCTTGACGGAGCAACATTACGAACCCTGCTACGCTAACGTTGAGACGAGGCGTCTGAAAACTCCGCGCAAATCGCGCTGACGCTTCGGGAGAGAGCCTTACGAGACGTGCGCCAGGCGCACACGAAACCCCCTAAGCTTCTGCAGAGGTCGCATTGCCTCAAGTGATCGCCCACGCTTGCCGTCGATGCATTTTTCTTGATCTCCTGGTGCACACGTCGTGCACACGCCGACTTCTAACTATTTGAACGAACAAGACTCTCGCTCCAATCCATCATGGGCGCCACAGAAAAGCGATAGCCTTGATATTCCAAGTAGTTATCCTATCCTTACAATGGACTAGAGCAGGAACAAGTGCACACGTGTGCACCCCAAACTAGCCCAAATTGCACACGTTTGTACCGCGTTTGATCTCCCGGTGCACACGTAGCGCACACGAAATCGGGGTGGAGTGCACACGCAATGCCGACCTTTACGAAGCGCAAGTCGGGCAGCTGGCGCGTTCAAGTCAGGAGGAAGAACGAGTACGTCGCAAACACCTTCGTCCGGCGGCGTGATGCGGAAGAGTGGGCACTGGATGTTCGAGCGTTCAATCGACCGCGACACCCCAATTCGACGCTCCCGGCCTTTTGAGCAGCCTCGAATATTTTCCGATTTGATCGCGCTGCACCTCGACGATCTTGCGCAGGCCATGCGCCAAGCCGAGATCTGCCGGATCGAATGGTCCGATGTCGGTATGACAAAGCGAACTGTCACCATTCGCGACCGCAAAAATCCGAGGTGCAAGGACGGAAACCATCAAATCGTCCCTCTCCTAAATTCGACAGACTATGCTGCGTGGCAGATCATGCTGGAGCAACGCATTCTGACGCGCGGTCTCGGGCGCGTATTTCCTTACCACTCGAAGTCCGTCGGGGCCGCTTTCCGCAGGTCTTGCAACGCGATCGATATCGATGATCTCTGCTTTCACGATTTGCGTCACGAAGGGACAAGCAGACTCTTCGAAGCGGGTTTCTCAATACAGCAGGTCGCTATGGTGACGGGCCATAAGGATTGGCGAATGTTGCAACGCTATACAAACCTCAAGCCCGAGGATCTGCACAAGATGCAGAAAGCCGCTCAGCCGTCGCTGGAGCAGTTCCTGGCAACGCTGGCAGCAAGCTAGGGTGACTACCCCCCTGCTCGCTTGCGGGCCCGACTATCTGTCTTCGCCGCTCCGCCGACGGAAGGGATCGGCGACATCGTCGTGGCCGCTGCGGCTGCTGAAGAACATCAGGGCCATCAGCCCGCAGCCGATAACCAGCGAGAAGAAAGCTCCGAGCCCAAGCGCGATCCAGCCATGCTTGCCCATTTCGACCCCACTGCTGGCTCCCCAGATCGAGACAGCCCAAACGCCGGTCAGGATCAACATGGCTCCCAGAGCAACCAACAGCGCGATCTGGCCGGCACTGATGTTCTTCATGGCTGTTTCCGCTGTGTGTCTAACGAGGGTCAACGGCGAAGAGCGAGGAGGCGTTCCTGAACAATGCCAAACCCCGAGTGGCTCGTCTGAGTTCGGTGCCGGAACGTGCCGGGCGCCGATTCGCGAAGCTTACGGCGAGTGACTTGCTGCACGGCAGCAACCTCCGTCGCAGGCAATCCGGTCCATCGAATCCAATCAAAAAACACGCCCACATCCGGGCGCGACGCCTCGGGACGGCGCCCCCACATCGCAGAGGCGGCGATGTTCGATCGGACTAAACGCGAGGGCTTATTCGGACACAGCGAGAACGGTCAGGCCCCTGGTGCGCCTGTGGGGCGTCTCGAAGTCGATCCGCTGCCCCGGCGATAGGCCGATCAAGGCCGCTCCAACAGGGGTCAGGACCGAGATCTGATTGAGCTCGATGTTTGCCTCATGCGGATAGACCAGCACGACCTCTCGGCTCGCACCCGTCTCGTCGTCGCGATAAGTCACTTTCGACCCCATCCTGATCACGCCTCGCAAGTTGTTCTCGTCCGTCACCGTGGCACGTTCCATCTCTCGAGCCAGAAAATGGGCCACTCGCGGAAACAGATCCATGCTCGAATTGGCCAAGGAACTGAGGCGCCGTGATTCGTCCTCAGTGATCTTGATCGGTGGCAACGCCGGCTGTTCTCGCCGGCTCTCAGCTTCGAAATTGCGCATTGGTCGCTCCTATGCTGCAGTTGGTCCGGGGTCGTCGTCGAAAGGGTTGCCTGACCGCCTCGTCCCTCTCCGGAAGAGTGGGACGACCTTTGAATCCGATGGGGTCAGGCTTTGGACCCTGACGACATTCAGGCATCCGGCGACGAAGTACGGCATCTGGTCGCCGACCTGCAGTCCGATCAAAGCTGTACCCAGTGGGGTCAACACCGAAATGCAGGCGGGATCCGACCAGCACTCCTCGGGCCAGACCAGTTGCACGGTGCGACGCGGAACGCCCCAATTCGTGCAATGGGTTACCCAAGATCCGATCGTCACGAAAGGACGGACGTTGTCCGCTTCGTCCGGGACGATATCGGCGCGGTTGATTTCGCCCATGAGGAACATCCCGTCCAAATCTCCTTTTTGGACGGCGAGGCGGGCGAGCTGTTCGAGCCGCGGATAGTCTGATGAGGTCAGTGCGATTTTTGGAAGAGGCAGCACGGCGCACTCCTTCTGCTTCAAGACGACCTCTCGAGTGGAGGTCACGAAAGCTGGAAAAGAGCCCGGACGGCGCGAACACCGTCCGGCTAACCGCCTGCTTGGAGGCGGCCGGCGTGAAGAGCAAAACGCGCGGTGCGCGCATCAATGTCGATGACATAAGCCATGATGCTCTAACTATAGTAGTTCATTTCTCTGGAAACATTGCGACGAAACCGCACAGCACCTGTGCACACGAAATATCGAGAGGGGACAAAGGAGCGTCATTGAAGTGAGAGGGGCGGACAATCACGCGGGTCTACCCAGCTGCGCAAGAACGTGTGTCGAAGTTTGCACCGCGTGGGATGGCCAGGCTGGCCTTGCTGCAGGCGATCGCTCTTGTCGCACCGGTAGGCCTGGGCGGCGGTTTGACATGAATGTGAGCCGTACATCTACCGAACCATTATTATAGTCGGCGTCGATCGCTTGCACCTGGCGATGGAACACTGAACGGGCGCCATGACATGCGATACCGCTCCGAGGTCAGCCCAGCTGAGGACACCGAGCCGGCCCAGATGAGTGGCTGGCGGGTGATCGCGCTCTGCGGATTCTACGCGTTGCTCGGCGCTTTCGCGGCCCTCGTTGCCGCCGCGACTGGCACCCTTCCACACTGGATCTGAGCTGCTCGATCGCGGAGCCAGTGTCTGCCAGAATGGCGGTTTCCGGGCCAAACCATCACAACGGCGCTAAATCTAGCAGTGGAGATATCGATCCGCCTCGGCTAAGCAATTGAGGATCAGCGAAAGCATCTCTCCACCTCGCAGCCTGGGGCAATGAACGCAAATGTTCCTGCTTGCCGTTCTCGTCCTTCCTTTCGCAGGAAGCTTTATTGCGGCACTCTTGCGGGTCAATGCACGCAACGCTGAGGCATGGCTCGCTGGAGCGGTCGCACTTACAGCTTTTTGCCTCATCGGCGCGGCTTATCCGAACGTGACGAATGGCGGCGTTGTCGGGTGGCGAACGGACTGGGTCGCTGAACTTGGACTCGCATTTGTGCTGAGGCTTGACGGGTTCGCATGGGCCTTCGCCATGCTGATCACCGGCATCGGCTTTCTGGTGGTGCTGTATGCCCGCTACTACATGTCACCCAGTGATCCCGTTCCGCGGTTCTTCTCCCTGCTGCTCGCCTTCATGGGAGCAATGCTGGGAATCGTGCTCTCCGGAAACCTGCTCCAACTGGTTTTTTTCTGGGAGCTGACCAGTCTCTTTTCATTCCTGCTGATCAGTTACTGGCACCACAATGCGGCGGCGAGAGACGGCGCGCGGATGGCGCTTGTGATCACGTCGACGGGTGGGCTTTGCCTCTTCGCCGGCGTGCTGCTGATCGGACACATCGTCGGCAGCTATGACCTGGAGCAGGTGCTGGCTTCCGGAAACGCGATCCGTTCGCACGCGCTTTATGTCCCCGCACTCGTTCTGATCCTTCTCGGCGCTCTCACAAAAAGCGCCCAATTCCCGTTTCATTTCTGGCTGCCGCACGCGATGGCCGCTCCAACTCCCGTTTCCGCTTATCTCCATTCGGCAACAATGGTGAAGGCCGGAGTGTTCCTTCTGGTGCGGCTCTGGCCGGCAATGGGTGGAACGAATGAATGGCTGTGGCTGGTGGGTTCGATCGGCCTGATCACGTTTTTTCTGGGCGCGTTTCTCGCCGTGTTCCAGCAGGATCTGAAGGGGCTATTGGCCTACTCGACGATCAGCCATCTCGGACTGATCACGCTTTTGACCGGACTCGATACCCCATTCGGGCAGATCGCGGCGATTTTCCATATCATGAACCACGCGACCTTTAAGGCATCGCTGTTCATGGCGGCCGGCATCATCGATCACGAAACCGGCACGCGCGACATCCGTCGCCTTAGCGGGCTATGGGCCTTCATGCCGATTACGGCGACGCTGGCCATGGTGGCTGCCGCGGCAATGGCGGGAGTGCCGTTGCTGAACGGTTTTCTGTCGAAGGAAATGTTTTTTGCCGAGACGATCGAGGTTCATGACAATTCCCTCGTCGATCAGGCGCTGCCGTACATCGTCACTCTCGCCAGCACGTTCACAGTTGCCTATTCGTTGCGCTTCATTCGCGACGTGTTCTTCGGCCCGGCTCCAACCGGCTTGCCACGCGTTCCACATGAGCCGCCACTGTTGATGCGACTTCCGGCCGAACTGCTCGTGCTGGCATGCCTCATCGTCGGCG
Source organism: Bradyrhizobium sp. 40 (assembly GCF_023100925.1). Classification (NCBI taxonomy): domain Bacteria; kingdom Pseudomonadati; phylum Pseudomonadota; class Alphaproteobacteria; order Hyphomicrobiales; family Nitrobacteraceae; genus Bradyrhizobium; species Bradyrhizobium sp. 40. The sequence goes on from NZ_CP064688.1 coordinate 4,720,995, forward strand.
TCGCGCCGGCTCTCACAGTGGCGCCGATCCTCGATACGGCTGCCCGGGCGGTTCTCGGCTCCGCGATGCCGGAGTACAGCCTTCGTCTCTGGCACGGAATTACGCCTGAACTTCTGATGAGCATCGTAGCGATGGCCGGTGGTTTGGGCGTCTACGTCATGCTGCGGTCCTACCTGCTCTCGCATGAGGGACCGCCCTTGCTCGGTCGCATCAATGGCAAGCGGATATTTGACTGGGTGTTGGTGACATTGTCCTGGCGGCTTGCGCGATGGCTCGCCACCAATCTCGGCACGAGGCGTCTCCAACCACAATTGAGACTGTTGGCTGGCGTGGCGTTCGTCGCTGCCCTGCTGCCCCTCTACGCCCGCGGCCTCTCGCTGACGGGACCGTCAGAGAGGGAATTCGACCTCGTCTTTGGATTACTCTGGGTGGTCGGCGTTGGTTGCGCGGTGGGGACCGCGGTCCAGGCCAAATTTCATCGGGTGGTGGCGCTGATACTGCTCGGGACCGCGGGTCTCGTCACCTGCGTCAGCTTCGTCTGGTTGTCCGCTCCCGACGTCGCGCTGACGCAGATCGTCGTTGAGACGGTTACGACGGTTCTCCTGTTGCTCGGCTTGCGGTGGCTGCCGAAACGCATTGCGCGACCAGGCCCGGCCGAGGCGCCCGACAGCATTCGGTGGCACCGCGTTCGCGACTTCTTCATCGCGCTCCTCGCCGGGCTCGGTTTGGCCACCCTTGCGCTGGCAGCCATGCAGCTCCCGGACAATCACAGCATTTCGCGATACTTCGTGGAAAACGCATACACGAAGGGTGGCGGAACTAACGTGGTCAACGTCATCCTGGTGGATTTTCGCGGGTTCGATACGCTCGGCGAGATCACGGTGCTTGCGGTCGTCGCGCTGACCGTCTTTGCGCTTTTGCGCCGTTTCCGCCCGGCCCCCGAAAGCATTCCCGTTCCCGAACAGCAGCATGTCCAGGATGCCCACGACGAGGCTCATCCCGATCGACAGAAGGGCGACACTGCCAAAGACACGCTGGCTACTGCGGCATTGATGATGGGCTTGCTGTTTCCCGTGATCGGCGTCGTGGCCATCTTCCTTCTCTTGCGCGGGCACGACCTTCCAGGCGGCGGCTTCGTCGCCGGCATCGCAATGGCAACGGCGTTCATCCTGCAGTATATGGCTCGCGGCACGGTGTGGGTGGAAGCTCGTCTTCACGTCATGCCGGTGCGTTGGATGGGTTTCGGCCTCTTGCTGGCAGGATTTGCGGGAGCTGCAGCCTGCGTTTTCGGACACCCCTTCCTGACCTCGTACTTTGCATATGCCGAACTGCCTCTGCTCGGTCGCGTCCCCACGGCCAGCGCTCTTCTTTTCGATATCGGTGTGTTCTCGCTCGTCGTCGGCGCCACGGTCTTGATGCTCATCGCAATCGCGCATCAATCGCTACGTCGCTATGGCGTGCCGCTCCAGGCGGGGCAACGCGCGCCCGATGAGCGAGCGAAAGAGGAGTTGGTGTAATGGAGCTTAGCCTAGCCATCGGCATAGGTGCGCTTACGGCGTCCGGAGTGTGGCTGATCCTCAGGCCGCGCACGTTTCAAGTCATCATCGGGCTTTCGTTGCTCTCTTACGCCGTCAATCTCTTCATCGTGGCCATGGGACGGGTGCGGACGGGAGCGCCGGTGCTGATCGCAAAGGAGATCGGGGATCCAACGAAACATGCTGACCCGCTACCACAGGCGCTCGTACTGACTGCAATCGTCATCAGTTTTGCGACGACCGCGTTGTTCCTTGTCGTTCTCCTCGCGTCGCGCGGCCTGGCTCGCACCGATCACGTCGACGGTCAGGAGCCCGAGGCGTGAGCGGAATTGCAAATCTGGTCGTTGCGCCCATCGTCCTGCCCCTGCTTGCCGGCGCAGGCATGCTGCTCTTGAATGGAGAGCGGCACCGCAACATCGTGGCTGCGGTCAACGTCGCCATAACGGTTGCACTCGTTTGTGTCGCGGTGATCTTGCTCGGAATGTCTAATTCGGGTCACCCCGAAATCAGGGAAGTCTATCGCCTGGGCGATTGGCCTGCTCCGTTCGGAATTGTCCTCGTTCTCGATCGGCTCTCCGCGCTCATGCTGCTCCTGACCAGCATCCTGGCGCTGGCGTCAGTTGTGTTCTCTCTTGCCCGTTGGCACCGGACAGGCGCGCATTTCCACCCGCTCTTTCAGTTTCTGTTGATGGGCCTCAATGGTGCCTTCCTGACCGGCGATCTCTTCAACCTGTTTGTCTTCTTCGAGTTGTTGCTGGCCGCTTCGTACGGACTTCTGCTGCATGGTTCCGGTCTCGCACGGGTGAAGGCTGGGTTGCACTACATCGTCATGAATCTGGTCGCGTCTCTATTGTTCCTGATCGGGGTCAGCCTGATCTATGGCGTCACCGGGACGCTCAATATGGCGGACCTCTCGGCGCGGATACCTGCAATCGCCGCGGAGAGCCGCGGTTTGCTCGAAGCAGGCGCCGGCATGCTGGCCGTGGCCTTCCTGCTCAAGGCCGGCATGTGGCCCCTGTGTTTCTGGCTGCCGACGGCCTACGCAGCCGCGAGTCCACCGGTGGCGTCGATCTTTGCGATCATGACCAAGGTCGGCGTGTATATCATCCTGCGTCTATCGCTGTTGCTTTTTGGTGAGGGCAGTGGCGCGTCAGCGGGCTTCGGCAGTGACTGGCTGTTATGGGGTGGGTTGGCGACGATCGCCTTCGGAGCAATCGGCACATTGGCATCCCAGGACACCGCCCGTCTCGGCGGCTATTCGGTGCTCGTATCCTCCGGAACCGTGTTGGCGGCCACGGGGACCGGGCAAGTCAGTGTCACCGGTGGAGCGCTGTTTTACCTGGTCAGCTCGACCCTCGGCATCAGCGCGTTCTTCCTTCTGGCCGAACTCATCGAGCGCGGCCGCGAACCCGGAGCTGACGTGATCGCCGTCACGCGAGAAGCTTACGGAGAAGACGACGATGCGGACCATACCGAAGAGGAAGTCGGCACGGCCATTGTGGCCACGATGGGATTGCTTGGCGTCGCCTTTATCGGGTGCGCACTGGTCATCGCCGGGCTGCCGCCGCTGTCGGGTTTCATAGCCAAATTCGCGCTGCTGACGGCGGCGCTTCATCCTTCAGGCATGCATCGGGGCGCTGCCGTTCCTGGCAGTGGGTGGGCGCTCTTGTTGGCGCTCCTCGTGTCCAGTTTCGCGGCGTTGGTCGCGCTGACCCGAGCAGGTATACGCTCCTTGTGGGCGTCGCCAGATCGCACCGTGCCGCGTGTGCGCCTGATCGAGATGGCGCCCATCATGTTCCTGTTGATCATTTGCGCGGCCCAGACAGTGCTCGCCGGTCCGGTGATGCGCTTCATGCAGGCAACGGCGCAATCGCTGCACGCGCCGGCGGGCTACATCAGCGACGTCCTGGAGATCAGCGCCCAAGGCAGCCGAAAGGCGGGCGGCAAATGACGCGATTCCTGCCCTTTCCGCGGATGAGCTTCTGTCTGCTCGCATTGTGGCTACTGCTCAATCAGGCAGTCACGATCGGACACGTCCTCCTCGGTTGTGTGATCGCGCTCGTCGGCGGGCGGCTTCTCACCGTGCTGGAGTTACCAAGCACGCGCGTCAGGCGACCCGGCGTCCTTCTACGCCTGTTGGGATTGGTGGCGATCGATATCATCCGCTCCAACTTGGCGGTTGGCCGGATCATTCTCGGTTTTGGGCGCCGACAGCGAAAATCCGGGTTCGTGAACATTCCGCTCGATATGCGCAATCCCTACGGACTGGCGTTGCTGGCTTGCATCATTACCTCGAGCCCCGGAACGCTGTGGGTGACTTTCGATGCACAGAAGGGCTTGTTGATGATCCATGTTCTCGACTTGGTCGATGAAGCCGAGTGGATCCGCACGATCAAGCAGCGCTATGAACGCCATCTGCTGGAGATATTCGAATGAGCCAGCTCTTGCTGATCTACGCGCTGGTTGCCGCGCAGGTACTTCTGGTGCTGGCTATCGGCTGTGGCGCGGTTCGCATCTTTCGGGGGCCGCGAGCACAGGATCGCGTTCTGGGTTTCGACACGCTGTCCGTGAACGCGATGTTGTTGCTTCTGACGTTCGGGATGCGATCCGGCGAAACGCTCTATTTCGAGGCGGCTCTGGCCATGGCCCTCTTCGGTTTTGTCGGTACGGTTGCGCTGGCGAAGTTTCTGCTGCGCGGCGAGGTGATGGAATGAACGGCATCGAACACCTGCCGCCCTGGGCTGCGGCTCTCACGGCACTTCTCCTTCTTGTTGGCGCCGCCGTCACACTGGTCGGTTCGCTGGGCCTTTTGCGGTTCGGCACATTCTACGAGCGGGTCCACGCGCCGACGCTCGGGACGACGCTGGGCACCGTATTCATTGCAGCTGCTTCAATCGTTTGCTTTTCGGTACTTCAGAGCGGGCCCGTGCTGCACGAAATCCTGATCATCGGGCTTGGCTTGGTAACCACGCCTATTGCTCTGACCGTATTGGTGGGCGCAGCGCGATTTCGCGATACCGCCGAAAAGAGTGCGCAGGTTCGCGGACCAGAGGGCAATTAGCGCGAGACGCGCGAAATCTTGCGGCAGGTTCCTTGACCGGCGAGTCGGTCAATCCAGACTAAATGTCGCATTGGATACCTGCATCGCATGCCCACTTCTAAGTACATGATGCGTGATGCTGAGTAGTAGGCGAGTTCGCCGAAGTCTTTGCATGTTGGCCGCCTGATCATAGGCAATCAGCCCCGAACTCAGTCCATGCCGCGTTCGCGAGGGCTGGAAGCTCGGTGCCCGGCAGAGCAACGCACATGCCGCTCGCAAGCGAGCCGCACCGCAAACAGAGGCAGTGATGACTACAACGCTACGACGCCGGATTTATAGGACCCAGCTGCAGATCCGCCGGTAACCCGGACGATTCACATCGTCCGGGACGGTACCTTATTAGTTCTGCAACCAAAGCCAGGAGCTTCTTATGTCGGTGTTCTTCGCGCTGCTCGTCCTGACCTCTTGGGTCATGTTCATCTGGATTTCAGATCCCGATGGTTTCCGCGAGGCATTCGCTCGCCGCCGAGCGCCAATTCCTCACGATCCTAAAAGGTGACCCTGGGAGGTTCACCTCCCGTCACCGCATACACAGTTGCGTATGAGAGAGAAAGATATTGTACTCCGCAGCTCGCGGTGCGCGATGTCTGTTTCTTGTCGGCTCCAGATCGTCGGTCCAGGCCAAATTGCTGGATCAGACGACTGGAGCCCGCCCGCAGCAGCATCAAAGGCCCTTCGCAATAGAACCCAGTTGCCGCGCTGGTCGACTTGGCAAGCCATCGTTCTCGCGGCCGTTCGCAATCATAAGGAGTCTGACGTGAACATCGTCGCCGCGACAGATTTCTCGACGCGGTCCAATCGCGCTCTGCGGCAGGCCGGCCTCCTGGTGCGCTCCCCTGATGCAAAACTGCACCTTGTTCATGTCGTCGACGAGGATCAGCCAGCAGAGCTGATCCGTATCGAAGAGCAAGAGGCACAGCGGGTGCTGGTTGAGCAGATCGCATCCATGCCGGAGCTGCACAACGTTCAGTGCTACCCGACTGTGGTCAGGGGCCATCCCTTTGATGGGATATTGCGAGCGGCTGCAGCAGCCGACGCGGATCTCGTGTGATAGGAGCCCATCGTAAGCAGTTTCTGCGCGACATCTTCACAGGCACCACAATCGAGCGTGTAATTCGCGGAGGCAACATCGCTCCTGGTGATGCGCTTGGCGCGCTCGTAGGCGTGACTTTCAGCTGCGTCTCCGGAAACTAAACCGCGCATCAGGTCAGGCGCGTTCGTGAAATAGAAGATCGAGTATGAGTTTCGGTGAGTACAGCCAAGTTGGAATTAACACCGTCAATGGTGCGGTTCGGCATAAAGCGCTCACGGTTAAGTGGGGTCGTTGCCGCTCAGAAACTGCACAACGATCTCGATCTGGTCGTCAGCGATCAGGGCCGGCGCATGGCCGCAATCCGCAATGGTGTGGACGCGGACATTGCGATTGCGCCGCATCATGTCCCTGAGGACGGCTTCGGGAAGCAAATCCGATTGCTGCCCGCGTATCACAAGAATGGGGACGTCGATCGCGTCCCAGTATTTCCAGAGATCGACGCTGTAGTGCCAGGGGTTTCGAAAGGCATGGGCGATATTCGGATCGCACAGCGGCCTGAAGCAGCGCCCCTCCGCGCTCCAGATCACACTATGCGTTGTCAGATGCCGCCAGTGCGCATCCTCCAATTGCCCGAAAGGCGCCAGAACCCGCCGGTAGTAGCTTTCGGCCTGTTCGATCGTCTCAAAGGATCTTGGCGCCTCGTTGAGATTGGCACCGAGACGAAGCAATCCAGTCCAGGGCAGATAGGGTCCGATATCGTTGATGACGATGCGACGGATCGGACTGCCCGGAAGGGCGGCCAGCACCATCCCGATCAGGCCACCGAGCGACGTGCCGACCCAGTCGATCTCCGTTGCACCGAGGCCTGCCATCAGCACTGTCATATCGCTGCAATATTGCGGCAAGGCATAGTCGCTGCTGTCGTGCAGCCGTTCGCTTTGTCCGCGGCCCGGCAAGTCCGGGCAAATGACGCGCCGGCCCGCGCTGGCGAGAACTGCGGCGAGATGATCGAAGTCCCGGCCGTTTCTCGTCAATCCGTGGACACAGAGCACCGGCCGCACCGCGGACGCCGGTCCCCAATCCGTGAATGCGATGCGATGGAAGCTGCGGCGGGTCAGCCCGCGCACCGATCCGATACGGTCGGGCGCCATCTGCCGTCCTTCAGGCCAATCCGCGGGGCGCACCTCGGTGGATTTCAGCCGCATCGGTCTATTCGACAAACCGGTGAGCATCGGCCGAGGTCTCGAAGATATGCGGCGCGACGTCGCGACGTGACAACGCGTCGCCGAGCTTCAGGCGCATGAATGCGCTGGTGGTGTAGCGCGATGCATGATCGTAGCAGGTCCGCTCGACCTCCGCGGCCATCGAAAACCATTTGTCCGCCATGTCGGGAGCGATATAAGACGAATCGTAATTGACGACTGCGGAAAACCGGCCGACACGATGGAAGAGCTCGAGGATCGACGCCCGGATTACCTCGACGTCGGCATCTCTATGGACCCGATAGCCGTCGAGCCCGAGGAATAGTGTGTTGCGATCAGCATCGTACGACAGCCGCTCCGCCAGAGGCCTGTTGAGCAGCCGGTCGTCGAGCTGCATCAGCGCTTCGCTGAACAGCGACACATCCATGGATTTCGGCGCTTGGATGATGGGGCGAAAGCCCATCAGCGCGAGAATGTCGTGCTCCATGTCGACACCCGGCGCGATCTCCGTTAATTCGAGACCTTCCTGGGTAAGCTTGAATACGCATCGCTCGGTCACATAGAGAACCGGCTGCATGTTGGTTGCGGCAAGCTTGCCCGAAAACGTGATCTGATCCACTTTGTCGATGAATTTCGAGGACTTGCCTTCGCTGAGGATCTTGAGCTGACCATCCACGACCGAGGTCTTGAGCCCCCCGGTGGTGAAAGTGCCTGCGAAGATCAGCCGGCGCGCATTCTGGGATATGTTGATGAAGCCGCCGGCGCCGGCCAGGCGGCCATTGAACAGGCTGACGTTGACGTCGCCGCGGCCATTGACCTGAGCCATGCCGAGACAGGCCAGATCGAGCCCGCCGCCGTCGTAGAAATCGAACATCTGGTTCTGGTCGATGATCGATTCTGCATTGATCGAAGCACCGAAATCGAGGCCGCCTTGCGGAATACCGCCGATGATGCCGGGCTCGGCAGTCAGCGTCACAAAGTCGAACAGCTTCTCCTCGGCGGCAACCGACGCAACGCCCTCGGGCATGCCGATGCCGAGATTGACCACGCCGCCCATCGGCAATTCCAGGGCGCAGCGGCGCGCAATGATCTTGCGGTTGTCCAGCGCCATCGGAACATTGCGATCGGCCGGCGCGCGCAATTCGCCGGAAAATGCTCCGTTGTAACCGGTGGCATAGGTCTGAACATGGTTTTCGGGCTGGGCAACGACAACGCAATCGATCAGCACGCTCGGAATCTTGACATGACGCGGATTGAGCGAACCGGAGGCGGCAATGCGCTCCACCTGCGCGATGACGAACCCCTTGCAATTCTTGGCGGCCGTTGCCAGCGCCAGATTGTCGAGGGTCAACGCCTCTTTCTCCATCGAGATGTTGCCGTTGTGGTCGGCGGTGGTACCTCTGATGATCGCAACGTTGATTGGAAATGCCTTGTAGAAGAGCCATTGTTCGCCGTCGATTTCGATCAACCGCACCAGCTCTTCGGTGGTGCGCGCATTCAGCTTTCCGCCGCCATTGGCTGGATCGACGAAGGTGCCGAGCCCGACCTTGGAGAGAAGCCCGGCCTTGCGCCCCGCAATTTCGCGAAACAGATGCGATACGCATCCTAGCGGCAAATTATAGGCCTCGACGTGATTGTCGACCGCCATCCGGGCGAGCTTCGGAACCAGGCCGAAATGTCCGCCGACCAGGCGTTTGATCAGGCCGGGATGCGCCAGGCGGTTGAGGCCGCGATCTGCGCCGTCCCCCGGCGCCGCCGCGAACACCAACGAAAGGTCCCGCGGCTCTCCGGTCTGCACGAAGCGCCGCTCCAGCGCCTTGATGATCTCGTCGGGCGTTCCCACGCCGACGAAGCCGGACGAGGCGACGGTGTCACCGGAACGGATGATGGCCACCGCCTCTGCGGCGTCGACGATCTTGTTGCGCATCAGGCTTCACTTCCGGGATTGGCGTCGCGGGCGACCAGCCAGTCGGCAATGCTCTGGCTCAGCTTGCCCTGCGACTTGCTGGAGACGAACAGGCCGACATGGCCGCCGGGCAGCGGAATTTCAGTGTAATCCGTGCTGCCGATCTTCGCTCCGAGCGCGCGCGAGCAGTCCGGCGGAATGATATGGTCATCCAGCGCAAAAACATTCAACACGGGTGCCGTGATCGACTTCAGATCGACCCGACGGCCGGACAGTTCAAAGCTGCCATCGACCAGGCGGTTCTCCTGGTAGAGATCCTTCAGCCACTGCTTCGCCGCTTCGCCGGGATGATGCGGACGGTCCGCGAGCCACTTTTCCATACGGAGGAAATTCATGAACTTGGCCTCGTCATCGACGACGTCGATGAGATCGACATTGTACTTCGTCAGTGAGCGCATCGGCGTCATCATCGAGAATACCGAGCTCATGAACTCGCCCGGCAGCACGCCATAGGTATCGACCAGCTTGTCGATGTCATCAGGATCGAGGCTGCGGGTCCAGAGGTTGAGGAAGCCGTGGTGCGCGGCCTTGTCCTTGACGTCGGCATGGAAGTCGATCGGGGTGATGGTGATGACGAGATTTTTCACCTTTTCCGGATGCAGAGCAGCGTAACACGTCGTAAAGACGCCGCCTTCGCAGATGCCGAGCAGCGTGACCTTGTCATGGCCGGTTTCCTGCGCGATGCGGTCGACTGCGGCATCGATGTAGTCATCGACGTAATCATCAATTTTCAGCCATCGCTCGGTTCGGCCCGGCTGGCCCCAGTCGACCAGCCAGAGATCGAGCCCTTTTGAGAGCAGGCTGCGCACCAGCGACCGGTCAGGCTGTAAATCAGCCATGGTATACCGCCCGATCAGGCCGTAGGCTAAAAGGACGGGCGTCTTCGCGGTCGCTTCCGCCATCGATTCGTAATGGAACAGCTCGACCTTGTCGCGGCGCATGAGGAGATGCTTCGGCGTGGTGCCAATGGCGACGTCTTCATCCCGCGTATTGGCGATCAGCTGTGTCGCCTTGAACATTTTCTCGGCGTTGGCCGCCATGTCGCGGGCGAAGCGCGAGGTCTGATTCTCCTGGTCGCTCATCGTGCGCCTTCGCTCTTCTGGTCACGCATCTGGCGGGTGAGCGTACGGACTTCACGGCGGAGTTCGGTCAATTGCCGCGTCACGTCGTCGAAGTCCTTGCGAGTCGGCAGGCCCAACATGGCTGACGCCGCTTCAGCCACGTCATCCTGCCGGCTCCGTAATTTGAGTCCCGCCTGGAGTAACTCTTTCTGAGCTTGCAAAAAGCCGTCGGTGCGCTGGTTACGGATCAGTTCCTCGTTGGAGATTTCGCTCCATTTGGCGAACGCCTCGCGCCACTCCGGATGCGGGGAGCCACCGCTAGCCGTTGCCGACATCGTCTCGTAGAACCGCTTCGACGCTTCAGGCCACGGAGCGGCAGCGACCGCATTGTAGCTCGCAAGCCGCTGACGCATCTCGATCCAGGCGCCAAAGGCCAACGCCATTTTCCGGTCGATGTCCCAGACGTCGGCTAGCCTCGGGCCCTGCGCCATTCGCTCGATCGCCGCCGACAATTCGTTGCCGTCGCCAAAACCACCCGGCTTTTCCGACAAACGCGCCAGCATGAACGGTGCCATCGACCCCGACCACGCCTCGACCATGCGGTTCGAGGATTCGGCCATCGTCTGCCAAAGCTTCGCCCATTCCAGGCCGGGATCGGACTCAGCGGTAGCCGATTTATCCTTCTCGCTCATGCTGCTCACTCTTTGTGCCCGCTCAGGCCGCCGCGCGGTTGCCGAAAGCCTCGGTGTAGATCGCCAGCGCATCGTCGAAGCCCAATTCCCTGGGATTGTTGACGAGAAGCCGCGTTTGCTTCATCGCGTCCTCGGCGAGCTTCTTCAGGTCGCCCCTCGCGATGCCGACATCGGCCAGCGAGGCCGGTACGTTGCAATCCCGGCAGATCGCCGCGATCGCATCGACGAACAGCCGTGCCCGCTGGCTGACGCTCATTCCTTCCGATTTGGGATCGACGATCGGCGCCAGTTCGGCGTAGAGGCTTTCTGCCTCCGGCAAATTGAAGCGCAGCACCTGGGTCAGCACCAAGGCATTCGACAGGCCATGCGGCACGTGGAACAGCGCACCGATCGGATAGGCCAGCGCGTGGACGGCGGCGACCGGGGAATTGGCGAACGCCATGCCAGCTAGCATCGAACCCAGCAGCATTTGCGACCGCGCTTCGAGATTAGATCCGTCCGCACAGACCGTCCGGACATTCGCCGACAGCAGGGCGAGAGCCTGCCGCGCCAACTGGTCCGACATCGGGTTCTTCCGATGCTTGCTGGTATAGGCTTCGATCGCATGGACCATGGCGTCGATGCCGGTCGCCGCGGTGACATGCGCGGGCATTCCGAGTGTCAGCTCCGGATCGAGGATCGCCCAGTCAGGGAGCAAGCGGGGCGCGACGACGCCCTTCTTCTCGGTCGTCGGCGTGGTGACGATCGCGATCGGTGTCACCTCCGAGCCCGTTCCCGCCGTTGTCGGCACCAGCAGCAGTGGAAGCCGTTCGCCCTTCGCAAGGCCGACGCCGTAAATATCTTCGAGGCGATCAGGCGTCTTGGCCAGATAGGCCACCAACTTCGCGGTATCGAGCGCGCTGCCGCCGCCGATCGAGGCAACCAGCTCGATGTCCTTGTCACGGCAAAGTGCGACCGCCCGCTCGATGATATGCGACGGTGGATCCGCCTCCACATCTTCGAATATTGTCAGTTCGCAGCCGCCGGCAACCAGGCCGGCCTCGGCGTTCTTCGTCAGGCCTGCATTGCGTACGCCCTTATCCGTAACGAGCAGGACACGTTTTGCCCCGTATCCCGCGACCAACTCCGCCAGTTTTTTCGATGCGCCTGCCTCGAACAGGATGTTGGGCGGTGCCTGGAAGGTAAAAGCTTTCATCTGACATCACTCCTGATCTGATCGGACGTTACTGCCGCAAGCGCCGCGGCGAGCTGTTCGGTTACGGCGTCAATCGGTTGCAAACCGTCGACGATGTTCAGCAATCCCTGCGACCGGTAGTATTCCGTGACCGGCGCGGTTTGCTCGCGATAAACGTCGAGCCGGGTCTTGAAGACCTCGGGATTATCGTCGCGGCGCACCGGCTCGCCTCGGCTTGCCGCCTCGTCGGCGCGCCCCTTGATGCGCTCGAGCAGTGCATCTTCGTCAACCTCGAGCTCAAGTACCGCGTCGAGCTTGATGCCCCGCATAGCGAGTTCCCGATCGAGCACTTTGGCCTGGGCGACCGTGCGCGGGAAACCGTCAAGGATAAAGCCGTTCGCCGCGTCGGAATGATCGATACGATTGGCGATCACCGATACCACGACATCGTCAGGCACAAGTTCACCGCGATCCATGATGTGCTTGACGCGCAATCCCGCAGCCGTGCCTTCCGCGACCGCCTGACGCAGCATGTCGCCGGTCGACAATTGCGGGATCGCAAATCGAGTGACGATCCTCGTCGCCTGCGTGCCCTTGCCTGCGCCTGGCGGCCCCAACAGAACCAGTCTCATATCGTTGCCCATATCTCGGTTTTAGCTCTTTGCCCGCGCGATTGCCTCGACGATCAGCCGGCGCGCTTCGGCACTGTCGCCCCATCCGATCACCTTCACCCACTTCCCCGGCTCCAGATCCTTGTAGTGCTCAACGAAGTGCTGAATCTGCTCGATCGTGATTTGCGGCATGTCGGCGATCCCGCGGACATGATCGTAGCGCATCGTCAGTTTCGGCATCGGCACGGCGATGATCTTCGCATCCCCGCCGCCATCGTCATCCATCCTGAGCACGCCGATCGGCCGGACATTGATCACAACGCCAGGAGCGATCGGCCGCGAGTTGGCCACAAGCACGTCGATCGGATCTCCATCGTCTGAAAGCGTGTGCGGCACGAAGCCATAATTTCCGGGATAGCGCATCGGCGTATACAGGAAGCGATCGACGAACAGCGCGCCGGCCGCCTTGTTCATTTCGTATTTGATCGGTTCACCGCCGATCGGCACCTCGATGATGACATTGATGTCTTCCGGGGGATTATCGCCGATCGAAATCGCGTCGATATTCATTTCGGCGCCGCCTTTTGGCTATGGCGGTTTTTGATCAGATCATCGACCACGGCGGGATCGGCCAGGGTCGAGGTGTCGCCGAGCGCGCCGACTTCGTCCTCGGCGATCTTGCGCAGAATACGACGCATGATCTTGCCAGAGCGGGTCTTGGGCAGACCCGGCGCAAACTGAATGACATCAGGTGCGGCAATCGGGCCGATCTCCGTGCGGACCCAGGCCACCAGCTCCTTGCGCAACTCCCCGGATGGCTCCGCATCGGCCATCAAAGTGACGTAAGCGTAGATGCCCTGCCCCTTGATGTCGTGCGGAAAACCGACGACGGCGGCTTCGGAGACTTTCTGGTGGGCGACGAGCGCGCTTTCGACTTCGGCCGTCCCCATGCGATGGCCGGATACGTTGATGACGTCGTCGACGCGACCGGTGATCCAATAGTACCCATCGGCATCGCGGCGGCAGCCGTCGCCAGTGAAATACTTGCCCGGATAGGTTGCGAAATAGGTCTGCATGAAGCGCTCGTGGTCGCCATAGACCGTGCGCATCTGTCCCGGCCAGGAATCGGCAATGACGAGGTTGCCTTCGCACGCACCCGTCAGCACCGCACCATTTCCGTCCACGACCTCCGGCCTCACCCCGAAAAACGGCAGGGTCGCTGAGCCCGGTTTCAAGGCTGTCGCGCCGGGAAGCGGCGAGATCAGGATGCCACCGGTCTCGGTCTGCCACCAGGTGTCGACGATCGGGCAGCGCTGATCTCCGACAACGCGGTAATACCATTCCCAGGCTTCCGGATTGATCGGCTCGCCGACCGAGCCGAGCAACCGCAGCGATGCGCGGCTGGTCTGTTTGACCGGCTCTTCGCCCGCACCCATCAACGAACGGATCGCGGTCGGCGCGGTGTAGAAGATGTTGACCTTGTGTTTGTCGACGACCTGCCAAAAGCGCGATGTCGAGGGATAGTTCGGTATCCCCTCGAACATCAGCGTGGTCGCGCCGTTGGCCAGCGGGCCGTAGACGATGTAGCTGTGGCCGGTGACCCAGCCGACATCGGCTGTGCACCAGTAGATGTCGCCGTCGTGGTAGTCGAACACATATTGGTGCGTCATCGACGCAAAAACGAGATAGCCACCCGTGCTGTGAACGACACCCTTGGGAGCACCGGTTGAACCCGACGTGTAAAGAAGGAATGGCGGGTCCTCCGCGTTCATTTCGACCGGCGTGCAATCGGCCGAGGCCTTTGCCACCTCGTCCGCGTACCAGACGTCGCGGCCGTCGACCCAGTCGATTGCACCGCCGGTGCGCTTGACCACGATCATCGTCTTCACGATGCCGGCCACCTTCTTCACCGCATCGTCGGCATTGACCTTCAGCGGTACTTTGCGGCCGCCACGCAACCCCTCATCGGCGGTGATCACGACTTTGGACTGACAGCCTTCGATACGCCCGGCCAGGGCATCCGGCGAGAACCCGCCGAACACGATGGAATGGACCGCCCCGATCCGCGCGCAGGCGAGCATGGCGTAGGCGGCTTCCGGAATCATGGGCAGGTAGATCGTGACGGCGTCGCCTTTCTTCACACCGTGACTTTTCAGGACATTCGCGAAGCGGCAGACTTGATCGTGCAACTGCGCGTAGGTGATGTGCCTGGATTCGGCGGGATCGTCGCCCTCCCAGATGATCGCGACCTGACCGGCACGCCGGGCAAGATGCCGGTCGATGCAGTTCATCGCCACATTCGTGGTGCCGTCCTCGAACCACTTGATCGAGACCTTGCCGGGCGCGAAGGACATGTTCTTCACCTTCGTGAACGGCTTGATCCAGTCGATCCGCTTGCCGTGCTCCGCCCAGAAAGCGTCCGGTGTCGATACCGACTGGGCATACATGCTGCCGTACTTCGCAGCGTCAGCATGGGCGCGCCGTGCCCAGCCGGCCGGTACGTCATGGATCAACGTATCTGACTTTTCCGTGCCCACCCTGGAGCCTCCCCGACGCACCGGATGCAATTGCCTTGAGAGGATGTTGCATCGTCCGCGCTCGGACTGCGTCCAGGCAACATCCCGTGATCAAGCGATTTTATTTCGCTTTGAGGCGACTGACCCTACTTTTTCAGGTCGACGGTCGACGGCTGGCTCATCGCACTCGCAAGCTCGCGAAACTGTGCGTCCATTTTTTCCATCTGCTCCTTGAGATGGCTTTGATAAACCGCACCCATTTCCTGCGGGTCCTTGGCATGCAACAGCCGTTGCGCCAGCTCGAAGCCCGAAGCCACATTTTCCTCGGCGAACGCGACGGCCCTTTCGTTCATCTCCTTGGCCGCCGAATAGGTTGAGCGAACGCTGGAATCGGCCTTCTCTCTCAACTTCTGGGATTCGGTTATGTATTTCGACACAGCCTCTTTCGCCTTGTCGAGCGTGGTCTGCGCCATTTCCCGCATCTTCTCGGCCTGCTCGTTGATCTGCTCACTCATTGCACTCTCCATTGCCGGCGTTTGCGATCACGCCAATTTCAGCTCAGCTCATCAATTGACCCTTGCCGACGGCTCACATGGTCGGCTCAACTACCTGTTTCAGCTTCTCGCGAAGTTCATCCACCAGCACGCGCGTATTCTCGCTGTAGTCGATCGGCACCACGACGAGGTGCACACCGCCGCCCTTGAACGCGTTTTCGAGTGTCGGAATCAATGATTCCGTGCTTTCGACCCGCGAGCCTTTCGCGCCGTAGCTCTCGGCATATTTGACGAAATCCGGATTGCCGAACGTGAGGCCAAAATCCGGGAAACTATCGACCGCCTGCTTCCAGCGGATCATGCCGTAAGCAGAGTCTTCCAGGATAAGCACGACGAGATTCAATTTAAGGCGAACCGCGGTTTCCATTTCCTGCGAATTCATCATGAAGCCGCCGTCGCCGCAGACCGCGATCACGCGACGTTCCGGATGCAGCATCGCCGCCATCATGGCGGATGGCAGCCCGGCGCCCATTGTCGCCAGCGCATTGTCCAGCAGCAGCGTGTTCGCCACATAGGTGCGGTAGTTGCGGGCGAACCAGATTTTGTACATTCCGTTGTCGAGCGCGACGATGCCGTCCTCAGGATTGACCTTTCGCACATCGTGCACGATGCGTTGCGGGGTCGGCGGCCAGCGATCCTCGGTATTGCGGTCGGTGATCCGCTTCAAAATGCCTTCGCGAAGCCCGAGCAACGCGCCGGCGTTGTGCAGACGACCCTCCACGCGATCCGCTAGCAGTTCCAGGCTGGGCCCTACATCGCCAACCACCTCGCATTGCGGAAAGTAAACCCGCTCCACGTTGGCAGGCGTGTAGCTGACGTGGATCACCTGGGGACCCTTCGGTCCCATGATGAACGGCGGCTTCTCGATCGTATCGTGGCCGATCGCGATGATGAGGTCGGCACGATCAACGGCCTCGTGGACGTAGTCACGTTCACTGAGCGCCGCCGTCCCCATATAGAGATTGCCGCCCCCGGGTACGGTCCCCTTACCCATTTGCGTCGTGAAGAACGGAATCTGAGTGCGGCGGACAAAGCCGCCGATGCCCGCCGTGCTCCGCGGCCGGGATGCCGCGGCACCGAGCATGATCAATGGCCGCTTGGCCTTGAGGATCATGTCGGCGGCGCGGTCCAGCGAGGCACGATGGGCGACCGGGATCTCGATCGGATGCTGCGCCACCATCGCGACATCCTCGGATTCTTCGCCGGCGATGTCCTCCGGCAATTCGAGCAGCACCGGACCCGGGCGTTCTTCCATGGCGATCCGGAAGGCATCGCGAACGATCGTCGGAATGCTGGTCGTGCTGACAATCTGGAGCGACAGCTTGGTCAACGGCTTGAAAGCGCTAACCACATCGACAATCTGGAATTTGGCCTGCCGGCTGCTCATGATGCCTTTCTGACCCGTGAGCATGATCATCGGCATGGCGCCGAGCAGCGCGTAGGCGGCGCCAGTCGTCAGGTTCAATGCGCCAGGGCCCAGCGTGGTGATGCACACGCCGGGCTTGCCGGTCAGCCGTCCATAAGTCGCGGCCATGAAGGCCGCACCCTGCTCGTGGCGTGTCAAGATCAGCTTGATCGACGAATTGCGCAGGCTTTCCACGACATCGAGATTCTCTTCACCGGGAACGCCGAAAATTCGGTCGACGCCCTCGTTCTCGAGTGCGGCAACCAATAGATCTGACCCCTTCGGCATTAGCGCGTCTCCTTTTTCAATTCACTTCTCAGCAGACACCGTCACACGCATGGACGAAGCCCGTGCTGTTCGATTCAGATCCGGCCATCGCCTTCGAGATAGCCTCGCGTCCTCGTATCTGGCATCCAGAGCGAGGCAATGAAGGCGACGCACGCCATCGCAGCGACGTACCAGAAGAATACCGTTTCGTATCCGGACGATTTCAGTGACAACGCAACATATTCGGCGGTTCCGCCGAACATCGCATTTGCGATGGCGTAGGGAAGCCCGACCCCAAGCGCGCGCACCTCGGGCGGAAACAGCTCGGCCTTCACGACGCCGCTAATTGAAGTGTAGAAACATGCAATCATGAGGCCGACCATGATCAGGCCGAAGACGACGTAGACGTTGGTCGTACTGGACAACATCATCAACAGCGGCACCGCGGCGAGCGTCGCGCATCCGCTGAACAGAAGCATGTTGTTGCGGCGACCAATCCGGTCCGAGAGTGCACCGAACACCGGTTGCAGCAGCATGAAGGCGATCAGGGCGGCGGTCATGATCGAGCTGACCGTCTTGGCATCCAGCTTGACGCTGTTGACCAGGAACTTCTGCATGTAGGTCGTAAACGTATAGAAAAACAGCGATCCGCCGATCGTGAATGCTAGAACGATCAGGAGAGCGCGCTTGTGACGCCAAAGGCCGGATAGAGAACCAGCCTCCTTGCGATGCATGGTCTCGGCCGACGCCGTCTCCTGCAACGAGCGGCGAAGATACAAGGCCACAACGGCTGCGACGGCTCCGAACAGGAACGGAACTCGCCAGCCCCATTCCTTCAATTCGTCGAGCGACAATGTCTGTTGCAGAACCACGACAACGAGGAGCGCGAGAAGTTGCCCGCCGATGAGCGTGACATACTGGAAGGACGAATAGAACCCGCGGTTGCCCTTGCCGGCAACCTCGCTCATATAAGTTGCCGCCGTTCCATATTCTCCGCCGACCGACAGGCCTTGTGCCATGCGCGCAAACAGGAGCAACGCAGGCGCCGCGGCGCCGATTGTTTGGTAGGTGGGCAGCATCCCGATCATTAGCGATCCGGCGCACATCAGGAGCACAGACAGCACCATCGAATTCTTGCGCCCATGCGCGTCGGCGATCCAGCCGAACAGCCAGCCACCGAGCGGCCGCATGAAGAACCCTACGGCGAAAATGCCGGCCGTCGCCAGCAACTGGCTGGTCTGGTCGCCCGACGGGAAGAACGCGGCCGCGAAGTAGATCGAGGTAAACGCGTAGGCATAGAAGTCATACCACTCGACCAGGTTTCCCGACGAGGCAGCCACGATCGCCTTGATACGTGAGAGCTTTTGCGCCGTGCTATCAGAGGGGATTGCCGGGTGCGATGCAGCAATGGCGGTCATTTGCTTACCCTCCCAATCGACGGACGATGCTTTGCGTGAAGTCGCCAGTGGACGCCTTGCCGCCCAGATCGGGCGTGCGAACGCCGTCCTTGCGCAAGACCTGATCAATTGCCGCTCTAAGACGGTTTGCGAGATCAGGCTGAGCAATGTGCTCCAGCATCAGCCCGACCGCCAGCAGCAAAGCGAGCGGATTGGCGATTCCCTTGCCGGCGATATCCGGCGCCGAGCCGTGCACAGCCTCAAAGATCGCCGCATCCGGTCCGATGTTGGCACCGGGAGCCATGCCGAGGCCGCCGACCAACCCGGCGAGCTGATCGGACAGGATGTCGCCGAACAAATTGGTGGTGACGATGACGTCGAACTGCCAGGGATTCATCACGAGCTGCATCGCCGTGGCATCGACGATGCGATCGTCCATTTTGACCCTGCCCTCGTACTTCTTCGCAACCTCGTGACCGACCTCGAGAAAGATGCCGGTCAGCGCCTTCAGCACGTTGGCCTTGTGCACGACGGTCACCTTCTTGCGACCGTTCTTGAGTGCGTAGTCGAATGCGAATTCGATGATCTTGCGCGATCCTTCGCGGGTGTTAACCCCGGTCGAAATAGCGACCGCGTGCGGATCGTCCCCGATCGGGATGTAGTGTTCGAAAGCGACATAGAGGCCGCCGAGATTCTCTCGCACCAGCACGATATCGATTTCGTCGAATCGTCCTCCGGGAACCATGCTTCGAACCGGCCGCAAATTGGCGTAGAGGCCGAATTCTTCGCGCAGACGAACATTGATCGAGCGGAATCCGCCCCCCACCGGCGTCGTTAGCGGGCCCTTCAGGGCGAGCCGCGTGCGTCGGATGCTGTCCAGCGTCGCCTGCGGCAGCGGATCACGGCTTGCCTCGATCGCTGCCAGGCCACCCTGCTGGATGTCCCATTCGAATGGAGAGCCGAGCGCTTCGAGAATGTCGACGGCCGATTTCACGATCTCGGGGCCGATGCCATCGCCTGGAATGAGCGTGGCGGGCCGCTTCGTTTTGGATTGAGCAGGCATTACTATGTCCTCGAAGATGAGAGCCGCGGGGTTTTGTGAATGTCAGACATGCTGCCTTGCACTCAATGTACGGGGCTTGCGGCGGAGGCGGCGGGTAGCGTTTCCTGCTTGCTGATCCAAAGCACCGCGATGATCCCGGCGATTTGAAGCAAAGCCAGCGGTATCAAGGCCACGGGGAAGCTACCCGTCGCCTCCTTGATGACGCCGAGCAGCCACACCGCGCCAGAAGTGCCGATGTGCGACAGGGTATTGATGCCGGCAATTCCGGCCGCAGCAGTTGCCGGAGAGAGTGTCCCAGTCGCCAGGGCCCAGAATGGTCCCTTGATCGAATAATTACCGATCAAGACCACGCTCAGAATAGCAAGCGTCACGGGTAATGAGTTCGTGAGCATGGTCGCAAGCAGCGCCGTTGCGCATAACGCAAGTGGTATTGCGGTGTTTTGGGCATGGGCGTTCGACCTGTCCGAATATCTTCCCCAGAAGATCATCGCGACGGAGGCGATGCCAAATGGGATGGCATTCAGGAAGCCGGTCTCCATGTTGGACATCCCGAACGATTTCACGATCTGAGGCTGCCACAACGACAACGCGTTGCTCGTGGCCGAGCTTCCCGCATAGATCAGACCTAGGATGAGCACATATTTGTTGGTCAGAATTTGCCACAGCGACATGTGGCCGACCTGCTTTGCCATCGATCGCTCGGACTGCAGGCGCGCGTCGAGCCAATTGCGCGCCTCCGGCTCGAGCCACTTTGCATCAGCGGGTTTGTTCGGAAGTCCGAAGAACGAGACCAGGCCGAGCAGGACCGCCGGAATGGCTTCAACGATGAAAAGCCACTGCCAACCACGCAGACCCAGCAAGCCATCCATCGCCAGCAAGGCGCCGGATATCGGCGACCCCAGAAAGCTCGATAGCGGTATAGCCACCATGAAAACCGCAACGATCCGTGCGCGATAAGCCGCCGGAAACCAGAAGGTCAGATACAGGATCACACCAGGAAAGAACCCGGCCTCCGCTGCACCCAACAAAAAGCGGCTCAGATAAAAAGTAATCGGCCCTACCGCAAAAGCGGAGAGAATACCGACTATCCCCCATGTGATCATAATACGCGCGATCCAGATCCGCGCGCCAACTTTCTGCATCGCCAGATTGCTGGGTACCTCGAAAATAATGTAGGCGATATAGAACAGCGCCCCGCCCGCCCCGAAGGCAGCCTGCGTCAGCCCCAGATCCTTGTTCATTTGCAGGGCCGCAAACCCGGCATTGACGCGGTCGACGTATGAAATGAAATAGCAAAGCATGAAAAACGGAAGCAGGCGCCAAGTAATGCGGCGCATGGTTTCCGCTTCGATCCTCGGTAGCGGCGCGGAAGTCGTTGGCATGGCGTCCTCGTTTCGGGTTGACGATCAGGCAGCCAGTTGGCGTAGGACGTATTGAAGAATTCCGCCGTTGCGGAAATATTCGAGCTCGTCGAGCGTATCGATGCGGCAGGTCAAAGGAACGACGATCTTGCTCACGCCATCGGACCCGCGGATCTCGATCGCGAGCTTCTGGCGCGGCAGCAGGCCGCTCTCGATTCCGCGCAGGGTCACGATCTCGTCGCCTTTCAATCCGACCGACCGCCAGGACGTACCCTCCTCGAACACCAGCGGCATCACGCCCATGCCAACGAGGTTGGACCGGTGAATGCGCTCAAAACTTTCGGCAACAACGGCGCGAATACCAAGAAGGTTGGTGCCCTTGGCCGCCCAATCGCGCGACGAACCGGTGCCGTATTCCTTGCCTGCGAACACCACCAGCGGCACCTTGTCGGCCTGGTAACGCATGGCGGCGTCGTAAATCGACATCCGCTGGCCGCTCGGCTGGTGAATGGTGTAGCCGCCCTCGACCACCTTGCCGGCTTCGTCCTTCACCGTTTGGTTCTTGATGCGGATGTTGGCGAAGGTGCCCCGCATCATCACTTCATGGTTGCCGCGGCGGGTGCCGTACTGATTGAAGTCGACGACGCGGATCTGATGGTCGCGTAGATAGCGCCCGGCGGGACTGCTTTCCTTGATCGAACCCGCGGGCGAGATGTGATCGGTGGTGATCGAATCCAGGAACATGCCGAGAATGCGCGCATTGATGACGTCGGTCGGCGGCGTCGGGTCGCTGGTCATCCCGACGAAGCATGGTGGGTTCTGGACATAGGTCGAAACCTGGTCCCACTCGTAGGTTTGCCCCTCGGAGACGCCGATATTCTTCCAGTTGGTATCGCCGCTGAAGACGTCCGAATAGCGCGCCTTGAACATCTCGCTGCCTATCGTGCGATCGATGCAATCCTGCACATCCTTGCTCGAAGGCCAGATATCCCGCAGATATACCGGCTTTCCGTCGCTGCCCAAGCCGAGCGGCTCCTTCACCAGATCCAATGCCATCGATCCGGCAAGCGCATAGGCGACGACCAGCGGCGGCGACGCCAGATAGTTCGCCCGGACGTCCGGATTGACCCGCCCCTCGAAGTTGCGATTGCCGGAGAGAACCGCGACCGCCACGAGGTTGTTGCCCGAGATGGTGTCGGAGATTGCCTGGAGCGGGCCGGAATTGCCGATGCAGGTCGTGCAGCCGAAACCCACCAGATTGAAGCCAAGCCTGTCGAGATCGGCTTGGAGACCCGATTTCCTGAAGTACTCCTCGACGATCTGCGACCCCGGCGCGAGCGAGGTCTTGACCCATGGCTTTGTCCTCAGCCCTTTGGCAACGGCGTTGCGCGCCAGCAATCCTGCCGCCAGCATGACGCTGGGGTTCGAGGTGTTCGTGCATGACGTGATGGCGGCGATCACCACGTCGCCGTGACCGAGATCGAAGTTTGCACCTTCAACACAATGCCGGCTGCCGGTCTGCGCGAGTTGGCGGAACTCCTGATCCATGGCGCCGAGGAAGGCAATTTTTGCGGTGTCGAGCGTCACGCGATCCTGTGGCCGCTTTGGTCCGGCGATCGACGGCACGACATCGGTCATGTCGAGTTGCAGGGAATCCGTGAACACCGGATCCGGGGTATCGGCGGAGCGCCACATGCCCTGGGCTTCGGCATAGGCCTTGACCAGCGCGACGCGCGCGGGATCACGGCCGGTGGTGGTCAGATAATCGATTGTTCGCTGATCGATCGGGAAGAAGCCGCAGGTCGCGCCATATTCAGGCGCCATATTCGCGATGGTCGCACGGTTCGCCACCGTCATGTCGTCGAGCCCCGGGCCGTAGAACTCGACGAATTTGCCGACCACACCGCGCTTGCGCAGCATCTGCGTCACCGTCAACACGAGATCGGTCGCCGTGACGCCCTCCTTGAGCCGGCCGGTGAGCTTGAAACCGACGACTTGCGGCAGCAGCATCGAAATTTGCTGGCCGAGCATAACAGCCTCGGCCTCGATTCCGCCGACGCCCCATCCGAGCACGGCCAGGCCGTTGACCATCGTGGTGTGGGAATCCGTGCCGACGAGCGTATCGGGATAGGCCAGGTCATTCCCGCCGTCTTCAGCCCGGCCGATCCAGATCGTCTGAGCCAGGTATTCCAGATTGACCTGATGGCAGATACCGGTCCCCGGAGGGACCACCCGGAAATTCGAAAATGCGCCCTGTCCCCATTTCAGAAAGCGATATCGCTCACCGTTGCGCTGGTATTCGAGCTCGACGTTCCTGGCCAGTGCCTGACCATTGCCGAACGCATCGACGATGACGGAGTGATCGATGACGAGATCCACAGGTATCAGCGGATTGATCTTTTGTGGATCGCCGCCGAGGGATTTCATAGCGTCCCGCATCGTGGCAAGATCGACCACGGCCGGAACGCCGGTGAAATTCTGCATCAGCACCCGGGCCGGCCTGAAGGCGATTTCCTTCTCGGCCGAGCCCTTGTCTTGGCTCCCCAGCGCGGCATGCTCGATGTCAGCCTTGCTCATGCTGCGGCCGTCTTCGTTGCGCAGCATGTTCTCGATGATGACTTTCAGGGAGAATGGCAGTCTCGAGACGCTGGGAAGGCCATTCTTTTCCGCCGCGGCAAGCGAATAGTAGGCGTAGGTCTTTGCACCGACGACAAGTGTCTGGCGTGCGCCGAAGCTGTTGAGATACTGCTTCACAATCGAGTCCCCCTTCGCTGGAATCGTCCGCCTCCCGCAGATCTGAAGCCGGTCTATTTCTCCGATGCTGCAAAGGGATCGAGACCCGCTTTTTTCAGGGCCGGAGCGGCTGCAGCTGAAGCGAGGAAGGCAATGAGAGCCCGTCCGGCTTCCGGCTGACTGGCACTGGAGGTTATGCCTGCAGAAAAGATCGTGATTTTCTGGACGTCTGCCGGGAGCGGCCCGACAAGGTCGGCACCAGCGATCGGCAAAAGTTCACTGATCTGCTGAAAGCCGAGTTCGGCGTCACCGCGTGCAACAACACTCGCGACCGGCTCCGCGGGAATCATTTTGGCTTTGTCCTTCATCTCGGCGGCAATCCCGAGACGCTTGAACAGCTCGGTGCCTACATAGACGCCGCTGGCGCTATCGGAGTATGCAACTGACTTCGCGTTCAACAGTGCCTGCTTCAATGCGTCAGGCGTACCGATATCAGGCTTTGGAGTCCCGGCGCGTACAGCGATCCCGATCGGCGAGCGTACCAGGTCGACGCGGCTGGTTCTGACCGCCCTGCCCTGCTCGATCATCTCGCCAAGCGCATCGCCGACCATGATGAGCACGTCCGCCGCCTCGCCGCGCGCCAGTCCCACGGGGATGGCGTTCTCCGTCGTTCCCATCGAAGGGCCATTGGCCGTGACAACCGTGTTTCCCGTCGCGCGTTCGAATTGCGGTACGAGTTCCTTGTAAGGTGTCGCCAAGCCTCCCGAGATCATGACCCTGACCTCGGACGCCCCGGCTAGTCCCGCCGCGGCCGTCAAAACAATCAGCAAGCTCAGCGCAACTAGCCTGCGCACGACGATCGTCACGCTCATCGGCAATTTCCTTCGATGCAATTATTCGGGGACTGTGCTTGCTCGATGATGGTCGACGTCATCGAGCACTTTGGTGGTCACGTCCCTATCACCGTCTCGGCCGAACTGGCCCCGGATAGCGCGCGTCGTTCCTGCGGCCTGTAAACGAGGTACGTCCCGGCCAGACCACAGAGTGCTGCCGCGCTCATCCAATATCCCGGCGACGCATTGTCACCAGTGGCAGCGATCAGCCACGTGCAGATCGCTGCCGTAAACCCGCCGAACGTCGTTGCCAGACTATATGCGAGGGAGAATCCAGACGTTCGTACACCCACCGGCATGACTTCGGTCAATGCGACGATCATCGCGCCGTTGTAGCTGGCGTAGATGAAAGACAACCAAAGCAGGACCGTCAGCATTTTCGGGAACGTCGGGCCTGCGGCCAACCAGGAAAGCGCGGGATATGCAGTCAGAAATGCCAAAGTCGAAAAGGCGATGAGGATCGGCCGACGACCAATCCGATCGGACAACGAGCCCATGATGGGAAGCCAGATGAAGTTCGATATTCCCACGCAAATCGTCACGATCAGGCCATCGGCCGCGGTCAGCTTGAGGACCGATTTGCCGAATGTCGGCGTGTAGACGGTAATGAGGTAGAAAGACACCGTGGTCATGATCACCATCATCATCCCGGCAAGAACAATGCTCCAATTTGCGAGGATGGAGCGATAGATCTCGCGGGGTGTTGGATGATGCTTCCGCGCCAGGAATTCATCGGTTTCCTGCAGCGAGCGTCGAATGAAGAATACGAAAGGAACGATCAGGCAGCCGATGAAGAACGGAATGCGCCAACCCCAATCGTCAAGTTGCGCCGGTGCAAGCCATGCATTCAGAGCGAAACCCAGCGAGGCCGAGACGATGATCGCGACCTGTTGACTCGCCGATTGCCAGCTGGCGTAAAAACCCTTCTTTCCCGGCGTGGCCATTTCCGAGAGATAGACGGAAACACCACCAAGCTCGACGCCAGCCGAGAAGCCCTGCAGCAGGCGTCCAATCAAGACGAGAATCGGGGCCAAGATGCCAATGGTTGCGTAACTTGGCACGAACGCGATGAGCACCGTCCCGGCAGCCATGATGGACAATGTAACGATCAGGCCTTGGCGCCGGCCGATCCGATCCACGTAGGCTCCGAGGATGATGGCGCCGAGCGGACGCATCAGAAAGCCTGCGCCAAACGCGACAAAGGTCAGCAGCAGTGACGCGTATTCATTTTCGAGCGGGAAGAATGCCTTGGCGATGTACGATGCGTAGACGCCCGACAGAAAGAAATCGAACATCTCAAGAAAGTTGCCACTGGTGACGCGGAGCACCATGCCAAGCTTCGACTGTCCGGTGGTAGCCGTCATGCCGTCCTCCCATTTTATCGTTTGTGATTCTTTGTCTTGTTCACCCGTCAGGCAGGTGTTGCAAACTTGATCGCGGCCGGATTGACCGATGCGCAAGGCGCTATCATTCAAGCTAGGCTGCCTCACCGTATATCAGCTGCCTGTCATCAACCTGTCGCTGATGCACCCTGCAGGAGAATCTGGTCGGAGTCGGAGTGAAGACGGTGCGCTTGGCGAGCCGGCAGATATGGGGGGTTCTCTCGGATGTTATTCCGTTTGAAATCCAAATCCGTGGATTTCTATCGATCCTGCAATGCGCGGCGCCACTCTTTGAGAAAGCTCGCTCGTTTCGACTGATCGAGATAGGTGAGCAATTCTGCACCAATATGGATTGGTTTGACGGCGTTGCTGCGATCCGCAGGTATGACACCTTCTGCACCGAGGCCGAGGCGCACAGGACCGACCGACCGGGCCAGGAGAAACTTCTGACCGCGTTCCGAAAGCAAGTAATCGAGGAACAGTTTCGCGGATTCTGGGTGCGGCGCGGTGACCGGTATGAAGGCTATGCGCGACATCAACGTGATGTAGTCGGCAGGAAACACTATTCCGATTGAGGCATCTTCCTTGGCCCGTTCGATCGCGTAAGACCCTATCATATTGTAGGCAATCAAATGTTCGCCGGATGAAATTCGATCAAGCACCGTTCCGGTGGTCGAGTAGAGCTTGATACCGGCGCCGCCGAAGGCACGGACCAAATCCCACGTTGTCCTCGTGATTCCGGCATCGCGCGTGATGAACAGGAATCCGGTCCCGCTCTGCTCCGGGTCATAGGTTGCGATCTTGCCCCGATAGGTGTCAGGCTTTCGGCTTAGAAGGCTCTTCAGATCAGCGCGGGATCGGGGAACATCAGACTCCGCAACGAGGTTCTTGTTATAAACAATGACAATCGGTTCCGCCGTGATGGCGTAGGCTTCGTCTTTCCAGATTGCCCAATCCGGGATATGCGCAATTTCCTTCGACACATAGGGTTGGGCATAGCCGTCATTGACGAGCTTGATCTGCAGATCCATCGCGGAGCTCCAGACAATGTCTCCGGGTGCTGCGCTGGAGGTCGAGGGATCCACGACTTGATTGTAGATCTCGTTGGAGTTGATCTTTGTATGGACGATCTCGATGTCCGGATGACTTGCCCGGAAATCGGCAAGCAAGTCGGCGACGTCCGCGTCCTGGGTCGTCGATACGATGTTGAGTTGCTCTCGAGCTCCGGCGATAGCGGATGCTTGCCCCTTGAGAGGGCCGAGCTGCGCCTGCTCCGACCTGGCAGGCCATGCGAGCAAGACTCCAACGCACAAGGCCAAGGCTTTGGCAGCCCCCATCGGGACGTTTCCTCATCGATAATCCGCTTTGCAGACTTCAGTTTGTTCGGAACTGCAGCCACTTCTACAGCAGCGCACAATCCGGCCTCAACTTGAGCTTTCACTATCACGCTTGGCAAGAGGAAAGCTCACGGAAACCCGCAGGCCCCGGCCTTCCGGGCCAGGTGCGAGCACGATTTGAGCCCCGAGACGGTCCGACAACGCTTTCACGATTGCCAGTCCAAGGCCGCTTCCCTCAGGGCCGTTCGCCATCGGAATCCGATAAAAGCGTTCGAAGACACGGGCCAGATGGGCCTCCGGAATTCCCGGACCGGTATCCTCGACTTCAATTCGCGCGGTCGTGGCGTCAACAACCGCGCGAACCAGGACCAACCCGCCGGGTCGGTTGTAGCGGATGGCATTGTCGATCAGGTTTGCCAGCAACTCGCCAATCAGGACGGTATTGCCGGCGATAATCGCGGGACCGTCAAATCGATCGAACTGGACGTCGATATCGCGCGCGAAAGCCTGTGGGGCACGCTCCGACAGGACATTGAAGGCGACCTCGTTCAGGTCAACGTTCTCCGCGGCCGGTTGCGCAATGTTCTGCTCGTCGACCCGAGCCAGTGTCACAAGTTGCCCGAGCAGCCGTTCAAGGCGGTTGATGGCGTTATCGACCTCGTTGAGGGCAGATTGGCCCGCCGGCGTCTCCGACCCCAGGCGTCGCACCAGATCGAGATGCGTCCGCAATATCGCCAATGGCGTTCGCATCTGATGCGAGGCATCGGCGGTGAACCGGCGCACCAGTCCAATGGCCAGATCCAGCCGCTGTAGCAGGGAATTTACCGCGAGCGCCGGTGCTAAAGCTTCCTGCGGCACCCGGGAAAGGTCGAGCGGACTGAGATTTGGACCGCCCTGAATACCGCGCGCATCGATTTCTTGCTTGAGTTCGCCAAGCGGCCTCAGGCCTCGATCGACTGCGTACCAGCCCAGGCAAGCGATGAGGCTAATCAACCCGGCCTCGAGCATCGCCAGTCCGATCAGCATTTCACGTTCGACGACGCGGCGCGCCTGCACCGTTTCGGCCACTGCGACGAGGACCAGCCCTGGCCTGCCGTAGACCTGCCGCGCCTGCGCGCCGATACGAACCGTCTTGCCGCGATACGCACCATCGCGATGGCCGGTTTCGCCAGCCTTCAATCGATCGAAGCCGGCCAATGGAAGATCCTTGTACCCGGTGATCAATTCGCCGAGGTAAGTCACGCTGTAGTAAATGCTATCGTGCGACTGGCTTTCCAGCATGCCGAGCGCAACCTGCGGCAAGTCGACGGTCAGTTCGCCATCTTCCACGCCGACACGTTCGGCGATGGCGAGAACCGACCCATCGAGCAACCGGTCATGGACCGTCTGGACAACGCGCTGGATCAGCAACATACCGCCGATTCCAAGCACGATCGCCAATACAATGGCGGGCGCCACCAGATTGGTGAGGAGCGTTCGCCTCAACGACGGCCGCCAGGTGGCGATCACTATACCTCCAGCAGATACCCTAGCCCACGGACGGTGCGGATCCGCGGCCCGTCGGGACCGAGTTTCTGGCGAACGCGACCAACATAGAGTTCCGCCGCGTTCGGCGCTACCGCCTCGTCGAAGCCAAATACCTCCGCGATCAGACGCTCCTTGGACACGACTTTGCCGGCGCGGGTCATCAGCACTTCCAACACGGCAAACTCGCGCCGTCGCAACTCAAGCGGCCGGCCGCTCAGCGTAATCGTGCCCGCGGCGCGGTCGTACGCGAGCGGGCCACAGATCAAGGTCGGATTGGGCAGCCCCTGCCCCCTTCTCACGAGCGCACGGACGCGGGCATCAAACTCGGCGATATCAAACGGCTTGGAGAGGTAATCGTCGGCGCCGAGATCGAGCCCGCTGACCTTGTCGCCGACCGTATAACGGGCAGTCAGAATCATGACCGGAACGGTTGACCCCGCCTGCCGTATCTTGTGCAGGACTCCGAAACCCGACACGTTCGGCAAGTTGATGTCCAGGATGATGAGGCTGTAGGGTTCCAGCAACGCGGTCTGCGCCGCCGAAGCCCCGTCAGACTCGATATCGACGGCGAACCCAGACAGCTTGAGCCGCTCGGCAAGGCCCCGCGCCATGGCGGCATCGTCCTCGACAATCAGAATCCTCACTGAACAAGCCCTTGCGTTCGCACCACCCGTGCCAGGGAGACGTCACCGTGAGGCTAGAAGGACAGTATCGAAAGATCAAATCGGAGCTTCCTCGCGGATACTAGGTCTTGGCGCAGACAGAAATCACTCGCGCGCGGCCTGTATTGCTCCTGACCAGCGATGTCGACACAGTCTTGGCTCCGAACACAAACACATCGAGCGCAAATTCCGCCCTGCTCCCTTTCGAGAGCCCTTTGCGCGATTCAGATCGAGGTCGCTCAAATGGCGTTCGGACTTTCCAGGATTTTTTCAGTCCACGCATCGTGCACACGTCGCTCTCTAACCAATTGGAAAAATTAAACTCTCGCTCCAATCCATGCTGGCCCCTACGGCAACCGAGGCCCAACCAGATCCAATCAGAGACGGTCTCTCCAACTAAGGACAGCAACTGCGATTCGAGGATCACGTCAAGGACGTCGCCTTATGGCGGGCGGCCGGCCAACCTTGTCCGAATTGAGCGGTTAGTTTTGCCCCATGCGAAGGCTGGATACGAACATGTGACCGGTATGATCTTCGGACTTGAGACGGCCATCGCCCCCACGCACGAGCGGCACAGTTGAGCAGCAACGTGTTGAGCCCGATCAGATCAGGCTCGACCTGCCGCGGCTGAGAATGTCGCCTGCGCCTTTGTCGCCGACGATCCTGCCGTGCTCGTACACCACCCGGCCACGGGCGATCGTCGTTACCGGCCATCCCGTGACGTCGAACCCTTCCCATGGCGTGTAGTCCGAGCCGTGATGCAGATCGGCCTGCCGAATGGGTTTCTTCAATTTGGGGTCCCACAGCACGATATCCGCATCGAAGCCGACACCGATCGAGCCCTTGCGCGGATAGAGGCCGTAGATGCGTGCATGGTTGGTCGCGGTCAGCTCGACGAATTTCTGCAGGCTGATCCGTCCCTTCGACACGCCTTCGGAGAACAGAATCGGCAGCCGGGTCTCGACACCCGGAATGCCGTTCGGCACCCAGCGGAACGAGGTGCGGCCGTTCGGCGTCAGCTTGCCCCTGGCATCGTCGTAACGGAACGGGCAGTGATCGGACGAGAAAGTCTGGAACACGCCTGACGTGATGCCTTCCCAGATCGCCTGCTGGCTTTCGGCATCGCGCGGCGGCGGCGAGCAGACATATTTCGCGCCCGTGATGTCCATGTTGAGGCCCTTCATGTCGTCGGCCGTCAGCGTGATGTATTGCGGGCAGGTCTCGGCATGCACAGGCAATCCGCGCTGCTGGGCCCAGCGCACCTGCTCCATCGCCTCGCGCCCGGAGACGTGCACGATCATGATGGGAACGCCGATCACTTCGGCGTGACTGATGGCGCGATGCGTGGCTTCGCGCTCGACCGCCTGTGGCCGCGACACGCCGTGATAATACGGCGCGATATGGCCCTCGCGTTCCAGCCTGTTGGTCAGAAAGCGGATGGCGTCGTAACCTTCGCAATGAACCATCACCAGCGCTTCCTCGCGGCGCGCGACCTCAAAGACCTCAAGCAGCTGCTTGTCGCTGAGCACGAGGTCGTCATAGGTCATGAACACCTTGAACGAGGTGTAGCCGTCCTTGACCAGCGCCGGTAGTTCCTGCCCGAGCACGACCGCGGTCGGATCGGAGATGATGAGATGGAACGCCGTGTCGATATAGCACTCGCCTTCGGCAAGCTTGCGGTAGTTCTCGACGCAGGTCCGCAGCGACGTGCCTTTCTCCTGAAGCGCAAACGGGAGGACCATGGTGTTGCCGCCGGCGGCTGCCGAACGGGTCGCTGAGGCGAAGTCGTCGGCCATCACCACGTCGGGGCCGGAGGCCTGAGAGATGTGGACGTGGCTGTCGATCCCGCCGGGCAGCGCCAGCAGACCTGTTGCGTCGATCTCGCGGGCAGCACCCTCGAGATGATCAGCAATACTGACGATGCGGCCGTCGCGAATGCCGATATCGGCGCGAAACTCGTCGCTAGCCGTCACGATGGTGCCGCCGCGAATGGCGAGATCGAACTGCGTCACGGGAGTCTCCGTCACTTGATGACCGCCGATGTCTGGAAGATCCGGCCCCAATCGACAAGAGCCCCGATGTCGCCACCCGCGAGCTCCAGGGTTCGCCATAGCGTAACCGCTACCGAATCGAGCACCGCGACTTTCAATTCCGGTTCGAGCGAGTCCGCCAGCGCGGCGCCGTCGAGGTTGGTGCAGAGGATGACGACAGCATCGGCGCCGTCAGCCGCCACAGCGCGGATCATGCCAGCAATCGTCGCAGGCGCGACCTCGCCGAACGAGAAATTGTCGCGCAGGCCGAGGTGCCGCTCCGTGTGCGGGGCGATCCCCTCCTCGGCCCAGACGTCACCGATCCGCCGCTGCACGTCATCGGTATAGGGCGATACGAGACCGACGCGCTTGGCGCCGAGCGCACGGGCGGCATCGATGCAGGCAAGCGTCGACGTCGTCGCGGGCACGCCGGTGCGCGTCGTGATTGCCTCGCAAAGGTTCCGGTCTCGGCCGATGCCGAGCCAGCTTGCGGACGTTCCGTTCCAGGCGATGGCATCGACCTTGGCATCGGCCAGCAGGTCCGCCGCCGGAAGCATCACCGAGGCGTCGAACTGGCTCAGCGCCGCAGCATCGAGCGCGATCTCGGTGACCCGGAAGCGTGAAAAATGGGCGGTGACGCCATCAACATCGGCGAGCATCGCCGCGGTAACGGGTTCGAGCACCGAGTTGGAGGACGGCGTGATCATGCCGAGGCGCTTGCGCAGAACTAACATCGATCGCGTCCGCTCCATTTTCGGCGAAGCGCGGTTGCGCTCCTCGGCAGGATCATCCGCATCCCGCGTACCCGCGCAACCCGCAATCTGCATACTGCATGCAATTTGTTCGAAATGCTTTTATTTTGAGCTACATACGTCTTCTATTTGAGCACGGATTTTGACAGCGATTGACTAGGATTGCGCGCAAGCAGCGAGGTTTGCGTGCAGCAAAAATCCGAGCCGACCCCGGGACGAAAGTCGCCCAAACTCAAGCGGATGGGCCTGCATGAGCGCGCCGCCGCACGGATGCGAGCGATGATCATTCGCGGCGAGCTGCCGCCGGGATCGCAGACCCAGGAGACCAGGTTGTCGAAGGAGCTGGGCGTATCGCGCACGCCCTTGCGCGAGGCGATGAAGGTGCTGGCGGCCGAGGGATTGATCGAACTGCGCCCCAACCGCAGCCCGCGCATCGCCGACATCGCCGTCGACGGCATCTCGGAATTGTTCGAGGCACTGGCTGGCGTCGAGCGGCTGGCCGCGGAGCTCGCCGCGGAGCGCGCCACGGAGCGCGATCTCGCCCGCCTGCGCACGCTCCAGACCCGCATGGAAGGTCATCATCGCAACGGCAAGCTCGACGAGTACTTCGCCATCAACGGCGAGATCCACAACACCATCGTCCGCATGGCGCGCAACACGCCGCTGCGCGAGGCGCACGAGACGCTGATCTCCCGCGCCGAACGCGCGCGTTATCTCGCGCTCGGCGCCGACCGCCGCTGGAGCAATTCGGTCGACGAGCACGCCGGCATCCTTGCCGCGCTCGAGGCGCGCGATAGCGAAACCGCAGGACGCCTGCTTGGCGCTCATGTCCGGCGCACCGGCACCGCTCTGCTCGAAGTGATCGGCACCTCTCAAGCCAAGCAGACGGCGGCGTAATCATGAAGCTGCTGCTGCTCAACCCGAACACCAGCACCGCTGTCACCCAGTTGATGACGGATGTCGGGCAGCGCGCGGCTTCGGCCGGGACCGAGTTGATCCCCTGCACCGCGACCCGCGGCGTCCCCTACATCTCGACGCGCACCGAGGCGCAGATCGGCGGCGCTATCGCACTGGAAATGCTGGCCGAGCAGCACCGCAAGGTCGACGCAGCGATCATCGCCGCCTTCGGCGATCCCGGCCTGTTCGCCGCGCGCGAAACCTTCGACATTCCCGTGGTCGGCATGGCGGAAGCGGCAATGCTGACCGCTTGCATGGCCGGCCGCCGCTTCGCCATCGTCACCTTCGCCCAGGCGCTCGGCCCTTGGTACGAGGAATGCGTCCGCGCCCACGGGCTGTGGGAGCGTTGTGCCGGCATCCGCATGCTCGATACGCCATTCCAGGCGATCTCGGAGGTCGGCACCGAGAAGGAGGATGTGCTGGTAGATCTCGCCCGGCGCGCGATCGTGGAAGACGACGCGGACGTGTTGATTTTTGCGGGTGCGCCGCTCTCGGGCCTCGCCGAGCGCGTCGCCGACCGGATCTCCGTCCCCGTGGTCGATCAAGTCATAGCCTCGGTGAAGCAGGCCGAGGCGCTGGTAGCGCAGCGCCTGCGCAAGGCAACTGCAGGCACGTACCGCCGCCCCGCCGCCAAACCCACCCTTGGCCTTGCCGATGCGCTCGCCGCCCGGCTCGAGCATCGCGACAGCTAGGGGAGCTTCGGCCAGCGATGGGAAAAACCGAGTTCGTTCTCGATGGCACGGCCGAAGGCAAACAGGCGGGATTCGCATCCCGGTGGGGCAATGATCTGGATGCCGAACGGCAGCTCGTTCTCCCCTCGCGGCGCCGGCAGGGTCAGGACCGGGAAACCGACCAGCGACACGATGAAGGTGATGGCGAGATAGTCGATCGGCGTCTCCAGCGCCGCGCCATCGATCGCGGTGACATCGCTGATTTCGTTCGGCCAGGGCAAGACGGACGCCGCCGGCGCCACCAGGAAATCGGCGCGGGTGAACAGCTCGCGAAAGCTGCGGTAGATCGCGGTGCGGCGACGCTCGGCGTTGAGATAATCCTCCGCGGAGAGCTTTGCGCCCGCCTCGATGTTCCAGATCACGGTGGGCGTGAGCTCGACGCGGTGCGTTTTCAACAGCTCGCCATAGCTGTTGGCGATGTGCGCGGCGCGCAGCGTCCGGAATGTCTCGATCGCACCGCCGCAATCGGGCGCGGACGGCACCACATCGGCAGCGGCCGCGAGCGCCTCGCAGGCCGCGGCGAACCGCGCACGGACTTCGCGCGCCACGGGCGCGACACCGAAATCGGGCGTCACTGCGATGCGGGGACGTGCTGCAACCGGCCGGTCGTCATTGACGACGCCCATCGAGAGCGGGTCGTGCACATCGCCTCCCGCAAAGACCGACAGCGCCAGTTCGAGATCGTCAACACCGCGGGCCAGAAAACCGTGGGTGGCGAGCATGTCCCAGCCGAGCGGGCGATGCGGCGACGGGATGCGACCGGGCGTCGGCCGGATCGAGGCGACGCCGCAGAAGCTTGCGGGCGTCCGCACCGAGCCGCCGAAATCTGTGCCGTGCGCCAGTGGCACCATGCCAGCCGCGACCGCGACAGCGGAGCCGCCGGACGAACCGCCCGAGGTCAGCGCGGAATCGAACGGATTGCGGGTCGGGCCGCACAATTTGTTGGTGCAGACCGCACCGAAGCCGAATTCCGGCGTGTTGGTCTTGCCCAAGATGATCGCGCCGGCACGCCGCAGCCGCGCGACCACGAGATCGTCGTCGGCCGGGACGTGATCACGAAACAGAGCCGATCCGTAGGTGGTCGCAAGTCCCGCAGTGTCGGTGAGATCCTTGATCCCGACGGGCATCCCATGCAGCGCGCCGATCGGAGCGGGCGCGGCGTCGCAGATATCCGCAGCACGGCGAGCCCGGTCCGCGTCGACGGTCACGAACGCCGCCAATTGCACGTCTTGGTGCGCAATCCGTTCGAGATGCGCCTCGACAACTTCGCGCGACGACAGCTCGCCCTTCGCAATGGCGCGCGCAAGGGTTGTGGCAGTGAGGTCGCAAACCGATCGATCCGATGTCATCGCCCCACCATGCCAAACCTCGCATCGAAAGGCGAGCGCGGCGGGCACGAGACTTGCTTTCTGCTTTGGGGTAACGGGAGGCAACATCATGGCTGAAGTGCAAGGCGGCCGATCGCTCGTCGTGGACGCCGTCACCCACCGCTATCCGAGCGGCGCGCTCGCCGTCGAGAACATCAATCTCGACATCAAGGGCGGCGAGATCATCGCGCTGCTTGGGCCCTCCGGTTGCGGCAAGACCACCCTGCTGCGGATCATCGCTGGCTTCATCGCACAGACGCAGGGGCGGATCATCATCGGCGACGACATCGTCGACCCGCTGCCGCCGAACCGTCGCGCGGTCGGCATCGTGTTCCAGAACTACGCACTATTCCCCCATCTCAGCATCGGCGAGAACGTCGCTTATGGGCTTGCCGCGCGCGGTATCGACAAGACGACCCGCCAGCGCGAAGCGCAGCGCCTGCTGGATCTGGTGCAACTGCCGACCATGTCGGAACGGTTGCCACGGCAGCTCTCCGGCGGCCAGCAGCAGCGCGTGGCGCTCGCTCGCGCACTGGCGATCAAGCCGTCGATCCTGTTGCTCGACGAGCCCTTTGCCGCGCTCGACAAGAATTTGCGGCTCGACATGCAGATCGAGGTCAAGCGGCTCCAGCGCGTCTCCGGCATCACCACGGTGATCGTGACCCATGACCAGGAAGAAGCGCTGTCGATGGCTGACCGCGTCGCGGTGCTGAGCCACGGCAAGCTCGAGCAGTTCGGATCGCCGTCCGACGTCTACGACCGGCCGCAGACGCTGTTCGTGAACACGTTCGTCGGCGCCAGCAACCGCATGCCTGGCGTGGTCGTCTCGGCGGACCGGACGGCCGCCAAAGTCCGCCTCGATGCTGGCGCTGAGATCATCGCGCGGCCGGCGGATGGCGCGTTTGCCGAAGGCGGCCGCGTCACCGTCTGTATCCGCCCCGAGCATCTGCAATTCGTCGGTGACGAGACCGGCTTTGCCGGAGTGGTCGGCATGTCGCTGCCGCTCGGGGCCACGGTCGTGCACGAGATCACCACCGCCGACGGCTCCAGCGTCAAGATCTCACAGGCGCGCATCGGCGAGACGCGCACGCTGGGGAGCGGCGCCGCGGTGCGCCTCGCGCCACTCGCCCCGTCGCTCGCCAACGCTTTTCCTGCAACGCTTTAGATCCAGTTTTTGTCCAGAGGGAGTTCGACCATGATCATGAACCGCCGAAGCCTGATAACGACCGCACTCACACTCGGTGCCATGAAGGCGTTTCCCGGATTGAGCTATGCCCAGGCCCGCCCGCTAGTGTTTGCGACCTTCACCGGAAGCTGGGAGGAGGCGCACAAGGCCGTGCTGGTGCCGGCGTTCCGCAAGGCCAACGCGGACGCCGCAATGGTGCTCGATCCCATGCTCTCGGTCGACCAGATCGCCAAGGTGAACGCCGCCAAGGCCAATCCGCCGATCGACGTCATGCTGCACGATCCCGGCCCCGCCCTGGTCGCGATCGGCCAGGACCTGGTTGAGCCCTATCCGGTCGAGAAGAGCGCCTATTACAAGGACCTCATCGCCGAGGCACAGGAGCCGATGGGCCCCGCCCCGTTCTTCCAGGTCGTCGGCCTCACCTACAATCCGGAGGCGGTCAAGACGCCGCCGACCTCATGGGCCGATCTGTGGAAGTCCGAGTTCAAGGGCCGCGTCGGCATCACCAATCTTAACTCGACGCTCGGGACCGGCTGGCTGGTCGAGATCGCCAAGATGCGCGGCGGCTCGGAAGCCAATGTCGATCCCGGCTTCAAGGCGATCGAGGAGCTGAAGCCCAATCTCGCCGCGGTCGCGGCCAATCCCGGCGCGCTCGCCACCCTGTTCCAGCAGGGCCAGATCGACATCTCGCCCGGCAATTTCAACGCCATCCAGATCCTGAAAGCGCGCGGCGTGCCGGTCGAGTTCGTGGCCCCGAAGGAAGGTGCCATCGCCTTCAAGACCACGATCCACATCGTCAAGAACTCGCCCAACCGCGAGCTCGCCTTCAAGCTGATCGAGGCGTCGTTGACTCCCGAGGTGCAGACCACGCTGATGAACCCGCCCTATCTGATCGTGCCGACCAATTCCAAGGTGACGATGGGCGGCGAGATTGCGCGCGTGCTCGCCAAGGACACCGCCGAGCTGAAGCAGAAATTCGTGTTCCAGGACTGGAAGAAGATCAACGAGCAGCGCTCGGCCTGGATCGAGCGTTTCAACCGCGAGATCAAGATCTAAGAGCTTTAGGGATCCGACGATGGGCGCAGCACCGGCACCACGGGACGTGACCTCCCACGGGATGGGATTGGCAGTGCCGCTGGCGCTGTTCTTCCTGGTCTTCTTCTTGGCGCCGCTGCTGCAACTGCTTTGGCTCTCGCTCCACAACGACACGGCCGCGCTCCATTGGGGGCTCGGCCAATATTTGCACTTCCTCACCGACCCCTTCAGCCTCAGCGTGCTCGGCTCGACGCTGCTGCTCGGGGCGGAGGTGACAGCCGTCTGCCTGGTGCTCGGCTTTTCCATCGCCTGGCTCTACCAGCGGGTCGGGCCGCGGCTTCAGACCATCATTATCCTGATCGTGCTACTACCGCTCCTGACCAGCGTCGTGGTGCGCACCTTCGCCTGGATCGTCATTCTGGGCCGCCAAGGCATTATCAACGCGACGCTGCAATCGCTTGGCATCATCAATTCGCCCTTGAAGCTGCTCTACACCCAGTTCGGCGTGGTGATCGCGCTGGCGCAAGTGCAGATGCCGCTGATGACGTTGCCGCTGATCACCGCGCTCGGCCGGATCGATTCCAATCTCGACGATGCCTCCTGCTCGCTCGGCGCCGGAAGCTGGCGCACCTTCTTCAAGATCGTGCTGCCGCTGTCGCTGCCCGGCGTGATCGCTGGTTGCACACTGACCTACGCCGCCGCAATCACGGCCTTTATAACCCAGTCGCTGATCGGCGGCGGCCAGATGCTGTTCATGCCGATGTATCTCTATCAGCAGGCCTCGACGCTGCAGAACTGGCCGTTTGCCTCCGCAATCTCGATCATCTTTTTGCTGGCCGTGCTCGCGGTCGTTTCCGTCTTCACCACACTCGGCCGCCTGTCGCGCGGCTATGGAGGTGCGTGATGAGCCGGCGCAAGCGTACTCTGGAGGCGTTCAGTTTCGAGCTGGTCATGAGCCTGATCGCCGTGATCGCGCTGATCATCATCATCGCGCCGTCGCTGGTGGTGTTGATCGTCTCCTTCACCAGCGGCTTCTCGCTGCGTTTTCCGCCGCCGGGCTATTCGCTGCGCTGGTACGCCGAATTGTGGAACGCCTGGCAGCTGCACTTCGCAGCCAAGAACAGCCTCATCGTGGCACTGTGGGCGACGGGCCTGTCGGTGGTGCTCGGCGTTGCCGCCGCGCTCGCGATCTCGCGCTCGCCGAGGCTGTCGGCCCGGCTGCTCGATTCCCTCTTCATGTCGCCGCTGGTGCTGCCGGCGCTGGCCTTCGGCCTGGCCGCGTTGATGCTGTTCTCGTTGGTCGGATTGCCAGTGTCGCCGCTGACATTGGTGATTGGCCACACCGTCGTCTGCGTCC
This sequence comes from Bradyrhizobium sp. 40, assembly GCF_023100925.1. Classification (NCBI taxonomy): domain Bacteria; kingdom Pseudomonadati; phylum Pseudomonadota; class Alphaproteobacteria; order Hyphomicrobiales; family Nitrobacteraceae; genus Bradyrhizobium; species Bradyrhizobium sp. 40. The sequence continues at coordinate 4,759,881 of NZ_CP064688.1, forward strand.
CCTATGTGGTGCGCAACACGATTGCCGCGCTCGCTCAGCTGGAGCCGACCCTGCTCGAAAGCTCGGCGGTCCTTGGCGCGAGCCGGCTTTACACGTTCCGGAGGATTGTGCTGCCGCTGATCCGGCCGGGCATCATTGCGGGCGCTTTCATCGCCTTCATGTCGTCCTTCGACAACGTGCCGGTGTCGCTGTTCCTGCGTGATGCCGCCACCGACATGCTGCCGATTCGGATGTGGCAGGACCTCGAGGGCAAGCTCGACGTCACCATCGCCGCGCTGTCGGGCGTGCTGATCATCGCAACCGTAGCGCTGGTCGCGATCATGGAGCGTGTCACGGGACTGTCGCGGCGGCTAACCAACTGATCAAGCGCCGCGGAACAGCGAATAGCCCCAGCGCGTGAATTTCAGCGGTAGATGAAAATGCTCGTCGACATCCTTGATGCGAAAGCGGAACGGCGTCACCGTAAGGAACTCCTCGCGCTCGCCAAAGAACTCGCCGAGATGAAACAGGACCTCGTACTCGCCTGCCGTCACGCCCGCGCCCTGCGCAACGGGATGATCGAGCACGCCGTTGGCACCAAGCCGACCGTCGGCGACGCGCAACGAGTCCGGATCGATCCGCCAGATCTCGACACGCAGACCCTGCGCCGGACGTCCGCTCGCCACATCGACCGCGTGAATGGAAATACCGCCTGCCACAATGTTCCTCCCGTGAGCGCAGCACCATGGTAGACGCAAACACGGCCGTTCGACCAGCGCCGGCATTGCTGCCGGCGCTTGGCGCCATGACCTCACTGCAGGCGCTGGTGGCGCTGGCTCTGTTCGCGCCGGGCGTGGTGGCACCGCGCGCCCAGATCGAAGTCTGGCAGCTCTCGATGTTCTCCTGCGCCGTGTTCGCGGTCGGCATTCCCGCCTCGTTCTGGGGCGGCGGGTTCATCGCCCGCTTGGGCTCGCTGCGGATCGCGAGCCTCTGCGCGGCGGCGATCATCGCCAGCATGGCGCTGGCTTCGCTCGGCTCGACGGCGGCCCTGCTCGCAGCCGGCCTCTGTCTTGGCCTCGCCTTCGGACCGGAGACGCCCGCAAGCGCGGCGCTGCTGGCGCGGCTCGTGACGACCGAGCGGCGCGCGTTCGTGTTCTCGGTTCGCCAGACCGGAAACCAGATCGGCGCCGTCTGCGGCTCGCTGGTTCTGCCCGCGATCGCAATCTCGCTCGGGCCCGCCTGGTGCTATGCCGCCGTGGGTGCCTGTGCGCTGCTGGCGATAGCGTGGTTCGAGTGCTTGCGGCCGGCTTACGCCGCCAAGGTCATTCCGCAGCCACAGCTTGGCCTTCGCATGCGGCTGGCATTGGTGACCGCGGATCGACGCATCGGAATGCTGGCGCTGGCCTCGATGCCGTTCAGCGCAATGCAGGTGTCGCTCAATACGGTCTTCGTCACGCTCGGCACCCGCGAACTCGGCCTCAGCCATGTCGAGGCCGGTATGGCGCTCGCCTGCGCCCAGGCCGGCGGGCTGGTCGGCCGGCTCGGCTGGGGCCTCGTCGCAATGCGCCTCAACGCCTCACGCGGAGTTCTCGTCGTCATCGGCCTCGGCATGACTTTCTGCGCCGCGCTGCTGGGTCTCGATGGCGCATCGCTCGGACGGACGGGCCAGTTTGCGATTGCAACTCTGTTCGGCCTGACCGCCTCGGGCTGGAACGGTGTCTTCGTGGCCGAGATCGCCCGCCTCGCGCCGCAGGACAGGATCGGCGAAACCACCGGCGCGGTGCTGACAGCATCCTACGCCGGCCTCTTGGCAGCACCGGCACTGGTGTCGCTCCTGGACGGCGCAGCCAGTCTCGGTGCCGCCTTCTTCGCCTTGGCGTGCCTCGCCCTCTGCGGCACATTGGCACTGATCTGGGGAGGCCATGACAACCCGAAAAAGTAGAGCGTGCGAGATTGCGGCCGACGTCTCCGCCGGACGAACGAGTGCGGTCGAGACCGCCAAGGCCGCGCTTGCGCGCATCGAGGCCGCCAAGGCGCTGAACGCGGTGGTGACGACCGCTCCCGCGCGTACGCTTGCCGACGCCACAGCGGTCGATGATCGCTTGCGTGCCGGCGAGGCGATGCCGCTCGCCGGTGTCCCCGTCATCGTCAAGGACAACATCTGGGTCGGCGGCTGGCGTGTGACACAGGGCTCGCGCCTGTTCGCTGAATTCGTCGCGCCGCAGGATGCGATTGCGATCGAGCGGCTGCGCAAGGCCGGCGCCGTCGTCGTCGGCATCGGCGCAACGTCGGAATTCGCCTGCAAGGGCGTGACAACCTCGCCGCTGTATGGGCCGACGCGGCATCCACTCGATCCCACGTTGACCCCCGGTGGCTCGTCGGGCGGCCCTGCTGCCGCGGTTGCGGCCGGCCTCGTGCCGCTGGCGATCGGTACCGATGCGGGCGGATCGAGCCGCAGGCCGCCGGCTCATGTCGGCATCGCCGGGTTCAAGCCGTCGTATGGCGCGATCCCCTATGGGCCCGGCTTCGCCGAACCGTTCTTCGGCCTCTCCGTCATCGCGCCGATCGCCACCGATATCGCCGATATCGCGTTGGCGTTCGAGGCCATGGCCGGTATCGATCCGCGCGACCCGGATTCAGCCCCCATCGCTCAAGGGGCTAAAAACATCGCCGGTCTGCGCATCGCGTTCTCGCCACGCCTTGGGCTCGACGTCGCCGTCGATGATGTTGTCGCTAACGGGCTCGTTTTCGCCATCGCGCGTCTCTCCGCCGCAGGCCTCGGCATCGCGCAGCGCGATCCCGTCTGGCCGGCGGGCGCGACGGAAGAGGCCATCATGCCGCTTCAGCACGCCGGGCTCGCCGCACTCTATCGAGACGCGTTCCGCGAGAATCCGGCGGTCTTCGATCCTGACATCGCCAGGCAGATCGAGCGAGGGATGTCGTGGTCGGGCGCCGACGTTGCCGGTGCGTTGCTGGCAAGTGCCGGGATCGCCAATGCTTTCGCGGCATTCTTCGCCGAGGTCGATCTGCTGCTGGCGCCCACCGTCCCCTGTGTCGCGTGGCCATTCACCCAGTCCGGACCCGACAGGATCGGTGGCCGCGCGGCGAGCCCGCGCGCGCATGCGGCGTTAACGCCCTTCGTCAATCATGCCCGGCTGCCTGCGATTTCGATACCGTGCGGAACGGACCGGTCCGGACTTCCATTCGGCCTCCAGGTCATCGCCGCGCGCGGACAAGACCGCACGCTGCTTGAAGCAGCGCAAGATATCGAGGCGATGCTGCGAACATAAGTCCGGCCGTCAGATGTCTCTTCCGAAGACGCCGATCCCCCTTATGGGCTTTCAACGGGCGCGGGGACGAGTAAGATGCTGTCTCGTGGTCCCGGAGGCGGAATGAGCCAGCGCAAGTTCATGGGACTTGGCGGCGGTGCGACAGCATCGGGGCCGGGCATTGCGCGAGCGAGCCAACGATCGGCCAACGCAGCCGCCGAGCCCGCCTACGATGATGAGCAAGAATTCCCATTGATCATCGCGAACATGCCCGCGACCCCTCGTCAAAAGGCCTGGGCGGTGGGTGTCGCCGTCTTGCTCATCGTCCTTGCAGCGGCCATCGCGCCGTTCGCCCGGATCCAATTGGGCCAGATCAATGGTTTCGTTCCAGTATTGCAGACCGCGTTGGCCCTGGCCGAATTCATCACGGCAGCCCTGCTGTTTGCTCAATTTTCGATCCAGCCTCAGCGGGCACTTCTCGCACTCGCGAGCGGGTACGTTTTCAGCGGATCGTTCGCATTCCTGCAAACGCTCGCCTTTCCGAACGGATACGCCACCGCAGGTGTCATTGGAAATGGACTGGATAGCCCCGCTTGGCTTTACGTGCTTTGGCACACCGCTTTTCCCGCGGCTATCCTGGTGTACGGATTCACAAAGGATCACTCCGCCGCCGGCCGACCAGGCAGACCTGCAATAGCCGCGATCGCACTAGCTTTCGGCTGCATCGCTGCCACCGTGGCAGCACTGACGTGGATGGTGACCGCGAAAGCCGAATTTCTCCCTAGCTTCTACGTGAACGACGTCAGGCATCAGACCCCTCTCGGTAATCAGGTCAACCTGATACTTTTGCTTTGGAATGTGACCGCTCTCACCGTCCTGTTTGCGCGCATGCGCACCATTCTTGACCTTTGGCTAATGGTGACTTTACTCGCCTACCTGCCCAATTTCCTGGTGGCGATCATCGGCAGTTCGGTTCGGTTCACCATCGGTTGGTACGCAGCACGCGGTTTCGTTCTGGTCGGCAGTTGCATGTTGCTGACCGTATTGCTCATCGAAACGATGTTTATCTATTCGCGCCTTGCCAGCGTCATTGCCCTGCAGCGACGCGAACGAGCGAACCGGCTTCTCAGCATCGACGCGGTCACTGGCGCGATCGCCCATGAGCTGAGGTCGCCATTAGGGGCCATCTCGCTCAATGCTGCGACCGGGTTGAGTCACTTGCGAGCTGCCTCCCCTGAACTCGAGGAACTCGAGAACATCCTCTGTGACATCGAAGCCGACGGCGGTCGGGCGGCTGACATCATATCGAGCATTCGCGAGATTACAATCAAAACGGCGCGCGGCGGCGCTTCGGCAAACGTCGAGGACATCGCGGAGCTTACGCTGAGACTGTTGAAGCACGATCTCCTGGCCAATGGCGTATCAGTGACGACGGAGCTTCAGGGCAACATACCTCCAGTCGCACTGGACGGCACTGAGCTTCAGCAGATTGTCCTGAACCTCTGCAAAAACGCGATTGACGCAATGAGCTCTGTCCCCGCCGACCAACGAGAGCTCCGTCTGAAAACCGCCCTCGATGGTGGCGCAACGGTCCATTTGTCCGTCGAGGACTCGGGCACCGGCATCACACCGCGTCATCAAGAGCGCATCTTCGACCCTTTCTTCACGACGAAGCAAGGCGGTATGGGGTTGGGACTGGCCATCTCCTCCAACCTCGTCGCAAGGTGCGGAGGAAGGTTGAGGCTGGTCAAATCGGACGTCAGGGGCTCCGTTTTCGAGTTGGAGATGCCAATCTCCGCTCCCACTTCGTCGCAATGACACCACGAGACCCTCACGATCGTTCCGCCTTTCGCTCACTTCATAGAGATCATGATCGTGCTAAGGTTGGCGACCGATACGAGGGTGCCAGACGCACTATCTGCGTACGTCGCTCAGGGTTTTGCACCATCGACCTTCTTCCAGGTCTGGTCCGGATCGAATGCAGTCATGCGGGACACGAGAACCTTGGTCCGATAACCGAGATCCTTCTGGTAGATAACGCCCGCATGGTTGACCAGGAAGGTCATGACGCCGGAATTGCCGTACTCGGCAGGCCAGGCGACCAGTGCAAAACCTCCGATCATCTTGCCATTGACCACATAGTTGAGCGCGCCGCCTGGCGCGTTCGACCCCTGCCCCTTCAGGATCCGGAAATAATAGCCGTGGTAGGGCGCCGCACCCTCCTCGGCCTTGTAGCCTTCAGCCGAAGCCTGCGCTGCTAACGCGCCGAGCGGGCTCTGGTCATTGTCGTCACGCCAGAACAACCCGTCCTTCTTGCCCGCGCTGCTGACGATGCGTTGTGCGTACACGCCGGCCCCCTCGCCGCGATCCTTGTCGGCGTAGTCGTTCTCGGCATCGACAAAGGCGAGACTGGTCTGGATGGCGTCGAGCTCATTGCGGCCGATGCGGCGATAGAGCACCTCGATGCGACCTTCGGCGATATCGAATTCCCAGCCGGTCCTGGTGTTGACGAGCGGGATCGGGAACGGGAATTCGTCCGGACCCAACATCAGCATTGCCTTCTTGTTACCCTCCGCTTTGATCGAATGCTTGGCGTCGTACATCGAGGTGAAACGTTTCCGGATGTCGACGTCGGCGACCTCATCACCGGACGAGACGATGTCCTCGGCAGCGCTGCCGAGCACTTTCAGGATAGCCCGTTCCGGTCCGTTCTTGACCGCCGACGCGAGCGCCGCCGCTGCATCCTCCGGTGTCGGATACGATTGCTGCGCCCGGGATGGCGAACTCGTGAGCGCCAGCGCCATGATGGCCGGCAGGGCGACGCGATGAAGCGACTTGAAGCTTATCATGGCATCACCTGCGCAGGAATCGTCGCGCCGCCGGCGAGCCAATCCCGATACGTACGGAATTTTAGACCGAGCTTCTCGTAATAGACCCGGAGATAACCATCGGCTCCGCGGGTAACGGCTTCTGGCTTCACCTCTTCGACTTCCTGCGCAATGATCCCGACATAGGCCTTGTCGCTGCCGATATAGCTGAAGCGGTAGTAACCAAGGCCGCTTGCGAGATGGCCGAGCAGAACGACATCATGCTTCAGCCCGATATCGGAACGCCGTCCGCCACCGCCACCACCACCGCGGCCACCGCCACCGCCACCTTGGAAGCCTCCGCCGCCGCCTCGGCCGGCGAAGCTCGCACCTCCGCCGCCGCCACCGCGCGGTCCCATGCTCGCCATGCTCGCCTGGCCACGGGCCGATGCTGCAGCCGCCGAGCGGCCCGACGACACGTTCAGGGCGCCGCCACCCCCGCGGTTCGCTGCCTTGGCGCCACCGCCGCCCTTGGCGCCGCCCGCTTTAGAGCTGGCACTTTTTGCGCCGGCATTCTTGGCACCACCACCCTTGGCCGCGCGATCGCCACCACCTTTAGCACGATCGCCCCCCGCCTTGGCACGATCCCCCGGGCCTTGTCGGTCACCGCCTCGATCACCTGCGCGGTCGCCGGCACGATCTCCTGCGCGATCTCCCGCACCAGGCCGATCCTGTCCCGGCTTCTGCTGTCCGTCGCGGCCGCGGAAATCCATCCGGTCGGCGGCGCCGGCCTTCAGATTGCTATTGCCGAAGCGCTGCTGAACATTTGAATTGTTGTAGCGAACGCCCTGGCGATGCGACGGATTGTGTTGCCAGGCGTTTCCGATGTTGGTAGTTCGGTGATTGATATAGACGTTGCGGTTGCCCCAGTTGCAGCCGCCGCCCCAATAATTGCCCCAGCGGCCAATGGCCCAAGCCGTGCCGAATGCAAGACCAGCCGCGACCACACCCGCGCCGATATAGGAGGGATAGCCAAAGTAATACGGTGGATACTCGGTGTAGGGCCACGCGCCGTAGACTGTCGCAGGCTCGTAGTACGGCACGTACATCGTATCGGGAACTGCCGGCTCGATCACGACCACCTGCCTGCTTTCCTCGGTCTTGACGCTGACCTTCTGCTGCGTGGTGGTCACCAGCTTCTTGTTGTCATAGGCCTTGGTGCGCAGCCGCTGCACCGCATCCATCACATCCGGTTGCTGCGCGAGCACGGCGTCGCCCAGCGCCTTGGTCCAGTCGAGCTTGTCGCTCATCATGGTCAACACTTCGGCGGTTGAGGCCAACGCCTTGACGCTGTCATCCCAAGGCTGCTTCTCGACTTCCGTCTTCAAGGGATCACCCTTTAGAGTCTTGCGCTCCTTCAGCCAGCGATCGGCCTGCACGACTTCCAAGGGATAGGTGGACGCGGCCAGCACGTTTGCAAGCAGTTCGTCCGGATAGAGCGCAATCGGTGCGACCAGAGCTTCGAGCTGCTCGGGCTTGAGCAACTCAGCAGCCGCTGGAGGCTTGCCGGCGGTTTGGACTTGGCTACTTGGGGCCGCCGGAGCGTCTGCGGTTTGGGCTACTGCGGCGACAGGCATCGCCAAGAGCAACGCCATCGCGATCAGAGTGTTCCCGCAACGAAGCATCACGTCCTCCCTTGAGCTCCCGTTGGACCAAGCATCTTGGACGATCAGTATCTTCTATTGATCAAGATCAAAGAAGATGGAGCTCTCCCGGAGGTCGGAGCTATTCACTCCGCGGCCGGACGTTCGATCCGGTCGATGTCCGGCCGCACCGCTTGGCCGCTGCTGCCCAGCCGCGCAGAAAGTAAGATCCGGCGATCGTGGATCAGGCTTTGAAGGCGGTGCGCGGCTACATTCAGTGTGGAGACATCGAGCGCATTCTCGTCTCCTGCAGCGGCCTTGGCGCGCTGGCCCTGGAGCACCCGGTCGATCTCGACCTCGATATCGGACAGTTCGGCCTCCGCCTCAGTCCTGCGTATCCGCGCGCCCAGCGCATACAGCAAGTCCAGGCCTCGTTCGTCTTTAGAGGAATCACGCACCTGAAGGAATTTCCAAGCCGCCGCCAATACGGAGATGAGGCCGCCGAAAATCATGGGCGCGAGAAAGATCGCGTTTCCCCATTCGTCCAGAAAGCTCTGCTGCGTTCCGTTGTAGAATGCTGCGGCGCCGGGATGGACCGGGAGGAAGGCGTCCGAATCCGTGCTCGGCGCGGTCATTTGCGAGAGGATCGGCAATTCGCCGAGCAGGTCCCTGCGTGCCTTCATCAGCGCGTCGGCCAGGCTGCCCGCCACCTCTGCGCTGAGCTGCTTTTGCGCGACCACATAGAACGAAACCCGCAGCGTGGTGATATCCTCGCTCGGGACAGGCGGCGAACCGCGCAGCGTGCCCTTCGGGACATCGAAGCTTTCATAGGCGCGCTGCTTTTCCGCGATGGCACCAGCCGCCTCGACGGGAAGGAGGACCGGCGCGGTCTTCGGCGTCTGCAGAAAGAGGCCGCGCAAGAGGGCCAGATACTTTTCGGCAAGAGGAACGACGATCAAAATCGCTCGTACCTCCTTGGCATCGAGTGCCCGCCGCGCGTCTGCCGGCTGGAGATTGCGGAATGTCACGTTGGCGCGTCCAAGGCCGTATTCGTCGCTGAGGACGTCGACGACCTTGCGATTCATCTCGCCGCCGATCACGCCGACGCTGGTGCGCTTCAGACCAGCGATTTCGGTAATCGAGGAGCCCGGCGGCGCAACCAACAGGACAACGGCATGGGCGAGGACCACGATAGCCTGCGCCTGCGATAGGTCGCCGACGTCACCGCGGACGACAGCAAGCTCGACCTTTTCCGCCGCAAACTGCTCGGCGGCATCAAGCGCGTTGGTGGTTTCCACCAGCTTGAGCCGGACCGGCGCGTTCGCGACGGCAAGCCGGCTTGCCAACGCCGATACCAGACGCGTGGCTTCGCCATCCAGCGATCCGACCGCGATGGTCAGCGTCGTCGGGCGAGAGTACCAGCGGTAGCCGAACAGCCCAGCTCCAAGCACAAGCACAACAGCGCTGGCGACAATGATAGAACGAAGCCAAACCGGCATTCTCGCAGGGACCATGTGGCGCTCACAGTTGATATGCGCTCGGTGGTCGGACTGGCTCATGAGGCCAGACCGGCTCAACTGAGGCGCATCGCTGAACCGAAGTGCGATTCAAACCAAAGCGAAGCCTGTCAGTGCCCGCTCAGCACCAGCGTTTTGATCGGCAGCAAGAGCGCCTGAATTCTCAAGAGCATGGCATGCACGAGGCCAACACCATCGACGACGTGCAAGGCAATTGCCCGCCCCGTGCCCGTCTCCTTCGCGGAGATCTCCTCATGATTGCTGGTATAGGCATTGACGATGCAGCTGCTGCCCGGCGTCACGCCTTCTAGCCCGCCCTTGTAGAGCGGCTCCAGGAAAGCCAGAATCGTTCCAGGTCGCCCGACATTCTGCGCCTCGATCAGTTGCTCGCCGGTTCGGAACTGCCCGGCCGCGATGAAATCCTGGACGCTGGTGACGACCATGGGAATGATCACCCACGGCTTCGAGATGCAGGTTGCTTCCGCCACCATGCCGACCTTCATCACCTGCGCCTCGATCTGACCAAAGCCGGCCTGCAAGGCGCGCCTGCCGGCACCGTCCGGAACCAGCACACCGGCCGGGCGCATCAGCTGATTGACGACATCGCCGGTGCGGACCAAGAATTGCTCCACGCGGCCGTCGACCCCGGCGCGAACAAAGGTCTTGTCCAGATCGACCTGCGCTTCCGCCAAGGCCGCCTGGGCGCTCGCCTTTTCAGCCGGCAACAGCGTTGAAAGTCGCAACGTCGCTGACGTCTTGGACGCGGTGGCAGAGTCCACACCAGCCTGCCGCTGGTTGACCACGACCTGTAATTTCTCGATATCGCGCTGCGGGACGATACCGGGGTTGCGGCGCTGCAACTCCGTCTTGACGTCCAGTTCGTCCTTGGCCTGCTGAAGGCTGGCCTTGGCTTCCTGGATTTGCGCTTCGGCTTTGACGACGTCGTTTTCGGCGCTTGTCATCGCAGCGTCGACCTCGACGATCTTGCGGGTGGCTGTTTCCAAAGCAGCCTTCTGCTTCGAACCGTCCAACCTGAACAGCACGTCACCCTTCTTCACGGCCTCGCTGTAGCCGACATTGACTTCCGCCACCCGGCCGGAGCCCTCGGGCAGGATCGGCACCGTGCGAAAATAGAGCGTGGCCGAGGTGGTTGACGGGTGAAAGTAGAAGATCATGGTGATCAGAGAAATCGTCAGCATCAGGCAGCCGGTGATGCCCCATCGCAATTCATACCAGATGGAAAAGAAGGTGATCTCCTTGCCGAAACGTTTGCCCTGGGCATAGCGGCGGTAGAGGTAGTCCGGCAGGATGGTCAGAAGGGAGCAGAACATGAGCTCAAACATGGCTATGCTCCTTCTTGGCGATCGGCTTCTCGACCGGCGGCAAGCCTGGTAGTTCGGGCTCCCGACCCTCACCTGGCGCGGCGTCAGCGATCCTCTCGACCGAGCCTGCGATACTCCGCAGCGGCGTGCCGAAATCTGGCAAGTCGATCATCGCGAGCAGAAGGCCGGCCACCCAGAAAATGTGCATGTGCGTAAAGAGCGAGATGATGCCCAGCACGGCCACGATCTCGAACTGCAGCTTCTGCGACTTGTGCGCCATTCGTTCGGGCAGGCTGTGCAGCTTCCAATAGAGCGTACCGACCCAGAGCACGGTGCCGACCAGGAAGATTCCCATCACGACCATCAACACGTCCGTGCCGCTTCCCGGCGCGAGATAGAACGGCAGATGATGCGGGGCCATCGGATGAAGTTGCTCGCTCAATGGTCGCCTCCACAGAAGGGATCAGGGCGGTCTGCGCGCCGGCTCGTTACCGTGGCCGCGCAGGTGAGAAAATTGCTTGATATGAATCAAAGGTCCGAACGGCGCGAAACCTAGCTTAGCCCTGACTCCGCTCCCACAGCAAGCCAGGAACGTACCAATCATGCCCGGCATCGATGAGCTCATTCCCAACGCACTGCAAATTCGCAAGGAAGCTGCACTCGAGGAAGCCAGAAAGGCCGAGGAATATGTTCGCCTCGCCGCCGCGGCCGAAGCCGAGAAGCGCGACTTGATCGAACGGCTGAGCAAACCGTCCGGCAAATCCGAGGAGGAGAAAATCAAGCTCGCCTCGACCATCATCCAGCGCGCGGTTCGCAACGGCCTGACCGAAGTGCAGGTCTATCGCTTCCCGAACACCCTGTGCACCGACAAGGGCCGCGCGATCAACCAAATGGAGGCGGGCTGGGAGAAAACGCTGACGGGAATTCCAAAAGAGATCTTCGAGCTCTGGTCCGAATACCTCAAGCCTCGCGGCTATCGCATCGGCTATCAGATCATCGATTTTCCTGACGGCGTGCCCGGCGACATCGGCGTCATCATTTCCTGGGGCGACTGATCACGTTTCGGCCGAGTTAAGAGAAGGCGGAGCGGCATGGCAAAGGACGAAGCCTCAGAGCGGATGAAACGCAAGGACTACGAGAAGGAGCTCGAAAAGCTCCAGATCGAGCTTTGCCATCTCCAGGATTATGTAAAGGAAAACAAGCTTCGAGTCATCGTCCTGTTCGAAGGCCGCGACGCGGCCGGCAAGGGCGGTACGATCAAGGCGATCACCGAAAAGGTCAGCCCGCGCGTATTCCGGGTGGTGGCGCTGCCGGCGCCATCGGATCGCGAAAAGACGCAGCTTTTCTTCCAGCGCTACATGAAGCAGTTTCCGGCCGGCGGCGAGATCGTGATCTTCGACCGGAGCTGGTACAATCGCGCCGGCGTCGAATATGTCATGGGGTTCTGCTCGCCCGCCGAGCACGATCGTTTCCTCGCGCTCTGCCCGCAGATGGAAAAGTACGCCATCGACGGCGGCATCATCCTGATCAAGATCTGGCTCGAGGTCGGGATGGACGAGCAGGAGCGCCGCTTCAACGCCCGCATTGACGATCCGGTGCGGCAATGGAAGCTGAGTCCGATGGACCTCGAATCCTTCAAACGCTGGTATGATTATTCGCGCGCGCGCGACCTGATGCTCAAGAAGACGAGCACGAAGGACGCGCCTTGGTACATCATTCGCTCCGACGACAAGCGGCGGGCGCGGCTGAACTGTATCGCGCACATCCTGGAGGCTATCCCGCACAAGCGGATCAAGAAGGACAAGGTGAAGCTGCCGAAGCGTTCAGACAAGGGGCGCTACAATGACCAGGCGGTTCTGCGCGGGATGAACTTCGTCACCGAACGCTATTGACGAGGTGATCGGGCCGCACGGCGGGCGCGGTCCGATCGATGCTGCCGACGGACTTCGCTGGGCCCGTCAGCAACGCATTCTTTCAATACGGGTACTGATTGGGACAGACCCAGTTGCCGTACGTGTCCTGATAACAACCGTTGTTGTAGTTGTTGTTGTAGTATCCATAGGCGCCGGCGGCGGCCGCACCGACGGCAGCAGCACCGTAAGCCGCGCCTCGATAGCCATATCGCGGATAGCCTCCAGGATAACCTGCGATCGGACGGCCGGGACGGCCCGCAACAGGGTAACCGGGGCGACCCGGACGACCGGCGATCGGATGGCTTGGCCGCGGACCTCCTGCGTAATGGCGTCCGCCTCCGCCATGGATCCGACCGGCGTGAACGGCGCCGCCATGGAAACCTCCGGCGCGCATGCCCCCTCCACCTCCGCGATAGCCGCCACCGCCTCCGCGGCGGGCATAGGCGTCATCAGGAATGAGCGTGGCCGTGAGAAGAACGAAGGTCGCAGCAAGAGCTAGGAGATAACGAAGCATGGCATGTCCTCCTCGGTATGGGTGCCGTGATCCGCTTTTCGACGATGCCTCGCGAAACGCGGTTGGCACCCGAACCTGGCGCTGATCTGCGGCCGCTTCCCTGACTTACGTGCCTGAGAGAAGCAGCCGCCATTCTGGCTTGAACGCCGCGACCGCCAAAGCGGCCCGACTGCCGCTCTAGCGCTTCAAACTTATCGTCACGCCCCCCACCGCAGCTGACAGCTCGGCTCCGACCTTCGGTCCGCTGAGCTGCAGAATCACGCCGTTGCCGTTTTGCAGCTGAACGGCACCTGCGCCGGCGGCGATGGCACCGCCCGCCCCGCCCACAGCATAGGAGCCTTCGATCGACTCCGGCCCCCTCAGGTTGAGGGCGCGGCCGACCAGCTTGGTGGTCGAGGCGCCGATCGTGAAGCCGACGCTCATGCCCGAGACGGTGAAGGGATATTTGTGGCCCCGGAGCAGCAGAACGCCCTCGCCGCCACCGACACCAACGATGAAACCGCCCTTGGTGAAGACAACGGCCACCTGACCGGTCTCTGCCCGCGAGGGCGTGCTGAAGCCGGCGACGCCTGCCAGCGAGGCGACCAGGGCGGCATAGATAGCGACTTTTCTCATGAGTTTTATTTCCTCTGGTTGTGACGCCGAGCTATTGAGCCAGGATCATCGCGAAGTAGCCGAACACGGTGAGCAGAATGCCGGACACCGCGTAGCCGACCGGGAATCCGATCCAGGGCACGGAGCTCTGGATTTCCACCGCGGCTTCGCGGCACGGACCGGAGTGCGACCGCGCACCGGCAACGCCGCCCATCAACACGGCCGGATTAATTTTGAACACGTGATAGCCGATTGCCCAGACGATGAACGGCGGGATCGTGCAGGCAATGAAGCCGGCGACGAAGATCTTCAAGGCAACCGCGCCCGTGAGTTGCGCCAACAGTCCGGCGCCGGCATTGATACCGACGATGGCGACGAAGACCACGAGGCCGAGATCCTCCAGCACGTTGCGCGCCGCGTTCGGCGTATTGCCGAAGAAGCGGAGCCGCGAGACCAGCGACGAGACGATCACGCCGGACAGCAACAATCCACCGGCATTGCCGAGGCCGATCTTGGCGCCGAAGGCTGGAAATTCGATCATCCCGATCAGGAAGCCGATGATCATGCCTGAGGCAAGCGTCAACAAGTCGGTTGAGGTGTTGGTCCGCGCAATACGTCCCCACATCTCACCGAGCTCGCTGACTGCCGACTTGATGCCGACCACCGAGACGATGTCCATCCGCTGCAACTCAGTCTTGAGACCCGCAGGGATCTGTACGCCGCCACGTTCCACCTTGGTGACCTGCAGCTGGCCCGCGATGGCCGTATCGCGGAAGGATTCAAAGGTCCGTCCGGCCATCTCCTTGTTGGTGACGAGGATGTCCGCCTGATCCATGGGAATGCCGAGCGCCTTGGCGTCGGCAACCTCGGGACCGATCAGGCCCATCTTGTCGGTCAGATGTTCGGTCGAGCCGCCGAGCGCGACGACGTCGCCCTTTTGCAGGACGAATTCGGGATCGGCGCCCTGCGGCTCTCCGCCGCGCGCCACGTTGACGATGCGGTATTCGGGATTCATCACACGGAATTTGGCGATGCTCATGCCGACCTGGGCCGGGTTTTCGAGCCGGTAGGCGCGCAGGCCGAACTGCCGGTAACCCGTCAGGCCGCCGCCTTCGAGATCCTTGACGCCGAACTCCTGCTCGTACTGCCTGGCAGCCGCCTTGGCGTCGACGCCCCACCAGCGCGGCAGGTACTTGCAGATCAAGATGATGCCGACCGTGCCCCAGATGTAGGTGATGCCGTAGGACAGCGCGATCATGCCCGACGCGTCCTCGGCCTTCATGCCGTCAGGAAGCTTCACGACACCGGAGGTGATGGCTTGCTCGGCCGAACCGATCGCGGCCGACATGGTCTGCGACCCCGCCAGCATGCCGCCGGCAGCCCCGATCGGCAGCGCGAAGAGTTTTGAGCAGATGACGACAAGCGCCAGACCAAGGACGCTCGACACCAGGGCAAGGATACAGAATTTCAACCCATCGCCCTTCAGGCTGTTGATGAAGGACGGCCCCACGCGCAGGCCGACGCCATACATGAACAGATAGTAGAAGAGGCTCTTGGCGAAGGTGTTGAGCTCAAGCTTCACGCCGTAGGTCGAGGCCCAGACCGAAAGGGCTGCGCCCACTACGATGGCGCCGGCAACCATGCCGAGGCCGTACCCCTTGATGCTGGCCCGGCCGATCCAGACGGCGAGCCCGACGACGAAGAACAGCAACAGAAACGGGTTCTGCTGCAAGAACGTGAAAAACCCTTGCATGTCCGTCCCCTTTATTATGATGCGGCCTTCAGCTTCGGCGCGGCGCCGGGCTTGGGCCGACCGATCTTTGCCAGGGCTTCGGCGCGTACGAGCTTCAGCCCTTCCTTGGCGTCGTAGCCGTGGATTTCCTTCACATCGAGCTTGCGCATGAAGTCGATGGTTTCCTGGGTGATGACCTGCCCCGGCACCATGATCGGGAAGCCAGGCGGATACGGGATCACGAAACTCGCGGAGACGAGGTCCGGCCCGGCCTTGAGGCGACGGTCGATCTCGGAATCGCCGAGCCGGATATATTCGCATCCCGCTGCGTCATAGGCCGAGTAGAAGCCGCTGCGGATGTCGCC
The DNA here is from genome assembly GCF_023100925.1 of Bradyrhizobium sp. 40. NCBI lineage: Bacteria > Pseudomonadati > Pseudomonadota > Alphaproteobacteria > Hyphomicrobiales > Nitrobacteraceae > Bradyrhizobium > Bradyrhizobium sp. 40. The sequence continues at coordinate 4,775,536 of NZ_CP064688.1, forward strand.
CTCGTTGGTCTTGGTGCCGGCATCGCCACGGAAACTGTCGTGAAACTGCGAGAAGTTCGGCAGGTCGGGCACATCGGTCATCAGACTCTTGACCCGCGCCTCGAAGGTCTTCTTCGCATTGGCACCGCCCTGAACCAGCCCGCGGTCGACCTCGCCCGCGATCTCGGCCAGCACCCTCACCAGATGCGCAACATCGCTACGGGTGTTGTTGATGTTGGACTGGAATAGCACCGAATTGCGCGACGTCTTGTTGATCTGGATATTGTAATCATTGGCAAGGATGCCCTTGAACTGCGTGCCGTCGTAGCCGGCGGTGCCGCACACCAAGGTCATGCGGGTCGGATCGAGGCAGAACTCGTCGTCGTCCAGGCTCTTCAGGATGCTCGCCCAGTTCATGCCTGTTGCGAGATAGTCGGTGAAGCCGCTCTGGCGATATTGCGCCGGCACCATCGCGTCCGCGCCGAGAATCCGGAAGTATTTCGAGATCAGCGGATTGCCGTTGACCGCCCTGCGGATCGCGAACGCGATTTCGATCGCGTTGGCCACCAGGCCGTAGCCCTCGAGCTCCATCTGGCGACGCGAGACGTCGAGGCTGGCGATGAGCTGCTGGTTCGGGCTGGTCGACGCGTGCGTGAACACCGCCTCCTTGAATTGCTGCTCGACGGTGTGGAATTCGACGTCCTTGACCGACAGCATCGAGCCCTGACGGATCGCCGACATCGACTTATGGGTCGAGTTGGTCTGGTAGACGCGCAAGCGGATCTGCCGCGGATCGGGAACCAGTCGGGTCTTGAGCAGTACCTCGTCCGACGGAGTCTTGCCGAGCTCGGCCTGCTGCTTCTCGTAAGCCGCGACCGATTTCGGGTCGTGCATCCAGGCCTCGATCTCGTTGGCGGCGCCCATCGCGGTCCGTCGCCGCAGGAACGGCGAGAAGCGCGCGAAGCCGAACCAGGCTTCGTCCCACAGGAAGATCAAATCCGGCTTGATCGCGAGACACTCCTCCATCACCCGTCGGGTGTTGTAGATGTGGCCGTCGAAGGTGCAGTTGGTCAGGTCGAGCATCTTGACGCGGTCCAGCCTGCCGTCGGCCCTCGCGTTCAACAGCGCCTGCTTGATGGTCTTCAGCGGCACCGCGCCGTACATCGAATACTCCGTCATCGGGAACGCTTCGACATAAATCGGCTGGGCGCCGGCCAGCACCATGCCGTAGTGGTGCGACTTGTGACAGTTGCGATCGACGATCGCGATGTCGCCCGGCCCAAGCAGCGCCTGCACTGCCATCTTGTTTGAAGTCGAGGTGCCGTTGGTCACGAAGAACACGCGATCGGCGCCGAGCGCTCGCGCCGCCTTGTCCTGTGCTTTCTTGATGGTGCCGGTCGGCTCCAGCAGGCTGTCGAGGCCGCCGGTGGTCGCGCTGCTTTCGGCCAGGAACAGGTTCAAGCCGTAGAACTCGCCCATATCGCGGATCCAGTCCGACCTGAAGACAGACTTGCCGCGAGCGATCGGCAGCGCGTGGAACGTGCCGATCGGGCGTTGCGCGTATTTCTTGAGATTGTCGAAGAATGGCGTATCGAAGCGGTCCTGGATCCCTTCGAGGATGGAGAGATGGAGCTCGAGGAGCTCCTCGATGGAGTAGAATATCCGCCGGACCACATTGGCTTCGGGGTTCCCCGCCATTGCCTCCACGTCGCGATTCGACATCAGATAGATGTCGAGCTCGGGACGGACCCGCTTGATGACGTGCGCGAGCCGGAGCGCGGACGCGTCCGCCTCGTCATTGATGCCGGCGGCGGCGGTCATGGTGCGGAGTATCGGCGCGTCGTGACGCGAGCGCAGGCCGAAACCTTCGTTGATGACGACGGCGGCGATATTGGGGTTGAGCATTGTCGCGCAGAAGGCGTCTTCGAGGCTGCCGACGATCACCGGCTCATAGGCGAAAGAATCGACCGGACGGCGCAACTTGCGCCATTCGGCAGCGAGAGCCGGCCACTTCTCGGAGGAGATGCCGGTGACGACCAACGTTTCGAAATAGGGTCGCCGGGCTGCATGTGAGCCGAAAGTCGAGGACACGAGTTCGGGTGCGTCGCCACTGCCGTCGTCCTTGGGATCCCAATCGCCGGCATGTTGGCGGAAGGATCTTGTCATCAGGGCCTGCGTAATCCGCGTCGCAAGACCAAGTGAACCCGCCGCATCCCCGGCCGAAGCCGCTTCGCGCAAAGCGGCCATCAGTTGTAGCCCGGGATACCCGTGAAACTCTTCAATGACGGAGAGATCGGCCAGTGCCGCATCGTACCTGGCGCGATCGCCGGCGCGCGCCCATGCTTTGGCTGCTTCGACCAGATCGCGCCAGTCGTCCGCCCGGCCGCCGGGCCCGGAAATGAACTGATCGATGCGCTTTTCTGCAGCCTTGGCGTCCTTGGACATGTCTTTCTCCGGATCTTTGCGATGTCACGGCTAGGATCGTGGTGCCCGCTCACCTCGGTCTATTGATCCAAGTCAAGGGTCGAGCATCTTGAAGAGGCCTGGAGTAATTTCCGGTGCGACATCGTCCAAAGCGCTGCCGCATGACGGATCGAGGACGATGGCGAGATCGCATCAGAGCCGACTGGCCAATAAGTCGGGCGGATCCTATGGATTGGGATCAGATGATTGTCCAGTCATGCTTTCCCCGAGCACGCTGTCGACCGAACGAAGCCACGCCCCGCTGTCGGTCTTTTCCGCCAGCCCCTCAGCCCGCAGCAGATCGCGCAATTGCGCGTGCGCGCCGACGATGCGGAAGGTGATATTTCGGGAGGCGAGTTCGTCATAGAGATCATGCAACATGCGCGCGCCGGCCAGATCGATGTAGGGTGACGCCGACAGATCGCAGACAACCAGCCTGACGCCGACCGATAGCGGCAAGGTGCCTAACACTGTTTCCAGGATCGTTTCAGCATTGATGTAAAGCAGCGAGGCTTCGGGTCGAAACGCGATGATGCCGACCAATGGCTCGACGCCATCGTGCCTCGCATTGTCGGAGTAACGGCCAGTACCGGGGAGCCGGCCGAGGAACGCGACATTCGGACGCGAGGCCCGCGCCAGCAGCAGAACGATCGACGCAATGGCCGCCAGCAGGACGCCTTGCAATATCCCCAGGAGCAACACGGCCAGCAGCGCAATCGCCGCGGCATGAAAGTCGATGCGGCTGACTTGCCACATCCGCAACAGCGCGCGGATGTCCACCAGCCTGTAGACGGCGGCAAAGACGATCGCCGCAAGCACTGCCTTGGGCAGGTTCGTCAACAACCCCGTGAAGAACAGCAGGCATAGCGCAAGCGTCACCGAGCAGATCACCAGGGCCAGCGGCGTGCGCGCTCCGGCATTGTCGTTGACCGCGGATTGCGACAGCCCGCCGGCCACGGGATAGCCGTGGCCGAAGGCGGTAACGAGGTTCGCCGCGCCCAGCCCCAAAAACTCCTGCCGGACATCGAGCGCATAGCCGTGTTTGGCAGCAAAGCTGCGGGCGGCGGAGACGCCTTCGATATAGGCCAGGAGCACGCATCCCGCAGCCAGCGGGAAGAGCTCGTCGGGCTCCAACAGGCCAAAACTCGGCAACCCGATAGCCGGCAATCCCTCTGGGATTTTCCCGGTGACCGGCACGCCAAGGGACGGAAGGCCAAGCAATGTCGCCACCACAATCGACAACGCCATGATCGTGAGCCCGACCGGCCTTCCGGGCAGCCGCCGTTCTCCCACCAACAGGAACAAGAGCGCGAGGGCTCCGATCGCCAGAACCAGCCAATTGATGCCGCCGAGCTGACCGGCGAGCTTGATGGCGCGATCGAAAAAATTGTGACCGCCTCCGGCGACGCCGAACAGGCTCGGCAACTGGCTCATCATGATGGTAAGTCCCGCGCCGGCCTTGAAGCCGACCAGGATACTGTCGCTCACCAGGCGGACGAGAACGCTGAGCTTGAACAACCATGCGATCAGGCACAGCAGCGCCACCGCGCATGCGGCCAGGCTTGCGATCTCGGCGTATTTCGCCGCGTCTCCGCCGGACAATGTCCCAACCGTCGCCGCAATCATCAGCGAGATCGCCGAGGTCGGACCGACCGCAAGCTGGCGCGACGACCCGAGCAGCGCATAGCCGATGCCGCCGAGCATGTAGCCGTAGATTCCGATCTGGGGCGGCAGGCCCGCCAGCGTGGCATAGGCCAGTGACACGGGGATCGCATAAGCCGCGAGGGTGATTCCGGCGATCGCGTCCGAACGCAGCCAGGCACTGTGATACCCCGCCAGCCAAGCCGCGGGCGGAAACAGGAAGGGCCGGCGCGATCTACGGTCCGATGAGGTCATGGGCTGGCCTCGTCGTCCGGACTTTCGCAACGCAACAGCACAACCAGGAGCGCGATCACGGGGACACCGAGCGCCAGGTCCGGGATCTGCTTGGTCGCGAAGGCGCCAAGAGCGGCGCCAAGGCCGAACGTGATGCACAAGACAGCAAAAATGCCTGGCGGCCGTAGCGAGCCATTCCGGGAGGCCACAGCGAACATGCCTTCAATCGCTTGCCGCATGTTGCCCGTGATCATGACGGAGCTGTAGAGCACGCCCTCAACCCTCGTGAAAACGGCGCTCTGTACGGCGGCGACGAACGAAATCCCAAGCGTTCCCGCGAGATCCGGCAAGCGATTGTGCAGGACTGCGATGATGACGAGCAGGAGAATCTCGAGCAGCGTGCTGATGGCACTGGCGCGCTCGCGCGCCGCCCGACGCAGCCATGACGCGGCGACAATACCGACCGCGAACGCAAGGATCGGTGGGACGAAGTGGAGCGCCTTCGTCCAGTCGCCGACCGAGCCATAAACCCACAGCAGGACGAGATTGGCCGTCTGGGCGTTAGCCATGACGCCGTGGATGATCCACGTATAGGCGTCGAGGTAGCCACCGGTGAAGGCCAGCAACAGCGCGACTGGCAGCGTTTCGTCGCGGCGTATCGACGAAGCAGCGGTGGCATCCATCGTGCTCATGTCCCAACGTCGGGTTCTGAAATCCTGCGCTTGAATAGGGAGCGTCTGGCCGATCGCGAGGGTTGATCTGGATCAAGCATCGCCGGGTATCGCCAACCAGATTGGCGCAAATGGCTGGAGGGCCTGCACCATGAGCACGGTCAGATGGATCATCTCCGCCGCTCCGGAAATCTTCCTGCTGCTGTCAGTCGCGCTCGGGACCATTCTTGGCCGCGTCCGGATCCGCGGCTTTTCGATCGGCACCACGGCGTGCACGCTCATCGTTGCCGTCCTGATCGGGCAGCTCGGCACCTTCACGTTTCCTTCCCTGCTCAGGGTCATTCTCTTCAGCCTGTTCGTGTTCACGATCGGCTACCGGTCCGGACCCGAGTTCTTTGCCTCGCTGAGCATCCGGACCCTGGCTCAGGTCGCGCTCGCGCTCGTGCTTGGTGGTACCGGCCTCATCATCGTTCTCGTATTTGCCCATGTGTTCGCGCTCGGTCCCGGCACCGCCTCCGGTCTTGCAGCGGGAGCTCTGACACAGTCGTCGGTCATCGGCACCGCATCTGGCGCGCTAGCCCAGCTTGGACTGGCCAAAGAGGTGCTGCAGCAGCAGGACGCCAATATCGCCGCCGGCTACGCCGTCACCTACGTGCTCGGCTATATCCTCACGCTCCTGTACGTGCCGTTTGTCGCGCCGAAATTGATGGGGATCGATCTGAAAGCGGAAGCTGCAAAGCTCGAGGCGGAGCTTTCGGGTGGCAACCCGCAACAAAATGAGAATCTGCATTATCGAAAATTCCAGGCGCGCGCGTACCGGGTGTCGGCAGCGGCGGGACGGACCGTCGGCGCCGTCGAAGACGAGATCGGCAGCCGCAGCGTGATCGAGCGGATCGTGCGCCAGGGCGCCGATGTCGAGCCGCATCGCGACACCGTCCTTCAAGTGAGCGACGACATCGTCATTGCGGGACGCACCGCCGCCATTGTCGCCGCGAAACCGATTGTTGGCACAGAAATCGACGCCGATGAGATCCTGAAGGCGCTTCCGGGCAACGTGATCGACGTCCTTGTCGACAATCGCAAGCTCCATGGCCGCTCCGTCAAGGACGTGGCCGATCGTGTCGGCGATGCCGCACGAGGCGTGTTCCTCCGAACGTTGACGCGAATGGGACGTGAAGTCCCCTTGAGCGCGGACACCCGCGTCTATGTCGGTGACGTCATGACGCTGGTCGGCAGCACCCGCAACATCGAGCGCGCCGCCTCGCATGTAGGACAGATTCTGCGCTCCGAAGATCGCACCGACATTGCATTCCTTGCCGCAGGCATCGCCGTGGGTCTGCTCGCCGGTCTCGCAAGCGTAAAGATCGGGTCGGTGCCCCTGACGTTGGGAGGTGGCGGCGGCGCCCTGATTGCGGGGCTCTTCTGCGGCTGGCTACGCTCGCGGCGGCCGACAATGGGCGCAATGCCGCCCGCAGCGCAGCAGACGCTGAGCGATCTCGGCCTTGGCGGCTTCATCGCGGCGATCGGGCTCGGCAACGGCCACGCAGCCTGGGTCGCGATCCAGTCGCAAGGCATGCTGCTGGTCGGCATGGGCCTGGTGGTCACGCTGGTGCCGCTGATCGTGACGACCCTGTTTGCCCATCGCGTGCTCCGCATGAACCCGGTCATCATCTGCGGCGCGCTGGCCGGCGCCATGACCGTCGACGCCGCCGTTACCGGCGCCTGCGAAGTTGCAGAAAGCCAGACGCCCGTGCTCGGCGTCGCCGTGCCTTACGCTGTCGGCAATGTTGTGCTGACCGTGCTTGGACCGATCATCGTGGCCAGCACTTTCGCCGGTTGAAGGAGGCGCGCGTGAATTTGCGGTCAACAGTGACCTACCTGGCGGCGGCATTGAGCATTTCGGCCTGCTTTCTTGCCCCTGTACGCGCCGACGACAATGTCCGGATCCAGGAAGAGATGTGGGCCCTGCCGCTACCGCTGCCGATGTTCGCCTATGTCGTGCGGCCCGTCGGCGACGGCCCCTTCCCGCTGGCGATCATGAACCACGGCGTGTCGCTCAAGGCCGTCGATCGCAGCTTCTTCCCGCTGGTGGAGTTCCGCGACGCCGCCAAGTGGTTTGCCAAGCGCGGCTACCTCGTGGTGGCACCAGTCGGCACCGGCTACGGCGCAGCCGCGATCGATATTCCCGAGCACGGTCTCTATGGACCGTTCTTCTCCAAGGTCGGAAACTGCACCAATCCGAACTTCCACGACGCCGGGCGTGCGGTGGCGCAGGTCGATCTCTGGATCATCGACTACATGGTGGCCGAGAAACGCGTTCTGCCGATGGACGTGGTCGTCGTCGGACAGTCCGCGGGCGGCTGGGCGTCCATTGCGCTCTCGAGCGCAAACCCACCGCAGGTGAAGGCAATCATCACATTCGCCGCAGGACGCGGCGGGCGCGTCGACGGCAAACCCAACAACAATTGCGCACCGGACAAGCTGGTCGAAGCAACTGCCGATTTCGGCCGAACCTCGCGGGTGCCAATGCTGTGGTTCTATATCGAGAACGACACGTTTTTCGGTCCGGCCTTGTCGAAGCGCATGCATGACGCCTTTACCGCTGCCGGCGGCAGGGCCGAATATCATCTGATGCCGCCCTTTGGCAACGAAGGGCATTTCTTCATCGGCTCGCCCGACACGATCGCGACGTGGTCACCACTGGTCGAAAAATTCCTCAATGCGCAAAAGTAGCCGCAGACGCCGACGCCTGGAGGCGCAATATGATCAACCCTGCTCTCAAGCCGCGACGTAGGCCTACGCGAGCCCATCTGTTGCTTTTGTTCGCAACGGCTATTGCCGCACCCGCTTCGTCCCAGAATGCTGCAGCGCAACAGCATGCGCGCGAGGCAAAACCCACCGAACTCGCGCCTCGCGGACAGCGCGAAGCCAGAGACATCACCTATGGCGACTGGCGGAAGCTTTGCGTCAAGCCCGGCGGTGCGCCGATGCTGTGCCGGACCTCGATCACCGGCAAGTTCGCAACGGGCCAGATGGCGGTGCGCGTGGACCTGATCGAGCGTGACGCCGACCCCACTGCTCGGCTACAAGTGTTTGTCCCCGTCGGGATGTATCTGCAACGGCCTGCCAAGCTGACCGTCGATCAGGGACATTCCCAGTCGTTGCCCTACACCTGGTGCCTGAGCAATGCCTGTATCGCCGCCGACGCCGCCGATCCCAAGTTCGTCAAGGACATGGAAGCCGGCAAGGCGCTGGTGCTCGAGGTCACCGATTCCAATCTTCTGTCTCTGACGACATCGTTGCCGCTGGCGCAATTCGCCGCAGCTCACAATGGCCCGCCCGCTCAGACGCTGGAGCAGGATATCGAGGAGTGAGCAACGGCGAGATCAGCTATGCCTGGCGCAGGCGCGTTCAATGGAGTCGATGAGTGCGCTTGCCGCGAAGGGCTTGGCCAGATAGGCGGCGCACCCGGACTGAATCGCGGCCACTTGATTCGCCTGGCAGTCGTTGCCGGTAATGTAGATGATGGGGGTCGTGGCACCCTCGCTAGCGAGCCTGCGGCGGAGTGAGATGCCCGACTCTCCGTTCAGATTGATATCCAGAACGATGCAGCACGCCTCGTCGATGCAGCCATAACGAAGCAGCGCGGCGGCGGAATCAAAAGCAACCGCATCAAAGCCATGCTTTCGAAGCAACCGCTCCAAGCTTCGGCGCATTGATAAATCATCATCCACGACGTAAATCGGCTTACGTGCAAACAATGGGTCCGTCTTTCTCATTCGAAACCTGGCACTCGCGTCGTAACGACGTTACCCGGCAAAGGTTCCTGCGCTGATCTGACGGCTAACGATGCCAGTATGTAGGCGGTCCAGGCCGAACTATGTCAATAACATTTCATATTGTCCCATCGTACAGGTCTCACCGCAGACCTGACGAAGCGCACGAAAATAGGCCCGCACTACGCCTTTTCCGAATCCAGAAGACCGAGCCGCTCGGCAGCGGACACCAGTTCGGCAAACGACAGTACCTGCATCTTTGTCATCACTTGGTGGCGGTGCGCTTTCACCGTACGTTCGGTCGTTCCAAGCTCATAGGCGATCTGCTTGTTGATTTTACCGCGTACGATCAGGTCGAACACCTGTCGTTCACGCCGCGACAAAGACGTCAAGCGAGAACGCAGCGAATCGAGCTTGCTCTGTTGGCTGCGCACCGCCTCCTGTTGAGCCATCGCGCGCTCAATCGCATCGATCAACTGTTCTGACGATACCGGCTTGGTCAGAAAATCCTCCGCGCCGGCCTTGATCGCACGGACCGTCGTCGCGGTATCGGCATGTCCGGTCAGGAAGACGATGGGCAGCGGCGACTGGCATTGGAGGAGCGAGGTTTGCAACTCCGGCCCGCTCAGGCCCGGAAGCTGCACATCAAGCAAGATACATCCCGGATGGCTGGACCCTGGCGGATCATCCAGTAGCTGCTGCGCGGACGCGTAGGTCACAACTTCATACCCGGCCAGTTTGAGTCGACGCTGGATCGCCATCCGGAAGGATGCGTCGTCGTCCACGACATAAACGAAGCCGGGCAAGTTTTTCTCCCTCGACGGGTACTTCAAATGCAGAAACCAGACGTGCCGTTAATGCCTGAGCAAAGCAGCCCGATTGGGATGCCACAACCGCGAACGGAGCGTCCGTTTTCGGCATATTGCCGCACCATCTGACAGACACTCTGACGGGTTCTCAATCCAGCGCGTCGAACCCTACCTGTACCTTGGTACAATGCACCTACAGACAATGGTTGAAAACCCCACTTATGACCTAAACAACCCTCGCGGGAAGCGGATTTTCGGCGGCTCCTTACTCCCGGCCATGGAAATATCGCGCCACCATCAGTTCGGGAGTTGGCCATGTTCGTTCGCACCGCTGCCGACGCCTCTTCGCCGCTTCATTCGCTCCGGGAGCTCGGGCTAAACACCGAGTCAAATCCAATCATCAGTTTAAACGAATTTACCTATAAGAAGGGCTCGGAAGTCTACGGCGAAAAGGAGGCCGCGGAGTACGTCTATCAGGTGAAGAAGGGTGCTGTGCGGAGCTACAAGCTCCTGTCGGACGGCCGACGCCAAATCGGCGCATTTCATCTTGCGGGTGACATCTTTGGGCTCGAGAACGGGGGCGTGCACCGATTCACGACCGAAGCGATCGTCGACACCACGGTTCGCCTGGTTAGGCGCCAAAGCCTCGAACTGGTTGCGCAGGACGACGCCGTGGTGGCTCGTAACCTGCTGAGCATGACCACGACCAACCTTCAGCATGCGGAAGACCATATGCTGCTGCTCGGCCGCAAGACGTCGCTGGAGCGGGTCGCAGCCTTCCTGATCGAGATGGACAAGCGGCTGACGGCCGCCGGGATCATGGCGCTGCCGATGTCGCGGCGCGATATCGCTGACTATCTCGGATTAACGCTGGAAACCGTATCCCGGGCACTTTCGCGGTTGCATGAGCTCGGTATCCTCGGCTTCATCGGAAATACCCAGCGCCAGATCGTGCTGCTGGACAGGCTGAAGCTCGCTAGCCTCGATCTCCAGAATTAGACTGGGGCGCCGCGATCGCCGCAAGATGCTCCACCGTCTTGCGCAGCACCTCGAAAAGAACTGCGGTTGACCAACCAAACATCAGGATGCCGTTCATCGCTGTCATGGGTCCCGTCAGCCGCCACCCCGCGGCGGGCGTGATGTCCCCATAGCCGAGCGTGGTGTAGTTCACGAAGGTGAAATATAGCAGATCGCTCCCCGAAGGCGCCGCGCCGACCGTCGCATAGGCGAGCGCCCAAATGAGAACCTCGACAGTGTGCGCAACCATCAAAATGACGGCAGTGGTGACCATCACGGCCATCAGGTGGGACCGGGGCCGCCCCGTGTGCTTCAATCCGGCAGTACGGGCGATGTCGATGGCCGCAACGGTCACCAGCGCGTGAATCATGATGTTGATCACGCTGATCAAGGTACCGAGCAGGAACTGGACCGCCATTGCGCACTCCTAGCGCGGACATCGAAGAAGTCGTCCGATGATCCGGCAAGCGCCGACCACCAAAGCTCTCTACGTTTGACTGCAACCCCGATCAAGCAGAACCGATCACGATGCCCCCTTTGATGCTGTCGCGCTGCTGTTCATCAGCAGCGCCAACGTGTGTCTCGCGATCATGAGATCCACGTCGGACGGCACGACGTAAACCGGAATGCGGCTCGCTGAAGACGATATCAGCTGCGATTGCCGCGCGTTCTGCGCCACATCAAGCTCGACACCGAGCCATGCGAGCCGCTCCGCCACGCGCAAACGGATCGACGCGGAGCTTTCGCCGATCCCGGCGGTGAAGACGAACGCATCGAGCCCCTGCAACGCAGCTGAGAGCATACCGGCGTTAAGCCCGACCCAGTGAACGAAATAGTCGATCGCGAATTTCGCGCTGACATCTTCACTTGCCTCGAGCTGACGGATATCGCCGCTGAGGCCCGAGAGGCCGTTCAGCCCGCAATCCCCGTGGAGAAACTCCTGCACCCTGGACGCCGCCATTCCCTTCTCCGAAATGAGATAGAGCACAACCCCCGCGTCGATCTGCCCTGGTCGCGCTTCCATCGGCCGTCCGTCAATCGCGGTGAAGCCCATGGTGCTCTCGACGCTCCGTCCTCCATGGAGGGCGCACATTGATGCCCCGCTCCCGAGATGCGCGACAATCACGCGTCCCATCGCGATTTTCGGCGCAACCCTGAGCAAGGTCTTCGCGATGTATTCGTAGGAGAGGCCATGAAATCCATAGCGCCGTACGCCCTCGGCATGAAGCCCACGAGGGATCGCGTAGTGATCGGCCACCGCAGCATGGGCTCGATGAAATGCGGTCTCGAAGCAGGCGACCTGCGGGAGCGTTGGGAAGTCAGTCAGGATCGATCGTATGGGCGCCAGATTATGCGGCAGATGAAGCGGCGCCAACGCGGTCATTCCTTCCAGGCGCGCCAGGATCCGATGATCAATCAGGACCGGCCGGTCATGCTCTGCACCGCCGTGAACGACGCGGTGCCCGATAGCAATGGGGCTGATATGAAGCTCATCCCGCAACCAGGTACCTGCAATGTTCAGTGCGGCCGGAATATCCGGCACTGCGTCGATCGGATAGGCGCGATTGGCAAGCGGATCGCCGCCGGCGCTGCTCGCTTGCAGTCGCGGGCAACGCCCGATCCCGTCGATCCGTCCCTTGATCTGTTGCCGCAGGCTTCCTTCTCCTTCGATCGAATAGATCCGGAACCTGAGGCGGGAAGAGCCGGCATCGATGACAAGGATAGTATCCATGGCACTCACGTCGCACTCGTCGGAGCATGTCGAAGCCCTGCATCAGCACCGGCGGCCACAGCAGCTGGACCAGGCGGGTCAGGCATTTCCACCACCACGTTCCGACCTCGTGGTTGTATCGCTTTACCTGAAAGGCTCGGTCGAATTGATATGGGTCAAAGCTCGATCGCCAGTTTCGCCGGCACGGCACGTTCGGTACGAATCCAGGCCACCGTCAGCTCCCAGACCACAGATAGGATGATAGGTCCGATGAAGAGGCCGATGATCCCATGGAAGAGGGTTCCTCCGATCACCCCGATCAGGATCACGAGCGCTGGCGTGGTCAGGCCGCGGCCCATGACAAGTGGTTTCAGGATGTTGTCGAGAACCGAAACGATCACGAAAAACACCGTCAGCAGGAGCGCGATCGGAAATTCCTTGTCGGTCCAGATCCAGATGATGACCGGCAGGATGACAATAGCGCCGCCTATTTGCACGATCGACAACAACAACACCGCAAATGCCAGCAGCCCCGCGCTGGCGATGCCGGCCAGCTTGAATCCGATGCCCGCCAGCAATGCCTGGATGATGGCGACGCCGATCACGCCTTGGGCCACAGCACGGATCGTGGCACCTGCCAGGTCGAGAAAGTGCTCGCTCTGGTCGGGCACGACGCGCGACAGAAAGCTGCGCCCCGCCCCCACGAGCTGAGGTCCATACGGAAACAGCACCCCGGCCACCGCCACCGACAGCAGAAACTTGACCGTACCTACCCCGGCATTGCCTGCAAATCCGAGCAGAGTCGCCGCGAATGGCTTCAGGTAGGGCACCACAGCGCGCAAGAGCGATCGGAGATTGGTCGTCGCTTGGTCCCAGAGATCGAAGAGCTGAGGGCCGATGACGGGCCAATCCTTGAGAGACTGCGGCGGCGAAGGCACGTGCAGTTCGCCAGCCGTCATTTGGGCGGCAAGATCGGTGATCCCGTCGACCGCGCCCATGCCCAGCCAGGTCGCGGGTCCGATCACAACAGCAAGATTGACGAGAGTAAGGATCGTTGCTGCAAGCTTCGGTCGGCCACCGAGAATGTCACTGAGGCGCCGAAACACCGGATTAAGGGCAGCGGCAAGCACGACACTCCAGGCCAATATGGGCACGAATGGGCGGACCAGGAGGAGCGCCCAGATGAGCAACAGCCCCAGCAACCCCAGCCGGATGAGAAGCTGGATGATCTCGTCTCCGGAGAATATCTGGCGGAGTGTTTTCACGGACTCGCCTTCAGCTCATGCCGCGCATGCTGAGGCGAACTAGCCCCCTGCTCTCGCTCAGCTGGCTTGATCCAGATCAAGCGTCGCGGCTCTCCTACAGCTGAAGTCCGGGCGGGTTCAGCTCACGCTTGGCCTCAAACACTGTAACGATCGCAACATTTCATATGCACGGTCATGCGGCCGGCGCGACGGAATCCCTCCCTCGCCGGTCAGTCGAGATTTCAACCAGGTGGAGGACATGATGAGGTTCATCAAAGGGGCATTTGCAGCAATTGTTACTGTCGCGAGCGCCATGATTTCCGTGCCCGAAAGCGAAGCAGCGCCTTTGCCCACCAATGTTGGCGCGATGAGAGCCACGCTTGATAACGACGTGGTGAAAGTGCGCTACGGAGGCTGGGGTTATCGCGGCGGATGGGGCGGAGGCTACCGCGGAGCGGGATTGGGCTATCGTGGCTTGGGGTATCGCGGCGTCGGATATGGCTACAGAGGTTACGGATCTAGAGGCTACCGTGGCTGGGGCGCCGGCGCAGTGGTCGCGGGGGCGGTCGTCGGTGGCGCGATCGCAAGCTCCGGCTACTATGGTGCATATCCCTACTACGGCGGCGGATACTCCTCTTACGGCGGAGGATACGGCTATGATTATTGTCCGCCCAGTGCCTACAGCGCCTACGGAAGCTATGGCGGTTATGGCGGCTACTACGCGAGGCGGAGCTACTATTCCGGCTGGTAGATTTGCCTCGGATTCTCTCGAGCACGCGCGCCTGGTGTCGCCGTGGCGCAACGCGCAATGGCAGCGCGAGCGCGATACCTTCATTGACCTGGATCAGCTCGCAGGCAGGAGCGCTGACATCGACTTGCGGTTTCGAACAGAGGAGGCGCATCGACTAACAGCTGCATTCATGACGACCGAGCTGGTTCTCGCGAGTCCTGAAAGCGCCAACGTCATTATATACTGCCAAAACGTGGACTATCCGGCGCATTGCGTCGCGAGGCCAGGCGTCGTCTTGGGAGTGCGTCCCGTCGCGCGCGCTGCCGCACGGGAAGCGGTGCGGCCCGGCACTCCGACCAACCGCGGCGGTCCGGTCGATCGCGCCGACAGGCGCTGACCGGCTTGCGCGGTACGGCCACAAAAATGAGGGCCGACATGACTGCCGGCCCCCTGAAGACGTCAGACCCTGGAGAGCTCAGTACCTTGCGACGACCGGGTTGGCCCCGCCGAAGCGGTAGTTGAAGCGCACGGTGAGCATATCGACGTCCTGGGTGATCCGGTCGTTCACAAAAGCGGCAAGGCGCGGATCGGCGACCGTGAACGAATTATTCCGGTGCCCCATGAACAGATGATCGTATTCGAGCCCCACCGACCAATTCGGGGTGAAGCCGTACTCGAATCCAACACCAATGACGCCACCCCAACGGGTCGCACTTTGCGCGGCGAGTTCGACGCCGGACGCAGTATCAAGGACGCTCAGCCGGTTGTCTGTCACCGCCGCGCCGCCCTTCACGTAGAGCAGTGACGCATTCCAGGCGTAGCCGATCTGGCCGGTGAAGAGGCCGATGGCGCTCGTTTTGGCGCGCGTGGAGAGCGTCGGATCGAACAGGCTGACGCGCTGGTTACTGAGATCCGCCCAATCGCCCTGAGCCTCCAGACCAAACACCCACTGGCTGGCCTGCCAGCGATAGCCAAGCTGGCCACCGATGACGCCACCGGATCGATCGCGGCAGCCGGAAGCGACGGCGACGCCGGCCGCGTCAAGGAAATCCACGCAGTTGTGGTTCTGCGCCCAGCCACCATTGCCGCCGATGTAGAACCCCGTCCAATTGTAGATCGGAATAATCGGTGCCGGAGGCGGCGCCTTCACGGCCATATCGGCAGCCATGGCGGGTCCCATGGCCAACGCCACCAGGCCAATTGTTGTCAGCAGAAGTCTTTTCATCATGCTCTCTCCTTGCCAGCCGCTTTTTGATTGCTCGAACGGCGGCTTGTTGCATTGCAATCATCCCCCAACTTCCAGCTGAAACTCTACGGGCGAGGCCGCAAACTCCACGTGCCAAAATGGCAACACTCAAGACATTTCGAACCAGGCTTCGGTTTGCCTCGCCCGCGGAGTCGAACGACTTGCGCCAGTATCCGAATTGGCCGAAAGGCAGCCGTCCGCTCCGAGTCACCTCCAGTCATCCGCATCAACCACCGTGATGGCCCGCCTATTTCTCCGGGTCGCGCTTGGCATCGGGGCCGGTAATCTCGTCGCCTCGGCCTTGCTCGATCCAGGACGGAATGTCGCTCGAGGGAATCAACCGTCGCGGCAAAAAGGGATTGAGCGTGCCTGCGAACACGATCAATCCCTCGTTGAATTTCTCTCGCGCGAAGGTCCGCGCCTCGGCTTCGCTCTCGAATGTGCGCGTTTCCCGGGGACTTCGCCGCTTCGGCAAGGTCCCGCGCTTGTGCACCTCGAACGTGACGTACCAGGTTTGCGGCATCCGCCAGCTTCCGGATCTCAATCAAGCGGACATCTGTCGGCAAATGAAGATCGGTAAGATCATGTGACGTCCTAGTTGCGCCGCTCTTCGCGGCGCTCCGTGCGCCCTGTCCGCCTTTCCTGACGGCGTTCAGTCTGGCCCCGTGCGCCGTTCCTGACGCCGCTCGTGGCGGGCTCCCCGCCTCTCCTGGCGTCGCTCCATGCCGATCGTCTGCGCCGGCGCTTCTGTTCCGAACAGGAACGTGCCGGATGTCGCCGATCCGAGTACAGCGGCCCATCCGAGCAACGAAAAAGCCTCGCGACGATCGACCCGTCCAGACCTTAACGTTTCACTCATGTCAGTTACTCCCGATCTTGAGGACGTTTGATTGGGCAATGCCTCGACGTGCGCTCGTTGACAGTATCATGGCGGGCGCCCCACTCCGAAGATGCGACCATCGGAGACGCTCACCAAACCTGGTTACCAAACCAACCGTACTGCGGCGGCCGCGCGACGAGCCGGATATTTTTTTCGATGTGCCTCCTCACAATTTTGTTTTGACGCTGCGGCTTCGCATCAGCCTTTGCCGACGAACGCGCTGGCGGTCGTTCGGCATCGAGCGGTCCGAGCTGAGCAAAGGCCTCGCGAACGCGCGTCAGTTGGAAGTCGGCGCCCGGCAGGGCGCCAAGCTCGACCTTGGCGATGTCGGTTGCGACAATCGTGGGCCGGCTCGTGTCGAGAACGACCCGCTCCGGCAATTTCCAATCGGAATGGATGCGGATGGTGGCGGAGCGCGCAGCTTCACCGCGTACGGCAGACCGATCCGGCACCAGGGCATCCGCAACGAAGAGCATCGCGAGCAACGTACCGCCGACATAGAACAGATATCGTGAGATGGGCATCGTCAGCGCCATTGCCGCCGCAGATCTCCGTCTGGCAAGCAACGGCCCACGGCGGCAGAATTGGCGCAGCAATGCAACCTGCATGGACGTGGCACCTAAATCGACCCGCCGTTGCGTCAGCTGCGGCGCGCCCCTGGTGAAGCACTTGCTGAGGCATGGCGGCACTTCGTCGGTAAGCGCATGCACGCTGCAGCAAGGCTAATGTTCACCGCGTCCGAACGCGGCTTCGCTTGAGCCAGATCAACGAATTGAATTGTCCCAAACGCGGCCTCGCGTAGTGCCGCACGGCTTGGTCAGTGTCAGTGACATGCCCTTTGGTACGATGGCCGGGAGGGCAATTGCAGAGATGCAGCAGGCAAGGCAGATTTCTCACCGCGTACATCGAGCTTCTGGCAGGAAGGGCCGATGATGAGCCAATTCGAACTGAGCTCGCGTGCAGCACTTTGCCGGCAGCTTGCAAGCGAGGATCCGGCAAACCAAACGGCCTGGATGGCCGAGGCAAGAAGCTGGTCACGCCTGGCGGCCGAGGCGCTTCCTGATGAGCACCGATGGAAAGGCGGTATCACCGCCCGGCTATTCTTCGCCTTCAACCAATTGGTCGCGGCGCAACACGAGCCTACGCCGGCAGAAATGATGAAGAGCAGATCCAAACGCGTTATGCCGTCTCGGAGCTTGTCACCGACGGCCTGACGCATTCGAGCGAGAAGCGTTCGCACGATGGCATACTTGGCTCAAGTGTGGAGAGAGCCGGCGCACCACGTGACAGCATGCTTTCCGATGCGACCCGGCGGGCTGCACTCGACGTCAAAGCGTCGTCATCCAGATTCCCTTAACGCGATCCGAACTTGACCCGGTAAAATCGAAGACGAAGCAGATGCGATTTGTTGAATCCCTTGATCTAAAGCAAGCCACGGCCCTGGTGCTGCGTTGGTCTTATGACGTTGAAGTTCATTTTTGGAGAAGGTCCATGAACTCAGCGAGCGCAAGGAAGATTGCCGCTGCCGTCGCCGTCCTCGTATGCGGCACGACGTTGTCCATCGGCTGGAACGACCAAGGCGGAATTTCGCTGCAGGTCGACAAGGCGCAAGCGGCGACGCGATTATACGTCACTCCCTATTATCGCGGTCACTACTACACGAATGACGGTCTGCCCTGGTACGCGGTGCGAGCCTATTATTTTACCGGACCGTGGAGCTACGGCTATAGCGGCTGGACCGACTATGCGGCGCGCAACGGCATCGGTTGCGTCCCAGGCTCGTTGGTGAAGGGCGGCGAAGGCATCATGTACGTGTGCCAATAGAGCTTTATGATGGCGCGATGGGCGGCGCTCATTAAGCCGCCTCTCGCGCTAATCTGCGCTTAGGAGGTGACGGCTGAGGGGAGGATACCATGACCTATGTTCTGGTCGTCATCGGCTGGCTTGACGTCGCGAATGGCGCCGTCATATCGACACAAGAATTTCAAGCGCAGAGCGTTGCGAAGCAGCCCGGACGGCGCTGATGGAATACGCGAAAGCGCGCAGCAGCGACGAGAAACTGAGGCCGCTCTGCATACAGAAGTAAAAAAGCGGCGAAAAGGGTGACGCATGTACCCGAACCCGACTGAATCGTTCTGGTGTTTCGCTTTCGCTTAACAGCTTCACGATTTCGACGGTTCCTTGATCTTGATCAATGGTCCGAGCGCCAGTCCGTGGAGCGATCCAAATTCACTCTCACAGGCGGAGACTATCATGAAGCGTGGTTTGGTCACAAAGCTATCACTCGCGGTTGCCGTGGTCGCCCTCGGAGTGTCCGGCTCGATCGACTGGTCGGCGGAGGAAGGCCTTTCGCTCTCGCTCGGCCGGGCTGAAGCACGAGTCGGGCGGCCCTTGACGCCCGTATCAGTCGCCGGCGTAGCACGGCGCACCACCAGGCGCGCGGTCGTCGGCGGCGCGGCAGTCGGTGCAGCCGCTGTCGGCACGGCATGTGTCCGCGTTCTGGTCAATGGCAGCTACGTCTGCCGCTGACAGCCCTCGTTGCCGGCTCCGCACATCGCATCCTGCCAGATAATTTTTTTTCGGCAGGATGTGCGGATCAGGTTTCGGAGCGCGATTGGCGTTGCCACGTGCGAGCGGCGATGTACCGACCAAATCCTCGTTGGCCACCTTAGATTTTTCAGTCTCCCAGCGGCCCTTTGGCGTCCCCGTCGCTCCCCTTCAGCAACTCGTACTTAATCCGCCGCATGCGTGCCTGGGCTTCGAGCGGCTTGCAATAGGCGGTTGACGCTGCGAGCAGATCGATGGTGGCGAGAAATGCATAGCGCGACGCCGTCGGCTTAAGCGCGTCTGGCGCTTCGGGCACGTGCACGCCAAGCGCAATATCGGCGATTGAAGCCAGCCTGCTTTGCGGCTTGGTGATTGCGACGACCAAGGCGCCGTATTGCTTGGCGATAGTGGCTGCCTCGATCACTTCGTTCGCCGCACCGGTGGTCGAGATGGCAACGACGACGTCATCCCGCCCGAAAGTCGCGGCGATCATGCGCATCAAGCTCGGATCGGAGGCATGCGAGACGGCGATCCCAAGACGAAAGAACCGGTTCTGAACTTCCGCCGCCGCAAGAGTGGAACCGCCCCCCACCCCGAACGCAGCAAGCTTCGAACAGCGGGAGATCGCTTCGGCAGCCCTCTCGATGTCGTCCTTGCGAAGTCCCTCCTCGGCAGCGGCAATTGCACGACGAATTTCCTGAAACACCGACCGCCAGAGCGCGGGGCGTGCCAGATCGGTCCCGAGATGCGGGGGAGGCTCAACGTAAATCCGCCCAACCGCCATTGCTTGAGCCAGCCTCACCTTGAGATCGCGGACGCCCCGGCAACCGACGGAGCGGCTGAACCGGGTTACCGTCGGCTCGCTGACGCGCGCCCGACGGGCCAACTCGGAATTGCTGGCGTGAACGGCAAATTCCATATCGGCCAGCAGCACCGTGGCAACGCGCTGCTCCGACGGGCTGAGGCTTGGAGCGCTCTGCCTGATGAGGGAGATGATGTCGCCGGCCACGACATTGTCGTCGCCCGGCGGCTTCGAGATCGCTGCACCAACGGCTCTCGCCGGATGATTTCGCTTTGCACGCGCCATTGCCTGCCCTTCCCCAGGTCAGATCCACCTGCGCCCTTGGCACTAAAGCTGCCGTAAGAAATCTTCAGCATCGACCAAACGTATATCGACATGCCCCATCAATAACAGCATTTTCCGCTTGATAATTGCCAAATTGTGTATGTAACTTTCAAACAAGCAATAGCGTGCCATCAGCTCAACAGCTGAAAGGCACATCCCCTGCACCGGGAAGCAGGCGGTCAGCAAGGCGGGAGGGCGATCATGAGATACGGTCCAAGTGTCTTGATGCGTGGCGTCGTGGGGCTGGCCACCGCGTCATTCTTGCTTGCACAGGCCAATGCCGCCACGCTGCTGCGCGAAGCCACCATCGGAGAACCGCCGCCGCTCGATGTCATGCTGACGACAGCCGACGTCGCATCGGTCATCGGCCGCCACATCTTCGAGACCCTGTATGCGCTGGATTCGACCTATACGCCGCGTCCGCTGCTGGCCGAGAGCGATCGCACGGAAGACGGCGGTCGGACCATCGTCATCAAGCTCCGCGAAGGTGTCCTCTTCCACAACGGCAAGGAGATGACCGCCAAGGACGTGGCCGCCTCGATGACGCGATGGGGCAGTTTCGGTGCCCGCGGCAAGCTCCTGATGGCGGCGGCTACGTCGGTCGAGGCCACCGGACAGTATGAAGTCACCCTGAAATTGTCCGCGCCGAACGGCGCCTGGAAGGCTCTCATTGCGGACGTCAATGGCGGTCTTGCGATCTATCCGGAAGACATAGCCGCCAAAGCGGGGAACCGGCCGATCGAGCAAAAGGACTATATCGGCACCGGGCCTTACAAGTTCGTGGAGTGGCGGCCGAACCGCTATGTCGAGGTGGAGAGGTTCGACGGCTACAAGCCGGTGAAGGAAAAGGGTGACGGCTTCGCCGGCGCCCGCGTTGCGAGCTTCGACAAGATCCGGTTCATTCCGGTGCCTGACGTCGGAACGCGCGTGAGCGGCGTGCAGGCGGGCGACTACGACTATGCGGAAATGATCTCCGGTGATCTGTACGAGTCCCTGAGCAAAGATCCATCGGTTCAGGTGCAGCGTACCAACGCGCCGATCTTCGGCCTGTTCTTCATGAACTCGAAGCAGGGAATCCTGAAGGACAATTACAAGCTCCGTCGCGCTATCCAGACCGCGCTGGATAAGTCGCAGGCGCTGCGCGTCGCCTTCGGTCCCAAGGACCTATGGACTGCCGAAGGATCGATCTTTCCAAACGGCACACCCTGGTACTCGAGCGAAGGCGTCTCCAATTACAGTGCGCACGACCCGAAGAAGGCCAAGGAGCTCGCAAAGGAGGCGGACTACACGGGGACGCCGATCCGCCTGCTGGTCTCGACGAACTACCAGGCACACTATGACGAAGCCTCCGTCTTCACCCGCCAGCTGGCCGACGCCGGGATCAATGTTCAGATGATGGTCGTCGATTGGGCGACCCTTCTGAAGATGCGCGGCCAGCCGGAACAATGGGACATCTTCGTCACCCACCATTCCTTCGCGCCCGACCCGCTGCTGCTCACGTTCTTGAATGCGAGCTATCCCGGCTGGTGGGACAGCCCCGAGATCGGCTCACTTAGAGCTGAGTTGATCAACACGACCGATCCAGCCGCGCGCAAGTCGACTTGGGGCAAGATCCAGTCGCTGATCTATGAGCAGGTACCGGTGATGAAAGTAGGCGATGCCTACACCTATGACATTGCTTCTCCCAAGCTCAAGGGGCTCAACCCAAACGGCCCCGTGTTCTGGAATGTGTCCACGAAATAAGGACGGGCAATGAGGCCGCGAAGACTGTCGAGCGCCGGCGCCGGCGCGCATCGTTGCAGCTGACCAGGCGCTCAATCACATGTGGTCTTACGCATTCAAGCGCGCAGCAACGACGGCGGTGACGCTGCTGGCAGCGTCCATCATCATCTTCGCGTTCATCCATATCGTGCCGGGTGACCCGATTTATGTTCTGCTCGGTGACACCGCGACCCCCGACCAGATCGACGCCTTGCGACACCAGCTCGGTCTCGACCAACCGATTATCCTGCAATATCTCACTTGGGCCGGCCATGTGCTCGAGGGCGACCTCGGGCGGTCGATCTTCTTCCAGGCGCCCGTGCTGTCGGTAATTGCCGATGGCGCCGAGACCAGCACTTTGCTCGCCACCATGACGATGATCTGGGTTGCGGTCATCGGGGTGCCGATCGGCATGATTGCGGCGGTCCGGCACGGCACGTGGCTCGATCAGGGATTGTCCGGCGGGGCGATGCTGATGGCCTCGATACCCACGTTCTGGGTCGGGCTCTATCTGATCCTAATCTTTGCGGCCTGGCTTGGTTGGTTTCCGAGCTCCGGCTATCCGTCGATCTTCGAAGGTGGTGTCCTCAATCTCCGCTATCTCGTCCTCCCAAGCCTGGCGCTTGCGGCTCCGAATGCCGCTTTGATCCTGCGGCTGACGCGCGCCAGCATGCTCGACGTCTCCCGGGAGGACTATGTACGCACGGCCCGTGCAAAGGGAATCCGGCCGTGGCAGGTCGTGCGCCGCCACATCTGGCGTAATGCACTCCTGGCGGTCGTGTCGGCATTCGGCTTCACCTTCGCCGCGCTGCTGTCCGAAGCGGTGGTGACCGAAACCGTGTTTGCCCTGCCCGGCATCGGCCGCCTTGTCGTTCAGTCGATCCTTCGCCGAGACTACCCTGTGATCCAGGGCGTCATCCTGGTCATCGTGGTGGTTTATCTCCTGATCAATCTGATCGTCGATCTGAGCTATCGTCTGCTCGATCCGCGGGTTGAACTTCAATGAGCAGCAACAGCGTGACATTGTGGCTCAAGCCGTTTGTCGCCCGCCCGATCGCGCTGGCCGGGCTCGGGGTTCTTCTGGCGACTGTGCTCGCCGCCGTATTCGCACCCTGGCTGTCGCCTTACGATCCGTATGCCATCGATCCCCTGATCCGCCTGACGCCCCCGAACGTGACCCACTGGTTCGGCACCGACCAATTCGGCCGGGATACCCTGTCGCGCACCATTCATTCAGCACGCATGGCACTTCTGATCGGCTCCGGCGTGGTCGTCTTCGCTCTCGCGACCGGCGTTCCGGCCGGCGTACTTTCCGCTCTGTTCCCGCGGCTGGGGCACCTGCTGATGCGCATAGTCGACGTGCTGATGGCTTTCCCGACTCTGCTTCTCGCACTCGGCCTGATTGTCATCTTGAGCCCGAGTGTGGCCACCGTCATTCTGGCCATCGGGATCGGCTACATGACGACGACGACCCGCATCGTCTATGGACTGACACTGCGCTTGCGCGCGGAAACCTACGTCGAGGCGTCTCGCAGCATGGGCGCCGGAGCGGCGTGGCTCATCACTCGGCACATCTTGCCGAACCTGGTCTCACCACTTCTCGTGCAGGCCAGCTTCGTCTTCGCGTTCGCGCAGCTCGGCGCGGCTTCACTCGACTTCCTGGGCCTCGGCGCCCCGCCGGACATTCCGAGCTGGGGCAATATGCTGGCGGAATCGCGGACTTTCATCACGCGCGCTCCGTGGCTGCTCTTCTTCCCGGGCATGATGATCGTGGCGACCGCATTTTCTCTGAACCTGGTCGGCGATGCATTGCGCGATCGACTCGATCCGCGGTTCCGTCAAGTCTTCGGTGAGAAGGGTTAGGCCGTGCTGACAGTTTGCGACCTTACGGTGTCAGTGGGGACGGAAACCGCGCCGGTCGACATCGTCGCGGGCGTGTCCTTCGGATTGGCCAAGGGCGAGATCCTCGGTCTCGTCGGCGAGTCCGGTTGTGGAAAGAGCATGACCTCGCTTGCAGTCATGGGATTGCTGCCGCAGCCCGGTCCCCGGGTCCGGGCCGGGCGGGTCCTGTTGGAGGGCTGCGACGTAACGCAGCTGCAGCCCTGGCAACGTGTCGAAGCCGGCCACGGCCGCATGGCAATGATCTTTCAGGAGCCGATGACCTCACTCAACCCGGTTCGTCGGATCGGCGATCAGATCGCCGAAGCCGTACGCGTACATGAGGGAATTTCGGGCGCGGCGGCGCTCGTCCGCGCTCGCGAGCTGCTCGAACTGGTCCGCATGCCCGACCCCAAAATGCAGCTGTCCGCGTATCCACACCAGTTGTCCGGAGGCCAACGCCAGCGGGTCATGATCGCGATTGCGCTGGCCTGCAGGCCACAGGTGCTGGTCGCCGATGAACCGACCACCGCGCTGGACGTCACCATACAGGTTCAGATTCTCGGGCTCTTGCGCGAGCTCTGCAATCGGCTCGATATGGCGATATTGTTCATCACCCACGACATGGGGGTCATTGCGCAGCTCGCCGATCGCGTTGCTGTCATGTACGCCGGCCGGATTGTGGAAACTGCGGCAGTCGATGCGCTGTTCGGCGCACCCCGTCATCATTACACCCGCGGACTGATGGATTG